>NZ_JACHJL010000008.1 GCF_014203645.1 Streptomyces zagrosensis | reverse complement strand
TTGCCTTCGGGTGAGTTGTCGGTGGCGGGTCGGCGGGTGGAGGATTTGTTCCGGGTGCGGTGGGTGCCGTTGCCGGCTTCTGCGGACATGGCGGGCGTGGCGGGCGCGGTGGGTGCGTCTGGGCCGGTGGGTGCTGGGGTGGTGGTGTGGGGTGAGGACCGTTGGAGTTTGGCCACCCAGCCGGAGCCGGAGCCCCAGTCTGAGCACGCTCCCGAGCTTGTCTCGGCTTCTCACGCCGTTTCTGGCGGTGGCTCTGAGTCTGGTTCCGTGTCGGGGTTGCCGGGGGTGGTGGTGTGGTGTGCCCTGACGAGCGCTGATGCGGCTGCGGCTGCTTCAGATGCTGTGGGTGCGGCGTGTGGGGTGTTGGCGGTGGTGCAGCGGTGGTTGGTGGATGAGGAGTGTGCTGAGTCTCGGTTGGTGGTGGTCACTGAGCGCGGGGTGGGGGTGGCGCTGGGTGAGATGGTGGATGCGGGGGCTGCGGCGGTGTGGGGGCTGTTGCGTTCGGCGCAGGCCGAGAATCCGGGGCGTATCACCATCGTGGACGCTGACGCCGACGCCGTACTGACGGCACACACGCTCCCCAGCTTGCTGGCCACCGATGAACCCCAACTAGCGCTACGCGGAGCTGAGTTACACGCGCCTCGCCTCACCCGCACCGCGCACGACACCGGGCTGCCGCTTGCGCCGTGGGAGCTGGCGGCTTCGGAGGAGAAGCGGCACGCCGTACGGGTCGGCATGCGGGCGGCGGGCTCGGCCGAGAACCTGAAGTGGATGCCGGCCGACGATGTCTGGAACGACCTGGGACCGGGGCAGATTCGGGTGGCGGTGCGGGCGGCCGGGCTGAACTTCCGTGATGTCGTCGCCGGCCTCGGCATGATGCGCGGCGACGTGGGCCTGTTGGGCACTGAGGCCGCAGGAATCGTTATGGCCACCGGATCGCAGGTGTCGGACCTGAAGCCCGGTGACCGGGTGGTCGGGCTGGCCCTCGGTTCCTTCGGTTCGGTGGTGGTGAGCGATCGGCGCGGCTGGGTCCTGATGCCCGACGGCTGGTCATTCACGCAGGCCGCGACGGTCCCCGTGGTGTTCCTCACGGCGTACTACGGGCTGCGTCGGCTGGCCGGGTTGCAGCAGGGCGAATCCCTGCTGGTACACGCCGCGAGCGGCGGCGTCGGCATGGCGGCCATCCAACTCGCCCGACACATCGGTGCGGAGGTCTTCGCCACCGCAAGCCCGTGGAAATGGCCCACCGTGCAGGGGCTCGGCATCGACGCGGACCGCATCGCCTCCTCTCGGACGCTGGACTTCGAGCACGAGTTCCGTACCGCCACCGGTGGCCGAGGCGTGCATGTGGTGCTCAACTCCTTGGCCGCGGAGTACGTCGATGCCTCGCTGCGGCTGCTCGCCGATGGCGGGCGGTTCCTGGAGATGGGCAAGACCGACATCCGCAGCGACGAGCAGATCACCGCCCTGCGCCCGGATGTGCGGTACCAGGCGTACGACGCGCTGGACGCCGGCCTGGACGCGGTCGCCGGGATGCTCGCGGAGCTGATGGAGCTCTTCGAACAGGGCGTGCTGAAGCCGCTGCCCGCGACACTCTTTGACGTACGGCAGGCACCGGAGGCGTTCCGGTTCATGGCGCAGGCGCGGCACACCGGCAAGCTCGTGCTCACCGTGCCCCCCGCCACGGCCTCGGGCGGTGCCGTCCTGGTGACCGGCGGGACCGGCGACCTGGGCGCACTGGTGGCCCGACACCTGGTAGAGCGCTATGGGGTGCGGGACTTGGTACTGGTGAGCCGGCGTGGCCCCGAGGCCGCGAGCGCGGGCGCGGTGCGGGAGGAACTGGAGGCGCTCGGTGCGCGGGCCGATGTGGTGGCCTGTGATGTGACGGATCGCGCGGCGCTGGCGAGCTTGGTTGCCGCGATCCGCGCGGAGCGGCCGTTGGCCGGGGTCGTACACTGCGCCGCCGCGCTGGATGACGGGGTGATCGGTGCGCTGGATGAGGAGCGGATCGGCCGGGTGTTCGCGCCGAAGTTCGACGCGCTGTGCCAGCTGGACGAGCTGACTCGCGGTCCTGAGTGCGGACTGTTCGTGCTCTTCTCCTCGGCCGCTGGGGTGCTCGGCAGCCCGGGGCAGGGGAATTACGCGGCGGCGAATGCGGCGGCGGATGCGGTGGTGCGGGCGCGTCGGGCGGCGGGGTTGCCTGGAGTGTCCATGGCCTGGGGTTGGTGGGGGCAGGGCAGCGGGCTGACGGGCAAGCTCAGTGAGGCGGACCGGGAGCGGTTCGCACGCGGTGGCGTGGTGGCGATGAGCCCCGACGAAGGGCTGGCACTCTTCGACGCGGCTCTCGCCCACGGCGCGCCTGACCTGGTGCCGGTCAAGCTGAATGTGGCCAAGCTTGCGGGGCAGGGCGCACTGCCAGCCCTGCTCAGCGGCCTGAGCACGCCTGGTACGGGTCGGCGCACCGCGTACCGCGGTGGCGAGCAGGGCAGCACCGAGGCGCTGCGGCGCAGGCTGGCGGGCCTGTCCAGTGCCGAGCAGGACCGAGCCCTGGTCGAGTTGGTGGCCGGGCAGGTCGCCACGGTCCTTGGGCACGGTCAGGCCGCGTCGGTGGAGGTGAGCAAGCCGTTCACCGCGCTGGGCTTTGACTCGCTGACCGCGGTGGAGCTGCGCAACCGACTGTCGCAGGAGACCGGCCTGCGACTCCCCGCCACTCTCACCTTCGACCATCCAACGCCTCTCGCGCTCGCCCACTTCCTGCACAGCGAACTCGTCGAGGGGCTGGAGGTGCTGCCCGCCGCCGAACCCCCGGCGCTCGCCGTCCTGCCGGCCGCGGCCGACGCACCCATCGCGGTCCTCGGCATGGGCTGCCGCTTCCCCGGGGGCGGCAACGGGCCGGAACCGTTCTGGCAGAACCTGCTCGACGGCGTGGACGCCGCGTCCGAGGTCCCGGCGGACCGCTGGGACATGGACGCCTACTACAACCCGCGCAAGGGAGTGCCAGGCAAGGCGTACACCAGGAAGGCGTCCTTCGTATCCGATCTGGCCGACTGGGACGCCGAGTTCTTCGGCTGCACTCCACAGGAGGCCCTGCGCCTAGACCCCCAGCACCGCATGCTCTTGGAAATGGTCTGGGTGGCGATGGAGGACGCCGGCATCCCGGCCGAACGCATGCGAGGCAGCCGCACGGGAGTCTTCCTCGGCCTGAGCGACTCCAGCCAGTATTCCCGCCGACAGATCGAGGCGGAGGGGCAGTCCTGCTTCGATGACCCCAGCTTCTTCCTTGGGTTGTCTTCCAGTGCGGCGGCCGGGCGCATCGCCTACCACCTGGACCTGCGGGGCCCGACGATGACGGTAGACACGGCGTGCTCCTCCGCGCTGACCGCCACACACCTGGCGGTGCAGAGCCTGCGCAAGGGGGAGTGCGACCTGGCGATCATCGCCGCCGCCTCCGCGCTCCTTGACCCCAGCGCACTCGTCCAAGCGTGCAAGATGAGCATGCTCTCCGCGGACGGCCGGGTGAAGGCGTTCGACGAACGAGCCGACGGCTTCGTCGCAGGCGAGGGCAGCGGAGCGGTCATCTTGCAGCGGGTGCAGGATGCCGTGGCAGAGAACCGGCCGATGCACGCCATCATCCGCGGGTCGGCCATGACGCAGGACGGGCGCAGCAACGGGCTGACGGCCCCCAGCCGTCCGGCCCAGGCGAGCGTGGTGCGTACCGCGCTCGCCGACGCCGGCGTGCGACCGCAGGACATCGGCTTCGTCGAGGCCCACGGCTCCGGCACCAGCCTCGGTGACGCCATCGAGTACGGCGCGCTGGAAGAGGTCTTCGTCGCGGACCGCCCCACGGATCGCCCGCTGCTGATCGGGGCCGTCAAGACGCACGTCGGGCATCTGCTCACGACCGCGGGCATGGCCGGCCTCATCAAGACCGTGTTGGCCGTACGCACCGGCGAGGTGCCGGCCAACCTCCACCTGGAGCGACCCAACCCGGACGTGAACCTGGACGGGCCCGTGCGCCCGGCGCAGCTTCGGCAACCCTTCCCGGTGAGCCCGGGCGCGCTGCGTAGAGGAGGGGTGAGTTCCTTCGGCTGGTCCGGCACCAATATCCACCTGGTGATCGAGCAGGCACCACCGGGCGCGGAGCCGCAGCCCGCTGCAACACAGCAGCCCGGCGCGAAGCCGCAGGTCGCTGCGATGCCGCAGCCCGGCGCAATGCCGCAGCCCGGTGCCCAGCCACCCGCCACCGACGAGGTCGAGCACGTCCTGACGTTGTCCGCGATGAATGCGGCGAGCCTCACCGAGGCGGCTGCTTCCCTCGCCGACCATCTGGCGCAGCAGCCCCAACTCGCGCTGGCCGACGTGGCGTTCACCACGCAGACGGGGCGGACGGCATTCGCGGTACGCAGGACGCTGCTGTGCCGGGACGTCGCGGACGCGATCGCGCACCTCCGTGACCCCGCGGGCGCCGCAGGGGTGGTGAGCTCCGAGCGGGCGCACCGGGTCGGGCTGCTGTTGCCGGGCGCGGTGGCGCACGCCGGCACGGTCAGCGGCCTGTACGCCGCCGAACCGGCGTTTCGCACGGCTCTTGACGCGTGCGCCGAGTTGGCCGCCGACCGATTCGGCCTCGGCCTGAGCGGTGTGCCGGACACCGGCCACCGGCTCCCGGCCGATGCCGAACCGAACCCCGAGGCCCAGGCAGGTCTTTCCGCCTTCGCCGTGGACTACGCGCTGGCTCGACTCCTTGACGCTTACGGAGTACGGCCGGCCGTGGTCATCGGTCGGGGCGCCGGAGAGTACGCGGCGGGCTGCGTGGCCGGCATGTTCGACCTGGCGGACGCGATGGCGCTGGTGGTGGACCCGGGGCGCGCCCACGAGGTGGCCTTCCGCGAGCCACGTATCAGCGTGCTGTCCTCCGTGACCGGTGTCCTGCTCACCGCGCAGGAGGCGGCCGACCCCGGCTACTGGTCGCGGCTGCCGCAGCGCCCGAGCGCGCTCGCCGATGACACCGCGAGCCTCGCGCCGTACGCGAGTGTCCTGGTGGAGGCGGGTTGGGGCAACACCGTCGCCGCCTTCGGCAGCGCATCCGATGAGCAGCGAGCCGCCACAGCGCAGTACGCCCCCGGGCCGGACCCGCACCTGCCAGCGGGCGCAAACGGCGCTGGCCCCCTGCCGGTCGGGCCCTTGCCGACCGTGCGGTTGCTGCCCGAGGTGGGGACGGACGCCGACCGCGGAAGCTGGCTGTCCGCGCTCAGCCAACTGTGGGAACTGGGGCTCCCGGTTGACTGGGCCCTCAGCCACGGCACCCGCCGCCGCCTGCTGCGGCTGCCGACCTACCGGTTCCAGCGCACCCGGTATTGGCCGCAGCCCGTCGCCCGACCCGCCGGCACGGCGGCAGTCGGCTCGGCGGGAGCGGCCGGTGCCCGGGGAACCCGGTTCCTGGCCCCGACGTGGCGCCGGGACGACACCGCGCCGATGGCACCGGCCCTACGGACTGGGCCCGTACGACCCGCATCCGCGCAGCTCGGGACCGTACAGCACGCATCCGCACAGCCTGGGACCGCACAGCCAGCATCCGTGCAACCCGCGACCGTGCTGGTGTTGGCCGACCGGGCCGGGCTCGGCGAGCCGCTGGCCGCGTTGGCCACCGCGGCCGGGGACACCGTCGTCCTGGTCGAACCCGGCGACGCCTACCAGCGCCGCGGCGCGACAGTCACGATCGACCCCACCAGGCCCGAGGACTACGAGCGGCTGCTGACGGAGCTGGACCAAGCCGCCGCCGCGGGCTCGGTAGCCGGGTCAGGCGTCACCGTGGAGGCCGGCGCACGGGGCCCCGGCGGCGCGGCGACCCCACTGCGGGTCATCCACGCCTTCGGGTACCCGGCTTCCGGCACCCGCGCTGACCAGAGCGCACTCACCGGCACCCGCGCCGACCAGAGTCCCCCCGGCGGCAGCCCCGGCCAGGCGACCCCTGACGACGTCCTCGACACCGGCTTCTACAGCCTGTTGTGGCTGACCCAGGCAATCGGACGTGTCGTGCCCAGCCGGCAGGTCGAACTCGTCGTCGCGCTGTCGGGCACCGCCGACGTCCTGGGAGGTGAGCCCCTGGAGCCGCTGTCGGCCCCCGCGGTGGGGCTGTGCCGCTCGATCGTCGTGGAGTACCCGCTCATCCGGTGCCGCTGCGTTGACCTCGCCGCCGATACGGGGAACGAGCGCGCCGCGGCCCAGCTGCTGCGCGAAAGCGCCCTGTTGACCCGTCCGGCGCCGGGCAGCGATGCCGCGAGCAATGGCACGGGCCCCGCACCCGGCGAGGTGCTCAGCGCCTGGCGGCGCGACCGCCGCTGGCTGCCGAGCCTGGACAAGGTGACGCTGCCCCAGGTCTCCGACAGCCAGGTGTGGCGGCCGGACGGGGTGTACGCCATCGTCGGCGGCACCGGCGGCCTGGGCCTCGCGCTGGCCCGCCGGCTCGCTCCCACGGGGGCCAGGCTCGCCCTCATCGGCAGGACCGAACTGCCCGAACCGGCGCTGTGGGACCACTGGATCGACGCCCACCGACCCGACGACCACATCAGCGGCATCCTGCTGGCCATCAAACAACTGCGCGCCATCGGGGCGCAGGTGCTGCCGGTGACGGCGGACATCAGCATCCCCGACCAGGCGGCGGGCGCCATCCGCACCGTACGAGAACACTTCGGCGAGCTGTACGGCGTCATCCATGCGGCGGGCGTGCCCGGTGGCGGGCTGCTCCAGTCGCGGACCCGGGAGCAGGCCGCCGCCGTGCTGGCTCCGAAGATCGGCGGCACCCTGGCCATCGCGGAGGCGCTACGGGCGGACCCGCCCGAGCTCCTGGTGCTGTACTCCTCCACCGTCACCGCCATCGGCGGGCACGGCGAGGGCGACTACGGCGCGGCCAACGCCTTCCTCGACGCCTTCGCGGCTGCGCAGGACGGCGCGGGCACCGTGGCGGGCCGGGTTCTGTCCATCGGATGGGGCGCCTGGCAGCACGACAGATGGCAGTCGCAGGCGTACGCGGCGGCGCCGGTGCTCCGCGAGCGGGTGGCCCGCGCCCGAGAGGAATTCGGCTTCACGGACGAGGAGGGGACGGCGGCACTCGGCCGGGCCATCGCGGCAGGGCCCGCCCATCTGTACGTACTCAATCAACCGCTGGAGGACCTGGCCGCCCTCATGCGGTTGATGTCCGACCCGCACGCGCTGTCCGGCACGGCGGCGGGAGCCGTGCCACCCGAGCTCCGCTACCCCCGACCGGACCTTCGGGTCCCCTACCTCGCTCCCCGCAGCGAGACCGAACACACCGTGGCGCGGGCCTGGCAGGAGGTGCTCGGCATGGAACGGGTCGGTATTCACGACCCCTTCTTCGAACTGGGCGGCACCTCGCTGGTCGGCCTGGCCGTGGTGGCCCGACTTGCCGCCGAGTTCAACCGGGAACTCGCGGCGGCAAGCCTGTTCGAACACCCCACCGTCGCGCAGCTCGCCGCGCTGCTCGACAGCTCCACGCCGGACGCTGAGAACGGCGGCGCAAGCCCCGACAAACGGCGGCTGGACGCAGGCGCGGCACGCGGGCAACGGCGACGCGCCGGGGCCTCGACCACCAAGCGCAGGAGGACAGGCAAGTGAGCCGGCAAACGAGCGAGGACGGCCCCCTGAGCGACGACCCGGGCACCGACATAGCCCTCGTGGGCATGGCGGGGCGCTTCCCCGGTGCGGACGGCGTCCGTACGTTGTGGCACAACATTCGTGCGGGCAAGGACACCATCACCCGCTTCACCGAGGAAGAACTGCGGGCCGAGGGCGTATCCGAGGAATTACTCGCCGACCCTTCCTACGTTCGGGCCGGTTCGGTGCTCGACGGCATCGAGCTCTTCGACGCCGCCTTCTTCGGATACACCCCATCGGAGGCCCAACTCCTCGACCCCCAACAGCGGTTGTTCCTGGAAACCGCCTGGCACGCCCTGGAGGACGCCGGGACCGATCCCGCGACCTTCGACGGGACGATCGGCGTGGCCGCAGGTACCGGCATCAGCTGGTACATGATGAACAACCTCAACACCCGGCCCGATCTGACCGAACTCTTCGGCGAAGTGCAGATCGGCCTCGGCAACGACAAGGACTCGCTCGCTACCCGGGCGGCCTACACCCTGGACCTCACCGGCCCCTGCTACAGCATCCAAAGCTACTGCTCCACCTCCTTGGTCTCCGTCTCGCTGGCCTGCTCCACGCTGGTCAGCGGTGAGGCGGACATGATGCTGGCGGGCGGGGTGTCCGTACTGGTACCGCACCGCGTCGGCTACCTCTATCAAGAGGCCGGTATGTCGTCACCGGACGGGGCCTGCCGGGCGTTCGACGCCGCAGCGCAGGGCACCCCGGTGGGCAGCGGCGTCGGCGTCGTCGCGCTGCGCAGGCTGGAGGACGCGCTCGCCGACGGCGATCGCGTCTACGCCGTCATCCGCGGCTGGGCCGTCACCAACGATGGTGCCGACAAGGTCGGGTTCACCGCTCCCGGCGTACGCGGCCAGTCCGCCGCGATGGCGGAGGCGCTGGCCAGCGCCGGCCTGTCCGCCGGCGATATCGACTACGTGGAAGCCCACGGCACCGGCACCGGGCTCGGTGACGCCATCGAGATCAGCGCCCTGCAACACGTCTTCGACGTCGAGGGCGTCACTCGCTGCGCGATCGGCTCGGTAAAGACCAACCTCGGCCACCTCGACCGTGCGGCCGGCGTGACCGGGCTGATCAAGACCGCGCTTGCGCTGCACCACGAGGAGATCCCGCCGACCATCAACTACGAGCGCCCCAACCCGCAACTCCTGCACTCCGCAGATCGGTTGGAGGTGGTGACCGACCTGCGCCCCTGGCCGCGCGGCGAGCGGACCCGCCGGGCCGGTGTCAGCGCCTTCGGCATGGGAGGCACCAACGCCCATGTCGTACTGGAGGAGGCCGCGGCTCCCGACTCCGCACACCGGCCAAGCCCGCGCGAGCACCAGGTGCTCATCTGGTCGGCGCGCACGGCCGACGCGGCCGACGAGCTGACCGGCCGACTGCGGGCGCACACCGAGCGCGACGAGCACCGCAGCGGCGCACATCCGAAGACGGGCGATGATCTCGCGGATGGGGCACGCAGCGATGCGGGCATCGCCGACCTCGCGTACTCCCTCCAAACCGGCCGCGCGGTCTTCGAGCACCGCAGGGCCGCCGTCGTCTCCTCCCGCACGGACGCGCTGTCGGCTCTCGGCAAGGAAGCCGACCACCGCGTCTTCGCCCGCCGCGACGCGGCCCGCAGGCCGGTGGGCTTCCTGCTGGCCGGCGTCGGCGAGCACTACCGGGGCATGATCGGTGGCCTCTACCGCACGGAACCGGTGTTCCGGGCGGCGATCGACGCCTGCGCCACCATTTTCGACGAGCGGCTCGGCACCAACCCGGTGGAGATCTTCCTCGGCGAGCGCGAGGCAGGCGCCCCCGACCTCGCGCACCTGCTGGGCCGTACGGAGCACAGCGGCATCGACGACGGGGGAGCCGCCACCGAGATCATCCAGCCGGCGATGTTCGCCGCCGACTACGCGCTCGGCAAGCTGCTGATGTCCTGGGGCGTACAGCCCCGGCTGCTCCTCGGCTACAGCGTCGGCGAGTTCGCGGCGGCCTGCCTGGCGGGCGCCCTGTCCCTGCCCGAGGCCGCGTCGCTGACCGCGTACCGGGCACAGCTGATCGCGGGCCTGCCGCCGGGCGCCATGACGGCCGTTCCGCTGTCGGTTGCCGAACTCAACGCCACATTCGGCCCGTTGTCGGCAGCCGGCGTGGACGTCGCCGCGATCAACGGCCCCGGATTCACCGTCTTGTCCGGCCCCGTCGACGCGGTTTCGGCACTGTCCGCCCGGCTGGCCGATGCGGACGTCCCCAGCCGGTCCCTGCGCACCACGCACGCCTTCCACTCCGCGACGCTGCGCCCCATCGCGGCCGAACTCACCACCTGGGCACGCTCGGAGCTACACCCCCAGGCGCCGACCATCCCCTACCTGTCCAACGTGACCGGTGCGCCCATCACCGAGCAGCAACTCCGCGACCCCGGCTACTGGGCCGATCACATGTGCGGCACCGTGCGGTTCTCCGACATGCTCACACACCTGTTTGCCGCGGGCGACGACGTGCTCCTTGAGCTGGGCCCCGGCCAGTCGCTGGGCGCCATGGCACGCAACCACCCCGACTGCACGCCGGACCGCTGGCCGCTGCTGCTCCCGACACTGCCCGCACAGGCCGATCCGACCACGGACGAAGCGGTGCTCAGCGCGACCTTGGCACAGCTGTGGCTGGCCGGCGCCGAGATCGACTGGCATGCCTACCACGACGGCAGAAACCCCCGTAAGGTCTCCGCACCCCACTACCCGTTCCAGCACGAGCGCTACTGGATCGACGCGTCCCCGACCGCACCGCCCCTGACCGCTCCCACACCGCACGCGCCCACGCCAACCGACCTGCCCAAGCTGGCAGCCGCGGCCCCACCGGCCCTACCGGCGCGGGCATCCGAGGCGGCGGAGCCATCCGGCTCAGCCGACGAACGCGCGGCCCGCGGCCTGTTCGTACCGCGCTGGAGCGAACGCCCACTGCCGCGCAACACGGCATCGGCAGCGCCCACCGCGCCCGTGTGGATCTTCGCTGACGAGCGCGGGGTCGCCGATGCGCTCGTCGAACGCCTCACGGCCGGGCGGCAGGAGTACGTACTCATACGCCCGGCCGGCGTACGCGACGCCGACGACAGCCGGACCGTGCGCCCCGGCGAACAAGACGACTACCAGCATCTCCTCGCCACCTGCCCCGCGCCCCGCACCGTCGTCCACCTCTGGGGTCTCGACAGCGCCCTGACTCCCGAAGACCCGTACTGTGCACGGGAGTTGGGCTTTGACAGCCTGCGGGCACTGACGGCCGCGCTCGGCGACGCGGAGCTGCCCGGCACGGTGTCCTTGCTCGTGGCCACCGAGTCGGCGCGCGCCGTACTCGACGGCGACCGACCGGCCCCCGAGCGCGCCACCGCGTTCGGACCCTGCCTGGTCGCACCCCAGGAGTACGCCTCCCTCCAGGTCCGCACCCTGGACGTCGCGCTGGCCACAGCGCCCGCAGCGGCCGGCGAGGAGAGCGCAGCCGACACACCGGTCACCGTCGCCAAGGCCCTGTACGGGGAACTTCTACGCGACGCCGACGCCGATGCCACCGCGACCGCCGCCGATCGCGCGGCCGGCGGGGAGCATGTGCTCGCACTGCGCGCCGGCACCCGGCTGGCCCTGGAATACGTACCCGCAGCGGAGCAGCAGGCCCCGGCCCCTGTGACACCCCGCGAAGGCGGCGTGTATCTGATCACCGGTGGGCTCGGCCCGGTGGGCCTCCTCCTGGCGGAGCACTTCGGGCGCACCCTCGGCGCACGGCTCGTCCTCACGGGCCGGCGAGACCTGCCGCCCCGCGCGAACTGGCGGCGCATCGCGGCCGATGACACATCGGATGCGGCGCTGCGCAACCGGCTTACGGCCCTGCTGCGGCTGGCCGACGAGGGTGTTCAGGTAGAGGCGGTGGCCGCCGACGTCACCGATGAGACGCGACTGCGCGAAGTGGTCGCGGACGTTGTCGAGCGACACGGCCGCCTGGACGGAGTGATCCATCTCGCCGCGATCACCGACCCGCAGGCCCTGAGTCCGTTGTCCGGCCTTGGCCCGCAGGAGCGCGACGCCCACTTCCACGCGAAGATCGACGGGGCGCTCGCCCTTGAGCGTGTGCTACGCGACGTACCCGCCGACTTCTGCCTGCTGTTCTCCTCGATGTCCACCGTCCTTGGCGGCGTCGGGTTCGGCAGCTACACCGCCGCCAACTCCTTCCTGGACGCGCTCGTGGAGCGGCACCGGGACGACGCCACCCGCTGGCTGGCCGTCAACTGGGACACCTGGCCCTCCACCGCCGCGAGCATCAGCGGCCAGTCGTTCGGGGCCTCGCTGGCCCAGTATTCGCTCACCGAACGGCAGGCCCTGGACGCCCTCGATCAGGTCCTGGCCCGCCCACTGCCGCGTACCCTCGTCAGCGCCGGGGACCTGCCCGCGCGGCTCATCCAGTGGGTCGAGCGGCGCGCCGCTCCCGAGCCGGCCAAGACAGCGGCCCGCGGCCGGTTCGCCCGGCCCGAGCTGGCCCAGCAGTTTGTGCCGCCGGCCGGTCAGCAGCAGCGCAAACTGGCCCGCCTGTGGGGCGATCTACTCGGCGTTGAGGGCATCGGTGCCCGCGACAACTTCTCCGACCTGGGCGGCACCTCCTTGATGGTGCTCCAACTCGTCAAGCAAATCCGCAAGGAGTTCGGCGTGGCCGTCTCCCCGGTGACGCTGTTCGAGGCGCCCACCGTGCACGCCATGGCCGAGATGATCGACAGCCTGCGCGGCACGGGCAAGGAAGCCACCGCGCCGAAGGTGACGCAGCAACCGGCCCGCGCCACGGCCCGAGCCGCCGGCCCACGGCCCGCGCAATTCGATGACCGCATCGCCGTCATCGGCATGGCCGGCCGCTTCCCCGGAGCAGCCGATATCGGCACCTTCTGGGACAACCTCAGCAACGGCGTGGAGTCCGTCACCCGCTTCACCGAAGAAGAGTTGCTCGCCTCAGGGCTCGCCCCGGAACTGGTGCGCGACCCGAACTACGTACCGGCTCGCCCGGTGCTCGACGACATCCGCTCCTTCGACGCCTCGTTCTTCGGCTACAGCCCGCGCGACGCCGCAACCGCCGACCCACAGCACCGCCTGTTCCTGGAGTGCTCCTGGGAGGCGCTGGAACACGGCGGCTACGGTGCCGCCCGCGGGCGCGGGCGCGTTGGCGTGTTCGCCGGCTCCAACCTCAGTACGTACCTCATGCTCCAGGCAGCCGGCCTAGCCGACGCCGGCGAGGCAGACCTCTACAGCACCATCATCGGTAACGACAAGGACTCGCTGGCCACCGGGGTCTCCTACAAGCTCGGGCTGACCGGCCCCAGCCTGTCGGTGCAGACGTTTTGCTCCACCGCCCTGGTCGCCACCCACCTGGCCTGCCAGAGCCTGCGCCACGGCGAGTGCGAGATGGCCATGGCGGGCGGCGCCGGCATCCACGTACCCGACCGCGTGGGGCACCTGTACGTCCCGGGCGGCATGGAGTCACCCGATGGGCGCGTGTGGACCTTCGACGCGCGGGCCAAGGGCACCCTGTTCGGCGATGGCGTCGGAGTGCTGCTGCTCAAGCGGTTGGAGGACGCGCTCGCCGATGGCGACACCGTGCACGCGGTCATCAGGGGCTCCGCGATCAACAACGACGGCTCGCTGAAAGTCGGCTACACGGCGCCCAGCGTCGTCGGACAGGCCACCGTCGTGACCGACGCCATGGCAGCGGCCGGCGTCACCAGCGAGGACATCGGTTACATCGAGGCGCACGGCACCGCCACCGAACTGGGCGACCCCATCGAGGTCACCGCGCTCACCAGGGCGTTTGGAGACACCGCACGAAAGCAGTACTGCCCGATCGGCTCGGTGAAGACCAACATCGGGCACCTGGGGGCCGCGGCCGGTGCCAGCGGTCTGATCAAGACCGTCCTGGCGCTGAAGAACCGACAGATCCCACCGAGTCTGAACTTCGCCGAGCCCAACCCCGAGATCGACTTCGCGTCCGGTCCCTTCTTCGTCAACACCGAGCTGACGCCCTGGCACGTCACGGACGGCCGCAAGCGCATCGCCGGCGTCAACTCCCTGGGCATGGGCGGCACCAATGTGCACGTCGTGGTCGAGGAACCGCCCGAGCAGGCGCCCCCGGCACCGCACGGGCCCAGCCGCCGATACGAGATCTTCCCGGTCTCCGCACGCACCGAGCACGCCGCCAACCAGGCCGTCACCCGGCTCGGAGCACATCTGCAAGACGAGCGGGCAGCGGAGCCGCTGGACGTCGCGTACACGCTGCAAGCCGGACGTGAGCGGTTCGAGCACCGCCGGGTCCTGGTCGCCGGATCGACCGACGCCCTGTGCGCAGGGGCGGACGGCGACGGCGCGCCCGGCAGCGTCGATGGCCTGCTGCACCGGGTCGATGCGGCGTCGGAGCGGCCAGTGGACTTCCTGTTCGCCGGTGTCGGCGAGCAGTACCCCGGCATGATCGGCGAACTCTTCCGCCGCGAACCGGAGTTCCGCGCCACGGTCGAGGAGTGCGCGGCGCTCCTCGGCGAGCGCGGTGCCACCATCGTGCGCTTGCTGACCATGGCGCGTGACCGGCCGCAGGACGACGGCGCACTGCTGTCGGCGATGCTCGGCCGTGGCGGCGCTGGTAGCGCGGCCGAAGAGGCGGCTACCGCCGAGTTGGCCCGTACCGAACTGGCGCAACCCGCCGCGTTCATCGTCGACTACGCGTTGGCCTGCTCCCTGCTGAACTGGGGCGTACAGCCGGCGACGATGCTCGGCTACAGCCTGGGTGAGTACGTTGCCGCCTGCCTGGCCGGAGTCCTCTCGCTGCCCGATGCCCTACGGCTGGTCGCCCACCGGGCCGAGCTGATCTCGCGGCTGCCTGCCGGGGCGATGTTGTCCCTGCCGCTGTCGCCCGAGCAACTCAACGCCCGCTTCGGCAACCTGGCGGACCTGGGCCTGGACATCGCGGTGATCAACGGCCCCGAGCTGACCGTGGTCGGTGGCGACAGCGAGGCCATCGACGCCTTCGCCGCCCGGCTTGAGGCGGCCGGGCTACCCGGCAGACGGCTTGCCACCACGCACGCCTTCCACACCCGCATGTTGGAGCCGATCCGCGCCGAACTCACCGCCTGGATCACCGCTGAAGTGCAACTCCACGCGCCCGAGCGGCCGTACGTATCCAACCTGACCGGCACCCTCGCCACCGCCGAGCTGGTGACCGACCCCGCCTACTGGGCCCAACACATGTGCTCCACCGTACGGTTCGCCGATGGCGTGGCCCAGCTGCTGGCCGAGCCGGACTCAGTGCTCCTTGAGGTCGGCCCCGGCCAGTCGCTGGGCGCCATGGTCCGCGTCCACCCAAGCTGCCCCCGTGAGCGCTGGCCGCTGGTGGTGCCGACGCTGCCTGCCGCGGCCGATCCGCGCCCCGACGACCAGGTGGTCACCGAATCCCTCGCCAGGCTGTGGCTGGTGGGCACCGACGTGGACTGGGTCGCCTACCAGGCCGGCCGCTCCCCCCACCGGATTCCACTGCCCAGCTATCCCTTCCAACGCCAGGAGTATTGGCTGGACCCGGCCGTGACCCGGCGGGCCGCCGGATCGGCCGCACCCGAACCAGACCTCACGAATGTGACGCTCGATGATGTGAAGCGGGCCCCGCTGCCGCTGCTGCCCGAAGAGGACTGGCTGCACGCCCTGGTGTGGCGGCAGACGGCCCCGCGCGGCGGGCGGCTGCCACTGGGCCGTTGGCTGATCCTCACCGACACCGGGGCGGCCGACGCCGTGTGCCAGCCGCTCGTGCGCCGGCTCACGGACGCCGGCGGCAGCGTCGTCCTCGTACGGCCCGCTGAGGGTTCCGAAGGGTTCGAGGGGAGCGCAGGGGAGTACCGGGTCCGTGCGGGCGACGCAGCGCAACTTCGCGAACTGATGCGCCGCCTGCGGGACGAGGACGGGCTACCCGACCGGATCGTCCACCTATGGACACTCGGCCTCCCCGACGCGGGGCGGCCGGTGCCAGGCGCCGAAGAGGTAGAAACGGCGCTGGTGTACGGAGCGGACACCCTGGTCGGACTCGCCACCGCGGCCAGCGACGTCGGCGCCGAAAAGTGGTCGCTCGACGTCGTCACCTGCGGATCGCGCGCGGTGACCGGAGCCGAGCGGGTACGCCCCGAACTGAGCACGGTCAGCGGCCCGGTGCGCGGCATCCCGCTGGAGTACACGGACGTATCGTGCCGACTCATCGACATCGACCCGGTACACCCGGGCAACGCCGGCCCGCTGGCCGGCCAGATCGCCGCCGAACTCGGTGACGGCGACCGTGAACCCGTCGTAGCGCTGCGCAACGGCAGACGCTGGCTGCCCGACTACGAGACGCTGCCCGGCTACCCGGCCCCGGCCGACGACGCCGATACGAGCCAAGCCGGCACGGGACCGCTACGCGAGGGCGGCGTCTACCTCGTCACCGGCGGCCTGGGCGGCATCGGCCTGGCCATGGCCGAGCGCCTCGCACGCGACTGCCGGGCGAAACTCGTGCTGTTCGGCCGCACCGGACTGCCACCACGCGACACCTGGCAGGCCGCACTGGCCGACCCGGCCATCAGCGACGAGGTGCGCCGCCGCCTGACCGGGGTGCTCCACCTGGAGGAACTCGGCTCCGAGGTGGCGATCGTCACCGGAGATGTGAGCGTGCCCGCCGACGCGGCCAACGCCGTACGCACCGCCCTTGACCGGTTCGGCGCGCTGCACGGCGTCCTGCACACCGCGGGCCTGCCCGGCATCGGGCTCATGCAGTTCAAGACCACCGCCGAGATGCGCAAGGTCATGGCGCCCAAGACCGGCGGCACCCTGGCCCTTGAGCAGGCACTCGACGGGCTGCCGATCGACTTCCTCCTGCTGTTCTCCTCCATCACCTCAGCGACCGGCGGCGGACCGGGCCAGGTTGACTACAGCGCCGCAAACTCCTTCCTCGACGCGTACGCGGAGGCCGCCACGGCCCGCGGCGAAGAGCGCCGGACCCTGACGATCGGCTGGGGCGAGTGGCAGTGGAACGCCTGGGAGGCCGGGCTCGCCGGATACGACGTGGAAGTCCAGGACTTCTTCCGCAGCAACCGGCAACAGTTCGGCATCGGGTTCGAAGCCGGCTGGCGCGCCCTGCTGCGAGTCCTCGGCCAAGACCAGCCCTACGTCGTGGTCAACACCCAGGACTTCTCCCGGATGGAGCGGCTGAGTCGAAACTTCACCGTCGAGTTGGTCGGCGGCGGGCGTAACGCCGGACCGCAAGAGGGCACCCGGCACCCCCGACCCGAACTGGTCACCGCGTTCGTGCCGCCATCCGGCGACGTACAGCACGTCATCGCCGACGTGTGGTCCGACCTGCTCGGGCTGAGCGAGATCGGGGCCGACGACAGCTTCTTCGACCTGGGCGGCAGCTCCCTGATCGGCATGGAGGTGATGGCCCGCATCCGGCGGCGACTGTCCATCGACGAACTCGCGCCGCACGTGCTGTACGAGGCACCCACGGTCGCCAGGCTCGCGAAACTCCTGGCCGACAAAGCCAGCAACACAGACAGCGCCAGCAACACAGACAGCGCGAGCAACGCCGATACCGGCGAACACGCTGACAACGCCGCCGCGGATGGGCCACAAGACGCCACCACCACGGCCGCCGACCGAGACCGAAGCGATCGCCGCAAGCGCAGCCTGCGGCGCGGCAAGAAGCGGGAAACGGAGGGCTCATGAGCGACGACGACGCGTCCCGGCTGGCCGTCATCGGGATGGCCGGACGCTTCCCCGGCGCGGGCAGCACGGGCCAACTCTGGCGGAACCTGACCGATGGAGTGGGCGGCATCCGCGACATCACCCAGGACGAACTGACCGCGGCCCGCGTGCCGCCCGCCACCCAGGCCGACCCGCGCTACGTGCGCCGCGGCGCACCACTGGCGGACACGGACCTGTTCGACGCCTCGTTCTTCGGCTACAGCCCGCGCGAGGCCGAAGTCGCCGACCCACAGCACCGCATGTTCCTTGAGTGCGCCTGGGAGGCGCTGGAGAGCGCCGGCTACCGGCCCAACGCCACCCCGGGGAAGGTCGGCGTCTTCGGCGGCGTCGCACCGAGCCAGTACGGCATGCGGCATGTGCTGATCCGCCCCGAGGTGATGGCGACCATCACCCTTGAGCAGTACGGCATGGGCACCACCGCCGACTCGCTGTGCGCCGTGGTCGCCTACAAGCTCGGGCTGACAGGCCCGGTCGTCGGCGTGCAGACCAACTGCTCCACCTCGCTGGTGGCGGTGCACCTGGCGGCGCAGAGCCTGCTGACCTTCGATTGCGATGTGGCCCTGGCCGGCGGGGCGGCGATCTTCGATCCGCTGCCTTCGGGCTACCGGTTCGAAGAAGGGTCGATCACCTCGCCCGATGGCGTCGTGCGCAGCCTGGACGCCGACGCCGATGGCACTGTCATGGGCAACGGGGTGGGCATCGTGGCCCTCAAGCGGCTCGCCGACGCCGAGGAGGACGGCGACCACATCTGGGCCGTCCTGCTTGGCAGCGCGCTCAACAACGACGGGGCGGCACGCGCCGGTTACAGCGCCCCCGGCGTGGACGGTCAGAGCGCGGTCATGCGGTACGCGCTGGCCGTGGCCGATGTGGACCCCGCGACCGTGGAATACATCGAGTGCCACGCCACGGGCACTCGGCTCGGTGACTCCATAGAACTGGCCGCGGTGGACCGGGCCTACCCCGCCGCGCCCGCAACCCCCCGGGTCCTGTCCTCCCTCAAACCAGACATCGGGCACCTGGACCGAGCCTCTGGCGTCGCCGGGCTGATGAAGGCCGCCCTTGCGTTGCACCACCGCACGCTCCCGGCCACCAGGGGCTATCGGGCCCCCAACGCGGCGCTGGCCGCGGCCGGCGACCGGTTCACCGTGCTGAGCGAGGACCGGCCATGGCCGCGCCCGGCGCACCCGCGCCGGGCCGGTGTCAACTCCTTCGGCGCGGGCGGCACCAATGTGCACGTGCTCCTGGAAGAGGCGCCGAGCCCACCCCCACCCACCGCCGCCGCAGGCCCCCAACTGCTGGTGCTCTCGGCCCGCAGCCGGGCCGCACTGGACGCGGCCACAGACCAGTTGCGGCAACACCTGCGCGCCACCACGCACCCCGGCGTGAGCCTGGCCGACGTGGCGCACACCCTCCAGGTCAGCCGCACCGGATTCCCCCACCGGATGGCCGTGGTGTGCACCGATACCGCGGACGCGGTCCGCGCCCTGGGTGATCCGCAGCGGCTCCACCTCGCGGGCCCGGTGAACCCATCGGGCGAGCAGCACCGGCCCGACGATCCGCAGTCCGCGGCAACGCACTGGCTGGCCGGCGCCGACGTCGATTGGTCCGCGCTGCACGAGGGCACGCGGCGCCGCGTACCGCTGCCGACCTATCCGTTCGAGCGCCGGCGGTACTTCCTCGATCCGGGCGATCTCCCCGCAGGCTTTGCCGGCCAGCCGGCCGGCCCCACGACGGCCACGGGCACGCTGCCGGGCGGTGCGCGGCCGGCTGGCCGGCTACCGGACATGGACGACTGGTTCACCCACCCGGTGTGGCGCTGCGTACCGCTGCCCTACGGCACGGACGCTGAGCGCCTGCGCGAGCACGGGCCCTGGTGGGTCATGGCCGGGACCGGCCTCGGCCGCACCGCCGCCCAGCGGCTCGCTGCGGTCGGCGCCGACGTCGTCCTGCTGCGCCCGGCCGCGCGGGGCGGCTCGGGACACACCGACGCTGCCGACAGCGCCGATGCTGTGGATGTTGCGGGAACGCCCGATGCCGCCAAGGCGCCGGGGCTGCGGGTGCGCGACGTGGACCCCACCTCACGGGCCGACATCGAGCGCGCGCTCAGCGAACTGGGGCGCCCCCGCGCCGTGGTGCATGCGCTGAGCCTGGAGGCGGGCCCCGACGGCACCCCCGACGAGCGGTTCGCCGAGGCGCAACGGCTCGGCTTCTACTCCGTACTCGCCCTGGTGGGCGCGCTCTCCCAGGACGGCACCCCGGGCTCCGTGGATCTGCTGCTGTGCACCGAAGGCGCCGTCGAGGCGGTCGGCGCGGATCTGCGCCAGCCGCAACAGGCCACCCTGCTCGGCCTGCAACCCGTGATCAACCAGGAGTACGGCGACCTCACCTGCCACCTCCTGGACCTGGACACCCAAGGCTGCGTCCAGGCGTACGGCGGTGACGGTGCCGCCTTGGCCGATGAACTCCTGGCCGAACTGGGCACCGACAGCACCGAGCCCGCCGCGCTACGCGGCAAGGACCGTTGGGTGCGGTCCTTCGACCCGGTACGGGTAGGCCGCGTCCCCGACAGCCGCCGACCGTTCGCCCCCGGCTCGACGGTCCTGATCACGGGCGGCCTCGGCACGGTCGGCACCGAACTGGCCCGGCACTTCGCCGCAGCCCGCTGCAACCTGGTGCTCACCGCGCGAACGCCGCTGCCACCCGAGGAGCAGTGGCAGCAGTGGCTGACCGCGCACCCCGCACAAGAGCGGACCGCCTCGCACATCCGTAGCATCCTTGAGCTGCGCGAACGTGGCGCGCAGGTGATGGCGGCGGCGGCCGATGTGGCGGACCGGGCACGGATGGCCGAGGTGTTGGCCGACGCCCGGGCCCGCTTTGGACCCATCGACGTGGTGATCCACGGCGCCGGCACCCAGGGCAGGGAAAGCTTCGGCTTCACCTCGGGCATCGGTCGCGAGGTGTGCGAGGCGCACTTCGCTTCCAAGGTGACCGGCCTGCGCGTACTGGACGAACTACTCCAACCAGCCGAGGCCCCCCTGCGACTGACCATGTCCTCCTTGGCCGCAGTGCTCGGCGGCGTCGCCTACGGGCCGTACGCCGCGGCCAATGCCGCCATGGACGCCTACGCCCGGGCACTGGGGCCGCGCGGCGCCTGGCTGCCGGTCAACTGGGACACCTGGAACATGGGCGAAGACCCACACGGCGACTTCGGCGTCACGATGAAGGATTACTTCTACGACGCCGCCGAAGGCTGCCAGGTCCTCGAACGCTGTCTTTCCGTCGCCGGCCGGGTGCGTCAACTCACCATCTCAACGGGGCCGTTGGAGCAGCGATTCGACCAGTGGACCCGGCTCAACCAGACCGCGCCCGAGCCGCCGCGCACCCGGTATCCCAGGCCCGACCTGCTGGTGCCCCACGAGGCGCCGGCATCCGCCCAGGAGGCCGCACTCGCCGACATCTGGGGCGAGATCCTCGGTGTGGAAGGGCTGGGGGTCAACGACAGCTTCTTTGACCTCGGCGGCCACTCGCTCGCCGCCGTTCGCATGATGGCCCAGGTCAGGGCCCGATTTGGCGGATTTCCCGCCGATGTGCTGATCGAGAACCCCACGGTACGCAGCTTCAGCAAGGTGTTGCGTACGCAGCAAGACACACAGTGACCAACCTCAGCAACCAGGCCTCAGCAACCAGGCCTAAGTAACCAAAGAAGGAGCACCGCGGTGACACACGTCGGAGTCGTCGGCGCCGGAGTCATGGGCGCCGGAGTGGCACAAAACTTGGCGCAGGTCGGCCATACGGTCGCGCTCGTGGACATCCATCCCGACGCGGTCGAACGCGCACTTGGCACCGTCGAGACGAACTGTCGGATGAGCCGGATGCTGGGCGGCCCCGAGATCGACGCGGCACAGGTACTTGCCCGCATCGAGTCCGGCACCGATCTCGCGCTGCTGGCCGACACCGAGATCGTGATCGAGAACATCACCGAGAACTGGGACCTGAAGCGGTCCCTCTACCAGGAACTGGACACGATCGTTCAGCCCTCCGCCGTGTTCGTCGCCAACACATCGGCGATCCCGATCACCCGGCTGGCATCCCTGACCACGCGCCCCCGGCAGTTCGTCGGCGTCCACTTCATGAACCCCGTGCCGATGAAGCCGGCCGTGGAGCTGATCCCCGGCCACCACACGGACACCGCAGCCCTGGAGCGGGTGCGCGCACTCCTGCACTCCATGGACAAAAAGGCCATCGAGGTCAACGACGCCTGTGGATTCGTCTCGAACCGGGTGTTGATGCTCACCGTGAACGAGGCCGCCTTCCTGGTGTACGAGGGGGTGGCCACGGCCGAAACCGTGGACGAGGTCTTTCGCAGCTGCTTCGGGCACCCGATGGGCCCGCTGGAGACCGCCGATCTCATCGGCATCGACACGATCCTGTACAGCATCGACGTGCTGTACGAGCACTTCGCCGACAGCAAGTACCGGCCCTGCCCACTGCTCAAGAAGATGACCGACGCCGGTCTGCACGGCCGCAAGTCCGGCGAGGGCTTCTACACCTACGGCCGCTTCGCGACCACCACGCCGAGCAGCAACGGCAGCAGCAAATCCCCCGTGACCTCGACCCCTTGAGGAGTGCCCCACCATGTCCGAGGACGTACGCGCCACCATCCGCGACTTCATCACCGGCAACTTCCCCGACCTTGCCCTCAAGGACGACGAGGACATCTTCGAACTCGGCTTCGTCAACTCCCTGTTCGCCATGCAACTGGTCATGTTCATTGAGAAGACCTTCAGCCTTCGGGTGCCCAACCAGGAGCTGCGCCTGGACAGCTTCCGCACGATCGACTCGATGGCGAAGCTGGTGGAGCGGCTCTCCAGCGATGCCCAGATATCGACCGGCTGAGGAGAAGCTCATGACTGTCCCCGCCACTGACCCGGGGCGCTCCCGGCACGCCCAGTACCCGGGGCGTAAGGAAACCGCCGGCCTTGACAAGATCCGTGCCTTTGTCGATACCGAAATCGCCCCGTTCGCCGATGCCTGGGACCAGGCCGAGCAATTGCCATCGGAACTGCTCACCCGCATCGGCGAACTCGGCCTGTGGGCACCGTTCTTGCCGCCCGATGACGGTGGCAGCGGCATGGACTGGACCGGCATCGGCCAGGTGCACGAGGAGATCGGCCGCGGCTGCTCCTCGGTACGCAGCTTTCTGACCGTCCACACCATGGTCACCTGGACGGTTCAGCGCTGGGGCAGCGCCGAACAGCAAGCCCGCTGGTTGCCCCGCTTGGCGACCGGTGAACTCATCGGCGCCTTCTGCCTCACCGAGCCGGACAGCGGAAGCGACGCGGCGGCCATGGGCACGGTGGCCCAACCAGCCGACTCCGGTTGGATTCTCAACGGCCACAAAAAATGGATGACCGCCGGCCAAGTAGCCGGCCTACTCCTGGTGTTCGCTCGCACCGAAGCGGGGATGAGCGCGTTCTTGGTCCCCGCCGACACCCCAGGGGTCCGGATCTCCCCGCTCAACGCGGTGATGGGCACCCGGGCGAGCATGCTCGCCGAAATCGTGTTGCGCGAGGTGCACGTCGGCCCTGACGCGCTGATCGGTCCGCCCGGCTGGGCTGCGGGCACGGTCATGACCGGGGCACTGGACCTGGGCCGATACAGCGTGGCCTGCGGGTGCGTCGGTGTCGTCCAGGCGTGCCTGGACGCCTGCGTTGCCTACACCTCCAAACGCCGGGTTCGCGACGGCCGGCTGTCCGAGCTCCAGCTCATCCGGCGAAAGATCTCCGACATGGTCGTCAGCAGCCGCGCCGCCCGATTGCTGTGCGCGGAGGCCGGCCGACTCAAGGACACCGACGACCCGGCGACGATCATGGCCACCTGGGTGGCCAAGTACCACGCGTCCACCGCCGCGACCGCCGCGGCCAGCGACGCGGTACAGATCCACGGCGCCAACGGCTTCGTCAGCGACTACCCGGTGGCCCGGCTCTACCGAGACGCCAAGGTCGCCGAAATCATCGAGGGGAGCACGGAGTTGCAGCAAATCACGATCGCGGACGAGGCCTATCGGGAGGTGGCCAGATGAGCAGCGCCCAGCCCATCCAGAGCACCCCTGCCACCAAGCCCCAGCAGGGCCGTATCAAGTGCGTGGTGTGGGACCTGGACAACACCCTGTGGGACGGCGTCCTCCTGGAGGATGGCCGCGTCACGGTGCGCCCCGAAGTCGTCGAGGAGATCCGCCGTCTTGACAGCCTCGGCATCCTGCACTCCATCGCCAGCCGCAACGACCACGAAGCCGCCCTACAAAAACTCAAAGAAGAGAACCTGGCGGACTACTTCCTCTACCCCCAAATCAACTGGAACCCCAAGTCCGGCTCCGTAGAGCACATCGCCAAGGCCATCAACATCGGGCTCGACGCCATCGCCTTCGTCGATGACCAGCCGTTCGAACGGGCCGAGGTAGAACACCAATTGCCTGCGGTCCTCACGGTGGACGTCGCCCACCTCGCCGAGGCGCTGCGGACCCCGGAGTTCCAGCCGAAGTTCATCACCGACGAGTCCAAGCTGCGCCGCGAGATGTACCGCAGCGCCGTCGTACGTGATGAGGCGGAGCAGGACTACGCGGGCACGAGCGAGGAGTTTCTCGCCACGCTCGGCATGGAGTTCACCATCTCCGAGGCCCAGGTGGAGGACCTACAGCGGGCCGAAGAGTTGACCGTACGTACCAACCAGCTCAACTCCACCGGGCGCACCTACTCCTATGAGGAACTGGACACCCTGCGGCAGGACCCGAACCATCTGCTCCTCGTGGCCGATCTGACGGACCGCTACGGGGAGTACGGCAAAATCGGGCTCGCCCTGGTCGAGCGGGGCAGCCCGGCTTGGCAGCTGCGGATGATGCTGATGTCGTGCCGCGTGATGGCCCGCGGCGTCGGCACGGTTTTGCTCAACCATGTGATGGCGCTTGCCAAGGCGGAGAGCTCGGAGTTGCGCGCCGAGTTCGTGGAGACCGGCCGCAACCGGGTCATGTACGTGACCTACGCGTTCGCCGGCTTCGAGGAAGTCGAGCGCGACGGGGACCGGGTGATCCTGCGGTCCGACCTGGGGCGCATCCAGCCCCCACCGGACTACCTCACCGTCACCGTGCGCTGAGCGCCCACGCCCCCGCCAGGCCCCTTCACCTATCGCCAAGGTCCGAGGGCACCAGGTCCGAGGGCGCGAGACCCAAAGGCAAAAGGCCCGAAGGCACAAGGCTCAAAGGCACAAGACTGCAAGGACCATCACTTCAAGACCGGAGAACGGGTACCGGCTGTGAACCAACCGACTGCGCACCAGGCCCAGGCATGGCTTCCCTTCGAGGCGGCACCCGCCGCGCGCCCCAGGCTCTACTGCTTTCCCAACGCCGGTGCAGGCGCCGCGAGTTTCGCCCAATGGCGCGCACTCGCGGTGCCCGGGACGGCCGTCTGCCCGGTGCAACCGCCCGGTAGGGCGGAGCGGTTCCGGGAGAAGCCGCACGCATCACTGGACGCCCTACTCGATGAACTGACCGACGCGTTACGCGGACAGTTCACCGGTACGTACGCCCTGTACGGCCACAGTCTTGGCGCTCTGGTCGCCTTCGAGCTCACCCGACGGCTGCGGCGGGAGGGCGAGCAGCTTCCCGTGCACCTGTTCGTCTCGGGACGAGCAGCGCCGCAGCTTCCGGATACCCGCAGGGCGCTACGGGATCTGCCAACGGCCCAGCTCATCGGTGAACTGGCTCGCATGGGCGGCACACCGGACGAAGTCTTGCGCGAGGAGTCGCTGATGAGCTCCCTGCTGCCACTGATACGAGCCGACTTCGCCATCAACGAGACGTACACCTATCGGGAGGAGCAGCCGCTGAACATCCCGCTGACCGCCTTCGGAGGCCAACAGGACCCGCGGGCCGAGGAGGCCGAGCTGGCGGCCTGGTCCCTCCAGACCAGTGCCCACTTCGACCTGCGGATGTTCCCGGGAGGCCACTTCTTCATCAACGACAACGCGGGCACCCTCGTAAAGGAGATGACGGCCCTCTTGCCCGCCTGAGAGCGCGCCGGTGCGCCCCCTGTGCTGTCGCTTGCGCCGCCGCCTTTCTCCTTGGGCGGCGGTCGCTCCATCGGGGGCTCGGGGCCGGCAGCGAGGCATGCCGAGGTGCTCTCGCCGATCTCAGGGCGCGAGCCCGCACACTCCCGGAGGAAGTCCGCCCATGCCCGCTGCTCCGCACCGCACCCGCCGGCCGTCGCGCACCGAGACGGCGTCGGCCAGCATGGAGAGCACAGAGCGCACCCAGGCACATGAGCGCCTGCCCGCGGCTAAGCCCGGTTGTTGCGCCCGCCGCCACGGCCGACAGGCTGTGTCCGCAGCTCATGGGGGGCGGTCGTGACGCCCCAGCGTGCGACGACGCACGGGCCGGCGCCGGAGAGCCCCGAGAGCCCTGAGAATCCCGAAGCCGCCTGGCGGGCAACGCGGCGCGGGCGATGGGGTTGGTACGGGTACGACTGGGCGCACGCGGTCTTCACCACCTCGGTGACCTCGATCTTTTTCGGGCCGTTCATCACCGATGTGTGCGAGAAGGCCGCCGACGCCGATGGCTACCTCCATCCTTTCGGGACACAGGTGTTGGCCAGTTCCTTCTTTCCGTTCCTCGTCGGCCTCTCGGTCTTCCTCCAGGTCTTCGTCCTGCCCCTCGCCGCCGTGCTGACCGAGCGCTACGACAAGGGCGTCCTGTTGAGCATCACCTCGCTCAGCGGCGCTGGCGCGGCGACGGGCATGTACGCGATAGGGGACACGGACTATGTGCTGGGCGGTGCGCTGTACGTGGGGGCGGCCATGGCCCTGGGGGCATCGGTCATGGTGGTCAACACCTACCTCCCCGTGCTGGCCCCACCGGGCCGTCGCGACCGCACATCGGCCCAGGGATCGGCAGCCGGGTTCCTCAGCGGCGGTCTTGTCCTCATCGCCGATCTGCTGATGTACGCCAAGCACGAGGACTGGGGGCTGACGGAACAACAGGTGGTCCGGGTCATCTTGTTGACCACCGGGCTGTGGTGGCTGGTGTTCAGCGTGGTGTCGGTGTGGCTGCTACGGGGCTATGGCAGCCCTCCCGCGCCGACGAGGACCGCCGCCGACTCGCCCGCGCGCACCAGCACCTATCGGGCCTCGATTACGGCGGTGCGGCAGATGCGGCGCTACCCGGGTGCGAGCTGGTTCCTCGTGGCGTTCGTGCTCTACAACAACGGCATGCAAAGCGTCACCTCGCTGGTAGGGACGTTCGCGGTGGAGCAGCTCGAACTGGCTCAGGACGATGTGATCACCGCGATCTTGCTGGTGCAGTTTGTGGCGTTCGCCGGAGCGGTCATCGCTGGTCGGCTGGCCGAGCGGATCGGTGGCCGCACCGTACTTTTCGGGTTCGCGCTCGTGTGGTGCGCCACCGTGATCACGGGCGCGCTGATCCCGGAGCGGTCGTTCATGGCGTTCGCGACGCTGTGCGTCGCGGCCGGCTTTGTGGTCGGTGGGACGTACGCCCTCTCCCGCTCCGTTTTCGTCAGCCTCGTTCCGGCGGGCCGTACAGCGGAGTATTTCGGCATCTTCGAGATGGCCAACCGGTGCCTGGGTTTTGTGGGACCCACCGTCTTCGGGATCGTTCTCCAGCAGACGGGGAGCTATCGCACCGCATGGCTGTCGATCTTGGTGTTTTTTGTGGCAGGGGCCGTGGCGCTGGCGCCCGGCGTGATGGCGCGTAAGGGAAGGAACGGAGATATGGCGACACGAAGGGGATGACTTATGGCTCATTCGGCACCGGCGAACCAGCGCTACCGCATTTTGCTGACGGAGGCATCGAGCGCCTCCGCACGCGAGGTGCTCACCGTGCTGGGACGCCAAGGGCACGAGGTGGGGGTGATGGACAGCGGAGGCATCTCCTTCACCGCGCTGTCGCGGTGGGTGAAGCGGCGCCACAAGAGCCCACCGTTCGCTGCGGACCCACTGCGCTACCTGGCGGCGCTACGCGAGGTACTGACGCGTTACTCCTACGACGTGCTTCTGCCCACGCATGAGCAACTCGCCGCGCTGGCTCGGTATCGGGAGGAGTTCGGCCGCCTGGTGCCCGGTCTCGCGGTGCCTACCTTCGACGCGGTGCGCAAGGTGCAGGACAAGGCCGCCGCTATCCGGCTCTTCGAGGCGCTGGGGCTGCCCCAGCCGGATACCGCGCTGGTACGCGACGAAGGCGGGCTCATCGCCGAGTGCCACCGGCTGCCCGCCTACGTCAAGGTGCCGGTGGCTACCTCAAGTCGGGGCGTATGGCTAGCGGAAGACCCCGCCCAACTGGCCCGCATCGCCACCGAACCCGCGGTACGCGAAACGTTCGCCACCGGCGGTGAGGTGCTCGTCCAACGCCAGTTGCCCGGTCGCGTGGTCATGGTTCAAGCTCTGTTCAACCAGGGCGAGTTGGCCGGCGTCCACGCGGTGCTGCGCCGACGTGAGGGAGTGCAAGGCAGCTCGTCCGCCAAGGAATCGGTGGTGCTGCCGGACATCGTCCAGCATCTGACCAAGCTGGGGGCAGCACTGACCTGGCACGGTCCTATCTCCCTGGACGCGGTGCTTGACGAAGACTTCGGCCTGGTCCACTACATCGACGTCAACCCCCGCCTAGTGGAGCCGGTGAACGCGGAACTCGCCGGCGCCGACCTGGTGCGGCGCTGGCTCGCGGTCTCCTGCGGCCAACAGCCGGGCCCGCTCCCCGCCGCCCGAGCGGGGGTGCGTACCCACATGCTCTTGATGGCGTTGGTGCGGCACGCCGAGACCGGTCGAGGGCGCCGGGCCATGGTGCGTGAGTTGTTCCAGGCCATCACCCGGCGGGGAGGGTACGCGGGTAGCAGAGAGGAACTGCTGCCGGTCGGCTCCGACCCGGCCGTCGCGCTCCTCCTGGGCGCGCTAAGCGCCTGCCTGCTGGCCTCACCCACGCTGTGGCGCCGCCTGGCCGGCACCGACACGCCCCCGCACGCCCTGACAGGTCGCGGCTGGCAGCAGCTCATCAGCGCCGACGTCTCCTGATGCGGGCTCAGCCGCTCCGGGCGTGGGAAGCGTCCGCCCGGCAGCCGGTGCCAAGCGATGACTAGGGATCAAGTGGCCGTGAAGATCAGGGACTTACGGGGGTTAGCCCCCGATGCGCCTGGGGGGAGCTCCCCACACGCAGTCGGGGGTCTGGCGGCTCGATGGGGGATTGATTTCTCCGTACTGTCGGAAGTCCGGTCGAACTCCATCGGCTCCCGGGGGCTTCCAGTGGCTGCCACGCATCACCGTACGACCCGCGTTTCCTTTGCGGCCAAAGGTGTGTCGCTGGTGCTCTCCATCCCCACCGCACGCGGCGTGAGTTCGGCGCCTGACGCCGGCCGCGTGGCGGAACGGGAAGCCGGTGTCAAGTACGTCCGGAACACGGCACGTTCGGAGTGCGCAGAAAACTGTGAGAACGGCATGAACGCTGTGGTGGACAGGAACGGCTGCGCTGCCTCGATGAGTTGGGTCAGCACTGTCGTACCCGGTGCGGCGTTGGCGAGAACAGCGGGCCACCAGATGGTGGCCGAAGCGCTGAGCGCCGGCTACGCCGGCACGGCCGATCCGGGCCGCGGCGACGTGCGGGGCGAGATACCACACGAAGCACAGCCTTCGCACGCGTTCCACCCCCGTGCCCACAGCGGTAACAGCACGCCGAGCGCCATCCCATAAGATGACTGTCCGCTTCCGGCTAGCACCACAGCGTAAACCTTGTGCCACCCGAGAGGGGCGCGCGCCAGGCCGGAGACGGAAGGACAGCCGACGACGCCAAGCGGGGGCGCCGGCGACAAGCACCGCCGAACCCGCTAGATCCAGGGATCGATCAGCACCGACGTCACCGAACGTCGATGAGGAAGAGCCGATCGCTGGGCCCGTGCTGATCGACCTTCCCTCCTAGATTGAAGGAACCTTCCGATGGCCACCTTGCTTTACTCCCTCGGTCGGGCGGCGTTCCGCCGTCGAGGCCGCTTTCTCGCTGGCTGGTTACTGGTGTTAGCCATCGCGGGGGGCGGCCTGGCGACGTTCGGCTCCCACCTGGACAGCGAGGCCACCATCCCCGGCTCGCAGTCACAGGCGGGCATCGACGTGCTGGAGAAGTCGCTCCCGGCCTCCACCGGTGTCACGGCGCAGCTCGTTTTCGTCGCCCCCGAGGGCAAGAGCGTTGAGGACGCGCCCTACCGCGCCGCCATTGAGAAAACGGTGGCGAAAGCAGGGAAGGCGCCGCAGGTCGAGAAGGCGCTCAATCCGTTCGATGAGAAGAAAATCTCGCAGGACAAGCGCACGGCCCTGGCGCAGGTGCTGTATCCGATCAAGCGCGATGCGCTGGAGGACTCCAGCGTCACGGCCTTGGAGGACATCGCCAAATCGGCGCGGACCAGCGGCCTGGAAGCGGAGGTCGGCGGCACGATCTACAGCACCTCCGGGCTCGCCGTGGGCATCGGAGAGGCGATCGGCCTCGCCGTTGCGATCGTTGTCCTGCTGATCACCTTCGGATCGTTGCTCGCGGCCGGGCTGCCCCTGCTGACGGCGCTCATCGGACTGGCCGTCGGCCTGATCGGGCTGTTGCTGATCTCGAACGTCGCCACCGTGTCATCCACCGCACCCAGCCTGGCCCTGATGGTCGGGCTCGCCGTTGGCATCGACTACGCGCTGCTCATCCTCTCTCGCCATCGGTCGCAACTGGCCACCGGAATGGCCGCAGAAGAGTCCGCGGCCCGCGCCACCGCGACCGCCGGCAGCGCCGTTGTCTATGCCGGCCTCACCGTCATCATCGCCCTGGCAGGACTGAGCGTGGTGGGCATCCCCTTCCTGACGGTCATGGGGCTGGCCGCCGCGGGCACGGTGCTGATGGCGGTGGCCGTGGCCATCACCCTGCTGCCGGCCCTCCTTGGCTTCGCCGGCGAGCGCGTCCGCCCGAAGGTCGGCTCGCGCGCCAGCCGGCGGGAGCGGGCCGCGTCCGGTGCGGGACGCTCCGGCGGCGAGCGGTGGGCACGCCTGGTCACTCGCCACCCCCTCGTCACCGTACTCACCGTCGTCATCGGCATCGGCGCGGTGGCGCTCCCGGCCACCCAACTCACCCTCGCCATGCCCGACAACGGCACCGCGGCACCGGAAACCACCCAGCGCAAGGCGTACGACCACATCTCCTCGGCATTCGGGCCCGGCAACAACGGCCGGCTGCTCGTGCTCGTCCAGCGCCAGGGAGGCGACCCCAAGCCCGCTGCCGAGCAGGTCGTCACCGAGCTCAAGGAAATGAACCTGCCGCAGGTCCTCGACGTGCGCCCCCCGGATTTCGGCACCGATGGTCACACGGCGATCGTCACCGTCGTCCCGAAGGCCGGGCCGCGTGATGAAAAGACGGAACAACTCGTCCGCGATATCCGCGCCGTCACGCCGAAGATGGCAGCCGATGTGGACGCCAGGATCTTGGTCACCGGGTCCACGGCCGCCGCGATCGATGTGTCCGATCGACTCAGCGATTCACTACTGCCGTTCATCGGGGTAGTGGTGGGTCTCGCCCTCATCCTGCTGCTGTTGGTATTCCGATCGATCGTGGTGCCTGTCAAGGCCGCCCTGGGCTTCCTGCTCTCCGTGGGGGCTGCCTTCGGCGCCGTCGTCGCGGTCTTCCAGTGGGGCTGGCTCGCCGAGGTGTTCGGGGTGAAAACCACCGGCCCCGTCTTCAGCTTCATGCCGATCGTCCTGATTGCCGTGCTGTTCGGGCTGGCGATGGACTACGAAGTCTTCCTGGTGGCGCGGATGCGGGAGCACTTCGTGCACACCGGCAGTCACCATGAGGCGGTGATCGCGGGGTCGCGGCACGCCTCACGGGTCGTTACCGCCGCTGCGCTGATCATGTTCTCCGTGTTCGCGAGCTTTGTGACCGCAGAGGACCTCACGCTCAAGCCCATCGCCTTCGGGCTCGCGTTCGGCATTATGGTAGACGCCTTCCTCGTCCGGATGACCCTGGTGCCGGCCCTGCTGGTGCTGGTCGGCAAGGGCGCCTGGTGGCTGCCCAGGTGGCTGGATCGGATGCTGCCCAACCTCGACATCGAGGGTGCCAAGTTGCGTCGGCCACAGCCGGAGAGCCACAGCATGGCGGAGGAACAGCGAATGGCGCCGCGCGCGTAGCTGACCCCTCGCGTACCGCCGCATCCACGGCTCAAGGGCGGCGACCACCTCGGGCAGGGGATGGTCGCCGCCCGTTTGCTGCATCTGTTACGCATCCGTTTGCTGGGCCGCTGGGCCGCTGGGGCTGCGGGGCTGCGGGGTTCTGGACTCCGGGCGCTGGGCTCCGCGCGCTCGGCTCTCGACGGGGCGAAGGCGGCCTTTACCGCTTCAGAATGGCGGGCTCCGTTCTTCTGTGGAATGGTCAAATCCGCTCTGCTTTTGGAATCGCGGGGTCCGCTTTTTGAGCTCATCTCGATGACGGGTATCCCTGAAGCCTCCCTAGCCCTTGCGGTTGCGGTGTGCGGTCCGGTAAATATGCGGTGGCGTAAATGTGGAATTATGTGAGCCCGGTAGGGGAGAACCATGGCATTTGATTCGCGCTCCGAAATTTATGAAATCCTGGACGAGCGATTTCTTATACCCGCCAACGGCGACATGCGGTTAGAACTGCTGTATGACGGGGCGCGCTGGTCCGAGGGACCGCTCTACGTGCCGGCGTGGCGGCAGGTCATCTTCAGCGACGTATCCAACGACAGAATCCTGCGCTGGGACGAGCCGACCGGCACCATCGGCGTCTTCCGGACCCCGTCAGGCAACAGCAATGGCAATACCCTCGACCGTGAGGGCCGCCTGATCACCTGCGAGCAGGGCAACCGTCGTGTCACCCGTACCGAGCACGACGGCTCGGTGACCGTCATCGCCGACCGCTTTGCCGGCAAGCGATTCAACAGCCCGAACGATGTGGTGGTGCACTCCGACGGTTCAATCTGGTTCTCCGACCCCATTTTCGGCATCCTCAGTGACTATGAGGGAAACCGCGGCGAGAGTGAGATCGGTGCCAGCAACGTCTACCGGGTAGACCCGAAAACGGGCAAGGCTCGTGTGATGGCAGATGGCTTTCTCACCCCGAACGGTCTGTGTTTTTCCCTGGATGAGAGTCAGTTCTACGTCGCCGACACCGTCGCGGGCCAGATACGCGTCTACGACCTGTGCGATGACGGTAAGCCGAGCGAGGGCAAAATCTTCGCCGAAGCCCCGCTCGAAAAATGCCAGTTCGACAGCGTCCACTTTGATGACGAAGGCCGCCTGTGGGTCGCAGCTGGCGGCGGTGGACTGCACTGCTACGCCCCGGACGGGACGTTGATTGGCCGCATCATCATCCCGCGAACCGCGTCCAATTTCGCCTTCGGAGGACCGAAGAACAACCGACTCTTCATCACCGCGGGACCCAGTGTGTACTCCCTGGTGGTGGCGGTGACGGGCGCTCCGCGCATCGGCGGGACCAGCGCGCAGGCTAAGGCCGCGGCACCGCAAGCCGTCACCGCGTACGCGACGAAGTGGCGCATGAACGCAGGCGGGACCGGGCGCTAGCCGCTGTCCGGCTTCGGGCCCCGCTACCGCCGTCGGCCCGGCGCTGCCGCGCGCGGCAGCGGACCCGTGAACTGCGCGCGCCTCATGGCCTTTTGGCCCGCGCGTGGCGTGTGGTCCCACGGCCCCCGCGCGGCGGCGCACCGCGCCCACCGGCCGGCCCACCGTACGGTCGGGGCTTGCTCCCTGCGGAACAAGCCCCGACCGTACGGGCACCGCTCCCTCTCCCGGGCCCCCGATGTTTATGGCTCATGTTCATGGCTCCGCGGCTTCCGCGGCTCGCGACCTGCTGAGTCTGCCGCTTGGGTCGCGCACCCTGTCGCGATACTCAAGCACTCACCCGGGGGCGGGAGCTCAGCTGCGCCCCGGGTCGCCAAGGCCCGCACGGCGCAGCGCGTCGGCCATCGCACCGGTGGCTGGGGTGGCGTCCCGGCGACTGGCCGAGCGCTGGCCACCGCCGGAGCGCTGGCCGCCTCCTGCGCCTGCGCTCTGACCGCTCCCAGCGCCCGAGCCCTGGCCGCCGCCCGGAGTGCGCTGTCGTTGCTGGGGCGCGCCGCGCCGCCCGCCGCCGCGCTCGGCTCGCTCGCCGTCCCGCCCGCCGCCGGCCGCGGGCACCGGCTCGTCGTCCAATCGCAGCGTGAGGGAGATCCGCTTGCGCGGGATGTCCACGTCGAGCACCTTGACCCGCACGACGTCGCCGGGCTTGACCACATCGCGCGGGTCCTTCACGAACGTCTTCGACATCGCCGAGACATGCACCAGGCCGTCTTGATGCACCCCGACATCCACGAAGGCGCCGAACGCGGCCACATTGGTCACCACTCCCTCAAGGAGCATCCCCGCCGAAAGATCACCCAGCTTCTCGACGCCGTCCTTGAACGTGGCGGTCTTGAACGCGGGCCGCGGGTCACGGCCGGGCTTGTCCAACTCCTTGAGAATGTCGGTGACGGTCGGCAGCCCGAAGGACTCGTCCACGAAGTGCGCCGGGTCCAGTTGGCGCAGCACAGCCGTGTTGCCGATCAACGAACCGACATCACTGCCGGCCGTGGCCACCATCCGGCGCACCACCGGATACGCCTCGGGGTGCACGCTGGAGGCGTCCAGCGGGTCATCGCCGCCCTGGATGCGAAGGAAGCCCGCGCACTGTTCGTACGCCTTGGGGCCGAGCCTGGCCACGTCCTTGAGTACCTTGCGGTTGCGGAACGGGCCGTTGACGTCGCGATGCGCCACGATGTTCTCGGCGAGCCCCGTGCTGATGCCCGAGACCCGGCCGAGCAGGGGCGCCGAGGCCGTATTGACGTCCACACCCACGCCGTTCACACAGTCCTCGACCACCGCGTCCAGCGAGCGCGAAAGCTTCACCTCGGACAGGTCGTGCTGGTACTGACCGACGCCGATGGACTTGGGATCGATCTTGACGAGCTCGGCGAGCGGGTCCTGAAGCCGTCGCGCGATCGACACCGCGCCGCGCAGGGAGACATCCATGTCCGGCAGTTCCTGCGAGGCGAACGCGGACGCCGAGTACACCGAGGCGCCCGCCTCGGAGACCATCACCTTGGTCAGCCGCAGCTCGGGATGGTTGCCGCACAACTCGGCCGCCAGCTTGTCGGTCTCCCGCGAAGCCGTGCCGTTGCCGATGGCGATCAGCTCGACCTGGTGCTCCTTGGCCAACCGAGCGAGCGTGGCCAGCGAGGCGTCCCACTTTTGCTGCGGCACGTGCGGGTAGATCGTTTCCGTCGCGGCGACCTTCCCGGTGGCGTCCACGACGGCTACCTTCACGCCCGTACGGAAACCGGGGTCAAGGCCCATCGTGGCCCGCGTACCCGCCGGGGCGGCCAGCAGCAGATCGCGCAAATTCGACGCGAACACCCGTACCGCCTCGTCCTCGGCGGCTTGCCGCAGCCGTAGCCGCAGGTCGATGCCCAGGTGCACCTGGACCCGGGTGCGCCACGCCCAGCGCACTGTGTCCGCTAGCCAACGGTCGGCCGGCCTGCCACGGTCAGCGATTCCGAAGCGGCGGGCAATGGCCTGCTCGTACGCGGTGGGCCCGGTCTCGGTTGGGGGCTCCTCCGGCTCCAGGGCCAGATCGAGGATCTCCTCCTTCTCGGCCCGGAACATGGCCAGCACCCGGTGCGAGGGCAACTCCGTGAACGGCTCGGCGAAGTCGAAGTAGTCGGCGAACTTCGCGCCCGCCTCCTCCTTGCCCTCTCGGACCTTCGCCGCGAGCTGCCCGCGCTGCCACATCCGCTCGCGCAACTCGCCGATCAAGTCGGCGTCCTCCCCGAACCGCTCGGTGAGGATGGCCCGCGCACCATCAAGGGCAGCCGCCGAGTCGGCGATCCCGCGCTCGGCATCCACGAACGCCGCCGCTGCGGCGCTCGGTTCCACCGAGGGGTCGCTCAGCAGCCCATCGGCCAGCGGTTCGAGCCCTGCCTCCCGGGCGATCTGCGCCTTGGTGCGCCGCTTTGGCTTGAACGGGAGGTAGACGTCCTCAAGTCGCGCCTTGGAGTCGGCGGCCATAATGCGCGCCTCCACCTCCGCGTCGAGCTTGCCCTGGGAGCGGACCGACTCCAAGATCGTGGCCCGCCGTTCCGTGAGCTCCCGCAGATATCGCAGTCGCTCCTCGACGGCGCGCAGTTGCACGTCGTCGAGCATTTCGGTGACCTCCTTGCGGTAGCGCGCGATGAACGGCACGGTCGAACCGCTGTCGAGCAGCTCGACGGCGGCCTTCACCTGCCGCTCCCGCACTCCCAGCTCTTCGGCGATCCGGCCTTCGATGGACGTCGTCACGATCACGCTCCGCTTTCTGTCTGCACCGCGACCTGCATTGTGGCAGGTGGGTGTGACAGAGCGACGACAACGGACCGGTACGGCGGCGTCCCTCTCCCACGGGCGCCGCGCGCCGTGAATGCCAGGGCCCGCCGCCGCGCCGCGGGACGGCAGCTGGCGGCGGTGGACGGCAGCTGGTGGCGGTGGCGGAGATGGTCCATAGCTGCGTGGCCACGACGATGCGATGGGCCGCACGCGCCGCAGCCGCCCGGCACAGGGGCCGGGCGGCTGCGGATTAGGCACGTGGGAATCGCACCACGCGGGCGGGGTTAGGACGTCACCCACCGACGCGCGCTCATACCCTGTGGCGGCGTGAGCCGCCGCGTGACGCCCCGCCGAAGAGCCGAGCAAGCGCACGGAAGGGGAGCGTCACCACGGCGGCGAGAGTGCCGCCGATGGTACGCAGAACATCTGCAATGGCACGGAACACGGAGTCCTCCTTGTCTGTGCCCACGGTGCGCCGACCGGGGCGTTCCGTCGGCTCGTGACATCGGGTAACCCCGACCCTCGTCCGTAAACTGCCTTGGCAGCTTCGCTTCTCTTTTCTGCGTTTTCGAGCTGCCGTATGTATGAGTTTCTTCTGTCTTGTCGTTTTTCTTCCGGCTGGCCCATGCAACGCGCTCCATGCTGCGCCGGCTAGCCGGCGTGCCACCGGCGCCCGCACACCCGAGCGTCATCCGCACACCCGAGCGTCAGACGGTGGACGAGCGTCGGGCGGCCTCGCGTTGAACCCCCGCGCTGCGAGGCCGAGACGCGTTCGGCGACGGTCGCCCGCCGCGCCGCCGCCCGGTTGCCCCTAGGCCGGCGCCCCGACCCTGGCACGCGCCTTGTCCAACTCATCCACCAAAGCGGCCACATCGGCCACTCCGGTGCGGTAGCTGGTGATGCACACGCGCAGCGCGGCGCGCCCGGCCAGTCGCACGGGGCTGAGCCACGCCTGCCCGCTCTCGACCACGTTGGCCGCAACGGCACAGTGCCAGGCCCAACTCGCCGCCGGGCTAAGGACATCCGCAGCCTCATCCACCACGCACACCACAGGCAGGGGAGTGTCGTTGATCCGTCGCCAGCCGCGCTCGGCCGTCCGCTGGGCCACCAGTTCGCCCAGGGCGCTGTCGCGTTCCACCTGCGTCCCGTAACCGGCCTGGCCCGTCACGGCCAGTCCGATGAAGACCTTGAGCCCGATCAGCCTGCGCGACCACTGCATGCTGTTGGTGTACGGGTCACTGCCGACCGTATCCGCGGGCATGTAGGAGGTGCTGACGCGGAAACTTTCCGCGACCGCCTGCGGATGCCTACTCAGGAACATGCCGGCGCCCATCGGCGCGGACATCCATTTGTGCGCGTCCACGGTGACACTGTCCGCGGATTCCACCCCGGCCAGCAACGGCCGCAACCGGTCCGAGAAGGCGACGGCTCCCGCCCATGCCGCATCGACGTGCAGGTGCAGTCCCCACTCGGCCGCGCAGGAGGCCAACTCGGGTAGCGGGTCGAGCGCGCCGCCACCAGTGGTGCCGGACGTGCCGATCAGCAAGAAGGGCACCCGCCCGGCGGCGACATCCTCCGCGTAGAGCCTGCGGAGTTCGCTGATGTCCATGCGGTAACTGCTATCGACGGGAACCAAGCGCACCGCGTCGCGGCCGAGGCCGGTCATGTGCGCGATCTTCAACCAGGCCAGATGGCATTCCGCCGACGCGTACAGCACGGGCGGACCAGGCGCGGCGGCCAGACCGCGGTCGGCGTAGTCAGGGAAGGCCCGAGTGAGCGCCACTACCACCGCGCTCAGATTCGCCTCGGCGCCGCCGGTGGTGAAGCTACCGGCCACCGAGGAGGGCAGCCCGAGCCTGGCTGCCAGGTAACGCAGTACGTGTTGTTCGATCTCCACCGCCGCGGGCGCATGGCTGTACGCGGCGAGTTGCGGATTGAACGCCGCGGTCAGGAGCTCACCGGCAACGCCCCACCAGGTGGGCGTCGGATTGAACAATCCGAAGTAGCGGGGATGCGTGGTGTGGACACCCCACCGTGCCAACCCGGCAGCGACGTCGGCGAGCACCTCATCGGCGGCGTTGCCGGCAGTGAAGTCATAGCTACCGAGCCAGGTGCGTATCTCGTCGCTGTCGAACGACTTGGGTGCCACCGGCCCTTCAGCCACACTCCCCGCATGCTTGCGCACCAGAGTAACGGCGGTGTGCAGCAGGTTTTCCACCTGCTGCGAGGAAATATCCAATGGACTCGGCTCGACGGGCCTTGCGTGTGTCATGTCGGCAGAAGCATCGAAAGTCATCACTCACCCACCATGTCAAGAGTTTTTCGAGGGGCCGCTAAAGCCGCTTGGGGAGTCTCCCGCGCACCGCAAACTACAACCGCGCGCCGCCGCTGCACCGGGATGCCGAACTGAGGCACATCGATGGCGATGGGGCTTAACCGCGGCATACGCGCGCGATGTTGCCGCCGTGGCTGACGCTTTGTCGCGAGATGCGGTCGGCATCCCCGGCATATCCAGCGGACCGAACAGGCCTGCGGCCGTGCTGGCGAATGCACACACGGCCATTGCGCCATTGCCGTAACCGCCCAACGCCAACGGTCCGACAACAGCGGGCAGATCCTCGCTACCACGGCTCATCGCACCATCACCATGCCGAGTCCCTCGGCAGCGGCCCGGACAGGGCCGGGAAGTGCGGCACCACTTCCTCGGCCAACTGGGCCACCACCTCCGCGGCCGGACGCTGGCCGTGCTGCACACCGAGCGCCGCGTGATTGACCCCGGCCTCCTGCCAGCGCCGCAACAGCTCCACCAGCCCATCGGTCCCGGTCCGCAGCACAAAACCACCGCGCAGCGGGGTCGGTCGGTGGTGCCGGTCCTCGACCAGGTCGATCCACTCGTTGGTAGCGACCGGCTTGAACTGCCCGTCGGGGATCAGCTTGCGCCAGGCGGCGGCCTTCGCCCCGAGCGCGCGAGGGCCCTCAGGCGTCGCCGTGCCCCCGGGATACACCAGCCAGCCATCCGCGTGGTCCGCGATCCACTGCGGCGTCTGCTGAGAGGAGCCGGTGACCAGCAACGGAACGCGCCGGCTGACCGGCTTGGGGAGAAGGTCCGGGCCCTGCATCTGACCGAGCGGGGAGGACACGGTGGGCTGCACCGTCTCCAAGAGCGTACGGAACATGTCCACGGCTTGCCGGTAGCGCTCGCCCCGAGACGCGAAGTCGATGCCGTATGCCGGGAATTCCACCGGCCGGTCACCGGAGGCCGCGCCCAGCACCAACCGACCTCCCGACAACTGGTCGATCGACGCCGCCTGCTTCGCCAGGTCGATCGGGTGCCGCAGGGTGAAGATCGCGCTGCCTGCGGCCAGTGTGGCGTTACGCGTCTGAGCGGCCAGCCACGCCAGATAGGTCCACGGGTCGAAGACCTGCCCGACGTCACCGAACCCCGGGTCGAACAGCGGAACGTCCCGCACCCAAATGGCCGCGAACCCGGATTGGTCGGCAAGCCGCACCGCACCGCCCTGGCCCGCCATTGCGGACATGTCTCCGGTATAGGGCCACAGCGGCAAGAACAGACCGACCGTCAACTGGCCGGGAGCGAACATCTTCCGAAAGCCCGGATGCTCGTCTAGTAAACCCATCCCGAATGCACCTACTTCCCGGTACAGCGTTTGTCTTACCGCGAAGCTACCAGACACTCTTCACCGAAATTCCAGGCAGTTCGGTATAGCGTTTTGGCATGAGGCAATACGCGCAGCGTATTTCGCATGCGCTCGGGGCGAAGGTAAACTGGCTTAGCGATCGGTGGTAGCCGTCGATATGAATTCCGATGGTGGTGCATTCGTTGAGCTTCGTTGAGCTTTGCTGAGGTACAGCGCGAAAAACGGCCGAGGTGGCGATGAGGTGGCCGGCGAGCCTGCCCGCCGACCGCTCCGTCGATGGCTCCGCGCAGGAGATCTACGTCGTCCCCATGGAACGCGCCGAAGACGCCGTTGACGGTGGGCCACAGGGCCGCTGCCCGCTCCTCACTCAGCGCCATGCGGCGCCGTGGGGAGGGTTGGCCGCGGCAGCACCGGCACCCGGGCGCCGCGGCCCCTGCGCGCTCTTGGCGCACGCTCACCCGCTGTCGGTCACGACGCGGCGCTCGGTGGCTTCGAAAACCCTGGGCGGCTTCGTAAACCTTGGCTTATCGGCGCCGATGCGCCGCGGCCGGGCCGATGGCCTCCTGGGCGACGGTGACGAATCGTCGCAGCGCGGGAGAGACGCTGTCCGAGCGCCAGGCGAGGGCGATGGTGGACACCGGGGCGTCGCTGATGTTGACGAACGCCAGGTCTGGCCGGTTGTAGAAGCGGCGCGCGCCCTCGGTGGTGATGCTGATGCCGTGTCCTGCCGCGACGGCCTGCAACTCGCTTTCGAACGTGCTGGCTTCGGCGCCGATGACCGCGGGGCGGCCAGCTCGCCGGTCGTTGAACAACCAGAAGTCTCGCCACGACCCGGCGACGGGCGAGGTGATGAGCGGTTCGTCGAGCAGGTCGGCGACGCTGATCTCGTCATTCTGCGCGAACCGGTGATTGATCGGCATGGCGGCGACCAACTCTTCGTGGGCTAGCACGACATGTTCGAGGCCGACCGTGTCGATCGGGAGCCGCACGAAAGCGGCATCCGTGACCTGATCCGCCAAGCCGGCTGAGGTGTCGGTGAAGTTGAACTCCCGCACCTCGACCTTGACATCGGGAACTTGCTTACGGAACGTTTGCAGAATGATCGGCACGTATTCGAGTCCGGCGGCCACCACAAAGCCCACCGTGAGATGACCGCTCTTGCCCTCACTGGCGAGCCTGGCAGCATTGACCGCGGCATCGAAGGCCTCTACGGCGGCACGCGCGTGCACCAGGAATTCGGCACCCGCTGCGCTCAGGGAGACGCCGTGCGGGTGCCGAATCAGTAGTTGCAGGCCGAGTTCGCGTTCGAGTTGCTGCACCTGTCGGGAAAGAGACGGCTGGGCGACGTTGAGCCGACCGGACGCCCTGGTGAAGTTGCCTTCCTCGGCGACGCCTATGAAGTAGCGGAACTGCCGTAGGTCAACTGTCATGAGCGATGACTGTACATCGCGCACGCCACGCCCCTTGATCAGCCCGGCCAGCCCCCGTGGCAACGGCGAAGGGCCCGACCACAGGCCCGATGAGCCGCGCTGACCAGCGGGCCGGCGCCGAAGCGGTGCGCGACTGCTCGGTGGAGCGCGGACGTCCCCAAGGACGGATTACCAGCCGCGAGCGCCGTCAGTCAGCTCGCGGAGTAGATCCGCGTGTCCCGCATGCCGGTTCGTCTCCGCGATGAGGTGACACAGTGCCCAGCGCAGTGTGTAGTCGCTGTCCCGCTGCTTGCCTGTGCTGTCCAGTGGCAGCGAGGCAATGACGGTGTTACTGGTGTTGCAGGCGGCTTGATAAGAGGTCACCAGCTGTTCCGGTCCTTCTTCGGCGTCCAACCACCAGTCGCCGTCAGGCGCGTTTACGCTGAACGGCATGGGAAGTTCACGTCCGCCCAGAACATTGGCGAACCAGTGGTTCTCACCGGTCACCAAATGCTTGAGAATACCGCCCAGCGAGATCCCGGACGGGACATGCGGTTGCCTCAGTTCCTGGTCTCCAAGACCGGCCACCTTCGCGATCACCGTCGCCCTGGCAAATTCAAGGAATGCCCACAACATATCCTTTTCACTCAGTTGGTGAGCGGGAATCACGCGCGCTTTCGCAGCGTGAGCAATGGGAACGTGTAGCGACATGGGAATCCTTGGGATGTAGTTGGTTCGCTGTGTCCGCAGCGGATGTGTGGTGCGGAAGACGACCGCGGCCGAAGCTGAGGACCGGGCGCCGCCGCACGGCGGGCACCCTCGCGGGGACATAGCGGAGACATAGCAGGGACATGGTGGGACATGGCGGGGGACACCAGCCGTGCGAGCCCGGATGGCAATGCGTCACTCGGCCTTGGCGGGGACGGCCTCGGGAACAGGTTCGGCGCTCGGAGCCGCGTCTGCGCCGCGGTTGGGCAGGACGGCAGCGGACACCACGACGCCGATGGCTACCAGGACGGCGGCCGTGAGCACGGCCAGGCCGTAGCCTTCGGCCGCTGAATGGTCGGCGTTCACCGCGGCGGCGGCCACCGCCAATCCCACGGCCAACCCGATCGCGGACCCGACCTCTTGGGTCGTGGTCAGCATCCCGCCGGCCAGACCGTGGTCCTCGGGTTCGACGTCTTCGACTCCCGCGACGGTCCACGCCGGGAAGGCGACCCCGTACCCCACCCCGGCGAGCAGCGCACCCGGCAAGACCGACGCCGCCCACGACCCGTCATCGGACAGTGAGAAACCAAGGAGCGCCAGGCCGATCGTGAAGACCGTCATTCCCACAATAATGACCGGCTTGGTGCCGAGCCGGGCAACTAGCGTCGGCCCGACCCACGCACTGAACACCAAGAAGGCGGCGGCCATGGGGAGCAGTCCGAGGCCGGTCTCAATGGGCGTGAAACCAAGGACCAGTTGCATGTGTAGCGCGGCAATGATGAAGGTCGGACCTAGCCCCATATTGGCCAGCAGCGATATCACGTTGGCCCCGCCGACCGAACGCGTACGGAACAGCCCCAAAGGCACCAGCGGATCGACCACCTTGGACTCGACCCAAAGGAATGCCGCGAGCAGCGCTACTGCCACTGCGATCAGGGCGAAGGTGACCGGGTCTCCCAAACCGACATGCTCACTGTTCGCGAAGGCATAGATCAAGGTGACGAGGCCGCCGGCCACCAGCAGCGCTCCGGTCACATCCAGCTGTGCGGTCTTCGACCGCTCCGTAGGCCGCCCCTCCGGCAGCACGCGGGCGAGCAACACCACAACGATGCCGATGGGGACATTGAGCCACAGCACCCATCGCCACCCCAGTACGTCGGTGACGAAGCCGCCGAGGATGACTCCGGCGGCCAACCCGCTTGCTGCGACGGCGGCCCACGCTCCCAGGGCCCGATTGCGTTCCTTCCCCGGCGGATAGGTGGTCGTCAACAGGGAGAACGCGGCCGGCGAGAACAGGGCCGCGCCACATCCTTGCAGGGCTCTGGTGATGATGAGCATGGCCGGGGTGGAGGCGAATCCACCGACCAGCGATGCGATGGTGAAGACAATCAGGCCGGCGATGAATACGCGCCTGCGACCCATGATGTCGGCGGCCCGGCCGCCGAGCAGAAGGAAACCCGCAATCGCTACACCGTAGGCGTTGACGACCCACTGGATACCGCCGGAGCTAAATCCCAGGTCTTCTTGGATGTCCGGTAGTGGGACGGTGGTGATGGAGAAGTCGAGAATGGCGACGAACTGTGTCGTACACAGCAAGATGAGAATGAGTAACTGGCGCTGGCGTTGACCCTGCAAGGTCACGGTACACCTCTCACGCAATGCGATATCGCGAAAACACCGGCATGGCTTTTTATGGCAGCGGCGATCGCTTAAGGGAACTGTGTCAGGCATCGAGAAAACCGGCCTGGACGTGCTGGGCGCGGTGCGACGCTGAGCGGAATGGGTTCACCTTCACACTGCGCGGGCAAACTCGTCCAATACCTACCACTCTCATCCGGTATAGCTTTTTGCTCTAACGGGCTCCAAGTGGCATCGGCGGTTGCCTGTCGCGATACGCGAAGGGCACTCGCTCGCCGGTGAAAGTGCCGCCGTGTTCGTCATCTCGCGGGTTCAGCGCTGTCGGCGAGGGCGGCCGTGGTCTCGCAGGGTGTGACGCCCCGCGGTCGCAGCGGGTGGTGGGGGTGCCGCAGCGGGTGGTGGGGGTGCCGCAGCGGGCGGTGGGGGTGCCGCAGCGGGCGGTGGGGGTGCCACAGCGGGTGATGGGGGAGCGCGGTACAGGGGGCGCGAACCCGCCGCCGCGCTGGGCAATTCACGACGGCGTGCCACCGCGCATGCGCCGTCGCGCAATCAGCGAGCTGGCGAGGGCGCGCCTGAAAGGAGGGGTGTCTGAAAGCGAAAGGAGGGTGCCTAAAAGGCAGCCGAAGATGCGGGGGTGGGGCCCTGCCGCGTGCGCGGCAGGGCACACCTCGTCTGGTCGCGGTGGGCTCAGCCCTTGCCGAAGAGGTCGGCAGGGAAGGCGCCCGCGGCCAGGGCGGCCGTCGTGAACGCCGTGCCCAGCTCCGTCAGCCGCTCCACGCCTGCCGTGCCCAGGTGCTCGTACGGCGCCCGGTCCAGCCGGTCGGTCTCGTGCTCCAGTTCCTTGCGCAGTTCGGCCCCTGCCTGCGTCAGCTCGCCATCGGCGGCCATCAGACCGCGCTCGCGCAGTCGCTCTTGGGCCGCCGCCCACTCCTCATCGGACCAACCGCGGGTCTTACGCGTCCACGCAGGGGAGAGGCCGTGCCCGCTGGCGGCGTGTGTCACCAACGCCTCAAGGCCATCGAGCTCGGCGTTGACGAGCAGGGTCAGGTGGCCGTCGCCGCGGTGCTCGCGCAACAAGGTCGCGGCATGCCACAAGGCCAGGTGAGGCTCCTGCGGGACGGCGAGGTCGGCGTGCGCCGCGTAGAGCGGACGGGCGAAGCGGGAGCACGCCTCGGCGGCGCGCAGGGCGAGTGTGGCGGCCTCGGTCATCTCCTGTGCTGCGACGGCCTCCACGCCGAGCAGGCGGCGCAGCATCCGGTCGGCCACCGCAAGGCGGGCCGCGATGGCGGCTTCGGGGCTCACTACGTCCCATACGGCGGGGATGTGCTGGGCGACCAACTCATGCTTGAAGTTGTAGAAGGTCGCGGTGACCGTGCCCGCGCTCACCCGGCCCAGGGGCGCGGCCCGACCGGCGAGGTACGCGGCGCCGTTCTTGGCGCCGAGGCGCCCCAGCTCCTCGGTGAACTCCGGGGCGAAGTAGACGCTGGAGTGCAGAGGATTGAGAACGTTGTGGCAGCGCCGTCCGGCGCGCTCGGGCAGTGAGGTCATGCCGGCACGTTACCCATAGGTAGCCTGTTGTGGAACCTGTGACCATAACCCCGGGCCGGGGCCGTGCGCGGCCGTTTCCCCTTTCGTGGCGCGCCGTTTCGACGTTCTTTCCCAGCCGGCTGCCTGGGCCCTGGGGCGTCGGGCACCGAGCGCTCGCGCCCCTTGATTTCAGCCAGCCGGCAGCGTCCAACTGAAGCGTGGCGCCCGGCGCTCCAAGAACGCCGTGACGCCCTCGCTTGTGTCATCGCTGGTGCGGGCCTGTTCGGCCCAGTACGCGACGCGTGCCCGAGCGACAGGACCCGCCGTGAACTCCTTCGCGGCGGCCTGGGTGAGCTGCGAGCGGGAGGCCAGGACGCGGGCGAAGTGGGCGACCTCCTGGTCGAACTCGGCTGGCCGCAAGACCTCGTCCACCAGACCGCGTAGATGCGCCCGCTCGGCGTTGATCAACTCCGCTGAGAAGAGTAGATACTTCGCGGTCGCCGGCCCCACCAAACTCACCAGGCGCGCCGTGGACGAGGCCGGGTAGACGATGCCCAGCTTCGCCGGGGTGATGCCAAACGCGCTGTCGTCGGTGGCGAATCGCAGGTCACACGCGGCGGCCAGCTGGCAGCCGCCTCCCACGCAGTAGCCGCGTACCGCAGCGAGTGTGGGCTTGGGAAACGCCGCCAGTGCCTCCTCGGCCGTCACTGCGAGGCCCTGTGACTCCTCGCCGCGCTCGATCAGGGAGCCGATGTCCGCACCCGCGCAAAAGGTGTCGCCGTCGCCGGTCAACACCAGGGCGCGCACATGGCGATCGACCGTGAGCTTGTCGAGTAGGGGAGGCAGTTCGCGCCACATGTCGTAGGTCATCGCATTGCGCTTGGCGGGATTGTGGATCATGACGGTCGCGATGCCGTCGGTGACCGAATACAGCAGGCAAGGCTCCATGCGCGGATCGTATCGGGGTGGCCGGAAGCGAACGGCGAAGATCGCATCGTCTGCTGAGTGGAAGAGATCACTCCTTCCTCGTCTGGTCACGGGATGAAAAGCCCACTCGACCGGGAAAGGGGCGATTCGCGCAGGTGGAGGCGAGGGGGCGAGCATGAGTCGGCGCAGGTGGCGGCAGTCGCACAGCGAACCCGTAGGAGGGCGCCGGAACCGCCGATGGCGCCGGGACCACCCGGACGAGTGGGGGCAGTGGGTACCGTGCCCGGCTCGGCTTGAATTCGCGGGTGCTCGCCTGCTTGATCCGCTCGTTCCGCTCGACGCGGGGCTCGCCTTCGCTGGCCGGGTCGGCATGGCGTCCGTATGCCGTACGTATGCGGCGCCGCGCTCGCTGTGTTCGCCGCGCCCCGAGTGCTCGCCGCGCTCGCCGCGCGGTCGCTTCGGTGGGCTGCCAGGTCATCCGGGGTTCCGGCGGGTGGCATCACGGCAGGGGTGTTTTCCCCGGGAGCCGATCGACGCTTCCCCCGCGGTGCCGCGGTGGGCGAACAAGATATGTCGCGCGAATAATTACGACGCCCCTACCCGGTCAAAAGGGGTCGATAAGTGCTGACTTCTGTTCAGTTGGTCGGTATGGACCCCTACATTCCCAACACTCTTCACGAGTGTCGGGCTGCGGCGATAGGTGGGTATCGGACATGGAAATCCTCGGGAGCGTCCCGCCTGGGTCTGGACAGGCCCCGCCCCGGAGAACGATCGCCTACGAAGGGAACTGGCGGTTCACGGCCAAGGCCGAGGAGGCCGCCGTTCCGCAGGCCCGGCACGCGGTGCGCGACCTGCTCAAGAATCAGTGCGTGCCGGTCGCGGGCGACATGGTGCACTCCCTGCTGCTGATCGTCTCCGAACTGGTCACCAACGCCGTCAAGCACGCGGCGGTGCTGTCGCCCGAGATCGCGGTCGAGGTCTCCATCGCCCCGGAGTGGGTGAAGGTCGCCGTCGAGGACAACCACCCTTACCGACCGAAGGCCCTGGTCGCTGACCAGGGCCAAACCGGCGGGCGGGGACTTCTCTTGGTGAAGGCGGTCGCCGACGAGGTCGGCGGGAGCTACGACGTCGAGCACACCGCAAGCGGTGGCAAGGTCGTGTGGGCCGCGCTGCCGCTCTTTCCTACCAGCCTGCCGCCGGGCCCGTGACCTCGCGGATCGCCGGCCGCGCGGTGTCAAGGACGTCCATGAACCATGCCGAGAACGTTCGCTCCGCACGCAACGCGTCGAGCTCGTCCGGCGTGACGAACGCCGTCTCGGCGATCTCCTCGGGGTCGGGCCGCAACGCGGTCCCGATCAGCCCAGCGAACAGGTGGTTGTACTCCTGCTCCACCAAACCAGAGGCGGGGTCCGGGTGGTTGTAGCGCACCCTGCCCGCCTCGCGCAGCAAGATAGGTGCCGCGCCCAACTCCTCGCCGGTGCGTCGTGCGGCGGCGACGAACGGGGGCTCGTCCGGATACGGATGGCCACAGCAGGTGTTCGACCAGACGCCGGGGGAGTGGTACTTGCTCAGCGCGCGCTGCTGGAGCAGCAGGCGTCCGCGGTCATCGAAAAGGAAGACGGAGAAGGCGCGGTGCAGTTGGCCGGGCGCTTGATGAGCGGACAGCTTTTCCGCGGTGCCGATCGTATTGCCGTCCTCATCGACCAGTTCAAGCATGATCGGTTGAGCAGCGGGGTCGGGCACGGATGCCGCCGCGCTGTCGGTGGAGCGGCCGTTGGTGGGTGTCGTCGGCATGTCCATCCTCGTCGTCGGGCTTCGGTGATCCAGTCTGCCGTATGACAGGGGTGCACGTCAGTGGCACAACTTTGCCTCGTGCGCGGCATGTCCGCCGGGCTCAAGCTGAAACGTGCAGTGATCCACATCGAAGTGCTCACCCAGGCAGCCCTGCAACTCGTGCAGCAACCTTTCGTGACCGACCGAGTCCACTACTTCCTGGCTTACTACTACATGTGCGGAGAGAACGGGCATCCCCGAGGTGATCGTCCACACATGCAGATCGTGTAGGCCCTCAACCCCGGGCAACGCCAGGATGTGACGGCGTACTTCCTCCATGTCCACGTCCGTGGGCGCGGACTCAAGCAGCACATTCAGCGTCTCGCGCAGCAGCTTCCAGGTACGCGGAACGATCATCAGGCCGATCACCAGCGAGGCGATCGGGTCGGCGGCCTGCCAGCCCGTTGCCATGATCACCGCGGCCGACACCAATACCGCCACCGAACCCAGCGCATCCGCCAATACCTCAAGGTAGGCACCGCGCACATTGAGGCTGTCGCGCTGGCCGCGCAGCAGCAACGAGAGCGAGATCACGTTCGCGACCAGGCCGATCGCGCCGAACACGATGGTCAGCCCGCCCTCGGTCTCGGCCGGGGTGAGGAACCGATCGACTGCCTCGTACAGGATGTAACCGCCGACACCGAGCAGTAGTAGACAGTTGGCGAGCGCGGCCAAGATCTCGGCCCTGGCGTACCCGTAGGTGCGGCGCACGCTCGGGGGCCGGTTGGCGAAGTGGATGGCGAGCAGCGCCATGGCCAGGCCGACCGCGTCCGTGGCCATGTGTCCGGCGTCCGCGAGCAGTGCCAGCGAACCGGCGACCAGGCCGCCCACGATCTCCAGGACCATCACCATGAGCGTGATGCCCAGCGCGATCCGCAGCCGCCCTTGGTAGGCGGCGGCGGCAGTGCCCGTGGCCCCGGCGGGCGGGGCCCCGTGGGAGTGTCCGTGATCGTGCCCAGCGCCCATGAAGTGCCTCCACAGTGGACTCAGACCGGCCGCCGCATGTCGGCGCCGATCTCAGTGAACGGTGGGGCGGGGGGTCTTTGCAACGCGGCGCTGAATACCGTTGTCATGTGCTGTGACCTGCGGTGATGAATTGCCTCTTGGCATGTACGGCGGGTAGCGGAACGCCGCGTACGGCGTGCGCTTGCGGGCTGGCCGGGGCGCGTCCGGCGCGGGCGCGGCTCAGCGGGATGTGGCCTGGTGGTGCAGCCAGCCCTGCCAGGCGGATGTGACCATTGCGCGCACGTCGTACCGGGCCGACCAGCCGAGTTCTCGGGTGATCCGCTCCGCGGAGGCCACCACGCGCGCCGGGTCTCCGGCGCGGCGCGGCGCCACCTCGGCGATCGGGCCACCGTGGCCCGTGACGTCTGCGACCAATTCGGCCATCTCGCGTACGGATACCCCCTGACCCGTGCCGACGTTCACGGTGAGATCGCGCGGCCCAGCCGACCCAGCCGGCCCAGTCGGCCCAGCCAGCCAGCGGGCGGCGGCCAGATGCGCATCGGCCAGGTCGGCCACGTGGACGTAGTCCCGTACGCAGCTTCCGTCCGGCGTCGCATAGTCGTCACCGAAGATCAGCGGGGCCTGGCCCTCGGTGACCTTGTCGAAGAACATCGGGATGATGTTGAACACGCCGGTGTCGGCGAGTTCGGGGCTGGCGCTTCCGGCCACGTTGAAGTAGCGCAGGCAGGCCGTGGAGAGGCCGTGTGCCCGCCCTGCGGCCCGTACCAGCCACTCGCCGGCCAGCTTGGTCTCGCCGTACGGATTCATCGGCAAACACGGGGTGTCCTCGGTGACCAGGTCCACGTCGGGCATGCCGTAGACGGCCGCGGACGAGGAGAACACAAAGGCTCGTACGTCTGCGGCGGTCACCGCGCCAAGCAGCACGGCCAGCCCGTGCACGTTTTCCTCGTAGTAGCGGATCGGCTGCTCGACGGACTCCCCGACCTGCTTGCGCGCGGCCAGGTGCACCACGCCGCTCACCTCGTGCTCCGTAAGCACCCGGTCCACCAGGGCCCGGTCAAGGACCGACCCGCGCACCAGTGGAACGTCATGGGGCAGCCGGCTGGCGACGCCGCTCGTCAGGTCGTCCAGGACCACCACGCGCTCACCGGCTTCGCGCATGGCCCGTACGACATGCGCCCCGATATATCCGGCACCGCCGGTGATCAGCCACATCATGACCGCACCTTACCGACCGGAATTCGTCCGCTTGAGCGGGCCGGCGTTTGTCGTGGATGGCGGCCATCGACCATGATGATCGCGGCAGGCCGAGCCGTCGTTCATCGGATCGCGAGGTGAATGTGCGGTGAACGGTCGCCTCCGGTGATCCGATAACCTCTGCCGACGTGCTGTCCGCCGCCACCAGGTCGGAGCAGGTCGCGACCGGTACCCGGACATGCCCTGAACTGGCCATGAATCGGCCATGAACCGGCGCGGCCACGCCAGTTGCCAAGGAGTGAGTTCGTCTGTCGATCGCCATTGTGACCGGTCCGCCGGTCGTCGGCTCGTCCGTTGAGGACGACCTGCGGAGGCTCGGCTTTGATGTCCGCCCGGCGGCCGATGCCGCCGATGCTGCCCGCGAACTGACTGCCGCCCCGGCGCATCAGCGCGTCGCGCTGGTGGACAGCCGCTTCACCGGCCATCTGCACGCGCTGCGCCTGGCCCTGACCGACCCACGCTTTCCCGCCGCCGCTGTGACCGGCGCCCTCACCGTCCAGGCCGAGGCCAGCGGCGCGCTGGCTCGCGCCGTGCACGCCCGCGCATCGGTTGGTTCTGCCCACTCCTGCGACGTGGCTGCTGCCAATCTGCCGGATCTGGTGGCGGACGATCTGATCGCTGACGGCATCGTCGTACAGCGGCCCGAGTTGGGCGTGCTGGTGGCTGCCGTGCCTGCCGATGCCACGGCACATGCCCGGGCTAGGGCCGCCATCGCGGACGTCGATGAGGAGAAGGTGCGGCTGCGGAGCGCCGTCAAGGCCCGCGACGGCTTCGTCACCACCTTCTTCATCAGCCCCTACTCCCGCTACATCGCCCGCTGGTGTGCCCGCAGGGGGCTGACCCCCAACCAGGTCACCACCGCCTCGCTGCTCACCGCGCTCATCGCGGCGGGGTGCGCGGCCACCGGCACCCGGCCCGGCTTCGTCGCCGCAGGCATCTTGCTCATCGCCTCCTTCGTACTGGACTGCACCGACGGCCAACTCGCCCGCTACTCGCTCCAGTACTCCACACTGGGCGCCTGGCTCGACGCCACCTTCGACCGGGCCAAGGAGTACGCGTACTACGCGGGCCTGGCGATCGGCGCCGCACGCGGCGGCGGCAGCGATGACGTGTGGACGCTGGCTCTTGCGGCCATGGTGCTCCAGACCTGCCGCCATGTCGTGGACTTCTCCTTCAACGAGGCCAACCACGACGCCACCGGCAACTCCAGCCCCACCGCCGCACTCTCCGATCGGCTCAACAGCGTCGGCTGGACGGTGTGGGCCCGCCGCATGGTCGTGCTGCCGATCGGTGAACGCTGGGCCATGATCGCCGTGCTCACCGCGCTGACCACGCCCCGTATCACCTTCTACGCGCTGCTCATCGGCTGCGCCCTGGCCGCCTGCTACACCACGGCGGGCCGGGTCCTACGCTCGCTGACCCGGGCCGCGGTGCGGACCGACCGGGCCGCCACCGCGCTCGCCCACCTCGCCGACTCAGGGCCGCTGGCCGAGGCGATCGGCAAGGGCTCCGCCCACCGCGCTTCACCCCCGTCTGCACCCCTTGCGCCCCATGCGCCTGCTATGTCATTTGCCGCCCCGCTCTTCGCGGTGGTGGGCACCGCGGCGCTGATCGCCTCGGTGTGGGTGGGTGAGCCGGGCGCCTGGTGGCCGGTGCTTGGCGCCGCGATCTATGTGATCTGCGCAGGCCGCGCCGTCGCCCGGCCCCTCAAGGGCGCGCTTGACTGGCTGGTCCCACCGCTGTTCCGAGCGGCGGAATACCTCACCGTCCTGGTGCTTGCCGCTCGCTCGGAGGTGAACGGAGCGTTGCCCGCTGCTTTCGGGCTGGTGGCCGCCGTCGCCTACCATCACTACGACACGGTCTACCGCATTCGCGGCGGCACCGGCGCGCCGCCGCACTGGCTGGTGCGGATGACCGGCGGGCACGAGGGACGCGTCCTGGTGGTCACGGTCGTCGCAGCCCTGCTGCACGGTACTGGTTTCACCCTCGCGTTGACGGCACTCGCACTAGCCCTGGCGCTTGCGGTGCTCATCGAGAGCATCCGTTTTTGGGTCTCCTCCGGAGCACCCGCTGTACACGACGAATCAGGAGAACCCGCATGATTGGCCTCGTGCTGGCGGCCGGCGCCGGACGGCGTTTGCGCCCCTACACCGACACCCTGCCCAAGGCCCTGGTGCCAGTGGACCCCGCGGGGGAGGGCACGACCACCGTGCTCGACCTCACGTTGGGCAACTTCGCCGAGGTGGGTCTCACCGACGTCGCCGTCGTCGTGGGGTACCGCAAGGAAGCGGTGTACGAGCGCAAGGAAGCGCTGGAGCGTAAGTACGGCGTCACCCTCACCCTCATCGACAACGACAAGGCCGAGGAGTGGAACAACGCCTACTCCCTGTGGTGTGCCCGTGAGGTGCTGAAGCAGGGCGCCATCCTGGCCAACGGCGACACCGTTCACCCGGTCTCGGTGGAGAAGTCGCTGCTCGCCGCACGCGGCAAGGGCCAGAAGATCATTCTGGCGCTCGACACGGTCAAGCAGCTGGCCGACGAGGAGATGAAGGTCGTCGCTGACCCCGCCAAGGGCGTCCGCAAGATCACCAAGCTGATGGACCCGGCCGCGGCGACCGGTGAGTACATCGGTCTCACGCTGATCGAGCCGGAGGCGGCCGAGGAACTGGCCGACGCGCTCAAGACCACCTTCGAGCGCGACCCCGACCTCTACTACGAGGACGGGTACCAGGAGCTGGTCAACCGCGGTTTCACCATCGACACGGCCCCGATCGGCGACGTCAAGTGGGTCGAGATCGACAACCACGACGACCTCGCCAAGGGACGGGAGATCGCGTGCCAGTACTGACCCGGCTCATCCCCTCGCCGGTCGTCGTCGATATCAGGTCGGGCGCCCTGGACGACCTGGCAGGTCTCCTGGTCGATCAGCGGATCTCCGCGTCGGGCAAGCTCGCCATCGCCATCAGCGGCGGCTCCGGGGCGGCGCTGCGTGAGCGCCTCGCCCCCGCGCTGCCCGGTGCCTCCTGGTACGAGGTCGGCGGCGGCACCCTCGATGACGCGATCAAGCTCGCTGACGCCATGAAGTCGGGGCGCTACGACGCGGTCGTCGGCATGGGCGGCGGCAAGATCATCGACTGCGCGAAGTTCGCCGCGGCACGGATCGGGCTGCCCCTGGTCGCCGTCGCCACGAACCTCTCGCACGACGGCCTGTGCTCGCCGGTCGCCACGCTCGACAACGATGCGGGGCGTGGCTCCTACGGTGTGCCCAATCCGATCGCCATCGTCATCGACCTGGATGTGATCAGGGAGGCGCCGATCCGCTTCGTCCGCTCGGGCGTCGGCGATGTGATCTCCAACATCTCCGCGGTCGCGGACTGGGAGCTTTCGCACCGCGAGACCGGCGAGCAGATCGACGGCCTGGCCGCCGCGATGGCCCGCCAAGCCGGCCATGCGGTGCTGCGGCACCCCGGCGGCTGCGGCGACGACGAGTTTTTGACGGTGTTGGCCGAGGGCCTGGTGCTGACCGGGATCTCGATGTCGGTGGCCGGCGACAGCCGCCCTGCATCCGGCGCCTGCCATGAGATCAACCACGCGTTCGACCTGCTCTACCCCAAGCGCGCCGCCTCGCACGGCGAGCAGTGCGGCCTCGGCGCCGCCTTCGCGACGTATCTCAGGGGCGATCACGAGATGTCGGCCCTCATGGTCGATGTGCTCAAGCGGCACGGGCTGCCCGTGCTGCCCAGCGAAATAGGCTTCACCGTCGACGAATTCGTCACGGCGGTGGAGTACGCGCCGCAGACCCGCCCAGGGCGCTACACGATCTTGGAGCACCTGGGGCTCTCCACCGAAGCGATCAGGGACGCATACGCCGACTATGCCAAAACCGTCAGTAGCTGAACTCCGTCCAGTCGTTCACCCCGAGGGCGTGAAGGACCGGCGCAGCGGTGAGCACTGGGCCGGACGCCTGTACATGCGAGAGATCTCGCTGCGGTGCGACCCGTACCTGGTCAACACCAGGATCACGCCCAACCAGCTCACCCACCTGATGGTGGTCGCTGGCTTCCTGGCCGGCGCGGCGCTCTTGGTGCCTGGCCTGACCGGGGCAGTGCTTGGCGTCGTCCTCATCCAGCTCTACCTGCTGCTCGACTGCGTGGATGGCGAGGTCGCCCGCTGGCGGGGGCAGACCTCGATCACCGGCGTCTACCTGGACCGGGTCGGCCACTACCTGTGCGAGGCGGCCCTGCTGGTCGGCTTTGGTGTCCGGGCGGCCGACGTCTTCCACCAGGAAGGTGACTCGACGAACTGGATGTGGGCCTTCCTCGGCACCTTGGCGGCGCTCGGCGCGATTTTGATCAAGGCCGAGACCGACCTGGTGGACGTGGCCAGGGCGCGCAGCGGGCTGCCCGCGGTCAAGGACGAGGCCGCCACTCCGCGCTCCTCGGGGATCGCGCTGGCCCGCAAGGCGGCGGCGGCGCTGAAGTTCCACCGCCTGGTTGGCGGCGTGGAGGCGTCGCTGGTCATCCTGTTCGTGGCGATCTTGGACATGACCGATATGGCCAAGGGGGACCTGTTCTTCACCAGGCTGGGCGTCGCGGTGCTCGCGGGCATCGCGATCATGCAGACCCTGCTGCACCTGGTGTCGATCCTTGCGTCGAGCAGGCTCAAGTGAGTGCCGGTTCCGGGCTCAGCGTCGGTGCGGTTGTCCTGACCATGGGCAACCGCCCCGACGAGCTGCGTGCCCTCCTCGACTCGGTCGCGCGCCAGCAGGGCGATCCGGTGCAGGTCGTCGTGGTCGGCAACGGCTCGCCGCTGCCCACCCTCCCGGCGGACGTACGGACCGTGGAGCTGACCGAGAACGTGGGCATTCCCGCGGGGCGCAACATCGGCATCGAGGCGTTTGGCCCCGACGGCCGGGACGTGGACATCCTGCTCTTCCTCGACGACGACGGGCTGCTGCCGGGCGAGGACACCGCCGAACTGTGCCGGGCGGCGTTCGCCGCCGACCCCGCGCTCGGCATCATCAGCTTCCGCATCGCCGACCCCGACACCGGGGAGACGCAGCGCCGCCATGTGCCTCGGCTACGCGCATCCGACCCGATGCGCTCCTCCCGGGTCACCACCTTCCTCGGCGGCGCCAACGCGGTACGCACCCGAGTCTTTGCCCAGGTCGGCGGCCTGCCCGACGAGTTCTTCTACGCCCACGAGGAAACCGACCTGGCCTGGCGAGCCCTGAACGCGGGCTGGATGATCGATTACCGGTCAGACCTGGTGCTCTTCCATCCGACAACCGCTCCGAGCAGGCACGCCGTCTACCACCGAATGGTGGCTAGGAACCGGGTGTGGCTGGCCCGGCGGAACCTTCCGTTCCCTCTGGTGCCCATATATCTATCGGTATGGCTCTTGCTCACCTTGGCCCGGAAGCCATCGAGGCCAGCGCTGCGCGCCTGGTTCGGAGGCTTCAAGGAAGGCTGGACGACGCCCTGCGGTCCGCGACGCCCGATGAAGTGGCGTACGGTTTGGCGCCTGACCCGGCTGGGCCGACCTCCTGTGATCTGACAAGCTCTGGTCTGAGAGCATCGGGCGCGATCCTGGGCACGGCCCCGGCAGCGCACCTTGAGGACGAAAGTGTCAACTGTGAGCGAGACAACGCACGGCAGTGCGGTCGCCATAACTTCCCCGCCATCCCCCGATGACGGCCTGACCCCTGCCGAACTGGCCCAGAAGTACGGCCTGTCGGTCAGCGGTGCTCGGGTGGGGCTCGGTGAGTACGTGCGTCAGTTGTGGGGGAGGCGCCACTTCATCCTGGCCTTCTCCCAGGCCAAGCTCACCGCTCAGTACAGCCAGGCGAAGCTCGGGCAGCTGTGGCAGGTGGCGACGCCACTGCTGAACGCACTGGTGTACTTCCTCATCTTCGGCCTGCTGATGGGCGGCCGAGGCGGCATGGGCAACGACGTGTACATCCCGTTCCTGGTCACGGGCGTGTTCGTGTTCACCTTCACCCAGACATCGGCGCTGGCGGGTGTCCGGGCGATCTCGGGAAACCTCGGCCTGGTACGGGCCCTACACTTCCCGCGCGCCGCGCTGCCCATCTCCTTCTCGCTCCAGCAGCTCCAGCAGTTGCTGTTCTCGATGATCGTGCTGGTCATGGTGCTGGTGGGCTTCGGGCACTACCCCAGTCTGTCGTGGGTGCTGATCGTCCCCACGCTCGCGCTCCAGTTCGTGTTCAACACCGGCCTGGCCATGGTCATGGCCAGGCTCGGCAGCAAGACGCCCGACCTGGCCCAGCTCATGCCGTTCATCCTGCGTACCTGGCTGTACGCGTCCGGCGTGATGTACAGCATCTCGGACATGCTGGCGAAGAAGAACGTGCCGGAGTGGCTGGATGACGTGCTGCTGTCCAACCCGGCATCGGTGTACATCGACCTGATGCGCTACGCGCTCATGGACGACTACTCCTCGTCCAACCTGCCCCCGCACGTGTGGCTGCTGGCCCTTGGCTGGGCGGCGCTCGTCGGCATCGGCGGTTTCTTGTACTTCTGGAAGGCAGAGGAGCAGTACGGCCGTGGCTGAGCAAACCCCCGAGCACACGCCCACGGACTTGCGTCCCACCGTCATCGCTGACGATGTGCACATCGTCTACCGAGTCAACGGCGGCACCGGCGGCAAGGGCAGCGCCACCGCCGCACTGAACCGCATCGTCCGCGGTGGCAGATCACCCGGTGTACGCGAGGTGCACGCCGTGCGCGGGGTGACCTTCATCGCCTACCGAGGCGAGTCGATCGGACTGATCGGCTCCAACGGCTCCGGCAAGTCCACCCTCCTCAAAGCCGTCGCGGGGTTGCTGCCCGCCGAACGCGGCCATGTCTACACCGATGGCCAACCCTCGCTGCTCGGTGTGAACGCGGCGCTGATGAATGACCTGACCGGTGAGCGGAACGTCATTCTCGGTGGCCTGGCCATGGGCATGACCCGTGAGCAGGTCCGTGAGCGGTACGACGACATCGTGGAGTTCTCCGGCATCAACGAGAAGGGCGACTTCATCACGCTGCCGATGCGCACCTACTCGTCCGGCATGGCGGCCCGACTGCGCTTTTCCATCGCCGCGGCCAAGGACCATGACGTGCTGATGATCGATGAGGCCCTGGCGACCGGCGACCGCACGTTCCAAAGACGCTCCGAGGCCCGCATCCGCGAACTGCGTAAGGACGCGGGCACGGTCTTCTTGGTCAGCCACAACAACAAGTCGATCCGGGACACCTGCGACCGCGTGCTGTGGCTGGAGAAGGGCGAACTGCTGATGGACGGCCCGACCGACGAGGTCATCAAGGCGTACGAGAAGGAGGCGAGCAGGTAATCCCGCTCGCTTCGCATGCTGCCCGTCCACCGCTCACGCGTTGGGCGGGCTCTTTTTATTCTGCCCCCGGCTTTTGTTGCTTGTTGCCCTAGCGGTTTCCTTGCAGGTTTTATGAATTCCCTCGATGGCAATACGCGAAACCGGTGAGCAGCATGGGGAAGTGCTGACGTGGAGTGTCCGCTGCGAGCCCGCTCCCTATCGTTTCGCGCGCGCTGTGTTGTGTGCGCGATCGTGTGCCCGTAGGGTGCTGCCGCGCTGATCCTCGCGTTCTTTCCCGGTTTTCCGGGGCGAGTATTTTCGGTGCGTTGTGTTCCATAGTGCGGCCGGGTGGGAGCGGCCGGGGCGGCGGTGAGGGGGCCGTCGGTCTCCGCGCTCTGCGCGGAGTGGATGCCGCACGACTAGCCGCCGGCGATCGGCTGGTGGCCGTGGGTGCTGGCGATTCTGAACGTGGGGCGTGCTCGCACGCGTGTGGTTCGCACGCGAAAACGCCGGGCATAGGGAGGGCGAGTGTCGCAAGAAGTAGTACCTGTCGCACCGTATTCACGTCGTGAGCGACTGCGGATCGCGACCATTCAGGAGATCAAGGACGTTGCGCGGGAGTTTCTCGTCCAAGACGGCCCCGGCAATGTAACGATTCGCGCTATTGCCCGCGAAATGGGCATGACAGCGCCCGCCGTGTATCGCTACTTCTCCAGCCGGGATGAGCTCATCCAGGCGATCCGTCGCGACATCTACGGCGAGATGGGCGGCCATCTACGAGCGGTGATCGAGGCACTTCCGCACCGCGAGGCGGCCGGCGAACTGCTGGCCTCGGGACGCGCGCTGCGCCGCTGGGCGATCGACCACCCGCATGAGTTCGGGCTCATCCTTGGTCCGTGGGGGCCGCATCAGGGCGGGCAGGCGGGTCAGGCGGAGCGGGATGCGAGTTGGGCGTTCGGGTCGCTGTTCGCCGACCTGATTTCGGAGCTGTGGCGCACCCGGGGCTTTCCCGTCCCCCGCCCCGACTCGCTCGATCCGGAGCTGGTCGCCCAGCTCACGGCCCTGCGCCAGGAGTACCAGGTAGACCTTCCGGTGGAGGCCCTGGCCATGATGGTCCGCTGCTGGGTGCGGCTGTACGGCGTGATCTCCATGGACGCGCTGGGCCACCTCGCGTTCGTCCTTCCCAATGGCGATGCCTTCTTCGAGCGCGAACTCCAGGACCTGGCGGCCGTCCTCGGCATCGAGGAGTTCTACCCGGCAGGGCAGCCGGTGGCCCACTGACGTCCGCGGCACGAGGCAGCCGGGCGCGGGGCGCTCTGGTACGAGGCGGCCGGGTGCGGGCCGGTCTGGTGCCGGTCCGGTCTGGCGCCGGTGCGGCACGGCGCGGTGCGGTCGGCGGCACGCGCTGCCGGGGCCCGGTCGGCTCGTACGGTCAGCGCGATCCCCACCCGCGCTGACCGCCCGCCGCACCCGGGCTGCCGTACCTGCCTCGCCGCGCGGCCCGCGTGCCGCTGTGGGCCCACTTCCACACAGCTCCCACACGGCTCCTACGCCCCTTGTGCACCGCTGCCGGGCCACCCTGGCGTTGACCGGATTGCCCGGGGCTCGACGGCACCGGGGGCTGCTGTCGCACTGCTTGGCGCGGCGTACGCTGTACTGATGACCATCCGGACTATGGCGGACTTGTGTCCGGCCCCCCGTTCGGGGGTCCGGAGGCTGCCCCTCGCGACCTGGGGCGCGGCGTGTCCGCGTCGTGCCGTGACTGACATGCGGTGTAGAACGGGGGATGTGACGGCATTGGCCACGCGACCGCTTCTTGGCGTCCCCGGCTTCCCCGGCGTTCCCAGCGCTCTCGACGCCCCCGCGGGCCCCGGCGCCCCAGCCCCCTGTGATGGCGCTGTGCGCGCCCGTACGCCTGGCTGTCTCCGGTGACCCTGGAAGACGAGCGCGGCCGGTCACACACCACCTCACCAGCCTGGTCGGAGAAACAGGCACGTGCGGTGCTCGACAAGGCAGCGCACGAGAACTTTCCCGTTGCCCCCTTCTTCTTGCCGCGCGCCTGGCGCACGGACCTCATGGCCGTCTACGGCTACGCCCGGCTCGTGGACGACATCGGTGACGGCGACCTGGCCCCCGGCGGCGGCGACGCCGTACTCCTTGGCCTCGGCCGGTCACAGGCCGATGACCCGCTGGCCATGCTCGACGCCTTCGAGGCGGACCTGCGGCGGGTTTTCGACGACCGGGCCGAGCCGCCGCAGCATCCGCTGCTGCGCGCGCTGCGGCCCACCGTGCGTCGCTGTGGACTGAGCCCCGGGCCGTTCTTGGGGTTGATCGAGGCCAACCGGCAGGATCAGCGGGTGCGTCGGTACGCGACGTATCAAGAACTGCTCGACTACTGCGAACTGTCCGCGAACCCGGTCGGCCGCCTGGTGCTCGGCATCACCGGCACCGCGACGCCGGAGCGGGTGCGGCGCTCGGACGCGATCTGTACGGCGTTGCAGATCATCGAACACCTCCAGGACATCGTCGAGGACCTGGGGCGCGACCGGATCTACCTTCCCGCGGATGACATGCGGCGATTCGGCGTGAGCGAGGCGGATCTGAGAGCTCCGTCAGCTGGCGCCTCGGTACGCGCACTGATCGCGTTCGAGGCCGAACGCGCCGGGGACCTGCTGAATGAAGGGACCCCGTTGGTGGGTAGCGTCCACGGCAGACTCAGACTGCTGCTTGCCGGATTCGTAGGCGGCGGGCGGGCCGCCCTCAAAGCGGTCGCGAACGCCGGGTACAACGTGTTCCCTGGGCCGCCCAAGCCCACCAAGCTCACCCAACTGCGCGAGGTCGGGGCAACACTGCGAGGAGAGGGGTGAACCAGAGCGTGGACGGATCTTCGCGTATCCCCGCACCGGTAGCTGCCGCGTACCGCTACTGCGAGGCCGTGACCGGCCAGCAGGCCCGTAACTTCGCCTATGGCATCCGGCTGCTGCCCACGGACAAGCGGCGGGCGATGTCCGCGCTGTACGCCTTCTCCCGCCGGGTGGACGACATTGGCGACGGCGCGCTGAGCACACCGGCCAAGGAAGACCGGCTGGAGAACACCCGAGCGCTGCTGCGCCGGATCGGCGACGGTGAGGTGGAGGAGGACGACACCGACCCGGTCGCCGTCGCCCTCACACACGCCGCACACCACTTTCCGATCCCGCTCGGCGGCCTCGATGAACTCATCGACGGCGTACTGATGGACGTACGCGGCGAAAGTTACGAGACGTGGGATGACCTGAAGGTGTACTGCCGGTGCGTCGCGGGCGCCATTGGCCGGCTGTCTTTGGGCGTGTTCGGCACCGTGCCCGGAGCGCCTGGCGCAGCACGCGCCCCCGAGTACGCCGACACGCTCGGGCTTGCCCTCCAACTCACCAACATTCTCCGAGACGTTCGGGAGGACGCGGCCAACGGGCGCACCTACCTACCCTCCGACGACCTGGCCAAGTTCGGCTGCTCGGCGGGGTTCCACAGCAGCACGCCCTCGTCCGAGGCCGACTTCACCGGCCTGGTGCACTTCGAGGCGCGGCGTGCGCGCGCCCTGTTCGCCGAGGGGTTCCAGCTCCTGCCGCTGCTCGACCGGCGCAGCGGTGCCTGCGTGGCCGCCATGGCCGGTATCTACCGCAGACTGCTGGAGCGGATCGCCACGGACCCCGCGGCCGTTTTGCACGGTCGCGTCTCTCTTCCCGGAAGGGAGAAGGCGTACGTCGCCATGCGCGGCCTGTCTGGTGCCGATGCCCGCACCGTGACCCGGCGGGCCGCCAGGGGGCGCATGTGACGGTCCGAACCCCCACCCGGCACGCCGGCCGCGCGCCTCAGCGGCCAGGAGCACAGCACCACCACCGCGCACATCAGCGTGCGCATCTTCGGTTCGGGTCAACCGTAGGCGGCGCTGCCGCGTCCCTCGTCGCAGTCGAGAAAGCGGGCGCAAGATGACATTGAACGTACTCCCTGAGCAGCACGGCTCGCGCGCGGGCCACAGTGCCGTCGTCATCGGGGGAGGACTTGCGGGCATCACCTCCGCCCTCGCCCTCGCCGACGCCGGGCTACAGGTGACCCTGCTCGAAGGGCGACCCAGGCTCGGGGGCGCCGCGTTCTCCTTCCGCCGTTCCTCGCCCGCCGGGGAGCTGACCATCGACAACGGGCAGCACGTCTACTTGCGCTGCTGCACCGGCTACGCGTGGTTCCTCGACCGCATCGGCGCCCGCCATCTGGCGCCGCTGCAAGACCGGCTCGATGTGCCCGTACTCGATGTGGGCAGGGCCAGGCCGCGCCTTGGGCGGCTGCGCCGCACCGCGCTGCCGGTCCCGCTCCACCTGGCCGCGAGCCTGGCCACCTATCCGCACCTGTCACCCGCCGAGCGGGCAGGCATCGGCCGGGCGGCGCTCGCCCTCAAGTCGCTCGACCCGTACGACCCGGCGCTCGATGGCATCAACTTCGGGGAGTGGCTGCGGCGCAAGGGCCAGTCCGCGCGCGCCATCGAGGCGATCTGGGACGTCGTCGCCGTCGCCACCCTCAACGCCCGCTGCGCACAGTCCTCACTGGGCCTGGCCACCATGGTCTTCAAGACGGGACTGCTCACCAAGCCGGGCCATGCCGACATCGGCATCCCCCAAGTACCGCTCGGCGAGCTCCACGACACCAGGGCCCGCGCCGTCCTCGACACGGCGGGCGTCCGCACCGCGCTGCGTAGCCGTGTCACCGCCATCGCGCGGGGGGCAGACGGCCGTTGGGACATCGACGTGGAGACGGCACCGCACTCAAGCACCCGGCTCGCGGCCGACACGGTCGTCCTGGCGCTACCCCAGCACGACGCGCACGGCCTCTTGCCGGCCGGCGCGCTCGACGACCCCGGCCGGCTGCTGAAAATCGGCACCGCGCCGATTCTCAACCTGCATGTCGTCTACGACCGCAAGGTGCTGCGCCGGCCGTTCTTCGTAGCCATCGGCACCCCCGTGCAGTGGGTCTTCGACCGTACCGACACCTCGGGCCTGACCGAGGGCCAGTATCTGGCGGTATCCCAGTCCGCCGCGCACGAGGAAATCGATCAGCCCGTGTCCCAGTTGCGCGAGCGCTACCTGCCCGAGCTCGCACGGCTGCTGCCCGCCGCGCGCGACGCCAAGGTACGAGACTTCTTCGTCACCCGGGAGCGCACGGCGACCTTCGCCCCATCGCCGGGCGTCGGCCGGCTGCGCCCGCCCGCCTCGACCAACGCGCCCGGCCTGTACCTGGCCGGAGCGTGGACCGCCACCGGTTGGCCAGCGACCATGGAGAGCGCGGTGCGCAGCGGCCTGACTGCCGCGGGCGCGGCACTGTCCGAGCTGGGCCGCCCGCACCGCAGCCCGCTGCTGGAGGCGGTATGAGCACTGTGACCGGAAACAGAGGAGAGACCGTGACTCCGGCCATCCCCGTCGAGACCGCGAACGTCAGCGCCATGCTTGCGCGCGGGCGCACGCTCGTCACGCCCGTGCTGCGCGCGGCCATCGACAGGCTCGCCCCGCCCATGAACACCGTTGCCGCCTACCACTTCGGCTGGATTGACGTTGAGGGCAACCCGTCGGCCTCAGACGGCGGCAAGGCCGTCAGACCCGCACTCGCTCTACTCTCCGCCGAGGCCGCGGGCGCCGCTCCCGAAGTCGGGCTTCCCGGCGCGGTCGCGGTCGAGCTCGTGCACAACTTCTCGCTGCTGCACGACGACCTGATGGACGGTGACGAACAGCGCCGCCACCGCGACACCGTGTGGAAGGTGCACGGCCCGGATCAGGCTGTCCTGGTCGGTGACGCCCTGTTCGCGCTCGCCAACGAAATTCTGCTGGAACTGGGCACGGTGGATGCCGGGCGCGCGACCCGACGACTGGCCACCGCGACGCGCCGGCTCATCGACGGGCAGGCCCAGGACATCGCCTACGAGCAGCGCGGGCGGGTCAATGTCCAAGAGTGTTTGGACATGGAGGGCAACAAGACCGGTGCGCTGCTGGCTTGTTCCGTCTCCATCGGCGCGGTGCTCGGCGGGGTGGATGACCGTACCGCCGACACCCTGGAGACGTACGGCTACCACCTCGGGCTCGCCTTCCAGGCCGTCGATGACCTGTTGGGCATCTGGGGCGACCCGCTAGCCACCGGCAAGCGGCCCTGGAGCGACCTGCGGCAGCGCAAGAAGTCACTCCCGGTGGTCGCCGCGCTGGCCGCTGGAGGGCCCGCTTCGGAGCGATTGGCCCACATTCTCGCGGCCGATGCCAACCGAGATGAGAAAACGGATGACATTGCCGACTTCGATGAGGAAGAGTTCGCTAGCCGGGCGGCGTTGATCGAGGAGGCGGGCGGCCGAGAGTGGACCTCGCAGGAGGCTCGCAGGCAGCACGCCACCGCAATCGAGGCGCTGCACGACGTAGACATGCCCGCCGCGGTACGAGCGCAACTGGTGGCGCTCGCCGATTTCGTCGTCGTACGAGAGGGATGACCCACAGATGAGACACGGGGGTCTTCTGGAGCACCCCACCAGGCACAGCCACCACACTTAGCTCGCGGTCGCCGAAAGGCACCGCTGACGCGGCGCCTTTCGACGCAACCCCAGCACGGCAGAGAACGGACTGCGAAAGGGGAAGCCATGACAGCGACAGCCGTCGAATCGTCCACGACCTTAACGGCGGCCCAGCAGGCGACGGCCCGGGCCGTTGACAACCTGCTGGCGCTCCAGGACGAGGCAGGGTGGTGGAAAGGCGACCTGGAGACCAACGTCACCATGGACGCCGAAGACCTCCTGCTCCGTCAGTTCCTCGGTATCAGCGATCCCGAGACCACAGCGGCAGCCGCCCGCCACATTCGCTCCCAGCAGCGCCCAGACGGCACCTGGCCCACCTTCCACGGTGGCCCGCCCGAGATCTCCGCCACCATCGAGGCGTACGTCGGGCTTCGGCTCGCCGGTGACGAGCCCGACGCGCCGCACATGGCCGCCGCGTCCGCCTGGGTGCGCGGCGCGGGTGGCATCGCCTCAAGCCGCGTTTTCACCCGCATCTGGCTGGCGTTATTCGGCTGGTGGAGTTGGGATGATCTGCCCGAGTTGCCACCTGAGTTGATCTATCTGCCCAAGTGGGTGCCGCTCAACATTTACGACTTCGGCTGCTGGGCCCGGCAGACCATCGTGCCGCTGACGATCGTGTCCGCCAAGCGCCCGGTGCGCCCCGCGTCCTTTGCCCTGGACGAGCTGCACATCGACCCGCGCCGGCCCAACCCAGCGCGCCCGCTGGCCCCCGCCACCACGTGGGACGGCGCCTTCCAACGGCTGGACCGGGCCCTGCACGCGTACCGCAAGGTCACCCTTCGCTCGGTGCGCCGCTCCGCCATCCGCTCCTGCGCGAGATGGATCATCGAGCGGCAGGAGAACGACGGCTGCTGGGGCGGCATTCAGCCACCCGCCGTGTACTCAGTGATCGCCCTGCACCTCCTCGGTTACGACCTGGAGCATCCGGTGCTGCGTGCCGGGCTCGCTTCGCTCGAACGATTCGCAGTCTGGCGCAAGGACGAGAACGGCGACCCGGTGCGGATGGTCGAGGCGTGTCAGTCGCCGGTGTGGGACACCTGCCTGGCCACCATCGCGCTCGCCGACGCGGGTCTGCCCGCCGACCACCCCGCCCTGGTGCGCGCCGTGGACTGGATGCTCGACGAGCAGATCCTCAAGCCGGGCGACTGGTCGGTGCGCCGACCGGAGGTGCGCCCGGGTGGCTGGGCGTTTGAGTTCCACAACGAGAACTACCCCGATATCGACGACACCGCCGAAGTGGTGCTCGCCCTGCGCCGGGTTACCCACCCCGATCCGAAGCGGGTGGACTGGGCGATCCAGCGTGGCGCCGAGTGGAACTTGGGCATGCAGTCCCGCAACGGGGCCTGGGGCGCGTTCGACGCGGACAACATGAGCCCCTTCCCCAACCGGCTCCCGTTCTGCGACTTCGGCGAGGTCATCGACCCGCCATCGGCCGATGTCACCGCGCATGTGGTGGAGATGCTCGTCGCCCTGGGTGAGCGGAACGACCCGCGCACCCAGCGTGGCATCGACTGGCTGCTGTCCGAGCAGGAGCCCAGCGGCCCGTGGCTCGGCCGCTGGGGCACCAACTACCTGTACGGCACCGGGTCCGTGGTGCCCGCGCTCGTCCTCTCCGGCATTCCCGTCTCGAACCCGGCCATCCGGCGCGCTGTGAGCTGGCTGGAGAGCGTGCAAAACGAGGACGGCGGCTGGGGCGAGGACCAGCGCTCCTACCGGGACCGTCAGTGGGCGGGGCGGGGCGTATCGACCGCCTCACAGACCGCCTGGGCCCTGCTCGCCCTGCTCGCGGCCGGCGAGCGGGAGAGCGAGGCAGTACGACGCGGGGTCACCTGGCTGGCCGATACCCAGTGCCCGGACGGAAGTTGGGACGAGCCCTACTTCACCGGCACCGGCTTCCCCTGGGACTTCTCCATCAATTACCACCTGTACCGGATGGTCTTCCCGATCACCGCACTCGGCCGCTATGTCCGTGCGGAACCGTTCGGGGTGGAACGGCAGGGCGTCTGATGCCGGACCGTTCCACCAGGAACCACGGCGCGGCTTCGCCGCTGCTGGTGGTCTGCGCGCTCGGCATTGAGCGGCTCGCGCTGCGCGGCGGCGATCGAAGCGCCGCCGCGGGCCCCATGGTGCTGCTGCGCACGGGGATGGGCCCGCGAACGGCCGAGCGGTCGATGGCTCGCATCCTGGCCACGGACGCCGAGCCGCCGCACGGCCGCGCACCGAAAGTGGGTGCCGCCGACGCCCGAGGGCACAGCCCGGGCCCGGCCGCCGTCATCGCCACCGGCTTCTGTGCCGGCCTCGCCCCCGGCATGCACCCAGGTGACCTGATCGTCGCCGATCAGACCCGCGACCGGGAGGGCAGCACCGAGTGCACGGGCACCGAGGTACTCGCCAAGGCGCTTCGAGAACTCCCCCGGGGCGCCCGCGGCGCGGCGCCGACCGTCCATATCGGCCCGGTGGCGGGCTCCGACCACGTGGTACGGGGCGTCGAGCGGGCCCAACTGCGGGCGACGGGCGCCGTCGCGGTAGACATGGAGTCCGCGGCCACCTTGCGCTGCGCCATCAGCGCGGGCCCGCGTCCGGTCGCGGCCGTGCGGGTGGTCGTGGACGCTCCAGAGCATGAGCTTGTCCGCATGGGAACCTTGCGGGGTGGGATAACCGCCTTTCGGGTGCTGCGCTCGATCCTCCCCGCTTTTTGCCAATGGCACCGTTCTTTACCGCTCTCCAGGAGGTGAGCTAGATGGCCATGCCGCTTCGTCAGACCATCCGGGTCGGGACGTATCTCTTCGAACAGAAAGTGATCAGGCGGCGAGAGAAGTTCCCGCTGATCGTGGAGCTTGAACCGCTGTACGCCTGCAACCTCGCCTGTGAGGGGTGCGGAAAGATCCAGCACCCGGCCGGGGTGCTGAAGCAGCGGATGCCAGTAGCACAAGCGGTGGGCGCGGTGCTCGAATCGGGTGCCCCCATGGTGTCCATCGCGGGCGGCGAGCCCCTGATGCACCCGCAGATCGATGAAATCGTGCGGCAGTTGACGGCCAGGAAGAAGTACGTGTTCTTGTGCACCAACGCGGTGTTGCTGCGCAAGAAAATCCATAAGTTCCGGCCGTCGCCCTATTTCGCCTTTGCCGTACACATCGACGGCCTGCGGGAGCGGCACGACGAGTCGGTCGCCAAGGAGGGAGTGTTTGACGAGGCGGTGGAGGCCATCAAGGAGGCCAAGCGGCGCGGCTTCCGCGTCACCACCAATTCCACCTTCTTCCAAACCGACACCCCGCAAACCATCATCGAGGTACTCAACTACCTCAACGATGATCTTCAGGTGGACGAGATGATGATCTCCCCCGCCTATGCGTACGAGAAGGCACCGGACCAGGACCACTTCCTGGGCGTCGAGCAGACCAGGGAGTTGTTCCGCAAGGCGTTCGCCGGTGGCAACCGCCGTCGCTGGCGGCTCAACCACAGCCCGCTCTTCTTGGATTTCCTTGAGGGCAAGACCGACTTTCCGTGCACGGCGTGGGGCATTCCCAACTACTCGCTCTTCGGTTGGCAGCGGCCCTGCTATTTGATGAGCGACGGATATGTGCCCACCTACCGGGAATTGGTGGAGGAGACCGACTGGGACAAGTACGGCCGGGGCAAGGACCCGCGCTGCGACAACTGCATGGCGCACTGCGGATACGAGCCGACGGCCGTGCTCGCCACCATGGGCTCCCTGAAGGAGTCGCTGCGCGCGGTGCGGGAAACGGTGTCAGGCGGTTAACCACGGCTAGCGCCGTTCGCGGTGCCGGACGCCCCCCTTCGCGGGGTGTCCGGCCCTGCGCTCCGGCCAGGAGAACCGGCACCCCGCGCTCCGGCCGGTGGGTCGGGCCGGGGGTGACCAGCGCGGCCCAAGGCCAGGCGGGCTGACCGCCCAGGGGCCGTCCGGGTGGGCCGGCACGTGGGGGACAGCAGCGCAAGCGACGTACTCACGAAGGGGCAGCGGCATGACGGTGGCCGAATCGACGGGCTTCGACCTCGGCAGACTTCTTACGCAGCGCGGGGCGGAAGGCTATGAGCTGCACGCCCGGTATCTCAACCATCAACTGCCGCGCATGCTGCACACCATCGGCTTCGACAAGGTCTACGAGCGGGCCGAGGGCGCCTACTTCTGGGACGCCGATGGCCAGGACTACCTGGACATGCTCGCCGGCTTCGGAGTGATGGGCCTGGGGCGCCACCACCCCGTCGTACGCAAGGCGCTGCACGATGTGCTGGACGCGAACCTCCCCGACCTCACCCGCTTCGACTGTCAGCCGCTGCCCGGGCTGCTGGCCGAGCGGCTCCTCGCGCATGCGCCACACCTGGACCGGGTGTTCTTCGGAAACAGCGGTACCGAGGCGGTGGAAACCGCGCTGAAGTTCGCCCGTTACGCCACCCGCAAGCCACGCGTGCTCTACTGCACACACGCCTTCCACGGCCTGACCACGGGCGCACTGTCGGTCAACGGCGAGGACGGCTTCCGCGACGGCTTCGCACCACTGCTGCCGGACACGGCGGTTCCGCTCGGGGATCTGGGCGCGCTGGAGCGGGAGTTGCGACGCGGTGACGTGGCGGCCCTGGTCGTCGAGCCGATCCAGGGCAAGGGCGTACACGCGGCCCCGCCCGGCTATCTGCGCGCCGCGCAGGACCTGTTGCGGCGGCACAAGGCGCTGTTGATCGCCGACGAGGTGCAGACGGGCCTTGGCCGTACCGGAGACTTCTTCGCCTACCAGCATGAGGGCGGTGTCGAACCCGACCTGGTGTGTGTGGCCAAGGCGCTGTCCGGCGGCTATGTGCCGATCGGCGCGACCCTCGGCAAGGACTGGATCTTCAAGCGGGTCTATTCGTCCATGGACCGGGTCCTAGTGCACTCGGCGAGCTTCGGCTCCAACGCCCAGGCCATGGCCGCCGGCCTCGCCACCCTCGCGGTCATGGAGGACGAGGGAATCGTGGCCCGTGCTCGGCACACCGGCGATCTGCTGCGGGAGCGGCTTGCCGCGCTCGTACCGCGCTATGAACTGCTGCACGAGGTGCGCGGCCGGGGACTGATGGTCGGCATCGAGTTCGGCAAACCCACCTCGCTTGGGCTGCGCAGCCGCTGGACGATGCTCCAGGCGGCCAGGAAGGGACTGTTCGCCCAGCTGGTGGTGGCGCCGCTGCTGCACAGGCACCGCATTCTCACCCAGGTCTCCGGTGACCATCTGGAGGTCATCAAGCTCATTCCGCCGCTGATCATCGGCGAGCCGGAGGTAGACCGTTTTGTGTCCGCGTTCACCGCCGTCATGGACGACGCACATGATGGCGGCGGCCTGCTGTGGGATTTCGGCAAGACCCTCGTGAAACAGGCCGTCGCCAACAGATGAGTGCGGGCGCCGGCTCGCGCACATCGGCGCGAGCCGGCCCATGACGTCCGGCGCGGGGCTCAGTCCGTTAGCAGCCTGGTGCGCAGTCGGTCGCGCTGCTCGGGGGCGAGACCGAGGCCATCGGCGAGGTAGCGCTCCGGGTCGCCCCAGGTCGCCTCAATCGCCTCGAAGGCCGCTGCCAGATAACTGGTGTGCGCGTCGAAGAGGGGGTTGATCAACTCCAGCACCTCCGGCGACATGGCTTCGGCGGACTCGCTGTGTCGCCGCACCTGGTAGCGACGGTGGGCAGCCCCTGACTCCAGGTAGTCGCTCTCGATCGCCTCCGGCGTGACGCCGATGGCGAGCAGTGTGATGGCGATCGACAGACCGGCGCGGTCCTTGCCCGCCGCGCAGTGCATCAGCGCCGGCACGTTGTCGTCGGCGAGCGCCGTCAACACCCGGGCGTGCTCGGTGGTGCGGGTGGTGATCATCGTGCGGTACGAGGTGACCATCCGGGCGGCGGCCTGGCCATCGGCGAGCGCGGCGCGAAGCTGCTCGATGCCGCCGTTACGCACCATGGACCAGAATTCGACGCCCTCAGCGGGGTCGGTCAGCGGCACATTGACGTTCCGTACTCCAGGGAGCGCGACATCGGGGCCTTCCACCGCGATATCGGCGGAGTTACGGAAGTCGAAGACGGTGTGGAGGCCCAGCGAGGTGAGGTAGTCCACGTCGTCGGCGGTCGCATGCGCGAGGTGGCCGCTGCGGAACAGCACGCCGTGCCGTACCCGCCGACCGTCGAGCGTCGGCAGACCGCCCACGTCCCGGAAGTTCCTGACCCCGGTCAAAGACGGCTCCACGCGCTCCGGAGTGACGGGTGAGACCTGAGGCATCTGCTGCGTCACGGGCTGCTCCTCGGTGTTGGTGCGGCTGGTGGGGCCGACGAGAGGCGATGGTTCTGACCCTACGGTATGGGTGCGTAGAACAATCTCCGCCGCCGTGCTGCCCCGTGCCATCGTGGGCACGATGACTTATTCCGTCTTTACCCAAGCCTTCCAGTGGGATAGATCACCCCAGGTCAAGCCCTGGTTACGATGGCGTAAGTCACTTCTCGAAGAGGAGGATGTCCTGACGTGGCAGCCGATTCGAAGAGAAACAACAGTGACGCGTTCGAGTCGTTCGCAGCCGTGGGGGACAGCTTCACCGAGGGCGTCGGCGACCCCGGGCCCGATGGGGCCTTCGTGGGATGGGCCGACCGGCTCGCCGTGCTGCTGTCCGACCAACGCGCCGAGCACGACTTCCGATACGCCAACCTCGCCGTCCGCGGCCGACTCCTCGACCAGATCGTTGAGGAGCAGGTCCCCCGGGTGCTTGAGCTCGGTCCCGAACTGGTGACCTTCTGCGCGGGTGGCAATGACATCCTGCGACCTGGCAGCGATCCGGACGATGTCGCCGCCCGTTACGAGGCGGCCGTCGCCGACCTCACCGCTTCGGTGGGCACCGTGCTGGTGTGCACCGGATTCGATACGCGTGGCATGCCGGTGCTGCGTCATCTGCGCGGCAAGATCGCCACGTACACGGCGCACGTTCGCGCCATCGCCGACCGCTATGACTGCCCGGTGCTCGACCTGTGGTCGCTGCGGTCCATTCAGGACCGGCGCGCCTGGGGCACGGACCGGCTGCATCTGTCGCCCGATGGCCACACCCGGGTCGCCCTGCGTGCCGCGCAGGTCCTCGGCCTTGAGGTGTGCGCCGACCCCGATCAGCCGTGGCCCCCCGTGGCGCAGCGCCCCGCGGCGGCTGTTCGCCGCGACAACATCCACTGGGCACGTGAGCACCTGGTGCCCTGGATCGGCCGCCGGCTACGTGGTGAGTCATCCGGTGACCATGTGGAACCCAAGCGGCCGGACCTGTTGCCGCTGTAGCGGTATGGGGAGCCCCGCGGCGGCGGGCGGCTGGTGCGCTGCTCGGGCAGAGCACGCAGTGGGGGCGGCGGCTGGGCCCGGGAGTTGGCCGAGGAGGTTACGCAGTGGGGGTGGCGACCAGGCCCGGGTGTTGGCCGGGCCTGCGGTGGCCGCAGACGGCGGGCCGGTCGAACCGGTCGAGCCACCCGTGGCCGAGGTGGCGTCGCATGGGGTGAGGTTCAGGCGGCGTCGAGAGCGGGCGCGAGGGCGGTGGCGCATGGGTGCGCCGCTGGGTGCGCTGGGCTGTATCGATTGCTTCTGACGACAGCTGACTACATCGGTAGGCCCGCAGTTGGCAGATAGGCCCAGACCGCGCGGCCCCGCCCGCCCTCCCGAGGGCGCACGCCCCAGGAATCGGACAGTGCTTCTACGAGCATCAGCCCGCGCCCGCCCTCTTGTTCCCAGCTGCCTTCGCAGGCCCGCAGCGCGGCTAGCCCGCACCCCTGGTCCGCGACCTCGACCCGCAGCCGGTCCGGGTAGACCCGCAGTTCGCAGCGGACTTTCTCGCTGCTCGTATGCCGTACCGCGTTGGTGAACAGCTCGGAGACGACCAACTGTGCGTCGTCCCGCAGCTCATCTCGGGCGCCCCAATCGCCCAACCGGGCCAGTACCCGCTTGCGTGCTTCAGCGACGGAGGTACTGAGTGCCGGCAGATGGAACGCGTCCTGAAGACGTTGGGCGACGGCGCCGCCGTGGCGTCCTAACCAGAGACCGTCAGATGAAGTGGCCACGCCGTAACTATGCGGGCCGTCGGCAACGGATGGCAAGCTTCAATCTGTAAATTGCAGAATCGTAAGAGCAGTCTGTTCGGTGAGCTGAGCACATGACAGACTGCGTCTTCGTGACGGCGTTGAGAAGGAGCACTGCAGTGGCGGACGTACGGTCGGGAGGCGCCCCGACCGTCTTGCGGGTGGTGCTTGGCAGACGCCTACAGGACCTTAGAGAAAAAGCCGGGCTCAGCTACGAGCAGGCCGGACGCGCGCTCGATGTCACCCACGCCACGATCCGCAGGATGGAGAAGGCCGAGGTCGGCCTGAAGATCCCGTACGTCGAGAAGCTGTTGACCACCTACGGGGTGACCGACCCGAAAGAGGTCGATGGCTTTCTCTCCCTGGCCAGGGAGGCGAATCAGCCCGGCTGGTGGCACCGGTTCCGCGATGTGCTGCCCGATTGGTTCAGCGCCTTCGTCAGCCTTGAGGTCGAGGCGAACCTGATCCGCGCCTACGAACCGCACTACGTCCCCGGCCTGTTGCAGACCGAGGGCTATGCGCGCGCCGTGCTGCGCGCCGGCATGCCGCACGCAGCCGAGGAGGAGATCGACCGCCAAGTCGCGCTACGCGCGCAGCGGCAGGCGCTCCTCACTCGCGAGAACCCACCGCTGCTGTGGGTCGTGATGGACGAGACGGTGCTGCGGCGGCCAATCGGCCAGCCCGGTGTGATGCGCGACCAGCTCACCCACCTCATCGACGCCACCGCCATGCCCAACGTTCGCCTTCAGGTGATGCCGTTTGACGCCGGTCCGCACCCGGCGATGTACGGCCCCTTCCACATCTTCCGGTTCCCGATCCCTGAACTTCCCGATATTGCGTACTCGGAGAGCCTTGTCGGCGCCGTCTACTTCGACCAGCGCGATGACGTGTCAACGTTCCTGGAGGCCCTGGACCGGATGTGCGCGCAGGCCGCGCCAGCACAGTCCACCGAGGCGATCCTCGGTGACATTCGCAAGGAGATCTGAACCATGGGTCGCATCTACAACGGCATGCCCGCTGCCGACCTCGGCACCGAGGGATGGCACAAGCCCTGGAGCGGCGGCAACGGGGGGAGCTGTGTGGAGGCCATGCGGCTGAGCGACGGCAGGATAGCGCTGCGCCAGTCCACGGACCCGGACGGCCCGGCCCTGATCTACAGCCACAACGAGATCGCGCGATTCATCCAGGGGGCGAAGGCCGGTGACGCCGACTTCCTGGTCATGTGAAGACGACCCGGCGCCCGGCACGGCTTTCGGCACGGGGCACGGACGGCAGCGCGAAGCGGCAGTGGCGGCAGTAGCGGCAGTAGTAGCAGCAGCACAGGCAGCGGATGGAGAACGGCGTGGCTGAGCAGGGCTTTCCGGTCGGGGCGATTGACACAAGCAAGCCGCACCCGGCCCGGATGTACGACTACTACCTCGGCGGCAGAGACAACTACGAGGTCGATCGCGAGGCCGCCGAGCGCGTCATCGAGATGGCCGCCGAGGCCCGCCCCAGCGCCCGCGCCAACCGGCAGTTGCTGTTGCGCGCCGTACGGCATGTGGTGCGCCAGGGCGTACGGCAGATCATCGACATCGGCACCGGCATACCCACCTCGCCCAACACCCACGAGGCGGCGCGGGAGATCGCTCCCGATGTGCGGGTGGCGTACGTGGACAACGACCCCATAGTGGCCACGCATGCCGGGGCGAAGCTGACCAACACCACCGGCACCGCATTCGTGCTGGCCGACGCCAGACAGCCGCGGACCATACTCGACCACCCCGAGATCCGCAGCCTCATCGACTTCGATCAGCCGGTGGCCGTGCTACTGGTCGCCGTCCTGCACTTCATCAAGGACGAAGAAGACCCGGCCGGGATCGTCGGCACGCTGCGCGATGCCCTGCCCGCAGGCAGCTATCTCGTCCTCACCCACGGCACAACCGACTTCCACGGCGACGGCGGAGGCGACGCGAGCGAGGTCTACAAGGCCGCCACCGCCACCCTCAACCTGCGCGATCAGGCCGCCGTCGAGGCCCTGTTCGCGGGCTTCGAACTGCTGGAGCCGGGCGTCGTCCAGGCGCCGCTGTGGCGCCCGGACGGGCCCGTCGCCGATGCGGCGGAAAGCCACCGGGTCGCCTTCTACGGAGGGGTGGGGATCAAGAGGTAAACCGAGCCGGACCGAGTCGAAGCGGCACCGCCGCGCGCGGGCTCGCCGGTATCCGCTCCAGGACACCACCGGCGAACACGTCGTACAGCGGCAACGTCTCCAGATGGACGTAGCCGATGTGGCAGTCGCAGACGGTGAGCGGGCACGGGCGCGGACGCAGCGCCGCCCGATACGACCCGTCGTACAGATTGCCCAACTCGTCCCGCACAAAATGACAGCGGCGCACCGTGCCGTCGCCGTCCACCGAAACTACCGAAGCGCCGGTCCGGCAGGGGAGACCGGCGCTTCGGTGCGGGTGGCGGCTGTAGCCGAACAACGGGTCGATCCCGGACCACTCGGCGGCCTCGGCATCACCGTAGGTGTGGCCTTCGGCCGCGTTCACCCACAGATAGACCTTCTGGGGCAAAGCGGCCCGCAGTCGCCGCGCCGGAGCCAGATGTTCCGGTAGTCCCACGATGCCGACGCTGAACCGCACGCCTCGCGCGGCAAGTTCGCCACATTTAGTCACGAACCGCTCGTAGGGCGTCTGGCCCGGGTGGTACGTGCACCACAGGGCCAGCGTGTCCAGGTCCGCCGCGCCGAGCCAGTCGGTGCGCCAGCTCAGATTGGTCTGGATCGCGACCCGCTGGATGTGCGGCAGGTGGCTCAACTCGGTGAGAGCGCGCCGATACCACGAGCGGACCAGCCCCTCGCCCCACGGTGTGAACAGGACAGAAAGCCGATCCTCGGTACGCGATGCGGCCCAGTTGGTGAAACGCTCCAGCGCCGCTCGATCGGCGCGCAACTGCTCGCGGGAGTCCCGCTGCTTGGCGAAGGGGCAGTACGGACAGGCGTAGTCGCAAGAAGCGAGCGGCCCGCGGTACAGGAGGGTCAGGTCCATGGGCGCCGGTCCGCCCTCGGGTTCGGCCGCCTCGATGGGCATCGGATCGCTTCGTACATCGATTTCGCTCACTTGTCCTCGTGCGCGTCCATGGCGGCCTGCACTTGTGGGGAGAACAGCAGCGGACCCAGCGCGTCGGAGTGCGCCAACCCCTCGGCAGACAACCTTAGTTGGGTCGGCCCTGCCTGCTCATCGAGCCAGCCGCGTTCGGCGAACAGGGCCAGTTCGCTCGGGAAGTCGTCGGCCGGCTCGGTGCCGAACCGCTTCCGGTAGTCGGCGATGGGCATCCCATCGGCCTGGAGCACGGACTGCAAAAGATGCCGGCGGCGCCGCTCGCCACCATCAAGCCAACGGCCGTATTCAGCGCGCGTGAACGCATCGGCAGGGCTGGCGACATAGGCGTCAATGATGCTCCGAATCTTCCGCATGCCCACGGCGTAGTCGAAGGAGTAGTGCAGGCGCGAGGTGTACGAACGGGCGCCACAGCCCAGACCGATCATGCCGTCGCGCTGGCATGCGTAGTCATCGGTGTCGGCCGCGGGCGCCCCTCTGCGGCGGAACATCCGCATGGACGTCTGCTCGTAGCCGCTGGCGAGCAGCGCATCGCGGCCGTGCCAGTACAGCCGCAGCCGCTGAGCATCCCACTGCGGGTCGGCACCGGTACCGCTGCTGCGTCCCAACCCCGTCAACGGGCGTATGTACAGCGGATACAGGTACACCTCCTCGGGTTGCCAGGCCAGCGCGGCATCGAGCGACTGTTGCCACGACTGTTCGGTCTGGCCGTCGATGCCGTAGATCAAATCGATGTTGAGGACCGGAATCCTGGCGTCCCGTATGCGACCGAGCGCAACCTCCACATCGGCACGGCGCTGCGGGCGTACGGTGGCACGCGCCTCGGCGTCAACGAAGCTCTGCACCCCCAGGCTGAGTCGGGTCGTGCCCCGCTCGGCCAGCACCGCGAGTCGGTCGGCGGTCGCCGTCGCCGGTGAGGCTTCGACCGACAGCGGAACGGCCCGCAGATCGGCGCCCATCTGCTGCTCGGCGATATCGCACAACCGGGTGAGCTCGGCAGCCCTCAGATACGTCGGCGTGCCGCCGCCGAAGGCCACGGTCGCGAAGTGCGGTGCGTCATCGTCCCCGAGTGCTTCCCGTACGGCTCGTGCCTGCCGCTCCAGCGCGTCGAGGTAGTTGGTGGCGAGGTCTTCGGGCGCGCCGATGCGGGTGAAGAGGTTACAGAAGCCGCACCGCACCTCGCAGAACGGTATGTGGGCGTAGAGCGAGAGCGCGCTGCGGTCCTCGTCCGCCCAGAGGTCGCGCAGTGTGGGGCGGGACGTGAGCTCGTCGTAGGCGGTCTTGTGGGGATAGGCGTAGACGTAACTCCGATACGGGGTGCGGAGGTCGGGTGCGTCGGTCGGTTCGGTGGTGCGTGCTGGCGTGAACGCGGTGGTGGTGCTGTTGGTCATGGGCCCTCAAGGAAGAAGTGGGTGTACGGCACGGTCCAAACGACGTCGTGGCCGAGCCGGTGGCCGGTGTAGCCGTCGTCGCCGTAGGCCGTTCCGTGATCGGAGCAGATGATGGCGAAGCAGCGGCGGCGGCTGCTCGCGGCGGCCAGCAGGCGGCCGATGTGCCGATCGACGTACTCCAGCGCGGCGGCGTGCGTGGCCCATGAGTCGCCGGTGTCACGCGTGGCGCCTGCCAGATGGAACCAGTTGGGCTGATGCAGCGCGGACACGTTGACAAAGAGGAACAAGCGTTGGTCCGCCGGCGTTTGGGCGACGGCCCGCTCGGCGCAGGCCACCTGTGCCTCAAACGAGGTCGGCGAAACGACGCCGAACTCCGGCTCCCAGTGGCTCACCTGGAAGAGCCCTGGCAGCACGGCGCCAAGCGCGCCGCGCTTGTTGAAGAACCCGACACCGCCGACGCACACCGTGCGGTACCCGGCGGCGGCGAGACCGGACACCAGGTCCGGGGTGTCGAAGACATACGTACCGTCCGCCGTGGTCTCACTGCCCGCGAACCGCGCCGCGAACAGTCGCGGATGCGGGCCCGGCGCGGCGGGGGTGGGCAGAAAGCCGGCGAACATGGCCTGGTGAGAGGCGTAGGTGAAGCTCCCAGGGGCATGCCGGCGCTCCCACTGTCCCGCCGGAAGGTGCTGCGCGAGATGCGGTAGCCGACCGTTAGCGGTCAGCTCGGCCGCGACGTCGTAGCGCAGTGTGTCCAGTGTGACCAGGAGCAGATCGTGGCTGCCTATGACGGTGTTCATGTCCGGCTCGACCAGATGCGGCGCCCGGTCGTGGCTCGTGGGCCCCGACCAACTGGGCCCGGGGCACCCGGGGCTTGGCTGCTCGGTCGGACCCGCCAGGGCATCGGCGTACGTGCCCGGCACGTGGTCGGCGGCGTTACGCGGCGGCATGGTGGCGGCCCCCTCTGTCGGTAACTCTGTCGGTAACTCCGTCGATGGCTCCGTCGATGGCCCCGTCGATGAATCTGCCGACGGCTCCGTCGATGACGGCGGCGACCTGTGCCCCATAGGTGTCCAGGCCCGCTGCGCCGCTGCCGGGCAGGCCGGTCAACCGCGGCAGCAGATCGCCGAAGGCGTTGACCTCGCCCACGGTGAACCGCCGCCAGCCCGTGCTGGGTAGCACGTCCACGCCGACGCACAGGGTGCCCGGGAAACAGCGGGCTGCGCGCTCGGCCAGCGCGAGGACATCACCCCAGGGCACCCCGGCAGCCTCCGCCGAAGCGCGGGCGGCGGCCAGGTCCCCCCGCACGCCGCCGAGGTGCAAGTTGGTCATCGGGGAGCGGCTGGTGCGGACGACGGCGTGCGTGGCCCGTCCGCCGACGACCACGATCCGCAGATCCGTGGCACGGCCGTCCTGTGTGGCCTTCGGCAGCCAGCGTTCGACATGCAGCCCATCCGGAGCCAATGCGTCCACGAGCGCGGCGACCTCGGCCTCCGTGCCGTAGCGGCGGACCCGAAGGGAGTTGAACAGCCGGCCATCGGGTGTGCGCTCCACCGAGGTCCTCGCACACACCCGGCCTGGCCCGGCCCGCTCGACGGCCAGCACGCCGGAGGCGGACGAGCCGTGCGCGAGCTTCACGAAGGCGCGGCGCAGCCCGCCCTCGCCATCGAGCAGCGCTCGGACGTCGGCCCAGCCCCGCACGGGCGTGGCGGCTGCGCCCGGAGCGCCGTGGGGCGGGACAGCTGCCGGTGTGCCGGTTGCCGGGACGGCGGTCGCCGGCCGGCCGGCGGACGGGGCGAGCGAGGTACGGACGGTGGCCGAAGGCGGGACAGACGTCGGCGACGGCGGCACCGGGACTCCCGCCGCGTCCAGCACGCCATGGCACAGCCGTTTGTCGAAGAGGACGGCCAACTCGGCCGGGTCATCCAGAAGATCGGCACCGGCCGTGCGTGCCGCCGACGCCACCTGTTCGGTCGCCTTGATGAACGCCGCGTACCAGCGGGCGGTGCCCTCCACGCGGGTCGGATCGCGCACGCCCCGCAGCGCGCTCTCCAGGGCGCTGTCCTCGCCGGGCGAGTCGATGCGCACGGTTTCGCCCGGCTGGATGACGGCCCCTCCGCGCAGCACATCCGACCAGTTCACGACGCGCGGCGGGGCAAGGCCCGCCGCGCGTACCGCGTCGGCGAACAGCGTGACCCGGCGGCCCCCCGGCACGCCGATGACCGCGAAGCGCGGGCCGGCCTCACTCGGAGGCGGCGACATAGCGGATCACCTCGTCGTCCTCATCCCCGAAGTCCGCCTCCTCCTGCTCGGACAGATCAACGCGCACACCGCTTGGCTCCAGCGCCGCACGTATCCGCTGGGCCATGGCATCGCTTACGTAGTGATGGTGCAGGTCGAGTCGGCTGAGGTGGTTGAGCGGCTGGCCGGTGAGTAGGGCCTCGGCCCCGGCGTCCGTGAGCGTACCGAGAGCAAGGCTGAGCGAATCGAGTTGGGCGACGACGGGAGCCGACGCCACGGCTGCCGCGATCTCGTCCTGCACCTCGCTGTTCTCCAGTCCCAGATGGCGCAGTGCGGGAAACCGGGTGCCGGCCAAGAAGGGCGCCAGATCGGCGACGGTGGCGTCACCTCCGTAGTGCACCACCCCCATCCACAGCTCAAGCCGCTCAAGCCGGGGCAGTTCGCTGGCGCCGATCGCCCGCACCATGGAGCTGGACAAGCCGCCCGACTCGCAGCGCAGCGCCCGAAGATGCTCATGCCGCACGGGCCGCCAGGCCAGCCCCTCCTCCTCATCGGCCGAGTTGGGACAACACCCGCGCACCACGAACTCCTCCAGCCGCGGAAACGCTTCAAGAACCGGGGTGACATCGCACATTTGCAGCCAGGACAGCTCGCACTCCTCGGAGTCCACATCGCCGAGAAAGAGCGCTCGGAGGCCGGGCAGACGGTGCGCGGAACCGGCGATGACGTCGAGCACGGGGCGGATGGGCTGGTAGTGGTCGTCGCCCCACCAGTTGCCGATGATGAGCGCACGCACCTGCTCGGGTGCCACGGTGTCTAGGAAGTGGTCCCAGACCTTGGCGAAGTCCTCGGCGTCGGAGTCGTAATCCAATGCGATCCGCCAGGCAACGGTGGACGTTTCCGGCAGTACATCGGGCACATCGCCCGGTTCGACCACCGTTTGGTACTGGACGAAGTCCGTTACGGGAAGCTGTGCGAACTCGTCTGTGTCATCGATCATGCTGAGAAATCCGGCCTTCTTCGAAGGGATTGGGGTGCCTAGCAGGGCGTGGGGACTGGTTGGTCACTCAGCGACCGCCGTGTAGCGGTGGACCTCGTCCCCGTCCTCCCACTCGTCACCGGTCTCCGAGAGATCCACCTCGACTCCGGACGGCTCCAATGCCTTGCGCACCCGGTCGGCCATCTCCTCGGTAACGAAGTTGTGGTGTAGGTCGAGCCACTTGAGGTGGGTGAGCGGCTGGCCGTCGAGCAGCGCGAGTGCGCCCGCATCGGTAAGGACACCGAGCGAGAGATCGAGCGAGGTGAGCTGAGCCACGAGGGGCGCGGAGGCGACGGCCTGTGCGATCTCGTCCTGTACCTCACTGTTGCGCAAGCCCAGGTGGCGCAGCTTGGGGAAGCGGTCACCACCCAGCAGCGGCGCCAGATCAGCGAGCGTGGCATCACCGCCGTACTCCTCCACACCCAGCCACATCTCCAAGTACTCCAAGGCGGGCAACTCGCTGGCGATGACGCCGCGCACCACTTCTCCCGGCAGCCCGCCGGCCTCAAAGCTCAGCGTGCGCAGCGCCTCGTGGCGCACCGCGGGAAAACGCAGGCCGGTGCCGCCGCGCACACCAAGTTCCCGCAGTTGCGGGTACGCGGCCAAAACGGGCGTGACATCCGCGTGCTCGATCCAGGAGATTTCCGCCTCTTCCGCCTCCAGGTCGCCGATGAACAGCGCCTCAAGGCAGCCCAACCGGTCCTTCGCAGCGACCAGCAGCTCGACCACCATGCCGGAGTCGTTGTCGTACGGCTCGCCCCATTGGCCGATGACCAGCGCCCGCACGCGGGAGGCGTCCACCTCTGTCAGGAACCGCTCGAAGAGCTCGGCAAACTCCTCCGCACCCTCCACAAACGGCGTCACTCCCACCGACCAGGCGACGGTGTCCGCCACCGGCAAATCGGCTGACTCGCCCTTGGCCGGGAAGTCGAAGACCGGTAGGCCATGAAGTTCCTCCAGATGCTCAACGGTGGACATACGCGGTCTCCTTGGGGTGGTGAGGTCTCGCACGGTGTGCGAAGCGGCGTGCGAAAAGTTGTACCAAGCGGCACTGACATCCTCGTCGGCGGGCGGCCGTGACGGTCCGTTGTCAGACCCTGCCCGTAGCGTCGTGAGCATCGCTTGAACATCACCGACGTGACTGTGCTCGAACAGCACGGACGTGACTGTGTGCACACACCACGGACGTGACGTTGCCCGAACATCACGGACGTGAAGACGTAACGGAGGAACGCCATGTTTCGACAGGGAGATGTGCTGATCGTGCCGGTGGCGCAGGCAGCGCTGCCGCCCGGCACGGACGCGCTGCCCCGGCAGCCGCGGGACGGGCGCGGTCGGCTGGTGCTCGCGCTCGGCGAGGTCACCGGACACGCGCACGCGGTTGTCGGGCCCGGCACGCTGGTGCGCGAACCGGGGCAATTCAGCGCCGCGTACCTGCATGTGCCGGACGGCGGCCGGGTGGTGCACGAGGAGCACGCGCCCATAGCGCTGCCGAAGGGCTGGTACCGCGTGGTGCGGCAGCGGGAGTACGTGCCGGGCGCGGTGCGCGTCGTGGCCGACTGAACCGACGCGCGATCCGGCCGGTGGCTGCCGGGTATGTCGATGGACCACACAGATCGATCTACTGAGGGGGAGCGGGAGATGACGAGGACCACCGTGGAGCAACCGAACCAGGCCGCGCGGAGCGGCGATGACGCGACGAACTGGCGGGCCGTGGCGGCCTCCACCGCGCGCGCGGACCGCGCGGCGGCGGAGGCGGGCGTGCGCCTGGCCTACCAGCGGGCGGGACTGGCCGGCCCCAGCCGGGTGGTGTGGGCCCCATCGCCGCTTCTTGCCACCGCAGCCGTGCTGCTGATGACGGGCGAGCGGGAGCGGATGCCGGACGGCATCGCTGAGCACGCCGCGCAGCTGCTGCGCACGGCCGGAATCGATCCGCAACGGCCGGAGCTGGGCGCTTCGGTGCGCGAGGCGGTGCGGACCGCGCCCTGGGAGGCCGAGCGGCGGCGTGTCCACGCGGCACTGGGCACCGGCGGTTGGGCCGACCGGTGGGCGCTGACCTCGGCGGCCCTGTGGGACCTGACCCGCGCCCTGACCGACCGAGTCCGCGGAGGCATCACGCAGGTGCTGACCGGCCCATCGGGGGACCTCGCCGCAGACCTAGGGCCCGGCCAGGGCGCCTCCGGGCGCGGCGCATCCGAGCAGGGGTCAGGCACCGCCGAGGGAGCGAGCGCACAAGAGCTGGACCGCGCCGAGCGAAACGAGCGCGAAACAGCGGTGCGCCTTGCCCTTCTGGACGCCGTACTGGGGCAGCACGATGCGCCCTGGCTGGCGGCCTTCGACGGCGCTGAGGGGCTGGCCGGAGTGAGCGCGGTGGCCCAGGCCGCTGGCTGGTGGTGGCCCTACGAGAACGTAGCGATCATCGCCGAGCGGCCATCGGAGCTGTACCGAGACGAGGCCGGCCGCCTCGATCGGGGCGACGGGCCGGCCCTGGCCTTCCCCGATGGCTTCGCCCTGTACGCCTGGCGCGGCATGCCGGTTCCCGCCAACTTCCTGCACAGCTTGGGAGAGTTGGACGCCACCCGCATCCGCACCGAGGAGAACGCGGAGCTGCGCCGCGTCATGCTGGAACACTACGGCTACGATCGATACCTCAGCGAGTCCGGTGCCCAGCCTGTGCACGAGGACGAGACGGGAGTGCTGTGGCGGATCGAGTTGGACGACGATGAGCCGGTCGTCATGGTGGAGGTAGTCAACTCCACCCCGGAGCCCGATGGTTCATCTCGTACGTACTGGCTGCGCGTGCCGCCCCGTACGAGGACGGCCCGCGAAGGCGTCGCGTGGACCTTCGGCGTGAGCGCCGACGCCTACGAGCCGCAGCGCCAAACCTGAGCCGTCCGAGCCGAGCCACGGCACCCGACCCCTCGGGTGCCGTCGCCCCTTAACGACCTCGGCCTCGGCCCCGGCCGGATCGCCTGACAGACCCAACCAGTCACCCGGCTGCCCGCTGGGCGCGGGACCGGGTGGGCGGCGCAATACCGGTTGTGCGAGGTCGCATAGGTTGTGTGTCACCGCCCCGTGCGCCGCCACCGTTTTCCTCCAGGTGATGTCAGGAGATGTTTTGACCGGCCCAGACTCTCGACGCAAGCGCCTCGCCGCGCTCCGCCCGGCCGCCTTCGGGACCGAGCCGCAGGGCGAGCGGCTGGCGCGCATGCGACGCTCACCACAGTTCGCCGCCGGACAGTTCCGCAATCCGGAGCCGACCGGCACCCTGCGCCCCGGCTCCGCCGGACGGCTGCTGCTCACCCAGCTCAGCAAGGCTGACCGAACTCGCCGGGCGCCCCGGGGGCACGTGCCCGTTCGCCACCCGATCGCCGCGGACTGGGACCAGGCACCCGCGTCGGGGTTGCGCCTCACCTGGATGGGGCACTCCAGCGTGTTGGCCGAGATCGACGGGCGACGCGTGCTCTTCGACCCGGTGTGGGGGCAGAGATGTTCGCCCTTCACCTTTGCCGGACCGCGGCGGCTTCACCCCGTGCCGCTGCCGTTGACCGAACTGCCGCCGGTGGATGCCGTCGTCATCTCCCACGACCACTACGACCATCTCGACATGCCCACGGTCCGCGCCTTGGCCCGCACCGGCACGGCCTTTGTGGTGCCACTCGGTGTCGGCGCCGACCTGGAGCACTGGGGCGTGTCCGCGTCCCGGATCACCGAGCTGGACTGGCACGAGTCGGGCAAGGTCGCCGGGCTGGCCTTCACCGCGACCCCGGCCCGGCACTTCTGCGGGCGCGGCTTGCGCGGCGGGCAGCACACCCTGTGGGCGTCATGGGTGGTGGCGGGGCCCGGACATCGCATCTTCCACAGCGGGGACACCGGGTACTTCGCCGAGTTCGCGGACATCGGACGGCAGCACGGGCCGTTTGACGCGACGATGATCCAAATTGGTGCGTACAGCGACTTTTGGCCCGACATCCATATGACGCCCGAGGATGGCGTGCGAGCCCACCTCGACCTGGGCGGCGGCGACCCGACAGGGGTACTGCTCCCCATCCACTGGGGCACCTTCAATCTGGCACCGCACCCATGGGCCGAGCCGGTCGAGCGGACCGTGGCCGCCGCGCACCGAGCCGGTGTCGCCACGGCCGTGCCCTGCCCGGGGGAGCCGTTCGAGCCGGCGGGCAAGCTGCCCCAGGAGCCGTGGTGGCGGGCAGCTGCCGTCCCGCCGGCCGGCGGCTGGCCCGCCTGGTCACTGCGGAAGTGACACCGTGACACCCCGCCAGGCCACCCGCCTGTTCTCTCTTCCGGCCGGTGTGGGCTAGCTCCCTTTCGCCGCACCAGGGCCTCGCGGCGATGGCCGGGCCCGACATCGTGCGGAAGCTGGGCAGACGTACCGGATGTTGCGGGACGCGGCACGGGACACCCGATTGCTGTCTGGCTCGTGCAACCTGGAGCCGATACACCGCCGGCGACCTCCCACGGTCTAGGGTCAGCAGGCAGCAGGCAGCAGGCAGCAGCAGGGCCGGACCCGGGGCCGGGGATGGCGTGGTGGCCGGGTGGGGTCGGCGGGTCGGCGGTTGGCGTGCCTAGCGCCAGCCAGGTGGCAAGCCGGGCGTTCCGGTGTTGCCGGGGGCCAGGGAGCGGACAGGCAGGGAGTGCGTGAAGTGATCGACCCCGTTGCCGCACTGACGAAACGCGGTCGCCATCCCACCGTCGTGCAGGCGATACGGTCCACGGTGGCGGCGACCATCGCGTACGCCGTCGCCCTACAACTCAGCCGCGAATCCGTTCCGCTGACCGCGCCCCTCACCGCCCTGCTCGTTGTACAGGTCACCCTGTACGCCACGCTGACCACCGGCATTCGCCGGGTGAACGCGGTGGTCGCCGGCGTACTCATCGCCATTGGCTTCAGCGCCCTGGTCGGCCTGTCGTGGTGGAGCCTTGGCCTGATCATCTTGGCGGCGCTGGGCGCGGGCCACCTGGTGCGGGTCAACGAGTTCGTTCCCGAGGTGGCGATCAGCGCCATGCTCGTCCTCGGCGTGACCCGGGTGGCCAGCACGGCGTGGGACCGCGTCCTTGAAACCCTCATCGGCGCCGTGGTGGGCCTGCTCTTCAACTTCCTCTTCGCGCCGCCGGTCTGGGTACACACGGCGGGCGAACGCATCGAGGACCTGGCCCGCCGGCTGCGGGATCTGCTCGTACGCATCGGCGAGGAACTGGGCCAGCACACGCCCGTTGAGCGCGCCGCGGCCCGGCTCCACGAGGCGCGGCGCCTGGACAACGACGTGGCCCAGGTGGACGCCGCGCTACGCCAGGCGGAGGACAGCCTGCGCCTCAACCCCCGTGTCAAGGAGGGGCTGCTGCACCGGGTGGTGTTGCGCACCGGTCTCGATACGTTGGAAATCTGCACCGTGGTGTTGCGTGTCATGGCCCGTACCATCACCGACCTGGCCAAACACCGCACGGACGAGCCACTGTTCCCGCGGGATGTGGCGCAGGCACTGGAGGAACTGCTCGGTCATGTCGCGAAGGCGGTCGAGAACTTCGCGGCCCTGGTCACCACGCAGGTCAGTGCGAACGCGGAGGAGGCCGAAACGCGGCTCGCCGCCGCGCTGGACGCTGCCTGTGTCAGCCGGGAACGGGCCGCACATCTGCTGCTGGATCACGTCCGGGCGAATCCGCGCCAGTGGCATCTGCACGGCGCCTTGCTGTCGGAGGTCGATCGCATCCTGGATGAGATGGACATGGAACACCGGACCATGCGTTTGATGGAGGAGCTTGACCAGAGCGCTCGCGAGGGTCGCGAGCGCTTCCCCTGGCTCCGCAGGTTCACCCGTCTGTGACGGCGGGGGCGTGCGGAACGCTGCTGCGCACGCCCCGCGGCTTCGCCCCATCAGGACCGGGTACGGCCCAGCGAAACGGGGCCGCTGACAGGCGCCCCGCGGTGGGCAGACGGTCCGCTGCGGTCAGGCGACCCAGTGCGGTCGGCGGGCGGTGGCCGCCAGGGGGAGGCCGCCTGCGAGGGTGGCTGCCATGCGGAGGACGGCTTCGCGCAGGGCGTCCGGAGGCGTGGTGTAGGGGATGCGGAGCCGCTGCTCGAAGATGCCCGGGTCGGTGGCGAAGTAGGCACCGCTTTCGATCCGTACCCCCTTGTCAAGGGCCCGCTCGGCGAGCGCCGAGGCGACGGGTTCGCCCAGGTCAACCCAGAGCGACAGACCGCCGGGCGGCTGACGCCAACGCCACTGGGGAAGGTGCTCGGCCAAGGCGACCGCCACCGCGTCGCGCTGCTGGCGCAGCTGTGTCAGCCGGGTCGGTAGGAGGTCTCCCGCCCCGTCCAACAGGGCCAGGGCCAGAAGTTGGTCCAGGACCGAGCCGCCCATGTCGGTGGCGACGCGCTGGCCGGCGAGTTCGGTGACGAGCCGCGCGGGCGCGCGCAGCCAGCCGATGCGCAGGCCACCCCAGTGGGTCTTGCTCATCGAGCCGATGGTGATCACCTGCCCGGCCCCACCGGGTGCGGCGTGGGTGGCGAAGGGCGTCGGCGCTGGCACGTCGAGGGCGAGTTCGGTCAAGGTCTCGTCGATGACCAGCCAGGCGCCGGAGCGCGCCGCGGCTCGCAGGGTGCGGGCGCGCTCGTGCTCGGGCATGAGGCAACCGGTCGGATTGTGGAAGTCGGGGATCAGATAAGCCAGTTGGGGCACGGCCTGGCGCAAGGTCGATTCGATGATCTCGATGTCCCAGCCGTCGTCTGTCACGGGGACCGACACCGTACGCAGCCGAGCGCGGCGCATCGCCTCCAGCGCGTTCGGATACGAGGGATTCTCGACCATGACGCGGTCGCCGGCGCGGCACAGCAGCCCCATGACCAGCGTGAGCGCGTGTTGAGCGCCGGAGGTCACGAGGATCTGTTCGGGCACGGTGGTCAGGCCCCGCTCGGTGAAGCGCTCGGCGATGGCGGCGCGCAGTTCCGGCAGCCCGTAGGGGTGATAGCCGGGAGTATGCGCGTGCTCGACCAGGCGGGGGGTGACCTGGGCGATGGCGTCGATGAGTAGGTGCTCCGGCAGCCCGGGAGCGGCTCTGGCCAGGTCGATGGCGGTGTCACCCGATTCCACGGTCTCCAGGAGTCGGGTGACACCGCTGGGATTGCGGCCCTCGGGCAGGGCGGTCCAGGTGCCGGCGCCTTGGCGACTGTGTGCGTAGCCGCTCTCGCGTAGCAGGTCGTACATCGCGGTGATGGTGGTTCTGCTGGTGTGCAGGGCGGCGGCCAACTCCCGCTCGGCGGGGAGCTTGACGTGCAAGGCGATGCGCCCGTCCAGGATCAGCGCGCTGATCGCCTGGGCCAAGTGACGGTAGGCGGGCCTCATCGCCGCCGGGTCGGGGAGCATCGCGGCAAGCTGTCGGCTCCCCAGGGTGCGGTCCGTATGACCTGCGAGCGGGTACGGATGCGCATCAGCCATACCATTCTCCCTAAATTGGCTCTGTTGTCTGGGCCAATCACTCTACAGAGTCACCTCAATGGCCTGGAAAAGAATCCAAGGACACGAGGACACGGAAGGTGGAGGGAGCCGAGCATGCAGCAGGAGACCACGGGCCACTTCGACCGAGAGGCCGCACAGCGGCACGAGGCGCGCGCCTCGGGCGCGCACCCACCCCGAGCGAGCCCGGCCCCAACCCCGGGCTCCCCGGCCCCCACCCCGGGCTCCCCAGTCCCAACCCCGGGCTCCCCGACCCCAGGCCCGACCCCGCCCTCCCTCAGCTATGTCTCCCTCGGTGAGCGTCCGCTGCGGCGCCTGCCGCAACTGTTCGTCGGTCTCGCCCTGTACGGATTCAGCCTTGCGCTCATGGTCCGGGCCTCGCTGGGCGTCAACCCCTGGAGCGTCCTGTACGAGGGGCTTGAGGGTCGCACCGCACTGAGCTTCGGGGCGATCAGCGCCATCGTGGGCGTTCTCGTGCTGTTGCTGTGGGTCCCCCTCAAACAGCGGCTGAGGTGTGGCACCGCCGCCAACATCATCGTTCTGGCGTGCTCGTCCGACCTCGGTCTCCTGCTCGTCCCCCAGCACCTCGGGCTCCCCACCCGGATCGCGCTGCTCGTCGGTGGCGTCGCGCTGAACGGGCTGTCCGTCGCGGTCTACGTCGGTGCGCGCTGTGGCCCCGGGCCCCGGGACGGGCTGATGATCGGCGTGTGTGCCGTCACCGGGCGTTCCATCCGGCTGGTCCGCACCGTGTTGGAGGTCGTTGTGCTCGCCGGTGGCTGGCTGCTGGGAGGAACCGTCGGGGTTGGCACGGTGCTGTACGCGCTGACGGTCGGCTCGATCACCCAGTTGCTGATGCCTTGGTGCGTCTACCGCAGCCATGCCGAGCGCCAGGCACCTCCCGCTGCCGGCGCGACCGCGGGCGCGCCCCACGCCGACGCGACCGCGGGCCGGCAGCGGGCCCGCTCCCCGCGCTGGGAACGGGCCAGGCCGCCCCTGGCCGAAGCGGCTAGGCGCCCCGACCAGTGGAGAAGGTGAAGGAGAACGTCGCGGGCCCGGCGGTCAGCCGGTGTTCCGGGAGCACGCCCGGGCCGCAGGACTGGCTGCCGATGCCCTGTTGGCCGTAGTCGAGGTTGAGCCAGATCCGGTCATCCGGCGTCAGGTCCGTGGTGTGCGCCGCCGCGTCCAGGTGCTCCGTCGTCCAGCGGCGCGCGGTGAACCAGAACGGCGGTTCCCCCTCCACCCGCAGCCAGTTGCCGTGGTGCCCGCGGAGCCGGGCCCAGCGCACGTCGGCTCGGGCGCCGTTCTCCTGCGGCCGTACGTACGGGGTCTGCATGCGGTCCACCGGCATGGCGTACCGACCGAGTCGCGATGCCGTCCTGGTGTCCGGGTACGCCTCGCCAGGGCCGCCGCCGTACCACTCGGCGTCACCCAGGCTCGCGCACACGCCGAGCCGCACCCCCAGCCGGGGGAGCGGGAAGTTCCAGTCCCCTTCCGGGATCACGCTGACGGTCAGGCGCAGCCGTACGGCCGTGGCGGTCCAGTGGTAGACGACGGACAGTGCGCGGTCGGTGGCCGCCGGCGCGACCCGCGACTGCACCACCAGCGCGCCGTCCTCGGCCCGCACCCGGTCGGTGCGGTGCTGCATGCGGTGCAGCCCCGCCTGCCGCCACACCGTGCCGTAGCGGGTACCGGGCTGCCAGGGCGCGCCCTCGTCGTTGTCGGTCGGCGCCCGCCAGACGTCGAGCCGGGGGCCGGTGACCGGGTGGCCGCCCAGCGAGCGCAGCGCGCCGGTGTACGCGTCGAAGGTGCCGGGCCCCAGCACGATGGCGTCCCCCGCATCGCTGCGCCGGGGTTCCACGGCGGGCCCGCTCGCGGTAGTTCCGGTCAGCGGCACGGCGGCGCCGGCTGCCGCCCCGTTTCCTGCATCGTTTGCCGCCCTGGTTCCCGCCCCGTTTTCCGCCCCGGGGTCCGCGGGCCACTGCCCCCACGCGACCTCGTGGCCGGCCGCGGCCCACGCCGTGCTTGCCGCCAGTTCGGCCCGTACCGTCCACACCGCCTCGCCCGCCGGCGGCTCCCTGAGCTCCACAACCGGCAGCTTGACGTCCGCCGACTCGCCGGGGGCCAGCGGGGGCACGGCCAGTTCCCCCTGCGCCGCCGGTTCGCCCGCCACGTCGTAGGACCAGCGGAAGGCCAGGTGCGATAGGTCGGTGAAATCATGCAGATTGCTGATCCGCACGCCGGACACCGGGACCGCTCGCGCGCCGTCGCCCGCGCCGCCGAGCGCCCCACCACCCGCGCCGCCGCGCGCCCCGCCGATGGGCTCGATACAGACCGGCTCGATCACCTTCTTGTACTCGATCAGCCCGGGCGATGGGGTGCGGTCGGGGAAGACGAGACCGTCGCAGACGAAGTTCCCGTCGTGCAGTTCCTCGCCGAAGTCCCCGCCATACGCGAAGTAGCGCGTGCCATCGGCGGCTCGGCGGGCGATGCCGTGGTCGAGCCACTCCCACACGAAGCCGCCCTGGCAGCGGTCGTACCGCTCGAACAGCCGTTGGTACGCGCTGAGCCCGCCGGGCCCGTTGCCCATCGCATGGGCGTACTCGCACAAGATGAACGGCAGCGACCGCCGCCGCTCATCGAGCGCCGGGTCATCCAGCGCGGGTTCGGCGCGCCGCCCGATCTCCTCGACCTCGTCGTGCGGGGCGTACATCCGCGAGTACACATCCACGTCCGCGCACGTCCGGTCGCCCTCGTAGTGCAGGGGGCGGTCCGGGTCCCGCTCGCGGATCGCCGCGGCCATCGCGGACAGGCCCGCGCCCGTGCCGCATTCGTTGCCCAGCGACCACATGATGACGGCCGGGTGGTTCTTGTCCCGCTCGATGGTGCGCGCGGCGCGGTCGAGCAGGGCGGGCGTCCAGCGGTCGTCGTCCACCGGGTTGCGCCGCCAGCCCACGGCGTGGAAGCCGTGCGTCTCCAGGTCGCATTCGTCGATGACCCACAGGCCGATCTCGTCGCAGAGGTCGAGGAAGGCGGGGTGCGGCGGGTAGTGGCTGGTGCGTACGGCATTGATGTTGTGCCGCTTCATCAACAGCAGGTCGCGCCGCATGGTCTCCCGGTCCACGGTGCGGCCGGTCTCCGGATGGAACTCGTGCCGGTTCACGCCCCGAAACAGCACCCGCCGCCCGTTGACCTTGAGCAGCCCGTCCTCAACGGCGACCGTGCGAAAGCCGATCCGTAGCGGTACCCGCTCGCCGGCGGTGGCCAGCTCGGCCGCATACAGCCGGGGCGTCTCCGCCGTCCATGCCTCGACGGCGACCGTGGCGCTCTGCCCGGTGGCCAGGTCGAGACCCAGTTCGGGCACCGTCACCCGGCCGCCGGGCACACAGTCAACCCGCAGGGTTCCCTGGCCGTCCCGGTGGTCGTACGCCGCGTGGACGAAGAAGTCGGCGACGCTGCCGTTCGGCCGGTGCAACAGCGTCACCTCCCGGAAGATGCCAGGCAGCCACCACTGGTCCTGATCCTCCAGATAGCTGCCCGCCGACCACTGGTGGACCCGCACCGCAAGGACGTTGCCCCGGCTACGCAGGATGTGCGGTTCGCTGCCGCCGGCTGGCCCCGTCGCTTCGTCCACGCCGGGGGCGGCGATCGGGCCAACGAACAACTCGTGCGGCAGCCGGCTGCCCTGGAAGGTGCCCAGCTCATGGCCGTTGAGCCAGACCCGCGCACAGGACTCCACGCCGTCAAAGCGCAGCACGGCAGCGCCCGTCGTGGGCCAGTCGTCCGGCAGGTCGAAGACGAGCCGGTGGTCGCCGGTGGGGTTCTCCTGCGGCACCCGGGGCGGGTCCACCGGGAAGGGGTAGCCGGTGTTGGTGTAGATCGGCGGCGTGGCCGACCGAGCCCCACCGGGTGCGTGCAGCCCCCAGTGCGAGGGGACGGGCAGCTCGTCCCAGTCGGATGCGTCGAAGTCCGGGCGGGCGAAGGCCGTGCTCGTGGTCTGCGCTCCGGGCGACAGGCGAAAGCGCCACAGCCCGCTCAGATCGAGGCGGTCGGCGTCGGATGCGGAGTACCAGGACCGGGGCGGCATGGTGCCGCTGCCGGGCGAGACGTCTTCGTAGTAGGGGTAGTAGGGGTAGTAGGGGTGCGGAGTCGCTGCGGAGTGACTCATCGTTCTCCTCACTCAACTGCCGAGCTCAATCATGGCTCCCTACCGCGCGATGGTTTCGGCAAGATGGCGTACTGATGGCCTAGGCGGTACGGAGAGGTGTGGAAAGAGGTGAGGGCGGGCCGGTGGGCGGGCACGCCGCAGCCGTGGCCTCGGCTCACACCAGGGCCACGACGCGCACTCCCGATGCAGAACCGGACCACGGGCGCCGCACGCCCACCCACCCACCGGCCCGCGGCCCACCCACTCACCGGCCCACCCACTCGCCGGCCCGCCCACCCACCGGCCCGCGGGCCCGTTCAAGGGCGACCGGCGTGGACCGGAACTCAGACGTCCGTCTCGCAGCACGAATCGCGCCGCAGCAGCCGACCCACCTCAAGCCAGTCCTGCGCGGCGGCGGCCCCGCCGTGCCGGTGTGCGGCGCTCGGCAGCGCGTCACCCGCCGGAAACGCCTCGACCAGGTCCCGCGCCACATAGCGCTCCCCACCGCGCAGCACCGACACCACCCGCACCAGCGAGGCGAAGTCCGTGAACGGATCGCCGTCCACCACCGCCAGGTCCGCGAGCTTGCCCGGCTCCAGCGTGCCGAGGTCACGCTCCGCGCCGAACACCCGAGCGGGGTGCACGGTAGCGGTACGCAGCGCCTGCGCCGGAGACAGCCCGCCCCGATGCAGGGCGCGTAGCCCCATATGCAGCCCCAGCCCCACCGGTACCAGTGGCGCATCGGTGCCGAGCGCCACAAGGCCACCTTCGGCCAGCACCCGCCGATAGACGCCGATCTCCGTGTCAAGCGCCGTGAGCTGCGCCTCGGTCGGCGGCTGCCCGGCGACCTGCCGTACCAGGGCGATGTCCCACGGTGGCATCAACCGGGTGACGCGCTCGTCGTCGGCCAGCGAGGGATCGGCCCCCATCAGCGGGGATGAGGTGAAGGGCGTGGCGATCAGGTGGAAGTCGGTGGCCGTGTAGATCTCGCGCACATCCTGGTAGGCGCGCCCGGTGGCCGAAGTGGCGTGCCCGTACTCCAGCCGCTGGGTTGCCTGGAGATGGGTCGTCAGGTCCTGTCCGAGCTGCACACCAGGCGTGCACAGATGCCCGCCGCTACGCACGCCGAGCCGCTCGTGCGCGAACCGCGCGGCCTCGGACATCACCCAACCCGGTGCGCGGACATACGTCTTGACGAAGTCCCAGTCAAGGGCCTCGGCCCGGGACAGTGACCGGCGCAGCCCCGCGCGCGTACGGTGCGCCCGACCCATGCTGTACGCGACGCGCGCCCCGTCTAGCAGCTCACCGGTGGAAAGCAACCGCGGCCCGGCGAGCACCCCGGCCGCGATGGCCTCCCGGATGCGCATCTGCTCGTAGGCGAAGCCACCGAAGGACACGGCGGTGGTGATGCCGTACGCGAGCTGCGACGCGGGCTGCCGCCCACCGTAGGTGACCTGCCAGGGGTGCGTGTGGGCGTCCCAAAGACCCGGGATGACGGTGTGCGCCGAGGCGTCCACCCGGCGGGCGGCGGCGCGGCTCGCGCGGTGCGGCTCCACGGCGGTGATCCGCCCGCCGCGCACCACCAGATCCACGTCATCGCGCACCGTTTCGCCCGTGCCGTCCCACAATCGCCCGGCATGCACCACGGTGTCCACAGACCGCGGACGCCGGTAGTCCAGCGGCATCCGCACCGGGCGGGGCGAGCCGCCTTCCGCGTCGATCAGCCGCAACTTGCCCGCCGACAGATACAGCAGGGTTCGCGAGTCGCCGGACCAGGACGGGTGATCCGCGCTCTCCTCGGTGAGCTGCCGCGCCTTGCCGTTGGGGGTGCCATCCGGCCGCACGGGCAGCAGCCACAGCGCCGACTCCACGATCACGGCCATCCAGCGGCCGTTGGGGGACCACACCGGGCCCGAGTCGTAGCGGTCGGCGATGGAGACATGCGGGGCGACCGCGTGCAGCCGGGCCTGCCCGCTGTCGGCGTCGATCACGCGGATCAGGTTGTAACCCTCGCGGAAGCGCTGGTTGAGCCGGTTGCGGTCGCACAGCGCGACCCATCGGCCATCCGGTGACCAACTCGGCCTGCCCGGCAGACCACCAGCACCGAGCGGGGCGGCCAGCACCCGTTCCGTGCCGGCGCCGAGGTCGCGTACGACCAGATTGCCTGACATGTCGATGCTAGCCAGGCGGGTCCCATCGGGCGACAGCGCCGGTTGGACCCGGCCACCGGACGCCAACACGGTCTCCGCGCCGGAGTGCAACTCCCGCCGGCGCACCGTGTACAGCCCGTCGCGGTCATCGGCGTAGATCAGCGCGCGCCCATCGGCCGTCCAACTCGGAGCCAGCAGATAGCGGGTCGGGTCGGTACGCACGATCCGTCGCGGGGGACGTCCGCCGCCGATCTCAGCCACCCACAGCGAGTCGAGCGCGGCGAACGCCACCCGCCGCCCATCCGGTGACAGCGCCGGCAGATGCACCCCGCGCACCGGGCGTACGCCGCCGCCGTCGAAGTCGTAGCGCTTGACCCGGTAGCGGGGCCGCTCCACGGGCAGCGACGCGGTGAAGGCGATCGTCTCGGCGCTGACGTCGGTGCGCACGCTGCTGCCCTGCGCGCTGCTGTTCTGGTCATCCTGCTGGCCCTGCTGGCCCTGCTGGCCCTGCTGGCCCTGCTGGCCCTGCTGGCCGTGTAGGTCTTGGGGGTCCGCGTTGCCGTCGTTGGCCTGGTCGCGTTGCCGTCGCTGTGGCCGTACGAGCTGGAACTGACCGTCAACGGTGATCAGCAGCTCATCGCGCGAGACCCAGCGTGGCGGCACCGGCAGCACATCGCCGCGCACGCCCGCTGGCGCGCCGTCCACGACGAGCACGCAGGACGAGGCGGGGGCCGGGGTGGTTCGCAGATAGGCGAGCCTGCCGTCCGGCGCGAGGGCGGGCGTCATGACCTGCGCGGCGCTGGTCTCGGTGTGCTCCACGATCACCGGGCCGGTGCCGTCAGCGCGTACGGAGGCGATCGTACGGGCGTTGAGCGCCGTGCCCGCGAGCCGTGCGCGAACGAAGAACACCCGCTTGCCGTCCGGCGACCACACCGGGTCGAAGTCCTCCCAGGCACCGTCTTGGTGCGGCCCGTCCTGTCCCGGAAGACCGGTCAGCCGCGTGAGGCGGCGGCTGTGCACGTCGATCACCCACACGCGGTACGGGCTGCCCGCCACCGGATCGCCGCCGCGCTCGGACGCGAACGCCAGCCGGGTGCCGTCCGGGGACCAGGCCGGGCCCCGGTCGTCCCACGGCCCGTCAGTGAGCTGCCGCAGCTGCGTGCCATCGGGGCGCAGCGTCCACAGATGGAACCCGCCGCCCCGATAGGCGCAGACGGCCAGGGTCTGGCCGTTCGGGGCGTACACCGGACGGGTGGGTTCAAGGTCGGGGGTGGTCAGCGCGGTGGCCTCACCGCCCGCTCGCGGGATGGACCACAGGATGTTCTGCACCTCGGCGACCAGGTGGTCGCCGGCCGGGGCGAGGGTCGCGGCGCCATTGGTGGCGGCGGTGAAGGACAGCGTGGCGCGGCGCGGCGCCGCCGCGGCGACCGGTTCGGGCACCAGGCCAACGGCCCCGCCTGCGACGGCCACCGTTGCGGCGGCTGTCTGGAGGAAGGAGCGCCGGGTCGGGGACCAACGCGGGCCGCTGGCGCTGCCGGGGGCGGTGTCGGCGGTCGTGTCGGCGGTGGTCTCGGTGGCGTGTTCGGTGATGTGTTCGGTGGGGATGGTGATGGTGGCTGGCTCCGTGGCGCTGGCGCGGTCGGCGGCGCGGGGGAGGCCGGCTGAACTGTCGTGGGCGGGGGGCGGGACGGTGGTGTCCAACGGTCCTCCTGGAACACGAGGTGTGACACGGGTCAGGAGCGAGGAACGGGGCGCCTGATCGTTACACAGCCGATGGCCCGCCGGTCAACACCGCCTCGACGAAGCCTGCGCGTCGCCAGCGGTGCGGGCCCGGTCAGTTCGACAGGTGGGCAGGGGTGGGCCGTTCGGGGCGCAATCCCTGTCCGGAGCCAGCCACGCCACGGCTCTCACGCCCACAGGAAGCCGGTGATGCGCTCTCGCAGACCGGCCGGGTCAAGACCCTGGCCCGCCAGGTGTTCCTTAACAGAGCCGTAACGCCGCAGCTCGCGGCGGGCCACGCCAAGACCGAGCACACGGTGCGGCACATCGACGAGCGCAATGCCCGCCGCCGCCGTGGACGTACCCGCGAGGTAGGGCTCGACCAGGACCACATCGGCGGCGTCGGTGGCGCCCGCGGCCGACCGCAGCGCGTCGTCGTCAAAGGGCCGCACCGTCGTCGCGTACAGCACGGTCACATCCAGCCCTTCCACGGCGGCGAGGGTGTTGTCCAGCATCGGCCCAACGGCCACGATCACGCCGCGCCGCCCCTGCCGTACGGTGTGGAATCCGTTGCCGTCCACGGGCAGGGCGGTGGCGTTGGCCTGCTCGGACAGCCGCAGATATACGCGGTCATCACCGGCGGCTGCCGCCTGCCGCAGCAGGGTTTCCGCCTCGTCGGGGTGGCCAGGCACCTGGATCGTCCAGTCGTCCAGGGTGTCCATCAGGGCGACATCGCCGGGTGCCATGTGAGTGAAGCCGCCGGCGGGCCAGTCGTACGAGCCGCTGGAGCTGACCAGCACGCCTCCCAACCCTTGATGCCCAAAGTCCAACTTCACCTGCTCGAACGGTCGTTCCACCAAAAAGCTGGCGAAGGTGTGCATGATCGGGCGCATTCCCGCCAAAGCGAGCCCGCTCCCGGCCCCGATCAGCAACTGCTCGCGGATACCTACGTTGATCACCCGATGTGGATGAGTCCGCGCGGTGTCCTGGAACCGGTCTCTGCTGATCTCGGCCAGCACGACCGCGAGCCGGGGGTCCTGGTCGAGGAGTTGGGAGGTGATGGTGGTGAAGCGTTCACGCATGGTGTCCATGGGGTGTGTCCTTTCGAAGGGTGGAGCGAAGCAGAGGAGCGGTCAGAGCGCGGCGCGGCGGCGAGGGGGGCGGGTAGCCGCCATCGGGCCGCCGCCAGGCGGGGTGCGGCAGGGTGGTGGCCGCAGCTGCGACGGCGCGGGAACTATCGCCGGCGAGCGATCACTTGGGCTCGACGCGGGCGACGACCGCGTGCGAGCGCCCCGGATGCGGCAGGGTGTACGCCGCGTACAGCGCCTCGTGGTCGCGCCCGTCCACGGTCGTGGCCGACCAGCCCGCTGCCTCGAAGCGGGAGGCGATGCCGCCTCGCCAGCCGTGCGTGGCCGATGAGTTGTCGATGACCAGGGTGTGCAACTGCTCCAGGCCCGCGGCGCCTGCGTAGGCGATGGCCTCGTGGTTGCTGCCCTCGTCGAGTTCGGCATCCCCGATGAGCACCCACACGCGGGAGTCGGTGCGGCCCTGCGCCCGCAGCCCGAGCGCCGTGCCCACGGCGATGGGCAGTCCGTGCCCCAGCGACCCGCTGCCGATTTCCACCCCGGGGACGAGCGTCCGGTCCGGGTGGTGGCCCAGCGGTGACGCGTAGGCACCGAAGGTCGGCAGCACCGAGGCGGGGAGGAAGCCCTTGGCGGCGAGTACCGCGTAGTACGCCATCGGCCCGTGGCCCTTGGAGAGTAGGAACCGATCACGCTCGGGGGAGTCGAACTCGGCGGGGGAGACCCGTAGTACGCGGTCGTAGAGCACCCACAGCGCGTCAAGCGTGGAGGTGGCGGCGGTGCTGTGCTTCTCGTCCCCGGTCATCAGGCTCATCAGCCGAGGAATGTCGTGGTAGCCGAAAGAGGCGGTCTGCCCGGTGTCGAGCGTCGTGGTGGTCATGGCAGTAAGCGTGCAACTTCAAGTTAACTTGAAGTCAAGCGCTCGCCGGGCGAGTGGTGACTGCCGGCTCCGGCGCCTGTTCGTCGGGGGCCTCTTGTGGGTCGCGCATGGCCGCCGGCACCACCGACCGCAGGGCCGTCGCGACCGCAGCCACCGCCGGATGTTGGCCGGCTCCGCTGCGGAAGGCAATCCTGGTTCTGCGGCTCATCGCCATCGGCGTCAGCACCACATGCGGGTAGGGGTACGCCAGGCCGAGTTGCGGCACCAGAGCCACCCCCTGCCCCGCAGCGACCAACGCGAGCACCGTCGCGAACTCGTCCACCTGATGCCGCACGCGAGGCGTGAACCCGGCCGCTTGGCAGGCGCGAATCGTCATGGTGTGGCACAGGGTCCCCGGCGTGGCGGTGATCCAGGGCGCGTCCCGCCAGGCCGCGATGCCGGGGCCGGGGCGCTCGGCGGCGGTTGGAGGGTGGGGCGCGGCGGCTGGGGCGTACGGTGCGGCGGCCGGCGCGTACGTCGCATCCGATGCGTCGGTCAGCCCGTGCGGCCCGTGCGGCCCGTGTGGTGCGTGTGAGGAATGCGGCGCGTTGGGCGAGGCCAGATACATCGCCTCCGTGCACAGCGGTTCGGTGGACAGGCCGGGCTCCACCCGCGCCGGCACGAAGTCGTAGTCGTGCACCAGCGCCACCTCCAGCTCCCTGGCCCGCAGTGCGTCCGCCACGGCGGCTGGATCGACCTCGGACACCATCGGCTCAAGTTGCGGATGCTCCCTGGCCAGAGCCATGAGCGCGGCGGGGACGATGGCCCTGGCCGCGGTGGGGAAGGTGCCGATCCGCAGCGGCCCGGCCAGCCCCTGGCGGGTATCGATAAGTTCGGCTGCGGCCTGTTCCAGGCGTTCGAGCACCGCCTCGGCGTGCCGGACCAGGCGGTGGCCGGCGGGCGTGAGGGTCACCCGACGCCCGGTGCGTTCGAGAAGCGGCACACCCGCCTCCCGCTCCAGGGCGCTGAGCTGTTGCGAGACGGCGGACGGCGTAAACGTCAGGGCCTCGGCGACAGCGACGATCGTGCCGCGGAGAGCGAGCTCTCGCAGCAGACGTAGGCGGCGTACATCGAGCATCAGTTCAGCTTACGCTCGCCGGCACAAATGCGAACTAGACCTGCAATGTTGCGCTACGGCACGCTCATCCGCATGACCCCAACCTCTTCCCTGCGCGGGATACACGCATCGCTCATCACTCCCTTCACCGCAGCCGGGAGCGTTGCGGTGGATGCACTCGAAGAGCTTGCCCATGCCGTACTCGACGGCGGCGCGACCGGCATTGTCGCGCTCGGCACTACGGGGGAGCCCGCGACCCTGGACGAGGGGGAGCGCCGGACCGTCATCGACGTCTGTGCCCGGGTCTGCGGACAGCGGGCCGCGACCCTCATCGTCGGCGCGGGAACCAATGACACCAAGGGCAGCGTCGCCGCCCTCGCCGAGTTGGCCGCCTGGCCCCAGGTGGGCGCTGCGCTGGTGCCCGTGCCGTATTTCACCCGGCCGTCGGAGGCCGGCGTTTTGGCGCACTTCTCGGAGTTGGCGGCCAACAGCCCGGTCCCGCTGATCGCCTACCACATTCCTTACCGAACCGGTCAGGCGTTGAGCATGGACGCGCTCCGCACGCTGGCGCGCACGCCGGGCGTCGCCGGGATCAAGTACGCGACGAACGGCATCGACGCGGAGGCGATCGGACTGCTTGGCGACCTCCCGCCGGACTTCGCGTTCCTTGCTGGCGATGACCTCTTCGTCTCGCCGCTGCTGGCGCTCGGCGCCACGGGCGGCATCCTCGCATCGGCCCAACTGCTACCGGAGTCGTTCACCGAGCTCGCTGCCGCCTGGCGTACGGGCCAGGCACAGCGGGCCCGCACGCTGGGACATGCCCTGGCCCGGCTCTCGGCGGCGGCGTTCGCGGGACCCAACCCCACCGTCATCAAGGGGGTACTGGCCGCCCAGGGCCGCATCCCCACGCCGGATGTGCGATTGCCGCTGCTACCCGCGCGGAGCGACGCGGTGCAGACGGCCATGCGGTGGCTGGCGGACGCGGCAGGCCGGACACACCCGGCCGATCAGTCATCCGAAAATCACCCAACGCCGTGTGTACTTCGCTGACTTGACGTTCCATCAGGCGTGCCATCAAGAGGGACGTAGGCGAACTCAGGCCAAACAGGAAACTTTCCTAATCTTTCTATTGTCTGGACCATGACACACGGATAGCGTGCGGCACGCCATACCCCCTCACGTGATTGGAGCGTGCCGTGCAACCCCACCTCGCAACGCGCCGCCGCCTCGCACTCGGGTTCGCCGTGGCGCTGACCGCCACCGGAGTCCTGGCGGCCACCGCGCAGGCAGTGCCCACCGACACGACGCGGCAGAAGCCGGCCACATCCGCTGACAGAGCCGCCGTCAGCGGTCTCAACGGGCCCTACCTCTACCTAGGTTGGGGCAACCCGCCCCAGGCGGTGGAGTTCTTGAAGGCGACCGGCAACACCCAGCTCACCATGGCCTTCATCCTCGCCAAGGGCGGCTGCGCCCCCGCCTGGGACGGTCAGCGTCCGCTCGCCGGCGGACAGGATGAGCGGACCATCAAGGCAGTGAAGGCGGCGGGCGGTTCCATCACGCCGTCCATCGGCGGCTGGAGCGGTGCCAAGCTCGGCGAGGCATGTCGGTCCGCCGCTGACCTCGCGGGCGCCTATCAAAAGGTGATCGACGCGTACAAGCTCGACTCGATCGACATCGACATCGAATCGACCGAGTTCGAGAGCGAACCCGTACGGCAGCGGGTCATCGACGCGCTCAAGATCGTCAAGTCCAAGAACCGGGGCATCAAGGTCTACGTCACCTTCGGCACCGCCCCCAGCGGACCCACCGCACCGGGCAAGGACCTGGTGCGCAAGGGCGCCAAGGCCGGTCTAGACGTGGACGGTTGGGCGGTCATGCCGTTCGACTTCGGCGACGGCACGACGGACATGGTCGCCGCGACCAAGTCCGCCGTGGACGGTCTGAAGAGCACCGTCGCCGCCGCGTACGGGATCTCCGATGCCGCGGCCTACCGCAAGGTCGGCTTCTCCTCGATGAACGGCAAGACCGACGTCAAGGGCGAGATCGTCACCCCGGCGGGCTTCCAGGAGATGGTCAACTACGCCAAGCAGCACCATCTCGCTCGGGTCAGCTTCTGGTCCGTCAACCGCGACCGCCCCTGCGGCGGCGGCGGCGACCAGGGCGCGTGCAGCGGCATCGACCAGAAGCAGTGGGAGTTCTCCAAGATTCTGGCCGGCTACCAGGGCTGAGCGAAGCCCTGCCGAAGTCACCAGGGCTGCTCCACTGGGAGCCGCGCTGCCACGCGCCCGTAGATGAGCCGAGCGCCGGAGCGAGCCGCCGCACCAGGCGCTCCGGCGCGCGGCTCGCGCGGCTTGCCCGGCTCGCGCGGTGCGGGGTTCGCGGCTCCTGCGGCGCCGGGGCGGGTGGGGGCTGGTGGCGCGGCAGCGTCCGCCGCCCGGCGAGGCCAACGGAGCGCAGCGGGCGCGGCTGCCATGATCACCGTATGAGTGGCACCAAGCGCACCTTTGAGGAACTCGTGGCCGAGGCCGAGTCGGTGTCCGTCGAGGGCTGGGACTTCTCCTGGCTCGAAGGCCGGGCCACGGAGGAGCGGCCATCGTGGGGCTACGCCCGGTCCATGGGCGAGCGGATGGGGCGGGCCGAGGCCGCCTTGGACCTACAGACCGGCGGCGGCGAAATCCTGGCCGCCGTCCCCCGCCTACCCACCCTCACCGTGGCCACGGAATCCTGGCCGCCGAACATCGCAAAGGCCAGCGCGCTGCTACGACCGCGTGGGGTCGCCGTCGTGGTCAACCACACCGGCGCATCCGCCGGCGTGGAGGGCGTGCCGCAGGAGCCGCTGCCCTTCGCCGATGACCTCTTCGACCTCGTCGTCAGCCGCCACCCGGTGACGACCAGCTGGGCGGAGATCGCCCGCGTGCTCCGGCCCGGCGGTACGTACTACTCGCAGCAGGTCGGCCCGCGCAGCGTCTTCGAGCTGGTGGAGTATTTTCTCGGGCCGCAGCCACTGGCCAGCACCGCGCGTGACCCGGAGGTTGCCCGGGCGGCAGCCGAGGCGGTCGGGCTCGATGTGGTGAGCCTGCGGTCGGAACGCCTGCGGACGGAGTTCTACGACATCGGCGCGGTCATCTACTTCCTGCGCAAGGTGGTTTGGATGGTCCCCGGCTTCACCGTGGCCGAATACCGTACGCGGCTGCGTGAGCTGCACGACCGCATCGAGTCCGAAGGCCCATTTCTCGCCCACACCACGCGCTTCCTCATCGAGGCCCGCAAACCGGGTGCGTAGCGACTGAGCACGTAAGGCGACGTCCATCCGGCGCTGGCACCTGCGCCTGTGCGCCTGTGCGCCTGTGCGCCTGTGCGCCTGCGCTCCCGTGCTCCCGTGCTCCCGTGCTCCTGTGCTCCCGTGCCGGCGCCGGCGCCCGTACCGGCGCCCGCTCCCGCGCCGCGCGCGGCCGTGCACCACTGCGCCGTCCCCTCCGGCCTTCGGGCCACACCGCGGGCTGCTCCCCGCGCCGCGCCGCGGGCTACTCCGCACGGCGTACCGCGAGTGTCTCCAACTGGACGACGCCCGCCGGGACCTGCTGCTTACATGCTGGTCCTGCGGCGCAGCGCGCCGTACGGAGCCCTGCCGGGCACCGCCCGGCGGTACGTGGGGCCGGGCCACTGCACACCGCACCAAGAGAGGCCCGATGCCACCCCGCACGGCGACGCCGCAGCTCACGCCCGACCAAGGCCGCTGGCCCGGCCGGGGCGCGGTGCCCTGGGCCCGCTGGCGGGCAGCACGCGGTGGGGAGCGGCTGTGTTACGCCACCGGCGCCGTCCTCGTCGCCTCCGGCCTCTTCCATCTTGGGGTGTTCGCCGTGGACGGCGGCGCGTGGGAAGGCCCGGTCTCCTGGCGCAAGCCGTTCACCTTCGGGTTGTCCTTCGGGCTGACGCTGATCGCCGTCACCTGGGTGGCCTCGTATCTGCGAATGGGTGCGCGAACCCGGGTGCTGCTCTGCGGAGCCTTCGCGGCCGATTGTGTACTGGAGGTCGCCGGGATCACCTTGCAGGCGTGGCGCGGGGTGCCATCACACTTCAACATGGAGACGCCGTTCAACACCTTCGTTTCCCTGTCACTTGCCGTGGGCGGCGCCATCCTGGTGGTGATCCTCTCCGCGTTCGCCGTGGCGTCGTTCCTCCGCGAGCCGGAGGGGCCGGTGGGCATGGCGCAGGCGCTGCGCGCCGGGTTCGCCATCTTGTTGATCGCGCTGCTCTCCGGCGCGGCGATGATCGCGCGCGGCGTGGTGCTGACCCGTACCGGCCACCAGGAGGCGGGCTACCACTCCACCGGCTTCCTCAAGCCCCTGCACGGCGTCAGCCTGCACGCCATCTTGGTGCTGCCCGCCCTGGCCTGGCTGCTCACGCGTACGCCACTCGACCGTGAGGCGCGGCGCAAGACCGTCGCCATCGCGGTCGGCTGCTACTGGGTGGCGGTCGTCGGCGCTGGCCTGTGGGCGATCGCGGCCTACTGTACCGCCTCGTGCGGCACGACCACGATTTGCACCGCGTCCTCGTAAAGGACGCGCCCCGGGTCGCTGGAGCTGAGCCGCACCCAGTCGATCCCGTGCGCGGTGAGGATGTCCAGATAGCCGCCCACCCGCCCGGTCAGATGCTCAGCCGAGCTCTTGAACCAGGCCACCGCTGTCGGATGCAACTCCCGGTCGTAAATGGAGGGATCGACATGGGAGGGGTTGGTGTACGCGGCGTCGTACCAGTCGTTGTTGAGCCGCCGAAAGCGTTCTTGCTCCGCCGTCAACTTCCCTTCTCTAGCGAGCCCGTTGACCAAGACGAAGATCCCGGGAAACGCGCCGCGCTCGTTGCGGGCCGTGCCCTGGAACCGTAGATAGGGGCCGTCGTCCACCGTCGTACCTCCGCGTTGCGTCGTCGCATGTGACCGCGAAGGATCATGCCACCCCGGCATCGCGAACCGTCCGCCGCCCATGCCCACCGGGCAGCCGCCACTGCGGGTCACTCGCGGCTCGCGGGCACCCGCCCCCGTCCCCGCCATCGCTGGCCGCTGGCCGGCGCCCGTGCCCGAAGGGGCAGCGAGCGCTGCCCTCCCCCGACGGGGGCGGGTCTGGACGGGGGCGACCCGCGGCAAGAGGCTGGAGGGGACAGCACGTCGGCGGGGGAGCGCCCCAAGGGAGCGGAAGATGCGCCAACACGAGCACGACGCCGACCACGAACCTGACCGCGAACATCACCGTGAGCACGAACACCACGAGTCCTTCGCATCGTTAACCGCCGCCGAGGCCCACCAGCAGGCCCAGACGCCACACGTGTTACGCGCCGCCATCGCGGGCCGCACCGACGTCATCGGCCGGCCCGGCATGGGCACCCTGCAACGCGCCGTTGGCAACAGCGCCGTGAGCTCCCTGGTCCAGCGGGAGGCGGCCGAGGAAGAGCCGAGGCGTTCGTCGGTGCACGACGTGGTGTCATCGGGCGGTGGCCAGTCCCTGGACGCGACGACGCGTACGGACATGGAGGCGCGCCTGGGCGCGGACTTCTCCGACGTACGCGTACACACCGGCTCCGCTGCCCACGCTTCGGCCCGCGAGGTCGGCGCCCACGCGTACACCGTTGGCAGCAACGTCGTCTTCCAGCGCGACGCGTACGACCCGTCATCGCAAGCCGGCCGGACCATGCTGGCCCACGAGCTCACCCACGTCATGCAGCAGCGCAGCGGACCCGTCGATGGCACCGAGGCCCCGGGCGGCATCCGGGTGAGCGACCCGTCCGACCGCTTCGAACGCGAGGCCGCCGACAACGCCGAGCGCGTCATGTCCCAACCCCCCACGGCGCCCGCGGAGACGGCTGGCCCCGAGGCGCAAACACTCCCCGCTCCCGCGACGCCGACCACCGCCCAACTCACCGCCGCACCCGCGGTGCAGCGCACGGAGGACGAGGGCGAGGACGAAGAACCGGCGGACGTCCAGGGCGCGTTCGTGCAGCGAGCGGAGAAAACCCCGGAGAAGGACGCGGAGGAGGATGAGGAGTCGCCGCCTGAGTAGGGCTGGGGGTGCTTGGCCTGACGCTGTCTGTGTGCTCCCTTGCGGCTGGCCCCCAACGCAGCGGCCCGCCCCGGGAATGAGGGGGCGGGCCGCTCTGTCGTGTCTTGGCACTAAGGGGTCATTGCAACTCTCCGCGGCGCACCGCGCTGACCAGGGCGCTGAGAGCAGCGTACGAGAACACCAGGGCCGGCCCCGTTTTATCCTTGCTGTCACGCACCGCGACTGACCGCTCGGTGACCCGGCCGACTTCGACGCAGTCGGACTGGGCCCCCGACGCCGACGACTTCCACCACGTCACGTCGAGCGTCGAGGCGTCTTCAATGTGGCTACTCATGCTTCTTCCCTTATCTCTGCGATGCGCTCTGCGGACACCTCGGCCGGGCAACACAGCCCGGCCCTGGTGGGAGTACTGTTTTGGGGGCCGAAGTCAGAACGGAGCCCATGATGGCACCAGCCACAGGCGGGCGACCGGAGGGAGTTGGCGCGCGCATCCACCTGCTGCGCGTGCTCCGTGATTACTCCCTACGGGATCTCGCCCACCGATCCCACGTGTCCAAGTCGATGCTTTCCGACGTAGAACGCGGCGAACGCCAGCCCAGCGAACAAGTCATCGCAGCTTTGGCCAAGGCGCTAGGCGTGTCCGTGCCGGTCATCCACGGTCAGCCGTACATTGAGCAACTGCGCCAAGACCAACTCGACCAGCTCATCGCCCCGCTGTCCAGCGCCTTGGATGACTGGGATATCCCGCCGGCAGGCGACGTCCCACCGCCCCGCCCGACGTCGGAGATGCAGGCCACCGCACGGCACATCTATAGGCTGCGCTCCACCGGTGAGTTCGGGGCCTTGGCCAAAATGCTGCCCGGTGCCCTGGCCGAGGTGTCCCACGCCGTGCTGGACGCGCCGACTGCGGCCGATCGAGAGGTGGCCTGCTGGCTTCAGTCCGAGGCCGCGTTGGGAGCCTTCAGCGTTGCTTACAAACTTGGCTATCTAGACCTGGCTCGGCTCGCTCTCGCGCGCATGGCCACTGCCGCGGTGCAATCCGGCGATCCGCGGCAAGTCGCGGTGGAGCGGCTGAAACGCGCGCAGCTTTCCGCGCACGGGCCAGCAATCGAGATGGGGCTGCGCCTGGTGAATCGCGCGCTGGCAGATTTGGACGACGACGGCACGCCCCCGACGCGTGCGGTGCGCGGCGGTCTCATGCTGAAGGGCGTACAGCTCTACGCCCTGTCGGGTAAGGGCGACGACTCGGACACGTGGCTAGACGAAGCACAGGGGTTGGCGCGTGAGCTGGGCGAGACCGGCCACTACGGCATGGTGTTCGGCCCGACGAACGTATGGCAGCACGGTGTGGCTGCTGCTGGCGACCGCGATGAGCATGGGTTGGCGCTTGCCCGCGCGGCAAACGTCCATCTGCCGGAGGGCTACTCGCCGTTGCGCGCCGGACAGTTCCTGATGGATCGGGCACGGTCGCAGGCGCTGACCGCGCAGCCGGAGGAGGCGTTGGAGTCTTTGCAGGCCGCACGGCAGGTAACACCGCAACAGACTCGCTATCACCCTACGATGCGCGAGACGGTGGGTACTTTGCTACGCGCTCGACGGGCTTCGCGGGAGTTACGCGAGTTCGCCTTGTGGAGCGGTGTGTAACTATGTGACTACTGCATGTCAAGGGTTCGGTGTCCGCAATCGGCGGACATTGGGCCCTTGATCCGTAGACAGGATGTGACCGTCAACATGCTCCCTGTCACGGAGGTCGCATCGTGCCGACCGAAACCAACACGCCCATCACCCCGCCCCACGACTGGATGCCGCCCGGTGGCGGCGTGCGCTGGACCCGGGTCGGTGACCTCGGTTGGCACACGCTGACCCTGACCACCTACCTCGGCAACCGCGTTCTCGCGCACCTCGGTGAAGCGAGCGGGGCGGTCATCCAAGAAGACATCGGCCGCCAGATGACCTGGTTGACCGAGCCGCACGCACCAGCTGTCCAACATCTACGCGACGACAGCAACGTCACGATCTCCGGTGACGACAGTTCGTATGTCTTCGTGCCCGGTATGACCCGTACCGATTTGGTGTGGTGGCGGGTCATGCCGACGTCCGAGCGGCTGCTCACCGACGCGAGCCGCCTCGCCGGCGCCATCGACACCGTGCGCAACAGCAACAGCCACAACCGGCCCGCCGAGACCGCAGGGACCGCCGGAGGTGCGGCATGACAGCACCGGGTACCACGTGGTTTCCCCCGCCCTGTGATGAGGTCATGATGCTGCCGGCGGGTCGTGAATGGGATGCCGTGCGCACCAGTACGGCCGTTGCCGAGTGGGCATTTGAGTTCCTGGACGACAGCCGGGAAAACTCCGCCGCGATCATGGACGCGGTCCGCGGTTGCGTGTACTGGCTCATGCCCAAGGGCGTGGCCACGCGCGCATCCCTCACCTCGTGGCAGCGGTTACGCCCGCACGTCACCCTCATCACCGGCGACCCCGCCGAGCACTATGTCGGCGTACCACCCAGCCACCGCCGATTCGGCGCCGGGTTGCACTGGCGCATTCCTCGCAACTGGTCGGGCCGCTACCTGGCCCACCCGTACCAACTCGCCGCGTTCCTCGCCCCCGCCGTCATCCACATCCACGGCCCCGAAGCCCTCACCCTCATCTGCCCCGTATGCGATCAGGAGGTTGACCGCGCGACGGCAGTGAAGATCACCGGTCGCCACCACCCCAACGACCCCGCCGTCTCCCAGCTCACCGTCCACCCGGCATGCGCCCGCACCAATCGAAAGGCCACCCGGTGACCCGCAGCACCTACCGCTTCGTAGACATGACCATCGGCCCCGACCCCCACGGCGCGCCGTACGCGGTCCGGGCCATCTGCACCACCTGCGGCGAGCAATCCCCCCAACCCGAACCCGACCAAGGCCCAACCGGCCAACACAGCCAGGCCCAACGCTGGTGCCGTACACACGCCGCCATCGACCACCCCGGCGGCCGGCACCTGCACTACACCGCCACCGTCACCTTCGGCTGGCTCATCACCCCCGCCGAGGACATCGGACTCGCCGCCGATGAACCCGCCCTGGGCCACCCGTAAACCGCCATCGGACCCCACCACCCGGCAAGGGGCCAACCACCCTGCCCATCGGCCCGCACCGATACGGGTCAGTGCCGCCATGACGAGGCGGTTGGGCAGGGTGCTGCGGCATCGAGCTGATGCGTGTCAACCGTGTCGCTCACAGGCTTCTTTCTGCTGCGTCGCGCAGGTGCGAACCGGTCACGAGCTACGCTAAGACCTGACGTTGACGTCAGAGGCAAGAAGCGTGAGGGAACACAGGGAGGCGCTGATCCCATGCGCATCGGTGAGTTGGCCGCCCGGACGGGCGTGACCGTACGGGCGCTGCGGTACTACGAGGAGCAGCAGTTGCTCACCTCGGTCCGTAGCAGCAGCGGGCAGCGGCACTATCCGGATATCGCGGTCGCCCGGGTTCAGCTGATTCAGCAGCTTTACGCCGCGGGGCTGTCGAGTAAGACCATTCTGGAGCTGTTGCCGTGCGTGGTGACCGGCGAGGTCACACCGGCGCTGCTCGACCGGCTGACGACAGAGCGGCACCGTATCGACCAGCAGATCGGCAGCCTGGTCAGCACCCGTGACCGGCTGGACGTCATCATCACCACGTCAAGCGCGGCCATGAGTAGGGGCGAGCATTGCACGGCGGAGGGCGCGGAGTTGGCCGCCCCCGTGGCCGCCCCCGTGGCCGCGACGGCCCCGGAGCGCGTCGGCGATGGAGTCGTGACGACGTGTGCCGGTAGCGGGGCGGCGGCAGCCCGGTAGCACTCCGGCAGCCGGGCGACTCGACGGGGACGGGGGCGCGGGGCCGTCCCCGCGTTGCTCACCCGTCAACTCCCAGCGCTACGTGTTGGGTTGGGCGTCCGCCGTCAACGAGCCGCCCAGGAACAGCGACTCCGAGCACTGGACCGGCCTGGGTGCCTTGACCGGTTTGCCCACCTCGCGGCAGCTCACGGAGATGCTGATCTTGCTGTTGGCGGGCACCTGGATGGGCGTGACGAAGTGGTAGTCCGAATCGCGGAAGTTCTCCAACGCGAGGTTGAGGAGTTGCCCGTCCTGGCTGGAAACGGTGAGCGTCCCGGCATCGCCTTGGGGGTTTTGCACCACGATATCGGTCAGGGCGAAGGTCTTGCCCTGCGGAACCGTGTACGCGTCCCTCGTGGTCGATGAGCCGCCCACCGCGTCGCGTACCTGGACGCGGGCGCTCTTGGGGGCCGCGGGGCCGCCCGGTTCGCCGGGCTTGGCGTTGCCGTTCCCCGCCGTGCTGCCGCCGGTACCTGCGGTGTCGCCTTGGGTGCCCGTGCTGTTGCCGCCGTTGGCGGCGCCCGTACCGTTCTGGCCACCGGTGCCCGTGCCCCCCGTGGCAGCGCTCGGCCCGCCGTTTTGGCCCGGTTGCGAGCCGTTGGATTGGTTGCCGTCCCCTTGCTTGTTCTTGTCCTCGTCGATGGCGGACTGGACCGCCTCCGGGGTGATCGCCTCCCGGGCGGCGGACCGCACGGTGGGCCGCAGCAGCGAGTACCACAGCCCGGCCAGCAGTCCCACCAGCAGCGCCGTGATGATCAGCGCTCGCGGCAGCCAGTGCGGCAGGATCGCCTGCTGCTCGTACGAGCCGTCCACCACCACCGGTTCGCGCCGCGTCCGGCCCCCGACACGCTCCTCGCCCAGGGGCGTCACCACCGCCTGGAACGGGTGCGTGATCGGGGTGCCGCGCCACAGCCGCCCCACCGGCCGCACGGTGAGCTTGGCGAACTTGGCCTGCCCTGGCGGAATGGTCAGCTCTGCCGGCTCGAAGACCCATCGGGCTCGCTCCGTGCCCTCCTGGACGGACAGACTCACCGCCAGGGGCGTATTGCCCAGATTGTCCACGGCCAGCTTGTGTCGGCCTCGCCAGGGGCTGTGTGAGGAGCGGGGTACGAGCTCGGCGGTGATCTCACTGAACGGCAGTACCGTGATGGACCGTTCGGGCACCACGGTGTGCCGGGCGTCGCTGGTCGGAATGACCCGCAGCCCGAGCGGTCGTTCCCCTGCGGCGATGTGCGCATCGCGAGGCGGGCGCAGCGTCAGAGTCGCAGTGCCCGATGCGCCGGGGTAGAGAGACAGCGCCGCTGGTTCTACTGTGACCCAGGTGGCGCACGGCCCGACCGCCTCGAACCGGAACTCTTCAACGGTGTCCCCCGAGTTGAGTACCTGTACAAGGAGATCGACCTCGCCACCGGGCTGAACGGCTACGGGCGACTCGTCCAAGCTGGCCGAAACACTCATGACCGGACCGTACGGCGTGCGTAAGACAGCAGGAGTGGCCGCGCAGGAACACTTTCGGGCAGATGCAGGTTCGCTCTGAGCCATCGACGGTTTCCCTGCCGGTGAACGCGATGTATAAGGGAAGAAAGCCCGAATCTGGCAACACCAGTGGCGGAGGATGTCCGTACATGTCAGGTTCATGACGTCTTCCGGACCTATTAGGGGAGCGGGAGACTGCCATGAACACGACTACCGCGGAACGCATCTTGGTGGACCTGCGGGCGCAAGACCCTGTCTCACAGGCGGGCGTGGCCAGCCAACTCCGTACGCGACCAGAGGTACGGATCATCGACCCGGACGGCGCCGAAGTCGCCCAGGTGGTCATCGTGGTCGTGGACCTCGTCGATGACGAGGTGGTCAGCCTGCTGCGTCAGCTCCAGCGCACCGGCACGGCGCGCGGTGTACTGGTGACCACCCATATCGACGAGCAGCAACTAGTCAGCGCCGCGGAGTGCGGATTCGTCGGCGTCATCCGGCGCACCGAGGCGACCCCCGAGCGCCTGGTGCAGGTCATCGCGGCCGTGGCGAAGGGAGAGGGGTACGTTCCGCCCGACCTGCTGGGCAACCTGCTCGCGCAGGTCGGCCGACTTCAGGGGGAGGTGCTGGGCCCGCGCGGGCTGAACTTCACCGGGCTCGCCGCCCGCGAGATCGAGGTGCTGCGCCTGGTCGCTGAGGGATACGACACCGCCGACATCGCGCTCAAGCTCGCCTACTCCGAACGCACGATCAAAAACGTGCTGCACGCGGTCATGACCCGGCTCAACCTGCGCAACCGCTCACATGCGGTGGCGTACGCGCTCAGACAAGGGCTGATCTGATCGGGCCTGCCGTCGCGACGTAACCCGGCAGGACCGCGGGACGCGAGCGGCGCGACTCGCGCGCAATGACCAACACACCTCGGCGGGCCCGACCTCTTCGACAGCCCTGGTCGGGCCCGCGCATCCGAGCCCCCAGGCACCTCAGCGCGCCGCCCGCCCCGCACTGCACCTTCGGGCACGCGCCGTACCCGAAGGGCTGCCTCACGCCACGGTGTGCGGGCCACCCGCCCGCGCGAGGCTGGAGCCAGCGCGCTGATCACGCCTGTTCGCACCGGTGGGCGCACGCAGGCTGGCTGTCGGCCGGGCGATCGGGCAGGGCGCGTATCTCGCGTGCGTCGTCAGCGTCATGAGCTGAGTGGGGTGTTCTGTGCGGGGGCGTGAGCGCTTGCAATCGCGTACCGGTCCGGGTACCAGGTGGCGCGCCAGGGCTTTGGCGAGCTGGCGGTGGCGGCCAGCCTGGCGGCCCGCCGCGCGACGCGTTGCCTCCGCGTACGCGAAAGGGCGCGCGAACGGCCCGCTGGCGAAGGGCTCGTCGGTGCACGGCTCACCGGACGGGTGGTCCGGCGTACTGCGCATCGCCGCGCTGACCCTGGCGCTGCTTCTCGCATTCAGCATCGTGCCGGGCGCCGCCGTGGACCGGAGCTCGCCAGGCCCGGAGGAAGGCGTCACCCCTGCCGTCGTGGAGGACGCGCTCGATCCGGGGGAGTCGGTCGAGGTGACCAAGGAGGTCCGTACGCCCGTGGTGCCGCCGCGACCGGACGTGGTGCTGCTGGTGGACTGCACGGGCAGCATGAAGGACACTCTCGACGGTCTTCGGTCGGGCCTCGTAGCGATCACCGACAAGGTGCGCGAGGTGCAGCCCAACTCGCGCTTCGCAGTGGCCAGTTACGGCGATGTGACCGACAAGGAACTGGCCTTCCGAGTGGATCAAGGGCTGACCTACGACCTGGCCACCGTCAAGACGGCCGTTGACGGCCTCACGGCCACCCGCGGCTACGACAGCCGGGGGCCCGCCGAGGACTGGATCAACGCGCTGTGGCAGGTCGCCCATGGGGCCGATGGGCAAACGCAGTTCCGCGATGGCGCCAGCCCGGTCGTGGTGCTCGTCGGTGACGCGTCCAGCCATGACCCCAGCCTGGGTCCGACCGGTCACTCGCTGGGTGAGGCGACCAACGCCCTGCTCGATGTGGGCGCGCGGGTGATCGGCGTCGATATCGCGACCAGCTCCGGTGACGGCCTCAATGGCAATGGCCACAACGGCGGCGACCCCGACAACAACCAGGACCCGCTTCACGAGCCGAACCAGGCCACCAAGGTGATCGAGGCCACCGAGGGCAAGCTCCTCCAGCAAGTCATCCCGGAACAGGTGGCCGAGGCAGTCGTGGACGGCCTGACCAACCTGCCCTCCACCGTGAGCCACCAGACCGCCGACTGCGATCCCTCGCTCACGGTGGAACTGGAGCCGGCAACCCAGCGCGTGACCAGCGGCGAGGTCGCCACCTTCCAGGAGACGATCCGCCTGGCGCCGGACGCTCGGCAGGGGGTCCGGGTGGAGTGCGGCGTCCAGTTCCTCCTGGACGGCAAGGTCCCCGATCCAGATCCGGATGCAGATCCAGATGCAGATCCAGATGCAGATGCAGATGCAGATCCAGATGCAGATGCAGATCCGGATTCCGCCCCCGACTCGGGCTCTGATCCGGGCCCTGTTGCTGGTGCGCCCGGTTTTCTCCCCGCACCCAACTACCGGCAACGCATCAGCATCGACGTCAACGACGTACAGGCGCCGGTGGTCGTCGTGGACGACCGGACCGCCGAGGCCATCGACGACCGCGGCGTGCAGATCACCTTCCCGGCCACCGCCGCGGACGAGGTGGATGGGCCGCTGCCCGTGACCTGCGACCCGCCATCCGGCTCGGTATTCCCCGTCGGCACGACCACGGTGACCTGCACCGCGACCGACTCGGCGGCCAACGAGGGCCGGGACACGGCTACCTTCACCGTGCTGCCCGCACCCGTACCGCCCGACCCACCGCAACCGCCCGATCCACCGCAACCCGCCCCCCCGAAGCCACCCGCCCCACCACCACCACCGCCGCCCGCCCCGCCCCTGCCGCCCAGCGCGGACGTCGCGGTGAGCGCCGCCGTCGCCCCCGCTCGCAGCTATCCGGGCCAGCGGATCGCGGCGAACTTCACCGTCACCAACGCCGGGCCCGACACCGCGCGCAACGTCGTACTGGACACCCAGTGGCCGCGTCCGAACGACGCGAGCAAGCGCACGGTTTCGCGGCAACCGATGTGCACACGGCGCGCCCCGTGCACCGTCCCGGCAGGGGGGCGCCTCGTGGTGCCCCAGTCGGCGACGTACCGTACGGCGCTCACCGGTGACGTACGGGTATCCGTACGCGGCTCGCTCGCCGACCCCGACCAGCGCGACAACACGGACACGATCCGCATCCGGGTACTCCAACCGAAGCTGACCATCACTCCGGAAGTCGGTACGCCGAACCAGGTCGCGCTCGTACGCGGCACGGACTTTCCACCCGGCGCCCTCGTATCGCTGTCCTGGAAGCCGGGCATCACGGCCGCGCGCTCCTCCGTACGCGTCGGCCGCGACGGCACCTTCGTGACTCAGATGCTCATCCTCCGCAAGGACCGACTCGGCCCACGCGAACTGCGCGCCGACGTCCGAGGGCTCGACCGACTGAAGAAACCGTTCCTGGTGGTTCAACGCAACTTGCAGCCACCGGACTTCGCGGGACGCAGTTGACGAAGGGACGGTTCGCAGATCGAGGGCAGCGCGCGGAACGAGTACGGGCCGGGTGGCCGCAGGCGGGAGGCTGAGGCGTGATTCACGAGGTCGATGAGGTGCTGCGGGCGCTGTTTCGCGTGGACGTCCTGGAGGGGGCCCAGATCGCCGTGGTCTTCGACGCGCCCACCCGAGAATGGGCGGCCAAGGTCAACGCCCCCACGGTCAACCTGTACCTGTACGACATCAGAGAGGACACGCGGTTACGGGAACGCGGGCTGCACAACGAGTACGACGACCGCGGCGTGGTCGTGGCCCGCCGCCGGCCGCCGCGCTACTTCAAGCTCTCGTACCTGATCACCGCATGGACCAAGCGCCCCGAGGACGAACACCGCCTGCTGTCCTCGCTGTTGATGTGCTTGCTGCGGTACGAGTCGCTGCCGCGGGAACGCCTCGCCGGCGGCCTGGCGGACATCGGAGTCGCCGTGCCGATGACGGTGGCGCTGCCGCCGCCGGAGGACCGTTCGTTCGCCGATGTGTGGAGCGCGCTCGGTGGCGAGCTGAAGCCCTCGCTGGACTTGGTGGTCAGCGTTCCGGTTACCGAGTCCCCGGTGTATCCGGTCGGCCCGCCGGTCACCGACGAGGGCTTGCGCATTGGCTTCTCGGACCACGATCCGCAGGACTCGGCGGAACGTGCCGGGCCGCGCGAGCGCACGCCGGGCGGTGCGGCCGTGCCCGTATACGGGCGGCAGCCCGGCCGTCCGGACCCGGCGGCGGACACGGGCCCCGACGCGGGGTCTGATGCGGGGCCTGACGCGGGGCCTGATTCGGGCTCGGGCTCGGGTTCGGGCTCGGGCCGTAAACGACGCCCCGGAATAGCGAGGCGGATCTCGGAAGAGCGGCACGGATGAGGGCTGAAGTCGAGCGACGTTGGCGGGAGTTGAGCCTGCGTCACCTGCTGGACCGGGCCGCCCTCATTGAGGAGCGAATACGCAGGGCGGTGGACGCGCGGCAGCGCACCGACCCGGACCCGGATGACGCGTTCCGCGGCCTCTACCTCAGCGACGACGCGATCCGCCGCCTGCTCGATGAGGGCCGCACGATCACGGGCCCGGACGCGACGGACGGCGACCAACTGGCGGCGGCGGAGGCGTGGGCGGACGCGGCTGACGCGACGGAGTGGCTGGGGGAGGAGGCGGCGCCGCTCGAAGCGCGGGTGAGGCCCGCGAAGACCGAGGAGGGGTCCGCGGCGACCCGTGACAACAAGGCACGGCACCCCACCCGCTTACGAGCCCTCACCCGCGAATTCCACCTCACCGCACTAGACGTGGAAATTCTCCTCATCGCGCTGATCCCGGACCTGGACGACCGCTACGAGCAGTTCTACGGCTACCTCAACGACGATGTGACCCGCCGCCGCCCGTCCACGGGTCTAACACTCGGCCTGTGCGGAGTCTCGGCGGCGGACGCGGACGCGCGCGGACGCCTGCACCCCGCCTCGCCACTGCGCGCTGGTGGCCTCCTCCTGGTCGAGGAGCCCGACCGCCCGTTCCTGGCGCGGGCGCTACGGGTGCCGGACCGGGTAACGGCGCACCTGCTGGGCCATGACGTCCCCGATCCGCGGGTGGCCGATGTGCTCGCGACATGGAACGAGGCCCCGGACGGCGGCCGTTGGCAGGACCTGCCCGGCGTGGGGGACCCGGCTCCGCTGGCGAGAGCCCTCGGCGGCGGAGCCGAACTGGCCTATCTACGGGAGGACCAGGGCGGCGCGGGCACGGCGCTGGCCACCTCGGCGCTGACCCGCGCGGGCCGGGCCGCCATCGGCGTGGACCTGGAGCGCCTGGCCGAAGACCCCAACCCGCTGGACGCCGTACGCACCCTGACGCGCGAGGCCCGTCTGACGGGCGCGGGCTTGGTCTGCGCGCCCATCGACACCCTGATCCGGGACAAGCCGGAGGTGATCCGCCTGGTGGCGGACACCGAACTGCCGGTGATCCTGGTGGGCCGGGCCCCCTGGGACGCGACCTGGTCGGCGCGCTCACCGCTCCTGCTGCACGCCCCGCGAGTCGAACCGCCCGCGCGGGCCGCCCTGTGGCAGCGCTCGTACGAGCCGCCCATCTCCCCCGACCTGGACGTCACCCGCATCCTGTCGCCCTTCCTCCTCACCCCTGACCAGATCGCGCGAGCGGCGCGGAGCGCGGCGCAGACGGCGTCGCTCAACGGCGGGAAGGTACGGGCCGACCACATCAGGGCCGGCGCCCGCGCCCAGAACGCGGCGGGCCTTGACCGCCTGGCCCGCCGCATCGAACCCACCGTGACCTGGGCCGACTTGGTCTTGCCGGCCGACCCGCTGGCCCAACTGCGCGAACTGACCGCACGCGCCCGACACCGCGACCGGGTCTTGGGCCAGTGGGGCATGCGACCGGGCGGCGGCCGAGGCCGCGGAGTGGCGGCCCTGTTCGCGGGCGACTCCGGCACCGGAAAGACGATGTCGGCGGAGGTCATCGCGGCCGACCTGGGCCTTGACCTCTACACGGTCGATCTGGCCACGGTCATCGACAAATACGTGGGCGAGACGGAAAAGAACCTGGAGAAAATCTTCTCCGAGGCGGCCGGCATCAACGGCGTCCTCCTCTTCGACGAGGCCGACGCGATCTTCGGCAAACGCTCGGAAGTCAAGGACGCCCACGACCGCTACGCCAACGTCGAAAGCGCCTACCTACTCCAACGCATGGAGTCCTTCGACGGCTTGGCCATCCTGGCCACGAACCTACGGGCCAACCTGGACGACGCCTTCACCCGTCGCCTGGACCTGGTGGTGGACTTTCCCCTACCGGACGCGACCCAACGCCGCGTCCTATGGGAACGCTGCCTGGGCCCGTTGCTGCCCCGCGCGAGCGACCTTGACCTGGACTTCTGCGCGGATGCTTTCGAGCTGGCGGGCGGCAACATCCGCTCGGTGGCGGTAACGGCGGCGTACCTGGCGGCGGAGTCGGGGGGCGCGGTGCGGATGGAAGACCTGATCCATGCGGTGCAGCGGGAATACCAGAAGCTGGGGCGGCTGACGTTGGCTTCGGAGTTCGGGGCTTATGTGGGGTTGTTGCGGGGGTGAGGTGGAGAGTCCGTTAGCGCCTTCGCAACCCGCGCTGCGCGTCGTACCCCTTGCAGGAAGCTGTTCAAGCGCGCACTTGACGCCCTAGAGGATGTCCCCGCAGGTGCTACCCCCCACGAGGCTGCTCAACCTGCTAATTCTTGGAGATAAGAGTCGATCACCTGTTGCCAGAACATTGCGTCGCCTGGGAAAGCTTCTGAGTCGGTTGCGCTTGTGAGGCCTATTATCTCATTCAGGAGGCGGGCGTAAGACTCTGGGTCATTGGGGACCTCCTCACTCAAAACCTCGCGCTCGATGACGAACATACATTCCACGAAACGTTCCAAAGAAGTATTGATTCGGCTGACTGGAGGTTCATAATCCGGCTTCACGAAAAAGACGCCGCCCGTGGTTCCATCGAGGCACACGTCGCCGCCCACGGCACTTGCTAGCCAAAGATAGTCGCCTGTTGACCGCGAAGCGACCGGTGAGCCACCGTAAGGATAGTGCTCGCTCAGGGTAACAAGCCCCTCGTGTGGAATCGATGATGAAACCACGAGCGCATTTCCCAGTTGGCCCGGTATCCCCAACTCGTACATCGTTGAGCGCGTATTTTCGTCGATTATTTGGTCTGCCGCTGCCGCCGCTGATATGCACAGCACATCACGATCTCCGAAAGTGCGCATGAGGTCCTCTTTGGTTATCAAGATGTCCTCTCATCGTTTGCTCGATGACGCCCCCGTCGGGCGAAAGAGATGAGTTCAAAGCTCAGCTGTGCCATTTTTCTTGAACCACTCATCGACTTCATCTATTCGCCTCCCTAGCGTGGTGTTACGCGCTTCCATTGCCGCGATGAAACGTTCCCGTGTCTTTAGCTCTGCTTCGGTGAAAGCTTCTCTTTCCTCTTCGGTCATGTCTTTCGCGTTCTTGATCCCCGCCTCTTCGGCATTTAGCACTTCGATGTCGATACCTCTCTTGCGGAGTATGGCAATTCCCGCATGACTAGGGGCTTTTCCCGCTCTTATTCTGAACCATTGTGATCGAACGTCTTCCTTTTCAGTAGTGGGGAGGTCATCGGGCTTCTTCTCCTTATTCGCCGTCTGCACCGTAGTCGTTTCCTTGGCTGGATGGCCCGAGAAGCGCTTCTTCATAGGGGGCGGGTTCGCCTTGGCCTTTGCACTCTTTTGTTGTGACTGCTCTTCATTCTGCACTCTTTTGCCTATGAGCGAGTCAAAAATTTGCGGATAGAATTGCTTGATCTCTCCGCTTACGTCCGTTCCACCATGATAAGCGGAACTGGCGAACACTTGGGCGCTTACCTGGCCTGACTGAGTGCGAAGATCGCTATCCACGAAATCCGCTATATAGTTCGCGCAATTAGCGCAAGGGCTTCGATTGACGTGATATTTAAGATGGATGCTCTCTAACGTCGGTGCTGATGTGTGCATTTTTGGAATGGTGCGACGTTTAAAAACAAGAGTGACGTGTTCCTCTGCGTGAGCTTCGTTCACTTGGTGCACGTCCTTGTAGGTTTCCTGTTTCTCGCCTGGAGTCCTGAATTTTCGAGAGTAGTGCCCGCGCCGTGATGCTTCTTCGGGAACTTTCCATGACAGCCAACCTCGTGCGTAAGTAGGCGGCGGCTCGCCCTTTCGTTCAGGTTTACTATCAGCTGCGATCTTTTTCATAGTTTCATCGCAGGTCTTTTGGGTAATGTCTTTCCAGATTCTCAGCTCTTCCTCCGTCCAGGGATCGGAAATAGGCTCGTGAATGGGACGCAGTAAATATAAGTGCTCGTTGTTGGTATGGCTGGGGCTGCCGTGTGTCTGAATCTTGTATGTGGCAGGGCCGTCTTGTATAATTCGGACACTGCTCACTCCTTTGCTTGCCCACTTTCGGTGGATTGTTTTTAGGGTATTAGGTACGCTCTCAATGGGGCGGCCAGAGGACAGTCGTCTTTGGGCTTCTTCTGCTGCTCTACGTAGAGCTCTTTCCTTCTCTTTTGGGGGAATGGGTTTTTTATCGCTCTCCCTTCTCTGTTGTTCATGCCCTTTAAGCCTCGTCTCTCTCTTGTCCGTCTGCGAGCTCTCGCGTGCTGGCCTCCCCTTCTTCTTGTCGCCCTGCAACCGCCCCCAAATCGCCCTCCCCCTCCGAGCAATCACCCCCACAATCCGATCAATAGCCCGCCCCACCGGCCGCCCCGCGGCCCGCAGCACGCTCTTCACCTTGTTGGCGAGCCCGCCAACGCCCACCAAAGCCGCCAGGAACCCGATCAACAGCGGAATGCTCGCCGCCAACGCAGCCTCGACCATCTTCGGGACGCCCGCGCTGCCCCCGCCCGCGATAGCGATCACCGCGTCCAGGACCGCATTCACGAACTCGACGATTTGCGCGCCCTGGTTCACGATGAAGGTGACGATGTCGATGATTGCCTTGACCGCGCGTACGAAGGCCGAAGCCGGCGTCAGCAGGGAAGCAATCCACGTAATGCCCGCGATGATGACCGTCGGCACCAGGTAGGACTTCAGGTCATCCAGGATCTTCGTTTTCAGGTCGCCCGTTTCGACCTGGATTTCGTCCACCGCACCGGCCGGGCCCTCGCGGGCCAGGGCGCCCGCTGCCGGGACTGACTGTTCGACCTTCTCCATCGCCTCTTCGGGGACGCCCTTGCCCACAATGCGGGCGCGGAGGTTGTCCCAGGTGAGGCCGAGCATGGAGGCGACCAGTTGGACGATGCCCTTCATGTCGAACTTCGCCGGGATCTCTATGCCGGCCTTGGTGGCGGTGCCAAGGAGCCAGCCGACCAGGCCCTTTTTCAGGTGGTCCGCGATGTTGGATGTGAAGAGGTTGAGGCCGGCGCTCACGGCCTTCACCAGGTTGCCCAGGAAGCCGATGGGGTCCTTGATGATTTTGCCGATGGCGGATGCTGCCTTGGCGAGGATGCCCATCAGGAGGTTCTTGAGCTCCATGATGGTCTTGATGGCACCGACGATGGCGTCCTTCGCCTTGGCGACCAGGCCCTTGTTGGCGTCCTGGAGTTTCTTGATCTCCTCGTCGATCTTCTGTAGCGCTTGCGTGTACTTCTGCGCGAGGGTCTGTACCAATTCGTCGGACTTCTCGTTGGCCTTGGTCTCCAGGTCCTCGAACTTGCCCTCGAAGTCCTTCGCTGCCTCCTCGCCGTACTTCTTGAGGTCCGCTGGCAGCTTCTCGACCTCGGCCTTGAGCTCAGAACGGCCCTGCTTGATACGGGCCTTGGCCTTGCCGAGTTCGGTGCCGATCGTGTCGGCGACGCTGGAGATGACGCCCTGCATGGTGGAGACGTAGAGCTTGCGGGACTCCTGGAAGATGTTCAGGCCCTCTTTCGGGAGGCCCTTGAACTTGTCCTTGATCCAGCGGCCCTTGCCCATCAAGCCTGAGTAGCGTTTGTCCTTGTACTTCTTCATCCGGCGCTTGTGGTCCGCGGTGAACGCGTCCCGCGCCGCCTTCTCGCCCTGTGTGAACTGGTCGTCCACCTTCTTGTCCAGGCCCTCAAGCGTGGACTCGACGTCTTTCTTCGCCGCGTCGAAGACCTTCTGGAGCTTGGCCGTTACCTCTTCGCGCTTCTTCTCGTCCTTCGACTTGGTCTCGCCCTTGCCGCCATCGACCTTCTGGCCCGCCTCGCTGCGAGTCGCCGTCAGCGAGGCCATTGCCGTGGTGCCCGCAGCCGCGGCCCCCGCCTTCGCGTCCGTGAGCTCCTGCTCCTCGGCCTGCCGGCCCTGCGGACCGGCCTTCTTCGCGTCCTGCTCGGCCTTCTTCTTCTCGCCCAACGCCTCGTCGAACTGCGGCTCGTTGCCCTTGGCCAGCTGCTCCTCGGTGACCTCGGCGTCCGCCATCGCCTTGTCGTTCTGCTGCGGTCCAGCGGAGAAGTCCGTGACCTCCGGCGGCTGTTTGGCCGGGACCGCGTCGTTCGCGCTCGGCGCTCCAGGATTCCCCGGCGGCTTGTCAGCCGTCATCGGGGTGACCTTCTTCTCCTTGGCCTTGGAGGTGTCGGGGGCGGCCTTCGTGGTGGTCTCGATGTCCTTGGCCGAGGTCTTCTTGCCGTCCGTGACCTTGCCGTCCACCTGCTCCTTGACCTGGTCGGCCTTGCCGGAGTCGGCGAACTTGTCGGCCTCGTTGAGGTTCTTCGGTGCCTGGGCGGCGATCGCGTTGTTCACCGCGTCGATGAACGCCTGCTTGTTGAATTCGCCCGGCTTGGCCGCATCCATCTTCTCGGCCTGCGCCGCTTTGCCCTGCGCCTCCTTGTCGTCCGGCGGCGCCACCGCCGCGTCCTGCGCCGAACGGGACTCCACCGTCGCCGGCTGGTGCTGCTTGACGGTCTGCTTCTTCATCCCGACGTCGGCCTTCACCCTGCGAAACCCCGGCGCCTGCGAAGGCGAGGGCTTTACCGGCGCCTTGTACCGCTGCGCCACCAGCCGGGAGACCGCGGCGTTCCCCGCCGCGCCTTGCAACCGTTGGACTGCGCGCCGGTCAAGACCCCGGCCGCTCGTTGCCCGGGCCGGGCCCGCCGCCGGGGCCGTAGCATGATCCGTATGCTCGGGGGAGCCGGGCCGCGCCGGTTGCCGCGCGTGGTCCTTCGGCGCGGAGGCGGCATCGGGCGCGGCCTTCACGACGTCACCGCATTACCGCCGGGGCGCTGTGCACGCCGCCCGGCCGTGGCATCCCGCATTCTTCGCCAGCGCCCCTGACATGAGGGTCAGGATGCGCCCCGATAATGATCGAAAGCGCGCAGCGGCAGGGAATAATCGGGTGCACTTTCCGGTGTCCGGCGAGAAGGTATCCATTGCCCATTCGGGCAGCCCGGCAGGCACGTCGGGGCGGCCCAAAGTCCTATCCCGTGATCCTTTGGGTGACGAGAATCGCCTTGATTTCCCCGGTCAAGGAGAGTGGTATGCCGTCGTACCTGTCCCCGGGCGTCTACGTCGAAGAGGTGGAGTCCGGATCGCGGCCCATCGAGGGAGTGGGGACTTCGGTCGCCGCCTTCGTGGGATTCGCGCAGAAGGGCCCCTTCAACGAGCCGACGCTGATCACGAACTGGACCCAGTTCGTCGGCGTATTCGGCGACTTCGTTGAGGGGACGTACCTGGCAACCTCCGTCTACGGGTACTTCGCCAACGGCGGCGGCATCTGCTACGTCGTGCGCATCGGCGGCCCGCGGGCCGAGCACGGAACAGGCGGTGGCGCCTCGCAAGTGGCCTCACCAGACACCCCGCCCGGCAGCGCACCAGGCACCTCGCGGGAGACGCCGCAGGAGATCGACGTAGCGCCACACGCCAGGCTCGGCCCCTATGTCGTACGGACCCTGCCAGGGGTGACCGGAGAGATCAGGGTCGAGGTCGCGGACCCGGAGGCCGAGGACCCGCCGCAAGACGTGTTCAAGCTGGTGGTCCGGCACGACGGGAAGGTCGCCGAAACCTATCTCGCGGTCACCACCAAGCGCAGCAAGGAAAACGCCGTCACCCAGGTCGGGGCGCAGTCGCGGTTGATCGCCCTTGAGGAGCAGGGGAAGGGCGCGGCGCCCCCGCGGCCCGAGGCGCAGTCGGTCACGCTCGCCGTGCCGCCCGGCGGAGGGGCGGGCGTGGCGCCCCAGGCGCTCACGGTCGAGTCGTACGTGGGCGACCCGGACCAGCGCACCGGGTTCGGCGGGCTTGAGGCGGTCGAGGAGATCACGATGATCGTGGCTCCCGACCTGATGAGCGCCTACGAGCGGCGCGTACTGGACCTGGAGACGGTGGTCTCGGTCCAGCAGGGGCTGATCGCGCACTGCGAGACGATGGGCGATCGGATCGCCATTCTCGACCCACCGCCCGGGCTGAGCCCGCAGCAGGTCAAAACCTGGCGTACGGACACGACGGGCTTCGATTCGAAGTACGCCACGCTGTATTACCCGTGGATCAAGGTCTTCGACCCGGCCGCGGGGCGTAACGCCTTTGTGCCGCCCAGCGGCCACATCGCCGGCGTGTGGGCCCGTAACGACGAGTCGCGCGGCGTGCACAAGGCCCCCGCCAACGAGGTGGTGCGCGGCGCTGTCGCACTCCAGACGCAGATCACCAAGGGCGAGCACGACCTGCTCAACCCCATCGGGCTCAACTGCATCCGGGCCTTCCCCGGGCGCGGTATCCGGGTGTGGGGCGCGCGGACCCTCGCCGCCGATCCGGCCTGGCGCTACCTCAACGTACGACGGCTCTTCAACTATCTGGAGGAGTCGATCCTCGCCGGCACCCAGTGGGTCGTCTTCGAGCCCAACGACGATGCTCTGTGGGCCCGCGTCCGGCGGACGATCTCGGCCTTCCTCGTCAACGAATGGCGCAAGGGGGCGCTCTTCGGGCTCACCCCGGACGAAGCCTTCTACGTCAAGTGCGACCGGGAGACCAACCCGCCGGAGAGCATCGACGCGGGACGGGTCATCTGCGAGGTGGGGGTGGCCCCGGTCAAGCCAGCGGAGTTCGTGGTCTTCCGGCTCGCCCAACTCTCCGGCGGCACGGGGGCAGTCGATGAGTGACCACGCCTGGCGGCCCAGCCGAGACAAGTACAGCCCAGCCGAGTCCAGCCCAGCCCAGCCCAGCCCTGTACGTGCCTGCCTGACCGCACCTACCTGTCTGACTGACCGACTGACCCAAGGAGGCTGCCATGCCGCTCCCCGATCTCGACAGTTCCGTCGGACACTCCTTCGGCCTGGAATTCGACAGCGTGCTGATCCGGCAGATAACCGAGGTCACCGGCCTAAAGCTGGAACAGGACGTCATCGAACTCAAGCAGAATACCGCCGATGGAAAGTACGCAATCAAAAAGCTCCCCGGGCGCCCGAAGGCCGGTGAAGTCACCGTCACCCGCGGCCTGACCGAGGACAACAGTTTCGAGCGATGGGTCAGCGATTCCCGATTCGGGAAAATGCACAACGCCCGCCGTAACGGCTCCATCATTGTCTACGACTACGAAGGCATTCCGATCAAGCGGTACAAGCTCATTAACGCCTGGCCCAAGACATTGGAGATCAGCGCGCTGAAGGCGGGCGACACCTCTGTCCTCACCGAAAAGCTCGCCATCACCTACGAAAGCATTGAAGTCGAGTGATGCGGCGACGCACCGTTGCCGTCACCGCACAGGCGACGGCCCCGGCCGGCGCTTCCGCAACACGCCAGGAGGAGGGACACGCAGGCCAATCGCAGCGGCTGCGCACCGAGTTCAGCTTCGAGCTGCCGCGTGGCTACGTGGACGAGTCGGGCACCGTTCACAGGTCGGGGGTGATGCGGCTGGCAACCGCGCGGGACGAGTTGGTTCCGCTGCGGGATGACCGGGTGCGAGAGAACTCCGCGTACCTGTCTGTTGTGCTGATCTCCCGCGTGCTCACTAGGCTCGGCACGATCGAGGACATCCATCCGGGCATCGTCGAGGACCTGTTCGCCTCTGACCTGGCATTTCTCCAGGACTTCTACCGCAGGATCAACGCCGAGGGGCACACCCGCGCCTCGGTGACCTGCCCAGCCTGCCGGGAAGCGTTCGCCGTGGACCTCGCCGGTGGTGGTCGCCTGGGGGAATCGTGACGTACGCGGCCGACCGGATATACGAGGAAGTCGCGTACCTCGCCTACCACTTCCACTGGTCGCTCGATCAGATCCTCGACCTGGAGCATGCGGACCGGCTCCAGTACGTGCACCAGGTCGCCCGGCTGAGCGGACAGTGAACCACGCCGAGCGAGGGGGAGGTCCGACGTACCGATGGGATTCCTGACCTGGCTGACAGGCCGGGGGCCCGGTGCCGCCACCGGCCCGGCACCCACCCCGGCCCCGCCCGACGCGTCCGTTCCTGACGCGTCCGATCCCGCCGCGTCCGCTCTCGATGTGTCCGTTTCCGGCGCGTCCGCCGCTGGCGCTCAGGCATGGCACGAACTGCCGCCCGTGCAGCGGACCGTGGGCGCCGCGCCGGTGATGGCCGACCCGGACCAGTTCCGAGCCTCGCTCGGCACCTGGCGCAACGCCTCCCTCACCGCGCCGCTCGGCCACTTCATCAGCGCCGACGCACCCTCCGGCATCGGCCACGGCCTCACCGACCCAGCTGAGCCCGCCACGCCCGTAACGGCTGCCGCGTCCGCCACGTCCGCTCTGCCCGTACGGGGCTTCGCCGCGCCACCGGCCAGCGCGGTGGGGCCGGCCGTGCCGGTGCAGCGGGTCGCCACCGAGCCGCTGACCTCCGCGCGTCCGCTACAGCCCGCGCTCGTACGGGAGTTGCCCAGTCTGCCCGCGCCCTTGCCCGCGCCAGCCACGGACCCGGGCCCCGGCCCGGCCCGGCTCGCCCCTCCCGCGGATGCTGCGCGGCACCTCTCCGCGCAGCGGTCCGTGGGGGCGACGGGGCAGCAGGCCGGTGCATCCCAGGCGTTCGGGCCGCGGGGCTTGGGCCTCGGGCCGCCGTTGTCGGGGCTGCCGCCGACCGCGCAGCGCAAGCCCGCGGCGAGTACCGGGGCCGCGCCCGTGCCGCTGCCGGCCCCCACGCCGCCCAGCGAGGCAAGCGGCGTAAAGGAGGCAACTGGCGTGCTCAGTGCGACCGGTGCGAGCGGTGCGGCCTGTGCGAGCGGCGACGCGGCGGCCGGTGGCCCGGTCGTGGCGCGGTCTACGGAGCCGGGGCCGATCCCAGCACAACCCATCGAGCCGCCCCCGCCCCCGGCCGAACACCCCGACTCACCCGATAAGTTGGTCCCCTCATCCGGTGAGCCGATCCTCCCGCCCGGCGAGATGGACCTCGCGGCCACCGACGAGCCGCCGTCCCGTCCGCTGCTCGGCGCGGACCCACTGGTGGCCCGTACCGCGGATGAGACGGGGCCACCGCAGCCGGAGCAAAAGCCGGAGCAACAGCCGGCGCGCAGCCCCATCGTGGCCCGTGTGGCGGAGCCGGGGCAGCGGCCCGGGGCGGGTTCGGCACCCGGCGACGACGGCCCCGGGGATGCCGGGTGGGCGGTGCAGCGCTCGCCCGTTCCCGTGCGGCCGGCGAGTGCCGATGGCGCCCCGTTGCCCGCCGCCGAGCCGGCGCTATGGGCCGGGCCCATGGCGCCACTGGTGGCCCAGCGCTCGCTCCCACTGTTCTCCGGTGCGGTGCCGGAGACCGTGAGCGCTGCGTCTGCGGGGACCGGCGATCGCCCCGTACCGATTCATTGGGACGCTCCCGCTGACCCTCCGGGGGCGTCCGGCTCAACTGCCGTGCGCGGGGCTGCTGCGGTGCAGCGGTGGTCAGGGCCGGCTGTCGCGAGCCCGACGAGTTCGCGGTCCGGCGGCGGCCTCGGGAGGGAGCGGCAGTGGCCATCCGCCGGGTCCCTGCCGGGTCCGTCACCAGGGCTGTCAGTGCAACGGGCCGCCGGGCGGCCTTCAGCCGCCGGTTCCCCGCGTCGTCCCGGGTCCTCGCCGTTGCTCGACGCCGGCGCGGTGGCCGTCTCCGCGGGGGTGGCGCAGCGGATGGTGGACGGCTCCGTGGTGTTCCGGCCGCCGGCCGGGCCATCGGCCTCCGGGGCTGTTGGCTGGCCGGCAACCGTGCAGCGAGAGACCGAGACGGCCGATCCGCCGCCCCCCGACCTGCCCCTCGATCCAGGGCTGGAGCCGGCCGACGAGCCGGAGCCCGAGCCCGCAGCGGAACCAGCCGCCGACTCGGGGGCGGCGGACGGTGGTGACCCCGCGGGCGGCGCGGGCGAGGGCGGCGGCCAGGGGGCGCCCGGGGGACGCGGTGGCGCTCCTGCGGTCACCGACGAGTTGGTACGGGCCTTGTTCGCGCCGCTCAGCCGGCTGTTGAAGGCCGAGCTGCGACTTGAGCGCGAGCGAGCCGGCTATCTGATCGACACCAGGCACTGACAGGCGCGAGGCACACACAGCAGGCACAGCACACACAGCAGGCACAGCACACACAGCAGGCACAGCAGGCACAGCACACACAGCAGAGCGAGTACACGCACCACACACGGCAGTCCGAGCAGGCAGAGAAGGGGGACAGGGCGTGAGCGTAACCGACGACCCGGCGGTGACCGTCTGTTTCGTCGTCACCATCGACGGCATCGAACTGGGCTCGTTCAACACGTGCGAGGGGCTCGGTTGCGAAGTGGTGCTCGAACAGCGGGAGGAGGGTGGCAACAACGGCCATCTGTGGCAACTGCCCACCCGGTTGAAGTTCTCCAACGTCAAGCTCTCCCGGCCACTGACCCGAGAGACCGAGAAGGTGGCCAAGTGGTTCGCGAGCATGACGGGCGGGTTCAGCAGGAAGACCGCACACATCGAGGCGCGCACCGGGGACGGCAAGAAGGTCGCCCAGTGGGGGCTGCTTGAGGTGGTGCCGGTGCGCTGGACCGGGCCCTCCTTCAACCCCGAGTCGCCGAAGGTGGCCATCGAGACCATTGAGATCGCCCATCACGGCTATGTGATGGAGGGCTGAGCGATGAGCGGGGCCCGGTGCGGCGCGAGGGAACGGAAGGGGTCGGCATGAGCGCTGCCGTGGCGTTCAGCGCCGCAGGCACCGGAGGCGGGACGGCCAGGGGCGGCGGGGCCAGGCCCAAGCTGGAGCACGCGTATCTGGAGATGCGCAACCCGCCGCCCGGCGGCAGCCTCACCCCGGGTGGGCCCTGCGGGCGCATCGACTTCCAGTTCAACCCGAAGGAGTTGACGCTCACCAAGGCGGCGGCCTGGAAGCGTACTCCCGCCAAGGGCGCCAAGAGCGCGGGCCCTCCCGAGTACCAGGGGCCCAAGCCCAGCAAGCTGACCGTGGAGATGTTCTTCGACGCAAGCGACACCCAGGACACCAGCGTGGTGACCTCCGTGGAGAAGCTGTTGGCGTGCTGTGTGCCGACCAGCGAGACCCGCCAGCAGCAGCGGTCATCGCCGCCCTGGGTGGTCTTCCACTGGGGTGGCCTCACCGGATTCCCCGGTTACCTCAGCCAAGTACAGGTGAAATACACCCTGTTCACCACCTCCGGCGTGCCGATCCGAGCCGTCTGTCAGGTGACGATGGAGGAGATCAGCGGGGAGACACCGGGCCAGAACCCGACCTCCGGCGCCCTGCACGCGCGCCGTGTGCATCAGGTGCGTACCGGGGACACCCTGCCGGACCTGGCGTGGCGCGAGTACGGCGACCCGGCGGCCTGGCGGGTGATCGCCGAGGCGAACGGCATCGACGACCCGATGCGACTGGCCAACGGCCGTGAGCTGCTGCTCCCCGCACCCGACGAACTCGCCCGGCTACGGGAACCAGCACGGCTCCCGGGCGCCGCCGCGTCGCCGGGGCGCACCTCGGCGTCCCTGGCAGCGCTATCGGGTCTACCGGGGCCCGCCCCGCAGGGCCGGGGTGCGGCGCGCGGGTACGACGAACGCGGTGGGCACGTCCGGCTCACCGCTGGCGGGTGAGCGGCCCGTGGTGACCCAGAGCGTCGCCAAGACGCTGGTGATCGAGGTGGCGGGCCGGTCGCTGCCGCCGGCGCTGGCGAACACGCTGGTGGAGGCGTACGTCGATGACAGCCGTACGCTGCCCGACCTGTTCGTGCTGCGCTTCCGTGATCCGAGCCGGGTGCTCCTTGAGCAGGCCGGCATCAAGATCGGTACCCCGGTGCGGCTGCTGGCCCAGGCCGGCGGCGGCCCCACCCCGCAACTGCTGCTGAGCGGCAGCGTCACCGCGCTTGAGGTGGAGATCGACGACACGGGCACCTTCACGGTGGTGCGCGGCCTGGACGAGTCGTACCGCCTCTTGCGGGGCAGACAGGTCGCCAGCTACCAGAACATGACGCTCTCCGACATCGTGGCCCGCGTCGCGCAGCGCAGCGGCCTGCGCCCCGGCACCGTCGATGTGTCCGGGCCCGTCCTGGAACACGTGGCCCAACCGAACGTCACCGACTGGGAGTTCCTGCGCACCATGGCGGACGAGGCCGGCGCGCAGGTGTGGGTGATGGACGGCCAGTTGCACGTCACCAAGCCGACCGAGGCGGGCGGCGCCCCCGACACCTCGGCCCGTGCCGACAGTGACCCGCTGGTCCTGGAGATGGGCGACAACCTGCTGCGCTGCCGGGCCGGGGTGTCGGCGGCCGAGCAGGTATCGGCGGTGGAGGTCCGCGGCTGGGACGTACGGGCCAAGCAACCGCTGGTCGGCCGGGCCGATGCGGGCAAGGCCACCACTCTCGAACTGGGGCTCACCGCCGCGGAGGTGGCGCAGCCCTTCGGTGAGGCGAACTTCGTGGTGACCGATGCCCCGTACGGCAGTCAGGCCGAGGTGGACCAGGCGGCGAAGGCGTTGGCGGAGCGGATCGCGGGCTCGTTCGCCGAACTGGAGGCGGTGATCAGGGGCAACCCGGCAGTACGGGCCGGCGGCGCGGTCACCTTGACCGGTGTCGGCAAGCCCTTCGATGGCCGCTATACCGTCACCTCCTCGCGGCACGTCTTCGACGCGCTACGCGGCTACGAGACCTGGCTGACGGTCTCGGGCCAGCAGGAGCGCTCGCTGTTCGGACTGGCAGGTGGAGTGGCCGGTAGCCGCGGCCCCGGCGCCGGTACGCGCTGCGCCGGACTGGTCAACGGAACGGTGACCGACACCAAGGACCCGGAGGGCCTGGGCCGGGTGAAGGTGCGCTTTCCCTGGCTTTCCGACGAGTACGCGAGCGACTGGGCGCGCACCGCGCAAGCGAGCGGCATCGGTGGCGGGGAGGCATTCATCCCCGAGGTGGGCGACGAGGTACTCGTCGGCTTCGAGCAGGGCCATCTGGACCGGCCGTACGTGCTCGCCGCGCTCTACAACGGGCAGGACAAGCCCGGTGGGGGCGGAGCCGGCAGCGGCGGCCCCGGGGGCGCCGGGTCCGGGGGCGGCCCACCCGGAGGGGGCGCGTCCGGGGGTGGCGCGGACATCGCGGCCGTCGATCCCACCAGCGGGGCCGTCAACAAGCGGGCGTTCGGCTCCAAGAGCGGCAACAAGCTGGAACTGCTGGACGCCGCCGGCGGCCCGCAGGGCGTACGCCTGGTCACCGGAGACGGAAAGCTCAGCATCAACCTCGACCGGAAGGGCACCACCATCGTGCTGCACAGCGATGGCACCGTGGAGATCGACGCCACCCAACAGGTTTCCATCAAGGCGGGCAGCGGCGTCTCGCTGGACGCGGGAGACGGAGCGCTGGAACTGCTCGGGGAATCGGTGCGGTTGACGGCCCGCAGCGGAGTGCAGGTGGACGGAGGCAAGGGCCTGGTCAAGCTCGCCACCGGTGGCTCCGTCGAGGTGCGGGGCAACCAGGTGGCGCTCAACGGCAGCACCCGCACCGAGGTCAAGGGCGGCAGCACCGTATCCGTCAACGCCCCGATCGTACGCATCAATTGACCGCCGTACGCCCCGACTTGGCCACCCGGCCTCGGCCCGCGAACCACCCCGACCCGTACGACATACCCCCGCAGCCCCGACCCCGACCCTGGCCCCGACCTCGCGCCCAGCACACGCACCACACGCGGCGCGCCCCGCCACAGCCACCGCCACTGCACCTCGCGCCCGCCCATGTCGCGGCGGCAGACCGCAAGGGAGAGCGCATATGCCAGCAGCCGCCCGCGTCGGCGATCCGACCGGCCATCCCGGAGTGGTGGGCCCGCCGGGGGCGCCCACCGTGCTCATCGGTGGAAGGCCCGCCGCCACCGTCGGCACCCCACACCAATGCTCCTCGCCCGTCGTGCACGCCGCCTCCGAGCTGGCGCCGCCCGGCAGCGTCAGCGTGCTGATCGGCGGCCGGCCCGCCGCCCGAGTGGGCGACATAGCGGGCTGCGGCTCCCCGATCCTCTCCGGGTGCTCCACCGTCTTGATCGGAGGCTGACCATGGTCCAGCAGTTCATCGGCGCGGGCTGGGCGTTTCCACCCCATACGGACTCCACCGGCAGCATCTCGCTGGTCCGCGGCGAACGCGAGATCGCGGAGGCGATTCGGTTGATCCTCTCCACCTCGCCGGGCGAGCGGCCGATGCGGCCCGAGTTCGGTTGTGCGCTCGGCGACTACGTATTCGCCCCCGCCGACGCGGGCACGGCCGGCCAACTCGCTTACGAGGTACGGCTCGCGCTGGAGCGCTGGGAGCCGCGCATCGAGGTGGCCGATGTCGCGGTCCGCTTCGACGATGCGGACGACGGGGTGCTCTACATCGACATCAGTTACGTGGTGCGCGGCGCCAACGATCCGCGCAACCTCGTCTTCCCGTTCTACGTGATCCCCCAGCACGAGGAGGGCGCATGACGCTCCCCAGCCCCAACCTGGACGACCGGCGCTTTCAGGGGCTGGTGGACGAGGCCAAGCGGCTGGTGCAACAGCGCTGCCCCGAGTGGACCGACCACAATGTCTCCGACCCCGGCGTCACCCTCATCGAGGCGTTCGCGACCATGGTTGACCAGCTCGTCTACCGGCTCAACCGGGTGCCGGACAAGAACTATCTGGCCTTTCTCGATCTCATCGGCGTCCGCCTCTACCCGCCCACCGCTGCCCGTACCGAGGTCACGTTCTGGCTGTCGGCCCCGCAACCGGAAGCCGTACGGGTCGCCGCCGGCACCGAGGTCGCCACGGTGCGTACCGAGACCGAGGAGGCCGTGGTCTTCACCACCAGCGCCGATCTGTCCGTCGTGCCGTGCTCCCTGGCCCACCTCGCCACCTGGCCGATGGGCGGCGACGCGACGGATAGCACCGATGACCTGGCGCTCGGCCGCGATGTGCGCTGCTTCAGGGCCACACCACGGCCGGGCGACTGCCTGTATGTCGGGCTCTCCCAACCGGTACCCGGCTGCGTCGTCGTGCTGCGGCTCGACTGCAAGGTCGAGGGCGTGGGCGTGGACCCCCGGCGCCCGCCGCTGCTGTGGGAGGCGTGGGACGGCGCCGCCTGGGTCGCCTGCGAGGTCGAGAAGGACGACACCGGAGGGTTCAACAAGGCCGGCGAGGTCATCTTGCACCTCCCGGCGAGCCACGCCTCCTCCGTGGTCGTCAGACACACCGCTGGCTGGCTGCGCTGTCGCCTGGTCGAGGCTGCGCCAGGGCAGCCGGCGTACGTCGCCTCGCCGACCGTGCGGCAGGCCACCGCGTTCACCATCGGCGGCACCGTGGAAGCCAGCCACGCCGAAACCGTCACCAACGAGGTCATCGGCCTGTCCGAGGGCGTGCCTGGGCAGGGCTTCCAGGTGGCAAGACCGCCGGTGGTGCCGAGCGAGGAACCCTTCGTCGTCGAGGTGACGGAGGGCGAAGGCTGGGTCGAGTGGACCCGCGTCGATAACTTCGCCCACTCCACCGCGTACGAACGACACATCACCTTGGACCCGAACTCGGGACAGGTGGACTTCGGGCCCGCCGTCCGCGAACGCGACGGCACCCTGCGGCTGTTCGGTGCGATCCCACCGAAGGGCAGCACGGTACGGGTACGCCGCTACCGCACCGGCGGCGGCCGACGCGGCAACGTGGCCCGGCACGCGCTGCGCATCCTGCGCAGCTCCATGCCGTACGTGGCACGGGTGGAGAACCGCCGTCCGGCGCTCGGCGGAGTTGACGGTGAGACGGTGGACGGCGCCCGGGTGCGCGGGCCGATGACGCTGAGCACCCTGCACCGGGCCGTCGTGCCGCACGACTACGAGCAACTGGCCCGTGAGGCCGCCCCCGACGTGGCCCGGGTGCGCTGCGTTCCCGCGGGCGAGGCACCCGACAGCGGTGCGGCCTGGGGGGACCAGGAGAGCGCGGGCGGCGTGCGGCTGCTGGTCGTGCCGGCCGGGCGCAGCGACGAGCGGGGCCGGGTCCGCTTCGACGAGCTGATCCCCCCGCGCGAGACGCTCGCGATCATCGCCTCCTACCTCGACGAGCGGCGCCCGCTCGGCACCCGGCTGATCGTCGAACCGCCCTATTACCAGGGCGTGACCGTCGTCGCCTCGGTCCACGCGGGCCGCGGCGCGGCAACCGAGCGGTTGCGCGAGGCCGGACTGACGGCGCTCTACGGCTACTTCAACCCCCTTACCGGCGGCCCCGACGGTGACGGCTGGCCGTTTGGGCGGCCGATCCACTCCGGCGAGGTGTTCGCGGTGCTGCAACGGTTGCCCGGCGTCGATCTGGTCGAGGACGTACGGCTGTTCCCCGCCGACCCCGTGACCGGGCAACGCGCCGAACCCACCAACAAGGTCACCCTCGATCGGCACGCGCTGGTGTTCAGCTATGAACACCAGCTGCGGGTGCGGGCGGTATGACATGCGCGCGGTGATACCGGGGCTACCCACTCCGCACCCGCTGGCCGATCAACTCCCCGCCGTCTACCTCGATCAGGACTTCCTCCAGCGGTTCCTCGGCGCATTGGACGAGGTGCTCGCTCCTGTGCTGCTCACCCTGGACAACCTGCCCGCGTATCTGCACCCGCGTACCGCCCCCGATGACTTCGTGGCCTGGATGGCAGGCTGGGTCGCGGTACGCACCGACGAGGAGCGGCCGGTCAACCAGCGGCGCGCGGTGGTGGCCAGTGCGGTCGTCCGGCACCGCCAGCGCGGCACCCACGCCGGGCTCGCGGCGGCGATCCGGGTGGAGACCGGCATCGAACCCGAGCTCGCCGAGAGCGGCGCCACCGCCTGGTCGGCCGAGCCGGGCGGCGCGCTGCCGGGCTCGGCTCCACCGTGGGTGACGGTCAGGTTGCGGGTGCCGGAGCCGGAGCGATTCGATCGGGTCCGGTTGGAGCGGCTGGTGGCCGCCGAGGTGCCCGCGCATGTGCGGTACCGGGTGGAGATACTGGGCACGCAGGGGGAGGCGAGCACGCCATGATCTGCTCGGACTGCGGACATCGCAATGCGCCCGGCGTCCAGTTCTGCGTCTCGTGCCGGAGATTTCTGGACTGGGAACAGGAGGACTGGGAGCAGGAGGACTGGGAGCAGGAGGAGGCCGCGTCCGGCCGGCGAAGCGGCGAGGCCCCGGCCGGCCGCGGAAGCCAGCCGGCCGGGGAGCCGGGCCCGCCACCCGGCCCGCGCGCCACACCAGACTGCGGGCCGGCCCCGAATTCGACTTCTGCCCCGGGCCGCCCACCAGTCCCGCCGCTCACACCACCACCGCACAGCACCCCGTCACCACCCGCCCTTTCACCACCCGTCCCACCCGCACCCGTCCTTTCACCACCCGTCCCACCCGCACCCACTCCGTCACCACCCGTCCCATCCGCACCCGTCCCGACACCACCCGTCCCGTCACCACCCGTCTCGCGCCCCGCTGTGCCGCTGCATCCCACTGCGCCGCTGCATCCCGCACGGCCATCCGCACCGCCACCACTCGGCCCGGAGCCGGCTGCGCCGCGGCGACCGGGCGATCCGCTCGACGGAGCGGGCGCCCCGGGGCCCGACCACCGGGTGGCGCCACCGCCCCCGGACGTGCCCCTGGCGCCAGCCCCCGACACCGCCGCGCCCGACCGAAGCCGCCTCTGCCCGCGTTGCCGCGCCGACAACGCGTACGACCGCCGGCTGTGTGCGCGCTGCGGCGCGCTGCTTGGCCCCGTGGCCGCGTCGCCGGACCAACTCAGGCCGCTGCCTTGGTGGCGGCGGTGGTTCGCGCGGGGCCCCGATCGCACCATGGAGGCCGGAAGCAGGCCCAGGCACCGGACGTGGCCCCGACCGCGGCTCGCGCTGCCCCTCACGCTGCTGGTGGTGCTTGCGGTGCTGTTCTTCGCCCGCTCCCAGCTCACGGACGTGTTCACCTTCACCCAGGACCAGACCGGCAAGCCGGAGGCGCTACGGCCGGACCACGGGCGGGCCTCAAGCGAGGCTACGGGGCACCGGGCGGGCGCGGCCCTTGACGGCTTCAGCAACCGCTACTGGGCACCCTTGGCCACTGGGCCCGGCACCGGCCAGTATCTGGAGGCCACCTTCGAAAGTCCGATACGGCTACAGAAGTTGCTCATCATCTCCGGCCGCTCGGCCAACCAGGACGAGTTCCTCACCCAGGCCCGCCCGGCCGAACTCACCGTGACGCTCATCACCGCACGCGGCGAGCGCTCCACGAAGGCCGTCAACCTCAAGGACCAGCCCGGCCAGCAGACCTTCGATGTGCGCGGCTCGGACGTCGTACGGGTCCGGCTGACGGTTGACGCGGCCTACGGGGCCAGTGCGAAGCGCCGACTGGCCATCGCCGAGGTGGAGTTCTTCGGCCGCAGATGACGCCGCGGCAGGCCATGGGCGGACCGCTCGGCCGTCACCTGGGGCGCTTGCCAGGCTGGTTCCGCCGGTGCTGATCGCGCCGGCCAGGTTGGCTTGCGATAGTGCGTCGGTCAGGGCGGGCCATGTCAGCCCGCCGATCAGACCGGGCCGTCCGCAGAGAGCTCAGCGGTGGGCTCCGGCGCCCGCCGCGCCTCGTGGAACGCCTTCGCCTCATCCGTCTTCTCCATCGTGCTGGGGTAACGCAGCGTCGTCTCGTTCTCCTGGGCCAGCCGGCGCAAGGTGGCAAGCACTGGTTCCAAGAGAACGGTCATGACCAGGGCCCGTTCGGCGACGTCGATGCGGTCGTCGATGCCGGCCAGGTGATCCAGGTCCACGCGGGCCGTGCCCTCGGCGAGCTCGGCGTACGGCAGCAGGTCGTCCGCCGTGAAGTCGGCGCCCACCTTCCGTAGCGCGCACAGCCCGGCGGCCAGTGCCGTGCGACTGGGCGAGGTGTCGCCGACAGACCAGCCCATCCGGTCGATGAGCGTGGTGGCCTCAGCCGCGCAGTCATCGGACTCGCTTGTTCCGCCGGGCCCTTCCGTGCCGTTGGCGCCGTTGGCCCCGGTCGCCGGTGGGCGCAGAGCGTACGAGGTGACGCCGAGCGTGTGGTAGAGGTCGAGCGGTTCGCTGAGGGCGTTGAGCACCTCGCGGGTGGCGGTGACGGAGAGGTTGCCGAAGCTGATCAGCGCGCGGACCAGGCGTAGCCGCCGCAGGTGGTCCTCGTCGTAGTCCGCCTGGTTGGTGGCCGTCGCATGTCCGGCCGGCAGGAGGCCCTCCCGGAGGTAGAACTTGATCGTCGGGATGGCCACGCCGCTTCGGCGGCTCAGCTCGGACATCTTCACGCGCGCTCTCCTGGATCTCCGGGCGGTATCGGTTGGCATATGTGAGTGAGTAGTGGCACTATCCATAGTGGATAGTTTCGCTGCTCATTATGTGCCGTGGAGCTCCTACCCGCGATTTCTGCGGCGGATGCGCCATGCCCACCCGTCCCCAGACGGCGGTCAGCACCTCCGCCCCGACCACCGAGACGGTCGTGATGGCCTCCTGGCCAGGGGTGCGTTCGCCGCGGTGTGTGCCGCGCTTCTTCACCACGTCCCTGACCGTCCGGCGACAGGCCACCACCGTTCCCGCCCCGCTGAACTCCCGCTCGGCTGGGATGCGGCGAAGCGCCGCATCCCAGCCGAGCGCGAACGCGGGGACGCCCCCGTCAGCCGACCGGAATCAGCGTGAGATAGGCCAGGCCCAGCACCCCGCCATGGCCGCGCAGCCAGCCGGCCCGTTGCTGCTCCGCACGCTCGCGGGCTTTCGCCGCGGCCGGATCGGTGCTGTGGGCGGCCAGCCACTCCTCCAGGTCGGCCCGGTAGGCGGACTGAAACTCCTCCCACTCGTCGTTGTTCGCCGTCTCGATCCACTCGGGGCGGAACCCGGCGGCCACCGCCAGATCGACCACGTCCGCAAGGCCGAAATATTCATTCGCGGAGGCGTCCGGCCACATGACGGCGAGTTCGGCGGGGGAGGGGGTGCGTTGCCAAAACCCCTCGCCGAGCAGCACCCGCCCGCCGGGATTGACCAGGCCGCGCAGTGCCTTGAGCGCGGCGGCGGTGTGATCGGGCGGTTGTACGCCGCTCAGCGCATGGCTTGAGCCGGTGCACAGCACCACATCCGCGGGCCCGCGGGCGGTATCGGCGCCAGACTCTTCGTAGAAGGCGACCCGCTCGGCCAGACCGCGTGCCGTGGCGTTGGCACGGCCCCGGGCGAGGTCTTCGGCGTTGAGGTCGATGCCGGCGCCGGTGGCGGCCGGCGCCGCCTCCAGCGTTCGGAGCAGCAACTCGCCCCATCCGCAGCCGATGTCGAGCACGCTGCGCGGCTCGCTGCGGACCAGTCGGTCGATGATCCGGGTGGCGCGCGCCTCTGACAGCGGGCCATGGAAGGTGAGTCGGGTCAGGCGCGGTATAGCCGGTGAGATTTCCATATGCCGAAACGTTAAGTCCCGGATAGCGGATGCCGACAGTGATTTTCCCGCGCGGCGGGGGATCACCGGGAGGCTTCAGCCCGCGGCGGCATGCGTGTGGGGAAAGGTTTCAGCCAATGAGTGATGCCCTCCGAGGCCGCTCAGCGGTCGGCTGGCGGCCCCTTGGCGGGGAGCGCAGCCGTAGCGCAACCGCACGGTGCGGGCCACGATCCGAGCGCGCCGGTGGAGTGCGTACGCCGAAGTCGCCTTCGTACGCAGCGACCCTGCGGCCCCACCGGGTGCCAGCGCGCGCGAGAGAATCGGCGTTTCCTCTGCCCGGCCATCCCCCCCCAAATGGTGCCCCGCCCGGGGCAGGCTTCAGCAGCGCCGGCAGCAGCGCCGGGGCGCCGCACCGCGCACCGCTCGCCGTCACGCTTGCCCCGGGTGCGAGGCTCACCGCCACGGCTAGCTCTTTCTTGGCAGGCCGTCAGGCCCTCGTCGGGCAGCCGGATTGCAACAGGCGTACGCGGCGGTACGCGCCTGCCACGGTGGCGCCTCCATGCGCCCCGTGCTGCGACGATGCCGCAAGGCGGGAGCCGGCGGCGCCCCTTCGGAGGCGGCCACACCGTGGGTAGCGCCGTCCGTGCACCGCCCGGCAGGTCGGCTGCGCTGTACCGGAGAGCGGACAGAAACAAGCCAGTTGATTGGCCATGACGACTTCCCGCGCTGTGGTGTCGGCGCTTTCCCCCGGGCCGGCACGGCGCCGACACGGCCCCTGCACAACGAGCCGGGCCCGCACCGTGCGCGGGGTGGCCAAGGCGTGCGCGGCCGTGTCAGCACAGCGCTCTCACCGGCGCGGCGGCGAACATGAGGGCGGTCACGGCGGTTTCGGTGACAATCCGCCAGCTCACAGGTGATCTTCGAGGCAGGCTGTGCAAGCGCTGTCAGGAAACGTCATCTCCGGCGGGGCGAGCCAAAAAACGCCATGCAGTTGTAGATTCGGAGTTGGCCGGTAAACGGCGGTGTAGTCGCACGTGACAACGGCAATAGTGTGAACACCGGTGTCGCCCTACCCCCAGCGACTACCGTCCCCCACCGCACGTATGCCGCGTGTCGAGGCCCAGTGGTCTTGGCACGCACCGACGGTTCACCGTCTAACCGAGGACGCACCGACAGCGATGAGGGCATCTCATGCGCCAGTGGCATTCCGAGTTTCAAGCGAGATGCTGGTACGACGGTACGATCACCGTCGTCGAGCTTCAGGGAGAGATCGATATCGTGGCCGCCGAGTCACTCGCGCCCCGGCTGCGCCGGCTGACCGCCGTGCAGGGCCAGGAGGTCATCGTGGACCTGCGGCCGGTGACCTTCATGGATTGCAGCGGCCTTGGCATGCTGTGTGCGCTGCACGAACGGCTGGTTGCCAGGGGACGCCGACTGCGCGTGGTGGCCACCCGGCCGCTGGCCCTCAAGATGCTGCGGCTGACCGGACTGCACGGCGCCTTCCAGGTCCACGGCTCGCTGCGCGAGGCCCGCTCCGCCGCGGGGGCGCCGCTCGACCCGCAGCCGGTCGCGGGACGCGCGCCCAACGGCACGGCGCGAGCGACGATAGGGGCCCCCATCGCCAGTCTGATCCCCTCTCACCACCGGACGAAGCCCCGGCCCGACACCCAGACAGCACCTTCCGCCGGAGATGGGTGAGTTCCACTGGCGAGGCAGCTCCAGATGAGGTCTCCTAGAGCGGAACTCACGGAAGAAGAGAGCTGCGGTGGAGAAGAAGCAACGCCGGGTGGTAGCGCTGTGCGCCGCAGCGACGACCGCCCTCGCCTTGGCCGTGGCCGGCTGTAACGACGACGGGGGGCCGCCGCAGGACGGCACTTCTCCGTTCACCGGACTCAAGGCCCGCGATGCCCCCGTGCTCGCGGTGAAGATCGACAATGTCGGTGCGGCACGGCCGCAGAGCGGGCTCGCCATGGCCGACATCGTCTACGTCGAGCGCGTGGAGGCCGGACTTTCTCGGCTGATGGCCGTCTACTCCTCCCAGCTGCCCTCAACCATCGGCCCGGTCCGCAGCGCCCGCGAAACCGACCTTGAGCTGTTGCGCCAGTTCGGCCGGCCGGCGTTCGCCTACTCCGGCGCGCAGTCGAAGCTGCTGCCGCTGCTCAAGGCGGCGGCGGCGCACACGGTGCCGCCGGAGCGGCTCCCCGATGGCTACACCCGCAGCCAGGACCGTCCAGCGCCGCACAACCTGTATCTGCGGCCGGAACGCGCGCTGGCCGCCGCGTCCGAAGCCGATGATGCCAAGGACATCGGCTTCCGCTTCGGCGCGCCACCCAAGGGCGGCCGTGCGACCCCCTCGTACACCGTCCGCTATCCGGCCGCGGCCATTTCCTTCGCCTGGTCGGGCGAGCGCGAGCGCTGGCGAGTGTCGATGGACGGCGCCGCCGTGCCGGTTGCCGACGCCAAGGGACGCGGACCGGCGACCGTCGTGGTGCAAGGCGTCACCATCAAGCCCTCCCGCTTCCACGACCGCTCCGGCAGCGCAACGCCGTACACCGACACCACTGGCTCGGGCCCGGCGCTGGTGCTGCGCGAGGGCAAGACCCACAAGGCCCGCTGGAGCCGCCCGTCCGCGACCCGCGGCACGGAGTTCAGCACGCCCGATGGCGACCGGCTCGCCTTCGCCCGCGGACCGGTATGGGTGGCGTACGTACCGAAGGAAGCCGTCACCTCCGGCGCCGCGGGGACCTCCCGCTAGTGCTGTGACCGCACAGGTTCGCCGGGTTGGTTGTCGTGGCGGTTGGATGTGCGGTGACGTCCGATCCAACCGCTGGAGGCGCGGTGGCTGCGCCTGTCCGCGTGCGCAGACTGACCGACCAGGAATGGGCCGCGGTCGCAGCCACAACTCCAACCACCCCCACCACACGGTGCAGACACGAGCCCTGCACGCCTATCTACGCTGGCGCAACCCCAACGCCCGCCACCGTGATGTCCTGGCCACCCAACGCCAAGAAACGCGCTCGCATCCGAAGCGAGAAGGGCATCCGTTGGGGCGGACGCCCCCTCAACACCGCAGCCTGACCATTCGCGAACTTACACAGCCACAGCGCATCATCGGTCCGCTCGTGGCCAAGCGTGGACGACCGAAGCGTTGTGAAGATGATCTCGGTGGGCAGACCCGGAGCCCCGAACCGAACCGGTTCAGGGGAAGGACAGCGCCAGCGGAGAATGGCTCAGGAGGCGGACGGCTCGATCTCCCCTGCGAAGACGATGACCTGGTCGATGAGGCTCCGCCGCAGATGGACGACGTCCGTTCCCGCCAGGCGGGGGCCCCCATCCGGCGTCGTGAAGACCCACTGGTACCGGGCCCACTCGTCCGGCATGTCCACCGCCGAACAGCGCACCATTGTGCCGGTCCCCGCGGGGTGGCGCCGGATGTCCAGCACGAACCGCTCGACCGCCTCGACCCCCTCACTGCGGCCTAACGGCCCCCAGAAGACCACGTCCGAGGTGAGGGCCTGGGAGAGCAGCGCAGTCACATAGCTGTCGTCCGAGGCGTTGAACGCGGAGATGAACGTGTCGATCGCGGACCGTGCGGTCTCTTCCTGCATACACCAGTGATACCAGTCGCCCCGCGGAACGCGCTCGTCCCGTGAGCCATCTTCCGACCACGGTGAACCCATCCCAGTCACAGCACTAGCGCGCCACGCGCCCAGGGGCCGTGCAGGCGGCGCGCCGTGCGGGCCGGCGGCAGCGCTGTGAGCCTCGGTGAGCCTCACAGCAGCAGGTCGAGCAGCTCCGCGCCCCGGGTGGCCAGACGCAATCGCACGGTGCGGCCCTGACGCACCCGTAGCACGAGCCCGGCGCGCTCCAGTTGCCCGCAGTGGTACGTGGCCGTCGCCGGGGAGCAGCCGAGATGGTTGGCGATCTCGGTCATGGTGGCGTCACGGCTGCCGTGCCGCAAGATCGCCGCCCGCTGCTCGCCCAGCACCAACACCAGCGGATCGGCGGCCGGTGCCGGCAGGTCCTCGCTCTCCCAGGCGTGCGTCAGGCCGGACGGCGCATACCCGATCCGGATGTTGTCGGCGCCCAGCGTGCAGCCCGCCAGCGCCGTGGTACCGGAGACAAGCGGTGCGAGCACCAGCAGCCTGTCATCGCGCTCCGACAGCGTGGGGGGATTCGGGCCCTGGTGCAGCCGGGCCCCATCAGTGAAGTGCAAGGTGGAGCCGTCGAGTCGGCAACCCGCGCCGAGGTCCGAGAGGATGAGGTCGAGGCGGTTGGTGACCAGCGCGGTTCCGATCCGCTCGGTCTCCCGGTCCCGAAGCGCCGCGGTGCGGTGCCAGATCGGTGCGTACACCCGCCAGATCGCCTCGTGGACGCTGGCCGATGCGGCCGAGAAGACCCGGGGGTGTTCGAACAGCCGCCTCCACACGACGGGTGGCTCACCTCCGAAGTGCTCGGTCACCTGTTGGAGAACGGCATCCGACGACAGCTCGCGGATGCGCTCAAGCTGTGCCTCCATGCCACCTGCCGCGAACGGGTCCAGCGCCGATGTGAGGCCGCAGGGCATGGGCGAATGACTGGCGGCGAACAGCGAGCGGATCAGCCGCGCGGCGCCGGGCGGCAGCGCGGCCAGGATCATTCGGCGGATGCGCGGTGGCACGCCCTGGGGCGGACCTCCGAGCACGTCCGAGATCAGCGAGCGCACCGAAAGCCCAGGATGCGTGGCAACACGCACGTTGACTTGATGTAACTCGCCCAGCTTGAGTTGTGCAGGCGACTTCACGCGACCCCCCGTATGAAGTGACACTCCATCAGGTCCGGCTCGGTGCACGGACCTTGACGTGAACAGGATGACCAACACCCGCAGTGGGAGCCAGCATCTGAGGACGTGTCGGCCCAACGGATTCTGCCGGCGGAGGTTGCACTGTCACGAGTGCGGCAGATCGCGCTGCCACGCGTTACGACCGGAAGTACGCCTGGGCCGCGCGTACCCCGTTCGCCAGCGCGTCCACCTCGCCTAGCGTGTTGTACACGTAGAACGTCGCCCGGGTGGTGGCCGGAATGCCGAAGCGGCGGACGATGGGGCGCGCGCAGTGATGACCCACGCGCACGGCGATGCCGCGTTCGTCCAGCACCTGCCCGACGTCGTGCGGATGGACGCCGTCCACGGTGAACGACACGGCCGAGCCCCGATCGGTGAGGTCGCGCGGGCCGATGATGCGTACGCCCGGGATCTCGCCCAGCAACTCCAGGGCGCGGGCGGTCAGTGCGTCCTCGTGTGCCGCGACCTCGTCCATGCCAAGCGCCTGTAGGTAGTGCACGGCGGCGCCGAGCCCCACCGCCTGAGCCGCCATCGGCACGCCCGCCTCGAAGCGCTGCGGCGGCGGCAAGAACGTCGAGTGATCCATCTCGACGACCTCGATCATCGACCCGCCGGTCAGAAAGGGCGGCAGGGCGGTAAGGAGTTCCCGGCGGCCCCACAGCACGCCCACCCCGCTGGGGCCGAGCATCTTATGCCCGGAAAAGGCCAGGAAATCGGCCCCGAGCGCGGTGACGTCAACGGGGCGGTGCGGCACCGACTGAGCGGCGTCCACCACCAGATACGCGCCCACCGCGTGCGCCCGATCAGCGATCGTTCGCAGCGGGTTGATGGTGCCCAGGACATTGGACTGATGGCTGACGGCCACCACTCGGGTGCTCTCATCGACCAACCGGTCCAGGTCATCCAGGTCCAAACGCCCCTCATCGGTCAGCCGGAACCAGTCGAGTTTGGCGCCGGTCCGCGCGGCGAGTTGTTGCCAGGGCACCAGGTTGGCGTGGTGCTCCATCTCCGTGACCACGATTTTGTCGCCAGGGCCAATGGGCGAGATTCCCGTGTCGCCACCGCCGTTGTCCGCGAGCGCGTTGCCCAGCCCGTAGGCGACGACATTGATGCCCTCGGTGGCGTTCTTGGTGAACACGATCTCGTCATCGGCCGCACCGATGAAGCCCGCGACGGTGTGCCGAGCATCCTCGTACGCCTCCGTAGCTTCCTGGGCGAGTTGATGCGCACCCCGGTGCACGGCGGCGTTGCGGGTCAGATAGAAGTCGCGTTCTGCGTCCAGCACTTGAAGGGGCTTGTGGGTGGTGGCGCCCGAGTCCAAGTAGACGAGCCGCGCACCGCTGTCCATCGTCCGTTGCAGGATCGGAAAGTCGTCGCGGAGCTTGTCAACGTCGATGGCCACGGTGGGGACCCCCTGAGTTCTCACGCACTCTCATATTATTTACCGTGAGAAAAGCTAGACCTCCTCACGGGGAAGTGCAACCGTTACCATGAGGCGATGGATAGCGATGCCCCGTACTACCTCCATCAGCTCCCGGTGCCCGGCGAGGAGCGCTTCGCCTCGCTCGCCCTGGTGAACACGCGCTTCACGGTGAGCCATGGCCCGGTGGACCTGTTGGAGGACACGGAGGCCGCGCACCTGTGGTTGGTGCGACATGAACTGCTACCAGACCGCGTCGCGTTGGCCGGCCGGCAGCTTGGCAGGCTCCGTTCGCTGCGCGAGGCGCTACGCGAGCTGTTCACGGCCTACGCGGCGCACACCGCGCCCCCGCAGGCGAGCCTGGACACGCTGAACGCCTCGCTCGCCGCGGCGCCTCCCACGCCTCGGCTGGTGTGGATCGCCGGCGAGCCACGCCGTGCCGATGAACCGGACTCCGGCAATCCGGCCGGTGCCGCGCTTTCGCTCCTCGCCGAGGACGGTACGGAGCTGCTGATCGGCCAGGACGCCGCCCAACTCGCGGAGTGCGGGGCGCGCGGCTGTACTCGCTGGTTTCTGCGCTCGCACGCGGCCCGCCGCTGGTGCACCACGAAGTGCGGAAACAGAGTGCGGGCCGCGCGACACTACGCGGCCCGCAAGGGTCTGTGACCAAGATGGTGGGCTGACGCATTCGGCCCGGGAAGATGTCCGCAGTCGGCTCAGGGAATCCGCTGGCCCATCAGCTCCGCGAATCCCACGGGCTCGGTGTCGAAGCCCTGCACGATCTCCCGAAGCTCCCATTCTCCCGACTCGTCCCGGAAAATTTCCGCGATGGTGGCCGCCGTGGCCTCCGGAACACCGGAAAAGTCATTGTGTACGAGGGTGGTATACCGCTCCTGTATCTGGATGAGGGTGCTCTCCACCTCTCCGAACGTCTTTCGGCCGCCACCTTGTTGGATGACCACGCCGACCACGACCCGCACGTACGAGTCCGCGAGCCGGTCGAGCTCCAACGTCATGACCTCGTCCATGCCAAAGCCCTGACCGGTCTGGCTGTCCCGGTTCAAGGTGATGGTGCCATCGGGCGAGCGGCTGCCGAAGTGCACGAGGTACCCGGGTTTCCCGTACGGCGCATCGGCGGAATAGGTCGCCGCGATGATGTCGAGATCATTGACCGGTTCGCCCGCGGGGCTGGGGTCCCACTTGAGGGCCACCTCGACCTTCTTCAGCCCTTTGTTGAGACTGCTCACGGAATTCCCTTCCACGGAGCTGAGTTGCACTGGAAATACGCCTCGTGACGTAAGGGTATCGCCAGCCCGGGGAGTTGACGGGCCATGGGCTGCGGTGAGAATGCCGTCCGGCCGCTGGCTCGATGCGAGAGCCGTCAGGCGGGGGCCGGCGGGTGGGGGCCGGCTGGTGGGGGCCGGCTGGTGGGGCAGGGCCGGCCGGTGCGGCGTTCGGAACGTGGGGCGCGGGGCTTGGGCTGGATGCGGCGCTTGGGCGGGGTGCGGCGGGGGTGGCGGGGGTGGCGAAATCCGCTGGTCCGCGAGACCTGGACCGGGCAGACTCGCTGACTATGTCAAAGGCGCTCCAAACGGGCCCGCTGTGTACACGTGATGCGCTCGCTCGCGCACTGCGCACCTTGGGTGTACGACCCGGCGAGACCCTGCTCGTGCACTCCTCCCTCAGCTCGCTCGGCTGGGTCTGCGGCGGGGGCCCCGACGTCGTGCGGGCGCTGCTCGATGTTCTGGGGACCGACGGCACGTTGGTGGTGCCGACGCACACCAGCGACAACTCGGACCCAACGCACTGGAGCAACCCGCCCGTGCCCGAGACCTGGTGGGCGCAGATTCGCGCCGCGATGCCGGCCTACGACCCCCGCACCACGCCTACCTTCGGCGTGGGAGTGGTCCCAGAGCTGGTCCGCAACTGGCCGGGGGCCGTTCGCAGCTCCCACCCGCAGACCTCCTTCGCGGCCGTGGGTCCGCGTGCCGCCGCCATCGTCGAGGGCCATGCGCTGGACTGCCGGCTCGGCGAGCGCAGCCCGCTCGCCCGGCTCGAAGAGGCCGGGGCGCGGGTCCTGCTCCTGGGCGCGGGCTATATGTCCTGCACGGCGTTCCACCTGGCGGAATACCGCATTCCCGCGCCGCAGGTCGATAACGCCTTCGCCGTCATGACTCCGGCCGGCCGGCGCTGGATGACCGTGCGCGAGGTGTCCATCACCGAGGACCGCTTCGACGAACTGGGTGCGGCCTTCGAGCAGGCGCATCCGGTGGTACGGGGCATGGTGGGCGCGGCGCACGCCCGGCTCTTCCCGCTGGCTGACGCGGTTGCGTACGCCGCGACCTGGCTGACCAAGCATCGGCCGCGTACGGACGCGACCTGACGTTGCCGGGCTGGGGCGTGTAGCCGTTTCTATGGAGCGCTTGTCTTTCCCTTATCGGTAGATAAGGGGCGCTAGGCGGTCGGAGAGAACTCCTCCAAGAGCCGTGGGGGAGCGGCCTGCCGCCACGAGTCCACGATGATGTCGCCCAGTTCCGCCTGGTCGTCGAGGGCGGCAAGCCGCACCCGTACCCAGTGGGAGCTCGCCTCGTGCGAGGGAACCCAGAACTTCGCAGGTTCGGCCGCGATCAACTCCTGGCGCTCGATCATCGGACACCGCACGGCGAACGACGTCTCGTCATCGGGGATGGTGACGAACATCTTTCCTGCGACCCGGAAGGTGGGCATGCCCCAGGCCAGCTTCTCCACTGTCTCCGGCAGGGAGAGCGCGATACGACGGACATCATGGGAATCGGTCATGGCCATACGGTAATCACGCCGGTCAGCGGGCGCGTGCAGGGCACCCCCGGTGCGTGAGTCGGCCGACGCGACCAGCCCGAGCCGGTCGGCCCCGAAGGGCGGGCCACGCCGATCGCGCCGGGTGCAGCGTGCGGCCGGCCTCATCGGGTGCGTAAGGCCGACCGCACAGGGTGGCGCGGGGGCGCGCGTAACGCCACGGGGCGGCGCGCGCTCCGCCGCCCCGTCAGTCGGATGGCTCCTGCTCCAGCAGCGCCAGATCTGGCGGAACCAGGGTCGTCGATTCCACCAGGCCCTTGAGCAGGTTGTGCTTCAGCGTGTTGTCGCTCGGCCCGTCCGGCTCGTCCCGGCGCAATTCGTGCGGAAAGTCCCCGCTCCGCGACAGCCGCATCCGTACGTCCTCGACCTTGTGCGCGACCTTGCTCACCCCCCAGCGCACCCCGCCCGAGAGGTAGGTCAGCTCGGCCGCGGCCTGTCGGTAGGACAGGGGGCGCGGCTCCGGCTCGTAGAGGAGGTAGCGCTGACCGAGCACGACCAGGACCAGGCGCTCGTCATCCTGGAGGGTCCACCGCTTGGGCGGCAGCGTCGTGGCGCGCTGCCGCGGGGTGGCCGGTTCGCCATAGTCCGTGACGTACAGCTCCACCAGATGCTCCCGATGGCCCGAACCCTTGACGAACAGCGGGGTATAGCCGACCCCTATGGGCATCGGATCGGTGCTTGCGTGCATCAACTGCCCGCGCGGCAGGCGCACGAGTTGCTGGCCGTGATTGCGCAGCCACCATGCACCGTCGCGATAGGTCAGCTCGCCGTGCCGGCGGCTCACGCGCAGGTCGTTGTCGCCCACGGCCAGCTCCACTTCGGGCGGTCCGGTGCGGCCGAACCGCAGCACGCAGCCCGGCTCGGGCCTGGCCCGCACGCTGCCCAACAGGGACCGTGCGTGAAGGGTGCCGGGCCGGGCTGGTGGGGCCCCGCGGGCCAGGCTGTCGCGACTGTTCATCACGGCCTCCTCGATCGGTCGATGGACAGGGTCCCACTGTGCCGCGGCCAGTTCGGGACCCCTCCCGGGACGGGCCCGCTACAAAGGACGAGTGCTCCCGCACACCACTTCGGCCGCCGCGGGGGAAGCTCCGTGGCTACGCCACAGTCTGCGGGAGTTCGGCGGCGGCCGAGGTGGCAAGTTCCGTAGCCATGGTGCACAGCTCGTCCGTGGGCTGTGATCCGCTGACGACGAGATGCAGCATCTCCATAGCCCGCTGGCCGTCGTGATCGGAGTAGGCCCGGTGTTCCACCCGTACGAGGCAGGTGTCCGGCCCCTCTTCCTTCGGCGAGACGAAGGCGGGGCGCCCGCCGAGCTGAGTGCGACGGCCGTCCGACGCGGTCAACGGCTGCCCGCGGTCGAAGCGCAGCGCGGCCACGATGTCGCTGGTGCTGCTGTGCCAGTCGCATTCCCAGTTGCCGTACCCGACGTCCGGGTCGTCCGCGTCGATGCCCGGGATGATGGACAGCGCCCTCGCGTCAAGCAGCGTGCACGCGTCCTTCCGTACCAGCGAGTCGGCCGCTGGCTCGGCGGTACGGGGCGGCACTGGCCCCTTGTTGAGTTGCTGCGCCGCGTAGCGGACGGCGGCATCGGCCATCTCGCACAGTGGGGCCGGCCTGTCCTTGTCCTCGTTGACGGTGATGTACACGCCGAACTTGGCGTCACCGCCGGGCAGTAGCACCCGTTCGCACTCGGCGCTCTCCGCGGGCATGGTCACCACATCGACCGTGCCCATCTTGCGGGTGGGGGACGTGAGGTCGGACGGGAGGCCACTGGCGAGCTCCACCTTCACATCCACCACGGTGTCATTGCCGCGCTCGACGATGATGTCGCAGCGCTCGAAGTTCCCGTAGTCGTTGTCCAGTTGAGCGCTCCCGAAGCGGCTGAGCGCGCGGGGGTCGGCCAGGCCGCACGGGTCGGCCGCACGCGGTTCGGTAGCACGCGGGCCATCCGGTTCATGCGAGACAGCCGGAGGCGCCGAATGTGCGCCGGTGTTCCCGTCGTTGGCGTCGTTGCTGGTGTTCCCGTCGTTCGACAGGAGCGAAGGGAGGCCGATGGCGCCCAGTGCGGTGACGGCCAGCGCCGCCACGGTCGTGACCCAGGGATGGCGTCGAACGGGCCCGGCGACGTTGCGCAGCCATCCAGTCCTGTCGCCCCCCCGGGACCCGACGCTGGTGTCGCCGGGAGCTGTGGGATCAGCGGCGTCCGGTGCGTGGGGCTCGCTGGCATTCGGCGGTGCGGTCTTGCCGGCGCCCGATGATGCGGCCTCGGCGACGCCCGGTGGCGAGGGCTCGTTGGCGTCCGCCGATGGGGGCTCGGCAGCGTCCGGCGCCGATACGCCAATGTCCCCCGCGACCTGCTGAAAGCGTTTCCTTACCTCGCTGGCGGTGGGCCGGTTCGCCGGCTCGGTCGCGAGCATCGCGTGCAGGAGCTCACGCAGCGGCCCGACATCACCATCGAGCCGGACCACACCGTGTTGGTATCGCCACCGCCGCACCCGCTCATCACCCTCGGCGTCCTCGGACGGCTGAGGGCTGGTCTGCTCGTCGCCGTGCCCCAGGAACTCCGTGGTGGAGCCGGCGCCCGCGCTCCCTGCGCCGGAGCGAGGGGAGGGTGCGCCCCCACCACCACTGCCGCCGTCATCCGACCAGGAGTCGGCGCCGTCATGGCGCGGTGGCCGGCCGACGATCAGCTCGTAGACGGTGGCCCCGAGCGAGAACACATCCGACGCGCGCACCGGGTTGCCGCGTACCACCTCGGGGGCGGCGTAGTCCGGGGTGTACGAGACGCTCTGGTTGCACGTGATCGTCTCGGTGCCACCCACGCGGTGTGCCGAGTCCAGGTCGGTCAGCTTGGCGGTCTCGCCGTCGCTGAGCACGATGTTCCCCGGCTTCACATCGCAGTGCACAATGCCCGACGCATGCAGGGCGACGAGCGCCCATGCGATCTGGGCGCCGATCTTCGCGGCCTTTTGCGGGCTCATCGCAGGGCGCCCGACCAGGCTGCCGCCGGACGCGTACTCCATGACGAGCCAGCACTCGGCGTCCGCGCCTTCGCCCACCCTCACGGCGTCATAGAGGGTCACTACATGGGGGTGTTCGCGAAACCGGGCCAATGCCCGTGCCTCGGCTTGTAGTCGCTCGAATGCGGCCGAGCTGTTGTCCTCGATCCGGGCCCGCTTGAGCGCGACGTCCTGGCCCAACTGTGTGTCGCGGGCCAGCCACACCTCGGATCTCCCACCGGGAATCGGACCGTCTTTGAGTCGGTACCGTTCATCGCCGTGATGGTCCAGGCGCACTGTGCTTCCCCTCAATCCGAAACCGACCGTAGTCGGTTGTGCGCACCGAAGGTACTGCGTACGGGCACCGGGTCAAGCCACTTCGACAGCATTCGATGGACGCAGAAACGCTCCTGCGTGGCGGGCGCGTACGTTACGTACCCGTTGATCCCAGGCGTCCGGTGGCTTCACGCCGTACGAGGTGGGCAACGGGCCCGCGTTGTCCATACGGTGGACGCCGCGCGGCCCAGGGAGCGAGACGGGCGCATGGGGGGCGCGCAACGGCGATCAGATGTGCGCCGGGGCGACTCCCCCTTGGCCGCGGCCTGTTGGTGCCTCATCCGGGGCTCGTTGGTTCCTAGGCTGGGCCGGTGGCGGGTGTCGGGGGCACGGGGATGAGCCGGTAGGAGCCGTTTTTGCCATCGGGTGTCACCAGACCGCCGGTGGGCGCGGGGAAGTGGGTGCCGAGCAACAGGGTGTCGGTGCCGGCCAGTTCGGTGAGTAGGCGGCGGCGGGTGGCTGCCGCCTGGCGCGGGTCGGTGTCCACGCAACTCGTAATGGCCGGGTCAAGGAGTTGTACGGGGTGGTGGACGCAGTCGCCCGTGATGAGGGCGGTGGCGGTGGCGCTGCGGAGTTCCACGGCAAGATGTCCGGGGGTGTGTCCCGGCGTGTGGATCAGTCGCAGGCCGGGGGCGACGTCGGCGCCGGTGGCTGGGACGTCGATGAGGTCGAGGAGACCGGCGTCCTTGATGGGGTGCACGGAGTCCGCGAACATCTGTCGCCTGGCGTCGTCCATGTCCACCGTCGCCCAGTAGTCCCACTCGGCCCTGGCCGTCAGATAGCGGGCGTTGGGGAAGGTGGGGCGCCACTCGCCGCCATCCGCCCGGGTGTTCCAGCCGACGTGGTCGGTGTGCAGGTGGGTGAGGATCACGAGGTCGATGGTCGAGGGCGGGAACCCGGCCGCTTCCAGGCGCGCCAGGTAGTCGCTGTCGAGGTGGTCCCAGGCGGGGTTGGCCCGTGTTTTGCCATTGCCGATGCCGGTGTCCACCAAAACCCGTACCCCGCCCACCTGGACGGCGAAGCTCTGGCTGGTCAGCCGCAGGATGCCGGCGTCGTCGGCGAAGTCGGGCCGCAACCAGGGGGCCTGATCGACCACGTGGGCCGTGGCCGATGGAAGCAGCCAAGGGCCGGTCTGTGCCGGCAGGGTCACCTCGTCGATGCGGTGGATGCGGAGGTCTCCGAGCCTCCAGACGGGGCTCTCGGCGGCGGGTGCGGGCGTGGTGTGGCGAGACATTCGGCAGGTCCTTTCTTGAGCCCGTCCTGCGGCGCTGGACGGGCGGCGCTGGACGGCGGCGGTGCGGCGGCGCGTTGTGGATCGCCGGGCCGGTTATGGGGGCGGCAGGCGTGGCACCCGGGTGGCGCGGACGCGCTGCCGAGGTGGTGTGGGAGCCGCGCGGTGAGCGGAGCCCGTATCTGCAATAAACGCTAACTATTTGCTTTAGGTGACGCTAGCCCCTACTCTCAGCTAAAGCAAACTCTTCGCTTTAGCCGAGAAGGTGGCGCACCCCGTGCCACCCGGCAGCGCCCGCCGGACGAAGGGACACCCATGGACACCCCCGAACTCACCCCGCAGGAGGCCGCCCGCTGGGCACTTCGCGCCGGGCTCCCCCTGGCCGACGAGCGGCATGGCGCCGTGGCCGCCACCGCGCAGCACATCCACGCGGTGATCGGCACCCTGCGCGAACTGGACTTCGGCGAAACGCCGCCTGCGGCCGTCTACGCCGCACCGTGGGAGGCGACGCATGCAACCCTTTGAGCTGACCCTCACCGAAGCAGCCGCCGCCATCCGGACCAAGGAACTCTCACCGAGTGAGCTGACCCATTCCGTACTGGAGCGCATCACCGCCGTCGATGCGCGACTTGGGGCCTACGTCAGCGTGGTCGGCGACGCGGCGCGGCACGCAGCCGCGCAGGCGGAGCGCGAGATCGCAGCCGGCCGACACCGTGGCCCGCTCCACGGCGTCCCCTTCGGCTTGAAGGACCTCATCGACGTTGCTGGGCTACCGACCACGGCCAGCTCACGCGTCCGAGCCGACCACATGGCCGAGGCGGACAGCACGGTGGCGGCGCGGCTCTTCGAGGCCGGCGCGGTTCTCGTGGGCAAGACGCATACGCATGAGTTCGCCTACGGGCTGACGACCCCGCAATCGCGAAACGCCTGGGATCACGGTCGTGTCGCGGGTGGGTCCAGCGGTGGTTCGGCGGTCGCGGTGGCAGCGGGAGCGGCCACCTTCGCGCTGGGCACGGACACCGGAGGCTCCATCCGGGTCCCCGCGGCGCTCAACGGCCTCGTCGGGCTCAAGCCCACCTACGGTCTTCTTCCCCGGCACGGTGTGACTCCGCTGTCCTGGTCCCTGGACCACGTCGGCCCGCTCACCCGCACCGTCCAGGACGCCGCGCTCGTGCTCGCCGCGTTGACGGGCCATGACTCCCGGGACCCGGCCAGCCTGCGCACGGGCCCGGCCAGCGACGTCCTCCCGGCGGACGGGGGACTGCGGGGGCTGCGGGTCGGCGTGCCGGCCACCTACTACTTCGAGCGGGTCACCCCCGAGGTCGAGGCTGCGGTGCGTGGCGCCATCGAGCGGCTACGGGAGCTGGGTGCCGAGCTCGTCGAGGTGGACATCCCCATGGCGCGCTATGTCCTGGCCACCCACTGGGGGCTGATGGTTCCGGAGGCGAGCGCCTACCACGAGTGGACGATGCGATCGGTTCCCGGGCTGTACGGCTCGGACATCCGGGTCCTCCTGGAGGCCGGGGAACTGGTCACGGCGGGCGACTATCTGCGGGCCCAGCGCGCTCGTACCCTCATGCGCCAAGAATGGGCCCAGGTGCGCGAGCGCGTCGATGTGATCGCCGCGCCCACGGTGCCGATGACGGCCGCCATGGCGGGTCAAGAGAGCGTCGAGTGGCAAGACGGCACGGTGGAAGGCGTCTCGGACGCCTATGTCAGGCTCAGCGCTCCCGCGAACATCACCGGCATGCCGTCGCTGACGCTACCGGTCGGCCGCGACGGCGCGGGCCTGCCCATCGGCATGCAACTCATGGGCGCCCCGCTGGCCGAGGCCACCTTGCTGCGCGTCGGCCAGGCATACGAAGCGGCCTACGGTGCTCCCGCCGTACCGGCCGCGGTGCTGGCCTGAAGCCCTGATCAGATGGACGCGCACGCGCGGATCAGACGCAACTATGTCGCATTAAGGTGACGTCATGAGCCCCAAGCCGATGGCCCGCCCCGGCGGACGCAGCGCCCGCGTACAGGAGTCGGTGCACGCTGCCGTGCGGGAACTCGAAGCCGAGCAGGGCCGCGCGGCGCTGAGCGTCCCGGCGATCGCGGCCCGCGCGGGCGTCACGCCTTCGACCATCTACCGCCGCTGGGGTGACCTGCGCGAACTCCTCTCGGATGTGGCGGTCGAGCGGCTGCGCCCCGAAGAGCCGCCCGTTGACCACGGCAGTCTGCACGCGGACCTCACCACCTGGGCCCAGCAGTTCCTCGAAGAGATGGGCTCCCCATCGGGCCGGGCCTACATCCGCGACGCGCTCCTTGGCGATCCGGACGGCAGCAACGCCGGGCAGTGCTCGGTGTACGCCGCCGACCAGGTCGAGGCCATCTTGTCCCGCGCGCTGGGGCGCGCCGAGGCCATCCCCACCGTGGAAGTCGTCATGGACCACGTGGTGGCGCCGATGATGTACCGCATCCTGTTCCGCCCGGGCCTGTTGGGCGCCGACTACGCCGAGCACCTCGTGCACGCCGTACTCACCGCGCTCGACTCCCCGTCTTCGCGCCGTGGGCCGCAGTGAAGGCGGTGCGGCGCCCCACGGCGTGGTGACCTGAGGGAGCGAGCCGGGAGCGGGTGCGGGCCGGGAGCGAGAGCGAGCCGGGAGCGGGTGCGGGGCTGGAGACGCTGCGGGGCTGGAGCGGGTGCAGGGCTGGAGACGCTGCGTACGCCACTTCACAAGCCGTAGATCGTGCGCTGCCCTTACGCCAAGGTAGACTTTTTCGAGGGCCATCGCCGACGCTAGCGGAGCGGGACGGCCCCGCCAACGCGTCGGCCCCGATGAGGCCGGCGCCGGCTTCCACAGGGTTCCGGGCCATGATGCCCGGCCGGCAGCCAACGGAGCCTGCACCGCTCATCCGGAGCGGAGGGCTTCGGATGGCGCCATTCCTACCGGCAGGGCCCGTATCGAGGCCGTATCACCGGTGAGTCCGCACCCCGTACGGGGTTGAGTGCGACGCGTAGGCCTCCAGCGCACGGACGCGTGCGCCCGAACAGAAACGGTTGCATGCCTTCACCGCTGTCCGCAGTCCCCACCCTGCGCGCCCGTCTTTCCCAGCACACCGGCAGGCCCGACTGGCTCGCCTCGCCCAAGGTCTTCCGCACCGAGGTCCTTGCTGGTCTGGTGGTGGCCCTGGCCCTGATCCCCGAGGCCATCTCCTTTTCGATCATCGCCGATGTCGATCCGAGCGTCGGTCTCTTCGCGTCCTTCACCATGGCCGTCGTCATCTCCTTCGTCGGTGGGCGCAAGGCCATGATTTCCGCGGCCACCGGCGCGATAGCCCTGGTCATCGCCCCCCTCAACCGTGAGCACGGCCTCGGCTACCTGGTCGCCGCCGTCATTCTCGGCGGCATCATCCAAATCGTTTTGGGCGGCCTTGGCGTGGCCAAGCTGATGCGCTTCGTGCCGCGCAGCGTGATGGTCGGCTTCGTCAACGCCCTCGCTATTTTGATCTTCATGGCCCAGGTGCCGGAGATGCACGACGTTCCGTGGCCCGTCTATCCACTGATCGCTGGCGGACTGGCGCTCATGGTGTTCTTTCCGAAGGTCACCAAGACCGTCCCGGCCCCGCTGGTGTCCATCGTCATATTGACCGTCATCACCGTGGCCGCCGGCATCGCGGTACCCACGGTGGGGGACAAGGGCGAGCTGCCCTCCTCGCTGCCGGTGCCGGGCCTGCCGGATGTGCCGTTCACCCTGGACACGCTGACCACCATCGCCCCCTACGCCTTCGCCTTCGCACTGGTGGGGCTGATGGAGTCGCTCATGACCGCCAAGTTGGTGGACGACATCACCGACACCCGCTCGGGCAAGACCCGCGAGTCCATCGGCCAGGGCGTGGCCAACATCGTCACCGGCTTCTTCGGCGGCATGGGCGGCTGCGCCATGATCGGCCAGACCATGATCAACGTGAAGACCTCGGGCGCAAGGACTCGGCTGTCCACGTTTTTGGCCGGCTCTTTCCTGATGGTCTTGTGCATCGTCTTTGGGCCCGTGGTCTCCGATATCCCCATGGCGGCGCTGGTCGCGGTCATGGTCTTGGTCTCGGTCGCCACCTTCGACTGGCATTCCATCCAACCGAAGACCCTGAAGCGGATGCCGCTCGGCGAGACCCTCGTGATGGTCGTCACCGTTGGCTGCGTGGTGGCCACCCACAACCTCGCGATCGGGGTCATCGCGGGTTCCCTCACCGCCATGGCGATCTTCGCCAAGCGCGTGGCCCACCTGGCGCAGGTCTCCTCGGTGGTCGATCCACAGGGCCATCAGGTCGTCTACGCGGTCACCGGCGAACTGTTCTTCGCCTCCTCCAACGACCTCGTCTACCAGTTCGACTATGCGAACGATCCCGACGACGTGGTCATCGACCTGACCGACGCGCACATCTGGGACGCCTCGTCGGTGGCCGCCCTGGACGCGATAGAGAACAAGTACGAGCAGCGCGGCAAGAAGGTCACCATCGTCGGCCTCAACGAGCCCAGCGCCGAGATGCACGGCAAGCTGGCCGGACGACTCACCTCGGGCCACTGAGACCCGAGTCCCGGACAAGCCGCCCGCAGCCCGCCCCGGCTCGCTCGACGAGAGCCCGGGCTCAAAATTCCATCCGGTAGAAGACGGCGAGGTTCTTCATGCCCGTGAAGACCTTGGACACCTTGGCCGTCAGCCGAAAGCTCGTGGGCAGCTTGTCGTTGTGGAGCTCGAAGGCGCTCATGGACGCTACGCACCGCAGCCGGGAGTCGATCGCCTCCAACTCCGCGCAGCTGTCAAAGCCCCAGTACACCTTCGCCTTGGCGGCCTGCACCGCCTTGTTCAGCTTCTGGAGTTGTACGCCGCGCCTGCTCAGGCCGTCGAAGACGAGCTGACCACTGGGGAAGTGGTCCAGGATGCGACGTACCAACTCCTTGCCCTCGTCCTCCTTGAGGTACATGAACAGGCCCTCGGCGACCACGAGTACCGGCAGGTCGCCCTTGATTTCGGCGAGCCACATCGGGTCGGTCACCGACGAGCCGATGGCCTCACAACCCTGGCGGTCCGGGAAGAGTTGCCGGCGCAGGTCGATGACCTCGGGATAGTCCACGTCGAACCACTGGACCGAAGGGCCCGGGTCGATGCGGAACGCTCGGGTGTCGAGGCCGCAGCCCAGGTGCAGCACGACCGATTCGGGGTGCGCTGCAAGGAACTCGCGCACCCAGTCGTCGAGGTGCTGGGCCCGCAGCGCGATCGAGGTATCGTCTCCGCGCCGCAGGCCCACCAGGGAGAAGTCGAACTCAAGCTGCTGAACGGCCTCGTAGGCCATGGTGTCGTGCAGGATCGAGTCGGGCGACTGGGAGTCGAGCGCCCTGCCGTACAAGGTGGGGAGGAGTGTGGCTTTCTCGCCCTTGAGGTTGATTTTCGTCATGTATGCAACGCTACGCCCGGTTGGCTCCACTCTGTGCGACTCGCGCCAGCGGCACCCGTGCGAGTGAGACCCGGCCACGGAGCTGACCGGGCCGCACGTCGGCGGTAGAGCGACACGCTTTGGGCAGGGCAGGGCAGGGCAGGGCAGGGCAGGGCAGGGCAGCGGAACGCTGGCGCGCGAGATGACCTGTTCGTTGTGCGTGCCGGTCGTCAGTGCGGCAGCGTCGGCCGCGGTGGGCGCGGTGCGGTGCTCGGCCCGCGCCATGGCTTGCTGGCGCGCTCCGCCGGGGCGAAGTTGGCGCCGGTCAGCGTGGAGCCCACCACCGGAATGCTGATCTTGCTGCCGGGTAGGTCCACCGTCGCCTTCGCGCCGGTGGCGGTCTCGAAGTACAAATACTCGGCGGGGGTGCCGGCGAGCACGAGGCCGATCCGGTGGCCGGGCTTGATCTCGTAGTCGTTGGGCAGCGTCTGCCAGCGGATTTGGTAGCTCTGGCCCGGCGTCAGCGGGCGGGGATGGCTCAGCGACGTGTGGTTTTGTGCGTCCATCGAGCCGCGGGCGATGACATGGACGGCATTGCGCGCCGTCACATTGACGACCTTGCGGTAACAGGCATCGTCTTCGGCGGTGCTTTCGCCGTGGCAGCTCTCTTCGGCAACGAGCTGGACGCCGTCGTGCAGGTCGTTTTGTGGCTCGTTGCGGGTGACGTCGATCCGCTCGTCCTCGCCGTAATCCACCAGCATCGCCGTCAGATTGGACGTCGGCTTGTCCAGCGTGAGCTTGATGTCCACCGCCGGAGTCCCGGAGAGCCGGGCGGCGCTGGTCAACGGCTGGCTGACGTAGGCGAGTCGGCCGGGCTTGGTGGTCGTCGGGTCGGTGATCAGGTCCGCCTCGCTGACCTTGAGGTCAGTGAATGACTGCGCACCGCTGGGCGCGGGGCGGAGCCCGAGCGAGCCGTTGGCGCCCGGGTACAGCGGCACCGACGACGTGCGGGCGGGCCAGTCGGACTGGGTGGTCCACCGGGTGGGCCCGGTTTGTAGATCGACCCGGGGCTCGTCCATGATCCCGTTCTTGACCCCGTGCAGCCAATAGTCCAACCACTGGTGCAGGGTGTCCTGCCACAGGTCGCGGCGGCCAGGGAAGTCAAAGGCGTCGGTGTGCCCGTACTGGCCAAGCCACAACTTGCGCGGCACGCCCTGCTGCTTCAGCCCGTCCCACCACCGGCTGAACTGGTTGGGCCGCACGTTTTGGTCGTTCAAGGTGTGCACCGCCAGCACGCTCGCCGTGACGTGGCCGATCTCGGGTGCGGGCTTGGCGACGTAGTTCCGTTCGTGCCAGTACGCGTTGTAGTTGCCGGTCGCATCGTCCTCACCGGCCGCCAGATCTTCGCGCACCGCCTGGCACTTCGCGTCCGGATCGGTGTCCAACGCGGTGGAGAGGTACTGGCTGAAACCCTCCCAGTGCTTCGCACCGTTGGAGCGGGTGATGTCGTACCAGGAACTGACGGCCGAGATCGGCACGATCGTCTCCAGGCCGTCCACGCCGGTGCCGGCGACGGCGTTGGCCAGCGTCCCGTCGAACGACTTCCCGATCATCCCGGACTTGCCGGTTGACCAGTCGGCCTTCGCCTCGCTGCCATCGGCGCGGTAGCCCTTCACACGGCCGTTCAGCCAGTCAACGGCCGCCTTGCTCGCCGCGACATCGCTGTCACCTCCCACGGTGAAGCAGCCGTCCGACGTGGCCGTGCCCGTGGTGTCCACCTGGACGATCGCATAGCCGCGCGGCACGAAGTAGTTGTCGTAGTGCATCGGGAACGTGACGGGGTTGCCGGCGGCGTCCCAGGACTTCTTCTCCGCCTCAAAGCCGCGGCCCACGGTGTCGTTGTACGGGCTCGACTCGATGATTGACGGGACCTTGAGGCCCTGATCGGTTTCCTTGGGCCGGATGACGTCCACGCCGGCGCGGTCGAGCTTTCCATCGCGGTCGCTATCGACGGTGAGTTGCACCATGATGTGTTCGCGAATGGCGTCCCGGTAGGAGAACGCCGCTTGCGTACGGCCATCCTCGACCTTGATCGAGGGCTTGTCGGACGCACCGGTCCCATCGGCGAGTGCCGGGCCGATGGCGAGGGCGGCGAGGGACGTCGTCACCGCTGTCGCGGTGACCATGCCCCGGCGCCATCGTGAGCTGAGCACACGGGCCTCCTTGCTGCAACGCTGCAACGCTGCGACTTCACGTCGGCGCGTGCGCGCTTGAGAGAGATCGTCCACTGTCGATGGGGGATCGTCTCCCGGGTCGCTGGTGTGCGGCTAAAACCCCTGGTGTTAGGGAATTGCGCCAGCGTGCGGAGGCGTGCGGGTGGCGGTCGGCAGCGGTGTCTTATGGCGCCGCCGGCCCGGCATCCGGCGGCCCCGACAGTGGACCTGCGGGCTTCGGGCGCCGCCCGAGCAGCGGCGCGAACTCGCGCAATGCATCGGCCACGATGGCCTCCAGTCGCGCATGGTGGGCACCAGGCCAGTACACCCGCTGGCACGCCGTGCACTGGGCGAAGACGTCGTAGGTGCTGCGCGTCCCCTGCTCAAGGCGCTCGCCCACGGACTCCTTGGCCGCCTCGACCAGGAGCCCGTTGCATGCGCTGCATCGAGTCCATGGCGCGAGCTGCGGTGCGAACCTGCTGAGCACGTCCCGGAGTTGTTCGTCGGGGCGGTCGCTGTATACGTACGCCCCCGCCCATAGCTCTCGCCGCCGCAGGAGGCCGCGGTCACGGGTGAGCAGAACTCGGCGATCGGCCGCCGACAGCGTGGCAAGTGCCGCGTCGCCGATGTCCTGGTTCTCGTAGGCGGCGTCGATCCCCAGCAGCCGCATCCGGCGCGCGAGGGTGCCCAGATGGACATCGAGAAGGAACCGCAGCGGCGCGCCCGGCACCGACTGGGGCCGTTGTACGCCGCGTACTTCCACGCACTCGCCTGCTCTTGGCACCCGCGAGACGGGCTCTGGGCGGCCATCGACCAGCAGTTCGCCGGCCTCGGTCAGTGGCACGCCGACGGACTCCACCACGTGGCCGAGTGAGGATGCCCCATCGGTGGTGACAGGGAAGGGCCCGTCTCTGCGGTCGGGGGCGACGAAGTGGCGTAGTTCGGGGGCGATCGTGAGCTGGATGCGTGGTCGTGCGTTCACGGAGGTCAGCATGCCACCGGGTCCCTTACGCCATCGACATCGCACAGCCAGCCGACCCAGCGTCACCAACTCAGCGCCACCAGCCCAGCACCATCGACTCTGCGCCACCGACATCGCGCAAGGCTTCAACTCGGCGCAGGAGTTCGGCAGGTTGCGGCCGTGCCCGGAGGATGCGCGAGCGTCCGCTGTAGCTCCTACCTTGTTTCTTGAATGAACGGTCAAGATCGAGTAAGGTCTGACCCCATGGGTAGGACCAAGGAATTTGACCCGGACGCCGCGCTGCGAGCGGCCATGGATCTGTTTTGGCGCAAGGGGTACGAGGCCACCTCCATGCAGGACTTGGTGGAGCACCTCGGCCTCGGCCGGGGCAGCATCTACGGCACCTTCGGCGGCAAGCGCGAGCTCTACCTCAAGGCCATGGACCGTTATGGCGAGGACGCCAGGGAAGCCATCGTCGGCCGACTGTCCGGGGCCGGCTCCGGGCTCGCAGCAGTACGCGACATGGTCCGCTACTACGCGGAAAGTGCCCTAAAGGACGCCGACCACAAGGGCTGCCTGATGACCAACACCGCGGTCGAACTGCCCGCGGACCAGGGGGCGAGCCGGCGGGTGGCCGCCTCCCTGGAAACCTTGGAGACCGCCATCATGGGAGCGCTCGTACGGGCCAGGGCAGAGGGGGAGTTGGCTCAGGACAAGGACCCGGCCTCGCTCGCCAGGTTCCTGGTGACGCTGCTCCAGGGCATCCGCGTAGTGGGCAAGACCCCGGTACGGCAGCGCTTCCTCGATGACACCGTGGAGCGGGCGCTGACCCTCCTCGACTGAGCGTACGGCCGGTCCCTGGGGTCAGGTGAAACACCTTCGTGCTGCCCCGGGTAGCGCTCCTTTCCTCCTTTCTCTCCTGCTCTCTTTCCTCCTCCGTCTTCCCGCTCTGCCCTGTCTCCTCTCGCATCCTGTGCGCACTGTCGCCCGTGTACCTGCCCGTTTACTTGACCGAACATTCAAGAAAAAGGATGACGTGATGACCGCACCGCGCCCCGTACCCACCGATGCCGAGTTGGCCGCCTCCCTTGAGGGCGACTTCGTCAGCGCGTACGCCGATGTCAACGGCGTACGGCTGCACCATGTGACCGGCGGCAGTGGCGCGCCGCTGATCTTGCTGGGTGGCTGGCCGCAGACGTGGTGGCAGTTCCGTAAGGTGCTGCCCGCGCTGGCGCGTACCTTCCGGGTGACCGCCGTCGATCTCCGTGGCATGGGCGGCTCGGACAAGCCCGAGTCCGGCTATGACAAGCGCACCATGGCGCGGGACATCCACGAACTGATCCGGCACCTGGGCCACGATGCGGCGTTCGTCGCCGGGCATGACATTGGCGCCTCGCTCGGCTACCACCTGGCCGCCAATCATCCGGAGTCCGTACGTCGCCTGGTCACCATCGATCTGGGAGTGCCCGACGCTTCCTGGCTGGAGATCGGCATGCTGCCCGGCTCCGACGAGCAGGCGGCGGCCCTCGCGCACGGCAGCGGCGGATATCCGTGGTGGTTCGCGTTCAACCAGGTGCGTGGCCTCCCCGAGGAACTGCTGGTCGGGCGCTTCCGGCCGGTGATCGATTGGCTGTACGGGCACATGCTGCTCGACCAGGACTCCGTGGAGGAGGACGCGCGGCGCATCTACGCACACGCCTACGACACCCGTGACGCCATCCGTGCGGGCAACGGCTGGTACCAGACGATGCGGCAGGACATCACCGACCTGGCCAGCTATGACCCGGTGACGCTTCCTGTGCTGACGCTGGCGGGCGAGACCAGCTATCCCGCGCTGCGCGCGCAGATGGGTGCCGACAAGGGCACCGACATTCGCGTCGTCGAGGTCAAGGGGAGCGGCCACTACGTACCGGAGGAGCAGCCGCAAATAGTGGTGCGCGAACTGGCGGCGTTCTTCGCGGCGGACTCCACACCGGCTGGGGGTCGATAGTCGCCCCATCCCGGTAGGGAGCCGTATCGAGCGCCGGCTCCCTACCGATACCCCTGGTGAAAGGCCAGGGCGGGGGTTGGCGGCGGATCGGTTCGGCGATTGGCGGACGAGGAATATGGGGGGACGAGGCAACCTGGCGGGCCTTCCTCGCGTGTTCTCAGATGGGGATGTGACGAGGGTCGCGAGCAGCCATGGGCGCGGCGCGCGGCGGTGAATCTCCCGCCTCGGGCATCGAGACCCCCATCGAGCGGCCAGGAAAGATCAATTAGAAACGGACCATTCGGACTTCTCGCACGTTGTGGTGTAGCTCACGGGCGGCCCTTGTTGATCTGTAACGCGCCGTGTTCGGGTGATCCTCGTTTTTCGTCAAGCCCCCGCCAGACGGGGGAACTCGTCTTGCCGAAGGCTGCGGCGTCATCGCCGTGGGGGATAGATCCCATGCATAGCGTTATCTCGCATCGCGAGCTATCGCCTTAATCGATCTTTGCCGGGCGACTCAGGCTTGTCGTCCGGGAAATGAATGTGTTTTGTTTGCGCTCCCGCTGAAACGAAGGCGGGTATCCGCAGCCGGAATGCCGAATCTTGCCGCTGGCTGCGGAGAAACCCCACAGTCATGACGGCAAGAGCGGGGGAACCAGGTAAGTGCCGCACCGTGCGTCAGCGCGGTCGGCTTGGGGTGAAGACGTGTTGCGGCGTACGCCGCTGAAAACACGTCCGGGCAACTCCAGCCCGAATCCGACAGCTCACCTCGTAGGCATAGGAGAGGGATACCCCTATGTCTCACAGTGCACGCCACAGCCGCCTCAGTCCCCGTCGTCTCGCGCGCATTTCCATCGCGCTGACGGCTGGCGGCGCAGGCCTCGCCATTCCTTTCCTGGGCGCCACCCAGGCCAACGCCGCTTCGGTGGATGTTTGGGAGAAGGTCGCCCAGTGCGAGAGCACCGGTAACTGGAGCATCAACAACGGCAATGGCTTCTATGGCGGCCTCCAGTTCACCGACAGCACCTGGCGCGCGTTCGGCGGCACGACCTACGCGCCGCGCGCCGACCTGGCCACCAAGGACCAGCAGATCGCCATCGCCGAGAAGGTCCTGAAGGTGCAGGGCCCGGGTGCCTGGCCGGTGTGCTCCGTCAAGGCGGGCCTGACCTCCGGTGGCCCGGCTCCGCAGATCGCGCCCGACGGTGCCCGCGAGCAGCAGGCGAACACCACCCGTAACTCCCGCCCCGCGCCGCAGGCCGCCCCCAAGGCCGCCCCCAAGGCCACCCCCAAGGCCGCCCCCAAGATTGAGAGCAAGGCTGCTCCCAAGGTTGAGAGCAAGCCCGCTCCGCGTGCCGAGAGCTCCACGGCGTCCACCTCGTACACCGTGCGCTCCGGCGACACACTGTTCAAGATCGCCCAGGCGCATGACGTCAGCGGTGGCTGGCGTGCCGTCTACGACCGCAACCAGGACGTCGTCGGCGGCAACCCGAACCTGATCTTCCCGAACCAGCACCTCAAGCTGTCCGGTGGCGGCTCCGCACCGGCTCCGCAGCAGAAGGCCGCCCCGAAGGCCGCCCCGAAGGCTGCGCAGCCGACGGCCCCCAAGCAGCAGTCGGCCCCGAAGCCGCAGACCCTGCCCGCGCCGGTGAAGCAGAAGGCCGAGGCCCCCTCGGCGACCGGCTTCACCGCACCTGTGGCCAACACCGCCATGGGCACCCCCTACCACCAGGCGGGCGGTAGCTGGTCCAGCGGCTACCACACCGGCGTTGACTTCCCGGTCGCCACCGGCACCCCCATCAAGGCCATCGGCGCCGGCCAGGTCGTCTCCGCAGGCTGGGGCGGCTCGTACGGCAACCAGGTCGTCATCCGCCACGCGGACGGCCACTACAGCCAGTACGCACACCTGTCGCAGCTCTCTATCTCGGCGGGCCAGTCGGTCACCGCCGGCCAGCAGATCGGTCTGTCCGGCACCACGGGCAACAGCAGCGGCCCGCACCTGCACTTCGAGGTGCGCACCGGCCCGGGCTACGGCTCGGACGTTGACCCGGTCGCGTACCTGCGTGCCAAGGGCGCCAGCCTCTAAGGAAGCGCCCGGCTGCTGACTGTCGCCGCTGATCAGTTACTGATTGACGGCTGCCGCACAGCGAGCCCGCACCACCCGTATGTGCCCCTCCACGCTCGCGCGGAGGGGCACATCGGCGTTTCGATGCGGTGCCTGGCACCGGGACGCATTTCGGGCGCCGAAGAGGGCGCTCGGTAGAGTTCCCCCTTATGGGGTTGTGGAACGGGGAGAAACCCGCGAAGCCGGGCGGTGCCGGTCCCAAACACGATGACAGGGTCCCCACACGGAGCGTTGGTATTCCTGTGCGGAGCGTCAGTGGCCCGATGGGTGGCGGTGATCCGCCGCGCGCTGATGACGGCCCACACCCGCAGAGCGGCGCGGCAGCGCAGGCGCGGCCGCAGGAGCAGCCGCCGCCGTGGCAGGCGCCCAGCGCCATCGAGCAGGAACTGTATGAGGCCAAGACGCACGGCGACTGGACCCGCTACTTCGCGGTGCTGGCCCGCAGCGACCTGTTCGTCGCCGACTCGCGGGCACGCGTGGACGCCCATCCCGACACCGTGGTCTTCACGCCCTACCACGATGCGCGTACCCGCACGGACTGCCTCGCCGTATACACCGAGGGCATGCTCCCCGCGCCGGTCGAAGATCCGGTCTATCACTCCGGCTCGCTGAGCTGGTACGCGCGGGTCTGGGGCGCGAAGGACCCGCCGTGGCTCGCGGTCAATCCAGGCAGCCCGTGCGAGGCGTACTTCTCGACCACGCCGGGCCACCGCGCACTGTGGCAGCAACACGTGGAACGCGTCGCCGACGCCGTCCAGCCGCACCGCGCACTGCGCACCCTGTTCGTCGGGGGACCGCTGCATGGCCCGGTGGCCCACGGACTCGCCTGCGGGGCGCTGCTGTTCGTCAACAACGGCGAGTTGTGGAACGCGTTGGCGTACCACGGCGGCGGCTACACGGCCGAACGAGACCGACTCAAGGAGTGGTGGGGCGTCGCCTCCCGCCAGGACTGGCAGCGCACCCAAGAACTCCTGCTCTGTGCCGAAATGATTAGCCCGGTGTGGGAGTTCACGCTCGGCATCCGCCGCTCGCTCGCACTTGACTTCGCGGGTGCCGTCGCCGTGGACCACTGGCGGCAGGTGGCGGAGCGGGCGCTGTGGCAGCACGCCGCCGAGGTGGCCGAGCCCCACCTCACTCCCGATGGCGTGACGATGGCCCAGCCCCGCAGCGATGCCGAGGTGCGCTCCCAGGTCGCCGGGGTCGGGCGGCTGATCGGCCGCATCACCCGCTACGAAGCCAGGTTCCGCGCGGACGGGCTGCTCGCCGCCGGCAAATTCGTCCGGTCCGTCGAGGCCTGGGACTACGGGCGCGCGTCCGGCATGGCCCGTTGGGGTCTCGGCGCCCGCTACTGCACCGTCCAGGAGACCGAGCAGGCGGTGCTGCGCGCGGGCCGCCGCTGCCAGGCCAACTACCGTTCCTGGGAGGACTTCTCCGCCGCGTACATCTTGGGGCGTTGCCTGCACTTCGACGAGGAGGAGTTCGGGGAGTGGTACGAGGACATGGTCATCGCGCACCGGCTCCTGATGTCCGACCCGGGCAGCCCATGGTTGAACGTCCCCTGGAAGTGAGGGTTCGCCCGGCGGGTGGCGCTTCCGGGGTGCGGTAAACGGAAGTGACAGGTTGGGCCTCCCGCGCTGGTGGCGCTGGTGGCCCTGGTGGCGCTGCTGGTCCCGGTGGCTAGGGCGTGTTCGATGGGTCGTTGACGAACACGCCCTTCACGGGGGTCAGCCGGTGACGTACTGCTCGGAGTATTGCGCGGTGGGGGCGATGGGCGTGATGACGTCTATCAGTACGCCGTTGGGGTCGGCCACGATGAAGTGTCGTTGCCCGAAGTCCTCGCTGCGCAGTTCACGGATGGGGTGCAGTCCTTCGTTGGCGACGAGCCGTTCCCACTCCGCGTCCACGTCCTCCACTTCGAAGTTGAGCAGCAGGCCCTGTGCGGGGACCCGGTTGCCCGGTGGATTCGTCGGGTGGGTGTGGTCGAGGAGGGCGAGCTCGTAACCGGGGGCTTCCGGCCGCCGCAGGCTGACGTACCAGTCGGCCTCGAACGTCGTCTCGAAGCCCAGCAGCCGGGTGTAGAAGTCGCGGGACTCTCGTAGCTTCGCTGTGTTGATCACGGGATAGAAGCCGGTCAGTTTCATACCTGAATCCCTTTCGCGTACCATTGGTATGCGAGTGACGTTATTCGCATACTGTCGGTATGTCAATGAGGAGTGCGATGCAGCAGCACGGCATCCGGGCGCAGCAGCGGGAGCAGACCAGGCAGTCGCTGCTGCGGGAAGGCAGGCGCCTGTTTTCTGGCCGCGGCTATGGCGCTGTGAGTCTGGCGGAGATCGTCCAGGCAGCCGGGGTGACCAAGGGCGCGCTCTACCACCACTTCACCGGTAAGACGGACCTCTTCCGGGCCGTCTTGGAGGAGTTGCAGCAGGAAGTGGGCCAACGCGTGGCTGCCGCCGCCGACACCCATGACGATCCCTGGACCCAGTTGACCGCCGGCTGCCAGGAGTTCCTCACCGCGACCACTGATCCGGACATTCAGCGGGTCATGCTCGTCGACGGGCCCGCCGTGCTGGGATGGAGTCAATGGCGGGCGATGGACGAGGCAGCCTCGGCCCGCCATCTCGCCGACGCGTTGTCCTTCCTCATGGACGAGGGGATCGTCGCCCCGCAGCCGGTCGCACCGCTGGTCCACCTACTGTCGGGGGCGATGAACGAGGCGGCCCTTTGGCTGGCGTCCTCCTCCGACCCCGAAGACCTCAACCACACCAAAGCCGCGCTGGGACAACTGCTGCAGGCACTGCGCATCGGCTAACTCGACGGCCGCTTTCTTAGCGAAACGTTAGATCTCGTCGCCGCGCCTTGTGAGCCAATGCTGCGTCACCACATGCTCTGGGCACCCCGCACCACCCTCCCAGGAGCGCATCGGAGTCGCCATGCCATCGCACGCCGCCGCAGCATCCTCATACGGTGAATGTCCGCACGGCGCATTTCCCCACCGTGACTCGGCCGAGGAGCGCAAGCAGCGCCGCTTCGCACTGATCGGCGGATCGCTAGGCAATCTCGTCGAGTGGTACGACTGGTTTATCTACGCCAGCTTTGCCATCTACTTCGCCGACTCCTTTTTCCCCGGCGATAACCCGACGACCAAGCTGATGAATACGGCGGGCATCTTCGCGGTCGGCTTTTTGATGCGTCCGGTCGGCGGCTGGGTGCTGGGACGGGCCGCCGACCGGCATGGCCGCAAAAGTGCACTCACGCTCACCGTCACCATGATGTCGGTGGCTGCCCTGTTGATCGCCATTGCGCCCACCTACGATCAGGCGGGTTACTTCGGCGCACTGGTGCTGCTTTTGGCCCGGTTGCTGCAAGGGATGAGCATTGGCGGGGAGTACGCGGCCAGCGCCACGTATCTCACGGAGGCGTCCGCACCCCATCGCCGCGGCCTCGGCTCCTCGTTCCAGTACGTGTCGATGACCTGCGGGCAACTCCTTGGCCTCGCCATCCTGATCACGATGCAACACACCTTGACCACCGCCCAGTTGGAGAGTTGGGGTTGGCGGGTGCCGTTTCTCGTTGGCGCAGTGTTCGCACTGGTCGTGTTCTGGCTACGGCGCCGGCTCACGGAGACGCAGGCGTTCCAGGAGCAGGACGGCGCGGGCTCGGACGACGACGCGGGCACGCTCAAGGTGCTGTGGGCACACCGCCGCCAGGCGGGCCTGGTCATGGCCCTGACCCTCGGCGGCACGGTGGCCTACTACACGTACACCACCTATCTGACGAAGTACCTGATCGGCAGCGCCGGAATGGAGAAGAACACCGCCACCTTGGTCAGCTTCACCGCGCTCGCGGTCTTCGCGGTGCTGCAACCATTCGCCGGCGCGCTGTCCGACCGGATCGGCCGCCGCCCGCTGCTCATCACCTTCGCCTTCGGCTGCACGGTCGGTACGTACCCGATCATGACCGCTCTTGGCTCGGCCTCCTCATACTGGCCCGCGCTCGGCCTCTCCCTGATCGCCCTGGTCATCGTCACCGGCTATACGTCGATCAACGCGGCCGTGAAGGCGGAGTTGTTCCCGACCAGGGTGCGTGCGCTCGGCGTGGCCCTGCCCTATGCGGTGGCTAACGCGCTGTTCGGCGGCACGGCGGAGTACGTGGCGCTGTGGTTCAAGAAGAGCGGCCATGAGTCGATGTTCTTCTGGTACGTCTCGGGCTGTGCGTTTGTCTCGCTGGTGACGTATCTCCTGATGCCGGATACCAAGAACGTGGCGCTGAGCCGCGCCGAGAACGAGACTGCTGGTGCTGGTGCTGGTGCTGGTGGCGCCGAGGCCGGCGCCGCAGCAGGCGCTGCCTCCGGGACCGGCACCTCGCTGCCTGGTGCGGACCGATCCATCACCGCCGGCTCGACCACCACGCGCTGAGCCCGGCCCGGCCCGGTGCCGCGCGGCGCGGGCGCGGCGGACTGTCCGCCGCCGCCGGCGGCGGGAAGGCAGAGTCCCTGGGCGGCGAGAAGGCACGGCCCCGGGCGGCGGGGATGCGGCTTCCGCCGTGGCTCGTGGTATTCCGGTAGCTGTTGCCCCCGGCCACCAGGAGAGTCCTCATGCACACCTTGCTCGTCGAGGACGACGATCGGATGGCGCACGCCCTTGGCACCGCGCTGGCCCTGCGCGGACATACCGTGCGCCGGGTCAGCCGCGCCCTGGACGCGCTGCGGCACACCGGGGAAGCCGAATTCGTCCTCCTCGACCTCGGGCTGCCGGACCTGGACGGGCTGGAGCTGCTGCGCCGGCTACGTGCCGTATGCGCGGTGCCGCTGATCGTCGTCACCGCCCGGTGTGAGGAGCACGACATCGTGCGCGGGCTGCGGGCCGGTGCCGACGACTACGTGGTCAAGCCGTTCCGGATGGCCGAGTTGATGGCGCGCATCGACTCCGTACGCCGCCGCTCCGCCCCGGGGGCCGGCGCTGAGCCGACAGCGGACCCGGCGTACGGCGTGGGCCGGGCCGGGCAGGAGCCGGTACGGGCCGGGGACGCGCTGATCGACCTCGCAGGCCGCACCGTGACCGTGGCCGGAGACCAGGTGCGACTGACCCGACGCGAGTTCGACGTCCTCGCACACCTGGCCGCCCGGCCCGGCGAGGTGCACTCGCGCGACGAGATCCTGTACCGGGTGTGGGGCGACGCCCTCCAGGCCGCGTCGCGCTCGCTGGATGTCCATGTCGCGGGCATCCGCGCCAAAACCGGCAGACCCGGTCTGGTACGCACCGTGCACGGCTTCGGCTACCAACTCGGCCCCGGCACCTCGCTCGGTGAGCAAGGCACCAGCGCCGTGGACCGGGAGCCCGGCGTCCGATGAGGCGCCGGCTGCTTGCCGTGCTGATGGCGCTGATGGGGGCGGCGACCATCCTGCTCTCCCTGCCGCTCGCCGACGCGTACGCCCGGGGCCGCACCGAGCACCTGCTGCTCCAACGGCGCGCGGACGCCGTGCGGTTCGCCGACCTCGCCGACCGCGGGCTCACCGAAGCCGACCAGTCGGAGCTGTCAGCGGAGATCCACCGCTATGCGCAGTTGTACGGAGCCGGTGTGCTGATCAGCGACGCCAACGGCCGCACCATGCTGCGCGCCGGCCCCCGTTCCTGGTGGGCGGGCCCGCGCGCGGCGGACGCCAAGAACCGGGCGCTGGCCGGTCGCTCGACGGAGCGGCTACCCACCGTACGGCCCTGGGGCCCGGACACCGAGGTGCTGGCCGAACCGGTCGGCAGGGACGAGCGGGTCAGTGGCGCCGTGCTGCTGGCTGTCCCCACCGACGTCGCGCGCCGGGACGTGACGGCCCGCTGGTCGCTGATCGCGGCCGGTGCCGTCGCCGCCTTCGCCGCGGCGGCGCTGGCCGCGGCCGGGATCACCCGGTGGCTGATGCGCCCGGTCCGCGACCTCGACCAGGCCGTTGGCGGCCTGGCCGCCGGCAGCCTGCACACCCGCGCCGTATCCGCTTCGGGGCCGCCGGAACTGCGGAGCCTAAGACGGCATTTCAACACCATGGCCGAGGGCATGGCCGACTCCATCCGCCGGCAGCGTGACTTCGTCGCCGACGCCTCACACCAGTTGCGCAACCCGCTGGCCACCCTGGTGCTGCAACTGGAGAACGTCGAGCCCCACCTCGCGCCGGCCGGACGCCCCGAACACGCCCGCGCGCTGGACGAGGCCGAGCGTCTTGAGGAGTTGTTGGACGGGCTGCTCGCGCTGGCCCGCGTGGAGTCGGGCACGGCCGAACGCGCCGACCAGAACGCCTCCACCGCGGTACGGGAACGGGTCGCGGCCTGGTCGCCGGTGTTCCGCGCTGCCCGGCTCGACCTGTCCGCCGAGGTCGCGGACGGGTTGCGGGTACGGGCGCTGCCGGATGCGGTGGGCCGGGTGCTCGACGCGCTCTTGGACAACGCCGCCAAATTCGTGCCGCCCGGCGGCCGGGTGCGGGTGCGGGCCGTCGCCCGGGACAACGCGGTGCTGGTACGCGTCGCCGACGACGGGCCCGGCGTACCGGCGGACCAACTTCCCACCGTGATCAGGCGCTTCACCCGCGGCGCCGAGCACCAAAACGTGCCCGGCAGCGGACTGGGCCTGGCCATCGCCGATGAGTTGGCACGTGCGAGCGGCGGCACCCTGACGACGATGGCCGAGTCCCCGCACGGCCTCGCGGTGGAGCTGCGGCTCCCGGCAGCCGCAGTGGGTGAAGACGTGACGGTAGGCGGCGACGTGTCCGCAAGCGGCGACGTAGCAGCAGGTCAGACGCCCTGAGCCGGGTACGTCGGGTACGGCTCGGCCCGGCGTACCCGTACCCTGGCGACGTGACGATGCACAAAGCCGTCGATGTGAACGTTGACGCGATGATTGATGATCTGCGGACGCTCGTGGAAATCGAGTCGCCATCGGGCGATCTCGACGCCTTGCGGGCATCGGCCCAAGCTGTCGGCTCCCTCATCGAAAGCCGCCTCGGTGGGCGGGCCAGCCTCGTGGAGAGCGAGGCAGGGCCGCATGTTCGCTGGGCGGCTGGTGGCGATCCCCGGGTGCTGATCCTCGGACACCACGACACGGTATTTCCGCTCGGCACCCTCGACCGCCGCCCGTTCACGGTCGAAGGCGGGCGAGCAACCGGCCCCGGGGTCTTTGACATGTTGGGCGGTTTGGTGCAGGCCATCCATGGCCTGGCGGCGCTCGAAGACCGGTCCGGGGTCGAGATCTTGGTGACCGCCGACGAAGAGGTCGGCTCCCACTCCTCGCGTGCGCTCATCGAGGAGCGGGCCCTTGCCTGCGGCGCTGTGCTGGTGTTCGAGGGCGCCGCCGATGGCGGAGCCGTGAAGACCGGCCGCAAGGGCTGCGGCACCTTCCACGTCTCCATCGCGGGTCGGGCCTCGCACGCGGGGCTTGAGCCCGAAGCCGGGGTCAACGCCCTGATCGAAGCGGCGCACCAGGTGCTCGCCATCACAGCGCTCGCTCGCCCCGACGTGGGCACGACGGTGACCCCGACCGTGGCGTCCGCAGGAACCACGAGCAACGTCGTGCCCGCAGCCGCGACCGTCACCGTGGACGTCCGGGTCGAGTCGGCCGATGAGGCCGAACGCATCGAAGCCGCGTTCGCCGCCCTGACTCCCCATCTCGAAGGGGCGAAGCTCGTGGTTCGGGGAGCCGTCAGCCGGCCGCCGATGCCCGAGTCGGCGTCGGTCGAACTCTTCGCGATCGCACAGCGACTGCTTCCCGGCCTCGAAGGGACGGCGGTCGGTGGCGGCAGCGACGGCAACTTCACGGCCGCCCTCGGGGTGCCCACCCTCGATGGCCTGGGAGCAGTCGGAGGGGGCGCCCATGCCGACCACGAGTACCTGGTGATCGACGCCATGGCCGAGCGGGCGAACCTGGCCGCTGGCCTGGTGCACGCGATACAGCGCGCGGCGTAGAGCAGCGCGGGGCAGCGCGGGGCAGCGCAGAACAGCGCAGAACGGAAGCACGCGCGGGAGGTTCGCCTCGTCTCGCATCGCTCGAACTGGCTGGGCTGGCTGGGCTGGCTGGCCGGGCTGGGCCGGCCGAGGATCAGCCGTACACCGACCGGTAGTAGTCGGCAGCTCCCGGGTGGAGGGGCACGGCCCCGGTGGCGACGGCGAACCGGGGTTCGAGGCGGGCGCCGGCCGTCACCTCCCGCAGCAGCTCGCGCCAGCGGCCGAAAACGACCTCAAGCAGCTCGCGCGCGGCCGGCTCGGACACATCGCCGCGGGCCGCCAGATAGTTGCTGACTCCGACCGTACGCACCGGCTCCCGCAGCCCGTACACGCCGGGCGGCAGCGTCACCGCGGAGTAGACGGGGCCGTAGGCCGTGCGCAGCGCCGAGACTTGGCCATCCAGCGGCAGCAACCGCAGCGGCAGCGTCTTGGCGAGCGCGGTCAGCGTCGGTGTGGGGACACCGCCCGACCACATCAGGGCGTCCACGTCGCCATTACGCAGCGCTCGGGCCGACTCCGCGAGGCCGAGCCGTAGTTCGCGTACGGCACGGTCGCCGCTCAACCCGGCGGCGTACAGCACGCGTTCGGCCACCGCACGCAGCCCGGACCCGGTCGCGCCCGTGGCGACGCGGCGCCCCGCCAGCTCACTGACGGAGCGCACCGGGCCGTGCGCAGGGACCACCAGATGCGTGTAGTTGACGTACACCCGGGCCAGTGCGGTCATCGCCACCGGCGCGGAGAACGGCTCTCGGCCGCGTACCGCGTCCTGCGCAGCGTCCGCCATCGTCATCGCCAACTCCACGTCACCTTCGGAGAGTTGGCGTAGGTTGTCCGCACTCGCGGCGGTGGCCACCGGCACTACATCGAGCCGGCGCCCGCTCGCGGCGACTGCCTTGGCCAGCGCCCGTCCGAAGGCGTTGTACGGGCCACCATCGGGGCCCGTCGCCAGCCGTAGCCGTCGCATGGGCCCCGGGCTGGACGAACACCCTGCCGCGGTAAGGGTTGCGACCGCCATGGCGGTCGCCGACCGGGCACCGCCGCGCAGCAGCCCGCGTCGGCTCATGACCGAAACCCCCGCTGGGCCAAGGGTGGCGGGGCCCACCAAGGGGTCGTCTTTGCCGAGGGCGTCCGAGCTGGTCACGAACGCAGCGTAACGAGCACCCCGGGCCCGGCGCCCACGCCCGCCGGTGAGTCACCGCCACCGAGGCGAGTGGGCGGTGTACCCGCTGCGCCAACAGCCCTGCCTTATGTCTGCCTTATGCCGGCCTCACGGTTGTCTGATGCCTGCCTCATGCCTGCCTCATGGACCTGTCCTGGCGCGCATTTCCCTGCGAGCGCCGCGTTCCAGCGTCGGCCAGAGCCCGGCCTCCTCGAAGTCCAGTGCCCACAGGGCGGTGTTGACTACGCCGTGCCGGTGCAGCACCGGGAGGTGGGCGGCGATGCCGCGAGCGTCCTGGTACCAGACCTCGCGGCGGCGCCCGTTGTCGGCGTACGTGAAGTGCGGCGTCTTCGACGCGGCGTCCAGTGCGTACGGGGCGCCCACGCGGCGGCGCAGGGCCTCCGCCTCACGGGTGGTGCGATGTGTGGCACGGGCGCGGTCGCCGGCGCGGTAGTCCCAGCCGTACGCCGGGATGCCCATCTCGATCCGGTCAGCGGGGACGCGCGATGTGGCGTAGCGCAGGATGGCGTCGTACCAGGCGGGTGAGGACAGCGGGCCGGGCGGGCCGAGCGCGTTGTGCAGGTTGTAGCCCATGATCCGCAGGCGGTCCACGGCACGGCCGAGCCGCGCATAGTCGTAAGCGGGAGCCGTATCGCTGGCGTGTGTGCGGGGATACACCGCGACGGTGCACTGCTTGCCGCGGGCGTGCAGCCGTGCGCACACCTCGCTGACCAGCGCGCTGAACCCGTTGCGTACGCGACGGAGCACGGCCGGGTCAGCGGAGTGGTTCATCCGCTCGTAGTCGAGGTCAAGGCCGTCGTACGGGCGGCTGTCGGCGAGCCGCAGCAGTGTGTCCGCATGGGCGGCGCGCCGGCTGGGATCGGTGAGCAACGCGGCCATGGCGGCGGCGTTCGGGGCCTCGGTGACGGTAGGGACGACCTTGATGCCGGCCCTGTGTAGCCCGTCGATGATGCGGTGCTCGCCCGCGCCAGGATGCGCGGTGATCCGCTGAGTCGAGGTCATCTCGTACCAAAAGGGGCTGACCGTGTGCAGCTGGTCGGCGTGGGCCAGCGCGTCCCGGTAGGCGCCGTCCTGTTGCCAGTACGGCAGCCAGGCGGAGACCGTGCGGCGCGGGGCGGGTGGCGGCCCCGCCGCCCCGGTATCCGCTCCGGCGGACGCCGCCGGCGACGTGAGCGCCAGCAGGGCGAGCACGGACACCGGGACCAGAGCGCGAGGGAAGATCACGCACTCAGTCTCGGGCCGGCTATGCCGCCGCGCACCCGTGGTGCGCCGTGCGGGGGGTTGCGTGTGCCGCGCGGTCGCGCTCTCGTGGGGGAGCGTCGTTGGGGATTACGGGTTACGGGGCGAGACCTCGCCCATCTGTCCCCAGCCGTCCATGTCCGGTATCTCGGTGGAGACGATCTGCGGGGTCTCGGCGACCGCGTAGGACATGGCGTCCGTGCCCGCCTTGAAGTGCGCGGACTCCACGTGCTCCCGGCCGGCCTCGCCGTCGCGGAACGCCTCGACCAAAACGAACTGGTGCGGGTTGGTCACGCTGCGCGACCACTCGAAAAACAGGTTGCCTGGCTCGCTGCGGGTGGCCTCGGTGAAGTCAGCGACCAAGTCGAGCCAGTCTTCGGCGCGCTCGGGCCGGACGGTGAATTTCACGGTGATGAAGATCATGCGGGTTCCTCGGGTGGGGGAGGCGGGTGGGGTACGGGGCGGGGCCGCCCCGCCCTAATAGCCTAACCTCCCAGGTCACATGGGGTGCGGCCGGCCAGAAGCGGCGGGGCGGCGGGAGGCTCGCGAGGTGGCGCGGGGTCGCGGCTCGGGGCCGGTACGTGGCGCGGAACGGGCCCGCGGCGCGACACTCGCTCGCGGCGGCGCTGGTCCGCGGCGCGCGCGATGGGCCTCGGCCCCGGCGCCGCCCGAGCCACCGACGCCGACCCGAACGACCGGAAGGTCACGATCCGGTTGCGGAGTTGCCCCCTCCTCTTGTGCTGAGGCCGGTCATCGTTTCCCCTCGATGTAATCGATTACAAAGCTCTGCGGAGCGCGTACGGAGGTGGCATCCATGGCGGGCATCAAGGACGTCGCGCGCCAGGCCGGAGTATCGGTGGCGACGGTCTCCCGAGTGTTGAACGACCACCCCTCCGTCCGCGCCGACACCCGCGACAGGGTGCTGACCGCCGTCGCCGCCCTGCGTTACCGGCCCAACGCCGTCGCCCGTTCGCTACGCACCGACCAGACCCGCACCCTGGGGCTGGTCATCAGTGATGTGCTCAATCCGTTCTTCACCGAGTTGGCCCGCTCCGTTGAGGACCAGGCGCGTGCGCTCGGCTACAGCGTGATCATCGGCAATGCCGACGAGCGGCCCGACCTCCAGGACCACCACGTACGTACGCTGCTCGACCGGCGCATCGACGGTCTCCTCGTCAGCCCCACCGACGGGGGCTCCCCGCTGATGCTGGACGCGGCGCGCTCGGGCACCCCGATGGTCTTCGTCGATCGCTGGATCAAGGACGTGGACGTGCCGGTGGTCCGCACCGATGGCCGCGCCGCCGTCCGCGAGTTGGTCGCCCACCTGCATGCCTTGGAGCACCGCAGGTTGGCCATCATCGCGGGCCCCGCGGCTACCACCACCGGCCGCGAACGCGTGGACGCCTTCCGCTCCGCGCTCCGCGAGTTCGGGCTGCCGCTGCCCGCCGCGTATATCGGGCGGGGCGATTTCCAGGCGGACAGCGGCAGACGCGCCACCGCCGCCTTCCTCGACCTGGACGAGCCCCCCGCGGTGATCTTCGCCGCCGACAATCTGATGGCCCTTGGCGCGATGGACGAGATCCGCGCCCGCAAGCTGCGGGTGCCCGATGATGTGGCGCTCGCCGCGTTCGACGACATCCCGTGGTTCATGCACACCGACCCACCGGTCACCGCGATCGCCCAGCCGACCGGGGACCTCGGCGCCGCCGCCGTACGGGCCCTGGTCGGCCTGATCGACGGCCGCGCCGCCGAATCGGTCACGCTGGCCGCCCGCCTCGTCGTCCGTCGCTCATGTGGCGAGTGACCCGGGGGGCGTGCGCGGGCGCGGGAGCGCGAGCGGGAGAGCCGGCGCGGAACTGCCGCACGAGCCCACGGCACCAGACGAGCCGGACGAGCCGCCAGGGCAGACACTCCCCAGCCAAGGCCCACAAGCCCCAGGCCCACAAGCCAGGTCGCCAACCAAGGCCCCGAGCCAAGGCCCCTCAACCAAGGCCCCCGAGCCAGGCAGCCCAGCCAAGAATCGCCAGCCGAGAATCGCCAGCAACCCCGAAGAAGGGAGACCCCGATGGAGCCGCGGGCTGAGCCGGACGGCCCCGAAGTGCTGCGCATGGAGAGCGTACGCAAGACGTTCCCCGGCGTGGTGGCGCTCGACAGCGTCAACTTCGACCTGCGAGCGGGTGAGGTCCATGTCCTGCTCGGTGAGAACGGGGCGGGCAAGAGCACGCTGATCAAAATGCTCTCGGGCGCGCACCGCCCCGACAGTGGACGGATTGTGGTGGACGGCACGCCGGTACGGCTAAAAGGCGCGCAGGACGCGGAACGGCTCGGCATCGCCACCATCTACCAGGAGTTCAACCTGGTGCCCGAACTGAGCGTCGCCGAGAACATCTTCCTCGGCCGCCCGCCGCGCCGCTTCGGCCTCATCGACCGGCGGCGCATGGAGACGGACGCGGCTCGGCTCTGTGAGCGCGTCGGCGTCACCGTCGATCCGCGTGCCCGGATACGCGACCTGGGCATCGCCCGCCGCCAGATGGTGGAGATCGCCAAGGCGCTCAGCCTGAACGCCCGGGTGCTGATCATGGACGAGCCCACCGCGGTCCTCACCACCGACGAGGTCGGCAGGCTCTTTCGGATCGTTCGCGCGCTGCGCGAGGACGGCGTGGCCATCGTCTTCATCACCCACCACCTGGAGGAGATCGCCGCCATCGGAGACCGGGTCACCGTGTTGCGCGACGGCCGCAGCGTCACCCAGGTCCCGGCCGGCACCGACCAGGACGAGTTGGTGCGCCTGATGGTGGGCCGCAGCATCGAGCAGCAGTATCCGCGCGAACCGGTCGATGCCGGTGAGCCGCTGCTCAGCGTCGCGGGGCTGACCCGCGACGGCAGCTTCCACGATGTGGGCTTCGAGGTACGGGCGGGCGAGGTGGTGGGCTTGGCCGGGCTCGTCGGCGCGGGCCGTACCGAGGTGGTGCGGGCCGTCTTCGGCGCCGACCCGTACGACGCGGGCACCGTCACGGTGCTCGGCCAGCCGCTGCCCCGGCACGACGTCGGCGCGGCGTTGGCCGCGGGCATCGGCCTGGTTCCGGAGGACCGCAAGGCGCAGGGCCTGCTGCTCGATGCCTCGGTGCAGGAGAACCTCGGCCTGGTCACGCTGCGCCGCGCCACGCGCGCCGGGCTCGTGGACCGGGCGGGCCAGCGCGAGGCCGCCGCCCGCATCGCCACTCGGCTCGCGGTCCGCATGGCCGGTCTCGATCAACACGTACGCACCCTGTCCGGCGGCAACCAACAAAAGGTCGTCATCGGCAAGTGGCTGCTGGCCGACAGCAAGGTGCTCATCCTCGACGAACCGACGCGTGGCATCGACGTGGGCGCCAAGGTCGAGATCTACCACCTCATCAACGAACTCACGGCATCGGGCCACGCGGTCTTGATGGTCTCCAGCGACCTGCCCGAAGTGCTCGGCATGAGCGATCGGGTGCTGGTGATGGCCCACGGTCGAATCGCCGGTGAGCTCAGCGCACAAGAAGCGACCCAGGACGCCGTCATGGCCCTGGCAGTCAAGGGCGACGACGTCGCGAAGGGCACGCACATGGAGGACTCCGGTGGCCAGTAACACGGTGAAGAACCCCGACGCCAGGGGAGCCGAGGCACACGGGGCGGTGCCGGTGGCCCGCCTCCTGCTCGACAACGGCGCACTGACCGCCCTTGTGGTGCTGGTCGCCGCGATGTCACTGCTCTCCACGGACTTCCTCACCACCCAAAATCTGCTCAACGTCGGCGTCCAGGCAGCCGTCACCGCGATCCTCGCCTTCGGCGTCACCTTCGTCATCGTCGCGGCCGGCATCGACCTGTCGGTCGGCTCGGTGGCCGCGCTCTGCGCGACCGTGCTGGCCTGGACGGCGACCTCGCACGGACTGCCGGTGTGGCTAGCCGTGCTGCTCGCCGTCGCCACCGGCATCGCCTGCGGGGCGGCCAGCGGCGCACTGATCGCCTTCGGCAAACTGCCGCCGTTCATCGCGACCCTGGCGATGCTGTCCATCGCCCGCGGCCTATCGCTGGTGATATCGCAGGGCAGCCCGATCGACCTGCCAGACCCCGTGTCCTCGCTCGGCGACACCCTCGGCGGCTGGCTGCCGGTTCCGGTGCTCGTGATGCTGGTCATGGGCCTGCTCACCGCCGGGGTGCTGAACCGTACCTACGTCGGCCGCGTGATGTACGCGATCGGCGGCAACGAGGAAGCGGCCCGACTCTCCGGCATCCAGGTGCGGCGGCAAAAGCTCGTCGTCTACGCGCTCTCCGGCGCCTTCGCCGCGGTCGCCGGCATCGTGCTGGCCTCGCGGCTGTCCTCCGCACAGCCCCAGGCGGCCGTCGGCTACGAACTCGACGCCATCGCCGCCGTCGTCATCGGGGGCGCCAGCCTCGCCGGCGGCGTCGGCAAGGCGTCCGGCACGCTGATCGGCGCCCTGATCCTCGCCACACTCCGCAATGGGCTCAACCTCCTTGAGGTGTCCTCGTTTTGGCAGCAGGTGGTCATCGGTGCGGTCATCGCGCTGGCCGTCCTCCTGGACACCGCGCGCCGCCGCGCGGGTGCCGGTCCCGCTGCGTCCAACGCCGCATCGGGTGCCCCGGGCGTGGGCCACCGCTGGTGGAGCGGCGCGCCGCTGCGGCTCGGCGTGGCCGCCGTCGTGGTGGCGGCGGTGGTCCTGGGCGCCGTGCTGCGCGGCTCGGGATCGTCCGGCTCCGATACGAAGGTCGGCCTTTCCCTCTCGACCCTGAACAACCCCTTCTTCGTCGAGCTCAAAAAGGGCGCGCAGGAGGAGGCCGAGGCCGCGGGCGTACGCCTGAATGTGACCGATGCGCAAAACGACGCGTCACAGCAGGCCAACCAGGTGCAGAACTTCACCAGTCAGGGGGTGGGGTCCATCATCGTCAACCCAGTGGACTCCGACGCCGCCGGCCCCGCGGTCAAGGGCGCCAACAAGTCCGGCATTCCGGTGGTCGCCGCCGACCGGGGTGTCAACAACGCCGACGTCGGCACGCTCGTCGTCTCCGACAACATCGCGGGCGGTCGGCTCGCCGCCAAGGAACTGGCCCGCCAACTCGACGGCCGGGGAACCATCCTGGTGCTCCAGGGCACGGCAGGCACCTCCGCCGCCCGGGAACGCGGCAAAGGGTTCGCCGATGGCCTCGCGGCGTACCCCGGCATCACGGTTGTCGGCAAGCAGCCCGCGGACTTCGACCGCGCCAAGAGCCTGGACGTCACCACTAATTTGCTCCAGGCCCATCCGGACGTGACCGGCGTCTTCGCGGCAAACGATGAGATGGCGCTCGGCGCAGCCAAGGCACTGGGCAGCAAGGCGGGCACCTCGGTCAAGGTCATCGGCTTCGACGGCACCCCGGACGGCTTGAAGGCCGTGCAGGACGGCACGCTCGCCGCGACGATCGCCCAACAGCCGCGGGAACTCGGCAAGCTTGCGGTGCGTAACGCGATCAAACTCGCCAAGGGCGACCCGACGCGTCGTACGGTCAAGGTGCCGGTGAAGGTGGTTGCCGCAGGCTCCCGGTAACCGATACGAGGGGCCCGCGGCCACCGGCGCGCGGCACGGCCGGGGGCCGGCAGGCGTGGTGACCTGGCAGATTGACGTGACAGCTGCGGTGGTCAACAGATTGAGCTGGCAGCTTCGGTGACCCGACAAGAGGCGACAGCGAGGGCCCGTGCGGGCGGAAAGGACGTGTTTCATGGAGGGCTATGACCTGCTGGTCGTCGGGTCGGCCAACGCCGACCTGGTCATTGGCGTACAGCGACGACCGGCGGCAGGCGAGACGGTGCTCGGCTCCGACCTGGTCACCCATCCGGGCGGCAAGGGCGGCAACCAGGCCGTGGCCGCCGCGCGCCTTGGCGCCCGTACGGCGCTCCTCGCGCGGATCGGTGACGACGCGCACGGCCGGCTGCTGCTCGATACGCAGCGCGCGGCGGGCGTCGATACGGTCGGCGTACTGGTGGGCGGGGCACCCACGGGGGTGGCGCTGATCACCGTGGACCCCTCGGGTGACAACAGCATCGTCGTCTCGCCCGGCGCCAACGCCCGGCTCACCCCAGGCGACATCCACGCGGCTTCGGCACTGCTGGCCGCGGCCACGGTGGTCTCGCTCCAGTTGGAGATCCCGCTGGAAACGGTCGCGGCGACGGTACGGGCTGTGGGCCCCGGCACCCGCGTGGTGCTCAACCCCTCGCCGCCCGCGCTGCTGCCATCCGATGTACTGGCGGCCTGCGACCCACTCGTGGCCAACGAGCACGAGGCGCGCTACCTGCTGGCCGATCACCCCGCCAGCGAGGACGCCGACCCGGCGGCATGGGCGACGGCCCTGCTCGCGCGCGGCTCGCGCTCGGTGGTCATCACGCTGGGCGCGGCGGGCGCCCTGGTCGCCGACCGGCGCGGCCACGTCCACATCCCCAGCGAGCCGGTCGATGCGGTGGACACCACGGGCGCAGGCGACGCGTTCACCGGCGCACTGGCCTGGCGGCTCGGCGTGGGAGACGACCTGGAGTCAGCCGTACGGTTCGCCGTCCGGGTCGGCGCGGTGGCCGTCACCAGACCGGGGGCCCAGCAGTCCTTCCCCACCGCTGCGGAGGTTACGGCGCCGGGGGAGTGAGCGCGCTCCGCGTCGTCGCCCGTGGCGAGGCTGGGGGCGGTCAAGACCAGTTTGCTGCTCCGACGTCCACTGGTCCCGATTCCGTCACCTCCTGGCACCTCGGTCAAGGCCGTTACTGGCTGTGCCGAACGCCCCGGGGTGGGACTGCGCGAGGAAGTCACTGGGGAATCCGAGAGTGAAGTCAGCGGCGGCTTCCAGGCGCCGTACCTGTTCCTCGGACAGGGTTGTGTCGAGCACGCCGAGGTTGTCGGCCAGCTGTTCGACAGTGCTGGCGCCCAGGATTGGATGCACAGCCGCGGAATGTGACCGGGTCCAGGCGAGGGCGACCTGGGCGGGCGTGGCGCCGATCTCGTCGGCGACCTCACGAACGGCTGCGACCACGGTGTGTTGCTGGGGGGTGAGGTCGCAGGATCGGCCGGTCAAGACGCCGTGCGCCAGGGGGCTCCACGCTGCGACGGTCATCTCGAACGACTCGGCCATAGGCAGCAGTTCGCGCTCGATGTCCCGTTGCAGCAGGTTGTAGGGCACTTGCAGGCCAGCGAAGGGTGTCCAGCCTCGCCAGTGGGCCAGCGTATTGGCTTGGGCGACGACCCATGCGGGGGCATCGGAGATCCCGACGTAGAGTATTTTGCCCGCGCGGACGGCGTCGTCCAGCGCCCGCATGGTCTCGTCGACGGGGGTGTGCCGGTCCCACAGGTGTGCCCAGTAGATGTCGATGTAGTCGGTCCGCAGCCGCTTGAGGCTCTGTTCCAGGGACAGGGTGAGACTCTTGCGGTGATTGCCCGCGGCGTTGGGGTCGGTGATGTCGCGCGAGAGCGTGTACTTGGTCGCCAGGACAAAGCGGTCGCGGCGGCCGTGCAGGACGTCGCCGAGGATGCTTTCGCTCTGCCCGTCACGGTAGACGTTGGCGGTGTCGATCACGTTGCCGCCGGTGTCGTCGTAAAGGTCGATGATGCGGCGGGCCTCGGCGGGCGAGGCGCCGCCGTCCCCGAAGCTCATGGCGCCCAGGAACAGTTCCGAGACGCGGAGCCCGGTCCTGCCCAGTAGTCGGTACTGCATGACTCCCCCGGTCTTCGTGGTTGGTCCGGATGCTGGTCGCTACGCGGGTGCAGTCTGCGCGGTGGCCGTACGCAGCGGCTTGAGCACCCCGGACCAGGCGATGACCTCGTCCAGCAGCTCGTACAACGTCGATTCTTGATGGGGCCCCGGGGTGATGACACCCGGCTCGGACGGGTCGGTGATAGCGAAGTCCGTGAAGGCCGAGAGGGCGACTTGGGTGCGCACATTGGCGACCTGAAGTTCGGTCATCGTCAGCCGCAGATGCTCCACGGCGCGGATACCGCCATGTACGCCGTGGCTGACGAACCCGGCCGCCTTGTTGTTCCACTCCGCGTACAGGAAGTCGATCGCGTTCTTCAACGCGCCGGGGAAGGAGTGGTTGTACTCCGGGGTGACGAAGACGAACCCGTCGAAGGAGGCGATGGTATGTGCCCACTGGACAGTGTGCGGATGGCGATAGTCCCCGAACAGGGCAGGGAGCGGCTCATCCAGGGCGGGAAGCGCGTAGTCCGCCAGGTCCACGATTTCGAAGGCCACCTCCCCCCGGGTAGCGGCTGTGTGCCGGGCGGAGACTTGCGCGACCCACTCGGCCGCGACGGCCGTTCTGCGGGACGGCCGGGTGCTGCCGATGATGATGGCGATCTTGAGCATGTGTCTCTCCTGGACTCGGCGTGCACACGCAGCGGCGTACCGCGGTGCTGTGTGCCTCAACACGAGGTAAAGTACAACGCTCAATGCATTTAGTAAAACGAACGCTGCAAAAAAGCCTGGAGGACCCAGTATGGCCAGTCAGAACACCGCAACCGGACGCCCCCGAGGCCGGTCGGCGGACAAGCGCCAGGCAATCCTCGGCGGCGCACTGACCGTCTTCGCCCGGGACGGCTACACCCGGGCCAGCATCGACGCCATCGCCGCCGAGGCCGGGGTGTCCACGCGCACCATCTACAACCACTTCACGGACAAGGCCGAGCTCTTCCAGGCCACCATCCAGGAGAGCGCCACCCTCGCTGCGGAAGCCCAACTCGCCATCATCGACCGGCACCTGCGCAAGATCACCAACCTGGAGGCCGACCTCCTCGACTTCGGCCGGGACTTCGTCACCCCGATGACTGCCGCGCACTCGGCGCACTTCGCACTCGTACGCCAGATCAACGCCGACGCCGGACACATCCCGCAGGCCGCCATCGACGTCTGGCAGGAAACCGGCCCTCTGCGGGTCCGCCGCGAACTTGCCAAACACCTGCGCCAATGGTCGGACCAGGGGCTGCTCCGCACCGCCGACCCGGACCAGGCAGCCGTCCACCTCATGCTGCTGATCTCAGCCGTGGACCCCTCCCGCCCAGGCTCCGGCGCAGCCACACAGGAGGACATCGACGACAGGATCGCCGCCGGCGTCCATGTCTTCCTCAACGGCTACCGGAGCTGACCCCTCGGCCCCGCTCTCCGACAGCTCCGACAGCTCCGGCAGCTCCGCCGAGAGCTAACGGCGGGCGGCCCCGTGTGTCGGGTCACTCCCTGGAGGAGTCTGACAACCGGCCGAAGCAGGGCCTACGACTCCTGAGCCAAGCCGCAGCCTCGACTGCCTCGACCCGACGCTCTGACAAATGACCATTATCTTGATGCTGAGAAGCGCTGCCTCCCACGTAGATGAAGGGCTGCTGTGCCCGGATGATCTGCCTGATGGATGTGCTTATCTGCCGCCGTCCATCACGTGAATTCCCGGAGGAAGCATGCTGGTTCACCGTGTCCTGTCACCGACCACGCGGCTTGAGTCGTGGACGGTACTGGGCGACGACGATGTCCCAGTCGGGCCGATCGAGCAATATCTGGCGTACCTGACAGACATCGAGCGGCCCCCGAACACGATCCAAGGCGTACGCCCACGACCTCAAGGACTACTTCACGTTCCTGGGACCGCCCGCGGCCTGCCGCAGACGCCTCACCTCTCGGCTTCCGCCGTCTTGACCGTGACCAGCGCGGCCAGCGCAACCAGCGCAGACCGCGGATCGTCGGCGTAGAACCGCAGCGTGCGGGCGCTGGTCGGGCTGCCGAGGGGGCGTAGGAAGGAGACTGGCTCGGTCAACTCGACGGTGAGGGTGGTCTGCCCGCCGACGACGAGGTCGGCCGTTTGGTCATCGCCGATCTCGACCAGCCGGCCCGTGGGGGAGCGTAGATGGAGGCGCGCGGAGCTGATGCGGTCGGCGGGTATGTGGATGTCCACTAGCGGCCCGTACCGTAGGCGCAGCGAGCCGTCCGCGCCGATGACATGCGGGCGCATCACACACGCGGCGTGCAGGCCCAGCACGAACACGATGCCGTACACGTCGATGACCAGCACGATTCGGTGCACCAGCGGCCATGGGATGAGATACGCCAGCGCCACCGTCTCCACGAGGCAGACGAAGAGCATCCCGTACAGGGCTGCCGATTGCGCCCCGGCGTAAGCGACCGCCGTATCGCCGTCGCGCACCCCGTGCGGGCGGCGGCGGGCGAGCCAGCGCAACAGGCTCGCCGACAGCACGAAGTCATGCCGCATCAGGCGCCGTAGCTTTGGTGGCATGGTCGTCCGCACCACGGCAGCGCTGGCAGTTGCCAGGGAGAGTGCCCGGGTGCGGGCCCAGCGGCGGCAGCGCGCCAGTCGGTGCCCGGATGTTGGAGGGCGTGCGGATGTGGCGTGTGTGGTGTGGGTCATGGGGACTGCTCCTGGAGTAGTCGTACGGCTTGCCGAATGGCCTCGGCCTGGGCAGGGGCGAAGTCCGCGTAAAGGGCCTCGGCGAAGGCGCCACCCGGCTCGGCGTCGGAGTCACGGATGGCGGCATCGGCCATCGCGTCCACCACCTCGTCCGGCACCTGCGCCGCGATGGCCCGCGCCAGCTCCGCCACCCGCGGATCGCCGACCGGCGCTTCGGCCAGCGCATCCATCCGCACGTACACCTCGTACGCGCGCTCCATCGCTGCCGGGTCCGCGCCCATCGACCGCGTCATTGCGGCCAGCCAGCCGCGGGCCTCGGTGGACGCGGTCCCATCGAGCAGCGCGATCAGCTCGCGCTCCTTCGCGGCCATCGCCGGTTCCGGGCCCGGCAGCTTCGCCGATGTCCGGGCCATTTCCCGGAAAACAGCGGCGACCTCGGCCGACACGGGGCCCTCCGCCGGCAGCCCCTCGCCTTCCGCGGACAGCTCCAGCAACTCGGCAAGGCGCGCCCGGCGCAGCCGGATGGTCTCCTCCTGCCGGGCCAGATCCGCATCGAGTTCGCTCAGCACCTCGCGCAGCTCCTTGCCGGCGTCGTCGGCGAGCACATCGCGCACCTCGTCCAGGCTCAGCCCCAGCTCCGTGAGGCGCCGGACGCGGGCGAGTGCCACCGCGTCGCGCAGCCCGTACACCCGATAGCCGTTGGCCCGCCGCACGGGCTCGGGCAGCAGTCCGATGCGGTGGTAGTGCCGCACGGTGCGGGGGGTTACGCCCGTGAGGGCGGCGAGTTCTCCAATACGCATGTGGCCAGTAGAAACGTTGACGCCGCGACAAGGTCAAGTGACGTGTCACGCAAGGGGGAAGACCGCCTAGGCTCGTCAGCCGTGACAGCTAACAGCACACTGGCGACCGCCCAGCGATCTCTCGGCGATCCGACCATCAGGTACCCGCTGTGGCCCGCGCTGACCATGGGCTGCCCCCAGACCAGCACCGCCACCATCTCCTATCCGGTCGAGGTGGACTACGCGTACGACAGCGTGGACATCGCTCTGTTCGACCCGGGGTACGCCGCGGCGCACGCCATATCTCCGAGCGCTGGCATCGAGCGCTGGGCGCCGCTGCTTCCGCCGTTGAACGCGCCGAGTCTCGGCGAGGGCGGCACCCCACTGATCGAGTTGGAGCCCGGCGTCTTCATCAAGGACGAATCGCGCAACCCCACGTGGAGTCACAAGGATCGGCTCAACCGCTGCACGACGAGCGCGGCATTGCGAGCCGGGGCCTCGGGCATCGTGGTGGCCTCATCCGGCAACCACGGTGCGGCGGCAGCGGCGTACGCGGCGCGGGCCGGGTTGCGCTGCGTGGTCTTCACCGCTGAGGACACGCCACCGGCGGTTGACGCCTTCATGCACGCCTACGGCGCGGTGGTGCTGCCGGTGCCGGTGGCCGATCGGTGGCCGCTGATGCACAAGGTCGTCGAAGACTGCGGGCTGTACCCGGTCAGCAACCTGACCACCACCCACACCGGGCACGCCTTCGGGGCCGAGGGCTACAAGACCATCGCGTACGAGATCCACGCCGACCTCGGGGTCCCGGCGGCGGTCTTCGTGCCGTCGGGCTACGGCGAACTCCTCTACGGTGTTTGGAAGGGCTTCGCCGAACTGCGCCGCCTCGGCGTCACCGGCGCCGTACCGCGGATCTTCGCCTGTGAGCCCGCCGCTGGTGGCCCGCTGTCGGCGGCGGTACGCGAGGGCGTCCCCGCGACCGAGGTCGCTGTTGGCCCCACCGACGCGTACGGCATCGACTGTTCCGTCGGCGGCTACCGGGGCGTCGTCGCACTCCGCGAGAGCGGAGGCCGTCCGCTGCTGCTGAGCGACAACGAACTGCACGCAGCTCAACGGGAGTTGGCCTCTTCGGGGCTGTGGGCGGAACTGTCCGCAGCCGCCGGACTCGCGGGTCTGCGCCAGTGCGGGGACATGGAGGGCCCGGTGGTGTGCGTGTCCACCTCAAGCGGCTTCAAGGACGTGTCGGTCGGCCTGCACACCAGCGAGCCGGTGCCCCCGGAGTGGGCGGAGGTGCGGCGCCGACTGCGGTCCGCCGGCATCGACGCGTAACGCCGCACGACGGCGGGGGCCCGCACGGCGCGTAACGTCGTACGGTGCGGGCCCCGCACGGCGCGTGACCTCGTGCGGCGCGGGCCCCGCACGGCACAGGCCCAGTACAGCGCGTACGCCCGCGCGGCGCGGCGCCCGTGCGGGCCTACCCGCCTACCCGCCTGCCCGGCTGCCTACCGGTCAGCCGCAGCGGCGGGCCGATCGCGGACGGCTCAGCACATCTTGTAGTCGTACCGGGTCGAGTTGTACGAGCAGGCGTCTACGCGGCTACCGGAGGACTTCCGCAGCGTCGCGGTGTCCTTGTCGTTGTTCCACACGTAGGCCCGCCGGTCCTGGTACTTCGTGGACGCGTTGTCATTGCCACTACCGGTGCGAACCGTCACGGTCTTGCCCGCGCCCAGCGTGTAGGAACCGAAGGTGTACTTGTGCCGGGAGGCGTCGGTGACCGTCCAGCCTCTGAGGTTCACACCGCGCTTGGTCGAGTTCTTGACCTGCACGTACTCCGCGTTCAAGCTTTTGGTAGACCGGTCGTCCTTGCCGGGGCTGTCGTAGTAGATCTTGTGCAGGTGTACGGAGCCGGCGGCCTGGGCCTGAGTGGGCAGCAGCGGCACCAAAGCCACCCCCGCGACAACGGCAGCACAGGTCGCGGTACGTATGGAAAACATGAGCGATTCCTCGTGATCATGGCCGGGAACCCCCCTTGGCCCCGGCGAGAAGGTCACACTACGGGCAGTCCGGCGAGAATCGGGCGGTATCCGGGAAGTGTGCTGCGGAACGTGATCTCCCAACAAAGGGTGAACCGCGGTGCACCTGGGGTGTGTTGTGTCACCGCACGTCGCTGGAGCGCCGCACCGGGGTCCTTGTGCCCCTGTCCCGGGCCCCGCCGTCCCGGCGCTTCCAGAGCAGCAGGTCGGTAAGTGCTCACGCGCATCCGGTGCTGGGGCAGAACTGCCATGAGCCGCAAGGGCCGTTGGCGGAGAGTTGGGTGATCTGCCAGCAGCGGGAATCGGCGTTCCATTCGTGGGCGACGACATGCAGTCGTCCATCGGCGAGTGCGGCGATCCGGCTGGGCTGACTCAGCCCGGTGGACGCCGCAGTGACCCGGCCCATCGGCTGGAGGGGGCCCCACTGGCCCTCGCGCATGTGCGGCACGCCAGCGGCTCGTAACGGCCGCGCGAAGACCGGGCCCCTGACCGGAGCGTCCGCGCCTCCCGGTACGTCACCGACCAGGGTGGCCGTGAACTGGTCTACAGCATCGTGCTCACCTTCGGCGAAGGCACATTCCACAAGTCAGCAAGTCGGCAAGGCTCAGCCTAGAAGTTTCGCCACCACGCGGTCGAGCGCCTCGATGTCCTCTGGAGGCAGAGCGAGCAGGGCGTCCGGCGGGGTGGTGAGGATGTCGATGGCACGGGCAGCCGTCACCTGTCCCGGCTGCGTGAGGTGGACCAGTTTGGACCGGCGGTCGGCGGCATTGGTGACGCGTTCGGCGAGGCCGCGCCGCACGAGGTCATCAACGATGACGGTGGTGTAGGGCGGGTCGGCACTCATCTGCTCGGCCAGTTCCCGCAGCGTGATCGGGCCGGCGGCGAGGCGGCGCAGCGCCCTGACGCGACTGAAGCTCATGCCGAGGGCTTCGGCGACGATCCTGCGCCGGTTGTAGCGCTCTATCAGGAGTGTGTTCAGCCCCTGCCAGGCTCGGGCTGCCGTCTTGGCGGTGGCGTCGCCCCCCTCCTGGGGGTGTTCGTTGGCGTGCAGGTGCTCCATCAGGTGGTCACTGTCTCCTTCGTTTCCTCGGCAGCGAGCCGCTCCGCTGTGTGCTGGGCCGTTGCCCGGGCCCAACGGCCGGAAGTGAGCGTACCCACGACCAGCACGGCGGCGCCGCAACCGGCGATGATCCACCACGCCTTGCGGCTCGCGTCGATGAAGGCCGCCGCGTTCGTGTGCGCTGCGCCGGCCATGAGGGCGCCGATGACAGCCACGCCGAGGGACTGGCCGAGCTGCCGACTGGTGGAGGCCACCGCTGCCGCGACGCCGGCCTGCGAGCGGGGCATTCCTGATACGGCGGTATTGGTGATGGGCGCGTTGGCCAGACCGAAGCCGGTGCCGAAGAGCAGGTACGCAACGACAAGCAGCGTCGCCGGAAGCTGCTCGGAGTAGGTGAGTGCCTGAAGCACGGCGCTCGCGCACAACGCCGTCCCCGCGAGCAGCAAGGGGATACGCGGTCCCCGCGAGGCCACCATGCGGCCGGATATGGGTGCGGTCACCAGCGCCATGACCGCCATGGGGAGCATGAACAGGCCGGCGTGTAGCGGGTCGAGCTGCCGCACATTTTGCAAGTACAGGGAACTGACGAAGAGGAAGCCACCCAGGCTGGCGAAAGCGGCAACCGCGATCACGGTGGCACCCGAGAACGGTGCGGAGCGGAAGAACCGCAGGTCGATGAGGGGGTCGGTGCGCCTGGGTTCGTACCACAACAGTCCCAGCAGCGCGCAGAGCGCCGCCGCCGCGCAGCCGACGACCAGCGGCGAGGTCCCACCGCGGTTCGGAGACTCGATGATCGCGTACATGAGTGTGGCGAGCAGTACGACGAAGAGTGCCTGGCCGACCGGGTCCACTCGGCGAGCTCGCGGCGCCCGCGATTCGGGCACGTACTTGCGGGTCAGGAACAGCGCGGCCAGGCCGATGGGTACGTTGAGCCAGAAAATGGCCCGCCAGCCGGCCGACTCCACCAGCGCTCCACCGACGATCGGCCCGGCGGCCATGCTGATGCCCACGACGCCGCTCCACACGCCGATAGCGCGGGCGCGTTGGCGGGAGTCGGTGAAGGCATTGCTGATGATGGACATGGCGACAGGGTTGAGCATCGAGCCGCCGACCGCCTGGAGCATGCGCGCGGCGATGAGCCAGCCAAGCCCGGGAGCCAGGCTGCACAGCAGGGATGCCGCGGTGAAGATCACTAGTCCGAGCTGGAAGGTGCGGCGGCGGCCTATGCGGTCGGCGGTCGATCCGGAGAGCATCAACAAGCTTGCCAGCACCAGTGTGTAGGCATTGACCGTCCATTGCAGGCCGGAAACCGAGGTGTGCAGTTCACGCTGGATGGTGGGCAGGGCGACGTTCAAGATGGTGTTGTCGAGGCTGACGATCAGCAGGCTCATGCAGCAGATGGCGAGCACAAGCCAAGGCCGTCGAAGGTCGGCGTCTGGCACTTTGTGAGCTCCAGTTTAGTTGTGTTAACCCAATCATTGTAAGGGTACAAGTAAGTCGGCTGAGTTGCCATGAGTCGTCATGGATTGTCGTGAGTTGTTATGCGTCAGTCCGCAGCTCCCCACCGCCCTGCGGCGCGCGGTCGGGCCGGGGCGAGGGCGAGGGCGGGTCAAGGCAGGCTGAGAAGCGGGGGCGTGCCGGGTGATGGTGACGATCGCTCGTTGATGTGAGCGTGCGCATCGACTGCGCCACGGCCGTTCCGGTGCCGTGTTCGGTGCTCACGAAGCCTGGGGTGGCTGGGGCGCCGGGAGTGCTTGGGGTGCTTGGGGTGCCTGGAATGTCGTGCCCGGGTGGGGGCGTGCGGGCTGGTCAGGCGGGTGCGCCGATATGCGGAATTGCGAATTACACAATGCCGCATGAAATGCAGGTGTATGAAGCGTAAACTCCGCGCGCATCTCGTATAAGGGTCGATTTTATTTGCATCTCTGGGCAACCCTTCCCGTACTACGCTCGTCAAACCGACTGACAAACTCGCCTGTGCTGCCCGGGAGGTGGACGGAAAGGCGCTGGCCTGTGGTCCCGCATGCGCACGCGTCGTTGTTTGAGTCAACTGCGTGGGTCAACTGCGGTCGGGGTCACGGCAACGCATCGGCTCGGCCGGATACGTATCACCGGGCATGTCTCACCGGACATGCGCTCATTGGCGGCGTGCAATTCCACGCCGGGCTACCTTTTCACACCCCGAAAGACAACATGCCTTCTCTCACTATGCCCCGAGCGGATGTGAATCCGCGACAAAACGGAAAGAAGATCGAACCTTTCCGGGGTATCCGGGCACGGGCCGCCGGTCTCGCGGCCCTGCTTGCCGTCGTCGCTGTGTGCTGCGGTGATGCGATCGCCGACAGTTATCCCTTCGGGTCAAGGACCCGCAGTGTGAACGATTTGGGAAATCAATTCGTTCCTTTTCACGCCCACCTGTGGGATCTGCTGCACGGCAAGGCCGATGGCGGTCTGCTCATCAACTGGCAATCCGGTTACGGCTCCAGCTTCCTGCCTGACCTGGGCACCTACGTGGCCAGCCCGTTCGCGGTCCTGGTGGCGTTCTTCCCGCGCGACCAGATCGATCTAGCCGTCTACGTCATCACCCTGCTCAAGATCGCCGCTGCCGCCGCCATGATGGCCTGGCTGCTGCGCACGCTGCGCCCCGGTACCTGGTGGGCGGCGGGCGCGCTGGGCGCCTCGTACGCGCTGTGTGGCTGGACCCTGGGCAATGCCTCGTACAACCCGATGTGGCTGGATGGCCTGATCGCCCTGCCGCTGCTGTGTCTGGTCGGCGAGTGGGCCCTGGCCCGGCGGCGGTTGGTGCTGGGCACCTTGCTGGTCGCCGTCGTGTGGATGGCCAACTTCTACACCGCCTATATGGCCACCATCGGGGCCGCGCTGATCCTCATCACCCGGCTACTGATCAGTGAGACACCCGACACGGCCCCTCGCGCCGCCGCGGCACCCAACGCGGCGCGCGAGCCCGGGCACCACGACACCCAACAGCCCGAAGCAGGCACAGCGCGAGAGCCTGCCCACCCGCCCGTGGGCGACACGGCGCGCGACGCCGCTGTCGACGGGGTACGCAGCGGCGCCTCCGCCCCGCCACCGCAGTGGCCCGCGGCGCGGCGGCTCCTTGAGCTGTGGCGCCCGCTGGTCACCCTCCTGCTCGGCATGGGCATCGCCGCACCGCTCGTCAGCGTCATCTACGCCGGCACCGGTGAGGCATATCCGGGCCTGGACGCCGAGTTCGTGGCCGAGCCCTGGCAAGAGGTGTTCGCCCGGCTGCTGCCCGGCGTCTACGGCTTCAACTCGCCCGCCATATACGTGGACACCATCGCGTTGCTCCTCGCGCTGACCCTGCCGTTCAACAGCGCGGTGCCCCGGCGGGTGCGATGGGGTTGGACCGGGCTGACCCTCGCGGTGCTGCTCTCCTTCCAGTGGAAGCCCACCCATCTGGCCTGGCACGCCTTCAGCACCCCCAACGGCAGCCAATTTCGGCAGACGTTCGTGCTGTGCGCCCTGCTGGTGATCGCCGCCTGGCTCTGCGTGTCGTACGCCAAACCCACCTGGCGCGCCCTGCTCGGCGGGGGCGCCGTCCTCGCGGCCATCGCGCTCGGCACCCGCAACAGCGGCCTACGGGACTGGTGGGCCTACCCGATCACGCTCGCCGGGGTCACCGCCGTGGCGCTAGCCTTCGCGCTCCTGCACTTCGCCGAGGCCCGCACCCGCCATCGGTCCCTGCTGACGGCCCTTGCCGCCGTGTTGCTGATCGGCATGCAGGTGGGCCAGTCCGCCGCCACCATGGCCGTCAGCGACCGCAAGCGCCTGAACCACATGGACGACTACGGGCCCTGGGGCGACCGGCAGCGCACCCAACGCGAGGTGATCGAGGCGGTGGACGGTTGGCCCGCCTACCGCACCGAGCCCGGCCGCGAGCAGACCGTGGGCAACGACCCAATGTCGGTCGGCGGCCAAGGCGCGCAGTATTACAGCAGCCTCACCTCGGATGTCCTCAGCCGCACCATGACGGCGCTCGGCGGCGGCTACACCTCACGTGGCCGCTCGCTACAGAGCCTGGACAACCCGGTGACCGACGTCATCTTCTCGGTCGGCGCTCGCGTGCACTCCGCGCCCGACCCGCACCAAAGGTGGAACCCGCGCAAGGGAGAACCCACGCGCGTGGTGCGTCAGGACGTGCCGCCGCTGGTGACCGTGCGCCCGCCAGGCAAGACGCCCGCCTACGGCACCTCCGCCTACCGCAACCAGGAGTTGCTGCTCGGCTCCCGCGTCTACACCGTGCCGACACGTGTGTCCGCCCGGCGGGAGGACGGCGCGACGCCCGCCCGTGATCGCTCAGGCGGATACCAGATAGTCGGCGGCAGACACGCGAGGGTGGAGCTGGCTGCCACCTGCCCGGCGGGCAACTCGGCCTTCCTGTGGGCGCCGCACTACTGGGGCACCGCCACCATGCGCGGTGCTGACCACAAGCCCGCTGGCTTCCGCGGCGAGTATCCGGACAAGCGGCGCGCCGCCATGCAGCCACTGGGCCGCGTCCCGGCCCATGGACAGGTGCGCGTGACGCTCAGCCCCGAACGCGGCGGCTCCGTGCCGCAGGGCGCTCTGGGTTGTCTGGACACCGGCAAACTGCGCGCCACCGTCGACCGGCTGGCCGACCGCGCAGCCACCGACGTCAGCGTCTCCGGCGCCAGCGTCCACGCCCAACTCCCGCCCCGCACCCGGGGGACCGCCATCGTCGCCATGCCCCGCATCGAGGGCTGGCAGTGCAAGGCGGGCAACGGGGCCGCACGCGCCGCGGACTCCTACCTCGGTCTCGTCTCCGTGCCGCTGGACGGCAAGGCGACCTCCCTGGAGTGCACCTTCCGCCCACCGGGCCTGCGCATGGGCGCGGCGGCGGGCGGTGGCGCGCTGCTGGCCCTCATCTCCCTCGCCGCCTGGCGCACCTGGCGAGTGCGGCGTGCGAGCCACCCGACCCAGGGCCCGCCGGCGGCGGCCCACGGAGTGGGCCATGGCTAGCGCGCCCCACCGCATGCCCTGCTCCACCGCTCACCCCACCCATCGACCTATCACCCGCGAACCCATACGGGGAGAATCATGCTGATCTCCATAGTCGTCCCGTGTTACAACGAGGAAGCCGTCATTGACCGCTTTCACGAGCACCTGGCGTTGGAACTCCTCGCCATTCAGCACGAGTTCGAGTTCGTCTACGTGGACGACGGGAGCGCGGACCGCACGCTGGCCCTGTTGAAGCGGCTCGGTGAAGCGGACCCACGCGTGCGGTACGTCTCCTTCAGCCGCAACTTCGGCAAGGAGTCCGCGATGCTCGCGGGGCTGCGCTACGCGACCGGTGACGCCGTCGTCATCATGGACGCGGACCTCCAGCACCCGCCGGAGCTGGTCGGCCGCATGGTCGAACTGCGCGAACAGGGACACGACCAGGTGATCGCCAAGCGCACCCGCGACGGCGACCGCGTGACCCGCACCTGGCTGGCCCGCGGCTACTACAAGCTGGTCAACCGGCTGGTCGATGTGGAACTCGTCGATGGCGTAGGCGACTTCCGGCTGCTGTCCCGGCGCGCGGTGGACGCCATCTTGCAGCTCACCGAGTACAACCGGTTCTCCAAGGGGCTCTTCGCCTGGGTGGGTTTCCCCAGCGTTACCTTCGAATACGGTAACGCGGTGCGCGAGGAGGGCCGCAGCAAATGGACGTTCGGCCAGTTGCTCAACTACGGGGCCGATGGTGTCATTTCCTTCAACAACAAGCCGCTGCGTGCCGCGGTGTATCTCGGGCTGATTCTGCTGTCCGTGGCCGTGGCGTACGCCTTGTGGATCGTCGGCAGCGTGTTGATGGACGGGGTGGACACCCCGGGATATGCCACGCTGCTCGTGGTCATGACCGCACTGGCCGGCGTGCAAATGGTGATGATCGGTGTGATCGGCGAATACATCGGGCGTATCTACTACGAGGTCAAGCGCCGCCCGCACTACCTGGTGCAGACCACGAACGCTCCCAGCACGGCCGATCTGAAGGACTTGGTGCGGTGATCACCGGGCAATTCGTGCGGTTCGGCCTGGTCGGAGTCGTCAACACCGGTACCTATTACCTCAGTTACCTCGCCTTGCTGTGGTGGTTTCCGTATCTCGCGGCGCACGTGATGGCGTTCGCGTTGAGTACGGTCGGCTCGTACTTTCTCAATGTGTACATCACCTATCGGACCCGCCCGGCCTGGCGTACTTTCCTACTCTTTCCGCTCACCACCGTCGCCAACTTCACCATCACCACCGGCGGCGTCTACGTACTGGTCGATCTGGCCGGCATGAACAGCAAGGCAGCGCCGCTGATCGCCGCGGCGGCGGCCGTGCCGATCACCTTCATCGTGTCCCGCATGATCATGGTGCGCCCCGCGGCAGAGAAGGCGGCGTGCCCTGGGGAGGAGCCGCCATCGCTGGTACAGCGGTGAGCTCCTCCCACACCAGGTCAAGCGTCCTCTTCGCGGCCCCGTAGCGGCAGCCCGTAACTCCCTTGGTGCAAACGGCGTCGCAGCTCCCGGTTCGCCGGCTGGCTCATACGGGGGTGAGCCAGCCGTCCGCCATCGGATGCCTTCCGTGCACCGCGTCCTGATAGGCGTCGCGCAATACGGTGGTGATCGGCCCGCAGCCGCTGGACGCGGTGGGGCGATCGTCCACCGACGCCACCGGCACGATGCCGGTGGCGGTTCCGGTGACGAACAGTTCGTCCGCGATGTACGTCTCGGCGTGAGCCACCGGTCGCTCGACCGTGGGAATGCCGGCCGCCCGGGCGAGGGCGAGCACGGTGGCGCGGGTGATCCCCGGCAAGATGCCCTGCTCCACGGATGGCGTGTACAGCACGTCCTCCCGTACGAGAAAGACGTTGGCCGCCGAACACTCCGAAACATGCCCGGACGCAGTCAGCAGCAGCGCATCGTCGTACCCCGCACGCACGGCCGCCAGCTTGGCCAGCGACGAGTTGACATAGCCGCCGGTGGCCTTCGCCAGCGGCGGGATGGCGTCTTGGTGGTTGCGTCGCCAACCACTGGTCATCAGCCGCCAGTCACGCGTGGGCGGCTCCTGCCAGGCCCAGGCAGCAAGGGCCACCCGCACCGCGGACACATCGAGTGCGACGCCCATGCTGCCGTACCCGAGATAGACCAGCGGACGCACATAGCGCGGCCCCGCACCGCCGGTGCCGATCAGATCGGTGATGGCGGTAACCAACTCCTCCTGGCTGTACGGGAGTTCCATCAAATAGACCCGGGCCGATCGCGCCAGTCGCGCCAGATGGTCGCGGAGCCGGAAGACCGCAAGCCCCTGACCGGTCTCATGCGCCCGGATGCCCTCGTACACCGCCCATCCGTAGTGCAGCGACTGCGTCAGCACATGGACTTGGGCTGCGTCCCAGGGGACGAACTCGCCATCCATCCAGATGACCTCCGCGGGCGACAGCGCGGTCACATGCTCCTCCTTGGGGCGGTCGGGGCGGAGCTCGGTGCCGCAGTGGATGAGTCGGTAGCGGAACTTTTGGGCGCGGCCGGCTGGGGGAGCGGTGGAACCGGGATGTGGTGGCGTTGGGCCAGGGCGTGGAGCTCGCGCGCGGTATCGGGGTCCAGCGGGATGCCCGTGCGGGCCGCCTCCCGCTCCCGCTGCCGCTCGGGGTCGCCCGGGCAGCGCACCGGCTCGAAGGCGGCCGGCTGGGTTTCTCGGGTGGTGCGTACCAAGTCCCCGAGCCGCCGGTCGAAGGAGTCGCGCCCACCGAAGACGGCCGGGTCAAAGCACAGCAGACAGTGCGCGATGCCCCGCCCCCGACCCGGTGGAGCTTGCCCGATGTGGTCGAGCTGCCAGTCCAGGGGCGCGTCGGCGAGCACCGCCGTCATCAAGGTCACCACCATGCCAAGGCCCTGCCCCTTGTAACCGGCCCCGACCGGCGACAGGGCCGCCACCTGTGCGGCGTCGCGGGTGCCCTGGCCGTTCTCGTCGGTCGCCCAACCCGATTCCAACGGCTGCCCCCGGCGCCCCCGTTCACGTATCTCCCCCAAACACACCTGGCTGGTCGCCATGTCGAGAGCGAACTCGGCGTCACCCGCGCCCGCCGCGACGCTGACCGGGTTGGTGCCGAGCAGCGGACCGCGCCCGTTGTACGGGGCCACGCGCGCGGCTGCCGAGGTCATCACCCAGCCCACCATCCCCTCGCGGGCCATGGCGCGGCTGTAGACCGAAGCGGCCCCGAAGTGATTGGAGTTACGCACCACGACCGCAGCCACACCGTTGTCCGCCGCCCGCTGTACGACCTCCCGGGTGCCCGCCGCCCCGGCCACGATGCCCAGGGCGGCGTCCGCGTCGATGAAGGCGGCGGCCCCGGTCTCTCGAACCACCCGAATCGTAGGCCGGGGGTTGGCGATGCCTTGTTCCAGATCACTGAGGTAGCGCGGCAACAGCCGCACACCGTGGGTATCGATGCCGCGCATCGACGTCTCGACCAGCGTGTCGGCGACGACCGCGCACGCCGCGTCGTCCACGCCGTGCGCCGCGAGCGCGCGCATCACGATCGCCCTGGCCGTCACCGCATCCATCCGGTACGCCGCCGCACTCTCGTCCACTGTCACGGGATGTGGTACCTCCGTCGCTTCCCTTTGAGGTGTTCCGGCGCCGCTGCCCGGCCCGGGGTGCGCGGACGGCGGGGAGCCGCATGCCGCGCCGCGAATCCGGCGGTCGCCGGCCCCGCGCAGAGCGCACCGGCTACAGCACGTACGGCAGCTCGTCGCTCACCTTGACGCTCGACCAGTCGAAGTCGATGGCGTCCAGGACGTCGAGTTCGCTGAGCACCCGGTGCAGCCCGCTGTAGTCGCGGAGCAGCACGGTGCGGCCCGCCGACTGGCAATCCCGCAGCATCTGCGTACCGCCCGGCACCCCCACCAGCCGCATGATCGCCTCCCAGGCGCGATAGTCGTTGGCCGAGTACGCCGTGAGCGCCACGCACAGCGACTCGACCAGAAACCGCTGCTGCTCCGTGTTGAGCTGCGGATAGAGCGTCTTGAGGAGTTCGCCGCTGATGGAGCCGTGGCACACCTCGTCGTGCCGGTGCAGCCGGGCGATGGTCACATTCATCGGCTGTACGTCCGCAGCCTTGGCCAGCAGTTCCAGATAGGCGCCGATGCACAGCTCGGTCGTGGTGGAGAACGCGAGGGTCAGCAGGCTGCGCTGCCAACGCTCGGGCGCTTGGGCGACCAATTCTCCGTGCCGGGTCGAGACGTACGGCAGTGGCAACTCCCGCTCCAGCAAGTGCGCACCGCGCTTGGCGCGCATGACATCGCTGGACATCCGGTGCATCAAGATGTGGTAGCGCTCGTCCACCACGGCCTGAAGCAGCGCGACCTCCAGCGCCTCACCCCACAGCCCGGGGAACTCACCGCGCAAAATGAGGTCGAAGGCCGGATTGACGACGTGCGTCTCCGAATACGTGGTGTTGCGGTTCAGCGCCAGCATGGCCCACGTCAATATGGCCGCGCGCTGCTCCGGTGCCAGGCCCTGATAGGTGGGGTGGTCCGCGAAGGGGACGATGCCCTCCGGGTAGTCCGGCAGCGCCGGATCGAACATGTCGAGCAGCTCGGGGTCGCCGCGCTTGACGGTGGCCCGGCGGCCCCAGTTGACCGCGAGGCGCTGAATCACCGGGTTGTCCACCGCGCCGAACAGCTCGCTGCCCAGCGCGTCTTCCTCGGCGTTGCTGATGAACCGCTCGTCCATCGGTCGGTTTCCTCTCCTGCTCGGATGGGCCGGTCATCTCGGCGGCGCTGGTGTCTTCGTCCGTTCCCCTGGCGCCACCGCAGCGTGGCACCCGGGCCGGGCCGGGACCGGCGGTGGCTGGGCGCGCATGGCCCGCTGTGCGAGCAGCACCCCGGCCAGAACGGTGGCGATCCCGGCGCACTGCGGGGCCGACAGCGACTCGCTGAGCAGGACGTAGGCGACCCCCGCCCCGGCCACCACCTCAAGCGTCGCGAAGAGGCTGGCCGTGGACGGCGCCAGGAAACGCTGGGCGGCGATGCCACTGAGGTAGGCGACGAGGGTGGCCACCACGGCCGCCCACCCGGCAACGGCCCACACTGGCGCGCTCACCCGCCCGTAGGCCACCCACTCCCCGAGCGCTGCGTAGCGAAATGCGGTGGGCGGCGACAACACGTTCAACGCCAGCGCGGCGACGGCGGTGCCGAGCGCGGCCACAGCGACCGGATCGCGATGCTCCAGCGCCTGCCGCGCGACCAAAAACCGTACGGACAGCGCCAGCGCGGTACCGAGCGCGGCCAGTACCCCGATCACATCGAGCCGTAACCGCGCCCACACCTCGCCCACCAGCAGCAGCCCGCTCAGCACCACGGCCGTGCCCGCCCACACCAGGGGTGGCTGCCGGATGCGGCGTACCCAACGCAGCCACAACACCACGATCACAGGGGACAGGAACTGCACCACCACGAAGACCCCGACCGGAATTCGCGCCACCGCAACGCCACACAGCGTTTGCAGCGCCGCGAACGAGAACACGCCGAGAACCGCGATGACCGCCCACTCCTGCCGGGTCGCGCGCAGTTGCCGGGGCCGGGTGATGGCCGTGTAGGCAAGCAACAAAACCGCCGTGACCGTCAGCCTGAACTGGGCGGTCTCCAGCGCCGAAAGCCCCGCCGCGTCCAGCATCTTGGTGGCCGGGCCGACCGTGCCGAAGGTGCAGGCCGACACCACGGCCAGCGCGACCCCCGCGGCCGGCCCACCCCCACCGGCCACGACCGGCGCGCTCGGCGTACGCGGCGCACTGGTCATCGGGCCGCAGCCCGGTCCGCGCCGCCGGCACCCCGCGCACCCGGTGGGAAGAAACCGCGGTCATGACGGCTGAAGGGCACCAGCTCCGACCACCACTGGGCGGCCGGGTCCCAGACCGCGTAAAACGGCCGCCCCACCACATCCGGCACCCGGGCCTGGAGATAGCGCAACGCGAAGGCTCGCCCGCCCGGCAGTTCGGCCACCCCGTCCACGGTCACCTTCCCCTCGGTCGTGGACATCACCGGGCCGCGTGCCGTACGCCCCAGCCCGGACATACGCACCACAGCGTCGCGATAGATCTCGTACGCACGCTGCAACGGCAACCCGAAGTAGCGCTGCGCGCCGGTATCCCGCTCCACGAACAGGTAGTACGGGTGAATGCCGAGCATGAGCTGTGCGTGCCAGGCGTCCGCCCACACCGTCGGGTCGTCATTGACATGGCGTACGACGGGAGCCTGCGCCCACAACTGGGCCCCCACCGCGCGCAGCGCGGCCACCGCCTGCCGGGTGACGGCCGGCTCCAACTCCCTGGGGTGGGACACGTGCAGCATCACCGCGAGCTGGCGCCCGGCCGCGGTGACGCTCTCCAGAAGCCTCAACAGGCGCGCCGCATCAGGGTCGTTCACCAGCCGAGCCGGGTGGAAGGACAACGCCTTGGTGCCGATGCGAAGGGTGCTGATGTGCTCAAGCCCCGGCCCGAGTAGGGCGTCGATGTACGGCTCCAGCAGCTCGGACCGCATCACCAGCGGATCACCGCCGGTGAGCAGCACATCGCTCACCTCGGGGTGCCGCCGCAGATAGGCGATGACCTGGCGCGGCCCCTCATCCGCGATCCGCAACTCCGGATGGCCGACGAACTGCGCCCAGCGAAAGCAGTACGCGCAGTACGCGTGGCAGGTCTGCCCGTGCCGCGGGAAGACCAGCGCGGTCTGCGCGTACTTGTGCTGCACTCCGCTCACCTCGTCGCCGTCCTCGTGCGGGATGTTGCGGGTGAGCTGCTCACCGGGGTGCGGATTGAGGGTGCCGCGGACCGAGGCCACGGCACTTCGCAACGCAACCGGATCGCCCAGGGCGCGCTCGATGGCCCGAAAGTGCTTCGGGTCGAGCATGTCGCGATGCGGGAACAGCAGTCGATACAGCGGGTCGTCGGGCGCGCTCTTCCAATCGACCAGCTGGTCGATGACATGGCGGCTGACCTTGAACGGCAGGACCTGGCGCACCACTTCCACATCGTGCGCGAGCTGTTCGTCGGCGCACCGATCGCGCACGAGGGCAGCGAGACGGCGGCCGGACACGGTCCGTGTCGCGGAGCCGCCCTGTTCGTGGGTGGTCATCTCAGGGGTGTGCCCTTCTGGTGAGGGCCCAGCGCGGGATGCCGGGTGGGGCGCTTCCATGGGCTGCCGTCAGGTGGGGGACAGACGACCGGGTGGCCGGGCGTGGGGCGGGGCGCTTCGGTGTGCGGGGGCTCGGCGCTTTGGTGGGGCCGAGGCGGCTGGGGCCTTGCGCGCGGCGGAATCAGGCGGCGATCCAATACCGGGTCAGATGGCGCCCGACATCCTCGTACTGCGAACGGGCGTGCAGCATCCGCTGGTTGTCCCAGATGAGCAGCGCGCCATCGGGAACGAGCACCGAAACACGGTACTGGTCGAAGAGGTCGCTCACCCGGTGGGCCAGGTCGATGCCGTCCTGCCCCAGCGGAAGGGCGTCGGGCTCCACCACCGCATCCAGGGGCGGATCGTAGTCCGCCGCGGTGAGCAGGTTGTAGCTGAACCGCAGGATGGGACGGCCACCCTCATCGGCGAGCATCGCGGTGACGACGGGGCCGGCCGGGCCGGGCCCGGGAAAGCTGAGGGTCGGGCCCGACAGGAGTTCCACCTCGGCCACGCCGAGCACCTTCTCCAGCACCTGCCAGTCCAGGAGATCGGTATGGCCCCCGCCGCAGCGGGCCTGCCGGTGGCAGTAGAGGGCCAGATGGCGCGGGCTCGGGTCCCAGCCGGGCGCCTCGGTGTGCGCCCGGATGGCATTGCGGCTCTGCGAGTAGGCTCGCCCGTCGTTGCCGGGGCGGTAGACGACCTCGTGTTCGACCGTGTTGCCGTACTGGGGAATGAACCGGCCGATGTCCTGGAGCAACTCGATGGCCTGCCGCTGGCCACCGAGACAGTCCACGAGTGCGTAGCCGTCGGTGCTGAGCGTGGCGCGTACGCGTTCGGCCGGTGTCGGTGGCATGCCGTCGTCCCTTTGAGTCGGCGCTGTGGTGGTGCCGTGACGGAAGCAGCCTGGCAACCGGTGCGGGAGCTGTCTTGAAGAAAACCGACCTCACACCGATGCTGGCGCAAGACAGCGCCATGTGGCTCAAGAGGGCAGTACGAGGCTGGTGGGCTGCCCCTTCGCTCGATCCACATCCGGCGGGCCGCCATGCCTGAGCGCGCGGGCCCGCAAAAACGGCACGGGGGTCCAGCCCGTCATGGCCTTGAACTCCCGGGTCAGATGGCCCTGATCGGCGTAGCCCGAGAGCGCGGCTGCACTGGCACCCGAGTGCCCATCGGTCAGCAACCGCAACGCCCCGCGCAACCGCATCAACCGCGCGATGGATTTGGGCCGCAAGCCGATCTGCTGCCCGAACCGCCGCTCCAGGTGCCGCTCGCTCCAGCCGCACTCCTTGGCAAGCTCGCGAACCGGCACATTGCCAACCGTCCTGCTGAGCTGGTCCCACGCCCACCGCACCCGCGCCGAAACCGGCGGCCCCACCGCGAACCAGCGGGCCAGCACCACGTCAAGGAGCGCGAACCGCGTGGCCCAGTCCGGGCAGGCACTCAATTGCTCGTCCAGCCCCTGGAACCGGGCCCCCAGCAGGTCATCCGGCCCCACCAGCCAGTTGGCCAGCAGATCCATCCGCGTACCGAAGAGCGTGTACGCGGCCCAGGGCGCGAGCACCACCTCAACCCCCGCGAGCCGACCATCATGCTCCCCGATCCGAGCCCGAGCCTGCGGCCCCGCAACCAGCGAGCCATACGTGGCCATCTGCCCGGCCTCCTGCCCCACGGCGGCACAGACGTGCAGCTGTTGTCCAAAGAGGATCACGAACGTCGCCATGTGGTCGGGCAGTTCAAGACGCCGCCGCGGCAGCGCGAGATCAAGCCGAAACCCTCGGTACCGCACCACACCGGGCCGCAACGCAGCGGCCGGCAGCGCCGTCGCCATCTCCCACGTTCCCGCGGAACAGCACTCATACCGCACAGCCCACCCCCTCCATGACGGTTCATGGACAGGAACGACTGGACGGCGTGCCCGCGCCCGTGCTTCTCAGCCACCGCCATTGTGGGCAGGGAACTACCCCACGGAAGCGCAGAATCCCGCCAGAATCGGGCTGGGACGTTCGCGATACGAGGCGAGTAGTGCGGCGGGGGAGGGGCCTGGGACCCGCGGCGGGTCGCCGCCGCGTCCCTCGCGGCGAAGGCCGGCTAGCACAGGCAGGCGTGCAGCCATGCAGCCGTGCAGTCAGCGGTCATGCAGCCGCCCGCGGTGCCGAGGACAGGGCTGTGGCAACAGCCAAGGGCCCCGGCCCCACCGAAGTGGCACCGAGGCCCTGACCTGGGCTCTCAGCCCTTCTTGCACCGTCGGGACGACAGGATGTGAACCTGCGACCCCTTGACTCCCGCGAGTGAGGTCGGGGGTATTTTCCGGACTTAACAGGCTTAAATTGGGTGCCTGCCGTGCTTGCGGGGGCCTGACGTAGACCACCGGGCACACCGTGCGGTCCCCCACTGGTCCCCAGGCCAGCCTCGTGAAGCCCGGCACAGGACTGCGGCCTCGCCGCGCTCGCGCCAGCGCTCCAGCCGCACCCTGACACTGTCGCGGATCACATCCGTCCACCCCTGATGGTCGGCGGGCGGCTCCTCCATCGCGCTCAGGTTGTCGTGGTGGAGCGAGGCGATGACCGTGGCGGCGGCGGTCAGCCGCCGGTTGGGCTGTTGTTCGCCAACCCCGCACGAGGCGTGAGCCTGAGATCTCGGCCCGGCTCGGTGCCCATGCCGCTGAGCCCCGAAACGATCCAGCGTCTGACCGCAGCCGCCGAGACCAACCCCGCCCTGAAGCTGCTGATCGCCCTCGTCGGCATCCATGCGCTCTACCCGCACCAGGCCCGAGCGCTGCCCCTGACCGCCATCGACTTCACCCGCGGCCGGCTCACGCTCGGCGACATCGACCACCCCCCTCGACGCCTTCACCCAGCAGGCCCAGCAGGCCGCCGCGACTACATCCACCTCCGGCACCAGCGCTGACCACATACGCGCAACCCTCACGTGTGCAACAGCTCGCAGACCGCGCCACCCGAGCCCCGTCACAACCGGCTGGATGCAGCCTCTGCTACGCGACCTCCCGGTCACCGCCCAGCAACCTCGCGAGGACCGAATCCTCGAAAGGCCGCCGCCACCGGCGCTGACCCGCAGCACCCATGCGCGGTGTCCAACATCACTCCGGAGACCGGACTCCGCTACACCCGCTTCTTCCACCCCAACCCCACGGACAGCGACGACGTATCCGGCTGCAACATGGAGACATCGTGACCGACCACCACGCTCGCTCGCCGTCATCGTCGAGCTCGGCGGTGAGCTGGAGCTCCCAGCTACCCGTAACGGGCGCTTCAGGGGCGCGGTCATCCCAGAAGGCTGCGCGGTCAGCGCCGGCCGCCGCCGATGCGGCGGTCGTCGGCCAGTGCGGTAAGCGGGCCGAACTCGCGGGCAAGCTGGTTCCACGTCAGAACCTCGCCACAGCGGGCCGGGAACTCCTTCGGGTCGAACTCGGGCATGGTCCAGGTGCCAGTGCCCCGGTCCCGCAGCCACAGGTCCCCGTCACCGTCGACCACAGTCGGCGGGACCGGTACGGGCTCGGCCTGATCGGTGGGCTCCCAGGTGACCCGGCCCGGGTGAGAAACGCGGCGCAGCTCGGTGGTGGCCAGCCGCGCGGCCAAGTCACGGGTGGACTCTTCGGCGTCCTTGACCGACGCGAGTCGGAACGCGTCGTCAAGTACGGGTAGTGCTGGATTCTTGCTGCGCTTTGAACTCATACGCTGACTACCTCCGGTGGGGGGCGTCACATCCGTTGTGGCACCCCGGGGAGGAACACGGTATCCGAGGCGGGAGCCGGGCCGGCTACGGCCACTGTCCAGGTGGAGGCGCTGGCACACTGGGCGGTGGGCCTAGGTGGTGAGCTGGTCCCGGACGTGGCGCAACCCGTGGTGGTAGTGCTCAGATATGGCGGTCCGGGTCTGAGAAGGTGAGGCCGCCGGGGGCGAGCGGACGTCGGGCCGGGGCGGGTGCGGGCTCGGGCTCGGTCTCGCCAGGCGGCTGGCGGAAGTCGGCGCCCTGCTCGATCGGCATCAGCCGGCGCCCACCCGCCTGGGCGGGGACGGGAGCATCGGAAGCAGGCTCGGAGAAGACGGGCAGCGAGAGCGGTCGGCGGTCGGTCATGATCCCTAGTCTCCCAGGTCCTGCCCTGGGGGTAGGACCAGGCCGCTATCAGCGGTGATAGTGCCCTGGCCAGCAGGGCCAGGCTGGTTGTTTCAGCTCACCAGAACAGAGCGGTTAAGCCACTGTTACCGCCGGTGAACCGGCCCGGACCGCCGAGGCCGGGCGGCACATTGCGCGGATGACCACGACCCCCGCCTGAACCGGTTCAGAAACCTCCACGCTCAGACCCCGACGCCAGCGCGTGCGTCCAATCCCTCCCGCGACCTGGTCCCGGCCGCCCACTCGGTGCAAGAAACATCCGTTCGGCAACCCGTCGCGACGGGGGACGCGTCGTCGCGGCCGATAGACCACCACGACTACTTGGTCACATACGACAGCATCCGCCACTACATCCGATACACACGATCCCGACAGCGCCAGCACGAGCAGAATCGTTGACATCCAGATGCGGGGCGCGCCCGCCGCGGGCCGTTGGCGACATTCGTACAAGACCGGCAGTCGCCGCCCCCCACACCATCGCTCTATGAACGCCCACGACACACAGCACGCGCAGCCGATGCATGTGGACCGTGACGGACCGCAGGACGCGCCGCCACTGCTACTCATCCACGGATCTGGAGCTTCGAGCGCCTCCTGGGGGCCGGTGGTCCCGGCCCTCGCCGCCCGTCATCACGTCATCCGGATAGACCTCCCGGGCTGCGGCCAGTCCCCGAGCGCCACGTCCTACGACGTTCCGGCGCAGGCGGGCCGCGTGGCGGCGCTGCTCGACGAACTCGGGCTGCGCGCCGTCACCGTGGCCGGCCACTCCAGCGGCGGATACGTCGCCACCGCGCTCGCGGAGCAGCGCCCCGACCTGGCGGGTTCGCTGGCGATGATCAGCACCGGCCCGCACCTCGACGCGCTCCTGCCGCAGCCGGCCATCCTCCGCGTGATGCTGGCACCGCCCTTCGGACCGCTGCTGTGGTGGCGGCGTTCGGATGCGATGATCCGCAAAGGCATCGGCGCCACGCTCGCCGGGCCTGCGCCCATTCCGCCCGGCATGGTCGCCGACGCGCGGAGCACCACGTACCGCGCGTTCCGCAAGGTGCTGCGCGAGAACACCGCGTACCTCGCCGAGCAGTCCGTGCCCGAGCGGCTCGCCGCCCTCGGGCTCCCGGTGCTCGTGGTCTTCGGCGCCGCCGATCCCCGGTGGAATCCGGCGTCGGCGCGCCAGTACGACGTCGTGCCGGGCGTGCGGGTCGAGATGCTGCCGGGCGTTGGGCACATGCCCATGCTGGAAGCGCCCGAGCCGGTGGGTCGGCTGCTGCTGGACTTCGCGACCCTGTGCGCCGGAACCCCGCCGGCAGGCCCGGCCTAGACTGGGGTCGTGTTGTCGCAGGGCGTGCCACCCGCGTGGTCGGGCGTTGACATCGCAGTACCGGAGCCTTCGGACCGGCTGCCGGGCATCAGCATGGCCGGATTCCGCCACCGTGACCCCGGGCCCGTAGACATCGCGATGGTCGCGCATCCGTCCGTCACCTTGCTCATCGATCTGAGCGACGATGACGGCCTGGTCTACGACACGCAGGGGCGGCACGGACGCGGCAGTGTCGTGATCGGCCTGGCCCCCGGGGAGCTCCGGGCGTCCGGCCTGGTGGGCGAGTGCCTGCAGATCCGGCTGCAGCCGGGTGTGGCGGCCACAGTGCTCGGCTCGTCGGCCGGGGGCAGCGGGAGCGTGGAGTCCTTGGCGGACGTCTGGGGCCGCGACGCCGGGCGCTTCGAGGAGCGGCTGCGTACAGCCGGATCGTGGGACGAGCGGTTCGAGATGGCGGCGGACGCCGTCCGCCGACGGATCGAGGACGGCCTGCGGGTCGATCCGGAGGTCGTCCACATCTGGAGGCGGACGGTCGCCAGCAGGGGCCGGATGCGTATCGACGGCCTGGCGGACGAGGTCGGCTGGAGCCGCAAGCGCCTGTGGGCGCGTTTCCGGGCGCAGCTCGGCGTCACCCCCAAGCGGGCCGCCCAGCTGGTGCGGTTCGACCACGCGGCCCATCTGCTCGCGGCGGGGGTCCCTCCCGCCGGTGTCGCGGCCGAGAGCGGTTACGTCGACCAGTCCCACCTGCACCGCGAAGTGAAGGCGTTTACGGGGCTCACGCCGACTGCCGTCGCCTCCGCGCCGTGGCTGGCGATCGACGACGTCGCGTGGCCGACCTCCTGGCGGGCAGGGAGGCCCGTGGCAGGTGGCGCACGCGGTTCCGGCCAGCGCTGAACCGCCCTAGTCGCCCCAGGTCAGGGCATCGCACCGGACTAACTTGGCTGTCCAAGGACAGCTGCTTTCGAATCGAGGTGTCCAACAGCGAACCCCCGTCGTTTTGGGTCCCTCACCAGCGAACCCAGTCATACGAGTGATGTGCTGAGGTGGGTAGCTGCACTGGTCAAAGTGGATGTTGCGATGCCGTACGTCGAGCTGTCTTACGTGGATGCTGTGCATGAGCGCCAGCGACATCCGCTGCGGGACTGCGGGACGGCGGGACGGCGGGACTGCGGGACTGGGGACTGCGCGGTCCGAGGACGTGACTGCGGTGCCACTACTTCGCTAGCTAACGTCAGGTAGCGTGTACGACAGTGTCACTGCCGTGGTCTTCGTTCCTCAACTGACCGTGGGAGCCTCGGCTGCGGCCTGTCGGGCGCGCCGCTGCGTGCGGACGCCAGGGCCAGACCCGTCCAGGGCCGACCAGTCCGGCTCGGCCCCGGGGTCCTTCGTCGCCACTTTGGACACTTGCAGCCCGGCGGCGCGACCCCGGGTGTGCTGACTCGTATCGCACGTCAGCAACTGAACGCCGCAGCCGGCCAGGTCCCGGATGGCCACCGTCCGGTCGATTCCATCGCGGTGATGTGGACGCCGCTGAGGGCCTGTTGGATGTTTTTCCGGTCTACATCGGGGCGCGGTGTGACGAGCATGCGCCAATCATGTCAACGCGGCCCTCAGTGCGCCGTCAGGTTTCCATGAGGGGCGCCGCAGGCATTCAACCTGCACCTGCTCCTCCGGCTCAAAGAGCCTCCTGCTCAAGGCCAATCAAGGGAGCTTCTTGTCATCCAAGCGAGCGGGCACGGAAGTTGCCACGAATCGGTCCCCGTGAACTGGGCATTCCTATGGTCTGGCCACGCTACTTGGCCCCGCCTGGCCAAGATTCTTGGCACCGGCAATGAATCGTCAGGGTTGTTGGCACTGGTGAATCTGGTGAATCTGGCGAAGAGGGGACATCAGGGTATGTACCCTCGCGACGTCTACGGACTGTTCAGTTGCCTGGCCATCGCGTCGAGTGTCGGCCAAGGAGGACCCTCCCGCAGCAAGCGAAGGGACTCTTCCCCAAATCGCCTCCCGTTCAGCCTGCGGGGCGGGTGCTGGAGAGGGACTGTTGCGTGCCTGACCGACCGCAGTTCGGGGTGTGATCACGCTAGTCGAACGGCCTTCGAGGTCGGTGGTTACGCGGGAACCGAGCACCCCCGACTGCGGGGAAGACCAAGCTCCTGCTCCCAGGCGACGCTTCAAGGGTTTGGCGGCGGTCGGCCAAACCGCCGGCCTCGGACCGGAGCGGCTGGACATCCTCTCCGCAAGCGTTGACGAATGCGGAGCGGGCTCGCCTGGCACCGCTTATCCTCCGCCCATGATCCAAGAAAACAGGACTGGCCGGATCTGTGCTGGCTGAATCTTGCCGGATTGGGCGTAGGGCATGGGCGGGGAGGCTGCGACGGACCGTTTGTCCGTCGTTCAGGGGGAGCACTGTAGTGCGCAAAGGGATACCGACGACTGCCCAGAAGGGCCTTCCCTACGGCCGCAGGCCAGCGGGAGGGCTGGCCGATACGGTGTGGGAGTGGTCGAAGTCCGGCACCCGGCACGCTGCCCGCAACCGACTGCTCAGACGCCTGCCCGGGGTTAGCGACGATACGGCCTACCGGTTTGGGTTGGTGAAGCGTCCGCACTACGCCTACGGGGTGCGCCGGGCCACCGAGCTCGCCGCCCGCTTGGGCCACCGGGGCGTCACCGTGGTCGAGTTCGGGGTGGCCGGCGGCAACGGCCTGCTCGCCCTGGCCGAGCATGCCCGCTACTACGCAGCCGCTACCGGCGTAGCGGTGCGGGTGGTCGGCTTCGACGGCGGCCACGGTATGCCCCCGGCCAAGGACCCGCGCGATCTGCCCTACCTGTTCGGCCCCGGCTTCTACACCATGGACGAAGAGCGGCTGCGCTCTCGCCTTGGCGCGGCCGAGTTGCTGATCGGCGACCTCAAGGTAGCCCTGCCCGACTACCTCCGCTCCCGTGGGGACGTGCTGCGTGAGCACCCGGTCGGCTTCGTCAGCCTCGATCTGGACTACTGCTCCTCGACGACGACCGCCCTCAACCTCTTTCGAGGACCGCGCCACGAGCATCTGCTGCCAAGGGTCACCTGCTATCTCGACGACCTGCCGGGCACCATCGAGCAGATCGGCGAGGCCGCCGCAATCGCGGACTTCAATGCCGCTCACCCTGACTGGCCGATCGGCCGGGCTCTAGGACTGCGCGCGTTCACACCGCTCGACCCGCCGTGGGCGGATCAGATCTACGTCCACCACCGCTTCGACCACCCCGACTACGCATCCCTGGAGATCGGCGCCACCGGCGATCAGTTGCCCCTGGAGAAGTGACAGGTCTCGCCGCACACGTCACACCACGCCCGGCAGATTCCGTACCCACATGGTTCGGGCACTGACGGTGAAGGCCCGCCGGTCGCCGGCGAGACCTTCGGAGGGGTCTCAGCCGAGGCGGAACTGCTGGTTGGGCTTGTCCTTGTCCGTCCACTGGACGACCTCGGCACCGTCCTGGGTTCCCGAAGCGGTCACCGAGGCCAGCTTGTTGCTGTGACCGCCGCAACGACCGGCCTCGGCGCCCTCCGCCTGGTCGCCACCAGCCCGCGACCTCAACTGGACCGTGCAGCGTCAGACGCCCCCCGCACCCGGCGGGCTGACCGACAAAGGCACCAAGGGCAAGCGGGCCCGCAAAGTCCCTATCGTCGAGGAGATCCGCTCTCTCGTCGCCCAGCGCATCCTGTCCGCCGGGCCCGACCTTGACGCCCGCCTGTTCACCGGCCCGCCCGCGCGGCGGACGCATCTCCACCGCGGTCCTGCACGTCGCCACTCGCTGGGATGACGTGGTCACCAAGCTCGGCTACGAGCACCCGCGCCGCCACGATCTCCGGCACACCGGTCTGACCTGGTTTGCCGACGCCGGTGTCCAGGTCCACGTCCTGCGGCGGATCGCCGGCCATGGCTCGCTGACCACCACCCAGCGCTACCTACACCCAGACGTACACAAGATCACAGCCGCCGGGGCAGCACTCTCCGCGCACCTCAGCGTGCTCCGCGCCCCCCGCTCCCTGCCGGGCCCGATCGTCATGACCCGTGCCCGATCGACATGATCCGCTGAGGCCAGTCAAGGGCGCCGGTCCCCAACTGGTCCCCAGGAACGGCCAAAGGCCGGTTTCGGATTTCTCCGAAACCGGCCCGGACCTACGACTGTCTCCAGTCGGGACGACAGGATTTGAACCTGCGACCCCTTGACCCCCAGTCAAGTGCGCTACCAAGCTGCGCCACGTCCCGATTGCTTGTCCGGCCTGGGGTGAGCCCCGGCCGAGCGCGCACGAGAACGATACCGCACTTCACCGGGTGGTCGCGCCCCCCTTCCGCGCTGTTGATCTTCGGGACAGGCGGCGGGGGCACGGGCTGCGGTGGTGCCACTCAGGGTGAGCTGAGTAGGCGTACTCATGCGCCCGGGTCACGGTCCGGCGACGCTACGTGCATGACGACACCTTCCATCCAGCGCCCTACGACTACCGCGTTCTTCGTGCAGGCCGCGATCTCGTTCGGCCTGTCGCTCGCCGCTGTCGCCATCGGCATCGCCAAGCTGCCCGCTGGGGCGTGGGAGCGCAGCTTCCTCGGGCTTGGCCTGGTCTTCGTGGTGACCTCGACGTTCACCCTCGCCAAGTGCGTCCGGGACCGGCAGGAGGTCGAGGAGGTGACCAACCGAGTCGATAAGGCCCGGATCGACAAGATCCTCATTGAGCAAGATGTGTTTAAGCCTGGCAGCATGTGAGGGATTAGTTACTCTTCGTACGGATCGCATGGCGTGCGTCGCTCGACGTACACAGTGAAGCCAGGGCCGCGATGGCGGCACTGGCCCAGCCGCCGCCGGAGGCGGTCGGCTCGGCATCGACAGGGCGCCGCTCCCCTCGCTGGGGGCGGCGCCCCGGCCGTGTTAGGCGCGGGCCACCGGGGAGGAGGAGGGCGCCGGCGGCTGCGAGGACGACTTGGGGACACCGGGCGCCGGCGCGACCTCGGGTGCCTTGGCGGCGCCCGGGGCCTTGGCGGACGACGCCTCCGACACGGTCGGGGCATCGCCGAGCAGGTAGCGGGCGCCCGAGCCGTGGTCGGCCGCTGCGTCGCTCGGGTTGTAGAGGGCGCACTTGCGCAGGGAGAGGCATCCGCAGCCGATGCACCCTGCGAGCCGGCGCTTGAGCCGCTCCAGGTCGGCGATCTGCGCATCGATGCGCAGACTCCACACCTGGGCCACCGAGTTCCACTGAGCCGCGTTGGGCGCGCGTTCCTCGGGCAGCCGGGCCAGCGCGGCGCCCGCCTCCTCCAGCGAGAGCCCCACTTGCTGAGCGGCACGGATGAAAGCGACCCGGCGGAGCGTGGCGCGGGCGAAGCGACGCTGGCCGCCGACCGTGCGTTCGGAGTGGATCAGTCCGAGTTCCTCGTAGTAGCGCAACGCGGAGGTTGCCAGGCCACTGCGGGCCGCGAGTTCGCCGATCGTCAGGCGGCATGCTTCGACGTCATGGCCGTCGAGGGTAGCCGTCGGCGGCACGGGGCACGGACCGCACGCGGCAGCATCTCGGGCGCGTGCCCCACAGCCGCACCAGGGGCGCTGGCCGGGGCCCTGACTGCGTTCAGACCGACCATGCTGTACGCTCTTGACCTGCGACGACAGCGAAGGTGACGGCACATCGCCGCCGACGTTGAATGCATCGGGACGTGGCGCAGCTTGGTAGCGCACTTGACTGGGGGTCAAGGGGTCGCAGGTTCAAATCCTGTCGTCCCGACTGGAGACAGTCGTAGGTCAGGGCCGGTTTCGGAGAAATCCGAAACCGGCCCTTGGCCGTTCCCGGGGACCAGTTGGGGGACCGGCGCCCTTGACTGGCCTCAGCGGATCACAGGGGACGGACTCGGCAGCGCTGGTGACCGTCTTCGGGTCCGTGGCGACGGGGCGTACGCCGCTCCGAAATCTGCGCGTGAAGAAGTCGTCCCAGGACGTGAAGCCGTAGTGTTTGGCCTTGGGGCCGCACTCGAAGGTGCTCGCGAACTTGGGCATCGCGTTAAGGGCTTCCTTGCTGAACCGGTGGTTCTTCTTCGTGTCGAGCACATAGGTTGCTCGGGGCTCGCCAGGTACACGCTCCACTCGTTGAGCATGTCTTCGAGGACGTTGTTGACGTCGCTGTCGAGGAACGCGGCGAAGCCGGCCTGGGTGGCCATCGCCCAGTTGAGGATGGCGTTGATCGGGAAGCCAACGAGTCCGGATCACCGTAGGCACGGTCTCGCAGGAGTGACGAGTGCTGGGGCGGTAGGGGGAAGGGCGCGGTCGGTGGAGCCATGCATGCCTGCGGCCCAGCGCCTACGGGCGAGTTGGACGTGCAGGGTGGGGCCGTCTGCGCGCTGCGGCGTCCGTCCATCACGTCGTCGCGTACGAGGGCGTACGCCTGAAGGAGATGGAGGGCGGCCCCTGTCCGTGGGAGACCCGATCCCGCCCGCGGCGCGTCAGCCGCAGTGCGTGCACGCCGTACGCAGCCGTTGGCCGCCCCGCTTGACCAGCGTGGCCAGGCGGTCGGCCAACTCTCCTCAGCAACGCGTGATGGGAATCCGCCGAACTACGCTAGGGATCGCGGCCGTTGCAGTGGCCGCTTCGATCCATTGGGGTGTCGGTCACATGGCAGATGCGGCTGGCTGGGCGGGGTTTGAACGGCTGGCTCATGTTCGACGGGTGGCGGCGGTCTGCTCGCGCAGGATGTCGCTGTGGCCGGCGTGGCGGGCGAATTCCTGGATGATGAGTAGGTAGATCCAGCGCAGGCTGACCGTGCCACAGGCTGGATGGTGTCGGGTGGCGTCGAGGCCGACGTCAGCGGCAATCGCCCGTGCTCGGTCGCTGGCGCGCTCGAACTCGGCGATCACGTCGGCGACCGTTTCGTCGTCGCTGACCTCGAAACTGGCTTCGCCCACCATCGCACCGTCGCATTCGGATTCCGGCAAGCCGCCCAGAATGTGCTGGAACCATTTGCGTTCCGCGAACGCAGCGTGTTTGACCAGACCGATCGATGTCGTCCGGGACACGACGAGACGGCGGCGGGACTCCGTTTCGGATAAGCCACGCACCGTGTCGATCAGTTCGGCCCGAGTGTGGTCGAGCATGTATTCCAACATCTGGCGCTCGGGGCGGTCGGTGATGCGGTTCGGGACGTTCATGTCGTGTGTTTCCTTTCGCGGACAGCGTGAGGCTTCACGATTTTGGTCGATTGGACTGTCGGTGGTTTCGGCCGAACGGCCGGAGCGAGGCGACGTCGCATGGTCTCGATGAGCCGGGTGATGACGCCGGAGCCAGCGCGCCCACCAGTAGGCGGCGATGGTCTTGGTTGCCTACCGGCAAGTGGGGCGAGTCGCTTGGTTCAGTGCGAACTCTCGGTTCCGTGCGAACTCGAAGCGGACGCTAACCAGGGGTCCCAGCCGAGAGGGTGAGGTGTCGTCGCGGCCGACAACTAGGCCACCGAGACGGCGAGATCGGCATCTCCTCGGACGTCGAGTCCGGGTTGCCGCAGAGTTCCCGCCAGCGCAACTCCACCTTGCGAAGACGCCCGTGCTCCGTGAGGCGGGCACCTGGGCTGGCCTCACGCTCACGGCCTTGGCCGCGGCGCCGGTGGGTTGGGGCATCCTCCGCGCCCATCGCGTCACGGACAGCACGACGTCATCGCCCACCGCCGAAGCGGACGGCGTGGGCTCACGCGTCGGTCCTTCGAGCTCGGCCCCGCACCGGAGGGCTTGGGCACCGCTCCGGCCCCGCGTCCGGGCAACCGCGAGGCCCGACCGTGACACCGCGCCAGCTCTGCACGCCATCACTCACGCCTGGCTAACGCCCCGCTGCCCGCCCCACGCGGGGCCGCCGGACCGGCCGGGAAGCGCCGGCCTGCCGTACCGCCGACCGCCGTGGGCACTCGCGACAAAGACGCCGTACGCGACGTCTACGCGCGGCGGGTGTTCGGGGACGCGGCCCTGTGGGCCTGAAACCACACCCTGCGCCGACAGAGGTCGCGCACACGCTGAAGGCTGACATCCGCGTGGGCGGGCAGCCGTTGTCGCTCGCTCAGCGGGCCGAGGCTCGACCATGCCCACCGGAGCGTGCGGCTGAGTCGTCCCGGCTGACCGAAATTACTCAAGGGCGAGCCCTCGCGTCGGCCAGGCACCGAACCTCGTTCGCTCGGGGCGCGGCCGACACGGGCCCGTCGGTTGGCACGACACCGTCGGAGAATGCCGGGGTATCGGTGTCAGATGATGCCCTGAGCCAGCATCGCGTTGGCGACCCGTTCGAAGCCTGCGATGTTGGCGCCTGTCACGTAGTTGCCGGGGGCGCCGTAGCGCTCGGCGGTTTCATGGCAGGTGGCGTGGATGTCGTTCATGATGTGTGTCAGTTCGTCTTCGACTCGTTGTGCCGTCCACGAGGTACGGGCGTGGTTTTGTGCCATCTCCAGCGCACTGACCGCGACGCCGCCCGCGTTGGCTGCCTTGCCGGGACCGAAGGCGACACCGGCCTGTTGAAATAGGTGGACGGCCGCGGGCGTCGTTGGCATGTTCGCGCCTTCGGAGACCGCCTTCACACCGTTGCGGATCAGCGCGGCGGCGGCGTCCTCGTCCAGCTCGTTTTGTGTGGCCGATGGCAGTGCGACATCGGCGGGGACGTCCCAGACGCGCCCGCCTGGCACGAAGCGGGCGGAAGCGCCCCGGCGCTCGGCGTAGGTGTCCACGCGACCCCGCTCAACCTCCTTGATCTGCTGGAGCAGCTCTACCTCGATGCCCTTCTCGTCCACGACATACCCGGAGGAATCCGAACACGTCACGGGGTTTGCACCGAGTGCGCGCAGCTTCGCGATGGTGTGGATCGCGACGTTGCCGGAGCCCGAGACCACCACCGTCTGCCCTTCAAAGTCCTCGCCGCGCTCGTGCAGCATCGCTCCGGCGAACAGCACATTGCCGTACCCGGTTGCCTCGGGGCGGATCAGGGAGCCGCCCCAACCCTGGCCCTTGCCGGTGAGGACACCGGCCTCCCAGCGGTTGGTGATGCGTCGGTACTGGCCGAAGAGATAGCCGATCTCCCGGCCGCCGACGCCGATGTCGCCCGCCGGCACATCGGTGTGCTCGCCGATGTGCCGGTACAGCTCCGTCATGAAGGATTGGCAAAACCGCATGACCTCGGCGTCGCTGCGCCCGTGTGGGTCGAAGTCGCTGCCGCCCTTGCCGCCCCCGATGCCGAGACCGGTCAGCGCGTTCTTGAAGATCTGCTCGAAGCCCAGGAACTTGATGACCCCGAGGTTGACCGACGAGTGGAAGCGCAGGCCGCCCTTGTACGGGCCGAGCGCGCTGTTGAACTCAACTCGAAAACCCCGGTTGACGTGCACCCGCCCGCGGTCGTCCTGCCACGGCACCCGGAACATGATCTGGCGTTCCGGCTCGCACAGTCGCTCGATGAGCCCGGCCTCGGCGTACGCGGGGTGGGTTGCGAGCACCGGCGCTAGGGACTCCAAAACCTCGTGGACGGCCTGGTGGAACTCTGGTTGGGCGGGGTTGCGCTGCTCCGTCTCGGCCAAGATGTTGCCGAGTACGCGCTGCATGTCAGATCGCGTCGTCACAGGATGCCTTTCTGGCGCGGCTGTCACCGGTTCCAGCACGGGTGTGGCTCGCTTGGGCCCGGTCCATGGATGAGCGCTCGGCGCCGTCGCCGCTCGCGGGGCAAAATGAGTGTGACGCTTATATAAACATCTTGGCCAGTGCTCGGACTTCGGCCACCCACCATGTGAGACCCGGGATCGCCCGCCACCACCCGCACTTACGACGACGCAGGCCGGAGCTGGCGGAAGGCGTCCTCGTGCCGCGTGACCGACGCTCGTCGTAGGCCCGCGACCGCTCTCACCTGAGCTGATGTCCACCGCCCGAGGCAGGACGGCGACGGGCCGACTGCCGCGCGGTCGCCCCGCAGGAGGTGAGTGAAGGCGTGGCGGCGGCCAGCGACACGGCGCCGCACCTCGGGAGCGCCACTCGTTTTCCGCCGATTGCCGATCGGTTCTCCTGAACTTTTCTCCGTATGGTGGCGCGTTCGCCTGTCGGTGGTCGGGGTGTTGGCGGGCAAGTCAGGGACAGGGCCGCGGTATTGGCCTGAGTGTGCCCTCGTCACCCATCCGTACATCCTCCCAGCTCGCCGCAGTGGAAGCTCAACGGCAAGTGCACCGAGGGCCTGGGCTACTGCGAGTGGGCGTACTGCAACCCGCACGACACCAACCGCCGATGATGTGCGAAGAACGCAGGTGGAGGGGCGCGTAGCACGCGCACTAGGTGCTGGCTGGTGTCACTCCGGTCCTTGTTCACCATGCAGGACCGAACTGCGGGGGCCTGCTCGGCGGGAAGAGCGGTGCTCACCTTGGCGGGGGAGGACTTCGACGCCCTGCTCCAGGAGCGTGGTCGCCGTGGAATGCCGGAGGTCGTGAAAGTGGCCGCGCTGGAGGCCCGGCGCCTGGTACGCAGGGCGCGGTGACCTCGGTGGACCTCGGTGACCTCGGTGAGGGAGGGGCCGTAGCGCGGCGGCGGGCGGCCTCCCGGAGCAGGCCGATCGGCGCCACCCGGGTATGGGCAGACAACTATCGCAACCGCGCTACCCGGCGGTAATCTGCGGGCCCGACCGCAGCATGGGGGAGTGGCATGGGTGCCGTCACGCACTTCGATCCCGTCGCCGAGCACGCGAAGACCCGTGCCGCGCTGGGTGTCGCGATCCCAAGGGTGGTCCGGCTGCTGCGCGATGTACGGGATGTGGACGCGGCGTCGGGCGTCCCGGTGTGGTCGGTGGGGGATGTCGGCGCGCACCTGGGCGCCGTGTACCTCGCGTACCACTCCATCGCCTGCGCCGACGAGCCCGTGGAGTGGGATCAGATCCTGCCGCAGGGCGATGAGCCGTTCGCCGAGCGCATCGCAACCGTGAACGCCGCGTCCATCGAGATGTTCCACGGCCAAGAACGCGCTCACCTAGGCGAGTTCCTCGCCGAGCGGGGCGAGATGTTCCTCCGGGTGACCGAAAGCCTTGCCGCGGATGCACTCGTCGCCGCGCCCTGGCTCGGACAGGAGATCACCGTGGCGACCGCGACGGGACTCGTGCTGAGTGAGACCCTCGTGCACGGTCTGGACATCGCGCGCGGCGCCGGACTCCCCTGGCCGATCAGCGCGGACGACGCGCGCCTGGTGATCGGGCAGTCGATGCCGACGATGATGAGCATGGCTTTGCACAAGGCGAAGGCCCGGGGCGTCAGCATCGCGTTCGACCTTGCCATCAAGGGTGGCCCGCGGCTGGCGGTCGTCGTCGAGGACGAGACGATGACGGTGACCCGCGATGCTCCACCCCGCGGCTACGACTGCAAGATCACGGCGACCCCGACCGCGTTCTTGTTGGTCTCCTTTCGGCGCTCGCCGATCTGGAAGGCGATCGCGCGCGGCCACCTGCGAGCCAGTGGCCGCAGACCATGGCTCGCCAGGCAGCTCGGCGTACTCATCGCCAGCCCCTGACCTCTTCGTCGGTCAGCGTCGGTCAGCGGCTTCGGGGCGGCTGGGCTCTCCCGCGCCCGCAGGTCCGCGAACCCGCGAGCTCGGCCACTGCGCGCCGGCTTCGACCCCCGCAGACACCACCCTGCTCCTTCGGAGGGCGTGAGATACGCGTCAGGCGAAACGACCTGGCCTCCTGGCCACCCACACCGCACAGTGGTGACCATGCTGAACCGGGTGGCCGTCCTGTCCGACATCCACGGGGTCCTGCCTGCCCTGGAAGCGGTGCTCGCCGAACCAGAGGTGAGCGCCGCCGATCGCATCGTGCTCACCGGCGACATCGCCGCGGGGCCGCAGCCGACGCGGGTTCTCGACCTGCTCGTGGGTCTCGGTGACCGCGTCGCATGGATCAGCGGCAACGCCGATCGCGAGTTGCTCGAATACCGCCGAGGGCAACGCGCCACGATCCCCGACCCGATCGCTCCCTGGGCGGCCGAACAACTGCGCGCGGACCACCTCGACCTGCTCGGCTCCCTGCCGCAGCGGCTCGCCCTCCCCGTGCGCGGCCTGGGCCAGGTGCTGTTCTGCCATGCCACGCCCCGCGACGACGAGGAGGTCGTCCTGGTTGACACCCGACTCGACCGTTGGCAGGAGGTCTTCAGCGGACTCGACGCCGACCTCCGCACCGTGGTCTGCGGCCATACGCACATGCCGTTCGTCCGACTCGCGCACGGCCGCCTCGTGATCAACCCCGGCAGCGTCGGCATGCCCTACGGGAGGGCCGGAGCGCATTGGGCCCTGCTGGGCCCGGGTGTCGAACTGCGCACCACGCACTTTGACGTAGAAGCCGCCGCCACCCAGGTCAGCCAGGACTCGTCCTACCCCGAAGCCGCCGAGTGGGCCGACTACTTCCTCCACGCCCGCGCCACCGACGCGGACGCCATCCAAGCCTTCGCCCCGCGCGACGGCCGCGACCGTACGCCGTGACGGCTGCCATCCCGCCCTACCGTGCGGCGGGGCGGACAGCGTAAGTCTCGTGGCTCAGACGGCTGGTGGAGGCCCTGTCGGCCGGTCGGCCCAGGGCGGTAATCGCGGGTGCGGGGAGTGCCGCCGCTGACATGATCGGTGGCATGAAGGTACTTGTGATTGGGGCGACCGGAATGGTCGGCCGTGCTGTTGTCAGCGCGCTGGAGGCTTCTCACCAGGTCGTGGGGGCTTCACGCAGTGGTCCGCTCAAGGTTGACCTGGAAGATCCCTCCTCCCTCGACACGCTCTTCACCGAGGTGTCGGACTTGGGCGCGGTGGTGTGCTGCGCCGCCAGTGGCCCGCTAGTGGATGTGGCGGCGGTGACGGACGACGAGATCGCGGACGGAGTGCGGGGCAAGCTCCTGGGACAGGTCGCGCTGGCTCGGCGAGCCGTGCGTCATCTACGGGACGGCGGTTCCATCACCCTGACGGGAGGCACCTTCTCCGCTCCGCTTGCGGGCGGGTCGCTGGGCGCTCTCATCAACTCCGGTCTGGAGGGCTTCGTCGCCAATGTGGCCGCTGAGTTGCCGCGTAACCTGCGCATCAACCTCATCAGTCCGGGGTGGATCAAGGAGACTCTGGAAGGCATGGGGGCCGACCCGGCTGACGGCACTCCCGTCTCCGAGGTGGCCCGTGCGTATGTGGAGGCCGTGGAAGGCGCACTGCAGGGCCAAACCATACGTCCGTGACCCGAACCCGCCGGCGGTGCCGCGCCCCGCCAGACGGAGCAGGGCACCGGGGCGGGAGGCGACGGAGCCAGCCCCGGCCCTGGCGGAACTCTCCCCATGACCGTCGCTCCGTCCAGGTCCGCCCCACTTCCACGGACTCGACGTCATCGACCGGGTCCGCACCCTCCACCTCGCCAACGAGGACCGCCTGGCCGGGCGACTGGAGCCCCAACGCCGGCGCGCAACGGTCGTACCACCGCCAGGTGGGCCAGGTGGGCCGGGCGGCTCGGTGTGAGCCGCCCGCTACGGAGTCGAAAACGTGCGGAGAAAAAATCTTCGCAGCAGTGTCGATCGGGCCGCTGCCCGTTCGTCGTCTAGGTGTACGGCGACTCGCCGCGCGAAGAGACCACGGGACCTGAAGGAGTCGGACCATGAAGTACATGCTGCTGATCAACGCTGGCGCGATCGGGGAGAGCGGCGGGGCCGCCGAGTGCACCGTCGAGGACTGGATGGCCTACGACAAGGAGGTCAAGGACGCGGGGATCTTCGTGTCCGGGGAGTCGCTTGCCGACCTGGTCACCGCCACCGCGGTACGGGTGGGCGAGGACGGCAAGCGAACCATCACCGACGGGCCGTTCGCGGAGACGCGCGAGGTCCTCGGCGGCTTCTACGTCATCGACGTGCCCGACTTGGACGTCGCGCTCGACTGGGCCGCACGCTGTCCCGGTGCGCGCGGCAGCGGATCGATCGTGGTGCGCCCGATCGCCGACTTCGACGCCTGATCATGGGAGACGAGCAGCGTGCCGAGTTCGGCACACCGGTTGCAACCTCCCAGCAGTCTCCCGCGCGGGCGTCCGTGGAAGCGGTGTTTCGGGAAGAGCGCGGTCGGCTGCTCGCCTCCCTCGTCCGCCGCTTCGGCGACCTCGACCTGGCCGAGGAGGTCACCTCCGAGGCCGTCGAAGCGGCACTGGTGCACTGGCCGGGCGCAGGGGTCCCCGCGAAGCCCGGGGCATGGCTGCTGACCACGGCGCGCCGCAAGGCCGTCGACCGCCTGCGGCGCGACCAGGCGTACGCGGCGCGCCTGGCCATCTTGCAGACGGAGATGGAGCGTGCGGACCCCGCGCCCCCCGCCGACGCCGGCGGCGACCTGCCCGACGAGCGGTTGCAGATGTTCTTCACCTGCTCCCACCCCGCACTCGCCGCCGAGGACCGTGTCGCGATCACCCTGCGCTGCCTGGCCGGCCTGACGACGCCCGAGGTCGCGCGAGCCTTCCTCGTGCCACCTGCGACGATGGCCCAACGGATCGTGCGGGCCAAGAAGAAGATCCGCGAGGCGCGCATCCCGTTCCGGGTGCCGGGCGCCGACGAGTTGCCCGAGCGCCTGCCCGGGGTGCTCCAGGTCCTCTACTCGGTCTTCACCGAGGGGTACGCGGCCAGCTCGGGCCCGGCGTTGCAGCGGCTTGACCTGGCGGGGGAGGCCATCCGGTTGGCGCGGATTTTGCGCCGCCTGCTGCCCGCCGAGCGCGAGGTCGCGGGGCTACTCGCACTGATGCTGCTGGTCCACGCCCGGCGCGAGGCCCGGACCGGCCCGGATGGCGCGCTCGTCCTGCTCGACGATCAGGACCGCACCCGCTGGGACCGCCCGATGATCGAGGAAGGCCGGGACCTGGTGGTGTGCGCGCTGCGGGGCGGACCACCCGGGCCGTACGGCGTGCAGGCCGCCATCGCCGCCCTGCACGACGAGGCTGCCGACCTCGCCACCACCGACTGGCCGCAACTGGTGGCGCTCTACGACGTGCTGCTCGCGCTCACTCCCTCCCCCGTTGTGGCGCTCAACCGGGCGGTGGCGGTGGCGATGCGTGACGGGCCGCTGGCCGGTCTGGCGCTGCTCGACGGCCTGGCCGACGAACGGCAGCTCCAGACCTACCACCCGTACCCGGCCGCCCGGGGGGACCTGCTGCATCGGCTCGGCCGGCTACCGGAGGCCGCTGAGGCCTACCGAAGGGCCCTGGAGCTTGCCGGCACCGAACCCGAACGCGCCCACTTGCGAAGCAGGTTGGACGCGATCGCGCCGGCGACTCACGGGACCCAACGAAGCTTCGGCAGGCCGCCCAGCCGTGCGAGCGGCCCGGAGGGCTCTGCCGAGGCGATGCATTAGTCAGGCTCAACGACCAAGCGCGGCTGTCCTATTCGGTGACTGGCCAGGCTCGTGGCCCAGCCTTCGCGGGCAATCGCCTGCCCGAGGGACGGCTGAGGCCGAGATCCTAGGTCGTGCTCGGGCCTCGCTGTGCCCCGTCGTGGCCCGTCGTGGCCCCTTTGTGGGTCGGTGCGCCCGCTGGCCGTCACCCGTACTCTTCAAGTGAGCCCGCGGGGCGGGGCCCCAGCGACCGACGCATGCGCGTCAGAAGCTGGGGCCCCGCGTTGTCGCGCTGATCAGTGGCGCTCTCGCGGCCCCGGTGGTGACGGGGCCGCGAGAGGCTGGGTCACTGCTTTCCGGTGGCTCCCCGGTTGCATCCGCAAGAGCAGCAGGAGGCCCGGACGACCACGTCGTCGATCACCGGCCCGTGGGCGCTGCTGGGCGTGGTGCTGGCGAAGGACAGGGTCGTGGAGGTGGAGCGGGCGACGAAGGTGACGTGGCGGCCCACGTAACCCATGTCCGTGGCGGTCTTGCCCGTGATGTCGAAGGTGAAGTCCTGGATGCCTTGCCCGTCGACCAGGACGCGACCCGTCTTGACCGCCGGACCCCCGGCGTAGTTGCCGGCGAGGGCGTACGTGATGGCGTACGTGGTGCCCGGAGTGGTCGGGAACGTCTGGGTCACCGTGCCCGGGGACTGGCCGTTGAGGTCAACGGACTGGTGCCGCTCCGCTGCCTGCCACAGCCCGCGCCCGATGTGGTCCACGTTTCCGCTGCTGACGGTCCATGGGCCTATGGGCTGGCCCGTCGTGACGTTGGTGAAGCTGTTCGCTGGCGCGGTGGGGTACTCAAAGCTCCCGTCGTCGATGCTGCGAGCCGTGCTGGTGGGCTTTGACGTGCTGGTCGAGGCGTTCTCGTGGAACGGTGCGGCCTGCGTGGCGCCGGCCGCGGCACCGAGCAGCCCGAGCGCGGCAATGGCCATCACATACGGTCGTACGGACACCTTTTCCTCCCGAGTTTCGACAGCTTGTACAGAGCACGGTGAACTCTGGCCCCTGCCTCGGGCATAGGCCACCCCTCGGTTGAGGGCGTGCCGAGGTGCGGAGGTACCGCGTTCGTTGACCGAGCGCCGGTGACGAGCCCCTACGAGCCGGTGCGGCGAAGTGGGTTTCGGACACATGAGGCGGGCGACTCGGCCGGGGTGGCACGAGCGCGGGCGGTGGTCGCGGATGTCTGCTCCTCCCAGGTCGGGGCGGGTGGACGAGGCTGCCATCCGCCCTTGGGTCGTATCGCCGCAAAGGGAATGAATGGTGAACTGTGCGACGGGCCAAGCGGGCCGGGACGGGGACGGGGCATGCCAAAGAGCCTGATATTTATGGCCGAGGCCACGCGGTTGGCCATGGAATCGGTGGAGAACAATTGGGGCGGCCCGTTCGGGGCGGTCATCACCCGCGACGGGGAAATCATCGCCCGGGGGCAGAACCGGGTCCTGCTGACCGGAGACCCCACCGCGCACGGGGAGGTCGAGGCCATTCGCAAGGCCGTCCAGGTCCTCAACCCCTCAGCCCCGTCGATCGCCCAGAGCCGCCAGAACGACAGCACCCTCAAGCCCATTTCGCGCGAGGAAGGATCACCCGACCCCCTGCCGGAGCGGGCCCGCATGCTCAAGGGGTGCGAGATCTACACCAACGGCGCGCCGTGCCCGATGTGCATGAGCGCCATCTACTGGGCGCGGCTGGATGCCGTCTACTTCTCCTGCGACCCGCAGGCCACCGCGGAGATCGGCTTCAGCGACGCCTACCAATACGAGGACTTCGACAAGCCGCTCGACCAGCGCCTCATCCCGATCCGGCAGATTTCCCCCGACCTCGGCGCCACCGCCTACCAGGCGTGGAAACACAAGCCAGACAAGCATCCGTACTGACCCGCCAGGCACCGTGCTGCAACTCGCGGTCCGCGTGCAGCTCGCCGCGCGCGTGGGGTGCGTACCGCGTCGGAGCCCGTGAGGTGGCCTCACTCATCCGGGAATGTCGCGCGCGTTAGCGGCGCGACAGCGCGACGGCAGAGCCAGGCCCGAAGCTGTGGGTACGCAGGGCGCGACCGCCCGGCGCGGGAGCCGCGCCGGGTGACGTGCTCTCGCACCCGGCCGCTCACCGCACCTTCTCCACCGCTCAGGGGCGGGGGTGACCACGCGTCGGCCCAGCACCACCCCGTTCCCTCAGGAGGCATCATGCACAGACGCACGTTTCTCGCCGGTACCGTCTTGGGCGCGGCCCTCACCACCGTGTTGCCGACCAGCGCGTCGGCGGCGCCGATCACATTCCTGAAGGAACTCCAGAACGAGATCAACCGCGCGGCACCCGGCGCCCGCATCGTCGTGGCCAACGGCACGTACACCGTCCCCGCGGGGGGCGCCATCAACGTCTCCGGCAAGAACGGTACGGCCAGCGCGCCCATCACCATCACCGCGGAGTCCCGCGGGGGCGTGGTGCTCAAGGGCGAGCGCGGCTTCGTCTTCGACAAGTCGAGCAACATCATCGTCAGCGGCTTCGCCTTCCGGCAGTCCACGGGCCTGGAGATCCCGGCGAGTTGCCAGCACATCCGACTGACCCGCAACGACTTCCAGTTGGCCGACATCACCAAGCTCTACTGGGTGGTCGTACGCGGCGACAACGTCAAGATCGACCGGAACCACTTCCACCACAAGACCACCGCGGGCATCTTCATCGTCGTGGACGGGCCGGACCCGACCACCATGGCCCAGGGGCTGCACGTCTTCCGGAACCACTTCTCCGACCACAGCTTCAGCGGCGACAACGGCGGCGAGTCGATCCGCCTGGGCGTCAGCGAGAAGGCGCTGTCCAGCGCCAAGGCGTTCGTGGAGTACAACCTGTTCGAGCGGTGCGACGGGGACCCCGAGGCCATCTCGGTGAAGTCGTCGGACAACACCGTCCGGTACAACACGATCCGCAACAGCCGAGGCGGCATCGTGCTGCGCCACGGCAACCGCTCCACCGTGGAGGGCAACTACCTGATCGGCGGGGCCGACGGGGTGCGCGTCTACGGCAACGACCACCTGGTCGTCAACAACTACCTCAGCGGCCTGACGGCACAGGCCCTGGTGATCGGCAGCGGCAGCACGCGCGACCACCACACCAACGAGAACGAAGAGGAGCGGCGAGGCAAGGACGCGTGCGATCGCGCGGTGATCGTGCACAACACCCTGCTGAACAACCGCAGCACGCTCTCGGGTGAAAGCCGGACCTACGAACCCCGCGACGTGGTCGTCGCCGACAACCTCCTGGTGGGCGACGCAGGCAGCCTGGTCGCGATGCAGAAGACCACGGGCTTCACCTGGCAGGGCAACATCTTGTGGGGCGCGGCGTCCAACGGCACCATCCCCTCCAGCGGCCACACCCGGGCCAACCCCCTGCTGCGCAAGGGCTCCGATGGCATCCACCGACTCTCGGCCGGCAGCCCGGCGATCGGCGCGGCCACGCTGAGGAGTCAGGCCGTGGCCGACGACATCGACGGCCACGCGCGTGGTGACAAGCGTGACGTCGGCGCGGACCAGTACACGACGCTGGCCCCCGTCCGCGGCCCCCTCACCCCGGCGGACGTCGGCCCGAACGCCGCATGACCTGCTGCTGACAGCTGCCCGCGTGGCGAACGCGTCCGCCACGCGTCCGCCACGCGGGCACCTGCGGGCACCCGCAGACCCCCGCGGACGGGGGCCCGCGCAACACCCGCAAAGCGGGCACGGGCCCGCCGGTCCGGCGTGCTCTGTGACCGTGGCGGGGGCGCTGAGACGGCCTCGGCCCGTTAGGCGGGTACGCGCGCGACGAGGTCGGCCAGCGCCCGCGCCAGCGTGTCGAGGCCGGGGCCCGCGGGCCCGCCCGGCTCGTCCATGTAGAGGTCACGCCGGATCTCCACCATGAGCGCGCTGACCCCCGCGTCCTTCCCGTAGTACCGCAGCGGCACGTACGCCCCCGCGAACGGGCTGTCCAGGCCGACGCCGCCGAACCCCGCGAACGCCTGCCGCGCCGCGGCCAGCAGCGGCGCCGGCGTGTGGAAGGCGTCCGTGCCGAGGCAGATCGGCGGGCGCGGGCCCGCGCCGTGCAACTCGTACGGCAGGGGCCTGGTCGGGTACGAGTGGACGTCGATGATCACCGCGCGCCCGACCGCTGCCAGCCGCTCGGCCACGGCGGCCGTCATCGCCTCCGCGTACGGGTGGAAGTAGCGCTCGATCAGCGGTTGCCCGTTGAAGTCGGCCGGGCGCAGGAGCGCTCGGTGCGTGGTGCGGGTGTAGACCGCGCCCATGCCCCGGCTCAGCATCTCCTCGCGCTCGTCGGGGAAGCGCTCGGGGTCGATGGCCAGGCGGGAGAGCTGGTTGACGAACCGCCAGGGGACGCGGGGCGTTGCCTCGGCCGCGCGGGCGGCGATCTGCGCCGTGTGCGCATCGGTGATGTGGTCCAGCTCCGCCGCCAGCTCCCGGTCGTCCAGCACGATCCCGGCGCGGACCTCGGCGGGCAGGGTACGGGAGGAGTGCGGGACGTGGAGGAGTACGGGGGAGTCGGGCGCCCCCGGGTGGAGTTGAAAGGAGGCGGAGGCGATGGGCACGCTGTCCTCGCTAGGTGTCTCGTACCGGTGAGCTCTCCCGCACATCATCCCCGCGTCGCCCCGGTGCCGGGTACGTCCATCGCGCGGCCCTCCCGCGTGGGCAGGTGGGCGGGCGGGCGGGCGGGCGGACGGACGGGCCAAAGTCTGAGAGCAGCGCACCCGGTCGGTGACCGCATCGCCGAGCCGGCAGACTCCCGCTCCCGGGCGCTATGCGTGGTGTTGCTGGCGGTAGTGGTCGCGCCAGCGCGGGGTTGCCGCGCCGTCCAGGACGGTCATGACTACGTCGTGCGCCAGTTGGTCGGTGACCGGTCGGTGGCCGAAGAGGACGCGGTGGTAGGTGGAGGCCGCGAGGAGGTCGAGCAGTAGGTCGATGTCGGCGTCGGCCCGGATGTCGCCGCGTTCGATGCCGCGCCGCAGGGCCGCCTCGGTGGTGGCACGCCGGGGGTGGGTCAAATCATCAGGAGAAGGTAGCCGTGCTCTCGGCCCAGCCGTGCTGCCCGGCCCTGACCGAGCGGGAACTCACGGTGGAGGAGGCCGAACTCACGGCCGCCATGTTCAAGGCCCTGGGCGACCCGGTTCGGCTACGCCTGTTCTCCAAGGTGGCCTCACACCCGGACAGTGAGGCCTGCGTGTGCGACATCGCCAATGTGGGCGTTTCCCAGCCGACCGTTTCCCACCACTTGAAAAAGCTCAAGGAAGCGGGTCTCCTGCTCTCCGAGCGGCGTGGCACCTGGGTGTACTACCGCGTCGAGCCGTCGGTTCTCGCTGCCATGGGACACCTGCTGACGCCCACGCAGGCCCCCGCCAAAGCAGCCTGCTGAGTCACTGCCCTCGGCGAGGCCGATCACGGCTGGGGCCGTGAGGGAGGCCGTTCGTTCCGGATCGTGCTCCAGTCCATCGCGACGCGGCCCTGCCTCTGCCAACTCTGCCGACCAGACATCGGGCCGCACATGGTCTTGCACGGCAAGCACAACGGTTCGCCGCACCCAAGGTCGCGAACTCCCGGCGGGTGAGCCGGGATTGGCGGGGAGTCGGCGCCAGCAGAAGCCGGAGGGACGGTGAACCAGCCTCAGTGGCGTTGGATCGCTTGGCCGGGAAGGGTTGTCGGCCAGGCACAGTTCGCGCTTGCCGTATCGGCGATCTCGCTCGGTCCAGCCGCGCAGAGCGTACGGTCTGACGATCCCGCCTTGTCGGCGGGCGGCAGCGGGCAGTTCTTGGAACGTGGCATCGCGGTAGCGGTGGATGACAGGGCGTTAACGGCCCAGGTTGGAGGGGGAGGTGCAGCGCAGCTGCCGGATGCTCTGCGACGGTGTGCGAGCTTGTCCGTGTCTCGGATGGGGCCTAGCGGACGCGGTGGGCGGGTGAGCGGCCGGCCGGAGCCCGCTGTGCTGCCCCCGTCGCTGCGCGCGTGGCTCGGGCTGATGGCGGCCCTCGCCACGCTGATGGTCGTCATACTCGGGGCCTTGTACGCCGGCCACAGCCGGCCCGGCACGGTGGACGCGTGGGTGCAGTCGGCGGTGGGCGATGTGGGGTCGCCGTGGCGGCACTTCGCCTTGGCCACGGACTTCCTGGGGGAGCCCGTCGGAGCGGCGCTGCTGGTCGGGACCGCCGTGCCGTGCTGCCTGCTGCTTCGGCGACCTCGCGCCGCGGTGCTCATCGTTGCCGGCGTCGGCATGGCGGTGGGGACGACGAAGCTGCTCAAGCCCCTGGTGGGACGCACCATCCACGACGGGCACCTGTCCTACCCGAGCGGACACACCGCCTTCCTTACCGCGCTCGCCCTTGTACTGGCGCTGTTCGCGGCCGGCCGGCTCAGCCTTGGCCGGACGGCTGGCACGTTACTCGTGTTCGCAGCGGCGTTGGTTGCCGGCGCCGCCATGGGCTGGGCGCAGGTCGCTTTGGGCGCGCACTACCCCACCGACGTCCTGGGCGGCTGGTGCACCGCGCTGGCGGTGGTACCGGCGACCGCCTGGCTGATCGACCGGACGGCTGACCGGCTCGTCGATGGGAGCGTTGACGCCGGTCAGCAGCAGCGTCGCTGACTGCGCATCACGCCAGGCGGCGAAATGCGGGTTTCACCGGTCGGCCGCCCAGCCAGGGGGTGGGGTCAGCGGCGTCCAGTGCCTTGCGGTACACCGCGCATGCCTGGGCCACCACGTCGATGGTGCGGTCGATGTCGGCGTCGCTGAGCGCGCTGCTCACCACGAACGACGGGGCGAGCACCCCATTCGCGAGGAGTTGGCGCAGGAACAGGGTGCGGTACTGCTGTGACGGCTGCCGGTTCTCATCGAGGGTGGCGAAGACGAGGTTGCTGGCTCGGCCCCGGACGACGATGTGGTCGCCGACGCCCATGCCGGCCGCGGCGTCGCGCACCCCGGCGGCCAACCGCTCGCCGAGGGCGTGCAGCCGCGCGGTGATGCCTTCCTCGACGTAGGTGGTGAGCACGGCCATCGCGGCGGCCAACGAGTGGGTTTCCGCACCGTGTGTGGTGGACAGAAGGAACACCCGGTCGCGGGAGTGGCGCAGCCCGCCCCGTTCCATGAGTTCGCGGCGCCCGGCCAGCGCGGAGACGGCGAACCCGTTGCCCAGCGCCTTGCCGAACGTGGAGAGGTCGGGGACGACGCCGTACAGGCCCTGAGCGCCCGCCTCGGACCAGCGGAAGCCGGTGATCATCTCGTCGAAGATCAGTACGCAGCCGTGCCGGTCGGCCAGCTCGCGCAGACCGGCGAGGTATCCGGCGGTGAGGTCTCCCCCGTTTTGGGGGGGCTTTACCGCCGAAGGCTGGGGGAGGAGTTGAGGGCTTGGGGGAGGCTCGGCGTGGGTGGCGGGTTCGAGGATCAGGCAGGCGATCTGGCCCTGGTGGCGGGTGAGCAACTCCTCCGTGGCGGCCAGGTCCCCGTAAGGGAATGCCACGGTGAGCTCGGTGGTCGCCGCCGGAATACCGGCGGACATCGGCGTGGTGCCGATGAACCAGTCGTCAACGGAGAAGAACGGATGGTCAGCGCAGATGGCCACCCGCGGGCGTCCGGTGACGGCGCGGGCGAGGCGTACCGCGGCGGTGGTGGCGTCGGAGCCGTTCTTCGCGAACTTCACCATCTCGGCGGTCGGCACGGTGGCCAAGAAGAGTTCCGCGGCCTCGACCTCCACGATGGAGGGCCTGACGAAGTTGCTGCCGCGGTCGAGTTCGCGCCGGACCGCCTCGATCACGCGTGGGTGGGCGTGGCCGAGGCTGACCGACCGCAGGCCGGAGCCGTACTCAAGGTAGCGGTTGCCGTCGACGTCCCACACGTGGGCGCCGCGGCCGTGGCTGATGACCGGGGCCAGGTTCTCGGGGTACTGGTCGTCGCCCTTGGCGTAGGTGTGCGCGCCCCCGGGGATCATGGCGTGCAGTCGTTCGTTGGCCAGCTGTGACCGGGGCAGGAGGAACTCTTCGGTGTCTTCGGTGTCCACGCCGACCTCAACTCTCCTTGTGCTTCAGGACCTGGGCGAGGCTTGGTGCCTCCCGGTCCCGCTGGGACATTGATGTGACCGGCAGCGGCCAGGGGATGGCGAGCTCCGGGTCGTCAAAGGCGATCGTCACGTCCTCGGTCGGATCGTGCGGGCGGTCGATGCGGTACGAGGTGTCGGCGGTCTCGGTCAGCGCCTGGAAGCCGTGTGCGCATCCCGCCGGGATGTACAGGGTCGCCTGTGTCGCGTCGGACAGTTCGAAGAAGGCCCGGTTGCGGTAGGTGGGGGAGTCCGTTCGCAGGTCCACGACGACGTCGAAGATCCTTCCGTACGAGCACCGCACCAACTTCGCCTCGCCGGCCCCAGAGCGCAGGTGCAGGCCGCGCAGCACGCCCCGGGCCGAGCGGGACACGCTGTCCTGGATGAAGGTGCCCGGGTCCAGGCCCACCGAGCGGACCACGTCGGCGTCGAAGGTGCGGCAGAAGAAGCCGCGTTCGTCGGCGTAGGGCGTCGGTTCGAACAGGTACGCGCCGACGATCGCCGGGACCTCGGTCGCCTGCATTCCGGCCGCCTTCATGGAGTCTCCCGTAGGGCATGGGTGTGGGTGTGGGTGTGAGTGCGGTCAGTCGTCGGGAACAGGGCCGCGGTCAAGGCGGTGAACTGGTGCCCGAGGCGCTGTGCGGTGGCCAGGTTCCGCTCGGTGAGGGTTCGCCGTAGCTCCGCCGATCTGTGCTCCAGCGCCCGGAACTGCTCAAGCAGCCGGTCGGCGTCCACCTCGCGAGCCGGGTGGCAGTACGCCCCAAGACCCATCTGGGCCATGAGCGCGTCGCTCTTCGCCGCATAGCTGAGTGCGAGCGTCGGTGTGCCGACCTTCAGCGCGCAGACCAGGTTGTGGTAGCGGGTAGCCACCACGGTGTCGGCAGCCGCCATCTCCGTCATCAGGTCGGCCAGCGAGGCCGCCTCGGCAGCGGTGACCAGCGGCGAGTCCACCGCGTCGAGGATCGCGGCGACCACCGACGCATCGACCGCGTCGCCGGTGAGCAGCCGGACCGGCCTGCCGTCGTTGACCAGCGCGCGGACGAAGCGGGTCGTCCCGTCGAGGTAGCGCCGGTAGATCTCCTCGGCCCGGGCGCGGTCGTCGTTGCCGCCGTGGAAGGCCATGACGCCGACGCATACCGGGCCAGCTGGGTCAGGGGACGCTTCCCCGAGCTCTTGGACGGGTGTCGAGGAGGGGACATCCCGTTCCTGCGGCGTCGGCAGGGCGAATGCGAGGTCTGGGTACACCTCGTCGCGTGCGGTGTCCACGCCCATCGCCCGCATCGCGTCGCGGGACAGGGAGTCGCGGTAGGAGCGGTACGTGGCCAGTCGCGCCGACCAGCGCACCAGGGCCCGGGTCGGTCGCTGGTTGATCGCGGCGGCGCCGACGCCGACCAGCGCTACTCGGGTGCCGAACAGCCGCCCCGATGCGCAGAGCAGGAACAGCGAGTACGGGAAGCCCCACGGCCGCAGCGGCAGCGTGGCCTCCAGTACGCCCATGCCCGGCACGATCACCACGTCGTGCCGGCGCACCCAGGCAGCGGTGCGGAAGGCGTCGATGAGTTTGCCCAGACCCTTCCCCGCGATCGCGCTTGCACGTGACGCGGTCCGGTACTCCCCGCGGTACCAGTGCAGCCGGGTCGCGGGAATCCGGTACCGGGCCGCGACGACCTCGGGTCCGCCGCACAGCGCGTCCACGACCGCCTGCGGATGCTCGGCGCGGAGGTACCCGAGCACGGCCTCCAGCGACCCGTCGTTGCCGATGTTGCCGGAGCCGAGCAGGCCGAACACCCCCACGCGCGCCGGCGTTTCATCCGTGGACGTCATGTCCGCCTGCCCTCCCGGCCTGCGACGAGGGCATCGACGGAGACGGTGAGCAGGGCCGGATCGACCGGGGCGCGGTCCTCGACCCGCTCGCCGGCGCCCGGCCGGGCCCGGCTGGCCATCCATGCGGCAAGGTGGCGATAGCACGCGCGCCGATCCGCCGGGGACAACGGCGCCCGCCGGATCGCTGCGACGAAGCCCCACACGTACTCGGCGAGTAGCCGCGGCGTCGGGTGCAGCGGACCTGCCCGGCGCGGGTCCAAGTTGACGCACCGGGAGCGCTTGGACGGGTTCGCCCGCTCGGCGCGGGTGGGGTGGTCGCGGCGGAAGTACAGCAACTCCGGCACCTGGTGGAAGGGCCCGTGCAGGCCGATCTCGGCGACGAAGGTGCGGTCCGCGTGGTGGTAGCTGTTGTGCGGCTTGACCCGGCGCAGCACGTCGGCCCGCATCACCCCGTAGAAGTCGTCGCCGCCGGGCTCGAACAGCATGCTGCGGAACCGCTGCGGCGGGTGCGGCGAGTCGGTGGCGAGCCCGTACTCGTACGGGACCTTCACCTGCCCATCGCCGTCGATGACCGCCTGGTCGGAGTGCGCGAGGATCACGTCCGGTCGCTCGTCCAGGGCCTGAACGCACAGCCGCAGCAGGTCCCGGGCGTACAGGTCGTCGTGCGAGGCCCACTTGAACAGCTCGCCGCGGCACTCGGTGAACACATAGTTGTGGTTCGGCGCGGCGCCGATGTTCCGGGGCAACCGGATGTACCGGATGCGCGCGTCGCGCGCCGCGTACCGGCGGCAGATGTCCTGGGTCCCGTCGGTCGAGGCGTTGTCGGAGATGACCAGCTCGAAGTCCTCGTACGTCTGGCCCAGCAGGGCGTCGAGCGCCTCGGCAAGGTACTCATCGCCGTTGTACACGGGCAGGCCGATGCTCAACCGGGGAAGAGCGGTCATGGCGTCCTCACTTCGCGAAGGGGATAGTGGTGGTGTTCGCGCAGGGCGGACCGCAGCTGCACCCACCACACGGCGGAGCCGCACACGGTCGCGGCGGCGACGCCCCACGCCGAGCCGACCGTGCCGGCCAAGGCCGCGCCGCCGAGCCCGCCGCCGACATAACAGGTGGAGGCGAACAGCTGGCTGCGCAGGCTGCGCCGGGCCGCGCCCAGTGCCCGCAGCCCGGCCGCCGCACCGGTGCCAAGGCCGGCGCCCGCGACGCCGAGCGTCGCCGGCACGATGAGCTCCGATGCGGAGCCCCAGACGTCGCCGAGCACGAGCTCGCCGAGCCGGTCCGGCACCAGCAGCAGCGCCGCGCCCCAAAGTAGCGCGGCGACGGCCTGCGCCCCGCCCAACAAGAGGCAGAACCTGCCGAGTTGGTGCGGAGCCTGCCGCACCACCCGTGCCGCCTCCGCGACGGTGACCAGCGAAAGACCCATCAGCACGGCCATGAACGGGCCGAGCAGGAGCTCGGCGCCCCGAATCACACCCACCGCGCTGATCCCGACGATCGCACCGAGCCCGTACGCCCGCAGTTGGCTCGCGCCGCTCGTGCTGACGTTCTCCACCACATACCGGTAGCTGAGGTCGCGGTGCTCACGGAGCCACTGGCGCGCTCCGGCCATGTGCGGCCGGATGCCGGACTGGAAGCAGCCGTACAGCGCGGCCACCGTGGCGGACGCGCCCCAGGCGAGCACGAACGCGGCCACGCTGCCCACCCGGGCCGCCACCACCATGGCCGGGACGAGCGCGACGCCCCACACGACATCGTTGATGAACGCCTTGCGCCCGGTGCCGGCGGCGAAGAACGCGTACCGCCAGGCATCCTGGAGCAGCAGCCCCGGCAGCACGACGCCGAGGGCGGCGAACGCTGACCCCACGCGGCCACCGACAGCGAGCCCGACCAGCGCACACGCCGCGCCGATGGCGACACCGACGCCGAGCACGGTGCCCGACGACCGGGCCACCGCCCCGCGCCAGGACGCGTCCGACACGCCGCTGAAGCGCACCACGAGCGGGTCGGCGGCCAGCCCGCGCGAGACGCTGAGCACCACGCCGTAGGTCACCCATGCCAGGGTGAACACGCCGAACGCGGCCAGCCCCAGCGAGCGTGCCACGTAGATGCCCACCGCGAAGTTGCTGATGCTGGAGGCCGCTTGGTCGGCCAACCCCCAAGACAGCCGGCCGAACATGGCCCGCTTGGCGGCCCGCGGGGCGTGTTCGGCCGGGGCCGCCGGTGTCGTCGTGTTCTCCCCCTCGGTGGTCATCGGTGTCACGCCTTGATCAGCCCGGCGCCGTGCAGGGCGTCGGCCGCAGCGGCGACGGTGTCGAACGGCAGCCCGGACCGCTCGGTGACGTCCAGCAAACTGTGCTCACCGTCGGAGAGGTTGAGCACCCAAAGCATGGCCATCTGGGCCTGCTTCGCGTCGCTGCGCCCGCCGAGCGAGTCGTACAACCCGCGCCGGCCCAGCTGCGGTTCGCCGTAGGGGCTGAGGTTGCGGTAGCGCCGGTTGCGGTCAAGGACGGCGAACGTCTCATTGCAGACGGCGAGCGTGTCCGCCATCGCCTGCGGGGAGACGAAGCCCACGTTGTCCGCCGATGTGTGGTATTCGGGATAGCCGGCGTACGGGGTCCGGCTGAGCGAGCCCACGCCGAGATTGAACCCGGGCGAGCAGAACTGCCGCTCGTCGTAGCCGTACGGAGTGAACTCGGTGACGCGGTGCGGGCGTTCGGATGCGCGCAGCACGTGCTGCGTTACCCGGTCGATCTCCGCGTCGCCGCGCCTGCTCTGCTTGTACGTCAACTGGCCCGGGTCGCCGGCGCAGGCCAGCACGAGGCCGTGCTTGACATGCTCCACCCGCTCCGCGTTGCGGGCCAGCCAGGTGATCGCTCCGATGGTGCCGGGCGCGAACAGGAACCGGTAGGTGTACCACGGGGTGGTCTTCGCCAGCGCCTGGGCCAAGAACGTCGCCACCGCGATGCCGGCCAGGTTGTCGTTGGCCAGCGACGGGTGACAGACGTGGCAGGAGACGATCACCTCGTCGGGGACCTGCCCGGGGATCACGTGCTCGGCGTAGGTGAGGTGGCCATCGGCGAGGGTGGAGTCGATGCGCACCTCGTACTCGCCGTCCGGCAGCGCGTCCAACGTCTCCTGGGCCAGGCAAAATCCCCATTGCGGCGTGTAGTAGCTGGTGCGGTACGGCACCCAGGTCGGGTGGTCCGGCAGGGTGTGCAGGTGCTCACGTAGTTCGGCCAGCGGCATGGTCGCCGACACCGGCACGCTGTAGCCGAGCACGTGCAGGCTGGACGCGGCGAAGTCAACGACCCGGTTGCCGGCGGTGTCGGCGACGTACGCGTCCCGGATGTTCCACTCTTGCGGCACCGTCCAGTCGAGCACCTGCGTCCCGGTCGGCACCTCGTGCACCTGAAGCGGAATGTACTCGTCGATGATCTCCAAGGTGGCGCGCACACCGTCGCCGGTGATGCTCCGGCACAGCGGGTACAGCCGCTCCACCAGCGCGTGCATTTGCTCGCCTGCCGTGGTCATGGGCGCCGCCGCAGGGTGTCGTCAACGGCGCCGGCGGTGCCCTGCTGCTCAAGTGCCGCGCGCAACACGGCGAGCCGGGTGAAGCGTTGCTCGAAGTCCTCCCGGGTCAGCCCGTGTTTGCGGTAGGCGTCGGCGAGTTCGAGCGCGCCCTGCCGCACGGTCCACTCGCAGTCGAAGCCGGGTATCGCGGCGCGGAACCGGGCGAAGTCCACCCGGTAGGACCGCGGGTCGGCACCGTTCTCCCCGGTGATCACCACCCGCGAGCCGGACACCGCATCGGCGACCTGCTCGGCGATCTCGGCGACCGTGACGTTGTTCACCTCGGTGCCGATGTTGAACGCCCGGTCGTGCACCGCCTCTTGCGGCGCGATCAGCGCGGCGGCGAAGGCGCGTGCGATGTCGGCGGCGTGCACCAGTGGGCGCCAGGGGGTGCCATCGGAGAGCACCAGCACCTCGCCGGACAGCAGGGCGTGGCCCACCAGGTTGTTCAGCACGATGTCGGCGCGCAGCCGGGGCGAGTAGCCGAAGGCGGTGGCGTTGCGCATGAACACCGGGCTGAAGTCGTCATCGGCCAGCGCGTGTAGGTCGTCCTCCACCCGCACCTTGGACTCCGCGTACGGCGTCACCGGGCGCAGCGGGGCGTCCTCGGTCACCAAGTCCGTCGAGTCACCGCTGCCGGCGGCGCCGTAGACCGAGCAGGTTGACGCGTACAGGAAGCGCCGCACTCCGGCGTCGCGGGCCAGCCGGGCCAGCCGCACGGACGCATGGTGGTTGATGTCGTAGGTGAGGTCCGGCGCCAGCGCTCCCAGCGGGTCGTTGGACAGGGCGGCCAGGTGAATCACGGCGTCCACCCCGGCCACGTGTTCGGCCGTGATGTCGCGCAGGTCCACCCGGTGCCCCGGCGGGTCAGCGGGCGGTGGGCCCAGTACGCAGTCGGCGAACAGGCCGGCGTCAAGACCGACGACCTCGTGTCCGGCGGCGGTGAGTACCGGTGCCATGAGGGTGCCCAGATACCCCTGGTGTCCGGTCAGCAGTACGCGCAAGGTTCATTCCCCCAGGTCGAGAGTGAGTTTGGTGACGGCGAACGCCTCGGCGTAGCGCGCGTGGCATTCGATGCCGCGAATGCGGGCAAGACCGAGGAATGCCTCCCGGTCGTACCAGGGCCGGTGCCGCTGCGAGGGATAGTGCTCCTGTAGCAGTTGCACCTTCCGTTCGGCGATCTCCGGCGACAGTGGCTGGTATGCCGTGGGACGGCCGAGATCGCCGTCCCACTTGACGATCTCGTAGCCGAGCACGAGGTGGTCGCGAAATGCGGTGGGTATCAGCTGCGCCAGGCCGCGGTGGTCCTGGTGCGCGTCATCGGTGCGCGGGGCCAGCACGAGATCCGGCTCGCCCTGCCCGCGCAGCTCCTCGACCGCGTCCTTGGTCTGGTCCCACTGCGCCGGCAGTCGCCCGTCCGCCAACTTGAGCACGGTCAGCCGCAGGTCGGCGCCCGGGCAGAAGGCGGCGAGCGCGGCTTGCTCCTCCTGCTCGCGCGCACTGCCACCGCCGGAGAGCACCAGCGCGTCGATGCGGATACCCGGCCGCGCCAGGCACAGCGTCAGCAGCGTGCCGCCGGCGCCGATGGCGATGTCGTCGCAGTGCGCGCCCACCGCGACGAGCCGGTCCAGGCGCCCGGCCCCGAGCCGGATCATGCGGTCCTCACCCCGGCGCCGTGCCCGCTCGCGGTCGCACTCGCACTCGCGCCGCTGCGCTCCCACACGGCCCACGGGCGGTCACCGTGGGCGTAGGCGTCGTCGAGCGCGGCCCGCTCCTTCACGGTGTCGGTCGGCTTCCAAAAACCGCGGTGCTGGTGCGCCACCAGCCGGCCACGCTTGGCCAGTTGGGTGCATCCGTCAGCGACCAGGTCCCCGTTTTCCGGTATGTGGTCGAAGATCTCCTGGCGGAGTACGAAGTAGCCGCCGTTCTCCCACAGCGGCAGTTCGCTCACCGCGGTGATGCCCCCCACCAGGCCGTCCTCGCCCAGCTCCACGCAGTGGAACGAGGACTGCGGCGGCACCACCATCATCGACGCCCCGGCGTCGCGCTGCGCGAACCGGTCGATCATCTCCGGCAGTGGGGCGTCGGTGAGTACGTCGGCGTAGTTGGCGAGGAACATCTCGTCGCCCTCCAGGAGGTGCCGCACCCGGCGCAGCCGCTCCCCGATCGGCGACTCGATGCCGGTCTGCACGAACGTGATCGTCCAGGAGGCGATGTCGGTGGACAAGAGCTCGGTCTGCCCGTTGCGTAGCACGAAGTCGTTGGACGTCGTCTCCTCGTAGTTGAGGAAGAAGTCCTTGATGTGGTGAGCCCCGTACCCCAGGCACAGAATGAACTCCGTGTGCCCGAAGTGCGCGTAGTAGCGCATGACATGCCAGATCAGCGGTCGCGGGCCGACCATCGCCATCGGCTTGGGTACGTCGTCGGACGCTCCGGCGCGCATACGCAGCCCGTAACCGCCGCAAAACAGTACGACCTTCATGGCTTGACCTCGACAATGCTCAGTTCCGGGATGGGAAAGACCAGCCGGCCGCCCCAGGCGTGCACGAAGGACAGCTGCTCGACCAACTCGGCCCGCAGGTTCCAGGGCAGGACCAACACGTAGTCCGGTTTGTCGGCGGCTATCTGCTCGGGCGGCAGGATCGGGATGCGGGTACCCGGGGTGAACCTGCCGTGCTTGTAGGGGTTGCGATCGACCGTGTACGCGAGCAGGTCGGGCCGAATGCCGCAGTGGTTGAGCAGGGTGTTGCCCTTGCCCGGGGCGCCGTATCCGACGACCGTCTCGCCGCGCTCGGCCGCCTCGATGAGGAACCGCAGGAGATCCCGGCGCACGGTGGCCACCCGAGCGGAGAACTCGGTGTACCCGGACAATTCCTGTAGCCCTGCTGCCTTCTCCTGGGCCAGCACGTCGGCCACTCTTCCCCAAGCTGCCGGCTCCGCTCCAGCAGGTGACACCCCGGGGGCCGGCTCGCCGGCCACCTCGGTGGGCCGGGCCCACAGCCGGATGGAGCCGCCGTGTGTGGGCAGCAACTCGACGTCCACCAGGGTGAGTCCGCCGCTCGCCAGCGCCCGGGTCGCGGATGCGACCGTGTAGTACTGGAAGTGCTCGTGGTAGATCGTGTCGTACTGGTTCTCCTTGATCAGCGTCAGCAGGTGCTGCACCTCGATGGAGACCCAGCCGTCGTCGGCGACCAGGGCGCGCAGCCCCTGCGTGAACCCGACCACATCGGGGATGTGCGCGTACACGTTGTTGGCCACGACCAGGTCCGCCGGGCCGTGCTCGGCGCGGACGGCCGCCCCGGTGGCCGGGTCCAAGAACGCCGTGAGCGTGGGCACGCCCGCATCCCGCGCCGCCGCGCCGACGTTCACCGATGGCTCGATGCCAAGGCAGCGGATCTCACGATCCACCAGATGCTTGAGCAGGTAACCGTCGTTGCTCGCGACCTCGACCACGAAGGCGTCCTTCTCCTTGGACGCGAGATCCAGGCGCTGTACGGCGTCGGTGACGAAGGTGCGCGCGTGCTCCACCCAGGAGGTCGAGTAGGAGGAGAAGTACGCGTACTGCGTGAACGTCTCCTCCGGGGTGATCAGCGGAGGGATCTGCGCGAGCCAGCAGTCGGTGCACACCCGCAGGTGCAGCGGGTACGCCGGCTCGGGTTGGTCCAGTTGGTCCGCGGCGAGAAAACTCTCGCACGGCGGGGTCGCTCCAAGATCGACGACGCTTTCCAGCGCCTGCGAGTCGCAAAGTCGGCATCGAGTCATCTATTTCCCCCATTTTCTGCTCGCGCGGGTGCCCCACCGCGAGCCAGTGCTCTTGTCCCCTACCGGCGGCGGGCTGTCCCCGCTGCCGGACCGACCCGCGATCGCGGTGCGGTACTCCTCCACCAGGCGCTCCAGGCCGACGACCGGGCTGAAGTCCTGCTCGTAACGGCGCCTGGCCGCCTGGCCCAGTTCCCTGTTGCGGGCCGGCTCGGCCGCGATCCGACGTAGGCACGACGCGAGCGAGGCGGCGTCGCCCGGCTGGTGCAGCAGTCCGCTCACCCCGTCTTCGACGAGTTCGACGAAGGAGCCGTGGCCGGAGGCGACGGACGGCACCCCCGCCGCCATCGCCTCCGCGACCACCAGGCCGAACGTCTCCAGGGACATCGACGGAGCCACCACGGCCACCGATCGCGCGACGGCCTGCCGACACTGGGCAGCGTCGTACAGGCCGACATATCGCACGTCATCGCGGCCCGCCGCCCAGGCGGTCACCTCTTGCTCAAGTGGCCCAGCGCCGGCGAGCACGAGCGGCACGCCCACACCGCCGTCCGCGGCGATCTCATCCCACGCGGTCATGAGCAGCCGTACGCCCTTGGCCTCCGCGAGCCGGCCGAGATAGAGCACATGCTCGCCGGCCCCCGAACGGCGGGCGTCCGGGTCCGGTACGAAGTTGTGCTTCACCGTCAGCCGCTCGGGGGGCATGCCCGATTGCACCAAAACGTCGCGCTGCGCTGCGGAGATGCAAAAGAACCGATCCACGCCGGACCACCACCGCCGCCGGTTGACCGACAGGCTCACCGCGAGCGGCACCGTCGCCAGCTTGGAGTTGCGGTAGCAACCGTGCCGGACGGCGGGCAGCGACGCCGCCGATCCGACGCACTCGGTGCACAACTGGCCGTCGCGGTGCAGCGTGCCGGGCGGGCAGACCTGGGTGTAGTTGTGCAGCGTGGCCACGACGGGCACGCCGACGTCGGCGCAGGCGGCCAGCACGGCGGGCGACAGGAGCGGGAAGACGTTGTGAATGTGCACCACGTCTGGCCGCTCGGCGCGAAGCCGGGCGGTGAGTTCCGTGCGGACCGCCGGGTTCCACGGCACAAGGAGCGGCACGGTGGCCTTGGAGAGGAGGGACCGGGCGGCGATGTCGTCACTGCGCCGCTCGAACACCTCGACCCGGTGGCCGGCCGCGCGCAGCAGCCCCACCTCCTGATCGACGACCCTGTTCTCCCCGCTCGGCTGCGCCGAGGAGTAGCGGTTGTGCACCACGAGGACATGCATGCTTGAGGTCATCTTCCATCCCGGGCCCGTCGCGGGCTGTGTCGTTGAGGGGCTTCCGGCGCGGCGTGGGGCGGCGTCGCGGCAGGCGCCGCCAGTAGCGAGGCGGCCAGGGCCAGATGCAGCAGATACGGCGAGGCGTCGCCGAGACCGGCCTCGGTGTACGACGAAATCGCGCAGTAGCTGATCAGGAAGATCGCGCACGCCCTCGGCAGCGACGGTGGCCGCAACAACGCGACGCCGCCAAGCGCGATGATGATCGCCGCCACGATGGCGACACCGATCAAACCCTGCTCGTGGTAGACGGCCAGCCAGCTGTTGTCGATCGGCAGCCCACCGAACGACTTGTCGCCCAGGCCCATGCCAAGTGCTTGTTCCCCGGTCGTCCTGGGCGCTGCCAGCAGGGCGTCCCAGACCTTGGCCCGACCGGTGAGGTTGGACATGTTCTCCTGGCTTTGTCCCCGCAGGTACCACGCCTGAAGCGCGGAGCTGAACGCCACCGCGGCCACCACGGCGCACAGCACCGCCCAGGCGAAGAACCGGCGGGCGGCGGCGCTGGTCAGCACGAGTGAGCCGATCGCCAACGCCAACGAGATGAGCAAGCCGAGCGTGGCCGTGCGGGTATGGGTCATCGCGAGCAGGACGAGGCTTGGCACGATGACCATCGCCGCGCTGGCCCTGGTGGTCTGGCGGCCCAGCACGAGCAGCACGGTGAGCCCGATGATCACCGCGGCGTACTGTCCGATCTGCGGCGGGGTGAGCGGCCACAACGCGCCGACCAGCCGCCCTCCGTAGTATTCGGGCATGGCCGTGCCCGGCGAGATGACCAGGCCCGCGGCCACCGAGGCGAGCACCGCGAAGTAGATCCGGATGTGGTGCCGGACGAACGTCAGGCCGCCGTCCCACCAGCGGCTGAGCAACCACAGCGTGCCGACGAAGAGAGCGAGCCGGGTGCAGCGAAACAGCGCGCCGTACCCCACCCCCAGGTTGGCGCTGGAGATCACGCTCGGCACCAGCAGCAGGGTGAGCAGGAACACGAAGGCGCTGGCGCGGATGCGCAGCCGGACGTTGAGCACCAGCGCCAGTGAGAACGCGGTGACCAGTGCGGCCATGGTGACCATCTGAATAAGGGAGCGGGGCAGCGGAATGACGGTCTTCGCCCCGGCGGAGCCGAGCGTGTTGAGGATCAGCAGTCCCCAAACGATCCCGACGCTTTTCGGTGTGGCGGCGCAGTGCGGTACGGCGCCGGGCTGCGTGCCCGCCGTGTCCGATCCGCCCGGCAGCCGAAGGCACTTCAGGTCCTGGCCCATTCTCAACCACCGTCCCGCGCGCGGAAGGTGCTGCCCGCGTCCTGTTGGTACGGCCCGACCTGCCACTGCCCGGGGTCGAGCACCCGGCTGGAATCGTTGGCGACGAAGCTCCACGGTCCGCTGTAGACGTTGTCGTGCCAGCGGTTGTGCTGGTGGTGGGTGATCGCCTTGGCCACCCGCGTGCCCTTGTACGGTGACCAGTTCGGGTAGGTGCCGTAGTTGGCAAGTACCGCCATACGGCCGCACGCCGCCGTGCACTTGACGACGGAGGTATCCAGCACGAAGCGGTTGTCGTGGATGTCCACCCGCTGGGTTTTCCACCGGCAGTCGGAGTACAGCGGTGCGGTGGTGATCGCCGGCCGCGCGCAGCGGTTGGTGTCCTTGACCAGCAGCGTGCAGTAACCGGTCGAGGTGTTGGCCGGGCTGTTGCAAAAGCGGTCGGCGTTTTCCCACAGGGTGATCCCCGACCAGTTGTTCTCCAACACGTTCCGGTAGATCTCGATCTTGTCCGTGCGGCCTGGGACCCGTGGTTCGCCGCCTGCCTCGGACACGTAGATGGTCGCGTACGGGAAGTTGTCGCCGCGGTCGGCGTACTTGCGGCCCTCGACCCAGTTGTTCCGCCGGATCGTGTTGTTCCGGATGACCGCGTTGTAGCTGGTCTCGTACATCAGCGCGGCACCGTCGTTGGCCTCCAGCACGTTGTTCTCGATGCGGAAGTCGTTGTTGTTGTTGTCCGCCCACAACCCGGCTCCGCGATTGTCGTGCACCCAGTTGCCGCGGATGTCGGCGCCGTTGACCGCCCAGAACTTGATGCCCCCGGTGCAGCCGCAGCCCGACCGCCGCCGCTCCCAGTCGTCGGTGTTGTTGCCCACGATCTCGTTGCCCTCGACCACCAGCTGCCGGATGGAGTCGCCGGTCTTGTACGCGTTCATCCCGTACTGGCCGTTGTCACGCAGGCAGTTGGCGCGGACCTGCTGGCGAGCACCGGCCATCAGTCCGGCGCCGGAGTTGTACTGAATCTTCGCGTGCTCGATCACCCACCCATCGGCCATGTCATGGTTGACCACGCCCTCGTTGTGTGGTGCGACGAAACGCTCCACGGTCAGGTGGCGGATGGTGACATGGGGAGCGGTGCCGCTGAACGCGTACTGGTTGACCTTCCGCCCGTCGAGCACCGCACCTGGCGCGCCGAGGTAGTGGCTGCCCTTCTTGGGCATCACCTGGGCGTAGCGGTCCGGCTCGAGCCTGTGCTTGCCCGGCCGAAGCCAAAACGTGGTGTTCGCAGGGCTGCTCATGGTCTTTTCAGCCAGGTCGCCGATCACCGCGGGGTCAACCGTCACCGCGCCCGCCGGCGCCTTCGTCGGCCCGGCAGCGGGCTTGGCGCACACCCGGGCCACGGACGTGGAGCGCGCCCCGGGCGTGGATGGCGTACCGGTCGGCTTCGCAGCCGGGGCATCCGACGTGCTGGTACAACCGGTCACCGCCAGCAGGACCAGCGCCAGCGATGCCGCAGGCAACGCCCAGTGCAGCCACTTGTTCCCCACGCGCCCCCTCCCTTCCCTAGTCGCGGAACCTGAGTACGGTGGTGAACCCCTGCGTGCCGTCGGCGAAGCCGGCGCCGACCAGCGTGGTGGTGGGTTCCTTGCGCCCGAAGCCCGCTGAGTACCAGCCCAACGGTGGGTCACTCTCGCCGCGATGCGCCCTCCAGGACAGTTGCTCGGGTAGGTCGAGCACCGCGGAGCGGTCCTCGCCGTCCCGGGTCCAGGTGAGCACTGCCCGGTTTCCCACCAGGTCCGCGGTGATCGCCGGTCCGAGGTGGAACGCCAGGTGCGCGTCCCGGCGCGGCCCGCGCACCTCATCGACCACCCTCAGCTCCTGGCTCGCGGCCGTCAGCTCCACCCGGCGGCGGTGCACGGAGGGCTGGTAACCGTCGTGTTCGGCACACCAGCGGGCCACCTTCTCATCGGAGGTGTCCGCGACCAGGACGCGGCTGCGGGCGTGCCGGGTCCACAGGAACGGGCCGCCGGAGACGGACTGATCGCCGCCACCCAGCCGCAGGGTGTTGTGGCCGAGGGTCGATCGGAAGAACTGCCGCCACTCGGGCTGCCCGTGGTAGCAAAACGTCCCCGGGTCGGCGAGCACATCAACCCCGTCGTGCCGGACCTCCACGGACAGCGCGTCTGCGTGGGCGTGCGCGGCGATGGACAAGAACCCGTGCGGGCCGGCGTCGCAGCGACACCAGATCTGCGCCGGGCCGCGCAGGATGGTCATGCCCGCGTCGGCGAAGTGGGCCGGTCGGCTTGCCGGGCGGGTCACGGTAGGTGCCGTGGGCCGGATGAGCGCGGCCAGTAGCGGGGTGCGTACATCGGTGCCGGTCACCGCCGGCCACCAGGCGAGCCGACCGAACACGGCGTCCCCTGTGGTCAGCAGCGAGGCCCAGCGGTCGGTGCCCGCGCCGTCCACGATCAGGCCGTGCCCGTCGTCCGCGTCCCCCTGACGCGGCGGCCGTAGCCGGCCGTCCACGACGGCCGCGAGCGCGTCGGTCATCCGCAGCAGCACCAGCCGGACGGACGGGGGGAGCGGCACGCCGGCGGCATCCGCCTCGGCCACCGCGGCCAAGCCGAGCTCCAGCACAAGACCGTGGTACTCGGTGGCCAGTTCGCGGTTGAGGCCGGAGGGGAAGGTGTTGGCCCGCAGGTGCCGCTCCAGCGATCGCAGCGCGTCATCGCGCCAGCGCGCCGAGGCGGGGAACCAGCCGAACGCGCAGGCTGCGGCGAACTGTCCGGCGGCCTCGGCGATGATGTGGTTGTTCGCCGATGACCCCCTGCTGGGGAAGGCGGCCAGCCAGCGCTGGTGGTGCCAGATCTGGTGCAGCGCCACCGGATTGTCCTCGAACAGCCCGGCCGCGCCCGGCCAGCCGTCGAGCAGCCGGCGAATCCACACCCAGGACAGCAGCCGGATGCCCAACTCGATGCCGCTGATCCAGTGCACGCCGCGTAGCGGCGGGTTGGCCGCCCACCACGACCGCAGATGCTCGGCCACGCGATCGGCGTACCGCTCGTCCCCGCTGATCGCATACGCGGCGGCGAGCACGGTGAGGTACTGATGCCGGGACAGCTCCCAGATCTGCTTGATGTCCCCGACCGCTTCCTCGTCGCGGTACGGCACGTGGAAGGCGTAGCCGGCAGGGGCCCGCCGCCCGGTCTTCGGGTCGAACCACCAGTCCGGGTCGGCCAGGTCGTCGCGGACCACGCCGAAGAACTCGGCGTGCCCGGCCAGCAGCCGGTCCGCCTCGGCGATGAGGCGTTTCGCGGCGTCCGGTGGCACCGCTGACATCGTCCCGGTGGGCAGTACGGCGGTGAACCGGGCGCCGGTCACGCTCGGGCAGGGTGGCCGCGCCGACCGCCACCGCCGCCTGCGCACCGCGTCGCCCACCCGGCCGCCGACCTCCCGCGGTCCCATCCGGGTCAGCCGCCGCAGGTACCAGCCCGCACTCCCCGAGCTCACCGTCATCGCACCCCCGCCAACGTCACCGGCACGCCGCCGACCAGGCCGACCTGCACGGCGAGGGTGGCCGCGGTGGTGGCGACCAGCGACTCCAGCGATACCGGCATCGGCCCACCGGTCCGCACGGCCTTGACGAACGCGGCCAACTCGGCGCACTGGCCCTTGTCCCGGGCCTTGGGCAGCCGCGAGCTGGCCCACTGCTTGCGGCTGCCGTCGTACACGGTGGCACGGACGAAGTCGTCGAGCCGCAGCGCGTGGCCGTCCGCGACCATGTCCAGCGTCTCCTTGGGGAAGCCGGTCGGGCCGGTGGTGACGTAGCTGATGGTGGCGGTGGACCCGTCCGGGTAGCCCAGCACGATGTGCAGGTCCTCGTTGCCGGGCGTGCCGGTCGCGTACACCGAGATCGGGTCGGCCGCGAGCAGCCAGCTCACCGTGTCGATGAAGTGCCCGCCCTCGCCGGCGAACCGCGAGCCCTGAGTGCCTTGTTGGAGGTACCAGCTGCCGTGCGCGAGCCGGCCCGCGTTGACCAGGTACCGCACGCTCGCCGGACCGGTCCGGACGCCGAACCGCTTCCTGCCCTCCTGGAGCAGCGGCGCGAACCGGCGGTTGAAGCCCACCTGTAGCCGGTCGTTGCCGGACTCCTGCACTGCCGCGAGCACACCGGCCAGCTCGTCCTCGGTGAGCGCCAACGGCTTCTCCACGAACACCGCCTTGCCGGCCAGCAGCGCCCTGCGGGTCAGCTCCGCGTGCGAGCTGTGCCGGGTCACCACGAACACAGCGTCGATGGACGGGTCGCCGAGCACGGCGTCGAGATCGGTGGTCGCCTCGGCGAAGCCGAACTTGCGCTTCGCGTTGGCCGCGGACAGCGCCGTCGTGGTGACAACGGTCGATAGCGTGACGCCGTCGCGCTGTGTCAGGTGCGGCAGCAGCATCGACGTCGCGTAGTTTCCCGCGCCGACGAACGCCAGCCGCACCGGTGCCGTGGCCGCCCGGGCCGGGGTGGACGCGGCGCCGCTGCCTCGCTTCACCGCGGGCACGGCCACCACCGGTGCCACCGCTTGTGCTGCGTGTTCAGCGGAGCCGGGGTAGCGGAACAGCACGGCCACGGCCTTCAGATCGCCGTCCTTCAGGCGCTGGTACGTCTCGACCGCGTCATCGAAGTCGGCGATGTGGGAGACCAGGGGCTCCACGTCGATCCGGCCGCGGGCGAGGAGATCGAGGAAACACGCCAGGTTGCGGCGCTCGGTCCAGCGCACGTAGCCGATCGGGTAGTCGCGCCCCTCAAGCTCGTACGCCGGGTCGTAGCGCCCAGGGCCGTACGAGCGGGAGAACCGGACGTCGAGCTCCTTTTCGTAGTACGCGTTCCACGGCAGGTCCAGGCGGCACTTGCCGATGTCGATGACCCGGCCGCGGTCCCGGCACAACCGGGCGGCCAGCTCAACGGGCTGGTTGCTGTCGCCGCCGGCGGCCAGGTACACCTGGTCAACGCCGTGACCGCCGGTGAGTTCGGCCACGGCAGCTTCCACGGCCGCGGACGCGGGATCGCCACAGGCCGCAGCGCCCAGGCGTGCGGCGAGCTCGCAGCGCACCGGGTCGGGGTCAACTCCCACGACGCGTACTCCAGAGGCGGTGAGCAGCTGCACCACCAACTGTCCGATCAGCCCGAGGCCGATGACCAGTGCCACGTCGCCGAGCTGCGACTCACCGCGGCGGACGCCCTGCATCGCGATCGACCCGACGGTACCGAACGCCGCGTGTTGCGGCGCGAGGCCGTCCGGCACCCGGGCGTAGAGGTTCTTCGGCACCCAGTTCAGCTCGGCATGCAGCGCGTGCTCATTGCCGGCGCAGGCCACGAGGTCGCCGACCGCCACATCGTCGATCCCGGTGCCGACCTGCTCGACCACCCCGCACAGCGAGTAGCCCAACGGCGTGTAGGAGTCCAGCTGGTTGGTCACCTTGCGGTAGGTGGCGGCCATCCCGTTGGTGGCCACGCTCTGCATGACCTTGGCCACCTGGTCCGGACGGGAACGGGCCTTGCCCAGCATCGACATGCTGGCCTCGGACACCTTCATCAGCTCGGTCCCGGTGGATATCAGCGAGTAGGCGCTCCGCACCAGCACACCGCCCGGCTTGCACCCCGGCACCGGCACATCGAGCAGCGCCAGCTCGCCACTCTTGTAGTTCTGCACAACCTGTTTCACCCGAGCTCCTCTTGTTTCTACGCAGTCAAGTCGCCTGGCTGCGGCTACCGCGCCGTCAAGCCGCCTGGTTCTGGCCGGAGCCAGCGGTCGCGCCGCGGTACCAGTGCTCCAGGGTCAGCACGTGCCACAGATGCTTGGAGAAGTCCTGCTGTCCGGCGGCGTCCTGCGCGACCATCCGCGCCAGCGCGTCGCGACGCAGGATTCCGGAACTGACGAGCACGCCGTCGTTCACCACCTCGCGCACCAGCGGTGCCAGATCCCGGCTCATCCAGGCCCGCAGCGGGGCACTGAACAAGCCCTTGGGTCGGTACGCGATCTCCCGGGGCAGGATCGAGGTGGCCGCCTCCTTGAGGACGGCCTTGCCCTGCCGGCCGACGATCTTGCGATTGCCGGGCACGGCGAACGCCGCCTTGACGACCTCGACATCCACGTACGGCACCCGCACCTCGGTGGATGCGGCCATGCTCGACCGGTCCGTGTACGCGAGGTTCAGGCCCGGCAGGAACATCCGGGCGTCGCCCAGACACATGCGGTTGACGAAGTCATCCAGGTCATTGTCCTGGTAGACGTCCGCATGCTCGGTCAGCACGTCCTCGACCGTCCCGGCCAAGTCCGGATTGACCAGCGCGAGCAACTCCGCCCGGTCGTACATGGTGTAGCTGCGCCGGAACGCGGCCTCCTCCGGCAGATCGGCGAAGGACAGGAACCGCTTCGCGAAGCGCACCGACCGATACCCCCGGCGGGACGAGGCGACCGGCAGCCGGCCCACGCTCGCGGACAGGCCGCGCCGCAGGGGCCGCGGGATGCGCTGATAGCGCTGCGCGAGCAGGTTGGCCAGGTGTTTGCGGTACCCGGCGAACAGCTCGTCGGCGCCCATCCCCGAGAGCATGACCTTGACCCCGGCCTCCCGGGCGGCCGAGCAGATCAGGAACGTGTTGATCGCGGCGGGGTCGCCGATCGGCTCGTCCAGGTGGTACGTCATCTGCGGCAGCAGGTCGAGCACGTTCGGAGCGATCTCGATCTCATGCAGATCGACACCGAACTGCTCGGCCACTTGCCGGGCATAGCGCAAGTCGTCGGGCATCGCCTCGAACTTGGCGTCCTCGGCGCGGAACCCAATCGTGTAAGCGGAGATCCCGGGCCGGTCGCGGGCCGCCAGCGCGGTCAGATAGCTGGAGTCGAGACCGCCGGACAGGAAGGTCGCCACCGGTACGTCGGAGAGCAGATGGCGCCGAGTCGATTCCTCGACCACGGCAGCGATGTCCGGCTGCTCGCCGCTGCGGGCCCGCTCCAGGCCATCGGCGGCGACATCCTTCAAGTTCCAATACCGGCCGCGCTCCACCCGGCCATCGGGCCGGCACCGCAGCCAGCTCCCCGGCGGCAGCTTCTCCGCCTCGCGAAACGCACAGCGCGAGTCCGGCACCCAGTAGTACAGCAGCGAGGCCACCAGTGCCGCATGGTCCACCTGTAGCGACCCACCGGTCGCTGCGGCGAGCGCCTTGAGCTCGGAGGCGAACATCAGGCCCGCACCGCGCCGGAGCACGAACAGCGGCTTGATGCCGAGTTGGTCGCGGGCGAGCACCAGCTCACCGGTTCGCTCGTCGAAGATCGCGAACGCGAACATGCCACGCAGCCGGGGCAGGCAGTCCGTGCCCCAGCGCCGCCAGGCCTCAAGCAGTACCTCGGTGTCGGAGGTGCCGCGAAAGCGCACTCCAGTGGCTGCCAGCTCGGCACGCAGTTCGGGCGCGTTGTACAGCTCTCCGTTGTACGTGAGGGCGAGGCCGCCCGAGACCATCGGCTGGGCGCCGGTTTCGGACAGGTCGATGATGGCCAGCCGGCGGTGCCCGAGGTGCACTTCGCCGTCACCGGTGGGGTGGCTGTATCGGCCCGCCCCGTCCGGGCCGCGGTGGGCGAGGACATCGGTGAGCCGGTCGGTCACGACTTTCCCGTCCGGCCATCGGTAAGTGCCTGCGATGCCACACATGTTCTACCGCGCTTCCTGGTCGCTGTCCGGTACCCGTGCGGCCGGCATCGAGGGCCGTTCCGTCCGCAGCTGGCCCGTCTCGTTCGGTCGGGGCAGCCGTTCGTGATGGCCGCGCAGCGCTGTGAGCAACCCGTCCCACAGCGTGCCGTCGGTCCGATCGCGCGGGTCGGGGTCGATCAGCACCACACCGATCACCGGTATGCGCTGGTCCGCGAGCTGCCGCGCCACGGTGTGCAGCCATGCGGCGCTGCCATGCCCGGCACGCACGACGAGCACGGTCTGGCTGCCGAGGTACTGGAGGTCGGTCCACGCCGTGCCGGGCGCGACCGAGCCGACGCCGAGCCGGCGCGCCTGATGCGGCAGGGCTGCGGCACGCTCGCCGCTGACCACGGTCGGGTCTCCTGGCTGCTGGCGGCTGTTGGCCAGCTCCTGGCCAGGCAGCGCGTCGATGATGGTCATCGCCCCCTCTGCCGCCAGTGCTCTGCCGGCGTCCAGGGCGATCACGCTCGCGGTACGCGCGCAGCCCAGTTCCAGCAGCGACACCGGTTCCGCACAGTCGCGCACGGTACGGGCCAGGGTCGCGGTGAGCCGTTCGCGTGCTGCCCGGGTCCGTTTGCGCTGCCACAGCCGGGCCGACAGGCGGGGCGCGCGGGGCAACTCCGCGATGACCGAGGCGCCCAGGTTCGCCGCGATCTCCCGGCGCAGTACGGGGCGGTCCGCCACCACCGAGCCGACCGCGGCCAGCGCGAGCCCGATGGCGAGCCCAAGGACGAGCCCGATCGCGGCGTTGATGGCAGCGGCCTTGGGCAGGGAGTGCTGCACCGCGCGCGGGTCATCCACGATTTGCGTGCCGGCGATGAGCTTGGGCGTGCTGGTGCGCGCCTCCGCGGCGCGCTGGTCGAAATCGGCGATCCGCGAGTTGAGCAGGGCCCGGCGGGCGAAGAGCGACTCGACGCTCGCCGACGCCTTCGGGTCCCCTTCCGGCGATCGGCCGCCGATCGCCTCGTTGACCTTGGCAAGCTCGCCCCGCATGCGGTCACGTTGGTCGAGCAGTGCCCTGGCCTCGGCATTCGCGGCATCCCGTATCCGCCGCACATGGTCCGCAACGAACGCGTCGGCCAGCGCCTTGGCTCGGGCCACCGCTTGCGCGTCGCTGGTACCCGTCACATCTATCTGCAACAGGTTGTTGGTCAGGCCGCTACCCCGGTAGTCCTGCATGAAGTCCTCCGGTTTGTGCGGAGACTTGAGGGCCTGTAGCGCCTTGCCGGCGATCCGTGTGGTGGTCAGCAGCGCGACGTCGGTACGTATCAGCGTTCCGGTGTCGTTCGGCTGGTCCCCCTGGTGCGCGACCAGCACCTTGGTCACCGCGGTTGGTGGTGGCGGCAGCACAACTGCCACGCTCACGCCGATCAGCAGCCCCAGTAGCGCCAAGGAGCACCACAGGCGCCGGCGCCGGCGTACCGCCACCACCAGTGCGTGCAGGTCGAGCAGCGGACGGGCTGCCGGCGACTCCGAAGTCGTGCTCGTCGTCACACTGAACCTTCCGTCGCGTGGCCGCTAACCGCGAGCGCCAAAGTGGTGTTGTCCGTCGGATGGTCGGCAGACCCCGTCGCACGGGCCCGGACCGCACCGGCGACGACGATGCCGACGACCTGATGTCTGGCGTCCGCACACGCATCGGCGATGCCGGCGAGCTCCTCCGCGGTCCAGCTGCCCGCGCTGAGCACGACCAGGGCACCGGATTCGGTGTCGCGGTCCGGCACCATCGGCTGCGAAACCGAGACCTCCACCACTCGCAGCACGGGGTACTCCGTGCTCGAAGATCCGGGGGAGGGGTTGCTCTTGGCCTCGGCGACGAGCTGCCGGGCGGCCCGGTGGGCGATCTCGTCGCCGTCCGGGACGACCACCAGCAGCCGCCGGGGGGCCGGCAGTTGGTTGAGCAGACGAGCGCACACCCGTCGATAGCGGATCAGCCTGCCGGCCTCGTCGCCGGAGGCGCGCGGGGTGGGGATGTCCCACCGGGTGTCCATGCCAAGCAGCCGGCGGATCAAGGCCCGCGGGTCCCGGCCTGTCGGCGGGTGCGCGGGTGGTGCAGCGAGCACTTCGACGGTACCCAGCAGCGTCGAGCCCAACGCCGCGGCGATCTCCGCATCAGTGCGCAGCCGGCGGTTCACCCGTGCGGCGGCGAGATGGCCAATGACCGTAAGCAGCAAGAACAACAGTGCTCCGCCGATGATGAGTTGCGTCCTCGTCGGCGGTGCCTCGCCGGTCGGCCGGGCCGCCGGCCCCATGACGACCATGCCGGCCTTGTTGCTCGCCGGGTCGGCCTGGTCCAGCTTCTCCATGGCCTCCTCCAGCGCGGTGCGCAGGTTCTCCAGCGCGGTGCGGGCCTGCACGCTCTCCACGGTCTGCCCGGGATCGGCCGCTTCGGCCAGGTCGGTGATGCGGCGGTTGGTCTCCTCCACCTTGCGCCGCAGGGCCTCGGGCCCCGTGACCTCTTCGGGGTCGGTGCTGTCACCTGTGAGTTGCGCGGCGAAGGTGACGAACTGCTGGGCCATCCGGTCGGAGAGCTGCTGCGCTTGCTTCGGAGTGTCGGCCGTACCCGAAATCTTGATGATGTTCCCGTCAGTGGCCTTGGCGCTCACTCGATCCCGCAGCTCGCCGCCGCTGACGCCCTTCCAGTTGAGCGTGGCAGCCGTGCGGTCAACCACCGCCGAACTGGTCGCGATCTCCGCCTGGGTCAGCAGCTCGCGTTCCTCCCACTGCCCCGGCAGCAGTACCGATACCGACGCCGTGTATCGCGGCGGAAACAGCACCGAGGTGCCGTAACCGACGAGCGCGCCCAGCACGCCGAGGACGGCGAGGAACCGCCAGCGCCGAGCGAAAATCCGCCCGATCGTGACCAGGCGTATCGTGTCATCGCTCAACGGTGCTGCCTCTTCCCGGTACGAATCGGGTCGCCCAGCGAGCCGGAGTGCGCTCGCGGCAGGCAGCGGCGTAGGCGGCGAGCAGCGACCGCTGGGAGTTCCGCCAGGAAAGCTGCCCGCTGATGCGCTCCTGGCCGATTCTGCCCATCCGGGCCCGCTGGTGCGGATCGTCCAGCAGCAGCGCGATGAGCTTGGCGAACTCGGTCTCGTCGTTGGCGGGCGCGTAGACGGCGGCGTCACCTGCGGACACTCGCGCCTCTCGGAGGTCGAACGAGACGATCGGTCGGCCCATCGCCATGTATTCCAAGACCTTGTTCATGGTTGACACGTCGTTGAGCGGATTGCGCGGGTCCGGTGACAGGCACACGTCCGCGGTGGACAGGTAGCGCACCAGGTCGGCGTCCGGAATGCGCCCGGTGAACTGCACCTGTTCGGTGAGCCCGAGCTGCCGGGACAGCTCCACCATCGCGTCGAAGGCGTCACCGGCGCCGACGAACACCGCATGCCAATCGGTCCGCCCGAGCTCGTCGCGCATCTTGGCAAGGGCCCGCAAGGCGTAATCGACGCCGTCCTGGGGGCCCATGACGCCGAGGTAACACAGCAGATGAGACTTGCCCTGCTTCAGCTCAGGCTCGGGCGGTACCGGTTGGAACCGATCGATCTGGGGCGCGCTGCGCACCACGAAGACGTCCGCCGGCCGCCGACCGCCACGGCGTATCGCGACGTCCCGATAGCTCTCGTTCGTGGCGAGCACGACGTCCGCGGTCCGGTAGGTCATCCGTTCCAGCGCGCACACGGCGCGGTAGAGCAGATCCTCGCCGCGGTCAAACCGGGAGAGGTACAACTCGGGCACCAGGTCGTGCTGGTCGAAGATGAACCGCGCGCCGCGCCGCTTCAGCCACAGCGCCGGCAGGAACAACAGGTCGGGCGGGTTGCAGGCATGGACCACATGGACCGGGCCGACCTTGCGGGCCAGCCGGGCCGTGTGCCACAACGCCGATCCGTACTCCCGCAGATAGCCGGCCGGTCCAGCGGTGGCCGCGCGCAACGGGTAGCGGTGGATGAGCACCCCGTCGATCTCTGCCTCGGGTTCCGTGTCCCGCGTACGCCCCTGGGGACAGATGACGTGCACCGTCCAACCCGCGTCGCGCAGTGTCGTGCACTCCTGCCACACCCGCCGGTCGAACGGCACCGACAGGTTCTCCACCAAGATCAGCGCGCGCCGGTTCGGCCGCTTGCCGCTGGCCGTGTCGTCAAACGATGTGTCACCAAGCAAGACCTATGTACCCCGGTTCGGTTCGGCGCGCCTCGGCGTCGGGAAGGTGGATGAGGTCGATGAGCACCGGGCCGTCGCCATGAGGCAGCGCCGCCAGCACGGCCGGGTCCCTGGTCCCCACCAGGCACACCTCGGCGTGCTCAAGCACCTTGTCGATGGAGTCCGCCAGCAGATGTGCGAGATGCGGCAGCCGGGTCTCGATGTAATCGCGGTTCGCGCCGAGCAGCCGGGACAGGCTTACGTTGGCGTCGTGAATACGTAGGTCGTAACCCTTGCCGAAGAGCCTTTCCGCCAGCTCGACGAGCGGGCTCTCGCGAAGGTCGTCGGTGCCCGGTTTGAAGGACAGCCCGAACAGGCCCACCCGGCGCTTGCCGGTGCGCTCGACCAGCTCCACCGCGCGCTTCAGGTGTGCGGAGTTGGAGGGCAGCACATGGGCGAGGATGGGCACCGATACGTCGGCCCGCTGCGCCGCGTACACCAGGCTGCGCAGGTCCTTGGGCAGGCAGGAGCCACCGAAGGCGAAGCCGGGCCGCAGATAGGCGGGGCTGATGTTGAGCTTGCGGTCGGCCAAGAACACGTCCATCACCTGGTGCGAGTCCACTCCGAGCGCGTGACACACCGCGCCCAGCTCGTTCGCGAAGCCGATCTTGAGGCCGTGGAACGCGTTGTCCGCGTACTTGATCGCCTCGGCCGTTGGCAGTGGCACCCGGAACACCTCGCTGGGCACGCCGTCGTACAGCGCCAGCACCGCGTCACCGCTTGGCGGGTCGAGTTCGCCGATGACGGTCTTGGGCGGGTCGAAGAAGTCCTGCACGCTGGTGCCCTCGCGCAGGAACTCCGGGTTGACCGCGACCCCGAAGTCCACCCCGGCCGTGCCGCCGATGGACTTCTCCAGGATCGGCACCAGCAGATTCAGACAGGTGCCCGGGAGCATGGTGCTGCGGAACACGACGGTATGCCGCTCGCTGTGTCCGCTGTGTTTGTTGCGCTCTGCCAGCGCTGCGCCGATCTGCTCGGTGACCCGCTCCAAGTACGTGGTGCACAGGCTTCCGTTGGGTTCCGATGGCGTGCCCACGCACACCAGCGACACCTCGCTGCCCATGATCGCCTCGTGGACGTCGTCGGTAGCGCGTAATGCTCCGCTGTGTACGACCTCGGCGATGAGCTCACCGATCCGCTCCTCGACCACCGGGGCCTTGCCGTCGTTGACCAGATCGACCTTCACCTGGTTGACGTCCACCCCGATGACCTCGTGCCCCATGCTGGCCAGGCACGCGGCCGACACGCAGCCCACGTAGCCGAGCCCGAAAACGCTGACCCTCATGCCCCGTCCCCCCTAGGCAGGCCCTTTGGGCCTGCGGTCCGCGCGCCGGCCGGAAGCCGAACGGTGCGCATCAGTAAGCCCCATGCCCGTAGACCACCGCACGCAGCGTCTTCCACAAGATCATCGCGTCCAGGGCGAGCGACCAGTCCTCCACGTACCGAAGGTCCAGCCGGACCGCCTCCTCCCATGGCAGGTCGCTGCGTCCGCTGATCTGCCACAGGCCGGTGAGCCCGGGCTTGACCAGCAGCCGCCGCCGGATGTCCGGGCCGTAGGCAGCGGACTCCTCCGGTAGCGGGGGCCGCGGACCGACGAGCGACATCGATCCGGTGAGTACGTTGAACAACTGCGGGAGCTCGTCGATCGAGTACCGGCGCAGCGCTGCTCCCACCCGGGTCACCCGCGGGTCCTGGCGGAGCTTGAACAGCAGACCGGCGCCCTCGTCGCGGTCGGCCAGCTCGGCACGCGCCCCGTCAGCTCCGGCGACCATGGTGCGGAACTTGCAGATGGTGAACTCGCGGCCGGCCCTGCCGACTCTGCGCTGGCGGTAGAAGGCCCCACCGCGACTGTCCATCAGCACGAGCAGCCCGACGAGCACCATCAGCGGTGCGAACAGCATCAACAAGATCGCCGCGCCCACCCGATCGACGACCTCTTTGACTACCCGGCGGCCCCCGGTGAAGGCCGGCATGCTGACCCGCAGCAGCGGAATACCGAGTACCGCGTCGACGTGCAACCGCGGGCCGGCCACCTCCATCAGCACGGGGGCCACGACCATCTCGGCATCGCTGCCTTCGAGGTTCCAGGCCAGCCGTTGCAGCCGGTCCGGTGACCAGTGCGGGTCCGGTGTGACCGCGACGACGCGGTAGCCGTCGCGGTGGACGTGGCCCGCGACGTCCGTCAGTCGGCCGACGACCGGCACGCCGTCCAGTTGGTCACCGTCGAGCCCAAGACCGTCCGTTGTGCATACCGCATCCACGCGCCAGCCCAGGTGCGGCGACTTGCGGGACCGGGTGATCAAGTCCTGCACGGTGGCCAGGCTCCCGGCAGCGAGCACCGGCCGCAGGCACCGTCCTGCCTTTCGCTGTTTGTGCAGCGAAAGGCGCAGCAGATACCGCGCGATCATGGTGACGAGCGCGATCGCGGGAATCGCGACGAAGATCCAGAGCTTGATGTTGCGCGAGGTGAGGGCGATCCCACCGAGCGCCAGGACGACGACCGCCGTGAACAGTGAGCGTCCGAGCCGGCGGAACTCCTCGGCACCTTGGCCGAGCACGACCGGAGCCCACGCCCGGCTCATCGCAAGCGCTCCCAGCACCAGCAGTTCGGTGCCGAAAGCGAGAATGCCCCATTTCTCATGCCAGTTGGCCGCGTCCCGGGCCCCGAAGAAGATGCCGATCGCCGCCACCACGATTGCGGTGGCCACGGTATCGCTGGTGATCACGGTACGGCGGTACCGCTGTTCCCAGTCGCTCGCGGGCCGGCTGATTTCCCCGTTCATCAAACGCTCGCGCGCCGACGGAAACGGGCTGGTTAACCCTCCTTGCCGCACAGAACCCCCCCAGGTCCCCAGTGGTTCGACGTGTTCGTCGCACACTGCTCTTCGCCGCGAAAGAAACCCGACCCCCGCGCACGACATTCCCGGCTATTTCGGCGTTACTTGAACAACCCGCCTCTGGCGGCGGCGAACTCGCGTGTCCTGACCAGATTTTCGACGTGCGCGCAGACCCGCCGAAACCTCGGGTGCTCCCCACACCCAAGATCCTCATGGGCACTGCGAATTGCTCACCCCACGTGCAACGCGGGGGATGTGACTGCTGGCTTTCCACCTCGCCAGACCTGTAGATCATTATTTGATCGCTTCGTGCCCGAACGGCCGAAGCACGGTCAATCTAGACCATCGTTGCCACTATGTAGAGGGGATGTGTGGAAATTGCGCTCGAACTTTGAGGCTGTTTTGAACGATCGGTGACGGCCTAGGAGTGCTGTGCCGCCGCCGCGCACTCCAGCGGCCCGCCCGGCCCGGGCGCGGCTTGTGCCCCGGTAGCGATCGGCGGGCCAGAACGGGCCCTCAACAGGGCCTAGTTCGGCAGCGATCTCGCAAGGTGGGTGCGCCGATCCCAGGAGTCCTCCGCCGCTCACGACCCTGCCCCAGCCTGGGTGACTGCCGGAACGAGCGCAGCCCCTGGTACACAAGGGAGACCCGGACCGGCCTGTCGGTGCGCCGGGCATCGCTCACCTGAACCTTGCCGCCCGGGTGATGAGGGCGTACGGACACGCGTACCGGTACGCCGGGCGTCTTGGCGCGGGCCGTCCGACGCCGGCCCACGAAGGCCGGTCCACGAAGCCCGGTCCCATGAAGCCCGGTCCCATGAAGCCCGGTCCCACGCTGGCGCGGGACCGGGCTCCGGCCGCTGGAGGGACACCGGTGAAACGCTTCGCCACCGTGCGGCCAAGTACCGGATGAAGGGACCACCGAGCATCTTGGAGGCAACGGGTGCCCTTGATACCCAAACGGGCCGCAGTGCCCGAACGACAGGCGAGCCGCGCCGCGCCACCGAGCGCCGCCACATTCGCGACGTTCTACGAGGAGAACTTCGACGCCGTCCTCGGCTTCGTGACCCGCCGTACGAACTGCCCCCAGGTCGCCGCTGACCTCACCGCCGACATCTTCGTCGCCGCGCTGGAGGCCGCAGGCCAGTACGACCCGAGGCGCGGGGCGCCCGCCGCTTGGCTGCACGGCATCGCCCGCAACGTCCTGTGCTCCCACTACCGGGGCAGCGCCCGTGAACAGCACGCCGTGGCCCGGCTGAACGGGCGTCGGCTGCTGGGTGAGGAAGACATCGCCGCGCTGGAGGAGCGGATCGACGCGGAAGGGGCGGCACGCGAGTTGGTCGAGCGGCACAGAGCGCTGAGCGAGCCGCTGCGCGAGGTCCTGGATCTGGTGGCCGTGGACGGCCTCACCCCACGCGAAGCCGCCCAGGCGCTTGGCCTCAACCAGGCGACGGTACGGGTCCGCCTGCACCGCGCCAAGCGCGCGCTGCGCGCCGAACGGCCGTTCACCGCCGAACGTAAAGAACCCATCATGGAGGTTGTCTCGTGAACACGCCCACCGAATTCAAGCAACTCCTGGCGTCTGAACTGTCCGTCATGGCGGCCGAAGCGGCTCCCGATCAGGCCCCTTCGGCCCCCACCCGCCGCCGTCGCGCCCCGCTCGCCATCGCGGCGGTGGCCACGGCCGCCGCCGCCGCGGTGATCGTGCCGACGGTGAGCGGTTCGGGCAGCACACCCGCGTATGCGGTGACCGAGCAGGATGACGGCTCGGTGATCTTGGACCTGCGGCGCGCCGAGGGGCTGCCCGGCCTCCAGCGAGAGTTGAAGAAGCTGCACCTTCCGGCGGTCGCCCTGGAGGGTGACGAGAACTGCTCCAAGGGGCACCCCGGGATTGGGACGTACGCGACGGCGTTTGCCGTGATGAAATACCCGTCCGCTCCGGGCAAGGCCCGTATCTACCCGGACGTGATACCGAAGGGCACGTGGGTGGGCGGCAAGTACTACCCCCCCGCGACACTGCTCCTCGTGGCGGAGTTCAAGGACAACGGCAAGGTCAAGGGCTTGTCGGACTGGCTGGTGACGGACGTGCCGTCCTGTAGCAAGCCTGGCTACCCCGACCGGGGCTGATCAGCGGCCGAAGCCGCGGGGTGACGCCCGCGGCTTCGCGCCACGCGTCACACACACCACCCGATCACCGAGTTCTGCCACGTGCCGTCCACAGACGTGAGTGCGCAACGGCCACTCAGGCAGGTGCGGTTCCTGCCGGGGCCGGGACACCGGCCGCGGACGGACCGATGCCTCGCCCTGACCGCCGGTGCAGAGCGGCACACTGGACGGCCGGGCCGCGTGCGGCGGGCGTGAGGCCAGAAAGGTTTGCGGGGTGTCTCGGTGGATTTCGGTTCAGTGATCATCGCAGTGGCCGGTGTCGCGGGGACGTTGGGAGGCTCGTTGCTTACCCAGCGAGGCTCCGAACGGGCCAGGCGCCGGGAGTTGGATCTCGTTCGCGACCGTGATGAGATACGCGAGAACCGTGCTCAGCGACGTATCTGCTACGTAGAACTGAACCGAGACGCCCGCCAGTTCACCACGGCATTGAACCGTCACCTGCACGTCATGCGGGAGCGCGACGTGCAGGACGCGGACACACAGGCACTGGAAGAAGCGAAGAACGCTCACCGCGATCGATACTCCGAGGCCCAGATGACCGCCCCACAGGAGGTGCTCAGTCGGGCGAGTGCCGTCAACCAAGCCTTGAACACGGTCTATGGGCACGTCAAACGCCTCGAAAAAGGCACCCCCGGACCAGGCGAGTCGATGGAAACCGCGTCCCAAGCCCAGCACGAACTCTGGGACATACTCCGCAGCATGAGGGCCACCATGCGCCATGACCTCGGCGTACGTGGGGACTGAGAGACGACCATCCACACCATCCGCTCGCGGCTGGGTGACCCGGGCGACCAGCCGATGCGAGCCTTCCAGAGCACGTGGCGACCCGACCCCGACGCCATGCGGCAGCCGTGCTCGGGTACGTGGCGCAGCCAGCGGGGCAAGGCTCAGGGGCCGGCTGTGCTGTCCCACAGGTTCGGTGAGCGGGATCAACACGTCGATGAAGGCGGCCGTACCGAAGCATCACCGACCAGGTGACGACCGGCCAGGTTGCGCCGGTGCGGAGCACGTACGGCGTGACCACCGCCACGACAGCCTAAGAACCTCGGCGCCGACGACCGTCGGTTAGGCGGCGAGGCGGTTAGGCGGCGAGGCGGCGAGGCGTGTGCACGCGGACCGAGCGTGGCGGCCCGGCACGCGGGGGTTGTGGTCTCACGGTGCTGCTTCGCGACACGACAGCGGTGTCGGAGATCCACCCGAAGGCACGGCGGTGACTGCGGTAATCCAACACCGCGGGCGCACTGTCCGTGGCGAAGCGTTGGTCCGAGCAGGGGAGCGACCGACGTGCATCAGCGTGTCGGCTCATACGACTGCCATCCGAAGGCGCATCGTGCTGCTCACCGCTCACAACGAAAGGACATCTCATGCGTTCTGCCATCCGTCCGATCCTCGTCACGATCGCTGTTGCCGGGCTCTCCCTGGCCGGCGTGGCCTCCGCGCAGGCCTATGGCCACGACCACGGGCACGGGGGCTACGCGCACAGCCACCCGGTCCTCGCCGACGATGACGATGTGCGCGTGGAGGCGACGGACCGGTCGCACAACAGTGTCGACGACAGCTTGAACGGCAACATCGAGGACAGCTACAACGACTCCCTCCTCATCGGTGGCGCCAAGGAGTCCTGACCACTGGTCGACTCCGGCGGGGTACCCACCCCAGGCACGACGATGCGGCTCTGGGCAACGCGCCCAGAGCCGCATCGTCACGACGCGTATCGCCGTGCACACCGGCTCAGCCCCGCCTACAGCCGGCCCTATCGTGCGGCCAGGGCCGAACATCGCACGGGCCTCGTGAGTTGAGCCGTACCAGGCCGTTGCGGGCAGCAAGGTCGTCGGCTTGTCAGCTCAGGCGGCTCCGCGTTCGAGCCGTACAGGTCGCACTGGGAATGCGACATTCTGCTCCGAATGTCCCGCTGAGCAGGCATCGACACCTCGCCCTTCCAGTCGACGGGCCGCCCGGCCCACTACCAGCGCCGGGCGCCGCGGCGGCTTGGGCGTCTGCGCGAACAAGGTCAGGTGACAAGGCCACGCCGGGCAGGACTCAGCGGGATGCGGTTCTTCAGCCGCGATGGACGCTGACGGCATAGCCGCTGCCGTCGTAGGGGTGGGCATCCCACGTCGCGAAGCGGTTGACGAGGGTGAGGCCTGCCGCGGTGCAGTAGGCGTCGTACTGCGCCAGGGTGATGCTGGGCGGCACCGGCAGATGGGCTTCGTCCAGACCGAATCCGGCGGCCATGAGACCGCCCGGACGCAGGGCCGCGGCCAGGCGGCTGATCACCGTGGCCTCGGTGCCCGGGGCAAGCAGCGGAAAGATGTTGCCGGCGGCGACCACGAGGTCGAAGTTCGCGGCTACACCGAGCCCGGCCGGATCGAACTCGGACAAATCGGCCTGGAGCCAGGGCAGCTCCGGGGCCTGTCCGCGGGCCACCGCCAGCATGGAGGCGTCAAGGTCGATCCCGACACAGTCGTACCCGAGCTCCGCCAACCGGATCATGACGCGCCCGGTACCGCACCCGGCATCCAGCACCCGTGCTCCAGGGGGCACCAACGCGGCGCAAAACCGCGCCTCCCCGTGCATGTCCTTACCGCTGCCGGCCAGGGCCGCGAATCGGGCGGCGTAATCCTCGCCGGACGTCCCACCGGTCAGTTCTTCCCAACGGCTCATGAAGGACAGGGTAAATGAGCAGCGCGAGCGTTTACTGAGGCTGTCCGTGCAGCGGGGAAAGCGCGGGCGGCGATCGGCGAGAGGGCCGCCAGCCGCGGCCGTGCGACGCCGGACTTGGCTACGCAGCACCCGCCTCGGGCCCGACCACTACCGCGCCCGTCAAGGTCTTCCACTTCACCGGAACCGTCTACACTCGCCGCCCGCGCACACACAAGACCCTCGGCTACCTCACCCAGCCGAGACCGGTCAACGGCAACACCACGTCCGGAGGGCGCACACGGTGACGGTGAGCCTTCACCCCGCTGAGGAACACGTCATGGATGCTTACGCGAGCACGCCAGTGCTGGCCTCTCATACGCACGCTCACCGAGGAAGCGAGACTCCGGGCCGCTCCAAAGAGGGCCCCCGGATCTCTCCAGAGGAGGAGCTGCCTAAGCTCGTTCCTATCCACCAAGGAGGAGCTTGATGAAGATAGTGATACCTGGGGGAACCGGGCAGGTAGGCACGATCTTGAACCGGGCGCTGACCGCTGCGGGCCATGAGGTGGTGGTCCTGACCAGACGGCCGATGCGCGATCGAGAAGTTCGCTGGGACGGCCGGACGATGGGGCCGTGGGCCGAGGCGATCGATGGCAGCGAGGTCGTGGTCAACCTGGCGGGACGGAGCGTCAGTTGCCGTTACACCGCAACGAATCTCCAGGCCATGATGGACTCGCGCGTGCACTCCGCCCGACTGGTGGGTGAGGCGATCGCGTCCGCCTCCCAGCCCCCTCGGCTCTGGCTACAGATGAGCACGGCCACCGTCTACGCTCACCGCTTCGACGCACCCAACGATGAGGCGACCGGCGTGCTCGGCGGTACGGAACCCGATGTTCCCGGCTACTGGGCCTACAGCGTCGAGATCGCCAAGAACTGGGAGCAAGCGCAGGAGCGAGCCGAAACCCCGCACACCCGCAAGGTCGCCCTGCGTTCCGCCATGGTGATGAGCCCCGACCGTGGCGGCGTCTTCGACGTCCTGCTGTGGCTGGCACGGCTCGGGCTCGGCGGGCCGGTCGCAGGCGGCACACAGTATGTGTCCTGGATTCACGACCACGACTTCGTCCGTGCAGTCGAGTTCCTGGCCGACCGAGATGACGTGGCTGGACCGGTGAACCTCGCCGCTCCCCACCCTTTGCCGCACCGCGCGTTCATGCGCGCGCTACGCGCCTCGTGGGGCGTCCCAGTGGGCCTGCCCGCAACCAAGTGGATGGCCGAAATCGGCGCGCTCGCGCTGCGCTCGAATACCGAACTCCTATTGAAAAGCCGCCGTGTTGTACCTGGCCGGCTGCTCGAAGCGGGCTTCGTCTTCGACCACGCTGAGTGGCCGGGGGCCGCCGCCGACCTCGTGCGGCGCGTGCGCAGCGAACGCCGCCCCGGGTGAGCGCCCCGCCCAACCGGGTTGAGGGCGGTCTCGCGGCTCCGGGCTCTACGTTTCGCGACCGCCGCGAACCGGGCCACGGCATATTGCCAGGAGGTCCGCAGGAAGCTTGAGTACACCGCTGTTGCCACGGCCTTCTGCGGAGAGTCCTTCACCCTGAGCGAGCTACGCGCCGTCTACGAAGCGATCTGGGGGCAACATCTGGACCCGAGCAACTTCCGCCGCAAGGTGCTCAACACCGCGGGGTTGGTGCAGCCCACGGGGGAACAGCGGCTGCCCCCCACCGGACGTCCGGCCGCCCTCTACCGCCGGGGGAGCGCATGGCTGCTCAGCCCACCTCTGCTGCGCGGCATCGGGCACACCGCGTAGCGGCGCTCGGGGCGCCGCGTACGGAGTGCTGGTCGTGTGCGCTCGCGCCCCGGCCGCGGCAACTCGTAAGCCGGGGCGCCCGGTACTCACTCGCGCGTGAAGATCCCCAGTGCGTCGTACGCGATCCAAGAACCGCTGGTCTTGCGCAGCCGCAACACGTTCTCACCAGCGGTGAACAGCCCCGCGGACAGCGGGAACTCGTAGTACGAAGGCTTGAGCGCGCTGTCGGGGCGGGTGGCGTCGCCCTCGACCGAGCCGCGGGTGGCGCCGCCGCGGAACTTCAGGGTGTGTACGGGGCGGCCGTTGAGGGTCACCTCGGCGGCGCCCGCAGCGGACGCGTGCGAGTCGATCAGCCAGAGCGCACAGGCCAGGTCGCTTTTCGGGGCAGCGTCCAGGTCGAAGCGGAGCGCGAAGGTGTGCTCCTTGCGGCCGGCCCAGGAGTCGCCCGGCCCCGGGTGGAGATAGCACCAGTCGCGGCCGGGTGTGGAGGTGCCGTATCGATAGTCAACGCCGTTGGGGAAGGTGGCGGAGTAGCGCGCACTGAGGCCCGGCGACAGTGCGAACTCCAGGCCCTTGTGGTCGAAGTCACCGACCTGCGCCACCGCACGCCCGGCCGCCACGGAGCGTTCGTTCATCGCCGATACGGGGCGCGTGGGCCGGGTCCGCGCGCCGGAGGCGACGACGGCGACAACGGCGTAGTGCCGGGTCCGCGGCTCGGGGCCCACCCGGTGGGTGAGGTGCGGGTACAGGGTGCGTCCCAGCAGAGTCGTTGAGCCGGGGAGGCTCTTTGCCTGGCCGGCGCGGTCGAAGACGTACACCTCGTAGTGATCGACGAGCTGCCCGCGGGGCGGCCGGTAGGAGTGCCAGGCCAGTTCGACGGTGGCGAGCCCCCCGGTGGCGGTGAGGCCGGAGATGCTACCGGGCGCCTGGCCCGCGGGTCCGTGCCCCGAACGTGTCGCGGACGCAGGAGTCATGGCCGGGGGAGTCGTGTCGGTCATGGTCAGCTCACCTTCTGCATGCCGGGGCGGCCGTGCTCGACCTCGAAGCGGTCGAGGGAGATGCCGGGCGCCTGGTTGTCGGCACGGATGTACGGGACGGCGCGGTACTCGGCGGTGATCGCACCCGCGTCGGCGTGGCCCAGGACGTAGCCGCGACGGCCGTCGTAGAACTTCATCCAGGGGTGCTGCATCCAGTCCTTCGTGTAGTTGTCGGTCGGTGCGCCGTCACCGTCGGAGGCGATCGAGGTCACGAGGAACTCGCTGCTCACGACGGCGGACTTGGGATCGGCGAAGTCGGCGAGCAGGTCGCCGGCGATGGAGCGGTGGCAGTCACCGGTGAAGACGACGGAGGGCGCTACGCCCCGCTCGCCCAGCACGTCGAGCAGGCGCTGCCGCGCGGCCGGGTAGCCGTCCCACTGATCGACGCGGTTCTCGGTCACCTTGACCATGCCGACCTGCTGGAGCAGCAGGTTCCAGCGGGTGTCGGACGTGCGCAGACCGCGGTACAGCCACCGCTCCTGCGCGGCTCCGAGCATCGTGCGACCGGGTGCGTACTGCTCGTCGGTGTTCGCGGGCTTGGAGTCGCGGTACTGACGGGCGTCGAGGACATGCAGGGTGGCAAGGCCGCCGTAACGCAGCCTGCGGTGCAGTTGCGCGTCGGGGCCGTGGGCGAGGGCGAGCGGGGGCAGCGGGCAGTTCTCGTAGTACGCGCGGTACGCCACGGCCCGGCGCAGCAGGAAGTCTTCCTCGCTCAGGCCGTAGTACGACTTCTCGTCGGCGTAGTCGTTTTGCACCTCGTGGTCGTCCGGGGTGAGTATCCAGGGTGCCGCCGCGTGCGCTGCCTGAAGGTCGGGATCGCTCTTGAACAGGGAGTAGCGCACCCGGTAGTCGGCGAGGGTGTTGGTCTCCCGTTCGTGCCGGGCCCCGGGCAGCGGGGCGTTGCGCTCCATGTTGGCGGCGGAGATGCCGTACTCGTATATGTAGTCGCCGAGGAAGAACACCACGTCGGGGTCCTTGGCGACCAGATCACGGTACGCGGAAAAGTGGCCGTGGTACCACGCCTGGCAGGAGGCGGTGGCGAAGGTGAACGCGCCGCCGGAGCGGGCGTGGGGTGCGGTGCGGAACCGGCCGACGGGGCTGGTGTGGCCCTGGGCGCGGAACCGGTAGAAGTGCTGACGCCCCGGCCGCAGGCCGTGCACCTGCGGGTGTACGGAGTGCCCCAGCTCGGGCAGGGCCGTCACGGTGCCGGATCGCACGACGCGGCGAAAGCGCTCGTCCTCGGCGACCTGCCACCGTACGTCGTACCCTGCGCGGGGCATGCCGCCGTGTCCGTCATCGGCCAGGGGCTCGGGCGCCAGCCTGGTCCACAGCACACAGCCGTCCGACGTCGGCTCACCGCTGGCCACACCGAGGCGGAACGGTTCGTCGCGCAGCCGCGGAGCACCACCCGCCGCCTCCGCCTGTCCGGCCAGTCCGGCACCGGCGAGCAGCGCGCCGATGCCGACGCCGGCCGCCTGAAGGAACGAGCGTCGGTCCGGGCCGGAGGACGAAGGGGGTACAGAACTCATAGGTCTCTCCCAGGCGTTATGACGATCCCGGAAGATCGTCAACGTCTGGGGTGGCCGGAGCGCGGCGGACAGGTGAAGACGGGCGGGACGGGAGTGGACCGTTGAGGCCCGCGCTGCGACCGTGACCGGCGCATTGCCCCGCCCAGGGGGCGATCGTTCGAGGCGCGACGGTCCTAGGACGAGGACTGCCTCGGCCGTACGAGCCTCGCCTGGCCGCCTGACTCGGACGGCCGAGCGTCTTGTGCGTACCGGCTCGTCGAGGAATAAACAGCACGCCGGGGGAACTCCCGGGTTCGATACGATGACGGCGGCTTGCAGACCCGACCGGTCACCGTGCGTGACACGACCGAGTGACCTGGGTGGTCGCGTCTGCTGCCGCCTCCCGACTTGGGCCCGCCGCGGCACTGCCACCGGCGCCGTACGTAGAGATGGAGCATCCAAGGATGGCTCGACACCTGGTCACCAGCGCGCTTCCCTACATCAACGGGATCAAGCACCTGGGCAACATGGTGGGGTCGATGCTTCCGGCGGATGTGTACTCCCGGTACCTGCGCCAGCGTGGTCACGACGTCCTGTACATCTGTGCAACCGACGAGCACGGAACGCCGGCCGAGTTGGCGGCCAAGGAGGCCGGACTGGCGGTGGCCGAGTTCTGCGCACAGGCCCACCATGCGCAAAAGGCCGTGTACGACGGCTTCCAGCTGGCTTTCGACTACTTCGGCCGCAGCTCCTCGCAGCAGAACGTTGAGATCACGCAGCACTTCGCGCGTCAGTTGCACAAGAACGGCTTCATCGAGGAGCGGGCGATCCGCCAGGTGTACTCGCCTGTTGATGGCCGTTTCCTGCCGGACCGGTACGTCGAGGGCACCTGCCCGCACTGTGGCTACGACAAGGCCCGCGGTGACCAGTGCGAGAACTGCACCCGCGTTCTGGACCCGACCGACCTGATCGCCCCGCGCTCGGCGATCGGCGGTTCCACGGAGCTGGAGGTTCGCGAGACCAGGCACCTGTTTCTGCTCCAGTCCAAGCTCCAGCACGAGGTCGAGGCGTGGGTGGCGCTGCACGAGGAGCAGTGGCCACAGCTTTCCTCGTCCATCGCCCGTAAGTGGCTGACCGAGGGCCTGCACGACCGTGCCATCACCAGGGACCTGGACTGGGGCGTCCCGGTCCCAGCCGACACCTGGCCAGAGCTCGCAGCCGAGAACAAGGTGTTCTACGTCTGGTTCGACGCACCGATCGAATACATCGGCGCGACGAAGGAGTGGTCGGACGCTGCCCCGCACGGCGAGAAGCGCGACTGGAAGTCGTGGTGGTACGAGGCCGACGACACGGTGCGCTACACCCAGTTCATGGCCAAGGACAACGTCCCCTTCCACACGGTGATGTTCCCCGCCACCGAGCTCGGCGTCCGCGAGCCGTGGAAGAAGGTCGATGTCGTCAAGGGCTTCAACTGGCTGACGTACTACGGCGGCAAGTTCTCCACCTCCCAAAAGCGCGGTGTCTTCACCGACTCCGCCCTGGAGCTGTTGCCCGCGGACTACTGGCGCTACTTCTTGATCGCCAACGCCCCCGAGTCCGACGACTCGTCGTTCACCTGGGAGCACTTCGCCGCCACGGTCAACAAGGACCTGGCCGACACCCTGGGCAACTTCGTCAACCGCGTGCTGTCCTTCTCCCGCAAGCGGTTCGGCGACGACGTCCCCGCAGGCAATGCGGCCGGCCAGGCGGAGGAGAAGCTGGGCGAGGAGATCGCACGCCTCCTGGCCGAGTACGAGGAGTACATGGAGGCCCTCCAGTACCGCAAGGCCGGGGCCGCGCTGCGCGCCCTGTGGTCGGCGGGCAACTCCTACCTGGAGGAGGAGGCCCCCTGGCTGGAGATCAAAACCGACCCGCAGGGCGCCGCGCTCACCCTGCGTACGGCGATGAACCTCATCCACCTGTACGCGATTGTCTCCGAGCCGTTCATTCCAGCATCGGCCGCCGCCATGCGGGGCGCCTTCGCTCTGGAGAGCGACACCGCGACCTGGGTGACTGCCGAGCAGGCCAAGTCCCTGGACGCTGTCCCGGCAGGCACAGCCTTCACCGTGCCGCCGGTGCTCTTCGCGAAGATCGCGCAGGAGGACCTGGAGTCCTACCGCGCGCGCTTCGGCGGAGCCGACGCATAAGGGCGCTTCTCGCGCCTGGACCGGCCCCCGCCCGGCCTCATCGGGCGGTACGCGCCCGGGCGAGGTGCCCGGCGAGGTCAGTTGGCGGGCAGGTTCATCGGCTTGGCCCGTCGGCTTGGCTCATGGCGGATGCCCTCCCAGCAGAAGATGCCGGAAGCGCGGACAACAGCGAGGTTGCAGACGGCCATCGCGGCCAGGCCCGCTACGAGCAGTCGGCGGTCGTGGAAGGAGAGCCACGACAACAGGGCTGGTGTACGGAAGCAGCAAGCCAGCCCGGGGGCAAGAGCACCGCTGCGGCCCGGAGCGCTGTGGATCGATGGCCTGGGGCACGTCGTGGTCGCTCGTGGTGCCTGGCTGCGCTGTGGGCACCGAACGGTGCGGCGCTCTCACCGATCGAACAGGTCTCCTTGAACGTAGCCGATGACGTTCCGCGCGCCCTGCCCGTCAGCCGCAGGTGCTTCCGATAGGAGCCGCTGACCTTCCGGCCCTTGAGTCTCATGCCGTGGCCGGCGCTCTGGCCGTCTGCGTGGCTACCCTTTGCTGTGGCCACCTTGTAGTGAACGGGACAGCACAGTTGGGGTTCAGCCCATTTCCTCGCGGGCGGCCTTGAGATCGTCCACTAGGAACACGTCCTGGGACCATTGCCCCGGCCATGCCGCGAGAACCAGATCCTTCGGTGTCGCCTGTGCGAGCATCGCCCGCTTGTCGGATATGCGGGTCGCTTGTGTGACGGTCCCCCTCGCGTCGATCCGGATCAGAGTCACGGTCTGGCCACGCCAGGGAAACCCAACGTCCACAGTGCTGGTGCGGCGGAGGGATGAAGCGTCGAACTCGGCGAACTGTGGCATGACGTGACTCCCCTTATCGGCAGTTCCCGCTAGGCGGGGTGGTAGCTGTATGTGTCTTGCCGTGCACGGTAGATCACCTCTGTACGTCTCAGTAAGGTGCTGGCACCGTCATCAAAGTGCGGGATGCGTGATCGACCTGTCAGCGATGATTCGCTTCACCTGGTCAGCGATGATTCGCTTCACCTGGCAACCGCGGATCGCGGACACCGGCGCCCCCATGCTGATAGCCGGTGACGAGGTGGCCATCGAGCGCTGAAGTGCCCCCAGATGCGGCAGCCGGATTGGACATCAGCCGTGTGCGTAACACCGATGACGGCACAGCCGTGTGCGTAACACCGATGACGGCACAGCGTTTCGGACTCATGTCGTGCGCACGATACGTGTGCCGGGTTGTTCAATCGCCGCGCAAGGTCCCTCTGCTTCCATGTGTGTCTTCCCCCGCGGTGGCTGAGTGTTTTCAGGGTGGCCCCTGACCGGGTGACGGGCCTCGGTCCGCAACGCACGATGCTCCTGCGCCTGAGAGAGAGGTGTTCGACGTCTCAACTCATCAGCACGGAAGACTCGTTGGATGCCTATCTGCCGCACTCGACCTGCCTCGCGCTGTGGTCGAGTGGGTAACCATGCTCATCGTCACCTGTGAGGGTGACCGCCGTTGCAAGCTCCCGACGCACCAGCGTGCCCTCGTAGGACTGATCTACTTGCGCCGGCACGACACGCTCGCGCAGTGCGCCACCGGGTTCGGCATAAGCCTCGGCACCGCCCACGCCTACGTGACAACTGTCGTGGACCAGTTGTCCCCCGGGCGTCCGGGCTGCTGTGGGCTTTGCGGGAAAACCGATCCCGAGTACGCCCTGCCGATGGGACGCTTGCCGAGTGCGACCGGGTCCAAGACCGCCCGGCTGACTTCTCACAAAAGCACCGTCACCACGGCGTGAACGTGCAGGTCAATGCCCATGCTGTGGGCGAGTCGCGATGGATCTCCTCGTGCTGCTGGGCCGCACCCACCACCCGACCGCGGCGCGGCCCACACCCACCGCATCCTCCCCATCCGCGAACGCCAGGGCGTTCCCGTCCTCGCCGACCGCGCCTACATCCAAGCTGGCTCGGGTCACACCTTCTTGACGACGATCGTGTCCGGGACCAGTTTCTCCAGGTCGTCAACGTCCGACGTGAATACGGTGACCTGTCCCTTCTGCTGTCGCGCGATTACGGCGAGCACGGCGTCGATCGCGTACTTGTGGCCGTGCAACTTGGCGTCGGCCAGGAGCCGGCGTGCCTGGCGGGCCTCGTCCTTCCCGACGGCGGCGACCTGGAGCCGGGACAGTACCCAGTCCCAGCGTCGTTCGGTCGTTCTGCCGTCGTACGCCTCGACCAGTGTCATCGGCGATGTCACCACCTCGGTCCCCCCACGCGCCGCCAGGTCGAGCCAGGCAATCATCTTCCGGTCGCCGCGCACGGCCAGGGAAAGAGCTTCGCGATCCAGGACGAAGACACGGAGCGGCCTCTGCCCGTGCTCACCGGCTCGCTTCTTCACGCAGCCTCTCCGGCGTTGTGCTTTCCGGACGCGCGGCGTCGCTCGTGTTCGGCGTCGAGATCCTCCAGCTCGTCGAGGGCTGCCACACGCTCGTCCTCAGTCACGGGGCCGTGTTCTTCCTGGAGCCAGTCGGCCAGTTCCAGGAGCCGGTCCCGGTCGCGCTTGAAGCGCAGCGTCTCGGCGACGTATGCCGACATGCCCCGCTCTGTCGCGTCCGCGCGGATCTCGTCCAGGAGATCTTCGGGGATCGTCACGGTTACCTTCTTCGTTGCCATACAAGGGACCATGCTCTTGGTATCACGCTCCTTACCGGTGGAGCGCGATCGCGATTCGACGGTCGGGCGGCCGTGGCAGGGCGCGAGCTGCCGGGGCATACCTGACTGGTGAGCCAAAAGCGTGAGATCGCGGCGCCGACTGGCTGGTGGCAACCGGGCACCCGTTGGCGCGCATCCACGATGACGACGAGTGGCTCGACCGCTTCGAGACCGCCATGCGCGGCCTGCCCGACCGGCAGAGGCAGCATTCGCTGCTCCCTTCGCTGCATGCCTTCGCAAGGCCGGCGAAGCCCCTGCCAGCGCACCGAATTCGCGCGGCAGTGCGGGCCGCCGGCCTCAACAAGGAGAACGACATCCCCATCTGTCGCAGGGCCTGATCACCAAGTACCCGGCGATGTCATGGTGCGGTGTTCTCACCGGGTCAACGCGAGCAGTTCATCAATCACCGGCTCCTCACCACCGTTACCGAGGTGAGCGATGGCGGAGAACGGCGCGATCACCTGGCTCCAGGCGTGGAGCCGGTCGCCATCGAGCCCGCACGCCGCCGCCACGCGTGCGCAGCGGGTCTCGACGCCCTCCAGCCCGGCGCCGGCCACGACGTAGTCCACGGCGTCGAAACACGGATCACCCACGCAGGCCTTCGGATCGATGGCCATCAGACCGCGCTTCGCGCCACCGTCGAGTACGTTGCCCAGGTGCAGGTCACCGTGGAGCAACACGGTTGTCGCTTCCGTGTCCAGCAGCCGCTCACACCGCTGGATGGCCCTGCTCCACGCAGTGACATCCATACGTGCGCTGATCGCAGGCTCGGACAGCCGCCTACCGACACGAGCGAACGCCTCCTCGCACCGGTCGCGCAGCGCACGCGGTGGCCGTGGAGGTGGAGCGACCCCGTGCAACGCGGCGAGCAGATCCGACCACTGCCCGGGAAGCGAAGCCGCAGGCATGTCCTCGGCCGGCGTTCCGGGCACGACCTCTTCCAACACCATCGCGCCCGCGTCCGAGTCGGCGGCCAGTACAGCGGGCACCCGGCCCGACGCAGCGAACCACCCCAACATGGCGGCCTGCTCGACCAAAAGGGCCCGATCCGGACTGAGCTTCAGCACCGCAGGCGTGCCGTCGGGCCATCGGCACCGCAACGTGACCGACGCAGCACCCTCCGGGAGGAATTCACCGAGGGACAGGCCCCAACGGGACGACAACCGGGCCATCAGGTTCGGCGTGTCAGCGCACCATTCGGCAACCTGTGGGCCGAATCGGCGAACCAGCCGCGTGGTGACGCTGTCCACATCCACCAACAGTCGTCTCATCCGGGTTGGCCGCTCCGATTAGCGGGCGAGGGCACGTTCGCGGCTCCTCAGTCGAGACAAAATTCGTTGCCCTCGATGTCCTGCATCACGATGCACGACTCGTTGTCGTCATCGGCAAGCAGTAGTCGCACGCGTACCGCGCCGAGCGCGACCAGCCGGGTGCACTCGGCCTCAAGCGCGGCAAGGCGCTCGTCGCCCACGAGCCCCGTGCCGACCCGCACGTCGAGATGCACCCGATTCTTGACGACCTTGGCTTCGGGAACGCGCTGGAAGTACAGTCGCGGGCCCACACCTGAGGGGTCAAGACAGACGAACGATGAATCCTGCTGCTCAGGTGGCAGCGAGCGCGTGGCGTCGTCCCACGTAGCGAATCCCTCCGGCGGCGGCGGTACGACGTACCCCAATACCTCGCACCAGAAACGAGCGACGCGCTCGGGTTCTGCGCAGTCGAAGGTGATTTGAACCTGCCTGATCGATGCCATCGGCTCACCTTAGTGGCGCGTGCTGTGCACCGGGACTGCGGGTGTCATTGCCGGGGCGGGGTCGAGACCTCGCGTGACATGCATAGCGCCATCGGCGTCCAGCGCACCGAGGAACGGGTCCGCGACCTGCTGTCCACGGCCCGCCGTCACCTCCAGCGGGGTGGGGGGCTGGCCTCGCCCCCAGGGCGTACATGGTGCCGACGCCGGCGCGAGGGTTGCTCGGTAGGTACGGCATGATCCAGGCGGCGCCCACCGTGATCAGCGGGCACAGGGCGGCGACCAGACCCAGTGCGGTGCGGTGCGGTGCGCCAACCTAGGACCTCGTTGGTCGCGTTGCCCAGGGGCAAGCCGAGCCCGCGGCGGGCCGCGTTCGTGGCGGGCCGCGTTCGCGGAGTCCTGGGTCGCGCCGACCAGCCGGACCGATGTGTGGCTGCCATGAGACGGGCGTTGCCCTCAGCCGCGGGGCGGTTGCGTTAGTCATGGAGACGTATACGCAAGCCCGCGCGAAGACGCATACGCAAGCTCGCGGCAGGTTTATTGCCGTTTTTGCGCTATGCCGCGCCTCGCCATAGAAGCCAGCTTTCTGCTGGGTGAAGAGACCTTGTCAGGGCATTATTACCTTTCAGTGCCTTGCGATGCGTACGCGCCAACTTGCGCTACCCGTAGTGGCCGTTATCCGGTCATGGTGTCCGAGTCTGCGGACGCCGTTGGATGCTTCCCCGGCCGTAGCCCCACCTGCCTTATCCGGCGCCGTCGTCATCAATGGTCGGTCAACGGAAGCAGGTTTACGGTGAGTGGGGAATCTTGATTCATTGAGACGTTTTTGGTTTACGAGTCCCGGAGCGCCGTACTGGCTTCGCCACCTCAGCCGTATCGCACCGCCCACGCGATGAATGGCAGGGGCCTACGCGGCACCCGTCCCCCAGATACCACCCTTCCCGAGGCTCCGCCACATGAAGATCACCGATGGCTGGGCTGACCGGCCGGGGTGGTCCGGGCCACCGTCGAAGCGTGTTTTCTCCGGATTGATGGCTGATTTACAGTATTGAATCGGTTAGTTGGGGTTTATGCAGCGACTTTGATATCAATGGTCTTGACCAATGCCCAAGATGCTTGGCATGCTGGCAATAGCCGTAACCGACCATGCGCTCTCGTGCTGCGAGGCGCTCACTCGGATACCGCCATATTCCGATACGGGGGGCCGGATGGGAAAGCACTTGCCGAGATCGGCGCAGCGGCGTGGGTGTCAGAAGGTCACACTCGTCTCGCGATCCAATAACGCAGCAGCCCTGACCAACGGGCAGCTGTAAGCCCTCCAACGGGATCGCTGAAGCCGCCAATAGCCTGCCCCCCACATTCCTCCGTGGTGCATTAGGTCCGCACAATCAATGCGGAGAGTGCCGCCTGCCTCGTGATGCTCCGTGGACTTTCAGAGAAGTAGGAGGTTTGCGTCAGACGTGCAAGGAAAACTGATCACACAAAAGGCCGTATCAGTCGCATACGCGCCCGAGCGCGCATCCTCACGCTGCACCGCTGACCTATGGGCCCGAGTGGCCCTGCCAGCGGCGTCACCCGAGCCGCCTACCGAGCCCGTTGTCGCACCCGGCCTACGTCTTGCCCTGTCCTTGCTGGAGGAAGGCGTGTTGACCAGCCGCGCCAACCGTTCCTGCGGCTCTTATGTGGCTCGGGCGGTACCGTCAGCCGGAGCCGTGTACCCGTATGAGTTCGCCGTCCTCGTCAGGGAAAACGGTGCGCCAACGGCCTTCCGGATCGACACCGATCGCCGTACCTGTGCCCGGTTGGCTGTCGGGGCCCGCGTCACCGCCGCACTGGACGCGTCCATGCTGGCCATCCCGGACGATGGCGGCGCGCTGGTCGTCACGCTCACCCGCCCCTGGCTTTCGATGCGCAAGTACGGCGACCGCGGGTACCTGTATACGCAACTCGATGCGGGGCACGCGGCCGGCAACCTCATCTTGGCTGCGGCTGGCCGTGGTGCCAAAGGGGCGTTACGGCTGCGCTTCCCGAGGGAGTCTTTGTCGGAGCTGCTGGAGGCGGGCGAGAACTGCCGGGAAGTGCACTCCGCGATTTCGGTACCGACCAGTTCGGCCGACGCATCGTGGACCCGCTGGACCATGTATGACGACACCAACCGGCAGCTGCGCGGCTCCGCCTGGCGGTCCTGGTTGGAGAGCGCCTGTTGGGACTCCATCGCCGGGTGGTCTGAACACTCCGGCTCGCCCACCCCGCACACCGCACCCACACCACTCGCGCGCATTCGCACGGACCCACACATGCCCAGCGGGCAAGGGGGGTTAGGCGATCCGTCCGCATGGTCGGAACTGATTGGCACCCGAGCCTCCAGCAAGGCATTCACTGGCGAATCCGTCTCCGCCGGTGCCGTCTGGCAAGCGGTCTCGGCCCTTTCGACGCCGTTGCACACCGACCTTCCTGACGCCTCGCCGCTGTCCGCGACGTTGGTTCTGCGATCGACGACGGACCCCGAGCAGGACGCGGTGTATCGGCTGCGCACCGGTGAGCGGCAACCAGGTGCGCTGCCGTCCACCGACGAGGTGGCCCGCGCCTGTATGCAACAGCGCTCCCTCGCCGGGGCCGCCGCCATCGTGCTGCTGCACGTGCCGCGTACCTCGCTCGCCGGGGCCGACGCGGCCATCGACGCCGAGAACCTGCGCGAACTCGCCTGCCGGTGTGGCGCCTTGGGCCAGCTGCTCTACCTGGGAGCGAACCGTGCGATGGTCGGCGTGACCGCCATCGGTGGCTTCGATACGCGACTGTGGCGCTCGCTGGCAGGGCTGCCGCAGGACGACGAAATCCTGTACGCCCTGCTGCTCGGCTGCCCGGACGACTCGGGCATCAAGTTCGACCGGCTTGCCACGGCACACGCCCAAAACGAACGGTGAGCCCGATGCGCGCTGTCCTTCCCGATGCCTTCACCGATGCCTTCGCCCGCCACGGCGATCGCCTCGCGGTCACCGACGCCGGTGGTTCGCTCGGATACGCCGAACTCGCCGACCGGGCCCGGGCGGCGGCGAACAGGCTCGCCCGGTACAACGTGCGGGACGAGCCGCTGCGCGTGGGTCTGTATGCCACCAACTCCGCCGACTACGTGGTCGGTTATCTGGCGACGTTGTTCGCCGGTGCGGTCCCATTTTTGACCGACTCGGCCTTCGGCTCGTTCGAACTCGTCCGGATCGCCGAGGACTGCGGTCTTGACCTACTGCTGCACGCCCCGAGCGCCGATGTCCGAGCTGTCGTGGACGAGGCCCTCACCGATGACGGCGAGTTCGGCGCCCTCGCGGTCAGCCGAGTGCGTCGATTCGATGCGTCCCGCCCTCAGTTGCTGGACGACACCGAGGCGTGCCGGTTCACATCCGGCTCCACCGGTCGGCCCAACTGCATCGAGTTCTCCGGCGCTGCCGTATTCGCGGCGGCTGCCAACTGGGCGAAGGGCACCGGACTCTCGGCCGATGACCGGATCGCCTGCTTTGCCGCCCTTTCCAATGGTCTGGCCTTCAACACCTCGTTGTTGGCGGCTTTCCTGCCGGGTGCCTCACTGCACCTGTCGCACGGCCTGCCCACGGCTTCCCGGGTCGTGCGGCTCCTGGAGAGCACCGCCGCCACCCGGCTGGTGGCCTTCCCGGCGTTGTACGAGTCGATCGTGCGGCGTGCCCCGAAGGAAGGCTTCGCCGCCGTCCGGACCGCGATCTCTTCCGGCGCCCCGCTGCGCGAAACCGTGCGCGAAGAATTCACCGCACTCACCGGCGTGCCGATCCACAACTACTACGGAATCGCGGAGACCGGGCCGTTGACGTACGCCGCGAACGGGGCCGGCAGTGGGCTCGGAGCACCCCTGCCCGGTGTGCGCCTGCTTGCGGAGGAACAAGGTATCCGGGTCAAGAGCGAGTCGATGGGCTCGCGCTACCTCAACGCTCCGGGCGTGTTCGAGGAGCGCGTTGACGACGCGGGCTACTACCACACCGGCGATCAGGGCCGGCTGCTCGACGGCACGCTCCACCTGACCGGGCGCACGAGCCGGTTGGTCAACGTGGGCGGGCGCAAGATCGACCCGATCGAGATCGCCGACGTGCTGCGCGCGGCCAGCGGAGTGCTGGACGCGGCTGCTTTCGAGGCCGAGAACCAGCACGGTGAACCCACCCTTGCCGCCGTCGTCGCCGTCGAACCCGGCGTGACCGCACAGTCCTTGCGTACGCACTGCGCGGCGACGCTCCCTTCGTTCAAAGTGCCCGGCATCCTCCGCCTGGTGGACCACATACCAGCGAACTCGATCGGTAAGCCGTCCATCGAACGCCTGCGGCGCTTGCTCAGCGAACCCCAGAGCAACTGAACCCCTCTTCGAGACACAGGACTCCTCATGGACAGCAGCGCGCTTCGTACCAAGATCCTCGGCCTGGCCATCGCGGCGGGGGACGGCAGCGTCACCGCCGACGAACTCGCCGGCGCCAACTACTCGCTGCGTGACGTCGGCTACTCCTCGCTCTCCTATATGCGCCTGATCGACAGCATCGAGAACGAAGTCGGCGTCTACCTGGACCCGGAGGCCGACATCGAGCACTACGAGACCATCGATTCCGTCACGGCCCTGGTGGTCGCCAGCGGGATAGGCGCCGATGCCTAACACATCCGCGGGCGCTGACCCTACGATCGGGATCGTCGGCCTCGGGCGGCTCGGCTCGGCACTGGAGACGGCCTGCCAGGCCAATGGAACCAGGGTCGTCCTCACCGCATCGCGCCGTGGCGGCTGGGCCGTCGAGGCGGTCCCCGACGTACTCGTTGACGCCAGCGCACCCGAGGCGCACACCGAAGTCCTCGACTACTGCGCCACGCAGCGGGTACCGCTCATCGCCTGCGTCTCCAACCTGACGGACACCCAAGGCAAGGCACTGGACGAACTGGCCGAAGTGGTGCCAGTGGTCCGAGCCACCAACCTCTCCTTCGCCCACTACCTCCAGGTGCGCATCACCGAATTCACCGCCGCCCTCACCACGGGCCGCTTCGGCGCGACCACCACCGTCCGCGAGCGGCACCCACTCGGCAAGGCACACCGGCCGAGCGCCACCGCGCTGGCGCTGGCGGACACCTGGGCCGGCGCGAGCGGCCGAGCAGTGGCCGATATCGCCGATGAGCGGGCCGGACTACCGGTCAGCGAACACGAGATGACGCACACCTGGGACGGCGAGGCGCTGCACGTGCGGCATCACGTCGGCAGTTGGACGGTGCCGGCCCGGGGCGCGCTGGCCGCCGCCCACTGGGCCCGCGCCGCACCCCCCGGCCTGGCCACCATGCGGACCGTCTACGACGACCTGACAGCTAGGACCACGACATGACCACCGATGAACCGCAGCCGCTGAATTCGGCCGAACGTCGGCTCGTTCTTCAGGTGGCGATCGGCGCCCGCATGCTGTCCCTCGACGGACACGACGACTTCAACCAGGGCCAGATCTCCGCCCGGATGCCCGGCCGCGACGAGTTCTTCATCAAGGGTGCGCTGGTCGGCTTCGACGAGGCAGCCCCGGCGGATGTGGTCCGCTGCTCGGTGGACCACACCCTGCCCGCAGCCCCGCTGGCGCCGCCGGAACTGCCGCTGCACCAGGCCATCTACCGGGCCCGCCCTGATGTCAACGGCATCGTCCACAGCCACGCGCCGTACACCCTGCTGTTCGGTGCCACCGACTTGCAGATGCGCCCGATCTCGCACGACGGTGCCTACTTCCGCGACCGAATCGGCCTGTTCACCGAGACCAGCAACACCGTCTTGGACATCGAGACCGGTGAGCACATCGCCAAGGATCTCGGCGAGCACCCGGCCGTGCTGCTGCGTAACCACGGGGGAGTGATCGTCGGCAAGAGCGTGCGGCACGCCTCCGTCTTCGCCCAGGTGCTGGAGCGGGCCTGCCGTCTTCAGCTGACCGCTGAGAGCACCGGCGTCCCGTACACCTGGTCCACCGAGCAGGACGTGGCCGCCAAGCAGGACTTCATCTACGCCGATCTCTCCGTCCGCTCGTACTGGGACTACGCCGTCCGCCGAGTGGGCCGGCACTGGCCGCAGACCGCCGACTGGAACCGCAGCTGACCGCACTACCCGAACGGCTCTCCCCAGTGGAAGACCCGTCGCCACGGAGCACGCGGGCCAATGTGCCGCTGTGCCGCGCACGAAGCCGCCAAGACCCAGCAAGGCCCGTAAGACCCAGTAAGACCCGCAAGGACTCGCGCCGCCTGGCAAGAAGACGACCTGGCACGCCTGCTCCGCCCACCACACCCCATACGCACGGAGGTCGTCCGATGAAGGTCCAGCGCATCCTGCCCACGGAGGAGGCGGCCGATCTACTCGGCCTGGTCCGCGAGATCGCAGCCGGCGAACTCGCGCCCCACGTAGCCCAGTTCGAGGCGGCCCACGAGTTCCCGCGAGAGATCGTGCGCACCCTGGGCCAGGCCGGGCTGCTGAGCCTGGCGTACCCCGAGGAGTACGGCGGTGGCGGACAGCCGTACGAGGTCTACCTCCAGGCCCTTGAGGAGATCGCCTACCACTGGTTCGCCATGGCCGAGGCGGTCAACGTACACAACCTCGCCTGCTTCGGCACCGCCACGTACGGCACCAAGGCCCAACGCGCGGAGCTGCTGCCCGGCATGCTCGGCGGCGAACTCCTGGGCGCTTACTGCCTGTCCGAGCCGGAGGCCGGATCGGACGCGGCCTCGCTCACCACCCGAGCGGTGCGCCAGGACGACGGCTACCACATCACGGGCACCAAGTCGTGGGTCACCCACGCCGGTTACGCGGACTTCTACAACGTGTTCACCCGCACCGGCGGGCCGGGGGCCCGGGGGCTGTCCTGTCTGGTGGTCCCCAGCGGCACGCCAGGCATGGTGGTGCACGAGCGGGAGCGGAAGCTGGGCGTGTGGTCCTCTCCCACCGCCCAGATCGGCTTCGACGACGTCCGAGTCCCGGCCGAGCGACTGATCGGCCGGGAGGGCAAGGGCTTCTTGATTGCGATGGGCGCACTGGACTGCGGCCGACTGGGCATCGCGGCCTGCGCGGTCGGCATCGCCCAGGCCGCCACCGACTACGCCGTGCGGTACGCGAAGGAACGCCACCAGTTCGGGCAGCGGATCATCTCCTTCCAAGGCGTCGGCTTCATGCTGGCCGACATGGCCACGCAGATCGCCGCGGCCCGGGCGCTCACCCTGGCGGCGGCCCGTCTGAAGGACGCCGGCCTGCCGTACTCGCTGGAGGCGGCGAAGGCGAAGCTGTTCGCCACCGACATGGCGATGAAGGTGACCACCGACGCGGTGCAGGTGCTCGGCGGCGCCGGATACGTCGCCGACCATCCGGTGGAGCGCTGGATGCGCGAGGCCAAGCTGCTGCAAATCGTCGAAGGCACCAACCAGATCCAACGCATGGTCATTTCGCAGGGCCTTGACTAGCCGCTCCGATGGGTACAGCCCGATGCAGCCGGGCCGACAGACGTCGTACGAGGCAATCGAAGGGAAGGTGTGGAAACACGATGACCACGGTCGAGGAGCGGACCATCACGCTGGACTGCGCGCGAGCCGGCACCGGCCCGGCCACCTGGGGGCAGCGGGCGATCTGGGGCGTCGTGACCCGGCTCGGTGACGACGCCCCCAGGTACACCCTGCGGCTCGACCTCCCCCTCACCCCGCCCCGCCCCGCCGCCCGCGTCATCGCGGACCTGACGGAGTTGCTGCGGATGCACGACAGTTTGCACACCAGACTCCTGCCGGACGGCGATGACGGCCTCGAACAGGTCGTGGACGGGACCGGCGAGCTTGCAGTGGAGGTCCGCACGTGCCCCGCGGCACAAGCCCCGGCCGTCGGTGCGGCCCTGCTGGAAGAGTTGGCGGGGCGCTCCTTCGACCACGCGCGACAGTGGCCGTTCAGGGTCGGCTTCGTAGAGTGCGATGGCCTGGTTCACCGGCTGGTGCTGGCCGCGTCGCACACCGCGATGGACCTTTGGGGCGAGGGCCGGATGCTCCGCGATCTGGAGTTGATCGAAGCAGGGCAGTCCGCTGAGTCGCTGCTCCAAGCTCGCCCCGCCCTCCAGCCCCTGGAGGCCGCAGCGCTCCAGGCATCGCCGCTCGGCCGCCGCAGGGACGAGGGAGCGCGGCGCTACTGGTGCGAGCGCCTTGCCGCCGGGCCCCGGCGACTCTTCCTTGACCCCGCGGCGCCGGAACTCGCCGTGACCGATCCGGGCCGGCTGTTCCCCAACGCGCTGCTGCGCTCACCCGCGTTGGCGGTCGCCGTCGAACGGGTGGCGTCGGAGCTGGCGGTGAGCGATGCCGCAGTGCTCCTTGGTGCGGCCTCCCATCAGCTTGCCAACATGTCCGGGAGTAGCGACGTGTTGTTCCAGGTGGTGGTGAGTAACCGTTTCCAGCCGGTCGCCGCCGAGTCGGTCAGCACGATGGCGCAGGAGGCCGTGTTCCTCCTCACGGACGCCGACAAGGACTTCAAGGACGCGGTACGGCGAACGCGGTCCGTCTCGTTCAGCGCGTTCCGCCACGCGGGGTACGACAAGTGGGCGCTGGACCGGGAGGTGGCGCAGCTGGTCGCCAGTGGCGAGGCGGCTGACCACTCGTGCTGGTGGAACGACACTCGGGACCCGAGCAGCGGGCCGTTCGACACCGTCGAGCGGCCACGGTCCGCGCTGGGTGAGCTGAGCGGCCGGACCGAACTGAGCTGGCCGACCGAGTTCTTGCCGCGCACGAACGTCTCGGTGGCGGTGGATGTGTTGACCGCCCCGGGCGCCTTGGACCTCGCCATGACCGCTGACCCGGCAGTCCTCTCCCGCGAGGGGATGGAGCACTTTCTGCGTGGGGTCGAGACATTGGTGGTCGCCGAGGCGATCACCCTGGGGGACGGATAAGCATGCAGTACGCGGGAATCGCCTGGACGGACGCCGGCTACGAGGTCGAGGTCATCGACGACGCGGGGCGCCGGATGGCGGAACCGAGCAGCTGGGGCGCCGCCCAGGTCGCTGAACTCATGGACAGGCTAAGGGACTTGAGTGCGGAGCAGCCGTTGGGCGTAGTGCTCGACAGCACCAATGGTCTGCTCGACGGGCCGATGACGGCGGCTGGTCTTGAGGTCTACCGCGCCGATTCCCGGCTGTTGCCGCCCCGGCCGCACTTCGGCTCCGTCCCGGCCAGCCGGCTGGCCGAGCAGGCGCGGAGCACACCCGAGGCGCTGGCCCGGGTGACCGCCGAAGGGGGCAGCCTGACCGGGCGCGCCGCCGAGTACAACGAGGACGTGCGGCGCAGCGCGCCGATCCGGGCGGCGCTGACGGCGGCCGGACGCTGCTTCGAGCACGGCCGTCGGGACACGCCACGGGTCGCGATCACCTTCGACGACGGCCCCGATCCGGTGTACACCCGTCGGGTCCTGGACATTTTGGACCGCTACGGCGTCCGGGCGACCTTCTTCTGCGTCGGTCACCATGTGGTGGCGCTGCCCGACGAGGTACGCCGGATCGCCGCGGCAGGTCACGAACTGGGCAACCACACCTGGTCGCACCCCTACCTACCGGACCTGACGCCGGCGCAACTGCGGGAGCAGCTCGACCGGACGGCGGAGGCGGTGGCCCGGCTGACCGGCCAGGTCGTGACACGGTTCCGACCGCCGTACGGCGGGTTGAGCCCGGAGGTGCTGGCCGCATTGGAGGGGTATCCAACGACCTTGACGATGTGGGACGTGGACTCCCACGACTGGGCCAGGCCGGGGCCGGAGCAGATCGCCGCGACCGTCCTGGGGGCCGCCGGTCCGGGCTCGGTGGTGCTGTTGCACGAGGGAGCCGGTGACCGTAGCCAGACGGTGCAGGCCCTTCCATCGATCATCGAGGGCCTGCTCGAACGCGGTTTGGAACTGGTCACCGTGGGAGAACTGCCCGAGCCGTCCAGCCAAGCCGAGACCAGCCAGCAACCGGCAGCCGACCCCGCTGGACGACCGTGACCCCCGCATCGAACCGGCTGCCGGCGGCGAGACATTCCAGCCGCCACTCGACCACGAAGATCACAACCTACGGCTGGAGCACTGAAGAGTCATGAAAGATCGCTCGGCAGATCACACTGCGGCGGTTACGTCCTCGCAGCACCAGGACCGGCCCGCCGAGGCGCCGCCGGCCGGGGAACCGGCGATCTGGTCCCGTAACTTCCAGTTCTACTTCACCGCACGCAGCGCGGGCCTACTCGGCTGGGCCATGCTGCCGGTCGCGGTCTCGGCCGGGCTGCTCAGCGCCGGGCACGGGCTGAGCACCGCGGGGTACGCGATGGCCTTCCTGGTGGGCCCGTTCGCCGGGTTGGTGGTGTTCGGCGGGGTGCTCGCCGACCGTTTCACCGCGCGCCGGATGATGATCGCCGCGGACCTGGCGAACCTCACCGCCCAGGTGCTGCTCGCCGTCCTCTTCTTCGTCGGAATCGATCACCTCTGGCACCTGTACGGGCTGTTGGTGGTGGTCGGCATCGCCAACGCGATGTTCCAGCCGGGTGCCTCATCGACCGTCCCGCTGGTGGCCCGTGACGTGCAGGGCGCCAACGGGGTGCTGCGTATCTCCGAGGCGTTCACCGCGCTGGGTGGCCCGGCGCTGGCTGGTGTGCTGGTCGGAATGGCCGCTACTAGCTGGGTGATGGTGATCTCGGCCGTCGCGTACGGGACCAGCGCGGTGTGCTTGCTCACGCTCCGGCTCGGGACGGTGCCCGCCCCGCCGGCCGACGAGAGCCTGTTGCGCAACCTGGTGGTCGGCTGGCAGGAGTTCCGCGCCCGTGACTGGCTGTGGGGCGTGATCGTGATCTGGATGTTCTTCGCTGTGCTCTCCTGGGGGCCGCAACTGTCGATCGCCGCCGGGGTGATCGTGCCCGAGCACGGTGCCACCGCCTTCGGCCTGCTCAACTGCGCGTTCGGCGCGGGCACCGTGGCCGGTGGTCTGCTGGCGATGCGGTACAAGCCGGTACGGCCACTCGCCGCCGGGGCCGTGGCGATGCTGGCCTACCCGCTGTATCCGCTTGGCATCGTGCTCGATTGGCCGGTCTGGCAGCTCGCCATCGCTCAGGTCGTGGTCGGGATCGGCATCACCTTCTGGGGCGTCATGTGGGCCACCAGCGTGCAGACCCAAGTGCCGGGCGAGGTGCTCAACCGTGTCCACGCCTACGAGGTCGCGGGCTCTGTCGGCATGTTCCCGGTCGGCAGTGCGCTGGCCGGTCCGGCCGCCGAGGCGTTCGGCACCGACCGGGTGCTCCAGGTGGGCATCGTGGTCGCCCTCCTCACCGCCGCCGCTTTGCTGGTGGCCCGCCCGATACGCACCCTGGGCCGGGTGCCGAGCCGCGCCTGAGCGGCGGTGGGCGCGTTGGCCTCGCGACAACCCAGCCCGCGAGCTCAGCCCCGCCGACCAGCACGACCGCCCTACACATCGCGATCTGCGACCACTGTGCTGAGGAGTGCCTGGCCGATGGTGACGGCCGTGAAGACGATTCCGTCGTGGACGTGCCACCGCCCGGTCAACCGAGTACGGGGATATCCCGCCACCACAGGTTCACCGCGGTGCACATCGGCGGTGAAGGCGTGGCAATCAGGATCGAAGTTGAGTTCCGACTCGTGGAAACCGAGTCGGCGACGGGTCAGCGGAAACCATGCCTTATAGACGGCTTCCTTGGCGCTGAACAGCAGCGCGTCCCAGTGCACTTCGGGGCGCCCGGCCTCACGTTCCGCCAGCCGCGATATCTCACCAGGAGAGGCGATCTTCGCCAGCACGCCTTCGGTAAGGGGCGCATGCAACTCGGCATCGATGCCGATCGAGGCATGGCGATCGGCGAAGCTCAGCGCGGCTGCTCGGTAGCCAACGCAATGGGTCATGCTGCCCACTAAGCCCGAAGGCCACAGCGGCTCACGTCGCGTGCCGGACAGGATGGCAACGGCTGGTAGCCCCAAATCCTGCATGGCAAGCCGGGCGAGGTGTCGAACCGTGGTGTATTCGCGGCGGCGTTCATCGACAGCGCCGCACACACCCGCCTCCTCTTCCGGAAAGAGCCGGGCATCCGGGGGATCGCCGAAGTATTCCGCCACTACGACTCCTGCTGGCAAGATTTCAGCGATCACGGGTCCAGCCTACGAGCGGGCCGGGGTCCTCGCCCATGGACTCCCGGCCCCTTCGCCATGAGCGCTCGTTAGCGGCCCGTATGGTTTCCTGCCCACACCGCGGGGGTTCGGCCCGACCAGGGACATGCCCGTTCGAGTTGTCCAGCGAGGCGGAAAAGACGGTCTTCGAGCCCGTAACCGGCAGCGAACTGCATACCGATCGGGAGCCCCGTCGCGGCGTCAGCCGTCACCGGCACGGACATGGCGGGCGTGCCCGCCACATTGAACGCCGCGCTGAACGGCGAAAAGTCGAAGAGGCGACGAAGCCAACCAAGGCCATCCAGCGCCTCTGCGCCCTTGGCATAGGTGCCCAAGGGCACGGGAAGCTCGGGCACGGTCGGGGTGAGCAGTATGTCGTGAGCGTCGAAGTACCGTGCCAGGCTGCGAGCGACCCGGTTGCGGATCGCGAGAGCGGTGACGAGCTGGGCGCCGCTGACCTGCTGACCGTAGTGGTAGCTGGCAAGGATGGGCGGCTCAAGGGTTGAGGAGTCGATGGGCCGGTCGAAGGCGGCAGCCAGTTCGTCGATCGAGACCGTGAGATTCGCCGTCCACTGACGGGCGCTGGCCAACGCGAAGTCCTCCCAGTCGGCCCCGAGATCGACCTTGACCTCCTCCACCTGGTGACCGAGGGATTCGAGCAGACGCACCGTACGAGAGAGAGCGTCGGCCACTGGTGTGGTGGTGCGGTGTCCGCCCCATGCCTGGGTGAGGACACCGATCCGCAAGGAGCCCGGGTGGCGAGTGACCTCCTGCGCGTACGGCCGGGACGGCTCCTGCGCGAAGTAGGGATCACCCGGTTCCGGGCCGCGGATCTGGTCGAGCAGTGCCGCACTGTCGCGCACGGTGCGGCTGACGCTGCCGTGCACGGCCAGGCCGTTGAAGATTTCGTCGAAGTACGGGCCCACGGAGACCCGGCCACGGGTGGGCTTCAACCCGAAGAGGCCGTTATAGGCGGCGGGGACGCGGATCGAGCCGGCGGCGTCGGTGGCGTGGGCGATCGGGACCACCCCGGCAGCGACAGCCGCGCCCGCGCCTCCGCTGGACCCGCCCGCGCTGCGCTCCAGATCCCACGGATTGCGGGTCGCGCCGTACAGCACTGATTCCGTTGTGGTGCTGTAGGCCATCTCCGGTGTCGTGGTACGCCCGAACGTGACGAGGCCGGCGCGACGGAAGCGCAGCATCAAGGAGGAGTCGGCGGCGGAGACGTTGCCGGCCGCGAGACGGCTGCCCAACTCCATTCGCCTCCCGGCCATGAAGACTGCGATGTCCTTGATCAGGAAAGGAACCCCGGCCAACGGTGCGCTGCCGGGGGCGGGCTCGTCGTCGGCGGGCCAGGTCTCCACGATGGCGTTGATCTGCGGGTTGACCGCTTGCGCGGCCTCGCGTGCGGCTGCTTCCAGCTCGCCGGGGGTCACCTCGCCTTTGGCCACCAGCTCCGCGAGCCCGACCGCGTCGAAGCTCACGTACTCGGAAAGTTTCACTGTCACTCCCAGCAGAAGATGCGATACCGATCAGTGTCACACGATACCCAACGGTATCGCGTGGAACGGACTGGTACCGTAGCAGGAAGTGAGAGGCCCCACTGAGGATCGGACGTTTCGGAGTCATGGCATCGACCGGCAGAAGGCCGAGCAGGGTGGCGAAACTGCCGCCTCGTGAGCGCATCCTCGACGCGGCAGAAGAGCTCTTCCAAAGCGAGGGCATCCGGCGGGTGGGCGTCCAGGCGATTGCCGAGCGGGCCGAGACCACCAAAATGGCGATCTACCGGCACTTCGAAACCAAGGACGCGCTAGTCGCGGAGTGGCTGCGGATCGTCGCCGCCGACTACCAGGCGGCCTTCGACCGGGTCGAGGCTGAATACCCCGGCCGGCCCAGGGAGCAAATCCTGGGAGTGGCCCGCTTCATCGCCGATGGGCTGCCGGCGATCTCGCACCGGGGCTGCCCGTTCATCAACTCCATCGCCGAACTGCCCGACCGCTCCCATCCCGCACGGCAAGTGATCGAGCAGCACAAGGCCCACCAGACCCGCCGCATGGTCGCCATGTGCACCGAGGCCGAACTGCCCGACCCCGAGCAGACCGCGGCCGAGATCACCTTCGTACTCGAAGGCGCGCAGGTCAGCACGCACAACGGAAGCATTGATCAGACAGGGGATCGACTGCTGAAAATCGTTGAGGGGATCGTGCGGCAGCACCGTTCCTCCCTCGGTGCATCCCAGGCGACCACCGACTGACCGCCCCGCACTCGCGCCCCTCGCGGTCGGCATGCCAGCGGCGTCATCGCGCCTTGGCCACGGCACACGTCGTCTTGCCGGCACCAGGGAGCCCGCAGGTGAGGAACAAGATCGGCACAGCCGGCAGGCTACCGCCGACAAAATGGGCAACAGGGCGCGCCGATATGCAAAGGCGCCGCCCCGTCCTCGGAAAGTGAGGACGGGGCGGCGCTGCGGGGTGTATCAGGACGCGCTGGGGACGCGCGGGTGGATCAAACGGTGCGCAATTAGAACTGGAGCGACCAAGCGTTGATGTAACCGGTGTCGTTCGTCCAGTTGTCCGTCACGCGCAGCTTCCACGTGCCGTTGGCCACCTGGCTGGAGGCGTCAACCTTGTACGTGGCCTGGACGTTGTCGGCGCCGTCGTTGCTGTTGTAGTCCTTCAGCGGGTAGGCGGTACCGCCGGCGCTGACGAGCTCCACGCGCAGGTCGCCGCGGAAGGTGTGGCGGATGTCAACCTCGACCGACAGGTTGGCCGGGGCGTTGCCCTGGACGTTGGAGACCGTGACGGGGGACTCGACCGTGGCGTTGTCGTTGATCTTGACGTCAGCGGTGGCCTCGAACTTGGGGCCGGGGGGCGTGGTGTCGCCGGTGCCGGTGTGGAGCAGTCGGTTCGGGGAGCCGGTGCGGGCGTCGGTGACCTTGTCGGGCGTGGCGTTGGCGACCAGCTTGTCGCGAACCTGTGCCGGGGACCAGGTCGGGTTCGCGGCGAGCAGCAGGGCAGCTGCGCCGGCGACGTGCGGGGCGGCCATGGAAGTGCCGCTCATCGACTGCGATGCGGTGTCGCCGGAGTTGGACGTGGAGACGATGCTGTCGCCGGGGGCGAAGATGTCCAGGCAGCTGCCGTAGTTGGAGGCTTGGCCGTTGGACCAGCCGGTGGCGCGGGCGTCCCGGCTGTTGGTGGCGCCGACGGTGATGGCCGACGAGGTGGACGAGGGGCTGTACGAGCAGGAGTCGGCGTTGTTGTTGCCGGCCGCGACGGCCCAGGCGACGCCGGAGGATATGGAGGCGGCCACGGCGTCGTTGACGGACTGGGTCTTGCCGCCGCCGACGCTCATGTTGGCCACGGCCGGCCGGTCGGACTTCGCCGCGTTCTTGGTGACCCAGTCGATGCCGGCGAGGACGGGGGCCCAGGTCTCGCCTGAGTTGCCCTGGCAGTTGAGCACGCGTACGCCGATGAGCTTGACGTCCTTGGCGACGCCGTAGGCGCTGCCGCCGACGCTGCCGGCCACGTGGGTGCCGTGGCCGTGGCAGTCCGAGGCGTTGGAGTCGTTGTCGATGAAGTCGTAACCGCTGACGGCCCGGCCGCCGAAGTCGCGGTGGCTCATGCGGATGCCGGAGTCCACGATGTACGCGTCCACCCCGGCGGCGGTGCCGTAGGTGTATCTCTTGTCCACCGGTAGATCACGCTGGTCGATGCGGTCCAACCCCCAAGAGGGCGGGTTGGTCTGGGTCTCGACGGCGTACGCCGCGCCGTCGGCCTCGACGCGTGCCACGGACGGGTCGGCGGCCAGTTGCTTCGCCCGTTCCTCGGTCATCTTCACCGCGAAGCCACGCAGGGCGGCGGTGTAGGTGTAGCCCAGGTCGCCGGAGAACTTGTTGGTCAGCGTCTTCGCGGAGGCGGGTATGTTGGCGCGGGCGACCGAGTCCTTGAGGGTGACGATGTAGGACCCCTCGACCGCGCCGGGGCGGTCGGCGCCGACGATACGGCCTTCGCCGCCGACTGGCGGTGCGGGCGTGGCCGATGCTCCGGCGGTCATGGCGACGCCGACGAGCAGGGTGGCACTGGCGCCAACGGCGCATATTCGCCGAACAACGCGAGCGTCGAACTGCATGGTTACTCCCTTGAGGGCTATCCAGGCCCGATCGGGGCCCGGAGGCGGCACACGCGGCGTCCTTCGCGCACTGCGCCACGGAATGAGGCGGGTTCGCTGCGGCGAAGTGGGTGGTGCCGGCACCGCGAGCACGACCGTCACGTCGTGCCAGGTTTCAGCGACCGCGAGTGGTGGGGGTGGGGCGTGCCGTGCGAGGTGGGGAGGTGCGCGGCACGGGGTCCGACGTCGGGCGCCTGCGAGGGAGCAGCAGCCCCGGCGATCCCGGTCCTGTAGGTCAGGAACGGGGGTGTACGGGATCGGCGTTGTCGGACCGTCCGCAGCTTCGAACACCTGGCCAGGGCCCAGCAATCCGTAGTGGCTACCCAAAGAGCAGGAGGCGGTGTGCGGCCTCCCCAAGCCTCATGACCCCGGTAGTGCCACCTATTGCGTAGGTGGTCGCCCCCTATTGCCTTAGCGGGCGCCGACCGGTAGACCACCTGATCAGGGGCGCCGTGGCCCGGCCAGGTGCGATGGCCAGCGGCGTGGAGGAGGAGCCTGTGGACGGACATGCCTGCGCTGTCGATGGGGCGGGCGAGGCTAGTGGAGCCGATGGAGCCGGCGCCCGGGCCGCGGTCGGTTTCGTCGGACGGGTAGCGGAGGTCGCACGGCTGCGCTCCGCGCTGCGGCGACCGCCGTGCGTGGTGATCGTCCGCGGCGAGGCCGGCGTTGGCACGTCTCGGCTGGTGGACGAGGTGCTGGCCGCGCCGGAGTCCGGCGACTGGGTGCACCTGCGCGGTGCCTGTCCCGATCTGCGGCGAGATGTCCCGCTCGCTCCGATCGCCGACGCGCTGGCCGGCCTACCGTGCCGTCCGGACCTTGCGCTGCCGTCAGTGACCGGGGTAGTGGCCACGGTGGTGCCCGAGTTGGCGCAGTGGTTGCCGAAGCTTCCCGCAGCGGCGGCCGACCCACAGGCGCGGGCCGGGTTGCTGCGGCGCGGGCTGCGGGCCCTGTTGGCGGCGCAGGGGCCGACAGTGCTGGTCGTGGAGGATGTGCACCAGGCGGACGGCGCGACCCTGGACCTGCTGCACGACCTGCTGGGCAGCATGCCGTCGCAGCTTCGACTGGTCGTCACCGAGCACTCCACACCCGGGCTGCCGGCCCTCGGGCTCCGGCTACCTCAGCACGTCCTGGTCGAGGAGATCACCCTGCGGCCCTGGACCGCCGACGAGACGCGGGAGGCCGCGGCGCAGTGGCTGGGGGAGCGGGCCGCCGAGCCGAGGTTGGTGGAACTGCTGCACGCGCGCACCGGTGGATTGCCCGGCGTGTTCGAGGCCCTCCTGGGTGCTGTCTGCGAAGGCGGTGCGCCGCTGGGGTCGGTCGTGGACGCCATCCGCGACGCCGGGGTGCCGTTGCGGCTACGCCGTGACCTGGCTCAGCGGCGCGAGAGGTTCACCGATGACGCGCAGCGAGTGGTCGAGGCGGCGGCGGTGGTGGGCCGCGCGATCTCCGTAGGCGTACTGGCCGAGGTGGCGGACATCGAGTGCGGGCGCGCCGAGCAGGCCGTAGACCTCGCCGTGCGGCGTGCAGTGCTGCGGGCCGATGGACCCGACCCGGCGTTTCGGCACCCGCTGGACCGGCAGGCCGCGCTGGAAGCGGTGCCCCGGCCACGGCTGGCCCGGCTGAGTCTGCGCGCCGCGCGGGCACTGCACCGGGGCGGCTTGGCGCCGCTCGCCGACCTGGCCCATCTCTACCTGGCGGCGGGCCGGGTACGAGAAGGGTTGCGCTACCTCACCGCGGCTGCCGACCGGGCGACCGTCGAGGGCGATTACACCGCCGCAACGAGCCTGTACACCTTGGCCATCGCGCAGGACCCCCGAGCCCACGGCCGTATCCGTACCGCCGCGAAACTGGCCCGCACGGCGCAGTTGGCGCGGGCCGACGAGCGGGTGGTGAACGCGATACGACGGGTGCTGGACGAGGACGACCCGCCGCCCCAGCTACGCGGCGAACTCCGCCTGCAACTGGGCATTCTGCTCCGCAACCAGAGCGGAGGAGCACTCGACAGCCTCAACGAAATCGCCCGAGCCATCCCCGACCTGGAGGTCTCCGACCCGCATACCGCCGTGCGCGCCATGCTGGCCGCCGCCATCCCCTCCATCAAGGGCTGGCCCGTCAGCCGCTACTACGCCTGGCTGGAGCGAGCTGAGACGTTCGCCGTGCAGGTGACGGACCCGGTGGCCCGGGCGGCGATGGCCGCCAACCGCGCCAGCGCGCTGATGTTCCTCGGCGATCGCCGGGCGTGGGCCGCCGCCGAAGAGCTACGCCGCCCGGCCTCCTCCGCGATGGAGGCCGCGCAGTACGCCCGAGGTTGGACCAACCTGACGCACGCCACGTTGGCCCTGGGACACAACGCGAGGGCGTGGGAATGCCTGGAACGAGCCACTGCCGGGCTCGCCGACTCCAGCAGCCCCTATGTGGAGGGGCTAACCCAGACCGCGCGACTGGTCCTCGCCTGGCACGAGGGGCGCTGGGACGGCCTGCACGCCGAGGCCGACCACGTCACAAGGCTGTTCCGGGAGATACCCGACCTCACCGCGGAGGCCATGCTCGTACGTGGGCTGGCCGCGCTGCATGTGCTCGGTGACGTTCCCCGCGCCCGTCGCGACCTGGAGGAAGCCGCCCGTACCACCTGTTTCGACACCGGCTTCGTCCTCACCGCCTCGGCCGCCGCCCTGGCCCGCATCCATCTGGAGGCGGGGCGGCCCGGGCAGGCGAGCGACGCAGTCGAAGTAGCCGTGCACCGGCTGGAGCGCACCGGCGGCTGGGTGTGGGGCGCCGAGGTGGTGCCCATCGCCGTGGAAGCGCTGTACGGCAGCGGGCAGGTTGCGCGGGCACACCGGTTGATCACCGACTTCGCGGCCGGCATCGCTGATCGTGACGCGCCGGCCGCGTGGGCCGCACTGACGGTGTGTCAGGCACGGCAGGCACAGGCGGAGAACCGCTACGGCGAGGCTGCCACCGTGCTGGCGAAGGCGGAGGAGGCCTGGCAGGGGCTGCGCCGCCCCTTCGACGCGGCCCGGGCAGCAGAGGCCCAAGGGCGCTGCCTGCTGCACGCCCACCAGGAACACGGTGGTCACGAACAGGCGCAGCAAGAACACGGCGGCCAGGAGCGGCACGGGAGCAAGGAGCGCACAGACAAGGAGCCGGGCCACGGGGACCAGGAGCCCCCGAAGGCGGCCGTGAGCGTCATCCACCGCGCCATCGAGACCTACCGGGAGCTCGGGGCCCGCTGGGACATCGCCCGCTGCCACCGGCTGCTGCGCCGTCATGACATCGTTACCACACATCGGCGCGGCCGTCTTGGCTACGGCGACCGACTCTCCCCCCGGGAGCAGGAGGTGGCCCGGCTCGTCGCGCAGGGGCGGGCCAACCGCGACATCGCCGAGAGCCTGGTGCTGTCCACCCGGACCATCGAGCACCATGTGGCGAGCATCATGCGCAAGCTGAACGTCACCTGCCGCACGGACATCGCTGCTGCGCACGCTCAGGCCGCACGCCTCGGCAAGCCCGGCAGCGGGGCGGGCCCGCGACAAGGAGACCGGAGATAGCCGCGCGCTGCGTTGCCGCCACTTCCCAACGGGCGTCGCTGATAGGCGTGTACGGCCAAGAGAGCGCGCCCTGCGGGTGCCTGCGGGCGCCTGGAGGCGTCTGGTCCGGGGCGCTGTCTCGTGTGCGCGTTTGCCGCCGGATACGCGTGGTCTGCGGGTAGGGCGCCGCGTGCGCGAAGGGCGAAACTTGGGACGTCTGCACCCGACTTCTCGACAGGGAGAGCCCGATGTCCTACCGCGGACTCATACTCGACTTCGGCGGCGTACTGACAACCCGCATGAGACTGAACGGCGAGGCGTTCGAGCGGTCGGAGAACTTGCCGCCGGGAGCGTACTTCCGCGCACTGGGCGAGCACCCGGACGGCGTCCGCGCGTACGCGGACTTGGAGGTCGGGCGGGCGACACAGGAGCAGTGGAACAGTGTCATCGGCCACCTTCTCGGCATCGACTCGACTGACCTGATGAGACGAGCCCTGGCCAACCTACGGCCGGAACCGGCCATCATGGCTGCGGCCCAACGCGCCCGCAAGGCCGGTATCAAGGTGGCCATGCTGTCAAACAGCTTCGGCCGCACGCCCTATGACCCCTACCGGGAACTCGATATGTACGCGCACTTCGACGCGGTGATCTTGTCCGAGGTCGAGGGAGTCCGCAAGCCGTCACCAGTCATATACCAACGCACGCTCGACGCCTTGCGGCTCACCGGCCCGGAATGTGTCTTCGTGGATGACCACGTGCGGAACCTGCCCCCTGCCGAGACGCTGGGCATCCGCACCATCCACCACACCACGGACCCGGCAGCGACGGCGGCTCAACTCGACGCGCTTCTCGACGGCGAGGTCACCGCCGCCGGATGACGCAGCCATCCACGGAACACGGCGTCGGCGTCAGCACATCGCGGCCCACAGTGCCACCTGATGCGCGAGCGGAGATAGGGGCGCATCGTGCTCCGCAGCGGGTGTTCGACCGGGATAGTGTCCCGGAGTGGGTTGACTTCGGCGGGTCGTGGAACGGCTACGTGTACACCACAGTGCCAGTCCACACCGACATGGACGGGGCCGGCCTGTTCCTCACTCGCGAGGGTGCTCAAACGTTACGGGTCTGCCTGCGCCACGAACGCTCAGCAAGGGGTCATCAGCGGCTCGTTGGCGGGGCGGGTCCCAGATGCGGCCGGTCGCCTTGAGGGTACTGGGGTGGCCAATGTGCCGCAGCGCGCGCATCGGTGGCTCCTACGGGGGCCAGCGAATCCTCAAGGTGACGGCTACGACCGTTCGTACCAAGTAAGGCACGTAAAGCGCCTGCCACATCGCCTGTCCACAGGACGCGAAACGACAGGCACCAACTCGTCCGAAGGGAGTTATCCATGCGGCGTACGAACTGGCCGCTCCTTGAGGGCCGCACCCGGCCACTGAAAATGAAGGCGTGGGGCGACCTGGACATCATGGACCCCAACGCCGGCAAGCTGCCGCGCGAACGCGGGTTCCTGGCGGTTGAACAGGACTGGTTGCGCATTGACGCCGGGAGTTCCTCCGAGAACCCCATCGTCACCCTTTACGCCGGGGACGACCCGGGAGCAGAGAACGGCTGGGAGGAAGTCCAAGAGATCACCGTGATTTCCACGACCGGCTTCCTTTCCCTGTGCGACGGCGGATACGAGCCTTTACGTAAGGAGAACCTCGCCACCGCGGGAGTCGGCCCCTATCTGATCCGCGTCCATGCCAGTGACCGGACCTCGCACGAGAAGAAGCCCCGCTTCCTCATCCAGGTCATCCCCGGCGAGCGTACGGGGGCCGCGTCTGAGCCGCCCGCCGCCACGATCGAGGACATCGCCGGTCCACTCCTGGTGCGGACGTCCTTCGAGCAACCAGATGAGTGGACGCACTTGCTCCTGGCCCTCGAAGGATGCTCGGAGCACTACGCGTCAATCACCGTCATCGATAACCGTGCCTACGCGGGCTTTACGGTGCATGAGATCCAGGCCCAGCTCCGGCATGATGACAAGGGCTGGCCCCACGGAATTTTAGTGCTCATCGCTGACGAACAGGCCCTGGTTTCAGCCGACTTCCCGTTGCTGGCCGTGAACAGCACGCCTGACGATGACGACGATCCGTTCAGAATCACCCTCGCAGCGGCCGGTTCCTTCGTCGTCAACATGGAGCTGGGGAACACGAGCTTCGCTGATTGGGGTCGGAGTACCGACACCGACGGCATCTACCGAGGAGAGCACTACTGACAAAGCCTCGCCCATGGCCGGCTCCGCGGCCGGGCCGACCACGGAGGGCAGCTCTTCGCGGTTGAGCTTCAGGTTGGCAGATGCGTCACAGGGCACGGTTCTCGCGTATCTCGCCGCGGTCGCGAACGAGGTCCAACGCCCGACGCCTGGCCCGTTGGAGCTCACTGGGGGAGCAACGAGCCCCCGCGTCCCCGCGACACCGGCCACTGCGACGATCACTGAACCGAGACCCACCGACACACCGCACCAACACCTTTGGCCATATGCCGGCCGCACACGGCCCGGCCGCCACGTGTCGGGCGCGGAAGGAGCAGCGGTTGCCACCGCGGTGGGGCCGGCCGGCGTTGGTAGCGTCGAAGGATGCCGTGCCAGCCGGCACGGTGCGTGCCCTTCGATCGAGAGAGACCTGATGCCCCCGACGATCCGCAGGGCTGTCATCCCCGCAGCCGGACTTGGCTCCCGCCTCCTGCCTCTGACGAAGGCCATCCCCAAGGAAATGCTGCCGGTGGGCGACAAGCCGGTGATCGAACACACCGTGCGCGAACTGGTGGCGTCCGGCATCACGGACATCACCATCGTCGTCTCCGGCGGCAAGTCCCTGATCCAGGACCACTTTCGGCCCAACCCCGCCCTGGTCGAGCAGCTGCGCGCGGATGGCAAGACCGCGTACGCGGACGCGGTGGAGGAGGTCGCCGAACTGTCCCGCCAAGGGCACATCACCTACCTCGACCAGCACGGCCCGTACGGCAACGGCACCCCGGTACTCAACGCCGCCCGCAACTTCGGTGACGAGCCGATGCTGGTGCTCTGGCCGGACGACGTGTTCGTGGCCGAGGCGCCCCGCGCCCAGCAGCTGATCCGCGCCTACGAGGCGACGCACTGCCCGGTGCTGGCCCTGCTGCCCATGGACCCGGGCGATTCCCAGCGCTACGGCGTGCCCGTGGTCAAGGAGGACCTGGACGACGGCCTGTTGCGCATCACCGGCCTGGTCGAAAAGCCCAAGCCCGCCGACGCCCCCTCGGCGTATGCGGCGATCGGCGGCTACGTCATCACCCCCGGCATCATCGACGAACTGCGCGAGCAGACCAGGCGCTGGCACGAGCATCGCGACGGCGAGATCTACCTGACCGACGCCATCAACGCCTACGCCGCCGGCCGTGCGGTGTACGGGCAGATCATCTCCGGCCGCTGGTACGACACCGGCAACCCGGCGGACTACCTCGTCGCCCAGATGGCCTTCGCCCTCGCGCACCCCGCATACGGTCCCGTCCTGCGCCGCCTCGCCCGCGAGCTCGGCGACGGCGAGCACCCCGCACCCGGCACGGAGAACACCACGACCTGACCCGCCACTCCCGCCAGCCGCACCCCCAACCAACAGGGTCAGCACATGCCATCACCCACACGCCTTCGAAGGGAGCAGCCGCCCGGGCGCGCCCCCGCTTGCGTCGCCGCGCGCCAACCCCCATCGCGTCGTCTGCTCTCGGGCTTTCGGCTGGGTACGTGCCGGGCCGTCGCTGCGTGGCAGCGCACTCGTTGAGCCAATCGGGGCTCCCTCCTTGGACCTGCGGTCGCACTCCGATCGCTTACACGGACAGGGCGCCGCCGGTCACGACGACCGACGACCACGTACCGGAGGGCTTACCTGATCACGACGGTGATCTGCGGCGACGACTTCGACGCCGCGGACCGCTTCGACGTCTGGTGCGAACTGGCGCGCCCGATGCCGTACGAGCACCGGCGGAGGTGGCGCAACGCTCCAGGACCAGAGCACGGCCGGCTGGTGGATGCGCGGGCCAAGACGCGTTCCGGGGCGGGGCGGATCTGGGTGAGTAGGCCGCGTAGCCGGTTGGGAAGGCGGACGGTGGGCGTCGAGGATCGCGTGGCCGACCGACCGGGCGCAGGCGTCCGTCGCGGTCGGCTGCGGCGCAGCCGCGGTGGGCGGGGTGTGAACGGCCGTCAGCTGTACGGGCGTTGGCGTCGATCTACAGCTGACTGGCTCCCGCCGTCCGGCGGGCGGGCTTCGCCCCAGGTGGCGCCCCGTGACGCGGTATCCGGCCATGGATCTTGGATCAGGTCGGGTCGCCCTCCAGGTCGGTTCGTGTGGCCAACTCTCCCGCCGTCCACATCTCGCGGGCGCGCTCCAGGCCGGGAATGGTCCGGATCTTGCGCGACGGAACATCTCCGCTCGTGCGGGATGCGCAACCCCCGTTGCCCCCAGTCGCCCGTGCCAGCCTCCAGCCGACTCCCGTCAGGAGGAAGCCTTGCCCGAGGCGCCCGGCATTCCCGACGTATCCGGCCGCTCTCAACCAGCCGGATACTGACGCGGGTGTCGATTCCTCGCCGAGCGCGGTGTCCGCTGTGCCTCGCGTAAGGGCTGGTATCGCCCAGACGCGCACGAGCAGGTTCCCGGCAGGGTCCAGAGACGCTAGCGAATCTGGGCCGAGGAGCACGCCGCGATGCTGAACAGGTGGGAAGCCTGGCCCCGGGCCTGGCCGCACCCTTGCTTGTCAGGCGGCGTTCCCCGCCGAGGTCCGTGCGGCGTCAGGGACCGGGACGGCGCCCGTGTCCTCGGCGACTGCGGCTTTCGCCGGTACCCCGATTCCGAGTTTCTCAAGGATCTTCCTCTCGATCTCGTTGGCGAGGTCTGGGTTGTCCTTGAGAAAGTTACGGGCGTTCTCCTTGCCTTGGCCGAGCTGGTCGCCCTCGTACGTGTACCAGGCGCCCGCCTTGCGGACGAAGCCGTTCTCCACGCCCATGTCGATCAGGCCGCCCTCGCGGCTGATGCCATGGCCGTAGAGGATGTCGAACTCGGCCTGCTTGAAGGGCGGCGCGACCTTGTTCTTGACGACCTTGACGCGGGTGCGGTTGCCCACCGCGTCCGTGCCGTCCTTCAGCGTCTCGATACGGCGGATGTCGAGACGCACCGAGGCGTAGAACTTCAGTGCCCGGCCACCGGTCGTGGTCTCCGGGGAGCCGAACATCACGCCGATCTTCTCGCGCAGCTGGTTGATGAAGATGACCGTCGTCTTCGTCTGACTGAGCGCACTGGTGATCTTGCGGAGGGCCTGGCTCATCAGACGGGCTTGCAGACCCATGTGGGAGTCGCCCATCTCGCCCTCGATCTCGGCGCGCGGCACCAGGGCCGCGACGGAGTCGATCACGATCAGATCGATCGCGCCGGAGCGGATCAGGATGTCGACGATCTCCAGGGCCTGTTCACCGTTGTCCGGCTGGGACAGGATGAGATTGTCGGTGTCGACGCCGAGCTTCTTGGCGTACTCCGGGTCCAGGGCGTGCTCGGCGTCGATGAACGCCACCGAGCCGCCGGCCTTCTGCGCGTTCGCTACTGCGTGCAACGTCAGCGTCGTCTTGCCGGATGACTCCGGCCCGTATACCTCCACCACACGGCCGCGGGGCAGCCCGCCTACACCGAGCGCCACGTCCAGCGCGGTCGATCCGGTAGGGATCACCTCGATGGGCTCATGGGGCCGCTCGCCGAGGCGCATGACCGCACCCTTGCCATATTTCCGCTCGATCTGTGCGAGCGCGGTGTCCAGCGCCTTCTCGTGGTCGGTTCCTGCCATGAGCTTTCACCCGGTCCGATGGTGTGGCACGCCGCACGTCGGAGAACGTGAGCGTCTACTGCCGACAACGGACGTCTCGGAGATCCCAGTAAACGAACATCCGATCGATTTTCGTGTCTAGTGAAAGGTACCAAACCGAGGGGGAACGGGACGGGTCGCGCACCGGACCGTTCCGGACGCAGACCGCGCCGTCGCCCGCTTCCCCTCGATGAACCACGGCGCTGTCGAACGTCGTCATGGGTTCCTCGCCGGTCTCCAGCTCGTCCATGCCCTTGCGGACCGTCGTCTCGCTGACCTGGGCCGCCCGCGCAACCGCCCGGATACCGCAGTGGCCCAGATCCGGGCTTCACCTCCCATCACCAGCCGCCGCTGCCGTTCGTCGAGGTGCGGGAGTAACACCCGGAATCTCAGGATGAGTTGACCACAAACCCCGTTGGAGACGCCCACATCACAACAACGAGCCGCACCGCGGGAAACAACACGTCGATTCTCTGCGAGCCCTCAGCTGCGGCCGAGCCTGGCGGTCCGCTGGTGGGAGAGGAGCCTGGCGACGGCTTGCACGTTGTCGCTCATGTGCTCGCGTCGGTCGTGGTGTCGGGCGAGAGCGCGCCAGTTCGTCAGATGGCCGATGCACGGATACGGTGGCTCGGCGCTGGTCTGGGGCCTCGGTCGGGCGCCGAAGACGGCCCGCTGGGGCTTGGGCGTCCGCTTTTGCGACATGGGCGTAGCTGAGAACGTCGCGGTACGCGCCAGCCGGGTCGAGTACCAGCAGGGGAGGACGTCTGCGCCGGGTACGTCTTGGGCCGCTGACTGCACTTCGACGAAGAGGCGTTCGGCTCGTGTTGTGACGACATGCTCACCGCCCCCACCGAATCCGCACCGACCGCCGAATCCTCATCGCTCACCCGCAAAGCCCCTGGCTGACCCTCCCTGGAACTCAACCGTGCCGGACCCGGCCCGTTGGCGGTGCAAGGCGCCGCGGGCGTCGGTACCGCCTTCGCCGCGGCAGCCGCTCTTGGGATTCCTGTTCGTACAGGGACCGCGTGCCCACCTGGAGATCGACCTTCCGAACGACGGTTGCCTCACCGGGTCACAGGGCGCTGTACGGGTGGGGTTTGGGGGCTGGGTAGGGGAGAGATCGGCAGGTGCTGAGAAACGCTTCGATGTGGTCCGAGTCATCGATGGTGAGGGCTATCCAGGTGCCGTCTGAGAACGTCACTCGAAAGTGCGGGACGTCCTTTGCAGCGAGGTGGGAGATATCGGGCCGGGCCATGGTGTAGGGGAGCCGGGCCACGACCTTCAGTCGGCGGGCGCGTGCTTTGAACCATACGCGGGAGGGGGCCGCTAGCAGAACGAACTCGTTGGCCATCGGCACAAGCAGCCTCGCCGCGTCGGGCGCCTGCTGATACCAGGTGAGTAGCAACTGCCCTGCTCCACCTGACCAGTTGCCGTCGAATGCCTGGTGCAGTCCTTGTTGACGCGCGATCGCGTTCCGCGCTTTCGCGTCTTCCCGGGCTGCCTTCTCGGCGCGTCGTTTGCGAGGGCTCAGCGTCGGTGCCCACCCGTACACAATCGCGAGAAGGATCAGGGGGGAGAGGGCGACGAGCCCCAGGACGGCCAGGGCCCGCGGGAGCGGTCGCCGACGAGGACGTAAACGCACCGCGTCGGACTGACGGACCTTCGACGGTGGGTCAGGGATCGTGGCTGGGAGATGGCACCAGATCATGGCCTCGGCGAAATGACTGCTCAACTCGACGTCTGGTGAGGATAGTTCCGCAGCCCTCACCCTCCTGCGCTTGTCCATGTGCCCAAGATAGGCGGGCCGGCCCCGGATACTGCCATTGAAGGGCAGCTCCGGAGCCGAGGGCGATTGTGGTCTGGTCAGCTCCGGCAGGCGTGAATGCGGCTCGTCAGGATGGCACGGGCGCCGACGGTCTCCAGCTCGTCCCTGATGCGCTGGGCCTGGTCGGCCGGAATTATTGCGCGGACGGCCGCCCAGCCTTGTTCGAGTGGGGAGACGGTGGGTGACTCCGAGCCGGGCGCGAGGTCAGGTGCAGGTGGCCGCAGGCTGCTCAGCGGTGATGTGCGTCGTGCTGATCGCGTACGACCTCGACACCGCCGTACCGGCGACGCGTGGCCGTGCCGGACGCCGGTGAGGTGGACGGAGAGGGATTGCGGAAAAAGATCCTCACCGTTCCCGGTGCTCGGTGCTCGGTGCTCGGTGCGTCGAGGGGGCGGGGAGCAGCCGTACGATCTTGAAGCGGAATGCGAATCACCCTTGCGGACGTACACTCGGCCATATGAGTCGCACCGGTGTCAGCGGGAAGTGCCTGTACCAGGCAGCCCCTGATGTGGCGGCGAGCTGCCGCACTGCCGTGCACGGACACGGCTAGCGACCTTCCGGGGTTACCGCCCGGGGCGATCCCGTATTGCTTTCCCGCCGTGCTTTCTGCATTCCCTCGTGAGCACGGCGCGTACCGCTTCGACCTCGCACATCGCACGCGCTCCATTTCCTCATGCAGCTTCGGCGCATCGCCGTTGCTGTGCTCCGGCGATAGCCGCACCACGGCCGAGCCACCCCCGAAGGGACCATTGTGAAGCTGAGCGAGCTGCTGGCCGGACAGGACTACCGCGTCCTTCAGGGTGACGCCGAGGAAACGCACATCACCGCCGGAACGGCCTTCGACGCGGACCGGGTGGCACCGGGATCGCTGTTCATGGCGGTGCCTGGACATCTGGCGGGCGGGCCAGGCACGGTTGCCCCGGCCCTTGCCCGGGGCGCGGTGGCGGTCATCGTGGAGGACGACTGCGTGCTGCCGAAGGCAGCGGAAGGCGCCTGCGTCGTACAGGTGCCGGACGTCCGCATCACAGCCGCCATCGTCGCCTCGCGCTACTTCGGCGAACCCGGGCGGGGCATGGACGCAGTGGCCGTCACAGGCACCAACGGGAAGACCTCAGTCTCGTACATGGTCGAGTCCGTGCTGCGGATCTCCGAGGGGGTGCGGGTCGGGGTCATTGGCACGGCCGGAAGCCGAATCGGTGACGAGCTGATCCCGATGCCCCGCTCGGTGCTGACGACCCCGGAGTCCCCCGACCTCCAATACCTCCTGCGGTGCATGCGTGATCGCAACGTGGGCACCGTGGTGCTGGAGGCCACGTCCATGGGCTTGCTGACGCACCGGGTCGACCGCACCTTCGTCGATGTGGGGGTCTTCACCAACCTGAGTCAGGACCACCTGGACGACCACGGCACGATGGACAACTACCGCGACGCCAAACTCAGGCTGTTCCAAGGACTGTGTCGGCACGCGGTGGTCAACGCCGATGATTCGGTGGGCGCCCGTATCGGCGCGATGATGCCCGGCGCGGTGACCACGTACGCCCTTGACGCCGAGGCCGACTACCGGGCCACCGATCTGGTCGTGGACGCCTCGGGAACCCGCTTCACGCTCCACCACGACGGTCGCAAATACCCGGCCGCGATCCCCGCCCCCGGCCGGTTCTCGGTGGCCAACGCGCTGGCCACGGTGGCGGCCTGCCACACCCTGGGGCACGACCTGCCCGGGCTGATCTCGGCGCTCGAACGGATGCCGCAGATCCCGGGCCGGTTCGAGCGTGTCACGACTTCCGGTGGTACCTCGGTGATCGTGGACTACGCCCACTCCCCGGACTCTTTGAACAAGGTACTCGGCACCATCCGCGGCTTCGCCCGGTCCAAGGTCATCACCGTCTTCGGCTGCGGCGGTGACAGGGACACCACCAAGCGGGCCGAGATGGGGACGATCGCCGGGACACACTCCGACCTGTGTGTCCTCACCTCGGACAACCCGCGCAACGAAGACCCCGAGGCGATCTTGGACCAGGTCGCCCCGGGCATCGAGGAGACGGGCACCCCGTACGAACGCTTCGCCGACCGCCGCCGCGCCATCGGTTTTGCGCTTTCGGTAGCCGGCCCGGACGACATCGTCCTGATCGCGGGGAAAGGCAGCGAGCCCTACCAGATCGTCGGTGACGCGTTGCTGCCCTTCAGCGACATGGCCACCGTGCGGGAGCTCGGCGGAGTCCGAGCACCTGGCAGCCACCCCGATGTGTCGAGCACGGTGCGGTAGGTTCGGCCGAGCGGCGAGGTCCCTGCCAGGCAGGGCCTTTTCCGCTCGACCTCCCACCGAACAACCGAACCGGCCGAGCTCAACTCCTGTCGCTTCGGTACCGAAGGAGACGACCCCTAAGCGGTGCCCTCGCTGATCCGGGGGAACAGTGGGTTCGCGGGAGGAAGGCTCCCGTTGATCGCCGCACACTGATCGGCGACGCGGGTGGCAGCACCGGGGATGAAGGGGTGCAACGTGTCTGCCGGCGCGCGGCATGCCCGAACAAGCGCAGCGAGGACCGCATCGAGACATTTCCTGCCTTGATGTCTCTGTCTCGTTCGGCTTTGGCCAACTCCCAGGGCCGGGTGTCGTCGGTGCAGCGGTTGGTTTCCTCCACGCTTGTCCACGCCGCGGTGGCTGCCCGGCGGAAGTCGAAGTCGGACAGTGCCGCATCGGTCCGGCCCGGTGCGGCAACCAGTGACCAACTGGTCGGTGGCCGGCGTGCCAGCACGCGGGATGGGCACGCTGCCAACCAGTCGCTGTGGCGGAGGACTTCGCCCATCGGATGGGTGCCCGCTTTTCGCCCGTGTTCGCCGCCAGCCGCAGCGGGAGCTCCGTCCGCTACACCCTCCGACTGGTCCTGTCCGACCTGTGTCGGCTCGATACCGTCGCTGTCCGCGACATGCCGATGATGCCGATGCTGATGGGCTGGTGGCAGGTCACCAACCGCACACGGCGAAGGCCGGTCGTCCGGCTCTACGACGACGGTTCAGCGTGGAGGTCGCGCCCCTGATGAGGAACCTGATCGGTCATGCGTACGCGATGAACTGGCTCGCCGACAACGGGTGGCCGGCGCTGAGGGCTATCCGCGCGTACTCCGACGAGCACCGCACCAAGCTAGCCAACAACGGCAATGTGACATGGAACCTGCCCGACCCCCGTAACGGTCGAGACAGCGCCACCCGAGTTTGCGGACGAGGCCGACGAGAAGCTGCACAAGCGGCTACTCGGCGAGTTGTCGAGTTCGAAGCACGGGCCACCGCGCAGAACTTCACCCCGCACGTCGCTCAGCGCCTAGCCGAGGAGAACACCGCGATCAGGCATGCCCTGGCGAAGGCCAAGGGTGAACTTGCCGTAGAGCGTGAGCGGGTGCGAGCCCTTGCTCGTGCCACAGCTGAGCTGTCACTTGAGCTCGACCAGACGCGTGAAGAACTCGCAACAGCTCAGCAGGTGACGCGGCTGCCCGGCTTCCGCGCGTGACGGGTCACGACCGACGCACGATCTTCTGCCGAGGGGGCCGGCTTGAGCTTGCCTTGGAGTGACGGCGTGGTCTTGAACCGGTCGCACGCTCGGGCCACGCGTGGGCGGGTGTCGATGACCCCCCGGTGGGCGCTGGAGCTTCTCACCCCCGGGCGCGGCTGTGACGCCACACGCCCGGAGAGCGGCGCCGCCGCGATGGAACTGGCCGCGTTCGCCCACATGCTCGACCACCACCCGCCCAGTCTCGTGATCACCAATGTCGGCGCGGTCACCGAACCCGACTCGCCGGACCGCCTGCTTCTGCTGCTGCGGCCAGTGCCTCGGCTACGGACGCTGCTGTCGGAGGTGTGACTGCTGGGCGGGTGCGTCACGGTGTCCGGTCGAGGCTCTGCGGGGCGGCGTCCGCCGCGAAAGCCGCGGGCTGCCACTGTGGCGCGAGGATTCGACGCGTGACGTCGTTCACGTAGCCGATCTGCTCGGACGTGAGGTCGTCACGGAACCCGCCGATGACACCCCGGCGGGTCTTGTAAGAGTCGGGGTTCCCGAGAACGGTGGGGCGGAGACGGTCCGTGCCCAGCGCGTCTGAGAGTTCCATGGCGCGCATGGATTCGAAGTTCGCGAAGTCGGCCGCGGTGTGCAGGGCCTCCTCATCGGTCGGGGGCAGGCCGCAGAAGTTGAGTATGCGTCCCAGTTCGCCGGCTGTGTCTGCCATCAGGCGTTCGTATGAGGTGAGCAGGAACGAGGCGGGCACGTCCTGTCGCTCGTGCCAGATGTTCCAGAAGGTCAGACAGGTCTTGATGCTGCCTTCCTCCTCGATGAGGAAGTCTCCGATTCCCCTGGTGTACGGGGGCTTCTTGCGGAGGGTCCGCTGGAAGTAGCGGGACACAGCTGTGTCCCGGATGTCACGGACCAGGAGGACGACTTTGCGGTCGTGGTAGAAGTCCTTGTTCCAGGACAGTTCGGCCGGGGTGCGCCAGGCGACGAAGTCGTCGTGCCAGTAGACGATGCGCGGGACTGCGGAGTCGACGGCGCTGTATTCGGTGAGGGCCAAGTCCCGGCAGACCTCCAGGGGAATTCCGCGCGCGGTCGAGATGGCCTTGGCCATGAGTACCCGCAGCCACGTGCGGCCGCATTTGGGGAAGGAGACGATGTAGACGTCGCCTTCCGCGTCGATCATTTCCCCGGAATCCTTGGCGAACGGGGGGAGGGGCACGTTGGTCCTTTCCTACCGCGGATTTTCGCCCGCAGCCGTCCGGTTGCAGTGCGGGAATGGTTCGTCCGGTACGGGCAGGCCGAGGAAGGGAGCGAGCCGTTCGTACCCCTGGCCTGCGGCGATGTCGAGCGTCAGCAGATCCTCGTTTCGGCCGGCGAAGTGGCGTGTCACCTCGGAGGTGTGTTGCCGGGCCACCCGGCGGAACCGCTCCGGGCGGAAGTCGTGGCAGCCGTACACCGCAGCCCGCAGGAAGCGCTGGAGGTCCACGTAGACCCGCCCGCGGTCCGCTTTGCTCTCGATGGGCCGTTCCCAGTGCTTCCGGCAGGAGCGCAGCCAGCTCTCCTCTTCGCGGACGGTGAGGACGAACTTCGCCCCCGGCCACAGCAGATCCAGGTCCTGGTACAGGTGGGCGACGGTGATGTCGGTGATCCCGTCGTACCGGTCAAGAAGCGGGAAGCAGGCGGTGCCGGCCAGCAGGGTCGCGTAGGTGGCGGGGTCGGACGGGTAGTGGACGACGTCGAAGCCCAGGGTGTGCAGGGCATTGGCGAGGGAGGTGGTGCCGGTGCGCGAGAGGCCGATACCGAAGATTTTCGGCTTCGTACGGGTTCCGTTCGTACGGCGCGAGAGGTCGGGCAGCGCTGCGGGACGGGATGGTTCAGTTCCGTAGGCTGTCACGCCTTCCTCCCCGGCGGACGGACGGGCACATGCTGTCAGCACGTCCGTGCCTGGACTGCTTGCTGACACGGTGCCAGACCGTCTGGGTTCCTTCAACGGCGCCGCAAGGCCGCGTTGTTCACGCCTCCGTGTGTGGACGCACCGTTGTGCGCGGACGGGCCCTTTGGTCCAATCGTGGCGTCGTGGGTACGTACTCGACTGAGCCGGGAGGCATCATGTCCATGCTCCGGCGCACCCGGGCACGGCGCTGGGAGCCGCAGGTCTTCACGCCGTTCGAGGAGGACCCGGGTATCGTCCTCGCCCGGACGGCCGCCCGGGCGCCGGAGTTCGCCGCGGTGCGTGCGGTCGGCACGAGGCGTGGCGACGACGTGGTCGTGGGGTGTGCAGCCGGGGGCGACCGTGCCGATGTGATCCGGCGGGCCCGCGGCGAGCTGCTGGAGCGTATGGGAAACATCTTGGCCGGGCGGCGGGCCGAGGCCGCCCCGCGCTGGCTGGGCTCCTACGAGGACTGGCGGCGGCGCGGCGTGTCCGCCCTCGACCCGGCCGCGCTTTTGGGCTCCCTGGGCAGCCGTGTCCCGCGCGGCCTGTGGATCGCGGCCCGGTCCCTGCTCACGGGTGACGAAGTGCTCGTTCCGGCGGGCGCCGTTTACCTCCGGCACCGGCCGTCCCCGGGTCACGCGATAGTTGCCGGGGCCGGCTCCACGGGACTGGGCGCCCACCCCGACCCGCAGAAGGCCGTCGGCCATGCGGCCCGGGAGATCCTCGAACGCGATCTGATACGGCGCAGCTGGTGCGAGGCCCGGGCGCCCGCTCCGCACGCGGCGCGCGCAGGCCCGGATGACCTACCCGTCTGCGTGCGGAACGTGCTGGACCAGCGGGAACTGCACGCCACGGTGCTGTCGCTGCCGGCCGCCGACGGGTCGATCTGCGCCGTGGTGTGCGTACACGCTGACGATGGCACCGCGCAAACCTTCGGCGCCCGGTGTGCTCCCGCACGCCAGCGCGCGTCGGCCGTGGCGAGCGCGGCCTACGAGGCGCTGATGGTCCGGTGGAGCGTGACCAGCCCCGCCGCACTCCGCTCCTGGGCGGAATGGGGCGGGCGGACTCTGCCCCGCTCGGCGCTGGAACACGCCCTGTGGACGTATCACCGCCAGGACAGCCTGGGCCACTGGCTGGACCGCCTGCCGCACCCGACGGCACCCGCCGGGGCAGGGCTGGAGGACGGCCCGGCGGCGCTCGCCGCGCACACCGGCGAGGACGTCCTGTTCGTGGAGACGGACACCCCGCAGATCCGGGCCGAGGGCCTCTCAGTGGTCCGGCTCATCGCGCCCGGGACACGGCCGCTGCCCTCGGGTGACGGAGGAGCGCCCGGTGCGCTGCCGCACCCCCTTGGCTGACCCCTGCCCGCAACCCTTGAGGAGCCCGAGGATGACCGCATCCGGCCCGCCCGACTACACCGCCTTCGCTGCCCGCTATGACTCCTGGTTCGCACCCCCGGACCGCGTCACCGAGGACACCGTCGGATTCCTGGCCGGACTCGCGAAGTCCGCGGGGCCCGGGCCCGCCCTGGAACTCGGCATCGGCACCGGCCGGATAGCTCTGCCGCTGGCCGCGCGAGGAGTGGAGGTGCACGGAGTCGACCTCTCACCCACGATGGTCACGCAGCTACGTGCCAAACCAGGCGGGCGAGACATTCCCGTCACCATGGGCGACTTCCGGGCCTCGGGGGCGACGGGCTCCTACGCGCTCGTCTACGTCGTCAATGGCAGCTTCGCCGAACTGCCCACCCAAGACGCACAAGTGGACTGCTTCGCGCACGCCGCCCGGCTCTTGCGTCCCGGCGGCCTGTTCGCCCTCGACGCCCACGTTCCCGAGGCCCTCGCCCAGTCCGCGAACGGTCCGCCGACCGCAGGTCAGGCGCTGCCCACCGCCGGCGGCGAACTGGTCCTGCGTTTCCGCGAGGTCGACCGCGCGGAGCAACGCTACCGCTCCCACTACGTCATCTTCGAGAACGGGGCGTCGGGCGCTGTGGAGATGCACCGTACGACGGTGTCCTTCCGCTACGCCGCACCGTCCGAGCTGGATCTGATGGCCAGGATGGCGGGCTTGCGGCCGCGCGAGCGCTGGGCGGACTGGGCGGGTGCCCCCTTCACATCAGCGAGCGCGTTCCACGTCTCCGTGTACGAGCGCGCGGAGTGAAGGGGGAGGGAACGGGCCATGAAGGAGAATCCCGCCGCCTACATGGCGGAGAACAAGGAGCAGTGGGAGATCTGGACGCCGCTGAAGGCAGCCTCCGCCCGAGACGCCCTCGACGATTTCCGCCGCGGCGGGCTGGGCATCCACCCGCTGGAACTCCAAGAAGTGGGGAACGTATCCGGCCGGACACTGCTCCACCTGCAGAGTCACATGGGTGTGCGCACCCTCTCCTGGGCCCGGCTCGGCGCGCAGGTGACGGGGGTGGACTTCTGTGCCGAGGGCACCGAGACCGCGCGTTCCCTCGCCCAGGACGTCGCGCCTTCAGCCCGCTTCGTGTGTGCGAACGTCTACGATCTCCCCGAGCAGCTGGAGGAGACGTTCGACGTCGTCTACATGTCCCACGGCACCCTCGGGTGGTTGCCCGACCTGGTCGGGTGGGCGGAAGTCGTCGCCCGGTTCGTCGCCCCGGGAGGGCGCTTCCACCTCTTCGAATCACACCCCACCGCGTGGCTCTTCGACCAGCGGACACCATCGCGTGAACTGCGGGCCAGGTACGGCTACTTCAGTCCCGGTGAGCCGCTGCGCTGGCAGTACCGGGGGCTCCAAGCGGCCCCGGGGCTCGAGACGGACGGCTGGGAGTACTGCTGGGGGCACGGCATGGGGTCCCTCCTGACCTCCCTGGTGGCCGCCGGTCTGACGCTCTCCCACCTCCGAGAATGGCCGTTCGTGGCCTGGCCCATGTTTCCCTTCCTGGAGCAGCGGGACGACGGGTGGTGGCACCTGCCCGACGACGTTCCCTCCGTCCCGCTGTCCTTCTCCCTGATGGCACACAAGCCGCTCTGAACCCACCTTGCGGAGGAGGCAGAACGGGTTGGCCGAGAAAGGGCCGCCTCCCCGCAGGGCCGCCCTTGCCCTATGGCGATCACTGGTACAGACGATGCACGATGAGGCACGGGTCCGCCGGTGTCCCGGCGTCCCACGACCGCACCCCCCTTCGTTACCCAGGGAGTGGATATGCCCCAGGACATCGTGGAGATCGAGGAAGTACCGGCCGAGGAACTACCCGAACTCGCGCTGATGATCGACATACCGTTCGAAGACTGAGCACGGAACAGCGCTGTCCGCACTCCGGCGGCCCGCCGGCATCTGGCCGGTCGGCCGCCGCCCACGATGTCCCGTAGGAGGGCCAGGATTGGACGTCGAGCCCGACCGCTCCTCGGCGCGGGACGATCAGGACAACTTGCGGTGCCTGCTGCTGAACGTCGTACGGACGTCCGGACTGCCAGAACCGGCAGCCGACTTGACGAGCCTTCCGCACCCAGCGGCTGTGGAGGCGGTGCACCGCGCAAAGCGAGAGGGGGGACCCGCCCACACCGCAGAGATGGTCCGGCGCCTGCTCCGCGATCCGGCCGCGGAACCGCTGGCCCCCGTGGACCCGGAAGGCAATCCGCATCTCGTACGTAGCCTTTCGCGCGTGCTGGCGCAGTTGCCGGCCCGCACGACAGCGGACGGGGCTCCGGTCACCGCCTCGCTGGGAACGTGGTCCGCGGCCGACTGGACCATCCTGGCGGACGGGCTCAGGCTGCTGGACACCGTCTGGCCGCAGATGCTCGGCGAACTGAGGACAGTGGTGGCCCAAGTGGCGCTGCTGGACGGCATGGCGGTCGACGGTTACACGGACTTCACCGTGCACGGCGCCGTTCTGATCAACCGCAGGCGGCTCTCGCCAACCCGCGCCGGGCTGCCCGGTCCCGTACGCCTCGCCGAGGCACTGGTCCACGAGGGGACGCACACTCGCTGCAACGTCTCGGCCGTGCGCGAGCCCTTGCTCATGCCCGCCGCGGACGAACGGGCGGGCCCACTGGCAACCCCGCTGCGGGCCGACCCCCGCCCCTTGAGCGGACTGTTCCAGCAAACGGTGGTACTGGCCCGATGTGTCCTGCTGTACAAGCGACTCGCCGCAAGGGGCACGCCAGCCGTACGGGCCCGCCACGACCGGCTACTCGCCGATCTCGGTACGGCGGCGCACACCTTGAACGCCCACCGGGCCGAGCTCACCGGCCACGGCCGACAGCTGCTGGACCGCAGTACCGCGGTCGCATCCCTCGGCAGTGCAGCCCCGACCCCATGAGAAGGCCACATCGCCCCCTTCGCCCTCATCACGCCGTCCCGGAGGTCACCGTCCATGCGGATCGCCTATCTGCACTCGGGAAGCGTCCCCTCCATCTATGCCAACGGGGTTCACGTCATGCGGATGTGCGACGCGTTCGCCGACGCCGGGCACCACATCGAGCTGTACGCCGTTCCGGGCACCGCGCGGACCGATGACCTCCACGCGTACTACGGCACCCGCAACCGGTTCCCCGTGCACACCGTCCCCCTGTCAGCGGCGCCGGTCCTCGGGCCGTTGCTCCGTGCCCAGCGGGTGCGCGGCTGCATCCGGCGCGGGCCGACGCCCGACGTCCTGTACGGAAGGGACCCCTACGCGCTGCTCGCGGCTGCCGGGACGGCACCCGTGGTCTACGAGACGCACCTGCTGTGGCCGAACCGCGCCGTGCGGGGCGTCGAGCGACTGCTGTTCCGACACCGCTCCCTCACCAGAGTCGTCTTCGTCACCCGGGCGCTCGCCGACGACTACCTGGCGCACTTCCCTCAGCTCAAAACCCGCACTGATGTGGAGCTGGTGACGGCGTCGGACGGCGCCGACCCAGTGCCGCCGACCGGGCCCATGGCGGCGCTGCCAGGACGCCCGGACGCCCTCAGAGTCGGATACGTCGGCCACCTCTACCCAGGACGGGGCACCGACCTCATCCTCGACCTCGCCGCACGCCTGCCCGACGCGGACTTCCACCTGGTCGGCGGCACCGACCAGGACCGTTCACACTGGCAAGCCCGGGGCAGCCGCCCGAACGTCTTCTTCCACGGCCACCACCCGCCAGCCGCACTGCACTCCTATTACCGGGCCTTCGACATCGTCCTCGCGCCGTACCAGACCACGGTGGGGTGCGCCGGGGGCTTCGGTGACATCAGCCGCTGGGTCTCACCAATGAAACTGTTCGAGTACATGGCGTACGGCAAGGCAATCATCGCCTCCGACCTGCCCGTGCTCCACGAGGTACTGGCCGACGAGATCAACTGTCTGCTTCGCGCACCCGGCGACACGTCCGGCTGGGCAGACGCCATCCAGCTTCTGGGAGCCGACGCATCCGCCCGGCAGGCCCTCGGCGATACGGCCAGGCACCAGCTGAACACCCTGTACACCTGGCGGGCCCGCGTCGACCGCGTCCTACCCGACCGAGCGCTCGCATCCGTCACCGGGCAGCCGTGATGCGGGCGCTCGTGACCGGTGCGGCCGGCTTCATCGGATCACACCTGTGCGAGCACCTCCTCACGGCGGGGGACACCGTCGTCGGGGTCGACTCGTTCACCGACTTCTACGACCCGACCCTCAAGGAGCGCAACCTGCGCGGCCTGATGAGCCGACCAGGCTTCACCTTCCACCGTGCCGATCTCCTGACAACCGACCTCGGCCCGCTCGTCGACGGCGCGGACGCCGTCTACCACCTCGCAGGCCAGCCCGGAGTGCGGCCTTCCTGGGGAGCGGAGTTCCCGGTCTACAACGCCCGGAACGTGCTCGCCACCCAGGCCCTGCTGGAAGCCGTACGACCCCGGCCGGTCGCCAGTTTCGTCTACGCCTCCAGTTCCTCCGTCTACGGCGACGCCCGGACCTACCCCACGCCCGAGACGGCCTGCCCACGGCCCATCTCCCCGTACGGCGTCACCAAACTCGCTGGCGAGCACCTCTGCGAGCTCTACCGCGGGGAATACGGCATGCCGAGCGCCTGCCTGCGCCTGTTCACCGTCTACGGGCCACGGCAACGCCCCGACATGGCCTTCGCTCGCCTCCTCGACGCCGCGACCGGCGGTCCCCCCTTCGCGCTGTACGGCGACGGCGAGCAGACCCGCGACTTCACCTACGTCCTCGATGTCGTCACCGGAATCCGGAACGCGGCACGCTCAGGCTTCACCGGCGTAGCCAACCTTGGCGGCGGCTCTCCGGTGTCCATAAAGCAGGCCATCGCCGCAGTCGAGAACGCCGTCGGGCCGGTGAACGTCGTTCCGTGCGTCGCGGGGCCCGGCGACGCACGGCACACGGGCGCCGACGTCTCCGTCGCCTCTCTCGCGTTCGGCTTCCGCCCCCGCACAGCGCTCCACGACGGGATCGCGGCCATGGCGGGAGGGAACCGGTGACCGTTTCCGGCGGCCGTACCGGCCCGGACAGCCCGTGTCCCGCCGCCGTGCACACGGTGACTCCGGCCGAACGCTGCCTCCCCGTATCACTGCGCCACGTCCTGGAGGGCGAGCTGGTCATCATCAAGGGCGGCCTGCACCGCGGCGGAGCAACAGAGGCAATCCGGCGCGAAACGCTCACGGTCGTCGCACGGGCACTGCCCGCACTTGACCCGCAGCGGGTCGGCACGTCCCTGGAGAGGCTGCACCACCATGCGGACATCGCGCAGATCGCGGCGATCCGCACGGATCTGGAGACCGCGCTAAGGCCACTGTCCGAGACAGTCCTGCACGATGTCGCGCGCGCCCTCGCACCACAGGACGCACCCCTCTACCTGGGCGGCCACCTCGGCATCCGCGTCATGCCCCCGCTGCAGTCCATCGAGCGGGGCAGCGAGCCCCCCGCTCTCGAAGGGTTTCTGACGCCGCGGGACGCGCACGTCGACTCCTGGTTCAACACCGCCGTCAATTCTGTCAACCTATGGATGGCCGTCGGGCGGGTCCGCAGAGGCAACGGCCTCGTGTTCTACCCCGCCGCCTACGGAAGAAACCTGAGCCGCGACAGCCATCACACACTCACTTCCGGTCAGCACACCGGGCCGCCCGCAGACATCGAGCTCGACGCAGGGGACATCCTGCTGTTCGCCGGCGACCATCTGCACGCCTCGCAGCCCAACACCACCGACGAGACCCGATTCGCCATCACGAAACGCCTCTGCCTCGGTCCGCCGCACTACCCCCGGCACGCCAGCGGCTGGGTCCCCTACCAGGACCCGCGCCTGCTGGGCACCGCCCTCGAACCCCTGGCGTCGATACGGTCCCGGTTGACCGCAGGCGGCGTAAAGGACCTGCTACGCACGCGGCGGCTGCGCAGGGCGGACAGGACCTCATCCCATGGAGTTCGCCGACGAGCGTCAGGGTGACGAAGGGGTCGGCGCCGGTTCTGAAGTGGGGGAGGACCAACTGCCCACGACCGGGTCTTACTCCCGTGGACATCCGTGGGATCACGGGAACATCCCGCCGACTCATTGCGTACCTCTTGGAGTCAGTCCGCACCACCCCGGCTCGTGAAGCGCTGCCGCCGCCCAGTCCGCTGTAGCTGGCGCACCTGCCTGACCGCACGCGAGCACGTCGCAGGTAGATTTCGGCCGACCGGATCAGCACGGTTGAGGCAAACATAGATGGGCCCTGGGACGAGATCGGTGAGAACGGGCCGTACGACCTGATCTGGGCCGCCTCGTTCCTGCACCACGTGGCCGACCCCGCCCGCACCTTTTTATGGGTGCGCTCGGAGAAGGCGAGTTCGCGAGCGATGTCGCTGGTGTCGTATCCCTCGGCGACCAGGCGCAGGACCTCGCCCTCGGGTGCGGAGAGTCCGGTGAAGTGCAGTCCGTGCGGGCCCAACACTTCCCCTTGGAGGCGGCCGACTTGGCCGAGGAGGTTGCCCAGCAGGTCGGGGGGAACGTAGCCCTCTCCCTTCGCCACGGCCGCGATGACCTGCAGCAGGCGCTCGGGAGTCGCTTCAGTGCGCCGGATGACGCCGATGAACTCGCACTCAGCGGCGCTGATGAGTTGCTGCTCGTCGGTACGGGTGGTCACCAGCACCCCGTGCGCTGTGCCGGTGCGCTGGATGTGTCGCAGCAGGCTCAGCACTTCGTCGTCTATGAGGTCCACGACCACGACGGCCACCTCGGCATCTTCGGCGCCGTCCGGATCGATGATCCGTATCTCTGGTCGCGTACGGAGTTGGCTGGTCATGCCGGCCTGGGTGATCGGGTCCTGGATGCGCAGCACGACGGCTGTGCGCTCTGGGTGGTGTGGTGTCTGACATAGGTCACCGCGCTGTCACCGTGTCAGTCGCGCCACGAGCGCAAGGTCGCGGTCGCCGCCGCGTTGGGTCGAGCCCATGACGGCGTCAGGCCCGAGATCAGCCGGGTGGGGACAGGAAGCCGCTTTCGCGGAAGTACCGCAGGTAGGTGTCGAGCAGGTGCGCATCGACGGGCGGGCAGACGATACCGCTACCCCTGAGGGCGTGGTGTGTGTTGGCCCGGCTGAACGCCGGGAAGGTGTCCGTGCAGTACGTTTCCAGAACGGACAGGCCACTTGCGGCTCTGTGCTTGACGAGCAGCTGCAGGTAGGGCGCCATCGGGTGGTCGGGGTCGCTGTCGGTCACTTCGATGATCCGGTCCACCCATGAAGCGTACGGCTGTTCCAGGATCGAGTAGCCCTCGGCGCGGAGGCGGTCCACCAGGAGGGGCAGGTGGGCCGGGGAAGGATTGCTGAGGTGGTAGACGCGGCCGTCCGGTTGCTGATGGGTGAGGATGTGCGTGATGGCAGCCGCCGTGTAGTCCACGGGAACGAAGTCGAGGGGAAGCCCGATGCCGGGGGCCGCGCCGGTCTCAGCGATGGTGCGGACCAGTGCGCACATCAGCGTGTCCGTGTTCCACAGTCCACGGTCCTGGGTCCCCGTGATGTCGTAGGGCCGGTAGAGAGAGGTGGGCAAGCCACGCTCGGCGGCCTGGAAAATCAACTGTTCGGCAACCCATTTGCTCTCCTCGTAGCCCAGTAGGAGGCTTTCGGGGTGCCGTAGAGCTGTGTCCTCGTGGACAGTGCCGCCCTCTGCCGGCCTGCCGCCCGCTATGACGGACATGGTGGAGATGTAGTGCACAGGCTTGAGCCGCTGCTCAGCAGCAAGTTCCAGCACTGTACGGGTGCCCGTGACATTGGTCGGCTTCAACGTCTCGTAGGGATAGAGGAAGTTCACATGCGCACCGTTGTGCACGATGAGTTCCGTTTCCATGGACAGCCGGCCCCAGGTATCAATGTCGATCCCAAAGCGTGGCTCGGCCAGGTCGCCAAGCACGGGCACGATGACGTTCTCGTACCGGGTCGGGTCCAGGCCGTAGCGGCGCATACGTTCCGCGATTCGAGCTTCGGCTTCCGGCGTATCGTCGGCTCGAACAAGGCAGAACACCAAATCGACGCCCACGTCGACAAGTCGGTCGATGAGGTGGACGCCGAGAAAACCGGTGCCGCCGGTCAGCAAAACGACGCGGGGGTCGGTAGGTGGCCCCAGCCGCCCAGCTGTGAAGCGGAGTCCGGAGTCCAGAACTGTCTCGGCACTAAGGTCGAGTGACGTCCTTGACGTCCGATCACCCGGTGATACGCGAAAGCTTTCCGCCAGATCGGTGTAGGTGCCCAGCGTCGGATCGTTCGCCAGACTGTGTATCAGCGGGCCGCATTCCTCGTGCGGCATACGGAGCAAGTCAAGGGTCGCAACGGCGACTTGGACGGCGCGGAGTGAATTACCACCCAAGGCGAAGAAATGATCGCTGTGACCTGGCGTATCGATCCCCAGTAGATCGGCCCACACCGCAGCCATGGCTTCTTCCGCCGGTCCTTGCGGTGCACTGCCGGAGGGCACCGGTGGCGACTGGTACTGCTGAGCCATCAGGTCCAGCAGTGCCCTTCTGTCTACCTTCCCGCTGGACTTGAAAGGGAGCTCCTGGATAGTGGCAATGCGCGTGGGGACCATATAGGGGGGCAGAGATTCACGAGCGTACCTGCTCAGATCCGATATGAGACCCCTTGTGTCGGTTCGGGGAACGGGCGTCACCGCAGCGGCGAGTAGCTGATCGTTTCCTTCCCCAAGGACGTCCACCGCGGCTGCGATGACTTGCGGGTGGGAGGCCAGGATGGTTTCGATCTCACTGAGTTCGATTCGGTGGCCGCGGAGTTTGACCTGGCGGTCGAGTCGCCCGCAATATTCCAGGACGCCGTCCGGGCGCCAGTACGCCAGGTCACCCGAGCGATACAGCCGAGCCTCCGGGTCGGGGCCGAAGCTGCTTGCGGTGATCTCGGGAGCACCCAAGTACCCCAAGGCCACGCCGTCGCCGCCCAGCCACAGCTCTCCGATCTCTTCCACCGCTGCCAGCTCGCCGCCCTCACGGATCACGTATGCCGTGGAGTTGGGTACCGGACGGCCGATGGGGACGGACGACGCGCCGTCCGGTACGTCTTCAATTCGATGAGTAATGCTGAGCAATGAATTCTCAGTCGGCCCGTAGCCGTTGAGAAGGAGCGGCGGTCTGCCGTGCTCCAGCACGGCGCGTGCCGATGACGGCGTGACGATGTCCCCTCCGACGATCAGACAGCGGAGGTTGGCGAACATGCCGGGCCGCTGTTGGACGTGTTGATCGAACAGCCCGCTTGTCAGCCACATGACACTGGCACGCTGGTCACGCAGCGTCCTGTCGAGGGCGTCGGTGCTCAGCGGAGTTCCAGGCTCCGGCACAATGAGGCAGGCCCCGTTCAGCAGAGAACCGAACAGTTCGAGGCAGGAGATGTCGAAGGTCGGGCTGGTTGTGGCCAACAGTCGGTCCTCGGGCAGGAATTGCAAGTCGCCGCCGCTGGTGACCAGCCGTACAGGGCCACGATGCGTGCAGACCACCCCTTTGGGGGTCCCCGTCGAACCTGAGGTGTAAAAAATGTACGCGGGGTCGGTGGCACATCGACCCGTTGCGGACTGTCGCGGGGTAGAAGAGTCGGGATGCTCCTCCAACTCGGTGGTGGTGACGCACTGGCACCGCCTCCGCACGGGGGCAGGTGCCGGCCCTGGTCCTGTGATGACGTATCGCACCTCGGTTGCCCCCAGGATTGTTTCCAGGCGGGCATCCGGGGCGGCGGGTTCCAGGGAGACGAACACGCCACCGGCCTCCAGAACAGCCATGATGGCAACAACCGTTTGCGGAGAGCGTTCCAGTAGCACCGCCACCAGATCTCCCTCGCACACTCCCCGGGTACGCAGATGTGCCGCGGCCCGCTGTACACGCGTATTCAGCTGGCGGTAGTCCCACCCGCCACCGTCCCAAACCAAGGCCGGGCTGGCCGGGCGCTGCTGGACCTGTTGGGCGAACAGCTCCGGGATCAGAGCATCGCGGGGATAGGGGGCCGCGGTGTCATTCCACTCGCGCACCATGTCGTGCATATGTGCAGAAGTCATGGGAGCCTCCGCCCGGGTCCTGCGAGCTAAGCGTCGGGGATGGTGCCGCGTTCTCCAAGGCCACAGGAAGAGTGACCCCCAGCAGTTGAAATGTTGCCTGGAGAAGTAACGGCGTGTGCTGCACCTCAGTTGGGAACCACGCGAGAAATCGAGACGGAGCCTCCCGATGTCTCTGTCGTGTACCGAAGGTTTTTTTGCATACCCGGACAGGCGCTCCGCGACGGGCGGCGACGCTGAGCGTTTGACAGCACCACCGGGTTCGGCGTGAGATCCGAGGCAGTCGCAGCAATCCGTGACGCCGACCGCCGTACAGAACGAGCTGCCCACAGCGCCTATTTGGCCCGCGGTCACGCCGTAAAGGGACAGCTAGCCGAGGAAGCCACCTAAGAGCAGGCACTGCCATGCAACTTACGGTAAGCGCTTTTCCGGGCAGTCGCATGTGCACACCACGTCAGATGGCGACTAAGAGAGATCTGGTCGAGCCGACGCGACGGCGGCGAGCGACGCCGGGCCCCGGAGGGTGGCCGCATAACCGAACTCGACCTGGCCGAACGGCGCCTGGTCACCGTGCTGCCCCCCCTCTTCGCCGTCAGCAAGGGCCCCACCTGCCACACCACCAGCGAGATCCGGCGACTGATGGACCAGCACGCACACACCCCCCGGCCCCCTGCAGCACACCCCAACACATTGGCAGGTCTCCTCGTCCACGCCGCTGCACACGGCGCGACCATCACGACAAAGACCAAACCAGCGTGTTGATTATTGACGATCCCTAAGTCATCCCTGGCGGGCGCGCGGCGTCAGCTATGGCACCTCGCTGCGTCGTCGGGGCGTCCGTGTGTATCCAGTGTGCGGACGTCCATCCGCCTTGCGATGCGCCGCATCTGACGCCGCGTCCTGATCCACCACGGATTACGGAACAACCCTCAGCAGACAGAACGCGTACTCCAAGATGCCGTTTCTTTGGATCACCTCTACGGTTGCCATAGAAGCGCTCAACAGGCGCTCAGCGTTTGTCACACGGAGCGAATCGCGCCACGCAATCGAGCGTCAAATCGAGGCCCCTCGCTCCGGTTGACGCCCCCGTGGGCCCGCAGATGAATGCCGGGCGCAACCTTCCGGAGGGACTGCAATGACGTCAGCGCAGCGATTGGTCAACGAACTGTCACGGAGACGCGAAGAAGTTCCGGTTCACAACGCACTATTGGAGCTAGCAGAATCCGGCGGACTCACCGGCGACCATTTGCGTGGCCTCGTGCGTACGGAATCCCAGTGCCATCAGACAGAATTGCCGGCCTACGCGGCGATGCTCAGTCGGTACGCCCACCATCCCGCAGGAGATTTGTACATCGAGCTTATCGATCTCTTGCACGACTGCGGGCCCAAACTCGACGCTGCGGCACAGTCCCTGGGACTGTCACCGCGGGAGAAGGACAAGTGGATGTGGCCGACCGATCGGCGGGCCTACAGCTGCAACGGCATCCTGTCGTGGATCACCGCCCAAGGCAGTCAGGCCGCCACCGCACTGGCAGTTCACACTGACATGTCAGTCTACTTTCCCGCCTGTATGGCCCTCGTGGCGGAGATGCAGAAGCAGGGCGTAGCCGCTCCCAGGGAATTTCTCTCCTACTACGAGAGCGACCCATGCGCGCAGACGCGTCGCCGGGCCGTCGAAGTGGTGCAAGACGGACTCGACAGGGGTGACGACCCGCAGGAGGCCGTCCTCATGGCGCGGCTCCTTGAGGAGTCCTTCGCGGACTTCTGGGCCAGCGCCGCAGCAGCGTGAAGCCGCCACCGATCCACACCGCTTGACGTGCCGTTGAGGGCGTGGGCCGCCGAGGCCGCCGCGAGGAGGCTGCGAGGCCGACGACGCTGGATGACAGCATCACCAGAAGGGGTACCGGATGAGGTCCGCACAACAGTTGGTAACCGAACTCGCCTCGAGGCGACGCCAGAGGCCGGTGGCGAACGCCCTGTTGGCCGTGGCACAGGCCGGGGGACTGACCCGCGACCACATGTGTCGCCTGGTACGCGTCGAGGCGCAGGTGCACCGGGTGGAACTGCCCGGGTATGCCGTCATGGGCAGCCGATTTCCTCGTCGGCCCGCTGCCGGCCTCTACCTCGATTTGTCCCGGTTGGCGTACGACGCCGGGCCACGCCTCAACAGGGCAGGACAGGCGCTCGGACTTTCGAGCGAGGACATGGCGCAGTGGCAGCCGCCCACCCACAAGGACGCGTACGACCTCAACGGCATTTTGTCCTGGGTCGCGATCCAAGGCAGTCAAGCGGTCACCGCCCTGGTGGCGTACACGGACATGTGTGTCTACTACCCGGCCTGCCAGGCCCTGGTCGCGGAGATCCGTAAGCGCGGCGTGGACGCCCCCGGAGAGTTCACCTCGTACTTCGACTCCGGTCCGCCGGAGGAGATGCTCGAACTCGCTTTGGACGTAGTGCAGGACGGCTTGGACCGGGATGACGACCCTCAGGAAGCCCTCTTCATGGCGCGGCTTCTCGAACAGTCCTTGGAGGGCTTCTGGGCGGCTGCGGCCGCGGCGTGAAACTGCCGTAACCGCGCTTCCGCACCACAAGGAGGCAAGATGAGAATCGGCATCGTAGGAGCGGGAACAGCGGGCCTTGCCACGGCCTGGCTGCTGTCCGGCAGTCACGAGATCGTGTTGATGGAGGAACGGGACACTCCCGGAGGCGACGCGCGAACCATAAGCGCCCACACCGGGGGCGATACCTGCCCCGTGGACCTCGGCGTCCACGGGGTCTCGGACCAGTTCCCCCTGTGGTCGCGCCTGATGCGATCGGCGGGCTTCGGGCCGGACGACCTGCTGCCCGTCCCCGCCTCCCGCACCCTGCTGCACCACGACCAAGAACGGCCCTACCTGGTCAGCCCCCACACCCCGCAGGCAGACAGAGACCGCGAGGTGATCCTCGGCCCGCCGTGGGAGGCACTGAAGAGCCTGTCACTTGAGGCAACGCGATGGGAGGACGAGGAACTCCACGGGGAGATGACGGTCGAGGAGGCGGCCAACTGGCCTCAACCCCACGAAGCTCTGCGGGAAGAGGTGATGCACGCCCTTCCGGCCTCGGTTTTCGGCTGTACCACCCACGACGTGGCGCACCTGTCCGCCCGGGGAGTCGGCGGATTCTTCGCCGCCCCCCAGCCGTCGATCCTTGAAGCCGCCCCGGCGCAGCACCTGCGCGGTGGCACCCAAAGGCTCGCCCTCGCACTGGTCGACCAACTGAGGACCACCGAGGTCCGTCTACGGGCTCGGTTGCACCGGCTGGAGCGGCACGGCGACCGCTTCACGATGATCGAGACATCAGGGCACACACATGTGGTGGACGCGGTCATCTTCGCCATTCCCGCCTACGCCGCGGCAGCGGCGCTCCAATCCCTGGGGGGCAGCACCCGGCTGCGCACGGTCCTGGGCGCCTTCACCTACCAAACCATCGACTACGCGGCGCACTTGGACCCCTTCGGCATGCCTGAGGACCGCAAGCATTGGTCCACTACCAACGTGACCGTCCACAACGGATGGAGCGAGACCACCACCTGGTACGGGCCGGGCCACGATACCGATGTGTTCGTCAGTCAGTTCACCCATCGCAGGTCGCGCCCCGACCGCCAGATCGCCCGGACATCCTTCCGCACCCCCCTGCCCACCCCCGCGGCACACTGCGCACGCCGACGCCTTGAGCAGTGCCAAGGCGAGGGGGGCCTGTACTTCGCGGGCGCGTACACGCGCACCCTGAACTCCCAGGAATCAGCGGTGGCCTCCGCTGTCGATCTGGCCCGCCGTCTCACCCACGCCAACGACCGTATGGGCCAACTCACCAACTGATTAGGAGGGCTTCGCCATGACCGTACCCAGCACGCCCGTCTTCCACGACCGTGACTCCTACGTCACCGACCTGATCATCCCGTGCATGGACGTCACCGAGGGACACACCACGAAGCCATCACGGATAGCCGGCCTGACCGACCCTTGGGACGCCGTCGCTGTGGCCGCCAACTACGCGCACGACGGTGCCACTAAACTCTTCGTCGACGTGGTCGACCCTTGGGAACGCACCGATGACTACCTCTACCCCCTGGTCCGCCGCTTCAAAGACATCGGCCTGTCTCCCCTGGTTTCCGTCGGGCACGGCCTGATCCCCTCCGCGGACCATGTCGGCCGCCTGCTGGAGGCCGGCGCCGGCGCCGTCTCCGTCAGCACCAGCATGATCGACAACCCCGAAGACGTGCACGAAGCCATTGACCGCTACGGAGCCCAACGCTTCGTCGCCGTCATCAACAGCCGCCCCCGCGAGAGCGGCGGATGGGAGGTGTACACCGACAACGGTACGAAGAACTCCTCGATCGATGTCGTGGACCTGGCCCGCAGACTCGGAGATCTCCACGTCGGCGCCATCCTGCCCAACGCCTGCGAGAGAGAGGGCGTTGGCAAGGGCTTCGACCTGCAACTGACGCGGACCGTCGCGCAGGCGTCGGGGCTGCCTGTCATCGCGTCCGGCGGCTGCGGCGCGCTGGATCACCTCACCGAGGCATTGAGTGCCGGCGGGGCCACCTACATCCTAGTGAACTCAATGGTGCACGGCGGGAAGTTCTCCATCGCCGACATCCGCGACGCACTGACGAGCAGTTCGTCCTTCGCGTAAGGAGGGGCGATGCGTGCCCTCGTGTTCAAACGCCAGGGCAATCCGGCCGAGAACCTGTTTCTCACCGAGCTGCCGATGCTCGACACGCCCCCGGGAACGGTCCGGCTACGCCTGCGAGCACGGCCGGTGAACCCCTCAGACATCATGTTCGTAGAGGGAGACTACGGTCGGCAACCCTCTTTCACCCCCGCCGGCGCCGGCGCCGTCAGCCCCGTCGGGTTCGAAGGCGCCGGCACCGTCGACCAGATAGGGCCGGGAGTCTCCCTCCCGCCAGGTGCCCGCGTGGCGGTCGCCGCCACGGGCACCTGGCAGGAGTACCTCACCGTCCCCCAGGAAACCGTCATCCCCGTCCCCGACGACCTCCCGCTCGACATCACTTGCCAATTCACGGTGAACCCCTTCACCGCCCACCTGCTCCTGGCCCACCTCGACCCGGCGCCGGGCGACACCCTGATTCTGACGGCGGCCACATCGACCGTGAGCCAGATGCTCACCCGTCTGGCATCCGACCGTGGCGCCCGGTGTGTCCACCTCGCCCGCGACAGCGAGCAAGCCTGGCGACTTCAACGCCTCGGGGCTGAACACGTCGTGTCAACAGAGGAGCGGGACGACGAGGTCGTCCGCAGCATCCACGACGCGACGGGACCGAACGGCGCGCTCGCCGCCCTCGACGCCGTCGGCGGACGCCAAGGAGCACTGGCCCAGCGCTGCCTACGCGACGGCGGCCGGCACATCGTCTACGGCTTCATGTCCGGCAAGCCGCTCCCCGTGCTGCCTTTCGATCTCGTCTTTCGGCGCGTGAGTGTCGAAGGGTTCTGGCTGCCGCACCACATGAAGCGGCTGAGCCCCCTCGCACTGCGCGAATTGACTTCGCACACCATCCAACAGCTCGGCGATCACACCCTGGAGGCCCCTGTCGAGGCCCACTATGATCTCGCCGACATTCACCAAGCTCTCGCCCACCACCGGCGGTCCGGCCGCACCGGGAAAATCGTGCTGACCGGGTGACCACACCCTGCCCCGCAAGCCGGTCACGGTGGATAACCGGCGAACTCTCCACCGGGCCCGCCCGAGAGCAGGCCCTGCGGGCAAGCAGGCTCAGGAGCATTCATGAAGAGCCGATCATTGCGGGAGCTGCAGACCCCCGATGTGTCAACCTGTTGCGGTGTGCCGAGCCCGACGTCGTATACGCGCGGGTAGCTGATGACTTGGGTGTGTCGGCCATGACGGTTGACAAGTGGCGCAAGGCGGTTCGCGGAGTCCCGGCTGTGGGGCCTGGCGGACACCGACCGGCCGGAGCGGCCGAAGACCGGCCTGTCTTTGAGTGGTCCTGAACGGGAACAGTTGACGCGTTGGGCTCGCCACGGCACCCCCCGATCCCGGGAGGGCGCCGTCGTCGTTCCCCGCCTGGACCAAGCAGCGTCGGTAGCACCAGGAGAACCGTCTTGTTCTGGTCCTCCAGAACAAGCGCGACGACGACCGGCCGCCCGGAGCGCCGCCGTCTGCTGCTTGCAGCACGGGCCTCGGGCGGCGTGCAGCAGCTGGCCGTGCTGCACCGGCCGAGGCCAGCCCTACTACCCGTGCAGCACCCGTGTGCCGCCTGGCCCAGGCAAATGCCGCAACACCGTACTGCTGCCACCCGAGGACCACCACCAGCGTCTGACCTTGCAAAGGAACGGAACACGGACGAGCGCCTGACCAACAAGCTGAAAGCCTGGCGAGGCAGCACTACCCGATACGACGAGACACCCCGGGGCGGGGCGGCGGGACGGATCCGTAGCGGCGGTCGCGGACCGCGTACTGTTCCACCGCCCGCCACAGATCCCGACGGTCCATATCGGGCCAGAGGGTGTCCAGGAAAACGAGCTCCGCGTAGGCGGCCTGCCAGGGCAGGAAATTGGATGTGCGCTGGTCTCCCCCGGTACGCAGGAGCAGATCGACATCGGGCAGGTCCGGGATGTGAAGGTAGCGGGCGAAGGAGTGCTCGGAGATCGATGCCGGACGGAGCCTGCCGGCGGCCACCTCGTGGGCGAGCCGGGTCGCGGCTCTGGTGATCTCGGCGCGCCCGCCGTAGTTCACGCACGCCGTCAAGGTCAGGGCGCGACAGTGTTGGGTGGTGTGCTCAACCGCGGTGAGTGCGTCGATCATGTCTGGGGACAGGGGGGAGTGCAGGCCGGCCCAGCGCACGCGGACGTCCAGCGGCGGGCAGTCGTCCTTCAGGCGGCGCAACCGTTCCACTAGCTCGCTCATCAGCGTATGCAGTTCGTCGGTAGGGCGTTTCCAATTCTCAGTGGAGAACCCGTACACGGTCAGGTACTGCAGACCGATTTCCAGCGCCCCGTGGAGCACGTCGATCAGTGCCTCGCCCCCGGCCCGGTGGCCCTCGGCACGAGGCAAGCCTCGAGCGGTGGCCCAGCGGCCGTTGCCATCCATGATGATGGCCACATGACGCGGCATGTCCTGGTCGGGCAGGCGGGGCGGCCGCGCACCGGATGGGTGGGGCGTAGGGTCGGCCCTTGGCTGCTTCATCCAGTGTGTGCGCACGTCGTCGCCAGGACGCACCGTACCGGTTCCCGTGGAGCTGGTCGAAGGGGCGGGCGCGACCGGCAGCACTGGCTCCGTTGTGCCGGGATGAAAGGGAAAGGGAAACAGCGTCCAGGCCAGTGCGGCCCGGATTCGTGCGGGCGCGAGCAGCCGACGACGCGCACCCGACGGCAGCACCGGCCGGCGGTGCAGGAGCGCGGCCGGGTCGCCGACGACGGTCTCCAGCCGGAGCCGGTACAGGCCCGCGTAGGCGTCCAGGGGAATCTTGATCAGGGGATGCACCAGGTCCGGTATCGTCGCTGCGCCCAACCCGGCATGCGCTTGGCCGGCCAGGCGGCGCACCATGGACTCGAAGGCCACGGTGCTGCGGCGGTTCAGAAGGTCGGCCCGCCGAACTCCTGCTTCGTCCAAGGCCTCCTGCGGGAGGGACACGTGCCCACGGGTGAGGTCTTCGGCGAGGTCGGCCAGGGCGTCAGTGACGTGGAGGGCGTCGACCATGGTTTGCCAGGCAAGGACCGTTTCCGGCATGGCCGTGGCGAGGGCTTCCGGCTCCGTGGACACCCCTGCTGCCTTCAGGAACAGCCAGGCGATTTGCTGCGCGAGTGAGGCCCAGGCCAGGCTGCTGTAGTCGCGCCACTCCTGCCAGGTCGCAAGCTGTCGGCCCGCGGCCTCCCCGCGCAGTGCCCCGAACATCAAGTACATCGATGACGGAGGCAAACTCCACGTCAGCATGGTGTGGATAAGGGCCTGGCGTACGGGATCGGTGCTCGCCCCGCTGCGCAGGTCCGCGTCGAACGCCGCGATCCACTCCTCCAGCCGTGCGGCCCGGTCCGCTGCTGGGGCCCCGTCGGCACCGACGTCGACCAGGTCGTCCACCGCGCGTGCGGCGCCGTACACAGCCCAGGCTGCAAGCCGAAGCGGTGCCGGCAGCAGCTGGCTGACGGCGTACTCAATTTCTGTGGTGCGGGCGGCACGCTGGCACGCCTCGTAGCCCTGATGTAGTACAGGGTCAAAGACTCCGCCGCGCTGGTAGACGGAAACCGCTCCGCGCGGCGTGTTCGTCGGCCTCATGCCATGTCTCCTGTCACGTTGTCGGCCTGTGGGTCCATGCCGGAGCCGGGGCGCTGCCGACCACGGCGAGTAGCTCGCAGGTCCTCGATTGCACTCGCCCGGGAGGGGGACCCTGGTGCTTGCGGCGCGACCTGATGCTGTATTGCGACGTGCAGGTCATGGCCACGAAGGCCATGAGGGTGAGCAGGAGCCGGTGGGCGCGTTCATCACCACCGTCTCGATGCGCCTGTGGCGTCATGCCCAGCACGTCCGCCTAGGACGGGTGTTGGTCCTCCCCGGCCACGCTCGCCGCGCCCGGCGCCGGCTTGGTGGTCACGTGGATCTCGTAGCGCGCCGCAGCACGATGACGGTAGAGCTCAACGGCGGTGTTGTAGCGGCCCATGCTCCGGGCCAGTGCGTAGGGGAGGTCCTTCCGAGCATCACGAAAGCACGCGTCATGGGGCAGCACGTTCGGTGTGGCGTCCGTAACCGCCTCGACGGTGAATCCGGCGTTTATGACGTACTCCTCCAGGTCTCCCCGAGGAAAGGTGCTGGGCGCGGCGAGGACTTCGGACAACGCGCGCCACCGGGCACCGATCGTTGGTGACACAGCGGATTGGACGAATGAGTAATCGTTGATCACCAGACGGCCTCCGGGTCTGAGAACACGGAAGAACTCCGACAGCGCCTTCTCCGGGCGGGCGGAGTGGCAGAAGGTTTCCATGGTGTAAAGCCCGTCGAAGGAGTCACCGTCGAAGGGCAGGCCGTGAAAGTGGCCTACGAGGAAGCGTGTGGCGCCAATCTGGTCAGGCGTCCGTGTTGTGCGTCGGCGCGCAATAGCGATGTCCGGTTCGATGCAGTCGATACCGACGACCTCCGCTCCGGTCAGGCGTGCCACGGTCGGGGCGACGTCACCGACACCGCAGCCCGCGTCCAGGACCTTGGCCCCCGGTGACAGCGCCAGCTTCCGCGCGAGGACGGCCTCCATACGACGCATCGCGGCGGAGAACGCCCAGGGCGACTGACCGTGCTCGTACCAGCCCATGTGCCGCGTGCGACCCAGCAGAATCGTGTATCCGAGACGGGATTCCAGCCGCCGGTAGTAAGGCTGCACTTTCGTCCGGAAGTGCTCAGCACTACTCAGTTCGGCCATGACTTCTTCCTCACACCGGTTGGTATCGGGACTGCCAAGTGGGGAAGTGCGTCGCACTGCCTGTCGTCCCGCCTATGCCAGTAGCACCGACGGCTATTCAACCCAATGATGAAATGCCCACGCCAAAGCCAGGGCAACGCACCGGATCGGCCTATTAACCTGAATGAGTGAATACCCGGGCGCCGGAAGTCGTCCCACCTTCTTGGTGGGTCTCAGGAGCCCATTCGCGCACCAGCCGTCGGTGGAGTGTCAGGGTGCCCAAGACCTGCTACCCGTGTAGCACCCGTGTGCCGCCTGGCCCAGGCAAATGCTGTGCTGCACCCGCGACACCGTCCTGCTGTCACCCGAGGACCACCACTCAGACCACGAGCAGCGAGACCTCATGACCGCAGGCCCTCGGCTCACACCTCACATCCTCACAAGCGCCGCGCCCACCTGGGAATAGGGCTGTGTGCCACACAGGAGCAGGCAGGATTGGCGCTCTACAGGGCGGTGCCGCGCAGGGCCCGGCGGTCCCCGGTGACGAGCCGGTACGCCTGGCCACGGCTGGCACCTCCTCGCTTTCGCGGGCATGCCGGGCCGGGAGGCGGATTTCGTGCCCGGCTCGCCGGACCTCGCGCCAGTCACCGCAGCCCTGACCGAGCTGGCGCCGCTGCCCGCGCCGCCCGGAGTACGACTGTCCATGGCCTGGGATCGGTGGGGATACCACTGTGCTGACGGCGACCGGGAACTGCTCGCCGGGTCCCCGCCTCCGCCAAGGGGAGGTCATCGTCGGGAACGGTCCACCACCGCCGTAACGCCACCCGCCCGCCCGAGGTGACACTGGCAGCGCTGCCGGGCGGCACCGACCGTACGCCCTCGTAGGGCGAGGAGCCGGCTTCCACCAGTGCCAAAGGTGGCACCGGCCCCAGCAGGTGCGACGCGAAATGGGCAGGATCGACGGTGGCCTTTCCAGCAGCCTGGGCCAGCAACCGAGCATGATCACCGAACACCGTCACGCCAGCAATCCGCGTCCGCGTCCAGAACACGGGGCGCATCCCGCACGCGTCCCCATACACCCAGGTCCGGTCCGCGGTGGCCACCACAGCGTGGTAGCTGCCGGCCCAGCGCATCAGGGCGGCACCGCATATCTCGCAGAATGACAGCGCCTTGACCAGTCGCTTCTCGTCGAACTCGTGCGCACCGATCAGCGCGACGGTGCGCCGCTGCGCGTTCGCGACGGTCACCGGGCGCAGGCAACGGCCGACGATCCAAGGTTGCTCATCGCGGCGGGCCAGGACCTGGATGTCGGGGTCGCAATCCGCAGTCGAGCGGTGGCCCGCTGTGCTGCCGAGGTCGCCCCCGGCAGCACAGCGAACCACTCAGCGAGCGACGACGCCACGTCAGTCGTGCCACTTCGTGGTGTGGTAATCGCCGTCGTCCTGCTCACCCGTGGAGTACGTGCCGGCTGCCAGTGACACCAGCGTGCCGGCCCTCACCGCGGCCGGCGCCTCGTACGGCGCTATCCCCCCAGCGCTGCAAGCTGGTGTGTCACTCGTGGACATCTCGGTCATTGCGCACCTCCCCACTGACGGACTCTCCGCCACTGACGTTGTGCAAAGAGTGAGCCGCGTAGGTCAGTTGAGCGGTACCGTCGAGGACCATCCAACCGGTATATCGGGTATACGAGATCGCGTAGCGAGGCGGATGCGGTGCCCACGATTGGAGACCTGCTCGGCCAAGACGACGGAGAGCGGGGGAGCCCCCGGCTGGGTTTGCGGGAGCATGCCCTGGGTGTTGTGCCGAAAGGGGCCGGGCTTCAGGGCAGGCTCGGGGGGGGCCAGTGGGGACGCCGTGCGTGGTGGTGTCCGCAGGAGTGGGGGCCTGTACGGGAGTTCGGTTCAGATGGTGCTGCGGGATGCCGAGGCCGGTGGTGATGCGGTCGAGAACCTCGGCGCTGGTCACATGTCGCACGCCCCGCTCGATGGCGCTGATGTTGGACTGAGCCAGGCCGGTGAGCGCGCCGAGGCGGGTCTGGCTCGCGCCGGTGTGACGGCGGTAGTGGCGAAAGACCGTGGCGATGTTGCGGTCGGTGAGCGCTTGGCGCACAGCGGGGTGATTCCACAGTTCAGGTGGCGTGACCGCAGGTACCGTCGCCCGCGCTCTTGCTGGACGAGGTCGGTGTGCTCACACCCAGCGTGTACGTAAGCGGCCCTGGGTGCGGGACGGTCGTGCGGTCTTGGGGGCCGGGGAAAGCGCCGGCGCCGCCGAGGAGAGCGACCGTGCTGGACAGGACAACAAATCAGGCGCCGCGCACTGCACCGAGGCCAACGTCGCTGAACGCCACCTAGTGAGATCGGCCCTGGCGGCGGCCACGATGGCCCTGCGGGCCCGTTCGGGGTGGACACCGCCCGCCAGGACGGTCACGGCCGCCCGGAACGGCGGGGCGGTCCGGGCGGGGGGGTGCGTACCACCACCTCGGCCTCGTCCACGGTGACCGGCCGGCCCGAGGGCGGCCGGTCCTCCAGCCTCACCAGACCCGGTCAACTCGGGGTCCCGATCGGTGACTTCGTTGGCGTGTGTGCCTCGGCTGTCTCGGCTGGTCGGAGGCGCACAAGGAGCGGTGAGGGCGCACTTCGATCGCAGTGCGCTCCGTTGCTTGTCGCCATTCACCACTGGGCCGCCAGGCGGCTCACTATGGGTAGATGCCCAGGTGAGCGGGTTCGGTCTGTGCGGTTGGCCGCAGGGGGTAGGTCTGCTGGTGTCGGCGGCTTGCGCATCGTTCCTGTTCAGCCTGGTGGCTTTGGCTGGCGGTCAGATGCGCAGGCAGGTGGCTGGATGGCGATGGGGCGCGTTGATGCGTAGTGATTATCCGTCGAGCTTTGTCAGTGACCGCTGCTAAACCGATATTCACGGGCCGGTTCTGCGGCGTCATGATCTGCCGGTGCGAGGGGAGGGGACGTGCCGGAAGTTCCGTCTGGCTGGTAGGTGTGCTGCCTTGTTCGAAATCTTGGCCGTCTGGTGAAGCCCTGGGGGTGTGGTGTTCGACGAAGATGGGTCCCTCGACCCGCTGTTGAAGTTTGTGCTGGTGGCCGTCTTCGCGTTTGTTCTCGGCAAGATGCTGTGGACGTGGCTGACCGGTACTGCCACCCGGTGGATCACCGTGGACCTGTGGGACCTGATAGCCGGTCACCCGTGGTGGACCGGGCTGAGCGTTGTCGGGGCGCTGCTCGTGTTTTCGGTGGTCGGCAGGCTTGTGTCGCTGGTGCTCGGTGCCTGCGCTTATGTCGGCCCGCAGGACTTGTCCGCTTCGGTGGGCGGTGCGTCCACCGAGGTGTTGACCTTTACGATGCGGCAGCTGTCCTCGGTGAGTGCGGTGGGTTTCGAGCAGGCTTGCGCCGATCTCCTGGCCCGCGACGGGTTCGGTAGTTCGCGACGGGTCGGCGGTGCGGGGGACCTCGGCGTGGACGTCACTGCCCGGGATGGCGAGGGCCGCTTGCTGATCGTTCAGTGCAAGCAGTATCGAAACCCGGTCGGTTCAGGGCACGTGCAGCAGTTCAACGGGACGGCCCGCCCGCACCATGGGGCCGACATCCCGATCATGGTAGCGCTCAACGGCTTTACTCAGCCGGCGGTCGCCTTCGCCCAGCGCCATCAACTTATCCTCATGGGTGGCACTGAGCTGCGTCAGTGGGCTCACGGCCAGCATCTGTATGACGTGCTGGGCATCGCGAGCACTGGACCATGACGCCGATTGGGTCGTGACGCCCACTACGCGGCCACCAGCGCGCATGCCCGCGTGCATTGAGGCTGGCCGTGTGGTGGGACCGATCCAGTGACGGTGCGCGGAGCCGGCCGCGGTTCGGGGCGCCGTGGGTCCTGCCGCCGCCGGGCGCCAGGGCCAGGCGCGCCGCGCGCTGCCCGCGCGCGAAGTGTGTGACGGTTAGCCACACAGCAAACGTTTGCGCATAACATTGCGAACGCGAATGTCGGACTGTATCGCACGGCATTGATTTTGACGACTTCGCCGTGAGGGGCGCGAAGTTACTGCACTATGACTGACACAGCGGGCAGAGGTTTCTGCCGCATTTGATCGAAGGAGTACGAGTGGGAGCCCAACCGGGTGGCGATCGGCGTCAGGTACGGCATCTGCACGGGGATACGTCTCCCAGCGCGGAGAGGCTGATGTTCGGCTTCGCTTTGCGCGGTCATCGGGAGCAAAGTGAGCGCACCCTTAAACAGGTCGCCAGCGCCCTTGGCTGGTCGCAGTCGACGCTGAGCCGCTTAGAGACGGGACGCAAGGCGACCAAGCCGGACCAGGTGTCTCCTTTACTCGACGCCTACGAAGTCACCGACGCGCTGATGCGGGCCGATTTGACTCAGATGGCCTTCGAAGCGGACGTGAAAGGGTGGCTGCGCCCCTACAAGACGGCCGCCACCAACCATGCGTTGGCACAAGCGAGTTTCGAGAACATGGCCCAACGCATGCGGATCTACGATTCGTCATCGATCCCGGGGTTGCTCCAAACCGAGGACTACGCGCGCGCGGTGGTGGGGCTGGGCAAGCACGGGCGGGACCCAGGCAAGGTCGAGCGGTTGGTGGAGTTGCGGATGGAGCGTCAGCGCCGCTTCGCGGCTGCGGACAAGAAGCTCATCTGCGTGCTCGATGAGGCGAGTCTTATCCGCCCCTACGGCTCATGTGAGGTGATGTATCGCCAGTTGGACCACCTCCTCACCTTGTCGTACGACCCCCGCTACGTCTTGCAGGTGGCGGAGTTGAAGCGGTTCGACATGCCTGTGTGGAGCTCGGCGACAATTTTCGACTTCCCTGACAAGCCGGTGCCCGACATCGCATACATCGAGGAGCACGACACCGCGTTCTACGTGAGCACCGAGGATGAGGTGGACGAGCGGGAGAAGGTGTTCGACCTCTTACGCAGCGCCTCGCTGCGTAGCGACCTGTCCCGGAGCCGGATTCGCCATCTGCGCGACCACGCGGCGAAGCAGGGATAAGCGCCGATGAACACCGGCAGAGCCCCGCCAGGCTTCCCGTCTACGCGAGGCCGAGTGGGGCTCTGTCGGCGGCGTACTCACACTTTGCGCCCGATGCCCGCGTAGAGCGAGACGTCAGCGTCGGTGACCAGGCTGGGGCCGCTGGCCGGCTCAGGCTTCCAGCGGTGGGCGACCACCAGCCCCGGCTCCACCAGTTGCAGGCCATCGAAAAACCGCGCAATCTGCTCGCGGCTGCGGATTTGGACCGGAGTGCCGGCGTTGGTGTAGATGTCGGCGATGGCCTGCCAGGCAGCGGGAGCGAATTCCCCGGTGACGTGGGACACGCTCAGGTAGGAGCCCGGCGCCAGGTGATCGATCAGCGTCCGGACGACGTCGTAGGGGCCGTGGCTATCGGGCATGAAGTGCAGCAGCGCGTGCAGGTTCACCGCGACCGGGCGGGTGAAGTCCACGCATCCCGTCTCGCGGACCGCGGCCAGCACGGCGTGGGCGTTCGTGGCGTCGGCCTCCACATATCGTGTGGCGCCCTCCGGTGCGCTGTCGAGCAACTCTTCAGCGTAGACCAGCACGATCGGGTCGTTATCGACGTAGACGACCGTACTGTCCGCCGCGATGCTTTGCGCGATCTCGTGCATGTTGGGCGCGGTGGGGATGCCGGTGCCGATGTCGATGAACTGTCGGATACCCGCCAAGGCCAAGTACTTCACCGCGCGGTTGGTGAAAGCGCGGTTAGCCCGTGCTGCCACGACCACGCCTGGACGATGTCGGAGCACCTCCTCCGCAGCTTGCCGATCGACGACGTAGTTCGTCTTGCCGCCCAGGAAATAGTCGTACATACGGGCGCTATGCGGCTTGTCCTGGCTTAATCGGGTGTTGTTTAACTGCACGTTTTCTTCTGAGCCCACTTTGTGTGGTTCCTTGCGGATATCGCACTTTTCGGGCGCCTTTGCTCTGTCGTCGCTCACTGCCGCTCCTTCGAGTGAATGTGCTCGATGCCACCTGGCCACTGCCGGCTGCACTTGCATTTTCGAGCATCATGATCCGGCCACCGCAAGGAGGTGCCCCATTGAACCGGCCAAAGGCGCCGCACCTCGCGTACCAGGGCCGCGTTCATCAAAACGAGTCGCACAACGATGCGCAGATGACCGCTGCCCCCTACACGGTGGCCGGTATGCGACGCTGAGTCGCCACGGCTGGCGGCAACTAGAACTCTTCCGACACCACCGCGGTGATGAACGCGGCCACCGCATCCGAAGAGAACCGCAAAGTCGGCCCGCCGGGGTCCTTGGAATCACGGACCTCAACGACGTCCGCCGCAACACGGAGTTGGACACAGGCACCGTTGGGATTGCTGTAGGAACTCTTGCGCCACATCGCGCAAGAGCGCCCATCCACCGCGACGTGTGCGCCCTCGCCGACTCCGGCAGCGTTGACCTGGTGTGTCATTACCGCACCTCCCCGAAAACGTGTGGACGCACATCCTGCAAGTGCAGGACCGTCCCCTAGAAGAATCTCCAGCCCGGTACGAATTCACGCGCGCTTAAGGGACCCAGTGTCCACTCATTGAAAGCGCCGGCGTGCAAGTGCGGCAGTCGGTGACATTACTTTCCCTGCCATGCCACCAGCGCGTGCGCCGTGGCACACATCCGGCGCACCCGCCTCGCGTGCTGGTGCGCAACCGTCCGCACCCACCGCGCCTCACGGGCGTGCGCACCGTGTGACCTGCTGCATCGTGGCGAGCTTCGTGCCGTCAACCACGCGGGCACGGGCGTAGGGACGCGGATTTCGAAGGCATCGACGGCACCCGGGAAGGTGGAACGAGGGATGCACGGCTCCTGCGGCTGCACGCTGGCACGCTCACATCCGCCGTGATCATCTGCTTAGGGCTCGCAGAGGATCAACACGTGGATTTGGTCTCTGTGGGTGTCTCGGGTGTTCCGGCCAGGAACGCGGTGAGGTCGGCGGGGGTGGGGGATTGTGCTGTAGATGGTGCGATCTCGAATCCGTGCTGCCCAAGGAGGGGGCGGATTTCCCGAACGGCCTCGCTGATCGTTGTGCCGTCCACGGTGAAGAGCTCGCCCAGGACGGCTTGGGTGCAGAGTCTGCGCAGGTAGAGGACGGTGGACAGGACGCGATCGGCGTCCGTGAGCTTGGGCTTGGCACCTGTGCCTCGGGCGCGGAGGCGCGTGGCGCCGCGCTGCGAGTGACGGCGCTGCTCGTGCTCTGTGGCCTGCGCGCAGGCCAACTGGGCAGTCATGGCCGCTAGTTCTTTGCGGGGCATGGCGGTGAGTACGGGGTGGGCCAGGTCGGTAGTGGCCACCGACGAGGCCTGCGCCGGCTTGGCGGTGCCGGCCGGGGCCGGCTGCTGCCCGCCGGTGGGGTGGAGGGTGTAGTTCCAGTCACCGTGGAAGCGGTGCCGGGTCATGGCAAGCGCGTTGATCTGGGCACCGGTGACCTTGATGCCGATGTCGTAGATGCCGGTGTCGAGTTCGGCGCGGACGCTCAGTCCGGTGCGGGTGGTGGTCGCCGCGATGCTGTTCACGATGACTTCGTGGCTGGTCAAAGGCCTGCCGCGCCAGTTCATGGAGATATGGGAGAACAGTCGGCGCTCGATTCGGTTCCACTTCGATGTACCAGGCGGCAGGTGACACACCGTGATGTCAAGGCCCGACTCGGCGGCCAGGGAGGCAAGTTCACTCTTCCACAACCGGGTGCGGTAGCCGTTGGAACCTCCGGCATCAGCGGTGATCAGCAGCCGCGCGGCCCCGGGGTAGTCGTGGCGGCCGCAGGCGTGCCACCAGCGGCGGAGAGAGGCGACCGTGAAGGCAGCGGTGTCGTGATCGGTACCGACACTGACCCAGCCGGCATTCGCCGCGATGTCGTAGATCCCGTACGGAATCGCTTTGCCGGGCCCCTCCCGGACCAGGAAGTCATGCGTCTTGACCCACACCGGATCGCCCGAGGGCTGCCACTCACGCCCCACGTTCTTGTAGTCGCCGACCAGTTCCTTCTTCTTGCTGTCCACGCTGACCACCGGGTTCCCGGCGCCGATGTGCTGCTCGGCCTGCTCGTTGATGTAGCGGAACTGGGCGTCCCGGTCCGGGTGCTGCTTGCCTTCGATGGTTTTGGAGTTGGCCTGGAGGCTGAAGCCTTCCTCCCGCAGCAGGTCTTCGACCGTGTCGGCGCTGACCTTGTGTCCCTGGCGGGTCAGCTCGGCGGCCAGGTTCCGGGTCGACTTGGTCGTCCAGCGCAGCGGTGACATCGGGTCGCCGCGCGTGTCGGGCTCGACCAGGGCGAGCAGCGCGGGCCGCAGCCCCGCATCCAGGTCGGCGGCCTTCTTCCGGCCGCCGCCCGGCCGGCGGACCCGCCCCAGCCGCTCTCCTCCCGCCTCCAGCTCGTCCACCCCCTTGCGGACGGTTGCCTCGCTGGCCCCGGCCGCCCGCGCGACGGCCCGAATCCCCCCGTGCCCCAGCACCCGGGCCTCGGCTCCCATCAGCAGTCGCTGCTGACGCTTGTCCAGGTGCGGGAACAACACCCCATGCCTCGCGGCCAGTTGATCGCAGATCTCTTGCGATATGCCCATACCATGTCAACGAGACAAATCACCGGAAGCAACACGTTGATTCTCTGCGAGCCCTAAGCCGGACCCGCTCGCACTCACATGCGCGAGAGACCTGGTGCACGCTCATCGAGCTGACGACGACGTACGCACATGCCCCGCCAGCATCTGACCCGTGCATGAGGGGGCAGCTTGTGCGACCGCCCCGGCGGCCTCCACGGTGAAGTCGTCGGACGCGGTTGCACGACCACCTCGTGCCGCACGGTGTCGATGATCAGATCGCGTAGCGAGCCCTCCAGGGCTAATGACAACGTGGTGACCTACACGGATGCGACGCCCACTGTGGGGTTGCGAGCCCTCCAGGGCTCATGATGGCTGAAGCTGCGCGCAGGTGTCGCGAAGCGCTCCTCATGTTGCAAGCCCTCCTGGGCTGATGACGACCGGCCATGCGCGTCGCGTCGGCTCATCCTTACCTCCGGTTGCGAACCCTCCAGGGCTGATGACGACTCGAGGGTACAGTTTCAGGTCATAGGTGTGGTGCGGTGTCGCGTGGTGGTCATTTTTGCAGCGATCCGCCGGTACTGCATCGCCCCAGGTCAGAGCGTTAAGCGCACGCAAATGGACGGGCCTTCGGCCACCCCACACACATACGGAGCACCTGGGGCTGTGTGGGTGCTCGTACCAACGCGCCACCTTCTTGGCGAGTTGCCAGGGCCTACAACGACCGGCCCTGACGGGCAGCGACCTCACCACACGACGATCGTCGTCAGTCTGGGAGAGTACCCACGCTATCGCGGCAAGCTCACCGAGATCTGCCGATTCATCACCGCAACCGTCGCCCCCGCACGCCGCTCTCCAGCCCAAGGGCCGGTGGATCAAGCACCTGAACACCCAGCTCGGCTCGGTCGAGTCCACGCTCGATGTGATCGCCGACTTCACCGACACCTGACCGGTGGGACCGGCCGCGAAGCAACGGCAAGCCTCAGGATCTGGGTGACGTCGGCAGCGTTCAGGTGTCGTCTCGGTGTCGTATGGCTGTGAGTCCGTGTTCGTTGGTGTAGTCACCGTCGATGATGTGAACTTTTAGCTCTGTGTCGAAGTGTGCTCGTGGGATGGCGCTTGTGGGGAGGGGGATGAGGTAGTCGTCGGCGAGGAGTCGGCCGGCGTGGCCGGGGGCTTGTTGGAGTGCGGTGGCGTAGTGGACGCGGTCTTTAGTGAGGATTGCTTCGGTGCCGTCGAAGAGTTCGTCGAAGCGTTCGGTGAGGTGGGTGCGGTCGTCGTAGGGGTAGGTGAAGTCGAGGAAGGTGGCGGTGAACTGGTCCTGGTGGTGAAGTACTTCTTGTCGCCATGTGGTGCCCCAGGGGGTGGGGCGGCCCTCGGGGGTGGTGTAGATGGTGTTCAGCCAGTGGGTGATTTCGTTTTCGTCGATGGGTTGTCCGTCGTGTGCGGTGAGGATGTTCCAGGCGGCTTGGGTGGGGGCTTGGGGGTAGATGCCGTCGGCGAACCATGTGCCGGGGGTGTTGTGGCTGGGGGTGTAGCGGGAGGTGTGGACGATGACGTCGGCGGGGGGTTCGGCGGCGATGCGGTTGGTGCGGCCGAATCGTTGGGCGAGGGCTTCAAGGTCGGCGGCGGCGGTGAACAGGACGTCGAAGTCGACGTCCATGGAGACTTCGAGGACTTGGGTGGAGATGACGAGGCCAGGTAGTCGTTGGTTTGTGCGGGTGCGCTCGACTTTGTATCGGCCGGTGATGTGTTGCTCGATGCGGGTGCGGTCGTGTCGTTTGTAGCGGGAGTGCAGCATGGTTGCCGCGTCGGGGCCGTGTAGGGCGCGGGCGGTGGGAGCGAGTTGGTCGTAGAGCTGTTGTGCCTGGCGGATGTTGTTGGCGATCACCAGGACGGCTTCGTCGTGTTTGAGGTGTTGGGTGATTTCGGTGACGGTGGCTGGGTCGGTGAGGTGGTGGGGGCGGGTGCGGATGCGGTGTCGGGGTGGGGGGTTGCTGTCGGAGTCGTCGGTACGGGTGACGCTTGTGGTGAGGGTGTCGGTGATGAGGTCGGCGAGGGCGTTGGGCAGGGTTGCGGAGAGGATCGCGAAGCGGCCGCCGAGGCGTTCGAGTAGGCCCATCATGGCCAGGATGTAGCCGAGGCGTTTGGTGTCGTAGGCGTGGAGCTCGTCCATGATGAAGACCGAGTTCGCCGCGTCGACCAGTAGCGGGGCGTGGGCGGGGCCGACCAGGGCGGCGCGTAGGAGTTGGTAGGGCGTGGTGATCCTGATGGTCTCTTTGAACAGGCGGGTGGCGGCTTGTCTGGCGACTGCTTTGCGGGCGGCTTTCACGCGTTCTTCGTCGCCGTCTTCGGGGCAGGCGGCGGTGGCTAGGTGGTAGGCGGCTGCTCGCCCGTGGGCTACTCCGACGTGCTGGGTGGTGCCGAGTGCTTGGGTGGTGCGGTCGGCGTTGGCGTTGATGGAGGCGAGGTAGGGCAGGGTGTAGAAGATGCGGGGGATGCCTTGTCCGCGGGTTTGCATGGTGGTGGTTTGTCGGCAGGCCCAGAGCCAGGAGGCTTCGGTTTTGCCGCTGCCCGTGCGTGAGCGGAGTAGCAGGTGGCCTTCGGTGGTGGCGGCGCGTTGCTGGTGGGGTCGTAGCGTGTGCCCCTTGGCGGTGATGCTGTTTTCCAGGCGGGTAGCGAACGCCGCGTTCATGGGTTGTACCAGTTGGGGGTGGGCGTGGGCGGAGGAGAGATGGTCGGCCATGACGACGGCGCCTTGGAGGAGTACCGCGGCTAGGCCTTGGTCGGCGTCCGTGCCGTACTCGAAGCGGTCCAGCAGTGTTTCGAGTTCCGCGTGTGCCTGGGCGATCCAGTCGGTGTCGGTTGTTAGGGGTTGGGCTGGGAGGCCGGTTGCGTTGGCGGTCTCGTACAGCCATGTTGCGAGTGCTTCGGTGACGGTTTGGTCGAGCGGTGTGAAGCTGGTGCGCCATTCTTCGAGGGGCGCTGTTGCGTACAGGGCGGCAAGTGAGCGGGGGGAGTTGGTCAGGGGCCGGTGGTGGGTTGCGATGCCGGCGGCTACCCACGTGCGTAGGTCCGGGTCTGTGACCAGGTGGGTGAAGGCGAGGGAGAGTACTTCGTGTCGCTCGCCCCATGCTGGGCCGCCAGCGAGCATGTGCTGGCATCCTTGTGGGATTTTGCCCGCGTCGTGCAGGAGATCGGCCAGGCGGACCGCGTCCCAGAATTGGGGGACGGTGTCGGCTACCGCGGTCATGCGCCCGGTACGTCGCGCCACCAGGTCGGCCGCGTTCAGGGCTGCGCGTAGGTGGGCGGTGAGTTGTTCGGGTGGTTGTCCTCGTCGGGCGCTTTTGGCCAGGATCTGGTGGAGCACGCTCGTGTCTGGTGTGCTTGGCCGCTGCGGTGATGGGTCTGGTGGTGGCGGTGGTGCTGGTGTGTGCATGTTGTGTTACGTCTCCGCGGCCGCGGGGTGTGTGGGTGGTAGGGGGCTGACCGCTTGTCCTGTGGGGGTGCGGTAGCTGTCGGGGACGGTGGTGGATGCGGTGCCGGTGGGGTCGTGGCGGTAGGTGCCCCATAGCGTGCGGGTGCGGTCCAGGCGGATCGCGGTGGGTAGGCGCAGTGCGGTACCGGACGTGCCGGGCATGTCTTGGACGACGGCGCTGCGCTGCTGGCCGGCGTCTTGGGCGAGCTCGATGGCCTCAAGGTGTAGGCCGACGAGGTCTTGGCTGCGGCCGAGGCGCAGTGGCCAGGTGGGGCGGCGCAGGATGTGGTGCCATCGGTCGGGTTGGTCGGTGATCCAGACGGTGAGGGTGGGGAAGGCGAGGAACTCGCGGTCTTTGGGCACTGGGGTGGTGGGGCGGCCTTTGGCGTCCAGGGGGTGGTAGGTCTCGAGGTCGACGCCGTGCCCTTGGGCGTGGAAGGCCATGGCGAACTGGAAGGTGGGCGAGATGTGCTGCCAGCCGCCGGCTGCGGCGGCGAGCATGCCGCCGACTGTGCTGGGCGGTGGGCAGGGCAGTCCGATCTGCATGCCGGTGTATAGGGGGTTGCGGAAGCTAGCGACGGGTGCCGTGAAGGTGGCCTGCAGGGCCGTGTCGGGTTTGGCGGCTGTCATGCCTTGGCGTCCTGGGTGTCTTGGAACCAGTGGTCGTGGGTGCCGTCTTCGATTTCCTGGGCCACGGTGTTGAGGACGGTGCGTGGGTGGTCGATCGTGACGGTGCCTGAGGTGATCAGGTCGGCGAGGTCGCGGCGGGCGCGGTCGCGTTGGTCGCCGAGGAATCCGGGCGCCCATCCGATGCGGACACATCCGTCGAGTTCGTCGCGCCATGCGGCGATCTCCTCGGTGAGCGTGTCAGCGGCGAAGGAGGGTTTGCCGTCCTTGTTGCTCAGGACGCGGGTGAAGGGGTTGACGCCGCCCTTCTTCGGGGCGAGGAGGATGAAGGCTGGGGTGCGGTCGCCGTAGTGGGCGGCGGGCTTAGCGCCACCGCGTAGGGCGGCGAGCGTGCGCAGGATCAACGCGGCGCGGCGGCGGCGTTCGGGGAGGCCCAGAGTGAGTGGGGTGAGTCCGCGGAAGGTGGTTGCGGTGGCGCCGGCCGCGGTGGCTTCTTCGGCGGCTTGTGGGGGTAGGGCGATGCGCAGGCCTTGGCCGTCGGTCTCGAAGGTGCCGATGCGTGGTAGGTCGAGGTTGAGGTCGCCGGCGCATACGGCGGTGTAGAACTCGTGCTCGTGGATGACGGGGTTCTCGTTGGCGTTGAAGCCGCGGGTCATGGTGCCGAAGTCGGATGTGGGTCGTTGGGGGGTGACGCTGACGAAGGTGCCGGTCGCGCGGACGGTGTCGCGTTGGCAGGAGCTGTCCTTGTCTTTGACGGCGACCATGTAGCCGAACAGGTCGTCGTCGATGTACAGGTCGGGGCGGCCCTTGGTGTAGGCCTGCTGCTTTTTGCCCTGGCCTTCGCGCAGGACGGGGGAGAGGGGTTCGGTGGTGGGGAGGCTGTCGCGCGGCCAGCGGCGGACGGCCTGGGGGGAGATGTAGGGGTAGGTGTCCCGGCCGACTTGCATCTTCTTGACGACGCCGACGTTGTCTTGGCCGCGTCCGTTGTTGGGGGCGCCGGCCTGGATGTCGAGTGCGAGCTTTCCGGCAAGGTGGGTCACTGGAGGGTTCCTTCCTCAAGGGCGTCGGTGTCGGTGGGGTCGATGGCGTCGGGGTCGAAGTCCTCGACGGTGGCTTTGGCGTCTTTGGGCTGCCAGCCGCGGCGGTGTAGGTCGGCGAGGGCACAGGTGAGCAGGTACTGGCGGAAGAACCAGGCGTTGCTGTCCTGGCTGGGGGAGAACAAGAGCTCGAAGCCCCGCTCGGTGATCAGTGGAGCGTTGTCCTGTGGTCGCGTCAGGACCCATTCGACGCTGTGTCGTTGGAGCCAGTTGCGAAGGTCGCTTCCGCGGCCGGCGCGGAACAAGGCATGGAAACCGGTGAGTTCTCCTCCGGTGTCGTCGATCTTGAATAGGGCAGCGACCCGCTGAGCGGTCTGTCGGATTTCAGCGAGATCTTTTTCTTTCATGTGCATCACCTCGTGCAGGTAGGAGCCGGTGAGGTCGGCGACAGCGCAGGACTCGGGGGCTGGCGCTCCGCAGGCTTCGCTTCGAGCGACCAGGTGGGAGGCGAGGGTGGCCGGGAGGCTCTCGGGCCGGTGAAAAACCCGCCAGGCCAAGTTGTGCGCGCCACTGTTCTTGTCGGTGCGGCAAGCCCGCAGCAGGCAGGCGAACCCGCGGCGCCGGGTGGGAAGCCGCGTCGTGGTGCGCAGCCATTCGGCAAGTGGCTGGACCAGACGGTGAGAGGCGAGACTTTGGTCCTGGTTGTTGTTCGTGAACACCAGCAGTTCCACCCCGGCCGTGACGCGGTGCTCGTAGCCGCGCAGTGCCGTCAGCGCAACGAGCCCTGGTTGCGGGCTGGCCGGCTTCGCTCCTGCCGTGATTAGCAGTCGGTTGCGCTGTACCTGCTGATGGGTGACGTGGGCCGTGAAGCGCTCATTTCAGGTATGGACAACTGCGCTCGGGCCGCCGGAGAGCCGACTGCCGAACGGGGTGGCGTGGAAGGAGCAGACGCAGGGCCAACACAGCCCAAGACCTGAGTGCCCACGCGGGGTGGTGCTGCGGTAGGCCGTGGACGCGGCCAAAACGACATCGCTCATGCCAAAGAACCCGACCGCCGCAACGCCGCACAAAGCACACTCCGCCTCAGGCCAAGTCTCTCGTGGGGGAAGGGAGCGCCAGGCTCGGACCGCCGCGGTGACCTCCGGATCGGGGAGCTTCCTGTTTCGTGGGTGGTTCATCTTGCTGTTGGGCCACAAGCTGTAGGAACACCTCAAAAGGAACCCGGCCTCGGCCTTCGTGTCCCGCACGAGCGCGGCACGCACAGTAGCCTCGGTGGCCGTATCGGTGGCCGTGGTGAACAGCGGGCTCGACACCAAGTCCGGGTGCCGTACTCCGGCGAACGCCGCGAGAGCAAACGCCCCGACCCGTTGCAAAGGGTGAGGGGTCAGCCGCAGCCAGGCCTGCTCGGGATCGCGGTCACGCGGCCACCCACCCAAACCCAGCCCCAGTCTGCTGCCCCAACCCCGCAGACCACAGTGCGGATAGCGCACCGGAACTGCCGGTGAGCTCGATCTCAACCGGCGCTCCCGTTCGACGCCCGGAATGCCCCTGGCCGCTGACACGAAACGTGCGGCGCACACCAACCCAAGTGATGCCCTCGACCGTGATGCCAGGGTCCTGGCCGAAGGTCTCGGCCCGACGGTTGAGATTGCGCTCCAGCGCGACCGGATATGCCGGATCCTCGGGAAGCAGCGCCCGCACCGCAGTGTGCTCGCCACCAGGTTCGGGCTGCTTGTACTCGGACAGGTGCAGCGGATTAACCGTGCGCAGGCGGGCTCGACCGGCAGTGAATGAAGGAGCCTGTTGAACGGTGACGCTACCGACTTGCAGCGCGACCCCACCCCAGTCCAGTACCGAGTGTGCAGGGTTCATGAAGTGCAAAGCCAGGGCTTGCACGAGCTCGGGCAGTGGGCTGCCGAACTCCCCATGCCCTGCTCCACCCGCCGCATACTTTCCGCGCATGCGGCGCGCCTGGGGAAACATGGGCGCGCTGTACTCGAAGGGAGCCATGCCGTGCTGGCCCCACCCACTCTCATGGACGCGCTCAGCTAAGTCGGGCGCAGTTCGACGCAATGCGTCATAGACGATGCCCCGTCCGGGAGCGAGAACGTTCTCCCACGGGATCTCCCGAGCCCGCGTGCTGATCTCCAAGCGAAGCCGCACAGTCCCCTCTTCCTCTCCCCACCCGGGGCGTATGAGTGCACGTGGAAGTACGCCACCCCCCCCCAAACACGAGGCGTTGGCCCACCGGTACGCAACGTACACGGGGGCTCTGACAATGACTTCGGACCTGGGAAAAGTCAGCGAGAGAGGCACCGGGCCGGCCATCCGCATGTCCTCCACCATGCACCCCGGCTCGCGGGCCCTCCAGGGCCGACCGGGTCTCGCCCTACTGCGGCGGCAGGCGAAGAGACAGAATTCTGCGGCTGGTCGTGGTTGCGGGCGATGACCACGGGCCCCGGTTGTGCCGTGGGTGTGGCGGTCCGCTGATGCCGTCGGTGAAGGCGACGGTTACGTTCTGTTCGTCGGCCTCCGTTCCCGGCCCTGGCTCCGGCTGCAGCGCACGCGAGCGAGAGGAGCAGGGCGTTCAAGGCCGCCTGGGTCGCCAACTGCCGACAGCTTGTTATAAGTTGGACGGTTCGGGTGAGACGTCTCGTCTCGGCACAGCGCTGCTCGCTCTGCTGCCGGAAACGGGCACGGTGTCGGCGGCGCACGCAGCAGCGCGGGGTGCGAGACCGCATTCGGCGGACGCAGGGCCGCTCCACGCGTCGGTGCGGCGTGCCCTTTCCGGCGGCTGGAGGCCGCTGGATGGTACGAGGTGATGGGCTCTTGGCGCCATCAATCGGTCGACGTGGTGCCCCTGCTGACGCGGTTCGCCCCATACTGCTGAATCAAGTCGCCAGCCACAGCATGTCGCACGTCGTAGGTCAGTTGCGTCGTCCCAGCTTTATCGATCGCGCCGGCGATCTCTTGGACGAGTTGGTCGATCTCGTGCTTCGCGGTGCTCCAGACGGTGTCCCGCTGGGTGCCGGCGGTGTGGACGATCAGCCCATATAACGCCGGGAGGTCTGGTTGGTCTCGCAACTTAGCCCTGTGCCGATACTGCGCTATCAGGACGGCCGCTAGGGGGAGGAGGGCGATGCCCGCGGTGGCAACGGCGAGGACGCCACCGACAATCGCGCTGATCTTCATCCTCTTTGTGACCGCATCGCGGGCCGCGCTGTTATCCCTTCTCACGAGAGGCAGGCTGCGCTGCCCCACGTATGAGATATTGCGCAGGGGATAGGCGTCGCCTCCGACCCATAAGGCGCCTCTTTCAATCCGTACCTGGACTGGTCCGTACCCGACTGCCATCTCGCCACCCTCGTTCGCCGGAGGAACCGGAGCCGCACTGTAGCGGAAACGTGCCCAGGTAAGTGCCAACGTCAGACGGTAGCATCGGCTGGGGCGGCGAAGCCCGTGTAGACCGCACTCTCCACCACGCCGACGTTCAGGCCGACCTGCTGCTCAACACCGACTCCGAGTAATTCCAGGTCTGTATCGACCTTGGCCACCCCGATCGGCCAGGGTTGCTGAAAGAAATCACACAGCCTCCAGGCGGCGAGGCCACGCATCGCCGAGGGACTCGGTATCAGCTCGGGTGAACTGGCGGGCTTGCACCGTCGGTTCGAGGTCATCCCGGGCGCCCAGGCCCACGGTCTACTCGTTCCACATGACGCTGTCGTACTCACGTGATCCGTTCTGCTGCTTCACCACCAGCCAGGACCTGGCGAGCTTCTTCGACTGTCACCGGGCCGCGTTCGCGCACTTCGGCGGGGTGCCGATGACGATCGTCTACGACCGCACCAAGACCGTCGTGCGCCGCCACGTCGCCCCGGGCGAGGCGGTTCCCCTGCATCCGGAGGCGGTCGCGTTCGCCGGGCATTACGACTTCGACGTCCTGGCCGCTTACCGCCCGACCGGGAAGGGACGGGCCGAGCGGCAGGTCCTGATCGTCCGCGATCATGTGCTGGCCGGACGGGCCTTCTCCTCGATCGAGGAGAAGGATGCCGCCTTCGCGGCCTGGGTGCCGCTGCGGCGGGCGAAGGTGCACGGCACCCACGGCGAGATCATCGGGCACCGGGCCGTGCGCGATCATGTGGCTCTGCGGCCGCTGCCGCCGACTCCGTGCGTGGTGAGCCAACGGCATCTGCGGCACGTCGGCAAGGACTGCCTGGTCGCCTTCGACGCGAACCTGTACTCGGTGCCCGCCCGCAAGGTCCGTCCACGCCAGCTCGTCGAGATCAGGGCCACGAAGTCGCAGGTCACTCTGTACTCCACTGTCCCTGCCGCCGCCGGGGACACACTGCTGGCTGCCCACCCGAGGGCCGTCGGCCGCGGCGCGAAGATCGTGGACGAGAGGCACTGGGACGGCCTGCCCACCGGAGCCGGACGGCGGACCACCACCGGCGATGTGGTGCCCCAGCCCCGACGCGACCAGCTGCCCGGGCCCGATGCCGGCTCGCTGCAGGCCCTGCTGAACCGGGCCGCTGCCGCCAGCGTCGAGGTCGGCCGCCGACCGCTGTCCGTCTATGACGAACTGACCGGCACCCGTCCCTTCACCACCAACCGAGCGACGAAGGAACCCTCTTGAGTCAGCTGACCGGCAACCGCATCCGCACCACGGCCAGCAAGCTCGGCCTGCCCCATCTCGCGGAGACCATCCACGAGTTCACCCGACGGGCCGACGAGGCGAAGATGGGCTACCTCGACTTCCTGGACCTGGTCCTGTCCGAGGAACTCGCCGTCCGTGATGACCGCCGCTTCCGTCAGGGCCTGCGGCTGTCGCGGCTGCCACATCACAAGACGCTGGATGAGTACGACTTCTCCTTCCAGCCCGACCTCGACCCGCGCAAGGTCAAGGATCTTGCGACCCTCTCGTTCGTCGAGGCCAAGGCCAACGCGGCTCTGCTCGGCCCGCCCGGCGTCGGCAAGACGCATATCGCCGTCGCCCTCGCGGTCGCGGCCTGCCGGGCTGGCTACTCGATCTACTTCACGACCCTCGACGACATGGTCCGCAACCTCAAGACCGCCGAGGCCGCCGGACGGCTGGTCAACAAGCTCGGCACCTACCTGCGGCCGAGCGTCCTCGTGGTCGATGAAGTCGGCTACCAGCCCCTCGAACGAGCCGAGGCGAACCTGGTGTTCCAGGTGATCTCGAAGCGTTACGAGAAGGGCTCGGTAATCCTGACCTCGAACAAAACCTTCAGTGAGTGGGGGCCAGGTCTTCGGCGACGAGGTCCTCGCCACTGCGATCTCCGACCGCCTCCTGCACCACTGCGAAGTCGTCCCCATCAACGGCAACAGCTACCGGCTCAAGAACCGCGTGCAGGCCATCGAGCGGGACACCGACGTGGCCTGAGCAGTGGTGCACATAACGCCGTACGCGGTGGTGCACTCAGACGAGTACGCCGACACCGACATCCGCCGCTGGGCCAAGAAGCACGAAGCCGAGCTGTGCTTCACCCCGACCTACGCCTCCTGGGCCAATCCGATCGAGGCGCATTTCGGACCGCTTCGGCAGTTCACCCCCGCCAACTCCCACCACCCCAACCACCCCGTCCAGACCCAGACCCAGGCCCTGCACGCCTGCCTACGATGGCCAACGCCACCGCCCGCCATCCAGGCGTCCTGACCGCAGAGCGCAAAGAACGCGCCCGAATCCGGTACGGAAAAGGCTTCCGCTGGGGCGGACGCCCCCCTCCCCGCCACAGCCCGAACAAGCCGGCGAACCTACGCGGTCAGAGCACTAGACGGCCCGCACCTCGACCTCTCCCGGACTCATCCGACCCCGGACAAATCCGGGCCCCCTGGACGAGCTCGTCTCCAGCTCCGCCCGGCGCCCTACACCGCAGCGGTCGCCAGTACGCCCTCCGGCGCGGCTGACCTCCACTGGGCCGCCCTGCTCGCGAATCCGCTGGGTGATCTGGACCAGGCATGACCACGTGGAATCGCCGCAGAGAGCCGGGGGCTCCCGATCTTTGTTTCTGGTGACAGAAGGCTGCTGAATGAGTATTTGTGACAAGCCGTGTGCCTCGTTTGCGACTATCAGGCTGCTTCGACCGGTTCCATTCGCCAGCTCATCCGACTTCGCCGGTGACAATTCCTGAGCTTCGGCTCATTTAGACTCGAACAGGTTCATTTTCAAGTCGTCACCTGTTCAGGCTGCCTGTGTGAAACGCCCAGACAGGCATACGGAATTAATTTTCCCAGGCTGAATATGTGAAACACACGCATGGTCGTGTGGAAGTACTGTTCCGTGCCGTGAACGCCGACTGCTAGCGTCGATATCGTCGGCGCCGGGCAGTCGGCTCGGTTGTTTACCTGGAGGGCCGGACTGTGTCACCTCAAGCTGGAACCGCCAATAAATCGTGGAGGGATGTGGCGGATTCCATCGAATTCGTTCCCGCCGAGTACTCGAGCAGGACGCAACCGGAGTCTACGGCCTGGGAAATTTTAAGGTGTGATCCGCGTGGTATCGACACGCTGGTTGCCGCGGGCTTGCCGTTCGAGTATCGGTCGGGTATGCGTCATTTCGACGTGAACGACCTGTACAACCTCGGGATGTATTCTGGCAGGTCGAATACACAGCCGGAGCTTGCGTTTCGCATGCTGTTCCGGTTCGCGGGCCGGTCGGTGGATGACCTGCTGCACGAAAAGCGATGGGACTTCCGGGTTCAATTGGAGTGTGTCGGGTGCGAGGGGGTCGCGCCGTGGCGTTTCGAGGCGCCTGATGTCGTCCGGTTCGGTGGGCGTGTCGCCGGAGTGGTGGCCCCGCGGGCGAGCGAGGGGACGGCCGGGTACGAGGCGACCGTCACCACGGCGGGTGCCCGGACCCCGCTGGTCTCCGCCGAACTGCGGCGACTGACTCGCGACTACCTCGAGGCCGGTTACCGCTGGCAAATGATCCCGGTTGCTATGCAGGCCGACTACCAGTTGGTGCACGCCCTGGGAGTGACGAGTTGTATCGCGGCGAGCCTGTCGCTTGCCGAGCGCTTCCGTGCGGCGGGGTATCGGGCCGAGGCGAAACGCGGCTGGTTCTGCGGTGTGCTCGGCGGTGCTCTCGATCTGCCGCACGCGTGCGTGGAGGTCGAGGACGACGACGGTGTGATCAAGACCGTCGACATCGCCAAGGCTCAGCTGGCCGCCCGGCTTTCGCCGAACACCGGGGACTTCCGAGAGCTTTGTGTCGGGTCGATCTACAACAAGGTGATTCCGTCCACCGCGTCCGGCAACGCGTCTTTCGCCACCCACGAGTGTGGGTCACGGCTGCCGGTTCACGTGCGCGCGGACATCCGATCGGTGCGTTGACTCCCATTCCCACGCCACTCCGTTTGGAAGGACAAGTTTGAATGGCGGTACGTGACATAGAACCGGTTGTGCTCGACCTGGGTCGGCTGGAGAACCTGGCCGAGTCCGGTTATTACAACCCGTACACGATGTTCGAGTGGCCTGATGCCATCGAGTCCGAGCTGCCGTGGATGTCCGAGAATCTGACCACTCTTGCCGGCACGCCCATGTGGGACGAGTTGACCCGCGAGCAGCAGATTACGCTCACCAGGTTCGAGGCGATCAATTTCTTCAGCCTCAACATCCACGGCATCCGTGAGTTGATGAGCGAAGTCGTGATGCGCATCCACGAGCATACGTACGCGAATGTCTCGGAGTTCCTGCACCACTTCATTGGTGAGGAAAACGAACACATGTGGTTCTTCGCGCAGTTCTGTCTTCGTTACGGCGGCAAGCTCTACCCGGCCCAGCCGGCGCTGAAGGCCGATTCGGGGGACCATTTCTCATCGGTGGCCCGTGAGTTGATTGTGTTCGCGCGCATCCTGATCTTCGAGGAGATCGTCGACTACTACAACGCGAACATGGCGACCGACCAGTCGCTGCCGCACATCGTCCGGGAGATCAACCGGGTGCATCACCAGGATGAGAGCCGACATGTCGCGTTCGGCCGGATGATCTTCACTAATCTGCTCGCCCAGGTGGCCAAGCGAGACCCGGACGAGGTACCGGTGGTCGCCGAGTACCTCGAGAACTACCTGCAGTACAGCATCAGCACTCTCTACAACCCGGCCGCCTACCGGGACGCGGCCATCCCCGACGCGTTGGCGCTGAGGCGGCGTGCCCTGGCACACCCCGCGCGGGTGGAGGCGCACGATCGCGTGCTGAAGCGGACGCGGAGGTTCCTTTCCAAGGCGGGAGCGGGCAGGGAGATCATCAAATGACGACCGAACCGATGCAGGCGGTCCGCGAGTTCATCATCGGCCGCAACCCCAAGCTCGACGGTCTTTCCAACGACTTGGACCTGATCGACAGCCGGGCCATCAACTCCCTCGCGTTCATCGAGTTCATCTTTCTGCTTGAGGAGTTGACCGGTGAATCCATCGATCCCGAGGACCTGAACCTAGACGACTTCCGCACCCTCAAGGCGCTCGAGACCCGATTCTTTACGAAGGAAGCCGCATGCTGACGACAGTGACCGACAACGGCCTTGGAGTCCTCGACGGCAGCCAGCTGAGGTTGTTTCGAGCGATCGATGCGGCGTTCCTGCGCCTGGCCGACGACTGGCAGGCTCCGGAGTTCCGGTTCCCTTTCCTGATGCGGTGCCAGGACCTCGACAACTTCGGTTACTACGACAACTTTCCGCATCTGGGGCTTGCCGCGACCCGGCTCGACCCGGAGCGCCTTGGCGCTCTGCTGAAGCAGCCGCCCCGGCCGGTCGAGCAGATGCCGACCGAGGTCATGGAGGCAAGCGCGTTCGCGCTGCCCTCGGCCGCCTGCTACTCCATCTACCTTGACCTGGCCGGGTCCGTGCTGCCCGCCGATGGCGTGCTGCGGACCACGGTCGGCACGTGCTTCCGCAACGAGGACCACTACCAGGGCCTGCAGCGCCTGCTCGGCTTCTCCATGCGTGAGATCGTCTGCGTCGGACCGGGGGAGACGGCCAAGAGTCATCTGATCCGGGCCAAAGAGGAAGTGATCTCCCTGTGCGCCCAGCTCGGGCTAGACCTTCGACTTGAGGTCGCCACCGATCCGTTCTTCGACGAGAACGGCGGCAAGGCCAAGATGCAGCGCCTGTTCCCGGTGAAGGAGGAGTTCGTCGTCGGCGGGCTTGCAATCGGCTCGGTCAACTATCATCGGAACTTTTTTGGCGAGCGGTGTGCGATCCAGGCCGGCGACGACACGGCGCACACGAGTTGCCTGGCCTTCGGCCTGGAGCGCTGGGTGTACACCCTGACCGAGCGGTTCGGCAGCGCCGATGCCGCGGTGTCTGCAGTCGAGAGCCTGAGCTGATGCGCACCACGTTGGCAGGGGCGTTCGGCCTGGACGTGAGCCTGCTGCAGTCGGGTATGGGCGGTGTCGCGGGCACGGAGTTGGCCTGCGCGGTGTCCAACGCAGGGGCGGTCGGCTGTGTGGGCGGCTACAAGCTGGTCGGCGGTGCGCTGTCAGCCATGCTCGACCGGTTGACCGCAGGTACCGATCGGCCTGTCGGCGTCAACCTGATTCCGGAGGTGGTCGGGCCAGAGGAGCTCGATCGGCAAGTGGCACAGGTGCTTAACGAGACACCGGAGCGCGTGCATCTGTCCTTCTTCGGGATGCCCGACGACGCGGTGTTCGAGCGGGTGGCCGCGGCGGGGCGGCAGACGGTGGTCCAGATCGGGACGGCCGAGAGCGGGGCGCACGCGGCTGCGCACGGCGCGGTGGTGGTGGCCCAGGGCATCGAGGCGGGTGGCCACCTTCTTGGTACGTCGCGACGTGACGACCTGGTGGCCGCACTGCGGGCACTGTTGCCCGACACCTGTCTGGTCGCCTCGGGCGGCATCGGCTCGCCCGAGGAGGCCGAACGGGCACTGGCCGCCGGTGCCGACGGGGTGCTTCTTGGCACCGCCTTCGTCGTCGCCCACGAGTCTCGGGCCCACGCCCGTTTCAAGTCGGCGGTGACCGGCGCAGACGAGACCGACACCGTGATCACCGACGTGTACGCGATCGGGTGGCCGGGCCGGCGGCACCGCGTGCTCGCCACGACCGTCACCACCGACCCGGGGCAGCCCGCAAAGTTCATCGGCAAGACGGTGGTCGAGGGCAAGCCGTACCTGGTGCCACGCTTCAGCGCGGCGGTGCCCACCGAGGCGACCAGCGGCCGCATCGAGGAGATGGCGCTGTACTGCGGCCGGTCCTGCGGTGCGATCTCCGACGAAGTCTCGGCGGCCGATGTCGTCGCCACATTCGCGCGGGTCCTCCCGGGGCCCGAAGCCTACAAGACCAAAGAGCGGGTGGAAAGTTATGTCGGCTGACGCAGCGCAGGATGAGTATTACCACGACCTGAGTTATCGCGAGGACGCGCCACGGGTACGCACCAGGGCGGACATCGAACTCTACTGCGAGTCCACAGGCGACGGCGTTGCCATCACGACGCTCAACAACTTCTTCTTCACCGCCCCGTTCTGGCGGGACTACACCGGCGAACTCGCCAAGCACTACCGCGTGGTGAGCTACGACCTGTGCAATCACGGCCACTCCACGCGTCTGGAGCAGGAGCCGACCTGGGAGGAGCACGCGACGGACCTGATCGGGCTGCTCGACGGGCTGGAGATCGACTCGACATACCTGCTCGCCTCGTCGGCCTCCACCCAACTCGCCCGTGATGTGGCCCTCGCCTACCCGGACCGGGTCCGAGGCCTTGTGTTGGCCGGACCGGTCCTGGGCCCGCAGGGAATGCGGCGTCACCGGATGCTCCAGCGGTCATGGGTGCGGACATTGAACGACCATGGCGTACCCATCCTGTTCAGCCACATGTACCCCGAGTTCGTCAGCACGCAGATGAACGAGGACTACGGCTCGGCGGGCTTCCTCGGCCTTCGAGAGAGCTTCTTGGCCATGTCGACGCCCGAGGAGCTCATTAACGGTCTGACGCTGGCTCAGCAAGGCGACTCCAACCCCGCGTTGCTGACCCGCATCCAGATGCCGACGCTGATCACCCTGGGTGACGACGACATTCTGCTCAGCCCGACGGCGGGCCACGAGCTGGCCGCGCTGTTCCCCAACGGCCGCTGCGAGATCATGCCGAAGGCCGGACACGTGCCCTTCCTCGACGACCCCGAAGGCTTCCAGGAACTCGTACGGAAGTTCATCGACGAAGCAGAAGCGAATGCCTGACACCGTGGTGAAGGCACGGCAGCAGATTCGCGAGCTGCTGGTCGATGTGTTCGGCGGCCCCTCCTTCGTCGACGGAGTGCACGATGCTGTGTCGCTCCGCGAGGCCGGGCTCCCTTCCACCGCGCTGGTCGCTCTGCTGGTCGCGATGGAAGACGCGTTCGGATTCGAGTGGGACGATGACGTCCCGCCGGAGGCGTTGCGCTCGATCGAATCGCTGGCAGGCCACGTCGCGGCGCTGCGCGACTGAAACCCTCACGGTGTTTATTGAGCAGGCCGTGCCCTGGGGCGTGGTACCGGAGATGTCGATGGAGACGTCTCCGGTACCGCCGCCCCACGGACCGGCCGAGCAATTCACGGCCGGTCGTCGTGCGGCCGCCGCGGCACTGGCCGCGGCCGGGTCGATCGAGCGTACGGTGCCACGGGCCCGAGACGGCAGGCCGCTCTTTCCCCAAGGATTCGCCGGTTCGATCTCCCACACCGGTCGGCTCGCGATCGCCGCGGTGGTCCCCGGTGCCGAGACGGTCGGCGTCGACATCGAGCCCACGGTCATGACCCCTCGTGTGGCCGCGTTCTTCCTGCGCGAACAGGAGCGGCGCCTGCTGCTCGCCCCGATCGGGCACTACACCGCGCGCGACCTGTTCGCCGCCAAGGAGGCCGCATTCAAGGCGATGAATCACATTGGCACGTTGGGGGAGTTTCTTTTCTGGCAGATCGACCTCAGCCAGTCCGACGGCGCGTTGATCGCGACGTACCGCGGCGAATCGGTGCCTCTGTGGATTCGCTCGGAGGCGGATCTTTCGTTCGCCGTGGCGATACGGCGTGGGGGTTCATGGGATGGGAGGTCCCGACGCACACATTGAGCGATGTCGTGGCCCAGATGACGGATCTGCCGACCGTACGGGGCGGCCATGAGGAAGGCGGCGGAAGAACGCCGTTTCAGACCTCCGGCTGCCGGAAGCCGTCGAGATCCTCCGGCTGACCTGACGCCTCGATTCTTCTGCCCACTCGCCCTCATACGAGCGCGACCTTCCGCTTGGTTCCGGGCTGTTGCCCTCATCTGGAGATCTACATGACCACCACGCCCCCGCGCGAGGAGAGCGCGCGCTTCCAGCGCACGCTGATCCCCTCGAAGATCGTGTTCGTCATCGCCGCAGCCGCCCCCCTGGCCGCGATGGTGTTCACCGTCCCGCTCGTCTTCGCCTTCGGTAGCGGTGTGCCAGCCATGTTCCTGTTTGCGGGCCTGACCCTGCTGTGCTTCTCCGTCGATTATGCCGCCATCCCATGGCGGATCAGTCACATGGGCGGCTTCTACCCCCACATCGCGCACGGCCGCGGACGTCGTGTGGCGACCGGCTCCGGACTGCTCGCGGTGCTTGCCTGCAACGCCGCCACGGTCGGGGTTCTCAGCGCCTTCGCCTACTTCACCCAGAGTGTGGCCGCAGCTCACGGTTTTGACCTGCCCTGGCAGATATCGGCGGGACTCGGCTTGCTCCTGGTCGGAATGCTCGGCCACCGAGAGGCCGAGCCCAGCGCCCGGCTGCTGTCCATCTGCATAGCGTGTGAGATCGCCATCTTGGCCCGCCTCGGCGCCGCGGCTCTTTCATCCGCCTCCTTTGCCCCCGATGAAGTGCTCGCCCCCGGGCTCGGCGTCTGCGTGATGTTCGGCTTCGCTTCCTTCCTCGGCTTCGAATCGGCCGCCCTGTATGGCGAAGAGTCCAAGGCACCACACCGCAGTGTGCCCCGCGCCACCGTCGTCGCCGTGCTGACGGTCGCCTTGTCCTTACGCCCTGACTGGCTGGGTCGCCGTCGGCGCGCTGGGACCCGAGCGGGTACGCGCCCAAGAAGGTCACCTCGGCGATCTGTTCTTCCTGCTCAGCGACAGCTACCTGAAGCACCCGGCCACCACCACCATGCGAGTCTTGCTGTGCGCCAGCCTGTTCGCCGCCTGGCTGGTGCTGCACAAAGCCGCCAAGCGGTGCAGATACGTCCTGCGCCGCTACGGGCTGCTGCTGGGCAACCTCCATACCACGCACGCGGGGCACGGCTCCGTGCACCGGGCCAGTGTCATCCAGTCCGTCTTCAGCGCAGTGGCAGTCATCTTGTTTGCGGCCGCGGTGCTCGACCCGTACGGGAACATGTCGACCAGCATGCTGGGCCTTGGCGCCCTCGACATCATCCTGCTGCAGGCCTTGCCCCCGGCGGCCGTGATCAGCTACTTCCGTCGCCGGCGTGAGCGTCGTTGGCAGGTCGTCATCGCGCCCGCGCTGGGTGCCCTCGGGCTGATCACCACGTCGCTTTTGGTGGTGTCGAACTTCGATGTGCTGACCGGTACCACCGAGCCCGTCATCACCGCCTTGCAGTGGCTCTTGTTGCTTGTCGGCGGCCCCGGTGTCGCCCTTGCCTCCTGGTTGCGCTCGGCCCGCCCGGACCGGTACGCGCGCCTGGGCGGCGCATCCGTGCCGACGCCGCCGCCCACCGCCCCGCCCAACGCCCCGGCCGGGGACCCTTCTGGACAGCCTCGCCCGAGCAGCGCAGCGACTCCGGCTCGGCCCGGGAACCGCGCAGTGAAAGGACCAGCAACAATGGCTCGTGATGCCGAAACGCATGCAGATATACCCTTCGGTCCTGAAGACACACCGTGGCAGAAGACCTTTAGCGGCCTACGGGTTGGTGGTGGCCGCCCCTACGGCACCCCGCCGTCCTCCGATCCGCGGGCGGCCTACACTGGTGTTCCCGAAGTGCCCCATCACAAGGTGCAGTTGCCGCCCACCGGACTGGATGCGGAGCAGTACACCGAGGCAGAGGCACTGTTTCGCAGTCACATAGACGCCCAGACGCGCAACTTCGCCGGTTACCAGGTCACCAGCGCTCTCGATTACGAAGAGCGCCTGGGGCACTATCTCAACCGGCACCTCAACAACGTCGGAGACCCCTACCAATCCAGCTCGTACACGCTCAACTCCAAGGTGCTCGAGCGAGCCGTACTCGACTACTTCGCCTCGCTGTGGCACGCGAAGTGGCCGCACAACCCGGAGGACCCCGAGTCGTACTGGGGCTATGTCCTGACCATGGGCTCCAGTGAAGGGAACCTGTACGGCCTGTGGAACGCACGGGACTACCTGTCGGGCAAGCTCCTGCGCACGCACCACCGCAAGCCGGGCAAGGTGACCTTCGAGCAGGCACTGCGCGGCGGGGGCCCGCACGCCTTCCATCCGGTGGCGTTCTTCTCTGAGGACACCCACTATTCGCTGACCAAAGCCGTGCGGGCGCTGGACATCGACACCTTCCACACCCTGGGCTCCACGTGCTACCCCGACGAAAACCCTCTCGCACCGGGAACCCCCTGGCCGCGGGAGGTGCCTTCCGGCGATCACGGCGCCATTGACATCGACCAACTCGCTGTCCTGGTGCGGTTCTTCGCCAGTCGAGGCCACCCAGTCTTGGTCAGCCTCAACTACGGGTCCACCTTCAAAGGCGCATACGACGACGTCGAGGCGGTCGCCTGCACGGTGCGCAGCATCTGCGCCGAATACAACCTTGACAACCGGCGCGTCTACCGCGGATGCGGCGAGAACAGCGACTATGACGAGCGGTCGGGCTACTGGCTGCACGTCGACGGGGCGCTCGGAGCCGGTTACGCGCCCTACCTGGAGATGGCCCGGGACGCCGGCATGGTGGAGCATGCACCGCCGACCTTTGACTTCCGGATCTCCGACGTGCACTCACTGACTATGAGCGGCCACAAATGGATGGGGACACCGTGGGCGTGCGGAGTGTTCATGACCCGCACCGGGCTGCAGATGGCCCCGCCCAAGTCATCGGAGTACATCGGCGCCGCCGACACCACCTTCGCGGGCTCCCGCAACGGCTTCTCCTCGCTGCTGATGTGGGACTATCTGGCCCATCACTCTTACGATGACCAGGCCTGGCTCGCGGCCGAGTGTGACGGGCTTGCTGCCTACATGCACGAGCAACTGCTCGTTTTGCAGGAGCAGTTAGGCCAGGGCCTGTGGGTGGCACGCAGCCCGCAGTCGCTGACAGTACGGTTTCGCCAGCCTCACGCCGACATCGTCCGCCGCTACTCCCTCTCCAGCGAAACCGTGTACGTCGACGGCACCGCGCGCACCTATGTCCACCTGTATGCGATGCGCCACCTCACCAGGCAACGCGTCGACGAACTCATCGGTGAGCTGCGACAGCCAGGCGCTTTTCCTTTGGCCTCGTCCGCAAAGACCACCACCGGCGGGGGTGCGAGCGGCTCAACCGACCGAACCGGTGGCTGACATGGCGGCGGGTCAACATCGCAATGACCTTTGAGGTGACGGGGCTACGGCTCTACGGGTTGTAACCCTGTCGTTTCGTCCTGACCGAGCCGGACGTGATGCTGCTGGCCGGGAGTCGGGCACGACCGCGTTCGACAAGGTCGCTGCGGATGCGGGCGGCCTTGCGTCGTGCTCGCCGTGGCCACGTTCCTCGTCGTGAGCAACTTCGAAACCATGACCGGTACGGACAACCCGGTAGCGGGCGCCTTGTCGTAGCTGATTGGGGTAGGGGCGGTGGGCGGGATTGCATACACGCTGTGGCTTCGCTCGGCGCCGCACGAGCGCTACGCCCGCCCGCCTGGCGGAGGGAGAGAGGCGCGGCAGGGAAGTCCAAAGCTGGTTTCGGTCGCGGCACCAGTGTCGGTCGAACAGGCGATACCGTCGCGGGAGCACGCGACCCCGCAGCCGACATCCGTTCTCTGACCGGGGCCACTTGGCGGGGTCCCGGGGCTTGTCAACCCAGGACGGCACAGGTGATCCACGTGCTTTCCACATGTTGACCCCTTGATCTCCGCAGCCGGCTTGAGCCCCCGAGATGCCCAGAGCCATCATTGAGGAGAGATATCTCCGCTCAACAGCACGACTGCCGGCTCTCCGCCGTCGAGGTGGCGGAGTTCCACCGGAACGAATACGCGGGCCCTTCACCATGTACGAGCCTGGCGAGATGAAGCGGGAGTGGCCCCGGACCCGCCAGGACCTCAGGGATCGGAGCGGTGCGGTGTACCGGGAAGCAGCCGGTGAATCGGGGGCGGCGAACCTGTCCAACTACGACCGGCACCTCGGCAACGCCTTCCTCGCAGATGTCATCACGCAGCCGCACATCGTTGACCGGGTCGCTTCCGTCCTGGGCACGGACGTGCTGCGCTGGCGCACCGACTTCTTCCCCAAGTACCCGAGGAACGAGGGGACGGATTGGCACCAGACCTGCACTTCCGCCGGTGCATGCGGCCGGCGGCCCCAGATCCAATGGCCGCAGAGGGCCGCTCTCGGCAGCACCCTTTCCATGTGGTGCGCGTTTTGCGACGCCACCGTCGAGACGGGCTGCCTGCAGTTCATCCCCGGCACGCACCATGTCCTACGACGAGACCAAGCAGATGCGCTACGGCCCCGACAGAAACATTTCTGTGGTGAAGAACGGCGTCAGGCGCGGCTTCTTCGGTTACGACTACCGCGAGCTGCAGACCGACCCGGCCTGGGAGCCGGACGAGTCGAAGGCCGTGTCCCTGGAGATGCGGGCCGGGCAGTTCGTCATGGCCTGGTCGACGCTCATGCACGCTTCGTGCACGCATGCCGACTGGACCAGGGACATGCGCATGGGCTTCTCGGCACGCTACGTGCCCACATCCGTTCAGGTCTATCCCGGTGTCTCCGAGGTCGAGAAGTAGGGAGGGCGAGCTTCGCCCTTTAGGGGCGGTGCTGGTCAGCGGCAGAGAGGAATCCGGCCACAATTGGATCGCCGAACACACCACCAGAGATCACCCTCCCCGGCGCCGCAACGGTGCCGGCGCGTGGGCCTGACACGACGCGCGACGCCGTCGGTGGGCCCGAGGAGGGCCAAGTGGACACTGGCAACCGCACCGTGGGACGGCAAGTGGTCGAGGGCCAACAGGATCGACGCGGCGGAGGCGTTCCCGGCGTTGACGACGTCCTTGGCGACGACCGTGTGCGAGGCGATGCCCCAGGGATTTGGCGGCGTCGATGATGCGGGCGTTGGCCTGGTGGGGGACGAAGGCGGCGAGGTCGGCCACCTCCACGCCGCCTTCTCTAGATGAATGAGTCCAAGGGATGGCCTGCGGACATGAGACGAGGGCGTCCAATGTCAGTGTGTGAAGACAGACCTGGACACCCTCGCAACGGCACTCTACGCCCGGATCGTCGACGAGTTGAAGGCTTCGCCGTGGCTGGCCCCGCGGCGGCCTGCCGTCGGGACCACGCCCACGCTCAGTGACGCCCAACTGGTCACGCTCGCGGTCATGTCGGCGCTGCTCGGCTACACCTCCGAGCGGCGCTGGCTGCGCCGCGTCGAGCGCAACTTCGGCCACCTGTTTCCCGCGTACCTCAGCAGTCCGGCTACAACAAGCGGCTGCGCGCCGCGTCGTGGCTGCTCACCAGCACGATCCGGATTCTGGCGGCGGACACCTCGCTGTGGAGCGACGACGTGTGGCTGCTCGACTCCACCCCGGTCGGCTGCGGCTGCTCGCGGGAGACGGCCAGGCGCCCGGACCTGGCAGGCTGGGCCCAGTACGACTACTGCGCGTCGCACTCACGCTATTTTTGGGGGCTGCGGCTGCATCTGGTGTGCACGCTCGACGGACCGCCGATCCTGTTCGCTCTCACCGGTGCGAAGGCCGACGAGCGCGAGACGTTGCGCGACATGCTCGACGCCGCGCCCGACGTCGCAGCCGCACATCGCGGCCAGACGATCATCGCGGACAAAAACTACTACGGCCGCGAGTTCGAGCACGACCTCGCCGACCGTCACCTCCAGTTGCTACGGCCGGCCCGCAAAGAGGAAGCCAAGCGGGCCGGGGCACACCTATTCAAACCACTGCGGCAGGTCATCGAATCGATCAACCAGACCCTCAAAGGACAGCTCGACCTGGAACGACACCGAGGCAAGAGCCCGGCCGGGCGGCGGCCCGCGTCCTGTGCCGAATCCTCGCGCTCACAGCAGCAATCTGGCACAACGACAAAACCGGACAACCGATTATGCGGTCACTGACCGCCTACGATCACTGACCGCCTACGATCACTGACCGCGACGACACCCCTTGGACTCATTCATCTAGGACCATACCGACCTCGCTCGGCTGGACGCCCGCTTAGGCCATCGTCTTGCGGGCCGCCTCGGCAGTCATGGAGACGACCGTCTCGTTAGGGCCTGCGAACCGTCTGCTCTCGATGCTGGACCGCGGCGTATCCATGGGTCGCTGGAGTCATTGTGGGCGCAGATCTTATCGTTGCTCACCACCCGGGTCGGCCGGTACGCGCCGATGCCGAGGATACGGGCACCGGGGGAGCGTCGGGGCAGGCTCATCCGACCCATCGTGCCACCCCCCCCGGAAGGGTCTGTACGCACTCCAGGCCGGACGGGTACAACAGCACCGCGTTTCGGTCCGAGAGTCCCGCGACGGCGAACGCGGCGGCCCGCATATCGGCATCGGCAGGGAGTCGGCCCGTAGACGAGCGACTCGTTTGCTTCCTCGCTGTTGCGTAGGAAGACGTGGGTGGTGTCGTTGGACTGCTCCTCGCTGCAGTAGCAGGGCGTCTGCAAGGGTGTGCACGTCCACGGTCAAATACCGGTCCGGTGACGGCCACGAGCGGATCTCCAGATCTCGGCTTCGAGAGGTGTGAGGTCGTGGACGCGACGATCGGCCCGTCAATGCGCCATGGGTGGCGAGGTCAACTTCCTTTCCACTGCCGCCAGTACATCCCTCGTCACCGCCGCGGCGGCGGGGACGAGGTCGGCCATGAGTAGATATCCGTGAACCAGGCCGGCAGCGGGAATGTGCTGTACGTCAACGCCACTGGCGGCCATGCGGGCCGCCAGTTCGACACCGTCGTCGTGTAGCGGATCGAATTCGGCGGTGCCGATCACCGTGGGCGGCAGTCCTCGGAGGTCGGCGTTGAGCAGGTCGATCGCCGGGTCTGTGCGGGACTCCAAATCCGGCAGGTATTGGTCGTAGTACCAGTACAGGTCGTCGAGTTCCGACAGGTAGCCCGTCCCGTACCGGCGGGTGGACTCCGACAGTAGAGACGGATCGGCCGGTGGGTAGACCAACAGCTGTGCGGCGAACGCCGCACAGCCGTGATCGCGGCGGTGCAACGCGATGCCCAGGGCCAGGGCCCCGCCCGCGCTATCCCCGGCGATCACATGGTCGCGACCGGGGAAGGCCCGGTCCGCCCATTCAGCTGCTGCGATACCGTCGTTGAGTGGGCCGGGGTGCGGGTGTTCCGGCGCGCGGCGGTAGTCGACGGAGACGACGGCCGCGCCGAGTGCGGAGGCGATGCGCCGGCAGACCGGGTCGTGGGTGTCGATGTCGCCGACCGTCCAGCCGCCGCCGTGCAGATAGGTCACGAGGCGGCCGCGGTCGGTGGCCGGCAGATACGTACGGACACCGAACGTGCCGTCGCCGCCGTCGATCTGCTGGTCCGCGGTCTTGGCGACTTCCGGGGGCGCGGCACCGTTGCGGCCACGGGTCGCGTGGGCGGCGTATCGGCGGCGCACCTGTTCCACGGTGAGGGTGCGCGCCGGTGCCGGTCGATCGGCGGTCTGCCACTGGATCAGGGCGCGGATGAAACGGTCCATGGCCAAGGGGCTCTCCTTGTGTCACACCAGCGGAGGGTTCGACGGTTTGAATCCGCGCAGCCGGCTGTACATGGGGAGTGGGCATGGCGGCGAACCCGCCTTGCCGAGCCGGGACAGCTGTGCGAGGTCTAGCTGCCAGCCGACCGCACCAAGAGCGTCCCACAGCTGTTCCTCGTTGCGGGCACCGCTGATGACCGCAGCCACGGTCGGCCGGGTCAGCAGCCAGTTCAGCGCCGCTTGAAGCACGGTCCGGTCGGTCTGCGCGGCGATGCCAACGAGCAAGCCGACCAGGCCGTAGAGCCGCTCCTCGTCGAGGAGCGGCGCGACCGCGGCGGATCTTCCCGGTCAGTCGATCGCGGCGGGCTCCGCACCGCCACGCCGACGCCTGGGTCGTCGCGGGCGAGCGGCATGGGCTCCCACTCGGGCGTCGCTGACCCCGGCGGGCGTACCGGCTCCGGCGTGGGACACCACACGGTCCGGGACGTACGACCCGGTGGTGAGTAGCGCCGACAGGTGCTGAGGCACAGGCCCGGGCGCACTCATTGCGTGACGTCGGCGGGTAGGACGAAGTCCGTGGTTGCCTCGGGCCACTCCGGCACCGACTCGATCTCCAGTACTGCCACGGTCACCGAGTAGCCGCCGCCGGTACCGATCAGGAGCACGAGGTCGCCCTGGCTGACTTCCTTCTTCTCCACCAGGCGTGCCGTAGCCGCGGCCAGGTCGCCTGCGCCCAAGTGCCCCGCGTATCGGCCCCAGTTCCACAGCGTGCGCTCGGCCGAGATGCCCAGCGGCTTGAGGAACTGGTCCTCCATCATCATGTGCCCCATGTTGGGCAGCAGGATTTTGGCGAAGTCGTCGAGCTTGTGTCCGGTCCGGCCGAGCACCTTGGAGACGACGCTCATCAGCGTCTTTTCGGCGCGCTGCAGCACCGACTCCGCCCCGACCTCCTCCAGATACGACTTCTTGGGAGTACGCAGATTCTCGTCGACGACCACCCCGTACGCGTTGGTGAACGGGACGATGCCCCGGTGCAGCGGTTCCAGGGAGGCGTCGGTGGCCGACGCGATGGCATGGATGCGGGCGAAACCGCCGGTCGTGGAGAGGACCAGCGCCGTGGAGCCGTCGCCGAAGACGATGCCGTACGAACCCCGCCACCGGTCGAACCCGGGCGGACAGAACCGGTCCGCGGTGGTGATCAGAGCGCTCGTCCCCCGGCCGGCTTCGAGCTGGGCCATCGCCAGATCGACCGCCGCCATGCCTCCGTTCGACATCCCCTCCACGTTCAGGGCGAAGGCGCCGGTAACGCCCAGCTCGCGCTGGATGTAGGGAGCCGAATTCCAGTGGTGGTCGCGGCCTTGGTGGTATATCGATGCATGCAGGATCAGATCGACCTGGTCGCCGACCACAGCTGCGGCCCGATCGAGGGCCTTTCGCCCTGCGATCGCTCCCATGTCCGGAACCGATATCTCATCCGAGGCCACCGGCAGGCAGGGTATTTTGTTGGTGGCGTTGTCGTCGGCAGAGTAGTTGCCGGCAGCCACTGCTTCCGCTGCCGATTCCGCAGGCGGAATCCAGGCCGCAGCCGACGCGATATAGACAGGGATACTCATTGTCTAATTCTTCCTCCGAGTTCAATGCTCGTCTGGTAATGGTTGTGGTGAGCGCGATCATGCTGTGCGATCCGAGGATCGGATCGCGGAGGTTCATCGGGACGCGGTCACGTTAAAACGCCCACCCCGATCTCTCACAGATGTATTTCTCATGACTTCCGGTGGCATAGTCAACTTGGGCGTGGGCACCTGTGAGACGGTCCTCAGAGTGATCGCCAGCGATCCGACCGGACGTGATATGGTGCGCGGCAGTCTCACCCAGGGTTTCTAGGCGGGGCACGGGGCAAGCGGTAGCGGCGACGGGAAATGCTGACGGGACGAACGACACCTTCGTGGATCTTGCAGCGCAGAAGAGCTGCAAGATCCACAAGGGCCGGCACGAAATGACCGAACGCTTCTCCGCCTGGCGGCGGATTACCGGCTGCTCATCCACCGCCTGACGGGCGGCGGGCTGACAGCCCCAAGGCTTCCAGTTCCCCCAATTCACCACACTGGCACCAGAAGTTGACCGTGCCACACCGCCTCCTACGCGGCAGGCGACAGCCGTCGCACATCTCCCGGCTCGATTACGTGCCCTCAACGGGCAAGGCGGCCAAATCGTTTCGGCTCCAAGTCTCGAGTTCGGGCGCGGGCGCGCGAAACTGGATCACCCATACGAATGCGCGAGGGTTCACGGAACGCTGTGCGTGATGCACGTGGGGTGTGCGCGGGTGGAATGTGAGACGTGATTCGTTACGTTCACGACGGCCGTGCCCGAATGTTCAACTGCCCACGGAAGACAGTTGAACGGTCAGTTCGACTCCGAATTCGGTGCTCCCGATGTCTTCTTCGTCAGGGACTGCACGAGCAGGCCGTCGACGAAGGCACGGAGCCCCTGCGCGAAGGTGTCCTGCCCGGCCAGTGTCGCCCACCGGTCGGCGATGGCGGCCAGGTGCGGGTGCCGGAGCGGGCCGTCGGCGTTGCCGAAGTAGGCGTTGAGGTGGGTGGGGTCCTGTTCGTTCATCTTGCGGTGGCGGGTGTGCGCGCGCACGACGATCTCGCCGGCTGTGTAGTACCAGATGCTGCGGAAGATCTGGACGGACTGTTCCGGGGGGCATCCGGCGCTGACGGCTCCGGCCAGGATCGTCTCGACCAGCCATAGGAACGAGTCGCCGAGCCGGGCGATGAATCCGTCGGTGGTGAGGACTTCCGCCGCCCAGGGCCATGCGGCCAGGCCGTCGTGGAGCGCGACGGCGGCCGTGATGATGCGCTCCCGCGGCTCGCTCGGCAGCTCGGGGTGCGGGATCTGTTCCGCGTACTCGTAGATCAGCAGGAACAGCAGCTCTTCCTTGTCCCGTACGTGGTGGTACAGGGTCGTCGCCCCGACGCCGATCTCGGACGCGAGGCGGCGGATCGTGAGTTTCTCCCAGCCGACCTCGTCGATGAGGCCGCGGGCTGCGGTCAGGATCTGCGCACGGGAGGTGACGGGAGGGCGGCCGACACGGCGGTGCGGTTCGGTGGAGCGGGACATCGTCCCATCATGCCTCGCCACGACACCCGCCGTACGACCTGTGCAGTCGACAGCCCGACCACCTCGCTGCTAATTTCAGAACGCGTTCCGAAATTTCGGTGGTGCGAGGGACAGAGAGGTTGTGTTGTGGTGGCAAGCACGCCAGTAGCGGGTGAGAAGGCGAGCGTCGGAACCGGAGCGCGGCCCGGAATCACCCTGGCCTCGGTGTCCGTCGTGCAGTTCATGGTGTCGCTCGACCTGACGGTGGTGAACGTCGGACTCCCCGAGATCGGCAGCGGCTTGGGCTTCGGAGAAGTGGGCCTGACCTGGGTGATCCACGCCTACGCCCTCGCCTTCGGCGGGCTGCTGTTGCTCGGCGGCAAGATCGCCGACCGGTATGGGCACAGGCGCGTGATGCTGCTCGGACTCGTCCTGTTCGGCCTTGCGTCCCTCGTCGGCGGCCTAGCGCAGTCCCCGGGCCAACTGGTGGCGGCCCGCGCCGCGCAAGGCATCGGGGCCGCCGCGCTCGCGCCGGCCGCGCTGGCGCTGCTGGCCTCGACCTTCCCCGGCGGCAAGGAACGCGTGAAGGCTTTCGGCCTGTGGAGCGCGATGAACGCGTCCGGTGGCGCCGTCGGCGTCCTGGTCGGCGGACTGCTCACCCAGTACGCGGGCTGGCAGTGGGTGATGTATATCAACCTGCCGATGGCCGCCTTCGCGCTGGCTCTGGCCTGGCGCGGCATCGCCCAGGACCCCCCGGCCGCGCGCCGCGGCCGCCCGGACGTGCTGGGCGCCGTGCTGGGCGCGGCGGGTACGGCCCTGCTCGTGTTCGGTGTCGTCCGCACCGATCAGCACCCGTGGACCTCGGATACCACACTGATCACCCTGACGGCCGCCGTCGCCCTGCTGGCCGCGTTCATCCAGGTCGAGCGGACCACCAAGCGCGACCCGCTGATCCGCCTCGGTCTGTTCACCAAACGCTCGGTCGTGGGCGCCAACCTCTACATGCTGTTGTTCGGCGGCGCCATGGCCTCGGCCCTGTATTTTGTCTCCCTCTACCTCCAGCGGGTGCTCGGCGGCAGCCCGGCCCGCACCGGAGCCGAGTTCCTGCCGTTCATGCTGGGCGTGGTCGTCGGCTCCACCCTCGCCGTCAAGTTCGGCTACAAGTTCGCCCCCCGGAGCATGCTGATCACCGGTGGCACGCTGTCCGCGCTCGGTTTCGCCTGGTTCGGCCTGATCCGTTCCGACGGCTCGTTCCTGGTCGACGTCCTCGGTCCGTCCGTCGTCACCAGCGTCGGCATAGGCATGTGCCTTGCGCCGGCCGTCTCCATCGCCACCGGGGGCGTCGCGCCCCACGAGGCGGGTGTCGCCTCCGGCATGCTCAACAGCACGCGTCAGATCGGTGCCTCGCTCGGCCTCGCCGCCCTCGGCACTGTCGCCCACGATCGCAGCGGTGACGCGGCCACCCCCGGCGCTCTCGCCGACGGGTACGCGCTCGGCATGATGGTCGGCGCCGTGATCATGGCCGCCGCAGCTGCCGTCGCGATATTCGTCCTGCCCCGCCCCGGCCGGGACACGGCCGGCGAGGCGCGCTCAACCCGCTGAACTCGGACGGATGCGGTCCCTGGCGATCAGGCTTCTCGAAGCGCCGATCGTGGACAGGGGCCGCGTTCGTGTGTCATCACCGGTGGACAGAGCCGACCTCGCGCCGTCGATCGGCGCATGGCGAACAGCGAGGAGGGCGTCGCATCACGCCGGTCACAAGCCGCCATATAGAAGGCATCCATACTTCACCCAGTCGAGCTGCCCACAATGACGAGCGCCGAGGAACTACAAGGAGGCTTGCATGGGAATTGATGTCTTGGTGGCTGATGACCTGTATCTGTCCCGCTTCGCGCTGGCCGCACTGCTGGAGAGACACGATGAGGTCCGGGTCGTCGGGCCCGCGGAAAGCAACGTCGCCGCACTGAAATTCGCCGAGACGCAGCGGCCGGATGTGTCGGTCATCAGCTACGAGAGCGGGGGCAGTGACGCGATCGCGGTCGCCGAGAAGATCGCGGGCATGGGTTGTCGGAGCATGCTCCTCGCCAGGGCGGTGACACGGTCGGTCATTCGCCAAGCCTTCGCTGCCGGGATAGCCGGCATCGTGGAACGCAGCGTGTCGCCGCGCCAATTCGTCGAAGCCATCCACCGAGTGCACCAGGGCGAGCGGGTCTTCGACGCGGAGCTGACCGTGGCAGCCCTGAGCAACAGCGACTGCCCGCTCAGCGCACGCGAGTTCTCTGTACTCGAAAATGTCGCCCGAGGTGACACCGTTGTCGAAATAGCGGCGCGAATGCATCTTTCTCAGGGAACAGTGCGCAACTATCTCTCCTCCATGGTGGCAAAACTCGGGGCGCGCAACCGGATCGACGCGTTGCGCATGGCCAGGGATTCACGCTGGATCTAACCGCCGACATCACCTCTGCCGCTTGGAGGCATGGGGGCAGAGGCAGAGGGGCGGGGCGACCGGGAGCATGTAACCAGCCGACGAGTGCGGCAAAGCGACTTACTTTGCTTGGGCGGGCTTGACCCAGACCCCCTGCGGGGGATGAAACTGCGTCCCGCAGCCGCCTTCGCCGTTCTCCGTGCCTTGAAGCGGACGTTCAACTGTCCATACCGGAGCAGTTGAACGCGGGTATTCAGGCGGGGCTGGTCGATGCATCCGATGTATGTTTCTAATAAGACTAGACCTCGCTCAGCTATGCATCTGCCGACTCTTGCCCTGCGTCCAGAATTGGGTCCAAAATGTCCGCTTCGAGCAATTCACGTCAGGGAAACCCATCTCGTACTGAAGGGCATGTCACCGGCTTTTCCGGGGCCGTCCTTAACCTGATCGGCGATCGGCTCGCAGCACATCCCGATGCTGCGGCGATTAACTGCGGAGACGCACAGGCACTTTCCTACGCCGAGCTCTGGCAGCGTGCGGAGGCGATAGCCGACGGGCTCGCGGGCGTCGGGGTGCGGCCCGGGCACGTGGTCCCCGTGATGCTGCCCCGCTCCACCGACACCGTCGCGGCGCTGCTCGGGATCTGGATGGCAGGAGCGGTATACGTACCGCTGGATCCCGCCTTTCCCGCCGAACGGATCGAGTTCATACTCCGCGACTGCGGCAGCGCGGTCCTGCTGACCCACTCGGATCTCGCGAGCACTTTCGCGGCGGCCGTCCCCGACGTCATTGCCCTCGACGCACCGCTCGAGCCGACCGATCGATCCGCACGGCCGAATTCACTCCGCCCGGCCGCCGATGATCTCGCATACACGATATATACCTCGGGCTCGACCGGTAGCCCCAAAGGGGTCCAGGTAACCCACCGATCGCTGCTCAACTTCACGCTGCACCTCGCCGACCTGCTGCACCTTGGCGACCGGGATGTCTTCACCAGCGTCGTCAGCCCGGCATTTGATGTGTCGCTGATTGACTACCTGGTGCCCCTGCTGTCCGGGGCCCGCATTTCCGTCATTCCTCAGGATTCCGTGAACGACGCGGAGCGTCTGGGGCGACTCATCGCCGCCAATGGCGCCACCGTCATGCAGGCCACACCAGTCACTTGGCAGATTCTGCGGGAATCAGACTGGCGGCCGCCCGGGCTGTTCACCGCGCTGTCTGGCGGCGAGGCGCTGCCCGCCGATCTGGCCACCTGGATCCGTGACCGTTGTGCCAAGGGCATCAATCTGTACGGCCCCACCGAAGCAACCATCTACGTGTCGACTCAGGACCTTTCCCAGGTCGACCTTTCTGACGTGCACACGGTCCCTTTGGGCGAGCCGATCGCCGGTGTCGCCTTCTACGTGGTGACCGAGAACGGCACGCTCGCCCCTTTCGACACCCCCGGCGAACTGTGCATATCCGGCGTGGCGTTGGCGCGCGGCTATGTCAATCGCCCCGGAGAAATGGAGCGGGCCTTCGTCCCCAATCCCTTCCGCCTTGGGGAGAGGATGTACCGTACTGGCGACCTGGTGAAGCGACGAAACAGCGGTGCCCTGGAGTTTCTCGGTCGCATTGACCACCAAGTCAAGGTGCGCGGCCACCGAATCGAACTCGGCGAGGTCGAGGCGACACTCTCCAGTCACCCTGCCGTCCGGCAAAGCGTGATCGTCGCCCGCGAATACGGAGATTTGGACAAGCGCTTGGTGGCGTATGTGCGCCCGATGGCACGCAGTCGGGAGCAGCGGTGGCTGGTGTTGGCGGGTGAGTTGCGGGAGTTTGCGGCGGGTCGTTTGCCGGGGTACATGGTGCCGTCGTCGTTTGT
>NZ_JACHJL010000007.1 GCF_014203645.1 Streptomyces zagrosensis | reverse complement strand
ACCGGGCCTCCTGGCAGCTACCCGGACCGGACTCACACCGGCAGGCGACAACGAGCTTACGACTCAAGATCAGCTACATCACGAAGACCTCCGAGTCTGCTGGGCGCGCGAAAGATCGAGGCTAGTGGGTGCACCTGCTGGAGAAGTACGGCAATTGGCGAGGTCTCCACGACCGGCTGCGGAGGCGGGCCCTCGATGGCTCTGGGGAGCGCATGTTCACCGCTCGCGTGGCTCAGGCCGACGCGAACGAGGACCGTCGCGCAGTCCAGACTACGTACCGGTGGATGGCGCCCTCGCCGAGTGCGACCGCCTAGACGACGGCCGGGCCGACGTCGTCGCGATGCGTTGCCACCGTGGCGTGGAGCGCAGGTCGTGACTGGCCCGACCGGCCGCGTCCGGCGGATCTTCCCGACCACGCCGGGCCGGCATCACGACCTAACCGTCGCCCGCGCCCAATGGGTCGTCGGGTGCGGCTCGAAGAGGCGACCACCCTGCCGGTCCCCAAGGGGGCAAGACATTTCATGGCTGGCACGGGACCATCAGCACAAAGTCCCCGCGAAGTCCATGCCCGAAGGATGGCCCTTTTATCTCTTCCTGTAAGCGTAGGTCATGGGCCTGCCTGGATCGGCTGACACGATGACGGCCACCTGTAAGGAGACCGCGCGGGGCGGGCGCGCGGTGCATGTGGGCGAGCGCTGACACCGGCTCCAGTATCCGGCGACCGGCCTCCGGCAGCGGAACCGGGCCTGTCCCTGGCACGGTGAACTCCCCTGTGCGGGGAGCCAATGCGCCCAAGCGGATGGTTTTGCAGCGCATCGGAGCGACATCGTGAGACGGATGGCTGTAGCTCAGATGCGCCTGGCCAGGGGTATCGGGAACGACATTCCCCGCGGAAGGCGACAGGACAGTGCCCCAGGCCGACGACGCGTTCTCGACAGACCTCAACGAATTTCTCGCCAAAATCAAGCGGTGGTACGCCACCGACCACGAGGGCTTCAAGACCATGTACGACGCAGCGGTCGAGAACGTGGTGCCGTACCCCGCTAACACGCCACCCAATGTGCAATGCGACTGGAAGAAAAAGGACATCGATTTCCTGTGCAACTTCTTCACGGAGTGGCACAAGTGGCAGTCGGGGACCGACCCGGAGCACTATGCGGGGGTCAACAACGGGCTGGACTACATCGAGAAGTTCAGTTGGATCAACTACGAGAACGACTACGGCATGGTCTTTGTCACCTGTGGCCCCGGTCTCAAGATGACTGCCGACTTCACGAACCTGCAAGGCATGCAGATGGACGCACCGGAATCGAAGATCCTCATCGAGAGATGGATCGAGGATCTCGGACCGAAGCGTATGGCCGACTACAAGATCGAGAAGTGGAAGAACTTCAATGAGTTCTTCATCCGGGAAATCGTGCCGGGAAAGCGGCCGATCGACGCCAAGGATGACGACAGCGTGGTGACCGCTCCGGCCGACTGCGTCATCAATATGATCGTTGATGAGCTGACCGACACTACGCCGATTCCGGTCAAGACAGTGACCATGAACGTCAGGCAGTTGCTCAACGACTCCGAGTACGCCGACAGGTTCGTCTACACCGAGGACGCACACGGTCAAAAGAAGCGTGCAGGCGGCACGGCGGTGTCGTGCATCCTGATGCCCGACACCTACCACAGGTATCACGCCCCGGTGACGGGCGAGGTGGTGGAGGCTCGCGATGACATCGGCGGGGTCTACTACGGCATGCGGGACTTTCCTGAACTGCTGAACAAGGGCAACGTCGGCTACGGCTACGACTACGAGATGTTCGACCACTTCCGCCGGGGATACGTCATCATCAAGACGAAATACCTGGACGCCATGGGGAAGCCGGATGGCGAGGGATATGTCGGTCTGGTGCCCGTCGGCCTCAACTCAATCGCCTCCGTGAACTTTCTGAAGAAGTTCAAGGGCCCGATCATCAATCCGGTCCCGGTGAAAAAGGGAGAGGAAATTGGGAACTTCAAGTACGGCGGGTCGCTGAACATCCTGCTGTTCGAGCACGGCCGTTTCCCCGCACTGCAGTTGCTCCAGGGACAGCGCATCGGCGTCTTGCAGCAACTGCAGCGCACCGAGGGCCTGTTCACCGGCTCCTATCACACGCAGTCCCGGCGGCTCCGTTCCCTGACCCCCTGACGCTGCTGCCGAACGGACGGTGAGCTTCTTCAGAGTGGTCACTGATCGGGTGACGCTGGCGGGGTGCGCAACGCACGAGGCTCCTGTGCCGTTGAGGGAGGTGTTCGACGTCTCAACTCATCGGCTCAAAAGCCCCGTTGGTTCCGTATCCTGCCGCACTCGACCTGCCTCATGCGCTGGTCGAGTGGGTCACCATCCTCATCGTCACCCGCGAGGGTGACCGCCGCTGCAAGCTGCCTGCGCACCAGCGCGCGCTGGTCGCCCTGGTGTACCTGCGCAAGCACGACACCCTCGCGCAGATAGCCGGCGGCTTCGGCATCTGCGTCGGCACCGCCCACGCCTACACCAGCCGCGTCCCCAGCCTGCCGGCCGACCGGGCACCGGGGCTACTGAAGGTCCTACACACTCATGATCCTGACTACGTCCTGCTGCACGGCACCCTGGCGCAGTGCGACCGCGTCGGCGACAGCACAGCCCACTACTCCCACAAACACCGCCGCCACGGCGTGACCATGCACGTTGTCACCAACCCGGCCGGCAAGGTGCTGTGGATCTCGCCCGCACTGCCCGGCCGGTGCCACGACCTGACCGCGGCCCGCACCCACCGGATCAATCGAATGACGTCAACCGCCATGGCCATCCTCACCCTGGAGCAGCACCGCTGCAAAGGCTCACTGCTACAACTCCTCTGGGGCGAACGGATCGCACGGGGAGATGTCGCGCGAGGACTGGCTGGGCGTCCTTGAGCAGGCCGCAGCGGGCGGCGTGCGGCGCGTACAACTCATCGGCGGCGAGCCGATGTTGCACCCTGACGCCCTGGTCCTCGCGGACCAGGCGCTGACGCGGGGCCTGGCCGTCGAGGTCTACAGCAACCTCGTGCACGTCTCTGACGCTTGGTGGACGCAGCTCCAGCGTGCGGGCGCTTCGCTGGCTACCTCGTGGTATTCGGACCAGGCCGACGAGCATCAGGCCATCACGGGGCGCCCTAGCTTTCAGCGAACGCGGGACAACATCGTCAAGGCCGTGCAGCTCGGCATCCCCTTGCGTGCCGGCATTGTGGCGATCGCCGGGGGCAGCGCGTCGAACAGGCCAAGCGAGACCTAGCGGACCTGGGTGTCACGCGGATTGGCGTGGATTCCGAGCGGCCCTATGGCCGCGGGGCCAAGGGCCAGGCACCCGACGTGTCTGGTCTGTGCGGCCAATGCGGGGACGGTAAGGCCGCCATCGACCCCAACGGCAACGTGTCGCCCTGCGTGATCTCCGCCGAGTGGATGAGCGTGGGGAACGTCCGTACCGCTGGGTTGGCCGATATCCTCGGCGGCCCGCTGATGACCGACGCGCGGTTGCGCATCCGCCACGCAGCTCGCGGAGGGAAGAAATGCGACCCTGACAAGTGCGACCCCGGCTGCGAGCCCAACGATTCGTGCAAGCCCGGGTATCCGGGCACCGAATGCCCCCCGAGGAACTGAGCATGCAACACGACCTCCCCGAACCAGAGCTTTGGTCACTCATTTACCCGTTCACGGGAAACCGCACCTCCGTAAACCGTACTGAGAGGGGCTTTGATTCGGACCTCACAGCCGTGGTCGAGTGCGAAGAGGGGCCGTTCTTCGTCAAGGCCATGCGCAACCGCCAGGGCGGCCGGCGCGACTCGATCCTTCGAGAGCGGGCCATCGCGTCCACCGTGCGCCCGATCGCGCCGGCACTCGTGTGGGAAGCGGAAGACGATGACTGGATCGTCCTCGGATACGAAGTCGTCTCCGGGCGCCGAGCGGACTTCACAAGCGCGTTAGACCTGGCGGTTGTAGCTGAGCTGATCAATCACCTTCGCACGCTGCCCGCGCCCAAGGTGGCGCAGACGTGGGCGGAGAACCGGTGGGATCGCTTCACCGAACCCGAGACGACAGCACAGCTATTCCGCGGTGGGACGCTCCTGCACACGGATATCCACCCCAGCAACGTCATGGTCGGTGACGGGCGCTCGTGGCTCGTGGACTGGTCCTGGCCCACGCTGGGGGCCGCGTTCATCGACCCGGCGTGCATGGTCGTGCAACTCATCTCCGCGGGCCACACGCCGACGCAGGCTGAGACATGGGCCGCCCAGTGTGAAGGGTGGGCCAAGGCCGATCCCGCGGCCCTTGACGCCTTCGCTCGCGCCACGCATCGGATGTGGGCCACACGAGTAGAGGGCCGGCCTGACGAGACGTGGCTGGGAGCCATGGTCTCAGCAGCTCAGGAATGGACGCGCTACCGAGGACTCACGTAGTCCGAGGCGCCTCCAACGCCGGTCGGAGAACTCATCCACGCAGCCCCCTGCGGCCAGCAGGGGGCTGCGACTTCCCCTGGCCTCCCTGGGCCGGTTTCATGAGACAACAAGCTAGCCCGCGACCCCAGGCCGCCTTCGTCACCCAAGATGCCGCCCGAAAGCTACTGGGAAGGCCCTGCGACACCGTCTCGACGCTGCCTTCAAGGGCCTGCGTGAGAGGGCACACCATATATCGCCAGGCGTAGCCGTCCCCGTCGTTGTAGCTCATCGCTCCTCACCCCCTCCCCAATGGTCATTAGCTCTGGTGCGTATCCACGCCCGCGCCAGCAACCACTCCGCGAGGCCCGTGTCACACTTCCGGCGACGGCGAATGCGGACACGTTCTGTCCTCTTTCACTGCCAGAGTCGGCCCGTGCCTCACGACGAGAACGACCAGGAAGAACCGATCGCCATGGCTGCCCCACCCTGCTCCTGCCGTGACAACGGGCGGGCCCACCCGCTCACTGCGCTCACTGCGCTCACTGCGCTCACTGCGCTCACAATCGCCGTCCTACCCGTGCTGGCTCAGGGGCATGTCGGTGCCGCGCGGACTGCGCAGGAGCCTCGATGACTGTTCTGGACAATCGGGCGCTCAACCGCGCGACGCTCGCCAGGCAACTGCTTCTCGACCGCGCCAACCTGCCCGTCATCGACACTGTCGCGCACCTGGGCGGCCTCCAGGCTCAGGAGCCGCAGGAGCCTTTCGTCGGGCTATGGTCCCGGCTGCGCGCGTTCGACCCGCACACGATCTCAGACCTGTTGACCGAGCGGCTGGTGGTGCGTACCCATCTCATGCGTCGCACGGTGCACCTGGTCACTGCGGACGACGCGCTGGCTTGGCGCGCGCGCCACGACGCCATGCTCCGTCAACGGGCCCTCGGGGCTTACCGCCGTGAGTTCGCCGGCGTGGACCTCGACGAGCTCGCGACGGCGGGCCAAGCCCTGTTGGCAGACGGCGAGCCGCGCTCGATGGCCGAGCTCGGCCGGGTGCTGGCCGAGCGTTGGCCCGAGCCGGGGCCGAGAGCGTTGGGTGAGGTGGTGATCGCCGCGCTCGTTCCAGCGGTGCAAATGCCGCCGCGCGGGCTGTGGCGCGCCCGAGCGGGGGTGCGTAACGTACCGCTCGCGTTCTGGCTCGGCCGCGAGGTGGCTCCATTGCCCCCGAGCGACTCGGACCCGGTGGGTCAGGCGCTGGTACGGCGCTACCTGGCCGCGTTCGGCCCCGCCGCATCGGCCGACGTGCGCGCCTGGTGCGGCCTCGCCGGGCTGCCGACCGCCATCGCGGCCATACGGGACGAACTAGTCACCTTCCGCGACGAGCGGGGCCGAGAACTGCTGGACCTCCCCGACGCGCCACGCCCCGACCCCGAGACGCCCGCCCCGGTGCGCTTCCTGCCGGCCTTCGACAACGCCATCCTCGGCTACCACGACCGCGGCCGGATCATCGACGACGCCCACCGCGGCCTGTCCGTCGCCGGCGCTCGCGTCGTCCTGGTGGATGGCCGTGTCGCCGCCACCTGGAGCGTCAAGGCCGGCACCGTTACGGTCGCCTCGCTGCGTGACTTCTCACGAGCCGACCGTAACGCCGTGGCCGAACAGGGGCGAGCGTTGGCGTCGTTCCTCTCAGCCGGCGAGAGCCACGGCATCGCGATCGAGGCCTAGCCCCGCTGAGCGAGGACGGCGTGCGAGCAGAGCCCCGCCGACAGGGCGGACAGGCCGGCCCGCCGCGTGACCGGCGGGCCGGCCTAACCTCCTGGTCAGGTCAGGCCAGAGAGGCCAGGGTCGTGGTCGGTCCGTGCAGAAGGGTCGAGGGCCGCGGTGTCGCGGCGCAGCCCGATCATTTTACGGGCCTGCCGTGGGGTTTCACTGCGCCGGTGTGTCGGTCGCCCGGCGGCCTGTTCGCCGTGGTGCCCTGCTTCGGGCGAGCGGCTGGCTGTGTTGTCGCTGTTACCGCTGTTGCCGCTGTTGTCGCCGTTGCCGTCCCCGGCCCTTTGCGTGTTGGTGGGTGGCTGCTGCTGTGGGCGTGGAGTTCGACCGCCAGGGGAGCCGCGGTGAACATGGAGGAGTAGGTGCCGACGACGATGCCGATGAGCAGAGCTAGGGCGAAGTCGGTGAGGGAGTCTCCGCCAAGCAGGGCGAGGGCGGAGAGGATGAATGCCGCGCCCATTCCGGTGTTGATGGTGCGCGGAATGGTCTGCAAGATCGCGGTATTGGTGATGTGGGCGAAGGGCGTCTTCGGGTGGGCCGCTCGCAGTTCCCTGACGCGGTCGAAGACGACGACGGAGTCGTTGACCGAGTAGCCGATGACGGTGAGCAGGGCGGCCAGGAATACGCCGTCGATGGGCTTGTTCAGCCAGGCGAACACGCCAACGAGCACGAGCGCATCGTGGGCCATGGCGGCGACGGCTGCCATGCCGAAGGTCCAGCGGAAGCGTGCGGCGAGATAGAGGAGTTGCGTGACGAGGGCTGCGAGCAGGGCGATGATGGCGCCGCGGCGCAGTTCTTCGCCGATGCTGGGGCCGATGAGTTCGTCACGGATCTTTTCCGCTGAGCCTGCGAGATTTTCGACCGACGTGGTGATCCGGGCCTCTTGGGCGTTCGACAGTTCGTCGGTACGCACGGTGAGGGCGTTGTCCCCGGAGGTCTGGACGACGGCTTGGGGGAATCCCGCGTCGGTCAGGGCGTCCCGGGCGCGGTCGGCGGACACCGGCTCGGCGATGGCGTACTCGATGAGCCGGCCGCCGGTGAACTCCACCCCGAAGTCCAGCCCGCGCACCACGATCCCCGATACAGCCAGGGTGAGAGCCGCAGCGGACAGGGCGAGCCATCGGCGCCGGTGGCGCATCAGGTCCGGGCCGCGGCGGTTGAGCCAGTCGCGCACACGGCCGGTGTCGGCGATGCCGGTAAGGCGAGGCCGACGCCGTACGGGGCGGCGGGCGACGGCGAATTCGGCGAGGACGCGGGTGATCACCAGGGCGCTGAGCATGGAGGCCAGGACCCCGATGCCCAGCGTGACGCCGAAGCCGCGGACAGGTCCCGAGGCGAGGAAGAACAGCAGCCCGGCGGCGATCAGGGTGGTGATGTTGGAGTCAGCGATGGCGCTGAAGGCGTTGCGGAATCCTGCCTTCAGGGCGGAGCGCAGGCTCTTGCTGCCGCGGGCGGTGAATTCCTCTCGGGCGCGTTCGAAGACGAGCACATTGGCATCGACTGCCATGCCGATGGCCAGGACGAACCCGGCGAGCCCTGGGAGCGTCAGGGTCGCTCCCAGGGCGGCCAGCGCCGCGTAGGAGATCAGTCCGTAGCAGACCAGTGCCACCACGGCCAGCGCGCCCATGAGCCGGTAGATGGCGATGATGAACAGCGAGGTCAGCACGGTGCCGATGACGGCCGCCTGGGCACTGGCCCGAATGGCATCGGCGCCCAAGGTGGCGCCGACGGTGCGTTGTTCGACGATCTCGACCGGAACGGGTAGGGCGCCGCCGTTGATGAGGAGGGCGAGTTCCTTGGCCTCGTTCGCGTTGAAGGAGCCGGTGATCTGGGTGGAGCCGCCGGTGATGCCGGTGCGGCAGCGCACGGAGGGATCGACTTGGGGCGATGAGATGACCTTGCCGTCCAGGACGATCGCCACGCGACGAGCAGGGTCGCCGGGCGGAACGCAGGCCGCCGCGCCGGTGAGGCGGGCCCACCCGTTGCCCGAGCCCGCGAAATCGACGCTGACGAACCAGCCCGCGCCGCGTTGTTGATCGAGCCTGGCCTCGGCGCCATCGACGTCAGCTCCGGTCAGGGCGGAGGGGCCAAGGCGTAGTGGCTGCCCGGTTTCGTCGGGCACGATGCGTTCCTTCGGCCGCTGGGGAGGGGGCTGGGACGTGTCGTGGTCGCGCTCGGCCGCGCCGAGTACGGGGTGGAAGGCGAGTTGGGCGGTGCGCCCCAGGACGTCGGCGGCCTCTCGCGGGTCCTGCACGTCGGGCAGTTCGACGATGATCCGGTTGTCTCCGGAGCGCACGATGGTGGGTTCGCTGACGCCGAGCGCGTCGATGCGGCCCCGCAACACCTCCATGGTGCGTTCGGTGGCCACCGAGTCGGCCTTGGCGGTCGGTGAGTTACGGGTTTCGAGCACGATCTGGGTGCCGCCCCGTAGATCGAGGCCGAGGTGGATCGGCACGGTGGCGGCGATGTAGAGCGACAGGGCAACGACTGCGAGGGCGAAGAACGCCCGTACACGCATGGCGCGCGTCAAGAGTGCCTCCAGCAGGCATACCGCGCCGCCCCTGGGCAGCGCGGAAGAAGACAAGGGGAAATGTCAGGTGCCTGCGGAGGGCGGGGGCGCCCGCCCGATGTGAAAAACGGTGTGCTCGGGAGGCTTGGCCGGCTCCGGCGCCGAGGGCAGTGGTGCCCCCGGTTCGGGCCGCAGCAGCGCGGGGCACTGCGGTAGGGGCCCGCCGTTGGGCGGCGGGGCATGCCGCTCCCCGGGGATTTCTCGGTGTGCCCGTACAGCGCCGCACAACGTGGTGTGGCACGGGGCATCGGCGTGCGCATCGGCGCTACTGGTAGCGGCGGATACGGCGGACGCCCACGATGCCGGGGCGCGCTGGGTCTGCTCGGCGGAGCCACCCAGCACGGTGAAAAGGCCGACGAGGGCGAGCAGCGCGGTCAGCAGCCGGCCGGCGGTGGCTGTCTGGCGTGGGTGGCGGCTACGAGAGGCCGCACCGCGGGAGGCGGGAGGGGCAGCGGTGGGGCGGGAGACGGGGCGGGAGGTGGCGCGGTGCGGCTTGGCCATGCGCGCTTCCTCCTCGTCGGCTCGGGCGCCCCGCGGCCCGGGTCCGGATGGGAGCGGGTAGCTAGGTTGGCTCGGTGTGGGGCGGGTTCGGGGTCGGGGTCGGGGTTCGATCGGGGCGGCCCGGAGGCGTAGCGGATCAGCTCCAGTTGATCGTGTAGGCCGAGCTTGTGCAACAGGTTCGCCCGATACGCAAGCGGCCGGGCAGAGCGGCAGCACCTCGCTGTCAGCGGGTCACTGCCAGCGGGTCACTGCCAGCGGTTGCGGCGGGTCACCGTCAGCGGTCGCGGTCACCGGGTCGCGTGCGAGGAGCAAACAGCTCGCAGCCCTCTCTTACGCTCCCGGCACCGGCCGCCTCTTACGCTCCCAGCACCGGCCGCATTCGCCGTGTATGCCGAATGGTATTCTTGGTTTCCGTATAGATACATCATCGTCGGGTGCTGGTCCGTTTTCGGCCAGCACCTTTCGCGTTGTGACGAGGACGTCGCCGGGCACCATTGTCCGGCCGTCGGTGGGGCGTTAGCGCTGGTTGCGCGTGGGGGGCTGCGGTCAGGGCCGTGTCATTGCGGCCGGGGGCCAACTCGGACTAGGCCAACGCTGGGGCGCTACCTGTTAGTTGTCGGCTTCTGGCGCTGTGTTAGCGTCGAAGGCCGCCCTTTAACCGGATCTGCTGGGCAGGCCCCGGGGGCCGGGTCGATGACATGGCGAGACCTCGGGGAAGACTGGGGAGAGAACCGCAGTGACCACCGACGGCCCGACCCGGGCCGATGACAGCGGCGACGATGCCGCCACACATTCCACCTGGGCGCAAAGGCAACCCACCGTCCGCCGCAAGGCTACGGTTGCCGCTTCCGCGATAGACAGTGGCGGCAGACGCGAGCGGATCGCGCACCGCGCGGCTCGCCTCATGGCGCACCCGGTGGCCGCCTCGCTGGTCCTGGCCGCCGTGCTCCACCTGTTGTGGGTGCTGCTGATCGCCAACAGTGGTGGCGATCTTGCCGCGCAGGATGCCTGGGCGACCTTTGCGACGGAGCACCCTGAGTCCGCGTACAACTTCGCCTGGTTCGGCGGGATGCACCCGGTTTCGTACAGCGTGATCTCTCCGTACCTCATGGCGGGGATCGGCGTCCGCACCACGATGGTGATCGTGGGCACGTTGTCCGCCGGGCTCATAGCGCTGCTGCTGGTGCGCAGCCATGCGGTGCGCCGTCCGATGCTGCCGGCCCTGTACGGGGCGGTGGCGCTGACCTGCAATGCCGTTTCGGGGCGGGTGACGTTCGGGCTCGGTTTGATGTTTGGGCTCGCGGCGATCGCGGTCATCTTCGCGTGGCCGCGAAAGTGGCGCTCCCAGCGCTGGACGCACCGGCTGGCGCGGGCGGGGGCCGCCGCGTCGATGTCCGCGCTCGCGACCGCTTCAAGTCCGGTGGCCGGGCTCTATGTAGGCATCGTGGCCGTGGCGCTGTGGTTGACCAAGCGCCGCCTCGCCGCGTACGCGCTCGGTGTGACGCCGACGCTTGTGGTGGCGCTCTCGGCATGGCTGTTCCCGTTCTCCGGAACGATGCCGATGGAGTTCTCCTCGACGATCGTGCCGTTCTTGAGCGCCGCAGCGGCGTACTTCTTCGCGCCCAAGCAGTGGCGTACGGTTCGGGTCGCCGCGCTGCTCTATGGGCTCGCGGTGATGCTGGTCTGGGCGATTCCCTCGCAAATCGGCTCCAACATCACCCGCTTCGGCATGATCTTCGGTGGCGTGGTGTTGCTCGCCGTGGTGCCTCCGTTCAAGATGCCCCGGCTGAGCCTGTCACGGGCGTTGAGCCGCAAGTGGGCTGCGTTGACGCTGGCCATCGCGGTGGTGGCGATCGGGCAGGCCTCCCAGTCCACCGCCGACGTCATCAAGACAACACCGTCCGAATCTTGGGCGCGTGAGCTGGAGCCGCTGCTCGACCAGCTCGAACAGGCGGGCGCGGAGCGCGGGCGGGTCGAGGTGGTTCCCACCCAGAGCCACCGCGAGTCATCGGCCATCGCCCCGCACTTCAACCTGGCCCGTGGCTGGAATCGGCAGGCGGACAAGGGCCGCAACCCGCTCTTCTATGACAAGACGCTCACCTCGGCGAGCTACCGCGCGTGGCTGGGGCGTTGGGCCGTGCACTTCGTCGTCTTGCCCAAGGACCGGCTCGACGGGGCGGGCGAGGCCGAGGCCGAGTTGGTGGTCGATGGGCAGCCGTACCTGGAGAAGGTGTGGTCCGACGAGAACTGGAAGCTCTACCGGGTCAAGGACCCCACACCGCTGGCCGATCGGCCCGCCACCGTCAAGCGCGCGGCGGCCGACGAGCTGACCATCGAGGTGGACACGGCGGGGCCCGTCCTCATCCGGGTTCCGTACTCGCCCTGGCTCGGCCTGATAGACAGCGAAGGCCAGAACGTCGCACCGCCGCATGAGGGCAAGAACGACATCCTTCCGCAGAACGTCGAGGGCTGCTTGACCAAGGAGGTCCAGGAGGCCCCGAAGGACGAACCCGAGGACGTGTGGACCGTACTGCACGCGCCCCAACCCGGGACGTACCACATCGGCGGACGCTACAAGTTCCCACGCGGCACGGCCTGCCCCGATGAGCTGGTGGAAGGCGACAGTTCGGGGCGGTAACCGCTCGCACCCTGAGTGGTGTACTGATCACGAACTGTGCTGAGCGGTGCCGAGCGCTGACGCGTGGTGAGGGGCCCCCGAGCGGGGCCCCTTGGCATGTGGTGGGCATGTGGGCATACGGCATGTAGAAGCACGTAGAAGCATGTAGAAGCCGCGTACGGATGCGGATATGGACGCGGCACGTGCCGCGGGGCTCGGGCCGCCGGGGTGGGGTGGCGGGTCCGCGGGGTAGCGGGCGTAATTCGGGTGCCTGCCGGGTGGTGAGGGTGGCAGAATGCCGTCGCGATATCCGTAATTTCTCAAGGAGTGGCAGATGCGGCGAGTTTTCGGAATCTCCCAGGTCCCCTATCTGACGAGTGTTTCCGAGGAATTCGCCACCCATGACCACCTTGAATATCGGCATTCTGGCCCATGTTGACGCGGGCAAGACCAGTCTGACCGAGCGGCTGCTCTTCGATGCGGGCAGCACCGAACGGCTCGGTAGCGTGGACGCCGGAGATACGCAGACCGACACCGACGCCATCGAGCGACAGCGCGGCATCACGGTACGTACCGCCGTAGCGCCGTTTATGGCCGGCGGTCTCCAGGTGAACGTGATCGACACACCAGGGCACCCCGACTTCATCGCCGAGGTGGAGCGCGCGCTGAGCGTGCTCGACGCAGCGGTGCTCGTCCTGTCCGCCGTGGAGGGTGTGCAGCCGCAGGCCCGGGTCCTGATGAAGACGCTGCGGGCGCTGCGGTTGCCGACGCTGCTGTTCGTGAACAAGATCGACCGCTCTGGTGCACGCGAGAGCGAGTTGCTCGCGGACATCAGGCGCAAGCTGTCCCCGCACACCGTCGCCGTGAACGAGGTGCGGAACGTGGGCACGCCGAGCGCCCGCGTGCGCCCCCGTTCCCTCACATCGCCCGCCATTGCGGCGCACCTGACCGAGGTGCTGGCCGAGCAGGACGAGGCGTTGCTCGCGCAGTGGGTGGAGGGCGGCCGTACGCCGTCGCCCGAGGCGCTGCGGTCCGCGCTGGCCGCGCAGACGGCGGCCGGGCTGCTGCACCCGCTGTACTTCGGCTCCGCGTTGACCGGGCAGGGCGCCGACGCGCTGGTGGAGGGCATCTGCCGGCTGCTTCCAGCACCGCATGGGCCGCGCAGCAGAAACGAGATGCGCGGCACGGTCTTCGCCATCGAGCGCGACTCGGGCGGCGCGAAGGTGTGTTACGTCCGGATGCGGGCCGGGACGCTGCGCCGGGGCCAGCAGGTCGCCCTCTACCGGGCGGCGCCGGATGGCGTGGTTGCCGAACAGCCCGGTCGGATCACCGCGTTGGAGGTGGTCAGGCCCGAACGGGTCCCGGCTGCCCCGGATGCACCGGACGTGCCGGATCGTTCGGGTGCGTCCGATGCGTCGGGTGAGCTGGCCATCGTGGAAGAGCCGATCGTCACGGGTGAGCGCCTTGCGGGCGGACGGGACGCTTCCGCTGGGCAGTTCAGGGCTCGCGACATGGCAGGTGGGGACATTGCGCGGGTGTGGGGGCTTGCACAGGCGCGGGTGGGCGACCGCGTGGGGCGACCTGCCGCGTCCGGTGAACAGGCGGCCCTGGTCCCGGACCTGCCCCGCTTTCCACCGCCTGGCCTGGAGTCGGTCGTCGTACCGCGTGACCCCGGCCGTGGCCCGCAACTGCATGCCGCGCTGACCACGCTCGCCGACCAGGACCCGCTGATCGGCGCGCGTACCGCTCCGGGGCGTGGCACCACCGTGCTGTTGTACGGGGAGGTGCAAAAGGAGGTCATCGCGGCGACGCTGCACCGCGACTTCGGCATCGACGCGGACTTCGAGCCGAGCCGGGTTCGGTGCGTGGAGCGGCCGGTGGGCCGGGCGGAGGCGTACGAGGGGATGGACGAGCCAGGCGGTCACCTGTTTTGGGCGTCGATCGGGCTGCGCGTCGAACCGGGGGCACCGGGCTCCGGTGTCGGCTATCGCCTTGGCGTCGAGCTCGGTTCGTTGCCGCTGGCGTTTCACCGCGCGATCGAGGTCTCCGTACGGGAGGCTCTCGAACAGGGGTTGTACGGGTGGCCGGTGACCGACTGCGTCGTCACGCTGTACCGGAGCGGCTTCAGCAGCGTGATGAGTACGGCAGCGGACTTCCGCAAGCTCACTTCGCTGGTGTTGCTGCCGGCCCTCGCTGGTGCTGGCTGCCAGGTCTACGAGCCGTATCACGCCTTTGAGTTGGAGGTTCCGCCGGTTGTTCTGAGCGCGGTCCTTGGCGTCTTGTCCGGGCTGGGGGCCGAGGTGACGGAGTCGGCTCCCAGCGGCGCACCGACGTCAGGAGCCGGCGCGGGTACGGGGTCGCAGTCAGTGGATGCTGGGCAGTGGTGCGTACGGGGTGCGTTGCCCGCCCGGCAGGTGTCTGCGATCCAACGCCGGTTGCCGGGGCTGACGGGGGGCGAGGGCGTGTGGTGGTCGCGCCCATCCGGTGACCGGGCGGTCACCGGGGTGATTCCTCGGCGTGAGCGTACGGACGGCAATCCACTGGACCGCGCGGAGTATCTGCGGCACCTGTCGCTACGGGAACGGTAGGAAGCGACAGGAAGCAGTAGGTAGCAGTAGATAGCAGTAGATAGCGGCAGGAACCGCTAGGAAACGGTGAGTACCCGTGGGGAACGGCGGCAAGCTGCCCGTTCCCCACTGGGGCCTGCGGCGGGGTGGGCGCGGTCGCTGATGGGCGGTCAGCGTGGGTGGGTGTGGGAGGTTTCGGGCCATGGGGCCCGGTGGAATACCTCAGCCTCATCGCAGGTCAGTGGGTGCCCCGTCCGGTGGGGCCGGAGGGAGCGCGGTCGTGGTCATGCGCCGTCGAACGCGGCGAGCGCTGTCGCTGTGACCGTCGTCAGCGCTGCCCTGCTGTTCACCGGTCTTGCCGTGGGGACCAAGGGAGGCGGGTGACGGTACGGCCGCGCCGCACGGCGCACCGCCTCCTGCGGCCAGCGTGGCCCCCCACGCCTCGGCCGCCGAGCCGCCCCCCCTCGGCCCCTGCCCCTGGGGTCACACCGGTCCCGCGACCGCTTCGGCTGCGGCAGCCACCCCGGTTCCGGCCCCGACCGCCCCGACCGCCCCGGCCCCTCCCGCGCCGCCGATCACCGGCCGCCAAACCCGGCAGCCGGCCGCGCAGCCATGACCGCCAGGCCAAAAGGCCCGGCATCCGCGTGCGGACGATCCTGGCCAGCGCCGCTCGCGCCGCGAGCTGCGCGGACCGCAGCCACAACAGGGGGCGCAGAAGGTGGCGAGCCACAGTCTCCGCCCCGCCTGCGCCCAGTGGGTCAGCGTTGCTCACCTCACCGACCCTGCTGGGTTCGCCCGCATCACCCGCGTCGCCCGCATCGCTCAGACCGGTTGCGGCGCACCGGCCGCACTGCTGCGGGGCCGCTGCGGGGCTGGGGCCGATGACCTCGCCATACAGCCGGGTCAGCGCCGCGACGACGCGCCGTACGTCGTGTCGCTCCCGCGCGTGGCACGATGCCTCGGCGCCCAACAGGGCGCACAGGCGCGGGTTGGCCAGCAGAGCGGTCACCGCGTGGGCGAGGGCGCCGGGGGCGGCGGGAGGGACCAGGCAGCGCGGCGCGTGGCCCGGTGGGAGGCTTTCGCGGGCGCCGGAAACCTCCGTGAGCACCACGGGCCGGCCGCAGGCCATCGCCTCCAGCGGCGCCAGCGCCATTCCTTCCCAACGCGAGGGCAGCACCACCAGATCGGCCGCTGCGTACCAGCGTGCCGGGTCGCAGGTGGCGCCCGCGAAGATGACATCCGACGGGGCGGCGGCCCGCAGGGCGTGCTGGGCCGGGCCTTCGCCGACCAGGACGAGGCGTGCACCGGGCACCCCGGCCGCGATGCGCGGCCAGGCGTCCAGCAGCACGTCCTGGCCCTTTTGGCGACACAGCCGCCCCACGCAGACGAGCAGGGGCGCCGTATCGGGCACGCCGCGGAGCGCGGGGAGCCTGGTGCGGGCCGCGCGGCGGGCGGCGGCGTCCGCGGGAGCGAAGCGGTGGGTGTCCACGCCGTTGCGCACCACCTCCCAGCCGGCGGCGATGCCGGCTTCCACGCCGCGCCGCCGCTCGTCCTCGCTCACGCACACCAACCGTGCGGCCCAGCGCGCCGCGTACCGCTCCCAACGCACTGCCAGCTCGTGTAGCGCGCCATCGGATGCGTCGAAGGACCAGGCGTGCGGCTGATGGAGCGTCGGCACCCGGCCGCGTACCGCGAGCCGTCCGGCCAGGCCGGCCTTTGCGCTGTGGGTGTGCACCAGGTCGGGGCCAAGGGCGCGGATGATTCGGGCCAGGCGCGCGGTTTCGGCGGGCAGCCCAGGACCTGGGGCGCGGCGCGCTGACCAGCACAGCACCTCGGCGCCTGCCTCGGTGGCCGCTGCGCCCAGGGTGCCGCCCGGTGGGCAGGCGACGACTGGGCGCAGGCCGTCCGCGAGTTGCCCGCGCACCAGGTCGGTGACCACGCGCGCCACCCCGCCGGACACCGGCTGGGAGACATGCAGCACCGTCAGCGGCGATCCGGTGCACGCGCCGGGCAGGTGCTCGCCCCGTGGCGCTCCGCACCGCCTGAGCACCGGCCCCCGGCCGCCCCTTTCCGGCGTCGCGCCGTCCTGCGGCGACCGGTGGTTTTGCGGCGTCCGGGTGTCTCGCGGTGCACGGTCGTCTTGTGGCGAGCAGTTGTCTTGCGGCACGCACGGCTCCCCAAAAGTGGTTCTCAGCGGTGACGTGGGCTCCGGTCTTTTTCGGAGCTGAAGAGTCAAACCATGGCAGAAAACGAAATCTAATTCACACATGACGCGCACAGATAGGCCGATTGTGTGACTGTCTGCTTCTAGCCCATTGAGTGCCCTGCCGCACGGCGCGCCGATCATCCGATATAAGCGAATCCCGACCGTGCGGTTGTTACCGTCCATTTCTGCCGGATGAGACGACGAATGGACCATTTGGGCTATCGCCGCCGAAAGGCGGGCCACAGCTCGTTCTGCGGGAGGCCGCGTTGGCTGCATTCAGCCATGTCAGTGCGTCAGCGGGAGATACGAAGAAGCTCAGCGATGTCCCGGAGCCCGGGAAGCCGCGGGATTCCGGGATTTCCCAGGACATCGACGAATCCACCCAACCCATGGAGCCACATAACGCCGGCGATTCCACGCGCCCAAAAAACCCTCAGGGCGCTACGGGTACCGGCCGTTCGGACGGCCCCCAACGTCCCGGTGAGCAGCGGACCGAGAGCACCAACAGGCTGCGTAAGACCAGGAAAGCGGGCGGCTGTAAAGATTCTGCCGACTGCGAAGACCCCGCCGGCTGCGCCGATTCCCGCGCTTCTGGGGACGTCCGCGACGCCGGGAACTCCGGCGCGGTGGAAGACGCGAAGGAGCGCGATCCAGCCGATGCGACCGAGGCCGATACCGCTTTCTCCCGCCACACCTCGGGACGCTACGACTACGACCGCTACAGCCAGTTGGCAGGCCCCCTGACGGACCCGCCGCCGAACGTCCCGTACCGGGTGCGCTACCGCAGTCTGCTGGCACAAGAACCACACCGAGTACGGGCCGCGCTGCTGTTGGCCGCTGCGCCCACCGTCTCGGCGATCCTGCTGTTTTGGCTGCTGCAACCGGAGCACTGGGTACACCGGTCGTATGTGTCCGGCTGGGAGACCGCGGCGGACACCGTGATGCTCGTATCAATCGGGCTGATCGAGGTGTTTCGGCTGTTCACGGTCGTCTCCAACGCCCATGCCACGCTCGTCGCCCGCGACCCGATCCCGGTGCACGCGCAGCCTGGCACCCGGGTGGCGTTCCTGACCAGCTTCGTCCCCGGCAAGGAGCCGGTGGAGATGGTACGGGTCACGCTGGAGGCGGCGACCCAGTTGCGGCACCCCGGGGTTGTGGATGTCTGGCTGCTCGACGAGGGCGACGACGCGGAAATCAAGGAAGTGTGTGCGGCGCTCGGGGTGCGGCACTTCTCGCGCAAAGGCGTGCCGCACTGGAACCAGCCCACGGGCCCCTTCCGGGCCAAGACCAAGCACGGGAACTATAATTCCTGGCTCGACGCACACGGCGACGCTTACGAATTCATGGCCTGCGTGGACACCGACCATGTGCCGCTTCCCAACTTCCTGGAGCGCATGCTCGGCTACTTCCGTGACCCGGATGTGGCGTTCGTCGTCGGGCCGCAGGTCTACGGCAATTACGACGCGGCCGTCACCAAGGCAGCGGAAAGCCAGCAGTTCCTTTTCCATGCGCTCATCCAACGCGCGGGAAACGCCTACGACGGGGCGATGTTCGTGGGCACCAACAATGCGGTACGGGTCAGCGCACTCAAGGGCATCGGAGGGCTTTACGACTCCATCACCGAGGATATGGCAACCGGCTTTGAACTCCACCGCACCCGCAACCCCGAGACCAGCAACAAATGGCGCTCCGTCTATACGCCGGACGTGTTGGCCGTTGGGGAAGGACCCACGGCGTGGACCGACTTCTTCACTCAACAACTCCGGTGGAGCCGGGGCACGTACGAGACGGTGCTCAAGCAATACTGGCGAGGTATTCCCACACTGCCACCGGGCCGGTTGCTCAACTACTCGCTGATGGTCGCCTTCTACCCGATGTCCGCGCTGAACTGGATGCTCTCCGCGCTCTCTTGCACCCTGTTCCTCATCCTCGGCGCCTCGGGCATCCAGATCTCCTCCGAGATCTGGATGATGCTCTACAGCGACGCGGCGGCCCTACAGATCGGCCTCTACGTCTGGAACCGGAAACACAATGTCAGCCCGCACGAGCCGCGCGGCTCCTCCGGCGCAGCAGGAATGGCGCTGTCCGCGATCTCCGCACCGATCTACGCGAAGTCGCTGTGTGACGCGGTGCTACGGCGCAAGAGTCGGTTCGTGGTGACGCCCAAGGGCGACTCCTCCAGCCCCGATCGACTCACCACCTTCCGCATCCACCTGCTGTGGGCCGTGGTGTTCGGTGGCTCGCTGATCGCGTCCCTGTTCCTCGGTAACACCCACGTCGCCATGTGCACCTGGGCGTTCCTGGCGGTGCTGTTGTGCTTGGCGGCACCGGCCGTCTGGTACGCCGGGCTGCTCCGCGAGCGGCATGCCAAGCGCCCCCACACCGCCGCCACCCTCCCCGCGGCACGGGCCGACAGCACCACCGGGCAGCCGGCGCCCACGGAGTTGCCGCACGCCTCCCCGAACGCTTCCACCTCAGCGGAGCAACCGGCGCCGGCGGAACCGACGACGTCGGTGGGAAACAGGCCCCAGCCCAAGACGGCAACGACGGCAACGACGGCAACGACGGCAAATGCAACGACAGCAGATAAGGACTCGCTGTGCGCCACATGATCACCCCACGGGTCCGCACGACCGCCATCGGTGTGACGGCCATGGTCGTGGTGGCCGGGCTCAACGCCCCGGCCGCCGTGAGCTACGCCGAGCGGACCTACCACGCGTACAAGATCAACCAACCGGGATACAAGGCGCGTTACGGGCATTGGGATCTGTTGTCCGTACCCGATAAATACCGGGTACGGGCCATTCACGCAGCCCTACTGCGTAGCGGCAAGGTGCTGCTGATCGCCGGCTCGGGCAATGACAGGAAGCGGTTCGAAGCCGGAACGTTCGACACCCTGTTGTGGGACCCGGCCAAGGACACCTTCAAGCTGATCCACACGCCCGAGGACCTATTTTGCGGCGGACACTCCCAACTGTCCGGCGGCAACATGCTGGTGGCCGGGGGGACGGCGCGCTACGAGGTGCTCGACGGCGAGGTGGAACGCGCCGCGGGCCCGATGCTGGTGAAGAACGAAAACCCCAACCGCGGCCTGCGTTTCGCCAAGGGCACCACCTTCCGCGCCCCCGATGGCAAGCGTTACCGCGCCACACGCGCCTTCCAACTAGACCCCGCCAAGAAGGTGCCAAAAAAGGACAAGAACGGCAAGCGCAAGGGCGGCGAGGTCATCGTCGTCGCCAGTGAGTCCCGGGTCTTCGTGGAGTCGGTGAACAAGGGCAAGCGCGGACTGCGCAACAAGCCCGCGCAATACAGCATCCAGGGCCTGAAGGGTCGCGCCAAACAGGACGTCTACGGCCTCGCGCAGGCCATGACCTTGGAGAAGCAGGACTACCAGGGCATCAACGCCGCCTACGAGTTCGACCCCGATATCGAACGCTATGTGCCGGTCGGTTCGATGGACGAGAGCCGCTGGTACCCCACCTTGGTCACCCTCGCGGACGGGCGAGTGCTGGCGGTATCCGGCCTGGACGACGTGGGCCAGATCATCAACGGCATCAACGAGATCTACGACCCGAAGACCAAGAAGTGGTCCAAGGCGCCGCGCCGGTACTTCCCCACCTACCCGGCGCTGTTCCTCACCAAGGGCGGCAAACTCTTCTATTCCGGTTCCAACGCCGGTTACGGCCCAGCGAACAAGGGCCGGGTGCCGGGCGTGTGGGACCTGCGCAAGAACTCCTTCAAGCCGGTGCCAGGGCTGACCGACACCGACCAGACCGAGACCTCCACCTCCGTGCTGCTGCCCCCCGCGCAGGACCAAAAGGTGATGATCTTGGGCGGTGGCGGCGTCGGCGAATCGAGCAAGGCCACACCGCGGACCGCCGTCGTGGACCTCAACAAGAAGCCGCACCGCTTCGCCAAGGGACCCGACCTGCCCCAGGGCACCCGCTATCTGTCCAGCGTGATCCTGCCGAACGACACCGTGTTCACCACCGGCGGCTCCAGCGACTACCGGGGCAAGGGCGACAGCGACATCCACCAGGCCCAGGTCTACTCGCCCCAGTCCAACTCCTTCCAGGACACGGCCGACCCAACGGTGGGCCGCAACTACCACTCCTCGGCGCTGCTGCTGCCCGATGGCCGGGTGGCGACCTTCGGCTCCGACCCGCTCTACGCCGACCGGGCCAACACCCAGCCGGGCACCTTTGAACGGCGGGTGGAGATCTACAGCCCGCCGTACCTGTACGCCAAGGACCGGCCCACGCTCGGCGCCGGCCCGAAGGAGCTCAAGCGCGGCGCATCGGCCACCTTCCGCACTCGGCATCCGGAACGCGTTCAGCGGGCCAAGCTGATGCGCCCCAGCGCCGTCACCCACACCACCGATGTCGAGCAGCGCTCGATCCAACTCGGCGTCACCCGACACCGCGACTCGGTCACCCTCTCGATCCCCCGTGACCGGCACCTGACACCGCCCGGCTGGTACATGCTCTTCCTCACCACCGCGAAGGGCACCCCGTCCAAGGCGAAGTGGGTACACCTGGGCTGACCCAGCGCAGCGACGAAACGCAGCGGGCCCAGGCCCCGCACCGGCGAGCGGATGTGCCGCCGGCGCGGGGTCGCTGGCTGTCCGGGCAGCGCTCGGGCCGCGAAGCGGCTAGCGCTCGCTGTTGCGGGCCAGGCCCAGGGCGTACGAGGGCCACCAGCTGCCGGCGGGTGGGCCGCCCTGGCAGGTGCCGTCGGACTCGCCCGGTCGTTTGACCCACAGATACGCGTCCACGCGCGGCCGCCCGGTGTGGGTGGTCGGCGGCTCGCCGAGGGCCCGGCCCGACGGGTTGCACCACACGCGCTCATGCCCGCCTTCGCCCGCCGGGCCATTGCCGTTGCGGGAGGTGTCGATGACGAAGTGGGCCCCGTCGAGCAGCCGGGAGAGCCGCTGGCCGTAGGTCGTGCTGGTGGCCGTGGTGTGGAAGTTGGACACGTTGAGCGCGAAGCCGTCCGCGTAGGCGATTCCGGCCCGTTGCAGCGAGGGCACCAGCCGGGCGGGATCGGGCACCCAGCCGGCGTTGCCCGCATCGATATAGACCTTCGCCCGCGGCAGCCCCAACAGGGTGACGACCGCGTGCCGCAGCAGGTCGAGCCGTTCGCCGCGCAACTCGGGCAGCACACAGCCGTCCACGACCTGCGCCACCGCGTCCGGCTCCAAGATCACCAACGCCTCGCGGTCACCGATGACAGCCGCCAGCTCATCCGCCCACGTCCGGTACTCGGCGGCGTCCACCGCACCGCCCTTGGAGTGGTTGCCGCAGTCGCGGTACGGGATGTGGTAGGCGACGAGGACCGGCGTCTTCCCCGCCGCCTCGGCGGCCTCGGTGACGCGGCGGGCCCGCTTCCGCGGCTCCTCGCTGATCCACTCGGCGGTCGGCCGGCCCGCGATCGTACGCAACAGCTCCGCCTCGGCGTCCCGGCCTTGCCGGTCCCAGGCCCGAAGTTGCCGGGCCGCGGCGGTGCTCGGGTCGCGCCACAGCGGCTGTGCACGGGCAGCCGATTGGCCGGCGGCCGGTTCGCTGGCGCCGCCCGGTCGCTCGGCACCCGGCGCGGGCGCGGGGGCCGCTGAGGTGGAGGCGGGTGCGGTGGGGGCCGGCCCACGGGTGGCCGGCTCAGGCGTGGTCGGCGCGGGTGCCGCGGTGTGGTCGGCGAGCGGAAGGCAGCCACCGAGCGCGATGGCCAGGGCCGAAATCCAACCGGCTGCCGGTGCGGCACGCCGCGCAGGCGACCGGGTTCGGGCGGCCTGTCTCATCTGGGACTCCCTTGTTCACTGAGCGTGTCAGCCGCGAGGCATGACGGGTCATCAGCAGACTCCCCCGACGACCGGCGCGCGGCGCGCAGGGCGGCCACCGGAACGGCTGACGGATGCAGCAGAACCCACCCACCGAGTGACCGGCGCGCCCACCGCGGGATGACTCAACGCACAGCGAAACCGGACAGCCGGACAGCAGGGCAGCCGGACAGCAGGGCAGCCGGACAGCCGGACAGCAGGGCAGCTGATCAGCGGGGCAGCCGGGCAGGGCGGTGGAGGTGATACGTCTCGCACGCTCGCTGGCTACCTGCGCTGCGTATCATCGGCCGGATGACCTCCCCCTTCGGCCACCCGGCGCCCGCGCCCCGCCGTTTTGACGCCCGCACGTCTCGGACCTCTCGTACGCCCCGACCCACCGCCGCGACCTGCAAGGTCATCGTCTGCCGCGGCTGCTGTTGTGGCGACGTCCGCAAGGTGCCAGGCGTGGACCACGCCGGGCAGATCGCCCGGCTGCGCGAGGCGGTGGGGCAGGCCGCGACGGTGCGCGCATCGGAGTGCCTGGACGTGTGCGAGCAGGCCAATGTGATGGTCGTCCAGCCCTCACCGCAGGGCCGCGCGGCAGGGGGTCGGCCCGTGTGGCTGGGGCTGGTCAACGACGATGACGCACTGACCGACATTGCCACCTGGATACACGCCGGGGGCCCCGGCGTCGCCGAGCCACCGGACGTCCTTGACCTCTATGCGTTCACGGTCTCACGCCGGGTCCGCGAGGCGCTCGACGACTAGGCGGCGCCGCCCGGCCGGCTACCCAACCCGCCGCCTGGGCCAGGAAAGCCGGCGGCTACTCCTGCCCGCCCACCTCGACAAGACCCGACTCGTACGCGGCGATCACCGCCTGGGCCCGGTCACGGACGCTGAGCTTCCCGAAGACGCTGGTGATGTGGTTCTTCACGGTGGACACACTGATGTCCATCGCCTCCGCGAGCTCCGCGTTGTCGAGCCCCGCGGCCATCAGCCGCCACACCTCCAGCTCGCGCGGCGTGAGCTCGCCCATGTGGGCAGCGGGCGGCAACGCACGGCGCGGAGCCCGAACGTACGTGGAGATCAGCCGGGTCAACAAGCGGGGCGCCACCGCTGCCTCCCCGGTGTACACCACCCGCACCGCCGCAACCAGTTCCTCCGGTGAGCTGTCCTTGGGCAGGAACCCGCAGGCGCCAGCGCGCAGCGCGGCCACCACGTACTCGTCCATGTCGAAGGTGCTCAGCGCCAGCACCCGGCACCCGGGCAGCTCCCGCGCGAGCTGGCCGGTCGCGGCGACGCCGTCCAGTATCGGCATCCGAATGTCCATGACGACGATGTCGGGCCGCAGCCGGTGTGCGAGGGCCACCGCGTCCGCGCCGTCGCCCGCCTCGCCCACCACCTCGAAGGCCGGGTCGGGCGCGAGGATCAGCGCCAGTCCGCGCCGTACCAGCGGCTGGTCATCCGCGATCAGCACCCTGATCACCCGCTCGCCCATCGCCTCGCCCATCCTGTCCGTCGGCGTGCCGCTCACCGCAGCGCCCCCTCGTCGGCCTTCAACGGCAGTTGGGCCGACACCCGAAATCCGCCCGCGTCCAACGGGCCCGTCTCCAGCGTCCCGCCGTGCAGCACGACTCGTTCCCGCATCCCCAGCAGGCCGTAACCCGACCCCGACCCCATGCCCATGCCCGCGCCGTCGTCCGATATCTCCACCGCCACCCCGTCCGGCGCGTACGTCAGTTGTACCGACGCCCGAGCATCGCCCGCGTACTTGCGGGCGTTCGTCAGTGCCTCCTGCACGATTCGGAACACGGTCAAACTCATGCTCGGCGGCAGCGCACGCTCCTCGCCCCGCACCTCCATCGCGGTGGGCAGGCCGGCCTGGCAGGACTCGGTGATAATCCGCCCCAGGTCCGCGATCCCGGGCTGAGGCGCGATCGGTGCCTCCTCCGCCTCGTCCCCGGCTCGCAGCACGTCCAGCAGTTGCCGCATCTCGCGCAGCGCCATCCGCCCTGACCCCTCCAGGGTGACCAGCGCGTCCCTGGCCACCTCCGGGTTGCGGGCGAGGTTGGCCCGGGCGCCCCCTGCCATCAACTGCATGGTGGTGATGTGGTGGGCCACGATGTCGTGCAACTCCCTTGCGATACGCCGCCGTTCGTCGGCCACCGCGCGGTCGGCGAGGCGCTGCCGGTTGGCCTCGACGTCCCGCTGCCAGTGGTTGATGACGATCGCGGCGACGACGACGAGCCCTCCGGCGGCCACCAGGCCCAGCACGTCCACGAACTGCGGCCACCGCGCCGGCGCCAGCAACGGCACCACCACGGTCGCGAGCGCCGCCAGGGCCACCATGACGGCGCTTTGCGAGCGTACGACCGTATAGAGCGCGACCACTGCCGTGGCATTGAAGTGCGCCCCCACCGGGGCGCTCAGGTTCAGCAGCATGCCCAACAGCAGGACGGCACCGAGCGTCAACACCGGGGCGCGGCGCCGGGCCAGCAGCGGCAGCCCGGAGACCACCACCAGCGCATACCCCGCCACGGGCGTGTATCCCAGATCTACCTGGCTACTGAGTACGAAGCCGATCAGGTCCACGGCCGCCGCCCCGACCGCGACCAGCGCGTCGTTGCGCGACCACGGCAGCACATCGCCGCTTGCCGGTGCCCCGGAAGCGCCGGAAACCCCGGAAGCGCCGGAAACCCCAGAAACCCCGATAGCAGAGCGCGTCGTGGACATGGTGGTCCTCTCCCCCAGCCGCCCCCGCCGACCGCTGCCGGTGCGCTACGACTGTCATCTCGTGACTCATTGTGGCACCGGCTGCCCGCCCAGCCCTGGGCCCACAAGCCGATCCTGCCCTAGGACCAGGGTCCTGGTCACAGACGCTACCTGGCCTCCGCTCCCAGGTTCTTTCTCGTCCCCTACTCGGACGAATCCCGGCGTTTGCGCTGGTGAGCTAGGTATCGGCCGGGAGAACTCGGCGCTCGACCACTGCCGGAGGAACACCGTGATCCGCGCCCTGACCGGGTACTCGACCCGCAATCCGTGGAAGGTCATCGCCCTGTGGGCGGTGCTTGGCATCTTCCTCACCCTGCTCAGCCAGGCGTTGATGTACCGCGTCACCCAGGCCCAAAGCGGCGACTTTCTGCCCGCGAAGTACGACTCGGCCGCGGCGCTGAAGATCGCCGAGGAGCAGTTCGGGATCAAGCCCGATGCCAACGCGGTGACCGTCCTCGTCGGCCGCGCCGATGGCAAGCCCCTCACCGGGCCCGACCACCGCCGGGTTGGCGCTCTCGCCGAGCAGCTGGGCCGCCAGCGCGTGGAGATGCCCGAGCCCGCGGAGGGCCAGCCTTCCTTTTTGACCACGGACTACTCCCAAACGCCCAAGGTCAGCCCCACCATGGTCGCGCCCGACCGCAGCTTCGAACTGCTCTCCGTACAGCTCACCGGCAACTCCACGGACCCGGGCCTGCACGACCTCTACAGCGCCTTCCGCGACCACGCCAAGGAGGACTTCGCCAAGGCCGGGATGCGTACGGGCTTCACGGGCGGACTGGCCGACCTCGTGGACACCGCCGAGGCCGAGGAGACCACCGAGAAGGTCGTCGGCCTTCTCATGTTCGGTTTGATCGTGCTGATCAACATCCTGGTGTTCCGTAGCGTGCTGGCCGCCTTCATACCGCTGCTCGCCGTCATCATCATCGGCGGCGCTGCGGCGGGCGCGGTCGTCGGCGCCGCGCTACTCACCGGCATCAAGCTCGACGCCTCAACGCCGAGCATGATCAGTGTCGTGCTGGTCGGCATCGGCGTGGACTACTTCCTCTTCCTTCTCTTCCGCTTCCGCGAGCAGTTGCGGGCCCGCCCCGACCTGCCGGCGCGCGCCGTATCAGCAGAGGTCAGCGCCCGGGTCGGGACGGCGATCACCTCGGCCGCCCTGACCATCGTGGCCGCCTTCGCCACCTTGGGCATCGCGACGTTCGGGCAGTTTCGGGTGCTGGGCCCGGCCATCGCCGTCTCGGTGCTCGTCATGCTGCTGGCCAGCCTCACCCTGATGCCCGCGCTCCTCGCGGTCACCGGACGCAAGATGTTTTGGCCCTCGCGCTCCCTCAAGCGTGAGCCGCGCCCGGGTCCCGCCGCGCGCATCGGGGACCTGGTCGCCCGCCGCCCGGTCACGCTCGTGCTGGCGTCCGTCGCGCTGCTCGGCGCGCTGGCGGCCGGGCTGGTCGGCATCAGGATGGACTTCGACCAAACGGGCGGGACGGACGATACGCCGGCCGCCGTCACCTCTGCCGAGATCTCCCGTGCCCTGCCCGCCGGGGTGTCCGACCCCACCACCGTCTACGTCACCGCCAACGACGGCCGCACCCTCACCACCAAGGACCTGGGCGCCCTGCCCAAGGCCCTGGCCACGGTGGGCGGCATCGGCAAGGTCAACAAGACCGTACTCAACGAGGACCGCACAGCAGCCCGTATCGACCTCTACCTCACCGCCGACACCCAAAGCCAGCGGGCCCGGGACCTCGTCTCGGGGCCCGTGCGCGACACCGTCGCCCGCCACACCCCCGACGGCTTGGAAGCCCATGTCGGCGGCACGGCCGCGATCTTCGCGGACATCTCCACCGCCGTCGATCACGACCTGAAGATCGTGTTCCCGGTCGCCGCCGTGCTGATCGCCCTCATCCTGCTCATCCTGCTCCGCAGCCTGCTCGCCCCGGCCATCCTGATGATCGCTGTCGGTCTCGGCTTCGCCGCCACCCTCGGCGCCTCGGCGCTGTTCTTCCAGCACATCCTCGATAAGCCGGGCGTCAACTTCGTGCTGCCACTGGTGTTGTTCCTCTTCGTCGTCGCCCTCGGCACCGACTACAACATCTTGATCAGTGACCGCATCCGTGAGGAGATGGAACGCCCCGGGCCGGCCCGAGCCGCCGTCGCCCGCGCCGTGCGCCACACCGCACCCGCCATCGCCACGGCAGGTGTCGTCCTCGCGGCGTCCTTCGGCAGCCTCGCCGCCAACGCGGCACCCTCCACTCAGCAGATCGGCTTCGCGACGGCGCTTGGCATCTTGCTCTCGGCCTTCGTGCTGTCCATCGTGCTGGTGCCCGCGCTCGCCGCGATCTTGGGCCGGAGCACCTGGTGGCCGGTGCGCCCTGGTCGCGGCCAGGGTCGCCACCACGCTCAACCACCGGCCGCACAGCCGCACCGCGACCACGTCTCCATGCACTGAGCTGCGCTGCCCACGACGAGCCGGGGGCAGGGAGCGAGGAGCGGAGGGGCCCGGGTAGGCGCCGGCTGACGGCTGCCAGTCCCGCCCCCTCCGCTTCGCTCCGCCCCGGCTGAGCCCTACTGCCTTTCAGCCGGCAGGTCGAGCGCCGGGTTGCAGTCGAAGAAGCCGCTGGGCCGGAGCGTAAAGCCACAGCGGTCGACGGGCATCACGGGCCACTCCTCAAGGCGCGGCAGATGCGTGGGCCCGAAGGTGTGCCACACGGTCAACTCGGTGTCTGCGAGCGACTCCCCGCCCTGCGCCCAGTTCACGACGCCGCCGGAACCGGGGTGCTGGTTGGGGTACTCGCCGGCCGGGTACCGCCGGTCTTCGCTCTGTCGGGTCACCCACAGGTGCTTGGTGGCATAGCCCATGCGGCGACTGGCCGCGGCATCGGGCTGGGCGAGCAGCACCGGGTTCGGCTGCGGCACCAGTGCGTACGCCGTGGGTTCGCCCATCCGGTTGTGCGACGAAGGGTTGGTGATCCGCCAGTGCCGGGCCGTGGTCGAATCGGCCAGCCGGCCCCCGTCCGCGCTGTCGGTCAGGGGCGTGGTGCGGATGGTGAACGCGTTGCCGTTCGGGTTGGCCGGCCCGGTCGGGACGCGTACCGCGTCCACCTCCTCCACGGTGTTGTGGTGCCCATCCACCGCAACGTCCAGCCGCGCGCAGAACAGGTGCTGGTGGTAGGGGGCGAGGAGACCGGGCGCGATCTCCGTGCCGTGCGGTGAGCCGGCGCCAGGTACGACGGCCGTGGTCTGCACGAGGCCGGTGGACTTCACCTCGAAGCCGATGGTGCCGTCCTGGTGGAAGTACCAGTAGAAGGCGTAGTCGTAGTTGCCGATGGTCGTAATGTACGAGATGACCAGGCGCCGCGCGCGCCGGCTGTGGACGGCCATGTCGTTGAAGATGTCGGTGTGCTTCCAGAGCAGGCCGATGTCCTCCTCGTGGATGCAGATCGCGTTGGGCAGCGTCTCGGGATGGCCGAAGTCGTCCGCGAGCACCGCATCCAGATAGCGGATCTCGCCGAGGCAGTCACAGCCAAGGCGGAGCGCGTTGGCGTTACGCCCAAGGGTGTACTCCCCCACGTCGAGGAACGCCACCCAGTTGCGAGCCTCTTGGGCCTCTCCGTAGGCGACGGCCATCTCGGCGAGCGACGCACGGTGCAGCACGGGCCGCTCACGCTCCCCGTCACGGTGCGCGATCTGGTGCAGCACCAGCCCCTCGCGCGCGTTGAAGTCGATCCGCATGCTCCAGTTCATCCAGTCGAGCCGGCGCCCGGTGATGCTGAACGACGGCCCATCGGGCTGGGTGATGTGCAGCGGGCGGACATCGGTGCGCGGCGGGCCGGTGAACTCCGGTTCGTACCGGCCGCATTCGGCGGGGACGGGCACCGCGCCGGTGTCGATGAGCCGCACCACGCGGCCCTTGATGAGGTCCACATCGGCGATCAGCCCGGACACCGGGTGCGCCCACAAGTTGTCGGAGCCCGAGCAGCGCAGATAGGTGGGCGAGCGCAGGAGGCGTCGCCCGGGCTCGCCGTCGATGACCAGATCGCCGGCGGCCAGCGGGGCGATGACGGCGAGGCTGGTGTCGGTGATGCCACGGCTGGCCATGGCCCGCTGCCAGCCCGGGTCGGCCTTGACGATCGCCTCGCACGCCTCGAACTCCTCCATAAGCAGCGGAGGTTGACCCTCTTTGGCGGTGTCAAGAGTGCGGTAGGAGAGCAGCACACCCGCGGTCAGATCGACAACGGCCTCCGCCACCTCCCCACTCGTGCGGTTGAGCAAGGTGGCCCGCAACCGTCGCACGAGCGGGTCGCCCGCGCGGTGGCTGCTCGCCGTGTGCCGGTCGGGCTCATGCGGCAGTACGAGCGGAAACCGGGTGTCGTCGGTGACCTTGCCCGCCTCGGTGAGAATGCGCCGGGCGGTCGCGATCTCCTCCTCGGTCAGCGGGTCGAGTGGATGCACCGGTGTCGTCACACCCGTGGACTCGGAATCGCAGCAGGTCATAGGGGGCTCCTTCGCGCGGGTCGGTGAGGCGTTGGGCATGAGCCGGTGCATCGCCTGCGGCGGCTTGGGGGCACCGATGCCCCCGGGTGCCGGTGTGCCGATGCATCACTGCGGGGCGGATCACATGCCGGGTGAACCACATGCTGGGTGAATCACATGCTGGGTGAATCAACTGCGCGAGCAGCGGGTGCCGGCGCATTGGCTGCGGGCAAGCGCGCGGGCGGGTCCCTAGGTGGTGGTGCGGGGCGGGCTCGCCTCGCCGCGCGCCGTTGCGGCCTTCTCCAGTTGGAAGGCCTCGTTGCCCTTGCCGATGCCGCGATGCACATCGGGCCGTGCCACCCGCAGCACCAGCCCGTAGCCCAGGCCGATCACGACGGCTGCGCCCATGACGCCGGGCAGCGCCCAGCGCAGAGCGGAGTCGGGGTCGGCGTTGAGGAGCACGTCGAAGTCCCTGATCGCGTACACCATGATGACGGTGAGCGCGATGGCGGCCAGGCCCGAGCAGATGATGCGGAACATCTGGGCGCGGGCGGAGCCGCGGCGTATGAAGAAGGCGATGACGGCAATGCTCGCGGTGGCCATCAGGGCCATCACGCCCAGTGCGCCCACGTTGCCCGCCCAGGTGAACAGGTGCAGCACCGGCGCGGTCGGGTCGCCGAACGGCTTGTCGTCGCTGAGCGCGAACCCGGCGACGACCACGAGGGAGACGACGGTCTGGAGCACGGAGCCGTGCGCGGGCGCGCCGCTGGTCTTACTGGTCCGGCCGAACGCGGAGGGCAGCAGGCCCTCGCGGCCCATGGCGAAGGCGTAGCGGGCGACGACGTTGTGGAAGCTGAGCAGTGCCGCGAACATGCCGGTCACGTAGAAGGCGTGCATGGCGTTGGTGAACGTGCCGCCCAACCGGTCCTCGGTGAGGCCGAACAGCATGCCAGGGCCCTGCTGTTGGGCCACCGCCACCACCTGCGACGGGCCGGCGGCGATGCCCAGTACCCAGGAGCTGAGCGCGAAGAACAAGGCGGTGAAGCCAACGGCGAGGAACATCACCCGCGCCACGATGACCTGCGGTCGGCTGGTCTCCTCTGCGTACACCGGGGACTGCTCGAAGCCGGTGAAGGAGGCGATGCAAAAGCACAGTGCGGTGCCGAGCCCGGCGCCGGTGAGCGTGTCGGGGTTGAACGCGTGGAAGGAGACGCCCTCGCCGCCCGGGTCGCCGATGCCGGCCACGGCGAACACGGACACCAGCGCCACCTCGATCAGCAGCAGAACGCCGAGCACCTTCACATTGAGGTCGATCTTCAACCAGCCGAGCGCTCCCACGAGCAGCACGGCGGCGACGGCCGGTATCCACCAGTCGATACGGACGTCGAGGTGCTGGTCGATCAGCCCGGCCACCTCGAAGCCGAAGATGCCGAAGATGCCGACCTGCAAGGTGCTGTACGCGACCAGGGCGACCACGGATGCGGCGGCGCCCGCGGTGCCGCCCAGGCCGCGGGCGATGTACGCGTAGAAGGCGCCTGCGTTTTGTACGTGGCGGCTCATCTCCGCGTAGCCGAAGCTGAACAGCATGAGCACGACGCCGAGGATCACGAAGAGCAGCGGCTGCCCGACGATGCCCATCACCGCGTAGGTGGTGGGCATGACGCCCGCGACCACCATCATCGGCGCGCTGGCGGCGAGCACTGACAGCAGCAGCCCGGCCATGCCGATGCGGCCCGCACGCAGCGCGCGATCTTGACCCTTGAACGTGCTGATCTCTCTCTCGCGCGTACTGCCCGTCATCATGACGAGGGGTTTCCTTTCCACGGAAGGTGCTGGGGAGTCAGTTCAAGGTGAGCCGAGCGCCGCGGAACGCGCGGCTCGGAATTCTTGCTGTGGGTCGCGGTCGGTGTACGACCAGGGGGCCCGGGTGGCGTGCGGGCCGATGCGGTGGAAGAGTGCGGCGGCCTCGGCCAACCGCCCCTCGTGGAACTTGGCGTGGGCAAGATAGTTGAGGTCGATTTGTTGCCTTGGGTGGTCCTCACCCTCCCATTCCAGCCACCAGTCAAAGGCCGCTTTCATCACTTGCCGGGCCTTACGCGTGGACCAGTGCCCGGACTGGCTCGGGTTGCGCGACAGGGTGCCCGATGCGGCGAGTACGCGAAAGCGCTCGGCGTGTGCCACAACGGGCAGAACGGCGAGGGGGGAATCGGCGGGTGCTTGTTCCGCCGCCCAGGAGGCGAAGTCGTACACCTCGTGCAGCGGATCGCCGCCGCCGTTGTCACGTTCCGCGAGAAACACAGCCATCAGATGGTGCGCTTGATGATGGTCCCGGTACCGGGCTCGCACCTGATCGAAGGCGCGCGCGCAGTCGTCTCCCGCGCCCAGTGTCCGGGCCAAGATGAGGAGGGCCAGCCACGGCGATGGGTCGGCGGGAGCCATCCGGGCCGCCGCCAGGGCCTGGCCCTGAGCGGACTCGTAAGACGCCTTGCCACGTACGGCACGTAAGGTAGTTGAGCAGGCCAACAGGGCTGCGGCGTCAGCGCTGTCCGGTTCGGCGAGCTGCCAGTCGCGGGCCCAGGAAACGCTGGCGCTGACCTCTGCGAGCACGATGAGCCGGTGCCCCCTGCGGTCCCAGTCGTCACCGGTCTCGGCGAGCAGAGTCCGGGCGCCGGTCCACCGCCCCTGGGCCAGTGCGTTACGGGCGGCGGCTAGCTCCCCATCGTCCAACGCGGGGTCGAAGGCCAACCGATCTCTGCGCCACGGACGCCCAAGCGAGCGCGGAGGAGGCGTCATTCGTGAAGTTCCTCCACAACGCTGTCACCTCCAACCCCGCTGCTGCGTCGGCCCGCGCGGGGAGTCTCGGGCTCCATCGGTGGCCCCCAGTGCCAGCGCCGCCGACGGCGAATGATCACGGACAGCAAACCGGTAGTCACTGGTCTGCGTCAAGGCCGGAAGACGCCCCCTAGGTTCTGTAACTTCCTTGTGTCCTGACCGCTTTCACCGTTCTCGAACGTGAACGGCGTTTGCCCATGGGAAGGCCGCACGTCATCGTCACTGCTCACCGACGGTGTGAGGGTCACGACCGGATGAGGGCAACTCACCTACTAGGAAGGGTCGTTGATGTGAAAACGTGATCAACGGCTGAACGAGAAACGTCGGCGGATCGACCGCTTTCCATCCGGTCCATGGCGCGTATTGCTCTGCGGGGTGTCCTCCAGACGGCGCGGGAGTGATCAGACAGCGAAGACCTCTGCCTCATGTGGCACGGGGTGACGAGGTGCCACCCGAGGCGTAGGGGACACTCCACTGACCATAGGGGTGCTCTACCGGGCCATAGGGGGTGCGCCTGGGTCGCGCGTGTGCTTTCCGCGACGTACGGGGCGCCTTTGGGACACGGGAGTACGGGCGTACGCACTGCCGGTACGGGCGCGCCCGGCCCTGTACGGGCGCGCCCCGCACCACACGCGAGGCCGTACGGGCGCGCCCGGCAGGCCCCGGCGTGCTCAGCCGACCGCTTGGGCCGCCGCGCGGCCTGCCGTGCGCCCGGAGAAGAGACAGCCGCCGAGGAAGGTGCCCTCAAGCGAGCGGTAGCCGTGTACGCCGCCGCCGCCGAAGCCGGCCGCCTCCCCCGCCGCGTACACGCCGGGCAGCGGTGCGCCCTCGTCGGTCAGGACGCGCGAGGAAAGGTCGGTCTCCAGGCCGCCGAGGGTCTTACGGGTGAGGATATTGAGCCGCACGGCGATCAGCGGGCCGGCCTTGGGGTCGAGCATGCGGTGCGGCGACGCGGTGCGGATGAGTCGGTCACCGAGATAGCCGCGGGCCGCATGCAGGGCGGTGAGCTGGAGGTCCTTGGTGAACTTATTGGTCAGTTCGCGGTCCCGCGCGGTGATCTCGCGGCGCAGCTCGCCCTCGTCGATCGCGCCGGACCTGCGTCGTGGATCGGCCTCGGTCAGCTCGTTCATCCGACGGACCAGGTTGGTCAGCGAACGCTCGACGATGAAGTCCTCGCCGTGGTCCATGAACGCCTGCACTGGCGATGGGGCCCCGCCGCGGGCCCGGGCGAGTACCTCGCGAACGCTCTTGCTTGTCAGATCGGGGTTTTGCTCCGAGCCCGAAAGCGTGAACTCCTTTTCCACGATCTTTCTGGTGAGGAGGAACCAGGTGTAGTCGTAACCGGTACGCATGATGTGTTCGAGCGTGCCGAGGGTGTCGAAGCCCGGAAAGAGCGGCACTGGCAGGCGCTTGCCGAGCGCGTCCACCCACAGCGGTGACGGGCCGGACAAGATGCGGATGCCGTGCTGTGGCCAGATGGGGCTCCAGTTGGCGATGCCCTCGGTGTAGTGCCACATCCGATCCCGGTTGATCAGCCGGGCACCGGCCCGCTCGGCGACGCCCAGCATCTCGCCGTCCACATGCGCCGGCACCCCGGAGATCATGTGCTCGGGCGGGGTGCCAAGCCGCCGGGGCCAGTTGCGCCGTACCAACTCGTGGTTGCCGCCGATGCCGCCCGAGGTCACGATCACCGCCTGGGCCCGCAACTCGAACGCGCCGGTGATCTCGCGCCCGCTGGGCGTGCCGCGCTCGGCGGTGGAGGGCGCCAGGATTTCGCCGCTGACGGTGTCCACGGCGCCCGCGGTACGCGACAGTCCGGTGACCCGGTGCCGGAACCGAAGCTGAGCCAGGCCCCGGGCCGCGCCCGCGCGGACCCGGCGCTCGAACGGGGCGACCAGCGCGGGCCCGGTGCCCCAGGTGATGTGGAAGCGGGGCACGGAGTTGCCGTGCCCCGTAGCGTCGTAGCCGCCGCGTTCGGCCCAGCCGACGACGGGGAAGAAGCGCACCCCGTGCGAGCGCAGCCAGGCACGCTTTTCGCCGGCCGCGAAGTTGACGTACGCCTCGGCCCAGCGGCGCGGCCAGCGGTCCTCGGGCCGGTCGAAACCCGCCGTGCCAAGCCAGTCCTGCCAGGCCAACTCGTGGCTGTCGCGGATGCGCAGCCGTCGCTGCTCGGGAGAGTTGATGAGGAAAAGACCGCCGAAGGACCAGTGCGCCTGGCCGCCGAGCGAGGCCTCGGGCTCTTGGTCGAGCAGGATCACCGTGCGCCCCGCGTCCACCAGTTCGGCGGTCGCGGTGAGCCCTGCGAGCCCCGCCCCGACCACAATGACATCCGCGTCGTACGCCATGGTTTCCCTCTTCGTCAGGGCCGTCGCTACGGCATCTGCCCGGTGACCAGCGACCGGCCCGGTGCCCGCCGTCTGCCCGATCCTCGTTACCAGCGGGTACGCCGTCAACCATCCGGGCAGGCCATCTCACCGCGCGAGCTGCTGATTGGATGGCCGCATGGCTGATGACATGCCCAGGTCGGCGGATGAGGTGCTGGACGTCGTGAGCGAGCGCGACGAGGTGGTGGGCCAGGCGCCACGCGGCGAGGTGTACGCGCGAGGGCTGCGGCATCGCTGTGTGTTCATCCTGGCCAGGGACGCCGCCGGCCGGATCTTCGTGCATCGGCGCACCGCCAGCAAGCTCGCTTTCCCTTCCCTTTACGACATGTTTGTGGGCGGGGTGGTCGGGGCGGGCGAGTCGTACGAGGAAGCCGCGCTGCGCGAGGCCGAGGAGGAACTCGGTGTCAGTGGGCTGCCCGCGCCCCTACCGCTCTTTTCCTTCCTCTACGAGCGCCCCGGCCAGTCGTGGTGGTGCCGCATCTACGAGGTCCGCTGCGACCTGCCGGTCGATCCGCAGCCCGAGGAGGTCGCCTGGCACACCTTCCTCACGGATGCGGAGTTGGCCGCCAAGCTGGACGTGTGGGAGTGGGTGCCGGACGGGGCAGAGGCGTACGAGCGGCTGCTGGCCATGCGCGCGGCGGGTGGCGGAGCGGTGACGCGGGCGGGGTGACGCGGGCGCGGGGCGGGGCGGTGCTGCGGGCGCAGCGGATGCGGGGCGGTGACGCGGGCGCGAGGCGATGACGCGGCGGAGTGGCCGGGGCGGGGCGGGGCGGCCGGGGCGGGGCGGGGCTGTGTGCGCGGCCTTGGACGGAGTTGAGTAGGGCCTGGGTAGAGCCGCGGCTTTCTCGGCGCTCGGGCGCGCGGCCGACCTCGAAGGGCCGGGGGCCGGGTCCGGCACTAGGCTCGATAATATGAACGATCATGCCGTGCCCTCATGACCTCGCATGATCCCCGCCCGTCCGCTGGCGGCTGGCGCGGGTGGCGGGAGGCCGTGCGCGAGGGCGTGCGGCTGTGGTTCGCCCCCGCCCGGCTGCGGGCCGAGGGAGAGACGCCCGACTATCGATTCTCGCTCGCCAACGAACGCACCTTCCTCGCCTGGCTGCGCACCGCGCTCGCGCTGATCGGTGGCGGCTTCGCGGTGGACCAGTTCCTACCGGACCAGGACCGGCCGCTGCGGACCCTCCTGGCCGTCGCGCTGCTGATCGGCGGGGCGCTGTGTGCGCTGCGCGCCGTCAACCACTGGCTTCGCTGTGAGCGGGCGATGCGTCGCGGCGAGGATTTGCCGGTATCGCGCTTCCCTACGGTGCTGGCGCTCGCGGTGGGCGTGCTGTCGGTGCTGATGGTGCTCGTCGTGGCCTTCGGTTGGGCGAGCTAGTGCCTCGCTCAACCCGCGACCCCGGCCTCCAACCGGAGCGGACCCGCATGGCCTGGCGGCGTACGACGCTCACCTGCGCCGTGGTGGGTGTGCTGGCCGGACGGCAGGCGTTGGTGGGTGGTTCGCGGCCGGTGGCGATTCTCGCGGTGGCGCTCATCGCACTCCTTTGGCTAGCCTTCTTGGCCGTGGCGCAGCGCCGCATACAGGCCATGGGCGTACCACGGCCGCGGGCCCTGTCCCCACGGGCGGCCATGGCCGCCGCCTGGTGCACCGTGGTCCTTGGCGCGCTGGGCGCGGGGGTGCTGCGGTAGGCATCCGCGCCACGGCCGAAGGGGCGAGTCGAAACCAGCCAAAGACCCGACGGGCGCCCCCTGCCCGGCACTTGAGTCCCCCACCGAACGTGCGCACGCCGGCGCTTAAGGGTGCCCCCGGGCGTACGAGACCTGGACGCGAGCCGGTCCTATGGTCCGCTGGCGCGGCTGACTCGGCTGGTACTGGGGCACCCTTTCCGGCGCGGTGCGGGGCTGCGACGCTAAGCCCGCCGAATCGCAAGGTCCCGGGAGGACAGCATGTCCAGCATCAGCCTCAGCGCACACGCCGCCACCTGGGCGACGGCCACCGAGCCGTATGCCGTCCAACTGGCGGCGGGAGCCCATGCGTACGTCCAGCCGGATGGCGGCTGGTGCCTGAACAACGCCGGATTCGTCAGCGACGGCCGCACCACAGTGATGATCGACACCGCTGCCACCGAGCGCAGGGCGCGCGCCCTGCGTGAGGCCGTTCTCGCCAGCGGGGCGCCGCTGCCGCAGGTACTGGTGAACACTCACCACCACGGCGACCACACCTACGGGAATGCAGTGTTCCTGCCCGAAGCCACCATCGTCGGACACACCGCCTGTCGCGCCGAAACGCTCGCCAACGGCCGCCAGTTGCACGCCATCTGGCCGGATGTGGACTTCGGCGACATCCACATCACCGCGCCGACCCTGACATACACCGGCACCATGGCGCTCCACGTCGGCGAGGTCGAGATCCAGCTGATCCACCCGGGCGTCGCGCACACCACCGGCGACACCCTCGTGTGGCTGCCGAACCAGCGCGTCGTCTATACCGGCGATCTCGTCTTTCACGGCGGCACCCCGTTCGTTTTGATGGGCTCGCTCGCCGGCTCACTCAGCGCTATCGAGCAGCTCAGGGCCCTGGGTGCGGAGACGATCGTGCCCGGACACGGGCCGATCACAGGACCCGATGTGTACGACACCATCGAGCGCTACCTGCGATACGTGGCCGAGGTGGCCGCACAGGGCCACGCGGCGGGCCGCCCCCCGCTGGAGGTTGCGCGGGAAGCGGACCTCGGCGAGTTCGGCACGCTGCGGGAGAGCGAGCGCCTGGTCGCCAACCTGCATCGGGCGTACGCGGAACTCGACGGGCTGCCGCCGGGCACCCCGCTGGACGCGGGAGCGGCGTTCGCGGAGATGGCCGTGCTCAACGGCGGTCGCCCGGTGGCCTGCCACGCATGAGCCGCACCGGGTGACAACGACGCGCGCCAGCACGGCCCTGCTGTCTGCCCGCTTCCCGCCTCCCCCGCCTTCCCCCCTTCCCCGTCCTCTCCCGCCTAGCCGCGCTCGCGCCGGGTGCGGCAACGTACCCAGGCCGCCAGAAGGCCGCCAGAAGCACTGGACTCCATACCGACTGGTCGGTATTATGAAGCGGTCGCTGAAGTGTGCCCCTGTCCCCGACCCTCCGGAGGAAGACTCAATGAGCGCTGGCACCCCACCTTCCGGCACTCCCGCAGCCGGCGACCCAGCGCACCCGACGCATCCGGCACCCCCAGGAGTGGACCTGGCGGGGGTGCGCGCGTATCTGGACCGCGAGCGACCGGGGCTTGTGGACGGCCCGCTGCGCGCCGAGTTGATCGAGGGCGGCAGGTCCAACCTCACCTACGCCATCAGCGACGGCACCGCGCGCTGGGTCCTGCGGCGTCCGCCGCTGGGCCATGTGCTGGCCACCGCGCACGACATGGCACGCGAATACCGGGTGATCAGCGCCCTACATCCGACCGGCGTGCCGGTGCCCGAGCCGCTGGCGCTGTGCACGGACGAGTCGGTGACCGGCTCGCCGTTCTACGTCATGGAGTACGTCGCCGGCACCCCGTACCGCAGCGCCAAGCAGCTCGCCGCGCTAGGCCCGCAGAGCACCCGAGCCCTCCTGCTCGACCTCGTGGACACGCTCGTCGAGCTGCACACGGTGGACCCGACCGCGGTGGGCCTCGCCGACTTCGGCCGACCCGATGGCTATTTGGAGCGCCAACTGCGCCGCTGGGGCAAGCAGTTGGCGGCCTCTAAGAATCGGGAGCTGCCCGGCATCGACGCGCTGCGCGAGAAGCTGACCCACGCCGTGCCGCCGTCGCCCGCGCCCACCGTGCTGCACGGTGACTACCGCCTGGACAACGTCCTGGTCGGCGCCGACCGCACCATCACGGCCGTCCTCGACTGGGAGATGTCCACACTCGGCGACCCGCTCTCGGACCTGGGCCTGCTGGTGATGTACACCGAGCAGCCCGAATTCCCCGACTCCCCGCTCAGCACCACGCGCGGGGCGCCCGGGCACCCGGAGGCCGCCGAACTGATCGCGCGCTACGCGGAGCGCTCGGGCCGCGATGTCAGCCATATCGCCTGGTATGCCGCGTTCGCGTTCTTCAAGCTCGCGGTGATCGCGGAGGGCATCCACTACCGCTACACCCTCGGACAGACCGTAGGCGCCGGGTTCGACCGGATCGGCGCCCTGGTCCCGCTGCTCGTCGAGAACGGCCTCACCACCCTTCAGGAGGGCTAGCACCGCCATGGACTTCGCGTACGACGCCCGCACCGCAGAGCTCCGCGAGAAGCTGCTGACCTTCATGGACGAGCACGTCTACCCGGCCGAGGCCGTCGCTCACGAGCAACGCGCCGCGCAGGCCGACCCCTGGGCGCAGCCCCCGGTGGTGACCGACCTCAAGCGCGAGGCGCGCCACCAGGGGCTGTGGAACCTCTTCTTGCCCGGCACCGAGTACGGGGCAGGGCTGACCAATGCGCAGTACGCGCCGCTCGCGGAAATCACCGGCCGGAGCCCGCAGCTCGCTCCCACCGCGCTGAACTGCGCCGCGCCGGACACCGGGAACATGGAGGTGCTCACCGAGTTCGGCACCGATGAGCAGCGGAGGCGCTGGCTCAAGCCGCTTCTTGAGGGCGAGAACCGGTCCGCGTTCGCGATGACCGAGCCCGATGTGGCCTCGTCGGACGCCACCAACATCGAGACCCGCATCGAGCGCGATGGCGACGCGTACATCATCACCGGCCGCAAGTGGTACATCTCCGGTGCGATGAGTCCAAACTGCCACGTCTTCATCGTCATGGGCAAGACCGACCCCGAAGGCGCGGACGTTCGCCGCCAGCAGTCCATGGTGCTGGTGCCGCGGGACACGGCGGGGGTCGAGGTCCGCCGGGCGATGCGGGTCTACGGCTACGAGGACCACTACCACGGTGGGCACGCGGAGATCGTCTTCGACCGGGCGCGGGTGCCGGTGAACCATCTGATCGGCGAGGAGGGCGGCGGCTTCGCCATCGCCCAGGCCCGGCTCGGCCCCGGTCGCATTCATCACTGCATGCGGCTGATCGGCATGGCTGAGCGGGCCATCGAGCTGATGTGCCGCCGCGCCCTGGACCGTACGGCCTTCGGTAAGCCGCTCGCCGCGCAGAGCCAGGTCCAATCCTGGATCGCGGACGCCCGAGTGAGCGTGGAGCAGCTGCGGCTGCTGGTCCTCAAGACCGCCTGGCTGATGGACACGGTCGGCAACCGGGGCGCGCACACGGAGATCCAGGCCATCAAGATCGCCACCCCGCGCACCGTCGCCGACATCATCGACCAGGCGGTGCAGTTGCACGGTGGCGGTGGGGTCGGGCAGGACTTCCCGCTGGCCGAGCTGTGGGCCGCCGCCCGCACCCTACGGCTCGCGGACGGCCCCGACGAGGTACATCAGCGGTCGCTGGCGCGCCGAGAGCTCAAGCGATACGCGGGCTGAAGCGGTACGCGAGCGGCGGCGGCAGGAGTTAAGCGGTACGCGAGCGGCGGCGGCAGGAGTTAAGCGGTACGCGAGCTGCGGCGGCAGGAGTTAAGCGGTACGCGAGCTGCGGCGGCAGGAGTTAAGCGGTACGCGAGCTGCGGCGGCACGCGGATCGACGCGGCCCACGGTGGCAAGGCCGTGGGCCCGCGCCGCTGCTACGGGCGCAGGGCTCGTAGCAGCAGGTCCGCCAACTGGTCGGCGACCTGCTGCGGGGTGAGTGGACCATCGGGGTGATACCAGGTGCCCAGGTGGTGGACGGAGCCGAAGTGGTAGTCCACCACCAGGTCGGCGGGGGTGTCGGCGCTGAAGACGCCCGACCGCTGGCCCTCCTCGATCAGGGCCCGGAACCGCTCGTGGTAGCGGCGCCGTTCCGCCCGTACCTGCTTGTGCTTCTCGGGGCTGAGCTGGTGCATCGACCGAAAGAAGATCTTCGTGTCGTCCAGGTTCTCGATGGTGGTGACCACGACGTCGGCGGCGGCGTCCCGCAGCCGGCGCTCCACCGGAGCGTCGGCGCCGGCGAGCGCATCGAGCCGCTCCTGCTGGAGTCGCAGCACTCGCCCGTACACCTCGTGCAGCAGATCGTCCTTGGAGCCGAAGTAGTGGTAGAGCGCGCCCTTGGTGACGCCGGCCGCTTCCACGATCTCCTGTACTGAGGTGCGGTCATAGCCGCGCTCGGCGAAGAGCTTGGTGGCGGCGTCGAGCAACCGCTGCGGCACCGGTACCGCTCTCGCGTCGCCGCCTGTCGCCTTGGCCATCACCGCCACCTACCCCTCGTTCCGTTTCCTCATGGCATCGCCGCCATTGGTCCCCGCCACGCGGCGCGCGCCGCGGCGGGTGCCTCACGCTTCGGCGCGCAGTTCCCGCCGGAGGATCTTCCCACTCGTCGTCTTGGGCAGCTCAGGCAGGATCTCCACCACGCGGGGATATTTGTATGCCGCGAGGCGTCGCTCACAGTAGGCGACCAGATCTGCCGGCTCCGGCGCGTGCCCGGGCCGCAGGCTGACGTACGCCTTCACCGACTCGCCACGGTAGGCGTCGGGCACGCCCACGACGGCCGCCTCCCGCACCGCCGGATGGGTGTACAGCACGTCCTCCACCTCGCGGGGCCAGACCTTGAAGCCAGACGCGTTGATCATGTCCTTCTTGCGGTCCACGACGTACAGCCAGCCGTCCCGATCCATGAAGCCCACGTCGCCGGTGCGCAGTTCGCCGCCGGGAATGGCGGCCTCGCTCTCCCGGGGCCTGCGCCAGTAGCCGCTGACCACCATCGGGCCGCGCACGGCGATCTCGCCCGGCTCCCCGAACGGCACCTCGGCACCCTCCTCGTCCAAGATGCGCACCACGGTGTCGGGCCCGGCAACGCCCACCGCCAGCGTGCCCGAGACGGGATCGACGGGTGCCCGGCGGCCGGGCGGGACGCTGGCGCACGGGGCACTGCACTCGGTGAGCCCGTAGCCGTTGTGCAGATACGGGCCAAAGCGTGCCTGGAAGGCGTCCACTAGGGCGGGCGGCAGCGGTGCCCCGCCGGAGGAGAGCATCTCGAAGGAGGCGAAGTGGTCTCGGGTGGCATCCGGTCGCGCCATCAGCGCCATGTAGGCGGTGGCGGGGCCGACGGTGTACGCGGGGCGGTGTTCGGTGAACGCGTCGAGCACCACGCCCGCCTCGAAGCGGTACGCCAGGACCAGCGTGCCGGCCGCCACGAAGCAGGTGGACAACTCGCAGACCAGGCCGGTGATGTGGAAGAGCGGGGCCAGCGCGAAGTAGGTGGAGCCGGCCGGCAGACCGTGCCCGATGTGCTGCCGCTCGGCGTTGTAGGCCAGGTTGCCATGGGAGTTGATGGCGCCCTTGGGCGTGCCGCTGGTGCCGGAGGTGTAGCAGATGAGTGCCGTGTCGCCAGGGGCGGGCGAGGGCACGGTGGGTGGCACGGCCTCGCCGCGCGCTGCGGCCAGCAGGTCGGTGGTGTCGCCGGGGACGGGTAGCCGGTCGGCGGGCAGCACTCGAAGGTCGTTGCGGCTTTGCAACTGCGTCTCACAGGCCGTGAGCACGATGCGCACCAGCGCGTCCCCCGCAGCCGCGCGCAGATACGCCTCCCACGCCCGGTCCGCGCACACCAGCGCGCTCACCTCGGCGTCGGCCAGGACGTGCGCGCACTCGGCCGTCTTGTACATCGGGTTGACCGGCACCGCTATGCCGCCGGCCTTCCAGGTGGCGAGCAGGGTGAGCACGAAGTGCGGCGAGTTCTGCAACACCACGGCCAGCCGCTCGCCGGGCCGGAAGCCATGCGCGGCCAGGTGTCCGGCGAGCGCATCCGAGAGCCGGTCCACCTCCTGGTAGCTCAGCCGCCCGTCGAAGTAGGCCAGCGCGGTGCGTTCGGGCGCCGCGCGGACGGCATCCCGGAAGGCGTCCAGCACGCTGGGCCGGGGCCGCACCGGGCGGCGCTGCGCATCATTGAGCTGAGCCAGCCAGGGTTGGTCCTGGTAGGAGGTCATCAGCGGCTCCTCATCGGGTCGGCTGGCGTCCTTCGGGCCGTCAGGGGTTCGGGGGGCAGGCATTCGGGGTTCAGGGCGGGCGTCATGGACGTACGAGCGGTGCGGCATGGGTCACCTGCCGGGCCCGTGCGAAAGCCGCTCGACCTTTTGCTGAAGGTGGTTGATGCTCTCCAACCAGCGGTCGGGCGCCGTGGCCCGGGCGGCGTAGTAGCCGGCGACCTCCGGGTGCGGCAGGATCAGGAATCGCTCGTCGGCGATGCCGTGGAACAGGGCGTCGGCCACCTCGTCCGGTTCGATGGCGGTGGGCGCGAGCACCAGTTCGCCGGTGCTGCCGGTGCCGGCCAGCATGTCCGTACGTACGCCCTGCGGGCAGATGGCGTGCACGCGGATGCCCCGATGCCGGTAGGTGGCGGCCAGCCATTCGGCGAAGGCGTACGCGGCGTGTTTGGAGACGCTGTAGGGGGCGGAGCCGACCATGGTGAGCAGCCCGGCAGCGGAAACGGTGGAGACGAAGCGGCCACTGCCCCGCTCCAACCAGTCGGGCACCAGTTCGCGGGCCGCGCGAACGTGTGCCATGACGTTCACGTCCCAGGCCGCCGCCCACAGCTCATCGACGGCTTCGGGACCGCCGGTGGGGGCGACGCCCGCGTTGGCGCAAAAGACATCGATGCTGCCGCCGAGCGCGTCCCGCGCGGCGGGCACCACGCCGGAGGCGTCCCCGGGCACGGCGATTGCGCCGATCTCGTCGGCCACGGCCTTCGCCTTGTCGGGGTCGAGGTCGTTGATCACGACTCGGGCGCCACGAGCGGCGAAGCCGCGGGCGAGTGCGGCACCGATGCCGCCGCCCGCGCCGGTCACGACCACTCCCGCGTCCCGCATGGTGTCCACGATCTGCCCCTCCCGGGTCCCTCGGTTCCGTGCGGACCGGCGCTACGGCCCGTACGCGCCGCCAAGCACGCGCCGACGCCGCCCGATCGGCTCAGGTGTGCGGCGCAACCAGGACAGACTAACCGGTCGGTATGTCCTGGCGAAAGGGCCCAGCAGAGCGGGAGTACGGGGGCGGCCCGGCGTCGGGGCGTCCAGCGCTGTGCCGGTCTCCCACGCCGTGATCGGGCATAGCGGGGCGGGCTTCACCGACCGGTGGAGCCCGCCCCGCTTGGCGAGTTCAGGCCCGGCGTTCGCCGCACACGCTCGCTCATCGACAAGAAGCACCTCGGTTTGCCACTCATGGCTGGGGGTAGCCGCCGACGAAGTCGTTGTAGCGGTTGTAGCGGCCAGACCGGTCGCTGCTGTACGCGGGTTCAGTGCCGGGCCTTCGATGGGCGGATGCCGGCGAACTCGGCGTCCCGGCCCGACCGGCCGGCGGGGTCGGGGTGCGCCGCGCACTCGCGGCAGGGGCCGGCGAGCAGCTCCGGTGCGGTGGTACCCGCGGCCCGCGGCAACGGCGGCACGAACGGGGCCGTTGAGCGTCAGCGCGGCGGCGACGGCGCCCGGTGGAACGCCGTCAGCGACGAGCGTGTCGATGCGCTCACCTGGAACCAATTCCTGTGTGAGCCACGAGACGGACGGTGCTCCTGGGAACGACAAAGCTGAAAGATGGAGCCAAATCGCGGCGGGCCACGTCCATGAGGCATCGGGTCTGGTCCGCATGTCGGAGGTGGGATGCCTTGGCCGGTTTCAGAGCACTGGCACGAGAGGTTCGCGATCCACACAACAGCGTCGCGTTGCGGCGCACTTCACTACGAAAATGCCTGGAGCGGTTTGCCCCTTATGGGCACCGCGCTACCTGGCACCATCTGTGTGTCCGTACCGGGATGCGGCCTGGTGACCGTGATCCCGACCCGGCGCGGCTCGTAACGGCGCTGGAAGAGCTTGAGGAGGCGCGGGAGGTGTGGCTCGCGTACGAGGCGGAGTTCGCCGCCCGCCGCAGACGAGAGAAGCATGACGGAGTACGTCAGCCGGGCGCCGTGGACGACTGGCACCGGCTGACCTGGGGCGGCTGCGAGGTCGTACGGTGCGCCGACCCGGAAACCCATCCCCACGCGCCACTGCCGCAGGTGCTGCGGCAAGTCATCGCGGCCATGGAGGCGGAGGATGGTCCGCGCGCCGGCTGCCCCATCTGCGGTAAGGAACGGATGATCCGGCACCGACTCGCCGGCCGCGCCTGGGAGCCGGGACCCGTCTGTGCGGGCTGCGGCATCGTGGTGCCGCGACCGAGCGCTCCGACCGGGGCACCGGCCATGGCCGGCGTGCGCTGACGGCCACGCCGGCACGCGTGCGGGCGTGGCCGTGCGACGCAGGCGGTTTCGCGTTGACAGCTCACGCCCCGGTCAGCATGCTGAGCAAGCGCTTAGTCCGCGCCACGTCGGCGTGGGGTGATCACCGCGCCAGGGCTTGCGCCGCTACCACCGCATGGCACGACGGCATGGCACCAGGGCATGGCGCCGCGGCGTGGCACCACGAAAGGCATGAGCATGACAGAACCCCGGATCTTCACCTCGCTCGATGAGTTGCGGGCCGCGATCGGTGTACCGCTCGGGCCCAGCCAGTGGTGGCAGATCGACCAGCGGCGTATCGATCTGTTCGCGGAAGCGACCGGGGACCACCAGTGGATTCATGTGGACCCCGAGAAGGCCGCGGCCGGGCCGTTCGGCTCGACCATTGCGCACGGGTATCTCACGCTGTCGTTGTTGCCCGCATTCGTTCCACAGCTCATGCGCGTCGAAGGGGTGCGAATGGGTGTCAACTACGGGGTGAACAAGGTCCGGTTCCCCGCCCCGGTGCCGGTCGGCTCCCGGTTGCGCGCCTCGGCCACCATCGCGGAGGCCGCCGAGGTCAAGGCGGGCGTTCAGCTCACCACGGTGGTCACGATCCAACGCGAGGGCGGCGACCGGCCGGTGTGCGTGGCCGAGTCGGTCAGCCGCTTCTCCTGGTAAGCGCGGCGCGGTAGGCGGCCGGTCACGTGGCTTCCCGGGTGCCGTCGAGGTGCGTGATCACGCGGCCGGGAAGAAGCGGACGGGGCGATGCCCGGGCTCGTAGCTCGCGGCAGACCGTGATACCGCACGAACGCGATGCCACTGCGGGCGACGTCCCGGCACTGCGGTCGCCAGCCTCCGGCGCCGATCGTGCGCCCCTCATGTTCGACGTGAGCATCGCCGGGTGCGGACCGACTGGCGCGATGCCGGCCACCGGACTGCGGCTGCACGATAGGCGGGTACGCGTTCCGGAGTAGGAAGAAGAGCCCGTGTCGTTCGTCCGCATGGTCGGTCTGCGTAGCCGGGCTCGCCGGTAATGCAGACGAATTGAACGCTACGGAATGATCATGGGGCGTGACCCGGATAAGAGTCCGAATGCCCCCATGTCTTGATTCTGAACCGCTGAAGTGCGGGTCGGCCGAGATGCGGCCGGAAGCCATAACAGGGCCCCGGCGGTGTGATCGCCGAGGTCCTCGTGTTCTGCGGTCCGTCAGAATCACGCGGCCGGAGCTGCGGGCGGAAGTCCGGCGGCGGGCCAAAGACCATCCGCAGGGTGCTCGACGCGGCCGGCGGCCGTGACGTCAGCGACGTCGCGGAGGAACTCGACGGCGTGACAGAGGCAAGCCGGGAATACTGGCCGGTGCTTGCGAGCCGAGCGGTTCCGACGCATCCGCGAGCATGACCCCGCGTGCGCCGAGCAACTGGAGCAGATGCTCGGCGAAGAGCCGTAGCGCGGGAGGTGAACGCGAGTCCGGAAAGCGTTGCGACCAAAACACTTTCCGCCAGCGCTGGCCGGCGGCGGCGTGGGCCTCGGGTAGCTCTCAGGCGGTCCGTAGTCGTTCGAGGAACTCGGGGACGCCGTCCACCTTCTGGTAGGGCTTGAAGGCGGGGGCGAGTTCGCGGACCAGGGTGACACATCGGTTGGCGCCGATGCGGGTGGCGAGGTCGAATGACTCGGTGCTGACGATGAGGGCCTGTTCGACCTCGCGGGCTTGGAGGAGGCTGCGTGCCTCGTAGGTTCGGAAGACGCCACGCGTCTTGTCCCGGGCACGGGGCAGCAGGGTCAGGCCCTCGTCAATGCGGGCTCGGGCCTCCTCGGCACGGCCGAGGTCGAGGAGGCACCGGCCGGAGTCAACGGCCAGATCCGCCGTGCTCATCCACCGACACCAGCCCGGTGCGGGGTCGGCCGCTTTGGTCAGCAGGGCGGTCTCGGCGGCGGCGAGGTCGCGATGGCAGTCGGCAGCGGCCCCAAGGGCGGCGTGGGCTCGTGCCCTGCGCAGGTGCAGCAGCGAGCGGGCTGTGGGGTGCCTCGTGTGGATCAGGGCCTGGCTCAGGGGTTCTACGGCGGATTCGGGCTGGTCGAGCCAGATCGACTGGTAGGCGAAGTCGGACAGGACCCCGGCCCCGAGATCCCGGTCGCGGGCGGTGTGCGCGTTCGTGAGAGCGGCGTTCCACAGCTTGCCGGCCGGGTAGTGCGCGCCTTGGTCGAAGCGGTACCAGCCGCAGGCACTGGAGACGGAGGCCGCCAGGCGGTGCAGGCGGCGGCCGGTGGCCTCGCTGTAGCGGGTGCCTTCGAGGAGATCGGTCACGGTGGCGAGGTGGGCGTCCATCAGCTTGATGGTGTGCTGGCGCTGCTCGGTCGGCAGGGCGGTCAGTCGGGTGCTGGTGTCCTCCAGCCAGTCCACGAGCTGATCATCGACGCGGCGCCCACCGAGTGCGGTGGTGAGGCGGTCGGGTTCGAGCGCGGCCCACTGGGAGGCCAGCCCGGCAAGGGCGAGCGCGCTGTAAGTCAGGAAGGTACGGCGTTCGCGGTTCATCGTGGCTCTCTGTGCATCTCGAAGTGCTTGGACGGTGTACGCCGCCCCGAGCGGCGCCGGGTCGTCCCGGCCCGGGAGCCAGTGGGGCCACGGATACCGCTCCAGGTCGCAGATGGGCACGTCGAAGGCGTCCGCGATCAGGAGCTGGGATTCGATGCTCGGCGTCTTGCGGCCGTTCTCCCACTTGCTGACGGCCGCCTTGTCGGTGCCCGAGCGGAGACCCTCGGGCCGCATCGCGGCAGCGCGGTGCAAGCGCCCTACGAGGTCGCTCTGAGACCAGCCGCTTAAGAAGCGGGCATAGGCGAGGGGATGCCGAATCGGGTCGTCCATGGGAGCAATCCCATCATCGACGGTGACCGCCAGGCTATCGCGCGTACGGGCGGGACAACCCCAGGACTACGGCTAACACCTATGGCCGGACGCCGAGTTAGCGCTGTACTCGTCGTTCCTCGACACGTTCCTCCCTGATGTGGAAGGCGGACGCGCATGAAACGACGCGCTGCGATCATCGGCCTGGGTCACCAGGCCGCCGAGGATCACGTGCCCGGCCTGCTCGGCTCCAGCCGGGCCGAACTCGTCGCGGTATGCGACAACAACCCGGACATCCTGCACGACCGAGCGGACACCCTGGGGGTGCCCGGTTTCGCCCGGGCGAGTGACCTCCTGGCCGAGACGGCCCCTGACTTCGTAATCGTCGCCGTCCCCCACCACGCCGGACGCGCGGTGATCGAGGTGTGCGCCGCCGCTAACGTCCACGTCCTCAAGGAGAAGCCGTTCGCCACCTCCGTCAAGGAGGCGCGTGAACTGGCCGGGATCTGCCACGACGGGCGGATGGAGCTGATGGTGACGCTCCAGCGCCGGTTCAACCCGATCTACACCAGCGTGGCCGGCATGCTGGACCAGATCGGGACCGCGTTCCTGGTCGGCGGGCATTACTCGTTCCACACGCCCAACCCCGGCGCCGGATGGCGCGGGGGCCTCAAGCAGGCCGGTGGCGGCTGCATCATCGACATGGGCTACCACCTGATCGACCTACTGCTGTGGTACTTCGGCCTGCCCAGCCGGGTCATCGCGGAGTTCTCCACCACCGCCCTTCCCGAAGGCGGGTACGACGCGGAGGACACCGCCGTCGTCCAACTCGGCTACGCCTCCGGCCTGTACGGATCGCTCGTCCTGTCCCGCTGGATGGCGCCGAAGACGGAGTTCCTGCGGGTCGTCGGGACGGCCGGCTCGGTGGTGCTGACGAAGGGATCGGTCCAGCGGCTCGCCCTGGACGGCACGGTCGTGGAGGAGCTGACCCGCCCGTACGCTCCCAGCGTCGCCACCGCACAGATCGACTACTTCTGCCGGGTCCTGGACGGAGAACGGCCCAACGTCTCCGGCCCCGAACAGCACCTGGCTCACGCCGCGTTCATCGCATCCTGCTACGAGTCCAAGACGGCAGGCCGCTACATCGACCCCAAGGAGATGCTGTGACCAGCCCCCTCGCCCTCCTCGGCGGCACTCCGGCCGTCGCCAACAGCGGCCCCCACTTCACCTGGCCCCCGATCGACGACATCACCCGCGCGAAGGTGCTCGCCCAGCTGGACTCGGCCGTCTCCGTCCCCGGCCGGTCCGGGATCGTCGCGGACCTGGAAGACGCCCTCCAGGACTACTTCGGCGCACGGCACGCGATCACCACCAGCTCCGGCACCGCCGCCCTGCACGCCTCCTACTGGGCCGCACGCATCCAGCCCGGCAACGAGGTCATCGTCCCCGCCTGGACCTTCCACGCCACCGCCTCGCCGCTGTTCCACCTCGGCGCGGCCCCGATCCTGTGCGAGACGCTCCCGGCCGGCAACATCGACCCCGCCCGGGTGGCCGAGCTGATCACCCCCCGCACCCGCGCCATCATGGTCACCCACCTGTGGGGCAAGCCCGCCGACATGACCGGCCTCACTGCGTTGGCCAAGGACTGCGACCTCGACCTGCTGGAGGACGGCTCACACGCCCACGGAGCGAGCCACGGCGGGCAGAAGGTCGGCACGTTCGGCCTGGCCGGGGCCTTCTCCCTCAACGGTCCCAAGCCGTTATCCGGCGGTGAGGGCGGCTTCGTCCTCACGGACGACGACGACACCTATTACCGAATCCTGACGTTCGCGCACTACAACAAGCGGGCCAGGAAGGAGATCCCGCAAGGCCATCCGCTCGCACGGTACGCGGTCACCGGGGCCGGCCTCAAGCTCCGCATCCACCCCCTGGCCGCCGCCCTCGCCCACGACCAGCTCACCCGTCTGGACGCCTACCTCGCCGGCCGCGAGGAGATCGCCGCCTACCTGACCCGCGAGCTCAGCCAGGTACCCGCGTTGGAAGTCACCCCCGTGCCCGAGGGAGTGAAGTCGTCCTGGTACGCGTTGACGGCCACCTACCAGCCCGACCAACTCGGCGGCCTGCCCACCGACCGGTTCCACGAGGCCCTCGTAGCGGAAGGCGCGACCGAGTTCGACCTGCCCGGCTCCACCCGCCCCCTGAACCAGCTCCCTCTCTACCAGCATCCCTCCCACCCCTCCTACCTCTTCCCCGGCTACCCGAACACCCACAGCCGCTGCCGGCCCGGAGACTTCCCCATCGCCGAGAAGGCGCACACGCACACGATCAAGCTGCCCGTCTGGCACCGTGAACAGGATCTGGACCTGGCCGAGCAGTACGTCAGCGCGGCCAGGAAGGTCAGCGAACACCACAAGGAGCTTCTGTGACCGTGACCTCCGACCTCGCCCGAACTCTGGCCGAGGAGGCCGAAGCCGAAGGCATCACCACCCTCGTGGCCGCGGCCGTCGTCACCGACGCCGACCGCATCCTCCTGGTCCGCCGCAAGCCGGACGACTTCATGGGCGGCCTGTGGGAGATCCCCTCCGGACACGTGGACGCCGGGGAGAACATCCTGGACGCGACCCGCCGCGAGACACGAGAAGAGACCGGCCTGACCGTCTCCTCCGTAGACCGCTACCTCGGGCACTTCGACTACGAGAACAGCCGCGGCACCACCACCCGCCAGTTCAACTTCGCCGTCACCGTCGCCGAGACCGGGCCACTCATCCTGACCGAACACGACCTGCATCGGTGGGCGGCCCCGACCGGTGACCTGCCGGGCGTCACCGACGGCGTACGGAAGGCCCTGGCCAACGCGTAGGACCAGCACGGCCGACAGGGTGGCGCGTGGTGCGCGGCTCCCGGTCGGCCCGGGCGGCCCGTATCGCCCTTACGGCCCGTACGGCCCAGAGGCGGGCGGGCCGGACGGCCGCCGAGGCCGGCAGCACCGACGCCGCGATCATTTCCCTGATCGGGGCCGCCGACCCCGCCCGGGGGCATAGCGACTGACCATCAGCGATGGCTCGACTGATCACCAGCGATGGCTAGTGCGCCGGCGCGACGCCCACCATGCGCAGGGCCAGGCCCGCATAGAGCTCTCCGACCTCGTCCGGGCCGCGGTGGCCGTCGTCGCTGAACCAGCGGGCCACATCGATGCAAAGCGAGAGGACGGCAAGCGTCGTACCGGGCACATCGGCAACGTCGAAGTCCCCGGACCGCACGCCGTCCTCAATGATCTTCCGTACCGCGGCATCCGTCGCCCGTCGCATGCCGACGATTTCCGCGCGGTGTTCGGGGCCTAGCGCATCCAGTTCGTACTGCACCACCCGCGCGGTCGTGTGGTGTTCGGCATGCCAGCGGACGAAGGAGCGTACGGCGTCGGCCAGCCGCTCGGCCGGGCTGCCAACTGCCAGCGCGGGGCGCTCCAGGATGCTGAGTGCGAGCCGATGGCCGACCAGACTGATCTGGTAGAGCAGCTCTTCCTTGGTCTTGTAGTGGATGTAGAGCGCGGCGGGGCTCATGCCAGCGCGGCCGGCGATGTCGCGGGTGGTGGTGGCGTGATAGCCGCGCTCGGCGAACGCCTGCACTGCCGCGATCACCAGTCGTCGGGCGGCGTCCGGAGCGACGTCGGCCCACTCCTCCTTGGACTGCTGCGCCTGCACGCTCATGGACGGCCCCGCTCTGCCAGCCGTCTGCGGGCTCTCCGCGGACGGGAGGCACACCATACCGTGCGGCTGAGCGAGCGCTTAGGGCCAGCGGCCCAAGGTCCGGGGCCCGTGGCCTGCGCCGCGCCGCTGGTGCGCTCAGAACGCGGAGACCCCGGTGAGCGCACGGCCGATCAGCAGCTTGTGGATCTGGCTGGTGCCCTCGTAAAGAGTCATGACGCGGGCATCTCGCAGGAGTTTGCCCGCCGGGTACTCGTCGATATAGCCGTAACCGCCGAAGACCTGGAGCGCGTTGTTCGCGCACCGCACCGCCGCCTCGCTGGCGTACAGCTTGGCCACCGACGACTCGGTGGCGAACGGCAGTCCGCGTTCGATGTGGTCGGCCACCCGCCAGGTCAGCATCCGGGCCGCGTCCACGTCCACGGCGATATCGGCGAGCAGTTCCTGAACGAGCTGGTGGTGGGCGATGGTTCGGCCCCCGAACTGCTCACGCTCCCCGGCGTACGCCACTGCCGCATCCAGACATGCCTGCGCGATGCCCACGCAGCCCGCCGCGACCGACATCCGGCCCTTGGCGAGCGCGGACATCGCCACCGAGAAGCCCTTGCCCTCGGCGGCGATCATGGCCGATGCCGGCACCCGTACGCCCTCCAGGACGAGTTCGGCGGTGGTCTGGCCGCGCAGCCCCAGCTTGCCGTGGATCTCGCGCCTGCTCAGGCCCGGCGTATCGGTGGGTACCAAAAAGGCGCTGATGCCCCGGTGGCCGGGCTCGCCGCCGGTGCGGGCGAAGAGCAGCACCACATCGGCCCAGGTGCCGTTGGTGATGAACATCTTGCTGCCGTCGATCACATACGCATCGCCGTCGCGGACCGCCCGGGTGGTGAGGTTCGCGGCGTCGGAGCCGGTGCCGGGCTCGGTGAGCCCGAAGCAGCCCACGGCCTCGCCCGAACACAGCCTGGGCAGCCACTCCTGCTTGTGCTCCTCGCTCCCCCAGGCCGCGATGGACTTGGCGACCAGGCCGAGCGAGACCGAGAGGATGCCGCGCACCGCCGAGTCACCGCGCCCGAGCTCCTCGGTGACCAAGGCGTAGGCGAGATGGTCGCCTTCGGAGCCGCCGTACTGGTCGGGAATGGTGAGGCCGAGGAAGCCCAGCGCGCCGAGCTTGTGCACCACGGCCCGGTCCACGCTTTCGGCTCGGTCCCACTCCACCGCGTGCGGCGTGATCTCCCGATCGACGAAGTCCTTGGCCAACCGTCGCACGGCGGTCTGCTCCTCGGTGAGCTCCAGGTTCACATCGCCACCCCATTTAATTAACGGTGCTAGTTTTATGCCAGCGGGCTCTACTATGTGGCGCATGGCCCGCCCCCGCAAGCCCCTGCTGAGCCGCGAGAGAATCGTCACGGCCGCCCTGTCCATCGTTGATGCGGAGGGGCTTCAGGCGGTCTCAACCCGGCGGCTCGCTGCCGACTTGGGCGTCAGCGGGCCCTCCTTGTACAACCACTTCCCGACCAAGGACGAGATCTTGGACGCGGTCGCGGACTCGGTGGTCGCCCAGGTCGATCTATCGATGTTCGACGGCCCCGGCGACTGGCGCACGGCGCTTCTTGAGTGGGCCCGCTCCTACCGCGCGGCGCTGACCGCACACCCCAACATCGTGCCGCTACTCGCCCAGGGCCCTGGCCGGCGCCCCACGGGTTTGCGGATGGCCGACGCGGTATTCGGTGCGATGGTGCGGGCGGGGTGGCCCCCCGCCCAGGCGACGCGGGTGGGAGCCTTGATGCGCTACTTCGTCGCCGGGTCCGCGCTTGGCTCCTTCGCCCGGGGCTTCGTGGACGACCCCGACGCGTACGACCCGGCGGCCTATCCGCATCTGGGCCAGGCGCATCTGCTGGCCGACCGCCAGGAACACGTGGATCAAGGGGCGTTCGAGACGGGGCTCACGGCGCTCCTCGACGGGCTGGCGTTGCAGTTCGAACGGCTGGACTGACCCCCGCACCCGAACGCTCACCCCGCCGGGCCCGAGCCCGGCCCAACCGGTCACCCGGGTCAACCGGGTCACCCGGGTCGAGGGACCAAGGGACCAGGTCAAGGGCCAGGCCAAGGGCCAGGCCAGGTCACTTTTGACAGCTCAGATCCGCCGCGGGCAGCTTGCCCGAGCGCAGATACGCGTTCACCCGCGCGTCCACGCACGCATTGCCGTACTCCCCGAACAGCCCGTGCTGGTTGGCCCCCTCCACGGTCAACAGCCGGGAACTGGGCAGCATGCCGCGCAGCGCCTTGCTGCCCGTGTACGGGGTACGCGGGTCGCCGGTGGCGGCCACGATCAAGGCTGCGGCGTCGCGCTGCACGCGGACCGGGGCCTCACGCGGTGCGTGCGGCCAAAACGCACAGGGGTTGACGTTGTTGGCCATCGGACCCATCAGCGGGTACTGGGCGCGGATCTGCTCCAGATCGCGCCAGTACACCTCGGGGTCGCGCGGTGCGGCCTCGTCGCCGCACAGGATCGCCGTCTGCGCGCTGCCGTTGGCCGACCTGACGCCGGTCAGGGCGAAGTCCAGGACGCGTGCCAGTTCCGGTGTGGGCTCGACCTTCTCGCCCCGCGCCGCCCGGGCGAGGAGCGAGAGTTGGCCGGCGAGCGTGTGCCGGGCCGGGTCGCGGTCGCTGGCGGCGCCGGCGAAGACCACCATGGGCACCGTCGTGTCGTCCACCCGGTACGCGTCCGGGCCTGACCCGATCACCAGTGGACGCTGGCTGGCAGCATGCGTGGTCCGCTGGACGGTGCGCAGCACCTGCTCGCGGGTGTTGCCAAGGCCATAGGTCGCGTTGTGCTGCGCGGCCCAGGCGGCCCAGTCGGCCAACACCCGCTCCCCTGTGGCCTCTTGGCCCTTGAGCATCCGGGGCTGGTAGGCGAGCGGGTTGATGGCCCCGTCGAGCACCACCCGGTCATGGCGGCCGGGGAACATCTGGGTGTAGGCGGTACCCAGGTACGTACCGTACGAGTAGCCCAGGTACGAGATTTTCCGCTCGCGCAAAACGCCGCGCACGACATCCATGTCGCGGGCCGTGTTGCGAGTGGTGACGTGAGGCAGCACGTCACCGTGTCGGGTGGCGCAGCGCCTCGCCAGGTCCCTTTGATGTGCGACTTGCCGGTCGAAGCTGGCCCGGGTGAACCCGGCCGACACGAGGGATGTGCTGACCGGCCAGCCGCAGTCCAGCGGGGTGCTGCGGCCGACGAAGCGGGGGTCCATGCCAACCAGGTCGTAGCGCTGCGCGGTGTCCTGCATGGACGTCAGCGCGGTTACCGGGCTGGCGAGCGAGGGGCCGCCGGGGCCGCCGTCGTTGAACACGATCGGGCCGACGCGGTGTGCGGTGTCGGTGGCCTTGATCCGGGACAGCGCAACGGTGATGGTGCGGCCGGTGGGCCGGGAGTAGTCCAGTGGGACCGTGACGTCGGCGCACTGGGCGCCGGCCTGCTCCAGCTGCCTGCCGACCTCGTCCTTGGGCCCGAGCACACAGCTCGTCCAGTGCGGGCGCTGCTCGTAGAAGCGGGAGAGGTTGCCGGTTGCGGCGGGGGTGCCGGTGTGGGCAGCGGCCGGTATCGCGGTCAGGGGTGCGGTGGCCAGGCAGGCAGCGAGCGCTAAGCCCGCCGCAGCCGGCCTTGTGATGGCATGCATACCGGCACGTTAAGCGGCACTCCGGGGCGCGATCACTGGTGCTGTCCCCCGAGCTTGGTCGGGGGACAGCACCCGGGCACGGAGCCCTGGCGGACGCCCGTGGATGCGGCTTCCCGGCTGGCCGGCCGGCCAGACCGCAGCGAGCGGGGACCGAAACGGCCGGGCCGCGGCAGCCGAGCACCGAAGCCGGCCCCGCGGCTTGCCCGGGGCCGGCGGCCGGTGCCGTGGCTTAGAAGACGATGAGCGCGCGCCCGCCGCGGCCCGCCAGCATCGCTTCGAAGGCCGCAGGGATGCCTTCGAGCCCGATGCGCTCGGTGACCAGCGCGGACAGGTCGAGCCGCCCAGCCCGCACATGTTCCGCGATGACCGGCAAGTCTCGGACGGGGTCGCTGTTTCCGTAGACGCAGCCGGAGAGCGTGCGGCCGAAGTAGAACAGTTCCAACGCGGTGAACGTCACCTGCTGGTCCTGGCCGCCGATGCCGACGACCGTGGTACGCCCGCCGCGGCGGGTGCTCGACCAGGCGGCACGGATGGTGTCCGCGCGGCCGACGCACTCGATGGCCACGTCCGCGCCGTATCCCTCGGTGAGTTCACGTATTCGCTTGGCCGTGTCGTCGCCCGCTATCAGGAAGTCGGTGGCCCCGGCGGCTCTCGCCAACTTCTCTTTCTCCGGCGACACATCGATGGCGATGAGCGGCCCCGCACCGGCGATCCGCGCGCACTGGAGCACCGCGAGGCCCACGCCCCCGACTCCGAAGACGACGACCGACTCGCCCTCGACGACCCGAGCCGAGTGGAAGATCGCACCGTAGCCGGTGAGCACGGCACAGCCGAGCAGCGCGGCGTCCGCGAGCGGGACGCCCTCTGGCAGCGGCAGCACCGCGTGCGCGGGGACCACGGTCTCCTCGGCGAAGGCGGCAGTGCCAAGGCCCGGGTAGAGGGCGGTGGAGTCGGCGGCGAGGGTGGCGTACGGGATGTCGGCGGCGGCACTCGCGTGGGCGCACAGCCAGGGCTCGTCCAGTGCACAAAAGTGACAGTTGCCGCAGGAGGGTGCCCAGTTGAGGACGACGCGGTCACCGGTGGCGACCGAGGTCACCCCCGCACCCACGGCACTGACGACGCCCGCCCCCTCGTGCCCGAGGACGGCCGGCGCGGGCTGGCGCAAGGTGCCGTTGGACAGCGACAGGTCGGAGTGGCACACCCCGGCGGCGGCGAGCTTGACCCGGACCTGTCCGGGGCCCGGCTTCGGGAGGTCGATTTCGACGATCTCCAGCGGGGCGTTGACTGCGGTGAGTACAGCGGCGCGAACCACGGTTTCTCCTAGGGGCACAGGCATGATGTGGGGGTGAGACGTTGACCCTGCCGGGTCGGCGACCGGCCGCTACGGGCCCGACGCTCCGCCGGCGGGCGGACGGGGTGCTCCGGCGTACGTGGGGGCGTACGCCGGATCGAGAAACACGACGGTGCGGATGGTACGGCGGGCGGGCGGACAAGCACAGCTCTCGTGCTCCGGCGCACGCGCCCCGGCCAGACCTCTGTCAGACCCTGTCGGACCCTGCCGGCTGGTCACCCTCCGTAATGATTGGGGCAGAGCTCGTCGCGCGCGATCCGCCCCGGCCGCCTGCCAATTCGGACCATCAAACGGTGTTACGGACCATGTCGGTCAGGCCGCTTGGGGGGCACACGGCGCTGGCCTGGTCGAGCTTGCCTGGGCTCGCTGGCCTGCTGGGCTTGCCTGGGCCGTCCGGGGCTGCGGAGGCTTGACGGGGCTCGGCCCGGGCGAATACCGGTTCTGCGCAGGTCCCGTCTGCTCAAAACTGCAACGACTTGGTCTGAAGGTATTCGGCCAGGCCGTGGGCGCCCAGTTCACGACCAACGCCGGACTGCTTGTAACCGCCGAACGGGGCGAGCGGGTTGAACCGCCCGCCGTTGATGTCCACCTGGCCGGTATCCATCCGGCGCGCGAACGCTACCGCCGTGGCCTCGTCGGCCGCCCAGACGGCGCCCGCCAGCCCGTAGACGGTGTCGTTGGCGATGCGCAGCGCGTCATCCTCATCGGCGTACTTCAGGATCGAGAGCACCGGCCCGAAGATCTCCTCTTGGGCGATGGTCATCTCGGGCGTGACGTCGGCGAACACGGTGGGACGAACGTAGTAGCCCCTGTCCTGACCGTCCGGGGCGCTCGGGCCGCCCACCACCACCCGGGCGCCCTCGGCGATGCCGCGGTCGATATAGCGACACACTCGATCCCGCTGCCGTGCGCTGACCACCGGGCCGACCCGGGTGTCGGGGTGGAGCGGGTCGCCGGGCACATACTTCGCCGCGGCGACGATGGCCAGTTCCACCGCCTCCTCATACTGGTCGGCGTGCACCAGCATGCGCGTCCAGGCGCTACAGGTTTGGCCGGAGTTGGCGAACACATTGGCCACACCGACCTTCACCGCCTTGGCTACATCGGCGCCCGGCAAGATGACATTGGCCGACTTGCCGCCGAGTTCGAGGGCGACCCGCTTCACGGCAGCTCCCGCGGTCGCGCCGATCTGCTTGCCGACGACGGTGGAACCGGTGAAGGAGAGCAGGTCCACGCCGGGGTGTTCGGCCACCGCCTGGCCCGCGACTGGGCCAAGGCCCGTCACCAGGTTGAACACCCCAGCGGGCAACTGCGCCTCGTGCACGGCCTCCGCGAAGAGTTGGGCCACCAGCGGAGCGTCCTCGGCGGGCTTGAGGACAACGGTGCAGCCTGCCGCGAGCGCGGGGGCGACCTTGGCGACGATCTGGTGCAGCGGGTAGTTCCACGGCGTGATCGCTCCGACGACCCCGACCGGCTCGTGCAGCACCGTGGAGTTGCCTACCCGTTCCTCGAAGGGGTGGCTCGCCGCCAATTCCGCATAGCTGCCCGCGACGGCGATCGGCAGCGCGGTCTGGACGTTGCGAGCGAAGCTGAGGGTGGAACCAAGCTCGGCCACCACCGTCTCGGCGATCTCCTCGCGGCGCGCGACGAGCGCATCGCGCAGCGCTGCGATGCGTGCGGCACGATCGGCCGGCGCGGTAGCGGCCCAGCCCGGCAGGGCCGCGCGTGCGGCGCGTACGGCAGTGTCCACATCGAGTGCGGTGCCCGCTGGTACCGACCCGATGACCCGTTCGTCCGCCGGGTTCACGACCTCAATCGTGTCCGTACCGACCGCGGGCCGCCAATCGCCGTCGATGTACATCCCGTCATGCGACTTCACGTCGTTCGCCCTCCAGCGCAGCGCTCTGGCCCCGTACCCGACCAAACTAGCGACGGTAGTTTTCGCACGCCAGGGTTAGCCGCGTGCCCTGGATCACGTAACCGGACGCGCACGGGCCGTTTGCGTCGGCCCCACTGGGCCGTGTCGCATGAGCTGGTCGCCTGTCGCCGGTCACTGTGTGGCTGGGCTGATCCGCGCTGGGCTCGACTGGGCTTGGCCAGCCTTGGCGTTGCGTGCCGGTCACCGCATCGGGCGTGGGGGCAGCGGTGACGGGCAAGTGTCCGTCGAGTACACCGTGCCTGACGGCCCCCGTATCGCACCACCCCACGGACCAGCCGTTCGCCGCGCACCGATGGTTTACGGCCGACAGTGACCAGGAGTGGGGTGGCCAGGGGGCGTCGTAGGGGTCAGCCCCGGTGGCTCAAAGACGCGTCAGGCGGCGTTTGCTCGTGGGCCGCCGGGCAGCGCCGCACCACACGTGCGCAGCGGAACCCGGCTGACCCACCGGGCGCCGGCGCCGGCCCGTGGCGCCGGCTGCGCCCGCAGCATCCGTCATCCGGCCGGTGCGCCGTCCCGCACATCGGCGAGGTGGGCGAAGACCACGACGTTGGCGCCATAACCGGTCTTCGGATGGAAGTCCCCGCCGCAGGTCAACAACCGCAACTCGGGGCGCCCCGTATCGCCGTACACCTCCCGGTCGGGAAAGCCGGACTTCTCGTACGTACGCACCCCGTCCACCACGAAGACAGCGGTCTTGCCGTCTTGGCGGGTGACGCTGATGAGGTCGCCCTTGTCCAGCGCGGGCAGTTCGAGGAAGACGGCGGGACCACTAGGGGTGTCGCGGTGGCCGACGATGACGGCGGTGCCGCGCTCGCCCGGGCTCGGCCCCCGTTGATGCCAGCCCGCCACCAGCGGGGTGTCCATCGACGGCGTACCGAGCCGGCCCTTTCGATCGAGGCCGAGCCCGATGACCGGCGCGGCGATGCTCAGGTCCGGGATGGCCAACACGCTGGGCCGGGAGCGGGAGATGGGGGCGCGCGGAACGACGGGCGGGGCGGTCTGCGCCGGGCCGCCCCGGTGCGCACCGGAGGCCGCGGGGCCGTAACGGGGAGCAGCCGGGGGCCGGCTGCGCAGGTCGGGCCCCGCCGACGGCTCGCCGTCATGACCCTCCATGTCCCCGAAGCCCTGGCCACCGGCTGCACTTCGGCTTCCCCTATCGCCCTGGTCGCCCTGGCCGCCGTTGCTGCCCTTGTCGTTCCCCTCGCTCGTATCGCCGTTGACGCGTTCGCGGGCCAGGTCCTCCCAGCGGTCATCGCCCTCGCCGGCGTCGTGGCCGGCGATGAGCCCCGCAGCGGCGCCCGCTGCCCAGGCAGGCGGCGGGTAGGAAAAGGCCCCGGGCGAGGCGGGGGCCACGGCCCAAAAGACCCCGCCGGCCAGCAGCGATACGGCCGTGCCCGCCGTCACCGAAAGACGGCGACGGCGGGCACGGCTCATGCGCCTGCGCGGCACGGCACAACCACGGCTCCCGCCGGCGCTGCGGCGGCACAGCGCCAGGAGGGCCCGCGGTGCGAGAAGGCTGCGCGGCGTCATGACGTCCTACACGGCCTGACCGGAACGGCGCCGAACGCGGCGGCCGAGGATCAGCCCGGACGCCACGACGGCACCGGCGGCCAGGGCCGTCCCCACGCCCTTCGTCGGCACCCCCACATCGGCCGTCCCGCCGCCACCGGCGGCTACCGCGCCCCGCGGTTGCTCCATGCCCGCGTCCGCGGGTTGCTCGGCGCCGGACGCCGGGGACTGCTCGTCATTTTGGCCACCGGGACGCCCGTCGCCCGTGGCGGACAGGTGCTCCTGCTCGGTGCGTGACCGGTCCGGCGCGGCCGGCTGCTCGGCGGCCGAATCCGCGGGGCCTGCGGGGGCTGCCGGCGCGTTCTGGCGGTCATCGGCCGACTCCGCGGGCGGGTCCTGTACCACGTCGGTGAGCCGGTCATCGGCGGAGGCTGCGGACCGGCCCTGTTCGGCGGCGGGTGGCTGCTCCTTCTCGTCCGCCGGGGCCTTCTCTTCGCCCGCGGGGGCCTTTTCCCCGTCCGCAGGTGCCCTCTCCGCGCCCGCGGCCGGGGGCAGCGGGCCGTTGGTCTCGGGCTGGCCCTGGTCGCCGGGCGGGCACTCGACCATGAACATCTTCCGGTTGGCCGCATCCTGCTGGTCGGCGCCGCTCCAGGTGAGCTGGTACTTACCGCTGGGGAGCGTGTGCGGGCCGGTGTGACCACTGCCGGATTCGATGGCGATGTTGCCGCCGATGCCGGGCTGGTTACGCGGGTTGGGCTGCGGAGCGATCTGCCAGGTGAGGTCCTGCGAGCCGGTGACATCGGCTGCGGCCAGGTAGAACGCGCAGACCTTACGCTCGTCGCGGGAGTCTTGAACGGGCGTGCCGACGCGGTGGATCTTCACGTCCCCGCCGCCGGGGGAGGAAGCGCCGGGGGAGGAAGCGCCGGAGGTGGGCGCTCCCACCAGGACAGCGCCGCCGATGGCCAGTGCGGCAACGGCGACCGCGGCAGATCTGGCGCCGGTGACGCGGAGCGGTACTGAGGTGGTCACGTGCGACTCCTTCAAGCCAGGCGATTGTCATACGTCATACGAATCGGTTGATCGCCTGACTACGTGTCACGTTCGGGCCGCGGGGAAACGGCCAACTCCCGAACAGCCGCCGCAATTCCCCCACCTGGCCCAGCATCAGCGGCCACGGCACCCCTCCAGACGGGCCCGGCCGACCAGCTGACGGGCCGTCGCCGCACCGCCCCGACACGCCGACACCTCGCTCTGCGCACGAGGGGATCAGCCGAGACCTCGGCGCTCCCGCCCACGCCCGCCCCAGCGCCAAGAGCCCGGGCCGTTACGTACCGGGGCGGCGGAAAGGTACATGCCGTTCTTTCGGCAGGGCACGCTCCTGCGGGCCGTACGGACGAGGGCCGAAGGCGGCACCGGCGGACGCATCATCGGCGCCCGGGACGCCGGCGGACGCCCCACCGTTGTCCGCGCCAGCCGCGGACGCACCACCCGCGCCAGCCGCGGGCACCTCGCCGGCGCCCGCGGCGCGCAGACCGCGCGCCGCCACCGCCGCCGAGCCGAGGAGCAGCACCCCCAGCATCACGAACGGCGCCCCCGTGCCCGCCACGCCCGCCAGCACGCCCGCTCCGGCGGGGGCGGCCACCTGACCGAAGCGGTTGCCGGTCAGCCGCAGCGCGAGCGCGGTACTTCGCGCGGCATCGGGCGCGGCCCGTACCACCGTCGTCATCGACAGCGGCTGCCCCACACCGAGCGTGAAGCCAAGCAGCGCCAGCACCACCGCAAGCGCCCACACCGGCAGCGGCACCGCGATGCCCGCGCACAGCACCGCCGCCACCAGGCAACTCGCGGCCATCAACGCGGTGCGGCCGACCATGCGAATCATTGGCGTCATCACCAGCCGGCAGGCGATCGTGGCCGCGGCCCGCAAGCTCAACAGCAGCCCAACGGTCGCCGGGGCGATGCCACGATGCTCACCGAGCACGGGCAGATAGGCGGTGAGGATGTCGGTCGCGGACAGCACGGCGAGGCTGATGAAGATGCCCGACGCCACACCACGCGAGCGCAGTATGCCCAGCACCGGCACGGGGGCCAGCGTCGCCTTGCCCCCACGTACCGGCCGCACACACCGCGCGGCCCGGCCGGTGCGGCGCTCGATGCGCCACAGCCCCGCGAACGAGCAGGCCGCCACCGCGGCCGACACGAGCAGGGCGGTCGCGCTGGTACGGGCCAGTTGGCCATCCTCCGCCGACACCAGCAGCCCGGCCGCGACGGGTCCGACGAGTTGGCCGAGCGAGGCGCCAATGGTGAAGTGGCCGAAGTTACGGTCCTGTTCGGCGGGGACACTGCGCCGAGCGACGATGGACTGCGCACCGATCACGAACGACAGATGCCCGAGCCCCATCACGCCGCTCCACAGGGCCATCTCGGTGAGCGAGGAGGCGCGGCCACTGAGCGCACAGCCACCCGCGATCAGCACCACACCGGCAGGTAGCAGCGGGGCGGCGCGGCCACGGTCGGTGCGCCGCCCCAGCGGGACCGCGGCGAACAGCGGGAGCAGCGCGTACACGCCGGCGATGACACCCACCGCCCGCGCGTCGGCACCCAGTGCCAAGGCGCGGTAGGAGACGGCGGGCCTGGCCATGCTCACCGCCCCCTGCGCGAACGCGAAGGCGATGACCAGGCGCAGCAGCCAGCCCCTACCAGGCGGCGCTATCCCCGTCATACCCGCCATACCCGTCATACCCGCCATACTTAAATGATGCCGAACAGCAGTCCGGCACCGAGCACCACCAGCGCGGTGAGCGCGGCCCACTTCACCGTGAACCTGGTGTGATCGCCGAACTCCACCTTGGCCATGCCGACCAGCACGTACACGGCGGGCACCAGCGGACTCGACATGTGCAGGGACTGTCCGACGAGCGAGGCGCGGGCGATCTCCGTCGCGGACACCCCGTGCGCGGCACCCGCCTCGGCGAGGATCGGCACGATGCCGAAGTAGAAGCCGTCGTTGGACATGAAGTACGTGAGCGGAATGCTCAGTACGCCGGTGACCAGGGCCATGTGCGGCCCCAGCCCATCGGGTATGCCGTCTACCAACCAGCGGGCCATGTGCTCGACCATTCCCGTGCCGGTGAGGACACCGGTGAACACGGCGGCGGCGAAGACCATGCCGGAGACGTTGAGCACGTTCTCCGAATGTGCGGCGATCCGCGCCCTTTGGTCCGGCATGTGCGGGAAGTTGACGGTGAGCGCGACCGCCGCGCCCAGCAGGAACAGCACCGGTATCGGCAGCGTCTGCAAGATCAGCAAGGTGAGCAGGGCCACGGTGAGCCCGGCGTTGAACCAGTACAGCTTCGGGCGCAGCGTCGCCCGATTCGGGTCAAGGGTCTGCGGGTCCTCGTCAGCACCAAACGCCACGTCGGCACCGGCAGCAACGCCCGCACCCGCAGCACTCCCATCGCCCACTGCGCTCGCAGCACTCGCAGCACCCCCGCCAGCGCTCCCCGCGCCGGGCCCCTTCGTGAGCCGCACCCGACCCGAACCGCGGACGCCACTCACCACAGCAGCCCCTTCAGCCCTGCTAGACCCATCAGCCCCGCCGATGGTGACCAGCACCTGCTCGGGCTGGCCCGCATCGACCTCGGGCCGTGTGAGCTCAGGCTGTGTGGACTCGGCCGTCAGGTCGCGGTCGTCCAAGGTCAGCAGGCCGAGCCGGTTGCGCTCGCGCCTGCCCAGTACGTAAGCGAGGAAGAAGACGAACAGCAGGCCGACCGCGAGCGCCGGGATCATCGGTATGAAGATGTCGCCCGCGTCAAGATCCAGCGCGGTAGCGGCACGGGCGGTGGGGCCGCCCCATGGAACGGTGTTCATCACGCCGTTGGCCGTGGCGGCGACACAGGTCATCACCAACACGCTCATCTTCAACCGCCGGTAGAGCGGCAGCATCGCCGACACCGTGATCATGAAGGTGGTGGAGCCGTCACCGTCCAGCGACACCACGGCGGCCAGTACGGCGGTGCCGACGACGATCCGTACCGGATCGGCCTTGCAGAACCGCAGGATGATGCGGACGATCGGATCGAAAAGCCCGACGTCGATCATCACGCCGAAGTAGATGATGGCGAACATGAGCATGGCCGCCGTGGGCGCCAAAGCGCCAATTCCGTCGAGCACGTAGTCGCCTAGCTGCGCGCCCTTCCCTACCAGGACGCAAAACAGCGCGGGAACAAGCACCAGCGCCGCCAGCGGAGACATCTTCTTCATCATGATCAGCACCAGGAAGGTGGCGATCATGACGAAGCCGAGGATCGTCAGCATGGGTACCTCACGTTCGCCTTTGAACGCCGCCGAAAGATGGCGGGCAGCGCCGCCGAGGTGGCGGTGAGGTGACGTTAGGCGCGGTAACTTTGCGTTAACAAGACCTTGACATGCAAGCAATATGCGCAAAACCCCAGGTCAATTACGCCGCTGAAGCCCAACGCGCATCGGCCCACGCCAGGCCACACCGCCGACGCCAAGCCCGTACGGCTCGCGGCGCCCGCATCGCCCCGTACCGCTCACACCGCCGACGCGACCCGCACCCCGCAAGACCCGCGCCAAAGAGCCGGCCAACGGGCGGATCATGACGCGGATGCGGGTACGGATGGCAGAGCGCACGTGCCCACTCCCGCAGCCGGCCCGCCCTGCGCATTGACGTGGGGCAGCCTCATTCCTATGGTCACGCATAGGAATTCTTCGATGGTGAATCTCGATGGTGGGAGCACGCGATGAGCGGCACGGGCAACGAGCAAGCGAGGAAGGTCGCCGAGGCACTGATCTACAGTTCCGGCTTTGGCAACGAACACAGCAGTGAGGCAGTGCCCGGAGCACTGCCGCATGGCCGCAATTCGCCCCAGCGCGCGCCGTTGGGCCTGTACGCGGAGCAGCTCAGCGGAAGCGCCTTCACCGAGCCGCGGCGCAACAACCGCCGCTCCTGGCTCTACCGCATCCGCCCATCGGCGGCGCACCCACCGTTCACCCGGATCGACAACGGGGCGCTGCGCAGCGCCCCGTTCACCGGGCCCGAGCAGTCGGCCGTGGCGCCCGACCCGAACCGGCTGCGCTGGGACCCCCTGCCCAAGCCCGCCACCGGCACCGACTTCCTCGCCGGCCTGTGGACGCTCGGCGGCAACGGCGACGCCACCCAGCGCACCGGCATGGCCATCCACCTCTACGCCGCCAACACCTCCATGACCGACCGGGTGTTCAGCGACGCGGACGGCGAGCTGCTGATCGTGCCCGAGAGCGGGGGCCTGCTGCTGCGCACCGAGTTCGGGCTGCTGCGCGCCGAGCCGGGCGAGGTGGCGCTCATTCCGCGCGGGGTGCGGTTTCGCGTCGAGCTGCTTGACCCGACCGTAAGCGGCTACGTCTGCGAGAACTACGGACAGCCCTTCATCCTCCCCGACCTGGGCCCGATCGGCGCCAACGGCCTGGCCAACGCCCGCGACTTCCGGGCCCCGGTCGCCGCGTACGAGGAGCGCGAAACGCCCGTCGATGTGGTCAACAAGTTCTGCGGCAACCTGTGGGCCACAACGTACGACCACTCCCCCCTAGACGTCGTCGCCTGGCACGGCAATCACGTGCCGTACGTCTATGACCTGCACCGCTTCAATGTCATCGGCTCGATCAGCTACGACCACCCGGACCCCTCCATCTTCACGGTGCTGACCTCGCCGTCCGACACTCCCGGGCTCGCGGGTGTGGACTTCGTTGTCTTCGCACCGCGCTGGCTGGTCGGCGAGGACACTTTCCGGCCGCCGTACTTCCACCGCAATGTCATGAGCGAGTACATGGGCCTCGTCGAGGGCGCCTACGATGCCAAGAAAGCAGGCAAGGGCGGCTTCGTACCGGGCGGCGGCTCCTTGCACAACATGATGTCGGCGCACGGCCCGGACCGGACGACCTTCGACAAAGCGAGCGTTGCCGAACTCATGCCGCAGAAGGTGGAGGATGGCCTCGCCTTCATGTTCGAGACCCGCTGGCCGGTCACCACGACTCCGCAGGCGCTGAATGCTGACCACTTGCAGAGCCGATACGACGATGTATGGCAGGGTCTGGAGCGCCATTTCCGGTCGTAGGAGTAGTACGGAGCCATCGTGACCACCTTCGCTCCCGACTCGCTCGCCCTGAACCGCAAGCTGCCGCTCTGGTATCAGGTCTCACAGTCGCTGCGCGCTTCCATACTGGGCCGCCGCCCGGAGGAGCCGCTGCGGCTGCCGACCGAGGACCGGCTCGCCGAGCACTACGGCGTCAGCGTCCTGACCATGCGGCAGGCGTTGAAGGAACTGGAAACGGAAGGGCTGATCAGCCGGCATCGCCGGCGCGGCACGTTCATCAAGCCGAACGCACGCCGCGGCGCGCCGGTGCGGCTGCTCGGCTCGGTGGACGCGATAGTGGCCCAGCAGTCCGGTGAACGCACCACGCTGTTGGGCCACGGCCCGGAGCCGGTTCCGGCCGAACTCGCCGAGCACTTCCCCGAGCTGCCCGAGGCGATGGCCTATCGACGGCTGCGCTGCGAGGAGGAGAGCGGCGAGCCGACCAACTGGGCCCATAACCTCATCCGGCCCGATATCGCCGAAAAGATCGACCTCGCCGACCTGACCCGCTGGCCCATGACCAAGGTGCTACGCGACGCTGTCGGCATTCGCATCAGCCGGATCACGGACACGGTCGAGGCTCGCTTGGCCGACCCGGAAACGGCCCGCCTCCTCAACGTCCCCCTGCTCAGCCCGATCCTGCACTACACGGGCATCACCTACAACGAGCTGGGCGAGGTGGTCGATGTGGCCCGTATCCGCTACCGAGGGGACCGCTTCTCCTTCACGGTCACCCTGGAAGCACACTGAACCCAGCGAAAGGGGCCCGTGCGGTAGTGGCGCCGGCGGCGCGGGTTGCGGCAGTGTGCCGGGGCGGGGATGCGGCAGGCGGTGCACCCGGGCCGTGGACCCGTACTGGGCGGCGGCGTAGGCGGCGGGTACACCTGGCGTGGTTACCATGCTGGGGGCACAGACGTCGGGGAGGGCTGCCGTGGCGGGGACAGACGCCGGTCGGGGCGATGCGCCGGTGCTGGCCGATGTGATGCCCTGGACCGTGCCCCCGTTGCGGCTCGGCCGGGCCTGGGTGCTGGCGGCCGACGCCGCCTCCCTCGCGGCACGCTGGGACCGATTGCTGCGGACCGACGACGAGGCCGGGCGGACGGCGTTGTTCCGGCCCACCCGAGCCCGTACGCCGCACACCGCCGTCGCACAGCTGCCGGGCCAGCCCGGCTCCACCGCCAAGTTCACGCGCGAACGTGGCCGCTGCCCGCAGCCGATACGGATCGCACACGGGCCCTACGACCAACAGTGGCTGCTCCCCGATCACCGGTTGATCGACGCGGCCAGACCCGAACTGTGGCGCGTGGCCGACGACTACCAGATCCATCTGCTCGAACCGGCCCACGAGGCGCCACCTCGTACGCCCCGTACCAGCCGACCCGCCACCCGCGAGAAGGCCCGGGCGCCCGGGTCCACCGCACCGGGGCGGTTGGCCGGTGCAGCGGGCGCCGGCGCAGTCGGGCGGACAGTCTCCGGGTCGGGCTCTGTCCTGGGCGCCGCCGAGCGGCCCGCGCCCGGCGCGGAGGCGAGTCTCACCTTTGCCGCGCTGCTGCCCGATGGGCACTCCCTGGCCGGCAGGCCCGGCCAGGTCCGACCGCTTTACCGGCGGCCCGGCGGCCTTGAGCCCAACCTCGCGCCGGGGCTGCTCGCTCATCTTGCGGGCCGACTCGGGCACGGCGTCAGCGCGGAGGATGTGCTCGCCTGGACGGCCGCGGTCGCGCAGCGTACGCAGGGCGGTGCGACGACGGTCCCGCTGACCGCGTCGCCGCGCGTGTGGCAGGCGGGCGTCGCGCTTGGCCGCCAGCGGGTGTGGCTGCACACCCGCGGCGCCCGCTGCGTCCCGCCGCCCGGTGACAGCGGGGCGCCCGGGGCCGCAGCGCCCGGCAGGCGGCCCCGGCTGCCGGGCGGCCAGCGCCCCTACGTGCGGGCCCCGCTCGCCGCAGGACCGGCACTGGACGCGCTGAGCTACGACCCCGACGCGCAGACCCTCTACGTGGGAAACGGCCGGATCTCGCCGGTGGCACAGGCCGCGTGGGAGTTCCACCACGGTGGCGTACGCGTGCTGGAGAGCTGGTTCGAGCCCCGCAGCACGAGCGGGGCTCCGGGCACCCTGGAGGCCATCGGGCCCTCCGGCTGGCTCCAGGAGTGGACGTCGGACCTGCTGGAGCTGATCACCGTACTGACACTCCTGGCCGAACTGCGGGAGCCAGCGCGGCAGCTCGCGGAGCAGGTGGCAGACGGCCCGATGATCGAGGCGGCCGAACTACGGGAGGCGGGTGTGCTGCCGGTGCCGGAGTCCACGCGCCGCCCCGCGTCCGTGCTGGACCACGATGAGGAGGGGCCCGAGGGCCAGTTCGCGCTGCTTTGACCGGGTGCGGGGGCCGGTCGGATGCCGGATGGCCGGTGGCTGAGCGAGGGCGCCGGCCGGCGCGAGCCGGGGCCGCACGCAACCGTGGCGAATGCGAAACGTCGGCCCGGCCTGGTGGGCACCAGACCGGGCCGGTTCGAGCGGGAACGAGCGGGAGTAGGTGTCTCGCCTGCCGAACGCTACGCGTCCGGGTCGGTCACCTTCTGCTGCCGAACAGCGAGCGACGCAGTCGCCGTAGCGGCGCGAACATCGACACTCGGGCACCTCGGCTGGTCTTCGTGCGCGTGTGATCACGCGCGGTCAGCTCCTGCATCAGCACCGTGGCACCCTCCGCCTCGCGCTGCGGCACCGCTGGGCCACCGAGCACCGCGAGGTGACGGTCGAGGCGCGCACTGGACGCGCCGCTCCCACAGTTGACCGCAGGCACTCGTGGCCTGCTACGCATTGCTATCTGCTCCATGACACTCCCCACCCGTACGAAGGCACCCGCCCCGGGCAGAGTAACCCTACCTCCCCCTGCCGTCACCCACGCATCCCACACCTCGGATTCACTGCGCCGTCAAGGATGTTGACAGACGTTTCCCAACGTGGCGCGACCCCCGTCGCGCGCTGCCGCGCTCCCGGCCCAACCTCGCGCCCCGCACGCCCGCCTCCTTGCGCCCCACGCTTGCGGCGAGTGCCACAACGCAGGAAGACGACACAGGGCGGCAGAGCAAGATAGTACATAAGCCGATATAAGACAAAAGATGGACCCTGCCAGGAGGCGGTCGGCGAGCAGGCGCGGAGCCTGGTCGCCACCGCCTCCTTGTGGGAGCCACGCACCGTCAACTGCACCAAAGAGGGCGCCGACCAGGTGGACGAGGCGTCGGTGGCGTGCTGCCCGGTTACGCCGCCGCGGCGAACGAGGGCAGATAGCCACCGGACTGGCCGGCGGCGGTCGGGTGGTACGAGTCGCCGATCGGGAAGGTCACGCTGTGCAGCCAGGAGTTGCTGGAGCAGATCTCGTGGCCGGCGAAGCGGCTGGCGATGTCGCCGAACGCGAAGCCGTGGTCGGCGGCGCGCTTGGCGATGGTGGTGTTGAGCAGGTCGGCCGCGTTGTTGATGGCGGTCCTTTCCTTCTCGGTGAGTCCGGCGACGCAGCTTCCATTGAGCTGGTAGAAGCGCGGGTAGCCAAGGACCACGACGCGGGCGCTCGGGGCGCGGGAGTCGATGGCCGAGTAGACCTGGTCAAGCTTGCCGGGCAGCGTGCTTTCGACGTACGCGCGGGCGGTGTTGATCCGGTTGACGCAGGCGCTCTCGGACTGGAGGACACAGGTGGTCATGACGTCGGCGAAGCCGGCGTCGTTGCCACCGATGGTGATGCTGACAAGACCCGTACCGGAGTTGACCGGGCCGAGCTGATTCGCCAGAACATCACCCGTTCGGGCGCCGGAGCACGCGGTGAAGTTGAAGCTGGACGGCGCGTTCTTGTTGGCCCATAGCTTGGGATAGGCGCGGTTGCTGCGCTTACAGTCGCCGCTGCTGGCGTCGTAGTCGCCGGCCCCGACACCGGATGAGTAGGAGTCGCCGAGCGCCACATAGGCGGACGCCGCTTGGGTGTTGGCGCGATCTTGCGCGGTGGCATCGGCCGCCTGTGCGACCTGGCCGCCGGTGAGCGCGAGAGCCGCGGTGAGCAGTGCCGCCGACGCGGCGGACAAGAACCGGGTGAGTCTCATGGAGCCTCCTTTAGCAGGATCTGTGCCGTGAGGGTGTGAGGAGTGAGCTCCGCGTGGCGCGCGTAGAGCCGTAGCGCCAAGGGAGCCCATGGAGCCACGCAGGTTGTGTCCATGCCAACAATTTCTTACCCGTCATGGCAGCGAGTTACGGCCGCATGGCATGAATATGTCATGACGTCAGAAGTCTTGTTCCGCCCCGAACAGGAGCGAGATATTCACTTCCACCGGACGCGGTCCCACCCCCGCCCGGCACGCGCGCACGCATGACGTGCGCACCCCCGACGCGCGTGCCCCACTGACGCGCCACCGATGAGGAGGACCCCTCGCGATGGCATCATTAGGTACGTCCAAGAAGTCCAGAACCGCCGCTCTGACCGCGGCGGTGGCCAGCGCCGTGATCGGCGCCGCCGCCCTCCCCGCCCAGGCCACACCCCACTCGCCCGAGCGCACCACGCAGGGCACGGTGGTGGGCGCGGACAGCCCCGACGCGATCAAGGGCAGCTATATCGTCACGCTGCGCCCTGGCACGGGCCTAAGCGCCCGATCCGCCGAGGGCATGGCGCTGATCAGCCGTTACGGCGGCACCGTGCACCGGGTTTACACCGCCGCCCTCCACGGCTACGCCATCCACCTGCCGGCCAGCGCCGCCCGGCGCCTAGCGGCCGACCCGGCCGTGGCCCGGGTTGTGCAGGACACCACCGTCCACACGGAGGCCACGCAGTACGACCCGCCGTCCTGGGGTCTGGACCGCATCGACCAGCCCCGGCTTCCGCTGGACCGGAAGTACACCTACCCGGACAGCGCGGGCGGCGGGGCCACCGTCTATGTCGTGGATACCGGCATCCGGATCAGTCACAGCGACTTCGGTGGCCGGGCGGTGAACGGCTACGACGCCGTCGATAAGGACAACGTCGCCCAGGACGGCAACGGGCACGGTACCCATGTGGCCTCCACCGCCGTTGGCACCGTGTACGGGGTCGCCAAGAAGGCCAAGGTCGTGGCGGTCCGGGTGCTCGATGACAACGGCTCGGGCTCGACCTCCGGGGTGATCGCCGGCATCGACTGGGTCACCAAGAACCACAAGGGCCCCTCGGTGGCCAACCTCTCGCTGGGTGGCAGCGTCAACACCGCTTTGGACACCGCCGTACAGAACTCGATCAAGAGCGGTGTGACCTATGCCGTGGCGGCCGGCAACTCCGCGGCACCGGCCCAGAACTTCTCCCCCGCCCGGGTCGCGGAAGCGCTCACTGTCGGCTCCGTCGATAAGACCGACACCGCGTCCCGTTCCTCCAACTACGGCCCCAGCGTCGATCTCTTCGCGCCCGGCGTGAGCATCACCGGCGCCTGGCACACCGGCGACGGCACCAGCAGCACCCTTTCTGGCACCTCGATGGCCGCTCCGCACGTGGCGGGCGTCGCGGCCATCTACGGGGCCAACCACACCGGCGCGACCCCGGCCCAGGTCACCAAGGCCGTGCTGGACGGCGCGACCACCGGTGTCGTGATCAACCCCGGCGCCGGATCGCCGAACAGGCTGCTCAAGGTCGTCCCGTAACGCACTCCCCCACATCGCGCGCAGGGCGCCCGCTGGGGCACGCTCCGGCGCCCGTGCAGTGCTGTGGGGCCCGCCGCGCCGCGGGGACTAGGACAAAATAGGTGAAACCCCGAGAAGGGCCACACGAGCCACAGGGAATGGTCAACTGACTATTTCCTGTGGCCTGTTCGGGTGCTTGAACCGCCTTGACGGGCATCCGTACCCTGCGCGACATTTGAGCCCGGCATCCGGCGCTTCGGGGGGCTAAGTCGCCAATGCAGAAACTTACTGAAGAAAACGCCACAGAAAACAGCACGCGGAACGCCAGGCAGCACACCACGCAGCACGCCAGGCGCAACGCCGCAGAGCACAGCGCAGCGAACACGGCAGAAATCGCCGAAAAAAACGAACAAGAAGATGCGGAAGAGCACACCGCAAAGAAGAGAAGGAAGAGAAGGCTGGGCGAACAGTCCTTCTCGCTTTCCGCGGGAGCAGCGCTCGTTATCGGCTGCGTGGGAGCGGTTCTCGCATGTGTGGACATGGCATCACCATTGCGAGCACCGTTCACTTTCTTTTTCCTTGTCTGGGCACCCGCATCCGCCATCGGAGCGGCGTTGCACGGTATTGACCCGCTCAGCCGTCCGGTGCTCGCCGTGGCCGGGGCGTTGGTCATCGATCTGTTGGTGGCTCAGCTCCTGCTCGCCTTGCAGATGTGGTCCGCGCGCGGCGGCGTGGTGGTGGTCGGCGTGCTGAGCCTGTTGCTCTTCCTGCTGACCTACGCACGACGCTGGCGGCGCCACCTCAACAGAAGTCGGGCTTGAGGGGCCGTCTCATGTGGTGTCGGCCCCACCGCTTGGTGAAGGTGGCGGCCAGCCAGACGATGTCGTCGTCGTACGCGTCGGCGCGGTCCCCGGTACGCTCCCGGGCCCAGCGGACAGGTTCGGGAGAGCAGCACGTTGGCTCCTGCGCATGCGGCGGGGAGCGGCGGGAGTTGCGTAATTACGTGCGCGGGCGCCGCCGGTGACGGATCATGGCCGCATGTGCGCCGACCGCCAGCACGAAGCCCGGAGGCAGACCCTGCCGACCAGCCCGTCAAAGACAACAAAGCCAAAGCAGAAGAAGCAGAAGAAGCAGCAGCCGGAGCGGCAAAGCGCGGGTTCGCCCGCGGCGGGCGCCGGGGCTGCTGGCGGCTCGGAGGCGCCCGCGATGACGCCAACCGAGCGGGCGCTCCCGATCCGGCTGAACGTCGATGACAGCGACTCGCCATCCGATGTGGTGGACGCGCTGTTCCTCGGGCGGTTTGCGACCGGTGAGCAGCCTTATGCCCGTAGCCACTCGGTAGACCGGGTCAAGTCCGGGCTCACGCTGTTGCCGCAGGGCGCGCGGGTGTTGCGCTCGGCCCGCGACGACGACCGCAGTGCAGTCCTCGCGGAGGGCGACGGCTGGACGGTGTTGATCTCCCGCTGGAACAGGGGCGCCGATGTGACCGTGACGGCCGTCGCCGAGGAGCTGGCCGACAAGGTTTTGCGGCAGGCGGTGGAGGACGCGGAGGATGAGCCGGAGCCGCAGCCGGAGAACGTCACCATGGGCTTTTGGTACGTCTCGCCTCGGCGGGGCCCGTATCGCACAACACGGCAGATTTCGGCAGGCACCTGGCCGGAGATTCGCGCCAACTACACGGCCCCGGTCGCCGAGGCCATGGACCAGTTAATGAAGGTCACCCCGGACGACATCGCCGGACGGTTGCTGCTTTTGCACGGCCCGCCCGGCACCGGCAAGACCTCCGCGCTCCGCACGCTGGCCCGCTCGTGGCGCGACTGGTGCCAGGTGGACTGTGTACTCGATCCGGAGCGGCTGTTCAACGACGTCGGCTATCTGATGGACATCGCCATCGGCGAGGACGACGGCTCGGCCAAGGGCCGCTGGCGGCTGCTGCTCCTTGAGGACTGCGACGAGCTGATCCGCGGCGAGGCCAGGCACACGGCGGGCCAGGCGCTTTCTCGGCTGCTGAACCTGACCGATGGGCTGCTCGGGCAGGGCCGCAACGTGTTGGTCGGGGTCACCACGAACGAGGACCTGGAGCGGCTGCATCCGGCCGTAGTGCGTCCCGGGCGATGTTTGGCTCGGATAGAGGTGGGCGAGCTGACCCGCACCGAGGCGGTGCGCTGGCTGGGCACCGATGAGGGGGTGGGCCGTGACGGCTCGACGCTGGCCGAGCTGTTCGCGCTGCGCCGCGGCACCACCCCGGCGTCCGTGCCGGCGCAACCATCGGGCTCCGATGCGGGGCTGTACCTGTAGCCCTGTAGCCCTGTGGATCGAGGGCATCGGCGCTGCGGGCGCGCCGGTAGCGCACCGGTGTGGCGCACATCTGTGTACGGCAATCGGTAGCGGAAGTGTGGGGGCTCAGCCGTCGTGGTAGGTGGCGCGCAGCGCGTCGGTGACTGCTGCCCGCGCCGCCGCCTGGTCAAGCCCCAGGTGGTGGGCGCGGCGCGCGTACAGTTCGGCTGCGGCGGCCAGTTCCCGTACGGCGGCGTCCCCAGCGGCAGCGATGAACGAGCCGTGCCGCCCCCGGGTTTCGATCACGCCGTCCGCCTCCAGCACGCGGTACGCCTTGGCCACCGTGTTCGCCGCAAGGCCGAGCTCCTCGGCGAGCCCGCGTACCGTGGGGAGCTTGTAGCCCACCGGCAGCGCGCCGCTCCTGGCCTGGTCGGCCACCTGAGTGCGTACCTGCTCGAAGGGCGCGGTGCCCGTGTCGGGCTCGACGGTGAGGCGCAAGGTCACGGGGTGTGCTCCTGTACGGGTTGCGGGGCGTGTCGCCCCCATTGTGGCCAGCGCCTGACGGTGGCCGTCACCCCCGCTCCCGCGTCGGGGTCACAGTTCCAATGAAATGCCGTATCGCCGCAGCCAGGAGTCGAGGCCGAGGTCGAGTTCGGTGCTGGCCCGGAAGCGCTGGCCGGTGGGGTCGGCCACCGCCTCACTCAACGTCGCCTCGTGCAGTAGCGGCCGTACGGGGACGTCGTGGCCGTAGAAGATCCATCCGGTGATGGTGCACATGGTCGCGGCACCTCCCTCCGGTTGGCCGTCCCGGGCTTGTCCGGGCGCGGCGCTGCCCCCGTCGATACGGCCCGTCGCGCCCGGTACGGGCCGGGCGGAGAGATTCGCGGCGTCACCGTACGCCCAAATAGATGCATCCACCATGCATACGGGGTGTAACGGCGCGAAAACCAGCCATGCCCGTGATCCGCCCGGCCGCTACCCACCCTCCGCCACCCTGTGCCGGGCAGCGCCCCCCAGTAGCCGACTGGGCCCGGCCACCGGGCGATCAGCACCGGACGGCCGCACGATAGCGGGGGCTTGACCAGGCAAAAAATGCAGAGGCGGATGGCGTGATCGGCACGTACCGTGCAGCCCCATGACTGTGATCGTTCGTGATTTTCGACCCGAAGACGCCGAGGCGGTGGCGGCCGTGCGCCGCGCCGCGGTTCCCTTTATCGTGGCCACCCCTGAGTCGGTCATCTGGCAAGCGGCCAACGCCCCCGCCGCGCAGCGCTATCGGCTACTCATCGGCGAGTTGGACGGGCACATCGTCGCCACCGCGCACACCGGCCTGGCCTTTGACAGTCCCGAGCCTGGCAAGTGCTTTTGCAATCCGTCGGTGCACCCCGACGCGATCGGCCGCGGCGTGGGGTCGGCGATGCTGGCCGAGGGCGAACGGTACCTGGCCGCCGAGGGCGCGCAGACGATCTACGTATGGGCGCTGGACAATTCCGCCTGCCTCGGCTTCGCCGAGCGCCGCGGCTACCAGACCAGCCGCGGCTCCGTCTTCCAGCGCCTGGACCTCGCCAACGTCACGCTGCCACCGCTGCCCGACCCCGCCGACCTGCCGGCAGGAGTGGAACTGCGAACGGCCGCTGACTTCGCGGACCGACTACCGGAGTTCCACGAGGCGGACACGGAGACCAGCAACGACGAGCCGAGCGACGTCGGCGGGGACACCATGGGCTTCGCCGAATGGCGCGCCATGAACTGGGAGCATCCACTCCTGGACCGCGAACTATCCATCGTGGTCACGGTGGACGGCGCCATCGCAGCCTTCACCATCGTCCACACCGACCGCCGCGACCGCTACCAGTCCGGCATGACCGGCACCCGCCGCGCCTACCGAGGCCGCGGCCTGGCGACGCTGGCCAAAACCGTCTCGCTGCACCGGGCGCAGGCAACCGGCTTCCGCGAAGCATTCACCACCAACGACACCGACAACCAGCCGATGCTGGCCATCAACCGGCGGTACGGCTACGAGCCGACCCAGGGGGAACGGCGGGTCTTCAAGACCCTGGGATGACGATCCGATCTGACGCCCAGGGCGTTGGCTGGAGTGCTGCTCACAGTGCTCCCAGGAGTGCTGCCTGGAGTGCACCCCTGGGAGCGTGCGGAGCTCAGGGCCCTGTGGGGCGGGCGCGTACGTGCATCCGTTCGCCCTGCGCTCCGTAGAGCGCGAGCCATTCGACAGGGTGGTCACCTGCGTTGGCGACGCCGTGCGGGGTACGGGTGTCGAACTCGGCGGCCTCTCCGGCGGTCAGGACCAAGTCATGGTCACCCAGCGCGAGCAGCAGCCGACCGGAGAGTACATAGAGCCACTCATATCCTTCATGGCTGCCCTGCTCGGGTCGTCCCTGCTGGTCGGGCGGGCGTACGGGGAGGAGCTGCTTGTAGGCGTGCAGGCCGCCCAGAAACCGGGTGAGCGGAATCCAGGTCTGCCCATAACGGGTGAAGGGCCGCGGATGAATGCGGGGGTCGCCGGTGGCGGGCGCCCCGACCAGTTCGTCCAGGGGCACGCCGTGCGCCTTGGCCAGTGGCAGCAGGAGCTTGAGGGTTGCCTCGCGCTGCCCCGACTCCAGGCGCGAAAGCGTGCTCAGCGAGATCCCCGTCTTCTCCCCGAGCTGAGCCAACGTCAGGCCGCGCGCGATACGTAGCGCTCGCAGCCGCGGCCCCACGGCGGTCAGTACCTGCGCAAGGTCCTCATCTCCCATGGGCCCCATTTGCTAATACAGCAAAGGATTTTGTCAAGCGGGCGCGACGGCGCACAAAGTGGCAGCAGAACGGAAGCCGCGAACACGGCGTTCGCAACGGCGGACGGCACACACAACGGCGGCGGTGCACGACAGCCGGATCGTCGGCGAAGGCCGGGCTTTGGCACCCCGCAACGCCCGCGGCTCCCGTTCCGCGCCGCATGGCGCGTCAGGCAGTGCTGTGGGGCACCGCGACCGCAGGAGCGGCCTGCCGTCTGATCCCGTGACCCACTTCCGCGACCCACTTCCGCGAGGAAAGGCGGCACACCCGTGACCGACACGCACACACCAACGGCCGAAGAGTTCTGGGACGCCCGCTATCAGGCCAGCGACCGCGTGTTCAGCGGCAACCCCAACACCGCCCTGCTCCGTGAGACGGCCGAACTGATCCCGGGCCGGGCCCTGGACCTGGGGTGCGGAGAGGGCGGTGACGCCATCTGGCTAGCCGAACAAGGCTGGCACGTCACCGCAACCGACATCTCCCCCACCGCCTTGCGCCGGGGCGCCGACCACGCCGCCACGGCCGGTGTCGGCGATCGCATCGACTGGCAACAGCACGACCTGGCCAACTCCTTCCCCGCTGGCGCCTTCGACCTGGTCTCGGCCCACTTCCTGCACTCCCCGGTGGAGCTGCCTCGGGGCGAGGTGCTGCGCACGGCGGCCGGGGCCGTGGCACCTGGCGGAACCCTGTTGATCGTCGGGCATGCCGGTTTCCCGCCCTGGGAGGCCGAACCCGATCCGGAGGTGCACTTCCCCACGCCCGATGAGGTCCTCGCCGACCTCGCGCTCCCCATGGACCGCTGGGACGTGCTGACCGCCGATACCTACCAACGCCCCCTCATCGGGCCCGACCAGCGCCCCACCACTCGCCCCGACAACACCCTGCGGCTCCGGCGCCACCCCGCCTGACAGCACCGTCGAGTCGGCGCTGATACCTCGCAGAGCCGCCCATGTGCCAGTGCGGCGCTGGTGGCCCACGGCATCGTAGGGATGCCGTGGGCCGGTCCCGGAAGCCGGCCGCGATCATCGGAGCAGTGATTCGGTAAAGACGGGGGACTCACAGCGGATGGGTGTTTTCCTCGCGTTGTCTTCCGCGGCCTGCTACGGAGTCGTTGACTTCGCAGGCGGACTGCTCTCCCGCCGCGCGCACTTCGCCATCGTGACGTTCGTGGGGCAGGTGGGCGGCCTCGCTTTGGCGGTCGTCCTGGCGGTCAGCGTGCCCGCCGAACACGTCGGTTCCGCGGACATGTTGTGGGGCGCGCTGTCGGGCCTCGGCAGCGGTCTGGCCATGCACTTCCTCAATCGAGGGCTGAGTCGTGGGGCGATGAGCATCGTCATCCCGATCAGCGCTGTCACGGGGGTGGCGCTATCGGTGCTGTGCGGGGTGTGCCTGCTCGGCGATCGCCCCACTGCCCTGGCCTGGTTGGGCATGTGCGTGACGGTGCCAGCCCTGTGGTTGGTCTCCCGTGGCGACCGTGGCGACCGTGGCGGCAAGCCTGATGGGGGGAACGGGCCCGGACCACTTCCTGACGCAGGCGTGGAGGTTGGGCCCGCGGTGTCGGACGGCTTGGTCGCCAGCGCCGGGGTCGCCGTGCAGTACATCGGGCTGGCCCAGGCCGCGCCCGCCGCCGGTTTGTGGCCGGTGCCCTGTGGTCGGGTCGCCGCCGTCGCGGTCCTCCTGCCCGCCGCCTACCGGCACCGCGAGCACTTCCGGCAACCTGTGGGACTCCTCGCGGCTGCGGCCGTGACAGGCGCGGGCGCGGCCGGTGGCCTCGCTCTATATCTGCTTGCCGCACAGCAGCAGATGCTGGCCCTGGCCGTCGTGCTCGCCTCGCTCTACCCGGCCATCCCCACCCTCCTTGGGCTGTCCGTGCTCCACGAGCGGGCCACCCGGGCCCAAGCCATCGGCCTGTTGTCCGCCGCGGCGGCGACCGTACTGCTGACGCTTGGCTAGGGTCCGCGGCGCCCGCACGCGCGACGGCCCTGAATGGTTATGGATGATCTAAAAGGCAAAGCCCTGGGCGCTAGTGGTGGAAGCGGGTGGTCTCGTCCAACTCCGCGCGCGGCACAGCGATCCTGCTCCACGGGGATGAGGTGTCGGCGTAGCCGAAGGAGATGCCGAACATCATTGCCCTCCTCGATGCCGAGGGACGCGCGGATGGTGTCGGCGTAGAAGCCGAGCAGGCCTTGCGGGCAACTGGCGACGCCGTACGCGGTCATCGCCAACAGCAGGGTCTGGGCGTACATGCCGGTGTCGTTGGCCATGCGTTCCTCGGCGTTGGGCGGCATGAAGAGCAGGGCGACGTGCGGGGCGCCGTAGAAGCGCAGGCTCTCCCGGTTCACCGCGTCGCGCCCCGCCTGATCGTCGCGCGCGATGCCCATGGCTCCGTACATCACCGCGCCCGCGGCACTGCGCCGCCTGCGGTGCACGCCGGTGTACATGTCGTGGTGATAGTCGAAGTCCATCGATAGCCGCTGCTCGTCGGCGGCGGCCAGCAGGTCACGGCTCAGGGCGTCCCGCGCAGCGCCGCTGACCACCTCGACCTGCCAGGGCTGGGTGTTGGAACTGGAGGGTGCCGCTCCGGCGAGGGCGAAGATCGCGCGCAGCGTCGGTTCCGGAACCGGGTCCGGGCGGTAGGCCCGCACGGCGCGCCGGCCGCGTATGAGCTTTTCTGCGTACGCGGGCATCGGGTCGGTCATGGTCATCTGGATACTCCGGAGCAGTGAGAAACACGGAAAATGCGGACAAAATAAAGCGATCGGGGCGCACGGCAGTGGGCCGCGACGGCGAGCGCTGAGGCATGGCCGCGGCGACACAGAAGAACGGAGACGGGGCGGGTGAGGGGGCGGCGAGCCACCCGGGGCGGCACCGCGGGAGCCGCGGGCAGCGGGCAGCGGGCAGCGGGGCGTAACGGGGCTCACCGCATGACGGCCAGGATCAGCCCGGCGGTGGCACCGCCGGGTGGCGGCTACTGGCGCAGGTAGGAGGCGATGATGCGGTCCGCCGCCTCGACCAGGGTGGCACGTGACCGCTCGACCGAGTAGAACTGCGCGGCGGCGCCGGCCCCTTCCATCAGGATTTGGAGGGTGTACGCCAGCGCCTCGGGATCGCGTACCGGCAGCCGCGCGACCAGCGTCGTCAGCCGGCGTAGGTACTCGGCCTTCAGCTCATCGACCGCCTGCCGTACCGGATGCTCCCGATCGGAGAACTCGATCGCCGTGTTCGCGATGACGCACCCGCGATAGCCGGGCGTCCCCATCTCGCCAGCGACCCGGGCGATGACATGCCGCAGTTGAGCCAGCTCGTCGCCGGGACACGCCTGGCGCGCCACCTCGAACGACTCAAGCCCGGCCACCGCCTGAGCCTTCACATAGGCGACGGCGAGTTCGTCCTTGGAGCCGAAGTTCCGGTACAGGCTCGGCTTCCCCACTCCCGAGGTCGCCGCGATCTCCGCCACTCCGACCGAGCGGATGCCGTCCCGGGAGAACAACTCGCACGCGGCCTGCCAGACCCGTTCACCGGCCGGTGAACGCCCGGTGCTGTCGTCGGCCATACGACTCGCCCTTCTCTCCTCAGTGGATCGCTACCCGCCACGGCGAAGCCGGCGGCACCGCGCCGCTTGCGCGCGCAGCCCGTCCGGCCCGCACGTAAGACAGGCGTACCGATCGGTACGCAAGCGACAGTACCGATCGGTACGCGGACGGTCAACTAGGAGCCGAGGCACCTCGCCACCGCGGCCAGGGGTCGGGTGTCGGGTGCCAGGCGCCGGGCCCCGCGGCTCGCTCCACACCGACGTCAGCGCCACTACCGGCGCCAGGAGACGTGCAGTTGGTACGGCTCCGTTAAGGCGATCCGATGGGGCGGCGGCTCGTCACGGTGCGGCCGTGCCGGGTGCGAAGATTCGCCGGGCCGGACTAACGCGGTGCGCGGGCCGACGAACCGGCCGAGCGCGCGGCAAGCGGCGAGCGTCATACGAAAAAGTCCGCCCTGGCGCGTAGAGGGAAGGCAAAGAACGCGCCAGGGCGGAGTGCCGTGGCCCCCGCGAGGGGGGGTACGGGGGCCCGGCTGTGGGGGTGGTGCGGGGAGGAATCGTGGGGGATGGTGCTGGCGCGTAGAAGGTACAAAGAGGAGACGAGAAGGAAACGAGGCGGCCGACGCCGGGGGGAGTCGCCGACCGCCTCGCACGGACGGGGAGGCCGTGACGTGGCCCACATGCTGCCCGCGGGTTACCCCGTTGTCTCGCTTCCGGTATTAAAAGACGTTGTGGTCGTTGAGTTCACGCCTGCCGCTCGGTGGGCCGCACGGATAAGGCCCGCAGGCGAGCGGGCCGTTGAGGCAAGGGGGGCATCGATGACCAGAGTCCTGGTCGTGGATGACGACTTCATGGTCGCCAGGCTGCACAGCCGCTGCGTCGCCGCTACGGAAGGCTTCTCCGTGGCGGGGGTCGCGCACAGCGGAGCCGAGGCGCTGCGCGCGGCGGAGCGGCTGCGGCCGGACCTCGTACTGCTCGATGTCTACCTACCGGATCTGGACGGGCTGAGCGTGCTGCGCGAGCTGCGAGCGCGTGACCCGCGGCACCATGTGGACGCCCTGTTCATCACGGCGGCGCGGGACGCGCACACCATTCGCACCGCGCTGCGCTCCGGGGCGCTGTACTACCTGATCAAGCCGTTCAACCAAAGCGCGCTGCAAGAGCAGTTGCGGCATATCGGTGCGCTACGCCACCGGCTGGCCGACCTGGGCGAAGCGAGCCAGGAGGACGTGGACCAGATCTTTGGCACCCGGCCACCCGGATCGAGAGAGCTGCCCAAGGGGCTGGCGCAGCATACGGCCGAGTTGATGGAGCGGGTGATGCGGGAGCACCCGGAGGGACTCTCCGCCTCCGAGTGCGCGGCGGCCGGAGCCCTGTCTCGGGTCAGCGCGCGCCGCTACCTGGAGTATTTCGCCGAGACCGGACGCGTGGACATCACCCTGCGGTACGGCGGAACGGGCCGGCCCGAGCGGCGCTATCGGTGGGTCGCCTGACGCTGCGCCGCCCAGAAGACGGACGGGGCTCCCCCCGGGGGGCGGACACGGGGCCCGAGGCGGGCACGGGAGGCTCGTAGGACGGCCCGGCAGCTGGCGCGGGTCCGCCCCCGCCCCTCGGCCGGAGCAGGCACCCAGGCGGGGATCTTGGGCACAACACAGCCCGCCCCCGAGCGCCGGGCGCGGGCGCCGCTGGCGCGTTCCTGCTCATGCGTCGATGCGCGGGGGCGCGAGCGGCGGGCGCGGGGCGCGGGCCGGGTGCGCTGCCCGGGCTCAGGGCCGTATGCGCCGCCCGGGCGCAGAGCCGTATGCGCCGCCCGGGCGCGAGCCGCAGGGCCGTTACGCGGCCAGCAGTTCGTGGAATCCAGCGCCGCGGGCCAGGGTCTCCAACTCGTCGAGGGCCGCCTGCGCTCGCGCCGCCGCCTGCGGGTCGCGCTCGGCCAGGCCGCTCTCGGCGAACTCGTCCTCGTCCAGGCGCAGCACCGTGTTGCCGTCCGCGGACAGCCATAGGTCGAGTTCGAGGTCCACCACCACGAGCGTGCCGTCCTCGACGCGAGCCGGCCGTGTCACATCGCAGTACCAGCCCTTGAGCAGCCCCTGCGCATCACGTACTTCCTTGATGGCGAACCAACGATCGCGCCAGTAGTGCTCCGTAAACACATCGCCCCGCTCGAAACGGACGAACCCGAAGTCGCGCACCTCGGCCCCGGCCCACGGGGCGCGGACGACCACATGGGTGCCATCGTCGCTGGTCACCTCCGCCGGGTAACGGACGTCCGGGCGCGGGTCCTTGATCACCGTCGCTGCGCCACCGGGAGCCAAGGTCTGTGCCATGTGCAGCCTCTCTCATCCTTCGCCATGCGGGCGCCGCGCCGTAACACCGCGACGAGCACGTTCGTACGTCCCGCCGTACGCCCGTACCCGCGCACCCGCCCGCCCGTGTGGCGTGTGGCGTGGCATTGATTCGGTGCTCGACACTGCCGTACCACCCGCCGCACTGACCACTCGTTTTTCTCGCACAGCCCGCCCAGCCCACAGCCCACCCAGCCCGCGCGCCGTCGCGTGGTCAGTACGGGGCGCTGCCCAGAAAGTGGAAGGCCGGGCGGGGGTGCATCAAGAATTCGTGGTGCGAAATGTTCCAGGCGTACGCGCCGGCCAGCGCGAACATGACCCGGTCGGCGGCCCGTAGGCACGCTGTGGGGACTCGCGCGGCCAGCACATCCTTGGGCGTGCACAACTGACCGGTGAGGGTGACCGGCTCCCCGACTACGCCAGGGCGTGCCCAGGCCCTTGGCCACCGCTCCACCGGGAGCACCGCAAACGGCTGATCATGCCCCTTGGTGACCGGCGTGCGTAGGTGATGCGTGCCGCCGCGGAGCACGGCGAATGCCTCTCCCTGGCTGTGCTTGACGTCGAGTACCTCGGTGACGTACCAGCCGCAGTACGCGGTCAGCGCCCGCCCTGGTTCGATGCGGAGTGTGAACTCCGGGTAGCGGGCGGCGAGTGTGTCCAGGCCCGCACCGTACGCCGCCCAGTCGAAACGGTCGTGTGGGCGTCCGTAATCGACGGCCATGCCGCCACCGACGTTGACCTCGGTGAGTTGCGCGGCGAGCCAGGGCCCGCCCTCGGTGGCCAGGGCCCGCACCCAGCGCACGATTCGCTCGGCCGTGGCGAGCTGTGCCCGCGCATCGAGGCCACTGGCGAGGTGGGCGTGGATGCCGCGCAGCCGCAATCCGGCCCGGGCCGCGGCGCCCTCATCGGCGAACAGCGGCACGAGGCGTTTGAGCTGCTCCGGGTCGAGCCCGAAGGGGCTGGGGAGGCCGCCCATGGTGAGGGCCGCCCGGAGGGGGTGGCCGACGACCGCGCCCGCCTTCGGGGCTAGCCGCTGCGCAGGGACCAGCTCCCCGTCTCCGCCCGGCCGGAGCCCCGGCTCCCCCACCGGCCCCAACCGTCCCACTGGCTCCGGCTTTCCACCGGGCTCGGGCCTTCCACCGGGCTCCGCTGGCAGGTTGACACGCAGCAGCACCCCGACCGGGCGGGCGTCCGCGTGATGCCGGGCCGCGACCAACTCGGTCAGCAGCCGCAGTTCGTGCTCGCTTTCCACATGGAAGCGCTCCACTCCTCGGTCAAGGGCGCGGCGCAGCTCGGCCTCGGTCTTGCCGGGGCCGCCGAAGGCCAGCGGCGCGCCGGGCACCGCGGACCCGACATGGGTCAGCTCCCCGCCGGAGGCCACCTCATAACCGGTGACATGCGTGGACAAGGCACGCAAAATCTCGGCGGCGGGATTGGCCTTCGCCGCGTAGTACAGCTCCACGGTGCGCGGCAGCGCGCTCCGTACGGCCGCGGCGTGCGCATCGAGCGCGTCGAGGTCGTAGACGTACGCCGGCAGATCCTCCGGGGACAGGCCCTGGGCGTGGGCCAGGGCGCGCGGGCTGACCAGCCCATGGCCGGCCGTGGTGCTAGGCGCTGGCGCATGAGCCGCCGATGCGCTCGTCGGGGCGGGAGGCGACGGGGGGTGCCCTGCGGAGCAGTGGCGTGCCGGCTGGTGTGCGGAGGTCATGGGGAGCTCCAGGGGGCGGTGGTGGCGGCCTCGCGAGCGGCCTCGGACAGCAGCGCGGAGCCAAGCGGCGAACCGATACGGACATACCCGGCGTCGCGGTCCGCCTTACGCCCCCACCGCGTCAACAGGTTGGCCTTGGCGGGCAACGGGGCTCCGGTGGCCAGGGCGCGCAGTGGCGGCGGCTCGCCGTGCGCGGCGGACCGTTCGTGCAGCACGCGGCGGACCGCCGACCACAGGGCGGGCTCAAGCTCCGGATAGAGATCGGCCAGCGCCGCGAGCAACTCCGCGACGTGGTTGACGAGCAGGCAGTAGACCACTCGGTCCCAGCCGCGCCGAGAGTCGTAGGTCATCGGACCGGCCACATCGGCCGGCAAGGCGGCAAGGCTGCTTCGATGCCGTCCGGCCAGCAGCTTGGTGCCCTCCAGATCGCGAAAGAGCACCTGGCGCGGCCAGTTGTCACCGTCCACCCCGACCACGACGTTTTGCAGATGGGGTTCGAGTACGACGCCGTGGTCGAAGTAGGCCGCGAGCACGGGCGGGACGAGCAGCCGCAGATAGGCATCCCACCAGGCCAGCGCCGTATCGGGGCCGGCACCCGCGGGGTGCGCGGCGAGCAGTCTGCCGATCTGTGCGCCACCGGTGGGATACTCGTCGGCGACCGCGGCGGCGAGCAGCCCGGTCACACCAGGCGCCAGCCGGGCCGCAAGCCCCTCGCGGACGATGACGCCGAACCCCTCGGCCAACTCGCGATCGGCACTCGCGTCGCCGGTGCGCAGCGCGAGCGTGCGGTAGGCGGGCTCGCGCAACACCTCGCAGCCGGGAAAGCGGGTGCTCAGGTCACGGACCACCGGTTCCAGCAACTGGGTGAGCGCGACCGCGCCCGCTAGCTCGTACTCGGCGTTCTTGCGCAGGCAGTTGGTGATCCGCACATTGAGGCTGAACTTCAAGAAGACCCGCCCGTCGTACAACGTACGCACCGACGCGGTCGGCGTGAACCACCGGCCGCCCGGACCCAGGTCACACACATCACCCCGGGCGATGGCGGCCCGCAGTGCCGGGTGCTCGCGCAGCATGGCGTACTGCCAGGGGTGCGCGGGCAGCGCCAGGTAGCCATCGGGCACCGGCCGCTGCCGGTCGAGGGCGGCCAGGGCCGTCGCGGACACCGACTCCTGCCGTATCCGGTCCGCGCGCACGGCGAGTTGGTGCAGCGGGAAGCGGGCGCCGGCCTCGGGCGCGTACCGCCGCCAGCCGTCAGCGCTTCCCGAACGCGCCTTGGGCGTGGGATGGAAGCGGTGCCCGAAGATCAAGGACTGCTCCGATGCGAGATACGGGTCGCTGCCCGGGGCCGGGCCGGCGGCCGGGTCATGCGGGTCGCTGGCCGATGCCGGGCCCGGGGGCTGGTCCGCGCTCGGCCCGGGCTCCGGGGCACCGGTGGCGCCGCGCGCCGGGCACGTCGCCGGTGGGGCTGCTGCTGGTCCGGGGAGCGACGGGGCTAGCGGCCCGGGGGTCGGTGAGCCTGCCGCTGCCGCTGCGGGGCGCTGCGGGCCCGCTGCCGGCCCGGAGCCAGGCGAGATGCCCGGTTCGGCGGGCCGCCCGCCCGGGTACGCGGTCGAGTACCGCAGCGCGGCGGTGACGCCCGCGTGGCTCAGTTTGATCTGCTCGATGAACTCGTCGTTGGCCACCCCGGTACGCAACCGCAACTCCCGGTCCACCCGGGCGGCGAGGCCGCGCCAGGACAACTCCGCCCAGGTCGAGCGGCGCCGCTCGGCGACGGACCCGGCGAACCGGTGGGCGCCGATCAGCGACGTACGGCGCAACCGAACCCGAAGCAGCACACCGCTGCGCGGCATGCGCAGATGCAAGTGCCCCTCGCTCACCGCGGTATGGCGCTCCGGGCCCGACATCTCGCGGAGCAGGCAGTTGAGCAGGGTGTGGGCCACCACCTCGTCGGCGGTCGCGATGGCCGGTGCGGCGAGACGGGGCAGCGTGGATGACATTCAACGGCTCCAGCGTGAGGTACGCAGCAGGTAGTTGGGTCCGCTGACGTAGTGCTTGTTGATGTCGGCGGCCCCCGAACGCTCCTTGGCGAGCAGCGTGCCCGCGGTCACCATCGCCTTGACGGGCAACCGGTCCGCATCCAGCACCCGTTCGCGCAGGACGGCACCGGGCGCGGGCAGGGCACGTATGACGGACCCAGCGGACCCAGCGAAACGGGCGGACGGCACAAGGGGCGCGGACGCCCCGATGACCGCGGGGGCGAGGGCATCAGCGGGGGCGGGGGTGGCGTCCAGTTGGTCGATCGCCTCCGTGAGCCGGTCCCTGAGCAGATCCATCAGGGTGCCGAGCCGGGCGCGCCCGATGCGGCCCAGTTCAAAGACGAGCGCTCCGGCGCACAGGTGCACCGCGATGGTGGTGAAGACGTCAGCGACGGGGCCGTCGTCGCCGACCAGAATGCGGGAATCGTCGAAGCCCAGTGCGGGCGAGTCGAGGCGGCCGGATGCGAGCCGCACCGCCAACCGGCGCGTATGAACCCGCGGGCCGTCGTGGTCCTTGATGAGCAATCGCAGTCGGGGGCGCCCCGCCGCCTCGTCCAATACGAGTGAGGTGTTCTGCTGGTGTGCTTCGAGCCCCACTCCGTAGCCGAACAGCGTGGTGTGCCAGTCAAAGAGCAACGTCAGATAAGCGTCGAGAAAGGCCAGCAGGTCACCACCGTAAAAGCGGGCCGCAAGCGCGTCGGCGACCAGCGAGCCGTCCGGGCAGCTGGCCAACAGGGCTGCCACCGGCACCACTTGGGCCGCGTCGAGGCCGGGCGGGTAGCGGCGCACGAGGGTGGCGAGGAGCTCATGGCCGGCGTGCAGATGGGTGTGCTCATCGGCGAGCAGGATGCTGTGCGCGAACCGGGGCTCGCGGGCGATCACCAGCGCGGTGAGCCGCTGCCCGGCCGCCCCGTCGATCAGCGTGCCCGGCTTGATGGTGCGCCGGTTGCGCCGCCCCAACGTCGCGGTGCCCAGCGGCAGTTTGAGGTGGATGGCGGGGTCGTCCGTGACGGCGACGGTACGCGCGGACAGGGTTGGCCGCACGCGCAGCCACGGCCGGGGGGCGAGCGTCGCCCGGCCTGCGAGCCCGGCAGCGCGCAGCGCGGCGGTGAGCGGCGGGCCCACGGTCAGCGGATGGACGGGCAGGACGAGTTGCGGCTCGTCGGCGTCGGGCAGACCGAGCGTGCTGGGCGTCGGCCACCAGGTGGGCAACGGCCCGTCACCGTGGCACACCGCCGCCCGGGGCACGGCGATCCAGCGCAGCGCGAACTCGGGGTGGAACTCCGGCGCGTGGGCGCTGAGCCCCGCGGCGCTAAGGCCGGGCCTGGTGCGCGCGGTCGGATACACCGGGTGGTCACGGTGGGCGGCGAGTGTGTCGTACGCGAGCGAGCCGGCAAGGCCCCGCCACTGCTGCGCGGGACGCGGGCCGTACCGCGCAGCCAGCTCCGCCACGACTCCTGGCCTGGCCGCGGCGTGCAGCCGCAGCGTGGCCAGTTCCTGTTCGCACTCGGCGACGAAGGCGTCGAACCCGGCCCGGTCCGCGGCCCCGGCGGCGGACCGCAGCCGGCCGAGAACGGCCCGCATTCCGGCCAGCGTGCCGTCCTCGGTCTCCCCCACGGGCCGGCTGGCGCGGACCTCACACTGGAACCCGTCCGCCTCGATGGGCAGCAGCAGCGCGCCAGCGGGCAGCGCCAGGCGCAGCAGGTCGCCATCGGCCCGACGCACGGTGCGCGCCCCGGAGCGCAGCCCGTAGGCGTCCTCGCGCAGGAGGGCGTTGAGCACCCTCAGCAGCAGGTCACCCTCGATGGCGTCGTACGGGGCGCGGGACCGGCCGGCATCCCGGTTTCCCCGGTGGGCGGTGCTCATGGCCGGATCTCCCAGGTGTGAGCGGCCAGGAAGCGCGCCACTGCCGCTGCGACGGCGCGCTCGTCGCCGCCGGTCGCGCGCAGCACGCCGAGGAAGTCACGGTTCGTGTGGTGCAGCGGCCGGTGGGTGCCGATTTCCCGCAGGGGCCGATAGACCAGGCGTACGCCGGCGTGGACCTCATCGCTCGCCCGGGGGGCGGCGATCAGGGTTCCCGCGCGGTCGGCGGTCACGTACTCCATGCGCGCCCGGCCGCCGAGCCTGGCGCCGAGCGAGGCGGGCAGCGGCTGGCCGAGATGGGTACGCAGGATGTGCTCGAAGAGCGGAATGCCGAGCACGTCGGCGAGGGCGAGGTCGCATTGGTCGCCGATCGCCCGGTAGTTGACCTCGATGATCCGGGCCCGCTCACCCTGCACGACATACTCGGTGTGGCAGGCCCCGAACCCCACGCCCAGGGCTTCGAGTTGGGCCAGCACCTGATCCGCGTACGGGGGCGGGCCCGTGAGCAGCCGCAGCCGCTGCTCGATGAAGTACGGGGGCGGGGACAACTCGGTATGGAAGGCCGCGACGGTGTGCAGCGTACGGCCGTCCCCCAGGGTCTCCAACGTGTGCAGCGGCCCGGCCAAGAACTCCTCCGCCACCAAAGCGACGCCGGGCCGACGAGCCCGTATCTCGGCGCAGCGGGCCACGAGTTCGGCCTCATTCGCCACGAGCGCCACGTCCTCGCTGGCGACGCCCTCACGCGGCTTGACCACACAGGGATACGGCGGGTTCGCCTGCCGCACCGCTTCCGCCACGTCCGCCGGGTCCTCCCCGTTCCGTCCCGGCCCGATCTCGGCTGACCGGACGGCGTCCAGCCCAGCGTCGGCGAGCGCGCGCCGTAGTTCGGCCTTGTTCTTCGTACGGAGCGCTGCCCGCCAGTCCTTGCCCGGCAGCCCGAAGAAGTCGGCGGCCAGAGCGGTCTGCGCCTGGAGGTGGTCGCTGTTGCTGAAAAGGGCAGTGGGCCTGCCGCCCGCCGCGATGGTGGCGATGACCTCGCGGAAGTCCCCCACGTCAGCGGCGAGGTAGTCCAACGCGGGCAGCCTTCCCCCCGCTGCGGCGTACTGGGCGTAGGCACGCTCGTGCGCGGCGGGCTGGTCGGTGACCACGGTGACGGCAAGTCCGAGTCGGGCGGCGGCGGGGAGGAAACCCTCCGTCACGGAGTCGGTGGGGTTGACCGCAAGGAGGTGAAGCCGCACGGGAAGTCGGGGCCTTTCAGGGCGGGAGAGAGTCCTCGGGACGGGATAGCGACGAGATCATTTTCGCTCGGACAGACAGTAGGTTAGGTTTACCTAAGTCTGTCAATTCGGCACGGCCATCCGTCAGGGGGCCTTCTCCGGCTCCTCCAGTGACGACAACCTCCCCTCGACGAAGCACCTTTGCGCCGCGCACCCCCGCACCCCCGCACCCCACCTCGGCATCCTCCCTCGACAGGCTCCGCGTGGGGCGTACCTCGGCTCGCCTCGCCATCGCCGCACGGGGCACCCGCATCCGGGCGGAACACCCTCCCGATGGGTCAACACCCTGACGGTAGCCGCGTCCACCGAGCGTCACAGCCGCCCGAGGGAGCTTCCCCCCTGACGGGTGGGTCACGCACAGCGGCAGCGACCCACGAAGCGGGTGACGGGGGCACCGGCCCGGCCGCGCGGACGGTGCGGCGGGGGTAGGCGCGCGGACGCTGCGGCGGGGCTGGGCGCGCGGACGGTGCGGCGGGGCTGGGCGCGCGGACGCTGCGGCAGAGGTGGGCGCCTCGGGTGCCTTCGCGCCGGTGCGCACCCTCGCGCGCCGCATGGCCCCGTATGGCCTCACGCACGGGGCCGGCGCGGCAGTCGTTACCCCCGTCCCGCCGCGCGCCGGGCAGCGAGGCGCTCCGCGGGGTCCCGGGCGCGCAGAGCGGCGAGTTCGGCACCCAAGATCACGCCGAGGCGAGTCAGGAACTCCGCGGGGGCATCGGCCGCATCCCGATCCCGTACGGGAGACACGGGCTCGGCGCCGGGTACGCCATCTCGTACCGTGGCGCCCGCCCGCGGCTCGGTCTCCTCCACCACCCGGTCCACGATCCCCGCCGCAAGCAGGTCTGCCGAGCGCACGCCCTGGCGTGCGGCGACCTCGTACGCCCGCTCCGTAGTCCGATACAAGATCGCCGAAGCCCCTTCTGGTGGCAGCGGCGACAACCATGCGTGGCGGGCCGCGAGAACCCGGTCGGCGGGCAGCAAGGCCAGCGCCCCACCTCCCGCGCCCTGGCCGAGCAGCAGGCACAGCGTCGGGGCGGGCAGCGTCACCAGATCGGCCAGACAACGGGCGATCTCACCCGCCAGACCACCCTCCTCCGCCGCCTGGCTCAGCGCGGCCCCCGCGGTGTCCACAACGGTCAACAGCGGCAGGCCCAGTTCGGCGGCGATCCGCATCCCGCGCCGCGCGGTACGTAGCCCGGCCGGGCCGAGCGGCTGCCCCACTCCCGCCGCGGCCCCGGCCCCGGCCTCGGCCCCGGCCGCAGCGCCGACCACCGGGCCGGTCTCGGCATCGGCGCCAGACGGCGCGTCCAGGCGGCGGCCCATCGCGCCGCCGGGGGCACCGGGATCACCGGGATCACCGCGATCGCCCCGGTCGTGCCCGAGGACGACGCAGGGCGTGCCGCCCACCTTGGCCAGCGCGAGGAGCATGCCGGGGTCATGCTCCCCCGCCCCCGTGCCGCTCAGCGGGGTGACGTCCTCGGCCGCAACCCGCAACAACGCCCGCACGCCCGGCCGTTCCGGGCGCCGTGAGCGGCGAATCGACTCCGCGGCGTCAGGCACCGGCAACGCACCGGGCGCAGGCGGCGCGGGGACAACGCCGGGTGCCAGCGGGATGCCGGGTGCCAGCGGGGCGCCAGGTGCCAGCGGGGTGCCGGGGCCCGGGGCCGCGTCAGGGGACCCATCGGTCGTGGGTCCACCACCGCTCAGGACCCGTAGAGCGCGCGCCGCCACGCCGGGCAGGTGGGCTGTCGGTAGGACCGCGTCAACCAGACCGTGCGCCAACAGGTTCTCCGCGACCTGCACACCCGCGGGGAACCGCTCCCCATAGAGCGCCTCGTGGACCCTGGGCCCCAGGAAGCCGATGAGCGCGCCGGGTTCGGCCGATGTGACATGGCCGAGCGAGCCCCAGGAGGCGAGGACGCCGCCCGTCGTCGGGTGACGTAGGTGGACGAGATAGGGCAGACCGGCCGCCTTGTGGGCCGTGATCGCCGCGGTGACCTTCACCATCTGAACGAAGGCGACGGTCCCCTCCTGCATCCGGGTCCCCCCGGACGCGGGCGCCGCGAGCAGCGGCAGCCGCTCCGCTGTGGCCCGCTCCACCGCCCGTACCAGCCGCTCCCCCGCCGCAACGCCGATCGACCCGGCCAGGAAGCCGAACTCGCAGGCCACGATCGCCACCCGCTGCCCGGAGAGCAAGCACTCCCCGGTGATCACGGACTCATCCAGACCGGTACGCTCCCGGGCCCGTTGCAGGGCGGCCAGGTAGTCCGGGTCGGCCGTTGTCACCTCGACCGGTTTGTCCCAGCAGCGCCAGCTTTTCGGGGCGGCAACGGTCTCGATCAGCTCACGTGCGGTCGGGCGTGGGCGAGTTCCGGTCATGTAGCACACCTTGCCACGCCTGGGCCCCGCCACACCTTCGCCCTTGCCGCCCAGCTCAACGCGGTACAGCGCCGGCGCAGTGCACCGCATACCACCGGCGGCCCCGCTCCCACCACCAATCGAAGAAAGTCTGGATGCCGGGCTTGACTTCAGGTTCGGTTGAAGTTGCATCGTTTTTCTGATGGTGCCGATCGCACCCGTGGGACAACGCCGGCGGCCGAGCGGAGGGGGTTTCCGATGAGGGTGGAAGTCTGGGTGGACGTGCTCTGCCCCTGGGGATACATCGGCAAACGGCGGCTGGAGCGAGCACTGGCCCGCTTCGACCGGCGGGCCGAGGTCGAAATCGTATGGCGGAGCCTGGAACTCGACCCGGGCAGTCCGCGGTTTCCGGGCGGGCCCATTGCGGACCTGCTGGTCGAGTACGGCGTGTACGAGAACCGTTCGGCGGCACTCAGGCAGTTCGAGATGATCGGCTACCTGGGGCAGCAGGAGGGCCTGGAGCTCCATCTCGCCACCGCCCTGCCGGCAAACTCCTTCGACGCGCACCGCCTGCTGCAACTCGCGGTCGAACGCGGGCTCGGTGACGCCATGATCGAGCGTCTGCTCCGCGGCTATCTGACCGAGAACATCGATGTCGCCGACCACGCCGCGCTGGTCCCGCTGGGCCGCGAGGTAGGGCTCGACACCGCGGAGATGTGGTCGGTTTTGGACAGCGACGCGTACGCGGGAAGCGTGCTTGCGGACCGCGATCTGGCGCGGGAGCGCGGCGTGCTGGGCTCGCCGACGTTCGTCGTCGGCGGACATGCCGCACCACTGGGCGCGCCATCGGTGGACACGCTGCTGGAACTGCTGGGACAGCCAGTGGGGTAGCCAGCCGGTACGCGGCGACTCGCTACGGGGAGTGCGAGTGGGAGTGGGAGTGCGAGTGGCGGTGACGGTGACGGTGACGGTCGCAATGGGGTGGGGCGAGGGCACGGTGGCGGGTCGGCCGGCGGGGGCGCGGGTTAGGCGACGCCCGCCGCTCCCGCCGGCCTGGCCGCGTGCGCCCCGAACTTGGCACGGGCCCGATCCGTCACGGCCTCGATCCGGCGGGCCTTGTCGTCGGCCGGATCGAAGGTGAGCTGCCGGGAGGAGAGTTCGGCAGCGGTCAGGTCCTCGGCGCGCAGCGCCACCGCCCGTACCCTGGCCCGCTCCAGGGCCAGCGCCTCGTGCAGCGCGTACGCGACGGAGGTCAGGGCCGGAGTGTGCGCGGTCGGCTCCGGCAGGGTCCTGCTCCGGGTGGTGACGGAGCGGTCGGCGTAACGAACCGTCAGCGTCACCGCGCGGGCCACCTGCCCGCTCGTACGCAGCCGTGAGCCAAGTTCGTCGGCGAGGGCGAGCAGCGCGCGCCGCCGCTGCGCGGGGTCCAGCTCATCGCCCGCGAAACGGTGCTCGGAGCCGATGGAACGGGCCAGCGAGTTGGGGGTCACGGGCACCCGGTCGATGCCGTGGGCCCGCTCGTAGACGGCGCGCCCGGCCGTGGCGCCCAGGATGCGTTGGAGGGTGCCCGGCGGCGCCGCCGCGATCCTGCCGACCTCACCGAGCCCGTACGCGTCCAGGGTGCGGGCCGTCACGGGGCCGACGCCGTCCAGGGCAGCGGCGGGTTTGCGGGCGAGGAAGGCGGCCACGGCCTTCGGGTCGTCCGGCACCGTACGCACCGCGCCCCGCCACCCGTACCGCGAACCATCCGGCGCCCCACCCTGCCGGCCGTCCCGCGCACCACTTCGCCAACCGCCGCCCGACGCACCACCCCGCGCGGCGTACCCGGAACCGCCCCGCCCCGCCCCGATGCGCTCTGCCTCGGTCCGCCCCGCTCCGGGGTGCCCCGCTCCGGTGCGCCCTGCTCCGGGGTACTGCCCGGCCGAGTGCTCCGCAGCGGCCATCCGCGCGAGCAGGGGGTTCGCGGCGACGCCCACGGTGCAGTCCACACCATGCCGGGCCAGGGCCCGTACCCGTACGATGCTCGCCAACTCGGCGGCGTCCCGGCCGAAGTACCGCAGCGCGCCCCGTACGTCCGCCAGCGCGGCATCGGGCGGCAGCGCCTGTACGACGGGGGTCAGCTCGGCGAGCAGCGCGAGCAGCCCCGTATAGGTGTCCTCCCCAAGGGGACCGCCGGCGGGCGCGTGGAACCGCACGAACAGTACGAACAGCACGGACCCGGCCGCCGGTCGGGCCTCCTCCCCTCCCGCCGCAGAACCGAGCGCCACGGGGCGGCCATCTCCGGCCCCCGCGCCCCAGCCCTCCGAGGATTCAGCCCCCGGACGGGGCCCCGGGCGGGGCACGTTCCGTCCGTTGGCTGTGACCCCGCTGTCTGTCATCCCGATGTCTGTCATCCCGCGCTCCCCGGGCTGGAGTGCCACAACTTGCGGCCCGTGGCGGCGCGTTCACCCGCGGGCTGGAGGTCGGCCCAGGGGTGCATGGTGTAACCGTTGGGCAGCCGGATGCGACGCCCGTCGTCCGGGCCCGCCGCCGCCCCGGACGCCGCACCCTCACCGCCGGGCCCCGTGCCCGCGCCGTCATCGGCGCCATCGCCCGCCCCGGCGCTCCGTGCCCCGTCCCCCTGCGCGAGACGGGTGGCGACCGCTTCGAGCCCTCCCGTACGGCGCAACTCGGCCAGCTCAGCAAGGTCCCAGGCCGCGGCGCCCACGACGCTGAAGCTACGCGGACCACGCCGCTGCACCACTCCCCTGATCAACAGCAGCCAGGAATGGAAGACCGTGTACGCACACGCCGCATGCCCCGATACGGCCTCCTGACCACCCTGACCACCCTGGCCACCCTGGTCACCTTGCCCCGCCTGCCCCTCCTGGCTCGACTGGCCCTCCTGGCTCATCTGACTTGCCCGGCCCTCCTGGCTGGTCTGGCTGGTCTGACTGGCCTGGTTGGTCTGGCTGGCCTGGCTGGTCTGGCTGGTCTGGCGATCCCCGCCGCGACGCTCGCCGTCCGGCGGTGGGCTGTCGAAGAAGGCGCAATCGACCAGCCCCGTACCGTCGTCGAGGGTGCTGAAGATGACCCGGCGTCCGGAGCGGATGGGTGGGGTCTGGGTCGCGGCCTTGGCCCCGGCGACAAGCACGGTCTCCCCGTGCCGTACCGAATCCAGCCGATCCGCGAAGGTCACGCCCAATTCCTCCAGAAAGTCGCGATGATCGTCCATGAGGTGCCGGGAGACGTCCATGTTGAGGACGCTGAGTTCGGCACCGAGCCGCTCCCCGGCATCGAGGTCGGGGAGCCCAGCAGGCGCAAACAACTCCCCAGCACCAGCACCAGCATCAGCACCCCCAGCGCCACCAACACCCGCGCCCGCACCCGCGGCAGCCCCCGGTCCCGCACTCGCCGCACTCGCGTCCAGCGGAAGCTGCCCCGTATGGGCGCCGCCGCCCCGCAGGCCGCGCTGCTGCCGGTGCAACTCGGCGATGTGCAGCAGCAGGTCCCGGCGGTTGACGCCGAACGCGTCCAACGCCCCGACCTCGGCGAGCCGTTCCGCGACCGGCCGCCCGGGCCGGGCGCGCCACCACAGGTCCCGCACCGAGGAGTACGGCTGCCCCGCCACAATGCGTGCCGCCTCGGCCTCGCTCATGCCGTGCACCTCACCGAGCGCCAACCGGACACCAAGCCGCTCGCCCCGGCCCCCGCTCTGGCCCCGTCCCCGGCCCCGAACCCGACCCTCACCATCGGACACCAGTTCGATGCGATAGGCAGCCGCCGACCGGTTCACATCCAGCGGCAGGATCGGCACCCCACGCCGCCGCGCGTCCGCGAGGAGCAGCCGCTTCGGGTACATCCCGGGATCGTGGGTGAGCAGTCCGGCGTAGAAGGCCGCCGGATGGTGGGCCTTGAGCCAGGCGGACTGATACGTCGGGACGGCGAAGGCCACGGCGTGCGCCTTGCAGAAGCCGTACGAGCCGAACGCCTCGACGATCTCCCAGGTACGCGCCACCACCCGCGGTTCATAACCCCGTGCGCCGGCCTCCTGCGCGAACCACGCCCGCACCCGGCCCCGTCGCTCCATGTTCGACAGCGCGCGCCGTGCCTCGTCGGCCAGTCCGCGATCGCAGCCGGTCATGATCCGCATGATCTCGATGACCTGCTCGTGGAAGACGACCACGCCGTACGTCTCGCGCAGCGGCTCCTCCAAATCCGGGTGCGGGTAGCGCGGCGGCTTGCGCCCGTGCCGCGCCTCGATGAAGGGGCGCACCATGTCGGCGGCGACGGGGCCGGGCCGGAAAAGCGATATGTCGACTACAAGGTCATGAAAAGTGCTGGGCTGGAGCCGCCCGATCAGGTCCCGCTGGCCGGGTGACTCGATCTGGAAGCAACCCAGCGTTTCGGCCGAACTGATCAGCCCGTACGTCGCCGGGTCGTTCGGTGGCACCTGCGCCGGGTCGTCCAGGTCCAGCGGCCTACCGGTGATCCGGGCGACCTCCCGGGTCGCGTGCGCCATCGCCGACTGCAACCGCACCCCGAGGACATCGAGTTTGAGCAGCCCCAACTCCTCCACGTCGTCCTTGTCGAACTGGGACATCGCAAAGCCCACACCGTGCGGGCCGCCGCTGCCGCCCCCAAGGCCGGCCAGACCGTCCGCGCCGTATCCCGCGCCGGCGGCGGTGCCGTCCGCACCCATCGCCCCGCGCATGCCGCCCACGCCCGAGCCGCCGCCCGCGCTGGTCACCACAGGGGTGCGGGCGCGCAGTGTGGCGTCCGAGAGCAGCACCCCGCACGGGTGCATGGCGATCCCGCGCGGCAGCCCGTCCAGCGCCTCGACCAGGTCCCACAACGGGGCGCGGTCGCCCATCCTGGCGGCGACGCCGCGCAGCTCCGGCAGTTCGGCCAGAGCCGCGCGGGCATCCTTGGCGCGGATGTGCGGAAAGGACTTGGCCAACCGGTCCACCTCCTCCGGGTCCATGCCCAGTGCCGCGCCCACATCGCGTACGGCATGGCGCACCCGGTAGGTCTCGGGCATGGAAACGGTCGCGACCCGGTCGGCGCCGAAGCGGTCGAAGATCGCGCGGTAGACGTCAAGGCGGCGGGCCGACTCCACGTCGATGTCGATGTCGGGCAACGCGTTGCGCCGTACGGACAAAAAGCGCTCCATCAGCAGCCCGTGCCCGACCGGGTCAGCGTGCGCGATGCCCAGCAGATGGACGACGAACGAGCCGGCGCCCGAACCCCGCGCGGCGACCCGAACGCCCAGCGCGCGGGTGTCGTCCACGACCTGGGCGACGGTCAGGAAGTACGAGGCGTAACCAAGCTGTCCGATGGTGCGCAGCTCGGTCTCCAGCCGGTCCCAGCGCGCCCGGTCGCGGTCGTAGCCGCGCACCACCATGGCGGCGGCGCAGCGCGAGCGCAGCGTCCGCTCCGCGGTGTGCCCGATGGCCCCGACCAGTCGCGGTTCGGGGAAGTGCACGCTGCCGAGCCCCAGATCGTCCTCCGGGTCCACCTGGCAGGCGGCGGCCGTGGCCTGGGTCTGGTCCAGCAGCCGGTACGCGGCGTCCCGCCGGAACCCGGCCGCCTCCACGATCCGCTCCGCGACCCGGACCATGCCGTTCACGTCCTTGAGCCACCGCTCGCCGCTGTCCAGCTTGTCCGGGGTACGCGAGGGGATGGGGACCAGCCTGCGGGCGGCGTCCAGCACGTCCGCGACCGGCCCCTGTCCCGGGTCGGCGTACCGTACGGCGTTGCTCAGTACGGGGCGTACGCCCTGCTCTGCGGCAAAGCCGACGGTACGAGCCGCGAGCCGCAGCGACCCGGGCCCGGAACCGGCCGGGGAACCGGCTGCGGTGGGAAGGGCCGGGCCGGTGGCGGCACCGACAGTGGGCTTGGAGCCGGCGCGGCCCCACTGCGCGGCGGCCACGACCGAAGCGGCGGACGCGGCAGGGTCCTGAGCATGTCCGCGCCCCGGCCCCGGTACCGCGGTGGGCCCGCCATGCCAGACGGCCTCAAGCCGCAGCGCGTCGCCGAACAGTTCGCGCCAGGGGGCCAGCAGCCGCGCGGCGCGATCGGGCCGCCCGGCGGACAGCGCACGGCCGACGTCGGACTCGGGGCCAAGCAGCACGGTCAGCGGCGCGAGCGCGCTTGGCATGCTGTCGGCCACCGCCACCAGGTCCTCCCAGCGCAGCAGCGGACGCTCCTCGCCCCCGGCGTGCGCGGCGGAGACCAGGCCGCACAGCGCACCCCAGCCGGCCGCGCCGTCCCGGGCGAGGAAGACCATCCGGGGCGCGGACTCATCGATAAACGCGCCGCCCCGCACCGGCGCGCGCCGCCTAGCCGTACGCCCCGGCCCTGGAGCCGCAGGCCGTACGGCCAGGTCAACGCCGAAGAGGGGGCGCACCCCGGCGGCCGAAGCCGCCTTGGCGAACCGCACCGTACCCGCAAGGCTGTCCCGGTCGGTCAGCGCGACCGCGTCCATGCCGCGCTCGGCGGCGCGCTCGGCCAGCCGCTCCGGGTGCGAGGCCCCGTATCGCATCGAAAACCCGGATGCGACGTGCAGATGCGTAAACCCTGGCACCCGCACGCACCTCCTCACTCGCCAACCTGACCACTACTGCCACCCCCCACTACCGCCGCCGCCCCACCCGGCCTCAGGCTGCCCCGCAGCCACTCCGACCCATTTGCCCCACTTCCCGACCGACTGTTTTCCGCCATCTCTTCCTCTCACCATACCCCCCAGCTCGAACATTCGTGCGAATGCCATTTCCTCGGCTCCCCCGCCTCCTCCGCACCCGCCACCCCTCACCCGACCGGCGCGCCGAGGCTGCGGGCCGACGCCGCCCCACGCACCATATGGAGAGGCAAATGGCCAGGTAGAAGCGGCGAGGAGCGGTGGATGACAGCGACGCGCGAGGACATTGACCGCACCTTCGGGCAGGAGGTCAAAAACGCGGTATCGACACGCGCCGCGCTACTCGTCATCGGCGTACTGCTGCTCCAACTGGCCTTCATCCTCTCGTACGTCGGCTCTTTCCATCGGCCGAAACCTGACCATGTGTCGATTGCCGTCGTGGCACCGAAACAGGTCAGCAGCCAGGTGGTGGGCAAGCTCGACAAGCTGCCGGGCGGCCCGCTCGATCCACGGGCCGTGAAGAGCGAGGCGGAGGCGGTACGACAGATCAAGCACCGGGACATCAACGCGGCGCTGATCGTCGATCCACGCGGCAACACCGACCGACTCCTCGTGGCCAGCGGCGCGGGCTCCTCGCTCGTCCAGGCCGTCGAGCTGGTGGTGACCAAGGCCGAGAAGGCCGATCAGCGCTCGGTACGCACCGAGGACATCGCCCCGACCGCGGCCGACGACAGCCGGGGCCTGACCTCGTTCTACCTGGTGGTCGGCTGGTGCGTGGGCGGCTACCTGTGCGCCGCCGCACTCGCCGTCAGCGCGGGCGCCCGCCCCGCGAACGGCAGCCGGGCCACCATCAGACTCGGCACCCTCGCCGTCTACTCGATCGCCGCAGGCCTGGGCGGCACGATCATCGTCGGGCCAATCCTCGGCGCACTGCCCGGCAGCGTGTTCGGCCTGTGGGGGCTCGGCGCACTGGTGGTCTTCGCCGTCGGGGCAACCACCCTCGCCTGCCAGGGCATCGCGGGCATCGTCGGCATCGGCCTGGCAATCCTGATCATCGTCATCCTGGGCAACCCCAGCGCGGGCGGCGCCTACCCCTACCCCCTACTACCCGACTTCTGGCAAGCCATCGGCCCCGCCCTCCCCCCGGGCGCAGGCACCTGGACGGCCCGCTCCATCGCCTACTTCCAGGGCAACGCGATTACCGGCCCCCTCCTGATCCTGGCCGCGTGGGCGCTAGCGGGCACGATCATCACGCTGACCCTGGCAGTACGCCGCAAGGGCAGGGAGGCCGCGGCCTTGGGGTAACGCCGGGCGCTGGGCGCTTAGCCCTTGGGGTTGGGGGTTGGTTGGGATTGGGGGCTGGGAGCTTGGTGTTGGGGGCTGGCTGGGCTTGGGGCTGGGCGCTGTGTGGTTGGGCGCTGCGTGGTTGGGGCTGAGGGCTTGGGGCTGAGTCGGGCTGAGGTCTCGGGTCTGGGTTCTGGTCTCGCTGTTACGGGGCCTCTGAACGTCCCCCGGCGCGACCTTCATTGCCGATCACCTGGCTGCGGAGGGGAGGGCTGGCATAGCGTGTGACGAACATGCCGACGGCTGAGGAGTGACGGCTTTGCGAGCTATGCCGGAATCCGCGAAAGTGAGTAAAAACCGGGTCAGCGCGCGGTAACGTCGCAGGTCACGAACTGTGGTCCCCGCGCGTGCGGGGGTGGTCCCAGAGCAGGCACTCGTAGCGGGCGCGCGGGACGGTGGTCCCCGCGCGTGCGGGGGTGGTCCCTCTTCCCCCTTGTCCCGGATCTGCTGGAGGGCGTGGTCCCCGCGCGTGCGGGGGTGGTCCCATCGTCAGCCTGGACGAGAACGGCCGCGGCTGGTGGTCCCCGCGCGTGCGGGGGTGGTCCCCGGAAAGGACTGCCCGGTGACCACGCCACCCGGTGGTCCCCGCGCGTGCGGGGGTGGTCCCGCCCGTACAAATAGCCGGAGTTGCACGCGCGGGTGGTCCCCGCGCGTGCGGGGGTGGTCCCGGGGCCACAAAGGCGCTGGTGGAAAGTTACGGCGTGGTCCCCGCGCGTGCGGGGGTGGTCCCGGAACCTGCCGCCGTAGTTGTACGGGGGCATCGTGGTCCCCGCGCGTGCGGGGGTGGTCCCCAGGTCTTCTTGTGCGCGTCCTGGATGCCCCGGTGGTCCCCGCGCGTGCGTGGGTACCACTCGCGGTTGCCGAGGTTTTCCCGGCAGTGGTGTCTCGTATGGGCCCCAGCCATGAACCGGGGCCCATGCGGGTGTCCGCTACCTGCCTGATCGCTTGGTGTCTGTGCGTCGTGGTGTTCGCTGGTTGAGGCGGGTGAGGGTGCGGGTGTAGTGGTGGGTCCAGAGGTGGTTGATGTGGGTGAGTGCGGTGGTGGCGAGGAGTTGGAGTGCGGGGGTGGCGGTGGGCAGGCGGAGTGGTGGTTCGTTCTCGCAGAGGTCGGCTGTGCCGAAGGTGGAGACGTGGAAGCGGGCGTGGCCGCTGTGGGCGCGGTGGGTGGCCATCCACACGTCTACTTCGGCGATGGTGAGCCTGTCGTCTGCCTCGGCTTCGCACTCGTCGCCGTCTCCCAGGCAGAACGCGGCGTAGCCGTGCCGGTGGGTCTGCCAGTGGCGGGGCAGGGGGATCATGGGCGGGTTTCCTTTCGCGGTGGGGTGGTGATGGCGGCGTGTAGGGCGCGGGTGATGACGTCGTCCAAGCCCTCGCTGGGAGCCCAGCGACGACGGTGGGGGGCGGGGTGGCAGTGACAAGGGCTGAATTCCCCGGCCGCTATCCGGGCGTCGGTGCCGGAGGTCCATCCGCCATCGACGACCAGCGTCATGCGCTCGGGCCGGCGAAAGTCCGTGGCCAAGACGCGATGGCGAGGTGGCAGTTGCAGCCCGAGTGCGCATGCGGTGCGTGCGGCTGCGGACAGCAACAACTCACCAGGGCGCAGGATGACACCGGGCAGGTACCACGGCGGCGCACCCTCATGCACGAGGAGAACCTGCGGCAGACCGCTGGTCACATCGCCCGGTGCGTGGGGGTTGCGGGGTTTCCAGATCAGCAGGGCCACGCGAAGTTGCCGGGCGCTCATGAGGCGCTGTCCGGGGTGGTGGGGGTGTCAGCGAGGTAGTCGAGCCCGCAGTCGCTGGGTGTCTTGCCGTTGGTGGTCATGACCCCGGCCGCATCCGCGCCATCCGCCCAAAAGAAGCCACCTGTCCCGGCGAGCGCGTCCAGCGGGAGTTGAATGCGGTGGGGGTTGGTGCGTAGCTCGTCGGATGCCAGCGCTTTGGGGTCAAACAGCGCGTTTTCGTAGGCGTGTTGGAAGTCGATGTCTGACACGGGCTCCCACGCGTCCGCGGTTTCGGCCCGACCGGCGTTGGCGAGGAAGAACCGCAACACCGCACCCTGCACCGTCCGTACGGTGTGCTGCCCAGTCAGCACCGAACTCCGCTTCGCGGCACTGGTCACCGCGGGCCCGCTCTGCTCACGCTGGTGCTCCGCGCCCCGGTGTGCGCGCAGTGTTTCCACGGCTTTGCGGTACCGCAGCCAATCCCGCAACGCACACGCACGGTCCCGGACGATGGCCACCGCCCGGCACGTGGCGCACGGCCGGGTAGCGGGTGCGGTATCGACATGACCCATCAAGGGCACATCGCACGCCAACTGGTCGTTGAGCGCGAGAAGTTGAGACAGCTTGGCGTCAATGGGTTCCGGGGCGGGCGGCCAATGGCCGGGGTGCTCGGTCATCGGCGCACCCCCCACTGACCGCTGCGGTGACGATCGATTGGGCACGTAAACTTGAGCACGGCTGCCTGCCTCTTTCAGGTGACCCACGCCCGCGGACGTTCGTCGCGTCGCGGAAGTCTCTTCGGAAGGCGTATGCAACCGCGTGCCCAAGGTGCGGCACCACAGCAGAAAAGCCGCACTGACGCCTCACGGTGGCCTCACTGGCTACCCTGACCAGGGCAGCCACCCGGACGGGAGAGGACGATGACGGACAACCGGCGACGGAGGTTCGCAGAGCGTCGGAAGGCGTGCGGGTTCAATCAGGAGGAATTCGCCGAAGCAGTGGGGGCAGACCGTTCCACCGTGCAGCGCTGGGAATCCGGCAAGAATGAGCCGCAGCCGTGGCAGCGGCCGAGAATCGCCAAAACTCTGCACATCACGGCCCAAGAGCTAAACGCCCTGTTGACCCCGGACGCCTATTCACACCCCCCGTCCTTTACGCAATGGGTTGCGGACTCCCTCCCCGCCACAGATGACGAATTCGAGGCGCTTGAATTAGCACGTCGCGTGTCAGCGAGCGATGTTGGTTCGGAGACACTCAACCGCCTTGAAAGTGCGTTCGATGAGCTAGCAATGAAGTATCCAGTGTCCCCACCGCAAGAGCTTTTGCAACGTGTACGCAAGCATTCTGCCTACGTGATGCATCTCATGGATGCCCGGATGACGCTGGGCGAGCAACGACGTCTTTTCGTTGTCGGCGGATGGTTTCAACTCCTGGGCGCAACAGTCCACATTGATCTCAATCAGAAATACGCAGCTACAGCGCGTCTACGAGCAGCTATGACTTTGGCCCAACATACCGGCCACCTTGAGATACAAGCATGGTGCTTCGAAACAGATGCCTGGCGCTCTCTCACGGAAGGCGAGTATCTGCGAGCGGTAGAGCTGTCGCAAACAGCGCAAAGCCTGTCCCCCAAGGGCAGTTCGGCGGAGATCCAAGCCACGGCACAGGAAGGGCGGGCACGGGCTCGCCTAGGAGAAGGGAAGGAGACTTACGCAGCTATCAAGAAAGTCCAGCGTGCATCCGGTTCCCTAGCCCCTCGCGCGGGCAACGAACACCACTACCAGTATGACCCCGCCAAGTCGCTCTCCTACACTGCGACAACACTGGCGTGGCTAGGTGATCCTGCGGCCGAGACGCATGCGCGGGAAGTTATTGCACGCCTCACTCCCACTAAGGATGTCCACAAATGGCCGCGCCGGGTCGCATCGGCCAATATCGATTTAGCTCTGACCCTCCTCAGCGGCGATCGTTTGGACGAAGCGTGCCAGGCGGCGCAGCGAGCCATACTGTCCGGTCGAGTGGTGCCTTCAAATCATTGGCGAGCCCTTGAGGTAGTCAAGGTGGTAGAGGCGCGACAACTTCCCGAGGCGTCGGGTCTCCGTGAGGCTTACCAAGAGCTTAAGCGCTTCTAACGAGGCTCGTTGTTCGGCCAAGAGTGGCGAGCCTTGTATTATCCGCGCCGCACGATGCTTCCGTACTCACATGGAGCACAGGCGAATCTTTGAGCGCGACGAGCCTCTCGCATTGGGCGCATCGCCCCCGTGCGCAACCAACGGCACTTAAGGCCGCCGGCCCAACACCCGAGCGTGACAGTCAGCCCATGGCAGAATGCACATGGCAGGGCGGAAGTTATAGAAAAAGATGGTGAGTTCGTGGCCGTGGTGCGCTCAGCATCGCGATTGTCCACGAGCCAGTGCAGCAACAAACGAAACGCCTAGAATCAAGGGGTTTGCGCCGAATGTCGGAGTTTGAAGAAGTGGGTAAAAACCGGGGTCAGGCTCGGTAAAGCCGCTGGTCGCGAACTATGGTCCCCGCGCGTGCGGGGGTGGTCCTCTCGACAAGCTTTTTGCGATCGCGGGCATGCTATGGTCCCCGCGCGTGCGGGGGTGGTCCCTCGATCACTGACCCATCATCAGTGCAGCTCCGATGGTCCCCGCGCGTGCGGGGGTGGTCCCTCCACGCAGCCACCCGCGATGGGAACTACCCAATGGTCCCCGCGCGTGCGGGGGTGGTCCCACCATCTCGCCACCTTCGGCGGGCCCCGGCCAATGGTCCCCGCGCGTGCGGGGGTGGTCCCTGCGTGTTCTTCGCCCTCGAACCCAACGAGCTATGGTCCCCGCGCGTGCGGGGGTGGTCCCTGGAACGGTGGCGCAGCGCTCCGCGGCACCCGATGGTCCCCGCGCGTGCGGGGGTGGTCCCAGCAGCCTTGGGTGCGGGAGTCAGGCGCTTGGATGGTCCCCGCGCGTGCGGGGGTGGTCCCCTCCTCAGCCATCTCTTGGGGTAGTTCCTTGGATGGTCCCCGCGCGTGCGGGGGTGGTCCTGCCGGCAGTTGGGGTGCTGGAGTCCGGCCCGGATGGTCCCCGCGCGTGCGGGGGTGGTCCCAGGCCGTGCGCGCGCATCGGGCCCGCCATGGCATGGTCCCCGCGCGTGCGGGGGTGGTCCCCTGCTGCTTGGCCCCGGATGCTTCCAGGGCAATGATCAGGGCGCTTCGTACGGGCAAGCAGACGTAAATGATGAAGGCGGACAGCCGACAGCGGTGGGTGGCGTCCAGCTACAGCGGAGCCAACGGCGGGCAATGCGTCGAATGGGCCCCCGACCACGCACACACACGGGCTCGTCCCAGTCCGAGACAGCAAAAACCCGCACGGTCCGGCGCTAGCCTTCGAGGCGTCGGCCTGGTCGGCGTTCGTCGCCGGCATCAAGGCGGGCGAGTTCGGAGTCTGACCCGCCAACGCAAAGAGCCCCGCCACTCCTCTGTTAGGGAGTGGCGGGGCTTCGCGTCATAGCACGCGCGATAACTCCCGCTGAGCGTAAGCGTCCAGGCAGGTTTTCCACGCGAGACGGAAGATGAGACCGAGAAGAGGAGTACGGCAATGAGTGAAAAGTGGTCCAAATCCTCCTACAGCGGCTCGAACGGGGGGCAGTGCGTCGAGATTTGCACGCAATCAAAGCGCACTTGCGTCCGAGACTCGAAAGATCAAGAGGGCTCCGCTCTCAGCTTCGACGCATCGGCCTGGTCCTCGTTTGTAGCCGGCGTCAAGGCGGGCGAGTTTGCTATTTGACCCACCGACGCGAAGAAGCCCCGTCACTCCCAAGTTGAGGAGTTACGGGGCTTTCTCGTCAGTCCGTGGTGCGTGTCTGATTGGCCAGAGTCCGCCATGCATCACGGAGGACGGACGCGCAGAAGGGGCAGCCAGGGTCGGGAGTCAGCGGGAGGCAGACACAGAGGCGTTCTGGACGCGAAGATCAGCTAGCCGCCGCTGATACAGGGGTCCGGCAACAAAAGCCCCTCTTGCCTCGCTGGGGGCGGACTGCTCGATGAGGTGATGGGCCACGGCCTTGAGGTGAGCGGACCATGCCAGCACATGCTGCTGAGCGGTCCGCCCACATTCCTGGGGCTCACCGGGCAGGCACAGCTGGAGTTCGGGGCCGACCTTGTTTGCCGCGTGCCGAACGTAGCGGGCGATCGTGGCCCATTCCTCTTCGGTCCGCTGCGTGGCGTTGCTTCCGCTCTCCCATCCCCATGCCCCGAAGTCGTCCCCATGATCGTCCATTGGCGTGCTCCCGATGATCGCAGTGAGTTAGGCCGGTGATCCGATCGTAGCGGCGCTGTCCGCCTCCCTGGGGTCACAGTGCCCGACCGAGGGAACGCACGGATCACACGGGCCGCACATGGGCAGGAACTGAGGAGTACAGGCCTGTGCGCCTTCTCCGTGCTCGGCGGTGATGCTGGCAAGAACCTCTGCCATCCGGTCCCCGCCCCATATCTCAGAGAGGGGGGAATTCTGTACGTTCCCGATGTTCAGGGATCGACCGAGCACGCACGGCCATACGTCACCGGTCGGACCGATGGCGCATTTCTCGTGAGCGCAGTGCCCGCACAGGTCGCTGATCGTCGGGGCAGCACCCTTACTCGCCCGTCCGAATGCCCGGGTTCTGTCTCCGCCCCCCATTCCCACGCCGAGCGCCGTAAGGTCCCTGGCCGCCTCCTGGACGCGCCGATCTTCCCGGAGCGACACGACTCCGTCGCGAAGCGGAATATTGAGGCTCAGCGCCTTTTCTACGTTCGCCCGGGTTCGCCTGTGGGAACCCCGGAGCCTGGTCACTGCGTCATGCTCCTCCGACGCATCGGAGTAGTAGACGTGGCGAGTTTGACTCCGCAGTCCGTGAACGCCTCCCACAGCTCATCCCGGATGTGGGTCATGTTCCGTCAAGCCACCGCCCATGAGCGGCGCCAACCATCACCGACTCCCCACCGGGCCTCGCTGACGCGGGCGGCCACGGCTCCATGCGGGTGACCGGCACCCGAAGATCGCCACGCGGGCGTTATCAGTGGATCATCCCGATCTCGCTCAACTACGCTTTCCGTCATGGATGTTCAGGTACGGGAGATGACCGAGGACGATATCGACGCCGTGGCCACCGTACGGGTGCGGGGTTGGCAGACCGCGTACGTCGGGCTGATGCCCCAGACGTATCTGGATGCCATGAGCGTGAGTGAGGACGCCGCCCGGCGTCGGGAGTTTTTCGCCCGTGGTCTCGGTGATGTGATCAACCTGGTTGCGGAGGGGCCCATGGCCGGTGACAGAGGCACCGGGGGCCGCAGTGGCGGAGGCACCGGGGGCGAGGTCGTGGGGTGGGCCTGTTGTGGGCCGTATCGGGATCAGGATCTGCCGTCCGGGGACGCCGAGGTGTACGCGCTCTACGTGCTGCCGGAGCGGATCGGTACGGGCATCGGGCGGGCGCTGCTCGCCGAGATGCTGCGGAGGTTGGCTGAGCGGGAGTTCCCCCGCGTACGGCTGTGGGTGGTGCGCGGCAACGAGCGGGCCGAGCGGTTCTACGCCCGCGCGGGGTTCGCCCCGGACGGGGGCGAGGAGTCGTACGACGTGGACGGGGCCCAGGTGCCGGAGGTGCGCTACGCGCTCACCCTGCCGCCCTCGGCGTAGATCGGCACAGATCGGCGTAGGTCGGCACAGTTCGGCGTAGGTCGGCGCAGATCTGCCGGGCTCCCCCACTACACCCCGCGCCCAGGCACCGCGCCCAGGCAACCCGGGCCCCGCTCTCGACGTAACGTGGCGCGGCTCAGCGCCAACCGGCCAAGCTGCCGCCTGACCCCACAGCCTCACCCCAGCCAGCCCCGTAACCCAGCACAACCCAGCCCCGTAGCCCAGCCCAGCCCAGCACAGCACAGCCCCACCCCGCACCCGCACCCGCTACGGGTTCGGCCTCGGGCGTTGTCCCGGGGGTCTCGTACCGGGGCGCGGGTCCCGCCGCCCCGGTGGCACGCCTCGCGCGCCACCGCCCCCCGGTCCATCACGAGGATCACGAGGATCACGAGGCCCAGGCACCCCGCCGCCCCAGGCCGCGTCGCGGGCCCCACGCGTCCCGTCGTCCCGTGCGCCGTCCGCCCGCGCGGCGCCGCCCGGCCTCGGCGTCTTGCCGGCCAGCAGGGCGAGAGCGGTATCCGCCTCGGGGCGTAACCGTTCATGCTCGCGTGCCGCCGCCAGGACCGGGATCGCGCGCCGGTCCCCCAGCGTGCCGAGCCCGACCACGCACGCGCGGGCGATCGGCCAGTAGTGGTCCCGCTCGGCTAACAGCCGCCGCAGCGTGGTGACCAGGGCGGGCACCGACTCGGGGGCGCGCAGTTCCACCAGTAGCCGGATGGGGTGGAGCGCATAGGCGGTACGCAGCGGGTTGGTGGCGAGGACCGCCGCCGCGCGCGCGGTGCGCGGGTCACCGAGCCTGGCCAGCGCGCGGGCCGCGGTCGCGCAGTGGGCCGGGTCGCGGTAGTTGAGGAGCATCACCAGCGGCTCGAAGGCCCGCCGGTCGCCCGCGCAGCCCAGGACGAAGGCCGCGGTCTCTCTGGCGCACAACGGCTGCCCGTTCGCGACGAGCACTCGGGCCAGTTCCTCGCGTGCGGTGGAGGTGTTCTGGCGTACGAGAGCGAGGAGATGCTCATACGCCGCGTAATCGGCCGATGTTGTCAGCGATGCCCGTGCACGGGCCGCCAGTTCGCGGAGTTCTTCTTCCATCTCCCGCCTCCCCTTGCCCTTGTCTTTGCCCCGTAGCGCCGTGGTCACGCTCGCATCGGCCCGCACCGTTTCCCAAGCCTGCCCTGTTACGCACCGCGATGTTCCGTAATGGACGGTGCTGAACCGCCATGAGCGGCCACGAACGGTCATGAGCGGGGGTGTGTTGCTACGCCCTGCCGCGGGTGCCCGTACGGCATGTACCCCCGCCCGCTTCATGCCCACTCCTGCCCGCGCCCGCCTGCCGGCCGAGTACACCTACCGACCGAATACGCCCACCCCTACGGCGCGGTCCCGCGCCCACGCCCCACGCCCACCTCGCCACCGCGCCCCTCACCACTGTGACCCGCGCCACGCGACTGTGGCGGAAACGGACCCTGGCGTTCTTGGTTACCGGCGAGTTAAGCTCCCCGGCACGAGCAGCACCCCTGCTCTGGCGGCCTGGTGACGCAGCCGCCAAAGAAGTAGATGAAGTGAAGTCGGTTCGGCGCTTTGTGTGTGCGGTGCGGCCCCGGGACAGGGCCTGAGCCGCCCACTCCCTGCGGTCCCCTACGGGCAGAGTTGCCCGCCAACGGGCACGCAACTCCTCAGTCGTCACTTCTCTCCGCATCACTCGGCGGGGAACTTTCTCTGGAGTCTCGCGATGGACCATTCGTCCACCCCTGATCCCACGCCTGTCCACACCATCGCCGTCGTCGGCCTGGGCACCATGGGCACCGGCATCGCCGAAGTGCTCGTCTGTGCGGGCCGTGAAGTCATCGGCATCGACGTTTCCGATGCCGCGGCCCGGCAGGCCGTGACCGCCCTTGAGGCGTCCACCGCCCGCGCCGTGCGGCGTGGGCGGATCACCGAGCAAGAACGGCTGGACGCGCTCGCCCGGTTCCGCGTCTTTCCTGAATTGCGGGCCGCGGCCGACGCGGACCTCGTGATCGAGGTCGTGCCCGAGGACTACGGCACCAAGTGCGAGGTGTTCAGCGCGCTCGATGCCGTCGTGCGCCCTGACACGATCTTGGCGACCGGCACCAACGCGCTGTCGGTGACCCGGCTCGCGGCCGGCTCCGCCCGGCCCGAACGCGTCCTTGGCCTGCACTTCTTCAATCCGGCTCCGGCCATGAAGCTGGTCGAGGTGGTTTCTTCGGTGCTCACGTCCCCGGCGGCCGTCGCCTCGGTGATCACACTCGCCAGGGAACTCGGCAAGGAACCCGTGTCGGTCGGCGACCGGCCCGGCTTCGTCGCCGATGGGCTGCTTTTCGGCTACCTCAACCAGGCGGCTGCGATGTACGAGTCGAAGTACGCGACCCGTGCGGACATTGACGCCGCGATGCGCCTGGGCTGCGGGTTGCCGATGGGCCCGCTCGCGCTGCTCGACCTGATCGGCGTGGACACCGCCCGTACCGTCCTTGAGGCGATGTACGCCGCCTCGCACGACCGGCTGCACGCGCCCGCGCCCATCCTCGGCCAGCTCAGCGCGGCCGGCCTGACGGGCCGTAAGGCGGGCCGCGGCTTCTATACGTACCAGCAGCCGGGCAGCGACGCCGTGGTGCCGGACGCGCAGACGCCCGCCGACGCGTGCGCCGGGCCCGGCGAAAGCCGGCCGGTCAGCTCCGTGGGCGTGGCGGGCTCGGGGACCATGGCCAGCGGCATCGCCGAGGTGTTCGCCAAGTCCGGGTACGCCGTGGTGCTCGCCGCCCGGAGCCTGGAGAAGGCGGAGCGTGCCGTGGCGCGCATCGCGAAGTCCCTGGCCCGCTCGGTGGACAAGGGCCGGCTGACCGCCGATGCGCGCGATGCCGCGCTGGGGCGGATCACCGCGGCGGGATCGCTGGACGCGTTCGCCGATGTGGAGCTGGCCGTTGAGGCGGTGGCCGAGGAATTGGAGGTCAAGCAGCAGCTCTTCCAGATGCTGGACAAGGTGTGCAAGCCGGGCGCGGTGCTCGCCACCACGACGTCGTCGCTGCCGGTCATCTCCTGTGCCCGGGCGACCTCGCGCCCGCAGGACGTCATCGGGATGCACTTCTTCAATCCGGCACCGGCCATGAAGTTGGTGGAGGTGGTGCGTACCGTGCTGACCTCCGATACGACGCACGCCACCGTTCGGGCCGTGTGCGCCGTGCTGCGCAAGCACCCGGTGGACTGCGGGGATCGGGCCGGTTTCATCGTGAACGCGCTGCTGTTCCCCTACCTCAACAACGCGGTGAAGATGGTGCAGGAGCACTACGCGACGCTGGATGACATCGACGCGGCGATGAAGCTGGGCGGCGGCTATCCGATGGGCCCCTTCGAACTGCTCGACGTGGTCGGCCTCGATGTGTCGCTGGCCATCGAGAAGGTGCTGCACCGCGAGTTCCGCGATCCGGGCCTGGCTCCCGCGCCGCTGCTTGAGCACCTGGTCGCGGCGGGTTGCCTCGGCCGTAAGACGGGCCGCGGCTTCCGCGAGTATGCGAGGGCCTGAGCCGCGGGGCACCGATGACACCGCGAACACCCAGAGCACCGGGGGCGCCCGGGACACCGCGAACACCCAGAGCACCGGGGGCGCCCGGGACACCGCGAACACCCAGAACACCGGGAACACCGGGAACACCGGGAACACCGGGAACACAGCCGCCGCCGAAAGCGGCGCGGGCGCTGCCTCGTCCCCGGGCCGGGGGCAGCGCCATCCACCCGCAGCGGCACAGGGAAGGGAGGCGGGGTGGGGCGGGTTGCTCGAACCGCTGGGCGACCCGTCCAGCGGTGGTTCCAAGGGCTGGGGTACTGACCTGCCTTCGGGGAAAATGCAGTACGTTCCCCCCATGGCCCAGCCCGTAAAGTCCGCCCGTAACCAGCAGTCCACCGCCGGCAAGACGCCGGATGGAGGCGAGAGCGCCAGCAGTCGCCGCGCCGCCGCACAGCGGCTCACCATGCGTCGCAAGCTAGCGGCTGCCGCCATGGACCTGTTCGCGGCCAAGGGTTACGAGGCGACGACGGTCGATGAGATCGCCGCCCGGGCGGGAGTTGCTCGCCGCACCTTCTTCCGGCACTTCCGATCCAAGGAAGAGGCCATCTTCCCGGATCACGATGACACGTTGGTACGGGCCGAGGCCGTGCTTGAGGTCGCCCCCGCGCACGAGCATCCGCTGGACACGGTGTGCCGGGGCATCAAGGAGGTCATGCGGATGTACGCGGCCGATCCCGCCGTGTCCGTGGCCCGCTACCGGCTGACCCGCGAGGTGCCGACCCTGCGGGAGGCGGAGATCGCCTCTGTCGCCCGCTACGAGCGGCTGTTCACCCGCTATCTCCTGGGCCACTTCGACGAGACGGCGCATCGGCACGGCAACGACGATCCGCTGCTGGCCGAGGTCGCCGCGTCCGCGGTGGTGACCGCGCACAACCATGTGCTCAGGCGTTGGTTGCGCTCTGAGGGGCAGGGCGATGTGGAGACGCAGCTCGACCACGCGTTCGCGATCGTCCGCAAGACGTTCGGCACCGGCTTTGGCGCCTACCGGCCCGCCGCCGAACGGCCCGCCGCCATCGCGACGGCGGACAACGAGGTTCTGGTGGCCGTGGCTCGTACGGACGCACCGCTGGCCGATGTGATGCGCGCCATCGAGAGGGCCATCCAACAGGACTCAACATCGTCTTGATCGCCTCGCCGGCCCCGCTTGACTCGCCGGCCTCGCCCCGCCGCCAACTTCGCGGCCATCCGCGCAACCGTCCGCATGGCCGCCCTTGCAGCACCTTCGTAGCACTCGCCGCACTCGCCGCACTCGCCTAGCGCTCTCGTAGCGATACGAGCTCACGCTCTCACCCATAGCGACGGCCGCCCCATCCCGGGCGGCCGTTTACGCTCATGCGTGCACGGCAGATGACAAGTGAGAGAAATTGTTGGCACCCAGTGTCTTGCAGGGTGGCACGCGGTGCCATACGTTGAGGGTGTCCGGGCGGCCGGCACGCAGACACTCGTCGTGTGCCGGCTGTCCCAGCAATCACTTTTTGCCCGCCCGGACGCCTGCGTCACAGGCACTCTCGCGCCGCATCGCCGCGCGGCCTCCGCCACAAGTGGAAGCCGAGTGAAGCGAAGCCCCGCGCATCGCCACGCGTCAGCACCGCCGAACCGACGGCACGCACCCCGTACAGAGCCCAGCGTTCCCCCAAGCGTCCCCGAAACGCTTCGCCGGAGGCCCCACGATGAACCAAATCCTGGACGCGATCCTCGCTCCGGACAGCACGTCCGCGGACTTCGCGGCCCTACCGCTGCCCTCCTCGTACCGCGCGGTGACCGTGCACAAGGACGAGGCCGAGATGTTCGACGGCCTCACCACCAGGGAGAAGGACCCGCGCAAGTCTTTGCACCTCGATGAGGTCCCGGTGCCCGAACTGGGCCCGGGCGAGGCGCTGGTCGCGGTGATGGCCAGCTCGGTGAACTACAACTCCGTCTGGACCTCGATCTTCGAGCCCGTCTCGACCTTCAACTTCCTGGAGCGCTACGGCAAGCTCTCGCCGCTCACGCAGCGACACGATCTCCCTTACCACGTGATCGGCTCCGATCTGGCGGGCGTCGTGCTGCGTACCGGCCCCGGCGTCAACGCCTGGCGCCCTGGTGACGAGGTGGTCGCGCACTGCCTGTCCGTCGAGTTGGAGTCATCCGATGGGCACAACGACACCATGCTCGACCCCGAGCAGCGCATCTGGGGCTTCGAGACCAACTTCGGTGGCCTCGCCGAGATCGCTCTGGTCAAGTCCAACCAGCTCATGCCGAAACCGGGCCACCTCAGTTGGGAGGAGGCCGCAGCGCCCGGCTTGGTGAACTCCACCGCGTACCGGCAACTCGTCTCCCGCAACGGCGCTGGAATGAAGCAGGGCGACAACGTCCTGGTCTGGGGCGCCAGCGGCGGCCTGGGGTCCTACGCCACCCAGCTCGCACTCGCCGGCGGCGCCACCCCCATCTGCGTGGTCTCCAGCGACCAGAAGGCGGACATCTGCCGCGCCATGGGCGCCGAAGCGATCATCGACCGCAATGGCGAGGGCTACCGGTTCTGGAAGGACGAGCACACCCAGGACCCGCGCGAGTGGAAGCGCTTCGGCAAGCGCATCCGCGAACTGACCGGCGGCGAGGACGTGGACATCGTCTTCGAGCACCCGGGCCGCGAGACGTTCGGCGCCTCCGTCTACGTCACCCGCAAGGGGGGCACCATCGTCACCTGCGCCTCGACATCCGGTTACACCCACGAATACGACAACCGCTATCTGTGGATGTCGCTGAAGAAGATCGTCGGCTCGCACTTCGCCAACTACCGCGAGGCGTGGGAGGCCAACCGGTTGATCGCCAAGGGAAAGATTCACCCCACCCTGTCGAAGACGTACCGGCTGGACGAGATCGGCCAGGCGACCTACGACGTGCACCGCAACCTCCATCAGGGCAAGGTCGGCGTCCTCGCCCTCGCCCCGGAGGAAGGACTCGGCGTCCGCAACGAGGAACTGCGCGCACAACACATCGACGCCATTAATCGCTTCCGCGACGCGTAGCGGAGCGGAACAACAAGCACAGCCGCGACGCGTAGCGGAGCGGAACAACAAGCACAGCCGATACGCGTAACGCAGCAACGCAGCAACGCAGCAACGCAGCAACGCAGCAACGCAGCAACGATCCACCATCCCGTCGGAACGTCTGAGGTACTCACCTACATGACTGATCGTCACAAGGACCGGCCGTGGCTGATGCGGACGTACGCCGGGCACTCCACCGCCGAAGCGTCCAACGCCCTGTACCGGCGCAATCTCGCCAAGGGCCAGACCGGCCTTTCGGTCGCGTTCGACCTGCCGACGCAGACCGGCTACGACCCCGACCACGTCCTCGCTCGCGGCGAGGTCGGCCGGGTCGGGGTCCCGGTCTCCCACCTGGGTGATATGCGGCGGCTGTTTCAGGACATCCCGCTGGAGCAGATGAACACCTCCATGACCATCAACGCCACGGCGATGTGGCTGCTGGCCATGTACCAGGTGGTGGCCGAGGAACAGGGTCTTGGCCAGGAGGCCCTGACCAAGCTGTCGGGCACCACGCAGAACGACATCGTCAAGGAGTATCTGTCGCGTGGGACGCATGTCTTCCCGCCTGGCCCCAGCCTGCGGCTGACCACCGACATGATCGCCTACACGGTGAACCACATCCCCAAGTGGAATCCGATCAACATCTGTAGCTACCACCTCCAGGAGGCCGGGGCCACGCCGGTGCAGGAGATCGCGTACGCCATGAGTACGGCCATCGCCGTGCTCGACGCCGTACGCGAGTCCGGCCAGGTGCCGCCGGAGCGGTTTGGTGATGTGGTGGCGCGCATCTCGTTCTTCGTCAACGCGGGCGTGCGGTTCATCGAGGAAATGTGCAAGATGCGCGCGTTTGGCCGCATTTGGGATCAGGTTACCCGTGAGCGGTACGGGGTGGACAACCCCAAGCAGCGCCGCTTCCGTTATGGCGTGCAGGTCAACTCGCTCGGTCTGACCGAGGCGCAGCCGGAGAACAACGTCCAGCGGATCGTCTTGGAGATGCTCGCGGTCACCCTCTCCAAGGACGCCCGCGCCCGCGCCGTACAGCTGCCGGCGTGGAACGAGGCGCTCGGCCTGCCCAGGCCCTGGGACCAGCAGTGGTCGCTGCGCATTCAGCAGGTCCTGGCGCACGAGAGCGATCTGCTGGAGTACGAGGACATCTTCGCCGGATCGCATGTCATCGAGGCCAAGGTGGCGGACCTCACCGCGGAGTGCCTGGCCGAGATCGACCGTATCCAGGAGATGGGCGGCGCGATGGCGGCCGTTGAGACCGGATATCTCAAGTCCCAGCTCGTGACTTCGCACGCGCAGCGGCGGGCGAAGATCGAGGCCGGTGAGGAATTGATCGTCGGCGTCAACTGCTACGAGACGACCGAGCCCAATCCGCTCACTGCCGACCTCGACACGGCGATCATGACGGTGGACCCGGAGAACGAGGCCGGGGTCGTGGCCGCGCTGCACCGCTGGCGCGATGACCGAGACGAGGCGCGCGCCCAGGAGTCGCTGTCCGCCCTCAAGGCCGCCGCTGCCGGCAGCGCCAACTTGATGCCGGCGACCTTGGAGTGCGTACGGGCGGGCGTGACCACCGGCGAATGGTCGTGGGCGCTGCGCGATGTGTTCGGCGAGTACCGCGCCCCCACCGGGGTCAGCAGCGCCCCGCTGGCGGTCGCCGCCGAGCCGGGCAGCACGTTGGGCGCCGTACGGGACAAGGTCGCCAAGACGGCGGCCGACCTCGGCACCGGCAAGCTGCGGCTGCTGGTCGGCAAGCCCGGCCTTGACGGGCACAGCAACGGTGCCGAACAGATCGCCGTACGGGCCAGGGACGCGGGCTTCGAGGTGATCTACCAGGGGATTCGGCTCACCCCGGAGCAGATCGTCGCCGCGGCCATCGCCGAGGACGTGCACTGCGTCGGCCTGTCCATCTTGTCCGGTTCGCACGCCGCGTTGGTCCCGGACGTGCTCGGCAGGCTGCGTGAGGCCGGTGTCACCGTCTCCCTCGGACCGAACAGCTCGGGAGACACCCCCATCCCGGTGATCGTCGGCGGGATCATCCCGTCCGCCGACGCCAGCGCGCTGCGCGCGGCCGGAGTCGCGGCGGTCTTCACTCCCAAGGACTTCGGTATCACCGAGATCATCGGCCGTATCGTCGATGAGATCCGCAAAGCGAACAAGCTCGACTCCCTGGAGGCCCCCGCATGAGTGCCCACCCGTCCGCCGAGGTGTCGCCCGTCAACCGGCTGCGCCCGCGCCGTTCCTGCCTCGCTGTCCCCGGCAGCAACCCGCGCTTTTTGGAGAAGGCCCAGGGCCTCCCCGCCGACCAGGTTTTCTTGGATCTGGAGGACGCGTGCGCGCCGCTGGCCAAGGAGGGGGCCCGGCACACCATCGTCGAGGCGCTGAACACCGGTGACTGGACCGGTAAGACTCGCACGGTACGGGTCAATGACTGGACCACGCACTGGACCTACCGGGACGTCATCACGGTCGTCGAGGGTGCAGGACCCAATCTGGACTGCATCATGCTGCCCAAGGTGCAGGACGCGCAGCAGGTCATCGCCCTCGATCTGCTGCTCACGCAGATCGAGAAGACGATGGAGTTCGAGGTCGGCCGGATCGGCATCGAGGCGCAGCTCGAAAACGCCAAGGGCCTGGTGAACATCGATGAGATCGCGGCCTCGTCACCGCGCCTTGAGACCCTCATCTTCGGCCCGGCCGACTTCATGGCCTCCATCAACATGAAGACGCTGGTGGTCGGCGAGCAGCCGCCGGGCTATCCGGCCGACGCGTACCACTACATCCTGATGCGCATCTTGATGGCGGCTCGCGCCAACGATCTTCAGGCCATCGACGGCCCGTACCTACAGATCAAGAACGTGGACGGGTACCGCGAGGTGGCGGGTCGGGCGGCGGCCCTCGGCTTTGACGGCAAGTGGGTGCTGCACCCGGGCCAGGTCGAGGCCGCCAACGAGGTGTTCTCGCCCTCGCAGGAGGACTACGACCACGCCGAACTGATCCTCGACGCGTACGAGTGGTGCACATCGGAGGCGGGCGGCAAGAAGGGTTCCGCGATGCTCGGTGACGAGATGATCGACGAGGCCAGCCGGAAGATGGCGCTGGTGATCGCGGGCAAGGGCCGGGCGGCTGGCATGCCCCGTACCGGCAAGTTCGAGCCACCCGCTGCCTGACCGGCTCCCGCCGGGCCGCGGCCCACACACCACGTTCCCGTCCCGGGCCCCCAACGGGTCCGGGGCGCCATCCCGGAGGGACAGCACCCATGCAGTTTGGCCGGACCTATGAGGAGTTCACGGTCGGCGATGTGTACAAGCACTGGCCCGGCAAGACGGTCACCGAGTACGACGACCACCTCTTTTGTCTGCTCACCATGAACCACCACCCGTTGCACCTCGACGCCAACTACGCGGAGGAGACAACGGACTTCGGCAAGAACGTGGTCGTCGGCAACTACATCTACTCGCTGCTTTTGGGCATGTCCGTTCCCGATGTCTCGGGCAAGGCCATCGCCAACCTGGAGGTCGAATCGCTGCGCCACGTGGCGCCGACCTTTCACGGCGACACGATCTACGGCGAGACCGAGGTGCTGGACAAGACCCCGTCACGGTCCAAGGCGGACCGCGGCATCGTCTACGTCGAGACCAAGGGCTACCAGCAGGACGGCACGCTCGTCTGTGTCTTCCGGCGCAAGGTGATGGTGCCCAACGCCACCTACATCAAGGAGCGCGGCGGCGAACAGCCGGGCCGCCCCGAACTCCGTACGCCCGCCAAGGCCTCCACTCAGGCGCCCGCCCAGACTTCTGCGAAGTTCCCTGCGAAGAAGGAGAAGTGAGATGAGCCGTCTCGCGCAGACCGAGGGTCTCAGTGAGATCCAGCGCGAAATCCTCTCCACGGTGCGGGACTTTGTCGACAAGGAGATCCTGCCGGTCGCCACCGAGTTGGAGCACCGCGACGAGTACCCGAGCCAGATCGTCGAGGGCCTGAAGGAACTTGGCGTCTTCGGACTGATGATTCCGGAGGAGTACGGGGGCCTTGGTGAGTCGCTGCTCACCTATGCGCTGTGCGTGGAGGAGATCGCCCGCGGCTGGATGAGCGTGTCGGGCATCATCAATACGCACTTCATCGTTGCGTACATGCTCAAGCAGCACGGCACGCAGGAACAGAAGGACTACTACCTGCCGAAGATGGCGGCGGGCGACATCCGCGGCGCGTTCTCCATGTCGGAGCCGGCCCTGGGGTCAGATGTGTCATCCATCACGTCCAAGGGCGTACGGGACGGCGATGACTTCGTGCTCACCGGCCAGAAGATGTGGCTGACCAACGGCGGGACCTCTTCTTTGGTGGCCGTGCTGTGCCGGACAGACGAGGGACTCAGCCCGGAGGAGGCCGCCGCCAAGCCGCACCGGTCGATGACCACCTTCCTGGTCGAGAAGAAACCGGGGTTCGGCGAGGTGCTCCCCGGGCTGACCATCCCCGGCAAGATCGACAAGATGGGCTACAAGGGGGTAGACACCACCGAGCTGATCATGGACGGGCTCCGCATTCCGGCCAACCGAGTGCTCGGCGGAGCCACCGGGCGCGGTTTCTATCAGATGATGGACGGCGTCGAGGTCGGCCGCGTAAATGTCGCGGCACGCGGCTGCGGGGTCGCGCAGCGCGCCTTTGAGCTGGGCGTTTCCTACGCGCAGCAGCGGCATACGTTTGGCAAACCAATCGCGCAGCACCAGGCGATTCAGTTCAAACTGGCGGAAATGGCGACCAAGGTCGAAGCCGCCCATGCGATGATGGTCAATGCGGCCCGGAAAAAGGACTCCGGGCAGCGCAACGACCTCGAAGCGGGGATGGCCAAGTACCTGGCTGCCGAGTTCTGCAAAGAGGTCGTGGAGGACGCCTTCCGCATCCATGGCGGCTATGGCTTCTCCAAGGAATACGAGATCGAGCGTCTCTACCGGGAGGCGCCCATGCTCCTCATTGGCGAGGGCACCGCCGAGATCCAGAAAATGATCATCGGCCGTCGTCTGCTAGAGGAGTACCGCTTCCAGGGGTAATTGTCCATTTCGGGGTGGTTTTTTCGAGAAGTAGATCACAACCCGTCACCGGTCTTCGGCCACCGACTAGCCCTGGCGCTTGCCCAGTTGCCGCTCGCAACCGATACCATCCCGGGAAAGCCGCCGTCCCCTTTTTCGCTAAGCGGCATCCTCCGCTACGAAGGTCATCCATGCCCCACAGCTCTTCCTCTGCACCCCGCGCACGCGTACGCCTCGCGCGCGGAGCGTCGCCGTGGCTCCTTCCGACCGTCGCTACGGCGGCGGTGAGCCTGGCTCGCTCCCGTCGCTCGGGGCGCTGGGCTGCCGCTGCCGTGCCTGCCACCGCGCTTGCGGCGGGCATGCTGTGGTTCTTCCGCGACCCAGAGCGCGAGATCGCGCAGGGCCGGGTCATCTCTCCCGCTGACGGCGTGGTGCAGAGCATCATGCCGTGGAAGGACGGCCGTACCCGGGTCGCGATCTTCATGAGCCCGCTCAATGTCCACGTGAACCGAGCACCGCTCGCGGGCACGGTGGACTCGGTCGAGCACATCCCCGGCGGGTTTATCCCGGCGTTCAACAAGGAGAGCGAGAACAACGAGCGCGTTGTCTGGCACTTCGACACCGAACTCGGGGACATCGAGATGGTGCAGATCGCCGGCGCCGTCGCCCGCCGCATCGTGCCCTACGTACCGCAGGGCACCAAGGTCGAGCAGGGCGAGCGGATCGGACTCATCCGGTTCGGTTCGCGGGTAGACATCTACCTTCCGGAAGGTGTCGAGGCCGCGGTCGAGGTTGGCGAAACCACCACCGCGGGGGTGACTCGCCTTGACCGTAGTTGATCCGGAGGCCCAGACGACCTGGGTCCCCGAAGCCGACGAGGGCGCTGACGATACGGACGACATGCCGCTGTCAACGCGGCTGTCGATAGCCGACACGCTCACCCTCGGCAATGCCACCTGCGGCTTCATGGCCGTGTACTTCACCACCACCGGCGTCCTCATCCCGCATCTGACGGGCAACGAGGACGGCGGAATGGCCCGGCACAGCGCCGCCACCGCGGTCATGCTGATGCTGCTCGCCTCGGTCTTCGACCTCTTCGACGGGCTGGTGGCGCGCAAGCTGCGCAGCTCGGCGATGGGCGCGGAGCTGGACAACCTCTCCGACCTGATCAGCTTCGGCCTCGCCCCGGCCTACTTCGTCGTGGTGTGGGGCATGGTCGCCGACGACGCCTATCAGCGCGTATCGGCGGTCGCCGCGATCGTGGTCCTGCTCGCCGTCGTGCTCAGACTCGCCAGATTCTCGTGTACGACACTGCGCGACGGCGTCTTCCAAGGCATGCCAAGCCCCTTCGGGGCGCTGACCGTGATCTCTGTGGTGCTGCTTGAGCTGCCGTTCTTCCCGACGCTGCTCGCCATCGTGGGCGTCGCCTGGCTGATGGTGAGCCGGGTGGAGTACCCCAAGCCGCGCGGTCCGCTCGCGGTCGCCATGCTGGGTTGGATCATGCTGAGCATGGGCCTGCTGGGCGCGTGGGCCTTCGAGGCCCCCGGTGGAGAGCTGCTGCTCCAGACGGGCTGCGCGCTCCAGGTCGTGTTGGGCGCGGTCATTCCGCTCTTTGCGACGGCCCGGCGGGTCAACACCTTCCGGGACAACCGGCGCGAGGCCAGGGCAACGCAGTTGCCGTAGCGGCTCATCCCGCGAGAACCACCGACCATCGAAGGGCCCGAGCACACCGCTCGGGCCCTTCGTCATGGCTCGGGTCTGTGCCTACCCGGAACCAGGCAGGTCGCGTCAGGTCAGGTCAGGTCAGGTCAGGTCAGGAAGTCTGCCGCGATTTGCGCGGCCACGCGTTCGAGGAGTGGTCCCGCCTCGGCCATGCAGCGTGCCGGGTCCGGTTCGAGCGCGGTGAGCGCGTACGCATGGCGGATGCCTGCCCGGCCCAGGGCGCCGGGGGCCAGCGCCAGGCGACCGCAGACGGCCACCACCTCCACGCCGTGCGCCCGCGCCGCCGCCGCGACGCCCGCGGGGGCCTTGCCGTGCAGGGTCTGCTCATCGAGCGAGCCCTCACCGGTGATCACCAGGTCGGCGCGGGCCAGCGCCGGGGCGAAGCCGAGCACATCGAGCATCACCTCGATGCCGGGCCTGAAGTGCGCGCCGAGCCCGACCAGCGCCCCGTAGCCGATGCCGCCCGCCGCGCCCGCTCCCGGTGCCTGGGCGTACGCGGCGGCGCTCGGGCCCACCGCGCGCTCCAGCACGTCCGCGTAGTGCGCCAAGGCCGCGTCCAGGGCTGCTACGTCCGCCGCACTAGCGCCCTTTTGCGGGCCGTAGACCGCGGGCGCGCCCGTGGGCCCGGTGAGCGGGTTGTCCACGTCGCTGGCGAGCGTGATGGCCGTATGCGTGAGTCGCTTGTCGAGCCCCGAAAGGTCGGCCTCGGCAAGATCGCGCAGCGCACCGCCGCCGGGGCCGATCGGGCGGCCCCGCGCATCCAGCAGACGGGCCCCGAGCGCCGCGAGCATGCCCGCGCCGCCATCGGTGGTCGCGCTGCCGCCCACGCCGAAGACGATCGTGCGGGCGCCCGCGTCCAGGGCGGCGCGCAGCAGCTCGCCAGTGCCGTAGGTGGTGGCGGTCAGCGGCGCGAATACGCCGGCGGGCAGCTGCCGCAGCCCGGACGCCTCCGCCATCTCGACCACGGCGGTCGTGCCACATAGCGCGTACGAGGCGGCGACCGGGTCGCCCAACGGCCCAGTGACCCGCACCGTACGGCGCTCGAACCCGGCCTCCGCCGCAGCGTCCACCGTCCCGTCTCCGCCATCGGCGACCGGCACCGACTCCACCCGTACGCCGGGGGCGGCCGAGCGCAGGCCGGCCGTCAGATGGTCGGCGACCTGCACGGCCGTCAGGGAGCCCTTGAACTTATCGGCGGCGATCAGCACGCTCGCCACGGCGCCCGCTGTCGCGCCCGTCCTGCCCGATGCGCTCAACATGTCCGATACACCCGACATATCCGGCACGCCCGATACGCCTGATGTGTGCCGTGCGTTGGTGGCGCCTGTCCCGGTTGTCCTCGCGGCATCCGCCACCTTGCGTCCCCTTGCTTCCGGCTGTGCTGTCGCACAGGCAGTCGCGCCGCTGCGACCCTATCCGCAGGGGCCCTGGGCTGCCCATGGCCGCAGTCGTTGCCAAACGGCGCGCCACGGGCGCATAGAGCGCTTTAGCGCACCATAGTGGGACGCCATGAGTACCCCGCCCATCGAGCAAACCGACCCCACGCCCGGCCCGGACGAGGGTCCGGCCGCCGTGCACGACCCCTCGCCCGATAGGACGGTCGTCGTCATCGGGGTGGTGGCCGTGTTGGCCGCCGTTGGCTGGGCAGCCCTCGCCAAGGACAACTTCGCCGATACCTCGGACACCGCGCTGAACTGGGTGCTGACCAATTTCGGCTGGCTGTTTGTGGTCGCCGCCGATGTGTTCTTGGTGCTGTGCCTGGTGATCGCCATGAGCCGATTCGGCCGGATCAGGCTGGGCCCGGACGACTCCGAGCCGGAGTTCGGCAATCTCGCCTGGATCGCGATGATGTTCAGCGCGGGCATGGGCATCGGCCTGATGTTCTACGGGGTCGGCGAGCCCTTGCAGCACTACACCGATCCGCCGCCCTCAAGCGGCGAACGTGGGGGTACGAGCGAGGCGGCCCGTACCGCCATGGAGTATTCGTTCTTCCACTGGACGCTCACGCCCTGGGCGATCTACGGCATCGCCGGGCTCGCCCTCGCCTACGCCGTGTTCCGCAAGGGGCGCGGCAACCGGCTCAGCTCCGCGTTCGTGCCCCTCATCGGCGACCGGCGGGCCGATGGCTGGCAGGGCAAGGCGATCGACCTGCTGGCGGTGTTCGCGACCGTCTTCGGCACCGCGACCAGCCTTGGCCTCGGTGCGTTGCAGGTCGCCGAGGGGCTGAATCTCACCGCTGGTGTGGAAAACACCAAGACCACACAGCTGGTCATTATCTTCGCGCTTTCCGCCGCGTTTGTGGCCTCCGCTTTCTCGGGGCTGCACAAGGGCGTCAAGTGGCTGAGCACCCTCAACGTCGTGCTGGCCGCGCTGATGATGTTGTTCGTCTTCGTCGTCGGGCCTACGGTGTACGTCCTGGACAGCATCCCGGCGAGCGTGGGCGGCTACCTCAGCGATCTGTTGCCGATGGCCTCGCATACCGGTGCCTTCACCGACGAGAGCTGGCTTGGCACCTGGACCATTTTCTACTGGGCGTGGTGGTTGTCCTGGGCACCGTTCGTGGGCACCTTTATCGCTCGTATTTCGCGGGGCCGCACTATTCGGGAATTCCTGATCGGGGTGCTCCTGGTGCCCAGCGGCGCGACGATGATCTGGTTCTGTGTGATGGGCGGAAGCGCCATTCGGCTGGACTCCAGCGGCACCGCTGACCTGACGGAAAAGGCCAAGGACGGCGCGGAAGCCTCGCTGTTCGCCATGCTGGACGCGTTGCCGCTGGGCACGGTCACCTCTTGGCTGGCGATGGCGCTGGTGATGACGTACTTCATCACCAGCGCCGACTCGGCATCGCTGGTGATGGGCTCGCTGACCAGCAGGGGCTCCCTGCATCCGCGCACCTGGCTGGTCGTCGCCTGGGGCATTTTGATGGCCGCGGTGGCCGCCGTACTGCTGGTCGCCGGCGGTCTCGACGCACTGAAGACGGCCACGATCCTGGTAGCGCTACCGTTCGTGCTGGTGATGCTGGCGCTGTGCTGGGCGCTGCTGCGGGAGTTGCGTACGGACCCGGGGGCCGGGCCCACCCGGCAGCACCCGATGCACGGGCTACGGGACGCGGTACGCGCGATGATCGGCGACGCCCTCACCGAACAGGCCCCCACCCGGCACCCCCGTCACCCCCGGCTGCGCCGGGCCGCCGAGCGTGCGTCGGCCGGCGATGAGCCGGGGCCCGGCGGAACTGGCGGCTCGGGTGGGTCTAGCGGCTCGGGTGGGTCTGGCGGCTCGGGTGGGTCTGGCGGCTCGGGTGGGTCTGGCGGCTCGGGTGGGTCTGGTGGGTCTGGCGGGAGTGGTGGGGCCGGCGGTGGGACTGGCGAGTCTGGGGAGTCCAGCCGCTCCGGCTGAGCCGCAGCCGCGTGTTCCCGCGGCGCCGCATGGGCGGCATTGACCTCAAGTGGCCTTGAAGTTGCACCGTTACGGCATGACGAGAACCCTCGCACGCCTGGAGATCGGCGTTGTCCTGCCGTCCCTCACCGTCCAGCACGAGCAAAGGCTCGATTTCGCGTCCGCCGCCCAGCATGCCGAGGGCGTGGGGCTCGACCTCGTCGCGTACGGCGATCAGGGCGATCAACTGGTGGGCGCGGGACCATCGGTGGAGATGGCGGTCGCGCTGGCTGCGGTGGCCGCCGTGACCCAGCGGGTGCGGATCTGTTCCGCCGGCTACGTGCCCGGCATTCGCCCGCTGGCGTGGGCCGCGCGGCAGATCGCCAGTCTGCGGCATGTGGTGGGCGATCGGCTCGTTCTTGGCATCGGCACCGGGGGCGGGGCCGCGCAGTGGGCGGCGGCCGGGGTGCCGTACGCCGAGCGGGACGTACGCACGGATACCGCACTGGCGTTACTGCCCCGGCTGCTCGCCGGTGAGCGAGTCCGCCTGCCGGACGAGCCGGGCGGCCTTGACTTGGAGCTGACGCCCACGGTGCCGCAACCGCCGGTGTGGGTGGGCGGTGACTCGCCCGCTGCGATACGGCGCGCGATCCGCTACGGGGATGGTTGGTTCCCCTCACTGGTCACGCCCGACGAGGTGGCCAACGGGGTGGTGCAGCTCGCCGAGCGGGCCGTGTGGCGTGGCCGCCCCGCGCCCACGGTGGCCGTTGGCGCCACGGGGGTGCTCGGTGCCGCACCCGGGCTGCCCGGCCGCGCGGAGATCGCCGCCCGGATGGCGGTGGCGTACGGGATGCCCGTGGAGCGGCTGGCGTCCGTGCCGGTGACCGGCGGGCCGCGCGAGGCGGCGGAGCAGTTGCATCCGTACTGGGGGGCGGGAGCGCGGCACATCGTCATGGGGTTCGCCGATGGCGACTGGCGGGCCCAGGTGGATGCGCTGGCCGAGGTGCGTGAACTGCTGGCCTGAGCGCTGCCGCCGCGCCTGGCGGCCCCACACACCTGGACGCGCTCCCCCTGCCGCATGGCGGATCAGAAGAGTTGGTCCTGAGCCAACCTTGCCCCGGGGGCATCGACGAACGACCCATCCGCGCACGTGATGCGGCCTCGCTCGAAGTCCAGCAGCCGACGCTTGCGCGGCAGGCCGCCTCCGTACCCGGTCAGGTTGCCCGTGGCGCCGACGACCCGGTGGCAGGGGACGATGATGCTGATCGGGTTCTTGCCGTTGGCCAGGCCCACCGCACGGGCGGCACCCGGCTGGCCGATGTCGTCGGCCAGTTGCCCGTAGGAGATGGTCTCGCCGTACGGGATGGCTTGCAGTTGCTCCCATACACGGCGCTGGAAGGCGGTGCCGGACAGCTGGATCGGCAGCCCGGCGAAGTCGGCGCGGCCCCCGTCGAAGTAGTCGCAGAGCTGCCGGATGACCTCGGGGAACGGGGTGTCGTCCGGCTCACCGAACGTCTCCTGCGGTGGCCGATGCCGCTGGTCGGTCATGTACAGCCCGGAGAGCAACCCATCGGTGGCCACCAGGGTGAGTGGACCGCAAGGGCTGTCGATCAAGGTGTGGACGCGTACGGGCACGGCGGGTCGGTCTCCTTTGAAGTCGGGCGCAGTGAGGGTATCCGGTGCGGCGGCGCGGGGCGCGCCACCGCATGGGCGGCGCCGGGGCGGCCGTGGCGGGCCGTCGCGGCATGGGGTGTGCCGCCCCATCATCAGCCTTCGGGCAGCAGGTTGATCGGGTGGTCGTCGGTGGCCCACAGGTACTGCACGGCGTACGCGCGCCAGGGCCGCCATCGGGCGCTGTGCCTAACGAGCGCGCCGGGCGTCGCCGGCAGCCCAAGGCCCGCGGCGGCGCGGCGCACGCCGAGGTCGGTGGGGAGGAAGGCGTCCGGGTCACCCAGCGCGCGCATGGCGATGACCTCCACGGTCCATGGCCCGATCCCGGGCAGCGCCGTCAACTGGGCGCGGGCCCGATCCCAGTCGCTGCCGACGCCGAGGGCGATGTCGCCGGCCGCCAGCGCGTCAATCAGGCCGCCGATGGTGGCCCGCCGGGTGCGGGGCATGGCGAGCGCTTCGGGGTCGTGATCGGCGAGTGCCGCCGTGCTGGGGAAGAGGTGGGTGAGGCCGCCCGCGGGGTCATCGACCGGTTCACCGTGGGCGGTGACGAGCCGCCCGGCATGCGTGCGGGCGGCGGCCGTGGATACCTGTTGGCCGATGACGGCTCGTACGGCGAACTCGTCGGCGTCCACCGTACGCGGCACCCTGCGTCCTGGCACCTTGTCCACCAGCGGCGCCAACTCCAGGTCGGTGCGCAGCAGTTCGTCGATGGCGACCGGATCGGCGTCCAGGTCAAGGAGTCGGCGGCAGCGGCTGATCGCGCCTGCCAGGTCGCGCAGGTCGGTCAGCGAGAGGTGACAGCCGATGTGGTCGGGGGTCGGGCGGAGGCTGACGATGCCGTGCCCGTACGGCAGGCGCAGGGTGCGCCGGTACGCGCCGTCGCGCCACTCCTCCACGCCGGGTACGGCGGTCGCCGCGAGGTGCCCGAACAGGTTGTCGGGGCACAGCGGGGCGCGGAAGGGCAGTCGGAGGCTGAGCGCGCCGGGGGCGGCGGGTCGCGCGCCGCCGCGGGTGCGACCGCGCAGCTCGGTCGGGGAGAGCGCGAAGACCTCCCGCACGGTGTCGTTGAAGGTCCTGATGCTGGCGAACCCCGCGGCGAACGCCACCTCGGCCATGGGCAGGTCGCTGGTCTCGATCAGCAGCCGGGCGGTCTGCGCGCGCTGGGCGCGGGCGAGTGCGAGGGGGCCCGCGCCCAGCTCGGCCAGGAGTTGGCGCTCGATTTGTCGGGTGCTGTAGCCGAGCCGGGCGGCGAGTCCGGGGACGCCGTCGCGGTCCACCACACCGTCCGCGATCAACCGCATGGCGCGGGCGACGAGGTCGGCTCGCTCGTTCCACTGGGGCGAGCCGGGGCTGGCGTCCGGGCGGCAGCGCTTGCAGGCCCGGAAGCCGGCCTGCTGGGCGGCGGCTGCGCTCGGGTAGAACGACATGTTCTCGACCTTGGGCGGCACCACCGGGCAGCTCGGGCGGCAGTAGATGCGGGTGGTCAAAACGGCGGTGAAGAACCAGCCGTCGAAGCGGGCGTCCTTGGATTGGACGGCTCTCACGCACCGGTCGAAGTCAGTGTGCATGCGTTGAGCATCCCCGGTGCGGACGACCATGGCTCGCGGAAATCCGACATGGCCCTTAGCGTCCGCTGATCACCTCCCCGCACCCCGGGGGGTGCGGGGGCCCCGGAGGGTCGGCGGGATGCGCTGGGTGACCGTCACCGTGCGTCCGGGGCCCCGCGGGCTCGTCGCGCCGCCGGGGCCGACCGCACCGATGTGCCCTGGTTGTTACGGCATAGCAGGAGACCGGTGGGGCGGCGGTCTGCATCATGGTGAGGGTGAACCGCCGAGCCGTGTTTCCCGCCAGACCCCGCCGCCCCGCGCCACGCTGGGGCGCACGCTTCGCCGCGTACGAAGCCGCGTACGGAGCCGCGTACGAAGGGGGCCGAAGCCCTCGCCTCGAACCCGGCACGTGCGCGGGGTGAGCGTGGAGTGGCCGTTGCCCGCGAAGGGTGCGGGGCGTCCGGTGCTGGTGTCGGTGCTGACGTTGGCGGAGCAGCGTTCCGTTGGTTCGGGTGTGCTGCTGCCCGGGCAGCGGTTTGTGACCTGTGCGCATGTCATCAACAGTGCCCGCGCCCAGCGCAAGGAGGCCACCGGCCATCCGGAGCCCACCGACTTTCCGGTCCGTGTGCACGGGCCGGGCGGCCCGCACGAGCGACTGGCCCGACTGCTGGTGTGGGTGCCGCCAGGGCCGGGTTGTGAGACTGGTGCGCTGGAGTGGGACGGGGATCTGGCCGTACTGGAACTGACCGAAGAGTTGCCGGGGCAGGTGCGTCCGCCGCGGTGGGCCGCGATGGCCGAGGGCCAGGCCGTGCACGCCTGGCACTGCGCGGGGCACGAGGCGACGCGGGCGCGGGCGCGCGTGTGGTCGTGTGATGGCCGGATCGGTTACGTGGACGGCGAGTCGCTTGCCGGCGCCGACATCGACGAGGGTTATAGCGGGGGCCCGCTGTGGTCCGGTTCCGATGGCGCGGTGGTCGGCCTGGTGGCGGGGGCGCTGTCGGCACCGGTCGAGCCGTCCGGCAGGTCCCTGCCGTACTCCCCGCGGCACGTCGCCCGCCGCGGCTGGGGTATTCCTTGGCAGCGGGTGCGGGCCGAACTGGCGGCCGTGCAAGCTGAATGGCTGCTGAGCGGGGCGGAGCAGGTGGGCGGGGCGAACGGTGCGCGGACCGGACGGCCGGAGCCGCACGATCCGATCCGGCGCGACCTGGCCGGTGCCATCGCCCGCGCGCTACCGGACCCGCAGTGGCGCACCGAGTGCGCTCGTCTCGTCGTCGATGAATGCGCGCGGCCGGCGCCCGACCGCGACGACGGCACCTACCAGGCGGGACCTGGTGTGGGCCTTGGGGGCGGTGCCGCCAAGGCGGCCGGCAGTAGCACGGTCCGTACGGCGGCCGACGAGCGCGGCGGCAACCACAGCAACCACAACCGCCGCAGCGGCCACGACAGGCATGACGGGTATGACGGGTATGACAGGTGTGCCAACTACGGTGACCACAAGGGGAGTTGGGTTCCCGCGTCGGAGCGCGTGCAGGTCGCGGAACGGGTGGAGGTCGGGTACGCGCACGGCCCGCAGGACGATGACTGGTGCGGCGTCGGAGCGTCGCCCATTTCGGCCCATGTGTTCGCGGGTCTCCTGCTCGCGCAGGAGCGGGCACTCGCCGCGCTGACCGAGCTGCTGCACCCGGCGGCGCCCGGCGCGACTGCCGAACTGCTGGCCTTGGGGCGGGTGTCGAAGGTGCCGCGGCTGTTGTCGCCCGGCGAGTTGGACAGCCTGTGCCGGGTGCTGTCGCGCCTGCCCGCCAACACTCTCGACTGGCTGCCGTCCGCCACTCGGGCCGCGCTGTCGGTGGCCGGGGTGTCGTTGGCGCCCGAGGGGGAAACCGCGTGGGGCGATCGCGCCGCGCCGGCCGACGTCGCCGGGATCGCGGCCCTGGTCCGGCATCTGGAGACGCTGCCGGGCGATAGCCACCCGGTGCCTGACGGCACATCGGCCGTGCCGGGGCTGCTGCGGATGGTGGAGTACCTGGCCGCCGTCTGCCCCGTACCGGCGCGGGCCGAGTTGCGCGGTTGGTGTGCGGGGGTCGCGTCCAGGATCGGCATCCACGCGTCGGCGCTCAAGGAGCGCCGTGCCGACGCCCACCAGTGGGCCGAGGCGCAGCTCGCTCCGTCCCCGCCACCCCGGGTGCTCGTACGGTTGACTCGGTATCGCGATGAGAACAGTGCACCCGCTGTGAACACAGTGCATGCTGCGAACACCGTGCTGAACACTGCGACCACTGTGCATGCTGCGAACACTGCGCAGGGTGCGCACAGCGGGGGCGGCGCTGCCAACGGGGAGGTTGGCAGCGGGCAAGCCAGCGGTGAGCGCTACCAGTTGCGGATGTGGTGTGACGAGGGCGAAGGGCCGCGCCAGGTCGGCGAGGACAGCGAGCGCCCGCGCGGCGCGGTGGAGGCCGCCCAGGAGATCCTGGCCGTGCTCGGCCCGCTGCATCGGCTGCGTACCGAGGGGTCCCGGCCGGTCATCGAGATCCTCGTGGACCGCGACGCGTTGGACCTTCCGGTGGACGAATGGCAGGTGCCGGGCCCCGGCGGGCTGCTCGTGGGCGTGCTGGGCGCCGAATATCCGCTCGTCGTCAACTGCCCCGAACTGGTGCGGCGCGGGGATGAGCGGTACGCGGCCGACTGGCGGCACCGGTGGCAGCAACTCGACCAGGCGGAGACGGTGCGGCTAGGCCCTGCCACCGGCGGCACCAATGAGGTGTACGGGCTGCTCCTCGCGCGTCCGGACGCGGCCAGGGTGGCCGTGGGCGACGTACCGCCGGCGCTGCGTACCACGATTGTGCAGGTGTGCCTGGCGATGGGCGTGCCGGTGGTGTTGTGGTACCGCGATCAGCCGCCTGCCTCAGCCGCGGCCCAACGGGAGTTGGAGGCGCCGGTACGGCACCTTCCGGAGCGGGTACGCGCCTACCGGGCGTCCACACTGGCCCAGCCTGACGCCTATGTGGGGCGTCCGGCGCTGGCGTGGGCGGACGCCGATCGCCCGCCACCGCGCCTGGAACTAGCCGATCCCACCAGGCCGGTGTGACGGCCGTGGTTACGGTAGGGGGCTTTGGGACACGATGCAGCCGATGATCCCGTCAAGGCCAGCAGGGACAAGGGCCCGACGAAATGAGCAAGCCGGGCAGAGCGGGCAGCACCGAGCTATGGCGCCGATCGGACAGAGTCGATGAGCGGGGAAGGCCAGAGTATGGACGGGAGTTGGCGACTGTTTCGCGGCGACGGTGAGCGGCGTGGGCTGCCGTTGCCACCACCGCCGCCCTGGCGCCGGTTCGGTGGCACCGGCCAGTCCGGCGGCGATGGCCGCTCCGGCGCCGCGGAGCGCTCGCCGTATCTGATCGAGCGCAGACACGCGGACATCGTGAACGCCGCGCTTCATCTACGCCGTCCGCTCCTGGTCACCGGCCATCCGGGCACCGGCAAGTCGTCGCTGGCGCGGGCGGTCGCCTACGAGCTCGACCTCGGGGATGTGCTGCGCTGGCCGGTCAACAGCCGCTCCACCGTGCAGGACGCCCTCTACCGGTACGACGCTATCGGCAGGCTGCGCGAGGCGACGCTGAGTCGGGACCGCAACGTTCCTGAGCCGCCCATCGGCGACTTCGTACGACTTGGCCCACTGGGCACCGCGCTGACCGCACCGGGCCGACCGCGGGTGCTGCTCGTCGATGAGTTGGACAAGGGCGATGTGGACCTGCCCAACGATTTGCTGACGGTCTTCGAGGAGGGCGAGTTCGAGGTCCCGGAGTTGGCGCGGCTGCCCGAGGACCAGCATGCGGTGGAGGTGCTGACGGCTCGGGCGGATGAGCGCACCACGGTGTTGCGGGGCCAGGTGCGGTGCCGGGAGTTTCCCATCGTGGTCATCACAAGCAACGGTGAGCGCGACTTCCCGCCCGCTTTTCTACGCCGCTGCGTACGTCTTGAACTGCCGGACCCTGACGAGGAGCGGCTGCGCGCGATCGTCAGCGCGCACCTGGGCGCGGGTTCGCTGCTCGCGGTGGACGATCTGCTTCAGGCGTTCCTGCACCGCCGGGCGCCCGGGGAGCTGGCCACCGACCAGTTGCTCAACGCGGTGTTCTTGCGCGCTGGCGGCGTTGACCTGGACGCGGAGGGGCTACTCGACGCCGTGCTGCACCGGCTGGGCGGGGCGATCTAGGGATGGCGAACGGCGGTGAGCCGCGGGAGCCGGGCGCGGGCGATGGACCGGCGCGCCTCGGGCGCTGGGAAGCGCGCGGGAGCCGGCGGGACGCGTGCGGGAGCCGTCGGGACGTCCACTACTCCGCGCCTGACTTCAGCGATCCCGACTTCCCCGCCCTCACCCCTGACGAGATCGGGCCCGCCCCTGACGACGCGCTGGCCGCCTCCAACGAGCGCGGCGGCGACACCCGGGCGCCGTGGGTGGCCGGCGGCGCGAGCGAGGCCCGCGCCGCGGAGCGCGTCGGTGAGCACGTGACCGCGTTTCTCGGGGTGCTCGCCGACTGCGGGGTGGAACTCTCGCACCCCGAACTGCTCGATGCGTTATGGCTGGCCCGTCGCATGCCCACCGACGCCACCGCCCCGGTGCTCCAGGCGCTGGCCGATGCGTTCGCGAGTGGCGGGAGCACCTCGGGCACCCAGCAGCCCGGGACCACCGAGCCGAGCGCGTCAGAGGTGGACGGACCGGGCGAACCAGAGGAGATCGAAGCTGCCGAACTGCTGGGGCCCATCGCCTCGCCGCCGCCCCGGGTGCGCGAGGCGCCACCGAGCGCGGCGGCCCGGCTGTACGCGGCGCCCGAGCCCGCGCGGGCCACGCCGACCAACCCGCCGGTGCCAGCCGTGCAGCCGCTGCGGGTGCCGGAGAGGAAGGCGCTGCGCGATGAGTTGCGGATCAGCCGGGCGATGCGCCCGCTGAAACAGCACCGACTGTCCAGCACCCGCGGGGAGTTCGACGCCGACGCGACGGTCACAGCCCTCGCCGAGACCGGGTTGCCCGACGTGGCACTGCGCCCGGCCAGGGAGCGCTGGCTGGACCTCGCCCTCGTCATCGACGACGGCATGTCCATGCTGCTGTGGCAGCGGCTCGCGACAGAGCTGCGGGCCCTGGTGCAGCGCGTGGGCGCGTTCCGCGTGGTGCGTACGTACGGGCTGCACACTGACGGGCCCTCGGGGGTGCCGGGGCTGCGCGGGCGGCCGTTCGACGCGACCGCACCCACCGCGCCGACCGGCTCGCTCACCGATCTGTCCGGACAGACCCTGGTGCTCGTACTCAGCGACGGGATGGGGCCCAGTTGGCGGGACGGCCGCAAGCACGCCGCCGTGCTGCGCTGGGCCCGGCACGGCCCCACCGCCATCGTGCACGCGCTGCCGCCCCGGCTGTGGGACGGCTCCGGTATCCGCGCCGATCGTTGGCGGGTCACCACGCAACAGCGCGGTGCGGCCAACGCGGACTGGACGGTGGCCGACCCGGTGCTGCCCCCGTCGCTCGCCTCGTTCGACGGGGTGCCGGTGCCGGTGCTCGAACCGGCCGCGGCGCCGGTCTCCGACTGGGCCCGACTGGTGGCATCGCCCGGTGGCAGCACGCTGCTGCCGCTGCTGCGCCCGGCGGCGCCTGCCGTGCTGGTCGCGCCTGCGCCGGCCCCCACCCCGCGGCCCAGGGAGCCGGGCCCCGAGTCCACCGCCGATGGCATCCGGCGGGTACAGCGGTTCAAGGACGCGGCCTCCCCCGAGGCGTATCGGCTGGCCGCCCATCTGGCCGCCATCGCCCCCGTGTCCGTACCGGTGATGCGGCTGGTGCAGGCGGCGGTGCCGTGGCGGGCGGACACCGCGCAGCTCGCGGAGGTGTTCCTCGGCGGGCTGCTGCGCCCGGCCGACGCGCCGTACGGCAGCCACGGCGGCGGCTGCGGGGCCAGCGGATTGCCCCCGCAGCATCGGGTCTTCGACTTCACGCGGGCCACCGTGGACGTGCTACTCGATGCCGTACCAGCGGCCGAACTCCTGGACACGGGGCGCCATATCGGCCAGTTGCTTGGCGAACTCGCGGGCCGCTCCCCCGACTTCCCCGCCTGGCTCGCGCATCCGCGCGGCGTGGACACCGCCCCTGCGGGCGCCCGCGCCTTCGCCGAGGTCGGCCCGCGCCTGGCAGCCCGCTTCGGCGCCCCGGCGCTGCCCGTGACCGATGCCCCGGCGCCGCCTACGCCCGATGCGCCACCGCCCTCCGGGCCTGCGGAGACGGAACAGGAGCCGGACCAGGGCAGCCAAGGCATCCAGGACAGCCGGGACAGCCAGGACAGCCAGGGTCCAGAGCAGCAGCCCGGGCCGGATGCGGCGCGAGCGAGCACGCCGTCCCCGCTGCGGGCCACCGCCGAGACGGGTACGGAACCACCCGCCGTGCCGTCCCAGCCGGTTGACGAGCAATGGCCCATCAAGGCCGGTGCGTACTGCCCACAGTGCGGCAGCTACACACGCCATGCCGACTTCTCCTGCGACCACTGCGGACACAATCTGTACGACCCGGACTACAACGGGGCGGACGCGGTGCTGCGCTGCGCTTACTGCTCAGCGCTGTCGCTTTCCGACGCACGGTTTTGCATCGATTGCGGCCTGCTGCTCCCCGGGTCTGCCCATGGTCAGGACCCGCGGGAAGGGCCACGAGACGCGGGGGGATCGAGCCAGCCGCCGAGCCACTGGCCGCAGTTGGCTCCAGCCGGTGGCACCCTGCTCAACACGTTCCCACCACCGGGCGCCGCCGCCCCGAACACCGCCGATAGACCACTGCCCGGCAACCCGTTCAACTGGCCTCCGCTGCGGCCGTACGATCCGACCCAGCTCGGGCCGTACACCTTGGTCGGGCGCATCAGCGCCAGCCTCGACCGCGTGCTCTACCTGGGCAGGCATCAACAGACTGGTACCTACGCCTGCCTGCGCACCACGTCCGGCGCCATCCGGGGCACGGAGCCCGAACAGCGCACCGCCCCGAAGGTGCTCCGCGCACAGGCGCAGCGGCTGCGCATGGAAGCGAACACCTTGCACACGGAGGCGGACGCGCTGCGCCGCATGGCTGGCCGATACGCGCCACAGCTGCTCGATACGGAACTTGGCGGCGCTCAGCCGTGGTTGGCCTGCGAGTTGCTACGTGGCCCGAATGGCGGCCTCGCCCGCTCGCTGGCCTCGCTGCTCGCCGACGGGACCGACTTGGCCTGGGATGCGCTCACCGCAGCATCCGTCGCCTGTCAGGTCGCTGACGCGGTCGCGCTGTGCGGCGCGCAGGGCGTCGAGCACCCCACCCTGTCCACAGACACGGTGCTGCTGGCCGGGGACGCGGTGAAGTTGGCGGGTTGGCCCTCCGTCTCGCTGCACGACATGCATATGCGGGGCTCCCTTCCCGGCGGCGTCGCCGAAGACAGCGTGTACACGCTGGGCACGATCTTGTTGGCGCTCGGCGGCGGCGAACGGACCCTGGCCCTGGAGGCGACCCGCGACGGCAGCCAGGAGCGGTGGGTGGGCTCGCGGTGGTGGCAAGGCCCGTACTGGGAGCCGGTGCGCAACCTCGTCATGCAGTGCCTGTCCCCCGATCCCGGCAGCAGGCCAACGGCCCGCTACGTCGCCGAGTTCATCGGCCGATACGTCTCCCCCGCCCCGAACCCGGCGCGCACCGCCGGCGACGACGCGCCCACCGCCGCGCCCCCCGCGCCGGCCCCGACGGCACCTCCGCCGCCGTACGAGGCTCCCCCCACAGCCACGACACAGTCCGCCGCGGCCTGGGCGGCCCCCCATGCGCACGACCTCGATCCGCTGCTGAGGCGGCGCGGGCTGCGCACCATGCTGCCAGGCGGCAAGGCCGCGGCGGCCCAGCGGGAGACCTGGCTGAGCCGCATCCGCACACCGCTGCCGAAGTGCCACCGCATCGCGGTGCTTGGCGCCGAGTTCGGCGCCGGCACCGCTACGACCGTGCTCGCCCTCGGTGGGGTCTTCGCGGCTGCCAGGACGGACCAGATCATCGCCGTCGATGCCGGCCCAGGCGGCTCCCACGTCACCGGCCGCCTGCGCTGGGCCAATCCGCGGGGCATCTCCGAAGTGTTGGGCGTCGAGCCGGGCGCCCGCATGGCCGCGGAGATCGCCTCGTGTCTGTCGCCCGGCCCCTCCGGGCTCAAGGTGCTGACCCAGGGCGCCGAGCCGGCAGCATCCGTTCTCGGCGACTTCCCCGCCGCCTACTCCGCGCTCATCCAGCGGCTGACCCCGCACTACGCGCTGACCCTCACCAACGCAGGGCAGCACCGCCCCGACGCACTCCACGAACTGGGGCTGCGGACCTCGGTGGATCAGCTCATCGTCGTCAGCACGACCACGGGGGTGGGCTGTGCGCAGACGGCCGACCTCTACGCGGCGCTCCGCGACGAGGGCTTCGCCAGCCTCGCCCAGAACAGCATCACCGTGCTGTGGGACAACCTGCGGGTGCCCCGGCGGCAGCGGCTGCCCATCGTCCAGGCGAAGGCACAGTTGGAGGGGCCGTGCCGGGCCGTGCTGACGGTCCCGCACGATGCGCATCTGGCCGCGCGCGGTGAGATGCGACTGTCGCTACTCGATACGAAGACCCTTGACGCGTATCTGCGACTGGCGGCCACGGTCGCCGAAGGGTTTCCGGCCGGGCCAGCGCAGGGCCAGGCGCCGTAGCGGGTCGCGGTGGGGCAGTCGCGCCCGCGCCGCAGCCCGCCCAGCCCGCCGCAGCGCGCTCCGAGGCGCCAACTCCGGTGGCGTACAACGGGTTTCAGCTACGCAGCCGCCGCCATACCGCCCGCGCCGCGTGGTGCCCTGACATGCCATGCACGCCGGGCCCTGGCGGGGTCGCCGATGAGCACAGGAAGATCGCGGGGTGGGCGGTGGCGTAGGGGACGCGGGCCAGCTTGGGGCGCAGCACCGTCTGGAGCCCGGCGAACGCGCCACAGGCGATGTCGCCCCCGACGTAGTTGGCGTTGCGGGCGGCCAGTTCGGGCGGGCCCGCGATCGCGCGGGCGAGCACCAGGTCTCGAAAGCCCGGGGCGAAGCGCTCCAGTTGGCGTTCGATGACCTCCGTGGCATCGCCTCGCCAGCCGCTGGGGACATGCCCGTACGCCCACAGGGTGTGCTTGCCCGCGGGTGCCCTAGTGTCGTCGATCAGGCTGGGCTGGGTGGTGATGAGGAAGGGAACGCTGGGGTCACGGCCATCGACGGCGGCGTGCAGGGCGCCGTTGATCTCGCCGAGCGTGGGGCCGAGGTGGACGGTTCCGGCGCGGCGCGCCTCGGTGGCCGTCCACGGCACGGGTCCATCAAGGGCGTAATCGATCTTGAAGACGCCGGGGCCGTAGCGAAAGCCGCGGTAGGTGTCGCCGAGCCCGGCGATGCGGGCGAGCGCGGTGGGTGAGGTGTCGAAGACGTACGCGCGGGCGGGCGGCAGGTCATCCAGGCGCTTGACCTCGTAGTGGGTGTGCACCTGGCCGCCGAGTGCGCGTAGATACGACACGAGGGCGTCCGCGATGGACTGCGAGCCGCCCCTGGCCACCGGCCAGCCGACCGCGTGCGCGGCGATGGCGAACATCAGGGCCAGGCCGCCAGTGCCCACGCCGCTGACGGGTGCGACGGCGTGCGCGGCGAGACCCGCGAGCAGCCCGCGCGCCTTTTCGTCGTGGAAGCGGCGGGCGATCAGCGAGGCCGGCTGGAGGGCGAGTGCGCCGAACCGGGCCCAGCCCGCCGGGTCTCGCGGCAGCCCTAGCCACGGGGTGCGCAGAAAGTCAGCTGCGAGCGTGTCGAAGCGCGGCGCGTAGGGCGCCACCAGGCGGCGATAGGTGCCCGCGTCCCGGGCGCCGAGCGACATCGCCGTCTCCCCGATGGAGCGGGCGAGCACCGCCGCCGTGCCGTCCGGGAAGGGGTGGGCCATGGGGAGCGGGTGATGCAGCCAGGTCAGGCCGTGCCGCTCCAGGGGCATGGCGTTGAATGCGGGCGAGCCCGCGCCCAGCGGGTGCGCCGCCGAGCACGGATCGTGCCGAAAGCCCGGCAGGGTCAGTTCTTCGGTGCGGGCGCCGCCGCCTGGCGACTCGCGCGCCTCGAAGACCTCCACCGTGTGGCCACGGCGGGCCAGCTCAACGGCGGCGGTCAGGCCGTTGGGACCGGCCCCCACCACCACCGCGTCGAGCATGGACGGCACATCGGCCTCCTCGCCTGTGAGGTCGCCTCCGGGTTACGGCTACGGCGTGCGCGGAACGTGTGCTGACTCAGCCAACGACGGTCAGCAGGCTCAGGATATGCCGTACGGTCGCCTCGTCCCGCGCCGCGGTGAACGGCAGCGCGTTGCCGCCGGCGATCCGGAACGGCTCGCCGGCGATGGTGGCCGACGCGCCACCCGCCTCGGCGACGAGCAGCAGTCCGGCGGCGTGGTCCCAGGCGTTTTCCCAGGAGAAGGCGACGGCGTCCAGCAGACCGCGGGCCACATTGAGGTATTCGAGCCCCGCGGACCCGCAGGGCCTGGGCGCCACCCCGGCGGTGCGCAGCCCGGACAGCGCCTGCTTCTCCGCGTCGGTGGTGAAGTCGTAGTGCGAGATGGCGACGTTGATGTCCTGGCCAGGCACGGGCGGGCCGCAGCGCAACACCTGGCCGTCCAGCGTCGCGCCGCCGCCTTGGCGGGCCACGGCCATCAGGTCGAGGGCAGGCGCGTACGTCCAGGAGGCGAGCAGTTCGCCCCGGTGCGCCAGGGTGACCAAGGTGGCGAATGCCGGGTCGCCGTGGACGAACTGGCGGGTGCCGTCCACCGGGTCCACGATCCACACCGGCGCGTCGCCGCCCAGCGCGGCCAAGATACCGACGTCGGCGTGCACAGCTTCCTCGCCGACCACGACGGAGCCAGGCAGCACCGCCGTCAGGGCGGCGGTCAGTTGCTCCTCGGCTAGCCGGTCGGCGACGGTGACGAGGTCGTGCGGGCCGTTCTTCTGCACGATCTCGTGCTGCGCCAGTTGCCGGAACCGCGGCATGATCTCCGTGGCAGCCGCCTTGCGGACCGCCTCATCCACCGCGGCTTCGAGCCGCGCCCATTCCCCCGGGTCCTTTGCTTCGATCATGTGTCTATCGAACCACGCCGGACCGACACGGTCCGCATCGCGCAGCTGGCCGCAGCGTGAACGTGGAGCAAACCAGTCTCGGGCGCGGCGAGCAGCGTGCGGCGGCCGGCAGCACTCAGCGGGGGCCGTCAGCGTCCGACCGCGTAACCCTGGGCCCCGCGGGGATTCGCCGCCGCCGAGAGCAGGCCCGTCTGTGGGTCGCGGGCCACGGCGCTCAGCCGCCCCTCCGACCAGGGGCCACCGACCGTCACGACATGGCCTCTACGGCGCAGGTCCGCGATCAGTTCCGGCGCGAACCGCGACTCGACGGTGACCGCGCCGGGCCGCATGCCGCGCGGATAGAACGATCCGGGGAAGCTTTCCTGGTGCCAGTTCGGGGCGTCGATGGCGCCCTGGAGGTCAAGCCCGCCGCGTACTGGCGCGCGCAGCGCCACCGCGAGGAAGAAGTGCAGTTGCCACTGGTCTTGCTGGTCCCCGCCCGGCGTGCCGAAGGCCAGGACGGGCTCGCCGTCGCGCAGTGCGAGGGAGGGCGTGAGGGTGGTGCGGGGCCGGCGCCCGGGGGTGAGGGTGTTGGGCAGGTCGGGGTCGAGCCAGGTCATCTGGAGCCTGGTGCCGAGCGGGAAGCCCAGTTCGGGGATGACGGGGCTGGACTGGAGCCAGCCGCCGCTGGGCGTCGCGGAGATCATGTTGCCCCACCGGTCCACGATGTCGAGGTGGCAGGTGTCTCCGCGGGTGCCACCGTCCGCGGAGACGCCCGTCACCGTCGGCTCGCCGACGCCGGCCGCCGCGCTGGTCAGCGGCCCCGTCGCGGCCCGCTCGCCGTGTGCGACGGCGAGGGCGTGCGCGGCGAGCCGGGGGGCGCGCCCTGCGGGATGGCCTGGGCGCAGTGCGTGCGAGGCTGCGGCGCCGATCAGCTGTCGGCGGGCCTTGTTGTAGTCGGCGTCGAGCAGGCCGGCCAGCGGGACGGTGCTTGGGCCGTACGCGTCTCCGTACCACGCCTCCCGGTCGGCGAAGGCGAGCTTGCTGCCCTCGATGAGGGTGTGGACGTAGTCCGCAGTGCCGTAGGCGAGGGCGCCGGGCTCCGGTGGGAGCAGCGCGAGTTGCTGGAGGAGGACCGGGCCTTGCGACCAGCCGCCAGGCTTGCAGACGGTCCAGCCGTTCCAGTCGTAGCGCGCGGGGGCCTCGTACGACGCCTCGTATCCGGCCAGGTCATCGCCGCTCAGCGGGCCTGCGTGGCGCTCGCCGGAGGTGTCGAGTGCGGGCCGCGCTGCGGCGGCGACCAGCGCTTCGGCGATGAAGCCCGACCGCCATACGCGGCGGGCTGCGTCGATCCGCGCCTCGCGGTCGCCGCCCGCCGCGTTGGCCTCGGCGAGCAGCCGTCGCCAGGTGTCGGCGAGTGCCTGGTTGGTGAACAGCGTGCCGGGGGCCGGGGCACGGCCGCCGGGCAGGTATAGCTCGGCCGACGTGGTCCACTCGCTCTCGAACAGGGCCCGTACCTTCTCGACCGTCTCGCCGAGGTGCTCCACGGGCGGATGGCCGTGTTCCGCATAGCCGATGGCGTACGCCAGGACGGTGTCAAGCGGCTTGGTGCCGTGGTCACGCAGAAGCAGCAACCAGGCGTCGAACGCGCCGGGGACGGCGGCGGCGAGCGGTCCGGTGCCGGGAACGAGGTCGAGCCCAAGATCCCGATAGGCGGCGGCGCTGGCACCGGCCGGCGCTGGGCCCTGGCCGCACAGCACCTGCACCTCACCGCCGGCCGGGGCGATGATCAGGGGCGCCTCGCCCGCCGGGCCGTTGAGGTGCGGCTCCACCACATGCAGCACGAAGGCGGCGGCGACGGCCGCGTCGTAGGCGTTCCCCCCGTCCTCAAGGACCGCCATCGCCGACTGTGAGGCGAGCCAGTGCGTCGATGAGGCCATGCCGAAGGTGCCTTGCAGGGTGGGCCGGGTGGTGAACACAGGTGCAAACTCCTTGGCCGGGGGCTGAGGTGCTCCCGAGAGCGTACGCAGGGCGCGCTCGGCCCGGCAGTGGTGCGCGGTCTCGCCCGGGCTGCGCCCGGACAGCACAGGCCCGCGCACGGACGACGGCGCACAGCGCGCAGGAGGGCTGCGCGGCTCGGGCGGGTGGGCGCTGTTCGCGGGGTCAGCCGACCGTGACCGGGACCCTGACCACCGCGTCGAACAGGAATCCCTGCGTATTGGGCACCGTGCGATCCGGCTGGGTGTTCCCCGCCGCGTCCGTGGCCCGTGCGAGCAGCTCAGCAGGCCCGGTCGTACGCGGTCGCCAGGGGAAGGACCAGCGGACCCAGCCGTTGCGGCGCGGGAGGTCCTCAAGTCTGGCCTGGTGCCAGTGCGTACCGCCATCGGTGCTGACGTCCACGCGGGTCACCGGCGCAAGACCGGACCAGGAGCGGCCGGTGAGGTGGTGGATGCGGTGCGCGGCGAAGACGGAGCCATGGTCCAACTCGAAGGCGGACCGGACGTTGCGTACGGTCAGTGGGGTGCCGCCATCGGCCGGGTATGCGGACCCGAACAGCCGGTAGAACTCGGTGTTCCAAGGCGAGTACAGCGGCTCGGCGCTGACCTCGATGTCGCCGAGCCACTTGATGGAGGCGATGCCGACCCACGCCGGCACGACCACCCGCACCGGAAAGCCGTGGTCGTGGGGCAGCGGCGCGCCGTTCATCTCGTACGCGAGGATCACATCGTCCAGCGCCTTGGCGACCGGCAACGGGCGGCGCACCCGGCCCTTGCTCACGCCGCCGGCGACGTACTCGGCGTCGAGCCCGCGCGGCATGACGTCCACCGCGTGGCCGCCGATCCCCGCGCGGCGCAGCACCTCCGCGAGGCGCACCCCGCGCCAGCGGGCCACGCCCACAGCGCCGAGCGTCCAGGGGGTGCCGGTGACGGTGTCGTGTTGCTGGGTGGTGAAGAAGTTGCGCCCGTTGCCCGCGCATTCGAGGGCGACGTCGTGGACGACGGAGGGCAGGGCACGGAGTTCGCGGTAGCTGAACCGGCGGGGCCCGCCGCGCAGTCCGCTGCCCCAGACGGTCAGGCTCCAGGTGCGCGCGTCCAGGAGGGGCGTGGAGGTGTGGTTGCGGACGAAGAAGCGGTCAACGGGCGTGTGGTAGCCGGTGCCGCGCAAGGCCGCGAAGCGGGTCTCGGCATTGCTGCCACGAACGGTGAAGAGTTCGGGTGGCAAGGGCTTGACGATGCCGGGTGTCGGCTCGGCCGCGGCGGCGGGCGTGGCTCGGGCCACGTGAGCGGCGACGGGGGCTGTGGCAAGCAGTTTCAGCACGGTGCGGCGGGCGGAAGTCATCGCGGAACACCTCGGGAAAGGGCGCTGGCGAGCGCGGGGGCACGGGGACGCGGGCACGTGGGGGCGCAGCTACGCGGTGGCGTGGGGACGCAGTTGCGCCGGGAGGATGCGGTGAGGGGGAAGGCGCGCAGCGCGCGCGAAAGCGGCGGACGGGTGTCAGCGACAACAACAACGGCGGCGCGGCACAGAGCGCGCGGTGACAGCCATGCGGTCATCCTAGGCACACGCCCCCGCCCGGATCGGCGTTTCCCGCGCCGCCATTCGGGGGGCAAGACGCCACGAGAGGAGCGGGCAGCGCGGCGGCGCAGGGCGCGAAGGCGAGGCGCCGCGGGCTCAGGACGGCAGGGCAGCAGGGCGGGCCCCGGCTCGGCTCAACGCCGACCCGACCCAACTCAGCCCGACCCAGCCCGACCCGACCCAACTCAGCCCGACCCAGCCCGACCCGACCCAACTCAGCCCGTCCCAGCCCGACCCGACCCAACTCAGCCCCGACCCGGCGCAGCCGGCCGACACGGCCCCCCGCACCCTGGCTCCGCCCATGGCGGGGCCCGACTTCGCTACATCGCCGCGACCCCCGGGATCACGTCCGCTCCGTAGCCGTCGATCACCTGTTCCCGCGCGTCGTGCATGGCGTACAGCGCGAACTGGTCCACGCCCAGCTTGCCTAGCGCCGTCAGCTTGGCGATGTGGGCGCGGGGTGGGCCCAGGATGCAAAAGCGGTCAACGATCTCGTCGGGAACGAACTCCGCGTCGGGGTTGCCGGTCCGGCCGTGCTGGGCGTAGTCGTAGCCCTCGCGCCGCTCGATGTACGAGGTGAGTGCGTCGGGGACCACGTTCGAGTCTTCGCCGTAGCGGCTGACCAGGTCGGCCACATGGTTGCCGACCATGCCGCCGAACCAGCGGCACTGTTCCCTGGCGTGCGCCAGCGCATCGGGCGTGTCGGCGCACAGGTAGGCGGGTGCGGCGACGCAGATCGTCACGGCGGCGGGATCGCGGCCCGCATCGGCCGCCGCCGCACGGACGGACTTGATCATCCATTCGGTGAGGAACAAGTCCGCCAGTTGCACGATGAACCCGTCCGCCTTCTGCCCGACCAGGGCCAACGCCTTGGGCCCGTACGCCGCCATCCACACCGGGAGCCTGCCGTCCCGCACCCAGGACAGCCGCATCGGCGCACCGTCCACGACGGTCTCCCGGCCCTCGGCGAGGTCCCGGATCGCGTCGATGCAGGTGCCAAGTCTGGCCAGCGTGTGCGGAGTACGGCCCGCGACGCGCATCGCCGAGTCGCCCCGGCCGATGCCGCATACGGTGCGGTTGCCGTACATCTCGTTGAGCGTGGCGAAGGTGGAGGCGGTCACCTCCCAGGTGCGCGTGCCCGGGTTGGTCACCATGGGGCCGACGATGAGCCGCTCGGTGTGTTCGAGCACCCGGCTGTAGATGACGAAGGGCTCCTGCCACAGCACGGCGGAGTCGAACGTCCAGCCGTACCGAAAGCCGTTGCGCTCGGCGCGCTGCATCAGGCCAACGGTCTGCGCGGCGGGCGGATCGGGCTGCAAGACGAGGCCGAAGTCCACAAGCACCTCCAGGTGTGACACGGGCATACGGTGACGTCGGGCGCGGCCCGCGCTACTGCGCGTACTGGCAGCTGCCCCGCGGCACATACCGGCCGTGGCCGCTGCGACCGGTGAACGTCCGCTGGTCGATGACGATCTCTCCGCGGGAGAGCACGGTCTCGGCCCGTCCGGTGAGCTGCCGTCCTTCGTACGCCGAGTAGTCCACGCTCATATGGTGGGTCGTCGCGGACAGCACCTGACGGACCGCTGGGTCATAGATGACGATGTCGGCGTCGGAGCCGGGTGCGATGGTGCCCTTGCGGGGGTAGAGCCCGAACATGCGGGCCGGCGCCGCGCAGGCGATGTCGATCCATCGACGGCGCGAGATATGGCCATCGAGCACGCCTTGATGCAGCAGGTCCATCCGGTTCTCCACCCCGGGCAGCCCATTGGGGATCTTCGAGAAGTCGCCCCGGCCCAGTTCCTTTTGGCCCACGAAGCAGAACGGGCAGTGGTCGGTGGAGACCACCTGGAGGTCGTCCGTGCGCAGCCCGCGCCACAGCGCCGCCTGGTGCTCACGGGGCCGCAGCGGCGTGCTGCACACGTACTTGGCGCCCTCGAACCCGGGCTCGGCCAGGTTGTCCGTGGACAAGAACAGATACTGCGGGCAGGTCTCGCCGAACACCGGCAGCCCCTCGTCCCTGGCCCGGGTCAGCTCCGCGAGGGCCTCGGCTGCGGACACGTGCACGACGTACAGCGGGCAGCCGGCCACCCGGGAGAGCGCGATGGCCCGATGGGTGGCCTCGGCCTCCAGGAGCGTCTTGCGGACCTCGCCGTGGGAGCGCGGGTCGGTGCGGCCTGCGGCGAGTGCCTGTTCGACCAGGACGTCGATGGCGATGCCGTTCTCCGCGTGCATCATGATCAGTGCGCCGTTGCGGGCGCCGCGCTGCATGGCGCGGAGTATCTGGCCGTCGTCGCTGTAGAACACGCCGGGATAGGCCATGAAGAGCTTGAAGGAGGTGACGCCCTCGGCCACCAGGAGGTCCATCTCCTTCAGCGAGCCGTCGTTGACGTCGGCGAGGATCATATGGAAGGCGTAGTCGATGGCGCAGTTGCCCTGCGCCTTGGCGTGCCAGGCGTCCAGTCCCTCCCGTAGGGCATGGCCCTTGGTCTGCACGGCGAAGTCAACGATGGTGGTGGTGCCGCCCCAGGCTGCGGCGCTGGTCCCCGAGGCGAAGGTGTCGCTGGAAAACGTCCCGCCGAACGGGAACTCCAGATGGGTGTGGGCGTCCACGCCGCCCGGAATCACGTACTTGCCGTGCGCGTCGAGCAGCCGCTCCGCGGTCCAACTTCGCGCGTACGCCGTCCCTGGCGCGGCGATGGCGGCCACCCGGCCGTCCTCGATCAGCACATCCGCGTACGTCTCGTCGGCCGCCGTGACGAGGAGACCGCCGCGGATGACGGTGCGGCTGACACCGCTCATGACCGGCGGCCTCCTTCGCGCCCGCCCGCGCCACCTCGCGCGGCGACGCCGGCGCTGATCGGCGCCCCAGCCCCGCCGGCACTCATCGGCGCACCAGCCCCTCGTACGCGTCCGGGCGGCGGTCCCGGTAGAACGCCCACTGCTGGCGCACCTCGTCGATGAGGTCGAGATCCAGATCCCGTACGACCAGCTCCTCCACACGGTCGCTGGCGACCTCGCCGACGAACTGCCCGCGCGGGTCCACGAAGTAGGAGGTGCCGTAGAAGTCGTCGTCGCCGTACTCCTCGATGCCGACCCGGTTGATCGCGGCCACGAAGTACGCGTTGGCTACAGCGGAGGCGGGCTGCTCAAGGCGCCACAGATGGGAAGAGAGACCGCGCGAGGTGGCGGAGGGGTTGTAGACCAGCTGTGCGCCGCCAAGGCCCAGCTCCCGCCAGCCCTCGGGGAAGTGCCGGTCGTAGCAGATGTAGACACCGATCTTGCCGACCGCCGTATCGAACACGGGCCAGCCCGCGTTCCCGGGCTTGAAGTAGTACTTCTCCCAAAAGCCCGGCAGTTGCGGGATGTGGTGCTTGCGGTACTTCCCGAGGAAGGTGCCATCGGCGTCGATGACGGCGGCGGTGTTGTAGTAGAAGCCGGCCTGTTCGATCTCGAAGACGGGAGCGACGATCACCATGCCGGTCTCGCGGGCGAGTGCCTGCATGCGGGTGATGGTGGGGCCGTCCGGTACGGGCTCCGCCCAGCGGTAGTGCTCGGGCTCCTGCACCTGGCAGAAGTACGGCGCGTTGAAAACCTCTTGGAAGCCGATCACCTGGGCACCTTGCGCGGCGGCCCTGCGCGCGTGTTCCTCATGCCCCGCGATCATCGAATCGGTGTCACCGGTCCAGGACGCCTGCACCAGCGCGGCACGGACAACATTGGCCATGAGCTGCTCCTTCGTCGGGCGTCAGCCAGCCGTGAGCCAGGGCTCCACACGCGTAGATTGCGTGAGAATGCGACCGTAAGCCTCGTCACGGACGGTGGCAAGGCCATCGGCAGTGAGCGACGAAGTCGATCATGTTACGGGGCTGGTCGGGCGAGGGCGGGGGCACACCGCGCCCCCGCCCGGCCCGCCGTCATCGCCCGTTCGGCACCTCGCCGTGCGGATGGACCACCAGGGCCGAGCCGCCGCCACGCCGTACGGTCTCCGCCGCGGCCAGCCAGCGCCCGTCAGGCAGCCGCTGGACACCGGTCGCCGCGCCGATCTCCGGATTCTTGGTGAACCGATGGCCGAGCGCTTCGAGTTCGGCCCGTACCGGGCTGTTCCACAGGCCGGGTTCGAGCTCCGTGGCGGCTGCGTTGCGCTGGCTGGCGCGCGGAGCGGCAATCGCGTCAACGAGCGGCAGACCGCGGTCGAAGTGGTTCAGCAACGTTTGCAGGACCGTGGTGATGATGGTGGCACCACCGGGTGAGCCGAGGGCGACCACCGGGCGGCCGTCCTCCAGCACGATGGTGGGTGACATCGAGGACCGGGGGCGCTTGCCGGGCCCCGGCAGGTTCGGGTCGTGCACTCCGGGAGCGATGGGCGCGAAGGAGAAGTCGGTCAGTTCGTTGTTGAGCAGGAACCCGCGCCCCGGCACCGTGATGCCGCTCCCGCCGGTCTGCTCAATGGTCAGCGTGTACGCAACGACATTGCCCCACTTGTCGGCCACCGTCAGATGCGTGGTGTCCCGGCCTTCGTACGGAGTGGGGGTCGCGGCACCCGATGAGCCGCAGGGCGCGGGGTGGCGCGGGTCGCCGGGGGCGACGGGGCTGGTGAGCGCCTTGTCATCGTCGATCAGGCAGGCCCGCGCGTCGGCGAACTCCTGGCGCAGCAACTGCCGGGTCGGCACGTCCTCGAAGGCCGGGTCACCCACCCAGCGGCCCCGGTCGGCGAACGCGACCCTGCTGGCCTCGATGTAGCGGTGCAAGAACTGTCGCTCGCTCAGCCGAGCCTGCGCTCCGCTCTGCTCGCCGCCCTTACCGCCCTTACCGCCACGGTGGCTGGCGGCGGTTCGGCCGTGGCTGTCGCTCTGGTGGCCGCGATCGAGGGACGCGCTCTCCAGGATGTTCAGCGCCTCGCCGACCGTGGTGCCGCCGGAGGAGGAGGGCGCCATGCTGTAGAGGTCAAGGCCCTGATAGCTGGAGCGGCTCGGGGCCTGGCTGCGCGGGGTGTACGCGCGCAGGTCACCGGTGGTCAGGTCGCCGGGCCGCACCGTGCGCTGCGCGTTCGCCGCGACCGGCGGCTTGCGTACCGTACGGACGATGTCGCGGCCGATCTCGCCACGGTAGATGGCGGCTACGCCGTGCTTCGCAAGCAGCCTGTACGTGCGGGCGAGGTCAGGGTTGGCCAGGGTGCTGCCCACCTCGGGCAGTTTGCCGCCGGGCAAGAAGAGTTCGGCACTCGCCGGGAAGTCGGCGAATCGCTCGGCGTTGTCCGCGGTCTGCGAGCGGAACGTCTGATCGACCGTGAAGCCGTTACGGGCCAGCCGCTCGGCGGGCCGCAGCACCTGGGCAAGGGACTTGGTGCCCCACCGGTCGAGCGCGGAGTCCCAGGTGGCAGCGGTGCCGGGGGTGCCGACGCCGAGCCCGCTGGTGACCGCGTCCTTGAACGGGATCGGCTTGCCGTTCTCCAGAAACAAGTCGCTGCCGGCGCTGCGCGGTGCCGTCTCCCGGCCGTCGATGGTGGAGACCCGCTGCCGCTTGGCGTCGTAGTAGACGAAGTACCCGCCGCCACCGACACCCGCCGAATACGGCTCGGTGACGCCCAACGCCGCCGCGGTGGCCACCGCGGCGTCCACCGCGTTGCCGCCGCGCCGCAACACCTCGATCCCGGCGGCGGAGGCGTTCGGATCGACGCTGGAGACGGCACCGCCATGGCCAACGGCCACCGGCGTCTTGGCGGGCCCGCCCGGAGGCGTGTGGGCCGCACTTGCGGGCGCCGCGGCGTCCGCCGTGCGCTCCGGCGACGCCTGATCCGCGCCGGCCGGTACGGAGCCGAGCGTGGTGACCAGCGCGGCGGTCGCGGCCAGCGCGGCCCACCGCCGTGCCCGTACACCGCCCCGGGCGCGGACGGCGAGCGGCGGCGAAAGCCCGGGGGCGGTAACCGTCGAACGAAGCGACGCGACAGGGCGGAGCATCTGACCTCCAGGCAGGAAGCGGGTGGCAGGGGCCGGAGCCTACTCGCGCGCGAGGGCGCACGACAGTACGCATGAGGCACGTGTGTCCCCCGATCGCGACAGGACAGGGGCGCGAACCACGAGGCAGGGCGAGCCATGCGCGGCGCAGCGCCGTGCCGGGTCGGGACGGGACGGGACGGGTCAGGCCGTGCTGTGTCAGGCCGCGCCGCGCCGCACGCTGGGAGCCGCTTCGATGGACGGGCCCGTTCCGCACGCCGGGACTTGTTCCGCACGACGAGAACCGTTCCGCACGGCGGGACCCGTTCCGCACGACGGGGCCGCGACTCACCGGACCCGCCATAAGCCGCCCACCGGCACAAGCCGCCCGGCCAAGTCCGTCCATACCGTCGATGCCTCGAACACGCACCCGATCGGCCGCTACGATGCGCGGCCATGACTGACACCCCACAGGTGTGGAACTTGGTGGGCCTGGCCCTGGGCCCAGGCGGCGCGGAGTCCGACCTCATCGCCGGAGCCGCCGCCCTGGTCGTTGGCCTGACGCTCGGCTGGCTCGCCCACACGGCAACCGCACGGCGCAGGCTCGCCCGCGAACGCGCCTTCTTTGGGCTGCCGAAGGGGTCGGAGTGCGTCCTGGTCACCCATCGGGACAGCACGTCCGCCAGCCAGTGGAGCATCCCCCGCCACGACGCGCTCGCGCTGCTGTGCCTCTCCTCGGTCGTGGAGACCTGCGGGGCCCACGCAGAGGTCGCCCCGCACGACACCGGGCTCCAGGGCTTCGGCGCGCGCACCGAGTTCTGCGTGGGCGACCCGATCTCGCACCGCAGGTTGGCCGCCCACCTGGCCAACCTGCTCCCCGGTGTTTTGGTCCATCCCGGCGACGGCAACGGCATGGACCGGGCGACGTTCACCATCGGCGGCACGGCGTACCGGATGGAGCCGGGGGCGGTGGAGTACGTGCTGCTGGCCCGGCTGACGGCGGGCGGAGGCGACCGACCGGTCTTCCTCGCGGCAGGGCAACGCCCGATCACCCACCGGGCTGCCGTGCGGCACCTCGTACGCCATCGCTCCCGCCTTGCGCGCAAGCACGGGCACGACGGCTCGTTTTGCCTGCTACTCAAGGTCATCAACTCCCAGGCGTACGGGCCGGACGTGGTGGAGTTGGTCGCCGATCTGTCGAAGGTGGCGACCACACCGGCCGAGTCAAAGGGGCACCGCGCCGCACGCAGCACGGACAAGGCGCTCTGACGCGACCCCACAAAAACCCGCCCCCTGGGCCCGACGACCCAGCCCGACCCGCAAGCCCGACGCCCCAGCCCAGCCCGCACACCCGACCCCCGAGCCCGACCCGCAAACCCGACCCCGAGCCCAGCCGGCACGCCCCCCGCTTCGGCAGCCGCCACTCGGGCAGCCGTCCTTGCTCGGATAGCCGCCACTACCCGAGCGAAGACGTTACTCGTCCGTAACCTACCGACGGGTTACCACTGGTAATCCGGTCCGCTTACTCTCCAGTCACTTACCGCCGCCCGCGGCCCTGCCCCTGGGACCGGGCCGCTCTGGGATGTCCCAGGTCTGGAGCCGCAGATGCCCCCCGTTCCCATGCCGCGCACCCTCCACGGCACAGCGGCCCTACGCGCCGCAGCCACCACCGTGTCGGCCGCCTTGCTCGCCGGAACCGCCCTGGCCGCCGCCCCCGCCGCAGGCGCGGCCCCCACCGCTCAGGACGCCACCGCCGCGGGTTCCTCCGTGCGATTCGTGGACATCGCCGGCGACGGCGGAGTCAAGCTCGCGGCCAATGTGGTCACGCCCGCCGGGGCCAACGGCTCACAGCGCTATCCCGTCATTGTGTTGCCGACGAGTTGGTCGATGCCGCAGATCGAGTACCTGGCCCAGGCCAAAAAGCTCGCCGACTCCGGTTACGTGGTGGTCAGTTACAACTCGCGCGGCTTTTGGCAGTCGGGCGGCGAGATAGAAACCGCGGGCCCCGAGGACATCGCCGACGCCAGCAAGGTCATCGACTGGGCGCTGGCCCACACCCCCGCCGACCCGCATCGGGTCGGCATGGCCGGGGTGTCCTACGGCGCCGGGATCAGCCTTCTCACCTCCGCCTTCGATCGGCGGGTCAGGGCCGTCAGCGCGCTCAGCGGCTGGGGCGACCTGATCGACTCCATCTACAGCGGTCGCACCCAGCACCAACAGGCCGGTCTCATGCTCGGCGGCTCGGGCGAGCTGACCGGGCGGCCCAGCGCGGAACTGCGGCGCATATTGGGCGACTTCCTCGGCTCCCACCTGGACAAGGAGGACGAGATGATCGCCTGGGGGAAGAAACGGTCCCCCGCCACGTACCTGGACCGGATCAACGACAACGGCGCGGCCATCATGCTCGGCAACGCCTGGGGCGACAGCCTCTTTTCGCCCAACCAGTACGCGAACTTCTACGAGAAGCTGACCGGTCCCAAGCGCCTGGAGTTCCGCCCCGGCGACCACGCCACCGCCGAGGGCCTCGGCCTGTTGGGGCTGCCGAACGACACCTGGAACAGTGCCCACCGCTGGTTCGACCACTACCTCAAGGGCGAGGACAACGGCATCAACCGCGAGCGCCCCGTGCGGCTGAAATCCCGCTCGACGGGCGCGTACGACACCTATGCGAGCTGGAAGGACGTGACCAGCGAGCGCCGCACGATCGCACTGACCGGCACCAAGAAGATCAACACGAACATCGACTCGGGCGCCAACGGCGGGCTGATCTTCCTGACCAACATCCTCGACCAGTTCCTCAAGCTCCCGCCGACCGCCTCCATTCCGCTGCTGCCACGCTCGGTCACGGCAGTCTGGCAAAGCGAACGGTACGAGGAGCAGCAGCGCGTTCGCGGCACCACGACGCTGCACACCACCCTCACCAGCAACAAGTCCAGCGGCACGGCCATCGCCTACCTCTACGACGTCGGCCCGCTCGGCGTGGGCAAGCTGGTCACGCACGCCCCGGTGACCTTCCACGACAAGACGCCGGGGCAGCCGTTCCCGGTCGATCTGGAGCTGTTCTCCACGGCGTACGACGTCCCGGCCGGGCACAAGCTCGCCGTGGTGGTGGACACGGTGGACCCGCTGTATGTGGAGCACAACCCGAAGGGCGCCCAGCTCACGTTCTCCTCGCCGCAGCACGACCCGTCATATGTGTCGGTGCCCATCGACGAACGCGGCTGAGCCCGCTCCCGCACCCCCCGCACGCCCTGCCGCCGCGGCACATCGGTGCCGGTGCGGCCCCGCTGCGGCGGCCCGGCTCCCTCACGCCTGGCCGCCGCCCGGGGTGCCGGAGCCCGGCAGCACCGTGCCGGGCTCCGGCCTCGCCACCTCCGCGGCCTCGACCTTCGGATTGCGGCGCTGTCGCTTGGCCACCCAGTTCGCGAACCAGGACAGCAGCATGCACATGCCGATGTAGATGGGCGAGATGACCAGCACCACCGGGATAAAGGGCAGGTCGTAGTCGAGGTTTCCGGCGATGAGCTTGCCCGCGTGCAAAAACTCCTCGTAGGTGATCAGAAAGCCGAGCGAGGTGTCCTTGAGCGCCACCACGAGTTGGCTGATGATCGCCGGCAGCATGGCCCGCAGCCCCTGCGGGACCAGGACGTACGACATGACCTGCGTCTTGCGCATGCCAAGCGAGTACGCGGCCTCCCGCTGGCCCCGGTCCACGGAGCCCACACCGGTGCGGAACACCTCCGCGAGGACCGAGCCGTTGTACAGGGTAAGGCCGGTGACCAGCGCGGGCAGTGGCTGCACCTTCAGCGCCACGAAGACGAAGAAGATCATGACCAGCACGGGCATCGCCCGGAAGAACTCGATGAGCAGCGTGGCCAACCAGCGCACCGGACGGTGTTCGGACAGCCGCCCGGCCGCGAGAACCGCGCCGAGCACCAGCGCGAGAACGGCCGCGTACGCAAACGCCTTGAGCGTGTTGCCAAGACCCCGTAGCAGCAGTTCCTGAATGCCCTTGTACTGAAAGGGGCGCCACTTTTGCGCCTCGAACTGCCCGGTGTCGTAGAGGAGGTAGCCGAACCAGCTCAGCAGCGCCAGGATGGCGACGGTGGTCAGCGCCCCGTAGATCCGGTGTCTGCGGCGCGTCCTTGGGCCCGGGATGTCGTAGAGGGCGGTGTGGGTCATCGCGGCACTCCCCAGCGCGTCTCCAGCACGTTGAACACCGCGCTGATGGTCAGGGTCACGATCAGATAGCCGACGGCGATCCAGACGAAGGACCAGATGATGCTGTAGCCCAGTTCGTTGAGGTTCTTGTAGGTGCCGAGGAGTTCGGTGACGCTGAAGGAGCCGGCGATGGCGGAGTTCTTGGCCAGCGCGATCAGCGTGGAGCCGATCGGCGGGATCACGGCGCGAAACGCCTGCGGCATGATGACCGCGCCCAGCGTCTGCTCGAAGGTCAGGCCCAGGCTGCGCGCCGCCTCACCCTGCCCGACCGGCACGGTGTTGATGCCCGAGCGCACCGCCTCGCAGATGAACGCCGAGGTGTAGCAGCCGAGCGCGAGCACGGCGAAGGTGGTGAAGGGCAGCACCAGCCCAAAGCGCGGCAGGCCAAGGAGTACGGCGAAGAACAGCAGGGTCAGCGGGGTGTTGCGAAGCACCGCCACCCACACGGTGCCGATCGCCCGCAACGAGCCGACCGGCGCGACCCGGAAGGCGGCCATCAACACGCCCAGGCCCAGGGCGAGCAGTGAGGCGTAGCCGGTGAGCTCCACCGTGCCGAGCAGGCCCTTGCCGTAGAGGGAGAAGTTCTCGGTCAGGACGTCCATGGTGCTGCCTTCCCTCAGCTCGCCGGATAGCGGTTGACGGCGGGGGCCCTTGGCGCGGGCACGCCGGACAGGCCGAGGGTCGCGTCGTACGCCTTGTTCCAGTCGCCGTTCTTTTGATGCGCCTCGATGGCGTCGTCGAGGGCGAACCGCAGGGCGGTGTCCCGTTTGGGTACGCCGATGCCGTACGGCTCCTTGGAGAACGGCCGCCCCGCGAGCTTGAGTTCATCGGGGGCCTTGGCGGCGTAGCCCATAAGGATGGTGTCGTCGGTGGTGACGGCGTCCACCTGGTAGGTGAGGAGATTGTCCACACAGATCGAGTACGCGTCGTAGGCGACCGGATCGGCCTGGGGATAGTCGTCCTCGATGCGCTGCAACGGTGTGGAACCTGCCGCCGAACACACCTTCTTGCCCCCCAGGTCGCCGGGCCCGTGAATGTCGTTTTCCTCGTCGCGCACCAGCAGCGACTGCCCTGCCTCGTAGTACGGACCGGCGAACCCGACCTGCCTCTTGCGCAGGTCGTTGATGGTGTATGTGCCGACGTAGTAGTCGATCTGGCCGTTTTGCAGCGCCGTCTCGCGGTTGGCGGATGCGATGGTCCGAAAGGAGATGCGCCGCGGGTCGAAGCCGAGGGAGGCGGCCATCATCTTCGCGATCTCGATATCGAAGCCGCTGTATCGGCCGGTGGCCGGGTCCTTCTCCCCCATGTACGGCTGGTCCTCCTTGGCGCCGACCACCAGTCGGCCGCGCCGCTTGGCCCCTCGCCAGGTGGCCGAGTCGTTCAGCTCGAAGCCTTGGGCCACGCGGTAACGCGGCAGTTCGTCGGGTTGCGGGCCCTTCGCGGGCGGGCTGCCCTCCTTGCCGCAGGCGGTGGTGGCCAGGGCGAGCGCGGCGAGCACGGCCGCGGTGAGGGCGCGGCGGACGGCGCCGCGCACGGTCGCGGGCGAGCGGCTCGGCGCCGGCACCGGTGCCGGCGACTGACCGGCGACCGGCAACGGGGCCGGGGCCGGGGCCGGGGCCCTGCCGGGGGCCTTGGCCGCGGGCGCACCGGGGGCCTTGATCGGGTCGGTGGCGCCTGGAGCCCGGGTCGAACGATCCCCGGGGGCCAGCATCAGACCATCGTCGGGGGCCAGGGCCCGGCCCCCGCCTGCGCCCTGGGGCGGGAAAGAGTTGCGCATGTCGGTGCCGCCCGCTCAGTGCTTGAGGATCTTGGACAGAAAGTCCTTGGCGCGGTCGCTCTTCGGAGCGTTGAAGAACTCCTCGGGCGCGCGGTCCTCCACGATCGCGCCGTCGGCCATGAACACCACCCGGTTCGCGGCCGACCGCGCGAAGCCCATCTCGTGGGTGACGACCACCATCGTCATCCCCTCCTGGGCGAGCTGCCGCATCACCTCAAGAACCTCGTTGATCATCTCCGGGTCGAGCGCCGACGTCGGCTCGTCGAAGAGCAGCACCGTGGGGTCCATGGCCAGCGCCCGGGCGATGGCAACCCGTTGTTGCTGGCCGCCGGAGAGCTGGGCCGGATACTTGTCGGCCTGCGCGGCGAGGCCGACTCGGTCCAGCAGATCCCGGGAACGCTCGTTGGCCTGCTCCTTCTTCCGGCCGCGCACCTTGATCTGCGCCAGCGACACGTTGGCCAGCACGGTCTTGTGCGCGAAGAGATTGAAGGACTGGAAGACCATGCCCACCTCGGCACGGAGCTGAGCGAGCGCCTTGCCCTCGGCGGGCAGCGGCCGGCCGCTCAGCGTGATGGTGCCGGACTCGATGCTCTCCAGCCGGTTGATCGTCCGGCACAGCGTGGACTTGCCAGAACCGGAAGGGCCGATGACGACCACGACTTCCCCGCGCCCCACGGTGAGATCGATGTCTCGCAGCACATGCAGCTTCCCGTAATACTTGTTGACGTCGCGCAGTTCGATCAGAGGATCGACGGCCATATGCAGCCCTACCCACTCTCAGGCGTGTCGCAGTCAACGCAACCTATCCACCCCCCAAGGGGGCTCCATGGGCGACACGCACCTATCGGGCGATTGACGTCAAATTGACCTAGGTACGCAGAACGGGCCTGGGTACCTAGCCTGTGGGCGAGTTGTGAGCGTCAGCCCCGGCTGGGAAGGAGCCCGCGGTGAGTGACAGCAAACCCGTCTACCAACGCATCGCCGACGATCTGCGGCATCGGATCGACGTCGGCACTCTGCCGGTCGGCGCCCGCATCCCCTCGCGCTCCGAGCTCAAGCGCGCGTACGCGGCCAGCGATCAGACCGTGGATCGGGCCGTGCGGGTGCTCAAGGCGGCCGGGTACGCGGAAGGACAGTTCGGCCGCGGTGTGTTCGTCGCCGACCGGGCGCCGCTCGGCTCGTTGTTGCGCTCGACGGGAGCCGTTGACTCGCCCTTCGCGGCCCAATTAACCACCGGGGACGACACGGTGGTGAGCTGGGAGGCGTCCTCCAGCATCACTCAAGCACCGCCACACATCGCCGGACGACTTGGTGTGCCGGAGGCCGTCCGCGTGGTGTGCACCCGCTACGAGTACCTGGCCAACCGCCAGCCGCTGCAACTCGCCGTCAGCTGGGAGCCGCTGGCCCTCACCGAAGGCACCGACGTCGTCTACCCCGAGCGTGGCCCGTACGCCAAACGAGGGGTTCGCGGCAGGCTCGCCGCGATCGGCGTCCAGGTGGTGCGGGCGGTGGAACTGGTCGGCTCCCGGCCGGCGACCACGACGGAGGCGGAGACGCTGGGCTGCACCGCTGGGCAGTGCGTGACGGTGGTCGAGCGCACCCACTTCGACGCGGACGACCAGCCGGTGGAGACCTCCGACCTCGTGGTGCGGGCCGACCGCTGGCGACTGGCGTACGGCATCGCCTTCACGGGCTGAGCGGCCCGGGCGGATCGATGGGCGCGCCGCGCCCGGGCTACCGGGCTACCGGGCTACCGGGCTACCGGGCCCACGCTTAGCCCTCGTCCACCTCCGCGTACAGCTGCGACAACTCGGGCGCACCGTCCTCCGCCCAGGCCAGCCCGGCCGCCACCACATCGATCTCCCGGCCGCTGTCGAGTGCCACCACGGGAGTGCCGTCCGGGCTCAGCCGCCACTCGGCACCCGACACGGTCCGCACGATCACCGTGCCCAGATACAGCCCCGCGTCAGTGCCCAGCCACGGCGACTCCTCGGGGTCATCCCGCCAACGCGGCTGCAACTGGTCAAGCGCCGCAAGGGAGGCGGCAGTGTCGTCCAAGGCGACGTCTTCCGACTCGGCGCGGGCCCGCAGCAGTTCGCACTCCGAGAGCAACTCGGCCAGCCCTTCCCGCGCCAGCCCGGTTGGCGGCGACTTCGCCTCGCTCGCCGCGCCGTGCCGCTTGCGCCAATGGTCCAGGAAGGAGATGTTCATACTGCTCAGCGTCGCACCGACCCGGGGGTGTGCACCACAGGCGCGCGGCGGGGCTTCTTCGCAGCGCCGCCACCGTTCCACCGCCTCGTCTCACAAGCCTCATGCCACACATGTCGGACCGCCCGTTGGTTGATGACCTGACCGGTCCGCCTTGGGCGGCACGGCCACCGACCGCACCACCGCGGACGATCATTCCACCGAACGGATGAAAGATCCGGCTGTACGCGGTGAGCGTGCCGCTCGCCCGCGGCACGTCCGTCACCTCCATCGAACCGCATCGGCTGGAGCGCGACGCGCTCGCGTAGAGCGGAGTACGCACGGTGATCGTCTTCGAGGGCGTCAACGACGACCAGTCTCGCAGCCCCGCCACCGAACTGACCGCCCAGCGGGAACGGTCAAGCCCGTGGGCGTGCGCTCAGACGTCCAGGTCCACCACGACCGGCGCATGATCGGACGCGCCCTTCCCCTTGCGCTGCTCGCGATCCACATACGCATCGCTGACTGCCTTGGCGAACGGCGCATTGCCGTAGACCAGGTCGATCCGCATGCCCTTGTTCTTCGGGAAGGCGAGTTGCCGGTAGTCCCAGTACGTGTACGGATGGTCGTACTTCAGCGGCCTGGGCACCACGTCCGAAAGGCCCGCCTCGCGCAGCGCAGCCAAAGCGGCGCGCTCGGCGGGGGTGACATGCGTAGCACCCTCGAAGAGAGCGGGGTCCCACACGTCCTCGTCGGTCGGGGCGACGTTGAAGTCCCCGAGCACGGCGAACGGCCGCGACTGCGCTGCGTCCCCCGCGACGGCCGCGCCCAGCGCCTCGAACCAGCGCAGCTTGTACGCGTAGTGATCGTGATCGATTTCACGGCCGTTGGGCACATACACCGACCACAGGCGCAGTGGGCCGCAGGTGGCACAGACCGCGCGGGGCTCTTGCGCACCGTCGTAGTCTGGGCCGCCGGGCAGCCCTATGACCACGTCGCTCAGGCCGACGCGGGACAGCAGCGCCACCCCGTTCCACCGGCCGGTAGCGTTGACCGCCGCCTCATATCCCAGGTCCCGCAGCTCGTTGTAGGGGAACTGTTCGGCCGAGCATTTGGTCTCCTGGATGCACAGCACGTCCGTGCCGCTGCTCTCCAGCCAGGCCAGCATCCGCGGCAATCGGGCGGTGATCGAGTTGACGTTCCAGGTCGCGATGCGCATGTTCGCCAACCTACCGCCCGGCACTGACAACCGGCCGCGAGCGGCCCTCGCCCCCGGCCCCACCTGCGGTTCCGCCCCGCGCGTCGCCGGCTCCCTCGGTGACAGCGGCCGGCGCAGCAGGCGCGGCGAGCCCGGGCAGACCCGCGCGCAAAACGGCGCGGCTCAGCCGGCCCAGGTCACAGGGTCACGCTCTCCCCCACGGCCAATCGGCCGTGCTGTGCCTGCGCCACGCCGGGCCCGTCCGGGCCGAGCATCCGGTCGTACACGGGGCGGGCGATGTCGGTGAGCAGTCCATCGTGCACATCGATGGCGCGAGCCGGGCGAACCGCGCGCACATAGTCGATGATCTCGCCGACCTTGTTCCACGGGGCGTGCACCGGCAGCAGCAGGGTCTGCACCGGGCGGTCGGGCACGGTCAGCGCGTCGCCCGGGTGGAAGAGCGCGCCGTCCACCACGTACCCGACGTTGGTGATGCGCGGGATGTCCGGGTGGATGACGGCGTGCAGTTGACCGTGCACCTCGATGTCGAAGCCGGCCGCGCTGAACGTGTCACCCTCGCCGACGGTGTGCACGCGGCCGGGGAAGGCCGCCGACATCTGCTCCGCCACGCTGCGCAGCGTCCACACTTCGGCGGCGGGGTTGGCGTCGAGGGCGGCCCGCAGCCGGCCCTCGTCGAAGTGGTCCGGGTGCTCGTGGGTGACCAGGATCGCATCCGCGCCGAGCGCCGCGTCCTGTTCGCTGAACGCCCCCGGGTCGATCACGAGCGTGCGTCCTTCTTGCTCCAGCCGCACGCTGGAGTGTCCCTGCTTGGTGAGCCGCATCAGCAACCGCTCCTCTTCCCTGGTATCCCCTGCCAGCCTTGCTCCGGGGCCCGCGGCACCGCGCGTCTTCCCCGTTGTCTTCTCCGCGTTGTCTTCTCCGCCGCCTGCGCTGGCCCACGCTACGCGCGCACGCGGCGCCGTCTGTGGCACGACCCGGCCGCACCAGGCAACGGCTCCGGTGTCGTATGCACCAGGCTCTCCACGTACGCGGTCCACGCCGCGCGGTCACGCCTCGGGGCGGGTCTCCTCCTGGATGACTCGCTGGGCCACCGCGAAGGCGGCGTTCGCCGCGGGCACCCCGCAGTACACGGCGGTGTGCAGCAGCACCTCTTTGATCTCGGCAGGGGTCAGCCCGTTGCGCAGCGCGGCGCGTGTGTGCAGGGCCAGTTCGTCGAGATGACCGCGGGCGGTGAGCGCCGTGAGGGTCACCACGCTGCGCGTGTGCCGGTCCAGCGCGGGGCGGGTCCATACCTCGCCCCAGGCATAGCGGGTGATGAAGTCCTGGAAGTCGGCCGTGAAGTCGTCCACGGCGGCCTCCGCCGCGTCCACGTGCGCATCTCCCAGCACCTCGCGGCGGACCTTGATGCCGCGCGCCCTGCTGTCCGGCTGCCCGGTGGGCACGTGGGCCGGCTGCCCGGCCGGGGCGATCTCGGCTATCGGCGATGCGGGCGCCATGGGCGGCGTAGGCGCGGGAGTGAGCACCGGCTTGGGGGTGGCCGCTGTGATGGCGGTCATGCCCGTGGTGTGCGAGGACTGGCCGGAGCTGGCGAAGTGCCGTACGAGCAGGTCAGTGGCGGCTGAGGGCTGCTCGACGGGCGTCAGGTGCGAGGTGCCTGGCACCAGGGCCAGCCGGGCGTCCGGGATACCCGCGACCAGCACCCGGGCGTCGGCGGGCGGCGTCACCTGGTCATCGGCGCCCACCAAGACCAGCGTCGGCGCGCCTATCTGACCAAGCTGCGAACGGATGTCGTACGCGGCAAGCGCCTCGCAGGCGGCGATGTAACAGCCCGGGTCGGTGGTACGCACCATTTGCACCGCCCAGTCGACGATGGCGGGCTGCGCGGTAACGAAGCTCGTCGTGAACCATCGCTCGGGGGCGGTACGGGCGATGGGGTCGAGCCCATTGGTGCGGATGACGACTCCGCGCTGGCGCCAGGAGTCGGGGGTGCCAAAGCGCGGCGACGAAGAGATGAGCGCGAGCGAGGCAACGCGGTGCGGATGTCTGAGGGCGAGATCAGCGCCGATGGCCCCGCCGATGGCGCAGCCCGCGTAACCGAACTGGTCGATGCCCAACTGGTCCAGCGTGGCGATGAGGCGGTCCGCCAGGTCGCCGATGGCTGAGGCCGGGTGAGCGGGGGAGCCGCCGTGCCCCGGCAGGTCGTACCGCAGGACTCGCCAGCGGCGGCTCAGCTCGGGAACCTGGCGGTCCCACATGTGCCATGTGGTACCGAGGGAGGGGCCCAGGATCAGGACGGGGCCGTCCTCTGGTCCGTCAAAGCGGTATTGCAAGGTTTTCATCGGTGTCTCACTCACCCGCCTGAGCCTTTCATCTGTCACGAGATATCACACCGCCGGGGTGACGTAGCGGGCCTTGCCTTGCTCCGGAGCTGCCGAACCGCCGATGAGAGCCCAGGTGTACGTTCCGCGGCAGGTACTCGTAGCCGTGTCGGCAGTGAGCTCCGGGCACGCACCCTCCTTCAGTCGCTACGAGCAACGCTTTCCTCTTTGACCACGGCCTCCAGGCGGCTCGCAGTGCAACATCAAGTGTGGTGGCACGGACGAGGCTCGGCGTGGACAACTGGAAACCTTCCGGAATCCCACCCAACAGCAGCTCGAACACCGTACGGTGAACGCTTGGTAGAGGGCCTGGCCGTAGCCACATGCTCTCAGTCACAGCCACTGGCCCACACCAGCAAGCGGACCCCGAATGCGCCTCGCCCTCGTCCTGTTGGCCACACGGCTCGCAAGTCGCTCGGCTGATGGTCCGCGTGACTCAGTCTTGTTCCTCCGCCGCACCCCCGTGCAGGCCATTTCACGTGGTGGCGGCTCCGCGCAGACCTTTTACGTCCGGCTTGACATACCACTGGTTAGTCGTCTTTACGTTCGCATATCCGGCCCATCGCGCGAGGACGTGGTCCGGGGAACCGTTGTTCCAGGAAGGTGAAGCACGACGAGCGTGCGTCGTAGAGCCTGACGCGCCGCAGCCCGAGAAGCTCCATAAGCCGGTACACGCGTCGGCGAAGTTGCTCGACCGTAAAGGCGTCGCCCGCCTCGTGCGCCAGCACGTAGCCCGAAACCGTGTACGCCTTCCCCAAAGCGAGCCTCTCCTCGGCTTGGAGAAACCGGAATGCTGTGAGGGCTCGCAGCACCAGTGCTGGCAGCGGCAGAATCCGCTCCCCCGCAAGAGACGTGGTGTCTTTCTCCGCCACGTACCGATTGCCCTTCGCCGTCCGCGTATTGGCAATGACGATCGTGGCGTTCTCCAAGCCAACGTCGCCCCGATGCCTTCACCCCGCGGCTGCGCTCGATGAGCGGGCCGCGCTGGCCCGGGTCGATCTGGAGGAGCGGACAGCGGATGCAGGCGTGCTCGTGCTTGCACGGCGTGTTGCAGGGGCGGCGTGTTGCAGGGGCGGCCACAGGTCCCCGGGGAGGCCCAACGCAGGCGGCTGCTCTCATGCCAGGTCCCGGGCCAGGGCTTGGCCAGCGACCCGGCCGGAGAAGATGCAGCCGCCGAGGAAGGCGCCTTCCAGTGCGTTGTATCCGTGCAGCCCTCCGCCGCCGAATCCGGCTGCCTCGCCGGCCGCGTACAAGCCGTCGAAGGTCGCGCCGCTCGACTGTAGGACTTGCGAGTCGAGAGTGGTCTGTATCCCGCCCAGTGTCTTACGGGTAAGCAGGCGGAGGCGGACGGCGACCAGGGGGCCGTGGGCGGGGTCGAGCAGGCGGTGCGGCGGGGCGATGCGGACCAGCTTCTCAGGGAGGTACGCGCGCGCGTTGTGCACGGACATCAGTTGCATGTCCTTGCTGTAATCGTTGATGACCTGCCGGTCACGGGCCGCTACCTCCCGCTCCACTCGCGCGTAGTCCAGGCGCGTGTCGGGGGTGATGGTGTTCATGCCCTCGACCAGTGTGGACAGCGTCCGGCGTAGCACGATGTCCTCGCCCTGATCGAGGAACGCGCGAATGGGCGCCATGGTGCTCTTTTTGAACCGCTGGAGCAGCAGTGCGCAGTTCTTGCCGGTCAGATCGGGATTTTGCTCGGACCCTGACAAGGCGAACTCCTTGTCAACCATTGAGTGGGTCATGATGAACCACGAATGGTCGTGACCGGTCGATCTGAGGTGCCGCAGTGTCGCCAGGGACGCATGGCTGGGGAACAGCGGCGGGGGCAGTCGCCGTCCTGTGGCGTCGAGCCACAGCGGTGAGGGGCCGGGAAGGAGCCGCACCCCGTGGCCGGGCCAGATGGGAGCCCAGTTTTTCATTCCCTCGTTGTAGAACCACATGCGATCGAGGTTGACCACCGACCCGCCGGCACGTTCGGTGATGTTGAGCATGCGCCCGTCGACGTGTGCCGGCACACCGGTGAGCATCGTCGCCGGTGCGGGGCCGAGGCGCTCGGTCGGCCAGTGGGCCCGCACCATCTCGTGATTGCCGCCCATGCCGCCTGAGGTGATGAGCACCGCTTGTGCGCGCAGTTCGAACGTGCCCACTTCCTGCCGCGGGGAGGGCACGCCGCGCGGTTGCTGCGTCGGGACCAGCACCGAGCCGCGCACGCCGACAGCGGTTCCTCCCTCGACGATCAGCTCGTCGACGCGGTGCCGGTGTTTGAAGGTGACCAGCCCGCGTTCGGCTGCGGCCAGCACGGGCCTGCGGAAAGTCCGCACGACCTGTGGCCCGCTTCCCCAGGTGTAGTGCAGCCGAGGGACGGAGTTGCCGTGCCCGGTCGAGGTGCCCACCCCTCGCTCGATCCAGCCGACGATGGGCACCAGGCGCAGTCCGAGTCGGTGCAGGTAGGGACGCTTTTCTCCGGCCGCGAAGCCTACGTAGGCCTCAGCCCACTTGCGGGCCCATCGGTCCTCGCTGTCGCGGTCGTGCCCGGCCGAGGCCAACCAGTCAGCCAGCGCCAGCTCGTAAGAGTCCTTGATGCCCAGCCTTCGCTGTTCGGGGCTGTTGACCAGGAACAGGCCCCCCTCTGCCCAGAACGCCTGGCCTCCCAGGTTCGCCTGGTTCTCCTGATCGACGATGACCACTCGCCGTCCGGCGCGGGTCAACTCGTATGCCGCGACGAGTCCTGCCAGACCCGCTCCCACCACGATCACATCGGCTGCGTCGCTCATCGTCGCCGTCCTCCTTCCATGGCGTCACCGGAATGTGCGAGGAAGGGACGGATGGTCTTGAGAAGAGTGTTGGGGGCTTCCATCGGCACGAGGTGCCCGGTGCACAGTACGAGTTTCAACCGGCCTTCAGGCAGGCGGCGTTGGGCGGCGATCGCCTGCCAGAAGGGAACCAGCGTGTCCTGGACCCCCCAGGCCACGAGGGTGGGCATCGGTAGTTCCCGCAACCTCCCGGTGAGCAGGTTCTTCTGCCCCAGCAGCCCCGTTGAAGAGCGTAGGGAGCGCAGGGTGGTCGGCAGGGCTTCGGGCGAGGAGACGGCCGCGATCTGACTGGTCCACCAGCGAGCGGGGAGCCGCCAGGGGCGGAGGGCCCCTATCACCGCTACCGACGCCACGAGCAGGCGCGGCCCAAAGGACAGTCTCGGGATCAGCCATTTCGTGAGGTCGCCCAAGGGAGTCACGGCCAGCACCAGCATCACGGGGTTGATGGCACGCCCCATGCTCGCGGAGCTGATCAGGACGAGGGACGGTACGTGGTCCGGCCGTTGCAGGGCCATGTAGGCGGCCACGGCGCCTCCGAGGGAGTGCCCGATGATCGCAGGGCGCTCAGCACCCACCGCTTGGGCGAACTTCCACGCGAATGCGGCGAGCGCCACCGGACTGGCGTCGGAGGTCGGTTCGCTGTGTCCATACCCTGGCAGATCCACGGCGATGGTTCGGTGGCTGCCGGCAAGGCCCTTGAGGATGCCGTACCACTCCTCGGAAACGCTGCCTTCGCCGTGGACGAGCAGCACCGGGTCTCCGTGCCCGGCCTCAAGGTAGCGGGTCAATGTCCCTTCCACGTCGATCCAGTGTTCGGCAACCGCCTGTTCCCGCATGGCGGTGGTTGTGTTCATCTTGGTCTCCCGTCTCTTGCCATCCGAACAATTCGCAGTACGCGCCTGTGTGGCCGAGTGGTGCCTGCGCGGAGGATGGGGGTGTTTCGCGGCCGGGCCTCGTGGCTCTTGGTCAGTGGCCCGGGTGAAGCGAATCGGAAGCCTGGCGGTGAAGCACGCGAGTGGCCAGGTAGGGCAGTGGCGCCTGCACCGTGCGCGGCGAAGGCGGAAGGTACCCAACGGCGGCGCCTGGGCGTTTTCACGCGAAGGCTCGGTATGCGAATAAACAGCACTGTAGGGCGGGCGCATCGGGGTGCGGCAGGCGTACGGGACGCTCCCAGTAGCGGCCTCACCCGGTGGTGCGCGCGCCTGCTCGTACTGCGGCATGCGTACGGTGGAGCGGACGCAGCGGCGCCCGAACAGGTCGCGCATTTCGGCGGTGGTGCGCGACCGCAGACGCGGCGGAGGGCGCAATCGCCCGCGGCAGGCACCGACGCCGCGGCTCTGTCGTCACACCGCTGCCAGAACTTCTTCCATAGGCCGCCTGATGCGCCGAGCCGGGTGCCTACTGGCCGTGCACATCCCTTCGCGTGCCCATCGGCACGCAGCGTACGTCCGCGGTAGGAGCTCAGCTCGTCCAGCCGGTGCACGTTACATGCACACAGGGGCGGGCGGTTGAGACGCTCTGCGATTCGCTGCTCCGCAGGTGAGCGCTCCGTTGGTCACCGGTTGGGCGTGCAGGCGCGCGCCCTGCGCGCCCCCCGTGTTACTCACACCGGGCGCACGCCCCCAATGGCGGCGCATGCGCGGGCGATACTTCCTTGGCATGTGCGCCGAAGAAGGCGACGTCCTTCTGTGCGCCCTCGACGCAGCGTTGCTTCGAACGAAAGCGTGCCGTGCACTAGTCCTAGTAATCGCCAGCCATACGTGCGGCCTCGTGCACCGCTGTCGCCGTCTGAGGCAGACCTGCGTCAGAAACAATGAGGGACCGCTGACCATCACGACAGTGATGGATGCCTCGACAGCGTCAGGCAATAAAAAAACCTGGTCCTTTCTCTGCTTGCCGGGGTGATTTCGAAATGTCGAGTCATGGGACTTTTCAGACCAGTGCTGAATGTCGACGGATGGCTGGGACGAAGCAGACGCGTCTGCCGCACCTTGTTGGCGCGCGTGCGTTAGTAGCATTCCGTGTAGTGAGCGCCCAAGCGCGGCCCCTTCGGTCACTCGGTCACCCGGGCGCGCCGCCGCCGGAGTTTTGATACCGGGGCCTTGGGCGTACCAAGTCGGTGTTCCTCTTGTCTTGGCCTGGGCCACGGCATGCCGTGGCCCAGGCGCGCGCTCACCTGCACTTTGCACGCCCACTCACCAGGTGCCGCGCACTGGGTGCGTGCCCGGGCATATAGCGGACCTTCGCGTGCGTCCGAAAGAGCGTGACCATGGAGCGGGGAAGGCAAGGAAACAGTGAGGACGCGCACCGCTTTCGGTGAGTCGGGGAGGGCGGAACGCCCGCAGTTGCACGGCGCGCACTGAGGATGGGAACTGATGACTGCCCGCTTGTTCGAGCCAAGCGTGTTTCCGACAGAACCGAAAACCGATCCAGCCATATCCGCTGCCGCCGGCCGCCGGCCGCCGGCCACGTCGTCCGGTTCCGCCTAAGGACGTTGACGGACGTGCCGCGCCCAGGCGGTGAGCTCCGGTTCCTCAAAACGGGGGCTACAAAGGAGACATGAGGCTATGGCCGTGCCACCACGTACTGACCGGAAGGTCAATGAACGGCTGCGGGCCGTGATGGAAGAGGCAGGGTGTTCAAGTACGGGGCTTGCCCGTCGGGTCAACACCTGCGGTGCCGAGCATGGACTCGATCTGCGATATGACAAGACGTCAGTGGCTCGCTGGCTTCGGGGGCAACAGCCCCGCGGCCGTGCCCCCGTCATCATCGCCGAGGCACTGGAGCGCAAGCTGGGGCGTGCCGTGACGATCGATGAGATAGGCATGAGCACAGGTCCTGGCCCGCCCTCCACCGTGGGTCTCCGGTTCGAGCCGACCGTGGTGGAGGCCGTCCGGCAAGCATGCGCGCTGTGGCGCGCCGACATCCAGCACGCCGGCCCTGTGCCCGGGAAGCGGCTTGCTACGTCCGTGCTTGTCCAACCCAGCCGTGACTGGCTGATCGCGGAGCCAGATCGCAGTGTCGCGGTCGAGGGCGTCCCCGCGGTGGGTCTTGCGGATGTCGCGGCGGTGCGAGCGACTACTGCCGCGTTCGCCGACCTCGATCACGGCTTTGGAAGCGGTCATATGCGCCCGGTCGTCGTCCGTTATCTCGACAGCGTCGTTTCCGTGCTTCTCGCCGGCCCCTACCGTGAAGCCACCGGGCGTGAACTGCTCACAACCATCGCACGACTGACGGAGCTCGCCGCCTACATGGCCGTTGATACCGGCCGACTCGGACTCGCCCAGCGTTACTACGTGCAGGCGCTACGCCTAGCGCAAGCGGGGGGCGACCGCGCATTCGGTGGTTACGTGCTGGCGTCCGGAATGAGCCATGTGGCTCTCTTGCTCGGAAATCCGAGTGAGACCGTCCAACTCGCCAAGGTGGCACGGGAAGGAGCAGGGCGAGCAGGCAGCAGTCCAACGGCTCGCGTGGTCATCCACGCGGCCGAAGCACGCGGTCAGGCCCTCCTGGGTGACGCGCGCTCTTACGAAAAAGCTGCTGAGCAAGCGTTCGAGGCGCTGGAGCGCGACAGCCCCGACGAGCACCCGGACCGCATCGCCCATGTGGACCGGGCTTACCTGGCGGAGGAGCTGGCTCGCTGCTGCGAGGTTTTGGACCGGCCCGAGGCTGCTGCCCAATGGGCGCGGGAAGCAGTACAAGGCTGTTCACCGGGTCGAGTACGGCGCCGAGCACTGCGGCTGCTGCTTTTGGCATCGGCGGAACTGCGACTCGGGGAGGTGGAACAGAGCTGTGCCACCGCGTCGCAGGCCGTGCAGGTGATCAGTGGGCTACGTTCCGCGCAGTGTGCCAGCGAGCTCGAAGAATTTCGCAGCCGTCTGGAGGCACTGGGGCATCATGAGGAAGCCGGCGCACTCCATACAGCAGACGATGACTGACATCACCTCCCATGCGTGTCGGCCAGGTCGTGCCCCGCCCACGTCGTCCGAGCCGCATCGGGCGACCGCGAAGCGGTTCGCTGACCGAAAGGCGGAGCATCGTGCACTCGGCCAGGGCTGTAGCGTCCGCGTTCACCGTGGTGGCCGCGGCCCCTCTGCCCCAGTCCGCCCCCGGCCAAGCGCGAGGAGTGTGGAGGTGGAACACGGCTCGCCCCGACCAGCCGTCCGGTCGGGGCAGGCCGCTGCCGCTCCTCCCGGTGAACACCCCACCTCCTACGGGGTCGGCTGGGAGGCGCATGCCGCCATCGGCAGGTGCACGTTGGCACGCTGCGCTCGGTGGCACGGGCTCCGTCAGGCGACCCATCGGGCCTTGTCGGGCCTGGTCACGGCGAGGCGCTTGAACGTAGCGGGAACGTCGTACGTGCCGGTGAACGCTTCCACCAGGACCAATCGGTCAGTCTCCGTGGCAGCTCGGGCGAGGGCTCGGTCCAAGGCCGCCTGCGAACGGGCGGTCAGCACCAGGGGCCTGGGCACCCCGAGGGCGGTCGGTATCCTGGTCCAGCGCCAACGGGCGACGTCGTTGTACTCAGCGCGAAGACCGTGGGTAATCCGCTCGATGGTGTAACCGTGGTTGTTGACCAGCACCACGATGGGCTTGAGACGGTAACGGCCTATGGTGCCCAGGTCCTGCACAGTGAGCTGGGCGGCGCCATCGCCGATGATCAACATGCCGCGCCGAGAGGAGTCAGCGAGCTGCGCTCCCAACAGCGCGGGTAGGCCGTAGCCAATGGAGGCCCACAGGGGCTGTGCGATGAACCGTGCCCCGCTGGGGAAACGCTGGTCTACCACGCCGTAGAGGGAGGTGCCTTCGTCGGTGACGACCGTGTAGCCGGGCCGAATGGCAGCGCCTACCGCATCCCACAGATACGCCTGGGTGAGCGGGCGCAACGAGCGCAGTGTGGGCCGGCACCGACGCGCACCGTGCCCGGGCAGGGGCATGTGAGCCCGCTTCGCCGACGTGGCTGGCTCCCGGTGACCGGTACTCGCGGTGCCGCGAACCTTCACCACGCGCCGACCCTTGACGATGTCCGTCAGTGTGGTCAGCGCGGCAGCCAGCGGCACGTTCGGAAAGGTCGTCCCGTCCACCGTCGCGGCCGTGGGCCCCAGGTCAATGCCGACCTCGGGATCGAAGCGGTGCGTGAACTTGCCGGTCGTCATGTCAGTGAGCAGCACTCCGGCGCGGATGAGCAGGTCGGCCTTGTCGATGGCGGTACGCACCCGCTTCTCGCTCATGGCGCCCGCGTACAAGCCAAGGAAGCCGGGAGCGCTCTCGTCCACGACCGTTTTCCCCGTTGCCAGGACAGCGTGCGGAAAGGACCCGGCGGCCAACAACTCGGCCAGTTCGGCGCGGGCCTTGAATCGGTCCACCAGGAAGTCGGCCAGGACCGCGACCGTGCCCGCGGCGGCGAGTCGGGCACTGGCCGCGACGCGGAAGGCCTTGAGGCTGTTGGCATCGGCGGCATGCCCGCGAGGTAGGGCCAGTGGCTGATGCGGCGGGGCAGCGCCCAGTGCGACATCGCGAGGCAACCGGAGGTATCCGGGTCGGCTCTCACGCAGGCAGGCGGTCAGCACCCGGTCGATCTCGGCCATCGCGTTGCTGGGGCGAAGGACAGCGTCGGCGCAGACCACCTGGCGGTGCGCACGCGCGAAGCGGTCGAAGTCCCCGTCTCCCGTGCTGTGGTGGACCGCGGACCCAGCGTGCTCGGTGGCCTGAGTGGGGCCGACAGCAATGTGCAGCAGCGGAACGCGTTCGGCGTAGCTGCCGGCGACACCGTTGATCGCGCTCAGCTCCCCCACACCGAACGTGGTGAGGAGCGCTCCGAAGCCCCGGACGCGCCCGTAGCCATCGGCGGCGTAGGCGGCGCCGAGTTCGCTCGCGGTGCCGATCCACCGCACGTCGCGGTGATCGAGCACACGATCGAGGACCGCAAGGTTGTAATCGCCAGCCACGCCGAACAAGTGGTTGACGCCCACGGTGTGCAGACGATCCAGAAGGTGATCCATGACTGTCTTGTGGGTTTTGGACGGGCGGGGTGTCATGTGTCCTTCTTCCTTCGGATGGATGGTCGCGCCATACGCCGCGCCATGGGTGGGTGGCCCGCTACCAACCGCTTGAGGCTGATGCGGCCCCAGGGGAAGCAGCGGCCGTTGGCACGGATGCGGCTGCGGCCGTGCCGCTGCCGGAGTGCGACGGCGGCTCCGGGCTCGGTGAAGTTGGTGCCTTCCACCACGTCTTGGGAACTCGACGCTGGCCACGGTGGTCCGCTCGGGAGCGGGCGCCCGCGCGCCGTCACGGCGGACCTGTGTCGCCACATGAGATGGCCCGCGGGGCTGCGAATTGCGAGCCGAGTGCCATGCTGGTTGGACATGGGAGAGCTTCTTTCACGGCGTCTGGTGACCGATCGCTTCTGGGCGTTGGCCGAGCCGCTGATCCCCGAGTTCGCCCCGCGGCGGCAAGGCGGCGGCACCACGCCGCTTGACAGCCGCGACGTCTTCACCGCCGTGGTGTTCGTGCTGACCAGCGAGTGCGCTTGGCGTCGCTTGCCGCCGACGTTCGCGGTCTCACCGGCGACAGCGCACCGTCGCTTCACCGCGTGGACAGCGGCGGGGCTGTGGGAGGAGATGCGTCAGGCGGTGCTGGTGGACGGCGGCCTAGATGGCGACCGGGAGTGGGTGGCCGCGGTCATCGACTCCGCGATCTCGCGGTAGGGATCACAGGCGCGGCCAGGGTTGTGCCCCGTACCGGGCCGCGTGAGGTCGGAGCGGCTTCACGCCTCACTTTCCGCGCTCCCGGGCGGCCTGGTGGAGGGCGTGCCCCCGGATCGCCTGCCGAGGTGTACGACGTCGAGTTGGCCTTGCGCGTACTGAAGCTGGATACGTCGTTTGTCGTGCTTGCCCACCGAGGTCTTCGGTATCGCTGGCATGATCGTCCAACGCTCCGGAGCCATCCACGCGTCGATGTGCTGAACCAGGAAGTCGAGTACCTCCTCCAGGTCGATAGCACGGCCTCGGCGCACGGATACGGCTGCCAACGGCCGTTCGCCCCAACGGTCGTCCGGCACCGCTACGACGGCGACCTCGGTGAGCGCAGGGTGCTCCATCAGAGCGTTCTCCAGTGCTGCACTGGAGATCGCCTCGCCACCGGACTTGATGACGTCCTTGACGCGGTCAGTGAGAGTCAGGAATCCGTCCGGAGTTATCCGGCCGACGTCCCCGGTCCGCAGCCAGCCGTCGGGGGTGAAGTTCTCCTGCGGTCGTATCGGAGGGGCGCCTACGCCGCCGTGGTAGACCTCGGTGACGTCAGGACCGCGGAGTTGGAGCTCACCAGTGGCCCTGCCGTCGTGCGGCCTGACGGCACCGTGTGCGTCGACGAGCCGGAACCGGACGGACGTCGGGAACCGCCCCTGGCTGATCCGGTACGTCCATTCCTCGTCCGCGCCCATCTTCGCGGGAGGAAGCGCCGCGCTCACCGCCCCCAAGGTTTCGGTCATGCCCCAGCCATGCAGGAAATCGATGGAGTGCCGGTCGCGGTAAGCGGCCATGAGAGCGGGTGGGCAGGCGGACCCGCCCACGAACACCCGACGCAGGCTTTCGGTGTCGTAGTGGTGAGTGTCGAGTTCCTCCAAAAGGGAGGTCCAGACGGTTGGGACGGCGGCGCTGAAGGTCGGTCGCCCCTGCTCGATCATGCGGGCGAGCGAAGTGGCCCGGGAATGCCGGTCGGCCAGCAGGAGGTCGGCGCCGGTGAAGAAGGCGGCGTGCGGAATGCTCCAGCCGTTCACGTGGAACATGGGGGCGATGGGAAACAGGACGTCGCGCGAGTTGATGTCGTAGTGGCTTGGCGCCACCACCTGGAAGCAGTGGAGGTACATCGATCGATGGCTGTAGACCACGCCTTTGGGGTCTCCGGTGGTGCCAGAGGTGTAGCAGATCGCTGCGGCGGTGCGTTCGTCGAGCTCTTCCTCCCACGGGTAGTCGATGCCGCGGTCGGCGATCAACTCCTCGTAGTCGTGCACTTCACCGGCGAATGCGGCCAGCGCGGCACGATCGCCGGGGCCGGCGACGACAATGTGCCGCACGGTGCGCGATAGCCGAGACAGCAAGGGCGCGAGTGGCCGCATCAAGGTGGCGTCCACGATGAGTACACGGTCACCAGCATGTTCGATGGTGTGGGTCAACTGCTGCGCTGTCATGCGTGGGTTGAGAGTGTGCAGGACGGCTCCCATCGCGGGCACCGCGAGGAACAGCTCCAGATGGCGGGCGTTGTTCCACATGAGGGTGCCGATGACGCTCTGTCCGCTTTCCGGTCGAGTGCCAGGGCTTACGTCGAGCCGATCACGGAGCGCGTAGGCCAGGCGGGCGGCACGCTCACCCACCTCGGCGTAACTCCTGGAATCGAACCTCTCGCCGTTCCACGTGCCCACGGTGGAGGTGCCGTGGACCGTGGAGCCGTACCGCAGGATGCGGGCGATGGTGAGCGGGGCGTCCGGCATCGTGCTGCGCATAGCGGTCCTCCGATAGGGGTCTCTTTGCCAGGTGGCCGGGTCGTCTGGAGCGGTGGGAATCCGTTGGCAGGAACGTATTCCCACGCTGCTTCGGCTGTCGCCCTTCGCCGCGGTCTTGCGTGGCTGCCGGCCGCAATGGCGTTGTTCCTGCCCATCGCACAGAGCCAGGCTCCACACGTGCCGTTTCGCACCCCGACAGCCGGCGATGATCCCTGACTTCCCGCGACAGCAGCCGAACGAAAGAGTGCAAGGAAACGGTAGGCGGGAAGGCAGAAGCCAATAAATGGTCGGGGCCCCGGGCTGAGGCCGCCACGTGAGATATGAGCCTGTCATTGCATTGGTGGCGCGGAGGCATGCTTGGCCTCCTGCCGCACCACCGTCGCGCACCGAATGACACCCGTATGTGCGGGACATTGCCGCGGACAACAAACGCGCCTACCGACGTTTCGCGTGCAGCCCTATGTTCCGTACCCAGGAAACAACGTCGCCGGATACTCAGCCCGCTGGCAGCAGGCTCGCCACGCAGCCACAGCCGGGCCGAGCTCTTCGGGCCAGGACAACGAGCGTCGGTGCACCTGCCGACCCGGACAAGGAGACGGACCGGTGACTTTCGGCAGCCTGCCTTACGCCTATGACGACGAAGATCGTCCCCCAATGTCCAGGGACGGGCGAACCACAATGTTGCGTTCCCGCTGGGCCTGGTTGCGCATGCTGTCCCTGGAAGACGAGCGCACTCCAGATCCTGCGGACCAACGCTTCACCGACCCGGCCTGGCACTCTGATTCGGGCTACCGGCGTCTGCTTCAGCACTACCTGACGTGGCGCGAGCTGACGCTGGCCGTGGCGGAGACGCCGTATCTGCCAGCGCGCCGTCGCCAGCAAGTGCAGTTCTTCGCCCAGGTCCTGACCGAAGCCCTGGCCCCCGTGAACTTCCTCCCGGGAAACCCCGCCGCGCTGCGCCGCGCCGCAACCTCACGCGGCGCGAGCCTCATTCGCGGATCAGGCAACCTTCTACATGACCTGGCGTACCGCCGGGGACGTCCCGCGAAGATGCCGCCCGGCACCTATCACCTGGGCGAGGACCTGGCCGCCACGCCAGGGCGGGTCGTGTTCCGCAACGAGCTGATCGAAGTGATTCAGTACGAGGCCCAGACCGCCCAGGTACACCAGATACCACTGCTACTCGTTCCCGCCTGGGTCAACAAGTTCTACATATACGACCTGGCCCCCGGCCGAAGCCTCGCCGAATGGGCGGTTCGCGAGGGCTACACGGTATTCGCCATCAGCCTCCGCGACCCCGACCCTGGTCAAACCACCTTGGGACTGGACGAGTACCTACTGCACGCTCCACTGCGTGCCTTGGATGTCGTACTGGATATCACCGGCTCATCGCAGGCACATCTGGTGGGGGTGTGTGCCGGGGGAATGTTTGCGGCATCCACAGCCGCCTGGCTGGCAGCGGAAAAAGAGGCAGGAGTGGCGTCGCTGACCCTGCTGATGTCCGCCTTGGACTACACAGGCCCCGACGGAAACGAGAAATCGCCGGACGCCGAGGTGCGTTTGCTGACCCGCATGCTTACGAACAAAAACGGTCTCGTTGACGGCACCAGAATCAGCCTGCTCTTCGACTTGCTGCGCTCCAGGGAAACCGTTTGGCAGCCCCTTGTGGCCGGTTGGTTGATGGGACAGCGGCCACAACCGTTCGACATATGGGCGTGGAGTGAGGACGCGATAGACGTGCCCAGCGTCCTTTTCGACCAGACCATGCGCATCGCAGCGGACAACACCTTGGCCCGCGGCCAGCTTCGCATCATGGAGCGTGCCATTGCGCTCTCCGCTGTCACCCAGGACGCCTTCGTGGTAGCCGGCTTGCGCGACCACATCATTCCTTGGGAAACGGTGTACAAAAGCGCACGTCTGCTCGGTGGCGATGTCTCATTCCACCTCGTGCCCTCGGGACATGTAGGAAGCATCATCAACCCACCGCGCCCTCAAGCGTCCTACCGCACCAGCACGGGCACACTCCCCGCGAGTCCCCGGGACTGGTCGGCCAACTCCGTCTCCCAGCAGGAATCCTGGTGGGAAGCGTGGTCGCGGTGGCTCGAACACCGCTCGGGCCCGCGCGTCCGTAGCCGCCCGCTGGGCAACTCCCGATACCCGGCCGGTGCCCTCGCCCCCGGACATTACGTACGCTCCGGCGCCTGCGACCCCGGTGATTCGATCCGCGGCGCGCATTCCTCTCACCCCCGTGCCCGCCGCACCCGGGCAACGGCGCTGTTCCGGTCTGTTGGGTCTGCTGGCTTCCACCAGGGCGCTCGCTGGCGGCGGCACCCGCGCTGAGACAGAGGAGTACGGCCATGTTTCTCAACGCCAGGAAAGGCATCGGAGCATTGAGCGTCGCGCCGCGTGTCCTGGGCGGTGAAGCCGGCAGCCTGCCCAGTGTCTGGGGCTGGGGCCGGAGAGCCTCAGCGCCCTCTCCGCTACCCACGACGTACAGCAGGTACCCGGACTCGCCTGGTAGGGCGCTGTGTCCGCTACCAGGCGAGTTCGCCAGGGCCCGGCTGAACCACTCCCCCGCCGGGTGTGCCCCCTGGCTGCCTCGCCGTGAGCCAGGCCCGGTCGAAGCTTACGGAGGCGTCGGCGTGAGGCGCCGTCGGCAGGGTCGCCACATCCGCCGCCGAGGACCGATGGCCGATATCCGACTCGGGACACCAGCGCCCACAACAGCACGGTGCCGCGTGCCGAAATCAACATGAATGAGATGGAACGTTCCACACAAGGAGGAGCAACATGAGTACGTTCAGCCCCAAGGCGCCACTCATCGGATTCACCTCCGAGTCCTTCGAACATGAGCAGGTCGTGCTGCACCACGACCCCGCCTCCGGCCTCAAGAGCGTGGTCGCGATCCACTCCACCGCTCTCGGACCGGCGCTTGGCGGGGCCCGCTTCCACCCGTACAACAGTGACGAGGAGGCCATCACGGACGCGCTCAACCTGTCACGAGGCATGTCCTACAAGAACGCCATGGCCGGCCTCGACTTCGGCGGGGGCAAGGCCATCGTCGTCGGCGACCCTGCTGAGGCCAAGACAGCGGAACTGCTGTTGGCCTTCGGGCGCCTCGTGAACTCCTTGGGCGGGCGGTACATAACGGCGTGTGATGCCGGCACGTGCGTGACGGACATGGACGTGGTCGCACGCGAATGCCGATGGACCCTGACCCGCTCATCGGAGACCGGCGGCGCGGGCGACCCCTCGATCGCAACGGCCCTCGGTGTGCTCCAAGGCATGCGGGCCGCGGCACTGCACCGCTGGGGCACGCCGTCCCTGCAAGGTCGTACGGTCGGGGTCGCGGGACTTGGCAAGGTCGGCCACCGCCTGGTGGAACACCTCTTCAACGAGGGCGCTCGCGTGGTGGTCACCGATGTACGCCAGGAACCGTTGAGGCACATAGCGGAGAAGTTCCCCCGCATCGGCATCATCGACAACACCGAGAACCTGGTGCGGTTCCGGGGCATGGACATCTACGCCCCGTGCGCGTTGGGCGGGGCACTGGACGACGACGTCGCCCGGGAGATCACCGCCGACGTGGTGTGCGGAGCGGCCAACAACCAACTGGCCCACACCGGCATCGAGTCCTTGCTCGCGGAGCGAGGGACTCTTTATCTCCCGGACTACGTCGTCAACGCCGGCGGAGCGATCCAGGCCACTGGGGAACTGCGTGGGCTTACGCCAGGTCAGACGATGGTGAGGGTGGAAAAAATCTTCGATACCGCACTGACGGTCTTGGAACACGCCCAGACAGAAGGCATTCTTCCCGGCGTTGCCGCCGACCGGATCGCCGAACAGCGCATCGCCGCCGCATCGGGTGCCCGGGTGAAGGGGACAGGGCCGTCTCGAAATAGCCAAGAGGGCAGGGACGACACCGGCTGGCAGCGGAAGCGGTGACCTGGGGGAAGGGTTCTGCCCTCAACTAACCCGCATTCCACCCCCCACCGCACATCCGGGCGCAACCCATGAGCGCCCGGCCACCCTCTTCACCCGGGCATTCCGTCGTCCCCCATGCCACGTGCAACAGGGAGCTGCCACCGACCTCCGGGTGGGGTTCGGGTGGTGCGGCGATCATGAGACCCCAAGGCCTTCGCGGGGGCGCCGCAAGGTCACAGATGAGGCACCTCGCCTTCGTCTGCACCTCATCCCCGCTACTGTGTCGCCTCCCCCCACACGTCACACCTGGCCATCACGAGTAGGGGACCTCTTGAGCGACTACCCGCAACAGCCGACCGACCCCAACTGGGGGCCGCCGCCGTCGTCGTCACGGCCCAAGACGCGTAAGCAGAAGATCCTCATCAGCGTCGGCGTGACCTTCGGGGCCCTCATGCTCATCGGCACCATCGGAGCGATCACCGACAACGACGGTGACGACAACACGTCGGCGGAGCGGAAGGCAACAGAACGGGTGGCCACCCCTGACGTGCAACCAACTGAGCCCGCTGCATCGCCTACCCCTGAGGCATCCCCCACCACCCACAAGCCTGCGACCAAAGCTCCCACTCCCGCCGCCGAAGCCACCACGGAAACAGCCGACGACGTAGCAGCCGCCGCCCTTCCCCACCTCGTCGGCAAGCAGCTCCAGGCCGCACAAGACGCCGCCCAGGAGGCTGGCTTCTACAACCTGACCTCGCATGACGCGACAGGCGACAACCGCTTCCAGGTGTACGACCGCAACTGGATCGTCTGCTCGCAAACCCCTGGGCCCGGCACCCAGTCGCTGACCACTCAGGTGGACTTCGGCGCCGTGAAGGATAGCGAAACCTGCCCCTGAGCTAGCTTCGCCGCGTGTGCCGCGTAGAACTCATACAGCCCGTCGCGCGCCGCGCGCATCTCCAGCATCTCGCGCGTCTCGGGTACGAAGCCTCGCGCCAGCCGGTGGGCGTAGCCCGGGCCGGCGCGGGGTGCTCACGGCTTGACGGTGGAGATCACATACACCTTGGGATGGTCCGGGTTGTCGAGATCGACGGTGATGTCGAGCGTCGGCTCCGGGTCTTTTTGGTCGATGACGCCGCCCGCCCACTTCTTGTCGGCGTCCAGCTTCCATCCCACGGCGCTTGCCGACTTCTCGTCGATGGTGACCTGGCCGTCATTGAGCACGTCGCGGGTGACATCGAAGCGGCTAAGGAACTTGTCCAAGCCCTTGGCGGACGTGACGAACTGGACGTACATCCGGCTCGACTTCCACGAATTGGTCTCGTAGTAGGCCACGTCTACCGAGTAGGAGGGGATCGGCGTGTCATAGATGCGCCGCTGGACCTTGCTCGGCCAGTTGTGAGTGAGCCCGGTGGCCGCTGCGTTCTCCTGTTTGTCCTCGCCGCTGCCCCGGCTCTTCTGGGCCGAGATGGCCATGTAACCGGCGGGGATGGCGATCAGCAGGAAGAGGCCCACGGCGCGGGGCCAGCGGCGCCTTTCCTGCGGCGTGTCACTCGTCTGGGGCTCGTCGCTCATCCGCGTCCTGCCTGTGCGTAGCGCTCGTACCGCTCCACCCGGCGCCGATTGGCGCGGCGGAACCTTCGGGCCACGAGCCTGGCCAGGTCGGCCGCGCCGACCAGTCCCGCCTCGTTGCCGAGCTGGGCTTTGATGATGCGGGCCTCGGGTCGGTACCCGCGTCCGGTGAGGGTACGCCGGAAGGCGTCCCTGGCGGGACCGATGAGCAGGTCGTCGGCAGCGCTGACGCCGCCGCCGATGACGAAGCAGGACGGGTCGAGAGCGGCGGCGAGGTTGGCGATGCCAACGCCGAGCCACTGCCCGATGTCCTGGAGCAGCTCTACGCACATGGCGTCACCCTCGCGGGCGAGCTGGGTGATGATCGGGCCCGTGATCTCCTGGACGTTGCCGCCGACCCGGTCGATGATTCCGTACGCGACCGGCGAGTCGGCCGCCGCCAGTTCCCTGGCCTCACGCACCAGCGCGTTGCCCGAGCTGTACTGCTCCCAGCAGCCCCGGTTGCCGCAGGGGCAGCGGTGCCCGGCGGGCACCACCTGCATATGGCCGAACTCTCCCGCGACCCCGTACTTTCCGCGCTTGACCTGACCATCTTCCAAGATCGCGCCGCCGATGCCGGTGCCGAGCGTGATCATCACTAGGTGGTCCTCGCCGCGCCCGGCGCCGAACCGCCACTCCGCCCAGGCGGCGGTGTTGGCGTCGTTGTCCACCATGACCGGCACCGCGAGCCGCCCCGCGAGCCGATCCCGCAGCGGCTCGTCCCGCCAGGCCAGGTGCGGCGCGAACAGCACTCGGGAGCGGTCGGCGTCCACCCAGCCAGCCGCGCCGATGCCCACCGCGTGCACATCGTGCCGGTCGGACAGATCGAGCACGAGCTCAACAATGGTGTCCTCGACGACCTTGGGGCTCTTGGACTTGTCCGGGGTCTCGGTGCGGATGCGCTCCAAGATGTTGCCGTCAGCGTCCACGACGCCCGCCGCGACCTTGGTCCCGCCGATGTCGATGCCGACGGTCGGCACCCGGGGCGCGGTCAGATGCGAGCGACGCTCGCGGGTGCCAACGGTGCGCAGCACCGTGGCTCGGGCGGAACCACGGTGCACTCGCTCGCGGTACAGGCTCATCGACGTTCCCTCTCGCCGGTGCGGGGGGCGGCGACAGCCCCGCGCGGTGCGCGGGTTCGGTTGCTGCGGGTGCGGTCGCTGCGGGTGCGTGCGCGCAAGAGTCGGCGTCCCTGCGGGTGTCTTGGGAGGCCAGCGGCCTCGGCGTGCGGTCGGGCGTGGCGGGTGTGGCCCGCCGTGGCGATTGTGCCTCACTCGCGCCACGCGGCGCATGGCGGAGCGGCACTCCCGGCCGTCCGAGCGGGTACGGGCGAGTACGGGTGAATACCGACAAAAACAGCCCAATACCAGTTAAATGTCCCGCACGTCCGCCATCGCTGCGCGGTCAGCTCGTGGCGCGCCCGCTCGACAGGTCCGGCGTCGGCGTGCGGGCCAGTTCGTGACTCAGCTCCTCAAGATCGCTGCCGCCTGCCATCTGCCGGGTCAGCTCGTCCAGCGTGATCTCCGACTTGGCGTGGCTGCCTGCCATCGCGCCCCGCTTCAGCAGGACGAAGCGGTCGCCGACCAGATACGCGTGGTGTGGGTTGTGTGTGATGAGGACCACGCCGAGCCCGGCGTCTCGGGCCGCCGCCACGTACTTGAGGACCACGCCCGACTGCTTCACGCCGAGCGCCGCTGTCGGCTCGTCGAGGACGAGGACCTTGGCGCCGAAGTAGACGGCCCGGGCGATGGCGACGCACTGTCGCTCACCCCCGGACAGGGTGCCGATCGGCTGGTCCACGTCCCGCAGGTCGATACCCATGCGCAGCAGCTCGGCGCGGGTCGTGTCGCGCATCAGCGCCGTGTCCAGCCGGCGCAGCAGGCCGCGCCCCTTGGTGGGCTCCGACCCCAGGAAGAAGTTGCGCCACACCGGCATCAGCGGCACCACGGCAAGGTCCTGGTACACGGTGGCGATGCCCCGGTCCAGGGCCGCGCGGGGCGAGTCGAGTCGGGCGGGTTCGCCCTCGATGTGGAAGGTGCCGGCATCGTGCTGGTGCAGCCCAGAGATGATCTTGATCAGGGTGGACTTTCCCGCACCGTTGTCGCCGAGGACGCAGCTGATCTCCCCGGCCCGCACCTCAAGAGAGACACCCTCAAGGGCCTTGATGTTTCCGTAGTGCTTGCTGACCTTGGACAGCTCGACCAGCGGCGCGTCGTCCTTCCCGCTGTCCACGGTGGCGCCGGTGCCTGCGGTGCCTCCTGTGCCTCCGGTGTCCCCAATGCCCACGCTGGCCCCGGCGTCCCCAATGCCCGCACTGGCCTCGCTGTCCCCGGAGCCCACGCTGTCGCCGGCCCCGGGGATTTCCTCACGCAGGCTCTCCTGCGGGCTCTCCCCCGGCCCCTTGTGTAGACGACTTCGCGGGCGCTGGTCCCGCGGCTGCTTCTTACGCTCGCTCACTTGCTCGCCTCCGCCCGCTTCCGCACCCATGCGTTGAGCAGGGTGGCCAGGAGGAGCATCGCGCCGAGGAAGAACTTGAACCAGTCGGCGTCCCACTGCGCGTACACGATGCCCTTGTTCGTCATACCGAAGATCAGTGCGCCTACGGCGGCGCCGATCGCCGAGCCGTAGCCGCCGGTCATCAGGCAGCCGCCGATGACGGCCGCGATGATGTACAGCAGCTCGTTGCCCACGCCCTCGCCGGACTGCACGCTGTCGAACGAGAACAGCAGGTGCTGCCCGAGCACCCAGGCCCCGAATCCGGTGCCCATATACAGCGCGATCTTGGTGCGGGCGACCGGGACGCCGACCGCGCGGGCCGCGTGCGCGTTGCCGCCGGCCGCGAAGATCCAGTTTCCGGCCCGGGTACGCAGCAAGATCCAGGTCGCGACGGCGACCAGGCCCAGCCACCACACGATGGTGACCTTGAGGTTCACATCGCCGATGGTGTACTGCGAGGCGAAGACCTCGCGGGCCGATGCGAAACCCTCCATGTCACCGATGGTCTTGGTGGAGACCGCGCCGCTGATCAGCTTGGTGAAGCCGAGGTTCATGCCGGTGAGCATGAGGAAGGTGGCCAGCGTGATGATGAAGCTCGGCAGCCCCGTACGGACGAGGACGATGCCGTTGAAGAAGCCGATGGCCAGGCTCGTCAGCAGCGACACCCCGACGCCGACCCATACGTTGGCCGTCATCTGGTAGCTGAACATGGAGGAGACCAGCGCCGATGTGGTGACGGCCACCCCGGTGGACAGGTCGAACTCGCCGCCGATCATCAGCAGCGCCACCGGCACCGCCATGATGCCGATCGTCGAGGACGCGTACAGCACCGTGGAGAGGCTGGAGAGCTGGAGGAAGCTGTCGGCGACGACGCAGAAGAACACGAAGACGGCGACCGCGCCGACCACCGCGCCCAGTTCGGGGCGACTCATCAGGCGGCGCAGCACCGAGCGGTGCAGCAGCCGTTCGTCCAGGTCGGGCAGGGCTGCCGGAGGGTGGGCGCCGTGCAGGGGGGAACCGCTCACCGGGTGCCCCGCTTCGCGTACTCGGCCAGCTCGTCCGCCTCGTCCTTGGTGACGATCTGCGGGCCGGTCAGCACCGGTTGGCCGCCGCCGAGCACATCGGCGTTGTACTTGTACAACCACAGCAGGTCAACGGCCTGGTAGCCCTGGAGGTAGGGCTGCTGATCGACGGCGAAGCCCAGGTCACCATCGGCCAGGCCCTCGGCGACCTTCTCGTTTAGGTCGAAGGTGTCGATCTCCGCGTCGCTGCCCGCCTGTGCCTTGGCCTTGACCGCGGTGTCGGCGAACGGCGCACCGAGCGTGACGACCGTGTCGATGTCGTCATCGGACTGGAGCTTGGCCTCGATGGCGGACAGGACGTCGGGCATGTTGGTGCCCTCGACGTAGAGGTTCTTCAGCTCGCCCTTGAAGGTCTTCCGGGTGCCGTCGCAACGCTGCTCGTGGCCGACGTTGCCCTGCTCGTGCAGCACGCACAGAGCCTTCTTCTTGCCGCGCTTGTTCAGCTCGTCGCCGACCGCTTCGCCCGCGATGGTCTCGTCCTGGCCGATGTGGCTGAGGGCGCCGTACGCCTTGGACTCGGCCGATCCGGAGTTGACCGTGATGACCGGGATGCCGGCCTTCCTCGCCTTGGCCACGACGGCCTTCATCGCGTCCGGCTTGGCGAGCGTGACGATCAGGCCGTCAACCTTTTGGTCGATGTACGTCTGAACCTGCTCGCTTTGCTGCTGGCCCTCGTCGCTGTGCGCGTAGAGGAACTTGATGTTGTCCTTGAGAGCCGCCTGCTCGGCACCGTTGCGCACGATGTCCCAGAAGGTGTCACCGTCGCCCGAGTGCGTGACCATCGCGATGGTCCAGCGCGGCGTATCCACCGCCGCGCGCCCCTGTGCGGACTTGGCGGCCCGCTCTTCCGCGCGCTTGCCGCCCGTACTGCTGCATCCCGCAAGGGTCGCGCCGACCACCGCTGCCAGCACGGCGCTCACGGCGCGTACCCCTGTCCGAACCCTTGCCACGAGGACTTGCCCTTCTTCACTGTCTGTCACGGTGCGGCCAGGTACCGTTCACCTGCCCCGGCCGCCCAAGTATCCGTCACCGCTGCTCGGCGGGGGTCCAGCGGGTCCCGCGAGCGGCGCACACCCGCACCATCGGCGCGTCCCCCCGGTCGCTGATGCCGGAGATCGGCGGCGTTAGCCGGCCATCGGCGGAGGCCGGCCGATGGCTGCCGTACGTGCGGGGCGCAGGGCAGGTGCCGTACGGGTGCGCTCCATGGTGGAACCGCCTTCTCTCCCGGGCCGCAGGGGCGACTGGAGGAGTTCTAACGGCGTGGGCCATACCTCGTCAATGCTTTGTCAGAACATTCTGACGACGAGTTCTCCAGCGGACCCGTCGGACGGTCCAGGGGCAGCCGGTCAGCGTACGCCGCCCTGCCGGCCGCACCACAAGTCGGCACAGGCCAAGGCGTCGGCACAGCCCTAGGCGCGGCGCGGGACCGCCCGTTCAGGGGCGCGGACGCCGACTCAAGGGCGCACGAGGAGCTGGAACTCGAAGGCGTACCGCGACGCCCGATAGACATGCGAGCCAAACTCGATCGCACGCCCGGTGTCGTCGAAGGTGGTCCGCTCCATCGTGAGCAGGGGCGCGCCCTGCGGTTCGGCGAGTTGCGCCGCCTCCTCGGCGGTGGCCGCGCGGGCGCCGACCGTCTGTCGGGCGCTGTGCAGGGTGATCCCGGCCCCCCGCAGCAGCCGGTAGAGCCCGGTCCGTTCAAGCTCCGCGCTGCCCAGCGTCAGCAGCCCGCTGGGCAGGTGGTTACGCAGATGCGCCATGGGCTCGCCGTGCGCGAGCCGCAACCGCTCCACGAAAAGCACGTCCGAACCCTCAGGCACTCCGAGGGCCGCGGCGACCGTGGCAGTGGCAGGCTCGACGGCGTAGTGCAGCACCCGGGTGGCGGGCTGCTGCCCGGCGGCCTCCAGGTCGTCGTAGAGGCTGCTCAGTTCCAGCGGGCGCTTGACCTGGCTGTGGACCACCTGGGTGCCCACGCCACGGCGGCGTACCAGCAGGCCCTTGTCCACCAGCGACTGAATGGCCTGCCGCACGGTGGGCCGGGAGAGGCCGAGTCGCCCGGCCAGTTCGATCTCGTTGCCCAGCAGGCTGCCCGGCGCGAGCTTGCCCTGCTCGATGGCGGCCTCAAGCTGCTGCGCCAACTGGAAGTACAGCGGCACGGGGCTGCCACGGTCCACGCTGAACTGGAGGGTCGCCGAGGAACCCGATGTGCCCGCTGAGTCTCCTTGCTTCACCACGGGCCGAGGGTATCCGGACAGGAAGATGACGGAAAGTCGTGAAGTCTGATTGTCCGGACATAACGCGATCCAGCACGTCGGAACAGGCTCGGCCGCCGCCGCGCAGCGGCTCGGCGCTGACGATCCTGGGCCGCGGCCCCAGGGGTCATGCCCTCATGGCCCCTGGCCCGACATCAGCCCTTCGGCTCCCTTGGCTCGACGACGACCTCGCGGGTCTCCCCGATGACCTCGTCCAGGACGTCGCGCGAGTGGGCCAGATCGCGCATCATCCGGTCGATCCTGGCCCGCTCCGTAAGCAACTCCTCCACCAGCGCCGGGGAGGGCTTCGCCCCGGGGGTGGCGCCCGGCAGACACGGCAGCAGCTCACCGATCTTGCTGCCGCACAGTCCGGCGGCGAACAGTTGCTGGATGCAGATCACTCGATCAACGGCTGTCGCTGGGAAATCGCGATGACCGCCCGGCGTACGTTCGGCGCTGAGCAGTCCCAGCTTCTCGTAGTAGCGCAGCGAGCGTTCGCTCACCGCGGTCCGCCGTGCCAGCTCACCGATGCGCACGCTGCCCCCGCCTCGTTCCACTCCACCCACGGCCCGGCCTCGCGGCCCGATCTCGCGGCCCGGACTTGAAATTGACACTGGTGTCAGATTTTACGGTTCTCGCATGCCGAACCCCACCGTTTCCGCACTGCTGACTCCCTTCCACGGCAAGGGCCTTGAGCTGCCCAACCGCATCGTGATGGCTCCCATGACCCGCTACCGGGCCAGCGAAGAAGGCGTGCCCGCACGCTGGGTCGCCGACTACTACGCCCAGCGTTCCAGCGCCGGACTGATCGTCTCGGAGGGCATCTGGCCCAGCATGCGCGGCCAGTCCGGCTGGCGGATGCCGGGCCTGGCCACCGACGCCCAGGTACACGGCTGGCGTGCGGTCACCGATGCCGTGCACGCGGCGGGCGGGCGGATCTTCGCCCAGCTCATGCACGGCGGACGTGCCGCCCACCCGCTGGCCAGGATCGACGGCGGACAGCCACTCGCGCCATCAGCGGTGCCGCTGCCCTACGTCCACCACACTCGGGTCGGCACGAGCGACCCGGTGGTGCCCCGAGCGATGACGTACGAGGACATCCGCACCGCCATCGAGGACCACGTCAACGCGGCCCGGCGCGCCATCGACGCGGGGTTCGACGGGGTCGAACTGCACGGCGCGAACAGCTATCTCATCCATCAGTTCCTCGCCGACAACACCAATCTGCGCACCGACGCGTACGGCGGTGACGTGCCCGGCCGTATCCGGTTCGCCACCGAGGTGGTGCGGGCCGTCATGGCGGCGGTCGGTGCCGGCCGCACCGCTTTGCGGCTCTCCCCAGGAAACGAGCAGTTCGACATGGTGGAGGCCGATCCGGGCCCCGTCTACCGGGCGCTGCTCGATGCGATCGCGCCCTGGGGCCTCGCGTATCTGCATCTGACCGAGGGTTCGGCCGCTTATCCGGCGCTGGCCGATCTGCGTCCACACTGGCCGGGCGCGCTCGTCGCCAACGTCGGCGAGAACGGCCACCCGACCACGCCGGCGGCGGGCGAAGCGGTGTTGCGGGCAGGCACGGCGGACCTCGTCTCGTACGGCAGGGCCTTCATCGCCAACCCCGACCTCCCGCGCCGCATAGCGGCCGGCGCCCCGCTGGCCAGCGCCGACCCGACGACCTTCTACACCCACGGCCCGCAGGGCTACACGGACTATCCGGCCCTGGCGACCTGCGAGGCGATGGCCTGACCCGGGCCGGTGGGCAGGGCGCCGGACGCTGCCCGAGCACCGGGGCGGCGTGCGTAAGACCTGGGCGAGCAGCGACCACGAGCCGGATTACGCCGGGCTGCGGGCCGGCTCCGTGGATCAGTCCCTCGCGTCCGCCAGCCGTGCCAGCAGGTCCGCGGTCCGCTTGGCCACCACGTCCCGGTCTCCCCGGGCCAGCGCGGCACCCACGCCGCAGGCCACCGCGCCGGCGGCGATCCACTCCGGCGCCTCCGTCAGCGTCACGCCGCCCGTGGGCAGCACGGGCGCCTGCGGAAGCGCAGCGCATACGTCCTTGAGCCAGGCGGGCCCGTACGCGGATGCCGGGAACAGCTTGAGCGCATCCGCCCCCAACTCCATCGCGCGCACCATCTCGGTGGGGGTGGCAACGCCTGGGAAGACAGGCAAGCCGTATCGGTGCCCGGTCTGGATGACCTCGGCGTCCAGGCTGGGCGAGACCAGGTATCTCGCCCCCGCCTCCACGGCCAACCGTGCCGACTGGGCATCCAGCACGGTCCCCGCGCCGATCACCGCGTCGGAGCCGACTTCACGGGTGAGGGTGGTGATGGCCTCCAGCGCGAAGGGAGTGGTGAGCGAGATCTCCATACTGGTGATCCCAGCCGAGAGCAGCGTGTCAGCCGTCGCCGCGGCCTGGTCGTAGCTCTCGGCACGGATGATGGCGAAGACCCGCTGTTCGAGCGCGGCCCGGGTGATCTCCCAGCGGTACACGGCAGTTCGCCGCCCTTCTTCACGTTCGGATTGGTCAGGACAGATATCACAGACGAGACAGACGAAACGACACAGCCAGATCGCAGATCACAGAAGATCAGGGGGCAAGGGACGGACCGGAAAAGCGGAGTCGGACGGGTCAGGCGGGTGGAACAAGTGGTGCGAAACGAAGTGCGTGCGGTGCGGGGGTGGTGCGGTGCGCGGGGTGGTGCAAGGTGCGGGGCGCACGCCGGCCGGGACACGAGGACCGGGCCGAACTGCGGGCCACCACTGGCGGCAGTGCGCCGCTCGCGGGAATCTCGCATCGTCCTGCGCCGGTCTTGTGTACCGCTGGCGGGACCGTGGTGAGCCGGCGGGTCCCTGGTACGGCACTGCTCGGGTCGCCTTCTGACCTGGCGTGACGTACCAACTCTCACAACGTCCGACGAGCGGTGATCGTTCATCGACGTCCGGACTTGCCCGCACACCCTCGCGGACGGTACGTCCCTCGCCCGGCTGCGCGATGGGCCGCACGACGCGCGACCCCCAGGCAGTGGCCCCGAGTGCGGGCGTTGTATGGGGTCAACGGTGCACGACGTCGTTTCCCTCCGTGTAGGCCGCGAGCGTCCTGTCCCGCACGGCCGGGGTCGGCAGTCCGTCTATGTCGGTGGGCGACTGGACGACCAGCGCGGCAACACATGCCGCTTCGGCGAGCGCTTCCGACACGGGCAGGCCGCGCAGCCAGCCGGAGAGGTAGCCGGCGGCGAACGCGTCGCCCGCGCCGATGGGGTCCACCACCCGTACCGTAAACGGCTTCTGGTCCCAGCGACCGCCATCGGTGAAGGCAGTGGCCGAGTGGTCAGTGCGCTTGACCACGATCGTGCGCGCCCGTCCCTTCAGCAGTTCGGCGGCGGCCTCGTCGGCGGGCCGCGCGGTCAGCAACTCCAGTTCGTCCTCGCCCGCGAAGAGCAGGTCGGCCTCGCCGAGGAGCGGTCCCACGGTCCGCGCCCACTGGGCCGCCCCACCGAGCTTGTGCCGCACGTTGGGGTCGAAGGAGATCGGTACACCAGCGGCGCGGGCCAGTTCGATCAGTCGTCGGGTTGCCTCGGCCGCGGTCGGCGAGAGCATGGGCGTGATGCCCGACAGATGCAGCAGTTGAGCTCCGTCGAGCGCGGCGGGACGTAGGTGCGTGGGCTTCAGATGTGCGGCGGCCGAGCCTGCGCGGAAGTACTGCACATCGATGGCGCGAGAGGAGTGGCAGTCCCGCAACAAGAGGCCGGTGGGCGCCTGCTCGTCGGTGCTCGCCTGGCTGACGTCCACGCCGTCCGCCCGAAGTTCGCGCAGCACCGTCTCGCCCGCCGCATCGGCTCCGACCCTGCCGAGCCAGCGCACGCGGTGACCCAGTCGGGCGAGGCCCACCGCCACGTTGGACTCGGCTCCCGCGACCGAGCGGCGGAAGTGGGTCGCCCGGTCCAGCGGCACGCCCGGCTCGGCCAGCATCAGCAGCATGGCCTCACCGCAGGTGACCACCTCGGGGCGTGACGACGCCTCGGAGTCATTTGTCACCGATGCCTCCTCCTTACGCCTCCTCGAACGTGTTTCTACCGAAACGGTATCGGTTGGCACTGACATCCGGGCTCTCGGGGGCGCACTCAGCGCCGCCGGGGGCATCCGCATGCGCCCCCGCGCCCCACTCGCCGCGCGCAGCACCAGATGGCCAACCGGTCGGGCCTCGCGGCGGAGCGACGAACCGTCACGCAGACTGCGGCAGCCGACGTTCGGGGCGAGCCGGCGGAAGGGGCAGGGGCAGGGGCAGGGGCGCAACGGCGGGTGGGCGGGAAAAACACAAACCGGGGAGAAACACAGCGGCGGGGGGATTGGTGCGGTTGCCGGTGTCACGGGTGGTGCGTGCGGTACCGAGCGTGCCAGTGGGGCACCCTTCCACGTGAACAGATAAGGAGCGCGCGATGCGAGGAGTGCGAACCCCGTCCATGCCGGGACCGTCGCGCCAGCCTCGTGCGCTACTAGTTGCTACGGCCCTTCTGGCGGCTGTCACCGGGGTGTTCGCTGGTGGTTCCGCAACGCCCCGGCACCAGGCGGCGAAGACCACGGCCCAGGTGTGGGTCACCACAGCTGATGGGAGCAAACGGCTGTCGCGGGAGGAGGATGCGGCCTTTGCGGGGAGCAGGCAGCCGATCGACGTCGCGGTGGACGCACGCGAGCGGGCCCAACCGTATGAACGCCGACCAGCAAGCCGCCCTCTTGCGACGGTTGGACCAGAAACTGACGGCCGCTGGGCTGCCGACCGGCCTGTTCGCTTACGACCACAACTGGTCGAACACCGAATATCCGCTGGGAGTGCTCGCCGCCACCGAGGACATCGACCGGGTACGTGGCGCGGCCTTTCACTGCTACCGAGGGCAGCCCGAGGCTCAGCAGCGGGCGCGGGACGCGGGGCACCGGGTCTTCCTCACCGCGTGCTCGGGGGTGGACGGCGGCGATGCGGTGCGAACGTTCGCCGGGACACTGAAGTGGCAGACGGAGCACCTGGTGATCCGTGGCATCCGGTCGGGTGCGGAGACGGTGGTGCTGTGGAACCTGGCTCTGAACGAGCGCGGTGGACCGCACTTCGGCCAGTGCGGTACGCAGTGCAACGGCGTGGTGGAGGTGGCCGACGGCCGATACGCCAAGGGGGCGGAATACTACGTACTGGGGCACGTATCCAAGTTCGTGAACCGGGGCGCGCACCGGATCGCCTCCACCACCGGGGGGCCGGGCAGGGTGCAGAACGTCACCTTCGAGAACCCGGGCGGCTCCCGGGTGTCCGTGGTGCTGAACGCGACCGACGCCGACGCCAGGTTCTCCGTCACCAAGTCGGGGCGCTCGCTGGTCTACCAGCTTCCCGCGGGCGCGGTCGCCACCTTCCGCTGGCCGTCCGCCCCGTCGTGAGCCCGGTGACGCACACGCAGTGATACGCACCCGGTGACGCCCGCCCTGTGACGCACATGCGGCGACGCACACGCCGTGACGCAGGCACAGTGACACGCACGCGATGCCCCCGGCAGGACGCTGGCCAGCGCAAAAGCGGCGGTCGGGAATGAGGGGCCGACCGCCGCTTCGCTCACCGGGCCCGCACGCCAGCGGGCCGTAGCTGGTTCAGCAGCCGTGATCGACGAAGTCGAACGACTTGTAGTGGTCAGCGGTGTAGTAGTCCTCCTGGCTGCGGTCGCCGGTCACGATGCGGCGGGCACCGCGGTCGGGCGAGCCGGGGGTCTTCACGGTGTACTCGTGGTAGTAGCCCTGCGGCTGCTGGGGCAGCAGTTTCTCGCGGTTCTGGAAGACGGTGCCGTCCTGCGGGTACGGGTAGGGCCCGTCTGTCTCGATCAGCTTCAGTGTGTCGTGGGCCTGCGCGGGCAGCGCCGAGTAGCAGATGTCACCGACAGCGACGACGCTGGAGATGCTGACCGACGCGGTGGGGGCCGTGGAGGTTGACGTCGGGGTGGCCGCGACGGCCGGGCCACCGATGAGAAGGGTCGTGGCGAGGGCGCTCAGGGCGCCAATGCGCGCGATGCGTGGGGGAATCCTCATATTCCTAGCATGACGCGCGTAGACAGTGGCATGTCAACGACAACTTCCGGATGTTTCCGAGGAGTTCACAAGGGTTCACAGGACCCGTGCGAGGTCTCCCACACGGTCGCCTTTTTTGCCTCAGAGGCAAAACTTTTGCCTACGAGGCACGGCCCGGCTATACCGGTCATATGACCACGCTCTCCGACGAGCCCGCCGCTGGCCTGCCCACGGTCGCGCCTCGGCTGCGCGACCTGCGGCGGCGCTCCGGGATCACCCTGGAGTCGGCCGCCCAGCGCGCCGGCCTCTCCCCCGCTCATCTCTCACGGCTGGAGACTGGACGCCGCCAGCCCTCGCTCCCGATGCTGCTCGCACTGGCCCATACGTATGGGACCACGGTATCCGACCTCCTCGGGGAGGTGCCCGCGGAGCAGGACCCGATCGTCCGGGCGGACCGGATGGAGGCCTCGCCTGCCGGCGGCTGGACGTATTGGCGGGCAGGCGGCTCGGCCCGTGCGCTCCAGGCGCTGCGCGTGCATGTACCGCATGGCGGTGCCCAGGACGCACTGGTCCGGGTGCATCCGGGTGAGGAGTGGCTGTATGTCCTGCGCGGGCAGATGCGGCTGGCGCTGGGCGAGGCGACGCATGTGCTCGACGTCGGGGACGCGGCCCACTTCGACTCGATGACCCCGCATCGCATCGCCGCCGCCTCGGCCGGCGGTGCGGAGTTGCTGTTCGTGCACACGCTGCTGCAAAGCGGGGCGTCCGAGCTGTGTCTCGGCGACCGCGACCACCGTGCCATCGGAAGGACGAACCGAGCATGAGCGATCCGAGACCGCGTTCCGAGCACGCCCCATCGAGTCGGCCCGCCGCAGGCGAGACGCCCGCCGATCAGCCCGTGCACCAGCCCACCGACGCACCCACCGACCCACCCAACAACCAGCCCAACAACCAGCCCGCGCACCGGCTCGGACCCGAGACCGGAACGGACGGCGCGCACAGCGCCGATAGCACGAACAGCGCGGACGGCGGCGCCAGGAGCAAGGTCATGAACGAGGAGGACCGCGCGCCCTGGGGGCTGACCATCCGGGTCTCGTTCTATCTGGTCGGCGTGCACATCTTCGCGGCCTTTCTCTTCTTGCTCTTCCAGTTGGGCGCCAAGTAGGCGCCGGGCCCCGAGCGCCGGCTCCGCGGCGGGCCCGCTCAGGGGCGTACCAGCAGGCGGCCCGTGGGGTCGGCCGGCCGGCATCGGCGATCTGCACGCCGCGCAGCCAGGTGGACCGTACGACACCGTGCAGGGTCTTCCCCGCGTACGCCGTGACACGGTTGCGGTGGTGCAGCGCGGCCGGGCCCACGGTGAACGTCTCCTCCGGCGCCAGGACGACGAAGTCGGCGTCCAGGCCCGGCGCGATGGCGCCCTTGCCGGCGAGTCCGGCCAGCGCGGCCGGGGCCGTGGACATCCAGCGCGCGACGTCCGCCAGTTCCCGGCCGCGTACGCGGGCGGCGGTCCAGATGGCGGGCAGGCCAAGTTGGAGCGAGGAGATGCCGCCCCATGCCGTGCCGAAGTCGTCAGTCTTCAGCTCAGCGGTGCACGGCGAGCGGTCGGAGACGACGCAGTCGATGGTGCCCTCCTGCAGGCCCTGCCACAGCGTGTCCTGGTTGGCGGCCTCCCTGATCGGCGGGCAGCACGTGAATTCCGTGGCCCCGTCCGGCACTTCCTCAACTGTGAGGGTCAGGAAGTGCGGGCAGGTCTCGACGATGATCCGTACGCCATCGCGTCGCGCGTCGGCGATCAGCGGCAGCGCAACGCTGGACGACAGGTGGAGTATGTGCACCCGGCCGCCGGTGTCGCGGGCGGCGTGGATCAGCGCGGAGATGGCCGCTTTCTCGGCCGCTCTCGGCCGTGCGGCAAGGAAGTCGGCGTAGCGCGGGCCGCCGGGGGTGGGGCGCTCGCGAGATGGTGCGCTACTCCCGCATGCGCGATTCGCAGCCCGCCGAACAAGGCGAGTTCGCCCAGCACGGCGGCGAGGTCGGCCCGGTCGAGCTGCGGGAACTCGGCCACACCGGACGGCGAGAGAAAGCACGTGAACCCGAACACCCCAGCCTCGTGCAGCACGTGCGACTCGCCAAGGTTGCCGGGTATCGCACCGCCCCAAATGCCCACGTCAATATGGGCCTTGGGCCCGACCACGGCTGCTCGCACAGCTTCGTTGCTGCTACTTGCCGCTTCTCACTTGCCATCTCGACGCCTCGCGGCGCCTCGCGACGTCTCGCGGTATCTCGCGGTATCTCGCGACGTCTCGCGGCATGTCGGCGCTGGTTGCGCCCTTCGGCTCCCCCTCCCCTTCAACGATTCGGTGAAGGAGTTCCTACGCGCCTCCGTCGAGCGTCAAGGACTTCGGCAGCCCTTCCGGCGTCACCGCGGCCACGACAGGCACGCCGCACGTGACTCCACTTCGCAGAATTTCGATTCCACAACACGAAATAGAGCCACCGTCACGCCTTCTCGCTCACGGCCCCTCAACCCCGCTCTCCCGCGATACAGACAAACCCCCTGCTATCGGCGATAGCAGCATGTGGACGGCTCGGTGGGGAACTTCGGAGGCGGGTAGGCTGCCGGTTGCCGGTCGGCCGCCGGGCCGCCAGCGCGCCAGCCGACCACACCCGCCTCGAAAGGAAGCCGACGTGCCCCCGTCCGCCCGGTCCAAGACCGCCGCCACCGCTAGCTCGGGTGGCGTCCAGTCCCTTGAGCGCGCCTTCGACCTGCTGGAGCGAATGGCCGACGCCGGGGGCGAGGTCGGGCTGAGCGAACTGTCCATGAGCAGCGGTCTGCCGCTGCCCACCATTCACCGGCTGATGCGTACCCTCGTCGCCTGCGGCTACGTACGCCAGCAGCCCAACCGCCGCTATTCGCTTGGCCCGCGGCTGATTCGGTTGGGCGAGAGCGCGTCGCGGCTGCTCGGCACCTGGGCCCGGCCGTTTTTGGCCCGGCTCGTGGAAGAGTCGGGCGAGACGGCGAACATGGCGCTGCTCGACGGTGACGAGGTCGTCTACGTCGCCCAGGTGCCGTCCCGGCACTCGATGCGGATGTTCACCGAGGTCGGCCGCCGGGTGCTGCCGCACTCGACCGGCGTGGGCAAGGCGTTGCTGGCCCATGTGTCGGACGCGGAGGTGCGGGCCCTGCTCGCGCGTACCGGCATGCCCGCCGCCACCGAGAAGACCATCACCACGCCCGACGCCTTCTTGTCCGCGCTCCAGGCGGTACGCGGTGCGGGGTACGCGGTGGATCACGATGAGCAGGAGATCGGTGTGCGGTGCCTGGCCGTGCCCGTGCCCAACGCCCCCACGGCCGCCGCCATTTCCATCTCGGGGCCAGCCGGTCGCGTAACGGACGTCGCCACGGAGACGATCGTGCCGCTCCTGAAGGAGGTGGCCAACGATCTATCGGCGGCCCTCGCCAACACGGGTACCGCCTAGGCGCTTACCCCGGGGAGGCGGGCGTCTGGCCCGCGGGTGCCCGGACGCGCGTGGTGTGGTGACGCGGGCGCCGGCAGCGGGGCGGGGGTTCGCGTGGACGTAGCGGGCCGGGCGGTGCGAGATGGGGCGAAGCGGCGGGCCGCCTGGGGGTGATGGCGACCCGCCCGAGTTCAGTGCTCTCTTGTGTGGTCCCGCTGATGTGACACGTCGCCGAACTGGTCGATCGCCGCCCGAACCGCCGTCACCGACGATCCCAACGCGCTCACGGAGCCCAGCGAACTCGCTATCAACAGCAGTGAGCTACGCAGCCTCGGCACCTCCGGCAACCCCTCGCGCATCATCGCGTCCAGGGCGGCCAGTTCCTCCTCGGCTACCGACCGGTCCGATAACTCGGCCGGATATGTGGCCAGTTCACACCGCAACTGGGACACCGCGCGCCCTAACTCCGACGCCCTCGGGTCCCCTGCACCGCCGACCGCTCGCCTGTGTTCCACTGCTACGGCGCCCTCCGCAACCAAGACTTCGGATGGCCGACCGTACCTCGCATTTTCGCTTGGCAACACTGACCGTCTCCCCATCTCATGCGTCCACCCATGGCCGTCCGCACTCCACTACGCGCGGAGGCCGCAGATCAGTTAACGCCACTCTCTGCATGGTGCGCTATACGGAGGGCGAAATTTGGTCGCCAAAGCGGGGTGAAACGGCCGGCGGGAAGCGGTCCTTCAGGACGTGTCCTCTACTTCGAGCGCATTGCGCCACACCGTGAGATCGACCTTGACGTAGTCGCTCGGGTCCGCCTCGGGTGCCATGCCGTTGAAGGTCAGCAACCCGACGTGCCCCGAGCCGGTCTGCACACAGACCTGAGCGCCCTTGGTGAGCCGGTCAAGGCCGATCGAGGTCGTGAACCGCGTCTCGCTACGGCAGGTTTCGAGCGAGCCCTGTTGCGCGTTGTTGAGCAGGATCAGCTTGCTGCCGTTCGACCTGGTGCTGAGGTCTGGGTCACCGAGGTTGTTGCCGTACACGACGTCTTCCTCAGTGTCGCCGTCCTCCGGCTCGATGGGGTCGGCCGCGAAGAACAGGTGGTAGCTCTCCGGCAGGTTGATGCCGTTGTACTCGACCGGCTTGGGGTCGGGGACGGCGGTTGGCGCCGTCTCCGAAGGGGTGCCGCCGTCCGAAGGCTCCTCGCTCGGCGACGTGGACGGGGTGTCCTTGACTTCGTCCGCCGACGGGTCCGTGGCCTCGTCGTTCTTCTTCTTGTCGTCGGACTGGCTCGACTTCTTGTCGTCGTCGTCAGCGAGCAGCGTGTACGCGGTGACGCCGCCGGCCCCGGCCAACACCAAGAGGCCCGCCACGCTCAGCGCCACGAACTTGCCCCTGCCGCGCTTCTTGCGCGGCGGCCCACCGGCGCCATCGGGCGAACCGACGACCGTGGTGCCGGACGTGTTCGGGCCAGTGCCTGTCGGCCCGGTCGGGGCGGACAGGGCAGCGGTGGAGTAGACGGGCGGGCCGTAGCCGCCGGCTGCCGCGGGAGTGGCCGACTGGGGATATCCGTACGCCTGTTGCGGGCTGGCCTGCTGCTGCGGATACCCGTAGGACTGTGGTGCCGCCGACGCCTGCCCCTGCGGATACCCGTACTGCTGCTGCACCGGCGCGGCCTGCTGGAAGGGGGTCGGCGCGGGGGCGGTGGGCATGGGCTGCGGGGTGGGCGGCTGCGCGGCGGCCGGGAGCTGGGCGGAAAGCGGCACCGCGGTGGGGGTGGGCGGGGTCGCCGGAGCCTGCGGCGGCGGGGTGGCGGGCTGCCCCGCGGGCGGTATGACGGGAGGCTGCGCCGGGTAGGCGTTGCCAGGTGCCTGCTGCGGCGGGGGCGGCGGCGTGCCGGGCGCCGCGGTCGGCATCGGGGCCGCGCCCGCTGCGAGGGCCGCACCCGCCACCGGCGCGGCCTGTGGCGGCGCGGGGACCTGGCGCGGGGCGGGCGCTGGCACCCGGCCGGTGATGTCGGCTGCTACGGCACGCGGCAGCCAGTCCTCGGGCCGCCGCAACTGGGTCTCAGCCGACGCCGCCTGGCACAACCGGAGCAGGTCAGTGAGCGTGGGCCGAGCGTCCGGGTCCTTGTGCAGGCAGCCGCCGACCAGTTCGGCCAACTCGGGTGGCAGCTCGGACAGGTCGGGCTGCTCGTGCACGATGCGGTACAGCACGCCGTGCGAGGTGCCCTCACCGAAGGCGGGAGAGCCGATCGCCGCGTACGCCGCGACCTGGCCCAGCGCGAAGATGTCGGTGGCGGAGGTGACCTTGCGGCCGGCCGCCTGCTCGGGAGCCATGAAGGTCGGGGTGCCCACGGTGACGCCACTGCTGGTGAGCGAGGTGGCGTCGGCGGCGCGGGCGATCCCGAAGTCGATGACACGCGGGCCGTCGTCGGCGAGCAGCACGTTCGACGGCTTCAGATCGCGGTGCACGATGCCCGCGCCATGGATGACCTGCAATGCCTCGGCGATGCCCGCGACCAAGAACAGCACCGTAGCGACCGGGAGTTTGCCGTGCTGACTGACCGACTCGGCGAGCGAGGGCCCGGGCACGTAAGCGGTCGCGAGCCAGGGCGTGGGACCGTCCGGGTCGCTGTCGATGACCGGCGCGGTGTACAGGCCCTGCACCCGCTGGGCGGCCTTCACCTCCTGCCGGAAGCGGCGCCGGAACTCGGCGTCCTCGCTGAACTCCGGCCGGATCACCTTGATGGCCACCGCTCGGCCACCGAGCGTGTACGACAGATAGACCTTGCCCATGCCGCCGGCCCCGAGCTTGGCGCTCAGCCGGTAGCCCGCGACCATGACCGGGTCATCGCCCTCAAGTGGCTTGAAGACCCCCGCGGAATCCGCACTGTTCATGAATTATCGTCCCCCGGCCCCTTCAGGGCGGCCCCTCATGCTTGCGTTTGACAGCGGTGACCCTATCGGAAGTGCCCAATTACGCCACCGCCGCGGGCGCAGTTACCTCGACTCCTTCACGTACGCGAGGCCCCGGCCATCATGAGCGCGCGGGCCCGGTCCGCCAGACCGTGACGTCCAGGCTGATGTAGTCGCTGGGATCGCCCTGCGGCGCGCCCCCCTGGTACGTAATCAGGGCGAGGTCCCCGGAGGCGGCTAGCACGCAGACCCGGGAGCCTGCGGTGAGTTGGTCCAGGCTGATTTCGGAGGCGAAGCGGGTGGTGTCCCGGCAGGCGGTGGCGGAGCCGTACTCGTCGGCCCGCAACAGCACCAGCTTGCCGCCGTCCCCGGCACGCACGCTGCCGCCAGCGCTGCCGGGCGCGGCGGGGTTGTCGTACACGAAGTCCTCGGCCGTCGTCGCGGAGTTGTCGGGGCGCGGTGGGTCGGCGGCCAGCGTCAGGTGATAGCCATCGGGGAGCGACAAGTCATCGTAATCAACGCCTTTGGGGCTGATGGCGCCCGGCCCGCCGCTGCCTGGGCTGCTGGGTACGCCGGTCGGCTCGCCCCCGTCGCCATCTTCGTCACCGTCGTTCTTCCCGTCACCGTCCCCGGAGGGGGCGCCACTTGGGCCCGGGCCCACCGGGTCCTTCGTTCCGTCCGCAGGCTTGCCGTCCGGGCCGCTCGAACCGTCCGACGGAGGCGAGGTCTTCCGCTCGCCCTGGCCCTGCGACTGGCTGCCACCGTCGTCGTCCTTGCCGATGTAGTACGCGGCGCCGCCCCCCGCACCGACGATGAGCACGGCGGCAACCATGAGTGCGGCCATCCGCCGCGCGCCACGCCCCTTGCCCGCATCGGCAGCGCCGGCACCGTGAGCAGCGCCGGCACCATGAGCAGCATGGACGGCACCGGGATCTGCTGAGGCTCCCGGTCCGCTCCCGGCCCCCAAGGCGCCGAGCGGGCCGGTCGTGCCGCCCGCGTACGGCCCCTGGCTCGGCCCTCCTTGCGGTGCGCCCCCTTGCAGCGCAGCCCCTTCCGGTGGCAGCCCCGGAGGCGGTCCGAACACCCCGGCAGCCGCACCGGCAGCGCTCGTACCACCCGTGCGCCCTATGCTGCCTGGGCTGCCTGGGCTGCCTGGGCTGCCCGTATTTCGCGCGCTGCCCGCGCTATCCCGTGCCTCGTCGGACGCCGCCGCGCCGGCGCCCTGGCCCCCGCCGGTCGTGCGGGCGCGGGCCAGCGTTTCGTCCGTTGGCGACGCTTTGGTGGGCGCGGGCCCTGCGGCGCGGCTGCTGAGGTCGGCCGCGACCGCGGTGGGCAACCAGTCGTCGGCCCGGCGCAGTTCGCCGCCCGGGGACACCGCGCGGCACATAGCGATGATTTCGGCGGGACTCGGCCGGTCCGCCGGCCTCTTCTCCAGGCACCGGCCGATCAGCCCGCGCAGTTCCTCGGGCACGCCGCTGAGGTCGGGGCTCTTGTGCACGACCCGGTAAAGCACGCCATGCGGAGTGCCCTCACCGAACGCCGGGGCGCCGGACGCGGCGTAGCAGGCCACTTGGCCGAGCGCGAAGATATCGGTGGCCACCGTGATCTCGGTGGCCTCGGCCTGTTCGGGCGCCATGAACGACGGGGTGCCGATGGTCATGCCGCTACCGGTGAGCGAGCTGGAGTCCACGGCCCGCGAGATGCCGAAGTCGATGACGCGCGGACCATCGGCCGCCAGCAGCACGTTCGACGGCTTGAAGTCCCGGTGCACGATGCCCGCCTCATGGACGGCGGCGAGCGCCTCGGCCATTCCCGCGGTGAGTAGCAGCACGGTGTCAACGGGCAGCGGGCCGTGGTCGTCGATCACCGACTGTAGGGAGGGGCCCGGCACATAAGCGGTGGCAAGCCAAGGCGTGTCGCCCTCGGTCTCGGCGTCGATGACCGGCGCGGTGTACAGGCCGTGCACCCGCTTGGCGGCCTCCACTTCGCGCCGAAACCTGCTGCGAAACTCCGGGTCCTCGCTGAGGTCGGGACGTACCACCTTGATCGCCACCGGCCGTCCGGCCGGGGTGTAGGAGAGGTAGACCTTGCCCATGCCGCCCGAGCCCAGCTTGGCGGCAAGCTGGTAACCCGCGACCTGGCGCGGGTCCTTCTTCCCCAGCGCCTCGAAGACCTCCGCCACCTTCGTCCTCCCCGTTTCACCCACGCACGCCCCGACCTTAGCCGAGCCCTCGTGCCCGGTACCCGGTGCGGTACGCCCCGCCAGCGAAGTCCGGGCTTGTGACCTGGGCTCGGGGCGCAGGGCCCGGGGCGTGGCAGCGGGCACGGGCGCCTTCCGTTGGCGCGGTGCGGTATGCAAGGCGCATGGCACCGACACCACAGGAACCGAACACCGGCGGACCGGCCCCCATCGCCGGGCTTGTGCTCGCGGCGGGCGGCGGACGGCGGCTCGGGGGACGCCCCAAGGCGTTGCTCGACTACCGGGGACGACCGCTGGTGGAGCGTGCGGTGCGGGCGCTGCGCGGGGGCGGCTGCGCGCCGGCGGTGCATGTGGTGCTCGGCGCTGCGGCGGAACGCGTACGAGAGCGGGCCGAGCTGACGGGCTGCGTCGTGACCGGCAACCCGCACTGGGCGTCGGGCATGGGCTCCTCGCTGCGCGCGGGCCTCGACGCGGTGGGCGCCGCCGCCCACGGGGCCACCGCGGTGCTGGTGATGCTCGTGGACCAACCAGGCGTGGGCGCCGATGCGGTGGCCCGGGTGATCGCGGCGCATCGAGCGGGTGCGCCGCTGGTGGCCGCGGCGTACGCGGGGCAGCGGGGCCACCCGGTGCTGTTCGCCCGCAAGCACTGGGCGCAGGTGGCAGCGGGAGCGTCCGGTGATCGGGGCGCCCGGGACTTCCTGCGGGCGCACACGCGTGACCTCACGCTGGTGGAGTGCGCGGACATTGCCACGCCCGACGACATCGACACCCCGGCGGACCTACGGCTGCTCGCCCCCGGCTGCGAACCCGGCCCCGGGCCAAGTCCCGGCCACTGACCCAGCCACCCACCGTAAGGAGATTGTTCTCCACTGGCCAGAAGTGGCCGATCGCAAGATGACCATCAACGCGCTCAACTCGGGCACCCGCGTCTGGCTCGCCGACTTCGCGGACGCGTCGGCACCCACCTGGGGGAACGTAATCTCAGGCCAGCTCAACCTGCTGGACGCCTATGCGCGACGCATCGACTTCACCAGCCCCGACGGCAAGACTTACGTCCTGCGCCCCGCCGATGAGCTGGCGACGGTGGTGATGCGACCGCGCGGCTGGCACCTGGAGGAGCGGCACCTACGGATCGACGGCTGCTTCGACCAGGTCCTTGGCGAGCGGCCGAACCAAAAGGACCGGCTGCGCGAGGATGTCTCGGTGACCGCTGCCGAGCTCATCGCCATCGACTCGCTGGACGCCAGTCCGACGTACCCGGGGCTGGTCAACGCGGTGCAGGTGGGCGTCAGGTACATCGAGGCGTGGCTGCGCGGGCTCGGCGCCGTGGCCATCTTCCCTCTGATGGAGGACGCGGCCACCGCCGAGATCTCCCGTTCGCAGCTCTGGCAGTGGAGCAACGCCGGGGTTGTCCTCGACAACGGCGAGCGGGTCACCGCCGACCTGGTGCGCGAGGTCGCGACCAGGGAATTGGGCGCCATCCGCACGGAGGTAGATGACGACGCGTTCGCCGCCGGCGCCTGGCAGCGGGCGCACGACCTGCTGCTACGCGTCGCACTCGACGAGGATTACGTGGACTTCCTGCCGCTGCCCGCCTACGAACTGCTGGACTGAGCCGGCTGGTCCACCCGGTGGGCGCGGTGCGGCGGCCGGGCGGCACCAGCCGTACGAAAGCCCGGCGCTACGAAGGCCGGGCGGTACGAACGTCGAGCGGGGCCGGTAACCGGTAATACGAAGGCCGGGCGGTGCGGGACCCCTCAGTCCCGCACCGCCCGCTTTCTCCCTCGGCAATGGTCGTTGGCCTGGGCGCTGCTCAGCCGCCCTGGGGCCGGTCACACATCTGTACCGGTGTCCTGATGCGCTCTGGGCCGGTCAGATGTGCAGCCACCGTGGGACCTTTCGATCAGACCCTCTGCCATAGCGCCGGGGCGCTCACCGGGTCCCAGCCGGGCTGGGCCTGGTGCGGCTGGATGCAGCGGTAGGTGCCGCCGTTGTAGGTGACCTGGTCGCCCGCCTTGTAGACGGTGCCTGCGGCCCAGGTGCCCTCACCCGGGCCGGGGCCGGGGCCGGGGCCATCGGTGGTGGTCTTCAGGGTCAGTCCGTAGCCCTGGATCAGGGGGTTGATCGGCTGGTGGAAGGTGGTGCCTCCGCTGCGGCAGTCACCGGAGCCACCGGAGGTGACGCCCTGCGCCTGGCTACCGGAGATGTACGAGCCGCCCGAGTCACCAGGCTCGGCGCAGACCGTCGTCTGCGTCACGCCGCTGATGGTGCCCTCGGGGTAGGTGACGCTGGTGTTGTGTCGCGTGATGGTGCCGCAGTGCCAGCCGGTGGTGGAGCCGGAGCGGCAGATCGAGGCGCCGACTGCCGACTGGGTCGAGCCCGCGACCTGGACGTTTTGGCCCTGGCTGGCGACGAACGGCGTCGCCTTCCAGTTGCTGTTGGTCGCGACCCAGGCCGTGTCACGGCCGGGGAAGGTGGACGCCTGGAACGAGCCCTGGCTCACCTGGTTGAAGCCGGTCGTCGTGGTGCCGGCACGGCCGCAGTGACCCGCGGTGGCGAAGCCCTCCGTCGTACCGCGGGTGATGGCGAAGCCGACGGAACAGCGTCCGCTGCCGTTCATGTAGTACGCGTCGCCGCCCCTGATGTCATAGAGCGGACGGGGGCGTTCGGTGGTGGACTCGACGCGGACGAGATCGCTGTTGACGCCACTGGCGCTGATCAGCTTCTGCGCGGCGGACTTCTTGACCGCGTGGATCACGACGGTGTTGGAGCGGACGTCCACGGACCAGATCGGGGCGTCGACCGAGCCGCTCTTCACCGCGGCGCGGTCCAGCTTGGCCTTGGCGGCGTCCAGTTCGGCGAGCGTGTGCGGTACGAGCTTGGCGCGCGCGCCCTTGGCAGTGATCGCGGCCAGCTCGGAGCGGTCCGCGGTGGCCACGGTGAGCGTCGCGGAGTCCGCGCCGCTCACCCAGGCGCCGGCGAAGTCGCCGCCCAGGGACTGCTGGAGTCGGCCGGCGATGGCGCCTGCGTCGGCCTCGTTAATCAGCCGCTGCTTGGCCTGCGCTGGGCTGCTCAGGCCCAGGTCACGCTGCATGGCAGCGAGGACGACGGGGGAGGTGTCGGCGACGCGCAGGGTCGCTGCTGCCGACGAAGGCGCGGCCTGGTCGGCCGGCCGGGCGGAGGCTGTTCCGGGCAGCAGGCTCAGGGCGAGCGCGCCGACCGCCGCTGCCGCGGCACACGCGATGGTGGCGTGTCTGTGGGGCATGGGGAGTCTCCTCGGATTCGGTGGGGGTTGCCGAAACCGTAAGTGGCGCGATCTGTCCCGCAGAAGATTCCAGTTTTCCCCCTCCCCAATGGTATGGACCTGACATGCGCAAGCCCTTTTGTCTGCACGGCAGCTGTCCTTACCCGTCACGGCAGGGATCTTCCGCACGGCAGGGACGGCTCCGGGAGGGCGCCCGGGGCGGGGCCCGAGGCGTCCGTACCGTGCGTGGCGAGCCAGGCCGTGTAGCTCTCGCTGCGGGCGGCGGCCTCGGTGTGTGCCGCGTGGGCGTGCGCCACCACATCGGGCGCGACCTGCGCCGCAAAGCCGTACGGGTCCCAGCCGATGAGGTGACGCCACATCAGCGGCGTACCGGTCAGCGCCTTGGTCACCAGGCCGGGCGGAGTGGGCAAGGTGGCACGACACAGACCTACGGCGCGGCCGACCTGGGCCAGATACACACACGAGGCGGTGTCGGTTTCGTAGACACGACTGGGGCGGAACCCGGCTCGGGTGCAAGCCGCGGTGAAGCACTCCCAAAAACAGCCGTCGCCTGGCACATCGGCCCATGCCTCGTTGGCGAGGTCGGCCAGGTTCACTTCCGGTTGCCCGGCCAGCGGGTGCTCCTCACTGAGCAGGATGAAGACCGGGTCGGCCGCGAACTGACGCCAAACCAGCCGATCCGGCTCGGGAGGCGTGCTCTCACCGCAGGTGCCGATCAACGCAAAGTTCAGCCGCCCACCCGCCACTGAGGCCGCGATCTCCCGTTCCGACCAGGAGATACGGGTGGTCACCTGCATCTCCGGATGGGCGGCGGCCAGCCGATCCACCACTCCCCCGAGCAGCGGGCCGTGGGTGCCGCCGAGCCGGAAGGCGTGCGGGCGCCCGCCCTCCTGGGTGAGCCGTACGGCCTCCTGTTGCAGTTGGCTCACGGCGGGGAGCAGGATACGGGCGCGGTCCAGCACGAAATCGCCCAGGGCGGTGGTCCGCACTCCGTAGCGGCCACGCTCGAACAGCCGGCCGCCCAGGGTGCTTTCGATTCGCTTCAACTGTGCGCTCAGGGCGGGTTGGGCGAGCCCGAGCACGGCGGCGGCCCGGGTGAGGCTACCCGCTTCGGCTATCGTCCGGATCGCCCTCAGATGTCGCATCTCCAGGTCCATGCAGCGAGCTTGGACCCGTGGTACGCCCGGGACAATAGCCAGGTCCAGACCAACGCGCGGTGGTGCGGAACCTGCGGGCCCAGGTGGGGGCTGCCCTCCACCCGCCGGCCATTACTGCCCCAGGTGGCCGCCGGTGCCTCCCTGGCCTGGCGCTGGGCGGGTCACCGTACGGCACCCTCAGCCGCCCGATCCGCCACCCGCGCCAGACCGCGCCCCGGGTGAGCCGCTGCCTGGCCGGAGCCCCCGGCGCGGGCAGTCACGGAGTCAGTGCACGGCAGGGGCGGGCACCGGCTGCTGCGGTACCCCGTCCGCTCTCTCCGCGGGGTGCGGCGTTGGCCTGCCGAGGTGGTTGACGACCACGTTGAGCACCACGGCCACGATGCAGCCGGTGCTGATACCGAAGTCCAGGACGGCCAACAGGTCCGCGGGGAAGGCGCGGTAAAGACCGGCGCCGCAATCGGAATCAGGCCAATGCCGATGGCGGTGGCGGTGGCGGTGGCGGTGGCGGTGGCGGTGGCGGTGGCGGTGGCGGTGGCGGTGGCAACGATCCGCGCGTTCTCGCCCTGTTCGAGCCCGGAGTGCGCGTGCGGGGCGGGATGAGGAGCGGTGATGCCGTGCGATGCACCAGTCGGCGCCATCCCGAAGACTTCCTCGCAGAATCGCTCCTCCTGCACCATCTCGGAGCCATGGGTGTGCGGCCGTACGCCCTTCAGCGAGCCAACACTGCTGCTACACAAGACAGTTCGCCGACGTGGGGTAGAGCGCGACAAGCCAGTCGAAGAGGTTGGCGTATTGCGCCAGCCCCCTGGTGAGCCACTGGTAGAAGTGGTGGTGGGTGTTGACCAGCCCGGGGGTGGCGAGATGACCCGTGCCGTCCACCCGACGAGCCACGCCCACCAGGTCGCCGGGGGCGGCTCCGGGCCCACCGACTCGATGCGATGCCCGGTGACGACCACCTGTCCCGAGGCGTGCTCGGTGTCCAGTGCGTCCACCGTGGCGATGGCGCAGTTCTCGATGGCCATGCGCGCCGGCGCGCTCGCCGCGTCCTCCCCGGCGTACGAACCACGGCCGCACACAGCCGAGATCCCTGGTCCTGGTGAACCTGACGGGCCTATCGGGCCTGCCGAATCTGGTGGGACTGCCGATGGCTGCCATAGGGGCTTCCTCGTGGTCGTCTGAGCGAGTGCGGGCACGGCAGGGCCCGGGAGAAGGCGTGGGTGCCGGGGCCGGGTCTGGCTGCGGCGGCTGATAGGGCCGCCGAGCCGGCTGCCTCGGGTGCCGAGACGAGGAAAGAGCTGCTGGTGGACGGCGGGCTTCACTGGCGGAACGGTCCCCTGGCGGAACGGCCCCGCCGCCAGCGCGGGAACTGGTGGCGCGGCCGGGGGCGTTAGGGGGCCGCGGCGGTCAGAGGTTGGTGAGGTCCACGGGTATCGCCTGGGTCGCACCGTCGCGCAAGATGGTCGCCTCGATCAGGCCGTACGGACGGTCCGCCGCGTAGTACACGGCGCCATCCGCGCTGTCGTTCGCCAACCCGAACGGCTCCAAGTCCACGAGGGAATGGTGCATGTTGGGCAGCGAGAGACGGATCTCGTCCACGTCCTGCCGGCTGTCGATCACCCGCGAACCCATCTGGTAGAGGGTCTGCTGGAGGGAGAGGCTGTAGGTCTCGGCGAAGGCCTGGAGCAGATGCTTGCGCGTCTGTGCGTAACAGCGGTCCCACTGCGGCATCCGGTCCTCGTCACTGGACCAGTGGTAGCGCCAGCGAGCATGCACCTCGGTGGCCAGGATGCGATCGTACGCCTCCTGCAAGGTCGTGTACTTGTCCTTGATGTAGCCCCAGAACTCCGAGTTGGTGGAGTTCAGCACGGTGAGGTCCTTGAGCCCGGAGACCACCTGCCAGGACGTGCCGTCGTAGGCGATCTGGGTGGTACGCACCTCCTGACCCGAGCGTACGAAGGAGTGCTTGACCTCGTCCGCGCCGACGAAGCGGGAGTTGCCATCGGAGGTCTCGATGCGCTCCCAGGTGTATTCCTCGATCCGAATGCGCGCCGTCTTGATCGGTTCCTGGCTGGTGACGAAGTGCCGGGCGAGGTGGATGCCGAACTGCTCGGCCGACTCGATGCCATGCTTCTTGGCGAACGCGAACACGGTGTTCTTGATGGTGTCGGTCGGCAGCACGTGGGCATTGCCGCCGGACAGGTGCACCTCCTCCATGTCGCCGGAGAGGGCGACCGAGACATTGAGGTCCTTGATGTGGTGGGTGGCGCCCTCCCGGGTGATCTTCACGACCCGGTTCTCGGCCTTGCCGTACTGGTTTTGCCCGAGCACGACGGGCCCGGGTCGGGCAGCGCCGAAGCGTGCGCCGGGGCGGCCGGTCGGGAATGCAGCGGACATGTCGGTGCTAGCTCCCTCGGTATACGAAGTAGCCGAACGGATTGAGCAGCAGCGGCACGTGGTAGTGCTCGCCCGGCGTGACGGCGAACGCGACCGCCACCTCCGGGAAGAACGCTCCGCTGTCCCTTGCGCGAGGGGCGTCCTGCTGTGCCTCGGCCGCGGTGCGGGCTGCTGCGCTGGCTGCACCGGGCACGCTGGTTGGGCTGGTTGGGCTGCCTGGGCCGTCGGCCTGGGTGGCGAAGTAGGACCCAACATCGAAGTGCAGGCGCACGTGGGCCACGCCTTCCGGCAGCGGCGGCAGGTCCTCGCACCGCCCATCGGCATCGGTTGCCGAGGTGCCGTGCACCGTCCATGCGCCGTGGGGTGATGTCCGGGTAGACAACTCGACGCTGACCGAAGCGGCCGGTCTACCCACGCTGGTGTCCAGGATGTGAGTGGACACCGATGCGGTGGTGTCGGTGCTCATACGGCGGCTCCTTGGTCTGCGTCGGCTTCGGCCGGTCCGCTCGGCCCTGCTGCCAACAGGCGGGCCAGCCGGATGCGGTGGTTCTTGCCGAGTTCGCCGCGGACGGTCTCGCGTTCACGTTCCGGCGCGTCGTCGCTCCGCTGCCGCACCGCGTTCCTCATCTGCTCCGTCGTCAAACCGAGGGAAAAAAGGAAGAGGCCCGGGGCAGCGGGTACGGAATGGAGAGGCCCGAGGCAACGGGCGCCGCGCGGTGCGGGGCAAGAGAGACAAGAGAGAGGAGAGAAAAGGCGGGACAGCGCGGCGCGTTGCGTTGCGTTGCGTTGCGTTGCGTTGCGGACAGCTAACTCCCCACGCCACACCCCGTCAACAGTTTGTTGAGACTCTTGCGACGAAGGTCGTCGCTCTGCCGGCCCGCAACCGCCCGCTCACGAGCCGCTCAGCTGCGGCCGAACCGATCAACCCGAAGCCATGAGCCCGCGAGCCGATCCGCCGCCCGCTCGCCCCGCCGCCCAACCGGCTCAACCCCATGGGCCTCCCCGAGCCCGATGGGCGGCATGGCGTTGTAGATCGACTCGTACGAGCCCGCCGGCACGATGTACGTCTCGTGCCAGATGCCAACACTCCCCGCAGCGCTCCGCGCACGGCGATTGAACGCCCCCCAGGCGGGGTGGTGGTGCCGTTCCACTGCCGCGGCGTAGGCGAGCAACTTCTCGCGCGACTCCCAGTGCTGCACGACCGTGAAGGTACGCGGCCCGGCCGTGTACGCCCGGTAGGCCAGCAGCCCAATACCCCTCTCGCGCGCGAGCTCCTTGAGCATGCGCGGCATGGCCATGGCGACGGGCAGCCAGTGGCGCACCGCCCGCCACCGGTTGATCCGCATCCCGATGAGGAAGACCACCACATCCCCCTCGGCCGCCGCCGTGACCCGCCCCGCTATCGGTGCTGCACCCATGTCACACTCCCCACCGTCGATGGATAGTGTTGCTATCCGTATGTCGATAGTGACACTATCCATATTGGGATGCAAGCGATGGCGAATGCCGAACTGAGCGAGCACAGCGGGGTGTCCGCCGACGACCAGGCAGCCCCGCCCCTCATCGGCGGTACGACAGAGCCCCGACCGCTCTTCCGTGGCCGGGGCTCGTGTCCGTGGGGACGCGTCAGACGGACAGCTCGCCACTCTTGACCGCACCGACAAACGCGGACCACGTCCCCGGCTCGAACGCCAGGGCAGGACCGCTGGGGTCCTTACTGTCGCGGACCGGCACAATGCCACGCGAGACGAGATTGACGGCGACCTCAACGCACGCGCCGCCGTTGTTGCTGTAGCTGGACTTGAACCAGCGGGGATCATTGGTTGTCACGGTTGGTGCCCCTTCACTGCATCGTTGATCACGGTCACAGACGCCGCCCGAACACGACCGCACGAGGCACGGATCAGCGGCGGTCAGGTACGAGGTACTTTTCCTCAAGGAGGAGATGCCCCGTGGCCCCACCGCCCATCCTCAACAGCACCGGCGCCCGCATCGCGCATGAACGCAAGACGCGCCATCTGACGCAACGCGCTCTCGCAGACCTCTCGACGGTCTCGTACTCGACGCTGACCAAGATCGAACAGGAACGGCTGCCTGCCAGCCCGTCCGTGTTAGGGGCTTTGGCGCGAGCGCTGTCCGTGCCCGTGACGAGGCTCACCGGCCAGCCCTACCTGGAGGAGCTTCGCCAAGACCAGTTGGACGGGTGGATACAGCCCATTCGGGAGGCACTGAACATCTACGATCTGGGCCCCGACCCAGACGTCGCCCCCCCGCTCCCTTGATGAGCTGCGCAACGCTGCCGACCAACTCTGCGCCTTGGTCCGGGCCACGGAGATCAAAAGGGTCGCGGCAGGCCTCCCGGCCCTTCTGCACGAGACGACGACAACCGTGCACACGCTTCCGAGCGACCAGGCGTGGACGGTACTCGCCAGTCTGTACCGGACCGCTTACGACGTGACAACCAAACTCGGCTTCCCTGACCTGTGCAGCACTGCACTTGACCGGCTGGGCTGGGCAGCGCAGCGCGCGTCTGATCCCGTGCTCAGCGGTATGCGGCAGTACCTGCGGGCCTTGGCTTACCTGCGCGCGAGCGACTACCGCACCGGCAAGCGGCTGATCACACTCGGCATGGGCGTGCTGGGCCAAGCGGAGCCCGGGCGGGTGAAGGACGTTCTGAAAGGCCAACTTCACCTCGGCGCGGCCGTGCTGGCCGGTCGCGACAAGGACAAGAACGCCGCCGAGGAACACCTGCTGGAGGCGCACCGCATCGCCGAGCGAACCGGCCGCGCGGAGAGGGTCCACTGGCTCTCGTTCGGACCGACCAACGTCGAAGTCCACCGGGTCAGCGTCCTCGCTGAGCTGGACCTGTACCCCGAGGCAGTGAAGTCGGCCAAGGACACGGTGTTCCCCGCCGACTGGCCATCGTCGCGACTAGCGCACCATCACGCGGAGTTGGCCCAGGCCCAGATGTGGGCCGGCCAGCCGGACGCGGCGTTCAAGAGCCTCATAGAGGCTCGCAAGCTCGCTCCGCAGCAGACGCGCTATTACCCCACGGTGCGCGAGACGTACGCCGGCCTCGAAGCGGCCAAGCGGCGCATCTCGAACTCGTTCAACAGCTACGGCACGTGGCTGGGTCACAACCGGTGACGTGGCGGAAGGGCGAGAGCAGCGGCTCACGTAGGCGCCGAACTTCACCGGGCGAACGGCAGAGCCCCGGCCACGAGAACCCAAGGTCCCGTGGCCGGGGCTCGTATCCGTAAAGGCGCGTCAGGCGGAGAGTTCGCCGTGCTTGACCGCGCTCACGAACGCGGCCCACGCCTCCGGCTCGAAGGCCAGGGCAGGACCGCTAGGGTCCTTACTGTCGCGGACCGGCACGGTGCCGAGCGAGACGAGATTGGCGGCGACCTCCACGCACTGGCCGCCATTGTTGCTGTAGCTGGACTTGATCCAGCGGGGATCGTCGGTTGTCACGATTGGTGCCCCTTCAATACGTCGTTGATCATGGCCACAGAATCCGCCTGCGAGAGCGCTTCCGCCTGTAGTTGATGGTATGTGGAGAGCATAGGAAGCACCGCCGTGCTGTCACGGTCCAGGCACCCCTGGGCCTGGGACTCCGCGTAGGCCATGACTGACCGGTCGGGCAGCGTCAGCAGAGTGACCGGCAGGTCGAACGGTCGGCGCTCCCCTATGGCGAACGGCGCCACCTGAAGCACGGTGGTGGCCCGCTTGGCGAACTCGACCAGCCTCTCAAGCTGTGCGTCCATCACCGCGGGCCCGCCCACGGGGCGCCGGATGCAGCTCTCGTCCATCACTACGAAAACCGTAGGTGCCCGAAGCCGCTCCAGCGCCGCTTGCCGCTCCGCTAGGACGGATACTCGCTCGGCTGCCTGATCGTGAGTGATGGTTCCTCGCCGCACCGCGCTGTCCGCCAACACACGTGCGTACTCCGGCGTCTGCATCAGTCCGGGAATGATCCCGATCTCATACAGCCGGATCTCGACTGCCCGGCCTTCGTGCCCGACGTACTCCGGAAAGCCCTCCAGCAAACTGCCGTGCCGAATCTCGCGATACTCGCGCTCGAACGCATCTCCGCTGCCCAGCGCGAGGTCCGCACTACGCGATAGGCGCAAGGTTGGGGGTTTGTGCCCAGTTTCGACTGAGGAGATGTGCGTGCTGGAGTATTCCATCCGCTTGGCCAGTTCATCCTGCGTCCAACCGCGCTTCTCACGTGAGCTGCGCAGACGAGCTCCGAAGGCTGCTTGTGGGGAGCTGTCAGGGTTCAACTCCTTGCGGTTCAACGGGTGATCACCCACCTTTCGTCCCACCTCGAAAGCTTGAATAGCTCCCGATCTTAGGTGACTCTCAACACCCCTGGTAGTGGATTCGCTACAGAGAGGAGCGGACTGTGTCTCGGAAGCACACATCCCCCAAGCCCCCTGACCCCGGCGGTCCCGCAGCAACGCGGGCAAGGCAGCTCACCGATACGGCTGACGCGCGGCCTCCGCGTCAGCGGCTTCGCCACGACAACTACCGTCAGGGGGCACGCCGATGATCCAGCTCCCCGAGCACTGGCCCCCAGCGCCCGAACCGGCGGATGCCAAGTTGACGCAACTGCTGGCCCGGCAAGACCAGTTGGCTGCCGACGTGCCCTTGGTAGAGGACGCCGCCAGCGAACCCACGGCCACCCCGTGCGCCCGGTGTCGCGCGGTGATCACCCTCCGGGACCGTGCCCACACGGTGCGGGACTGGCCGCGATACCACAAGGCAGTGGAAGCGCTGCACAACCACCGGCGCCAGGCGCACCAGGGTGAGGAGAAGGTGAGCGACGCATGATCAGCGCCAGGCACCTCACCCTGACAGGGCAGCACGCCGTACGCCTGAGCAACGGCGCCACGCTCCGGTTCTTTCTCGCCGACGCCAGCACCCACGCCGAAGTCGGCACCGGCACCGGCACCAGCACCAGCACCAGCACCAACGCGTCCGATCCCGTATGCGGGTGGGAGCAGGTGACGGACATCGAATTCCAACTCGCCTACGAAACCGCCCTGTTCGACCCGGACGAGCTGGAACACGGCAACCTGCGGCCCAATCCCCACCGCGTACAACTCACCCTGGACGCACTCGCCGGGCCCGGCGCCTTTTGCTGGTTGGACGGGGCGGACAAGGCCGGGCTGATGACCAACAACGGCAAGACGCCCGAGGAATGCGGGCTGGACCTGGCGGAGATTCGTCGGAACACCGAAGGAGCGTCGTGACGACGGTGCGCGTGGCCCTGCTGGTGTGGAAACCACCGACCCCCGCGGCACCCAATGACGTGTCGGCGGGCTGGCCGCGCGTTCTCCAGACCCGTGACGATGCCAGCCCGTGGCAGGTGCCGAGCGTCATCCTGCGGCCCGGCGAGCAGGTGATGGCAGCCGCGGGGCGGGTAGCGTACGCGCTCGGCCTGGAGTTGCCGAACGCACACCGCGTACTCGCTGTGGAGCAGCGGCCCGCCGCGATCGACTTCCCCGAAGACCTGACCCTCGTGGTAGATGGTGGCTGGTCTGTCGGCCATCACGTCCATGGGGCGGACGGCGATGCGAGCTCATGCCCGTGCGAGCCCCGGCACCAGTGCCGCTGGGCACACGCCCACGAGACGGACTCGACAGCGGTCGTGACCGCGCTGAGCGCGGCGGTCATGAAGGCGCCCGCGTTCGTCATCAACCAGGGCGCTCACCGGGCCTGAACCCACGCCACGCCCCCCCAACCCATCCCACCACGCCCCCACCCCCACACACCCGCCCGCCTTCGTGCCCGGCCCGCGGCTTCGCGTCAGCCCTGGCCCCGGCTACTCGACTCCCTGTTCAGGTAGTTGTAGACGGTGAAGCGGCTCACCCCGAGTGCGGTGGCGACCGTCTCCACGCCATGGCGTACGGCGAACACGCCGCGCGTCTCCAGGACGCGTACCACTGACTGCTTGGACGTGCGGTCCAGGTCCGCGAGCGGCATGCCGTGCCGCCGCTCCAACTCGGCCAGGATGTGGTCGAGCGAGTCGGACAGATGCGGTAGCCGTACGGCGAGGACTTCCCGGCCCTCCCACGAGAGCACGACGTCGTCGCCATCGGCGCGCTCGGGCGGCATCATCTCGCCGCCCATGGCGTCGATGAGTGGCTTGACCGCGGCGACGAGCGGGTGCTCCCTGGCCTCGGTCACGCCTCGCCCTCCTCTACGACGTTGACCTGTACCGGCACCCGCGGCACCCGCGGCGCGCCGGCATCGATGGAGCTGCGGAGCGGCGTGGCCACGGCCGTAAGGACGGCATCGGAGCGCCCCTCAGCAGTGTTGTCGAACGGGCTGGCATCGACCGCGTCGAGGTCAGCGGCGCGTACGACCTCCCGCGCCACTACCGCATGTGGCGGCGTCTGGTCCAGATCAAGCGGCTCGGTGGTGCATTCAACCCTGAGTCTCACCCGGCCCAACCTACTGCGCGCAGACAATGACGAGACCGGCTGCCCCGTGCGCGGTTGCACGCTGGAGCAGGCCAAGCTCGACCGGCTGGCCGCCACCGGCGGCACGCCCGCCGTCCGCCTCGCTGACGCCCTCGCGGATGCGGGGGTGGTCAGCACGGCGCGCCGTGTCCGTCATGCCGTACGCCGGCGCACACCACTTCACTCCTGTACGCCCCACGCGCCCCGAGTATCGACGCCCAAGTACGCACAAGTCGTGGAAGGCTACGGCCGAAACCCGCTCGGCGTCTCCCCAACGCCCCGCACATCGTGGACGATAGGCCCGTACCTATTCACCTGTTCCATGTGTCCTGCTGGAGCCGACGATGGCCAAGAGCGTGCCGGTGCGGTGCCCGGCGTGCAGCCGTGAGCACTCGTTCACGCCGCCCACCTTTCCCTGCGCGTGCGGTGCACCACTGACCCTGCCGGTCTTGCCCGGCCCCGTCGCCCGGTTGCAGCATCGCACCTGGGAGGACTCGTGGGTCGCGGTGCGCTGCCACTCCTGTGGGCGCAGGGACCACTGGCCCCACCCCGAACTCGGCTGTCCCTGTGGCACGGTGATATGGCTGCCGGTGGCCGAGGCGCCGGAGGAGACCGGGCCGATTCTGCCGCCCAGCGGCGGCGCGGGCACGGCGAGCGCCATCACCGCGCATGCCGCACCGAGCTCGGCGGTGCTGCGCCCCGCGTTCCAGCCGGTAACCATCCGTACCGGCCGGGACGTGGTGACCGCCGCCGGGCAGTACCTCAAGTGGCTCGGCTTCACGAGCCTGCGACAGGTGGAGGACCGCGCCCCGTCCGGCGTTGACCTGCGCGGTCCCGGTATCGTCGCCCAGGTCGATCCCACCACCCGGCCCACCGGTGTCCGCGATATCGAGTGCCTGTGGCTGCACGGCTTGAGCGAGGCGGCCGTCAGCGTCTTCTTCTCGCTGGCGGGGTACGCGCGCCATGCGAGATCCCGCGCGGACGAGCTCTATCTGCCGCTGTTCGTCATGGACCTCACCGGTACGCCACAGCCGGTCAACGACCCGGCGGACGACCTGATCCGGATGGGCCCGCCCGAGGAGTGAGCGGCGTGCCTGGCCCAACGCGCCCACGGCCAGCGCACGCCCGAGCCCGCACGCCCGCTCCCTCACCCCCGCACGCCGGCGCCCGCGCCTCCGCGCGCCCGCACAGTGCGCCATCAGCCGGCGCGCAACCCCTTGATGGTCTCCTCGCGCAGTTGCCCCTTGCGGACCTTTCCGCTGGCGGTCAGCGGAAAGGCACCGATGATCCGTACCAGGCGCGGGGTCTTGAAGCGGGCGAGGTGGCCATCGCAGTACGTGGCGACCTCCTCGACCGTCAGCGTCTGTGCGCCTGGCGCCAGAATGACGCAGGCGGCGATCTCCTCCCCGTACTTCTCATCCGGCACGCCCACCACCTGCACATCGGCGATCTTCGGATGGGTGTGCAAGAACTCCTCGACCTCGCGCGGGTAGATGTTCTCCCCACCCCGAATGATCATGTCCTTGATCCGGCCGACGATCTGCACATAACCGTCAGCACGCATCACTGCCAGATCCCCCGTGTGCATCCACCGCGCCGCATCGATCACCTCCGCGGTGCGCTCGGGCTCCTCCCAGTAGCCGAGCATGACGCTGTAACCGCGTACGCACAGTTCGCCGCGTTCGCCACGGGGCAGGGTCAACCTGGTCGCCGGGTCGATGACCTTGAGTTCCAGATGCGGATGGACCACGCCGACCGTCTGGGTGCGCCGCTCCAGCATCTCCACCTCGCTGTCCGCCGCCGTCGGAAGCAGGGTCTGGGTGGCGATCGGAGAGGTTTCGGTCATTCCGTACGCTACGGCGACCTCATCCATATGCAACTCGGCGATGACGCGCTTCACCACCTCGGCGGGGCACGGTGAGCCGCCCATGATGCCGGTGCGCAGCGTGGACAGGTCGCGGGTGGCGAAGTCGGGGTGGTTCAGTTCGGCGATGAACATCGTCGGCACGCCGTACAACGCGGTGCACTGCTCCCGCTCGATCGCGTACAGCGTGGCGGCCGGGTCGAACGTCGGCGCCGGGATCACCACGCACGCTCCATGGCCAACAGCGGCAAGCACGCCGACCACCATGCCGAAGGTGTGGTAGAGCGGCACTGATACGCAGATGCGGTCGCGCTCGGTGTAGCGCAGCAGGGCGCCGGTGAGTCGGGCGTTGTTGAGGATGCTGTGGTGGGAGAGCGTCGCTCCCTTCGGAAAGCCGGTGGTGCCCGACGTGTACTGGATGTTGATGGGGTCATCACAGCTCAACGTGGCCTCGCGTGCTACCAGTTGGCTCATGGGCAGTTGCTCGCCCGCCGCGAGGAGGGCGTGCCAGGAGGCGTCGTCCAGGTGCACGACCGTGCGCAGCTCCGGGCAGTTGGCCCGCGTCTTGCTCACCACCGCCCGGCAGTCGGTGCCGCGATGCTCACTGGCGGCGATCAGCACGCTCGCCCCGCTCTGGCCAAGTGCGTACGCCAACTCTCCGACCGCATAGGCCGGATTGAGGCTGACCAAGATGGCGCCGACCCGGGCGGCGGCGAGTTGGACCATCACCCACTCGGCGCTGCTCGGTGCCCACAGGCCGATCCGATCGCCCGCCAGCACCCCGTACGCAAGCAGCCCGCGGGCGACGCCGGTCACCGCCTGATCCAGTTCGGCATAGCTCCAGCGACGGTCTTTCGACGCCTCCACCAGCGCTTCGTGGCCGCCGTGCCGCGCGACCGTATCGGCCAGCGCCGCGCCGATCGTCTCGCCGGTCAGCGGCACGTTGCCGCCGGGGCCACTCGCATACGACAAGGTCATGGGCGGCGCGCCCCCTCGGCGACGGACCGGCGCGGGGCCGGAGCCCCGGGTTCCGCCGGGGCCGGCGACTGCTCGGGGACGAGGGCGCGCGCAACCTCTTCGCGCAGTTCGACCTTGCGGACCTTGCCGCTGACGGTCATCGGGAAGGACTCGACCAGCCGCAGGTAGCGCGGCACCTTGTAGTGCGCCAGGCGGCCCCGGCAAAAGCGTGCGAGCTCGTCGCGGGTGAGCGGGTTCGCGCTGTCGCGCAGGATGACGCAGGCGGCGATCTCCTCCCCGTACTTCTCATCCGGCACGCCCACCACCTGCACGTCGGCGATCTTCGGATGCGAGTAGAGGAACTCCTCGATCTCGCGCGGGTAAACGTTCTCCCCACCCCGAATGATCATGTCCTTGATCCGGCCGACGATCTGCACATAACCGTCATCACGCATCACCGCCAGATCTCCCGTGTGCATCCACCGCGCCGCATCGATCACCTCCGCGGTGCGCTCGGGCTCCTCCCAGTAGCCGAGCATCACCGAGTAGCCGCGGGTGCACAGCTCACCGGGCTCGCCGCGGGGCACGATCACCCCCATGGCGGGGTCCACCACCTTGATCTCGATGTGGGGCATCACCCGGCCAACGGTGGCGGTGCGGCGCTCCAGGTCGTCATCGACCCGGGTCTGCGTGGAAACTGGTGATGTTTCGGTCATTCCGTACGCTATGGCAACCTCGTCCATGTGCATCTCGGCCACCACCCGCCGCATCACCTCCACCGGACACGGCGAGCCGGCCATGATGCCGGTGCGCAGCGTGGACAGGTCGTACGTGGCGAAGTCGGGGAGGTTCAGCTCGGCGATGAACATCGTCGGCACCCCGTACAACGAGGTGCACCGCTCCCGCTCGACCGCGTGCAAGGTGGCGACCGGGTCGAAGGTAGGCGCCGGGATCACCACACACGCGCCGTGGCTGGTGACCCCGAGATTGCCCATCACCATGCCGAAGCAATGGTAGAAGGGCACCGGCACACAGACCCGGTCCTTCTCGGTGTAGCCGACCATCTCCCCGACGAAGAAGCCGTTGTTGAGGACGTTGTGGTGCGAGAGGGTCGCGCCCTTGGGGAAGCCGGTTGTGCCCGATGTGTACTGGATGTTCACCGGGTCATCGCAGCTCAACCGGGCCTGCCGCTCGGCGAGCCGCTCGGGCGGCACCGAGGCGCCTGCGCGCACCAGGCCGTCCCAGGTGGGGGCGCCGATGTAGACGACGTCGCGCAGCGCCTTGCAGTCGGCGCGGACCTGCTCGACCATGCGCCGATAGTCGCTGGTCTTGTGCTCGATGGAGGAGACCAGGACGTGAATGCCGGCCTGCTCCAGGACGTACCGCAGCTCATGGACGCGGTAGGCCGGGTTGATGTTAACCATGATCGCGCCAATCCTGGCCGTCGCGTACTGCACAAGGACCCACTCCGGGCAGTTGATCGCCCAGATGCCCACCCGGTCACCCTTGCCGACGCCCTTGGCCATCAGGCCGAGCGCGACCTCATCCACCGCCGTGCCGAGCTCGGCGTAGGTCCAACGCCGCCCACTGGCCACGTCCACCAGCGCCTCGCGGTCGCCGAACTGGGCGATGGCGGCATCCAGGTTGGCGCCGATGGTCTCGCCGATCAGCGGGATATCGCCGGCGCCACTGGCGTACGAGAGCTGGGGCGGGGACTGGCCCGACTCGACCCGCCCGGGGGCCAGGGACTGGCCCACGGAGGTGGGCTCGGCGTGTCGCTGCGGCCCGGGCTGCGCGGCGACACCAGCGGCCGTCGTCGTCGTGGTGAGCCCCGTTGCCGCGCCGCCACCTCGGGTGGGCTCGCCCGCGGCGGGCGGGGTGGTGTCGGTGCTGGGGCCGGTCGCGGTGGGGCCGGTCATGGGGACTCCTCACGGTATTCGGCGACGCCGCCACCCTGGGCGGTGCGCTCGCGCAATTCGATGCGGCGGATCTTTCCGGAAACGGTCTTGGGCAGGTCGGCGAACTCGATGCGCCGCACCCGTTTGTAGGGCGCCAACACCGCCCGGGAATGCGCGAACAGCGCCTGAGCGGTCTCGGGCCCCGGCTCCCAGCCCTCGGCCAGCACCACATACGCCTTGGGCACGGACAGCCGCACCGGATCGGGCGCGGGCACCACGGCGGCCTCGGCAACGGCCTCGTGTTCGAGCAGGGCGCTCTCCAGCTCAAACGGCGAGATCTTGTAGTCGGACGCCTTGAACACATCGTCGGCGCGGCCCACATAGGTGATGTAGCCGTCCGCGTCGCGGGCGCCGATATCGCCGGTGCGGTAGTAGCCATCGGCCATCGCCTCGGCGGTGCGCTCCAGGTCACCCGCGTAACCGGTCATCAGACCCACCGGGCGACGGGAGAGGTCGAGGCAGATCTCGCCCTCGTCGGCGGGGGCGCCGGTGACCGGGTCGAGGAGCACGACAGCGAAGCCGGGCGTGGGCCGCCCCATGGACCCGGTCTTTAGCGGCTGGCCCGGCGTGTTGGCGACCTGCACGGCCGTCTCGGTCTGTCCGAACCCGTCTCGGATGGTCACCCCCCAATCGCGCCGTACCCGCTCGATGACCTCCGGGTTGAGCGGCTCACCCGCCGCGACGACCTCCCGCGGCGCGGTGCGCAACGCCCGTAGGTCCGCCTGGATGAGCATGCGCCACACGGTGGGCGGGGCACAGAAGGTGGTGATGGCGCAGCGATCCATCTCGGCCATGAGTCGGGTCGCATCAAAACGGCTGTAGTTGAAGACGAAAACGGTCGCTTCGGCGTTCCATGGGGCGAAAAGATTGGACCAAGCGTGTTTGGCCCAGCCGGGCGAAGAGATGTTCAGATGGACATCACCTGGCTTGAGGCCGATCCAGTACATGGTGGCCAAATGCCCGATGGGATACGAGGTGTGGGTGTGTTCGACGAGCTTGGGCTTGGCAGTGGTGCCGGAGGTGAAGTACAGCATCAGCGGGTCGGTGGCCAGTGTCGGCCCATCGGGCACGAAGTTCGCGGATGCGCCGTACGCGTCTTCGTAGGCGAGCCAGCCCGGCGATTGAATATCTCTACCCACCACGATCCGCGTGTAGTCGCCGGGCACCTCGTCAAACTTGGCGACATCTGGCGCCCGGACGATGACATACCGGGCGCCGCCGCGGTCGATCCGATCGGTGAGGTCGGCGGCACCAAGCAGCGGGGTGGCCGGAATGACCACGGCACGCAGCTTCATTGCGGCCAGCCCCGTCTCCCACAGTTCGGCCTGGTTGCCGAGCATCACCACGATGCGGTCACCGGCGCCCACGCCCTGGGCACGCAGCCAGTTGGCCACCCGGTTGGAGCGCTCTCGCAGCTCGGCGAAGGAGAGCCTGACCTCGGACCCGTCCTCCTCCACGAGGTGCAAGGCCGTGCGATCCACTCGCCCGGCCATCGGGTCAAACCAGTCGAGCGCCCAGTTAAACTCGGCAGGGCGCGGCCACTCAAACCCGGCACAGGCCGCCGCGTAGTCCTCCCGGTGCTGGAGCAAGAAATCCCGCGCCGCCCGGAACTCTTCGGTCGGACTGATTGCCGCCACATGTCCTCCTCATTGCCAAACCACTCGCTAGCATCGTGCGACGAGTGATCTGAGTCTCACTACCCCCGGACGGGGGTGACGGTATTTACGGGGAGGTGTCGGTGGCTGACACGTATGGGGCCGTGGAGATGCGAGCCGCACTACAGCGCATGCGGCGAGGCGGCGGGCTGCCGATCGCGTTCGGCGGACTGTTCGAGGGGACGCGCCAATTCCGCATTGCCGAAGCGGCGGGAACGGCAACCCCTGCCCTGCTCGGCCTCACCATCACCACCGGCAACGGCCTGGGAGGCAAGGCCATGGCGCTCTCCCGGCCCGTGTGCGTAGCCGACTACCCGGCCTCCCGGGTCATCAGCCACGAGTACGACGCGGCCGTCGCCGAAGAGGGCCTGCGCTGCGTCCTGGCCGTGCCCGTGGTGGTACGGCGCCGAGTGAGAGGCGTGTTGTACGGGGCGCTGCGGCAGCCGATGGCGCTGGGGGAACGCCCCATGTCGGTGGCCGTCGAGGCGGCCCGCGAACTGGAACAGGCCCTAGCCATCCGCGATGCCGCGCAGGACGAGGCCCACCGGGTGCTGGCCGTCACCGGACACCCGCGGGAGGCAGACCCGGCGGCGTGGGAAGAGGTACGGGCAGCGCACGGTGAACTGCGGGCGCTGGCGCAGCGGGTGCACGACCCGGCGCTGCGCCGCGAGTTGCTCACGGCGCTCGGCCGCCTGGCCGCCGCGCCGGCCGGCGCCGCCACTACCCAGCCCTTCGAGCCCCCCGCACGCTCCTCGACTGACCTCTCCCCGCGCGAAGTGGACGTGCTGGCCTGCGTGGCATCGGGCGCCACCAACGCCACGGCAGCGGCCCGGCTCGGGCTACGCCCGGAAACCGTCAAGAGCTATCTGCGGTCATCCATGCGCAAGCTGGGAGCCCACACCCGACTCCAGGCGGTGGTCTCGGCACGCCGGGCCGGGCTGCTGCCGTAGCGAGGCACCGGGAGCGCGCCCGTGGGGCGTACGGGCGGCCTGGCAACGGGCCTGCGGCCGGGCACATGCTGCTGCCAGGCTTGCGTGCGGCGTGCGGCGTGCGGCGGCTGTGGGGCGGCTGCTGGGCTTGTGGGCAGCGTGCGGCGGGTCCGGGCTGCTGAGACGGCGCGCGGCGGCTGTGCGGTGGTTGAGGTGGCGGCTGAGGTGACGGCACAGGTGGCGCGCGGCCGGTGGCTGGGTGCTGGGCGCGCCCGTACCCGCCAGCACAGGGCGCAGGCCCGGGCCGCGCTGCATGCCGGGGCGTGGTGCGTACCGGAGCGTGGTGCGTACCGGGGCGTACCGGATCGTGGGCGGCATCAAACAACGAGAGCGCCAGGCGTACGTACGAGAAGTGCGGCTTCCAGCTAGACGGGCGGGGCTGCGCGACGCGCTGGTCTGGCAGGGCCAGCGTTACGACACGCTGGTGATGGCCGTTCTGGAAGAAGGCCGCCCATCCCACGGCCCGCATTTGAGATGACGAAAAGCCCGGCGATCCACGAGGAAGCGCCGGGCCCTTCGCGTACTCAGGACGTCACAGCCCGGCCAGCCGTTCGAAGGGGAACGGTGGCTGAGCCAGTGGCCGCACCGCGAGCCGGGTCAGCGGCAGGGCGTTGTCATCGCCGGCCGTCCGGTTGGCGTGCAGGACGCCACAGCCGGTGCACCGGTGGATGATCACCCACTCGCCGTCACCGCGCACGGTGATGGCCAGCGGCTCCATCCGGGCCCCACAGTCGGCCGCTCGATCGCCCGGAGTGGTGTCGAGGTGACGACTCCACAGGCACTGCGGGCAGTGGTTGCGATGGCTGGTGCCCACGGCGCTCATCGAGATGTCGAGACCACAGTGCAGACAGCGGAACGAGGTGATGTCCCGGGCGCGGCCGTATGCGGCGCGCGCCCGCTTGTTGGGTCGGGTCATACGAAGGGGACTCCTGGCCGAGTGCGTGAGGTGCGGAGCGTGCGGTACGCGCCAAGGGCGCGCCGCAGCGCGAACGCGGCACGATCGGCTCACGGCCGGCACGCGCCGGCTGAGGCAGCTCGTCACGACGGCCGAACCGCCATGGCAGGCGGTCACCGGGAACGTCGAACGAACGGGTGATCGGGGCCGCTAGGTGGCCATGCGGGCCACCGCGAGATACGCCGCTCGCGTACGAGGAGTCCGTAGGGGCCGGATCAGTCGTGACCGGGCCAACCGTGTTGGCCGGGTCGGAGCGTCACCGGTGCGGACCGTCCTCGTGCGCGAGATCCGTTCCGCCATGCCGTGGGCATACAACACCACCTCATCGACCGGCCCCGACCCAGTGCCGGTGCCATGTCCCGCCCCGATCCAAACCGTTGCCCGGCACCGACACAACCGGTTTTCCACCGGCCACCGGCACGCACGGATTCCCCACCACGGGCACGGGCGTGGGGACCGCGGCGAAAACGGGGAAGGGGACGATAACGGGGAAGGGGAAGGGGCGATGACGGGGTTGAGCCGTGGCCACGGCGGGGCGCGGTGGGCACCCCGGCATCGCGGCTGCTGACGTATGAGGTGTATATCCTGTTCGACGGTTCCGTCATGTGTGCGAGGAGGAGGTGAGGTCCGCCATGAGTGGTGAACCCCCTAGTCGTACGCCGCGCGGTGCCGCCGCTCGCCGACCGTAGTCCGAGGCCGTGGACTGGCCCGGCGGCTCGATGGCGGTGCTCGCGCGACGCCCAAAGCCCCCCGAGCCCGCGACCGTAAGGACATGCCCCATGGCCGAGCGCCGTGCCCGTACTCCCCTGTCCGCGAAGAACGCGCGACGAATCGCCCAGCAGAACGCCTCACAGACAGCAGGCAACACCCCCCAGCCGACCGCCCATGAGCCGCAGAGCCCGACGAAGCGGCACTCGTGGCTACGCTCAGCCGCCGGCCGCCCCGCCACCACTCCCCCTGCCCCGCCCAACGCGTCGAACAGCGAAGAAGCCGCGCAGGACAGCACCGAAACGCAGAGTCCCATCGATGCCGCGCTCTACCGCGACGGCCTACGCGTCGGCTCGCCCAGCACCCTTGCCGACACCTTCCGAGAACTCCGCGAGCAGCACGGCGGCATGGCGTGGATCGACCTCCACCGGCCGAGCGAGGAGGAACTGTTCTCCATCGCCGCCGAGTTCGACCTGCACAAGCTGGCCATCGAAGACGCCCTTGAGGCCCACCAGCGGCCCAAGCTGGAGCGCTACGGCGAAACGCTGTTCGTCGTGCTGCGCGCCGCCCGCTACCTGGACGCGCCGGAAGAGGTTGACTTCGGCGAACTGCACCTCTTCGTCGGCCCCGACTTCGTCATCACCGTCCGCCACGGCGCGGCCCCCGACCTGTCGGCAGCGCGGGCCCGCATGGAAGCGACGCCCGACCTTCTGGCGCTGGGCCCCGAGGCGGTGCTCTACGCCATTCTCGACGCCGTGGTGGACGGCTACGCGCCGGTGGTGGAGGGCGTACAAATCGACTTGGACGAGATCGAGACCGAGGTATTTCGAGGCGACCCGGAGGTGTCCCGCCGTATCTACGAACTCTCCCGCGAAATGGTGGAGTTCCAACGAGCGGCCAGCCCCCTGGTGGGCATGCTCCAAGCGCTGATGGCCGGCTTCGATAAGTACCGCACCAACGAAGAACTTCAGCGCTACCTGCGGGATGTGGCCGACCATGTCACGCACACCAGCGAACGAGTGGATGGTTTCCGCTCGGCGCTCACCGACATTTTGGCGGTCAACGCGACCCTGGTCACCCAACAACAAAACGCCGAAATGCGCGCACTCGCCGAGGCCGGGTTCGAGCAGAACGAAGAAATCAAGAAGATCTCTTCGTGGGCGGCGATTTTGTTTGCTCCCACGTTGGTGGGAACGATTTACGGCATGAACTTCGACCACATGCCGGAGCTGCATTGGGTGGGCGGATATCCGTTCGCGATCGCCCTGATGGGGATCGTATGTGCCAGTTTGTACGTGATTTTCAAGCGGCGTGACTGGCTCTGAGTAACCGGCCGATGAGCTCGCGTTCTGCGCCCCCGCAACGGCTCTCGCAGCCCTCACCGAGGCCATTCAGGTTGCTGGGGAGAATGTGGGGAGAATGAAACGTGCCCCACTTCGGCGGCCCCTCCCCGTCGCTGGAGCGGCACGAGCCCGCTGCGCCGGGCCGCGGCAGCCTTCTCGCCCATCTCGAAGCCGCCTCCCACCCCCTTGATTCCGTCTACCTGCACGGGGAACCGGCCATCGGCAGCCGCCACAGCGACACCACATGGCAGAACGGCATCGGATTCGGCTGGAGTCGCCACCGCAGCTCCGGCTCTTCGAAATTCAGGGTGTAGTTGGTGCGGGGCGTCGGCGATACTGTGGGCGTGGAGTACGTGTCCAGGGTGCCGCGACCGCCGTTGGACGGACTGATCGACGACCTTTACTACCTAGAGGGTGCGCCGCCCTACGCCCGGCTGACGCTGCCGCCGATGCCTGCGGCGCTGCTCATCATCAACCTCGGGGCGCCGTTTCGTATCCGCGCCGGCACCGACATCGAGACGTCCGAGTACGCCGACGGCTGCGTGGTCACCATGCCTACCCGCGCCTTCGAGTTCGGCTATCCGCCAGGGACCCGGTCCGTCGGCGTGCACGTCAAGCCGTGGGGCCTGGCGCCGTTCCTGCCGATGCCCGCGGCCGAACTGTGTGACCGGCCGGTGACGATAGAGCAGGTGTGGGGCCGGCCCGCCACTACTGAGCTGCGAGACCGGCTGGCCACGGCGGACGGACCGCACGAGATGCTGACGCTGCTCGAAGAGGAGCTCATGCGACGGCTGTGCGGGACCGCCGGCCTGGGGCTGGTCCACCATACGAGCAGCGTCATCGCGGCGACCAGCGGGGCGGTGGCGATCGGCGACCTGAGCATGGCAGCGGGTGTCAGCAGCACTCATCTGGCACAGCGGTTCAAGGAGCTCATCGGCGTCACACCGAAACGGCTGGCCCGCACCTACCGCTTCGCCGCCACCGTATTCGCCATCAACCCCGCCGGACCGATCGACTGGGGCGACCTCGCCGGTAGCGCAGGCTACTTCGACCAGGCTCACTTCGGCCACGAGTTCCGGGCGTTCACCGGGCTCACGCCGACCCGGTACGTCGAAGTTCGGCGGCGGTTCCTGCGCGAACATCCCGGCCACGCGCTGGACGGCTGGCCACTGCCGGCCGATTGATTTCTTACAAGAGCGAGAGCTCTCGACACGCTAATTTGAGGCAATCCAAAACAGAGGAGAGCCCTGTGGGCAAAGTGGTCATGTACAGCTCGGTGTCGGTAGACGGCTTCATCGCGGACGAGAATGACCAGCCCGGACCGCTGTTCGACTGGTTGTCCAGCGGTGACGTCCCGTTGGACGAGAGCGGCGCGCTGAAGGTGTCACAGACGTCCTACGACTACACCCGGGCGTACTGGGACCAGATCGGAGTCACGATCGTCGGCCGCCACGTCTTCGACCTGACGGACGGCTGGAACGGGAAGCCGCCGAGCGGGATCGACCACGTGGTCGTCGTGACGCACCGGCCGAAGCCCGAGGGCTGGGACCCCGAGGCGCCGTTTCACTTCGTCAACGGCGTGGGGGCAGCCGTGGCCAAGGCCAAGGACCTTGCGGGTGACCGCACGGTCGAGGTCGCCGCCGGCGACGTCGGTGGCCAGGTGCTTGCCGCGGGTCTGATCGACGAGGTGCGCATGGACGTCGTACCCGTCGTGTTCGGGTCCGGAAAGCGCTACTTCGGGCCGGTCCACGCGCAGCACCTGTTGGAGAATCCTGACACGGTGATTCAAGGCAACCGGGTGCTTCACCTGCGCTATCGGGTGCGCCGCTGAACGATCTGATGAACGGGTACGCGCAGAAGTCCACTACGACAGGTGAGAGGGCCTCCGGCTGCGTTTGCGCATCGCAGTCCCTTGTCGAGCAGCCGATGCTGTTCCGCCCCAGCACCTCACGCGCGGCAACAGCGCCCTGCGGGTGGGCGAGGACAGGATGCTGGCCGGCACCATCCAGGGGTCAGGTGACGGTGCCGACCAGTGGGCGGGCGGTCAACCGGCTGTTCTGTGCTCGGTCTTGTGCTGGGTCTAGGGGGGTCTGGACCGGTCTCGCCGGGCGGGCGTCCAGAGCGAGCGTGAGCGCCAACCCCTGACAGCACTGGTAGCGCTACGTCCTGCTAAGCGAGATAGCTGTACGAGGACGGCCTACTGCCAGCGTAGTTCCGGGATCAGGTCATTGAATCCGCTCGACCCGTCAGGCGGAAGCCGGGCTGGCCGGTTGGCGCAAGATCGTGCGTAGCCGGGCTGGTTGCGTCTTGCGGGCGTCAGAGAGGTAGATCTCGTGGTGCCGCCCGCGAGGGACGAGCTTCTCAGCGGGCATGAACTCCTGGTGCAGCCGGGCGATCGTGGGTGCTTCCTCGTCGTAGGGGCCGACGTGCATGATCTGTACGGACTGCCCCTCGGCGTACTCCTCGAACCGCACGCGGTGCCCGGCGCTGAGGTTCTTCGCCCTGGCGACCTGATCCATCGCCTCATCGACCAGGGCGGAGGTGATCCAGCTCGGCTGAACGATCATGAGCGTCCAGACCCACTCAGCGTAGTCGCGGGACGTGAAGACGCTCAGGTCGTCCGCGGACCACAGTCCTTCCAGCGGGCCAACAGTGTGGGTGCGGCCCACCTCCTTCTTGGCGATCGAACGCACGGCATAGGACGTCGTGTACAGGGCTTCGACCACCGCGCGATAGCCGGCCGATGTGTTGGGATCGCCGTGGCCATCCGCCATCAGGAAGTTCATAGGCGGCACATCGACGATCTCGAACCGGTCGCGCTTGGCCGAGTAGAGGTCTCGCCGTTCCTTCTTGATGTCGTAGTTGTGCATGGGGAGTTCACTCCGTCGGGCTCAGCGCGTTGTGGGCAGCGGAAGGACACGAGAGGGCGGGGTGAGGGCAACTCCACGGCCGTGCTCGGCGCAGCCAGGCAGGTAGCCAGGCGGGCAGCCAGCCCCGCCATCATCGACCAGCCTACTGGCCCCCGGCTCCGCCGGCGGCCACGACCACGATGATGGCCGCGACCCCGACTCCGCCTGTGGGCATCCCCCCAACTGCCGTACCGCAGTGGAGATATGAGTCGTGCGTGGCCGCTGGGTGCGCGGAATGACCTCGTCCTCACGATCGACCTGTCTACAGTCGCAACGCCCAGAATGCCCCTGGTACGAAAAGGTAGGACGATGACGTTTCTCCCCTTGCGGGTCTCCCCACGCGCCGATGCCCGGCTCCTCAGCGGTCTGCTCACCAGCCGGCTGGCCAGCGACTGGACCACGCGAGTGCGGGGTGTCTACGACATGTTCACTCCGGCGCATTTGCTGTCGGAGAAGAGCACGTACTTCAACGTCGGATATTGGACTACCGGTGCGGAGACCTACGACCGGGCCCAGGAGGCGCTGGCGGATCTGCTGGCCGAGGCTGCGGACATAAGACCCGGAAGCACCGTTTTAGATTGCGGGTTCGGCTTCGGTGACCAGGGATTTCGCTGGCTTGCGGAACGGAAGCCGCATCAGATCTTTGGCGTCAACATCAGTCAGCACCAGGTGGCGGCGGCTCGCGACAGGGCTCGCCGGGAGGACGCCCGCGGCCAGTTGTTCTTTCAGTTGGCCTCGGCGACCGATCTGCCGTTCCCGGACGGTTGCTTCGACCACGTCGTCTGCCTGGAGTCGGCCATGCACTACCGGCCGCGCGCCCTTTTCTTCCGGGAGGCGTTTCGAGTGCTGCGGCCTGGTGGGACGCTGGCCATCGCCGACATCGTGCCGCTGCCCGGTGGCGGCCCCCGCGCCGCTTTCCGCGCTCCGGCGCTGGACTGGATCAGGTCTGCGGTGGACGACCGCAACTGGCACGATCGCGACGTGTACGCCGGAGAGTTGGGTACGGCGGGTTTCCGCACGGTGCAGGTACGCAGCATTCGGGACCGGGCGTGGGAGCCATGGCTGGCCTGCATCGTCCGTACGGTGCAGGACCCGGCCTTCGGCCAGCGGGTGAGCACCTTGTACCACCAGATGCTCAAGCGGGCGACGGCCGACCTCGCAGAGCTCCGCAGCGATCTGGCGCGGCTGGATTACGTGTTGGCCTCCGCCGTCAAGCCCGGCGCCGCCGTGTGACGCCACCTCTGTGAGTTGGCGCGGCCGAGATCGATGATCTCGGCCGCGCCATCGGTCCCTGGCGGGCAGGGTTGGGTGAGCCTGACTGTCCTGGCCATGCCTACCGTGCCGCAACCGCCGGCAACCGTCAGTACACGCCCTCCACCCGCCTGCCTTCGGTGAACTCCGGGCTGAACGGGTCGCCGATCCATGGCCACGGGAACAGTTCGGCAGCCGCGCCGAACGGCTCCACGCGCCGTGCCCGGTCGCGTTCGAGGAAGCCCGGCAGGAGCTGATCGTCGGTGAGCCGCCACACGCGCACCCGACCCTCCTCGCCGAAGGCGACCGGGGCGTTGTCGTCGCCGACCATGTCGATGGTCACCCAAGGTGAGCTCGGGATGTAGATGAGCTGGTGCTCGTCCTGCGGCTCGAACGGCTTTTGCCAACTGATGCTGGTGGTCGATGAGCCGTACATGCCGACGATCGGCACACCAGGAAAGACGTCTTCACGCAGCAGGCGGTGGGACTGCATCGGCATCGATGAGCCCGCGTGGACGACGCCGCGTACGTCCTTGAGCAGCTTGGCGTCCACGTACTCGGGCAGCATCTCAAGGAGCCGGGCGGTCCCATAGATGACGCCGATGCGCTGGGACTCCAGTACCGCGTTCACCTGGTCCCAGATGTGTTGGACGTACCGGTTGTACGCCGCTGTCATGCCCTCCTCGCCGAAGATTTTCACGATTCTCGGATCGAGGTCGATCGAGAAGCACATGCCACCACGTGCCTCAGCCCAGTCAACGACGAGCCTGCCGATGGTGTGCGGGCCCATTGGCGAGATGTACAGCCAGTTGCAGCCGTGTGGGATGCCGTGCGTGTCCATGGCGTAGTGGGAGAAGTCGCGCACATGCTTCCAGTACGCGCCACCCCACGTGCTGTGCTTGGGCAGCCCGGTCGTGCCTCCGGTCTGCGCGGCCCACAGGAAGTCGTCGTCCTGCACCACGTCGGCCGGGATGAAGTCCTCGGCGGGGCGACGGCGGCTCGCCTCCTCGAAGATCTCCTGGTCGGCTTCGTCACGAAATCCCAGCAGTTCTTGGGCTGCTGCCCATCCGTCCACCGTGGAGTAGGCGTTCGCGCCCAGCCTGCGGTCCCGTTCCAACCAGAACGGGGACCCGGTCTCGGGGTGCAGGTGACGTCGCACGATCGTGCGCACATGCTCGTCGGATACCGCGTGCAACGGTGGTGGCTTCACCATGAACGTCTCCAGGTCAGTTGGGGAGCACGAGCTTCTTCTGGAAGAGGAAGTCGGCGAGGTAGCCCTCCTGGGGGTCGATCGGGTCGTACCCCCGGTCGAACTGCTCGCCGTGGAACACCTTGGAGATGGACGGCTCGGCCACGAGCTCGTCGAGCAGCTCGGCGTCCTCGCCCACGAGCGAGACGATGAGTGACTGCCGGCAGGTGTGCGCGAGTTCCTCACGCGGCACCTCCGTCACCGTGACAAACGGGAACGGCAGCTCCAGGCGCACCAGGTGCGAGTCCGGCTTCACCAGCAACACGGTGGGGCGCAGGAACCGCGTCCCGTCCAACTCCACTCGCAGCGGCACGTCCGTCAGCTGGGCCGTGACGTCCTGTGCTCCCGCCGCGATCTCGCGTTCGACCAGCCCGGCCACGTAGTTCCAGTCGTCAAGGTCGGTGAATGCGGGGACGTTCGCGAGCGGATCGGCCAGCGGAAGCACCGGAAAGTTAGCGAACTTGGCCGCGAGTCGTTCGGCCGCCTCGTGCGCCGACCATGGCACCGCGATGCTGCTGACGTTGGTGCACAGCCGGCCACAGCCCTGGAACGCGAGCCGCGCGAGCCGCGCCCACGCGTCGTCGCCGGGGTCCTGCGGCAGGACGGCCTTGCTGCGACCGAAGTGGTAGAGCTTCAGCTTGGTCGGGTCCAGGCCCGGCGGGTACTGCTCACCCGGCCACACGACCTGGTCGGCCAGCCGGTGAAAGGTTTCGGCACTGTCGTGGCAGATCGACACGGCACCAGCGGGCAGCCCCGCCTCGTACAGCGCCTCGACGAAGATCGCCGCCACGAACGGATCGTGCCTCGCGGTACTGATCAGGGTCGGCCGCCTGCTGGCGAGCACCTGTAGCCACTCGATGGCGATCGTGGGGAAGTTGGCGGGCACCCTGACCATCGCGGTGCGCCCGGCGGGCAGCCACGACCAGCCGTGCCGGGTGCGGCCGGTGCGGTACGCGGTGGTGGTGCCGTCCGGCGATTGCACGGCCATGATCTTGTCCAGGTACAGCATCTGGTCCACGACGGCCAGGATGCCGCGGGTGGCCCGGCGCACCGGCAGTCCGCAGGCCGAGGCGAGGGCCGCCAACTCGGCGTCAAGGGCCCCACTTTCGATCCGCTGCCGCACGGTCTCGGCCGCGCGGCGGAACAGCGCGAACCACTCGTCGTCCGCGATGGACTGCAACGCGGGAGCGCTCGCTCGTGCGCGGTTCACCATGCGCTGCTGCACTAGGCGACTCGCGTGGTCCACGGTGGCGACGACCTCGCCTCGGCAGCCGAGGAGTTCGGCGGGGCGGGCTGACCAGGTCGGCTCGGCGCCCACCCAGGAGGGCACGGCGGGCGCGCGCTGCCCGGTGGTAGATGACGGTTGCAACAAGGCGGTTCTCCCTCAGGGTGGCTGGGCGAACGGTCGGTCACCCGGTGCCAGGCTCCGGGGTTGTGCGGCTGCGAGGTGAAGTCGTAGGTGAGTGCGTTGCGGCTGATGGAGATGAGGGACGCCGATGTCGTGCCGTACGGCTTGCCCAGCTCACGTCGGTTGACGAGCAGGGCCTGGGGTGCGGCGGGGAGGGGCTCGGGGTCTTCGAGCAGGGTTGGCCATGCGTCGTCGGCGAGGCCTGCCAGCTTGGGGAGGAAGCGGCGGACCCGTGGGTGGTCAAGGGCGTTCAGTCCGCCGTACGTCAGCATGTGGTCGCCTTCGGGCACGTCCACCGCACGCAGCGTGCGCCCGTCCCAACTGATCACTCGGGCCCGGCCGGGTTCGGCGTGCAGGAGGTGGAAGCCAGGCAACCCGGCGACGTCGTCCTGGGTCGGCTCGCCGTGATCGAGCATCCGCAGTGGGAGCACGCCCCGGCTGCCGGGCACTTCCGATGCCTCGCCCGGCCCGTTCACCAGCACCGCGACCGCGGGCCGGTCGGTACGCACGGCGAGCCAGGTGCCGCCAGAGACGAGATCGAGGCCGCCGATGAGGTACGGGGCGGGCCAGTGCCGCCGTGGTGGCGCCCACGGCCGGTCCAAGAACTCATCTCGCACAGCGGCCAGTACGAGGGCCGCATCCAGACATGCGCGGACGCGGAAGAACACGGTGCACATCAGCTTCCCCCGTCGGCTGGCGGCCTTCCTCCACCCTCGACACTGCATGGTCATGCAGTGGGCTGTCCAGCATGCGTGCCGCCAGGTGTGCCAGCATCAGCCTTTTTTCGGCCAATCGCCCTTGTCGATTGAGGCGTTGCATCCGGCATACGAGAATCGGCCCGGGGTATGGTCATTCGTAGTCGTGCATATTGTGTACTCGCTGCGACGTTCCCGACGCACCGGATGAAAGGACGCGACGTCATGTCGTCACCGGGCCCACGAGGTTTCCGCAGCCGTACAGCGGCACTGGGGATCAAGAGCGAGGCGGACGACTTCGCCGTCGTCTTGTCCGATGTGCCCGCCGTGGTGTCGGCGGTCTTCACGCGCTCCAGGTTCGTGGGGCCCAGTGTCACGCTGAGCCGCGAGTCGGCGGCGGCAGGCACGGCGTACGGAGTCGTGGTCATCTCCCGTAATGCCAACGTTGCCACCGGCGCCCAGGGCATGGCGAACGCACGCGAGGTGCGCGCCACCGTCGCCGAGGCGGCCGGGCTCGCGCCACAGGAAGTGCTGATCGCGTCCACCGGGGTCATCGGGCGGCAGTACCCGATGGACCGGGTCAGGTCCGGGCTCGCAACGGTCGAGTGGCCGCTGCCGGAAGCGGACTTGGAGGCCGCCGCGCGGGCGATGATGACCACCGACACCGTCGCCAAGCATGTGGCGCTGCCGTGTGGTGCCGCGACGGTCGCCGCCATCGCCAAGGGCGTGGGAATGATCGAGCCGAACATGGCGACGCTGCTGACGTTCTTCTTCACCGACGCGCAGGTGGACCAGCCGGTCCTTGACCGGGTGTTTCGCCGGGTGATCGACCGGACGTTCAACGCGCTGAGCATCGACACCGACACGTCCACGAGCGACAGTGCGGCGATCTTCGCCAACGGCCTGGCGGGTCCGGTGGACGAGGCCGAGTTCGAGGCCGTGCTGTACAAGGCCGCTCTGCACTTGGTGCGCAAGATCGCCTCCGATGGTGAGGGTGCCAGCAAGCTGATCGAGGTACAGGTGGTTGGTGCGCGCGACGAGGCGCAGGCCAAGCGGGTCGGCAAGACCGTGGTCAACTCGCCGCTGGTGAAGACCGCCGTGCACGGCGCCGACCCCAACTGGGGCCGCGTCGCGATGGCGATCGGCAAGTGCGAGGACGACCTGGACATCGACCCCGCGAAGGTGGTGATCCGCTTCGGCAACGTGGAGACCTACCCGGCGCCCACGACCGATGAAGTGCTGGCCGCCGCAACGACGCACCTCAAGGGCGGCGAGGTCGTGATCGGCATCGATCTTGGCATCGCCTCGGGCGAGTTCACCGTCTACGGCTGCGATCTCACTGACGGATACATCAGGATCAACGCCGACTACACGACCTGACGCATTCCGGCGAGGGACAGTGCGTCGGGGATCAGGGGGAATCATGCGTAGCGGCGAGAGCGCCCTCATACGGTGGGAACACACCGCGGACATACCGGTGGACGACTGGGATGGCCTGACGGGCCCCGATGACCTGTTTTTGTCCCACCGCTGGCTGCGGGTGGTGGAGGAGACTGCCCGGACGCCGATGCGGTACCTGTGCGTACAGCGCGCTGACCAGCCGGTTGCCGCGCTGGCCACGGCACTCGCGACGGCGGACGTGCCGTGGGTGGCAGGGCGGATCGACCACTTACTCGACCGCTGCGCCGACGAGGGCTTCGACGGTGCCGCCGACCTCATGCGACGGCTGGCAGGCGGCGCCACGTCGCTGCTGCCCACGGTGCACTGTGGCGGCAGGCATGTGGGCCGCACGCGCGTGCTGCACGCGGCCGGGCCACTACACGCGTCGCGCGAGGACGTCGAGTTGCTGGTCGCGGAGGCGGAGAAGATCGCCGCCGACAGCAGTTCCGCTTCGGTGTCGTACCCGTACGTCGATGAGCGGGACACCGTGCTCGTTGAGGTGCTGCGCGACCGGGGCTACTCCTCGTTCACGTCGGGCAACTACCACGCGTTGCCGATCGACCCGGCCGGGTTTTCCGCGTACGTGGCCGCGCTGCCGCGCAAACGCCGGCTGAGCGTGCTCAGCGAACGCGGCAGGGTGCGCGCGGCGGGCCTGAACATCACGCACGAGCCCGTCACACCCCAGATCATCGGCACGCTTGCCGAGTTGGAGGTGCAACTGCTCGCCAAGTACGGCCTTTCGTGGCCGGTTGAGCGGTCCGCCGCGGCCATCGGCACCGCTGCCGCCCGGTTCGAAGATGACGCGTCCGTGCTGCTTGGCCGGGCGGATGGCGCAATCCGTGGATTCGCGCTGATGCTGCGCCGCGGCGACCAGTGGTACGCCCGGCAGTGCGGCTTTGACTATGGCTTCCTCGGGAAGCTGCCGCTGTATTACGAGCTCCTGTACTACTTCGCCGTGGAACGCGCCGCCGAGCTCGGCGTCGCGACGATCCAGTACGGCATCGGCAGCGATACCGCGAAGCGATCCCGCGGCTGTGCGTCGAGCCGGTTGAGCTGCCATGTGTTGCCGTTGGGACAGCGCGGGTGAGCCAGCAGGGCGTGCTGTTCGTGGTGGAGACCCAGCTCTCGCACTTTGGGTTGAGTCCGCTCGTAGCGGCGCAAAGGCTGGGGTTGCGTACCGTCTTCGTGGCCCGAGACCCTGGTCGTTACGCCGGGCACGGTGTGCCGGTCGGCCCTGCCGACCTGGCCGATCGCGTGGTCCAGGCGGACACCCGTGAGGCGAGCGCCGTCGTTGCCGCCGTCCGGTCCACCACGGACCTGGGTCAGGTGCGCGGCCTGTGTACGTTCACCGACTACAGCGTCGCCGTGGTGGCGCAGGCCGCCAGGGAGCTTGGGTTGGCCGGGTTGTCGCCGGACGCGGCGCGCCGGGCTCGCAACAAGCTCGAAACGCGGCGGGCCTGCGCGCGGGCTGGGGTGCCCGCGCCGCTGTTCGCCTGGGCGGACACCGAGGAGGCCGCGGTCGCCGCGGCCCACGCCATGGGTTATCCGTGCGTGGTCAAACCCGCTACGGAAGCAGGCAGCATCGGCGTACGGCTGTGCCGGGACGCCGGTGAAGTGCGGCGACACTTTTGCGCCCTGGTGGGGGACGAGCGTGACTTTCGGGGGCAGGCCAAGCCCGTGGGGGCACTGGTTGAGGAGTATCTGGTCGGCTACGAGGTGAGCGTGGAATGCGTGCTTATCGATGGGCGGTGCCGGGTGCTCGGCGTGGTGGACAAGGTACTCGCCGCCCACCCGCACTTCGTCGAAATCGGCGAGAGCTTCCCCTCGATGCTCCCCGAACCGGTGTCCCGCGACGCAGCCGAGGTCGCGCAGGCCGCGCTGGACGCCATCGGGCACGACTTCGGGGCGGCACACGTGGAGCTGAAGGTGACCGGCACCGGCGCGAAGCTGGTGGAGATCAACGCGCGCCCGGCCGGTGGGGACATCACCCGCCTGATCGCCGAGGCCACCGGGATCGACCTGCCGTCCCAGGTAGTGCGGCTACACACCGGGCTGCCTGCCGACGTCACACCCGTGCGGAACCGGGCGGCGGCGTCCCGGTACATCACGGCCGGTGCGACGGGGACCGTGCACGCCGTGCACGGTGTCGAGCTGGCCCACCGGGTCGCCGACAGCATCGACGTGGAGTTGGAGGTCACGGTGGGCGACGAAGTCCGACTGCCCACCAGCAACATGGACACCATCGGCCGGATCATCGCGGTCGGCGCCAACACGGCCGAGGCGGTGCGACTGGCCGACGCCGCACTCGGCCAGATACAGGTAGAGGTGCTCCGGTGAGCGCCACCAAGGCCCCGTTACGCAAGGGCCTACGGGCCGTGTTGCCACATGGCCGCGGGGTCGTGACATTCGGCCTTTCCAGCCTGGTGAGCGCGCTCGGCACCGGCGTCTTCTACCCGTACACGCTGCTGTTCTTCCCCGCCCTGCTGGGCATTTCGCTCACGCAGGTGGGCCTGATACTGACCAGCACGGCGCTGGTCGCGTTGCCGGGAATGTTCTGGGTCGGGCGGCTGATCGATCGGACGGGCGCACGGTCCGTGCTGATCGCGGCGTCACTGCTGCGCGCCGCCGGATTCACCGGGTACGTGGCGATCCAGCACGTCGCGGCCTTCGCCCTGTTCAGCGTCATGATCGCACTGTGCAACCGGGCCGAGCAGGCAGCTTCACCCGCGCTAGCGGTCGCGCTCGCGCCGGAAGGTGAACGCAATCGGTGGCTCGCGCTCACCCGTACGGTCTTCAACGCGGGCATCGGCGGCGGTGCGTTGCTGGGCAGCGCCTTGATCGTCGGCGGTGAGACGGCACTGATGTGGCTCGGCCTCGCCAACGCCGCCAGCTTCCTGCTCGCGGGGCTCATGCTGTGGCCGCTACGAGCGTCCCGGGTTCCACCCGTGGATCGCGCCAAGGCCAGTCGCGGGCCCTGGCACGACGGGCCTTTCCTCATGGTCGTCGCGATCAACTCCGCGCTGTGGCTGGTCGCGTTGGCGGTGGAGACCGGCATGTCCGCCTATTTGGTCGGCTCGCTTGGTGCGCCCGCCTGGCTGGCCGGCATGCTCTTTGCCGTCAACACCGGGCTACTGATCGTCCTCCAACTGCCGCTCACCTCAGCGCTGGAGCGCCGGGGAAACATCTCGGTACTCCTCGCGGGCACGCTGCTCGTCGCGATCTTCCTGGTGGCCATGGCGCTGGGCACCGCACTGAGCGGAACCGCACTGGTCGTCCTGCTGGTCATCGGCATGGTGATCTACACGCTGGGCGAACTGGCGACCACGCACGCGCGCTACGCGCTACTCACCGATCTGCCGCCGGCCGCCGAACTCGGCTCGTTCCTGGCGTTCAACCAGATCGCGGCCGGAATCTTCGGCGCGTTGGTGCCGTTCGTGGTGGCCGCGCTGCTCGACTCAGCTCCCGCCGGGCTGTGGTGGCTCATGGCCGCGCTCACGGCGGTGACCGCTGCCGGGGTGGTGGCCGCACGCCCACTACTCATGGCACGCACGGGGGGAAAGGAATGACCACCCGAATCCTGTGCCTTCTTCCCCCAGTGCAGGAAGAAGCCTCCGGGCCTATCGGAGACGAGACACGATGGTTGGGGTTGCATATACGCCGGAGGCCCTTCGGTAATCGCAGCAAAGAGGCGTCGAACGTTACGTGATGGGCGCCCGCCGGCGTCCTTTCCTCGTGCTACCGAATTTCCCTGTGCAGGAACTCAAGGAAAACCTGGAGGCGGATTACGATGGCTCACGACTATGGAGCGTTCGGCTTCGGTGTGACCGTGGCGGACGGGGTCGCGCTGGTCAAGTTCGACGACGCGCATCGACACAACCCGTGGTCGATGCCGCGCATGGACGGACTCGCTCGGCTGCTTGCGGAGTTCGGGCGTGATGACGAGGTGCGCTCGGTCGTGCTGTTCAGCGGCCTCGGCCGATCGTTCGGCGTGGGTGGCAGTTTCCACGAGACGGTGAAGTTCACCGGTGGTGACGAGGTGGACGCGTGGATCGACCAGGTGACCGATCTCTACGTCGCGGCGCTTCGACTGGATCGGCCGCTGATCGCGGCGATCGACGGTTATGCCATCGGCATCGGTCTACAGCTCGCACTGACCGCCGACTATCGCATCGGCAGCAGCCGATGTCTGCTGAAAATGCCCGAATTTGAACTCGGTATCGCGTGTACATTCGGCGGTTTCATGCTGGAGAAGGCGGTCGGCCGGGCAGTGATGCAAAAGATGCTGATGACCTGCGTCGAATGGGATGCCAGCCGGTCGGAACGGGACAACCTGTTGCACGAGGTCGTGCCGGCGGAGGGTCTGCGGGACACCGCGTTACGCCACGCCAAACACGCCGCCGCTTTCACCACGGCGGGCTTTCGCAAGACGAAGCCATACCTGAACGCGACGTATATCGAGGGCCTTGAGCGGACCAGGGTGGCCGGAAAGCTGGCCCATCGGGCGGCGTTCGCCGCGGGGGATGCGCAGCGCAAGATGCACCGCGTCATTGGTGCGGGCGCCGAGCTGGCCGAGGTGGGCCGATGACCGGCATGCCGTGGCTGGTGGTGTCGAACTGTCCGCTTCCCGGCTTCGACGAGGTGCTGTCACCCCTCGCACTGGGCAGCGTGCGGGTGCATGCTTCTGGGTGCTCCCCCGTCCCCGATGGCGACGCAATGACCTTCGAAGTGGAGGCGGGCGGGACGTCCATCCACCTCGCGGCCGACCGGGTACGGGTCACGGTGTCGCAGCGGAACACCAGCCCGGTATACCTCGCGGCACAGGCGGCAACCGGCCGGTTCGTCGTCGGCACCGACCTGCCGACGACCGCTTCGGCCTTCGCATCGCTGACCGGGACGACCCCGGCGCTACGGGACGATATCGGGGTCTACTGCGGCCCGTTGTCCTCGGTGGTCGGCGTCGAACGCCTGGAGCACCTGGTCGAACTGGACCTGCGGCCGGCCTCCGGGACGTGGCAGTGCACACGGACCAGACGGGTCAACGTCGCGCAAGCGCCGATCAGGTTCCATGACGCGCTGCTCGCGGGCGAGGCTCAGGTGGACGCGTTGCGTGCGGCGATCGCCGGTGCGCTGTCCGCCGAGCAGCGGGCCGGTGTGCTGGTGTCCGGCGGGGTGGATTCCGGGCTCGTGGCGGCCCTGGTCGCGGAGTGCGGTGTGCCGGCGACGGCCTACACCATCGGCACCGAGTGGGGTGATGAGTTCGACGACGCTGCCGAGGCCGCGCACGCGATCGGGCTGGATCTGCGGCGTACGGCGCTGGGGGCCGATGACATCGTCGAAGCCCTTCCGGCCACGGTGCGCGCGTTCGGCCACGGTGAGCCGGAGGCGATCGCGATCGGCGTCGCGCTGACCGCGTTCTGCCGGGGTGAGTACGCGGCGGAACGGCTGCTGTTCACCGGCTACGGGTCGGATCTGCTGAACTCGGGGATGGCGACGGCCGATGACATTGACGGCGATATCGGCGCCAAGGTCAGGGAGGCGGTGGAGCGCACCCGCTATTCGTCGGAGTTCACCTCGGCGCTCGGTGCCGAACGCGGCTATCGGCTGACGCACCCGTACTGGCACCCCGGCGTACTGGATGTCGCGCTGGCGACCGATCCGGGCGTCAAGACGTTCCGTCACAGGGAAAAGGGCCATCTGCGGCTCGCGGCCCAGGCGTTGCTGCCCGAGGCGGTGGCGTGGCGCCGGAAGACCGCGATCCACCACGGCAATGGGCTCGGCGCCAATCTCTCCCAACTCATCGAGGCACACACTGGTGTGCCCGGCGGCACGGCGCTCGTCTACCGTGCGCTGCTGACGTCCCAGATCGCCGCCGCGACACACAATCCGCTGGCTTCGCTGACAGGCCGTGAGCTCTACGACCGGGCGGTTGCCCAGGTGTCCAGCGATGTCTCGTAACACCTCGTCCTCGTCACTCTTCATCAGCGCAAAGGCGGTACACGATGACTCAGTCCGATGTTTCAGCGCTCACCCCGTCCGGGTTTGGAGCACTGCGGGACGACGGCGCACGGGCCGACCCGAAGACCGTGCGCGAACTCGCGCTGGAGTCCGGCGTCGCGGTCATAAAGGGCCAGCAGTTCACCGAGGAGGAGTTCCGCGAGTTCGTCTCGGGGCTCGGTGACACGATTTCCTACGAGGACGATGACGACGCCAGCGTCGGGTACGGGTTCACGGACATTCTGCACCTGGACGGCACCCGCGAAGAAGGCAAGGTCATCACCGGCCGCGGCGGCCTCCCGTTGCACACCGACGGGGTGCTGCTCAGCACGCAGGTTGACCTGATAGTCCTGTACGCCGCCGAGGTGCGCGAGCTGAAGGCCGATGGCGCGACCTTGGTATGCGACCAGATAAGGGCGTGGCAGGAACTCCCCGACGACCTGCGCGCGGTGCTCGACCGCGGCTACCTGGAGTACGTCGCGACCGAACGCGGCTACTTCACGAGCGTCCCCCAGGGCTGGTACCCGATTCCCACCTTTCGCGACTACGGCCGGGTGAAGTCGCTCAACCTCGCCCTCCCCTTCCAGGCCGATGAAGCGCTGGCGAGTTGGGACGTGCGGGTGCCCCACGTGCCGGCGGCGGAGTCGGAACGATTCTTCACCACCCTGCGCGCGCATCTCTCATCGGACCGCTACCTGTACGAACACCGTTGGACGGCGGGCGACCTCGTCGTCATCGACAACCAGCGCACCCTGCACGGCAGACGCGGCCTCACCGACTCCGCGAGCCGCAAACTGCTGCGCGGCCAGGTGACACTGGCGGAGGTGGCGGGCGCGCCGGGAGCCATGGCATCGGCGCTGACCAGCTGAGCGGTACGTAGCGGCTCACCGCGTATGGTTCGCCGTCTACTCTTCGGCGGGTTCGGCAGGTTCGGCAGGTTCAACGATCTGGCGGGTTCGGCGGTTCGGCAGGTTCGGCGGGGCAGTGTGGCGGTGGGGCCCGAGACGGCGTGCGGTGCCTGCACCGGGCTGTTTCGGGTTGCGCCGCAGACCGGGCGGGCTACCCCGGCCGGGTGGGTTCTGGGCAGCGCGGACGGCATGCGGCGCAACCGCGTCGCTGCGCCCACGCCTCGCTGCGCCCGCGCCCGCGCCCGGTCAGCGTGTCAGTCGCGCCATCCAGTCCTCGACCTCCGGGGCGGAGCGCGGAAGCGCCGCTGACAGATTCTCGTTGCCATCGGCCGTGACGACGAGGTCGTCCTCGATGCGCACGCCGACGCCCCGGTACTCCGGCGGCACTGTCAGATCGTCCGGTTGGAAGTACAGTCCCGGCTCCACGGTCAGGCACATACCGGGTTCCAACACGCCATCGACATAGCTCTCCGACCTCGCCTGGGCGCAGTCGTGCACGTCGAGACCGAGCATGTGGCCGGTGCCGGCCATGGTGAACCGCCGCTGGAGGCCGAGCTCGTACGCACGCTCAACAGGGCCCTCGATGAAGCCCCACTCCACGAGTCGGGCGGTCAGGTAGCGTTGCGCGGCGTCGTGGAAGTCACGGTAGCGCGCGCCTGGCGCCACGGCCGCGATGCCTGCCTCCTGTGCCTCGTGCACCGCGTCGTACACCCGCCGTTGAACCGGGCTGAAGGTGCCGCTCACGGGCAGGGTGCGGGGACTGTGCGCTCCCTGCCAGTGATCGAGATAATGAACAGGCTCGGAGAGCTCGTTCATTGAAGCGAACGACTCTCCAGGGCAGGCACCTCAGGTCGTCGTCTTCATGAGAGAAGGAAAATGCAGTGAGCGCTCCTGACGGCTCGGACTCGATCCGGGAGATGCTGGCGGTCAATCTCAAGCGCCTACGGCTAGGGAAAGGGCTGTCCATCTCCGAGCTTTCCAGGCGCTCGAAGATCGGCAAGGCCACCTTGTCGCAACTGGAGTCCGGCACCGGGAACCCGACCATCGAAACGGTCTTCAGCCTCGCGCGGGTGCTCGAAGTGCCGATCTCCGATCTGTTGGACACCCGCCCGCCCGGCGGTCTGCGCGTGGTGCGCGCGGCGGAAGTCGATGTGCTGAGCGGTGAGGGCCTCGAACTGCGTCCGCTCCAGCGCATCGAGTCGGGCGACACCGTCTTCGAGGTCTACGACCAGCAGGTACAGGCTGATTCCCGGCGGAATTCGCTCGGCCATGTCGGCACCGAGCACACCATCGTGCAGGCCGGCAGGCTCGGTGTGCGGGTGGCGGAGCAGGAGGTCGAACTCGGGCCCGGTGACTATGTGGGCTTCGACGCCTTGCTGCCCCATACGTATACCGCGCTCGACGGCCCGGTGCGCTCTGTGCTGCTACTCCAGTACGGAGCGGCCCAACGTCGCCTATCGCCGCCGCACGTGGGGCCGGCGGGCGAGACCGAGGCCGCCGCCCGCAAAGAACACTGAGGGCGCTGAGAACACTGAGGGCACTGAGGGCACTGAGGGCGCCGGGGCGGCTTAGCTCGGCGCGCCCGTAGGGGATGCGGCGCGTTGCGCCGGGCGTCTCATGGACAGGCATCGATACCCGTTGACACCGTTGACACTGCGAAGGAGTGCTCCTAGCCTCAAGTCGTTCGATAAAACGAACGGGGGGGTTCGATGTGCGGAACACGGGCTGTGGTGGTCGGTGCCGGAATCGTTGGCGCCGCATGCGCGCGTGAGTTGGCGCTCGCCGGGTTCGCGGTCACCGTCGTGGACCGCGGCGGCGCCGCCTCGGCTACCACCGCGCACGGCGAGGGAAACATCCTGCTCTCCGACAAGGGCCCCGGCCCCGAGTTGGAGTTGGCCAAGCTCTCCCGCCAGCTATGGCCACAGGTGCTCGCCGAGATCGCTGATCGTTCCGCCAGCGGAGCCGAGTCGGTGCGCGCCGTCGAGTGGGAGCCCAAGGGCGGCATCGTGGTCGCCACCACCGCCGGGGGCGCCCGCGCACTGGCCCGGTTCGCCGCTGGGCAGCGCGCCGCCGGAGTACGCGCGGAACACCTGGATGCCGGGCAACTCGCCGCCATTGAGCCGCTGTTGACACGGGACCACCAGGCGGCCGTGTACTACCCGGACGACGCACAGGTCCAACCCGCGGCAGCGGCCACCGCGCTGCTCGCCGACGCCCTCACCTTCCGGTGTGAGCTGCGTACCGGATGCGATGTGCTCGGCGCCGTCACGCGCGGCGGCAGGCTCATCGGGTTGCGCACCTCCACCGGACTCCTGGAGGCCGAGTTGTTCGTCAACGCCGCAGGGCCCTGGGCGGGCGAGGTCGCCGCGCGGCTCGGCGCCCCCATCGACGTCCGGCCGCGGCGCGGCGATGTGCTCGTGACAACTCCGCTGCCGCCCACCGTCTTCCACAAGGTCTACGACGCCGACTACGTGGGCGCCGTCAGCAGCGACGACGGCGGCCTCCAGACCTCCGCCGTCGTCGAGTCCACCCGAGCGGGCAGTGTGCTGCTCGGCTCCTCGCGGCGCAGGGTCGGCTTCGATGACCGGCTGCGGCCCGAGGTGCTCGCCGCCGTCGCCACCAAGGCACTGCGTCTGTTTCCCGTGCTCGCCACGGCCTCGGTGATGCGCGCGTACGGCGGCTTCCGCCCCTACGTTCCCGATCATCTGCCGGTCGTCGGCGCCGATCCGCGGCTCGCCGGGCTCTGGCACGCGGGCGGCCATGAGGGAGCCGGCATCGGCCTCAGCCTTGGCACCGCGCAGCTTCTGCGCGCGCTGGTCCTCGGGCGCCCCGCACCGATCGACACGGCACCCTTCCAGGCCGACCGCCCGGCCGTCCTCGGACAGACCTCAACGCAGGAGGACTCATGACCGCGAGGCTGATACCCGCGGCCTGCGATGCCACGGGCCGGCGGGAGCAACCGCTACGGATCACCGTCAATGGCGAGCCCTTGGACGGCATCGCAGGTCAGAGCATCGCGGGCGTACTGCTCGCGGCGGGCCGACCGTCTTGGCGCACCGGCCCATCGGGCGCGCAGCGCGGCCTCTTCTGTGGCATCGGCGCCTGCTTCGACTGTCTGGTGACCATCAACGGCGACCGCGACGTCCGCGCGTGTCTGCGCCGGGCTCACGACGGCGACACGGTGCACACCCAACGCCGGGACGGGGCCCACCACAGCGGCGATCAGGACGCGTCCACCGTGCCCAGGGACTCCGACTCCCCTGATGGATCTGTGTTGTGACAGGTCGTCAGGTAGCCGTCGTCGGGGCCGGGCCCGCCGGACTCGCCGCCGCCCGTGCGGCCCTTGGCGCGGGCGCGGAGGTGACGCTGATCGACGCGGCGCGGCAGCTGGGTGGCCAGTACCACCGGACGCCGCCCGAGGAGTACGCGGCCTCGCGGCCCGAAGCCCTCCAGCACGGCTGGCCCGCCTTCGCGAAGCTGCGGCGCGAGCTGCTCGGCCACCCGCGGTGCGCCTGGTGGCCCGAGACCTCGGTGTGGGCGCTGGAACGTCGCGACCCCGGCCAACAGGGGCCACCCCGCGTCCACCTCCTGCGGGGGCCCGCCGATGGCTCCCATCGGGTGCGCCAGATCCTGGAACCCGATGCGCTCGTCCTCGCCTGCGGTGCCCACGACCGCGTCCTACCCTTCCCGGGTTGGGAGTTGCCCGGCGTCTTCACCGCCGGAGCGGCCCAAACTCTAGCCAAGGGTGAGCGGCTCATGGTGGGCGAGCAGGTCGTCGTGGCCGGCAGTGGTCCCTTTCTGCTCCCGGTGGCCGCCTCCCTGGTGGAAGCAGGTTCCCGGGTCCTGGCGGTCCTGGAGGCCAACCCCGCCGCCGTCCTGGCCCGCGGCTGGTCCCGTAAGCCGTGGCAATTGGCCGCCCAACTCGGCAAGGCCGGCGAACTGATCGACTTTACGGGCCAGTTGGTCCGCGGCCGGGTTCCCTTCCGCACCGGCCGTACGGTCATCGAGGCGCGTGGCGCGGGTCGGGTCGAGGAAGTGGTCACCGCCAGGTTGCGCCCCGACTGGTCGGTGGTGCGCGGCAGCGAGCGCACCCTCGCGGTGGACGCCGTGTGCGTCAGCCATGGTTTCAGCCCGCAGCTCGAATTGCCCGTGGCCGCCGGCTGCGCCCTGCGCGGCACGCCCGGCGCACAGTTCGTACAAACCGATGCGCGGCAGCGCACCACGGCCGATGGCGTGTGGGCGGCCGGCGAGATCACCGGCATCGCGGGCGCGCCCGCGGCCCGCGCCGAAGGAGCCGTCGCCGGCTGGTACGCGGGGGGCGGCAGTCCCGCCGCGCGCGCCCTGCCCGCGCTGCGGCGCAGCCGTGACCAGGGCCGCGACTTCGCCGCCCGGCTCGCCCGCGCCCATCCGATCGGCGCGGCCTGGCCCGGCTGGCTGGGGCCTCGCACGCTGGTCTGCCGCTGCGAGGAAACGGACTACGCCACGCTGTGCCGCGCCGTACAGGAGCAGCCCGGCGCAGCGGCGCGTACCGCAAAGCTCGCCACTCGCGCCGGGCTCGGCCCCTGCCAGGCCCGCGTCTGCGGCCCCACCGTCACCGAACTGGCCGCGCGGCTGCGCGGCGCGGCGCCCGACGCCGTCCCCGCCGATGGGCTCCCGGCAGCCGGCCCCCACCACCGGCCGTTCGCCCAGCCCATCCGGCTCGGAGAACTCGCCAGGCCGCCCGAGCCACCCGACGCAGCACCCGAACACCACGGCGCTTAAGGCCCTGAAGCCTTGGCTGGTTTGGCTCACTATCACCTATTTTCGGCAATGGGAGTTACCTAGATGACTAGCACGCAGCACGCCGCGCACGGCCCCCTTGGTGGAGTCATCGTGGCCACGGCCCTGCCGTACCGCGAAGACGCCGCCGCTCCGGCCGGTCTCGCGGTGGACTACGACCGCTACGCCGAACACTGCCAGTGGCTAGTGGACAACGGCTGCCGCGGCGTTGGGCCCAATGGCTCGCTCGGTGAATACTCCTCGCTCACCGACGAGGAGCGCCGCAAGGTCGCGCGCACCGCGATCGAGGCCGTTGGTGGCCGCGGCACCGTGATCGTGGGCGTACACGGCGTTGGCTCGCACCAGGCCAAACACTGGGCGGAGGTCGCGGCCGAGGACGGCGCCGATGGCGTGCTGTGCCTGCCGCCGACCGTCTACCGCGCCAACCGAGGCGAGATTCTGGCCCATTTCGAGGCCGTGGCCTCCGTTGGCCTGCCGGTCATGGTGTACAACAACCCGATCGACACCAAGGTTGATCTGACCCCCGACCTGGTCGCCGAGATCGCGCAGCTCGACAATGTCGCCGCCATCAAAGAGTTCTCCGGCGATGTGCGGCGCGTCCTGGAGATCAAGGAGCAGGCCCCGGGCCTGGAGATCGTCAGCGGCGCCGATGACGTCGTACTCGAAAGCCTGCTGATGGGCGCCACCGGCTGGTTCGCCGGCTTCCCCAACGTCTTCCCCGCCGAGTCGGCCCGCCTGTACGAACTCGCCACCACCGGCCAACTCGCCGCGGCCCGCGCCCTGTACGAGCCCTTGGTGGCCGCCTTCCGCTGGGACTCACGTACCGAGTTCGTGCAGGCCATCAAGCTCGGCATGGAGCAGGTCGGCCGGTTCGGCGGGCCCTGCCGGCCGCCGCGCGGACCGCTCTCCCCGGTGCTGCGTGCCGGTGTCGAGGCCGACATGGCCCGTGCGATCGCCGCCCTCGCACAGCGGTCGCTCTGATGCGGTCCCGCCGGGCGCTGAGCGCCGTTGACTCGCACACGGAGGGCATGCCCACCCGTGTCGTCACCGGCGGCGTGGCCCCCATACCCGGGGACACGATGGCCGAACGCCGCCGCTACGCCATCGAGCACCTCGACGGATTGCGCCGGTACCTCGTGGACGAGCCTCGTGGCCACGGGGCGATGAGTGGCGCGATCCTCCAGCCACCCACCCGGCCCGACGCCGCCTGGGGCGTGTTGTACGTCGAAGTCAGCGGCTTCCTGCCGATGTGCGGCCACGGCACCATCGGGGTCGCGACCGTGCTGGTGGAGACCGGCATGGTCGAGGTCACCGAACCCGAGACCGTGGTCCGCCTCGACACGCCCGCCGGCCTGGTCGAGGCCCGGGTGGCCGTGCGGGACGGGGTGGCCGAGCAGGTCACGCTGCGCAATATCGACTCCTTCGCGCTGCGGCTGGACGCCGAGGTACAGGTGCCTGGGCTCGGCGCGGTCCGCTACGACATGGCGTACGGCGGCAACTTCTACGCCATCGTCGAACTCGGCTCCCTGGGGCTGCCGTTCGACCATGCTCGCAAGGACGACGTGCTCGCCGCCGGCCTTGCGGTCATGCGGGCCGTCAATGAGCAGGATCGACCTGTGCATCCAGTCGATCCCCAGCTCGCCGGCTGCAAACACGTGCAGTTCCTTGCGCCCGGCTCCAATGCCGCGCACTCCCGTAACGCGATGGTCATCCACCCTGGCTGGTTCGACCGCTCACCGTGCGGCACCGGCACATCGGCCCGGATGGCGCAGTTGCACGCACGCGGCGAACTACCCCTGCACACCGACTTCGTCAACGAGTCATTCATCGGCACCCACTTCACCGGACGGCTCGTCGCCACCTCCGAGGTCGGCCCCCTGTCCGCGGTGATTCCGCAGGTATCCGGCCGGGCCTGGATCACCGGCACCGCCACGTACCTGCTGGACCCGCGCGACCCGTTCCCGCACGGCTTCGTGCTCTGACAGCGGTCAACGCCTCCACGACACCTTGCCCCTCCCCCAGCACTCCCCCGCTCCCTTAGCGCTCCCCTGCCCGCACCACCAACATCGGCATCCTGGCAGCCTTTGTCATGCTTTGTCGTGGTCACGGTCGCCGCGCGGTCATGCGCACGACCCGGCCGACGTTGCCGCGAACTTTCCGCACGTCGCTGGTGCCGTGGATACCGGCCGTTGAGGTGTTCTTCGCGGTCTGGCTCATCAGCAAGCTCAACCCGGTGACCTGGATTCGCTTCGCGTTCCGGATGGGGCTAGGACTGCTTTTCTACGCCCGGTTCGGCTACCACAACACCCAGGAAAACCGGCCCCCTCCAAAGAAGGAGTGAACTCCCCCATGGACGATTCGATGAATCCGCCCGACGCCTCGGCCGCGGCCCACAACCCGGTGGACGGTGTCCTCATCGCCGCAGCCGGCACCGCCCACACCTGGGCTCGCGCCGCCCCCGCCGACCGGGCGCGGGCGCTGGCCGCGGTCGCCGACACCCTGGAGGAGGCGCGCCCCGAGCTGATCGCCACCGCGGACCGTGAGTCCCACCTGGGCACTGCCCGCCTGAACGGCGAACTGACGCGTACCACCTTTCAGTTGCGCCTCTTCGCTGACCAGGCGCGGTCGGGCGCGTACTACGACGTACGCATCGACCGCGCCGACCCGAACTGGCCCACCGGCCCACGCCCCGAACTGCGCAGGTACCGCACCGCGCTCGGCCCGGTGCTGGTCTTCGCGGCGAGCAACTTTCCGTTCGCGTTCAGCGTGGCCGGCGGTGACACCGCCTCGGCCCTGGCCGCTGGCTGCCCCGTCGTCGTCAAGGCCCACCCCGGCCACCCGGAGCTGTCGCGCGAGACCGCCGCGATCGTGCGGCGCGCGCTGGCCGGGGCCGGGGCGCCCGATGGCGTCTTCGCCCTGATCGAGGGCGAACAGGCCGGTCTGGACGCACTGCGCCACCCGGCCCTGCGCGCGGCGGCCTTCACCGGCTCCGAGCGCGGCGGCCTCTTCCTCGCCCGGATCGCGGCCGACCGCCCCGAACCCATCCCCTTCTACGGCGAGTTGGGCAGCACCAACCCGGTCGTTGTCACCGAGCGGGCCGCGTACGGCCGTACGCAGGAGATCGCCTCCGGGTACGCCGCCTCACTCACTCTGGGCGCAGGGCAGTTCTGCACCAACCCCGGGCTGCTGTTCGTCCCGGCCGGGGAGCACGGTCTCGTGGAGCGGATCGCCGCACTGCTGCGCGCGGCCCCCACCGCACCGATGCTCGGCAACCGCATCGCGGAGGGGTACCGCACCGTAGCGGAGCAGCTGTCCGGCCTTTCCGGCGCCCGCCGCCTGGTGTGGCCGGCGGACGATCACCAGCCCGCACCGCGGCTTCTGGCCATGGATGTGGACGCGTTCGTGGCCGCCGGCAGCGCGGCCTCGGCGGAGTGCTTCGGACCGCTCGGGCTTATCGTGACGTACCGCCAACTAGCTGATCTAGTACCGGTGTTGGCGGCTTTGCCGGGGCAACTCACCGCGAGTGTGCAGGGCGAGTTGGCGGAGAGCAGCGAGCTCGGGGCGCTGACCGCGGTGCTGGCCGACCGCAGCGGTCGGGTTCTGTGGAACCAGTGGCCCACCGGCGTCTCGGTCACCCACGCCATGCAGCACGGCGGTCCGTTCCCGGCGACCACCACACCCACCACCACCTCGGTGGGCAGCGCCGCCATCGAACGGTTCCTGCGCCCGGTCGCCTATCAGGGCGTGCCGCAGGACCTGCTGCCCGTGCCGCTGCGGGACGACAACCCGTGGAATGTGCCGCAGCAAGAGCAGAAGCAGGGCGTAGTCGATGCCTTCGTCGCGCAACCGTCGAACTCCGCGGTGGCCATGTAGAGAAATCGACGGCCGGGCCGCGGCCTCCCCGGCCCGGTCAGCCGCACATCGCCACGCGGTACAGAGTCGCAAGTGCGTCATCGATGGGATGGGGCTGCGGCATGCCGGAGGAGTCGGACCCGTTCCACCTTTGTCGGTTCACCGCGACCGCCATCTACCGCTTGCCGTCGCGTTTCGCCTCGTACGCGACACCCAGCGCATTCTCGACGTGCTCGACCGGCTGCATCGCGACCGCTTCGCCCTGCGCGTCACCAACGGCGCGTTTTTTGCCATGGGCCGCACCGGCCGCTACCCGCACACCGGAGAACTGCCTTCCACCAGGCCCGCCGAGACCGGCGACGCGGCGCACGCCCGCCCGCCGCAGCCCGCATGACGGGGCTGCGGCGGATACGGGGCTGCGGCGGATACGGGCCGAGGTCAGGCCACCGGGGCCGGGTAGGTCGGGTACTCCACGCCGGAGACGTGCTGAACGACGCGGATGACCTGGCACGAGTAACCGAACTCGTTGTCGTACCACAGGTACAAGATCGCGTCGTCGCCCTCGACCTTGGTGGCTCCGGCGTCGATGATCGAGGCGTGCCGCGAGCCGATGAAGTCGCTGGAGACCGCGTCGGGCGCGCTGATGAAGTCGATCTGGCGCTTGAGCGGTGAGGTCAGCGACACGTTGCGCAGGTAGTCAAGGACCTCCTGGCGGGTGGTCTCGCGTGCGAGCCGCAGGCTGAGGATCGCAATCGAAACATCCGGCACCGGGACGCGGATGGAGCTGCCGGTGATCCGTGCGTTGAGGTCCGGCAGCGCCTTGGCGACGGCGGAGGCGGCACCGGTCTCGGTGATGACCATGTTGAGCGCTGCTGAGCGACCACGACGGTCGGAGTTGTGGTAATTGTCCAGCAGGTTTTGGTCGTTGGTGAACGAGTGGACGGTCTCCACGTGGCCGCGCAGCACGCCGTACTCGTCCGCCATCGCCTTCAGCGGCGGAACGATCGCGTTGGTGGTGCACGACGCACAGGACAAGATCCGCTCGTCCGACGAGATCGTGTCGTGGTTGACGCCGTGGACGACGTTGGGGACATCGCCCTTGCCCGGCGCGGTCAAGACGACCTTGGCGATGCCGGGGCGCAGGTGCTTCGACAGGCCCTCGCGGTCGCGCCACTTGCCGGTGTTGTCGATGAGGATGGCGTCCTTGATGCCGTACGCCGTGTAGTCCACGGCGGTCGGATCGTCGGAGTAGATCACCTTGATCTCGTTGCCATTGGCGATGATCTTGCTGTTCGCCTCGTCCACGGTGATCGTGCCCTGGAACTGGCCGTGGATGGAGTCGCGGCGCAGCAAAGAGGCGCGCTTGACGATGTCCTGGCCGGCGCCCTTGCGGACGACGATGGCTCGCAGCCGCAGACCGTTGCCGGAGCCGGCCTTCTCGATGAGAAGCCGGGCGATGAGGCGGCCAATGCGGCCAAACCCGTAGAGAACGACATCGCGCGGCTCACGGCGCTCGATCTTGTTGTCACCCGTGGCGCCGGCGACGGTATCGGCGGTGAACTCTTCCACCGACAGACCCCGGTCATCGGTCCGGTACAGCGCGGCGAGCATGCCGATGTCGATCTGGGACGGGCCGAGATCGAGCGCGGCGAGAGCCTGGAGGAACGGCAGCGTCTCGGTGACCGAGAGTTCCTCACCGGCGATCTGCCGGGCGAATCGGTGCGTCTTCAGGATGCTGACGACCGACTTGTTCACCAGGGAGCGGCTGTGCAGCAAGATGGTGACATCCCGCTCCCGGTGCAGCTTCCCGATGATCGGGATCATCGACTCCGCGATCTCCTCGCGGTTTTTCCAGTTAGTGAACGAGTCCTCATTGACAGTCACAGATTTATCTTTCGAGCTAGGCGGCGCTCACATGTTAACCTCCCGCCGTTTTTGATCGTTCAGAAGGTGCCACGTCGGCGGGAGGGCCAGGTGGGACCAGTGGGCGACGTCGCGGCGCAGTTGGCGGTCGTGTGTGGCGACGACCACCGCGGCGGCCGTCGCCTCCAGGGCCTCGGTCAGCTCGTCAACCAGGGCGATGGACAGATGGTTGGTGGGCTCGTCCAACAGCAGCAGATGTGGGCGGGCAGCCAGGGCGAGGGCGAGGTCAAGACGCCGCTGCTGTCCCATGGACAACTCGCGCACCGGCCGGTCCATGTCGCGGTGTGCCAACAGCCCGAGCTCCGCCAGTTCCACGGTGTCCTCCACGTCGAGCAGCCCGGCGCAGACCAGGGCGGCGATGTGGGTGTCGTAGGCAACACGGGCCGGCAGCCGGCTGGGGGGCTCGGATTCCTGGCCGAGCAGGGCGATGCGGGCCCGCCGGGCGTGCTGGAGATGGCCCGTATCCGGCGTGCGGCGCCTGGCGAGGACGGCGAGCACGGTGGACTTGCCCGCCCCGTTCGGGCCGCTGACCACCAGCCGTGCCCCGGACTCCAGCGTCACGGTGACGGGCGTGCCGAGACGGCCGGCGACGGTGACCTCATCGGCGCGGACCAGGGCCACCCCCGCGCGTGCCGGCAAGCTCGGCGCGGCCAGGGTCAACGGCGGCTCGGGCAACGACACCGGGTGCCGGGTGAGAACGTCCTCGCGCCGACGTACGGAGCGGACCAACCCCGCGGCGCGCGTGGCGCGTTGGTGCTTTCCGGTGCCCTTGTCCGGGCGCCAGCCGGAGACCAGGCGCTGCTGCGCCGCTGCCAGGTCCTGGGCGAGGCGGGCGTGCTCCGTCTGCTCCTTGGCGTACTCCTCTTCCCAGCGTTGGCGTGCCGCGCGGCGACCGCTCACGTATCCGTCGTAGCCGTTGCCATAGCGGGACGGGGTGCCGTCCGCGCTCGGGTCGAGATCGATGATCGTGGTCGTCACGTCGCGTAGGAGGGCCCGGTCGTGGCTGACGACCACGACCGCACCGTCCCACTGGGTGAGGCGGCCGGTCAGGTAGTCGAGTCCCGCCTGGTCGAGGTGGTTGGTCGGCTCGTCGAGAAGGAGGAAGTCGTAGGCCGCGCCGAGCAGGCACGCAAGGCGTACGCGGTAGCGCTGCCCCACCGACATGGCGGTCAGGGGGCGGTCGTGGTCGGCCACTGCGCCAAGGGCGTCGAGGGCCACGGCCACCCGCCGGTCCGCGTCCCACGCCTGATGCGCCTCGGCCGCCTCCAGTGCGGCCTCGTACTCCTCGGCTGCTGCGTCCCGTCCGTGTGCGAGCGCGGTTGCGCTCGCGTCAAGGGCGGTCAGCGCGCTGCGGGCGTCGGCGAGATGCGCGGCGATGACGTCGCCCACGGTCTGGCCTTCGCCCGCCGCCATCTCCTGCTCGACGCTACCCAGGGTCCCCACCCGCCGCACGGAGCCCGCGTCGGGGGTCAGGACGCCCGCGAGCACATGGAGCAAGGTGGACTTGCCGCGGCCGTTTTCCCCGACCACGCCCCAGCGCGCACCAGGGGTGATGGTCAGGCTGACACCGGCGAGGACAGGTCGTCCACCGCGGGCGAGATGGACGTCGGACGCGATGAGTTGGGCTCGGGCGCGCGCAGGGGTGGTGAGGGCGTGCATGATTCTCCAAACCGGAACCGCCCCCACGCGTCGGACGGCGAAAAACGTCGTCGGACGGCAGGCAAGCAGGCGGCAGTGAGCGCCGCCGGGGCGTCGGGAGCGGTTGTTCCTGAAGGTCTACGGACGGACGGCCGCTGAAGGGCCGATGGGCGCGCTCAGGGAAAGCGGCCCGCTGCCTCGGGTGAACGTCACGAGGGGCAGGCCGCTGCGCGGTCCGTCACAGGAAGTAGAAGAATCTCATGCCCGTACGCTAACGCAAGCCGCACCGTTTCGTCTCGCCTATTTACGCGCCGCGTGGCCGCGCTACAACGGGGCAACGGGGCAACGGGGCAACGGGGCAACGGGGCAACGGGGCAACGGGGCAACGGGGCAAGCGTCCCGGGCGCGGCATATCGGCGTACGGGACCGGCCGGTTGCGGGGTCGGCCGGTTGCAGGGTCGGCCCGGTTGCGGGACCGGCCGGTTGCAGGGTCGGCCGGTTGCGGGGCCCGTGGCGTCGCTACGGGGCCTTGGCGGGGGCCGGGGTGCGGGACTCCACTACCTTGGCGAGCCGGTCGAGCATGCTGCGATGGCGTAGTTGCAAAAAGGCGTCGATGACGGAGTTGTGCAGCCGGGCCCCCGGCCCCGACAACGGGTGCTCGTCCAGCGTCACCAGGGAGCCGGTCGCCCAGCGCCGTACGCGGATGGCGATGCGTGCCGTCCCCAACCAGCCGGCCTTCGACTCCAGCTCCAAGGTGTGCGGCTCCTCGCAGATGCGGACGACCGTTTCGTTGTGGAGGGTCGTGGGGCCGATGCGGATGGAGTAGCGCAGATTGGCGCCCTCGGCGGGCCAGGCGGGGTCGGCCTCCTTCGAGTCGTGGGTGCCGACCACCCACTGGCTGTAGAGGTTGCCGTCGCTGAGGACGTCCCACACCGCCTGCGGGGGCCGCTGGATCAGTACGTGTCGTTCTGCCATGAAGTCTCCTGATTGCCGAGGCACCGTAACGCCGAGGTGCCGAGGTGCCGAGATGGGTGGGGTCCGGGGTGGCCACGTGGGACGTCACGGTGGGGCGGCCGGGCGCTCGCGGTGTGTGGGTTCGCTTCCCGAGGTGAAGGCCCGTTGCAGCGCCGCCCAACCCGGCGCCAGCGCATGGCGCACCACGGGGCGCTGCGCGCGCAGCACCGCGCGGGCGGCGTTGGCCCCGCACGCCCCGTGCACGCCGCCGCCCGGGTGCGCGGAGGCCGAGGCCAGATACAGGCCGGTGAACGGGGTCTCGGGGCGCCCGGTGCCCGGCACGGGGCGGAAGAAGAGTTGCTGGTGGACGGCGGCCGTGCCGCCGTTGACCGCACCGTTGTGCAGGCTTTCGTTACGGCTTTCCAGGTCCGGCGGGGCGAGTATGCGGCGCGCCGTGATGCGGTCGCGGAAGCCGGGGGCGAGCCGTTCGACCTCGGCTTCGACGCGCTCCGCCATGAGCTCCCGTTCGCCCGGGCCCCACCGGCCGGTCAGCCTGGCATCGCCCGCGTCGCCGGCTGTGCGCTGTGGCAGGTGTGTGTACGACCAGGCTGCTTCGGTGCCGCGCGGGGAGCGGCTGGGGTCGGCGGTGGTCATCTGCCCGAGCAGTGCGTAGGGCCGGTCGGGGATATGGCCGGTGGACAGCTGTGCGTTGTAGCGCGTCATGTGGTCCATGCCTTCGGCCAGGTGCACGGTGCCCGCGCCGACCGCATCGGGTGCGGTCCACGGGATGGGCCCGTTCAGCGCCCAGTCCACCTTGAAGGTGGCGTAGTCCCAGTGAAAGCGGCGGATGTCGTCGCGTAGCCGGGCCGGTAGGAGTTCGCGGTCCACGAGGTGGCCGTACAGCGCGGGCGCCGATACGTCCGCGAGGATGGCTCGCCCGGCGCCGACCTTCGTGCCGTCCGCCGTGACCACGCCCACGGCCCGGCCTTCCCTGATCACGATCTTCCGCACGGCACTGGAGCAGCGCACCTGGCCACCTTGTGCCTCAAGGCGCCGTACCAGGGCGTCGGTGAGTGCGCTCGCGCCGCCGACCGGCACCGGCCAGCCGTACTGCTGACCGAGCATGGCCAGCAGCCAGCCGAAGGCGGTGCTGCCCGCCGACTCGGGGTACAGGTCGGCGTGCAGGGCGCAGCCGGCGAGCAGGAGCGGCCCCCCGACTCCGGTGAACTCCTCTGCGCCCAGGCGGCGCACCGGCATCGTCAGCATGCGCAACAGCCGCATGCCACCGGCGGCCCGCAGCTTGGCCGCCAGCGCCAGCCCCGAGCGGACCGGCGGGAAGGGGGTGAACAGCGCCTGCATCAGGTCGGGGCCAAGCCGCTCCCACAGGTCGGTCAGGCGCAGATACGCCGCCCCGTCGCCACTAGCGAAGTCGTCCAGGCCCGCGGCGGTGCGCTCCCGGTCCCGGTGCAGTACGGCGCAGCGCCCATCGGCCAGGGGGTGGGCCAGCACGGCGGGGGCGTGGCTCCAGGCCAGGCCCCAACGCTCCAGGTGCAGGGCTTGGATGGCGGGCGAGGCGACGGCCAGCGGGTGGAAGGAGCTGAACACGTCGTTCACGTAGTTCGGGTGTACGCCGCGATCGCTGCGTACGGCGCCTCCTGGATGCGGCTGGGCCTCCAGCACGAGGACGTGCCAGCCGGCGTCGGCGAGCACATTGGCCGCTACCAGACCGTTGGGCCCCGAGCCCACGATCACCGCGTCGGGCGTTGTGGTCATGACCGCTCCCCCATCGCGTGTAGTCGGCCCGCGGTACGGCCTGGCTCGGTGTGTTCGGTGTGTTCGGTGTGTTCGGCGTGTTCGGCACGTTCGGCACGCCCCCCGCTCATGGGCGCCTGCCGATGCCGGTGACCACCTCGTGCAGCCGACCGCCGGGGGAATCCGCCGCCAGCGGGGGCGTCGCCATTCCCGCTCCGTGCCGCAGTCCGGTCAGGAACGCGGTGATCGCCTCTTCCGAGGTGTGCGCGGGCTCCCAGCCCAGTTCGGTCCTGGCCCGGGTGGTGTCCATGAGCGGGAAGCGCAGTACGGCCTCGAAGAGCCCACCTGGTGAGGCCAGCAGCCGCAGCTGCCACGCGGTGTCCACCGCCGCCCGCGCGAGACGGTGCGGAACCCGTACGACGCGTGATCCGAACATTCGGGCCAGCATCGGGGCATCGACGACCGGATCGGCCGCCACATTGAACGCCCCCGCTACCGGGCGCACCGCCGCCAGGTGAAACGCCCGCGCCGCGTCCTCGGTGTGCAGGGCCTGAAAGCGCAGCCCGGGCACGTCCGGCAGCACCCGCAGGAACCGCGGATGGAGCAGGGCGCCGGGCAGGAACGGGCCGACGAACACGCGGCGCTGCTGGCTGGCCGACTCGGGCTTGACGATGATTCCGGGACGCAGCCGCACCGTGCGTACCTCGGGGTGCTCGTGGCCGAAGTGGTCGAGCAGCCGCTCCACATAGGCGTTCTCTTGGCAGTACGCGGACTCCGGCCAACCGTGTGCTGGCCACCCCTCGTCCACGGCGCGGTCCTTGGGCCCTGGTGCGTAGGCGGCCACGGAGGAGGCGTGGACGAGGGCGGGTACGTGGGCCGCGGCAACGGCCCTAAAGACTCGTTCGCTGCCGATGACGTTGTTGTGCCAGGTCATGGCGGGGGCGCGGGTGGGTTGAAACAGCCAGGCCAGATGGATGACGGCGTCGGCGCCCGCGAAGTGCGCCGCGAGGTCGGGGTCTTCGGCGACGTTCACGCTCGCCCAGGTGGTCTTGGGCGCGGTCCAGTCGGGCCGGCGGCGGGCCAGGGCGAGGATGGAGGCCACGTTCGGATCGTCGGCGAGCGAGCGTACGACGCTGGTTCCGATGTTGCCGCTGGCTCCGGTGACGACCACCCGCAAGGAGCCGGCGCGCGGCCCTGGCCCATCGGTGGCGCCCGCTGTGCTGGCCTGGCCCATGCTGACGGGTCCCCTTTCGCCGCGTTTCACCCGTTTTATGCCCGCATTTCGCCCGTGCGCACCTGCTCACGACTGAGCAGGCCCCGTCACGGGTTTCCGGGTACCCCAGGCCCCTGCACGGAAACGGCCACGGGGCCAAGGCTCGCGCTGGGCGCCGCCGGTGTAGGGGGCTGGTAGGGCCTTTGACCTGCGCCGACCAGGCAGACGCAGCAGCTAGCGCGCAGGCAGCAGAGGAGTACACCGGCCTGCCCGCGCTGGCGCACACCGTGGGCATGCTGGGAGCGGCGCGGGGTAGAGGATCGGCTTCCAGAACCGACGGGGTAGCGAGGAAGGGGCGGGTGCGGGCCATGACCGACACGTGCAGGACGGGCGCCGAGGTCACCGAGGACGACCGGGAAGAGTTGGAGCGGTTGCGTGAGGAAGTCCACCACCTGCGGGCCCGCACGGTGGCCTGGCCACTGATAGCCCAGGCCCAGGGGGTGGTGCAGGAGCGCTACCGGCTCGCGGACGTGGAAAGCGCCTTCGCGCTGTTGCAGCACGTCTCCCAGCGGCGCAACGTCAAGCTACGCGCGTTGGCGGAGGCGCTGGTCGCGGCGCCGCGCCCGGACGAGAACCGAGACCTGTGGTTTCCGGGGCGCACCCGCCGCGTCCCGCCGGCCTTGGACCACCTCGGTCTCGACGATCCCGGTCACCTCAACCGGGGCGCCGTGCTGGATGCCGTTCTCTCCCAGGTGCTGGCCATCACCGATACGACCATGGGCAATGTGCAACTCGCCGACCGACCCGCACGCGGACTGCGGATGGCCAAGCACGTGGGCCTGAACTCCGACTTCGTACGCTTCTTCCACTTCGTCGGAGCAGATGGCACCTCCTGCGCGCGGGCCGCGAAGGAGAACAGGCAGATCACCGTGCACGATGTGGAGCAGGAGCCGGTGTTCACCGAGGATGCGCGCCGGGTGATTTTGGCCGCGGGCAGCAAGGCCGCCCACAGCGTGCCGCTGACCAGCGACTCCGGCGTATGCCTGGGCATGGTGTCCGCCCACCTCGATCACGTCCTGCGCCCCCTGTCCACCGCCCAAATCGACGCCATGGAGCGCGTCGGGCGCCAGGCCGGGCGCTGGCTGTTCTGGTACGACCGCACCGTGGTCATCGACGCGCTGGAGTACCTACATGCCACGGCGCGCAACTCAAAAGCCGCGCCCGCGCGGCGCCGGTAGGGCCGCGAGGTCAGGCCCTGCCGCGAAGTCGGCTTCCCCGGCAAGATCGGCTTTCCCGGCAAGATCGGGGCCCACGGCATGGCCGTGCTCCCCAGCCGGGTTGTGCCGCGCCGAGCGCCGCCTGCGGACGTAGCGCACTGCCTCGATCACGCCACTCAGCAAGAACGCGAGCCCCAGGCCCACCCCCACGGCCACCAGGTCGTTCTCCTGGAACAGGGCGCCGCCGACGTAGCCGATCAGCACGGTGTACGTGCTCCAGCACAGCCCCGCGACGGCGGCGAAGCAGACGTATCTGCGCCACGGGTAGCCGACCATGCCGGCCGAGACGGTGACCAGATAGCGCCCGAAGGGAATGAACCGGGAGGTCATCAGCACATAGCCGCCGCGAGCCGCCAGTGAGCCAGCGATCCAGTCGTGCGCCCGCCGGCGCTTGGTTCCGGGGCGCAGGCGGGCGCGGATGCGCTCTGCCACCAGGCGGCCGAGGAGGTAGGGGATCAGGTCGCCCAAGAACGCGCCGAGTGCCGTGGCAGCGATGCAGGCGAGGAGATGGGTGTCGCCGCTCGCCGCGTACACGCCCGCGACGACGATGACGGGCTCGCTCGGTATGAGGGGCAAGAAGGAGTCGAGCAGGGACACCGCGATGAGCACGCCGTAGAACCACGGGGACGCGATCAGCGTTTCGGCCATGTGCATCCAGTCGATCACCGTGCCGCCTGCGGTAAGCGAGACGACTGAGACAGCGGTGCGTCGCCGCCCTTGCCGCCGCCGTCCTGTTCCTTGAGTAGTGCGCCCATCGCGCGAGCGCCGTCGGGAGAGAAACAGAGTTCGAGGTTGGCAGCGGACTGTGCGGCGTGCGGGGTGGCGCGCTCGAACATCGCCTGCTCGTAACTCTCCAGTACGGCGATGCCGGCGCCGCCCGACTCTGCGATGGCGAGGCCGAGTTCGCCGGCGTCCTGGAGGGCGAGGTTGGCCCCTTCGCCGGCGAACGGCGACATGAGGTGGGCCGCATCGCCGAGCAGGGTGACCCCCGGCCGGGTGGGCCAGCGCAGGCCGACCGGGAGCATCAGGAGTGGACGGGGCAAGAAGGCGTCGTCGCAGTAGCGGATGAGGTCGGTCAACTGCGGTGCCCAGTCGGCGAAGTGACCGAGAAGTGCGGTGCGAGCCTGGGCGGGGTGGTCGCAGCGGATTCCCGAGGTGGTCAACCAGTCCTCGGGGACGCTGAGTCCGACATAGGTACGGACCGAACCGTCCCCGTTGCGCTGCGCCATGAGCGCCTTGCCGTCCGCGAAGGCAAAGAGGCTGCCGTGGCCGACCAGCCGCGACAGCGCGGGCCGGCGGCGCTCGACCTCCGCGATGCTGATCTCGATGAAGCTCACACCGGTGTACGTCGGCGTGGCATCGGTCAGCAGGGGCCGGACCCGCGACCAGCTGCCATCGGCGCCGACGAGCAGGTCACAGGTTCGCTCCTCGCCGCCCGGCTGCGGATGAGCTCGGGCTCCGCCTGCTTCCCCTCCCCCTCGATGCGGCACCGGTGCCCGTGATCGTCGCGTGGCATCAGCGGTACGAGGACGATCGGGCCCACGCCTGGCTGCGCTCCCTGGTAAGCACGGCCATTCGGCGGGCCACCGAACACCGGCCATGAACCAGGTGCCGGGGGGCCAGACACCGAAAGGCTAAGCATCGGGGTCAAGTGCCGGGCGGCCAGGCGGGTATTGCGGTTGCCGCCTCTTGTGCCCTGGAGGACCATGCCAGAATGCGCTTTTCCCTCAACATCCCGAACTTCGGAGACTTCGCCGATCCGCGGACTGTGGCGACGGTGGCAACAGCGGCGGAAGAAGCCGGATGGGACGCTCTGTTCGTCTGGGACCACGTGGTGCACGAGAAACGGCTGCGCCGCTCGTTCGGGGACCCCTGGATGCTGTTGACCGCGGCGGCCCTGGCCACCACGCGGATCGCGCTCGGGCCCATGGTCACCCCGGTTGCCCGGCGGCGACCGCAGCAGCTCGCCCGGCAGGTGTCCACCCTGGACGTGCTGAGCGGCGGGCGGGTCATCCTGGGCGTGGGTCTTGGCGGGCCGATCGAGGACGAGTACGGCAGCTTCGGCGAGTCCACCAACCCCAAGGTGCTCGCCGAACGCCTGGATGAGGGCCTGGAGTTGCTGACCCGCTACTGGTCGGGCGAGTCGGTGACCCACCACGGGCGGCACTATCAGGTCGAGGACGTGACCTTGCTGCCCACGCCGGTGCAGCGTCCGCGGGTGCCCATCTGGGTCGCCGGCTTTTGGCCGCATCGCCCCCCGATGCGGCGGGCCGCTCGGTGGGAAGGCGCGATCCCGCTCTTCAACTCGGCCAAGCATGGCCAAACGCCGTCCGTCGATGAGGTACGCGATCTGGTTGGCTATGTCCGGGAGCATCGCGGCGCACTGCGGGACCAACCGTTCGATATCGTCATCGGCGGCGCCAGCCCCACCGACCCGGCGCACGCACGCGACCTGCTCGGGCCGCTGATCGACGCGGGCGCCACCTGGTGGGACGAACGGCGCCCCATTCACGAGGAACTCGACCGGCTCGCTCCCCTCATGCGCCGCATCGAGCAGGGCCCGCCGGCCCTCTAGCCATCGGAACCCCGCAGCCCTCACCTGCCCAGCGACCCTCTCCGCCTACCGGCAGCATCCCCGTGGCCCTCGGGCCCTCGTGGCCCTCGTGGCCCTCGTGGCCCTCGTGAACATGGAGGGCTCCCCGCCCCGTGCGTGCGCACGTCCAGCAGTCCGGCAGCAGTCCGGGAGCTAGAAGACCGGGAGCGCAAGCAGCGTCTCGGTGTTGAGGACGAACAACCGGTTCCCGCTGCCCGCGGCCGTGCGGCCCCGGCCGCCCGTGAGCGGGTAGGACTGGGCGAGGCTGCGGGTGGAGCGCGGTAGACCGCTCACACCGGGTCCCTGGCTTTCGACCACCCATACGCTGTTTGCCTGCACGACGGGTGGCTGCCAAGGCGGTGCCGCCCCCGCAACGAACGACACGGGTCTGGCGTCCTCGCCGTTCGGGCGGAGGTAGCGCAGTGCCTCGCTGTCCAGGGTGAACACCTCGCCGCCCGCCACCGTGGGCGGACCCCAGCCGTACGACCCGCGCCGCACGGTGTGCAGTGGTTCCCGGCTCCACAGTTCCTTGCCGTCGCCTGCGCGCACCCCCGCGAAGGTGTGACCGCCGAGGAAGACGGTGCCGCCGTCGATGGCGGGGGCCAGGGCGGCGGCGGCCTGTCCCTTACGCACCCATGCCTTGGCACCGTCCTTGGCGCGCACCGCGACCACGTCACCCGAGGCACCGCACACCACCAGGACACCCGCACCGAGCGCCGCCGCCGGACGCCCGCCGGGCAGCGGCAAGGCAGGGGGGCGCGTCCAGCGCACGCCTGCGTCGGCCGTCGCCACGCAGACCAGGGCGCCTTCGGACGTCAGCGCGTAGACGTGGTCGGCGTCCGCGGCCAACAGGGCGCTCGCCCGTACGTCGGCGGTCCACTTGGGTTCGCCGGTCGAGGCGACGTAGGTACGCAGCACGCCGTCCGCATCCGCGGTGACCACGAGCCGGTCGGCGATGGACAGATAGCCGGCGGCGGCGTGCGCGGCGCCCGCCCGCCATCGCTGCGTCCCGTCCGTGACCCGGTGGGCCGCGATGCCGCCGCCGGCCGCCGCGAACACCACGACGTCCCGCACCGGCAACGGCGGCGGCGACCCGGCGTCGGCCACTCCCTGCACCGGGCCCCACAGGGGTTGCGGCGTCCCGGTGTCGGAGCCGAGTTGCGCGGGCCGTACGTCCACGGCTGGCGGCACATCGAACGGGTTGGACCGCGCGCCGCCACCCCCGCCGCCTCCGCTGCGATCGGTGAGCCACCACGCCACTCCACCCGCGCCGGCCGCCAGCACGGCGCCCCCACCGGCCAGGGCCAGCAGCAGCCGGCGGCGGGCGGGGCGGGCGCCGCCTGCTGGTAGGTCCGGGGCGTGGCCCGGTCGGGGGCCGGCCGGTCCTTCGTCCCCCACCAGGCGCCGGGCCGCGGCCTCAAGGCCCCGAATCTCGTCGGCCAACGGGCCGATGGTCCACAGCCGTTCGGAGCCGTGGGGTGGTTGGGCGGCGTCGGCGACCCACTCGGGCAGCGGCCGGGCGACCGGGTCCTTGGCGAAGCACGGTTCGATCAGGTGCCGCACCGGGGCGGGGACCAACTCCACATCGGGGGTGCCGTGCACCACCTCGTACAGCAGCGCCGCCACCGCCGCACCCGAGTACGGCGGCCGGCCCGTTGCGGCGAAGGCGAGGACCGCGCCGAGCGAGAAGATGTCCGCCGCCGGCCCGACGCGCCGCCCCAGCACCTGCTCCGGCGCTCCGTATCCCGGGGTGACCGGGACCTGGCCGGTCTGGGTGAGCGTCAGACCGTGCTCAGGCCTGGCGATGCCGAAGTCGATGATCCGTGGTCCGCCCGAGGTCAGCACCACATTGGACGGCTTGAGGTCGCGGTGGACCAGGCCGGTGGCATGAATGTCGCGGAGCGTGCTGGCCAAGGAACGGGCGACCTCCCGTATCAGGGCGTCACCGAACGGCCCGTACCGGCGTACCGCGTCATCCAACGTGGGCCCGGCGAGGAACTCGGTCGCGATCCATGGCCGTCCAGACTCCAGTTGCGCGCCGAGTACCCGGGCCACACCGTCGCTGGTCACTGCGCGCGCGGTCTGCGCCTCCCGAACGAAGCGCTCCGTGAGATTCCCGTCATTCACCAGGTCGGGCAGCAGCACCTTCACCGCGACAGCCTGCCCCGTCGCGTCCCGCCCGAGGTAGACCTTGCCCATGCCGCCCTGGCCGAGCACGCCGGCTATGCGGTACGGGCCGAGGCGGAGTGGATCTCCGAGGCCGAGCGGCTGCACGCGGCGTCCCTTCCTGGTGGGCTACGGGTGTCTTGGTGGTGGGTGGCGGGTGTCTTGGTGGTGGGTGGCGGGTGCCAGGTGGTGTGCGACGGGTTGCGGGTTATGAGTGGGGGCGACAGGTGCCGGGGGCGGCCGGCGCTCAGGCGAGTGGCAGGGCGAACGTCTGCCGCAGTTCGCGGGCGTACAGGCGGCCTCGCTGATGGTCGGCGGTCAGGACGGTCGCGTCGGTCTCGAACGTCCACACCGCGCGACGCGTGCGCAGGTCCACGGCGCGCAGTCCCTTGTCGTCGAGGCTGTAGACATACTTCGCGCCGACCACCGGCGGCACCTCACGGTTCAGGCTCCTGCCTTTCAGATCCTTCTCCAGCCAGTTGATGCTGCCCGTGATGGCGTCCACGGCGACCACCCCACGGTCGCCCTCCGAGCAGTAGACGACGCCGTCCCGCACGGTGGGCGCCCCGTACAGTCGGGTCTCGCCCGCACTGCTGCCGACGTCCCGCGGCTCGCCGAACAGCCACTCCGAGCCGCCGTCGGAGAGCCGGTAGGCCTGGAGCGACGTGCCGGTGAGGTAGAGGTGCCGTTCGTCGTGGGCGAGTTGGCTGGGGGGCGCACCCTCGGAGCTTTCGTGAAGCGACCAGCGCTTCTGTCCATCGGCGAGGGCGTGGGCGGACAGCTCGAACATATCGGTGTCCGGCAGGCCCCGGCACAGCAGCAGTTGGTCGCCGCGTACCGCGCCGCACAGCATCGGTGGTCGGCGTGCGTCCTCCGGCTCCGCCACCGGCTCGCGCCAACGTTGTCGGCCAGTGCGCAGGTCGAAGGCGAGCAGGTGCCACTGGCCCCCGGAGGAGGCGCGCGCCACCAGGTAGGCGCTGCCCTTCACCACACACAGCAGTTGATTGCGGGCCTCATCGCCGGCGAAATCCGCCGTCTCGACCAACGGTTTGCCCAGTGCGCCATCGGTGGGGGCGATCTCGCACAGGGCGAGCCGGTCGCCCTCGTCATGCTCGCGCAGCGCGTACACCTTCGTGCCGTCGGTGGCCCACCGCCACCCATCGGACATGTTCGTCTGCCAAGTACCCACGCCGCTTCGGCGTTGACGCCGGTCAGCACGATCCCCGCCGGGATGGCCAACCCGTGCTCGGTCAGCAGGACGTCACCCCATGCGTCCGGGCGGCGCACCGGGAACGTCCATATCCGGGGCGGCGGTGGCATGCCCTTCGGCTGCTTCGTGGCATCCCCGTTACTGCCGTCGCTGCCGTCGCTGCCGTCCGCACGGTCCGTGCCGTCCCGGCCGCCGAGCAGGGCATACGCGCCGCCGCCCGCCAGGCCGGCGCCGGCAAGCACCGCGCCGGCGGTCACCGCCATCATCCGGCGCCGCGACATGCCGGGGCGGTTCGGGGCGGCCCCCGGCGGCGCCTCGGGAGGCGGGGGCGGCAGCCGGGGCGGGGCCGGCCGCCATACGTGTTCACCGCGCCGTGCGATCTCGCGTAGCACAGCGTCCGGCAGCACGTCCACGAAGCGGCGCGGGGCTGTGCTTGCTGTGCTTGCTGTGCTTGCTGAGTCTGCTGAGCCCTGGATGAGTGTGGCGCCTTCGGTGAGTGCGGCGGCCAACTCCCCGGTCGTCGGGCGGTCCGCCGGGCTCTTGGCCAGGCAGCGCACGAGTACGGGCACGAGCTCTGGGGGCACCCCGCCGAGGTCCGGATCTGCGTACCGGACGCGGTACAGCAAGTCGGTGGGCTGCCCCGCGCCGAAGGGACCGTGTCCGGAGACGGCGAAGACGAGTACGCCGGCGAGCGCGAACACATCGCCCGCCGCGGTGTGTTCCGCACCCGCGGCCTGCTCAGGCGACATGAAGGCAGGGGTTCCCATGGCGTTGCCGACATGGGTGAGCGGCTCCTCGCCAACAGCCCGGGCGATCCCGAAGTCGATGATCTTCGGTCCTGACGTCGTCACCATGACGTTGGCCGGCTTGAGGTCGCGGTGCACCACCTCCGAGCGGTGGAGTTGCCCCAGCCCCTCCGCCAGGGCAGCGCCCAGCACCCGCACGGCGAGCTCAGGAAAGGCGCCACCGGTCTTCACCGCGTCATCCAACGGCGGGCCGATCACGTACTCGGTCGCCAGCCAGGGCCCAGGCGCGGACGGGTCCGCGTCGTGGACGGCGGCGCCGTGCCGGCCACCGATGACGCGCGCCGCATCCGCCTCAAGCCGGAAACGGCTGCGTACCGCCGGGTCGGAGGCCAGCCGATGGTGCAGCACCTTGACGGCCACGGTGCACCCGCCAGCGGTGCGGGCCAAATAGACCGTGCCCATGCCACCGGCGCCGAGCCGGGCCAGCAGCCGGTAGGGCCCGATGGTGTGGGGGTCGTCGTGGAGCAGAGCGGACGGCAAGGGCTCAACGCACCTTCGCAGGCATTTCCATGGCGAGCACGCGCGCCGCCTGCTCGGACAGCGCCGCAACAACGCGGCCCGGCAGCGACATGGGCTCGCTGCGCTCGACATGGGTTCCGTACGCGGCGCCCGGCGCCAACTCCTGCATGACGCGCACCGGCTCGGGCCGCTCCCCCGGGACCCGCGCAAGACAGGCCGTGATCACCGTGCGCAGCCCGGCAGGGATCTCGACCTGCTCCGGAACGGTATGTCCGGTCGCCACATACGCAAGGACCGCACCCAGCGCGTACACATCGCCCGGCGGATCGACGGCTTGGCCCGCGAACTGCTCGGGCGCCACGCACCCTCGATCGAGGCCGGGCAGCTCGGCGTGCGGTGTGCCCTCGGGCGCCGCTGCGCGCGCCGCTGGGTCGTGGAGCGCCGCTATGCGCGTCGCTCCGAGGCAGGCCAGCAGCGGCCCGTACGCGGTGAGCAGGACCGTGGCAGGGCTAACGCCCCCGTGGGACACGCCTAGCACATGTGCCGACGCCAACGCCTCGGCCAACGCTGCGCCGATAACGCGCACGGACTCCTCGGGCAGTGGGCCGCCGTGTGCGGCGATGGCCGCGGTCAGGGGCAGGACGGGGCGGTAAGGAGTGGCGTGCCAGGGAAAGGCCGCGGTGCCCCCGACCTGCGCCACCGGCCAGAACCCGGGCTGCGTCAACTGGTTGGCCCAGCGTGCCTCGGCAGCCCAGCGGCCCGGGTCTGCGCCCGGCGCGGGCAGGCTCATCAGCACGGTGCGTGCCCCGTCCGCGCTGCGCGCCACGTAGCGGCGGTCGGGTGCCACACGTCTATCGCTCGCTGCGTCCAATCGGGCAAGCGTGACGTACTCTCCGATTCGTGGCGGGTCGCTGTGCCGTAGCCCTTCCATCGCCGCCCCCTTAGCCAGCACCGACAGGCGAGCCTACCTGCGCGTCCGCAGCCGGCGTCCCGCGGGGGCGGGGGCGGGGCGCGGGGTGTGTGGGGGCGTCATCAACGGTTACTGGGGCCACCCGGTCGGCGTCTGAGAGACGAAGGCTCGCACATGCGCCCATGCTGCTGCCTCGTATTTCTCCGCGAGCCAACCGCGCTGACAGCCCTGGCGGTGGGCTGACCTGCCCAGACGGGAAACGGAAGAAGTCCATCCGGCGCCCCGAGGTGCGGCCATGGCCCGTTCCGCCGCAGGCCGCCCGCCGTTCATGCGCCCCTGGTGGGATGCCTGGCGCGTGACGCACCCGCGTCACCTCAGCACCTGGAGGCGCGGATGAACCTGGTGGTCAATGGCGATGCCGAGGCGGGGCCCGGCGGCAATGTCGAGCCGGTCGCATCGGTAACCGGTTGGGCCGTCACGCAGGGAGCGCCCGCGCTCATCGGCTACGACATCGGCGGCGGCTACCCCTCGCCGGCCGACCCCGGGCCCGCCAGACGCGGCAGCCGGTTCTTCTCCGGCGGCAACTCCCCGCGTACGGCACTGGTCCAAGACGTCAGGCTGCCCAGACACGGTCGCACCGGGCGGCGTGCGGTCGATCAATGTGCCGTGCGCTTCACCGCCGCCGCCTGGCTAGGCGGCTATGCGGGGCAGCAGGACGGTGCCCGCTTCTCCGTCGAGTTCCGCGACGCCCACGGGACGCCGCTCGCCCTCGCCGTACTCGGCCCCGTGGCCGCGGGCGAACGCGAAAACCGTACGGGCCTGGTGGAGCGTACGAGCACGGGCACGGTGCCACCCAGGTCACGTACGGCGCGGCTCCTGCTCGTCTTCACCCGCTCCGGCGGTGGCACCTCCAACGACGGCTACGCCGACGCCCTGTCCCTCACCCTCACCCATCACCGTGGAGGCCGGGCGTGAACCTCAACCGCCGTGACCTGCTCAAGGCGGCTGCCGCCGCCGGCGCCCTCAACGTCGTCTGGCCGCTCAGCGCCGGACTCTCGCCCGCCCAGGCCCGGGAGGCCGCCGAGGCACTGGGCGCGGACTACGACCCGGCCCCGTTCACCCTCGGCGTCGCATCGGGTGACCCGCAGCCGCACAGCGTCGTGCTGTGGACCCGACTCGCGCCCGAGCCGCTGGCCGCCGAACAAAAGCTCCCGGAAATCGTCGAAGTCCACTGGGTCGTAGCGCAGGACCGCGAGCTGCGGCGAGTGGTGGCGAGCGGCACCGTCGCGGCGTCGGCCACCCTCGGCCACAGCGTGCACGTGCCCGTTCACGGCCTGCGCCCGGGGCGCCATTACTGGTACGGCTTCCGGGCCCTTGGCAAGCGCAGCCGAGTCGGCCGCACCAAGACCGCGCCAACTGGCCGCGTCTCGAAGGTCCGCTTCGCCGCCGCCAACTGCCAGGCGTTCCACGACGGCTTCTACGCGGCACATCGGGGCATCGCCCGCGAGAACGTGGACTTCGTGATGCACCTGGGCGACTACATCTACGAGCACGGCCCAGTCGGCGGCGACCATGTGCGCGACCACAACGCGCCCGAGGTGCTCACCCTCGCCGACTACCGCGTACGGCACGCGCTGTACAAGGGCGATGCGTCGCTGCGCGAGGCGCACGCCGCCCATCCGTGGTTTTTGACCTGGGACGACCACGAGGTGGTCAACGACTACAGCGGCACCGGTGGCGGGGCGCCGTTCATGCAGCGGCGAGCCGCCGCGTACCAGGCCTGGTACGAGCACATGCCCCACCGTGACGCCGGCAACTCGGCGCTGCCGGACCCGGAGATCCACCGGCTGCGGCGCTGGGGCGACCTGCTGGAGCTGACCATTCTCGACCTGCGCTCCTACCGTTCCGCACAGAACCTGCCGGACGGCACCATCCTGGGCGCCCAACAAAAGGAGTGGCTGGGACGCGGCCTGGGCAACGCCGGAGACGCCTGGCACTGCTGGGCCAACTCGATCATGCTCAGCCAACTCCGCGGCAGGCCGGGCGGCGGCTATATGTTCACCGACCAGTGGGACGGCTTCCTCACCGAACGCAAGGAGGTGCTGACGCGGGTGCACGACGCCGGACTTGAGGACCTCGTGGTGATCACCGGCGACTGGCACTCGGCCTTCGTCGATGACATCAGGCCCGACTACGACGACACCTCGTCCCCGGTCATCGGCACCGAGTTCACGGCCCACTCCGTCACATCGGGTGCCTACAGCGCAGAGTGGAACAAGACCAACGGCCCGCTCATGGGCGCCGCCAACCCCCACCTCCAGTATTTCGAGGGCAACCGCTACGGCTACGACATCCACGAGGTCACACCCAAGCGCTGGAGCACCCACATGCGCGTCATCGCCGACCGCCGCGACCCGGTCGCCCCCGTCACCACCCTCACCACCTTCCACGTGGACCGCGGCACGGCGGGCGCGTACGAGGACAAGGGCACGAAGGGGTCGGCGGCGCAGTACCGCAGGGACCGGTAGCGGGTAACGGGCAAGCCCGGAGCGCACACGGGCGCGTCAGGGGGCGCGGCCGTGTGCGGGGGCGCGGCCGGATGGGGCGGGCGCCGGCGCCTTGAGCGCGGGGGCCTCGGGGCCCGGGGCCCGGGGCCCTTTCAGGTCGGGCAATCAGTCACCATCACGCGAAGACGCGGGCGCCCAACCGTGCGAAGGCCCGCTGGACCACCTGAATCGCTGGCCCGGCAGGGAACCAGCGCCCTCCCATCGGGTCGTCAGCGTGCAGCACCGACCCGCCTTTGACCGTGAGCAGCACGGATGCCGGGATACGCGCTCCGACCGCCTCCCTACCAAAGGGGAACCTGCGGCCGGCCAAGCCGCAGCCCTATCGGTACCCCCGCCGCCCCCGCGCCCCGGCGCGATTCGAGGCGCACGCATAGGTCCCCGCGCCCGGGGCACTCGCCTCCTCGGCCCGGCCGAAGACCGACAGCGGTGTTCGCGAACCCGCTTCTGAGCGCGGGAGAATGAGGTGCAGCAGAGATGATCAACAACGCCAAGATAGGTGTGGCCCTCGTCGGGGGCTACGCCCTGGGGCGTACAAAGAAGGCGAAACTGGCGCTCGGCCTGGGCATGTTCCTGGCGGGTAAGAAGCTGGGCACCAATCCCAAGCAGCTCGCCGAGTTGGCCGCCAAGTCTCCGGTGCTCTCCTCGCTCAACGAGCAGGTCCGTGGGGAACTGGTGGATGCCACAAAGTCGGCGGCCACCTCCGCGCTGACTCGGCGCATGACGAGCATGGCGGACTCCCTGCACGAACGGACGCTGGACCTCGACGGCCAGCGCGACGATGACGATACGGCCCGCGACGACGCCCGCGACGGTGACGCCCGTGATGACGCGGACGAGCGCGATGAGCCGGAGGCAGCCGAAGAGTCGGAAGAGTCTGGCGAGGCCGACGAACCGGCGGACGAGCAGCCGAGCGCGGGCGGCGCGCGGGAGAAGAGGACGAAGGCCCCCCGTCAGACCTCCGGCGCGTCGGCCCGTGCCTCCCGGACGCCCCGAACCGCCAAGAAAACGGCGTCCGGTAGCGCGCGAAAGACCGCTTCCGCCGCTCGCGAGAAGACGTCGGACACGCGGAAGAAGACCGCCAGGACGCCGCGGAAGACCAGCGAGCGGGGAGGTGGCCGTGGCTGAGGCACAGGGCAACAACGTCAAGGACCAGGTGACCCGCAGCCCGGCCGCCGAGCACCTCAAGGAGGAGCTGCGGAACTACCTCCAGGCCCGTACCGAACACGCCGTATCCGCCCTCGGCGACCGGCTGAGCCAACGCGTCAGCAGTCTGGGCGAGCCCGGCCAGGGCGCCGGCGCCCTCACCAAGGGGCTGGCCAAGGGCGGTGAGGCGCTCAGCGAAGGCAAGTCGCCGGCGCGTGCAGCGCTGTCCGCGGGTGCGTCGCAGCTCGGGGAGACCGTGAAGGACAAGGTCAAGAGCGTATTCGGTAAGGCCAAGGGCAAGGGCCGCCCTGGGGGCAGTGGTACGTCCAAGCGCGTGGTGATCGTCGAGGACATCGACGTGGGTGTGCCGGTGCGCGAGGCGTACGACCAGTGGACGCAGTTCCAGGAGTTCAGCCGCTTCGCCAAGGGCGTCGTCAGCGTCGAGAAGACGGACGACACCACCAGCAACTGGAAGGTGAAGGTGGCCAAGTCCACCCGTAGTCTGCGGGCGAACGTCACCGAGCAGGTGCCGGACCAGCGGATCACCTGGACCACCGAGGGCGCCAAGGGAACCGTCAAGGGTGTGGTGACCTTCCACCCCATCACCGACGACCTCACCCGGGTGCTGCTGGTCCTCGAATACTTCCCCAAGGGCCTGTTCGAGAAGACCGGCAACCTCTGGCGCGCACAGGGCCGCCGGGCCCGTCTCGACCTCAAGCTCTACCGCGCCTTCATCATGACGCGCGGCGAGGCAACGGATGGCTGGCGCGGCACCGTCGAGGATGGCGAGGTCGTCCAAAGCCACGAGGAGGCCGTGGAGGAAGAGGAATCGCAGCCCCGCGGCGGACACGAGGACCCGGACGAGCGCGACGCCCGAGCGGACGCGGACGACTCCGCGGACGACGAGGACGGCGACGCTGACTCCGATCCCGAGGACCTCGACGGCGGCGAACAGGGCGAGGGTGCCTACAAGGACGAGGCCGACGACGAGTACGAGGACGACGAAGTCGGCGCCGACCCGCACGCGGAGCTTGAGGGCGAGGACGCCGACGCCGACGCCGACGCCGACGATCTCGCGGATGACGAGTACGGGGACGAGGCCGACCCAGAAGACCGTGACCCGCAGGACGTGCGGGAGAGCGCCGGGGCCCGTCGCTGAGCCGGCCGTGAGGCCGCTGAAGACCGGGGTGGGGAGGAGATCGCCGGGTCGGGGCGTCACGCCTGTGTGGCGCGCCCCGGCCCGGCGCTGGCCTGTCCGGTCAGGCCAGCGAGCCGAGGCGCCCGCTGCGTACCGATGGGTCGTGGTGGATCGGGGTGTGCGCGCCGGTGAGCGGGATGCCGCTGCCGCCGCGGCGGTTGGCCACGATCTCGGCCGCGATGGACAGGGCCGTCTCCTCGGGCGTGCGGGCACCGAGGTCCAGGCCGATCGGGGAACGTAGCCGGGTCAGTTCACGCTCGGTCAGACCGGCTTCGCGCAGCCGGTCCAGGCGATCCAGGTGGGTGCGTCGCGAGCCCATGGCCCCGACGTAGCCGACCGGTAGCCGTAGCGCGCGTTCCAGCAGCGGGATGTCGAACTTGGCGTCGTGAGTGAGTACGCACAGCACCGTGCGGGCGTCGATTCCCTGGCCACACTCCCGCGCCCCGGCCCCGGCCCCGGCCCCAGGCCCGGCCCCGGCCTCCGTCACCGGCTCAGCCGTACGTTCCGTCTGCGCGTCCAGATAGCGGTGTGGCCATTCGATGACGATCTCGTCGGCGTCCGGGAAGCGACGTGCGGTGGCGAAGACCGGGCGGGCGTCGCACACCGTCACGTGATAGCCGAGGAACTTGCCGACCCGTGTCAGCGCGCTCGCGAAGTCGATGGCGCCGAAGACGATCATGCGGGGTGGCGGCACACTGGACTCGACCAGCAGGGTGACCGGCTGCCCGCACCGGGTGCCCGCCGCACTGAGGGTGCGGGTGCCGGTGCGGCCGGCGTCGAGTAGGGCGGCCGTTTCGGAGGCTGCGGTCCGGTCGAGTTCGAGGTGGCCGCCGAGCGAGCCGGTGTACTGGCCACCGGGTCGGACGAGGAGGGCCCCGCCGATGAGGTCGGCCGGGCCCGCGACAACCCGCGCGACCGCCGCCGCCTGCCCGCGAGCGGCGACGGCCAGCGCTTCGGTGAGTGTTTGCGGAGTGCCGGCGCAGGCACCCGCCTGCGGAGCGCCGGCCGGCGAGGGTGCGGTCGCAGCGCTCTTCGGCCCGGTGCCGTGGAACACCGGTGTGACCAGGATGTCGATCACACCGCCGCAGGTGAGGCCCACGGCGAAGGCGTCCTCGTCGCTGTAGCCGAAGCGTTCGACGGCGCTCTCGCCGCTGTGTAGGGCCCGCTCGCACATCTCGTATACCGCCCCCTCCACACACCCGCCAGAGACCGACCCGACCGCCTCGCCCCGGCTGTCCACGGCGAGCGCGGCCCCGGGCAGTCGGGGCGCGCTGCCGCTGACGGCGACCACCGTGGCGACGGCGAAGTCGAGCCCCCGCTCGCACCACCGGTGGAGCTCCTCGGCGATGTCCAGCATGGTGTTCATCTCCCTTGGCGTTTGCCTCGATGGTGCGTACGAGCGGGCGGCCGGCGCGGGCGTGTTACTTCGCGCCGAGCCAGTTCTCTATCGGGTTGGCGTTCATGATCACCCCGCGGAGCCCGGTGACGACCAGGAGCGTGATCACCGCGCCGTAGCTGATGCGCATGCCCATAGCCTGCGGCCACGTCAGGGGGTACGCCATCGCCATGCGTCCTGCGCCGTGGTCGGTGGCTCTGTTGGCGACTGGGTCACGGTGCCTGTCTCCAGCGGTTCATGGGGCACCCGCGGTACGGCCGAGGTGTCGCGCGGTCCGCGGTGCCTACGGGTCGGGGATGCGTACGGTCGGGGATGCGTACGGTCGGGGGTGCGTACGACGGGAGGTTCCGTACGCGGTTCCCGCCGGACGCCGCCCGGTGCGCTGGGCGCTCAGGTTCCGGTGAGGTGTTCCGGCCGTACCGGGACCCGGGTCAGCGCGAGGCCCGTCGCCGCGCGGATCGCCGAGACGACGGCCGGTGTGGCGGAGAGGGTCGGCGCCTCGCCAACACCGCGCAGCCCATACGGGGCGTGCTGGTCGGCGAGTTCGAGCACATCGGCCGGGATGCTCGGGGTGTCCAAGATGGTGGGGATCAAGTAGTCCGTGAAGGACGGGTTGCGCACCTTCCCGTCCGGCGCGACCACGATTTCCTCCATCACGGCGAGCCCAAGGCCCTGGGTGGTGCCGCCCTGGATCTGGCCGAGCACCGACAGGGGGTTGAGCGCCTTGCCGACGTCCTGGGCGCAGGCCAGTTCGATGACCTTGACCAGGCCGAGTTCGGTGTCCACCTCGACCACGGCGCGGTGTGCGGCGAACATGTATTGGACATGGCCGAAGCCCTGGCCGGTGTGCGGGTCGAGCGGCTCGGTGGGGCGGTGCCGCCATTCGCGCTCGACGTCGATGCTCTCGTCCCCGATGACATGCACCAGGTCGGCCAGCACCTCGCCGTCATCGGTGACCACCTTGCCGCTCTCCAGGAGGAGTTCGGCGGTGGCCCAGGCCGGGTGGTAGCTGCCGAACCGGACGCGCCCGAGTTCGAGCACTCGCTCCCGTACGAGCTCGCAGGCGTGACGGACCGCGCCGCCGGTGACGTAGGTCTGCCGGGAGGCGGAGGTGGAGCCCGCGGACCCGATGCGGGTGTCGGCGGGGTGGATGGTGACCTGGGTGACGCCCAGTTCGGTACGGGCAATCTGGGCGTGCACCGTGACGCCGCCCTGGCCGACCTCGGCCATCGCGGTGTACACCGCGGCGACCGGCTCGCCGCCGATCACTTGGAGCCGCACCCGGGCGGTGGAGTAGTCGTCGAACCCCTCCGAGAAGCCGACGTTCTTGATGCCGACCGCGTAGCCGACGCCGCGCACCACGCCCTCGCCGTGCGTGGTGTTGGACAGACCGCCGGGTAGCGCCCGTACGTCGATGGACTCGCCTGACTCATCGGCGGTGATCCACTGCTGCTCGGGCGGCATGGGCATCGCCTTGACACGACGCAGCAGTTCGGCGACCGGTGCCGGGGAGTCCACCGCCTGGCCCGTGGGCAGTCTGGTGCCCTGGGTCATGGCGTTGAGTCGCCGGAACTCGACCGGGTCCATGCCCAGTTCGGCGGCGAGCTTGTCCATCTGTGACTCGTAGGCGAAGCACGCCTGGACCGCGCCGAAGCCGCGCATGGCGCCGCAGGGCGGGTTGTTGGTGTAGAGCGCGAGCGCCTCGGTCTCGACGTTGTCGATGGCGTACGGGCCAGCGCCGAGCGAGGCGGCGTTGCCGACGACGGCCGGGGAAGCCGAGGCGTAGGCGCCGCCGTCGAGCACGATGCGGCACGTCATGTACTGGATCATGCCGTCCCGGCTGGCCCCGTGCTCGTAGTGGAGCCTGGCCGGGTGGCGGTGGACGTGCCCGAAGAACGACTCGAACCGGTTGTAGACGATCTTGACGGGTTTGCCGGTGCGCAGTGCGAGCAGGCAGGCGTGGGCCTGCATGGACAGGTCCTCGCGCCCGCCGAACGCGCCGCCGACGCCGGAGAGTGTCATCCGCACCTTGTCCTCGGGCAACCCGAGGACGGGCGCGAGTTGCCGCAGGTCGGAGTGGAGCCACTGGGTGGCGATGAACAGGTCCACACCGCCGTCCTCTGCGGGCATCGCAAGGCCCGACTCGGGGCCGAGGAACGCCTGGTCCTGCATGCCCACCTCGTAGTCGCCGCTGACCACGACGTCGGCCCGGGCCCTGGCGGCTGCGACGTCGCCGCGTGTGACGGGCTGTCGGTGCAAGATGTTGGGGTGTGGCACGTGTGCGGCGTGGGAGTCGGTTCGGTGCGGGTGCAGCACCGGGGCGTCCGCGGCGAGCGCGGCGGCCTCGTTGGTGATCGGCGGCAGTTCCCGGTACTCCACCACGATCTTGGCTGCGGCGCGGCGTGCGGTCTCCGGGTGATCGGCGGCGACGATGGCGACCGGTTCGCCGTGGAACCGTACGACGTCGTCGGCCAGCACCGGTTGGTCGCGGATCTCCAGGCCGTAGTGGGTGCCGGCAGGCAGGTCCTGATGGGTCATGACAGCGTGGACGCCGGCCGTCGCCAGGGCCTGGGAGACGTCGATGGACAGGATCTCCGCGTACGCGTGCGGGCTGCGCAGCGTGCAGCCCCACAGCATGTCCTCGTGCCAGAGATCGGATGCGTACGCGAAGTCGCCGGTGACCTTGAGCGTGCCGTCCGGGCGCAGCGTGGACTCGCCGATGGCGCCCTTGGTGTGGCTGCCTTGGGTGAGGCTGGTGGGGATACGGGTGACGCCCATGGTCACGCCCCTTCGCTCGCCCGGGCGGCGGCCAGGCGCACCGCGTCCAGGATTGTTTCGTATCCCGTGCAGCGGCACAGGTTGCCCGACAGCGCCTCGCGGATGTCGGCGTCGGATGGCTCGCTGGTGCGCTCCAGGAGTTCATCGGCCGCCACCAACAGGCCCGGGGTGCAAAAGCCGCACTGCACGGCGCCCGCGTCGATGAACGCCTGCTGAACGGGGGCGAGTTCGGGGCTCGCCGATTCGGCCGGCTTGGCCTGCCAGTGCTGGGCGTCGCTGATGCTGATGCCGGGTGCGAGGCCGTCAGCGCGGTCGGCGCGGCCCGCGCCGCCACCAGTGGCGTCGCCGGCGTCCGGGCCGGGGCCGTGGCCGCCGCATGGCGTGGACCGCTGCTTGGCGAAGTCGGCCAGGCCCTCCACGGTGACGACATCGCGGCTCTGGGCCTGCCCAGCGGCCACCAGGCACGCGCACACCGGTACGCCGTCAAGCCGCACCGTGCACGAGCCGCACTCGCCCTGCTCGCAGGCGTTCTTCGAGCCGGGCAGCCCGAACCGCTCGCGCAGCACGTACAGCAGGCTCTCGCCCTCCCAGACGTCGTCCGCTTCCTGCGGCCGGCCATTGACCGTCATGTTCACGCGCATCGCGGCGCGCCCCCTTTCGTGCTGTCCGCTGTGGCCCGGTAGCTCTCCCAGGCCCAGCCGAGGGTTCGGCGGGCCATCACCGCCACGGCGTGGCGGCGGTACGCGGCGGTGCCGCGCACATCGTCGATGGGGTTGCAGGCGCCGGAGGCCAATTCGGCGAACTGCCGGGCGATGGACGGTGTGATCACCTTGCCGCTGTCCCAAAAGCCGCCCTCGTCCAGCGCGGCGGTCAAGAAGTCCTCGGCGACCTTGGCCCGTACCGGCGTGGGCGCGGCGGAGCCGATGCCGGTCTTGACCGTGCGTTCGGTGGGGTGCAGCGCGAGGCCGAAAGCGCAGACCGCGATCACCATGGCGTTGCGGGTGCCGACCTTGGAGAACTGCTGCGGGCCCGCGGCCTTGACGATGCGTACCGCTCTGATCAGCTCGTCCGGCGCCAGGGCGTTGCGCTTGACGCCGGTGAAGAAGTCATCGACCGGGATCAGCCGGGTGCCGCGCACGGACTGTGCCTCGACCTCGGCCCCGGCGGCGAGCAGCGCGGGGTGGCAGTCCCCGGCCGGGGACGCCGCGCCGAGGTTGCCACCCACGCTGCCGCGGTTGCGGATCTGCGGGGAGCCCACGGTGTGGGCGGCGAGCGCCAGGCCCGGCAGTTCGCCGCGCAGGTGCTCCATGATCTGCGTGTACGGGACGGCGGCGCCGAGCCGCACCTGCTCGGCACCCGCCTCCCACTCGTACAGGTCGCCGATGCGGGTGAGGTCAAGGAGGTAGTCGGGTCGGCGGTGGTCGAAGTTGATCTCGACCATCACGTCCGTGCCGCCCGCGATGGGCACAGCCGAAGGATGCTCGGCCTTCGCGGCGAGCGCCTCCTCCCAGCTTGCGGGGCGCAGGAAGTCCATGGGTGGTCTCTTCTCGAAGATCGGGCTGCGAGGCGGTCCCCGAGGGGGCTGCCGTAGAACTTTGCTGTGTCCTGTTCACGCGGCGTGGCCTCAGTACACCGAGACGTGGCCCACCTGGTGCAGTCACCGAACACCTGAAGCAATTGGCTGGCCAGCGGCCCGGTCTTGTAGATTCGAACGAGAGGTGCGGAACGCAAACCCCGGTGTTCACCCCACGTGACCTGCGCCACGGGTACCCCATACGGTCCCGGTCTGCACGGCCGTGGTTTCGGCCGCCGGGCTGCACCTCCTGCCCCCACGGCACCACCGCCGACACCCGACCACCGACGCCCACGCACCCACCGGGTGCCTCCACCGACCAGGCGGCCCCCACCCACCGGGCGCCGCCGCCCCGGGCCGCCCGTCCGGCCCCGCCCACGAGAGAGAACAGGTGACGACACGATGCGGCTGCGCGCCCTGCTGGAAACCGACGTTCTTGGCCTTCGCCTGCTCGGCGGCGATGAGGAGCTCGACCGCACGGTGCGCGGCGTCATGACCACCGACCTGCGCGACCCCAGCCGCTATCTGTCGGGCGGCGAACTCGTCCTCACCGGTCTCGCCTGGCACCGCGAGCCCGCCGATACGGAGCGGTTCGTCTCCGCCCTGGCCGCGGCCGGGGTCGCCGGGCTCGCGGCGGGCGAGGCGGAACTGGGCTCCGTTCCCGAAGACCTGGTGGTGGCCTGCGCCCGGCATCGGCTGCCGCTGTTCTCGGTGGTCGAGGACGTCTCGTTCGCCGCCATCACCGAACACGTGGTGCGGCAGGTCTCCAGCGAGCGGGCCGGGGACCTGGCCGCCGTCGTGGACCGGCACCGCAGGCTGATGACGGCAGGCCCGGCCGGCGGCGGCCCCGATGTGGTGCTCGACCTGCTCGGCAGCGACCTGGACCTGCGCGCCTGGGTGCTGTCCACGGCGGGCCGCCAGATCGCGGGCTCGGCGCTCGCGGGGCAGGGGCCCGAACTGCCTGCCGCGCTACGGGCCCGGCTCGCGGGCGAGCAGCTCGCCGCGGTACGCGCCGGGCGCCGCCCCCCGTACCGGCTGAGCACCAGCGCGGGCACGTACTCGCTCTTCCCGGTCCGCAACAGCGGTCGCGGCGCGACACCGCGTGACGTACGCGAGACGGTCCTCTCGGACTGGCTGCTGGTCGTGGAGGCGGACGCCGGCGAGTGGCCAACGGAGCGGCTCGACCTGTTGTACGGCGTCACCCAGTTGATCGCGGTCGAGCGGGACCGCAGGGACGCGGCCCGCACGGTGCGCAGGCGGCTGGCCCACGAGGTCCTGGAGCTCGTGCAGACGAGCGCGCCGCCCGCCGAGATCGCGGCCCGGCTACGGGTCGCCGCCCCCGTGCTGCTGCCGGGACTCGGCACCGCGCCCCACTGGCAACTGGTGGTGGCGCGAGTCGAATGGCAGGGCGCGAACATCCCCGGCGGCCCGGTCGCCCAGGCACTCCTTGAGGAGATCCTGGTGGACCCGGCGGCGCCTGGGCCCGAACTCTCGGATCGGATCGCCGTCGCCCACACCGGCGACGAGGCGGTGGCCCTGGTGCCCCTGCCCGCGCTGGCCGGGGGCGAAGGGGCCGAGGCGGAGGTGTACGCGGACGCGCTGCTCACGGTGGTGCGCGAACCCCTCGCCCACGGCCTCGCCGACGACGGCCGGCTCACCCTTGGGGTCAGTGCCGCCGTGTCCTCGGCCGAGGGGCTGCACGGCGCCCTGGAGGAGGCCCGGCACGCCCGCCGGGTCGCCGCCGCGCGCCCCGGCAGCGTCTGCGCGGCCGGCCACCAGGAGTTGGCCTCACACGTCCTGTTGTTGCCGTTCGTGCCCGACGACGTACGGCGGGCCTTCACCGCCCGGCTGCTCGACCCGCTCCGCGAGTACGACCGCCGCCACCGCGCCGAACTCATCCCCACCCTGGAGGCGTTCTTGGCCTGCGACGGCTCCTGGACCCGCTGCGCGGCCCGCCTCCACCTGCACGTCAACACCCTGCGCTACCGGGTGGGCCGCATCGAACAACTCACCGGCCGCGATCTGGCCCGTCTGGAGGACAAGCTGGACTTCTTCTTGGCCCTGCGCCTGAAGTGACGGGTTGGGAGTGGTCCCGCAACCCGCTGGACCAGGAAGCGGCCGGGCCCGCTGAAAGGCCCGGCTCCGCCGCGGGTGGCCCCGGCCGTGTTACGGGTACGCAAGCCGGGCAGTGGCTACACAGGTACGGGTACGGGTACGGGCGCGAGTCAGCCCGTCAGCAGCAGCGCGTCCCCCACCGCGCGTTCGCCCGTCGCGTCCGATGGCATGGTGATCAGCTTGCCGTCCACCGCCATACCGGATGACCCGCCACCATCCAGGGCCATCGCCTGCCTGGCCCCCAACGACCGCATGAGGTCAGCGAGTTCGCTGAGGCCAAGGCCGTCGCTGTAACCGGGCTGGCGGCCTGCCGTCGTCACCATGATCAGGCGGCCACGGGCATCCACGCCGACCGCGGTGCGCGGGTTGCGCTTGAGCCCCCAGGTGTACGGAAACGACGGCTCGCCCGGCCGGTCGATGCCATCCGCCCTGTAGTCAACGGCTGTCTTCCCATCGCGGACCAACCGAGGCCCACCGCTGACGATGTCGTCAGCGGGGCCGAGCCGCACCCGCCGGCCCCGCTCATCGAGGATCTGCTCCTCCACGGTCAGCCGTTCGCCCGCCGTCGCGTGCTCGCGCAACCACTGCGCCCCGGCGCCCACGCCGGCCAGCACGCTGCCGCCCGCGGGCACCAAACCCCCGCGCTGGCGCAGCTCCAGCACCCGGCCCGAGCGGTCGATGACGGCCTCCACACCGTCGCCCGCGGGCGTTTCGGCGCCGAGTTCGTCGGTGAACCGCACGATCTCGTCCGGGTCCGTGCAGGTGACATCGTGCCGGGGCTGCTCCGTTGGCTGGTCTCCACCCGTGCCACCGCAGTTGCGGATGGTGCCGGGGATGCGATTGATGCCGTCGATGACCTCGGAGCTGTGGCCCGCACGAACCCGCAGCCGGGTGCTCAGTTGATCGATCTCGGGCCGTAGGCCATCGCCGCGCAACACCATGGCGGCGCGGCCGTTGGTGGCCGCGCTCTGCAACTCACCCTCGTAGGCGGCGATCCCCGCCGCCGCCCCCGGTACGCCGTCTTTGCTCTCCATCACGAAGAACCCCGCGTTCACCGCGAGCAGCGCGTGCGCCCGCGAGGCCATATCGCTGACCTTCTCGCGGCCGGCCACCGAGCTGCCGTAAGCACCCTTCAGCGACCCGCCGAAGCGTCCCGGGTCGATGATCGCCACCTTCACCTGCGCCAGGCCGGTGCCCGCAGCGCCATCGGCCCCGGTCCACTCACTGACCGCGTCGAAGCCCGCCGCCGTGAGGGCCTTGCGCTGCGCATCGGCCTGGTTCTGCCCGCCGAACACGCCCACGCGTAGCCGCACGCCGAGCAGCCCCTCACGGTCGGCGCCGCGCGGCCACTCGACCCGCTCCGCACGCGGGGCGAACCCGGCCTCCCGCAACCGCTTCGCCAGCGCGTCGGCCGCGGTCTCGGGGAAGAGTTGCGCGCCGGCGTCGGCCCGTACCGTGACGGTCCAGTGGTCGGCCCCCGGCCGCCCCGCTATGACGCCTTGGTAGAGGTCCACGCCGGGGGCCAGCCGGTCCCGATCCCAGTGGGCCGCCGGCTTGGGGGCGCCCTGCGCCGTGGGCGTAGCGGCCCCCGAGGTGCCGCGGTGGGAGGCGGCGCCCTGTGCGGTGGCGCCCGGGGCCACCAGGGCCGCGACGAGCACCGCCGCCAGCGCCGCGGGCCGCAACGAACGGGGACGGCTAGACACCTTGACCACGTCGAACACTCCTCAACCACTTTGAGCCGCTCTGACCCGCCGAACCCTCGCAGCGGGCCGGTACGCACGGCCGTCGCTGGCACGTCTGTGGGGTGAACATGGCGTACGGCCGCGGGGTGGCGGTGTCGCAGGCGGGTCGCGGCCTCTTACTCGGGCGTGATCCGCCGTAAAAACCACTGCCACCGCACGCCATTCCCTGGTCAGAAGAGATCCAGGATTGTGAATCAATTCACACCAACCCCTTGGCCGGGCCCCGGGTTCCGTGTTGAGATGCGCCCACGGCTTCCGGCTCGATGACGCGCTAGGGGAGGGCAATGTGGCGGACACCGCCATGTCACGTTCTGGATCGTCGAACTCTGATATAGGGCCAGGGGGTGGCCTAGGGGCCGGCCTGCTGGTCGACCCACTGCATACGGCGGTCTGGCGGCTGCGCTCACGCGCCTGCTGGGAAGACGCCGCGGAGTTGCTCAGCCCGCTGGCCCGTACCGATCCGGCCGCGGCCCGACTGCGGAGCTCCGTACTGACGGAACAGTGCATGTTCACCACAAGTGGGTGGGAGACGGCCGAGGATGCGCTACGCGCAGCCGAGGCCATCGCGCACACCGACGACGAGCGGGGGGCCGCCGCCTGCGAACGGGGGCACCTCGCCTATGCGGCCACGCTCTTTGGCAACCGGGATCGGGCGGACGAGGCCCGATCCGCGCTCGGTCGGGCAGCGGCGCTACTCGCCCCCGACTCGGCGACTCGCCCGTTGCTCGACTTCCGGCGCGGCCTGCTCGCTCAGCACCTGTCCCGCAACGCGACGAGCGCCCAGGCCGCGTTCCAGCGCGCACACGCCGGGGCCATGGCACACGGCGATGTGCTCCTGTGCTCCTTCACCTGGCGGCACCTCGCCGCGATGGCCGAGGAGAAGGGCGATCGGGCCGAGGCCCGGCACGGCTTCGCCGAATCGCTCCACATCCGGGAAGAGTTGGGCTACCTCATCGGCATCGCCCCGGCGCTGGTCGCGCTCGCCAGCGTGGAATCCGAGTCCGAGTCCGCCCGGCTACGGGCCGAGGCCGGCCGACTGGTGCGGCTGCTCGGCGGGGTGCCAACCTGGTTGGCGAAGCGGCTACGGACGCTGGAGGACGCCTCCAAGGACAGTGCGACGGGCTGAACAGGCACACGCGGCGGCGGGCTGAAATCCCGCCGCCTCTCCACCGCGCCCCCGCCCCCGCCGCCATCTCGCCGCTTGCCCACCACCACCCCACGCGGGACGTCACGTGAAGTGCGCGCGCACCAGTGACTCCGCACGCGCCACATCCCCCGCCGACAAGGCGGTAAGCAACGCGGCATGCTCGGCCGCATCCGCGACAAGATCGGCAATGGCACGGATAGGCTCCGGCGGCCACTGCGATCGACGGTGCAACTCATTGGCCACCAAAGCAAGTTGAGCGTTACCGCCAAGAGCGAGAACGCCGCCGTGGAAGGCACGGTCCGCATCGGCGTAGGCGGCCACATCACCACTCGCAGCGGCCAGTGCCGAGGCATCGGCGAGCGGGCACAACGTCGCCCAGCGCCACGCCGGAACCGTACGGATCAGCCGCAGCATCGCCGGGACCTCCAGCAGAGCCCGCACCTCCGCCAGTTCCGCGGCCTCACGCTGGCTGCGCTGAGCGACGCGAAACCCGCGGTTGGGGACGACCTCCACCACACCCTCGCTGGCAAGCCGCTGCATGGCCTCGCGCACCGGGGTCGCCGAAACGCCGAAGCGGTCGGCGAGCGACGGTGCGGAGTAGATCCCACCGGGGGCCAGCTCCCCGGCCAGCAGCGCGCTCCGCAGGGCGGCCAGCACCTGGTCACGCACGGAGAACCGGCGAGGCACGGTACGTGGCGCCGGTACGACGCCGCGCTCGCGGCGGCGCTGCGGCGCCGCCACCTTGGGGGCAAGCTGCTCCACCCGAGTCCTCCTGCCGCGTCCCTGTCCACCTTGGCCCGCAGTTTCCGGGCTTCATGCACCATAGGCGGATACCGCGCCAATTCCCATACCGGCCGGTACTCACAAGGTGAGGCGTTACTTACCGGTTCGCGATGCGGTGACGCACGCATGGCCACACCCAGTTCGACCATCCGCTCGTCCGCTCCCTTGTTCGCTACCTCCTGTTCACGGCGATGCGGCCTGCGGGGGTGCGGCGTACGGCATATGTGGGGGGACTTTCGGGGACGGCATGCACGGCATGCGACTCACTACGCGTGGAGTGACGGCCCACCAGAGGCCGCGCAATACGCACCGGCTGACGTGACAACAGCGCTTTTTCGGCTTACCGCCTACGCCATCGCATCGTCGCGTAGAGGGCCTTCCGCGCGCTCGCGTACCGCTGTGCGCCCTCGTATACGCTGACGCATCCGGGCGTCCGAGATTCGTTGTTGTGCGAGCTTCCGCAACTGGTCAATCGCTTCGATCACTTGCGGTAGATTCACCCCATCGAGTTTCGCGACTCGAACGCGACGCGGCGTCATCGTGCCCGCGTTCGGCCCGTATCGCACCTATCCGGATGCCCTTAGCCTCCGTTGGCGTCCTCTTGCCCGGAAACGCCCTAGGAGAAGGTCTGGTTCCGTCAAGATGACCCGCGATAGGTCGCACAGCGGCCAAAACGTCACGGAAGCGAGGCAAGGGGCACCGGATGAAACTGACCGACATATCGCTTGATTGGGCGCTTCCGGTCGCCGTAGCAGTCGTCGGGGTCGCGGTAGCAGTGACGTTGAAGGCGCGCGGCCAGAAGGTAGCGGCTAAGGACGCCGCGCAAGCCGACTCGTGGGAGCGCAGCGAAGAGCGGCGGCGGCGCAAGGAAGCCCTTTACGCCAGCGCCTCGTATCTGCTGCTGTTCTGCTGTGCGGCAGTCGCCGCGGCACTGTCCTTCCATGGCCTGGTGGGCTTCGGACGGCAGAACCTGAATCTGACCGGCGGCTGGGAGTACCTGGTGCCGTTCGGACTCGACGGCGCAGCCATGTTCTGCTCGGTGCTTGCCGTGCGGGAGGCGAGCCACGGTGATGCCGCGCTCGGTTCCCGGCTCCTGGTGTGGACGTTCGCCGGGGCCGCGGCCTGGTTCAACTGGGTGCATGCACCACGAGGGATGGGGCACGCGGGTGCTCCGCACTTCTTCGCGGGCATGTCGCTCTCGGCGGCCGTGCTCTTCGACCGCGCGCTGAAGCAGACTCGTGTTGCCGCTCTGCGCGAACAAGGTCTCGTGCCGCGCCCGCTGCCGCAGATTCGGATCGTGCGGTGGCTGCGGGCACCGCGAGAGACGTTCGCCGCCTGGTCGCTAATGCTGCTTGAGGGCGTACGCACCCTGGACGAGGCCGTCGAAGAGGTACGCGACGACCGGCGACAGCAGGACAAGGAGCGGCAGCGCCGACGCGACCAGGACAAGCTGGACCGCGCTCGGATACGCGCCTACAACCGCCAGCACCGGCTATGGGGCCGCCGCGGTGGCCGCCAGGTAGAGGCCGGTGGCATGTCAGCGCCGGCGGGACAGCTCGGTTCGGAGAGCGCTATATCCGAGCCGCCCGGTCCGGACAGGCCAGGGCAACTCCCCGTGCTCTCCCGCCCGGCACTCCAGCCGGTCGCGGGCAGCGACCACGGTGACAAGGAGGGTGACGCGACGGCCCTTGGCCGTCGCCGAACCGTTGACCTCACCGCCGAGGACGACACCCTCACCATTCCGCGGCTCGACTCGCTAGAAGAAAAGCTGGCACAGATTGAGCGCCAGTTCGGCTGAGCCGAGACACGCCTTGGACATGGTCCGTACGGAATATTCCGTACGGACCATGTCTATGTCCGGAGCAGGTCCGTGCCCGGCTCGCTGAGCTCGTGGTCTCGGCTGTGCTGGTACCGGTCATGGCTGAGCTACCGGTCATGGCTGAGCTACCGGTCATGGCTGAGCTGCCGGTCATGACCGTGGGCGTCGCCATGACCGGCATCGTCGCCGTGTCCTGTGTCCGTGACCGGCCTCGTGACCGTATGCCGTCGCGCCCCGTTGGGTGCGATGGCGCCGACGCTCGTGCGCGCCAGCGTATGTCGGCCGGTGCGCCTGTCCTCGCGGCTCCTCAGCCGGAGCCGCTGGCGCCCAGTTCGAACCAGACCGCCTTGCCCACGCCGTGCTCGCGCACACCCCAGACGTCAGCCATGTCCTCGACCAGCAGCAGGCCCCGGCCCGACGTGCTGGCCTGCTCCGCATCCGTGCGCGGCTTGGGCGAGCGGGCACCGAAGTCCCGCACCTCAACCCGCAGCCGCCCCCTGGCATGGGCTCGCGGGCCTGAGGTCAGCCGCGCCGTGACGATGGCTGAACTCTCCGTATGCACCAGGGCATTGGTGGCAAGTTCGCTGATGAGCAACTCGGCGATCTGCGCCCGGTCCTGACCGTCGCCCCACTGGCGCAGCAGTTCTCGCAAGCCCCTGCGGACGTCCGATATTCCCGAGAGCTCACCGCGGCGAAGCTGCCGCGTCATGCGCGCTTCGGCGTCCTTGCGCGCTCCGCCCCCGGCTTCCCCCGTGGCCCTTCCTACGATCCCGGTAGTCCTTCCAGTCTCCCCCGTAACGCTTCTGGCCTCCCTCGTACTCCGTGCGGATTCTCCCGAGACGTCCCGTGCGACTGCCACCATCTCGGCTTCCGACCGGCGGTCCGTGTTACTCCACCGCGCAGGCTGACGCTTCATACCTCCCCGCCCCGACCGTTCTCGACCGACCCCGTCTGTCCGACGAACCGTCTGATTCGAACGCGCGCTCCTAGAATGCATGCCCCACTTAATCGGCTCACACTCCCGGACACACACTCAGATACGGGGCAGGTTGCGCAGGTTTGAGCGAGCCATCTGCACCATCTTCCCCACGCCACCATCCAGGACGATCTTGCTTGCGGAGAGCGCGAAACCGGTCACCATCTCAGCGCGGATCTTCGGCGGAATGGATAGCGCGTTGGGGTCGGTGACCACATCGACGAGCGCCGGACCCTGGTGCGCGAAGGCATCACGCAGCGCGCCGCGAAGCTGTTTGGGCTTCTCCACTCGCACCCCGTACGCGCCCGCCGCCCGGGCGATGGCAGCGAAGTCCGGGTTGTGATTGCTTGTGCCATATGCCGGCAGGCCCGCGACCAGCATCTCCAACTCGACCATGCCGAGTGAGGAGTTGTTGAACAACACGATCTTCACCGGCAGGTCGTACTGCACGAGGGTGAGGAAGTCACCCATCAACATCGAGAACCCGCCGTCCCCCGACATCGAGACAATCTGCCGCCGCCGGTCGAGGAACTGCGCGCCGATGGCCTGGGGCAGCGCGTTGGCCATGGACCCATGAGTGAAGGAGCCGATCACGCGGCGGCGGCCGTTGGGCGTGAGATAGCGGGCCGCCCAGACATTGCACATTCCGGTATCGACCGTAAAGACCGCGTCATCGGCCGCCTCTTCGTCCAGTACGGAGGCGACAAATTCCGGATGGATGGGGATGTGCTTGTCTACCTTGCGGGTGTACGCCTTGACGACACCTTCCAGTGCATCCGCGTGCTTGCGCAGCATCCGTTCAAGAAACTTACGGCTCGTTTTGGCGCGCACCTGGGGCGTGAGGCAGCGCAGCGTCTCACGCACATCGCCCCATACGGCGAGCGCGAGCGTCGAGCGCCGTCCCAGATGCTCGGGCCGCACGTCGATCTGCACGATCTTCACGTCGTCGGGCAGAAAGGCGTTGTACGGGAAGTCGGTGCCCAGCAAGATCAGCAGATCGCACTCGTGAGTAGCCTCGTAGGCGGCGCCGTAGCCGAGCAGCCCGCTCATGCCCACGTCGTACGGGTTGTCGTACTGAATCCACTCCTTGCCGCGCAGCGCGTGCCCGACCGGTGCCTTCACCCGCTCCGCGAACTCCATCACCTCCTCGTGCGCGCCCGCCGTGCCGCTACCGCAAAACAGCGTCACCCGCTCCGCCTCGTCCACCAGGCGGGCCAGCTCCGCGATCTCGGCGTCACCGGGCCGTACGGAGGGGCGCGAGGTCATCAGCGCGTGCTCGACAGCGCGCTCGGGCGCCTGCTGGGCGGCCACATCGCCCGGCAGCGAGACCACGCTGACTCCGCCGCGGCCGATGGCGTGCTGAATGGCGGTCTGGAGCACCCGGGGCATCTGCCGGGAGTTGGAGATCAGCTCGCTGTAGTGGCTGCACTCGCGGAAGAGTTGATCGGGGTGGGTCTCTTGGAAGTACCCCGTGCCGATCTCGCTGCTGGGGATCTGCGCGGCGATGGCGAGTACCGGGGCCATCGAACGGTGTGCGTCGTACAAGCCGTTGATGAGGTGCACGTTGCCAGGCCCGCAAGAGCCCGCGCAGGCCGCGAGCGAGCCGGTGAGCTGCGCCTCGGCCCCGGCCGCGAAGGCAGCCGTCTCCTCGTGCTTGACCTGCACCCAGTCGATGCCCGATGTCCGGCGGATCGCGTCGGTGATCGGATTGAGGCTGTCGCCCACCACCCCGTACAGCCGCCGCACCCCGGCCCGTACCAGGATGTCCACGAACTGCTCCGCCACGGTCTGCTTCGCCATCGTGTGCTCGCCCCTTCGGCTGAGTCCCACCGGTCCCGGACATCCGGAACCGGGCGCCCGCTCGTCGGCCGGCGGGCGCCGCGGTCCTCCCCATCAACCCACGGATGGCGCGGTTACGCCTCCCAGACGGCGACCGCCGTGCGGTCATCGGCGTACCCCTTGACGCGTAGCCGGACATCGGCCAGATACGCGATGAGCCCTGGCGGTTCCGGGGCCGACCACCGCTGGCGCAGCGCTTCGGCGAGCGCGGGTTGGCCGATGAACGGCTCCGCGAGGCCCGGGCTGCACAGCAGCAGCACATCGCCCGGCCGGGCGATGTGCGCCCGAAAGCGGAACGACTCAACGGCCGCGGCTGCGGGCTGGCCATCGACAGGGGGCACGGCAGCGGGCACGGCAGCGGGCGACGGGGGTCGCGGGGCGGCGGGAAGGTGTGGCTGGGTGGCGGGGGGGTGTGGCTGGGTGGCGGGCGCGGGCCCCTGATCCGCGGCGTACGGTGCCTGTTCCCACCCGTACGGCGTCGGCTCCGTCCCGCCGTACGTCGCCGGCTCGGGCCCACTGCCTGGCGCCCGCTCCGGTTCCGACGCCACCGGCCCCGGCCCGTGCAACTGCGGCGATGGCGAACCGCCATCGAGGCCGGGGATCGGGCCGGACCCACCGTCCGACTCCTGGGCGGCGGGCTCCAGGTCCTGCCACGCGCCGCCGCGCAGCCTAAACAACCCGCCGTCGCCCACGCCGAAGAACACCCGGGTACGGCAGCCGGGGGCGACAGGCAGCAACAGGCAGCGCAACGATGCGGTGTACTCGGCGGGGTCCAGGCCCAGTTCGGCCGCGCGCGTACGCAGCCGCCCGTAACCGCGGTCGGTGAGCCGCTGGAGCCCCGACTTCAGCGCGGCCCTGCGTCCGCCCCTGATGTCGTCGGCGAGCCGGACATGGCTGCGCCCGACCGCGCCGCCGATCCATGCGCACAGCTCCCGGGCCGCCCGGTGCGCGCCAGGCGCGGCGCGAGACCCGCTCGCCACGGCCACCAGGAGCAGTGCGTCATCGCCGGTGCCAAAGCGCGCGGTCAGCAGCATGTCGCGCCGCGGCTCACCGCGATACCGGGCCGAGTCGCCACGAGAGGAGACGGCGCGCAGCGTGATCGCCCCGTAGCAGGCGCCGTCCACCGTGCTATCGGGCACCAAATCGTCCAGATCGATGGCGTCATCGCCCGGGTCAATGGCGGTGGCAGGCGGCAACGCGGTCGGCTCGGCCGCGTAGGTGGGCGGACGGTCGCCGATGAACTCTCCTTCGGCGCGCGGCTGACCAGGCAGTATCGGCTGCCCCACCGCCCGCTCGGCGTGCTGTCGCGGCACTCCCCCATCCGTCGCCCGCCCGGCCGCGGTTGCTCCCTGGTACGGGGCGGCCAGGCCGGTAGGAGCGATGGGTTCGGTGGGTGTTGCGGGGGCCGCGTGTGGTGCGGATGCGGCAGGCGCGACGGCTGCGATGGGTGCCGTGGCCGGGGCCGACCAGGCAGTGGCGGGCTGGATCGGCTCGTCGGCGATGTGCGGCGGGCCTGCGGCGGGGCCAGTCCACCGGGCGGGCTCGGGCTGCTGGGCGGCGGGCCCGAGCCGGTCGGCTGCGGGCTGAGCCCAAGGAGTGGCGGAGCCGGACGCCATATCCGACCCGGCAGCGGCCCGGCCGGAGGGGCTGCCAGGGCCGGCGGAGCCGGCAGGACCGGAGGCGCTGGCGGAGCCCGGCAGCCCGTCGAAGCTGCTGGTACCGCCGGGGCTTGAGGGGCCGGCTGGGGTGGTGGGCCCGCTGAAGTCGGCGGCGCGGCCGAAGGGCGTCGCGGGGCCCGGCATCGCGAACCCGGCCGGCGTCCCGTAACCCGGAAGCGTTGGTCCGCCCTCGCCCTCGCCGGGCGGAAGGGGCGGCTCCCACGGGGCCCGCGCCGTGGATATGGAGCGAGTCGGTGCGGCGCGCGGTCCACGCTCCGTCGTCGGCTTCGCCCCTGCCCACGCTGCCGAGCCCGGCCCGCCCCCGAACGACGCGTCCCACGGCCACCCAGCGGTCGGAACCCCGCCCGGCCGAACGTCCTCTGCACCGGTGGCCGTGCAGGCGGCGTCGCGCGGGCCGGCATTGCGCGGGGCGAGGGCGGCCTGAAGCAGGGTGGGCTGAGCGGGCTGGGGCGGAACGGGCTGGACCGTAGCGGGCTGATCGGGCTGGTCCCGCCAGGTCCGGCGGTCGGACGCGGCGGGCGGCTCCCGCCACGCCAGGCTCTGTGGTGCGGCACGGCCCTCGGGTACGGCCGGCTTCTCGGAGGTCGCGCGGTCTTCCAGTGCGGCACGGTCCTCGGGTACGGCACGGCCATCGGGCACGGCCGGCTTCTCGGAGGTCGCGCGGTCTTCCGATGCGGCACGGCCATCGGGCACGGCACGGCCATCGGGCGCACAGGTGTCTTCTGGTGCAGTGGGCCGCTCGGGCGCGGTGCCTCGCTCGGGCGCGGTGGGCCGATGAGGTAAGGCCGGACGCGGCTGCGCGGGGTCGAGCTGGGCCGGTGGAGCGGGCAAGTCCAGCTCCGGAGGAGCGGAGAGGCCCGGCTCGGGAGGAGCGGGCGCATCCGGTTCCGTGCGCGACTTGGGGCGCTCCGGCTGGGCCGCTGGAGTCGCGGAGTCATCCGGTGGCGTACCGCTCGCTATGGAACCACCCGGCACCAGTCCTTCCGGTACGGATTCGCCCGGTACAAAACCCTCCGGTACGAAGTCGCCCGACACGTAACTTTCCGGTACGGAGTCGCCCGGTACGGAACCTTCCGGTATGAAGCCGTCCGATGCGGGGGCGAGCGTGCGGGCTGCGGAGTCGAAGCGGTCGTCCAGGGAGTCCGGCGCGGCAACAGGGCCGGTGTCCCCCCTGTCCTCGTCGTACAACTCCCGCCACCAGTCATCCTCGTGGCCGTGACGATGTTCCCCCTGCTGGCTCATGGCCCACATTGTCTACCGCTCGGTGCGCGTGGGAACAGGGAGCGCCGAACGTGCCTGGCCCACGGCGGGGGCGCGCGGCCATGGTGATCGCGCTGCCCTTCCCCCCCGATCGGCTGGTCATGAACGCGGCGCCCAGTGCAAGGATGTGCCCGCGAGGCGGGTTCGCGCCGCGGCGTTTTTCCGTCGCCGTCCGTCGTTGACCAGCCTTCGTTAACCGGCTTTCATTCACCGGCTTTCTGGGAGGGCGCGGCATGCTGAGTGCGCTAGGTCTGGATGAGGTGCAGGAGTCGGCGTATCGAACCCTGGTGGGGCTCGGTGCTGCTGAGATTCCCGAACTCGCTCTCCGATTGGCCCGCCCCGAGGGGGACACCGAGCGGGCCCTGCGCTGTTTGGAGCGGCAGGGATTGGCGGCACGATCGTCGGGGCGCGCCGGGCGGTGGGTGGCGGTACCACCCACCGCCGCGCTCGGCACCTTGCTCACCCGGCGCCGGCACGAGCTGGAGCGTGCGGAGCAGACCGCGGCAGCGCTCGCCGAGGAGTACCGCTGTGGCGCGGCGCATCGCGCCGCGCGCGACGTGGTGGAGGTGGTATCCGGCATGACCGCCATCCGCCACCGCTCGCTGCAACTACGGTCGGGCGCGGCCGACGAGGTGTGTGCGCTGATCGCCGGTACGGAGCGGATGCCGCTGGGCAGGCCCATGGGGCACGGGGTGCGCCAACGGGTGGTGGTCGAGCGCGAGCTGCTGTCACGGCCCGCGGGGCTCAGCGAGCTGACCACCGCCCTGGGCCGCGGCACGGGCGCGCAGATACGGGTGGTGGACCGGGTGCCGACGAGCCTGCTCATAGCGGACGGGCGGCTCGCCCTGGTCGCCTTGCAGCGGCCTCCCGCCGAGGCGCCCACTGGTTGGCCGGTGGCCGAGGCCGACCCGTACGACGGTGATCCGGCCGCCGCACGGCGATCGCGGCAGGCGGGGCGCCCCGGGCAGACGGGGTGTGGCCAGCAGGGCGGGCAGTCTGGCGGGCAGCCCGGTGCGCGGGCCCACAGCGCTGTCGAGACGGTGGGGCTGGTGGAGCCCGAAGCGCTGATCGTCCACCCCAGCGGCCTGCTCGCATCGCTGCACGCGCTGTTCGACGCGGCGTGGCGGGACGCGGTGCCCCTGCGGTTCGACACGACGGGTGGGGCAAGCCAACCGCCGGCGCCGGCACCCGATGGCCCGGACGGCACAGACCTGGAGATCTTGTCGCTGCTGCTCGCCGGGCTGACCGACGCGAGCGTCGCCAAACAGCTCGATCTGGGCCTGCGCACGGTGCAGCGCCGGGTGAAGGGGCTGATGGAGTTGGCGGGCGTGACGACCCGGCTCCAGCTTGGATGGCACGCGTACGAACGCTGTTGGATCTCCCGTACGGTCGCCCCGTCCAGTGGCCGTCCAGTCGCCTCGTCCGGTGGCCGTTCGAGCGCCGCGCCCGGTGGCAGCCGGCCCAACAACCAGCCCGTGCCCCCGGCTCGCCCGTCATCCGACCAGCGCTCCCCCGCGCCCCGACGGGCCACAGCGCGCGAGGCCGCGAACGCGGCGGCACGGGCCCTGCACAGGACATAGCGGCCAGAGAGCTGGCGGGCGGCGGACGTGCCTGCCGTGCCTGCCGTGCGTAAGGCAAGCCCATCGTCCCCGGCTCCGGCCACACACATCAAGGCACCCGCAACCGCTCTGCGAGCCCGGCCGGATACAGCCCGATGACGCCCGGCGGCGCTCACCCGCTTGCGGCCGTTCGGCCACACCCGGCCGCCGGGCGGCGCTGCCCGAGGGGCGTTGCCCGGTCTGGTCCGGCAACCTGGGGCCCATGGGTACCGGGCAGCTCGTTCTCGACGGTCTGGTGCTGCTTTTCGGGCTGATCGGCGTCCTGCTGCCGGGGGTGCCGGGGCCGCTGATCGTCTGGGCCGGGGTGCTGTGGTGGTCGATGGCCGAAAAGACCGCCGTGGCATGGGCCTTGCTGGCCGGGGCAACGGCCGTGTTGCTGCTCAGCCAGGCCCTCAGATGGCTGCTGCCCAGCCGTAGCATGAGCGGCGCGGGCATCACCCGCGGCACCCTGCTGCTTGCGGGGTGCGCCGGTGCGGTCGGCTTCGTCGTGGTGCCGGTGGTCGGCGCGGTGCCGGGATTCGTCGCCGGGGTCTACGTCGCCGAACGGGCCCGCCTCGGCGCGCACGGCCCGGCCTGGGTGTCCACCCGCAACGCGCTGCGCGCGACCGGCTACGCGGTCCTGGTGGAACTGGTCAGCTGCCTCTTGGTCGCCGGCGCGTGGCTGGCCGCGGTGATCTTCGCCTGACCGGGCACCATCGACACGACCGCCCCGCGCCATCTCGCGCCCACCGCATAAACCTTGTTGTACGGAACCGCTGGCATTCGCGCCAAGCAGCCCACCTCTACGACGCCTGGACCACACCTTGACATCCGCCGTTTGTGCTTAGCCCCGGTACGCCTCAAGAAGCCGGAGCCAGACCTCGCTGATGGTGGGGTAGGCGGGCACCGCGTGCCAGAGGCGTTCGATGGGGATTTCGGCGACCACGGCCAGGCTCGCGGAGTGCAGCAGTTCGCCGACCGCGGGGCCCACGAACGTCACGCCGATCAGATGGTCGCGGTCGAGGTCAACGACCATGCGGGCCCGGCCCCGGTAGCCGTCTGCGTACAGGCTGGCCCCCGCCACCTGGCCCAGGTCCTGATCAACGACCCGAATTCGGCGGCCCGCGCTTTCCGCGTCGGCCGCGGTCAGGCCCACCGCGGCCACCTCGGGATCGGTGAACACCACCTGCGGGGCACCCGCGGTGTCGGCCGTGGCCACATGCGCACCCCAGGGGTCGGTCTCCAGGAGCGGCAGCCCCTGGGCTCGGGCGGCGATGACCGCGCCCGCGATGCGTGCCTGGTACTTGCCCTGATGGGTCAGCAGGGCGCGGTGGTTGCTGTCCCCCGCCGCGTAGAGCCAACCGCCCGGGACGCCCCGTACCTGGCAGGTGTCGTCCACGTCCAGCCAGGTGCCCGGTCGCAGTCCGACGTTCTCCAGGCCGATGTCGTCGGTGCGCGGGGCGCGGCCGGTGGCGAACAGCACCTCATCGGCCTCGATGGTGGCGTTGGCGCCCGCCCCGTCGCCGGCCAGCGTGAGGGTCACGGGCCCGGCCGGTTCGGAGCGCCGCACCTCGGTGACCGAGGTGTCGGTGCGCAGGACCACCCCGGCCTCGGTCAACGCCTCGGCGACCAGTTCGCCCGCGAACGGCTCCATGCGCGGCAGCAGTCCCCTGCCCCGTACCAGCAGGGTGACCTCGGCCCCGAGCGCTCGCCAGGCGGTTGCCATCTCGACCGCCACGACGCCACCGCCGACCACCGCCAACCGCCCAGGGACGTGCTGGGCGCTGGTCGCCTCACGGCTCGTCCACGGCCGCGCGTCAGCCAGGCCCCGCAGCTCTGGCAGCGCGGCGCGGCTCCCCGTGCACACGGCGACGGCGTGCCGCGCCGTGAGTGTGCGCCGCTGCCCATCCGGTGCGGTGACCGTCACCTTTCGCGGCCCGTCGATCCGGCCGTGCCCCCGTACGAGGTCGATGCCCGCCGATTCCAACCACTGGGCCTGTCCGTCGTCCTTCCAGTGCGAGGTGAACGCGTCGCGGTTTGCGAGCACCGCGGGCACATCCAGCGGTCCGGCGGCGGCCTGCTGCACGCCCGGCGTACGGCGCGCGTCTGCCCGTGCGATGACCGGGCGCAGCAGTGCCTTGCTCGGCATGCAGGCCCAGTACGAGCACTCGCCGCCAATGAGTTCGCTCTCCACGATGACGGCGGACAGGCCCGCCGCGTGCGCTCGGTCGGCCAGGTTCTCGCCCACCGGGCCCGCGCCCAAGACGATCACGTCGTACACATCCATGGCGGCGCCCATCACAACCCGCTCTCTTCCGACAGCTACGGCAAACGGCCTCGGCCATCGGCTATTCGGTGTCGTCAGTCGTTATCGGTATCCGTTGCAACGTTGTATCTGTTGCATCCGTTGTATCTGTTGTATTCGTTGTGGGCATCGGCGCTGGGCGCCGGTCCCGGGCTGCGGCCCTACGCGGCGAGTCCCGCTACGGCGATACGGCTGCGACGGTGCCTCGGCGGTTACGGTCACAGGTCTGGTCGGTCCGGCGCTACCCAGCGACCGGCGCGCGACCAGGACATGTGCGCCGCCCCGCCCCATCCTTCCCTCGGGCGCCGGGCCAGGCCACCCGGACGGGCGGAAAGAGCGGCCCGGCGCGGCAGCCATCAGAACGGGGACGGGGTCATCTGCCGTCGAAGGGCCCGTTGCCCCTACAGCAGCGCGCCGCGCAGCTACGGCTTACGGACGGGGCCGCGCTTGCGTTCAAGCATGTGTCGGCCGAGGGCCTGCCGCTGCTTCCAGTCGCGCCGCTGCTCGGCCCGCAGCCGGGCGTCGGTGCGGGCCGCGAGGCGCTGGTTTTCGCGCAGCAGTTTGCGGTAGCTGTCCAGCCGGCGGTGTTGGAGCGTGCCGTCCTCCAGCGCGGCGAGTACCGCGCAGTCGGGTTCGGCCTCGTGCGCGCAGTCGTGGAACTTGCACTCCGCGGCCAGCGCATCGATCTCGGCGAACGCCCGCGCGACACCGCTCTCCGCGTCCCACAGGCCGACGCCACGCAGCCCCGGGGTGTCGATGAGCACTCCGCCCCAGGGCAGTGCGAGGAGGTTACGGGTGGTCGTGGTGTGCCGGCCCTTGCCGTCCATGTCGCGGATGGCCTGCACCTCCTGCACGTCCTGCCCGACCAGCGCGTTGGCCAGGGTGGACTTGCCCGCGCCGGACTGGCCGAGCAGTACGGCGGTGCCGTCGGCGAGTGAGGCGGCGAGAATGTCCAGGCCATCGCCGGTTGCCGCGCTGACGGCCAACACCTGTACCTCGGGTGCGGTGGCCTCGGTGTCGGAGATGAGGTCGCTGAGCACGGCCGGCTCATCGACCAGATCGGCCTTGGTCAAGACGACCAGCGGGGTCGCGCCGCTCTCCCACGCCAGGGCCAGGAACCGCTCGACGCGCCCCAGGTCGAGTTCGACCGCGAGCGAGATGGCGATGATGGCGTGATCGACATTGGCCGCCAGGACCTGGCCTTCGGAGCGCTTCGACGAGGTGGAGCGTACGAAGGCGGTACGCCGTGGCAGTAGCGCCCGTACGTACCCCTGCTCCAGATCAACGGCGGCCCAGTCACCGGTACACATGATGTCCAGCGGATCGCCGGTGGTGACCAGGGAGGTGCTGGCATGGACGGTACGCACCCCGCCGGCAGCGTCAGGCCCGCCGGCCTCGCCCGCGACGACGAGATCACAGCGGCCCCGGTCAACGCGCACGATGCGCCCGGGGGCCAGCCCGGCAGCTGCGTACGGGGCGAAGGCGGTGCGCCATGCGTTGTCCCAGCCGTACGGAACGAGTACAGCGTCAGGGCAGTGCGCAGCCGAAGGCGCCGACGAGTCGGCACGATAAGAAGAGTTCACGGGGTCCGCAGCGGTAGACGCTGAGGAGAAGGAGGAACGGTGCAGGGGAGCGTGAGACAAGGGATGACCCTTCACAGGGTGGCCCCGGCACCGCGCGCGCGGCGCGCAGTGAACGAAGAAGGCTTCGTGAGGATCAGCCGGAGGCCACAGGGGTGGGCGTGATGAACTCCTGAACGCGGGCAGTGCCTCGCACCGTGACCGTCATCAATGTCCTCACCTCCTGCTTCTGCCTGCTCGTGCTATCGCTCCGCGTTCCGCCGCTGTTGCGCGCCGGTGCGGCCGTGTTCTCGCTGCGCGACGGGACCGCCGCGGTGGGGAACGCCGTTACCGTAAACCAGCTATCGCACCCGGCGCCAGCCATTTAACCGGCGGCCGGTCCACCTCCCGTTCCGCCGCCTGAGCTACGTGTCCACGACACCTCACGGTCCGGCGCGGTGCCGCCCGCGCAGGGAGTGTGGCGTCCGGTTGCGTCCCTGCGGCGGCTCCGGGGAGCCCTGCGGCGGCCAGGCGGTGTTCGGCGGGTACGCCCCGTCCGGCGCGTCCGAGGGGTACGCAGCGCCAGTCGGATAGGGCGGGTCTGAGGGGGCCGGCGCATCGGCCGTGCTCGATGGTTCCCAGGCGTCGGACGGGTGCGGCGGCTGCTGACGGGCCGGGCCCGCGGGGCGGGGGGACGGCGGCGGTGGCTGCGGCGCCGGTGGGTGGGTGCTGCGCGGGAAATGGCCCGGTGGGTAGCTGGGGCGCGGCGGATAGCGGGTTACGCCCTGCGGTGTCGCACCGGGCCCCGGGCCCCGGTGCGCAGCGGCGTCGCCTCGCGCCGGATCGTCCGCCCGCGCGTGCGCCCGCTGGCGGTCGCGCTGCTGGTCCTGCGCGTGGGCCCCGGCCCCGCCCTGCGTGCGTTCCCGCTCTCGGCCCTGTGCGCGCTCCCGGTCCCGCTCCGGCACGTGTTCGCGCTCGCGCCGGGCGTGCAGCCGGGACCTGACGTCCTTGGGGGGCAGGAACTGGGCCCAGCGCTCGGGGAACTCCGATGGCGGCTCGGACTCCGCCCAGTCGTCTCCCTCGGCGTCGCGCTCCCTGGCCGCCGCCTCGGCGAAGGCCCGGGCCGCCGCCGCGCGCCGCTCGCGTTCGCGTTCCTCGCGCGCCGCCGCGGTGGCGACCGAGGGCCAGACCCGGTCGAGGGAGGCGTTGACGGCGGCGCCCACCAGGACCGCGAACGCGGACACACCGATCCACAGGAGCACCGCCACCGGCGCCGCCAGCGAGCCGTAGATGGTGGGGCCCTCGACCGTCTGGGTCAGATAGATGCGCAGCAGCAAGCTGCCGAGCACCCACATGGTCAGCGCGATCAGGGCGCCCGGGATGTCCTCGCGCCAGGGCGATCTGACGGGCACGGAGACGTGGTAGAGCGTGGTGAGGAAGGCGACGGAGAGCAGGATCACCACGGGCCAGTACAGGATGCGGACCGTGTCCGCGCTGCGCGGGAAGATGTGCACCACCGCATCGGGCCCCACCACCATCAGCGGCAGCGCCACTGCCCCCACCATGAGCGCGACCAGGTAGAGCAGGAAGGCCAGCAGCCTGGTCTTGACGATGCCCCGGTGGCCTTCGAGCCCGTACATGATCGTGATGGTGTCGACGAAGACGTTCACGGCGCGCGACCCCGACCACAGGGCGATGGCGAAGCCGAGGGAGATCACATCGGGTCTGCCGCCCTCGATGACGTCGTCGAGGAGTGGTTCGGCGATCTCGCTGACGCCCTTGTCGGACAGGACCGTGCCGGAGGCTTCGAGGATGTTGTCCCTGATGCTGGCAACGGTTTCGGTGTTGGTCCAGGCGTCGAGGTAGCCGAGGAGCCCGATCAGGCCGAGCAGCAGCGGCGGCAACGAGAGCAGGGTGAAGAACGCCGCTTCGGCGGCGAGCCCGGTGACGCGGTACTCCATGCAGGAGTTGACGGTGTCCTTGAGGAGCAGCCATGCCATTTTGCGTTTGGAGACATGCTGAGACAGGGCACGGGCCCTGTGCAGTCGGCCATCTGGCCGCCCGGGGGATTCGTTCGCTGGCTGCACGTCTTCACCGTATCTGCCCTTTCGCCCCCGGCCAGCCGGGTGACCTGGGCCGATCTTTGCTCGCTGGCCCCCGCATGGTTGGCTGGCGGCATGACGACCACCGTGACCACCTGGTACTTGGAGCAGACCTCCCCGGCCGATCTCGTCGTCGCGCGGCCGTTGTCCGCCGAAGCCGATGTGCTGGTGGGGCGTGCGACGGTGCCTAGCCCGGAGTTCAGCCGCTTCCTGTACACGTCCGTTGGCGGGGACAACGCCTGGACCGACCGGCTGAGCTGGACGTACGCACAGTGGCAGGAGGCCCTTGGGCAGCCGGGCACGGAGACGTGGGTGGCGTACGAGAAGGGCACGCCCGCCGGCTATATCGAGTTGGCGGGGCAGGCCGATGGTGTCGTGGAGATCAGCTATTTCGGGCTGCTGCCGGCCTTTCGGGGGCGTCGCATCGGTGGGCGCCTGCTGTCGTTCGGCGTTGAGCGGGCGTGGGACCTGGCCGAGCGGTGGCCGCAGCGGGTCCCCACAAAGCGGGTGTGGGTGCACACCTGTTCCAAGGACGGCGAGCATGCGCTTGGCACCTACGAGCGGCGGGGGTTTCGGATCTACCGGACCGAGGCCGAGGAGGAAGCGGAGCCGGTGAATCCGGGGCCGTGGCCCGGTGCGTACGAGCCCGCTACTCACGCGTAACCGGACTGGTCCGAGCTTCGCGAGTACACCCGTTTCACTGGTGTGAGCGACCCCACAGTGTCCCATAAAGCGAGACGCTAACGTCCACATAATGGACAATGGTGGACGCTCCCAAGACGGCCATGCCACGCTTCCGTCATGTCTAGAGCTGGAATTGCCTTGGTGAGTCGGCGTCACGTCGATCTCGGACGCATGTCCAGCGCCATCTGTCCGGCGGGCTGACAGCGCAGCGCCACCACACTTTCCGCCGTTCCCATCGTCGCGGACGCGCGTCTTTTCCGTCGCTCTCGCGCGTCTTTTCCTTGCTCTGACGACTGACTTGATGACGCCTGTCCAGGCCCGTTGCTCAAGCGCCGTGCACCCACGCATGGTGCAGGTCAGCAGTGCAGATCAGCGAGGTTTCGCCGGTCCGGCCCACCAGCTTGCGTCCCCGCCGCGTAGCTAAGAGTTCAGCGCGGCCTGGCGCTCGTCCCCGCGTGCTGTCGGCACCGCTCCCGGCCACGCCGCCATCCGTCACGCCCCGCTCGTCGCCCGCCGTCCCGCCCGAGCCGCCCAGAAGGACACACCACCATGGCCGCCAATCCGGAACGCCCCCAGTCTTCGGCTCAGGGCGCCCCCGCCGCCGCGCCCCGCCGCAAGGCCGGACGCCACCGCGGCGAGGGCCAGTGGGCCGTGGGCCACTTCACCCCGCTCAACGGCAACGAGCAGGTCAAAAAGGACGACGACGGTCTCAATGTGCGGACACGCATTGAGACGGTGTACTCCAAGGCCGGCTTCGACTCGATCGACCCCGCCGATCTGCGCGGGCGGATGCGCTGGTGGGGCCTGTACACCCAGCGCAAGCCCGGCATCGATGGCGGCAAGACCGCCATCTTGGAGCCGGAGGAGTTGGACGACTCGTACTTCATGCTGCGGGTGCGCATCGACGGCGGGCGGCTGACCACCGAGCAGTTGCGCGTGATCGGCGAGATATCGCAGGAGTTCGCACGCGGCACGGCCGACATCACCGACCGGCAGAACATCCAGTTCCACTGGATCAGGATCGAGGACGTGCCGGAGATCTGGCGCCGGCTTGAGGACGTGGGCCTGTCATCGACGGAGGCGTGTGGCGACACTCCCCGCGTCATCCTCGGCTCCCCCGTCGCCGGCATCGCCGAGGACGAGATCATCGACGGCACCTGGGCCATCGAGGAGATCCACCGCCAGTACATCGGCAACCCGGCGTACTCCAACCTCCCGCGCAAGTTCAAGGGCGCCGTCTCCGGATCGCCACTCCTGGACGTGGTGCACGAGATCAACGACGTCGCGTTCGTCGGCGTGCACCACCCCGAGCACGGGCCCGGCTTCGATGTCTGGGTCGGCGGCGGTCTGTCCACCAACCCCAAGCTCGGCGTCCGCATCGGCGCCTGGGTGCCGCTGGAAGAGGTGCCGGACGTCTTCGGCGGCGTCATCAGCATCTTCCGCGACTACGGATACCGCCGGCTGCGCAACCGCGCCCGCATGAAGTACCTGCTCGCCGACTGGGGCGCGGAGAAGTTCCGCCAGATCCTGGAGGACGAGTACCTCAAGCGCAAGCTCATCGACGGCCCCGGGCCCGAGCAGCCCGCCGAGCGCTGGCGCGACCATGTCGGCGTGCACCGGCAGCGCGACGGCCGGTTCTACGTGGGCTTCGCCCCGCGCGTCGGCCGGGTGGACGGCGCGACGCTGACGAAGATCGCCGAGCTGGCGCACGACCATGGCTCTGGGCGACTGCGGACCACCGCCGAGCAGAAGATGCTCGTCCTGGATGTCGCGCAAGACCGCGTCGAATCCCTGGTTGCCGGCCTTGAGGCACTGGAACTCCAGGTCAACCCGTCGCCCTTCCGGCGCGGCACCATGGCGTGCACCGGCATCGAGTTCTGCAAGCTGGCCATCGTGGAGACCAAGGCTCGCGGCGCACAGCTCATCGACGAGTTGGAGCGCCGGATGCCGGACTTCGACGAACCGCTCACCATCAACATCAACGGCTGCCCCAACGCCTGCGCCCGCATCCAGGTCGCCGACATCGGCCTCAAGGGCCAGTTGGTCCGCGATGACGACGGCAACCAGGTCGAGGGCTACCAGGTGCACCTCGGCGGTGCGCTCGGTTTGGAGGCCGCATTCGGCCGCAAGGTGCGCGGCCTGAAGGTCACATCGGCCCAACTTCCCGAGTACGTCGAACGGTTGCTGACCCGATTTCAGGAGCAGCGCACCGAAGGGGAACGGTTCGCCCAGTGGGCCGGCCGCGCGGCCGAAGAAGACCTGTCGTGAGCGAGCGGAGTGCGCCATTCTATTGCCCGTACTGCGGCGAGGAGGACCTGAATCCTTCCGAAGAAGGCCACGGCACCTGGGAATGCACCGCCTGTAACCGCGCGTTTCGGTTGTCGTTCCTCGGACTGCTGGCCGCGGGTCTGCGGCACAGCACCGAGGAGACCAGCGAGAGGGGCGGTACCGCATGACGATCACCAGGCAACGTACCGAAACCGAGCTTGAGGAGCTGGCCGAGCGGGCGGGCCGGGAACTGGAAGACGCGCCGGCGCTGGAAATTCTGCGCTGGAGCACCGAAACCTTCGGGGAGCGGTTTTGCGTCACCTCCTCGATGGAGGACGCCGTCGTGGCGCATCTGGCCGCGCGCGTACGCCCCGGCGTGGACGTGGTCTTCCTCGACACCGGCTACCACTTCCCGGAGACCATCGGCACCCGGGACGCCGTGGGCGCGGTGCTGGACGTCAACTTGATCACGCTCACGCCGCGCCAGTCGGTCGCCGAGCAAGACGCCGAGTACGGCCCGCGGCTGCACGAGCGCGACCCCGACCGGTGCTGCGCGCTGCGTAAGATCGCGCCGCTTGAGGCGGGGCTGGGTGACTACGACGCGTGGGCGACCGGGCTGCGCCGCGACGAGTCCCCCACCCGGGCGAACACGCCGGTGGTGGGCTGGGACGCGCGGCGCCGCAAGGTGAAGGTGTCACCGATCGCCCGCTGGACGCAGGACGATGTGGACGCCTACGTGGCCGAGCACGGGGTGCTCACCAACCCACTTCTGATGGATGGTTACGCATCGGTTGGCTGCGCCCCCTGCACCCGCCGGGTGGCGGCGGGCGAGGACGCGCGGGCCGGCCGCTGGGCGGGGACCGGCAAGACCGAGTGCGGGTTGCACGGCTGATGACGGACACACACATACCCCAGGAGTCACCGATGAGCACGGCCACACCGGGCGGGCGGGCCGCGAGCGCCCCCCAGCAGACGGGTGCGACGGTGTGGCTCACCGGCTTGCCCAGCGCGGGCAAGACGACGATCGCCTACGCGCTGGCCGAGCGGCTGCGCAGCGAGGGCCATCGGGTCGAGGTGCTCGACGGTGACGAGATCCGCGAGTTCCTCTCCGCGGGCCTTGGCTTCTCCCGGGCGGACCGGCACACCAATGTGCAGCGCATCGGCTTCGTGGCCGAACTGCTCGCCTCCAACGGCACCATCGCGCTGGTGCCGGTGATCGCACCGTTCGCCGACAGCCGGGAGGCCGTGCGCAAGCGGCACCAGGTCGAGGGGACGCCGTATCTGGAGGTGCATGTCGCCACGCCCGTTGAGGTCTGCTCGGAGCGTGATGTGAAGGGCCTGTACGCCAAGCAGGCGGCAGGCGAGATCTCTGGTCTTACCGGCGTGGACGACCCGTATGAGGTGCCCGCCGACCCGGACTTGCGGATCGAGGCGCACCAGCAGGGTGTGCACGAGTCAGCGGCGGCACTGTACGCGCTGCTGGCCAGGCGGGGGGCTTTGTGAGCGGCGCACGCACGGCGCACGACGCACGCACAGCGATCGACAAGAGGAGCGAGCCCCCCATGACACCCCCCAACTCTGTCGGCGAAGACGCCGACAACCCGTACGCACTGCCCCATCTGGACGCCTTGGAGTCCGAGGCGGTGCACATCTTCCGCGAGGTGGCGGGCGAGTTCGAGCGGCCGGTGATCCTGTTCTCCGGCGGCAAGGACTCGATCGTGATGCTGCACCTGGCGCTGAAGGCGTTCACCCCGGCGCCGGTGCCCTTCGCGCTGCTGCATGTGGACACCGGGCACAACTTCCCCGAGGTCATCGACTACCGTGACCGCGCCGTGGAGCGGCACGGGCTGCGGCTGCACGTGGCATCGGTGCAGGAGTTCATCGACTCGGGCCGGCTTCGCGAACGCCCCGATGGCACGCGTAACCCGCTCCAGACGGTGCCGCTGCTCGACGGCATCGAGAAGAACCGCTTCGACGCGGTCTTCGGTGGCGGGCGGCGCGACGAGGAGAAGGCGCGCGCCAAGGAGCGGGTGTTTTCGCTGCGCGATGAGTTCGGCGGCTGGGACCCGCGGCGGCAGCGCCCGGAGCTGTGGCAGCTCTACAACGGGCGGCACTCCCCCGGCGAGCATGTGCGGGTCTTCCCGCTGTCGAACTGGACCGAGCTTGATGTGTGGCAGTACATCGAGCGGGAGAAGATCGACCTTCCGGCGATCTACTACGCGCACGAGCGCGAGGTCTTCGCACGGGCCGGCATGTGGCTGGCGCCCGGCGCCTGGGGCGGCCCGCGCGAGGGCGAGCGGATCGAGCGGCGCCTGGTGCGCTACCGCACCGTAGGCGACATGTCCTGCACCGGCGCCGTCGATTCGCAGGCGGCGACCATCTCCCAGGTCATCGAGGAGATCGCGGCGTCCAGGCTCACCGAGCGGGGTGCAACGCGGGCGGACGACAAGCTGTCCGAGGCCGCGATGGAAGACCGTAAGCGCGAGGGGTACTTCTAATGACGAGCATCATCACCGGGCAGTCCGAGCGAGCCGAGCAGACGCCCGCCACCTCGCTACTGCGCTTTGCCACCGCGGGCTCCGTTGACGACGGGAAGTCCACACTGGTGGGGCGGCTGTTGCACGACTCCAAGTCGGTGCTGGCCGACCAGCTTGAGGCAGTCGAGCACGCCTCGCGCCACCGCGGCTCCCAGGGCCCTGACCTGGCCCTGCTGACCGATGGGTTGCGCGCGGAGCGGGAGCAGGGCATCACCATCGATGTCGCCTACCGCTACTTCGCCACACCCCGGCGCCGATTCATCCTCGCCGACACCCCGGGCCATGTGCAGTACACCCGCAACATGGTCACCGGCGCCTCGACGGCTGAGCTGGCCGTGGTCCTGGTGGACGCCCGTAACGGCGTGGTGGAGCAGACCCGCCGCCATGCCGCGGTGGCCGCGCTGCTGCGCGTGCCGCACATCGTGCTGGCCGTCAACAAGATGGACCTGGTGGACTACGCGGAGCCGGTGTTCGCCGCCATTGCCGAGGAGTTCACCTCCTACGCCGCCTCGCTGGGCGTCCCCGGTTGGGGTAGCGCCGATGGTCCCAAGGAAGAGTGGTGCACGGCGATCCCCATCTCCGCACTGGCCGGGGACAACGTGGTGACGGCATCGGCGCACATGAACTGGTACGGCGGGCCCACCGTGCTCGAACACCTGGAGACGGTGCCGGTCGTCGCCGACCCGGCGCGCGATGTGGCCCGCTTCCCGGTGCAGTACGTCATCCGCCCGCAGTCCGCCGAACACCGCGACTACCGCGGCTACGCGGGGCAGGTCGCCTCAGGTGTGCTGCGCGTGGGGCAGCCGGTGGTGGTGCTGCCATCGGGGCGTACGAGCGTGATCGAGGGCATCGACGCGCTCGGGGACCCGGTGGACGCGGCCTGGTCGCCGCAGTCGGTGACGCTGCGGCTCGCCGACGACCTCGATGTGTCGCGCGGGGACCTGATCGCGCCCGCCGACGCCGCGCCGCGCACCACGCAGGACGTGGTGGCCACCGTGTGCCACGTGGCGGACCGGCCGCTGCGGATCGGTGACCGGGTGTTGCTCAAGCACACCACGCGCACCGTCAAGGCCATCGTCAAGGACATTCCGTCGCGGCTGACGCTGGACGACCTCTCCCAGCATCCGGCGCCCGACGAACTGGTCGCCAACGACATAGGTCGGGTGGTGCTACGTACCGCCGAGCCGCTCGCGCTCGACGCGTACGCCGCCTCCCGGCGCACCGGGTCCTTCCTCTTGATCGACCCGGCGGACGGCACGACGCTCACCGCCGGCATGGCGGGCCCGGCTTTCACAGCCACAGCAGCCGCATCAGCCACAGCAGCCAGTGCGGCCCGCGGCCTTGCCGATGGGCCGGCAGTATCGGGCGCTCAGTTTGGACCGAGCGGTGCGGAAAGGGGTGTTTGACATGGCAGGCGAGGCGTTTTCGACGTTCGCCAAGGAGGGCGGTCGCGTGGGCAGCGGCGCACTTGGCAGTGGGCAGGGCGGCGTTGGGCGATGTGCGTGCTAACCGCCCCGGCCACCCCCCGCCCCTTCGGCCATCCGGCCGGACCGTTCGTTCCCTTCCGAGAACCGGAACCACCGCCGGGTCCGCCGTGAGGCGTACCCCGGCTCGCTGAGAGGAACCACCTCTGTGACTGCCGCCCTCGCGCCCCGCGCCCGCAGAGCCGCCCGTCGTCGTCTACTGGCCGCTGCACTCGCCCCCTTGCTGATCGGCGCGCTGGGCGCCTGCGGCTACGGATCGGACAAGGAAGACGACGGCAAGAAGCCCGCGGCCAAGGCCAAGGGCGCCAAGCTCGACGGTCTTGACTCGGTGCGGGTCGGCTACTTCGCGAACGTCACGCACGCGACCGCGCTAGTGGGCGTTCAAGAGGGGCTGATTCAAAAGGAGTTGGGCGGCACCCAGATCAAGCCGTTCACCTTCAACGCGGGACCATCGGAGATCGAGGCGCTGAACGCCGGCTCCATCGACATCGGCTGGATCGGCCCCTCGCCCGCCATCAACGGCTACACCAAGTCCGGCGGCCAAAACCTGCGGATCATCTCCGGTGCCGCGTCCGGGGGCGTCTCGCTCGTGGTGAACCCGGACAAGATCAAGACGCCGGATGACCTCAAGGGCAAGCGGATCGCCACCCCGCAAAAGGGCAACACGCAGGACGTGGCGCTGCTCAACTACCTGGCAGGCAAGGGCTACGACATCGATGCCCAGACCGGCAAGGGCGATGTGTCGGTACTGCGGCAGGACAACAAGGAAATTCCGACCACCTTCAAGCAGGGCGGCATCGACGGCGCGTGGGTGCCGGAGCCCACCGCGTCCAAGCTGGTGGCCGAGGGCGGCAAGATCCTTCTTGATGAGCGGGACCTGTGGAAGGACGGCAAGTTCGTCATCACGAACGTGATCGTCTCGCAGAAGTTCCTCAAGGAGCACCCGAAGGTCGTCGAGGCGGTGCTGCGCGGGGCGGTCAACACCAATGACTGGATCAAGGCTCATCCGGACGCGGCGAAGAAGCAGGTCAACGCGGCACTGAAGAACCTCACGGGCAGCCAGTTGGACGAGAAGGTCCTGAGCCCGGCGTTCAAGAACGTGGATGTCACCAATGACCCGCTCGCGGAGACGCTGCGGGACCAGGCGCAGCACGCCGTCGATGCGGGGCTCGTGAAGGAGCCCAAGCTCGATGGCATCTACGACCTCACACTGCTGAACAAGGTGCTGAAGGCCCAGGGCAAGCCCAAGGTCAAGGACGCCGGGCTCGGCGTCAGCTAGCTCTCGCTACCAGCCGCCCCCCACGCCCCACCGCAGGTTCTTTTGCCGGGATTCCCCGGCGCCCCGGCTTTCCAGGAGGTGACCGCCATGTCCGCCACGCTCACCAAGCAGCCCCTCACGACGGAACGGTCGAGCAGTTACGCCGCTCGCATCGATCATGTGTCCAAGTCGTTCGGCCGCCCCGGCGCACAGCAGCAAGTGCTTGATGACATCGCACTCGATGTCGCGCCCGGTGAGTTCGTCTGCCTCCTGGGGGCCTCGGGGTGTGGTAAATCCACCCTGTTGAACCTCGTCGCCGGGCTCGACAAGCCGACCGCGGGAAGCATCGACGTCCCCGGCGGGCGGCCCGCCTTGATGTTCCAGGAGCATGCGCTGTTCCCGTGGCTCACGGCGGGCAAGAACATCGAACTGGCGCTACGGATGCGGGGGGTGCCGCGCGGGTCGCGCCGCACGGAGGCCGAGCGGCTGCTTGGCCTGGTGCGGCTGAACGGCTCGTACGGCAAGCGGGTGCACGAGCTGTCCGGCGGGATGCGGCAGCGGGTGGCGCTCGCCAGGGCCCTCGCCCAGGACAGCAAGCTGCTCTTGATGGACGAGCCGTTCGCGGCCCTGGACGCCATCACCCGCGATGTCCTGCACGACGAACTGACCCGCATCTGGGCCGAGACCCATGTCTCGGTGCTGTTCGTGACGCACAACGTGCGCGAGGCGGTACGGCTGGCGCAGCGCGTGGTGCTGCTCTCCTCGCGCCCCGGCCGAATCGCCCGCGAGTGGGACGTGGAGATCCCCCAGCCGCGCCGCATCGAGGACGCCGCCGTCGCCGACCTGTCCGTAGAGATCACCGAGCAACTCCGTGGGGAGATCCGCCGACATGGCCAGCACTGACACCCGCTCCCCAGGGGACCCCGAGCCACAGCACGCCGCCTCCGCCTCACCCATCGACGCGGGCAACACAGTCAACACTGTCAACGCGGGGCGCCCGGGAGGCGCGGGAGGCAAGGGCTCCGCAGCCGGCGCGTCCGATCAGCTCGCCGGGCTTGAGGCGGGCCTCGACGCGCTGGAGACGCATACCAAGACCCGGGTGCCGCTGGGCCGGGTGCTGCTCGACCAGGTCCTGCCGCCCGTCGTCGCCGTCGCGCTGGTCCTCATCGCCTGGCAGCTCGCGTACCACTTCGAGGTCAAGCCGCACTACCAGTTGCCCAGCCCCGCCGAAGTGGCGCGGGCGTTGCAGGACAAGTGGCTGGACGGCACGCTCCTCGGCTATGTGTGGGAGAGCCTGTCGCGCGGGGCGCTCGGCTTCGCCGCCTCGTTGATCATCGGAACGCCGCTCGGGCTTGTGGTGGCGCGGGTGTGGTTCGTGCGTGCGGCCATCGGCCCGATCCTCTCCGGCCTCCAGTCGCTGCCGTCGGTGGCGTGGGTGCCTGCGGCGATCATTTGGTTCGGGCTGACCAACTCCACCATTTACGCGGTCGTGTTGCTCGGTGCCGTTCCCTCGATCGCCAACGGCCTCGTGGCGGGCGTGGACCAGATTCCGCCCCTGTTCCTGCGTGCGGGCCGCACCATCGGCGCCACCGGATTCGCCGGCATACGGCATGTCCTGCTGCCGGCCGCGCTACCCGGCTACATTGCCGGGCTCAAGCAGGGCTGGGCGTTCTCCTGGCGGTCGCTGATGGCGGCCGAACTGATCGCCACTTCGCCTGAGCTGGGCACCGGACTCGGCCAGTTGCTCGACCAGGCCCGAGTGGACTCGGACATGTCGCTGGTACTGGCCGCGATCTTGCTCATCCTCATCGTGGGCATCGGCATCGAGCTGCTGATCTTCGCGCCGATCGAGCGGCGGGTGCTGCGCAGCCGCGGCCTGCTCGCGAGCAACCGCTAAGGGGCCGGCCCATGCACGCGACAGCGCTGGTGATCATCGCGCACGGCAGCCGCGACCCGCGGCACGCGGCAACCGTCTCCGAGCTCAGCACTCGGGTACGGGCCCTGCGGCCAGGGTTGCGGGTAGAGGTCGGCTACTTGGACTTCTGCGCGCCGAGCGTGCCACAGGTGCTGTCGCGGCTAGCGGCCGATGGCGTACGGGACGTGGTGGCGGTGCCGCTGCTGCTGACCCGCGCCTTCCACGCCAAGGCCGATATCCCGGCGGTGCTGTACGAGGCCAGCGCCGCATGGCCACAGCTGACCGTGCGGCAGGCTGCGGTGCTCGGCCCGTCCACGCTGCTGATCGACGCGCTGGAGCGTCGCCTGGCCGAGGCCGGGATACGCCCCGGCGACCGAAGCTCGACCGGGGTCGTCCTGGCCTCGGCGGGCTCATCAGACCCGGAGGCGATCGCAGTGATCGCTGAAATCGCGCGGGAGTGGCGGCACACCGGTTGGTGCGCCGTGCGGCCTGCGTTCGCCTCCGCGGCAGCCCCCCTCACCTGCGTGCCACGTACCGAGGACGCGGTGCGGGCGCTGCGGGCGCAGGGGGTGCGGCGGGTGGCCGTCGCGCCGTACGTCATCGCGCCCGGGCGGCTGCCCGACCGCATTGTGTGTGGCGCCGAACAGGCGGGGGCCGATGTGTTGGCCGATGTGCTGGGGCCCGCCCCGGAGGTGGCCGCGCTGCTGCTCCGGCGCTACGAGCAAAAGCGGGAAGCGCGAGCGGTGCGCACTTCGTTGGGCGTACCGCTCAGCGCCTGACTCCCAGCGGGTCAGGGCTCTCGCCGGGGGAGGCCGGGAGGGGGAAGGACAGCAGGTCGCGAGGGGAAGGACAGCAGGTCGGGGAGGGAAGGGCGGGGAGGGGGAAGAACGGGGAGGGTGTTCCGGACGCATGGCCGTGCTCTGCTCCACGGCTTCCGCGGCCCGGCACGCGGTCAGCTCGCGCTGTGGCTCAGGCTGTGCTTCGGCTCAGGCTGTGCTTCGGCTCAGGCTGTGCTTCGGCTCAGGCTGTGCTTCGGCTCAGGCTGTGCTTCGGCTCAGGCTGTGCTTCGGCTCAGACCGCGAGTCAGCTCAGCTCGCGAGTCAGCGCGATACGCGCCGCATGGCGTGCCCAACTCCACTGAACGCCCAGCTCAGTTGGCGCCGTACCCGCGTCACAGCCTGGCGGCCGGCCTCGCGGGCCATGAATGCCAGGATCGGCCGAGGGCTGGCCTTGATGATCAGGACGAAGCAGTCTGTTGCGCCGATCTGGTCCGTGAAGAACTCGTCGAGCTCGGGGTCTCCGCTGCGCGGCGCCTGCCCGTAGAGCTGGGACAAGATGCCGTTGAGGGCGTCCTTGACGACAAGCTTCTCGGGGTCGAAGGACTCCGGGCTGTGGCCGAGCCAGCGCATGGCCTCGCCGCCGATGCGGCTCACCTCGCCGGGCACCGGACGGTCCGGCTGCGGAAACACGCGGTCGGGTCCGAAGGTCTTGGTGAATCCGGCGTGTATGCCCGGGTTTTGCGTCCGTAGGATCACATAGGTGTGCCCGAACGGGTTGCGCAGCAAGATCTCGGATATCAGGAAACGTGCCTGCACTCGGGCGGTCAGCTTCGACCGCCGGTGCGCAGGTAGCAGGCCAGCGGCGTCCAGGTACACCGCGCTGTGTCCAGAGAACTTCTTGCGCTGATACCCGGCCCAGCCGACAACCTCGTCGTCCGGGGCCAGCGTCAGCGTGAAGTTGGAAACGTTGTCAAAGAAGTTCTGTTCCTTGCGTGCCTTCCAGTAGCCGGAGTGATCGGTCTCGAACGTGCGGGTGGCGACGTCGGCCACCACGTCAAAGATTCGGTCCCGGCAGCCGTCGGCCAGCTTGGCCGGGGCCGTCCAACTGGCCGAGCGGTAACCGTTGTGCAGATTGCGCACCTTCGGCGGCGCCGAGAACCCCCGCAGATCGGCTGCGCTTAGTCGTAACGTACTCACTGTCGGTCATCCTCACTTCTCGTGGCGGGTGCCATGATCGTGTAACAGTCTAGGCACGCTACGTTGCGGCAAGATGACTCGACGGCCAACAGAACGCCAGCCAAATACACGCAATCGCCGCAGGTGAACGGGCATGTGACCGAGGTAACTCCACGGGCCGTCCAGCCAGGTTTGCGCAACGGGAAATGCGGCGGAGCGATCGCTTCCGCGATGGAGTCAGCGCCTCCGCGCCACACTCGGCTCGACCGCCGGAACTCCCGCCTCCGCGGCGACCCCCATGACCCGGCGACTCGGCGAACCCCGCCGCCCCGGCGTGACCGTGAGGTGCCAGCCGCCGATGACAACGCTCGCCCGGCGGGCGGACAAGGCCCGGTGTCGCGACCTCGCGAGAGGCGACCCGTCGATAGACGTGGGCGACGGGGCGCCGGTCGCCGCGCCCCATGGGGGTTGGGCGCGACGACCGGCCGAATGGGCCGCACGCGAGGGCGATATGACGCCTCCTGTGCGCGGCATGCTCACACCCCGAAGGCGGCGGCGATCATCCCCGAGGAGACTCGAAACTCTGGCCGACCGGTAGCGGCCCGCACAACCAACTTGAGGTGTTGTGACATACCCAACGCCCGCCCAAGTCGCGCGAATGCGAAGGAAGACCTGCATACCGCACCTACGCTTTAGCGATAACTGACACGATGTACCCACATGTCATGCCCACGCCCTCAGTCTCCTTCGATGGGCCAGTAGCTGGCATGACTGCGCCATGCTCCGCTTCAGATGCGGATCACGATCTTTCCGCGGGTGCGTCCGCGCTCGGCGTGCGCGTGTGCGTCGGCGATCCGCCCCAGGGGGTAGGCCCGTTCGATACGGGGTGTGTAGCGGCCTTGCCGGCCCAATTCCCCGGCCGCGGACAGGAGGGCGGAGTCGTTCTCCGCGTTGACCACATGCGTACCCAGGCGCAGCCCGCCTGCGTGGTCGGCGACCGTCGCGACGCGCGTCGGATCGCCCGTGATCGCGACGAGGTCGTCCAGGGACCCGGAGGCCGCGGTGTCGAGCACGATGTCGATGCCGTGCGCAGCGAGAGCGGTCAGGCGCTGTGCGAGGCCGGGGCCATAGGTGGTGGGAACGGCGCCGAGAGAGGTGAGGAACTCGTGGTTGCGCTCGCTGGCTGTCCCGATCACGGTGGCACCGTGTGCCACGGCGATCTCGACCGCCGCGCTGCCCACGCCTCCGGCGGCGCCCTCGACGAGAAGGATGCGTCCCGCAAGGGGGCCGAGCGCGTTCAGGCCGCGCATCGCGGTCACGGACGCGAGACCGGCGCCCGCAGCCTGCTCGTCATTCCACGTGTCGGGGGTGTGGGACCAGGCCGAGAAGATGGCCAGCTCTGCGGTTGCGCCGGTGACACCACCCAGCCCGAAGACGCGGTCGCCGATGCTCACCCCCTGTACTCCGGCACCGATCGCGTCAACCACGCCGGCGGCGTCGCGCCCCGGAATGGCGGGCAACTCCTGGGGAAACAGCTGGTGCAAGGCCCCAGTACGCAGCTTCCAGTCGATGGGATTGACGCTGGCCGCCGCGACACGGACCCGGATCTCACCACGTTCGGGGTGGGGATCGGGGGCCTGCTCAATCACCAGGTTCTCCGCTCCGCCGTACGCATGGAAGAGGGCTGCGCGCATAATGTCCCGCCTTGCCTTGATGAGTAGCAGTGATGGTGTTCATTCGGCGCCCGCTACGGTGAACCAGACGTCGGCGTGAAGTTCACGTCGGCACGTCGCCTGCCTCCGGTCCAAGGAGGACGGATGCGGATCGGTGAGGCTGCCGAACGAGCGGGCGGCCATCCGCCCCGAAGACCACGTTCCGGCCCATCGTCGGAATAACTCCCGTTGAGCCGGTGCTCCGGAAGATATCCAGAAGGTCGGTCACCAACTGGATACCAAGAACGGCGATGGGAGACTCTCGATGACGCAACGGCCACCGCTGCCACCCGATTTGTTCGACGAGCTGTGCCCGTCCTCGGTGATGCCGTTCCGCTTCGGTGACAAATGGGCGCCCATGATCCTTCGCTGTCTGGACGACGGCCCGCGCAGATACTCCGAACTCCGCGTGCCCCTGGGCCGCGTCACACCGAAGGTGCTCACCCAGTCGCTTCGCGGCTTGGAGCGGAACGGGTTCGTGTCACGCACGGTGCACGCCGACCCGAAACTGCGGGTGGAGTACGCGCTGACACCACTGGGTCGCAGCATGCTGGAGCCGCTGGCCGCCACGTGCCAATGGACGGCCGAGCACTGGGACGAGCTGCTCGACGCCCGCGAGGGCGGCATCTCTTCCATCGGCTGACTCGAACCCGCGGTGGCGCGTGCCGCACCGGATGGCTCAGTTCCCCGAGCCGACGATGGCGGTCCACCTCTCCGATGCCCCGCGGCGCAAGCTGCGGATGGGGCAGCCCGCCTTCCTCGCCAGCGGGACGCTCTGCCGCCTGTCCAACGTCGTCAAGCGCTGTGAGCAGCGCGGCTGGGTCGTACGGACACCTGACCCGGCCGACGGCCGCTACACCCTCGCCGAGCTCACCGACGCCGGCTTCGACACCTTCGCCTGGCGGCGCCCACACACCTGCGCGCCGTACGCCGCATCGTCCCCGACTCGCTCAACACGACCGACCAGAAGACCCTCGCCCGCATCGCGCAGAAACTCCCGCATCGTCCCCGACGACGTCGGCTGACGGACTCGGATCTAGGAGCGGAAGGCCGCCCGAAGGAGCGCGCCGAACTCGGCGGGGTGTGTGGTCAGGCCGGTGTGCCCGCCTGGATACTGCTGGAGTTCCATGCCGAGACGCTCGGCCAGCGCGGCGGCAGGGCGATAGGGCAGCTCACCGCGCGAGTCCTGGCCGCAGGCCAGCACGAGCCGGTCTGACAGCGTCTCCAGCCGGTGGATGTCCGGGGCGTAGGACATGAAGCTGGGCACGATGCGCCCGACGAAGTACGGCAGGTCGGCCATCGTCTGCTCGGCCCGCGCCGCTGCTCGCGGCGGAAGCTGGAGCTGAGCCTTCGGCTCGGTGGGGGCGCCGCCCTCCTTCAGCCCCGCGGCGAACACGGCCATCGCCGGCATGAGCCCCTGCGTGTGCAGCGTCTGCTGCACACGCGCGAGGAGCGCGCGGTGTTCGGCGGCGTCCGGCAGGACCTCCACCACCGGCGGCTCGTGCGCCACGGCGCGTTCGACGCGTTCGGGGTGGGCGGTGAGCAGATGCAGGGTGGTGATCGCGCCCGAACTGGCGCCGAACACCCGGGCCGGCTCACCGGGTGACAGCAGTTCCAGTATGCGAAACGCGTCGTCGGCGTGCTCTGCCACGTGCTGCTCGGCCTCGGGGTCGTCCAGCGTGCTGCGGGACATGCCGCGCGGGTCGTAGGTCGCGACGGTGTATTCGGCGGCCAGGTCGTCGGCGACGCCGTCGAAGGAAGCGGCGCCGCCCGTTCCGCCGGGGATCAGCAGCAGGAGCGGGCCGTAGCCGCGCACTTCGTAGTGCAGGGTCGCGCCGTTCACGCGCAGGCTGCCGATGGTCGCGTCGGTCATGCCGAGTCTCCTTCTCGGGACGGGGGCCAGTGGTCCAGGAGGGTGTGTAGGGCATCGAGGGCGCGGACCCAGGAATGCTGCGGTGAACGCTGGTGCGCGAACCCGCCCGCGGCCTCCAAGGCGACGAACCCGTGGAAGGTGCTGCGCAGCAGCCGGACCGCGTCGGTCAGATCGGGCTCGGCCAGTCCGTAGCCGCGCAGCATGCCGTACGTCAGCTCTACCGCACGCCGCGGTCCTGGCGCTCTTGCGGCCAGTTCGGGATCGATCTGGATCGGGGTTTGCGTCGCCATGTAGCGGCCCGGGTGCGTGCGGGCGTACTCACGCCAGGCGTTGGCAAACGCGACCAGTGCGTCCTTGCCCGACTGCCCGGCGGTCGCCTCCGCGATACGGATGGTCTTTTCGTCCGCCGCCAGCAGCGCGATTCGTCCGCGCAGATCCTCCAGGCTGCGGACGTGGGTGTAGAGGCTGGCGTCCTTCACGCCGAGCCGCCATGCCACCTGCGACATGGTCATCTGGTCGAGCCCGACCTCATCTGCCAGTTCGGCGCCCGCAATCGTCACCCGCTCCGCCGTCAGCCCGGCCCGTGCCATGCGCCCTCCCCAGTTCCTAGGACCCCTAGGTATAACCTAGGAGCCCTAGGAATGCCAAGCGGGGGCGCGCTCACGTGCTGCCACCGGTGCGGTTGACAGCGGTCAGGCATGGTCATCAACACCCGTGCTACGAAGGCCCGTTGGTGGCCGTGCGCACTGAACGAGCTGCCGACGCAGGTGTTGGCTCTCTGCCACCAGGTGCCCGTTTCCGTGCGCTGCCCATCACCACCGATCGCTGCCGGCCATCGCCGGCCACCGCAGATCACTGCCGGCCACTGCCGATCACTGTCGATCACTGTCGATCACTGCCGAGATGGGAGCGCGCGGCGGTAGGCCGCGGGTTTCGGGCGATGACCGGCCAGCGTGCGTGACCACATGCGCACCGTGAGGCAACCTCACGGCAGGGCTCGCCATCCTCCCCTGACAAGAGGCCCATGATCTTTGGAGATTTCCGGTTGGGCCGATGACAAGGAGGATCACCTTGATCCGTGTCCCGCGCATGGTGACCGCTACCACTGCGGCGCTCATGCTGGTGGTGGGGCTGCCAGCGATGGCCAACGCCTCGCCGAGACCGGCGCACACGCCACCGCCCAGTGAGTCCATACCGTCCGTACCGCCGGGCAGTTCAAACGAGCAACTCCCAGCGGGTTGGCAGGTCACCGGGGAGGGCACAGCGCGACAGCTGGTCTGGCGGTCGTCCGACCAGGTGCCGATGGGCGATGCCCGAGTCGAGTTCTACGCCGGTGACAGGCTCCTTGGTCAACCGGTGCCGGGGAAGGACGGCCGTACGTTCCGGCTCGCGCTCGACGGCGCGCGCCTGGGACCGGCAAAGGAACTCCAGGTGCGGGCCGGTGGGCGCCGTCTCGACGCGCCCGACACGGCCCGGGCTCCACTGGCCCCGCGCCCCAACACGCCAATGCAGCGCGCCACTCCCCCACCCGCGAACCCGGTGGACCCGGGAAAGCCCGGCCCGTACCGCACGGCCAGCGGCGAGTACGCCCTGAAGTCCGTGCGCCTGCCCGACTTTCCCGCCCCGGTCGAGATGCGCGCCACCGTCGTGGGTCCGACCAACGCCCCCGGCCGGCGACCGCTCGCCCTGTTCCTGCACGGCCGCCACTACACGTGCTTCGGCAAGGGCGAAGAGACCGGCGACTGGCCCTGCGCGCCCGGCGCCAAGCAGGTTCCGAGCTACCGCGGATATCTGAAGGCCCAAAAGCTGCTGGCCTCGCAGGGGTACGTCACGGTGTCCATCTCGGCCAACGGCGTCAACGGGCAGGATTACGCGGCGGCGGATGGCGGCGCACAAGCCCGCTCGTCTCTCATACGACAGCACCTGGCCCGCTGGGCGGACTGGTCCGCCAAGCCAAAGGGGGCACCGGCCCCTGTGCGCGCGGTGTCCCGGACCGACATGTCCCGGGTGCTGCTGGTCGGCCACTCCCGAGGCGGCGAGGGCGTCAACCGCGCCGCGCTGGACAGCCTTTCCAGGCCGCCCGCCGCCAGTGACGGATATCAGGGCCCGGTGCGCTGGCGCATCCGCGGCAACGTCCTGATAGGCCCCACCATCTTCGGGCACAACCCGGTCCCCGATGTACCCTCCACGACCATCCTGCCGGGCTGCGACGGGGACGTATCCGATCTACAGGGCCAGACCTACGTGGATGGCACGCGCGGCGTCAGCCGTGGCGCCGCCCTGCACAGCGCGGTCTACATGGTCGGCGCCAACCACAACTTCTTCAATGCCGAGTGGACGCCGGGGCAGGCCCAGGCGCCCGCCGATGACGACTTCTCCCCCGACGACACACCGGACCGGGTCTGCTCGCCAGGCACCAAGTCCCGGCTGACCGCCACGCAGCAGCAGACCGCGGGAGCCACCTACATCGCCGCGTCGGCCCATCTCTTCGTCGCGGGTGACGACCGGGTGCGCCCGCTGTTGGACGGCTCGAACCGGCGCGCGCCCTCAGCGGGCGCCGCGCAGATACTCACCCACGCCGTGGGGGCCAAGCGCACGCCCGCCATCGTGCCGGACACCTCCGTCACCGTGACCGGCGGCCGGCTGTGCTCCCAGGTGACCCCGGACCCGGCCGCCTCGTGTCTGAATGGCGAAAAGGACGGTGCGTCACCGCACTTCAACCACTGGGAGACGCCCCGGGAGCCGGGCCGGTACGCGGTGGCGATGCGCTGGACCAAGCCGGGCTCAGCGGTCCAAATGCGCCCCGCGCGTCCGTTCTCCGTGGCGGGCAACGAGGCGCTGGCCCTGCGGGTGATCGTGCCGCCCAACACCACCGGCACCCCGCTTGACGTCGCCCTCACCGACACCTCGGGCCGCCGCGTGACGCTGGGTCGGGTCACCGTCGATGGGCTGCCCGGGACCGACCGGACCGCCTCCAGCTGGGGCCGCGAGGTGCGCGTACCGCTGTCCGCCGCCGCCAAGGCCAAGCTGAACCTCAAGCAGATAAAGGCCGTTGAGTTGACGCCGCGCAACCGTTCCGGACGGGCGTGGCTGATGGACGCGTGGGGCTGGCGCCCCGGTACCCCAGCGGTGCGCCCGGCCGAGTTGCTGCGCATGGACATCGGCCGGCTGACGGTCAAGGAAGGGAACTCGGGAACGCGCACGCACCACGTGCCGATACGGGTTACCGGGCACGGCAGTGGCCAGGTGCGCCTGTTCGTCGAGGAGCCGGGCGCGGATGAGCCCACCTCCCGGCTGGTGACGCTGCGCCCGGGCACCGACACCGTCGATGTGCCGGTCAAGGTGACCGGCAATACCCGCTACGGTGCCGAGGTCGGGCACAACGTGTTCGTGAAGGCGGTGCGCGGCGCGGTGATCGGCTCGCATCACGGCGGGGTGTTGGTCCAGAACGACGACCCAGCACCCACGATCACGGTGACGCCGGTCAAGGACCGGGTCACCGAGGGCCAGAGCCTGACCTGGCGAGTCTCGCTGTCCGATGTGGCCGACACGGAGCTGCCGGTCGATCTTGTCATCCTGCCGGTGTCTGGTGGCACGGAGCTGTCCACCCTGGACGTCAGCGCGCGCTGGCTGGACGACGTGTTCGGCGAGTCGCCGGCCCCGGCCCGGCCGCTGTCGAAGATGTACGACGAGCCGGGCGTGCCGGCCGGCGTGCCCGCGGGCAAGAAGAGCGTCGAGGTGAGCGTCCCCACGATCAAGGACAAGGTGGCCGAGCCGGAAGAGAAACTGCGGCTACAGATGGTCACCTACGACGACGACACCTGGGAGCCGAAGCCGGGGCCGGTGTTCACCGGCACGGTGCTGGACGCCTCATGAGCTCCGCGGCGTAACCAGCGGGCGCGCGACGCGCGGCGAGCCCTCACACGCGCCGCCGCCTGAACAACCCTGCCGGGCCCCGGCGTTGACCAGCTCACGGCTGGGCAGTGCCGGGGCTCCGGTGCGTTTTGGGCGGCGTGTGCGGGCGACACGTTCGGGCGGGGTGTCCAGGCGCCGCGAAACTGTGCGCGGCGGGGTGCCGTGTCCTGTCCTCAGCCATGGCGTACGGACCGTTTCGACAGCGCGGCCTCGATGAAGACGGCCGCCTGCCGGATCGCGCCCTCGGTCGCCGTACGCTCCGAGATGAGCAGCACCTTCGTCGTCCACCAGGACTCAGCGGCGTCGGGTGGGGGTGAAGCTCCCGTGAAGGCGCGCTTGGCGCGTGCTCACCCGGGACGACGTTCCGGGCCACACCGCATCGCACCACTCACAGCCGCGGCCCCGCCGCCGCCCCCGCTCAGCACAGACGCACGTCCACGCTCAGCGCTGGTAACGGGCCAGGACGCGGTTGCCGTCCGAGACCAGCCGGTGTTCGAGCTCGCCCTCCCCGATCGCTCCGCTGTAGAACTCCTGGAGTGCGGGGGTGGCGATCTTGTCCTTCCACTCCGGGTAGCCGCGTACGGACTGGGCTGGGGCCGGGCGCAGTTGGTCGGCCAGTGCGGTGCCGGTGGCCCAGCCGTGTCGGGTGGTGCGGAGCGCGGGGTCGGCCAGTGCGGTGGTTCCGGTGGGCAGGACCCAGTCGCCGCGCGCCAGGCGCACCATGTTGGCCGGTCGCAGCAGGAAGTTGATGAACGCCATGGCGTCCTCCTTGCGGTGGCAGTCCTCCGCGATCGACAGGGTCTGTGGGCTGACGCCCTGACGCTGATCGCCGCCGGGGCCCGCGGGTGCGGGCAGCACCATCCAGTCGAAGCCCTTCGGTGCCTGTTGGGTGATCTGCTGGCGGTAGGAGAAGCCCAGCGGCACCATCGCGTACCGGTCGCCGAAGAAACCCGGCAGCGTGTCGGCGCCGCCCATGCCCAGGGTGCTGCGCGAGGCGGACTTGTCGGTCACCGCCTGGTCGCGGATGACGCGGGGGACGATCTGGTCCCCCTTCGCGTAGCGGATGGTCACCTTGCCGTCGTCGCCTCGGTGGAAGAGTTGCCCGCCGGTGGACAGCGAGAGGTTGAGCGTTGCGGAGACCGGCTCCTTCAGTGGCCAGGCGACGCCGTAGGTGTCTTTGCGGGTCAGCCGCTGTGCGACGGACCGGAACTCCTCCCATGACCATGGCTCGTCCGCGGTGGGCAGCCGCACCCCGGCGGTGGTCAGCAGCCGCCGGTTGGCCATGATCATTCGGGGTTCCTGGAGGAACGGCACCCCGTACACCCGCCTGTTGAAGGTGGTGGTCTGCCAACTGTGCCCGGGAATATCCTGCCGCAACCGGTCCGACACCAGGCCGGTCAGGTCGGCGAGGTAACCGCCGTACGCGAAGTCCGCGAGGTCATCGGATGCGTCGTGGATGATGTCCGGCGCCTCGCCTCCTTCGAAGGAGGTGAGCAACTGGTCATGGGCGCTGGCCCAACTGCCCTGCACATAGCTGACCCGGGCCTTGGGGTGCGCCGCGTTCCACTGCGCGACGAGCCGCTTGTTTGCCGCCACCGACTCCTGCTGCCAGGCCAGGGAGAGGAAGCGCAGTCCGCCCCGGCCGTCGCCGCGGGAGCAACCGGGCAGCAGCGCTGCGGCGGCCGTGGCCCCCGCAGCGGTGAGGAGGCGGCGCCGGCGCACCGGCCCGCCGGCCGGCTCGCCGCTGGCCCCTTTGCCCGCCGCGCCACCGGGCATCAGTGCTTCACCGCCCCGGTCAGCATGCCGCCGGTGATCCGGCGCTGGATGACGGCGAACAGCACCAGCGAGGGCACGGTCGCCAGCAGCGCGGCGGCGGCCAGCGGGCCGAGGTCGGCGACCCCCTCGGTGCCGATGAAGTGGGTGAGGACGACCGGCATGGTCTGCTTCTCCGGGGACTTGAGCAGGACGAGCGCGAAGAAGAACTCGTTCCATGCGGTGATAAACGTGAACAGCGCGGTGGCCACGATGCCGGGCGCGAGCAGCGGGGCCGTCACGGAGACCAGGGTGCGCAGCTTGCCCGCGCCGTCCACGGCCGCAGCCTCCTCCACCTCGCGCGGCACGGCCCGTACGTACCCGGTGAGCATCCACAGCGCGAACGGCAGCGACCACACGACATAGACCAGGACGAGGCCGGCGAGTTCGTTGATGAGCTGGAGGTTCTTCAAGATCAGAAACAGCGGGATGATCACCAGGACGAAGGGAAACGCCTGGCTGACCACGACCCAGCCGGTGGCCGCGCGGGAGAGCAGGGAGCGGTGCCGGGCCATGACGTACGCCATCGGCGTCGCGAGCACCACCGCGATGGCGGTGGCGCAGCCGGCGGTGATCAGGCTGTTGCCCGCGGCGCGCAGCAGGGGCTGTTCGTCGAATGCCTGCCGGAAGTTGTTCAGCGTGGGGCGCTCGGGCAGCCAGGTCGGGTGCAGGGTGGCGAGTTCGGCCGGTGGTTTGAACGCGGTGGAGATCAACCACAGCAGCGGGAAGGCCAGGAAGACCAGGTAACACAGGAGGGCCAGGTACTGCCCGGTGCGGGCAGCTCGGCGCCGTGGGCCGAGCCGGGGCGCGCCGGGCCGTGGGCATCGGTGGCGGCTGGTGGCGCGGGCTGCTGCCCGGCTTCGCCAGGTCGCGCGGGCGGCGGTGGTCTTCACTGGTCGTCCCCCTTCAGTCGGCCGGCGAGGTAGATGGCGAGCAGTACGGAGATGACCGCGACCATCACGCAGCCCATCGCCGCCGCGTAGCCGAACTGGCCGTAGCCGAACGCCTCCTCGTAGGCGAAGAGCATCGGAAGCCGGGTGCGACCGCCGGGCCCGCCGCTGGTCAGCACGTACACCAGGGCGAAGGAGTTGAAATTCCAAATGAAGTTAAGCGCGGTGATGGCCAGGGCGATCGGGCGGATGGCGGGCCAGGTGACGGTACGAAACCGGCGCCAGGCGCCGGCGCCGTCCACGGCCGCGGCCTCGTGCAGTTCACGCGGCACGTTTTGCAGCCCGGCCAGGAGGGCGACCGTGGTCTGCGGCATGCCTGCCCAGATGCCGACGACGATCACGGCGGGCAGCGCGCTGGACAGGCCCGTCAGCCAGTCCGTGCCGTTGCCCAAGTGCAGATCACGCAGCGTCTCGTTGAGGATGCCGGCATCGGAGTGGTAGACGAGCCGCCACATGATGCCGACGACGACTTCCGGCATCGCCCACGGCACGATCGCCAGCGTTCGCGCCAGCCAGCGCATTCGCAGGTCCTGGCCGAGCAGCAGCGCGAGCCCCAACGCAAGGAGGAACTGCGGCACGGTGACCCCGACGGCCCACACCAGGCCGACCCGGAACGACTCCCAAAACAGGCTGTCGTGCCACAGGTCGCGGAAGTTGAGCAGGCCGATCCACTGGGTGGGGTCGGTGCGGCCCGACTGGGAGTCGGTGAACGCCAGGCCGATGCCGTACAGCAGCGGGCCCACGCTCAGCACCAAGATGGGGATCAGCGCGGGCAGCACGAGAAACCAGGCACCAGGCCAGGCACCGGAGCCAGCCCGGCGTCCGCCGTCGCCGCGCCGGCCGCCGCCCGGCCGGATGCGGCCGGTGCCACCGCCTGCCGTGTCGGTGGTGCTCGGACTGTCGGGGCCGTCCGGGCCGTCCGGGCTGCCGGGGCCGTCCGGGCTGCCGGGGGCCTTCCCGTTGTCCGACCGCGCCTTTGCGGTCACCGGTGTCACGGCAGGGGTCTCCTTAGAGGCGCGGGCACGGCATGGCACGCTCACCCGGACGACGTTCGGATGAGCGCGCCACGGCGACGGCTGGGATCGGGGCGCCTGCCAGCGGCGGCTGAGGCGGGCATCCCTTCCAGCGGCCACTGGGACGGGAGGGCGCCCGGTCGGGAGGCCCCCGTCATCGTGCTGACACCCTGTATCGCAGTCAAGCGTCACGCGCAGGAAGCTGTACCGCGCTGATGCGAGACTTGCCGGGGCCCGCAGCGGCCCCAGGCGACCGGTAGGGCTTGGGAAACGACCGGACGGCCCGGGCTCGGTGTGCGCCGCGGCCCCCGGTGAGCTGGGAATGAGCTGGGAATGGATGGACGAGGCGTGAGGAGTACGGCGTGATGCAGGCGTTCACCGAAGAGCGGGCCCGCCAGGTGCTCGCGGAGGCGGGGCTTGGGGCCTCGCCGGCCGATGCGAGCCTGCTCACACTGGGCGAGAACGCCGTGTTCGCGCTGGAAACCACCGTGGTCAAGGTGGGCCGCGAGCACGGGCTATGGGAGCGGGCCGACCGGGAGCTACGCGTCGCCACCTGGCTCGCCGAACACGATGTCCCCGCGGTGCGGCCCGCCGAGCCGAAGGCCCTGCTGGTCGCCGGTCACCCGGTCACGGTCTGGCACCGGCTGCCCCCGGCCGTCCGCGCGGCAGGACCGGCCGACCTCGCCGTGCTGCTGCGCCGTGTGCACGCCCTGCCCGAGCCGCCGTTCGCACTGCCGCGCCGCGAGCTGCTGGGCGGCGTGGAGCGCTGGCTGCGGCTGGCCGGCGACGCTATCGACCCCGCCGACGCCGCGTATCTGCGCGCCCGCAAAGCCGGCTTCGCGGATGCGGCCGACGCGCTCGTGCCCCATCTGACGCCCGGCCCGCTGCACGGCGACGCGCTGCCCCGCAACGTACACATCACCGCAACCGGCCCGGTTTTGGTGGACCTGGAGACCTTCGCTAGCGATCTACGCGAACACGACCTCGTTGTCATGGCGCTGACCCGCGACCGGTACGGCCTTGGCGCCGACGGATACGCACAGTTCGCTTCGGCATACGGCTGGGATGTCAGGCAGTGGGAGGGATGCGCGGTGCTGCGCGGGGCCCGTGAGACGGCAAGCTGCGCCTGGGTGGCTCAGCACACCCCGGGCAACCCGCACGCCCTGGCCGAGTTTCGGCTCCGAGTGGCGTCGCTACGCGAGGAAGACCTCAGCGTCCGCTGGTCCGCGCTCTAGCTGAGCGCCCCGGCGAAGGCCGTCCGCACGGTCCCGTAGCGGTGCTTCGGTGCCGACCCGCGTGGTCGCGCCGAGGCCGCTCCCGCCCTCAGCGCGCTATCGCCTGTGCTCCGCGCATCGGCCACGTGCCGTCCACCACCGCATCCTGGGTGCCCTTGCGGCGCAGCCAGGACTGGAAGTTGGCGGCCCACTCCGCGTACCACCCGACCTGTTTGTGGTGCAGCTCCCACAGATCGAGTCCCGCTATCTGGGCATGCCGCTCCGCGACCGCGCAGGCGACGAGCGCCGCAGCCAGGGCGTCCGAGTGGGCCTCATGTGCCCGGTCGAGCACAACGCCGTAGTGTCCACACACCGCCTCAAGGGTGCGCTTGCCCGGGCGATAGCGATCCACGGAACGATCGATGGTGTACGGGTCGATGACCGGGCCCACCTCGACCTGCCCAAGCCGCTCGTGCAGCGACGGCAAGGCGTGCCGTCGCAACTCGGCGGCCAACATGCTGAGGTCGAATGCCGCGTTGTAGGCGACGATCGGCGTGCCTGTGCGCCAGTGCGCGACGAGCGTGTCCGCTATTTCGTCCACCACCTCGCGCGCAGGTCGGCCCTCGGCCATCACACGGGCGTTGGTGATGCCGTGCACGGCGACGGCGTCTTGCGGTATGGGCACGCCGGGGTTGGCCAACCACTCCCGGCCGCCCACCACTTCCCCGCTCCTGACCTCGACGATCGCCGCCGTCACAATCCGCGCCTCGTCCGGGTCCGTGCCCGTCGTCTCCAGGTCGAAGCCGATCAACAGCTCTCGGTGCCAGCTCATGGCGGCCCTCCTTTGTGGTGCGTCCCCCTGTTGTTAACCAGCCTCGCACGCGCCACTGACAACCCATTCGGCGTTGGGCACGGCCCAGCACTCAGCGAGCCGAGTACCCCCATACGCCCAAAGATGCCCGAGTTGCACCGATCTGCGGGAGTGCGGCAGGCGTCGGAACACGGTGCTGCGCGCCGTCAGCTGACGGGGATGCGGATTTCGTCGCGCATGTCATCCACCCGGGCTGCGAAGGCATCCAGGTCGATGGAGTGCGGGTCCTTGCCGGTCGTCGCGAGGGCGTTCTCCACCACCCCGACGAGCGTGGTCGTGTCGGCCCAAGCACACATCGGCATCACCAGCTTCTGCCCGCCTTGCCGCTTCAGCACGACTTCACAACTCAGCGGTGCGTCCGAACCAGGTGGAGTGATCTCCCTGCGCTCCACCGCCACCTCGGAGCTCTCGCTGCCCTCCAGCCCGCGGAAGAAGCTGTCCAGCGCGTATTCCGAGCTGGCGAACGTACCGTTGAGCCCGTTCACCACCAGCTCCGCGTCGCGGCCCGCGGTGACATACCGCCCGGTCACGGGCTTCACGTCGCGCGCCCCGCTGCCGTCGTCCGGAACCTGCTCGTCGGTCGTGTCGCTGAGGTCCTTCTCCAGCGTGTACTTGCCGTTCTCCAACGTCTTGGGCAGCGCAACCTTGTACGTGGTCTCCCCGTCGTCGCTCGCCGATGGCGACGGTGACTGCTGCGCTGGGCTCGCGGAGTCGCTGGTGCCGATCGACGGACCGTCGCTGACCTTCGCTTCGTCTCGCTTGCCGCCGTCTGCTTTGCCGCCGTCGTCGTCACCGCTGGCCACGAAGACCGCGCCACCGATCACCAGCGCACTCACGAGCACCGCGCCAAGGACGATGGCGAGGGTCTTGCGCGAGTTGCCGCCAGGGCCGCCCGCCGCACCGCCCCCGGGGCCAAGCAGCGGCCCGCCCTGCCCCGTACCGGTGCCGTAGGGGCCGCCGCCGCCATATCCGGGGCCGGACTGCGCCCCATACGAAGGCTGCTGGCCGTACTGCGGCTGTTGTCCGTACTGCGGCTGTTGTCCGTACGGAGACGGAGGCGGAGGCTGCGGGCCCGGCGGCTGTTGCCCGTACTGCGGGTACTGACCCTGCGGATTTGAACCCTGCGGTTGCTGCCCATACTGCGGTTGCCGGCCAGGCGGCGGGCCGTACTGCGGCAGCTGACCCTGCTGGTGACTTTGCTGTTGGCCGTAGGGCGCGCCGGGCTGGAATCCGTAGGGGCCTGGCGCCGCATGCTGTTGTCCGCCCGTCCCGGGTTGACCGGGCGACTGGCCGCCCTCCGGGGTGCCGGGCCCGGGCTGCTGCGGGGGCGTACTCACGTCGTTGTTCTCTCTCTCATTGACAGGTTCACGGAGCGTATCGCGCGTCCTGGCGCTGCGTGGCTGACGCATCCATTCCGCATTCGGCGGTCTGTCCATCCCCTGAACGGACCCGCGGCACGGGGCACGGGGCACGGGGCGGCATCCGGACCTCGGCGGGGCGCAGCACGGCCGGCTGGCCCGTGGCCGGCACCCGAAGCTGACGGGCGGTGTCGTCAGGACACCGGGCGCGAGTCCGCCCAGGTGCCTTCGAACTCCTCGCGGTAGACCTCGAAGAGGCCGTTGTCCGCACCCGTGTCCGTGACGCCTGCCCGCACCACCTCGCGGTCGCGGCCCCCGGCGCGCAGCACGAGGACCGGGGCCTCCATGCCACGGGCCTTGCGCAGATACGACTGGACGATGCCGACGCCATCGGCCGCGTCGCCGTTGATGAGATACGCGGTCACGCGCGGGGTCTCGTCGAAGACGTGGATCTCAAAGGCGCCGGGGTCCCGCAGCCGGGCCCGCACCCGGCGCATGTGCATGATGTTCATCTCCACGGAACGGCTCAGCTCGCCCTTTTTCATGCCGAGTTCCCGCTCCCTACGGCGTACCGCACTGCTCGCGGGATTGAGGAAGAGCAGCCGTATCCGACTGCCGGTCTCCGCGAGCCGCATCAGACGGCGTCCGGAATAGTTCTGCACCAGCAGATTGAGACCTATGCCCAGGGCGTCGAGCCGTCGCGCGCTGCCGAACAGGTCTTCCGCCGGAAGCTGCCGCTGGAGCCGCACCCGGTCGGAGTGGACGCTCACCACATCCGCATAGCGGTCCCCCACCAGGTCCTCGACCGCGTCTATGGGCAGCCGGTCGGTGGATGGGCCGCCGGTGCCGCCGCCGAGGATGTCAAGGAGTCGGGCCGAGGCGCGTTCGGCCTGGTCCAGGACGTTTTGCGACAGGGCCCGATTACGGGAGACGACGTTGCGCGCGACCTCCAGCTCGTCCAGCGCGAGCTCCAGTTCGCGCCGGTCGTCCAGATAGGGCACGAAACACGGCCAGTGCTGCACCAGGAGCTCGCGCAACTGCGGCAGGGTCAGAAAACTGACCACGTTGTCGTCCGCCGGGTCCAGGAGATAGCCCTTGCGGCGGCTGACCTCGCGTACGGCGACCGCGCGCTGTACCCATTCCTGCCCGGCCGGGCCCGCGGCGGCGACCGGCCAGTCATCGCCGTGCACCGGCTCGTAGATCGGTTGCAGCACCGCGGCCACCACGGCACGCAGCCGCTGTTCGACCAGATTCAGCCAGATATAGGCCCGTCCGGCCCTGCGTGCGCGGGTGTGCACTTCGGCCCACGCGTCGGCGCCCCAGTCCAGTTCCGCTCCGATCTCTACCGGTCTGACCAGGGACACTGCGCCAGGAGGTGCTTCGGTGGCGCCACCTCCCGGGGTGTTCTCCTCCCCAAAGGGCAGCTCCAACCCGCCCGAGCTCACCTGTGCACCGCCTTCCGCCCCCGTCCAACGATCAAGGCAGACTACTGCGATGCGGGGAGCCGGTGCAGCCTCAGCAGCTCAGCTATGCGTCAACGCGCCTCCCCCGCACGCGCGTTGCGTTTGCGCAACCCGCACGGAGTGAGCTGATTCATAACAGTGCGCAGCGTAGGTGCGGCGAGCGGCCGTGCCAACGTCCCGGCAGCCGCCGATTCCTCCGCCGGGGCCAGCCCCCGGCCGCGCCCGCCACCACCATCCCGGAGCACGGTGCATTATGGTGCGCGCACCGTCCCTAAATCCCCCATGCCCTGCAATATGACCACATGCCAAGGGCACGGCGATCACTCGCCGAGATCCCTTCCCCGCCGTTCGAGACCGGTCTCACTACCCGGAGAATTTTCACGAAATGCCCCATAAAGCAGGCCAGTTGAATGAGGGTCCCCGTTCCGGTCGGTACCCGCGACGCTCTCGCGGGGCCCGGTGAAGAAGTGGAAGAGTCGGCTCATGCAGGTCTGGCCAGGACAGACGTATCCCCTCGGCGCCACGTACGACGGTGCAGGGACCAATTTCGCGGTGTTCTCCGAGGTCGCCAACCGGATCGAGCTGTGTTTGCTGCACGACGACGGCTCGCAGACCACGGTCGAGCTGCGGGAGACCGACGCGTTCGTACGGCATGCCTACCTGCCCGGCGTCATGCCAGGCCAGCGCTATGGCTTTCGCGTACACGGCCCGTACGCGCCCGAGCAGGGGCACCGGTGTAACTCAGCGAAACTGCTGCTCGACCCGTACGCCAAGGCGGTCAGCGGGCAGATCACCTGGGACGAGGCGGTCTACGGATACCACTTCGGGCGGCCCGAGCGGCGCAACGATCGCGACTCGGCTCCGTACACCATGTCCTCGGTGGTGGTGAACCCGTACTTCGACTGGGGCGACGACCGACCGCCGCGCACCGACTACCACCGCACCGTCATCTACGAGGCCCATGTGAAGGGCCTGACGATGCGGCACCCCAAGCTGCCGGCCGAACTGCGCGGGACCTATGCGGCCCTGGCGCACCCGGCCATCATCGAACACCTGACGGAGTTGGGGGTGACCACCCTCGAACTGATGCCGGTGCACCAGTTCGTCAATGACCACCGGCTGACCGATGCGGGCCTCGCCAACTATTGGGGCTACAACACCATCGGCTTTTTCGCCCCGCACAACGCGTACGCCTCGTGGGGCGATAGGGGGCAGCAGGTATTGGAGTTCAAGTCGGCGGTGCGGGCCCTCCACCAGGCGGGCATCGAGGTCATTCTCGACGTCGTCTACAACCACACCGCCGAGGGCAACCACCTGGGGCCCACGCTCTCCTTCCGCGGCCTGGACAACGCCTCGTACTACCGGCTCGGCGACGACCTGCGCTACCACATGGACACCACCGGCACCGGCAATTCACTGCTGATGCGCCATCCGCATGTGCTCCAGCTCATCATGGATTCGCTGCGCTACTGGGTGACCGAAATGCGGGTGGACGGGTTCCGGTTCGATCTGGCGGCGACGCTGGCCCGGCAGTTCCACGAGGTGGACCGGCTGTCCTCCTTCTTTGATCTAGTGCAGCAGGACCCGGTGGTCAGCCGGGTGAAGCTGATCGCCGAGCCGTGGGACGTGGGCGAGGGTGGCTATCAGGTCGGCAACTTCCCTCCGCTGTGGACCGAGTGGAACGGCAAGTACCGGGACACGGTGCGCGACCTGTGGCGTGGCGAGCCGCGCACCCTCGCGGAGTTCGGCTCGCGGCTCACCGGCTCGTCCGACCTCTATCAGAGCGACGGCCGCCGCCCACTAGCCTCGATCAACTTCGTCACCTGCCACGACGGATTCACGCTGCGCGACCTGGTCTCGTACGACGAGAAGCACAACGAGGCCAACGGCGAGGACAATCGCGACGGTGAGAACCACAACAGGTCTTGGAACTGCGGCACCGAAGGCGAGAGCGATGATCCGCAGGTGCGGGCGCTGCGCGAGCGCCAGATGCGGAACTTCATCGCCACGCTGCTGATCTCCCAGGGCGTGCCGATGCTCAGCCACGGCGATGAGTTCGCACGCACGCAAGGCGGCAACAACAACGCCTACTGCCAGGACAACGAACTGGCCTGGGTGCGCTGGCCGGACCCGGCCGACGACGAGGCGCTGCGCATGCTCGACTTCACGCGCGCGCTGGTGTGGCTACGTCGCGACCATCCGGTTTTCCGGCGGCGCCGCTTCTTCCACGGGCGCCCGGTGGAGGGCACCCACGATGAGCTGTCCGACATCGCCTGGTTCACGGCCGGCGGCACGGAGATGCGGCAGCGCGACTGGCAGGCGGCGCACGCGGGTTCACTGATCGTCTTCCTCAACGGCAACGCCATCTCGGAGCCAGGCCCGCGCGGGGAGCCCATCAGCGACGACTCCTTTCTGCTGCTGTTCAACGCGGACAGCAAACCGCTCGGCTTCACCGTGCCGGTCGATCACGGCAAGCAGTGGCAGATCGTGGTGGACACCGCCCGCCCGGACGGTGTACCCCCGGGGAGCGGCCCCAGGGTCCAGGCGGGCGACCGGCTCACCCTGGTGGACCGCAGCATGATGGTGCTCCAGCGGCCGACGTAGGGGGCGCGCTGGCGCGCTGCCGGACGGGGCGGCGGGGCGGCGGGGTGTGCGGGGCCGAGGGTGCACGGGGCACGGGGCACGGGGGCGGGGCACGGGGCACGGGGCACGGGGCACGGGGCACGGGGGCGGTTGGAGCGAGCGAAGCGGGCGTTCGGGGGCCTCGAAGCGGGTGCACGAGGCACATGAGGCACATGGGTGGACGAGGCGCCCGACCCCGCGGCGGGAGCCCGCGGAGTGGGTACACACGTGCCCATGACGCCTGCGCCCGCCCCGCATCCCGTTGGCCCCGCTGACCCCGTTAGCTCTGGTGGCCCCGCTGGCCCCGCCGATCCCGTACGCCCCGTTCACCTCCCGCGACCCGTTCCGCCAACCGCCACCTATCGGCTCCAGTTGCAACCTGACTTTCCGTTCGCGGCGGCCGAGCGCGCCGTGCCGTATCTGGCCTCGCTCAGCGTCTCGCACCTTCATCTGTCCCCCGTCCTTGAGGCCGTGCCTGGCTCTCCGCACGGCTACGACGTGATCGACCACGGGGCCGTACGCGCGGAGCTGGGCGGCGCTGCGGGGTTGCGCTCCTTAGCCCGTACGGCGCAGGCCCACGGCCTGGGGCTGATCGCCGACATCGTCCCCAACCACATGGCGGTGCCCGCCCCGGAGCATCTGAACGGGCCGCTGTGGGCGGTGCTGCGCGACGGCCCCGCCTCGCCGTACGCGCGCTGGTTCGACATCGACTGGTCCCAGCACGACGGCAAGGTGCTGCTGCCGATGCTGAGTGGCCCGCTCGGTGCCGAACGGGAGCGGTTCACGGTGGATGGCTCGGTGCTGCGCTACGGCGACCACGCCTTGCCGCTGCGGCCCGGCACCGAGCACCTGGCACTACCCGGGCTGCTTGCCGCCCAGTGGTATCGGCCCGCCTGGTGGCGGCTCGCCCGTACCGAGCTGAACTACCGCCGCTTCTTCACCATCTCCGACCTCATTGCGGTGCGCGTGGAGGACCCGGAGGTCTTCGCGGCCACCCATGCCACGGTGCTCGCGCTGCTGCGCGACGGCGTCCTCGATGGGCTGCGCGTGGACCACCCGGACGGGCTGGCCGACCCCGGTGGCTATCTGCGGCGACTGGACGAGGCGGTACGCGATGCCACGGCGCGCGAGCGCGGACCGGGGGCGCACTGTGGCGAACCCGGGACGCACGAGGGGGAAGCGGGGGCACACCGTGCGGCGGGGGCACCGGGTGGCCCCGCCGCCCCCGGCCGGGGGCGGCTACCGCGCGCCGGCGGACGGTGGACGGTGGTCGAGAAGATCTTGGGCGTCGATGAGCGCCTGCCCGCCGACTGGCCGGTGGCGGGCACGACCGGCTACGACGCGCTGCGCCATGTGGACGGGCTCTTCCTCGACCCCGCGGGTGCGGCGGCACTCGCCGACGCCTACCGCGCGACCGTGGCGCCCGCCGATGACCGGGGCGGCGACTGGGCGGCGACGGCGCGCCGCGCGGCGTACCACGTGGTGACCTACGAACTGGCCGCCGAGGTCGAGCGGCTGACCCGCACCGCTTCGCTGCTGTGCGCCGCCTCGCCGCAGTGGAGCGACCACGCGCCCTGGGCCCTGCGTACGGCCATCCGCGAACTGCTCGTGCGGCTCCCCGTCTACCGCCCGTACGCCACCCCCGACGCACCCGCCCGTGCCGTGGACGCGGAGCTGCTGGCCACCGCAGCGCACGCGGCCCGTAGCTGCTTCGCGGTGGCGCGCGAGGCGGACGCGGTGGACGTCGTACGGGACGCGGCGCTCGGCCGCATCGGGGCGGGGCCGCGGCACCGCGACTTTTGTGCCCGGTTCGCGCAGACTGCGTCGGCGGTGCGCGCCAAGTCCCTTGAGGACGCGGCGTTCTACCGGTACGTTCCGCTGCTGTCGGCGACCGAGGTAGGCGGCGCTCCGCAGCGGGCGGCGGTGTCCCCGGCGCAGTTCCACGCCTTTTGCGCCCGTCTCCAGCGGGATTGGCCGGACACCGGCACGGTCTTGACCACCCACGACACCAAGCGCAGCGCAGACGTACGGGCCCGGATCGCCGCGCTCACCGAGTGCCCGAGCTCCTGGGACGACGTAGTGCGGCGGCTTACGGCGCGGGCCGAGCCGCCTGCGCCGGACGCTCATGTCGCCTGGGTGGCCTGGCAGACGGCGCTTGGCTGCCCCGGAATCGGCCCCGAGCGGCTGGTGCCCGCGGTGCTCAAGGCGGTGCGGGAGGCCGGCCTGCACACCACGTGGGCCGATCCGGACGAGGCGTACGAGGCGGCGGTGGCCGCCTTCACGCAGGCGGGCCCGGCCGGGCCGCCACCCGCCGAACTGCGAGCGTTTCAGCAGGGCCTCGACGCCTCGGCCCGCGCCAACACCCTCGGCGCAACCTTGCTGCATCTGACCATGCCGGGCGTGCCCGATGTGTACATGGATACGGAGGGTACGTATGTGGCCCTGGTGGACCCGGACAACCGCCGCCCGCCGCGCTTCCACGGTGAGCTCGCGGCACAACTCGCCGGGCGGGGTGGGCAGGACGGCCTCGCACTGGCCGCGTGCGGCGCGGCGGCTGGGGCGGGCCCCAAGGCGGGGGACGCCGCGCCGAAAGGCGACGCCGCGCCGAACGACCTCTGTGCCACGAAGCTGCTGCTGACAGCGACGGCACTACGGCTGCGCGCCCGTCACCCCGAATGGTTCGGCACCGCGGCCTCCTACGAACCGCTCGCCGCCCATGGCCCCGCAGCCGCCCACTGCGTGGCCTTCGCCCGCTCGGGCCAGGTGGTGAGCGCGGCAACCCGGCTCCCCCGCGCGCTCGCCGCATCCGGCGGCTGGCGCGGCACCCTCCTCGCGGTCCCCGGCGCGGGCCGATGGCGAGACCTGCTGACGGGAACGGCACTCACCGCCGACACCGTACGCACCGACCCCGACGAGCCGGCCCGCCTCAAGGGCCTCGCACTGGATGAGCTGTTCGCGCGGTATCCGGTGGCGCTGCTCGTACGGGATTGAGGGGCGGGAGAGAGGGGCGGGAGAGGGGCGGGAGAGGGGGCAAGTGCGCTACGGGGATTGAGGGGGCGGCGACGCCCGCACCGAGGCCGACCGCGCATGGTGGGAAACAGCGGGCGCCGTGACGGCAGTTGTTGCCACCGGACTGACGCTCGACACGGATGTGGCACTCGCAGCCGGAACAGCGCTCGCCGCTGGAGCGGCGGGCGCGCCTGGGGTAGCGGATATGTCTGGGGCGGTGGATGCCCCTGGGACAGCGGATACGCCTGGGGCGGCGGCCGGCATAGTGGCGAGTTGCACGGTGCGTAGGTGGTCCACGAACGACCGTGCCACTCCGGTGAGTTCCACGCGGGAGAAGGCGACCAGTTCGCGGCGTATCGGCGGGTCGAGCCGTAGCATCGCGCAGCCACGGATGCCGCTGATGACATGGTCCGGGGCGGCCACCACGCCGGCGCCTGCGCGTGCCATGCGGACCGCGGTGGAGGTGTGTTCGGTGTGGACGGCCGTACGGGGCGTGAAGCCTGCCCGTTCACAGAGCAGGTCCATCGCGGGGCGCCCCGCCACCATCGGTTCCAGGGCGCAGCGCACCCAGGGCCGGTCCGCCAACTCGGCCAGCCGTACGGTGCCCCTGGTCGCCAGCGCGTCATCGGCGGAGACGGCAATGACGATCTCCTCAGCACCGATCGGCACCACCGGGCCCTGCCACGTCGTCGGCCGATGCCCGACAGCGACATCGGCCACGCCGCGCCCCATCCGCTCGACCAGTTCGTCGGCCGACGGGTACTCGTGGAGCACCAGGCGCACTGCGGGGTGCGCGCGTTGCCAGTGGGCGAACGTCTCCGGCAGCACCCCCATGGCCACCGCGTGCACGCTGGCGATGTGCAGTTCGCCGCCTTCCGCGTCGGCGGCTGCCTTGGCCGCCCGCCGGGCCTGGCCGGCGCTGCGTACCGCCAACTCCGCGTGCGGCAGGAAGGCACGGCCCATCGGGGTCAGCCCCACGCCGCGCGGCAGCCGTTCCAACAGCGGTCCGCCGACCTCCCGTTCCAGGGCCTTGATCTGGTGGGACAGCGCCGACTGCGTCACGTTGAGGGTTTCGGCCGCACGCGTGAACGACGCCTCCTCCACCACCGCCACCAGGTACTCCATCTGCCGCAGACTCACCGCACGCCCCACTCCTCGCCCGCCCTCTGCCTGTCCTCGCGGCACTTCACGCAGGCACGAGGGTATGCACGAAATTCATCGACTCCATCAAAACATTGCCTTGGACTCATTGACTGCCGTGGGCGGAGCCTGGGGACATGTCTGATCGTGAACATGAGGCGGACGTCATCGTGATCGGTGGCGGCACCGGCGGCTACAGCACCGCCCTACGCGCCGCCGCTCTTGGCCTCAACGTGGTACTGGCCGAACACGACCTGGTCGGCGGCACCTGTCTGCACCGCGGTTGTATCCCCAGCAAGGCGATGCTGCACGCCGCTGAGCTCATCGACGACGTGGTGGAGGCCCGCGAACGCTGGGGCGTGAACGCGACCTTGGAGGGCGTGGACTGGGCCGCGCTGACGGCGACCCGCGATGACATCGTGACGCGCAACCACCGGGGCGTCGAGGGCCACCTTGCCCATGCGGGCGTGCGGGTGGTGCGCGGCTTCGCCACGCTGACGGGGCCCCGTACGGTGCGCGTGCAGCCGGGTGGCGACTGGACGGCGCGACGCGGCATCGTGCTGGCGACCGGGTCAAGGCCGCGTGCGCTGCCGGGGCTCGCGCCCACCGGACGGCAGGTGGTCACCAGCGACGACGCGCTGTTCGCGCCGGGCCTGCCGGGCTCCGTACTGGTACTCGGCGGGGGCGCGATCGGCGTGGAGTACGCCTCGCTGCACCGCTCGTTGGGCGCCGACGTCACCCTGGTGGAGGCGGCGGACCGGCTGCTTCCGCTGGAGGACGTGGAGGTGAGCCGCCAGTTGACCCGCGGCCTGAAGAAGCGCGGCATCGCGGTGTGGACCGGGGCCCGGCTGGAGGATGCACAGCCGTACGAGAGCGGGGTACGGGCCACGGTCACCGCGGCGCGCGGACAAACGCACCACCTCGATGTGGAGCGGCTTCTCGTGGCCGTGGGGCGGGTGCCGGTGACCGAGGGGCTCGGGCTGGCGGCAGCGGGCCTGACGGCCGACGCCCGGGGGCACGTGGCCCCTGCCGACTGGTCGCGCTTGGAGACGGCCGTTCCGGGCGTGCATGTGGTGGGCGATCTGCTGCCGCCTCCGGCGCTGGGGCTTGCGCACGCCTCGTTCGCGGAGGGGATGCTGGTGGCGGAGGTCCTGGCGGGCCAGTCACCGCGCCCCGTGGACTATGCGGCGGTGCCGCGCGTGACGTACTCAAGTCCGCAAACCGCCTCCGTGGGGCTCACGGAGCACGGGGCGCGGGAATCGGGACACGATGTCGTCACCAACACCATGCCGCTGACCGCGACCGCCAAGGGCATGGTGCACGGGCAGGGCGGCATGGTGAAGATCGTCGCCGAGCGCGGCTCGGGCCGCCCCTCCGCTGGCGGCGGGGCGGCCACTTCGGCCGCGCGAGGGGCCGGGACCGATGCGGTCGGCACCGTGCTGGGGGTGCACCTCGTCGGGCCGCATGTCTCCGAAATGATCGCGGAGAGTCAGCTCATCGTCGGCTGGGAGGCCGATCCGACCGACGTATCCCAGCACATTCACCCGCACCCGACGCTGTCCGAAGCGGTCGGCGAGGCGTTCCTCACCCTGGCCCATCGGGGCCTTCATCAGCAGTGACGCTGCGATCGGTCATCGGCACCGCCCTGTCTTCGAACAGCCCGGCGGCTGCCGCCGCCGGGCCCGGCACCATGTCGCTCGCGCACAGCACGGCGAAGCCGAGTACGGCGACGATGCCGCTGGCGTACAGCTCATACCCGTCGAACCAGGGCAGCCGGTCCACCAGGGCCCACTTGCCGAACCAGTCGGTGAAGTGGTGGACCAGGCTGGACCCGCCGATCACCAGTAGCCCCATACCCAGCAGCTCAAGCAGCTTTCTCATGGCATGGACGCTAGGCGCGACAGGCGGTATCGCCTGTCGGCCGAAGGTCTACGACCGCGCGACTTTGGTAGCGGCTCCAGCGCTCGACAGTTCGCCGGGGCGGGAGGGTCAGTAGGTTCACCCGTATGAACGGCTCGTACGATCCACCTCCGCACGCCACGGCGCGCCCCGCACGCGCCAAGCGGAGCGCACGCGACTGGTGGGTGGACATCATCAGCTTCGCGCTGGCCGCCGGGTTCTCCTTCATGACCGCCGGGCCAGTGGTGGAAGACCCCGATCTGACGGAACTCACGGTCTTCCTCGACCAGGTGACGGGAACGCTGGCGTGCACGGCACTATGGCTGCGCCGCCGCTGGCCAGTGCAGCTCGCGGTGGTCGTGCTGCTGGCGTCGATGGCGTCCCACTTCGTGGTCGGGCCCACAATGGTGGCGATGTTCACCGTCGCGGTGCACCGACCGTTTCGCACCGTCGCTGCGATCGGGGGCCTGTCCCTCGCGTGCAGCCTGGTCAACGGCCTGGTGCATACCGACCCCGACCTCGGCTATCTGGGCTCCGTGCTGGCCGGCGCGCTGCTGTACGCCACCGCGATCGGCTGGGGCATGTTCGTACGCTCTCGGCGACAGCTCGTGGATTCGCTACGGGACCGCGCGCACCGGGCCGAGGCGGAGGCCGCGCTACGCGCCGAGCGCGCCCAGCGGCTCACCCGGGAACGGATTGCCCGCGAGATGCACGATGTGCTCGCGCACCGGCTGTCGCTGCTCAGCGTGCATGCGGGGGCGCTCGAATACCGGCCCGGCGCACCACCCGATGACATCGCCCAGGCCGCCGGGGTGATCCGCGACAGCGCCCATCAGGCTCTGGAAGATCTACGCGAGGTGATCGGCGTGCTGCGGGCCCCCATCGGCCAGCCCGCGGCCCCGGCCGGAAGCACGGTCCGCGATGGGGCAGGTGGCGCGGAGACGGTCCGCGACAGGGCAGGTGGCGCCGAGGCGGTCCGCGACGGGCCAAGTGGCGCGGAGGCAACGGGGGGCGCGGAGCCAGCACATGGCGCGGGTGGCGCCGGAGGCGTCACGTTCGCCGGCGCCGTGCCGAGTCGCCCGCAGCCGACGCTGGCCGATCTGCCGCGGCTGGTCGCGGAGTCACGGCAGGCCGCCATGCGCGTGACACTGCGGGACGAGACCGGCCAACACGGCGAGGTCCCGGCGGCGACGGGGCGTACGGCGTACCGCATCGTGCAGGAGGGCCTGACCAACACCCGTAAGCACGCCCCCGACGCCGAGGTAACGGTGCGGGTGACCGGCACGCCGGAGCGCGGCCTGACCGTGGAGGTACGGGACTGGGCAGCGGCGCTGGTGCAGGGCGCCCCGGTGCGAAGTGGGAAGGCCGAGGGCGCCGCGCGCAAGGTGATCCCCGGGTCGGGGCAGGGGCTGATCGGCCTCACCGAGCGCGCCTCGCTGGCTGGTGGGTACCTGGAGAGCGGAGCCACCCAAGACGGCGGCTTCCTGCTCCGGGCGTGGCTACCGTGGCCCTCATGAGCGTTCCCGATCACCAGTGCGTACGCATACTCCTCGTTGACGACGACCCGTTGGTGCGGGCCGGGCTGCGGCTGATGCTCGGCGGCTCGGCCGAGGTCGAGATCGTCGGCGAGGCCGCCGACGGGAGCGAGGTCGGCCCGCTGGTGGACCAACACTCCCCCGACGTCGTCCTGATGGACATCCGCATGCCCACCGTGGACGGGCTCGCGGCGACGGAAGAGTTGCGTCGTAGGGAACAGCCGCCCGAGGTCATCGTGCTGACGACGTTCAACGCGGACGAGCACGTGCTACGCGCGCTACGGGCCGGAGCCGCGGGCTTCCTCCTCAAGGACACGCCTCCCGCCGACATCGTGGCCGCCGTGCGCCGGGTCGCCGCCGGGGACCCGGTGCTCTCCCCCGCGGTCACCCAGCAACTCATCGCGCACGTCGCCGAGTCCGCGCAGGAGAGGCGCACAAGCCGGGCGCGCGGCCTGCTCAGCCAGGTGAACGACCGGGAACGGGAGGTCGCCATCGCGGTGGGCGAGGGCAAGTCGAACGCGGAGATCAGCAGCGCGCTGTACATGAGCGTCGCCACGGTCAAGACCCATGTCTCCCGCATCCTGACCAAACTCGACCTCAACAACCGGGTGCAGATCGCCCTGCTCGCCCATGACGCGGGACTGCTGGACGGCGAACGGCAGCGGGGCGCCGGCGGCCCGAAACCTGTGGCCTGACAGGCGTGGCCGTGGGCTTGCGGCCATGGAGCCATGGCGCTCGACCAATGCCGCCACACGCACCGAGCCGCAGCCCAGCGCCTGGTCCCATGACCGGTCCCATGGCCGGTCCCATGGCCGGCTCCGTGACCGGTTACGCAGCCGGCTGCCAGGCCGCACCGAAAAGGGCGAGTTCCAGCAGGTCCTGGCCCGCCTCGGGCCACCCGATGCCGGCAGAGGCGAGTTGATCGGTGGCTGCGGTCATCCACTCCACGTACACACCGTAACGATGCGGCGACCAGCCTCCATCCGACCAGATCCAGGCCGCCACACCCGCCGCCCACTCCCATCCCAGGTCCAGCCCGACGCGCGTGGCATGGGCGCGCAGCACCCGCGCAACCCGCTGGTCCAAGATCAGCGGGCTAGGGGTCGGGGGCGGGTCCATGGCGAGGCTGAGAAAGTAGAGGGCCTTGGTGAAGAAGGCGGGTCCCAGCCCCTTCACCGCGCCATCCAGTACGCCATACGCCGCCACCGCGCCCTTCGCGTGCAACGCGGCACTGGCCAGCGCCAGTGCGTCGGCGGTGGCCGGGTCGGCCAGTATTTCCTGAAGGCGGTGCGGGCCGTAGCCCACCGTGCCCTGGCCCCACACGTACGGAGCCACGAGGGCCGTGAGCCACTCACCGCGCGCCACGGCGTCCCGTACGGTCGTGGCCACCTGGAGGCGGCTGATCGCCGTGGCCGCCACGCTCGACCGCTCGGCCAGCCCGCGAGGCCACGGGGCGATGGCTGACCAGCGCGCGGGCACGTACGTAACGGCGTGCTGGCCGGCGCCCGTTGCGTACCGAGCGCCCGGTCCTGCCAGCCACTCCCCCATGGCCCGCACCGCGGAGGGTGGCAAAAGCCGCCTTCGCATCTCCGCGTCCAGCGCGTTCGCAAGATCTTGTCGGCCCACCGTGTATGCCCTCGACCATCGCATAGCAGCCCGCCGCTCACCGCCCGCAGGGATTCCTCAGACGTGGGGTACGGATCGTCCCGTTGCTGCCCACCCGTTGCTGCCCCGTCACGCTAGTCGCGAAGGCGCCCGCTCGGCGCCCCCCCCCACGCACCGACAGCCGAACCGCGGGGGCGCCGAGCGCCATTCGCATAAATGTGTGGACACACCGCGAGCCGTCTGCTTAAAGTGCGGACACGCCCTAGATCACGGAAGGAGGCCGGAGCCATGTACATCACACCCTTCACGCGCTCCCGCCCCGTCCGCAGGGCTGCCTTCGTCTGACGCCGTCTGACCGGGAGCGCACCGTTTTCCTGGAAGGACCTTCATGACCGATCTGGTCATTCGTCAGCTCTCCGAGAGCGACGCTCACCTTTTTCACACCCTGCCCGACCCCGAACTCGTCGGCCACGCCGCCTTTGAGCGTCGCTATGCCACCGTTGCCGTTGGCGGCGAGTACCGGCCCGAGTGGACCTGGGTCGCGCTACGCGAGGACACCGTGGTGGCCCGTGCCGCCTGGTGGGCAGGCCCAAGCGATGACAAGCCCATCGCCCTGGACTGGTTCGACTTCACCGACCGGGACGCGGCGGTGGAGCTGCTACGCACTGCCCCGTTCCGCTCCGACTATGTGCTGCTGCTGCCGCCCAACTGGCAGCAGGACCCGGCGCTACGGGAAGCAGCGCAGGCCCGCGCCGAGGCTGCACGGGCCGCCGGCATGGACCAGCTCGTCGATCGCTACCGCTACACGTGGACGCCCGACTGTGGAGTTCCCGCGCAGCCGGGGCGGCTGACGTTCCGGCCGGAGCCCGACGACGCGGAAATCCTCTCCGTGCTGCGCCGAATTCAGCACGGCACCTTGGATGCGCACGCCCGTCGCACCATCGGCACTGCCGGGCATGACGCCGCCGCACAGGAAGAGATGGACTTCTTCCGCTGGTGCCCGTCGCCGCGCGAGTGGTGGCGTACGGCATGGACTCGCGAAGGGGAGCTGGTGGGGCTGCACATTCCGGCCCGCAACCAGACCTCCCCGGTCATCGGCTCCATCGGTGTGGTGCCCGAGCACCGCGGCCATGGCTACGCGTACGACCTGCTCGCCGACTGCACCAGGCTGCTGGCCGCCGAGGGGGTAACGCAGATCATCGCCGAGACCGACCACGAAAACCGGCCGATGGCGATGAACTTCACCAAGGCCGGCTATCCGGTCACCCAAGAGCGCAGCTACTTCGAGTGGCCGCGCACGGCGGAGTGACGGAGTGACAGCCCGCAGTGACGGAGTGGCAGTCCACTGAGTAACCGCGGGGCGCGGGTTCACCACGAACCCGCGCCCCGCGCGCCATCCGCCCGTACGCGCCACCCAACCCGTGCGCACCAGCCCCACGCACGCCGCAATCCCCGCAGGCTCGAACCGCCGCTGTCGCCGGTGGCGCCCGCGCCCGCCCCCGTGCGCCCCCGTGCGCCGGGCCCCCGCGTCCCGCACGATGGTGAAAGACGCCCAGCGCACCGCGCCCCGTGCCCCGCGCCCCGTGCCCCGTGCCCCCCACCAACGTCGGCGCGACGCCGACGCCGACGCCGACAAGATAACGAGATGACGATGGGTGATGACGACAAGGAGCCGTCATGCTGTTTGAGGTCTGGGCGCCGCGCGCCCGGCAGGTCGCCCTCCAGGTGGCGGGCGAGCGGGTGGCCATGAGGTGTGACCCGAGCCGCGCGGGCTGGTGGTGGGCGACAGCGGAGGCGGCGGACGGCACCCGGTACGGCTTCTCGCTGGACGGCGGCCCAACCCTGCCCGATCCGCGCTCGCCCCGACAGCCCGAAGGGCCGGACGGACTCAGCGCGGTCGTGGACCACTCCCGGTACGCCTGGCGGGCCTGGCCGGGGCGCGCGCTGCCCGGCGCCGTCCTCTACGAACTGCACATCGGCACCTTCACCACCGCCGGCACCTTCGACGCGGCGGCCGAACGCCTGCCGCAGCTGGCCCAGTTGGGCGTGACCCATGTGGAGCTGATGCCGGTCAGCTCCTTTCCCGGAATGCACGGCTGGGGCTATGACGGCGTCTGCCCCTGGGCTGTTCATGAGCCGTACGGCGGACCCGAGGGGTTGAAGCGCTTTATCGACCAGGCGCACGGGCACGGCATCGGCATCGTTCTCGACGTGGTGCACAACCACCTCGGCCCTGCCGGCAACCACCTGCCCGCCTATGGCCCGTACTTCACCGACGCCCATCGCACTCCCTGGGGCGCGGCGATCAACCTGGATGCCCCCGGCTCGGACGAGGTACGCCGCTACCTCATCGACAGCGCCCTCAGTTGGCTGCGTGATTACCGGTTGGATGGGCTGCGACTCGATGCCGTCCATGCCCTGTGCGATACCCGTCCTCAGCACTTCCTCGCTGAACTGTCCACAGCTGTTGACCAGTTGGCGGCCGAGGTGGGACGGCCGCTGTTCCTCATCGCCGAGTCCGACCTCAACGACCCGGCTACCACCGCCCCGCGCGAGGAGGGCGGCCATGGCCTGCACGCGCAGTGGAACGACGACTTCCATCACGCCCTGCACGCAGCGCTGACCGGCGAAGCTCAGGGCTACTACGCGGACTTCGCCGCCGACCCGGCGCACGCACTGGCCAAGACGCTACGCGGCGGCTTCTTCCACGACGGGACGTACTCCACCTTCCGCAAGCGCCCGCACGGCCGCCCCCTGGACCGCGGGCGTACCCCCGGGCATCGGCTCCTTGGCTACGCCCAGACCCACGACCAGATCGGCAACCGGGCCCGGGGAGACCGACTCGCGGCACGGCTCTCGCCCGGTCGGCTCGCCTGCGCCGCCGCGCTCGTCCTGTGCTCGCCGTTCACCCCGATGCTCTTCATGGGCGAGGAGTGGGGCGCCCGCACGCCCTGGCCGTACTTCGCCGACCATCAGGACCCCGACCTCGCCGAGGCGGTACGCATCGGCCGCCGGCGCGAGTTCGCTGCCCACGGCTGGGCGGCCGAAGACCTTCCCGACCCCCAGGACCCGGCGACCCGACTGCGCTCCTGCCTGGACTGGACGGAGCCGGGCCGCGCGCCGCACACGGCACTGCTCACCTGGCACCGCGAACTCATCGCGCTACGCCGCGCGGAGCCGTCCCTCAGCACCGCGAACCTCGCGGCCACCACGGTCACCACAGTCAGCACGGCCACCGCCGAACCCAGCCCCGGCCCTGGCCTCGCCGTGGTCCTTCGGCGCGGGACGCTGTGCGTGGCCGTCAACCTGGCCAGCGCCCCCGCCGAGCTGCACCTTGGGGCCCGCCCCACCGAGGTCCTGGCCGCCTGGAGCCCCATCGGCCTCCCGGAGAGCGCCGCTGCACCGCTGTGGTTGCCGGCGGAGTCGGTCGCGGTACTGCGTTGCCCGGCATCCTGACCGGCTCAGCGCTCGCGCCTGGCCAACCTCCTCGTGCGGACCAGCAGCTCCGACCGGCCGGGCCACCGCGGCGCGTCGGTCGTCCGGCTCAGCCCTCGGCCGACGCCAGCCGCAGCGAGATGGAGTTGATGCAGTAGCGCTGGTCGGTCGGCGTGGGATACCCCTCGCCCGCGAAGACATGGCCGAGGTGGGAGCCGCACTGGGCGCAACGGACCTCGGTACGGGCCATGCCGTGCGAGTGGTCTTCGATCAGCTCGACGGCGGATGAGTCCTTGGGGTCGTAAAAGCTCGGCCAGCCACAGTGGCTCTCGAACTTCTCCGTGGACCGAAACAGCTCGGCGCCGCAGGCCCGGCAGGAGTAGACACCTTCGGTCTTGGTATCGGTGTACTCGCCGCGGAATGCGGGCTCGGTGCCGGCCTGGCGCAGCACCTGGTACTCCGCAGGGGACAGCTCCGCGCGCCACTGCTCGTCGGACTTCTCGACCTCGTACGCCATTTCGCGCTGCCTTTCGGGGATACGGTCTTACGCGTTGCCGCCGGTCAGCGACCGATACCGGTCGCTGACCAGCCGCAGGTCAGCTCTCTAGCCGGGCCACGATCTGCGGACCGAGGTCCGTGACGTCGCCCGCGCCCATGGTGAGAACGAGATCGCCCGGCCTGGCCATTCCCGCGATCAGCTCGGGAATCGCCGACTTGTCGGACACGGGCCGCGCGTCGGCGCCCTTCGCGGTGGCCGCGTCGATGACCAGCGCACTGGTGACGCCCTCGACCGGGTCCTCGCGGGCCGGGTAGACGTCGAGCACGAATGCCGCATCGGCCAGCGTCAGCGCCTCGCCCATCTCGGCACCCAGCTCCTGCGTACGGCTGAAGAGGTGGGGCTGGAAGACGACGAGCACCCGGCCGTCGCCGGCGCCGCCCCTGATGGCCTCCAGATCGGCGGCGATCTCGGTGGGGTGGTGCGCGTAGGAGTCGATGACCTGCACACCGTTTGCCGTGCCGCGGAGCTGAAGGCGGCGGTTGACGCCGGTGTACGAGGCGAGCGCGGTGGCCAGCTCGCGGGTGGGCAGCCCCATGGCGGTGCCCGCGGCGAGCGCGGCGACCGCGTTGTGCGCGTAGTGGCGGCCGGGCACCGAGACGGTGAACGTCAGTTCCTCGCCATCGGCCAGGGCTACCGTGACCTCGCTCGTCAGGCCGTGCGCGGTGACGTCCAGGATGCGCAGGTCGGCGCCGGCGGACTCGCCGTAGGTGACGATGGCCAGGTGCCGCCGGTCCATGACGCGGGTGGTCAGCTCGCGGGCGCCGGACTGGTCGGCGGCGATGACGAGCGTGCCACCGGGGCGCACCCGTGCGACGAAGGTTTCGAAGGACTCGTAGATCTCGTCCATCGAGGCGTAGTTGGCGTGGTGGTCGAGCTCCACGTTGAGGATGATGGCGACCTCGGGCGCGTACTTGTGGAAGCTGCGGTCGCTCTCGTCCGCCTCGGCCACGAAGATCTCACCGCCCCCGTGCTGGGCGTTGGAGCCGGGGGCGTCGAGGTCGCCGCCGATCGCATACGACGGGTCGGCGCCCAGCGTGCCCAGGGAGACGGCGAGCATCGAGGTGGTGGTCGTCTTGCCGTGCGTGCCGGCGACGGCGATGGCGCGGTGGTCGGCCATCAGCGCGGCCAGCGCGTCGGAGCGGTGCACTACGGGGATGCCGCGCTCGGCAGCCGCCCGCAGCTCCGGGTTGTCCTGGCGGATGGCGCTGGAGACGACGACGCTGGTGGTGTCGTGCGCGAGGTGCTCGGCCGCGTGCCCGATGTGCACGGTGGCACCGAGCGCACGCAGCGACTGCGCGGTGGCCGACTCGCGTGCATCGCTGCCCGCAACCTGAGCACCCCGCATAGCGAGAATCCTGGCAATGCCGGACATTCCGGCGCCACCGATTCCGATGAAGTGCGGTCGCGCCAGCGCATCGCCCACCGAGCCTGCGCCGCTCGGCGCGCCGGCTGCTGCGGGCGCATCCTGCCTACCAGTCGCCGCGGGCGCGGCTGCTCCCGGCCCGGCTGCTCCCGGCGCGGCTGCTCCCGGCGCGGCTACTTCTGGCGCGGCTGCTTCGGGCGCGGCTGCTTCGGGCGCGGCTGCTTCGGGCGCGGCTGCTTCGGGCGCGGCTGCTTCGGGCGGCGGCGCGGCCGTGCCCGCGGGGGCCGCCGCTTCGCGCCGCGCTGCGTTGTCGGAGCCGAGGCCCGCCGGTGCCATCGCGGTTCTCCCTGGTGGTAGCTGTAGGTGGCCGGTGGAGGCCGCCGATCCGGTACGAGGCCGCCGATGCCGCCGACCCCGACCAGGATTCTCGCACCCCGCACCGACACCCCCGCCCCCAGCCTCGGCTCAGCCCTCGCCCTGCGGTGTGCCCTCGTACGGCTCGTCCGGCGCGTGCGAGAAGAGCTTCAACACCGGGACGCCGACCTTGTGCCGGGCCCGCGAGGCCCAGTCCCGGTGGAAGAACTCCTCGACGAAGTGCGGGGCCGTCAACACGATCACCTCGTCGGCGCCCGTCTCCTCCACCACCGAGCGCAGCAAGTCCAGCGGATGCCGTTCGACGAGTTGGCCGACGGCCTCGCTGCCGGTGGCCCGTAGCGCCTCCAAGGAGTGCGTCAGGGCGCGCTCCGCCGGTTGCCCGGCGGTGTGCCCCTGTGGCTCTTCGGCCTCCTGGACGGCCCGGTCCAACTCGCCGAGCGCTACATCGTCGATCGCGCGCAGCAGCCGATCCTGGTCGCCGCGCGGCTGCATGAGGACGACAAAAGAAACGGCATCGTCGCCGTGTAGCGAGGCGACGAAGTCCACATCCGCCGGCGTCAGGGGCTGCTCGATCATCAATACGCTCGTGAACACGACGGACGCCCTTCTCCTCATAGGCCCACCAGGCCCGACAGAACCATCCTGCGCGTGCCCACACGGAGCCGCGTGACACAAATCTGCCCAGTGGAAACTAACCGGAACGATGTATTCCGATGATTGTCAGACCCGACGGTAGCGGGTGAAGAGGAAACCATCTTCCTCCAGAAGAGCTGCGATGGAGAATCGTTCCGGCACGATCAGTGCCGGACCGTTGACGACACGCGCCGCATCGCCCGACGCGATCAACGGGGCCACCGAAAGACACAGTTCATCCAAGGCTCCGGCGGTCACGAACTGCCCCAGGAGCTTAGGCCCACCCTCGGTGAGCAGACGGGTCATTCCTCGCTGCGCAAGGGCTCCCTTGATGCGTCCCGGGTCAACCCGCGCCCCCTCGCCCGCGCGCACCACCTCGACTCCGGCCGCCGCTGCGGCGGCCACCCGATCCTGGGGCGCCGCTTCCCCGGTGAGGACCAGGGTCGGCACCAGCGGTTCGGTGAAGAGCGGCAGCGAGAAGTCCAGGTCAAGGCTTGCACTGACGACGGCGATGGCGGGCGCACTCGACTGGCCGAGCGCTGCTCTGCGCGCCGCGAACGCCTCGCGCGCGCGAGCGGGCCTGTACCCCTCTTGCCGTACCGTCTGCGCGCCCACCACGACGACGTCGGCCAGCCCGCGCAGCACCCCGAAGATGCGCATGTCGGCGTCCGATGACAGCGGCTGTGAGCGGCCGTCGTGATATGCGGCACCGTCCAGCGAGGACACCATGTTCGCCCGCAGCCACCCCACCGGCCCACTGGGGCCGGATGGCGCAAACCCCACGCCGGGGGGCGGCGGCTCGGGAGGGCTTTGGGCCGTCTCCCCGGCGCCCGGTGCACCCGGATAGGCGTACGCGTCGGCCAACTCGTCCAGTGACCATGCTCGCTCTACGAGGTCCGTCGGTTCAGATGGCGGGGGGAACAGGCGTCGCATGGCGGCAGTGTGACATGGGTGACTCGACGTGCGGACCCCCGGTACGCAGCGATTAGGCTGGACGGCTGTGTCCTCCTCCAGCGCCGACTCAGCCGCCAGCTCTCAGCCCGCCTGCCGAATAGGGAAGGCGGCCACGCACGAGGGCCCGCTTGCGCTGACTGCCCGCGCCCCCCGCGTCCCCGCCGATCGACTGGTCGCCGAGATGGTGCCGCCACCGCGCTTTGGCGTGGTGAGCTTCGACAACTACCTGCCCGACCCGAATCAGCCGAGCCAGGCCGAGGCCGTCCGTGTGCTGCGTGACTTCGCCGCGGGCCTCGGTGACCAGGCGGGCGCGGCAGGTGGCGGGGGCAGGCGTTGGTTTCGGCGGGCGGCCAAGCCCGCGGCCACCCGCACCCCGCGCGGGGTGTATCTGGATGGCGGCTACGGCGTCGGCAAGACCCATCTGCTGGCCTCCCTGTGGCACGCGACGCCGGCGGCCTCCGAGCGCAAGGCGTTCGGCACCTTCGTGGAGCTGACGAACCTGGTGGGCGCGCTGGGCTTCCAGGAGACGGTACGGACGCTGAGCGGACACCGGCTGCTGTGCATCGACGAGTTCGAACTGGATGACCCGGGCGATACGGTGCTGGTCTCCAGCCTGCTCTCCCGCCTCGTCGAGTCGGGCGTCGCGCTCGCCGCCACCTCCAACACGCTGCCGGGCAAGCTGGGCGAGGGCCGGTTCGCCTCCGCCGACTTCCTGCGCGAGATACAGGGGCTGTCCGCACACTTTCGGCCGCTGCGCATCGACGGAGACGACTACCGGCACCGGGGCCTGCCCGAGGCCCCGCCGCCGTACCCGCACGAGACCGTCACCCAGGTGGCCCACCGCACGCCCGGCGCCTCGCTCGATGATTTCCGTGCGCTCCTCGACCATCTCTCCACGGTCCATCCGAGCCGCTACGGTGCCATGTCGGACGGCATCCACGCGGTGTGTCTGACGGGCGTCGTCCCCGTGCCCGACCAATCGACGGCGCTGCGGCTGGTCGTCCTGGCCGACCGGCTCTACGACCGGGAGGTGCCGGTGCTGGCCTCCGGGGCGCCCTTCGACCAACTCTTCAGCGAAGAGATGCTGCGGGGCGGATACCGGAAGAAATACTTCCGCGCCATCTCCCGGCTGACGGCCCTGGCGCGCGACGCAAAGAGCCTGGCCGAGGCGTAGCCGGGAGCGGGCGGCGGCGCTGGGCCGTGTGAACGGCGCGGTGAGGTTGGCGGGTGGGGCTGGGGCGCGGCGGTGCCTTGCAAGGGCAGAACGGCGACGCGGCTGGTTCCGTAACGTTCCGCTGCGTGATACATACATGCGGGTCATGTCACCTGTCCGCCAGCAGGGAGTCGCCGTATGTTTACGACACGACGTCAGGTCCTCGCCCGCACCGGGACGCTGGGCGCGGGCATCGCCTTCGCCGGGGCCCTTCCCGAACTCTTCGCCGGCACGGCCGCCGCCGCTCCAGGCGCCGGCGACCACAGCGGCTACGGCCCACTGATCCCCGACCCGAACGGGCTGCTCGACCTGCCCAAGGGATTTCGCTACCGGGTGCTCTCCCGCGAGGGCGATCCGCTGCGCTCGGGAGAGGGCAAGGTGCCAAGCAACCACGACGGCATGGCTGCATTTCCCGGCTCACCCGGGCACCCAGGCCCCGCCGCGTACGGCCGGGCGCACACGCGGCTGGTGCGTAACCACGAAAACCGCGGCGACGCCCGGCTGGGGGTACCAGCCGTCGATGGCCTCACCTACGACCCGGTGGGCATGGGCGGTTGTACGGCGCTCGCGCTCGACCGGGAGAACCGGGTGCTGAGCGAGCGGGTCGCCATCGCCGGTACGGCCGTCAACTGCGCGGGCGGACCCACCCCCTGGCACACGTGGCTGACCTGCGAAGAAACCGAGGTCAAGGCCGGAGAGTTCGGCTACACCAAGGATCATGGCTTCGTCTTCGAGGTGGACCCGTACGACCCGCGTCGCACCGGGGCCGTGCCGCTCACGGCGATGGGCCGCTTCCAGCACGAGGCCATCGCCGTAGACCCACGGCGGGGCGTCATCTACGAGACCGAGGACGCCTTCGAGCGCCCCTTCGGCCTCTTCTACCGCTTCTTGCCCCACAAGCCGCGCGGCGGGCGCGGCTCGCTGCGGGCGGGCGGTGTGTTGGAGGCCATGCGGGTGCCGGAGGTGCCCGATCTTTCGGCGATCCAGGAGATCGGCGCGACGTTCGAGGGCATCGAGTGGGTGCCCGTGCCCGACCCGCTGGCCAAGCAGACCGCCATTCGGTTCCAGGACTTCGGCGCGCGTGGCGTCACCCATGCCCAAAAGCTCGAAGGATGCTACTGGGGCGGGTCCAGCGTGTACTTCGTCGCCAGCTTCGCCCGCGGCAAGGACGGTTCCGCAGCCGATCACTTCGGGCAGGTGTGGCGGTATGACCCGCAGCGCAACCGCCTCACGCTGGTGATCGTCTTCGGCCCTGACACGGACGTGCAGTTGCCCGGCGAGTCGCCCGACAACATCGCCCTCGCGCCCAGCGGCGGGCTGCTGGTGTGCGAGGACGGTGGCGGCGCCCAGCACGTCTATGGCCTGACGCGGCGCGGCGAGGTCTACCCGGTGGCGCGCGGCCGGCAGAACCTGGGGACGCCGCAGGAGCCGGAGTGGGGCGAGTTCGCGGGAGTCACCTTCTCGCCCGACCACCGCACGATGTTCGTCAACTGCTACACCCCGGGGACGACGTTCGCCGTGACGGGCCCCTGGCGGTAACCGGGCACACCCGAGGCCGGGGCGCGCGCCGGCGGCACGTCCGCGCGCCCGACCCCTCAAGAGGCGGCGCCCGGCCTCTCAGTGGGCAAGCCCGTGCCGCTCAGGACCTGCGGGAGCTGAGCGCACAGGCCGCCGCAGTCGCCGCAGCGCACGCCAGTGCGGCGACCAGGCACGGCCAGATCGGCATCGGCACCGTCCCGCTGTGTGAGCCGCTGACCAGGTCGCCCACGGCGGCCTGCGCGGGTGAGGAGCGCTGGACCAAAGTCAGTAGCGCTGCCAGTGTCGTGGCCAGCATGGCCCAGCCCGGCCGACGCAACAGCGGCCAGTTGCACAGTGCGCCCACCGCGGTGCCCAACAGTGCGCAGGTGACGGCGGCGAGCAACCCGCCGGCGGTCGCCTCGCCGATCGGCACCGCGACCCGATGGTCGGCGCTGTAGGGGCTGCTGATCCCCGCGACGATGCCGGTGGCCAGGGTGCCGAGCGCGACGGAGCACAGGAGTGCGGTGAGCACACATGCAAGGTGGACCCGGGCCGGGCTGGTCGCGGCTGCCGCGATCTGCCGGGCGGCCGGTGGATCGCCTACGACGCACACACGCACCAGCCAGGCCGCCACCGGAAGGAGCCCGGCCGCCGTGTAGCCGAGCGAGTCCAAAATCGGCTGCCCCGACTGCACGCCGACCACCAGGAAGATCCCGTACAGCAGCAGGGGCGGCAGCCAGCGGTGCGAACGGATCAGCAGCGCCGTTTGATAGCGCAACAGCGGCAAAACAGCGGTCATGGACGGTCGTCAACTCCCTGCGAACGCGGCTCTCGCGGAGTCGGCAGTGCGCCCGCCTGCGTGACGGTCCGGATGTGCCACGGCGGGCGGGCCGCCGTCAGCAGGGCGCGGAGTAGGGCATCGGAGTACGCGGCGGGCACCGTCAGACGTATCGCCCCGTCGGGGGCGCGCTGCACGGTGGGAGCGCCGGGCAGCCCGCCCGGGGGGTCGGCGCCCGGCGGCCCCTCCGCCTCGATCAGCACCCGCAGGCCCGGCGGAGCGCTCTCCCCCGATTCAGCGACCTGGCCCGGGCGGGCGCGATCGAGCCCGCCCGCACGCAAGCGATAGACGGTGTCGGGCGCCCCGGCGAGCCGCAGCGGATCGTGGTCAACGAAGACGACCGTGCCGCCTTCGGCCACCCGCCCCGCCACCGCCCGGTCAAGCTCGGCGCGAGCCCGCTGGTCGAGCCCCGACCATGCCTCGTCCAGCACCAGAAGTTGCGGATCGGCCAGCAGCGCCTGTACGACGGCGACCTTTTGGCTGGTGCCCTTGGACAGTTCGGCGAGCGGCGTGTGGGCATGCCCCGCGGCGCCGAAGCGCTCCAGCCACTCCCCCGCTCCGCGCACGGCGCGCGTCCGGCCATGGCCGTGCACCTGGCCCATGCGGGCGAGGTAGTCGGCGGCGGTGAAGGGCAAGGCGGCAGGGAAGCGCTCGGGCACGTACGCGGTACGGGGGCGACCCGCGACCCGGCCCACGGTCGGTTGGTCGATTCCGGCGATGAGCCGCAGCAGGGTGGACTTGCCGGTTCCGTTCGTCCCCTCGATGCGCACCAAGGTCCCGGCGGCGACGTCGAGATCGATCCCGCTCAGCACCCAGGGCCCGCGCAGCCCGTAGCGCCGGCCCACGCCCCGTAGTTCCAGGAATACCCCGGAAGGACTCGGCGGTCGTGGCGCTCTCATGGAAACCGACCGTAGCCGATGCCCTACCGCGTCACGGGCCCCGGGCGGGCGGTCTTGGGGCTGGCAGACTGGGGCGTGTGATCAGCTCCGACAACGGCGCCAGCGAAGGTCAGCCGGCGCCCGCCCCCGACCACGCCACCGACCGCGGCGCCAGTCGCCCCGGCTCAGGTCCCGGCTCCGGCCCCAGCCCTGCCGTTGGCCTTCGCGACGGCGCCACAGACCCCGACCCCAACGGCGCGTCCGCGCCGGTACCCGCGCTCGCAAGCTCCCACGCCCACGCCCACGCGCCCGAGCCCGCATCCACGCACCCGTCCACGTCCAGCCCCGTCGCGGACACCACTGAGGTCGGCAGCGCCGCCTATCCGCGCGATGCCGCGGAGCGGGACGCCGCTCCGCAGTTTGTGCTGCCACTGGTGGTGCGGGTGGAAAAGGCCGCGCCCCCGCCCCGTACCGACGCGTTGGAGACCGCCGCGCGCGCCGTCCTCACGCTGCTGTGCGACGAGCGGGCAACGGCGGTGGATGGCGCGTGGGCCGAGGCCGTACGGGACTGGCAGGATGCCCGGATTCGCAAGGTGGTGCGGCGAGCGCGCGGCGCCGAGTGGCGGCGGGCCTGTGAGCTGCCCGGCATCACGGTCAGCGGCGCACACACCGAGGTGCGGGTCTTTCCGCCAGTGCCGCTCGACGGCTGGCCCAAGGAACTCGCCAAGCTCCAGGTGTCCGGCACCGAACTGGACGACCCGCAGCCACCCGTGACGCCCGGCCCCGAGGTGCCCGTTTTGTGGCTCAACCCGGAGTTGGAGATGTCGGCAGGCAAGGCGATGGCCCAGGCTGGGCACGCGGCGCAGCTCGCGTGGTGGGAGCTGGCCGACGCGCAGCGGGAAGCCTGGCGGCGGGCCGATTTCGCGCTGGCTGTGCGCGTCGCCGCGCCCGAGCACTGGGCAGCGTTGACACGCAGCGGGCTGCCGGTGGTGCGGGACGCGGGGTTCACGGAGATCGCTCCCGGTTCGTGCACAGTCGTCGCGGACCACCCCATCTTTCGGGGACGCCCGTGGGAACTGTGATACTTAGGCACCAGAACATCTGTACTGGTGCCCAAGGGGGCGAAGTTGAGCACGTCCCGGAAGAAGTCACGTAAAGCACGCGCGTCACGTGAATCGTCAAAGCCATCGAAAAGGACGATCTACACCGCCATCGCGCTCGTTTCGGCCTGTGCCGTGACCGCGGTGGCGATCGGCCTTTCCACCGGCGATTCCGATGACGGGGGAAAAGACGCCACCGCGGCCACCGGCGCCCAGCCCAGCCTCCCGGGCGCCCTCGGCGCGGATGGCAAGGGAGCCAAAGGCAAGAACGGCAAGCCCAAGAAGACGGAGGAGCCCTGGGACGGCAAGGTCAAGGTGCTCGGGGACGGTTCCACGTCCTACACCGGGCCGCAGCCGAACCAGCCGAAGGCCGAGAAGCTCAAACCGGGGCAGCAGCCACCGCAGTTCATCGTGTTCTCCTGGGACGGCGCACTCCAGGGTGATGACCGGCTGTTCTCGCACTTCCGCCAGGTCGCGCGGGATAGCAATGCGCAGATGACGTTCTTCCTCAGCGGCATGTACCTGCTCCCCAAGTCCAAGCGCGAGCTGTACCGTCCCCCGCAGCACAAGCCGGGCAGCGCGGCGATATCCTTCGCGACCGACCCGCATATACGGGACACCCTGGAGCAGTTGCGCGGGGCATGGCAGGACGGTCATGAGATAGGCAGCCACTTCAACGGGCACTTCTGCGGCGCCAAGGGCGGTGACGACTGGAGTACCGAGGAGTGGAAGAGCGAGATAAAGCAGCAGTACTCGTTCGTACAGAACTGGAAGACGAACACCGGCTACACCGATATCGATCCGCTGCCCTTCGACTACACGAAGGAGCTGGTGGGCGGCCGGGCCCCCTGTCTTGAGGGGCAAAAGACGCTGATACCAGCGGCCAAGTCGTTCGGCTGGCGCTATGACGCAAGTTCGCCGGGCGACTTCCAACTGTGGCCGTCCAAGATCGACGACGTCTGGAACTTCCCCCTCCAACTCCTGCCGTACCCGAAGAGTGAGAAGCAGGTCCTATCGATGGACTTCAACTTCCTCTACAACCAGTCCGGTGACAGCACCGAGGGCGACCCAGCGAAGTACGACGAGTGGCTGAAGCTCACCAGGGGCGGCTATCTCAATGGCTTCGAGCGCGTGTACAACGGCAGTCGGGCCCCGATGTTCATCGGCAATCACTTCGAGAACTGGAATGGCGGCATTTATATGCAGGCCATCGAGGACACCATGCGCGAGGCGTGCCCGCGCGAGGGCGTGCGATGCGTGTCCTTCCGCCAACTCGCCGACTGGCTCGACGCGCAGGACCCGGCGGTCCTCGCCAAGCTGCGTGGTCTCGACCCGGCACAGGCCCCGGATTGGAAGACCTTCCTGAAGTGACCGCCGCGCCGTGCGTGTGCGGCGGCTGCCATCCGAGCGGGCGGCTTGGCCGCCCGCTCCCCGCGGCCCCGCTGGCGCCGCACCACCCGGCAGCTCAGCGGGCCGACGACCGCAGGTAGTCCGTCCAGATCGCGAGCGGGTAACCGCTGCCCGTCTTGGCCGTCGGATCGCCGCCCACGCCGTCGAGCGGCAACAACTCGTGCGTCTTGGGGTCGGGGCGGCTGATCGAGACGGCCGTGGCCAACTGGTCTCGGTAGCCGGCGAACCAGGCGGAGGTGCGGTCCTGCGCGGTGCCGGCCTTGCCCGCCGCGCCCGGCCCCGCCTCCCCGGCCGCGCTCGCCGCGCCGCTGCGTACGGAGTCCTGGAGCGCCCCGTCCACGGCCTCCGCCACGTCGGTGCGCAACGCCCGCTTTCCGCTGGGCGTACGCAGCGAGACGGCATCGCCGTTGCGGATCAGCCGTGTCACCGAGTAGGGGTCGGTGTGCGTGCCCCGCGCGGCGAAGGTGCCATAGGCGCTGGCCATGCGAATCGCGCTGGGCTTGGCGGTGCCGAGCGAAAGCGCGGGCACCTGCTCACCGAAGCTGCTGGGCAACAATCCCGCGGCGGTGGCCACATGGCGCACCCGATCGAGCCCCACGTCCATGCCGAGCTGCATCAGTGGCGTGTTCACCGAATTCACCATCGCCTGGTGCAAACTCACCTTGCCCCAGGACTTACCGTCATCGTTCCGGGCCCGCACGATCTTGCCGCCACGGTCCCAGTACGGGCCTTCCGGCGTGGTGACAGCGGCCTTGTCAGCGCCGTCGTACAGCGTCGCGGGCGTGACCGGGGTTCTGTCTGCTCCCCGCTCCTTGAGCACGCCGTCCTGGAGCCCGGCCGCATAGACGAACGGTGTGAACACGGTGCCCGCGGGGACATTGGAGGCGTTGGCATCGTTGAAGCCCTGTTTGACGTAGTCCGGGCCACCGTAGAGGGCGACGATACGCCCGTCAGCTTCCACCGATGCGGCGCCGATGTGCAGTTGCCGATCCGCTTCCCGCTGTTCGGGCTGCAATTCGTCGCGCACCTTCTTCACCGAGGTGGCCAGCGCTTCCACCTTCGGCTTCTCAAAGGTGGTGCGTATCTGGTAGCCACCGAGATCGAAATCTGCGGGTTCGATCTCGGTATGGGCGGCGACATAGGCGCGCGCGGTTTCCACGAGATATCCCGTCTGCCCGTCGAGACCGGCCGGCTTCGGAGTCTTCTTCGGTTCAGGGAATTCGGTGATCTTCTTGCGCTCGTCGCGAGGGAGTTTGCCGATCTCCACCATGCGGTCGAGCACCCATTCCCAACGCTCCACCGCCCTGCGGTGATTGGCCTCGCTCAGGTGCGGATCGTACATCCCCGCACCCTTCAACAGCGTGGCGAGAAAAGCACCCTCGCTCACGGTCAGCTCGGACACGTCTTTTCGGTAGTACGCGTAGGCGGCACGCTGAATCCCGTAGGTCCCACGCCCGAACCAACTGGTGTTGAGGTACCCCTCCAGAATATCGTCCTTGCTCATCTTCTTATCCAGCTTGATCGCGATAAACATCTCGGTGACCTTGCGGGACAACTTCTGATCTTGGTTGAGGTAGGCGTTCTTGACGTACTGCTGGGTGATGGTGGAACCGCCCTGGGTCTCACCACCGGTGAGCATGCGACTCACGGCGCGGAACATGCCGCTCGGTGAGACGCCGCTGTCGGAGTAGAAGGAGGCGTTCTCGGCAGCGAGAACCGCCCAGCGCACGTCTTCGGGAACCCGATCCAGCGCCGTGACTTGCCGGTTGACCTGCCCGGTCCGCCCCATCACGGTGCCATCTGCCCAGTAGTAGACGTTGTCCTGCTGGGTAGCGAAGTCATTGAGGTCATCGGGTATTTCGCTCTGCGAATACGCGTAACCAATGACGCCTGCCAGCGTCCCCATGGTGAACAGAAAGACCCCGAGCGTCTGCCGCCAGGAGGGCACCCAACGCCGGACACCAGTCTTGGCCGAGCGCGGATAGTCGATCCAGGGGCGGCGGAACCGGCCGGTGCGCTGAGGCCGCGCCTTGCGCCTGCGACCGGTCCCGGCCGTGCCGATGCGGCCCTTGCCCTGGACCGAGCCGTGCGCGGCGCTTGCCGAACTACGATCGACTGGGTCCGTATCCGGTGCGGCGCCCGTGCTGGTCAGATGGTCGGGCCGGGCGGGAACGGGGGGTGTGGCAGCGGGGGGTGTAGCGGCGGGGGGCGGAACGAACTGCCGTATGGGCATCGTCGAGTCGGGCTCCCAGCGCCCCACAGGTTCACCGGTTACATCGGGCGGCACACTCGGCTTTCCCGCTCCGCCCGCGCCTCTCGACTTCCCGAACCCGCGCGCTTTGGCCGCCGCGAACAGTTCTCCGATACGCACGTCTCTCCCACGTCCCGAATGCTGCACACCAGACACGGCGCATCCGCACCGATCCACGCTCCCGCAACCGTTCGTCCCTATGGCGCCTGGTGAACAGCAATCGCAAGAGAACCGCACAAGTTTGTAGCAGTGCCGACATTAGCGGACCGGCACGGGCGCAATCTACGCATCCGGGAATACGTGCCTATCATCACTCATCTCCTGCCGGAGCCGCTCGGAAAACGGATCTCGACCGCTCGGAAACCGCTCCTCACCAGCCGGCAACGCACCCCGCGCACGCCGACGTACCCCTGCCCGATCGCTCGCACAACAGTCCCTGCACAGCGCGGAGACCAGCCGCCCAGCAACCTCAAATGAAGCTCTGAACCGAAGGCGGACGGGGTTCGTCCCCTCTTTTGAGGGCCAAGACTTCCTCCACGCGAACGAACGCGGTTTTTCGGGGGGCGACCATGAAACGGCCAGGGGGACGACCATGAAACGGCTAGGAACCGGCATCGGTTGGCGACCGGAGATCGCGGACGACATCGCAAGCCTGCCGGGCATCGACTGGGTGGAGGTGGTGGCGGAGAACATTTGCCCCGGCCACCTTCCCGACGCCCTGCGCGCGCTGCGTGAGCGCGGCACGACGATCGTGCCGCACGGGGTGTCACTCGGCCTCGGCGGCGCCGAACGCCCGGACCCCGGGCGGCTCACGGCGCTCGCCGAGCGTGCCGAAGCCCTGGGTGCGCCCCTGGTCAGCGAGCACATCGCGTTCGTGCGCGGCGGGGGGCCGCTGACCGCGTCGCCTGGCATCGAGGCCGGCCATCTGCTGCCGGTGCCGCGCACCCGAGAAGCGCTGGACGTCCTGTGTGACAACGTACGGATCGCGCAGGACGCGCTGCCGGTGCCGCTGGCCCTGGAGAACATCGCGGCCCTGATCTCCTGGCCCGGCGAGGAGCTGACCGAGGGCCAGTTCCTGACGGAGCTCGTCGAGCGCACCGGGGTCAGATTGCTCATCGACGTCGCCAATGTGCACACCAACTATGTCAATCGGGGCGAAGAGGCGGCCACCGTGCTGGCCGCGCTGCCGGTCGAGGCCATCGCGTACGTCCATGTGGCGGGCGGTGTCGAACGCGATGGCGTCTGGCACGACAGCCACGCCCATCCGGTCACCCGACCGGTGCTCGACGTCCTTGCGGAGCTGTGCGACCGCGTGACACCGCCCGGCGTCCTCCTGGAGCGCGACGAGGCGTTTCCGCCGATGGCTGAGCTGGCGAGAGAACTCGATGCGATACGCGCCGTGATGACGCGATCAACGAGGCCATCGGCGTGGTCACAGGTGCCAAAGGTGCCGGGGATGCCTGGGGTGTCGGGGGTGCCGGGGATGCCAGCGTTGCCGGGGGTGCCGCAGTTGTCGGCCGCCTTTGAAGCCAGCGGCGCGGCTGGGCCCACGGCTGTTCCCGCGGCTGTGCCCGCGACTGGTCCCGCGGCCGTGCCCACGGCTGGTCCCGCGGCTGTGTCCACGGCTGTTCCCGCGCCCCGGTCGTCCGAGCCGAGCCCCGAGTTGGTGCGGCTCGCGGTGGCCGCCGCGCACGGGGCACGGGGCACGGTGGCTGCCGCGCACCCGGCACGGGGCGCGGTGGGAACGGCACCGCTAGAGGCGGCTCCTGGCCCCGTCGCGACCGCCCGCCAAGCGAGCCCCAGCGGCAGCGCAGTGCCGAGCCCCGTGCCCGGCAACCCGGACTCCAGCGATCCGCTGCGGCAGCGGCTCGCACTGGCCCAAACCGCGCTGTTGTCCGCGCTGGTCGCGGGCACTCCGGCCCCGGAGGGGTTCGACCGGCGGCGGCTGCGGGTGCAGAGTCGGGCACTGGCCGCCAAGCGGGCCGATGTGGTGGCCAAGGTGGCGCCCGAGCTGGTGGAGATCCTCGGCGAGGCGTATCGGCCCGCCTTCTTGGCGTACGCCCGTACCTCCCCGATCACCGGCGGCTACCGGCGCGACGCGCTGGCCTTCGTCGAACGACTACTGGCAGCCGGCGCACCCGGCGACGCCACGGTACGGCGGCGGTTGGCGGCCTGGTGGCAAGAGCGGTCGGGGCCCGCCCCGCTGCCCCACCACCGCGCGACGCGACTGCTGCGCGCCGCCCGGCTCGTTTGGGGGCGACGATGATCGTCAACGTCTTCGCGGCACTGGCGTATCTGGCGGTCGCTGCGGCGGCGCTGTTCCTGGTGGTCGGTGTGGTGGGTTTCCGGCGTGCGCTGCGGGCCAAGAATGCCGCAGCGCATGTGAAAGACGTGTGGGAGGCCGCGTTCTTGGCGGGCGGACCCGGCCGGGTCACGGACACCGCTCTGTACGCCCTGTATTCCGACGGGAGACTACAGATCGGGGACCCTGGCGTGGTGACGATCACGCGGCGGACCGTCCGCAACCCGGTGGACGGCGCGATCTTCGAGGCAGCCGCCCGCTCCCCGCACGGCGGACTCGGCTGGTTGCGCGGCGAGGTGATGCGTAGTCCGGTCGTCCAGGGCATTGGTGACGGGCTCGCGGAGCGCGGCCTCATGGTCCAGCCCAGCCTGATTCGCCACTGGCAGCAGTGGGCGCGCGGCCTGGCGTCGGTGTGCGCGAGCAGCGGCGCCTTCGTGTTCATCCTGTACGCCATCGAGGCCGTCGAAGGTCCCACCGCGACGCTGTTCACCAAGGTGCTCCCGCCACTGGTCGCCGGCGTCGTCATCGGCGTGGTCTGCACGCAGGTGGTCGGCGGTCGCGTGACCGGGCCGGGGCGCAAGGCCCTTGCCACGTACACCCGCGTCACCGGCTCCACCCGCGAACGCACGGTGGACGCAGCCATGTCCCGAATCGTGGCCAAGGGCGTGAACGGGATGAGCGAACCACTGCGCACCTACTTGTGGGACGCGGCACGCACCGGACCAACGGCATCGCGTGCCGTGAGCGGTGTGGGGGTGGGGGTCGTCGCGGTGCCGGAGGCGGCAGAGGCGGTGTGGTGCGGAAGCGCCCACGGCCAGCCCGTACGCAGCGACGGGAGCAGTGGAAGCGGTGGGGGCAGTGGAGGCGGTGGAGGCTGCGGTACGGCGTCGTGCGGGACGAGCGCGGGCGACGGCGGAGGCGGCAGCGGCAGCTGTGGTGGAGGCGGCGGCGGAGGCGGCTGCGGCGGAGGGGGTTGTGGAGGAGGAGGCGGTGGTGGGGGTTAGTCGCGCGTAGGGGTACGGCGTGGGCCCGCGCGCCACAAGCCGCCCTGGGGAGCTCGCGGGGGCCAAGGAGGCTCGGAAGCCTTGGGTTTGGGGGCCAGCGGCCCTGGGGGGCCGGGGGCTTGGGAATCACAGGCCCGCAACCCCTACGATTACGCGCCCCATTGGACGCCGCAGTAGCGCATCCCGCATGCTCACTTCCCGGCACGCCCGCCTTCCGCCCGACCCACCCCGTTGCGCTCAGGCCCACTCGAACCCGTGCATCACCGGTTGCGGAAGGTCATCTTCCGCACATCCCAGGTCCGTATCGTGAACAAACCATGGCGAAGCGCGAATCCGGTGAGTAAGAATCGGCCATGCTGTGGGTCCTGTTTCTTGTGATCGCCTGGGGCGTGGCCTTTTTCACCTGTGCCCGGCTGTGTCAAGCGGCCGTTGCCGCCGCGCAAGGCCCCGACGCCCCGCCGCCGGGGGGCCTTCGCCGCACTCTCACGCTGTACGAAACGGCGTTCCTCTCCGGCGGCCCCTACCGGGTCAGCGAACTCGCCCTCGTCTCCATGCACCGCGAACGGCGGCTGCTGCTCGCCCACACCGGCTGGGTGACGGTGGTCGATCCGGTCGGCCGGGACGAGATGGAGCGCTCGCTGCTCCAGGCCATCGGCTCCGCCGGGCAGGCACCGATCCCACCGGTGCGCTCGGCGGTGGCCGCCGCCGATGCCGTACGGGCACTCGCCGACCGCCTGGTCGCCGCCGGCCTCGCGGTGCCCGACGCGGCCAGGCTGGGCGTTGCCACGGCCATCTCCCAGGTGCGCGGTGCGTGCGCACTGGTGCTGGTGTCGGCGGTCGCCGCGCTGGTGATGGTGCCACCGGAGACAGGGTCCGGACCGGTCGCGGCGTGGTTCGCCCTGCCGCTGGTGCTGACCACCGGCTGTTTGGCGATAGCGCGCGTCGAGGTCCACCCGTACACGCGCTGGGCCTCCCCCGCCGGCCAGCAGCGGCTGGGCGAGATTTCCGTACCGCCGCGCGATGACCGGCTGCCCGGTACGGAGCCTGGGCCACGCGCCGCTGGCGCCCCGGGCGAACGCCCCGGGGGCCAGCCCGGCGGCTCCGACGCCGTCGCGCCCACCGAGCGCGACGGCGGGAACGACGCGGCGCCGGGGAGCGCCGGGTCGAACGCCGGGGCCACACCCGGCACTTCGGACGACGGCGCCCCGGCGCCAACCAACCCGAGCAACCCCAACGGCCCCAACGGCCCCAACGGCCCCAACGAGCACAGCAAGCCAAGCAAGCCGAACGACCCAGCCGACCCGAACGCCCCGGACGAGCGCTTGGCCAGGGCCGCGCTCACCATCTTGGCCGTCCACGGGGCAGCCGGGCTGTCCGACCCCGGGCTTCGGGCCGCGCTGCGGGGCGGCCGGCGCCGCGAGCGGTTCTGATCCGCCCCTGCCTACGCCAGCCTCTTGCCCATGCCAGCCCGCTGCCCACGCCAACAGCCGACCACGCCGACCCACCGGCCCCGGGGCGACCCGCTCACGCGCCAGCACCAGGCCGCCCCCAACCACCCGCACCGGCGCGCGGGCCTTACGCCAGCTCCGCCACCAGCTCCGCGATCGGCTTGCGGCGGCCGGTGTAAAACGGCACCTCCTCGCGGACGTGCATCCGGGCCTCGGAGGCCCGCAGATGGCGCATCAGGTCCACGATGCGGTACAGCTCGTCCGCCTCGAAGGCCAGCATCCACTCGTAGTCACCCAGCGAGAACGCGGGGACCGTGTTGGCCCGTACGTCGGGGAAGCCGCGCGCCATCTTGCCGTGGTCGGCGAGCATCCGGCGGCGGTCCTCGTCGGGCAGCAGGTACCAGTCGTAGGAACGTACGAAGGGGTAGACGCTGACCCACTGACGAGGCTCCTCGTCGGCGAGGAACGCGGGGATGTGTGACTTGTTGAACTCCGCGGGGCGGTGCAGTGCCATGTTCGACCAGACCGGCTCCAGGGCCCGACCAAGCGTGGTGCGGCGGAACCGGTTGTACGCGTCTTGCAGCGCCTCCGCGGTCTCCGCGTGCCACCAGATCATGAGGTCCGCGTCGGCCCGCAGTCCCGACACGTCGTACGTGCCGCGCACGGTGACGTCCTTGGCGGCGAGTTGCGCGTACAGCTCCTCCACCTCGTCCGCGTAGCCGCTGCGGTCATCGGGCAACACATCGCGCAGCTTGAACACCGACCACAGCGTGTAGCGGATCACCTCGTTGAGGTCCTTCGCCTTCTTACCCGCGTTCGAGGTCTTGTCTGGAGCAGCAGTCATGGTTCCTCTTCTCACTTTCGCCCGGCAGTGCCCCGCGGCAGGGCCCGGTGCCCGCAGCGCATCAGGGTGCCGGAAGTCTTCAGGCGGCGGGCACGGTCGCCAGCAGCCCCAGCAGTTCATCGGCCGCGGTGTGCGCGGTGGCCACGCACGCCGGGATGCCCACACCGTCGTACACCGCGCCACACACCCGCAGCCCCGGCAGCCCCGCGACCTGTTCGCGTACTCGGGCGACGCGGTCGAGGTGACCGACCGGGTACTGCGGCAGCCCGCCGTCCCAGCGCTCGACGCGGGTGGCCACGGGGCGCGCGGTGAGCCCAACGGTGGTGTGCAGGTCGGCCAGTGACCGTGCGACCAGCTCCGGATCGTCGCGTTCCAGATCGGCCTCGTCGCCGTACCTGCCAACAGAGGTGCGCAGCACGAACAGTTCCGGGTCCCCCTGCGCGACCCAGCCCCACTTGTGGCTGGAGAACGTGGCTGCCTTGATCGTGAGCCCGTCCACGGAGGGCACCAGAAATCCCCGACTGTTCGGGAGCCCGGCCACCTCGGCGCGCCGGAAGGCCATGGTCACCAGGGCCATCGACGCGTATTCGACGGTGCCGAGTTCGGCGGCGGCACCCGGTGCATCGGCGGCGAGCAGGCTGGCCGCGGCGGGCGCGGGCAGCGCAACCACCACCGCGTCCGCCGTGAGCGCGGTCCCGTCCTCGGTGACCACGCTCCAGCCCGATCCGGTACGCGCGAGCCGGCGCACGGGCGCATGCGTGCGAATGTCCCCGCCGCCGGCTCGTACCGCGTCGGCGACGGCCAGCGGCAGCCCTCCGACGCCGCCGTCGATGCCCATGAAGACCGGGCCGCCCGCGGCGGGCCCAGCCGCAGCCCGGCGCTGGATGGCGCGTACGCCCTCGGTCAACGACCGCTCGGCGCGCGCCGCCTCGTACAGCTGCGGCACGGCGGCGCGCATCGAGATCTGGTACGCATCGCCCGCGTACACGCCGCCAAGGAGCGGCTCCACCAACCGGTCCACGACCTCGCGGCCAAGGCGGGCCGCAACGTAAGTGCCGATGCCGACGTCCTCGCCGAGCTCGTCGCGGGGCAGTTCGGCGTCACGCCCGATGCGGGTCAGGCCCGCATCGGAGAGCACTCCACAGGCGGCCAGCGGTGCCACATCACCCGGAACGCCCATCACATGGCCGGTGGGCATGGGCCGCAGCGCGCCCCGGGTGTACAGACCGGCGGCCGAGGCGGCCGGGAGGCACAACCGGTCCGCGAGCCCCACGGCGCGGGCGAGATTCACCGCTTCGGGGCGGCGGGCCAGCATGGACTCGGCGCCCAGGTCCACCGCAACGCCCGCGATCTGCCCCGCGTACAGCTTGCCTCCGAGTCGCCCCGACGCCTCCAGGAGGGTGACCTGTGCGCCGCCATCAACGAGCCGGTGAGCGGCGGCGAGGCCGGAGATCCCGCCGCCGATGACGACCACCCGACGAGCAGGGACGTGCGTTTCGCTCATACCCCCACTCTCTCACCGCGCCCCGTGCCGCCCGCCGCACCCCCACCCCTAACGGGCCCCGCCGACGCCGCCGAGTGGGCCCCATTGACACTGCGTGCCAGGGTGCGGAGACTCGGCGCGGGGCAGCACACGCGAGCGCTCCCACTGGCCGAACGGACGATCGGTCGGTGGGCTGGCGGCTGCCCGCAGGGCCACCTGGGCCTGCCGCCCCGATCAGCCCCGCTGACCAGCTGGTCCGCTTCTCGACCGCTCGATCTGACCTGCTGGATCAACGGGCCGCCGCCCGGAGCCCGCCGTCGGCACCGAGGCACGACCGTCATCCACCGGAACCTTCTAACGAGGGACGACCACCGTATGAATGACCGCCTTCGCGACGTGTACATCGTCGATGCAGTCCGCACGCCGATCGGAAAGTACGGCGGCGCGCTGTCCGGCGTACGGCCGGACGACCTCGCCGCGCATGTCCTCGGCTCGCTCATGGAGCGCGCGCCCGCGCTCGACCCGGCCCGTGTCGACGATGTGTATTTCGGCAACGCCAACGGCGCGGGCGAGGAGAACCGCAATGTGGCCAGGATGGCGGTGCTGCTCGCCGGGTTACCGGTCTCGGTGCCGGGCGCGACCGTCAACCGGCTGTGCGGCTCCGGCCTTGAGGCCGTCGTACAGGCGGTGCGTGCCGTCGCCGTGGGGGACGCACAGGTGGTGGTCGCGGGCGGTGTCGAGTCGATGAGCCGCGCACCGTACGTGCTGCCCAAGCCGGACCGACCGTTCCCGCCGGGCAACCAGACGCTGCTGAACACGACGCTGGGCTGGCGGATGGTCAACCCGCAGATGCCTCCGCAGTGGACGACACCGCTCGGTGAGGGCGCCGAACTCATCGCCGACCAGCACAAGATCAGCCGCGCGGCGCAGGACTCGTTCGCGCTCGCCAGCCATGAAAAGGCCGCGCGGGCCTGGAAGGACGGGGCCTACGACGCGGAGGTGGTGCCGTGTCCCGCCGCCGCCTTGGACCGTGACGAGACCATTCGCCAAAACACCTCACTCGACGCACTGGCCCGGCTCAAGCCCGCCTTCCGTACGGACGGCACGGTCACGGCGGGCAACTCATCGCCGCTCAACGACGGGGCGGCGGCGCTGCTGGTGTGCGACGAGGAGGGGCTGCGGGCCAGCGGTCGCGAGCCGCTCGCCCGAGTACGGGCCACGGCGGTCACCGGCATCGAGCCGCAGTATTTCGGGCTCGGCCCGGTACGGGCGGTGCGGCAGGCGCTGAAGCGCAGCGGCCACACCTTCGCCGACCTCGCCACCTTCGAGCTCAACGAGGCGTTCGCGGCCCAGGCGCTGGGCTGCTTGGCGGAGTGGCCCGATCTGAACCCGGACATCGTCAACCCGCGCGGCGGCGCCATCGCCATCGGCCATCCCCTCGGCTGCTCCGGCGCCCGTCTGGCGGGCTCGGTGGCCCACCAACTCGCCGCGGCAGGCTCGGGCGTGGGGCTCGCCGCCCTGTGCATCGGGGTCGGCCAGGGCCAGGCCCTGGTCCTGGAACGCTGACCACTGCGGGTCAAACCCGCGGACCGCGGCGGGCCCGAACACCGGCAGCTCCCCGGGCCCGCCGCCCCGGCTCGACCCTGGCGCCTCGACGCCCTGCCGCCCCGAAGGCCCTGCCGCCACCAACCCCACCCAGCCCCCGTCGTTCGCTCAGCGTGCGCTATGGTCCCCGAATCGCGCGAAAAGGGCTCAATTACGCACAAGGGCGGGGTAGATGACCAGCGGCTTGTGTTCGGGGAAACAGCGGCGGAAGCGAACGGTGGCCGCCGCGATCGGCAGCGTCCTGCTGTGCGGCGGCGTGGCCGGTTGCGGCTCATCGGAGCCGGGGGCCGAGGAACGGCCCGAGCGGGCGGCACCGAGCGCGCCCACCAGCGCACCGCAGGTCGCGCCCGCGACGGCGGTACGCGAGGCCGCGCGCAAGGGCGAGGCGTTCACAACTGTGCATTACCGCACGCTCGCCCAGACCCCGAAGGACGGGCTGGTGACGAGCGACGTGACGATGACCGCCGCCCCCTTCAGCCTGAGCGTGACGCACTACGCGCCCGGAGAGCCCGGAGAGCCCGGAGAAAATACTGGCATTGAGGCGACGGCGGAGACCCCCATCCTGGGGGAGATGCGCATCGTCGATGGGGCGACGTACGTCAAGGGCGACGCGGAGACCACGGCCAAACTCGGCGACACGCCCTGGATGAAGCTGGACGTCTCGGCCCCGCGCAAGGACGGCACATCCGAGCCGGACCTGGGCCGCCTCAAGGGCCGGACACCGAAGAACCCAGCGATCGGGGCGTCCTTCCTCGCCGAGTCCCACGACCTGCGCCGAGCGGGCACCGAGACCATCATGGGTGTGAGCACCACTCACTACCGGGGCACGCTCAGCACGACCGAACTCCGTAAAAATTCGGCCACCACCAAGGACCCGGCCCGCCGGGCGAGCCGTGAGGAGGCCATCGAGGAGTTCGAGAAGACGGGCGCCAAGCGGTTCTCAACGGACATGTGGATCGACCCGGACGGCTTCACCAAGCAGTTCACGATGAGCGCCACGACCCCTGACGGCCCCGTGGCCATGGAGCTCACCTTCCTCGCCCACAACGAGGGGTTCAGCATCGACCCGCCGCCGGCCGACCAGATCACCCATGAGTCGGACCACAGCGGGCAGTCGAACGGCTAGGACCGCGCGCCGTGCGGGTGTGAAGGCAGCGCCCCACCCGCACGGCGGCAGCCCCCCGAGGGGCCGCGCTGTGGGCACGTACCGTTGGCTACGACACTCCGTATCGGTGAAGAGGAGCGCGCAGGATGGCGAAACGGCGGCTGGTGGTCATTGGAGGGGACGCGACCGGAATGTCGGCGGCCTCACAGGCCCGCAGGCTCAAGGACCCGGACGAGCTGGAGATCATCGCCTTTGAGCGCGGCCACTTCACCTCGTACTCCGCCTGCGGCATCCCGTACTGGGTCGGCGGCACCGTGGACGGCCCCGACGCGCTCATCGCGCGCACACCGCAGGAGCACCGCAAGCGCTCCATCGATCTGCGGATGCGCACCGAGGTCACCGAGCTCGACCTCGATCGGCAACAGGTCCGTACCCGCGATCTTGAGTCACCCAGTGCCACCGAGCGCTGGACGGGCTTCGACGACCTGGTCATCGCGACCGGCGCCCGGCCCCTGCGCCCTCCGCTGCCCGGCATCGACGCCCCCGGGGTGCACGGAGTGCAGAGCCTCGACGACGGTCAGGCCCTGCTCGATGCGCTGAGCGCGGCAGAAAGCAGCGCACAGGAGGGCGACGCGCGCCGGGCCGTGGTCATCGGGGCCGGCTCCGTTGGCGTGGAGATGGCCGAGGCGCTGGTCCGACGCGGCTACCAGGTGACGGTCGTGGACCAGGCCGAGCAGCCCATGACCACACTCGACCCCGACATGGGGCGACTGGTGTACGAGGCGATGTGCGGGCTCGGCATCCACACGGTGCGCGGTGTGGCGGTGACCGAGATCCGCACCGGCTCGGACGGCAGGGTCTGCGCCGTGGCCACCGAGGACGCCGAGTACCCCGCCGACATCGTCGTCCTTGGGCTAGGCGTACGCCCCGAGACCACGCTGGCGCAGCAGGCGGGGCTGCCGCTCGGCGCATCCGGCGGGCTGCTGACCGACCTGTCGATGCGGGTACGCGGGCAGCAGCACATCTGGGCGGGCGGCGACTGTGTGGAGGTGCTTGACCTGGTGTCAGGACGCACCCGGCATATCGCGCTCGGCACGCACGCCAATAAGCACGGACAGGTCATCGGCTCGGGCGTGGGCGGCGGCTACGCCACCTTCCCCGGTGTGGTCGGCACGGCCGTCAGCAAGGTCTGCGACCTGGAGATCGCCCGTACGGGAGTCCTTGAGGAGCAGGCGCGAGAGGTGGGGTACCAGTTCGTCACCGCCACCATCGAATCCACCAGCCGGGCCGGCTACTACCCGGGCGCCTATCCGATGTGGGTCAAGATGATCGCCGAGCGCCGTACGGGGCGGCTCCTCGGTGTGCAGATCGTGGGCCGCGAGGGGGCGGGCAAGCGCGTGGACATCGCCGCTGTGGCGCTGACCGCGGGCATGACGGTGGAACAGATGACGGCGCTCGACCTCGGCTACTCGCCGCCCTTCTCGCCGGTCTGGGACCCCGTTTTGGTGGCAGCCCGCAAGGCGGCGGCGGAGGTGTCCCGCGACGCGGCGGGCCAGCGCTGAGCTGGCTGGCTGACTGACTGGCTGACTGGCTGACTGGCTGACTGGCTGACTGGCTGACTGGCTAACCCAATTCCGCGCTGACCCAGTTCGGTCCGGTCCCGCCCAGTGCGAACTAGCCTCGCCTAGTTCGCACTGGCCTGGTCCGCTGCCGCGACGCCGGGGCGCGGCGCGGGCCCGCGGCGGGGCCGCGCCGGTCGAGCGCCGGTTGGACGCACGTTGACGAGCTAGCGCTGCGTGCGCTCGTGCACGTACGCCACGAGTCGCGTCAGCGCCTCCGGGTCGGTGTCCGGCAAGACGCCGTGGCCCAGGTTGAAGATGTGGCCATCCAGCCCGCGCGCCGCCTCAAGCACCTCATCGGTCGCGGCCTCGACCGCTGCCCGCGGGGCGAACAAAACGGCGGGGTCGAGGTTGCCCTGAAGCGCCGTGCCGGGGCCGACGCGGCGGTGGGCCTCGTCCAGCGGAACCCGCCAGTCCACGCCGACGACATCCGCACCCGCCTCGCCGAGCAGCGGCAGGAGTTCGCCGGTGCCGACGCCGAAGTGGATACGAGGCACGCCGAGCCCGGCGACCGCGTCGAAGACCTTGACCGAAGCGGGCATGACGGAGCGCCGGTAATCGGCCGGCGCGAGGGCGCCCACCCAGGAGTCGAAGAGCTGCACGGCACTCGCGCCCGCCTCGATCTGCACGGTGAGGAACGCGGCCGTGATGTCGGCGAGCCGGTCGAGCAGTTCGGCCCATAGCTCCGGGTCGCCGTACATGAGCGCCTTGGTGTGCTCGTGGTTGCGTGACGGGCCACCCTCGACGAGATAGCTGGCGAGGGTGAACGGCGCGCCTGCGAAGCCGATGAGCGGCGTCGAACCGAGCTCCCCGACGAGCATTCCCATCGCCTCAGTGACGTACTTCACATCGTCAGGGGTGAGTGGCCGAAGTTGGTCGAGATCGGCACGCGAGCGGATGGGCCGCTCGATGACCGGACCGACCCCCGGCTTGATGTCGAGGTCGATGCCGATCGCCTTCAGCGGCACCACGATGTCGCTGAAGAAGATCGCGGCGTCCACACCGTGCCGCCGCACCGGTTGCAGCGTGATCTCCGTGACCAGGTCAGGCCGCATACAGGAGTCCAGCATGGCGGTGCCTTCCCGCACCTTGCGGTACTCAGGCAGCGAGCGACCCGCCTGGCGCATGAACCACACCGGGGTGTGCGGCACCGGCTCCCTGCGGCACGCCCGCAAGAATGCGGAGTCGTACGCCGCGGTGCGGCCGGTCTGCTGCTGCTGGCTCGTCGGCTGGGAGTTGACGCTCATGTCCCAAATCTTCGCACGGGCCGAACGAGTGACCCGCCCATGCGGGTGTTCCTACCCGAACCAGCTCCGTTCTCCGCCTAGTCTTCCCCGCATGGCTGCGGCTCACGGACACTTCGCTGACGGTGCGAGCGGTGCGGACGGCGCGGACGGGGAAGTCACCCCGCTCGTGTTCCGACACGCGGTCGCCGGGCTACGCGACGCGCGGCTGCGGCCCGAGTTGGAGATCGACTCAACGCCGCCGCCCCGGCGCCTCGCGCCGTTCTCGTACGCGCTGGAGGCAGCAGTCGTCGTCGATGACGAGGAACTGGCGGAGGGCCGGCTCATTTTGCTGCACGACCCGGCGGGACACGATGCCTGGAAGGGTACGTTCCGCATGGTGACGCTCGTCCATGCCGATCTGGAGCCCGAGATGGCCGCCGATCCGCTGCTGCCGGAGGTGTGCTGGTCGTGGTTGACCGGTGCGCTGGCCGCGCGCGGCGTGGTCTACAGCGAGCCCAGCGGCACCGTGACCCGAGCCGGATCGCACTACTTCGGCGGGCTCGCCGACCGTGACCCATCGACCCGGATCGAGATCCGGGCCTCGTGGACCCCGGCGGACTGGGTCGGCACCGCCGACCTGGGCGCACGAAACGGGCGAGGTGGCCCCGCCGCCGCGGAGCCGGTGCCCGACACCGCCTCCCATCTGTCGGCGTGGGGCGACCTGCTCTGCCAGATCGCGGGGCTGCCACCGGTGGGCGCAGGCGAACCGGGCATCGTCACCCTCCCCCAACGCAGAGGCCCCCTCCCCCGCTGAACCACCGCGCAAGCGAACCCCCGCACGCATCAACCACCGCCCGCACGCGCCGACGAGGGGCGCGTACACCGGCGGCAGGCGCATAACCGGCCCCGTACGACCACGCGCACCACGATCAGCCCGCACGCGGCCCACCCCGCCACGGCCCACCGCCCCCGATACTGCGGCAGGCACGAGCCCCGCCCCGTAGGCGCCGACGAGACCCGACTCCACGAACCCGCGTCCAGCCCGCCACACACTGACCGCGGCCTCCCCGATTCCCGGCGCTGCGCCAGCACCGATCCGGCACCGACGCCGCCCGTACGCCGCCACCGCTCCTCCCTCACACCGCCTCGGCGTCAAGCCGCCATCGACTGGGGCCGCGCCGGTTTCGGCGCCTACCGCACCCCAGCGGCCGACCCGACCAACGGTCCGTATTGCCCCAATTGTTACCAACTATTTCGTGATCACTCACTAAAGCCGGGCGCCTGAGCTGCCGAAGGATCACATGACCCTTCCCGCACGGAACGTCCCGCTTACTCCCCGAGCACGACGTCCGTTTTGCCACTCCCCCCAGGAGGCCTGGTGTCTGTTCTTCTTGAGCAACCTTCGAGCCTGGTCGCCTACCGCCCGAACAAGCCGACCGCCATGGTCGTCGTGGCCGACCCCCGAGTCCGCTCCACCGTCACCCGCCATCTGTGGGCGCTCGGAGTGCGTGACGTCATCGAGGCGTCGTCCATCGCGGAGGCCCGCCCCCGAGTCGGAAACCCGCGCGATATCTGCGTCGCCGACGTCCACCTCCCTGACGGCTCGGGGCTCACCCTGCTCTCCGAGACCCGCGCCGCCGGCTGGCCCAACGGCCTGGCCCTCTCCGCCGCCGACGACATCGGCGCCGTACGCAACGCCCTCGCGGGCGGCGTCAAGGGCTACGTGGTCACCGGCACCAGGACCAACCTCGGCCTCCCCGGCCGCCCGGGCGCCGCGCCAGTGGGCGCGGCAGCCGCCCGACTGCACCGCCGGCCCCCCGGCGCCCCCGGCCACCCCGGTGGCTACCGCGAGCTGTCGGGGCGCGAGGTGGAGGTGCTGCGGCTGGTAGCGGAGGGCCAGTCCAACAAGGCCATCGGCGTCTCGATGGGCCTGTCCGCACTTACCGTCAAGAGCCATCTGGCGCGCATTGCTCGCAAGCTGGGCACCGGAGACCGGGCCGGCATGGTCGCCGTCGCGCTGCGGACGGGGATCATCCACTAACCGTGATCAGGTACCTGTAGACGCGCTGTTGACCTCGCGTACCCGCGCCCGCCGGCGGAGATGTCCCGCCGGCGGGCGCGTGCCATGCCCGCCATCCGCGGCTTATCGCACCCTGTGGGCGATTAAGCCGCCACCGGGCCAAGAAGGTCTGTTCCACGACATGTCCTGAGAGGTCTGGGGGCATCTGTGGGGCAATGCACCGAGTACGCACCCGGTGCGGGGACATCAGATTCCGGCCGCACGGGCGCGGATGGGAACTACTGAGCGTGGTTGACGCAGGTCAGCGCCCACTACGTGGAATCAGGGCAGGTCACCGCCTCGCGCGGCCTATACCCTTGACGGGTGACCGACGCCCAAGAAGCCGCAGCAGAGACGACACTGCGAACCGCCGGGGGCGGCCCCCCGGACAGCCCATCGGCAGCGGTCCCCCTGCTGGAACCACGCGAGGGCATCCCACCGGTCGTCGCCGGTCCCGATGCCCTCGCCGAGATCATCGCGGCCTTCGCGGCGGGGTCGGGGCCGGTGGCCGTGGACGCCGAGCGCGCCTCCGGCTATCGCTACGGGCAGCGCGCGTATCTGGTCCAGTTGCGCCGTGCCGGTGCGGGGACCGCACTGATCGACCCCGTCGGCTGTCCTGATCTGTCGGGGCTAGCCGCCGCGATCATGGACGCCGAGTGGGTGCTGCACGCCGCAACTCAGGATCTGCCGTGCCTGCGCGATATAGGCATGGTTCCGCAACGGCTCTTCGACACCGAGCTAGCGGGGCGGCTTGCCGGGTTCGCCCGGGTGGGGCTCGGCCCGATGGTGGAGAACGTGCTCGGTTACGCCCTGGAAAAGGGCCACTCCGCGGTTGACTGGTCCACCCGCCCGCTGCCCGAGCCGTGGCTGCGTTACGCCGCGCTCGATGTGGAGCTCCTGGTGGACCTGCGAGACGCCCTGGAGGCGGAGCTGGCCGAGCAGGGGAAGCTGGAGTGGGCCCGGCAGGAGTTCGCGGCCATCGCCGCGGCGCCGCCCGCCCCGCCGCGCAAGGACCCCTGGCGGCGCACTTCGGGCATGCACAAGGTGCGCAGGCGTCGGCAGATGGCCGTGGTGCGCGAGCTGTGGGAGGCCCGCGACCAGATCGCCCAGCGGCGCGATGTCTCGCCCGGCAAGGTCCTCAGCGACGGCGCCATCGTCGAGGCGGCCCTCGCGCTGCCGACCAGCGCCCGCGCACTGGCCGCGCTGCCCGGATACGGCTCGCGGATGAGCCGCCGCCAGCTGGAGCAGTGGCAGGCGGCCGTGGAGCGGGCGCGCACCCTGCCCGAGACGGACCTCCCCCAGCCGGGACAGCCGCTGAACGGCCCGCCGCCGCCTCGGGCCTGGGCCGACAAGGACCCGGCCGCCGCCGCCAGGCTGTCCGCCGCGCGCACCGCGGTGACCGCACTCGCGGAGGGGCTGAACCTGCCCCAGGAGAATTTGATCACCCCCGATACGGTCCGGCGGCTGTGCTGGGAGCCGCCGGCCGAGGCGACGGCGGAGAGCGTCGCGGCGGTGCTCGGTGGGTACGGGGCCAGGGCCTGGCAGATCGAGTTGGTCACGCCCGCGCTCACCGCGGCACTGCTGACGCCGGCGGCCTGAGCAAGGCACGTAAAGCAGCCCGAGCTAGGTACGTGCCAGCCTGAGCAAGGCACGTAAAGCAGCCGCTCAGGGTGTGATCTGCGCCGCTTAGCTCGTAGGGGGTGGGCAGCTTGGTTACTCGTAAGTAGCATGGCGGTGTGAGCCCGCCGCTACGTCTTGCGGTGAGCTCTGCCGGGTGACCTGCCCTGTGTATCCGGCCAGCCCCGTGAGTGAGCGAGCCAGCGGGCGCTGGTCGCGCCGTATCCGGTGGCGAGCGAACACTACGAGAGGGAGATCCAACGTGCCTCGTACCGCTAGGGACGTCGTCTTCGTTGACGGCGTCCGGACCCCGTTCGGCAAGGCGGGCCCGAAGGGCATCTACCACGAGACCCGAGCCGATGACCTGGTCATCAAGTGCATCCGGGAACTGCTGCGCCGCAACCCCGGTCTGCCACCGGAGCGGATCGACGAGGTGGCCTTGGCCGCGACCACTCAAATCGGTGACCAGGGCCTGACCCTGGGCCGCACCGCCGGCATCCTGGCGGGGTTGCCGCAGTCCGTGCCCGGTTTCTCCATCGACCGGATGTGTGCCGGCGCGATGACGGCCGTGACCACGACCGCGGGTTCCATCAGCTTCGGCGCATACGACGTCGTGGTCGCGGGCGGCGTGGAGCACATGGGGCGGCACCCGATGGGCGAGGGCGTGGACCCCAACCCGCGCTTCGTGTCGGAGAAGCTGGTCGATGAGTCCGCCATGTTCATGGGCATGACGGCGGAGAACCTGCACGACCGGCTGCCGCACATCACCAAGCAGCGCGCGGACGAGTACGCCGTACGCAGTCAGGAGAAGGCCGCCAAGGCGTACGCCAACGGCCAGATCCAGCAGGACCTGGTGCCCATCTCCATCCGCCGCACCAGCCCGGAGGCCGGGGAGACCGGCTGGGGCCTGGCCACCGCCGATGAGCCGATGCGCCCGGGCACCACGCTGGCGAACCTGGCGGGCCTCAAGACGCCCTTTCGCCCGCACGGCCGCGTCACCGCGGGCAACGCGGCGGGCCTCAACGACGGCGCCACCGCCTCGCTGATCGCCGCCGAGGACGTGGCGCACGAGTTGGGCCTGCCGGTCAAGATGCGCCTGGTCTCCTACGCCTTCGTGGGCGTGGAGCCCGAGGTCATGGGCATCGGGCCGGTTCCGGCAACACACAAGGCGCTCGCCAAGGCGGGCCTTTCGATCGACGACATCGGCCTGTTCGAGGTCAACGAGGCGTTCGCGGTGCAGGTGCTCTCGTTCCTGGACCACTACGGCATCGCCGATGACGACCCGCGGGTGAACCAGTACGGCGGCGCCATCGCCTACGGCCATCCGCTGGCCTCCTCCGGCGTGCGGCTGATGACGCAGCTCGCCCGGCAGTTCGAGGAGCAGCCGCAGGTGCGCTACGGCATCACCACCATGTGCGTCGGCTTCGGCATGGGCGGCACGGTCATCTGGGAAAACCCCCACTGGGAGGGCAAGTGAGCACCACCACCACAGCCACCACCGCTGAACTGCTGAGGGGCGCGGCCGAGTTGTTCCCGGACGAGGTCGTGACGCAGGCACACGTACGCCATCTCGACCTGCCCGGCGCCGGGCGGTTCGCGCTGATCACCCTGGACAACGGCTTCGACCACACCAAGCCGACCACCTTCGGCCCGCAGTCGCTGGCCAACTTGGACGCGGCGATCGACCAGGTGGAAAAGGAGGCCGCGGACGGTGAGATCACCGGCGTCGGCCTCACCGGCAAGCCGTTCATCTTCGCCGTCGGCGCCGACCTCAAGGGCGTCGAGCTGCTGAAGCGACACCCGGACGCGCTGGCCATCGGCAAGGGCGGCCACGACGTCTTCAAGCGGCTCTCCCAGCTCGCCGTGCCCACCTTCGCGTACTACAACGGCGCGGCGATGGGCGGCGGCGTCGAGGTCGGCCTGCACTGCACGTACCGCACCGTCTCCAAGACGCTGCCTGCCTTCTCGCTGCCCGAAGTTTTCCTCGGTCTGGTGCCCGGCTGGGGCGGCTGTGCGCTGCTGCCGAACCTGATCGGCGCGGACCGCGCGGTCTCGGTGATCATCGAGAACTCGCTCAACCAGAACAGGCAGCTCAAGGGGCAGCAGGTCTTCGACCTCGGGATCGCGGACGCGCTGTTCGATGGCGCGGACTTCCTGGAGCAGTCGCTGCTGTGGACGGCGTCGGTACTCCAGGGCAAGACCGAGGTCGTACGGCCCGAGGTGGACCGGGGCGAGGCGTGGGACCAGGCCGTCGAGCGCGGCCGGGCCATCGCCGACTCCAAGGTGCACGGCGCGGCCCCGGCCGCCTACCGGGCGCTGGAGATCATCGCCGCGGCCAAGAGCGGCGACCTGCGGCAGGGTTTCGACGCCGAGGACCAGGCGCTCGCCGACCTGATCATGGGCGGCGAGCTGCGCGCCGGGATCTACGCGTTCAACCTGGTCCAAAAGCGCGCCAAGCGGCCCGCCGGTGCCCCGGACAAGTCGCTGGCCCGCCCGGTCTCCAAGGTCGGCGTGGTCGGTGCGGGGCTGATGGCCTCGCAGCTCGCGCTGCTGTTCGTCCGCCGTCTTCAGGTGCCGGTCGTGTTGACCGACATCGACCAGGAGCGTGTGGACAAGGGCGTGGGATACGTCCACGAGGAGATCGACAAGCTGCTGCTCAAGGGCCGCGTCAACCAGGACCAGGCCAATCGCCTCAAGGGTCTGGTGACCGGCTCCCTCGACAAGGCCGCCGCATTCGGTGACGCGGACTTCGTCATCGAGGCCGTCTTCGAGGAAATGGCCGTCAAGCAGAAGGTGTTCGCCGAGGTTGAGGCGGTCGTGCCGAAGCACGCCATCTTGGCCACGAACACCTCATCGCTTTCGGTCAGCGAGATGGCCTCGCAACTCAGCCACCCGGAGCGGGTCGTTGGCTTCCACTTCTTCAACCCGGTCGCCATCCTGCCGCTGCTTGAGATCGTGCGCGGCGCGCAGACCGACGACGCGTCGCTGGCCACCGCCTTCGCGGTCGCCAAGTCGCTGAAGAAGACCGCGGTGTTGGTCAAGGACGCCCCGGCGTTCGTCGTCAACCGCATCCTGACCCGCTTCATGGGCGAGATCCAAAACGTCATCGACGAGGGCACCCCGGTGGCCACCGCCGAGAAGGCCATCGAGCCGCTCGGGCTGCCGATGTCCCCGCTGGTCCTCCTTGAGTTGGTGGGCCCGGCGATCGGCCTGCATGTGTCGGAGACGCTGAACCGGGCGTTCCCGGACCGCTTCACGGTCTCGCCGAACCTGAAGGCCGTCGTGGCGGCGGGCAAGCGCGGCTTCTACGTCTATGACTCCGGAAAGCCGGAGTTGGACCCGGAGGTTGCGGCGCTGCTCCAGCAGGGCGACACGGTGCTGACGCAGGAGCAGGTGCGCGCCCGAGTGCTGGACGCCGTCGCGCAGGAGATCGGCCTGATGCTTGAGGACGGCATCGTCGCCGAGGCGCAGGACATCGACCTGTGCCTGATCACCGGCGCGGGCTGGCCCTTCCACCTGGGCGGCATTACGCCGTACCTGGACCGCGAGGGCGTATCGCAGCGGGTCACCGGCAAGCGGTTCCTGGAGCAGGGGCTGGCGAGCGTTCCGGCGTAACCGCCGCATACAGGGCACCTGGCCCACAGAGCGTCCGGCCCACAGGGAATCCGGGCCCCAGGAAGCCGGGCCCCAGGAATCCGGGGAGTGTCACGCGGCGCTGAGCGTGGCGCTCCCCGGTTTTTTGCGCGCTGCCTGTGCTGCTCTGTGCTGCGCACGCTCGCTGGTGGTGCGTGCCCCGGCCGGACGCGCCGGGTGCGCGGTGGTGCGTACCCCGGCTGGACGCACCGCGTGCGCCTGGCCGTGCCACGTGCTACACCGCGCTCCATGCGTCGAGCGCGAGCCCCGGCTCGGTCGTCTTTTGCCGGGCGACCCGCAGTTCCCGGTCGGGGCCCAGCGCGGCGAGCACCACCCGCCCGTAGCCGTCGAGCGACAGCGCGGGCTCGGTCAGGCCGCAGTCGCCGGTGGGCGTCCACCACACTCCGGCCGCCTCGTTCTCGGTGGGGTAGGCCGCCACGGCCAGCCGCCCGGTACCCGGCTCGTGCTGGGCGAGAACCGTGCAGTCGTACCCGTAGACGGGCGCCTGGATGACGGCGGCGGGCCCCTGCCCCTCGCCGCCGCCCAGGGAGATGGGCTCGGTACCGTCGCCGGGGCGGTAAGCGAAGATCTCGCGGGTCTTCGCGTCCCGCCAGTAGTGGGTGAGGGTGTCGTGGCTGGTCTCGACGCCAGAGACGGAACCGGGCTGCGGGTCCGCATCGAGGTCGTCGCCGCGCTTGAGGCCGCCGCCTGGCTCGGTCATGTACCAGCGCAGCGCGCCACTGGTGGTCGGCGCGATGAACTCGACCCGGCCCTCCGCGGTCGCGACGGCCGACAGGCCCTCGGTGACGTCCTTGCCCTTGAAATCAACCCAGCCGCTCCACTTGCCCTTGCCGTCCTGGCGGCGCGCGCTGATGCCGCCCCCAGCGTTACGGACGATGATGTGGACGGCGCCGTCCTTGCCGACGACCGTGGCCACCACCGTGACCCGGCTGGCCTTGCGCCAGTCGTTGGGGTGCGGGGTGCCCAGCGAGTGCCAGACCGTGGTCGGCCGCCCCGTCTGGTACTGGGTGGCGTGCACCACATCGACGTCCAACTGATCGTCCGGGGCACGCTTCTCCCGCAGGCCCACCAGATGGACATAGCCATCCAGGCCCTGGCCAACCGAGCAGACGCTCAGCCCTGGCGCATCCAGCCACACCGGCCCCGCCCACTGTGGGCCTCCGGGACGGGTCTCCGTCCAGCGGGCGATGCCGCCTGCCGCTGGGGCGTAGGCCGAGAGCCTGCCGTCCTTGCCACGCAGCAACCGCAACACCATGGTTCGCAGACAACCTTCCCTCACGTGACACCGACCATAGTATTTTGCCTGGCCGAGCACACCGCTTGCGCACCCGATGGCAATACGGCTCAGTGACAGCGATCGTGCCAGGCTGAGCGCATGAAGGCACTCGTGGTGGTGGACGCGGCGAATGTGGTGGGCTCCGTACCCGATGGATGGTGGCGAGACCGGCACGGCGCAGCCGAACGACTACGGGACGCGCTGGCTGCTTACGCATCCACGGGGCTCCCCGCCCGCGCGGACGTGCCCGCGTGGGCGTGCGAGGCGCCCGTGGAGATTGTGCTCGTCGTGGAGGGCAAGGCGCGCGCCGTGGACTCGGTGCCCAAGGTACGGGTCGAGGCCGCGCCGGGCAGCGGCGATGACCACATCGTCACGCTGGTCGGCGACCGAGCCCCCGAGCGGCCCTGCCTGGTGGTCACCGCCGACCGCGAACTTCGTTCCCGAGTAGGCGCCTTGGGCGCGAGCGTCGTCGGGCCGCGAGCGGTACACGGGTAGCTAGCGGGTGCCGCAACGCGACCAGCACGACCAGCCCAGCCAGTACAGCCAGCCCAGCTAGTACAGCTAGTACAGCTAGTACAGCTAGTACAGCCAGCACGAGCAGCGGGCGAGTCGTCAGGCAGCCAGCGGAAGCTGAAGGGGGATCAAGGGCGTGTGCGCCCGCATGGGCGCTGGCGTGTACGCCCGCGTGGGCGCTCTAGTCGTGCCCCGTGCGCGCCCTGGTCACGCCGTTGCGCGCTCCGTCCGACCTGCTGGAGCCAATTGGCCAGCCGCAGCCCGTCCGGGTAGCAGCCGCTTCCGCCCCCGAGGGCTTCCCAGGGCGTACGGCCCAGCGGACGCGCCCCTAGTCCGCCCGGTCCGTGGTGGCGCTCATACGGCTGTGGGAGCGCCCGTACCCGACGTAAAGGACGTAACCGATCACCATCCACACCGCGAACCGCAACCAGGTCTCCGTTGGCAGGTTGAGCATCAGCCACAGCGAGGCGAGCACGGAGACGATGGGCAGCAGCGGCACCAGTGGGGTGCGGAAGGCACGCGGCAGGTCGGGCCGGGTGCGGCGCAGGATGATCACACCGAGCGCCACCACGACGAAGGCGAACAGCGTGCCGATGTTCACCAGCTCCGCGAGCTCGGACAGGCTGGTGAAGCCCGCCACGACGGCGACCACGGTGCCGAGCAGCACCGTGGACCGGTACGGGGTGCCGAAGTGCGGGTGGACCCGCGAGAAGGTCCGCGGTAGCAGCCCGTCGCGGCTCATGGCGAAGAAGACCCGGGTCTGGCCAAGGAGCAGGATCATGCACACCGTGGTGAGCCCGACCGCGGCGCCGAAGCTGATGACCCCGGAGTAGAACGGGTGCCCGTTGGCCTTGAACGCGTCGGCCAGCGGAGCGTCCACGGTCAGCTCGGTGTACTTCTGCATGCCGGTGACCACGACCGACACCGCGACGTAGAGCACCGTGCAGACGATGAGCGAGCCGATGAGGCCGCGCGGCACATCGCGCTGCGGACTCTTGGTCTCCTCCGCGGCGGTGGCCACGATGTCGAAGCCGATGAACGCGAAGAAGACGACGGCCGCCGCGGTGAAGATGCCCTGCACACCGAAGGTCGTCGGCTCGTACCCGAACATGACCTGGATCAGCGGTGCGGCCATCCCCGCGCCCTTGTCGGTGGCCCCCTGGGCCTCGGGGACGAACGGCCGGTAGTTGTCGGCCTTGACGAAGAAGGACCCGGCGATGATCACCAGGAGTACCACGCCCACCTTGATGGCCACGATCAGTGAGGTGACCCGCGCGGACAGCTTCATGCCGGCGATCAGCACCCCCGTCAGCAGCAGGATGAGGAGAAAGGCGAGCAGGTCGAAGCCGAAGCCCTCCGCGTCGCTGGTGCCGGACAGCCACTGCGGCAGATGCCAGCCGGCGTTGTCGAGCAGCGAGCGCACATAGCCCGACCAGCCCACGGCAACCACGGCACAACCGAGCGCCATCTCCAACATCAGGTCCCAGCCGATGATCCAGGCGGGCAGTTCGCCCAGCGAGGCGTACGAGAAGGTGTACGCGGAGCCCGCCACCGGCACGGTCGAGGCGAACTCCGCGTAGCACAGGGCGGCCAGCGCACAGACGAGCCCCGCCACGACGAACGAGAGCGCGACCGCCGGGCCCGCGGTGTCCCTGGCGATCTGCCCGGTGAGGACGAAGATGCCGGTGCCGATGATGACCCCGACGCCGAAGACGGTGAGGTCGAGGGCGGTCAGGGACTTGCTCAGTGCGCGGTCGGGCTCCTCCGTGTCCCGAATGGACTGTTCGACGGTCTTCGTCCGGAAGTAGCCCCCGGCGTTGCCCTGGGTTTCCTGTGTGCTCACCGGCGGACCTCCACGCTCGCTCAACCGCGCATCGCGACAAGCTCTCGCATGGCGGCGGGCGACCGGCCTCGCACACAGCCGGGGACCATCCGGTTCACCCGATGAGGGGTGGACCACGCCGTCTCACTCCCCCACTCGGAGCACACGGGCCCCATCGGCCCCCATCGCCTCCATCGCCCCCGCAGGCCCTGTATTGGGCGTGTGGCGGCCCGTGGCCCCTGACCGCGGGCCCACGGCTGGCCAGGCCCGCTGCCCGGCAGCTCACCGAGCCGATGGCGCGCGCTGACGCTCCCGTACACCCTGCGCAGTGCTAAGGCTCGCGGGAGGCGCTCACTTGGCGGCCCAGCTCACTCGCTGCCCATGGCCTCGGCGAGCTGGGCCGGGGACATCTCGCCGGGTGCCCGGCGCCCCCGTGCGCAGTCGTTCGCCACCCGGCGCAGCGTCTCGTTCACCGGCGTGGGCACCCCGTGCAGCCGCCCAAGCAGGACGATCTCCCCGTTGAGGTAGTCCGCCTCGATCGACCCAGTGCCGCGCACCACGCTCTGCCACGACGAACCGCCGCCCGCCCAGGCGCCGTCGAGCGGGCGCACATCGACCTTCCCCTCGCGGGAGACCCGCAACTCGGCCGGGCCGACCCGGTCGATGCCCGCGGCGTCGAGGACGGCGGCGCCCTCCGCCGCGGCGCGCTGCGCCAGGGCCATGGCCTGGCTGCCGCCGCCCAGCCCGCAGATGGCCTCTACGGCGTTGCCGAGGTTGGCGAGCAGCTTCGCGTACTTCCAGCGCATGACGTCGGGCACCACGGGTGCCAGGAAGACGGACTTCTCCGCTGCGGCGGCGAACCGCCGCAGCACCTGGTCTGCCCCACCGTCCGCAGCCGGCACTGCTCCAGCGTCCGCAGCCGGTACCGCCGCGCCACCCGCAGCCGGGGCCGGGTAGCGGCCCACGGTGAGGACGCCGGTGTACGGGGCGCATGGGGCGGCCACCACGCCTGGCTCCAAGAAGCTCGCGGGAAGCACCACACACATGCCGTACACGCGGCGGAAGCGGCGTAGCGCCAACCGTTCGTTCGCCACCCCGTTCTGGGCGCAGATCAGCGGCAACCGGTCGGCAGCTGTGCCTCCCCCGGCCACCGGCCGGGGCGCCCAGGCATCCAGCGCCGCCACGCTGTCCTGCGTCTTGACGGCCAAGATGAGCACATCGTCCGGGTGTAGCCGCACCGCGTCGGGACCAGCCGCCACGGGCACCGGCAGATCGAGCATGCCATCCGGTGTCACCAGGCGCAGCCCCCGCTCGCTCAGCGCCGCGTACTGGGCCCCACGGGCCACCATGAGCACGTCGTGACCACTGTCGTGGAGCCGTCCGCCGATGGCCCCGCCGATCGCACCGGCGCCGATGATGACGTACCGCATAGGGACCCCTCGTGGTTGTCCTGACGTAACTGATCCGCGCTGGCTGTCCGGCCCATCCGAGCCCCGTGGCCGCCAGGCAGCGAGCCGGGCCACCCCGGGGATGCGGGCCAGCCGCGCCGACCGGGCGGGGCACCGATGGTTCGCCGCCCAAGCCAGAACGTACCCGCGCGGCCCCAGCGAGCCGCGGGCAGGGCACAGACCAGGCAGGGGTCCATAGGAGCCGCGCCTTACCCCAGGCCGGGTCCAGCAGTCAGAAGTCGTGCTGCACCGCGAGGTCGGGTCCAGCAAGCCGCACGGTACGGGGCCTGGCCTCAGAGCGGCACAGCACAAAGCCGGGCCGGCCACCGCTGGCGTGACGCCACGGTGGCCGGCCCGGCAGCAGCCGGTGGCCGGACCTTGCCGCCTTGGTGGACGGTGGCCCAGGCCGTGGCAGCGTTAGTCGCGTGCGGGCTCCGCGGACCCGGCATGGACTCCGGCGGCCCCTGCCGCGGTCGCCTCGTACCTGCCGTCGATCTTCGCCACGAGCCCGGTCACCTGGCGGGCGATGTCCGGCGCGGTGAGGCCGATCTCCGCCAGGATCTCCTTGCGGGATGCGTGGTCGAGGAAGCGCGGCGGAATGCCGAAGTCGCGCAGCGGAACGTCCACATCCGCGTCGCGCAGTGCCTGCGCGATGGCGGACCCGACGCCGCCCACCCGGCTGTTGTCCTCGACCGTGACGACCACCCGGTGCCGCTCGGCCAACACGGGCATCGTCTCGTCCACCGGTTTCACCCAGCGCGGGTCCACCACGGTCGTGGAGATGCCCTGCTTGTCGAGGAGGTCGGCGACCTCAAGACACATCGGGGCGAGCGCGCCGATCGACACCAGCAGCACATCGGCGCGGCCCGCGGGCCGGCCCTCGGAGGCGGGCTCGCGCAGGATGTCCATGCCGCCGATCCGGTTGACGGCCTTGACCGCCGGGCCCACCGCGCCCTTGGAGTAGCGCACCACGGTCGGTGCGTCAGTGACCTCGACGGCCTCCCTGAGCTGGGCGCGGACCTGGTCGGCATCGCGCGGCGCGGCCAGCCGCAACCCCGGCACGACCTGGAGGATGGACATGTCCCACATGCCGTTGTGCGAGGCGCCGTCGGTGCCGGTGATCCCGGCCCGGTCCAGGACGAAGGTCACTCCGCACTTGTGCAGCGCCACATCCATCAACACCTGGTCGAAGGCACGGTTGAGGAAGGTGGCGTAGACGGCGAAGACCGGGTGCAGCCCGCCGGTCGCCAGGCCCGCCGCCGACACGGCCGCGTGCTGCTCGGCGATGCCCACATCGAAGACCCGGTCCGGGAACGCCTTGGCGAACTTCTCCAGGCCCACCGGCTGGAGCATCGCAGCCGTGATCGCGACGATGTCGTCGCGCTCCGTGCCGAGCTTGACCATCTCCTCACCGAAGACCGAGGTCCAGTCGGCGCCCGAGGAGGAGATCGGCAGGCCGGTATCCGGGTGGATCTTGCCGACTGCGTGGAAGCGGTCGGCCTCGTCCTGGAGGGCGGGCGTGTAGCCGCGGCCCTTTTCCGTCAGGCAGTGCACGATGACCGGGCCGCCGAACCGCTTGGCCCGCTCCAGCGCGGACTCCAGCGCCTCGATGTCGTGGCCGTCGATCGGACCGACGTACTTCAGGCCCAGATCCTCGAACATGCCCTGCGGGGCGATGAAGTCCTTCAGGCCCTTCTTGGCGCCGTGCAGCGTGCCGTACAGCGGCCGGCCCACGACCGGAGTGCGCTCCAGAAGGTCCTTACCACGGGCGAGGAAGCGCTCGTAGCCATCGGTGGTGCGCAAGGTGGCCAGGTGGTTGGCGAGGCCACCGATGGTCGGTGCGTACGAGCGCTCGTTGTCGTTGACGACGATGACCAGCGGGCGGTCCTTCGCGGCGGCGATGTTGTTGAGCGCCTCCCAGGCCATGCCGCCGGTGAGCGCGCCGTCGCCGATGACGGCGACCACGTGGTCCTTCTTTCGGCGCAGCTCGTTGGCCTTGGCGAGGCCCTCGGCCCAGCCCAAGACGGTGGAGGCGTGGCTGTTCTCGATGACGTCGTGCTCGGACTCGGCGCGCGAGGGGTAGCCGGAGAGGCCGCCCTTGCTCTTGAGCTTGCCGAAGTCCTGACGGCCCGTGAGGAGCTTGTGCACGTAGGACTGGTGCCCGGTGTCGAAGAGCACCCGGTCCTGCGGGGAGTGGAAGACGCGGTGCAGGGCGATGGTCAGCTCGACCACGCCGAGGTTGGGGCCCAGGTGTCCGCCGGTCTTGGCAACTGCGTCAACGAGGAACGAGCGGATCTCGGCCGCCAGCTCATTCAGTTGCTCGGGACTGAATCGGTCGAGGTCGCGTGGCCGCTTCACACGGCTCAGCAGTCGCCACCCGTCCGCTGCCTCCGTACGCGCTGCACGCGGCTCCTTCGGCACTGTGCCTCCTTGGTGTAGAGCTGTCGAGCCTTGCCAGTTCGACGAGTCTAATGTTCCGCACTTACCGGTGATGCCGCGGCGATGCGACGTAACTCACGTGGGTGGTCCAGATCTCGGACCATCAACAGCACACCCGCACATGCGTACCGCGCGCCGGGCGGGCCAGAAACCTGGCTCGCGCCGGCGCACGAGAACAACGGACTTAAGCGCCTTGCTGTGCGCCCTGCCCTGCCCCCGGGAGGGGAGCTGGTCCCGTCCGCCCTGCCGCAGTCCCGCGAGCGGCCCCGCAGCAGTTCTTGGCAGCAGTTCTTGTCTTCAGCGACGCTGCGGGGAGCTACCGGTAAACCACCGGTGAGCCACCAAGGAACCGTCGCGAAGCCACCGGGGTACACAGCCGTGAGCTAGCCACGCCCGGCCGAGCGCTGGGTGCGGCGTGAAACGGAGTCGATTACCACAGCCGCAAGCAGCACGCCACCGGTGATCATGTACTGCACCGAGGCCTCGATGCCGAGCAGCGCCATGCCGGAGGCGATGGAGCCGATGACGAGCATGCCGAGCAGCGCCGACCAGACGCTGCCCCGGCCGCCGAAGAGGCTGGTGCCGCCGATGACCGCCGCGGCGATGGCCTCCATCAGGAGGTTGCCGGTGCCGGCGCCCTGGTTCGCGGCGGCGATCCGGGAGGCGATGAACAGGCCGCCCACCGAGGCCATGAGGCCGGAGATCGCGAAGACGGTGATCCGTACCAAGGTGACGTTGATGCCCGCCCGGCGCGCGGCCTCCACGCCACCGCCCACGGCGAAGACCTTGCGGCCAAAGCGGGTGCGGCGCAGCAGCACGTCGTAAGCGATCAACACCACCAAAAAGATCAGCAGTGCCAGCGGCAGCCCCTTGTACTCGTTCAGCCGCCAGGCCACCGCAAACGCCAGCACGGCCAGCACGGCGGTACGCACCAAGATCTCGCTGAGCGGCCTGGAGGGCACGCCCGCGGCCTGCCGGCGCCTGGCGTCGAGGAGTTGAGCGGCGAGGAAGCTTGCGACGGCGAGCCCGGCGACACCGTAGGCGACGGCTATGTAGACGAAGTAGTGGCTGGTGAGATAGACGATGAAGCTGTCGCGGTCGAGGTTGATGGTGCCCGTGGTGCCCAGCACCTGGAGCATCAGGCCGTTCCAGGCGAGGAGCCCGGCCAGGGTGACGACGAACGCCGGGACGCCGATACGCGCGAAGAAGAAGCCGTGCAGCGCTCCGGCCGCGGCGCCGGCGGACAGGGCGATGAGAATGGCGAGCCACTCGGACATGCCCTCGTTGACGTAGAGCACGGCGAGGATCGCGGCGGCCAGGCCGCTGACCGAACCGACCGACAGATCGATCTCGCCGAGCAGCAGCACCAAGACGATGCCGACCGAGATCATCCCGGTGCCGACGATGTAGATGGACAGGTCGGAGAGGTTCTTCGGGGAGAGGAAGGCCGAGTCCTTCCATTGGAAGACGGCCCAGATGATGGCGAGGCCGACCACCACCGGGACCGAGCCGAGCTCACCGCCACGTAGCTTGCGGCCGAATTCCTGGAGGTATCCCTTGAAGCCGCGCTCCCTCACCAGGAGCCGAGGATCGATGGCGGCGACCGCGCCCGGCGCCACGGGAGCGCCCTTGATCGGGCGCGCGGCCGAGGAGCCGGGCTGCGCTGCGCCGGTGGCGGCGGCTGATGCGGTTTCGGTTGCGCTGTGCGTCGCTTCGGTCGTCGCGCTGGCGGTGCCGCTGGTGGTGCCAGTGCTGCCGGTGGTGCCTGTGGTGCCGGTGCCGGCGTCCGCCTCGGCGGCGGTTGTTGCGGCGTGGTCGCGCGGCTCGGGCTCGTCGGCTGGCGTGTTGAGGTCGGTGGTCACTTCTGGTCCTCCGCGTCCGAGGTACGGGCCTTACGGCGGGTGACAGCGTTGTCGGTTGCGCCGGTGATCGCGGAGATGATGTCTTCCTGCGAAGTCGTCGCGACGTCGAAAGTGCCGTTGTTACGGCCGAGCCTGAGCACCGCGACGCGGTCGGCTACGGCCTTGACGTCGGCCATGTTGTGGCTGATGAGGACGACCGCCAGGCCCCGCTCACGCAGCCGTTCCACCAGGTCGAGCACCTGCGCGGTCTGCTCCACGCCGAGCGCGGCGGTCGGCTCGTCGAGGATCACCAGACCCGGCTCGCCCAGCATGGACCGAGCGATGGCCACCGTCTGCCGCTGGCCGCCGGAGAGCGAGGCAATGGGGATGCGAACGCTGGGGATGCGGATCGACAGCGTCTCCAAGAGCTCACGCGAGCGGCGCTCCATCTCGACCTCGTCCAGGATGCCGGCGCGGGTGATCTCGCGGCCGAGGAAGAGATTGCCGACCACATCGATGTTGTCGCACAGCGCGAGGTCTTGGTACACGGTCGCGATGCCCAGCGCCTGCGCGTCGTGCGGGCGCTCAACCCGCACCTGCTCGCCCCGCCACTCGATGACGCCGTCGTCGGCGGGACCGACCCCGGCAATCGTCTTGACCAGGGTGGATTTACCGGCACCGTTGTCACCCACCAGGGCAACCACCTCACCGGCATGGACCTCAAGCTCCACGTCGGTGAGCGCCTGGACGGCACCGAACCGCTTGGAGATCCCTCGCAACGCCAGTACGGGCGTAGCGGTCACATCAACCATCTCCTTCACCGCCCACGGGGGCGGGGGATGCGCCGCACCACCGGGGCGGGCGCGTACAGAACTCGGGGGAGCCACTGGGTCCCGGTCGCGGCCGGGCCGGCGGCTACAGCAGGCCGGCCCGCTGGCAGGCGTCCTTGAACTTGGGCGCGCAGATCTTGCCCAGCGGGTACAGGCCGTCCTTGAGAACCGTTTCCTTGATGTTCTCCACCGTCAGCGCGACCGGTGGAATCAAGGTCGCCGGGACGTCCTTCGTGGTCGGGCTGTCCACGGCGGTCTTGGCCGGGATGTCCTCGCCCCAGCCGAGCGCCACAGCCATCTCGGCCGCGGTCTTGGCCTCGCTCTTGTACGGCTTGTAGACGCTCATGAACTGGTCGCCGACGACGATGCGCTGCACGGCGGCGAGTTCAGCGTCTTGCCCGGTGACCGGTGGCAGCTTGTCGAAGCCGCCGTGCTGGAGAGCGGTGATGGCGCCGCCCGCCATGCCGTCGTTGGCCGCGTAGACGCCGACGATCTGGTCCTTGCCGAGCGAGGAGATGGCGCCGTTCGTGTTGTCGTGGGCGAGGTTCGGCAGCCACTTCTCCACGTCGTACGACTTGCCGATCTTGACCTTGCCCTTGAGGACGGACAGCGCGCCCTTCTTGTAGTCGCCGGCGTTCGGGTCGGCCTCCCAGCCGTTGAGCATCACGATCTGCCCCTGGGCGGCCTTGCCCCCGATCTCATCGAGCAGCGACTTGGCCTGGACCTTGCCGACCTCGGCGTTGTCGAAGGAGGTGTACGCGGAGATGGGGCCCTCAGCAAGCCGGTCGTACGCGACGACGGGGATGTCGGCCTCGTGCGCCTTCTCGACCGAACTGGCGATGGACTTGGAGTCCACCGAGTCGAGAATGATCACATCCACGTCCTTGGTGATCATTGAGTCCACCTGCTGCTGCTGGACCGACGCATCCGACTTGGCGTTCACGTACTTGACGTTGCAGGCGGAGCAGAGCTCCTCAACCCGCTTCTTAATCAAGGGCTCGTCGAAGTTCTCGTAGCGCGCGGTCTGGTCTTCCGGCAGCAGGAGCCCGATGGTGAGGGGGCTGCCCTTCTTTCGGTCCTTGGACCCGTTGCTGTCCGCCTCCTTGGCTTTGCCACAGGCGGACAGGCCCATGGTCAAACTGACGGCGGCGGTGGCGATGACGACACGACGCAGCGTCGCGTTCATGTGGGGTACCTCCCTGACGCGGCCGTCACTGCGGCCGAGGTGGCTGGAAGTCAACTCGGCCGCCAGAGGGGCGTCAAGAAGTAAATCCTTAACGAGATGGCAACGATGCCACTCGTAACGTACGTGAACTCAATCACGCACGATATGGCCAGCGTGACCGCCCGCGCCAGGGCGTCTGGCGTTGCGTGCGGGACGAGGCTCGATACCGCCCTGCGGTCAGCCACTTGGTAGCGCCGGCGACGCCAGGCAACGGGCCAGGCGATCGCTTACGGGCAGGCTGCGGCCCCCAAACGGGCAGGCGCTGGAGCAGTACGGGCAGACTGCGGGCCTTATACGGGGAGCCTTGCCGATACGGGCAGACCTTGCTCCGTTACGGGCGGCTGCGGGCCTCGTACGCGCAGGCTTCCGCTAGCCATGCCCGGGGGAGGCCGGGGCCAGGCAGTCGTACAAGACGGGGTTGGGGTGGGGTGGGGGTGGGGGTGGGGGTGGGCCGCACGGCCCGTGTCTAGTCGAGGTGGGCCGGGTGGCCGGGCGGGGCAGGGGCGTGTGCGGGTCAGACTGGAGCCTCAAGGCCCGGCTGGGCCGGGCTGGGCTGGGCTGGGCCCGGCCGGGCTGGGCTGGGCTGGGCCCGGCCGGGCTGGGCTGGGCTGGGCTGGGCTGGGTCAGCTCAGGTCAGGGCTGGGGTGCCTGCCGCGAAGGAGCCGTCGAGCAGCGTGGAGTCGCCCATTTCGCTCAACACCAAGGCCAGCGCCCCGAGTACCTCGGCCCGGCTGCCGAGTGCGCCCGGCATCACCGACAGCTGGCGGGCAGCGCTGGGGATGGCGTAGCGCGCGACCGAGTCCCGGATCGGGTCGAGTACGAGATCGCCGGCGTCCGCGAGGTCGCCACCGAGCACGACGCGGCTCGGGTTCAGCAGGTTGCACAGGTGGGCAACACCGCTTCCGATGTGCCGCCCGACATCGCCGACCACGCGGCGACAACCAGGATCGCCCTCCCGAGCGAGCGCCACCATGCGCTCTACGGTGAGGTCGGGGCCATGGCTGGAGTGCAGCAGCGGCAGCACATAACGGGCCGCGGTGAAGGTCTCCAGACAGCCGCGGTTGCCGCACCGGCAGACCGGGCCGGACTCGTCCAAGGTGATGTGCCCGATCTCGCCCGCCGTGCCGCCCGGGCCCCGGTAGATCTGGCCGCTGATCACCAGGCCCGCGCCAACGCCGCTGGCAACCTTGATGTACGCCAGGTCGGCAACCCCTCGGCCGCTCCCCCACACCAGTTCGCCAAGGGCACCCAGGTTGGCGTCGTTGTCCACGTACACCGGCACCCCGAGCCGTGCCGCGAGGTCATCGCGCGGATTGGTGCCGGCCCAGCCCGGCAGGATGGCGGTGGAGCCGAGCGTTCCGGAGGCGACGTCGATGGGTCCCGGCACGCCGAGCCCTACCCCGACCACCTTGCCCGGGTCGATGTTGGTCGCTGCGATCAGCCGTTCCACCAGGTGTTCGGCGCGGTCCATGCCCTGTGCTGCCGAGGCGTCCACGTCGAGCGGCTCGGTCTCCTCGGCGAGCACATGGTGGGCCAGGTTGCCGACAGCGACGCGTAGGTGCGCATGGCCGAAGTCCACGCCGACGACGATTCCGGCGTCCCCGCTGAGTGCGACGCTGCGGGCCCGGCGACCGCCTGCCGATGTCGGGGTGACCTCGACGGTGCCGCCGTCCTTGAGCTCGCGGACGATGTTGGAGACCGTGGCGGCCGACAGCCCGGTGGTCCGAGCGATCTCCGCTTGCGTGAGCGATCCCGCCATACGCACCGCGCGTACGACTCGCTCAAGGTTGGCCCGGTGCAGCGATGACTGCGACCCCGGAGTCTCCACGCCCATCCACTCCCGCCTCGGCGAACGGCTCGACGGCCGACCACCGGCCGGACCGCAGCGCCCGACCTTGCTTCCAACATGTGAACTCTAAGCTGATCGGCACAGGTTGCCGCTCGTCAAGTCCTCGACGCGCACCGGCCGCCTGTGCGACCCGTGCGACCCGTGCGACCCGAAGGATGCTGCCCGGTTGCACCGCTTCGGCGAACCGAGCGGCAGCACACCACGCCAACACGACCCGCCGCACCGTAACGCGCGAGGGCCGTGTGCGGTACCCGGCGGGCCCCGCCGCGCAACGGTCTGTGCGGTGTCCAAGCCCCTGCCACAACCGGCGGCGGCTCTGGTCCCGCCGAGCGGGGCCAGAGCCGTCGCGACCGAGTCCAGTGTCGCGGGAGAGGCTACTTCAGGGCGCCTGCGGTCAGGCCCGCCTGCACCTGGCGCTGGAAGATGATGTAGACCGCAAGGACTGGGAGCATGGCGATCAGCAGTCCGGAGAA
>NZ_JACHJL010000006.1 GCF_014203645.1 Streptomyces zagrosensis | reverse complement strand
CACGGAGATCTGAGCATCACCACCAACCGCCACCGAGCCCACCTGAATCTGGCGGCTAACCCGGCGGTCGGCAAGCTTGGTCGGAACGGAAGGCATTCCAAGCGAAATCGCTGTCATCTGGCGAGCAACCCCAAGGTGTGTAACGAGGTCCCGAGATCGGCGGGCTCCAGCCTTCGAGATTACGGCACCCGGCACACGGCCAGCGCACCCAGCCTTTAACCTCACACGATCGGTGATAGTCGGACGAACACATCTCGCCTGGTCTTCGCCCGTTCGTGGTGCGCACGTCAACGAGCCGAAAGATCCACTGGCGACCGCTGGGCCAACGGCTCGTAAGCCCGTACCAGCTTCGCCAGGGCAGCGCACAGACACGTCCTGACAAGCGGCGGGGGCCCCGGCACTCGTAACGGGGACGGGGCGGGAGCCCGCCTGCTGCATCGCGTCTGCTCCGTCTGCCCGTCTGCTCCGGCGCTGTCGGGGCTCCGTGCGGAGCGAGGCAATCACTGGGGCCGGCGGTGGAGCTCATCGGGACCAATGCGAGCCCCGGCCCCTGCACACGCCTGCCGGTGCGCGAGCCCGGCCCCGTACGAAGCCGAGCTAGCCGCACGCGTTACCTGTCACCCTACGAAGGCCCCATCACCGCCCCGTATCGGATGTGCAACTCGGATGTGCAACCGAACCACCGGCGGCCCGTACGACCCCGTCCGGCGTTCCAAACCGGACGCTGACTCTGTCGGGGATCTTGAGGATCCCCGGCGAGGCAGCATGATCAACGGGCATGCTCGGCTCTGTTCAGGAACCGATGCAGTTGTCGAGGTGCCCGTTGTCGCTCCACGCCCGTTCTGGTGAGCAAGTCCCTTCCCTGACCGTGCAGATGGCGCGGGCGAGCAATCCGAGCGGTACAACGGCTATGTGGGTGAGAGACCACTTGGGCGGGCTGTGGCGTGACGAGGACTTCGCCGACTGGTACCCGCGCGACGGCCGCCCAGGTCTCTCGCCTGCCCAGCTGGCCACCGTCTGTGTGCTGCAGTTCCTGCTCGGTCTGTCGGACCGGCAGGCGGCCGAAGCGGTTCGCTGCCGCATCGATTTCAAATACGCGCTGGCCATGGAACTGGACGATCCCGGCTTCCACCACAGCGTGCTGTCCGACTTCCGCGACCGTCTCACTGAGGACGGCCGAGCCGACCGTCTCCTCGACCTCGCGCTCGCGCGCCTGAAGGAGGCCGGTCTCGTCCGGGAACGCACCACCCAGCGCACGGACTCCACCCACGTCCTGGCCGCGGTGCGCGACCTCACCCGGCTGGAACTGGTCACCGAGGCCGTCCGCGCCGCGCTGGAAGAGCTGGCCGGCACCGTTCCGCACCTGCTGGCCGACCTGGTCGACGAGGAGTGGGGGCGCCGCTACGGCCGCCCGGTCCGTCTGGGCAAGAACCCCACCCGCCCCAAGACCAGGATCCTCGCCACCGGCGGTGACGCCGTCCGGCTGCTGGAACACGTCGGGGAGCACGGGGCGGACCGCCTGTCCGGCCCCCGGGTCCAGGCATTGCGGCAGATCATGGTGCAGAACTACTACCGCGACGGGGCCGGCCGCCTGCGCTGGCGGACCGTGGAGGACGGCGGGCTGCCGCCCTCGGCGGTCGCGGTCGTCTCGCCCTACGACCCGACGGCCCGCTACGCGCGCCGCGGCGACACCCGGTGGCAGGGGTTCGTCGCGCACCTCACCGAGACCTGCAATCCCGACGGCGTCAACGTGATCACAGATGTGGCCACCACCGACGCCACCGGCTACGACGCGAAGGCGCTGCCCGGCATCCACACCCGGCTCAAGCATCGCGGGCTGCTGCCCGCCGAGCACCTGGTCGACGGCGGCTACACCTCCCTGGCCCATCTGGAACAGGCAGCCCGCGAACACCAGGTGACGGTCACCGGACCACTACCGGTCAACACCACCCGCCAGAACCGCAGGAACAACGGCTTCGGCCGCGACGACTTCCACATTGACTTCGACCGCCGCCAGGTCATCTGCCCGCAGGGCGAGACCAGCGCGGGATGGCACGGCCCCTACCCAGCCTCCTCACCCACCGCGGCACCTATGATCGTGGCGCGGTTCACCAAGAGCCAGTGCCGTCCCTGCCCGGCCCGCAGCCGCTGCACGACCACCGCCGACAGAGCCCGGAGCGTGGGCTTTCCCCCGCGAGAACTCCGTGACCTGCAACTCCGCGTCCGCGCCGAGCAACAGACACCCGAATGGCAGGCCCGCTACGCGGTCCGCTCCGGGGTGGAGGGCACCATCAACGAGCTTGCCCACGGACACGGCATGCGCCACTGCCGCTACCGGGGACAACGCAAAGCCCACTTACAGCACGTGTTCACAGCCATCGCCGCAAACATCGAACGCCTCAGCCGACGGCCGATTCCCGGAGAAACACCCCCGCCACGGCCGCCGACCGCCTTCCAGAACTACCTAGACCAGCACGGAATCCCCCGGCCGAGGTCTTGGCGGTCCGCCAGAGACTGAGCAGACCACCAAGATCCCCGACAGAGTCAGCGTCCGGCGTCCCAAGCCGTACGGGGCCGGTGGCGCGGTAGCACGGACCATGCCGTCGATGCGTTGTGCGCCGAGGCCCGCACCATCAGGTGATGCGTACCGGATTCACCAGGTCCGCAATGAGCACCAGCAACGTGAAGCAGATGAAGATCCCGGCCACCACGTATGCGACCGGCATCAGCTTGGCCACGTCGAAGGGGCCCGGGTCGGGGCGGCGGAAGACGCGCGCCGCCTTGCGACGTAGGGACTCCCACAGCGCGCCGGCAATATGCCCGCCGTCCAGCGGCAGCAGCGGCAGCATGTTGAACAGGAACAAGGAGAGGTTGAAGCCCGCCACCAGGAACAGCATCGTGGCGACCTGCTGCTCCGGCGGAATGTCGAGGTTGAAAACCTCGCCGCCGACGCGTGCGGCGCCCACCACACCCATCGGTGAGTCGGGCTCACGCTCGGCGTCGCCGAAGGCAGCGTTCCACAGGTCAGGGATCTTGGACGGGAGGGCGATGAGTGACTCGACGCCGGATTGCACCATGTCACCCATGCGGTCAACGGACTCGCCGAAAGACTGCTGCACGACTCCGGTGGCGGGTGCAAACCCGAGGAAGCCGGCGGTGACGTACTCGTCCTTGACGTAGCCACCGTCACCGTCGGACTTGGCGACCTTGTTCTTGATGAGGTTGGCACGCAGCGTCGTGTGCGCCCCATCCCGCTCCACGGTGATCGTCGCGGGCCCCGTGGTGTCACGGATGTCACGCTGGAGGGTCTGCCAGTCCGGCGTCGGCTGACCGTTGAAGGCCACGATCTTGTCGCCCGGTTTGAGGCCCGCTGCCTTGGCCGGGGAGTCCTTGGCGTCCTTGGGGCAGGTGTCGGTGCTGGCCGAGGCCGAAATCACACACTCGGATACGGAGCCGACGGTGGTGGTCTGGCTGTTGATGCCGAAGGCCATCATCACCCCGACAAAAATCACCACGGCGAGCACCAGGTTCATAAACGGCCCGGCAAACATCACGATCACGCGCTTCCACGGCTTGCGCGTATAGAACAGGCGCTTGTCGTCGCCCGGCTGGAGTTCCTCGTACGCGGCGGACCTGGCGTCCTCGACCATGCTGCGCCACGGCGAGGTAGAGCGCGCCGAAACTTTCCCGTCCTCCCCGGGCGGGAACATCCCGATCATGCGGATATAGCCGCCGAGCGGGATGGCCTTGACGCCATACTCCGTCTCGCCCTTTTTGCGCGAGAAGATCGTCGGCCCGAAACCGACCATGTACTCCGGCACCCGGATGCCAAACAGCTTGGCTGTTGACAGGTGCCCGAGCTCGTGCCAGGCGATGGAGAAAAGCAGGCCGACGACGAAGACGATTATGCCGAGAATCGTCATCCAGGTCGTCATGCGCGTACCTCCGATGTTGCCTTCGCCGCCCGTGCGGCCAGTTCGCGAGCGCGGGCGCGCGCCCATGTCTCCGCTTCCAGGACGTCAGCCACCGAGAGCGAGGTTCCATCATGGCTCTTTTTCACGGTTCCGGAAGCCAGTCCCTCGGAGACCACCTCGGCCACGGTGTCCACGATGCCCGTGAAGGGCAGCCGCTCGGCCAGGAACGCGTCCACGCACTCTTCGTTCGCCGCATTGAACACGGCGGGCGCCGTACCGCCGAGACCACCCACATGCCGGGCCAGGGCGACGGAGGGGAACGACTCCGTGTCGAGCGGGAAGAACTCCCAGGTAGCTGCCTTCGTCCAGTCACAGCCGGGGGCGGCGTCCGGCACCCGGTCCGGCCAGCCGAGGCCGAGCGAGATCGGCATGCGCATGTCGGGCGGGCTGACCTGGGCGAGGGTCGAACCGTCGGTGAACTCGACCATGGAGTGCACATACGACTGGGGGTGAACGACGACCTCGATACGGTCGAAGGGAATGTCGAAGAGCAGGTGCGCCTCGATGACTTCGAGCCCCTTGTTCACCAAAGTCGCCGAGTTGATGGTGACGACGGGGCCCATGGCCCAGGTCGGATGGGCGAGCGCCTGGCGCGGCGTGACAGCAGTCAGTTCCGTCTTACTACGGCCCCGGAAGGGCCCGCCGCTGGCCGTGACAACCAACTTGCGCACCTCCGAGCGGGTGCCGCCCATCAACGCCTGGAAGAGCGCCGAGTGCTCGGAGTCAACCGGAACGATCTGGCCGGGCTTGGCCACGGCTTTCACCAGCGGGCCGCCGACGATCAGAGATTCCTTGTTCGCAAGGATCAACACGCTGCCCGCCTCTAGAGCAGCCAGCGTCGGCGCGAGACCAATGGAGCCGGTGATGCCGTTGAGTACGGAGTGACATGTGCTGCCGGCGAGTTCGGTGGCAGCATCGGGTCCCGCCAAGATCTCCGGCAATGGCTCGGCGCCGTACCGCGCCTTCAGCGCCTCACGCAGCGCGGGGACCGTGTCCTGCCGCGCGACCGCGACGGTACGCACTCGCAACTGCTGTGCCTGCTCCGCAAGCAACTCCACGCGCCCGCCGGCGGCGGACAGCCCTGTGACCCGAAAGCGGTCGGGGTTACGCAGCACGACGTCGATGGCCTGGGTTCCGATCGAACCCGTTGAGCCGAGAATCACGATGGAACGCGGGTCCTCCGAACCTTTGGAGGCGTCAGTGGCAGCGGCAAACGGCTGATGCGGGGTGGCGAGGGAGTCCGTCATCCCCCCATTGTGGCTGTTCCGCTGGGGGAATTGGGTGGCACTCCGCTAGTAGGACTCTGCCATGGCGGGCAACGAGCGAACCCAACTGACGAACGGGGCACGGGGCGGCGAGGCTCGGAACTTCGGCCTGACGACGGGGCGACGGGGCGACGGGGCGACGGGGCAGGGTGGGCACGGAGTCAGGCGAAAACACTCCGTGCTCCGTGCTCCGTGCTCCGTGCTCCGTGCTCCGTGCTCCGTGCTCCGTGCTCCGTGCTCCGTGCTCCGTGCTCCGTGCTCCGTGCTCCGACAGGATGATGCCCGGTCGTCCGCGAGCATGTACGCGGGCAAGCCCAGAAGCTGAGCAAGGCAGGCAGGCGGCGCAGAGTGCATCGTTTGAGTCGAGGGGCATCGGACGGCCGGAGCAGGCCCGTACGACCGCTGTCGACCGTGTCTCCACAGGCACCGTGTTTCCACAGAGACTGCGAAGTTGAAAGAGCGGTGCCGTGAGGGCGCGTCAGCGGACCGGGCAATGCATGTTGGGCCCCCGCGGCAGCCCCGGTGTGGCGTCGGCGATCCAGGGACCGTCGTCACTGGGGTCGAGGATGCCCTCCTCCACCCCGGTGTACGTCCCCTGAGGACTTCGGAGACGATCTTGCGGTCCAGGTCGTCGGTATTGGTCCATAACCGACCGAACAGCTCCCCGACACGGATACGGGACTGGTGGCAGAAGGCTTCGGCGAGTTGGTATGGCTCGGCTCCGTGCGCTCCCTCCGTACGCAGGCGCTCGGCACGCACGCATGCCGCACTCATCGCGAACAGTTCGGCGCCGATGTCCACGATGCGCCCGCGAAAGCCTTGTTTGGTCTCCATCCGGCCTTGCCAGCGCGCCATGGCGCAGGAGGTCGAGCGGGCGAGTTTGCGCGCGGAGCGTTCCACGTAGCGCAGATGAGCGGCGAGGTCCCGGTGACCAGGCGGGTTGAAGTGTGCGTACGCAAGCAGGAGCTGCCCCGCCCCCGTCACGAGCTGCGCAAGGCAGCGGGCGTAGAAGCCACCCACCTTGGCCCCGGCCCGCGCCTTGTCGCTGAGTGACGTGTCCGGGTCGATGAGATCGCCCGCGATCGAAAGGGGCGCATCGACGGCCTCACGCGCGATGAGCAGGTGCATGATCTCCATGGAGCCCTCGAAGATCCGATTGATCCGCAGGTCACGCAGGATTTGCTTGGCGGGCACCGCACGCTCACCGCGAGCCGCCAGCGAGGGCGCCGTCTCGAAACCGCGACCACCGCGGACCTGCACGAGTTCGTCAGCCATCAGACAGCCCATCTCGGAGCCGTATAGCTTGGCAAGAGCGGCCTCGATCCGGATGTCGTTACGCTCCTCGTTGGCCATCTGAGACGACAAGTCGACAACAGTCTCCAGTGCGAACGTTGTCGCGGCGATGAACGCAATCTTCGAGCCCACCGCCTCATGCCGGGGCGATCGGTTTGCCCCACTGCTCACGCGCCGCCGACCATGCTCGGGCGATCTTCAAACACCACTTGCCCGCGCCGACGCACATGGCGGGCAGCGACAGCCGGCGGTGTTGAGGGTGGTAAGAGCAATCTTCAGACCGGCGCCTTCGGGGGCCAATCCGGTGCCCGGCGGGCACCCGTACCCGGTAGAAGCGCGTGACACCGTTCTCGATGCCGCGCAGGCCCATGAAGGCGTTCCGGTTCTCAACGGTGACCCCTTTGGCGACGGCTTCGACGACGAACGCCGTAATGCCTCCCGTGTGCCCCTCGCTCTTCGGCACCTGAGCCATGACAAAAAGAAGATCGGCGACCACCCGTTGGTCGTCCAGAGCTTCACACCGTCCAGGACGTAGTCATCGCCGTCTGCCACTGCGGTGGTCACCAACCGCGCCGGGTCAGATCCAACATCCGGCTCCGTCAACAAGAACGCGGAGATGTCGGTACGGGCGCAGCGCGGCAGGAAGGTATCCCGCTGCTCCTGAGTGCCGAAGATCTTCAGCGGCTGTGGCACGCCGATGGACTGGTGTGCGGAGAGCAGCGCACCGATTGCGGGGCTGATGGAGCCGACAAGAGCGAGGGCCCTGTTGTAGTACACCTGGCTCAGTCCGAGCCCGCTGTACTCCGTACCGATCTTCGTACCCAGGGCGCCCAGTGCCTTGAAACCGTTGATCGTCTCGTCCGGGATGCGCGCTTCGCGTTCGATGCGGGCGCTGTCGATCTGCGTTTCGCAGAAGTCGCAAACGTTCGCGAGGGAATTCCTCACCGCGCCGCGCGCTGTTGTTACTGGGGGAGGGGTAGGGATGGATGAGGTCAAGCCAAAAGGGGCCGAGGAACAACTCCTTGGCAAAGCTCGGCTTTCGCCGGGCCGTTTCCCGGGCGGCCACGCCACCTAGCGCGCTGCGCGTTCGGAGATGGACGTGGGCATTACGGATGGTGCGGTCATGGGGGCTCACCTCGCCGCGGCGTCTGGGCAGTGAATTCGACCGGCAAGAAGCCCCGGGCTGCCGCCCCGGCGCCCGCGGTCTACCGGCCGGTGCTACTGGTCCGCATGCACCCGATCCAGCCAATCTCTACCACCTCCCGCGTTGGAGCGAGGCGGACGGCGCAACGGGGCCGGAGTTGCAGCGGCCAGCCGGTGTGGGCGGCACAGGGCAGAGACATGGAGAGTGCCCGGGCACAAAATCGGCGGCGGTGAAAGTGGGACGCCGTGGGACAGGCGGGCGCTGAAGCAAAGGGGCGAGCCTCCGCGGGAGAAGCGGGACGCGGTGAGGCTGGTGGGAAGAGCGGGGCACGGGGCACGGGGGCACGGGGGCACGGGGGCACGGGGGCACGGGGGCAACGCCCAAGAACCGGGGCGGGACACGCGCCAGTGCGGCCATCGCACGGCGCACGGAGCCCGGCGCGGGGGCGGCGCAGGGCGCTGCCGCGTGCGGCCAGTCATCACGGTGAAGGGGAGCTGGGCGGCGAGCATGGCAGGGCCGGAACGCGGTATACGCGCTCCGGCCCTCTCGGGGCCCTCCTGTAACCGACCCCGCGCTCTCTGGCTCCCCGGCTTCGCAGGTGCTTTCCGAACCCAGCCCCGTGGGCCTATAGGTCGAGGCCGGTGAGAACCATCACGCGCTCGTACGTGTAGTCCTCCATAGCGAAGCGAACGCCCTCGCGGCCCACGCCGGACTGCTTGACTCCGCCGTAAGGCATCTGGTCAGCACGGTAGGAGGGCACGTCGCCGATGATGACGCCACCGACCTCTAGTGCACGGTGGGCCCGAAATGCGGCGCGTGTGTCATGCGTGAAAACGCCCGCCTGGAGGCCGTACTTGGAGTCGTTAACGGCCTCGAAGGCGGCGGCCTCGCCATCGACCTGCTGGAGCGTCAGCACGGGGCCGAAGGCCTCCTCGTAGGCAAGGGTGACACCCGCGGGGACGTCGGCGAGGACGGTCGGGGCATAGGAGGCTCCATCGCGCTTACCGCCGGCGAGCAATGTCGCTCCGCCCCGTACCGCCTCCTCGACCCACGACTCGACCCGCTTCGCGGCATCCTCGCTGATCAGCGGGCCGACCTCAGTCGTCTCATCCGACGGGTCGCCGGTGACCTGGGCCTCGACGGCGGCCACGATCTTGGGTACGAGCCGTTCATACAGCGATACGTCCGCGATAACGCGCTGGACGGCAATACAGGACTGGCCACCCTGGTAGTTGGAGAAGGTGGCGATACGGGTCGCGGCCCAGTCGAGGTCAGCCTCGGATGAGAAGTCGGAAAGGACTACGGCCGCCCCGGTACCACCCAATTCCAGGGTGCAGTGCTTGCGGGGCACCGACTCCATGATGGCGTAGCCGACCTTGTCGGAGCCGGTGAAGGAGATGACCGGCAGTCGCTCGTCCTGCACGAGCGCGGGCATCCGGTCGTTGGGCACGGGCAGCACCGACCAGGCACCCGCCGGGAGGTCGGTCTCCGATAGCAGTTCGCCAAGGAGCAGCCCTGACAGCGGAGTGGCAGGGGCCGGCTTCAAGATGATCGGAGCGCCCACGGCGATGGCGGGAGCAACCTTGTGAGCACAGAGGTTGAGCGGAAAGTTGAACGGGGAGATGCCCAGCACGGTGCCGCGCGGGAAACGACGGGTGAGCGCCAGCCGTCCGACCCCGCCGGCATCTGTGTCCAGACGCTGGGCCTCGCCGCCGTTGAATCGGCGCGCTTCCTCCGCCGCGAAGCGAAACACCGAGACCGCGCGGCCGACCTCACCACGCGCCCACTTCATGGGCTTGCCGTTCTCCGCGGAGATCAACCGTGCGATCTCCTCGGTGCGCTCGATGAGCCGCTTCATGACGTGGTCCAGGGCGCTGGCGCGCACATGCGCCGGCGTAGCGGCCAACTCGGCCTGCACGGCTACGGCCGCGGCTACGGCCTCCTCGACCTGAGCATCGGTGGGAACACTCACGGTGCCGACGAGGCGGTTGTCCCAGGGTGAAGTGACGTCGAGCGTGTCCTCGCCGGTCGTCTTGCGGCCAGCGAGCCAGAAAGCGTGAATAGCAGATTCATGGGTGACTGACACAGCGAATCCCGGCCCTTCCAAGTGATGGAGATGGTGCGGTTGGTTCTCACGGAGCGAGCACAGGCCATCCGGTGGGCGGAGCGGGGAACGCTGCTACCGACTGACCCACGCACGCCCCCGGGTGCCGGACTGGGTGACGCGGGCCTGACCGGAACGCCTGCGTCCTGGGTGAACCACTGACCGGAGTGCTGGACGCACTCTGGTCCACCGTAGAGGCGATGCCACAGCGTGGCGTTTGTCCGACCCGTAGCACTCGTCCCACTGCACGTGCCGGATTGGCACGTGCAGTGGGGCGGGAGATGCCATCACGGGTACGGCGAAGCATGCGGTGGCTGATGGACGGGGCACGAGGCAGAGCCCGGAGTAACCAACCGGGGTACGGGGACCGCACCGCACGGGGCACGGGGCACGGGGCACGGAGCACGGAGCACGGAGCAGCGGCGGGGGCAAGGAGCAGCGGGGACGAGCAAAACCCGCACCCGGCGCCTGGCACCCTTGGGTCACCACCTACCGCGCCGCCCACATGCGCTAAATGCCCATGGCTTTCAAGGCGAGCCACAGCTCCATGCGTACGTCGGGATCGTCCAGTGAGCGGCCGAGGATTTCCTCGACCCGCCGCATGCGGTAGCGCAGCGTGTGACGGTGTACGCCCAGGTCGGCAGCTGCGGCGTCCCACTGGCCGTGCCGGGAAAGCCAGGCCCGAAGGCTCGCCACCAGGTCGCCCCGGCCCGTTGCATCGTGGTCGTACAGGGCGCGCAGCAAACCGTCAGCGAAGGCCCGCACCGCGTCGTCGGCGAGCAGCGGCAGCACCGATCCCGCGGCGACCTGTTCGTGCTCGACAAGTACCCGACCACGGCGCCGGGCCACGGACAGCGCCTGCTCGGCCTGACGGTAAGCAGCGGCAGCGGCGATGGGGCCCGCGGGAGCGGAGAGGCCGATAACGAGGCTGTCGTCTGGGTCGGAGCCGCTGCGGTCGCGGGAACGTGCCGTGCCGCCCCGGCGCGCCTCCACCGCTTCGGCGTACTCCGCGCACGCTTCGACGGCTGTTCCACCATCAGTAGCGAGGACGATGAGTCTCCCGCCGTCGGGAACGATCAGCACCGCCTCCCCCGAACGCGCGGCCGCCGCCTCGACGGCATCCACGAGGGAGCCCAACGGATCGGCCGGCACCAGCGCCGCAGCGCCGCCAGGCAGCACCGGCACGGAGGCAGGCGACTGAGGGTGCGGGGCGGGGCGGGAGGAGCCGCCCGCAGACGACACAGCGCGGGAAGACGCAGCCTTGCTGGGCGCAGGGCCGGTCTCTCTGGTACCGGCGGGCGCAGCGACTGGTGCAGGCGCCGTATGCCCCGCAGCCGGAGTTGACGAGGCAAGCGGCGCGACGGCGGTCGCTTTCTGGGCCCCGTGGGCACGGGGCCCAGACGGAGCAGTGTGATGGGCGTGTTGGTTGCCGGGCGTTACCTCGGCAACCAACACGCGGAAGGGGGCGTCAAGCAGCCCGCCGTAGAGTTGCCCAGTCACGGCCCGCGCATGGTCGGGTTCGCCAGCGAGCAACATGCGTAGGACGGCCGCTCCGAGCCGCTGCTCGGCCTCGCGCAGTGCGCGGGAGCGTTCGGTGGTGAGGGTCAGCAGGGCTACGGCGGAGTGCACGGCGTAGCGTTCCGCGGTGCCTAGCGGCGCCCCCGTCCCTACGGCCAGGACGCCCCGTGTACGGCGCCCGATACCCAGCGTTTGCAACTCCACCCGGTCGGCCGCCGCCTCTTCGTCGCCGTCCATTCCACTGCCCCCGACGACGGCGCTGGCGGGCGCTGGCCTCGCCCGTAGCCGCTCGACTTCGCCGGTGAGCTTGGTCGCACGGCGCGCAGCCCAATCGGGTGCGCAGCCAACCAGCGTCCCGGAGGCGTCGTAGAGCGCTGCCCAGCCGTCGAGGTGGGCGGCGAGCCTGGCCAGCAGCGCCGTGGCGCCCTCGGCACCGAGTGCGGCGCGGGTGAGTTCGCGCTGTGCCTCGAAGCCCGCAGTCACGGCCCGGTACTGGTCGGCGGCGATGGCGGCCGAGACGGCCTTGCTAATCGCGATGAACGGGGTGCGGCGCGGCACTCCAAGCAGCGGCAGCCGGGCCTCTTGGGCGGCCTGGACGAGGGCTGCAGGCGCCTGCTCGTAGTTGACACCGATCGCGAAGCCGAGACCGACGACCCCCGCGTCTACCAGCCGCCGCACGTAACGGCGCATCGCCTCCGGCTCCTCGGCGTCCAACTTCATCGCGGTGATCAGCAGCAGCTCACCGCCGTCCATATACGGCACCGGGTCGGGCAACTCGCTGACATGTGCCCAGCGCACGGGTGCGTCCAGCCGGTCTTCACCCGCAAGTACAGTCAGCTTGAGAGTGGAGTGGTGGACGAGAGAGGCGAGCGTGGGAGGCATGGCACCTTCGTTGCGGCTTCGGGCGGCTTCGCTTCGGCGGGGACGCGAGGAGTGCGCCGTCCCGTACGAACGGCTCTTCCCGATTCTGCCTCAATGGAGGAAATCGCAGGAATCCCGTTTGGGCTATGGAGCAGGCGCGAGGTTCACGTGGCGCTCGCCCGACGGCAGTAGTGCTCAGCCGCCCAGCTCGACCAGCACTGGTGGAGCGCTACGGCCCCGTACGGAGGTGAGGGAAAGCACGGCGTGCCCGGGCGGCACGGCGTGGGCCAGTTCGGACGCCGACCAACGTTCTCGCTCCACTTTCCGTACGGTCACCGACTGGGCGGTCGCGGCCTTGCCCGTCGCCACACTGCGGATGAAGTGCAGCACCTTGGTGAGCGGCTCGTCGGAGATGATCTGGCGATCGGTGACGTCGCGTGTCTCCACCCACTCCTTGCCCCACACCTCGGCGAATCGCGCCCCGTCCCATGTCGTCAGCCCGGCATAGGCCATCCGGCAGCCCACGGTACCGAGCAGGGCACTGCGTAGGCCCTCGGGTACGTCATCAAGGGTACGGAGCGTGAGAACGGCGCCCGCGTTGGCGGAGCGTAGACGCTGGATGCCGCGCAGCGCCTCGGGAGTAACGGCGTGCGAGGCGTCATCGAGGATGAGGCAGGCGAACAGCGATCGGTCGGTGCGGCTGACGGCGCTCTCGGTGAACTGAGCGACGATGAGGCGGGCGAGCATCCGGGAGGCATCGGCGTAACCCCGTTCCGGAAGGTCGATGCGCACCCTCAACGGGTGCTCCAGGGCGCGCAGCGAGAAGGGGCGGCTGGCTCCGTCGGTCTTGAAGAAGTCGGCGAAGGCCGGCCGGTCCAGCAGAGCAAGCCGTTCGGCTAGCAGTGCGCCGATGTCTCCGGGGCGCGCGGCCTGCCGCTCACGCGTGTCGAGTTCCCGCGCCTGCGCCTGCTGCCCGGTCGCGTCGAGCACCTTACGGAGCGCAAGCCATGCCGGGGCGAAACCCTCCAGCAGTTCGCGTAGCTCGGGGACGGAGGGGTAGCGGCCATGAGCGGCACGGAAGGGACCGACGAGCTGGGCGATAGCCGTAGCCGCACGCTGGCTCTCCCCGCCGGGCAATGTAAGGCTCAGGTCGCCGAGCAGCGCCTCGGCAAGGATGCCGCCCGCCTCGTCGGCGTCTACCGCGCCACCATAGAGATCGAGGTCGTACGCCGAGTCGGGCCGACCGATCTTCACCACGACGTCGAACGCTTCATCCGGCCCCAGCCCTGCGCCCGCCGCCCCAACAGCCACGACCGCGACTTGTCCGGCGAGCGCTTGCAGACACAGCGCCTCCACCACGGGGCCCACCAGGCGCGCCGTCTTCCCCGACCCGGGCGGCCCGACCGCCAGCAGCGACGTACCCAGCACGTCTGGGTCGAGAGCCAGGCCCACGCCCCGGTGCTGGTAGGGGTTGCGCAGATCGTCAACGGCCGTGCCCAGCCGAACTTGGCACGTGACCATGTCGTGGTGCGCGCTCCGCGCCGGCAAGTCGCGCGCCCCCGAAGGGTGTGCGCATGCCGCAGCACCGTGCCGCAGCACCGTGTCAACGAAGGCCGGCATCCGGCTGGGCTGGGCACGCACGGACTTCCAAGCCTGCGCGAGACGGGCGTGGTCCACGTCATTCATGAGCCCGGCCCGCGCCTCGTACGCCAACCGCTCGGCAGCATCCCGCGCTCCGGCCTGCCGCAATTCGGGCCATTCGGCAGGATCGGATTCCAGGTCGGCTGGGGGGCGGGTGGGGTTGGTGTTGCGTTCTTGTACGTGGCGGATCAGGGGGGCCAGGAGGCGGCGGGCTAGTTCGGGCCAGTGGCCCATCTTGCCGAAGGCGGCGAAGATGCCACCACCGATCAAGTATTCGTAAACCCGGACCATATTGACGTAGGCCTGGTTATCAAATTTGCCGCTCTCGTCCCGGTACCACGAATCAGGGGTGAACTGCTCGAATGGCCACATGTAGAAGTCACCGAAAACGGCGGTAATGATCAATCTCCACAGTAACCAGGCACACAGCCCAGCAATCAGCGCCCCGCTCACCAGCCGCCGCGTAGGAATCCGATCCGGCTCCTCCGCAGGTTTGGGCCGGTGACCGTAAGCCCAGATGCCCGGCTCGGTGACTCGACGCGCCGTGCGGAGCCACTGAAGGAATGGATGCTGCTGCACCGACGGCACGTCAGGGGCGCCAGCCGGAGCCGGCGGCATCGGTGGCAGTGGCAGTGACGGTGGCACGATATTCGGCAGCCCTCCGGGGTAGGGCTGGCTCGCGCGGTTCGGCGATGGTGGCACGGCACCGGGCGCGGCCCCCGGCAGCGGCGCGGGCAGCGCTGCCGGAGGCATGGGCGCGCCTTGCACCCACTGCGACGTGTCGGCCTCTCGGGGCGGGCGCCACGGCTGCCCCGGGTCACGCGGTGGGTCGGAGGCACGCGAAGACTGCGGGGGGACCACAGGCGGCGGCGGCACTGCGGGCCCCGTCCCCGGCCCCGGCCGCCATGGGGGGGCCACCGGAGCATCCTGTGCCGCCGGCGCCCCTACCGGGCCAGCGGGCGAAACGGGGGGCCATTCGCGGTCGGCCGGGCGCGGCACGGCATCCCGTCGCATGCCACGTGCGTCGTAGGTGCCTTCGGTGTCCATCCGCTATCCCTTGCCCCTGACCAGCCCTGCCAACTACCCGAACTCACTACCCCGCTTAGCCGCCCGGGCCACGCTTCCGGCGCGTAGCCCACCGGACGTCGGCCACGCCACCGTCCCCCATACCGCAACCACGCCACGGTCTCGGGGGCCATGCGGAACCTCGACCCGGCGACCACCGCAACCAGACTGTGCACGACCTGCGATCGCGCCAAACTTCGGTGGGCATTTGCCGCGGCCAGGCAGGCCCCGCCTGCCCCGCCGACCTTGTGGCCGAAGCATGCGCGCTCCGTGTCCCGGCTCTGTGCCCCGTTTCCCATTCCGCAGTCACCCCGTGGACCGCGCGCCAGGGCCCCGGCACCGTGCCCCAGGCCACGCTCCGCGCTGCCATTCGCCGATGCGCGCCAGCCCCCGTACCCGTCAGTGCGCCAGCACCAATCCCAGCCCGCACCCGACGCCAAGTCAGCTCCATGGACAGCCCTTCGCCGCTTCGCCGCGGTTCAATCTAGTGTCCCCACGCCGGGAGTGCCTCGTTCCTGCCGGGGGCTGCGCCGTTCGCGCCGCTATGTCCCAGCCTCACGCTATGTCCGCTGCGGACAACGCAACACGCGCACTTCTCCCGAACGGAACATGCCCGGGCATTGGCGCCACCCCTAGCCTGCGACGTAAAGCCCCGCATTCCCCTGCGTACCCCTGGAGCGCCACATGACCGAATTGTCCGGAGGCCCCTCCCTCCCCCAGAAGCGCCGTCTCGTCACCGCGATCCCCGGCCCGAAGTCCCAGGAACTGTTGGCTCGTAAGAGCGCGGTGGTCGCCAGTGGTGTCGGCAGCGTGATGCCGGTCTTCGCCGCTCGCGCGGGTGGCGGCGTCATCGAGGACGTGGACGGCAACTCGCTGATCGACTTTGGCTCCGGCATCGCCGTGACGTCGGTCGGTTCAAGCGCCGAGGCGGTCGTACGCCGCGCCTCCGCGCAGCTCGCCGACTTCACCCACACCTGTTTTATGGTGACGCCGTACGAGGGTTACGTCGCCGTATGTGAAGAGCTCGCCAAGCTGACACCTGGTGACCACGCGAAGAAGTCGGCACTGTTCAACTCCGGCGCCGAGGCTGTAGAAAACGCGGTGAAGATCGCCCGCGCCTACACCAAGCGTCAGGCGGTCGTCGTCTTCGACCACGGCTACCACGGCCGCACCAACCTCACCATGGCGCTCACCGCCAAGAACATGCCGTACAAGCACTCCTTCGGGCCCTTCGCGCCGGAGATCTACCGGGTTCCGGTCGCCTACCCCTACCGCTGGCTGACCGGTGCCGAGAACTGCGCGCAAGAGGCCGCTGACCAGGTCATCGACATGATCAGCAAGCAAGTCGGGGCAGAGAACGTGGCTGCCATCGTCATCGAGCCAGTGCTCGGCGAGGGGGGCTTCATCGAGCCCGCCAAGGGCTTCCTCCCGAAGATCGTCGAGTTCGCGAACAACAACGGCATCGTCTTCGTCGCGGACGAGATCCAGTCCGGCTTCTGCCGAACAGGCCAGTGGTTCGCGTGCGAGGACGAGGGGATCGTGCCCGACCTGATCACCACAGCCAAGGGCATCGCGGGCGGCCTGCCGCTTGCCGCGGTCACCGGCCGCGCCGACATCATGGATGCGGCGCACAGCGGCGGTCTCGGCGGTACCTACGGCGGCAATCCGGTGGCTTGTGCCGCGGCCCTCGGCTCGATCGAGACGATGCGCGAGCTCGACCTCAACGCGCGAGCACGGCGCATCGAGGAGGTTATGAAGGGCCGACTCGGCTCGATGCAGGAGAAGTACGAGATCATCGGCGACGTTCGCGGCCGTGGCGCGATGATCGCCATCGAGCTGGTGCAGTCGGGCTCCAAGGACCCGAACCCGGATGCCACCAGCGCACTGGCCAAGGCTTGTCATGCCGCCGGTCTCGTGGTCCTCACCTGCGGTACGTACGGCAATGTGCTGCGCTTCCTGCCGCCACTGGTCATCGGCGAGGACTTGCTGAACGAGGGCCTCGACCTCCTAGAGGAGGCCTTCGCCCGGTTGTGACAGCGCCCGCAGGACCACCGTCGAACCCCGGCCCTGTCCCACTCAGCGCAGCGCACCGTCGCCGCCTCCCTCAACCTCGTCTGGCACCGTATGGGGCCAAGCGGGGAGCTAAGCGGTCGTGAGGCCCGTACGGAGCCGACTCGGCCCCGCGGACGGAGCCTGGCCCGTACTACCGCGCTGGCGTGGCGTTTATCGCGCCCACCGCCGGCCCTCGCCCGGGACGCTGAGGACCAGAACAGGCCTTCGCAGGGACAGGAACGGGGCCAGGGCATGGGAGTACAGCGCGGCGCGGAAAGACGAGCACACCTCGTGAAGAAGATGTGCGAGAGCAATGTCGGACGAGTGATCCAGCTATCGGCCGTCTCCCTCCTGGCGTACGGTTCCCGCAGATGAGAGAAACACCCCGCTCGCAGGAGACTGCGGGCGATGCCGGGCCGGTGCATCCCACGCCCCGTTCCGGCCGCGCCTTGGCGCACACCACTGGAGTCTTTGGCTCTGGATCTCCTCACCGATCGGATGGCCGCCCGCCCCACACCCCCCGGGGCGCGCGGCGCCCCGGTCACTCCGGCGGCCCCGGAACCACCCCCCTTGTTCCGGGGCTGCCCTTCCTCGGTTATGCACTCTTTCTCGTATTCGGCGCCGCTGCGCTGCTCTTCTCGACCGTCACCTGGCAGGTAGCCGCCGACGGTCCATTGCGCACCGTGGATGAGCGCCTGGGTCGCTCCGTGGTGCGGCATGGAGCCGTGCCGTCAGGGTTCTCCACCTCGTCCGTTGCCGAGGCCATCGCCGAGTTCTGTGCCGACCTGGGCAGCATCGTGATCGTGGTGCCCGTACTCGTGGTAGCGATGGGGTACGGGGCATGGTGTGGCCACCGGGCCAGGGCCCGTCTTTGGTGGCTGCCGCCACTGGCCGCCGCGGTCGTGATGGGCGCCGTACCCGCGCTCGTCGCCCCACTGAAGGCCTGGCTGCAGCGGCCAGGACCGGACGGCACTCCCTTCACCAGCGGGAACGGCTACTACCCTTCCGGCCACGCGGCCACAGCAGCCGTCGGATACGGCGCGGTCTTCCTCCTCGCTGTCTTCGCGCGCACCGTCGCTCGCGCTAGCGCACCGCGCGGGGCGCCGGCCAACGCGTCCGCGAAATCCCCGACAAGGACCGCCGACTCCTGCCGCCCCGTCATGTGGCGATGGCTGCTGGCCGGGTTGATGTGCCTGAACCTGGCCATTGGCCTGGGCTTGGTACGGCGCGGCTACCACTGGCCGCTGGATGTGTTGGGCAGTTGGTGTCTGTCTGCTCTGCTGCTGGGTTGCGTCGTCTGGTCGGTACGCCGAGCGCTCACCGTCAGCCGCCCTCCCCAGGGGCCGGCTCAGGACTCGCCGCCTCACGCATCGCCAACTCCAGCGCCGCCGACCCGATAAGCGTGCCGGAGCCGTCCGGAGGATTGATCCACCGAACACCCCCCGTCGCCCGCCCCGGGTAGGGCACCACGAGCCAGGCACCGTGCCCCACGCCCCGTACCCCGGTAGCCACCCACCGTGTGGCGGTGCCCGGCGGCACGAAGAAACCCACCTGCGAGTCGCTGAAGTCGGCCAGCACCGGGCCGAGCCGCTCCACACTGCGACTCAGCATGTCGAACGTCGGGCCGCCTACCTCCCCCGACATGATCAAAACATCCCAAAGCCGGCCCGCGGGCAACAGCGCCACCCCTAACGGGTTGCGCTCCCAATCCGCCAAGCAAGCCTCGGGGTCGGATGCCGCCGATGCCAGCCACCGAACGGAACTCCTCGCCCCCGCGTCACTCATGCCCTCTGCCTCTCCCTCTCGTCGTGTCCGCGTAGTCGTGCGCCTCACGGGAGAGAAGAGGGTCCTGGCCATTCCTTACTCAGGTTGCGGCTACCAATCGGTAGTGATGCGGGTTGCAGCCTCGGGCGATGTGCCGTGCGCAAGTAAGGAGACGACAGTGGCGGACGGTGAGGCCCGGGCCCCGCCCCGTCCGCCACTCCTGCGTCGCATGGGCCCCGTGCCCCGTGCCCCGTGCCCCGTGCCCCGTGCCTCCTGCCCCACACGCAGGCCCAAAGGCCGAGCCAGCGCAAGTGGCGCCGCCTCCCGCTTTCTGTGCGACGAGCCCCTCTCAAGCTGCGGGACCAGCGAGCGAAGTGCCCTGCCTCACGACCGGTGCGGTCACTGCGGAAGGCTAAGTTCCACGCTGCTGCCGAGATTGTCCGCATGGCGCTAACGAAGACCAGCCCCGACACGGTGAACGAGCACAGCGGGCCAGGGACTGTGGCGGAATTGGTGAAGCGGGCGGCGGATGGAGAACGCTTCGAGTACGTCTGTTTCTGGGGGCACCAACCACGTCGAGACGGCACCGTGGGCGCCGAGCGCTTCAGTCAGTGGTGGCCTGCCCCGTTCACGATCGACGAGGTCGCTTACGCGACGGCTGAGCACTGGATGATGGCAGGCAAGGCCCGGCTGTTCAGTGACGCGGAAGCGGAGCAGCGGGCAATCGGCGCAGCCCACCCCGGGCAGGCCAAGAAGGCAGGCCGCTCAGTACGAGGCTGCAACGGGGCTGTCTGGCACGAGCGACGCTTCGAGTTGGCCGTCCGGGGAAGCGTCGCCGAATTCGAGCAACATCCGGCGCTGCGCGACTACCTGTTGGGGGCAGGTACGCGTGTCCTGGTCGAGACGAGCCCCGTAGACCGTGTATGGGGCATCGGGCTGGCCGCCGCCGGCGATCGCACGGTAGCTCCGGAGCAGTGGCAAGGACTCAACCTGCTGGGCTTCGCCTTGATGGAGGCGCGCCACCGCCTGGCGTAAGTGCAACGGGCCGGGCGGTTCCCTGCTCGGAGCACAGAGCGGCGCCAGGCAGCGGCCCCCTCAGCACGGGCACGGGGCTCCGCCGCACGGAGCACGGAGCACGGAGCACGGAGCACGGAGCTTGAGTATGTGCGACCCGGGCGCTCCCATGCGGCACCACGGCCAGCGCAAGGTGCCGCCCTCAAACGACAGTTAGGCATACGCGTGAAGCCTCCGTTGAGGAACAAGAATTAGGCGGATACGGCATGTCCCTAGCGCAGCAGCGCACGCCCGTCCGCCACGTACTGTTGCAGGGCGAGGCTGGCATATGGCCGGTTCCCCGCTATGCGCCCGGCAGCACTGCCTCCGGCGGGCTCTGGAGGGCCTGCACGGCTGCGCTGTCGTGAGGCCCGCCGGGTTCGTCCTTTTTGGCCTCCTCGTCGAGGCCGATCGCGATGTAGACGAAGATCATGACCACGCTCGCAGCGCAGGCAGTGATCCCGAGAACAACCCCGGCCAATGCGGAGCCACCGTTACTCGCCTCGCCGCGCTGCGCCTTGGCTCGTCCGAGAGCCCCGAAGACGATGGCCAGGACGCCGAGGATGATGCCGAAGACGATGCTGAAGAACAGGGCCAGCCCGACGAGCCCCAGCACGAGTGCGGCGGTGCCCTGCGCGTTGTTCAATGAGCGCCCCCCGTGGCCCCAGGCCGCACCGTACGGCGCGTAGCGCGGAGGGTAGCTGTGCCCCGTGGGGGGCGCACCGTACGGGGAGTAGCCGTAGTTCCCGGCTCCGTAGGCGGAGCCCTGTCCATGGCTGACCTGAGCGTACGGTGTGGCCTCGTACGGGTAGGCGCTCGGCGTCCCCGGCCCCGTCGGTGCCAGCGGCGGCGGAGGGACCACGCTGGCGCCAGGTCCGCCATCCGCCGTCCACGCCGTGGGAAGGGGGCTGAGCGCGCCGGCCGCGTGGTGCGCACCGGGGACGGGGTCGGGCGCAGACGAACCAGAATCCAGCATGGCCGGCTCCGCCGCTGCTGTCATCCTCGGCTGCCCGGCCATCGGCTGCTCGACCGCCGGCCTTTCGCTCATCGGTACCCGCGGCTGTTCGGGCGGTGCCCAGGGAGCGCCATCGCGCGGGTCCGTGCCGGGCGCAGAGCGCGGCGCATCGGGCTGGTTCAGCTGGTCGGGGAGGCCGGGCTGGCTGGGCTGATCGGGCATATCGTTCCCCCATCGGGCGTCTGTTCGTATGATGCCCTGTTTGTCACGGAGCCTGGGCCTCAGTTCTACGATGATCCAAACGTGCCCTTCCCGGGCCATTCCCAGGAGGTTCTGTTGTCCGATGTCACCGCCTTCATCGCTGGGCTGCCGAAGGCCGAGCTGCACGTCCACCACGTAGGCTCCGCTTCGCCCCGTATCGTCGCCGAACTTGCCGCACGACACCCGGATTCCAAGGTTCCCAAAGACCCGGCGACACTCGCCGACTTCTTCACCTTCCGCGACTTCGCACACTTCATCGAGGTCTATCTCGCCGTTGTAGACCTGATCCGTGATGCCGACGACGTGCGGCTACTGACGTATGAGATCGCCCGAGACATGGCACGACAGAACATCCGGTACGCCGAACTGACCGTTACCCCGTTCAGCTCCACCCGACGTGGCATACCCGATGTCGCGTTTGTGGAAGCGATCGAGGACGCCCGCAAGGGGGCCGAGACGGAGCTGGGCGTATCGCTCCGTTGGTGCTTCGACATCCCGGGCGAGGCGGGCTTGGAGTCGGCGGAGGAGACGACGCGCATCGCGCTAGACCTCCAGCCCGACAGTCTGGTCAGCTTCGGTCTGGGTGGCCCAGAGATCGGCGTACCGCGCCCGCAGTTCAAGCCCTACTTCGACCGCGCCATCGCGGCCGGCCTCCACAGCGTGCCGCACGCTGGTGAGACCACGGGGCCGCAGACCATCTGGGACGCCCTCACCGAACTACGTGCCGAGCGCATCGGCCACGGCACATCCAGCACGCAGGACCCGAAGCTGCTGCAGTTCCTGGCGGAGCACCGCATCCCACTGGAGGTCTGTCCGACGTCTAATATCGCCACGCGCGCCGTGGCTACGCTCGACGAGCATCCGATCAGGGAAATGGTTGCCGCGGGCGTTCTGGTCACCGTCAATAGCGACGACCCGCCCATGTTCGGAACCGACCTGAACAAGGAGTACGCCGTGGCTGCGCGGCTGCTGGACCTTGACGCGGTGGGGGTGGCGGGGCTGGCGAAGAACGCTGTGGAGGCGTCGTTCCTCGACACCGCGGGCAAGGCCAAACTGACGGCGGAGATCAACGCGTACACAGCGGCGACGACGGCGTAACACAGAGAGGGCTCCGGGCGCCGTGCCGGGCACGGCGCCCATGCCAACTCTTATACGCGGCGGCACCGTGCCTCAGCTTGTGTGCGCCGGTGGGTGGACCCGCGACAGGGAGGGGCCCGCCGGGACATCAGCGCGCTGAACGGCAGTACAGAGCGCGCCGTGGCGGCACGCTCGATGGGCGCCGAGGTGACAATAGTGCGCATGTTCACCAGGACCACACCACGCGTAAGCCGCTTCACCGCCGTCGCCCATCGCGGCAATCCGTACGAGCAGCGCGAGAACACGCTGGCCTCGATCCGCTCCGCGCTGCGCGCGGGCGCCGACGCGGTGGAGATCGATGTACGGGTCACCCGCGACAACGTGCCCGTGCTGCTGCACGACGCAACTCTCAAACGGCTGTGGGGACACGACCGTCCGCTCGCGGACCTCACCGCGGACGAGGTGTGGGCAGTCACCGGCGGCGGGGTACCCACACTGCGCGACACGCTGATCGAGATGACTAAGGACACGCATACAGCTCGCACGATGATTGATCTGCCCGCCGTATCAGCAGTGCCTGCGGTACTCGCCACGGTACGGGACGCAGACGCGATGGAACGCGTCTACTACTGCGGCAACCTTGCAGCCCTACGAGCCGTGCGACGGGCCGATGTCGATGCCGAAATCGCCTTCACCTGGACGACGCTCGCTCCTCCACACCCTGAACTCGTCGCGGAACTGCGCCCCCGCTGGCTCAACTACCGGTTCGGGATCGTCTCTTCAGCTCTGGTGGAACGGGCACACGCCGACGGCATGTTGGTCTCCGCATGGACAGCGGACACCAAGCGCACGATGCGGCGGTTGCTCCGTGCAGGCGTAGACGGGATCACAACGAACCGCATCAGCGCACTGTGCACACTCATCCAGCGGGAGACACCCGAAAACCAGTAACACCCCGGTCGGTGACGTCTACCCACCCGATCTGTCACCTGTCACCTGTCACCAAGCTGACGTCACCGACATTCGGCGGCTGGCCACCGCTGCCCCACGGCAGTGAAGTCAGGCTCCGTGCTCCGTGCTCCGTGCTCCGTGCTCCGTGCTCCGTGCTCCGTGCTCCGTGCTCCGTGCTCCGTGCTCCGTGCCCCGTGCCCCGTGCCCCGTGCCCCGTGCTCCGTGCCCCGTGCCCCGTGCTCCGTGCCCCGTGCCCCGTGGTGCTCCGTGCCCCGTGCCCCGTATTGCCCGGCATCACGCGCCATGCCCCGCCCGTCGCACACCACGCCCACAAAGCTGCGACGCCGCCCGGGCTCCAACCGACCCCAGCCCATACCAAACCGGCATGCCTGGTCTCGACTCGTCGCGGTGCGGTCTGCCCTGCGCGCCTAAGAGCCTGTCGGGTGGCCGGTTGACTACGCAGTGATTAGGTCCTCGACGGTCGTGGATCGGGCGGCCTTGCGTTGGGAGTCATGGCTCCACCGTGAAGGCTGCCCGACGAGTCGGACGAGCATGAGGCGGATCATCGCGACCTTGATCATGGCTTCAGAGGTCGCGGACAGGCGTTCGTAGTCACGGGCCAGCCGACGGTTGCGGACCAGCCAGCCGAAACTTCGCTCCACCACCCAGCGACGAGGCAGGACCTTGAAACCCTTGACATCGTCAGTGCGCTTCACGATCTCCACGACCAGGTTCAGCGCGTCACGGGCCCATGAAAGCAGTGTGGAATCAACGGAGTTGGCGTATCCGCCGTCGGCCCACACCAGAGCAACGGTGCGGAAGCCGGCGGCGAGCCGGGTCAGGACGATCCGGCCTCCGGCCCGGTCCTGCACGGACGCGGAAGTAACGGCGACGACCAACAGCAGGCCCATCGTGTCGACGATCACGTGTCGCTTTCGCCCCGTCGTTCGTTTGCCTGCGTCGAAGCCGCGTGCCTCGCCGCCCTCACTGGTCTTGATCGACTGGGCGTCGATCACGGCAGCCGACGGCTCACGATCGCGGCCGGCCGCGATCCGCACCCAGCTGCGGAGCTCGCCGTGGACGCGGTCCCAGGTGCCGTCCCGGCGCCACGTGGTGAACCAGCGGTGGGCCGCGTCCCAGGGCATCAGATCGCGCGGGAGCATCCGCCACTGACAGCCCGAGCGCAGCACGTAGAAGACCGAGTCGAGCACCAGCCGGTCCCCATACTCGCGCACTCCGCCGCCTTTGCGCAGGTCACGCACGGGAAGAAGGGGCTGGATGATCTCCCACATCTCATCGGTCAGGCTGGACGGATAGCATGGACCGCTGACGGCCTCGGAGTTGTCGCACTGGCACACACCACGTGATCATTCCGGGGCCGTCACCATGCCCGCACAGCGGATCACTACCAACACACTCCGCACATGATCAGCCACCCGACAGGCTCTAAGCGGGCTGGTCTCGTACGCGCTCGCACGAGACCAGCCCGCCTTCGTCAACACCCCCGGCCCCCAAAGCCACAGCCAACCGGCGCTCATGCGTCAGCCGATGCCAAGCAGGCGCCATCGAGGGCCGGCCCCTCTCCACGCCAGCACCAAGACGCGGCAAGACACCGTCTGCCCCACGGCATGAGGCGTGCCAGTCTCATCATCGGACCAGGCCCTCAGTCGGCTGACTACAGCGCTCGGCCGCCCACCCTCAGCTCAAGGCCAGCAGGTCCCGGCCGTCACCCGTCAGCCGTCCAGCGACGTCATCACGTGCTTGACGCGCGTGTAGTCCTCGAAGCCGTACGACGACAGGTCCTTGCCGTAGCCAGACTTTTTGAAGCCGCCGTGTGGCATCTCGGCTACCAGCGGAATGTGGGTGTTGATCCACACGCAGCCGAAGTCCAGGGCTTTGGAGAGCCGCATGGCGCGCGCATGGTTCTTGGTCCACACGGACGACGCCAGGGCGTACTCGATCCCGTTGGCGTAGGTGATGGCCTGTTCTTCGCTGGTAAAGGACTGGACGGTGATGACGGGGCCGAAGACCTCATTTTGGATGATTTCGTCGTCCTGCTTGAGGCCAGACACAACGGTAGGGGCGTAGAAGTAGCCCTTGTCCCCGACCCGCCGGCCACCCGCCTCGACCTTCGCGTGCGCCGGGAGCCGGTCGATGAAACCGGACACCTGGGCGAGCTGGTTGGCGCTGTTGAGCGGGCCGTACAGCACGTCCTCGTCGTCCGGGGCCCCCGTCTTGGTGTCGGCGGCAGTCTTGGCCAACGCCGTAACGAACTCATCGTGGATCGATTCGTGCACCAGCACCCGGGTCGCGGCGGTACAGTCCTGGCCCGCATTGAAGAAGCCCGCCAGCGAAATGTCCTCGACAGCCTTCGCGATGTCGACGTCTTCGAAGACTACGACCGGAGCCTTGCCGCCGAGCTCCAGGTGCACCCGCTTGAGGTCCTTCGCAGCGCTCTCGGCAACCTGCATCCCCGCACGCACGGAGCCGGTGATGGAGGCCATGGCGGGCACGGGGTGCTCCACCATTAGACGGCCGGTGTCACGATCACCGCACACGACGTTGAAGACGCCCTTCGAGTGACCGAGGTCGGCCAGTACGCCGCCGATGATCTCGGCCATCAGGACGGTCGAGGCCGGGGTGGTGTCCGAGGGCTTCAAAACGACCGTGTTGCCCGCCGCAAGGGCTGGGGCGAACTTCCACACGGCCATCATCATCGGGTAGTTCCACGGAGCCACCTGTGCACAGACGCCGATCGGCTCGCGCCGGACGATCGAGGTAAGCCCCTCCATGTACTCGCCCGCCGAACGCCCCTCCAGCATCCGGGCCGCGCCCGCGAAGAAACGGATCTGATCGACCATCGGCGGGATTTCCTCTGTCCGCGTCAGGCCGATCGGCTTGCCGGTGTTCTCCGACTCGGCGGCGATCAACTCCTCCGCGCGCTCCTCGAAGGCGTCAGCGACCTTCAGGAGAACCTTCTGCCGCTCGGCCGGGGTCAGATCCCGCCAGGCAGGGAAAGCCGCCTCGGCAGCAGCCATGGCGGCGTCCACGTCTGCTGCGGCGGACAGCGGAGCGGTGGCGTACGGCTCGCCGGTGACCGGGTTGACCACCTCCGTGGTCCGCCCGTCGGCGGCGTCCCGGAACTCCCCGTCGATGTAGTTGCGCAAACGACGCAGCTCGGTGGTCACAGCCACCCCTCCCTGCCTGGTGTCCGATAGATGAGACACCCACCCTAACCGCCCAGGTAACGCTTTCGACATACCCACTCGCCAGAGGCAACGAAAACAGTCGTTCAGGCAGCATGATTCCACGAATTACCGCGCTACGGAGTTGTGACACAGTCGAGTCCTCGTGCACAGTGAGGCGCGTGGCCACATCCGACAAAAACAGCTCGCCCTCGATCGACCCCGTCTCACTGGCGATCATCGAGCAACTCCAGGAGGACGGGCGCCGCCCGTACGCCGCTATCGGCAAGGCCGTGGGCCTCTCCGAGGCAGCGGTCCGGCAGCGCGTCCAGAAACTGCTCGACCAGAACGTGATGCAGATCGTCGCCGTCACCGACCCGCTCACCGTCGGATTGCGACGCCAGGCGATGGTCGGCATCAACGTCGAAGGCGACCTCGATCCGGTGGCCGACGCCCTGACTGCCATGGAAGAGGTGGAGTACGTCGTCGTCACCACTGGTTCCTTCGACCTCCTCGTCGAAATCGTCTGCGAGGACGACGACCACCTCCTGGAAATGATCAACAAGCGGATTCGCACGCTGTCCGGCGTGCGTTCCACTGAGAGCTTCATCTACCTCAAGCTCCGGAAGCAGACCTACACCTGGGGAACGAGATAGCCATGCGCACCGACGCCGCCACCGCAAGCAACTTCAAGAAGGCGTACGACTACCTGTAGATGCACTTCGCTCGCATGTCGCCGCACGGGAGCGCCCCCGTGGCCGCCATCGTGCGTGGTGAAGGCACCCGCATCTACGAACCAGGCAAGCGCTACCTCAATGGCCTGACCGGGCTGTACGTGGCGCAGACGAGGCCCGGTCAGCGTGGAAGCTCACGATGCGGTGCCACGAGCTGACGGGCAACCGCACCAAGTACAAGGTCATCTCCCGCGCCGTTGCCTACCGCGGGTTGCCCCAGGGCGCTTTGTTCTTTACGGGGCTGCCCACGTTGAGGCACCATCCGCGTACCGCAGGCTCCGTGCTCCGTGCTCCGTGCTCCGTGCTCCGTGCTCCGTGCTCCGTGCTCCGTCAACGGCAGTGTGCTCGGGGCTGGTGAACCTGCAACCCCTGACCGGCCCAGGCAGACGCCCCACAACCGCGGCGCTGGTCCCTCGGCCGCCGGGCCCAGCCCCGGGCGTTTGCTCGCCTGGCTCACCCACGACCACGCTTCGCTCATCCAGTGGCCCGCCTCTCCCCCGTACGGCGCCCCGGCTTATTCGAGTCACCGTGCTGGCCGTCGCGGGGTCGATACGGCGCCCTACATGCGCAGACATCGCCGGATCGGCACATACCCCAGCAAGCCGCGGACACGAGCATCCGAGGGCTGTTCGAAGGAACGAAACCGTCTCAGCGCCGCGCCTGGCCGTTGTTCCACCGTACGAGTCCTTACCGTGCCAGTGACCGATCGTCCCTGTCTTCGTTCACTCAGCCAGGGGAACGCGGACAATCGTCAGCAACCGAGGTAACGCCATGGTGGCTCCGCCGGACAACGATGTGCTGTGGGCCCGTGCCCTGACCTACACGTACCACGGATCGCCCGCCCTGACAGGACTCTCCCTCGGCGTTCGAGAAGGAGAAATTCTCTCGATCATCGGGCCCCGTGGCTCCGGCAAGACGACTTTGCTCCGTTGCCTGTCCGGCCAGCTCCTGCCAGAAAGTGGCGAGGTGTGGTTCAACAGCGGCCCAGTCCACACTCTGACGAATACGGCGCGCGAACAACTACGCCGGAACCATTTCGCATGGATCGCCCCGGAGCCCTGTCTCGTACCGGAATTGAACGCCTGGGAGAACGCTGCGCTGCCCCTCATGCTCCGAGGTAGGGGGCGAAGGAGCGCCAGAAACACAGCACGCGAATGGCTCGACCGGCTGGATGTGGGTGACTGTGCCCTTAGCCGGCCTGTCGTGCTCCTCCAGTCGCAGCGACAGCGTGTTGCGGTCGCCAGGGCGCTCGCCGCAGAACCCACCGTCCTGTTCGCCGATGAGCCCACCGCGCCACTGCACGGCTCGGACAGCAGCCAGGTGCTACGCACCATCACCACAGCGGCGCGTTCCCACGGCATCACCGTGATTCTCACCAGTCAAGGCCCTGAGGCAGACCCACTCACCGACCGCTCCATCGCCCTACTTGACGGCCGCCGAGGCGGGATCACGCCAGGCCCTGACGCGGAAGGCAGCACAGCGTGCTCAGTCTCCGTCTAGCTCTTGGTGCTGGCCCAGCGACCCAAGTGCGTCGGTCGCTGGTCGCCGCAGCCGCCGCGGGAGCCGGCTTTCTGCTGTTGTGCGCTCTTGGCTACGCATTGGCCCACCCGTACGAGAAGTCCGCCTGCCTCGCTCGACTGCTGTGGTGCGTTGCCCCGCTCGCGGCGACCGTTCAGCTCGCGGTCGCCGTCAACCGCACCGAATCGGTCTTTTGCCCCGCACCGGGACTGTCCGCCGCTGGCTGCGGATCATTCGGGCGCGCCGTGCTCGCCGCCGCTTCAACAGCCCTGGTCTGTGGTGTCGGCAGTGCACTGGCGCTCTTGGCCTTTCTGTTCCTACGTGGCAGCGTCCTCGGCTCGCCCCTCAACGCCCCCACTCTTGACGCCCTAGCCGTGGGCCACAGGCTCCCCGTCGGCGCCGTACTCACCCTGCTCGCTGTAGTGCCCACCAGCGCCGCAATGGCCATCGCGCTCAGCCAGCGCACACCCACGGCAGCAGGACGGTGCCATACACGGCCGCTACAGGGCGAGCCGCAACCACCATCTGAGGACGCGCCGGGCCCCGTTCCTATCGCCCCCATTGCCCTGTACGCGTCCCAGGGATCGAGCCCAATTCCCGCCGGAACCGCCCCGCCCCATAGCGCCATCCGCGCAACAACCGCTGGAAGCGGCGCGGCAGTATCCTCTCCGCCGCCCACTACAGCACCGTTGGCAGAACCCACCGTTGTTCCGCGATCGCCGTCTACCTACGTTGCGCCCCGCGCCATGCCACCCGTAGCCACCACGGAGACATCCAGACTTGTCTGGGGCACTGCCTTGCTCCTGGCAGGACTGGCACTTACGGCGTACGCCAGCCGCGATGCGGCCGACATCCACGACCTGATTCCGGTGCCCGGGCATCTGACCGGGGCCGCTGCCGCGGTATCGGCTGCCTGGCTCCTAGCCGCCTTGGGCCTCGTACTGGTCGGGCCCGCGCTCATCCGTGGCTGTGGCAGTCTGCTTGCGATGGGACGTCCTGGCGCCGTACGACTGTTAGCCGGGCGCGCTCTGCAAGAAGAGGCAGGCCGACTCGGGCGTCCCCTCGGCGCACTGTGTGCCGTCGCCTCTACTACCTACGTCGCTGTCCGGCTCTGCAACGCAGTACCGAACCTGACAGTCGAGCGTCTCCTGGGGCCTTTGACAGGGCTTGGTGTCGCACTGGTCATGGGATGCATCACCGCCACAGCCCTGATCACGGCGCTGGAGACCACAAACGCTCGTGCGGACTCCACCAACGCCCTCCTCTGCCTCGGAGCCCCTCGCTCTCTACGCCGTCAGGCGGACACGCTTCGCGGAGCAACCGTGTTCACAGCGTTGGCTGTCCTCACTTGGATCGTGGCCGAGCTTGTGACGATGCCGCTCACATGCTGAAACAGCCGGAAAGTCCGCCGTACGTAGTGGAAGGCCTGGCAATCGGTTCACACCACGAGGGGAATCAGGCGTCATGCGCGTCCATCTGGTAGGGAAATTATCAGGTACGCACATTTCGCTCTGCTGACGAACGGCCCAAGATCACCCCGCCCAATGGCAGCACGCCGCAGGCTCCGTGCCTCGTAGGCGCCGTCGCGGCTCCGCACGCTCCGTGCTCCGTGCTCCGTGCTCCGTGCTCCGTGCTCCGTGCTCCGTGCTCCGTAGAGAGCGTCCCGCGGGCCGGCAACTACCTAAACAACACACCGCCGCGATGGCGGTAGGACCCCGTGCGTGTCCCCGTAGACACCGCTCCCCCTCTCCCAAGCTGTCCCGCACTCCTGTCTCGCGCCCCGCCTCTCGCGTCCGGCGCACAACGTCTCTTGCCGGTGCGACCGCAGGTGCTCATCGCCGCCGAGCCCTTCACCACCGCCCTTCCACATCCGCCACGACGCGGCGCCCCCTCATGGTGTCAATCCCTGAGAACCGAGCAGTCCGCATGACCGCAGACGGGCCTAGCATGACCGCGTGCCTACCGACCGCGCCGCCAACGCCGCCCATAACGACCACGAGATCGAGTCCCTAGCGGAATTCGACGAAGCCGTTACTTCAGGCTCGCTCGCGGGGTTCCGAATCCAGTCGGTGGATCTGACGGAACGCACGTTTGCTCTCCTGGCCGCGGACACCACCGAAGCGGTCTTTCTGGGCTGTCCGATGCAGCCCGAGGCGGCAGCGAAGGTTCGGGCCGGCGGCGCCCTCGTCTTCCCGCCAGTGCCACACCTTCCGTTTGATCCATATCGCGGAGCGCTCTACTCACCTACGGAGCTATTCACCGGGCTGGCACGCGGATACGAGTACACGCCGGACGCTCGCTCCTATACCTGGTTTCAGCGCACCAAGACGGATGGCGACATATTCGCCTCGATGCTCCGCAGCATTCACGACGACGCGGTGTCCGACGCGCTAGACGAACACCTCTTGGGCTCACGAGTGGTCGGTGTGATGGGCGGACACGCGCTAGAACGCGGCTCCGATGACTACGCGGGCGCTGCTCGGTTGGGTAGTTCCCTCGCCCGCGCGGGGCTGACGGTAGCCACCGGCGGTGGCCCTGGTGCGATGGAGGCCGCGAACCTTGGCGCGTACGCCGCTTCGTTCGCCGGCGAGATGCTCGGCGAGGCGCTGGAACTTCTGGCCAAGGCCCCTTCTTTCGCGCCCTCTGTGGGGCACTGGGCGAAGGCCGCATTCGATGTGCGCGACCGTTGGCCAGACGGCGGAACCTCGATCGGCATACCGACCTGGTTCTACGGACACGAGCCACCCAATGCCTTCGCCTCACACATCGCCAAGTATTTCGCCAACGCCACGCGTGAAGACGGGCTGCTCGCCCGTTGCAATGCCGGTGTGGTCTTCCTCCCCGGCGCCGCCGGTACGGTCCAGGAGATCTTCGACAACGCGACCCCGAACTACTACGAGTCGCGCGGCGCGCCCACACCGATGGTCCTGGTGAACCGCGACCATTGGACACGAAGGCTGCCTACGTGGCCGCTGCTTCAAGCTCTGGCCGAAGGTCGCTCGATGGTTCATCGCATCGAGTTGGTCGAGTCCGTTGACGACGCCCCCGCGGCACTAGCACGCATGGCAGCGGCGTAGCGGACCCATACGGGCGGCTGCCTGGTACCGCCGCCCCTGACAACACCAGCGCCTGCGGCGCCAAGGCCAAGGCACGATCAACTCAGAGACGCCCAGTAGGGGCCCTGACGCCTCCGGCCGCATGACCTTAAGCATCACCGTAGGTCGCCACCCCCACGCATCACAGTTCTCATCGCCCCGTGCCCCGTGCCCGTGCATCCGCGCAACTGCCCCGCGCCCCGCGCCCCATCCAACCCATCCCGAGGCCCCGTGCCCCGTGCCCCGTGCACCACCTCGGTGACAGGACACCGGCCGCCCTCCGCCGTGGCCAAGCTGAGCCTTCGCCTTACGCCACGTCACCCAGCACGACGACGTCCTCCGCCATGAACTCCACGTTCACTCGGTCCCCCTCCGCAGGAGCTTCCCGCAGCGAACACGCCGCCTCCAGCGTTGGCCCCTGCTCGGGTCGCAGGAGCAGGGAGACCCCCAGGCCGCCCCGGAACGTCCTTGCCTGCACCTCACAGCGGAGGCCGTGCTCATCGCCGGTCAGCCGCACGCCTGTCGGGCGAATCAGAAGTTGGCACCGGCCTGGCGCCGTGCCGGCAGGCACCGGAAGGCTCCCCCACGACGTTTCGGCGTACGCGCCGCGCACAGTCGCCTCAACCACGTTGTCGAAGCCGAGAAATCGGGCCACAAACTCAGAAGCGGGGCGCTGCCAGACCTCAAGGGGAGTACCCACCTGGGCGATACGGCCATCCCTCATCACCACCACGCGGTCAGCGAGGGCGAACGCCTCTCCCTGGTCGTGGGTGACCGCGAGCACCGTCGTACCCAACTGGTGAAACATCTGCCGAAGTTCCACTACGAGCCGTTCCCGAAGGCCCCGGTCAAGCTGGCCCAGCGGCTCATCCAGCATGAGCAGCTTCGGTCGGGGCGCAAGTGCACGGGCCAGCGCTACCCGCTGCTGCTCCCCTCCCGACAACGCGGCAATGGCTCGACGTTGCGCCCCTGGCATGCCGACCAGTTCAAGAAGGTCGGCAACGGTGCGATCCGCTTCCGCGCGCCCCGCCCTCCGCATCCTTGGGCCGAAGGCGACGTTGCCGCCCACGTCGCGCTGCGGGAACAACTGGTGGTCCTGGAACATCAGGCCAACACCCCTACGGTGCGCGGCTACGCCTGCCTGGTCACGCCCCGCAAGCCAAACCCGCCCGCTGTCCGCGGGCTGTAGGCCGGCGACCACTCGAAGCAGCGTTGACTTGCCGCTACCGCTGGGCCCCAGTACACACACGGTCTCGCGCTCAGCGACAGCCAGATCCACCGCGTCCACGGCGAGCCGATCGCCAAATCGGACCGTGACCCCGTCCAAGCGCAGCAACGCTGAATCCTGGGTGTCCTTCCCGCCTCGTGTAACGCCGTTTCGCGCTCGCCCCTTCGTGATCCGTGCCTCAAAGCCCGGCGCACCGTCCCCTCGGTCCTCATCGGCGTCACTCGGCGCCCCATCGCTCCGTGCTCTTGGGCCAGATGCTGCCGTGCCCCGTGCCCCGTCGCCCTGAACCTCCGCGCTCCGTGCCTCGTTCTGGCAGCGGCCTTCGTCTTCGGGAAGTTCCGTGTGCGCTGGCTGCTCCGCTGGCGCTGGTAGTGCGCTCCGCTTTCGTTCCGGGCGCTGGGTCTCGCCGCGAGCCACGGCCAGCCTCTTACGTAGCGACGCCATCTAAAACTCTCCCGAACGGTTGGTGCGAAGGCGCTCAAGCGCTAGCAGGGCAGTCGCACAGACCACCATCAAGATGGTGCTCAGCGCCATGGCTTGCCCATAGTTGAGTTCACCCGCACGGCCCAGGAAGCGAGCCACGGCCACTGGCAGGGTGGGATTGTCAGGCCGGGCGATGAAGACGGTCGCGCCGAACTCTCCGAGGGAGACGGCGAACGCGAAACCCGCGGCGATCAGCAGCGCTCGGCGCATCATGGGTAGGTCCACCTCCCGCCACACACGGAGGGGCGACGCTCCGAGCACGGTCGCGGCCTCACGCAGCCGGTCGTCCACCGAACGGAGCACCGGCAACATGGTCCGTACGACGAACGGCACTCCTACCAGAGCTTGTGCCAGAGGGATCAGGAACCACGACGCTCGGAGGTCCAAGGGTGGCTCGTCCAGAGTGATCAGAAACCCGAAGCCCACGGTGACGGCCGAGGTACCGAGCGGCAGCATCAACAGCGCGTCGAAGCTCCTTACCAACCGCCCCGCGTGCGACGGTTCCGCGCCTCGTGGGCCCCGTACGGTGAGCGCCGCGGCAGCGAGCCCGCCGACGAGGAGCGCGATGAGGGTCGCAACCGCCGCGTACCGGAGCGAGTTCCACAGCGCGTCCAGGGGCGCGACAACGAAGGTCCCGCCGCTTTCTTCGGCCGAGGCCAGCACCTCATAAAAGGCGAGCCCATAGCCGTCGGGCCCGGAGAACGACCGTTCCACCAAGACGGCGAGCGGTAGAAGGATCAGCAGAGCGATGACGGCGAGGACACTCGCTAGCAGCCCCCACTGCCCCACGCCGCGCGGACGGTGCGCCGTTTGGGAGGCGTCCACGAGCCGTAGCGTGCTCTCCCGGCGCCGCACGGTCCAGGCGTGTACGACGAGCAGTAGTGCGACTGCGACGAACTGTGTGAGCGTGAGAACAGCGGCAGTCGGCAGGTCCAGGAGTTGGGCGGTCTGCCGGTAGATCTCCACCTCCAGCGTGGCGTAGCGCGGACCGCCCAGGATCTGGATGGCGCCAAAGGAAGTGAAGGTGAAAAGAAAGACCATGAGCGCGGCCCCGGCAACAGCCGGGCCGAGCGCGGGAAGCGTCACCATGCGCCATGCGCTGAACCGTCCGGCTCCCAGCACGCGCGCTGCTTCCTCCTGTCGCGGGTCGAGTTGGGCCCACAGCCCGCCGACGGTGCGTACGACCACGGCGTAGTTGAAGAAGACGTGCGCGAGCAAGATCGCCCATACGGTCGTGTCCAGCCGGAAGCCCCACAGATCATCCAGCAGTCCGCCGCGCCCCAATAGGGCGAGAAACGCTGAGCCCGCGACCACCGTGGGCAGGACGAAGGGCACCGTCACCACTGCCCGCAGTATCTGCTTGCCGGGAAATTCGAAGCGCGCGAATACATAGGCGCCCGGCAACGCGAGGGCCAGCGTCAGTGCTGTCGAGGCGGCGGCCTGCCAGACGGTGAACCACAGCACATGCAGCACGTCTGGGTCACTGAGGACCTCACCGATCCGATCGAAGTGCCATGCGCCGCCGGTATGGAGCCCGCGAGCGGTGATCGCGGCAACCGGATAACCGAAGAAGAGCCCGAAGAACCCGATAGGGATCGCCATGAGGCCAAGACGAAGCACCGTGGTCCGCCTGGTCCGTCGCCCGCGCCGGCTTTCCCCCGTGCGCCGTGCGCCAGGCCCCGTGCCCGCGCCCCGTACGTTCCGCTCCGTGTCTGGTGCAACCGCGTCGCTGGCCCCGTGCTCCGTGCTCCGTGCCCCATGCGCCGCGCCGGCCCTCGGATCATCGCTCACCTCACGACGAGCGAAGTCCACGACTTGATCCACTGCTCGCGATTCTTCGTGATCTTCTCCGGCGCCACAGTGGCCGGCTCGGCGATCTTCTGACCGTACTTGGTGAACACCTCGGGCAACTTCGCCCCCTTGCGCACGGGGTTGACGTACATCTTGACCGGCACGTCCTCCTGGAAGGCCTTACTCAACATGAAGTCCAGCAGCGCCTTGCCGCCCTTGGCGTTCTTCGCCCCATCGAGCAATCCGGCGAACTCGATCTGTCGGAAACATGTTCCGGCGGCTACGCCTGTCGGCCCTTCCTTGGGTTGTGGCTCAACACCTACGACCTCAGCTGGCGGGCTGGACGCGTACGAGACAACTAGTGGCTTGTCCCCCTTGCCCGCCCCACCGCCGGAGCCCGAGAATCGGTCGTTGTATGCCTGCTCCCAGCCATCGACGACCTCGACCCCGTTGTCCTTCAGTTTCTTCCAGTAACTCTGCCAGCCGTCGTCGCCGTACGTGCCGACCGTGCCGAGAAGGAAGGCCAACCCGGGTGATGAGGTGGCGGCGTTCTCGGTGACCAGCATGTTCTTGTACTGGGGCTTGATCAGGTCGTTGAAGGTTTTCGGCGGGGCGAGCTTCTTGTCAGCGAAGAATTTCCGGTCGTAGTTGACGCAGATGTCGCCGGTGTCCACGGGAGTGACGCGGTGCTTCGCTGCGTCGAGCTGGAGGTCCTCTGGCACATGGTTGAGGTCCTTGGCGCGGTACTTAGTGAAGACGCCTTCGTCCAGGGCGCGGGACAGCAAGGTGTTGTCCACGCCGAAGAAGACGTCGCCTTGTGGATTGCCCTTAGACAAGATCGCCTGGTTCACGGCCGCCCCGGCGTCCGCACCCCGCACCACTTTCACCTTGTAGCCGGTCTGCGCGGTGAACTTGCTCAGCACAGTCTTGGACACCTCGAAGGAGTCGTGCGATACGACGGTGACCGTCTTGGAGTCCGATTCGCTATCGGAGCCTCCGCACGCGGCCAGGGTCGCGGCACCGAGCGCGCCAAGCAAGGCGGTGCCGACGGCACGCCGAAGGTGACTGATCATCAGTACGTTGACTCCCTACGCCGGTATGACCCGGATCAGGTCCGAGGGTCTGCGGCCCATACGGTGCCGCACTCTCAGCGCGTGACGCGCTCCCCTGTCGGAAGTGTTCTTTTGTTCGACAAAACGGTACTGCGGAACCGTATCAGCGCTCTTCCCTCGCACCTGCGCCATGCCGGCCCCACGTCCGCCGCGTGCTACGCAGCAGAACGGAGCACGCGGGTGACAAACACTGCGCGCGGGACATACGGGGCACGGAGCCGGCGCAGAATACGGAGCCGGGGCACCGGCTCCGTGCCCCGTGCTCCGTCAGCGCTCGGAGGCCGCCAATTGCCCGCAAGCCCCATCGATCTCCTGCCCACGGGTATCCCGAACCGTCACGGGTACCCCGTGTGCCTCAAGCGCCGCGACGAACGCACGCTCGTCCTCGGGCCGCGATGCGGTCCACTTCGATCCTGGCGTGGGATTGAGCGGGATGAGGTTTACGTGTACCCGCCGGCGGCGCAGCAGCTTGCCGAGCAGATCGGCGCGCCAGGCCTGGTCGTTGATGTCTCTGATCAGGGCGTACTCGATGGACACTCGACGCCCTGACTTCTCTGCGTACTCCCACGCCGCGTCCAGGACCTCGCGTACCTTCCAGCGGGTGTTCACCGGCACCAAGGTGTCGCGCAGTTCGTCGTCCGGCGCGTGCAACGACACCGCCAGACGGCAGGTGAAGCCCTCGTCGGCGAACCGGAGCATCGCCGGGACCAGTCCGACTGTGGAGACGGTGATCCCACGCTGGGAGAGGCCTAGGCCGTCCGGCTCTGGGTCGGTCAGCCGCCGAATGGCGCCCACGACCCGCTTGTAGTTGGCAAGCGGCTCTCCCATGCCCATGAAGACGATGTTCGACAACCGCGCCGGCCCGCCAGGCACCTCGCCATCGCGCAGAGCGCGCATGCCATCGACGATCTGGTGCACGATCTCGGCGGTGGACAGGTTACGGTCCAGCCCCGCCTGCCCCGTGGCGCAGAAAGGACAGTTCATACCGCAGCCAGCCTGTGACGAGATGCACATCGTGACCCGGTCCGGATAACGCATCAGCACGGACTCGACCAGAGTCCCGTCGTGAAGCCGCCACAGCGTCTTGCGGGTGGTGTCGGCGTCACAGCTGATGTGCCTGACCACGTTCATCAAGTCCGGCAGTAGCTCGGCAGCCAGCTTCTCGCGTGCCGCGGTGGGGATGTCGGTCCAGCTCACCGGGTCGCTCGCGTAGCGGGCGAAGTAGTGCCGGGAAACCTGCCCCGCGCGGAACGGCTTTTCGCCGATCGCGGCCACGGCCTCACGACGCTCGGCGGGGGTGAGGTCAGCGATGTGCCGCGGCGGCTTCTTGGCTCCGCGCGGCGCGGCGAAAGTGAGTTCTCCAGGTACAGGCATGGTTCATCCAGTGTCGCAGACGTACGGGGTGGAACAGGCCGCTCATCTGCGGACGTCCCCGCCCCGCCCAAAACCACAGCTCAAGGCCACGTCGACCGGCCGCAGCAAGGACTGGAGCGACCTGTACGTCCACCGGCTACTGGAGATAGGGCACATCATGCTCCGCACACGGCTGCACCGCGCCCGACTTCAGAGCCATCTCGCCGGCTCCGAGTCCGCGAGGCGGGGAACCACACTCGGCCCCGCGCCCCGTCCTCTGCACTCCACGCACCGCACGCGCCCCGCCATCCTCCATGCACCGTGCCCCGGTCCAGATCAAACGAGTACCCAGGCACCGTCCCCCCTGCGTCGGCCCCGTGCTCCGCGCCCCGTACGCCGGCACCACGACAAACCTCAACGCACCACCTACGAGAGCCCGCCCCTCCACGCTCCAGCCCAGGCCCTACGTAGGGACCCGCACCCCGACGTGCCATGCGGGAACCCGCGCACCCCCCGCCCGGCCCTCGTGCCCCGCGCCCCGTAACGAACCGCGTACCACCGCACAGCCGACGCACCCGGACAGTGGCGCTACCTCACCCAGCCCCGACGAAGATCACCAGCAACAGCCAGACCACCGGTGCCGTCGGCAGGAGAGAGTCAAGCCGGTCCATGATTCCGCCGTGCCCCGGCAGCAGCGAGCCCATGTCCTTGATCCCGAGGTCTCGCTTGATCATGGATTCGCCCAGATCGCCCAGTGTGGCGCTGACGGCGACCGCGAAGCCGAGGATCAGCCCCTGCCACCAGGTACCGCCATCGATGAGGAAGTGCGTGCACAGCGCTCCCGCCACCACGGCGAAGACGATGGCACCCAGCATCCCTTCCCGGGTCTTACCAGGGCTGATGCGCGGAGCGAGCCGGTGCTTGCCGAACTTCCAGCCGACCGCGTACGCCCCAGTGTCGCTGACGACGGTCAGGACCAGGAAGGTCAGTACCCGCTGGGGTCCATCGCCGTCCGCGGCCAACATGAGGGCCACGAACGTCGCGAGAAACGGCACATAGAAGGCCGCGAAGATACCCGCCGTGACGTCTCGGAGGTAGTTGTCCGGTGGCTCCGTCATTCGCCAGACGAGCACTGCCAGCGTCGTGAGCGCCATGGCAACCCACGCGCCTTCCGCGCCACGTAGGTACCCGGCGACGACCATGGCCGCGCCACCCACCGCGAGAGGCACGAGCGGCGCGCGAATTTCCTTGCGTTCGGCGAGCCGGGAGGTCAGTTCCCACAATCCGACGACAACGGCGACCGTTATCACACCGAGAAAGAGGACCTTTTGGACGAAGAGCGAGACGGCGATGACCACGCCCAGGCCGAGGCCGACCCCTATCGCGGCGCGCAGGTCACGCCCCGCGCGCTTCCTCTGCGGAGCGGGTGGCACGGTGGGCTGCTCCCCGGGTGTCGTACCGGCATCGCCCCGTGCGGGCCCGTGAGCTGGCTCAGAGCCATGTTCCGGGGACGGGGCAGGCGGCTCCTGCGCGTCGTGGAACAGGGGGCCGCTCCACCGAGCGGCCCCCTGATCGTCCTGGTCTCCGCCTCTGTCGGGCACGATGGGCATGGGCCGAGTCTGCGCCGCATCGCCCACCATGCGCATGGGACCCGCCGATGCTGGCGGCATTGCCCCACGAAGCGAGGGAGCGGGCCCCTGGTCGATCGGGCCCCGATATCCGGTGCGGGGCGGGGCCCCCCAGGATGAGTCGTTCATCAGACCTCGAGCAGCTCGGCTTCCTTGTGCTTGAGCAGCTCGTCCACTTGCGCGACGTACTTCGCGGTGGTGTCGTCGAGCTCCTTCTCCGCGCGGCGGCCCTCGTCCTCGCCCGTCTCGCCGTCCTTGACGAGCTTGTCGATGGTCTCCTTGGCCTTGCGCCGGACGCTGCGGATCGAAATCTTCGCGTCCTCACCCTTGGTCTTGGCGACCTTGATGTACTCCCTGCGGCGGTCCTCCGTGAGCTGGGGGAACACCACCCGGATGATGCTGCCGTCGTTGCTCGGATTGACGCCCAGGTCCGAGTCGCGGATGGCCTGCTCGATGTTGCGCAGCGCGCTCTTGTCGAACGGCGTGACGACCGCCATCCGCGGCTCCGGCACCGAGAACGACGCCAACTGGTTGATGGGCGTCAACGCCCCGTAGTAGTCCGCCACGATCTTGTTGAACATCGCCGGGTGCGCACGCCCGGTGCGGATCGCGGCGAAGTCCTCCTTGGCGACCACAACGGCCTTCTCCATCTTCTCCTCGGCCTCGAGGAGGATCTCTTCGATCACCACTTGCTCCTGGTGTTATCAGTAAGCAGAGCCTCGCCCCTGCGTGCGTCTTCTCCTGCACGGTGTCCGACCGGCAGGCAGTTGTCCATCCCCGCGCCAGGCGCTTCCGACGACCGGGACTTGCCGCCCGTATGGCATTACGGACAGCCGTGCGAAAGGCAGTACGGGCCGTCAGTTCCGGGTGCCCTGGTCGCTGACGAGCGTGCCGATCTTCTCACCCTTCACCGCACGCGCGATGTTGCCCTCCGCGAGCAGCTCGAACACCAGGATCGGCAGCCTGTTGTCGCGGCACAGCGTGACCGCCGTGGCGTCGGCGACCTTGAGATCCTGAGTGATCACCTCGGCGTATCCCAACGCGTCGAACTTGACCGCGTCCGGGTTCCGCTTGGGGTCTGAGTCGTAGACCCCGTCCACGCCGTTCTTGCCCATCAGCAGCGCCTCCGCGTCGATCTCCAGGGCCCGCTGCGCGGCGGTCGTATCGGTGGAGAAGTACGGCATGCCCATGCCTGCGCCGAAGATCACAACGCGCCCCTTCTCCAGGTGCCGCACCGCACGGAGCGGGATGTACGGCTCCGCCACCTGCCCCATCGTGATGGCGGTCTGGACCCGGGAGTCGATGCCCTCCTTTTCCAGGAAGTCCTGGAGGGCAAGGCAGTTCATGACTGTTCCGAGCATGCCCATGTAGTCGGAGCGGGCCCGGTCCATACCGCGCTGCTGGAGTTCGGCACCGCGGAAGAAGTTGCCACCACCGATGACGATGGCAATCTCGGCCCCGTCGCGGACGACGGCGGCCACCTCGCGGGCAATCTTGTGCACGACGTCGGGATCGACGCCGAGTCCTCCGCCGCCAGCGAACGCCTCACCGGAAAGCTTCAGCAGAAACCGACGACGCTTGGCTACGTCGGTTTTCGGGTCGGCCTGATCGGCCTGATCGGCGTCCAAATTCATGGGAGATCTCCTCGTGCACATACGAAGGAGGCCACTGCCGGGATGGTCCTTGATCGACCTCTACGGCAATGGCCTCCTCGTCACATCTGCGGCCAACCGGTGGACGGCTGGCTGCGTACGACCCTATCGGGGTCGTTGGTCATTCGCTGCCCCGGCTCAGTCCTGAGCCGGGGCTTAACCCCGGGGAATGAGGTCAGACGCCAACGCGGAAGCGGGCGAAGCGCTTGAGCGAGACGCCGGCCTCGTCCAGAACCTTCTTGACGGACTTCTTGTTGTCCTTGGCGAACGGCTGGTCGAGCAGCACGTTCTCCTTGAAGAAGCCGTTGACACGTCCCTCAACGATCTTCGACAGGGCAGCCTCGGGCTTGCCCTCCTCGCGCGCGGTGGCCTCGGCGACGCGGCGCTCGTTTTCCACCGTCTCGGCCGAGATTTCCTCGCGCGTGAGGAACTTCGGCGAGAAGGCGGCGATGTGCTGCGCGACGTCCTTGGCGACCTCGGCGTTCTCCTTGTCCAGCTCGACAAGCACGCCCACCTGGGGCGGCAGGTCCGGGCTGGTGCGGTGCATGTACGCCGCGACGGAGCCGTCGGAGAACTGAGCGAACCGCTCCAGGACGATCTTCTCGCCAAGGGTGGCGTTGGCCTCGTCCACGTACGCCTGCACGGTCTTGCCGGCCTCGATCTCCGAGGCGAGCAGCGCCTCGATGTCGGCCGGAGAGCTCTTCGCGACGTGAGCAGTGATGGCGTCGGCAACGGCGACGAACTTGTCGCCCTTGGCGACGAAGTCCGTCTCGCACTTCAGCTCAAGCAGAACACCGGAGCTTTTGTCGTCGGCGATCAGCGAGACGATGGCGCCGTTCGTGGCGTTACGGCTCTCGCGCTTGGCCACGCCCTTCTGGCCCTTGACGCGCAGGATCTCGACGGCCTTGTCAACGCTGCCCTCGGCCTCGTCCAACGCCTTCTTGCAGTCCATCATGCCGGCGCCGGTGAGCTCGCGGAGCTTCTTGACGTCAGCGGCGGTGAAGTTCGCCATGGTCTGTAAATCTCTTCTCGAAAGGTCTCGAAAGGTCTCGAAAGATCTGTGATCTTACGGGTGGACGGCGGGGCGTCGCGATTACACAACGCTCCCGCCGTCACCAACCGTGACGCTACGACGAACGGGCGCGAGCCCAGTTCGCCGCGGCAATCGTCAGCCCTGCTCGGCGTCCACGGCCGGAGCCTCGGCAGCAGCAGCCTCAACCGGGGCAGCATCGACCGGAGCGGCCTCGGTCTCGGTCGTGGCGGCCTCAGCCGGAGCAGCATCGACCGGAGCGTCGGCGGCAGGAGCGGTCTCAGCCGGGGCGGCGTCGGCCGGCTTCTCAGCCTCTTCGGCCTTCTTGGCCGTGTCGCCCTCAAGCAGGTCGCGCTCCCACTCGGCGAGCGGCTCACCGGCCGCCTTGTCGGCCTTCACGTCACCGGTGGCGGCACCGGAGCGAGCGATGAGGCCCTCGGCGACGGCGTCGGCGATCACCCGGGTGAGCAGGGTGACGGAGCGGATCGCGTCGTCGTTGCCCGGGATCTTGTAGTCAACCTCGTCGGGGTCGCAGTTGGTGTCGAGGATCGCGACGACCGGGATACGGAGCTTGCGCGCCTCGCCGACGGCGATGTGCTCCTTCTTGGTGTCCACGATCCAGACGGCGCTCGGCACCTTCTGCATCTCGCGGATGCCACCGAGGGTCTTCTCCAACTTGATCTTCTCACGCGAGAGGACCAAGAGCTCCTTCTTGGTGAGGCCGGAGGCGGCCACATCCTCGAAGTCGATGAGCTCAAGCTCCTTCAGGCGCTGCAGGCGCTTGTAGACGGTCGAGAAGTTGGTGAGCATGCCGCCCAGCCAGCGCTGGTTGACGTACGGCATGCCGACGCGGGTCGCCTGCTCGGCGATGGCCTCCTGCGCCTGCTTCTTGGTACCGACGAACATGATGGAGCCGCCGTGCGCGACCGTCTCCTTGACGAACTCGTAGGCGCGGTCGATGTACGACAGCGACTGGAGCAGGTCGATGATGTAGATGCCGTTGCGCTCGGTGAAGATGAAGCGCTTCATCTTCGGGTTCCAACGGCGGGTCTGGTGACCGAAGTGGACGCCGCTTTCCAGCAGCTCCCGCATCGTGACGACGGCCATAGCCGTACTCCTTGAGGTGCTCGGTTCCCGCGGCGGCCGGGTGGCCGCCGCGCCTGACGCCCCGACGCGCCTGCCACGGAAGAAGACCTTCCGAAGACCGAGGGACGCGGCCACCGTGCTGCCCGAGTGGGACTGATGCGCCGGTGGCGGGGCGTGCGAAGTCGATCCGGTGACCCGGATCGCCACCTGAAGTGTACGGGACCGCCGCGGTCGCGGGTGACGGCGTTATCCACAACCCGTGAGTTATCCACAGGAGACGACCAAGATCACCGCAGATCGGCGATGTGCGGCACGGTCGTCGTATGTCTTACTCACACACGCTCCGTCAGGCCCACCAGGCCCTCCGTCGCCTCTGTGGCCATGTTCTTCCTGTTTCCCCTACGTACGCCATCATCAGTGCGCATCGTGCCCAGCGGCCCCCAGGTCCACCCGGTCCACCCGGCCCACCCGGCCCACCCGGCCCCAGCGAAGCTCGCGCACCCCTCGTCCGCTGGTTGGTGACGGGGGCAGTGGCGCTCGGCTTAACGGTCACGGGCTGTGCCGTGATGGTGATCGCCGATGTGCTGAGCACCGGTTGGGAGCAGGGGACAGCCCCGAAGCAGGGAACCCGAACCGAGGAGTCCGCCAGCATTGGGTATGCAGACCCCAAGACGCCCCCGCGGCCTACCCCCAACTACGCCCCTGGCATCCCGACGGTCGCGCCACGGGGCCCACTCGCCGCACCCCCTGCCGCCCTGCCGTCCGCCGACGCCTCGCAACCGCACGGTCTGCGCCTTCCCCTCGCGGCGGGGCCCCCGATTCGCGCTGGCGGCTCGACAGGGCCCCCACCGCGGGCGGCCTTGGCGCGCGACGTGCCCTCCCCCGCCCGGAAGCCGCATTCCGCGCAAGACCGGGCCTGGCCGGTGGACGGGCCCCACGGAGCGCTGCGGCCTACCGTTCTCCGCGGCTGGGAGCCTCCTCCCGAGCCATGGGCTGCGGGGCATCGCGGGGTGGACCTCATCGCGCACGCCGGGCAGCCGGTACGAGCCGCGACGGCCGGTCGTGTCACGTTCGCGGGCCGTGTCGCGGGGCGCGGGGTGCTCTCAATTGCGGTGTCCGGAAGTGGACACCCTGTATTGCGCACCACGTACGAGCCCGTGCAAGCGCTAGTGGCAAAGGGAGACAAGGTGACCGCCGGGCAGGTGGTCGCCATCGTGCAGGAGGGCCCGTTTCACTGTCCGTCCGGCTGCCTGCACTGGGGGCTGCGCCGCGAAGACCGCTATCTGGACCCACTGTCGCTGATGCCTCCGTCCCTGCTGCGCGGCGGTCCCTCCAGATTGCTGCCCGTCTTCGGCATCCCGGAGCTCTCGGTCTCCGCTTTGGGGCAACCGACCCCGGCCCACCGTTCACCGGGTCGGCTCGCTCCCAGCTTTTCCCACGGCCTCACCGTCAGGGGCGGCCTTCCAGCTGGCGTTGGCCGCTGCGTGCATCCACGGTGCCAAGACGGCGTTACAGGCCAACTCCAGCGTGGATCGTCCACCGACAAGCCGCCCCCCACCGCAGCCACAACGGCGCCCACCCGCCCGTTGACCGTGACGCCCGCCGGCCTGGTCCATGCTGCGCTCTTGGCCGTGACGGCAGCCTGGGCATGGCGGAGGCACCAGGCATCGGCTCAGCCCCGAACGCCCCGCAGGGCCACGGCGACGGCCGTGTCGGTGATACGCCCTGGGTTCTCGGCTGCCCCCAGTTCGATGCGCCGAACCGCGGCATCGACCACGCCTTGCAACAGCATCGCGGTCAACCTGGGTTCCTCGTGCCCGAGCGCGCCCAGCGCCTCGACCACCATGGCGATAAGTCCGCCGTGCGCGGCGCGAATCTTCTCCCGCGCACCCGCGTCGAGCTCTCCCGCCGAGATCGCCACTACGGCACGGTGACGCCGGTCGCCGACCAGGGCCAGTTGCTGCCGGACGTACGCCTCGATCTTGGCCTCAGCGGTGTCGGCGCGCTCCATCGCGGCCTCGACCTCGGCAGCCCAGATCGGGAAGTCGGCGGCGCACAGTTCCTCGACCACGGCGGCGCGTGACCGGAAATATTCGTAGACAGACGACCTGGCGAGTCCCGTCCGCTCGGCGAGGGCAGGGAACGTCAGCGCGTCCGTACCGCCTTCGGACAGCAGGGTGCGCGCGGCGTCCAGCAGGGCGCTGCGCTGCATCGTCCGGTGCTCGGCCACCGAGGCCGCTCGAATCCTGGGCACTCCTCCACTCTACGTACGCCTGGCACGCAGGACGACGGAGGAGGGACGATTCAGCGCCCGACGTCGGCCAGTTTCGCTCGCAACTGGAGCACGGACTTGGTGTGGATCTGGCTGACACGGCTTTCCGTTACGCCCAAGACCTGCCCGATTTCAGCCAACGTGAGCCCCTCGTAGTAGTAGAGCGTCACCACGGTCTTCTCGCGCTCTGGGAGGGTGTTGATGGCGCGCGCGAGTAGCCGCCGCAGTTCCCGGTCCTCAGCGACTTCGACGGGGTCGTCCGCAGCCTGGTCTTCCAGTGTGTCACCGAGCGTGAGCCGGTCACCGCCCTCCCCGCCAACGTGCAACAACTCCTCCAGAGCCACCACGTTGGCCAGTGACAACTGGCTGAAAACACCGTGCAGTTCCTCCAGCCCGATGCCCATCTCCGCGGCAACTTCCATCTCCGATGGCGTACGGCGCAACGCCGCCTCCAACGTGGCGTAGGCGCGCTCAACAGCCCGGGCCTTCTGTCGCACCGAGCGGGGAATCCAATCCAGCGCCCGCAGCTCGTCGATCATGGCGCCACGGATGCGGGTGATCGCGTACGTCTCGAACTTGATGGCCCGATCGGGGTCGAACTTCTCGATGGCGTCGATGAGGCCGAAGATCCCTGAGGAGACGAAGTCCGCCTGTTCGACGTTGGCGGGCAACCCGACGCTGACGCGTCCGGCCACGTACTTCACCAGTGGCGAGTAATGCAGGATCAACTGCTCCCGTAGCCGCTCGTCACCCGTTGTCTTGTACGACCGCCACAGCTCTTCAAGCGAAGTGGGCGCGGTTGGCCGGACGGTGCCGCGGGCGGCGGGCGGCACCGTCGCGCGTTCAGACCCGGAGGTGTGCTGGGGCATGCGTCGTCTTGAGCCGTTCTGCCGTGACGTGGGTGAGGGCGTGTGCCCGCGTCGGAATCCTTGTGAGCGTAGCGTGACTGATGCGTCGCAGTGTGCGAGTGTCGAGGGTTGTGCCGTGCGCAGATGCGTTCCGTTCTCCGCACCCTGGAGTTACGGTCGCAGCACGGACGGCAACCGAAAGGCCAGCTCCACAAGGGCGTCTGCGGTCATCTCTCACACCCTTTCACCCAATTGCCCCAAATCAAGAACCGCCTCGCCGCGAGCTTCCCGTCTGATGGGCCTGCGACGTCAACTCCCAGCGACTACCGCGGCGTTCGACGAACCCGAGCGACAGTAATTCGTAGAGTCTGGTCAACGTCTCGTCGTGACTCATCCCTGCGTCACGGGCGAGCGCCTGGGTGTCGCCGGTACCCCGTACGGGCAGCGCCTCCAGTACCCGGGCCGTCGCGGTCGGCAGCAGGTCGCGGCCTACGACGGGACCTCGCCTTGCGGGCGCGAGGTCGCCGATGTTGCCGATTAGTTCGACCACCTCATCGGCGTCGCTCACCAGTAGGCCTTCTCCGCGCAGGAGTTCGTGCACTCCTCCCGAGAGGCCGCTGGTCACTGGGCCCGGCACGCCCATCGTGCAACGCCCAAGGCGCTGCGCCCAACGAGCAGTAACCAGGGACCCGCTGCGGTATTGGGCCTCGACCACGACCGTTCCGCGCGTCAGGGCCGCGATGACCCGGTTGCGGAGTACGAACCGGCTACGGGTGGGATGGCCGCCGGGCGGCAACTCTGCGACTACGAGGCCTTGTTCCGCGACTCTGCCAATCAGCCCCGCGTGGCCGCGTGGGTAGGGGACGTCCACGCCGGAGGCAAGCACCGCGATGGTCGCCCCGTCCGCGCTGAGAGCGCCTCGATGGGCGGCAGCGTCCACGCCGTAGGCCGCGCCGGAGGTCACCACCCAGCCCCGTTCTGCGAGACCGGAACCCAGTGTGGCCGCAACGTAGGACCCGTAGTCGCTGCACGCCCGCGCACCGACCACAGCCACGGACCGCACCGCCCACATTCGCAGTGACGCCCTGCCCAAAACCCAAAGACCGATGGGGCGGGCATCGCCGAGGTCATCGAGTTGGCCCGGCCATTCCGCATCCTGTGGGCAGACAAAGCGCCCACCCAACGCGGCCATCGCCGCCAAATCCTCGGCCGGGTCAAGTCGCGCGGCTCGCAGCGCGCACCCGGCCAGACGGCGGGAGCCGGCCCCCGGCGGCGGCTCGCCATCGCCGGTCAGCGCACGCCACAGTGCCACGGGGCCAAGTTCCCGCAGCCACCGGCCGATGGCCTCGTCTCCCGGTTCCGTCAGCCGGGTGAGAGCGGCCCTGGCCAGCCGCACGGCGTCGTCTACCGGCCGCTGAGGCGCGTCTGTTGCGGCCAACTCCGCCTCGCAGGCCCCGCTGCTTCCCTCCACCGGCAGGTCGTGCGCCGTCATGCGCTACCTGCTCTCTCCGGCACTCCGCGGCTGATGCCGGTGCGCATCTGAAGTGCCTGGACCACGTCCTCGCGCGTCGGCCGGTCGTGGCCGGCAAGGTCCGCCACTGTCCAAGCCACCCGCAACACCCGATCGAGGCCTCGGGCCGTGAGCACGCCTCGTTCCATGTCACGCTCCGCCTCGCGCAGCGCCCCGGGAGCCAGTGCCCAGCGAGTACGCAGCTCGTATCCGGGCATCTCGCCGTTCACGGACCAGGGCGTCTCCGCATAGCGAGCACTGGCCCGCTCCCTGGCCTCGCGTACGCGCGCGGCCACCACCGCGGTGGTCTCCGACCGGCCGTGTTCCCCGGCAAGCTCCGCCCTGCTCACGGCGCCGACCCGAACGCGCAGGTCTACGCGGTCGAGCAGCGGGCCCGAAAGCCTGGCCTGGTAGCGACGAATGACCGCCGGCGAGCAGTCGCACCGGTCCCCGGGCTGGCCGTGACGCCCACAGGGGCATGGATTGGCGGCGAGCAGTAACAGGAACCGCGCGGGCATCCGCATCACCCCTGCCGATCTGGCCACCACCACATGACCCGACTCCAGGGGCTGCCGTAACGCATCCAACGCCCGCCCGCTGAACTCAGGGGCTTCATCGAGAAAAAGCGCACCTCTGTGAGCGAGCGAGACGGCTCCAGGCCTTGGCACACCGTTGCCTCCGCCGACCAGTGAGGCCATCGTCGCTGAGTGATGCGGCGCGCAGTACGGCGGCACATCAAGGAGTGGCTTTCCCGGTGGGAGGACCCCCGCCACGGAGTGGACGGCGGTGACCTCCAGGGCCTCCGCGGGTGTCAGGGGCGGCAGTAGTCCAGGCAGCCGTTCGGCCAGCATCGTCTTGCCCGCCCCAGGAGGTCCTTTTAGATAGAGGTGATGGCCGCCGGCCGCCGCGACCTCAAGGGCCTTGCGGGCTGCCTGTTGGCCCGCCACGTCCGCCAGGTCGAGCTGTTGGGCCGTCCCCTGGCGATTGATCGCCCCCGTTCCCACACCGGCTCCCGGCAGCATCAGGCCCGCCAGCATGGGGTCCGGGCGCCCCAGCTCCGGCTGCTCCGCTTCCTCCGGCACCGGCCCATCGGTCAATACGGCGATCAACTGCCGCAAGCTGCGGACGCCCAGCACGGACACCCCTGGCACCAACATCGCCTCGGCTGCTGTCTGCTCCGGGACGACGACCTGCCGATACCCGGCGTCCGCGGCCGCGAGCACGGCTGGCAGTACGCCCCGTACCGGACGCACCCGCCCATCGAGGCCCAGTTCCCCGATCATCATCAGGTCGGCGATCTCGCGGGGATCGATGAACTCAGCAGCCGACAGGACGGCGCACGCCACCGCAAGATCGAATCCGCTGCCCGCCTTGGGCACGGAAGCGGGGCTGAGTCCGACCGTCAGCTTCTTCTGCGGCCACTCGGCGCCTGAATTGACGACGGCCGCCCGCACTCGGTCCCTGCTCTCGGACAGGCTCTTATCTGGCAACCCGACCAGCGTGAACGCTGCTACTCCCGGCTCCAGATCGGCCTGCACCTCGACCACCACGCCCTCGACGCCAACCAGTGCCACGGAACATGTGCGGGCGAAGCCCATCACGCCACCCCCCGCGCGTGCTCGACGATCGGCGCGCCTCGGTCTGGCAGCCGCACGCCCACGAGGTCGATGCGGACCCCACCCGAGGGGGGCCCACCGTGCCGTTCCAGCCAGTGGGCGGCCAGTCGCCGCAGGCGCCGGGCCTTGGTGCGGCTGACGGCAGCCATCGGGTGCTCGTAGGAGCTGGCCCTGCGAGTCTTCACCTCGCAGATGACCAACGCGTCACCATCGCGGGCGACAATGTCGATCTCGCCCTCGCGGCATCGCCAGTTGCGAGCGATCACGGCCATCCCGGCCGCCAGGAGCTCGCGAACTGCCAGGTTTTCCCCGTAAGCGCCGAGAGCGCGGCGGGCGCACGACGGACCTGCTCGGTCTGCGGCAGGCAGGGCCTCAGGGGCGGCTGGCACGGGCCTCGGTGACCTCGCTGGCCCCGATGACCTCGTGGTTCTTGGACGTACGGCACTGCTTTTGGCGGGCGCGGGTGAGCGCTTGGGAAATGTTCGCGGCATGGATACCACCTCCGGCATCGACAGTGCCGCTCGTGCCGCGAACTTTTGGATCTTGGTGGATAACCGGTGCGTTGGGTGTAACTCGCTCACCCATACGAGTGAGGAAACCTTCACTCATGCCTAGCGGCGGCGATCAGCTGTTGAAGCCGGATTCACCCGAGGTCAAGTCGAGGTCGCTCTTATTCAGCTCCTCGATGTTCACGTCCTTGAACGTGAGGACGCGCACCTGCTTGACGAAGCGAGCTGGCCGGTACATATCCCACACCCAGGCATCGGCCATGGAGACCTCGAAGAAGACCTCGCCCTGAACCGAGTGCACCTGCATCTCGTAGTCGTTGGTGAGGTAGAAACGCCGCTCGGTCTCGATCACGTATTTGAACAGACCGACGACATCGCGGTACTCCCGGTAGAGCTTCAGCTCCATCTCGGTCTCGTACTTTTCGAGGTCCTCGGCACTCATGGCATGTTCCCCTTCAGCCGTGCGTCCCCCCATTGTGCGTCAGACGCGCTCTGTCTCCAGGACCACCGGCGCGCTAGGAGGCCCCTCGTCGAGCAGCGTGCGGAGCAGTTCGGCGAGTCTGGTCGGGTACACCGTCTCATGGGCGGCGAACAGTTCTTCGGCCGTCCACCAGCGCAGTCCAGCGACGCTGCGCCGTTCCAGGTCGGTCTGGCCACTGGTGCGGGTCAGTGTCTGCCGGGTCCTGGCCAGGTAGTACCACTCGTCCTGGTCCCAGCGCCGCCCATCGAACGGAAAGGAGCACACCCGCTTCCAGATCACCGGCCCCAGCCGCGCCTCGGTGATGCCGGTCTCCTCCGCCAGCTCCCGTAGGGCCGCCTGCTCTCGGCTCTCCCCCGCCTCCACGCCACCCCCCGGGGTAAACCACCAGGTCAGCGACGGGTCACCCGGCTCATAGCCGTGCATCAGCAACATGCGGTCAGCGGGGTCGAGCAGGATCACCCGTGCCACCTTGCGTAGCGCCGGCTCCCCAGCCCCCTGCGATATGCCGTCAGCCACTGCTCCTCGCCGTTCCCTTCCCGCCTCTCCCAGGCCGGCCGGGCACTTCAGCGTCCGTGGACGCGCCTTCCGCCGCCCCGGGCGGTCTCGCGGCCCCGTGCCCCGTACCACCGGCTGCCTTCCCCAACCGGTCGCCAGGCTTGCCCTGCCGACCGGGCGCCACAGCGCCAGCGGCCCGCTCGGCGCCGCTCCGTGCCCCGGGCTCCGCGCTGCGAGACGTGGCGACGCTATGGGGCGGCTTGCCCTTGCCGCTCGTACGCCGTGTGAGCGGCCCGTACGCGGCACCACCCAGGATGAGTACCGCGCCCGCCACGACCATCCCGGTGATCAAGGTCAGCGGACCGCGTTCGGAGACGCCGCCCGGCAATCCATCGAATCCCGATGGCTCCTCCAGCGTCCCCATGGCCCCAAGAGGCCACACCACCGCCTCCACACGTGCGTCCACCGCGTCCCGCGACACGGTGCCTTGGTCGCCGTCGGTCAGGTGCCCACGAGAGTCAACCGAGGTGTCCCGGTTGTCGCCGAGGAGGAAAAGGTGGTCACCGGGCACCGTCGCGGAGAACATGGTCGGCGAAGCGCGGCCCTCACGCGCCAGGTAGGGCTCGTCGATGGCCTTGCCGTTGACCGTCAGCCGCCCCTGCTTGTCGCAGCAGGCAATCTTGTCACCACCCACCCCAACTACCCGCTTGACCATCGGCATGTCGCCCCACACCGAATCGCGGAAGACGACCACGTCACCCCGGTGCACATCGCTACCATCCACGCGCTCGGCTAGCACTCGGTCGTCCTTGCCGATCGTCGGCGACATCGAGTCGGTGGGGACGGTGTACGGCTGATACAGCACCGCACCCCAGACGAAGCCTCCGAGGAAGAGCACACAGCCGATGGCGACCGCCACACCTGACAGCACGCTGCCACGTCGGCCCCGTCCATCGCTCGTACGTCGCGGTCCGCCCATTTCGCTCTCCTGTCGCCCGACAGCGCCTGCATGGGGCCGCGGCCCCGTGTCGAGTGCCCCACCCCGCCAAAAGCCCGTACGGAACCCATGAAGCTCCGTACGCGAAGTGGCCCAACGGGCCATGCCGTTACAGCACGGGTCCGCACCCTACCCGGCGGTATCGGTGCCGTCAGCCCTTCCCGGCTGCCTTCTTGAGCAGCCGACTGCGGCGCCACAACACCAGCGGAAGAGCCCCAGCGAATCCGGCCACCGTCGGAGTCATCGACGCCGCGGCGTTCAGTCCAGGCTGGTCGAACGTGCCCGGAACCGGGAGCGTGCCCCAGCGGTTGATCGGCCACGCCTTGACGATCGCCCGGCCAACGACCTCGTCAGTCGATACGGTGCCGTTGTCCAGGTTCTGGTGGTAGCGGGAGTCGAGCGAGTCCTGGCGATGGTCGCCCATCACCCAGATCCGCCCCTCGGGCACGTGGATCGGGCCGAACTCCTTGTCACCACACGGAGTGTCCCCCGGGAAGATGTACGGCTCATCCAGCGCCTTGCCGTTGACCTTGACCGGACCGTCGCTCTTGCACTCGACGGTGTCGCCGCCAACCGCGATCACCCGCTTGATCAGGTCCTTCTCCTCAGCCGACGGCATCAGGCCGATAAAACTCAGGACCTCCTGGACACCTTCCGCAATCGGCCCCGAGTCAGACTGCGGCGCCTCGTCCAGCCACCCGCCCGGGTCATGGAAGACCACGACCTCGCCGCGCTCGGGCTCCGACCCGAACCACGCCGTCAGCTTGTCCACGAGTACCCGGTCGCCGCGCTGGAGCGTGTCCTGCATCGAGTCCGACGGGATCGAGAACGCCTGCACTAGGAAGGTCTTGATCAACAAGGCGAGCAGCAGCGCGATGCCCACGAGGAGCGGCAGCTCCTTCCAGAAGGAACGGTGCTTCTTTTGCTGCGCACCGTCCGTGCGCCGTTCCTCCTCCCCGCCGCTCTTGTCGAGCCCCACGGGGCCGAGGGAGGAGTCACCGGGCTGGCCAGGCGCCGCTGCGGCGTCTGCCGGTTCGGCGCCCTCGGCCTGGTGCGGTCGAGTATCGCCACCGCTGCCCGCGCCAACGCCGCTGGGAGTAGCGCCTGGCTGACCTCCCGGCCCGGGGCCCACGGAGCCGCCACCGCGGCTTGCGGCGTACTGGGGCTCGGCTTCGGACGACTCGTTCACGGGTGACTCACCGGGTTGCTCTGGCTGCCTTTCGGGCTCTTCGTGTCCGGATCGTGCGCCGACCGCCAAATCCCCCACATCCACTCCTCTTGCCGTGCTGCCGCCTGCCCCAGGTCCGGCGCAGGCCCACCAACCCCATAACGAGCGGGAGTTCCGCAAGGGTCGGGAGATGGGTCAATCCTTGCGCTTCCAAAGGAAACGCAGTGCCGGAGGACACACTATGCGGAGCGCCGCCCGCCTGGGACTGAGCGTCACCCGCGTCCCGTACGGAGGCGAAGGCTCCCGGCTCCTCCAACCGTCGCCAGTGACCGACCGGCCACGCGATCACCACGGCCTTACCGACCACCAGGTCCTCCGGAATCGTGCCACGCCCCTCGTCATCGAGGTGATAGCGGGAGTCGGCCGAGTTGGACCGGTGGTCACCCATCACGAAGATACGTCCCTGGGGGACCTGCACCTGGAACTTCAGCTTGGAGGGCGGGTTTCCCGGGTGGACATACGGCTCGTTGAGCGGAGTGCCGTTGACCGTGACGCGACCGTCCCTGCCACAGCAGCGCACCGTATCGCCACCGACCCCCACCACGCGTTTGATCAGGTCCTGCTCGTCCGAGGACGGCAACAGCCCGATGAACGTCAGGAACTGCTTGGCCTGCTTGATGCCCACCGGATCGTCCCCGCTGGGCTTGTGCTCATCCTCAAGCCAGCCACCGGGGTCCTTGAAGACCACCACGTCGCCACGTTGGGGTTTGGCTCCGAACCAGGGGGTGAGCTTGTCCACCAGCACCCGGTCGCCGATCTTGATCGTCTGCTCCATGGAGCCGGAGGGGATCACGAACGCCTGCACCAAAAACGTCTTCAGCACCAGCGCGATCAGCAGCGCCACGGCTACAAGGATCGGTATCTCCTTGATGGCGGAGCGGCGGCGTCTGCGCTGGATACGGCGGGCCGCCTTGCGGCGCTCCGCCCGGCCGGCCAGCTGGCGCGGATGCCGAGCCGGGGGTTCGGTTCCGCTCGGTGGTTCGTGCCCATCCGGCCCTGTGCCGGGCTCTGCGGGGCCGAGGGGCCCGCTGTCGGGCCCTAGCGGACCTTCGACTCCAGCGCCCGGCTGCGGGACGCGACGCGGGGCTTCGGCGGCCTCGTGGGTGGGTGGGGTCTCGTGGCTGGGTGCGGCGGGCGCGTCATGGGCGGTCTTGCGAAGCCTGTGGTACGTGCGCTGAGGGGACGACGCCTCGTATGCGGGCCGGGTCGGCGCCCGGTAGCCGAGTGGGGCCGAGGCCTCGGAGGCATCTTGGGCCGGCTGCGCTTCTTGAGGCTCGTATGGGGCACCGCCGGCGCCGTACGGGGCCTTGTACGTGGCATCGTCGGCGCCGTACGAAGCCTCAAACGGCGCTGTCTCGCCCGCGGCCCCGTGAGCCGTGCTGCGCCGTGCTCCGCCCGCGGCTCCGTGCCCCGGTCCCCGCTCCCCGTGCGGAGCGTTCGCACTGCGGGCCCCGTGTGCGTCGTCGTGCGCACCGTCGACGGGCGCCCCGTGCGCCGTATCGCGGGTCGTCGCCCCGTGGCCCCGGGCCCCGTGCCCCGTGCGCGGCACCGTCGGTTTTGCCAGTGGTACGGGTTCCTCCGGTGGCTCCGGGCGCTGTGGACCCGAGCGCGGCCGTCCGCGGTTACCCATGTGCTCGGCCCGGCGCCGGCACCTTGTTGGGCTTTGGCACCCGCGTGAACGCATCGGGTCGATGCAGCGAGCTCCAGCGGGTCAGTGGCCAGCCGATCCAGTCGGCTCGGCCGATGACCTTGCCCACCGGTACGGAGCCCCCGCCAGGGGCTCCGAGACGGTCGCGGGAGTCGCGCGAGGCGCTGCGGTGGTCGCCCATCACCCACAGCTTTGCTTCGGGGACCACGATGTCGAAGGGAACCTGTGACGGGGCATCTCCGGGGTAGAGGTAGTCCTCATCCACCGGTTGACCGTTCACCTTGATCCTCCCCCGCTTGTCACAGCAGGTGACCCGATCCCCTCCGATGCCCACCACACGCTTGATGTAATCGGTCTCGGCGGGCTCGGCCAAGCCGACCGCCGATGCTGCCGAGCGCAACAAAGTCGTCACCGGGTTCCCCGCAGGACGCTCGTCAGCGAAGGACCCGGTGCCGTCGAAGACCACGACGTCGCCGCGCTGCGGCGTATCACCGAAACGGTACGCCAGCTTGTTCACCAGCACCCGGTCACCGACCTTGAAGGTGTTCTCCATCGAGGTGCTGGGGATCAAAAAGGGCTGCACCACAAAGGCGCTCAGCAGTAACACGCAGGTGACGCACGCCACGGCGAGGAGCCCCACACGACGCCAACCGCCGACCTCGATCGGCCAGGGCAAACGCGCGAAGCGCGACCGCAGCTCCGGACCCGGTTCAGGGTCGGGAGAGCGATCGCGCTCCGAAATTCGTGCGTCGGTATCCATCGGGCCCAGAGCCTATCCGGCCAATCTGTGACCGCCCGGCACACGCTCGACTCAGTTGTCGCGCTTCTCCTTGATCTTCGCGGCCTTGCCGCGCAGGTTACGGAGGTAGTAGAGCTTCGCACGGCGGACATCACCGCGGGTCACGAGTTCGATCTTCTCAACGATCGGGGTGTGCACGGGGAAGGTGCGCTCGACGCCAACGCTGAAGCTGACCTTGCGGACGGAGAAGGTCTCCCGTACGCCGGAGCCCTGGCGTCGGATGACAACGCCCTTGAACTGCTGCACACGAGAGCGGTTGCCCTCGATGACGCGGACGTGAACGTTGACCGTGTCGCCCGGGCGGAAGGCCGGAACGTCGCTGCGCAACGACGCGGCGTCCACGTTGTCAAGAAGATGCATGACGTCTGCTTTCTTCGCTGATGCCACAGGTCATCAACGGGATGTAGGAAGAGTGATGAGTGTTGTCGCTCCGCCGGGCGGCGTCGTTCCCCCTGTGGCAGGGGCGCGCGCTGGGCGGACAACAGCGGCCTATTCTTCCACGGTCTCCCCCGGCGGCCCAAATCGGCCATCCGTACGCTCCGCCCATCCCAACGCGGCCAGGATCGCGCGATCCCCCTTATCGAGCGAGGACGGGTCACAGCGCTCGATGAGGTCGGGGCGGTGGCTGGCTGTACGCCGAAAAGCCTCGTCCCTACGCCAGCGGGCGATCTTGCCGTGGTGGCCGCTGACCAGTACGTCAGGGATGGCACGGCCGCGCCACTCGGGCGGCTTGGTGTAGACGGGGCCCTCCAGGAGAGAGGCCATGGCGCCGGGGGCGAACGAGTCATCGCGGTGCGAATCGGCGTTGCCGAGCACGCCGGGTAGGAGTCGAGCGACGGCCTCCGTAATCACCAGCACCGCTGCCTCGCCTCCGGCGAGCACATAGTCCCCGATGGACACCTCGTAAACGTCGAGCCGCTCTCCGTACTCGTCCATCACGCGTCGATCGATGCCCTCGTAGCGTGCTGGTGCGAAGATCAACCACGGCCGCTGGGAGAGCTCCACCGCAAGGGCTTGGGTAAAGGGGCGGCCACTGGGTGTCGGCACAATCAGTGCCGGGCCTGCCTCGTCCTGCTCCGTCGCGGAGCCGATGACCGCGTCCAGCGCCTCGCCCCACGGTTCGGGCTTCATCACCATGCCGGGGCCGCCGCCGTAGGGCGTGTCGTCCACTGTGTGATGCCGGTCGTGCGTCCACTCCCGCAGATCGTGTACGCGCACATCGAGTTGGCCGCGGGTGCGTGCCTTGCCGACCAGCGAGACGTTCAGCGGTTCGAGATATTCCGGAAAGATCGTGACGACATCGAGCCGCATCAGGCGTCGTCCCCACCACGCGCGGTCTCGGCCTGCTCCTCGTCCAGCAGTCCCGGCGGAGGGTCGATGACCGCACGCTGCTCCGTGAGGTCGATCTCGGGCACGATCTCGGCGACGAACGGCACCATGACCTCGCTGCCGTCGGGCCGCTTGACGATGAGCAGATCTTGGTAGGGCAGGTGGGAAATTTCCGCGATGCGGCCGACGACGGCTCCGTCCGCAGTGACCACGTCCAAGTCGATCAGTTGGTGATCGTAGAACTCCTCGGGATCGTCCGGGACGTTCTCGGGATCGACCTCAGCGATCAGCAGGACGTTACGGAGCGCCTCGGCGCCCGTACGGTCACTGACGCCTGCGAAGTGCAGCAGCAGCCGGCCACTGTGTACTCGGCCGGTTTCAATCGTCAGCGGCCCCACCGAGGCGGGTTCCGTAGCCAGCACGGAGCCGGGTGCGAGCCGCAGCTCCGGCTCGTCGGTGCGTACCTCAACGGTGACCTCACCCTTGATGCCATGGGCGCGGCCGACGCGCGCGACTACCAACTGCACGGTGCGCTTCCTTCTCTGCCGCCACGCGGGCTACGCGGCGTACTGGGGTTTGGACGAAACGGGATCGGATGTGAGGGCCGACGCCCGCGGGGACGGCGCACGGAGCCTGGCGCGGGCGCACGGAGCACGGGGTGCGGGGTGCCACCCAAAGGAGTCTGGAGCCTGGTGGAGCCACGCGGCCACGGGGCGCGGGGCAGACGGGGACGGAGTGCGGCACGGGGCGGACGGACGGGACCACTCCTTCACCGTAGTGCTCGAACGCCGCACGGGCCGGAGGCGGCCGTCAGCCGCCTCCGGCCCGTGCCGGTGCTCACTCGTTCTTCAGCGAACCTGATCCACGTCGACGAGATCGACTCGGATGCCCCGGCCGCCGATGGCGCCCACGACGGTACGCAGAGCTCGTGCGGTGCGACCGTTGCGGCCGATCACCTTGCCGAGGTCGTCGGGGTGCACCCGAACCTCAAGAACGCGCCCACGGCGCAGGTTGCGCGATGCGACCTGCACGTCGTCGGGGTTGTCCACGATGCCCTTTACCAGGTGCTCGAGGGCTTCCTCGAGCATCCTCAGGCCTCGGTCGGCTCGGTGGATTCAGCAGCCGGAGCCGCCTCGTCCGCCTTCTTCTCGGCCTTCTTCGCCTTCGGGGTGATCGCCTCACCCTTCGGCTCGTCGCCGGCGTCCTTGGCCGCAGCCTCGAACAGCGCGCGCTTGTCGGCCTTCGGCTCGGCAACCTTCATCGGCTCAGGGGCCGGCAGGCCCTTGAACTTCTGCCAGTCACCGGTGACCTTGAGGATGGCCGCGACCGGCTCGGTCGGCTGGGCGCCGACGCTCAGCCAGTACTGAACGCGCTCCGAATCGACCTCGATGCGGGACGGGTTCTGCACCGGGTGGTACAGGCCGATCTCCTCGATGGCCCGGCCATCACGGCGGGTACGGGAGTCGGCAATGATGATGCGGTAGTGAGGCGCGCGGATCTTGCCCAGACGCTTCAGCTTGATCTTGACTGCCACGGGAGTGGTGTCTCCTGGTCTTGACGTGGTTGAGCACTGCGATGTGCCGCGTGGGGTTGCGGTACTCGAGTGCCCGATGGACGCGTCAGCCGTAGGAGAGAGGGGTCCTGTTCGACTGTCGAGTACAGCTAGCTATTCTGCCACACCGCAGCCAGTCAGCCGACCGCGACCACCTCGGGGATACGGAAGGGCTTCCCGCACCCTCCGCACATGATCGGCGCCTGGGCCAGGACAGATGGGACGACTCTCACATTGCGCCCACAGTCGCACACTGCCTTGACGCGCACGCCACCACCGGATGAGCCGTGCCGCGCTGCGGGGCCACGGAAGCTTCGGGTGGTGTCGGAGGCAGTCGCCACCGTGTGCGCCTTCAGTGCGCGCTGTAGCCGCTCGATGGTCGGGCGGTAACGCTTTCTCGCTTCTGGGTTCAGTGTGACCAAAGAGAAGCCACTGCTCGGGTGTGGCTCCTCGGCATGATCAAGGCCCAACTCCTCGGCGATCGCCAGGAATCGGCGGTTGTGGTAGCGGCCGGCGCGCGAGGTGTCACGGATGCCGCGGGCTGCGGCGATCCCGTGCACGGCCTCGTGTAGCAGCCGTTCGAATGAGAGCTCGTGGCCACAGGCGGACGACGACTCTCCGATCAAGGATTCGGGCGCGGCGAGATCCGGCAGCTCGGAGTGGTGCCGTTGAATGTCGGCCCACGCCAGCGCCAGTTCCGCGGCGAGAACAGGTGGTGTCGTGCTCACGTCGTGACAACGAGCGGTGGCGGCTGGGTGTTCCGATTCCGGGCATCCCAAATAATTTGCACGTACCAGTCGGTTCACGCTGATGCCTCCTGACGAGGGCGGGTGCGCAGATCTGCGGAGGAGCGGCACGGCGCGCGTCAAGCCGGTACGTATCGGTGCGTACGCCCCAGCGTCCAGGCAACGTCCGCACCTCGGGCGAGCGCCACGCCGCGCTCGCACCGTGCGCCTGCGGCACAACCGCCACGTGCGCATCGCGCGCCGTAAGCCATGGCTCTCGCGACCGGAGCGGCGCTCCGTCACGCTGGGCCATGGCACCATCCAGCCGTGCCCCGTGTGCGGCACGGCTGGAAACCGGCCGGCGTCCGCGCCCTGGGCCGGTCAGCCCTCGTTCAGCAGGCCCGCCTCAGTAGGCGCGGGCAACGACGGCGACCGTACCGGGAGCGTCGTCCGCATCCGGCACCGACCCATCCTCGGCGATCAAACACCGTACGGAAACAGCCTGTTCAGCCAGTTTGGCCTCGCCCTCGGGGCCGACCTTCGCCCATGGGATACGGGCCCAGCCGCCCGCCATCGCGGCCTGCGCGGCCTCGTCCAAGGTGGCCACGTCGGAGGTACGAGTCTCCCGACGCTCACGGGACTGCTTGAGCAAGAGCGCCTGGTCCTCTTCGAGGATCGCCGGCAGGATCTCAGCAAGGGACTCGGCGCGCACCGGCTCCTTGCCGCCGGGGATGCGGCGGGCGAGCATGGCGGTGCCGTTCTCCAGGTCGCGCGGACCGATCTCGATCCGTACCGGTACGCCCTTGAGCTCCCAGTCCACGGCGCGGCGGCCAAACGGGATATCCACTCGGTCGTCAACCCTCACTCGCAGACCCGCATCAGTCAGCTTGTCGCCCAGGGCACGCACCGCGGCGACGGACTCCTCGCCCTTGATCGCCAGCACGACGACCTGGGTGGACGCCAACCGCGGCGGCACCCGCAACCCGCTGTCATCACCATGCGACATGATCAAACCGCCGACCATCCGGGTCGAAACGCCCCAGGAGGTCTGCCAGACCAGCTCGCGGTCACCGGCTTGAGAGAGGTACTGAGTGTTGAAGGCCTTGGCGAAGTTCTGGCCGAGTTCGTGGCTGGTGCCGAGTTGCAGGGCCTTACCGTCGCCCATCATGCCCTCAAGGGTGAGGGTGTTGATCGCCCCGGCGAACCGCTCCTTAGCGGTCTTGCGGCCGAGCACCACGTCGATGCCCAAGACGTTCACCATGAAGTCGGCGTAGACGTCGCGATGGATGCGCGCGGCGTACTCCCGGGCGTCCTCGTACGTGGCGTGCGCCGTGTGTCCCTCCTGCCAGAGAAACTCGGTGGTGCGCAGGAACACACGCGGGCGCATCTCCCAGCGAACCACGTTCGCCCACTGGTTGATGAGCAGCGGCAGATCACGGTAGCTCTGCACCCATTTTGAGAAATACTCGTTGACGATCGCCTCGGACGTGGGGCGCACCACGATCGGCTCGTCGAGCTCCTTGCCGCCGCCGTGCGTGACGACGGCAAGCTCAGGAGCGAACCCCTCGACGTGCTCGGCCTCGCGTGTCAGGTACGACTGCGGAATGAACAGGGGGAAGTACGCGTTTGAGGCGCCCGCCTCCTTGATCCGGTCATCCAGCTCTCGCTGCATCCGCTCCCAGAGCCCGTACCCATACGGTCGGATGACCATGGTGCCGCGCACCGGGCCGTTGTCGGCCAGCTCGGCCTTGCTGATCAGATCCTGGTACCAGCGCGGGAAGTCGTCCGCCTGGGGGGTGAGTACGGGAGCCTTTGCCATGGCGCAGATCGTACGGGGCGACCGATGTGGAACGTGAATCGTGCCCTTGCCCCTGAACGCTAGGTCGCCGCGCTGCCCCGTTACGGCGACGCCTTCGGTTCCGCGCGCTGCGGTACCGCCGCTTTGGCCTGCACACGGCCGGTCCCCTGGCTGTCCCGTGCTCCGGACGGAGCTGTTCCGTGCTCCGTGCTCCGTGCTCCGTGCTCCGTGCTCCGTGCTCCGTGCTCCGTGCTCCGTGCTCCGTGCTCCGGCGGGAAGGGTCGCCGCTCTCCCGCTCCGTGCCGCGTTCGACACGCCGGTCAGCTCCGCGTGCGGCGCCGCGCACTGGGCGACGCCGCCCGGCGGCTCCGTGCCTCGCCTTCCTTTGACCTGCCTACGAGGCGGTGTGCGCGGTCAGATGGCAGGCCGACAGCCGGGGCTGCTCGAACTGGGCGGGGAGGTCGAACCGGCACCTTTGATGGCCGACTCGCGTGGCGCCGCGGCAACCGGAGTGAACGGGTGACGCGCTGCCTCTCGGCCTGGCTTTTCGCCAACGGCGGAGAAGAGCGTCGTTGGCCATCAGGCATCGCGCCTCTGTGGCATCGCGCGGGTGCGCGATGCCACAGAGGCGATGAAGTTGGGTACGGCTTTGGTTACTGCTGGGGCGGGAGCATGTCCCGGAATTCCTTGGGCAGTTCGAACGAGCTCGCGTCCTTGCCTGCGCCCGGCAGCCCGAACGCGTCGTCCTGCTGAGCCCCGCCACCAGCTGCCCGGCGCTCCGCCGCTGCCTGCTCATCAGCCTTGCGCTTCATGGGGTTGCCGCTGCGCTGCTTACCCTTGGCCTTCTTCTGGGGCTTGCCCTTCTTTCGCGAACCGCCCCCCATGCCTGGCATACCTGGCATACCCGGCATGCCGCCTCCCTGGGCCATCTTGGACATCATCTTTCGCGCCTCAAAGAAGCGCTCGACGAGGTTCCTGACCGCGCTCACATCAACGCCAGAACCACGGGCGATACGGGCGCGACGCGACCCATTGATGATCGTCGGCTCCTGCCGCTCCGCTGGGGTCATCGACTTGATGATCGCCGCGGTGCGGTCCACGTCCTTCTCGTCCAAATTGTTGATCTGGTCCTTGATCTGCCCCATGCCCGGCAGCATCCCCAGCAGCTTGGAGATGGAGCCCATCTTGCGGACCTGTTCCATCTGCGCCAGGAAGTCGTCAAGCGTGAACTCCTTGGGCCCCTTCGCCAGCTTGGCCGCCATCTGCTCGGCCTCGGCCTGGCTGAAGGTCTGCTCGGCCTTCTCAATCAGGCTGAGCATGTCGCCCATGCCGAGAATGCGGGACGCCATACGGTCCGGGTGGAACGCGTCGAAGTCGTCCAGCTTCTCGCCGTTCGAGGCGAACATGATCTGGCGGCCGGTGACATGCGCAATGGACAGCGCGGCACCACCACGGGCGTCGCCGTCCAGCTTGGAGAGCACGACACCGTCGAACCCGACACCCTCGCGGAACGCCTCGGCGGTGTTCACCGCGTCCTGGCCGATCATCGCATCGACGACGAACAGCACCTCGTCCGGGCGGACAGCGTCCCGGATGTCGGCCGCCTGCTGCATGAGTTCCTGATCGATGCCCAGGCGCCCAGCGGTGTCAACGATCACCACGTCGTACTGCTTGGACTTGGCGAAAGCCAGGGAGTCCTCAGCAACCTTCACCGGGTCGCCCACACCGTTGCCCGGCTCGGGCGCGTAGATCGCCACTCCGGCACGCTCGGCGACGACCGAGAGCTGGTTGACAGCGTTGGGCCGCTGAAGGTCACAGGCCACAAGTAGCGGAGCGTGCCCTTGACCCTTCAGCCAGTGGCCGAGCTTGCCGGCGAGGGTGGTCTTACCGGCACCCTGGAGACCGGCCAGCATGATCACCGTCGGCGGCGTCTTAGCAAATCGCAAGCGGCGGGTCTCGCCACCGAGAATGCCAACCAACTCGTCATTGACGATCTTGATGACCTGCTGGGCAGGGTTCAGCGCCTGGGAAACCTCGGAGCCGAGCGCTCGCTCCTTGACCTGCTTGATGAACGCACGTACGACGGGCAGGGCGACGTCCGCCTCAAGGAGGGCGATACGGATCTCGCGCGCCGTGGCGTCGATGTCCGCCTCGGACAGGCGCCCCTTGCCCCGGAGGTTCTTGAACGTCGCTGCGAGGCGGTCGGAGAGGGTATCGAACACGGCGGTCGCGAGTCCTTCTTGTCGAAGTCGATTCGGCGGTTGACCCCCAAGGGTATCCGCCCGGTCCGGTGTGGTCTGCCCCGCTGTCCGGGGTCGTTGCCTCCGGTACGGGCGAAACGGTCTCCTTGCGGCGCGCACCGTTAGCGGGCCGCGCGATGTCTCGGATCGCCTGTGGGGCAGTCTGCGAACGCCACCGTGCCCACAGTGCATCATGCGGTGCACGAACGTCGAGCCGCACAGTACGGGCTCGCTACTGCCAGAACGCCGCACGCCGTGGCCCCCGTCGCCCGTGCCTCCGTAATTCGGTCCCACGACGGGGTGCCGCCCCCGTGCCCCCGTAGAGGCTGTCGCGGCTCCACACACCGCAGGCCCCGTGCCCCGTGCCCCGTGGGTTCCGCGGCACGCTTGGCTCCGTGCTCCGTGCCCCGTGGGTTCCGCGGCACGCTTGGCTCCGTGCTCCGTGCTCCGTGCTCCGTGCTCCGTGCTCCGTGCTCCGTGCTCCGTGCTCCGTGCTCCGTGCTCCGACAGCACGTGTACCACCTGCCCCCTCCGTCGCCAGTGCTCCGCCGCCCCTTAAGCGGCGATCGGGGTCTCAGCGCAGTGCGTCTTCCAGCGCCCTTGCCACCTCCACGGCGCGGGGCTCCGGCAGCGGGGCGCCGGTGAGGTCAGTGATGTAGAAGGCGTCCACCGCGTTGGCTCCGAGCGTGCTGATGTGCGCGCTACGCACGGCTACCCTCGCGTCTTCCAGCGCGCGGCCGATGCGGTACAGCAGGCCGGGGGTGTCCTGGGCCCGTACCTCGATCACCGTCGCATGCTCTGAGCTATTCGGTGCGACGGTGGCCCGCGGCGGCGGGGGGTGCACACCGCGACGGTGGGGGCGGGCGTTCTCACGCTCCGCGAGCCTGGCGGAGATGTCCAGCGCGCCCGCCAAGGCGCGGATCAGGTCGTTCCGCAGCCGCGCGGGCTGCGGGAGCGAGCCGTACTCGGCTGCCACTCGCCAGTTCAGCAGCAACACGGTGCCCGGCTGCGGGTCAAGACCCGTTGTGCGGTCGGCGACGCACTTCCGATCCGCCTGCCCGCCGCCCCGTCGCCATCTGCTCGCGGACGGGCGGGACGGTGGGCAAGCGCTGAGCGCCTGCTCCGTCATGTGCGTCATGGCCGATTCAGTGCCCCGTGCGTCGCCCGACGTATCAAGCCCTGCCCCTGGCATGCCTGGCGCGAGAATGCCTCCAGGCAACTCCACGGCGCGCAATTCGGCGGATCGTACGGTCAACCGATGGGTAGCGAGCACTCCAGCGGTGACGGCTAGCACACCCGACTGGTCAGGTACGGCTATGAGCAGTTCGACGCCCACGGGTTCCGGCAGCCCCACCGGTTCTCGCAGCGCGGACTGTGTCTCCGCGGCCGGGCCACCGGCCGTCCACGCCGCGCCGGCCTGAAGCCGCCCCGTACCGACCGTGTACGGCTCCGTGCGGGCGTGCAGGATGACCACCGGTTCACCGGTGCGCCAGGCTTCGATCGCGAACCGTTCCTGCTCGGCGGTTGGTTCCGAAGCAGCGGCGCACTCCGCTATCGACTCCCCACTTAGCTGCGCCCTGACCCGCTTCACCAGGGCGGCCACCAACGAGGCGCGCCAGGTGCTCCATGCGGCAGGACCGGTGGCAAGCGCATCGGCCTCAGTAAGGGCGTGCAACAGTTCCAGTGTGCCGGGGCTGCCGACGATGGCCGCCACGGACCGTACGGTGGCCGGGTCATCGAGGTCGCGGCGAGTGGCCGTGTCGATGAGCAACAGGTGGTGGCGTACGAGCGTGGCCAGGATGGCGGCATCGTGCGTGTCAAAGCCGAGCCTGGCCGCCACATCGCGGGTGATGGTTTCGCCCGTAATCGAATGATCGCCGGGCCAGCCCTTGCCGATGTCGTGTACCAGCGCGGCGACCAGTAGCAGGTCGGGGCGGCCGACGCGGCGGCTGAGCGCGCCGGCGTGTACCGCGGTCTCGACCAGATGCCGGTCCACCGTCCAACGGTGCACGGGATTGCGTTGCGGGCGGCACCGTACCCGCTCCCAATCCGGCAATAGTTGAGTGATCAGTCCTTCGGTCTCCAGCGCCTCCCACACCTGCACCATGGCGTGGCCTGCGCCAAGCAGTGTCACAAACTGCTCACGCGCGTCGGGCGGCCACGGGACGGACAGCGGCCGGGCAGCGGCCAAGCGGCGCACAGTGTGTGGCGCCAGTGGTAGTCCGGCCTGGGCCGCCGCTGCGGCGGCCCGTAGCGGCAGAACGGGATCGCGGTCAGGACGTGCGCTGCGGGCCAGTACCGCCTCACCCTCGTGCTCGACCACGCCCTCCGCGAGTGGTGTGCGTTCACCGCCCGCAGGACGGGCCCCGTGCCCCGTCCCTGCGCGCCCCGTGCGGGCGCCGAGTGGTCCGCGTAGCCGAGGCCTGGATGTGCGGGCTCGAAGCACCCGGCCGACCTCGCGCCAGGCGATGTCAACGGCGTACGAGATGGTGCGCGCCGATTCGTACACCTGACGCAGCAGAGCGTCCGCGTCCAGGAGGCCGACGCCGGATGCCACCAAGTCCTGTTCCTGCAGGGCGAGTCGGTCGGTGGCTCGGCCGGTGACCAGATGCAGGACGTCGCGCGCGTCGAGCAGTTTGTTACGCGCCTCCTCTAGGCCCTCGCGCGGGGCATCCGCCAGCCAGGACGTAGCGATGGCGCGTAGCACGGTGACGTCACGTAGGCCGCCCCGTGCCTCTTTCAGGTCCGGCTCCAGCAGGAACCTCAGCTCGCCGTGTCGCTGTGCCCGTTCTTGGCACAGTTCGCGGAGCTCGGGCAGTCGTTGCGGTGCCTTGGCACGCCAATCCGCGAGTGCGGCGGTCCGTAGCCGCGCCGTCAGGTCGGCGTCGCCCGCGACGTGTCGCGCATCCAGCAGCCCCATCTGCACCTTGAGGTTTTCCGCCGCCGCCTCGCGTGCCTCCGAAAGGCTGCGCACCGAGTGGTCGAGGGCAAGGCCCATGTCCCAGATCGGGTACCACATCTGCTCGGCGAGCACGGCGAGGGCCGACGCATCGACGGAGCCGTCGTGCAGCAGCAGGACGTCCACATCGCTGCGCGGGGAAAGTTCACCCCGTCCGTAGCCACCCACCGCGACGAGCGCCACGCCACGCACGGCGATCCATGGCACCCCGGCCAAGGACGCAACGCCATGCAGTGCGAGCCCGAAAGGCGCGGCCAACGGGTCAGGAGCGGCAGAACAGTCGGCAGCGGCAGGGCGGCGATCGGGCGGCTGAGCACTGCCCGCCCCGGCCCCCGCGCCCCAGGCTCCGTGCCCCGTACGTTTCGCTCCGTGCTCCTTCCTCACGCCCCGGGCTCCGTGCTCCTTCCTCACGCCCCGGGCTCCGTGCTCCGTCGTCGCGCTTCCTGCCCCGGGCCCCGTCCACTCACCCACCATCACTTCCGGGAGGGCAGCGGCGTGCGAGGCGGGCTCTCCGCGCCCCAGGGAGGCGCTGAGCCTGGTGGCATCAGAGGCTCGCGGGCCCGCTGCGTCGGCCCCGTGCCCCTTTGTACCCCGCGCCCCGTACGGGCCGACACCTTCTGCACCGTGCACCGTGCCCCACGGCTCCGCGCCCCGTGCTCCGTGTGGCCACGTCCTGCCGCGTGCCTCGTCGCCGGGCCCCGCGTTCCCTTGTATCGCGTCAAAGGCGCCCCGCCCCGTGCCCCGTGCCCCGTGGCTCTCGCCCCGGGACGCGGCCGGCCGCGTCTCATCCAGTCTCCCGCTCCCCTGCTCCCCGCCCCGCTCGACGGTGTCCGGTCGCTGAGGGGCGGATTCCGCTGGCGACAGGCCTGCCGCGCGCACTCCGCATGCGAGGAGGGTGGCCAGCCAAGCATCCGTGAGCTCGGCCAGCCGTGCCCGGCGTGGCGGCCCGGGCCGCGGGTCCTCCTGGAGGAGCCGTAGCCGAGCCGCCGCGTAGCCACTGGAGCTCCGCTCGGCTGTCACTGGTTGGTCCGTGTTCTGGTTCTCGACGCGGTCCGTCAACTCGGGCTCCCTTTCGGGCTTGGCACCGGAGAGACAGCGGCGGGTGTTGCCGCTCGTCAACTCGTCAGCCTGTGGTCACTGCGCCAGGTGTGTAGATCGATTTCTAGCTCCCGGGCAGCGTTTCGGCCCCGTGGCACCGTCCACACGAGGGACCCGGTCCACACGAGGGCCCCGCCGCCGCCCCGTGCTCCGTGCTCCGTGCTCCGTGCCCCAGATGCCTACAGCGCGTCCAGGCCACGCTCGCCGGTGCGTACTCGCACCACCGTGTCGACCGGGACGCTCCACACCTTGCCGTCACCGATCTTTCCGGTACGAGCGGCCTTGACGACCACCTCGATCAGTTCCGCTGCCTCCGCGTCCTCAACCAACACCTCGATGCGTACCTTCGGCACCAGGTCCACGGTGTACTCGGCGCCCCGGTACACCTCGGTGTGCCCGCGCTGCCGTCCGTATCCGCTGGCTTCGGTGACCGTCAGGCCCTGGACGCCGAACGACTGCAACGCTTCCTTGATCTCGTCGAGCCGGTGCGGTTTAACGACGGCCGTAATGAGTTTCATGCGTCCACCTTCGTGGTCCCCGGCTGCCGCGTTGTGGCGGCGCCGGTCTCGTCCTGGCTGGGGGCGGCGCGCACCGTACTACGGCCAGCGGGAGAACCTCCAACAGCGCTGAAGTCGTACGCCGTCTCAGCGTGGAACGCCTGGTCAACGCCGCTGACTTCGTCGTCCTCGTCGGCCCTGAAGCCAATGGTCGCGTCAACCAACTTGGCCAGCAGCCACGAGACGACGAACGAGAAGGCCAGTACGGAGAACGCGCCGATGGCCTGCTTGCCCAATTGCTTGAGGCCGCCGACTCCGTCGATGGCGAGGAGCCCGACGAGCAGTGTGCCGACCAACCCGCCGACGAGGTGTACGCCGACGACATCGAGTGAGTCATCGAAGCCCAGCTTGTGCTTCAAGCTGACCGCCCACGAGCAGACGGCGCCCGCCACGACGCCGATGAGCAGCGCGCCCATGGGGTTGACGTGCGCGCCCGCCGGGGTGATGGCCACCAGCCCTGCGACGGCGCCGGAGGCGGCGCCGAGCGTGGTGAAGGCGCCGTGTCGGGCCCGTTCGTATCCGAGCCAGCCGAGCATCGCGGCGCCCGCGGCGACCTGCGTGTTGAGCGCCATGGTGGCGGCGGTGCCGTTGGCGGCCAATGCAGAGCCGGCATTGAACCCGAACCAGCCGAACCACAGCAGCGCTGCACCCAGCATCACCAGCGGCAGGCTGTGTGGGCGCATGGCGTCCCGCTTGAAACCGATGCGCTTGCCGACCACAAGGACCGCGGCTAGCGCGCCGATGCCCGCATTGATGTGCACCGCCGTGCCGCCGGCGAAGTCGATGACCTCCAATTGGAACAGCCATCCATCCGCTTGCCACACCCAGTGCGCGACTGGGAAGTAAACAATGCTCACCCACAGGGTGGTGAACAGGGCCCATGCGCTGAACTTCACTCGGTCGGCCAGCGCACCGCTCATCAAGGCTGGTGTGAGCACCGCAAACATGAGCTGGAACACGACGAAGGCAAAGACAGGAATACCCTCATTACCGCCGGTCAGGGTGGTGGTGTCGATTCCTTTCAGACCGATGTGGTCGAGGTTGCCGAGCAGCCCACCGCCCAGGTCATCGCCGAACGCCAGCGAGTAGCCGTAAAGCACCCACAACACGCTGACGATCCCCAGCGAAATGAACGACATCATGAGCATGTTGAGAGCGCTCTTCACCCGCACCATGCCGCCATAGAAGAAGGCGAGGCCGGGTGTCATCACCATCACCAGTGCGCCACTGATGAGTACGAATGCGGTATCTGCGCCATTCAATGTGGACGTCCCCTCGTCACGGCGGCCCGTGCGGGCAAGGCGGTTTCAAGCGAGTGCGGGCCGAGTGGGCCGCTATGACTACAAGGCTGGCGCAGCACGGTTTCAGCCAATGCCGCACGATGTTTCGCCGTGGTGACGATGAGCGCGGCGATGTTACGTGCGAATGAACTCCAGTGGCCGACGCCGGGCGCCCGGTACTCTCCCCGTCCCCCGCGCCCATGGTTCCGCGCCTTGCACACATGCTCCCGCACACCCCGTGCTCCGTGCTCCGTGCTCCGTGCTCCGTGCTCCGCGCTCCGCGCTCCGCGCCCCGTAGACCCATGCGGGGCTGTACGAGGCTTCGCTCGGAAAGCCGGTGTGACCGGTCCGAGGCAGTACGTAACCCGCACACGGCCACGTGAGATCGGTACTGGCCACTACGGGGTCAGCAGCTCAGCGCGTGGGCTGCAGGGCTGCGGGGCTGCGGGGCTGCGGGGCTGCGGGGCTGCGGGGCTGCGGTATCGAACGCCGGACCGCGTCAGACCGCCACGTGTTTGGCCTCTACCGAGTCCGGCAGATGGTGAGCGAGTTCATCGGCGAGTTGAGATACCTCGGCTACATGTCCGTACTCACGTACAGCGCTGTCCACAGTCTTGCGCAACCGATTGTTGACCCGTTCGGAGCACACTGTCTGGGCGGCGCGTAACGCCTGTTGGGCGAGGACGGTGCACTGCACCGGCTCGCGCTGGAGCAAATGGATGGTGGCCATACCAATCAGGTTCAACGCGTAGGAACGCTGGTGGCCACCGCCCGTTTCTCCGTCGATCTCCTGGCCGAACATTTCGACTGCCTTGAGCATCGAGGGCTGAGCCAAGTGCGCGTAGGTGGGACTGCGCCCGGCAACATAGGCGAGGTCACGGTAAGAGTGTGCGTTTTCGGCGTGCAACTCGGCCTCAGAGAAGAACCGAATCCAGTCCGGGTCGCCGTCACCTGGCTCGGAGTCGGCGAAAGTATCTTCGGCTGTTTTGACAGCCCGGTGACACTTGTGGGGCTGACCCATGTTCGCGTAAGCCCGCGCCTCCATGGAATACAACATCGCCTGCGTCCGCGCGGTGGCCGATTCCCGACCGCCGTACTGCGCAAGGTGGATCAACTCCAGTGCGTCCTCCGGGCGCTTGAGGTGAATCATTTGGCGGCTCATGCCAGAGAGTACGTAAGAACCCAGCGAGCGGTCTCCGGCCTCTTTGGCGGCGTGCAGCGCCAACACGAAATACTTCTGTGCCGTCGGCTGCAAACCAATGTCGTAGCTCATCCAACCGGCGAGCTCGGCGAGTTCGGCCGCGGCCCGGAACAGTCGCTTCGAGATGGCCTGCGGCTGCGGCTCCTGGAGCAGGTCCGTCACCTCGTGCAATTGCCCTACGACCGCCTTGCGACGTAACCCACCGCCGCACTGAGCATCCCACTGGCGAAACATCCTCGTGGTGGACTCCAGCATGTCCAACTCCGGGCCCGAAAGACGCGCACGGCGCGGGCGCTCCGGCCGCAGGCCATCGGTCAGGCCCTCGGCCGCAGCGCCCCCCGGGGCAGGCACCAACCAGCGCTGCATAGGCTCGACCAGGGAGGGCCCGGCAGCCAGAGCAAGCGATGTGCCAAGGAAGCCGCGCCGCGCGAGCATCAAGTCACTCCGGGAAAACTCGCTGATCAGCGCCACCGTTTGGGGGCCGGTCCAGGGCAGATCCACACCGGAGACGGACGGCGCCTGGTGATGTGTTCGTAGGCCCAGATCCTCCACACTCACCACGCACCCGAACCGCTCGGAGAAGAGCTCGGAGAGGATGCGCGGAATAGGTTCCCGCGGCTGCTCGCCATCAAGCCAACGGCGCACCCGTGACGTATCGGTGCTGATGTGGTGCGCGCCGAGTAGGCGCGCCCTGCGGTTCACCTGCCGGGCCAGTTCGCCTTTGGACCAACCACTACGGAAAAACCAGGAACCCAACTGCTCATTGGGGCGCTTTTCAACACTTCCGCCGTTGTCGCCCACTGGAACGCCCCCACTTCGAGAGTCACTTCACCACTCGCTCCACCGCGACGGCTCGATCGTCGCCGCGGCACTACCGTCCGCACCAGCCATGGGCGACCGCCTTCCGCGTCGCCTCCGCCTCCGCCTCCGGGTGGTCGATACAGGGAGTGCCGTTCGAGCTCCAGGCACCACGGCCAACGACCACCACGCATCACCGTGGCCGCCAACTCTGCGTATTTAACAGACAGTTTGAGGGCTCACGAGATCGATCCGACACACCCGAGGGACAGGCACGGTTCCGACTCACGTGTACCGACGGTAATCCTACGATCACGGACCCAGCGAGGCGCCTCAGAGAAACGCCACCATTCGCCACCCCTTTGAATGAACTCCCCCTCCGTTCCCCACGATTCACTTGACACGGACCGCCCCCAGGAGGCGCAGCGATGCGTCGTGGGGCGCGCGTTCGGAATCACGCCACCCGACCCACGACAGAGCGCCGCCTCGCCACTGATGGGCACAGGGGGTTATGGCGGAACTCCAACTCGTAACCATCGAAGAGCGCAACCCGTTGGAGGGAGCATGGGCTTCACGATCGGCGGCATCCGGGACATGCGGTCCGCCTCACGGCGCCGCGGCCGTGCGGCCGAAAGCACGACGGTGGCGGAGTACACCGGTCTGTGGGGGTGGGATGTGGCACCCGGCGCCCGTGCGGTACGCGGCGCCGGCGGAACTCGTGAGTGTTCCTGCGGAACCACCGGCTGCCCTTCTCCCGGGGCCCATCCGCTGCCCCACGCCAAAACCGTCCCTGCCGGGTCCACCCTCGATGACGCCGCCGCGGTATGGGCCAGTGCACCGGGAGCCACCGTACTGCTGCCCGTTGGCCGCGCGTTCGACGTCCTGGACGTGGGCGAGGCAGCTGGCCGCCACGCGCTGGTCCGGCTGGAACGTATGGGGCTGCCACTCGGCCCGGTGACCGGCACGCCGGACGGGCGCGCCCAGTTCTTCGTCGCCCCAGGCGCCGCAGCCGAACTTCCCCATCTGCTCTATCGCATGGGCTGGGACGATGCCGAACTCGACCTGCGATGCCTAGGAGCCGGCGAACACATCACAGCCCCGCCGTCCGACCTTGGTGGCCTGGGACCGGTCCGCTGGCTGCGCCCGCCGACCCTCGACACGGCGGATCAGCCGCCGCACGCTCGACTACTCCTCGGCACTCTCGCGTACGTCTGCCATCGCTCAGGGACGTGAAGCGGCCTCCCACCCCGGCGGTTGGTCACTCCCCGAGGGATTCGTCTCTACGTACGCGTCACGTAGGGCTCCGTGAGCGTACGGAACGACACGGAGCACGGCGCGCGCTCCGAGGCGCCCAGCAAGCGCACTCGCTGATTCCCGCGCCCTTACGTACGCCCCAGGGCGCACGAGCCAGCGGGAGCCAGCCGGAAGCAGGACAGAAACTACAAGCAAGCCACGGGCTACTTTGGGTAACAGATCGCCCGAGGCTCGTAGGTCAGGGCGCACATCGTTGGGCCCGTGGCACAACCACCGAGGTAGCGACGCGGCGCACAGAGCTTTACAGCGAGGTGGCTCACGGGGTCCGGAGCACGGAGCGCGAGGCGCTCCCGTCCCATGGGGCACGGACCCCCGTCCCATGGAGCCTCCGCCGAGCCACGGAGCCCGCACAGGGCCCCGCGGGGGACGGGGCACGGGGCACGGGGCCTCGCGGTCCCCGGAGTCCCCCCGCGAACGGAGCCACGGCTCACGAGCCCATCGCAAAGACCACAGAGCCACCCAGGACGGCCCCGTCAATCGGAGTGTCGAGCCCCACGTCGCGGCTACGGCCTCCTGCGGCAAGCGCAGCGCCCCACTCCGCCCGACGAGGCCCCGTGGGCCCTACGAGGCCACGCGTCCGCATCCGTACCGCAACGCACCGCACCCTGTGAACCCGCCCCGTGACGGCCCGACGACGTCCGCAGCCACTCCGCCCAACAGCAGCAGGGCCGCCCCGGAGCGGGGCGGCCCTGGGCCCTCTTCTCAATCTCAGTCGCCGATCAGCGCGTCCACGAACGCCTCCGGCTCGAACGGAGCCAGATCGTCCGCGCCCTCGCCCAAGCCCACGAGCTTGACCGGCACCTTCAGTTCCCGCTGCACCGCGACGACGATGCCGCCCTTGGCAGTGCCGTCGAGTTTGGTCAGCACGATGCCGGTGATGTTCACGACCTCCGCGAACACTCGGGCCTGGACGAGCCCATTTTGGCCGGTGGTGGCGTCGAGGACCAGCAGCACCTCGTCAACGACGCCGTGCTTCTCGACCACACGCTTGACCTTGCCCAGTTCGTCCATGAGGCCGGTTTTGGTGTGCAGCCGTCCGGCAGTGTCGATGAGCACCACGTCGGCGCCCTCGGCGATGCCCTCCTTTACCGCGTCGAAGGCGACCGATGCAGGGTCGCCACCCTCCGGGCCACGCACCGTGCGGGCGCCGACGCGCTCGCCCCACGTCTGTAGTTGGTCGGCGGCTGCGGCGCGGAAGGTGTCGGCCGCGCCGAGCACCACGGACTTGCCGTCAGCGACCAGTACCCGGGCGAGCTTGCCTGTGGTCGTGGTCTTGCCGGTGCCATTCACGCCGACGACCAGTACGACGCCGGGCTTGTCCTGGCCGGCTGGGGTCACACCGCTCTCGGTGTGCACGGTGCGATCGCTGTCGGTGCCGATGAGCAGCAAGAGCTCGGTACGCAGCAGGTTGCGCAGTTCGTCGGGCGTACGGGTACCGAGCACCTTCACGCGCTCGCGAAGCCGCTCGACGAGCTCCTGTGTGGGAGCGACGCCAACGTCGGCGGTTAGCAGGGTGTCCTCGATCTCCTCCCAGGTGTCCTCGTCGAGGTGCTCACGGGAGAGCAGGGTCAGCAGGCCCTGGCCGAGGCTGTTCTGCGAACGGGAGAGCCTGGCGCGCAGCCGTACGAGGCGGCCCGCGCTCGGCTCCGGGACCTCGATCTCGGGCACAAGAGGCGCTTGGGCCTCGGGCGCCGTGACGGTGGCACCCGGCAGGTCCACTTCTTCGATGGTGCGGCGCGGTTCCTCGCGCGGGGTCTCGGCTTCCTCGCCGACGTGTGGTTCGGCGGGCGGCGCGGTAACGGACGGGCTGCTCGGCGGGGCCGGGGGCAGCCGCTTGTTCTTGCGGCTGCTGACGACGAGCCCGCTGATCGCGCCGAGCGCGACCACAGCGATGACTACAGCAAGGATGACGATTTCCATAACGAACCCAGTATCGGCCACGCGTCCGGAATAACGATGCCATCGGTTGGTGCCGAGGACCAAAGCCACTTAGCTGCCGAACTTGGAGCAAAGTACGATGGTGTGGGATTATGCAACGCGCGTAGAGTCCTCCGCGTCCCCTCACTCAGGTGGCCGCCCCGCCACCGTTTGAACGCACGGAGCCCCAGTCCATGGACCAGACGTCCACCGCGTCCGCCTCGCCCACCCTGGCTGCCGATAAGGCCATCGCTTCTGCCGCGAGCGCCATCGAAACCCGCGGTATCGAGCCGGTGCCCGCTCACGAGCGCCATGGCCGGGTCCGCGAACTGTTCCCCACCTGGATGGCCGCCAACATCAGTGTGCTGCTGCTCACCATGGGCGCGGGCCTCGTGGTCTTCAATCAGCTCAACCTCTGGCAGGTGCTGCTGGTCGCCGGGTGCGCCGCCACCGTCTCGTTCGGGATGGTGGGCGTGCTGTCGGTATCCGGTAAGTGGGGCGGAGCGCCGGGTGCGCTGCTCTCGCGTGCGGCGTTTGGCGTCCGAGGCAACTACTTCCCGGGCGCCGTGTTGTGGGTGGCCCGTTTCGGCTGGGAGACGATCAACGCGGTTACCGGCGCATACGCCGTACTGACCGTTATGGACCTGCTGTTCGGCGTGCGGCAGAACGATGTGCTAATCGTCATCACACTGTTCGCCTTTGTAGCCGCCACCTTCCTGGTCAGTGGCATGGGTCGGGCCGCGCTGAACGTGTGCAATACCTGGTCAACCTATGTTTTCGGTGCCTTCAGCGTGCTCGTCCTCGGTTATCTCATCGTTGACACCAACTGGGGCTCCGTCTTCGACCGCCCGACCGGAAGCAGCGCGATGATGATCGCGGGCATCGGCACGATTGCGGCGGGGGGCATCAGTTGGGTGCCCACGGGACCCGATTTCGCGCGGTACCTGCCGCACGCAGCCTCCGGCAAGAAGATCGTCGGCGTCACGGTCTCCGGCGCGGGCTTGGTCCTGGTGCCGATGGTGCTGATGGGCGCCGTCATGGCGGTCTCCACGCCCGACCTCGCCTCGGCCCCCGACCCGGTGTCCTTCCTCGGTGACGTACTGCCCACCTGGCTGGCGGTGCCGTATCTGATCACCGCACTGGTGGGCATGCTGTTGATCAACAGCCTGTCGATGTACTCCGCCGGGTTCACCGCGCAGACCATGGGCGTCAGGTTGCCGCGCGCCCTCGCCGTCTCGGTCAACGCCGTCATCAGCCTGGTCGGCGGGCTGCTGCTGATGCTGGTCGCCAAGAGCTTCTACGGCTCGTTCATCACCTTCCTCACGCTGCTCGCCGTCTCCTTCTCCGCCTGGATCGGCGTGTACACGGTGGACATGTTCCGCCGCCGCGCGCTGGCGGTGCGCTACGACGCGCAAGGGCTGATGGACACCGGCCCCAGCAGTCGGTACTGGTACACGGGCGGCTTCTGCTGGCAGGCCATGGCGGCCTGGGCGCTGGCGCTGACGGTGGGGTTGTGCTTCACCAAGGTCGATTGGTTCACCGGCCCGCTTGCCACGAGCTGGATCGGACGTAACGGTCTGGGGTGGACCGCAACAATCCTCATCGCGGCGGCAAGCTTCACCCTGCTCCCACGGCCCCGCGAGGGCGCCGACGAGGCCCCGAACGAGGCGCCGAGCGTTGGCCGGAAGTCGAACCTCGTCGGCTAATCCGCGCCCTACCACCTGGCTGCACCGCACGCTACCGTCCCCTTCGCCGTCCTCGGACCGTCTACGGCGAAGGGGATCTCCATATGCCCGCTGCCCAGCCCATCGGCCCGCCAACGGCGCCCACGACCGCCGTACGGTTCAACCTCGTTGACCCCACCGCCACACCTGAGTCCCTTTCTCGGCGCTACCGCGCGGCCATCGACATGGCCGCCTTCGCCGACGACCGCGGCATGGGGACCATCCAGACCGAGGAACACCACGGTGCCGTCAACGGATGGCTACCGTCCCCGCTCACCTTCGCCGGCACCGTGTTCGGCGCCACCCGGCAGATCTCAGTCACCGTCGCCGCGCTGCTCGCCCCGCTCTACGATCCGTTGCGGCTCGCTGAGGACATCGCCGTACTCGATCTCCTCAGCGGTGGCAGGCTGATCACCGTCGCGGGCCTCGGTTCCCGGCGAGTGGAGTACGCAGCGCACGGCAAGGACTGGCGCTGGCGCGGCAAGCTCCAGGACGAGGCACTGGAGACGCTGTTGGCGGCCTGGACCGGCGAGCCGTTCGGCTATCGGGGCCGCACCGTACGAGTTACCCCGCGCCCGTACACGCAGCCGCATCCGCCGCTGTACGTCGGTGGTAGTTCCCGGCTTGCCGCACGGCGCGCGGCGCGCCTGGGGTTGCCGCTGTTCCTCAACGCACATCTGCCGGACCTAGCGGCGTACTACCAGGCACGGTGTGCGGAGTACAGCACCATGGGGCGCTGCGTCATGCCCGCACCCCGTACTCCGCTGCTGCACCTGTCCGAGGACCCGGATCGCACCTGGGCCACGTACGGGCAGCATCTGCTGCACGAGGCTCGGGTGCACGCCTCCTGGCAGGCGCCTGGTGCGCGCTCCGGGGCGCGTTCCACGGCGGACGATGTGGATGCGCTCCGTCGGGAGGGCGTGTATCGAGTGGTAACGCCCCACGAGTGTGTGGAGCTGGCAGGGCACCTTGGTGAGGGCGGAAGGCTGATTCTGCATCCGCTGTGCGGCGGTATCCCGGTCGAGGAGGGCTGGAGCTCGCTGCATTTGTTCGCGAGCGCTGTGCTGCCCAAGATTGACGCTGCCCCGGCTCTGTAGCGGCGATGCCGTTTCGTAACGGTGCCGGGGCAGCCATCCAAGGCGGCCCCGGCACCGGAGTTCGGGCCCATGGGGCAAGGGACGGGGCGGGGGATCAGCCCATTTCTTCCAACGCCTTGCCCTTGGTCTCCGGCACCCACTTGAGGATGAAGGGGATCGAGAGCACGGCGAAGATCGTGTACATCACATAGGCGCCGGAGAGGTTCCAGTCCGAGAGGGTCGGGAAGCTGACGGTGATCGCCCAGTTGGCGACCCACTGGGCGGAGGCGGCGACACCAAGCGCGGCGGCGCGAATCCTGTTCGGGAACATCTCGCCGAGCAGTACCCAGACGACCACGCCCCAGGAGAGGGCGAAGAAGAGCACGAACGAGTGTGCAGCAATGAGCGCCACGGTGCCCTGGGTGTCGGGCATCGAGATGTCCTCGCCCGAGCCGGTCTTCGACGAGAACGCCCAGGCGGCGACGCCAAGCGAGAAGGCCATGCCGACCGAGCCGATGAGCGCCAGGGGTTTACGGCCGATGCGATCGACGAAGGCCATGGCGATTACGGTGCCGATGATGTTGATGATCGACGTGGTGAAGCTGTAGAAGAACGAACTACTTGGGTCGATGCCAACGGACTGCCACAGCGACGACGAGTAGTAGAAGATCACGTTGATGCCCACGAGCTGCTGAAAGACCGAGAGACCGATGCCGATCCACACGATCGGTAGCAGCGTGAACCGGCCGCCCATCAGGTCCCGGAAGGTGGACTTGCGCTCGCGGCGCATGGCCTCCTGGATTTCGGCGACCCGCAGATCAAGGTTCACCGCTTTGCCCTCGACGCTGGCAAGCACCTTGCGCGCCTGGTCGATCCGGCCGACCGAGATCAGGAAACGGGGCGACTCCGGAATAGCGAATGAGAGCAACCCGTACACGATGGCGGGGATGACCATCGCGCCAAGCATCCACTGCCACGCCTCGAAGCCGGCGACCTTGCCGCGCTGGTCGCCGTCAGCGAGCTTGAGGATGCCCCAGTTGACGAGTTGGGAGACGGCGATGCCGATCACGATCGCCGCCTGTTGGAAGGAGGCGAGCCGGCCGCGATACGCGGGGGGTGAGACCTCGGCGATGTAGGCGGGGCCGATCACGGAGGCCATGCCGATGGCGACTCCACCGAGCACGCGCCACATGGCGAGGTCCCAGAGCGCGAAGGGCAGCGCCGAGCCGATCGCACTGATCGTGAACAGCACGGCGGCGATCTGCATGCAGCGGATACGGCCGATCCGGTCGGCGAGCCGACCAGCCGTCGTCGCGCCGATGGCACATCCGATGAGGGCCCCCGCGATGACCTGAGCCAGGGCTTCGGAGCCGATGTGGAATCGGCCTCGGATCGCTTCGACGGCGCCGTTGATGACCGAACTGTCGTAGCCGAAGAGAAAGCCGCCCATGGCGGCTGCCGCGGTGATGAAGATGACATGGCCAAGGTGCTCGGGGCGGGCCTTGCGGCCCTCCGGCGCCGGCGGCTGCGCGGGGCTGGTCAACGTGAACTCCTGGGGCCCGGCCGCACTGCCGGGCGTGGGGGGCTGGCACTCCTAGTGGGGCATGACTGAGCGCGAGCCACCACTTGAAGGTAAAAGCAACGTTGCAGAGACTATGTCTTCAAGTTTCGAAGTCAATAGATCCCCACTGTGAAGTTATCCTGCCCCGTTCTTCGCCTGTTACTTCAACTAATGAAGTCGCCCGCTGAAGGTCAGCGCAACCGCTGGCTGATGACCTTCGACACCCCATCGCCTTGCATGGACACGCCGTACAACGCGTCGGCGACCTCCATGGTGCGCTTTTGATGCGTGATCACGATGAGCTGCGAACTTTCCTGCAACTCCTCCATGATCCGGATCAGCCGTTGCAGGTTGGTGTCATCCAGCGCCGCCTCGACCTCGTCCATCACGTAGAACGGGCTCGGCCGCGCCTTGAAGATCGACACCAACAGAGCAACGGCGGTCAGCGACCGCTCGCCGCCGGACAACAGCGAAAGCCGCTTGACCTTCTTGCCCGGGGGGCGGGCCTCGACATCCAAACCGGTGGTCAGCATGTTGTCCGGGTCAGTGAGGATCAAACGGCCCTCGCCGCCAGGAAAGAGCCGCGAGAAGACCCCTTCGAACTCCCGCGCCGTATCCCGAAACGCCTCCGTGAAGACCTGTTCCACGCGCTCGTCCACGTCCCTGATCACCTGGAGCAAGTCGGCCCGGGTCTTCTTCAAGTCCTCAAGTTGCTCGGTCAGGAACTTGTGTCGTTCCTCCAGCGCCGCGAACTCCTCAAGTGCCAGCGGATTCACCTTGCCGAGCTGCTGGTACGCGCGTTCGGCGGCCTTCAACCGCTTCTCCTGCTGGCCCCGTGCGAAGGGCACCGGCTGGTTCCGTGGATGCTCCGGGTCCTCCGGCAGTTCCTCGCCCTCCGCGGGCGGCGAGGGCGGCACCAGTTGATCGGGGCCGTACTCGGCGATGAGACCCGCCGGCTCCATGCCCAGCTCCTCCAGCGCCTTCGTCTCCAACTGCTCGATACGTAGCCGTTTCTCCGCCCCGAGCACCTCGCCCCGGTGCACCGAGTCCGTCAACTTGTCCAGCTCCGCGGCCAGGTCTCGACCTCGATCCCGCTCCGCAACCAGCTCGGCCTCGCGCTCTGTCTTCGCCCGCTCGGCCGCCCGCCGCTCCTCATCAGCCCGCTTCAGGGACGCCTCGACATGGGCCAAGAGCTGACGGGCGCCGGAGGCGACCGCGGCCCCGACCGCCGCCTCGTGGCGCTGCCGGGCGCGCCGCTGCTCGGCCCGCGTCCGCGCATCGCGCTCCGCACGCGCCCCCCGGTCCAGCGCGTCCGCCCGCCCTGCCAGCCCCTTCACGCGCTCCTCGTGCGTACGGACCTGGAGCCGGGCCTCCATCTCCGTCTGGCGGGCGTTCGCGCCATCGGCAGCCAGCCGGTCGCGAACCGAGGTGTCAGGCTCCTCCGCCCCGTCCGTACCGAATGGCGACTCCTCCTCCGCCACCCGCAACCGCTCGGCCAGCTCCGCCACCTCGTCGTTCGCCCGGACAAGCGCCTCCGCTGCCTTGGCCGCGGCGGCAGTCATCCGCTCTGCCTCCCCCGCGGCGCCCCGCGCCTGGCCACCGAGTCGCCCTAGCGACTGCGCGACCCGCGATTTCTCCCGGTCGGCCGCGCTGCGCCTACTAGCCAACTCCTCCACCAGCGCCGCCACCTCGGCCCGCCGGCCCTGCGCCCCGTGCTGTGCATCGGCGAGCTCTTCGCACCGCACACCCAGCTCCGTGAGCTGCGCCGCTGCCTCATCCACCTGCGCCTGTACCTCAAGCAAGCTGGGCGCCCCGGCCGAGCCACCCTGCGCGAAGTGGGCTCCCAAAAGATCACCTTCAGCCGTCACCGCCGTCAACTCGGGTCGAGCAGCCACCAGGTCCTCGGCGTCTTCCAGGGTTCCCACGACCGCGACATCGCGCAGCAGCCACCGCGCTGCGGGAAGCAGCCCAGCAGGCCCGCTGATGAGCTCCGCTGCCCACAGCGGCGCTCCGGGGAGGCCCACAAGGTCCGCAGCATGGGAGGCGCTCTCCCCAGCGCCAGAGGTATCCGCGTCACCAACGACTCCGGCGGGGCCGGCGGCCTGCGGGGAGACAGCGACACCGCTGACGCCATCACGCGCGCCCTCGCGCCTGCCCGTACGCTCCGGGGCTCTCGCCTCACGCTCCGGGGCGCCCACGGTGGCGCTCAGCAGCAGTGCCGCGCGGCCCGCGTCCTTCTTACGGAGCAGCCGCAGGGCATTGGCCGCCGTCGCCGGATCGGTGACGGCGACCGCATCCGCAGCGGCGCCCAGGGCAGCCGCGAGCGGCACCTCGTAGCCGGTAGCAACGGTGAGCAGTTCGGCGGCGGGGCCCAGAAACCCGCCGAGCCGGTCTCCGGCTGCGAGGAGTGCGCCCGTCCCGTCCTTGCGGCGCAGTCCCAATGCAAGGGCCTCGTGCCGGGCTGCTGTCGCCGCGCGCTTGCGCTCGACTGCCGTCGCCGCCTCGCGCGCCGCGCTGAGCGCGGATTCGGCCTCCGCCAGTTCCCTCTTGGCCCGCTCGTGCTGGTCTGCCAGCTCCGCGTCACCTTCATCGAGCCCATCGACTTCGGTCTTCAGCTGCTCGTAATCCTCTTGCGCGGCGACCGCCCGCTCCAAAGCCTCGTCCCTGGACTGCGCCAACCGGTCGATCTCGGCCTGCGCGGAGGCGGCGCGGCTGCGGGCAGCGTTTACCTGCCCGTGTAGCCGCGCCAAGCCCTCGCGACGGTCGGCCAGGGCGCGGGCGGCATCCCTAAGCCTGCGCTCCTCCTGCGCGAGCTCACGCTCCAATTCGGCGCGGTGGGCCACAGTGTCGTCCAAGGCTCGGCTGACCGCTTCCAAAGCGGCCTCCAACTCGGCCTCCTGCTCGCGGATGCGCTGTGCTTCACGCTCCATCTCCTGCGGATCGCGCCCATGCTGTTCGTCCACGGGCGCCGAGGTCGCGCTCTTGATCCGCGCATCTGCGAGCTCGATGGTGCCCCGTACCCGCTCCGCGAGCTGAGACAGCTCGTGCCAGCTGTGCTGGGCACGCGCCAGCCGCGGCGATAGGGCCCGTACGTGTTCCTCCAGCGCGGCCTCACGCCGTTGGGCGGCGCGTAGCGCGCTCTCGGCGGTCTCCCTGCGATCCTTCAGCGCCGCCTCGTCAGCGACCTCGGCCCGTAGTGCTTCCCGCAGAGTTGCCAGGTCGTCGGCGAGGAGCCGCAGCCGGGCATCGCGCAGGTCGGCCTGGATGACAGCGGCCCGACGTGCGACCGCCGCCTGCCTTCCCAGCGGCTTGAGCTGCCGGCGCAGCTCATCGGTCAGGTCCTGCACGCGGGCCAGGTTGGCCTGCATCGCGTCCAGCTTCCTGGCGGCCTTCTCCTTGCGCTTGCGGTGCTTGAGAACCCCGGCCGCTTCCTCGATGAAGGCCCTGCGCCCCATCGGGTCGGCGTGCAGAACGGAGTCGAGTTGCCCCTGGCCGACGATGACGTGCATCTCACGGCCGATGCCGGAGTCGGACAGCAACTCCTGAATGTCGAGCAACCGACAGGTGTCACCGTTGATCTGGTACTCGCTGCCGCCGTTGCGGAACATGATCCGCGTGAGGGTGACCTCGGCGTAGTCGATGGGCAGCGCGCCGTCGGCATTGTCGATGGTGAGGGAGACCTCGGCACGGCCGAGCGGCGGACGGCCGGTGGTTCCCGCGAAGATGACGTCTTCCATCTTGCCGCCGCGCAGGGACTTGGCGCCCTGCTCGCCCATGACCCACGACAGGGCATCGACGACATTGGACTTGCCAGACCCGTTAGGACCCACGACGCAGGTGATACCCGGCTCGAAGCGCAGCGTCGTAGCGGAGGCGAAGGACTTGAAACCTCGCAGGGTCAGGCTCTTGAGGTGCACGCCGTGGGACTTTACCGCTCACTCACCCAAAGGACGGCCGCCCGCGGCGCGCGGGCGAGCGCGCCGCGGCGCCCTTTTCGGTTTCGCCGGGGAAGGTAAAGGGCACATCAGACGGTAGGGAAAGCTCGAATGACTGGACGAGAAACAGTAAGGCGAAAACGACGAAGGGACGCCGAAGCGTCCCTTGAAGATTCTCAAGCGGGTGGCATCGCAGCCCGACCAATCCCCGAGCGGGGCCGCAGGTCAGGCAAGCGCGGGCTCCGCTTGGGGTACGTCGATGCTGTCGAGCAGCGAGTCGCTGTGATGGACGGCGGCGGACAGCGCGTCATTTTCGACCTGCATCCGAATAAGCTCGGATTCCAGGTCCTGTACGCGCTGCTGAAGCCGTCGCATCTCGGCGAGGACTCGGGGGTCGGAACCGCCGACGTAACCGAGAAGCGCCTTTGCCATGATGGATGGTCCTCCACAATGAGTGACCGACCGGAGCGGTGTGGGTCGTGAGGGATTCGCACCCGCGGTGTCTGCCATCACTACCGTCGTCAATGCCAAACAGCTAAGGTGCGCGGGGTTTCCAGCGTCTCACCAAAAAGTTTGACGGTCAACACGATCACGCCCCGTATCACTAGGGCAGCCGAGAGGGCGCGGCAACAAACCATGCGGCGCAGCAACTCTCGCAGCCCATCGGGGCGTGGAGATCATCCTTAGTGCCGCAGCCTTCCACGGACGCGCTGTATTGGCAACCACCAGGCTGTTTCTACCGGGCGCACGGCCGGGGCACACGGAGCGCACCCGCGCATCGGCGTTTCCGTCAGCGGATTTCGAAGGAGTCGTATCCACCTCGCGGGGTGTCCCAGATCTCAGTGACCCCATCGACCCGCCCGGGCGTGTCGCCAGTGCGAAGCCACGCCAGCAGTTCCTCACAGCCCACTTTAGGCCCTTCGGCCACCACCTGGACCCGGCCGTCCTCCAGGTTGGAGGCGAAGCCTGCCAACTCACCGATGCGCAGCGCGTTGGCTCGCGTGTACCAGCGGAAACCGACACCTTGTACCCGGCCCCGTACCCAGGCGGTAAGTCGAACACTTTCGTTCATACAGGCACGCTAACTGGCTATTCCCTTACGGAACACGTTGGGCTGTTCAGGGCAGGGCGCGGCCCCCGGCCGATCAGCGCGAACCGCTCAGGCAGGTCGCCCCCACCGGTTGCTTGGCATGGCTGCTGCCCGAGAGCGGTGCCTCTCAGCGCCCGTCCGTCCGGGACACGGTGGCACCGCGCCAGCCACCAACTGGAAACGAGCCCGCTCGCTCGCCCGTCAGGTCGCGACCGCCTCGGGCGCATCCCGGCCACGGCGAGCTCCAAATGCCAGGCCCCGCGGCTGCCAAGGGCACGGTGGCTCCCGCTCTGCCTGCCGGGCTACGTCACCGAACTGGGCCCGAACGCTGGGCACGAGGCACCGTGAGGCGGGGCGGGCGCTGACAACGAGGGCAGTAGTAGCTGGACCGATTCATCCAGGGGCTGCGCCGCATCGCCGTTCCGCAGCGGCGGCACGGCTCGTCCTCGCGCCCGTACGCGTCCAGCGAGCGGTCGAAGTAGCCGGATTCGCCGTTGACGTTCACGTACAGGCTGTCGAAGCTGGTGCCCCCGACGGCTAGTGCGGCATTCATCACGTCCCGTATGTGCCCCAAAAGCTCGGTCGCGCGAGTGCGGGTGAGGCCAGCTGTGGGCCGGTCGAAGTGCAGCCGGGCGCGCCACAGCGCCTCGTCCGCGTAGATGTTGCCCACGCCGCTGACGAGTGACTGGTCAAGGAGGGCGCGTTTGATGGTGGTACGGCGCCGGCGTAGCGCCGCGTAGAAGGCCGTCTCGTCGAAGGCCGGGTCCAACGGGTCGCGTGCGATGTGGCCGATGACGTCCGGCAGTCCGTCAAAGGCATCGGGCAACTGGTCGTGGAGGGAGAGGCCGCCGAAGGTGCGCTGATCAACGAAGCGCAGTTCGGTTCCCGTCGCATCGGCGAAGCGGAAGCGGATGCGCAGATGCTTCTCATCCGGTGTTCCGGTCGGTTGGACCAGCAGTTGTCCGCTCATTCCGAGGTGGCCGAGTACGGACTGCCCCGTGGCGCCGCTGTGTTCTAGTGGCCCCGTGGCTCCGTGCCCCGTATCCACTGCCCCGCGCTCCGTGCCCGGTGCTCCGTCGTCCGTGAGGGCGGTTTCGGACTCCGTGCTCCTCACCCCTTGCTCCGTGGCTCCGCGCCCCGCGGCCCGTGCTCCATGCCCCGTCGCCTCGTGCACCGCGCCCCGTGCACCGCGCCCCATCGCCCTGTCGGCGTCCTCGGACTCCCCCCGTACGCGGAGTTCCGGGTCTGCTTCGCCTTTGGCGCCCGGCGCGTCCAGCGGCAGCCACAGGTACTTGCCTCGCCGACATGCCGCGGCGAAGCGGTGACCCACCAGTTGGGCGGCGAAGTCGGCCGGCCCAGCCAGATGGCGGCGTATTGCACGGGGGTGCAGGACCTGGACCTCCGCGATGGTGCGGCCGGTGACCCAGCGCTCCAGCCCGCGGCGGACGACCTCGACCTCGGGCAGTTCCGGCACGTGATCCTCCGTGGAAGTCGGCCCCGCCTCTCGGGGACGGGCAACGATCGGGCTGAGCTGGGCGGAATGCGAGGCGTTTCGGACGTACGGGATGGATGAGTACGGGCCCACCGGCGTCGGCCGGTGGGCCCGTCGTGCTCAGGAGTGCCCATACGGCGCGGTGCTCACCGGCACCGCACCGCATGCTGTCATCGCGAGGTGGTCTCGGCCTCCCCGCCGGTAACAGACGGTGCCGGAGAAGCGACCGTTTGATCGGCGGACGCCTCGTCCGTGAGCGCACCGTGCATCGTCCCACCGTCGGCGGCTACGGCGTCGGCGGTTGCGGCGTCAGCGGTTGCGGCGTCCGTAGTCACGTCGGCGGCAAGGGAGCCGTCAGCAACCGCTTCGCGCTCGGCTGCTGCAGTGGCGGCGGCCTGATCGGCCGCCGCGCGGATCTCCCGCCAGGCGGCCTCGGCCGCCTGCTGTTCCGCTTCCTTCTTGCTGCGGCCGGTGCCGGTGCCGTACGCGACACCACCGACGCGAGCGGCAGCCGTGAAGACCTTTTCGTGGTCGGGGCCCGTCTCGGTGACCAGATATTCGGGTACGCCGAGCCCCTCGGTAGCCGTCAACTCCTGAAGACTCGTCTTCCAGTCCAGGCCCGCGCCGAGGTTCGAGGAACGCTCGATCAGCGGGTCGAAGAGCCGGTGCACCAGTTCGGCGGCGGCTTCGAGACCCTGATCTAGATAGACCGCGCCGATCACCGCCTCCAGCGTGTCGGCCAGAATCGATGCCTTGTCTCTACCGCCCGTGCCCTCTTCACCCCGGCCAAGCCGGACGAACGCGCCGAGTTCCAGGCCACGCCCCACCTCAGCGAGCGCACGTGAGTTGACCACCGCGGCCCGCAACTTGGCCAGTTGGCCTTCGGGCAGGTCGGGGTGGATTCGGTACAGCGTGTCGGTGACCACCAGGCCGAGCACCGAGTCCCCGAGGAACTCCAACCGCTCATTGGTGGGCAACCCGCCGTTCTCGTACGCGAAGGAGCGGTGCGTGAGCGCACGCACCAGAAGGGCGGACTCAAGGTGATACCCGAGCCGCCCTTCCAGAACGATATGAGACGAGGCCGTGTCCGCCTTCGCCGATACATCATCCCCGCGCTTGCGGAGCGGCGTCTTGGCGTCTGACATGGAGCCTGTCACCCGCCGATCAGACCTCGAGGACCTGGCGGCGGTTGTAGGTGCCGCAGCTCGGGCACACGATGTGCTGTAGCTTCGGCTCGTGGCAGCGCTCGCACGCCACCAGGGTGGGGACCGCAGCCTTCCACTGCGACCGGCGGTGGCGCGTGTTGCTGCGCGACATCTTCCGCTTCGGAACAGCCACGGCTACTTCTCCTGTGGGTCGTCCCCGCTATCGCGAGGTGCGTTGTCCTTCTCGCCGTCCTGGACGGTCTCAGCGAGGCCTTGCAATGCCGCCCAACGAATATCGACGGCTTCTTGGTGATGGTGGTCCGGGTCGTCCGCCAACCGTGCTCCGCATTCGGGGCACAGGCCAGGACAGTCCTCCCGGCACACCGGCTGCAACGGCAGTGCCAGCACTACCGCGTCCCGCAGCACGGGTTCAAGGTCGAACAAGTCGTCCTCAAGGAAGAGAGTGTCCTCCTCCTCGGCGTCGTCGCCGGTATCCGCTACGCGGCTCCGGTCGTCGGCGTCAGAGTAGGAGTACATCTCCTGGAAGTCCGCTGCAAGCTCACGCCTAAGCGGCTCCAGACACCTTACGCACTCCCCTGTGAGCGGCGCACGGGCGGTGCCTGTGACAAGCACCCCTTCCATGACCGACTCCAGCCGGAGGTCGAGCTCTACGGCCGCACCCTTCCGCACCCCGATCATCTCGATACCGAGATCAACGGGAGCATCGATCGAGCGGGTAAGCCGCTTGAGCGCACCGGGTCGCCGCCCCAGCTCTCGTGTATCGAACACGAGCGGGGATCGGTGGTCGAGACGGGCGTTCAGGGCTTCCTGCTTTCTACGCTGCGGCACGGGCGGCCTCCTCGTAACGTGTACGAATTGGGCAGCCGAAGCCGCAGATGTACGTGCGGCCGAAGAGCCACGATACTGGACGGGCCGCTGTAGGCCCAATCCGCGCCCAGACAGCCCACCAGTCTGCCCGACCGGGTCCTACACGGGGCTGCTCGGGGGGCTACACGACGCCGGCGTACATGTGCGTACGCGCCCGTCTGTCACCCCGAGCCTCATCGGCAGCACCTGCCCGGAGAGCCACCCTAATTCGTACGCCCCTCTATGCCGCCTACGATCCCTGCCGTGCGCTCCGGGGCGTGCGCAGGGCCAACCGCGCGCTCCGGGGCGCAAACAGCTCACAGCCTGCCGTGTGGAGCACGGGGCTGAGGCGGCGCACACGGGGCGCGGGGCACGAGGCAGGCGCCCGGGTCGCAAGGGCGCGGGAGCTCCGGCCTCCGGTCGCTTCGAGGGCGGCCGTGCGGCGCTCCGGGAACGGGCCTGCTCAAGGGGCGAGGCGCCGCCTGGGTCGCCGGCGTTCAGCGGCCCTGCTCGTACTGCCGGAGCTCGTCGAGATTGATCATGCTGGTGTCGAAGAGGCTCGTCTCGTCCAGTGCCGGCGCGCCCGCCGCATGGTGCTGGTGCGGCTGCTGTTGGTGATCTTGGTGGTGCTGTGGGTGCTGCTGGTCGTGGTGCCCGCCCAGTGCTTGGGGCTCCGGGTAGCCCGTGTGCGGGTCGTAACCCTGCTGCGGCTGCTGCCAGCCGTAGTCCCCGGTGGGTTGCGGTGTTGCGGCAGCCTGCTGCTGATAGCCGTGGTGCGGCTGGGACGGGTACGGGTCCGGCTGGGCGTACTGCTGCTGATAGCCGTACGCGTCCTGTTGATAGCCGGCCGTGGCGTCCTGCTGATAACTAGTCGCGGCGTAGTAGTCCGCGTACTCCGGCTGAGCCGGCACCTCGGGCGGGGCGGGCGGCTGCTGCGGCAGCATCGGTTGCTGCTGTGGCATCGGGGGCTGCTGAGCGGGGATCGGCGGGTTGCTGCGTGGCTCTACGGCGTACTGACTGGTGGCGAGGTCGGCCAGGTAGTCGTCGTCGCTGGTCCTGAGCCCGGCGGCCCCGGCGGCGTCCTGAGCGGCCATATGGGCGCCCAGCTCGTCCTCCTGCGTGCCGAGCAGCTTCTGTCTGCCCCGGCCGACCGCTTCAAGAGTCTTGGCGAGCACGGCTGCCACTGCGCCGAGTTTGGTGTCCACGTACTCGTCTGCGCGATGGCGCAGCGTTTCCGGGTCGGCGCTGCGCTCGGGTGCCTGATCGCCCTGGCCGGTCTCGTCGGTGCCGCCGTATGCGCCGGCGGGGCCCCGACCGAGGAGCTTGTCGCGGCCTCGGTCAACGGAGCCGATGGTCTTGGTGAGGACGACCTCGAAGTTGGCCAGCTTGCTGTCCACGTAGTCGTCGGCCTCGACGCGGATCTCTTCCGCCTCACGGCGCGCCTCGGCGAGGATGCGGTCCGCCTCTTCCTGCGACTGGCGGGCCACCTCGGTCTGGGAGATCAGCGCGCCACGGCGGGCGTGCGCGGACTCGATGATCCGCTCGGCCTCCTGGTGAGCGGCCTCGACCACTTGATCACGGTCGCCGATGACCTCACGGGCCTGGGCGAGAGAGCCGGGCAGCGCGGCTCGTAGCTCTTCGAGCAGGGCGAGCAGTTCGGCCCGGTTCACCACGCAGGAGGCGGACATGGGCATGGACTTCGCGCTGCCGACGGTGCCGACGATCTCGTCGAGCTTCTTCTGCACGTCCACCTTGGGTGCTCGCACTCTCTAGGCCGAAGGGTCGGGACGGGATCGACTGTACGGGCAGTGGGCTCCCGCCCGACACCTCCTGACAAACCGTCAGCAGCTCAGCGCTCGGCAAGCCGCTGAGTGAGACGTCGCAGCACGAGCGGCGGCACCAGGTGGGTGACGTCCCCTCCCCACGCCGCAACCTCCTTGACCAGGCTGGAGGAGAGAAAGCTGTAGGTGGGGTTAGTGGGCACGAACAACGTCTCCACACCGGACAGGCCGTTGTTCATCTGGGCCATCTGAAGCTCGTAGTCGAAGTCGCTGACCGCGCGCAGGCCCTTGACGATGGCGGGGATGTCGCGCTGCTTGCAGAAGTCAACGAGGAGCCCATGGAACGACTCCACCTCGACATTTCCGTACTCGGCGGTGGTCTCACGCAGGAGGTCGAGCCGCTCTTCGACGGAGAAGAGTCCCTGCTTGGACTTGTTGATCATCACGGCGACGTGCACGACGTCGTACAGCTTCGAGGCGCGGGCGATGATGTCGAGGTGTCCATTGGTGACGGGATCGAATGACCCCGGACAGACGGCGCGACGCAAGAGTGGTTCCTCGCTCTCCAGTGCGGTCATGACGCGCTGTGGTGTGTCGTCGTGGCGGTGCTGCGTGAAGCGGCGCGACCGTACCAAAGCGTGCCCTCCCCGTAGCGACGGGCTCGCAGCCCCTCGAAACCGGTCGGCCACCGGAACTCGCCGCCCCTGGTGCTCCGCTCCACGGTGACCAGCGCCTGTGACGCGAGCCAGCCATTGCCCCAGAGTGTGAGCAGAATCTCCCGCAGATCGTCGTCGGTGACGGCGTACGGCGGGTCCAGAAAAACCACGTCGTACGGGTGTTCCGGAGCCGCGCCCGCAATCACTTGTTCCGCTTTGCCCGGCCGTACCTCGGCGCCCGGCAGACCGAGCGTCCGTACGTTCTCGCGTATCACCCGGGCGGCGCGCGGGTCGGCCTCCACCAGTAGCGCGTGCCCCGCTCCCCGGGACAGTGCCTCCAGGCCTACGGCGCCAGAGCCGCCGTACAGATCGAGCACCCGCGCCCCGTTCATCGAGCCGAGTAGCGATTCCCAGGTGGAGAACAGGCCCTCGCGTGCTCGGTCCGAGGTCGGTCGGGTGCCGGTGCCAGGCGGTACGGCGAGACGGCGCCCGCCGGCGGCTCCGGCGATCACGCGGGTCATCTGTGGTCGGCCCTTCGTGGTGGTGGGAACGGCGGCCCGAGGCGGCCACCGTTACCCCACGATATGACGTCGCTTCGATCGCGACTCCGCGACCGCACCTACCCGCACCGGGGAGGCTCAGTGCCGCTCCGTGCTCCGTGCTCCGTGCCTCGTAGGCGCCGTCGCGGCTCCGCACGCTCTGTGCTCCGTGCTCTGTGCTCTGTGCTCTGTGCTCTGTGCTCTGTGCTCTGTGCTCTGTGCTCTGTGCTCTGTGCTCTGTGCTCTGTGCTCCGTGCTCCGTGCTCCGTGCTCCGTGCTCCGTGCTCCGTGCTCCGTGCTCCGTGCTCCGTGCTCCGTGCTCCGTGCTCCGTGCTCCGACAGGATCATGCGCCGCGGCGGATGCTGGCGGCGCTGACGGTGCTGACCGCCCCAGGGCAAAGGAGTGTGAGCTGGCCGCACAAGTGTTCCCGGGGGCCCGGACGTCGCCGTCGTACGAAATCGACCGCTGGCGGAGGTGCGACCAGCAGGAGCGGACGATCTGCCCGGTGCGGATACGACCGGTCGGGGCAGCCGTGGCGTGGGGCCGGATGCCACTGGCGGCGCCAGGTTCGACCGTTAGAAGGCCGACCCGGACGGCTGGGCAGGGGATGGGCTCGGCTCTTTCCCAGGTACTCGATCAGCCCTTGTCCAGGTACTGCTCACGCTCGGCGTCCAGCAGAGCGTCGAGCGCCGTGCGCAGCGCGGGTAGCCCCGCTAGCTCCGGGTCGGCCGCGACGATTGCGACGGCCTCCTCGCGGGCTGCGGCAATGATCTCCTCGTCGTCGATGACGGTGAGCATCCGAAGGCTGGAGCGGACGCCGGACTGCGCTTGGCCCAAGACGTCGCCCTCGCGCCGCTGCTCCAAGTCGATGCGAGACAGCTCAAAGCCGTCCAGCGTGGCGGCGACTGCGCCCAGCCGGGCCCGCGCGGGGCTCGCCTCAGGCATGTCGGTGACCAACAGGCACAGCCCGGGGGCCGAGCCACGGCCAACGCGTCCTCGCAACTGGTGCAGCTGGGAAACGCCGAACCGGTCCGCGTCCAGGATCACCATGACCGTGGCATTGGGCACGTTGACCCCGACCTCGATCACCGTCGTCGCCACCAGCACATCCACCTCGCCAGCGGTGAATCGGCGCATCACCGTGTCCTTGTCATCGGGGTGCATTCGCCCGTGCAGCACCTCGACACGCAGCCCTGCGAGCGCGCCCTTGGTGAGCTGTTCGGCCACGTCGAGCACAGCCAGCGGCGGTCTCCGCTCCGCGCCATCGGCCCCCGCTTCGCCGTCCGACGTGTCCCCAGCGACGCCCTCGCCGAGCTCCAAGGTGGAGTCGGCCGTGTCCTGCGCTGCCCCTCGCTGCCCCCGCTTCGCGTTCTTCCGATCCTTGGGGGCGTCCTCCTCGTCGCCGATGCGGGGGCACACCACGTACGCCTGATGGCCCGCCTCAGCCTCCTCCCGTACCCGCTCCCACGTACGGGACAAGAAGCGCGGCTTGTCCTTAGCGGGTACCACGTGGCTGGCGATCGGCGAGCGTCCGGCGGGCAGTTGGTTCAGTACCGAAGTCTCTAGGTCGCCGAAGACCGTCATGGCAACGGTGCGCGGAATCGGCGTGGCCGTCATGACCAGCAGGTGCGGCGGCCGGTCCGCCTTCGCTCGCAGTGCGTCCCGCTGCTCCACGCCGAACCGGTGCTGCTCATCGACCACAACAAGGCCGAGATCGTGAAACTTCACCTTGTCCTCGATGAGCGCATGGGTGCCGATGACGATGCCCGCCTCGCCGGTCACCAGGTCAAGCAGGGCCTGGCGGCGAGCGGGGGTGCCCATGGAGCCGGTGAGCAGGACCACCTTGGTGCCGTGCTCGGAGCCGCCGAGTAGCCCGCCTTCGGCCAGTTTGCCCATCATCTCGGTGACGGAGCGATGGTGCTGCTGGGCCAGCACTTCGGTGGGCGCGAGCATTGCCGCCTGGCCGCCCGCGTCCACCACGGCGAGCATCGCCCGCAGCGCCACCAGGGTCTTGCCGCTACCCACCTCTCCTTGGAGCAGTCGGTGCATGGGGTGTTCGGTGGCCAGGTCGTGGAAGATCTCGCTGGAGACCTGCCGTTGACCCTCGGTGAGTGTGAAAGGCAATGTGGCGTCGAAGGCGTCCAGCAGCCCTTCCGGGCGTGGCTCGCGCGGCACGGCGGGCAGTTGGGCGTCGGCGCGTCGGCGGCGCGCCAGGGCCACCTGGAGCACGAACGCCTCGTCCCACTTCAACCGGTCGCGTGCCGCCGCGATATCCGCCTTGGTGCGAGGCCGGTGGATCTTCAGCAGGGCATCGGGCAACGTTTCGAAGCCGCGGCCCTCGCGTAGCGTCGCGGGCAGCGGTTCAACGACGCCTTCCCAACTCGTGGCCTCCATGGTGTCCAGCAGCATGCTCACGGACTTGGCGAGCTGCCAGGACGCGAGTTGTTTGCAGGCCGGGTACAGCGGGAGCAACTGGTTGGCGAACGCGTCCACTGCTCCCGCGGCGTCCTCGTCCTCGTCCTGGTCAAGCAGTACGTAGTCCGGGTGGGAGAGCTGGCGGGTGCGGTTGAACACCGAGACCTTGCCCGCGAACATGCCGCGCCGCCCTGGCAGCAGTTCCTTCTCGTGGTGAAAGACGCTCCGGCCGAAGAACACCAACGTCAGCGAGCCGCTGCCGTCGGTCACCACCACCTCAAGGCGGACGCCCTTGCCGTGGTTGAACGTCTTCTTCGTCGCCTTCGCCACCCGCGCCACCACCGTGACATGTTCATCGAGCGGGAGATCGGCGAGCCGGGTCAGCTCGCCGCGCTCCGCATACCGGCGGGGGTAGTGGTGCAGCAAGTCACCGACGGTGTGCAGGTCAAGGTGGGCGGCCATCACCTTCGCGGTGTTGCCGCCGACGATCTTCTTCAGGGGTTCATCGAGCGCGGGCACGCGATCCATTGCACACCACACCACTGACAGCGTGTGCGATGCGCCCCATCGGTGCGGCGCGGAGCCGGCCGCCACACGGCCGGCTCCGCGCCGCGGATAGCGCCGATGTCTGGCTCCGCGGCCCCGTTGGCCCCCGTGGGCACGCGTCTGATTCCGCCGATTCCCTGGCCCCGTACCCCGCCGCTCAGCGCCCCGTGCCCCGCTGCTCCGTGGCCCCGTGCCCCGCTGCTCCGTGTTGCCGGTCGCGCCCGGTTCTTCGAGGCGGCTGCCGGTGGTCGTACGCCGCGTTACGCCCTCTGGCGGGCTCTCTGGGCTTCGGTGCAGCCCTCGGAGCCCCACATCCGCTCTCATCCGTCGTGGGCGCCTACGCGAGGCCGAGAGCGGCGTACCCATGGGGCTCGGCGGTCAGCCGCACTCCACGGGCGGACTTCAGCAGACAGCGAACACCGGTCGCTGGCCGCTGGATACCGGCAGGCATGGGCGGATCGGTGGCGAGTCGGCCCGCCTGGTCATTCGATGCCGATGAGCAACGGGGCGGACAGTTGCTCACCGCGGTAGCTCATCGTGTCCACCGCGAGATGTGTTTCCCGTACATGCCGCTCAAGCCGCTCGCCAAGGTCGCTCGGCACTCCAGCGCCCAGCACCAAGGTGACCAGTTCCCCGCCCGCCGCCAGCATTCGGTCAAGCACGGTGCGCGCGGTCCCCAGCAAATCGGCGCCAATCACGACCACGTCGCCGTCGATGAGGCCGAGTACGTCGCCGGCTTGGCACACGCCCGCCATCGTCCATGACTGCCGCTCGGCCACGGCCAGTTCTGCGTAGCGGGTGGCACCGGCGGCCGAGGTCATCGCGACCACGTCCTCGTCGAACCCGCGATCCCCCTCGTGTACGGCGAGCGCGGCGATGCCCTGCACCACGGAGCGGGTCGGAATGAGTGCGACGCGCACCCCCTCCGTACGCATCTGAGCCGCGGCGGCAGCCGCCGTGTGCCGCAACTCCGCGTCGTTAGGCAGCATGACGACCTCGTGCGCGTGCGCCCGCCGGATGGCATCGACCAGTTCCCCACTGGCGGGCGGCTCCCCTGGGCGCATGGTGACCACCGTCGCGCCCGCCTCCGTGCAGAGGGCGGCGAGACCATCACCGGGGACGATCGCGACGACGGAGCGGGCCACGCGGTCGTCCGGCGCTCCGTGCCCCGCGCCCCGCGCCCCATGGCCCGCTCCGTGCCCCGTGCCCCGTGCCCCGTGCCCCAGGTCTCGTTCGGTGGTCGCGGCCTCGCGGGTACGTCGCTGAGCGGCGGCGTCCCCGAAGTGCGTGATACGGACGCGGTACGGGCGGCCTGCCTGGATTCCGGCCTCCACGGCGGCACCCGCGTCATCGACGTGAACGTGTACGTTCCACAGCCCGTCACCGCCCACGACGACGAGAGAGTCGCCCAGCGTGTCCAAACGCTCCCGAAGCCGAGCGACGGCCGCGGCATCGGCTTCCAGGAGGTAGATCACCTCGTAGGCGGGGCCCGTGGCGTCCGTGCCTTCGCGTGCCACAGGGTCGGGCTCCGTAGGCCCAGCGGCGGGCGCACCGTCCCCCACCGCGCACTTCATCACTGACGTACTGCTGTGGGCGCTCCCGCTTCCGCTCTCGGCTTCCGCCACCCCGGGGCGCTGCGCCACGGCGAGGCGGCAGGGGTCTCGGGGGCCCGCGAATGAGCGACGGTCCGAGCCGCCGACCGAACCGCTACGGAGCGGGCTGAGCGGCGGCTGGGGACGCTCACCGGTCAGTGTCTCGGCGAGGGCGCCGAGAAGGGTGACGAGTCCGTACCCCCCCGCGTCAACGACTCCGGCGAGGGCCAGGGCATCGAGTTGACCAGTGGTCGCGTCGAGCGCGGCGCATGCTCCCTCATAGGCGGCGCGCGCAACGTCGCCGGCGGGTGCCACGGCGCCCTGCTCCGGAGCGGTCGCAGCTGCACCCTGGCCCGGCGCCGCTCCGTGCCCCGTGTGCGTCGCGTGCACCGTCGATGTACTGCTCGATGTGCTGCCGGCAGCGAGCGCTGCCGCTGCCGCTGCCGAGGTGGCGACCGTCAGAACTGTGCCCTCTACGGGCCGGGCGACCGCCTGCCGGGCGGTTTCGGCGGCACGTGACAGGGCACGCGAGAGCACCGCGCCGCCGGCATGGGTCTCAGCGCCCGTGCCCGACTCGGACATGTCGGCTGCGAAGACGCCTGCCCCGTCGGTCTCAGCGAGCACATCGGCCATGCCCCGCAGCATCTGGGCCAAGATGGTTCCGGAGTTGCCGTGCGCTCCGATCAGCGCCCCGTGGGCCATGGCACCGATGGCGTCGGCGAGGCTCGGCCGAGACGCTCTACCGTTGGCCGCATGGCCGTTGAAAGCGGCACCGACGGCCTGTGTAGCGGACTCGACGGTCAGATAGAGATTGGTGCCCGTGTCACCGTCCGCGACCGGATACACGTTGATCGCGTCGATCCCCTCGCGGGCTCGGCCCAGCGCCTCCAGTGCTAGTCCGCACCACGTACGTACCGCCTCGGCGTCGAACGTGTGCGGCACCTACGGCCTCCTTGGACGGTCCTGGTCGGCAGCCTGAATGCCCGCAGGGTAGTCGCGCACTATGGGGACCGCCCGGGGCGGAGGCCGAGAGACCCATGGTAGTTTCGTTGTACGGAAGCAGCCGTTGTATGCTGCTTCGGTTGCCCGATGAAAATCGGGTCAATTCCCCCCGGCACTGCTGATCAGTTACTGCGGCATGTCGGGAATTCACTGTAAGTGCATCTGAAGTCTTTGGAGTGACCCGTGGCTGCCAACTGCGACGTCTGCGGCAAGGGGCCGGGCTTCGGCAACAACATTTCGCACTCGCATCGCCGCACTCGCCGTCGTTGGAACCCCAACATTCAGACGGTGCGCGCTGTGGTCGGTCGGACGCCGAAGCGGCTCAACGTCTGCACCTCGTGCATCAAGGCCGGCAAGGTCGCGCGCTGACGTTCCCGTCGTAGCGCAGCCAGCCGGTTGCCCAAAGCCGGCCCGCCTCGTGCGGGCCGGCTTTTTTGTGCCCGAAAACCCCTGAGCCGCCGTGTACGCCCATGTGGCGCGCGCGACGCTGTGAAGGAGAGCTCGGCGGGTCAGAGAGTCCTCTGGCCTGGCGCCCCGTGCTCCGTTGGTGCCAGTGCTGTGCCGGTGCACCAGAGACCTCTCGCCTCACGCTTCGGCTAGCGACCCCCTCGTGGAAGAGACACCACGTGGCGCCGCTCCCGTCCGAGCCGATCTGCTGCCTGGTCTCCCACCCGAGACGGCTCCTCATGTGCGCCATGCCCTGTGTCTCGTTAGAGGCGCCCTCCGTACCCCGCGCCCCGTCCAAAGCGACTCCGCACCGCTCCGCGCCCTGTGCGATGCGGCCCCGCATCGCTCCGCCCACCACAGGCCCCGCGCCCCGTGGCCCCGTGTGTTCCGCGGCACACTTGGCTCCGTGCTCCGTGCTCCGTGCTCCGTGCTCCGTGCTCCGTGCTCCGTGCTCCGTGCTCCGTGCTCCGTGCTCCGTGCTCCGTGCTCCGTGCTCCGGCGGCACCATACGCCGCGCAGGCGCAGCCCGCGCAGGACAAGCAACCCGCGCCGGACGGCAGAGCGCGCGTCGGATGCGTCCCGTGCGACAACGCTCCACTGCTTGGGGCTTCTCGCACGAAACCGGGTGCCCGGCTTGATCAGCGCCAGCGCCACGCGTGATCGACGGGGCCGATGCCCGCGCCCAAGGGGAAACCGGCCTCGATCGCGCCAGTGACGTACTCCTTGGCCGACGCAACCGCCTCCGGCACCGGCATGCCGTGGGCCAGGTGCGCGGCGATGGCGCTAGCGAGCGTGCAACCGGTGCCATGGGTGTGCCGGTTGTCATGGCGTACGGAGCGGAGCCAGTACTCCTCCGCGCCATCGGTGAGCAGATCGACCGCGTCGCCAGCTAGATGCCCGCCCTTGACCAAGGCCCAGCGCGGGCCGAACTCCAGGACTGCCGCAGCGGCGCGCCGCATCTCCAACTCGGTGGTGACCCGCACCCCGGTGAGTTGTTCCACCTCGTCAAGGTTGGGCGTGGCCACGGTCGCAATGGGCAGGAGTTTGATGCGTACGGCGTCGAGCGCTTCCGCCGCCAGCAGGGCGTCACCGTGCTTCGAGACGCCGACCGGGTCCACAACTACCGGGGCAGCGAGGCCGGCGAGCAAGCCGGCGACGGTCTCCACGATGGCGGATGAGGCGAGCATGCCCGTCTTCACGGCCTGGACTCCGATGTCGTCAACGACGGCGCGGAATTGGGCCCGAATCGCCTCTAGTGGCAGTTCCCACGCACCCATGACACCCAGGGAATTTTGCGCAGTGACCGCGGTGAGCACGCTCATGCCGTGCGTACCGAGGGCCAGCATCGCCTTCAGGTCGGCCTGGATGCCTGCTCCGCCGCCGGAATCGGACCCGGCGACGGTGAGTACACGGGGCGGTATGGCGGTGCGGACGGGGCCCGCACCCGGAGGTTCGGCGGTCATGCCATCGAATCTACGCTGTGCTGCTCATCGCCCCGCCCCTCCCCCTCGGCTTCCGCGGCGGCGCGCGGCGGGCTCACTCCACGAGGGAGTCCTGTGCACCAGGCGGGCCGCCGCCCCGGGCACGGAATTCGCCCGCCACGGCCCGCGCCCTCTGGTACGAGGCCCAGCGAGTCCGTCCTCGCGCCAACTGCCGCGCGCACCACGGCGCCCCGATGCACGAAGCACGGGAACGGGGCGCAGGACACCTCTTCCCGCCAGCGATACTTCCTGGGGCTCAGGTACGGGGCCGCGGCTCCGGGTTCAGCCCGCTGAAGCGTCCTCGTCGCCGCCGAAGTGGTCCCAACCGGCCTTGGCCCACGGCGCCCCGTCCACCGTCACCTGGGGCAGCGCGGAGGGGTTGCGTACCTCGCCGATGACCTTCCAGCGGGCCGGCAGCTTCACGTCGGCGGGAAAGGTCGCCACGATCGCATGGTCTTCCCCGCCGTTGAGCACCCATTGCAGCGGGTCCACGCCGACGGCCTGGCCGATGTCGGACATCTGCGAAGGGACGTCTATCGAGGCGGAGCGCAGATCAATGCGGACCTTGCTGGCCTCGGCGATATGTCCGAGATCGGCCACGAGGCCATCGCTGACGTCCGTCATCGCCGTGGCGCCGAGACCGGCGGCGGCGGGGCCCGCGTGGTAGGGGGGCTCGGGGCGTCGGTGCGCCTCGACGAAGGCACGGGGCGAGCGGAAGCCGCGCGAGAGGACCGCGTGCCCGGCCGCGGACCAGCCCAACCAGCCCGTGACGGCAACGACGTCACCCGGTTGGGCCCCGGAACGGGTTACCGGTTCCTGGTTGCGTAGATCGCCCAGGGCCGTGATGGCGATGGTGATCGTCTCGCCACGTACCACGTCGCCCCCGACCACCGCGGCACCCGCCACCTGGCACTCGTCGCGCAGCCCGTCCATCAACTCATTCGCCCACGTTGCGGGGAGGTCCGCGGGGACGACGAGGCCGAGCAATAGGGCGGTGGGTACGGCGCCCATGGCGGCGATGTCCGCGAGGTTTTGCGCGGCTGCCTTGCGCCCGACGTCGTACGCCGTAGACCAGTCACGGCGAAAGTGCCGCCCCTCAAGCAGAACGTCGGTGCTGACCACGACCCTTCGGTCGGGCGCTGCGACCACCGCGGCGTCATCCCCCGGCCCAAGCCGGACCGCCGGAGTGCTGGTGAGTCGGGATGTGAGCTCTCTGATCAGCCCGAACTCCCCCAACTCACCCACGGTGCCCTTCATCCCATCGCCCCTTTGCACTGTTCTTCCGCCCTGTGCTCCGTTGTCAGGTCAAGCAGCCGCCACGCCGTGCACGCCGCGCGGGTCTCCCCGCGCCGCTTGGCGACGCGGTACCGTAGCGTCCCTTCTTCCCACATGATCCTCGTCGCCGCCCTGGAGGTTCCGTGGTACAGGCGTACATCCTGATCCAGACTGAGGTCGGCAAAGCGTCGACCGTTGCCGAAGTCATCGGCAAAATTCCGGGAGTGACTCAAGCCGAGGACGTGACCGGTCCCTACGACGTGATCGTGCGCGCCCAAGCCGACACCGTGGACGAACTCGGCCACATGGTGGTCGCCAAGGTCCAACAAGTGGACGGCATTACCCGCACTCTCACCTGCCCGGTCGTCCATCTGTAACTCCCCGTATCCTCGGCCCGGTGAGTTTCGCACCCCGCCGTTGGCCCCGTCTGCCCATCGCTGTTCTGCTGTTGTCCGCCGTGGGCTGCTCTGACAGCGACGAACCCGCAGCGCCCGCGGTTCCCACCCCTTCGACACGGGCCGTGACGTTCTGCAAGGCATTGCACGATGAACTACCCACAAAGGTGGATGGGCTGGACCGACATGAAACCAGGCCCGCCTCGGCTTTCACCGCCGTCTGGGGAAAGCCCGCCGTGAACCTGCGGTGCGGCGTGCCACGGCCCGATGTACTCACGCCCGGCAGTGAACATTACAACCCCACAGCCGACTCCGTGGACGTCAACGGAGTCGGCTGGCTGCTGGAAAAGCAGGACGACGGATACCGCTTCACGACGACGTTGCGCAAGGCCTACGTAGAGGTGACGGTGCCGTCGAAGTACGCCCCGGAGGTGAACTCCCTCACCGACCTCGCGGAGGCCATCAAGAAGGCCGTCCCCTCGGGGATCTGACAGCTGCCCCTGCCCGGGCGCCGCATCGTTACGGCATGGGACCCCAGGCCTGCGGGTCTCGGACAACTGCTACAGGCGGATGCCAACTGCGGGCTGCGCAGCCCGCATTACCCACGAGGAAGTCGCATTCCATCCGCTTGATCGCGTGCGAGCCGCGTTCCGTCGTGTGCTCCCCCGCGGCCCCGTGGTCCCTGCCCCAGGCTCCGTTCCGTCCCCGCGCCGGCTACGGGCTCCAGGGCCCTGCGCGGCTCCGTGCCCAGTACTCCGTGGCGCCCCGTGCCCCGTGCCCCGTGGTGCAGCCGCACCGCGTACGTTGCCGCACCGGAGCGCCTGCGGCGCTCCGTGCCGCACGCGGGCTCCGCGCGCCGTGGCTAGGCGCACTGGCCCGTGAGATCGGGGACTCGGCGGGCGGGTGATTGGCGGTGCGCTGCGGCGGCGGCTACGTAGCACGGGCCTTGGGGCCGCAGGGCCGCTGGGGTCGCGTCTAGCGCAGCCCCGTAGGGCGGTTGAGGGCTGACTGGAGGAGCCGGTCCACCAACTCCGGGTAGCTGACGCCGCTCTCCTGCCACATCCGCGGGTACATGGAGATGGGCGTGAAGCCGGGCAGGGTGTTGATCTCGTTGATCACCAAGTCGCCGTTGTCCAGGAGGAAGAAGTCCACCCGCGCCAGCCCCTCACAGGAGATGGCGTCGAAGGCAGCGACCGCGAGTTCTTGTACACGCGCCGTTTCTTCCGAAGTGAGCGGCGCGGGCACAATGCCGGTCGCCGAGTCGATGTACTTCGCTTCGAAGTCGTAGAAGTCGTGCGCAGTGACCGGGGGGATCTCCGCCGGGACGCTCGCCCGCGGCCCGTCCTCGAACTCCAGCACCCCGCACTCGATCTCGCGCCCACGCAGCAGCGCCTCAATGATGATCTTCGGGTCGTGCCGCCTGGCCTCCTCGACGGCCGCGTCGATGCCCGCCAGGTCATTGACCTTGCTGATGCCCATGGAGGAGCCCGCGCGGGCCGGCTTCACGAAGATGGGCCAGCCGTTCTCAGCCGCGAAGTCCACGATCTTCTTCCGTGCCACCGCGCCCCGGTCGCCGGCGGGCCCCGACTCCCACTCGCGGGCCCGGATCACTTCGTACGGCCCAATCAGTAGCCCGCAGGAACGGAAGACACGCTTCATGTACTCCTTGTCCATGCCGACGGCGGAGGCGAGCACGCCAGCGCCGACGTAGGGCACGCCGGACAGCTCTAGCAGCCCCTGCAGGGTGCCGTCCTCGCCATAGGGGCCGTGAAGTACGGGGAAGACGACGTCAACGTCGCCCAGAGCCTTGGGAACGGAGCCCGGTTCGCTGTAAACCACCTCGCGACTGCCCGGGTCGAGCGGCAACAGGACGCCACCGTCCGGTGTTTCCGAGAGCTGGTCCACGTTGGGCAGCGTGCTGCCGTTGATGGCCATCCGCTCAGGCTCGTCGGTGGTCAGCGCCCACCGGCCCTCGGTGGTGATGCCGATGGGCAGCACGTCGTACTTCGTACGGTCGATGGCCGCGAGCACGGCGCCCGCAGTCAGTACGGAGATCGCGTGTTCGGAGCTACGGCCTCCGAACACGACGGCGACACACGGCTTCCGGCCGTCAGATCCGGAACCGGAGGCGGGCACGGGGCTTGGGGAAGTGGACTCGCTGCTCATCGGCTTGAGGTTACCCTGCGGTTCGCTCGTGGTCAGATCTCCCTGGCCGTGCTCCCCTGCCGGTTCTTACGTGCCTGCCAGGGGCGCTGCCGCATCGATAGGGAGTCGATAGGGAAATGCCGGGGCCGCTACAGGGATTAGCACTGTCGTGAGGATCACGGGCTGTGGGGCCACGGGTCTATGGGGCCACACGGCATGGGGCCATCGGGCATAGCGCCACAGGACCAAGCGAGCTTCGTGGCACCTGACCGGGGTGCACCTCACACGCGCCCCGGGGCGCGCCCTCGGGGCGCTACGCGTCGATGTGCGCCCGCCGGGGCGCTCCAAGGCGCGCGCTGCCATCCACGGCGCGTGCGCGCGCCATGTCGCGTGCCTGCTCGCCGTCGCACGCGCCCGCTCGCTGCCCAAGGGCCCGCGCCCCGGGCACGTGCCCGCTCGCGTCTACCCCGGGCTCCACGACGAACTTCCGGTCCCCTCGGAGCCGCCACCGCGGCGGATCAGCGCCGTTCCGGCTTCGCGGATCGCGACATCAGCTCCTTGAGGGCGACGAGGGGGGGCTTCCCGCCGTGCACGATGCCCACCACTGTCTCCGTGATCGGCATGTCCACCCCGTGCCGGTGCGCCAGGTCCAATACGGACTCGCAGGACTTGACGCCTTCTGCCGTCTGCCTGGTCACCGCGATGGTCTCGGCAAGTGTCATGCCGCGGCCGAGGTTGGTGCCGAAGGTGTGGTTGCGGGACAGCGGTGACGAGCAGGTGGCGACCAGATCACCCATTCCCGCCAGGCCCGCGAACGTGTGCGCGTCGGCGCCCATCGCCAGGCCGAGCCGGGTCGTCTCCGCCAGCCCGCGAGTGATCAGCGATGCCTTGGCGTTGTCGCCGAGCCCCATGCCATCGGCGATGCCCACAGCGAGGGCAATCACGTTTTTGACCGCTCCGCCCAACTCGCAGCCGACTACGTCGGTGTTGGTGTACGGACGGAAGTACGGGGTGTGGCAGGCCGTCTGAAGTCGCTGGGCAACGGTCTCATCGCGACACGCCACAACGGCGGCGGCGGGCTGCCGGACGGAGATCTCCTTGGCAAGGTTGGGGCCGGTCAGCACCGCGACCCGGTCGGGGCCGGCCTGGGCGACCTCCTCGATGACCTCGCTCATCCGCTTGGCAGTGCCGAGTTCGACCCCCTTCATCAAACTGACCAGCACGGTGTCGGCGGGCAGCAACGGGGCCCACGCGGCGAGGTTGGCGCGCAGCGTCTGGGACGGCACCGCAAGCACCGTGAACTCCGCGCCCTGTGCCGCAAGGGCCGGGTCCGTGGTGGCCCGCACGGAGGCGGGTAGCTCGACGCCGGGCAGGTAGTCCGGGTTGCCCCGTCCCTCGTTGATGGCGTCCACCAGTTCCGCGCGGCGGCCCCACAGGGTCACCTCGCATCCGGCGTCGGCGAGCACCACTGCGAAGGCAGTGCCCCATGAGCCGTTGCCGTAGACAGCGCAGCGCGTCACGTGGCGTCCTCCCCGGACTTACTTTCCGTGCGTTTCGGGCGCTCCGTGCGATCGGCGGAGCCGAGACCCTCGGCCGCGCCGCCCTTCGGTTGCTCGTACCGGTCCGCGGGCACCGGCTCCTGGCGCACGTCCGCGAGGAGTTCGGTGATAGCGGCCATGATGGTGTCAGTGGCGGCGCGCAATACCTCGGCGGTCGGTTCCTCACCGTAGTACGCGGACAGGTTGACCGGCGGGCCAGCGACGACCTTGAAGGTCTTACGGGGGAACAGCCGCAGCCGCTGTGCCTTCGCGTACGGAGGAAGCACCTCGTTGGCGCCCCATTGCGCGACCGGAATGACCGGGGCCTTGGTCAGCAGGGCGACCCGGGCGGCGCCGGTCTTGGCGCGCATCGGCCACTGGTCGGGATCGCGAGTGAGGGTGCCTTCGGGGTAGAAGGCGACGCATTCACCCTTATTGATCGCGCTCACGGCCGCCCGGAAGGCGTTGGCGGCGTCCGTGGACTCTCGGTAGACCGGAATCAACTGGAGCCCTTGGAACATTCGGCCAAAGACGGGCACCTTGAAGAGCCCAGACTTCGCGAGGAATCGTGGCACCCGCCCGGTGTTGTACTGGAAGTGCGCGTACGACAGCGGATCGAGATACGAGTTGTGGTTGATCGCCGTGATGAATCCGCCGTGGGAGGGAATGTTCTCCATTCCACGCCAGTCCCGTTTGAACAGAATCACGAGCGGCGGTTTCGCGATGACCGCTGCCAGGCGGTACCAGAAACCGATTCTGTGGCGGGGCACTCGGACGTCCTCCTCTTGGGGCCTGCTGACCTGCTGGCTTGCTGCCACCCGGGCAGTCGCACGAGTGTCGCCCCAGGTATCCGGTCTGTCGAGGACACCGTAACCCCGCCGGTCTCGGGCGGCTTCGGCAGCAGGCAAGAATGATGTGTGTGCGAAGAGATGGAGCGGGTGAAGCGGCAGTGAGCTGGAGTCTGGTGGTGCCGCTAAAACCCCTGTCCCGGGCGAAGAGCAGGCTGGCCGACGCCGCATCCGACGGCTTGCGTCCCGGGCTCGCACTCGCTTTCGCGCAGGACACCGTCAGTGCCGCGCTGGCTTGCCCCGGGGTACGGGATGTGGTGGTTGTCACGGACGATCCGCTGGCAGCGGCCGAATTGTCGGCGCTCGGCGCTAGTACGGTGCCGGACTCGCCCGGCAACGGTCTGAACGCGGCGCTGATGCACGGTGTCGCCGCGGTACGGTCCCGACGCCCGGAGGCGGCAGTCGCCGCCCTCAACGCCGATTTGCCCGCGTTGCGACCCGCAGAACTTCAGCGAGTGCTGAGCGCGGCGGCGAATTTTCCCCGCGCTTTTCTCGCGGATGCCACGGGAATCGGCACCACATTGCTAGCTGCCGCCCCGAAAAGGGAACTAAATCCGGCTTTCGGCGGGCCTTCACGCGCCCGTCACCGTGCTACCGGGGCCCACGATATTCTCCTGGCCGATGTGATTAGCGTTCGCCAGGACGTCGATACGGGACTCGACCTGCGGGCCGCACTGGAGCTGGGCGTGGGCCCGCACACGGCCGCGCTGCTGCGCCCCGGTGGTCCTCCGCCATCGGCTCCCTGCGCTCCGCCCACCAGTTCCCCCACCCCGCGCGGCTGATGCCGCCACGACCCGCGCCGGACGGGCCCAACCTCCTGTCCGCCCCGCGGCATGGCGCCCCGTCGCTCTAGCACGTTGTACGCGACGCCTGGCGCGGCGACCCACGCCCCATGCCACGCACCTACCACCGCAGAAAGCACGGGGCACGGGGCACGGAGCATGGGGCACGGAGCACGGGGCACGGAGCACGGGGCACGGAGCATGGGGCACGGAGCACGGGGCACGGGGCACGGAGCATGGGGCACGGAGCACGGGGCACGGAGCACGGGGCTTCATGCGGTGGGGGCCGGCTGCCGCCGGTTACGCTGCTGCGTATGCAGGCGACCGCGTACACGTACGACCCCGATACCCGTGCGGGCAGCGTGCTGCTCGACGATGGGACCCCCCTGCCCTTCGACGCGGCGGCTTTCGACGCCGGCGGGTTGAGACTGCTGCGACCCGGCCAGCGAGTGCGAATTGAGGTCGAGGGAGAAGGCGAGTCCCGCCGCGTCGTCTACGTGACGCTCCAGACCTTCTAGCCCCGCCGTATGCCCGTCACATCCGGGCCGTTGGAAGGTCCGTCCGCCCCCGCCGTTGCTGACTCCCCACGCCCATCGCCTGAGCCCGGTCCTGGTGGGCCCCGATGCGGCGCCGCGCACGCGTCCGTACCGCACACGCGAGATCGCCGTACTCGGCCGCTGACTTCGCGCCCCGCTCCCCGGACCCGTGTCTGACGCGACTCCCGTGGCCCCGTACGACATTCCGCGCCCCGCGCCCCGTACGACATGCCCCGTTCTATGCTCCGTGCTCCGTGCTCCGTGCGACATTCCGCGCCCCGTGCCCCGTACGACGTTCCAGGCCCCGTGCCCCGTGCCCCGCGCCACACCCGCCCCGTGCGCCGTACTTCACACTCCAACTTCACACCCCGTGTGCCACCGCCACCCAGCGCCCCCTGTCGGCGCTGCCTCATGCTGCCCCGTACAGCACCGTATTTGGCCAAGGCGCCGCCTTCGAACGCACCGCGGGCCGGGCTCCCCTGGGGGAGTCCGGCCCGGCGAGGTGCTGAGCAAAACGGTGACAGCAGGTGTTACTTCTTCCTGGCGGTGGCCTTCTTGGCGGTGGTCTTGCGCGCCGTGACCTTGCGCGCCGGCGCCTTCGTGGCCGTCGCCTTCTTGGCGGGCGCGGTCTTCTTCGCGCTGACCTTCTTCGCCGTGGCGGTCTTCTTCGCCGGGGCGCTGGCCGTGGCGGTGGTCTTCTTCGCCGGGCTGGTCTTCTGCGCGCTGGCCTTCTTCGCCACCGCCGATGCCTTCTTGGCGGTGGCGGTGGTCTTCTTCGCGGGAGCAGTCTTCTTCGCGGTGGTCTTCTTCGCCGCCGATGCCTTCTTGGCGGTGGCCTTCTTGGCCGCGGCCTTGACGGTCGTACGGGTGGAAGAACCGCCTGAGAGGCTGCCCTTGGGGGCCTTCTTCACGGCCACATCGTTCTTCGGGAGCTTCTTCGAGCCGCTCACCAGGTCCTTGAAGCCCTGCCCCGCGCGGAACCGCGGCACCGAGGTCTTCTTGACTCGGACCCGCTCACCGGTCTGCGGGTTACGGGCGTACCGCGCGGGGCGGTCAACCTTTTCGAACGAACCGAATCCGGTGACTGAAACCCGGTCACCGCCGACCACAGCACGGACGATGGCGTCCAGTACCGCATCGACCGCGTCCGCGGCGTTCTGACGTCCGCCGAGCTTGTCGGCAATGGCTTCTACGAGCTGCGCCTTGTTCACGTCTTCCCCTTCGGAGACATTGCTGGAACGAATCTGTTCAAGCTTTTTCGCACGTTAGGCAGATATATACCGCAAATCAAACACGAAACGGGCTAATCACCCTTGTGCCGCAACGAACTCGACCGTCACGGACTTCCGCCACTGTCGAGATCTTCGGGGAAACGGCCCTCATCGAGGTCGTCCATCAACCGGTCCAGACGCCGCGCCGCGTCTGCCAGATCGTGCTTTGCCGCCGCCGTGATGACGAGCAGCTTCCGGGACAGCGCCATCCGTACGCCCTCCGGGACTTGCAGTGCGCGCACCTTTCGGTGCGCTTCCTTGAGTCGGTCGGCGACAATCCCGTAAAGCTGGAGTTGGATGTCGCGTTCCATGCGTTGATTGTGCCATCTACAGCGAGTTGCCGCCTCATGGGGCCCCAACACGCCGATGCGCCGCCGGTCCGAAGACCGACGACGCATCGTGTCAAACGTGCCCCGTACACGGAGCAGCGGGGGGCCTTAGACCTGCACCGTATGCGGTTTGAAGGCCGGTCGGGCCGCCTCGTACGCAGCGATTTCAGGCTCCTGCCGCAGGGTCAGGCTGATGTCGTCCAACCCCTCCAGCAACCGCCAACGGGCGTTCTCGTCAAGCTCAAATTCGGCCGTTACGCCATCGGCCCGGACCTGGCGGGCAACCAGGTCCACGGTGACCTCCGCGTCCGGGTCGGCTTCGGTCAGCTTCCACAGCGCCTCCACCGTCTCCTGCGGCAAGACCACCGTCAGCAAACCGTTTTTGAGCGAATTTCCTCGGAAGATGTCGGCGAACCGCGAGGAGATGACCGTCTTGAAGCCATAGTTCTGCAGCGCCCACACCGCGTGCTCACGCGAGGAGCCTGTGCCGAAGTCGGAGCCGGCGAGGAGCACCGTCGCTCCAGCGCGTTCGGGCTGGTTCAGTTCGAAGCTCGGGTCCTTGCGCCACGCCTCAAAGAGCCCGTCTTCAAACCCGTCTCGGGTGACCTTCTTGAGCCAGTGCGCTGGGATGATTTGGTCGGTGTCCACATTGCTGCGCCGTAGCGGGACGGCGCGGCCGGTGTGAGTGGTGAAGGCTTCCATAACTGATCAGACCCCCACAGGAGCGGTTGACGGAGCGAGGTCGGCGGGCGAGGCCAGATGCCCCAGCACGGCGGTGGCGGCGGCAACCTGGGGCGAAACCAGATGAGTACGGCCGCCCTTGCCCTGCCGTCCCTCGAAGTTGCGGTTGGAGGTGGATGCCGAACGCTCGCCAGGCGCGAGTTGATCGGGGTTCATGCCCAGACACATCGAGCATCCCGCGTGCCGCCATTCAGCCCCGGCAGCCGTGAATACCTTGTCCAACCCCTCCTGCACCGCTTGCAGGGCCACCCGCACCGAACCGGGAACCACCAGCATCCGTAGCCCCTCAGCCACCTGGCGCCCCACCATCACGGCCGCGACCGAGCGCAGGTCCTCAATCCGACCGTTGGTGCATGACCCGACGAAGACGGTGTCCACGCGGATGTCGCGCAGTCTCTGACCCGCCGTCAACCCCATGTATTCCAGGGCCCTCTCGGCCGCCGCCCGCTCACTGGCATCCGCGTACGAAGCGGGGTCGGGCACCGCCGCCGACAACGGGGCACCCTGCCCCGGATTCGTCCCCCAGGTCACAAACGGCGCCAGCGACGCGGCGTCGATGACCACCTCGTGGTCGAATACGGCGTCGGCGTCGGTACGCAGCGTGCGCCAGTACGCCGTCGCCGCCTCCCACTGCTCACCCTGGGGCGCGTGGTCGCGCCCCTTGAGGTAGGCGAAGGTGCTTTCGTCCGGGGCGATCATCCCGGCGCGCGCGCCGGCCTCGATGGACATGTTGCACACGGTCATCCGCGCCTCCATCGACAACTTCTCGATGGCCTGGCCGCGGTACTCGATCACATAGCCCTGACCGCCGCCGGTGCCGATCTTCGCGATGATCGCGAGGATCAGGTCCTTGGCCGTGACGTCCTCGGGCAGTTCGCCTTCCACGGTGATCGCCATGGTCTTGAACGGAGCCAACGGCAGCGTCTGAGTGGCCAGCACGTGCTCCACCTGCGAGGTGCCGATTCCGAACGCCAGCGCCCCGAACGCCCCGTGCGTGGACGTGTGACTATCTCCGCAGACCACAGTGGTGCCCGGCTGAGTCAGCCCGAGCTGCGGGCCCACTACGTGCACCACGCCCTGTTCCACATCGCCCAGCGGGTGCAGACGTACCCCGAACTCCGCGCAGTTCTTCCGCAACGTCTCAAGCTGCGTACGCGAGACGGGGTCCGCGATCGGTTTGTCGATATCGAGGGTGGGGGTGTTGTGATCCTCGGTCGCGATGGTGAGGTCGGTGCGCCGCACCCGCCGTCCGGCCTTGCGAAGCCCGTCGAAAGCCTGCGGGCTGGTCACCTCGTGCAGCAGGTGCAGATCGATGAAGAGCAAGTCAGGCTCGCCCTCGGCGCGCCGGACGACATGATCGTCCCAGACCTTCTCCGCCAGTGTCCGTCCCATCGCTTTCCCTCCGGTCGGCGTCGCTGCCGACCCAACTCGTGTGTTCGCGGGAGCGCCGCCGTACGTGCCCGGCGCTGTCTCCAGCCTGGCGGGTGGCGCGAAAAATTGAACTTGCGTTTCATACTGTGAGACGCGAGTATCGTTGCATGGACAACTCTAGCGGCGTCGGCGTTCTCGACAAGGCGGCTCTGGTACTGAGCGCTCTGGAGTCCGGCCCGGCCACCCTCGCCGGGCTGGTCTCGGCTACTGGGCTCGCGCGCCCCACGGCGCATCGGCTCGCGGTAGCGCTCGAACACCATCGGATGGTGGCGCGCGACATACAGGGCCGGTTCATCCTCGGACCCCGGCTCGCCGAACTCTCGGCGGCAGCCGGCGAAGACCGACTGCTCGCCACGGCCGGACCGGTCCTCACTCACCTGCGGGATGTGACCGGCGAGAGCGCCCAGCTCTACCGGCGCCAAGGCGATATGCGCATCTGCGTCGCAGCGGCGGAACGGCTGTCCGGACTGCGGGATACGGTGCCGGTCGGATCAACCCTGCCGATGAAGGCAGGCTCGGCCGCTCAAATCCTGATGGCCTGGGAAGAGCCGGAGCGACTGCACCGCGGCTTGCAGGGCGCCCGCTTCACGGCGACGGCGCTGTCGGGCGTACGTCGCCGAGGCTGGGCCCAGTCGATCGGCGAGCGTGAACCGGGCGTGGCCTCAGTCTCCGCGCCGGTGCGAGGGCCGTCCAACCGCGTGGTCGCCGCTGTATCGGTCTCGGGGCCCATCGAGCGCCTGACCCGCCACCCGGGCCGCATGCACGCCCAAGCGGTGATAGACGCGGCAATGCGACTGTCCGAGGCACTCCGCCGCTCAAACTGACGACGCCGCACCGCACCCGCTACGGGGCAACACCGTCAACGCCCCGCGCCCTGCACGCCCCGTGCCCCGTAGACACAGTTGCGGCTCCGTGCCCCGTACGCCCCTGGCCGCGGCTCCGTGCTCCGTGCTCCGTGCTCCGTGCTCCGTGCTCCGTGCTCCGTGCTCCGTGCTCCGTGCTCCGTGCTCCGTGCTCCGTGCTCCGTGCTCCGACAGGATCATGCGCCGCCCCGCGCCCCGTTGGGCGTTCGCTCCGCACACCCCACGCAGTACCGCGCCTCAGCACCCGAGCCGTACGGTCGCGCGGTCGCCGAGGAGTTCGCCGCCCTTCTCTTGTGACAGTTCCTGGAGCATCCGCGGCATTGTCCGCGCCATTGGCCCCAACCCTGCGCGGCCCTGTGGTGGTTGACCGCATCCTGATCAGGCAGATGCCCCAGGTCGCCCTCGGCGTTGGCGGCGGCCCGCCCGGGAATGAGCCCGTCGCGCAGCCAAGCGTTCTCGTGGGGCCAGGCTGCACGATGCGCGGCGTAGCGCGCCAGCACAAAACCGGGACACGCAAGAGGCCCCCCGCGCAATGCGGGAGGCCTCTTCCATACTCTTGTACCCCCGACCGGATTCGAACCGGCGCTACCGCCTTGAGAGGGCGGCGTGCTAGGCCGCTACACAACGGGGGCCTGAATGCTGCGCTGGGCTACCAGGACTCGAACCTAGACTAAATGAACCAGAATCACTCGTGCTGCCAATTACACCATAGCCCATGGTATAGACCAGTACCCCCGACCGGATTCGAACCGGCGCTACCGCCTTGAGAGGGCGGCGTGCTAGGCCGCTACACAACGGGGGCCCTAGCGATCCATTCGTCGTCGCCTCCGGGAATTGTCCGGATGGTGACGGAGTCAGGATCAGTACCCCCGACCGGATTCGAACCGGCGCTACTGCCTTGAGAGGGCAGCGTGCTAGGCCGCTACACAACGGGGGCTTCACTGCATGATCAAGAGATCGAATGGAAGATCTCCTGCTGGGCTACCAGGACTCGAACCTAGACTAACTGAACCAGAATCAGCCGTGCTGCCAATTACACCATAGCCCACCAAAACTCAAACCCCCTGCTGGGGATTTTTGTTTGGATTTGCGCTTTCCGCCGGGCTTCTCGGCCCTTCTCGGGCGGCGCAGGAAGAACATTACCCGACGGGAGGCAGCGCACCAAAACCGATACCGCCCTCATCGGCTGCCCTGTGGGCGCCCCAGGTGCGCTGGAGCGCCCGTATAAGGCCAACGCCCGGTCCGCGCGCCGGCCCGGCGGGAGGACCCGCTCAACGGCTCCCGTACCCGCCAGTACGCGCCGATATCAGCCCCGCGAGAGTGCCGCCGCCTCCGGAGGCGGCGGGGCCGGCCCACGCGTCTGAAGGGCTGGCACGGGGCCGCCGAAGGGCCGCCCCAGCAGGCATTACGAGGCCGCGGTGGCGTCGTAAGGACCAACTGAGCCCGCCGGACGCAGGAAGGGACCGGACCACGCCGACAGACGGCGAGGCCGGGGCCCACCGCGCGATCGGCTCGGGCTGCCGGCTACAGCGCGGCTCGCAGCCTGCGTAGTGTCTCGTCGCGGCCGAGCAGTTCCATCGACTCGAATAGCGGTGGCGAGACTCGGCGCCCGGTGACCGCGACCCGCAGCGGCGTGAACGCGAACTTGGGCTTGATACCGAGACCGTCCACCAGTGCTTCGCGCAGTGTGGCCTGGATGGGGTCGGGTGTGAAGTCCGGCAGTGTCTCCAGTGCTTTGATGCTGGCCGCAAGCACCGGCTTGGCCTCCTCCGTGAGCACTTTGGCCGCGTCCGCCTCGTCCACGTGGAAGTTCTCCGGCTGTACGAACAGGAAGCCGAGCATGCCGACCACCTCGCCGAGCACCACCATCCGCTCCTGGGTGAGCGGGGCCGCCTTGGCGAGCAGGTCGAGTTCGGCCTCGCTGGGGCTCCGGCCCGGAAAGAGGAACGGCACCAGGCGGCGTACGAACTCGTCGGGCGCGAGCGCCCGCAGGTGAGTGGCGTTGATGGCCTCGCACTTTTTCAGGTCGAAGCGCGCCGGGTTGGCGTTCACATCGGTCAGGTCGAAGGCGGCGACCATCTCGTCGATGGAGAAGATGTCCCGGTCTTCGGAGAGCGACCAGCCCAGCAGGGACAGGTAGTTCAGCAGCCCCTCGGGGAGGAACCCGCGCTCGCGGTAGAGGTTGAGCGACGCCTGCGGGTCACGCTTGGACAGCTTCTTGTTGCCCTCGCCCATGACGTACGGAAGGTGTCCGAAGGCCGGCGCGGTGCCGTTGCCCACGCCGATCTCGCCGAGCGCCGCATACAGGGCCACCTGGCGCGGCGTCGAGGAGAGTAGGTCCTCGCCACGGAGTACGTGCGTGATCTCCATCAGCGCATCGTCAACCGGGTTCACCAGGGTGTAGAGCGGGGCCCCGTTGGCGCGCACGATGCCGAAGTCCGGAACGTTCTCGGGCGTGAAGGTCAGCTCTCCCCGCACCAGGTCGGTGAAGGTGATCGGGGTGTCCGGCATCCGAAAGCGGACGATCGGGGTGCGGCCCTCGGCACGGTACGCAGCGACTTGCTCGGCCGACAGATCGCGGCACTTCCCGTCGTACCCCGACGGCTTGCCGGCCTTGCGTGCGGCGTCACGGCGGGCGTCGAGCTCCTCCGTGGTGCAAAAGCACTCGTAAGCGAAGCCGCCCTCTTGGAGCTTGCGGGCGACGTCGGCGTAGATGTCCATGCGCTGCGACTGCCGGTACGGGGCGTGCGGGCCGCCGACCTCCGGACCCTCGTCCCAGTCGAAGCCGAGCCAGCGCATCGAGTCGAGGAGTTGTGCGTAGCTCTCCTCCGAGTCGCGGGCCGCGTCGGTGTCCTCGATGCGAAAGACGAGGGTGCCGCCGTGGTGGCGCGCGAACGCCCAGTTGAACAGGGCGGTGCGGACCAGGCCCACATGAGGGTTACCGGTCGGCGACGGACAAAAACGGACACGTACGGAAGATGCGCTAACCACGCTTGATCACCTTGTTGGTGAGAGTGCCGATGCCTTCGATGGTGACGGCGACCTCGTCGCCGACGTTGAGCGGGCCGACCCCAGCCGGAGTGCCCGTGAGGATGACGTCGCCCGGGAGTAGCGTCATCGCCTCGGTGATGTGCACGATCAGGTCCTCGACCGAGCGGACCATCTCACTGGTGCGGCCGAGTTGGCGCTGTTCACCGTTGACGGTGCACATGATCGCCAGGTCACCGGGATCGACGTCGGTCTCCACCCAGGGGCCGAGCGGGCACGAGGTGTCGAAGCCCTTGGCGCGCGCCCACTGTGGCTCCCTGCGCTGCACATCACGGGCGGTGACGTCGTTGGCACAGGTGTAGCCGAGAACGACCTCGTGGGCCCGCTCTCTCGGGACCTCACGGCACATCCGGCCGATCACCACGGCCAGTTCCGCCTCGTGGTGCACCTCCTGCGAGAAGGAGGGATAGGCGATGGGGTCACCGGGACCGGTCACCGAGGTGGACGGCTTGAAGAAAGTCACCGGGACGTCGGGGACCTCGTTGCCGAGCTCCTTGGCGTGCTCCGGGTAGTTGCGGCCGATCCCGATGACCTTGTTGGGCAGCACCGGGGGCAGCAGCCGCACCTTGTCGAGGGGGACCCTTTGGCCCGAGCGCTCGAATTCGGCGAAGGGATGCCCCTTGATGATGTCGAGGAAGGGACCGCCGTCAGTGGCGGCGTCCCCCTCCACGACTCCGAACGCGACGTTGCCGTCGATGGAGAATCTGGCGATGCGCACGGGAAGTGCTGCCCCTCACTGAACTGATCACTGGCTGAAGTCTGACGCTCCAGGCTATCGCCCCGTTTTCGGCACCCGCATTTTCGGCACCCGCGCGCCATCGACGCGTCATAACGACAACGTCAGCGTCACAAGGACAACGTCATCGTCACCGTCACCGTCAAGATGCGAACCGGATGTCAAGTCAGGGGCCGCACCGGGCGCCGGGTACGGGCACCGGTACGGGGCGGGGGCAAGGTGCTCAGGCCAACGGGGCACAGAGCACGGAGCACGGGGCACGGGGCACGGAGCACGGAGCACGGAGCACGGGGCACGGGGCACGGGGCACGGGGCACGGAGCACCGCGGCCCCAGCGCAGCACGGAGCCACGGGGCGGGGGCACGCGGCTGCGGGGGCGCAGGGCGGACCCCACGGGGCCCTCAACAAAGCACGGGGCCACGGCGCCGACACGGGGCCGGGGCCCAACGGAGCACGGAGCCGCAGCCCACCACCCGAACCGCACGCGGCTCCCGTCATGTGCGCCCGCCCGGCGCGCTAAGGCCCGCTCAGCACAAGGGTTCGCCACACGCGGCCCAGTCGTGGCGGGGTCACCGGCGCAGCGCGGACGGCGCAGGTGCGGTGCGCGGCCAGGCGCGGTGTGGGGGCCGGGGAGGCCCGCCCACTCGGCGCGGTTGTCAGGGCAGATGGGGCGTAGATCGCGACCAGTTACGCAGGGGGTGCCAGCCGGGCTGGAGAAGCGTCCGCGGTGCCCGCGGGGGAAGGGGGCGGGCGGCGATTATGGAGGGGTGGCGCGTTATTGGGGCGCTTCGGTGAGGATGGTGCGTCGGGGGTTCGCGGTCTGGGACGGGAGCTCAACGGAACGGGCCGGCTGCTCGTCGGCGGGCACGCTCTGGAGCTCTTCGGCGTCCTTGAGGTGGGCGAGAGTGGTGCGCCGCGGGTTGGCTATGTTGCGGAACATCATTGTCGTCTTCACTGATTCTGCCTCACCTTGTCGTTTTCGCGGATGATGTAAAGCGCCAGGCTAAACGCGCCCCTCCCCCGGTTTCCGCGAGCCCAGTCACGTCCAGCATGTGAGGTTCCTCACGAAGAGGCGGACAAATGCCACATCGTGCCCGCCGACCGCTTCAGCCGGAATCGGGCATTACGCCACTGAAGCTGACGTTCCGCCCTTGATCATCGCGACCCGGACACACATCACCACTGCGTGGGACGTGCACAAAAGTCCGTTATAGCGGCGATTGTTTTCCACATGCGGTCACTTTGTTGACACGTAACGTCACCGCATCCACACCGTGACCCATGGCCCTTGTTGGAGCATCCGGCACTGTGCTGGAATTCCACGGACCGCCGACAGGATTCATCTGGCGCGCAGGGGGCGCCGAGGGGCGCCGAGCGGTGGCGGCTCCGCTCCTCGACAAGAAAGGGCTCAAGCGCGCCGGTCACTCACGACTCGACACCGTCTCGCCGCATGTGCGGAGGGACGCCTGGTCCAGAGGTTGCGACGCTAGTGCAGGGACGTTTCAAGAAGGATGGCAACGCTGCGGCGGACCCCGAACCGCGCGGTAGCACCGACCGCGGTGCGGATGGCAGTACGCGGCCGACCGCGCCCGGCGGCGACGAGTCATCCGGCGAGCGGCCGAAGGCGAAGGGCCCCACCGGCCCCGGCCCGCGAATAGCCCTGCGTAACTGGAAGATCAGTACCCGGCTCGTCTCGCTGCTTGCGCTTCCCGTGGTGGCCGCGACGACGCTGGGTGCGTTGCGTATCCAAAACTCGATGGACAACATCGAGCAGCTCGACCACATGAAGCTGCTCACCGAGATGACGCAGCAGGCGACCGACCTGGCCAACGCGCTTCAGGAGGAGCGGGACCAGTCGGCCGGACCGCTGGCGGGTTCCGGGGACGACCAGGACGATCAGGTCATCGCGCCCCGCCAGAAGGCTGACCAGGCGCTCGTCGCGTTCACCAAGGCCACCAACGAGATTGACCCGGTGGACCCGACGGTCAAGGGCGTGCAGTCCACGCTGGTGGACATCAAGAAGCAGCTCCTGAAGATCCAGGAGATTCGCGACCAGGCGTACAAGGACCGGGACTACACCTCGCAGACGGTCGTCAGCTACAACGAGCTGATCATCTCGCTGCTCTCGCTCTCGCAGGACATGGCGCAGGCCACCAGCAACCGCGCGATGATCAACCAGACGCGTGCGCTCGCCACGTTCTCGTCCGCCAAGGAGTACGCGTCCATCCAGCGCGCCTCCATCAGCGCCGCTCTCGCGCACCCGAAGAAGCCCAAGCTCTCGGCGAACGACAGCCGCTACACGAACACGGCGCTGGACAAGGAGGAGCAGGCGCTCCGTCGCTTCAACCAGATTCGCCCTGGCGACTCCTCCGAGCTGCTGGACCCGCTCAACGGCGGTAACTCGGACATCACCGGTGCGAACAAGTACGCACTGCGCGTGTTGCGTGACCCGGACAGCTTGGCGTCCGAGGACCGCACCTACATGGACTGGTACGACCAGGACAGCATCAAGCTCGTCGCGATGTCCAAGATCGAGCAGACCCTGCTGACGGAGATGGAGCAAAAGGCCCGCGAGCTGCGCTCTGAGGCCAAGCAAGACGCCTTCATCAACGGTGCGCTGATCCTGCTTGTGCTCGGCATCTCGCTGGTCGGCGCCTTCGTCGTCTCTCGCTCCATGGTGCGCTCGCTGCGCAGGTTGCAGGACACCGCGCAAGACGTCGCCCAGCAGCGGCTGCCCGAGCTGGTCAAGGAGCTGTCCGAGCACGACCCGCAGGACGTGGACACCTCCGTGGAGTCGGTCGGTGTGCACAGCCGGGACGAGATCGGCAAGGTGGCCGCGGCTTTCGATGATGTGCACCGCGAGGCGGTCCGACTGGCCGCCGAACAGGCGCTGCTGCGAGGCAACGTCAACGCGATGTTCACCAACCTCTCCCGCCGCAGCCAGGGCCTGATTCAGCGCCAGCTCTCACTCATCTCCGAGTTGGAGTCCCGCGAGGCTGACCCGGACCAGTTGTCCTCGCTGTTCAAGCTGGACCACCTGGCGACGCGTATGCGCCGTAACGGTGAGAACCTGCTCGTGCTCGCCGGTGAGGAGCCCGGGCGCCGGTGGACTCGCCCCGTGCCGCTGGTGGACGTGCTCCGTGCGGCGGCGTCCGAGGTGGAGCAGTACGAGCGGATCGAGCTCAGCTCGGTGCCCGGCACCGAGGTTGCGGGCCGGGTCGTCAACGACCTGGTGCACCTGCTCGCCGAGCTGTTGGAGAACGCGACTTCCTTCTCCTCACCGCAGACCAAGGTCAAGGTCACCGGGCATGCGTTGCCTGACGGCCGGGTGCTCGTGGAGATCCACGACACCGGCATCGGCCTCTCCCCCGAGGACCTGGCGGCGATCAACGAGCGGCTGGCCAGCCCGCCCACCGTGGACGTTTCGGTCTCGCGTCGCATGGGCCTGTTCGTGGTCGGCCGCCTGTCGCTGCGGCACGGCATCCGCATCCAGCTCCGGCCGTCCGACTCGGGCGGTACGACCGCGCTCGTCATGCTGCCGGTCGATGTGGCGCAGGGCGGCGGCAAGAAGACCCCTCCGACGTCGTCTGGTGCCCCAGGTTCGGCCACGCCCGCGCTCGGCAAGCCGGGCGCTCAGGCCGGTGGTCAGGCAAGTGGCCCGGGCGGCAACGGTGCGGCCGGGCTGACCGCCACCGGTCCGCGCCGCCAGGTGCCCGCTGCGGGCCCGCGCGCGGAGCTTGGCAACGGCTCGGCGCCGCGCAGGCCGGCCGGCGGCAACACCGGCGGCCCGGCAGCACCCGGCGGCCCGAGCAGCGGTCAGCCCCCGCGCGGCGGCGCTACCAGTAGCGGCCTTCCGACCCGCCCCGTAGGCGCCTCGGTGCCCAACAACGGGGCGGGGGGCAGTGCGCCGAGCGCCGGCGACTTCTTCGGCAGCGGTGGCAGCGGCAACCGGGCCAGCGGTGGCGGAAACGTCCCGGCGGCCACAGGTGACTTCTTTGGTGGCAGCCGGGCGGGCGCGCGCAACGCCGCGAACACCGGTCCTGAGCAGGACCCCGGTGGCGACCGTCCGGCGCTGCCCCCGCGCGGTGGCCAGGACGCGGCACCAGCGCCGGACAGCGGACCCACCATTGCCCCGCCGACCGGAGCCCCGGCAAACGCGGGCCGCTCTGGCGAAGCAGGATCACGCCGGCAGCTCCCGCAGCGGGGCCCCGCTGCGGAACTGCCTGGCGCACCTGGCCCCACGGCGCCGGAGTCCGTCGCCGACGACGCGCGGTCCGCGGACAGTGAATCGCAGCGCCCCGGCTCAAGCTGGGGTGCCCGGCGCGCCGCCGCGGCGGACGACTGGCCCACCGACCGCGATGCGCGCGGCCACGGGGAGATCGACACCACGCCCACCTTCCCGCGCGGCGCCGCCGGCGGCCCCGGGGACACGGGCGAGTTCTCCGTACCGGAGCATGCGCGCGGCGGAGCCAGGTCGGGCGACACGGGCGAGTACGAGCAGCCGCGCGGCGCAGACACCGGCGGCTACGCCCGGCCGAACGCAGGTGACACTGGCGAGTACGCGCAGCCGCGCGGCGTCGGTGGCGGCCCCGGAGACACCGGCGCGTATGCGCTGCCCTCCCAGCGGCCCGGCCCTTCCGCCTCCGACCGGGGCCCGGGTGACACCGGCCAGTTCGCGCTGCCGGCCGGCCCGACAGGCGGCCTAGGCGATACGGGCGAATACCCCCGGCCATCGGACACCGGTGCTTATCACCGGCCATCGGATACGGGTGAGTACCCCCGCCCCGGCGACACCGGCGCATACGGGCAGCCCGACACCGGACGCGCCGGCCCAGGCGACACCGGCAGTCACCCCCGCCCCAACGACACCGGCGGCTACCCACGTCCCAACGACACCGGCGCATTCGTACGCCCCACAGGCACGGGTCAGTTCGCTCTGCCCGGTGCCCCGGCAGAGCGCCCCGGCGACACCGGCGCATACCCGCGGCCCAGCGACACGGGCGAGTACGCCCGGCCATCGGACACCGGCGAGTACGCCCGGCCATCGGACACGGGCGAGTACCCCCGCCCCGGTGACTCCGGCAGGTATCTGCGACCCACCGACAGCGGCGCGTACGCCCAGCCCACCGACACGGGTGAGTACCCCCGGCCATCGGACACCGGCGGATACGCCCAGCCCGGCGCCGAGGACACCGGCGGCTATCCGAGGCCCGACCTCGACCCAGCCACCGGCTCGTACGCCCAGCCCGACACCGGACGCGGCGGCCCGGGCGACACCGGCAGCTACCAGCGTCCAAGCGACACCGGCAACTACCAACGCCCAAGCGACACCGGTGAGTACGCGCAGCCCCCCTTCGGGCGTGGCGGCCCGGGTGACACCGCGCAGTTCGAGCGGCCCGACTTCAACGGCCCGCCGCCCGGCCGCGGGGGGGCGCACCTGCCGCAGGGCGGGCCCGGTGTGGGTCTTGGTGGCGCGCCACGTGCTGAGTTGAGCCCAGCGCCCGAGGAGGACCACCTCACCGGCGAACTGCCGCTTCCTCAGGGCTTCGACGGCGGTGGCACCCCGATCTTCGACACGATCGAGTCGCGTTGGTTCCGTAGCTCGCAGGGGCCCGCCCCGCTAGGTGGCCCCGTTCAGCCGACGCAGGCTGACGGCTCCAGGGCGGTCGATCACTCCGAGCCCGTGCGGTCAACGGCAGCCGCCACGGCGCCGCTGTTGCCCCGGCGCGCGCCCAGCCAGCAGGAGGCGGCCCAAGGGCCCGACACCGGTCAGCAGCTTCGTACTTCCCAGGCATCAGACGGGGCCGGGGCGGCGGCCACGTCCGCCGCCGACGGGGCCGCGGCTTGGCGCTCCTCCCCCAACGATGAGCGCTGGCGACGGGCCGAGCAGGTCCGCGAGCCCGCCGCCGGCGGAGTGACCTCCTCCGGCCTACCTCGCAGGGTGCCGCGCGCCAACCTTGTTGAGGGCACTGCCGAGGAGCAGCCCACCCAACAGGGCAGCGGCCCTCAGGTCTCCCGCGCACCCAGTGACGTACGCGGGCGGCTGACCAACCTTCGACGCGGTATTCAGCAAGGCCGTCAGGCCGGAACGGACGGTCGGCCATGAGTATCGCGGTCGTGGTCCCCTTCACCAGCAGGAGCGTTAGTTGAGCCCGATGAGCCAGGCGGCGCAGAATCTGAACTGGTTGATCACCAACTTCGTGGACAACACCCCGGGGGTGTCCCACACGGTGGTGGTCTCCGCCGACGGACTCCTTTTGGCGATGTCCGAAGGGTTTCCCCGTGATCGGGCCGACCAACTCGCGGCGGTCGCGTCGGGGTTGACGTCGCTGACCGCGGGAGCGTCCCGCATCTTCGAAGGCGGCTCCGTCAACCAGACCGTGGTCGAAATGGAACGCGGCTTTCTCTTCATCATGTCCATCACCGACGGGTCCTCGCTCGCCGTGCTCGCTCACCCCGACTGCGATATCGGTCTCGTCGGCTACGAAATGGCTCTTCTCGTCGATCGCGCGGGTAATGTCCTGACCCCTGACCTGCGTGCCGAATTGCAGGGCACGTTGCTCAACTGACCGCCGTCCACCGTCCGTCCACGCTTCACCGCCAGGCTCCCCCACCGGCACCGACCGACGGCACCACTATCAGCTTGCTGTCCCGACCGGAGGAACCATGAACCCGCCCGCTGCCTCAACCGGCCCGTACGGCGCCTCTCATCACCATGCGTCGTACGGATTCGAAGGTGACCAGCCGCTGGTGCGTCCCTACGCGATGACCGGGGGCCGCACCCGGCCGCGTTACCAGCTGGCCATCGAGGCGTTGGTCAGCACGACGGCAGACCCCGCCCACTTGCAGGGGTTGCTTCCTGAGCACCAGCGGATCTGCCACCTGTGCCGCGAGGTCAAGTCGGTTGCGGAGGTGTCCGCACTGCTGGCGATACCGCTCGGCGTGGCACGCATCCTGGTGGCCGACCTGGCCGAGGCGGGCATGGTGGCAATCCACCAGCCCGGCGGCGGATCGGAAGCGGGCGGCACGCCTGATGTGACTCTGCTGGAAAGGGTGCTCAGTGGACTCCGCAAGCTCTAATGACGCGGCGGCCCCCCGTTCCACCACCTCCGCGAAGATCGTGGTGGCGGGCGGATTCGGCGTGGGCAAGACCACGTTCGTCGGCGCGGTCTCGGAGATCAGCCCGCTGCGTACCGAAGCCGTGATGACCTCCGCATCAGCGGGGATTGACGATCTAAGCCATGTCCAGGACAAGTCCACGACGACCGTGGCGATGGACTTCGGCCGCATCACGCTCGATGACGATCTGATCCTGTACCTGTTTGGTACGCCAGGGCAGGATCGTTTCTGGTTTATGTGGGATGACCTGGTACGTGGCGCCATCGGTGCCGTCGTCCTGGTGGACACCCGCCGCCTCGCCGACTGCTTTCCCGCCGTTGACTACTTCGAGAACTCCGGGCTGCCCTTCGTCATCGCCCTCAACGGCTTCAACGGGCACCAGCCCTACTCCCCCGACGAGGTCCGCGAGGCGCTACAGATCGGCCCCGATACGCCGATCATCGTCACCGACGCCCGGAACCGAGGCGAGGCCAAGAGCGCGCTCATCACCCTGGTCGAGCACGCGCTGATGGCCCGACTCAAGTAGCGTGACGTACGAGGTAGTTGCGTCAGCCATCGTTGTGTTGTTTGCCACGGCTAGCCAGCAAATTCATAACGTTTCGACAGACAATTGCCGCACGGCCAACACGTACCGCAAGCGAGCGATTGCGCTACGCATGCAGTTTTCCTGAATTTTGCCGGCGGTCGCCCTTTACATCCCTTTTATCTCCCTGGCTGACAGTCCTCTGTCCATAGCGGCCACTGTTTGGAATGCGCCTGCCTCACGTGCTGGAATTCGCTGAACTGAGCAGTAGGGGCTCAGCCGAGAACGGCACAACATCAGGTGCCGACGCCGAGAGGTTGTTGGTCGAGTGAGGCGAAGCACAACGGCGCCCGCGACGGGATCGCCCCAGCCACAGACCCCACAGGGTCAGGCCCGGGGCAACTTCACGCCGCCATCGCGCACGGTGGCATCGCCCGAAGACGTACCCGATACCCCGGTGCCCAGCGGCGGCCGACTGGCGCCGCGCAACTGGCGAGTGCGGGTCCGGTTGAATGCGATCTTGCTCATCCCGGTCCTGGTGGCGCTGGTCTTCGGTGGCTTCCAGGTCGCCTCATCGGTGCAGACCTGGAACGAGGCGCAGGACGCCGAACGCACCGCCCGCCTGGTGCGCGCCGCCGCGACGTACGGTCAGGCCCTGATAAACGAGCGAGACACCTCCGCCGTTCCCCTGCTGACGGGCGGCCTATCCGAAGACGTCAAGCGGGCCCGTACCGTGACCGACGCGGCGGCTGACGAGTTCGACAAGCGCGTCGATGACATGCCGGGCGAGGCGGGACTTAAGCGCCGGCTCAAGGCGTTCCGCGCCGTTGAGCCTCGGCTGGGCTCGCTGCGGCAAAACGCGTACACCGTGCGGCTGCCTGGGGTGCAGACGGAAGAGGGCTACGTCACCGTCCAGCATCCGTTGATGGAGTTCACCAACGAGCTGGGCCTTGGCACCGGCAACATCACCTCCTATGGCCGCACCGTCTATGCGATCTCGCTGGCCAAGGCCGCTGAATCGTTGCAGCGCTCCATCGGTACGCACCTACTGGTCAAGCCGGGGCCCGGGGAAGCGGACCTGCGGGCGCAACTGACCGCCGTGGCCTCGTACACGTACCTGGAGCGGATCGCCCTGGTCGAGTTCGAGTCCGGCGGCATGGAAGAGGACACCGCATACCTCAAGGCGGTCTTGCAAAAGGCCACGGAGAGCAGTGCGAAGCAGGTGGCCGACGCCAAGGCCAAGGCCGAGGCGAAGGGCGAGAAGTACACCCCGCCGCCGTCGATGGACGCCATGATCAAGGCGATCAGCTCTGGTGCGAAGCCGTCCGAGCTGCGCTCCCAGGGCATCACTGCTGACTCCTGGTTCGCCGCTTCGACCGCCAAGTTCGACGCGTACCGCGCGGTCGAGCAACGGCTCGTCGATAAGGCGGTGGACGAGGCAGCGCAGATCTCGTCGGACGCCCGCCGGGACACCTTCGTCAACTCCGCGATCGTGTTGGTCGCGCTGCTGGCCGCATTCATCGTGGCCGGGCTGATGGCCCGCTCCATGAGCCAGAGCATGCGTCGGCTACGCAATGCCGCCTTCGAGGTTGCCGAGCGGCGGCTGCCCGACCTGGTCGATCAGCTCTCCCGTACCGAGCCGGGCCAGATCGACACCCGGGTGACGCCGATTCCGATCAGCACCAGGGACGAGATCGGCGAGGTCGCCCGCGCCTTTGACCAGGTGCACCGGGAGGCGGTGCGGCTCGCCGCCGAGCAGGCGCTGCTACGGGGCAACGTCAACGCGATCTTCACCAACCTTTCGCGCCGCAACCAGGGCCTCATCGAGCGGCAGCTCACGCTGATCAGCACCCTGGAGAACAACGAGGCGGACCCGGACCAGCTCGACAACCTGTTCCGGATGGACCACCTGGCCACCCGCATGCGCCGCAACGGCGAAAACCTGCTCGTCCTGGCGGGCGAGGAGCCTGGCCGCCGCTGGAACCAACCGGTGCCATTGGTGGACGTGTTGCGCGCGGCCTCGTCCGAGGTGGAGAACTATGAGCGGATCGAGCTGACCGGCATACCGGAAAGCGAGATTCACGGCAACGCGGTCACCGACCTGGTGCACCTGCTGGCCGAACTGTTGGAGAACGCCGCCACCTTCTCCTCGCCGCAGACCAAGGTGCGGGTCACCGCGACCCGGCTGCCCGATGGCCGGGTGATGATCGAGATCCACGACAAGGGCATCGGCCTGACCGCCGAGGATTTCGCCGACATCAACCACAAGCTCGCCAACCCGCCCACCGTGGACGTGGCGATCTCCCAGCGCATGGGCCTGTTCGTGGTCGGCCGACTGGCCAACCGACACGGCATCCGGGTGCAGTTGCGCCCCTCGGGTGAGCAGGCGGGCACCACCTCGCTGGTCATGCTGCCCGAGCCGATCACCCACGGCGGGGGCGGCGAGCCACCCAAAAACGACTTCGCGCGCTCCCAGCCAGTCCCCGAGCAGCCCACCACCCAGGCGCCGCAAGCCCTGGGGGCCCAGCACGCTCCTGCCGATTCCGGTTTCCGTGACCCGGGTTACGAGAGCGGGCACGGCGCCCCGTACGAGACCACGCACAACCCCTCGTACGAGGCCGGGCACAGCGCGGCATACGGGGCCGGGCACGGCGCCCCGTACGAGAGCAAGCACGACGCCGCGCAGCAGGGCGACGCAGGCTCGGCCGCGTACGGCGCCGATTCGAGCACCGGTCACCAGGTGGGTTACGACGCCGTACGGGACTCCTCTTACTACGGCAGCGGTTACGCGGCCCCGCAAGGAGACGGAGCCCCGGCTCCCTACGGCGACCAGTCCGGATACGACGACGGCGCCCGATACGACGACGCTCGATACGACGGGGCCGGATACGACGACCGGGCCGGTCACCAAGACCAGGCCGGATACGGCGCCCAGTCCGGATACGACGAGGGCACCGAACACCGTGACGGCACCGGGTACGAGGCCGGGTACGGTGACGGCACCGGGTACGAGGCGGCCCAGCAGGCCCCGTATCCCGGTGTGCCGGAGCACACGGAGCACACTGGTCAATCGCAGCGTCCGATCGTAGGGGCCGAGCAGAACACCGGCGCTCTGCCGGAGTACGGCGGTTACCCGAGCGATAACTACCGCAACGGTGCGTATCCGGAAGCCGGTTATACGGACCAGTCCGAGACCGGGCAGCAGCCGTACGCCGTGGACAACTCGCCTGGCCAACAGGGCGAGTGGTCATCGACAGGTGAGTACGAGGGGCACTTCGGCCATGCGCCGCACGTCCAAACGGAACCCCCTTTGGGCGCTGCGGAAGACGGCTTGGAGCGCGTAGAGTCTCACCGTCCGGGCCCCTCGCCCAGCGGCATCCACTCGATCACCGACGCTGGTCTCCCGCGTCGTGACACGCAGTGGCAAGAGCCGGACGGGGCCGTGGACCCAGCCGCTGCCGCAGTTGCGGCGGCGGATCGTACCGACACAGCAGACCCAGCACCCGAGGAGCAGGCCGAGCCGGAGCAGCAGAAGCCGCAGCACGCCGACTCCGGTTGGCAATCGGCGAACGACGAGCGCTGGCACCGCGCCGAGCAGTTGCGTGAGCCGAAGGCCGGCGGAGTGACCCCCTCCGGGCTGCCGCGGCGGGTCCCGAAGGCCAATCTGGTCGAGGGCGCCGCCGAGGAGAGCCAGCAAGGTGGCCCGCAGATCTCACGGGCGCCGGAGGACATCCGCGGCAGGTTGAGTAACCTGCGGCGCGGGGTCCAGCAGGGGCGTAACGCGGGCGCCGACAACAGCACGCACGACCAGCATGACCAACAGGGCTTCGGCCCCGGCAGCACCTACGATCAGGAGCGTTAGTGTGAGCCCGATGAGCCAGGCGGCGCAGAACCTGAACTGGTTGATCACCAACTTCGTGGACAACACCCCTGGGGTGTCCCACACGGTGGTGGTCTCCGCCGACGGACTCCTTTTGGCGATGTCCGAAGGGTTCCCCCGCGACCGGGCCGACCAACTGGCGGCCGTCGCCTCCGGTCTGACGTCGCTGACCGCAGGAGCGTCCCGCATCTTCGAAGGCGGCTCCGTCAACCAGACCGTGGTCGAAATGGAACGCGGCTTCCTCTTCATCATGTCCATCACCGACGGGTCCTCGCTCGCCGTGCTCGCTCACCCCGAGTGCGACATCGGTCTCGTCGGCTACGAAATGGCCCTCCTCGTTGACCGCGCGGGCGGCGTCCTCACCCCGGACCTCCGCGCGGAACTACAAGGGAGTCTTCTCAACTAGCAAACAAACAGTGCGTTTCGCGCCACCGCGCCATAGGGTGCGGTGGCGCGACCGGCAGACAGGCGAGTTGGAGGAGGAACCGTGGCAACGCCCCCGAGCGGCCATTCGTACGGTGCAGGGCAGCAGCCTGACCCCCAGGGTGAGGCGCCGCTGAACCGATTCAACTTCCCCTCCACGCCTAGCCGTCGGGTCCAGCCAGCACCCCAGCAGCGGTCTGCCGCCGGCGGGGACGCTGAGCAGCAGCGCCCGCCGTACCGCCAGCCTCAGCAGGGCCCATGGCAGCCGCACCTCCCGTACCAGCAATACCCCCAGCACGGCCAGCAGTCTCAGTACCCTCAGCAACCGCATCATTCCCAGCAACCGCAGCAATCCCAGAGCCCTCAGTACCCCCAGCAGTCGCAGGATCGGGGCTGGGGCAACGACCCACAGCAACAGCGCCCGTACGAGCGGCAGCCTTACCAGCAGCCCCGCCACAGCCAGCCGTACTACCAGCCGCGGCAGCCCGCGCAGCCGCAGCCGGGCTACGAACCGCCCGCCGGACCGCACCAGCCGCACAGCCCGCGTATCCAGCCGATGCCGCCCCAACGCCACGAGCCGGAGCCCGCTCCCGCACCGGCCGGAGGCGCGCACAACCCGCTGGTGCGCCCGTACGCCATGACCGGTGGCCGGACCCGGCCCCGTTACCACCTCGCCATCGAGGCGCTGGTCAGCACCACCGCCGATCCGTACCAGCTCCAGGGCCAACTGCCCGAGCACCAGCGGATCTGCCATCTGTGCCGTGAGATCAAGTCGGTTGCCGAGATCTCCGCGCTTCTCTCCATCCCCCTTGGCGTCTCCCGCATCCTCGTCGCCGACTTGGCCGAGGCGGGGCTCGTCGCCATCCATCAGCCCGGCGGTGACGAGACCGCCGGCGGTCAGCCTGACGTGACACTGCTCGAAAGGGTGCTCAGTGGACTTCGCAAGCTCTAGCGGTGCAGCCCGCTCCACCACCTCCGCGAAGATCGTGGTGGCGGGCGGCTTCGGCGTGGGCAAGACCACGTTCGTCGGCGCGGTCTCGGAGATCAACCCGCTGCGCACCGAAGCCGTGATGACCTCCGCATCGGCGGGGATCGATGACCTCACGCACGCGCCGGACAAGACCACCACCACGGTGGCCATGGACTTCGGTCGCATCACGCTCGACCAGGATCTGATCCTGTATCTGTTCGGAACCCCGGGGCAGGACCGTTTCTGGTTCATGTGGGACGACCTGGTACGCGGCGCCATCGGCGCCATCGTCTTGGTGGACACCCGCCGCCTCGCGGACTGCTTCCCCGCCGTTGACTACTTCGAGAACTCCGGGCTGCCCTTCGTCATCGCCCTCAACGGCTTCGACGGACACCAGCCGTACACCCCCGACGAGGTCCGCGAGGCGCTGCAAATCGGCCCCGACGCGCCCATCATCATCACCGACGCCCGGAACCGCGGCGAGGCCAAGAGCGCGCTCATCACCCTAGTCGAGCACGCGCTCATGGCTCGATTGCGCTAGTCCGCCGTAGGACGGGGCGGGGGCCGCAGCACGAACGGGCCCCTTCGCCGCGCACCGACCTTCCACCCTGCGCCGTCCTTGCGCCCCCTCATCAGCTCCCCGTCCCGCGCTGTGTCCTTCCCGGCCGTGCGGTCCCACCCCGGTCCGCCAGCGGCCCGTTTCGTGTGCCGTACGGGCCCTTACGGCCCGTTGCGTAGTCCCGTACGGGCCCTCCGGCCGTGACGCGGGCCGCCGCGGGCGCCGAACGGCCGCGCCTTTCGTGCGCCGCGCTCGCCCTGGGCGTGCCCAGCCCGCAAACGGCAAACGCCCTCGGCTCTCTTCAAGAGAGCCGAGGGCGTTACTGCGTGCGGGGTCAGGCTGACCCGGACGTGCCGGGCCGCGCAAACGGGGCGGCTGGGCAGTCACAGGGCCGTGCCGCGGGCCCGTACGGGCGCCACGGGACCGAGCGGGCCCTGCGAACTGCCTGGGCCGCGCCGCCAACCGATGAGTCGGTCAGCGCTGCCAGCTGTGCGGCGCGCGGAAGCCGGGTGTGCGCTCCAAACGGCGCCAGCGCGCGGCGGAGCGAAGGGGCGTTGGGACCGCCGAGTGGCCCTGCGTAGCGGCGGCGCGGGCGAGCAAGACCGCGGTGACGGCGGCGAGTTCCTCCGCGTCGGCGTGGCCCTTCTCTACCCGGACCACGGTGTCGGTCGGCGAGTCGGTGGTGGTGTCGGCTGCGGTGCTCACAGTCTCTGTTTCTCCATTACTGCGGCGGGTTGCCGTGCTTGCGGGACGGCAGGTCGGCGTGCTTGTTGCGCAGCATCGCCAGGGATCGGATCAGCACCTCGCGGGTATCGACCGGGTCGATGACATCGTCAACCAGGCCACGCTCGGCGGCGTAGTAGGGGTGCATCAGCTCGGACTTGTACTCCTTGACCATGCGGGCGCGCATGGCCTCCGGGTCGTCCGCGCTGGCGATCTGCTTGCGGAAGATGACGTTGGCCGCGCCCTCGGCGCCCATCACGGCGATCTCGTTGGTCGGCCAGGCATACGTGAGGTCGGCGCCGATGGACTGGGAGTCCATGACGATGTAGGCGCCGCCGTACGCCTTGCGCAGGATGACCGAGATGCGCGGCACGGTGGCGTTGCAGTACGCGTACAGCATCTTGGCGCCGTGTCGGATGATCCCGCCGTGCTCCTGGTCAACGCCGGGCAGGAAGCCCGGCACATCGAGCAGGGTGATCAGCGGGATGTTGAAGGCGTCACACATCTGAATGAAGCGCGCGGACTTCTCCGACGCCTCGATGTCGAGCACCCCGGCCAGCGACTGCGGCTGGTTGGCGACGATCCCGACGACGGCGCCGTCGAGCCGGGCGAGTGCGCAGATGATGTTGGTGGCCCAGCGCTCGTGGACCTCCAGGTACTCGCCGTCATCGACGATCTCTTCGATGACCTTGCGCATGTCGTACGGCCGGTTGCCATCGGCCGGAACCAGGTCGAGCAGCGCGTCACCGCGCCGGTCAACCGGGTCGGCGGGCTGGACGACCGGCGGGTTCTCCCGGTTGTTCTGCGGCAGCAGGGAGAGCAGGTAGCGCACCTCTTCGAGGCACGTCTCCTCGTCGTCGTACGCGAAGTGGCACACGCCCGAGGTCTCGGCGTGCACATCCGCGCCGCCGAGGCCGTTTTGCGAGACCTTCTCACCGGTGACCGCCTGGACGACGTCGGGTCCGGTGATGAACATCTGCGAGGTCTCACGGACCATGAAGACGAAGTCGGTCAACGCGGGGCTGTACGCCGCGCCCCCCGCACACGGGCCGAGCATGACCGAGATCTGCGGGATGACGCCGGAGGCGCGGGTGTTGCGCTGGAAGATGCCGCCGTACCCCGCGAGCGCCGAGACGCCCTCCTGGATACGGGCCCCGGCGCCGTCGTTGAGGGACACCAGGGGCGCACCGGCCGAGATGGCCATGTCCATGATCTTGTGGATCTTGGTGGCGTGGGCCTCGCCGAGCGCGCCGCCGAAGATCCGGAAGTCGTGTGCGTAGACGAAGACGGTGCGGCCGTGCACGGTGCCCCAGCCGGTGACGACGCCGTCCGTGTAGGGCCTCTTGGTCTCCAGGCCGAAACCGACTGCCCGGTGTCGGCGCAGGGGCTCGACCTCGCTGAAGGAGCCCTCATCGAGTAGGAGGTCGATCCGCTCCCGAGCCGTCAGTTTGCCCTTGGCCTTTTGAGCCTCGGTCGCCCGCTCGCTCGGACCACGCCGAGCCTGCTCGCGGATGGCGTGCAGCTCGGCGACGCGCCCACGGACGTCACTCGCCGCTACGGGCGCACCTTCGAGATTGGTCATGGAACGACGGTACGTTCCTCGGGCCTGTGAACCTCATGTCGTTTTCCTACAACGTCATGCCCGTTTTCGTGTCACAGGCGGCAGAACTGCACTGCGCCCTTCCCACAACGCTCTCCGAACCCCTAGTTGGCTCTGTGTGTACCCCACAAAGCGTAGGGGTGTCCGCTCGTCGCACCTCAACAGCCGCGGACCGGCCGCAGCCTTCAGCCTTGCCGGGGCCGGGGCCGGACGCGGGGGACGGGGCGGGGGTGGGGCGGAGCGCCCGGCAGGGCGGGGGCCGGGGGCGCTGCTGAGGACAGACCGGGCGATGGGTGGGTCGGCTGTGCAGGTGGAGCCCCAGGATGATGCCCGAGTGCGCGGCGCGTTCGCCAGAGATCTCAGATGAACGAAGCGCCACGGATACGAGACGGGCGGAGGGGCGGAGCGGAGCGGCGGCGCGGGGCACGGGGCACGGGGCACGGGGCCGAGATACGGAGCACGGAGCACGGAGCACGGTCGGGCCGGGGGTACGTGGGCACGGGGCCGAGATACGGGGCACGGAGCACGGGGCACGGAGCAAGGCGGGGCCGGGGCACGGGACACGGGGCGGTGCACGGGCATGGAGAGCTGAGCACGGGGCGGGAGGGAACGAAAAGCTGGAAGGTTGAAAATTGAACGGAATGCCCCTACCCTCAATATCGTTGAAGCTTAAACAACAACGCCCCGAGGAGGAGCCATGGCTCTGTTCAACCGCAAGCGCAGCACCGTTCCGGCCACCCACGACACCGCCGCTGGCACCGCTGGCACCGCCGTCATCGATGCGGCGGCCTCCAGGGCTCCCCAGGCCGACCCGGCCCTCGCGGGGCTCACCGGCGAGTACACGATCGACCCAGCACACAGCAGCATCGGCTTTACGGTGCGGCACGCGATGGTCACCAATGTGCGGGGCTCGTTCACTGACCACGAGGGCGCGCTGCGCCTCGACGGCACCGACCCGACCCGGTCCTCCGCCTCCATCGACATCAAGATCGCCAGCGTGGACACCGGCATCAAGGATCGTGACGCGCACCTGGTCGGCGACGACTTCTTCGCCGCCGAACAGTTCCCGCTGATGACCTTCCGTAGCACCGCCGTCGAGTCGATCGACGACGACCGCTTCCGCGTCACCGGTGACCTGACCATCAAGGGCGTCACCCGCCCGCTGAGCATCGACCTCGACTTCAACGGTGCGGCGACCGATGTTTACGGCGCGGAGCGCGTCGGCTTCGAGGGAAGCGCCACCATCCTTCGCTCCGACTGGGGCCTGACCTGGAACGCCGCGCTGGAGACCGGCGGCGTCATGGTCAGCGACAAGGTGAAGCTCACCTTCGACATCTCCGCCGTCAAGGCCGCCCCGGCAGCCTGACGACACCTGCTCCGCGGCCCCGGCCTGTTGCCCCTCCCCCAGGGGCCGGCCGGGGCCGCGGTCGGTGGTGGGTGCGGCTCCTCCCCTGGCCGCTTGCCTGCGGGCGCTGGTACCCGCGATCGCTGCCACCTCATGACCGCTCACCCCGAGTGACCGCAGTCACGACATGGGCGCCGCCCCTCGCGGTCGCTACTCCTGCGGTTCCACGCCCGCGCGGAGCAGGCCGTAGGTGTACGCGTCCTCCAGCGCCTCCCAGGAAGCGGCGATGACGTTGTCCGCAACGCCTACCGTGGACCACTCGCCCCCTCCGTCACTGGTGGACACCAGCACGCGGGTGGTCGATTCGGTGCCGTGCCTGCCTTCCAGGATGCGGACCTTGTAATCGACCAGTTCCAACCCGGCGAGCTGCGGATAGATCCGCTCCAGGCCCACCCGCAGCGCCCGGTCCAGAGCGTTGACGGGGCCATTGCCCTCCGCTGTGGCGACGATCCGCTCCCCCTTGGCCCACAGCTTGACGGTGGCTTCGTTGGCGTGCGTGCCATCAGGGCGGGTCTCGATGATGCCGCGCCAGGACTCGACCCGGAAGTAGCGGCGTGCCCTGCCCTCCGCCTCCGCGCGGAGCAGCAGTTCGAAGGACGCGTCGGCCGCCTCGTAGCTGTAGCCCGCCAGTTCGCGTTCCTTGACCCGCTTCACGACCCGTGCGACCAACGCGCGGTCGTCACCGATGTCGATGCCGAGTTCCTTGCCCTTGAGCTCGATGGAGGCGCGGCCCGCCATGTCGGAGACCAGCATCCGCATGGTGTTACCGACCCGCTCAGGGTCGATGTGCTGGTACAGATCCGGGTCCACCTTGATCGCCGACGCGTGCAGACCGGCCTTGTGGGCGAAGGCGGAGACACCGACGTAGGGCTGGTGGGTTGAGGGGGTGAGGTTGACGACCTCGGCGATCGCGTGCGAGATCCGGGTCATTTCGGCCAACGACCCGGCGGGCAGCACCGTCTTGCCGTACTTCAGCTCCAGCGCGGCGACCACCGGGAACAAGTTGGCGTTGCCGACCCGCTCGCCGTAACCGTTGGCGGTGCACTGCACGTGGGTAGCGCCCGCGTCAACGGCGGCAAGGGTGTTGGCGACGGCGCAGCCGGTGTCGTCTTGGGCGTGGATGCCAAGGCGCGCTCCGGTCTCGGCGAGCACGCTGGCGGCGACTGCCTGCACCTGCGCGGGCAGCATGCCGCCGTTGGTGTCGCACAGTACGACGACGGCGGCGCCCGCCTCGTGGGCGGCGCAGACGACCTGCTTGGCGTAGCCGGGGTTGCCCCGGTAGCCGTCGAAGAAGTGCTCGCAGTCCACGAACACCTGGCGGCCCTGCGCCCGGAGGTAGGAGACGGTGTCCCGCACCATCTCCAGGTTCTCCTCCAGCGTGGTGCGCAGGGCGAGTTCGACGTGCCGATCGTGCGACTTGGCGACCAGCGTGATGACGGGCGCCTGGGAATCGAGCAGCGCCCGCACCTGTGGGTCGTCCGCGGCCCGCGCCCCAGCCCTACGCGTCGAACCGAAGGCGACGAGTTGCGCATGCTTGAAGTCGATCTCGGTGCGGGCCCTCCTGAAGAACTCCGTGTCGCGGGGGTTGGCTCCCGGCCAGCCGCCTTCGATGAAGCCCACACCAAAGTCGTCCAGGTGTCGCGCGATGGTCAGCTTGTCCGCGACGGTGAGGTTGATGCCCTCACGCTGTGCTCCATCGCGCAGCGTGGTGTCGAACACGTGGAAATGGTCGTCGGGTGCGTCCGTCATGCTGATCTTGCTCCTGTCGGGATCTCGGTCTACCGGAATGACCGGTTCCGCCGTCCCTCTATGATTCCGCGCGCTCCGTTCCCTGGGCAGGTGGTCCGGGAAACGAAAAAACCCCTCGCGGGTGCGAGAGGTTTGCGCGCGGGTCTGAGACGACGATGCCCGCGCCGTATTCGGTTCGTACGGGGCGGTCACTGCGGACCGGCGCGCCTGCTGCCAATAATCATGGCGAACGAGAGCACGTCAGGAGTCTGCCACACGGCATGGCGTGCGGCCCCGCCGTCTCACGATGCGGGAGAGGCACCTCTGGCACGGGCCGGCCTGGAGCTGGTACGGGGCCAGCCCCGGGACCACGCTTTCATTCGGACGGGGTACGGCCCCCGTGTGAGCAGAAGATACGGGGCGCCCCGCACGGGGTACGGCCCCGCACGGAGCACGGAGCACGGAGCACGGAGCACGGAGCACGGAGCACGGAGCACGGAGCACGGAGCACGGAGCACGGAGCACGGAGCACGGAGCACGGGGCGCAAGCGACGATGGGGCACGGAGCCGCAGCACGTCAGCACGGAGCACGTCCGCACGGAGCACGGGGCGCAGAGCACAAGGACACGGGGCACGGGGCCTAGCGGGTCCACGGGGGGTTGGCCTCGGTGCGTAACGGAGCCGTGTACCGCGGGAAGGGGCCCGGTCACGCACCGCCGTGGCGCCCCGGCGCAAGAACGCGAAGGGCCCGCCTGCGCGCCGATGGGGCGCGGGGCGGGCCTTCCGTGCGGTACGTGTGTGTCTGGGGGCTTGATCAGGCCAGCGGGTGCATCCAGTTGTGGGTGTCGGGCGTGGCACCGGTCTGGATGTCAAGGAGCGCCTTGCGCAGCTTCATGGTGATCTCGCCGGGCTGGCCGTCGCCGACAGTCCAGTTGGCGCGGGCCGATTTGACGGAGCCAACGGGGGTGATGACGGCGGCGGTGCCGCAGGCGAAGACCTCGGTCAGCGAGCCATCGGCGTTGCCGTTCTTCCAGTCATCGACCGAGATCCGCCCCTCTTCGAACCCGTAACCCAGGTCCTCGCCGATCTTCAGGAGCGAGGCGCGGGTGATGCCGGGCAGCAGCGAACCGGACAGCTCCGGGGTGACGATGCGCACCGCGTCACCTGTGCGGTAGACGAAGTAGAGGTTCATGCCGCCCATCTCCTCGATCCAGCGGCGCTCGATGGCGTCCAGCCAGACCACCTGGTCGCAGCCCTTCTCGGCGGCCTGCGCCTGGGCGACCAGGGAGGCGGCGTAGTTGCCACCCGCCTTTGCTGCACCAGTGCCGCCGGGGGCGGCGCGCACGTACTCCTCGGACAGCCACACCGAGACCGGCTTCACACCGCCGGGGAAGTAGGCGCCCGCGGGTGAGGCAATGACCACGAACAGGTACTCGTTGGCCGGCCGCACGCCGAGGCCAACCTCAGTGGCGAACATGAACGGGCGCAGATACAGGGACTGCTCACCGTGGGCGGGGACCCACGCCCTGTCCTGGGTGACCAGTGCGTCGCAGGCGGCGATAAAGGTCTCAACCGGCAGTTCGGGCATGGCCAGTCGGCGGGCGGATGCCTGAAAGCGGGTGGCGTTGGCGTCGGGGCGGAAGGTGGCGACGGTGCCATCGGGCTGCTGGTATGCCTTGAGGCCCTCGAAGATGGTCTGCGCGTAGTGCAGAGTCATGTTCGCCGGGTCGATCGACAGCGGCGCGTACGGGACGAGCTGCGCGTCGTGCCAGCCGCGACCCTCGGTCCACTTGATGGTCACCATGTGATCGGTGAAGTGGCGTCCGAAACCGGGGCTGGCCAGGATCTTCTCGCGCTCCGCTGACGGGAGCGGATGCGAGGAGGGCTTGAGCTCGATCGTGGTCGTCGTCATGAGTACGTGTCCTTCACCGTGTGGGTTTGGCGGACCGCGCTCACTTCCGTCCCTGTAGGTCGGCTATAACGTCCGAGCTTCGCCTTGTGCTGCGGCCTCGCGTTCGATTATCGCTCGCGCGGAACCGTCCAGGAAACACAAGGCCACACTTCAGCGCGCGCGGGCCTGACCTCGATGGTCGCACCCCACCGCGCGGAAGCACAGCAACAGTGAGCAGCCTCCCGCCGGCGCTTTTCTTCTACGTTGTCGCTCTCGGGAGGGCCTGCCATCCGCCGCGGGCCGCTGAATTGGGCCGCACGGGGCGCCATCCTTGCGGCCAAGACCCACGCTGCGCGCGTTGGCCTGTGGCCCTGTGGCCCGTCAGTTCGTGACGCGGATCACCAGTGCGTCGCCGATCTCGTCCGTGGTCCTGGCCGCACCGTTGCGGGTGGCCAGGTCGTCGGCGACCGCCGTCTCGACTCGGGCCGCCTGCGCCTCGTAACCGAGGTGGCGCAGCAGCAGGGCGACGGAGAGCACGGTGGCGGTCGGATCGGCCTTGCCGGTGCCCGCGATGTCGGGGGCGGAGCCGTGAACCGGTTCGAACATGGACGGGAAGGCGCCGGTGGGGTTGATGTTGCCGCTGGCGGCGAGCCCGATGCCGCCGGTGACGGCGGCGGCCAGATCGGTGATGATGTCGCCGAAGAGGTTGTCGGTGACGATGACGTCAAAGCGCTCGGGCTGGGTGACGAAGAAGATCGTCGCCGCGTCCACGTGCAGATAGTCGGTGGTGACGTCCGGGTACTCCGCGCCGACCCGGTCGAAGATGTTCTTCCACAGATGGCCCGCGTAGATCAGGACGTTGTTCTTGTGCACCAGGGTCAGCTTCTTGCGCGGGCGGGCATTGGCCCGCTCGTACGCATCGCGCACCACGCGCTCCACGCCGTACGCGGTGTTGAGGCTGACCTCGGTGGCGACCTCCGCAGGGGTGCCGGTGCGCAGGCTGCCGCCGTTGCCCGTGTAGGGGCCCTCCGTGCCCTCGCGCACCACGACGAAGTCGATGTCGGGGCGGCCCGCGAGCGGTGTCGGGGTGTTCGGAAAGAGCTTGGAGGGGCGCAAGTTGACGTAGTGGTCGAAGGCGAAGCGCAGCTTGAGCAGCAGTCCGCGCTCCAGTACGCCGGAGGGCACGGACGGGTCGCCGATCGCACCGAGCAAGAGGGCGTCGTGCTCCTTGAGAGACTCAAGCTCCGCGTCCGGCAGGGTCTCCCCTGTCGCGTGCCACCGTCGGGCGCCGAGATCGTATTCCCTGGTCTCTAGCTTGACGTCCTGTGGAAGGACCGCCGAGAGCACTTTGAGGCCCTGGGCTACCACTTCCTGGCCGATTCCGTCACCGGGGATCACTGCGAGGCGAATGCTGCGAGACATGCGAGGACCCTACTCTTCGTCCCATTACATGACACGCCGCGTCCACTATGCGGACCGCACCCGCCAGTCAGGCGGCATTCACCTCAGATACGGCCCCAGTACAGCGCGGAGTTGATCCGCGCTGGGAACTTTCCCGTCATGACCGCTCATGCCCGCCAGCCCGGCCCCCACTCCCCCGGTTCCGCCGACGTACCACGGGTCGGCATTCCCGATGAGCTCGCTCGCCGCATGTCGATGCCCGAGCAACACGATTACCTGCGCGCCAAGCTGACCCGGCGCGGCGCCCTGCGTACGACGGCGGCGACCGCGGGCGCCGTCGTCGGCGCGGGGCTGCTCACCGGTTCGGCCTGCGCCGCGTCCCCGTCCCGCTCCGCAGCCCCGGCTGGCTCGCCCACGATGCAGCGGGTTGACGGGGCGTTCGTGGCTCCGTTCGGCCGCCATCTCGCGTTCGGAGCTGACCCGAAGACGCAGCTGCGCATCTCCTGGCAGGTGCCGTTCGCCGTCAAGCGCCCCTTCGTACGCATCGGGGCCAAGCCGTGGGAGCTGAGCCGGAAGATCGAGGCGGAGGTCCGCGATCTGCACACGCCGGCGCTCTCCGACAAGCTGCCCGCGGTTCAGCAGTGCTACCTGCACGCCGCGCTCGACGGGCTGCGCCCCGGCACCACGTACTACTACGGCGTGGGCCATGACGGCTTCGATCCGGCCGACCCCAGCAGGCTCTCCACGATCGGCAGCTTTCGTACGGCTCCCGCACGGCCCGAGAACTTCGTCTTCACCGCCTTCGGCGACCAGGGCGTGAGTTACGACGCACTCGCCAATGACCAGTTGATTCTTGGCCAGAACCCGTCCTTCCATCTCCACGCGGGCGACCTGTGCTACGCGGACAGCAAGGGTCATGGCGAGGAAACGGACGCCTACGACGCCCGGGTGTGGGATCAGTTCCTGGCCCAGACCGAATCGGTCGCCTCGCGGGTGCCCTGGATGGTGACCACCGGCAACCACGACATGGAGGCGTGGTACAGCCCCAACGGTTACGGCGGCCAACACGCGCGCTGGACACTGCCGGACAACGGCCCCGACGCACGCAACGCCCCCGGCAGCTACTCCTTCACGTACGGCAACGTCGGCGTGGTCGCTCTCGATGCCAACGATGTCTCCTACGAGATCACCGCCAACCTCGGCTATACGGGCGGACGGCAGACCGCCTGGCTCGACCGCCGGCTCGGCGAGCTGCGCCGCGCCCGTGGCATCGACTTCATCGTGGTCTTCTTCCACCACTGCGCCTACTCGACCACCAGTGCCCACGCATCGGACGGCGGCGTCCGCGACGCGTGGGTACCGCTCTTCGACAAGCACCAGGTCGATCTGGTGATCAATGGGCACAACCACGTCTACGAGCGCACCGACGCGCTACGCGGCGGTGAGGTCGCCAAGCAGGTGCCGATCGGCGAGAGCGTGGACTCCGTACGCGACGGCATCGTGTACGTCACGGCGGGCGGCGCGGGCAAGGCCCTGTACAGCTTCCCGGTGCCGGACAGCTACGAGGGGCACGTCAAGGACCGGGACGAGGTCCGCACGTATCACTGGGTCAAGGGCACGCAGAAGGACGAGGAGGTTGTGGAGTGGTCCCGGGTGCGGTTCACGGGCTTCTCCTTCATCGCGGTCAGCGTTCGTGCGGGCGCACGGCCCCGGCTGCGGGTGACGACGCTCGCCGAGACGGGCCAGCGCGTCGATCACTTCGACATCACGCGCTCAGACAACGAGGGACGCCACTAGCCGACGCCGTCGCACGAGGGCACGGGGCAACGGGGCAACGGGGCAACGGGGCAACGGGGCAACGGGGCAACGGGGCAACGGGGCAACGGGGCAACGGGGCCAGTTTGACCGATGGAGCCAGGCTGGCCGGTGGACTTGCGGCGCGGTTTGGCACGAGGTGCGGTGGGGCGCGAGAGCCTGGTGCACCGTGACGTCTCGCGCCCCGTACCGCGTGGTGAGCCCGCACCGCGGTGGTGAGCCGCGCCGCATCGTGAGCCAGTGCCCCGTGGTAGCTAGCGGCCCCGTACCGCGTAGCAGGGCTGGCCGCCTAGTGGCCCGTGGAGCCGCCGTTGTCGCGGCGGTCGAGCGCACGCTGGAGCGCGGCGGCGGCGTTCTTGCGGTCGGTGCTGTCCTCGCGGTGCGCGGTGTGCCGGATCTTACGAACGGTGTCGGCCATGATGCACGTCTCCAATGCCAATGCCAGAACCCGAAGGGGAATGGAATCGCCGGAAGGGCGGGAGCCTGGATACGGCAGGGGTCACCTGCGCGACGCAGCCAGCTCATCCGCCGTCGCTTGATGGAGCGAGACGTTCGGCTTCCACAAACGTAAGCCAGCCGAGCCGGACTGTCTGCACGATTACTCGGGCTTCCTACTATCTGAGACGGCGGCACCACCAAAACTCTCCCGGCCGGTGCCTTGTACGCCCTCGTCAGCCCAGAAAATGCCCCCGCCCCCGAATGGCTTGGGGGGCCGTACGGGGGCGGAGGCTGATAGTGCGCGCGGGGTAAGCGCGCACCGGGCCGGCCGGCCACATCCTGGCCAGCCAGCCGGTGTGCGGGGCTGGTCAGCCCATGTGCGGGTAGCGGTAGTCGGTCGGCGGGACCAGGGTCTCCTTGATGGAGCGGGTGGAGGTCCAGCGCATCAGGTTCTGCTTGGCGCCCGCCTTGTCGTTGGTGCCGGACGCGCGGCCACCACCGAACGGCTGCTGGCCGACGACCGCACCGGTCGGCTTGTCGTTGATGTAGAAGTTGCCGGCCGCGAAGCGCAGCGCCTCGCAGGTGGCGGCGGCAGCGGCGCGGTCCTGCGCGATGACGCCACCGGTCAGGGCGTACGCAGAGGCCGACTCCATCTGGGTGAGCATCTCGTCGTAGTTCTCGTCGTCGTAGACGAAGACGCCCAGGATCGGGCCGAAGTACTCGTCCTTGAAGATCTCGTTCTCGGGGTCGGTCGAGACGAGCACCGTCGGGCGTACGAAGTAACCCACGCTGTCGTCGTACGTGCCACCCGCGATGACCTCGATGGTCGGGTCGGCCTTGGCACGGTCGATGGCGGCCTTGTTCTTGGCGAAGGACCGCTCGTCGATGACGGCCGACATGAAGTTCGACAGGTCGGTGACGTCGCCCATGGTGAGGGCGTTCACCTCGGCGGCGAACTCCTCCTTGAGGCCGTTCTCCCACAGCGAGCGCGGCACGTAGGCGCGCGAGGCGGCGGAGCACTTCTGGCCCTGGAACTCGAAGGCACCCCGGGTCATCGCCGTCTTCAGAACGGCCGGGTCGGCGGACGGGTGGGCGACGATGAAGTCCTTGCCGCCGGTCTCGCCCACCAGACGCGGGTACGTCTTGTACTTCTCAATGTTGTTACCGACCGTCTTCCACAGGTACTGGAAGGTCTTGGTCGAGCCGGTGAAGTGGATGCCGGCCAGGTCCGGGTGGCTCAAGGCAACCTCGGAGACGGCGATGCCATCGCCGGTCACCAGGTTGATGACGCCCTTCGGCAGCCCGGCCTCCTCCAGGAGCTGCATCAGCAGCACGGCGGCGTGGGTCTGCGTCGGGGACGGCTTCCAAACGACCGTGTTACCCATCAAGGCCGGGGCGGTCGGCAGGTTGCCCGCGATGGCGGTGAAGTTAAACGGGGTAATGGCATAGACAAAGCCCTCAAGCGGCCGGTGGTCGCTGCGGTTCCACACGCCGGAAGCGTTGGCCATCGGCTGCTCGGCCATGATCTGACGCGCGAAGTGCACGTTGAAGCGCCAGAAGTCGACCAGTTCACAGGGAGTGTCGATCTCCGCCTGCTGCGCGGTCTTGGACTGGCCCAGCATGGTGGAGGCGGCCACCGTCTCGCGCCACGGGCCCGACAGCAGCTCAGCGGCCTTGAGGATGATCGCCGCGCGGTCATCGAAGGCCAGCGCGCGCCACGCGGGGGCGGCAGCCAGCGCGGCGTCCACGGCGTCCTGGGCGTCCTGGGTCGTGGCGTTCCCGTACGTGCCGAGCTTGGCGGCGTGGCGGTGCGGCTGCACGACGTCGAAGCGCTCGCCGCCACCCAGCCGCTTCTCGCCGCCGATGGTCATCGGCAGGTCGATGGGGTTGTCGCCAAGCTCCTTGAGCTTGATCTCAAGGCGGGCACGCTCGGGAGTGCCGGGTGCGTAGGTGTGCACCGGCTCGTTCACCGGCGCGGGGACCTGGGTCACAGCGTCCATGGCCGTGTCTCCTTCGATCGTCGGGTCTGCGTACGAAAACGTTTGGGGTACGGACGTAGGGGTGGGGCACGGGGCCATCAAGCTGCGGGGCCGGCAGGCTCCGCTTTGGCCCCGTATCTGCTCCAGCTCCGTATCTGCTCCGGCTGCTCCGGTCTGGGTTCCGCTCTGGCTCCGTCCAGCCTGGCTCCGCCTCCGGATGTGCTCCGGGTGCGCTCCCGGGATGTGCTCCCGGCCTGGCCGAACTGGCCGGTACGGAAACGGATCGGCCGGGTGTCGGAGCGGGTGCCCACTCGCCAGCCAGCGGGGGCGGCCGGGGTCCACCATCACGGTACTGCGGGCCAGCAAGGTCCTGCGAGCGTCTGTGGCGGGTGCCTCAGCCCCGGCTCACCAGGGAGCGCAGGAAGAAGGCCATGTTGGCCGGGCGCTCCGCGAGGCGGCGCATGAAGTACCCGTACCAGTCCGTGCCGTACGGCACGTAGATGCGCATCTGGTGGCCCTCGGCGAGAAGCCGCTCCTGCTCGGCGACCCGGATGCCGAACAGCATCTGGAACTCGTACTCGTCCAGCTTGCGGCCGTGCTGGCGGCCGAGTTCCTGCGCAATGGCGACCAGGCGCGGGTCGTGGGAACCGATCATCGGGTAGCCGTCGCCCGCCATGAGAACCTTCAGGCAGCGCACGTACGCCTTGTCAACCTCGCGCTTGTCCTGAAAGGCGACGTCGGCAGGCTCCTTGTACGCGCCCTTCACCAGCCGCACCCGCGAGCCCTCTGTGGCGAGCGCGTGGCAGTCCTCCTCCGTGCGGAACAGGTACGACTGCACGACCGCGCCCGTCTGCGGGAACCGCTTGCGCAGCTCGGTGAGGATCGCCAGCGTGGAATCGGTGGTGGTGTGGTCCTCCATGTCGAGGGCCACATTCATCCCGGCCTCGGCGGCGGCCTCCACGACGGGCGTGACGTTCGCCAGCGCGAGGTCGTGGCCGCCGGCCAGCGCCTGGCCGAACGCGGAAAGCTTGATCGACATCTCGGTGCGAGCGCCAAGGTTGAGCGGCGCGAGCGCATCGGTCAACCCGAGGTAAGCGTCACGGTTGCGCAGCGCCTCGGACGGGTCGGTGATGTCCTCGCCCAGGAAGTCCATGGTGACGTCGAGGCCACGGCCGGTCAGCCCGCGGATGACCGACATGGTCTGATCCAGGCGCTCACCCGCGACGAAACGGTCCACCATGGGGCGGGTGACCGGCGCGGCCGAGACGATACGGCGGATGGCGTCGCTGCGTGACGCGGCGAGCAGCACGGGACCCAGCACGGGGCACCTCCACGTTGCGGTTCTTCTTGTCAAGGCTGACGAGCGCCGAGTGCCCTATGGGCATGACGGCAAGGTGAGCCACTGTGAAACTTAAGGACCGGGGCCGGTACCCGACCATCGACACCTGTCACGCGTTGGTGCCCGGGATCTCAGACAGATGTATGACAATGGTGTTGGGCCGCGCGCCCCGGCGCTCATCAGGCGCACGACACCGGGCGCACGGCACACCGCACGCGCCGGCGTGGGCTGGGCCGCGACCACCCATGGCGGCGGTCGCGGGCAACGGCCGTCCTACGGCGACACGGGGCGGCCTGCCGGGGGCGCCTCCTACGGGGCGGCTCGCTACGACGTACGGGGCATCCGGGGCTGCACCGTCCCTGCGCACCGGACGCGCCGGGAGCACCGGACGCGTCGGAAGCGTCCCGCAGGACCCGTACACCCGCATGGCTCGCACACCCGTATGACCCGTATGACCCGTACACCGGTATGACTCGGACGTTCGAAGCGCGCGGAGCCCTCCCGGACGCCTCACCCGTCTCAGACATTCCGAAAAGAACGCAGACACCTCGAAGGCACCTCGAAGGGGGCCACGCGTCGGATGCGCGGCGACTATCAGCAACTCGTAGACGAGATCTCGGCGGCACTCGGCGCTCCCGCGACCCTTGAGGACCGTGACTTCAAACTGATCGCGTTCGGGGTGCACGACAGCGACGACGACCTTGCGATGGACCCGGTCCGTACGCGGTCGATTCTCCAGCGCCGCTCAACGGCGGCGGTGCGAGCCTGGTTCGAGGGCTTCGGTATCGCGCGCGCCCAGGCCCCGTTGCGGATTCCACCGGACCCGGCGGCCGGGGTATTCATGGGCCGCATCTGCTTGCCCGTACGGCATCGGGGCATCGTGCACGGCTATGTGTGGTTGCTGGACGACGGTCATCTCTCCGACCTCGAACTCGGCCATCCCAACGCCCCGACCGACCCCCGGCTGGCCCAGGCGATGGAGACGGCGGCCCGCATCGGTGCCCTGCTGGCGGCCGAGGCGCGCAGTGGGGCGGAGTTGGGCGAGTTGTTCCGGGCCCTCCTGGTGGGACCGTCCGCGGGTCGGGGCGAGGCAGAGACGGCGCTGCGCGACGCGCTCGGCTCCGCGGCCCGCGGCCCACTCGCCGTCGTCGCGGTGCTGCCCTGGGACGCCGAGAGTCTCGCGGAGTCCGCTCCGCTGCCGAACCTGCCGGGGCTAGCCGCCGTCTGTGCCATCACCGGCCCCGCGGAGACGGCGGCTGTGGGGGGCGCGGCCGGCACTGCGGGCGCGTCCGCCGGGCCGAGCGCGAGCCTCGCCGCCCTGGTTCGGCTGCGCTCCGTGACCTCCGTGGAGCCGGCACGCACCGCTGCGGAACAGCTGCTGCGTTCACCGCGTGCCGCGGGAACAGGGCACGAGGCTGGAGCGGGTGCCGCCGGTGGGGCGGGGCAGCGAGCGGGCGTCGGGGCTCCGGGCGGGCTGGACGGCGGGACGGAGCACGGGGGACGGGGCACGGGGCCGGCTGCGGGGCCACCGACCACGGGGCACGGAGCACGGAGCACGGGGCCCACCACGGGGCACGGAGCACGGGGCCCCGGACCTGACGGGGCACGGAGTACGGGGCCGACCACGGGGCACGGGGCACGGGGCGCCGCCGCGGGGGTCAGCGACGTGCGCCGCGAAATCGCCGAGCTCCCCGCCGCTTGGCGGGAGGCGCGGGCCGCCGCGCAGGCGGCGCGGGCCGACGAACGCTTGGGGCCCGTCGCCACCTGGGCGGGCGTCGGCCCGTACCGGCTCCTGACCGGCCTTCCCACCGCCGCCCCAGACCCGGCCGTACGCCCGCTTCTTGAGCAAGGCCACGCGGAACTGGCCCGCACCGTTGAGGAGTTCTTGGACCGGGCCGGCCAGGCGAGTCGGACCGCACAGGCCCTCGGCATCCACCGGCAGACGCTGTACTACCGGCTGTCCCGAGTGGAACAGCTCACCGGTCTCGACCTGGACACCGGCGAGGACCGGCTGCTCCTGCACATGGCCTTGAAAAGGGCACGCCTGGCGCGCGGTACAGGACCCGCGATTCCGTGAGCCCTAGCGGCGCAAAGCTCAGGACCGTCCGGCCCCTTCGGCCCCTCTGGTTTCACCAGCCCCTCCAGTTCTTCCAGCCCCTCCAGTTTCTCTAGCCTCTTCGGTCAGTGACGGGTCGAAGGTGGCGGCGAGGAGCCGCACGATGTACGGCAGCTCCGAACCGTCCTGGTTACCCGTCGCAGTGAGTGAGTACGCCAACACCCGGCGGGAGTCGCGGGTGGCGAATACCGCGGTGGTGTAGCCGGGGACCGCGCCCGACTTGCCCCACGCGGTAACACCGTTCGACCAGGTGGTCCGGGTGAGGCCGACGCTGAAGCAGGCGCGGCCCGCGTGCGGATCGCCGGGCACGCGGCAGTTGCCCTTGCCGCTGTACGCGACGTCGGGGACGGTGAACATCTCCGCGAGCTGCGGTCGCGGCACCACCTTCCCCGCGTACAACGCGGTGAAGAAACGCGTGAGGTCCGCGCTGGTGGAGATCAGACCGCCCTCGGCCCATGAGTAGGGGCTCTGTTCGGTGATGTCCACCAGCCGGCCGTCCACACGCACATAGCCGTGCGCGTGCGGTCCGGGTAGGCGGACGTCACGACGGTCGGGTACGTAGGTGCGGTGCAGGCCGAGCGGGCGCAGCACTCGGCGATCAATCTCGTGTGCGTAAGATTCGCGGGTGGCCTTCTCGATGAGCAGTCCGGCGACGAAGTAGTTGGTTCCGTTGTAGGACTGCTGACTGCCGGGCGCGAAGTCCATGTCCTTCTTGGTGGCGGAGGCGATCACCTCCTGCGGCGTCCAGTGGTCGAATCGGTGCCGTACGAACCAGGCAGCGTCGCCGCTCCCCTCCTCGCTCGCAGGCAGCCCGCTGGTGTGGTTGAGCAACTGGCGAACGCTGACATCGGGGTACGAGGCGGGCAACAGGCCGGGCAAGTAGTGCTGGACCGATGTGCCGAGATCGACCTTGTCCTCGGCGACGAGTTGGAGCACAACCGCGGCGGTGAACACCTTGCTGACGCTTCCGATGCGGAATGCGCCGTGGGCTGGCACCGGCCGCCCTGTGCGCACATCCGCGACGCCGGACGTGCCCGCCCACTCGCCCTCCGTACCGCTCACCTTCACGAGGGCACTGGTCACCTTTTCGTTCGGGAGGCCGCTGATCGCCTCCCGTAGGGCCCCGGCGTCGAGTGACGGCAGCACACCACCACCGTCGAGATACGGGGCACGGAGCCCGGTAGGAGCGGTTGGGATCTGCGGAGCGGGCACGGCGCTCGGGGCCTCGACCGGCGAAGCGACGGAGCCCCGCGGCCCGATGTCGTCAGACGCCGCGACGGAGCCGGCGGGAGCGACAGAGCTCGACGGAGCAGGCACGGGCAGGGTGGCGGGGCCGGAAGAGGAGGCCTCGGCGGTGAGCGCGGTACCCATGGTGGCTAACAACACGGCGGCCAGAACAGCGCTGGCAGTGGTCAGTTTCCGCTGCATAGGGAGCTCTTTCTCGGGTTGGTGATGAGTGACGTGTCCTGCGCCCACCGTGGCCGCCCCATCTCCCGGTCGGCCACCCCAGCAGATCCGCGCCACGGGCCGGCGGCATCATCGACCCGTGCCAGCACGCCGGGGGTGCCCTCGGTGACGATGGCGTCGAGGGCCCGACCGGTGCCGGGATGCGGGCCGCCCTGCTCACTGCCCTGTGCGGCCAGGCTCGTCGTGTCGTCTGAGCCGGTGGCCGCGCCGGCAGGCAGCGCGGCCACGGCCGCAAGCGCCCCGGCCGAGCCAGGGCGCCGACACTGCGGCAGTTCTGTGTTCGCGCGCGGGCACGCGCGTGCGCGTGTTTGCTTGTGTGCCTACGCGTCATGGCTGGCGATCTCTCCCGTAGCGGCGCGACAGCCTGGTGCTGCGCGCCAGTTACCCGGAAGGACCCGGCACCGGCGGCCTCGCGTTGAGCGCACGCGTGACAACCGGGGTCGGATCAGGGTTGCGGGGTGCCGACCCCTTCCGGGTTGTCACCTGCGGGCAGCGGCTGGCGCATCGTCAAGATCAGCCAATCGCGCCCGGTGCCCGCCAGTTCCGGATCGAACGCCTTGGGCGTGGGGCGGCCGTACTCCACCGCTACCAGGCCGATATCGCGAATCAACGGCGCCCGGCCCGGCTATGGAACCACCAGTCCAGCTCCGCTCTCGGGCCGCCAAACCAGAGGTCGGTGAAGTCCGGGGAGACGGCGGGGCGTGCGGCGCGTAACAGGTCCCCGGCCGCATCGAGGAATAGCCGCGCTAAGGGGTCCTCGAACAACCGGTTCGTGCGCTGGTGCTCCATGTCGCGCAGAAACGTGACACCCAAAGCGGTTTCCGCAAGTCCGGTTAACCGTGGGGGCAGTTCCTCTGAGTGGGTCATGGCCCCGTGCCCCGTGCCCCGTGCCCCGTGCTCCGTACGAGCCCCAACTCCGCGCCCCATAGCTAGTGGCGCACCCCGCGGCCCCGTGCCCCGGACGCCATGGCCCCGTGCCCCGTAGGACACCCCGCCCCCACTCCCCCGCTAGCCCAGGTGCATCGCGGTTGGCTCGGCATCCGCCGTCGCTTGGGCGTCGCCGCGTTGCGGGCGCGGGGTGTTCATGAGTGCGCCCACCAGCACGGCCGCTGCGGCGAGGATCAGTGAGGCCCAGACGAACGCGTCCGAGAAGCCCTCCGTGAGCGCTCGCTTGGCGATCTCCGGGTTGGGTGGCCGGTGCCCGGCGAGGTAGTCGGCTGTGGCGCTGGTGGCGATCGTGTTGAGCAGGGCCGTGCCGATCGAGCCGCCGATTTGCTGCGCCGTGGTGACCGAGGCGGAGGCAATGCCGGTCTCCTCGGGTAGTACGCCGTGCGTGGCGTAGTTCATCGCCGGGGCCATCACCAGGCCCATACCCATGCCGATCAAGATCTCTGCGGGGAGCACCCCCGTCGCGTACGAACTGTTCGGCTCCAGCGGGATCAGCCAGCCAATGCCGGCCGCGGCGATCAGCAGCCCCGGCGCGATCAGCACCCGGGGCGGGACCTTGGGGATCAGCCGCGCCGCGATGCCGCCCGCCGCCAGCAGCACACCCGCCGTCAGCGGCAGGAAGGCTACTCCGGTGACGACCGCCGAGTAGCCCTTGACGATCTGCATGTAGTAGGTGAGGAACAGGAACATCGCGAACATGCCCACCACCGACAGGCCCACCGCCAAGTAGGCCCCGCCACGGGTGCGGTCCATGACCACCCGCAGTGGCAGCAGCGGGCTGGCGACCCGCCGCTCTACCAGGACGAAGGCCGTAAGCAGCAGTACGCCGGCGGTCAGCAGACTGATGACCGGGGCCGAGCCCCAGCCGTCCGACTCCGCTTCGCTGCATCCGTACACCACGGCCACCAGGCCGCTGACGGCGAGCAGTACGCCGGGTATGTCGAACTGTGCTCGGTCTGCGCTGGTCCGGGCGTCGGCGGGTAGCACGTACCAACCGAAGACCGCGGCGATCGCTATGGGCACGTTCACATACAGGCACCAGCGCCAGTCGAGGTATTCGGTGAGCAGCCCGCCGAGTACGAGGCCGATCGCTCCGCCGCCCGCGGCAATGGCACCGAAGATCCCGAACGCCTTCGCACGTTCCTTCGCTCCCGTGAACATCACCGCGAGCAGCGAGAGCGCGGACGGCGCCAGCAGTGCGGCGAAGACGCCCTGGAGCGCGCGGGCGCCGAGGAGCACCCCGAAGGTGCCCGCCGCGCCGCCGAGTGCGGAAGCACCGGCGAAGCCGACGAGGCCGACGATGAAGGCGCGGCGGCGCCCGGTGTAGTCGGCGATCCGCCCGCCGAAGAGCAGCAGGCTGCCGAAGGCGAGTGTGTACGCGGTGATGACCCACTGCCGGTCCCCGTCGGAGACCCCGAGATCACGCTGCGCGGAGGGTAGTGCGATGTTCACGATCGTGATGTCGAGCACGATCATCAACTGGGCCAGGCCGATGAAGAGCAGTGCCAGCCACCGCTTGGGGTGCGCATCGGTCGGTTGCGCGTCCGCGGGCGCTGCGTGGGCCGATGGCGTGTCCGCGGGTGGCGCAGCCTCGGGTATCGGCGTCGGTACGGGCCTGGGCTCGGGCGCATCGCCGGGCCTGCGGTCGCTGACGGACATGGTGTCGCCTCTCTGGTGCGCGTGCTGTGGGCTGTGTTGTGCTGGGCTGAGTTGAGCTGTGCTGTGCTGTGCTGTGCTGCTGTGGGGGGGGTGGGGTGGGGTGGGGTGGGGTGGCGCCGATCAGATCTGCGGGCCTGGCGGAGAGCCAGGGGCCTTGCCGATGACGTGGGCCCTGATCCGCTTGAACCAGCCGATGTCTACGGCGGGGCCGGGCAGTTCGGCGCGCGGCGCGGTGGCGCCCGGGGTGCGCAGACCGTCGAGGTAGATCTCCAACTGCCGATGGGCCAGATCGCCGTCCTCCGCGAGTGGCTCGCCGGGCAGCGGCCGGGAGATGCGCATGAGCATCAGCGCGATGTCGCCGAAAAGGACGTCGGGGCGCAGCGTTCCCGCGGCCTGCGCCTGGGTGAGCAGCTCCTGGATCGGATCGGCGGCGTCCTGCCGAACTCCGTCGAGCACCTCGTCCATCGCCACCCGCCCCATGAGTGCGGGCAGGACGGAGCCGAGCTTGAGGTCAAGCGCGGCGTGCATGAAGGTTCGCAGCGCCTCGAACGGTTCGGCCCGCTCGTCGCGTGCCACCAGCGCGGCCTCGCCCAGCGCCGTGAACACCTCGACGGCCACGCCGCGGATCAAGTCCGAACGGTCGGGGAAGCGCCGGTAGAGGGTGGCGACCCCGACGCCCGCGCGTCTGGCGATCTCGTCCAGCGGGGCGTCCGGGCCCTGTGCGGCGAAGATTTCCCGGGCAGCGCGCAGGATGTGTTCCCGATTACGCAAGGCGTCGGCGCGCATGCGCGCGGGTTGCGCCTTCGCGCCTGCGGTGGCGGTGGCGGTAGCGGTGGCGGTGGCGTCACTGTCGGCGGTCACGGATCTCCTCCTCGGCGAACTGAGCGACGGGGCGGTCGGCCTTGGGGTCTGCCCGCAGCTCTCGGGGATCGCAGCTGCCGCACTGTGCAGCTGCGGCGTCCCGGCACGTTGAGAGCTCCCCGACCCGGAGGTCTTGGAGCCGCGGCCCGCGCGCACACGGCAGCGGGCAGCACCCATCCCGTAGGTGGAAAGTTTTTCTCCACTTAGACCAGCGTAGAGCCTTCTTCGACAGAATTCATCACCTGTTGAGTAATGGAGCCAAAAAAACCGGGCCCGCCCCGCCGTAGCGGTTCGAACCCGGTCCTTCGGTACACCAGCGCCAAGTGGCCGGTGGGCTGGGTCAGTCCGTCAAGTTCACCGAGCGCGCGGAGGTCGCGCCGATCTCCACCGCGATCTCGGCCATCACCGGCGCCGGAATCGTGTGGTCCACGGTCAGCGCGACCAGCGCCTCACCACCCACCGCGGACCGCGACACCTGCATGCCCGCGATGTTGATCCCGGCCTCGCCAAGGATGCGGCCAACGGTACCGACGACGCCGGGGCGGTCGCCGTAGCGCAGGAATGCCATGTGATCGGCGAGTGCCAGGTCCACATCGTGCTCGCCCACCGCGACGATCTTCTGCTGATGCTTGGGGCCGGCCAGCGTGCCGGAGATGGACACCTCCTGGCCGTCCGACAGCGTGCCGCGCACGGTCACCACGTTGCGATGGTCGGGCGACTCGGAGCTCGTGGTCAACCGCACCTCGACGCCACGCTCCTGCGCGAACAGCGGCGCGTTCACGTACGAGACCGTCTCGGCGACGACATCCTCGAACACGCCCTTGAGCGCGGAGAGTTCAAGCACCTTCACATCGTGCTGAGTGATCTCGCCGTACACCTCGACATCGAGGCGGGCCGCGACCTCCCCGGCCAGTGCCGTGAAAATCCGCCCCAGCTTCTCGGCCAGCGGCAGCCCGGGGCGTACGTCCTCGGCGATCACGCCGCCCTGCACGTTGACCGCATCCGGAACCAGTTCGCCCGCGAGCGCAAGCCGTACCGACTTGGCGACCGCGATGCCCGCCTTCTCCTGCGCCTCCCCCGTCGAAGCACCCAGGTGCGGCGTCGCGACCACCTGGTCGAACTCGAAGAGCGGCGAGTCCGTGCAGGGCTCCGCGGCGTAGACGTCGAGGCCAGCGCCCGCGACCCGACCCTCCTTCAACGCCGAGGCCAGCGCCGCCTCGTCCACGATTCCGCCCCGGGCGGCGTTGACGATGCGCACCTCCGGCTTGACCTTGTGCAGCGCCTCGTCACCGATGAGCCCCAGCGTCTCGGGGGTCTTCGGCAGGTGCACCGTGATGAAGTCGGCGACGGCGAGCAGCTCGTCCAGCGACAGCAGCTTGACGCCCATCTGCGCGGCCCGGGCAGGCTGTACGTAGGGGTCGTACGCAACGATCTTCATGCCGAACGCGGACATCCGCTGGGCCACCAGCACCCCGATGCGGCCAAGGCCGACCACGCCCAGCGTCTTCTCGCTCAGCTCGACGCCGGTGTACTTGCTCCGCTTCCACTCGCCGTTCTTGAGCGCGGCGTTGGCCTGCGGGATGTTGCGGGCAGTTGCGACGAGCAGGCCGCAGGCCAACTCGGCGGCGGTGACGATGTTGGAGGTCGGCGCGTTCACGACCATCACGCCCGCCTTGGTGGCGGCGGCGACATCGACGTTGTCCAGGCCCACGCCCGCACGGGCGACGACCTTGAGCTTGCGGGCCGCGGCAATCGCCTCGGCATCCACCTTGGTGGCGCTGCGGACCAAGATGGCGTCCACGTCGGCGATGGCGGGGAGCAGCTCGGCCCGGTCCGCGCCGTTGCAGTGCCGGATGTCGAAGTCGGGGCCGAGGGCATCGACGGTGGCGGGCGAGAGTTCTTCAGCGATGAGTACGACAGGTTTGCTGGACGTAGCAGTGCTCACGTGGTCCTCAGTCCTCACTAGTCCTGCGGACGGCCGTCCCGACGGCCGAAGGCGGTGAAGGGGTCAGCCGCGTGGAAGACGCACGACGCTGTGAGCCTGACGCGCTTGTGAAAGCAGTGTAGTGGCGTACGGGCCGGACTCTTGCGCCGTTGCACAAGCATCGTTCGGCCGTGGCTGAACACGGTGGGAAAGCTCGGCGACGCCCGCTCGGAATTACGGTATCGGGGCTGGTCAGCGCTCTGCACTTGGGCTCATCCGCCGGCCGCGACGCTCCCCGCCGGTCATCTTGTCGCCACCGCTTCCCCGGCCCGGTACGCGCCGTGGGCGCGCGCCGCCGGAGGTCACCCCGGCGGCGTGCGCCCACGCCCGCGCCGACAGCGCGTTTACTCGTTGTCGTCCACCCAGCTCATGAGCTTGCGCAGCTCCTTGCCTGTGGTCTCCAAGAGGTGGTCCTGGTCGGCCTTCTTGTACTCGTTGTACTTCGGCAGCCCTGAGTGGTATTCGGCCATCCAGCTCTTGGCGAAGGAGCCATCCTGGATCTCGCCGAGCACCTTTTTCATTTCGGCCTTGGTGGCGTCGTTGACGATCCGCGGGCCGGTGACGTAGTCGCCCCACTCGGCGGTCTCAGAGACCGACCAGCGCATCTTCTCCAGGCCGCCCTCGTACATCAGGTCCACGATGAGCTTGAGCTCGTGCAAACACTCGAAGTACGCGATCTCCGGCTGATAGCCCGCCTCGACCAGGGTCTCGAAGCCCGCCTTGACCAGCGCGGTCGTGCCACCGCACAGCACGGCCTGCTCTCCGAAGAGGTCGGTCTCGGTCTCCTCGGTGAAGGTCGTCTTGATGACACCGGCCCGGGTGCCACCGATGGCCTTGGCGTACGAGAGCGCCAGCGCGAAGCCGTTCCCGGTGGCGTCCTGCTCAACAGCCGCGATGCACGGAACGCCGCGGCCCTCCTCGTACTGGCGGCGGACCAGATGCCCCGGGCCCTTGGGGGCGACCATGGCGACGTCCACACCGGCCGCGGGCTTGATGAAGCCGTACCGGATGTTGAGGCCGTGTCCGAAGAAGAGCGCGTCGCCCTCCTTGAGGTTGTCCTTGACGGACTCCTCGTAGACCTGTGCCTGGATCGGGTCCGGCACCAGCATCATGATCACGTCGGCCTCGGCCGCAGCCTCGGCCGGGGTCATCACGCGCAGCCCCTGCTCCTCGGCCTTGACCCTGGAGCCCGAGCCCTCGTGCAGGCCAACACGGACGTCAACGCCCGAGTCGCGCAGCGACAGCGCGTGGGCATGGCCCTGGCTGCCGTATCCGAGAACCGCAACCTTGCGGCCCTGGATGATGGACAGGTCGGCGTCGTCGTCGTAGAACAGCTCGGCCACTTCGGGTATCTCCTAGCGTTTCGGTTGTGCGGCCCACCGTATGACGGGTGGACGGGGGAAGGCTTCGGGGTCTCGCTATCCGGTCTTGCTCGCCGGCCCTACAAGCCAGTCGGAACCAGCCGGGTGCGGTGGTGTGAGCCGACTTGACGCGTACTGACCCGGCTGGCGCGTGCGGATACGCACGGTGCGCAGGGGGTGTGCGGGTACAGGCGTACGGGTGTGCACGGCGCTGCACCGCTACGGCGCGCCCAGGGGTGTGGGCGACAGGCCGCGCTATGCGGAGCGGTCGAGGGCGCGCAGGCTCCGGTCGGTGATGGAGCGCGCTCCGCGCCCGATGGCGATGGTGCCGGACTGCACCAGTTCCTTGATGCCGAAGGGCTCCAGCATCTTGAGCATGGCCTCTAGCTTGTCGCTGCCGCCGGTGGCTTCGATGGTGACGGCCTCCGGTGAGACGTCCACCGTCTTGGCGCGGAAGAGCTGGACGATCTCCACCACCTGGGAGCGGGTCTCGTTGTCGGCGCGAACCTTCACCAATACGAGTTCACGCTGGATGGCCGAACCGTCCTCCAGCTCAACGATCTTCAGCACGTTGACCAACTTGTTGAGCTGCTTGGTCACCTGCTCCAAAGGCAGTTCCTCGACGTTGACCACGATGGTGATGCGGGAGATGTCGGGGTGCTCGGTGACGCCGACGGCGAGCGAGTCGATATTGAACCCGCGGCGCGAGAACAGCGCGGCGATCCGGGCGAGGATACCGGGGGTGTTCTCCACCAGGACGGAGAGCGTGTGCTTGGACATGGGACTCGGTCTCTCTTCTCGGCTTGCGCTCAGTCGGCTGCTCAGTCGTCTTCGTTGTCGCCGAAGTCGGGGCGGACGCCGCGAGCGGCCATGACCTCATCGTTGGAGGTGCCAGCGGCGACCATGGGCCAGACCATGGCGTCCTCGTGGACGATGAAGTCCACTACCACGGGGCGGTCGTTGATGGAGTTGGCCTTCTCGATGACCGCGTCGAGTTGGGCCGGGTCTTCGCAGCGCAGCCCGACACAACCCATCGCCTCGGCCAATTTCACGAAATCGGGAACGCGGGTTCCGGCGAGCTTCTTTTCACCGGGGGCCCGGTTTCCGGGGCCGGAGTGCAGCACCGTGTTGGAATAGCGCTGGTTGTAGAAGAGGGTCTGCCATTGACGGACCATGCCGAGGGCGCCGTTGTTGATGATGGCGACCTTGATCGGGATGTCGTTCAATGCGCAGGTGGCCAGTTCCTGGTTGGTCATCTGGAAACAACCATCACCATCAATGGCCCACACCGTACGGTCCGGCCGCCCCGCCTTCGCTCCCATTGCGGCCGGAACGGCGTACCCCATCGTCCCTGCGCCACCAGAGTTCAGCCAGGTGGCCGGCTCTTGGTACTCAATGAAATGCGACGCCCACATCTGGTGTTGACCCACGCCCGCCGCATACACCGTTCCCTGCGGCGCCAATTGACCGATCCGCTCAATCACCTGTTGCGGCGACAAGCTCCCGTCCGCCGGCAGGTCGTACCCGAGCGGATAAGTCTGCCGCCACCGATTCAGATCCACCCACCAAGCGGCGTAATCGCCCACTTGGCCTCCGGCGTGCTCAGCCCGCACCGCCGTCACCAAATCCGTGATCACCTCCCGCGCATCCCCCACGATCGGCACATCCGCCATGCGGTTCTTCCCGATCTCCGCCGGGTCGATATCCGCGTGTACCACCTTCGCCAAGGGCGCGAAGGAATCCAGTCGCCCCGTCACCCGATCGTCAAATCGGGCGCCCAACGCCACAATCAGGTCCGCCTTCTGTAGCGCGGTCACCGCAGCCACCGTGCCATGCATCCCCGGCATCCCCAGATGCTGCGGATGCGTATCGGGGAAAGACCCGAGCGCCATCAGCGTCGTGGTCACCGGCGCACCCGTCAGCTCCGCCAGGACCCGCAGCTCATCGCTGGCGCGCGCCTTCAGCACCCCGCCGCCGACATACAGCACCGGACGCCGCGCCTGAGTGATCAACCGGGCCGCCTCCCGGATTTGCTTGGCATGTGGCTTGGTCACCGGGCGGTACCCCGGTAGCTCCGTCTGCGGCGGCCACACGAAGCGCGTCCGCGCCTGCAACGCGTCCTTCGCGATATCCACCAGCACCGGACCAGGCCGCCCCGTTGAAGCTACGTGGAACGCCTCCGCGATCGTCCGCGGAATGTCATCCGCGTTCGTCACCAGCCAATTGTGCTTGGTGATGGGCATGGTGATGCCGCAGATATCCGCCTCTTGAAAGGCATCGGTACCAATGGCCTGAGAGGCCACCTGGCCGGTGATGGCGACCAGCGGCACGGAATCCATGTGCGCATCGGCGATCGGGGTGACCAAATTGGTCGCACCAGGGCCAGAGGTCGCCATACATACCCCGACCTTGCCGGTGGCCTGCGCATAACCGGTCGCGGCATGGCCCGCACCCTGCTCATGTCGCACCAGCACATGCCGGACCTTCGATGAATCCATCATCGGGTCATAGGCGGGCAGGATCGCCCCTCCGGGGATACCAAAGACGATGTCGGCGCCGACCTCCTCAAGCGAACGAATGAGGGATTGCGCGCCCGTGACGTCCTCGACGGTGACGGGCTGCTGCCCGCCGCTTCGGGCCCGCGGCTGGGGATGGTGGGCCCCGGTGGCCTGCTCGGTCATCGGCATTCTCTTCTCGAAGATGTGTGTTTGTGCGGGGGTGGGAGTGCATCAGTGCAACAAAAAACCCCCCGTGCCGTGAGGCAAGCGAGGGGAGCGCGTCGGGAGGAGGTCCGCAGGGCCTTTGTCATATGCCCTGGTTAGCCGACGCGCTGTCCAAGTACGAGAATTCGGGTGCGCATGGCTCTGACCCTCCTCCCGTCGCCTAGGGAGTGTCAAGTGGGCGGGACGGGCGTCTCATTATTTGAACGCAATGGCGTATGAGCTAGCGGTTCGTGCCGCCGTGTCCCATGCGAACCGCTGTACCGCACCGGCAGCGCCCCGCCGACCAGCGCGGGTGGCTCGGACCGCGGTTCGGGCGCGCGCAGTTCAGTAAGCACCTCCGTACGCGCTGCAAGACGCGGCTCCGGGCGCGGCAGCGGATAGTCGCCCACGGTGAGCGCACGACGCAGCCGGTGCTCGTCCAGCGGCCCGCAGAAGACCGCTCCCTGGCTGTGGGTGCAACCCATGGCACGCAGCGCGGCAAGCTGCTCCGGCAAGTCCACACCTTCGGCTACGGCCTGGGTGCCCAGGTCGTTGGCGATGCGCAGCAGCCCGGCGGTGATCTTATAGAGCCTGGCCGATTCCAGTACGCCTTCGACCAGGCCGCGATCGAGTTTGACCACGTCGATGGGCAACCTGCGCAGGGCGTTGATCGTCGCGTAACCACTGCCCAACCCGTCCAGGGCAATGCGTACACCCAGTCGGCGCAACGCCATCAACCGGGGCTCCAGGTCATCGAGCGAGATACGCGGATCGCTTTCGAACAGCTCGATGATGAGGCTGCCGGATGGCAGGTTATGCCGGGCGAGTAGGGCCTCGATCGTCTTGGGCGGCATCGCCTTGTCCACCAACTGACTCGCGGGCAGCCGTACGGACACCGGGACCGAATGTCCTGCACGGCGCCGCCGCGCCGCCTGCTGGATGGCCTCCTCCAACGTCCAGCGGCTGAGCTCGGCGCTGCGCGCGGCATCCTCGCTGCCGCCCCGTCCGTCGCTACGGCCGGTGTCGGTGACCCGAAGGAACTCGGCGGGGGTGAACAGGATGCCTTGCGAGGAGCGCCAGCGCGGTTGTGCGGAGGCGGCGGTGATACGGCCGCTGTTGAGATCGACGATGGGCTGATGGAGCAGGACGAACTCGCCGTCCTTCAATGCCGTCCGTAACCGCGTCGCCCTCTCGGCCTTGCGTGCCACATCGGCCTGCATCTGCGGCGCGTACAGCTCGACCCGGTTCTTACCGGTGGACTTGGCGCGGTACATCGCCAGGTCGGCGTTGCGCATCAGATCGCCGGGGTTGATGCCTGGCTCGGCGAAGGCGACGCCGATACTGGCGGCCACACGCACCTCGGTGCCCTGCACGCGGTACGGGCGGGAAAGGGCGATACGCAGCCGCTCGGCGATGTCGTGCACCCGGTACTCGTGGGCGGCGCGGTCGGGTCCTCCGTCGCCCATGATGAGCGCGGCGAACTCGTCACCCCCGAGCCGAGCGGCGATGTCTCCGCAGCGCACCGACTCCTGAAGCCTGCGCGCGGCCTGCACCAGCAGTTCGTCGCCCGCTTGGTGGCCGACGGTGTCGTTGACCGCCTTGAAGCCGTCGAGGTCGATGTAGAGCACCGCGGTGCCCGCATCCGTACGCCGTCGCCCGCCGAGTGCCTGCCGCACCCGATGGGTGAACAGTGCCCGGTTGGGCAGGTCGGTCAGCGGGTCGTGCTCGGCGCTGTGTTGCAGCTGGGCCTGGAGCCTGACCCGCTCGGTGACATCGCGGCTGTTGAGGATGAGCCCGCCGTGGTGCCGGTTGATGGTGGACTCGACGTTCAGCCACTCGCCGCTGCCGGAGCGGAAGCGGCACTCGATGCGGGTGGTGGGCTCCTTGCTCGGTGGAGCGGCGAGGAACCTGCGCACCTCGTGCACCACCAGGCCCAAGTCCTCGGGGTGGATCAAGGACGCCAGCTCGGAGCCGGTCAGTTCGTCGGCGTCTCGCCCATAGACGCCGGAGGCCGCCGGGCTCACGTAGCGCAGTATGCCGGTGGGGGCGGCGATCATGATGACGTCGCTCGATCCCTGGACCAGGGAGCGGAAGTGGTTCTCCTTTTGCGCCAGTTCCTGGGTGAGGGTGATGTTGTCCATCAGCATGATGGCCTGTCGCACCACGAGCGCGAGCACCACGGTGCAGCCGGTGAAGAGTACGACCTGGTCCACGGCGCGGCCGTTGAGCACGTTGTAGGTGATCCCCAGGACGCAGATTGTGGCGGCCAGGTAGGGCGTGAGGGCCGTAAGCGAGCTTGAGATGGGTCGCCCGGCGGGTTGAGGCCGGCGCGGGCGGTCCCAATCCTGTCCGCAGCGGCTGGCCACCCAGGGCGCATAGGCCAGCAGCAGGGAGCCCGCGAACCAGCCCGCGTCCAGCAACTGGCCCGAGCTGTATTGCTGGCGCAGTAACGGGGAGGTGAACAGGGCGTCACACAGCACGGTCAGCGCGAGGGCGCCGATCGCTGTGTTGACCGCAGACCGGTTGGCCGAAGAGCGCCGGAAGTGCACCGCGAGGACGACGCTGACCAGAGCGATATCGAGCAGCGGGTAGGCCAGCGAGAGTGCGGTGCGTGCGACGCTCTCGCCGTCGAAGCGCGCCGTGTGCGCGAGCGCCAGGCTCCACGAGAGGGTCAGCAACGATCCGGCGATGAGCCAGGAATCGAGGCTCAGACACAGCCATCCGGCGCGGTTGACCGGACGCTTGGCGAGCACCAGCAGCCCCACGATGGCGGGTGGCGCGAAAAGGAGGAAACAGAAGTCGGCGAGCGATACGGAGGGCACCGGCTGGGCCAGCACCACCTCGTACCACCCCCACACGCCGTTGCCCGCCGCCGCCATCAGGGAGGAGGCCGCGAACAGCAGCCAAGCCGGCCGGGAGGGGCCGCAGCGCGTGCGCGCGTAGACAAAACACGAGATGGCCGCGGTGAGCGCGGCGGCGCAGAGCCCGAAGTCTCCCATGATCGTTGCCAGTTCGGGCGATCCCCAGCCGAATACTGAGCCCGCCGCGTAACCGCCGCACACCAAAGTCAGCAGAAGTTGGTGCACCATTCCGGCGCCACCGCCCGCCGCGCCCGGGCGGGTGAGCACCCCTGCCCAGGCGCTCACGATGCCACCGCCATCAGCTCGCGCCTCGCCTCGCCGCGGCTCGCGAAGCGGTGTGGTGGTTGACGCGTGAGCCGCGTCGGGTTGTTCATCCATTGGCCGTACATCGCCCGTCGCCCCCCTCGGTTCCTGTCCTTCACGCACGCCATGTGATACGTGGCGCGGGTCCCCGTTCCGGACGATACACCAGGTTGGTCACTCAGGGACATACCTCATCTACACAGCGTGACCAATAGCGGCATTGTCAGCACAGTCAGCAATCACGCGATTTCGCAGTGTGCCGGAAGTGTGGATTCCGGGTGTGGCTTCGGTGCGTTTCAGCCAGCCGTGATGACCACATTGCGCAGCGGATCTCCGGCTGCGAATCGGTGCAGTTGGTCTCGGAGCAGTCGCTTGACGCGTGGCATGAAGGCTGAGGAGGGACCACCCACGTGCGGGGTGATGAGGACTCCTGGAGCGTGCCACAACGGGTGACCCACCGGCAGCGGTTCAGGGTCAGTGACATCGAGCGCGGCGCACAACCGCCCCGTTGTGACCTCGGCGAGCAGGGCGTCGGTGTCCACGATCGCACCGCGGGCCACGTTCACCAGCAGCGCACCGTCCTTCATCCGCCCCAGGAAACCGCCGTTGACCAGGGACCGAGTGGCCGACGTGAGCGGCAGGGCCAACATCACCACGTCCGCATCGGGCAGCAGATCGGGCAGGGCGGCGAGTGGATGCACGGGCCCGCGCTCGGACTCGCGGGCGGAGCGCGCGACGCGCGCCACCCGCGCACACTCAAAGGGTGTGAGCCGGTCTTCGATGGCCGCGCCGATCGCACCGTATCCGACAATCAACACGGAACGGTCGGCAAGCGCTGGCCGGAAACCGGTGTTCCAACGCTCGGCATCCTGGTCACGAACGAACCCCGGGATGTCACGCAGCGCAGCCAGCGTGAGGGCCAGGGCGAGCTCGGCTGTGCTCGCATCGTGCACGCCCCGCGCATTGCACAGCTGCGCGCCGGACGGCAGCGTAGGCAGGCTGGCCTCCAGGTAGTCGATGCCCGCGGTGAGCGTCTGTAGGACGCGTACGTTCGGCATCTGGAGCAAGGGGCGCACGACGGGGTCCGCACCCTTCATATAGGGAACGCCATAGAACACACAGCGGGCCGGGTCCGTCGGATAGTCCTGCTCCGCGTCCCAGAAGGCGTACTCCAGGCTCTGCGGCAGGCCGTCGATCTCATCGGGGGGCACGGGCAGCCACACCAAAGGGCGGGCGGATTCGCTGTCGTATGCAGGCATGACTGGAGGCTATGCGAAAGGCGCCGGCACGCAGACGTTACGTTGGGGGCTTGGGAACGGGAGGGGTTCGGGCAGGTGGAGCGCAGGACAATTGGCGCGGGGGCGCTGTCGGTGGGCGCGATCGGCCTCGGCTGCATGCCCATGAGCTGGGCGTACAGCAGCTCCCAGCAGAGCGGTGACGGCTCGTTGCGCACCGTGCACGCCGCGCTCGACCAAGGCGTCAGCCTCCTGGACACCGCCGATATGTATGGGCCGTTCACCAATGAACTGCTCATCGGCCGAGTGCTCAAGGAACGACGGGCAACCGCCTTCGTCTCCACCAAGTGCGGGCTGCTCGTCGGCGAACAGCACATCGTCGCCAACGGCCGTCCCGGCTATGTGAAGCGAGCCTGTGACGCCTCACTGCGGCGGTTGCAGACCGACCGGATAGACCTCTACCAACTACACCGCGCCGACCCCGAGGTTCCTATCGAGGAGACCTGGGGGGCCATGGCAGAGCTGGTTGCGGCGGGAAAGGTGCGGTCATTGGGCCTGTGCGCCGTAGGGGCGCGTGGCCAACTGCGACGCGCCGGAGCACGCGCGGGCGCGCCGGCATCGGCCCGGCTTCACGATGCGACCATCCGCCAGCTTGAGCGGGTCCAGCAGGTATTTCCGGTGAGTTGTGTACAGGCCGAGCTGTCGGTGTGGTCACCAGAGGCGCTGGAAACTCTCGTGCCGTGGTGTGCCTCGCGCGGCGTCGGCTTCCTCGCGGCCATGCCGCTGGGGAATGGTTTCCTCAGCGGCACGCTGACTCCTGGCCAGGGTTTTGAGCCCGATGACATACGAGCCCGGCATCCGCGCTTCACGGCAGAAATGATGGCCGCCAACCAGCCGATCGTCGCGGGCCTGCGCAGGGTGGCGCAGCGCCACGAGGCCACGGCGGCTCAGGTGGCGCTGGCCTGGTTGCTCACGCGCGGACGGCACGTGGTGCCGATTCCCGGGGCGAAGAAAGAACGTTGGGTCACGGAGAACGCGCGGGCTCAGCGACTCTCCCTCACCGAGGACGACCTGGCGGAAATCGCCGCCCTACCGCCCGCCCGCGGTTCCTGGGACTGACACGTCGGCGGGCGCCCCGCCCCAAGCCTCCGCGCGCACCGCCTGACGAGAACTCGCGCCGGCGCACGGCGGCCACAGGGAGGTCGGCAGGTAGCGCGACGTACGTTTCTGCTGATGCTTGGCCATGCGGCGGTGCGGTGCTGTGAGGCGGTGCGGGGCGCCTGACCGAGCACGGGGCACGGCCCAACGAGGCACGGAGCACGGAGGCCTGACGGGGCACGGGGCACGGGGCACGGAGCCATGGGGCCCCAGGAAATACGACGGGGCGCGGGTTTCGGGTGGCGGGGTGGAGGAGGCGGCTTGAGGTTTGAGGTGGGGGAGGTTGGCGCGCCCTGATTCTCGTGCCTCACGGTGTATAAGAAACCAGTGCCGTAGCCAGGCATGTCATACCCGTGCCTGCCCCAGTGGCCGATGCCGGCCAGTGGCTCATACTCAGTGAGAGGAATCCGCCGTGCAACGCACCGGTGCCACCGCCTTGTTCGCCGCGGCCACGCTGCTGTTCGTATCCGGCTGCTCGGACGACGGCGGCGGCAACGGGCCGCGGATCGGGCCGCGGGCCCCGTCGAAATCCGGTACCAACTCGGGCTCGCCATCGGCCAGCGCCCCCTCCTCCTCCACCTCCTCCTCCGCAGCGCCCAAGAAGGGCACCGCCAAGGTGGTCGCCACGGTGGCGCAGAAGCTGAACACGCCGTGGGGTCTCGTCGAGTTGTCCGACGGCGATCTCCTGGTCGCCTCGCGCGACACCGGAAAGGTGTTCCGGGTGGGCGCGGACGATGGCAAGAAGACCGAACTCGGTGCGGTGGCCGGCGCCTCACCTCGTGGGGAGGGTGGCCTTCTCGGCCTCGCCGTCTCCCCCACCTTTGGCGCGGATCGCATGGTCTACGCGTACTTCACGACCGAGTCGGACAACCGTGTCGCCCGCATGATGTACGACGAGAAGCGGCCTGCGGGGCAGCAGTTGGGCGCGCCGGACACGATCCTCAAGGGCATCCCCAAGGGCACCGTCCACAACGGCGGGCGGATCGCCTTCGGCCCGGACAAGATGCTGTACGTGGGCACGGGTGAGAGCGGGGACCGCGGGCTCGCCCAGGACAAGGAGTCGCTCGGGGGCAAGATCCTGCGCATGACACCAGACGGACAGCCGGCGGACGGCAATCCCTCGGCCGATTCGGTCGTCTACTCCTACGGACACCGCAATGTGCAGGGCCTGGCGTGGGACAAGAACAAGCGGCTGTGGGCCTCGGAGTTCGGCCAGGACACCTGGGACGAACTGAACTTGATCAAGCCGGACGGCAACTACGGCTGGCCCGAGGTCGAGGGCAAGGGAGAGGAGGACGAGTTCACGGCACAAGGTCTCGTTGCCCCGGTGGAGCAGTGGAAGACCGCTGACGCCTCACCCAGCGGTATCGCCATCGTGAACGGCTCTGTGTGGATGGCCGCGCTGGGCGGCGAGCGCCTATGGCGCATCCCGCTGAATGGCACCCGGCCGGCGGGCACACCGCAGGAGTTCTTCGTCGGTAAGTACGGCCGGCTTCGCACCGTAGAGGCCGCCGACGACGGCACCCTGCTGGTGACCACGAGCAATACGGATGGACGAGGCGACCCAGGCAGCCAGGACGACCGCATCCTCCGGCTGAAGGTGACCTGACGCCTCGCCGGTGCCATGCGTCAGTGGTGTGCGCGAGTGCCTTCCGTTGTTGCCGCTGCCGCTGCCGCCCCGTACGCCGGCGTGGGCGATGGCCGGTCGGGGCGAGATTGCTACGCCGACTCGGCTGGGGTCACCAGGCGCAGTCGGTGGGCCAGGGCAGCGGCTTCGCCCCGCCCCGAGACCTCCAGCTTGGCCAAGATGTTGGAGACGTGAACGCTCGCCGTCTTCGGGGAGATGAACAGCTCCCCGGCTATCTGGCGGTTGCTCCGACCAACGGCCACCAGGCGCAGCACATCGCGCTCGCGCGGCGTCAGCCGGAAGACCTCGGCCGGGTCAGGGGCGCTCGGCTCCATGTCGGTCAGGGCATCGCCGACGCCCTGGTGCACGTTCGCATGTGCCGTTCGCCGCCCGGGCCGTTTGCCTCCGTCTGCCGCGCCCGGCACTCGGGGCACGGCGGGCGCGGGAGGCCCGCCGCCACGCTCCGAGGAGGCGCCCGGTGTGGTGGCCGCACGGCCAGTCGGCCCGCGCGGTGAGTCGCCCGCGGTGATCGCCCGGCGCCCTGTGGCACCTGTGACGGCACCGGTCGCGTCCGGCCGGCCGGCGCCGGGGCGCGCTGGGAAGGTGAGCCGGGCGCGGGCGGCGAGCAGGGTGATGCCCTCCCGCAGCGGGTACGCACCGAGCCGATCGGCCGTGTCGAACGCGCGCGCCAGCAGCGCCGCGGCGTGTTCGCGTGCCGTGCCGGCGACGGCGGGTTCGGCGGCGGGGGTGGCGTCCCGCAGGAAGACGGCGCCCGCACCGGACGAACTTCCCCGGGCCGGCTCCGTCGCGTACGGGGCGCCCAAGCCCGGGGGCCGCTCCGAAGCGGGGAGGTCGCACACGCTCGCCGTGCAGCCCACACCCCCGGCGGCGTCCTCGGTGGCCACCGGCGGCGTGTCGCCCGCAGTGAGGCGGGCCTCGGCCCAGCGGTAGCGGGCCAGTGCGAGTTGGTAGGGGCGCTCCAGCGGCTCGAATGCGGCGGCGACCTCGCTCCAGTGCGCAGGCGTGTCGCGGCCCTCGGCACGGAGCACTTCGGCGGCGACCATGAGGGCGAACGCTCGCCATACAGGAACCGGTTGCGGCAGCCGCTTCGCGGCCGTGTGGATACGGCGTAGCGCCACTGCCCTGCCGGGCTCCGCGGCGGGTAGGCCGCGCGCATCGGCCTCCGCCGTGGCCGCCGTGAGCAGCAACTGCCATACGTATCGCTGGGTGCCGATTGGTATTCCGGCCTCCAGGGTCTCTTCCAAGAGGGCGCGGGCCCGCAGGATGTCGCCGTTGTGCGCGGCCAGCGCGATGCCGTGCCGGGCCAACGTGATCGTGTACTGCGGCTGTGGGGCGTGGCTGCCGAAAAACTCGCGTGCGGCGGCAAGTTGCTCGTGCGCCGTCTGCCAGTCGCCGCGGTCGAGCGCTAGTTGCGTACGCCGGCTGGCGGCCGTACCGCGCGGCTTGGAGCCCTGCGCGAACCGCTCCGTGGCCGCCACGGCCTCCAGCGCCTCGTCCCAGCGGCCCAGGGATATCAGCGATTCGGCCATGTTGCCGAACGTCCAGCCCTTGGTGTCCACGAGTCCGAAGCCCTTGGCCGTACGCACCCCTTCGCGTGCCGCCTCAATCGCCTCTGCGGACCTGCCGACACCCTCAAAGGCCGAGGAGAGATTGACATGACAGCGGGCAATGACGCTGATGTGGCCGCCGGCCACGCCCCGTGCGGCGGCGTCGGCCATCTCGGCCAGGCCACCGTCCACATTGCCGGAGTCGATCATCAGGCCGCCGAGTGTCACCCGAGCGTGCAACTCCAGCTCCTCGGCACCGACCAACCGGGCGAGTTCCACGGCCCGCTCGGCGGTGACGAAGTTATCGGGCCCAGGCTCGTGCACAGCGAGCCAACCCGCCGCCGCGGCGAGCACGTCCGCGTGCACCACCGAAGGCGGTAGCCCGCGCACCAGTTCCTGAGCTCGGCTGAGTTCCGCCCAGCCGTTGCCACGCGCCAATCCCTCCATGATTTTTGAGCGCTGGGTCCAAAACCACGCGGCCCGCAACGGGTCTTGGCTCTCGTCGATCATGCGCAGCGCGCGCTTGGTGATGGCCAACGCTCGCTCCCGCTGCCCGGACAGGTGGGCGGCCATCACCACCTCGGCGAGCAGGTCCATCAGGCGTAGCGCGTCGTCATCGCATGCACCGCAGGCCGGGTAGGCGCCTGCCTCGTCCATCGGCCGCTGCGCCGTCCTGACGTCCTGCGGCGTGTCCTCCCACAGCTCCATGGCCCGTTCGAGGAGTCGCAACTGCTCGGCGTAGGCGTGGCGGCGACGGGCCTTGACGGAGGCAGCGAGGACGGCGGGCAGGGCCTTGGCCGGATCGTGTGCGTGGTACCAGTAACTGGCCAACCGCGCCTCGTACTCGTCGTCCCGTACGAGCCCGGGGTCGGCCTCAAGCGCGGTGGCGTACCGCCGGTTGAGGCGCGTGCGCTCGCCGGGCAGCAGGTCGTCGGTGACGGCCTCGCGGACCAGGGCATGCCGGAAGCGGTAGCCGTTGTCGTCGTCCGTTGGCAGCAGGATGTTGGCCCCGACAGCGCCACGCAGCGCCTCGATGAGATCGTCCTCGCTGAGCCTGGCGACGGCGGCGAGCAGCCCGTGCTCCACACGTGATCCGCCCTCCGCCACGATGCGGATCGTCCGCTGGGTGTCCTCGGGCAGCGCCTCAACGCGCACCAGCAGGAGATCGCGCAGCGTTTCGCTGAGCCCGGACTGGCAACCGTCGTGGATGCTGTGCGTGATTTCCTCAACGAAGAAGGCGTTGCCGTCAGTGCGTTGAAAGACCCGGTCCACCAGGTGCCGGTCGGGCTCGGTTCCGTAGATGCCGGCGATCTGCGCGCGCACCTCGGCGCGGTTGAAGCGCGCCAGTTCGATGCGGGGCACGGTGCGCATGCGGTCGATCTCGGCGAGGAAGGGACGTAGCGGGTGGCGGCGGTGAATGTCGTCGGAGCGGTAGGTGGCGACGATGACCAGCCGCGCGTGCTGCACGGAACGAAAGAGGTAGCTGAGGAGCTCGCGGGTGGAACGATCGGCCCAGTGCAGGTCTTCGATGGTGATCACGAGCGTGCGCTCGGCGGCGAGGCGCTCAAGGAGCCGGGCGGTCAGCTCGAAGAGGCGGGCCCTGCCGTCCTCGTCCCGCGATTCGGGGGCGGTCTCCCCCAACTCGGGCAGCAGGCGGGCCAACTCGCCCTCCTGCCCCGCGGCGGCCTGATCGAGCTCGTCCCCAAGCCGCCGCCGCAAGGCGCGCAGTACGGTGGAAACCGGCGCAAACGGGAGCCCGTCCACGCCGATCTCTACGCACCCACCCAGTGCCGTGACCGCTCCCGAGGCACATGCCGCGGTCAGGAACTCCTCGACGAGCCGCGTCTTGCCCACCCCAGCCTCGCCACCGATGAGCAACGCCTGGGGTTCTTGAGCCGTGGCGCGGACGAGCGCACCGGTGAGCTCGGTCAGCTCCTCGGTGCGGCCGATGAATACCGGACTGATGGACGTGGTCTGCACAGAGCTGAGCATCGCACAGGCGTCTGACAACGCATCGGCGATTTTGGCGGGTGCGGGGGGTGCGAGTGATGCGGGGGCGGGTGGTGATGGGGTGAGTGGTGCTGGCGCCGCACGAGGCACGGAGCGAAGGTGCGCGCTCGGCACCGACTGGGGGTGTGTACGGGCCACGGAATGGGACTGCGCCGATTCGGGGTCGGGGGCGGGCTTCGCGCGGGGGGCGAGGGTCGGCTTCTCCCCAAGTGCGGGGTGCGGCTGAGTATCGGGCACGGATGGCCTCCGGTTAGTGGCCTCCGATAGGGGCGAGGGGCCGAGTTCGCGGCGGTATCGGGGCGGCTCACCTGTCATGGAGTGCGGGAGCCCTCCGGGCGGCGGTGGGACGGGCGGCGGCTGGCGGATGGCCTGCGGTCAGCGGGGCGGGCGGGTGACTGGTGCGGGCACGGGGCGAGTGCCGGACGCCTGCCTGCGGGTCAGAGGCTGAGTGCGGGGCGAGACCTATGAGCAGGGGCTAGCTCGGGTGCGGAACGGGGAGCTGCTGGGCGCAAGGGGCGTGGCTCCGCACGAAGTACGGAGCACGGGGCACGGGGCACGGGGCACGGAGCACGGAGCGGAGGCCACGGAGCACGGGGCACGGGGCACGGGGCACGGAGCGGAGGCCACGGAGCACGGAGCCAGATCGCACACAGGGCACGGGGCACGGAGCCGGCACTCGCCCGCCCAGTGCGCGACAGGAAGCCTCGAACCGTCGGCACGCATCAGGGCTCTCCTGGCCAGGGCGGGAGTAGGCGGGCAGGGGACGTGGGGTGCCCCGTACGAAGCCGTGGGGTGAGTTGGCTTCGTACGGGGCGACGGGGCGACGGGGCGAGCTTCGGGTCAAGGGGCCCCGTCAGGCGGTGGCGCGGCGCGGCCGGGCCGCGCGGCGGCCTTTGGGTGGACTCACCCGCCCCTCCGCTTCGCCGCCGCCGGATCGCCGGGCGGTAGCGCGGCCCCGGGTGGCCTCGCGGGCCCGGCGGTCGGCAGTAGCCTCGTGGATCAGCTCGTCCTGGCGGAGCTGGTGCAGTTCGTAGTGGAACATCGGGAACTCCCGGGGTGAGGTGGGTGCTGGGGCAGTGCCGAACGCGGGCCTTTCGGTCCGTTACCGGCGCCTGTCTGGTGTGCTTCCACCTTCGCGGTCCGCAGGGGGGTGCCGCATCGGGAAGGTGCCTAATATCGGCGCGCCAGGGGGCCTTAGACCACGCGGGGTGCGCTGATCGGCGGGGCCTGAGCCGCCTTAGAAGCGACTTAGGACGGCTTAGGTGGGCGGCGCGGGGCCGACGTTGGTGTGCAGGCGCTCGTCTGGGGCGCGCTGGCCTACGGGGCCGCCGATTTCACGCTCCGTAGCAGATACGAGGCGCCCTCGTGCTCCCTATGCGCCCCTGAGCACAACCTTCACATCAGGGCAGCGCCCTACCCCCCTCGGCCCGTTGGCCGTCCCGAGCGGGCTTCGCACCTCGTGGGCCACATCGAGGGCCACATCGAGGGCAGACCCGCGTCCTGTGTGGGGCCGGCGGACCCACGCCCCGCGCGGGTGGGCAGGCCTCCGTATGCAGTACAGGCGGGCGTATTCAGTACAGGCGGGCCGGCCCCGGCCGAGCCGCGGGGCTGGACGGGGCCGCCGCCCCGTGCTCCGTGCGTGGCGCGCCCCACAACGCGAGCTCCCGGGACGGGGACGCCGGCGCGGCGCTCCGCTCCGGCGGTTCGATGCTGATGCGTGGCAGCCAGCGGTCCAGCCAGGCCGGGAGCCACCAGTTCGCGCTGCCCAGCAGATGCATGAGGGCGGGGACGAGGAGGGTGCGCAGCAAAAAGGCGTCCAAGGCAACGGCGACGGCCAGCCCGATGCCGAACATGGCGATGATGCGGTCACCGCTGAGGACGAAGGCCGCAAAGACGGCGATCATGATGACGGCGGCCGAGTTGATGACGCGGCTGGTCTCGGCGAGGCCGACGCGTACGGCACGGCAGTTGTCGCGCGTCTTCAACCACTCCTCGTACATCCGGCTGACCAGGAACACCTGATAGTCCATGGACAGACCGAAGAGCACGGAAATCATGATCACGGGCAGGAAGGGTGCGATCGGGCCCGCGCTGCCCAGGCCCAGGAGTTCGCTCCCCCAGCCCCATTGGAAGACGGCGACGACGACGCCGAAGGAGGAGGCGACGGCGGCGATGTTCATGGCCGCCGCCTTCAACGGGATGCCGACGCTACGGAAGGCCAGGAGCAGCAGCAGACAGCCGAGGCCGACCACGACGCCCACGAACAGCGGCAGTTTGCCGACGATGACGTCCGCGAAGTCGTCGTAGCCGGCGGTGAGGCCCCCCACGTATACCGCGAGCGAGGTACCGCGTTCGGCGCGCGGAATCACCTCGGTGCGCAGCCGGTTGACCAGGTCACTGGTCTGCTGGGATTGCGGCGACGTCTCGGGAACGACGGTGATCACGCCGATGTCGCCCCTGCTGTGCGTCGCTGAGCCCTCGATGTTCGCGCCCTCGGTGTTCGCGCCTTGTACGGAGGCGACGCCATCGGTGTGTCGGAGGGTGTCTACCAAGCGGTCGAGCGCAACCCGGTCGTCGGCCCCGTCGATATGGGCGACGAGCGTGAGGGGCCCGTTGACGCCGGGCCCGAAGCCGCCTCCCGTACCCTCGGCGCCTGCCGCCCCAGCCGAGCCGCCACCGGCCCTGCCACCCAAGTCGTCACCGACCAAGCCATCACCGCCCGCCCCGCCTCCTGGCCCGCTGTCGTCCGCACCGCTGCCCGCGAGCAGGTCGTAAGCCTGTCGTGTGGTCGATGACGCGGGGTGGCTGCTCTCGTCGGAGGTACCCAGATGGAGGGCGAACGTCGGTAGCGCGAGGACGAGCATGACGGCGGCAGCCGCGCCGCCGAGGAGTCGGGGGTGCCGCTCGACGAACCCCGACCAGCGAGCGGCAAGCCCTGTGGGCTCATCGGGCCGGCTCCCGCCTGCGGCGAGACGGCGCCGTTCGCGGCGGCTGAGCGCCCGCATCCCGATGACCCCCAGGAGAGCGGGCAGCAGCGTGATGGAGGCGGCGACGGTGAGTACCACGGTGAGCGATGCCGCGATCGCGACACCGTTGAGGAAGTCCAGTCGCAGGACGAGCATGCCGAGCAGGGCGACGCAGACGGTGCCGCCGGCAAAAGCGACGGCGCGCCCCGTGGTAGCCACTGCGCACTCGGCCGCCGCGCGCACCGGCAGCCCGGCGCGAAGGCCCTTGCGATGCCGGGTGACGATGAACAGCGCGTAGTCGATGCCGACGCCAAGACCGATCAGCATGCCCAGCATGGGCGCGAAGTCGGCGACCGTCATGACATGACCGAGCAGCGTGATGCCCATGGTGGCGGTGCCCACCGCCACGACGGCCGTGATGATCGGCAGCAGGCTGGCGGCGAGCGAGCCGAAGGCGACGAAGAGCACCACTGCGGCAACCGCGATGCCGATCAGTTCGCTGAGGTGGGTGCCGGACTTCTCGGTGAGTGCGATGGCGCTGCCGCCGGCCTCGACCCGCAACCCCTCGCCCTCGGCGTCCTTGGCCGTGTCCACGACAGCACGCACCTGGCTCACCGGCAGGTCACCGGCGGGCCGCTCGAAGGCGACGATGGCGTACGCGGTGCGTCCGTCCGGACTGATCTGGCGGGCGCCGTCCGCTCCCTCGTACGGGCTGCCTACGGAGGCCACACCGGGCAGGTCCTCGATTTTGTCGAGGGTGGCGGTCATCCGCGCTTCGACGGTGGCGGAGCGAACGGGTTCGCCGCCCTGCCCGGCGTGCCAGACAATGCGGCTGCTGTCGCCGTCTTGTCCGGGGAAAGCCTTTTCCACCAGGGCCGCGGCCCTCGCCGACTCGGTGCCAGGCACGTCGTAGTCGTTGGAGTACGCGGTGCCGGCTACCGCGGCGGCCGAGGCGAAGCCCGCAAGGACGGCCAGCCACAGCACGATGACGACGAGGCGGCGCTCAAGGCACCACCGGGCGAGTGCGGCCATGCAGTGCTACATCGCTTCCGGGTCTGGGCATCGCTCATCGCCGGAGGGAGCCGGGGATGCCGAGCGCGCGTGAAGTACGGGCGGGGCGGTGACCCGCCGCCTGCCGACGAAGGAGCGGCGGGTCCTGCCCAGCACTCTGGCACCCCAAAGAGATCCTTTGACCGCTTTGTGGGTTTCCCCACAGATCATCCCGGATTTACGATTCAGGCGGTTGTCCCGGGACCCCGATGTCTTCAACGGGGCCCCAGGGCGAAGGTTCAACCCGTTATCGACTCCGCACCGTTTTCGATGTGGCCCATCAAGCGGCGGCGGAAGGAGGGGTCCTCCGCGGCGGTGAGGGACAGGTCGTACCAGCCGTGCGCACCGCTGGTCGCGAACGGCACGGTGCGAGCGCGGCCCGCGGCGATGGTGACGGTACGCGGCGTCGCCTTCGAGTAGGCCAACGGCTTCAGGGTGAAGGTCAGCGGTGTGTCGCCGCGGTTTTCGATGGTGAGATGCAGTTCGCGCCGCCAGACGTCGATGCGGCTGCGTAGTTCGGTGGCCGCTGCCGCGCCGCGCGCCGTACCGGCGAACTCGCGGCGGAAGCCGCCTGGCCCGGTGAGCGTGAAGCGGTACGCGCCGCCCTTGACGGGCACGTCCCAGCGCTCGTCCCTCCCGGGACGCCCCCAGCCGTGCCCGTGCCCGCTACGGGCCCCGTACTCCGTACCTGCATCCGTAATCGTGTCTACGTCTACGTCTACGTCTACACCTACGTCTACGGCTGCGCCGGTGGTGGTGCCGGCTCCGTGCGCCGTGGTGGCGGCGTACGCACCGTGGCCGTGGCGGCCCGTGCCGCGCACGTCGCGGTGTTGCGGCGTCTCGTACTCATCGGCGTACGGGTAGAGCGTCAGATGCGCGCTGGAGGCGCCGACGTTGCGCAGTGCGAGCCGGAACACACTCGCGCCCGCGTCGAGGCGCCCATCCGCATCCGGCCCGTACGGCAGTGCACGGGCGGGCCTTGCGCCCTGTTCCTGCCGCGGCAGCCGCTGGTCGGACGGCGGGCGGGGCCGCCAGCGCCCGCCAAAGGGCGGGATCGGACCCGGCTGCTCCACATCGGGCAGCCTGCGGCGCCGCGAGAAGTCGAACGCGGAGGTGAGATCGCCACAGACGGTGCGGCGCCAATCGCTGATGTTGGGCTCGCGAACGCCGAGCCACCGCTCAAGGAACCGGGTGATGGAGGTGTGATCGAAGACCTCCGAGCAGGCGTAACCGCCAACCGTCCACGGCGAGATCACCAGCATCGGCACCCGGATACCGAGGCCGACCGGCTTGCCCTGCCAAAACTCGCCCTCCGTCCCCGCGGGCGGCACCGGCGGCGGTACGTGGTCGTAAAAGCCGTCGTTCTCGTCGTAGGTGAGGAAGAGCGCGGTGTGGCGCCATACGTCGGGGTTCTTGCCGAGCGCGTCGAGCACCTTGTAGACGATGGTGGCGCTGGCGATCGGGGACGAGGAACCGGGGTGCTCGGAGTCGGCGGCCGACGGCACGATGTAGGAGACCTTCGGCAGCGTGCCCGCGGCGACGTCGGCGGCGAACGCGGTGGCCGTCGTGCCAGGCTCACCGCGCCGCAGCGCACGCTCGAACAAGCTGCGCTCGCCCGCACTCAGCGCCTTCACGCCCACATCGAGCAGCCCCTGGAGGCGCCGCCGCTCCGTTGCGTCTGCGCCGGCGACCTTGTCGTAGAAGGCGGTCATGTTCTGTACGCCGCCGACCGTGGCGAGGGCCTTCTTCGCAACGGCCTTGAAGCTCGCGTAGAACTCCAGGTTGTTGTCGGTGAAGTTGTCCCACTCCTGGTAGACCTGCCAGGAAAGCCCAGCCTTCTCCAGGCGCTCCGCATAGGTGGTCCAGGTGTAGCCGGTGTGCCTGTCCTCGCTGTACGCATCGTTGCCGACCGCGCGCGCACCGCCCGGCTCGAAGCCGGTCCAGCCGCTGACGAGGTGGTTGCGGTTGGGGCTGGTGGAGGAGTGGATGGAGGAGTGGTACGCGTCGCAGATGGTGAAGGTGTCAGCCAACTCGTAGTGGAGCGGGACATCTGCGCGGTCGTAGTACGCCATGGTCGCGGCCGTTTTCGCGGTGACCCAGTTGTCCATCCAGCCGCCGTTCCACGCCTTCGCGCCGCCTTGCCAGCTGTGGTCCAGATCCCCGATGTACTGGAGCTCCTTCTGCTGCGCCGCAGCGGCGGCGCGCACGCCGAACGGCAGCACGGTGCCGACGCCGAGTGCGCCGGGTTGCTCGAAGACGCTCTTGCCGCTGGGCAGTTCGATGGCGTTACGGTCGCCGAAGCCGCGCACACCGCGCAGCATGCCGAAGTAGTGATCAAAGGAACGGTTTTCCTGCATCAGCACCACCACGTGCCGGATGTCCTTCAGACCACGCCCGCCGCGCTGGTGGGCCGACTGGCTGGCCAGCGCCTGCTGGAGCGAGGGCGGCAGCAGGGAACCCGCCGCGGCAAGCCCCGCCCCGCCCGCCCCAAGTGCCAGCGCCTGCCTGCGAGATATCTCCGATGCCACGCTCTTCCTCCCGATCGACCACTAATGGTCCTATGCCACACCATTGGAACCTACGGTGGGGACCGTAGTGCAGTCGCGTGGCGAACGATAGGTGACGAGATGGCATATTTGTGAACAGAGGCGCAGCGCAGCCCTCGCCGCGGAGACGGGCCACCGCGGAGTCAAGCACCTGACGCGAGCGCATGGTTGAGCGAGGGCCGCGCCAGGTGCACTCCCCGGGGTCCGCGCCGGGCGCCCCGGTGCCCCGTGGGTTCCTCGGGACACTTGGCGCCGTACGTTCCGTGGGTTCGCGGCACGCTTGGCCCCGCGCCCCGTGGGTTCGCGGCACGCTTGGCTCCGTGCTCCGTGCTCCGTGCTCCGTGCTCCGCGAGTTTGCGGCACGCTTGGCCCTGTGCCCCGTGCCCCGTGCCCCGTGCCCCGCACACCGCCGCCGCCCATGTGACGCCCGCCCTGGCACAGCGCGGCAACAATACGTCCCTGATCACCAGCGGCATTCCGTAGCCAACACCGCAGTGCGTCAGCCTCTCCTCCGGCAAGGCCGGCGTCCGGACGCTGGTGTCGCTGCTGGAGCAGGAGTACGGGCCCGCTGGCGGCCCGCACCCCATCCGGAATGCCGCGACTCCCCAGGCCCGGGGTTGTCAGTGCTGGATGATACAGATAACCCCCGTATTTTCACTGCTAGTTGATGGCGAGGTAGTGGGCGCCATTTCCGATTCGCTTCTTTCCAAGGGATATCCACCTTTGGTCACGCGGGGGAACGCATCGGCCCTTGGCACCCGCTGTGGAAGCCGAAGGAGGACGAGGAGTGCCGGGACGTCGGCTACGGCGGCGCCGCGGGCCGCGACACCGAGGCGACATTCGAGGCCGGCGGCCAGACCCATTATGCGCGGGGCCGCCTGTATCTCGGCGTAAAACTCATTAGCGAACCCGACGACCCGGCCAAGAAGAACGGTCCGCTAGCGATGGTCATGGGGACGAAGTGAACGAAGTGACGGGCCTGACGGCAACGGGCTGACGGCAACGGGGCTAACGGCAACGGGTGCTGCCACTGACCGACGACGCGGCCCGTACGAGGCACCTGGGCGCGATGACCGGCTGACGGGCCACAACAGTCGGGGCAGCGGCCCCAACAGCCGGTGCCGCGCCGCGCACGCCAAGACCGCGCACGCCAAGACCGCCCATGCCGGGACCACGCGCCGCGCCGGCGTGCGCCGATGGGCAGGTCCCAACGCCAGCGGCGGGCCCCCGGTAAGAGGACCCGCCGCATCAACTTGTGGCCGACCCGAGCCTGGCGGCCCGGCACAGCCGGTTCAACCGAAGGCGTCGGGCCGCTGCGCCCCGACGCCACTCCTGTGCGCCGCGCGCGTACGCCGCGACGCACCGGGCCATCGGCCCGCACCCGGTCTGCGGTGCGCGCCAGGGCCGTGGCCCGACGGGGTCATTCCGCTGCGCCGAGCCGCTCCAGGATCAGCTCGCGCACCCGGGCCGCGTCCGCCTGGCCGCGAGTGGCCTTCATGACCGCGCCGACCAGGGCGCCCGCGGCGGCAACCTTGCCGCCACGGATCTTGTCCGCGATGGCCGCGTTGGCGGCGATGGCCTCGTCCACTGCGGTGCCGAGCGCGCCCTCGTCGGACACGATCTTCAGACCGCGCTTGTCCACGACCGTGTCCGGGTCACCCTCGCCCGCGAGAACGCCCTCGATGACCTGGCGGGCCAGCTTGTCATTGAGCCCGCCATCGGCGACCAACTCGGCTACCCGTGCGACCTGGGTCGGCGTGATGGGCAGCGCGGTGGGGTCGATGCTCTCCTCATTGGCGCGCCGAGCCAGCTCGCCCATCCACCACTTACGGGCCGACGCCGCGTCGGCGCCCGCCTCGATGGTGGCGGTGATCAGGTCGATGACGCCCGCGTTGAGGACGGACTGCATCTCGTGCTCCGAGATGCCCCACTCCTCCCGCAGCCGCTTGCGGCGCAGCCGCGGCAACTCCGGCAGTCCCGCCCGCAGCTCCTCGACCCAGTCTCGGGCCGGGGCGACGGGCACCAGGTCGGGCTCGGGGAAGTACCGGTAGTCCTCGGCCTCCTCCTTGATCCGGCCCGCGGTGGTGGAACCGTCCTCCTCGTGGAAGTGGCGGGTCTCCTGGATGATCGTGCCGCCGCTGCCGAGGACGGCCGCATGCCGCTGGATCTCGTAGCGCGCGGCCCGTTCGACGGAGCGCAGGGAGTTGACGTTCTTCGTCTCGGAGCGGGTGCCGAACTTCTCGACGCCGTTCAGCCGCAGCGACAGGTTGACGTCGCAGCGCATCTGGCCCATTTCCATCCGGGCCTCGGAGACGCCCAGCGCCTTGATCAGTTCCCGCAGCTCGGCGACGTACGCCTTGGCGACCTCCGGTGCGCGCTCCCCGGCCCCGACGATCGGCTTGGTGACGATCTCGATGAGGGGGATGCCCGCACGGTTGTAGTCCAGGAGGGAGTGCGAGGCGCCGTGGATGCGGCCGGTGGCGCCGCCCACATGCGTGGACTTGCCGGTGTCCTCCTCCATGTGGGCGCGCTCGATATCGACCCGGAAGATCTCCCCGTCCTCCAGTTGGACGTCCAGATAGCCGTTGAAGGCGATCGGCTCGTCGTACTGCGAGGTCTGGAAGTTCTTCGGCATATCCGGATAGAAGTAGTTCTTCCGGGCGAAGCGGCACCATTCGGCGATCTCGCAGTGCAGCGCGAGGCCGATCTTGATGGCGGACTCGACGCCGATCGCGTTCATCACCGGAAGCGCCCCGGGTAGGCCGAGGCAGGTGGGGCAGGTCTGCGAGTTTGGCTCGGCGCCCAGGGCGGTCGAGCATCCGCAGAACATTTTGGTCTTGGTGCCGAGTTCCACATGCACCTCAAGCCCCATCACGGGGTCGTAGGTGGCCAGCGCGTCCTCGTAGGACACCAGTTCAGTGACGGTCACGGAAAACTAACCCTCTCAGCCCAGCAAAACATCGTCGTCGCCGAGCCGCTTGAGCTCACGGAAGAGCAGAGCGACACCGGTGGCGATGGCCGCGGCCGACACGACAGCGTCTACGAGTTGCAGCGTGTCGTTGTCGTAGCGGGCCTTCTTGCCCTGCTTGATGACGCTGACCGCGCCGAACAGGGTGGTGCCGATGGAAAGGTAGAGACCGGGCTTGGACTTCTTGAACCCCTTGGCCTTCTCAAGCTTGCCACTCACAGGCTGCTCCTCTTCGCTTCCCCGCCCGCAGGGTGCAGCGGGGTGGATGTCGTAGTCGGGTGCGACCCGACGGCCGTACGCGCGACGCGCATGGAGGCGGCGCTCACGGAGACGGCGTCCATGGGCTGGGCACTCATGCAGGCGTGCCCAGGAACGGCGATCACGGGAACGGCGATCACAGGGACGGTGCCTCCTCAAGCAGTCGGTGGCCCCAGCGGGCGATGAACGCGGCCTCGACAGCCGCGCCTACCCGGTAGAGCCGGTCGTCAGCCATGGCAGGGGCGATGATCTGTAGCCCCACCGGAAGGCCGTCCTCGGGCGCCAGGCCGCACGGCAGTGACATCGCCGCGTTCCCGGCCAGGTTGGACGGGATGGTGCACAGATCGGCAAGGTACATCGCCATCGGGTCGTCCGCGCGCTCACCGATCGGAAACGCGGTGGTCGGCGTCGTCGGCGAGATCAACACATCCACGGACTCGAACGCCTTCTCGAAGTCGCGCGTGATGAGCGTACGAACCTTCTGTGCCGAGCCGTAGTACGCGTCGTAGTAGCCGGAGGACAGCGCGTACGTACCGAGCATGATCCGCCGCTTGACCTCGTCGCCGAAGCCCGCCTCACGGCTCAGCGCGGTGACATCCTCGGCGGAGCGCGTACCGTCGTCGCCGACCCGCAGCCCGTAGCGCATGGCGTCGAAGCGGGCCAGGTTGGAGGAGCACTCGGACGGCGCGATCAGGTAGTACGCGGCGAGTGCCAGGTCGAAGGACGGGCAGGAGATCTCAACGATCTCGGCACCGATCTCGCGCAGCAGCTCCACGGACTCGTTGAACCGCTGCATCACGCCGGCCTGGTAGCCCTCGCCGCCGAACTCCTTGACGACACCCACGCGCAGACCCGCCACGTTGCCGTTGCGCGCCGCTTCGACCACCGATGGCACCGGCGCGTCGATGGAGGTGGAGTCGAGGGGGTCGTACCCGGCGATGGCCTCGTGCAACAGGGCCGCGTCAAGGACGGTACGGGCGCAGGGGCCACCCTGGTCGAGCGAGGAGGAGAAGGCGACCATGCCGTATCGCGAGACGCCACCGTAGGTCGGCTTCACGCCAACGGTGCCGGTGACGGCGGCCGGCTGGCGGATCGAACCGCCGGTGTCGGTGCCGATCGCCAACACGGCCTGGTACGAGGCGAGGGCGGCTGACGAGCCGCCGCCGGAACCACCGGGGATGCGGGTCAGGTCCCACGGGTTACCGGTCGGGCCGTACGCGCTGTTCTCGGTGGAGGAGCCCATCGCGAACTCGTCCATGTTGGTCTTGCCGAGGATGATCACGTCGGCGGCCTTCAACCGCTGGGTGAGCGTCGCATCGTACGGCGGAATCCAACCCTCAAGGAGTTTGGAGCCCACGGTGGTCGGCACGCCCTTGGTGGTGAAGATGTCCTTCAGCGCCAGCGGTACGCCCGCGAGCGGGCCCAGCTTCTCGCCTCGGGCGCGCTTGTCGTCCACGGCGCGGGCCTGCGCCAAGGCACCCTCGCGGTCCACATGCAAGAAGGCGTGCACCTTCTCGTCAACAGCGGCGATCCGGGCCAGATGGGCCTCGGTCACCTGCACGGCGGTCACCTCGCCTGAGGCGATCTTGGCGGCGGTCTCGGCCGCCGTGAGCTTGATCAAATCGGTGGTACCCGTCACGACGGTCACTCCTCCCCCAGGATCTGCGGCACCTTGAAACGCTGCTGCTCCTGGGCCGGGGCGCCAGACAGCGCCTCCTGCGGGGTCAGCGACGGGTGGACCTCGTCCGACCGCATGACATTGGTCAGCGGCAACGGGTGGGAGGTCGGGGGTACGTCCTCGGTGGCGACATCGGCTACGCGGGCTACCGCGCCGATAATCACGTCGAGCTGTCCGGCGAAGTGGTCGAGCTCTTCGTCCTTCAGCTCAAGACGCGACAGCCGAGCGAGGTGGGCGACCTCCTCGCGCGTGATGCCAGGCATGCAGCGATCCTCTGGGTTCTTGGCTTGGGTGGTTCGGGCTTGGTGGTTCGAGCTCGGTTGTCGGGCTCGTTCTCGGGCTGGGTTCTCGGGCTCGGATCTCGGGATGGGTGTGAATGCGGTACGTGGCCGAGACCGGCCCGTGCGCTGGGTCGTGATGCGCGCCCAATCCTATGCGCCACAGACGACACCCGACGAAGGCCTTTCCAGCAGCCACCGGACGAGCGGGCCAACCCGGCTTCTGGGGGACGGCGGGGCACGGGGCACGGGCGGCGCTAGTCACGGGGCCGGAGCCATGGGGCTACGGGGCTACGGGGGTACGGGGAGCGGAGCACGGAGCACGGAGCACGGGGCACGGAGCACGGGGCACGGGGCACGGAGCACGGGGCATGGGCCCACGGGGAGCGGGAGCGTACAGGGCACGCACGGAGCAGCACGGGGCGAAGCCGGCCTCCCCCTCAGGCACGGGCCACGGGCCACGGGCCACGGAGCACGGAGCGAAGCCGCTCCCAGACACGGAGCACGGAGCACGGGGCACGAGCGGGCGGAGTACGCCGCCGCCACGGCATAGGGCACGACGCATGCCAGGTCGCGGGCGGTGGTGCCCCGGAGCACCGCCCGGGGTGCATCACCGGGCGGCGCCACCCGCGGCGTGCGTATCGAAGCGGCGGCGGGCGTCCTCGATCTCGTCGAGGTACCGGCGAGTCCATGCGCACATGCCGTTGAAGGAGCGGTCGAGTCGTCGTGGTGCTTCGGGCGGCCAAGCTCCTTGAGCCATCCAATGGGCGACCACATCAGCCATGCCCAGAACCCCTGAGTTCCGCAGTACCGCTGGTCTGACGAATGACCACTTCGAACCCAACACAAAGGTAGGAAGCGCCATGACCACCATTGTGAGGACCTACGCCCGGCAGTGGACGGACAGCCGCGATGCCACCCTTCCCCTGCTGCGCGAGTTGACCGGTGCCGAACCCGCTCTTCGGCTGGCGTTCGAGTCCATCGAACTGGCGGCCATCGGTGACTTCCTTGTCATCGCGGGGCCGGACCACGCGCGTGCCGCGTACGCGCACGCCTCCGCCACCGTGGTTGTCACAGACCTGGACGCCCTGGAGGCGACCCTCACGACCGCCGCCAACGCGACCATCACCACGCCTGCGACCACCGGCCCCACGGGCCGCTTCCGCTATGCCCGGCATGCCGGTGGAAGCGAGATCGAGTACGTCGGACGGGTCCCGGAACTGGTTGAGCGCCTCGTGCGCCCATGGGCGCCGCTGCCTCCTCGCCGACTCGCCCAGCCCGTTGCCTCGTCCCGCCACACCGGGCTCGTTCTGCCCCGCCCGTTCCAACTGTCTGAAGCGGCCGTCTTCAGCCAGCCGTGGCGCGTACCCATACGTCGGGAAAAAACGTTGCGGCACCATGTCGGGCGGGTCTTTTTCACGTGACCGGCTGGTCCGCTTCCTTGGCCACGGGCGACGCGGGCGCCGGCTGTTCGGCCGGCGCCAACGCTGCCGGTATCGACGCTGCCGGTACCGCCGCCGGCAACGATGCTGCCGGTACCGGCGACTCGGCAGCGAGGGCCTGCGCGGCACGAGCACGTTCGGCTTCGCGGTGCCAGCCGCTCTTGCCGCGAAGCTTCAGCCAGGCCGTCGTCTCCTCCGGCGGCATGGCCGCGGCCACCAGCCAGCCCTGCACCGCGTCGCAGCCCAGGTCCCGCAGCCGCTCCCAGGTCTCGTCGTCCTCCACGCCCTCCGCGACGACCAGCAGGCCCAACGAGTGCGCAAGGTCGAGCGTGCAACGGACGATCTCCGCGTCCTCGTTGTCCACGACCAGGCGGGCCACAAACGACCGGTCGATCTTCAGCTCGCTCACAGGCAGCCGGCGCAGGTGCACCAGCGAGGAGTAGCCGGTGCCGAAGTCGTCCAGTGACATTTTGACGCCGTGCCCGGTCAGTCCCGCCATCGTGTCGGCGGCCCGCTGCGGGTCCTCAAGCAGGACGTGCTCGGTGATCTCCAGTTGCAGCGCACCGGGCGGCACGCCGTGCCGGGCCAGTCGCGCGGCGACCGCGCCGGCGAAGCCGGGGGTGTGCACGTCGCGCGGGGACACATTGACCGCGACCGGCACGTTGAGCCCGGCGGCCCGCCACTGGGCGACCTGACCGAGCGCCGTCTCCAGTACGTACTCCGTCAGCTTGGGCATCAGGCCCGAGCTTTCGGCCATGGCGATGAACTCGTCCGGCGGCACCTTGCCCCGGTCCGGGTGCACCCAGCGCACCAGCGCCTCAAGGCCGGCGACGTGCCCGTCGAAGCCGACCTTCGGCTGGTAGTGCAGTTCCACATCGCCCGCGTCGAGGGCGCGGCGCAGGTCGCCGAGGAGGCCGAGCCGGTCCGGTGTGTTGCCGTCGCGGCGCGCCTCGTACACCTCGGTGCCGCTGCGGTCCCGCTTGGCCTGGTACATGGCGACGTCCGCGCGGCGCAGCAGACCCTCAGCGTCGATGGCGTGGTCGGGAAAGACGGCGACTCCGGCACTGGCCTCAAGGACCAGAGTCAGCCCGTCAAGGTCGAGTGGGGAGCTGAGGGAGGCGATAAGCGAGCGTGCGGCGCGCTGAGCGCTGGTCAGGGAGTCGGCGGTGGGCAGCAGTACGGCGAACTCGTCGCCGCCGAGCCTGGCCACCTCGGCGCCGCGCGGCAGCGCCAGCCGCAGCCGCTCGGCTATCTGCAACAGCAGTCGGTCGCCCGCCAGATGGCCGAGGGTGTCGTTGACGGACCGGAACCGGTCGAGGTCGATGAGCACAAGGGCCGAGCGGGTCCCGGCTCGCTCGGCCTCGTCAAGCGCTGACCAGGTGCGTTCCAGCAGCCACTGACGGTTGGGCAGGCCGGTGAGCGGGTCACGCAGTTGCTCTTCGGCACGGACCCGGGCGATCCACAACGTGGAGTCGAGGGCTATGAGCGGCACCGCGAACAGCGGTAGCAGCATCGGGGTGTGCACGCCGACGACGACGATGAGTGGCGCTATGCCCAGGAGGGCGATGCCGACCAGCGCCTGCCGCACTATGGCGGTGCGCACAACGGTGCGCAGTCCTCCACCGCGCGACGACAGGGTGTACCACAGCAGGGCCCGGGTCACTAGCAGATAGGCGAAGGCGACCAGAGCTATCTGGGGAATGACGTACAGGTTCCACGCGTCGGGGCGCCAGGGGTGTTCCACCGAGGGGATGGTGCCGAGCGCTGCGAGGGCGAGCCCGGCGGCGCCAATGCCGAGGATGTCAACGGCGCCGTGGAGCAGGGCCTGTCGCCAGCGGTGCCGCCGGGCGGCGCCGACCAGGACCACCACGGCCAGGCTGATGACGACCGCGGGCAGCCAGCCGTAGAGGAGCAGGGCGGCGAGGGTGAGGGCGGCACCGGAGCCGGTGCCGCCCCACCAGCGATCACGGCCGAGGGCTACCAAATGGCCGACGATCGCTCCCGTCAGCACGGCGAGCGACCAGCCGACGGTGCCGCTCGGGAAGAGGGCGGTGTCGGTCCGCAGTACCCGGAATACGCCAACGCCCAGGGCGATGGCGGCCAGGGCGACGACCGCCGCCGGTAATCCGGGCAGAGCGATCCGGCACAGCCGCGACACTGGGGCGGCGCTGTCGGTCGGTTTCATACCCGTCCCTCTCACAGCCGGCGGTGCCCGCGTCACGGCAGGCGCACATCTCAACAGTAGGCCGCACTAGGCTACGGCGGGCAGCGATCGTCAGCGGTTGCCCGAATGCGCCCCCGCTCTCCGTATCCATCTAATATGCGTTATAAGAGTGATGCCCGCCGACTATGGCGAGTCCACTGTTGAAACGTCTTTGTACTATTCCGACTCTTCCGGTGGCGTGAGCGCAACCTCCCGGGCGGCATCTGGACCCTGCTCCAGCAGCACTCCAAGGCCCTGGTCGTCCAGTACGGGGACCTTCACTTGCACGGCCTTGTCGTACTTGGAACCGGGATCGTCGCCCACGATGACGAAATGCGTCTTTTTGGAAACCGAGCCGGTCACCTTTGCGCCCTGGTTTTGTAGGGCCTCTTTCGCGCCATCACGTGTATACGACTGGAGCGTTCCGGTGACGACGACCGTGAGACCGGCAAGTGGTCTAGGCCCTTCCTCCTCGCCTGCCTCCTCCTCGAAACGCACTCCCGCCGCCCGCCATTTCTCCACGATTTCTCGGTGCCACTCCTCGGCGAACCACTGCTTCACCGACGCCGCGATGGTCCCACCGACGCCTTCGACGACGGCCAGTTCCTCCTCGCTGGCCTCCGCGATCCGGTCCAGGGACCGGAATTCGCGGGCCAGCGCCTGTGCCGCCACCGGGCCGACGTGACGGATCGAAAGGCCGGTGATGATGCGGGCTAGCGGTCGTTCCTTGGCGGCCTGAATGTTCTCCAGCATGGCCAGCGCGTTCTTCTTTGGCTCGCCCTTCTGGTTGGCGAAGAAGGTGACGACCTTTTCCTCGCCGGTCTCCGGGTCACGCTTGGGCAGTCCGCTGTCCATGTTCAGCACGTGCGAACGGATCGGCAGCAGGGCATCGATGTCGAGGCTGAACAGGTCGCCCTCGTTCCGCAGGGGCGGTTCTTCCGGCTCCAGCGGCTGGGTCAGCGCAACGGCCGCCACATAGCCCAGGTGCTCGATGTCCAGGCTCTTGCGCCCGGCGAGGTAGAAGATCCGCTCCCGGATCTGGGCCGGGCAGTGCTGGGCGTTGGGGCAGCGGAGGTCGATGTCGCCCTCCTTCATCGGCTGGAGCGGCTCCTTGCAGGAGGGGCATGTCGTGGGCATCACGAACTCCCGCTCGCTGCCGTCCCGTAGGTCCGCCACCGGGCCGAGGATCTCCGGGATCACATCGCCCGCCTTACGCAGGACGACGGTGTCGCCGATGAGCACGCCCTTGGCCTTGACGACCTCCTGGTTGTGCAGGGTCGCGAACTCGACCTCGGAGCCGGCCACCGTGATGGGCTCGACCACCGCGAACGGTGTGACGCGGCCGGTGCGACCCACGCCGACCCGGATATCGAGCAGCTTGGTGTTGACCTCCTCCGGCGGGTACTTCCAGGCGATGGCCCAGCGCGGTGCCCGCGAGGTGGACCCGAGCCGCCCCTGCAAAGGGATCTCGTCCAGCTTGACGACCACGCCGTCGATCTCGTGCTCCACTGAGTGCCGCGCCGTGGGGTCGCTGTAGCGGGCGATGAACGACCGTACGCCATCTGGCGTATCGGCTACCTCATAGTGGGAGGAGGTCGGCAGGCCCCATTGGTGGAGCAGTGCGTACGCATGGGACTGACAGTCGATGTCGAATCCCGTACGGGCGCCGATGCCGTGCACCACCATGTGCAGCGGTCGGCTTGCGGTGACCTTGGGGTCCTTTTGCCGCAGCGACCCGGCCGCCGCGTTCCGCGGGTTGGCGAAGGGCGGTTTTCCGGCCTCCACCAAACGGGCGTTGAGCTCTTGGAAGCGCTCCATGGGGATGAAGACCTCGCCCCGCACCTCGACCAGGGCCGGCACGTCGTCGCCACCGTGCAGCCGGTCCGGGATTTCCGCGATCGTGCGCACGTTGGGCGTGACGTCCTCACCGGTGCGCCCACCGCCCCGGGTGGCCGCGCGGGTCAGCCGGCCGTGCTCGTAGGTGAGGTTGATCGCGAGACCGTCCACCTTCAACTCGCACAAGTAGTGGTATGAGGCGTCCGCGCCGACGTCCTTGGCGATGCGGTCGATCCAGGCGGTCAGCTCCTCCTCATCGAAGGCGTTGTCCAAGCTGAGCATCGGCTCACGGTGCTCGACCTCGGTGAACTCCGTCTCGTACGCCCCGGCCACCTTCTGGGTGGGCGAGTCGGGCGTACGCAACTGCGGGTGCTCGTTCTCCAGTGCCTCAAGGGTGCGCAGTAGCTTGTCGAACTCCGCGTCGCTGATGACCGGCGCGTCCTTGACGTAGTACCGGAAGCGGTGTTCCTCGACTTGTTCGGCCAGGAGCTGGTGCCGCTCCCTGGCATCGGGGGGCACCTCCGACCGCGCCTCGGCGGGCAGCGCCGTGGGGCTTTCGCCCGCCGCCGTGCCCTGAGCCGCGCTCTCGCCTTCGGCCACCGTTTCGCCAGCCACCGTCTCGACCTCCCGTAACCTCATCCGTCCACCCACCGCTCCGCAGGCCACCGCACCGCGGAACGGGCGCGCCCTCACTCAGGGTTGTCCACGAGCGATGCCGCCGCCCGAACGCAATGGGCCAGCGCGGCCCGCGCATACCTCGGCGAGGCACCCGCAAGACCGCAAGAGGGTGTGACCACCACGGACTCCGCGAGAGTCCCCGGCGCCAGCCCCAACCTGCGCCATAGCGTCCTGACACCCATGACGCTACCGGCAGGGTCTGACAATGCCCCCGATTGCGGGTCCACGCCGGGCACCACACCGGCGAACAGGGTCAGGCCGTCCTCGACCACCGCACCGATCGACTCCTCCTCACTCTCCGTGAGGAGGGAGAAGTCGAAGGAGACGCCCGCAGCCCCCGCGCGGCGCAGCAGTGTGAACGGCACCTGCGGCGCACAGCAGTGCACGACCACAGGACCATCGGTCACCGCGAACACCTCGCGCAACGCCCCCTCGACCGCCACCCGGTCCACGGCGGGATGGGTGCGGTAGCCACTGGCGGAGCTGACCCGGCCGAGCAGTACGGCGCCCAGCGACGGCTCGTCGAGTTGGAGCACCACGCGGGCGTCCGGCATCCGGCGGCGAACCTCGGCGAGGTGCTCGCGCAGCCCCTCGGCCAGCGATCCGGTCAGGTCGCGGCAGGCACCGGGGTCGCTGAGCATCGCCTCGCCGCCGCGTAGCTCCAGCGCGGCGGCCAACGTCCAGGGCCCGACCGCCGACACCTTGAGCGTTCCGGCGTACCCCTGGGTGAACTCCTCCAGGGCGTCGAGGTCCTCGCCAAGCCAGGACCGAGCCCGCCGGGTGTCCCGGCCCGGCCGGTCGCCGAGCCGCCAGCCGCTGGGCTCCACCCGCGCGTACAGCTCGATGAGCATCCCGGCGGTGCGCCCGATCAGATCGGCCCCGGGCCCCCGTGCGGGCAGCTCTGGCAGATACGGCAGTCGCTCCAGCGACCCGGTCACGCTCTTCGCGGCCTCCCGCGCGTCCTCGCCCGGCATCGACCCGATCCCGGTGGCGACGCCCGCGCCCCAAGCCATCTCGTTGTTCTCGCTCACGCTCACGCAGGAAGCGTACGAGGCGCGGGGCGCACCGCCTCCCACTACCCGCTCGGGCGCGGCGCCACCCGCTCTACGGGCCCGACGCCGTACGGTCCGTACGCCAAGCAAGCCGGGCGCCCAACGCCGCAACACGGGTGCGCGGCGCGGTGCGCGCGCCTCGTGGCGAGCGCCTCAGCCGACCGGGCGGACCGACATGTCGGTGATCTCCGCGTCGCGCGGCAGGTCCAGGGCGGTGAGCAGCGTGGTGGCGACCGACTCCGGCTTCATCCAGCGCTCCGGGTCGTACTCCTTGCCCTCCTGCTGATGCACCTTGACCTGCATCGGCGTGGCCGTACGTCCCGGGTAGATGGTGGTGACCCGAAGCCCGTTGCCGCTCTCTTCCCAGCGCAGTGCGTCGGCGAGGGCCTTGAGGCCATGCTTGCTTGCTGCGTACGCGCTCCATTGGGCGCTGGCCCGCAGTCCCGCACCCGAGTTGACGAACACCACATGCCCCTTGGCCAGCCGGAGCTGCGGCAGCAGCAGTCGGGTCAGCTCGGCCGGGGAGACCAGATTGGCGGCCAGTTGCTGGTTCCACGCCGCCGGGGTCAGTTCGCCGACCTCGCCGAGTTCCACGATGCCGGCGATGTGCAACAGCGAGTCGAGGCGTTCTGGCACCTGCTGGTGGCTGAGCGCCCAGGACAACCGCTCGGGCTCCGCCAGATCACCGACGAGCGTCTTGGCTCCGGGGAACCGCGCCGCCAGTTCCTTCGCCCGCCCGGCGTCGCGTGCCAGCAGCCACACCTCCGCGCCGCGTGCGCACAACCGCTCCGCGACGACGGTGCCGATGCCGGAGCCTGCCCCAGTGATCAAATGCGTACCCATGCACTGATCCTAACGACGCCTCCCGGACCCCACCGGCACCCGGGTGGAGGAGCGGGCAGGGAACGCGGAAGGCCCCACCCCGCGCTACGAGACGGCAGCGCTCATGAGCGTCCGTCACCCTGCCATGCACAGCAGCACGGGGCAGCGGATCAGACTGCTCGCTGCGCTAGCGGGGGCGCGGGGCGCAGGGTTTTCGGCCGCGGCCGGGACGCGTGGGCCACGAAGAACAGGAACAGTCCGCAGGTGGCGACCAGGACCCAGCCAGGGCGGGAAGCGTGCGCGAGCCCCGTCGGGGTGGCGCCGGCGACCAGACCGCCGGCGATGGCGATGCCCAGCGCGGAGCCGAATTGGCGGGCGGTGGAGGCGATCGCTCCGGCCACCCCAGCCCGCTCGGGGGGCAGCCCGCTCACTGCGGTGTTGGTGATCGGGGCGTTGGCGAAGCCGAATCCGATGCCGATGAGCAGATATGCCAGCAAAAGCAGCAGCACGCTCGTGTGCTGGTCGAGTCCGGTTAGGCAGAGTCCGCCGACCGTGGTGAAGCCGCCGGCCAGCGCCAGCGGCAGCCGCGGTCCGGTACGTCCGACCAACCGGCCGGCCAGGGGTGCGCAGATGGTCGCTCCGACGGCCATGGGCAAGGTCGCAAGGCCGGCGGCCAGTGGTGTCCATCCCCGAGCGTGTTGCAGGTAGAAGGTGTTGAGCAGGAGCGTCACGTTGAGGGACACAAAGATCGCCATGGCGCCCAGGACCGCGCTGCTGAAGGCCAAGCGCCGGTAGAGCCGTAGGTCCATCAGGGGTTCGGGCCGGTGGGACTCGACGTACCCGAATCCGACCGCCGCCACGGCGACGAGCGCGCAACCGCCCAGCACCGGGGGCGACGTCCAACCGATGTGCGGCCCCTCGATCAGGACGCCGATCGAGGCCCCGATGACCACGGTCAGCAGGGCCTGCCCGGGGAGGTCGGGTCGCGGCGCCCGCTGCGCCCGGGACTCCGGTACGAACACCGCGGTGAGTACGAGGGCGGTCACGATGATCGGCGCATTGATCCAAAACACCGAGCGCCAGCCGAAGGCCGCGATGAGCGCGCCGCCTACGACAGGTCCTGCGGCCATGCTGAGCCCGAAGACCGACGCCCAGACACCGATCGCCTGCGCGCGCTCCTTGGGGTCGGGCATCGCGTTCACCACGATCGCGAGCGCCACCGGGCTGAGCATCGAGGCTCCGATCCCCTGACCGGCACGGGCCGCGATGAGCACGCCCGCCGAGGGGGCGATCGCGCAAACCAGTGAGGATGCGCCGAACACGACCAACCCGAACTGGAACACCCGCCGCCGTCCGAAGCGATCCGCCAGCGCACCGGAGGAGATCAGGAGGCTGGCCAGCATGAGGGTGTACGCGTCCACGGTCCATTCGAGGCTGCGGGTGCCGATATCCAGGCCGCGCCCGATGGCGGGCAGGCCCACGTTGACGATGGTGGTGTCAAGGCCCACCAGGAACATGCTCAGACAGCAGACGGCCAGCACCGTCCAGCGTCTGCGCGCGCTCAAAGGGGACGGTATGGACTGAGTCGTCGCGGTCACGGCCTACCTCTTTTTTCCGGGGAACATCTGCCCGGCAAGGCTCAGGCCCGGGGGCAACCGCTGCCCAGTACCTTTGCGGAAACTGCAAAATGGGCTCCATGGACGCGGAGCTACAGCAGATCATCGATGGCATCGGCCCCCGGTTGCGCACGCTGCGCCGGGACCGTGGACTCACGCTGGAGGCGCTTGCGGCGACGACCGGGATGTCGGTGAGCACGCTGTCACGGCTTGAGTCGGGCAACCGGCGCCCCACCCTTGACCTGCTCATCCCGCTCGCGCGTACGTACCGCATCGCACTCGACCAACTGGTGGCCGCGCCGGCCAGCGGTGACCCTCGGGTGCACCTCAAGCCCGTGCGCAAGGGTCACGGCAGCATCCTCGTACCGCTGACGCAGTATCCGGGCCGGGTGCAGGTGTTCAAGCAGGTGCTGGCTCCTCGCGAGCCGACCTTGGTGACCCACGACGGCTACGAGTGGCTCTACGTGCTCGCGGGCGAGCTACGCCTCATCATCGGTGAACAGGAGTGCACGCTCCACCCCGGTGAGGTGGCCGAGTTCGACACGACAGAACCGCACTGGTTCGGCCCGGCCAACGCGAGCGCCGTGGAGATTCTGCACCTGTTCGGACCGCGAGGCGACCAAGCCGTCATCCGTGCGAGGCCGTCTCCCGCGCACCCCGCTCCGGCGACCACCATGGCCCCGCCAACGCCGCCAACGCCGCCGACGCCGTGACCGTCGTCACGGACCCGCGCGACGCCTAGCCGGCCGTCAGGGGCGTACGCCTGCCTGCTCCTCCAGGTACGCCAGCGCGCCCACCCCGTCCTCCGCGAAGAACACCAGGTCGGTCAGCGGAAGGGGCAGGAAGCCCTCCTGCTCCATCCGCTGGAACTGCTGCTTGAGGCCGTCGTAGAAGCCCGCCGCGTTCAGCAGCACTACCGGTTTGGTGTGCAACCCGTGCTTCTTCAACTCCAGGATCTCGGTCGCCTCGTCCAGCGTTCCCGTACCACCCACCATGATCACGATCGCGTCGGCGCGCGCGAGGAGCTGCGCCTTGCGTTCGGCCAGGTCCTTGGTGATCAGCATCTCGTCGGCGTTCCGGCGCGCCTTGGCCCGGAGGAACTCCACAGACACCCCGACCAGCCGCCCGCCATGCTGCTGCACCCCATCGGCCATGACCTTCATGAGCCCGGCCTCGGACCCGCCCCAGACCATCGTGTGACCGCCCTTGCCGAGCAGCTCCGCGAACTCACGGGCTGGCCCGACATAGCGCTCATCCAGGTCGGCGGCGGAGCAAAAGACACAGATATTCATACGCGTCACTGTACGAGGGAGACCGCGCGCCGCGTTCCCCTGCGCTCACCTGTTCGCCGCGCGGTGGGTGTTCGCCGCGCGGTGGATGGGGTGGTCCCGTTCAAGCCAAGCGGGCCGGAGCCCGGCGTTCCGTCTGGGCGATCGTCGCCGAGCCCACCACCCGCGTCCCGTCGTACAGCACGATCGCCTGGCCCGGGGCCACGCCGCGTACCGGCTCCGTGAAGCTGACCTTCAGGGCGTCGTCCACCAGTTCCGCCGCGACCGCCGTCTCGCTGCCGTGGGCGCGAAGCTGGGCGGTGTACGTGCCGGGGCCTGACGGCGGGGTGCCGCACCAACGGGGCTTGATCGCGGTCAGCGCCGTGATGTCGAGCGCGTCGGCCGGTCCGACCGTGACGGTGTTGTTCACCGGGGAGATATCGAGCACATAGCGGGGCTTGCCATCGGCGGCGGGCACGCCGAGGCGTAGGCCCTTGCGCTGGCCGATGGTGAAGCCGTACGCACCCTCGTGGGTGCCCAGCTTGGCGCCGTCCTCGTCCACTATGTCGCCCTCCGCCATGCCCAGCCGCTTGGCTAGGAAGCCTTGAGTGTCGCCGTCGGCGATGAAGCAGATGTCGTGACTGTCGGGCTTCTTCGCGACGGCCAGGTCGCGCCGCTCCGCCTCCGCGCGAATCTCGCCCTTGGTGGTGAGGGTGTCGCCGAGCGGGAACATCGCGTGCGCGAGTTGCCGGTCATCCAGCACGCCGAGGACATAGCTCTGGTCCTTGGCCAGATCGGAGGCGCGGTGCAGTTCCCGGGAGCCGTCGTCGCGGGTGACGACGGTGGCGTAATGACCGGTGCACACCGCGTCGAAGCCGAGGGCGAGCGCCTTGTCGAGCAGCGCCGCGAACTTGATCTTCTCGTTGCAGCGCAGGCACGGGTTCGGAGTGCGACCCGCCGCGTACTCGGCGACGAAGTCCTCGACCACGTCCTCCCGGAACCGCTCGGCCAGGTCCCAGACGTAGAACGGGATGCCGATCACGTCGGCCGCACGGCGCGCGTCCCGCGAGTCCTCGATGGTGCAGCAACCGCGCGCACCGGTACGGAACGACTGCGGGTTGGCGGACAACGCGAGGTGCACGCCGGTCACCTCGTGCCCGGCCTCGGCGGCCCGCGCGGCGGCGACGGCGGAGTCAACGCCGCCGGACATGGCGGCTAGTACGCGAAGGCGACGGCCGTCGCGCGGAGCGGAGGGGTCAGGGGCGCCCGGGAAGTCAGTCATAACGGTCCCAGGGTACGGGTGTGCGGGACCGCGCGTCGCGACGGTTCCTTCCCGGGCGGCCACGGCTCTTTCCGAGCGGCCACGTCCCGTCTTTGTGGGCTGCGGCCTCGCTCCGTCGTGTGGGGCCCCCGGCGCTGTCGCGCCGTACGGAGCGCCGTACGGAGCCTCGTATGGAACGCCCGCCCTGCCGCGCCGTACGGAGCGTCGTGTGGAACGCGGGCCCCGTCGCACCGTACGGACCCTTCGGCCAGCGGTTCGCGCCCCGGCGCCGGGGCGCGAACCGCTAGCTCAGCCCCGCGCTGCGGGCGCGTGCGACCGCGGGGCCGATGACTGCCCCCACTGCCTCCACATCCGCCTTCGTCGAGGTGTGCCCCAGCGAGAACCGCAGCGTGCCGCGCGCCAACTCCGGACAGGAGCCCGTGGCGAGCACCACATGGCTCGGCTGGGCGACACCAGCCGTACAGGCAGAGCCCGTAGAACACTCGATGCCCTGGGCGTCGAGCAGCAGCAGCAAGGAATCTCCCTCACAGCCGGGGAAGGAGAAGTGCGCGTTAGCGGGCAGTCGGCCCGCCGGGTCGGGGTCGCCGCCCAGCACCACGTCCGGGACCGTCTCGGTGACGGCCGCGATGAGCGTGTCCCGCAGCGCGCCGATCTCGTGTGCGAAGTCCTCACGGCGCGCGGCGGCCAGCTCTCCGGCCACCGCGAACGCCGCTATGGCGGGCACGTCCAGCGTCCCCGAGCGCACGTGCCGCTCCTGGCCACCGCCGTGCAGCAGCGGAACGGGCGCATAGGCGCGACCGAGCAACAGCGCCCCAATCCCGTACGGGCCGCCGATCTTGTGTCCGGTCACGGTCATCGCAGCGAGCCCGGAGGCCGCGAAGTCCAGCTCGACCTGGCCGAACGCCTGTACCGCATCCGCGTGCAGCGGCACATCGAACTCGCGCGCAACGGCGGCCAGTTCCACCACCGGCATGATCGTGCCGATCTCGTTGTTGGCCCACATCACGGTCGCCAGCGCCACATCGGACGGGTCACGGGCGATGGCCGCACGGAGCGCGTCGGGACTGACCCTGCCGTACGCGTCAACCGGCAGCCACTCCACCCGCGCGCCCTCGTGCGTGGCGAGCCAGTCCACCGCGTCCAGCACCGCATGGTGCTCGACGGGGCTGGCGAGCACCCGGGTACGGGCCGGGTCGGCGGCGCGCCGGGCCCAGTAGAGGCCCTTGACGGCCAGGTTGTCGGACTCGGTGCCGCCCGCGGTGAAAACCACCTCACTGGGGCGGGCGCCCAACGCCGCGGCAAGCGATTCGCGGGACTCCTCCACGGTGCGGCGCGCACGCCGCCCGGCGGCGTGCAACGAGGAGGCGTTGCCGGTGACGGCGAGCTGGTCAGTCATCGCCCGCACCGCCTCCGGAAGCATCGGGGTGGTGGCGGCGTGGTCGAGGTAGGCCATGATGCGGACGATTCTACGAGCCGCAACGGCGTGCACGGCAGGCGCGTGGAGGCTCGGAAACCCTACGCAGCCGAGCACGAGCCCGGCGCGGACGCTGTTGCCCCAGGTGGCACCCGGTGACGGAGCCAAGCGCCGGTGCGCCGCCCCGGCGCCCACGAGGTGTCCACGACGTGTCCACCGGGCCTACGCGGGGCGCCCACGGGCCCCTCCGAGGGCCGCCCCGCGGCTCCGTGCCCCGTGACGGTCTCTCGTGCTCCGTGCTCCGTGCTCCGTGCTCCGTGCCCCGTGCTCCGTGCCCCGTGGGGCTCCGTGGCCCCGTGCTCCGTAAGGCCCCGCGCGCTCCGTGGCCCGTGGCCCCATGGCTCCGTGCTCCGTGCCCCGTAGGGCCCCGCGGCTCGTGCTCCGCGCTCCGTGCTCCGTGCCCCGTGGGGCTCCGTGCCCCGTGCCCCGTGGGGCTCCGCGCCCCGTAGGGCCCCGCGGCTCGTGCCCCGTGGGGGCTCCGTGCCCGTGCGTGCTCCGTGCCCCGTTGGGCTCCGCGCTCCGCGCCCCATGCCCCGTACCCACAGCCACGGACAGGCCGGCGGTGGCGCCCCGTACAGGCTCGACGAGCCTGTAATGAGTTACTAGCATTACGGACATGACATCCTGGGCACTGGATCGTACATACCTCTCGTCCGCCGGCACCGTGCGTTGGGCGGAACTCGGCGCGCCCGACGCGCCGCCCGTTATCCTGCTGCACGGCACGCCGTTCTCGTCGTACGTCTGGCGCGGTGTCGCCCGTTCGCTGGCCGACCGGTATCGCGTACTGGTGTGGGACATGCCCGGCTACGGCACGTCCGACCGGCACGAGGGGCAGGACGTGTCCCTGGCCTCGCAGGCGTCCGTCTTTGTGGAGTTGCTGGCGCACTGGGGCCTGCATCCGGGCGGCGCAGACGAGAGCCCGCAACAGGCTCCGGGATCGGATGGAAGCAGCGGGGCCCCCTTCGCCACGCCGCACGCGTTTCCCGCCCCGTACGTCATCGCACACGACTTCGGCGGCTGCGTCGCGCTCCGCGCCCATCTGCTGCACGGCGCCCCGTACCGGGCGCTGGCCCTCGTGGACCCCGTGGCGCTGGCCCCCTGGGGCTCGGCCTCGTATCGGCTGCTGGGCGACAATGCCGAGGTGTTCGGGCAGTTGCCGCCCAGCCTGCACCGTGCGCTGCTACGTGAGTACGTCAGTTCCGCAAGCGCCCATGGGCTGCACCCGGCCGTTCTCGACCGACTGGTCGAACCGTGGTGCGGCGACGCGGGGCAGCCCGCCTTCTACCGGCAGATCGCACAAAACGACCAGCGCTACACGGACGAGATCCAGGGTCGCTATGGCGAACTCCGGCTACCGGTACTTGTCTGCTGGGGCACCGACGACGCCTGGATTCCCGTCGCCAAGGCGCACGAACTGGCCTCCCTCATCCCTGGCGCCCGCCTTCGCCTCATCGAAGGAGCCGGGCATCTGGTCCAGGAGGACGCCCCTGCGGAGCTGACCGGGGCGCTGACGGGGTTTCTGCACGGCCTCGACGACTGACTCGGCCCCCACGCCCGCAGTTCGCTGACCGGGAAATCGGCCCGGCCCCGGGCCCGGAAGGGACACACGTCGCCTCGCCCCGGGCCCGGAAGGGGCACGCCTCGCCCGCCGGGTAGGTGTACGGCTTCGACTTGGGGAGGGTGACGATGGGGCCTTCGGCGTCCGGAGGGACCGCTCCACCGGCGGCGCAACGCCACCCGCCTGGAGCCGGCCAAGCCGGGTCGGGATGGGATGGGATGGGACGAGATAGATCGGGATGGGACGGGCCGGGTTTTGCCGGCCTGGGGGCCGGCCTAGGGGGCCGCCACCCTACGGCGACGTCGGACCGAGGTTCCAGGTGGCGGAGACGGTGAAGTTGGCCTCGCCCTTGCCGGTGAAGACGCCGAGGCTGAGGTCGGTGCCCAGCGTGACGCCGAACTCCACCGTGACCTCGTCCGGGCGGCGCGCGGAGTCCGCGAGGGACTGGTGGATGCTCTCCAGCACCCCGCCGAGCGGGCGTAGCGCGGTCACCAGCGCCTGACCGCCCGCGGTGAGGGCCCGGGCGGTCCTGCCATCGGCGCTGATCGCTCGGGCGCCGCCGAAACCAGCGGGCAGTTCGAGATCGGGTCGCGGCGCACCGTACGAGTCAGCAGGCGCGCCACTGGCCGGACTGCCCGCACGTGAACCGCTGGCACCACCTGAATCACTGGCACCACCTGAACCGCTGGCACCCGGATTCCGCCTGTCATCAGGGCCCTCCGGGCCACCGGAACTACCAGGGCCACCAGCGCCCCCAGGAGCCGCAGGCGGCGCCGCAGGACGTGCCCCGTCGGCGACCGGGGTGAGGTGCAGCCAGGCGACGGTGCCGTCATCGAAGGTCAGCGCGAGATCCCCCATGTCGATCAGTGTGGCATGAGGCGCTGGGGCCCGGACAGTGAACGGAGCGCGCGGGCCGCGGGGTTGGCAGTCAGCAGCCAGCCCGCAGCAGCCGCTACCCCAGCTTGACCCGCGCCAACTGGCGTCCCTGCGCTACCAGTTGGTCCGCGCTGTCCCACACCTGGGTGTCCTCCTCCAGGAAGCCGCACGCCAGGTTGCGGGTGGCGACGAAGACCCGTAGCCGACCGGGGGCGGGGCGGCGGCGTATGTGGGCGGTGAGCTCCACCGTGGGCACCCAGCCGCTCAGCCCCAGGTCGAACGCGGTGGGCGGCAGCGCGTCCACCGCCAGCAGCAGGGACAGCGGGTCGTGGTCCCGGCCATCAGCGAGGCCGAACCAAGCACGCATGTCGCCAAGCCCGCTGGGCTGGCCGATCGCCCAGCCCGCGGTCGCCGGGTCGAGGCGCATGTCGAACCGGCCGACGATCTCGGAGCTGTTGGCCAGCGAAGGCTGCCCATCGGGGGCGTCGTCGGCGCCCAGGCAGTTCTCGTACGAGGGCATGGCGTGCGGCGTGGCGGCCGTGCGTACGTCGTTGGGCAGGGCGCCCAGATCCCCGTAGGTGGCCAGTACGCGGATGCGCTCCACCTCTGCGCCGCTCTCATCGGTTTGGACGAGGGATGCCTGGCCTGTGGAGAGGGTGCGGCCGGTGCGTATCGACTCGGTGCGGATGACGGCGGGGCCCGGCTGCGAGGCGGTCAGGTAGTGCGCCGTGATCGTGAACGGGTCGGGATGTGCGAGCGCATCCCCCAGCGCGCGGCCGAGCACGGCCAGCAGGTAGCCGCCGTTGAGTGCCTTGAGGATGCTCCACCGTGCGGAGAGGTCAACGTCGTAGGCCGCGAGGGCCCCGGTGTGATCGGCGCCGGGTTCGGCGTCGGAGCCTGGGCCAGGGACGCGGCGGGTCACCACCGTGTCCCGGTCGAACTCGCTGTTACCGATGGTTGCCTGTGCCATGACGAGCACGGTACACGGGTTGATTACCGGCGGGTAGGTTCGCCCTTCCCGCCGCACTTGCTGCGCCGTTTTCTCCGCCACTTCGACGCCATTTACGCGCCATTTCCTACGGAATATCCACACCGCTCCCTTCGCAGTTCTTCCTCTGACTTTTCCTCTGATCTTCTCCCGCTAAGCCTCTTCTTGCGCCGCACTACGCCGGTTCCACGCCCGCGGCGCGCGCCAACCGAAGCGCATCGCACACAGCCGCAGCCCGAACGCCAGCATCGCGGCCAGCGCGCTGGTGCCGCCGCTCAACGCGTCAAAGTGCAGCAGCAGGGCCACCACCGACGAGCCCACCAGGGCCGGTACGGCATAGATCTCGCGGTCCCAACGCAGCAGCGAGGGGATCTCATTGGCCAGTACGTCCCGCAGCACGCCGCCGCCAGCCGCCGTGGCGATGCCCAGGGCGACCGATGCGGTCAGGCTCAACCCGTACGCATGGGCCTTGGTCGTGCCCGCGACACAGAACAGGCCAAGGCCCGCCGCATCGAAGATCCCTACCGCCCCGTTGATCCGCTCCACCTCGGGGTGAAGGAAGAACACCAGGCCCGCGGCGATCAGCGGAGTCACGAAGTAGCCGAGGTCGGCGAAGGCGGCGGGCGGCACGGCCCCGATGATCAGGTCCCGGATCAGCCCGCCGCCCAACGCGGTGACCTCGGCCAGCACGGCTATGCCGAAGATGTCGAAGTTCTTGCGTACGGCGAGCAGTGCGCCCGACATCGCGAAGACGAAGATCCCGGCGAGGTCCATGGAGCGCAGCACGGATGGCGTGAACAGGTCAGTGAGCACCCGCTATTTTTACCCCGTGGGTCCGGGATGCCCCGATCCGAGCGGCAGTGATCCGGCCCACCATCCCGCCATCGGCAACCGCGACCGACCTCCTCCACCGGCCACGCCAGCCGCTCCCGGCCTCCTCCACCACCGTCACTTGCCCGCAGGGTCGCCGCCCCGCGGGGCTCACTCCTTGCCGGCCGAGCCGCCGGAGCCCTCGGCACCCTCCTGCCGCTCGGGCTCCCCGGCCTGGCCCGCCGGCTCATCGGCCGTGGCCGCCGCCGGCTTCGCACCGGCCACCGCGGTGTCGGCCGACTGCTTCGGCTTCGCGTCCTTGGCGGACAGCTTCTTGTCCAGCCCCGGCTTCGCCAGCCCCGGCCCCGCCGACTCGGCCACGGCCGCCGGCTCGTCCACGACCGCTGATGCTGACTTGTCCGCCGCCGCCGGCTCAGCCACTGCGACAGACTCAGCCACTGCCGCCGGCTGCGCCGTCCGTGCAGGGCCGCCCTTTACCGCGACAGGCAGCGCGGCATCGTCGGGCTTGAGGTCCTCGTGGTTCTCCGGGTGGTGGCATGCCACCTGGTGGCCGGTCTTCAGGGCGATCAGTGGCGGTTCCTCCACGGTGCACACCACCGTCGCCTTCCAGCACCGAGTGTGGAACCGGCAACCACTCGGCGGGGATATGGGCGAGGGCACATCGCCCAGCAGCAAAATCCGCTCGCGCTTGGCGCGCCGCTTGGGGTCGGGCACCGGTACCGCTGACAGCAGCGCCCGGGTGTACGGGTGCATCGGCCGCTCGTACAGCGACTTGCGGTCGGTCAACTCGACGATCTTGCCCAGGTACATCACCGCGATCCGGTCCGATACGTGCCGGATCACCGAGAGGTCGTGCGCGATGATCACGTACGTCAGGCCCAACTCGTCCTGAAGGTCATCCAGCAGGTTGACCACCTGAGCCTGGATCGACACATCGAGCGCCGAGACCGGTTCGTCCGCGACGACCAGCTTCGGGTTGAGGGCCAGCGCACGGGCGATGCCGATGCGCTGCCGCTGCCCGCCGGAGAACTCGTGCGGATAGCGGTTGTAGTGCTCCGGGTTGAGGCCCACCCGCGCAAGGAGTCGCTGGACCTCCTTCTTGATGCCGCCATCGGGGTTGATCTTTTGCAGCTTGAATGGCGCGCCGACGATCGTGCCGACCGTGTGCCGCGGATTCAGCGATGAGTACGGGTCCTGGAAGATCATCTGGACGTCGCGTCGCAACGGGCGCATCCCGGCGACGTTCAGGTGCGAGATGTCCTTGCCCTGGAACTCGATCTTGCCGCCGGTGGGTTCGAGCAGCCGGGTGATCAGCCGGCCCATGGTGGACTTGCCGCAGCCGGACTCGCCGACCACGCCCAGCGTCTCACCTGCCCGTACGTCGAAGGACAGCCCGTCCACGGCCTGCACCGCGCCGACCTGCCTGCGCAGCAGGCCCTTGGTGATCGGGAAGTGCTTGACCAGGCCGGTCACCTTGAGCAGGGGCTCGCCATCGGCGGGCCGCTGCTTGTGCAACGTCACGTTGTTCTCCGACACAGCTTGGTCCTTCATAGCTTGGGCGCAATCTCTTCGGTCCAGATCCGCGTCCGCTCCTCCTGCGTCATGTGGCACGCGGAGAAGTGGTGGCTGCCGACCTCCCTCAATTCAGGCCGTTCGGTGCGGGTGCGGTTGTCCTCGGGTATGTCCGCGTACGGACAGCGAGGGTTGAAGGCGCAGCCGTTCGGCACGTTGATGAGGCTGGGCGGGGAGCCCTTGACGGGAATCAGCCGCGCCGTTTGATCGCGGTCGATGCGCGGCATGGAGCCCAACAGGCCCCAGGTGTAGGGGTGCTGGGGCTCGTAGAAGACCTTCTCGGCCGGTCCGCGCTCGATGCATCGGCCGCCGTACATGACCAGGATGTCGTCGGCAAGCTCGGCGACGACGCCCAGGTCATGGGTGATGATGATGACGGCCGAGCCGAATTCCTTTTGCAGATCCCGGATCAGGTCGAGGATCTGCGCCTGCACGGTGACGTCAAGGGCGGTGGTCGGCTCGTCGGCGATCAGCAGCTCTGGGTTGTTCGCCAGCGCCATGGCGATCATCGCGCGCTGCCGCATGCCGCCGGAGAACTGGTGCGGATAGTCGTCCGCCCTACGGTCCGGCTGCGGGATGCCGACTCGGTCGAGCAGTTCGATCGCGCGCCGCTTGGCCGCCTTCTTGTCCACGGTGTGATGCACCCGGTACGCCTCGACGATCTGCGCGCCGACCGTGAAGTAGGGGTGCATCGCGGACAGCGGGTCCTGGAAGATCATCGACATCTCGCGGCCCCGCAGCCGCCGCACGTCGTCCGGCTGGGCGCTCAGCAGTTCCTTGCCGTCGAACCAGATCTCGCCGGAGATCTGCGCCTTGCCCCGGCCGTACTGGCCGACGGTGTGCAGCCCCATGATGCCCAGCGAGGTGACCGACTTGCCCGAGCCCGACTCGCCGACGATGCCCAGCGTCTTGCCGCGCTCCAACTGGAACGAGAGCCCGTCCACGGACTTGACCAGGCCATCGTCGGTCGGGAAGTGAATTTTGAGGTCCCGCACGTCGAGGAAGACGTTCGAGTCGGGGGCGCCGGGCCGTACCGGCTCACCCACCGCGCTGGTCTTGCCCGCTGGTGTGCCGCTGGTCTTGCCGACCGTGGGGCCGGGCACGGGTCCCGGGGTGGAATCCGTCGTCATGAGAGCCTCACTCGGGGGTCGATCACGGCGTACAAGAGGTCCACGATGAGGTTGGCGATGACGACGGCGCCCGCCGTGAGCAGCGTGACTCCCAGGACGAGTGGCAGGTCGCGTTCGCTGATCGCTCGCACCGCCGCCTGGCCGAGGCCGGGCAGGCTGAACGTGGTCTCGGTAAGGATCGCGCCGCCGATCAGGGCGCCCAGGTCCATGCCCAGGATGGTCAGGACCGGGGTCATCGTCGAGCGCATCGCGTGCTTGCCGATGACGACCGGTTCACGCAGCCCCTTGGCGCGAGCGGTACGGATGTAATCCTCGCCGAGCACTTCGAGCATGGTGGCCCGGGTGAGTCGGGCGTACATCGCCGCGTACAGGAAGGCGAGCGTGACCCAGGGCAGGATCATCCCGCTGAACCAGTCGCCGGGATTGACGCCGAACTCGGTGTACTCGTTGCTCACCCAGTCGAGTTGGTAGGAGAAGATCGCCAGCGAGACGACGCCGGTGAAGTAGATGGGGAGCGAGACGCCCGCGAGGGCGACGGTCATGGCCGAGCGGTCCCACAACGTGCCCCGCTTGAGCGCGGAGACGATGCCGGTGGCCACGCCGCCGAACACCCACAAGATGGCCGCGCCGCCGGCGAGGCCGAAGGTGACCGGCAGCCGGTCGGTCAGGACCGGCCAGATGGGCTGCTCGTTCCGGAAGGAGTAGCCGAAGCAGGGAGCGGAGCAGTGCACGGTGTCGGCACCGCTGGTGTAGTCGCGGCCGACGAACAAGCCACGCAGGAACTCCCAGAACTGGACGATGATCGGGTCGTCGAGCCCGAGCTTTTGGCGAATGGCCTCGATGGCCTGTGCGTCCGCCTGCTTGCCGACGTACATCGTCGCCGGATCGACGCCGGTCCACTTCGGGATGATGAAGAAGATGCCGAAGGTCACCAAGATGACGACCATCAGTGTCAGGACGACGGCGAATAGCCGCCGGATGAGGTATGCGAGCACTGCTCTCGGCCCGGCCGCGGCGGGGAACTACCGGAGGTGATCCGGTAGTTCCCCGCCGCGGAACGCGGCCATCACCTGCCCTTCGTGCCTAGCGGCGGGTGCGCCGGGATGCGGGTGGCCTGGCGCCAGACCTGCGGATGCGGGTGGTGGCGATCACTTGACGACGCCCAGCGCCGAGTAGTCGTAACGGCCGTTGTACGCGTGGGCCGTGTAGACGTTGGTGAGCCTGCTGCTGCGCCAGATGATGTTCTTCTCGAACACGAACGGCAGGTACACGGCCTTCTCCGAGACCATCTTGTTCATCTCGGTGTAGATCTCGGCGGCCTTGTTCTCGTCCAGCTCGGCCTCGGCCTCGGTGAACTTGGCGTCGATCTTGGGGTCGTTGAGCATGCTGTAGTTGTTGTTGCCGTTGTTCAGGATGTACTTGCTGTGGACCAGCGGCATCGAGAAGCCCTGGCCGGTCGGGAAGTCAGGGCCCCAGCCCATGATGATGATCCCGTAGTTCTTGCTCTTGACCACCTTCGGGTTACCGATGATGCCCGGCGTCTGCGAGCCGTCGTACGGCGCGATGTTGGCCTTGATGCCGATCTTCGACAGCGATGCCTGGAGCGACTCGGCGGTGGCCACCTCGACGGGCTTGTTGTTGCGCACCGCGATGGTGGTCTCGAAGCCGTTGGGCTTACCGCACTTCTTCAGCGCTTCCTTGGCCTTGGCGGTGTCCGGGCCGCCGTTGTTCTCCAGGGCACCGTACGGGTCGTACTTGGGGTCGGAGCCCTTGACGACCGGCGGCAGCATGTTGGTGGCGATGTCGCCACCGCCCTGCGGGCCACCGCGCGCGGTCTGGAGCGACTTCTTGTCCGCGCCGTAGATGACCGCCTTACGGCACTCGATGTTGTTGAACGGCTCCACGGTCTGCGGGAAGACCGCGTACCGGATGAACCCGGTGAGCGGGTTGTCGATGTTGCCCTTGTGCTTACGCAGCGCCTCCACGCGGCCCGCCTGGCCGACGCCTGTCGCGTTGAGGTCCACGTCGTAGTTGCCCTTGATCAGGCGCTTGTCCATCTCATCGGAGTTGGTGATGAGGGTCAGCGTGACCTTGTCCGGCAGCGCCTTGCGGACGGGGTCCGAGGACTTCTTCCAGTGGGGGTTGCGGGTCAGGACCATCGACTTGTTGCTCTCGTAGGAGACCCACTGGTACGGGCCCGACGAGAACGGCTTCTGACCGTAGCGCGACCCGGTGTCCTTGTCCTTGGGGACCGGGGAGGCGGCCGGCATCGCCAGCATCTGCTCGAAGTCACCGTTGGGCTTGGGCAACTTGAAGACGATGGTCTTGTCGTTCGGGGTCTCGATGGCCTTCAGACCCAGCTTCTCCGGGTCCTTGTCCTTGTACGGGCCCTTGTACTCGCCCTTGGGGTCGAGCACCTCCTTGAGGTAGATCGGGCCGCCGGACAGCACGTCCTGGGCCCAGATCCGCTCAATGCCGTACTTGATGTCCTTCGACGTGATCGGCTTGCCGTCCTGCCACTTCAGGCCGTCACGCAGCGTGTACTCGTACCGCTTGCCGCCCTCGCTGATCTTGGCCGTCGCGGTGGCCATGTCCGGCACGAGCTCCTGGCTGCCTTCGCCGGGGGCGGGTTTGTAAGTGATCAACTGGCGTGTGTAGAACCGGGCGTAGTCCCACACGAAGCCGTAGTAGCCGCGCTGCGGGTCCCAGGAGTCGGCGTCCTGCGTGCCGATGAACTTGAGCGTGCCGCCCTTCTTCTCGGACGGGTTGGCGATCTTGCCGACCGCGGCGTTGTAGCCGGGGCCGCTGCCCTTTTTTTCTTTGTCGTCGCCGCCACCGCAGCCAGCGGTGGTCAGCAGAGCCGCGACGGCGACGGCCGACCCGATGGCCAGTCTGCGCTTCGATGTGCGATGGGTTGTCACGATCTCGCAACCTCCGTGGTGGTGACGTTTCTTTGTGTGGCTCTTTGCGTGGCGTCGTGGAACTGCCGGTGGAGCGATGGAATCAACGGCTCCCCTTGGGATCGAGGGCGTCCCTGACGCCGTCGCCGAAGAGATTGAAGGCCAACACCGTCACGAAGATGGCTAGGCCGGGGAAGATCATGAACATGGGCGCGATCTCGTACGTACGCACCGCCGTTGACAGCATCTGTCCCCAGGAGGCGGTGGGCGGCGTGACGCCTGCGCCCAGGAAGCTCAGGGCGGCCTCGGTGAGGATGTTGGTCGGGATCATCAGCGTCATGTAGACCGTGATCGGCGCGACCAAGTTGGGCAGCAGTTCCTTGAACAGGATGTAGCGGCGGCCGGCGCCCAGGCTCTGTGCCGCCTCCACGTACTCACGCTCACGCAGTGACAGGGTCTGGCCGCGCACGATGCGGCCGACGTAGGGCCAGCCGAAGAACCCGATCACCACGATCAGCACGCCGATGCGCACCCCGGAACCGCTCAGTCCCCACATCTCGGCGGGCACCACCGAGACCAGCGACAGGATGAACAGCAACTGCGGGAAGGCGAGCAGCAGGTCCATGGTGCGGCTGATGACCGTGTCAACGATGCCGCCGAAGTAGCCGGCGATGACGCCGAAGATGGTGCCGAGCAGCACCGCGAAGATGGCTGCGAGGAAGGCCACGATCAGCGAGATGCGGGTGCCGTAGACCACGCGGCTGAAGGTGTCGCGGCCGTTGACGGGCTCGACTCCGAACAGGAAGTCCTTGCTCATGCCGCCCCAGTCGCCGACCGGCTGGCCGCCGAGCAGGGAATCGACGGTGCCCTCATCGTCGTGGAACTCGTTGGGTGGGTGGCCGAACCAGTCAACGATCAGCGGGGCGAAGATCGCGACCAGGACCAGGAACAGGACGACGCAGCCACCAGCCAGCGCGATCTTGTCCCGCTTGAGCCGCACCCATGCGATTTGGGCGGGCGAACGGCCCGAGATCTCCTTGGCCGGGGCGTCAGCCGCGACATCGACAGCCGCGGTCTCGGCCGCGCTCGTGTCGTGCAGTGGTGCCGTCATCGTGGTGGAGACCCCTCTCGGCCGGTGGTGACCGGCCCACGCCCGCCGCTGGAGCGGCCTGGTTCACATCAGTTGCTGCGTTCACGTCAGTTGGTACAAAACTGCCGAGCTGGTGCACAAAGGTTGATCTTGGTGTGCGAGTACCGACGGTGGTGCGAAAGCCGTGGTGCGAGAGCCGTCCTCGCGACCGTGCAGAGGCGTCGTGCGAGAACGCTGGCACGAGCTCTGCGCATGAGTGCGGACGAACTGGGAAGTTCACTCGGCACGCTTCACCCGTTCGGGGTGTGTGACGCGGCACACGCCCCTTGGAGCGGGAGTCTTCAACGCTGCTGCGATCACCCGCCAGACCTCACCGGTAATGGATGCGCAACTGTGATGTGGCCAGCAAGGTTCCGCTATCCGAACAGTCATGGCGGATAAACGGGGTGACAACGACCAGACGGAACCGTGGGATCAGGCGCTTACGGTCAGGAACGGGCGTCGCGGCGACCGGAAGGAGAGCTTCCCGAGAGGCACGGTCGAGGGCGTGGCGCGATGGTGGCGGGCATGCGTCACCATGGCGCGTTCCATGACGAAAGCGGCAGCGCGCGGCGGGTCCGGGTAGGGCGTCAACACCGCGCCCACGCGCCAGCGTCGGGGACCATCACCGACGACCAGCAGCGCGGGGACGCAGCACGGTCAGTAGGACTGAGGTTGCGGTGGGTAGCCGTACCCCGCGGTGGGTGCGGGCGCGGCCCCGTAGAGATCGCGGTCGAAGAACGGGCGGCTGTTGGCCCGCATCCACATCGCCACCGGGTCGTACGCATCGGCCATCGCGACCGTGGAAACGGGCAGCCCATCGGGCACCGCGCCGATCGACTGGCGCATCATCAACCGTACGGATTCCACGGCGGCTTGACGCGTGTCGTACAGATCCAGGCCGATGGCCAGATACGGGCTGCCCAGCGCGGGCTGCACCCAGGCGCGGCGCAACGAGCGTACGGCGGGCGTGCGGTGTGCGTTCTGCCCGAGTAGGGCGTAGAACTGGTGGATCTCCACGGTGGGTTCGCTCACCCGAAGCGGCCCGGCGGGCAGCCGGTCGAGCCCGCCCGCGATGCGCCGCAGATCGAGCCAGGGGATGCCGACGCCGCCGCCCGGGGCGTGCGGATTGAGCCACAGCCCGTAACGGTCGGAGAAGAGCGCGGCGGCGACCCGCCGCCCGGGGACCACCTCGTGCGTGCGGTTCCAGCCGCTGGCGGCGAGCTCTTGCGCGGAGGTCACACACGGGGCGTAGCCGAGCCCGTCAATGTCCATGTTGCCGTACTGGGCGTCGGGCGAACCCGGGTGGCCGTGCCACAGCAGCATCCAAACCTGGCCTTCGGCGAGGGCCTGGAGCAGGCGTTCATACGCGTCGAAGCGTCCCGGGGCGACCTGCCGCAGCGCATCCTCGACCGGCCCGGCTGGTGCGCCTGCCTCGCGTCGCCCGCCACCGCCGAGATACGAGTCGCTGCGCACCCCCCTGTCCGCGCCCGCGCTCACCTGGTTACGCCCCTTCTGTCGGCTGGCTGACCGGACAGCGCCCTTCACGCACCCGTCCGGTCATCCAACCAGCTTACGAGTCCCCATCGACAGCTCCCGGAAGGCGTCATACGTCCCGGTCGAAGAATGGCCGCACCCGGCCCAGCATCCAGTCGGCCACCGGGTCATCGGCGATGTCCAAGAGCACGAGCTGCACCGGCCAGGCCACCGGGACGGCGCCAAGTGCCCGCCCCAGGGCATCGAGCACCATGGCGCGCGCCTGGGGGTCGGGGCGGTCCAGCTCGACCCCGACGAACAGCTGCGGGGCGCCGCCCTCGACGCTGGCCAGGACTCGGCGCGCGGTCCGTAGGCCCGGGGTCGCGGTGAATTCGAGGCCGGCGGCTGCCAGGAAGTCCACCGGTTCGTCCTGCCAGTCCGGCTCGTAGAGCAGCACCCGGCCACCGGACGCGGCTCCGTCCAGGGGGGCACGGCCGACGCGGCACAGCTCGGCGACGGCGGGCGGCGGCAGCGGGACGCCGACCGTGCCGCCCGGATTGACGGCGATGCCGACCTGGGGCGGCAGCCCGCGCGCGAACTCCACGGCGGGGGCGATGGCGAAGGACAGTCGCCCGCCGGTGGCCGACGCGAACTGCTCAGCGGAGCTGAAGACCGGCACGAAGGCCGCGCCGTCCCACTCGATGGCGGGCAGATCCAGGTCGCGGCTTTCCGGGCCGCCGCCCTTGGGCAAGGGCACCCATAGCGAGCTGCGCCCCAGTACCTCGACGATGCGTGCGCCCGCTCCCGCGTTCCACTGGCCGTCCGGGCCAAGCGCGAGCGAGGCGGCCAAAACCTCTTCCAGTTCATTGCATGGAAACCCGCCAGCAGCCGGGGAGGTTTCGTGCCGCTCAGGGATGCTCATCTCGTCCAACCGCCGTCTCGTCCAACCTGGCTACGCACCCTAACGGCTGCACCCGGGCCCGCTCCCGGGGCCATCGCTCACCACGGTGAATCCCCAGGTGAGCGGGGCAGGGTCGAGGTTGACGCGCCGACCGACACGGCACCCTCGGTAGTTGACAAGTTGCACGCCGTGCTCACGCTTCACACGGTGGTGGGGTATCTGCCAGCAACACGAAGGGACACCCTTCTCATGCGCATCTCCCGGAAGACCGGCGTTCTCGTCTCATCAGCCGCGATCACCGCCCTCGCGCTTGGTTCCGCGGGCACCGCCGTCGCCCTGGTCGAGGACGAGTCCCCCGCTCGCTCCGTCAGCGCGCCAAAGCCCAGCCCGGCAAAGACCGCCGCCCAGTCACAGCTCCTGAACCGCACGGGGAACGTGCTCAATCCGGTCAGCGAGTTGGTCCGCGACGTACTGGAGGCCAAGGGCCACAAGCCGTCCCCTGCCCAGCTGACCCAGCACACCAAGGCCATCGACAAGGCGCTTGCAGTCTTGTTGCGGGGCCAGACGACTCCCGGCAAGCCCGCCACCCCGGCTAAGCCCGCCAAGCCCGGGAAGCAGAGCGTCGCGCAGTCCGGTGCGACGAACCGCCCTCCGGTGGCCGAGCGGCTGCGGAACCAGGCGATCATCGACCTCAAGGCGCGGGTGAGCACGCTGGTGAAGGCCGTCAAGGCCGGCACGCCCCGGACGATCGTGCCCGCGGCGCAGCAGACGCTGACCGGCGCGGTCAACGTCGCCACCGTGGTCCTCCTCAGTGGCGAACTACCCGCCCCCGACCTGAAGGGCCTGCCGAAGCTACCGAAGCTGCCCGGCACCGCGACGACACTGCCCGCCGAGGTCCACCCGGCGCGCTGACACCCCAGCAGGCGCTACGGCCCCGCGCCCGGTGCGGCACATGCGCCACCCGGCGCGGGGCTCGACCCACCTCCCCGACGGGCCGGGCCCGCCCGGTCAGCGGCCCGCAGCCGTGAGCCGAGCCAGGCCCGCTAGGCGAAGCCGATCTCCCACAGCGTCTCGGCCGCCGCACGGTCGAGCAGGACGGCCGATGCGCAGCCATCGGGCGCGCCGCCGGCGAGCGCGTCCGCGCGTAGCCGGTCCACCGCGGCCCGGTGGCGGCCGAAGGCGTAACCGGAGACTCCACGTCCGCGTGCCGCCTGCCCGGCCAGGGCCACCTTTGGCGGCACATCGAGCAGCACCAGGTGCAGCCCGGCGCCGCGCCGGCGCGCGGAGCGGGCCAACCACCGCCGTACCCACGGCAGCGTCCCGCAGTCGTGGACGACGACGCTGCCACCGGAGCGCACGGCCCGGCGCAGCCCCGCGTAGTGCGTGAGGCGAACGAGCGGCCGGTAGCCGGCGTACGGCAACCAGCCCGGCATCCGTCGCTCCCAGCGATCCCTGGTGTCCTGCGAATCGACCCGCCGCACCCGAGCACCGTGCGCGTCCACGCCCGTCACCACGCGCCGGATCAAGGTGCTCTTTCCACTCCCCGGCAGCCCTGAGACGACCAGCAGGTCTCCCGCGGCGTACCGCAACTCCCGCACCGCGCCGGGCTCTCGCGTCACGCCGGGCTCCTGCACTGCGGCGGGCTCCTGCACTGCGGCGGGCTCGCGCGCCAAGCCGGGCTCCCCTAACGCGGCGGCTTCCGCCGCAGGGGCATCCATCCCGGTCGTATCGGCGGGCTCCGCGCCGGGCGGTCCGGTCTCGCGCCGCCCGCCGCGGGGCCGGTCCCCTAACTCCTCCGACGCCTCGTCCGGCGCCTGTTCGTGGTCCCCGTCCTGCGCCGGAACCTTGGCCCGGCCGGCGCCGCGCAAGTCGCGCACCGCCTGACCGCGTCCGGGCTGAACCACTTCCCCCGGGTGCCGCGCGACCTGCCGTGGCAGTGGGGGTGGAGCGGGCACCTGCGGCCCCGCCTGCATGCCCTGACCCTGCAACGTGATCGTCCTCCCGAGCGCGACGGCGGCGGTCACCACGGTCCGTATCCACTGAGTGTAAAGAAAAGGTAATGCGGCCGACAGGTAAAGCGGATGTCGGTCGGGGGGTCCATCGCACGCGCGTCCGTGTCATGATGTGCGCGCAACTGCATACCGGCCGCTCGAATCCATGCGGGAGAGTTCCCGGACCAGCGGTGATCTCATCGATCACTCGTCCGGGGCGCCGAAGGAGCAAGTCCTCCCTTGAATCTCTCAGGCCCCGATACCGCGTGGACGAGGCAGATCTGAAAAGCGAGCCGTTCGCACGGCTCCACCCAAGGTGCAAGCCGAACCCCGGCTCAGGGGTCATGGCGAACCTCTCAGGTTCCGATGACAGATGGGGAGGATGTCCTCGCCAGCCATGCCCACCCTTGGGAGTCTCCAACCGATGAGCACCCTGCCCGATTCTCCGCGCCGTACCGCACTCGACGCGACCCATCGCGCGCTCGGCGCCACCATGACCGACTTCGCGGGCTGGGATATGCCGCTGCGTTACAGCAGTGAGCGCGACGAGCACAACGCCGTCCGCACCCACGCCGGCCTCTTTGACCTCTCTCACATGGGCGAGATCACCCTGACCGGCCCGCAGGCGGGCGACGCGCTCGACTTCGCGCTGGTGGGTAACCTCGCCGGGCTCAAGGTCGGCCGCGCCCGCTACACGATGATCTGCAACGCCGAGGGCGGCATCCTCGACGACCTGATCGTCTACCGGCTCGCCGCCGAGACGTACATGGTGGTCGCCAACGCCTCCAACGCCGAGGTAGTGCTGAGCGCGCTGACCGAGCGTGCGGCAGGCTTCGACACCGCCGTGCGCGACGACCGCGACCAGTACGCGCTGCTCGCCGTCCAGGGCCCCGAGTCCCCCGGCATCCTGAAGTCGCTGACCGACGCCGATTTGGACGGGCTCAAGTATTACGCGGGCCTGCCGGGCACCGTCGCCGGAGTGGACGCGCTGATCGCCCGTACCGGCTACACCGGCGAAGACGGCTTCGAGCTGTTCGTCGCCCCGGGCGACGCCGAGGCACTGTGGCAGGCGCTGACCGAGGCGGGCCAGGCGGTCGGCCTCATCCCCTGCGGGCTCTCCTGCCGGGACACGCTGCGCCTTGAGGCGGGCATGCCGCTGTACGGCCACGAGCTGACCACCGACACGACGCCGTTCGACGCCGGCCTCGGCCGCGTGGTCAAGTTCGAGAAGACGACCAACGAGGGCCGCTTCGTGGGCCGCGAGCCGCTGGAAGCGGCGGCCAAGCGGGCCGAGCAGGCCCCGCCGCGCAAGCTGGTCGGGCTGATCGCCGAGGGCCGCCGGGTGCCGCGCGCCGGGTTCCCGGTCGTATCCGCCGATGGCACCGTGATCGGCGAGGTCACCTCGGGCGCGCCCTCCCCCACCCTCGGCAAGCCGATCGCCATCGCGTACGTGGACGCCGAGCAGGCCGCCCCCGGCACCGAGGGCGTGGCCGTGGACATCCGCGGTACGCACGAGCCGTACGAGGTCGTCGCGCTGCCCTTCTACAAGCGCGAGCGCTAGATCCGCCTCTGACCGGACCGGGGCCGCCCCGCGCTGCCGCGGCCTGCGCCTCACACGCACGTCTGCACTCGTTCGGGCCCCGTTCGGGCTTCGACCGGGTAGCCGACCCATCGTTTTGTCATCCCCGTGCACGACACGCCATCGCATCCAGGAGAATCAGGACATGAGCAACCCCCAGCAGCTTCGCTACAGCAAGGAGCACGAGTGGCTGTCGGCGGCCGAGGACGGCGCCTCGACAGTCGGCATCACTGAGCACGCAGCAGGCGCGCTCGGCGATGTTGTCTACGTTCAGCTCCCAGAGGTCGGCGCCGACGTCACCGCGGGCGAACCCTGCGGTGAGTTGGAATCGACCAAGTCGGTCAGCGACCTGTACGCGCCGGTGACCGGTGAGATCACCGAGGTCAACCAGGACGTCGTGGATGACCCTTCGCTGGTGAACACGGCTCCCTTCGAGGGCGGCTGGCTGTTCAAGGTCAAGGTGTCGGGGGAGCCGGACGATCTCCTCTCCGCCGACGAGTACACCGCCTTCACCGAAAACTGACGCAACCTCCCCCGTAACCCTGATGACTCTGATCTGATCGGGATGCCGATGTCGCCTTTCAACAGTTCCCTGCACGAGTTCGACCCCGATGTCGCCGCCGCCATCGACGCCGAACTCCACCGCCAGCAGTCCACCCTGGAAATGATCGCGTCGGAGAACTTCGCTCCGGTCGCCGTTCTGGAGGCCCAGGGCTCGGTCCTCACCAACAAGTACGCCGAGGGCTACCCCGGCCGCCGCTACTACGGCGGCTGCGAGCACGTGGACGTCATCGAGCAGATCGCCATCGACCGCATCAAGGCGCTGTTCGGCGCCGAGGCCGCCAACGTGCAGCCGCACTCGGGCGCCCAGGCCAACGCCGCCGCGATGTTCGCGCTGCTCAAGCCGGGCGACACGATCATGGGTCTGAACCTCGCGCACGGCGGGCACCTGACGCACGGCATGAAGATCAACTTCTCCGGCAAGCTCTACAACGTGGTCCCGTACCACGTGGACGAGCAGACCGGTCAGGTGGACATGGACGACGTCGAGCGGCTCGCCAAGGAGCACCGCCCGAAGCTGATCGTCGCGGGCTGGTCGGCCTATCCGCGTCAGCTCGACTTCGCGGCCTTCCGCCGGGTCGCCGACGAGGTCGGTGCGTACCTGATGGTCGACATGGCGCACTTCGCGGGCCTGGTCGCCGCGGGCCTGCACCCCTCCCCGGTGCCGCACGCGCACGTCGTGACCACGACCACGCACAAGACGCTGGGTGGCCCCCGCGGTGGTGTGATCCTGTCCACGGCGGAGCTCGCCAAGAAGATCAACTCTGCGGTCTTCCCCGGCCAGCAGGGCGGCCCGCTGGAGCACGTCATCGCGGCGAAGGCGGTCGCGTTCAAGATGGCCGCCTCCGAGGAGTTCACGGAGCGCCAGCAGCGCACCCTGGATGGCGCACGCATCCTGGCCGAGCGGCTGGTCCAGGCCGATGTGACCGAGGTGGGCGTCTCCGTACTGTCGGGTGGCACGGACGTGCATCTGGTCCTGGTGGATCTACGCAACTCCGAGCTGGACGGCCAGCAGGCCGAGGACCGGCTGCACGAGGTCGGCATCACCGTCAACCGCAACGCCATCCCGAACGACCCGCGTCCCCCGATGATCACCTCGGGCCTGCGGATCGGCACGCCGGCACTGGCAACGCGAGGCTTCCAGACGGAGGACTTCCGTGAGGTTGCCGACATCATCGCGGAGGCGCTGAAGCCGTCCTACGACGCCCAGACGCTGCGCGAGCGGGTCACCGCGCTGGCCACGAAGCACCCGCTGTACTCCACGCTGTAACCCAGCGGCAAAGCTGGTTTACCGGGTTTACCGGGGCACCGCGCACACTGGTAAGTGAGCCGGTGCCCCGTCCCACGTCCGGACGGGGCACACAACGGTTGTGCAACACCCAGCGCAGCCCGCCCCACCGCCCGGGTCGCCGACTCGGACCGCACCTACGACAAGGACCGCAACCCGCCCCGCGGGGGCGGCCACAAAGCGCCGCAACCGCACCGCGGGAACGGCCACAGAGCACAGCCAGCAGCACGATCAAAAAGCACCGTGGGAGCACCCGCTCCCCACCGCCGCCCCCGGGGCCCCCTCACACCCAAGCCCCATGGGCGAGGAACCGGCGTCCACAGCGTCACATCTCTCCCTTCGTACTCCGAACCACCCACACCGAGCAGACAAAGGGGTCAGCCACCGTGGCCATCTCCGTCTTCGATCTTTTCTCCATTGGCATTGGTCCTTCCAGTTCCCATACCGTCGGCCCGATGCGTGCGGCCCGCATGTTCGTCCGCCGCCTGAAGAACGAGGGCCTCTTGGCCCACACCACCTCCGTACGGGCCGAGCTCTTCGGCTCCCTCGGCGCCACCGGGCACGGGCACGGCACGCCCAAGGCGGTGCTCCTCGGACTTGAGGGGCACGCGCCCAAGACCGTGGACGTGGAAAGCGCCGATGCCGAGGTCCAGCGCATTCGCACCACCAAGCGGCTGCGGCTGCTCGGCGCAGAGATCGGCACCGACCACGAGATCGACTTCAATGAGTCCACCGAACTGATCCTGCACCGCCGCCGCTCGCTGCCCTACCACGCGAACGGAATGACCCTCTTCGCGTACGACCCGGACGGACTGCCGCTCCTGGAGAAGACGTACTACTCGGTGGGCGGCGGCTTCGTCGTGGACGAGGACGCGGTCGGTGAGGACCGGATCAAGCTGGATGACACGGTGCTCGCCCACCCCTTCCGCACCGGCGACGAGTTGCTGCGGCTCTCTCGCGAAACGGGCCTTTCCATCTCGGCGCTGATGTTGGAGAACGAGAAGGAGTGGCGCACCGAGGAGGAGATCCGCGCGGGCCTGCTGGAGATCTGGCGGGTGATGCAGGCGTGCGTATCGCGCGGCATGGCCCGTGAGGGCATCCTGCCCGGCGGCCTCAAGGTCCGCCGCCGCGCCGCGACCGGCTCTCGCGCGCTACGCGCCGAGGGTGACGCGGCGGCGCACGCGATGGAGTGGGTGACGCTGTACGCGATGGCGGTGAACGAGGAGAACGCGGCGGGCGGCCGAGTGGTGACCGCCCCCACCAACGGCGCGGCGGGCATCATCCCCGCCGTCCTGCACTACTACGTCAACTTCGTAGCGCAGAGCTCCTCGCCGAGCGAGCAGGAGGACGGCATCGTCCGCTTCCTCCTCGCGGCGGGCGCCATCGGCATGCTCTTCAAGGAGAACGCCTCCATCTCCGGCGCCGAGGTCGGTTGCCAGGGCGAGGTCGGCTCGGCCTGCTCGATGGCCGCCGGCGGTCTCGCCGAGGTGCTCGGCGGCTCCACGGAGCAGGTGGAGAACGCGGCCGAGATCGGCATGGAGCACAACCTGGGCCTGACCTGTGACCCGGTCGGCGGTCTGGTGCAGATCCCGTGCATCGAGCGCAACGGCATGGCCGCGGTGAAGGCCATCACCGCGGCCCGCATGTCCCTACGCGGCGACGGCCGCCACCATGTCTCGCTCGACAAGGTCATCAAGACGATGAAGGAGACGGGCGCTGACATGAAGGTCAAGTACAAGGAGACGGCCCGCGGCGGGCTCGCGGTGAATGTGATCGAGTGCTGAGGCTCTAGGCTCTGACCAGCTCTTTCTCACCTTTCGGCGCTGTTAGGGACTTTCCCCTTCACCTGGCGGGAAAGTCCCTGGATCGGCCCGGGGGCAGGTGTGAGAGTCCCTGAGAAGTCCCCGCGGAATCCTTCGCGGAACGGCATCCGACCTGGTGGTTCATCGCACCCGCTCGACGTCAGCGCCTCGTGCGCCGTTCGAACAGTGCTGCCGGTGACCACTGCGAGCGATACCCGCACGAGGGACCGGGCGCGGATAGCGATCACGCGATATCAAGAGTTTTGTTGAAGTGGGTTCATGGTCACCCCTGCTGCTCCCGGCGAAGGCCCCGTCCGTCCGGTCTCCGTCTCCCTCCACGAGGGCACGATCGTCGCCCTCAAGGCGCGTACCGGCAAGCGAGGCATGTCCGCCTACGTCGAAGCTCTCATCCAGCGCCAGCTTGAGCGGGACCTGCTGCGCGAACTCATCGAAGACGCCGAAGACGTCGGAGCCCGAGGACCTCCTCGTGCTGTGCCGCCCCGGCGTCCGCGTCATCAAGGTCTGACCCCTGCGAGGCCGCACCTCGGTCCGTCCCCCCGTGCGGATCGGAGCGCAAGGCACACCGCGGCGCGGGCGCAGAGCCAAGGGCCGTGAATGCCTGTCCGGTCAGCCCGAGACACGAAAAGGACGTGGCCCGGACGCTGCTGCCGATACGGGAATTCCCGGGTACACCCTCCCGGAGATGAGCCATACCGTGTTTTCGGTCGGCGTTCAGGCGACGGACGCTGCGACGTTGGGCACGACTTCGCCGCGGAACGCGCGGTGCTGGAGTGTCACGAAGAGGGAATCGAGCAGCGAGAGGTGCGCGGTGTGGCTCTTCTGCTGTCTACGAACCAACGCCGCGCGCGAGGCGAATTCCTCCGGTAGCCCCGGCGGCGGCATCATGACAACCGTCTCAGCAAGTTGCTTGATATTGAGAGTGGGCTGCGCAACCGAGCGCAGTTCATTGACGAAATAGTGCTGGATACTGGCAGCACGGAGATGCTCGGCAATGTACTGTCGTAGCGGCTCTGAAGAGATCGGGATTCTCGCAACAGCGCGTGCGATATTTGATCCGATATCGGAGTCGTTGACGAGGGCGACAGCCCCGATCGAACCAACACAACCGACGAGAACCTCGTTCCCCCTAAGACGGGAACGCGAATATTTTGCCTCAATCTGCGGATCAATCTTTTTCATCGCAGAGCGGTCTACGCGCCCATGCAAGAGATCGCCCACGCGCACCAGAGGGATGCCATCCGAGCGGTGATCACCTGGCTGGATGACGCCATAGTTGATGCGGTCGGTGGGGTCGGCCAGATTGGCCAGATTGTCCGTAGGCCATCCCATGGGATTCTGGCGCGGGTTGCCGAACATATCGAGGAAAATAGACTGAGCAAGGCCATCGAGAAGGGCAATGGCCTCGCGCCGCTTGGCGCGTAGCGCATCCATGTGGTCCAACAACCGTGCGATGTGCAGCTGCTCAGTTCGCGAGGGCAGAGGGATCAATGAATTCTTGATGATGCGGTCAGAGACAGCAGGGTAACTTTGCCCAGTGGCCTGGCGGATCATCGCAGAGATGAAAAGTGGGGAGCGTACCCAATGGAAGAGATACGCGGACTCCACTTCGGTCGTTGGTCGCAACACGGTGAATCCGGTGGATGCCGTCGCCCCATCACACTCACTCGGTACGACTGCGACACCATTGAGATTGGGCCGCACCGTAGAGACGATAATGTCTCCAGCGCGGACCAACTGTCGTGCCCGACTGGGCGCACTCTCTGGAGTCACTTGTTGGGGCTTGACAATCTCCTTGGTCAGCGAGTCGATCGAGCTGAGATCGATGTAGGTGAAGTTATCGACAGACTGAGCTCGGGCCGGATTCCAGGTGGCGATCTTCTCGGTGAGTTCACCGATGGGGCGAAGCTTCATCCCAGCATCCCTTTGAGCTCGCTCATCCCCTGTTGGATCTCCGCCTCGATCTGAGCCAGTTCGTCCAAGATCGCGTTCGGCGCCCGGTGCTCGACCTCTTCGTGGACGATCTCCCTGTACCGGTTGAGGCTCAGGTCATAGCCTTGCGCGGCGATATCGACCTTGGGGACGCAAAAGCTCTGTTCAGTCCGTGCCCGCTCCTGCTCGCTGCCGTTGCGGCGTCGCCAGCGCGCAAGCACATCAGGCAGGTTGTTCTTGGTGTGCTCGTCCACGCTCAGCGCATCACCACCGATGAGCGGTCCGAGCTTGCCCTGTGACAGCTGTGGGGCGCGCTTGTCGTCGAGACTCCAGCCGTCCGCGGTGACCTCGTAGAACCAGACGCTGTCTGTGCCGCCGCTGTTGGTCTTCGTGAAAAACAGAATGGCCGTGGAGACGGCCGCATACGGCTTGAAAGCGCCGGCTGGCAGCTTTACCACCGCATCCAGCTTATGGCCCTCGACGAGCAGCTTCCGCAGTTCCTTGTGTGCCGTGCTGGTGCCGAACAGCACCCCGTCCGGCACGATGACCGCTGCCCGACCGCCGGGCTTGAGCAGCCGCAAGAACAGGGCCAAAAACAGCAGTTCGGTCTTCCTGGTCTTGACGACCTTCTGTAGGTCAGCCGCTGTCGCGTCGTGGTCAAGACGTCCAGCGAAGGGCGGATTCGCGAGGATGAGGGAGTACCGATCGGCCTCGCCCGCCGCGCTCTGAGCGAGCGAGTCGCGGTAGCGAATGTCGGGGTTCTCAACCGAGTGCAGCAGCATGTTCATGCTGCCAATGCGCAGCATGGTGGTGTCGAAGTCGAAGCCATGGAACATGCCCTCGTTGAAGTGCTGTCGATGGGCCGGCTCGGACAGTGCTTCGCGGTGCGTGCGCTCAACGTGCTCAGCTGAGGCCACCAGAAAGCCAGCCGTGCCGCACGCCGGGTCGCAGATCTCGTCGTCCGGCTGCGGGGCCATCATCTCCACCATCAATTGAATGATGTGCCGGGGCGTACGGAACTGGCCGTTCTGCCCCGCCGTGGCGATTTTGCTGAGCATGTACTCGTACAGGTCGCCCTTCGTGTCCTTATCGCCCATATCGATGCCGTTGATCATGTCAACGGCCTTGGTGAGCAGATTCGAGGTCGTCATGGTGAAGCGTGCGCTCTTCATGTGGTGGGCATAAGTGGAGTCCTCACCACCCAGCGTGCGCAGCCAGGGAAAGACGCCGTCACGCACCAGGGCGAGCATGTTCTCAGGGGACTCGTTGGCGAATACCGACCAGCGCAGGACTTGGGTGTCGTCTGTGTAGATCGGGTTTTCGACCGGCCGCCCAACGCGATGGGTCCTGTTCTCCTTGGCCTGCTCCACAATGTCCAGGCGCCGGATGAACATCAGGTAGGTGATCTGCTCGATGACCTCCAACGGGTTAGCGATCCCACCGGACCAAAAGGCATCCCATAGTCGGTCAATCTTGCTCTTCAACTCACCCGTCATCACGCAGATCAGGCTAGCGGAGGCCACCCACAGCTGTGTCAGCCAGCTGGGACTACGCACCCGTCCGCGCGACATGGAGAGGCACCGACGCCGCCCCAGCGGTGCTCGGATTGACCATGACGAGTCGAACGTTCAGGGCTCGACCGTGGCGAAGCCGGCCTCGGCGACGCTGTCGTCCTGGCCCGGCGCAGGTCGGCGCCGGCCCGGCGCCGGTCGTCCTGGCCTGCCGCAGGTCGGCGCGGCCTCGATTGCCGACACCGGCTCGCTCCACGTTTCGGCAACGGGACTCCCCCGGCGAGGGGCTGTGCCCGTTCCCGGCACGGTGAACTCCCCTTTACGGGGGGCCAATGTGCCTCAGCGGATGGTTGTCCAGCGCATTGGAGCAACATCGGCCCGTTGGCCTCCACTCGATCGCCTCCGTTGATTTCCCGGATGTATTCAAGAAGATCACTGAGCCGGCCCCGGTGAAAAAGGGGCATGAGATCGGCAACTGTCAGTACGGCGGGTCGTTGAGTATCCAGCTATTCGAGTACGGCCGTTTCCCCGCGCTGCAACTTCTTCGGGGGCAGCGCATCGGCGTCCTGCAACCGGTGCAGCGCACGGCAGGGCTGTTCACCGGCTCCTATGACACACAGCCTAGGCGGCTCCGTCCCCTGGCCCCCTGACGCTGCTGCCAGACGGTGGATCAAGCGCAAGCTGTCGTTCCGCGTCCTCATCGATCACGCCTATCCGGCCGCATTCACGCGGCGGTATGCCACGGTCGCCGAAAAGGGGGATGCCCATCTCGACAGCGCTGAGTTGCCCTTCTCACCCCATCGCATACCGTCGTCAAGAGGAGCCAATTGGCTTCCCGTGTGACCGGCCGAACGCGATGAAAACGGAGAGCGCGTATGTCGAAGCATGTGCTGTTCATGGCCGAGGCCGTACGGCTGGCCACAGAATCGGTCGAAAACGGCTGGGGCGGGCCGTTTGGCGCGGTCATCACCCGTGACGGGAAGATCATCGCCCGCGGGCAGAACCGGGTTCTGCTGACCGGAGACCCCACCGCCCATGGGGAGATCGAGGCCATCCGCAAGGCCGTCCAGGTTCTCAACCCATGGGCCCCGTCGATTTCCGAGGCCCGCAAGAACGCCAGCACCCTCAAACTCATCCCCCGCGAGCACGGATCACCTGACACCCTCCCCAAGCGGGCCCGGATGCTCAAGGGGTGCGAGATATACACCAGCGGCGCACCCTGCCCCATGTGCATGAGCGCTATCTACTGGGCGCGGCTGGGGGCCGTCTACTTCGCCTGCGACCTCAAGGCCACCGCGGATATCGGCTTCAGCGACGCCTTCCAGTACGAGGATTTCACAAAGCCACTCAACCAGCGCCTCATCCCTATCAAGCAGATCTTCCCGGAGCTCGGCGCCACCGCGTACTGCGTTTGGAAGTGCCGGCCCAACAAGCACCCCTACTGAACCGCGCCCCGCACGTACGTGCCGACAGCCTTTTCGGAGGTTCGCTCGCGTAGTCGGACAGTTACGCCCGTACGAGGGGCTTAGGAAATCATTTCATCGGCACGCGGCCGACGGTGACTTCTTTTCGCGAGAGCCTGCGGTGGTCAGCAGAACTGGCCCCCGCGCAACACCCTGGTGGAGGTCAACCCGCAGCTCGATCTAGGGAGTTCACCATGTCGCAGCCGCCCCCCGGGTATTACCAACAGCCCGCACCGCCGGCCTATTACCCGCCGCCGCAGCCGCCCCCGCCACCCGGGTACTACCAGCCGCAGCCGCCCCCGCCGCCCGGTTACTACCCGCAGCAGCAGCCCCCGCCGCCGGTCTACTACTACCCGCCGCAGCAGCCGGCTCCGCCGGTTGATCCCGATGCCCCGCGGATCAAGCGGCCTGCGTTTCTCGAAGCGAACACCGTGAAGGGCAGCGCCCTTCAGGGCAAGGCGAGGGCGAAGGTCGAGGCCACCCTCCTCGATGAGGACGGCCAGGGAATCCCGGGCCAGTTGATCCACTTCTACGTTGCCACCGGTGGCCAGGAGCTCGGCTCCGCCCGGACCAACGACCAGGGCAAGGCGACGTTCGACACCGGCGCCCAGATCAGCGACCCCCAACTTTGGGCCACGGCGGCGCTTTCCGGGTACGTCGCCGAGTTCAAGGGCACCCGCACGTACTACTCCACCGAAGCCAAGGGCAGCTTCAACGTCGGTCTCTAACCCCACGCCCTGACGCAGTTCGGTCCCCGCACCCCCCTGGGCCTGTGACCTGTGCCGGCCTCGTCCACCGGCTCCTGCCCCGTGGTCCGCTGTCAGCCAGACAGCGGACCACGGGGCATTGGTTTGCCAGCCGACCACTGCGCGACCCGCCCCGCCACCTCGTGACGGCCCACGGCGGCCCCGGTACGCCCAGCACAGCACCGGGGCCCCAACCGAGGGCCGAGGGCCGAGGGCCGAGGGCCGACAGGACGGTAGTCGGCGCTGCGATGCGCAAACGGAGCATGACGTGGGAGGATCGCCCGCCGGTCGGTGCTGTGTACGGCTCCTCGCCCCGCACGCCCGGCGCGGGGCCGGCAGTCTGGTGGGCACGGATGACTCGCCGGCAGCGCTGGCGTCAGAAGGGTGTACGGATGAGCATGCGTTTCGAGGAGATCGACTGGCGCCCGACCGCCATGGGTGACATCAGCCTGCGGCGGCGACGGGACCCCGGCTCGGGTGCCGAGGTGTACGAGGTGAAGCTCGGCGACGAGTTCTTGATGTCCAGCCTCTTCACCGCGGGCGAGGTTGCGCTCGCCCAACTCGGTCTTGCGGGGGTCCCGGACACCGCACTGGACGTCGCCGTGGGCGGGCTCGGGCTCGGGTACACCGCCCAGGCTGCGCTGGAGGACGAGCGGGTGCGCTCGCTGATCGTGATCGACGCGCTCGGCGAGGTGATCGAGTGGCACGAGCGTGGTTGGGTGCCGCTGGGCGGCGACTTGACGTCGGACCCTCGCTGCCGCCTGGTGCATGGCGACTTCTTCGCCATGGTCGGCGATGGCGACGGCCTCGATCCGCAGGCGCCGAACCGCCGCTTTCACGCGATCCTGCTCGACGTTGATCATTCGCCACGCCATGTGCTGCATCCACGCCACGCGGCGCTCTACCGGCCCGCGGGGCTGCGCGCCCTGGCCGATCGCCTCCACCCCGGTGGTGTCTTCGCGCTGTGGTCCAATGACCCGCCGGACGAAGAGTTCACTGCCGCTCTCGCCGAGGTCTTCGCGAACTCACAAGCCCATGTCGTCAACTTCGACAACCCTCTACAGGATGGGACGTCAGCCAACACCGTCTACGTGGCGCAGGCCCGCACGGCCGCGTAGGCGAAACCACGGCATGACCAGCAGTGACCGCGGTGAAGGTGAGTCCTGCGGACCACCACACCGCCGAGGGGCGCGCCGTCGCCGCCAGCCGGACGTTCGGGTCGGCACCGCTCGTGGGCAGAGATGAACCATCGCGCCGAGCCGTGTGAAGGAGTTGACCCGGTGTCATCTGATGCAGTCGCCCCCATGCCGCGCCGTTCGCCGGGGCCGGTGGAGCCACCGGCCCCACCAGACCCACTGGCCCCACCAGTCCCGCCGGGCCCACCAACCCCGGCCTCGCCGCGTCCACGGAGTGCAGGCGGCCCGCGCGGCGCGTGGAGCCCGCGCTCCGCACAGCGTCCACGCATCACACGGCGTTCGCGCGGGGCGCTGGTGGCCGCCGTCGCCACGCTGGGGCTGACTGCGGTCTGCACGCTCGGTGCCGGGCCCGCGTCCGCTGCCCAACCGTGGGGCGCGGAGCCGGACAAGACGGCTTCGGCCGGCACAAGGCCCGGCGCCGTAGAACCCGGAGGCCCCTTGGCGGCCCAGCCGCCGACCGGCCGGGCCGCTATCGTACGAGCCCATACCGACCGGGCCCGTACCGAACAAGCTCATACCGAACGACATCCGACTACACGAGCCCATACCGATGTGCTGTTCATCGGCGCCCACCCGGACGACGAGCACGGGGCGCTGTCCACCTTCGGGCAGTGGCACGAGCAGCGCGGAGCCACCACCGGCGTGGTGACCATCACGCGCGGCGAAGGCGGCGGCAACGCGAACGGGCCCCAGGAGGGCACCGAGCTCGGGCTGATCCGGGAGCGGGAGGAGCGCCGTGCGGTACGCCACGCAGGCATCCGCAATGTGTTCTACCTGGACAAGCCCGACTTCTGGTACACCCTCTCGGCGCCGCTGACCTCCCGCATCTGGGACGGTCCGCCCCGCGAGGCGGACACTTTGGAGCGGCTCGTACGGCTGATCCGGGCCACCACGCCGCAGACCGTGGTGACCATGGACCCGCGCCCCTTCGACCAGCACGGCGCCCATCAACTCGCCGGACGGCTGGCCGTCGAGGCGTACCAACTGGCCGGGGACCCCACCGCCTTCCCGCAACAGATCACGAAGGAGAAATATCGGCCCTGGCAGCCTTCGCAACTGCTGGCCCAGAACTGGCGCTTCCGCGGGCCGGTCGGCCCCGAGTGCGCCAGTGCCGAGGCGCGCGACCCCGCCACTGGGCTGCCGCTACGAGGTGTTTGGGAGGGCGCCTGGTCCCGTCAGCACCGCACCACCTGGGCACAGCAGGAGCGCACAGCGGCCCGCACCTACGTGACGCAGGGCTTCGGCTCCCTTCCGCCGAAGATCACCACGCCCCGGGACAAGCTGGGCTGCGACTGGTTCTCCGTACTGGCCGACAACGGCAAACCAACACAGCCGACCCCGACAGCCGACCCAGCGAACCCAGCGAACCCGACAAACGCAACGAACCCAACAACCACTACGTCCACACAGCCCCAGCCGCAGCCGGGCCTGCGTCCGTTGTTCGCCGAGTTCCGGGACTGGGCCGCGCGGGTCCATATGCCCTGGCTGGCGAACGACGCGCAGCCCAACTACCCCGCCGCCCCCACCACCACGGTTCCGGCCATCCCCCAGCGCCCCGTCGTTGACGGCACCGCGGGGTCGGGCGAGTATCCAGGCGAGCGGCTGCGGCTCGGGCACTGGCAGGGCGCGCAGTGCACCGCGGCGGACTGCGCGGCCACGGCTCGGCTCGCCCGCCACGGCGACGATCTGTACGCCGTGATCGAGGTCGCCGATGACACGCGGGGCGCTGCTGTGGAGACGGCGGACTGCAAGCGGCACTGGCGCACCGACGCGGTGGAGGTCGCCCTTGATCCGCGTGGCACCGCCGATGACACCTCGACCACGTTCAAGGCAGCGGTGCTCCCCTTCACCGCCGATGGCGGCGCGTGCGCGGCTCGGGACGCCGACCAGTATCAGGGCCCGGCGGCGCAGACGGCGCCGGGCATGCAGTGGGCGGCCACCGTCAGCGAGCAGCCGTACACCGGGTACACCGTCGAGGTGAAGATCCCGCTTGATGTGCTGCCGGCCACCGCCGACCCCGCGGCCCTGACGGCGAACATCTTGGTCTACGACTCCGATACGGCGGACAAGACCGGCCAGAGCCGGCTGGCCTGGTCCGCGTACGGCAGTGCCCAGGCCGATCCGTACGTCTGGGGCAGGGCCCGCCTTGACGGGTACGCCCCGCCGGCTGACCAACCACCGCGCAAGCCCGTTATTCCGCTGGAGGCCGCGCTCAGCCGAGACTCGTTGCCATCGCTTGTCCAGAGCCTGCGCACCGGCGTTCCGCTCGCGGCGGGCCCACGGGCGCCCCGCTAGGGCCGACCGTGCCCGGTTCGGCCCTGCCTCTGCTAGGGCCGGCCGGCCCGGGTTCGGTGCTGCGGCCCGTTTCGGCACTGCGGCAGGGGTTTCGGAATCTTCCACGGGTGAACCCGGTCTCTACCGATGGGGCGCCTAGTGAGCGCACCCAGCGCAACCCAGCCGTACGGGGCGACGGAGCCGCCACCGGCCACGGTGTGAAGGAGGAGAAGATGGGCACCCAGCGACCTGATGAGCTGCCGCTCGCCGACTACGACCAGCTAGCCATCGGCGCCCTGGAGCACCGCGTTCGCTCGCTGAGCTCCACGGAGACCGGCATGGTGCTGCGATACGAGCAGGAGCACGCCAACCGGCCCGGGGTGGTGCAGGTGCTTTCCACCCGGCTCGATCAGCTCAAACACGGCAGCACCCCGTCGCCGGGCGACCCCAACGCGGGCGTCGATCACCCCACCGCATCGCGCGCCGGCTCGCCGGTCTCCCCGCGCACCGCCGCCCAGCCGGCCAGCTCTCCGCCGCACGGCACCCCCGACCAACCCGCGAAGCCGAAGGGAGACCGGTTCTAGGCCCTTCACCCGCGCCCCCGGGCCAGGGCCCGAGGCCAGAGGTCTCCCATCCGAGACCCCCTACCGCCTCGCGGCCCCCAGGGCCCGGGGCCGTACGGGCGCACGACCGCACCACCGATCCGTTGAAGGAGGCGGGCACCATGCCGGAGCCCGGCAGCAAGGCGTACGACAAGGAACGCGCACGGCGCCGCAAGGAAGCGGAGAACCGCGGCATCTCCGACCAGGACGCCAACATCGAGGCGAACGAATCCCTGCAAGCGGACCCGAAATGGCAAAGCAGGGGCCCGCGCACCGAGCGGGGCAAGGGCCCCAAGGGTGAGCGTCAGGGCGAGTGACCAACGGCGCCGAAGCCCGCCGACCGCCCCTATCACCCCTATCACCCCGATCAGCCCTGCCAACCCGGCCGGCACCGCTTCCGCGACAATCTCCACGTTGCGTAGAGTCCGCCCATGGAGCTGGAGTTCCGGCATTTGCGGGTGGTACGAGCCATCGCGGACAACGGCACACTCACCGCCGCCGCGGCCGAGTTGGGAATGACGCAGCCCTCGGTGACCGAGGCCCTGCGGCGCGCCGAACGGGCCACGGGCGCGCCCTTGTTCCAGCGCGATGCGCACGGCGCGGTACCGACCCCCTTGGGCGAGGTGGTCACCGCCCACGCCCGTACGGTGTTGACCGCCATGGACCGGCTGGACGCGGCCACCGCGCGGCACCATTCGGGCACGCTGCCTCCTTCGGTCCGCTTTGGCTGTACGCCGAGCCTGCTGGTCGCCAACCTCACGGTGGCGGTGCCGCAGGTGATGGGTATCGGGGTGGAGGTTCGCACCGGGATCGACCCGGCGGTGCAGCTCTCCTTGCTCGCCGATCGCCGTGTCGAGGCGGCCCTGGTCGTGGGCAACCTCGGTCCACGGCCCGCTGACGGTTCGGGTATCGAGTGCGCCGTGGTGGCCGTTGAGCCGCTGTTCGTCTCAGTGGCCGCGGGGCACCGGCTGGCCGGTGCGAGTGAGATTGATCTTTGCGAGTTGGCCGATGAGGTTTGGTGCGTGGCGGATGGCCCGCGCAGCGAGGGCGTTGAGCATCTGCGTCAGGGTTGCCAAAGGGCCGGCTTTACGCCGCGTATCCGCCAGGCCGACTACACCACCGCCTTTCAACTGTGCGAGTTGGCGCAGGCGGTGCTGCCGATGATGCCGGGCAGCCGGCGACGCACCGGGCAGACCCTGGTGCCGTTGCGGGACTCACCGCTACGGCAGCGCACGTGCTTGTTCTGGCATGCCGATGGTCCGCTGCCCCGTTCCCTTGTCGAGCGGTTGTGGAAGGAACTCGTGGAAGCGCAGCACGGGATCATCGAGCAGACGCCGGTGTATCAGGCGTGGCTGGTGCGCCATCCGCGGTGGGGTACGACGCCACCGGAGATGGTGGCGGAGTACGCGCCGGGCGCGTAGGGGGTACGGGGCGCGCTGCCGGCTTGGGCGGCGGCGTGGGCGATGTCGCGAAAGGCACCACCTGGCGCGGATGCTCCTTCACCCCCCGGGCCGCCGTCTGCCGGCCATCGCTCAGTGGACCGTCGCCCTGCGGCCCATCGCGCCCCGGGCCCGCACTCCGCGGGCCGTGCGGCGTGGGCCCGTTCGCGGCACAGTCGGGGGGCGCGGCGTCGGGGGCCGCGTGCGGGGGCGCGTCGGGGGCGTGGCCCGTAACGCCCCTGGCCGAGCCGAGCCAGCCGTCGTTGCGGTCCCACCAGCCCGGCAGCCTCCCCAACTCATCGACCAGCGAGCCGTACGCGGTGACCAGGCCGGCTCGGATGCGTTCGGCGCGTTCGGCATCGATGGGGCCGTCTTCGGACCACAGCAAAATGTGCCGTACGCGCACCGGCGATCCGCGCAGGGGCAGCACCTTGCCGGTCATCGGGAGACCGGTGTTGAGCGCCTGTACGGGGGCGACTACCGGCTCGCCCCTGCGTATCAACTGGGTCGCCACCAGCGGTGCGTACGCCCGGACGGTGATGGGTCCGATGCCCGCCAGGTCGCACTGCGCGGACAGGTGGCGGTCGAATTCGTCGTCACCGTTGACTGCGAGCAGCCACTCGCAGCCGCCGAGCTCCGCTAGCTCGACCTCGTCTCGGTCGGCCAGCGGGTGCTCTGGCGCGATCATGACAAACATAGGCTCAGAGCCGACGACCGTCTTGCGTATGCCCGGCGGCAGGACGAGCTGCTGACCGGAGAAGTCCACGTGAAGCGCCAGGTCCACGGTGCCATCGGCCAGCGCGGCGAGCACCGTCGCCTGCCGATCCACCACCGACAGGTCCACCACGTCGTCGGGGCAGACCTCGCCGACCACGCCGCACAGTTGCGAGGCGAAGGGCGTTTGGCGGACGGCAAGTCGCAGGGTGCGGGAGCCGGAGCGGCCCTGGAAGTGCCGCACCGCCCGATGGAGATCATCGAGCGCGGCGAGTACATCGCGGATGTGGGGCAGCAACACCTCGCCGAGCGGCGTCGGGCGCGCGCCGTGCCGCCCACGGTCGAAGACCGGTCCGCCGACGACGTGTTCGATGCGCCGAACCTGTGCGGTCAACGCGGGCTGCGAGACGCCCAGACCAGTCGCCGCCTTGGTGACGCTGCCCGCGGCGTCCACCGCCTCCACGAGCCGCAGGTGCCGCACCTCCAAGTCCATTCGGCAGAGTATGGCCGACCGGAATACGGAAGCCCAGACTCTCGACAGCGACTTTCACACGCCTGCGTTCGACGTCAGCGGCCGTCATAACGCCGTCACATCGGGGAGTCCCCCGGCGCTCGGGGCGCCGGGGGACCGCTCCCCCTCGCATCCCCCGGGCTGGCCCCCGGGGGGTCCGGCGGCGGGCAGCGACCGCCGCCGGAGTAGGGGTGGAGGGAGGGACGCGACCATCGCACCGCCGTTACGAGACGGCGCTCGCCTCCCGCGTGGCGCCTGCCGTGGCGCCCGACGTATCACCTGTCGTGACGTCTGCCGTGTCACTCAACGCTGCCGGGATCACGGCATCTTGGAGCGACGCCAGATAGCGCTCGGCGTCCAGCGCCGCCGCGCAGCCCGTGCCCGCGGCGGTGATCGCCTGTCGGTAGACGTGGTCTACGACGTCGCCCGCGGCGAAGACGCCGGGCAGGTTGGTCCGGGTCGAGGGCGCTTGCACGGTCAGATAGCCGTCGGCGTCCCGGTCGAGTTGGCCAGCGAACAGATCGCTGCGCGGGTCGTGCCCGATGGCGATGAACAGGCCGGTGACCTCCAGCGGGCGGGTGGTGCCGGTGATCCGGTCGCGTACCGTCACTCCGGTCAGCCTCGGGTCACCGTGCAACTCGGCGACCTCGGTGTCGTACGCGAAGCTGATCTTCGGGTCGGCGAAGGCCCTGGCCTGCATCACCTTGGAGGCGCGTAGCGTGTCGCGGCGGTGTATGACGGTGACGGATGCGGCGTAGCGGGTGAGGAAGGTGGCCTCTTCCAGCGCGGTGTCGCCGCCGCCGACGACCGCTAGGTGCTGGCCCTTGAAGAAGAACCCGTCACAGGTCGCGCACCAGGACACGCCGCGCCCTGAAAGCTGCTCCTCGCGTGGCAGGCCGAGCTTGCGGTAGCCGGAGCCGGTTGCGACGATCACCGTACGGGCGCGATGGGTGCTGCCGCGCGCGTCGGTGACCTGCTTGATGGTGCCGTCGAGTGCGACCGAAACGATCTGATCGTCGATGAGTTCGGCACCGAAGCGCTCGGCCTGGATGCGCATGTCCGTCATCAGGTCGGGGCCCTGTATCCCCTCCGGAAAGCCGGGGAAGTTCTCCACGTCGGTGGTGGTCATCAACGCGCCGCCGACGTAGATGGACCCGCAAAAGACCAGCGGGTGCAGACTGGCGCGCGCGGTGTAGAGGGCGGCGGTGTAGCCGGCGGGTCCGGAGCCGATGATGATGGTGTCGCGGATTTCGCCGTTCACCGGCGCTCACCCGCTCCGGCGCCGGACGCCCCCTCGCGGCCCGTGTAGGCCAGCCGGTTCTCGCTGTCCACGCCGGGGTCTTGCACGTGGTCCTTGGTCGCCGCGTCGATCAGCGCCTGGTCGATCTCGCGGGCCGTGGCGCCGGGGTGGTCCGAGACATACATGGCGGCGAGCCCGGCGACCTGGGCCGCGCTGGCCGACGTGCCGGTCAGTTCGGTGTAGTACCGGTCACCGGCAAGGCTCGCGACGGGTATCCGAGCGCCGGGTGCGAACAGGTGCACACAGGAACCGGTGTTGGCCGACGCCACTCGGCGGTCGGTCCGGTCGGTCGCCGAGACCGTGATGCCGGTGGTCTGCCGGCCGGGCGTGGCCTCGCACGCGTCGACGGCTTCCCCACTGCCGTTCCCGTTGCCGGCGGGAGCGGTGTACGTGATGCCCGCATCAGTCATCATGTAGAGCTGGAAGTCGAGCACGGAGGCGGGGTCGCCGGTGAAGCCGAGGCTGACGACGGCGGGCTTCTTCGCGTTGACGTTGATCCAGTCCACGGCGGAGGCAATGTGCTCCAGAGTTCCCGTGCCGTCGCAGCCCAGCGCCCGTACGGACTCGATCCTGGCCTGCTTGGCGGTGCCCGCGTACACGCCCGCGGCCAGCGAGGCGTTGGCGGTGCCGTGGCCGTTGCAGTCCGTGGCCGTGCCACCGGCCTGGTCCTTGATCGCGTCGTAGGCGGCGCTGACCCGGCCGCGCAGGTCCTGGTGGCTGGCGCGTACGCCGGTGTCCACGACGTAGACGCGGACGTTCGACGCGGTGTTGGGGGCGGTGTACTTGCCGTCGAGCGGCAGGTTCCGCTGGTTCATGCGGTCCAGGCCCCAGGGCGCGCCCCATTGGGTCACGGCGTTCGCGGCGAGGGTGTCCTGCCGCGCGGGCGCGGGGCCGCGGTGGGACCGGGTGCCCAGCTTGCCCGCGGTGCGGTACTTCCGGTCTTGGGTGACCGAGCCGACCCGGGTGTCCTTCAGGTACTTGCCCACCTGGTCCTGGGTCAGGGTGACCGAGAAGCCCTGCATCACGGAGTAGTAGACCCGGCGCAGGGTGCCGCCGTCCTCGGCGACAAGGCCCTTGGCCATCTGGGTGACGGCGTCCTTGGTGGCTTCGACGTCGTTCAACTGCACCACGTAGACGGCGGTCTCGGCCCGGTTGGTGTCGCTCACGGCATGTGCCGAACCGACCAGCGGCAACACGAGGGCGGAGGCGGCTGCCGCCGTCACCACCGACCGGAACAGGGCGTTCTTCGTCATCGTGAACCTTTCGAGATGGCGGGGGGAGCTGGGGCATCACACGGTCCCCGGGCCGGCACAGGCGAGGCACGGAGCGTGCGGGACATGCGGGGTACGGGATGGATCGACCCGGGGCCGCGTGTGCGGGAGCACGCGGCCCCGAACCTGGTGTGGGGAGTTCCGGGCCTGTCAGGCTCGGGCCTGTCGGGGCCTGGGGTGGCGGTCTCAGGCCACGAATGGGGGGATTAGCTCGTGCTGTGGGGGACACGCCGGGCCGAGGCCAAGGAGGGCACCCGGCCCGGCGCGTCGGCCTGTTACAGGTTGTTCAGCCAGGTACGCAGCGCCTGCGGGCCGTCATAGCCCACCATGCGGCTGCCCGCTTCCTTGCCGTTGCGGATGTTGAGCAGCGTGGGCAGGTACTTCACGCCGTACTTGGTGAGGATCGCCCTGTTGGCGTCGGCGTCCACCCGTGCCCAAACCCAGGTGCCCTTGTCCGCGGTGTTGTACTGCTGCAGATACGGCTTCATCTGCTTGCACGGGGGGCACCAGGTGGCGGTGAAGTTGAGCACCACCGGACGGCGGTTGGACATCTCCAGCACCTGTTCGAGGTTGGAGGCCGTCACATCAACAACGGACGGCTCCGCCTGAACCTGGGCGCTGGCGCTGTGCGAGGACGGGGCGGCGACGGCCGGAAGGGCGGCGCCTCCAAGAAGCGCGGCCACTGCCGCCGCTATGACGGTCGATTTACGGAACATGTGCTTGTCCTCTCGATTCCGTGGGGGTACTGACGTCCCGCGCTTTGCCGGAATGCTCGATTTCTCGGCCGTCCGGGTGCGCCGGGATGCCCCGGAGGTTTCCGGTGCATTCCTGTGCGTGGTGCTGTGTGCTGCCTCGCTGGCCCGGGGGTAGCGACCAGCGCGGCACGGAGTCACGAGGCGGCCGACTCCGTCGGCAGTTCGCCCATGACCCAGTCCTCGATTCCCTCGCGGTACTTGCGAACGTTGAGATAGCCGAGCTCTACGAGCCGCACTCCCACGAGTTCGCTGTTACGGCAGGGCACGTTGGCGCAGTACACGACGAGCGGCACGCCCTGGTCAGGAAGCAGCCGTGGGGCGAGTTCGTCGGTGAACTCGGCGGCGTCTTCGTAGGGAAATCCGGGGATGTTGACAGCGCCCGGCAGGTGCTCGCGCTCGTAGTAGTCGGTCGGCATCGTGTCGATCACGATCACCGCGTTGGCGTCGATTTCCTTGCGGAGTTGCTCCCTTGTGATCAGTGGCAGCACATCAGCCTCCGGATTTCGTCATGTTGACCTCGACCATGGGGGGCCGGGGTTCCTTGATGGGTGGTGTGCGCCGGGCCACGACGAGCTTTCCGACGACGGCGTACAGCACCAGGGCGGTGACGACCGAATTGATGGCGGGAATTCCGCCGTCCACGTATTTGCCGACCAGGGACCCGCAGGCCCAGCAGATCAGCGACAGCGGCATCCAGTCGGCGCCACCTTCGGGCAGCGTTCCGCGCTCCCGTGCCTGGTCAAGTTCGGCGCGGAACCGCCGTACGAGGAAGTATTCGGCGATGATGACCCCGGCGACCGGCGGCGCCAGGACGCCGATGGTTTCCAGGAAGTCGGTGAAGTTGTCCACGATGCCCACGGCCGACAGCGCGGTACCCGCGACGCCGATGATCAAGGTGACTGCCCGCCTGCTCACGCGTCGCCCGAACAGCACGTCGATGGAGTTCACCAGGCCGAGCGAGGACGAGTAGAGGTTCCAGTCGTTGATCTTCAAGATCGCGGTGGCCAGGACCAATGTGCCCAACACCCCGGATGACGAGGTGATGATGCCGACGATGTCCGACGACTTCGCGGCGTGCGCCAGGAGCACCGCGGTCAGCCCGATCAGGTACTCCCCCAGCGTCACGCTGATCAGCGTCTGCTTGACGACGTCGGAGGGGCGCCGGTTGAACCGCGTCATGTCCGGGGTCATGAGTGCGCCGAGGATGAAGGCGCCGGACACCAGCGTGGTGCCCTCGGCGAGTGACATCGCGGGCCCTGGCGGTGCGGAGCTCATCAGGGCGCTGATCGAATGGTCGGACAGCACGTCCACAATGGAATAGCCGGCCAGGAAGAGAAAAGCAGGGACGGTCAGATAGGCCGTCCAGGCCATGATGGTGAAGCCATAGAGCGTGATCGCCGTGATGATGGCCCCGCCGATTATTGCCCAGACCCATTCGGGGGTGCCACCCGCCAGGTCGTGCATTCCCTGTGCGAATACTCCGTTTTGGACGCCGAACCATCCGGCGAGGCTGAGCGCGATAAGCATACCGACCAGCGCGGAGCCTTTTCGGCCGAATCCCGACCAGCGGGCAAGGACCGATACCGAAAGCCCCTCACGCACTCCGGCGATGCCCAACAAAATCGTGATGATCTCCAGCATCACCGAGCCGATGGTGATGGCGATGACGGCATCTTTGAAGTCCATGCCGAAGCCGAGGACCGCACCCACCAAGAACTGCTGGAACGAGGAAACTTGCCCGAATCGCTGGACCGCGACCGATACCCAAGAAACGCGTGCCTCGTCCGGCACTCGGGTCAACGCGTAGTCATCGAGCCGGTCTTCTTCGGTACTCATCAGCCACCCACCCCGAGCATGGAGGTATCGGTCTGCCGGGCTTCGCTTTCCGTTACGACGAGGAATCCCTGTCCCGGCGCGGGCGCCCAGGGCAATTCCCCAGAGTAAAACTTCTCCAGAAAGGCGACCCGGGTGTGGTACACGAACAGCGAGGGCCCGCCGCCACAAATTCCGCCGGAATCGGCGAACAGCGGGAGTTCGGCGAGGAAGTAGCGTACGGCGAGCCGCAACTGCTCCTCGCTGGGCTCCGCACCGGGCGGCAACTTGCGGTCCAGGACCCAGTGCGTGGCGTCGATGCAGGCCGCGTGGAAGGCGGAGTTCTGCTCAAAGAGCGCGGTCGCTTCGGCCAGGAGTTCGCGATAGCGCGGCTGGTCATCCAGCCGTTCCATCCCAAAAATGAGTCGCTGCGGTTCGGGCACATCCAGCGAACGCAGCGCCGTGGTGACCTTGTTGTGCACGTACTGGCCCTGTCGAGCGGCCTTGTGTCGGGCCCGGGCAGGGGTGTATCCGAGCGCCTCCAGCGTGTACGCGGCGACAGTGTCGGGGATGAAGAAGTGACACTGTTCAAAGCGAGTTAACGCCCATTTCGCCAGTGCGGTCAGCCTCTCCGTGCTGAAATAGCTATTGAAGGGGCTGACCCCGATACACAGATGCGAGGCGGTCGGCAGCAACGCGCCACACCGCTCAGTAAGTGGTTCAGAGTTGAACATTTCTCGACCTCACCAACGACTCGTATGGCCAACTCCTCGTACGGCCGCTGTCGGGCCGTTCTGGGATGAGACCGCCAGCAGGATCTTCACGCTCCGCCGAATGCCCGGGTAGTGTCAGCGGGCTATGCCGCGCACGCATACCTAAACCCCCACTAATGGCCATGCGTACGGCCACTAATAGATGCGGGCCCTAAAGGTACGGACCAGATTTCACAGATAAAGACAACTTGGACCGCGCCTGCTGGGCAAACGGTGCAAACACACGCTTGCCGTCGCTCCACCCCTGAAGGCAGGAAGACAGAAAGGCCCACGTACGCGAATTGGCCTTCCTGACTCTGGCGTTCAGGACGGGCGAGGCTTACATTCGGGGCCATGGAGTTGCAGCTGCGCCATTTGCGCAACCTCTGTGCCGTAGCGGATGCCGGGAGCCTCAACAAAGCAGCGGCCGAGCTGGGTTTGCCACAGCCAGCGCTGAGTCGTCAGATCCGCCGCCTGGAGGGCCTTCTCGGCGGCGCCCTGTTCCAACGGGGCACCTGTGGGGTCCAACTCACCTCGCTCGGTGAGAGCGTGCTCGGCCACGCCGAGACGATCATCCAACGCTTCGACGACCTGGACGAGCAACTCCGCACCCACCAACAGCGCCAGCGGCGCACGCTGCGCGTCGGCTGGGACGCAGGCCCACTCTCCGAAGCCCTGCTCGGCTGCCTGTGGCAGCTTCGCCCCGATGGCCAACTGCGCATCATGACCGTCCAAAGCTCCCAAGAGCTCAGCGGCCTGGTGCGCGCCGGCGAGGTGGACATCGCACTGTTCAACAGCAGCGCCGAGGGACGCCGACTGCTCGCCCCGGGCCTGGCCACCAACCTGGTGGCCGATACACCGGTACTCCTCGCGATGGCCGACAGCCACCCGCTCGCCCGGGTGCCGGGCCTGTCCATGACGGACCTCGCGGACGAGGAGTGGATCTCCGTTCTGGGGCCCGACGGCTGCCAGGAAGTGCTGCGAGCGCTGTGCAGCCCCTTCGGTTTCGACCCGAAGATCAGTTACGACGTGCCGGTCTCGGGTCCGCGCTGCGACGTCATCCGCCACCAGGGCTGCGTGTCCCTCACCCAGCAACTCCGGCCGATCGCCCCCGGAATCGTGTACCGCAAGCTGATCGACCTGCCCTGGCGCTCGCAGCACTGGCTCGCCGCGCTGCCCGGCAACGCGGCGTCCGCGCTGCTCCCCGCCCTCTCCCGGCTCCTTTCTGCGGCACACGACAAGTTGGTACGTGAGCGCGCGACCGTCACTCGCGCCGCCGGCATGCCGACCACTCCCATCAGCCACCGCCCCGCGACGTTCACCCCGCCCCTCTCACGCGCATCCCTGTGGCACTCCCGTACGTCTGCTTGTCATGACCCTTGAAATTCATGACCTGCGCGTCCTACGCGCCATCGCCGACGCGGGCAGCCTCGCCGGTGCGGCCAGGGCGCTCGGCACCAATCAGGGGAACATCAGCCGTCAACTCCAGCGCATCGAACGCACCACCGGCACTGCGCTGTTCCAGCGCGGGCACCACGGCACTACGCCGACCGCCGCCGGGCGGCTCGTTCTCGGCGGCGCCGAGACGCTTCTGCCACTGATCGACTACCTGCTAGACAGCGCGGCCGAGCACACCGCCCAGCGGGACGCGCCCACCACTGGCTCCGACACGGTACGCATCGGCTCCGTCAACCATCCCCTACTGCCCACCATCGCAGGCTTCCTGTGCACGCTGCTGCCCGATGTCTCGCTGGGCGTACACACCGATGAATCCAGTGCCGCACTCCTTGACTTGCTGTGCGCCGATGGCCTGGAGGCGGCGGTGGTACGGCACTTCCCCAGTCACGACGCGCCCTTACCCGCCGGCATCGACACGGCCGTCATCGCTCACGAGCACCTACTCGTCGGCGTCGGGGATCACCATCGGCTCGCCGGCCGGCACTCGGTGTCCCTGCGCGACCTGGCGCCCGAGACCGGTGTGCTCGTCGATTCCCGCAACAGCACGCTGCGGCGCTGCTTCCTGGCTGCCATCAAGCACAGCGGGGCCGGCCTGCGCATGTCGTGCGCGGCCGATGAAGCGGTGGTGTCGGCCATGGTCTGTGCCTCCAGCGCGGCGCTCCCGGCCTTTCCGGTTGTCGCACCACTGCCCGGCGTGGTCTACCTCCCGCTGGACGACGACGCGGCCCGCTTCGCCCTGCTGCTGGCCTGGTCACGTACCGGCAAGCTAGCCACCCACGGCGCTCGCCTCGCGGAGCTGGCGCGCCAGGCGTACTCCCCGGCGTCCGACAGCTGACCGATTGCGCCGGCAATCCGCCACCATTCGCAGCCCGCTATCGGTTCCATACCGTCCGTCACCGGGAACAAAGAAGACAAGCCACCCCCCACACCCTTCCCCCACATTCATCCCCCCTCAAGCCCCGGGAGGCAGCGAGCATGCTGCGCGGCATCGACATCAGTTCGCACCAATCAACCGAATTCAGCACGGAAGGGCTGTCCTTCGTCTTCGTCAAGGCGACCGAGGGCCGCTCCTACGTCAACCCCCGGCAGTCGGCACAGGCCGAGCGGGCCCGCAAGGCCGGATGTGTGGTCGGCTTCTACCACTTCCTGTGGCCGGGCTCGCTGACCGCCCAGGCCGAGTACTTCGTGGAGGAGTGCGCGTCCAAAAAGGGTGATCTGCTCGCCGTGGACTGGGAGAACACCAGCAAGGGCACGCACGCCAGCAACGCCGAGAAGGACAAGATCCTCCGCGAGGTCAAGCGGCTGCGCCCGGACCACCGGGTGCTGCTGTACTGCAACCGGCAGTTCTGGCTGAACAACGACACCACGTCCTACGCGGGCGACGGCCTGTGGATAGCCGACTACGTCTCGGCGGGAAAGCCCCGTATCAAGGCCAAATGGCGCATCCACCAGTACACCGATCGGCCGCTGGACACGAACGTGGCCGACTTCGAGAGCAAGGCCGCGCTCCGCGACTGGGCCACCCCCTAAGGCCCCGCGCCAGCCCCGCACCACCCGCGGCAGCGCCCCTGTGCCCAGGCCGCGACCTGCCAAGACAGCGGCCCGCGCCGCGACCTGCCGGGGGCAACATGAGGAAACCGCAGGTCACGGGCGTTGTCAGAGGGAGCGTTTAGGCTTCCCGCATGAGTTACGCAAATGTGCGCGAACTCCAGAGCGCGCTCAATACGGCATCCGACATCGCCTTCTCTCTGGAGGCCGAACCGTCCGCACTGGAGACCAACCAGCTCACGGACGCGCTGCGGCGAGCGCTGTCGGCGGCCGGTGCGTTGGGAGCCGAACACGGTGGGACGGGCTGCGCGGAGCATCCGCGCGGGGCCGTCGATCCGCTCTACGGAGACAAGGACGACCCCGTGCCCGCCAATTGGGGCCGCTGCTTGCTGTGCAACGACCGCCGCCGGCGCGCAAGCGCCCAGCGGCGCGGCGGACGCTGAGCCAGGGCGGCCATCGACGCGCCGGAGCCCCCCGAGGAAGCGGCGCACGAGGCGCCGGGTCCACGAGGGGCTCCGGGCAAGGTCCGTCGGCGTCGTCAGCGGTTCTGGATCGCCCAGAACTCGTCGAAGGACAGCCTGCCGTCCTGGTCGGTGTCGGCCGACTTGATGACGGCCTCCGCGACGGGCTCCGTGACGAACGGGTCCCCGAGCTGCGCCATCACACTCTTGTACTCGGCCGCGGAGATGTAGCCATCCTTGTCCAGGTCGTATCGTTCAAACGCCCTGCGCGCCGCTTCTATGTCCGCCACCTGGGCCGCCCCTTTTTCCGTGTGCTTACTTGACCAGCACACATTAGCGACCCACCGGCGCACTGCCGTAGCGGACCGCGACTTCATCGCCGCGCCGACGACTTGACCAGATTGATGTAGCGCGGCCAGTCCCAGTGTTGGCCCGGGTCGGTGTGGGTCGCGCCGGGCACCTCGTTGTGCCCGATGATGTGCTGCCGGTCCACCGGCACGCCGTAGCGGGTGCACAGGAAGGCGGTCAGATCGGCCGAGGCCCGGTAGAGCGCGTCGGTGAAGTATTCCGGCTTGTCCACCCAGCCTTCGTGCTCGATGCCGACGCTGCGGGTGTTGTAGTCCCAGTTCCCCGCGTGCCAGCCGATGTCCTTCTCCCGCACGCACTGCCCGATGAGCCCGTCCACCGAGCGCACCACATAGTGCGCGGACACCTTCTTCTTGGAGTTCTGGAAGATCTTGATGGTGTCGGCGTACGTCTCCTGCGTCACATGCACCACGACGAAGTCGATCGGGTACGCGTCGGGGCGGCTGGAGACGGAGTAGTTGGAGGGGCTCGCGGGCGTCCAGCGGGCACCCGGATAGTCGTCCATGCCCGTGGGGCGCGGCTCAGGTTGGGCGCTGGCATGTGGGGCACCGGCGCCGGCCAGCCCGAAGGCGGCGGCGCCAAGGAGCGCGCCGCGCACCAGATGGCGGCGAGACGTGCGGGGGGCGTGGTCTTCCATGGGGGTCTCCCAGGTCCGTGGTGCCGGTGGGGCGACGTTGGCTGACGGTCGGGCGCTACCGCGGATGCGCCCCGCTGCGCGTGCGCGGGGCCGGAGCATACGTCTGGTGGGTCAAAGGTAGCGTCGGCGCAGGGTCACGCCCTTGCGCCCCTCATCGTGAACCGCCGCGGGGACGCTGCCAAGGCGACCGGCCGCACATGCGGCATACGCCCGGCGAAGTAAGTTTCCGACGACGTGTCCAGCTCCTTGCAACCCGGACGCGGTTTCATGTAATCCTCGCGCATTCTTGACATTTACCCGCTGCTTACAAGGCGAGTGGCGCAGTTCACCTTAAATTGACATCTAATATGTCCCGCTTTGTCAATTAATAGGACTAATGCCTCTTTGGAAGCTCCGCATCCCGTCTGCGATAGTCGGAGCAGCGACCCCCATTGACCCGGGCCAGGTCGTCAAACGCCACGGGCACACCCCTCGCGCCGTGGCGATAGCGGTAGCGATAGCACTACACAGAGGCCTCCACCCGTCCTACGACGCGGCGGGGGCCTCTTCGCGTACGCACGGGGGGCCACGGCGCGCACCGAGGCAGCAGCAACGGGAAGAAAAGGAGAGCAACGGGGAGAAGGAGAGGAAGGAGGGGGAAAGAGGGGAAGGGCAAGCCTCGAAAGGACGTCACCGTTCGGTGATCCGCATCTCGAACCAGGTCGTCTTGCCGTACGGCAGCAGGTCAACGCCCCAGCGGTCGGAGAGCTTGTCCACCAGGAACAGGCCGCGTCCGCTGACGTCCAACGCATGGACCGGCATCAAGCACGGCAGCCCTCGGGACGGGTCGCGGACCTCGACCCTGATCCAGCCGCGCCGGCGCACCATGCGCAGCCCGAAGACGCGAGCGCCGGTATGGCGTACGGCGTTGCCGACCAGTTCGGACACGAGTAACACCGCGTGCTCGGCGATCGTGGGACCCAGACCCCAGTGGCGAAGCACCACCGAATGCGTCAACCTGCGCGCGGTGGCGGCCGATTCGGGACGCGAGGGCAGGCGCACCTCTTCCACGGTCGGGTTCCCGAAGAGATCGAACGCCTTCATGGCGTGTTCATCGTCAATGGTCGATACCCAGCGCGCGGGAGCAGACTCGGCGTCCCGGCGCGACTGGTCCATTCCCTCCAAGCCCGCCATGCCTCCCATGATGGCTGCCCAACGGGCCTCCTGTGGCGGAACCGTGGGATTCGACGCGCCCATACACAACGCCACACATCTCCACCACGACATATGCCAAAGGCACGTACAATCGTTCGACCCTACGCCTGACCAGCCGTGACACCGCGCGAGCGGAATATCACATACCGTACGCACACGGCCACGGCACGGCGCACCCTTCGCCGACATAATTCGCCCGCAAGAGGCACGGGGCTCGCCGTTGCCGGCGAGCCCCGTGGATAACGTACGTCGGGTCAGCGGAACTTGGCCTTCCCCGGCCCTTCCTCGACGAAGCTGCGCATCCCGACTTCCCGGTCCTCGGTCGCGAACAGACCAGCGAACCAACCCCGTTCGATGGACAGGCCGGTGTCGATGTCGGTCTCCAGTCCGGCGTCCACCGCCTCCTTGGCTCCCCGCAGCGCGATCGCGGGGCCCTTGGCCAGCCGCGCCGCCCACGCGTGCGCCTGCGCGTAGACCTCATCCGCCGGTACGACCCGGTCAACGAGGCCAAGGGACAGCGCCTCATCCGCCTTCACCATGCGCCCGGTGAAGATCAGGTCCTTGGCCTTGGACGGACCGATCAGACGGGGCAACCGCTGAGTGCCGCCCGCGCCGGGGATTACCCCGAGCAGGATCTCGGGCTGGCCGAGCTTGGCGTTCTCGGCGGCGATCCGGTAGTCGGCGCAGAGCGCCAGCTCACAGCCGCCACCGAGCGCATACCCGGTCACGGCGGCCACCACGGGCTTGGGGATACGGGCGATGGCTGTGAAAGCGTCTTGCAGGCCACGACCCCGCGCCACCATCGCGGCGTGGTCCATCACCTGCATCTCCTTGATGTCCGCACCGGCCGCGAACACCTTCTCGCCGCCCCACACCACGACGGCACGTACGTCGTCGCGACCCGAAACCTCCTCGGCAAGCTCGCGCAACCGGTCCTGTAGAGCAATGTCCAGGGCGTTCATCGGCGGACGGTCCAAGCGGATGACGCCGACTCCGTCGGCAACCTCAAGGTGCACAGTCTCAGTCATGAGCGCAGGTTAGCGCCCGCTAACAGCGCGGCGGGAGAGCGCCCGGGCGAGATCTCCGCCCAGCCACCTCCCGCCGCCGCTCAAACTCAGGCGCGCGCCGCGCCCGTCCACCCGGCTCCGCGTCCGTGGACTACTGCTCCGCGGTCCACTCCGACCAGGACATGTTCCAGCCGTTGTACCCGTTCTCAGGCTTGATGGTCTCGTCGTTGGAGTTCTTGACCACGACCACGTCGCCGACCTGCGAGTTACGGAAGAACCAGGCCCCCGGGGTGGAGCCGTCGCCGCCACCGCGCTGGTCGAAGAGACCGATACAGCCGTGGCTGGCGTTCTTCGAGCCGAAGGTCGGCTGGCCAGACCAGTAGTTGCCATGGATGAAGGTGCCCGAGGTCGATAGCCGCATCGCGTGCGGCACGTCCTTGATGTCGTACTCGCCGCCGAAGCCCACCGTCTCGCCGTTCATCCGGGTCACGGCGTGCTTCTCGCTGATGACCATCGTGCCGTTGTACGTCTCGGTGCCCGTCGCTCCCGCGGTGATCGGGATGGTCCTGACGACCTTGCCGTCCCGCTCGACCGTCATCTTCTTGGTCTTGGCATCCACGACGCTGACCTGACTGCGGCCAACGGTGAACTTCACCTTCTTGGCCTGCGTGCCGTACACCCCGGACGCGCCCTCGACGCCATTGAGCCGCAGGTCGAGCGTGACCTTGGTGCCGGCGGCCCAATACTTCTCGGGCCGGAAGTCCAGTCGCTGATTGCCGAACCAGTGGCCTTCGATCGCCACCGCGGGCTGTGCGGTAACGGATACGGCACGCTCAACGGCGGCTCGGTTGGTGATCGCGTGGCTGAAGTTGAGTGAAACCGGCATCCCGACGCCGACCTTCGCCCCGTTCTCGGGGTTGAAGTGGCCGATGAAGGTGTCCTTGGGCACCAGCGTGGTGAACGTCGCGTGCTTGGCGGACTCGCGGCCGTCGTCATCCTTGGCGATGGCGTCCACCGTGTACTTCGTGGAGGCGCCCAGATGGCTGGTCGGCTGCCAACTCGCCCCAGCACCAGTGATCTTGCCGGCGACAACGTTGCCCTTACTGTCGGCCACCTTGACCGAGCTGAGTTTGCCCTTGTCCGCCGTAACCTTCAGTGCACCACTGGTGCCGACATCGGTCGCCCCGTCCCGGGGCGCGATGGAGACCACGGCCTGCGACGCCTTGTTGTCGCCCACCTTGCTGCTGCCCTTGTCGCCATCTCCCGAGTCATCGCCGCCACCACACGCGGCCACCAGCAGCATGGTTGTTCCCAGCAGCACCCCTAGGAGTCCCCGACGCCCTCGACGTCCCCGAGCCCCGGATATCGACTGCACGTTCAAAACGGTCGTCTCCCCTCAAACGGCCGCGCCCCGCGGCACCCCCATAGCGCGGCACACACGCGCATGGCGATAGATAACCACAACGTATGGAAAGCGGACGGCCCGCGAATGTCACCGTTCCGTTCCAAGTCAGACGGTGGAGACATGCCGCATAAACCAGCCAGCTACCCGCCATGTCGGCATTCGCGCGCAACGGTACGTCCGGGTCAGCGCGGTCCGCAGGCAGCAACCCCTGCACGGAACACCACATTCCAGCCACGGGGGTGCAGGTGCGGCGATGGCTGCCCCCGGCCGGGTCAGGGCCTGGTGGCCGCGGTACGGGTGGGGGCAGCGGGGCCGATGGGACCGATGGTCGTGTGTAGGTGGCGGTGGGTGATGCGGGTCAGCGTCTGGGCTCCTGCGCGGTCAGCCGGGCCTGACGGGCGCAGTTCGAGTGAACGCTGAGGGGGCGGGTGAGGGCATCGGTCGGATAGCGGCGGCCCATGACGCTCACCGCCTCGTCAGGCGTCAAGGACCGGTCGCAGATGGGGCATTTTTGGGGCAGAGCATCCAGGCCGTGGGTGAAGGCGATGGCGGTGGCCAGCACGGTCGAGAGGTAGGAGGGCCGCGCCAAGTAGCGGCCGGACCAGTGACGCGGGATACGCCAGTGCAGCCCAGGCCCGCTACGCCGCTGGTTCGGTGGAACGGCAAGGTAATGCACGGCGGGGCCTGCGGTCAGCCGGGTCACATATCCGTCCAGCCGATCCCACTGCTCAACCGGTGCGGCGGCCATGAGATGAGGTGGCAGCAACCAGTACACCCACGCAGCACGCGGATCGACAATCGCCGCACAGTCCTCCGCCCCATCCAAGAACTGAAACGCCCACTCCGCGACAGCCGTACTCACCCGCACCGCATCCCACTGCCGCCCCGCAGCAAGCACCATCACGTCATCGCCCGGCGGCGGGCACCAGGACAGGTTCACGGCCGTCACGACGTGGCCCACTTGGCGTGAGGCCGGTCGGTGCGGGGTTGGTCGGTACGGGGCTGGTCGGTACGGGGCTGCTCACGGATGTCTTCTCGTACCACGGCGAGCGCGTCGAGAAGCCGGGCCAGGTCGGTCAACAACCGGTCGGGGGCGGGCTTCACGGCCCAGTAGAGAGTCCGCTCACGCTCCATGCCGGGTACGAAGAGCATGCCATCGTCATACCCACAGCCATCAGCACCGTCCGGCAACTGGAAGCCCGCAGCCGCACCTTCGGGGATCAGCCATGTCATCGTCCGTACGAGACTGTCCTTGATCACCGCACCGCTGTCCGGGCCGAGTTCGGCCAACACTCGCTCTCCGAGCCACTGTGACAGGGTCACAACCTGCCAGCCGTGCTCACCGATGGCCGTCCAGTGCACGCCCCCTCCCGGTGGAATCCAGTCGTGGGGCGCGGCGGGGGTGTTCGCTTGGGTCGGCATGGCACAGCCTCCAACGGCGTCTGCCTCAGTGGCGCGCTGGGCAGCACACCAGTGGACGCCGAACACGCTAAGTGCACGCTCGATCACAGCACAGTGACGCCGTGCCCTCATGTGCGGCCGGGGTGGGGCGCTGTGTCCTACCTGTCGATACCCAGTCGATCAGCCAGTCCGATGACGGGGTCCTCTCGCCGTGCGGCACGCTCGCGCAGTTCTCCCACCAGTCGCCGCGATGTTGCGTGGTACCGCATCCATTCGGGTGCAGCGTCCTCTGCCCGGAGCAGTGCCCGAGCCGACAGGGCGTCGTCGTCCAACTCGGCGTGAGCGAGTCCGAGATCGACGTAAAATCTGGCTCGCCACGTCGGCGGCAATGTGGCGAGGTGGGGGACCGATCGCGCGGCACGGACCGCCTCGGGGGCGCACCCCATTTCGACCAGAAAATTGACCCTGGCCACCCCGGCGTTGGTCGGCCCGAAAGGTGTGGCGTAGAAGAGTCGGTCCTCTCCGATACGGGCTGCGGCGGCTGTCGCCAGTTTCAGCAGCTCTGGTACGGCATTACGCTTTTCCTGCCGCACGGCAGCGGTGGCCGCACGCAGGATGAGCACGCCCCACAGGGCCAAATCTTTCGACGCCGATCGAAACGTTGGTTCGATGGTTGCCGCGTGCTTCAGGGCGATCTCCTCGGCGTCCGCTAGCCGCCCCTGCTTGGTGAACACCCAGGACAGGGTGGACATGGCCAGCGTTTCGAGGTGCGGATCGTCGCACTGCCGAACTGATTGCATCGACCGCTCTATGGCGGTGAAGGCTGCGTCTTCTTTGCCGAGGGCGGCCAAGGTCGTGGCTGCAACTTGATAGGCCACGGCAAGAACCGAGTGAGCCGCCGCGGCATCGGCTCCCGCGAAGGCGTGGGCAGCAACTCGCGCATCGCTGATCAGCTGAGGAAGAAGGGCACCGATTTCACCCAGCCGCCCTTCCGCTCGAATGCTGTCGGTCGCCCGGAGGGCGTCGCGCAGTTGTGCCAGCGTGGGCGGTTCTTCAGGGTCGCTTTCGCCGCCGAGCATGTCCGAGACCGGGGAGACGGCTTGTCGAAGGGCCAGCACCGAGGGGAGGTCGGCGCTGGAATCGTGACTCTCGAAGGTGGACGGTTGACCTACGAGATAACTCGGCTCAGTATCGAGCGCCCGCGCAAGAGCGTTGATCGTGGACAACCGCGCCGATCGGCGCCGCCCTTGCTCAAGCTTACGAATCACATCCACGGAAATACCGGCTCGCTCAGCCAGCTGCTCCTGCGTGAGACTCCGCCTCAGCCTCAAACGCGCCAGACGATCGCCCATGCCCAACTCAGGTGAAGAGGTCATGTGTTACCTCCGAACGGTCTTGATCCCACGGTACGCCCGCGGGCAACCACGGGAACGAGTGACGGGGAACCGGTCGGCACCGCGTACTGCTATCCCTCAGCGCCGCTACCGGTTGGTGGGACAGGCCAAAACGACGTCCACCACGCTCAGTACATGGTGGCGCTTCACTCACAGACGCAGCCACGAAGGGACCCATCACTCGGCCAGCATTGTCATCGCCCTCGATGAAGACATGGTCACCGAGGCCATGCGCGTCTTCGGGACCAGAACGAGGGCCGAAGCCGTCCGCCTCGCCATGGAAAACGCCGTCAGGCGGCACCTGCGGCAGGGCGGCTTCGACGCCATGGACGCCGGCGAGCTCGACTTCAGCGAGATCGTCGAGAACACCGGCCCTGGCAACGCAGACGGCTCCCTCACCCAACGGGCTCGATGATCACGCTGACCGGGTGGCGCGTTCTGCGGCTGCGTGCCATCGCACCAGGTCGGAGGGTGGAGGCGAACGTCGGGCGGTAGCCCTAGGCCGAAAAAACCAGTGAGCATTGTCGGTGCCCAACCGTAGTCTCACTCCTGATGGCTGCGACAAGTGAAGCGACGACGAGGGAGCGGGACGCCTCCTGCCTGGAGGACTCCCCGCAGGGCGCCCCCGAGCGCACGGGATCGACCGAGGACCGGTCCACCGTGCGCTCACTGCTGCGGCTGCGGCCCTACGTGCGGCCCGTGCGCAACCGACTGATTCTCGCGGCCCTCGTGGCGATCGTCGCCTCCTGCATGGGCCTGGTGATTCCGCTCGCGCTGAAGTGGATCGTGGACGGCCCGGTCGCGGACCGGGACCCGACCGGCGTCTGGCTCGGTGGGGCGCTGTTGCTCGGGATCGGCGTGGTGGAGGCCGTGCTGTTCGGTATTCGGCGTTGGCTGGTGGCCAGGCCGCTCGCCTCGGTGGAGGCCGCGATGCGGGCCGACCTCTACCGGCATCTGCAACGGCTGCCGGTCGCCTTCCACGATCGCTGGTCCTCGGGCCAGCTTCTGTCGCGGGCCACCACGGATCTGCAACTGGTGCGTATGTTCCTGGCGTTTCCGCTCACCTTTCTGGTGGTCAATGGCGCCACCATTGTGATTGGGTTCGCGATCTTGCTGGTGCAGGACTGGGTGCTCGGCCTGGTGCTGCTGGTGCCCGCGATACCGATGGTGATCTTGTGCTCGTACTTCGAAAAGCGGTACTCGCTGGTCGCGCGCACCGCGCAGGACCAGGTGGGCGATCTGACCACCGTGGTGGAGGAGAGCGTCCTTGGCATTCGTATCGTCAAGGGCTTTGGGCAGCACCGCGGGCAGGCGCAGGCGTTCCGCTCGTTGGCGATGCGGCTGCGGACCACGGAGCTGCGCAAGGGAAGCCTGTTGGCCACCCTGTGGGCACTGATCATGACGCTGCCCGAACTGGCCCTGGGTGCGGCCCTGGTCCTTGGCACGGTGCAGGTCGCGGACGGTGAGCTGTCGGCGGGCACGCTGGTGGCGTTCTTGTCCACCGCGCTGGCGTTGCGCTGGCCGGTGGAGTCGGTCGGTTTCCTGCTGGCGATCAGCAACGAGACCGCGACGGCGACCGACCGTTACTTCGAGGTCATGGACGTGGCGGAGGCCGAACCCGCGACCGCTGCGGCGCCCGCGCCCGTCGTACCGCCGGCGGGCGTGGTGGAAACGTCGGGTGACGGACTGCGGTTCACGGATGTGGAGTTCCGGTACGCGGATGCGCCCGCCGACTCCCCGCCGCTGCTGCGCGGGGTGAACTTGCATGTGCGGCCGGGCGAAACGATGGCTTTGGTGGGCACGACTGGTAGCGGTAAGACGACGCTGACGGCACTGGTGCCCAGGCTGCTTGAGCACACCGGCGGTCAGATCAGCGTGGACGGTTTGGACGTCACCGCGCTTTCTCGCGCGCAGTTGCGGAGCCTGGTCGCGGTGGCGTTCGAGGAACCCACCCTGTTTTCGGCGACCGTTGGTGAGAACGTGCTGATGGGCTCCGCCGAGGCCGGGCCGCGCGAGTTGCAGGGAGCGCTTGAGGTGGCGCAGGCCCGGTTCGTCCATGCGCTGCCGCACGGTGTGGACACTCAGGTCGGTGAACAGGGGTTGAGCCTGTCGGGCGGGCAGCGGCAGCGGCTCGCGCTGGCCCGCGCGGTGGTCGGCGGCCCACGCTTTCTGATTCTGGATGACCCGCTCTCCGCACTGGATGTGCACACCGAGGCGTTGGTGGAGGCGGCGCTGCGGCAGGTGCTCGCCAACACGACCGCCCTGGTCGTCGCGCACCGTCCCTCCACCGTGCAGCTCGCTGACCGGGTCGCTCTGCTGTCCGATGGCCGGATCACCGCCATCGGTACGCACCATGAACTGCTGCGCGCGAATGCCGAGTACGCGTCGCTGATGTCCGGCGAGGGGAGCGACCCGATATGACCACCAGCGCGTCCAGCAAGCCCGTCGCCAGCGGCCACCAGAGCGATGAGGGGCCGGGCGGCGCCCCCGAGCACGGCGGCGGCCCGGTTGGCGCCGGAGGCGCGGGCGATGGCGCGGGCAGCCCTGGTCCGGGCGGTTCCGGCCCGGGCGGCTCTGGTCCGGGCGACCCCTTTGACCGGGACGACCTGCCCACGCCCAAGGGAGCGTCCCGCACTCTGCTGCGCTCGCTGCTCTCACCGATGCGGCGGACCGTCTGGCTGGCCGCCGTTCTCATCCTGCTCCAGCAGGCCACCGTGCAGGCCGGTCCGCTGCTCGTCGCGTACGCCATCGACAGCGCCGTGCCCGCGTTCCGCTCGAACGACCACGGGCCGCTGATCGCGGTGGCCGTGGTGTATCTGGGGAGCGCACTGCTCTCCGGCCTGCTCCAGTACGCGTTCGTGCGTGTGTCGGCCTATGTGAGCCAGGGCGTACTGCTCGATCTGCGCGGCCGGATCTTCCGGCACGGGCAGGCCCTCAGCGTGGACTTCCACGAGCGCTACACCTCGGGGCGGCTGATAGCCCGCGCCACCTCCGACGTCGAGTCGCTGCGCGAACTGCTCACCGAGGGCCTTGAGGAGCTGCTCGGCGTCTGCCTCTCGGTCTTCTACATCTCGCTTCTCCTGCTCTACCTGGACTGGGGACTCGGCGCGGCGGCCGTGGCCTCCTTCGCGCCGCTGGTCTTGCTCATACGCTCGTTCCAGCGGCGCTCCAAGCGGGTGTACAGCGAGCGCTCCACGGCGACGGCCGCCTTCATCGTCAAGTTCACCGAGACGATGAACGGCATCCGACCGGTGCAGGCGTTCCGTCGCGAGCGGACCAACGAGGCCGAGTTCGGCAGGCTCAACCGGGTGCATGAGCGGGTCAACGGCACGGCGATGCTGGAAATGGCCCGCTATGTGGTCGGCTCGCGGTTCATCGCCAACTTCGCGGTGGCGGCGATCGTCATGTGGGGTGCCTACCGGGTCGCCTCCGGCGGTCTGGAGCTCGGCGTGCTCGCCGCGGCGGCGCTGTATCTGCGCCGGTTGTACGACCCGATCGACCGACTCGGGATGTTCCTCAACGCCTACCAGTCGGCCGCCGCTTCGCTGGAGAAGATCGCGGGTCTGCTGGCCCAGCGCCCATCGGTGCCCGAGGCCACGCACCCAAAGCCGCTGCCAGAGCGCTCGGCCGGGCGGCCCGGCCGCGAGGTCGTCTTCGACGGGGTGCGCTTCGCGTACCGTACGGGCGGCGAGGTGCTGCCGCGCTTCGACCTGACGCTGCGCGCCGGGCAGACGGTCGCCGTGGTGGGCGCAACCGGAGCTGGCAAGTCCACGCTGGCCAAGCTGGTGGCCCGGTTCTACGATCCGCCGCCGGTGCCGGACGGCGAGCCGTCCAACGGTCGCGTCCTGCTAGACGGGGTTGACCTGCGCGAACTGTCCACGCCCGAGCTACGGCGCGGGGTGGTCATGGTGACGCAGGAGGCGTTCCTCTTCTCCGGCACGGTGGCCGACAACATCGCCATCGGCCGCCCGGACGCCACTCGGGATGAGATAGAGCGGGCCGCAAAGGCCATCGGTGCCCATGACTTCATCGTGGCGCTGCCCGACGGATACGACACGGACGTACGCAAGCGGGGCGGGCGCATCTCGGCGGGGCAGCGGCAACTGGTCGCCTTCGCCCGGGCGCTGCTCGCCGACCCGGGGGTGCTCATACTCGACGAGGCGACCTCCTCCCTGGACATACCGGGCGAACGGGCCGTGCAGCGCGCGATGGACACGGTGCTGCGCGGGCGCACGGCGGTCGTCATCGCGCACCGGCTGTCCACGGTGGAGATCGCCGATCGGGTGCTGGTGATGGCCGCCGGCCGCATCGTGGAAGACGGCCCACCAGCGCAACTCATCGCGGGCCAAGGTCGCTTCGCCGACCTCCACCAGGCGTGGCGGGACAGCCTGGTGTAGCGAAGCAGCTTGTAGGTTCCGCGATCGCGTGGACATCGCCGCGTGATCATGGGCACCGTTTGGGCACTTCCGCGTGATCGTGGGCAACGGTAGCGGTCAGTTGTCGCCTGTTAACGATCCTTCGGTTGGGGCGGTGCACCCTCCCCATCGAACTGTTCCAGTATGGCCGTGCAGCGCCCGAGACTGCCTGGAGCAGCGCGAGCGTCATCGTGGTGGGGCCTCCACCCGTCACCCACCGCAGACGGGAACCTGACGCGTTCAGGCAGACGACGCGCGGGCCGCCGCGGCCGGCACCGGCCCATCGCCGTCGTGCGATGGGCCGGTGCCGGATTTCGGGTCCGTCAGACGCCGAAGGGTGCCGGGTAGTGGATGGTGCCCCTTGGGGCGGGAGCGGTGGCGTCCAGGGCGAGGATCATCATGGCCTCGTCGGGCACCTCGAAGGTGGGGCGGATGCCGTGGCTTGCGGCCGGGGTGAAGCCGAAGCGCGGGTAGTAGTCGGGGTGTCCCAGGCAGGTGACGAGGTTCTCGCCCTGGGCACGGGCGGCGTCGAGGGCGGCGCGGATCGCGGCGGACCCTGCTCCCGTCCTTTGGTAGGCGGGGAGCACCGCGCACGGGCCCAGCACGAGGGCGGGGCTGTCGTCGATGTGACAGCGGGTCAGCAGCGCGAAGCCCGCGATGGTGCCGTCCGGGGTCTGGGCGACCAGGGACAGGCCGTCAATCCAGGCCGGGTCGGTGCGCAGGACGTCGACCAGGTCGGCTTCCAGCGGGGTCGGGAACGCGGCGAGGTTGACCGCGCGGATCGCGGCGATGTCAGCGGCGGTCTCGGGGCGGGTGGTCCAGGTGAAGGGAGTGTTCATGAGGAGAGGCTGGTCCGTTTCACAGAGGTTCAAGGAGGCGGAGGTCTGAGTGACGCGGTCGTACCCCGTCACTGCTGGCGCTCACGGAAGCGATAGGTCGCGCGCAGATGGCGGGTGATGGACTTCTGCTGGTCGGTGCGGCCGGCCTGCACGCGGGCGTCGCTGCGGGAAGCCGCCCAGTCGCTCTCGCGCAGCAGCTTGCGGTAGCTGTCCAGACGGCGTTCGCTCAGCTGACCGGTGTGGATGGCCCGCTGGACCGCGCAGTCGGGCTCGCTGCCGTGGCCGCAGTCCCGGAAAGCGCACCCCTGAGCGAGCTGCTCGATCTCGGCGAAGACCTGCTCCAGCCCATCAGTGGCGTCCTGCAGGCCGATCCCGCGCAGCCCAGGGGTGTCGATGAGAACGCCCCCGCCAGGCAGCAGGAGGAGTTCGCGGTGAACGGTGGTGTGCCGGCCCTTGCCGTCCTGGGCCCGCACCGCGCCGGTCGCCAGGACTTCGTCGCCGAGCAGCGCGTTGGCCAGCGTGGACTTGCCCGCGCCCGAGGGGCCGAGCAGCACCGTGGTGCCGTACGCCACCGCGGTCAGGACGTCCAGGCCCACACCGGTGGCGGCGCTGGTGACCACCGTTTCGACGCCCGGTGCCAGAGCGGCGACCTCGGCCTGCACGTCGTCGGCGCCGGACGGGTCCGCAAGGTCCTGTTTGGTGAGGGCGACAACTGGCCGGGCGCCGCTGTCCCACGCCAGCGCGAGCAGCCGCTCGATCCGGCCCGGATTGAGCGGCCCCGCGAGCGAGACCACGACGACCGCGGTGTCGATATTGGCAGCGAGTGCCTGCCCACGCGAGGAGCGGTCGGCTCCGGAGCGCACGATGGCGCTACGGCGCGGCAGCAGGGCTACCAACTGTTGATCGGAGCCAGTGCGCAGAGCGGCCCAGTCGCCGGTGCACGGGGAAAGGACGGGGTTCGACGAGGAGGCCGCCGAGGAGCCCGCCCGTACCGGGCCGGACTCGGTGACGACGTCGCACTGACCACGGTCCACACGCACGATTCGGGCCGGCACGAGACCGGCCGCGCGATGCGCGGCGAAAGCGCGGTCGAACGCCTCGTCCCACCCGAACGCGGCCAGCGTTGAACCGGCAGCCGAACTAGGAGTGGAAGAGGTGGAGAAGGAGGATGACAACGTGAGAGACCTTTGGCTGAGGGCCCCGTCAGGACGTCACACGACCACCGCGCGAGCGAGCACGCTCACAGCAGGATGGAGGGAAACGGATTCAGACCGGGACTCGGGACGTGAGGATGGTCCGGGCACTGCCGACAGCAGCGATCTCTACCGCGATCATTAACCTCACCTCCCTCGAATAGTCACCAGCCGAATATTCCTTCGGGAGCGTATCACCTGATTGTCCGCCGAGCCTTCGGCAACGGCTCACCCAGTCACGCCAAGAGTCGTTCCGGGGCCGAGAGCAGTACGCCTCGCAGAACGTCATAGATCGTGGGATATGACATAACTGCTCACCACGCACCCCCGTTGACCTAGCCGCTCCAAGCTGTGCGTAGCTGCGTCACGGCACGTGCGATGCGCAGCCCATGCACCGTCATCCGCCCTTGCGCGCTGCCCCGCGCATGCACGCCGACGCGTCGGCGTAGCGGACCGACGCCGTGGCCCCCGCCCGTTCGTGCGTCGTGCGTCGCACGCTCTACGTCGCGCGTTATGCGTTGTGCGTTCTGCCTCGCGCGTCCTGCGTCGTACAGAACGGTGCACGGCCTGGGCCGTCACATGCGGTCGGCGATGTGGTGCAAGTAGTGGGCCAGCGTGGGGTGTCTGGCCACCGTGAGGGTGTGGTCGTCCCACGAGCCGACGCGGCCAGCGGCGTCCACGAAGTGCCCGGACGTGGATACCGTCTGGCCGTCTCGGGAGGTGACCGGGAGCCACGCAGAGTCCCAGGTGCGTCCCCATGTGTTCGGTGGAGGCCGTCGTTAAGGGGCGCGGTGAACATGTGGTGGATCTGCTGCGCCTCGTCCAGGTTGATGAAGGCATGGCCGTCCATGAAGTCCCACCGCAGGTGCTCGGAGCGCACGCGATAGGCGCCCTCGTGCATGGTCCACAACGTCCGAAGCGCCGCCGGCACCTGTGTTTCTTGGTCCTCTTCGAGCGCGCGGATCGCCGCCTGCGGAGCTGGGGGGCGCAGCGGCGGGTACGCGTCCGGGTTCCGGGCGATCGCTTGCTGGATGCGTTGCCATGCCTGCCGTATCGCCTGCTCATCCGTCATCGCGTGGCCCCCTGGTTTCCGCGGTGGATCGGGCGCCATCCAGCCAGTTCGTCGTGGAGTCGGCGGTCGGGATCGTCCCAGACGAGGAAGCCGTTCCAGGTGCCGGGCACGTCCCCGCCGTGCGGCTGGTCGGCCGCCTCGTACAAGGCGTCCGCCTCCTTTTTCAGGTAGTCGGCCAAGGTGATGCCGGGTGATATCGCCGGCATCTCCGCCTCGGCCCAGTGCCCGACGAAGCCGGTCTTGGCGTCGTGGAACATGCCGGAGTACGGGTCGGTGGGGTCGTTGCACGCGAACGGCACCCATGATCGCTGCCATCCCCCCTCCTCCACATGCGCCAACGAATGGCAAAGGAATGATCCGTCGATGCTCAGTGGCGCGTGGCCGTTGAGGAAGTCGGGGAAGGCGAACACGTAGGCGCCTTCGTTCAGCGCCCACAGCGCTCTCAATTCCTCGTGTACCGGCGTGCCGATGCGCTGCTCGTACCACGCCAGTGCCTGCGGCGGCACCGGCGGGCGCAGGCGGGCGTGGGTGGCCGGGGCGTGGCTGCTGAGCCAAGAGGTAATGCGTCCCCACTGATGTGTGACCCCTGCCCGCGAATTCACGCCGTGCCTCCCTGCCGGTTCTGCCGGTTCCGTCTGTCCCGCCTGTCCCGCCTGCTCTGTTTGCCCTGTCTGCCCTGTCTGCCCTGCCGATTGGTGATGTGTCGTGGTACGACGCTGGGGGTGCTGGTTGCCGCACGCGGCAACGGTCGCCGTGGTGGCTAGGGCAGCGAGTACAACGCTGCGGCGACGCACGCTGGTCGGGTTCACCGGGCCGACGATATCGGGGGTGGTGTGGCGTCTCCCATGGGCCCGCACACCGACGTCTCCCCGGCCCGGCGGCAGAGCCGGGCCGCTGGTGAGGCCGCTAGCGCGACCGCGCAGGGCCGGCGACGGGGCCGGCGAGGAGGCCGCGGACAGCGGACACGGGCCCCCACACCTCCGGTAATCTGACTCTTCTTCCCAGGAGGTTGCGTCAGTGGAGTTCCGGCTGCTCGGAGCGGTTTCCGTGGCCACCGAGGCCGGTGAACTTCCCGTCGGCCCCGCTAAGAGGCGCAGCCTGCTCGCCGCGTTGCTGTTGCGGCCCAATCGGCCCGTATCGGTGGAGCAGCTGATGGCCGCGCTGTGGGAAGACGAACCGCCGCTGCGGGCCCGTACCGTCATTCAGGGCCATGTGTCGCGGCTGCGCGCGCTGCTTGCCAGCGCGGATGCCGAGGCGTTCGGTGTTGAGCTGGCCACCCAGGGCGCGGCGTACGCCCTGCGTATGCCGGAAACCTTGCTGGATGCCCATCGCTTCGAGGAATTGGTGACGCTGGCCCGCAGTCAGCAGGTGCCGGCCGACGCCGTGGCATTGTGCGAGGAGGCACTGTCGCTGTGGCAGGGGCCCGCGCTGGCCGGCGCGTTTGCGAGTCCGCCGCTCCAGGCCGCCGCACACGCGTTGGAGGAGCTTCGGCTGGCCTGCGTGGAGATGTTGGCCGCGGCCTACGCGCGGCTTGGCGAGCATGCCCGGGCCGCGACCGTGCTGCGCGCGGAGGCCGATGTCCATCCGCTGCGCGAATCGCTGTCCGCCGCGCTCATGACGGCGCTTCAACGTTCGGGGCGGCGCTCGGACGCACTCGAATGCTTTCACCGCACTCGACGGCTGCTCGCCGACGAACTGGGGGTCGATCCGGGCCCGGAGCTGGCGGACGCCTACGCGGCGGCGCTGCACGGGGAGGGCGACGACGCGCAAGAAGCCCCGGCGGGGGCTCGGTCGCAGCCACCTGCCGGGACTCGGCCTGGGGCACCTTCCGGGGCTCGACCCGGCGCCCCTACCGCCGCTCGCTACCGTGCCCCGGCCGCCCCGCCCGCGCCGCCCACGCCGGACACGCCGCACGGAGCTCCGGCCGCCTCCCTCACCGGTGCGGCTGGTCCGCTGTCTGCCACGGGCGCGGCGGGGCTGTCGCTCACCGGCACGGTGGATCTGCTGCCGCGCATGCCGCGCGGCTTCCACGGGCGCGCCGCCGAGCTCACCGCACTGTCCCGGGCCGCCACAGGGGCGGCGCCCATCTGTCTGGTCACCGGGCCCGCCGGCGTGGGCAAGACGACGCTGGTGGTGCACTGGGCACACCGCAACCGGGCCGGATTCCCCGGCGGCCTGCTCTACGCCGATCTGCGGGGCTTTAGCGATACGGGAGAGCCGACGCACCTGGAGGTGTTGCGGGAGTTCCTGTTGGCGCTGGGGGTCGCGCCGCGCCAGATACCGGAGTCGGCCAGTGGTGCGTCGGCGTTGTTCCGCTCCCTTGCCGCCGACCGGCAACTGTTGGTCGTACTCGACAATGCGCGGGGCTCCGCGCAGGTCAGAGAGGTGCTGCCGGGCGGTGTCCGCTGCGTCACCGTGGTCACCAGCCGATGTCGGCTGCGTGGCCTGATCGCCTCCGATGCCGCTCGCCCCGTCCCGGTGGACGTGCTCGAACCGCAGGACAGTACGGCGCTCCTTGCCGCGGTGCTCGGCAAGGAGCGGGTGGCGGCGGAGGCGGTGGCCGCCCGGCGGCTGGCCGAGTTGTGCGGCGGGCTCCCCCTCGCGCTGCGGGTGGCCGCCGCCAGATTGGCGGATCAGCCGGACTGGTCCCTGAGCGCGATGAGCGCCGAACTGTCCGACGAGTCGCGCCGTTTGCACCTCCTCGATGTGGAGGACACCGGCGTACGGGCGGCGCTGCGACTCACCGTGCGGCGGCTACCCGAAGACGTCGCGCACCATTTCGCGCACCTCGGCCGGCACCCCGGCACGCATGTCGATCGGTTCGCGGCGGCGGCCCTGGCCGGCACGGACCCGGTCGCGGCCGAGGCGGCCCTGGATCGGCTCACCGCGGCCCACCTGGCGATCCGCACCGCGCGCGATCGCTGGACGCTGCACGATCTCGTACGGCTGTACGCGCGCGGCCTGGACGCCGAGCCCGGCGCCCTCGTGCGGGTGCTCGACCACAGCGTGGCCACTGCCCTGGCCGCGGCCGATGCGGCCGAGCCCGGCGAGGAGCCGTGCTTCGCGCTGCCCGCTGACTTCCATCCGCCCTGTGCGGTCAGGGAGTTCGCAGGCCGTGAACAGGCGATGGCCTGGTATGCGGTCGAACGCGATGACCTTGTTCGGGCTGCGGGTGCGGCGCATGCCGCCGGGCTGTACGGCAGGGCCTGGCGGATCGTGTTGGCGCTGTGGCCGCAGATGGTGTGGCGGGTACGGGACGGGTGGGCTCCCCCGTTGCACATGGCGCTTGAGGCCGCGCGGGCCGATGCCGACGTGCGGGCCGAGTCGCGGGTCTTGGCCCTGCTGGGGTGGGTACTGACCGAAGAGGGCCGCCCCCGTGAGGCGGTGGTGTATCTGGAGGCCGCCCCCGCGCTCGCCCATCGGGTCGGTGACCGGCGCGGGGAGGCGACCGCGCTGGTCAACCTGTCGCTCGCGCTCGCGGCGCTCGGCAGCGTTGAGGAAGCGGTCGAGGGGTGCGTACGGGCGGCCCGGCTGGCTCACGATGCCGGCGACCGGCACACCGAACGGCTGGCCCGCTACCACCTGGCCCGGCACCAACTCGAAGCCAAGCACTGGCAGCAGGCCCTGGATACCGCACTGTCCGCGCTGGCCCTTGAAGGCTCCCCTGCGGACGCCTCGGACGCCTCGCACGCCTCGACGGCTTCTCGGGTGCTGTTGCTGACGGCGGTCGGCGAGGCGTTGGTCGGGGCGGGGGACGAGGATGAGGGCATCCGGTGGCTCGACGACGCGGCGCGCGAGGCAGAGGCGTGCGGCTATGACGACGGCGCGGTCCGAGCGCTGAGCGCACTGCTGCGGGTGTCGGCGGACGCGGGGCTCCAGGCACGGTATGACGCGGCGATGGCACGACTGGTGGCGGAGGCGTGAGCCGACCGGCCCAAGCCACACCGGGCGCGAGCTGACCTGGGCGTAAGCCGACTCAGATGTACGCAGGGCGCGGGCGCCGGCTGGGACGTTAGCGGGCCACAAGGTGGGGGTGCGCTGCGGATTTTAGGGCGTCAGCGAGACAGTAGCGGCACGTAAGCGAAGCGGCAGCGGGCCCGGCCAAAGTAGTGCTCACGGCGGGAAACACCACCGCCCAGCCTCACTACTACACAGGGGGACCCCCACCATGCGTACTTCTCGCTTCCGCATCGCCACCGCCGCCGGCGCCACCACCGCTCTGGCCCTGGGCCTGACCGGCTTCATCGGTGCGGGCAACGCCACCGCCGGCGGTGTGCAGACGCACACGGGCAGCATCGGCGCATCGGCCACTGTCGCGGCGCACGCCGACTCCGCAGGCGCACAGCAGGTGACGGGGACGGTCGGCAAGCAGGCCACGAAGGCATCCAAGACCACCGCCAAGGCCGGCTCCGCGAAGAAGGCCGCCGACCCGCGCCAGTGCAACGGCGACGAGATGTCGTACTCCGTCCTGCACCGCTTCGCGAAGCAGCAGGGCGAGCACCTGCTGATCACCGCGGTGAACGCCGACTCCAAGCCGTGCTGGGTCACCTCGTACCCGTCGGTCATGCTCGGGGACACCGCGAACGTCCTGCCTCACTCGAAGCACGACGCCCCCGGCGGCAAGACCCGGATCACGATCCGGCCCGGCGGCAAGATCTACTCCGCCGTGGCCCTGTTCCGTGACAGCGCCAAGACCCACACCTCGACGTCCCTGTCCGTCGCCATGCGCGACCAGACCGGCGACACCGGCCCGGCCAGCGAACTGGACGCGTTCAACGCCAAGGGCACGCCGTCCAAGTTCACCTGGTCCGCCGCCGACGTTTTGAACTGGAACACCGCCAAGCCGTACAACTTCTGATCCGGCCCTGCGCAAGCACCGAGGGGCGTGCCGAAGGCTCCAGCGCGCGGGCTGGGACAGGCCATCGACACCATGTGAAGAAGCGGCGGGATGCGAACCGAGCAATCGGTTCGCATCCCGCCGTTGCGCTGTGCCGGCTGCGATCCGGTCGGCGCGGGGGAGAAAGACGACTGCCCTTGCTACTCCCCTACCGCACCATCCGCCAATTCGCGTGACACATCGAGGTGCCCGACGTGCCGCGCGTACTCCTGGAAGACGTGGAAGAGAATCCAACCGAGTGTCGGAGCCTGTTCCTGCGTCGAAAACCGGCCACCGAGGCTCGCGCGGCGCTCCGCCGGAATATTGGCGGCGATCTCGCGGGAACGGATGCACTGCTGACGGTGCTCGGCCAGCACGGCGGCCACGGGCTCGTCATCGGCAACGTACCAACGGTCCTCGGGTCCACGGTCGCCCCAGGCCCGCTCCTCGCTCATCGGCTCGCCCTGAAAACCCCAGACCAGCCAGCGGAACTCGACATACGTCAGATGCTTGACCAGTTGAAGGGGCGTCCAGCCGGAAGGCAGCTGGCTGGATCGCAACTCCTGCTCGCTGAGGCCCTCCAGCTTGCGGATGAGGGTGTCGCGGTAGTAATCGAGATAGCCGTCGATGAGGGCGCGCTGATCTGCGAGGGAGTGGGGCGGTTCGTCGAGTGGGGTGGCGGGGTTCGTCATCCCTTGATCGTACGGAGGGCTCACGGAGGGAATACGGGTCCAGGCGGCCTGAGCGCAGCTCGCGAAGAGTCCCGGGCGGGCACCTCGTAACGGCACCTTGGACAGACGCCTCGCGCAGGCATGCCACGGTCCATCACCACAGGCCGGACGGGTTTCGCAGCTCATCCGCTATACGGACTTCATCCTTTCGTCAACGGACGTTTTTTGGACAACTTCCTGACGCGCTCCTGACATATACGTCAGTGCGGTGGCACTCTTCCCCTCGTCCGCCGCACGGCTCCCCCACAGCACCTCGACCGCGCGACGCTCACCCGGTTGTTGTCCCGCACGTCGGGCCACGCGCTGTCCCCGCAGGCACACGTCGTACTCGGGTACCTGTTCCGTACCCGATTCCCCGTACCCGTCGTCTGTGTCGTGTCAGCACATGCGCCCCTCGCGCCCCACTCCCCCACGCCTTGTTACAGCTCCGCTTCGCTCTGCCCGGACGGCCACCCAGCCGCCCGGTCACCTTGGGCCGCCGCCCACGCGGCGGCAGTAGAAGGAGTACCGCGTGAGACGCACCCCCCATCGGCGGACGGCCGCGACTGGCTCGTTCGTCGCGATAGCCGCCCTGCTCGCTGTCGGCATTCAGGCCGCGAACGCCACCGCAGAGACCGACGAGCGCACCAAGGCCGAGAATTCGGCCCCCATGTCAGCCAGCGCCAAGCCCAACCCCGGCGCGCTGCCCGTCAAGCTCTCCCCGGCACAGCGAGCCGGTTTGCTTCATGAGGCTGACGCCACCAAGGTCCAGACCGCCAAGACGCTCCGGCTTGGCGCGAAGGAAAAACTGGTGGTCAAGGACGTGTCCAAGGACGCGGACGGCACCACGCACACCCGTTACGAGCGCACCTACGACGGGCTGCCGGTGCTCGGCGGCGATCTCGTCGTGGACGAGGCGAAGTCCGGGAAGGTCGAGGCGGTCACCAAGGCCGTCAAGGCGCAGGTGCGGGTGGCCTCCACCACCGCCGCCGTGCGCCCAGCCGCCGCCGAGGAAGCGGCCGAGCGGCTCGCGCGGGCCGATGACTCCAAGAAGGCGGAGGCCACCAAGGCGCCCCGCAAGGTGGTCTGGGCCGCAGCAGGCAAGCCGGTCCTGGCGTACGAGACGATCGTTGGCGGGTTCCAAAAGGACGGCACGCCCAACGAACTGCACGTCATCACGGACGCCACCACCGGCAAGAAGCTCTTCGAGTACCAGGGCGTCCACAACGGCACCGGCAACAGCCAGTACAGCGGCCAGGTCCCGCTGGGCACCGCGGGCAGCTCCGGCTCGTACAGCCTCACCGACACGAACCGCGGCAGCCACAAGACGTACAACCTCAACCGCGGCACCTCCGGCCAGGGGACGCTGTTCACCGACGCCGACGACACCTGGGGCGACGGCACCGGCAGCCACACCCAGACCGCGGCCGTTGACGCGCACTACGGTGCGGCCCTGACCTGGGACTATTACAAGAATGTGCACGGCAGGTCGGGCATCAGGGGCGACGGCGTCGGGGCGTACTCACGCGTCCACTACGGCAACAATTACGTCAACGCCTTTTGGACCGACTCCTGCTTCTGCATGACCTACGGCGACGGCTCGGGTAACACCCACCCGCTGACCTCCATCGACGTCGCGGCCCACGAGATGACGCACGGCGTCACAGCCAACACCGCCAAGCTGGTCTACAGCGGCGAGTCCGGCGGCCTCAACGAGGCCACCTCCGACATCTTCGCCGCCGCCGTCGAGTTCGACGCCAGCAACCCCAACGACAAGGGTGACTACTGGGTCGGCGAAGAGATCGACATCAACGGCAACGGCACGCCGCTGCGCTACATGGACAAGCCCTCCAAGGACGGCAAGTCCAAGGACAACTGGTACTCGGGCATCGGTGGCATCGACGTCCACTACTCGTCGGGCGTTGCCAACCACTGGTTCTACTTGGCCTCTGAGGGCAGCGGCGCCAAGGTGATCAACGGCCTCCCGCACGACAGCCCCACCGCCGACAACCAGCCGGTGACCGCCATCGGCCGGGTCAACGCCGAGAAGGTGTGGTTCAAGGCGCTGTCCCAGCGCATGCAGTCCAACACCGACTACAAGGGCGCCCGGGACGCCACGCTGTGGGCGGCTGGTGAGCTGTTCGGCGTGGGCAGCACCGAGTACAACGGCGTCGCCAACGCATGGGCCGGTGTCGCAGTCGGCGCGCGCGTACCCACCGGAGTGACGGTCACCGCGCCCGGCGACCAGAGCACCCAGGTCGGCCAGGCCGCGAGCCTGCAGATCAAGGCGACCAGTGGCAACGCCGGCGCGCTGCGCTACGCGGCCAGCGGACTGCCCGCCGGTCTGGAGATCAACTCGGCCACCGGCCTGATCTCGGGCACGCCCACCACCGCGGGCACCAGCCAGGTGACGGTCACCGTCACGGACGCGGCGAACAAGACGGGCACCGCCTCCTTCAAGTGGGTCGTCACCACGGACGGCGGCGGGGACGTCTTCGAGAACGCCGAGGACGTACAGATCACGGATGGCGGCGCGGCGGTGACCTCGCCGATCGCTGTGACCCGCAGCGGCAACGCGAGCTCGACGCTGAAGGTTGGCGTGGACATCGTGCACACTTACCGCGGTGACCTGGTGATCGACCTGGTTGCTCCGGACGGCACGAGCTACCGGCTGAAGAACTCCAGCGCGTACGACTCCGCGGACAACGTGCAGGAGACGTACACCGTCAACGCCAGCAGCGAGGCGGCCAGCGGCACCTGGAAGCTCAAGGTCCAGGACATCTACTCGACCGACCGTGGCCACATCAACAGTTGGAAGCTGACGTTTTGATCCGTTGGTGACCCACCCGCCCCGCCGCCCTGACCTGGGGTGACGCGGGCCACACAGCAGGCGCCGTCTGGGGAGAGTTGACTCCCCCAGGCGGCGCCTCTTCATGTGTGCGCCGCGCCCGTTCGCATGTGTGCGCTTCGTCCGTTATCCGGAAAGTTTTCCCCCAACAACGAACAAAATATCGATGTCCCCGACGATCAACCGGTGACATGTCCGCGTCTCGTGTGGCAGTCTGCCCACGCATATCGCACCTGCACCTCTTGTGTGACCGGACGGCTCTTCCCCGCCACCCGGTCCAACCCCCCACAGCAAGAAGGAGTCCGCGTGAGCAACACTTCCGGCATACCCCGTTCCACTCGTACGCGCCGCACGATGGCTGCCTCCGGTGCGGTCGCCGCCGCAGCGGCGCTGCTGGCAACGGGGCTTACCACCGGTTCCGCCGGTGCGGCCGATGCCCCCTCGTCGGCCACCGCGGTCAAGCTGAGCGCCTCGCAGCGCGCTGAGCTGCTGCGCGACGCCAACTCCAGCACCGTCAAGACCGCCAGCACGCTGGGCCTTGGAGCCCAGGAGAAGTTGGTCGTCAAGGACGTCGTCAAGGACGCGGACGGCACCACGCACACCCGCTACGAGCGGACCTACGCCGGGCTGCCGGTGCTCGGCGGCGACCTGATCGTGCACGAGGCCAAGAGCGGCAAGGTCAAGAGCGTCACCAAGGCGACCAAGGCCACCATCAAGGTCGCCTCCACCAAGGCGAAGCTCGCCCCGTCAGCCGCAGAGAAGGCCGCGGTCAAGGCCGCCCAGGCCGATGACGCGAAGCTGGCCAAGGCCGAGAAGGCGCCGCGCAAGGTCATCTGGGCCGCGTCCGGCACGCCGGTTCTCGCCTACGAGGCGATCATCGGTGGCGTCCAAAAGGACGGCACGCCCAACGAGCTGCACCGCATCACCGACGCCGCCACCGGTAAGAAGCTGTTTGAGTACCAGGGCATCGAGAACGGCACCGGCGCCAGCCAGTACAGCGGTGAGGTGGAGCTGGGCACCAGCAAGGAAGGCAGCGGCTACGCGCTGACCGACGCCGACCGCGGCGGACACCAGACGCTTGACCTGAAGAACAGCGAGAGCGGCGAGGGCCAGGCGTTCTCCGACGACGACGACAAGTGGGGCACCGGCCAGGCGGACGACCCGCAGACCGCCGCCGTGGACGCGCACTACGGTGCGGCGCTGACCTGGGACTACTACAAGTCCGTGCTCGGTCGCGACGGCATCAAGGGGGACGGCCAGGGCGCCACGTCCCGGGTGCACTACGGCCAGAACTACTCCAACGCGTTCTGGGACGACAGCTGCTTTTGCATGACCTACGGCGACGGTGAGGGCAACACCCACCCGCTGACCTCCATCGACGTCGCGGCCCACGAGATGACGCACGGCGTCACCTCCGCCACCGCCAACCTCACCTACAGCGGCGAGTCCGGCGGCCTCAACGAGGCCACCTCCGACATCTTCGCCACCGCCGTCGAGTTCAACGCCAAGAACAGCGAAGACGTGGGTGACTACCTCATCGGCGAAGAGATCGACATCAACGGTGACGGCACCCCGCTGCGTTACATGGACAAGCCCTCCAAGGACGGCCGGTCGCTCGACAACTGGGATGACAACGCCGGCGACGCGGACGTCCACCACTCGTCGGGCATCGCCAACCACTGGTTCTACCTCGCCTCCGAGGGCAGTGGCAGCAAGGAGATCAACGGCGTCACGTACGACAGCCCGACCGCTGACGGCTCCAAGGTCGAGGGCATCGGCCGGGAGAAGGTCGAGAAGATCTGGTTCAAGGCCCTGACCACGTACATGACCTCCAACACGGATTACGCCGCCGCTCGTGAGGCCACCCTCAAGGCCGCGACGGACCTGTACGGCGCGGACAGCGCCGAGGCCAAGGGCGTGGACGCGGCCTGGGCCGGAGTCAACGTCAAGTAACGTTCCCGCGGCGCCGTGCGCCGACGCCGTGACGGATGGCCGCCGCCACGGATGGCCGTCGTGACAGATGGCCGTCGTGACAGATGGCTGCCGCCACGGATGGCTGCCGTAGTGGCCGGCTGCCGTAACAGATGGCGCCGCCGAACGTAACGGGGCGGGCCTGGGAATTCCCCGGGCCCGCCCCGCGGCACTTCCTCGCCGCACCAGCTCACGCGCGTCAGCTCGTTCGCACGCGCCAGCTCGTTCGCCGCGTCAGCTCGCACGCGTCAGCGCATCAGGACGCCCGCCTCCTCGCCCGTGGACTCCGTGGGGGCGGCCAGCAGGCCGAGTTCGGCCGGGCTCGCGAGCAGGGGGTGGCAGGGAAGCACCCGGACGGTATAGCCGTACGAGCCGGTACGGTCCAAGGTGAGCGGCCCCTCGTACAGCCAGTGCCCCTCCAGGCTCGGCCCGCCGACCGGCTTGAGCGGCATCGTGCGGGCACCGCTGATCCGATCGGCCGCGTCCACCCGCCCGGCGACGGCCTGCACCTCGACATCGCCAGGCTCAAGACCGCCGAGCGTGACCCGCACCCGCAGCGTCAGCGCGGCCCCGAGCTCGACCGTGGCGCTCTCCCCGTCCGCTTCCGCCTCGGCCTCCGCCGAGGTCACGACGTTCGGTGGGCAGGCCGGCCCGCCGGGCGAGGTGGCCCCCGGTGTCAACGGCTGAGAGCACGGCTCCAGTTCAGCCTTCACATGGTCCACGGCCACCCCCGGCCAGGCCGCCCTGACGCGGGCCTTCCAGAGGGCCAACTCGCGTGCGGCGGTGCCACTGGTGGCCCGATGGGCGTGCGCGGCAGGCGCGTACAGCCGCTCCACGTACTCCCGCACCATCCGCCCCGCCAAGACCTTCGGCCCCAGCACGGTCAGTGTGCGGCGCACCATGCCGATCCAGCGGTCGGGCAACCCGCTCGCGCCGCGCTCGTAAAAGTGCGGGGCGACTCGCTCGGACAACAGGTCATAGAGCGCAGTGGCCTCCAACTCGTCCCGCCGCTGCTGGTCGGCGCCGGGCGTGGCCTGCCCGCCGAGCGCGGGCGGGGCGTCCGCGGTGGGGATGGCCCAGCCGAAGTCGGGGTCGTACCACTCGTCCCACCAGCCGTCGCGTACGGACAGATTAAGACAACCGTTGAGTGCGGCCTTCATGCCAGAGGTGCCGCACGCCTCCAGTGGGCGCAGGGGGTTGTTCAGCCAGACGTCGCAGCCGGGGTAGAGCCGCTGGGCCATGGCCATGCCGTAGTCGGGCAAGAACACCAGCCGATGCCGGACCCGCGGGTCATCCGCGAACCGCACCAACTCCTGCACGAGGCGCTTGCCGCCATCGTCGGCCGGGTGCGCCTTGCCCGCCACGACGATCTGCACCGGCCGCTCGGGGTGCAGCAGCAGCTCCAGCAGCCGGTCCCGGTCCTGGAGCATCAGGGTCAGCCGCTTGTACGCGGGGACACGGCGCGCAAAGCCGATGGTGAGCACGTCGGGGTCCAGCACGCCATCGATCCAGCCGAGTTCGGCGCTGCCGGCGCCGCGCTGCCGCCAGGAGGCGGCCAGCCGCTCGCGGACCTCGGTGACCAGGCGTTCGCGCAGCGTCTTGCGCAGCTCCCAAAGGTCCGCGTCGGCGACGCCCGCCACCGCGTCCCAGCGCTGCGTGCCGCCGACGATCAGGGCGTCCTCGGCGCGGCCGGCACCGATCTGCCGGGTGCCGAGCCGCAACACCTCGGGGGCCACCCAGGTCGGGGCGTGCACACCGTTGGTGATGGAGGTGATGGGCACCTCGGCGGCGTCGAAGCCCGGCCACAGGCCGGCGAACATCTCGCGGCTGACCTGCCCGTGCAGTGTGGAGACGCCGTTGGCGCGCTGGGCGAGCCGCAGCCCCATCACGGCCATGTTGAACAGGCCGGGCTCGCCGCCTGGGTAGGTCTCCATGCCGAGCGCGAGGACGCGTTCGACGGGCAGGCCCGGCAGTTCGCCGCCGTCGCCGAGGTGCCGGGCGATCAGCTCGCGGTCGAAGCGGTCGATGCCCGCGGGAACGGGGGTGTGGGTGGTGAAGACGGTGCCGGCGCGCACGGACTCAAGGGCGGCATCGAAGTCGGCGCCCGCCGTGATGTGCTCGCGGATACGCTCCAGGCCGAGGAACCCGGCGTGCCCCTCGTTGGTGTGGAACACCTCGGGCGCGGGGTGCCCGGCGCGGGCGCAGTACGCGCGGACGGCACGGACCCCGCCGATGCCGAGCAGCATCTCCTGGAGCAGCCGATGTTCGCTGCCGCCGCCGTAGAGGCGGTCGGTGATGTCCCGCTCGCGTGGCGCGTTCTCCGCCACATCGGAGTCGAGCAGCAGCAGCGGCACCCGGCCCACGCTCGCCTGCCAGATGTGCGCGTACAGCGAGCGCCCGCCCGGCAGGGCGAGAACGACGCGCACGGGGTGGCCTTCGGGTTCACGAAGCAAGGTCAGTGGTAGTTCGTTCGGGTCGAGGACGGGATAGTGCTCCTGCTGCCAGCCTTCGCGGGAGAGCGACTGACGGAAGTAGCCGTGCCGATACAGGAGTCCGACGCCGATCAGCGGCACGCCGAGGTCGCTCGCGGACTTGAGGTGGTCGCCGGCGAGGATGCCCAGGCCACCGGAGTACTGGGGCAGGGCGGCGGTGATGCCGAACTCGGGCGAGAAGTACGCGATGGCCTGCGGCAGCGCACCGTCCACCGCGGCGGCTGCCGCTGGGCCGGGCGTGACTGGGCCGGGCAGCGCTGGGCCGGACAGGGCTGGGTCATGCTGGGCTGGGACGGGCGAGGCTGGGACGGGCGGGGTTGCGGCGGTGCCGGTGGGGTGCTGCCGTTGCTGTTCCTGGTACCAGCGGGGCCCGGTCAGGTAGTCGCGGAGCTCGTCTGCGGCGGAGGTGAGGCGACGCAGGAATCTTCGGTCATTGGCGAGCTCGGCCAGCCGATCCGCTGAGACCGAACCGAGGAGCCGCACCGGGTCGCAGCCCGCTGCCCGCCAGCCTTCCGGGTCCACGGCCTGGAACAGCTCACGGGTCTCTGGATGCCAGGACCAGCGCAGATTCCGCGCCAGTTCACTAAGCGGTCGTAGGGCTTCCGGGAGGACAGGGCGCACGCTGAATCGACGAATGGCCTTCACGCTGCGACGGTAGCGGCGGCCACTCGCCCGTTTCACCCTCATCCACGGAATTTCGGCGTTTCCATCCTGATGCAGGCCGTTACCTTCTCATCTGGGCGGTTCGATGCCCTGAACGAGTGAGGGCGCGACGGCGCGTTGATCCGGCGGCTCTCACCTGCTCCAGCGCGACGCGGCAACCAGGGCGAGCACATACCTGCCGCTGACATCGGCGTACGTGCCTGTCACTGGCAGGGGCAGGCAGTGGGCGCGGGCGTAGCGGAGACTGGTGAGCATGGACACACCAGCCGAGTTGGGAAACTTCCTGCGCACCCGCCGTGCCCGGCTTCAGCCCGAGGACGTCGGACTCGTCTCGTACGGCGGCCGGCGCCGGGTGCCGGGGCTGCGGCGCGAGGAGCTGGCGCAGCTCGCCGGTGTGAGCGTGGCGTACTACACGCGGCTTGAGCAGGGGCAGAGCGGCAACGCGTCGGACGGGGTCCTCGATGCGATCGCCCGTGCCCTGCGGCTGACCCCCGACGAGCACGAGCATCTACGCAATCTGGCCCGCCCGGGGCGCGCGGCACGGCGCCCCGCTCCGCGCGCCGCGTCGGCCCGCCCCGGGGCCCGGCAGCTCATCGCGGCGATGGATGCGGTGCCGGCGCTGGTTCTCGACCTTCGCTACGACGTGCTGGCCTGGAACCCACTGGGGCACGCCCTGCTGGCCGGGCACGTGGACGCCGCCAGCCCGGAGCACCCCGCCGAGCGGCCGAACACCCAGCGGTTGCTCTTCCTCGATCCGCACGCCCGCGAGCTGTACCCGGACTGGGAGGGCGAGGCGCGCCGCGCCGTGTCCTCGCTGCGCCTCGCGGCGGGCGAACACCCGCAGGACCGACAACTGGCCGAACTGATCGGTGAACTCACCATCAAAAGCGCGGAGTTCGCCGCCCTGTGGTCCCGGCATCCGGTACGGGGCTGCACCAGCGGAGTGAAGTCCTTCCACCACCCGTTGGTCGGGCCGCTGGAGCTGTCGTTCGAGATGCTGCGGCTGCCCGACTCCGGTGGGCAGGGCCTGCTGGCGCTCAGCGCGGAACAGGGCACCCCATCGGAGGCGGCGCTGCGACTGCTCGCCGGCACGGTGGCCGCCGCCCCGCGGGCCACCGCTCCGCTGGATGAGACGCGGCCGGCCGGCGCCGGTACACGGCCCGGGGGCGCGTGGCAGGCCGCAAGCGGCACCTCGCCGGGCGACGCGCCGGGCTATGAGCCGACACCGGACGCCGATACCACCTCCGCCGAGCGTCACCAGAACTAACCGCCGGGGCACCCGACGCCCCCACCTGCGCCTGCCCCGCCGCACACTCCGCCTCGTACGCTCAAGTCCGCACTACGGGTGCGCACTTGAGGCAGCGGTACGCCCGTGCGGGAGCCACTCCGCCCCTCTCCTCCCGGCTAGGGCGAGGTTTTCCCCCGCCGTTGCGGGGCACTTCGGACGAGACCCGCAGGGGCGCGCCCGCCCGGGAAGCAACCGTGGGGTGGGCCGGCGGATCGTCACCGGCCCGGCCGCGCGCACTGAGCGCCGGATCGGCCTGTGGTCCGGCCGCTCGCTCGGCCACCTGGCACCGGCGGCGAGACCTGGCCCCGATCCGGCCGGGGACAGCACGGCACGCGAGCGGCGCACCCACTCGCAGCGGCCTCGACCCTCGCTCAGCCTCCAGTGATCCGCCCACCCGAGTGAACGCGGACAGGAGCGGCCATGCCCGTACCCCGTGATCGGCAGGCACACCCGGTAGAAAGAATCAATGCCCCTCACGCCCGCACGCCAGCGACACCTTCAGGTGATCCCATGATCGGCCGAATTCCCGTGATGGACGTCCGCCCGCTCGTTGACTGTGGAAGGCGCCCAGCGAAAGCAGTGGTGGGCGAGACATTCCAGGTCAGCGCCACCGTCTTCCGCGAGGGCCACGACGCGATCGGGGCCAACGTGGTGCTCCGTGACCCGGCCGGGCGCTGCGGCCCCTGGACGCCGATGCGCGAGCTTGCGCCCGGCACCGACCGCTGGGGCGCCGACATCACCCCGGATCGCGAAGGCCGCTGGACGTACGCGGTCGAGGCGTGGAGCGACCCGGTACGCACCTGGCGGGCACACGCGAAGATCAAGATTCCGGCGGGGATCGACACCGAGTTGGTCCTGGAGGAGGGCGCCCAGTTGTATGAGCGTGCCGCCGCCGGCGTGCCCAAGAGCGACGGTAGGGAGGCGGTACTCAGCGCGATGGACAGGCTGCTCGACGACTGCCGCCCGGTCGCCGACCGACTCGCCGCCGCGCTCACCCCCGAGGTGACCGCCGCACTCGCCCGACACCCGCTGCGTGAGCTACTGACCAGTTCGCGTCCTTCCCCGCTCCAGGTGGAGCGGGAGCGTGCCCTGTTCGGCTCCTGGTACGAGCTGTTTCCGCGCTCCGAAGGAGCCAGGATGACGGCCCCTGAAGAAACCGTGGTGACGGACCGCGAAGGAGGCGCGCCGCCGGTCAGTGGGACCCTGCGGACGGCCGCCGAGCGGCTGCCCGCGGTGGCCGCGATGGGCTTCGACGTGGTCTATCTGCCGCCGATCCACCCCATCGGCACCTCTTTTCGCAAGGGCCCTAATAACTCCCTCTCCGCTGGCCCGCACGATGTGGGTTGCCCGTGGGCGATCGGCTCCGCCGACGGTGGGCACGATGCGATCCACCCCGACCTGGGCACGCTGGAGGACTTCGACCATTTCGTCGCCAAGGCACGCGAGTTGCGGCTTGAGGTGGCGCTCGACTTCGCGCTCCAGTGCTCGCCCGACCACCCCTGGGTGGACCAGCACCCGCAGTGGTTTCACCGCCGGGCCGATGGCTCCATCGCGTACGCGGAGAACCCGCCGAAGAAGTACCAGGACATCTACCCGATCGCCTTCGACGCGGACTTCACAGGCATCGTCCGCGAGACGCTGCGCGTGCTGCGGTTGTGGATGGATCGCGGGGTGCGGATCTTCCGGGTCGACAACCCGCACACCAAGCCGGTGATCTTCTGGGAGAAGGTGATCACCGACATCAACCGCACCCACCCCGATGTCATCTTCCTCGCCGAGGCGTTCACCCGGCCCGCGATGATGCACACCCTGGCGGCGGTCGGCTTCCAGCAGTCGTACACGTACTTCACCTGGCGCAACAGCAAGCGAGAGCTGACCGACTACCTCACCGAACTGTCCGGGGACGCCGCCGCGTACATGCGGCCCAATCTCTTCGTCAACACGCCCGACATCCTGCACGCCTATCTACAGGAGGGCGGCCGGTCCGCGTTCGAGATCCGTGCGGTGCTTGCGGCAACGCTGTCACCGTCCTGGGGCATGTACGCCGGATACGAGCTGTGCGAGCGCACACCGCTGCGCGCGGGCAGCGAGGAGTACCTGCACTCCGAGAAGTACGAACTGCGACCGCGCGACTGGGCAGCAGCGGAGCGCACAAGGGCCACCATCACCCCGCTGATCACCTTGCTCAACCGGCTGCGCCGGCACCACCCCGCCCTGCGGCAGCTCCGTAACCTGCACTTCCACCGCACCAACAACGAGGCGGTCATCGCGTACTCCAAGCGGGTGCCCGAACGGAGGTCCGAGCCCCAGCCGGGGCAGCGGCCCGGCGCGCAGCCGGGGCAGCCCGCGAGCCTGCGCCCGGACGGGCCGAGCGGCCACGCGATGGGCGGCGACTGCATTCTGACCGTGGTCAACCTCGACCCCCACCACACCCACGAGGCCACGGTGTCGTTGGACATGCCAGCACTCGGCCTCGACTGGCACGAGTCACTTTCGGTGCGCGACGAGCTCACCGACACCACCTACCACTGGGGCAGCGACAACTACGTGCGCCTAGAGCCGGGCAGCGGTATCGCGCCCGCGCACGTGTTCTCGCTGCGACCGTCCTCACCGATCGGAGGGTCACCCACACAATGATCGTTAACGAGCCCGTCCAGGACACCTTCGAGGACACACCGGCGGACGACCGGCATCCCGACTGGTTCAAAAGGGCCGTGTTCTATGAGGTGCTGGTCCGCTCCTTCCAGGACAGCAACGGGGACGGCATCGGCGACCTCAAGGGCCTCACATCCAAGCTCGACTATCTGCAATGGCTCGGCGTTGACTGCCTATGGCTGCCGCCGTTCTTCGCCTCGCCGCTGCGTGACGGCGGCTATGACGTCTCCGACTACACGGCCGTACTGCCCGACTTTGGCGACCTGGCCGACTTCGTCGAATTCGTGGATGCGGCGCACCAACGCGGCATGCGCGTCATCATCGACTTCGTCATGAACCACACCAGCGACCAGCACGAGTGGTTCCAACAGTCCCGCAAGGACCCGACCGGTCCCTACGGCGATTTCTATGTCTGGGCGGACGACGACAAGCAGTATCCGGACGCCCGGATCATCTTCGTGGATACGGAGGCTTCCAACTGGACCTTCGACCCGGTACGCAAGCAGTACTACTGGCACCGCTTCTTCTCGCACCAGCCCGACCTCAACTTCGAGAACCCCGCCGTGCAGGAGGAGGTCATCGCGGCGCTGCGCTTCTGGCTTGACCTGGGCATCGACGGATTCAGGCTGGACGCCGTGCCCTATCTGTACGCGGAGGAGGGCACCAACTGCGAAAACCTGCCCCGCACGCACCAATTGCTCAAGCGGGTACGGGCGGAGATCGACGCGCACTACCCGGACACCGTGCTGCTCGCCGAGGCCAATCAGTGGCCGGAGGACGTCGTCGATTACTTCGGCGACTTCCCCCTAGGCGGCGACGAGTGCCATATGGCATTCCATTTTCCGGTCATGCCCCGCATCTTCATGGCGGTGCGCCGCGAGTCCCGCTATCCGGTCTCGGAGATCCTCGCCAAGACCCCGGCCATTCCCTCGGGCTGCCAATGGGGCATCTTCCTGCGCAACCACGACGAACTCACCCTCGAAATGGTCACGGACGAGGAACGTGACTACATGTACGCGGAGTACGCCAAGGACCCCCGGATGCGAGCCAACATCGGCATCCGGCGCCGCCTCGCCCCCTTGCTCGACAATGACCGCAATCAGATCGAGCTGTTCACCGCCCTACTCCTCGCGCTGCCCGGCTCGCCGATCCTCTATTACGGCGACGAAATCGGCATGGGCGACAACATCTGGCTCGGCGACCGGGATGCCGTACGCACCCCGATGCAGTGGACCCCGGACCGCAATGCGGGCTTCTCCTCCTGCGACCCGGGGCGGCTGTTCCTGCCCACGATCATGGACCCGGTCCACGGCTATCAGGTGACCAACGTCGAGGCGGCCATGAGCAGCCCCGCTTCGCTGCTGCACTGGACCCGGCGGATGATCGAAATCCGCAAGCAGAACCCGGCGTTCGGGCTCGGCTCCTTCACCGAGTTGCCCTCAAGCAACCCGGCCGTCCTGGCGTTCTTGCGGGAGCACGGCGACGACCTGGTGCTGTGCGTGAACAACTTCTCGCGGTTCGCGCAGCCCACGGAGCTTGACCTCCAGACGTTCAGCGGGCGCCACCCCGTGGAGCTGATCGGCGGCGTGCGGTTCCCCGCCATCGGCGAGCTGCCCTACCTGCTCACGCTGGCCGGGCACGGCTTCTACTGGTTCAGGCTGCGGCCGGCCGAGGGCGCCGAGCGCGCAGACCTCAACGGCCTGCCGGGCCATGTAGCGGTGCGCTGAGCCAGTAGCGGTGCGCTGAATCACGCGCCGTACCCAGCCTTGCGTACGGCGCTGACCAGGCCCCGCCCGGGACCCGGCCGCAGCGCGCGCCGCGGTTCCCCCGTACGCGTCCACTTCGGGCGCGTACGGGTGTTATTTCCTCGGCACGAGGGGAACCCCTCCCACGACCCCGCAGATGGGTTGAGCCGATCGCAGTGGCGGCGCGCACGCCGCACCGTCCCCACGGCGCTTTCCGGATGACGCCTCTTCGGCGCAACCCGGCTCATGGTCTAAGGCGCTCGACCCTGCCGGGATGTCGCCGGCGGCGCGGGAAAGCCGCAGTGCGCAAGCAGGCGGCCCACCGGCACGATCGCGCACCATCTCGCACGTTTTTCAGGCCCCACAGCAGTTCTCCGCGGGGATGGCGCCCCCGGGCGCGCCCGGGGCGTCTCCCGAGAGGTACTCCCACCGCGCGCCGCCGCACAGAAAATGCCGCAATCCGGGACACTTCATCCTATCTGTCGTGTGCCCCGGGGAAAGGACGCGACGTCATGTCGGACGCCTCAATGTCCCGGGGGTCACCCCCCACACCCTCGCCTACAGCGGCAAGTGCCGCGCACCTGACTTCCGTGAACGAGGTCGCCGCGGGAGCGTGCGGCGAGAAGTGGGCCGCCATGCGTACGGGCGCCACGCAGCCGGATGGCGCGCAGGCGGATGGCGCGCTACTGGCTGGCTCGCCGCTGGATGGCTCGCTAGCAAGCGGCCCGGACAGCGGTCGCAAGCGGGCCGCCGTGGAGGCGAGCGGCGGCAAGGCGTTGCTGGCCTCCCTTGCGCCGCTGCTCACGGAGTGGCTGCCCCGGCAGCGCTGGTTCGCGGGCAAGGGCCGCCCGATCGGCGGCTTCACCCTGGTCTCCGCTGCTGAGTTGCTCCCTTGCACGGGTGGCGGCAGCACGGTGGGCCTGCTGCACCTGCTGGTACGGGTGCACCAGCCCGAGTCGGCGACGGATGACGCGCAGCCCGCGGGCGCCGCAGCGGCAGGCGACGGCGCCTCAGCGGTCAGTGGAGCGGCGGACGATGGCGGAGCTATGGCCGATGGCCGAGCGGCGGACGGAGCGACAGGGACGGCGGGGGCGACGGGGGCGACGGGGGCGACGGGGGCGACGGGGGCGACGGGGGCGAAACCATCCTCCGCAACGCGGACAGGGCAACCACCGGAGTCGTCGGACTGCTATCAACTGCTGCTCGGCGTGCTGCCTCCGGTCCCGAACCGCACCACTTCGCGGGGCCCGGTGATGGAGGTGACCGCCGTATTGCCGCCGCGGCTGGCCCATGCGCTGGTCGGCCGCCCGGCGAGTGGTCCGTTGCGCGGCCTCGTCTTGTACGAGGCTCTGGCCGATCCGCGGCTGGCCACCTTGCTCCTCGAACGCCTGCGGATGCCCGGCACGTTCGGACCGCTGCGCTTCCTTCGCGAACCCGGCGCCACCATCGCATCCGGCCTCGCACCCCGGCCGCTCGCCACCGAGCAGTCCAACTCCTCGGTGGTGTACGGCGATGCGTACATCCTCAAGGTCTTCCGCCGGATCGCCCCCGGCATCAACCCCGATCTTGAGGTGGCCCTTGCCCTGGCGCGAGCCGGCTGCCGCCGAGTGCCCGCGCCCACCGCGTGGTTCGAGACGACAACCACGCCCGGAGCACCGTCCGGGACGCAGCACGGAGGCAGGCCCACCGCGACGGGGCACGGGGCGGGGAGCGCGATGGGTGACGGGGCACGGAGCACGGAGCACGGGGCGGGGAGCGCGACGGGGCACGGAGCACGGAGCGCCAAGGAACACGGGGCCTGGAGCGCGACGGGGCACGGGGCGGGGAGCGCGACGGGTGGCGGAACAGCGGGGTCCCTGCCCGTGGCGCGCGAGACGCTGACCTTGGGCCTCCTTCAGCCCTATCTCGCCGACTCCACCGATGGTTGGCAGTACGCCCTGGACCACCTGACGGGGGCTGCGGGTTTCGCCCGGGTCACCGACTTCACCGAGGCCGCGCACGCGCTCGGGCAGGCCACCGCCGAGGTCCATCTCGCGCTCGCGCGGTCGCTGCCCACCACCGCACTACGCCGGCCGCAGATCGAACGCCTCACCACCGCCATGTCCCGCCGGCTGGATGTCGTTGCGGGCGCCGTGCCCGCACTGCGTCCCTATCGCGGGGCGCTTCGAGCCGCCTTCGCCGACCTCGCCTCGCTCGGCGCCACCGGACGCTGCTGGCCAGCCCAGCGCGTGCACGGCGATCTCCACCTCGGGCAGGTACTGCGCTCCGCGCGGGATGGCCGGTGGACCTTAATCGACTTCGAGGGGGAGCCTGCCAGCCCGCTGGCCGAACGGCGGCGCCCGCAGCCGGTGGTCCGTGATGTCGCCGGGATGCTCAGGTCGTTCGACTACGCGGCGGCGGTGGCTACGCGAAGCGGACGAAACGGACGGAGCCACCCCGCCGGCCGGGCCGAGGACGAGGCGGCCCGGCTGCGGGAGTGGGCCCGTTCCGCCCGCGCCGCGTACTGCGCCGGTTACGCCGCGACCTCCGGATACGACCCGCGCAATGACCCGGAGCTGCTGCGCGCGTACGAGACCGACAAGGCCGTTTACGAAGTGCTCTACGAGGCCAGGCACCGGCCCGACTGGCTTCCCGTCCCCCTGTCCGCGATCCAGCGTCTGGCCGGGCCCCACGCCCGGAGCACGACATAAGCCGTCTTCCTGACGTCCCCTCAGCTCTGGAGGAGTATCCCGTGACCGCTCACCCGTCCCCCGGCTCCTGGCAAGGGGAGCCCCCCGGCCACCGTGACCGCCGCCCCACTGCACCCCCCGCTGCACCCCCCACCGCGCGATCGGCCGAACCACCGGCACCGCCCGACACGCCGGCGGCCGATACGCCGGGTGCCGCCACCGGCCCGGCCGGGACCGTCACCCATGGCCATCCGCGCGCTGCCGACCATGGCATCGATCGGCTCTCGTACGACGGCCGGCCAACGCCCCGCGCCCCCCAACGCCCCGCAGCGCGCACTGCGCCCACGGGGCTTGGGGCGCCCGCCGTACCTCCCGCGTTCAGGGCATCCGCCACGCCTCCCCCGTCCACCGCGCCCCCCTTGCCCACGGCGCCCGTGAAGCCCCCCGCGCCCGATGCGTCGCGTGTGACCCACGCGCCCGGGACGCCCGAGCCACCGCACGTACGGCAGGGGCGTCCGGTCGTCGCCGCGCAGACGACGGGCGGCCGTGGGGTGCGGGCCGCCGCGCCGCTCGATCCCGATGAGCGGCGGCGGCTGCTCGACGGCGCGCACCACGACCCACACGCGCTACTCGGCGCGCACCTGGAACAGGACGGGGTGCGGTTTCGAGTGTTGCGGCCCTTTGCCCGTACCGTCACCGTCATCGCGGACGGGCTACGGGCCCGGTTGCAGACCGAGGGGGATGGCCTGTTCGCTGGCGTGCTGCCCCTGCCCGAGGTACCGGCCTACCGGTTGGCCGTCGCCTACGAGAACGATGGGAACGACAGCTCCAGCGACAACAGGAACAGCAGCGGCGAGCTTGCGCTGCATGACCCGTACCGGTTCCTGCCCGCCATCGGTGAACTCGATCTGCATCTGATTCGCGAGGGACGGCACGAGGAGCTGTGGAACGCGCTGGGCGCGCGGCCGATGACCCACCAGGACGTCACCGGGACCCGCTTCACCGTCTGGGCGCCGAACGCGCTCGGCGTGCGGGTGACCGGGGACTTCTCCTACTGGGACGGGACCGCCTACCCCATGCGCTCGCTCGGCAGCAGCGGGGTGTGGGAGCTGTTCCTGCCGGGCGTCGGTGAGGGGGCGCTGTACAAGTTCGAGATCACCCGCCCCGACGGCTCGCGTACGCTGCGCGCCGACCCGATGGCGCGGCGCACCGAGTGCCCGCCCGCGACCGCGTCCGTCGTCCATGCCTCGCACCACTCCTGGGGGGACGGGGCGTGGATGGCGCGCCGTGGCGAGCGCCCCGTGCACGAGGCGCCGTTCTCCGTATACGAGGTGCATCTCCCCTCGTGGCGGCCGGGGTTGACGTATCGAGAGCTCGCCGATCAGCTTCCGGGTTATGTGCAGGATCTCCGGTTCACACATGTGGAGTTGATGCCGGTCGCCGAGCATCCGTTCGGCGGCTCCTGGGGTTATCAGGTGACGGGTTTCTACGCGCCCACGGCCAGGCTTGGCACTCCGGACGACTTCAAGTACCTGGTGGACGCGTTGCACCGAGCCGGGGTCGGGGTGTTGGTGGACTGGGTGCCCGCGCACTTCCCACGGGACGAGTGGGCATTGGCGGAGTTCGACGGCAGGCCACTGTACGAACACGGCGACCCGGCGCGAGCGGCACATCCGGATTGGGGCACGCTGGAGTTCGACTACGGGCGCACGGAGGTACGGAACTTTCTGGTCGCCAACGCGGTGTACTGGTGCGAGGAGTTCCACATCGACGGGCTGCGGGTGGACGCGGTGGCCTCGATGCTCTACCTCGACTACTCGCGGGAGCCGGGCGGCTGGACGCCGAACGTGTACGGCGGCCGGGAGGACCTGGACGCGGTGGCCTTCCTCCAGGAGATGAACGCCACGGTCTACCGCCGCTGCCCCGGCGTCGTGACGATCGCCGAGGAGTCCACCGCCTGGGACGGCGTGACCCGTGCGACCCACCACATCGGCCCGGGCGGCTTCGGTGGGCTCGGCTTCGGCCTGAAGTGGAACATGGGCTGGATGCACGACTCGCTCGGCTATATGGCGCACGAGTCGGTGCACCGTAAGTACCACCACCACGAGATGACGTTCTCAATGGTCTACGCGTACTCCGAGAACTACGTGCTGCCGATCTCGCACGATGAGGTCGTGCACGGCAAGCGCGCCCTGGTCTCCAAGATGCCGGGCGACTGGTGGCAGCAGCGCGCCAACCACCGCGCCTACCTCGGCTTCATGTGGGCCCACCCCGGCAAACAACTTCTCTTCATGGGGCAGGAGTTCGCTCAGGGCGCGGAGTGGTCGCAGGGGCACGGCCCGGACTGGTGGTTGCTTGACCCCTCGTACACGGCGGAGCCCGACCATCGCGGCGTGCGGGACCTGGTGCGCGATCTCAATACAAGTTACGCGGCGACGCCCGCGCTGTGGGAGCGCGACACGGCGCCCGAGGGGTTCGCCTGGATCGAAGGGGACGCGGGCGAGGACAACGTGTTTGCGTTCTCGCGCCACGATGCGCAGGGCAGGCCGCTGGTGTGCGTGAGCAACATGTCACCCGTGGTGCGACATGGGTACCGGATCGGGGTACCGGCTGCGGTGCCTGGATGGCAAGAAGTGCTGAACACCGATGCGGAGCGATACGGCGGCAGCGGCGTCGGCAATCCCGAGCTGCTGAAGGCCGAGCCGGTGAGTTGGCACGGGCGGCCCGCATCCATCGTGCCGGTGCTCCCACCGCTGGCGACGATCTGGCTGCGGCCCGCGTAGCTGCGGGATGCACGGCGCACTAGGCGTACGAGGGCGTACACGTACATGGTTGTACGTGGATGTATGTGGGCGTACGAGGCGGGCGCTCGGTGGGCGAGTGAGCCGCCCCGTCCTTGGGAGAGCGGGGACGGGGCGGCGGGTGGGGCGAGATGGGGTGAGTTCTCGCCCCGTGGAGATGGCCTGTCCGGCACCTGCCCCGCCTGCGGCGATCCAGTCACCGGCCTGCGGCTATCCGGCGCGGCCGGTGGCCGAGGCTGCCGGCTCAGTGCGGGTGGCCAAGGCGGAGCCGACCCCAGCACTAGCGGCCCAGGCTGGGCCGTCCCGGCCCCCGCGACCGAGGCCGGGCCGGGCCGGCCCGTCAACGGGCCATGCACTACACCTTCGCGGTCCGCTGCCCGCCGACGCCAGCACCAGCACCAGCACCAACACCCGAGCCAGCGCCCGCACCAACACCAGCATCCGCGCCGGCGTCGGAGTCCGCCGATGCCTGCTTGGACAGGGCGACCCGCTCGCCCGGGCCGTCCACGGGCTCGTCCTCATCGGCTGCCGGGCCGCCGTGGCTGTCGTTGAGCAGGGTGCGTTCGTCGAACGGCAGCCGTCCGGCCAGCACCTCGTGCATCCGGTCCCGGTCGATCTCCTTGGTCCAGGTGCCGACGAGCACTGTGGCCACCGCGTTGCCCGCAAAGTTCGTCATCGCGCGGGCCTCGCTCATGAAGCGGTCGATGCCGACGATCAGACCTACGCCGTCCACCAGTTCCGGGCGATGCGACTGGAGACCGCCGGCCAGCGTGGCGAGTCCGGCGCCGGTGACTCCGGCGGCCCCCTTCGACGCGACGATCATGAACAGCAGCAGCGAGACCTGCTGACCAAGGGAGAGCGGCTCACCCATCGCCTCCGCAATGAACAGCGAGGCCATCGTCAGATAGATCGCAGTGCCGTCCAGGTTGAAGGAGTAACCGGTGGGGACGGTGATGCCGACGACCGGCTTGCTGACGCCCGCGTGCTCCATCTTCGCGATGAGCCGCGGCAGCGCCGACTCGGACGAGGAGGTGGACAAGATCAGCAAGAACTCCCGCGCCAGGTACTTCAGCAGCAGGAACAGGTTTACGCCGGCGACGAGCCGCAAGATCGTGCCGAGCACGACGACCACGAAGAGCAGACACGTGGTGTAGAAGCCGATCATGATGACCGCGAGCGATTTCAGCGCGTCGATACCCGTCTCGCCGATCACGGCCGCGATGGCACCGAAGGCACCCACGGGGGCCGCCCACATGATCATCGCGAGCACGCGGAAGACCAGTCGCTGCACATGCCCGATGCCGCGCAGGATCGGTTCGCCCGTCTTCCCCATGGCCTGGAGCGCGAAGCCGACCAGGAGCGCGATCAGCAGCGTCTGGAGCACCTCGCCTTGGGTGAAGGCGGACATCATGCTGGTCGGGATGATGCCGAGCGGGAACTCCTCGGTGGACTCACTGGCTCCTGCGGCCTCACCCTGTCCCGCCTTGGCCGCGTCGGTGGTCAGATGCAGCCCGCTGCCGGGCTCCAGGATGTTGCCGACCAGCAGCCCGATGGCGAGCGCGACCGTGGACATCAACAGGAAGTAGCCAAGCGCCAGGCCACCGACCGCGCCCACCTTGGCGGCCTTACGTACCGATCCCACACCGAGCACGATCGTGCAGAAGATGATCGGCGAGATCATCATCTTGATCAGGTTCACAAAGCCGGTGCCGATCGGCTTGAGCTCGACGGCGAAGTCAGGCGCTACGAATCCCAGCGTGATGCCGAGCAGTACGGCAATGACGACAAAGAGATAGAGATAGTGCGTCTTGTCCCGCTTCACGGGCCCTGGCGCCGCCTGCCCGGACGCCTGTCCCGATGTCTTCCCGGACGACTGTCCCAGTGTCTTCTCGGACGACTGTCCCAGCGTCTTCCCGGACGCCTGTCCCGGTGTCTTTCCGGATTCCGGTGGCGTCTGGCCCGGTTCCCGCGGCGAGGTCTGCGCAGCCACGGCTGCCTCCTTCGGTCGTGCGTGATGCTCGGCATGGCTGAGAGCTGCATGGGTACGGCTCAGCCGCCGACGCTGAGTACATCTGGCCGGGCCGCTCGGCGGGGTACCTGCGACTCACGTGCTGGATGTCCCGGCGACTATCCATCACGCTGTGACGGCGGTCACCCTTACGTTCATTACGTTCATACGCGGCACAGCGGGCACACTGAGCCGATGCGCATCCCCCGCCCTCGCAGCCTCGCTGGTCAGCTCTTCGCCATGCAGGTCGTGCTGGTCGCGGCCGTGGTCGCCGGGTGCGCCGTCTTCACGTACGTGACTGCCAGGGGCGAGGCCGAGGAGGCCGCGCGCCGCCAGGCACAGACCGCGGCCACGACCATCGCCAACTCGCCGGCCATCGCCGAAGCGGTGCGTTCGCCCGATCCCACGGCCGTGCTCCAGCCGTACGCGGAACGGGTGCGCCTCGACTCCGGTGTCGCCTTTGTCACGATCATGAATACGCGCGGCGTCCGCTGGACCCACCCCGAGCCCAGCCGGATAGGTGAGAAGTTCCTCGGCCACACCGGCCCCGCGCTGCGCGGTCGCGTCTTCTCGGAGACGTACACGGGCACGCTCGGCCCCTCCGTACGCGCGGTCGCCCCGGTGCGCGAGGGCGGCGGCACGGACGGCCCGGGCCCGGTGGTCGCGCTGGTGAGCGCGGGCATCACCATCGAGGAGATCACCGAGCAAGAGCGGCGCCAGGTGTTCGCGCTCATCGGCGTCGCGCTAGCCGCGCTCGCCCTCGGCGGCCTGGGCACGTACATCATCAACGCCCGGCTGCGCCGCCATACGCACGGCATGAACGCCAACGAGCTCAGCCAGTTGCACGACTACCACCAGGCGACGCTCCATGCGGTACGGGAGGGGCTGGTGATGCTCGACGGGCAGCGCAGGATCGCACTCATCAACGACGGCGGACGGGAGCTGCTGGGCCTCAACACCGCGCCGGTCGCCGCCGCACTCACCACCGAACCCAACGCCGGGCCCGGCACCACGCCGAAGGGCTCCGCGCCCAGCCCAGGCGCGGCTAGCGCCGGTGAGCACGGTGTCGCCCCCAGCGGTCAGCGCGGCGTGCCTCTCGTGGGGCGACACGTGCACGAGTTGGGCCTGCCCGCGCCGCTGACCGCCGCACTGCTCGACCCGCAGCCGCGCGTCGATGAGCTGCATCTGACGGCCGACCGCGTCCTGGTCCTCAGCTCCGCGCCGGTCAGCAGTCGCGGTCAGCGCGGCTCCGTGGTGACCTTGCGCGACCACACCGAGCTCCAGGCCCTGTCGGGCGAGCTGGATTCGGTACGCGGCTTCGCCGAGGCGCTCCGTTCGCAGGCGCACGAGGCGGCGAACCGACTGCACGCCGTGGTGTCCCTCATCGAACTCGGCCGCGCCGATGAGGCCGTGGACTTCGCCACCGCCGAGCTCCAACTGGCACAGGCCCTCACCGACCAGGTCGTCGGCGCGGTCGCCGAACCGGTGCTCGCCGCCCTGCTCCTGGGCAAGGCGGCACAGGCCAGCGAGCACGGGGTGGACTTCGTCCTCACTCCCGAAAGCCACGTGGACGACGGACTCCTGCCGCCGAGCCTCCCGGCGCGCGACCTGGTGACGATCTTGGGCAATCTGGTGGACAACGCGATCGACGCGGCGGCCGACGCACACGCCATGGCCGCACCAGGCCGCCCCAGCACTGCCGATACGGACCTGGGTCGGGCACCCGGCAGAGGCCGGCCGACGAGCCCGGCGGCAGCGGCCCTACCGCACGAGGCCGAGTCGATGAGCGAAGCACTGTCCGCCGAAGAGGCCGAAGAGGCCGAAGAGGCCGCGATGCTGCGCACCGGCGGCGTGCTGGGCCACGGCGCCGGGGCCCGCGCGGGCATGCGGCGGGGGCGGGTCGAGGTAACCGTGCAGGCGCTGGACGGCGAGTTGTCGCTACGCGTCGGGGACAACGGCCCAGGAGTCGGCCCCGGGGCCGCCGAGGAGATCTTCCAGCGGGGCTGGAGCACCAAGGCGGTGCCCGGACACGGGCTCGGCCTCGCCATCGTGCGGCAGGCGGTGCACCGCAACGGTGGCACCATCACGCTGGGCCGCGCCCCGGAGGGCGGCGCCGAGTTCACGGTCCGCCTCCCCCTGCGTACCCCATCGGACGCCGCCCCGGGCCCGTACCCCGGCACGGACACCAGCACGGGCACAGACACCAGCACGGGCCCCCGCTCCGGCGGCGGGGCGGGGGCCGGGGCCTCCGATGAGGCCTCATGAGCACCCCCGAGCCCGATGGCAGCAGGGCCAGCGAGCCGATTCGGGTGCTCGTCGTCGAGGACGACCCCGTCGCGGCGGACGCGCACGCACTGTACGTCGGCCGGGTGCCCGGCTTCACCGTGGTGGGCACCGCGCACTCCGGCTCCGAGGCGCGCCGCAAGCTGGACCGTACGGCCATCGACCTGCTGCTGCTTGACCTGTACCTGCCTGATGGCCATGGGCTGCGTTTGGTGCGGACGCTCCGGGCGACCGGCCATGGCGTGGATGTCATCGCGGTGACGTCGGCCCGGGATCTCGCCGTCGTACGGGAGGGCGTCTCGCTCGGGGTGGTGCAGTACGTGCTGAAGCCGTTCACCTTCGCGACCTTGCGCGAGCGGCTGATGCGGTACGCGGAGTTCCGGGCCACGGTGACCATGGGGGAAGCCAGCGGCCAGGACGAGGTGGACCGGGCCCTTGCGGCGCTGCGCGCGCCGCAGTCGGCCGAGTTGCCGAAGGGGCTGACGTTGGCCACCTTGCAGAGCGTGACCGACGCGCTGCGTGCGGCCCCGGACGGCAGCTCCGCGAACGCGACGGCCGAGGCGGTGGGCATCTCGCGGATCACGGCCCGGCGCTATCTGGAGTACCTGGTGGACACCGGCCGCGCGGCCCGCACACCGCAGTACGGGCAGGTGGGCCGCCCCGAGCTGTCCTATCGCTGGGTCTCCCCCGGCACCCGGTAGCCCCACAGAGCGCTTCAGCAGCACATACACGCAAACGCCGAGTAAACAGGAAACTTTCCTATTGATCGCCTTGTCGCGTTCAAGTGCGCTCGCTACCGTTCACATCTCCAACTCCCGCCCCAGGATGGAGTCATGACGTGGCAAAGGTGAGAAACCGCGGCACGCTCGCCGTGTTCACAGCCGTCACCCTCGCCGGCGGCGGCGGACTCTGGCTCGCCGGCGTGCCCAGCAGTCACGCCGCACCCGCCGCCCCCGCCTCGGCCGCAAGCCCCGCCGCGGCCCCCACCGACGTTGGCCCGCGCACTCAGGCCGCCCCCGCCATCCCGTTCGGCAGCCACTCCTTCTCGTACGCCAAGGGCACCCTCAGCCCGTCCGGCGACCGGCAGGCCAACGACGCCAAGGTCGCCTCCTTCTACAAGAAGTGGAAGGCGAACTTCGTCAAGCAAAACTGCGGCAACGGCTGGTACCAGGTGTATTCGCCCGACGCCGACCATGCGTACGTCGGTGAGGCGCAGGGATACGGCATGGTCATCACCGCGACCATGGCCGGCGCCGACGCCGACGCGCAGCAGATCTTCGACGGCCTCCTGAAGTACGTGCTGGCGCACCCCTCGTCGATCAACAAGGATCTGCACGCCGCCGAGCAGAACGAGAGCTGTAAGAGCGTCAACGGCACCGACTCGGCGACCGACGGCGACCTCGACATCGCGTACGGGCTGCTCCTCGCCGACCGGCAGTGGGGCAGCTCCGGTGCGTACGACTACAAGGCGCTGGCCGTCAAGCGGATCAACGCGATCAAGAAGAGCGAGCTGCACAGCGGCACCAAGCTGCTCAAGCTCGGCGACTGGTCGTCGGGCGACGACGACAAAATCTCCCGCACCTCCGACTGGATGGCCGGCCACTTCCGGGCGTTCAAGAAGGCCACCGGGGACACCACCTGGGACGCGGTGCGCACCAAGACGCAGCAGGTCATCGCGGACCTCCAGGACAAGCACGCGCCGAAGACCGGGCTGCTGCCCGACTTCGTGGTGAACACCACCAGCACGCCCAAGCCCGCTTCGGGCAAGGTGCTGGAGGACGAGAACGACGGCGACTACGACTGGAACGCCTGCCGCGACCCGTGGCGCATCGGCACCGACGCCGCCCTGCACGGGGACGGGGCGTCGAAGAAGGCGGCCGGCAAGCTGAGTTCATGGGCCGAGTCGAAGACCGGGGGCAACCCGTCGAAGATCCTCAACGGTTACCGGCTGAACGGCTCGGCGTACGGTGACGGCAACGATGCCGCGTTCTTCGCGCCGTTCGCGGTCGCGGCGATGACCGATGGCGACGGCCAGGCGTGGCTGGACGCGCTGTGGAAGAAGCTGGCCGCCACCTCGCCGAGCTCGGGCGACTACTACTCCGCCAGCGTGCAACTACAGTCGATGCTGGTCGTCACGCACAACTTCTGGACCCCCTGACCCCACCCGCTCACCTCACCCGCGGCCCGGCGCCTCACCACGGCGCCGGGCCGCGCGTGCGCCCACCGAGATCCGCCCCGCCACATCTGCCCCACGGCCCCGCACCACTGGGCACCGCCGCGCTGCGCCGTACCGGTGTACCCGACGATGCAGCGAGGTGGGGCCATTGACCAGCCGTCAGAGTTGCTCGTACGGTCGCCGGACAGTCACAGCCGCGCCCCCTCGGCGTCTCCTCAGCGCCGAAGAGCGCTGTGCCCAAGGAGGCCGTGCCCGTGCGCCCCACCGCCCCGCTCATCCTCTCCGCCGCCCTCGCGATCACGGCCACCTCGCTCACCGCATGCGGAGCGTTCGGGAACGACCCGAACACCCTCAAGGTCGTGTATCTGCGCAACACGGACAACAAGGTCCGGCACATGGACCACTACCTGTCCATGGTGAAGAAGCAGTTCGAACGCGAGCACCGGGGCAAGAAGGTCAAGCTGATCCCCATCCAGGCGGCGCAGCCCGACTACTGGGTGAAGATCCAGCAGATGATGCGCTCGTCGAAGACCGCGCCCGATGTCGTCTACGAGGACACGTTCATCATCAACTCCGATGTCGCCAGCGGCTATCTGCGCCCCCTCGATCGCTATCTGAGGACGTGGCGGGACTGGGATGCGTTCCTCCCGCAGGCCAGGACCGCGGCCAAGGCGGAGGACGGCAAGACGTACGGAGTGCCGATCGGGACCGACACCAGGGGCCTGTGGTTCAACAAGAAGGTGTTCGCCACGGCGGGCCTGCCCACGAACTGGCAGCCCAAGACCTGGGACGAGCTCCTGACGGCGGCCCGCACCATCAAGAAGAAGGTGCCGGGCGTCATCCCGCTCAACGTCTACACCGGCAAGGGCCCGGGCGAGGCGTCGGTGATGCAGGGCTTCGAAATGCTGCTTTACGGCACCGGCGCCGATCCGCTCTACGACCCGAAGGCAAAGAAGTGGATCGCCGGCGGACAGGGCTTCAAGGACGCGCTCGGCTTCCTCAAGACCGTTTACGGCGAACGCCTCGGCCCGCACCCATCGGATGCGGTGGACCCCAATGTCACCACCCGGGTCGCCACCGAACTGCTCCCGGAGGGGAAGGTCGCCATCGCGCTGGACGGCTCCTGGATGGGCCAGTTCTGGCGGGAGACCGGCGGGCGCCCCTGGCCCGAGTGGTCCCGCGCCCTCGGGCAGGCCCCCATGCCCACCCAGTACGGTGATCCGCCCGGCAAGGTCAGCATGTCCGGTGGCTGGACCTGGGCCATCCCCGCCAAGTCCGAGAAGCCCGACCTGGCCTGGAAGCTCATCGAGACGCTGCAAACCCAGCCGAACGCGGTCGAGTGGACCCTGCGCGATGCGCAGATCGCCGTGCGCGAGGACGTCGCCACGGACCGCAGATATCTGACATCGATGCCGGGGATCAGGTTCTTCACCGACCTGGTGCGCCACACCCACTACCGGCCCGCCCTGCCGGTCTACCCGCGGGTCTCCTCCGCCATCGGCGAGGCGATGGAGGCGGTCACCACCAGCGGCACCTCTGCGGCCTCGGCCGCGAAGGACTACGACAAGGAACTGCGGTCCATCGCCGATGGCAAGGTGGTGAACCGCAGCCGATGAGCACCCTCACCCAGCAACCGGCCGAGCCCGAGCCGACCCCGCCCCCCGCATCGGTCTCCCCCAAGGCCACCGGCACCGTCCGCCGGCACCGCCCGCTGCGCTGGCTGCCGCTCGCCCCGGCCACCGTGCTCCTGCTGCTGTTCCTCGGCGGCCCCATCGTCTACTGCGTCGCCATCGCCTTCACCGACATGCAGTTGACCGGATCGTCCTCCACGAGCTTCGTCGGCTTCGACAACTTCCAGCGCGCGTTCGATGACAAGCACTTTCGCAACGCCGTCGTCCTCACCCTCACCTTCACCTTCCTGTCCTCCATCGTCGGCCAAAACACCCTGGGGCTCGCCCTCGCCCTGCTGATGCGCCGCGCGTCCAAGCCGGTGCGTACGCTCACCGGCTCCATCGTGATCGCGGCCTGGGTAGTCCCGGAGATCGTCGCGGGCTTCTTGCTGTACGCGTTCTTCCGCGACGAGGGCACCCTCAACTCCGTACTCGACTGGGCCCATCTGCCGTCCCAGGACTGGCTGTACAGCGCGCCCATCGTCGCCGTCTCCATCGCCAACGTATGGCGCGGCACGGCGTTCTCGATGCTCATCTACTCCGCCGCACTCTCCGACGTTCCCCGGGAAATCACCGAGGCCGCCGAGGTGGACGGGGCGGGCGGCTGGCGCCAGTTGTGGTTCATCACGCTGCCGATGATCCGCCGCTCCATCGGCACCAACCTGATGCTGAACACGCTGCAAACCCTCTCCGTGTTCGGGCTGATCTGGGCCATGACCCGTGGCGGACCCGGCAACCGCAGCCAGACACTGCCGGTGTTCATGTACGACCAGGCGTTCCTCAAGGCCCTCATCGGCTACGGCACGGCCGTGGCCCTTTTGCTGCTGCTCATCGGGGCCCTGTTCTCCGCCGTCTATCTGCGCCTGCTCCGTACGGAGGTATGAGGACCGTGTCGTCGTCCAGCCTTCCCGCCACGCCCGCGCCACCGGCCGGCGTTCCCGTACCCGCCCCCGCCCCACCTCGCGCGCCCGTGCGCCGCACCCGGGGGGCCGCGCGCCGACTACGCCGCCGCGCCGGCGTGGACCTCGCGCTCCTGGCGATCGCCGCGCTCTTCGTACTCCCACTGGTGTGGCTGCTGTTCGCCTCCCTCGACGCGGACGCCAGCCTGCGGGTCGGGGCGCCGTCGCCCGCCACCATGGACAACTTCGACGCCGTATGGACGCAAGAGATCACCTTCCGCCCCATGCTCAACAGCCTGCTGCTGTGCGGCGGGGCGACGCTGCTGACGGTGGTGTGCGCGGCCCTCGCCGCGTACCCGCTCTCCCGCTACCGCTCCCGCCTGGTGCGCCCGTACCTGCTGACCGTGCTGTTCACCACCTGCCTGCCACTGACCGCGATCATGGTCCCGGTCTACGGCCTCTACGTACAGGTCGAGCTCATCGACAGCCTCCTCGGCACGGCCCTGTTCCTGGCCGCCACGCAACTGCCCTTCGCCATCTGGCTGATGAAGAACTTCATGGACGGCGTGCCGATCGCCCTGGAGGAAGCCGCCTGGACGGACGGCGCCTCCTGGCTGCAAACCCTGCTGCGGATCATCCTGCCGCTGATGGGCCCCGGCCTGACGGTCGTGACGATCTACAGCTTCATCATGATGTGGGGCAACTTCTTCGTCCCCTTCATGCTGCTCCTCACACCCGACCAACTCCCGGCATCGGTCACCCTGTTCACCTTCTTCGGCAGCTACGACACCGTCGTCTACGGCCAGCTCGCGGCGTTCTCCATCCTGTACTCGACGCCGGTGATCCTGCTGTACGTGCTGATCGCCCGCAAACTGGGGGGCGGCTTCGCGCTGGGGGGTGCGGTGAAGGGGTAGCCCGCCGGACGGGACGGGCTGAGGCTGGTCTTGTGCGCCTCGCTCGCATCGAGGTTCACCGGGCGAGGAGAGCGGCGGCCCTTACTCGCACCCCGGAAAAGGCAGAGGCCCCTCCCATTTGAGCATCCTGGGGAGGCTTGGGAGGGGGTCGATTGCCGCGATCGTAGACGATGCGCCGAGCGTCGCACCGGCCGCCGCCTTCGGGCCGACCGGCTGAGTCCCGGCTCGCCTTTTCAGCCCCCAGGGGGTAACCCGGCGACTTCTTCCCGCCCGTCCCGGCAGCTTCCCTCGTGCCGCACTCATTTAGCCCGCTGCGGACTGCGTGCGCACCGCAAAGGCCACCCAACCCGCCTCTCCGCAGGTCAGACCGCCTTTCGCTAACCGTATTAGACGTCGCAGCAAATGCTGTTGGCCGCCAAGGGGCAGGCAGCCCGCCTGCTCTTCCCTCGCATCAGCCCCACCGAGACAGCGGCCATCGCGGGCGACGGCCGTGACCTGGGCGCCGACGACTCCTTCGGCCCAGGGACGGAAGACCGCCGCCCGGACGTGTTCCAGTGCGCGGTCGCGCGCGAGGCGCGGCACGCTGCGCGACGACGTGGCGGCCGGTGACTGGTCCGGCACGGCTCGGTTGCCTCGACCACCGTCTTGAAGCTTGCGATCAGTGGCGGGTGGATTGCCGGCCGGCGCGATCACCCTTGACTTAAACCATAGTTCAGGTTCTACGCTCGCAATATCCGTGCGGTTCCGACGGGCCGGCCCGCACGAACCAGCGGGCCGGGTGATCCACGCGAAGGGCAACGAGGCACCCATGACGATCTTGGTGACTGGAGCGACCGGCAATGTCGGCCGCCATGTGGTGGAGCAACTTCTCGGCAAGGGCCACCGGGTGCGCGCACTGAGCCGCACCCCTCAGCTGGCGACGCTGCCCGCTGAGGTGGAGGTGGTGGGAGGTGACCTGACGAAGCCGGAGACTCTTGGCGCGGCCTTCGACGGCGTCAGCGGTGTTCACCTCACGACGTACAACGGCAGCGAGGCGCCGCTGACCACCGGGCCCGAGCTCGCGGAGCTGGTGGAGAAGGCCGGGGTGCGCCGCGTGACGGTGCTGTGGAGCGGCCAGGAGGGCAGCGTGGAGCGCGCCGTGCGCGGTGGGACGGCCGCCTGGACGCTGATCCAGCCGGGTGAGTTCATGTCCAACTCGCTCGCCTGGGCCGAAGCGGTACGCGTCGATGGTGTGGTGCGGGAGCCGTACCCGCAGGCGTTGAACGCCACGATTCACGAGGGCGACGTTGCGGCCGTCATCGCGCTCGCGCTCACCGAGGACGGCCACGAGGCCCGCACCTACCGGTTGAGCGGCCCGCAGGCGCTGACGGTGCCGCAGAAGATAGCGGCGCTGGGGGCGGCGCTCGGCCGCGAGTTGCGCTACGTGGAACTCACCGACGAGCAGGCGCGCGAGCGCTGGCGCAGCTCGGGCGTGTCTGCGGAGGCCATCGAGATGCTGGCGGCCTGGCACAGCAACCCGCCGCCCGAGGGATACACGGTGGTGCCGACCGTGGCAGAGGTCACCGGCCGACCGGCGCGCACCTATGCGGCCTGGGCTGCGGAGCACGTCGAGCGCTTCCGCTGACCTCTTTCACCAGCCGACGACCGTTGGCCGGTCCTTCGCCGACGACCGTTGGCCGGTCCTTCGCCTATCCCGCCTTCGACGGGGGGTCTCGATACTGGATGCGCGAGGCGGGATGATCGGGTGATTGCTCACCGAGGGGCACGATCCCGAACCGCTCCACGCAGTCGGGGCAGGACCATATGGTGCCGCCGGAGCCCGAGTTGGCCTCGATTACGGCCACGGGGATGACCTCGTCAGTGGGGCCGCGGTGGGTGTTGCACCAATTCGACGGTGTGGTCATGTCTCTCCTTGCCGGCAGTCGCTCACCTAGGTATGACGCGCAAGTGAGCCATGAGGTGTCGTTGTGGAGGGAACGTAGAGGAAACAAGGCCGGCTGCGGGGTAGCGGCGGCCGGATGCCGCCCCCCGGCAGGCCTACGGCCTTTCAGCTCGGTGAGCTGGCTCGCCGCCGCGCGGCCCGCGCCACCGCGCGGGCCGGCCGGCTATCCGGGGTGGGGCGCCGGCGCGTGGCGAAGTACCGCCAGGTACTCGTGGTGGTGGTGCAGCAACTCCTGCATGGTGGCGGATGGGTCTGGAGATGCCGCGGGCTCGGCAACAGGCCCGGCAACAGGCGCAGCGGCCGGTCCCGCGGGTGGCGTGCCCGGCAGCCCGACCGACTGGCCGCCGATGACCAGGTCCACGAGCTCAAGTCCCGTGCCGCCGAGCAGCAGCGCCAGATCAGCAGGCGCGTAGCAGCGCAGCGTCTGGCTGATTTTTTGGTCCGGCTGCGCCACCTGCCACCAGGTGTCGGTGGCCGTGCAGGTGAGGGGGTCGAAGCGGGTCTGCTCACGGAGCTCGTAGGCGTAGCCGGCCTCCGGGTCGGGCAGCAGGTGTTCCTCGTCGCCGTCCCACTTCGCCCAGACGAACGGGTTGAAGACGTCGATCAACGCCACCCCGCCGGGGGCCAGCCAGAGGTTGGCGATGCGGCGCAGCAGCAGCCGTTGGTCGCTGTCGGTCCCGATGCCAAAGCCGTTCCAGTACATGACGGCATCGAAGCGGCCCGCCAACTCCACCGCGTAGAAATCCTCCTTGTGAACCGTCAGCGTTCCGGGCCCGAGGTCATGGGCGAGATGGTCAGCATGGTCAACGCGGTCGCTGATCTCCACGGCCGTGACCGCGTAACCCGCTCGCGCGGTGGCCACGGACGTGGCTCCGTAGCCGGCTCCCAGCTCCAAGACTCGGCGTGCGGTCGCGCCCCCGTTTTCCCGCAGTAGCCGTACTCGTTCCTGATCGCGCTCGCTGACCTTGGCATCCGCCGCGGCCCACCACGCGCCCGTCTGTGCATAGAACTCGCGCACCCACTCCATGGCAGGAGCCAAGCACGCTTCGAGCGCCGCATCCAACGACATATTCGCTGGACCCACCACCGTACGTCGGGGCAACCCGCGTGCCGGTGACCGCCGTTCAGCGGCGGCAGCGACAGCGACCGTACGGCCGCGAAGCCGCAAGTACCGCAAGCGCCTCAAACGGGCCGCTCGGGCGCCACCGGGTAAGGCCGGTATGCGCAACCGTCAGGGGGCGGCGACGCGGGCGAAGGCCGCGCGGTGTTGGGCGTTGTCGAGCGTGCTGTCTTGTTGCCGGAAAGGCCACTCTGATCCGCAGGTCTTGCGAGGGGCGGACGCGGCCCGTGAGGTTGCCGGGGCACTCGACGCGGAGCCACGACGAGACCCGCCCACCGTGCAACGTCGTGTCGTACGTCAGGTCGCCACTCGCTGCGGACGGTACGGCCCACGTGCCCACGGGGGCCCACGGGCTCCTCGGAGTCTTCGGCGTCTTCGGCGTCTTCGGCGTCTTCGGCGTCTTCGGAGTCCTTCGGGGAAAGGTCGAACTCCTCGCCCGGCAGCGCCGCCACCGCACGCCACTTCGCCTGCGCGGTGGGCTCCCAGTCATCCGCATCGGCTCCCCAGGCCAGGGTGCAACCCGGCTGATCTCGATGGCCACCCAGGCAGGTCTGCCAATCGTTGCGGTCGATCTTGAGACTCACTCCCGATCACTGATGAGGAACGGTCCATAGGCAAGCCGTATACAACGTTGGGATTGTTACGGATGTTGATGGGTGGCCCACAGTGAGTGGCGGCCGGGACTTCAGCGCCCGGCTCGGGATGGCCCGGTCGGCATGTCGGTGCTCGACCGGGACGGACTCCTTCCCCCCACCGTTTTGGAGGATGCCACGCCATGAGACTCCGTACCCTGCTGCGCACCGCGCTCGCTCCCGTGATGATTGCCGCAGCCGCCCTGTCGATGCAGAGCGCGCACGCCGACGACCGCTCACCCGAGCCGACCGCGCCGAGCACGAAGATCGTCGGAGGCGGCCCGGCCTCCGAGGACTACTCGTTCATGGGCTCCATGCAGGTCCGTGGCCAACACGGCTGTGGTGCCTCGCTGATCACCAACCAGTGGATGGTCACCGCTGCCCACTGTGTGGCCAACCAGCAGCCGGGGAACTTCCAGATACGCATCGGCTCCCGCGACCGCACCAGCGGCGGCACGCTCGCCTCCGTCTCGCAGATCATCCGCCACCCCCGGTACGGGCAGGTCGGCCCGTACGACATCGCCCTGCTGCGACTGAGCCGCACGGTGCCCAACCAGCCGGTCAGCATCGCCGCCAGCTCGCCCCCCGAAGGCACCGCCACCCGGCTGCTCGGCTGGGGCCAGGAGTGCGGTACGCCCGGCTGCGGCCCCGCGCCGCGCATCCTCAAGCAGCTCGACACGCGCATCAACCCGGACCGGATGTGCACGACCAGCTTCAACAGCGCCGTCGAACTGTGCGTCTACGGGGGTCGGACCCAGACCGCCTGTTACGGCGACTCCGGCGGCCCGGCCCTGCTGAAGGAGGGCGGCACCTGGCGGCTCGCCGGCGCGACTAGCCGCGCGGGCGCCAACAGCCAGACCTGCGGCACCGGTGACGCCACGGTCTACACCGACGTGACCGCCCACCGGCAGTGGATACAGCAGAACACGGGCGTCGCCCGCACCAGCTGACCAGCGCTGTCGCAGACGGCTCCCGCGCCCGCCCGTGGCCACACCGCACGGGCGGTCGCGGGGGTCCGCTCACCCCGGGATCGCCCCTCGTCCATACGGCCAGGGGCTTGGTGCCGCCTCGGGCTGAGCACGGGTGCCGGCAGCCGGTCGGGGGTGCCGGACCCGGAACAGGGCGGGTGGGCTCGGTGGGTTGTGCCACCCGCCCTGCGAAGGCGGCGGTTGGACGGCGCAGGTGGTGGGAACCAGCGCGGTCCGGCCGCCGCCACCGTGCTGTCCAGCCACCCCGGCAGGCCAAGCTCGGCAGACTCAACCCAGCAGACCCAACTCGGTGAGGCTCAGCTCAGCCCGACCCCGCACGGGCCAACTCAGCCCGGCCCACCCCTCGCTCAGAACACCGACTCCGCCTCGTCCATCCGGTCCTCCGGTACGCGCTTGAGCTCCGTGACCGCCTCGGCCAGCGGCACCAGCGCGACCTGCGTACCGCGCAGCGCGGTCATCATGCCGAAGTCGCCGCGGTGCGCCGCCTCCACCGCGTGCCAGCCGAAGCGGGTCGCCAGGACGCGGTCGTACGCGGTGGGTGTGCCGCCGCGCTGGACGTGGCCGAGGATGACCGGGCGAGCCTCCTTGCCGAGGCGGTGTTCCAACTCGACCGCGAGCCGGTTGCCGATGCCGGCGAACCGCTCATGCCCGTACTGGTCGATCTCGCCCTTCTTGTAGTCCATCGACCCCTCCGCGGGGTGCGCTCCTTCGGCGACGCAGATCACGGCGAACTTCTTGCCGCGCGCGAACCGCTCCTCGACCATCTTCACCAGGTCGGCGACGTCGAACGACCGCTCGGGCAGACAGATGCCGTGCGCGCCGCCCGCCATGCCGGACTCCAGGGCGATCCAGCCCGCGTGCCGGCCCATGACCTCGACGACCATGACGCGCTGGTGCGACTCGGCGGTGGTCTTCAGCCGGTCGATGGCCTCGGTGGCGACACCGACAGCCGTGTCGAAGCCGAAGGTGCGGTCGGTCGAGGAGATGTCGTTGTCGATGGTCTTCGGAACGCCGACGACCGGCATGCCCGCATCGGACAGCATTTGGGCCGCGGTCAGCGTGCCCTCGCCACCGATCGGGATGAGCACGTCGATGCCGTACGAGCGGGCCAGTTCCTCGCAGTTCTCGGCGGCCTCGCGCAGCCGTGCGCGCTCCAGCCGGGCCGAGCCGAGGATGGTCCCGCCACGGGCGAGGATGCCGCTGACGGCGTCTAGGTCCAGAGGGCGAAACCGGCCGTCGAGGAGTCCCTTGAAGCCGTCCTCGAAGCCAATGACTTCATCGTCGTGCCCGGCGACGGCGCGGTGCACGACCGACCGGATGACGGCGTTGAGGCCGGGGCAGTCGCCCCCGGCGGTAAGCACTCCGATGCGCATCCTGCTGGTTCTCCTGCTCCTGGGGTTCCCCCGCGACCGAGGGCCAGGGGAGGTACATATGAGCTCGTCCGATTGTTTCACGGGCCCGGAGGTCTCGCGCACCCCACGGGCCGCGACCCCCTTATCCGCGAACCCAGGTATTGTCAAGAGGGAATGCCCAACGGGGCGGGCGTTCTTTCGTTCGACCATGGCGGGAAACTAACGCCTCACCACGGGGAACACGTCACAAGGCGGGACCAGGTCAGCCGTCCGGCCAACCGCCTGACCCCGCCCCCTGGACGGCAGGACACAGCGAAACACAGCAGGGCGCAGCAGGACACAGCGGGATACAGCGGGATACAGCGGAACACGGCGAACACGGCAAAAACACAGCGCGAACGCGCAGCACACAGCCCGGGCAGTTGGGCCTGTCCGGGCCCGGACAGCACAGGAGACTGGAAGGCTGGGCTATCCCACAGACCGGCCCGCCGAAGACCGCAAGACCAGCACATGTGCCGGGTAGCACCGGACCACAACCGGACAGCAAGAGCCGACGCAGCCGAAGGATCGGAGAGCACGCGTGACACGCAGCGTGTACGTGACCGGGATCGACCGTGGGGACGGCCGTCAGGTCGTGGAATTGGGAGTCATGGAACTCCTGACCCGCCACGTGGACCGGGTGGGCGTCTTCCGCCCCCTGATGCACGACGGGCCCGACCGGCTCTACGAGCTCCTGCGCGCCCGCTACCGACTCACCCAGCCGCCGGAGACGGTGTACGGCATCGGCTACGACGAGGCCGCGACCCTCCAGGCCGAGCGGGGCACCGACGAACTGGTCTCCGAGTTGGTCACCCGCTTCCACACGGTGGCCAAAAGCTATGAGTACGTGCTCGTACTCGGCAGCGACTACGCCGCCACCAACCTGCCCGACGAGCTGACCTTGAACGCCCGCCTTGCCAACGAGTTCGGCGCGGCCGTCATCGCCGTGGTCGGCGGGCAGAACCAGCCCGCCGATTCGGTGCGCTCCGAGGCCCGCAACGCCTATCGCGCCTACCAGGCGCACGGCTGCGACCTGGTGGCCCTCGTGGTCAACCGCGTCGCCCCCGCCGACCGGGCCGAGATCGCCGAGCCACTCAGCGAGCAGTTGCCCATCCCCTGCTACACGCTGCCCGAGGACGGCTCGCTGTCGGCGCCCACCGTGCGCCAGGTGGTGCACACCCTGGGCGCCGAGGTGCTGCTCGGCGACGACTCGGGGCTCGCCCGCGACGTACGCGACTTCGTCTTCGGCGGCGCCATGCTCCCCACCTTCTTGCCCGCGCTCACCGAAGGGGCGCTGGTGGTGACCCCCGGCGACCGCGCGGACCTGATCATTGGCGCGCTGGCCGCACACACCGCGGGCTCCCCGCCCATCGCGGGCGTGCTGCTGACCCTCGACGCACGACCAGGCCCCGACATCCTCGCCCTAGCCTCCCGGCTCGCGCCCGGCACCCCGGTGGTCTCCGTACCCGGCGGCAGCTTCCCCACGGCGGCCGAACTGTTTGCCCTTGAGGGCAAGCTGAGTGCGGGCGTGCCGCGCAAGGCGGAGACCGCGCTCGGGCTCTTCGAGCGGCACGTGGACACCGCCGAGCTGACCGACCGCATCTCGGTGGCCCGCTCCAGCCGCGTCACGCCGATGATGTTCGAGCACGAGTTGCTGGAGCGCTCCCGCGCGCGCCGCCGCCGTGTCGTGCTGCCGGAGGGCGTCGAGGAGCGCGTGCTGCGCGCCGCCGATGTGCTGCTGCGCCGCGACGTGTGCGACCTGACGCTGCTCGGTGCGGAGGCTGCGGTGCGTAAGCGCGCCACCGACCTGGGCATCGACCTGGGCAGCGCGCAGATCATCGACCCGCAGACCTCGCCGCTGCGGGAGCGGTTCGCCGAGCTGTACGCGAAGCTGCGGGCACACAAGGGCGTCTCGTACGAGCTGGCCTACGACATCGTCGCCGACGTCTCCTACTTCGGCACCCTGATGGTCCAAGAGGGTCTGGCCGATGGCATGGTGTCCGGCGCGGTGCACTCCACGGCGGCCACCATCCGGCCCGCCTTCGAGGTGATCAAGACGGCGCCGGGTGCGCAGATCGTCTCGTCCGTGTTCTTCATGTGCCTGGCCGACCGGGTGCTGGTCTACGGCGACTGCGCGGTCAACCCCGACCCCAACGCCGAGCAACTCGCGGACATCGCCATCCAGGCTGCGGCCACCGCCGCCAAGTTCGGTGTGCAGCCCAGGATCGCGATGCTCTCGTACTCGACCGGCACCTCGGGCTCGGGCGCGGACGTGGACAAGGTCCGCAGGGCTACCGAGCTGGTCCGCGAGCGGCGGCCCGATCTGCCGGTGGAGGGGCCGATCCAGTACGACGCGGCCGTGGATGCCGCCGTGGCGGCCACCAAGCTGCCGCAGTCGGCGGTTGCCGGGCAGGCCAGCGTGCTGATCTTCCCGGACCTCAACACGGGCAACAACACCTACAAGGCGGTGCAGCGCTCGGCCGGCGCCGTCGCCGTGGGCCCGGTCCTCCAGGGGCTGCGTAAGCCGGTCAACGACCTGTCGCGCGGCGCGCTCGTCCAGGACATCGTCAATACCGTCGCGATCACCGCCATCCAGGCCCAGGGCGAGCAACCCACCGCTGCGGTCCCCGCATCGGCCACCGCACAGATCCCCGCAGAGAAAGCGCAAAACGAGTGAACCACTCCCCTGACCGCACCCGGGTGCTGGTCGTCAACTCCGGCTCGTCGTCGGTCAAGTACCAACTCCTGGACATGGCCGATGGCAACCGGCTGGCCGCCGGGCTCGTGGAGCGCATCGGCGAGGGCCCGGTGGCCGACCACACGGCCGCGTTGAAGCAGGTGGCCGACGAGTTGTCCGCGCAGGGCCTTGGCATCGACTCGCCCGCGCTGGCCGCGGTCGGGCACCGTGTGGTGCACGGTGGCACCCGGTTCACCGAGCCGACGCTGATCACCGACGAGGTGCTCGCCGAGATCGAGAAGCTGGTGCCGCTGGCCCCGCTGCACAACCCGGCGAACATCACCGGCATCAAGGTGGCCCGCCAGTTGCGCCCCGACCTGCCGCAGGTCGCCGTCTTCGACACCGCGTTCCACTCCACGATGCCGGAGGCCGCGGCGCGGTACGCGATCGACACGGACACCGCCGACCGGTACGGGGTGCGGCGCTACGGCTTCCACGGCACCTCCCACGCTTACGTCTCCAAGGCCGTCGCCGAACTGCTCGGCAAGGACCTCGCCGAAACTCACACGATCGTGTTGCACCTGGGCAACGGGGCCAGCGCGTCGGCCGTCGCCGGCGGGGTGTGCGTGGACACCTCGATGGGACTCACCCCGCTTGAGGGGCTGGTCATGGGCACCCGCTCGGGAGACATCGACCCGGCGGCGATCTTCCACCTGGCGCGGGTCGGCGGCATGTCCGTAGACGAGATCGACACACTGCTCAACAAGCGCAGCGGGCTGCTCGGGCTGTGCGGCGACAACGACATGCGCGAGATCGGCCGCCGGATGGGCGAGGGCGACCAGGACGCGCAGCTCGCCTTCGACGTCTACATCCACCGGCTGCGCAAATACGTGGGCGCGTACACCGCGGTCCTTGGCCGAGTGGACGCGATCGCCTTCACCGCCGGCGTTGGCGAGAACTCCGCCGCCGTGCGCGAGGCGACGCTGCGCGGGCTTGCCGTGCTCGGCGTCGAGGTGGACACGGTACGCAACGCGCTGCGCGGCACCAGCGCGCGGCTGATCTCGACCGAGAACAGTCCGGTGGCGGTCGCCGTGGTGCCGACCGATGAGGAACGGGAGATCGCCACCCAGACCTATCGGCTGGTCGGCGCGTAAGTCCGGACCGCCTTCGAGCCGGCCCCCAGCCGACGAAACACCACCAACACCACCTGCCACCCAGCTCGTACCCCAGCTTGTACAGCCTCGTAAATTCCGCCCCGAAACAAACGGATAGGATCTGCCTCATGCGCCGTTCTAAAATCGTCTGCACCCTGGGCCCCGCCGTTGACTCCTTCGATCAGCTCAAGTCGCTGATCGAGTCGGGCATGAACGTGGCCCGCTTCAACATGAGTCATGGGTCCCACTCGGAGCACGAGGAGCGGTACCACCGCCTGCGGAAGGCGGCCGATGAGACCGGCCGCGCGGTGGGCGTCCTCGCCGACCTCCAGGGCCCCAAGATCCGTCTGGAGACCTTCGCCGACGGCCCGGTCGAGTTGGTACGCGGCGATGAGTTCACCATCACCACCGAGGACGTGGCGGGCGACCGGACCATCTGCGGCACCACGTACAAGGGCCTGCCAAGCGATGTGTCCAAGGGCGAGGCCATCCTCATCAACGATGGCAATGTCGCGCTCCAGGTCATCGAGGTGGACGGGCCGCGGGTACGCTCGATCGTCATCGAGGGCGGCGTCATCTCCGACCACAAGGGCATCAACCTGCCCGGCGTCGCGGTCAATGTCCCGGCGCTGTCGGAGAAGGACATCGACGACCTGAAGTTCGCGCTGGAGCTCGGCTGCGACATGGTCGCGCTGTCCTTCGTACGCGATGCCTCCGACGTGCGCGACGTGCACCGGGTCATGGACGAGGTCGGCCGGCGCGTCCCGGTGATCGCCAAGGTGGAGAAGCCGCAGGCGGTGGCCAACATGGAAGGCGTGGTCGCGGCCTTCGACGCCGTGATGGTGGCCCGTGGCGACCTGGCGGTGGAGTACCCGCTGGAGAAGGTCCCGATGGTGCAGAAGCGGCTCATCGAGCTGTGCCGCCGCAACGCGAAGCCGGTGATCGTGGCGACCCAGATGATGGAGTCGATGATTACCAACTCCCGGCCGACCCGCGCCGAGGCGTCCGACGTCGCCAACGCGATCCTGGACGGCGCGGACGCGGTCATGCTCTCCGCGGAGTCCTCGGTCGGCGCGTACCCGCTGGAGACCGTCAAGACGATGTCCCGCATCGTCATCGCGGCCGAGGAGGAACTGCTCTCCCGTGGCCTCCAGCCGCTGGTGCCGGGCAAGAAGCCTCGTACGCAGGGCGGTGCGGTCGCCCGCGCCGCCGCGGAGATCGCCGACTTCCTCGACGCCAAGTCGCTGGTGGCCTTCACCCAGTCCGGCGACACGGCCCGCCGGCTGTCCCGCTACCGCGCGCAGCAGCCGATCCTGGCCTTCACCACCGACACCCTGACGCGCAACGTGCTGACGCTGAGTTGGGGCGTGGAGACGTATGTGGTGCCGCACGTGGACAACACAGACGCAATGGTGGACTTGGTCGATGCGGAGCTGCTGAAGCTGGGCCGCTACGCCAGCGGTGACACCATGATCATCACCGCCGGCTCCCCGCCCGGCGTCCCCGGCACGACCAACATGGTCCGCGTCCACCACCTGGGTTCCTGACCCCTGGCACGAGCACGCCCTGGGCGAGCCGGTCCGCCCGCCCCGTGCTACGACCGTGGACCGCGCCCCAGTTGCTGGCGCGGCCCACGGCCTTCGTGCGGCTCCCGGATCAGTTCAGTGCGGCCGAAAAGCCGGGCCCGGTGAAGCAGTGAGACGCACAGATTTGCGCGCCGATCCCCGTAGCGAAACCGGCCCCTCACCCCCCGGTCTTGTACAGATGCATGCCGGGCACCGTCAGCGTTCCGCCGAACTGCCCCGCCTGCACCACCTTCACCTGGGTGAAGAACAACTCCGGCAAGGTCAGCGGCGGCGGGAACTTGGGGCTGAAGGTGATCGGGATGATGCCCAGGAGATTGCCCGAGAGCTCCTCCGTGTACATCGTCACCTTGCCGTCGCGGATCGTCGAGTTACTGCCCTTGCGCGCCTCGACGTGCGTGGTGGTGCCGGCCGGCCCCACCACCTTTTGATGCAGGTCATGGATGTCCACGCCGGTGGCGGTGAACTTCATGACCTCCTTTACGCGACCGCTGTACGTCTTCACCTTGACGATGCCGTCGTAGGTGAGCCCGTGCAGCGAGAGCAGGCTGCTCTCCAAGATCCACGGGTCCTCGGGCACCAACTGGAGGTTCTCCAGTGTGGCGTTCTTCAGCGCCTCCTCGTCCGTGGTGGGGCACGGGTACCGCTGCGGGTCATCGGCCGTGGGCAGGGTGGGCTTCCCGGACGGGGCGGCGTCGGTCGTGCTGCCATCCTTCCCGTCGCTCTTGCCCTGCTCGCTCTGCTCGTCTTGCTTGTCTTGCTTGTCTTTGTCGGCCTGTTCAGCTCGCTCGGTCTTTTCGCGCTCCGCCTTTTCGGCGGCAGCGCGCTGGGCCTCCTCGATCGTCTTCTTGATCTCGGCGGCCTTTTCCTTCGCGGTCGCTTCACCGGCGGCGTCACCGCCCTTGCCCGAGTCGCCGCCCTTACCTGAGTCATCATCAGGTTTCGGTGACGTGTCGTCAGGCGCCGGACGCTCGTCCTTGCCGTCGTCCGCTCCACCGCCTGGTGTGGGCTTGGTGGTGGGGTCCGACGCGCTCGGGCTCGGCGCCGGGGTCGCCGGCTCCTCGCCCTTATTGCTCTCCAGCAGGTCCTTGATCTTGTCCCCTATGCCCAGCGGGTCAAGCGGGTTCTTCGGCTCGCTCTTGGCGGGGCTTGGCTTAGCCGGGCTGGGCTCGGCGGGGCTGGGCTTAGCGGTGGGCTCGGCAGGCTTGTCACCAGGCGGCTTCGGGGCGTCCGAGGCAGCCGGGCTCTTGGGGACCCGCGGCTGCGTGGTGGAGTCGGCGGCTTCGTCCCTGTCAAAGTCAGCGGAGCCGGAGCCGGAGCCGGAGCCGGAATCAGCGGGAGCGGGCTCGTGGCCGTCCTTGGACGCGTCCGCCGAAGGCGAGGACGACGCCTTGGGCGAGGCCGGGTCAGTTGCCCCGGCCCCATCCTGCCGGTCCTGCTCCTTCTCGCCCTGCTTGCCTTTCTGGCCCTGCTTATCCTTCTGCTCCTGCTCGCCCTTTTGGTCCTGCTTCTGTGGCTCATCGGGCTGGGTTACGCAAGGGCCGGGCTTGAAGCGGTCCTTGGCCTGCGTGTCGGCCTGGGCGAGCTGCGGCGTAAGCCCCATGCCCATCAACACGGCTGTCGGCATGGCGGCCAAGGCAATCGCCTTGCCCGCGGGTACCTGGAGCCGGTTCAGCATCGATTTCTTCGGGGCAGCGTGCCGCGGCCCCGTTCGCGTCCGGCGGGTTTCGCCCTCTGGCGGCCCCTGTTCACCCCGCACGGTGCCTCCCATTCCTGGATTCCTGGTCCGTTTCGGACCCGGCACCCGCCGCCTCCAGCGCGTCGTCCGCGCCCTCGTCCGGCTCGGGCACCACGGCCCCCGAGTCCCTCGCCGACTTCACCGGCCGGCCGGTGGTCTCCTCGCCAGGCCCCCACGAGACACTCAGGGCGCCGCCGAACAACGCCAGCAAGAAGCCGACGAGGAAGCCTCCGAAGTTGGCGATCACCAGCGAGACCAGGCCCAGGAGAATTGCGGCAACTCCCGCGAAGACCCGGGTGGCGGGCTGGAACCACATGGTCAGGCCCAGCACTATCAGCAGAACGCCGATGATCAGCGAACCGGAACCGGTGGTGGTGGACATGCGGATGGTCAACTGACCCATGGTGAGGTTGGCGTACGGGAAATACGCGATGGGCAGTCCACCAAGCAGCGTCAGCAGCCCCGCCCAGAACGGACGCTGCCAGCGCCACGCACGAAACATCATCCGCCAGTGACGGACCCTGTCACGTGCCCCCGACGACTCGGCGCCCATCGAAACCCCCGGCGACTCGGCACTCATCGAAAACAGCTCCCTGGGGCTGGCGATCGCAGAAACGATCGCGAGATGTTCACTGCGCTAGCACGGTGGGCGAGGGGCGAGGCCCCCCACCCACCTCAGTGCCTCAGTAGCACTCGTGCTTGCCCTTTTTGACGTTCATCGACAGACCAGAGAGCTTGAAGGTGCCCGCGCTGGTCGCCCAGGCGGTCTGCTTCACGTCCTTTAGTTCCGCCTCGTCGGCCTCCTGGGCGAATGAACCGGGGTCCGCCCGGTCGTGCTCCTTGATGCCAGGGCCGTGCTTCGTGTCGCCGGCCGCCACACCGATATTGATGTCCTTGAACGTCGCATCGGCGTTCAACTGATCGAGATCGATGTAGAGGTTCTTCGCCTCGACCGGCTTGCCCGGCTTCGTACCGGCCGACAGCTTCAGCGACACATCGCCGAAGTACGGGACCGGAATAACGACGGACTGGCAGAGGTTCGTGATCTCGGCGCTATCGAAGGCCGATACCGCGACGGGGATTTCCTTGCCCCCGCGCTGCACATCGATCGCGCCGTACTGAACGAACCCCTTGCCATCGAGCTTCTTAGCGGTGACCTTGAACTGCTGGCCGGAGACGCTGAACGACGCAGCCAGCGCACCCTGCGAGAGGGCCACGCCAATCGCGGCCGTCGCAGCGACGCTGGGCACCATGACGACGGCAAACCGCTTCCATCTGGTCCCGCCACGAGCCAGGGACTCCATGACTTTCCTCCTTCTCGGACGTACATCTCCAAACCGGGGTGCCCGCCGTGGCCGACCGACCCTGATCTGAGATGGGAGAAGTGCTACGTCCTCGGGAAGGAGAGCGCCCGCGCCGGGCGTGAAACGTGCCCGAAACACCGGCGATCACCCCCGAGCGACAACCACTGCCGCGCTGAGCGCGCGGCCTTGTCGGACAGGCCCTGCCGCGAGAGCAGAGACCCCCCTGTCCATAGGTCGGCCCAACTACCGCCGACCCGCTCGGTGGGGACCCACGACCCTTCAGCCCCGGCTGGCTGCCGTGCTGTTGGAATGGACCGAGCTTGGCCGATCGTGGTCCATCCACGGCTTTGACACAAGGGGTTCATTACTTGCGAGTAACGCCCGTATAACCGAAGTGACGCTGGCCGATATCGGCCGCACACACAGGGTCGCCGCACGGACGTCGGAAAGTAACGGATAAGCCAGCTAAAACCCGGACATAGGGCCGGCGTTCATTTACTACGAGTAACAGCGGTCGCGATTACCAAGTTTTGGTAAAGCGCGACCGCTGCATCGTTTGAATCGGGGTGTGTCGGCCGTGTGAAGAGCCGGGTCAGAACAGTACGCGAGCGAGCGCACTACGAGCGGTGGTGACGCGGGGGTCGTCGGCACCGATCACATCGAACAGCTCAAGGAGTCGCACTCGGGCGCTGTCCCGCTCATCGCCCACGGTCCGCTTGACCAACTCCACCAGCCGCCCGAACGCGTCTTCCACATGCCCGCCGACCAGATCCACATCGGCCGCCGCAAGCTGCGCCGTGACATCGATGGGACGCTCCGCCGCGTCCTTACGCACCTGCTGCGCATCGAGGTCGCGCACCCGGCCAAGCAACTGGGCCTGGGCGAGGCCAAGCTTGGCCTCGGCGTTGTTCGGGTCATCGGCCAGCACGCTCTGGTAAGCCTGCTCCGCGCCGCCCAAATCGCCCGCGTCCAGGGCCTGGTGCGCGGCGGACAGCGCACTGTCATACGGGCCGGGGGGCTGCTCGGCCTCCACCTCGGGCTCGTCCTGGATCGCGTCCGGGTCCACCGGCGCACCGACGATGCCGAACTGCTGCTCGGCGGCCTGCACGAGCTGGTCGAACACCTGCCTGACCTGCTCTTCGGGGGCCGCGCCCTGGAACAGCGGCACCGGCTGTCCGGCAACCACCGCGAAGACGGCGGGGATGCCCTGGACACCGAACTGCTGGAAGAGCGCCTGGTTGGTCTCGACGTCGATCTTGGCCAGCACGACCCGGCCGGCATACTCCCGCGTCAGCCGCTCCAAAAGGGGGCTGAGCTGCTTGCACGGCTCACACCATTCGGCCCAAAAGTCGATGACGACGGGGACCTCGGCGGAGCGCTGGAGAACCTCCTGTTGGAAATCCGCCTCGCTGACATCGATCACCAGTCGCACGGAGCCGGGGGCCGCGCCCCCTTGGGCCGCCTGCTGGGCCCGCGCCTGCTCCGCCTTCTGTTTCGCTTCTCCGGCCGCCTTCACCGCGGCGAGATCGACTACTCCCATGGGCACATTCCGTGGCTGCATAGGTACATCTTCCCCCCTTCGCATGGCGATCGGAAAACGCTTCACGTCATGCACACTCCGGGGCCGTCCTCGCCGCTCCGCCGGCTTGCGGAGCGCCGGGCGCGAACCCGGCGTAGCCGGCCCCGAAGGGTCTCACGCGTTGGCGCCGGGTCCCCACCCGGGCACCGAAAGTCTGCTGGCTGTGGCTGCCGCTCTTACGCTACGAGTCGTAGCGTAACTGTCAGCCCCCCGACGCCGACAACCCGGCGGGAAGATACGGTTCGTGATCTCGCTCACGACGCTCCACCCCACACCGGTTACCCGGGGGTAAGGTCGCCCGCATGCCGTGTCCCACGCACCGCCGCAGCACCGGCCGCACCGGCCGGCCCCGCAGCACGGACGCCGACCAGGCCATTCTCAACGCGACCCGCGCGGCGCTGGTCGAGCTGGGCTGGGGAAAGCTGACGATGAGCGACGTCGCGGCCCGCGCCAAGGTCGCCAAGACGACCCTCTACCGCCGCTGGGCGAGCAAGAACGAGTTGGTCGTGGACGCGGTGGCCGACCTCTTCGACGAGCATCTGCAACTGCTCGACCGAGGCAGCCTGCACGCCGACGTCGAAGGTGTGGTCCTCCAGTTCGCCGCGCTGCTCGAACGCCCCGAGACCAAAACGGCGCTGATGGCCGTAGTGGCCGAAGCCACCAGGGACGAGGCGCTACGCGACCGCATCCGCTCGGCCATCGTCGATCGGCAAAAACGCCTCGTACTGCTTGGCAGGGAACGCGCCCAGGCCCGGGGCGAACTCCCCCTCGATGACGACCCGTGCGTGGCCGCAAGCCAGGCCGATCTGATCTTCGACCTGATCGCCGGCACGGTCGTGCACCGCGCCCTGGTGAGCGGCGAACCGGTGGACGCGGAGTGGGCCGCGACATTCAGCGCCCTGGTCGTCACCGGCGTCCAGGCCACCCTCGCCACCACGCCAACCGCCGCTGCCCCCACCCCGGGCACCGGCCCCAGCACGACCACCAGCGCCGCTACGAGCCCACCCGAAGCAGCCCCCACAGCCGCGAGCAACTCCTGCCCCGAACCCGACCCGGTCCACGAGGCCACCGGAACCGCCCCACCGGCTACCCGTCCGGGAGGCTGACGCCCTGGGCGCGTACCACCCGTTCTGACCCACCACCGAACATCCCGCAAGCTCGTAGCTGCGACCCGCCAACGAATCGGCTGATAGCCCTGTTCCCCCTGCCGGCGGGTCAGGCGAAGATCCCGTCATGACCCGCCACCACGCGCCGACCAGCCCGGGCTCCACATCGCTGCTTCGAGCCCGCCGCGGCGGGCCCGTCGCCGCTACCGCCGCCGCCCTACTCGCTGCCATCTGCACCGCGCCAGCGCTCGCCAGCTCCCCCACAGCCACCACAGCTACGGCTGGCACCACAGCCACGGTTGACCGCGCCGCCACCGCTCGCACCACAGCCACCGCTAGCACCGCCCATGGTGACAACGTCCGCGGCGAACTCCTGTCCGTCACCCCGCTGCTGCGGCTGTCCCGGGACGAGGTCACCGAGGCCATTGCCGAGCACGGCGTGGACGCCTCCTCCATACGCCACGGCATCGCCACCTACCGGCTCGCCTACGCGACCATCACCCCGACCGGCGAGCCCACCACCGCCTCCACGCTGCTGGTGCTCCCCGATGGCGGTCGCCGGCACCTGGCCACCGTGGCGGAGCTGCACGGCACCACCGTCTTCCGCGGGGACGCGCCCTCCACCGGCGACAACGTCACGCGGCTCGGCGCCTATCTGTACGCCGCCGGCGGCCGGGCCGTTGTCGCTCCCGACTATCTGGGGCTGGGTACGGGCCCCGGGACCCATCCCTACCTGGACAACGTCTCCTCGGTCTCCGCCTCGCTCGACGCCCTACGCGCCGCGCGCCCAGCCACCGCCCAACTCGGCCGCAGGCTCACCGGCGAGGTACACGTCACCGGCTTCTCGCAGGGCGGACAGGTCGCCATGGCCTTCGGCCGGGAGGTGAGCCGCGGCGCCGATCGGCACTTTCGGCTGCGCTCGCTGACGCCGGTGAGTGGCCCGTACGACATCGCGGGCGAGGAGGTGCCCGGCATGTTCGACGGGCGCGTCAAGGACACCTCGTCGATCTTCTACATCGCGTACTTCTTGACCGCACAGAACAAGTTGCACCCGCTCTACGACGATCCGCGCGAGGTCTTCCGCCAGCCCTACGCGGACCGCGTGGAGAAGCTGTTCGACAGCGAACACACGCAGGAGGAGGTCGCCCGCGGCCTCGCGCCGAACCTCAAGGAGCTGCTGACCGACGCGTGGTACAAGCACGTGCGGCAGCCCACCGGCACCCTCGCCGAGGTCATGGCGCTCAACGACGGCGTGTGTCAGTGGAAGCCGCGGGTTCCGGTGCGGCTGCACACCGCCACCGGCGACCGCGATGTGCCGATCGGCAACACCACCTCCTGCGTCAAGACGCTGGCCCAGCACGGCGTGCACCCAAAGGTCATCAACCACGGTGACGTCAACCACCTCGGCGGCTACCTCAACGCGATCTCCGACAACGCCCGCTGGTTCGCGCGGCATCGCTAGCGCCTCGCCGCACCCTACGGAAAAGCGCACCCCGCTCGGGGGGTTAGCACCATGTTCCCGCTCGGGGCAGCGGATGAAGATCGAATCATGACCTCACACGAGATTCGGTCCCCCGCACGAGGCCGCGCCACCCTGACCGCGGTGGCCGCCGCCGTCCTGGCCACCGTCTGCGCGGCCCCCGCGCTGGCCAGTTCGGCCGCGCCGCGCGCCGAGCACGCCCAGACCGCTCGCGCCGACGACGCGCGCGGCACGCTGCTTTCGGTGACCGCGGTCCAGCAGGCGTCCAAGGAGAAGGTCGTGGAAGTCATCGCCGGCAACAAGGTGGACGCGTCCGCCGTGCGCTACGGCATTTCCTCCTACCGCCTCACCTACGCGACCATCACGCCCACCGGCAAGCCGACCACCGCGTCGGCGCTTCTCGTGCTGCCCGATGGCGGCGGCAAGCGCCTGGCCACCGTGGCCGAGCACCACGGCACCACGGTCTACCGGGGCGACGCCCCCTCCATGGGCGACAGCTACTCCTCCATGGGCGCCTGGCTCTACGCGTCGGGCGGCCGGGCCGTCGTCGCCCCGGACTACCTGGGTCTGGGTACGGGGCCGGGCAACCACCCGTACGTGGACACCAAGTCGTCCGTCTCGGCGTCCATCGACGCCCTGCGGGCCGGGCGCACGGCCGCGGCCGAGCACGGCCGCACGCTCACCCGCGATGTGCACGTCACCGGCTTCTCGCAGGGCGGGCAAGTGTCGGTGGCCGTGGCCCGCGAGTTGAGCCGGGGCGCCGACCGGCACTTCCGACCGCGCTCACTCGCCCCGATCGCCGGCCCGTACGACATAGCGGGGCAGGAGTTGCCCGCCATCTTCGACGGCCGCATCGACGACACATCGGCCGTCTACTACCTCTCGTACTTCCTGACCGCGCAGAACAAGCTGCACCCGCTCTACAAGGACCCGCGCGAGGTCTTCCGCCAGCCGTACGCGAGCACGGTGGAGACGCTGTTCGACAACGACCACACCGAGACGGAGATCCTCAAGGACCTGGCCCCGAACGTCAAAGCGCTGCTGACCGACGAGTGGTCCCGCCACATTCAGCACCCGACCGGCACCCTCGCCAAGGTGCTGGAGCTCAACGACGGCGCCTGTGACTGGGCCCCCAAGGTGCCGGTTCGCCTGCACGCTTCGACCGGCGACCGCGATGTGCCGATCGGCAACACCACCTCCTGCGTCAAGACGCTCGCCGAGCACGGCGTCCGCGCGAAGGTCATCAACCACGGGGACTCGGACCACCTCGCCACGTACAAGAAGGCGATCGGGCACAACGCCAACTGGTACGCACGGCTGCGCTAACGGCTGCCGTAGGCACCGGCCGCACCGAACCGAAAGGCGGTCCGCTCTCCCCCGCGCGGGGGTGAGCGGACCGCCTTCGCTGTCCTGGGGCGACACTGTCCTGGGGCGACACTGAGCGAACTCGGCCGGGTGGGGTACGCAGGCGCGGGCCCGGCAGGGGTACCCACGACTGCTGCCGCGCGGAGCGCATACGCGGCCGGCGAACGCCCGTACGCCACCGGTCAGAAGCCGGCAGGCTCCGTCCAGCCGCCCCACTCGTCGCGCAGCACGCCGCAGATCTCGCCGAGGGTGGCTTCGGCGCGCACGGCGGTGAGCATGGGCTCGATCATGTTGGAGCCGTCCCGTGCCGAGGCGAACATGGCATCGAGCGAGGCGCGCACCGCGGCATCGTCACGAGCGGCCTTGCGCTGCGTGAGGTCGCGCACCTGCTCGCGTTCGACCTCGTGGCTGACCCGCAGGATTTCCAGGTCGCCGGTGACCGAGCCGTGGTGGCAGTTGACGCCGACGACGCGCTTGTCGCCCTTCTCCAGCGACTGCTGGTACTGGAAGGCCGCCTCGGCGATCTCTCCCGTGAACCAGCCGTCCTCGATCCCGCGCAGGATGCCGGAGGTGATGGGCCCGATCGGGTGCTGGCCATCCGGCACGGCCCGCCGGCCCCGCTCCTTGATCTGGTCGAAGATCTTCTCGGCGTCGGCCTCGATCCGGTCGGTCAGCGCCTCGACGTACCACGAGCCACCGAGCGGGTCGGCGACATTGGCGACGCCGGTCTCCTCCATCAGCACCTGCTGGGTGCGCAGGGCGATCTCGGCAGCCTGCTCGCTGGGCAGCGCCAGGGTTTCGTCCAGGGCGTTGGTGTGCAGCGAGTTGGTGCCGCCGAGCACGGCGGACAGGGCCTCCACGGCCGTGCGCACCACGTTGTTGTACGGCTGCTGCGCGGTCAGCGAGACACCGGCCGTCTGGGTGTGGAAGCGCAGCCACTGCGCCTTGTCGGAGGTGGCCCCGTACACATCGCGCATCCAGCGGGCCCAGATCCGGCGGGCAGCGCGGAACTTGGCGATCTCCTCGAAGAAGTCCAGGTGGGCATCGAAGAAGAAGGAGAGCCCGGGCGCGAAGGTGTTCACTTCGAGGCCGCGGGAGAGCCCTAGCTCCACATAGCCGAAGCCATCGGCCAGGGTGTACGCGAGCTCCTGCGCTGCCGTCGATCCGGCCTCGCGGATGTGGTAGCCGGAGACGGACAGCGGCTTGTACGCGGGAATGTGCTGCGCGCAGTGCTCCATCAGGTCGCCGATCAGGCGCAGATGCGGCTCCGGCTGGAACAGCCACTCCTTTTGAGCGATGTACTCCTTGAAGATGTCCGTTTGGAGCGTGCCGTTGAGGACCCCGGGGTCAACGCCCTGGCGCTCGGCTGCGACCAGGTACATGCAGAACACGGGCACGGCGGGGCCGCTGATCGTCATCGATGTGGTGACGTCACCGAGCGGGATGCCCTTGAACAGGACCTCCATGTCGGCGGCGGAGTCGATGGCCACACCGCAGTGCCCGACCTCACCCAGCGAGCGATCTTCGTCGGAGTCGCGGCCCATCAGGGTCGGCATGTCGAAGGCGACGGAGAGGCCGCCGCCGCCCGCCGCGAGAATCATCTTGTAGCGCTCGTTGGTCTGCTCGGCGTTACCGAAGCCCGCGAACTGACGAATGGTCCACGTGCGGCCCCGGTAGCCGGTCGCGTGCAGGCCACGGGTGAAGGGGAACTCACCGGGCCATCCGATGCGCTCGAAGTCCGCGACGGTATCGCCTGGCGCCGGGCCGTACATCGGCTCGACGGGGTCTCCGGAGAGCGTGGTGAAGTCAGCGTCACGCTTGCGTGCCGCGTCGAACCGGGCCTGCCAGCGACGGCGGCCCTCCTCAATGCCTTCGGCGTCCATGCCACAAATTTACTTGGACGTCCTAGTAATTGTCGATGGGGGTCAGGACGCGCCTACCGCGGCGCACTGGCGCACCGGCCAGCACGCACACTACGTAGCAGGTCACAGCCCTGCGAAGCGGGTGCGGGCACGGACTGTGAGGGGAAAATCCGGGCCGGTGACGAACGCAGTACGAGCGCGCCGCTACGGGGCGCAAGCAGGGTGCGAGCGCGCCCGTGCCGGGCACCAACGGCGTGCGAGCGAGCGCGCCGCTACGCGCTGGCGGGCGCTGCTTCCGGGGCCTCGATCAGCGGCTCGACGTCCCGTACGACCTTGCGCTCGACGAAGAACGCGGCAGTGGGGATGGTGCCCGACACCAGCACCCACAGCAGCCTGCCAAACGGCCACCTGGCCTTCTGTCCCAGGTCGAAGGCGAAGATCAGGTAGATGATGAACAGCACGCCGTGGATCTGCGAAATGATCATCGTCGCGTCGGCGCCCTTGTCGAAGCCGTACTTGAAGATCATGGAGGTGCACAGCACCAGCAGCATCGTGGCGGTGATGTAGGCCATCACCCGGTAGCGGGTCAACACGCTTCGCTTCATAAGAGGGAGCGTATCGACCCATTGCGTACGGATCTTGGCCGCCCCCGGGGGCGTTTCGCCGGCTGCCGAACCGTGAGCGCCGGGGCCGGCCTCACCTGCCGGGGGTGCGGCGCCCATGGGTCGGCCCGGCGGCGCCCCGACCCGCTAGGACGCCCCGGCGACGGGCCCGCCGTCGAAGTCCCCGGCCGCCACTCGCAACGGCCTGAGCAGGTCGAAGATCTCCTCGCACTCCTCGGCGTCGTACGGTCCGAGCCCGAAGTCCATGTCCATCAGGTCCTTGGTGGCCGCCTCTACCACCTCGCGCCCGCGGTCCGTGATGGAGGCCAGGGTGCCGCGGCCGTCGTTCGGGTTCGGCCGCTTGGCCACCAGGCCCGAGGTGACCAGCCGGTCCACCGTGTTGGTGACCGACGTTGGATGCACCATCAGCCGCTCGCCGATCTTCGACATGGGGAGCTCACCGGCCCGGCTGAAGGTGAGCAGCACCAGCGCCTCGTAGCGCGCGAAGGTCAGCCCGTACGGCCTCACCACCGCGTCCACCTGCCCCAGCAAAATCTGCTGGGCGCGCATGATCGAAGTGATGGCGGCCATGGATGGTACGGGCCCCCAGCGCTGCTGCCAGAGTTCGCCGGCCCTGGCGATGGGATCGAAGGTGAGACGGAGCGGTTTTGCCACGCCACCGACCCTATCGGCCAGTCATATGCTGGTCAGCCCCGTCTCAGGCTTCGGGCCACCGATGTCCGCTTCGAGGCCGCTGCGTGGCCTGGTGCGCCGCACCTCGGCCGCCACCAGCAGCACGCTTGCCCAGCCGAGCACCCCCGCGCACCCCACCGCCACATGGACCGGCACGAACTCCGCCGCCGCACCGGCCAGCGCCATCCCGAGCCCCTGCACGGTCATCAGCCCGGCCGTCAACACCGTCATCGCCCGGCCGCGCAACTCCGCGGGAACCGCCGCGATGAACCACTGGTCGAGCCCGAGCGTGTACGAGATGCCACAGCCCGCCAGTACCAGGAAAGCCAGCGCGAGCGGCAGCGGCGGATGCAGGAAGTAGCCCACGGCGGGCAGCATCGTCAGCGTCGCGACCGGCAGCACGATCCGTTCCCTGGCCCGCGGCCCGAGCAGCGACCCGACGAGCACCTCGCTGGTGATGGCGCCGATCGGCAGGCCCACCAGCAGCAGACCGAGCCCGGCCGAGCCGAGCCCAAGATCATCGGCGTACGGCGCGGCCAGCGCCTCCGGGGCCACCACGAACATCGGCGGCACCCAGGCGAGCAGCAGCAGGGCCCGCACCCGGCGGTTGCCGAGCAACTGCTTGGCCCCGGCCAGCGAGGCGCCGACCACCGCGCCGCTGGCGACCGCACGCGGCGGCCGGCTCCGGGTGCCGAAGCGCAGGAGCAGCGCCGAGCACAGGAAGGTGACGACGGTGCAGCCGAGCACGCCGCGCGGCGCGACGACGACCAGCAGCAGCCCGCCCACGCCGAAGCCGGCCAGTTGCGCGCACTGCGCGACCACCCGGATGACGGACCGGCCGAGGACGAACAGATCACCCTCGCCGAGTATGTCGCCGAGCGTCGCGGCGCGGGTGCCGCCGAAGACGGGCGCGATGGCGGCGCTGACGGTCCGCAGGAACAGCAGGACGGCGATGGGAGTGCCGGGGAACACCATGCCCGCCGCGCACACCGCGCTCGCCACGTCGCACACGACCAGCACGGCGCGCGATGGATAGCGGTCGGCGATGGAGGACAGGAGGGTGCCACCGAGCACGTACGGCAGCAGCCCCAGCGCGAACGTCAGCGCACTGAGGAGGGGCGACCCGGTGAGGTCGTAGACGAGGACGGACAGCGCGATCTCACAGATGACGACGCCGAGCATGGACAGCAGGTGTGCGGCGAAGACCGTACGGAACTCGCGTACGGCGAACACCGCCCGATAACCGACGGAGCCGTCCGCACCCGCCGCTGCCTTGGAAGAGATCGACATGGCGGCAGCGTGCCGAGTACGCCGCCGTGCGCTCTACTCTTTCGGCCCGAGCCGAATCCTTCCGGGCAAGGGAGAACATGGTGCCGCTGCACATGCAATTCGGCGCGGATGATCTGCTGCGCTGCCGGTTCGCCATCTCGCCGCTGTGCGAGACCCACGGGGCGGTACGTACCCTCAAGCACCCCGATCGGCAGGGCTACCACGCGCCGTGGCTGCGCCGGATACACGCGGCGGCCGATGGGCTCGATCTGCGCGCCCTGTGGTTGCTCATGCCGCGCCGCGGATACAGCCCGGATTTCCTTGGCCTGCCGCCGAGCGCCCCGTTCTCCTCGGTCGATGAGGAGTTGGCGCGGCTCAGGGCGACCCGCCCCGAGCAGGCGGCGGCGGAGATCCGCAAATCGCTGGTGTGTACCCCGGGCGCGATGGAGTCGGCTGCGGGCCGGGCGATGCTCGCCGACCCGCAGCGGGCGATCGAGGTGCTCGCCGATACGACGGAACGGGCCTGGCACGCGTTGATCGCAGCGGACTGGCCGCGACTGCGCGCACTGCTCGAAGCCGAAGTGGCCTTTCGGTCCCGGCAGTTGGCGGACGGCGGCCTCGAACGGCTCTTCGCCGATCTTCATCCCCGGCTGACCTGGTCCCACGGCTCGCTGACGGTACGTACCCCCTCCGCATCCGTGCACGAACGCATCTTGGGCGGCGACGGCATGACCCTCATGCCAAGCGTCTTCGTCTGGCCGGATGTGGTCGGCGGGTTCGATCCACCGTGGCAGGCGACGGTGGTGTATCCGGCGCGGGGCATCGGGGGCCTGTGGCAGCGGCCCGGCGGGCGGACTGCCGATGCGCTGGCCCGGCTGCTCGGCCCGAACCGGGCCGCGATCCTGACCGACCTGGACGCCCCCGCCTCCACGACGGCCCTGGCCCATCGGCACCGGCTCGCGGTGTCGTCGGTCTCCGCACAGCTCGCGGTGTTACGGGAGGCGGGCCTGGTCACCTCGCGCCGACAGGGCCTCCAGGTCCTCTACGAGCGCACTCCGTTGGGCATCGCGCTGGTCGGCGGGGGCGGCGCGTAGGCCGCAGGAGAGCCTATGCGGACGCGGGGCGGGGCTGGGCTGGGCTAGGGGTGCGTAGGGCCATTGCTGCGGAAGGCCCATTACTGCGCGAGGCCGTTGCGGCGCAGGGCTATTGCTGCGCGAGGTTGAGCCCTCCCCGCAGGCGCCCGGCCCGCGAGGCAGGGCAGCAGGGCAGCGTCAGCCTCCCTGGTGGAACACGACCTCCGGGTTGGCCGGGCTCGGCCCGTCGAACAGCGGTTGCGGCACGCCGCGCAGATGCTGCGCGAAGAACGCCCCCACATACGAGCGGGTGATCTGCTGGGACCGGGTGCCCGACAGCGGGGCCCCAGGGTCCTGATAGTCCACCTGGTCGGCGAGAACAGGCCAGTCGGTGAAGCTGAAGTGCCCAGCCTTGCTGACGGTCAGCCAGCGCTTCCAGCCGTCAAGCCGCTGCCAGGTGTCCTCCCACGAGGTGTCTTCGAAGTCCGGCGGCAGCAGGGCCGGGTCCCCTCCGAGCATCAGGAACGGCCGGCCGCTTAGGCCGGTGTCGGGGATCGGCGAGAAGAACGTGCCGTCCATGTTGACCCCGGCCCGCACCCGCGCATCGGCGGCCATCGTCGCCGCGGTACCCGAGCCGCCGATGGAGTGGCCCGCCATGCCTATGCGCTTGCGGTCGATCAATGAGGACAGACGCTTGGTGGCCTTCGGGCCTGTCAACTGGTCCAACAGGAAGGAGACGTCCTTGGCCCGGCCATCGGAGACTCGGCGCATCCCCTGGACCGACCCGGTTTGCCCACAGGAGACGCAGTCGAGCAGCCGCCCGCCGGGGAAGCTGCTGCCGCCCGACTCGTACGCGTGGTCAACGGCCGCGACGACGTAGCCACGGCTGGCCAACTCTTCGGCCAGCACGGTCAGCGTGCTGCGCTGCATGGTGTAGCCCGGGGAGAGCACCACCAGCGGGTACGGGCCGCCGCTGCGCAGCGGGCGGGCGTCCTCGCGGGCGTTGGTGCGGGTCGCGCTGAGCTGCTGGGCCGTGACCAGCTTGCTGAACTCGCCGGTGGCGGCGAGCAGGGCCTTGGCCTCCGGTGCGGTCATATACGTGGTGGGGTCGCCGGTGCCGGACTTCGCCGGGTAGTAGAGCGACACCATCAACTCGCGGTCGGCCGTGGGGACCCAGGGGTCCTTGCGGTGTTTGTCCACCAGGTGGAGGGTGTCGCGGCCGACAGCGAGCCTGCCGGTCGGGCGTGGCAGCGTGAGCTGGACGCTCTTGGTGTCCTTGGCCGAGTCGGCAGGTCGAGCCCCGGGGGCCGGCGGCGCGAACGAGGCGTGCCGCCCGGCCGGCGTCGTGCCGGAGGTGCGTTGGTCGGCCGATGCCGTACCGGCGAGCGTGGCCGGTACGGCGAGTGCCATGGTCACGATCGCGGTCGCCAGACCGCGGGTGAGCTTCTTCATGCGCGTGACACTAAGACACGTTAGGCATGCCTTACCTCGTGCTCAGGTCGGACATCTGACGGCGCATTCGGCCAGTGCGGGTCAGCTCTCGGCCAAGTGCCGTTCGATGGTCTCCACCTTGGAGGTCAGCCCGTCCACGACCCCGGGCCTGATGTCGGCCTTCAGCACCAGACTGACTCGCGGGGCTTGTGCCTCGACCGCGGCCACGGCCCGCCGCACGACGTCCATGACCTCGTTCCACTCTCCTTCGATGGACGTGAACATCGCGTCCGTGCGATGGGGCAGGCCCGATTCGCGCACCACCCGTACGGCGTCGGCGACGTACGCACCGACGTCCTCGCCGACGCCGAGCGGGGTGATGGAGAAGGCGACGATCACGCGTTGACGATCCCTTCCTTGCGGGCGCGGGCGGCGATGACCCCGGCCTCGGCCTCCTGCTTGAGCTTGCGCTCGGCGAAGAAGCCGCCGAGGGGCACCACGGAGGCTGCGAAGTACAGGGCGGCGGTGCCGCGCGTCCACTGGGTGCGCTTCCACGCCTCGGCCCAAAAGATCACGTACACCACGAACAGCATGCCGTGCACCGGGCCCATGACCGGCACGGCGTTGAAGTCCGTCGTGCGCTTGAGGACCGAGCACGTGGCGAGGATCAAGAAGGAAACGGCCTCCGGCACGGAGACCAGTCGGAGCCGGCGCAAAGCGGATGCGGTCTTGAGGTCCACGGGGGGCACCTTCGGTGAGAGGGCGGGAACGGGCACCCCTTGTGCCCGTCTTCACAAGCTCTGCCATTGTGACAGTTACGCCGGTGATCAATGCCCGGGGGTCAACGACCCGGCCGGTGTTCGACGCCTCTCGGCCATCCCCCCACGGCGCGTCCCGCCACACCCCGTCCCCCGAACGCGCACCGCACGCCCCCGCCCCACCACGGACGGTGAAACGCGACGTCCGACGAGGCGCCCGACGAGAACACCCAGCGATACGTCTGGTGGGTGGCCGGCCGGTGAGACCTGTGCGACACCCGACGCGAGCGATAGCGTCGGGCGCGTGGCTCACTTTCGGCTCCACGGGAGCAAGGTCCTCGCCGTCGAGATAACCGGCGACGCCGTCAAGGCCAAGAACGGCTCGATGGTGGCGTACGACGGCGAGATGACCTTCAAGAAGAAGACCGGTGGCGGAGAGGGTCTACGGGGGATGGTCACCCGGCGGCTCACGGGCGAACAAATGGAGGTCATGGAGGTCAAGGGGCACGGCACCTGTTACTTCGCCGACCGGGCCAGCGAGATCAACCTGGTCACGCTGCACGGCGAAAAGCTGTACGTCGAATCGAGCAACCTGCTGTGCACGGACGACGCGCTTCGCACGGGCACCACGTTCACCGGGCTGCGCGGCGCCTCGCAGGGCAACGGCCTGTTCACCACGACCGTCGAGGGCAGCGGGCAAGCAGCGATCACCTCGGACGGACAGGCGGTCGTGCTGCGCGTGACGCCCGACTACCCACTGCGTGTTGACCCGGGCGCATACGTCGCGCACACCGGCCGACTCCAACAGCACTTCCAGTCGGGCGTGAACTTCCGCAGTTTGATAGGCGAGGGCTCCGGGGAGGCGTTCCAGATCCGCTTCGAGGGCGAGGGCCTGGTGTACGTACAACCCAGCGAGCGCAACACGATCGGCGGGGAGGTCTGATGGCGTTCACGGTGCTCAACTCGCGGATGGTCGAGATCAAGATCGACCCCGGGCAGAAGCTGTTCAGCCAGCGCGGCGCGATGCTCGCCTATCGGGGCGAGGTGTCCTTCACGCCCAGCATCACCGGCGGCCAAGGCGGCGTGATGTCGATGATCGGGCGCCGGGTGGCGAACGAGGCGACACCGCTGATGACGGTGGAGGGCAGTGGCTCGGTGATGTTCGGGCACGGCGGCCACCATGTGCAGGTGATCGACCTGACCGGCGACACGCTGTACGTGGAGGCGGACCGGCTGCTCGCGTTCGACGGCACGCTGCGCCAGGGCACGATGTTCATGGGGTCGCAGGGCGGCGTGATGGGCATAGTGCGCGGCCAGGTCAGCGGGCAGGGCCTGTTCACCACCACCCTTGAGGGGCATGGCTCGGTGGCGGTGATGGCGCACGGCGGGGTGATCGAGTTGCCGATCACCCCGGGCCGCGATGTGCACGTCGATCCGCAGGCGTACGTGGCCCACCGCGGCCAGGTCCGCAACAAGCTGTCCACCGCGCTCGGCTGGCGCGAACTGGTCGGCCGCGGCTCGGGCGAGGGGTTCCAACTCGCCCTGTCAGGCACCGGCACGGTGTACGTCCAGGCGTCCGAGGAGAAGCTGTGACCGGTCCCGTCGTCTTCGATGCGCACTCGCTGCCCCCAAGCGACAACGTGAACCCGTACGCCTTCAGTGTGGCGCTCGACGGCCAGTGGTTCCTTCAAAAGGGAAAGATGATCGCCTACTACGGCGAGATCGACTTCCAGGGGGTGGGGCTCGGCCGGTTGGACCGGCTCATCGCCAGAAGCTTCCATTCGCCGCTGCACGCGGCGGACTGGGTGGTGGCCGAGGGCCGGGGAAAGATGGTCCTCGCCGACCGGGCCTTTGACGTCAACTCGTACGATCTGGACGACGGCAATTTGACGGTGCGCTCCGGCAATCTGCTCGCCTTTCAGCCGTCCCTGGCGCTGAAGCAGTCGATCGTGCCCGGGTTTGTGACACTGATCGGCACGGGCACGTTTGTGGCGGCCTCGAACGGCCCGGTGTTCTTCGTCGAACCGCCTATCCGCGTCGATCCGCAGGCGCTGGTGGGCTGGGCGGATTGCCCTACACCCTGCCATCACTACGACCACCAGTATCTGAGCGGCTTTCTGGGCGGCGTCCGGGCGCACACCGGAATCGGCGGGGCGTCCGGCGAAGAGCATCAGTTCGAGTTCGTCGGCGCGGGTACTGTACTGCTCCAATCGACCGAGCAACTTATGGCCGAGATCGCCACCGGGGCCTCTCCCCACCAGGCAGGGGTACCGGTTCGTGATCGGTAGCCTGCGGAGTGTAACGTCGAACGCGTGACCTCTAGCAGCCGCATACATCCATTGGTTCAGAATTCAACTTCTTTAGGTAGAATCAATCACATGGAGACCGAGAACGGCACGAACTGGCTCAACGACGAGGAACAGCGCGCCTGGCGCGCCCACCTGGACGTCAGCCGTCTGCTCATGCATCAGCTCGAACGCGATTTGCAACCGTTCGGGCTGACGAACAACGACTACGAGATCCTGGTGAACCTCTCGGAGTCCGAGGATCACAGGATGCGGATGAGCGACCTCGCCGCCGCAACCTTGCAGTCCAAGAGCCGCCTCTCACATCAGATCACCCGCATGGAGACCACGGGCCTGGTCCGCCGCGAGAACTGCGAGTCGGACCGGCGTGGGCTGTACGCGGTGCTCACCGACCGCGGTTGGGAAACCATGCGCGAGGTCGCCCCGCATCATGTCGCCTCGGTACGGCAGCACTTCATCGATCTGCTGGGCACCCAGGGGATCAACGCGCTTTACGGCTCGCTGGCACCCGTCGCGGACCATCTGCGGACGCGCCGGAAGATCGGCTGACGTACGCCGGCCTACGCGTACCGGCTGACGCACGGCGCCCATCGGTAGACGACGAGCGGGCCCACGACGACCGGCCGGAGCCTACGCGACCGGCCGGAGCCCGGGGCGCCTGCCGGGGCCCACGACGCAGTTGGCCCCGCCGGGCGCCCTGGTGCACGCGAGGTCGCGCGGGCGCACGCGGGCGCCGTACGGGCTGCCGCCTACGCGGGTCCGCTCCGCGGTAGCCGCGCCTCGAAGCACGCTCCGCCCGCGGCGGCGTCCCGGACGGTCAGGGTGCCTCCGTGCCGCGCCAGCACATCGCGCGCGATCGCGAGCCCGAGCCCCGCCCCGCCCTCGTCGCGGCTGCGCGCGTCGTCCAGCCGCACGAAGCGCTCGAAGATCCGCTCCCGTTCGGCCTCCGGCACCCCAGCCCCATCGTCGGTGACGGCCAGCACCACCCAGTCGCCGCCCTCGCCCTGGACCGAGCGCACCGTGACCTCAACCGCGCCATCGGCGTGCCGCTCCGCGTTGTCGAGGAGGTTGCCAAGGACCCGGGCGAGCTGCCCGCGCGAGCCGCTGACCTCCACGTCGGCCAGTTCCCCGACACGCACCGCGATCCGGTCGCCCGTCCGCTGGGCAAGGGCGTCGCGTACCAGGTCCACCAGCGGCACCCGGCCCGCCATCGGCCGCTCTCCCGCGTCCAACCTGGCAAGCAACAGCAGATCCGCCGCGAGGTGCTGCAATCGCACCACATCCGCCACGGCACCCTCGGCGTCCAAAAGCTCCGGATGCGCCACGCCCACCTCCAGTTGGGTACGCAGGCTGGCGATCGGGCTGCGCAACTCGTGCGAGGCGTCGGCGACGAAGCGGCGCTGCCGCTCCACCGAGCTCTCCAGCGCGGTCAGCGTCTCGTTAGTGGTCACCGCGAGGCGGGCCACCTCGTCCCTGGCCTGTGGTTCGGGCACCCGCCGAGTCAGATCGGTGCTCGCGGTGATGGCCGCCAGCTCGCGCCGAATGCCCTCCACCGGGCGGAGCGCGCGCCGGGTCACCAGCCAGGTCACCGCCGCCACCACCACGAGCAGCACCGGCAGCCCGATCAGCATGGCGCGCCGCACCGTGCCGACCGCATCGCGCTCGGTGTCCAGCGGCGAACCCGCGTAGACGGTCATCGACTCGTCGGCCGGGGTGCTCACGCGCACGGCGGCGAACCGGTAGTCCCGCCGCTCGGCATCCACTGTCGCGGAGCCCTCGTGGTAAGTGGCCTCATCGCGAATCTCGCCCTGCCGAGCCAACGGTTGCTGGGGCGCCTCGCCTCGCTCTACCGCCTCGGCGGCGTCCTCCGCGGCCTCTTCGGCGGCCTCCTCCACAGCGTCCTGTGGGTCGTCGGCTTCGCCGCTGTTATCAGTGTCATCACGGGTATCGGTGTCACCACTGTTGTCCGTGTCGTCACTGCCGTCGGCGTTATCGGGGTCACCCAGGTCGGGTCCTTCATCGGGGCTGTCAGTGCTGTCGGTGCTGTCGGTGCTGTCGGTGTCGCCGTCCCCCGCACCGTCGCTGTCGCTGTCGCTGTCACCGTCCCTGTCACCATCGGCATGGCCTTCGGTTTCCGCGCCGCGGGTGGGCGTGGGCGTCGAGGTGGGGGCGCGTTTTTGCTTGGGCGTGGGGGTTTCGGTCATGGTGGAGCGCTTGGGCGGCGCGGTGATCCGCACCGAGCCGGTGCCGGTGCCGGTGATGTGGGTGAGGTCCTCGCTGACGGCCCGTACCCGGCCGTCCTCATCCACGACCTGCACCGGCGGATCGTCGTCGAGCTCCAAGGCGGCGCCGGTCGCAAGGCGTGCCGCGACCTCTCGCGCGTGCACATCGGCCTGGAGATTGGCCTGTTCCCGCAGGTTGTCCCGGAGCACCGCGAGCAGTACGAAACCAGCCACCACCAACGCCAGGGCCACCACCACGCTGGCCCCGAGCGCAGCGCGCGCCCGGACCGACCCCAGCGCCCCGCGCAGCGCTCTAGGCACGGGCCACCAGCCGGTACCCGGCGCCGCGCACGGTGTCGATGAGCCCGCTACCGAGCTTGCGGCGCAGCGCGCTGATGTAGACCTCCACGATGTTCGGGTCTCCCTCGTACGCGAAGTCCCATACGTGCTCCAGGATGTCCGCCTTGGAGACCACCTCGCCCGCTCTGACGGCTAGTTGTTCAAGGACCGAGAACTCCCGGGCGGTGAGCGCTATTTCGGTGCCGTCGCGCTCCACGCGGCGCGCGGCCCGGTCCACGGACAGCGCACCCACTCGCAGCACGGGTGAGGCCCCGGTGCCCCGGCGGCGCAGCAGCGCCCGTACCCGCGCGAGCAGCACGACGTAGGAAAAGGGCTTGGTCAGGTAGTCGTCCGCGCCGGTGTCGAGCCCCTCGGCCTCGTCGTATTCGCCGTCCTTGGCGGTCAACATCAAGATCGGCACCTCGTGGCCAGCGGCGCGCAGTGCGGCGCAGATCCGGTAGCCGTTCATGCCGGGCAGCATGATGTCGAGGACGACCAGGTCGTACGCGCCCTCGCTCGCCCGGTGCAGCCCGCTGACCCCGTCGTGCACCACATCCACGGCGAAACCCTCCGCCGTCAGACCCTTGGCCAACGACAGAGCAAGCCGCTTCTCGTCCTCCACGATCAACAGGCGCATGCGCACAGCCTCGCAAACCGAACCTGAAGATCCCTTCAGCCGGCTTCAGGTTCTCTTCAGCGTCGCTCCGTCAGCGTGGGACACGTCAACGGATCGACCCAGCTCCACCCGTTTCATCAGGAGGCACTCATGAAGCGCAACCTCGTCATCGCAACCGTCGCGGCAGCGGCCCTGATCGGCGGCGGCACGGCCTCCGCGGTCGCCTTCACCGGCGACGGCGACGGCGGGCCCGCCCGCCAGTCACAGGCCGCCGACACCGACCACGCAGATGACGACGGCGCCGATGGCAGTGATGGCGGCGATGGCGGCGATGGCGGCGACCAAGCCGATGGGGACGACCAGGCGGCCGGTGACGAGGACCGCGGGGACGACGGGGCCCACAGCGAACGCGCCGATGGCGACGACGGGGACGACGACGGTACGGACGACGCGGAGGACAGCACAGAGGACGCAGCCGACCGGCGCGAGGATGCAGCCGAGGATAAGGCCCAGCGGGACGCTCGGGTGACCGTGCGTGCGGCGGTGGATGCCGCGCTGAAGGCGACGCCCGGCGCCGTGGTCTCCATCGACCTCGACGCCGACGACGGCGCCCGCGCCGTCTGGGACGTGGACCTCTACGGCAAGGACGGCCGCTGGCACGACCTGACGCTCGACGCCAACACCGCGAGGGTGCTGCACCAGCACGTTGCCCACGAGGACGACGCCGCCGCGCTCAAGGACGGTTTGCAGCGGGCGAAGGTCTCCGCCGCCGAGGCCGCGGACGATGCCCTACGGACCGTGCCGGGCACGGTGACATCGGCGGAGCTCGATGACGATGACAGGGTGACGGCCTGGGACGTGGATGTCCTCGACAAGGACGGCAAGAAGCACGAACTGCGCGTGGACCTGGCGTCCGGGAAGGTGTCACAGCACCCGGAGGACCACGACGACGCGTACGACGACGATGACAGCGCCAGCAACAGCGTTAGCGACAGTGTTGACAGTGTTGACAGTGTTGACGGCGTTGACAGTGTTAGCAGTGTTAGCGACAACAGCGGCGACAACGACTGATCGCCCACCGCGGACCATCGGCAGGCCACGGCTGACAGTCCCCCGTCTGATGGCCGGGCAGCCGATTCACCGGTGCCGGGCGAGCTGCCACGCAGCTCGCCCGGCACCACACCCAGTAGCCCCCGGGGGCTACCCGCTATCCCTTCGTGATGCCCGCGATCAGTTCGTCCGCCGCCGCGTACGGGTCCAACTCGCCCCGGGCGATGCGCTCGGCGAGGGCGCCCAAGCGCCGGTCGCCGCGTAGATCGCCGATCCGCTCACGCAGTGCCGTGACCGCGATCGTCTCCACCTCGTGGGCGGCGCGTGCGCGCCGCCGCTCGGCGAGGACGCCCCGCTCCTCCATCCACGCGCGGTGCTTCTCCAGCGCCTCCACGACCTCGTCCACGCCCTGCGCGCGAGCCGCGATGGTCTTGACGATCGGGGGCCGCCAGTCACCGGCGGCGCGGGCCTCGCCGAGGCCGAGCATGTGGTTCAGCTCCCTGACGGTGGCGTCGGCGCCATCGCGGTCGGCCTTGTTGACCACGTACACATCGCCAATCTCCAGGATTCCGGCCTTCGCCGCCTGGATGCCGTCCCCCATGCCGGGCGCGAGCAGAACCACGCTGGTATCGGCCTGGGAGGCGATCTCCACCTCCGACTGGCCGACGCCCACGGTCTCCACGAGGATCACCTCGCAGCCCGCCGCGTCCAGCACCCGGATGGCCTGCGGCGCGGACCAGGCCAGACCGCCGAGGTGGCCGCGGGTGGCCATGGACCGGATGTAGACGCCGGGGTCGGACGCGTGGTCGCTCATCCGCACCCGGTCGCCGAGCAGCGCGCCGCCGGAGAACGGCGACGACGGATCGACGGCCAGCACCCCGACCCGCTTGCCGATCTTGCGGTACGCGGTGACCAGCGCCGAGGTCGAGGTGGACTTGCCGACCCCGGGCGAGCCGGTCAGGCCCACCACGTAGGCGCCACCGGTGAGCGGCGCCAGCGCCGCCATCACCTCACGCAGTTGCGGGGAGGCCCCTTCCACCAGGGAGATCAGCCGGGCCACCGCGCGCGGCTTGCCCTGCCTCGCTTGCTCTACCAGGTCAGGGACGTCCACCATCGTGCCGCTCTCCTTCTGCTTGTACGGGCCGGGTCGGCCGAGGGGACCGGCCGCGAATCTGGCTGACCCCGATTACCTCTTCGGGACGCGAAGGATCAGCGCATCGCCCTGACCGCCACCGCCACACAGCGCCGCCGCGCCCACGCCACCGCCGCGCCGCTTGAGTTCGAGGGCCAGGTGCAGCACCAGCCGGGCACCGGACATGCCGATCGGATGGCCAAGGGCAATGGCGCCACCATTCACGTTCACCTTTTCGGCGGAAACTCCCAGGTCCTTCATTGACTGGAAGGTGACCGATGCGAACGCCTCGTTGATCTCGACCAGATCGAGGTCCGCGGCGGTCAGACCCTCCTTGCCGAGGGCGTGGTTGATGGCATTCGACGGCTGCGACTGAAGCGCGTTGTCCGGGCCCGCGACATTGCCGTGGGCGCCGATCTCGGCGATCCATTCCAGGCCCAGCTCCTCGGCCTTGGCCCGGCTCATCACGACGACGGCCGCGGCGCCATCGGAGATCTGCGACGAGCTGCCGGCGGTAATGGTGCCGTCCTTGGTGAACGCTGGGCGAAGTTTGGCCAGACCTTCGACGGTGGTGTCGCTGCGAATACCCTCGTCCTGGCTGAAGACCACCGGCTCACCCTTGCGCTGCGGGATCTCCACGGGGGTGATCTCGGCCTCGAACAAGCCGTTCTTCTGCGCCGCTGCGGCCCGCTGGTGCGACCGGGCGGATATCTCGTCCTGCTCGGCGCGGCCGATGCCAAGGCGCGTGTTGTGCTGCTCGGTGGACTCCCCCATCGGGATGTTGTCGTACGCGTCAACGAGGCCGTCGTGGGCCATCGTGTCCAGCATTTGAACAGCGCCGTATTTGAAACCCTCGCGGGACTTGGGCAGCGCGTGCGGCGCGTTGGTCATCGACTCCTGGCCGCCCGCCACGATGATGTCGAACTCCCCGGCGCGGATGAGCTGGTCGGCGAGCGCGATCGCATTGAGCCCGGAGAGGCAGACCTTGTTGATGGTGAGCGCGGGAACGCTCATCGGGATGCCCGCCTTCACGGCCGCCTGTCGGGCCGGGATCTGGCCGGCGCCGGCCTGGAGCACCTGGCCCATGATTACGTATTGCACCTGGTCACCGCCGATGCCGGCGCGGTCGAGCGCGGCCTTGATGGCCACGCCACCGAGGTCGGCTCCGGAGAAGGTGCGCAGCGAGCCAAGGAGGCGGCCCTGGGGCGTACGGGCGCCCGCGACGATCACAGAGGTGGTGTCGGTCGTTCCAGTCATGGTGCGGCCTCTTCGCAAGCGTCAGGGATGTTAACGAGGGTTTCCGTCAATGTACTGAGCGGTACCCGACAGGTCACCGGCCCGAAGGTGTGATCGCTGGCACGTTGCGTAACCGGCTGTGCGAGCGGTGCACTGGGGTAATGCTGACGAGAATCGACCACATCGGGATCGCCTGCTTCGACCTCGACAAGACCGTCGAGTTCTACCGTGCCACGTACGGGTTCGAGGTGTTCCACTCCGAGGTCAACGAGGAGCAGGGCGTACGCGAGGCCATGCTCAAGATCAACGAGACGTCCGATGGCGGCGCGTCCTACCTCCAACTCCTCGAACCGACCCGCGAGGACTCCGCGGTCGGCAAGTGGCTGGCGAAGAACGGCGAGGGCGTGCATCACATCGCCTTCGGGACCGCCGATGTGGACACGGACGCGGCGGACATCCGCGACAAGGGCGTCCGCGTACTGTACGAGCAGCCGCGCCGCGGCTCGATGGACTCACGGATCACGTTTTTGCACCCCAAGGACTGCCACGGTGTACTGACAGAACTAGTCACCTCCGCATCTCCTGGCCAGACCGAACACTGACTCACCCCTTCCCCGGCCGGTAGAGTGCAGGCTTGGCCGGGGTGCGGGTTGGGGGCTCGGCCCATGTCATGCCGATGATCTGACACCATTTCTTCGGAAGGGCCAGCTCCGGGCACCACCCAGCACGCGGGGCGGGGCAGGCCACCGACGCGACCAGGGGACGGATGGGACCGCGCAGTGCGGGGCTACGACCGCTACGAGCCTGACGATCACCTTTCGCAGTTCGAAGCCGAGATGGAACGGCTGAAGACCGAGCGGGAGAAGGCCGTCCAGCACGCCGACGACCTCGGCTATCAGGTGGAAGTCCTGCGCGCCAAGCTGCACGAGGCGCGCCGCACCATCGCGTCCCGGCCCGCGTACGACACCGCTGATCTCGGCTACCAAGCCGAACAGCTCCTGCGCAACGCCCAGGCACAGGCCGATCAGCTCCGTGCGGACGCCGAGCGCGAACTGCGCGATGTGCGCGCGCAGACCCAGCGGCTCCTGCAAGAGCAGGCCGAGCGGCAGTCGCGCCTTGAGGCCGAGTTGCACTCCGAGGCGGTCGCCCGCCGCCAGCGTCTCGATGAGGAGCTGGCGGAGCGGCGCGCGACCGTCGAGTCCCACGTCAACGAGAACGTGGCGTGGGCGGAGCAACTGCGAGCTCGCAGCGAGGCGCAGGCCAGGCGGCTTCTCGATGAGTCGCGGGCCGAGGCCGAGCAGGCGCTCGCCTCTGCGCGCACCGAGGCGCAGCGACTGGCCGAGCAGGCCAGGGAACGGCTCAACTCGGAGGTGGAGAGCGCCCGCTCGGAGGCGGATGCGATCTTGCGCCGGGCCCGTACCGATGCCGAACGGCTGCTGAACGCCGCGTCCACGCAGGCCCAAGAGGCCACCGATCACGCCGAACAGCTCCGCACCACGACCACCACCGAGTCCGAGCAGGCCCGCCGCGAGGCCGCCGAGTTGACCCGGGGCGCCGAGCAGCGCATGCAGGAGGCCGACACGGCGTTGCGCGAGGCGCGCGCCGAGGCCGACAAGCTGGTCAACGGGGCCAAGGAGGCGGCATCAGCGCGCCTTTCGGCCGCCGAGTCGGACAACGAGCAACGCACCCGCACCGCGAAGGCGGAGATCGCCCGGCTGGTCGGCGAGGCGACCAAGGAGGCCGAGGCGCTCAAGGCCGAGGCCCAGCAGCTTCGGGACGACGCCCGTACCGACTCCGAACGCCTGGTCGCCGAGGCGCAGGAGAAGGCACGCGCCGAGGCCGCCGAGGACGCCGCCGCGCAGTTGGCCAAGGCGGCTCGTACGGCCGAGGACGTGCTGACCAAGGCCGCCGATGACGCCAAGGCCACCACCAAGGCGGCTGCCGCCGAGGCCGAGCGGATCAGGACCGAGGCGGAGAGCGAGGCGGACCGGCTGCGGGAGGCGGCGCACGACACCGCGGCGCAGCTCAAGGGCGCGGCCAAGGACGACACCAAGGAGTACCGCGCCAAGACCGTCGAGCTCCAGGAGGAGGCCAGGCGGCTGCGCGGGGAGGCCGAGCAGCTGCGGGCCGAGGCCGTCGCCGAGGGCGAGAAGATTCGCGGCGAGGCCCGCCGGGACGCGGTGCAGCAGATCGAGGAGGCGGCCAAGACCGCCGAGGAGCTGCTCACCAAGGCCAAGGCGGACGCCGCCGAGAGCAGGGCCGGCGCGACCGCCGAGAGCGAGCGGGTACGCACCGAGGCCAGCGAGCGCGCCGCGGCGCTGCGTAAGCAGTCCGAGGAGGCCCTGGAGCGCGCCCGGGGCGAGGCCGAGGACCTGGTAGCCGCCGCCGATGAGGGCGCCGGCAAGATCAGGTCCGAGGCAGCGGAGGCGGCCCAGCGGCTGCGCGAGGAGGCCGAGCGATCGGCCGCCGAGCGGCGTGCCGAGGCCGAGGTCGAGCTCACGCGGCTGCACAGCGAGGCCGAGCAGCGGGTCAGCGCCGCCGAGGAGGCGCTGCGCGAGGCGCGTGCCGAGGCCGAGCGGCTGCGCCGCGAGACGACCGAGGAGACGGAGCGGCTGCGCGCCGAGTCCGTGGAGCGGCTGCGCGCGCTCCAGGAGCAGGCCGAGGCGGAGTCCCAGCGGCTGCGGGACGAGGCGTCGGCGGATGCCTCAAGCGCCCGCGCGGAGGGCGAGGCGATTGCGGTACGGCTGCGCAGCGAGGCCGCGGCGGAGGCGGAGCAACTGCGCACGGATGCGCAGGAGAGCGCCGACCGGGTACGGGCCGAGGCGAAGGCGGCGGCCGAGCGGCTTGCCGCCGAAGCGGCCGAGGCGCTGTCGGCAGCACAGGACGAGGCGGCCCGCCGCCGCCGGGAGGCCGAGGAACTGCTCGGCGACGCCCGCAGCGAGGCCCAGCGCGAGCGCGAGCGGGCCCAGGAACAGAGCGAGGAACTGCTGGCGTCGGCCCGTAAGCGGGTCGCTGAGGCGCAGGCCGAGGCGCAGCGCCTTAGCGACGAGGCGGAGCAGCGGGCAACCGAACTGGTCTCGACCGCCGAGCAGACCGCCCAGCAAGTACGGGACACGGTCGCGGGCCTTCAGGAGCAGGCCGAGCAGGAGATCGCCGGGCTGCGCTCGGCCGCCGAGCACGCGGCGCAGCGCACCCGCACCGAGGCGCAAGGGGAGTCGGACCGGGTCCGCGCCGATGCGTACGACGAGCGGGAGCGGGCCTCCGCCGACGCGGCGCGGGTGCGTCGGGAGGCGCGCGAGGAGTCCGACGCCGCCAAGGCGCTCGCCGAGCGCACGGTCTCGGAGGCCATCGAGGAGTCGGAACGAGCGCGCGCCGAGGCCCGCGCGGAGGCCGACCAGCTTCGTAGCAACGCGGCCCAGCAGGTCGATACGTTGGTCACGGAGGCGACGAAGGAGGCCAACCGCCTGGTCGCCGACGCCACCGCCAAGGGCCAGCGGTTGCGTACGGAGGCGGCGGACGCCCTCGCGGCGGCCGAGCAGGATGCCGCGCGATCGCGCGCCGAGGCCAGGCAGGACGCCAACCGGCTGCGTTCGGACGCCGCACAGCAGGCCGACCGGCTCATCGCCGAGGCGACGAAGGAATCCGAGAAGCTCGTCGGCGACGCGGCCAAGGAGGCCGAGCGGCTGCGGGCCGAGGTGACCGCCGAGACCCAGCGGATGCAACGCGCAGCGGCCGAGACGACGGCCGCCGCGCGGCAGGAGGCCGATCGCACGGTGGACGAGGCGCGCGAGGCCGCGGGCCAGCGCCGGGCCGAGGCCGCCGAGCAGGCGGACCGGCTGGTGGCCGGCGCGACCAAGGAAGCCGATCGGCTACGGGCGGACGCGGCGGCCACGGTCACCTCGGCACAGGAGCACGCCACGCGCACCCGCGTCGCATCCGAGAAGATCAAAACGCGCGCCCAGGAAGAGGCGGAGCGCCTGCTCGCCAAGGCACAGGTCGAGTCGGAACGCACGGTGGACGAGGCCAGGGCGGCGGCGGCCAAGCGCCGCGGCGAGGCGGCCGAGCAGGCCGACCAACTCATCGCCGGGGCCCAGGAGGAGGCGCTGCGGTCGGCGACCGAAGCCGAGGAGCGCGCCGACACCATGGTGGGCGTGGCCCGCAAGGAGGCCGACCGGATCGTCGCCGAGGCGAACGCCGAAAGTAACCGGCTGGTGGAGAAGGCGCGTACGGACGCCAACACCATGCTGACCGAAGCCCGCGGCGACGCGACGGCCATAAGAGAGCGGGCCGAAGAGTTGCGGACCCGGATCGAGGGCGAGGTCGAGGAGTTGCACGACCGGGCCCGCCGGGAATCCGGTGAGGCGCTCAAGTCCGCGGCCGAGCGTGCGGATAGGCTCGTCAAGGCGGCGGAAGAACAGCTCGCTGAGGCCGAAAAGAAGGCCAAGCAACTGTTGTCGGACGCGAACAGCGAGGCAAGTAAGGTTCGGATCTCCGCGGTCAAGAAGGCCGATGGGTTGATCCGAGAAGCCGAGTCGAAGAAGACCACAGCAGTACGCGATGCTGAACGCTTGCGTACCGAGGCCGCCGACGAGGCAAAGCGAATGGTCGATGACGGTAAGCATGAGCTGGAGTTGCTCGTACGCCGCCGCAAAGACATCAACACGGAGATTTCTCGCGTCCAGGATGTGCTGGAAGCCCTCGAATCCTTCGAGGCGCCAGCGCCTGGCAGCGGGAGTGGCAAGGACAACGGGGGCGCAAAAACAGCGGCGGGGGCGGGCGCAACTCGTTCAAGTGGCAAGCAGTCTGACGGCTAGCCACTCAAATGAGGGGTCATTCTCCAGATCAAACGGGCAATGACTCGAAGACACGCCGTCCGCACCCCTAGGATTCTCTCTATCACCTCACCGGTCTTCTTTCGACAGGAACCCCATGAGCGACACTTCCTCCCCCTTCGGCTTCGAGCTCGTGCGGCGTGGATACGACCGCGGTCAGGTGGACGACCGCATTACCAAGCTCGTCGCCGACCGAGACAGCGCCCTGGCACGCATCACCTCCCTGGAAAAGCGCATCGAGGAGCTGCACCTCGAAACGCAGAACGCGCAAGCCCAGGTCAATGACTCCGAGCCGTCCTACGCGGGACTCGGTGCGCGCGTGGAGAAGATCCTGCGGCTCGCCGAGGAGGAGGCCAAGGACCTGCGCGAGGAGGCCCGCCGCGCCGCCGAGCAGCACCGCGAGCTGGCCGAGTCCGCCGCGCAGCAGGTGCGTAACGACGCCGAATCGTTCGCCTCCGAGCGCAAGTCGAAGGCCGAGGACGAGGGCGCGCGGATCGTCGAGAAGGCGAAGTCCGACGCGAGCACGCTGCGCACCGACGCGCAGAAGGACGCGCAGACCAAGCGCGAGGAGGCGGACTCCCTCTTCGAGGAGACCCGCGCCAAGGCCGCACAGGCCGCCGCAGACTTCGAGACCAACCTGGCCAAGCGCCGCGAGCAGTCCGAGCGTGACCTGGCGTCGCGTCAGTCCAAGGCGGAGAAGCGACTCGCGGAGATCGAGCACCGCGCCGAGCAGCTTCGCCTGGAGGCCGAGAAGCTGCGTACGGACGCGGAGCGCCGGGCCCGGCAGACCGTGGAGACCGCGCAGCGGCAGGCCGAGGACATCGTGGCCGACGCCAACGCCAAGGCCGACCGCGTCCGCAGCGAGTCCGAGCGCGAGCTGGCGGCGCTCACCAACCGCCGCGACAGCATCAACGCGCAGCTCACCAACGTCCGCGAGATGCTGGCCACGCTCACGGGTGCGGCGGTCGCAGCGGCCGGTTCCCCGACTGAGGATGAGTCGATGCAGCGCGGCGTTCCGGCGCAGCAGAGCCGCTGACACACTGTCGGCACGCCGCGTACCGGCGCCGGTCGGAGCCTCTTTGCTCTGGGGCGGCGCCGGGGCGGGTGCCGGTCCAGCCCGTCGAGACGGGCACTTGGTACGAGCGCAGGCAGTTCGCTGGGGTCCAGCGGCTTGTCGGCGGCCATCGGACGGGCGCGGTCACCGGTGGCAGATGACGGCGATGACGCTCGGAAGCGAGCGGTTCGCGCAGGTAGTCGGCCGATGGCTGGCCGGTAGCCGAAAGGTATCCAGTCGGTTGTGACCCCGAAACGCTCAGCAAACGGCGCCTCGCACCACGGAAAGTGGTGCGAGGCGCCGTTGCCGTGGGGTGGCGTGTGAGCCGTGCGGCCCTTAGCGTGGCCTGCATGATCGAGCTTGTGGGGTTGACCAAGCGCTACGGCGACAAGCTCGCCGTGGATCGGCTGACGTTCACCGTGCGCCCCGGGATCGTCACCGGATTTCTGGGGCCGAACGGGGCGGGGAAGTCCACGACGATGCGGATGATGCTCGACTTGGACAATCCCACGGCCGGAGATGTCCGTATTGATGGCAAGCACTACCGACAGCTGCACGAACCGCTCAAGCACATCGGTGCGCTGCTCGACGCGAAGGCCATGCACGGCGGGCGCAGCGCGTACAACCATCTGCTGTGTCTCGCGCAGAGCAACGGCATTCCGACGAGCCGGGTCAGCGAGGTGTTGGACACGGTCGGCCTCTCCTCGGTCGCGAAGAAGCGTTCCAAGGGCTTTTCGCTCGGTATGGGCCAGCGGCTCGGCATAGCCGGGGCCTTGCTGGGCGACCCCGAGATACTGATGTTCGACGAGCCGGTCAATGGCCTCGACCCCGAGGGCATTCACTGGATTCGCCACCTGATGAAGAACCTGGCCGCACAGGGACGTACGGTGTTCGTCTCCAGCCACTTGATGAGCGAAATGGCGCTCACCGCCGACCACTTGGTGGTCATCGGGCAGGGCAAGTTGATGGCCGACACGTCGATGTCGGAGTTCATCGCGCAGAACTCGCGCTCGTACGTACGGGTGCGCACGCCCGATCACGAGCGGATGCGTGAGGCGCTGTCGGAGGCGGGTTACTCGGCGCTGGTCGCGGTGGACGGCGCCCTTGAGGTGGACCGTGCCGACCCGGCGCAGCTCGGCGAGTTGGCCGCGCGCCACCAGGTCGTCCTGCATGAGCTGAGCCCCCAGCGGGCGTCGCTCGAAGAAGCGTTCATGCAGCTCACGGCGGAGTCGGTGGAGTACCACGCGCACTCGGGGCCGACGGGGGCACATCCGCTCGTGCCGGGTGCCCCTTACGGCGGCCCGCTACCGGGTGGACCGCAGGCCCAGCCGGTGCCTCCTGGGGCGGCTGTGCCGCCGGGGGTTGTGCCGCCGGGGGTTGTGCCGCCGGGGCCTCCCGGCAGCGCGATGCCGCCGAGTGCGCCGCCGATGCCACCGGGCGGCGGGCAGGTGCCACCGGGCGGCGGATACCCGCCTCCGGGTTACCCACAGCAGGGGCCGGACTCTCCACCGGGCCAACCTGGCCAACCTGGCCAACCGGGGCCCGGGCAGCAAGGCGGCCAGTCGGGCGGCTGGGGAGCTGACTGGCAGCGGAAGAAGGGGTCCTGACGATGGCGGTCGCAACGCAGGTACTCAGGTCCGAGTGGACCAAGATCAGGTCGGTGCGTTCCACGGTCTGGACCATGGCGCTGGCGCTGGTGGTGACGGTGGCCCTGTCCATGTTGATCAGCGCCGTGAGCAAGAATGAATTCGACGACATGTCTCGCCAGGACAAGCTCGAATTCGATCCGACGCAGATCAGCTTCGCCGGCATCGGCCTCGGCCAGCTTGCATTGATCGTCTTCGGTGTGCTCGTGGTCTCCAACGAATACAGCACCGGCATGATCCGCACCTCGCTCGCGGCGGTCCCGCAGCGCTTCACCTTCCTCTTCAGCAAGATCGCCGTGGCCACGCTGCTGGCGTTCGTGGTCGGCCTTGTCATCAGCTTCCTCAGCTTCTTCGCGGGCCAGGCCATGCTCGGCGACCACAAGGCGGCACTCGGCGACTCGGGCGTCATGCGAGCGTTGCTCGGCAGCGCGATCTATATGACCCTGATCACGGTATTCGCGATGGGTGTCACCGCGATGTTGCGCAGCCCGATGCTCTCGCTCGGCATTTTGATGCCGTTCTTCTTCCTCATCTCGAACATCCTGGGCAACGTCTCGGCAACCGAGAAGGTCGGCCAGTATCTGCCCGACCAGGCGGGCTCACGCATCATGCAGGTGGTGGAGACCGGCGACGACGCCCCGTACGGGCCCTGGGGCGGCATCTTCATCATGGCGCTGTGGGTACTCGCGGCCCTGGTAGGCGGCTATATCTCGCTGAAGAAGCGGGATGCCTAAGCGCCGCGTACGACACGAGTGGCATTGATGGCCAGCCACCGCAAGGGCCAGTGCTGCGGTGCCGGTGTGCCGGGCCTCACATCGATCGCGGCAGAAGTGGAACCGTCAGCTCACCGTTATCCTCCTAACCCTCACGGGGGCGTCCCGCCAATTGGTTGACGTCCCGACGATCTCGCGAGGGGCGGAGAATTGATCGAGGCAGTCGGCCTGACGAAGCGCTACGGCGCCAAGACGGCCGTGCACAACCTGTCCTTCCAGGTGCGGCCAGGCGCCGTCACCGGTTTCCTGGGCCCCAACGGCTCCGGCAAATCGACGACCATGCGCATGATCCTGGGCCTCGACGAGCCGACCGCGGGTCAGGTCACGGTGGGCGGTTATCCGTTCCGCCGGCTGCCGAACGCCCCGCGGCAGGTCGGCGCGCTCCTCGACGCCAAGGCCGTGCACGGTGGCCGCAGCGCGCGTCACCATCTGCTGTGCCTCGCGCAACTCTCCGGCATCCCGGCCCGCCGGGTGGACGAGGTGCTCGGCGTGGTCGGGCTCCAGGAGGTGGCCAAAAAGCGGTCCAAGAGCTTCTCGCTCGGCATGGGCCAACGGCTCGGCATCGCGGCGGCCCTGCTCGGCGATCCGCAGGTACTCCTCTTCGACGAGCCGGTCAACGGTCTCGACCCGGAGGGCATCCTGTGGGTGCGTAACCTCATGAAACAGCTCGCAGCCGAGGGCCGTACGGTCTTCGTCTCCAGCCACCTGATGAGCGAAATGGCGCTTACCGCGGACCATCTGATCGTCATCGGCCGTGGTCAGCTGCTCGCCGATATGAGTGTGACCGACTTCATTTCGGCCAACTCTGCCGACTTCGCCCGGGTACGCACCCCGGACACCGAGCCGCAACAGCGCGAGAAGCTGTTGGCCGCCCTCGCCGAGGCTGGCGGGCAGGTGCAGCCCGAGCAGGACGGCGCGCTGCGGGTCTCCGGAATTCCGCTGCCACGGATCAGCGACCTCGCACACGGTGCGGACATCCGGCTGTGGGAGCTGTCGCCGCACCGGGCTTCGCTGGAAGAGGCGTACATGCGCATGACGCAGGGCGCCGTGGACTACCGCTCAACGCAGGATCTACGCGCTGGGCTCCAGCAGGGCCTCGCGCCGGGCCAGCCGGTCCAGCCCGGGCCCCCGCAGGGCTGGGGCCACCCCGCGCCGCAGGGGCCCGGCATGGCCCCCGGCCAGCCGAACCCCTACGCGTCCGGCCCACCGCACCCGTACGCCCCGGGCCAGCAGCCCTACCCGGCGCAGCAGCCAGGCCCCGCCGCAGCGGCCCCAGGTCAGCCACTGCCGCAGCAGCCGACGCCGCACCAGCCACCGCCCCAGCAGGCGGCCGGTGGCTCGCCGCGCACCACGCAGTTGCGCGCCCTGCCGGACCAGCCGACTGCTCCGAGCCCGTACGAGGCCGCAGCCCCCTCCGCCCCGGCCCCCTCCCCCGCGGCGCAGCCGCCCGCCGCCCCCGCCGACCTGAACAAGCGCGACAACGAGGACGCCCGATGACCACCCCTCAGCAGCCGCAGGGCACCCCCGCCGCGCAGCCCCCGGCAGCGCCCACCGCACCGCTGGTCAGCCAGCAGCCGCAGCAAGGCGAGCCGGCCCCCGCCCAGGCCGCACCGGCGCAGCCGCAGCAGCCCCCGTCATCGGCTCCGGCCCAGCCGCCGGCCCAGCAAGCCCAGCCGGCCCAGCCGCCGCTGGCACATCAGGCCCAGCAGCCGCAGCAGCAGCCGCAGCAGCTCCAGACGCTGGAGGCTCCGCCCGTACCGCAGCAGACCGGGGCGTACGCGCCGGCACACGGGCACCCCCAGGCGCCGGCGCCCTACGCACAGGCGCACGCTCCAGTGCAGGGCAGCGGCTTCGCGCCCGGTGGTTACAGCTCGCCGATCCCGATTCAGCCCACGCACCTCGGGCATGCGCTCGCCTCCGAGTGGACCAAGATCAAGTCGGTGCGTTCCACGGTGTGGACGCTGAGCGTCATGGTCGCGCTCGTGGTGGGCATCAGCCTGCTGACCGTGGTGGGCATCTCCAGTGGCGACACCGACCTGGAGGGCGAATCGCCGCTGGCCTTCGGCTTCTTCGGGGTGCTGCTCGGTTTGATGTGCGTGATCACGCTCGGGGTGCTGGTCGTCTCGTCGGAGTACGGCACGGGCATGATCCGTACCACCTTGACCGCGTGCCCGAGCCGCGGCCGGGTGCTCGTGGCCAAGACGCTCGTGTTCTTCGGCCTGTCCTTCGCGGTGACGCTCGCCTCGACCACCCTGGTCGCGCTCATTAACGACGGCATACTGGGCGGTCACCGGGGCGCAGGTGATTCCAGTAGCGCTGACTGGGTCAAGGCGACCATCGGGGTCAGCCTGTATGTGGCCGCGCTCGGATTGCTCGCACTGTGCGTCGGCTCGCTGCTGCGCCACTCCGCCGGGGCGATCACCGTCATGATCGGCCTGGTACTGCTGCCGATGGTGTTGGCACTGTTCATGCAAGGCGAGGCGCTACAAGATGTGCAGGAGGCGCTGCTTGACTACTCGGTGCCCAGCCAGCTCGGCGTGTTGTACAGCAACACCATCTCGGACTCCGGGCCCTCCGGCTGGGAGCCGCTGCTGATCGTCATCATCGTCGCGGGCGTGGCAATGGCCGGCGCCTTCGCGGTGCTGGAGAAGCGGGACGTCTGACGTCCTTGGTCAGCCCTGTTCTCGCATCGCTACGGCCCGGTGGTCGGTAGTGCGAGATGCCCGGGGTCTGCTGTCGCGCCTCTTGCGGCTGAGGACCAACTGACCAGTGGCTAGCGTCCATCCCGTTCAGCTCGACCCATCGGGCCTGGGGCTAGAGACTTCGCCTTCCTGACGGCCCGTCAGCAACCCATCGGTCCCGTCTGCAAACCGCCGGCCCCGTCAGCAACCAGCCGACCCCGCCGGCCCCTGCCGAGGCGCGGTGAACACGGTGGACACGGTGGACACGGTGGACGCGTCAGTAGCGGGGCGCGTTACGAGACCGCTGGAGCCTCGCGCTCCGGCGGTCTCGTGCGCTCCAGCACGCACGGTGCCAGTGCCGCCGGTCGTCCACTCCGGCGTACTGCTGCCAGGCCACTAGATGCCCCACGCCCGGCGGAATCTCCTGATCACATCCCGGGCAGCGGTAGCGCTTGCCCGCCGCGGACCCCGCCACCGGCCGCACCAGCCACTCCTCCCCCCGCCAACTCTCCCTACGTTCCAACCCTGTCACGCCCCCTGCGGGACGCTCTGCTGGCTTCTCGCCGCCTCGGGGGCGGTTTCGGCGCGGGGACATGGGGCACCTCGTGGACTCGGCGGGGGCTACGGGCTGTTACCAGCGTAAGGGCTGTCGTCACCGCCTCGGGATGCCGTAGGGCGGGCTCCGACTCGCCCCATCTCCTGATCATCATGAAAACTTCTTGCCGAGCCGTGCCCTTGGCACGTGACAGGCGTTATTGCCAGCGGGGGCCGCGTCGGTCGCGAGGCTGCAAGAGGAGGCAGAGAGCGATGCGCGTTGGAGCATTTGTCCTGGCCGCGCAATTTCCGGGCCAAGGACAGGGGGAGGCCCTACGCAGGGCAGTCAGGATCGCTGAGGTCGCCGAGCAGTCGGGGCTCGATGCGGTCTGGCTAGCAGAACACCATTTCATCCCGTACGGAGTGTGCCCGTCCGCGACCACCCTCGCCGCCCTCGTACTGGGGCGCACGCACCGCATCGGCGTCGGCACGGCAGTGAGCGTACTGTCAACGACCCATCCCGTCGCACTGGGTGAGCAGGCGGCCCTGCTTCATCTCACCACGGGTGGTCGGTTCACGCTGGGCGTGGGGCGCGGCGGGCCCTGGATTGATCTTGAGGTCTTCGGCACGGGCCTGCGGGCGTACGAGGAGGGGTTCCCCGAGTCGCTCGACCTCCTGCTGCGCTGGTTGCGGGAGCCAGAGGTCGGGGCGGACGGAGAACAGTTCGTCTTTCGCGAGGTCCCCGTCGTACCGCGAGTGGATGAGTTTATGGATGGTGTAGCCGCAGACGGGCCGCCGGTGATCGTCGCATGCGTCTCGCCCCGCAGCGTACGAATCGCCGCCGAGCGGGGGTTGCCCATGCTGCTCGGGATGCACTGCGGCGATGAGGAGAAGGCGGACATGGTTGCGCTGTGGCGCAAGACGGCGCTCGCGGCGGGGCACGCGCCGGAGATGGTCGTGGCGGCCGGCCATGTTTCGACGGGCGTCGCCCAGATCGCGGACTCCCGCGAGGACGCGGCGGAGTGCTTGCTGAAGGCGATGCCTGGTTGGCTACGGCAGGGCCTCGACGCGTATACGACCGTGGATGGGCGGCGGCGGTCGATGCGTGACCCGCGGGCGTACGCGGAGATGCTGTGCGCGCTGCACCCGGTCGGCCCGCCCAGGTACTGCGCGGACCTGCTCGCCGCCAGCGCCGAGCGCACCGGCATCGACCGGTTCGCCTTCCTGGTCGAAGGCTCCGGCGAGCTGACCGGCACGGAGGAGAACGTGCGCCGGCTGGGCGAGGAAGTGCTGCCACAGCTCCGCTGAGCGACCCCCACCACACCGGCTTGCGGCACGGGTGGCGCGGGCTGGGCCCGGGGTCGCTACCTGTCGTGCGCGATGTGTCGGGTGCCGCGCAGGCCGCGAAGCAGCTGCCGCCCCAGCGTTGGGCTCCTCCCGCATGTGGAGCGGCAGCGGCAGCGCATCAGCAGTCGCGCAGTTGCGGAGACTGATTCAGCAGTTGACCGCGGATGGACGTGAAGCGAGCAAGCCGGTCGTCGGCTGACGGGCCGAACGGGAAGACCGCTACCCGGTGGCAGTTCTGGAAGGCCAGCCGCACTCCGAAGTGCCGCTCTAACGACCCGCGTATCGCGTCACTGGCCAGCGCACGCAGCAGTTGCCCGCGCGCCTGCTCGTCCGGCGGCGGAACCTGGTTGTCGGCGATCTCGCCACCGTCCGCCTTGAGCTGAGTCACTAGAGAGCTGACCATCTCCCAGGCATACGGCAGGGAGGTCCGGACGCAGTCGATGAACATCGCTTCATCGACCTCGCCTCGCTCGGCCTGTTCGAGCAGGGCCGGTGAGACGTCGAGCGACATGAGTTCTCCTCTCGCGACCCCGGGGACCGGGGTCCTGCGGATGGGGGGGCGGGAAGCCGCGACGCAGCGTACTCGTGTGACGACGCCCCGCTGCAACGGTAATTCGGCCACGGTGCCCCGCACCAGGACGGTGCACTTACTACCGGCCAACAGCGAAGGGCCCATCGTCGGACGAATCGCGTGGACGGCCCAGCGTCGAGTAGCGTTGCCGACCATGCGTCTCGTCATTGCCCGCTGCTCCGTTGACTACGCGGGCCGGCTCACCGCCCACCTTCCCTCCGCGCCTCGGCTGATCCTGGTCAAGGCAGACGGCAGCGTGTCCATCCACGCGGACGACCGGGCCTACAAACCCCTCAACTGGATGTCTCCGCCGTGCACCCTCAAGGAGGGTGACGACAGCGTGTGGACCGTCGTGAACAAGGGGGGCGAGAAGCTCATCATCACCATGGAGGAAGTGCTGCACGACTCCTCCCACGAGCTCGGCGTGGACCCCGGCCTGATCAAGGACGGGGTGGAGGCGCACCTCCAGGAACTGTTGGCCGACCGCATCGAAACGCTCGGTAAGGGCTACACCCTGATTCGGCGTGAATACCCCACTGCCATTGGCCCCGTGGACATTCTCTGCCGGGACGCGGACGGTGTGACGGTCGCGGTGGAGATCAAACGACGCGGCGAGATCGATGGCGTGGAGCAGCTCACTCGCTACCTGGAACTCCTCAACCGCGATCCCCATCTGGCCCCGGTCAAGGGCATTTTCGCGGCGCAGGAGATCAAGCCGCAGGCTCGCGTGCTCGCCACGGACCGCGGTATCGGGTGCGCCATACTCGATTACAACGCGATGCGCGGCATCGAAGACGACAAGCTGCGCCTCTTCTGATCTTCTGACGCTCTTCTACTCTTCTGACGCTCCCCTACGGCCCCGCCCTCAACACGGCTATTGCTGCGCCCAGTTGAGGACGCCATCGACGACGGCGCCGGTGGCACCGATGGCACCGATGGCACCGATGATTTCGTCGTGGCTCGCGCCATGGATTGCGGTACGGGTCGCGTGACGCGCCGCGTGGGCCGCGGTGGCGCAGACTCGTTGGCGCCCCCGGCCCGTGCCCCGTACGCCGTACCCCGCGTACGAGCCGATCGCCCGCACCCGTCCCGGTGCGGGCGCCGCGTTGCGGGTCACACGGTCGGGTTGGCCGTGGTCGCTTCCGGGGTCTGGGTGCTCGGGCCGGTGGTGATCTGGGTGGGAGTCTGCGGGGGCGCGTCCGTCGTGGGGGCCGTGGTGGGCGGGTCCGTTGGCTCCGTGGGGGGATCGGTCGGCTTGGTCGGCGGGTCCGTGGGCTTGGTCGGCGAGCTCGTGGGGCTCGTCGGACGATCGGTCGGCGTCGTCGGCGTTTCGGTGGGCTTGGTCGGGCGGCCGGTCGGCTTCGGGTCCGTGGGCTTGCCCGATGTGGAGGGGCTGCCCGTTGACGGGGTGCCGGAGCCGCTGGTGGGCGAGGCGCTGGGGCTCTGGCTCGTACCGGTGGATGCGGATGGGCTCGCCGCCCCCGTCGTGCCGGGCGCCGCGGTCTGGCCCGGTCGGGTGTCGCCGCCGGTCGCGTCCCGGGCCGGCTCGTCGGCCGCCCGATCCTCGTCGGCGTCGTCATGGCGCGATGTGCTCTGCTGTGGCTTGCCCCGGTCCGGCGCCCCGTCGTCGCCCGATGTGGCACCGAGGGTGACCACCGTGCCGAGCACCGCGACCAGGAGCGCCCCTGCGCCCGCGGCAGCCACGTTTCTGCGGGCCGCGATGAGCAGCGGCAGGCGCCGCACGGAGGAGCGCCAGCCACCGCGGGTCCAGCCCGTACCACCGGTGGAGCCCGCGCCGGCACCCGAGCCCGCGCCACTACCGGACGCCACCGCGCCGAGTCCTACCGCCGTGCCCTTGAGGGTGTCGCCCGCGACGTGCCGCGGGGTGCTCACCTTCGTATCGTTCGGGCCCTGCTGCGGCGAGGCACCAGCGCCGTCCCGTGCCTGGCTCGCCGGTGCGTCAGGCGGCTCATCGCCCGCCGTGAGGGCGCCGAGCGTGTCGAGGCCGCCGGGCGCTGAGATCCCGGTCCGATCCACGACCAGGGCCAGCGCGCGGCGCCCGGCGACGGCACCGCGCCGGTCGGCGAGCACGCCGCGCAGCGAGATGGACGCCTCCAGTTCGGCGCGGGCTCGGTCCAGCTGGCCCGTGCACAGTGCCAGCACGCCCAACTCATGGTGGAAGTACGCCTCTTCGGCGACCTCGCCGGCGAGTCTTGCGGCCTCCTGGCCATGGCGTAGGCAGCGTTCCCAGGCGCTCCAGTGGAGCCCGGCGGCGAAGGCCGGGGCGGCCGTGCGCGCCAGCAGCACGGCGGCGCTGAGCTGCCCCACGCGCTGCCCGCCGCCGGTCCCGGGCCCCGCTGGCTGCGCCCCCTGCTGGGCGCTCGGTGCGCCCGATGCGCCGGGCGCGCGGCCGGTGGCGGGGGTGCTCGGTGTGTCGCGGGCGCTCACGAGCGCGGAGAGCGCGCCGAGTATGGCGTCGCCCTCGTCCGCGGCGCGACGTGCGGCCACCGAGGGGTGCCCGGCCCACCAGGCGTAGTGCTGAGCCGCGGTGAGGGCGCGTGCCGTCGCGTTCTCCTGGAATCCGGCCGCCTCAAGCTGCGCGGCAACGCCGTTCACCAGCCGGTGATGGTTGCCCGCCGGGGTGATCAGGCCGCAGCCGAGCAGGTCGGCGATGGCGGCGTCGGCCTGCGGGTCGCCGATGAGCGCGGGCAGATGGGCCGGGTGCGGGCACTCCCCGCCGAGGGCGAGCGCGAACCGTAGGGTCTCGCGGGCCGGTTCGCTGACCATGGCGGCCAGCAGCGCGGCCGGCGCCACTCCCTCGGTGAGCGTGGGAACGCTCGGCGCGTCCCGCGCACCGTCCTGGTCCTCGATCGAGGCGGCGATCTCATCCGATGTGGCGTCAGCGAGCGCGTCCTCAGAGGCATCCTGCGTACCGTGCGCACCGCGGTCCTCGTGAGCACCCTGCTGCTCGTGGGCGACCTGAACGGGGCCCGTGGACGCATCGCCGGGCGCGGCGTCCGCCACCAGGTCAACGTCAGCGGCAGCCGCCGCTGACCGATCGCGGTGCCGCAGCAGCGCCGCGGCCTGAACGAAGCGCAGCGGCAGTCCCTCGGACTCGAACCACAGGTCCGCCGCCCAGGCCGCTTCCTCGTCGGTGGGCGGCCGGCGCACCAATCGTCCGAGCAGTTCCATGCAGGCGGCGCGGCTGAGGCCGCCAAGTGCGACCTCCTCCAGATACGCGCCCGGGGACGGGGCCGCCACATCGGGTGTGGCGGCGATCAAGAAGGCACATTCGGGTGTGGCATCAAGGAAGTCGTCCAGCGCGGTGCCGCCGAACTCGATGTCGTCGAGGATGACGACGGCACCGATGTCACGCGTCAGCTCAAGGAGTTGGGCACGGTCCGGGCGGTGCGTAGGCATCCGGTAGACGGCGGCGCACAGCGCGTACAGCAGGTCGGTTGCGGTGCGGCGGTATCCGGAGAGCCGGACTACGCCGTCCGGTGCGATGTCGTCACACCCATCGGCGACCGCGTCGAGCAGCGAGCTGCGGCCGGTGCCCGGCGGGCCGGTGAGCCGTACGGAACGGCCGCGGGCCAGCAGCCGTATCAGCCGATCCCGCTCCTCCTCGCGTTCGAGCAGCGGCAGTTCGAACTGGCCGGTGCCGGCCGCGATGGCGCCCGCGCCGGCGGTCACGGTGGAGCGCGTTGTGGCCTGCGCCCGGCGCAGTTCGGCGCGCTCTTCGGGCGTGTGCCGCTCGGGCGTGGCGGGGCGGTGGGCGCTGCCCGGCGGGCACTGTTCGATCTCGCTGCCGTCGATGGGGTTGATCGTCAGCAGGTAGTCGCCCGAGGTGAGCCGGGCGGTGCGGGCGATGCCGGGCGAGGGTGCGCCGCCGTGGTCACGGTCGTGGGGGCCGATGGCGGGCAGTTGTGGTCCGCGGTGGTGCGAGCGGCGCGGGTGGCCGCCGGGGGCGCCGCTGCTCGCTGCGCCGCCCGGAGCGTCCTGGCCGTGCTCTTCAGGTCCCCGGTGCGTCGGGTCCATGGTGAAAGCCCCCCAGAGCTGCGTGCCGTGTGTTCAGCGGGCTGGTTCGCGACGGTTCCGTCATGGGCGGGAAGATGCCCGGCCGCCGCATCGTGTCCGGTATCCACCTGGCATAGCGCGCGGCGGTTCCGAACTTTAAACCTTTACTCAGTATCTCTGAACCCCGGGGGCGCCGTGCCGCCCGGACATCACGAGATGGTGAGGATCGCCCGCCAGCGTGCCGGCCCGCGAGCGTCTCTCATCCCTCACCATGGCTGCCCACTCCACGCGGTGCGTACGGCTCCGCGGCCGGGCGGGTGCGTCGCGCCCGTGGCCGACGAACCTCACACCCGGGGCAGGGATGCCACTTCCAGGCCGCCTTCGATGGCCAAAATCCGGTGCAGTCGGGTGGCGACCAGGAGCCGCTGCATCTGCGGCGGTACGTCGCGCAGCACCAGACGGCGGCCGACGCGGCCCGCCCTGCGGTGGGCGCCCATGATGACGCCGAGCCCGGTGGCATCCCAGGCGTCGAGTCCGGACAGATCGAGTACGAGGTCTCCGCCGCCCCCGTCTACGGCGGTGTGGAAGGCTGTACGGGCGTCCGCCGCGCTACGGATGTCGAGTCGGCCCCCGACGACCAGCTCAGCGTGGTCGCCCTTGATGTGCATATGCGCTCCCCGGATGGTGCGTCGTCGTGATCTTCGGTCTACAGAACTGACTGCCTCTCATACGGCAAAGTTGCCGCCCGTAAGCGAACCGATACCGAATTCACCCCATGGGGTGGGCCCGTGGAGTGCGGGCCTTTCTATGAGGTGGACGGACGTCGCGGGCGCCGTTCGTACGGGTTCACGGGGCCCGTTCGTACGGGTCCGCAGGGCCCGTTCGTACGGTCCACTTACCCGCCCACGCGGCATCCGCCCCCTGCATTGGGGACCCGGGCCCGCGCTGTTGGAGCCGGACCCTCGTGCCCCCGTAGGTCAGTTGTGCGGGTAGAAGCCCCGGCCGCTCTTGCGGCCGATGTCGCCCGCGTCCACCATGCGGCGCATGATTTCCGGCGGGGCGAACTTCTCGTCCTGGGACTCGGTGTAGATGTTGTCGGCGGCGTGCAACAGGATGTCCACGCCGGTGAGGTCTGCGGTGGCCAGCGGCCCCATGGCGTGACCGAAGCCGAGCTTGCAGGCGATGTCGATGTCCTCGGCGGTGGCGACGCCCGACTCGTACAGCTTGGCCGCCTCGACCACGAGCGCCGAGATGAGCCGGGTGGTGACGAAGCCGGCGACGTCGCGGTTGACGACGACACAGGTCTTGCCGACGCTCTCGGCGAACTCGCGGGCTGCGGCCAGGGTTTCGTCACTGGTCTTGTAGCCGCGCACCAACTCGCACAGCGCCATCATCGGGACCGGCGAGAAGAAGTGCGTGCCCACGACCCGATCCGGCCGTGAGGTCGCCGCCGCGATCTTGGTGATCGGGATGGCGGAGGTGTTGGAGGCGAGGATCGTCTCGTCCTTCACCAGGCCGTCGAGCGTGCTGAAGATTTCCCGCTTGACGTCGATCTTCTCGAAGACCGCCTCGACCACGAGGTCGGCGTCGGCGGCGGCGTCGAGGTCAGTGGTGGTGGTGATGCGGGCCAGGGCCTGTTCGGCGGCGTCGGCCGCCAGCTTGCCCTTGGACACGAACTTCGCGTACGAGGCTTCGATGCCGTCCTTGCCCCGCGCCAAGGCGGCGTCCGTCACATCGCGCAGTACGACCTCCCAGCCCGCCTGGGCCGAGACCTGAGCAATGCCGGAACCCATGAGTCCGGCCCCGATGACGGCAAGCTTCTTGGCCACTGCTTCTCCCTTACCGGCCGGGGGCCACGGCGCCCCCACCACACGCTGGAATTTCGGCTCTGGGGCGGACCTTAGCGGGCGTCAGGGCCCCAGCGGCAGGGGAAGAGATGCGCGTCACGTCTCACATGACGGACATCACACCGGCGGCGGTCATGGGGCGGGCCGCACCGCGTAGTTGAGGACGCGCTCGCTGATCAGGTCCTCCATCTCATCCAGCAAGACGAGTGCCTCGCGCGATACCTCGACCGCCTTACGGCCCGCCACCATCTCGCGGCCGACAAAGCCCATCAGGGTTCCCTGTATCCAGGCGAGCTGCCCGCCGACCAGCATCGGCAGCGGATCGTCAGCCGCCGCCCCGGCCTCCTCGCGCAGGGTGCGCTCGACGGACTCGATGACTTCCTGCTGGAGGTACCACAGGCGCGCCTTGAGGGCGTGCGCCCCCTCGATGACGCGCATGAAGCGGTCGTAGCCGTCAAACAGTCCGACGGTGGGCGAGACGCACTCGACCTCGAAACGGAATTGACGCAGGACGCTCAGGGCAGCGGACTCCCCCGGTTCACGGCCGCGCACGTAGCGGGGCAGCCGGTCGATCACGCCCATGCTGCGGTCGAAGAACAGGTCTTCCTTGGCGGGGAAGTAGTTGTAGACGGTGTTGACGGAGACGTCCGCCGCGGCGGCGATCTCCGCGATCGTCACCGCGTCAAAGCCGCGTTCCAAGAAGAGCCCGGTCGCCATGTCCGAGATGTGCTGCCGCGTCTGCCGCTTTTTGCGCTCTCTGAGCCCCTCTGCCATGCCTCCATCGTAAGCCTGACCGCGCGGCGGGATGGACAGCCTCCAAACTTGGAGTGATTGCAAATTTTAAGAGACTCTGTTTTTCTGTGGGCGTGGCAATCATCAGCACGATCGGCCTCGCCCGGACCTTCACGACCAAGCAGGGCCCCGTCGAGGCCGTGCGAGGCATCGATCTGACCGTGCAACCCGGCGAGATCGTCGGCTTCCTCGGCCCCAACGGCGCCGGAAAAACCACCACGCTGCGCATGCTCACCACGCTGCTGCCACCCACCGGCGGAGCCGCCACCGTCGCGGGGTGCGACCTGTTCCGCGATCCGGCAGGCGTACGGCGCAAGAGCGGTTACGTTGCCCAGTCCGGCGGCGTAGACCCCCAGCTCACGGTCCGCGAAGAACTCGTCACCCAGGGCCGGCTCTACCGGTTGCCCAAGGCCCAAGCAGCAACGCGGACCATCGAGTTGGCGGCCGACCTCGGCCTGTCCGAACTGCTCGACCGCAAGCCGTTCGCGCTCTCCGGTGGGCAGCGGCGGCGGCTCGACATCGCGATGGGGCTCACCCACCGGCCCGAGATCCTCTTCCTGGACGAGCCGACCACGGGCCTTGATCCCGGCAGCCGCGCGGACCTGTGGGACCTGGTGCGCCGGGTGCGCACGGAGCACGGCACCACGGTCTTCCTCACCACGCACTACCTCGATGAGGCCGACGCACTCGCCGACCGACTGATCATCGTCGATGGCGGCGTGGTCGCGGCCGAGGGCACCCCACGCGAACTCAAGCGCCGCTACGCGGGCTCGCCCGAGGCGTCGCTACAGGACGCGTTCTTGGCCATCACCGGACGCGGCCTCGCCCCCGACAACCTGGGCGGCGCTTCCCCGGCCCCCGTCACCGTGTGACCAGGTGTCACGCCGCAACCAGCACTCGCACCATCACTACCCGCCTCGCCCCGTCCCCGGACTGCTAGGAGTCCCTTGCCGTGTCCACCACCCTGCCTGCCTTCTTCTCCGACACCGCGCTGATCTTCGGGCGGTACGCACGCCAGACCCTGAACTCCCGGTTCCAGATGCTGTTCGGGACGCTGATGCCGCTGCTGTACCTGCTCTTCTTCGGGCCGCTGCTCACCGATCTGCCCCTGGGCTCCAAGGGGGACTCCTGGCAACTGCTCGTGCCCGGGCTGCTCCTTCAACTCGGCCTCTTCGGGGCCTCGTACTCCGGCTTCGCGGTCATCATCGAACAGCAAAACGGAGTGGTGGAGCGGATGCGAGTGACCCCCGTCAGCCGGCTGGCGCTGCTGCTCGGCCGGGTGCTGCGGGACGCGGCGCTGTTCGTCTTCCAGGCCGTGCTGCTGATCCTGGCCGCGCTGGTGATGGGGCTGCGGGCGCCGGTCGCCGGTGTCTTCATCGGCTTCGCCTTCGTCGCCGTACTCACCGTGTCGCTCGCCTCCCTGTCCTACGCGCTGGCCCTGAAGGTCTCCACGCCGCAGGAGTTCGGACCCACGGTCAACGCGCTGACCATGCCGGCGATGCTGCTGTCCGGCCTGATGCTGCCCATGGCGCTGGCTCCGACCTGGCTGGACGTGCTCTCCCACTTCATCCCGTTCCGCTACCTGGTGGACGCGGTGCGGGCGGCGTTCGTCGGCGACTACGCCAGCACGGAGATGCTGTACGGGGTGCTGATGGGCGGCGCGCTATCGGCCCTCGCCGTGACCATCGGCACCCGGGTGTTCAAGTCCGCGGGAGCCTGACCGGTGGCTACGCTCAGGGCATGGTCAATCTGACGCGCATCTACACCCGAACCGGTGACAAGGGCACGACGGCGCTCGGCGACATGAGCCGTACCGCCAAGACCGATGTCCGCATCGCGGCGTACGCCGACGCGAATGAGGCGAACGCCGCGATTGGCGTCGCCATCGCGCTCGGTTCGCTACCCGACGAGGTGGTACGCGTGCTCGTACGCGTACAGAACGACCTCTTCGACGTGGGCGCTGACCTGTGCACCCCGGTGATCGAAAACCCGGAGTTTCCGCCGCTGCGGGTCGAGCAGTCCTACATCGACCAGTTGGAGGCGGATTGCGACACGTTTCTGGCCGACCTGGAGAAGCTGCGGAGCTTCATCTTGCCGGGCGGCACTCCTGGTGCGGCCCTGCTGCACCAGGCATGCACCGTCGTACGGCGTGCGGAGCGGTCCACCTGGGCGGCGCTGGAGGAACACGCCGCGAGCGAGGACGGCGGCAGCATGAACGCGCTCACCGCGACCTACCTCAACCGCCTCTCCGACCTGCTGTTCATCCTGGCGCGATCCGCGAACAAGGAAACCGGCGACGTCCTGTGGGTCCCGGGCGGCGAACGCTGACGCACGATGGCCATCGCCTGTTCCCGGTGGGCGGTATCCACCGTCTACCGGGACTGGCCCGAGCCCGACGCCGTCAAGAGCGGTCCGCGTCCGGTGGCCGCTCCCCCACTCGTGCGGGTCGCTCCGTGCGCACCACACCCTCGCCACGACCAATGAGACTCATCGCACCCGGAGTACGGCTCTTTGATCCCGTGGGGCAGTTGCCCTGACCCGAGGGGTTTTCTTTCGGCCACACCGTGTACGACAGCGCGACCACCAGCCAGATGCCGGTCACCACAGCCATCGGCGACTGCCAGTTCCGCAGCGCCGCCGTGCGGTCCGCGTCATCCACGTACCAGATGGCGACCTGGAGCAGCCCGGCGGCGATCGCCGCGGCCAGCGCCGTACGCCCCCACATCTTCCACTCGTGCGCGGCCCGCGCCATCCCGTACTTCGGCGGCTTCGACGGCCGCGGGCCGCCCGCGAAGCGGTGGGCGAAGTGCCCGTCCGCCCACGTGACCAGGTAGCGGCCGTACGCGACCGAGAACCCGATGTACACGGCCGCCAACCCATGCTTGGTGCTGGCAGTCGCCCCGTTGCGCAGATCGATGACGGTGACGATCAGCAGCACCAGTTCGAGCAGCGGCTCGCACATCAACACGATGGCTCCTGCCCGCGGTCGCCGCAGCGGATACCGCAGGCACAGACCACCGGCCAGCAGCACCCAAAAGCCCACCTCGGCAATGACGATCATGGCGACGATCACGGCATCTCTCCCGCTCGGTTCGTGTGGTCGTGGCTGGGTGCGCGTGTGGTGAGTGGGTGGGGGTGAGTCGGTGGTGGGGGTGAGTCGGTGGTGGGGGTGAGTCGGTGGTGGGGGTGAGGTTGTGGGTGAGTGGGTGGGGCCCTCGATGGCACCATTCCCTGACATCTCTTCCAGCCTGGCCCGGCGCCAGCCGCCCCGCGTCGTCACCGATGACGAATCAGCGCTGCATCCTTTGATGTACCGCGCAGCCCCGCACGCCCGCCCGCCAGCGGACGTCTGCGCTCCGCGCCCATGCTGTGATGGGGGCATGCCGTTCCGCTCGCCTCCGCTCCGCCCGCACCAGGACGACGTGCTGATCAGCGCGAGCGGGCTGCTGGGCGGCGGCGTGCTGTGGGGGCTCGGACTGCACAACAGCCCCGCCTCGTCCGGGCTGCCGAACTGGCTGTCGCTGGTGGCGCTCGTCATCATGTCCGGTGCCGAACTGCTGCGGCGTACGGCTCCGCAGACCGGCCTCGCCATCGCCACCGGCGCTCTCGCGCTCGACGTGCTCACCGGCACCCTGGTGACCACGGTGCTGATGTACTCGGACCTGGTGTACGCGGCCGTGCTGTACGGATCACCCCGCGCGGCCCGCCGCATCCCGCACGGGTGCCACCTGATCACCGCCCTGATCACGGTCGCCACCCTGGTGATCTACCGCGATCCGGCCGCGCTGCTGCTCGGCTTCGCCACCGCGATGATCACCATCGTCCCGGCGTGGACGGGCACGATCATCCGCAACCATCGAGAGGTGGCGCAGGCGGCGCGCCTTGAGGCCGAGCGCACCGCGCTGCTGGCCGAGTTGGACCGTAGAGAGGCCATCACGAGTGAGCGCGCCCGAATGGCCCGCGAACTGCACGACATGGTCGCGGGGCATCTGTCCGCGATCGCCATCCATTCCACCGCCGCCCTCTCACTGGGCGACCCGAAGGCGGCCAACGACGCACTGGGCGTCATCCGCGAGAACAGCGTTCAGGGGCTGGCCGAAATGCGTCGCCTCATCGGGCTACTCCGTGACGCCACCGGAGAGACGGAGCCCGCCGTGGCGCCCACCCTCGATGGCCTCCAGGCACTGATCACCAGGGCCGGGCGGACCGGCGAGGACAACGGGCTGCGGTTCGAGCTGAACGAGGAAGGCGACGGTGCGGCACATGCGCTGCCCGCGCCGGTGGAGCTCGCCGCGTACCGCATCGTTCAGGAGGCGCTGACGAACGCTCTCAAGCACGCGGGCCCGGGCGAGGTACGCGTACGGCTGAGCCGTACGGCGCCGGGCCCCCTGTACATCGAGGTGAGCAGCGCACTCGGCGACCGCGACGGCCCGCGCGCGCCGGGCTCGGGCGCTGGTCTTGTCGGCATGCGGGAGCGCGCCGCGCTGCTCGGCGGCACCTTCGAGGCGGGCCCACAGACGGCTGGGCAGGACAAGATCTGGCGAGTACGGGCCGTACTGCCGGTGGACGAGGAGACACGAGGATGACCCACCCAACCCCCGGGCACGACACGTCCCGACCGCCGAGCAACGCCCCCACCACGCACGCCCGCACCACGCACGCCCGCTCCACGAACACGCCCACAGCGGGCGCCCGCACGACGAACACCTCCGCCCCGAACACACCCGCCCCGAACACTGCCACCGCGGACGCGCCGGCCAAGGACGTCTCCGTCTCGCCTCCCAACACCGCCGCCATGCCCAGCGATGACGGCCTCCCCGGCGCCGCCACTCCGATCCGGGTCCTGGTTGCCGAGGATCAGTCCTCCGTACGGGCCGGCCTCGTGCTCATCCTGCGGTCAGCGCCCGACCTTCGGGTGGTCGGTGAGGCGGGCGACGGCGAGTTGGCCGTAACCATGGCTCGCGAGTTGCGGCCGGATGTGGTGGTGATGGATGTACAGATGCCGCGCCTGGACGGCGTCTCGGCCACCCGCGAGATCGTCACCAATGGATGGGCCGATGTGCTCGTGCTGACCACCTTCGACCTCGATGACTATGTCTTCGGCGCGCTGCGCGCCGGCGCGGCGGGGTTTCTCCTCAAGGACAGCGAAGCGGGCGAACTGCTCGCGGCGGTACGGACGGTGGCCCGTGGTGAGGGCCTGATCGCGCCCGCGGTGACCCGGCGGCTGATCCGGGAGTTCGGCCGCGTGCAGCCCCCCGGGGCCGCGGACGCCCCCGATGACTCGGTGCTCGACGCACTGACCCGACGTGAGCGCGAGGTGCTCGGCTGTCTGGGCGATGGGCAGTCCAACGCGGAGATCGCGGACCGTTTGACGATGGCCGAAGCAACGGTGAAGACCCACGTCAGCAGGTTGTTGGCCAAGCTGGAACTACGCAGCCGAGTGCAGGCCGCGATGCTGGCGCGGGAGTTGCGGGTCACCGCTCCGCGGCCTTGAACGTAACCGGAATTCCCCGCCAACCGACTCTCACTTTGGTCCAGACCTATTGACCCAATGGTCCAGACCTCCTTACGCTCCCATCACATCTTTGGTGAGCGTGTCATGACAATGACGGCTTACCGGGCGGCGCACGTTTCGCGAAGAGATCTCAGCCCGATTTCCGGACCCCACACATCCGGACCCGAGTATTCAGGAGCCCCTGCTGTGAGATCAGGAATCGTCGGACGCATCCGGCATACCCGGCACAGAACTACCGCGGCGCTCGTCGCATTGATCCTCCCCCTCGCCGCACTCGTTGGCCTCGCCTCTCCCGCCCAGGCCGCCGAGTCCGCGACCGCCACCTACACCAAGGCGTCCGACTGGGGCAGCGGCTTCGAGGGCCGTTGGACCGTCAAAAACACCGGTGACACCACGTTGAGCAGCTGGACCGTGGAGTGGGACTTCCCCACGGGGACCACGGTTGGCTCCGGCTGGGACGCCACCATCTCCGGGACGAGCGGCCACTACACGGCCAAGAACCTGAGCTGGAACGGCACCCTGGCCCCCGGCGCAAGCATCACCTTCGGCTTCAACGGCACCGGCACCGGCAACGCCCCCACCGGCTGTAAGCTCAACGGCGGCTCCTGTGACGGCGGTACGCAGCCGGGCGACACCCCGCCCAGCGCCCCCGGCACCCCGGCATCGAGCGACATCACCGACACATCGGTGAAGCTCAGCTGGACCGCGGCAACCGACGACAAGGGCATCAAGAACTACGACGTCGTGCGCAGCGGCACCACCGTCGCCACCGTCACCGGCACCAGCTACACCGACACCGGGCTGACCGCGGGCACCGACTACTCGTACACGGTCAAGGCCCGCGACACCGGCGGCCAGGTCGGCCCGGCCAGCGCGGCGCGCACCGTGCGCACCACCGGTGGCAGCGGCGAGCCGGTCGGCGACGCGGTGAAGCTGGGTTACTTCACCAACTGGGGCGTCTACCAGCGCAACTACCACGTCAAGAACCTGGTGACCTCCGGCTCCGCCGAGAAGATCACGCACATCAACTACGCGTTCGGCAACGTCCAGGGCGGCAAGTGCACCATCGGTGACAGCTACGCCGACTACGACAAGTCATACGGCGCCGACCAGAGCGTCGATGGCAAGGCCGACACCTGGGACCAGCCGCTGCGCGGCAACTTCAACCAGCTCCGCAAGCTCAAGCAGAAGTACCCGAACATCAAGGTGCTGTGGTCCTTCGGCGGCTGGACCTGGTCCGGCGGCTTCGGTGACGCGGTGAAGAACCCGACCGCGTTCGCCGACTCCTGCTACAAGCTGGTCGAGGACCCGCGCTGGGCCGATGTCTTCGATGGCATCGACCTGGACTGGGAGTACCCCAACGCCTGCGGTCTGACCTGCGACACCAGCGGTCCGAACACGGTCACCGACATGATGAAGGCGATGCGGGCCCGCTTCGGCTCGTCCAACCTCGTGACCGCCGCGATCAGCGCCGACGGCTCGAACGGCGGCAAGCTCGATGTCGCGGACTACGCCGGAGCGGCGCAGCACGCCGACTGGTACAACGTCATGACGTACGACTTCTTCGGCGCCTGGGACGCAAAGGGCCCCACCGCCCCGCACTCCCCGCTCACCTCCTACCAGGGCGTCCCGCGTGAGGGCTTCAACTCCGACGCGGCGATCCAAAAGCTCAAGGGCAAGGGCATACCGGCGAAGAAGCTGCTGCTCGGCATCGGCTTCTACGGCCGCGGCTGGACGGGCGTCACCCAAAAGGAGCCGGGCGGCACCGCGACCGGTCCGGCCCCTGGCAAGTACGAGCAGGGCATCGAGGACTACAAGGACCTCAAGGACCGCTGCCCGGCCAACGGCACCGTGGGTGGTACGGCGTACGCCCACTGCGGCAACCAGTGGTGGAGCTACGACACCCCGGCCACCATCAACGGAAAGATGTCCTACGTGAAGAACCAGAAGCTCGGTGGCTCGTTCTTCTGGGAGTTCAGCGGGGACACCAGCAACGGTGAGCTGATGACGGCCATCAACAGCGGCCTGCGCTAACCCACCACCACGGCAGGCCGCACCAGCGACCCGCCGGGGCGGCCCAGCAGCTGTCAGCTGAGGTCGCCCACCAGCAACGCAAACCCCAGAAAGCTGGACCGGGGAGTCGGCACCGCCCGCCGACTCCCCGGTCCTCGTCATTCCCGGACCCGCACGCCCGGCAAGCGCCAACAGCTGGCCACGCTGACGAGGCGCCAAACTCATCGCAGCGATTCCTTCCTACGTGGCAGCCTTTGGCCAGTTCGGGGTACTCGCCCTCACCAGATGGCCGGGCATCAGTGCGTGCCCGGCCGGCACACGCACGAGACGGGTGAAGGCGGTGATCGCTGTGTCGAGTACGCAGCCGTACCCCAACGGGTCCGGCCGGAGCACACACGGCTTCGGGGAAGAACCGGTAGGAGAGTTGGTACAGCGCGCTTCGCAGCAGCTGACGGAGCTGGTGCGCGGTGAGATGCGGCTTGCGCAAGCGGAGATGAAGGAGAAGGGCAAGCACTACGGCAAGGGCGGCGGCCTGTTTGGCGGCGCCGGCCTGGTTGGCTTCCTCGCGCTTCAGGCACTGGTCGCAACCGTGATCGCGGCGTTGGCGGTGCCGCTGCCGGTGTGGGCGGCTGCGCTGATTGTCACCGTGGCGTTGGGTGTGATTGCCGCGGTCATGGCCATAAGCGGAAAGAAGCACGTCAGCCGAGCCGCGCCGCCCGCACCTGAACGAACCATCGACAGCGTGAGGGCCGATGTGGCCGAGATCAAGGAGAGTGCCAAGCGATGACCCAGTCCTCCGACGACAAGTCCGCCGCCGCCAGCCCCGACAACCTGCGGGAGCAGGTGGAGCAGACCCGCCAGGAACTCAGTAACACCGTTCAGGCACTCGCCGAGAAAGCCGACGTCAAGGCCCGCGCCCAGGAGAAGGCGGCCCAGCTGAAGGAACAGACGACCGCAAAGGCCGCCGAGCTGGGTGGACAGGCCAAGGCGAAAGCGTCCGAGGCCGCCCAGGTGCTTCAGGAGAAGCTGCCCGAGCCGGTCAAGGAGAAAGCGGCCCTGGCCGCCGAGCAGGTCAAGGCGAAGACTGAGCAGGCCGAGCAGATGTGGCAGCACCAGGCGCCCGAGCCCGTGCGGAACAACCGCACCGCGCTGTTCGCCGCCGGTGCGGCGGTGCTGGTGGCCTATGTGCTGCTGCGCCGCAAGAACAAGTAAGACCAAGCAAGCACAAGCAAGCACAAGTAAGGAAGAGCGTGCGTTCTCCGGGCCCGAGGTGGCGCACCAGGCAGTCGGCCTGGCGCCCGGTGCGCTCAGCGCTGGCGTCCGGTGCGCTCAGCGGGGGTGCCGGCGGCCGGTCTGCGCACCCAGGCGCAGCAAGATGCCCGACCACGACACCGCACCGCCACACCGCGCCGCGTCGGCATACTGCTACCGGGCGCCGCGCGAAGTGCGGGCAGATTTTCCCTGGTGGCTAGACCGAGCTGGTGGCTAGACCGAGCGAGGGCCGGAGTGCTGGCAGTTCAGGCAGTCCTCCGGCCCTGCGGTTCCTCCGCCGGGAGTGATGTGCCGGAAGGTACCTCGCTCTTCTCGCCGCGGATCAGGCGGAGCTGAGGCCGACGGGCGTGCCGGGCGGGCTTGGCGGTGTCATCAAGCCCGTCTTCCAGGCGCGTGGTGATGAACAACAGCAGCGCCAGGCCGGGCAGGAGGAAGATAGCGACCGCGATCACGTCGTACCCCTTTCATGGGCAACGACGTGCGGGTGCCCCTGCATCGCTCACCGATGAACAGACCCGTGTGCAGATTCTGCAACTAACGAACAAACCAGACAAACCCTACGAGCTGGCCATGCTCACCCCACGCTCCGGGCACTGCCCCCTGAAGGACTCACCACACAGCGCCGCTCTCGGCGTCACAGTGACCAGAGCAACGACCGCCGCTCAGCACCAGGCGCTGGCCCTACATCACCGCCTTGAGCACCAGCATCGGCGACGGTCCGGTGTGGCGCTCCCCGCAGCCGCGGCCGTACTGGATGATCCCCTCATCCGACAACGACGGCACACCCCTTACTTAGGCCACATTGTCCCCCAGCTACCGCTGGGAGGTACCCCCACCCCAGCCCAGCTACCGCTGGGGGCACCCCCAAACAACGACACACCTCTTACTTAGGCCACATTGACTCGTTGTCCCGGTGGTGCGGCTTCGAGCCAGGCCAGGAAGCCTGTCAGGGCGTCCTCGCCCATGGCGAGCTCAAGGCGGGTTCCCTGGTGGCGGCAGGCCAGCACTACCGCGTCCGACAGCAGCGCCAGCTCCTCCTCGCCCTGCGGGGTACGGCGGGCGATGACCTCGATGGCCGAGCGTTCGAGCAGCCGGCGAGGGCGGGGCGCGTACGAGAAGACGCGGAACCACTCCACCCGGTCGCCGCTGTAGCGGGCGACGCCGTACACCCAGCCCTTACCGCTCGGCTCGCCCGCATCCACCCGCGGGCCCCCGGCGGCGGAGGCCGCAGCGGCGGCGTTCATGGCATCGCTGTCAGTCCGGGCGGGCACGTCCCAGCGCAGGCTACAGTCGAAGGTCCCGCCAGATCGCTGGATCAATCGTCTGCGCAGCCCGAAGACGAAGAGCCCCAGCAGCACGAGTACGACCACCACGCCGCTGACAAGCAGAGCGAGGACCATCTTCACCGACCTCCTCGCCTCATCAGGACAACCCGCACCTGCATCGCCTCAGCCGCGGGCCGCTGGATGGAGCTCCAGCGGGGTCCGCGGCTGAGGATCGTACGTATCAGTGACTGGCTCAGTGCGCGCCTGCCGCTGCGCGCAGTCGAACGTCGGCGCGCAGCGCGGCGGCGGCGTCCGCCTCCGCCTTGGCCCGCTCCAACGCACGCTCGGCGCGCTGTACATCAATCTCGTCGGACAGCTCTGCGATCTCCGCGAGCAGCGACAGCTTGTTATCGGCGAACGAGATGAACCCGTCGTGCACCGCGACGATCACCGTCCCGCCCTCGCTCGTACGGATGGTCACCGGGCCCGACTCCAGCACACCGAGCAGCGGCTGGTGGCCGGGCATGACGCCGATGTCACCCGATGTGGTGCGCGCGATGACCAAGGTGGCCGCGCCGGACCAAACACTCCGGTCCGCAGCGACCAGCTCGACGTGCAGCTCAGCAGCCAACGTGGCTCCTCGGGTCGTCACCCGGCAGGTACGCCGGATGTTGGGTCGGATTCTAGTGGGCGTAACGGGAGGGGCGGGACGCACCCGCCCCTCCCGACACAATCAGACGTCAGGCGACGCCCAGCTCCTTGGCCTTCGACTTCAGGTCATCCAGGCCACCGCACATGAAGAACGCCTGCTCGGGGTAGTGGTCGTACTCACCGTCGGCGATCGAGTTGAACGCGCTGATCGACTCGTCCAGCGAGACGTCCGAGCCGTCGAGTCCGGTGAACTGCTTCGCCGCGTGGGTGTTCTGCGACAGGAAGCGCTCGATACGACGGGCGCGGTGGACGGTGAGCTTGTCCTCCTCGCCGAGCTCGTCGATACCCAGGATCGCGATGATGTCCTGCAAGTCCTTGTACTTCTGCAAGATCCCCTTGACGCGGGACGCGCAGTCGTAGTGCTCCTGCGTGATGTAACGCGGGTCCAGGATGCGGGACGTCGAGTCCAGCGGGTCCACCGCCGGGTAGATGCCCTTCTCCGAGATCGGGCGGGAGAGCACCGTCGTCGCGTCGAGGTGCGCGAAGGTGGTCGCCGGAGCCGGGTCGGTCAGGTCGTCGGCGGGGACGTAGATCGCCTGCATCGAGGTGATGGAGTGACCACGGGTCGAGGTGATGCGCTCCTGGAGGAGGCCCATCTCGTCCGCCAGGTTCGGCTGGTAACCCACCGCGGACGGCATGCGCCCGAGCAGTGTGGAGACCTCGGAACCGGCCTGCGTGAAGCGGAAGATGTTGTCGATGAAGAACAGCACGTCCTGCTTCTGGACGTCGCGGAAGTACTCGGCCATGGTCAGGCCGGCCAGCGCGACGCGCAGCCGGGTGCCCGGGGGCTCGTCCATCTGGCCGAAGACCAGCGCGGTCTTCTCCAGCACGCCCGACTCAGTCATCTCGTCGATGAGGTCGTTGCCCTCACGGGTGCGCTCGCCGACACCGGCGAACACGGAAACGCCCTCGTGCAGCTTGGCCACACGCATGATCATTTCCTGGATGAGGACGGTCTTGCCGACGCCCGCACCGCCGAACAGACCGATCTTGCCGCCCTTGACGTACGGGGTCAGCAGGTCAACGACCTTCAGGCCGGTCTCGAACATCTCGGTCTTCGACTCAAGCTGGTCGAAGGCCGGGGCCTGGCGGTGGATCGGCCAGCGCTCGGTGACCTGAGCCTCGGCCTCGGAGTCGTTGAGGATCTCGCCAAGGGTGTTGAACACCTTGCCCTTGGTGATGTCCCCGACCGGCACGGTGATGCCGTTGCCGGTGTTGGTGACCGAGGCCTGGCGCACCAGACCATCGGTCGGCTGCATGGAGATCGCACGGACCATGCCATCGCCCAGGTGCTGGGCGACCTCAAGGGTCAGCTTCTTGAGCTTGCCGTCCTCGGCCGGGTCAGCCACCTCGACGGTCAGCGCGTTGTAGATCTCCGGCATCGCATCGACGGGGAACTCCACGTCGACAACCGGGCCGATGACCCGCGCGACACGGCCGGTGGCCACGCCGGCAGGAGCGGTCGGCTCAACAGTGGTGGTCATATCAGTCACTCCCCGCGGTCGCGTCGGCCAGGGCGCTGGCGCCACCGACGATCTCGCTGATTTCCTGGGTGATGTCGGCCTGGCGGGCCGCATTGGCAAGCCGCGTGAGCGACTTGATGAGGTCTTGCGCGTTGTCGGTCGCCGACTTCATCGCGCGCCGCGTGGCGGCGTGCTTGGAAGCGGCCGACTGTAGCAGCGCGTTGTAGATCCGACTCTCGACGTACCGCGGCAGCAGGGCGTCGAGGACGTCCTCAGCCGAGGGCTCGAAGTCGAACAGCGGCAGAATCTGGTCCTTGGCCGCGCCCGTCGTCTCCGCGTGCGCTTTCGCTTCGTCGATGCTCAGCGGCAGCAGCCGCTTGTCGATCGCCGTCTGCGTCATCATCGACACGAACTCGGTGAAGATGATGTGCAGTTCATCCACACCGCCCTCGGCCGTTTCCTGGCTCACGGCCGCAATCAGCGGGGCCGCGACTGCCTTGGCGTCCGCGTACGTCGGATCGTCCGTGAAGCCCGTCCAGGATTCCGTGACCGTACGGCCGCGGAAGTTGTAGTAGGCGACACCCTTACGACCGACGATGTACGGAAGGACCTCCTTGCCCTCGGCGGTGAGCCGCTTGGTGAGCTGCTCGGCCGCCTTGATGGCGTTGGAGGAGTAGCCGCCGGCCAGACCGCGGTCGCTCGTGATGAGCAGCACGGCGGCCCGCGACGGGCGCTCCATCTCGGTGGTCAGCGGGTGCTTGGTGTTGGACCCGGTGGCCACCGCTGTCACCGCGCGAGTGAGCTCGTTCGCGTACGGCGAGGACGCTGCGACCTTCCGCTGCGCCTTCACGATCCGCGACGCAGAGATCATCTCCATCGCCTTGGTGATCTTCTTGGTGGCCGTGACGGACTTGATGCGGCGCTTGTATACCCGTACCTGGGCGCCCATGCTCAGCCCTCACCCAGCAGCTTGCCGTCCGAGGTCTCGAACTGCCGCTTGAAGGACGCGATGGCCTCGGCCATGGCCTGGAGCGTGTCGTCCGACATCTTTCCGCCTTCGCGGATCGACACCAGCAGGTCCTTGCGCTCACGGTGCAGGTGGTCAAGGAGCTCGCGCTCGAAGCGGCGAATGTCCTCAACCGGCACGTCGTCCATCTTGCCGGACGTACCGGCCCAGATGGAGACGACCTGGTCCTCGGTGGAGTACGGGGCGTACTGGCCCTGCTTCAGCAGCTCGACCATGCGCTTACCGCGCTCAAGCGATGCCTTGGAGGCCGCGTCCAGGTCGGAACCGAAGGCGGCGAACGCCTCCAGCTCACGGTACTGGGCGAGGTCCACGCGCAGTCGGCCGGAGACCTGCCGCATGGCCTTGTGCTGAGCGGAGCCACCGACTCGGGAGACCGAGATACCGACGTTCAGCGCCGGGCGCTGGCCCGCGTTGAACAGGTCGGACTCCAAGAAGCACTGGCCGTCGGTGATGGAGATGACGTTGGTCGGAATGAACGCCGACACGTCGTTGGCCTTGGTCTCCACGATCGGCAGACCGGTCATGGAGCCGGCGCCGAGGGCGTCGGAGAGCTTGGCGCAACGCTCAAGGAGCCGCGAGTGCAGGTAGAAGACGTCGCCCGGGTAGGCCTCACGGCCCGGCGGGCGGCGCAGCAGCAGGGACACGGCGCGGTAGGCGTCGGCCTGCTTCGAGAGGTCATCGAAGACGATCAGGACGTGCTTGCCCTGGTACATCCAGTGCTGGCCGATGGCCGAGCCGGTGTACGGGGCGAGGTACTTGAAGCCCGCCGGGTCCGAGGCCGGAGCGGCGACGATGGTCGTGTACTCCAGCGCGCCCGCCTCCTCCAGCGCGCCGCGCACGCCGGCGATGGTGGAGCCCTTTTGGCCGATGGCGACGTAGATGCAGCGAACCTGCTTCTTCGGGTCGCCGGAACGCCAGTTGTCGCGCTGGTTGATGATCGTGTCAACGGCCAGGGCGGTCTTGCCGGTCTGCCGGTCGCCGATGATGAGCTGACGCTGACCGCGGCCGATCGGGGTCATCGCGTCAACGGCCTTGAGGCCGGTCTGCATCGGCTCGTGCACCGACTTACGCACCATGACGCCGGGAGCCTGTAGCTCCAGGGCGCGGCGGCTTTCGGTCTCGATCTCACCGAGGCCGTCGATCGGGGCGCCGAGCGGATCGACAACGCGACCCAGGTAGCCCTCGCCAACAGCGACGGAGAGCACCTCGCCGGTGCGTGTGACCGGCTGGCCCTCCTCGATGCCGCTGAACTCGCCGAGGACGACCGTACCGATCTCGCGCTCCTCAAGGTTGAGGGCGAGACCAAGGGTGCCGTCCTCGAACTTCAGCAGCTCGTTCGCCATGGCCGAGGGCAGTCCCTCGACCTTCGCGATGCCGTCGCCGGCAGCGCTGACCGTACCGACCTCCTCGCGCGAGGCCGCGTCCGGCGTGTACGCCTGGACAAAGTTCTCCAGTGCGTCCCGGATCTCCTCCGGCCGGATCGTGAGCTCCGCCATCTGGGTTCCCTGCTCTCCTTGTTGGGCCCGAAGTTTTTTCTGGGGGGTCTGGGGGCTACCCCCCAGAGGACTCAGTCGGCCCAACTCGGGCCGCTAGCAATGCTTGTTGAGTTGGTGGCTGGTCAGCCGGCCATGCGCCGGGCCGCCTCATCGAGGCGGTCCGCGATGCTTCCGTTGATGACCTCGTCGCCGATGCGCACCGTGATCCCGCCGAGGACGGTGGGGTCCACGTCGAGGTTGAGGTGCACCGCTCGCCCGTACATCCGGGCGAGTCCACCGCCCAGGCGCTGCTTCTGCTGATCAGTAAGCGGCACCGCGGAGGTGACGGTGGCCACCACACGGCTACGACGGTCCGCGGCCAGCTTGGCGAGGGCTTCGAGCCCCACCTCCAGGCTACGTCCTCGGGGCTGAGTGACGAGACGGACCACCAGCCGCTCAGTAACGAGGTTGGCCCTGCCTCCGAGCAGCGTGCGCAGCAGTTCCGCCTTGGCCGCGGTGGCGCCCTGGTGGGCGCCCTTCGCGGTCAGCGCGGCCCGCAGCTCGGGGGAGGAAGCGACGATCCGGCCAAACCGGAACACCTCGTCCTCCACGTCATCGAGCGTGCCGGTCCGCTGTGCGGCGATGAGGTCGGCGCTGGCCGCCAGCGATTCGACCGCGTCCGTGAGGTCACGCGGGCGCGACCAGCGGGAGCGGACCATGCCGGAGACCAGGTCCAGACTCTCGCCGCCGAGCTGGCTGGCCAGCAGTCGGCTGACCAGTTCGGCCTTGGCCTCGCCGGACTGCGCCGGGTCGGTCAGCGCCCGACGCAGCGACACCTCGCGGTCGAGCAGCGTGGTGACGGCGGCCAACTCCTCGGCGAGCTTCGTCGCGTCAACGGACGTGTTGTCCGTCAGCGCGTCGAGTCGCTCGCGTGCGGAGGCCAGCGCCTCGCGGCTCGCTCCGTTCATCGCGTGGCCTCGGCCTTCGTCGCGCTGTCCTCAAGCCCGTCGAGGAAGCGGTCGATGGTGCGGCTCTGCCGGGCGTTGTCCTCAAGCGCCTCGCCGACGAGCTTGCCAGCCAGTTCGGTGGCGAGCCTGCCCACGTCCTGGCGCAGCGAGAGCGCGGCCTGCTTGCGGTCGGCCTCGATCTGGGTGTGGCCGGCAGCGATGATGTCCTCACGCTGCCGCTGGCCTTCCGCACGCATCTCGGCGATGAGCGCGGCACCTTGCTCCTGTGCCTCCTGGCGCAGCCGCCCAGCCTCGTGGCGAGCGTCGGCGAGCTGAGCCCGGTAGTCATCGAGAACCTGCTGCGCCTCGGCCTGAGTGGCCTCGGCCTTCTCCATGCCGCCCTCAATCGCCGCCCGACGCTCATCCAGTTTGCTGTTGATGTTCGGGAGGAGCTTCTTGGCGAGGAAGAGGAAGACGATCGCGAAGGCGATCAGACCGATGACGAGCTCTGGGATCGGCGGAACGAGGGGGTTCTCTGCCTCCTCGGACGCCAGGTGTACCAGGGCGTTCACATCAGTGCCTTTCGTCGAATCAACGGTACGTACGCCGCGATCAGCTGGTCGGGTAGACGAACGGCATGACCAGACCGATCAGGGCGAGCGCCTCACAGAAGGCGAAGCCCAGGATCTGGTTGGCGCGAATCAGGCCAGCCGCCTCGGGCTGACGAGCGAGCGCCTGGGTGCCGTTACCGAAGATGATGCCGACGCCGACGCCGGGGCCAATGGCCGCGAGGCCGTAGCCGATCGAGCCGAGGTTGCCCTTGATTTCGACACCAGCGGCGATGGTCTGGAGAGCGGACATGCTGGTTCTTCCTTCTCTTTCACGGACCGGTGGGGGTTGGCCACCGGACGTCTGTTGGACTGAGGGAGGCGAGGGCTCAGTGCTGCTCGGCGAGAGCGCCCTGCACGTAGGTGGCCGCCAGCAGCACGAAGACGTACGCCTGGACAGCCTGGATGAAGAGCTCGAAGGCGGTCATCACGATGGTCAGCAAGAACGAGACACCCGCGTAAGCGATGCCGATCCCGTTGAGCAGATACCAGCTTGCGATGGTGAACATCAGCAGCAGCAGGTGACCGGCGAACATGTTGGCAAAGAGCCGGACCGCATGTGTGAAGGGCCGCACGATGACGTTGGACATGAACTCCAAGAACATGACCAGCGGCAGGACCCCGCCGAGGGACTTGTCGTAGCCGGTGATGTTCTTCAGGCCGCCGATGAAGCCGTGCTTACTGAAGGTGAGGTACATCCACAGGACGTAGACAATCAGAGCCATCGCGGCGGGGAAGGCGATGATCGAGGTCGCCGGGAACTGTGCCACCGGGATGATCGACCAAAGATTCATGATCCACACGAAGAAGAACAGCGAGACCATGAGAGGGACGTATTTCTCGCCCTCCTTCTTACCGAGGGTCTCGTAGACGATGCCCTTGCGGACAAAGTCGTACCCTGCCTCGCCGATCATCTGTAGCTTGCCCGGGACCACCTTGGCTTTCCCGAAGGCTGCCCAGAAGAACCAGACGATGGCTACCGTTCCGAGCAGCGCCAGCAGCATCGGCTTATTGAACTCGAAGCTGCCGACGGTGAAGATCGGATCGAAGGTGAACGAGTGAAGCCCCGGAGCCGGGAAGCCGCACCCGTCAAAGATGTGGCAATCGGTCTCGAAGGCGAGTGTCTGGTCAGAACTCACCGAGAGCTCCTTCAGCGTGGCGCATGGGTACGGCAACCTCGTTGTGTCGGCGCGGCACGGAGCCGCGGAACGGCACTGGACTGGTCTTGCGGATTAGAGAGCGGCTGATCGGCTCTGGGCCAGGTCGGATCGCTGGCACCTGCCGCAATGGCCGCTGGTTTCGTCCCGTGGAATGCGGGAGTTCAGCCGCCTGCGCCAGCAGTGCCGCAGATGGCACCGGACGATAGCAGGCGCTCGCGCGGACATTTATCCCGCCCCTACGCGTCACGTCGTGGACCCTGCGGTCTCTGGCTTCCTGGCCTCTGCCGCCGGATCAACGTAGAAGATCTTGGCCTTCATGTGCGCACGGGCCTGGGCGCCGATCCATACGACGGTGACGGCGACCAGCGTGATGGCGAACGCCCTGGGATTAAAGAACGTGGCGTTTTGGAACACGGCGACAAAAATCACCATCAACAGCAGCTGCCCGACATACAACACAAGCCCAATGCCCTGAAAAAGCTGCGGAAGGGATTTGGCGACCCATTGGAGGACGCCGAGCCCGATTCCCATGAAGGCGACCACCAGCACGGTGCCGAAAACGGCGCCGATCGCCCCCTTGCCACCGGCAAATGCCGCACTGGCCGCGACGGCGATCACACCGGCGGCGGCGGCAGGTCCGGCGGTGTAGAGAAGCATTCGGGCGTCATTGGACTGCATGGCGGCAGCTCCGGCTGGGCGAGAGGGCGGGTGTCGTCATGGACGAGCGTAGCTCCGGGCAGGGGATGACCTGAGACCCGAAGGACCATCGCACTGGGGCCCTTAGGTTCTGTGCACCGGGTTTCGTGAACGGTATCACAAACTATTTGATGAGGTCTTTACCTACAAAGTGTGGTCCACATCACACAAACGGGCTAGTTCTGTCGCATCCTACTGACGTCAGGCTGCGAGTCTGCTATGAGGACGCCTGCCCCATTTCGGCCCACTAGATGTGCGCCACAGTATCGTCCGGGCGCCCCGCCGTGCATACGGCGACGATGCGCACGCATCCATCAGCGATGGGTACTGATCTTCCGGCGCTGCGGCAGCCGCGAGCGGTCGCCGATGGCGGTGGCCCCGTGGAAACCAGCGGGCACCGCCTCCCGCTCGTCCTCCTCGGTCGCGTCCGCCATCTCCGGTGCGCCAGCGCCTACTTGGGGCATGGCGCCCGCGGCGTGGGCGCCGCGGTGACGGCCACGTCGGTAGCGGGGCGGAAACACGTTCTCCGCCCACCGCGGCGCGTGCGGCGTAAACCGCGGCAACAGCAAGAGCACCAGGCCCACGCCGCTCAGCGCGGCGATCGCGAGGACCACCCAGACGCTGGCGGAGTTCACCGAGTACGCCACCGCGCCGAAGGCGATCAGCGCGGACCAGAAATACATGATCAGCACCGCCCGGCTGTGCGAGTGCCCGATCTCCAGGAGCCGGTGGTGCAGATGCCCGCGGTCGGCGGCGAACGGCGACTGGCCGTTCCAGGTACGGCGCACGATCGCGAGCACCAGGTCGGCGACGGGCACCGCGATCACCGTGAACGGAAGCAGCAGCGGAATATAGACCGGGACCATCGCGTGCACAGCAGCGCGCTCGGAGCCCGCCGATGAGTTCAGCAGGTCCGGGTCCACCTGCCCGGTGATGGAGATCGCGCCCGCGGCCATCACCAGACCAATCAGCATCGAACCCGAATCGCCCATGAAGATGCGCGCCGGGTGCATGTTGTGCGGCAAGAAGCCCAGGCACATGCCCATGAGAATCACCGCGAACAGCGTCGCGGGGGCCGCCGCCTCCACCCCGTACCCGAACCACATGCGGTACGCGTACATGAAGAACGCCGTGGCCGCGATGCAGACCATGCCGGAGGCCAACCCGTCCAGCCCATCCACGAAGTTGACGGCGTTGATGGTGATGACGACCAGCGCCACCGTCAGCAGCGTGCCCTGCATGGGGGTCAGCGAGACGGTGCCGACACCGGGCACCGGAATCCACAAGATGGTCAGCCCCTGGAGGACCATCACGCCCGCGGCGATCATCTGGCCGCCGAGCTTGACCAGCGCGTCCACGCCCCACTTGTCGTCCAGTACGCCAAGGAGCCAGATCAGCCCGGCCCCGGACAGGAGTGCGCGCGGCTCGTTGGAGATCTCGTAGACGCTTTTGAGGTTGGTCAGATGGGCGGCGACGAGAAGTCCTGCGCACAGCCCGCCGAACATCGCGATCCCGCCCAGTCGCGGAGTGGGCTCGCGGTGCACATCACGGGCGCGGATCTCTGGCATCGCGCCGGCCGCGATGGCGAACTTTCGCACCGGCCCGGTGAGCAGATAAGTGACCGCAGCCGTGACACACAGCGTCAGCAGGTATTCACGCACAGGCTGCCCCAGAAGTTTCGCTGGCCATCACAGCCCCACACCCTATGCGCGTCCGGTCTGCTTCCGTGAACTTCAAGGAAGACGCACGGGGACCGTCAGTGGTTCCCGGCACCGGTCCGAGGATCATCGCTCGCTGGATAAGGGGGAAAGATTCCGGCCAGTGTTGCCACCTGGCTACGCACCGCCCCGTCTTCCCGTAGCGCGGCACCGATCAACCGTCCCACCTGCTCCATCTCGGCCTCGCCCATGCCCTGCGTGGTGAGCGCCGCGGTGCCCAACCTGATGCCCTTCAGATATCCGGCGGGCCGGCCGGGGCTTGGCAGAGCACAGGTGTCCAAGACGATCCCGGCGGCGGCCAGGCGCCCCCGTGCGGTACGCCCGTCGAGGCCAAGACCGGTGACATCGGCACTGATCAGGTGGGTATCGGTGCCGCCCGTGGCGAGATCGAGCCCCTCCCCCGTCAGCACCTCGGCCAGCGTGCGCGCGTTGCTGACCACCTGATGGGCGTACGTGGCGAAGCCGGGCGTTGCCGCCTCCGCGAAGGCGACCGCCTTGGCGGCGACGGTGTGCATCTGGGCGCCGCCCTGGGTGAAGGGGAAGACCGCCCGATCGATGCGCTCGGCCAGGCCCGCACCGCACAAGATCAAGCCACCTCGGGGGCCGCGCAGCACCTTGTGTGTGGTGGCGCAGACCACATCCGCGTACGGGACCGGATTGGGCGCCACACCGCCCGCGACCAGCCCGATGGGGTGGGCCGCGTCCGCAATGAGATAGGCGCCCGTCTCGTCCGCGATCTCCCTGAAAGCCGCGTAGTCCGGGTGCCTGGGATAGGAGATCGAGCCGCAAACGATGGCCTTGGGGCGGTGGGCGAGGGCCAGCGCGCGGACCTGCTCGTAGTCGATGAGGCCGGTGGAACGGTCCACGCCGTAGCCGACGAAGTCGAACCAGCGGCCGGAGAAGTTCGCCGGTGAGCCGTGCGTGAGGTGTCCGCCGTGCGGCAGGGCCATGGCAAGGACGGTGTCGCCAGGACGCAGCAGCGCGGCGTATGCGGCGAGCACGGCCGAAGAGCCGGAGTGCGGCTGTACGTTGGCGTACTCGGCGCCGAACAGGGCTTTGGCCCGGTCCACGGCGATCCGCTCGGCGAGGTCCACCAGTTCACAGCCGCCGTGGTGGCGGGCGCCGGGGTAGCCCTCGGCGTACTTGTTGGCCAGCGGCGAGCCCAGCGCCGTCAGCACGGCCCGCGAGATGAAATTTTCTGCCGCGATGAGCTGAAGGCCGCCGGACTGCCGTTCCACTTCCCCGAGCAGCACCCCCGCCAGCTCCGGATCGGCCCGGCGCAACGCGTCGAGGTCGGTTCCCCAGGGGGTCTTCGGCAAGGACGTGGCGATGAGGGACATGGCACTGTCTCCGGGCCTAGAGGGGGCGTAAGCCCAATGTAGGTCCGGCGGTCCTGACCCGCCCGGTGTGTGCACCAAGCGGCGGCCCGCCCGGCCCGCACCTCGCGTATGCACGCGTACCGCTGGCACCCCTCGTCACGCACCGCATCACACCGATGCGCCATAGGGCGCTCGCGCCGCTGAGCGCTGTCGTGTCGCTCGTACGAGGGAGGGAGGCGGCTGCCCCTTCAGATGGCGGCACAGGGCGGCTCACGCGTATCTCAAGCCCCACACGACGGGCACTGCTCGACAGCCGCTACGCGATAGGCACTGCGCGACAGGCACTGCGCGCCGGGCGCTCCACCGTGCCGGTCCGCCACCACCCAGCAGGCCGCCCCGCGGGCCGGCCATGGGCCAGGGCACGGGCTCCGCCACGGGGCACCCGCTACGGGGCAGGTCGAGCGTCCACTACGGGGCAGGTCGAGCGCCCCGCCATGGGCCCGGCAGCAACCCCCGCCAGGCGCACGCCGCACTCACGCCGGAGTCGGCACTCCCGTCAGGGCGGTGACCACCGGGTCCAGCGCCTGGTTGATCTCATCGCCGATGCTGCGAAAGAACGTGATCGGTGCCCCGTACGGATCGTGCACCTCATCCGCCTCCTCACTGGGAGCGAGCAGCCAGCCGCGCAGCGCGGCGGCGGCCCGCACCAGGGTGCGGGCGCGCTCCACCACGCCGCCCGCCTGTTCGGGGTCCGGCAGTGTCGCGGGGTCTATGGCCCGTACGAGCCGGGTGAACTCCTTGAGCGTGAAGGTGCGCAGACCGGCCGAGTGCCCCATCGAAATGACCTGCGCGCGGTGATCGCGCGTAGCGGTGAGGACCAGATCGGCGCGGATGACGTGCTCATCGAGCAGTTCACGGCCGAGGAAGCCGTCCGGGTCCGCGCCGAAGTCGGACAGCACGGTCGCGGCGTGCGCCTCCATCGGCGCGCCCTCATGGCCCCAGGTGCCTGCGCTCTCCACGACGAGGCCGCCGATGTACGGGTCACCGAGCCGGTGCGCGAGGGCATGCCGGTTCAGCCGCTCGGTGATGGGCGAGCGACAGACGTTGCCGGTGCTGACGTGGAGGATGCGAAAGGTGCCCGCACCGTGGTCGAGCCCACCATCGCGGGAGAACTCACCGTCCGCTATGCCACGCCCTTGCGGGGACGTCAATTGGCCACCTCAAGATCGGGTACGACCTCGCGCAGCTCATCGGCGCTGAGCGCACCCGCGCGCAGCAGCACCGGCACCTTGCCCGTGACGTCCACGATGGAGGAGGGCACGGCGGCCGGGGTCGGCCCGGCATCGAGGTAGACCGAGACGGAGTCGCCGAGCATGTCCTGGGCCGCGTCGCAGTCCTGCGGAGAGGGGTGTCCGGTCAGGTTGGCGCTGGAGACGGCCATCGGCCCGAACTCCGTCAGCAGCTCGATCGCCACCGGGTGCAGCGGCATCCGCACGGCGACCGTGCCCTGGGTCTCCCCCAAGTCCCAAGTCAGCGACGGCTGGTGGCGGGCGACCAGGGTGAGCGCACCCGGCCAGAACGCGTCCACCAGTTCCCACGCCTGCTCGGAGAAGTCGGTGACCAGGCCGTGCAGGGTGTTCGGGGACCCGACGAGAACAGGCGTGGGCATGTTGCGTCCGCGGCCCTTGGCCTCCAGCAGATCGCCGACCGCCTCCGCGCTGAAGGCGTCCGCCCCGACCCCGTAGACGGTGTCGGTGGGCAGCACGACCAGTTCACCGCGGCGGATCGCGGACGCGGCCTCACGCAGGCCGGTCTTGCGGTCGGTCGCGTCACCGCAGTCGTATCGCCGAGCCATTAACGGACCTCCTCGTACGTGACCAATGTCTGCCGCGCTGTGCTGGGGCGCGCCGCGGCTGCGCTGTGCGGGCAAGCCCTTGCCGTGCCGTCCGTCATGGCACCTGCTGTGCCGTCCGTCATGGCACCCGTCATGGCATGGCCCGGCGCGCCGTGGCGAAGCGGGGGCGGTTGTTCAAGTCCGGGTGGTCCGCGGCGTCCGCCCACCCCCGTTCCTCGGTGAAGATCCACGGCACTTGGCCGCCCTGGGTGTCGGCGTGCTCGACGACGACGACGCCACCGGGGCGCAGCAGTCGGTACGCGGTGCGCTCGATGCCGCGGATGGTGTCGAGGCCGTCCTCGCCGGAGAACAGCGCGAGCGAGGGGTCGTGGTCGCGGGCCTCGGGGGCGACGTACTCCCACTCGGTCAGCGGCACGTACGGCGGGTTGCTGATCACCAGGTCCACCTGCCCGTCCAGCTCGGGCAGCGCGGACAGCGCGTCCCCGTGGTGCAGGACGACACGGGAGCCCTCCACGTTCTTACGGGCCCACTGCAAGGCCCCCTCGTCCAGCTCCACGGCGTGCACCCGCGAGCGGGGCACCTCCTGTGCGAGGGCCAGGGCGATGGCCCCGGAGCCGCTGCACAGATCGACGATGAGCGGTTCGACGACGTCCATGGCGCGCACCGCGTCTATGGCCCAGCCGACCACCGACTCGGTCTCCGGACGGGGCACGAACACGCCCGGGCCGACGTGGAGTTCGAGATAGCGGAAGAAAGCGCGCCCGGTGATGTGCTGGAGCGGTTCGCGGGCCTCACGGCGGGCGACGGTCTCCCAATAACGGGCATCGAAGTCCGTGTCGGCGACGGCGTGCAGCTCACCCCGCTTGACGCCGTGCACGAACGCGGCGAGTTCCTCCGCGTCAAAGCGCGGCGATGGCACGCCCGCGTCGGCCAGCCGCTGGGTGGCTTGCGCCACCTCGGCGAGCAGTACGGACCGCGGGTTCGGGGGGCGACCCCCGGGTGACTGCTGCACGGGCCCCTCCTACTGGGCAGCGGCCAGCTTGGCCGCGGAGTCGGCGTCAACGCACGCCTGGATGACCGCGTCCAGTTCGCCGTCGAGCACCTGGTCCAAGTTGTACGCCTTGAATCCGACACGGTGGTCGGAGATCCGGTTTTCCGGAAAGTTGTACGTGCGGATGCGCTCGGACCGGTCCACCGTACGGACCTGGCTACGGCGCGCGTCGGACGCCTCGCGCTCGGCCTCCTCCTGCGCCGCGGCCAACAACCGTGAGCGCAGGATACGCAGTGCCTGCTCCTTGTTCTGGAGCTGGCTCTTTTCGTTCTGACAGGACACGACGATGCCGGTGGGCAGGTGGGTGATCCGCACCGCGGAGTCGGTGGTGTTGACGGACTGGCCGCCGGGCCCCGAGGAGCGGTAGACGTCGATCCGTAGGTCGTTCGGGCCGATCTCGACCTCGACCTCCTCGGCCTCTGGCGTGACCAGGACACCGGCGGCCGAGGTGTGGATGCGGCCCTGCGACTCGGTGGCGGGCACCCGCTGGACGCGGTGCACCCCGCCCTCGTACTTCAGCCGCGCCCATACGCCCTGGCCCGGCTCGGTGGCGCCATTGCCGCCCTTGGTCTTCACGGCGACCTGGACGTCCTTGTAGCCGCCGAGGTCGGACTCGTTGGCCTCGATGATCTCGGTCTTCCAACCGACGCGCTCGGCGTAGCGCAGATACATCCGCAGCAGGTCGCCCGCGAACAGCGCGGACTCCTCGCCGCCTTCGCCGGCCTTGACCTCAAGGATGACGTCCTTGTCGTCGCTGGGGTCGCGGGGCACGAGCAACAGCCGCAGCTTCTCGGTGTACCCCTCGCGAAGCCGCTCCTGCTCCTTGACCTCGTCGGCGAACTCCGGGTCATCGGCGGCCAGTTCGCGACCGGCCTCGATGTCGTCACCGCACCGCTTCCAGTCGCGGTACGTGGCAATGATCGGGGTCAGCTCCGCGTACCGCTTGCCTAGCCGCATCGCCTCCCGCTGGTCGGCGTGGACCGCGGGATCGGCGAGCCGCCCTTCGAGGTCGGCGTGCTCGCCGATCAGTTCCTCGACCGCCTCGAACATCGGGACTCGTTTCTCCGCAAGGGGCTGGGGTGGGTCAGGTGCCTCGTCGCCGGTGGGCGCGGGGGTGGGTGCGGCGGCTTGACATCGGAAATCGCCGCTACGACAGAACGCCGGTTCTCGGCCACCCCGGGGCGGGGCGGCCGGGAACCGGCGCCGGTTGGGTCGCTACTTCTTGGCGGACCCGGCGTTCTTGCCGAAACGGGCCTCGAAGCGGGCCACACGGCCACCCGTGTCGAGGATCTTCTGCTTGCCCGTGTAGAACGGGTGGCACTCGGAGCAGATGTCGGCACGGATGCTGCCATCGCCTACGGTGCTACGAGTGGTGAACGACGCGCCACAGGTGCAGCTGACCTGGGTCTCGACGTATTCGGGGTGAATTTCGCGCTTCAAGGGAATCTCCTAGTTTTCGGGAGGGCACCGGGTCGTTGGGCCCCTTCCGCCCGATGGGCGGGCTGGAAGGGAATGCTTGCCTGACGTGAACCGGGGCCGACGTACCAGTCTGCCAGCACTGGCCGTATCTCCCAAAACGGGGTCCGGCGGCGAGGTATTCCCCAGCCCCGCAGAGCCCGCCCGCAGCACGCTTCGCACTGGCGAGGACGACAGCTCAGGGCCCGGTCCCGCCTGCCCCCTGCGGCCCTCTCCCGCGCTGGCCCTCGCCTCCGGCGGCCCCGCCCCGGCGCTGAGCCCGTGCCGCGCTCAGCGCTCCGTCCCGCCCCCCGCTCGCGGCGGCGTGGTCGAGGCTTCGGTGCGGGGCTCGGCCGACTTCTCCGGCCCGCCAGTGGGCGACGTGTCGTCGCCGACCACCTTGCCGGCGTCCGTCGCGTCCCCCGCCGATCCCTTCGTCGCCGACTTGGGGATCGGCTGGTCGGCGAGGAGCGCCTGCCATACCTGGCCCGCCTTCTCGCGCAGCGGCAGCACCCGGTTCCTGTCGTTCGGGTCGTACTGCACGGGCAGCGTGACCATCTCCATGTTCTTGGAGTCGATGCCCTTGAGGCCGCGTGCGAAGCCGAGCAGCTTGTCAACCGACGCCAGATCGGAGTCGGTGGTGAGCGCCCCGGTCGAGGTGTCGGCCAGGTCGTAGAGCCGCTTGGGGTTGCCGAACACCCCGACTTGCTTGACCTGGTCGATCAAGGCCTTGATGAACGCCTGCTGGAGCTTGATGCGCCCCAGGTCGCTGCCGTCGCCCACGCCATGTCGGGTACGCACCAGGCCGAGCGACTGCTCGCCGGTCAGGGTGTGCTCGCCCGGCTCCAGGTCGAGGTGGCTGTCCTTGTCGTGGATTGGCTCGGTGGTCGTGATGTCCACGCCGCCGAGCACGTCGATGAGGTTTTGAAAGCCGGAGAAGTCCACCTCAAGGTAGTGGTCCATGCGGATGCCGCTCATGGACTCGACCGTCTTGACGGCGCAGGCCGGGCCGCCGACCTCGTACGCGGTGTTGAACATCGCGTTCTTGGCGGCCGGCGCCTCCTTGTCGTTCTTCGTGCAGGTGGGCCGCTGGATCAGCGTGTCGCGCGGGATGCTGACGACGCTAGCCTTCTTCCGGCCCTCGTAGACGTGCACGATCATCGCGGTGTCGGAGCGAGCACCGCCCTCGTCGCGACCGTACTTGCCGTTCTTCCCGGCCCGGGAGTCCGAACCGAGGACAAGGATGTCCATCGAGTCGTTGTCCACGTCATCGGGGCGGTCGGTACCAAGGGCGGCGTTGATGTCCACGCCGGTGAGGTTGCCGTTGAGCTTGTAGTAGGCGTACCCGAGGGCGCTTCCCCCCAGGAGCACCACGGACGCGGTTATCCATGCCGTGAGCACCAGGGCCCGGTGCCGCTTGCTCGGCGTCTTACGGCGGCGACCGGTGGCTTTTCGGCCATGGCCGCGCCGCACCGCCGACACGCTCTTACTCTCGTCCGCCATGCGCTCCTCAGTCCTCGGTGGTTCCGCTACCCCCTGCCGCCATCTTCTGGCGCGCCCCATCGTGACTAGTCAGACGAGAGCCCGGGCGTCAGGGTTGCATAGCGTGAGGTAGCGAAAAATCGTGCGAGAGCTGGCTGATCTTTATGCCCGGCGTTCCGTGGCATACCTGTTCACCTGCTGTTTCGCCGCATACGGTGGCATCAGTTAGGGCAGATTTGGCCGGGAAATGCTGTGTCCCACATCTCAGTGGATCGTCGAGTAGCGACCGGTCACAGCGCTGCGTAGCGCCGCTCGACCCCGTACAACGCCCCCACAATGCCCGCACATGCCGTGTAGCGGCGCACAGCCCCCATAAACCCCGCTACAGGGCTGCCACGGGGCCACCACAGGCCGCGCAGCCTCGGATAGCGCCGTGCGGCGCTCCAGCTTCGTACGAGGTGCCCAGCGCCCCGTCCCCGCTCACGCGGAAGGGCCCCTTCCGCCGACGTGCTGCGGAAGGGGCCCTGAGCCCACTTACGAGTCGGCGCGCTGACAGCCGCCGCACTCGTTATGCGCGCCTACGGGCGCCGTACCCCGGTGGGGGTGGCGGCCAGCGCGGCCGTGCCGTTAGTCGCCGTTGGGCGTGGTCTTGGCGATCTGCATCAGGAACTCGGCGTTGGACTTGGTCTGCTTCATCTTGTCCAAGAGCAACTCGATGGCCTGCTGCGAGTCCAGCGCGTGCAGCACCCGGCGAAGCTTCCAGACGATCGCCAGCTCCTCGCTGCCGAGCAGGATGTCTTCCTTACGGGTGGAGGACGCGTCCACGTCCACCGCCGGGAAGATGCGCTTGTCCGAGAGCTTGCGGTCGAGCTTGAGCTCCATGTTGCCGGTGCCCTTGAACTCCTCGAAGATCACCTCGTCCATGCGCGAGCCGGTGTCCACCAGCGCGGTGGCCAGGATGGTCAGCGAGCCGCCGTCCTCGATGTTCCGCGCGGCGCCGAAGAACTTCTTCGGCGGGTAGAGCGCGGTGGAGTCCACACCACCGGACAGAATGCGGCCGGAGGCCGGCGCCGCGAGGTTGTACGCGCGGCCGAGCCTGGTGATGGAGTCGAGCAGCACCACGACGTCATGACCGAGCTCTACCAGCCGCTTTGCCCGCTCAATGGCCAACTCGGCGACGGTGGTGTGGTCCTCAGCCGGACGGTCGAAGGTCGAGGAGATGACCTCGCCCTTGACGGACCGCTGCATGTCGGTGACTTCTTCGGGCCGCTCGTCCACGAGGACGACCATGAGGTGGCACTCGGGGCTGTTGTGCGTGATCGCGTTGGCGATCGCCTGCATGATCATGGTCTTACCGGTCTTCGGCGGGGCCACGATCAGACCGCGCTGGCCCTTGCCGATCGGCGTCACCAGGTCGATGATCCGGGTGGTCAGCGCGCCGGACTCGGTCTCAAGGTGCAGCCGGTCCTGCGGGTACAGGGGCGTCAGCTTGCCGAACTCGGGACGGCCACGGCCGGTCTCCGGCGCCATGCCGTTGACCGAGTCGAGCCGCACCAGCGCGTTGAACTTCTCGCGCCGCTCGCCGTCGCGCGGCTGCCGCACGGCGCCGGTGACGTGGTCGCCCTTGCGCAGCCCGTTCTTACGGACCTGGGCGAGGGAGACGTAGACGTCGTTCGGCCCCGGGAGGTAGCCGGAGGTACGGATGAACGCGTAGTTGTCGAGGATGTCCAAGATGCCCGCGACCGGGATCAGTACATCGTCCTCGGTGACCGGCGGCTCGTTACCGAACTCCTCACGGCCGCGCCGCCCGCGCCGGTCGCGGTAGCGCCCGCGCCGGCCGCGCCGGCCGCCCTCGAAGTCATCGCCGTCATCGTCGGGCCGCTGCTGGCTTTGACCGCGGCTCTCGCGCTGCTGCCGGCCGCCGCTCTGGGCTCCGTCGTCGTTCTTGCCGCGACGGCCCTCACGCTCGCCGCGGTCTGCGCGCTCACCGCGGCCTTCGCGGTCGCCGCGGTCAGCACGGTCGCCGCGGTCAGCACGCTCACTGCGGTCAGCACGCTCACTGCGGCCTTCACGCTCGCCGCGGTCAGCACGCTCGCCGCGCTCAGCGCGGTCACTGCGCTCGCCGCGGTCGCGCTGGTTGCCGCGCTCCCTGCGCTCGCCCTTTTGGCCGCGCTCACCACGCTCGGAGCGCTCACCCTTGGCGGGCTTGCCGTCGCCGCTGTCAGCGGCAGCGCCGGCGGGCTCGGCCCTGGCATCGGCTCTGGTGTCCGTCTTGGTGTCGGCCTTGGCATCGGACTGCGGCTCAGCGGCGCTCTCGGCGCCTTCCGGGCTGCCCGCCTGTGCGGTGGCGCGGCGCCTGCGGCGCTCGCCACCTGCGGGGGTCTCGTCACTGACCGGCTGGCCGGGGATGTCAATCTGCTGCTGAGCGGGGGCCTGCTCGGCCGCCTGCTCGGACTGCTTGTCGGCTCCCTCGCCGGTACGGGCCTTGGAGGTTGCGCGGCGCTTGGGCTTGGTCGGCGCCTCGCTGGCAGGCGCGCTCTCGGCGCTCTTGGCGGGGCCGGAGCTGGCCTGCTTCTCCTTGATGACCTCGATCAACTGGCTCTTCCGCATCCGCGCGGTGCCCTTGATGCCGAGGCTGGAGGCGAGCTGCTGAAGCTCCGCCAGGACCATGGCGTCAAGGCCGGTACCGGAACGGCGCCGCCTGGGGGCACTAGCAGTGGCACCGGTGGCAGGCGCGGCGGGAGCGTCCGTTGCGGGCGCGGCGGCATTACCGACAGAGCTGTCGGTGTTGCCCGAGGCGTTCACGCCCATCAGATCGGTGGTGTCGCTCACGAAGGGTCCTTCCCTGGAGCGGGCGTCGGCCTGTCTGGCTCGGCGACCGGTTGTGCTGTCCGGCTGTGGTCCTTTACATGGACCTGACCGGGGCGGTGGTCCGCCAGGACGGCGGAGAGAATTCGGTGCTGGGTCCGGCGCGCGGAAGAGACGTATCACTCAGATCCGCCACGCCGATTCCGGAGCGTGCTCGTCACTGCTCAAGCAGGGTGCTTAGGCAGTTGGGGAGGCTCCCGGAAGAAGGGTGGTCCCGGATGGGGACGGTGAGCACTGCGCCTTTGCAACAGGCCAAAAGGCGACAGGTGCAGACTTGAGGTTAACACTACCGGCTCCAACAAACATTCCCCCTCTCCAAGTCCGGCAATCGCATTTCAGCCAGGCCCGGGGTTGCCCCTAGGTCCGGTGTCTCAGGCGAGCGGTAGGACGCTCGCACCCCCACCGTCGAGAGCCAGCCGATTGGCCGCCCACCCCTCACCCGCCAATCGTGCGACCTTGTCGGCCGCGCCGCTTTCGGCCAGTGCGAGCACCGTGGGGCCCGCACCGGAGATGACCGCAGGGACGCCGTCCGCGCGCAGCCTGCCCATCAAGGCCACGCTCTCCGGCATCGCAGCGGCGCGATACTCCTGGTGCAGCCGGTCTTCGGTGGCCGTCAGCAGCAGTTCGGGCCGCCTGGTCAGGGCCTCCACGAGGAGCGCGGCGCGGGCCGCGTTGGCCGCCGCGTCCCCATGCGGAACCGTGCGCGGCAGCAGCCCGCGTGCGGTCTCGGTAGACACCGCGCGAGCCGGAACGAAGACCACCGGAACGACGGAGTCCGCCGGCGTCATCCGAATCGCTCGCGCGCTGCCCGCGTCCATCCAAGACAGCGTGAATCCGCCAAACAAACAGGCAGCGACATTGTCGGGGTGCCCCTCAAGTTCGGTGGCCAACTCAAGCAGTGCCTCGTCGCCGAGCCGCTCGGCACCGCCTATGGTCACCGCACGCGCGGCCATGATGCCCGCGCAGATGGCCGCGGCCGACGATCCGAGCCCACGGCTGTGCGGAATCCGGTTGGCGCACACCAGTTCCAGCCCGCGAGGCTGGCCGCCGAGCAGGTCAAAAGCGGCCCGTAGAGAGCGTACGAGCAGATGGTTCTCGTCGCGCGGCACGGTGTCTGCGCCCTCGCCCGCGATGTCGATGTGTAGTCCGGTGTCGGCGACCCGGACGACCACGTCGTCGTACAGCCCAAGGGCCAGGCCGAGGGTGTCGAAGCCGGGGCCGAGATTGGCGCTGGTGGCGGGGACGCGCACCCGGACGGCGGCGGCACGGAACGCTGGACCGGCCATCGCTCGATGACTCTCCTTGTGAGGCTACGGATGTGTGGCAACGATTGGGTGCGGGCTGCGGTGTACGGGCTGCGAAATATCGAAGAAGTAAGGAACACCGCGAGGGCCGTTACGGCGATGCCGCACAGAGGCGATTGCTCTGTGGCGGGGCGGATTCAGTACAGCTTATCGAAGGAAGGTTCTGTGGCGACATAGGGCGCACGGGAGGCGCACGATGCGTGTCGTGTGCCGTCCCGTGCTCCTTTACTACTGCTGTACGGCACGAGACCAAGGGAGTTAACGGGTATTCCGCACTGCCGTTACCCGACCCACAGGCTCCGCTTACCGACTGTTAGGACAGGCCGAGGGGGCCGGCGGCGGCGTCCGCATCCACCGGCACCGTGACCGGCTGCGGCGCACCCGCCACCGCCCAGTCCGGGTCCTTGAGCCCGTTTCCGGTGACCGTACACACGATGCGCTGGCCCGGATCGACCTTGCCCTGCTCGGCGGCCTTCAGCAGTCCGGCGACGCTGGCGGCCGACGCCGGCTCGACGAAGACACCCTCTTGGGCCGCGAGCAGCCGGTAGGCGGCCAGGATTTGACGGTCAGTCACCTCGTCGATGAAGCCGCCCGACTGGTCGCGGGCCCGCTCCGCCTGCTCCCAGGACGCGGGATTGCCGATGCGGATCGCGGTGGCGATGGTGTGCGGGTCCTTGACCGGCTCACCACGCACGATCGGTGCGGACCCGGACGCCTGAAAGCCCCACATGCGCGGCGTGCGGGAGGCTACGGCGGCGTGCTGCGAGGTCGCCGTCGCGTACTCCTGGTAGCCCTTCCAGTAAGCGGTGATGTTGCCCGCGTTGCCCACCGGGAGCAGATGAATGTCGGGCGCGTCGCCGAGCGCGTCAACGACCTCGAACGCGGCGGTCTTCTGCCCCTCGATACGTGCCGGGTTGACCGAATTGACCAGCGCCACCGGGTACTTCTCGGACAGTTCGCGCGCCAACGTGAGGCAGTCGTCGAAGTTGCCGTCCACCTGGAGGATGCGCGAGCCGTGCACCAGGGCCTGACCCATCTTGCCGAGCGCGATCTTGCCCTGCGGCACCAGGACGGCGCACACCATCCCGGCCCGTACCGCGTACGCCGCGGCGGAGGCCGAGGTGTTTCCGGTGGAAGCGCAGATGACGGCCTTGGCGCCGGCCTCCTTGGCCTGGGTGATGGCCATGGTCATGCCGCGGTCCTTGAAGGACCCGGTCGGGTTGGCGCCCTCGACCTTGAGATGTACCTCACACCCGGTGCGCTCGGAGAGCACCTGAGCGGGCACCAACGGCGTACCCCCCTCGCGGAGCGTGACCACCGGGGTGCTGTCGCTGACGGGTAGCCGGTCGCGGTACTCCTCGATGACACCGCGCCACTGATGGGTGCCCTGCCGAGCGCTGATGTTTGCGGTCATTGCTTTCGTTACTCCCCTTCAACCCGCATGATGCTCGCGACGCCGCGTACCGTGTCGAGCTGCCGAAGCGTCTCCACGGTGGCCGAAAGCGCCGCATCCGGCGCCCGGTGCGTCACCACGACTAGTGACGCCTCACCGTCCTTGCCCTGCTGGCGGACGGTGTCGATGGAGACGCCGTGTTCGGCGAAGACCTGGGCGACCTGCGCGAGAACGCCCGGCTTGTCGGCGACGTCAAGGCTGATGTGGTAACGCGTGACCACCTCACCCATGGGGCTGACGGGAAGCCGCGTATACGCGGACTCACCGGGGCCCGTGGTACCCGCCAGCTTGTTGCGACAGGCGGCGACCAGGTCGCCGAGTACGGCCGATGCGGTCGGCGGGCCGCCGGCCCCGGGGCCGTAGAACATCAACTGACCCGCCGCCTCGGCCTCGACGAAGACCGCGTTGTACGCCTCGCGCACCGAGGCCAGCGGGTGGGTCAGCGGAATCATCGCCGGGTGCACCCGCGCGGTGACCGAGCGACCATCGCCCGCCCGCTCACAGATCGCGAGCAGCTTCACCGTACAGCCCATGCGCTTTGCGGACGCGATGTCCGATGCGGTCACCTCGGTCAAGCCCTCGCGGTGCACATCGTCGAGCCGCACCCGGGTGTGGAAGGCGATCCCGGCCAGGATCGCGGCCTTGGCCGCGGCGTCGAAGCCCTCGACATCGGCGGTCGGGTCGGCCTCGGCGTAACCGAGTGCGGTCGCCTCGTCCAACGCCTCGGAGTATCCGGCGCCGCTGGAGTCCATCTTGTCGAGGATGAAGTTGGTGGTGCCGTTGACGATGCCGAGCACCCGGTTGACGGTGTCCCCGGCCAGCGACTCGCGCAGCGGTCGCACCAGCGGAATGGCGCCGGCCACGGCCGCCTCGTAATAGAGGTCGGCGCCCCGCTCCTCGGCGGCGGCGTGCAGCGCGGCCCCGTCCTCGGCGAGCAGCGCCTTATTGGCCGAGACCACACTGGCACCATGCTCGAAGGCGGTGGTGATCAGCGAACGGGCGGGCTCGATGCCGCCGATGACCTCGATGACCACGTCAATGTCACCGCGTTTGACCAGCGCCGTCGCATCGGTGGTGATCAGCTCGGCAGGCACGCCGGCGCGCGCCCGCCCGGGGCGGCGCACGGCGATCCCGGCCAACTCGACCGGTGCCCCGATGCGCGCCGTGAGGTCGTCCGCGTGCGTCGCCATGATGCGCGCCACCTCTGAGCCGACCACACCGCAGCCCAGCAGCGCCACCTTCAACGGACGCGTACGCATCATCCGACCTCGTTTCCTCTGCTTCTACCGCACATACGTCGTGCACCAGTCTCACTCACTGGACGGGAGTTTCCGTCACCCGTCCAGTATCCGAGATGTCTATTTCGCCTGTCGGCACGCGGTGCTCCCGAACTGTGCCCGGGCCCGTACCGACACCTCAAGTGTCACCCGACATCGAGCCGCAGCAGGTCCTCTTCGGTCTCCCGGCGCACGATGACCCGCGCCGACCCGTCGTTCACGGCGACGACGGGGGGCCGCAGCGCATGGTTGTAGTTGCTGGCCATCGAGCGGCAGTACGCGCCGGTCGCGGGCACCGCGATCAGATCCCCCGACGCGATATCGGCCGGCAAGAAGGCATCGCGTACGACGATATCGCCGGACTCGCAGTGCTTGCCGACCACCCGCACCAGCATCGGCTCGGCGCTGGACGAGCGGGAGACGAGGGACACGGAGTATTCGGCGTCGTAGAGCGCGGTGCGGATGTTGTCCGACATTCCGCCGTCCACGCTGACGTACGTCCGCAGCCCATCGAGTTCCTTGACGGTGCCAACCTCGTACAACGTAAACGCCGTGGGGCCAACGATCGCGCGCCCCGGCTCGACGGAGATACGCGGCACCGCAAGCCCGGCGGCCCTGCACTCTCGGGTAACGATGCTGGTGAGGGAGGTGGCGATCTCGCGCGGCTCGCAGGGATCGTCATCGGATGTGTACGCGATGCCGAGGCCACCGCCGAGGTCGATCTCGGGCAGCTCAACGCCGTGCTCGTCGCGTACCTCCGCGAGAAGCTGCACGACCCGCCGCGCTGACACCTCAAAACCGGCCATGTCGAAGATTTGCGAGCCGATGTGCGAGTGGATGCCGATCAGCTCAAGCCCGTCCAGCTTCAGCACCCGCCGCACCGCCTCGGCGGCCTGTCCGCCAGCCAGCCCGATGCCGAACTTCTGGTCCTCGTGGGCGGTGGCGATGAACTCATGGGTGTGTGCTTCGACGCCGACGGTGACCCTGATCTGCACCGGCTGCCGCTTGCCGAGCTCCTGGGCGATGTGCGCGACGCGCACGATCTCCTGGAACGAGTCGAGCACGATGCGCCCCACGCCGGCCTCGATGGCCCGGTGGATCTCCTCGGCGGTCTTGTTGTTCCCGTGGAAGGCGATGCGCTCGGCGGGCATCCCGGCGGCGAGCGCGGTGGTCAGTTCGCCACCGGAGCACACATCGAGGTTGAGCCCCTCCTCGTGCAGCCACCGCACGATGGCCCGCGACAAGAACGCCTTCCCGGCGTAGAACACGTCGGCCGCACCGCCGAACGCCTCGTGCCAGGCCCGGCAGCGCGCCCGGAAGTCGCTCTCGTCCAGGAAGTACGCGGGCGTGCCGAACTCCTCGGCCAGCGCCCGCACATCGAGCCCGCTCACACTGACCGAACCCTCCTCGGTGCGGGTAACGGTACGAGCCCACACCTTGGGGTCGAGCGCGTTGAGATCGGCGGGCGGAGCGGAATAGTGCCCCTCGGGCAGCACATCGGCGTACCGGGGCCCTGCGGGGTGAGCGGAACGACTCATGAACGTACGTCTCCTACAACGACTCAGAGGTGGGCGGGCGCGGAGATGCCGAGCAGGGACAGGCCGTTGGCAAGCACCGTTCCGGCAGCCGCGGCGATGGCCAGCCGGGAACGGTGAACGGCCGAGGGTTTCTCCGCACCCCTGGGCAGCGCAGGACAACCGTCGTGGAATCGGAAGAAGGAGTCGGCAACCAACTCCATCTCTCGCGCCAACCGATCCGGCGCCCGCCGCCGAGCGGCGGCCTCGACCACCCGCGGGAAATCAGCGAGAAGGGCGAGAAGCGGAACGGCCGGGTCAGCAGCGCCAGCGTGGGCACTCCCGGGATCACCGGGGTGCGGCTCCACCCCCAGCTCACGGCCGTTGCGCAGCACAGCGCAGGTCCGAGCGTGGGCATATCGCACCCGAAAGAGCGGGTTACTCTCCCGCTGCGCGAGCACCTCGGCCGGATCGCAGTGGGGAGCGTCGTGCGCGGCAGCGCGCAGCAGGGCCCACCGCGCGCCATCCCGCCCGAGCCGCGCCTCAAGTTCCGCGAGCGCAACCCCCGGCTCCCGTACGCGAAGGGGCTGCGGCTGATCAGCCAAGACGGCGGAGCGGCCACCGCTGCTGGTGTCGGCCCCACAGGCGACGGCCATCCGCTCCACGACCTCGGCAACCACCGTGGCCCGCGGCCCGCCCTCCGAGCGCAGCCGCACCGACATCCCGGCGAGCCCGCAGCCGCGCCCGTACGTCGGGCCCTGCGCGAGTACCTCTCGTACGAGCTCGACGTGTGCCCAGGACTCCAACGTGATGTTCAAGAACCCGGGCCCGGCGACGTCTACCCGAGCGATTCCGGGCTCTCGCACCAACCGATGCCGTAGCACCTCCGCGACATCCCGCGGCGCGCGACCGGAGGCCGCGGCGAGCCGCAGGGCGAGCGGCGAGGCGAAGTCACCGGAGCCAGGCCGCGGTGGCACCTGAACGATCCCGCTCCGCGAACCACCGTCAACAGCCGCTGTCTCAACGGCGAGCCACGACAGATCGTCCGCAGGAACGGGCAGCTCACCAGCCTGAACGGCGGAACGCACGACGTGCACGACGGTGCGGGAGAGCTGCGCGGGGGTCACGGGGCAAGCGTATGGGAGAAAGGGGGTGGGTTCGCGAGCGGGTTTCGCGCTGCGGCACGGACTGCCCGGCGTGGAGCGGTGCGGGCCGCCACCCAGCGCGGAGCGGCACGGGCCGCCCGGCGCGTATGAGAGGACCCAGCGGCGGCAGCGAGCATTGCGCCGAAGGCGGCAAGAGCTGAGCTCGGCCGGTGATCATCCACACGGCCAGGTAGCTGGGAGGGTGGCGAGAGCCACGCAACGGTCAGCCACCAGGCCGGAAAACGGGCTCGAACCCTTCGGCCGGCCCAGAACCAGGACCACCATCGCTCTCACCTCCCCCCGCCACATGCCCAGCAGCTTGCCGCGCAAGCCGCCGTACGAGCCGCACCAGCTCGGCGGGCTCGAAAGGTTTCGCAAGAAAAGCATCCACCCCGGCGGACTGCCCGCTGTCAACATCAGACGGCGTGCAGGCACTGACGATGGCGAGGGGTAGATGCCGAGTACGAGCGTCATCCCGCAACCGAGCGGCGGTCCGCAACCCATCGAGACGGGGCATCACCACGTCCAGGGTGACCACGTCGGGGCGTACGCGATGCACGATCTCCAGGCACTCGACACCATCAGCCGCGGTCACGACCTCGAACCCCTCAAGCTCAAGGTTGACCCTGATTAGCTGCCGGATGACCTTGTTGTCGTCGACGACAAGGACCCGGCCGGACAAGCCAGGCACATCTCGAAGAGTAGGCGCGCAACTCCGGCTGCGTCCGGGTTTTGCCCACTTCCGCCACGTGCGAGGGACGTTTCGCCGAGCCTCCCCACAGTTCCATCCGGATGCGCTACAAGTGGCCCCACCCTTACCCACTTCCCCCCACACGCCCCTCAGAACCCCAGCTCAGCCCTCCACCGAGGCCGACCCCGCGGCCCCGCCACAGCCGCGGCGAGACCACGACGAAAGCGGCGGGAGCACGGGGAAAGGCGCCACCGAAAGACGTTCATGGGCACCGCCTGTGAGCTGGTAGTGTTCTACCCGTCGCCACGCAAGACGGCAGACACGCCCCCGTAGCTCAGGGGATAGAGCAACGGCCTCCGGAGCCGTGTGCGCAGGTTCGAATCCTGCCGGGGGCACTCGCCAGACCACCTGCGGAAATCCGTATGTGACCAGGCGGATGCCATGAATGAAGAGCCGGACCCAGTCCCACTGAGTCCGGCTCTTTGTCGTTGTCTGTCACTGCTCGCGAGTGAGTGGCGAGTGAGATTTCAGCGGCGGCCACCGCCCAGGGATCGCCCTGGTCAGGGGTTCCTCATGGTTAGGCGGACGACATCTAAATGGTCCGATACCGCGCAATTAATTCCTGCGGGACATGTGTGGGCCAAACAGCCGCATGATGGATCTGCCGCCCTCAGGAGCCCTCTTTGACCTGCATGTTCACCGAACGGGACAGCCAAAAGGGATACGGAGAAACAGACCGTTGCGTGCCCGTCGGCAACCGCCGACGCAGGAGACCGCGCACAGCAGAGAACGCGCCTGGCTCGGGTTAGCGACCACTCGCGGGTCGTCTTGGTCGCGGTCTCAGCCACGCTCCACTTGGTGGCAGCGAGCGGATCGGCAGGCAACTTGCGCTGCTCGACGACGTACCGCACGGCGTTGACCAAGACCTTGCGCTTGTGCCGTTGCGTCTGCGCCGCGGCCACCGCGCCATCTTGATCGAGCCGCGGCGCTGTCAGCACGGACCGCAACGCGATCGGATTCATCAGGTCGGCCAGCGAACGTGAGGCTCCCTCCACCCAGCGAGGGCAAGCCGGACGTCAGTCGGCATCTGACGCGGCCCCGGGCGGGGACGACAAACGCCTAGTCCCGCATCGCTCGCCGCAGCAATTCATCGACGCCTCTATCAAGCCCGGCGGCAACAACGCCAGCTGGAGTCCCGTCGTGCGCACGAACCCAGCTTCGAGATCGCGTCGGACCAGCAGCGCGGCGGCCGTCTCTGCCAGCTCCACCCCAGGGAGGATGCGAGGTAGGATGAGTAGCATGAGTGAGCCTACCGGCAAGTACTCGATCACTATGCCGCGCGATATCGCCGAAGCCGCCAAGGCCCGTGGCGGTCCATCCGGGCTGTCCGCCTACGTTGCCGCAGCCGTCGCCCGCCAAATCGAGCGGGACAACCTCAACGAACTCATCGCGGTGGCAGAGGCCGAACACGGCCCTGTCACCGACGAAGAGATCCATGCGCTGCGCGACCAGCTCCACCAAGCCCGAGAGCAACAAAACAAAGGTGGGGCGACCGCCGCGTGACCCCTTTTCCTGCCGCCCCCGCCGCCCCAGGCGGCACCCTGATCCTCGACAGCGAAGGACTAGCCAAGGCCGTCCAGCGCGACCGCACGGTCACCGGCTGGCTCGCCCTCGCCCGCGCCGACGACCTACGGGTGATCACTTCCGCAGCCACCCTCGTGGAAGTGATCCATCCGCGGATCAATCGCCCAGCCCTGGAATGGACCCTGTCCCGTCTCGTCATCGAACCGGTCACCGAGCCCATCGCCCGTCACGCCGCCGCCCTCATCGCCAACACCGGTCTGCACGGCCACAAGTACGCCATCGACGCCATGCTCAGCGCCACAGCCCTCGCTGCCCCCGGTCCGGCAACGATCCTCACCTCGGACCCCGAGGATCTCACCACCCTGTGCGGCTCTCGCATCACCGTCATCAAGGTCTAAGCATCGGCTCCCGCCTGCGGTGCCCATCCCTTTCGGCGCTTTCCGCCGCAGTGCCGCCAACCGCAAAGTCATCATCGCCCGTCGCCTGGAGACTTCGGGTGGTGAGCGCCAGCGTGTGTCGATTGCGCGAGCACTGTTGAAGAACGCGCCCATCATGCTGTTGGACGAGGTGACCTCCGCGCTGGACCCGGTGAACGAGACGGCCGTCCACGGGGGGCATCGAGCGCCTCATGGCGGGCCGGACGGTGGAGACCCGATGGGTGGCCGTGACGAAACCGTGTACCGCCCTTGTCCGCGCCACGCCCTCACGTGGACTCACGGTGGACGATGGCCGCCGGGGCGGCCATCCGGCTCGCTTGCGCCGTTCCCCCCTCGCCCTCGCCCTTACTCCGGCCGTGACCACTCCGCGAGGCTGAGGAGTAGGTGGGCCGATTCCGGATGGAAGTAGTCGGAGTGAGCGCCGATGGGGTTGAGGCGGGTGTTGCGGTAGCGCCAGCTCGCGTCGATGTTGACGAAGGGGTGGTCAAGGCAGGCGCGGGGGTAGGGAGTGTCGGCCCGCAACAGGCGGGTGTGCCAGACGTCGTTGGGGGCCAGGTCGCCTCGGGCCGGCGAGAGGCGCATGCCCGAGTGGCCGATGCCGGGGAGGTGCTCGGCGTGCAGATGGCAGTAGCCGGTGGCCCGGTCGTGACGCGAGTGGGTGAAGACCATGGGCCCGCCGAGCGGCACCTGGTGGCCGCACACGTCGGGGCGCAGCGCGCGGAAGGTGCCGTCGAAGGCATTGGTGGGGGCCGCCATCTGGAAAGCGGTGAGGGAGTCGATGGTGAAGGGGCGGCTGGGGTGGGTGGCGATGGACCAGGTGAGGGTGTCACCCGCCGTCGCCGCCCACCGGACCGCCTCACACAGGAACCGGCCCCCGAAGGAGTGGCCAACCAGGTGCAGATACTGGCCGGATGAGGTCACCAGGGTGTCGGCTCTCGGATCGCCGCGCTCGGCATCCAGGTAGCCAAGGAGGTGGCCCAAAACGTGGGGCGCGTATCCCTTGCCCGGGGCGCTCATCGCATGGGCTCGGCGGCGGATGGCGTAGTAGCCGTTGTAGGAGATCCGGGACGAGGAGGGCCAGCGCACGACCACGGTCCACGGGGCCCACGGCGCACAGCCGGCCGCGTACAAGCGCGGGTAGAGGTGCGGGCGATGACTGCGCTGCTGGTGGCAAAGGGCCAAGAGGCGCTGGGCGTTGCGTACGGCGGCCCGGTCGCCCGTGCGCCAGCCGTGGACGTAGACGACGATATCCGTCGCCCACGGTGGTGGCCGCAGCCAGGTCGCCAGGTGGTCGGTAAGGCGGTCAGCCGGAACGGGTTCGCCGGTGTCGGGGGCCAGCAGCCAGCCGTCCTCGTCGAGGTCCACGGTGGTGAAGGCAGCCGGGTCTAGCGGCGGCATGCGGCGGCGGGCCCGAGTCGGCCGGCGTGGCTCCGCCGCGAGCTGGCGCACGAACCCGGCGGAGCGGCGTACGGCGACGGCGGGAAGGCGTACGGCCACGGCGGGAAGGCGCGCGGCATCCGCCTGCTGGTGTGCGGCGTCCGCCTGGTGACCTGCGACGCCCGGTGTACGGGGGTGGCGCCTGCTGTTGCGGGTGGCGGTCATGCGTCCGCTCCTTCCTGCGGGCCGCTGGGGGCGAGCCTGCTGTCCAGGCCGCAGTGCAGGCCGTAGACCAGTGCCAGCGGGTTGCGGTACTCGGCGGCGAACCAGCGGACCGTGTCGCGTACGGCTGCGCCGGCCGCCATCCGCTCGACGAGGTACAGGGTGAGGAAGCGCAGAGCGAACTCCACGCCCAAGACCTTGGGGACGGCGATGTGCGGGGCGAGCACGCCCTGCGCACCGTGTTGGATGAGACAGGCCGCGAGGCGGGCGAACCGTCCGGTCACCGGCGCGCCCGCGTAGCAGACGTTGAAGAGCACCAACGGGTGGAAGGGGACGACGGCGCCCTGTTTTCTGTTGGCCTCGGTGTGGAGCTCGCGGGTGCTGCCAATCCGGCCGGCGTGCAGGGTCCGGGGGTCGGTCAACCGCAACGCCTGCCAGATCGAGTCGCCATCGGTGATCACCGCGCCATGGCAGAAGAAGTACATGAGGTCTTCGTCGAAGTGCGCCATGGCCAGATCGGCCAGCAGTACATCGCTGTGCGTGCGCTCGATCAACTCCGTCTGGTCGTCCAGGAGCTTGATGACCTCCGGCGCCCGCGCGACATTGTGCAACGTGTGATCGACGTTGGCGCTGCTGACGGGGCGGGAACGAGCGGCGACGTAGTAGTAGTCGGTCTCGTACTCGCCCGAAGCGGACTCGATGAGGTGCCGGTGACCGAGGAAGAGGTCGAACGGGTCGGCGGTCGGCGGCTGCCCCGGTATCGGCGGTGCGCCGTCGCCGACCGCCAGCATCGGCCAGGGCAGCTCCAGGTCGGAGTCGAAGCGTATGCGCAGGTCCCGGCGTTCTAGGGCGCTGATGAGGTAGGCGCGGAACCGGGCAAGGTTCGGGTTGCTTCCCTTCAGCAACTCCTTTAGCAGGTGCTGTCCGCTGCGGGCCAACTCCGCCACGCGTGCCTCCACCTCCAACGGTGGGCGTGTGCTGAGGTCGGCGGCCGTGGCATAGGGGCGTACGCCGATGGGGCGGCGGGTCGCCTGATCGGTGGGCTGGAAGTCCACGAACGCCTTCCAGTCGGCGAGAAGTTGGGCCGTGAGGTCCTTGATGTTGCTTACATTCGCCTCCAAATGGGCCCAGTGCTCGCGCGTACGGGAGCGCGGCAGCACCAACGACTCGCTCCAGAGGTTGATCATCGGCTGCACGTCCTTGCCCGGTATGCGGATGCAGACGGTCAGGTCACGCGGTTCGCTGGCCGGAGCATGGGGCAGCAGGCGGTACCCGGCACTGGCGTTCTGATTGGCTGTCAGGCTGATGTTCTCGTCCAACTGCTCATGACTCCGGCGCGCAGTATCGGCTGGACACATCGACCAAGGGGTCGGAGGTGTCCGAGTTACGGGCGGGCGGGGGGTTACGGCAGAATCTGCTGGGGTGGGAAGTGGCGGACGGCTCCGCCACGGACGGTGGCTCGATGTTCATGGTGGCGTCGAGTTCCTGGAGGACGACGCCGTATCCGCGGTCGTAGACGGTGAAGCGCAACCGGTGTTCGCCGGGTTCGTGGGCGGTAAAGACAAAGGTAGCCGGTTGCTGAGGGGCGCGACCCGCCTGGTAGCTGCGAGCGGGCGGCACGATGCGTCCCGCGGTACGTGACGATGCGATGAGCATGAGGCGTGCGGACGGGCTCTCCGGCTGCCGGGCCCACAGGTGCCCCTCCGGTACGTCCAGGGCGAATTCAAGGATGGCCGGCGTACCGACGCGCGCGGGGCCGTCTCGCAGGGTCAGCCGCGGAGTGCAGGGGGACCGGCGAGAGCCTCCTCGCGGGAAACCGGCGCTGGCGCGGCTGGCGGCGGTACGGCTGGCGTTGGTACGGCCGTTGGCGCTGCGGAGGGGGGCGGCGCGGAGGGGGCTGGTGCGGCCGGTGTTGGCGCGGGTGGTGTTGACGCGGCTGATGTTGGCGCGGCTGGTGTTGACGCGACTGATGTTGACGCGACTGATGTTGGCGTTGGCTTCGGAGTGGCCGTTGACGGTTTCGCAGTAGCCGTTGGTGGCTGTGGTGCGGTGGTCGTCGGCTCGCGCCCCGGTGCGGCCGGTTTCGATGCGGTGGCTGGTAAGGGAGGCGCGGCGGTGGGCGGTTCGAGTGTGGGCGAGGCTGGTGGAGGCGGGGCTTGTGCAGGTGGATCGGACATGGGGCTGCGCCGACAGCGGTCGATGACGTACGCCGCCATGTGCCGCAGGCACTTTCCGGTCAGGACGACGAGCCCGGAGGCCAGGCCGAGGACGGCGGCGGACAGGAACGACGTGCCGACGTCCGGAGCGGCGGATTTGCCGGCCAGCCGCAGGCCGAGCATGGCCGCCACCACGCCGGCCATGAACGCCGCAGCGATGCGGCTGCCGATCAGGGTGCCCAGTTGGAGCAGGAAGCGGCGGATGCGTTGCCAGTGGGTACGCCGGGCTCGGGTGGACACCGCCCAGTGGCTATCCGATACGGGCTCTTGGCGGCCGGCGGCGGCCCTCAGCGAGCTGGTGACGGATGCCACCTTCGGGCGGGCACCCGGATGAGGCGCGAGTAAGCCCTCGATGAGCGGCGCGAACTCCCTCTCTCGGTGCACGTGTGGCGGGCGGGCATCCCGTAGCGCCTTGACCGGCGCGCAGGGCATGGGCCCGCGCGAGGGTCGGCGGCCCTCCACCATTTCGAAGAGGGTCATGCCCAGCGCCCAAAGATCACCTTGCGGGGTGGGCGCACCGCGTGACGCGTCGCGCTGTTTGCGGCTCGCCGTCAATTCGGGCGCGGTGTACTGCGAATGGGGCCGCCAGGGGTGCACCGGGGGCGCCGCGTCACCGGGGCCCGGCGGGACGAGTCCGTATCCGGGCAGCGCCGCCGTGCCGTCGTGGCGAAAGAGGATGCCGCGCGGACCGACCTGGCCGTGTGCCGTGCCGGACTCGTGCAGTGTTTCGAGGGCGGTGGCCACTTCAAGACCGATATTCGCCGCTGCCACGGGGGTGAGGCGTCGATGGTCGCGCATCACGGAGAAGAGCGAGCGGGGTACGACGGGCTCCATCACCACCCACAGGGAGCCCGACTCCTCGATGACGTCGCGCACCTGGAGGAGGTGTGACTCCTCGGGCAGTTGCATGCGATGCACCTGACGGGCCAGCGCGCCCGGGGGCCAGGCACCGCTCTTGGCATCGTCCCCCGCTGTTCGTGGGTGGAGCTGCTGGACGAACACGGACGTGCGTTCCGTGCGGTCGTAACCCGACCAGTAGGTGGACCCGGCGCCCTGGCCCCAGGCCCCGTTCAGCCAGTACCGGTCGCGCAGGACATCAGGCTCCACACCTGCCATGGAGCCCCCCCCGTTCTCTCCGTAGGCGTCCGGGGCCGCTGCGCGTCCGCCGGATGCGTGGAGGATAGCCGTACCTAGCCACAGAGCAGCAGGGTTCGGACCGTTCCGGTTTCCGCGCTCCGGGGGCGCACGGAAGCATCGAGGGCCGTCGGTCACCGCGTACCGCCCCACACGTGTGACGAGCCGCGCCGCCCGCGCGATGGCCGCAACGGGCGTACTGCGTACGGCAGATGCGGCAGATACCCACATCCGGTGCGGCCCACTGGCGGTCGCGAAGCGTGCGGCACTTTTGGCCATGATCACTTAGGCTGACTAAGAAAGGGTTACCTAACAAGCAGCGAGAGGGGCGTCATGTTCGGTTCTTCCGTACGGGTTCGGCGTGCGTTGATCGGCATCACCGTGTCGGCTGCCGTAGGTGCGGTCGCACTGGCCGGGCCCGCGATGGCTTCACCGGTGGACGGCGGGGCGCCAGCGGCCGTGGCGAGCAGGTCGCACCAGCCCACCCAGGATGCGCTCAACGGCTTGGTGAAGGCCGGGATGCCCGGCGTGGCAGGCGAGGCCCAGACGGCGAACGGGAAGAAGTGGTTCGGGTCGGCCGGTTACGCCGACACCGATACGCAGCGCAAGCGGACTGCGGCAGATCACTTCCGGGCCGGAAGCATCACCAAGACCTTCATGTCCACCGTGCTACTCCAGCTAGAGGCCGAGGGCAGGCTCGACCTCGATGACTCGGTGGAGAAGTGGCTGCCCGGCGTGGTCAAGGGGAACGGCTATGACGCCAGCAAGATCAGCGTGCGACAGATGCTCAACCACACCAGCGGCATCCACGACAGCGTCGAGACCCCGGAGTGGCAGGAGACCATGAACGGTCCCGGCTTCCTCAAGCACCGATTCGACGTCAAGAAGCCCGAAGAGATCGTCGCCATGGCACTGAAGTACCCGGCGTACTTCGAGCCCGGTGACGGCTGGCACTACTCCAACACCAACTACGTGCTCGCCGGGATGGTCATCGAGAAGGTCACCGGTGACACCTACGCGCACCAGGCCGAGAAGCGCATCATCAAGCGACTCGGGCTGAAGCACACATCGTTCCCCGGCACCGACACCGCCCTGCCCGCCCCCCACCCCGTCGGATACTCCAAGCTCTACGCGCCCAACCCCGGGCCCGAGATCTACGACGCCACCGAGTACAGCCCCACCTGGTCCGGGGCGACCGGCGAGTTGATCAGCACCAGCGGGGACCTGAACACGTACTTCCGCGCACTCAACCGCGGCAAGCTCCTGCCCCAACAGCAGATGAAGGAGATGTACACGACCGTCGAGACCGGCCAGCACTATCGGTACGGGCTCGGGCTCATCGCCCGCGACCTGTCCTGCGGCGTCACCGTCTGGGGCCACGACGGCATCGTCTGGGGCTCGCTGACCAGCTCCGCCACCACCCGCGACGGCGCGCACTCGCTGACCTTCCAGATGAATGGCGACTGGCTGGCGGAGGGCGCCCCGTACGAGAAGATGTTCGACGCCGAGTTCTGCTCGCCGGGTCGGTAGGTGCTGAAGTGACCGTTATAGCCCCGTAGTTGGCGGTGTGCTGGCTTACGGGCTGCGCATCGACGCCCTGGCCGTGGGCCCGCACCGGACGAGTTGTCGTACGGTGCGGGCCGCGGTCGCCTTCCTGCGCCTTCCCGGCCGTCTCGGCTATGGGCGGCACGCTGAGCCCCACCCGTACGGCGGCCTCCCCGACACGGGGGCCCGGGAAGGTCCAGGCAGGGCGGGCCGGGCCGGGCACGTTCGGCCAGGCAGGTTCAGGCAGGTCGGGGCAGGCGCCTCGCGGGATAAGGAAGGTTCGCGCCACACATGGAGTTCCTTGACGCGCATCGCGCGCTGCTGAGTCGGCTGCTGCCCGACGACGACCCGGGCGGCCTCGCGGTCCGCGAGGGGCAGTTCTATCGCGTGGTCCTCGGTACGAACCGGGTGGTGTGCCTGCCCCGCACCGAGGCAGCGGCCGACCGGCTACCCGCACGAGCGGCCGTGCTGCGCACACTCGCCGGGCTCAGCCTCGGCTTCCGCACACCCGAACCGTTGGCGCAGGGGGTACATCAAAACCCGGATGACCCACGGTACTTGGTACTCAGCCGCATTCCCGGCGCTCCGTTGGAGCCGGGCGCGCTGCACAGCTCTGCGCTAGCCGATGCCGTAGCGAAGCAGTACGCCGTGCTGCTGGCCGGGCTGGCCGATGCCGGCTCCGACGAGGCGGTACGCGCGACGCTGCCCCATGCGCCCAGGGATCAGTGGCAGCAGTTCGCTGCTGACGTACGCGCGAAGTTGTTCGCCCTCATGTCCGATACCGGGCGCCTGCGGGCCGAGCGGGAAGTCGCAGCGCTCGATGGCCTCCCCCACCGCGTCGAGGCCGTGGTGCACGGCGACCTCGGGGCCGAAAACGCACTCTGGGAGAGCGCGGACGGGCTGCCGCGGCTGAGCGGCGTTGTCGATTGGGACGAGGTCGCGCTAGGCGACCCGGCCGAGGACCTCGCGGCCATCGGCGCCAGTTACGGCGATGACCTCTTGGCGCGGGTGCTCGCACTGGGCGGCCGGCCCAACGGGGATCTAGCCCGCCGCATCACCACGATTCGGGGCACCTTCGCCCTCCAACAGGCCCTTGCCGCCCACCGGGACGGCGACGAGGAGGAGTTGACGGACGGGCTGACCGGCTATCGCTGAGCGGACGGCAACGGAGGCGGGCCGGGACCGAGCCGGGCGTGGGACCGGGACTTCCGGGTTGGGCAGCGGACGACGGACGGCGGACGCAAGCGGTGTTGCGCTACGCAGTCGCGGCGAAGCACGTACGCCGGGAGCTGCTATCCGCCACACCGTCTGGAAGCGCTTAGCTAGCGACCCGCAAGTCGAATTCACTACCGAAAAAGAATGAAGCAGCAGCATTGCCTCAATCTCTATGCCAGCGAGGCAGAGGTTGCGTCGGCAGGTGGTACGGAGACCGACGAGAGAAGGGTGCAGAAAATGAAGAAGAGTCTGATTGGCGGCGTCGTCGCGGCGGCATGCATCGCAGCGACCACCGTTGTCGCAGGAGCCACGCAAGCAAGTGCCAACCCCAACGACTGCCCCAACAATGCCGTATGCATGTGGGGCGACAGTAACTACGAAGGCCGTTTCCTCTTCGTACCGGGAACTAGTCGTTCCAACGTCGGCAGCCACATGAACGATCACACCACCGCTCTGTGGAACCGCACGGGTTCCCGGGTCTGTCCCTACGACCACGCAAAATACGGTGGCTCGCTGCTGGCGATCGTCAACACGGGCGAGTCCCGCCCCAACATCGGATCGACGGCCAACGACAGAATCTCCTCCTGGCGGGCCTGCTAAGTCCCCAGAACGAGGCTGAACCATTTGGCTCTGCGCCGATGGGTTCGTAAGTCTGCCGCTGGCCGTCATGCATCACGTAGCCACGGGCAAGCTCACTCGGCGGCGCCCGGCCAGCTGACCAGGCGCCCGTTCGACCTGCTCACGGCTTTCTGACACTCCCCGAGCCCGAACCGTACGAACTGTCGTCACCGGAGACCGTGACCTTGTCGTCGCCGTACAGGTGTTTAACGGCCCGTGCGTGGGGCTCGGTCAGCCAGGTCATCTGACGGCCGATGTCCTCTTGGATCACCGCTCCGGTCCCATCCCCGAGGTGCGCGAGGACGCGGTTACCGAGGTAGGTGGACAGGGTCAGCGTGTGCCAACCGAGGTCACCGACCCGGCTCCAGTGCACCCCACCACCGGGCGGAATCCAGTCATGGCGCGGGGCGGGGGTGGTCGCTTCGGTCGGCATGGCACAGCCTCCGGCGTCATCGGGGGTAGTTGCTTCATGACTGACCGTAAAGCTGCCTGGTTGGGGCCTCAATAGCTGTCTCAGCGGGCCCGCGTGCGAAGTGCTAGTCGGCTACATCGGCACGCTGAGCGCGTCGGCCAACTTCCGCATCTCCGGTGTAAGGGTGCGTCGCCGCTCGATGACGCGGCCCATAGTGTCCTGCGCGTAGGGCTGTTGTGCCAGCCATTCCGGCTGAGCGCAGTGGATCGCGCCGAGCACTTCCGCCGCCTCCGTGTACTTGCGCACCATCGTGTAGGCGCGCGCAACGTCCAGCCGATGGCGGTGATAGTCAGTCTCCTGGCCCTCCCCTGTTCCCTTCAGCCGTTGCCCGGCGCGCAGCACGTCATCTGGCCGATCGAGGATCACGCCTTTTTCGGCTGCCTTGTACGCAACGACCACCGGCCCCCACGGGTCGGGCCGCGTGGCGCTGGGGGTGATCGTGCCCGTGACTGTGGCCGCCGCGCGGGCGAGCCGCATCATGTCGTCGGCTTCGCCGTCACGGGCATCTCGCAGGCTTGCGGACGCGCCGTGCAACAGCAGCCATCCCCACGCGGCGATGCTTTCCACTGGCGCGCGTGACAGCTTGGGTTCGCAGTCGTCCGCCCATTGCTGCGCCATTTCCCGCGCCTGCCCAAGGCGTCCTTGACGCATCAAAAGCCACGCCCAGGTAGCGATGATCGAGGCCGCGCGCACGTGGTCGGGCGCATCGTCCAAAGCACGGCGAAGCGCGGTCTCGGCTCCCTCGAACTGTCTGGCCTGCGTCAACAGGGCTCCCGCCATGTGCAAAAGCTGGGCGCGTACCGACCGTACTTCTGGCGCGGTGCCCAGCGCATCGGCGTCTCGGAGCAATGGCGCGAGCACCATGACCTCGTCCGCCATCTGCTTGGCGGTGTGCAGCCTGCGCGCTTCTTCCATGCCTGCTGTGAGACCGGCGATGGTCGGCTCGTCGTCCAAGAAGGTGAGGCGGGGCGCAACGACGGCCCGTTCGAGGGGCTGCCACGGAGCGGAGTCCGGTGACATCTCTTCTGGTGGATTGAGCCGCATGAGTTCTGTCGTCGGCACTCGCAGCGCGGCGGCCAGCGCGCGAGCCGTCTCCATCCTGGTGTTACCAGCATTCCCCTGCTCCAGTTGGCGAACAGTAGCGAGAGAAACCTTGGATGCGGTAGCCAGCTCGCGCTGGGAAAGGCCACGGCGTTTGCGTAACTTGCAAACACGGTCGCCGAGCGTGTCAGTGCCTTCAGCCATAGCGGACTCCTTGGTCTGACTCGACACCAAAACGGTACTCCTCGCACCAGCCGCGAGCGCAACGATCAACCCTTCCCAGGCAGTACGAGCCGGCGTGTTGACGGTGGCACGCGCCCCCGGACACGACGGGACCTCTCGCCTTTCGAAGGCGACGGAATGTCAGGTCCGCACACCCGGAGCCACAGAAAGCGACCTACCGCCTGTGCGGGCGCCCGCGCGTCACCCTGTGATGGAGGAACCAGGCGCACGGGCAATTGCGCAGGCTCGCCAAGCGGTGTGGACTCCGTGCATGACACGTGTTCTCTATTTGATCGCCTGCGCGGCGGGGCCCACTCAGCACATCGACCAAGGCATCCGTGCCGCGCACACCGCGGGTTGGGACACCTGCTTGGTCCTCACCCCGTCAGCCGCGCGATGGTGGGAAGACCGGCTCGGCGAACTGGAGACATTGACGGGGCATGTGGTGCGGTCGCAGTACAAGTTGCCGGGCCAGAAGGACACATTGCCACTCGCCGACGCCATGCTCGTAGCGCCGCTAAGTTGCACGAGTCTGAACAAATGGGCGGCGGGGATCGCCGACACCCTCGCGATCGGCCTTGTCTCCGAGGGTGTGCACATGGGCGTACCGGTCGTCGCCATGCCGTACTTCAACCAGGCCCAGGGCGCGCAGCCCGCAGTGCCTCGCAGCGTGGAGACGCTACGCGCTCAGGGCGTTTCCGTTCTCATCGGCCCAGGCGGGTACGAGCCGCACCCGCCGAAGCAGGGCAACGCCCCGAGCTTCCCGTGGGGCCGGGCCGTGGCGGCGCTCCCCAAGGCTCCTTGAGGCGGCCGGTGGGGTCCGCGTAATCTCGTCACTGAACGCGCGGATGCCATCGAATGCTGGAAGAGCGTCGGGCGTCCGGAGCTCTTCGACTTCGGGCTGACGGTCCCGGCGGACGGTATCCGGGCGTGATGGGGCGATCCAACACAGGCGTGGTCGCTGGTTGCCTTGTAGTCGGGGTAGTCGGGCACTGTGGACCCGCGCTGTGGATGGCGCCGGCGGTGGCGTCGGAAAACACTCGCGGGGCGGTCGAACCGGCGCGAGCGGCCCCACCGGGGTCCCACCGGGTCCTACGTCTTGCGGACTACATGATGCCGCTCACAGGTCCGTCGCCATCGCGCACTGGGCGAACTACCGTCAACGTCATGTCACCCTACGCAGATCTCTCAGTTGTGGAAGGAGATGTCCATGCCTGCTGATCAGGACACCGGCGCACTGGATCTCGATGCCTATCTGTCACGAGTCCAGTGGTCGGGGGAACGGGTAGCGAACGCGGACACCCTGCGCTCTGTGCACCGCGCCCACCTACTCCACATCCCCTTCGAGAACGGCGATGCCATGGTGGGGTCACCGCCGTCGCTGGCGTTGCCCGATCTGGAGCGCAAGCTCGTTCGCTCGGCCCGTGGCGGCTACTGCTACGAGCACAACACGCTGCTCGCCACGGCGCTCCGCGCGTTCGGTTTCCACGTGACCTACCTCGCGGCCCGGGTGCGGGTCAGTCAACCGGGGACGGGCGGAGTGCGCCCGCGTACGCATATGACGTTGCTGGTCCGCGTACCAGGTTCGGAAACGCCCTATCTCGCCGATGTCGGTTTTGGTACGACGGCGCTGCTGGAAGCCGTTCCGTTGCTGGCGGATACCGAATGGGACCGCGGAGCATGGAAGTTGCGCCTGGTACGTGAACCGGGCGGCGGGTCGGACGACCTGTGGGTGCTTCAGGTGCACTCGGCCGGTGACGAATGGAGCGATCTCTACGCCTTCAGTCAAGAGCCGTTCGAGCCCGCCGACTTCATGGTCGCCAACTGGTACATGGCCACCCACCCCCGGTCGCCGTTTCATCACCGCCTAGTCGCCCAGCAACCGGGCATCGACACCCACCGTGCGCTGTTCGGCCGCCAGCTCATCCACACCCACGGCGATGGGTCCGTGAACAAGCGCGAGTTGACCAGCGCCGCGGAGGTGCTTCACACCCTCGCCACCGACTTCGGCATCGAACTCCCGGCGGGCACCCAGTTGCCTGCCTGACAAGGCCCACTGGAGCGCGCGCAGCGACCATACGAAGCGTACAAAGCTCCCCGCGGTGCTCCCCGCGGCCTACGAAGCCAGCCGAGCACGCGCAAAGCACACGGGGCGGGGTGACGGGGCACGGGGCACGGGGCGGGGCACGAGGCGAGATGACGGGGCACGGGGCCGCGTCATCGCCGCCCCGCCCCCTTCCCGCCCCGCCCCGCCCCCTATCGCTGCCGAGGCATCACCCGTCCCCCGAACACCCACAGGTTCGCCAGCGCGAGCACCGCAAGTGCACCGCCGAACCACAGCACGCTTGGCATGGCGATGCCGTCCGCTGCCCGGCCGCCGAGCAGCGCGCCCAGCGCGATGGCGAGGTTGAAGACCGATACGAACAACGCGGACCCCACCTCGCGGGCCTGCGGAGCCGCCCGGAGCATCCACCCCTGGGCGCTGACCGACACGCCACCGTAGGCGAGCCCCCACACGACGAGCAGCACGATGACGCCCGGCGTGGAGTCACCGACGACCGCGATCAGCACCACCGCAACGGTCAGCAGCGCCGAGAGGAGCATCAACGTGCCCCGCGGGTCCCGCCCGGCCCGCGCCCCGGCCAGGAAGTTTCCGGCGATGCCGGCCACCCCGTACACCAGCAGCAGCGTGCTGATCAGGCCGGACCCGACGCCGGAGACCTCTTCGAGCACCGGGCGGATGTAGGTGTACGCGCCGAAGTGGCCGGTGACCAACAGGGCGGTGGTGATGAGCCCGACGCGTAGGGTCGGGTTGCGCAGCAGCGCGGGCAGCTCCCGCAGCCGGATCGACTGGTTCGCCGGCAGCGGTGGCAGCAGCACGACCATGGCGACGAGTATCGCCAGCGCGAGCGCGGCCATCACCCAAAACGCCGCGCGCCAGTCGGCGAGGTCGCCGATCAGCGTCCCGGCGGGCACGCCGAGCACCGAGGCCACGGCAATACCGCTGAAGATCACCGAGGTGGCGGCGGGGACGGACCGCTCCGGGACCAGGCGAACGGCGAGCCCGGCAGCGATGGACCACACGCCGCCGATGCTCAGTCCCACCAGCACCCGTGCGATGAGCAGTATGGAAAAGGTGGGTGCGATGGCGGAGAGCAGGTTCGCCCCGATGAGCAGCACCATCAAGGCGCACAGCACCCGCTTGCGATCCAGGCGCCCGATGGTGACGGCGAGCAGCGGCGCCGCGACGGCGGCGACGAGACCAGGCAGGGTCATGGCCAGACCGGCCATGCCGTCGCTGATGTGCAGCGAGGAGCCGATCGAGGTCAGCAGGCCGACCGGAAGCATCTCGGTGGTGACGACGGAGAAGATGCCAATGGCCACGGTGAGCACGGCCAGCCAGCTCCGTACCGTCGCCCGCTCGCCCGCATCGCTCGCTCCGACCGCCGTACGCTCGTGGGGCGGCGTGCGGGAGTCAGGGCCTGGGGCAGTGGCATGGTCAGGAGTGTGGGGGTCGGCCGTGGCGGAGGCCGCAGGGGTGGGTTGCGGCACGTGCGGGGTTGCGGACGCACTGGTCAGGTGCGAACGCTTGGGAGTTTGGGGCATGGCTCCAGCCTTCAGCCGGCCCCGGCCGGGAACAACGGCTAAATCCTCATCCTTGTATGAGTCAGATTCATCGATGAGGACGCCAGGAAGGCTGGAGGGCTGTGGTGTGAGCGGCGGTGTGGAGATCCGGGAACTGGAGTGCTTCCTGCTCTTGAGCGAGGAACTGCACTTCGGTCGCGCCGCCGAGCGGCTGTACGTCTCGCAGAGCCGGGTCAGCCAGTTGCTGAGCGCCCTGGAGCGGCGCATCGGCGGCCGGTTGTTGGAGCGCACCAGCCGGCGGGTGTCCCTCACCCCGCTCGGCGAGCGCTTCCTGTCCGAGCTCCGGCCCGCCTACGAGTCGCTGCGAACCGCCGTCGACGGGGCCCGCACTGCCGCTCGCGGCGGGCTGGACGGCACGCTGCGGGTGGGTTTTTTGGGCTCGGCCGATGAACTCGTCATGGGCGCGATCGGGGCCTTCCACGCGCGCCATCCGCGGTGCGAGGTGGCGCCGGTCGAGATACCGCTGGCTGACCCCTTCGGCGCGGTGCGGCGTGGCGAGGTGGATGCCGCGATCGTCTGCCTGCCGGTGGCGGAGCCCGACCTGGTGATCGGTACGGTCTTTTCCCGGCAGCCCCAGTTGCTGGCGGTCCCGCTCCGACACCCCTTCGCGGGGCGCCTGTCCTTGTCGGCGGAGGAACTGGTCGAGTGCCGTCTCATCGGCCTCCGCGGCCCGGCTCCCCGCTACTGGCGAGAGTTCATGACCCCGGCCACCACGCCGGGTGGACGCCTCATCGCGACAGGTGCCTTGGTATGCACCCTCCAGGAGGGGCTGACCGCCGTGGCCGCGGGCCTGGGCTCCATGCTCTTGTGCGCCCCCACCGCAACCCATCAGGGCCGCCGCGACGTCGCGTTCGTCCCGGTCGTCGGACTGCCCGACTCGGCGCTCGCGTTGATCTGGCCGCACTCCAGGGAGACCACCATGCACCGCGCGCTCAGCGAGGCCATAGCGGACTATTCCGCAGCGCAACCCACCGCGCCGATCAGCGTTCCCGCGGCCCCGCTCCTCCTGCGAGGTCCGCAGACGAGCAGCCCGCACCCCGCCCCGTAGCCTCACCGCGGCCAACTCGCCGCATCTCAACGGCTTTCGCACCTTTCGCCGGGCCCCCGCGTCAACGGCCCACGCCGACCATCCGGCCTCGCCTGGCGCGCCCTTGCGTCAGTGGCCACTTCGCATCCCCGGCGACGCTCGGCCACTTCGCGCAGGAGCGACGCAAAACAGACGTTCCGTACGGGCGGAAGATGCGTACCGTCACACCGCCGGGAAGCGCGCCACAATGGCTCTTTCACGGTGGCGAGTGACCGTGCCGGACACGCGCCGTATTCATCTCGCAACGTGGCGCAATTGCGGCGCGATGCGGCTGGTTCCATGGCGGTCCGAATTGCCGGAGTTTCCTACCTCAACTCGGCCGCCTGCCCGGTCAGGAGCCACTTCTGCGGTATGGAACAACTTGCACCGGAGGTAATTGAGGTGCACACTGACCCGAAGATTCGGAGCAATCTGCACCAGACTTCTCACCATGAGGAGGCAACTCTTGAGCGCCATAGCGGGAACTCGCGACCAGTGCCGGGCTGATCTGACGCTAACGTACGCGGTGCACAACGCCTTTCGGCGGGACGCGGCCTTGCTGATGTCCGCCTCATACAGCGAAGACGTACGAGATGGTGCGTCGATCCGCGCAGGCTGGCTCACGCTCAAGCGATATCTAGCGGTGCAACGCACCGCCAAGGACTGCGTGTTGTGGCCCGCCATGCGCACCCGGTTGGCCGGCCAGCCCCAGGAGTTGGAGATCCTGGAATCGATGGAGGCCGAGAATGCCGAGATGGACCCCATGATCCGGAAGATCGATGCGGCCCTTTCCCACGATCGACGGTTCCGACTGCGCGAGTACGCGGAGGACTTCTCCACCTCGCTGCTCACCCACCTCGACCGCGAGGAAGCCAACGCCCTGCCGCTGGTGCAGAGCGTCCTCAGCCAGCAGGAATGGCGCGCCTTCTGCGATGAGCAGCGCCGCCAGGTGGGACTCAAGGGAGCCTCTTCCTTCTTTCCCTGGCTGCTCGACGGGGCCCCGGACAGCACCAGGTCCCAGATTTTGTCCCTCCTGTCGCCGCCGCTGCGTTTCCTGTGCCGCAGCGTGTGGCAGCCGCGCTACGAGCGCACTCCGCACTGGGAGCTAGCCGGAGCCGCATGAATCAGCCAGCCCACTCGCCGGCTATGACCGTGCGCAACTAGTTGATGACGTAAGGATATTGAGGCTCCTTCCGTTCACCTCTTGTAAGCAACAGAACCCCCGTCACCAGGGCCGGAGACGGGGGTTCTCGCACTCCACAAACTTTCGATCACCCGATACACCACCGACGCCAACGAGGTACGCTCGTCAACTCCACGCCTGGCTCGGACTAGGCGGCTGGATGAAGCCGGGGCTGCGCAAATAGGCACTGGAGTGGCCATCCGTCAGAGAGCTGGAAGGACCATAGGTACACAGCTCAAAGCGGGTTACTATCTGGATCGTTCGAAGACCGAACGCGCTCCACCATGCGGAACTGTTGACTCACTGGTGAACTGTTGAACGAGCGACTTGAGGTGACATAGACTGCCTGCTGGCTCCAGATTTGCTCGACTTTCAGCCACGGGGGGATGAACAGGCGACGCAGCATGGCCATATGGAAACAGGCACGACGGAACATCGGCGGGCGCCCGTCCCCCAACGGAGCGGCCCACACGGGGACTAGCGTGAGACTCCCAGTGATGTCATGACGTCTTACCTGTGTGGTCTTTCCGTGCGTCCCTAATCATCGAGCCTCTCGTCACACTCTTCTGGAAGGTGAACGAGAACGTCATGGAATTTGCCATATTGGGCCCGCTCCGCATGTACGAGCAGGGGCGCTCCTATACCCCAACAGCACCAAAACAACGGCAGCTTCTGGCCCTGCTGCTCCTCAACGCCAACCAGGTCGTTTCCACCAGCACCTGCATAGATGAACTGTGGGAGACGTCGCCACCCAACACGGCGCTGTCCACCCTCCAGTCCTATATCCTCCAGCTACGGCGAACTCTGCGTAGTGTTCCGCGCATCGGCAGTTTACAAGCTGCGCGCCGCGTTCTGGAGACTCGCGACGGCGGATATTTGCTGGCGGTCCGCAATGATGAACTCGACGTCAACATCTTCACGTCGCTGGTACGCGAAGGCCGTGCGGATCTCCACCGCGACGACCACACCGCGTCCGCCCTTTTGACGCGTGCGCTGACCATGTGGCAGGGCTCCGCCCTCTCCGACGTGCAGGCGGGCCCGGTGCTCAGGGCCCATCTCGTGGGTCTCGAAGAGGATCGGATCAGCGTCCACGAACAGCGCATCGACGCCGACTTGCGGCTCGGCCGCCACCACGAACTTCTCGGCGAACTCAGCGCCCTGGTCACCAAGTACCCCACCCACGAGAACCTGCATGCGCAACTCATGCTCGCGCTCTACCGCTCGGGCCGACGTGCCCAGGCGTTGGAGGTGGTGAAGCGGTTGCGTCAGGTGCTGCATGACGAGCTCGGCCTTGAGCCGTCGCCGCGGATGCGCAATTTGCACCAGGCCGTGTTGGCCTGCGACCCGGTCATCGACAGCCCGGTGGGCACCGACTCCGTGTTGGCCCTCGATCTCGCGCGGTACTCCTCCGCGTCCACCGTTCCCCTCCAGCAACCAGCCTCGGCCCACGCTCACGCCCACGGCGAGTAGGCCCATGGCGTGAGGGGCCAAAACGGCAGCGGGCGACCCGAGTCTTCCTCGGCTCTCCCGAGTCGTTCGAGTGCTACGCGCGTTCGCTACCGGCGCGCGTACACCTCAACTCGCACCGGTCACTCCCCCGGTGAACCTCGGTGGGCCATGATCATCCGACCGGGTACGCATACATCGTCCGGCCCATAGCCCATAGGCCGCAGACCACTTTGCCCTTGAGGACTTCGAAGGCGCCGTCGTTGAAGATGTTGCAGTTTTGGTAGATCTCCACGAGTGCGGTTCCTGGGTGGGCCGCGGCTTGTCGGAGAAGTTCGGTGAGGTGTTGGCGGTCGGAGTCCACCGTGCGGGCGACGAAGGTGGCTTCGGCGCCTAGAGCCAGGGGAAGCCTTGTACTGCGGCCAAGACGGCGTAGTCCCCGCATCCGGGGCACCAGCGCACTTCTTGGTCGGACTTGAAGTCTTTCATTGCTTGTTTGCTGTCCGCGCGTGGCACCAATGCCAGGGACGGCAACCGGTCCTTTACGCCCGCGTTGGAATGAGCCCCGGCTGCTGCGCTGGTGGGGGGTGGGGTGGTGTGAGGCATTGATGGCCTCCTTGAGGGCTGTGGCCAACTCCTCGGCTTTGACGGAGGTTCCATGCGACCAGTACATCGGGTGCGTCGCCGGGGGTGAGGATGTCGTGGTCGGCGAAGTGCAGTTGGAATGATGTCACCCCCGGCAACGCTCCAGCAGGCGCCCGAATCTCCGCGCGGAAGTTCGGTAGCGTTGAGAGGTCGTTACCAAACGACGCCGTCTCCGAAGTGAACCGATTACCCGTCAACTGCATACCAGTACCCGAATCACCCGCAAAACGGATAATGACTCGGTCTAGCGTCAGGGACGGCTTCGCCAGTGGCGAGGCCCCGCAGCCGACTGCGATACGGAGATTGCAGCAGCTGCGGGGGACGACGGAGTTGCTGCCTGCGTGGGGTTGCCGGGGGCGGCCGTGCTCATAGCGACTCGATGTCCTTGGAGAGAGGCAGCCGATGCCGGCAGTCAAATATGTAACGGGCCTTTGCCGCGATGGTTTCGTAGTCAAAGTCATCGTGATCGGTGACGATGAGCACGGCGTGGGCCCGTGAGATCTCCTCCGGGGTCAACTCGACCTGAGTCAATCCCGGAATGTTGGGCTCTTCGGTGACGTGCGGATCGGCGAACCGGACCGTGGCGCCCGCCTCGATGAGCATCTTGGCGATCGGCAACGCCGGCGATTCGCGTACGTCACCGGTGTTCGGCTTATAGGCCAGGCCGAGCATCAAAATGCGCGAACCGGTCACCGTCTGATGCCGCCGGTCCAGACCGCGGGTCAGCTTGCGTACCACGTGTTCCGGCATGGCGTTGTTGAGCTCATCCGCCAATTCCACCAGTCGGAACCGCTTGCTCGATGTGCGCTCCACCTTCCAGGACAGATACAACGGGTCCACCGGCAGGCAGTGCCCGCCGACTCCCGGGCCCGGAGTGAAGCGCATAAAGCCGAAGGGCTTGGTCGAGGCGACCTCCAAAGCGTCCCAGACATTGACGCCGATTCCCTCGGCATGTGTGGCGAGCTCGTTGACCAGCGCGATGTTCACGTGCCGGAAGGTGTTCTCCATGACCTTCGCGAGTTCCGCGACGCGCGGCGACTTAGCAATCACCACCTGCTGCACAATGGCGGAGTAGAACGTCCGTACGCTCTCCAGCGACGCCTCATCAATGCCGGATACGACCTTGGGCGTGCTTTCGAAGGTCCAGTCAACGTTGCCCGGGTCAATGCGCTCGGGGCTATAGCCGAGATGGAAGTCCGCACCCGGCTCAAGTCCCGAGCCATCGCGCAAAATCGGCGCCAGGACCTCCTCGGTAGTGCCCGGATAGCTGGTGGATTCCAAAATCACGGTCGCGCCCGGGCGCAACCGCAGGGCCAGCGCCTTTCCCGCCGCCTCGATGAAGGACAGATCGGGCACGCCCTCGTGCAGGGGCGTGGGCACGGTGATGACCGCGATATCGAAACCCTCCAGGTCCTCGATATCGATGCTCGCCCGATACGTGCCCCGGTCGATGACGGCGCTGAGGCGTTCCGAAGTGATGTCCCCGACGAAGGAGTCGCCTACTGCGAGCTTCTTCACCCGAGACTCATCGGTGTCGTACCCAACGACCTGGTATCCGTGTTCGGCCGCGGCCACGGCCAACGGCAGGCCGACGTACCCCTGCCCCACTACGACCAGTTTCGTGGTCAATGGAAGCTCCCTAGTCGAAGAATTCACAGACCGAGTCGGCGACGTATTCCACCTGACTGTCCGAGAGGTGGGGCCAGATCGGAATGGCCAAGTTCTGATCGCTAGCACGCTGCGCACCGGGCCACTCGGCGCCCTCGGGCGCGTACGCGGCGAAGGCGGGCTGACGGGGCAGCGGCACCGGGTAGTAAACGTGCGTTCCGATGTCCTTCTCGCTCATCCAGGCGCGCAGGTCCGCGCGCCGCTCCACGAGCAGCGAGTAGACGTAGTAGCAGCGGCCGTTGCGCCCCGCGGGGGGCGCCAGGATGCCCCGGTCGGCCAGCGGTTCGAAGCGCTCCGTGTAGTAGTCGGCGATCCGAGCGCGGCGTTCGAGGCGACCCTCGAAGCCCGCGTGCCGGTGCAGTTGGAAGGCCGCGATGACCTCGTCGAACCGGCTGTTCTGACCGACCTTGTGGTGCAGGAAGCGCGTGATGCCGTCCTGCCCGTGGTTGCGCAACATGCGGACCGTGCGGCCGAGTTCTGGGTCATCGGTCAGTACCGCGCCGCCCTCGCCGGCCGTGCCGAACGCCTTGACCTGGAAGAAGGAGAAGACTCCAAGGTCACCCCAGCGGCCGGAGGGCACACCGTCGAGCACCGCGCCCTGGGCCACCGCCGCGTCCTCGATGACCTTGAGACCCCGGTCATGGGCGATCTTGTTGATGCGGGGCATGTCCGCCATGATCGAGAAGACATGGGCGGGCATGACCGCCCGCGTCTTGCTCGTGATGAGCTGCTCGACGGACTCCGGGTCGATCACCATGGTGTGCGGATCAACATCCGCGAAGACCGGCGTCGCACCGAAGTTGGCCACCGAGCTCGCGACCGGCTGGCAGCAGAACGCGGGCACGATGACCTCGTCGCCAGGGCCGACGCCCAGGGCCTGCACCGCGAGGTTGAGGCCGCCGGTGCCGCTGGAGCAGGCGATGACATGCTCCGCCTCGGTCGTACGGCGCAGCTCCTCCTCCAGTTCGGCGGTGCGCCGCCCAAGGATGAACTTTTGCTCATCGTCCGTACCGACCTCGAAGAGGAGGTCCTTGAACGCCTGCCGGTCCTCCTCAAAGAGGTCCGGAGGGAAGAACGGGATGGTGGCCATGTCATCGCCTTCCGGCGTAGAAGTCCGAGATGGCGGCGCAGACCGTCTCCAACTGCGCCTCGGTCAGGTCCGGGTACAGGGGCAGGGCGAGCGTGCGCTCGCAGGCCGCCTCCGCGTTGGGCAGGCTGCCGGGCCGCAGCCCGATGTCCGTGCCGGCGAAGCACGGCTGGGTGTGGAGCGGGCGCGGGTAGTAAACCTCGGTGCCGATCCCACGAGCCGTCAGATGGGCCACCAGTTCGTCTCTGGCCTCCACCTCGATTTGGTAGACGTAGAAGACCGGCTCCGTCTCGATGGTTCGCGGCACGATGCGCGGCACGGCGAGCACACCATCGGTGCCGCGCAGCCGCTGCGAGTACGCGTCCGCCAACTCCGCGCGGCGGGCGATGTCGCGATCCAGGCGGGTCATCTTGGCCATCAGGATGGCCGCCTGGACGTCGTCCATCTTGCTGTTGGTGCCGGAGACTCCGGAGAGGTTGGAGATTCCGGCGATGTGGTCGATGGTCTTGCCCATGCGGCCGTGGTGGCGCAGCACGGCGGCCTGTTCGGCCAGGTCCTCGTCATCGGTGAGGATCATGCCGGCGTCACCAAGGGCGCCGAGCGTCTTGGTCGGGAAGAAGGAGAGCACACCGCCGCGTCCGACGAGTCCGGCGTGGGTACCGCCCCAGCGCATTCCGATCGCTTCGGCGCTGTCCTCAAGGAGCATGAGGTCGTGGCGGCGGGCCACGTCTGACAGCGCTGTCAGGTCAACGAGTTGATGGAACAGATGCGCGGGCATGACGGCCTTGGTCCGCTCGGTGACGGCCTCCTCCACCGAGACGGCATCCAGCCCGTAGTCACCGTCGTTGGTTATGTCCGCGAACACCGGGGTGGCCCCGGCGAGGCTGACGGCTGACGCTGAGGCGAAGAAGGAAAAGGCCGGGACGATGACCTCGTCACCGGGCTTGATACCGGCGGCCCGAAGCAAGATGACCAGGGCGTCGGTACCACTATTGACGGCAATAGCCCGTCCGGCACCGGTGTATTCGGCGATGGCCCGCTCAAGCTCCGCCACCTTACGCCCGTGGGAGAACTTGCCCCGATCGAAAACATCATCCGTATGGCGCGTGATGAGCGGCCATAGCTCCTTGAAGGATTCCGCTTGGGTAAAGAACGGAACCGGCGCGGCAGGGGCATCGGTAAGCGTGGACACCATGAGAGTGACGCTATGGAGCGGCTCTGTAACGTCGCTACGGACAAGAACTTGCCGGTAGGAGTTATTCCCAGCCAGGCAATCGGTGCCGGATGCCCCCTAGGCATATGCGCCATCCCACAGATGCATCGCCTAGCGCTAGAGCAAGAACTTGCTAGCCCCACAGGCTGTGCGAAGCAAGCACCGACGCACTGCTGTGGCTGTGCGCACCCGGCGCGTACGAGCGGCTTCACTGGGTATCCAAGCGCTGTCGTGGCGCGCTGTACACCCCACGTCGAGCCCCCCAACGCCCCTTAAGGAGCCCGCGAATACCCCTGGGCCAGCGTGCGCTGGGGTGGCGGAGCGGCGTGTGGCGGATGAGGTGAACGTGGCGTGATCAAGCGGGTGGTGCCTGGAGATCAGGTATCGGGCGGGACGTGCGGGCCGGGGGTGGTCGTAGGGCGAGCCGCTGGGTGTGGTGCGTAGTGGGGCGTGTGGGGTTGGGGGCGCCTGGGACCGTCAGGAGGCACCGCGCAGCGACGGCCAACCGGTCGGAGTCAGCATGTCGCTCACGGAGTCGGCGACGCGTTCGGCGGTCAGTCCCGCGGCGGACAGGGCCGCACTGCGGCTGTCGTACGGGGAGAACTGTTGGAGCAAGCCGAAGTCGCGTACCGGTGTGCTCACTCCCGCATCGCGCAGGGTTTGGCTGACTGCCATGCCGACGCCGCCGACGCGACCGTTGTCCTCGACGGTGGCGACGAGGTCATGTTCGGCGGCCATGCCCACCAGCGTGGAGTTGACCGGCTTGACCCACCGCGGGTCCACCACCGTCACACCGATACCACGCTCCCCCAACAACTGCGCAGCCTCCAACGACACCTGCGCCATCGCCCCCACCGACACCAACAACACCCGCGAGGCACCCGCCGGCTTGGACAACACATCC
>NZ_JACHJL010000005.1 GCF_014203645.1 Streptomyces zagrosensis | reverse complement strand
CCTCGTGGCTTGCTTGAGCCGGATGCGGGGAAAGCTCGCACGTCCGGTTCTGAGGGGGCCGGGGACCAGCAATGGTCTCCGGCTACCCGACCACAACACTGAGACTGAGTTCTTGAGCTGGCCCGTGAGCGGTTGAGTTGGCCTGTGTGAGCGTCGGGTGGCCCGCGGCTCAGCGCACGGGGTCTTGGACGTCCTCCGCTGAGACGTTGCGCTTCAGGCACAGACACGCGGAGGGCATTACGGCATCGCCCTGATGGAGGCCCCGGCGGCAGCCAGGGCGTCACGGACAGCCGGTCCAGCAGACGTGCGGGCAGAACTGCCGCTAACGGCCTCTACCAGGTCAGAGGAAATGCCCACTGGCGAGGTAGGGCGCCGGAACTGGCATGCCGCGGACGGCGATGTAGCCCTCCTGGCCGATGTCGAGACGGGCGGCCAGACCCACATCGACCGCCCACTCATTGGGGGCGGTGATGCAGTTGACCAGGGTCCTTCCCTGTGACGAGGCCAGGGCCTCCCACAACAGTCTCTGCGCGGTTTCCGGGTGCGCGGCAGCCAGCAGCGATGCCTGTCCTCGGTCATCGATGTAGACGTATCCCGGCCTGGCCCGGTCTGCGGACACGACCAGCCGGAGGGTGTTGAGCATGTAACCGTGGTCGGGGCCGTGGCCCGCGACACGCAGATCCCGGTCCAGCCGGTCCATCCACTCGAAGTCGTCGGACCGGCCCTCCCGCAAGCCGTCGACTGCGGGGAGGGTAGACCGGTCGACGGTACCGACCATCCTCATCTGCGGGTGGAGCGAGAATCCCGCCAGCCGGTATCGGCGGGTCGCCCCGGGGTGGACGCTGGAGGAGAAGATGCCGGGGCGCCCGTCGGCGTGGGCGAGCGCGGCGTCCATCAGGCGCTTGCCGATGCCCCGACCCTGATGGCCAGGCAGCACGCCGTAGGTAGCAAGAAACCAAAGACGGCCGCGGTTCTGCGAGATGGCGAACCCGACTGCACTTTCGGTACCTGCATCCGCCTCCATCGCGACCCAGCATCCTCCTGGGTCGGCGTTCAGGAAGAAGCGCATCCGGTCGATCCACTGTTTCGAGGTGACCGCCGGACGTGGCTCGACTTCCGGGTCGCTGACCCGCCTGGTGGCCCGCTCCGCCTCGAAGAACGTCACCGCCGAAGCCCGTTCGGCCGACGGGAGATCGTTCTCTTGCATCGGCCTGACCTGCACAGAGTCCATCACTTCAGCGTAAGGAAGAGTCAGACCATGCCGCACCCGGTTTTCCGGCTGCCCGCCAGTCATCACGCACAACCCACCAACTCAAGCGCAACGTCTCATCCGCTGTGCGCTCGAAGCCGCCGGTGAAGAGGTAGTAGCGGAAGGCGCCGGGGTAGCTGGTGCCCCGTCTCACGCTCAGCAGTCGAACACCGACCAGCAGATGTCGTTCCGCAATCGCTGATCGTCAAGTACGAGCTCACGGATCGCTTCCGGAAGCTGGTCACGCTGCCACTGGCACTCAAGTCGCCCAGCTGCTTCGCCCTCGTCTTCCTGCGCGGCAGCACGTGCAGCCTTGATCGCATAGGCAGCCGCACCCAGCTCGTGGGCGGCGACGTGCGCGACGACCCCGGCCTGGCCGGCGGCGTATGCGGCATGCCGTGCTGCGCCACGCAGGTCACGGGCAGCGCCCATCGCATGGCCTCCCGCCGCGCGAGCTTGCATCATCTTGACCTCGCCACGCACCCAGGCGCGGGCATGCTCGATCGCTTGACGCGGTCGTGGATCCTCGGGCCGAACCGACTCGAAGAGGTCCAGGACGTGCTCCGCGCACGATGCCGCCCACAGGGCGAGGAGATGATGATCCGTGTCAGTGAGCGTCCCGCCGCGGCGGATCGTCACGAAACGAGGGTCCCGGACCTTCGGGAGGATCATGACTGGTACTCCTTCTGCTGGTATCCGCTCCACGCCCGAGGGCGCGCACCCACGACCGGCTGACGCAGCTTCTGACAAAGGGCAACGCATCTTATGTAACCGCGCCGTTGGCGAGCGGGTCCCCAGCATCGATCTCCTTGGCCAGTTTGCCTGCGTACTCGGTGAGGAGCTGGCGCAGGGCGGCGTAGTGCGGACCCGGGTCGTGGCGGCCGGCGAGTTGGTGCCAGGTGGTGGGACGGCGCGCTGCCCATGCCTGGCGGATCTGTTCGGGCTGGGCCTGTTCGAGAGGCCGGGGAGCGAAGAGGTGCTCGCCAGCGGTGACGCGCGTCCAGATGAAGATGGAGGCGACCTGGCGCTTCCGGTCGTCGAGGACGGGACGCTTCCCGGAGATTTCGGGGAGGTCGGAGGTCAGCTTCCTCCATGTCTCCTCCGGGAGTACCCAGTCGCTCAGGATGTCGCGGCGCCGCTGGTAGTCGGGAAGCTGATCGGCGATCTCGTGCAGATGTGTGCCGAGTTCGACCACGGCGAGGCGGAAGTCGATCGGGGCGTCCTTGGCTCCTGTCCAGAAGGCGTCGTCGTTGACATCGTCGCGGACCGAGCCTTCGGGGATGCCCAGAATGTGTGTGGCTTCACGGAGGGTGCACTGTGCGGCCCGGCAGACGAGGTGGGCGGCGGCGGTGCGGCGGACGCGCCGTTCATCGACGGGGAACCTGGTGGGTCGGATGAAGCGCTCGTACCAGTCCTGCTCCAGGAACGCGGGGATCTGGTGCGGGGCGAAGCCCATGCCCGAGCCGCGGAAGGGGGCAATGCGGCGGCCGATGATTCCGGGATATGCGCTGATCAGGGATCGCATGATGTCCCGCATTCGGGTTGAGCAGGTGCGTTCGTGGTGCGCGAAGAACCGCGCCCAGGACGTGCGGCTCTCCCGGGTGTGGAAAGCGGCGTCGAAAAGGCCGGTGATCCGCTGTTGGACGTTGTCGGCGAACAGCAGCTCATCAGCGATGCCGATCAGTGCGCCGAAGACCACGGCGTCCCGCGGAGCCTTGTCCAGGGACTTCACGTGGTGGCCACGGAGCTTGCCCGGATGGTTCTCCTTGTTCGCCTGGAAGTACGCGTTCACAGGGTCGACGAGGTCGGAGTCGAGCAGGTGCCGGGACTGTGGCCAGGCGGCCGCGATGAAGCCGGTGACCAGCCGCAGGTCGGTCAAGCTCTCGGCGGTGAGGGCCTGGGGCAGGTTCGGGTCGAGTTCGTCCAGGAGGTCGCGCTGGACATCGAGGAGCCTGGGGCTGGGCCGGATGGGGTTGCCGGCGAGCTCGATCCGGGCGCCGCAGGGCCTGCCGTGCATGCCGCGTCCGGAATCGGGGGCGGGGAAGCGGCACTGGGTGGGGTGCAGGTGACGGGCTCCGGGCCGGATCACCAGGGGGTCGGCGAGACGCCGGTCGGGGCGATGGCAGGTGGGGCACTGGTGCTGCAGGAAGCATTCGTGCTCGGGGCAGGCGAAGACGACCGCCAGGTGCCATTCCTTCTTCCAAGGACCGCCGTGGGCCTGCTGGATGGGCGAGCCGTCCCCGGCCAGGCACTTCGGGCAGAAGCGGGAAAAGCCGGTGAACAGCCAGCCGTCGATGCGGCGGCGTCCGGTGCCGGGGGCCTGCTCCAGACTGCGGGCCAGGGGCGGGTAGTGGTCGCGCAGCCCGCGCAGCGTGCGCGCGTCCGCTTCCTCGTGGGTCAGACGGGTCGCGTCGGCGAAGGCGGCGAGGTCGTCCGGGGGCGGATCGATGAGCAGATGGTGGCGCAGGTGAAAGAGGCTGTCCCTGCCCGCGGGCAGCAGTCCGGTGCGTCGGGCCAGATCGGCGGGTGAGAGGTCGAGCCGGTGGGCGAGTCGTAGCAGGTAGCCGGGCAACCCCTCCCCGGGCAGCGGGTCGAGACTGCGCGGAAGAGGCGGCGGCATCCGTCGCGTCCTTCAGCTTCCTGTGGCCGCTGCGGGGCCCTGGTCATCCAGGACGGTGTTGCGGGGACGCCGACCGCTGGCCTTCCTCGCAGGACGCCTCGGGGCGGGGATGTCGGGGATCTCCCCGGTGGTGCGATCGCGCCCTGGAGGGCCGGGGGTGATGGCAATGTTGTTCAGCAGCGGTTCGGTCAGGCACTCGGTGCCGGAGTCGATGGCTTCCCGGCAGCCGTCTTCGAGGAGGCGTTCCAGCAGGCCGACCACGCCGTCCGTGCGCTCGAAGAGGTACTCGGGCATGACGCCTTCGGTGAGCATGCCTGGCTCGGCTTTTATGAGGCGGAGCTGGGACTCGACGCCGGCGAGATGGTCGGTCCAGGCCGTGATCTCCTCGTCGGTGTCGTAGTGGAAGCGGTCAAGTTCGACCAGGTCGAAGCGCCGCTCGGTCTGCGTCGGCTCCGCGCCGTTCACCGCGTGCCGGGAGGGAGGGAAGTGGACCTGGCCGCTGCCCGGGTCGTGGCGGCCCTCCCGCAGCAGTCCGGAGCGCGGGATGTCGACGCCGACCAGGACGAGGGTGACGTGCATGTTCATGAACGCGCGAATCAGGTCGAGAGTGTCCTGATCATCGGCACGGTGCATGCGAAGTCTCGTGATGTCGTCCAGCAGCAGGGCCTTGGTGCCGTTTTCGTGCAGGGTCAGGGCGACCTGGCGGATCAGGTCGGGCAGGTCCATCCGCGAACTGAGCGGGGCGCCATAGAAGTTGAGGATCGCCTTGCACAGGCTCTTGGGTTTCGCGGTCACCGGCGTCTGCACGTAGGCGACGGGGACATGCAGGTCACGGGTGCCGGAAACGGCCTCGGGGTTGAGGTAGCGGTGCAGTTGGAGCCAGCCCTCTTCGAAGGCGGCCAGGCACTCGCAGGCCGTCTCGGTCTTGCCCTGGTAACCGCCGCCGGTGACCATCACACCCGACAGCGTGGTCGGCTTCCGCTTGGCCGCGTTGCTCGTGATGCGTCCGCGCAGCAGCTTGGTGACGGCCAGGCTCATCGGGGTCTGCAGCAGCGGCAGGTTGGCATGGGTGACCGCGCGGTGCAGATCACGCAGCGACTTGTCCTTCGGACTCAGCAGACGCCACTGGGCCAGGCTCAGCCGCGGCGCCGGAGTGAAGTCGCCTCGGGTGGCCACCCACTGCCGCCAGCCCGCGACCGTGTCCCGCATGGGCGGCGAGCCGGGCATGAGAAACCCGGGCGGCTCCGGCCCGCTCATGCGGGCCCCGCCTTCGGCGGGTCGTCGTCCTGATCGCCGGACACCAAGAAGAAGTTTCGCTCCCGCAGGGCCTCGCCGAGAAGGGGCGGCGGCGTCGGCGGACGCGTGGAGAGGGCCGCCTCACGCCTGCGCTGCCTGTCCGTGGTCACCGCCCGGCGGGTGGAGGCAGCCAGTTCGGCGGGCCGGGCCGGCTCGGAAAGCGCGGCGAACGGGGCAGGCGGCCGGTCCGTGGCGGCCTCGTGGGCTCTGGCCAGCTCGCGGGCCCGTTCGGTCTTCTGCTGGGCCGTCAGCTGGGTGGGCCACTCGGTCACTGGTGTCCGCGCGGCCAGGAGTTTCAGCAACACCGGCAGCAGTTCACCCTCACCTTGCGGCTTGAGCCCGGTGCGGGCCGCCTCAGCGAGGACTTCGTGTACGCGTGTGTCGCTGAAGGCCGGGACGTCGTCTCCGGGCGGCAGGCCGTTCCAGTCCAGGGCATGCCAGCATCCGGGCTGCGAAGGGTTCTCGAAGAAAACCTGACGGCAGTCGCGCGGGTCGCGCCGCACGACCCATTTGCCCGCGTGCCGGCCACTGCGGTTCGAGCGCTGGCCGCGGTAGGGGTCGAGCACCGGGTCGGTGCCGCCGTACCAAAGTCCGCCGATCTTCATCCCGCGCCTGCGGTCGATCTTCCCGAAGTGGGCGGGCAGCAACTCGTAGTACAACTCCGGCTCGGGCATCTCTAAGCTGATTCCGTCGCGGGCCGCCGCCGCGGCGAACAGCGTGTTCGGACTGTGCCGCCCACCCGGATCCCAGGCAGGCGCGCACTGCTCCAGCCTGCGGTTTTGCCACACCGAGACAATCCACGTCGCCAGCAGATGCTCCATCTGCGACAGCGTCCAGACCGCGTCGCCCTCCGGATCGACGCCCCGATCGGCGACATCGACGCCCCGATAGCCGAGCAGCAGTTTCAGCAGCAGCGACTGGACCCCGGCGAACGCGCGCTCGCAGGCAGCCTTGTCGGTCGGCCGCATCGCGCGGGCCGGCAGCAGGTCGATCCCCAGCCGGCGGGCGACGGAGACGATGTGATGGTTCTTGTAGACGCTGCCGTGATCGCTGGTCACAGTCTCCGGGGCGAAGAACGGCAGTCCCGCCACCTTGTGCCCGGCGAACTCGGCGACCAGCGCGGCCGGGACGCCCGGGTAGGGCCACTCCATCTCCTCGCCCTAGTCCGGCCGCATCGGCAGCGGCCGCAGCACATCCCGCAGCAGCATCGCCACCTCCACCGACGACTCCGACACCGGTGTGAGACGGAATGCGACCAGGGAGTGCGAGTAGGCGTCCAGAGCGAGAGTGAGGTGGACGGTGATCGGGGTGCCGAACACGTCGTCGAGGACCTTCACCGGCAGCGGCGTGGTGTCCAGCGCGACGACCTGCCCCGGGCGGGTGATCACGACCTTCGCCTTCCCCGTTTCCACCGCCGCGGCGGAGCGGACATAGCGCTGACGTGCGCGGCCGCTGTCGAACCACTCCTTCCACACCTTCATCAACGTGGTGTAGTGCGGAACGTGGACCTCGGAGCCGAACTTCTCGGTCACGTACTGGTGGATCATCCGTTCCTTGGTCTTCATGCTCACCTTCGAGCGGTGCAGACACTCGGCGTGAACGGCCCGGATCGCCTCGGCGATCTCCTCGGTGACCGCCCGCCGCCCGCGTAGCGGCGGTGTCCACCGTCCGTCCGCCAAGCCGATCAGCCCGTGCTCGGTGTACTGGGCCGCCATGCGCTTCAGTGACCGCTCGCTGAACCACTCCAGTCCCAGATGTTTGGCCTCCTGGCGGTCCAGCCCCTTCAACTCGTCCGCCTTCGCCCGGCGCCGCTCGGTCAGCGTGGTGTGCGCCGGGTCGTACTCAGGCCGGGGCTCGCCCGGCCGTGCCCAGTGCCGGCTGCCGCTGCGGTAGCCGGTCTGGACCTCCAGCAGATGGGCTTCTCTGATCCGTGCCCTGGTCAGGTCGTGTTCTTGAAGATCTTCGACCCCTGTCCGCTGACGCTCCTCACTCATCACGAACCCCTCACCGGATAGATCCACGCGGTGTCGCCGAACGGTTGGGCGAGATCCATGGCCAGACGCCGGTGCCAGAGCAGATGGACGGCATGGGTGCGGGCGACGGCGGGCAGGGACGTGGCGTCCACCAACTCGCCGAACTGCCGGGGGCGTTCGGCGCATAGATCCAGCAGTTCATCGTGCAGGCCGAGCCGGTCGACCATCGGCCGACGCCGCGCGGACAGCGCGTCCAGCCCGGCCGTCACATGGCGGCGCCAGCCAGCCACCACCAGGTAGCGCCAGCCGGCTGCTGCCGCTGCCCGCTCGGCCGCGGCGAACTTCACGAGGTCCTTGTCCTTGACCAGGCGTCCCGGTCTCACGTCGATCAACAACGCCGTCCCGGGCAGCAGCACGAGGAAGTCCGGGGTGTGCTCCTCGGCGCCGTCGACGGTGGTGAACTTCAGCGTGAACGGCTGGGACAACACCTCGCTCATCCCGTCCGTAAAGTCCAGGGCCAGCAGCAGGCGGCGCTCTTCCAAGCTCTCGAAACCGTGCATCCGGCCCGTGACCAGCACCAACTTCAGCCCCGGCCGGTGCCGCTGAGCGGCCCGCCAGGTGAAACCGCGCACCGGCGCCGAAGCTAGCGCGGGAAAGTCCGCCAGGTTCTGAACCGGGCAGACCACCTTCGCCTGGGACGCCTTCCACGCCGTTGTCCACCGACGTGTCCACCCGCGCCCTGTCTCCAGCCGCGCAGTCGCCTCCGGGGCGAGGGCGTACGGCACGACGAGATCATCAAGGGTGCAGTCGTGCGACCACACGGGCTCCGCCTCGACCGGCGGCGTACGGACCGATACCTCCATGCCCTCAGAACAAGCCGTCCGAAGGAGCTCGCGTACCGCTTTCGCCGAAAACGACGCAGGTGAGAGCAGTGGCCGCTACCCTGCGGGCCACCTTCCGCGCTCAGCGGGCCAACTCAACCGCTCACGGGCCAGCTCAAAAACTCAGTCTCAACCCGCCCCTGTGCCGCACATCACTCCATTGCATAAAGCTGCATAGCTCCGTATAGTCATGCCTTCACGGAGGAGGGTTCGATGACGGTACGGGCAGCGGTGGCCGGGGCCAGCGGGTATGCGGGTGGGGAGGTGCTGCGGCTGTTGCTCGGGCATCCCGAGGTGGAGATCGGGGAGCTGACGGGAAACTCCAACGCCGGGCAGTCGCTCGGGGTGCTACAGCCCCACCTTCGCGCGCTGGCCGAGCGGGTGCTAGCGCCCACCAGCATCGAGCGGCTGGCCGGGCATGACGTCGTGTTCCTCGCGCTGCCGCATGGGCAGTCCGCCGAGGTCGCCAGGGAGCTGGGGCCCGACGTCACGGTGATCGACTGCGGGGCCGATTTTCGGCTGCGCGACAAGGCGGACTGGGAGGCGTTCTACGGCTCACCGCACGCGGGCGCCTGGCCGTACGGTCTTCCCGAGCTGCCCGGCGGGCGAGACGCGCTGCGCGGCAGCAAGCGCATCGCGGTGCCCGGCTGCTATCCGACGGCCGTCTCGCTGGCCCTCTTTCCCGCCTACGCCGCCGGTCTGGTCGAGCCGGAGGCGGTGATCGTCGCGGCCTCCGGCACCTCGGGTGCGGGCAAGGCGGCCAAGCCGCACTTGCTCGGCAGCGAGGTGATGGGCTCTATGAGCCCGTACGGTGTCGGCGGTGTCCATCGGCACACCCCCGAGATGATCCAGAACCTGTCGGCCGTCGCGGGGGAGCGGGTCAGCGTCTCGTTCACGCCTACCCTCGCGCCCATGCCCCGCGGCATCCTCGCCACCTGTAGCGCCCGCACCAGGCCCGGTGTCAGCGCAGCCGACGCGCGTGCCGCATATGAGCAGGCGCTGCGCGACGAGCCGTTCGTACGGCTGCTGCCCGAGGGCCAGTGGCCCGCCACCTCCGCCGTCTACGGGGCCAACACGGCGCTCTTGCAACTCGCCCACGACCCGGCGGCCGGGCGGCTCATCGTCATCAGCGCCATCGACAACCTCACCAAAGGCACCGCAGGTGGGGCCGTGCAGAGCATGAACGTCGCCCTCGGCTTCCCCGAGGGGCTGGGCCTTTCCACCGCAGGGGTGGCGCCGTGAACCAGCCGCACCCGGCCCGTACGCCGGTCCGCGCTCCAGTCCTCGCCCTTGCCCCAGCCCGTGCCGTGGCTGACACCACGAACCCCTGGCAACCCCCGTCCCACCGCCCGGCAGCAGCCGCGGGCGCGGTCGCACTCATGGAAGCGAACGGAGCAGCACAGTGAGCGTCACGGCAGCACAGGGATTCACCGCGGCGGGCATCGCCGCCGGGATCAAGGAGAACGGCAACCCGGACCTGGCCCTGGTGGTCAACCACGGGCCGCGGCTGGCCGCCGCCGGTGTCTTCACCTCCAACCGGGTGAAGGCGGCGCCCGTGCTGTGGTCCGAGCAGGTGCTGGCCGGCGGCGCGGTCTCGGCCGTCGTCCTCAACTCCGGTGGCGCCAACGCTTGCACCGGGCCGCTCGGCTTCCAGGACACCCACGCCACGGCCGAGAAGGTCGCCGCCGTGCTCGGGCACAGCGCCGGCGAGGTCGCCGTCGCCTCCACCGGCCTGATCGGGCTGCGGCTGCCAATGGACAAGCTGCTGCCCGGCGTGGAGACGGCCGCCGCCGCGCTCTCCCCGGACGGCGGCGAGAAGGCCGCCATCGCCATCAAGACGACCGACTCCGTACACAAGACGGCCGTCGTACGCAGCACCGACCAAGCTCAGTCGGGCCCGGGGCCAGCGACGGGATCGGAGCTGGGCACGGGGCCTGCCACCGCGGGCGGGTGGGCCGTGGGCGGCATGGCCAAGGGTGCGGGCATGTTGGCCCCGGGCCTGGCCACCATGCTCGTCGTCCTCACCACCGACGCCGACCTGGACGCCGCCGCGCTGGACAAGGCGCTGCGCGAGGCCACCCGCACCACCTTCGACCGGGTGGACTCCGATGGCTGTATGTCCACCAACGACACGGTGCTGCTGCTGGCTTCCGGCGCCTCCGGCATCGCCCCGGACTTCGAGGCGTTCGCCGAGGCGGTACGGGCCGTATGCGCCGATCTGGCACGGCAGTTGATCGGCGACGCCGAAGGCGCCTCCAAGGACATTCGCATCGAGGTCGTCGGCGCGGCCAGCGAGGACGACGCCGTCGAGGTCGGCCGCTCCATCGCCCGTAACAACCTCCTCAAGTGCGCCCTGCACGGCGAGGACCCCAACTGGGGCCGCGTACTCTCCGCCATCGGCACCACGTCCGCCACCTTCGAACCCGACCGGTTGAACGTGGCCATCAACGGCGTCTGGGTCTGCAAAGCCGGCTCGGTCGGCGAGGACCGCGAGCTGGTGGACATGCGCTACCGCGAGGTGGCCATCACCGCCGACCTGGCAGCCGGTCAGGAGTCCGCGGTCATCTGGTCCAACGACCTCACCGCCGACTACGTCCACGAGAACAGCGCGTACTCCTCATGAGCCAGACCGCACCCCGCCCCGCGAGCCAGCCCACGCCCCCGTCCGCCGGCGCTGCGGCGCCAGCGCCACCCGAAGTGCCGGCCCAACCGGGATCGGCGGCCCCCGCCGTGCCGGACCCCGCGCACCCGGGCACCGCCGCCACCCGCAAGCACACCGCGTTGCCCAAGGCGCGCACGCTCATCGAGGCACTGCCGTGGCTGACGCGGCACCACGGCAAGTGCGTGGTCATCAAGTTCGGCGGAAACGCCATGGTGGACGATGACCTCAAGGCCGCCTTCGCCCAGGACGTCGTCTTCCTGCGGCACGCCGGGCTGCGCCCCGTGGTCGTCCACGGCGGCGGTCCGCAAATCAGCGCCCAGCTCGACCGGCTCGGCCTGAAATCGGAGTTCACGGCGGGCCTACGCGTCACCACGCCCGAGGCGATGGACGTCGTACGCATGGTCCTGGCCGGCCAGGTGCAGCGGGAACTGGTCGGGCTGCTCAACCAGCACGGCCCCTTCGCCGTGGGGATGACCGGCGAGGACGCGCACACCATGACCGCCACCAAGCGCTACGCCCACGTGGCCGGTGAGCCCGTTGACCTCGGTCGGGTCGGCGACATCACCCACATCAACGCCGGCGCCATCCAGGCCCTTCTCGATGACGGCCGCATCCCGGTGATCTCCTCCATCGCCCGCAGCGGCGATGAGGACGACGCCGGAGCCGGCGTCTTCAACGTCAACGCCGACACCGCCGCGGCGGCCCTCGCCGCAGCGCTGGGCGCCGAGACGCTGATGGTCCTCACCGACGTCGAGGGCCTGTACGCGAACTGGCCGCACAGCGACGAGGTGATCAGCCAGCTCACCGCATCCGAGCTGGAGAGACTGCTGCCCGAACTGGCCAGCGGCATGGTGCCCAAGATGGAGGGCTGTCTGCACGCGGTACGGGGCGGGGTGAACACCGCGCGCGTCATCGACGGCCGGGTACCGCACTCCATCTTGCTGGAGATTTTCACCGACGAGGGGATCGGCACCATGGTCGTGCCGGACGAGGAGCACCGTTGAGTAACTCCGAACTGACCCAGCGCTGGCAGGGCGCGCTGATGGACAACTACGGCACCCCGCGCATCCCGCTCACCCACGGCGTGGGCGCCCGCGTGTGGGACGCGAACGGCAGGGAGTATCTGGACTTCGTCGGCGGCATCGCGGTCAACGCCCTTGGCCACGGCCATCCGGCGGTCGTACGCGCCGTCTCCGACCAGATCGCCACCCTCGGCCACGTCTCCAATTTGTTCGTCGCCGAACCCCCGGTCGCCCTCGCCGAGCGACTGCTGCGCCTCTTCGAGCGGCCGGGCCGGGTCTACTTCTGCAACTCGGGCGCGGAGGCGGTCGAGGCCGCGTTCAAGATCGGGCGGCGTACGGGGCGTACCCACATGGTCGCCACCGCAGGCGGCTTCCACGGCCGCACCATGGGCGCCCTCGCGCTCACCGGCCAGCCCGCCAAGCAAGAACCCTTCCTACCGCTGCCAGGCGTCGTCACGCACGTGCCATACGGGGATGCTGAGGCGCTGCGCGCGGCCGTCACCACCGACACCGCGTTCGTGATCATCGAGCCGGTGCAGGGCGAGAGCGGGGTGATCGTGCCGCCCGCCGGCTATCTGGCCGCCGCCCGCGAGATCACCCGCGCCACCGGCACGCTGCTGGTCCTGGACGAGGTACAGACCGGCATCGGCCGCACCGGGCACTGGCTCGCGTGCCAGGCCCAGGGCGTCGAGCCGGATGTCGTCACCTTGGCCAAGGGGCTCGGTGGTGGGCTGCCCATCGGGGCCACCGTCGCATTCGGCGCCGCGGCCGAGCTCCTGACGCCCGGCCAGCACGGTTCTACGTTCGGCGGCAACCCGGTCGCCTGCGCCGCGGCGCTCGCCGTATTGGACACCATCGAGACCGAGGGAATCCTCGACCACGTGGAGCGAGCCGGCCAGCGGCTGCGCAAGGGAATCGAGGCGCTGGGCCACCCGCATATCGCCCAGATCCGTGGCGCGGGCCTGCTGCTGGGTATCGTGCTGCACGAGCCGCTCGCGCAGCGGGTGCAGCAGGCGGCTCAGGACGCCGGGCTCCTGGTGAACGCGGTCGCGTCGGATGTGATCCGGCTCGCGCCGCCGCTCATCGTCACGGACGAGGAGATCGACACGTTCCTCCGGGCACTGCCCGCCGTCCTTGACGGGGTACCCGCGCCCCATGGGACCAGTGCGTTCGATGGGGAATGACGATCCGGAGAGCGACACACGATGACCGAGGCCCAGGACACCGAGGGCACCAGCACGGAGCAGCCGCATGCCGGGCCCACCGTGCCGCAGACCCGCACCGCCCGCCACCGGCGGATCGTGGACATCCTGGGCCGGCATCCGGTCCGCTCCCAAAGCCAGCTCGCCAAGCTGCTCGCCGATGACGGCCTGACCGTCACCCAGGCGACGCTCTCGCGCGACCTGGACGAGTTGGGCGCGGTGAAGATCCGTAACACCGGTGGTGAGCTGATCTACGCCGTGCCCAGCGAGGGCGGGGACCGCACGCCGCGGGCCCCGCTCGGCGAGTCGGCCAGCGAGGGACGGATGGGCCGGCTCGCGGGTGAGCTGCTGATCTCGGCGGAGGCGTCCGCCAACCTCGTGGTGCTGCGCACTCCGCCGGGCGCGGCTCAGTTCCTCGCCTCGGCCATCGACACGGCCGAGCTGCACGACATCATCGGCACCATCGCCGGTGATGACACGCTGCTGCTGATCAGTCGGGACCCGCACGGCGGCCAGGCCCTGGCCGACCATCTGATGCGGCTGGCCCAGGGCGCCCGCTGAACCCGGCACCACCGGCGACACCAGCATCACCGGCGCCACCGGCATCACCGGCTGTCTCGCCCGACCCCCCAGTCAGCCCAGTCACCCCAGCCGCCCCCGCCACCTGTTCGTTCGCCCCCGATGACGGTCGAACGGGCAGGTGGCGTGGACCGATTGGTCATCCTCGACACCCCAAGGGTGCCGCGGTAGCGTGAGGCCGCTCCAGTACCGGGTCAGCGTTTCGGCCAGTGCTTGTGTGGCCTGATTCGATGCGCTGTCTTCGCATCTGCATTTCCACACCACCGAGCCCGCACTTGTGCCAAGCGCAAGCGAGGGGCACTTGGGGGAGATATGCCGGAAGACATAGCGTCCGCAGCACCCGCCCCAATCGACGCGATTCGTACGCTGCATACGCTCGGCCCGCCCGGCACCAATTTGGAGGCCGCGGCCCGGCAGTGGCTGCATCGCCGCGGACTTGCCGAGTCCGGAACCGTCGTATTGCACCCCTCGTTGGAATCCGCGCTCGATAGTGCCCCGCGTACGGGCGAACACGCGCTGGTCGCCTGTGCCGTCTATCCGGCATTGCATACCCTGGTTTTCGGCAACCTCCACACCTGCCGCATGGTCGATAGTTTCCTGATGCCGACCCATGACATGGTGCTCGCCGCATCGGCTGCCGCTCCCGAAAAGCTGCGCACCGTGGCCACGCACCCAGCCCCGGCCGGACTGGTACCGCCCTATTGCGAACAGCGCACGGCCCTGAGCAATGCGCAAGCTGCCATCGACTGCGCGAGCGGCGCAGTTGACGGCTGCATCACCACGGTGGTGGCAGCCGATATCCAGGGCCTACGGATCGTCCACAACTTCGGCTCCGTACCCATGGTTTTCACCCTGCACCAGGTCATCGAGGCCGCACGATGAGCGGGGAGATTCGGTACGCCCAGGCTGACGGCATGCGCGCGGAGGCGGACACCCTCACCCGCACGCTGATTCCCCGGGTGGACGCCTTCAGGGCGCGGCAGCGAGACGACGGCACCGTCAGCGAGCCGGGTGCACCGGATGCGCGGGCGCTGCGCTCGCTGGCCGACGACGCCGCGCGCTGGTTCGCGCGACACGGTCGGCACCGGCAGGCCGATGCCCTGGTGGCGGACGCCACCGACTGGCTGGCCGCCGGGCTGGACACCCCGCCCCACTTCGCGCGCTCCCGCGACGCGCTGGCCGCACCCGCCGATGGCGGTTGGGCGGCGTTCCTCGCGCCGGTACGCACCACCAACAGCGCCCCTCCGGTGGGGCAGCGGATGGAGTTCTTCTTGGTCCGGCGGCAGGAGCCGGCCGCGCTCAACCAGTTGGCCGCGCGCTACCCACATCCCAAGAACAACTGCCAGGCCACCGTCCTCCTGGCGGGCAGCGCGGGCTTCGCTCGGGGCAACTGCATCGTCTTCTTCCCGGAGAACGTGGCCGCTCACGACCGAGTCACCGCACAGGCGTACGCGATCTTCACCTTCAGCAAGTTCCGTAAGATCCACGAGACCTACGCCCTGCCGTCCGCCGAGGCCGTGCTCACGGCCAACTCGGTGCCGCGCGCCTCCAGCGGGCTCGACCCCCACACCTGCTACCAGGCCCGCTCGCTGTGGGGATATCTGCACGACTACTTCCACCACCAGGGCGCCTGGCCCCTGGACCAGCACATCAAGCTCAAGATGAACTGGTTCGTGGGGTTGCTCGAAGAGACCAAGGTGGACGCCCAGACGGCACTCGCCTGCGCGGAGGGTGACGTTCCGCACGCCGCTGAACAGATCGACATGATCCTCTTGGAACGCATGTTCCGCTATCCGCTGGCCGATGACGCCGTACGCAACTTCGATGCGGGAACCGGCGTCTTCCTCTACTCCTGGCTGCGTTCAGCGGGCGCGCTCACCCAGCGCGGCGAGCGGCTATCGCTCGACCGGGCAAGGCTGCTGACGGCATTACGTGAACTGGTCACCGCCATCACACAGCTGGAATCCCACGTCACGACGGCTGCGGAATACCGGGCCGCGGCCACCGCATTCGTGCGGCGATTTCTGCCCGCGGGCGAACCCGGCGACCGTTACCGTTTCACCGAAGATCAGCGCATTCTTTTGCGGGCGCGCGAACACCTGGCGTCCCTTCCCCCGCTCCACTTCGTACCGGGAGAATCATGAGCCCCACCGAACGGCATCGAGGCGACCTCACCAGGGACCAGCTGGAAGCGGCCGTCCTGTGCTATTTCCAGGCGTGCAACAAGGTGGACCGTGCCCTGTTCGCCCAATGCCTGGCCGAGGACGTGGTGCACTATCTCGCCGTGGGAATGCACGGGCCCATCCGAGGAATTGACCCCGTGGTCGAGCGCTGGGGCGCCGATGTTGCAGCGAATTCCTCGTCCTGGGTGGTGGACGGCGTGTACGCGGACGAGCGCACGCGTACGGCCGTGTGCGAATGGACCAGCTTCAAGCCCGGTTTGGGCACGGTGCTGCGTGGCACGGAGGTCTACCGCTTCAACGAGGCGGGCCTCATCGACGAGGTCCGCATCTACTACGCAGCACGCCGCGACGACACGGTCTCGGCCAACGAGCTGGAGGGCTACCCGTACGCGGAGCGGGGGTTCGCCACGTGAGCGACGACCTCCCGAACCGGCCCTTCGACGACCGCGACGGCGTCATCTGGCTGGACGGTGAGTTCGTCCCCTGGCGTGCTGCGCGGCTGCATGTGCTCAGCCATGGCCTGCACTACGCCACCAGCGTCTTCGAGGGCGAACGCGCCTATGCGGGAGCGGTGTTCAAGCTCCGCGAGCACAGCGAACGGCTCCTGGCATCCGGCCGCGAAATGGGCTTCGAAGTGCCCTGGAGCGCGGCCGAGTTGGATGTCGCCACCCGGGAGCTGATCCAGGCCCTGGACATTCACGACGGCTACGTACGGCCGGTGGCCTGGTGCGGCACCGAGACGATGAGCGTCTCGCCCCGGCAGGCCCACGTGCACGTCGCCATCGCGGCCTGGCCCTGGCCGCACGTGTTCACCCCCGCGGCGCAGCAGCAGGGCATCCGCCTTGCCACCGCACGCTGGCGCCGGCCCGCGCCGAACACCGCTCCGGTACGCGCCAAGGGCGGCGCGTTGTACGCCATCGGCGCCCTGGCCCGGCAGGAGGCCGAAAGCGCGGGCTACGACGATGCGCTGCTTCTTGACCACCGGGGCCTGCTGGCCGAGGCCACCGGCGCCAACCTCTTCCTCGTCATCGACGGCGCGCTGCACACTCCGGTGCCCGACTGTTTCTTGGACGGCATCACCCGCCGCACGGTCATCGCAGCCGCCCGCCGCCTGGGCATACCCGTCGTGGAGCGGCCCATGGCGCCCGCCGAGCTCGCGGCGGCCACCGAGGCGTTCCTCACCGGCACCGCGTACGAGGTGCAGCCCATCCGCTGCATCGACGACCGGGAGTTCACGGTCGGCGACATCGGCATGGCGCTGTTGAAGGACTACCAGCACACGGTTGCGGCCACCGCACGGAGCACGGGCGCGTGAGCGGCACCGAACCCGCGCCGCACCCGGGCGACCCCACGGCCGGTCGGCGCGCCGCCTACGTCGCAGGGGCGAGGGCGGCGCTTCCTTTCACCGTGGCGCTCTTCGCCTTCGGCATCTCCTTTGGGGTGCTCGCCAAGGGCGCCGAGTTCTCGGCGCTGGCCGCCGCCACGATGTCCGGGCTCGTCTTCGTGGGCTCCTCCCAGTTCGCCGCCGTATCCGTGCTGGTCAACGGCGGCGGCTGGGTGGCGGCTGCCGTCGCCGGAACCCTGCTCAACCTGCGCTACCTCGTCATGGGCTTCGCCATCTTGCCCGCCCTGCGCGGTGGCCGGGCCCGCCGCGCCGTCGAGTCGCAACTGGTGATCGAGGAGTCCTGGGCCATCGCCAGCGACACGGACGGCCGCTTCGACCGGGTCCGTCTGCTGTCCTCCGGCGTCGTGCTCTGGCTCGGCTGGGTCGCGGGCACCCTGGTCGGCGCAGTGGGCCCGATCAAGGCGGTGGACATCCTGCGCCTTGGCCTGGACGCCGTCTCCCCGGTGCTCTTCTTCCTGCTCATCGCCCCCCACTTGGGCACCGCGCGCCGGCGCACCGCGGCGCTCGCCGCGGCCGGCAGCGCCCTGCTGCTCACCGGTCTCGGCGTGCCCGACATTGCCATTGCCGTGGCCTGCCTCATCGCCGTCGGATGGACCTGGAGGGGGAGGGCCCGATGAACCACACGCCCTGGCTCGTCGTCGGCGCCCTGGTGGTGACCACCTTTCTGCTCAAGGGGGCCGGGTCGCTGGTCATGGGGGACCGGGAGCTGCCGAGCTGGTTTCCGCGCTTTGTCGAATATCTGACTCCGGCGCTGCTGGCCGTGCTGGTCGTCACCCAGCTCGTGGGCTCATCCGACGCGGACGGCTTGGCCTTCGACGCCCGGATCGCCGGGTTCGCGGCGGCGCTGGCCGCCTGGCGGCTCAAGGCCCCGGTGCCGCTGGTCGTCCTCGTCGCGGCGGCGGTCACAGCCGCCACCCGCGCCCTGCTGTGACCCTGCTGTCTGCTGCCGAGGCCGGCCGCGATTGCGGCACTCCCAAACACCCAGCTCAACGCAACTCAACTCAACGCAGCTCAACTCAACGCAGCTCAGCTCGACTCAGCTCGCACCCCGCCCGGCCGGGTCAGGCCCATGTCCTCGTATAACTCCGCGGCCTCCCGCCGATACCGCTGCGCCGTGCGGGTGCTGCGCGCCTGCCGCAGCCCGCCCGCGACGTCCAGGGCGCGGGCAAGACCGAGCCGGTAGCCGGTCTCCCGGTGGATGACCAGGGCGTGTTCCACGGCCTCCCGCGCCTTCTCGTGATGGCGCAATGCCTGCCGTACGCACGCGAGTTCCGTCAGGGCCTCACCCTCGGCGACCCGGAACCCCGCCTGCCGCGCCATGGTCAGCGCGGTTCGCGTGTGCGACATTGCCTCGCGGTAGCTCCCGCGCGATCGGTAGGCGGCGGCGATCCCCAGGCGCGCGGCCACCTCGGCCCTGCGGCAGCCCGCCTCGGTGGCCAGCCGCAGCGCACGCCCGTGCCGGTCCAGCGCGCCGGCGACATCGTCCATGCTGAGCAGCGTCGTGCCCAAGGCGTTGAGCGCGTCGGGTTCCACCAGGCGGCGATGGGTGCGCTGGGTGGTGTGCAGGGCGTCGGACGCGTACTTGAGCGCCATCCGGGGATCGCCGGTGTCGCGGCAGAGCATGGCCAGGCAGCACAGCACGCCCTCCCCTGCGTATGTGGACGGCAGCCGGTCATCTCCCGCCAACACGTCCCGTAGGAGCGGGCCGGCCTCCTCGTACCGCCCCAGCCCGTGCAGCGTGGCGCCAAGCCCCCACTGAGGCAGGGCCGCCGCGTGCGGGTCGGTGGACTCTCGGCCCAGGTCTTGGCCCTCGGAGAAGTACGCGTGAGCCTCGTCAAATCGCCCCCGGTCCAGGGAGCAGAAGCCGAGCAGCGCCAATGCCCAGACCACACCGGCCGGCTGTGCCACCGCACGGTAGACCTCAAGCGCCCGCAGCGCGTGCCCGCGCGCGGCATCGAGCTGCCCCCGCTCCCTGCTGGCCGCGGCCAGACCGAGCAGCGCCCCACCCTTCTCGGCCAGCAGCCCGCCCTCCTCGTACAGTGCCTCGGCCCGCGCGCTGTGCCGCAGCGCCTCATCGTGCCGGGCCAGTTCCCAATGCACATAGCCCAGGCTCCAGTGCATGACCGCCTGGCCGTAGCCGTCCTCATCGGCGTCGGCCCCGCGTAGCCCGGCCTCGGCGGCGCGCAGCCAGTCGGTGCGCTGGCCGTGCGCCATCAAGTAGCCGTGTAGCACCAGGGACAGCCGCCAGGCGATGGTGTACGGGCCACGCTGGGAGGCGTGCTCGATGCAGGCCAGCAAGTTGGCCCGCTCAGTCTCCAGCCAGCCCAGGGCCGGGCGCTCGCCCGCGAAGATCAGTGGCGCGGCCAGCGGATCATCGGAGCGAGGCGCCGGCTCGGCGAACCACGAGTAGAACGTCCCGTACAGGCTCTGCGCCGCGCTGTCGGCCGTGGACAGATACCAGGTGAACAGCCGCCCCGTGGCGGCCTCGCGATCCGCGCTGTCGGTCTCTCGCAGAGCCCGCTCCCGCCCGTAAAGGCGTAGCAGCTCGTGCAGGTGGAAGCGGCCGGGCCGAAAGGTTTCCAGCAGGCTCCGGGAGCACAGGCGGTCAAGCCCCTTGGCGACCTCCGCCTCCGACAAACCGGCGAGTACGGCGGCGGCCCGGGTGGAGAAGTCGGTACCCGGCATCAGACCGAGGAACCGAAACAGCCGCTGCTCCGGTTCCGGCAACGCCAGGTAGGACAGGTCGAACGGGGCCCGGACGGCCGTGTCCCACGACTCGCCGATGGACAGTTCCGCCAGCCGGTCACCCTCCCGCAGATCGCGCGCCACATCGGCGACGTTGCGCACCCGGCTGCCCAGCAGATTGGCCGCGACGATGCGGATGGCCAAGGGGAGATGGCCGCACAGGTGCGTCACCTCGGCCGCGGCCTCGGGCTCCTCGCGTACGCGCCCCTCGCCGATGATGCGGGCGAGCAGCGACAATGACTCCTCCTCCTGGAAGGTGCCGAGATCGATGTGATGGGCGTCGTGGAAGGCGGTCAGGCCCCGCAGGTCATTACGACTGGTGACGACGACGCAGCAGGTCGGAGAGCCGGGCAGCAACGGCCGGACCTGTTCGAGCGCGGCGGCGTCGTCCAGCAAGATGAGGGCACGCTTGCCGGCGAGCAACGACCGGTACAGGGCGGCCTTCTCGTCCGACTGCTCGGGCAGGTGCCCCCGCGACACCCCGAGGGCGCGTAGCAACTGCCCCAACGCCTCGTCGGGCGCCAGGGGAGCGCCCGAGGCGTACCCGCGCAGGTTGATGTAGAACTGCCCGTCCGGAAACCTGTCCGCCACCCGGTGCATCCAGTGCACGGCCAGCGACGTCTTGCCCACCCCGGCCATCCCGGAGACCGCGGAGATCACCACGGTCTGCTCGGACGCCTGGGCCCGGGCGGCCAACTGGGCATCCAACTCCCGCAGACAGTCGGCCCGCCCGGTGAACGCGGCCACGTCCGTGGGGAGCTGCCGGGGGACCGGCGGCAACAGCGCTGGCGCGGCATCCGGTACGGAATCGGTGCCGGTCGACGCGGTGGACTCCGCACCGGCCGGGGGTTCGAGATGGAGGGAGGGGTCCGCACGGAGAACCTTGTGGTGGAGCTCCTGGAGCGCCCGCCCCGGTTGAATGCCCAACTCGTCGTCCAGAACCCGGCGTACGTCCCGATAGGCAGCCAGCGCGTCGGCCTGCCGCCCCGCCCGGTAGAGGGCGAGGATGAGCTGCGAGTGGGGCCGTTCCCGCAGCGGGTGCTCCTCGGTCAGGGTGCCGAGTTCGCCAATTGCCTCCTCGTTGCGGCCCAGGCCAAGCAGCGCGTCCACGCGCTCCTCCCTGGCCACCACCTGCATCTCGGTGAGCCGTTCCGCCTCGGACAGCGCGAAGCTCCGGTCGCTCACGCCGTCCAGCGCAGGACCCGACCACAGGGCCAGGGCCTCGTCCCAGTGCTCGACGGCTCGCTTGGCATCACCATCGGCGAATGCGCCTCGTGCGAGCTGAGCGAGCCGGAGGAACCACATCGCGTCAACGTGCCGGTCCGCAAGCCGCAGCGCGTAGTTCGTGTTACTCCTACCACCCGAGCTGACCAGCACGTTGAAGCCGTCCCTGGCTCGGCGGTCCGGCTCCAAAATGCGGCGTAGATGCAGGATGTGGGTCCGCAGCGTGGTCACCGCACCCCGCGGAGCGCCGCCCTCCCACAGCGCATCCACGATCCGCGAGGTGCTGACGGCTCGCCCACCCGCGAGCGCCAGGAGGGCCAACAGGGCACACTGCTGCGGCCCGAGGCTGACGCCGTGGCCGTCAACATCGACGCCCACCGGGCCAAGCAGCCGCAGGCGTACCGTTGCGCCCCCTGCCGTGTTCGCTGCTCCCCCCGGAGGGTGGCTCACCCGGCTCCTCTCGTCAGGCCCATCGCCACGTATGCCGCTGAGACGTCGGTGGCGGGTCGGTAAGGGTGTTCGCGGGGGCGATCCATGGGCCGCCCGATCGCTTAGCCCGGCCCTGCCTCGAAGTGGCTGATCTTCCCGTCGGTGAGCGTGAACGTCCATGCGGAGGAGAGGTCGCCCCAAATGTCGTTGTGGTAGCGGGCGCGGAGGGACAGCCCGTCGTCGGACTCCCACTCGACGTCCATGCGGGGGTGCGAGCCGAAGATCTCCCGCTCGGCCCATTCGACAAGGTTGTGGTCCATGTTGTCGTCGGACATGGACGCGTCGGGGGTAAGCGTGGCCCAGAGGGCCTTGCGGTCAGTGGCGTTCACGGCGGCGACGAAGGCGCGCACCGCTGGTTGGGACAGCTTGTTGTTCAGGCTCATTGGGCTGGCCTTTCCTGGTGCTCCGGTTGCCGGTCGGGGCGGTTGCCGGTCGGCGCGTTCCGCGCAGGGGCGGAGCGCCGGGTCGTGATGCGAGGGGTGTGGGGTCGGCGCGCCGGGTGCGGGGGGTTGCCGGCCAGCATGCGGCGGTGCTGGGCCGGTCCGGGAGGTGCGCCGATACGTCGTCGGTGTGGGTGGTACGCCGGTACTTCCGGGTGAGTGGTGTGCCGATATGTAGGGACGCCACTCAACCCGCGGAAGCGGAGGCCTCGCTCGTGTCCGGCGGGCTCGCCGGACCGCTCAGGGCCTGGGCCAAAGCGTGGGTGTCCTCAAAGAGGCGGTAGCCGGTGATCTGCTCGTCGGCGACGGTGACATGGGCGGCGAACGGCGTGGTCAGGGTTGCGCCGGTGGCCTTCACCGTGTCCCGGAGATGACCGATGATCACGCCGTGGGCGCCCTCGACCACGATGTGCGTGACGGTGAACTCCTCGGGTGTGAGATGGTCGTGCAACAGCCTGAAAAACTCCGCCACCTCGGCCCGCGAGGAACGCCGGCCCGACCACGGAGCCGCGCCGGAGCCAGGGGCATCCCAGGCGACGTCTTCGGAGAACAGCGCTACCGCGCCATCCAGATCACGGGCTCGGGTCTTGGCCAGATAAGCGTCGATGATGGCGCGGGTGCTCTCTGTGGACATCTCGTCGGCTCCTTATGCACGCGCTTGTCAGCGTGTTCCAGGCTCGCACTCTTCCCCCAGCACCGCGACACCTTCCCACAAGTTCACCTCCACCGGACCACCACGGCGCGGACAACTACTCGTCGGGTTACGCCGTGTCGCGCCATGACCGCCGCGCCCGGAGCGTAGGCGGTGCGCTCGGGCGCTCGTCGGATACGGCGAATACCGTGATTACTGCGAATACGGTGAATACGGTGAATTCGGCGAATACTGTGAATACGGCGAAAACCGTGGATGCGGTGAATACGGCGGATACTGCGGATACGGACGGCATCTTCCGGGTAGACACCGGGCGCGCAGGGCCGCTGGCCGCTTCTTCGGACCGCGGACCGGGCTGCGGATGGCTGTGTCCGAGGCGCGGGTCGAGCCGCCGACCCCCCTTGGACACAGCCCCCGGTGCGCTACGCCGCTCGGTCGCCAGGCAGTTGGGACGATCGCCGGGCGGTCACGGAGCACGGCAGAAAACCAGTGTCCGCACCATGCGACGGCTCCTAGGCTGCCCGGATGCCGATCTTTGATCACGAGGTGTCACTCGCCGCCGACCTCGCCCCACTCGTCGGCCCCCCGTGGGCACAGGGCACGCACCGCGATGTGACGGCCCGCCTGGTCCAGCTCGGGTGGACGCCCTGCGGAGTCGGTGACTGGGCGGTGGGCCTTCGCTCCCCGAGCGGCCTCCTGGCGGCCCGGGTTTGCCCCTTCGACCCGGCGTACGTGGCCTTCATCGACCTGTGCCGACGCTGTGCGGGCAACCCGTATTTGCCGCGCATAGAACGCGCCGACGCGCTCGATGGCGGCGGCACCTTGACGGTCATGGAGTTTCTGGCACCGGTGGAAGAGGCGGTAGCCGCCGCCGTACAGCGCCGCTGGACGCAGTGGGCGCCCCGCGCCGATGGCCAGCCGGCCGACCCCGCCTTCGAGCTGGTGCGCCAGGTCGCGCACCAGGTGGACGCGGAGTACCGCACCGCCATGCCCTGGTGGGACGGCATCGACCTGAACGAGGGCAACGTGCGGCGCGCCGTGGACGGCCGGGTCACGGTGATCGACGTGTTCTGCATGGACGGCGCAGCGCTGTACGCCCAGGTCCTCGCGGACGCCTCCGTAGTACGCGCCCGGATGGGCGAGGAACACACCCGGCACCTGCTGGACATCCCCTACATCGCACGAGAGAGCAGTCCGCAGGAGATCGGCGCGCTGCGCCGGGCTTGGGGCAAAGGCTGAGGCCGCGCCTGGCGAAGGCCCACGCCCTCGGCTCGGTCCGCGTACCTGCTGACGGCCGGCCAGTGCCTGGCACGCTTCTGAGCCAGTCGCCTGCATGATCAACCCTTGGCTTGAACTGCCGTGGGGAGCGGGGTCGTTGAGCTAGCGTGAAGCGGATACAAAGGAGCCGAAAGGCGATACCGGGGGCAAGGGGTTTTGCGCAGCACGTCGCCAGGTGGCTCGCTGTCCCTACCGCATACCCATGTGTCCACCCTGCATGCGGGCCCGCTGCGCCGACGAGGGACGAAGGAACATGAGCGCCGTTTACCGACTGGCACAGTGCACGCTCCTCGCGCTGCTCGGCGCCCAGATCCTCGCCGTGTCCGTCTACGGCTTCTGGTTCTTCCCCACCTTCGCGGACGGCATCGGTCCGGAGGACGAAACCACCAGCGGCTCCGCCAACCGCACGGGCGCCGCATCCATAGGTCTCGGCGGCGTCATCGTGCTGCTCGACGTCCTGGCCTGGCGAGGCATCCTCCGCTCGATGCGCCACGGGGCGCCGCCGGCCCGGCCGTTGCTGGCCGCGGGCGCGGCTCAGGTCCTCGTCGCGGCCTGCGCACTGCTCGTGGGCTGGCTCAGCGCCGCGGCGGCTGCCGTATTCGTGCTCCTCCTCGCGCTCGGGTGCCAACTGGCGGGCCGGCCGCGGGCCGCCTGACCTTGTTGGTTCGGCCGGGAACTCGGCTGATGCCGACCGTGAGCCGCCGTGCGTGCCATCGACGGCGCTGGCGCGGCCGATGTCCATACCGGAGCGCACGCGAAGATCAGCCCACCGGCACCCCTGCGCCCCGGGAGCGGCACCCCGGGCCCCGCGGCACTGCGTCTATGTGCCCTGCGGTACGTCCTGGTGAGCGCTGGGAGGTAGCGGCAGCGGCAGGCCGGGGAGGCCGTCGATGCTCGTGCCGACGTGTTCCTTTTTTTGGAAGTACGCGCTGAGCGACGCGTCGTCCTCGCGCCCGAAGCGCTGCGCGTGCAACGTTCGGTCCTCGCGGTAGTCCATGAGCGGTACGGCGTACCCGCAGGTGTCCCGGATGAGCTCGGCCGTGACAAGGATGATGGCCCGCAACCCGTGCGGCTCCGGGTTCACTGCGGGAAAATGCTGCAACAACTCGGCCCAGCGCGGATCGTCACGGAACACGGCCTCGCCCTGTCCGTGGATGCGCACGATGTTGGGCGGCCCGTCGAAGGCGCACCACATCAGCGTGATGCGGCCGTTTTCCCGTACATGAGCGATGGTTTCCGCGTTGCTTCCAGCGAAGTCGAGGTAACCGATGGTCATCTCGTCCAGCACGGCGAACGACCCGGACACGCCCTTGGGTGAGAGGTTGACGGTGCCATCGCCGGTGAGTGGCGCGGTGGCGGTGAAGAAGATCTTCTGCTCTTCGATGAAGGTACGCAGCCGTCCCTCGATGCGTTCGTATGTCTTTCCCATACCTCGCATTATGGGGAGGGGGGCCTGGATGACGGCTGGAGGCGATCACGATGCGAGCTGCCGAGGTGCGGGTGCGAAGGGTGTACGAGGCGCCGGAGCCACAGGACGGCGCCCGGGTGTTGGCGGACCGCGTCTGGCCACGCGGTCTTGCGAAGGCCGATGCTCACCTGGACGAGTGGTGCAAGGATGCGGCGCCGTCCACGGAGCTACGCCGCTGGTACGGCCACGACGCCGAGCGGTACGCGGAGTTCACCAGCCGCTATCAAGCAGAACTGGCCGAACCTGCGGCCAACGCCGCGCTGGCCGGGCTCAGGGAACGGGCCGCCCACGGCACGCTCACCCTGCTGACCGCAACGAAGGATCTCGACCTCAGCCATGTGACGGTACTGGCCGAGGCCGTGCGCGAACGGCGGTGAGATGCAGGGCCCGAACGGGTTGGGTTCCTCACACCTGCGCCGCAGGCGGCGAGGGTGGCTGCTCTAGGGCGGGGGTCGGGCCGCCGGTGATGGGTTCCTCGTGGAGGGTCGGAAGCTCGCGGCGGGTGCGAAGCGGGGAGAGGAAGACGGGGAGGAAGGCCGTTGCGAGGAAGGCGCCGCCCACCCAGAGCGTGGTGCGTACCCCGGTCAGCTCGCCCAGCAGGCCCGCCGCCGCGGCGCCGATGGCGAGCGCACCGGTGAGCACGAACCGAAAGGTGGCGTTCATGCGGCCGAGCAACGAGTCCGAGGTCATCTGCTGCCGCAGGCTGACGCCGAGCACGTTGTCCATGCCGGTCTTGAACATGATCAGCAGCCAGCCGGTTCCGGCCAACCACAGCCACGGGCCCCGGTCGATGAGCGGCACCAGGAGCCCAGCGGGCGCCATGCACAGGCCCACGAGGCCCAGGGTGCGCCCGTAACCGAGCAGGCCGGCGACGCGGCGGGCGCAGCGCGCACCAAGGAGGAGTCCGACTCCGCCCGCCGCCCAGAACAGGCCCAGCATGCCCGCCGGGTAGTCGAGGTCCCGGATGAACAGCACCGGGAGCATGGTGTTGATGAGCTGGCCGCCGAGGTTGCTGAGCGCCGCGGTGAGTGCGAGGGCTCGGAGTTCCCTGTTGCCGAAGACGTGCCGTAGGCCCTCCGCTATCTGCGCTCCGAGTCGGGTGGGGCGCATGGGCTGTGGGGGTGCCGGGGTGTGCCGGATGGCGGTCAGTCGCAGCGCCGAGGCCAGATAGCTCACGGCGGTGCAGGCCACGGCGATGGGTGCGGTCAAAAGCTGTACCAGGCCGCCGCCCGCGCCGCGTCCGGCCACATTGGCGACCGCCATCAGGCTCACGACCACGGCGTTGGCCCGCACCAGGCTCTTTCGCCCCACGAGTTGCGGCAGCACGCTCTGTGACCCGACGTCGAAGAAGACGGTGGCGCAGCCGTTCAGCAGCACGACCACGTACAACTGCCCGAGGGTGAGGGCGTCCAGCCACCAGGCCACCGGGACCGAGGCGAACAGCACCGCCCGGGCCAGGTCCGCGGTGATCAGTATCCGCCGGTGCCGCATCCGATCCACCCAGGCCCCGGCGGGCAACCCGATGAGCAGGAAGGCGATCGTGCTCAGCGTGGCGAGGGCGCCGACCTGCCCCGGCGTCGCGCTGAGCGCGGAGACGGCGATCAGCGGGATGGAGACGTAGCCGACGTTGGTGCCGAACTGACTGAGTGCGGACGCCGTGAACAGGGTGCGGAAGTCGGCTGCCTGCCAGGGGGAGTCGGGTCTCATGGTCCGTTCGTCCGGTGGTGGGCCTGGAGGTATGTCACCCTGCCCGACCGAATATGGCAGAACAAGTGAAAAGTTCTCCAGGTTATCTGTAGTTCTACTACAGGGTCCGCGGGTGGCTGGTTGTGTACGGCCGGCCGCGTTGTCGCGTTGACGAAACATACGGAGCGATGCATACTTATGCCAGTCAGTGAATGCACCGTAAGGAGAAACCCGTGACCGAGCGCGTCGTACTCGCCTACTCAGGCGGCCTTGACACCTCCGTCTGCATCGGCTGGATCGCCGAGGAGACGGGCGCCGAGGTCATCGCCGTGGCCGTGGATGTCGGGCAGGGTGGCGAGGACCTGGACGTCATCCGCAAGCGCGCGCTCGCCTGCGGTGCAGTGGAGGCGGAGGTCGCCGACGCCAAGGACGAGTTCGCCGACGAGTACTGCCTCCCGGCGATCAAGGCCAACGCGCTGTACATGGACCGCTACCCGCTGGTCTCCGCGCTCTCTCGGCCGACCATCGTCAAGCACCTGGTAGCCGCCGCCAACAAGCACGGCGCGAGCACCGTGGCGCACGGTTGCACCGGCAAGGGCAACGACCAGGTGCGGTTCGAGGCGGGCATCTCCTCGCTCGCGCCCGACCTGAGGTGCATCGCGCCGGTCCGGGACTACGCGATGACCCGGGACAAGGCCATCGCCTTCTGCGAGGAGAAGAACCTCCCGATCGCCACCAGCAAGAAGTCGCCGTACTCCATCGACCAGAACGTCTTCGGGCGGGCCGTGGAAACCGGCTTCCTGGAGGACATCTGGAACGCGCCGATCGAGGACGTCTACGACTACACATCGAACCCGGCCACGGCGCGCGAGGCCGACGAGGTCATCATCACCTTCAAGGAGGGCGCGCCGGTCGCCATCGACGGCAAGCCGGTCACCGTCCTTCAGGCGATTCAGCAGCTCAACGAGCGGGCCGGGGCGCAGGGCGTCGGCCGGATCGACATGGTCGAGGACCGGCTGGTGGGCATCAAGTCCCGGGAGGTCTACGAGGCGCCCGGTGCCATGGCGCTGATCACCGCGCACCAGGAGTTGGAGAGCGTCACCGTCGAACGCGAACTGGCCCGCTACAAGCGCCAGGTCGAGCAGCGGTGGAGCGAACTGGTCTACGACGGCCTGTGGTTCTCGCCGCTCAAGCGGGCCCTGGACGGCTTCATCGCCGAGGCCAACCAGCAGGTGTCCGGCGAGGTCCGGATGACCTTGCACGGTGGTCGCGCGGTCGCCACCGGGCGGCGCTCCGAGCAGTCGCTGTATGACTTCAACCTGGCCACCTACGACACCGGCGACACCTTCGACCAGTCGCTGTCCAAGGGCTTCATCGAGATCTTCGGAATGTCATCGAAGATCGCCGCCAAGCGCGACCTGGCCTAAGCGCTAGCCTCGCTAGCGCAGCAACCCCAGCAACCCCAGCAACTCACCGCCTCCTCGCCCTCACGGCGGGGAGGCGGTCGCACCTTCACGACCCTTCGAGGAGCAGCAGTTGAGCAGCAACAGCGGTGACGTCCGGCTGTGGGGCGCCCGGTTCGCCGACGGGCCTGCCGAGGCCCTGGCCGCCCTCTCGGCGTCCGTCCACTTCGACTGGCGGCTGGCCCCGTACGACATCGCAGGCTCCCGCGCCCACGCGCGCGCCCTGCATACCGCGGGGCTACTCACGCAGGACGAGCTGAGCCGCATGCTCACCGGGCTCGACCGACTCGAAGCCGATGTCGCCTCCGGGGCCTTCGTGGCGACCGTCGCGGACGAGGACGTGCACACCGCCCTTGAGCGCGGCCTGTTGGAGCAGCTCGGTCCCGACCTCGGTGGCAAGCTGCGGGCCGGGCGGTCCCGTAACGACCAGATCGCCACCCTCTTTCGGATGTATCTGCGCGACCATGCCCGGATCGTCGGCGGGCTGATCACCGACCTTCAGGAGGTGCTGGTCGCGCTCGCCGAGGCGCACCCGGACGCCGCCATGCCGGGGCGTACGCACTTGCAGCACGCTCAGCCGGTGCTCTTCGCGCACCATGTGCTCGCCCATGTCCAAGCACTCGGCCGGGACGCGGAGCGGCTGCGGCAGTGGGACGAGCGGACCGCCGTGTCCCCGTACGGTTCCGGCGCGCTCGCAGGCTCCTCGCTCGGGCTTGATCCGCAGGCGGTCGCGGCCGAGCTTGGCTTCGGCGGCGGCTCGTCGGGCAACTCCATCGATGGGACCGCCTCCCGCGACTTCGCCGCGGAGTTCGCCTTCATCACCGCGATGATCGGCATCGATGTGTCCCGGATCGCGGAGGAGATCATCATCTGGAACACGAAGGAGTTCTCCTTCGTGACCTTGCACGACGCCTTTTCCACCGGCTCGTCGATCATGCCGCAGAAGAAGAACCCGGACATCGCCGAGCTGGCCCGGGGCAAGTCGGGCCGGCTGATCGGCAATCTGACCGGGCTGCTGGCCACGCTCAAGGCGTTGCCGCTGGCGTACAACCGGGACCTCCAAGAGGACAAGGAGCCCGTCTTCGACTCGTGCGAGCAGCTTGAGGTACTCCTGCCCGCGTTCACCGGCATGATGGCGACCCTCACGGTGCACGAGGAGCGGATGGCGGAGCTGGCCCCGGCCGGCTTCTCGCTGGCTACCGACATTGCCGAGTGGCTGGTCAGGCAGGGCGTGCCGTTCCGGGTCGCGCACGAGGTCGCAGGCGAGTGCGTGAAGGTATGCGAGGCGGCGGGCATCGAACTCGACCAGCTCACCGACGAGCAGTTCGCCGCCATCTCGCCGCATCTGACGCCGGAGGTGCGCTCTGTGCTGAGCGTTACCGGCGCGCTGGCCTCGCGCGATGGCCGCGGTGGCACCGCGCCGTCTGCTGTCGCCGTTCAACTGGCCGAGATCAAGGCGGACGTGGCGGTACAGCGGGAGTGGGCCGACGCCAAGCGGTAACGCCGTTCGTCGTGCGTACGTGGCGCTACGCGCGCGTGGTGTGACAGGCCGGGCAGGGGGCGTGCTGTTCCCTGTCCGGCCTTTGTGCGCCCGGGGCGCGCCGGGCCGTACGCCGGCCCCGCGAGCCACGGGACGCCGTGAGACGTTGTTGTCTCATACGAGGTACGCTCGTCTCATGACTGTGGACAGAAGCCAGGTGCTGCGTGCGGCGGCGACCCTGCTCACCCGCAAAGCGACGTCCTCCATGGACGAGATCGCCAAGGCTGCCGGCATCAGCCGCGCCACGCTGCACCGCCACTTCGCCGGTCGCGACGCGCTGATCAAGGCGCTGGAGGACCTGGGCCTAGCGCGCTTCGAGGCGGCACTGGATGCCGCCGATATCGATGCGGGCGGCGCGGAGGAAGCATTGCGCAGGCTGGTCGCCCAGATCAGGCCAGAAGCCCCGCTGCTCGCCTTCCTCACCACCGAGAACCAGCTCTTCGAGGGCGAGATGCACCAGGGCTGGGACCGTCTGGACGCCCGGATGACCGGCCTTTTCCAGCGCGGGCAAGAGAGCGGCGAATTCCGGGTGGACCTGACCGCCACCTGGTTCGCCGAGGCGCTGTACGGCCTGATCGGGGCGGGTGCCTGGGCTGTCCACGCCGGGCGCATCGCGCCCAATGACATGGAGCAGATGATCGCCGAGCTGCTGCTGGGCGGCGTACGACGGAGCATGGAGTAATGAGCAGTCGGATAGCGACAACGGGCCCTGGTGCACACCCCAGCGTGGAGGCCCCACGGCCGGGGCGCTGGCTGGCGCTGGCCGTCCTCGTGCTCGCGGTGCTTTTGGTCGCCGTGGATGCCACCGTGCTGGGCCTGGCCACCCCGTTCCTCAGCGAGGACCTGCGCCCGTCCGGCACTCAGTTGCTGTGGATCGGTGACGTCTACTCCTTCGTCATCGCGGGCCTTCTGGTCTCCATGGGCAGCCTCGGGGACCGGATCGGCCGTAAGAAGCTCTTGCTGATCGGTTCGGTGGCCTTCGGCGCGGTCTCCGTACTCAACGCGTACGCGACCAGCCCGGAGATGATGATCGTCGCCCGTGCGCTGCTCGGCGTGGCGGGCGCGACGCTGATGCCCGCCACCCTCGCCCTGATCCGCAACCTCTTCCATGACCCGAAAGAGCGCAGCTTCGCCGTCGGCATCTGGGGAGCCATGGCATCGGCGGGCGCGGCCGTTGGACCGGTCGTGGGCGGGTTCCTGCTGGAACACTTCTGGTGGGGTTCCGTGTTTTTGATCAACCTGCCGGTGATGGCGGTGCTCGTCCTCGTCGGAATCCGGCTCCTGCCCGAATCGCGCGACCCATCCCCGGGGCCCTGGGACCTGCTCAGCGTGGTGCTGTCCCTGGTCGGCATGATCGGCATCGTCTACACCATCAAGGAAGCGGCGACGCACGGCATGAGCTGGGACGTCGCCGCCGCCGGGGTGGCGGGTGCGGCGGCGCTGGCGTATTTCGTGCGGCGGCAGCTCACCTTGCCGTCACCGCTGCTCGACATGCGGCTGTTCCACCATCGGGGCTTTTCCGGTGCGGTGCTGGCCGACCTGTTGACCATTCTTGGCCTGTCCGGGCTGGTCTTTTTCCTCTCCCAGTACCTCCAGCTGGTGCAGGGTCGAGAGCCGCTTGAGGCCGGGCTCGCCGAGCTGCCCGCCGCGGTCGGCGCGGTCTCCGCCGGGCTGATGGCGGGCCTGGTCGCCCGCCGGTTCTCGGTGCGGATCGTGGTCTCCGGCGGCCTTGCCGCCGTTGGCCTCGCGCTGGCCGCACTGTCCTGGCTGGAGTCCAACACGGGCTACCCGCTGCTCGGCGCGGTGCTGCTGGTCGTCGGCGTCGGGGCCGGCTTCTCCTTCACCGTCACCGCCGATGTAATCCTCTCCAGCGTGCCCAAGGAACAGGCGGGTGCTGCGTCGGCGGTCTCGGAGACGGCGTACGAACTCGGCGCGGCCCTGGGCATCGCGCTGCTCGGCTCCATCGTCACCGGCATCTACCGCGGTTTCACGCCCCCCAGCGGCACTCCGCAGCAGGCGGTATCCGATGCGCATGAGTCACTGGGGGGCGCGGTCGAGGCAGCGGATGAGCTCCCACCGGAGCAGGGTGGGGCGCTGCTGACCGCGGCGCAGGAAGCGTTCGTGGACGGGTTGCGGATCGCGGCGTCGGTGGGCGCGGTCGTGCTGCTCGCTACGGCGGTCGTCGCCTGGTTCCTGCTCCGCGGCCAGCGCCTGGCGAATACCGCCGCCGAGGCGGAGGACCTGGCGGAAGCGGGCAAGCGCCCCGGCCGCCAGTGATCTCTCGCCACCCGCGCCCGTCACCCGCACCCGCGCGTGCAACGCGTGCCGCCCGCCAGTTGTCACTCAACTGGCGGGCGGTGCGGAACGGCTGCGGGCGGTGCGCGGCAAGAGGGCCAGTGGTGCGGAGCCCAGCGCGGTGCGCGGCCCAGTGCTGCGAAGGGCGCTACGCGGCCTTGGCCTTCGTCGCGTAGATGTCCACGTACTCCTGGCCCGAGAGCCGCATGACCTCGCTCATGACCTCGTCGGTCAGCGCCCTCAGCACATAGCGGTCGCGCTCCATGCCCTCGTAGCGGGAGAAGTCCAGCGGCTGGCCGAAGCAGACGGTCACCGGGGCGATGTGCAGCCGGCCCTTGCCGCCGGGCTGCACCTTGTCCGTGCCGATCATCGCGAACGGGACCACGGTGGCGCCGGTCATGAGCGCGAGCCGGGCGACGCCGGTACGGCCCCGATAGAGGCGGCCGTCAGGGGAGCGGGTGCCCTCGGGGTAGATGGCGAACACCTTGCCCTCTTCGAGCACTCGGCGGCCGGTCATCAGCGCCGCGACGCCGCCGTGCCCGCCGTCGCGGTCCACCGGAATCATGCCGCCGGTGCTGAAGAACCAAGCCATCACCTTGCCCTTGAGCCCCGTGCCCTTGACGTACTCGTCCTTGCCGATGAAGAAGATCGGCCGCTTGACGATCAGGCTGACAAACATCGAGTCGATGAACGTGACGTGGTTACCGGCCAAAATCACCGGCCCGTCCCCCGGGATGCGCTCCGCTCCCTCCACCTTCGGGCGGAACAGGACGCGCATGAGCACTCCGAGAAACGCCTTCAGCACGATGCGGGACAACGGACCCTCCGGTCAATGGTGGTCGGATGCGGCGCGTGGTACGCCCCGCGGTACGCAAACTCGCCCGTCGCTGACTCGCCGGACACCCGCGCAGGTGAGGACGATACTCGCGGGTACCGTGCGCTTGCACATTGGGCCCGGCAGTCGGGACACGAGGTTGACGGCTGTTCGCGTCACGTTGGGCCCGATGCCCACCATACGAAAGGTGCGCCTGCCTACGATCAGCCCTGCCAAACCGAGACGAGGAGTACGTATGGAGCAGGAGCAGCGGCCCGGGCGACGGACCCTACTGGGGGCCGCGGCCATCGGCGCCGGAGCGATGGCGCTGTCCGGGGCCGGCACGGCCGCTGCCGTGGGGCGCGGCCACGGCCACCACGGTGGCAACGAGCTGCCGGTGCCCACGGTCGTCGCCCACCGGGGCGCCAGCGGCTACCGGCCCGAGCACACCCTGGGCTCCTACCAGCTCGCCCTCGACATGGGCGCCCATGTCATCGAGCAGGACGTGGTGCCGACGAAGGACGGGCACCTGGTGTGCCGGCACGAGAACGACATCACCGGGACCACCGATGTGGCAGCGCACCCCGAGTTCGCGGATCGCAAGACAACCAAGACCGTTGATGGCGCCAAGCTGACCGGCTGGTTCACCGAGGACTTCACGCTCGCCGAGCTGAAGACCCTGCGGGCCAAGGAGCGCATCCCCGGCACCCGGCAGGAGAACACGCTCTACGACGGCCGCTGGGAGGTGCCCACCCTCGAAGAGGTCCTTGAGTGGGCCGAGCGCGAGGGCAAGCGGCGCGGACGCCGCATCTGGCTACACATCGAGACCAAGCACCCCAGCTATTTCCGGGGCCTTGGCCTCGCGCTGGAGCCGCGTCTCGCCAAGCTGCTGCGCGCGTACGGGCGGCATCGGCAAAACTCCCCGAACTTCGTGCAGTCCTTCGAGCCCAGCAGCATCGAGCGGCTGCGCAAGCTGGTCAGTTGCCCTGGCGTGGTGCTGCTGTCCAACGCCTCGTCGCGCCCCTGGGACTTCGTCGAGTCGGGGGACCCGCGCACCGTGGCCGATCTGGTCACCCCCAAGGGCCTGGCGTGGATCGCCGGCTTCGCGCGCGGCATCGGCCCGGACCTGTCGCTGATCATCCCGCGCGACAAGAGCGGCAAGCTCGGCACGCCCACCACGTTGGTGAAGGACGCGCACGCCAAGAAGCTCATCGTGCACCCGTACACCATGCGTAACGAGAACACCTTCCTGCCGCTCGACTTCCGCAAGGGCACCGACCCCACCGCGTACGGGGACGCCTTCGGCGCCTTCCAGGTCTACTTCGAGCAGGGCATCGACGGGATCTTCTCCGACAACCCCGACACGGCTCTCCTCGCCCGCGCCGACTTCGTGCGTAAGTAGCCGACGGGTTACGGGGTCGGCCGCCGTTGAACAGGTAGCTGGCTCCGTAGGAGCGCGCGGCGCGGCCCGCGCCCTGCCGCGTCAAGCGGCGCGGGGCTCACGCCCGGTCGGGTGACGCGGGGCCCGACCGGCAACCGGGCGCCAACAAGGGGCTGTCTAGCGCGGCATGGAGCCCCGAACCGCCGTGCCCGGCTGCCTTGCGCCTTCCGCCGTCAGTCCGCGCACCGCCGCACCCGTCTGCCTCCCGCCCTCCCGAGTGAGCCCTCGTACGCCTGCTCCGCCCCGCCCGCCTCGCACGCCAGCCGAAGCCAGCACCGGCAGCCCCGCTGCGAGCCCCAGTACCGGCAGCCCCGCAGGCCCGGCCGCTGGGGCGGGGCCCGAGGGCGGCAGGGAGAGCGAGCAGTTGATGGAGGTGCTGCGTCCGCTGCTTGTGGCGGAGGCGGCGGCCGAGGCGCATGGGTCCGGATGTGACCCGGCCGACCTCGAACAGGGTGTCTGGCTGCGGCTTTTGGAGCGCCCCTCGGTCGGCGACCTGCCGGCGCGGCCCGCGGGCTGCTGGGCGGGTTGGGTACGCGCTGCCGTACGGGCCGAGGCCAAGGACGCGCGGCGGCGGGTCCGCAGGGAGGTGCCGTACGACGCCGTGGAAGGAGGCGGCCCCGCACACCCCGCGGCGCTGGGCACCGAACGGATGACGCTGGCCGCAGACGAGGTACGCCGAGTGCGGGCGGCGGTGCGCAGACTGCCCGGTAGGTGTCCGAGTGTGCTGTCCGCGATGATGTCGCCGCAGGACCCGACCTACCGTGAAATCGCCGGCGAGTTGGGAATCTCACAGGGGAGTCTAGGGCCCGTACGTTCCCGTTGCCTTGGATGCCTGCGCAGAATGCTGACGGCGGAGGTTGCGGCTCTTGAACCATGGGGAATGGAGCGGTAGACAATCGGCGCCACGGAGACGACGTTGAACCCGCGGCGACTCTTGTCAGGGCACCCACGCTCCGCCGCAACGTCACCCTCATCGCGGCGGCAGCACTCACAGAGGAGGCATGCGCACATGGGCATGAGCGTGACCATCTCTCCGGCGACCGCGCAGGACGCCGAGCAGATCCTGAAGCTCCAATACCTCTGCTATCAAAGCGAGGCCGAGCTGTACGGCGACTACTCCATCGAGCCGCTGACCCAAACCTTCGACGACCTCCGTGCCGAACTGGGCAACGGCTGGGTGCTGGTGGCCCGGCTCGGCGAGGAGGTCGTCGGGTCGGTACGCGGCGCTGTGCACGAGGATGGCACCGCCGCGATCGCCAAGCTGATCGTCCACCCGCGGATGCAGCGGCACGGCCTCGGCGGCAGGCTGCTCGCCGCGATCGAGGCTCGCCTCGCGGCGGAGCGGGTCAAGCGGTACCGGCTCAGCACCGGCCACCGCAGCGAGGGCAATCTGCGGCTGTACCGCAAGTGCGGCTACGCGCAGATCGGCACCGAGCAGATCAGCCGCTCGTTGAGCGTCGTCACACTGGAGAAAAGGGCGTCGGCGGAGGCGTTCGCCGCGAGTGCGTGAGGCCCGGGCAAGAGCTGCGCACCCGTCGTGGAGCGAAGTTCGTGCGTAGACCCCGCGTAGCGAAAACCGTGCGCCTGCGGTCCGGGTAGCAGAAACCGCACGCCTGCGATGTGCGCGGGAGCGGGGCACAGTGGTCAAGCGCCGGATCGGCTGGTGACATTCCAGCCGGTCCGGCGTTTGGCTAGCCGGCGGCGCGGGCTAGGCGCGCGACGCCCGCCGTAGCCAGAGCAGGCCCGTCACCGGCAGAAAGATCGGGATGAAGAGATAGCCCATCCCGTAGTCGGACCACACCGTCTCGTCGGGGAAGGCGGCGGGCTCAACCAAGGTCCAGGTCCCCACGACGAGCACGCCGACCAGTTCGGCCGCGCAGCACAGCAGGGCCGCCCGCCGGGCGCCCTCGCCGCCGCGTACCAGGGCGAGCGTGATGAACGCGTAGACCAGCGCCGAGACGGCCGAGAGCACATAGGCCAGCGGCGCATCCTCGTACTGGGCGATGAGCTGGTACAGCGAGCGGGAGGCCGCGGCGACCGTGAACACCCCGTAGACGAGGATCAGCAGCCGTCCGGGCCCCGAGCCGATCCCCAGCCGCCGTTCCTTGCCGACGCGGTCCGCCCACCCCGGTGTCCTCGCGGGGTCCTTTAGCGGGGCGGGCTCCTGGGCGGAGAACTCGGGGGGCGAACCCTGCGGTACGTGCGTGGCGCCGCCAGAGCAGGCGCCGCCAGGTGTGGCACGGTCGGATCGGTCGCTGTCGGGCCGGTCGCTTTCGGCTCGGCCGCTAGGGGGCTGGCCGCTTTCGGGCTCAGGCATGACCGCCTCCCCAGACATCCCACAGCCGCACCTCAAGCACCGCGAGCACCACCGCGCCAGCGGCCACGGTCACCGAGCCCCAGCGGGTCCGTTCCGTGAGCGACATGAATCCCGCGGCCGGAATGGCGCAGGCGGAGCCGATCAGATAGGACACGAAGATCGTCGCGCTGTCGGCGGGCTTATCACCCTGGGCCAGCCGTACGATGCCGACCACGAGTTGCACGAGCGCCAGCACCGTCACCACGGCCATGCCGATGAAGTGCCAGTCCTTGGTCGGCTGGTCACGGTAGGCGGCGTGGCCGCACCACGCGGCGAGGGCCAGTGCGGTCAGACTGACCGCCCACGTCAGCGCGTCGAACACCGGCACCTCCGCTGGGGGGTGCGCGTGAGGCGGCGCACACAGGGATTGACAGCCATGCGACGACTTTAATCGCCCCCGCGCCGGGCCTGACCCGCGCCCCCTGACCGCAACAGGTCATCTTTCCGGTACGCGCCGCCGTGCTGCGGACCGTGGCGTTGACCACAACCACGCCCGCCGACGATCTTGAGGCCGATGTGGTGATGAAGGTCCTGTCGCAGGTGTCGGTCCAGGCCACGAGCGGCAGGGTGGAACTACTCGTACGCGAGTGACCGCAGCCACGGCCCGTCCACGTACTGATCGGAGAAGTCCGCTATGCGGACAGGCTTGATCGGGTCGTATGTGTGTCTGGTTTACTTGCGCCCATGACCACCACGAGCAGCCGCGCCCTTGCGACCGAGGCGAACATGTCGCCCGGTGCTCGTTGTATGTGTCGAATGTGTGACCGCTGAGGGCCCCTGCCGGAGCCTCGCGCCCCGAAGCGAGACCGTGCGCCGCCTTACGTCCGTACGCCCTGTACGACGTGAGACGTGCCCCGCGGCGCCGGAAGCCGAGCCGGACGGAAACCCGACCGGACTCGCCGGAGAACTCCGCATGCCGCGTTCCGCAATGAATGCCCCGTGCCGGCACCTCACCCGCCGCGCACTCGACAGTGACGGAAACCCCCTGTGATCACCACGACGGGCCTGACGAAGGTCTACCGCTCGCGAGGCCGCGAGGTCACCGCACTCGACGGCGTCGATCTACACGTCCGCGAGGGCGAGGTGTTCGGCGTCGTCGGCCAGAGCGGCGCCGGCAAGTCCACCCTCATCCGCTGCGTGAACCTCCTGGAGCGCCCCAGCTCCGGCACGGTCACCGTGGCCGGAACCGACCTGACCGCGCTCGCAGGAAACGGCCAGCGCGCCAACGCCGCGCTACGCCGAGCCCGCAGCCGCATCGGCATGGTCTTCCAGCACTTCAACCTGCTCTCCTCGCGCACCGTGCAGGGCAACGTCGAGCTTCCCTTGGAGATCCTCGGCGTCTCCGGCAAGGAGCGCTCACGCAAGGCGATCGAGTTGCTCGGCCTCGTCGGCCTCGCCGACAAGGCAAAGTCCTATCCGGCGCAGCTCTCCGGTGGCCAAAAGCAGCGCGTTGGCATCGCCCGCGCGCTGGCGGGCGACCCCAAGGTGCTGCTGTCTGACGAGGCGACCTCCGCACTCGACCCGGAGACCACCCGCTCGATCCTGCAACTCCTCCGCGATCTCAACCAGCAGCTCGGCCTGACCGTGCTGCTGATCACACACGAGATGGATGTCGTCAAGACGGTCTGCGACTCGGCCGCGCTGATGAAGGACGGCAGGGTCGTGGAGACCGGCACCGTCTCCGAGGTACTCGCCACGCCCGGCTCCGAGCTGGCCCGCGAGCTCTTCCCGGTCGGGGGCGAGGCCTCCGGCGCGGACCGCACCGTTGTGGACGTCACCTTCCTCGGCGAAACCGCCAGTCAGCCGGTGATTTCGCAGCTCTCTCGTACGTACAACATCGACATTTCCATCCTCGGTGCGGCGATGGACACCGTTGGGGGACGGCAGGTCGGCCGGATGCGCATCGAGCTGCCGGGCCCGTTCGAGGAGAACGTGGTGCCGATCGGTTTCCTGCGCGAGCAGGGCCTGAACGTCGAGATCGCGCCCACGGGCACGGTTCCCACCGCCGCGGGCGCTGCCGCACTCGCGCCCGCCGCCGCCCTGGTCAAGGAAGGTGCCAAGTGACCTGGTCCGAGATGTGGCCCGAGCTGAACACGGCCGGCCTTGACACCCTGTACATGGTGTGGTGGTCCACCGTCTACGCGGTGCTGGCCGGGCTGCCGCTCGGCGTGCTGCTCGTCCTCACCGATCGAGGCGGTCAGCTCCAGAACATCGTCGTCAACAAGACCGTCGGCGCCGTGGTGAACATCGGCCGTTCGCTGCCGTTCATCATCCTGATTGTCGCGCTCATTCCCTTCAGCCGCTTCGTCGTCGGCACCTCCATCGGGCCCACGGCCGCGGTGGTCGCGCTGGCGATCGGCGCTACTCCGTTCTTCGCCCGGCTGGTGGAGACGGCGATACGCGAGGTTGACGGCGGTCTCGTGGAGGCCGTGCAGTCGATGGGTGGCGGCACCTGGACCATCGTGTTCAAGGTGCTGTTGCCGCAGGCGCTGCCCTCTCTCATCGCGGGCTTGACCACCACCATCATCACGCTCATCAGCTACTCGGCGATGGCGGGCGCGGTCGGCGGCGGCGGTCTCGGCAACCTGGCGATCGTCAACGGCTACCAGCGCTCGGACGACCGGCTGATGCTCGTCACCGTCGTGCTGCTCGTCGTCGTCGTCACCATCGTGCAGTTCATCGGCGATGTGGTGGTGCGGATCATCGGCCGCCGCACCGGCACCGTCCCCGCGGGCTCCAGCTGGCTGCGGCGGCGCGGGCCCCGCAAGCCCATCGCTGAGCTCGCCCCCCGGCCCGCTGCCGAGGTGGCGCCCGGCGACGGGCCCACCGCATCCGCACGCGCGGGGACCGGCTGACAGCGGACCGGCTGAGAGCCGTAGTGCGCACCGCCCTCATCAGCTCGGACCCTTTGCCGGGCGTCGTACGCGGGGCAGCGAGTCCACAAGAACGTCAAAGCGTAAAAACGTAAAAACGTAAAAAGACGCATAAGCATCAAGAGCGTCAAGAACATCAAGAACTTCAAGAACATCAAGAAAGAGGCACTCTTCGTGCGCAAGTCCACCAAGTTCACCGCCAGTGCGGCGGTCGCTGTCGCGGCGGCCCTCGCCCTCAGCGCGTGCAGCGCGCCCTCCGACTCCGACGACGGGGACGACAAGGACTCCGCGCTCCTCGTCGCCGCCAGCCCCACACCGCACGGCGACATCCTGAAGTTCGTCAAGGACAAGCTGGCGAAGAAGGCAGGTTTGAAGCTGAAGGTGAAGGAGTTCAACGACTACAACCTCCCCAACACCGCCACCGAGAACGGTGAGGTGGGCGCGAACTTCTTCCAGCACAAGCCCTTCCTGGACGAGTTCAACCAGAAGAACAAGACCCACATCGTGCCGGTCGTCAACGTCCAGATCGAGCCGCTCGGCCTCTACTCCAAGAAGGTCAAAAAGCTCGCCGAACTGGGCCCCGGCGACTCGATCGCGCTGCCCAACGACGTCACCAACGAGGGACGCGCGCTCAAGCTGCTCGCCGACCACGGCCTGATCGAGCTGAAGCCCGGCGTCGGCAGCGGGGCCACCCTCAAGGACGTCAAGGACAAGAAGGGCCTGGACTTCAAGGAGCTTGAGGCCCCGCAGATCCCGGCCCGCCTGAAGGATGTAACGGCCGCGATCATCAACGGCAACTTCGCCATCGGCGCCAAGCTCAAGCCCGCCACGGACGCGCTCGCCCTGGAAGAGGCCAAGGACAATCCGTACGCCAACTTCCTCGCCGTCAAGAAGGGCAAGGAGAATGACCCGCGCGTGAAGAAGCTGGCCAAGCTCCTTAACTCGCCCGAGGTCAAGAAGTTCATCGAGGACAAGTACCAAGGCGCCGTCATCCCTGCGTTCGGAGCCCCGCAGAGCTGACCCGCGGCAACCGCCACTACGGCCCCGCGCACCCCCTGGGCGTGCGCGGGGCCGTCGTACATGGCACATTCACGGGCGCATGCTGCATGCTTGTGCACTCAGACAGCCCCGGGCACGTACATCTCTCCGCGTTGGAGCAGCGCATGACACGCACCTTTCCGGACGTATCCATCAGTACGGACCGGCTGGAGCTGCGCCCCTTGGAGCCTGCCGACGTCCCCCCGCTGACCGAGATGATGAATGACGAGCAGATCGTTGCCTGGACCTCCGTGACCCACCCCTACAGTGCGGACCAAGCCCGGGACTGGGTCACCAGACGGGCGCCCACCGAACGCGCACAGGGACGCGGGATCGTCTTCGCGGTCGCCGAGTTCCTCACCCAGCGCCTGGTTGGCATCGTCACCCTCGTCCACACCGACTGGCGCACGCTGTCCACCGAGGTCGCCTACGCCACCGCGCCCTGGGCCAGGGGAGAGGGGTACGCCAGCGAAGCCGTACTCGCCGTCGCCGACTGGCTCTTTCGCGACCAGCAGTTCGAGCGCCTCGAACTGCGCACCGCCGCCGACAACACCGCCGCCCAGCAGGTCGCCCAGAAGGTCGGCTGCATCAGCGAGGGCGTACTGCGCAACGCGTGGATAGCGCGCTCGCGTACGGAAGACGGCGGCTGGGCCGACATCCGCACCGATCTCCTTGTGTGGAGCCTGCTGCCCGAGGACTTCGACGGCAGCCCCGGGCAGCTCACCGACGATTCCGGCTACGCCGCACTGCCCAGTTGGCGCTGAGCAGCCAACGCCACCGGTCTGGACCAGTCGGGGTACGCTCACCGGGCCCCGCACACCAGGCCCTCCTGGCCCGCTCATGCGGCCCGTCTTTTCTTTCCTCGCTTTCCTCGCTTGTCTCGACTCTCCTCCGTGCCGTTCCGCTCCCGCCCGACTGCTTTGCCCCATCCCCTGTGGGGACCCGCGATCACAGCCCAGGAGACTGACACAGATGGCCGACCGCGTCACGGTGATCGGATGGGATGGCTCCCCCCTGACGGACGCGGCCCGCTCCGCCGTGGGCGCCGCCACCCTGGTTGCGGGCGCCGCGCACCATCTGGCGCTGCCGGGAGTGCCACCCGGCGCCGAACGCATTCGGCTCGGCAGCGTCGATCTCGCCGCCCGCCGCATTGCCCAGCACCGAGGCTCGGCCGTGGTGTTCGCGGACGGCGATCCCGGCTTCTTCGGCGTCGTACGGGCGTTGCGCGTGCCCGAACACGGCCTTGAGGTTGAGGTGGTGCCCGCCGTCTCGGCCGTCGCCGCCGCCTTTGCCCGCGCCGGCATGCCCTGGGACGACGCCCAGGTCGTCAGCGCGCACAGTCGTGACCTGCGCCGCGCGGTGAACGTCTGCCGGGCCCACCCCAAAGTCGCCGTCCTCACCTCGCCCGGCGCCGGGCCCGCCGAACTCGCCCTGCTGCTCGGCCCCGTGCACCGTACGTTCGTCATCTGCGAGGCGCTCGGCACCGAGCAGGAACAGACAACCGTCCTCACCTCCGACAAGGTCGCCGACCACACCTGGCGCGATCCCAACGTCGTCATCGTCATCGGCGGCTCGGCCCCCGTGACCGCGCCCACCGGCGCGCAGGGGGGAGGCTGGATCGCCGGCCGCGATCCCGGTTACCCGCCCGCCATCCGCGGCTGGGCGCTGCCCGGCTCCGCCTACGGAGCCACCACCGACCGCGGTGAGGGTGAGGCCACCTGGTTGCGCGCCGCTCAACTCGCCCGACTGGGTCCGCGCGTGGGCGACCTGGTCTGGGACATCGGCGCGGGCAGTGGTGCCGCTGGCATCGAGGCGGCCCGGTTCGGCGCCGCGGTCATCGCCGTTGACCAGGATGCGGACACCTGCGGCCGGATTGCCGCCGTCGCCCGACGTTTTCAGGTGCAACTTCAGGTGGTGCACGGCCGGGCGCCACAGGTGCTCGAAGACCTGCCGGAGCCGGATGTGGTCCGCATCGGCGGTGGGGGAGCGGCGGTCGTCACCGCCTGCGCGGCCCGCCGCCCGGAGCGCATCGTCACCCACGCCGCCACGCGTGACCAGGCAGAAGCCGTCAGCCGGGCGCTCTCGGACGGCGGTTACGGCGTGGAATGCGTCATGATGCAGGCCATGGAAATAGACGCACGCGCCTGGTCGGAACGCGACCGCGCGGTGGCCTTCTTGCTCTGCGGACACCGACCCCACCCATGACCCCCGCGAAGCAGCCCCGGGGGTAGGCTGGCAGATCGTTGTACCGCCGCCCGGTAGGTGACGCTGTCTCGTCAATGACCCGGGCGCAACCCCCTTCCGGGGCCTGCGGTGCGACGTGGGCGGGGGACGCGCCACGTGCCGCACAGGACGGACGCTCGTTCTTGCTTGAAAGCGGTTGGGAGAAGCACTAGCGATGGGCGAGGGGTACGCATGACTGACACCGGCGAGATCCCAGGTGAGGGACTGTCGGGGAACGCAGGCGGACAGCCCGGACGACCGCGCTCAGCGGACGCTCACGCCCCTGCCGACTCCGCGCCAGGCAATCAGCCGGCACAGTTGGGCCGACAGACGGCCGTGGCCTACTCCTTCCACGCCGACGAGCACGACGAGCAACCGGATCAGGGGGAGCACGGTGAGGACGATGATCTGCTCCTGATGCCTGGTGCGCAAGGGGCCTGGATGGAACAACAGCCGCGCTATCGCCAGGCCCAGCCCCCCACTGGGCCAACGGGGCCCGCACAGCAGGTCGCGGGCGCGCCGACGCCCACGACGCAGCAGGCACCGGGCACGGAGATGAGCGATGCACGGATGAGTGGTACGCACATGCCCGGCGCGTCTGGCTCGCCTGGCTCGCCTGGCTTGCCTGACAATGAGGGGGAGCCGCACGACGCGCGGTTCCACGGTGCGCACGAGGACGGCGGCCGGCATACCGGCTCGGTCGAGTACGGCGAGGTGCGCGGCCCGCAGCGCGCCGCGCCCGCACAGCCGTTGCCCCCCGCCCAACCCGCCCCGCAGGAACAGCCAGCCTCGCAGGGGCAGCCGGCGCCTTCGGCAGAGCCGGTCGCTGCCGGCCAGGCCGGGCCCGTGCGGCGCCCCCTCCACATGGGCCCGCCGGTTGTGGAACAGACCGGCGGCATCGTACGGTCACTCGCCGACCGGGGCCCGGCTGCGGGCGCCCCCGTGGGCCCCGCATCGAACGCGGGCCCACAGACCCCGGGCCGGGCGCCGACCAGCTCGGCTGCCGCAGCGGAGCCGGGGCCATTGCGGACGGCAGAGCCGATCGCGAGCGGGCCCGAATACCTCGATGTCGCGGGCGTCGCAGGCATCAGCGATGGTTCCGTACTGCCCGCTGGTCACCCCGCAGCCGTGGCCGGGCCCCAGCTCTCCGCGCCCTGGCACCCGCAGCCCCAGCCAGGCACCGATGCCCCAGCAGAAACGGTCGCCCGCCCGCAGGCTGCTGGCGCGCAGCAGACGGGGCGAGCCACGCCGCCCCAGGCGCAGCCGTTGCCCGCGCAGAGCCGGCCCAAGCCGCCGCGGTACGAGGCGCCGCGCGTCGTGGGCAGGCCGCCGGTCGCTGGCCCGGTGGCGGGCCCGGTGGCGGGCCCGGTGGCGCAGCCCACCCCCGGCGGCGGCACCGCCGATGCGGCCGGGCAACCCGCCGTGGCGCATGAGCCCATGACCGTTGAAGCACCCGTCACAGCGCAGAGCGCCGGGCCGACCGGTGGCTCGCCGGTGACAGAAGCCGCCGAGGTGGAGGCCGCGCAGGGTACGCAGCCGGAGGAGGCCGCCACCACGGAGCCGACCCCTGCCCGGGGGCCGGGCGGGGCTGCCGTTTTCGTACCGGCGCAGGCGACCGGAGCGCAACCGCCAGCAACCGCCGGCGCGACGCAGGCACCGTCACCGACTCAGCCGGCGTCCGCTGCGCAGCCCGTAGCACTGGACGGCGGCGCTACCTGGCAACAGGCCGCCAGCCAGCCGCGGCAGGCCCAAGGCCCAGCGGCCCCGCTCGAACCGGCTCCCGGCGTCGCGATAGTCGCCGATGGCACCGCGACCCCACAGCAGCCCGCCGCTGCCGCTTCGTCACCCGTACCGGCGACCGCACCCGTATCGGCAGCAGCACCCGTATCGGCGTCGTCACCCGCACCGGCCGCCATGCCGAGTGAGCGGACGACGGACGGGCCCGCGAAGGCCGCCGACGCGGCAGCTCAGCCGCAGGCCGCCGCTGCCACCCCGCCACCGAAGACGGAGAACACTCCCGAGGACGGCGCGACCCCTGCTGAAGAGACCTCGGATGCTGACGCCTTGGCGACGCCCGCAGCCCCGAGCGCCGATGCGGCCCAGCCGGTCACCGCTCAGCCGGTCACCGCCCAGGCGGCCACCGGTCAATCCGAGGTTCAGCCCACCGGCGCGCCGCAGGCGGCCGTGGGCGACGAGGCGGTTTTTGGACCAGAGGAACAGTCGGGTGGGGCGACCGGGAGCCGGCGCAGGCCGCGGCGTGCGGCCACGGTCGAGACCGTGGCTGGCCCGGTTGACGCCAGCGACGTGCCCTCGGGTACGGGGAGGCGGCGCAAGGTCGTGAAGACCCCTGCGGGCCAGCCAATCGCCGCCGAGCCCCAGGCCCCCGCGGAACCATCACCGACCACAGAGCCACAGGCCGCTGCCGAGGCTGCCGCCGCAACCGCGGCGCCCGCCGACCCCGCCACTCAGGTACGCGCCGACGCCGCTGCCGCCGGGCCGGGCGCGCCCCTGGATACCGATGGCCACGCCGATGCGGGTACGGGCGGCGTAACGCGAGCCACTACCGGCGCGCAGCCGACGCCCGCTAACTCGCCGGCCGTACACAGCCCCACAGGGCCCGTACGGCAGCCTGCCCCCGCCGAGCCGGCCGCCGCTCAGCCGACCACCGCCGAGTCATCAGCCGCCGAACCGGACGCTCCCGCTGATGCGGCGCCCGGCGAGGCCGGCGCTGCTCCGCAGCCGATGGCCACCAACAGCCAGGCAGCCGGCGCGCCCTCGGCCGCCCCGGCGGAAGAGATCACCCCGGCGGACGGGGTCGTTTCGGCGGAAGCGGTCGTTTCGGCGGGCCCAAGCGCCCCGGCGCAGCAGGCCGCAACGCCTGGTGAAACCGCCGCCGACCCGGCCGTAGGCCAGGCGACCGCCGCCCAGCCTGGACCAACCCCAGCCGCTCAGCCCGCTCAGCCCGAACAGGACGCACCACTGCCTGCCGAGAACGCACCCCAGTCCGAGCACAGCGCACCCTCCGACGCGACGGCAGCCGTCGCCAATGGCGCCGCGCCCGCGGGCCCGGCGCCGGTCCAGGCCGCTGAGGGCACCGCCGATGTGCAGGGCGCCGACGCAGCGTCAGCGAAGCCCGGGGAACTCGGGCAGCAGCAGGAGGCGCCCCCGGTACTGGTCAAGGCCGTGCCGGCGGCGCGGCCCGTGGTGAAGGGCCGGTCTATCGTGGCGAAGCCTCGACGGACCGCTACGGGAGCCAAGCCCGCCGCTGCGCCGGCGAAGCCCACCGCCGAGACGCCTCCCGTACCCGTGGCACCGGCGCAGGACCAACCGGCCGCGGGCGCACCGGCCGAGAGCGTGCCGTCCGCTGCCGAGCGACAGCCGCAGGCAGCCGAGCGGCAGCCCGAAGCCAGTCCCGCCACGACCGTGGGTCAGCCGCAGGCCACCTCCGCCGAGGCCACCGAGCCGGGCGCTGCCCAGAACGCCGCGGAGGTGACCGCGGGTCGAGGCGTTGCGGACGCGAGCGCCGCGCCGAATGTTCCTGCTGAGAGCGCTGTGCACAGTGCCGGCGACGCGGCCACGGGTGAACAGGCTGCCGAGGTAACGGCCGCAGCTGGGAGCGCTGGCGAGACGAGCGCGGGCCAAAACGGCTCGGCCGTACCGGCGGCGCGTCCGGCCGCGTCCGGCCCGGTGGGCGATGGCCGTAAGCCAGGCAAGGGCGGCCCGACTGCCACGCGTGCGACGGGCGGCAAGGTGGCCATGGCCGCTGCGCCCGCAACGGCGGACGCTCCGACGACCGGGGCCAAGGGCTCGCAGAACGCGCCCAGCGAGGGGAAGGTGGCTGCGCCGAAGGCCGCGCCGCCCGCGCCCGGGGGTGCCCAGGCTGTCGCGCAGGACCAGCCGGCCGCGGCCACCGCGGTACGGACCGTGGCGCCTGCGGGGCAGGCAGCGGCTCCCGCTGCGCAGCCGGGCGTGGACGCTCCGGCCGTCGCGGACACCGCAGCCTCCGGCACCACGGCCCCAGCCCACCCGGCGGGGGCGCCAGAACCAGCAACTTCAGATCAGGCCACGGCAGGTGTCGCGGCGGGCGCCCCCGCGCCCCAGCCTGCTGGCCAGCAGCCATCGGCCCAGAGCGGGGCGCAGAACAGCGCCGCGCCCTCGGGCTCCGACACACCGGCTGCTACGGACGGAGCACAGGCCATGCAGGCACCACACACCTCGCAACCCCCGCAAACTGGGGAGGGCGCGCCGAACGATGCGCAGCCCCCCGCGGGCCACCAGGCCGCGGGCGCCACTCCTGCCGGCGGCAGCGCCCCGGCGCAACCGAGGACGCAGGGGGGCGAGCAGGCCCCGACGGCTCCGCAGGCCCCGGGCACCCCCCAGGCCAAGGAGTCGTCCGTGGCCCAGCCCGCAGCGGCCCCGGCCGGGCCGGCTCTCGCTGCCCCCACCGCCCAAAGCACCGCCGGTACGCCGCAGACCGCAGGCACACCGCAGATGACCGCCGCGCCGCAGGAATCGGCTGCGGCACCGGACTCCGCCGCCGCTCAGGTAACCACCGCCCCGCAAGACATCGAGGCGACCGGCGGCGCCCACCCGCACCCCGAACCGGTCCCGGTGCCTAGTACGGACCCGACGCCTGGCGTGGACACAGCTCCCGCTACGGACACAGCCCCCGCCACGGACCCGACCCTCAGTCCCAGCACGCCCCCCGGCCAGGGCCCGATGTCCGGTGCGGAAGCGGCTCCTGGCGCAGCGGGCGCCCCCGTCGCCGCGGTGCAGGGCGGTATCCCCGTCGCGCGGGCTGCCAACGCCGGGGCCGCCGCCCAGGCGGGCAGCCCCGATGGCACGCCAGGCGCGGTCCCGGTGGCCACCGCCCCGGCCGCTCCCACCGGCCCCGCTCCGGTCACCGCCACGGGGCCCGCCCCGGCGGCCACCACAGTGGTTGCCGTGGCGTCCACCGTCACCGCTCCCACGGCCCCCGCCCCCGCGCAGTCCGAAACGGCCCAGCCCGAAACGGCGCAGTCCGCCGCCAGCCCGGCCGCTGCCGCGCCTGCTCCCGTGGCCGATGGGGCCCCCGCCCCGGTGGGCCCCGCCGTGGCGTTGCCGCATCCCGCCTCCGACCCCGATGCCGCCGAGGAGTTGGTGGAGCAGGCGGAGGGCACGACCGAGTTGATGCCGGCGGAGCCCGTAGAGCCGGCGGAGCCCGTAGAGCCCGTGGAACCCATAAAGAACGACGTGGCCACTGGTGCGCCGCCGCGGCCCGCCGCCGCGGGGTATGCCGAGGCCGAGCGGGCCGCCGTGCATCGGGTCATGCGGGAACGCCGGGACATCCGCAACGGGTTCCGTACCGATCCCATTCCGCATGAGGTGCTGCTGCGTGTCCTGGAGGCCGCGCACACCGCGCCCAGCGTTGGCCACTCCCAGCCGTGGGACTTCGTTGTCATCAGGTCGGCCGAGACTCGGCGCGCGATGCACGAGTTGGCGGTGCGGCAGCGTGATGCGTACGCGAAGTCGCTTCCGAAGGCGCGCGCCAAGCAGTTCAAGGAACTGAAGATCGAGGCGATCCTCGACACCCCGGTCAACATCGTGGTGACCGCCGATCCCACCCGCGGCGGGCGGCATACCCTCGGGCGGCATACCCAGCCGCAGATGGCGCCGTATTCCTCCGCGCTCGCGGTCGAGAACCTGTGGCTCGCCGCGCGGGCCGAGGGCCTGGGCGTGGGTTGGGTGAGCTTCTTCGACGAGCGCGAAATGGTGCGTGCCCTCGGGCTGCCCGAGCACCTGGAGATCGTGGCGTACCTGTGCGTCGGTTACGTCGATGAGTTCCCGGCCGAGCCCGAGCTCATGCAGGCCGGCTGGTCCAAGCGGCGACCGCTGTCGTGGGTCGTCCACGAGGAGACGTACGGCCGCCGCGCGCTGCCCGGTGAGCAGCCGCACGACCTGCTCCAGGAGACGCTGCGCGGCATCCGGCCGTTGGACGCCAAGGCGCTGGGCGAGGCGTGGGAACGCCAGAAGCGCATGACCAAGCCATCGGGCGCGCTCGGCATGCTGGAGATCATTTCGGCGCAGTTGTGCGGGTTGTCCCGGAAGTGCCCGCCGCCGATCCCGGAGCCCGCCGCCGTGGCGATCTTCGCGGGGGACCACGGGGTGCACGCCCAGGGCGTCACCGCATGGCCGCAGGAGGTGACGGCGCAGATGGTGGCCAACTTCCTGGGCGGCGGCGCGGTGTGTAACGCGTTCGCCAACCAGGTGGGCGCCGAGGTCTGCGTGGTGGACGTCGGGGTGGCCTCCGAACTCCCCAACTCTCCGGGGCTGCTGCCGCGCAAGGTGCGACCGGGCACGGCCGACTTCACCACCGGGCCCGCCATGTCCCGCGAGGAGGTGCTGCGCGCCATCGAAGTGGGTATCGAGACGGCCCGGGACCTGGTCGCTGCGGGCAACAAGGCTTTGCTCACAGGCGAGATGGGCATCGCCAACACCACCGCGTCCGCCGCCCTCATCGCCGTCTACACCGACTCCGACCCGGCTGAGATCACCGGCCGCGGCACCGGTATCAACGACGAGACGCTGGCCCGCAAGGTGGACGTCGTACGCCGCGCCATCGAACTGCACCAGCCGGATCCCACTGACCCGATCGGTGTGCTCTCGGCGGTTGGCGGTCTTGAGCACGCCGCGCTCGTGGGCTTCCTGCTCGGTGGCGCGTCGCTGCGTACGCCGGTCATCCTCGACGGGGTGAGCGCGGGCGCTGCGGCGCTGGTCGCTCGGGCCATCGCCCCCGAGGCGCTGGCGGCGTGCATCGCGGGCCACCGCAGCGCGGAGCCCGGGCACGTCGCGGCCCTCACCAAGCTGGGGCTGCGCCCGCTCGTCGATCTCGACCTGCGTCTTGGCGAGGGAACCGGGGCACTGCTGGCCCTGCCGGTGGTGCAAAGCGCCGCACGGGCCATGAACGAGGTGGCGACGTTCGACGCGGCGGGTGTGACGGAGAAGAACTGATCGAGGGTGCGGCCGGATGCCGCGCGACTCCTGATACGTCGCAGGGCCGCGCGCTCCCTGGAACGTCTGATGTGTCCGCCCCGCCCTCGCCCCTGACCTGTACCGCAACCGTCGCCCACGCGGGCGCCCGTACACCCCCGTAAGGTGTGCGCAGGGCCCGCGCCCACCCTGACCAGCCGCTTCAGCGCAGTAGCGGCGCCCGCCGCCGTACGAGGAGCCGTACCGTCATGTCCGAGAACCCCGCTTATCCCGTAGGGCTGCGACTGAGCGGACGGCGCGTCGTCGTCATCGGCGGCGGCCAGGTGGCACAGCGCCGCCTCCCGGCGCTCATTGCAGCGGGCGCGGACATCACCCTCATCTCCTCGTCGGCCACTCCCTCCGTCGAGGCCATGGCTGACGGAGGTGAGATCCGCTGGGAGCGGCGCCGCTACCAGGACGGCGACCTCGCCGGCGCCTGGTACGCGCTGATCGCCACCGACGACCCGGTGGCCAACACGGCGGCATCCGCCGAGGCCGAGGCCCGCCGGGTGTGGTGCGTACGCAGCGACGACGCCGAGGCTGCCACCGCCTGGACTCCCGCTACCGGACGCAGCGACGGAGTCACTGTCGCCGTCCTCACCGGACGTGACCCGCGCCGCTCTGCCGCCGTGCGGGACGCGGTCATCGAGGGCCTACGCGATGGCACCTTGGCCGCCCCGCGCCACCGGCCGGCCGCTGGCCGCGCAACGACGCCCGGTGCGGCGAGCACGGCGGGTATGGCGGGCTCCGGGTCGGCGGAAGCGGCGCTGCCCGGCGTGGCGCTGGTGGGAGGTGGCCCCGGCGACCCGGATCTCATCACCGTGCGCGGACGTCGGCTGCTGGCTGCGGCGGACGTGGTCATCGCCGACCGGCTGGGGCCGCGCGACCTGTTGGACGAATTGCCGCCGCACGTCGAGGTGATCGACGCGGCGAAGATCCCGTACGGCCGCTTTATGGCGCAAGAGGCCATCAACCAGGCGTTGATCGAGCACGCCAAGGCGGGCAAGGCGGTGGTCCGGCTCAAAGGCGGCGACCCGTTCGTCTTCGGGCGGGGTATGGAAGAGGCCGAGGCACTGGCGGAGGCTGGCATTCCGTGCACGGTGGTGCCCGGCATCTCCAGCTCCATCAGCGTTCCAGGCGCGGCTGGCATACCGGTCACCCACCGTGGTGTAGCTCATGAGTTCACCGTGGTCAGCGGCCATGTTGCCCCCGACGACCCGCGGTCGCTCGTGGACTGGGCCGCGCTCGCCAGATTGCGCGGCACCCTGGTGCTGTTGATGGCCGTCGAGAAGATCGGCGCGATCGCGGCTGCGCTCGTCGCCCACGGCCGCCCCGCCGACACTCCGGTCGCCATCGTCCAGGAGGGCACCATGGCCGCCCAGCGCCGTGTCGATGCCACGCTGGGCACCGTGGGCGAACGGGCCAAGGCCGAGGGCGTGCGGCCCCCGGCCGTCATCGTCATCGGAAATGTGGTCGCGGTCGGCCCCGCACGCCTGACGTAACACGAAAGCCCGTCACCGGACCAGACAAGGCAATATCTCCCCGTGGCCGAACTCCTCACCATCGACGACCCAGCCGATCCGCGCCTCGCCGACTACACCGGACTGACCGACGTCGAGCTGCGCCGCAGACGCGAGCCCGCCGAAGGGCTGTTCATCGCCGAGGGCGAAAAGGTTATTCGGCGCGCCCTGCAAGCCGGTTACGCGATGCGCTCGATGCTGCTGTCGGCCAAGTGGATCGATGCCATGCGCGACATCATCGACGAGATTCCGGCCCCGGTGTACGCGGTCGATCCCGCGCTCGCCGAGCAGGTGACGGGCTATCACGTACACCGCGGCGCCCTCGCCTCCATGGCCCGCAAGCCACTGCCGTCCGCCGCCGAACTGCTGGCGACCGCACGCCGAGTGGCCATCCTGGAATCTGTAAACGATCACACCAACACCGGCGCGATATTTCGCAGCGCTGCGGCCTTGGGCATGGATGCGGTGCTGCTGTCGCCCGACTGTGCCGATCCGCTGTACCGGCGGTCCGTCAAGGTGTCCATGGGCGCCGTGTTCTCCGTGCCGTACGCCAGGTTGGAGAGCTGGCCGCGCGATCTGACGGCGGTGCGCGAGGCGGGTTTCAGACTCCTCGCGCTCACCCCGGACGAGAAGGCCACCTCGATCGATGAGGCGGCGCCACACCGGCTCGACCGCGCAGCCCTGCTGCTCGGCGCCGAGGGCGCAGGGCTGACCCGGCACGCCCTGGCAGCCGCTGACGCCTGGGTCCGCATCCCGATGGCGCACGGTGTGGACTCGCTGAATGTGGGAGCCGCGGCGGCCGTCGCGTTCTACGCGGTCGCCACGGGCCGCCCGGCCGGCTGACGCCCGGCGCTCGTACGCCGCCGAGGGCGTGCGGGAGCCGCCGAGGGCGTGGAAGAGGGGACGGCCCGCTACCCGGTGGCGCTCCCAGCGGCCTGTGGGGCCCACCCGATGACCTCAACGAAACGGCCTAGCTGTGCTGCCGGTCCGTTGCCTCGTGCGCACGCGAACGACGGCTGCGAAGGCGTTTCAGGACGGCCGCGCCGAGGAGCACGAGCCCGATGGCGACGACTTTGCTCCCCTGATAGCCGGCCGCAGAGTCGTCCGCGGCGCCGGACCCAAGGAATTCCCACAGCGCCCAGGCGATCCCGGCGATGCACAAAAGGGCGGCCCCAACTGGGCCGATGCCCCACCACCACGGCGCCTGCGGGTGCTCGTCTAACGGGTCGTGCTCGTCACGTGGCACGGGCGTTTTCCGGTTCATGACCGTTCGGCGCGCTGGGCAGCGCCGGCGCGATCGGGGGCGCCAGCAGCGGCCGAAGGCGCGCCGGAACGGTTCGCCCCGTCGCCCTGCGGCGCTTCGTACGGCAGCGTCGGCGGGGCGTCCTGCCGTGCGCTGGCCGGGGTCGATGAGACGGGTACGGCGCCGGTCGGGGCGAGCCCATGGGCGGGCCCCTGACAACCCTGCGCTGCGGCGATACCAAGCGCCACCAGCAGCGTCACCACGACAAAAACGATAAGTCGCTGACGCATCATGCGGCGGCTCGGCCCAGGACGACGCCCGGTGGACGTGCCGCGCCCCGCTGGCCTGCCGCCGCGCGAGCCGGGCCGCCCCGCGCCCCGCGCGTCGGGCCCCCGGCCGCCCGAACGCGTCCCGCCCTCGCCACTCGCCCGCGCACCGGGGCCGCTCGCAGACCGGGCCGCGGACTGCCGGGTCCCACCGCCGGCGCGCGCGGCCGACCCGCCCCCGGTTCGGGGCGCGGTGCTGCTTCCGGTACGGGACGCGGTGGTGCCTTTCGCGCGAGCGCCGGGGCGTACGGGCGAACCCGTACGAGACGGCGAGCCGCCGCGCGCAGGGCCCGCGACCGGGCCCGGCCCCGTCCGCGCTCCGGGACCACGTGCCCCGGCCCCCCGAGGGGCGTCGCCCCGGGTGGCGGGCCTGCGGGGCTGGGCAGAGCCATCTGGGCGCCGCTCCGTGTGCTGCTGCGCGTACTCCTCGGCCAACCGGCCACTCGGTCGCTCACCGCGCGGCCGTACCATCTCCGATGGATCGCCACGGCGACCGGAAGGCAGGCCGTGGGCCTCACGTGCGGCGATCTCCTTGAGCCGCAACGACAGTTGCAGCGTGCTCGGCCGGTCCTCGGGGTCCTTCGCCAAGCAGGCGTGCAAAAGCGGCGCGAGCGCGTCGGGTACGCCGATGAGCTGCGGCTCCTCGTGCACCACGCGGTAGAGCATCACTTCCGAACTGCCCTGCCCGAAGGGGGAGTCCGCGGTCGATGAGTAGGCCAGCGTCGCGCCCAGCGCGAAGACATCCGTCGCCGGAGTCACGGCCGCGCCCCGCACCTGCTCGGGTGCGAGGAAGCCAGGGGAGCCAACCGCCGTGCCGACATGGGTGAGTGTGCTCGCCCCGGTCGCCCACGCGATGCCGAAGTCGATGATGCGCGGCCCTTTGGGGGACAGCAAAATGTTCGACGGCTTCAGATCCCGGTGCACCACGCCCGCGTCATGCACCGCCAGCAGGCCCTCGGCGAGCGCGGCCCCGATGGAAGCGACCTGCGAGGCGGGCAACGGCCCTTCGTCTCCCACCTTGTCGTGCAGCGAGGGGCCGGGCACGTATTGGGTCGCGAACCAGGGCCGGTCCGCCTCCAGATCGGCGGCTACCAACCGCGCCGTACAGCCGCCCCGAATCCGCCGGGCAGCCGACACCTCACGGGCGAAACGCGACCGGAACTCCTGGTCTTCGGCCAGGTCAGGGCGGATCACCTTCAGCGCGACCCGCTGGCCGCGCCGATCGGAACCCAGGTAGACCACGCCCATGCCACCCGCGCCGAGCCGGCGGTGGAGCCGGAACGAGCCGACGACACGCGGGTCCTCGCGCCGGAGCCGCATCATCGCCATGTCCGTCCCCTACCTCCGGTGGGGAGGCCCCACTCCGCTGCCCGTCTGACGAGCCACAGCTTACGGATTGACGGGGCGACGTGCTGAGAGGCCGCGCATGCGTCGGCGGACGGATTGTCAGCGCCTGCCGGGCCGCTGGAACCGCGGGCCAAGAACGGCGGGCAGACGTAGCCCGGCCAGATGCGCTTTCTCAAGGTGCCAGCGGCAGCGGGGGATTGGGCCCGTGGCCGCAGGCCGCACGGAGATCTCACTCAACGCGAGGGACAGGACGCACGGCTGCGCGGTCACCGCAGCTCCGATGAGCCGCGGGGGCAGCCCGGGGCCGTACGAGGGGGCGGTTGACGTGAGCGATGTCACCCATAGTGGGCGCTCTCGGGGCGTGCCGGGCGCCGATGGCGCGGCGACCCTCGGCGCGCGTGAGGCCGCGCCATGAGCCGGGCCGATCGTGCGCCGGACGAGCCGGCGGGCCGCTCCATCGACGGTGCCCGCTGGGCTCTCATCCCCCGAGATGAGGACCACTGTCAGGGAAGACCCCAAGGCCCGCCGCAAGCTCTCCAACCAGGGGAGTACAGCGCATACCCCGGCTCATCCTCCGGGAGGCCCGGGAATCGATACGAGGGCATGACGCCGGGGGACTCGGTGCGGACCTAATGTTGAGGTCAAGCGGCGGGCGCAGCACTCGTCCCCCGAGGTCAGACGCTCGCCGCCCCAGACAGACAGAGGAGGGACGATGGCGGTCATCGCAGGTCGCACAGTCCACCAAGCGCGGCGGCAGCGAGTCTCCACCACGTTTGGCGCCCGGCAGTCCGGGACACGCCATCCGCTGGTGGCGGCGGTCATGGTACTGCCGATCGCCGCCCTCCTCGCGGTCGTATTCGGCGGCTGGGAAGCCGTCGTCACACAAGCGTCGTCCGTGGCCGGAATGCTGGAGCGCTAGTCGCTCCGGGCCCGGGAGAGCGGCCCGGGCCGGGGACTTCCGGTCATCAACCCCGTGGGGACGGGGGTGCGGCGGACGGCACGCAGCCCGGACGGCTGGGGAGCTGTGGCGGTAACACTCGCCACGACTAGCCACTGGGCAGAGAAAGAGCCCTGGTTGTCTCGGTGGGGATCGAGACAACCAGGGCTCTCGTGCGTAAAGGCGCGGTGCGGGCCCGCTGTCGGCGGCCCCGGGAGCCGGCCCGTAGCGAGCAGCATCAACTCAGCGGTAACCGCCTGCCCGCGCACCCGCTGCCAGCTGGAGAACCGTTCCGGACGCGCCGGTACCCCTCAGCGAAGGCCGGCGTCGGGGTTTCGACACGGATTCTTTCCTGGGAGGACGACACCTTGAGCACAGTCGCCGATTTCGTAGACCGCTACGCAGGAACCCACCGAGACGGTCAGCCGACCGTGGTAGGAATCCCCGGGCTTTAGCCCGGGGAGCGGAAGTCAAACCCACCTATGGAACGAGCCGGCTGCCGACCGCCGCCGGCAGGCCGTCGGCGAACTTTGGGCGAGCGACGGCCATTACGCCAACGTGAGCCAGGAATTCCTCGGGCACGAGAAGATCGTCGATGCCATCGACGAGGCGTACGAAGACTTCATCGCCAAGGGCTTCGCCTTCACCGTGCACGAGTATGCGGACAACCACGACGCTGTGCGGATTACCTGGCACATGGTTCCCGCCGGTGGCGGCCCCGTCGCGGCCGTGGGCACGGAGTACACCATCCTCGACAAGGACGGTCTCATCCGTATCGATGACCAGTTCATGGTGGTGGACCCGGCCGAGTAGTCGCTCGACCCGCTGCATCACGTGTGTCCTGAACCGGGCCAGGGCATGCGCTTCGAGGCTGACCGCTGCGAGCCGTCAGCCCCAGCGGCGTACGATCCGAGCACAGCTTCGGGTCCATGTGCCGCGATCCGGCACTGATCCACTCGGGGGCCCCGTGAACACCGAAACCACCCACTCGGCCGCCATAGCCGCCGGAGCTGCCACCGCAACTGCGAGAGCTGCAACCGAGGCCATCGAAGTCGCTGGAGCCGGGCCCCGGGCCGCCCCGGCGGCGGCCACGCAGCCCCCCGCCATAACGCAATCCACGGGGCCGCGCCCGCCCGCCGCCCGCATCCGCGCGGCCCTTACGGATCGGCTGGCCGCCCACGCCCGCCAGCTACCCGGCGGTCCCTGCGGCGACATCTCTTCACCCCAGGTGCTGGCCGACCGTCCGGACGGAACCGTCGTACGGCTGGGCTCGACCGTTTGCAAGGCGCACGCTGCCGACGCGGACCAGGCCGAGCTGACGATCCGGCTCGCGATCGCCGCCCATCCGAACCTGGACACCATCTTGCTCGCGCCCCTGGCGACCGCCTCGTCACGGCGCCGTACGCCACCGGGGGCCCGCAGGCCACGCAGCGGGCCCGAGGTAACCAGCCCACCAGCTGGCGGGCCCGGTAGCGCCTCACCACCCGCCGCGCGCCCGGGCGGCTTCGCCGCCGATCCGAGCCTGGCCCCCGCCCTGCTTGCGCCGGTGCACGGTGGTCGGCTGGCAAGCCTGTGGCCGTACGGGGCGCCCATCGCGCCGGACGACCGGGAGGCCGTGCCCTGGGAGGCGCTGGGCGGACTGCTTGCGCGGCTGCACCAGGTGCCGGTCGGCGAACTACCGGGCCCGGTGCCGCCGATGCGCGGCCCGGCCAAGGTGGCCAGGGCACTGGAGAGGCTGCACGCCGCGCCCAGCACCGTCGCTGCCTCGCCCGCAGCGCGCGCCGTACACGCCGCCGCGCGGCTGCTGCCCGACTGGGCCCGCGGCGCCGCCCCCGCGCCCCGCGCCGACCAGCTGTGCCACGGTGATCTGCACCTGGGCCAACTGGTGAGCCTGTGCACGTCGTCGGACTCGGCCTCCGCGGCGTCGGCTGACGCGCGCTGGTTGCTGATAGACGTCGATGACCTCGGGCTCGGTGATCCGGCCTGGGACCTGGCGCGCCCCGCCGCCTGGTTCGCGACCGGGCTGCTCGATGCGGCCGAGTGGACTCGACTGCTGACCGCCTACCGTGCGGCGGGCGGCCCCGCAGCCGGAGTTGCGGGCGACCCATGGCCACATCTTGACATTCCCGCCCGGGCACTGACCGTGCAGAGCGCGGCACTTGGGCTCCTCAAGGCGGTGGCAGCGGTGCGGGAGCTCGATGAGGCGGAGGAGGCCATGGTCGCCGCCTGTGCGCGGATGGCGGGACTCCCGACCGCGGCCGGTATGGGCCGGCCGGCATCCGCGTAGACCCGAGTGGTCTGAGCCGTCATCCCGAACGGCCTGCCGGCCGCCGCCCGGCCCAGGCCGATGAAGCGCCCCATTCCACACCGGGTTAGGCGGTGCGAAAGCCCGCAACCCGTGGGCCCAGAGCCGTCATCGGAGCCCACGGCACGGGCCGCGGGCGCACGCCGTAGGGTGAACTCATCGCCGCCGGGCACGTGTTCCGGCGGTGCGGATGCCCGATGGCTGAGGAGTTGAGCGGACCATGCAGTGTCCCAAGTGTCACGCCCCAATGCACACGTACAACCGCAACGGCGTGCAGATCGAGCAGTGCAGTGGCTGCCGGGGGATCTTTTTGGACTACGGGGAGCTTGAGTCGCTGACCCAGCTTGAGTCGCAGTGGACCCACCAGGCACCGCCGCCCCCGCCCGCCCCGGGCCCGGCCCCACAGGCGTACCCCGCGGCCCCGGCCTGGGGAAGTGGCCACCAAAGCCACCAGAGTCACCAGGGCCACCAGGGTCATCAAAGCCACGGCCACCACGGCCACCACCAGCAACGACGCGGCTTTGGGCACATGCTCTTCTCATCCTGAGCCACATCTGGCCGCGTGCCGAGCGGGCCCGGCCCCAGGGCCGTCGCCGCGCTCACGGCGCCAGCCCTGCCACACACCAAACGGCCGGGGGCCGGAGCAACAAGGCTCCGGCCCCCGGCCGCATCAAGTGGACGATACTGGGATTGAACCAGTGACCTCTTCCGTGTCAGGGAAGCGCTCTCCCGCTGAGCTAATCGTCCGGGATGGTGGGTCCTACTGTGTGCGCGATACTGGGATTGAACCAGTGACCTCTTCCGTGTCAGGGAAGCGCTCTCCCGCTGAGCTAATCGCGCGGGTCCGCCAGGCCCAGAGGGCGGCGGGGCGTACCAGGTAGTACGGGGTCCGAAGACCCAGTGGACGATACTGGGATTGAACCAGTGACCTCTTCCGTGTCAGGGAAGCGCTCTCCCGCTGAGCTAATCGTCCGAGGTGGAGACGGGATTTGAACCCGTGTAGACGGCTTTGCAGGCCGTTGCCTCGCCTCTCGGCCACTCCACCAGGCGTGAAAGATCATATCCTTCACATCGAGCGGACGACGAGATTCGAACTCGCGACCCTCACCTTGGCAAGGTGATGCTCTACCAACTGAGCTACGTCCGCAGTTGTCGTGGTCCAGAACACTTCCGTGTCCTGGCGACGTGTTGAACTCTAGCGGATTCCTGAGCCAGCTCAAATTCCGTTTCCGCAGCGTGCTGCGGTGCGTACCGCCCCGCAGCGGTGGTCGGGGGGCCGCCATAGACTCGCAACCGTGTACGACCTGTCGCCCCTGGCCCGCTTCGGCGGCCTCCTCGCCACCGACCTGCGCGATGTCACCAGCGATCCGGCCGCCCTCGACTCGGCGGGCTTTTGGGCGGTGGTCGCCGACTTCGAAGGGCGGCTGACCTGCGCGCGCTTTGGCGATGTGCGCGCGGCGCCGGTGCCCGAGCCGATGCCGGGCGCCTGGCGCGGCCCCGCCTCGGGCGACTGGACCTCATCCCTGGATCGGGCCGCCTATCTGTCGGGCGTACGGCGCATACGGCGCCATATCGCGGCGGGTGAGGTCTACCAGGCCAACCTGTGCCGGGTGCTGTCCGCGCCGCTGCCCACGGCTGCCTGCGGTGGCCCCGCCGACGTGGACGCGCTGACCGCGCTACTGGCTCGGGGCAACCCCGCCCCGTACGCCGGTACGGTCCGGTTGCCCGCCCATGGTGTGGAGGTGGCCACCGCTTCGCCCGAACTGTTCCTGCGCCGCACCGGCCGGGTGATCGAGTCCGGGCCCATCAAGGGGACCGGGCGGGTCGTGGCCGACCTGCGGGAGAAGGACTACGCCGAGAACGTGATGATCGTGGACCTGGTCCGTAATGACCTGGGCCGGGTGTGCGCCACCGGCTCGGTGAGCGTGCCCGCGCTGTGTGCCGTCGAGCCGCACCCGGGCCTGGTGCACCTGGTCTCCACGGTGCGCGGTGAGCTCCCCGCCGACGCGGGCTGGGCGCAGCTTCTTGCCGCCACCTTTCCGCCGGGCTCAGTGACCGGGGCGCCCAAGTCCAGCGCGCTACGGATCATCGACGCGCTGGAGACGGCGCCGCGCGGACCGTACTGCGGCGGCGTCGGCTGGGTGGACGCCGACCGCGGCACCGGCGAACTGGCCGTGGGCATCCGCACCTTCTGGGTGGACCGTACGCCCAAGGACACGCTGCCCACAGCGCCCCACGGGCCACTGCTGCGTTTTGGCACCGGCGCCGGAATCACCTGGGGTTCCGACCCGGAGCAGGAGTGGCGGGAGACCGAGCTGAAGGCGTCGCGACTGCTCGCGGTAGCGTCGGGGGCACAGCAGGCGACAGGAGGGGCGATACGGTGACGATCTGGCTCGACGGGGCGCTGCGCAGTGAGAGCGACGCGCACGTGTCCGTCTTCGATCACGGGCTGACGGTTGGCGACGGCATCTTCGAGACGCTCAAGGCCGTCGATGGCACCCCCTTCGCGCTTACCCGCCACCTTCACAGGCTCACCGCGTCCGCCCGCGGTCTAGGGCTGCCCGAGCCCGACCTGGACGAGGTACGCAAGGCCTGCGCCGCCGTACTCGCGGACAACCCGACGCCCCTTGGGCGGCTGCGGATCACCTACACCGGTGGCCTGTCACCGCTCGGCTCGGACCGCGGCGAGACGGGCCCCACGCTCGTCGTCGCTCTCGTGCCGATCGCCCCCCTGCCTGAGAGCACGGCCGTGGTCACCGTCCCATGGACCCGCAACGAACGCGGCGCGCTCGTGGGACTGAAGAGCACGTCCTACGCGGAAAACGTCGTCGCGCTGACCGCCGCTCGCCGCCAGGGCGCATCGGAGGCGCTGCTCGCCAACACCGTGGGCCAGCTCTGCGAGGGAACCGGCTCCAATGTCTTTCTCGTACTGGACGGCGAACTGCACACCCCGCCCCTCACCTCCGGTTGCCTCGCAGGCGTCACCCGGGCCCTGGTCGTGGAGTGGGCAGGGGCCAAGGAGACCGACCTGCCGCTGGAGGCGCTCGACGAGGCCGATGAGGTCTTCTTGACCTCGACTACTCGCGATGTCCAAGCCGTGCACCGGATCGGCCCCGAGGGCGCGGGGCGGACCTTCTCCCAGGCGCCGGGGACGGTCACCCGGGAGGCCGCGCGGATCTTCACACAGCGCTCGGCGGCCGACTCGGACCCACGCTGACCTGGGCGCGGGCCGCGCGCTGAGCCACACCGGCGGGCGGGGCCGCAGGAGGCCCCACTCGATGCGTACGCCCATCTGATGGCAAAAACCCGATGACGCGGGCTCGCCCACCGGGTACAACACCAACGTGACCACCACGCTGCGGCCGACCGCACCCCTGAAGACCACCGACGACGGCGAGCGTAGGTGCACCTACGAGGTCTGCGTCAACAGCCGACCCGTGGGCGTCCTGGAACTGAGCACCGACGCCAAGTTCGGCGCCAGTCACGGGCAGATCCAGCGCCTTGACATCGACGAGCCCGACCGGCGTCGGGGGCGGGCCACGGTGGCCGCGCTTGCCGCTGAGGAAGTGCTACGCGGATGGGGCTGCGTCCAGGTACGGATCACCGTTCCGATCGAAGCGCGGGCCGCACTCACCCTCGCAGGCGACCTGGGCTACACCACGCGGGGCCACAACATGGTCAAGGACCTCACCGTGCCCCCGGTCCTGCCGCCGGCGAGCGTCTCCAGGGCCATGACGGAGACGGAGTTCCCGAGCTGGCTCGCCCGCGAGCGGGCCGGCTATACGCGCAGTTGGGTGGAGCGCGGTAGCACCGAGGAGCAGGCAGCTGCGAAGGCGGATGCCGACTTCACCGCGTACCTGCCCAACGGGCCCGCTACGCCCTCCGTCCGGCTACGGGTCCTCACCCACGAGGGCGCCGACCGAGGCGACATCTGGATCTCTCTCGGCGATGCCTACGGCGAGGACGTGGGAGCGTACGTCTTCTCCGTTGAGGTCGCGCCGGAACACCGCGGCCAGGGCCATGGCCGGAGCCTGCTGCTGATCGCGGAGCAGGAGAGCCTGGCCGCCGGCGCCCGCAGTATCGGCCTGCATGTCTTCGCGGACAACACTCCGGCGATGGGGCTGTACGAGTCCCTGAACTACCGGTACACCCGCACACATCTGTTCAAGGCGCTGTGACCGCTGCTCTGACCGCTGCTCGGGGCGTTGCTTCGGGGTGCCGCCTGCCGGGGCCGGCATGACGCTCAGCGTGCGGCGCCGTCGTTCTCGTTCTCGTTCTCGTTCTCGCTTTCGCTCTTGCTCTCGCTCTCGCTGAGTAGTCGGTCAGCGATCGCCGCGATCCGCTCCCGCAGCCCCTGCTGGCTCTTGCTGCCGTCCAGGAGTTCGCCGCCGATCGTGTACGTGGGGGTGCCGGTGACCCCGATCGCCTGCCCTTCGGCGTGGTCGGCGTCCACCGCCAGCAAATGTCGGCCGTCGATCAGCGCAGTGTCCAACTCATCGATGTCCAGGCCGAGTTCCCCCGCGACCTCAAGGAGTAGCGCGGTCCCTCGCTCGCTCAACTCGCCCACCCGCGCCAAAACGGCCTCGGCGTACGGCCAGCCCTGTCCCTGGGCCGCGGCCTCCTCCGCCGCCTGTGCCGCCGCGTACGCGTGCTGGTGCTTCGGCAGCGGAAAGTGCCGCAGCCGAATGTCCAAGGCGTCGCCATAACGGGCCCGCAGTGTTTGCAGGTCGGCGAGGGCCGTACGGCAGTCTGGGCACTGGAGCTCACACCAAACATCGAGCACGGCGCAAGGGGCGGTTCGGGCAGCGGCGGTTCGGGCAGGGGCGGGGGAACCAGCGGAACCGGAGGGGTCAGTCGGACTCATGGGGGGCAGTCTTTCAGCTCCGCGTACGGCCGCGTACTGGCACCTGCGGAGGACACTCTCCCCGGAGATGTCCCGGATATCGCACGAATACGACGTCCGAGCGTGGCTGATCGCACGCTGAACAGTGCACGATGGAAGAGACAACGCCCCACTGGCAGGAGGACCGGATGCTGACCTCGACGCTATGCGCCGCACTGTCGGCGGCGGGTCTGGGCATCGCCGCCATGACGGCGTACCGCAAGCGATTTCTGGCGGCGACCCGGATTGCCGCGTACTCGCTCCTTCCCCTGGGGCTCGCCATGACCGGGATCGCGGACTGGATCACCGACCTGGTATTCAAGCCCACCGTGTGGCTGGGCTTCGGTGTCCTCGCCGTCTCGGCGCTGCTGTTCGTGGTGGTCCGAGCCGTCGAAACCCGCTCCGAAGGCGGCACCCGCAAGGAGCGTAAGGCCGCGGCGGCGGCACAACGTGCGGCGCTGGCTCCGGAGGCGTCGGCGCCCTCGCTGGGAGCCAGCCGGGTTCCAGATCGGCAGCCCAAGCGCAAGACCAAGGCCAACGGCAGCGGTGAGGAGTTCGCCGATATCGAGGCGATCTTGAAGAAGCACGGGATCTGACGAACTATCCCCCGAGGGAGGGGCGTTGGTGAGCGCTGGCTTCCCGGCTCAGGGATCATCGGGCAGCGATGTCGCACTCACCCGGGGAACGCAGCCCCGCCCCAGGCCACGAAGAATCCCGCGGTTGCCTCTTTGCGCTCTCCCAGCCGCCGCTCATGCTCTTCCTCAGCGTGATCGCCAGCCTGCTCCTGCTCGCGGCCGTCCATGATCTCTACCCCTGGTGAGTCGCTGGCCCACGCAGCGTCCCCCGTGTGCACCGGGTTCCCGTGCATCGCGAGCCCCCACGCAGCGGGCCCTTATGCACCGGGTGGCTACGCGTCGGACGGCTGTACTTGCGGCCCCTGCCGTTGGAGACCGTCGCCGCTGCCCAGGCCCCCGGCCTCCCGCCGCCTGGCGCGGTAGGCGGCCACGTGTAGCCGGTTGCCGCAGGTGCGGCTGTCGCAGTAGCGGCGTGAGCGGTTTCGGGACAGATCGACGAAGGCCCGCCGACAGTCCGGTGCCTCACACCGCCGTAGCCGCTCCCGTTCGCCGGCCACCAGCAAGAACGCCAGCGCCATGCCGCCGTCGGCGGCCAGGTGATCCGCGATCGACGCACCCGGCGCGAAGTAATGCACATGCCAGTCGTAGCCGTCGTGATCGGTGAGCTGGGGAGTTGTGCCCGCCGCGGCCACCATCGCGTTCAGCAACTCCGCCGCACTCGGCGTATCGGTAGCCGCGAAGACCTCGACGAACCGGCTTCGGGTCGCCAGCACGGCCGCCAGCTCGCGCTTACCAAGGGCACCCACATCGCTGATGGCATTGCGCGAGACAAAGTCGCTCAGCGCCGCCACATCGGGCAGCCGGTCGGGCTCCTCGCCGTCCGGAGCCGTGTTCACCAGGTCAACGACCGCATCGAGCGCACACCGGGTGTCGTGGTTGATCAGCACGATTCGCTCCCTGGCCGGACTGGGTCGGCGGCTGCCCTTCGATTTCGGTGACTCTATCGGGCCGGGAGTGACGACGGCGCCGTCACCGCGGCCTTGGCCGGGCGACGGCACCGTTGTCTGCCGTGTGTCGTATGCGGTCTGCGATGGGTGTGTGCCAGCGGTGTACCGGGCCGTCTCCCCGAGTTGGACGGCCCACGCGGGCGGGAGCGAAGCGGTCGCGGCACCAGACCGCGATACGCATCAGCTCGTACGAGATCTCAGCTCTCGGCCAGGATGTGCGACAACTCCGTATCCAGGTCGAAGTGCCGATGCTCGGTGCCTGGCGGCACAGCGGCGTCTGTCCGCTTCAGGAAGGACTCCAGGGCCCGCGCCGGGGCTTCGAGTAGTGCCTCACCTTCCGGAGAGCTCAGCGCGATACAGACGACGCCCTGACCGTGGCTGCGGGACGGCCAAACACGGACGTCGCCGGTGCCCGTGGGCCGGTGCAGGCCCTCGGCGAGAAGGTCGCGGGCGAAGACCCACTCGACCGTCTCTTCGGCTCCGGTGTGGAAGGTGGCGTGCACGGCATAGGGATCGGCCGTGTCATACCGCAGGCCCGCGGGTACAGGCAGTGAGGACTCGCTCGATACAACGAGGCGCAGGTGCAGCTCGCAGCTGACCGTGGTGTTCATAAGCGCCAGGGCCTTTCGCTCAGTGTGCGCTCGGGGATTCGCACGTCGGCGAAATCGACATGCCACCTACGGTGCCGTTGTAAACCCCTCTGCCCGTTTTGCGGGTCTTCGGGTCGCTCGCCTGGCCGATCCCGTGTTCGCTTTAAACCGCCATTCCAGTGAAGGTGCGCGATCCGGTAGGTTGGCCACCATGAGCGCGGAGAGTGACGGACGACCGATGGGCGCAGTAGCCCCCATCGTGCCGCCCGATACGGGGGACGGCATAAGAAAAGAGCCGGTGCTCGGCTCACGGGCGCCACACTTCATCAAGCGGTCCAGAGCCCTCCACGTGAGCTGGCAGGTCGGCGTCTTCATCGTCGGGCTCGCGGTAGTCATCGCGGGCATCATCATGCTGCCGCTGCCCGGACCAGGCTGGCTGGTCATCTTCGGCGGCATCGGCATCTGGGCCACCGAATTCGTCTGGGCCCAACTCGTCCTGCGCTGGACCAAACGCAAAGTGACCGAGGCAACTCAGCGCGCCCTCGACCCCGCGGTGCGCCGCCGCAACATCATCCTGACCACCATCGGCCTCGTGATCATCGCGGCAGCCGTCACCGTGTACGTCTGGAAGTTCGGCATCGTCATGCCATGGAAGATCGACGAGTGACCCGCAGCGAGGCAAAAGCACGGCCTGACATGCGGTAATGTTGGCCGAGCCGAGGGCGATTAGCTCAGTGGAAGAGCGCTTCGTTCACACCGAAGAGGTCACTGGTTCGAACCCAGTATCGCCCACGAAGGCGATGGGCGACCCATGTCCGCGGAAAGCGCGGACGGGGTCGCCTTCGTCGTTTTGCTCGGCTTCGCCTCGCGTGGCGGGGGCTTCGCCACCCGCACCCCCTTGGGCCGGGGTGGTGGGGCCGCGGCGTGGGGTGGGGGTGCTCGGCTTCGCCTTCGGTGCCTGGGCTGCTCGGCTTCGCCTTCGGGGGTGGGCCCGTGATGCTGGGGTGGGGCTGCTCGGCTTTGCCTTCCGGGGTGGGTGTGGGTCCGTGGCGTGGGGTAGAGCCGCTCGGCTTCGCCTTCGGTGCCTGGGTCGCTTGGCTCCGCCTTCGGGGTGCACGGGCTGCTTGGCTTCGCCTTCGGGGGTGGGCCTGTGGTGTGGGTGGGGCCGCTCGGCTTCGCCTTCGGGGGTGGCCCGCGGCGAGGGGTGGGGCTGCTTGGCTTCGCCTTCGGGGCCGTCCGGCACACTGGCGGGCATGGCTGGTGGCTGGCATCACTATCGATTCCGCAGTTCCTGGACGCTTACCGCGCCGCCCGACGCCGTGTACGCGGTGTTGGAGCGGGCCGAGGAGTACCCCGCCTGGTGGCCGCAGGTGCGCGAGGCGCATCCGCGCGATGAGGGCAGCGGCACTGCTCGGTTTCGCTCTGTCCTCCCGTACGACCTCGTCGTCTCCGCCCACGAGACCCGCCGCGACCCTGCCGCCCGAGTGCTGGAGATGGCCATGACCGGCGACCTCGAAGGCTGGGCGCGGTGGACGGTAGAGCCCCACACGGTGGCCGGGGAGGGCAGTGGCAGCCAGGCGTTTTTTGAGCAGGAAGTTGAGCTGTGTAAGCCGCTGCTACGTCGGATCGCGCTGCTCTGCCGGCCGTTTCTGGTGCTCAATCACGCGCTGATGATGCGTGGTGGGCAGCGCGGGCTGCGTGCTGTGCTCGCTGCCGGGGTGCCGCCGCATAACGCGGTTTGAACAACGGTCGCCACGACATGTATTGTTCAGGTCGTTCGCGGGATTACCTCAAGGGAAATTCGCCGGACAATCGGGGCGATTAGCTCAGTGGGAGAGCGCTTCGTTCACACCGAAGAGGTCACTGGTTCGAACCCAGTATCGCCCACCCCGTATTGATAAGGCGCCGTGCTCCGTAGGGAGTGCGGCGCTTTGCGTTGTGGTGGACGCGCATGGATGGGGTGTCTTTGTCCGTTCTTTCCGGCCTCGATGGTGTAGCTGGCTACACCACGATCCGGGGGAGTGCTCCATGCCGAGATGGCCCTCGCCTACCTAATGTGAGCCGTGCGAACGCCAAGGTGAGCGATGGAGGACGACAGAGATGACCAGTGCGACCAAATCCTTGCTGTGGCTCATGTTGGGGCTGTGCCTGGGGCTCAATGTGATGCTGAGCGTGGTGCTCGACGAAGGTGGCACGGAAACCGTGTTGAGCGTGCTGACCGGCATCTGCGCGCTCGCCGCAGCCGTAGGGCTGTTCGCGATGCGCCGTGCCGACCGCTGACCCGACTTGCTCACGTGGCCCTGGACAGCCACGGCCACAAGAAGCACAGCCGCAGCGGCCACTTCAGATCGCAGGGGTCCGAAGAGCCGTTGCGGGCGAACCATGCCTCCAGGTTCCGGGCCCGCGTCGCGCACCATAAGGCCTGCCTGGCGCGTAACTGGGCGGGACTCAGTGGGCCGAGACGGGTGGCGAATCGGCGGCCCATGGCCCGTACCACCTCAAGCGCCGCAGCCGCGTCGGCCGCGGCATCGTGCGCGCCCACCAACTTGACGTCATCGTGCGCGCACAGGTCGGCCAACGTGCGGCGGCCCTTGCGGTAGCGGTCGAGATGCTCGTCGATGTCCCGGGGTCCATGAGGTACGGCGACGGGGCGGGCGGATAGGCCGAAAGCGCGGCCCGCTGATGGCGGTGTCGCAGGCAGCAAGTGGCCCCTCGGACCAGTGCGACATGCCCTGACTTGCCGTGCTCGGCTGCCTAGGCCGTGTTTGAAATCTTGATCAAGGCCGTGGACGATCTCCGAATGGCTCGTGGGAACCTGACTGACGAACAATGGGGACGGTTGGAACTGCTGCTGCCGCCGATACCGAAGATGGGACGGCGGCCCCGGGATCGCCGTCAGGTCTTCGACGGGATCTGGTGGCGGGCTCGGACCGGCTCGCCGTGGCGGGACGTGCCCGAGCGATACGGCCCCTGGGAGACGGCATATTCAGTCTTCCGGCGCTGGCAGATCGACGGCACCTGGGCCAGCGTCCTGAAGAGACTGCAGGTCAAGGCTGACTCGGACGGCATCATCGAGTGGGAGGTCTCGGTGGACTCCACCGTCTGCCGGGCCCACCAACACGCTGCGGGGGCCAAGAAAAGGGGGCTCACGATCCGTGCCGGACAGATGAGGACGGCTTGGCGGGCGAGCCGGATGACCACGCCCTGGGTCGCTCGCGGGGCGGCCTGACCACGAAGATCCGTCTTGCGGTCTCGACTCCCCCATGCACGTGCTTGCGGCCGTGGTCACCGCCGGACATCCGCGCACGAGGCCCGACCACGTCCTCGCGGACCGTGCCTACTCCTCCCGGAAGATCCGTGTCTACCTGCGCCGACGGCAAATTCCGCACACCATCCCGGAGAAACGAGACCAGGCCGGACACCGCTTGCGGCGCGGCTCCGCAGGTGGCAGGCCGCCTGGCTTCGATCGCGAGCGCTACAAGCGTCGTCACAAAATCGAGTGCCGAATCGGACTGCTGAAACAGGCACGGGGCGTCGCCACGAAGTATGACAAGCTCGCCGTTCGCTACGAGGCAACCGTCTTGCTTGCCCTGATACGGCAGTCCCTATGACCATGGGTCAAGGCTCGGCCTACGCTCTCGGGCCATGACATGGATCGCGTTGCTGTCCACCGTTGTCGGAGCCATGGTTGGCCTGGGCTCAGCCCTGCTGTCGGACGGCTTGCGCTGGAAGCGAGAACGCAACGACCGCCGGCTCAGCGTGCAGAGGGAGATCTACGTTGCCTACCTGAGCGCTTTGCATCGTGCTAGCCAGTCCTTGCGCGCGGTCTCGCTGGGCGACCACTCGGAAGATGTCCCGCGAAATTTGGCCGCCAGGGCGGCCATGCGCGATGCGGGGCTGGTCGAAACCCGGGAGCATCTTGTGCTCACCGCCCCAGAAAGGGTCGTCCGGGCAGCAGATGCTGCATTCCAAAGTCTGCGCGTGCTACGCGACCGCATCGCTCATGGCCAGGGCATGGGCTCCCCGGAGTACGAGGCCGATCTGTCGAGCTACAACCTCCACCTCCAGGTACTGCGCAACGCCGTCCGAGATGATCTGCAGGTCAGCTCCCTGCGCAGCGAAATCGCCCTCTGACTAGATGTGCCTTAACAGGTGGTTGGAACCGCACGCCAACATCTCAAACACGGCCTAGTGGCGTCTGTCACCGCCGAACTGGTGAAGCTCGGTTGGGCGCAGGGCCGAACGGCTGCTGTTTGCGGGGGAGTTGAGACGGAGACAAAACAGATGTACGGGCCGCCGGGCTCGAAGAGGTCGGCACTGCTGGGCAGTGTTCGAAGGCGCTTCTGCGATGACGCTCGCGCAGCCCGGCCCGGTCACGTCGGCTCACTGCCCCCTGCCCGAGCCACCCGGTGACAGGCCGGGGCAATACCACCGTGCGGACATGCACCACGCGCGTTCGGCAACCGCGCCTTGCACGAGAGCATGGCTCGGGCCCGGGCGGGAGGGAAACCATGATGCACCGGCCGGGCGGCGCACCCGTCAACGACGCCATGGCGTGGGGAACACAGCTCCCGGACCCCGAGACCGTCGATCCGACCGTACTGACTGCCCTGCTCGCCCGGCACGGTTGGCGGCGGCGTGGCGGAGCCGCCGGTCACTATGCGCGCTGGACTTCGCCAGGGGACGCCGGTGGCGGCACCAACCTGCTCGTACCCGAGAACCGTGCCTTCTTCGACAGTGCTGACCTGCTGGGCCAGGCGCTCTTGGCACTGTCGCGCAGCGCGGTGCCCTCCGCTCGCGCGGTGTTGGTCGGCCTTGCCGTGCCCAGTGATGAGATTCGCTGGTGGCGCGATGTGCCGCAGGGCCCGGATGACGGCTCGAAGGTCGCTGCCTGGGGTGCGCGGGAGCAGTTGCGCTCCGCCGCCCGGGCCATGCTTGTCGCCGGTGCGCTGGCCACCCACGGGCGGGCCGGGTATTACGGTGCACGGCACCGCCGCGACGCTGAGCAGGGTGTGGAGCGGGTGTGGGTTGGTGCCGCCCCCGGGCGGGCGGGAGCTCACCGCTTATGTCCCGGTGGCCGAGGGCAGGGAACTGGTCACCACGCTGCTGTGTGCGCTGCACGCCGCCCGTGACGCGGCCGACTACCAGCGGGCCACCGGCGGAATGGAGGCGTTCGACGCCGCCGTCGAAGTGGGCGTTTGCCATGAACTGACCGAGTCTCTTGTCGATCTCGTCGCCGGCTCCGCGGGAACCCGGGTGGCCCTGCGATGGTCGCCGGGGGCCGGGCCGCCGGCCGGCTGCACTGCACGCCCTGAGCCCGTCGAGTTCACTGCGGGCGACCTGCCGGCTCCGCGGCAGGCCGGGGCGCGGTACGTACGTGCTGAGCCGTCCGTGCCGGTGCGGATCACCGGCACGGTGGTCCGGCTGCGGCGCGCGGCGCCCAGCGGCCCTGGCTCCGTACGACTGCGCGTGCTGGCCGGGGCGGAGGTCACCCAGGTGCGGGCCGCGCTGGAGGAGGACGACTACCGCATCGCCGGGCAAGCCCACCTGCTCGGGCTGCCGGTGCGGGTCAGCGGGCGACTGGAGAGCGGTGGCGGCTTCCGGCGGATCAGGGGGGCCCGTGGAGTTACGCCCGTACGCGTGGATGACACCGAGCGGGAGGGGCTGCTGACGTCGCTGCACGAAAACGCGGACCTCTTTGATGAGGCGTGCGGCGGAGGCTGAGTGGCGCCTTCGCTCGACCGTGACCCTCGCCCAGGCTCGGCCGCCGCCGTTCTTGTGGGCGTCGGCCGCTGCGGGAGGGCCGTTGCGCGTGCCCGGTCGGGAGCTGTGGCGATCGGTCCCGGGCAGGGGCTGTCGGAGTCGGTCGCCGGCGTTTGTGGCCGGCGTTTGCAGCCGGGATCGAGGCGGGATCGAGGCCGGGGCTGGCGCCGCCGCGGGGGCCGTGTGGGGTGGGGCGTGGCGCACCGTTTCGCTAGCCGGCCATCCGGCTCGGTACGATTCGGCTGCGTAGCGCTCACTGCTGCGCGACCCCAACGTCAGGAGAGACCGGTGTCAGACGTCCGTGTGATCATCCAACGCGATTCCGAGCGGGAAGAACGCGTGGTCACGACGGGCACAACGGCCGCCGCGCTCTTCGAGGGTGACCGTTCCATCGTCGCCGCTCGGGTTGCCGGCGAGCTGAAGGACCTGGCGTACGAGATTGCCGATGGCGACGAGGTCGAGCCCGTCGAGATCACCTCCGCTGACGGCCTGGACATCCTGCGGCACTCCGCCGCGCATGTCATGGCGCAGGCCGTGCAGGAACTGTTCCCCGAGGCCAAGCTGGGCATCGGCCCGCCCATCAGGGACGGCTTCTACTACGACTTCGATGTCGAGAAGCCGTTCCACCCGGATGATCTCAAGCGCATCGAGAAGAAGATGCAGGAGATCCAGAAGCAGGGTCAGCGGTTCTCCCGTCGGGCGATCAGCGACGAGGCCGCGCGCGCGGAGTTGGCGGATGAGCCCTACAAGTTGGAGCTCATCGGTCTCAAGGGCTCCGCTGCCGACGCCGCCGAGGGCGCGTCCGCCGAGGTCGGCGCGGGCCAACTGACCATCTACGACAACATCGACGCCAAGAGTGGCGAGCTGTGCTGGAAGGACCTGTGCCGCGGCCCGCACCTGCCGTCCACGCGCGCCATCCCGGCCTTCAAGCTGATGCGCTCGGCCGCCGCCTACTGGCGTGGCAGCGAGAAGAACCCCCAGCTCCAGCGGATCTACGGCACCGCGTGGCCGACCAGGGACGAGCTCAAGGCGCACCTGGAGTTCCTCGCCGAGGCCGAGAAGCGCGACCACCGCAAGCTGGGCGCCGAGCTCGATCTGTTCTCCATTCCGGAGGAACTGGGCTCCGGACTTGCGGTCTTCCATCCCAAGGGTGGGGTGGTGCGCAAGGTCATGGAGGACTACTCGCGCAGGCGGCACGAGGAGTCGGACTACGAGTTCGTCAACACCCCGCACATCTCGAAGGAGAAGCTGTTCGAGACCTCCGGGCATCTGCCGAACTACGCCGAGGCGATGTTCCCGCCCCTGGAGTTCGATGGGCAGAACTACCGCCTCAAGGCCATGAACTGCCCCATGCACAACTTGATCTTCAAGGCGCGTGGGCGGTCCTACCGCGAACTGCCGCTGCGGTTCTTCGAGTTCGGCACGGTCTATCGGTACGAGAAGTCCGGCGTGGTGCACGGCCTGACCCGGGCGCGTGGCTTCACTCAGGACGACTCGCACATCTACTGCACGAAGGAGCAGATGCCGCAGGAGCTGGACAGCCTGCTCACCTTCGTGCTGAACCTGCTGCGCGACTACGGCCTGAACGACTTCGAGCTGGAACTGTCCACGCGCGACCCCGCCTCCGACAAGTTCATCGGTGAGGACGCGGAGTGGGCGGAGGCCACCGAGGCGTTGCAGGTGGCGGCCGAGAAGCAGGGCCTGCCGCTGGTGCCCGACCCGGGTGGCGCGGCGTACTACGGGCCGAAGATCTCCGTGCAGGCCAAGGACGCGATCGGGCGCTCGTGGCAGATGAGCACCATTCAGGTGGACTTTCAGCAGCCCAAGCGGTTCAACCTGGAGTACACGGCCGCCGACGGGTCGCGACAGCAGCCGGTGATGATCCACCGGGCGCTCTTCGGCTCCATCGAGCGGTTCTTCGCGGTCCTCCTTGAGCACTACGCGGGCGCCTTCCCGGCCTGGCTCGCGCCCGTACAGGCGGTCGGCATCCCGATCGGTGACGCGCACGTGCCCTACCTGGCGCAGTTCGCGGCCGAGGCGAAGGCCAAGGGGCTGCGGGTCGAGGTGGACTCCTCGTCGGACCGGATGCAGAAGAAGATCCGTAACGCGCAGAAGGTCAAGATTCCGTTCATGGTGATCGCGGGCGATGAGGACGTTGCGGCCGACGCGGTGAGCTTCCGCTATCGCGATGGTTCGCAGAAGAACGGCATCCCGCGGGCGGACGCCATCGCGGAGATCGTGGACGCGGTGGAGCGCCGTATCCAGGTGTGACGCGCGGCCCGCACGGGCGGGGGCGGCTGGGCGCCCCCGCCCGTGCGGGCGGCCGGTCCGGGTCGCCCCGCATCGCGTTCCCACCGGGGAATATGCTGGCGCTCATGACGAGTGAGCCGGAGCAGCAGATCGGAGTCGGCACACAGGACGCCTTTCAGCGACTGTGGACGCCGCATCGGATGGCATACATCCAAGGCGAGAATAAGCCGACCGGTCCGGGCGCTGACGACGGCTGTCCTTTTTGCACCATCCCCGAAAAGAGCGATGAGGATGGCCTGATCATCGCGCGGGGGCAGCATGTGTACGCGGTGCTGAACCTGTATCCGTACACGTCCGGTCACCTGATGTCGGTGCCGTTTCGGCATGTCGCCGACTACACCGAGCTGGGCGCCGCCGAGACGGCCGAGCTCGCCGAGTTCACCAAGGCGGCCATGGTCGCACTGCGTGCCGCGTCCGGGGCGCACGGCTTCAATATCGGCATGAACCAGGGCAGCGTGGCGGGGGCGGGGATCGCCGCGCATCTCCATCAGCACGTGGTGCCCCGCTGGGGCGGCGACACCAACTTCATGCCCGTCGTCGCGACCACGCGCGTACTGCCTCAACTGCTCGCCGACACCCGGCAGTTGCTCGCCGACGTCTGGCCGCTCTCCTGAGCCTGCCCGTCTGAACGGCCTGGGCCTGCCCGCCTGAACCGGCCTGCGCCGGCCAGGCGGGCCTGGGCGTCAGGCGTCGTACAGGTCTGCCTTGCGCGGCGCCGCGTCCTGGACCGCGCCGCTGAGGACCGAGGAGCGGTTGCCGAAGCGCTCGGTGTCCACGCCGTTCTCCTTCAACACGCGCAGCGCGGCGTCGTGCACCACGCGGAGCACCGGGGTGGCGGCGCGCAGCGCGTCATCCGCCATGAAGCGGTGCCGCCACGGCCGGTCGGCCCAGGCGTGGCGCAGGCCGAAGGGCTCGGGCAGATTGAGCTTGCCGCCCAGGTAGTCCAGGAGCGGCGGGTACCAGGTGAAGGGGGCGCGGGCGGCGAGCCGGACGACTTCCTTGGTCTCCACCAGCGGCTGCGGAATGTCCTTGGTCTCCCAGAACCTGATGGTCTTGTTGACCGTCTTGGTCTTCGGCTTGGGCTTGGTCGTGAACAGCGGATGGACCGGGCCCAGGGCATGGCCGGTGATCTCGATACGCAGCGTTTTGTGCAGCACGGTCACGGTGATGAGCATGGTGATGACGAGCTGGCCATCCCAGAGCACGAACTGAACGCCGAGGTAGTGCCGGTCGCCGCTGTCGAACTGCTGGTCGTTGCAGATGCGTTGCAGCTCGACGCCCTTTATCTGGAAGCCCTCTTCCTCGGTGCTGCCACCGCGGGCCACCTCCGTAGCGCCCTCGCCGATGGGGGAGACCACCCAGTGGCGTACGGAGGGGGTGGGAAAGCCGCCGGTGTGCAGCGGGCCACGCTCCAAAAGTCGCAGCTGATCGTGGATGGACTTTATGACGTCCCAGCTGCGAAAGGGGTTGATCTCCTTCTCGGCCTCGATCGGGATCAGGTCCTCGGCGAGCTGCCAACTGCCCCAGCGGGTGCCCATGCCCAGTATTCCCTTGGGTCCCGCGTAGAAGACGATGTTGCTGCGCTGCTCGGCGGTGAGCTTCTCCAGGCCCTTGCGCAACTGCTCAGCGGCCGTCTCGCCGGGGTTGCGAGGCACGGCCTCGGGCACCTTGGCGCCCAGGCCGCCGCCGGTGAGGAGCGCCGTCCAGCGCGCGCGCAGGTCCTTGGCGGTCTTCTCGCTGATGTACTTCGCTATCGCCCAGCCGACGATCGGCGCCACCAGCATGACCCGCGCGTAGAGCCACCAGAAGTTGTCCGTTGGCGCCTTCCACATCCCCAACGCGACGAGGCCGCCCACCACGATGGCCAAGAAGATACCCAGCGCACCGGCGCCCTTGTTCTGCGAGCCGGCCATGGTGCGCCGTATCTGGAACGCGGCGAGCCACAGCAGCACGCCCGGTAGAAACAGCAGCCCGAAGACGACCATGACGACGGTTAGCCGTGCGTCGCGGGACTTGCGGATGCGGTTGGCCGCCAGGCAGTGCTCCACGACTGTCTGCGGCTCGGTGCCGAAGGACTGGATGAGCTGCTTGCGGGCGCCGCCGAGCATACGGACCTGCACGGCACGGGAGAACGCCTCGCCGAGGTTGGGCTCGAACAGGGAGAAACGTGGCGGCTTGACCTCCGATACGGTCCACTCGGAGTTGGCGTCGAGTAGCTTGCTGACCTCGGTGTCGCGGTAGGCGGCCGAGGCGAGCGCCTGGGTCGCCGCTGTCTGCCCTGCCGCGCCGGAGAGCGGAACCTGCGCTCCGGGACTGAAGTCGAATCCATCCGCCGTCACTACCGCCCCCAATGCCACCCGCGTGCTTTGCTGCGGCCCATTCCCGACTGCCGTACCCGGCACACGTTTTGTGCTGCTGCGGCTCGCCGGTGAGCCGCCCTTCAGCGTATCCGTGGCAGGCACCGCCTGTCCCCACAGCCTGGAAAGCGGCCGAGAAAGCATTCCGGAAGGCAGCCCGGAAAGCCGTCACCAGCAAGCGCGTTGGGAGGTGCGGTGCTTGTGTTATGCCTAGTTTTCTATGGATTCGCGCAGTCGCTCGGCGAGTTGTGTGGGCATCGGCTCATGGCGTGCGTACGAGCGGCTGAAGCGGCCCGTGCCATGCGAGAGGGAGCGCAGGTCTACGGCGTAGCGGCTGGTTTCGATCTCGGGCACCTCGGCCCGTATGAGGGTGACGCCGGAGCTGGTCTGCTCGGTCCCCACGACGCGGCCACGGCGCCCGGACAGGTCGCTCATGACCGAGCCGACGTATTCGTCGAGGACACTCACACCCAGTTCGCACACCGGCTCCAGCAGATCGATGCGGCAGTCGGCGGCGGCCTCGCGCAGGGCGAGGGCGCCCGCGGTCTGGAAGGCGGCATCGGAGGAGTCCACCGAGTGTGCCTTGCCGTCGAGCAACGTGATCCGCACATCCACCAGCGGATATCCGGCGGCAATACCGCGCGCTGCCTGGGTGCGTATGCCCTTCTCCACGGACGGGATGAACTGCCGCGGCACGGCTCCACCGACGACCTTGTCCACGAACTCGATGCCGGACCCGGCGGGCAGCGGCTCCACCTCGATCTCGCAGATGGCGTACTGGCCGTGGCCGCCCGACTGCTTGACGTGCCGACCTCGACCGCCCGCCTTGGCACCGAAGGTCTCGCGCAACGACACCTTGTGCGGTACGCAGTCCACCCGTACCCCGTAGCGGGCGCGCAGCCGCTCCAGGGCCACGTCCCGGTGTGCCTCGCCCAGGCACCACAGGACGACCTGATGGGTGTTCGGGTTGTGCTCCAGACGCATCGTCGGGTCCTCGGCGACCAGCCGGGACAGCCCCTGCGAGAGCTTGTCCTCATCGGCCTTGCTGTGCGCCTGGATGGCGACGGGCAGCAGCGGATCGGGCATCACCCACGGCTCCATCAGCAGCGGGTCGTCCTTGGCGGAGAGGGTGTCGCCGGTCTCGGCCCGGCCCAGCTTGGCCACGCACGCCAGGTCGCCCGCGATCGCCTGGGGCAGACTGTGCTGCTGCTTGCCGAAGGGCGCGGAGAGCGCGCCGATCCGCTCGTCCACGTCGTGGTCCTCATGGCCCCGGTCTTCGAGGCCGTGCCCTGACACGTGCACGGTCTCGTCCGGGCGGAGCATGCCGGAGAAGATCCGCACCAGGGAGATCCGGCCGACGTACGGGTCGGACGAGGTCTTGACGACCTCGGCGGCCAGCGGGCCGGCCGGGTCGCACTCAAGGGCTGGTCTCGGCTGGCCCTGCGGCGTTGACACGGCCGGTGCGACGCGCTCCAGCGGGGTGGGGAAGCCGCCGGTGATGAGCTCAAAAAGTTCGGTGGTGCCCAGGCCGTGCCGGGAGCCATCGGCGGCTGGGGCGGCGGCGAGCACCGGGTGGAAAGAGCCTCGCGCGACGGCCTTCTCCAGGTCCTCGATGAGCGTTTTGACGTCGATCTCCTCACCGCTGAGGTAGCGGTTCATGAGGGTCTCGTCCTCGCTCTCGGCGATGATGCCCTCGATGAGCCGGTTACGGGCCTCCGTAACCAGCGGCAGCTCGCTCCCGTCGGGCGTGCGCTGCGTGCGCTCACCGGACGCGTAGTCGTACACCTGCTCCGACAGCAGCCCGATGAGCCCCGCGACGGGACGCTGTCCATCGACGCCGGCGGCGCCGTACAGCGGCAAGTACAGCGGCAGTACGGCGTCGGGGTTGTCACCGCCGAAGATGGTGCGGCAGGTCTCGGTCATGTCATCGAAGTCGGCGCGAGCTGCCTCCAAATGGGTGATGACGATGGCCCGTGGCATGCCCACGCTGGCGCACTCCTGCCACACCATGCGTGTCGAGCCGTCCACGCCGTCCGCGGCCGACACAACGAAGAGGGCCGCGTCCGCGGCTCGCAGACCGGCCCTCAGCTCCCCGACGAAGTCGGCGTAGCCTGGTGTGTCCAGCAGATTGATCTTTATTCCGCCCCATTCGATGGGGACCAGGGAGAGCTGAACCGACCGATGCTGCCGGTGCTCTATCTCGTCGTAGTCCGAAAGGCACCCGCCGTCCTCGACGCGGCCGGCCCGATTGACCGCCCCCGAGGCCAGCGCCAGCGCCTCTACCAGCGTTGTCTTGCCTGCTCCGCTATGGCCGACCAGCACCACGTTCCGAATCGAACTGGGGTGGTCGGCCGTCGCCGCCCTGCCGGCAGCCCCTGGATGCGTACCCGTCTTCCCGCCCATGTGTCTCGACCTCCCGGTTGACACCCGCGTCCTTCGAGCTTTCCACCGCTGTCACGGTGCGTCCATACGTCGCACACGGAGCCGTAACGCCGTAGGGCGTGCGTGCCCGTACTTTCGGCCGCCGGGGAGCGGTGCGGGGCGCGGGGCGGGGGCCGGCGAGGCGGGGCGGTGGCGCGGGGCGGTGGCGCGGTCAGGGCGCCGCGGGTGCTCGTGCTGGCGGGAGAAGCGGAACAACTGAGGGCGGGGGCAGCCCCGGGAGGACGAAGTGGCTGCGGAGCGCGGCGGCCGGGCCCGGTCAGCGGCGGGTGACCGTTCCCGTCTCCCAGGCCCACGCCGCGATCTCCACCCGATTCCGCAGCTGTAGCTTGGCCTGGATGCTGGCCAGATGGGTCTTGACCGTGGACAGCGAAAGGTACAGCTCCGCGCACATCTCCTGATTGGTCCGGCCGCGCGCCACCAGCCGCGCCACCTCCAGTTCCCGCTGCGTCAGCGGGCCCTGGACATCATGTCCCGCGGGCCGCGGTAGCTCCTCACCCAGCCGCTCCAACAGCCGCACCGTCACCGCGGGTGAGACCAGCGCGTCGCCGCGCGCGGCGGCACGTACCGCCTCGACCAGCAGCTCCGGTCCCGCGTCCTTCAGAAGAAAGCCACAGGCGCCGCCACGCAACGCCCCGTACACGTAATCGTCCTGGTCGAAGGTGGTGATGACGACCACGCGCAGCGGATCGACGGCGCCGGGTCCAGCCAGCAGCCGGGTCACCTCCAGGCCGTCCAACTTGGGCATCCGGATGTCCACCAGGCACACATCGGGCCGCAACGCCCGGGCCATGGCCACGCACTCCGCGCCGTCCGCGGCCTCGCCAACGACCTCGATACCGGCCCTCGCCTCAAGAATCAGCCGGAATCCGGTACGGACCATCTCCTGGTCATCGGCGATCAGGACGCGGGTCGTCGGGCTGCTCACCCGCTCGATCCTGCCATGCCGGGCGCCGGCGGCAGCACGGGGAAGGTGGCGGCCACCCGCCAACCGCCCTCGGCCGTCACACCGGTCGTCAGCTCGCCGCCGACCGCCTCGACCCGTTCCCGCAGCCCGAGCAGCCCGAACCCGCCTCGTCCACCGGGTGGGGCGGCGGCGCGCTCGGTGGGTGGTTCGTTGCGTACCTCCACGGTCATCTTCCGCTCACGGTCACCGATCGATGACCGCCCGGGGCCTGCCAACTCCTCCAGCCGCTCGGCTGGTGGCTGCTGTGGAGACGGGTCGGCCCGCACCGTCACGGTGACCTTGGGGGCGCCGGGCGCGTGCCGGCGGACGTTGGTGAGGGACTCCTGGACGACACGGTGTACGGAGGTCTCGACCTCGGGAGCGAGCTTGGCCTGCCGGGCGGCGGCCGACACCTGGAGCGTCGCCGCCGACTGCCGGGCATCGCGCGAGAACTCGGCCACCAACTCGGCGAGTTCGGCGAACACCTCGCCCGGCCGCACCATCCGGCCCTCCTCCTCGCGCAGCACCCGCACCAGGCGGCGCATGGAGTCCAGCGTCTCCACGCCGGCCCGTTCGATGCTGTCCAAGATCGGGCCGACCTTCTCCGGGGCGCTCTCCCGGATGGCGCGTCCTGCCTGTGCCTGCACCACGATGCCGGTGACATGGTGGGCGACGAAGTCGTGCAGATCGCGGGCGAGTTCGAGCCGCTCGCCCTGGCGCACCGCGGCAACGGCGCGGGTACGTCGCCCATCGAGCCCCCGCAGATAGCTGCCGAGCCCGATGGCGCCTCCTGCGGCGAGCGTCAGCACAAACACAAAGGTCAGGTCGCCCCCGTTGTAGTGCATCCGCAGCGGCATGGTGACGACCGCGCCCCCCAGCACCGCGCACCACACCACGGTGGCGCTGGGGGAGGCGGCCTCGCGGGCGGTACGGATCAGCAGGAGCAGCAGACAGGAGGTTTCCAGTAGCCCCCAGCTGACCTCGACGCCCTGACCTGGCAGGAGCAGTACGCAGGTCACCGCCAAGGAACCGAGCCCGGCGAGCGCGGCGCGACGGGTCACGGTCAGCCATCGCCAGGGCGAGGCCAGCAACACGGCCGCCAGCGGGCCGGTGACCACAGGTAGCCACGGGTTGGCGCCGCCCGGCCGCCGCGCGGCCTCCAGGCTGGCCAGATCGACCAGCCAGGGCAGGCCGAGCCCGATGTAGAGCGCGCAGGAGGCGAACCGCCGGGCCCGGTGGGATAGCGGAGTATGCCCATCCGCTTGTCGATGGCTGTCGCTGTCGTTCACTCTTCGAAGGCTAGGGACACCGCGCTCGGCGGCATCTCGGCCGAATGGCCGAGTGACCCGCGAGGGACCGGCCAAGTGGCCGAGGCGCCCGAGGCGGGTCGCGCGCGACGGTCGAGGCATGAACTTCTTTACGCCTGCGAACCTGGGCGCCTTCGCGCACTTCGATCCGTACGCCATGGCGCACTTCGATCCGTACGCCATGGCGTACGGGACCTCCCACGCCCCGCCGCACGCCGACTCGTACGGGGCTGCCCGCGCCGACTCGTACGGGCCTGGCTGCGCCGATCCGTACGGTGCTGCGCGCGTCGGCCACGGTGGCGCCCGGCACCGTACGGGGACGGCCCGATGAGCGCCCCCGTGCTGGCCGGCCACGGGCTGGCCAAGAGCTTCGGTGCGACCCGTGCCCTGGATGGCGTGGACGTCTTTGTAGGGGCGGGTGAATCGCTCGCTGTCATGGGGCCGTCTGGCTCCGGGAAATCAACGTTGCTGCACTGCCTGGCGGGCATCGAGCGCCCCGACGCCGGGCAGGTGCTGCTGGACGGGGAGCGGGTGGACCAGTTGCCCGAGCCGGACCGCAGTGAGCTGCGGCGCACCAGGTTCGGCTTCGTCTTCCAGTTCGGGCAGCTCCTACCGGAACTGCCCGCCGACGAGAATGTCGCCCTGCCCCTGATGCTCGGTGGCGTCCCGCGCGCCCAGGCGGTGCGGCAGGCCCGGGAGTGGTTCGCCCCGCTGGGCCTGGCCTCGCTTGCCAACCGGCGGCCAGGCCAGCTCTCCGGCGGCCAGGCGCAGCGGGTGGCGATCGCGCGGGCGCTGGTGGGCGGCGCCCGGGTGGTCTTCGCCGACGAGCCGACCGGCGCCCTCGATCAAGCCACCGGTCAGGAAGTGATCCGCCTGCTGGTGGACGTCACCAGGCGGCAGGGGGCGGCGCTGGTCGTGGTCACCCACGACCCGCAGGTGGCGCGCTGGTGCGACCGTACGATCGAGGTCTGCGACGGGCGCATACGCACCGCGCAGACCGCCGCGACCGATGCAGCCGCCGCGACCGATGCAGCCGCCGCGACCGATGTAGCCGACGTGGCGAATGCGGCCGTTGTAGCGAACGCAGCAGATGCCATCGGCGCAGCAGGCCCAGCCGTGCCCGGTGGGCCGGTCGCTCCCGGTGGGAGTGGCTCATGAGGGCGCTCGACCGCACGACCTGGACGTTGAGCTGGCGGCTGCTGCGCGGCGGCGGGCGCGTGGGAGCGCTCGGTACGGGTCTTGCCGTCGCCGCCGCGGCCCTGTGCACGGCGCTGCTGCTGCTCTGTGTGGCCATCAACGCCGGCTTCCAGGACCGCGCCGCCCGTACCGACTGGCGCGGCCCAGTGGCGTCCGCACACCCCGTCGCGATGCAGGCCGTCAGCACCGCCTTCACCAACGCACGCCCGGTCACCGTCGTGGACCTCGCCCGGTTGGGCGCCGCCAAGGTGCCGGCGCCGCCAGGCATGCCGCGTTTCCCCGAGCCCGGCGAGGTATGGACATCGCCCGCACTCGGCGCCCTCATCGACCACCTTCCGCGCGGCCGTGGCCCCGCCCTCGCCCCGGGCGGTGGCGAGCGCGCGGGCACCTTGGGCCGTGCGGCCCTGACCAGGCCAGGAGAGCTGGTCGCCGTCGTGGGCCATGGGCCCCGCGACCCGGCGATGACCGCGCCCCGCGAGGCCGACCCGCGTCGCCCGGGCGACATCGTGCCCCCGACACCCATCGCGGACTTCGACGGACGGGCCGAAAAGTGGAGTGCCGGCGGGCAGTACACGGCGCTTGCCAAGGTCGCCACCGTGCTGGTGATCGTGCCCCTGCTGGTGCTCGGCGCCTCCGCGGCCCGGCTCTCGGTCTCCCGCCGTGACCAGCGGTTGGCCGCGCTGCGCCTGATCGGCGCCACCCCGTCGCGCATCGCCGGCGTGACGACCGCCGAAGCGGCGGTCACCGGTGCGGTGGGCGCACTGTTCGGCGCCGCCGGATACGCGGCACTGCTACCGCTGGCCGCCGCGGTGCCGGTCGCGGGCGGGCACTGGTACACGGCCGATCTGTGGGTGGGCACACCGACGCTGCTCGGAGTGCTGGCCGCCGTGGTGCTGATGGTGGTCGGCAGCGCGTTGGCCGGCTTGCGGCAGGTGGTGATCGGCCCGCTCGGCGTCGCGCGCCGCGCCAAGCCGCCGCGTATGAAGGCGGTACGGGCCGTGGTCTTCGTCGGCGCCCTCGCCTTGTACTGGCAGCTGACCAAGGACAAGGAGACCAGCATCGGCAGCATCGTCTACTTCATCGCGGCCGTCTTTCTCACGCTGTCGGTGGTCGGGCCATGGGTGGTCGGCTTGCTCGGCCGGATCGTCGCCCGGCGCGCCCGCCGCCCCGCGACGCTGCTGGCCGGGCGGCGGCTGATCGATGACCCGAAGTCGGCGTGGCGCGCGGTGTCGGGGCTGACGCTGGCGGGATTCGTGGCCGGGTTCTTCGCGCTGATGACGGTCGGCGCCGACGCGAGCTGGGGCCCGGCCAACCGCCTCGCGCTCGCCGTGCCCGAGGATCGCGTCACGGTCGTACGGGCCGAGGCCGAGCAGCGCCTTGCGCACGCGGGCGTACGGGCCACCGTGGGCACCGACGACGCCTGGATCGCCACCAAGGGTGACCGAAGCCGCCAGGTCACCGCCGATGTGTCCGGCGGAGCGGCGGAACTGGACCGGGCCAGGACCGCCCTGACCGGCCTCGTACCGGGCCAGCACCCGGTCACCGGAGCCGACGTTGACTGGTCGGGCACCGTGTTCGCGAAGGACTTCCGCCGCGCGATCCTCGCGGTGCTCGGCGCCACCTTCGTCGTGGCCATCTCGTCGGCCGGGATCACCGCGGCATCCGCCGTCTTGGACCGCCGCCGCACCTACGGCCTGCTGCACCTCGCCGGTACGCCGCTGCGCGTCTTGGACCGGGCGCGGCGCATTGAAACGGTGCTGCCCGTGGCAGTGCTGGGTGGCGGGGCGGTGCTTACCGGGATCTTCTGCGCAGCACCGCTGACGCTCGCGGGCGGCTCCGCGTCGCTCGACGCCAGGGGAGCGGCCCTGCTCGCCTGCTGCCTTGGCCTTGGCTTCGCCGGCCTCGTCGGGGCCAGCGCCTTGAGCAGGCCACTGCTGCGGTCGGTCACGCGAGCGGGAGGGCCGCGGCCGGGGTAAGGCGTGGCGACCTGGCCGGGGCGGGAGCGGCACTGCGGGCCCGTGCCCCACACCTGAGCCCGTACCTGAGCCCGTACCTAAAGCCTGGCCTGGGCCTGGCAGGCCCCTCCCGTACGCACCGGGCTCCTGTGTCGTCCCACACGCCCAGCCCCGTGCCGGGCCGCCCGCTCACCGGGCGCGGTGCGGCCCGTGCGCGCCGCCCGCCCGCCTCGTCGTGGTGTGCTGCCGTGCTTGGCGCTGCCGCGCGTGCGCAGCACACCGTGACCCGTGGCTACGATGGGCCAGCCGGTGGCCTGTTGACCACGCGGCCCGTTTCGACCCTTCGGGAAGGCCATGCTGAACAAGTACGCGCGTGCGTTCTTCACGCGTGTTCTCACGCCGTTCGCCGCCCTGCTCATCCGGCTCGGGGTCAGCCCTGACGCGGTGACTCTCATCGGAACCGGTGGAGTCATGGCCGGCGCGTTGGTCTTCTACCCCCAGGGGGAGTTCTTCTGGGGCACGGTGGTCATCACCCTGTTCGTCTTCTCCGACCTGGTTGACGGCAACATGGCGCGGCAACTTGGCCGCTCCAGCCGTTGGGGCGCTTTCCTTGACTCCACGCTGGACCGGGTCGCCGACGGAGCGGTCTTCGCTGGGCTCGTGCTGTGGTACGCCGGTGGGGGCGACAGCATCACGCTGTGCGCGGTGACCATTTTCTGTCTCGCCAGTGGCCAGGTCGTCTCGTACACCAAGGCGCGCGGCGAGAGCATCGGGCTGCCGGTCAACGTCAACGGTCTCGTCGAGCGCGCCGAGCGGCTGGTCATTTCGCTCGTCGCGTGCGGCTTGTCGGGACTGCACAAGTTCGGTGTGCCATACATCGATATTCTGCTGCCGGTCGCGCTGTGGGCGGTCGCCGTGGGCAGCCTGGTCACCCTCGTGCAACGCATGGTGACCGTGCGGCGGGAGGCAGACGATGCGGATGCAGCCGACGCAGCGCGCACAGCGGACGCAGCCGACGCAGCCGATGCGGCGGACGCAGCCGATGCCGGGAACGCTGGCGACACAGCCGAGGCATCGGACGCCACGGCCGGAGCGGGCGCTTCGGTTCGACGGGGAGGCGAGCGGGGGTGAGGGAGCGCCTGACCGATGCGTTGTATGGGTTGGGCTGGAGCGCGCTGAAGAAGCTGCCGGAACCCGTCGTCGTACGCCTCGGCCAGCGCATTGCCGACACTCTGTGGCGCCGTCGTGGCGCCGGGGTGCTGCGACTTGAGGCCAACCTGGCGCGGGTGGTGCCCGATGCATCCCCACGCCGCCTGGCCGAATTGTCCCGGCTCGGCATGCGCTCGTACGCGCGCTACTGGCTGGAGTCCTTTCGGCTGCCGACCTGGAGCAAGGACCGCATACGAAGCGGCTTCGTACCCGCCGATGCGCACCACCTGGTAGACGGCCTGGCCAGCGGCCGGGGCGTGATCGTCGCGCTGCCGCACATGGCCAACTACGACTTGGCGGGCGCCTGGGTCACGACCAAGCTCGGGGTGCCGTTCACCACCGTGATGGAGCGGCTGAAGCCCGAGACGCTTTATGACCGGTTTGTGGCCTACCGCGAGGGCCTGGGCATGGAGGTGCTGCCGCACACGGGCGGCAGCGCGTTCGGCGCACTCGCACGGCGGCTGCGTGCCGGGGGCTTGGTGTGCCTGGTCGCCGACCGTGATCTGTCGGCTTCCGGGGTAGAAGTGACGTTCTTCGGCGAGGCGGCCAAGATGCCGGGCGGGCCCGCGTCGCTCGCCGTACGCACCGGAGCCCTGCTGCTGCCGGTCACCCTGTGGTACGACGAATCACCGGTCATGCGCGGGCGGATGCACCCACCGATCGAGGTTCCGCAGGCCGGCACCCGGGCGGAGCAGGCCGCCGTCATGACCCAGCGCCTGGCCGACGCCTTCGCCGCCGGCATCGCGGACCACCCGCACCACTGGCACATGCTGCAACCACTGTGGCTCAGCGACCTTCCACCCCGCCCCGATGACAGCTCCGGAAACCCCGGAACGGAGAAAACTTGAGAATCGGGATCGTCTGCCCGTACTCGTGGGATGTCCCCGGGGGCGTCCAATTTCACATCCGTGATCTGGCGGAGCACCTCATCCGTGTCGGGCACGAGGTATCCGTGCTCGCTCCCGCCGACGACGAGACACCGCTGCCGGCGTACGCCATCTCCGCAGGTCGGGCCATACCCGTTCCGTACAACGGTTCGGTTGCCAGGCTCAACTTCGGCTTTCTGTCCGCTGCACGGGTCCGTCGCTGGCTGCACGAGGGTGACTTCGATGTCATCCACATCCACGAACCAACCTCGCCCTCGCTCGGCCTGCTGGCCTGCTGGGCGGCGCAGGGGCCCATCGTGGCCACCTTCCATACCTCCAACCCGCGCTCCCGGGCGATGATCGCCGCGTACCCGATCTTGCAGGCCGCTTTGGAGAAGATCAGCGCGCGGATCGCGGTCAGTGAGTACGCGCGACGCACCCTCGTCGAGCATCTGGGAGGCGACGCCGTGGTCATCCCCAACGGCGTTGACGTTGACTTCTTCGCGCGGGCCGAGCCCAAGGCCGAGTGGTGCGGCGGGGCGCCCGAGGCGGGCAAGGGCGGCAGCACCATCGGGTTCATCGGTCGCATCGACGAACCGCGCAAGGGGCTGCCCGTGCTGATGCGGGCGCTGCCGCAGATCCTCGCCGCGCGCCCGCTCACCCGGCTCTTGGTCGCCGGGCGCGGTGACGAGGAGGAAGCGGTGGCCGACCTGCCAGCGGCAATGCGGAGCCGGGTGGAGTTTCTCGGCATGGTCAGCGATGAGGACAAGGCCAGGTTGCTGCGGAGCGTCGATCTCTACGTCGCGCCCAATACGGGCGGTGAGAGCTTCGGGATCATCCTGGTCGAGGCGATGTCCGCGGGCGCCCCGGTGCTGGCGAGCGACCTGGACGCGTTCGCTCAGGTGCTGGACCAGGGGGAGGCGGGCGAGCTGTTCCGCAACGAGGACGCGGACGCACTCGCGTCGGCGGCGCTGCGGCTGCTGGCCGACCCGCAGCGGCGCGCGGCGTTGCGAGACCGTGGGGCTCGGCACGTGCGGCGCTTTGACTGGTCCACGGTCGGGGCGGACATTTTGGCCGTGTACGAGACGGTGACCGCAGGTGCGACCTCGGTGGCCACGGACGAGCGCTCCACGCCCCGGTTCTGGTTCGGCCTTGGCCGCGAGTAGCCGTACGCCCCGCTGAACCGGCCGGTCCCGCCGCGCGCTCGGCGGGCGGCCGGAAGCCGGTACCGTGACCCGGCGTGACCACTTTGATCTGGATCGCGGTTGTTCTCCTGGCCATCGCCGGATATTTGCTGTGGACCGCCGAGCGCCTTGACCGGCTGCACACTCGGCTGGACGCGGCCCGCGCGGCCCTCGACGCGCAACTGCTACGGCGTGCCTCGGTCGCCCAGGAACTGGCCACATCCAGCCTGCTCGATCCGGCCGCCTCGATCGTGCTTTACCAGGCCGCCCAGGCCGCACGGCAGGCCGAAGAGGAACATCGGGAGGTGGCCGAGAGCGAGTTGAGCCAGGCGCTGCGGGCGGTGTTCTCCGAATCAGCGCAGGTCGAGGCGGTGCAGCAGGCGCCAGGCGGTGAGGCGGCGGTGGGGGAGTTGGTGGCGGCGGTACGCCGGGTGCCGATGGCCAGACGGTTCCATAACGACGCGGTACGGGCTGCTAGGGCGCTGCGCAGACACCGCAAGGTGCGCTGGTTCCGGCTCGCGGGCCATGCGCCGTTTCCGCTGGCCTTCGAGATGGACGACGAGTTCCCGGCAGCGCTGGCGGACCGGGTGGCCTAGGAGCGGGTCGAAGAGGCTGGCTGGGGCGGCGAAAGGGCAGCGGGCAGCGGGCGAAAGAGCGCCGGGCGGAGCGCGGTGAGCGTACGCCCTCGGCGGGGACCGGCCACCCAAGGAGCCACCTGCCGAAAATTGGCCCTTGCCGCACGAGGCCACTAGCGGGTTTTGTCAGAGGTGCAGCAGTATCGGCCCGCACCTGGCCCGGAAGGCCATTCCGGATACCACGTCGAACGGGCTTACGATAGGTCCATCGCGCTATTCGTTATCGAGTGAGGTCACACCGTGTCGAGCACGCCCCCCAGCACGTCTGAAAACACCTCCCAGCACCCCGAGACCGGCACCGCTCGCGTCAAGCGCGGCATGGCCGAGCAGCTCAAGGGCGGCGTGATCATGGATGTCGTCACGCCGGAGGAAGCGAAGATCGCTGAGGACGCGGGCGCCGTCGCGGTCATGGCCCTTGAGCGCGTGCCGGCCGACATCCGCAAGGATGGCGGCGTGGCCCGGATGTCCGACCCGGACATGATCGACGGGATCATCAACGCGGTCTCCATCCCTGTCATGGCCAAGTCCCGCATCGGTCACATCGTCGAGGCCCAGGTGCTCCAGGCACTCGGTGTGGACTACATCGACGAGTCCGAGGTCCTGACCCCGGCCGACGAGGTCAACCACAGCGACAAGTGGGCGTTCACTACGCCCTTCGTCTGCGGTGCCACCAACCTCGGCGAGGCCCTGCGCCGCATCGCCGAGGGCGCGGCCATGATCCGCTCCAAGGGCGAGGCCGGCACCGGAAACGTCGTCGAGGCGGTACGTCACCTGCGCCAGATCAAGGGTGAGATCGGCCGTCTGCGCTCGCTCGACCACAACGAGCTGTTCGCCGCAGCCAAGGAGCTGCGTGCCCCGTACGAGCTGGTCAAGGAGATCGCCGAGCTCGGCAAGCTGCCGGTCGTGCTGTTCTCCGCCGGCGGCGTGGCCACCCCCGCCGACGCCGCGCTGATGCGCCAGCTCGGTGCCGAGGGCGTCTTCGTGGGTTCTGGCATCTTCAAGTCCGGCGACCCGGCCAAGCGCGCCGCCGCGATCGTGAAGGCCACCACCTTCTTCGACGACCCCAAGGTCATCGCGGATGCCTCCCGCGACCTGGGCGAGGCCATGGTCGGCATCAACTGCGACACCCTTCCCGAGTCCGAGCGCTACGCCAACCGCGGCTGGTAAACCGGGCTCGGCCAGGCGGGCGGGCGGCTCATGGCAGCGTAGGGCCGCCCACCTGCGGCGTAGCCGACTGTCGCCGGCCTTGGCCCCGCCAGCTCGCGGGCCGGCGCACCGGTCCGCGGACGGCTCGCACACCAGCGGCCCGCGCAAGGGTGCGGGCCGCTCATGGCCCCGCCAGCCAGGCCGCGCCCCCGTACCCGGCCACACTCTCCCTGAGAGGTCTCACCCCGTGTCCCGCACCTCCGGAACTCCCACCATCGGCGTCCTCGCCCTCCAGGGCGACGTCCGCGAGCACCTGATAGCCCTGGCCGCCGCCGACGCCGTGGCCCGCCCCGTCCGACGCCCCGAGGAACTCGCCGACGTCGATGCCCTGGTGATCCCTGGCGGGGAGTCCACCACGATGTCCAAGCTCGCGGTCATCTTCGGCCTCCTTGAGCCGCTGCGCGAGCGGATTCGCGAGGGTATGCCGGTGTACGGCACGTGCGCGGGCATGATCATGCTGGCGAACAAGATCCTGGACGGCCGGGATGATCAGGAGACTGTCGGCGGCATCGACATGATCGTGCGCCGTAACGCTTTCGGTCGGCAAAACGAGTCCTTCGAGGCGGCCGTGGACGTCAAGGGCATCAACGACGGGCCCGTTGAAGGCGTGTTCATCCGTGCGCCTTGGGTCGAGTCCGTTGGCGGCGCCGTCGATGTGCTCGCCGTGCACGACGGCCACACCGTCGCCGTCCGACAGGGCAACGTACTCGCCACGTCCTTCCACCCGGAGTTGACCGGCGACCATCGGATGCACGCGCTGTTCGTAGACAGCGTGGCTAAAACGCTTGGAACGTGACCAGCGCAAACGCACGAAGCGCGGGGGCGGGGTGCTGGTCGGCCACGGTGGAGGTTGCTGCCATCGTCAGGTTCCTCGACCAACAGGGCGGGCCGCCCTTCCTCAACCTCCACCCTTGGCAGGGCAGGCCAGTGGCTGCCGGACGAGTCGGCTGCGGTAGCTCCGGGCGCCAGCCACGGTGGCTGCGGACACTGCCCACAAGATCCACCAAACCGGGGCGACCTCGCTGGCCGCGGTCGCTGCGGCGAGCGTCGCGCCACCGGCCGCGACGGTGATCACGTCGCCGTATCGAACGATCGGGTTCATTGCGTTCGCTCCTTCGCCTGCTCGGATAGGTAGTTGATCTGGGAAGCTCCGTCTGACCCGCCGGCCGTTCCCGAGAATCCCGCTCGGAGTCCGGGCGCGGGTGGGCCGCGCGATCCCGGTAGGATCTCAGGCGTTGGTAGGGAATTTGGTTACGCGAAGGAGACAGGCGGATGTCCGGCCACTCTAAATGGGCTACGACAAAGCACAAGAAGGCCGTGATCGACGCCAAGCGCGGCAAGCTCTTCGCGAAGCTGATCAAGAACATCGAGGTCGCTGCGCGAACCGGCGGGGCCGACGTGGACGGCAACCCGACCCTCTTCGACGCCATCCAGAAGGCGAAGAAGAGCTCAGTTCCCAACAAGAACATCGACAGCGCCGTCAAGCGAGGCGCTGGTCTTGAAGCGGGTGGCGCCGACTACGAGACGATCATGTACGAGGGCTACGGCCCGAACGGCGTCGCGGTGCTCATCGAGTGCCTGACCGACAACCGCAATCGCGCGGCCTCCGATGTACGCGTGGCCATGACCCGAAACGGCGGCTCGATGGCCGACCCGGGCTCGGTCTCCTACCTGTTCCACCGCAAGGGCGTGGTGATCGTCCCCAAGGGTGAGCTGGCCGAAGACGACGTGCTGGGCGCCGTGCTCGACGCGGGCGCCGAGGAGGTCAATGACCTCGGCGAGACATTCGAGGTCATCAGCGAGGCCACCGACCTCGTCGCCGTTCGCACCGCGCTCCAGCAGGAGAGCATCGACTACGACTCGGCCGACGCCAACTTCGTGCCCACCATGCACGTTGAGTTGGACGAGGAAGGCGCTCGCAAGATCTTCAAGCTCATCGACGCGCTGGAGGACAGCGACGACGTACAGAACGTCTTCGCGAACTTCGATGTGTCCGACGAGGTCATGGAAAAGGTTGACGCGTAGCACGCGGCCGATGTGCGCTGGGCCGCGGGGCTAGGCCAACGCCCGCAGGCTGTGTCGTGCTGTGCTGTGCGGTGTTGCTGTGCTGTGCTGTACGACGGCATGCTGTGCAGCGCCGTGCTGTACAGGGATGTGCTGCGCCGTGCCGCGGCTCACGGCCGCCCGCGCCGACCGGGTCATGAGGCGTACGTGCCATCGGGCCGACGGGACACCCGTCGGCCCGTCGCGTTGTCACAGGCAGCGGATACTGTGCCTGTTCAGGGGGAGAGCCCCGATCAGGCCAACCAGTGACTGCGGCACATGAGCGAGGGGGGAAGGCGTGCGATGCGGGTACTTGGAGTAGACCCAGGGCTGACCCGCTGCGGCATCGGCGTCGTCGATGGTGTCGCGGGCCGCCCCCTGCGCATGGTGGACGTCGGCGTCATCCGCACGGCAGCGGACGCCGACACGGGCGACCGGCTCGTGCTCATCGAGCGCGGCATAGAGCAGTGGTTGGACGCGCACCAGCCCGAACTGGTCGCAGTTGAGCGGGTGTTCAGCCAGCACAACGTGCAGACCGTGATGGGCACGGCCCAAGCGAGCGCCGTTGCCATGCTCTGCGCCGCCCGCCGTGGCCTACCGGTCGCGCTGCACACCCCCAGCGAGGTCAAGGCCGCCGTCACCGGCTCGGGCCGGGCCGACAAGGCGCAGGTCGGCGCCATGGTGACGCGGCTGCTGCGGCTGGACGCACCGCCCAAGCCCGCCGACGCCGCCGACGCCCTGGCCTTGGCCATCTGCCACATCTGGCGGGCGCCCGCCACCAACCGGCTCCAGCAAGCCGTGGCCGCCCATCGGCAAGCCCGCACGCCCACCCCGCGCCGCACGCCGGCCGGCCGGCGGGCCCCCGCAGCCGCGACCCCTGCATCCCCCGCCTCGCCAGCACCACCCGCATCCGCAGCGCCGGCCAGCTCTCAACCCCCTGCTGACCCGTCCGCCCCGCGCGCGACGGCGCCCGCCGCCCGCACCCGAAAGGGCCCCGTATGATCGCGTTCGTCTCAGGGCAGGTCGTCGCCCTCGCGCCCGACCGCGCCGTTATCGAGGTCGGCGGCGTCGGCATGGCCGTGCAGTGCACCCCCGGCACGGTGGCCGGGCTGCGCATGGGTCAGCCGGCCAGGCTCGCCACCTCCCTGGTCGTCCGCGAGGACTCGCTGACCCTTTACGGCTTCGCCGACGACGACGAACGCCAAGTCTTCGAGCTGTTGCAGACCGCAAGCGGCGTTGGCCCCCGGCTCGCGCAGGCCATGCTCGCCGTGCATGCCCCTGACACGCTACGGCGCGCGGTTGCCACCGGCGACGAGAAGGCCCTGACCGCCGTGACCGGCATCGGCAAGAAGGGCGCTCAGCGGCTGCTGCTCGAATTGAAGGACCGGCTTGGCGACCCCATCGGCGCGTCCGGCGCCGTGGGTGTGGGTAGCGCGGTCACCGCGGGCTGGCGCGATCAGTTGCACGGTGCGCTGATCGGCCTCGGCTACGCCACCCGGGAGGCCGACGAGGCGGTGGCCGTCGTCACACCGCAGGCCGAGCAGGCGCTGGCACAGGGCGCCGAACCGCAGGTAGCGACACTGTTGCGGGCCGCTCTCCAGACCCTCAACCGGGCCCGCTGACAGCCGGCAGCACGGCACCGCGCGTACCAGAAAGGACGTCATGAACTGGGACGACTCCCACGGCGAGCAGGCGGCGGAACTGACCGGGCTGGCGCCGGAACTCGCCGGCCAGGGCACCGCCGATCGGCTGGTGGGCGCCGAGGTCGATGGCGAGGAGCAGGCCATCGAGGCCGCTCTGCGGCCGAAGGACCTGGGCGAATTCGTCGGCCAGGAGCGCGTCCGCGAGCAGCTTGACCTGGTATTGCGCGCCGCACGCCAGCGCGGCGGTACCGCCGATCACGTCCTACTCTCCGGAGCGCCGGGCCTGGGCAAAACCACTCTTTCGCTGATTATTGCGGCCGAGATGGCCGCCCCCATCCGGATCACCTCCGGGCCGGCCATCCAGCACGCCGGAGATCTCGCAGCGATCCTCTCCTCCCTCGCCGAGGGCGAGGTGCTCTTCCTCGATGAGATTCACCGGATGTCCCGGCCCGCCGAGGAGATGCTGTACATGGCGATGGAGGACTTCCGCGTTGACGTGATCGTCGGCAAGGGGCCTGGCGCCACCGCCATCCCGCTGGAGCTTCCGCCTTTCACCCTGGTGGGAGCCACTACCAGGGCCGGGCTCTTGCCGCCGCCGCTGCGCGACCGCTTCGGCTTCACCGGGCACATGGAGTTCTACGCCGCGTCCGAGTTGGAGCGCGTCATCCACCGCTCGGCGCGGTTGCTCGACGTCGAGATCGAGGCCCCGGGGGCCACCGAGATCGCCGGCCGCTCCCGGGGCACGCCGCGCATCGCCAACCGCCTGCTGCGCCGAGTCCGTGACTATGCGCAGGTCAAGGCCGACGGCGTGATCACCAAGGACATCGCGTCGCGGGCGCTTGCGGTGTACGACGTGGACGCCCGTGGCCTGGACCGACTCGACCGGGCGGTGCTGACGGCGCTGCTCAAGCTGTTCGGCGGCGGCCCGGTGGGCCTGTCCACGCTGGCGGTCGCGGTAGGGGAGGAGCGCGAGACGGTCGAGGAAGTGGCCGAACCCTTCCTCGTACGAGAGGGTTTGCTGGCCCGCACGCCCAGGGGCCGGGTCGGCACCCCGGCGGCCTGGGCCCACCTGGGGCTGACCCCACCGCAGGGCCAGCGCAGCGGCCCGCAGGCGGGGCTGTTCAACGGATGACGGCGCGGGGACTGGTCGGGTCAGGAACCCCGGTGCCATGCTGGGCGTTGTTCCTGAGGCGCGGGCTCGCTTAGACTCCGCCGATGCCGTCCGTTCAGTACGGCGCACCCACCCCCGTATACCAGGCCGTGCACTCGCGGTCGTGCGAAGGAAATCCCGTCCCGTGAATATCGTGACTCTCCTGCCGTTCGTCGTGCTCATCGGGGCCATGTTCCTGATGACTCGATCGGCCAAGAACAAGCAGCGCCAGGCGGCGCAGATGCGTGACCAGATCCAGCCGGGCACCGGCGTGCGGACGATCGGCGGCATGTACGCCACGGTCAAGGAGGTCCACGACGACACGATGCTGCTTGAGGTCGCGCCGGGCGTACACGCCATCTTCGCGAGGAACTCCGTGGGTGCTGTCCTGGACGACGCCGAGTACAACCGCATCGTGCACGGCATCGAGGCCGAGCAGGAGGACGATGCCCCTGTCGTTCCCGACGACGCCTCTTCCCTGACCGAGGCCGAGGGGGACAACGACCGGCGGGTTGACATGACCAAGGGCGACGCGTCGGACGAGGTCGAGAAGACGGACGCTGCCGACCAGGCAGGTGCCGCCGAACCGGCCGACGCCGCGGATGCCGACGCGACGGAGCCAAAGGACGCCAAGCCGGAAGACAGCAAGCGGTCCGGCGACAGCGACGCGAAGTAGCCGAGCTCCGAACGCTCGGAGCGCCGCCGCTCGGTGCACCGTGGCTAAGAGACGGTCTAGGCTCCGCCGGGGGCACGTCCCCACAACACTTCGTGGCCGCTCGGCGCGCACCCGTTGCCTGGCGGTTGGACAGGGAGAAACGAAAAGGTGGCAGCACCGAAGAAGGGCCGTAGGTCCCCCGGGGCCCAGGGCAGGCCCGGTCGTGCCCTCGTCGGCATCTTGGTCGCCATGGTGGCGCTGGTCGGAGGAATGTTCCTCTCCGGCAACACCACCCCGCGGCTGGGCATCGACCTTGCGGGCGGCACCAGCTTCACGCTGGAGGCCAAGAACGAGCCGGGCAAGCCCAACGCGATCAACAAAGCCAACATGGACACCGCCGTCAACATCATGGAGCGGCGTGTCAATGGGCTTGGTGTGTCCGAGGCCGAGGTTCAGACCCAGGGCCGTAAGCACATCATCGTGAACATCCCCAAGGGGACGGATGCGAAGCAGGCCCGTAAGCAGGTCGGCACCACGGCCAAGCTCGGATTCCGTCCGGTGCTGTCCATCGGCGACGGCAAGCCCACCAAGGACCCAGGGGCCGACAAGCCCAAGCCCAAGCCAACCCCGACCAAGGGTGCGGACAAGGGCGACAACAAGGACCAGCCCAAGGGTGACGAGCCCACGTCCCCGACGCCCACGGCCTCCTCGACCACCCAGGGTCGCGCGCTGCCCAGCGCGCTGAAGGCGCCGACCCCGAAGCCTTCTCCCACGGGCGATGCGCCTACGAAGCCATCGAAGGAACAGGCCGACCAGGTCAAAAAGGCCGAAGAGTTGCAGAAGCAGTTCGCGGCGCTGGACTGCACCACGCCCAAGGCCCGTGCGGCGGCGAGCCAGCAGGCCGCCACCCGGCCGAACACCGAGCCGATCGTGGCGTGCGACCGCAAGGGCGAGGCCAAGTTCATCCTGGCTCCGGTCCAGCTTGAGGGTAAGCACGTAGAGGACGCGTCCGCGGTGTACAGCACCCAGGGCGGCTCCGGCTGGATCGTGCAGCTGGACTTCGACGGCAAGGGCGGCAAGCAGTTCGGGAAGATCACCGGCGAGCTCGCCAAGCAGCAGCCCCCGCAGAACCAGTTCGGCATCGTCCTCGACGGTGAGGTCGCCTCCAACGCCGAGGTCAGCTTCGCCATCAAGGGCGGCAAGGCGGAAATCTCCGGCAGCTTCGAGCAGCAGGAGGCCGACGACCTGGCCAACATCCTGTCCTACGGCTCGCTTCCGCTGACCTTCGACATCGTTGATGAGACCACCGTCTCCTCCGCGCTCGGCGAGGAGCAGTTGAACGCCGGTCTGATCGCCGGTGGCATCGGTCTCGTCCTGGTCATCCTGTACATGGGCATCTACTACCGGGGTCTGGCCCTGGTGGCCATCGCCAGCCTCGGGGTCTCCGCCATCCTGACGTACTCGCTGATGGTGCTCCTCGGTGAGGCCATCCAGTTCGCGCTGAACCTGCCAGCTGTCTGCGGCGCGATCGTAGCCATCGGTATCACCGCGGACTCGTTCATCGTGTACTTCGAACGCGTCCGAGACGAGATCCGCGAGGGCCGCACGCTGCGGCCGGCCGTGCAGCGCGGCTGGCCCCGGGCCCGGCGCACCATCCTGGTCTCCGACTTCGTGTCGTTCCTCGCCGCCGCCGTGCTCTTCATCGTCACGGTCGGCAAGGTGCAGGGCTTCGCATTCACGCTTGGCCTGACGACACTGCTTGACGTCGTGGTGGTCTTCTTCTTCACCAAGCCGTTGATGACGATCCTCGCCACCCGCCCGTTCTTCGCGAGTGGGCACCCCTGGTCCGGCCTGGACCCGAAGCGGCTTGGCGCGAAGCCTCCGCTGCGGTCCCGCCGGCGCCCCATCGCCCCCGCCGACACGAAGGAGGCGTGAGATGTCGCGACTCGGCAGCCTTGGCGCCAGGCTCTACCGCGGTGAAGTCGGCTACGACTTCGTCGCCAAGCGGAAGATCTGGTACGGCATCTCCATCCTGATCACCATCACGGCCATTGTGGGCCTGGCGGTGCGTGGTCTGCACATGGGTATTGAGTTCTCCGGCGGAGCGGTCTTCACCACGCCCACGACCAGCGTGTCGGCCGATGAAGCGCGGGAGAAGGCGGAGAGCGCAGCGGAGGGCCACACCGCCATCGCCCAAAAGCTTGGCGGCGGCGGCCTGCGCATTCAGATCAGCGATCTGGACACCGCGGCTGCGCAGCCGGTCCAAGAGGCCCTCGCCAAGGACCTGGGCGTACAGAGCTCGAAGATCAACACGCAGCTCGTCGGCCCGAGTTGGGGTGAGGAGATCGCCAAGAAGGCATGGCAGGGCCTAGCGATCTTCATGATCTTGGTGGTGATCTATCTCGCTATCGCCTTCGAATGGCGCATGGCGCTAGCGGCTTTGATCGCATTGATCCACGACCTGACGATCACGGTCGGTGTCTATGCGCTCGTCGGCTTCGAGGTCACACCGGGCACGGTGATCGGTCTGTTGACCATTCTTGGATATTCCTTGTACGACACCGTCGTCGTCTTCGACGGACTCCGAGAAGGCTCCAAGGACCTCACCAAACAAACCCGCTACACCTACAGCGAGATCGCCAACCGCAGCCTCAACTCCACGCTGGTGCGTTCCATCAACACCACCGTGGTGGCGTTGCTCCCGGTCGGTGCGCTGCTGTTCATCGGTGGCGGTCTGCTGGGCGCTGGCATGCTCAACGACATCTCGCTGGCGCTGTTCGTCGGCCTGGCGGCCGGTGCGTACTCTTCGATCTTCATCGCCACCCCGCTGGTCGCCGACCTCAAGGAGCGCGACCCGCAGATGAAGGCCCTGGCCAAGCGGGTGCGCGCCAAGCGTGCCGCGGTAGCGGCCAGGGGCGAGTCCTCCGCCGAGAGCGAGGCGTCCGAAGACGCACGGGGCACGGCGGATGCGGAGGAGGACGCAGACGAGGACCTGGAGCCCGAGGACGCGACCCCCGCTGGGGTTGTTGGCCCGCGCAGCACCGGGGCCGCACGCGACCAGGCCGCCCGTAACCAGCCCAGCCGCAACCGTGGCCGCGGCCGTCCGTCGGGCAAGCGCCGATGAGCGGCATCGAGACCGCCGGCCTTGAGCCGGGCGACCTGCGCCCGGCCGCCGCCGCGCCGACCGGCGACGCACTGCGCGCGCTGCTGCTCAGCCGCATCCACGACGTCCCCGACTACCCGAAGCCCGGGGTGATGTTCAAGGACATCACCCCGCTGCTGGCCGACCCGGTGGCCTTTGGCGCGCTCACCGAGGCCCTCGCGGCGCTATGCCGCACCCACCGGGCCGACAAGGTGGTCGGTCTGGAGGCCCGCGGCTTCATTTTGGCCGCTCCGGTCGCGGTGAGCGCGGGGGTTGGCTTCGTACCGGTACGCAAGGCGGGCAAGCTGCCGGGAGCGACCCTGCGGCAGACGTACGACCTGGAGTACGGCACGGCCGAGATCGAGATACACTCCGACGCCGTACGACCCGGTGAACGAGTCCTGGTCATCGACGACGTTTTGGCCACCGGTGGCACCGCCGAGGCGTCCCTGCACCTCCTTCGGCGGGCCGGAGCCGAGGTCGTGGGCGTCGCCGTTCTCCTTGAGCTGGGATTCCTCGGTGGCCGACAGCGACTTCAAGCCAGCCTGGGCGATACTCCACTGGAGGCGCTGACCGCAGTCTGACCAGCGCATACCCGTATGAGGCGGGCACCAGGGAGGACCCGGGTGCCCGCCCTCGGCGTGCCGGGGCGGCGGGTGCAGCGGGACAATGGGTGTGGCGGGATCGATACCATGGCCGTCCGACCCCCTTTACGGACCGGCCCCGCTAGAGGAGTGCTCTTGCCAGACGAGGCCAAGCCGCTGACCGCCGCGCACGCCGACGAGCCGAACGCCGCGGGTGCCAGGACGGCCGACCATGCGCCCAAGGACAGCGGCGGTGGCGCGTCCGCCCCCGGCCCGAAACCGGGGCCCAAGCCCCCGGTGGGGCTGCCAGCGGGGGGGCCGAACACCAGCGTCCCGGCCCGCCCTCAGCCGCCAGGGCCCACCCCCCGGCAAGGTTCGTCGAACCGAGTGCGCGCCCGGCTCGCGCGGCTCGGTGTGCAGCGCTCCAGCCCGTACAACCCGGTCCTGGAACCCCTGCTGCGCATCGTGCGCGGCAACGACCCGAAGGCCGACACCGCCACGCTGCGCCAGATCGAGCGCGCCTATCAGGTCGCCGAGCGCTGGCACCGCGGCCAAAAGCGCAAGAGCGGCGACCCGTACATCACGCATCCGCTCGCCGTCACCACCATCCTCGCCGAGCTCGGCATGGACCCGGCGACGCTGATGGCCGGCCTGCTGCACGACACGGTCGAGGACACCGAGTACGGCCTCGACACCCTGCGCCGCGACTTCGGCGACCAGGTCGCGCTCCTCGTGGACGGGGTGACCAAGCTCGACAAGGTCAAGTTCGGCGAGGCGGCGCAGGCCGAAACCGTGCGCAAGATGGTCGTCGCCATGGCCAAGGACCCCCGGGTGCTGGTCATCAAGCTGGCCGACCGGCTGCACAACATGCGCACGATGCGCTACCTCAAGCGGGAGAAGCAGGAGAAGAAGGCCCGCGAGACGCTGGAGATCTACGCCCCGCTGGCGCACCGGCTCGGCATGAACACCATCAAATGGGAGCTGGAGGACCTCGCCTTCGCGATCCTCTACCCCAAGATGTACGACGAGATCGTGCGCCTGGTCGCCGAACGGGCTCCTAAGCGGGACGAGTACCTGGCCATCGTCACCGACCAGGTCCAGGGCGATCTGCGGGCGGCCCGGATCAAGGCGACCGTCACCGGCCGGCCCAAGCACTACTACTCCGTGTACCAAAAGATGATCGTCCGCGGCCGGGACTTCGCGGAGATCTACGACCTGGTGGGCATCCGGGTCCTGGTGGACACCGTCCGCGACTGCTATGCGGCGCTGGGGACCATTCACGCACGGTGGAACCCGGTGCCGGGGCGGTTCAAGGACTACATCGCGATGCCCAAGTTCAACATGTACCAGTCGCTGCACACGACGGTCATCGGGCCCAGCGGCAAGCCGGTCGAGTTGCAGATCCGCACCTTCGACATGCACCGCCGCGCCGAATACGGCATCGCCGCGCACTGGAAGTACAAGCAGGAGGCCGTCGCGGGCGCTTCGAAGGTGCGTACCGATGTCCCCAGGGGCAAGGGTGACCGGCAGGACACCGTCAATGACATGGCGTGGCTGCGGCAACTGCTCGACTGGCAAAAGGAGACCGAGGACCCGAGCGAGTTCCTGGAGTCGTTGCGCTTCGATCTCTCGCGTAACGAGGTCTTCGTCTTCACACCCAAGGGCGATGTCATAGCGCTTCCCGCCGGCGCGACGCCCGTGGACTTCGCCTACGCGGTCCATACGGAGGTCGGCCACCGCACGATAGGCGCTCGCGTCAACGGCCGGCTGGTGCCCCTCGAATCGACCCTGGACAACGGCGACCTGGTGGAGGTCTTCACCTCCAAGGCACCCGGCGCCGGCCCCTCGCGTGACTGGCTCGGCTTCGTCAAGTCACCCCGGGCCCGCAACAAGATCCGCGGCTGGTTCTCCAAGGAGCGCCGCGATGAGGCCATCGAGCAGGGCAAGGACGCCATCGCCCGCGCGATGCGCAAGCAGAACATGCCGATCCAGCGGATTCTCACCGGCGACTCGCTGGTGACCCTCGCGCACGAACTGCGCTACTCCGACATCTCCTCGCTGTACGCCGCCATCGGCGAGGGACATGTCACTGCGCAGAACATCGTGCAAAAGCTGGTGCAGGCGCTCGGCGGCGAGGACGCGGCCACCGAGGATATAGCGGAGTCCACCCCGCTACGCACCCGCACCAAGCGGCGCTCCAGCACCGATCCCGGTGTGGTCGTCAAGGGCGTGGCGGACGTGTGGGTCAAGCTCGCCCGCTGCTGTACGCCGGTGCCGGGCGACCCCATCATCGGCTTCGTCACCCGCGGCAGCGGCGTATCGGTGCACCGCGCCGACTGCGTCAACGTGGACTCGCTCTCGCAGCAGCCGGAGCGCATCCTCGAAGTGGAGTGGGCGCCCACCCAGTCCTCCGTCTTCCTGGTCGCCATCCAGGTCGAGGCGCTGGATCGGTCCCGACTGCTCTCGGATGTGACGCGAGTCCTCTCCGACCAGCACGTCAATATCCTCTCCGCCGCCGTGCAGACCTCCAGGGACCGAGTCGCCACCTCGCGCTTCACCTTTGAGATGGGCGACCCCAAGCACCTGGGCCATGTGCTCAAGGCGGTCCGTGGCGTCGAGGGCGTCTACGACGTCTACCGGGTGACGTCGGCCCGCCGACCCTAGCGAGCGGGCGACGTAAGCCGGTAGCCCCGTGGCCTGCCCCGATGCCCCGCGGGCAGCCAGCGGCCCGGCGTACCAGCCACTCGGCATGACAGCGGCTCGACGTACCAACGACCCCGGCACGTCAACGACCCCGGCACGTCAACGACCCCGGCACGTCAACGACCCCGGTACGCCGTCGCGTACCGGGGTCGCCGTCTGTGGCCGGCATGGGCCCGAGGCTGTCAGCCGCCGAACTCCTGGAGGCCCTTCAGGGCCTGCTCCAGCAGCGCCTGACGGCCCTCAAGCTCCCTGGCGAGCTTGTCCGCCTTGGCGTTGTTGCCCGCTGCCCTGGCCTTGTCCACCTGGCCCTGGAGCTTGTCCACGGCAGCCTGGAGTTGGCCGGTCAGGCCCGCGGCGCGCGCCCGTGCCTCCGGGTTGCTGCGCCGCCACTCGTTCTCCTCGCTGTCCTGGATGGCCCGCTCGACCGTGTGCATCCGGCCCTCGATCTTCGGCCGGACATCGCGCGGCACGTGACCGATGGCCTCCCAGCGCTCGTTGATCGAACGGAAGGCTGCCCGAGCCGCCTTCAAATCGGTGACCGGCAGCAGCTTCTCCGCCTCGATGGCGAGCTCTTCCTTGCGCGTCAAGTTCTCCCGCTGCTCGGTGTCGCGCTCCGCGAACACCTCGCCGCGCGCCTGGAAGAAGACGTCCTGCGCGCCCCGGAACCGATTCCACAGATCGTCCTCGGCCTCCCGCTGCGCGCGGCCGGCCGCCTTCCAGTCCGCCATCAGGTCGCGGTACCGGGCCGCGGTGGGGCCCCAGTCGGTGGACGCGGACAGCGCCTCGGCCTCGGCGACCAGCTTCTCCTTGGCCTTGCGGGCCTCCTCGCGCTGCGCGTCGAGCGAGGCGAAGTGAGCCTTGCGCCGCTTGGAGAACGCCGAGCGGGCATGCGAGAAGCGGTGCCACAGCTCGTCATCCGTCTTACGGTCGAGGCGCGGCAGGTTCTTCCAGGTGTCCACCAGCGCGCGCAGCCGTTCGCCCGCCGCCCGCCACTGCTCGCTCACGGCCAATTCCTCGGCCTCGGCGACCAGCGTCTCCTTGGACTTGCGGGCCTCGTCGGACTGTTTGGCCTTGGCCGCCTTGCGCTCCTCGCGACGCGCCTCAACCGTCTCGACGAGCTGGTCAAGACGCTGCCGCAGCGCGTCGAGATCACCAACGGCGTGGTGCTCGTCCACCTGCTGGCGCAAATGGTCGATGGCGGCCGTCGCGTCCTTCGCCGACAGGTCGGTGGTCTTGACCCGGCGTTCGAGGAGGCCGATTTCGACAACCATGCCCTCGTACTTGCGCTCAAAGTAGGCCAGTGCTTCCTCGGGGGAGCCTGCCTGCCAGGAGCCGACGACTTTCTCGCCATCGGCCGTACGCACGTACACGGTCCCCGTCTCATCGACGCGGCCCCATGGGTCGCTGCTCACAGCGCCTCCTCCACATGATGCCGGCGCGGGCGCGCGGCCCACGGGCATCGTCCACGGTTTACTCCCGGCCGGGCAGCCCCGAGCCGGTCCGACGAGCTGCTGGGGTACCGATCCGGCAGGGCGGCAGCCGTCGGAACAGGCACCCTACACAACGTAAACATAGGCGACTGGTGGCCCGGCTGTCCGTATCCAGCGCGACCGAAATTTCGCAGTACGCGCGTGAGTACGTGCCCTCGCCATCGTGCGGCGCGCCGTCAGCGCGGGCGGGGATGGCGGCTGTGGCGCGCGAGGTTACCTCTCAAGACTGCTTGACGGTCGCCTTGTTGATCACCACGGTGGCCTTCGGCGCGGTGTTGCCCGTCTGCGGGTCGGGGCTCATCGCACCGGCGTCTGTGATCTTCTTCAAGGCATTCTTGTTGCCCTTGAGCGTGCCGAACGGCGTGTAGTACGGGGGCAGCTCGCTGTCCTGGTAGACGACGAAGAACTGGCTGCCGCCGCTGTTCTCGTTCTTGCTCTCGCCCTTGGCAGGCTTCGGGTTGTAGCGGTTGGCCATCGCGATCGTCCCGGCCGGGTACACATTTCCCTTGAGCTTGGGGTCCTTCAAGTTCTCGTCCGGGATGGTGTAGCCCGGGCTGCCGGTGCCATTACCGTTGGGGTCGCCGCATTGCAGCACGTAGATGCCCTGGTTGGTCAGCCGGTGGCACCTGGTGTGGTTGAAGTAGCCCTTGCCGGCGAGGAAGTTGAAAGAGTTCACGGTGTGCGGGGCGTTCTTGGCGTCCAAATCGATGGTGATGTCGCCGCAGGTGGTGCCCAAATTCATGGTGTAGTCAGCCGACGTGTCGATGGTGAGCTTTGGCTCCTTCTTCCAGCTCAGCTTCGCGGGGGCGCCGGGAGCGGGCTTGCCGCACGGGTCGGCTTTGGCTGCCTTCGCCTTCTCGTCGGCCTTGCTCTTGGCCGAGTCCTTCCCCTTGTCTGCCTCGCTCACCCTGTCCGACTTGTCGTCGGAGTCGCCGCCGAGGCTGGTCGCCGCGTACGCCACGACACCCGCAGCGAGCACGAGGGCCAGGGAGCTGGCGATCACGATGTTGCGCCGCCTGCCCCTCGTCTGGGCAGTGGTCCTGCGCTGCTGCTGCCGCTCCAACTTCTCGCGGGCGAGCTGCCGCCGCCGCTGATCCTGACTGACCACCGGGTCTTCTCCTCACATGTCACGCTGTGCGGTACGTGTCACGCTGCGCTATTGCCGTGCAGCGTCTGAATGGTGCGCCATGCCCGAGCAAAAGCGTCGCTGCCTGGGCAGCGACGCCGGTGCGCGCCCCGGGGCGGCCTCGTGCGCAATTGCTGCCCGGCGCTACGGGCCGCCCGGGCGGACGGCTTTTTCGCCGACGCATGGCCGTACCGTATATGCGTTACCTGTGTCCGGTACGTCGCCGGTAGGCTCTGCGCACGCCGACTTTCCGCCCCGGCGCCCGCGGCCACCGTGCCGACCGCCGGACCACCTGAAGGACGATCGTGCTCATTGCTGGGTTCCCTGCCGGGGCCTGGGGGACCAACTGCTACCTGGTCGCCCCCGCCGCCGGCGAGGAGTGCGTGATCATCGACCCGGGCCACCAGGCCACCCAGGGCGTCGAAGAGGCCATCGCCAAGCATCGGCTCAAGCCCGTGGCCGTCATCCTTACGCATGGCCACATCGACCATGTTGCCTCGGTGGTTCCCGTGTGTGGCGCGCACGATGTGCCCGCCTGGATTCATCCGGCGGACCGCTACATGATGAGCGACCCGGAGAAGGCCATCGGCCGCTCGATTGGGATGCCGCTGATGGGGGAGCTGACCGTCGGGGAGCCCGACGACGTCAAGGAGCTCACGGACGGCGCGCGACTGAACCTCGCCGGGCTGGAGCTTTCCGTCGCGCACGCCCCTGGGCATACCAAGGGGTCGGTGACCTTCGGGCTGCCCGAGAGCGCCGACATCCCGCCGGTGTTCTTCTCGGGCGATCTGCTCTTCGCCGGCTCCATCGGACGCACCGACCTACCCGGCGGCGATCACGCCGAGATCCTTGAGTCGCTGGCCCGCGTGTGCCTGCCGCTCAACGACTCGACCGTGGTGCTGTCCGGCCACGGCCCCCAGACCAGCATCGGCCAAGAACGCGCCACCAACCCGTATCTGCGGCAGGTGGCCGCTGGCCTCGGAGGCGGCAGTTCCGCCCCGCGACGAGGAATGTGACGATTTACCCCGTGAACGCTTTCGCTGCCCCCAAGGGCACGTACGACCTGACCCCGCCGGACTCCGCGACATTCCTCGCGGTCCGCGAGGCACTCGCCGCCCCACTGCGCCGCGCCGGCTACGGCTACATCGAGACTCCCGGCTTCGAGCACGTCGAACTCTTCTCCCGCGGCGTCGGCGAGTCCACCGACATCGTGTCCAAGGAGATGTACACCCTCACCACCAAGGGCGGTACGGAACTCGCGCTGCGCCCCGAGGGCACCGCATCCGTGCTTCGCGCCGCACTGGAGCGCAACCTCCACAAGGCCGGGAACCTGCCGGTCAAGCTCTGGTATTCGGGTTCGTACTACCGGTACGAGCGTCCGCAGGCGGGTCGGTACCGGCACTTCTCGCAGATCGGCGCCGAGGCGATCGGCGCCGAGGACCCGGCGCTCGACGCCGAGCTGATCATTTTGGCCGTGGACGCCTACCGGTCGCTAGGGCTGCGGGAGTTCCGCATCCTGTTGAACTCGCTGGGTGACAAGGAGTGCCGCCCCGCCTACCGCGCGGCGCTCCAGGACTTCCTGCGCGCACTCGACCTTGACGACGAGACCCGGCGCCGAATCGAGATCAACCCGCTGCGGGTGCTCGACGACAAGCGGGAAGCCGTGCAGAAGCAGCTCACGGGGGCCCCCCTGCTCCGTGACCACCTGTGCGAGGCGTGCAAGGAGTACCACGAGCGGGTGCGGGTGCTGCTCACCGCGGCGGGCATCGAGTTCGAGGACGACGAGCGGCTGGTGCGTGGCCTTGACTACTACACGCGTACCACTTTCGAGTTCGTTCACGACGGGCTCGGCTCGCAGTCCGCGGTGGGTGGCGGCGGGCGCTACGACGGACTGTCCGAGATGATCGGCGGGCCCGCGCTGCCCTCGGTCGGCTGGGCGCTCGGCGTGGACCGTACGGTGCTCGCGCTGCGGGCCGAAGGCGTCGAACTGGCGCTGCCCGCCGCCACCGAGGTGTACGCGGTGCCTCTTGGCGAGGAGGCCAGAGGCGTACTCTTTGGCCTGGTCACGGCGTTGCGCCGGGCCGGGGTCGGTACCGATTTCGCCTTCGGCGGCAAGGGCTTGAAGAACGCGATGAAGTCAGCCAACCGCTCCGGTGCCAGGTTCGCCCTACTCGCCGGGGAACGGGACCTCGCCGATGGCGTCGTGCAGGTAAAGGACCTGGAGAGCGGGGAGCAAAAATCCGTGGCCCTGGACGCCGTTGTGGACGAACTCAGCGCTCAGCGGAGTTGATTCACAGGAGCCTGGTGCACAATGACCGGGCTATGTCCAACTGACGAGACGAATGGCGCTATGACGACTTCGGCACTTCACCGTTCTGATACAGACGGGGACGCGGAGCACACCTCCACCGGCGGCGCCGTTGGCGGCGGCCGGATCTTCGCCTGGTTGCTCATCCTCACCGGCGCCGCGGGGCTGCTGGCCGCCTGGATCATCACCCTCGACAAGAACCACATCCTGGAGTACAAGGCCGAGGGGAAGGTCTACAGCCCGGGCTGTAGCATCAACCCGATCGTCTCCTGCGGCAGCATCATGGAGAGCGATCAGGCCGAGGCGTTCGGGTTCCCGAACCCCATGCTCGGCCTGATTGCCTACGGCATCGTCATCTGCGTAGGCGTGTCCCTCCTAGCCGGTGCCCGCTTTCCGCGCTGGTACTGGCTCACGTTCAATGCGGGCTGTCTGTTCGGCGTCGTGTTCTGCACCTGGTTGCAGTACCAGTCGCTGTACGACATCGGCGCGTTGTGCCTGTGGTGCTGCCTGGCCTGGGCCGCCACCATCGTGATGTTCTGCTACGTCACCGGCTTCAACCTCAAGCATGGTTTCCTGCCTGCCCCCGATGGCCTCAAGCGCGGACTCCTGGAATTTCACTGGGTGGTTCCGGTGCTGTGGATGGGCGCCATCGCCATGCTGATCCTCACCAAGTGGAAGAGCCAGCTCTGGGCCTGACCTTGACCGGCTCGGCGCTGAGCACCATCGGGCGAGGCTTTGCGTCCGATCACTAGGGCGCCGGCGGGCGCGAGCCGGCCGCCGGCGCGATCCGCAGTCGTTGTCAGTGCGGTGGCATAGGCTTTCTGCGTGGAGCCAGACCTGTTCACCGCCGCGGCCGATGAGCGCCAGCAGAAGGACCCGGCCAGCAGCCCGCTGGCCGTCCGAATGCGCCCGCGCACCCTGGATGAAGTCGTGGGGCAGCAACATGTGCTGCGTCCCGGTTCACCCCTGCGCAGGCTCGTCGGCGAGGGCAGCGGCGGCCCGGCCGGGCCGTCCTCCGTCATCTTGTGGGGCCCGCCCGGCACCGGAAAGACCACGCTGGCCTACGTGGTGAGCCAGGCCACCCAAAAGCGCTTCGTCGAGTTGTCGGCGATCACCGCCGGGGTCAAAGAGGTGCGCGCCGTCATTGAAGGCGCCCGCCGCACCTCGGGTGCGTACGCCCGCGAGACCGTGCTCTTCCTGGACGAGATCCACCGCTTCAGCAAGGCCCAGCAGGACTCACTGCTGCCCGCCGTGGAGAACCGCTGGGTCACCCTGATCGCGGCCACCACGGAGAACCCGTATTTCTCGATCATCTCTCCCCTGCTGTCCCGCTCGCTGCTCCTCACCCTGGAGCCGCTCGCCGAGGATGACCTACGGGCCCTGCTCCACCGCGCGCTGACCGCCGAGCGGGGACTCGGCAACGCCGTGCAACTGCCCGCCGATACCGAGGCACATCTGCTGCGGATCGCCGGCGGCGACGCCAGACGGGCGCTCACGGCGCTGGAAGCGGGCGCGGGCTCCGCGATAGCCAAGGGCGAACCGGAGATCACCCTGGGGACGCTGGAAGAAGCGGTGGACCGGGCGGCGGTGACGTACGACCGCAACGGTGACCAGCACTACGACATTGCCAGCGCGCTCATCAAGTCCATCCGCGGCTCCGACGTAGACGCGACCCTGCACTACCTGGCCCGCATGATCGAAGCGGGCGAGGACCCGAGGTTCATCGCCAGGCGGTTGATGATCTCGGCCAGCGAGGACATCGGCATGGCCGACCCAACGGCGCTCCAGACGGCGGTGGCCGCCGCGCAGGCGGTCGCCCTGATCGGCTATCCCGAGGCCCGCATCGTGCTCGGCCAGGTCGCGGTGGCGCTGGCGCTGGCACCCAAGTCCAACGCCGCATACCTGGCCATCGACGCGGCGCTCGCGGACGTCCGGGCCGGGCTCGCCGGCCCGGTGCCGCCCCACCTGCGAGACGGGCACTACAAGGGAGCGCAAAAGCTCGGCCACGCCCAGGGTTACCTCTACCCGCACGACCTGCCAGGCGGGATCGCCGCCCAGCAGTACGCGCCTGACGCGGTGCACGGCAAGCGGTACTACGAGCCGACGCGATACGGGGCGGAGGCACGCTACGCGGATGTCGTGGAACGTGTCCGAGCCCGGCTGCGCGGCGACCCGCCACCGCAGGCGCCGCGGGACGGCGGGTACAGCGGGGACGGAGAGTCGCACAAGAGCGGCGACCAGAGCTAGCCGAGTCGAGGCGAAACGGGATGGGGCATCGGTGCCGACTTCCGTAGGACGCGAGCCTCATGGTGCTTTGCTGGCCCAACTCCCGTGATGGGTCGGGTAGTTGAGGATCGGGGCCCCGGCCGGACGGTTTAAGGCGTCGGAGCCGGCGTCAACGGTGGCGAGCAGGACCACCCGAAAGCGTGCAACCGGCCTGCGGGAGGCGGGTTACTCGGCTGCTGCCGCAGTGCCTGCTCGACTGCCGCCGCAGCGTCTACTCGGCCGCCGCCTCGAAGAGGCCGTGCATCGCACGTCGTAGTTCCACCACGTCGCTCACCGGTTCCGGGAAGTCGAAGCGCGCGTCGAAGGAGCGGTCGGCGGTATCGGTGAAGCGAACGCGCAGACCGAAGCGGGTGAGGGAGACGGGGACGGCGCGCACGGCGCGTCCGGGCGCCGCACAGCCCTCGCCCGACGGTTGCCCACCCGGCTCGCGCGCCGCACCACAACGGCCGCTGGCGCGCTCACCGAGCAGAGCGCACAGGGCATGTACCTGCTCGCTGTGCGCGGAATGCAAGTGTTGGAGGAGATCGGCCTCATGGGCCACCAGCGGATCGGCAGACGCCTCGGCAAACGCGTCCGGCTCGACGCCCTCGGCGCCCCACAAATCGTCCACACACGCCTCGCCGACCTCAAGGCGCAACAGTGCCCACGCGGGCCGGCCGGCTGGCTGCTCCACCGTGGCGGGGCGTAGCGCGTCGTCCATGCCAAGGATCTCGCCGACCGGATGCCGTTCGGCGAGTAGCATCGCGCAGGCGGCCCGCTCTTCGTTGCGTACCGGAGTCAGCCAGCCCGCGATCCAGGCGCGCCCGCGCACGCGATAGGGCACCGAGACAGGTGCCACGTCTGTGATTTCCATCACGCAGGCGAGGTCGTCGTCCTGGGCGTACATGGCGGCTCTGGCGGCCGGAGAGCCGCCAGGGACCAGCAGTAGCACGTCTCCATCGGGGGTAACAGTGCGTGCGGTCGGGGCGCCCGCGTCGAACTCCTCGGACTCGTCGATTCCAGGAATCGCGAGAGAAGCCGTAGCCTTGCCCTCTACGAGGGTTCGTACGCGCTCGGCTGCCATGGGCTGCCGGGCGTCTTCCGCGGGGCGCGGCTGACCCACCTCAGTTCCGTTGGGCCCGGAGTCGTCTGACTCCGCGGTCTGCGCAGGGCTGGGCATGGGGCTCCCAGGTCGAAACATGCGTTCTCCTCCGCTAAGGTAAGCCTCACCTAACTTACACGGAGGTTCGTTCCACGTGAACCAGTCGCGTCCCAAGGTCAAGAAGTCGCGTGCGCTCGGCATCGCGCTGACCCCCAAGGCCGTCAAGTACTTCGAAGCTCGCCCCTACCCGCCAGGCGAGCACGGCCGTGGCCGCAAGCAGAACAGCGACTACAAGGTCCGACTTCTTGAGAAGCAGCGTCTGCGCGCGCAGTACGACATCAGCGAGCGTCAGATGGCCCGTGCCTACGACCGCGCTCGGAAGGTCGATGGCAAGACGGGCGAGGCCCTGATCATCGAGCTTGAGCGCCGCCTGGACGCGCTCGTCCTTCGGTCGGGCATCGCCCGGACCGTCTACCAGTCGCGGCAGATGGTTGTGCACGGTCACATCGAGGTCAACGGCCGCAAGGTCGATAAGCCGTCCTTCTGCGTCCGCCCGGGCGACGTGGTGATGGTTCGCGAGCGCAGCCGCGAGAAGCACCCCTTCCAGGTCGCCCGCGAGGGTGGTTACGACACCGACGGTGAGACGCCGCGCTACCTTGAGGTCAACCTCAAGGCGCTCGCGTTCCGCCTCGACCGGGACCCGAACCGCAAGGAAATTCCGGTCATCTGCGACGAGCAGCTCGTCGTCGAGTACTACGCCCGCTAAGCCCAGCTCAGTAGGCACGTCCCGCCCGTCGAGGCGGGGCACCGTGCGCCGCACACCACGTCGTGTGCACGCAGCGGAGGTACGCGCTCAGTCCGCGGGCTCCTCGTCGGCTTTGGCCGGTGGGGGGCCCGCGGGCTGTTTGCGTCGCAGCGCCGCCGCCGCGCCCGCGGCCCACTCCTCCGCGGCCCGGCTCTCGCTGGCCCGGTCCTCCTGCGGCCAGGGCCGCCCGGCGACCCCGCCCGCCTGCCCGACCAGGCTGGCAGGCCTTCCGCGGCCCCGTTCAAGCACCTGCGCCACCGCCGCATCCAGGCCACCGCACCGTCCGTCGCGTCGCGCCGCCTCATAACCCGCGTCGCCGAGCATGCCCTGGGCCCGTGCAGCGCACCGCTCGTGTTGGTCCCGCAGATGGCGTGAGCGGAACGGTTCACCTCCCAGCTCGCCCCACCCGGTGGCGGCGGCACCCTGCAATCGGGCCGCCCACTCCGGTGCGTCGAGCACCACCAGCGGAGCCAGTCGTTCCAGGGCAAGCGTCATGCCGAGCACATCGCCGAACTCCTGCTTGATCTCCAGGCAGGACACGAGCAGTTCCCGGGCGCGTTGGTCATCACCGCGCTCGGCGTGTGCGGAGGCCAGCGCGTACAGGGCGTACGAGCGCACCCAGCTCTCCCCGCTGTCGGCCGCCACCTGTCGGGCGTCCTCGGCCAGTGCCAGGGCCGCCTCCACGTCGCCCACCAGTGCCAGCGCCTGCGCGAGCAGTACCTGGGCGAGGAGGACCAGTGCGTTGAGCTCGCCTCGGGCGCGGTAGCGCTCAAGGCACTCGCGCAGCAGGGCCACCGCGCCCGGCAGGTCGTCGTTGATGAGCGCGGTCACGCCGAGCATCTGAGTGGCTAGCGCCGCCGTGCTCTCATCGCCGCAACCTTCCGCCAGCTCCCGGCATTCGTGCAGCGCGGTGAGCGCCGCTACCGACTCACCGCGCGCCGCGGCCGTCAGGCCCGCCACCCACAGCGCCTTCGCGCGCGGCTCCGGCTGGTCGCTCTCCAGCGCGAGCGCGCGATCCAGCCAGCGCTGTCCCTCGGCGAGTTGACCGCAGCCAACCCAGTAGAACCACAGTGAGCCGGTCAGATACTGGCCGATATGGGCGTCGTCCGGGCTCTCCAGGCTGTACTCCAGCGCGAGCCGTAGATTCGGCAGCTCCGCGGCGATCCGCTGCGCCACCTCGATCTGTCGCAGGCTGAACCAGTCCAGCTCACACCAGGTGGCCAACCCCAAGTACCAGTCGCGGTGCCGCTTGCGCAGCCGGTCGGTCTCACCCAGCTCCGCCAACCATCTGGCACCGTACGCGCGAACCGGGTGCAGCATCCGGTAGCGGGCCTGGCCGGTGCACCCGGGCGGGTCGTCGCGGGTCACGACGGATTGCGTGATCAGCCCCGAGAGCGCGGCGAGCACCTCGTCGGCCGGCAGGCTGGCGCCCGAGCACACGTACTCGACGGCGTCTAAGTCAAAGTTCCCGTCGAACACCGACAACCGCGACCACAGCAAACGTTCACCAGAGCTGCACAGCTCGTGGCTCCAGCCGATGGCCGTGGACAGCGACCGGTGCCGGTCAGGCGTGCTGTGGCCGTTGCTGGTCAGCAGCTTCAGCGGATCATCGAGGCGGTGCAGCACCTGCTCAAGCGAGAGCGTCCGTAGCCGTGCCGCAGCCAGTTCGATGGCCAGCGGCATGCCGTCAAGGCGCCGGCACACCTCGCTCACCGCCTCGCGCCCGGTGGCCGGGGTGAAGCCGGGCAGCACCGCCGACGCCCGGTCGGCGAACAGATCCACGGCGTCGGGGTGCAGGCGCAGCGGGCCAAGGGGCAGCAGCCGTTCCCCGATGATGTCCAGCGGGCGCCTGCTGGCTACGAGCACGCGCAGCCCGGGGGCACGCCGCAGCAACTCGGCCACCAGCTCGGCGCACCGCTCGGTCAGCTGCTCACATCCGTCGAGCACCAGCAGCGTCTCACCGCGTGCGAGGCGTCGTGCCAGCACATCGCGCGGCAGCTGCCCGACGCCCGCCGTCAGCCCGAGCGCCGCGAGCAGCGCCTCCTCGGGGGCTCCGGTTGTGGGCGCTTCGGCCAGGTTAACCAGCCATATGCCGTCGCAGAAGCGATTCCGCATCCGCCTGGCGGCCCGCAGTGCGAGCCGTGACTTACCGATACCGCCGGCACCGGTGACGGTCACCAGCCGAGTCCGGGAGAGTAGCCGCCTGAGCTCGGCCAGCTCCCCTGACCGGCCGATGAACCGGCTGAGTTCGGCGGGAAGATCGTCATTTTTGGCCGGCTGAGCGGAGGGGCCGGGCCGTGCTGATCCGTGGCGCGGAGCATGTCGCATAAACCACGGAGCGTACGGGGCGGTAAGCGGGCCGTACAATCCCACCGCGCGCCACTCGGCCACCTCGGCGCCCCCGTGAGCGGCCGTCTGCGGTGCGGAACAATGCGGTACGGCCGATGAGCCGCGGCGCGATAAGGTCGGTACCTGCCGCCCGCGCCCGCGATGCCTCACCGCCCGCAAGTGGCGGCTGTGACGACCAAGACCAGCCATCGACCAGCCATTGCGCAGTCGAAGATCAGCAGGGAGCGGTGCGACGTGTCCGGTGGAGAAGTGGCCGGGATTCTCGTGGCCGTCTTCTGGGCGATCCTGGTGTCATTCCTCGCCCTCGCTCTGGTGAGGCTCGCGCAGGCGCTCAAGGCGGCCACCAAGCTGGTGGCCGACGTCACTGACCAGGCCGTTCCGCTACTCAGCGAGGCGTCAGCGACGGTGCGCTCGGCGAACAGCCAACTCGCCCGCGTTGACTCGATCGCGGCCGATGTGCAGGAGGTCACCTCCAACGCCTCGGCGCTGTCCTCGACCGTCTCGTCGGCCTTCGGCGGCCCGCTGGTCAAGGTGGCCGCCTTCGGGTACGGGGTGCGCAGGGCGATCGGGCGTAAGGGCGAGGGCCCTGCAACCGTTGTCGTGGGCAAGACCGTGCCAGCTGCCAGGCGCGGTGGCCGCCGCAGCCGGAGCGAAGACCGGAGCAATAACCGGAGCAAGAAGGACTGATCGCGATGTTCCGCCGCGCATTTTGGTTCACGACCGGCGCCGCAGCCGGGGTGTGGGCCACCACCAAGGTCAACCGCAAGCTGCGCCAGTTGACTCCCGAGAGTCTGGCCGCACAGGCCGCGGACAAGGCGGTGGAGACCGGCCATCGGCTGAAGCAGTTCGCCTTGGACGTACGGGTCGGAATGGCAGACCGCGAAGCGGCGTTGAACGATGCGCTGGGACTCGGCGCGGGGTCCGACGTCCTCGACGTCAGGGAACTGCCCGCGCAGCGCGCGCAGGTGCTGAAGTCGAAGACCCATCGCCCCGCGGGCCTGACCGCACAGGGCGACCGGGACGACCACCGCAGCCACGATCGGAACGACCGGAACAACGACCGGAACAATCACCGGAACAATCACCGGAAAGAGGACTACTGATGGAGTCGGCCGAAATCCGCCGCCGCTGGCTACGCTTCTTCGAGGAGCGGGGGCACACCGTCGTGCCGTCGGCGTCGCTGATCGCGGACGACCCGACGCTGTTGCTGGTCCCCGCGGGCATGGTGCCCTTCAAGCCGTACTTCCTCGGTGAGGTCAAGCCGCCGTTCGACCGCGCCACCAGCGTGCAAAAGTGCGTGCGCACCCCCGACATCGAAGAGGTCGGCAGGACCACCCGGCACGGCACGTTCTTCCAGATGTGCGGCAACTTCTCCTTCGGCGACTACTTCAAGGAAGGCGCCATCAAGCTCGCCTGGGAGCTGCTGACCAGCTCGCAGGCTGACGGTGGTTACGGCCTGGAGCCGGAGAAGCTGTGGATCACCGTCTATGAGCACGATGATGAGGCCGAGCGCATCTGGCGTGAGGTCGTTGGCGTACCGTCCGAGCGCATTCAGCGGCTTGGCATGGGCCCCAACTACTGGTCCATGGGCGTGCCAGGCCCGTGCGGCCCCTGCTCCGAGATCAACTACGACCGTGGCCCCGAGTTCGGCCCCGAGGGCGGTCCCGCCGTCAACGACGAGCGGTATGTGGAGATCTGGAACCTGGTCTTCATGCAGTATGAGCGCGGCCCGGGCACCGGCAAGGAAGACTTCCCGATCCTTGGGGAACTGCCGAGCAAGAACATCGACACCGGCCTCGGCCTCGAACGCCTCGCGATGATCCTGCAAGGCGTGCACAACATGTACGAGACCGACACCCTGCGCGTCGTCATGGACCAGGCCACCGCCCTGACCGGGGTCGCCTACGGCGCCGCCCAGGAGTCCGACGTCGCGCTGCGCGTGGTCGGCGACCACATCCGTACCTCCGTGATGCTCATCGGCGATGGCGTCACCCCGGGCAACGAGGGCCGTGGTTACGTACTGCGCCGCATCATGCGCCGCGCCATCCGCAACATGCGCCTGCTCGGTGCGAGCGGCCCGGTCGTCGGCGCGCTCGTGGATGTCGTACTGAAGACGATGGGCGAGCAGTACCCAGAGCTTCGTGAGGACCGCAAGCGCATCGAGACGGTTGCCCTGGCCGAGGAGGGTGCTTTCCTCAAGACCCTCAAGGCCGGCACCAACATCTTGGACACGGCCGTCAGTGAGACCAAGGCCGCCGGGTCCGGCACGCTCGCCGGCGACAAGGCGTTCTTGCTCCACGACACCTGGGGCTTCCCCATTGACCTCACCCTGGAAATGGCCGCCGAACAGGGGCTGAGCGTAGACCAGGACGGCTTCCGTCGTTTGATGAAGGAGCAGCGGGAGCGGGCCAAGGCGGACGCCAGGGCCAAGAAGCAGGGCCACGCCGACCTGTCGGCCTACCGCGCGGTCGCCGACGCTTCCGGTGCCACGGTCTTCACCGGTTACGCGAACATTGAGGGCGAGTCCAGCGTGGTCGGTCTCCTGGTGGACGGGGTTTCCTCGCCCGCCGCGCACGAGGGCGACGAGGTTGAGGTCGTTTTGGATCGCACCCCCTTCTACGCCGAGGGCGGCGGCCAGCTCGCCGACACCGGGCGGATCAGGCTGGACTCCGGCGCCGTGGTCGAGATCCGCGACGTGCAGCAGCCGGTGCCCGGTGTCAGCGTGCACAAGGGCGTGGTGCAGGTCGGTGAGGTCACCGTGGGCGCTGGGGCGTACGCCCAGATCGACATCAAGCGGCGGCGCGCCATCGCCCGTGCCCACAGCGCCACCCACCTGACCCACCAGGCGCTGCGGGACGCGCTGGGCCCGACTGCCGCGCAGGCCGGTTCGGAGAATTCGCCCGGCCGCTTCCGCTTCGACTTCGGTTCGCCCGCCGCCGTGCCCAGCACGGTGCTCACGGACGTCGAGCAGAAGATCAACGACGTGCTCTCCCGTGAACTCGACGTCACCGCCGAGGTGATGAGCATGGACGACGCCAAGAAGCAGGGCGCCATCGCCGAGTTCGGCGAGAAGTACGGCGACCGGGTGCGGGTGGTGACCATCGGCGACTTCTCCAAGGAACTGTGCGGTGGCACGCATGTGCACAACACGGCTCAGCTCGGCCTGGTGAAGCTACTGGGCGAATCGTCGATCGGCTCCGGCGTGCGCCGGGTGGAGGCCCTGGTCGGCGTCGATGCGTATCAGTTCCTCGCTCGTGAGCACACGGTGGTCTCGCAGCTCACCGACCTGGTCAAGGGCCGCCCCGAGGAGTTGCCGGAGCGGATCTCGGGGATGCTCGCCAAGCTCAAGGACGCCGAGAAGGAGATCGAGCGCTTTCGCGCGGAGAAGGTTTTGCAGGCTGCCGCCGGTCTGGCCGAGGGCGCCAAGGACGTGCGGGGCGTGGCGCTGGTGACGGGCCGGGTGCCGGACGGCACCGGGGCCGATGACCTGCGCAAGCTGGTCCTCGATGTGCGCGGGCGCATCCAGGGTGGGCGGCCGGTCGTGGTGGCGCTGTTCACCGTCGCTGGGGAGCGTCCGCTCACGGTGGTCGCTACCAACGAGGCGGCTCGCGAGCGCGGTCTGAAGGCCGGGGACTTGGTGCGTACGGCCGCCAAGACCCTGGGCGGTGGCGGCGGTGGCAAGCCGGACGTCGCCCAAGGCGGTGGGCAGAATCCGGACGCCATCAACGATGCGATCGCCGCTGTGGAGCGTCTCGTCACCGATCAGGCGTGAACGATGACCGATGAGGCGTGTGAAACGGCCGGTCACAGGTGATCAGGCATGAGTAAGGGTGAGGTGGCGTGAGCGAGGAACGGCCCATGCGACGTGGGCGGCGGATCGCCATCGATGTCGGAGATGCCCGGATCGGGGTCGCCTCGTGCGACCCCGATGGGGTCCTGGCCACGCCGGTGGAGACCGTGCCTGGCCGGGACGTCGCGGCGGCGCGGCGCAGACTGGCGGCGATTGTCGCGGAGTATGAGCCGATCGAGGTCGTCGTCGGCCTGCCCAGGTCGCTCAGTGGCAAGGAGGGCCCGGCGGCGACCAAGGTTCGGGGCTTCACCGGGGGACTAGCCCGCCTTGTCGCCCCCGTGCCGGTGCGGCTCGTCGATGAGCGCATGAGCACGGTTACCGCTGCTCAGGGGCTACGAGCCGCGGGAGTGAACAGTAAGAAGGGGCGGTCCGTCGTAGATCAGGCCGCCGCCGTCATCATCTTGCAGAACGCGCTGGAGATCGAGCGCGCCTCGGGCCGTCCCCCGGGTGACGCCGTCGAAGTGGTCATCTGATCGCGGTACGGTAACGTTCCGCGCGGCATGGCAGCCGTTCGAATGCCGGGCGAGGTGATAGCCCGGCGGAGCGAACCCCGCGCTCCGGGCGCGTACCGGCTGCCGCAGCGCGGCACTAGGGGATTGATGACTGAGTATGGCCGGAGCTCTGGCTCCCAACCGTGGGACCCCGAGGACCCCTTGTACGGGGACCCAGGGTGGCATGGGCAGCAGGCCGCAGATGGTCAGAGCCCCTACGGTGACCAGGCCCAGACCTATGCGCAGCAGCAGGAACCTCTCGCGCAGCAGCCATACGGCTGGGACGGCTCACAGGGCTCGGAGCCGCCCTACGGCGGTGACCTGGGCGATCCGTACGGTCAGGGTCAGCAGCCGGGCCAGGTGGGCGAGTATGCACCGGGCCAGCCAGGTGACCCGTACGGCGGTCAACAGGCCGACTACTACGGGACGCCGGACGGCTACCCGCAACCCGAGCCGCACGATCCGCACCGCGGGCAGGGATCACCCCCGCACGACCAGCAGTACCAGCAGTACCAGCAGCAGCAGTATCCCCAGCACCCGCAGCACCCGCAGCACCCGCAGGAACCCCAGCACCCTCAGCAGCCCCCGCATCCTCAGCAATTCGAACAGCAGGGCCAGCACCCTCAGCAGGCGTACCAGCAGGGGTACCAGCCCACGGGGGAGGGCCACCAGCATCCGGTGCAGGATCAGGGGCCGATGGGTCACGCCCCCGATGAGCCGGTGGACGACTGGCGGGCCGAACCCGCGCCGGACCGGCGAGAGCGCGAGCCTGAGCACCCGTTCTTCGCGGAAGAGAAGAAATCCTTCTTCGATGACGACGACGGTCGGGACGGCAGCGCCACCGGGTATGACGACGGTGGCCGTGGTGACGGTGGCGACGACGCATACGACGATGCGTACGGCGACGAGCCGAACCCGCGCGAGACGCGTCGGCGCGGTCGGGAACGTCGGAACAAGAAGACCAAGCGCCGCAGTGGCGTCGCGTGTCTGGTCGTCACAGTGGTGCTCGGTGGCGCCGTGGGCGGTGTGGGGTACTTCGGCTATCAGTTCTGGCAGAGCCATTTCGGGTCCGCGCCGGACTACGCGGGCGAGGGCACCGATGAGCAGGTGCAGGTCGAGATCCCCGATGGCACCGGCGTCGCCGCCATGGGCGACATTCTCAAAGGCAAAGGCGTCGTCAAGAGCAGCCGGGCGTTTGTCGACGCTGCCAACGCGAGCCCGAAGGGCGACCGCATCCAGGCCGGGTCGTACACCCTCAACAAGGAGATGTCGGGGGATGCGGCCGTCAAGATGATGACGGACCCGGCGGCGTTGAACTCTCTCATCGTCAGCGAGGGCATGCGCAACAGCGCGGTCTACACGGCGATCGACAAGAAGATCGGCGCCGCGGCCGGCACCACCAAGAAGGTCGCCGAGAAGGAGTACCGCAATTTCGGGCTGCCCGCCTGGTCGCAGGGCAGCACCGCAGTCAAGGACCCGCTGGAAGGATTCCTCTTTCCCTCCCGCTACAGCGTCGGCAAGGACGCCAAGCCCGCCGACGTGCTGCGGAAGATGGTTGCGCAGGCGAACAAGGAATACGCCAAGCTCGGCCTTGACGACGCGAAGGCCGAGAGCTTGGGGCTGTCCTCGCCGCGGGACATCGTCACCGTCGCCAGCCTCGTCAACGCCGAAGGCATGACCCACGACGACTTCCGCAAGATGGCCGACGTCGTCTATAACCGGCTTAAGCCGGATAACGTACAGACCAATGGCCTGCTTGAGTTCGACTCGACGTACAACTACGTCAAGAACCAGAGCAAGATTGACTTGACGATCGAGGAACTGCGCAATTACGACAACCCCTACAACACGTACCACGACGAGGGGCTGCCTCCGGGGCCGATCGGAAACCCGGGGCACGAAGCGCTCAGGGCGACACTCCAGCCGGAGCGGGGCGGGTGGTACTACTTCATCTCCATCGACCAAAAGACGACGAAGTTCACCAAGACCTACGCCGAGCACAAAAAGCTGGTCGAGGAGTTCAACAAGACGCGCGGCGGCGGTAACTGACACAGGGGGCGGGGAAAGACGGATGCCGAATGACCGCAGGGCGGCGGTCCTTGGATCGCCCATCGCGCACTCGCTTTCGCCGGTGCTGCACCGGGCCGCGTACGACAAGTTGGGGCTGACCGGCTGGCGCTACGACCGATTCGATGTGGACGAGGCCGCGCTGCCGGCCTTCTTGCAGGGAATCGACCGGGACTGGGCCGGACTCTCTCTCACGATGCCGCTCAAACGGGCGATCATCCCACTCCTCGACGAGCTCAGCGAGACCGCCGCTTCGGTCGAGGCCGTGAACACGGTGCTCTTCACCGCGGAGGGCCGCCGGGTCGGGGAGAACACCGATATTCCCGGCATGATCGCGGCCATGCGGGAGCGCGGCGTGGAGCGCGTGGAGCGGGCGGCGGTGCTGGGCGCTGGGGCCACGGCGTCCTCGGCGCTGGCCGCGCTCGCGCGCATCCACGTCGGCGAGGTCACCGCCTACGTACGAGGGCAGGCCCGTGCCACCGAGATGCGGCAGTGGGGAGAGCGGCTCGGGGTGAGTGTGCGCACCGCTGACTGGGCCGATGCCGCCGAGGCGATGAGCGCTCCGCTGGTGTTCGCCACCACGCCAGCCGGCAGCACGGACGCGCTGGCCGGCGCGGTGCCCGAGCGGCCCGGAGCGCTCTTCGACGTGCTCTACGACCCCTGGCCGACGCAGTTGGCCACCCGGTGGGCCGCGCGTGGTGGCGCGGTCGTGGGTGGGCTTGATCTGCTGGTGCACCAGGCGGTGCTTCAGGTGGAGCGGATGACTGGTTGCGCCGGCGCGCCGCTGGCCACCATGCGGGAGGCGGGCGAGGCGGCGCTCACGGCGCGGCAGCGGCCATCCGGCGGCTGACGGCCCAGTAGCCCAGTGGCTTGTCTCCTTCCTGCGCGCCGTGCGTACGCCGCCTGGGGTGGCGGGCGTGTGCGCTGCCCCATAGCGCACAAGCGCCTTCCCCCGTCCGTAACGTGGACGAGGGAACGGGCTCCCTCGCAGCTCATGGGAGGATCGGGGCTGAGAAGTCGCACGGGCGCGAGGTTTAAGGAGCACCGTTGAGCAGGTTGCGTTGGCTGACGGCGGGGGAGTCGCACGGCCCCGCACTGGTGGCGACCCTGGAGGGGCTGCCCGCCGGGGTACCGATCACGACCGACATGGTGGCGGACGCTCTCGCTCGGCGGCGGCTCGGCTATGGACGCGGCGCCCGGATGAAGTTCGAGCGCGACGAGGTCACCTTCATCGGCGGCGTACGCCACGGCCTGACCATGGGTGGCCCGGTGGCGATCATGGTCGGCAACACCGAGTGGCCCAAGTGGAAAGAGGTCATGGCGGCCGACCCGGTCGATCCACAGGTGCTGGCCGAACTGGCCAGGAACGCACCGCTGACCCGCCCCCGGCCAGGCCACGCGGATCTGGCCGGCATGCAGAAGTACGGCTTCGACGAGGCCCGACCGATCCTGGAGCGGGCCTCCGCGCGGGAGACAGCGGCCCGGGTGGCCCTCGGGGCCGTCGCCAGGTCGTACCTGAAGGAGACGGCCGGGATCGAGATCGTCTCGCATGTGGTGGAGCTCGCGGCGGCGAAGGCTCCGTACGGCGTCTACCCGGCCCCCGATGACGTCGAGCGTTTGGACGCCGACCCGGTGCGCTGCCTGGACCCCGACGCCAGCGAGGCGATGGTGGCCAAGATCGACCAGGCGCACAAGGACGGCGACACCCTCGGTGGCGTGGTGGAGGTGCTGGCGTACGGCGTGCCGGTGGGCCTCGGTTCGCATGTGCACTGGGACCGGCGGCTTGACGCACGGCTGGCGGGGGCGCTGATGGGCATCCAGGCCATCAAGGGCGTCGAGGTCGGTGACGGCTTCGAACTGGCCCGCGTGCCGGGCTCCAAGGCGCACGACGAGATCGTGCCGTCGAAGGACGGGCTCAAGCGGGCGACGGGCCGCTCCGGCGGCACCGAGGGCGGGCTGACCACCGGCGAACTGCTGCGCGTGCGGGCCGCGATGAAGCCGATCGCGACCGTGCCCCGGGCGCTGGCCACCGTCGATGTAGCCACCGGCGAGGTCACCCAGGCCCACCACCAGCGGTCCGATGTGTGTGCCGTGCCGGCCGCCGGAATCGTCGCCGAGGCGATGGTGGCGCTGGTGCTCGCCGACGCGGTGGCCGAGAAGTTCGGCGGCGACAGTGTCCCCGAGACCCGTCGCAACGTCCGCGGTTTCCTTGACCACCTGACGATCCGGTGACCGGCGCGCATCAGGACGCCGGGCAGCCCCGTACCGCCACCGCCGATGCCGCCGGGGCCGCCGATGCCGAGGGCCGCGGCGGACCCGCCGTGGTCCTGGTGGGGCCGCCGGGCGCCGGCAAGTCCACCGTGGGCGCGCTGCTCGCCGAGCGCCTTGGCACCACGTACCGCGACACGGACGCCGACATCGAGCGGATGGCTGGCCAGCCGATCCCCGACATCTTCTTCGAGCACGGCGAGCCGCACTTTCGCGCGCTGGAGCAGCAGGCGGTGCGTAACGCCGTAGCTGAACACTGCGGCGTGCTCTCGCTCGGCGGCGGCGCGGTGTTGGACGAGGCAACCCGGGCGCTGCTGCGCGGGCTGCCGGTGGTCTTCCTCGATGTGGGGCTCGCCTCCGCCGTGCGCCGAGTCGGCCTCGACGCTCCGCGCCCGCTCCTGGCGATCAACCCCCGCCAGCGCTGGCGGGAGTTGATGGAGGCACGGCGTCCGTTGTACACGCAGGTGTCTCGCGCCGTGGTGAGCACCGACGACCGCGCTCCGCAGGACGTGGCACTCGCGGTCGCCGAGGCGTTGGAGCTTGAGAAGTGATGGTGTGATCCGCATCCCGCAAAAGCCGCATCCCGCAGTGAGGAACGCATGACTGACCCGTCCCAGGCCGCAGCGTCTTCCGCCGCCGAGTCTTCCGCGCCTGAGTTCTCCGTGACCGGGCCTGCCGCGGCCGGGCCTGCCGCGTCCGAGGTGCCCGCGCCGCCGACCCGTATCCAGGTCGCGGGCAGCGCGGGGACCGCGTCGTACGAGGTGCTCATCGGCCGCCAGTTGCTCGGCGAGCTGCCCGGACTCATTGGTCCCAGGGTCAAGCGCGTCGCGGTGCTGCATCCCGAGGCCCTGTCCGCCACCGGTGAGGCGCTGCGTGATGACCTTGCCGCCCAGGGGTACGAGGCCGTCGCGATTCAGTTGCCGAACGCGGAGGAGTCCAAGACCGTCGAGGTCGCGGCCTATTGCTGGAAGGCGCTTGGGCAGACCGGATTCACCCGTTCCGATGTGATCGTGGGGGTAGGCGGCGGGGCCACCACCGACCTGGCGGGTTTCGTGGCGGCCACCTGGCTGCGCGGGGTGCGCTGGATCGCGGTGCCCACCACGGTGCTTGGCATGGTGGACGCGGCCGTTGGCGGCAAGACCGGCATCAACACCGCCGAGGGCAAGAACCTCGTCGGCGCCTTCCACCCGCCGGCCGGCGTGCTCTGCGACCTCGCGGCCCTTGAGACGCTGTCGGTCCACGACTACGTCAGCGGCCTCGCCGAGGTGATCAAGGCGGGCTTTATCTCCGACCCGGTGATCTTGGACCTGATCGAGTCCGACCCGGCCGCGGCCCGCAGCCCCCAGGGCCCGCACACCGCCGAGTTGCTGGAGCGCTCCATCCGCGTCAAGGCCGAGGTCGTCTCGTCGGACCTGAAGGAGTCGGGCCTGCGCGAGATCCTCAACTACGGGCACACACTGGCGCACGCCATCGAGAAGAACGAGCGCTATAACTGGCGGCACGGCGCGGCCGTGTCCGTCGGCATGATCTTCGCCGCCGAACTCGGCCGACTGGCCGGGCGGCTGGACGACGCCACGGCCGACCGGCACCGCACCATCCTTGAGGCCGTGGGGTTGCCGCTCAGCTACCGAGGTGACCAGTGGCCCAAGCTGTTGGAGACGATGCGCGTGGACAAGAAGTCCCGCGGTGACCTGCTGCGGTTCATCGTCTTGGACACGCTCGGCAAGCCCACCGTCTTGGAGGGCCCGGACCCCGCGGTGCTGTTGGCGGCGTACGGCGAGGTGTCCGCGTGACGGCGGTGCGCCGGGTTCTCGTGCTCAACGGCCCCAACTTGGGCCGTCTCGGCAGCCGGGAGCCCGATGTGTACGGGGCGACCACGTATGCCGGACTCGTCGAGCAATGCACGGCGCTCGGCAGGGAACTTGGCTTCGAGGCCGAGGTGCGTGAGACCAACGACGAGGGGGAGATGATCCGTTGGCTCCATGAGGCCGCGGACGGCGCCATTCCCGTCGTGATCAATCCGGGCGCCTTCACGCACTACTCGTACGGGATGCGGGACGCGGCGGCGCAGCGCACCGCCCCATTGATCGAGGTGCACATTTCCAACCCGCATGCGCGGGAGGAATTTCGTCACAACTCTGTCATCGCCGCCGTAGCCAGCGGCACCATCGCGGGGTTCGGCATCGGCTCGTACCGCCTTGCGTTGCAGGCCCTGGCGGGAGAGCTCTCCGCCTGACGGCTTTCCATGCTGTGCGGACGGTCGCCGGCCGTCTCGATCGCCCGGGAGCGGGTGCCGCCCAAGGGCAGCCGAATCGCGCCAACTGCCCTACAGCAGCGGGTAGTTGACTTTTGCTGGGCGAGTGTCGGGGCGTGCGTCAGCCCGGGCGGTCGGAGTGCGTGCCTGCCCGGGCGGGCACGTCGGCCGGCGGTGGCGGTCGGGGCCATCTGCCGGCCTCCGCCGGGGGCGGTGTGCTCTTTTCGGCGGCAGGTGGGACGTGGGCATCCCCGGCGGCAGTTGGGGTGAGATATCTCCAGCGGTAGCCGGGGTGGGGGCGCCCCCGGCGCGGGCTGGGGGAGTACCGTTCGGTAGCGCACCCGGCCCGCGTACCGTGAACGGCCAGGTCGTCACACGTCAGCCGCCCGCACGAGACGGAGAGCCACCGGATGCAGCACGCAGTGGAAGCACCGCTGCCCCCATCCCACGGGCCGGACCAGGGGCCGGGGACGGGCATCGCCCAGCACGGGGGTCATCCTGTCCCGCCAGGACAGCCGCCCGTGGCCGGAGGCAACCACCCGGCGCCGGGGCCTGCTTCGCCCCCCGCCCCCGGCTGGAACGGCCCCGGCCCGCATCCGGCGCCCGCCGCGCCGCCACATCCGGCGCCGCCGCATCCCGCGCCTGCCGCGCCGCCGCATCCTGCGCCCGCCGCTGTGCCGCATCCCGCGCCGCAGCCCCCGGCACCGCCGCTGGCTGCGCCATCGGGGCCACCTTCGCCATCGAGGCCGTCCCCGACCGCGGCAGATGGCGCCACCGGACCGGTGACGCTGCCGCCGGGCGCTCCTGTCCCGCTGCACGATGCGCACCCGGACCAGCCCGTGATCGACGCCTCTCAGGCCGCGGTCGCCGTGCTCCTGATCGGCCCTGCCGGGGCGGGTAAGACGACGGTGGCCCGACTGTGGGCGGACAACCGCCGGGTGCCCACCGCGCACATCAGCCTCGACGACGTACGCGAATGGGTCAGGTCCGGCTTCGCCAACCCGCAGTCAGGCTGGAACGAGAACTCCGAGGCGCAGTACCGGCTCGCCCGCCGCACCTGCGGCTTCGCCGCCCGTAACTTCCTCGCCAACGGCATCTCCTGCATCCTCGACGACGCGGTCTTCCCCGACCGCCCGGTCGTCGGGCTCGGTGGTTGGAAGCGCCACGTCGGCCCCGGGCTGCTGCCCGTGGTGCTGCTGCCGGGCCTGGAGATCGTCCTGGAGCGCAACGCCGCACGTTCAGGCAACCGCAGACTCAGCGACGAGGAGGTCGCGCGCATCCATGGTCGGATGGCCGGGTGGTACGGATCGGGGCTGCCAATCATCGACAACTCGACGTACGACGTGGCGCAGACGGCCCAGGTGCTCGACGAGGTCGTCGCCCGGAGCATCGCCAGCCCGCCCAATTGGTAAGGACCTGACGCACGCACCCGTGCCGGAACCTTTCGCCACCTTGCCCATCACTCATTGCCCACGCGGTCGGGCGGCCCCCTGCACACCCGCTGCCACCGGCAGACGGCCCGAGCACCCGACGCTGCGTGCATCCCCGCGGCTGCATCCCCGCCGCTGCATCCCCGCCGCTGCGCGCCCGCCGCTGCGCGCCGGCGCGCTCGACAGCGCCCCCGCGCACCGGCCTACGCCCACTCGGACGCGTCTGACCGGCCAGCGCCGCGCCGCACGCCTAGGCTCGTACTATGTCCGAGGTGTTCGCGGCCCGACGCACCCGGCTGCGCGAGCAGTGCGCGGCCGTCGGGAGTACAGCAGTGCTCGTCTCCCACCCCGCCAACGTTCGCTATCTGTGCGGCGGCTCACCGACCGGGGCCGCACTGCTGCTCGGGCCGACCGACGATGTGCTGGTGCGCCCCCCGGCCACCGCGGCCGATCCCATGGTCGGGGCACCCATCGATGACCTGCGGGTACAGGAGCTGGGCGCGCCGCACGGCGATGCGGCCGTCGCCGCGGCCGACCTTGCCGCTACGGCGGGCGCCGGGCGGCTTGCCGTCGAGGAGCACCATCTGACCGTCGCCCGGCACCGGGCGCTGCGCTCAATCGCACCCCGCCTCGAACTGACCGACCTCGCAGGCGCCGTTGAGCAGCAGCGGATCGTCAAGGACGACGATGAGATCTCCGCGCTACGCATCGCCGCGGAAATCGCCGACCAGGCGCTTGGCGAGCTTCTCGAATCGATTTTGGTGGGCCGCACCGAGCGGCACCTCGCGCTGGAGCTGGAGCGCCGTTTGGTGGACCACGGAGCGGACGGGCCGGCGTTCGCCACCTCCGTTGGCGCCGGGCCGCACTCGGGCCGCAGTGGGCACGTGCCCACCGACCGCAGGGTGGAGGAGGGCGACTTCCTCACCGTCTGCCTGGGCGCCGGCTACCGCGGCTACCGCTGTGAGGTGGGCCGCACCTTCGTCATCGGCACCTCGCCTGCCGACTGGCAGATCGAGCTGTACGACCTGGTCTTCGCCGCGCAGCGGGCGGGCCGCGAGGCGCTGACGCCGGGCACCGCGTACTGCGAGGTGGACCGGGTGACGCGGCAGGTGCTGGCCGCCGCAGGCCGCGAGGAGACGCTGGGAGCCCGCGTCGGGCACGGTGTGGGCCTGGAAAACGACGAGGACCCTCGGCTCGCACCGGGAGCCATGGGTAAACTGGACGCTTGTGTGCCGGTCACCGTCGAACCGGGGGTCCACCTCCCGGGCCGGGGCGGTGTCCGGATCGATGACACGCTCGTCGTTCGCCCCGAGGCGGACGGCGGCCCCGAGCTACTCACCATCACGACCAAGGAGCTGCTCGCGCTCTAGCGTGCACCCCTGGTTCCACCAGCTTCAGTCCAGGAGATTCCGCAACCGTGGCATCCACGAACGACCTCAAGAACGGCCTGGTGCTCAAGCTCGACGGGGGCCAGCTCTGGTCCGTAGTCGAGTTCCAGCACGTCAAGCCCGGCAAGGGCCCCGCCTTCGTCCGCACCAAGCTGAAGCATGTGCTGTCCGGCAAGGTCGTTGACAAGACCTTTAACGCCGGTGTGAAGGTCGAGACGGCGACTGTCGACAAGCGCGGCATGCAGTTCTCGTACAAGGACGGCAGCGACTTCGTGTTCATGGACACGGAGACCTTCGAGCAGATGACCGTCGCTCCGGAGACCGTTGGCGACGCCGCCAACTACCTGCTGGAGGGCAACGAGGCTGTTGTCGCGATGTACGAGGGCGCGTTCCTCTACATCGAGCTGCCTACCTCCGTCGAGCTGGTCATCGAGTACACCGAACCCGGCGTTCAGGGCGACCGCTCCACCGGCGGCTCCAAGCCCGCGACGCTGGAGACCGGCTACGAGATCCAGGTCCCGCTCTTCATCACCACCGGTGAGAAGATCAAGGTTGACACCCGCTCCGGTGAGTACCTCGGTCGGGTGAACAGCTAACCGTGGCTGCCCGCAACAAGGCCCGCAAGCGCGCCTTCCAGATCCTCTTCGAGGCCGATCAGCGCGGCGTCGCCGTATCGACGGTCCTCGCGGACTGGATCAGGCTCGCGCGGACCGATGACCGGCAGCCGCCGGTCAACGAGTACACGATGCAGCTCGCCGAGGGGTACGCGGAGCACGCGGACCGCATCGACGAGCTGATCGCCACCTATGCGGTTGGTTGGACGCTGGATCGGATGCCGGTCGTGGACCGCAACATCCTGCGGCTGAGCGCCTTTGAGCTGATCTGGGAGGACGAGACCCCGGACGCCGTGGCCATTGACGAGGCAGTGCAGCTCGCCAAGGAGTTCTCCACGGATGACTCCCCGGCCTTCGTCAACGGCCTCCTGGGCCGGCTCAAGGACCTCAAGCCCAGCTTGCGCCGCGACGGCTGAGGCCGCGCGCTACATGCCGCTGCCCCTGGCGACCTCTTCAGGTCGGTCAGGGGCAGCGGCATAGGTGGCACACGGCAGCGGGCTACGTCGCCCAAGCCGCAAGGGCGTGCAGGGCGTCCAGGCGCAGGACTCCCCAGGCGCCGGTGCGCCGGGAGTCCGGCACGCCGGGCGCCGGGATCACCGGCAGCCGGTCACAGATCCTCGTGCTGTACGGCGCGACGCGCGTCCGCGTCGAGCACGCCCCAGCCGATGAGCTGCTCGGTCAGCACAGAGGGCGACTGGTCGTAAATCACCGCGAGGGTGCGCAGGTCGTCCTGGCGGATCGACAGCACCTTGCCGTTGTAGTCCCCGCGCTGGCTCTGGATGGTGGCCGCGTACCGCTGCAAGGGGCCCGCCTTTTCGGCTGGGACATGTGCCAGCCGCTCCAGGTCGAGCACCAGCTTCGGCGGCGGCTCGGCGGCACCGCCCGGCGTCGTGCCAGGCAGGAGTTCCTGCACGGGAACCCCGTAGAAGTCGGCCAGCTCGGCTAGCCGCTGTACCGTCACGGCCCGGTCGCCGCGCTCGTACGAGCCGACCACCACGGCCTTCCAGCGGCCCTGAGACTTCTCTTCGACACCATGAAGGGAGAGCCCCTGCTGGGTGCGGATGGCGCGGAGCTTGGCTCCGAGCTGTTTAGCGTATTCGCTGGACATAAAGCTCCCCGGACGAAGACTGGTAACTCACTGTGAGGTTACGCAGCGTAATCTGGCTTCGTCAAGCTGAATGTTGCGTACGCGTGCTCGGGGCGGGTGCCGAGGGGTGCCGTGCGGTGCTGTGAAGTGCCGTGGGGTGCTGACTTCGCACGTTTTCGATCCTGGTAACGTCAATACCGTAAATCCGACGTCCTTTAACGTCCGTCCCGTGAGGCGGAGAAGGAGGTCCGTTCCTTTATGGACGCACCCGATCAGTCTGCTGGCCACGCTTCGAGCAAGAGTTCTGGCCAAACATCCAGCGAGACTTCTCCCGAAGAAACCCCCGCACCGGCCCGCCCGGTGCTTGAGGCCCCGGACATCGCTCGGGTCTTGACCCGCATCGCCCATGAGATCGTGGAACGCGCCAAGGGCGCCCATGATGTGGTGTTGCTCGGCATCCCGACGCGCGGAGTGTTCCTCGCCAGGCGGCTCGCCGCCAAGCTTGAGGAGATCACCGGCCGCGCCATTCCGGTCGGCTCGCTCGACATCACCATGTACCGCGATGACCTGCGGCTAGGCCCAGCGCGCACGCTCGCCCGCACCGAGATTCCGGCGGACGGGATCGAGGGCCGGGTGGTGGTCCTCGTGGACGACGTGCTCTTCTCGGGCCGCACGATCCGGGCCGCGCTCGACGCCCTGAACGACATCGGGCGACCGCGCGCCGTACAGCTCGCGGTCCTCGTGGACCGCGGCCATCGCGAGCTGCCGATCCGCGCCGACTACGTCGGCAAGAACCTCCCGACCTCACTGCGCGAGACGGTGAAGGTGCAACTCACCGAGTTGGACGGCCGGGACAGTGTGCTCCTTGGCGTCCGCCCTGCGCCCACCCGCGGCGGGGCCGACCAAGAGCGCGCAGACGCCGGACAGTAGCGCCCCGCGCGGTCCCCGTACGCGCCCCGGGCCTGCACCGGGCCGCGCTGGCGCCTGCCCGCACGCCCTCACCACTCCTCACTCACGGAGCCCTCAGATGAAGCGTCACCTCATCTCGGCCGCCGATCTCACCCGCGACGACGCCGTCCTCATCCTCGACACCGCCGAGGAGATGGCCCGGGTCGCGGACCGGCCGATCAAGAAGCTGCCCACGCTGCGTGGACGTACCGTCGTCAACTTGTTCTTCGAGGACTCGACACGGACCCGTATCTCCTTCGAGGCCGCCGCCAAGCGGCTGTCCGCCGACGTCATCAACTTCTCGGCCAAGGGCTCATCCGTCTCCAAGGGCGAGTCACTGAAGGACACCGCACTGACCCTGGAGGCGATGGGCGCGGACGCGGTCGTCATCCGGCACCACTCATCCGGCGCCCCGCACCGCCTGGCAACCTCCGGGTGGATCAAGGGCTCGGTCGTCAACGCCGGAGACGGCACCCACGAGCACCCCACCCAGGCCCTCCTCGACGCCTTCACCATGCGCCGCCACCTCGCCGGCGCCCCCGACGGCGGCTCCACCCACCACCGCGGCCCTGGCGACGGCACCGGGCGCGACCTGGCGGGACGCAAGGTCACCATCGTCGGCGATATCCTGCACAGCCGGGTCGCCCGCTCCAACGTCCACCTGCTCACCACCCTCGGCGCCGAAGTCACCCTGGTCGCACCGCCCACGCTGGTGCCCATCGGCGTCGAGCGCTGGCCGTGCGAGGTCAGCTACGACCTGGACGCAGTGCTGGCCGCCTCCGATGCGGTGATGATGCTGCGGGTGCAGCGCGAACGCATGAACGCGGCCTTCTTCCCCACCGAGCGCGAGTACGCCCGCCGTTACGGCCTGGACGGCCACCGCATGGCCCGAATGCCGGAACACGCCATCGTCATGCACCCGGGGCCCATGAACCGGGGTATGGAAATCACCGCCGAGGTCGCCGACTCGCGCCGCTGCACCGCCGTCGAGCAGGTCACCAACGGCGTGAGCATCCGGATGGCCACCTTGTACCTGCTGCTCGGCGGCAATGAGCCCGCCATCGCCCCGACGCCCGCCACCCCGGCCGAAGCCCGCACCGAGGAGACCCGTAAGCCATGAGTGAGACGACCAAGACCCTGCTCCGCGGCGCGCGCGTGATCGGCGGCGAGAGCGCCGACGTCCTCATCGACGGCGCAACCATCGCCGCCGTGGGCCAGGGCCTGACGGCCGAGGGCGCCACCGTCATCGACGCGGCCGGACAGATCCTCCTGCCAGGCCTTGTTGACCTGCACACCCATCTGCGCGAGCCGGGCCGTGAGGACTCCGAGACGGTGCTGACCGGCACCCAGGCCGCGGCCGTAGGCGGCTATACCGCCGTGCACGCCATGGCCAACACCTTTCCCGTCGCCGACACCGCCGGCGTCGTCGAGCAGGTCTGGCGGCTTGGCCGCGAGTCCGGCTACTGCGACGTACAGCCGATCGGTGCCGTCACCGTGGGCCTGGAAGGCAAGAAGCTCGCCGAACTCGGCGCCATGCACGACTCGGCCGCGAGCGTCGTTGTCTTCTCCGACGACGGCAAGTGTGTGGATGATGCGGTGATCATGCGCCGGGCCTTGGAGTACGTGAAGGCGTTCGACGGCGTCGTGGCCCAGCACGCGCAGGAGCCGCGGCTCACCGAGGGCGCCCAGATGAACGAGGGCGTCGTCTCCGCGGAGCTCGGTCTCGGCGGCTGGCCCGCCGTCGCCGAGGAATCGATCATCGCCCGCGATGTGCTGCTCGCCGCGCACGTGGACTCCCGGGTACACATCTGCCACCTGTCCACCGCGGGCTCGGTCGAAATCGTGCGCTGGGCCAAGTCCAAGGGCTGGAACGTCACTGCCGAGGTCACCCCGCACCACCTGCTGCTCACCGACGAGCTCGTACGGTCCTACAACCCCGTGTACAAGGTGAACCCGCCGCTGCGTACCGAAGCCGATGTGATGGCGCTGCGTGAGGCGCTGGCCGACGGCACCATCGACTGCGTCGCCACCGACCACGCTCCGCACCCCCACGAGGACAAGGACTGCGAGTGGGGGGCCGCTGCCATGGGCATGGTCGGCCTGGAGACCGCGCTCTCGGTCGTCCAGCACACGATGGTGGACACCGGACTCCTCGACTGGGCGGGCGTGGCCGACCGGATGGCCTTCCGCCCCGCTGCGATCGGCCGGCTGACGGGGCACGGTCGCCCCATCGCGGCGGGGGAGCCCGCGAACCTGACCCTGCTCGACCCGACATACCGTGGTGTGGTGAGCCCCGCGGGCTTCGCCTCCCGCAGTCGCAACACGCCCTTCGAGGGGCGCGAGCTGCCGGGCCGGGTGACGCACACCTTCCTGCGGGGCCGGGCAACGGTCGTGGACGGGAAGCTGACGTGACACCTATGACATTTCTGGCGGCGGACGAGGGCACGAGCGACTGGGCCGCGCGCACCGGCTGGGTTGTGGGACTGCTGCTGATCGTGGTGCTGCTGTACTGGCTGATGCGCGAGGGCTGGAAGTGGCGCGGGTTGCTTCAGTCCGACCTGCCGGGCCTGGCAGACGCACCCGAGCAGCCGGGGGAACCCGTGCTGGTCATGGCCGGGCGCTACCACGGCTCCACCAAGGCCGGGCAGTGGCTGGAGCGCATCGTCGCGCACGGCCTCGGCGCCCGCAGCCGCGCCGACGTCACCCTCACCGACGCGGGCCTGGACGTGCGGCGCCCCGGCGCACGGGACTTCTTCGTACCCACCGACGCACTTCGCGGCGCCCGGCTCGACAAGGGCATCGCGGGCAAGGTCCTCACCGAGGGCGGCCTGCTGGTGATCACCTGGCAGCTCGGCGAGCAACTGATCGACTCCGGCTTCCGCTCCCACCACGCCGCGGAGCACACGGCCTGGGTCGCGGCGATCAACGACCTCACCGGCGGCCCCAGCGACGCGGTCGCCACCCAGCGTGACGGTGCCGCGACCCCCGAGGCTGTAGCACTGCGGGGGGCGACCCCCGCGACCCCCGAGGCTGTGACATCCCGGGGGGCGACCCCCGAGACCCCCGAGGCTGTGACATTGCGGGGGGCGACCCCCGCGACCCCCGAGAAAGGCACATGATGACGCTCTCCACCCAGGGGGCCAGGGTCCCCGCCGTACTCGTCCTGGAGGACGGTCGCACCTTCCGTGGCCGGGCCTACGGGGCGGTGGGGGAGACCTTCGGCGAGGCGGTGTTCTCCACCGGCATGACCGGATACCAGGAGACCCTGACCGACCCCTCGTACCACCGGCAGGTGGTCGTCATGACCGCTCCGCACATCGGCAACACCGGTGTCAACGACGAGGACCAGGAGTCCGCGCGGATCTGGGTCTGCGGCTACGTCGTACGCGACCCCGCCCGCAAGCCGTCCAACTGGCGCACCCAACGCACCCTGGACGAGGAACTGGCGGCCCAGGGCGTCGTCGGCATCAGCGGCGTGGACACCCGCGCCCTCACCCGGCATCTGCGCGAGCGTGGCGCCATGCGCGTCGGCATCTTCTCCGGGGCCGCGCTCACCGAGGAAGCGGCGCTGGTGGAGCGGGTGCGCAGCGCTCCGGAGATGAAGGGCGCCGACCTGTGGCGCGAGGTCACCACCAAGGAGACCTATGTCGTCCCCGCGGTCGGTGAAAAGAAGTTCACCGTCGCCGCGATCGACCTCGGTATCAAGACGATGACCCCGCGCCGGATGGCCGAGCGCGGCATAGAGGTCCATGTCTTCCCCGCGACCGCGAGCCTGGAGGAGATCTACGCCATCGAGCCCGATGGCGTGTTCTTCTCCAACGGGCCAGGCGACCCCGCCACCGCCGACCATCCGATGGAGCTGGCGCGCGGCGTGCTCGACCGCCGCACCCCGCTGTTCGGCATCTGCTTCGGCAACCAGGTCCTCGGCAGAGCGCTCGGCTTTGGCACGTACAAGCTCAAGTACGGGCACCGCGGCATCAACCAGCCGGTACAGGACCGCACCACCGGCAAGGTCGAGATCACCGCGCAAAACCACGGCTTCGCCGTGGACGCGCCCCTGGACACCGTCGTGGACACCCCCTACGGCCGGGCCCAGGTCGCGCATGTGGGGCTCAACGACGATGTCGTGGAGGGCCTCGAATGCCTGGACCTCCCCGCGTTCAGCGTTCAATACCACCCCGAAGCCGCCGCCGGACCGCATGACGCCGCTTACCTGTTCGACCGGTTCGTATCCCTGATGGAGGGCCCCCGTGCCTAAGCGCACCGATATCCAGTCCGTCCTGGTCATCGGCTCGGGCCCGATCGTCATCGGGCAGGCCGCCGAGTTCGACTACTCCGGCACCCAGGCATGCCGCGTGCTGAAGGCCGAGGGCCTACGGGTCATCTTGGTCAACTCCAACCCGGCCACGATCATGACCGACCCGGAGATCGCCGACGCCACCTATGTCGAACCGATCACCCCCGAATTCGTCGAGAAGATCATCGCCAAGGAGCGCCCCGACGCGCTGCTGCCCACCCTCGGCGGTCAGACCGCGCTCAACACGGCCATCGCCTTGCACGCATCGGGCTCGCTGGCCAAGTACGGCGTCGAGTTGATCGGCGCCAACGTCGAGGCGATCAACAAGGGCGAGGACCGCGAGCAGTTCAAGGAGGTCGTGGCGGCAGTCAAGGCCAAGATCGGCTACGGCGAGTCCGCCCGCTCGGTCATCTGCCACTCCATGGACGACATCATGGACGGCGTCGAAAAGCTCGGCGGCTATCCGGTCGTCGTCCGCCCCTCCTTCACCATGGGCGGCGCCGGCTCCGGCTTCGCACACAACGAGGAGGAACTGCGCCGCATCGCGGGCCAGGGCCTCACGCTCTCGCCGACCACCGAGGTACTCCTGGAGGAGTCCATCCTTGGCTGGAAGGAGTACGAGCTGGAGTTGATGCGCGACAAGAACGACAACGTCGTCGTCGTCTGCTCCATCGAGAACTTCGACCCGATGGGCGTGCACACCGGTGATTCGATCACCGTCGCCCCGGCGATGACCCTCACCGATCGCGAGTACCAGACCCTGCGCGACATCGGCATCGCCGTCATCCGCGAGGTCGGCGTGGACACCGGCGGCTGCAACATCCAGTTCGCCGTCGATCCCGCGGACGGCCGGGTCATCGTCATCGAGATGAACCCCCGCGTCTCGCGTTCCTCCGCGCTGGCCTCCAAGGCCACCGGCTTCCCGATCGCCAAGATCGCCGCCCGGCTCGCCGTTGGCTACACGCTCGATGAGATCCCCAACGACATCACCGAGCAGACCCCGGCGTCCTTCGAGCCCACCCTCGACTACGTCGTGGTCAAGGTGCCGCGGTTCGCGTTCGAGAAGTTCCCCGCCGCCGACGCCACCCTCACCACCACCATGAAGTCGGTCGGCGAGGCCATGGCGATCGGCCGTAACTTCACCGAGGCGCTCAACAAGGCGCTGCGCTCGCTGGAGAAGAAGGGTTCACAGTTCGACTTCGTCACCCCGCCAGGGGACAAGGCCGCACTCCTTGAGCGTGCCGGCGTGCCCACGGATGGCCGGATCAACACGGTGATGGAGGCGATCCGCGCCGGCGCCACCCAAGAAGAGGTTTTCGACGCCACCCGGATCGACCCCTGGTTCGTGGACCAACTCTTCTTGATCAAGGAGATCGCCGACGAGATCGCCGCCGCGGACAAGCTCGCGCCCGACATCCTGCGGGAGGCCAAGCGGCACGGCTTCTCCGACATGCAGATCGCCGCCATCCGCGACCTCGGCGACGACGTGGTTCGCGAGGTACGCCACGCGCTCGGCATCCGCCCCGTCTACAAGACGGTGGACACCTGCGCCGCCGAGTTCGCCGCGCGCACCCCGTACTTCTACTCCTCTTACGATGAGGAGAACGAGGTCGCACCGCGCGAGAAGCCCGCAGTGATCATCCTGGGCTCCGGGCCCAACCGCATCGGCCAGGGCATCGAGTTCGACTACTCGTGCGTCCACGCCTCCTTCGCGCTCAGCGAGGCGGGCTACGAGACCGTCATGGTCAACTGCAACCCCGAGACCGTCTCCACCGACTACGACACCTCAGACCGGCTCTACTTCGAGCCGCTCACCTTGGAAGACGTGCTGGAGATCGTGCACGTCGAGCGGCAAGCGGGCCCCCTCGCGGGCGTCATCGTGCAACTCGGCGGCCAGACCCCGCTCGGCCTCGCCCAGGCGCTCAAGGACAACGGCGTGCCCATCGTCGGCACCTCACCCGAGGCGATCAACCTCGCGGAGGAGCGCGGCGCCTTCGGCCAGGTCCTCACCGAGGCCGGACTGCCCGCCCCCAAGTACGGCACCGCCTTCTCCTTCGAGGACGCCCAGGGCATCGCCGCCGAGATCGGCTACCCGGTCATGGTCCGCCCCTCCTACGTGCTGGGCGGGCGCGGCATGGAGATCGTCTACGACGAGCCCTCTCTCGCCGAGTACCTCACCCGGCACGCGGGCCTGATCTCCGAGCACCCGGTCCTCATCGACCGCTTCCTCGACGATGCCATCGAGATCGACGTGGACGCCCTCTACGACGGGCACGAGCTCTACCTCGGTGGCGTCATGGAGCACATCGAGGAAGCCGGCATCCACTCCGGCGACTCCGCCTGCGCGCTGCCCCCGATCACCCTCGGCGGCTTCGACATCAAGCGACTGCGAGCCTCCACCGAGGCGATCGCCAAGGGCGTCGGAGTCCTGGGCCTGATCAACATCCAGTTCGCCATGGCCGGGGACATCCTCTACGTCCTGGAGGCCAACCCGCGCGCCTCGCGCACCGTCCCCTTCACCTCCAAGGCCACCGCCGTACCACTGGCCAAGGCCGCCGCCCGTATCTCGCTCGGCGCCACCGTCGCCGAACTGCGCGCCGAGGGCCTGCTGCCTGCCCATGGCGACGGCGGCACCCTGCCGCTGGACTCGCCGATCTCCGTCAAGGAGGCCGTGCTGCCTTGGAGCCGGTTCCGGGACGCCTCCGGACGCGGCGTGGATACCATCCTCGGCCCGGAGATGCGCTCCACCGGCGAGGTCATGGGCATCGACTCGGTCTTCGGCACCGCGTACGCCAAGTCGCAGGCCGCGGCGTACGGGGCGCTGCCCACCAGTGGCCGGGCCTTCGTCTCCGTCGCCAACCGCGACAAGCGCTCGATGATCTTCCCGGCCCGCGAACTGGTGGCGCACGGCTTTGAGTTGCTCGCGACCTCCGGCACCGCCGAGGTGCTGCGCCGCAACGGGATCAACGCCACCGTCGTACGCAAGCAAAGCGAGGGCGAGGGCCCGGCCGGCGAGAAGACCATCGTCCAGCTCATTCACGACGGGCAGATCGACCTCATCGTCAACACCCCGTACGGCACCGGTGGCCGACTCGACGGCTACGACATCCGCACCGCGGCCGTCGCCCGCGGCGTGCCCTGCCTCACCACGGTCCAGGCCCTCGCCGCGGCCGTCCAGGGCATCGAGGCGCTGACCAGGGGCGATGTGGGCGTCCGCTCCCTCCAGGAGCATGCGAAGCAGCTCACCGCGGCCCGCGAGCTGAGGTAACGGAGAGCGGCGGCCGGAGCCGACGGCTCCGGCCGCCCGCGCCTCTTTTTGTGGTTCTCAGCATTACTCAACGCTACTCAGCATTGCTCCGTGTTACTTCGTGTTACTTCGTGTCGGCCTACCGAAAGTACGCAGCCCGCATGTACTCCCTCTTCTTCCGGCTCTTCTTCCAGCGGGTGGACCCCGAGCGGGCCCACCACCTGGCCTTTTCCTGGATCAGGCTCGCCGCCCGCATCCCCGTTCTGCGCACCGTCATCGCGGCCGTGCTCGCCCCCCGCCACCGGGCGCTGCGTACCGAGGCACTCGGCCTGCGGATGCACGGCCCGTTCGGCCTCGCCGCCGGCTTCGACAAGAACGCGCTGGCCATCGACGGCATGACCATGCTGGGCTTCGACCACATCGAGGTCGGCACCGTTACCGGGCACGCCCAGCCGGGCAACCCCCGTAAGCGCCTCTTTCGTCTCGTCGGCGACCGCGCGTTGATCAACCGGATGGGTTTCAACAACGAGGGCTCCGCCGCCGTCGCCGCCCGCCTCGCCGCCCGCAGGCCGGTTTTCCGTACCACCGTTGGCGTCAACATCGGCAAGACCAAGGTGGTTCCGGAGGCGGAGGCCATCGCCGACTACGTCACCTCCACCGAACGGCTGGCCGCCCACGCGGACTATCTCGTCGTCAACGTCTCCTCGCCCAACACGCCGGGACTGCGCAACCTGCAAGCCGTAGAGCACCTGCGCCCGCTGTTGACCGCCGTACGCGAGGCCGCCGACCGGGCGGTCACCATCCGCCGCGTCCCCCTCCTGGTGAAGATCGCCCCCGACCTGGCCGACGAGGACATCGACGCCGTCGCCGACCTCGCCGTCGAACTCGGCCTGGACGGCATCATCGCCACCAACACCACCATCGCCCGCGAGGGCCTCGGCCTGACCAGCGATGTCTCGCTGGTGGCGCAGACCGGCGGGCTCTCCGGCGCTCCGGTCAAAGCCCGCTCGCTCGCAGTGCTGCGCCGCCTGTACGCCCGTGTCGGCGATCGGGTCACCCTGGTGGGGGTCGGTGGCATCGAGAGCGCGGACGACGCCTGGGAGCGCATTTTGGCGGGTGCCACCCTCATCCAGGGCTACAGCGCCTTCATTTACCGCGGCCCGTTGTGGTGCCGCACCCTCCACAAGGGGCTGGCCGAGCGACTGGCCGCCAGCCCGTACGCCACCCTCGCCGAAGCGGTCGGTGCCGCAACCCAAAGCGACTTCCAGGGCGCGGCCCGCGGCGATCTCCACGGCGAGGCCCAGCACAAGGCCCACGACAAGACGCAGGGAAAGGCCACCGAAACAAACCAGGAAAAGACCAACGAACCAGGGGAGAAGCTGACATGAGCGTCACCGAGCCCTTCGGCGCCCGGCTGCGGCGTGCCATGGACACCCGCGGGCCGCTGTGCGTCGGCATCGACCCGCACGCCTCGCTGCTCGCCGACTGGGGCCTTGGCGATGACGTCGCGGGACTGGAGCGGTTCTCGCGCACCGTGGTGGAGGCCCTCGCTGATCGGGTTGCCGTCCTCAAGCCGCAGTCCGCCTTCTTCGAGCGGTTCGGATCGCGCGGCGTCGCCGTCTTGGAGCGCACCGTTGCCGATGCGCGGGACGCTGGGGCCCTGGTGCTGATGGACGCCAAGCGGGGCGACATCGGCTCGACCATGGCCGCGTACGCCGCCGCGTACCTGGACCCGGCCTCGCCGTTGTTCTGCGACGCGCTCACCGTCAGCCCCTATCTGGGCTTCGGCTCGCTGGACCCAGCGATCGCGTTGGCCCGCGCGAGTGGAAGCGGTCTGTTCGTCCTGGCCCTCACCTCCAATCCGGAGGGCGCCGAGGTGCAGCACGCGGTACGGGCCGATGGCCGCAGCGTCGCCGCCACCATGCTCGGCCATCTCGCCGAACAAAACGGGGCGGAGCGGAAGAACTGGCGCGGCAACGGCGCTGCGCTCGGCTCCTTTGGCGCGGTCGTCGGGGCGACGCTGGGCGACTCGCTCGCCGCGGCGGGCGGCTCGCTAGCCATCGACGGGCCGCTCCTGGCACCCGGCATCGGCGCCCAGGGCGCCACTCCCGCCGATCTTCCGGCGGTGTTCGGCGACGCGGTGGGCAACGTGGTGCCCAGCGTGAGCCGGGGAGTGCTGCGGCACGGCCCTGACACCGCTGCATTGCGTGCCGCGGCGGCCCAGATCGCCGAAGAAGTATGGACAGCCGCGAAATAAGTACCGCAGAACCCGGTGGTTTTGCCCTGAAAAGTCCTGGTCGAGCGAGTCTGACCAGGACTTTTCATCTGTTCTCGCTGACTGGAGCGGCCGTGGCCGCTAGTCTCCGACGAGTGGGGGCACCTCCCGCGCTCTCAAGGCAGTGGGGGAGAACGCGCGAGCGCGTTGCACGTTGCTCCCCAGGTGAGGGGCGACTAGGTTCCTCACCGGTCCCTATCCGACAGTTCGATATCCGAGGTGACGTAGGCGTGGCTCTTCCGCCCCTTACCCCTGAACAGCGCGCAGCCGCGCTCGAAAAGGCCGCCGCGGCTCGCCGGGAGCGCGCCGAGGTCAAGAATCGGCTCAAGCACTCCGGCGCCTCGCTGCACGAGGTCATCAAGCAGGGCCAGGAGAACGACGTCATCGGCAAGATGAAGGTCTCCGCCCTCCTTGAATCCCTCCCCGGCGTGGGCAAGGTCCGTGCCAAGCAGATCATGGAGCGGCTCGGCATCTCCGAGAGCCGCCGGGTGCGTGGTCTTGGCTCCAACCAGATCGCCTCTTTGGAGCGCGAGTTCGGCAGTGGTCCTGCCTGACGTTTTCAGGTGGTCCCGGGAACCTGGATAATCGCCGCATGGCAGCACACCCCCAGGGGGCGACCAGCCCCCTCGCTTCGCAGGCGGTATCCCCCGTACCTCCGGACGCACGTCCGCGGCTGACCGTGCTCTCCGGCCCCTCCGGGGTCGGTAAGAGCACGGTCGTCGCGCATTTGCGCAAGGCTCATCCCGAGGTATGGCTCTCGGTCTCCGCCACCACCCGCAAGCCGCGTCCCGGCGAGCGGCACGGCGTCCAGTATTTCTTCGTCGAGGACGAGGAGTTCGACAAGCTCATCGCCAACGGTGAGTTGCTGGAATGGGCCGAGTTCGCGGGCAACCGCTATGGCACCCCGCGGCGCGCGGTGCTCGATCGGCTGGAGGCGGGGGAGCCGGTATTGCTGGAGATCGACCTACAGGGCGCGCGGCTGGTCCGCACCTCGATGCCGGAGGCCCAGTTGGTCTTCTTGGCTCCACCGAGCTGGGAGGAACTGGTGCGCCGCCTGACCGGTCGGGGCACCGAGTCGCCGGAGGTTATCGAGCGCAGACTGGCGGCGGCGAGGATCGAGCTGGCTGCCGAGTCCGAGTTCGATACGACCCTGATCAACACCTCCGTCGAGGACGTCAGCGCTGAGCTGCTAGCCTTGATGCGAGTGGTCTGATCTTTTTGTGGTCTCTTTGGCCTCTTGTCAGTAACTGTCAATGACTGCCAGTGACCGCCAATGACAGTGATTGACAGTCGCTGACTTGATAAAACGGCTACCGGTAACTACTCGTAACTGCTGGTAACCACTGGTATTACAGCCACCGACGCTGTCACGGATAGCGTCTTCGATATCGCTGAACCCGATCGGAAGGCAGAAGTGTCCTCTTCCATCACCGCGCCCGAGGGCATCATCAACCCGCCGATTGATGAGCTGCTTGAGGCCACCGACTCGAAGTACAGCCTGGTGATCTACGCCGCCAAGCGAGCCCGCCAGATCAACGCGTACTACTCGCAGCTCGGTGAGGGCCTCCTGGAGTACGTCGGCCCGCTGGTGGACACTCACGTCCACGAGAAGCCGCTGTCCATCGCGCTCCGCGAGATCAACGCGGGCCTGCTGACCTCCGAGGCCATCGAGGGCCCGCCGCAGTAGTCGCGCACATCGGTACGTTGTTGTTCACCACGGGCCCGGCAGCGGGTACCTTTCGGCCATTTGGCCGGGAGAGCGGCTGCCGGGCCCGTGGTGTGTCATGGGCCAATGCGAGAGCGTGGGGAGAAGCGAGCGATGGACAAGCCTTCAGACCAGACGGAGCCCCAGACGGCAGCCGGAACCGGGCGCCACATCGAGCGGGCGGTTGGCGCAGGGGAGCCGGCCGCGCACGCGACGGCGGGGCCCCGAGCGCAGGCCGGGCAGGCGTCGTCCGCGCCCCGCAGGCCATCCGTCGTGCTGGGCGTGAGCGGTGGCATCGCCGCGTACAAGGCGTGTGAGCTGCTGCGGCGGCTGACCGAGTCGGGCCATGACGTACGGGTGGTGCCGACCGCGTCCGCGCTGCACTTCGTCGGCGAGGCGACCTGGTCGGCGCTGTCGGGTAATACCGTCGCGACCGAGGTGTGGTCGGATGTGCACGAGGTCCCGCATGTACGGATTGGACAGACGGCCGATCTGGTCGTGGTTGCGCCCGCCACCGCGGACACGCTGGCCAGGGCCGCGCACGGGCTCGCCAATGACCTGCTGACCAACACGTTGCTCACCGCACGCTGCCCGGTCGTCTTCGCGCCCGCCATGCATACCGAGATGTGGGAGCACCCGGCCACCCAGGAGAACGTGGCGACCCTGCGGCGCCGCGGCGCGCTGGTCATCGAGCCCGCGGTCGGCCGGTTGACCGGCGTGGACACCGGCAAGGGGCGGCTGCCGGACCCTGGCGAGATCTTCGAGGTGTGCCGCCGCGTACTGGCCACGGGCCGGGGCGGCGCCGCCCCGGATGAACTCGCGGGCCGTCATGTGGTGGTCAGCGCCGGGGGCACCAGGGAGCCGCTAGACCCGGTGCGCTTCCTCGGCAACCGATCCTCGGGCAAGCAGGGCTACGCGCTGGCCCGCGCCGCTGTGGCGCGCGGTGCCAAAGTCACCCTGGTGTCCGCGAACAGTGCGCTCCCCGATCCGGCCGGGGCCGACGTGGTGCGCGTGGGTACGGCCGTGCAGTTGCGTGAGGCGATGCTGAAGGCCGCGGCGGACGCGGACGCGGTGGTGATGGCCGCGGCCGTCGCGGACTTCCGGCCTGCGGTGTACGCGTCAGGCAAGATCAAAAAGCGGGACGGGCAGGAACCGGAACCCATAGTTCTGGTGCGTAATCCGGACATCCTTGCCGAGTTGTCGGCCGACCGTGCCCGGCTCGGCCAGGTGGTTGTCGGCTTCGCGGCCGAGACTGACGACGTGCTGGCCAACGGCCGGGCCAAACTCGCCCGCAAGGGCTGTGACCTGCTGGTTGTCAATGAGGTGGGGGAGCGCAAGACATTCGGTACGGAGGAGAACGAGGCCGTTGTGCTCGGCGCGGACGGCAGCGAGACGCCCATTCCGTACGGCCCGAAGGAAGCCCTGGCCGAGACGGTGTGGGACCTCATCTCCCGCGTGCTCGATCAGTCCACCAACACCTGAAGGCTGCGGGCGGACGCGGGTGGACGGCTGACGCACGGCCCAGCCGCGAAACGGGCGATACGGGGCACCGCGGACCCTCGCTGCGCACGCGGTGCTCCGCCGGCACCCCCGGGCCAGAGCCGAGCCGGTCCGAGGCATGCCGAGCCCGCCCCTTAATCGGCCGGAGTTCGGCGGGAAATAACCCCCCAGTCCATCGCCGAACACACGATTCACCCCAGACAAGTGTGTGGGACAAGTCACCCTGTGCCCGTGTTGCGAGACACGCTGCCCAATCAGCGAGAACGACCGATAAACTGACCTCGGATTCGCGTCGGGCGCAGCTCCCGTGCGTCTCCGCCCATGCTTAGCCAGCAGCCGCTGCAACCCCAGGGAGCGATGTGTCCCGCCGCCTGTTCACCTCGGAATCTGTTACCGAGGGCCACCCTGACAAGATCGCTGACCAGATCAGCGACACCATCCTCGACGCCCTCTTGAAGGAAGACCCGCACTCTCGGGTCGCCGTCGAGACCTTGATCACTACCGGTCTGGTGCACGTGGCGGGTGAGGTGACGACGAAGGCGTACGCGCCGATCGCCTCCCTCGTGCGCAACAAGATCCTTGAGATCGGCTACGACTCGTCCAAGAAGGGCTTCGACGGAGCCTCCTGTGGCGTTTCCGTATCCATCGGGGCACAGTCGCCCGACATTGCGCAGGGCGTTGACACCGCGTACGAGACCCGCATCGAGGGCTCGGCCGCGGACAAGGAAGACGAGCTCGACAAGCAGGGCGCAGGCGACCAGGGGCTGATGTTCGGCTACGCCTGCGACGAGACCCCCGACCTGATGCCGCTGCCGATTCACCTCGCGCACCGACTCTCTCGCCGGCTGTCGGACACGCGTAAGAACGGGACCATCCCGTACCTGCGCCCGGACGGCAAGACGCAGGTCACCATCGAGTACGACGGTGACAAGGCTGTCCGGCTGGACACCGTGGTCGTCTCCTCGCAGCACGCGTCCGATATCGACCTGGACTCGCTGCTCGCTCCTGACATCCGCGAGTTCGTCGTGGAGCCTGAGCTGAGGGCCCTGGTGGACGACGGCATCAAGCTGGAGACCGAGGGCTACCGGCTGCTGGTCAACCCGACCGGGCGCTTTGAGATCGGCGGCCCGATGGGTGACGCCGGACTCACCGGGCGCAAGATCATCATCGACACCTACGGCGGCATGGCCCGCCACGGCGGCGGCGCCTTTTCCGGCAAGGACCCGTCCAAGGTGGACCGCTCGGCCGCGTACGCGATGCGCTGGGTCGCCAAGAACGTGGTCGCCGCCGGCCTCGCCTCGCGTTGCGAGGTCCAGGTCGCGTACGCGATCGGCAAGGCCGAACCGGTCGGCCTCTTCGTGGAGACCTTCGGCACGGCCACCGTCGATGCCGAGCGCATCGAGCAGGCCATCAGCCAGGTCTTCGACCTTCGCCCGGCCGCGATCATCCGCGACCTCGACCTGCTCCGCCCGATCTACGCCCAGACCGCGGCGTACGGCCACTTCGGCCGCCCGCTGCCGGACTTCACCTGGGAGCGCACGGACCGAGTAGAAGCACTGCGCAAGGCCGCGGGCCTGTAAGTAACCGTTCGACGTGCGGTCTCGCGGCGTCGCGCCGCGAGACCGCACGTCATCAGGTACGCCGTGCGGCGGCCCCAGACCCGTTGGGGACGCTGTGGGTTGATTCGGGCCCTGTTGCTTCGCCTCGTCGACTTGGTCGGCGGGGCGAAGTGCTGCGTAGTGGCGGGTGAAGGCTCGTGGTGTGCCGGTGAGGTGGGCGTCGGTGCGGACGAGATTGATGGCGGCGCTGATGAGCTGGTCCTGGAGGCCGGTCTTCGTCAGGCCGCGGTAGCGGGATCTGCGCAGACGAGCTGGTCATGGATCGCCTCGGTCATCGACCAGTCCCAGCCGGTGGCGACCGTCGTGGCAACGTTCGTCATCGCAGTGGCAACGTTCGTGATCAGGTTCGGAACGCCCGGTTTGCAGGTCTCGGTGAAGTGGACCTTTTAGCCGTGCCACATAGTGTCGCGTTTCACGCTGCCACGTGCGTCGGTGTTGTAGAGGGTGAGCAGGCGCCTCGCGTCCGGCGGCCGGTCTTTTGGGTCCCGGCGCCTGACCGCGCCCCCTGCCCGTTGGAAGTGCTCGGCCCACATCTGCCACAGCACCTGCACCTCGGGCAGCGAATTCAGGCCGTGCGGTGCCGACGGGTCGAAGTCCGCCTCAAACAGCCGCATCCCGTTCGCGCCAACGCGTAGCCCACCTTCTCGCGTCAGGTGCGGGCTGCGGGAAACTGGGAATCCTCGGCCCGGGTGGCGTAGTGCTTGAACCAGTCCGGCTCCGCGACGCTCACCAGCCAGTCGGGGACCGCCTGGGCGAGCGCGTTGAGCGCCGCTCGCAGCGTCTTGGCCACCATCTCCAGCCAGCGCAGCTCACGCGCCGACGACAGGACATGCGGGGAGTCGGTGCGGGCCCGGCCCGCCGTCTTGAGCAGGCCCTTTTCCCTGGCCACGGTCAATATGCCGACCAACACCCCGCCGCCCGGCCCCTGCCTCCACCAAGCGGTCCCGCAATTTCGAGAGCACCCTGCAGTCGAACCCGGGGTCATCGAGGTTCAGGCCCAGGGCGTGCGTGAAGTCGATCCTCGCGCGGACTGCTCCCGCCGCCTGGTGGTCGGTGAGTCCCTCTGCTAACTGCCACACCAAAACCAGCGCCAACCGCCCCGGCGACCAGGCAGGCTTCCCCCGCAAGGGGACCAGATCCACGAACTCCTCGTCGCGAAACAGCGCCCCCAGCTCGTTCCGAACCCGGATCGCCAGACTCCCCCCTCAAAAACACGACCCGCGCCACCCGCACCGTCTTCCCCGGGATCACCACCGGCTCCCTCGGCCGCACGACATCGACACCCACCCGAATCAACCAACAGCGTCCCCGTTGGGCCTGGGGCCGCGGCAGTTAGCTAGGCGACAGTTCGGCGGCCGGCGCCCCTCCCTCGCCCCTCGCGGAGCCCTGCGGTGTCGGAGGTGTCTGCTAAGACTGATGCTGTGAGCAGCGAGAACGAGTGGCCGGGGCAGGAGCCGGGGCGGGTGGAGCGCGCCGGTGATGCCTCGCGGGCGGGGGGTGCGCGGCGCGCGGGGGGTGCGCGAGGCGTGGGGGAGGAGCCGGAGCACAGGCGCGAGCGGGGCTCGGGCGACTCGGGGGCCGGGGAGCAGCTTGCGCTGATACGCGAGACCGTGCGAAAGACCAAGGTGCCCAAGGCGAAGCCGCGCACCTGGCGCGGGGCGCCGCTGGCTAAGGAGCTGCCCGTCGCTCGGGTGCTCGTAGACAAGGGGCCGGTCCATCTGGACAAGCTCTGGGACTACGCGGTACCGGCGGAGATGGACGCCGAGGCGCAGCCCGGGGTGCGGGTGCGGGTGCGGTTCGGGGCGGGCACCGGCCAGGTGCGCGGCGGTCGGCGAGAAGGCGGTGGACTTCTCGACGGCTACATCCTGGAGCGGGTGGCGGAATCCGATTACCGGGGGCCGCTCGCCGCCATCGCGCAGGTCCTGTCGCCCGAGCTGGCCCTGGGCCCCGGGCTGCTCACGGTGTGCCGCATGGTCGCCGACCGGTATGCGGGCTCGCTCGCCGATGTGCTCCAGCTCGCCGTGCCCCACCGCCATGCCCGGGTGGAGGCCAAGGCGTCCCCCGCGCCGCTGCCACCGCCGGGCGAACCCGCGCCCGGAAGCTGGGAGCGCTATCCGCACGGGCCGAGTTTTCTGCGTGCCCTGGCCCGGGGAGACGCTCCGCGCGCCGTGTGGACAGCGCTGCCCGGGCCCACCTGGCCACAGGAGTTGGCCGCGGCGATGGCCGCCACGCTCGCCTCCGGACGCGGTGCGCTCGCCGTCATGCCTGATGGGCGCAGCGCTGCCCGGGTGGACGCCGCACTCGGCGCGCTGCTCGGGCCAGACCGGCACGTACTGCTCACCGCCGACAGCGGTCCCGAAGAGCGCTACCGCCGCTGGTTGGCGATCAATCGCGGCTCTCTACGGGCCGTCGTCGGAACCCGGGCCGCGATGTTCGCCCCCGTGCGCGAACTGGGGCTCGTCGCCATCTGGGACGACGGCGACTCCAGCCACAGCGAGCGGCATTCCCCTCAGCCGCATGCTCGCGAGGTGCTGCTGTTGCGCAGCGCGCACGAGGGGACCGCGTTCCTTCTCGGCGGTGTCAGCCGTACGGTCGAGGCCGCGCAACTCGTGGAGACTCGATGGGCGCTGCCGCTGGCCGCCGACCGAGAAGTGGCCCGTCAGATCGCCCCATTGGTACGTACCGTGGGGGACGAGCAGTTGGGACGAGACGTAGCCGCCCGTTCCGCGCGGCTGCCCAGCCTTGCCTGGCAGACCGCGCGCGAGGGGCTGCGGCATGGCCCGGTCCTGGTGCAGGTTCCACGCGGGGGCTACGTACCTCGGCTCGCCTGCGAGCGCTGTCGCGAGCCCGCGCGCTGCCGGCACTGCCAGGGGCCGTTGCAGGCGCTGGCCGCCGGCGCCGCACTGTGCTGCGGCTGGTGCGGAACGCAGGCGCCCGACTGGCACTGCGCCGAATGCGGCGGACAGCGGGCGCGCGCCCAGATCGTCGGTGCCCAGCGCACCGCGGAGGAGTTGGGTCGCGCCTTTCCCGAGGTGCCGGTGCTGGCTTCGGGGCGTGACCACATCCGCGACACCGTCCCCGACCGCCCCGCGCTCGTGGTCTCCACACCGGGTGCCGAACCCGTCGCCGAGGGCCCCGGGTATGCGGCGGCGCTGCTGCTCGATGGCTGGGCGTTGCTCTCGCGCCCCGACCTTCGTGCGGACGAGGAGGCGCTGCGGCGCTGGTTGGGGGCGGCTTCGCTGGTCCGCGGGCAGGAGGCGGGGGGCGTGGTGACGATCGTGGCCGAGCCGACGCTGCGCCCCGTGCAGGCCCTGGTGCGCTGGGACCCGGCCGGGCACGCGGCTCGGGAACTGGCGGAGCGGGCTGAGCTTGGTTTTCCGCCCGTCTCCCGGATGGCGTCGGTATCTGGACCGCCCGATGCGGTCGCGGGTCTGCTCGATCTAGCGGAACTGCCCCGCACGGCAGAAGTCCTTGGACCGGTGCCAGTCGAGGCCCCGCCGCCCGGCCGGGCCCGCACCGGCGGCGACCCGCCGTCCGCACCTCGGCTTGGGTCGGCCGATGACCCCGGCGGGTGGGAGCGTGCCCTGATCCGGGTGCGACCGGGGCAGGGGGCCGCGCTCGCAGGCGCCCTCAAGATGGCCCAGGCGACACGGCTGACCCGCCGCGAAGGCGAACCAGTGTGGGTGCGGGTGGACCCGCCCGACATCGGCTGAGGCAGAGGGCGCGTACGGGCGGGGCGCTGGCGTCCGCCGGATGCGCAAGTCTCAGAGCCTGTCGGGTGGCCGGTTGACTACGCAGTGATTAGGTCCTCGACGGTCGTGGATCGGGCGGCCTTGCGTTGGGAGTCATGGCTCCACCGTGATGGCTGCCCGGCGAGTCGGACGAGCATGAGGCGGATCATCGCGACCTTGATCATGGCTTCAGAGGTCGCGGACAGGCGTTCGTAGTCACGGGCCAGCCGACGGTTGCGGACCAGCCAGCCGAAACTTCGCTCCACCACCCAGCGGCGAGGCAGGACCTTGAAACCCTTGACATCGTCAGTGCGCTTCACGATCTCCACGGCCAGGTTCAGCGCGTCACGGGCCCATGAAAGCAGTGTGGAATCAACGGAGTTGGCGTATCCGCCGTCGGCCCACACCCAAGCAACGGTGCGGAAGCCGGCGGCGAGCCGGGTCAGGACGATCCGGCCTCCGGCCCGGTCCTGCACGGACGCGGAAGTAACGGCGACGACCAACAGCAGGCCCATCGTGTCGACGATCACGTGTCGCTTTCGCCCCGTCGTTCGTTTGCCTGCGTCGAAGCCGCGTGCCTCGCCGCCCTCACTGGTCTTGATCGACTGGGCGTCGATCACGGCAGCCGACGGCTCACGATCGCGGCCGGCCGCGATCCGCACCCAGCTGCGGAGCTCGCCGTGGACGCGGTCCCAGGTGCCGTCCCGGCGCCACGTGGTGAACCAGCGGTGGGCCGCGTCCCAGGGCATCAGATCGAGCGGGAGCATCCGCCACTGACAGCCCGAGCGCAGCACGTAGAAGACCGAGTCGAGCACCAGCCGGTCCCCATACTCGCGCACTCCGCCGCCTTTGCGCAGGTCACGCACGGGAAGAAGGGGCTGGATGATCTCCCACATCTCATCGGTCAGGCTGGACGGATAGCATGGACCGCTGACGGCCTCGGAGTTGTCGCACTGGCACACACCACGTGATCGTTCCGGGGCCGTCACCATGCCCGCACAGCGGATCACTACCAACACACTCCGCACATGATCAGCCACCCGACAGGCTCTCAGCCGGATGCGCGGGTATCAGCCGTTGCGCGGGCCCGGGAGGGCGCCGGAGCGGGCGTCCTCCCGCAGGGGGGCAGTCGGTGGTGGGCCGGGCACGGTCGGGACCGAACGGGCGGCCGGGACGATCGGCACGCTCGCCCCGTCCGCCGGTCGTTCGACCGTACGCAGCGGCTCGACGTCGGCGCCGCCGGTGCTGGCCCGCCTGCTGCCGTAGCGGCGGTGCACCGCCTGTTTGGTGACGCCGAGCGCCGACCCCACCGCATCCCACGAGAAGCCGAGCGAACGATCGAAGTCCACCGCGGCCGTCACCAGCGTCTCGATGCTGTCCCGCAGCTCCTGCGCCAGCCGTACCGTCGGCGCGGGCGCACGCCCGTAAACGACGAAGCCCGCCGAGGGGCCGGTGCGGCGCGGGCGGTAGACGTTGCCGAGTTGGGCAGTGAGGGTACGCAGTGCGTCCACCTGCCGCCGGACCCGCTCGATGTCCCGGACCAGCAGATGGAGGCTGGCCCGGGCCTGGGCGTCGTGGGTTGCGTGGTCGGCCATGAACAAGCCTCTCGAACCGGCGTTGAAATCGACAGGAAAAGGATCGGGCCGCTGGAGCGGCCCGATTCGGTCAATCTGACTTGACCAACGCGACAGCCGCCCTGGTGGTCACGGTCCGGGGCGCGCGGGGCCGCTCGCGTACGCCCCCTGATCGGGTTGGACCCGGGCGGGCGAAGGCGCCGGATCGCCGTGCGCGCGGCGGCCTAGACTGGGGCGCCGTTCCGCAGCGTGTGAGAGGTAGTTCGCCAGCTATGAGGCTCGTCTTCGCCGGTACCCCCGAGGTCGCCGTACCCGCCCTGGACGCACTGATTGCGTCAGACCGGCACGAGGTCGTGGCCGTCGTCACCCGGCCCGACGCGCCCGCCGGGCGCGGTCGCCGGCTGGTCGCGAGCCCCGTGGCGCAGCGCGCCGAGGAGGCGGGCATCGAGGTGCTCAAGCCGGTCAAGCCGCGCGACGCGGACTTCCTGGCCCGGCTGCGGGAGATCGGGCCCGACTGCTGCCCGGTAGTCGCTTACGGGGCGCTGCTACCCAAGGTCGCACTGGACATTCCGGTCCACGGTTGGGTCAATCTGCACTTTTCGCTGCTTCCCTCCTGGCGCGGCGCAGCGCCTGTGCAGCACGCGGTGCTCGCCGGTGACGAGATGACCGGGGCCTCCACCTTCCTGATCGAGGAGGGCCTTGACTCGGGACCGGTGTACGGGGTGCTGACCGAGCAGGTGCGCCCCACCGACACCAGCGGTGATCTGCTGACCCGGCTCGCGTTCGCCGGCTCGGGGCTGTTGGCCGCGACGATGGACGGCATCGAGGACGGCACGCTGCGGCCCGTACCGCAGTCGGCCGATGATGTCTCGCTCGCACCGAAGATCGCGGTCGAGGACGCCCGGCTGGACTGGACGGCGCCTGGCCTGCGCGTGGATCGGGTGGTACGCGGCTGCGCCCCTGCGCCCGGCGCCTGGACCGTCTTTCGCGGCGAGCGGCTGAAGGTGATGTCCGTGCGCCTGGTCACCGAGCGCACCGATCTCGCCCCGGCGGAGCTGGCCGCGACGAAGAACGCCGTGTACGTGGGCACGGGCAGCCATGCCGTGGAACTGCTGTGGGTGCAGCCGCAGGGGAAGAAGCCGATGCCCGGTGCCGACTGGGCACGTGGTGTGCGGATCGCGGCACAGGAGAGCTTCGAGGCGTAGCCGCGCGAGGGGCGGCGCCTGGGGTGCCGTTCGTTGGAGCGGCGGCACCGTTGCGTTCGGCGGGGTGCCGGGGGTGGGTGGGGGCCGGCGGCGGGTAGGGCCGCGGGGCGTGTCGTAGCGGTGCTGTGCGCTCTGGACAAGCGGCCTTGCGAGGCCAAGACTTTTACGGGCCTGACGGATCGGGCCGGTGCCGGGCGAACGCGCAACACCGGTAGCGCAGCGACCCGTTGACCGCTCCGCCTGCACCTGCCCGCTTACACCTGCCCGCCTCCGCCGTTTCGTCCGCCCCTGCCCCGTACGCTCCGCTCCCGCCCCGTACGTCCCGCTCCGTTGAGAAAGGCGGCGCACATGCGGTTCAGCTACGCCATGCTTCCCGACTACCCGCTCCATGAGTCCCTCGCCTCCATCCGGCTCGCCGACGAGTTGGGCTTCTACGCCTGTTACGCCGCCGACGAGACCTGGCACAAGGACCTATGGCTGCTGTTCGCGGTGGCCGCGGGGCAGACAAGCACCATCCGACTCGGGCCAAGCGCCTCCCCGGTCACCCTCCGCGAGCCGACGCTAATCGCCCAGGCGCTCGCCACGCTGGACGAGCTCTCCAACGGCCGGGCCGAAGCGGTGCTCTCCAGCGGCAACTTCGGGCTCTTGGCGCAGTACGGCATCGACTGGACGAAGGGGCGCCCGCTGTCTCGGGTGAAGGAGGCGCTCGGTGTGATGCGTACCTTCCTCGATGAGGGGACCATCACGCGGCAGGGCGAATTCTTCCGCTACGACGGGCTGTTCACCTTCGCCCGTCCGGTGCAGCAGCGAGTGCCCCTCAAGCTGGGCGCGATGCGCGGGCCCAAGTCGTTCGAGGCGGCGGGGGAGTTGTCGGACGGCTGCCATCACGCGCTCAGCTACACGCGCGAGGCGCACGAGTACGCGGTACGGCATCTGCGCGTGGGCGCCGAGCGGGCCGGACGGGACTGGCGGAGCTTGGACATCGGCGCCTGGGTCGTCTTCGCCACCGGGCCCGACTCCGCGCTCGCCAAGGAGGCGGCGCGCCGCATGGTCGGCATCTACGCATCGTCCATGCCCGCGGAGCAACTGCTACGCAACGGAGTGGACCCGCTGGAGCTGCGGCCCGTCATCGATGCCATCGGCGCCGGGGACCTGGCCCGCGGCATCGAGCTCACCAGCCCGGAGGTGGCCGACCGGCTGTCGATCGCGGGCACGCCGCAGGAGTGCGCACAAAAGATCCGTACGGAGCTGGTGCCTGCCGGTGTCAACCATGTGATTTGCGCGATCACCGACGAGACCTTGGTGAAGGTGTTCACCGGGCGGGAGCTGCCCGGGGTCGCCAGCGTGGCCGAGCAGTTGCGGTTGATCCACGACGAGATCATGCCCGTACTGCTGTGACCTGCGGCGGGACCCACCGCAGGCGGGGCACCTGTCAGGGCACGTAGGCTGGGAACCCTCATAATCCCAGCTCCGGAGCACCTTTCGTGAACGATCGCCGCCCTTCTGCCAAGCCGTACCGCCGACCGAAGAAGGACCCCGTACGGGTACTGGCCTTCGAGGCGTTGCGGGCCGTTGACGAGCGGGACGCCTACGCGAACCTCGTGCTGCCACCGCTGCTGCGCAAGGCCAGGGAGAGCGACACCTTCGACGCACGGGACGCGGCCCTGGCCACCGAACTGGTCTACGGCACGCTGCGCTGGCAGGGTACCTACGACGCGATCATCGCCGCGTGCGTGGATCGGCCGCTGCGCGAGGTGGACCCGCCGGTGCTCGACGTGCTGAGCCTGGGCGCGCATCAACTCCTCGGCACCAGGATTCCCACGCACGCCGCGGTCAGCGCCACCGTGGAGCTGGCGCGGGTGGTGCTGGGGGACGGGCGGGCCAAGTTCGTCAACGCGGTACTCAGAAAGATCGCCGCGGAGGACCTCGACGGTTGGCTGCGTCGCGTGGCACCCCCCTATGACGCCGACCCCGAGGCGCACTTGGGCGTCATGAACGCCCACCCCCGCTGGGTGGTGTCCGCGCTGTGGGACGCGCTCGGCGGCGGCCGGGCCGGCATCGAGGACCTGCTCGCGGCGGACAACGAACGCCCGGAGGTCACCCTGGTCGCCCGCCCGGGCCGGGCCACGGTGGAGGAACTGACGGCAGCGGTCGGCGCGGACCGGGCGCTGCCCGGCCGCTGGTCGCCGTATGCCGTGCGGCTCGTCGAAGGCGGTGAGCCGGGGGCGCTGGACGCGGTCCGCGAGGGGCACGCCGGCGTGCAGGACGAGGGCAGCCAACTGGTGGCCCTGGCGCTGGCGAACGCCCCGGTGGAGGGTGCCGACGCGCGCTGGTTGGACAATTGCGCGGGCCCCGGCGGCAAGGCCGCACTGCTCGCCGCCCTGGCAGCACAGCGCGGCGCCACGCTGCTCGCCTCGGAGAAGCAGCCACACCGGGCGCGCCTGGTCGCGCGGGCACTGGCCGGCAACCCCGGCCCCTACCAGGTGATCACCGCTGATGGCACCCGCCCGGTCTGGCGCCCCGGCTCCTTCGACCGGGTTTTGGTGGACGTGCCGTGCACGGGGCTCGGCGCCCTGCGTCGCAGGCCCGAGGCGCGCTGGCGGCGCAGGCCCGAAGATTTGGCGAGGTTCGCTCCGCTCCAGCGCGGGCTGTTGCGCGAGGCGCTGGCGGCGGCGCGCGTCGGTGGCGTAGTCGCCTACGTGACCTGCTCACCGCACCTGGCCGAGACCCGGGCCGTGGTCGATGACGTCATGAAGGCCGCCGGAACCGCCGAGTGGATCGACGCCCGCCCCCTGCTGCCCGACATCACCAGCCTGGGCGAGGGCCCTGACGTGCAACTGTGGCCGCACCTGCACGGCACCGACGCGATGTACCTGGCACTGCTACGCCGCACGGCCTGAGCACAGGGCGGCGGCAGTCAGTCGCCCCCGCCGCGCTGCCGGCCCGCCCCCAACCGGCCGCGGCGAGCGCACAACATCGCGGCAGCAGCGGTACGGGGCGGCCACCAGGCGGCCTCGTACCGGCCTCAATCCGCGGTGCGCAGCCGGTCAAGTTCGTCGCGGAGCGCGGCCCGTAGCGCGGCATGGTCGGGTCCGAGTGCGAAGCGGCTGTCGCTCCAGTTGTCCCGCGGATAGCGCCAGACCGGCATTTTTACCAGGTCAGCCGGCTCCCACTCGTACCGCGGCCACACATGGGCATGGAGAAATCCGTCGGTGTTTCCGAGGATCTCCAGGTTCACTCTGCGCAACGCCGGGTCCAGCCGGTGGCAGGCCTGCTCAACGGCCTCGCCCAGCAGGTCCAGGTCGGACAGGAACGCCAGCCGCTTGGCCTTCGGCAGTTCGGACAGCCGCTGCACCTGGGGCTCATCGCTGAGCAGCACCGCGTATCCGGGGAGGAACTGCACATCGCCGATGACGGCGAAACCCGCCTTCAGACGCCGCAGCACGGTGGGGTTCTCGCCCCGCAGGGCGCTGCCGATGCGGTCCGTTCTCCAGTCGTCGCCCATGGCCAGGAACGTACCCCATGATGATCAACGTGCGGGGCGCCCGCCCGCGATGGACGCCGAGCCATGTGACGCGGCGGCCGGCCCTGCGCTGAGTGTTCTTCAACAGGGCCGGTTGGGGGCTGGCCCTTGCAATCGAGTGGCTGAATACGTACGCATCATGGTGACTGATCGTGCGGGTTTCATGGGGGTTTTTAGACCAACTGGGCGGAGAATGCGGCGGTCCCGGGTCTGTCCGTCGTGGTGGAGCGTGGCAGTCTTGGCGCCATGGCCGTTCAAATCAGTCCCAGTATCCTTTCCTCCGACTTCGCCCGCCTGGCGGAGGAGGCCAAAGCCGTGTCAGGTCCCGAGGGCGCCGACTGGTTGCACGTTGATGTGATGGACAACCACTTCGTGCCGAACCTGACGTTGGGTGTGCCGGTCGTGGAGTCGCTCGGCAAGGCCACGGGCGTTCCGCTTGACTGCCATTTGATGATCGAGGAACCGGATCGCTGGGCCCCGCAGTACGTGGAGGCCGGAGCCGCTTCGGTGACCTTTCATGTGGAAGCGGCACGCGCACCGGTGCGGCTGGCGCGCGAGATCCGGGCCAAGGGCGCGCGCGCCGCCATGGCGCTGAAGCCTGCGACGCCCATCGAGCCGTACGAGGATCTGCTGCCGGAACTCGACATGTTGCTCGTGATGACGGTCGAACCCGGCTTCGGTGGGCAGGCGTTCCTCGACATCATGCTGCCGAAGATTCGCCGTACCCGGGAGTTGATCTCCCGGCACGGGCTACAGATGTGGCTGCAAGTGGACGGAGGGGTTTCGTCTTCGACCATTGAACGCTGTGCTGAGGCCGGAGCCGATGTTTTCGTCGCTGGTTCCGCGGTCTACGGCGCGGGTGACCCGGCCGACGCGGTACGCCGGTTGCGGGCCCAAGCGCAGCAGGCCACGGCCGCCGCCCCATGGGCGTGCGGACACTGAGCCACGGCTCGATGAACGCAAAGGTAAAGGGCGAACCAAGGACCGCTGTTTCTGACAGGATGACGGTTGAGTCCAGAACGTGAACAGTGAGGAGAACGCGGTGGCGACGGGCCGTTCAGCCACGCGGATGGGACCCGCTGAGCTGGTGCAGGCGGCGGCCATGGCGCGCCGCTTCTACCTGGAGGGCAAGTCCAAGATCCAGATCGCCGAGGAGTTCGGCGTCAGCCGCTTCAAGGTGGCTCGCGTGCTGGAGACCGCGCTCGACCGCGATCTCGTACGCATCGAGATCCGGGTCCCCGCGGAACTCGACGCCGAACGCTCGGACGCGTTGCGCGCCCGCTACGGACTGCGGCACGCGGTCGTCGTCGAATCCGCGACCGCCCCTGCGGACACCCTGGACGAAGGGACGGCCTCCACGGGCGGCGCTTCCACGGGCGGCGCCCCCACCGACCCGGAGAACCTGGGCGAGGTCGCCGCCGACCTCCTGGGCGAACTGGTCGCCGAGGGCGATGTGCTGGGCCTCGCCTGGGGCCGGTCCACGATTCACATGGCCGCGGCCTTGCACCGGCTGCCGCCGTGCACCGTCGTCCAGCTCACCGGTGTGTACGACGCGGGCACGGCCGAGCGCGGCTCGGTCGAGGCAGTGCGCAGGGCCGCCGCCGTCTCCGGCGGCGAGGCCCACCCCATCTATGCGCCCATGCTGTTGCCCGACCCTGCGACCGCCGACGCGTTGCGCCGCCAGCCCGGCATCGCCCGTGCCTTCGACTACTTCGACAAGGTCACCGTGGCCGCCGTCTCCATCGGCTCCTGGGCGCCGGGCATCTCCACCGTCTACGACATGTTGACGCAGGAGGAGCGGGCACACTACGCGTCGCTCGGCGCCGCAGCCGAGATGTCCGCACACCTCTTCGACTCCGATGGCCGCCGCATCGGCCGCGACCTCGGCGAGCGCTGCATCACCGTGGAGGCCAATCGGCTGCGCCGTATCCCGGAAGTGGTGGCCATCGCCGGCGGGCTGCGTAAGGCGGACGCGATCGGCGCGGTGCTCCGCTCCGGCCTGGTGACCAGCCTCGTCACGGACACGGCCGCAGCCGACCACCTCCTGTTGGAAACCGGCCCGGGCCCGCGCCCCGCGCTCGATCGGATGGACCCGGACGGCACGGGCTGAGCTTGTTGTCCGCGTGGGTCGTTCGCGCGGGCAGCCCGTTGCCCGATGGGCAGGCCCGCCGAGGCGGGGCGCCCGATCCGGGCGGACCCGGACCGCGGAGGCCGGGCCTCCGCGGACAGAACAGCACAGAACAGCTAGGGCGGTTCGGCTCAGTGCGGGCCGCGGGCCCTCAGTGCGGGCCGGCGGGCCAGCGCAGGAGCGCGCCAAGGCCGCCCACCGGGGCGATGGTGGGATCGCTGACGGCAATGGCCTCGGCGCCGCTGGCGATGGCCGAGCGCAGCAGCGCATCGTCCGCCCGCGCCGCGGTGGGGTGCACCTCGCCCAGATATTGAAGCTCCGTGCTCCGTACGGCGAGTTGGTCGCTCTCCGGGCCGACCCATACCTCCCGGCCGGTGTCCTGCCCGTCCGGCCCGACCAGCAGCGTATCGATTTGATGCTCGCGCGCGGCCTCGACCAGCGCCGGCACTCCGGCGACAGCGTTTGCGCCGCCATCGTCGTCCTGCCCTGCGTGGTAGCGGTCCAGTACCTCGGCGACGTGCTCGGTCTCCCGCGCGGCGCGTACCTGGGCGATGTCGCGCTCGATCTGCGGGCTGCCGGCGCCGGTGGACCGCCCGCCGTGCTCGCTCTCCGCCGTCACCGATCGCAGCGGCTCGGGCAGCTTGTCGCGTACCGCCTTACGCTCCCTGGAGTCACCGACCAGCAGCATCACCTCGGCGCCGCAGCGCTGCCACATCTCCTGTGCGGCATCGGCGATCTCGGCCGCGTTGTGCTCCCAGGTGTTTTCGACCGCCGTTTGGAAGTGCCGTTCCGACCAGCTCGCGGACGCGGTCTTGTGCACCGGCCAGTCGGTGCCGCTGACCTGAGCCGTCTCTTGCTGACCGGCGTCGTTACGCACCTCGAAGTCGGCTCCGGTGCGGTCCACGTACGCCACCAAGCAGGGCGGGGAATCGCCGACGGCCCGCAGCAGTGGCGTGATCCTCGGCAGCGCGGTCCAGGTGGTGGTCAGTGGGGCGGCCGGCGGCCCCGGTAGCGGTACGTCGATGACGACCTCGCCGTCCGTGGCGAACAGGGCGCGCCCCGCGCGCTTGCCCGACGTCCTTGGCCTCCCGATCGGGCCGGCTTCCGGAGTGTGGAACAGCGCTTCATAGATTGCGTCACGCGTCGCGGCGGGCGCGCCGAGGCCGGCCAGCTCCTGCGACGCGGCCCGCGCCGTCAGCTCCTGCTGTTTGGCCGCGTCCTCCGTGGAGTGGGAGGCATCGACATAGACGGAGGCCCAGGGGCCGCCGTGGGGGAGGATCGGACGAAGAAGCGAAAGATGCATGATGCCTCCTTGCGATCACGGTGTTGGGCGCCTGCTCACTCGGGTGCCCTGCCAGGGCGAAACGGAACCGGATCGTCCCTACGGACTGACCCGACGGTGCCGAGGGCTGCCCACTGCGCACGCCCGCAAAGAGCAGGCCCTCCAGCCGTACGTGGTCGTGGAACCACTCCAGGTGCCGAAGCCGAGGAACGGCCGCCGCTACCTGGGCATGCACATGCGGCGCGCAGCGGCTGGAGATCCGCACCCCGGCGGCTTCGGCCAGCGCCGCGGCCCGCAGCCACACCGTGATGCCGCCGCAGCGGGTCGCGTCCGCCTGGAGGCAGTCCACGGCGCCCGCATCGAGCAGGTCGCGGAAGTGGGGGAGTGCGTAGCCGTACTCGCCCGCCGCGATGTCCATCGGCAGCGCGGCCCGGATCTGCGCCAGCCCGGCGCGGTCACGGATGAGACGGGCTCCTCGAACCAGCTCACCCCCTGCGCCGCCAGCGCGGGGCCAAGCCGGACGGCCTGTTTGCGGTCATAGCCGCCGTTGGCGTCCACGTACAGCTCGGCCGCATCCCCGATGCTGCGCCGCGCCCGCGCCACCCGGTCCAGGTCCCTGGCCTCGGCCGTGCCCCACGACTCCCCGACCTTGATCTTGACGCGGGGGATGCCCTGCTCCTGGCACCAGGTGCGCAACTGCTGGTCTTGGCGGCGTTCGTCGTACGTGGTGAAGCCACCGCTGCCGTACACCGGGACCTCCTGATGACAGGCCCCGAGTAAGCGCACCAAGGGCAGGCCAAGCAGCCGCGCCTTGAGGTCCCACAGGGCGATGTCAACGGCCGAAATGGCGCCGCGACAAGCCCCGGGCGGCCCGTGTTGCGTACTGCTCGGCTCATCGCCTCGTTGGCGGCCGGTACATCCCAACCGCAGCGCCCCGTGATCACGTCGGCGAACTGCTCATTGATGACCGCCACCGCCACCGCCACCGTCGCGGGTGCGCCGTAGGTGTAGTCCATGCCCGTGGTCGCTCCCGCGCGCACCCGCACCAGGATCAGCGGCGTGGCGTCCCATGCCACGGTGGCGTCCGCCTCGGGTGCGTCGGTGGGCGCGGTGAACGCCTCGGCGTACGCGCCGTCCACCAGCGGCCCGGTGCGGTCGGCGCCGGCGGGCTCGGGGCCTTGGCTGCCGTTCATGACTGCCGTTCATGGCTGCCGTTCATGACGGGGGACGCCGCTGGCTGGTCGGGTGCTCACTGGTCCGTCACGTTCCGCCCTTGTGTGAGCGGCCACCGGGCAGCATTTCCTGCACCTTCGCCTTGATGCCCTGCTTGATGACCGGGCCACGTTCGACATCGCCGTGCACCAGTGCGGACGCGGCGGCCTCGATCTGCTCGAAGGTCGCGTGCGGCGGGATCGGCGGCACCGAGGGGTCGGTACGGAAGTCGATGACGAAGGGCCGATCCGCCTCCAGCGCCTGGCGCCAGGCCGCCGTGACTCCGTCCGGATGCTCCACACGGGCGCCACCCAGGCCGATCGAACGGGCGAAGTCCCCGTACGGCACGTCCGGGATGGCCTGCGAGGCCACGAACTGCGGGGAGCCGGACATCGCGCGCATCTCCCAGGTGACCTGATTCAGGTCCCGGTTGTTGAGGACGCCGACCACCAGGCGGGGGTCCTGCCACTCCCGCCAATACTTCCCCGCGGTGATCATCTCGGCGAGCCCGTTCATCTGCATCGCCCCATCGCCCACCAAGGCGATCGCGGGCCGATCCGGGTGCGCGAACTTGGCACCGATCGCATACGGAACTCCCGGGCCCATGGTGGCCAGCGTGCCCGAGAGCGACCCGCGCATGGAGCCGCGCATCCGCAGATGCCTGGCGTACCAGTTGGCCGCCGAGCCGGAGTCGGCCGTGATCACCGCGTTGTCGGGCAGCAGCGGGTCCAGGGCGTGCACCACGTACTCCGGGTTGATGGGGTCGGCTTCCACCTCGGCTCGCCGCTCCATCACCTGGGCCCAGCGGACGACGTCCTTCTCGATCTTGCGCCGCCACGAGCCGTGCTTCTTCCGCCGCAACAGGGGCAGTAGCCGCTTCAGGGTCTCGCTGGCGTCACCTGCCAAATTCACCTCAAACGGATAGCGCATTCCGATCATGTGTGCGTCGATATCGATCTGCACCGCACGGGCCTGGTCGTATTCGGGCAGAAATTGGGTGTACGGGAAGCTCGATCCGATCACCAAGAGCGTGTCGCAGTCGCGCATCATCTCGTATGAGGGCCTGCTACCGAGCAGCCCGATGGAACCGGTCACATACGGCAGATCGTCCGACAGCACATCCTTGCCCAGCAGCGCCTTGGCGACGCCAGCGCCGAGCGTCTCGGCAACCTCCGAGACCAGAGCGCGGGCACCCCGCGCGCCCTGCCCGATCAAGATGGCCGGTTTTTCGCCGGCGTTGAGCAACTCGGCCGCCCGCGTGACCTCCGCTTCGGCCGGGACCGGGGCGCCGGCCGCCAGGCCCAGGCTGGAGGGGACCATCTTGAACGCGTGGCTCGGCGGCGAGTAGTCCAACTCCTGCACATCGGCCGGAATAATGATGGCGGTCACCGTCTGCCTGGCGTACGCCGTGCGGATGGCTCGATCAAGGACGTTCGGAAGCTGTTCGGGAACGGTCACCATCTCGCAGAAGTCCGACGCCACATCCTTGTACAGGCTCAGCAGATCGACCTCCTGTTGGTAGGAGCCGCCCATGGCGCTGCGATTGGTCTGCCCGACGATCGCAACCAGCGGCACATGATCGAGCTTCGCGTCGTACAGGCCGTTGAGCAGATGAATCGCGCCGGGACCCGAGGTCGCCGCGCACACCCCTACGCGGCCGGAAAACTTGGCGTAGCCCACTGCCTGGAACGCGGACATCTCCTCGTGCCGAGCCTGAATGAACGTGGGCTGGTTGGCTGCCCGTTCCCAGGCGGCGAGCAGGCCGTTGATGCCGTCGCCCGGATAGCCGAAGACGTGCTGCACCTCCCACTCCCGAAGACGGCGCAGGAGGTAGTCGGACACCTTCGTGGACATGGCTCTCCCCTCGGGCCCGGCCGCCGTGGCGGCTCGGGAGCGTGCATTGAGTAGCGCTAAACGTGCGGAGGCGGGTGGGCGCAGTGGACGGGCGCAGTGGTGGATGGTGCGGCGGATAGGGGGCGCGTAACCGGGGCGCGTGGGCGGTTCTGGTGCAGCGGCGCCGGGGCTCAATCGGGCAGTTGGGGCAGGACCTTGGCTCGGTAGAAGTCGAAGAACCCGCGCTGGTCCTGGCCGATCTGGTTGACGTATACGGTGTCGAACCCGGCGTCCACATATGCGGTGATCGCCTTGAGATGCGTGTCCACGTCGTCGCCGCACGGCACGTTCTCCGCGACTTTCTCCAGCGGCACCTGGGTCGTCGCCTGTTCGAAATGGCTCGGGCTGGGCAGCACCTGGTTGAGTTCGCCCGGCAGTTGCTCGGTCGCCCACAGCCGATGCGCCGTGCGGATGGCCTCCTCGCGGTCCGGCCCCCAGCACGCCTTGAGCCCGCCCTGTACCGGCTTGGTGGTTCCGCCCGCGCGCCGAAAGCGTGCCACCGAGTCGGCGCTGGGGGCCATCGTGATGTAGCCGTCGCCGATGCGCCCCGCAAGTTCGGTCGCGGTGGGGCCAAAGCCGGACACATCGATGGGCACGGGCTCGTCCGGAACGGTGTAGAGCTGCGCGTTCTCGACCGTGTAGTGCTTGCCGTGGTGGCTGATTTCATCGCCCGAGAAGAGCAGCCGCATCACCTGCACGGCCTCTTCCAGCATCTCCAACCGGATGGGAGCCGGCGGCCAACGGTCGCCGTGAATGTGCTCGTTGAGCGCCTCGCCGCTGCCGACGCCCAGCCGGAAGCGGCCACCGAGTTGGACGGCGCTGGTAGCGGCGGCCTGTGCCGTGACCGCCGGGTGCAACCGCACCGTTGGGCAGGTCACGGCCGTCTCCACCGGCAAGGACGTGGCCTCGGAGAGCGCTCCGATCACTGACCATACGAAGGGACTCTGCCCCTGCTCGCTGTTCCAGGGGTGGAAGTGGTCGGAGATCCACAGCGCGGAAAACCCGGCCTGCTCGGCCATTCGCGCCTGCTCGACCAGTTCTCGCGGCCCGTGCTCTTCGCAGGCAAGGAAATATCCGTATCTCGTCATGTGGCCTCCTTGACGCCCTCGACGGCCTCGACGCCCTGCACGTTTTCCCAGCGCGCTGGTGGCGTCCTCGATGTGCGCTGGCCGGGTAGCCGCTCGCAGCACGCGGAAACCTCTGGGCATACGGGGGCCGATTCGGGCCCGAACGCTGGGCTCGTCGATCAGCCTCCAGGCCGCCTGCGGGCCTCACCCGGGCTCTTTGCGGACCTGCCCCGAATCCGCTGACCCGCGCCCCTCACCGGTTTTCTGAGGCGGATGCGGGGTACCGGGCCAGCACCGGCGGTGCGGCTCGTCGTCGGCGTCGCAACGACATGCGTGGCCATGGCTTGGTACGCGTGGTTGCGGCGGCGCCGGTACGCATGGGCATCGCGAGGCACTCTCCGGAGCAAAGGCGCCCCGGGAAGGCCCGCCAGGTCGCCCAGTTGATGAGCCGCGAGCGGGAGACAAACGCCGGCCAGAGGCCATAACTAGTCCATAACTAGGCCACGGCTGAAGCCATAACTGAGGCCATAACAGCCATGTCGCGCCACTGGCCGGTTTGCCCCAGAGTGAGGTGGTGTGACGGAAAGTCCGGACATGGGCTCACCCACCGCTACCGAGGAGACGTACGACCATGCCCCAAGGTTCGAACAACAAGCGTGAGCGGCAGTACGAGAAGATCAAGGAGAGCCAGGAGGAGCGCGGCACCGGCAACAAGCGGGCGAAGGAGATCGCCGCCAGGACCGTCAACAAGGAACGTGCCCGTGCTGGCGAGTCCAAGACGGCGAGCCGCACCTCCACCCAGGACATGTCCTCCAGCCGTCGCGGCGGCCAGCGTTCCGGCAGCGGCTCGGGCGGCCCCACCCGCGACCAGCTGTACGAAGAGGCCAAGCGCAAGGGCGTCGAGGGCCGCTCGTCGATGAACAAGGACCAACTGGCGAAGGCCGTCCGCCGCTAGAACGGCTGCTCGCCCCGCGCTCCCGCGCGCCGCCGAAGTGCTGTGCGCTTCGATACGCCGCGCGGGGGCGCGCGCGAAGGCTGCGGATGCGTGGGGGGCCGCTTGCGGCGCACGAGGCAGAGGCGCGGATGAGGCCGCGTAGGAAACCAAGACAGCAGAGAGGCGGACACGAGAGAAGGCGAGAGCATGACGAAGACGCGCGGCAAAACCTCGGAAAGGAAGCCGCACGGCAAGGTGTCTCAGCCGCCCGGCGAGTCCGCAGCCAAGTCCGCAGACAAGTCCGCAGCCAAGACCTCAGGCAAGACTTCAGACAAGGCGTCTGGGTCCGGCAAGGCGTCCGGACGGCAGGACACCGTGCACGCTCTGCTCGATGCCCATGGCCAGACCTACGCTGCGGAAGCCGGCATTCGGCTGCGTGACACACCGCAGCCGCTGTACCAGCTTCTCGTACTGGCCGACCTGCTGAGCGCGCGCATCAGGGCATCCGTGGCGGTGGCTGCCGCCCGGGCGCTGGCCGACGCGGGCATGCGCGACCCGCGGCGGATGGCGGAGGCGAGTTGGCAGCAGCGCGTGGACGCCCTTGGTGAAGGCGGCTATCGCCGCTATGACGAGCGCACCGCCACTCAGCTCGGCGAGGGCGCCGCGTTGGTGCGCGACCGCTACGGCGGCGATCTGCGCCGGATGCGGGACGCGGCGGACGGCGACGTGAAGAAGCTGCGCGCGCTGCTCCAGGAGGTGCCGGGGCTCGGCCCGACCGGGGCCGACATCTTCGTGCGTGAGGCCCAGCTCGCGTGGCCCGAGTTCGCCCCGTATCTGGATGCGAAGGCCCTCAAGGGTGCGGAGCGCCTGGGGCTGCCGGACCGGCCTGGCGACCTCGCCCCGCTGGTTGCCCGCGAGGACACCGCTGCCCTGGCCGCTGGCCTGGTACGCGCCGCGCTGGACGCTTCGGTCGTGGACGAGGTCCGGGAGAAGGCGGCGGCGTAGGCGGCTGCGCCCCGTGCCGCGCCGCCTGAACGTTTGGGTGAAGCTACAACAGTGGGTGCGTGCGACTCGGCGGAAGGTCCATAGATACGAATGGTGGTTCGCTACTTCTGTGCCCGATCGGTGATGATGGCGTAGGAGCCGCAGTCCGGTTCGCATCGCCAAGCGGCGTTGGACCGGTGCTGACTCCCCACCCGCCCTTCCGTAAAACCGCAGGTGAGAGAGTTAGTATGCGATTCCTGAACGACGTGCAACCGTCCCATGACCTGACGTACGACGATGTGTTCATGGTGCCGAGCCGCTCCGCGGTCGGCTCCCGGCAGAGCGTGGACCTCAGCTCGCCCGATGGAACCGGAACCACCATTCCGCTGGTGGTCGCCAATATGACCGCTATCGCCGGGCGCCGGATGGCCGAGACGGTGGCCCGCCGCGGTGGCCTCGTCGTCATCCCACAGGACATTCCGATCGATGTCGTCACCGAGGTCATCGGCTGGACCAAGACCCGGCATCTGGTGCTCGACACACCCATCGTGTTGGCCCCAAGCCAGACCGTCGCGGATGCGCTGTCCCTGCTGCCCAAGCGGGCGCACGGCGCGGGCGTCGTGGTGTGCGATGGCCGCCCCGTCGGCATCGTCACCGAGTCCGACCTGACCGGTGTGGACCGCTTCACCCAGTTGTCCGAGGTCATGTCCAAGGAGCTGATGGTTCTCGACGCGGACATCGACCCCCGGGTTGCCTTCAACCAGCTCGACGCCGCGCACCGCAAGCTCGCCCCGGCCGTGGACCGGGACGGCAAGCTGGTCGGCATCCTGACCCGCAAGGCCGCGCTGCGCGCCACCCTCTACACGCCGGCGACGGACTCCGCCGGCGGCCTGCGGATCGCCGCCGCCGTGGGCGTCAACGGCGATGCGATCGGGCGCTCCAAGTCCCTGCTCGACGCCGGTGTGGACACCCTGGTCGTGGACACCGCCCATGGCCACCAGGAGTCGATGATCAGCACCTTGCAGGCGGTTCGCGCGCTCGGTCCGCGGGTGCCGATCGTCGCGGGCAACGTCGTCGCCGCCGAGGGCGTACGCGACCTCATCGAGGCGGGTGCCGACATCATCAAGGTCGGTGTCGGACCCGGTGCCATGTGCACGACCCGGATGATGACCGGCGTCGGCCGCCCGCAGTTCTCCGCGGTGCTCGAATGTGCCACTGAGGCGCGGAAGTTCGGCAAGCACGTATGGGCCGATGGCGGCGTGCGGCACCCACGCGATGTGGCGATGGCGCTTGCGGCGGGCGCGTCCAACGTCATGATCGGCTCGTGGTTCGCCGGTACGTACGAGTCGCCTGGCGATCTTCAGCAGAGCGCCGATGGGCGGCTGTACAAGGAGAGCTTCGGCATGGCCTCCGCGCGCGCCGTGCGTAACCGTACGAGCGAGGATTCGGCCTACGACCGGGCGCGTAAGGGCCTGTTCGAGGAGGGCATTTCCACCTCGCGGATGTTCATCGACCCGGCACGGCCCGGCGTCGAGGACCTGATCGATTCGATCATCGCGGGCCTACGCAGCTCCTGCACCTACGCGGGCGCCAGCTCGTTGGAGGAGTTCCACCAGCGCGCGGTGGTCGGGGTGCAAAGTGCCGCCGGTTACGCGGAGGGCAAGCCGCTGCACGCGAGCTGGTAGTCAGCGCGGCGCGCCCCAGCCTGGCTCCCGCACACGGTGCCTCCGTTGTGCTGGTCGGCGCCCGGCTGGGCGCCGCGCATGGTGCCGGTTCGCGACAGAGTCCCGACGCGGGTCAGCCGAGGAGCTTGAGCACGGCACAGACCACGGCCGACGGCTCCTCCATCGGCACCATGTGCCCACTGCGCTCGGCCCAGACATGTTCGCCGCGCGGCAGCGCCTGGGCCAGCCGCTGGTGGCTCGCGGACAGTTCGGACCACATGCCGCCGGAGCCGCGGCGTGCCGAGATGAGGGTGACGGCCACGTCGGGCAGGGAGTCCGCGTCGCGCACTGAACGCATCGCGGCGAGCCCCGGTGCCAGCTGCCGGATCTTCGCTCGATGGGCACGCAGCGCCGCCGGGGAGAACTCTTCCGACCGGATCTCCGCGAGCATTTCGGCGGGGAAATCGGCGTACATCCGACGCCTGATGAGGGCGCCGAGTACGCCGATCCGGGCCATCGGTGTGGTGAACAGCCGGTTCGAGACGGCGCCGAGGCGCTGGAAGGACTTCTTGTAGTAGAAGCCGCAATCCTCCGCGGCCTGGTCCACCAGGACCAGCCCCGCCACCCGGTCCGGGTGGCGGCGGGCGAAGGAACGACAGATCGGACCGCCCAGGCTGTGGCCAACGAGGACGCACGGGCCATCGGACACGGCACTGATGAGGTCCTCCAGATCATCAACGATCCGGTCGAAGGTGCGCGGAGCGCTGTCCGGTTCACTGCGGCCGAAACCCGCCCGATCGTAGGAGAGGGTGGCGGTCGTCCGGGCGACCTCACCCTGGATGAGCCCCCATGTCGTCCGAGAACCGTTACCACCCGCCTCGAAGACCACGAGGGGGTCGCCGTGACCGGCCGTTACGTAATGCAGCTGCCGGCCGTCCCTGACGGCGGCAAGGGCGGGTTCGCCAAAGGCGCTGGCTCGGAGCATTGCTGACCTCGAAGTTCGGAGCGGACCGTGGCAGTCGGTGAACCCTTCGACGATGCAGGCGAACCGTCTCCTGCTGGCCCGGTGGCAGGAGATGCGACTGGGCAGTTCCAAGTCCCCGGTCCGGCCGAAGCGTTGGGCGGCAAAGCGCACGGTCAGCTGGATTACGATGCGTCGCCGCCTAGCGTGCGAGTACGAACGCAACCTGGCCCACTCCGAGACAATGATCCGCTGGGCAGTGGCCGACGTCATGCTCCACCGGCTCACTCGGCGCGAACCAACTCCCGACAGGCCGAAAGTCGCTTCAGCACGCCCACTGAAGCGACCTCAAGCGCGCGCTCGGTAGGGCCGAGGGGTAGAGCCGAGGGGTGAGGGACCCCCCTCGGCTACTCGGCGGCCGTCCCGGTGGCTTCGCTATGCGGCTTTGCCCCGCTATGCGGCTTTGCCTCGTTACGCGGCCTTGCCCTCGGCGAACAGCAGGCGCACCTCTATGGCGCCCTCGCGCGCCGCTTTGGCCTGCGCGTACTCGGCCGAGGCGTACCACTCCTTGAGCCGGTCCATATTCGGAAATTCCACAACGGTCGTTACGCGCGCCGATGGCCAGGTGCCTTCCGCGGCCTGCGGGACGGTGCCTTGGATCAGGTACCGGCCGCCGTAGCGGAAGATCGATGGCTCCGCCAACTCCCGGTAGCGGTCGGCCCGTTCCTTGTCCAATACCTCTGCTTCCACCAGCACGTAAGCGGTCATGTGGAGCTCCGTTCGGTCCGGTCGCCGTGGGTATGCGGCGAAGAAACATGACACGCCGTATACTTATGGAACACCGAAGATAGCGCAACGAGGACGAGGCGGGATGGGCCAGTGGGCGAGGCACCAGACAAGGCGATGAGCCGACGAGAGCGACTGCGGGTCGAGGCGACTCGGCAGATTCTGGAGATCGCTCTCCACCAGATGGCTTCCGAGGGGCCCGGGGCGATCTCGCTGCGTGGCATCGCCCGGGAGATGGGCATGACTCCGCGGGCCATCTACAGCTACTTCGCCACCCGCGACGACCTGATCACCGCGCTGATCCGGCACATCAGCTCCTCGCTCGCCGACGCGCTGGAGCGGGCGCGCGATGCCGTGCCGGCTGCCCACCCCGAGAACCGCCTGCTGGCTTGGGGTCAGGCCCTTCGGGTGTGGGCCATGGCCAACCCCCAAGGCTTCCAACTCGTCTACGGCGATCCGATCCCCGGCTACCAACAGCCCGAGCAGGGGCCGGTGGAAGAGGCCGCCCTGCGCATCTGCGGTGGGCTCAACCGGTTGGTGGCAGCTGCCTGTTCGCCCCTTCCGTACTCGCCCGAGGCCGCGGCCGAAGCCGACTGGTCGGACTTCCCGGCCGGCTACCTGGCCACAGTGCGCGCCGAAGTTCCGGACCTCTCGCCCGCTGTAGCGTCCCGAGCGTTGCGCGTCTGGGGCCGGCTACACGGCCTAGTGACCCTCGAAATTCACGGTCACTTGCGTGCGGTGTGCAACGATCCGGCGGTGCTCTACCGCGCGGAGATGCTCGACCTCGTTCGTTCTCTGGCTCCTGCCCCGAGCGGCGCTGGCACGGACGAGCGCAACGTCATCACCCCGGCCACCTGACGGTCCACGGCCGGCTCCCCGCCGGGCCCACTGGGGCACTAAAGGGAGCGCCTGACGAGGTCTGTCCCCGGCGCGGGGGTGCGTGCTGTGATGGCTGGATGGACGCCAAGGCACGCGAGGGACACCAGGGAACGGGGCCGGGAGCCATCACGCCGGATGGCTGCGCCGTGGAGATGTACGCCAGGCTACCCGCGGGCGATGAACCGGAGATCGTGGCTTCCACGGTCCCGGCCGGGTCCCGACTGCTCGAACTCGGCTCCGGCGCGGGCCGGGTGACCAGACCGCTGGTCGAGCGCGGCTTCGACGTGGTTGCCGTCGATGAGTCGCCGGAGATGCTGGCTTACGTCCAAGGCGCCCGTACGGTGTGCTCGCCGATCGAGACGCTGGACCTGAAGGAACGATTCGACGTGGTACTTCTCGGCTCGTTTTTGGTGAATACCGCGGATGAGGCGCTGTGTTCGGCGCTGCTGCGGTCGTGCGCGCGACACGTCGAGCCCGACGGCTGCGTACTGGTGCAGCGCGAGAACGACCGCTGGCACGAGGAGGCGACAGTGCCCCGCGAGTGGGAGCGCGGCGGCCAGCGCATCCGGTTGGCGTCGGTGGAACACCAGGGCACGGACCGGGTGGCGGTGCGGATGGAGTACGCGTACGAGGGCGCCGAGTGGACGCACTCCTTCGTCTCGCGGGTACTGCCCGACGCGGCGTTCGAGGCGGAACTCGGGGCGGCCGGACTCGCGTTGGACGCGTATGTGACGGATGACCATAGCTGGGTACGGGCCGTACCGGCACCGCGCGGCTGAGGCGCCGCGCGGCTGAGCGCCGCATGGCGTGTGGGTTGTGGCGTGTGGGGTGCGGTCGGTGGGGGCTCGTGCAACGGCGCGCACGCGCCGGCGCGAGGCGAGCCAGTCCAGCGGCATCCGCCGGCACGCACCTGCCGGCATATCGGCCGATACGGCCCCGCTGGTACGCACCCCCGCCGGTAGGCACCCGCCGGTAGGCGCCCACTGAGGCCCGGCCGGCAAGCGCCCGCGCCCGGCTGGCAGTCCCCGCCCGTAGGCGACTCGCCCGTGGGCGTGGGGCCGCAGGCGCACCGTTCACGGAGCGGTGCGTACGAAGATCAACGGCCGTTCCGGGCGTTTCGTGTGACGATGGCCCTGATCCGTAGATCCGTCCACCGGCTGCTTTTGGCCGGCTACCGCACAGAAAAGAACCATCCGCAGTGCGACTGAACCCACTCGACGAACGCATCGTGCACGCTCTTGCCGAGGACGCCCGCCGCTCGTACGCCGACATCGGCGCCGAGGTCGGGCTGTCCGCGCCCGCCGTGAAGCGCCGCGTGGATCGGCTGCGCGCCGAGGGCGCGATCACCGGCTTTACGGTACGCGTGGACCCGGTGGCGCTGGGCTGGGAGACGGAGGGCTTCGTCGAGTTGTACTGCCGGCGGAACACCTCCCCGAAGGACATCCGCCGCGGCCTCTCGCGCTACCCCGAGGTGGTGTCCGCCTCGACCATCACCGGTGACGCGGACGCCATCGTGCAGGTCTTCGCCTCCGATATGCGGCATTTCGAGGGGGTGCTCGAACGCATCGCGGGCGAGCCCTTCGTGGAGCGGACCAAGTCGGTACTGGTCCTGTCGCCCCTGCTTCGGCGCTTCACCTCGGGCGCCCCTACGTAGCCGCCGACCGGCGGGCAACGCGGCCCCATGGAATCCGCCGACCGGTGGGCGACACGGCCACCTGGTCGGAAACGGTTGAGAGCGGCCACCGCGTGTCGCGATCCGTGCGCGAAGCGGTGGCCGCCGCGCAGGGCGCCCGAGGTGGGTGAGGTGCGCGGGGTGGGTGAGCTACGCGGGGCGGGCGTAGGTGCGGCGATGGGGGAGTGCGGTTAGCGTCTGGCGACCAGCGGGACGACCGTGAAGTCGCCTTCTTCCACGGTCTCGATCGGCGTCGAACTCACGCACCGCGGCAGATCCTTGCTGGCAGGCGGGTCGCCGGTGATGGCCCAGCGGTAGCCGACCCGATGTGGCGTGCCGCGGCCCTTGTCTCATGGGAGGCACCTACGGACCGGTGGGCGAGCGGCCTGCTCGTCCGGCTTCAGCGACGATCACCATCGTGCCGCCCGGCAGGCATCGGCACATCACGCCGCGGGTTGATCACCTGTACGCATCCGGGGTCGAGACTGGTGGCTCTCGGATTCAACTGTCACCAGTTCTCCGCGGAACCCAACCAGTGGTGACCGTGTGATCACCAGCTGTGTGTCGGCGCTTCACGTGTGCCTGGCCGGGCGGACATTCACCTGGTTCGCCCACCGTCGAGCCGATGACTGATCATCCGCCTTGTGCGGCGTGACGGTTCGCAGTTTCGTGCCCAGGCTTGAGGCGGCGTCCTATCGGCGGAAGTAGGCGTGGTGTTCGTGCAGGAAGGCGTCGAGGGTGCGGGGCGGGCGGCCGAGGATGTCGATGACGGTGGTGGTGGGGGTTTCGGGTCGGGTAGTGGCGAGTTGCAGGATCTCCGTCACGTGGTCGGCGAGCCAGGCGGGCATGTGGGCGTTGTGGATGAGGTTGTGGCGCAGTTCGTCCGGGGTGAGGCCGACGTAGCGGATCTGATCGCCGGTCAGGGCGGTCAGTCGTGAAGCAAGGTCGGGGTAGGAGACGGCTTCGGGTCCGGTCAGGGTGTAGGTGCCGCCGGCGATGTCGGGCCTGGTGAGGGCGGCGGCGGCGACGTCGCCGATGTCGCGGCAGTCGATGTGGTTGCAGGGCGCGTCGCCCGTCGTGCCGAGGATGACGCCTTGGGCGACGGTGGGGGCCAGGCGCAAGAGGTTCTGCATGAACGCGTAGGGGCGCAGGATGGTGTGGGTGAGGCCGCTGGCGCGCAGGTGTTCCTCGACGGCGTGGTGTCCGCGGGAGATCGCGACCGGGGAGTCGGGTTCGGCGGCGGGTGCGGAGATCTTGACGATGTGTCCGATGCCAGTGTGGGCGGCGATGTCGATGACGCGGGTTTCGAGTTCGACCTGTGCGGGGCTGTTGGCCATGGCGAGGAAGAGCTGGCCGGCGCCCTTGAAGGCGGTGTGCAGGGAGTGAGGGTCGGCGGCGTCGGCGTACTGAACCTCGACGGGCGGTTGGTGTGCGCCGGTTATGCCGGGGATCGGCCTGTGCGGGGTTCGAGTCAGTGCGCGGACGGGTGTGCCGAGTGCGAGGAGGCTGTGGAGCAGGGCGTTCCCGGTCGCTCCGGTTGCTCCCATGACAACGATCATCGTCTGCTCATTTCTTGGTTACTTCCCGGCTGCGGGTGCTGCCGGGGTGGGCTCGGTCGGGCTTGGGCTCGTGGGGCGGGTGGGCCCGGTGCCGGGTTCGGCTATGTCGGGGACGCTGTGATGGTGCTGCGCCAGCGCAGGGTGACGATGGTGGTGGCGAGGGCTGCGGAGACGGGCAGGTCGCTGCGCAGGCGCTCCAGCCACGGAGTAGAGGGGATCGGGGCGTGAGCGGGTAGCCATTGGGCGGTGAACCATCCCAGCAGGGCCGCCGCGCCGGCGGCGGTGATGACGAGCGCGGTGGTCAGGGCGACGCGAGGCGTGGTGGTGGTCCACCGTCGGGGCTGCCCGCCGTTCCGCAGCCAAGTGCCGACCAGGAACGCCACCACGGCGGAGGTGCCGGCGATGGAGGTGCAGGCGGCCACGGCAAGGTCCTGTTGCCCGGTGACGATCCCGGCGGTGCCGGCCATCAGCGCGGGGGCGGCGTAGGCGGTCAGCACCTCGCGCCACAGGGTGAACGGCCGGGATGGCCGGGAGGCTGCCCGGTTTCGGCTGCTTGTGTCCTTCGTTATGGGCATGCTGGCCTCTTTCTCGTTCGCGTGAGGGAAGTGAAGGGTCGCGGCGGGGCGGCAGGCCTGCTCCGCAATATAATTAGGCAGCTAACTATAATCTCGTAAAGAGGGCCCTACCCGGAGGGCGGGGCCAAACCAGCTGGGAAACCGGGTCAGTCAGCGGCCAGGGCCGTACTGCCGCGCACAACGCGGGCGAGCAGATCCAGGAATGTCGCACGCTCCTCGACGGAAAGCCCGCCCACCATCGCCTCAAGCCGCCCGAAATGCTCAGACGCCATGTCGCGCAGGCGCTGCGCACCGCGCGCGGTCAGGACGGCCACCGTGCCCCGGCCGTCCTCCGTGGATGCGCGGCGGGCGATCAGGCCCTCGCGCTCAAGGCCGTCCAGCAGGCCGGTGACCGTGGCCCTGGAGACATCGAGGTCGGCTGCAAGGCGCGAGGGGGATTTCTCCCCGCCGTGGTCTTCGAGGTCGGCGAGCAGGCGGTAGCGCCCCGTCGACAGGCCGAACCTGGCAAAGTGCGCTTCGGCCGCCCGGCCGACCCTCGCGCCCGCCGAGATCAGGCGCACCGCGACCAGCACCGCCTGCGGATCGACCTCCAGGCCGTAGTGCTCGACCTGCCGCCTGGCCTGGTCCAGTGTGGGCGCCTCGCCATCGATTCCGTTCCTCGTCATGCAACTAATATGGCGGCTAATTACTTGGGCTGTCAAGGTGGATGGCGGCGCTTGGGGCAGCGGTACAGCTACTGGTGGCTCGCGTATTCAACTGTCACCGGTTCTCCGCGGGGTCCACCCGGGCGGCGACCGCCAGTGGTCACCGGCGGCTTATCGACTCCAGGTGCCTCCGGCTTCGGAGGTCAGCTTGGCTGTCGTGACTCGGTGGTAGCCAAGAGCCTCGGCGACGGCCGGTGCGAGCATTTCCAGAACGTGTTGTCGGATCGCAGCCGTACGGCCGGCGGTGGTGGGAATGCCGATGTCGTTGATAAGTGCGGCCAGGACGTCGGGGTGCATCGGCTGCCCTGCGCGGCGGCCGGGGAAGAGCCATCGGGGGGGCGTGGTTGGTCGCGGTGTTCATGTTGTCCCGGCTGTCGATCCATCGAACCACCAATTCCGCGAGTGGTTCGGGGACTGGGGATGGCGGTTCGCCGAGGCGGAGGAGAATCTGCTCGTCGCTGCGGACAACGTCGGTCGCGTCGCGGAACACGGGCAGCCAGCCCTTGCGGCCGAAGGCCCGGATGCGGGCCACCTCGTCGTCGCAGCGGGCGAAGAAGGCGTGCAGTTCGGCCTCGGTAAAGGCACGCTTCTTCGCGTCGTATTCGTTCTCCTGGACGTGCACCGCGGTGTTCACTCGTGCACGATCTGGATCGGATGGGAGCCGAACCGATCTTCGCATGTGCTGGCCCACTCGTAGATGGGATCGGTGGCGACGTGACAGAAGGAGCGGATGGCTTCGGGGTACGAGCGGATCGTCGAGCGGTTCAGATCCTGGACAACGGTGCTTCTCCGAGCGTTAGGCCTCAAGGGCCGTGTCCACCCCCAACCCTCGACGCGGCTACCTGACGCGCTCGGACCGTCACCCGGAACGGCTCCCTGGACACCCCACCCCGCACCCGGACACCACGGCCGGCCGCGAACGACCCCGCCTAGAGCGCTGGCAACAACGCGGCTGGCCACGCCGCGTTTGGCTACGACGCGGGCGGACGCTAGATCGCCGTACCGTACCGTACCGTATGGTACGGTCCTGAGATGGCGCGTAAAAGCAACTGGATCGACACTGCGGTCGCGGTGCTGACAGATGAGGGTTCGGCTCACCTGACCATCGATCGGTTGTCCGCCGAAATGGGGCTGAGCAAAGGCTCCTTCTATCACCATTTCAAGAGTTACGACGCTTTCAAGGGGGAAGTGCTGTCCCGTTACGAATGGGAAAGCACCACTTCTTTGATCGCGGCGTCCGAAACCGATGGCGAGCAGGACCCCATCCACAAACTGCGACGGTTGGTGGAACTGGCCACCGAGCCGGGCGTCCAAACGGGGCTTCAGGGAGCGGTGCGCGCATGGAGCATGCAAGACCAAGCCGTGCGCGCTGTCCAGGATCGCATCGACCAAGCGCGCCTGGACTACGTCAGCAGCCTGTGGCGCGAGTTCGGTTGCTCCGCGGACGAAGCGCTCACCCGAGCAAAGACCCTGTACCTGCTCCTGATCGGCGGGCGGCAACTAGCCGCCTACTTGACCGCCGAGGACCTCCGGGAAATCTGCTTGCGGGCGATCGCGGCAGACTCACGCGAGCCTTCGACCGAGCAGGGTCGGTAGACGTGATGAGCCCGCTACGCGCAGATCTGCAACGCTACGTCCAGGCGGCCGACCACATTGATCAAGTACATGCTCGACCTGCCATGTCCCCTCGGAAATGTGTGAGCGTGGTCATGCCCTGGCGTCCCTGGTGGCTGAAGGCGCTCTTCCTCGCCCGTGGGGCACTCGCCCGGATGCTGCGCATCAACCACCCCGCGACACAGCCACCGATGGCCTGCTCCCCGATCGCCTCAGTTTCAGCACCGGCGACAAGATCGCCTTCTGCGCGGTGACTGCCGTTGACGAAGAGGAATTCGTCGTGCTCACGGCCGCCGACACGCAGATGACCGTGCCCCTCGTCGTGAATCGCGAACGGACCGGACCGGGCCCCGACAATACGTTCCGATTTCTCACAGGCGTGCACTATCACCGCTGGACGTGCCCGCTCTACTCCCACCTGATCAGGCCTTTTCACCCTCTGATCATGCGGCGCCTGATTGCCGCAGTCGCCAACTATGAGAGGTCGCCCGGATGAGCCGACTTTCACGCCTGGTCCCACAATTCATCATCGCCACCGCTGTACTGCACTTCGCGTACGCCGTCGCCGCCCCGAACAGCTGGCTGCCGATGCTCAGGGACGGTCTGTTCGACACCGTCCGCGGCCAGAGTGATGTCATCGCCGCGGAACGACATGGGGACCTTTGGTTCCTGATCACCGGCATCGGTCTGCTCGCGCTCGGGACAATGGCTCAGCAGGCCGTCAGGCAGGTGGGGCGGCTGCCCGTGCAGGTGGGCAGCTACCTCCTGGCGATGGGGACCATCGCTTTCGTTGTCGAGCCCGTGTCCGGCGCCGTACTGGTCATCGCCTTGGGTGTCCTCGCGGTGATTGCCGCTCGGCCGTCCCGAGCCGGCGCCGCGGCGCCGGCGGCCTAAAGGCTCCCGGGGCCGCTCGGGCATCGGGTAGTGCGGCCGTCCACCGGCGTCGCGGGACGCCCGGAGACGCGTCGTGAAACAGGTTCGTACATGGACCACAATGTCGAGATCACCGAGGTCGCGGCCGGTTACGAGACGCCGGTCGTGCTGGATGTGGGCGCCGTGGTCGTGGTGACGCTGGGCACGCAGACCTTCGACACCGCCGCCGACAGCCAGTACAAGACCTCCTGATCCCAGGGCGCCCGGATGACCCGCGATGCCACCACGGGGGTGGCGCCGATCGCCGCACTCTCCACCCAGAGGCTGACGCCACCCACCCCACCTGCGAAAACGCAGTACGCAACGAATCGCCGCCAATCGGCCCGCACGCGCAATGAATCCCTTATCGACGCGCAACACAGGCGCCTTGTCCGGTGTCAGGGGCGGGCCGTACCGTCTAAGAGCCGACTCAAACCGCCGTGGCCCCTGTGCCCGCCGCATCACCGCCCGAGGGGTTCCATGACCACGCCGCGCATCGCCCTGCTACAGAGTTCGGGACGACCTGGCGACGTCGGCCACAATCTGCGCCTCCTGGAGGAGGCCGCCGCGCGCGCCGCGGCTGCCGGTGCTCGACTACTGGTCGCTCCGGAGATGTTCCTCACCGGATACGCCATCGGCAAGCGCATAAGCGAACTTGCCGAACCGGCCGATGGCCCCGCAGCCGACGCCCTTGCGCGCACCGCCACCCGGCACGGCCTTGCCATCTGCTACGGCTACCCCGAGCGTGCGGGCGAGCAGCTCTTCAACTCGGCCCAACTGATAGGCCCGAGCGGCGAGCGGCTGCTCAACTACCGCAAGACGCACCTGTTCGGCGCCTTCGAGCAGCGCTCGTTCGCCCCCGGGCACACACCCGTTGTGCAGGTCGAACTCGCGGAGTTGGGCGGGCTGCGCGTCGGCGTCATGATCTGTTACGACGTGGAGTTCCCCGAAAACGTCCGCGCCCATGCCCTGGCCGGTACGGAACTGCTCCTGGTCCCCACCGCGCAGATGCACCCGTTCCAGTTCGTCGCCGAATCGCTCGTTCCGGTCCGCGCGTTCGAGAACCAGCTCTACGTCGCGTACGTCAACCGCTGCGGTCCCGAGGGCGAGTTCGACTTCATCGGCCGAAGCTGCCTGGCCGGGCCCGACGGCATTGCCAGGGCCCGCGCGGGCCACGGGGCGGAATTGCTGACCGCCGACGTCGATCCGGCGTTCTTGGCCGCATCACGGCAGGCGAACCCCTACCTCCATGACCGCCGGCCCGCGCTCTACACCACCCTGACCTGATCCCCTGATCCCCTGATCCCCTGAGCCGGCTTGCCCTTACCTTGACGCGCCCTGTGACCTGGGGTGACTGGTAGGGCGCGAGGTGCGCCGAGCTGGCGCGAGACAGGCCCGTGGATGCTCGCCACCGCACGCACATCATCTTCGCGTACCGCCGTGCGCCCTCACGCAAGGAGTCCGTACCCCATGACGTCCACGGTGCCCACCGCCGTCCACGACGAGCAGTCGCCGCAGCCCACGCAGCCGCCGGTCACCATGTTCGGGCCGGACTTTCCGTACGCGTACGACGACTACCTCGCCCATCCCGCCGGGCTCGGCCAGATACCGGCTACCGAGCACGGCGCCGAGGTCGCGGTCATCGGCGGCGGTCTGTCCGGCATCGTCGCTGCGTACGAGCTGATGAAGATGGGTCTGAAGCCCGTCGTGTACGAGGCCGATCAAATCGGTGGCCGGCTGCGTACCGCACGCTTCGACGGCAGCGCCACCAGCGACGGCCAGCCGCTGATCGCCGAGATGGGCGCGATGCGTTTCCCGCCGTGTTCCACGGCCCTCCAGCACTACATCGACCTGGTGGACCTCAAGACCCAGCCCTTCCCCAATCCGCTCGCCCCCGACACGCCCTCCACCGTCGTGGACCTCAAGGGTCAGTCGCACTACGCGCGCACCCTGGAAGACCTGCCCGACGTCTACCACCAGGTGATGGACGCCTGGAACGCGTGCCTGGAGGAGGGCGCGGACTTCTCCGCCATGCAGCGGGCCATTCGCGAGCGCGATATCCCCACCATCCGCGCCATCTGGGCCCAACTCGTGGACAAACTCGACAACCAGACCTTCTACGGGTTCTTGTGCGACTCCCCGGCCTTTGCCTCCTTTCGGCACCGGGAGATCTTCGGCCAGGTCGGCTTCGGCACCGGTGGCTGGGACACCGACTTCCCCAACTCCATCCTGGAGATCCTGCGCGTCGTCTACACCGGTGCGGACGACGACCACCGGGGCATCGTCGGCGGCAGCCAGCAACTGCCCGAACGGCTGTGGGAGCGCGCGCCCGGCAAGATCACACACTGGGCGCAGGGCACCTCGCTGAGCTCCCTGCACGGCGGCGCACCGCGCTCCGCGGTCACCAGGCTGCACCGTACGGCGGGCAACCGGATCACGGTCACGGACGCGTCCGGCGACATCCGGACCTACCGCGCGGCGGTCTTCACGGCGCAGAGCTGGATGCTGCTCTCCAAGATCGAGTGCGATGACGCGCTCTTCCCCATCGACCACTGGACGGCGATGGAGCGCACGCACTACATGGAGTCCAGCAAGCTCTTCGTTCCCGTGGACCGGCCGTTTTGGCTGGACACCGACGAGGAGACGGGCCGGGACGTGATGAGCATGACGCTCACCGACCGGATGACGCGCGGCACCTATCTGTTGGACAACGGGCCGGATGAGCCCGCCGTCATCTGCCTGTCGTACACCTGGTGCGACGACAGCCTCAAGTGGCTACCGCTGTCGGCGAACGAGCGGATGGAGGTCATGCTCAAATCGCTGCGCGAGATCTACCCGAAGGTGGACATTCGCCAGCACATCACCGGCAACCCCATAACGGTCTCCTGGGAGAACGAGCCCTACTTCATGGGCGCGTTCAAGGCCAATCTGCCGGGCCACTACCGCTATCAGCGGCGCCTGTTCACCCACTTCATGCAGGATGCGCTGCCCGCGGACAAGCGCGGCCTCTTCCTCGCCGGCGACGACATCTCCTGGACGGCGGGCTGGGCCGAAGGCGCGGTGCAGACGGCGCTGAACGCGGTGTGGGGCGTACTGCGGCACTTCGGCGGGGCGACGGACGCCACAAACCCGGGGCCCGGCGACGTGTACGACGAGATCGCGCCGGTGGAGCTGCCGGAGGACTGAGTTCCGCCTGACGTGACCGGGCACGGCCCGGGAGTCCTTGCCCGGGCCGCGGAGCGCGGCCTGGTTGTGCCCAGGGCCGCACTCCCGCCGTTCCGTTAAGCCACCACGCCCAGCGGCGTCAGCAGTACGCGCCCGACCAGGCCGACGCTCGCATCGACCCGGTCCGCGAACTCATCGGCCAATTCCGGCAACTCACGCAGCCCCCACAGTGCGCGAAAGGAAGCCCATGCCGCGTCGCGGGCCCGGTCCAGGCTCCAGGCGCCGACCAGATGGGTGAGCGGGTCCGCGATGTCGAGTAGGTCGGGGCCGGGCATGAGCTCCTCGCGGACGCGCTCCTCCATGCCGATCAGCACGTCGCCCACCCGGTCGAAGTCACTCTCCAGCGTCGCGGGTTCGCAGCCGAGGTGATGGCAGGTGTCACGCAGGGCCAGGGCCAGGTCGTTGCCGATATGAGCATTGATCCCGGCCAGCGCAAACTGCACCGGAGCTACCGCCGGATGCTGCCGCAACTCGAACAGCGGTCGCCAACAGGCGGCCGGACGCCCGCCGCTGGCCGCGGCATCCACGGCGGCCAGATAGCGGGCCGCGAACCGGACCGTCAGCTCCTCGGCCGCAGGCCCATGGTGGAAATGCCCGGCCGACAGCCGGTCCTCGACCTCCCGAGTGACGGAGAGGTACACGCCGTTGAAGACGGCGACCCCGTCCCGTTCGGGCAGTGCGCGCTCCAGCACGGACATCCGCTGCAACACCTGCTCCACGGTGGGCAGCTGGTCAAAGGAGGAGCGGATGGGGGCGGGGCGGGGAACGGATCGCTGCTCGGCCTGCGTCATGCGGGCTAGCGTCCCAGCCCGACCGCCCAACCGGCAGCCCCCGACCGCCGCTTCCTCACAACGGAGTAACCGCCTCCGCCACGGACCCCGTGAGGGGCAAGGGGCCCGGCGGCGGCGTCGGGTGCCGAAACGGGGCGTACGGCACGACGGGGAGCACCCACGGCGCGGCACTGATCAAGGTCCATATAGGCACATTTACGATCTTGGTCCGGCGTGGGAATGCTCATACGAATGGCGAAAGGTGGGCAATTCATTCACTCTGCGCACTGCGTGGGCTTCCGGCTCGGTTTGCCTCTGACGGGGTGGTCCACTCATCATCACCCGGGTTCTGCGGTGCGCAGAGCGGTGCGAATGTGGAGAGTGAACATGGTGGGCCTCGGATGGAAGCTGCACGGAGACGGCAAGAACCTGGTGCCGGGCGAAGTCGTCAAGCCGGATGAGCGGCTGTCGTGGGGGCGGACGGTGGGGCTCGGTGCCCAGCACGTCGTCTCGATGATCGGCGCGTGCTTCGTCGCCCCCGTGCTCATGGGCCTGGACCCGAACCTGGCGCTGATGGCGTCCGGTGTGGCGACGATCACCTTCTTGCTGCTGACGCGCGGGCGGGTGCCCAGCTACCTGGGATCGTCGCTCTCCTTCGTCGGAGTCGCCGCCGTCATCGCGAGCCAGGGTGGCGACGCCGGCACGCTGACCGGCGCCTTGTTCGTGGTGGGTGCGGTTCTCGCGCTGTGCGGCCTCATCATTCAGGTCATCGGGGGCAAGATCATTCACACGGTCCTGCCGCCGGCAGTGACCGGTGCCGTGGTCATGCTGATCGGGTTCAACCTCGCGCCTGTGACGGCTGGCACGTACTGGCCGCAAGACCAGTGGACAGCACTCGCCACGATGTTGTTCACCGGTCTCGCCCTGGTCGTCCTGCGGGGCTTCTGGGCGCGTATCGCGATCTTCCTCGGCCTGGTCTTCGGGTACGTGATGTCGTGGGTCCTCGACCGCACCGCAGGCAAGATCCACTCGGCAGATGGCTCGGGCAAGGTGACCGACCATTGGCGCATCGACTTCTCCAACGTCACGACGGCGGATTGGATCGGGACACCGACCTTCCACGCTCCGAGTTTCGAGTGGTCGGCGATCCTCGTCGCGCTGCCCGTCCTTGTGGCGCTGATCGCTGAGAACGCGGGGCACGTCAAGGCGGTCGGCGAAATGACCGGTGATTCGCTGGACGACACGATGGGCACCGCGATCGCCGCGGACGGCACCGCGACGATGCTGTCCACGGCGGTCGGCGGGCCGGCTACGACAACGTACGCCGAGAACATCGGGGTGATGGCCGCCACGAAGGTGTACTCGACCGCGGCCTACTGGGCAGCAGCAGGCTTCGCGGTCCTCTTTGGCCTCTGCCCCAAGTTCGGCGCTGTGGTAGCCGCGATCCCCGGGGGCGTGCTGGGCGGGATCACTGTGATCCTGTACGGCATGATCGGCCTACTCGGCGCTCAGATCTGGGTGCGGAACAAGGTGGACTTCGCCCAGCCCCTGAACCTGGTGCCGACCGCCGCGGGCGTCATCATCGGCATCGGCGGAGTCACGCTGAAGTTCACTGACAGCTTCGAGCTGAGCGGCATTGCGCTGGGAACACTCATCGTGCTCACCGGCTATCACGCCCTTCGGTGGTTGTCGAAGGCCACGGGCACCCACCAGCCGGCGCTCCTCGATGGTGGAACCACGGACTACGACGCGGGAGCTAAGTCCACGCCGGAGTGAGGGCGATAAAGGCCCCACGTACGCGAGGGTCGATCTTCCTGTCTTCCTGTCTTCCTGGTTTGCGGCATTGACGACGGCCACCTATCGCCGACATCAGTACGCCCCGCCGCCCCGAGAGGAAGGAATTCGTGTGCTCGGATGAAGCGGAATCACTCACGCCGCCCTCGGGGGAAGCCGCGCGTTCGACGCCCGCGGGCCCACGGCCTTCAACATCGGTAACCGAAAACTCGACGACGGCCGGTTGCACGAGCGAGCCGAAAAACCTTGGGCCGTCTCCGTCGAGCTTCGCAACTATCTGCGGTGCTGCGGTGCTGCGGTGCTGCGGCGGCGGTGGGGCGGGGCATACCTGCGGGGTCCGCTGCCGGACGGCGGGCGCAAGTCGGTGGAGCCGGTGGCCGCCCGCCTGGGCGAGGATGGGAACCGGTAGGCCGCGTGGCCCACTTCGTCACGTGCAGCCCGTGGGATGGCGGCGCATGTGCGGGCGCGTCTGGCCTGGCGTATGCAGCCGGTCATCAAACCCAGCGCGCTGGCCCTTGATGACACCGGTTCCTCCTGGTCCTTGATGACACCGGTTCCTCAAGGACGGGGCCGCGTGGCTTGCGTGAACAGGCAGTACACCGGCACCGGGCAAGGTCACCGACTGCCAGGCCGGGGTTCTCCTAGTACCTGGCTTCCCACGGTGCCTAGGCGGCGGTTAACTGGCGTCTGTTCCTGCCCGCGACGTCTCCGGCCGGTGGCGCCACCCCGCACGCCTGTACCGCGCCCGGTCCTGCCTCTCTCCCCGCCGACGTCCCTCGACTGGCGTCGCCGCCCACTGAGGTGAGCAGACGGCGGCGCGGCCGAACGGCTGCCCGCCGACCAGAAGCGCCACAGCCGCTCGCAGACATTCCGTGCTCAGGTGATCTCCTCCTTTCCGCTGAATCCACAGACCCGTGGAAGCTCGGTGTCGCCTAAGGAGAAAAAGGAGGAACAAGCCCTCTGAGCGGCCCGCCGTACCATCCCCAGCCGCACGGCAACGGTGCGAGGGGGGCGCGCCACGCGGCGAGACGCTCCATGGGCTTCAGCCGAAGGATCGTCCTCCTCTCCCTGGGCGCAGGCGGGATGCGGTGCCCCCGGCACCCACGTAGGGTGCCGGGGGTCAGCCGCAGTTGTGCAGCCCCGCCCGTACGCGGACACCCGGCCCAAGTCGGGCCCGGCGTCCGGTCGGTGGGTCAGCCGACGATCAGCTTGGTGGGCTTGCCGTAGCGGAAGAGTTCTTTGATGTCGGCGGGGTGGAGCTTGACGCATCCGTTCGACTTGTAGTCCGAAGGGCCGTCCCACCGCCACGGCTCGGTGGAACCCTGGTAGCCGAGCCGAGTCATCTCGCTGTGGATGAACAGCTCGGTGCGAGGAGTGCCGTTGTGGCACCGCTTGTTCGAGAGCCTCACCACATACCCCTTGATCTTGGTGCCGTTGAACTTCTTGTGCCATGAGGGAATCTTGTACGTACCGTTCGGCAGCCAGCCCTTGTTGAGAGCGCAGGTGTTCTTGGTGTAGCCGGAACCGGCTCGCCACGAGTCGAGCTTGACCGTCCGGTCGCTCGACGCGATGTAGCGGTACAGGGTGAGGGTCGACTTGGTCTGGTTGCCGGAGTTCTTGTTGAAGTAGAGGAAGTTGTAGCTGCTGGCGGCCTGCGCGGATGCTGTGGCGGTGGCCGTGGAGTCGGCCTTGGCGGCCTGCGCGGGTGCTGCGGTGGCGGTGGCCGTGAAGCCGGCCATCAGGGCGACCGCGACGGTGAGCGATAGGTTCCGTGTACGTGAAGCCACGGTGTCTCCTTTCCAGTCATGTATGTATCACCCAACGGCGGCAAGATTCGGCTGAATCCGAAAGCGGCCGACACGGTGACAAACCAACACAGAAACTGAGCTGTGAAGGTGCGACGGCCTGAAGGCCCGACAGGTTTACAGGCCCGCCCCCACCGGGCCGGCCACCCCCAAGAACCGCGTGGCCACAACGTATGCACCCGCCGCCAGGGCAGCATCAGGGCTGGCCCTGATTTCCCGGATCGGCCACCAACGCTCGTTGACCGGTTGCGTACGCCCGGCTTGTTCCTCTCCGCCCAGGGTGACCCGCCCTATAGGGTCGGCGCCGTGGAGGGGTGCCAGAGGAGGCCTGACTTCCGCTGGTCACCGGCGTGCTGGGCCACGGCCGCACTGGGCGTCGGCATCTGCGGAGCGTGGGGCTACCTCCGAGCCGGAGCGGCGTGGGCCGATGTCGTACGAGACCTATCGGTGGGCTGGTCCTATGCGGGCGCCGGACTGATCGCCTGGTGGCGGAGGCCGGCCAACGGCACGGGCCGGCTCATGTTGGCCGAAGGGGTCACGTGGTACCTCGGCAATCTGCAAGGCACCGGCGTACCACTGCTGTTCACCATCGGCGCGTGGGGAGAGGCGCTGAACCTGGCGGTACTGGCGCATCTGCTGCTCGCTTTCCCCGACGGACGGCTCGCCACCGCCCTGGACCGGGGCGTGGTGGCGGTCGGCTACGGCCTGGTGGTCTTCGGCGGGCTGCTGCGGGTGATGCTGTACGACCCGGCCGCCAGCGACGATGCCACGTATCTGTCCTGTCAGGGCTGCGGGCCGAGCGTGAACCTTGTGCTGCTGCACTCCGCACCGCGGTTGTTCGAGGTCGTCGATCTCGTCTACCGCTGGGCGGGAGCGCTGCTCACCCTCCTGTGCCTGGTGGCGCTCGTTCGCCGCTGGCGGGTGAGCTGCCCGGCGCGGCGGCGCATCCTCATGCCGGCCTGGGTGGCACTCTCCGTCACCGTGGCCTTCGTCGGGTGGGAGATCATCCACCTACTGGGCCCGGACGCCCTGGGCGCGGCGGACGCGGTGCTGATCTGGCCATCGGACGCGAGCCAGGTTCTGATACCGGTCAGCTTTCTGATCGGCCTGCTGCGCATGCGCCTGCGGCGGGCCTACGTGGGCAACCTCGTCATCGAAGTCGGCGCGGACCCGACACCGCGGCGGCTGCAGGACGCGCTGGTCCGGCTGCTCGGTGATCCTTCGCTCCGTCTGGGCCTGCGGTCGCCGAGCAGCGGGGAGGGCGAGCAGTCTGATTACGTCGATGCGGACGGACGGCGGCTGGTACTGCCGCGCCCGGGCAGCGGGTTGACCGCCACCACCGTCGAGGAGTCCGCCGGAGAACCCACGGTGGTGCTCGTGCACGACACCGCACTTGAGGAGGACAGGAAGCTGATGCTCGCGGTCAGCGGCTCGGTCCGCCTCTGCCTGCGCAACAATCGCCTGGGGGCGGAGGTCGCCAGGCGGACGCAGGAGGCGACGACCTTCGGCTCCCGTCTCCTGAAGGCGGTGGACGAGGAGCGCAGGCGACTGGAACGCGACTTGCACGACGGGGCTCAAACTCGGCTGATCTTCGCCCTGATGACGCTGCGCCGGCTCGATGCCGCGCTGTCCCGGGAGGCACCCGACCGGCCACTGCGCCGGACGGTGGCCGAAGCCGACCAGGCGGTGCGGCAGGCTGTGGACGATCTGCGCGACCTGGCCCGCGGCATTCACCCCGCTGTTCTGACCCGCGACGGTCTCGCGGCGGCGATCACCGCTCTGGCGGCACTGGCGGAGATCCCCGTCGTCGTCATGGTCGAGCCGGGACGCTTCACCCCACTGACGGAGTCCACCGCGTACTTCGTCGTCGCCGAGACGCTGTCCAACGCGATGAAGCACTCGAAGGCGGATGCGGTGAGCGTGTTCGCAAAGCGGGAGGCCATCGCGGAGTCCGTCGGCGACCGGCTGGTGATCGAGGTCATCGACGACGGGATCGGTGGTGCCGACCCGGCGGGCGGGAGCGGTCTGCGCGGCCTCACCGACCGGGTAGCTGCGACCGGCGGCACCCTGCGGGTGACCAGTCCGCCCGGCGGCGGGACACGTGTACGGGCGGAACTGCCGTGCGAGTGATCGTGGCCGAGGACTCCATGCTGCTGCGCGAGGGGCTCGTACGGTTGCTGCAGGACGCGGGCTTGACCGTCGTGGGCCAGGCCGGCAACGCGGACGACCTTCTCACCCTGGTCGCCGAGCTGAGCCCCGACGTCGCGCTAGTCGACATCCGTATGCCCCCGACCCACACTGACGAGGGCATACGGGCGGCCTCGCAGATACGGTCGCTCCACCCTGAGACGGCAGTGCTGCTGCTCTCCCAGTACGTCGAGACCGGCACTGCCCTGCGGGACCTGTCCCGCGAGCCAACAGGCTTCGGCTACCTCTTGAAGGACCGCATCGCCGACCTCGCCGAACTCACGCGGGCCATCGAGCGCGTGGCTGCGGGCGAGTCCTTCATCGACCCAGAGGTCGTACGTCGCCTTCTCGGGCGGCGGCGTACGACCAGCGCCCTGGAGATGCTCACCCGGCGCGAGCGGGAGGTGCTGACCCTGATGGCCGAGGGCCGCTCCAACGAGTCCATCACCCGGCACCTGGGGGTCGGCGGCAAGACCGTCGAGACCCATGTCCGCAACATATTCACCAAGCTGGGCCTGGAGCCCGACCTGGAAGGCCACCGGCGCGTTCTCGCGGTGCTCGCCTACCTTGAGGCATGACGCGGGCCCGACACGAGCGCCTGCGACACCGACGAACCGCACCGGCCCCTCACCGACAACGAGAAGATCTGGCTCAAGAACCAAACGGGCCAGAAGAACGTCGATGGGTACTTCATGTGCGAGGCACCGAAGTGCCGCAACGTGCGCACCGGTTTCAACAAGCACCCCTACGACCCCGTTATCCGCGTGCCCCTAGCCGACTGACCACCACAGAGCCAGCAGCCGGGCCGTGTTGGGACAGATGGCCGGTCGTCTCCACGAACTGGTCACGGCCAGGCCCCATCGCTAGCGTTCTGCGGCGGCCCCTTCGGTCTCGTCGTCGCCGTGATCGAAGGCGTGCTTGAGGTGGGATCGGGCCTTCGGCCGGCCGGGGGCTTCGAGCTCGGGTCCGTCCCCGCGTGCGCGGGGAGCAGAGTAAGTGACCTGCGGGTTTATCGGGCGGGACCCCGGTTTTCTGCAACTTCCGCGGAACGCGACCTATGACCCAAGCTCGACATCACATCCACAACCCCTCCCGTAAGCCAGGTCATAGAGCCCAACGCCGGACTCGTCCGCTTCTCCCCCAACCGCTCACAGGGGGAAGAATGACACCGAACCGCGGCCAATTCGCCGGTTGACGGCAGTGGTTGCCCCAGCCGCCTCGCTCCTGACTTCGCCTCGCGGGGCTGTGCACCCGCGCAGGAATCGGCAAAACTGTTAAACGGTGGTGGAAGGTGCGCCTGTGACGGAGCACGGTTCGATACGTCGGTCGCACGTTCTGGAGGCGTTGTGCCGGTCGCGCGCGGTGTGGGTGGTGCCAATGACCGTGTGTGCCAGGAACTGCGGCAGGCGCTGCGAAGCGGCCCGTTCTCGGCCGCGTTGAACTTGGCGATTGAGGCCAGCGGCCTGACGTTGGAAGAACTCCAACTTCGGCTGATGGAGGAGGGGGTGCGGGTCAGTGTGCCGACCCTCAGCTACTGGCGTCGGGGCCGTAGCCGACCCGAGCGGCCTACTTCGCTACAGGCCGTGCGTGTGTTGGAAGGCTTCCTGACGCTGCCCCCTGACTCCCTGCTCTCGCTACTGGGGCCGCGGCGCCTGCGCGGTCGGTGGATCGGACACCTGCCGGGACGGATGGACGCCGGCAAGCTCTTCGGCGACGCGCGCCCCATCGACCTGCTGCACTCGGTGGGTGTGCCGATGGCGCGTGGCGCGTTGCGCCGCATCAGCACACACGTCACCGTCAGCGTCGCCGGGGACAGACAAGCCTGGTCCATTCGTCTGCGAGAGCTCGTACAAGCCAACGCGGACCGGGTCTCCCGCTGTGGCGTGGTGTACGTGGCAGAGGAGCAACCCGACAACCCGGCGGCGCTTGGCTATCTCAGGGAGTGCCGGGTAGGGCGGGTTCAGGTGGACCAGTCGGCAGGTGTCACCGCCGCCGAACTGATCCTCGACCGTGTGCTGAACGTCGGTGAGCGAGCCCTGGTGGAGTACGAGTGGTGCTTTCCGCAGGGCGTGCCGATGGTCAACTACGAGCACCGCTTCGCGGAGCCGATCAGGGAGTTCGTTCTCCAGGTGCGTTTCGCGCCGAGCGCCGTGCCTGCTGAATGCCGCCGATATGACCGGCGCACCGTGTCGGCACCCGAGGGGAACCTCCGCGAGCTGTGGATCGGCAGCTCCGACACGGCCCTGCTCGCCGAGTCGGATGTCCCCGCCGGCATCGTGGGCATGCGCTGGGCCTGGCCCGCTGTGCCGGTGCGGACGGAGGAGCAGCCCCGCGACGCGCGGTGAAACAGTATTGCCGCACGCGCGCCGCCGCCTGACCTAACGGCCCTGGTCCTGCTTCGCCGCACCCTCCTAGCCTCCGTGTGTCACAGACCACACAGGAGGCGGTATGAGGTTAGGAAGACGTGGTGTCCTCGCGACGGTGCTCGCCATCGTGGCGGGCGCTGGACTGGGATTGACCCAGCCAGCCGCGGCGGACACCACCACACCACAGGCATCGGTCGTCAGCGTCGCCGAACACCCCGTGGCGGGCACGTACCTGGTGACCCTCGCCGGAAACAGCGCGGTCGCGAAGTCCGCCGACGCCACCGTGCGGGCCGCGCACGAGCTGACCGACCGGTACGGCGGACAGCTCAAGACCACCCTCACCGCTACCATGCGCGGATTCGTGGTCGAGGACCTGTCCACCCGGCAGGCGAACAAGCTGGCCGCACACCCGGATGTCGCGGAAGTCCGGCAGAGCGGCCGAGCGGGCATCGGCGGCCCGGGCGGCACCCAGCAAAATCCCCCGAACTGGGGACTGGACCGCATCGACCAGCGGGATCGACCTCTGGACAACGCCTACACCTATCCCAACGACGGTGCGGGCGTGAACATCTACGTCGTTGACACCGGCATCCGCTACAGCCACCAGGAGTTCGAGGGCCGGGCGAAGTTCGGCGTCGATCTGTATGCCCGGCCCAACCAGGGCGAAGACTGTCACAACCACGGCACACACGTCTCCGGCATCGCTGCCGGCAAGACCCGAGGAGTGGCGAAGAAGGCCAACCTGGTATCCGTACGTGTCCTGGGCTGCGACGGACAAGGCGAAGACGTCGATGTGGTCGAGGCGGCCGAGTGGATCACCAAGAACGCCGTCAAGCCGGCGGTGGTCAACCTCAGCGTCTACACCGGTGACCGCGACATCGCCGCCTCGGCTATCCAAGGATCGGTCAGATCCGGTGTTCAGTGGTCGCTGATCACCGGAAACAACGGCGGCGACGCGTGCGCCCACGGGCCCGGAGGGCAGGTTCCCGAAGCGCTCCAGGTCGGCAACTCGACCAGCAGCGACAGCCGGGCGTCCGACTCCAACGCGGGCCGGTGCATGGACTTGTTCGCGCCCGGCTCGAACATCAACTCCGCCTACCGGGGCAGCGACTCGGCGTACGGCACGCTGAGCGGGACGTCGATGGCCGCACCGCACGTGGCGGGCGCAATGGCCCTGCGGCTGCACGACAGCCCCAACAGCGCTCCGGCCGCTCTGCACACCTGGGTCATGGACAACGCCAGCAGCGGCAAGATGTCGGGCCTGCCTGCCGGCACTCCTGACAAACTGCTGCACCTGCCACGCTCGGCGCCGCCGGGGGAGCCCGTCGCGCGCTTCCACGCTTCGTGCCCGACCGGATCGCTGACCTGCACGTTGGACGGGTCTGCATCCTCGGCCGAAAACGGCGACATCGCCACGTACGCATGGTCCTTCGGCGACGGCGAGAACGGCGACGGCAAAGTCGCCCAACACGCGTACGCACAGCGGGGCACCTACACCGTAAGACTCACCGTGACCGACGCCCAAGGCCGCAGCGGCAGCACTGAGCAGCCGGTTCGTGTCGGTGATACCAGCGGCGGGCAGCCGCCGACCGCGAGCCTCACGGTGGACTGCGGCACATCCCTTAGCTGTGCATTCGACGGAACCGGATCGAGTGACCCGGACAGCGACATCACCACTTACACCTGGGATTTTGGTGATGGCACCGGCGGCACGGGCGCATCCGCACGGCATACCTACCCGGCGCGCAACGGCACGTACACGGTCAAGTTGGCCGTGACTGACGGCTCGGGCAACACGGACACCGCGCAACAGTCCGTGCGCTGCTGGGCGTTCACGGCACAGGGTTTTTGCTTCCGCGCCTGAGTGAGACCCCACCCACCCGCACTCCCGAGGGAATTGAACTGCGATGACCAGACGACTCATCCGGCTGCTGGCCGTCCTCGGCCTCCTCGCTGGTGCGATCGGCACCGCTCCCGTGGCGCTGGCCGCCCCCACCGACCCCATCACACCGAAGGTGATCAACGGGAAACCGACAACCGTCGGCGAGCACCCGTTCATCATTTCCCAACACCGGACGGGCGGTGCCCGTCCCGCCGAGCAGTCGTGCACCGGCTCGGTGGTCGCCAAGCGCGCCGTGCTGATCGCGGCACACTGCAAGTTCTCGGCCGGCGACCCCAAGTACCTGATCTACGGCCGGGACGATCTCGCGGATACGAGCACGGGCACCCGCGTCGAGATCGCGGAGTACCGCACGCACCCGAACTACAATCCGAACGACGGTTGGCGCACCGGCTTCGATGTCGCCGTCATCCTCACCAAGACCGACATACCGACTCCGCAGGGCATGGCTTTCCCGCCGATCGCCCGGTCGGGCGACGCCCTGCCGGTCGGCACAAGGGGAACCGCGCTCGGATACGGCAAGACCGACGCACAGGATGCCCAGAAGAACACCTTGCTCTACGAGACAACCCTGCCTGTCGTGGCCAGCCAGAACTGCAAGAACATCAACCAGCAGTTTGATGACAGGTACATGATATGCGACGGTTATGGTGACGGCAGTACCGGCCTGTGCCAGGGCGACAGCGGCGGACCCTATCTTCACAACGGCAAGGTCTACGGCGTCTTCTCCTGGCTGCGCACCGACTGCGCCTCCTACAACGCGCACGGGAAAATGAACGGCGTCATGGGCGACTGGGCCAACGAACAACTCGACGACGCCCCAACCCCACCCACCGGCAAGCCCACCGCCCACTTCACCGCTTCCTGCCAGGGCGCCTCGCTCACCTGCACGTTCGACGGGACCGCCTCATCGGACGAGGACGGCGCCATCACGTCGTACGCATGGGACTTCGGTGACGGCACACGGGAATCGGGCAGCACCGCGCGCCACACCTATCCACCCCGCAACGGCACCTACACGGTGAACCTCACAGTCACCGACGACTCGGGCAAGTCAGACACCACTCAACAGTCCGTTCAGTGTTGGGGGTTCGGTTCTCAGGGCTTCTGCTTCCGGGCCTAGGACCGCGCGCACGTCAGCACGCCTCCCAGCGGCGGCGCCTCACGGCGCCGCCGTTGCCCGTGCGAGTGCGCCACTTCGCTCTACCGATCCGATCTCCGCACCCGGCCACGGGGGCCAAGGCCGTGTCAGCGAGATGATCAGGTGGATACGGGGTCTGCCGGGGCCACGGACGATACCCGGGCCCGGCGCGGACGGCCGCGGGCGTGCCGGGCCCGGGAGGGGCCGAGCGGCGGATGCCGCGGTGCGGGGTCTTCCCCGGTGTGCCCGAGGTGGTCGTGTGCTGCTGGGGTCGGGGTGATGAGTCGTTCGACGAGTTCGCGCAGCTGCCTGTGCGGTGGCGGTGTCGCGCCCGGTGGCAGGCGTGGTGCGTCCAGTGGTGCGGTCCGGGAACGTCGGCCGGTCTCCAGCGCGCGGATCATCGAGTGGGGCCAGTCAGGAACGGGGATGTGCTGGTTCTTGCCCCGCCCGTGGGTGTGGCACAGACTTCGTTGCGGTGAGGTGGGGGCGCTGGGCCGCAAGCCAGCAGGCCAGGTCAGCGGCAAGGATCAGTTGGCCGCCCGCCCGCCGGCCTTGGCAATGGCTCCGTGGCCAGGGCCCGTCGCAGCCGGTCGCGCGACCCGGCCCGCGGCGGGGGCGTCGTAGAGCCCGCCGTGTCCCCGCCGGTGTTCGCCGACCGGTGACAATTCCACCAGGAACAGGACCGGCCCGTCCGCGCACAACACCGCGTCCACGAGTTCGAACAGTCCATCCGCACGCCTGGTCGGAAAGGAGTAGGACTCACCCCGCAAGCGTGACAACCCCGCAATCGAAGCCTGGCGGACGACGTGATGCGACAGACCCATCCCCACGGCCTTCGTGCTGGGTGTTGTGTGTTCCTTGGTCGGATCGCATGCTCAGCCGAAGGCCGCCGGATCTACCGCAGTTACCGGACCGAGTGATCAAGTGTGACGAGCCGTTCGGACCTCGATGCAAAAGACCACCTTAGGAGGCGCCATGAGCAGGCGACGCATGCTCGTAGCAACCGTTGCGTTGCTCCTCACCGCGGGTTGTAGCTCCGCCGACGCTGGCGGTACCTCTGAGAGCAGTAGCCCGCCTCCTGGGGCTCGGGACGCAGTCAAGCGCTACGTCGAAGCCCTCAATGACCGTGACGTGAAGGCCCTTCTTGACGTCGGATCTGCCCCCGACAAGCCGTGGTCACGGAAACAGGCGGACGAGATCATTCGATCCAAGGGCGGCAAGGGGCTAACCATTATGAAAGCGCCCATTCGGTACGACCTCATGGGCGAGTACATGGGCACGGTCTCCCTGGCAACTTCTGACAGTGCGGGGCGCTCGCTGCGGGAAACGGTTGAACTCATGCACGAGAAGAGTCATTGGCACGTCGTCCTGTTCGAGTGGCCTAGCGGAGATAAAGAGACCTCGGCGACGTAGAACTGCCACATGCTTGGCTCTCATTTAACGCGCAACGGATCTGCCGCATCGGTCACATAGGGCGGCAGATCCGTTGCGTGCCTGGCCCTCCCCGTTACGCGGCGGCGTAGGGCGGATTGGCCACTGTCGCCCGTATCCCTACGCCTTGCGGCCTTCCGGGCCCGACTCGCCCGGGGCGGGGGCGGTGTTGGGGGTGCCGGAGGCTGGGCCGCCCCGCTCGTCCCGCGTCGTCGGGGGCCGGCTGCCGTGGCCCGCCGTGCGGAGCACTCCCGCGCCGACGACCAGGCCCAAGGCGAGCAGCGTGACCACGCCGAAGGAGACCGTCAGGGAGGTCACATCGGCCACCGAGCCCATGGCCGATGGGGCGATCAGGCCCGAGGTGTAGGTGATGGTCGCTACGCCCGCTATGGCCTGGCTCGGAGCCGGGCCGCTGCGCCCCGCTGCGGCGAACGCCAGCGGCACCACCACGGCGACGCCAAGCCCCAGCAGCGCGAAGCCGCCCAGCGCCATGGCCGGATGGGTGGCTGCGACCACCAGCAGGCCGCCCAGCGTCGCGCACACCCCGCCGGTACGCACCGTGCGCACTGGCCCGAAACGGGTCACCACCGCGTCCCCGGCCAGCCGGGCCACCGCCATCGTGCAGGCGAACGCCGTGGTGGAGGCCGCAGCCAGGCCAGGCGAGGTGTTCAACTCGTCCCGGAGGTAGATGGCCGACCAGTCCAAGCTCGCCCCCTCGGCGAAGACCGCACAAAACCCCACCGCACCGATGATGAGCGCCGACCTCGGCGGCAGCGCGAACCGGGGCGGCGGATGTTCATCCGGTCCGCTGCGCAGATCCAACACGCCCCGACAGGCGAGCACGCCGAGCACCGTCAGCACTGCCGCGGTCACCGCCAGATGCGGCCGGGCGTCCACATCGGCATGTGCCGCGACCGTACCGGCCACCGAGCCGACCAACGCGCCCACGCTCCACATCCCGTGCAGCCCGGACATGATCGAACGGCCCAGGCGGTCCTCGGTCTCCACGCCGAGCGCGTTCATCGCCACGTCCGACATCCCGGCCGTGGCGCCGTAAACGAACAACGCCCCGCACAGCGCGACCAGCCCCGGCGCCAGCGCGGGCAGCGCGAGCGAGAGCGTCCACAGCGCGAGCAACCCGCGCAGCGCCGTCCGGGCGCCAAAGCGGTGGCTGACCCAGCCCGCCAGCGGCATCGCGAGCGAGGCGCCGAGCGCGGGAAAGGCCAACGCCAGGCCGAGTTGGCCCGCGCTGACGTCCGTATGCTCCTGCACCCAGGGGACGCGGGTGGCAAAGCTGCCGGTGACCGCGCCGTGCACGGCGAACGCCAGGGCCACGGCGATCCGTGCCCGGCGTAGCTGCTGCCGCGCCACGCTGGCTGTGTTTTTAGCGTTTTGAGCGGTTTTAGCGTTTTCGGCGCCTTCAGCTTCGTCAGTGCCGTCAGCGCCGTCAGCTTTTTGAGCCTCTTGTGCATCCCGGGCATCGCTGGCGTCCGTGGCGCGTTCGGCACCCTCGGCACCCTCGGCGCCTTCGGCACCCCCTCTTGCTCCGGCGTCCACCATGCTGTCCAGCCCTCCCGGCCCCGTGTTGCGCCCCGCTTGCGGGGGCTCCCGAGGAAGCGTTCCCCGGAGCGCGCCGAAACTATCAGGAAGCCTGCCTGATAAATAGAGAATTTCTGCGGGCCGTGCAAGGATTCCCGTATGACCCCGACGCGCGTGCACTCCGGCGGGAAGACCGCCTCTCCAAGCACCGCCCGCGCCATCAACGACCGGTTGGCGCTGGGCTTTCTCCAGCGCGAAGGTCCGCTGACGGCGGGTCAACTCAAGACGCTCACGGGGCTCTCCCGCCCCACCGTGGCCGACCTCGTGGAACGCCTGCAAGACGCCCATCTGATCACCGTGGTCGGTGAGGCGGGCGCCGAGCGGCGCGGACCCAACGCCCGGCTTTACGGCATCGTCGCGGACCGTGCCCACCTGGCCGGAGTGGACGTACGCACCGACAGCGTCTCGGTCTGTGTGGCCGATCTGCTGGGTCGCACCCTGGCCGAGGCGTCGCTGCCCATCGATGCGAAGACCGCGAGCGCACCGGGTGGGCCCGACGCCGGTCTGCCCGCGGTGGAGGCGGCCGTGGAGTTGCTGACCCGTACCGCGGCCCAGGCCGGGGCGGTGCCGCTCCACAGCGTCGGCGTGGGCGCGCCCGGCCTCCTCGACCCGGTCACCGGCACCCTGGGGCATACCGGCTGGTTGCCGCAGTGGCATACGGCCCTGGTCACGGCGTTGCGCGAGCGCTTCCCCACGCAACTGCTGCTGGAGAACGAGGCGAACCTCGCCGCCGTCGCCGAGCAGCGGCTAGGCGCCGCCCGCGACCGGGACACCTTCGTGCTGCTGTGGCTGGGCGGGGGTACGGGTGCCGCGGTCGTCCTGGACGGGGTGCTGCGCCGGGGCGCGTCCGGCGGCGCGGGGGAGATCGGGTTTCTGCCGGTCCCCGGGACCGGCAAGTTGCCCGCCTGGACCGGTTGCGAGGGCGGTTTCCACTCGCTAGCGGGTGGCCCCGGACTGTGCGCGCTCGTTCGCTCGCATGGCCTCGCGAGCGAGGGCGTGGACATCCACGCGGCCGAGCAAGCGCTGCGCTCCGCCGTCGCCGCGGTGCAGGGGAGCGAAGGGGCCGCTGTGGAAGATGCCTTCCTCGACGCGTACGCGGACGGGGTGGCCATCGGCGCCGCCGCCGTCAGCGCCGTACTCGACCCGGGCTGCGTGGTCATCGGCGGCGAGACCGGCCTGGCCGGCGGCGATGAACTGGCCCGACGCGTACAGGAGCGGGTCGCCCGGATGTCCCCGGTCCGGCTTGAGGTGCGCGCGGGCACCATGGGCGGCGCGGCGGTGCTACGAGGCGCGGTACTCACCGCGATGGACGCGGCGCAAGACGACCTCTTCGCGCCGGAGAGCTGAGCCCGCCGCTGCCTGGCAAAGGCTCAGCCCGCCGCTGTACGCCAGCGAACTGAGCCCGCAGCCGCGGACGCGCGAGCGCCGGGCCCGCTGGGGGCCCGGCGCTGCCACGTTGGTCACCGGACCGGGCCCCCGCCGCTGGGTAGGGGGCTCGGCCCGGTGGTGCACCCGGCGGCGGGTGATGACCACTCCACCGCCGCCGGGCGGTTCAGAGGAGCCGCCAGGCGGTTCAGGGGAGCCGCCGGGCGGTTCAAGGGATTAGCAAGCTCCCTGGTCCTGCCAGACACCGTCGGCGCCCGGCTCTCCGCCCTGGGTCCACCACTTGGCCTTCCAGGTGTGGCTCTTGTGGGAGACGGTCGCGCCGCCGTTGTACACGGCGGCCCGGTCCCACGCCGGTGCGGTGCACTGGCCGCCGCCGGTGGTGCCGCCCGTGGTGCCGCCGGTGGTGCCGCCGCCCGGCTCGACGATCGTGGTGCCGCGCGCCAGGTCGCCGGCGAGCGCATAGGTCTTCCCGCTGAAGGAGACCGTCCAGTTCGACGGCGTAGAGGTCGGCAGGTAGTACACGAGGTCAACGGTCACCGACGCGCCCGGTGCCACCGACTGCCAACTCGGCAGCTTGAACGACGTTCGGTGGTAGTCGCCCTTGAGGCCGCCAATGTTGTTGCCCGTGTGGTCGCTGCGTATGACCTTCAGGCCCCAGCCGCTTTGATCCTTGGCGTTGTTGGGGGAGGACGTGGCGTAGTCGAACTGGAACTCCGCCCCGCCCGGAATGGCGGTCTTGGTGTTGTTGGTGATGTTCACCTTCGGGCTGATCGGGTAGTTCGAGTCACCCAGCGGGAAGTCCCGGAAGCTCACATCGAGATCGACGGCCTCGGTCGGCAGCTGGGTCGTGGCGCGCTTGGCGCCGTACGCCGGGGCCGCCTTGAAGGCGTCGTACAGCGCGGTGGTGAGCGTGTTGCCCTGCTCGTACTGACCCTTGCCCGCGTTGAACGCGTAGTCGCCCGCAAGCTCCCAGATCATCGTGCCGCCCAGGCCCTTGTCCACGACGTACTGCGCCTTCGTCTTCACCGACTGCTCGTCCTCGGTGGACAAGAACACCTTCTTGTCGGCGTTCCACAGCCAAGGGGCGGTCAGCGTGGTGTCGTAGTTGCGGGCGTAGCTGCCGGTGAGCTTGGTGTCGGCGGGGAATCCGTAGCGAGTGACGTAGTCGCCGACGACGCCCTTCTCCAGGTTCTTGGCGTGCCACATCGGGTTGGAACCGGCCGGGGATTCCTTGCCGTTGTCGTCCTTGTCATGCCAGAGGTTGTCGATGCCGACCGCGCCGTCACCACATTCGGTCAGCCCGGACCCGGCTGGACACGAGGCGGCCTTCGCCGTGCCCCACAGCCCGTTCTTGCCGCCGTTCACGTTCTTCCAGCCACGCGTGTAGTACGGCAGGCCGAGGTTGATCCGTCCCGCCGGCATGGAGCCGCGGAAGTAGTGGTAGGCCCAGTCGCTGTTGAGGTAGCCGAGTCCGCCGTACTGCGAGGCGGTGTAGACGCCCCACTTGGCCAGTTCGGCGTCCTTGCCGTCGTCGTAGAGCGCAGCGTTGGGCCCGACGAACTCGTTCCAGGCACCGTGCAGGTCGTACGACATGATGTTGACGTAGTCCAGGTACTTGGTGGTCTGGTACGTCTCCATGCCGCGCAGCAAATAGCCCGACGAGGGGGCCGCCACCGACAGCAGGTAGTGCTTGCCGTCCGCTGCGCTCGCCCGGTCCAGCTTCTCGCGCAGCGTCTTCATCAGCGCCGCGTACCCCTTGTTGAGCCCGCCGCGCCTAGCGTTGGCCAGCGGCCAGTCCTGCGGGTGGCCCGCGTCCTTCATCGAGGTGGGGTACTCGTAGTCGATGTCCACGCCGTTGAACCCGTACTTCTTGATGAAGTCCACGGCGGAGTCGGCGAAGGTGTTGATGCCCGCCTGGTTGACGGAGCCGTCTGCGTTGGTGGCCATCGAGTAGAAGCCGCCGGACTTGACGCGCCCACCGTTCTCGTCGAGGTAGCCGCCGGTTTCGGCCCAACCGCCGACCGAGATCAGCGTCTTGACGTTCGGGTGCTGCTTCTTGAACTTGTTGAGCTGGTTGAAGTGGCCCTTGTACGGGAAGGCCGGGTCCATTTCGGCACCCTCGACGCCCGGCCAGGTCATGCCGGTCGATGGGTTGTTGGCGCTGTCCGGGCCAACGGAGAGCTTGTTGCCCTTGTCCACGTGCGCGAAGGCGTAGTTGAGGTGGGTGACCTTGTCCCACGGAATGTTCGAGGCCAGATACCCGGGGGTGCCGTCCTTGCCGGTGCGCCAACTCGTGAAGTAGCCGATGACGCGGCGCTTGTGGTCGGCGCCCATCTTCTCGCGGCCGTCGCTGTCGTAGACCGAGCAGTACGGGACGTCTACGCCAGGGGTGCGGTACATGCCGTCGGGGCGACAGGCGGACTGGTCTTCGGCGTGTGACTCGGTCGCTGAAAGGGTGCTGATGAGGAGTCCGGCGACAGCGGCGGCCGTCGCCGCAAGCATGGCTCTCGCGCGGATACGAGACAACACGATCGGTTCCTCCTGGAAGGGGCTCGGTGGAGCTCGCGGGGGTGAGTCGTGCGGTGGGGGAGCCGTACACACGTGTGGGGCGTGCGATGTGGGAGGTGGGGTGGAGGCCCGAGGCGTGCGCACGCCCCGGGCCGATTTCCTCGGAGGTGTGCCAGAGGTTAAGAGGACTAGACCAAAGCGTCAATAGGTATGGACCAATAGCAACGCGAAGATGGGGCCCGGGAGTTCCAGTTCGGCCAAGATTTCAACGACCGGTTTCAGCCATCCTGCGAGCCAACCCTGTGAGTCAGACCACAAAGGTCGGCCCGCGCGCCCCCGTGCACCCATGGCAGACTGGAACCCGTACCAGTGACGTCAGCGCACTCCGGGGTCGGTGAAAGTCCGAACCGGCGGTTATAGTCCGCGACCCGTCCGCCTCCAGCGGCCGGTTGACCAGGTGAAACTCCTGGACCGACGGTTAAAGTCCGGATGGGAGGCAGTGCGCGGCGGGCGAGCACCGGTGCGCCGCTGTTGAGCACTCACCCTGCGGGTGGGCTGTATCCCGACCGTGGCGTCCCTTGGTGTGTTCCGTCCGTTTTTCTGTCGTTCCGACAGCCCCGGAGTCCGTGCCCGAAGAGGCAGGAGGACCCGGTGGCCACCCACGAGGCAATCGCGGCTGAGACGGCCGCCATGCGCCGCGCCATCGCGCTCGCCGCCCGCGGCCTCGGCCACACCAGCCCCAACCCCGTCGTCGGCTGTGTCGTCCTCGATGCCGCTGGACAGCCCGTAGGCGAAGGCTGGCACCAGCGGGCGGGTGGACCGCACGCCGAGGTGCACGCCCTGCGTGCGGCGGGCGAGCGGGCCCGCGGCGGCATCGCCGTCGTCACTCTCGAACCCTGTGACCACACCGGCCGCACCCCACCGTGCTCCCGCGCCCTCGTCGAGGCCGGCATCGCCCGCGTCGTCTACGCCGTCGCCGACCCCACCGCGCAGGCCACCGGTGGCGCCGCCACCCTGGCCGCCGCCGGCATCGACACCGCGGGCGGGCTGCTCGCCGAGCAGGCGGCAGCGGGCAACGAGGCATGGCTGACCTCGATGCGTACGGGGCGCCCGTTCGTGCTGTGGAAATACGCCGCAACGCTCGACGGGCGGATCGCCGCGGCCGATGGCACCAGCCGCTGGATCACCTCTCCCGAGGCGCGCGCCGACGTCCACCGGCTGCGCGCCGAGGCCGACGCCATCGTCGTCGGCTCCGGCACCGCACGTCTCGATGACCCGCAGCTCGCCGCACGCCTCGCCCAGGGCGACGTGGACCAGCCGCTGCGGGTCGTGGTGGACACGCGTGCCGTCGTCGTACGCCCCGGCGCCCGCGTCCTGGACGGCACCGCCCCCACCCTGATCGCTGTCGCCGAGGACGCCGACACCTGGCACCTGGACGGGCTGGCCCGCGTGCTGCGGCTGCCGCCAGGACCACGCGGGCACGGCCTGGACATCCCGGCGCTGCTCGCCGCGCTCCACGCACAGGGCGTGCGATCCGTGCTGCTCGAAGGCGGCCCGACGCTGGCCGGGGCGTTCATCGCCGCCGGCCTCATGGACAAGGTCGTCGGCTATCTCGCTCCCGTACTGCTTGGCGCAGGGCCAGCCGCCCTCGCCGATGCCGGAATCACCACCATCGGGCGGGCGTTGCGGCTAAGCGTGACCGATACCGCCCGCATCGGCCCCGACCTGCGCATCACGGCCGTGCCCCAGCGGCAGGCCACTCCCACCACCACTCAGGAGAGCTGACGTGTTCACCGGAATCGTTGAAGAACTGGGTGAGATCGCCGCCATCGAAGAGCAGGGCGAAGCGCTTCCCGCCACCCCCGGCGAGAGCTCCGCCCGCTCTGCCCGACTGTGTATCCGTGGACCGCAGGTCACCGCCGATGCGCGGCACGGCGACTCCATCGCCGTCAACGGCGTCTGCCTGACCGTCGTGGACGTCGCCGATGGCGCGTTCACCGCCGATGTGATGGCCGAAACGCTGCTGCGCTCCAGCCTCGGTGCCCTCAAGCCCGGCTCTCGGGTCAACCTGGAGCGCCCGATGGAGCTCGGCGGCCGGCTCGGCGGACACCTAGTCCAGGGCCATGTGGACGGCACCGGCGTGATCACCGAGCGTGTACCCGGCGCACACTGGGAGGTCGTCACCGTCGCACTGCCGCCCGAGCTGGCCCGCTACGTGGTCGACAAGGGCTCCATCACCGTGGACGGCATCAGCCTCACCGTCGTCGAGGCCGGCGCCGACCACTTCACCGTCAGCCTCATCCCCACCACCCTCGCCCTCACCACGTTGGGCATCAAGCAGGTCGGCGATCCCGTCAACCTGGAGGTGGACGTCCTCGCCAAGTACGTGGAGCGGCTACTCGCCCACGGCGCAGTGCCAGGCGCAGGGCTCCCCGGCACGACGAGCGCCGCACCCGAGGCGGCTTCGGCCGCCAGTGCCGGCTCGGCCCCCAGCACGGCTTCGGCCCTCGACACGGCCCCGACGCCTGGCGCTGCCCCCGCACCCGAAGGGGGCGTCCGGTGAGCCCGTGGCAGCAGATAGGCGACTGGCTGCGCGACGATGCCTTTCAGCTCTTCGGTCAGCACGTCATCTGGTCCGACATGATCGGCAACCTCTTCGGGCTCGCCGCCCTCGCTTTGGGCTGGCGGCGCTCGATGTGGACCTGGCCCGTGCAGTTCGTCGCCGGCGCCGTGCTCGTCACCGCCTACGCCGCTGCCCACCTCAGCGGTGGCGTCGGCAAACAGCTTCTGGTCATGGCCGTAGCCGCCTGGGGCTGGCGGAAGTGGCATGGCGGGCCCCAGGACCAAGGCGGGCAGCTAGCGGTGCGCTTCGCGAGTTGGCGAGAGCGCGCCGTGCTCATCGGCTGCACCGCCGCGGGCACCCTCGCCGTCGGCGCACTGTTCACCCTCGTGCCCAAGCTGTCTTGGAACGCCTGGCCCGACGCGTACATCTTCGTCGGCACCCTCACAGCGATGGTCGCCCAGGCCCGCGGCCTGGTCGAGTTCTGGTTCGCCTGGCTGCTGGTGGACCTGGTGGGCGTCCCGCTCGCCTTCAGTAGCGGCCTGGCCTTCTCCGGCCTGGTCTATGTCGTCTATCTCGCGCTCGCCCTGTGGGGCGCCCGCGACTGGTGGTTGCGCTCCCGTACGGGCGCGCCCGTCCTGGAAGGAGCGCCCGCATGACCGCGTCACTGAACTGGTACGACCTGCATTCCGCCGACCGCACCGGCCCCACCGGCACTACCAGCGAAAGCCTGGCCCTTGACTCGGTGGAGCGGGCCATCAGCGAGATCGCCGCCGGTCGGCCCGTGGTGGTCGTGGATGATGAGAACCGCGAGAACGAGGGCGACCTCGTCATCGCCGCCGAAAAGGCCACCCCCGAGATCGTCGCCTTCATGATGAGCGAATGCCGGGGCCTGATCTGCGTGCCACTGGAGAGCTCCGACATCGACCGCCTCGACCTGCCGCAGATGGTCGAGGAGAACACCGAGTCGATGCGCACGGCCTTCACCGTCTCGGTGGACGCGGGCCCCGAGCACGGCGTCACCACCGGCATCTCCGCCGCCGACCGGGCCGCCACCATCCGGCTGCTCGCCAACCGGCACAGCGCCCCGACCGACTTCGTGCGCCCCGGTCACGTCTTTCCGCTGCGGGCCCGCCCCGGCGGCGTACTCGCCCGCAACGGACACACGGAGGCCAGCGTTGACCTGGCCCGGCTCGCCGGGCTGCGCCCCGCCGCCGCCATCGTGGAGATCGCGGGCGAGGACGGCGCCATGTTGCGGTTGCCCGAGCTGGTGCCCTTTGCCCGCAAGAACGGCCTCGCGATCATCTCCATCGAAGACCTGATCGCCTACCGCGCCACGGCCGAACCCACCGTGCGCCGCGAGGCCCAGACCCGACTGCCCACTGCCTTCGGCGACTTCCAGGCGTACGGTTACCGCTCCACCGTGGACGGCATCGAGCACATCGCACTGGTCCAAGGCGACCTCGCCGACGGTGATGACGTACTGGTCAGGGTGCACTCCGAGTGCCTGACCGGCGATATCTTCAGCTCCCAGCGCTGCGACTGCGGCCCCCAACTCCAGGCTTCCCTCAAGCGAGTGACCACCGAAGGCCGCGGCATCGTGCTGTATCTACGCGGCCACGAGGGCCGCGGCATCGGGCTGCTGTCCAAGCTGCGCGCGTACGAACTGCAAGAGCGCGGCCGGGACACCCTTGACGCCAACCTGGAACTCGGCCTGCCCGCCGACGCGCGGGACTATGCCGCGGGCGCCCAGATCCTCGCCGACCTCGGGGTCCGCTCGGTACGGCTGATGACCAACAACCCCCACAAGGCCGCAGCGCTCACCGAGCACGGCATCGTGGTCACCGGACGCGAGCCGATGCCGGTCCAGGCCGGCGAGCACAACCTGCGCTACCTGCGGACCAAGCGCGACCGCATGGGGCACGAACTGCCCTGGCTCGACCCTGAGCACAGCACCACCTGCGACCAGTAAGCCCGTCCCCACCCAGCCGCCACGACACCCAGCCACCACCACCACCAGCAGCGCACCCTGTGACACCCCGGATGCGGCGCGCCCGGGCCCCACGACGCACTACCCCTATATGGGCTAGTGCGGCTGCATCAGCTCGTCCGGTGAGTCCGGCCTAGTCCATTAATTCGGTTGATTCAGGTTATTTAGTTTATTCAGCACACAGCACCAAGGAGAGACATGAGCGGCAAAGGCGCCCCCGAACTGTCCGTGAAGAACTGCGGTGACCTGCGGGTCGCCGTCATCGCGGCGCAGTGGCACGAGCAGGTCATGGAGGGCCTGGTGTCCGGCGCGCTGCGCGCGCTGACCGAGCTCGGCATCGATGAGCCGACCGTGCTCCGCGTACCGGGCAGCTTCGAGCTTCCGGTGGTCGCCAAGGTCCTCGCCGGCCGCGGCTATGACGCCATCGTGGCCCTCGGCGTGGTCATCAGGGGCGGCACCCCACACTTCGAATACGTTTGCCAGGGCGTCACCCAGGGCCTGACGCAGGTCAGCGTCGATACCGGAGTCCCGATCGGTTTCGGCGTGCTGACCTGCGACGATGAGAAGCAGGCGGTGGATCGGGCCGGCCTTGATGGCTCCCGCGAGGACAAGGGCCACGAGGCGGTCACCGCCGCCATCGCCACCGCAACCACCCTGCGCTCGATCTCCGAGCCCTGGCGCTGAACCCGCCATCGGCACCCCGTAGGGTAAGTACCACCATGGCCAACAAGACATTCGAGGAGCTGTTCACCGAGCTCCAGCACAAAGCCGCCACCGGCGACCCCAGCACGTCCCGCACCGCCGAACTGGTCGGCAAGGGCGTGCATGCCATCGGCAAGAAGGTTGTCGAGGAGGCCGCGGAGGTGTGGATGGCCGCCGAGTACGAGGGCGCCGACGCCACCGCCGAGGAGATCTCCCAACTCCTGTACCACGTTCAGGTGATGATGGTCGCCCGAGGGATCTCCCTCGACGACGTATACGCTCGCCTGTGATGTCGCGCCGCCGCGGCGGACCCACCCCGCGTCCGCCGCGCGGCATCCTCTCGGCGCCCTCCCCAAGGCCCGGGAATCCCGTAACGTCCCGCACTGCCCCTTCGACCTGACGGCCACATCCGTTGGCCCTTACGTCTGCCCCCCGTACAAAGGAAGCTGAGCTCATGCTGCGCATCGCCGTCCCCAACAAGGGTTCACTGTCCGAGCCTGCGTCGGCGATGCTCCATGAGGCCGGCTATCGGCAGCGCAAAGACCGGCGCGAACTGGTCTTGGTGGACAGCGCCAATGAGGTCGAGTTCTTCTTTCTGCGCCCGCGCGACATCGCCGTCTACGTCGGCTCCGGTCGCCTCGACATCGGCATCACCGGCCGCGACCTGTTGCTCGACTCCGGCTCGCAGGCCGAGGAGATCATGCAGCTCGGTTTCGCCAGCTCCACCTTCCGCTACGCCACCCGGCCTGGCACAGCCAAGGACGTACGCGAGTTCGGCGGCATGACCGTCGCCACCTCCTTCGCCGGCCTGGTCACCAAGCACCTGGCTGACAACGGCGTGGACGCCGCCGTCGTCCACCTCGATGGCGCGGTGGAGACCGCCATCCAGCTCGGCGTCGCCGAGATCATCGCCGACGTCGTGGAGACCGGCACCACGCTGCGCAACGCCGGCCTGGAGATCATCGGCGAGCCGATCTTGGAGTCCGAGGCGATCGTCATCCGGCGCGCAGGCGAGGCCACCGACGACCCCAAGGTCCAGCAGTTCCTGCGCCGCATGCAGGGCGTCCTGGTCGCCCGCCGGTACGTGATGATGGACTACGACATCCGCGTCGAACACGTGGAGCGGGCCGTGGCTCTCACTCCCGGTCTTGAGTCGCCCACCGTGTCGCCGCTGCATCACGAGGGCTGGGTCGCGGTCCGCTCGATGGTCCCCTCCAGCGAAGCCCAGAAGATCATGGACGAGTTGTACGACCTCGGCGCCCGCGCGATCCTCACCACCGGCATTCACGCCTGCCGGCTGTGACCCCACTGGTACCGCACCGTGCGCACCCTGCGCGGGCGGACCACGCCTGCCCGCTGGACCGCCGCAGGCCCTGGCCTGAGCCGGGCTCGCCGGCACAGGCCCCGCGGTAACCGCCCTACCGTAAATCTGAGAGGCCAGCCGAGTGTCCGCCCCCGCGCCCCTGCCTGAGCTGCCGGTCACCTTCCGCCCGACCCGCACCAGGATCGTGTTGCTGCTCGTCGGCATCTTGATGTTGGTCACGCTGGTGGCCATCGCGCTGCTGCTGCCCTCACTCAGCCCGGGGGAGCGCATCAGCTTCATCTTCATCGGGCTGCTGTTCTGCGGCGTGCTCGCGATCCTCGCCCGCCCCAAGGTGGTCGCCGAGGCCGATGGCGTGACCGTCACCAACTTGACCGTCAGGCGGCATCTGGAGTGGCCGGAGATCTTGCGGGTCAATCTGCGGCCCGGCGACCCTTGGGTCTTTCTCGACCTCGCCGACGGTACGAGCCTGCCGGCGCTCGGCATCCAGCCCGGCATCGCGAAGGCGCAGGCGATCGACGATGCGCGGACGCTGCGCGCACTCACCGAGGCGTACGGGAGCGGCGACCATACCCGCTGACGATTCCTGCCCCGGCGCTCGCTCCGTGATTACTCTGGTGCCCAAGGCGCGCACCGCGCCCCGCCTCCCGGTGGCTGAGCGCGCGTTGCGCGTGGCCGGGCAGGCTCCTGCGATCCGAGGAGTGAATTCCTCCAGCGATGGACGGTTCGTCCTGTAGTACCCGCGCCGCCTCTCCACGCGTCTGGGAGGCGGCGGCATGAGCCTCACCGTTTCCCTGACGCTGCTCGCCGCGGCGTTCGTCCTCATCCTTGCCAACGGCTTCTTCGTGGCCGCCGAGTTCGGTCTGGTCACCGTGGAGCGACCGGAAGCGGAACGGGCCGCCGCCGGCGGCGACCGCCGGGCCCGCACCGTGGTCAACGCGCTGCGCGAGCTCTCCTTCCAGCTCTCCGGAACCCAACTGGGCATCACCATCACCTCCTTGGTGGTCGGCATGCTCGCCGAACCCGCCCTCGGATATCTGCTGGCCGGCCCGCTCACCGCAACCGGGGCCCCGACAGGCGCCGTGCCGGGCCTTGCCGTGGTGGTCGGAATGCTGGTGGCCTCCGCTGTCCAAATGGTCATCGGCGAACTGGTGCCCAAGAACTGGGCCGTCTCCCGGCCGCTCCAGGTCGCCCGCTTCGCAGCGGGACCGCAACACGCCTTCGCCCGCTTCTTTCGGCCACTGATCACCGCACTGAACACGGTGGCCAACCGGTTGGTGCGGACCCTGGGCGTGGAGCCGACCGAGGAACTGGCCTCGGCCCGTACCCCCGGCGAACTCGTCTCGCTCGCTCGGCACTCGGCCCGCGCCGGCGCCATCGAGCAGGACACCGCCGACCTCTTCGTCCGTACGCTCTCCCTCGCCGGCCTCACCGCGCACCATGTGATGACGCCCCGGGTGCGCGTCAGCGCCCTCCAAGCGACGGCGACCGCCCAAGACGTTCTCAACCTCACCCGCGCCACCGGCCTGTCCCGCTTTCCCGTCTACCGGGACCGGCTGGACGAGGTGATCGGCATGGTCCACCTCAAGGACGCGCTCGCGGTCCCGGCAGCCGACCGGCTGCGCACCCCGGTGGACACCATCGCGCAGTCGCCGCTCATGGTGCCCAGGACGCTGCCGGTGCAACCGCTCCTGGAGCAGCTGCGCAGCGAGCAGCCGATAGCCGTCGTCGTGGATGAGTACGGCGGCACGGCCGGAGTCGTCACGCTGGAGGACATCGTGGAAGAGCTGGTCGGAGAGGTACGCGACGAACACGACGCGGCGGACCTGCCGGAGCTGGTCCAGGTGGCGTGCGACGACGGCAGGCTGGCCTGGGAGGCGGACGGAAGCTGCCGCATCGACACGCTGCTGACGATCGGGCTCTCGGTGCCAGACGGCCCGTACGAGACGGCGGCAGGGCTGATTGCGGGACTGCTCGGACGCATCCCCGTCCCGGGCGACACCGCCGAACTGCCCGGCGGCTGGCGGCTGGCGGTCCGCCAGGTCAGCCACCATCGCGCCGAACGCATGCGCATCGTTCGGATGGGCCTGGTGTCGGCGGCGCTGCCGGTGTCCGCGGGCGCCGGCACCACGGCCGTGCACGCCCCGCGTACGGAAACGTGCCCGGTCCCGATCGGGCCCCGTGGCACGGCGGACGGGGCGCGCTGCCCGGCCTCGGTGGATGTGCCCCGAACCCCAGTGGATGCTGCGGGGGACGCTGCGGGCGCACCGGCGCAGGTCGTACGCGCCCCGGCCGCGCGGGTGGCCGGCCGATGAGCGTCCTGCAATTGCTGTTCGCCCTCCTCCTCGTATGCGCCAACGGCTTCTTCGTGGGCGCGGAGTTCGCGCTCGTCTCCGTGCGCCGCAGCCAGATCGAACCGGCTGCGGCGGCAGGCTCGGCCCGGGCCCGCACCGTGTTGCAGGGTTTGGAGAACCTGCCGCAGATGATGGCCGCCGCACAGTTCGGCATCACGGTGTGCTCCCTGACGCTTGGCGCGGTCGCCGAGCCGACCGTGGCCCAGCTGCTGGAGCCGGCCTTCCACGCCGTCCATCTCCCACACCAGCTCATCCATCCGCTCGGCTACGCCATCGCGTTGGCCGTCGTGGTCTGCCTGCACCTGGTCATCGGCGAGATGGTGCCGAAGAACCTGGCGATGGCCGCACCGGAGCTGACCGCGCTGTGGCTGGCGCCGGGGCTCGTCGCCTTCGCGCGGCTCTGCCGCCCGGTGACCGCCCTGTTCGGGGCGTGCGCTCGCCTGGTGCTGCGGCTGTTTCGGGTGGAGACCAGGGACGAGGTGGAAGCGGTATTCACCCGTGCGCAACTCACCGATCTGGTCGCCGATTCCCGCCAGGCGGGGCTGCTCGCCCCAGGTGAGCAAGAGCGCCTCGCGGACGCTCTGGAACTGGGCAGCCGACCGGTTACCGAGGTGCTGCTCGACCCGGCGGAACTGGTGAGCGTCGATCCGGCCGTGACACCGCGGCAGATCGAGGAGTTGACCGTACGCACCGGCTACTCGCGTTTTCCCGTGCGCGGGCCTGGCGGTGGCTTCATGGGCTATCTGCACGTAAAGGACGTCCTTGACCTGGAGGAGCCCGAACGAGCGGTGCCGCAGCACGTATGGCGCCGGATCGAGATGCTGCACGCCGAACTGCCGCTGGATGACGCGCTGACGGTGATGCGCCGGGCGGCAGTCCACCTGGCGGCGGTCACCGATGCGTCGGGGCGGGTCCTTGGCCTGGTCGCCATGGAAGATGTGCTGGAGAAGCTGGTCGGCGAGGTCCGCGACCCCTCGCACCGGGCGCCGGTGGAGGCCACCGCCCGGCCCTGACCCGCCTGCTCGGCCCTGACCCGCCTGCCCCCGCCCGCGTGTTGCCCGCCCGGGGCCGCGCGAGCGTGGGGCAGGGCGCGGGGGTTAGCCGAACGGCGGGTCCTTGCGGTCGCGGTCGGTCGGGCCGCGACCGGAGAGGACTTCGCCGTACGCCTGCATGAGATCCGGCAACCGCAGGGTGGCCAGGTCTTCGCGGCCCGGCGTCCCGCTCCAGCCGGAGAGCCGTAGATCCCGGTAGGCGCAGCTCTTCTCGTACAGCGTGCGCAAAAAGCGGCCGTTGCCCAGCTCATCGATCCAGCCCTGGTCCACGACGTGGCCGCTGATGCTCTGTAGTTCCTCCACGGCTTCCTCGTCCCAGCGGTCGCCGTTCTCCGCGGCCAGCACCCCGCCGATGGCGGTCAGCTCCGCGGGACGGTAGCTGGGGAAGTCCACCCGTGTGGTGAAGCGGGAACCGAGCCCGGGGTTGGCGGCGAGCAGCCGGTCCATGCCCTCCGGGTAGCCCGCGAGGATGACCACCAGCCGGTCCCGGTTGTCCTCGGCGCGCTTGAGCAGCACCTGAAGTGCCTCGTCGCCGTAGGCGTCGCCCTTGGTGTAGCCGGAATTGGAGAGGCTGTACGCCTCGTCCACGAAGAGCACTCCACCGAGCGCCGAGTCGATCAACTCGTTGGCCTTGACTGCCGTCTGTCCCAGGTACTCGCCCACCAGGTCGGCCCGGCCGGCCTCTACCAGATGGTCGCCACCGAGCAGCCCGAGCGCGTAGAAGACCCGGCCGAGGATGCGCGCAACGGTGGTCTTGCCGGTGCCGGAAGGGCCCGAGAAGACGAAGTGGCGCTTGGGCGGCTGGACCGGCAACCCTTGCCCGGTGCGTAGCCGCGCCATGTGCAACTGTGCCGACAGCGCCCGCACCTGGCGTTTGACCGGCTCCAAGCCGACCATCCGGTCCAGTTCCAGGAGCGTGTCGGCCAAGAGCTGCGGATCGGATGGCCCGGGCGGCAGCCCGCCGCCCGCTCGGCCGGGGACCGCGGTCCGATCCCGAGGCCCATCGGTGGCCTGCGCCGCGGTGCTCAGCGTCGGGTCGGGCCCGGCACGCAACTCGCGCCCGTCCAGCGGGTCGGCCGCAGGCAGCGGCTCGGTTTCGATGCTGTCGAGCCCATCGATGGCGTCCTGCCCGGCACCGGCCAGGGAGACGGCGGCCAGGTCCTGGCTGTCGTCGAAGCCATCACCCTCGGCGATGGCGGCCAACCGCGCTGCGGTGTCCATGAAGGTGGCGTCGATACGGTGCACCGCCCGGTACAGCGGCAGGGCCGCGGCGCTACGGCCGATGCCCTCGTGGGCGCGCGCCAGCCAGTAGCGCAACTCCTTGCGCTGCGGTTGCTCACTTCGGCAGCGCATCAGCGCAGCCGAGAGCAGCGGCTCCGCTTGGCTGTACATCTCCAGACGGACCCGGGCCATGCCCCCGAACAGGCCCGCCTCGATGCCAAGCAGCGGGTCCTGGAGCAGTGGCTCGGTGTGCCGTACGAGCTGCTCCCAGTCCTTGACCAAATAAGCCCGGCACGCGTGCAAAAAACGCGCCTGCGGATCGGCCTCCACCGGTGGACAGCCCGCGAGCGCCCGGTCGAGCTCGGGTACATGACGGCCGTCGAGCCAGTGTGAGGCGTGTGCCAGGAGCAGGTCACGGCCGCTCTCCAGGACCGGCTGCACCCACCAGCCCAGCCAGTACCAGGAGTTGAGCGAGCGCCGGTGCCGGGCTCGCTGCTCGCCGAACCGGTCGCGGTGGCGGTACATGCGCAGCAGCGCGGTCGCCGTGTCGGCGCGCAGCGCGTGCAGGCCGAGCCAGCCATCGGCCATGCCGGGATCGAGTTCGACCGCGGCTTTGAACTCCTCCTCGGCCTGCGGATAAGCGCCCATGGTGTACGCGTCCACGCCGCGCAGCCAGGCGAGATCGGCCGGGGCCTGCGAGCCCTGGATGCCGAAATCCATCACATCCCCCACAAACCGAGCCCCCGTGGTGTGGCGCCGGGCGGATGCCCCGCCGCCGCCTTGCCGAACCGCCGTGCCGTGGCCGGGGATTGGCCAGTGTGTCAGTGCGTCCGCCCATCGGCTGCACTGATGGGCATCGTACCTGCGAAGACGGTGTCGATCGAAGGGTGCGCACGGCTGTTCGTGCAGGAAGGGCGTGATCCGGTCGCTGCCCGGGGATTCCCGTCATCCGAGAGGGGTCATTCCGGAAATGGCTACTCAGGGTAAGCGACCCGCGGCGCAAAGCGCGCAAAACGCAGTGCTGGAGGCAGAACGAAGCCCCCGATCACGGGGGAACAATCGGGGGCTTCGCGTTGGTGGGCGGCCCCTAGAAGCCGCACATTGAGAACGTAAGACCTGTATGGCCCCCGGGTCAAGCCGAGTTGAGGCACTTGTCTGGCTGTGTTCCGGTGCGGTGGGTGGCATGGCGGTGGCGTTTACGCAGAGTGAGGCGAACGCTGGCTCACGCGGCGACACCGGGACCCGGCAGCACCACGTACCCCTCGACGCACTCCTCCGTCTTCCCTTCCGTTGCTCTGCGCCCGGTGCGTCGCTGGAGAACCAGGGCATGGGCGTAGGGGCGGGATGGGTCGGCGGCGAAATGCTCGCCCTCTGCTGCCAGCCACCCCTTCCAGAACCCGGACATCTCGGGTCCATCCCGTCGTTGTCCCCTGCGCCAGGAGTCCTGTGCTGCCAACTCCATCCACAACAGGCTTGCCAAAAACGGCCGCACCGCGCGCCGCCCGGCGCCGACGCCCTCGATGAGGACCACCGGAGCAGGCGGCAGCGTGCGCTGGTCGGTGAACCGGCGCGCATGCCAGTCGTATGTCTCGTAATGCGCGTCGGCGCCCCGCGCCAGCGGGCGCAGCACCTGCTCGTGTAGTCGGCCCGTCCAGCCAAAAAGTTCCGCGTGGGTGGCCACATCGTCGAGGTGCAGCACCGGGGCGCCACCGAGAGCCGCGGCCAGGCGGTCCGCGAAGGTGGTTTTGCCGGACCCGGCGTGGCCGTCCACGGCCACGAGGCGGACCGGGCCGCAAGACGGCGGTAGCGCGCGCAGTCGCTCGGCGAGCTGGACGAGCGAGGGATCAGTGCGGGCGGTCACCGGGTCACCCTACGGTCAGGGGGCCGCCCGCAGCCGGGCACGCCCGCTGGGCACCGGCCGTGCCGCGGGGCGCTGCCGAGGCGCGCCCTGCCGGGCGCACTACCGGGGCGGCACCGCCGGGCGTGCTGCCGGGCGCACCACCGAGTGCACCGGCGGACGCATCGCCGGGCATGCAGCCATGTCCGTGGCAAACGCGCGTCGTACGACGCGTCACTGGCCCCCGATGACGCGCAGCGGTCATAGTGGGGCCACCTGTCGTGCACCTGCCGTCACATCGGATGACTGGGGGAATCCCACCATGAGCAGACTGACCCCACGGCGTACCCTGCTGGCCGCCGCGCTCGGTGCCACCGCGAGTCTGGCCGCCGTCTCCTCAGCGCGCGGCGCCGCCGGCCCTGACGATGGCGCGGGCGGGGCGCGCAAGGCGGCGTCCAACGCTGGCGGATCAACCGTGGACTGCCGGGCCTGGACCACCAGCGCGGACTGGCGGGAGGGCGCCGTGCGCGGGGTGCGGGTGCGAGATGGGGCGCGGCCCGGCATCGTCATCGTGAAACCGGCCGGGACCACCGAGTACACCGACCCGCACACCGGCACCAAGGCCGCCTGGGCGTACGCCACCTGGACCGGGCCGGTGCACACCCTGCCCACGCCGGCGAACGAGGCCATCGTCTCGTGGAACGCGCACACCCCCGAGGGGACCTGGCTCCAGGTCGAGATCCGCGCGGGGTACACCGATGGCACGCTGAGCCCCTGGTATGTGATGGGCCGGTGGGCGGCGGGCGACCTCGACATCCGGCGTACCTCCGTCGATGACCAGCGGGACACGAAGAGCACCGTGTGGACGGATACCCTGTCCATCGACTCGGGCCCGGCCGGCGAGGGCCTGCGGATCGCCGCCTACCGGCTGCGGCTCACTCTCTACCGCCGCCCGGGCACCTCGGTGACGCCCACGGTGTGGCGGGTGGGCGCCATGGGCTCCAACGTGCCCGACCGGTTCACCGTGCCGGCGTCCGAGCCTGGCGTGGGCGCGGGGCGCGAACTGACCGTGCCGCGTTACTCGCAGGAGGTCCACAAGGGCCAGTACCCGGAGTACGACAACGGCGGCGAGGCGTGGTGCAGCCCCACCTCATCGCAGATGATCATCGAATACTGGGGGCGTAAGCCCACCGAGCAAGACCTTGCCTGGGTCAACCCCGACTACGCCGACCCGCAGATCTGCCATGCGGCCCGGTTCACCTTCGACTACCAGTACAACGGCTGCGGCAACTGGCCCTTCAACGCCGCCTACGCGGCCACCTACCGGGACCTGACCGCCTTGGTGACCCGCCTCGACACGCTCACCGATGCCGAGAAGCTGATCGCCGCCGGCATCCCGCTGATCACCTCGCAGTCCTTCCTGCCCACCGAGTTGACCGGCGCCGGCTACGGCACCGCGGGCCATCTGATGACCGTCATCGGCTTCACGTCGGACGGCGATGTCATCGCAGGCGACCCGGCGAGCAAGGACAACGAGGCGGTGCGCCGCATCTATCGGCGCCGCGAGTTCGAGAACATCTGGCTGCGGACCAAGCGGTACGACGAAAAAGGCCAGGTCAAGAGCGGTTCAGGAGGAATCTGCTACCTCTACTTCCCGGTCAGGCCAGCACCAACTCAGCACCGGGTGCTCACAGAGCTGGGGATTTTCGGCGCAGGTGTACCCCGATAGAGGTCGGCTCTCGAAGTCCTTCGGGGGTTCACGTGAGGTCAGGCGGAGGCGGCTTGGAGAAGGGCTTCGGCTGCGGCGGTGCGGGCGTAGTAAACGGAGCGGCCGGCGCGGTGGGCGCTGACTAGGCCCGCGTTGCGAAGCGCGGTGAGGTTCTGGGATACCCCTGCGGGGGAGAGTCCGGTGCGGTGGGCCAGCTGTGTGGTGGAGGCCGGGATCTCCAACTCGGTGAGCAGCAGGGTCCGCGAGCGGCCGAGTACGGCGGAGAGGGTGTCGGTCTGGGGGACGGGGTGCTTCGTCCATAGTGAGCCGACACCGCGCGCCGGATAGGCGAGTTGGGGCGGGTCCGGCGGCGTCGTTCGGGTGCGCAACCCTGGTCCGGTGAAGACTGAGGGGATCAGCAGCAGTCCCGTGCCTGCCGTCGTGCGGGTCAGTGGCCGCTTTCTGCGGGACATCCGGAGCGCGTTGTCGTCCCAGCTCACGGAGGTGTGCAGAGCGTTGAGGAGGTGGCCGGCGCCGTGCTCGGCGGCCAGGCGGGCCCGGTAGAGGATGTCTGCGTCCAGGACTGCCCGGATTCGTGCCCAGTAGGGGGCGAGTACCAGCTCCCAGTACGTTTCGAGCTCTGCTGCGACTTTGGCCAGAAGTCCCTGTGGGCCGTTGTGCAGGGCTCGCAGCCGGGGGCCGAGATTTCCCTGGTGGCGGGCGAGGTGGTCGAGGTCCTGGCGCACCCGGTCGGTGGGCGAGGCCCGGATCGCGTCGCGCTCTGCCGCCGGGGTGGGGGCCGGCCCGGCGGGGGCGGGGTTGAGGAAGTCGGGGACGTAGCCGCCGGTGGGAGGGACCAGCTCGCGGAGCCAGCCACGGTTCAACCCGGCGGCCACCACACGTGGGCGTACCTGGTCGGCCCAGGGTCGGTGGATGGGATGCGCGGCGGCGGATGTCAGCAGTCGGAAGCTGGGCGCGACCTCCCACATCGGTGAGACGGCGAACCGCACCTGCGCCAGATCGCTCGTCGAGAACGCCAGCTCTGCCAGGACAACCACTCCTCACTTGCGGTGAACAGCGCATCGCGTTCGTGCCGTTCTACTCGATCGCCGGCACCGGACGCGATGGAGGCGCGACCACCGACCACGGCCCGGAGGTGCACGCCATCGCCCGCGCCCACGGTGTGAGCGCAGCCCAGATCCGGCTGGCGTGGACACTCCACCAGGGCCCCCACGTCCTGGCCATCCCCGGCACCGGCGACCTCGACCACCTCGCCCAGAACGTCGCTGTCGGCTCCCTGCGCCTGTCGGTGGAAGAACTGATCGCCTTGGACCCCCTCCACCATGAGACGGCATGAGCAGGGCCCCCACGGCGCTGTGATCCACTTCTGCTAATCAGCCTGTCTGCCCTGCCTCTCGTACCCGCCAGCCCAGTTGGCGAGGATGAGAGAACGACGCGCTCTCCTGCTCAGCACGCAACGGTTGGTCGAGGGAAGCCGCAGGCTGCACGGGCCGAACCGAACATGATCGGGCGCGTGCTCGTGGGCCTCAGGAGCGTCTGAGCCGTGAACGAGACAGAAGAAGTCAGCCCGGCGCTTAGGTGCGTCAGGAGTTTGCTCCCTGGGCGCGGCGCCTCTTCACCGGGGCGCGGATGGTGAGCGCCGACGAGCAGACGGAGTGGCTCTGTTGATGACGGAGACAGCCGCGACGCCCCGCCGCCGCCCGGAGGCAACGTCGCCCCATACATCGCACCGGTACGGCCGGTGGCTGAGCGGTACGGCCAGCGCTCTGCACGACGAGAAGTAGTCGTCGGCCAGAACACCAAGAACCTTCATCACCCACCAAGATCGGCGCCCTCACCGTTGTTACCGGACCTCCCCCAGGGTCCTGAGCCCGCCTCCGACGGTGAGGGCGCTGTGTAGCAAGAGGACTTGACGATGTATCAGGAAAAACCGGAGTGTCTCGCCGCGCGTTGTCCAGATGGTCAGGCCGCTCGTTCGGTTGCTAGCCACCCGGAGCAGGGGGGCGGTTGCTGTGCAACGGCATCCTCCTCTTCGGGGTGACGTCGATCTCCCAGTCGCAAGGACTGATCTGACGTGCTGCTTTGTGAGATGGGCATGTCGCTTCAGCGGCTCCGGACGAAGGGCTGCGCGAGCTTAGGCGGTGGCGGTCGCCAGCAGTTCCGGCAAGTTGCGCATGTCGTCGAAGACGACGGTGCCTGGTCCCTCCAGCCGCAAGGCCGGGGTAAGGCCCCCGCAGTAGCCGAAGGCCCGCATGCCGGCGGCCCGAGCTGCCTGCACCCCGTATGCGCTGTCCTCGATCACCGCGCACCGCTCGGCTGGTACTCCCATGGAGCGTGCAGCGTGCTGGAAGAGGTCAGGTGCAGGCTTGCCGAGGCGGACGTCGCCCGCACTGAAGATGCGGTTCTCGAAGTGGCTCATCAGATCGGTGATCTCCAGGCTTCGCCGGATGCCGGCGTGATCACCATTCGAGGCGACACAGATGCCTGTGGTGAGGCGCCTCAGTACCTCGGCGATGCCGTCGACAGCGGTCAGTTCGGCCGCGAATGCCGCGTCATAGAGATGCTCGTACTGCTGCTGCCAGCCCTTTTCCAGGCGCCGTCCGAGCCGTTCCTCCACGGCTGCTGTGTAGACCTCGGTGGACGAGCCCACGAACCGCTCGATGATCTCGGCTTCGGTGAACGTGCACCCGAGGTCGGCCATGATCATCGCGTCCACTTTGACGCATATCTTCTCGCTGTCCACCAGCACGCCGTCACAGTCGAAGATCACCAGTTCCACAGGGTTTTGCGTCATGATCAGCAGCGTAGAGGGATGTCAGCGCGAGCCCCTCACCGCGTAGGGCTCTCACCGGTCTAGCGCAGGTTTCACCGGGAGTTGCTCGCGCCACCACCGGGGCGCCCGGCAGCACGCGCAGGCGGCACATCTCGCAGTGGACGGTCTCCAGTTTCCGGGTGAGGTCAGCGACCTGTTCGCCAAGTTGCCGGTTTCGTTCGAGCGCGGGTCGAGCTTGCCGAGCGTGCGGGTGTTCTTCTCGACGATGCGCGAGAACCCGGCCTCCTCAGCGTCGCCGATGAGCTTGCGGGTCTCGTTCCGTTGGCGTCGGTGCTGGTTGAGGAAGTCGCCGGTGGTGATGAAGAAGCGGCAGTCCAGACAGGCGTTCGCGTACTCGCAGGCGGTCTGGATGGGAGCTCCGCAGTAGCGCACGAAGATGGCCTGGAGACGTTCCATGAGGGGCCGACCCAGGCTGTTCCTCCGGAGAGCGAGCCACTCCGTGAAAGTCAGCACGGCTCCATCACGACGCACCCGAACGAACCGGAACGGACCCCAGCGGAAGCCAGCATGAACTCAGCACCGCCCGGCTTGGTCTCGCTCTGAGGAGCGAGACCAAGCCGTTGACCAGCGTGTTTGCGATCCGGTTTTATGTCTGCTGGGGCCCCGGCTCCCAGTTCGAGAACATCTGGCTGCGCACCAAGCGGTACAACGCCAAGGGCGAGGTCGTCAGCGGCCCCGGCGGCGTGTGCTACCTGTATTTTCCAGCCCGGCCGAGCGCTCGCCAACTGCGGGCGCTGCGTGCGGCGGGAGAACACCGCTGAGGCAGCGCGAACCGGCGAAGGCGTGGGTGCCACGGCCGGTGGGTAGGTTGGCGCGCCCACCGCTGCCCTGGTCGGGACAGCGGTAGGCGCGCGGGCATGTGGAAGGGGAGTAGAGGGGCGCGGGCGCGGCTCAGACGATGCCCTCAGCGATCTCCGCCTGTTCGCGGGCCGTTCCGTAAGAGGTTGGTGTGCCGTACGAACGGCGGGCGACGTACCACCAGACGGTGGCCAGCGTGAGCACTGCGGCCAGGGCGATCACCGCGTAGTTCATCGAATCGATCGTCACCGGGCGGGACTGCGGCAGACAGAACAGGACCGTCACCATCGCCACCCAGCCCACCGCCACCCAGCCCACCGGCTTGCTCCAGCGGCCCAGATGCCACGGGCCGCGCTCGAAGTCCTCCCCAGCGCGTAGCCGTAGATAGATCGGGATGGCGTAGGCGGGGGTGATTCCGATGACGTTGATGGCCGTCACCGCGCCGTAGGCGGTCTCGGAGTACAGGGACGGCACCGCGAGCAGGCAGGCGACCGTGACCGAGAGCCACACCGCGTGTACGGGTGTTTGGGCGCGCGCGCTCACCCGCCGCCACAGGCCGGAGCCGGGGAGCGCGCCGTCCCGGCTGAAGGCGAACACCATCCGGCTCGCGGCGGCGACCTCGGCGTTGCCGCAGAACAACTGCGCCACGATGACCACGAGGAGCAGCAGGACCGCACCGGTGTTTCCGAGCGCGTCCAGCATGATCTGCGCGGGCGGCACCCCGGTGTCGGTGTTCTGCGCGCCGGCGTAGTCCTGGATGGCGAAGGTGAGGCCGGCCAGCAGGACGAAGCCGGCGATCCACGACACCCAGATTGCTCGCACGATGCCGCGTGCCGCGGAGACGGAGGCGTGCGAGGTCTCCTCGGACAGGTGGGCCGAGGCGTCGTACCCGGAGAAGGTGTACTGCGCGAGCAGCAAGCCGATGGCCGTCACGTAGAGCGGGTTGTCCCAGCCGGTGCCGTTGACGAACTCGGTGAAGACGAAGTCGGCGGACTGGTGGTGGTCGGGGACCACGGTCAAGACGATGACGATCAGGGCCACGCCCGCCAGGTGCCACCACACGCTGATGGAATTCAGCACGCTGACCAGCCGTACACCGAAGAGGTTCATGACGGCGTGCACCAGCAAAATGCCAACGAAGATGAGCATCGTGGACTCGGGGGTGGGGTCGAAGCCCCATTGGAGGTTGAGTACGGCGCCGGTGAACAGCGCAGCTCCGTAGTCAATTCCGGCGATGGCGCCAAGCAGCCCGAGCAGATTGAGCCAGCCTGTGTACCAGCCCCATTTACGGCCGCCAAGCCGATCGGCCATGTAATACAACGCGCCCGATGTGGGATAGGCGCTGGTGACCTCGGCCAGCGCGAGCCCGACGAACAGTACGAACAGGCCGACACCGATCCAGCCCCACAGCATGACTGCGGGGCCGCCGGTGACCAGGCCGAAACCGTAGAGCGTCATACATCCGGAGAGCACCGAGATGACGGAGAAGCTGATGGCGAAGTTGCCGAAATGCCCCATCCGCCGAGCCAGTACCGGCTGATAGCCGAGTTCGCGCAGCCGTTGCTCCTCGTCCCGCTGCGCGGTCTCTCGCGGCGCGTCGGGGCCCGAACGGAACCATTTCGTGGGGGACATGGCAGACACCTCCGGAGGGGGGAACAACAAGGGGGAACAACAAGGGGGAGCGGCACGGCCTATGCGACCGAGGCGGGCCGCGACGCCGCTGGGAAGCGGCGGCCATGCGAAAAGGGGTGCAGATGCGAAGAGGGGTGCAGATGAGGGTGGGGGTAAGTGAAGGACGGGCGAGGTCGCGTAGCGGCGGTCAGGGGCCTGGGCTCCGTGCCGCCGCCAGACACCGGCCGCGGGCGCGGAGGAACACCTCCTCGGCCGCTTCACGACCGCCGACGCCCTGCCCGCGGCACGCCCAGGGCATCGGCGTGTAGTACGGGCCGAGCGCTTGGAAGACCGCTGCCGCGTCGGCGAAGCGCAGTGCCGCCCACAGTGCGTGCGCCAGATAGTTCAAATCGAGCAGTGAGCAGGCCGCTGGAGCCGTGTAGACGAACCAGTAACGCAGCGCGTGATCGGCGGCCCGCAGCGCCTCGTCCGACGTCCAGTGCAGGTCGAGCGCCTGCTGATGGCCGCGTTCCGCGCGATAGCGCTCCACGTGCACATACAGCGGCAACACGTGCACGGCAGGGCCGGCGGGCGCGCGCGATGACGCCCAGCGCGCGAAGTTGACCGCCTCGGAGAGCAGCCCGCCGCCGCTGCGGGCGTGCACGAACTGGAGCATCCGGTGGTACGCCTCCCGGTTGTACGGGTCGCGCCGGTGCGCCTCCGTCAACAGCCCCCACGGCCCGGGGAAGAGCATCGGCTCCGGGGGCCGCATCTGGTGCTCGGCGAGTTGCTGCCGCTCATCCAACTGAGCCAGGGCCACCAAACACACCCAAGGCACCGGATCGGCGGGGTTGTGGTGTGCAGCGAGCTGGCACGCCTCCCATGCCTCCTGCCACAACTCCCTGGTGTGCCGGTGCCCCTCGCGATGGGCGCGCACCGCGCGCTCCACCAGGACCCGGGTGTGCATCACCAGTGCAGCCACATTGCCGGGTTCCTCTAATCGCCAGGCCCGCACCACATCGGAGCCCGCCGCCGTGGCCGCGAGCACCTGGGTGCGCTGAGTCCACGTCGCCCAATCCGGGGTCGAGCCCAACAGGTCACGCATGGCCACCCAACGGCCCGTGCGCACATCCTGGATCGCGTTCCGCAGCCTGCTGTCGTGGCCGGCCGGGTGATAGATCGGGCGGAACTCGCCTTCGGACATCAGACCACCGCCGCCATCGGCCGTGCGCCCCGCCCCGGCTCGCGCGGCCCGCCCGCCTGACGGTTCCTGCCGCTGGGCGCCGCACGCGGGCAGCCTCGGTCTGTCAGCGTGAAGGGTGGGCGAAATGAGCGGGTCCGGGCCCCGCCGTGGCGCTGCTCGGGTCGTGGCGTGGGGGTCATCGGTCCTTCAGGGTGCGTGGTGAGCGACGGTGAAGCGGAACGCACCACCGGGGCGAGGCTGGTGCGCGGTAGGCGCGGGGGTGCCGCTCGGTCCGCGAGTCGATCGCCGTGCCGGGGCGGCAGTCCACTGATGATGTTCTGATACTCGGGTGGCATTCGTACAGGGATCAGGGAAGGGAATCCCGCCAGTTAGGAAACCGACAGGGCGTCAGATCGGCGAAACCGGGTGGTATCCCTTCCGACCCTCATCCGCTTTCCTGTGCATTTCCATCCGAATGGCCGCTCGCTGGGGCAGGCACGGCGCAATCACGGCTAACGGAAGTGGAATTCCCGACGTTTATCGTGCGCACTGTCGGAAGGAAAGTGAGATGACGGTCATGTGCGCCTAGGCGTGCATATCGGGATGCCACACAAGCTCAACCGCCGCGCACACCACTGCCCTTCGCCCCGCATACGCCGCATGTGGCCCAGCCGTGCGCGACCGCATGGGCCGCACGGCCCACAGGGGTATGCGGGGTGCGGCATCGTGAGGGGATTCGCGTACCGCTGGACCTGCCCGATGCGCCGAAACTGCGGCAAGATGCGGTCGGTTATCACCCCCGGGCAAGGAGCGAGGTAGGCCAGTGAACGGTGGCGGGCGATGAGCGGACCCGTACTTGCTGTGGACCAGGGAACCTCCGGTACGAAGGCGCTGGTCATCTGCCCGGAGCGGGGCGTGATCGGCACCGCTCACTCCGAGGTCAGGCCCCGATACGCGGCCGGCGGGCTGGCCGAGGTCGATCCGCGGACGCTGCTGTCCTCCGTCATCGAGGCGGGGCGCCGGGCGCTGGCCGACGCGGGCGAGCCGGTCGTGGCCGTGGGCCTCGCCAATCAGGGGGAGACCGTGTTGGCCTGGGACCCCGCGACGGGCGAGCCACTCACCGATGCTCTCGTATGGCAGGACCGCCGCGCCCAGTCGCTCTGCGCGGAACTGGCCGAACACGCCCAGACCCTGCGGGAGATCACCGGGCTGCCACTCGACCCGTACTTCGCCGCACCCAAGATGGCCTGGCTGCGCCGCCATCTGACCCGCGAGGGTGTCGTGACGACCAGCGACGCATGGCTGATCCACCAGTTGACAGGGGCCTTCGTCACCGACGCGGCGACCGCGGGCCGCACCCAACTCCTCGACCTCGACAGCGTCACCTGGTCTCCACCCGCCCTGGAGATCTACGGGCTCGCCAGGGAGCAGCTGCCCGAGATCGTGGACGCCAACAGCCGCGTCGGTAGCACCACCGCGTTCGGTGCCGAAGTGCCGCTGACCGGGCTGCTCGTGGACCAGCAGGCGGCACTGCTCGCTCAGGGCGTCACCGAGCCGGGCGCCGCGAAGTGCACTTACGGCACCGGCGCCTTCGTCCTCGCACAGACCGGCGGCCGGGCCCACCGCGGCACATCGGGCCTCGTGAGCTGCATTGCCTGGCAACTCGGCGGCCAACCCAGCTACTGCCTGGACGGGCAGGTGTACACCGCCGCTTCGGCCGTGCGCTGGCTGGCCGACCTCGGTGTCATCTCCGGGGCGCACGACCTCGACCCGGTCGGCGGCGGCGTACCCGACACCGGCGGCGTCACCTTCGTGCCCGCCCTCGCCGGGCTCGCCGCGCCCTGGTGGCGCGGCGAGGCGCGTGGCGCGGTGACGGGGCTCGGCCTCGACACCGCCCCCGGGCATCTGGTCCGCGCGCTGTGCGAGGGCATCGCCGCCCAGGTCGCCGAGCTCGCCGACGCTGCCGCCACCGACCTCGGCGCGCCGCTGACCAGCCTGCGCGTGGACGGCGGCCTGACCCGCTCGGCGCTGCTGATGCAGACCCAGGCCGATCTGCTACAGCGCCCCATCGAGGTGTCCGCGCTGCCGGACGCCACCGCACTGGGCGTGGGGGCGGCGGCCCGACTTGGGCTCGACCCGCGGCTGACGGTGCGCGAGGCCGTTCCCGCCTGGCGGCCAGCGGCCGGCTACGAACCCCGCATTTGCGCAGACCAGGCCGCCGAACGGCGCGCGGCGTTCCGAGCGGCCGTCGATGCCCTGCTGACGCGCACGCCGTAACCTGGCTTGGCTGGCTTGGCTGGCTTGGCTGGCTTGGCTGGCTTGGCGAAATTCAGCCACCCGTACCGGACGGCGCCGGAACAGCACCACACCCGCATCACCACCCGCACGCAGCGAGGGACCCGCATGACCGTCACGACCACGGGCGACCTGCCACGCACCGCGTTCGAGACGGGGTACGACGTGGCCGTCATCGGCGCCGGTGTCGTCGGCTGTGCCATCGCCCGGGAGCTGGCCCGCTACCCGCTGCGGGTGGCCCTCGTGGAGGCGGCGGACGACGTCGGCAAGGGCACGTCCAAGGCCAACACCGCGATCCTGCACACCGGGTTCGATGCCACTCCCGGCACGCTGGAGGCACGCCTGGTGCGCGAGGGCTACGGACTGCTGTCCGGCTATGCCACCGCGAGCGGCATCCCCGTGGAGCGGGTCGGCGCGCTGCTCGTCGCCTGGGATGCGGAACAGCTCGCCGCGCTGCCGGCGCTTGCCGCCAAGGCCGAGCGCAACGGTTACCGCGCGACCCGACTGATCGACGCCGACGCACTGCGCCGGCGCGAACCACACCTTGGCCCGGGGGCGCTGGGGGCGCTCGAGGTGCCGGACGAGAGCATCATCTGCCCCTGGAGCACGGTTGTGGCGTACGCGACGCAGGCCGTACGCGCCGGAGTCGAACTGCACCTGAGCTGTCGGGTGCGCGAGATCAGCGGCGCCGGGGGGCCTGCGGGAGACGGCGAGCGGCATGAGATCGCCACCTCGCGCGGGCCGTTGCGGGCCCGGTATCTGGTCAATGCGGCCGGGCTGCGCTCCGATGAGGTCAACCGAATGCTGGGTCACCGCGAGTTCACGGTGACGCCACGGCGCGGCCAGCTCATGGTCTTCGACAAGCTCGCCCGTGACCTGGTGCGCCACATCCTGCTGCCGGTGCCGACGGCGCTGGGCAAGGGCGTCCTGGTGGCACCCACCGTCTTCGGCAACGTACTGCTCGGGCCCACTGCCGAGGACCTGCCCGACAAGACCGCGACCGAGTCCACCGCCGATGGGCTGGCCTTCCTGCGCACGCACGCGGCCCGCATCATGCCCGAACTGCTCGATGAGGAGGTCACCGCGGTTTATGCCGGGCTGCGCGCCGCCACCGAGCACGACGACTTCCTTATTCACGCGCATCCGCGGCAGCGGTACGTGGCGGTCGGGGGCATTCGCTCCACCGGGCTGACCGGTTCCTTGGCCATCGCCGCGTACGTCGCCCAGTTGCTCGCCGACTGCGGCCTCGGCCTCGGTGCGCCCCGTGAACTGCCCCCGGTGCGGATGCCCCAACTCGGCGAGGGCTTCCCACGCCCGTATCAACGGCCCGAGCTCATTGCCGCTGACCCGGAGTACGGCACGCTGGTCTGCCACTGCGAACGCGTCAGCCGCGGTGAGGTACGCGACGCCTTGGCCAGCACGGTGCCGCCCACGGCGCTGGATGGCCTGCGCCGCCGTACCCGGGCGCTCAGCGGACGGTGTCAGGGCACCCGCTGTGGTGCGGCGGTGCGGGCGCTGTGCGAAGGGCCGGTGGGTGATACCCACGTTGCCCCTGCTGCCCCTGCTGCCCCTGTTGCCCCCGCGGGCCCCGCCGCTGCGGCGGTCGTATCTGCAAGCGCAGCTGATCAGTCCGGTGCGGGCACGCTTGCGCGGAGTGTGGATGTGCTGGTTGTCGGCGCGGGGCCGGCCGGGCTCAGCACTGCCGTTGCCTTGGCCGCCGGCGGGGTGGGGCGCGTCGAGGTCGTGGAGCGCGAGCCGCACGCTGGTGGCGCACTGCGGTGCGCCCCTCCTGCCTGGCCGGGGCTGCGCGAGATGCGCCGTACCCCGGCCGGGCCGGTCGCCGCACGCCGGCTCGCCGATGCCGCGGTGAGTGCCGGGGCGACCGTACGTACCTGGGTGGGCGTCACCGACTGGGTGGGCCCGTTGACCGTGCAGGTCACCGGGCCACAGGGGCGTGAGTTGATCACCGCGCGAGTCATCGTGCTCGCCACCGGCGCCCGGGAACGCCCGCGCGCCGCGCGGGGCGTGCCGGGGGCGCGCGGCGCAGGCGTGTTCACGGGGGAGGGGGCGCTTCGCGCGCTGCACTGGCATGGGCAGCGCGTCGGTACCGCCGCCGTTGTCGTGGGGGAGGCGGACGACCCCGGTTACCGGGTGGCGGGCGCCCTGCGCCGGGCCGGAACCGACATCGTCGCGCTGACCGGCGCGATGCCGATGAGCGCGGCCCACTGGCCGCACCGCGCGCTGGTCAGGCTCGGCTGGGGCGTTCCGCTGCTGGGCTGCGCCACCGTGAGCGAACTGATCGGGCGCCATGGCCAGATCACCGGCGTGCGGCTGCGGCGCACCGATGGTGCGCGGGCCGAGTTGCGCTGCGATGCGGTGGTGTTCTGCGGCGCCTGGGTACCGGAGAACGAGCTGGCCAGGGCGGCGGGCCTGGCGCTTGCTGCCGACCGCGGCCCGCGTATCGATGCCGAGGGCCGCACGTCGCGGCCTGGCATCTTCGCAGTGGGAGCCCTGGTGCGCCCGGCCGCCCCCGCCCGCGCCGCGGTGCTCGCGGGTCATGTGGCCGCGCGAGCGGTACGCGATTACCTGGCGGGAGCGCCATGGCCGCTCGCCGATCAAAGCGTGACCATCGGCGAGCACGGGGGTTGAGCCGCACGGGCGGGCCCACACCGCTCACCTGCCCATCGAGTTGCCCGTACGAGCATGTGACCCTCCTGGGTGTGGCGGCTGGGTGGCTGCTGGATGGCGGCTGCATGGTGGCTGGGTGGCGGCTGCATGACGGCTATGTGACTACGGGATGCCACTGCGCGCGCTGCGCAAACTGGGTCGGTGCGGCCGGCGCGGCCGGTGCAGCGAACGTCATGATGGCGGGAAAGCGCCAAAGAGGGAACGCATGTACGACGAAAATCAGCCGGTCGCCGAAACACCTCGGCCACGGTGGCGCGTTGGTACGCCACGTCTGTACCGGTGAGCCCCCACTACCTCATCAGGCCCACATCACACGCACACCAGGCGACGCGACCCCCCTCGGCACGGCAGAATTCCACCTGGCCCGCGGCCGTATGCGGATCGTAGATTTCCGTTTGCGTCTTCCCTTCGAACGGGCGATCAGTAATGTCTGCTCATCAACGGCGCGCGGAGCCGGACCACACACCCGGGAGAGCTGGAGAGCACTGATGGAGCGGGCCGCAGTGAGGCACGAAGCGTGACCGCGAGGCCGAGCGGGAGACAGGACGCCGAGCCGTACCGTGCGGGGCCGATGAGCGAGGAGGACCGGCTCCGTCGCTTCGCCAGGATCTGGAGCCGGGCGATTCGCCCGACGACGGCGACCCCCCTGCCAGAGGTCGAGTTCGAGGAATGCCTGGTGCCATTGGTGCGTCGGCTCTGTGACGCGCTGCGCACCGTGCCGCTGGACACCCAGCCCGCGTACGAGGTCGGGCAGGCGCTTGTCGCGGCCCAGTGCTACGACGCGGGCGGGTTGCCGCTGACGCTCGGGGTGCTCGACGCCTACCTGGTGCTCTACTGCCCTCCCGACCGGCCCATGCCGGCGGAGGAGAGTCGGGCCCGCTGTGCCAGGCTCCAGCACGCGCTGGCCGCCGGCTTTGCGCACGCGCTCAGCGAGCGCGCCAAGGGCGAGCAGGAGTCCGTCTCCCGTCAGGCGCTGGCCGCCCGGGCCGCCGCCGAACAGGCGCTGCATGCCAGTGAGGCTCGCTTCCAGGCGGTCTTCGACGGGGCGGTCATCGGCGTCGGCGTGGCCGACCTGAACGGCCATGTGCTGCTCGTCAACGACGCGGTGGCGCGCATGTTCGGACGCCCCGGTGACCATCTGCTCGGCGAGAACGTCGTGGATTGGGCGCACCCACAGGACATACCGGCGGCCATGGACATCTACCACGAGCTGATCACCGGCCAGCGCGAGCACTTTCGGATGGAGAAGCCCTACTACCGGGGCGATGGCAGCGTGCTGTGGACCAACCTCACCGTCACGTTGCTGCGCGATGAGACCGGCGCCCCGCAGTACCAGCTCGCGCTGATGGAGGACGTCACCGAGCAGCGCAGGCTGCACGACCGCCTGCGCTACGAGGCCACGCACGACGAACTGACGGGCCTGCCCAACCGCGCCCTGTTCTTCGAGTGCCTCGACGAGGCCGTCGCGACCCTCGATGGCGGTGGGTCCTCCTCCCCAGGGCGCCCCGGCACGTCCGGCCGCGGGGCGGCGCTGGACGGTGACTGGCTGCGGGATGGCGGCGTACCGGCGCTGGACGGAGGGCTAGCGCGAGGCGGTGAGCCATGGGACGACGGTGTCACCGCGGACCGCGCTGCGCCGTCAGACGGCAGCTCCGTCACGGACCTGACGCCCGCCATCGACTCCCCGTCGAGACCGCGGGACGCCTCAGCGGCCCCCCAAGAACCCGTCGTGATACCCGAGCCGCGTCCGGCCGCCGACGGCCGGCGCGCGGCGCCCCATGACGTGGGCGCGGACGGGCTCGATGCGCATACCGGCCCCGGGGCCGGCCCGGCCGACCCCGGCCCAGCGCGGGTGGCCGACCCGGAAATCGGCGTCGTGCCGTGGTCGGGAGCGGCATACGGACCGGACTCCGGCGGCCCCACCACCGCCGCTCCGCCCCCCACGCCGCACTCCGCGACGGCATCGGGGCCCGCCACCGATACGGGCCCCGGCACACACCTTGGCATCGGCCCGAGCACGGGCCGCGGCCCGCTGTCCGCCGACCCGTCCGACCGGTTCGGCATGTGCTACGTGGATTTGGACGGCTTCCGTGCCGTCAACGACAGCCTTGGCCATGTCGTCGGCGACCACCTGCTGAGCGCCGTCGCCGAGCGTCTGCAAGCCTGCGCCGTGTCCCCGTACCAGATTGTCGCCCGCCCCGGGGGAGACGAATTCTTCGCGCTGACGGTCGGTCCCACCGCGCAGAGCGATGTCATGGAGCTTGCTGAGCGGATGCTCGAAGCGCTCGCTGAGCCGGTGCGTATCAAGGACCGCGATCTGCTGGTACGTGCCAGCATCGGCGTCGCGAGCGGTGTGCGCGGCGAGACCACCAGAGCCGCCGTGCTGCGCAGCGTTGACATCGCCATGTATCGCGCGAAGGCGGCCGGCGGCAATCGCTACGAGGTCGCCGATGCGGCGTCCGATGCCCGCGTCATCGCCCGACACAGTCTCACCAACGGGCTGCCCGCGGCGTTGGAGAAGGGCGAGTTCTTCATCGAGTACCAGCCGCTGGTGAGTCTCGAAGACGGCAGCGTACGCGGCGCTGAGGCGCTGGTGCGGTGGCTGCACCCGGTGCACGGGGTGCTCGGGCCCGACCAGTTCATCGCACTCGCCGAGAACACCGGACTGATCGTGCCGCTCGGCCGCTGGGTACTGACCGAGGCCGCCCGGCAGGCCCGTGCCTGGCGCGAAGCGGGCTATGACGGCGCTCCACTGCGGGTCAACGTCAACCTTTCGCCGTGCCAACTGCGCTACCCGGACCTGGTGGCCGACACGGTCGCGGTCCTCGACGACGCGGGGCTCGATCCCGCGGCGCTGTGCCTGGAGGTGACCGAGAACGACCTCATCGGCGCCGACGAGGAGGCCCTGCGCCCCTTGCGGCAACTCGCCGATCTGGGCGTCGATATCGCCCTGGACGACTTTGGTACCGGCTACTCCAACCTCGCCTACCTGCGCAGGCTCCCGGTCAGCACCCTCAAGCTGGACCGGTCGTTCACCCTTGGCATGCAGCGTGACCCGGCCGACCCGGTGGACGTCAAGATCGTGGAGGGCATCGTCTCGCTGGCCCACACGCTGGACCTGGCCGTGACGGTGGAGGGCGTCGAGACCGGTTCGCAGGCGGAGCATCTGCGGTTGCTCGGCTGCGATACGGCGCAGGGTTGGTATTACGCCCGCCCGGGCCCGCCGGATCGACTGCACCAACTCGCCTTGACGGACGTGGCGAGCGGCTAACCACTCCGGCTAGCCCACTCCACTCCACTCCGCCCTGCTCGGCCCCGGGCACGAACCGCCTCATGCCGCACAGGCGGCTGACGCGCCGTCCACGTCAGCCGCCCATCCGGGGGCGCCGGGCCAGGCCCGGCGAAGGATGCCAAGGCGCTGGCCGCTCAGCCGTCCAGGAGCAGCCGCTCTTGATCGGTGAGTAGCCGCGAGCGGATCAGAAAGCGCACGCCCTCGGGCGCCTCCACCGAAAATCCGCTGCCTCGCCCCGGCACCACGTCCACGGTGAGATGCGTATGCCGCCAGCGTTCGAACTGTTGAGCCGCCATCCAAAAGTCGATCTGCTCGGCGAGCCCGACGACCGCAAGGGAAGCGAGCAACACATCGGCGGCCCCGGTGCGGAACTCGCCCCTTGGGTAGCACATGGGCGCACTGCCGTCACAGCAACCGCCCGACTGATGGAACATCAGCGGCCCGTGTAGTCGGGTGAGCTTTCGCAGCAGCTCCTGCGCCGACTCGCTCAGCGCAATGCGGGAGATGCCGTACGCGTCACTCATCCCGGACTCCCACCTCGTCGTCCCGCCCTGCGCGCACCATGCGCTGAGGCCACCACCGCGCGGGTACGCGCGCGAGGCGGCGCCAAGCCGATCCTGTACGACCTCCGCGACTGCCGAGCCGGCCCGAGCCATCCCGCGGACAAGCCCTCAGCCAACTCCGTAGGAGGTTGCGAGATGGTTGCACTACGGCGCCCTTCGGCCAGCGCGCGGTGGGAGCGCCGGACGGTGTGAGCGCACACGGCGATCGGGTCGAACGAGCCGCGTAGCGCCCGGCGTTACCCTGACCGCCTGTCGTCGGTGGAACATGGTCAGGAGGTCGTCATTTCGATGCGAGCCCCGCGTTCGTGGTTCGGTGCGCCGGCTGTGGTCGATCCCGTGGCCTGCGACGGCGTGTGCGCGCTGCCCGGCAGCCCGTACGCCCTCGTGTACGGCACCGGGCAGGAGCCGCGGCTGTGGCGGGCGGGCGCTGCGCTGCCCCGCCGGTGCGCGGAGCTCGTGGCACATCGGGCGACGCTGCTGCCCAGCGGTCAGAGCGGCGTGCCCGCGCTGCTGGAGGTCACCGGCCGGGACGGCACAGGCCGCGTTCGCACCCGTGTCAGCGCCCCGCCCGATGGCTGCCCGGGGCCGTGGACCGCGCCGGCCCACGCGCCCGCTGGCATGGGCGCGCTCGGCCTCGCGCAGGTGACCGGGCGGTGGGTGCTGCTGGTGGGCGTCGCCCGCGGCACCTGTGCGATGTGGGACCCGGGCACCGCGGAGCTGCGGGCGCTGCCCGAGGCCACCGCGCATACCCGGCCGCTCTTGCGCACGCTCGTCGCGGGGCCCCCGCAGCGCCCGCTTGCCGTGGTGGCCACCTCCGCCTGGCAGTGGGAGGACGACGATGAGGGTGGATACACACGCGAACTCTTCTACGCGGTCGTCTACGACCTGACGACCGCGGAGATCGCCTTTCGTATCGACGGGTTGAACGTTGACGCGCTGTGCGCGGTGGGGCAGACCCCGCAGGGTTGGCTCATCGCAGCGGCCACCGAACCCCTGCACACCATCCGCTTCTTCGACGCGCTGACGGGCATCGCACAGGAAACCGCCATCAGGCACGGCGATGACCTCACCGCGCTTGCGGTCGGCTCCCACCGCCCGGGCGGCCACCCGGTCCTGGTCACCGGCACGGAGGAGGGGCAGGTGCGGGCGTGGGATGTGCGGGACGGCCGGGCCCGCGGTGCCTGGCAGGTGGACGACTACGTCAACGACCTCGCCGTCCATCCCGACATGGGCCTGCTCGTCGCCACCGACAGCGGGTTGCGGGTGCTACCGCCCGCGCCGTGACAGCGACGGCGTGCGCCGCGCCCGGGGGCAGGGCGCCGGGCCGACACCGGCCCGTACCCGCCGGGGCCCGGCGTCCCTCTCGGCGCGTTATGACGCAGTGGAAGTAGGCGCGCCCCATGCGGCTTATTAAGTTGTGTACACGACAAGAAGGCCCGGGCCCTGCTAGGTCTCCCGCACGTCCGCTTTGAGACGAGGTTTTCCTGTGAGCCGTGGACGACGTTCCCTGCGCCTGCTGACCGGCTGCCTTGCCCTGTCCTTCGGGTCGGGCTACGTGGCTGTAGCCGACCCCGTCCCGGCGGGGCCCACCGCTGACGGGCGGCCCGCCAGCGCCGCCGAACCCTTTTGCTACGACGAGCCGTCGAACCCCCAAGCCGACCTACGAGACCTCAAGGCGGCCTTCACCTCGGCGAACTGGATGCAGACCCTCCAGGCCATGTACAAGCGCCGTTGGCCCAGCGGCGAAAAGCTGGCGATCGCCCAGGCCAAGGACAAATACTGGGACCAGTTCGTCAACAAGAGGAGCTTCGAAGGATTCGCCGAATCGATGATGGTGGCGATTCACGAGGAAACCCACATGTGGGACCTCGACCCGTCCAGGACCAAGTGGGACGTGCACATCGCTGCCTGGATCAACGGCTCCCAGCAGGCGTTGCAGGTGCCGGTGCGCGGCGGCTTCCCACGCAAGGAGATCCTGCCGCTGATCAAGGACAAGCTCACCACCTCCATGGACAACATCTATCTGCGCGACAAGACGCAGGGTGCCTACCTCCTCCAGGGCGTACTGGCAGAGCAAAACGCCGGCTTGACCGGACTGCCGTCGGTGACGGTCGTCCACGAGTTCATCAAGGGAGTCGGAGCCAGCAACGCCAGGGACATCGCCGCCACCAACCTGCGGTACCTGCTGCTCTATCTGCGCGTCGCCAAGGACAAGCACCCCGACTACTGGGCCAAGATCAAGGCCGAACCCAAGCTGCGCGACCTGGTGCTGACCCAATTCCTGCGCACGGCCTACTGGTTGGAGAAGTCCGCGCCGTACACGGGAGTCGTGGGCGGCCCCGACGCCGACAAGATCACCGCGACGAACTACGCCCCGGAGAACATCGCCATCCTGGAGGAGTTCACCGGTCGCAAGGTACGTCTTGACGCCCACAAGCACTGCACCGCCTGACGGCCCGGCCGGCAGCGCATGCGCGGGGGCTTTTGGTGGCCGGCCTCGACGGACGCCTTGCGGCATGCGCTGCTCAGGACCGTGTTTTCGGCGTTGGTAGGGTGCGAAGGGCAGCAACGGCAACCCGCCTACGGCTTGGTCGCGGGGCCTGCTGCGCCCCAAGACCCCCGATGACAGGTGCCCCACATGCCGTCCGATGTTTCCCGTAGCTCCGCGCGCCCCGGCGGCTCCGCCACCGACCTTGCGGCCGTGTGGGCGGTGTTCACCGACATGTACGAGGCGTACCTGGCGGGCGATCGGGCTCGTATCGATGCCCATCTCGACCCCGAGGCCACCGTCTGGGACTCGGCCACACCACAGCTGCTGCTCGGCAAGCCGGCACTCGACCAGGTGCGCGCGCAGCGACCCGCCGCCGAGCGCGCTGGCGGCGGCCCCGTCGAGGCCGGACTGACCGCGTACGACCAGGTCATCGACGTCTTCGGGGAACTGGCCGTCTGCCGGCACTGGCTGCGCATCGACTACCGTGACCGGCCGTCGGGGCTGCTGCGCAACACCGCGGTGCTACGGCGCGCCCATGGGGGCTGGCTCATCACCCATCTGCACGAGGACGGACAGGCCGCCGACTGACCGCCCGACCCGACAGCGGGGCCCCGCCTCCGCTCGGCTCACCGAGCCGAGCCGAGCCGAGCCGAGCCGAGCCGAGCAGCGCAGAGCAGCGCAGAGCGGAGCAGCGCAGCGCAGCATGAGCGCTCCCGCGCCGGTCCAGCCGCACCCGGACACCCGTACGAGCATCTTCCGCGGTGGTGCGCGGAGCACGGGCAACCGTGAGCAGGGTGTGCGGCCCGCACATGGCGGCGTCATCGGCGCCTTCTAGCTTGCGGAGCAGGTTCCGCACTCAAGGAGGGTTCATGACCCGCTACCGCGTGTCGATGGATATCGGGGGAACGTTCACCGATGTCGTCACCTACGACGAGGAAACCGGCCGGTTCGCCGCGACCAAGGCGTCCACGACGCCAGGCGACCTCAGCCGTGGCGTCCTGTCCGGACTGGCGTCGGTCGTCGCCTCTCCGGGCGACATCAGCTTTATGGTGCACGGCACCACCCAGGGGCTCAACGCCTTCTTGGAGCGGCGCGGCGTCCGCGTCTTGCTGCTCGCCACGCAGGGCGCCGAGGATACGTACCACATCGCCCGCGGCCCACGAACCCGGCTGTACGACGTGCACTACCGCAAGCCGGAACCGCTGGTGCCGCGCCGGGACGTGGTGGCGATCGGCGGCCGGCTCGCGCAAGACGGCGCGCAGGTAAGGCCGCTGGACGAGGACGCAGTACGGCAGGCCGCGCGCCGGGCGCAGCGCGAGGGGCACGGCGCGATCGCCATCGCCTTCCTGTTCAGCTACAAGAACCCGCAGCACGAGCTGCGGGCCAAGGAGATCGTCGCCGAGGAACTGGGCGAGGACTTCACCGTGTCCCTCTCGCACGAGGCGGCCAAGGAGTGGCGCGAGTACGAGCGCACCTCATCCGCCGTGATCGAGAGCTACACCGGCCCGGTGGTACGGCAGTACCTCAGCCAGCTTGAGGGGGAGTTGCGTGCGGGCGGACTGTCCGTCCCCCTGCATGTGATGCAGTCATCCGGCGGCGTCCTGACCGCGGAGTCGGCACGGCGGCGACCGCTCCAAACGCTGCTGTCGGGCCCGGTCGGCGGGGCGATGGGCGCTCATGAACTGGCCCAGGTGACCGACCGGCCCAACCTCATCGGCATCGACATGGGCGGCACGTCCTTCGATGTGTCACTCGTCGTGGACGGGAAGCCGGACGTCGCCGCGGAGGCCCGCCTTGAGGGCCTGCCGATGCTGATGAGCGTCGTCAACATCCACACCGTGGGAGCGGGCGGCGGCTCCGTCGCCTACGCCGAGGCGGGCGGGCTGCGGGTGGGCCCGCGGTCGGCGGGCGCCAGCCCCGGGCCGGCCTGCTATGGGCGCGGCGGCACCGAACCGACCGTCACCGACGCGAACTTGGTGCTCGGCCGGGTCGATCCGCAGGGCTTCGCCGCGGGTCAGCTGACCTTGGACCAGGACGCGGCGATCAGCGCCGTGGACCGGCTGGCCGGCGATCTGGGCCTGGAGACCACCGCCATGGCAGAGGGCATCTGCGATGTCGCCAACTCCAAGATGGCGCAGGCCATCCGTACCATCACCGTCTCCCGCGGCATCGAACCACGCGACTTCAGCCTGGTCGCCTTCGGTGGCGCGGGCCCCATGCACGCGGTGTTCCTCGCCCGCGAACTCGGCATCGCCGAGACGATCGTGCCGCGGTTCCCCGGCGCGTTCTCGGCCTGGGGCATGCTCCAAACGCAGATCCGCAAGGACTTCTCGGAGCCGTACTTCTTCCTCGACGCGGACCTGGATGCCGCAGACATGGCAGGCAAGCTCACCGCCATGGAGGACGAGGGCCTGGCCTCGCTGGCCGGCGAGGGCGTCGTCGCGGACCAGCGCACGGTCCAGCACGCCGTGGACATTCGCTACGCCGCCCAGGAATACACCCTCACCGTGCCACTGACCAGCGCGGACGAGCCCCAACTGGACAACTTCCGTGCGGTGATGGCCGATCGCTTCGCCGAGATGCACCACAGCCGCTACGGGCACGCTAACCCCGGCGCACCGATCGAGTTCGTCACCCTGCGCAGCACCGCACTCGGCGACCTGGGCCGCGCCGAGCCCGAGCCGCTGGAGAAGGCGGCCGGGCCCGACTTCCCGCACCGCACCCGCCCGGTCGTCTTCGGCGGCCAGCGGACCGACTCCATCGTCGTGCACCGGGACGACCTGCGCGCAGGGCACCGCTTCGACGGACCCGCGGTCATCGTCGAGGCCACCGCCACCAGCGTCGTACCGCCCGGGTATGACGTGAGCGTGGACGAGATCGGCTCACTGATCATCCGAGTGAAGGGCAAGTGATGACCACCACCACGGCAGTTGACCCGGTAACCGTCGAGATCATCCGCAGCGCGCTCAACTCCTCGGCCGAGGACATGAACGCGACGCTCATCCGCTCCGCGTACACCCCCATCATCTACGAGTGCGGTGACTGTGTGGTGGCGCTGCTCGACGCTCACCACCAAGTCCTCGGCCAGTCGGCGGGGCTGCCCATCTTCCTCGGCAACCTGGAGACCTGTACCCGGGCCACCGAGGAGCGCTTCGGGCGGGAGATCTGGCAACCCGGGGACGTATGGATTCTCAACGACAGCTATCTGGGCGGCACCCACCTCAACGACGTCACCATCTTCGGCCCGGTCTTCCACCACGACCAGCTGATCGGCTTCACGGCCTCCCGTGCGCACTGGATCGATGTGGGTTCCAAGGACCCCGGCGGCTCCATGGACTCGGTCAACATCTTCCAAGAGGGCCTGCGGCTTGGTCCGCAAAAGCTGGTGGCAGGCGGAGAGTTCGTCCGCGAGATCATCGACACGATCGCCACCAACGTCCGCTTCCCCTACCCCACCACGGGCGACATGCACGCGATGATCGCCTGCATCCAGATGGGTTCGGCCCGGCTGACGGAGATCGTGGACCGGTTCGGTTTGGAAACCCTGGAAGGTGCCAGCACCGAAATCTTCCGGCAGACCGAACTCCTGGAGCGCGAGGTGGTCGCCGCCATCCCAGACGGCGTGTACACCGCAGACGGCGTACTGGACAACGACGGCATCGACCTGGAGACGCCGGTACCCATCAGCCTGCGGATCACGGTGGCGGGCGACACGATCGACTTCGACGTCACCGAATCCGCCGACCAGACGACCGGCCCCGTCAACTGCGGTGTCGCGCAAGCGGTTTCGGCCCTGCGAGTGGGCTACAAGCTGCTGGTGAGCCCGGACGTGCCCGGCAACGGCGGCTCGTTCAGGACCATGACCACCCAGGTACGGGAGGGTTCGGTGCTCGGCGCCAAGGCCCCCGCCGCCTGCCAGTGGTACTTCTCCCACCTTGGCCTGCTCATCGACATGGTCGGCCGCGCGCTGGCGCCGGCCGTGCCCGAACGCGTCGCCGCGGCCAGCCACGGCGACTCGATGATCGTGCTCCTCGCGGGCTTCGATCCGCGCGTGGCACGTGAGTACGTCAGCCTGGAGGCCACCTTGGGTGGTTGGGGGGCCTGGCGTGGCTCGGATGGCGAGAGCGCGCTCATCAACAATGTCAACGGCTCACTCAAGGACGTACCGGTCGAGGTCTTCGAGACCCGATTCCCGTTCCGTATCACGTCCTACGGCATGCGGCCCGACAGCGGCGGCGCCGGCCAGTGGCGCGGCGGCAACGGCGTCACCCGCGAGTACGAGGCGCTGTCCGACTGCACCGTGTCGCTGTGGTTCGAACGCTCCAAGCAGCCCGCGTGGGGCCTGTTCGGCGGCGACGACGCGGTAGGTCCGGACGTCGTCATCAACCCGGGCCGTCCCGACGAACGCCGACTGCTCAAGGCCAACGGGCTGAGGCTCGCCCAAGGCGATGTCGTACGGTGCAGCACCGGCGGCGGTGGCGGCTTCGGCGACGCGACGAAGCGAGACCCGCAGGCGGTACGCGCCGACATCGCCGACCGGTTCGTCAGCCCCGAGGCAGCGTTGCGCCAGTACGGCATCGGCGACTGAGCGCGACCTGGCCCACCCGCGGTGGGCGCCCGGCGATGCGGTACCCACCGCCGCCGGGCGCCCACCGCATGCTGGCTTGGTGTCACCCGGACCAGTCATGCCGAACGGCAGCCGTTGGCTGGGCCCGGTGCCCGGCGACCGTCAGCGCGTGGCACAGCACGTGCACGGCGAGCCTGCCGGCTGGGTCGTCGTACGCCAGACCAAGTTCCTGGGCCCGCTTCAACCGGGCCAGCACCGTATTGCGATGCACCCCCAACTGCGCTGCCGCCTGGTGGAGCGAGCCGCCGTGGTCCAGCACGGCCAGCACGGTGCGCACGATCTGCTCCCGGTCGCGGACGTCGGCGAGGGCCGGAAACACCAGGTCGGCGACCGCGACCAGCCGGCCCACCGGCAGGGCGGCCAGCGCGGCACCCACCCCCGCCGTGCTGAACTCCCGCACCGCACCCGGCCCATCGGCCAACGCCGCACCGGCGGCCAACTGAGCCTCGCGCAGCGACCGCAGCAACCCGGCGGCCCCGGGCCGCCGCGCACCAATGCCGACCGCCGCACCATGCCCGCGCGCCACATCGCCGAGCAGGGCGCGCAGCCGCTTCGACACCTCCTCGTCCGGCGCCCCCGGCGGCTGGTTCCACCAGCTCAGCCAGCCGCCCTGATCGGCGACGAGCGGCAAATCCCGTAGCTGCTCGGCCCACGCCACCCGCAACATCGTGGTCTGCTCCGGCGACGGCGGGCCTCGCGTGCCGGCCGGGGCGGTGATCCACATCGCCGTGTTGACCCCTTTGACGCGCCACCCGAGCTCGCTGGTCCACATCGGCGGCTCCGAGTCGGTCAGCGGCTCCTCAGCAGCCAGGGGAGCCCCGGCCACCGCCTCCCGGCTCTCAGCGCTCTCCCGCAGCAGCCGGAATGCGGCCTGCTCGTGGGCGGTACGCCGGGCCGTCTCGATGCGCTGGCGGGCCGAAGCGGCCAGCAACGGTGCCCGCGCCAACCGCAGCAGCGTGGGCACATATTCCGCGTAGCCCCTCGACGGCTCGGGTACGGCGGCCACCAACTCGGCCCAGCGGTGCCCGGCCGGACCCGGCACATCCACCCGTACGTCAATGCGCCCACGGCCAGGCCGCAAGGCAGCGGCACGGCCCGCGATCAGCCCCCCATCCACCAGCAAAGCCACCGAAACGCCCGCCAACTCCGCATTGAGCACCCCGAGCACCCCGCGCACCGTGGACTGCTGCGCCAGCAGTTCGGCGCAGGCGGCCACCCGGCGGGCGCGCTCCGCCGCCGGCTGCGCCACCTCGGCGGCCAAAGCCAACGCCACCTCCACCGGGTCCCGATCAACGGCGAGCACGGTGATGCCCAGCCGCTGCGCCAACAGCGCGGCAGAGCGACTCAGCGCCACCCGCGGGGTGACCACCGCCGCGGCATGGCGCTCCCAGGCCGTGTGCAGGGCGCTGGCCAACGACCAGCCACCGCTGGCCGCTTCGCCGTGCAGCACCACCAGGGTGTTCGGCGCCAACTCGCGCAACCGAGGCAGAGTTCCGGCCAACACCAGGTGCTCCACGGGGCTGTCGCCCGCCGCCAAGAACACCTCATCGGCCCCGTGCAGCGCGCCGACGGTCAGCATCTCCGCCACGGTGAGCCCGGCCATCGGCCCGGTCGATGACGCCCTCACGGTGCCGCTCGGGGATGCTCGATCGGCAGGCCGAAGGCGCGCGGCCCGGCCAGCGCGAGCCCCGCGGGGGAGTACCAGACCGCCGCCGCCGGCATCACCAACACCTCCACCACATCACCGCTCTCCACACCGTCAAGGCCAACGACGCCACCCCGTACGGCATCCAGCAAGCAGATCACGTCCGGCACGGCCGCCGTCAGCGCGCCATCGGTCAGAGCCAGCAGAATGTCGTTCTGCAACTCCAGTTGCAGCAACCGCCCGGCCCCACCGGACTCGGCCACCAACACCGTCGAGGCGTGCGCTGGCTGGGCCCACTCCATCGGCCGCGTGAGCTGCTCCACCTCCACCACCCGGCCCCGCCCCACGCTGCGGCAACCGGTGACGGCCGACAGCGCACCGACCACCCGCTCCACCGGGCCCCCAGCGAGCAGGACCCGACCGGCGGCCAGCAGCCGGGACACCGTCCCGTGCAGGCCAGCGCCGCGCAGCTGGGCCGCGCTACAGGGATAGCTCGCGGTGGCGGCCCAGCCACCCATGAGATGAACCTGAGCGCGCAGCATCGTCTCCACCCGGTCGGCGGACGCGGCCTGCACGGTCAGGCTCTCCCCGGCCGGGCCCGCCGCGCACACCGGGCCGACCGCTAGGCCCGCCAGATGCAGCGAGGTGTGTTGCACCAAAGGGAAGACGCGGCCCATGCCGTCGCTGTCGATCAGCGGCAGCCCGCGCAGACACGCCGCCACCAGCGGCGTCAGGGCGTTGAGCGCGGCAGCGGCGAGCGGGAACACGGCTTCGATCCGGTGGCCGAGCCGCTGCTCAAGGCCGCTCAACGCCGTGGAGAACTCATCCCCGACAGGCGGCAGCTCGGCCAACGCCGTACCGGAACCCACCAGGCCAAGCGCCGCGCACCGGGTATCGGGCGGCAGGGCCGCGGCCTGCACCAGTGGGACGGAACCGTGCTCAGCGAGCAGCGCGGCCACCCAATCGCGCAAGGCGGTGGCGCCACCATCGCCGAAGGCCGGGGCGTAGAACTGCGCGCCCGCCCACAACGTCGGCACGTCATCGGCGCCAATGGCCTGCACCGGGCCCGCTTCACTCGCCGGCACGGCACCCCCCGCGTACGCCGCCTGGGGCCATCTCGTGCTCCGCACTCTCGGATTGCCCGGCGGCCTCGGGCTCGGATCGCCCGATGGCCCGTAGATGGACCCGAATGGTGCCGGCCGGGCTGAACGGCATGGCGACCAGCGTGGTTTCCACCAGCCGTGCGCTGCCCGGCGCAGCGCCCTGGGCGATGACCATGGCGATGGTGCGTTCCTCCGCGTCGCGTTGCACCGCTGTCAACTCGCGGGCGTCCTTGACCTGGACGACCTCATCGACCCAGGCCATCGGCGGACACAGCGCGATGCCGATCAGCGACAGGTCGGCCGGCGGTACCAACGGCACCCGGCCACGCCACGCCGCCGGGCGGCCGGCTGCCGGTTCGGGTACAACGGCGGAAGCCGCGCTGTGGCTGTGGCTGTGACTGGGACTGTGTCCGGGGCCGGGGCCGGGGCCGCGAGTGGCGGCCGGTTTGGGTGGCGCGTGGTGGTGGTCGCCCTCGGGGGTGACCACCACCAGTGGTGGCTCGGTCCCATCGCCGGCGCTGTCGGCCACGCCAGCAGCGACATCGCCTGCGGCCGTGCCCTTCGCGGAGAGGATCGCCATCGGCACCGAAAGTCGCACCCCCCATCCGGGCACCTGTCCGGGCCGCACCAGCGGCACCCCGCTACGCACCTCGCCAAGGAGTGCGCCCGCCGGACCCGGCAGCAGCACCCGGCACCGCTCCAGGCCCGCCAGGTGCGCCGCGCCAAGCAGCGCCGCGGCCTCGGCCGCGCCGACGGCCACGACCGGCAGCGCCCGCACCCGGGCAAGGGGGGAGCGGCCCCCATCTCCGCGCGCGACGCCGTATTGGGCCTGCGGCATGACCTGCTCAGCGGCGGCCTCGCACGCGGTCAGCACCTCATCGGCGACATCGGCAAGCGCCGCATTGAGCACGGCCGACGCCTCGCGGCCCACCAAATCCTGGCCGCCGAACTCGTGCGAGAGCGAGACGCGCAGTCCTGGCACGGCCGCCATCAGCCGCTCACCGACCGCCCGTTCATGGGCGGGTGCGGCCAGCGATCCACAGGCCGCTACGGCGACGTCGCGTACGCCGGTCGCGGCCAGCTCATCAGCCAACTCCGCGACCCGCGCAGCATTCAGCGGCGACAACTCGCGCCCCAGCAGATCGTGGCCGCCCGGCAGGGTCACCGAACGGGTGACCAACCGGGCAATCGGCGCCGATGGGTGCCGGGCCAGGGCGGGGTGCTGGGCAGGCCGGGGCGCGATCCGGACCGCGACCACCGGGGCGGCGCGCGCACCACACGTGCCGGGCCCGTCCTGCGATCCGGCGACCGGCTCGCGCACCGTCGCCAGCAGGGCGGGCCCCACGTCGAAGGTGACATGCCGTACGGCCGCGGCGTGCGCACCGCACACCTCGGCCAGCAGTCGGGCCATGGCCGCACGCCCAAAGCCGGGCGTGCCGGCGGCGGCCAGTACCCGGGAGCCACTGAGCAGCACGGCGGAACACCCTTCGGGTCCCCAGCTGGCTCCCACCCGCATGCTGCCGCGCGCCACCTTCCCGTGTGCATCTCGGCCCATCTCGGCCTATCCCAGACCATCCCCCATGTGCGGGCGATCGTACCTCCCGACGCGGGGCCTGACCTGGTACGTCGCCGAGTACGCCCAGCTCAGCGGCTTCGCACAGCGCCCGGAGTCATCGCGTACGCACGCATCCCACTGGCCCGACCGGCCGCGGGTGCAACACAACCAGTGCGCCGGCTGATGTCCGCGGTCGGTGATGGTGCTGAATCGGCCGCCGAGGAAGCCCAGCGGTTCGCATTCCCGCTCCCATACCTCGATCACCCGGCCGAAGACCATGGTCGCCCGCGGTGACATGGCGCTCCACCCCGCATCCCACAGGGGCGTACCAGCTGGGCTTAGGCGCCGGGGATGACGGGCACCCGGTGCCGTCCACGGGGGATGCCAAGCTGCGCGAAATGGTCCTCGCCGCGGCGCGCGCAGCACAGCGCAAGCGGCTCTTGGCGGGCCGAGGGACTGCTGCCACGCAGCGTCCCGCGCCGGTGACGGTGTCGGTGGTGCGGGCGCCGTGGGTCAGACACCTTGCTTCCCCCACCACCGCTCGGGCCCTGGAACAGCGCAACGACATGCTGTGCAACCTCAGCACCATGCCCCCCCAAAGGGACGGCCGGCCCACTCGGTCTTCACCCTGCCCTCGTTCATGCCCATGAGGTAACTCCCGGCGCGCCGATGATGGGCGTCGCTGCGGCCTGCGGCCACCGTGTGATCGTCGGTCTTCACACACCGACGATCACCGGTGGCCGCATCCGCTCCCGAGCCGACCCGGGCCAGCGAGATCGCGATCTACAGCTGAAGTGCCAGGCAGCGAGGCGCCCGGGCGACGAGGCGGGCACCTGCCAAGACACCGAGGTCAGGACGGGAGCGGCGGACGCTTACAGTGTGTGTTCCAGCCGGTCCGCCATCAGCTTGACGAAGCGGGCGGGGTCACTCAGTTCGCCCCCCTCGGCCAAAAGGGCCATCCCGTAGACGAGTTCGGCACTCTCCGCGAGCCCGGTGTCGGCCTTGCGCTCGGTGTCCGCAGCACGCTCGGTGTGCGCCTTGTTGAGGCTGCTCACCAGCGGGTGGCCGGGGTTGAGTTCGAGGATGCGCTTGGCGGACGGTACCTCCTGGCCCATCGCGCGGTACATGTTCTGTAGGGCCGGGGTCACATCACCCGCGTCCGAGACGACACAGGCGGGCGAGACGGTGAGCCGAGAGGAGAGCCGTACCTCCTTGACGTGCTCGCTCAACTCGTTCGTCATCCACGTCAGCAGCCCCGCGAACTGCTCCTGCTGCTTCTCACGTTCGGAGTCGGCCGCCGCCTTCTCCTCCTCGCTGTCGAGGTCCACCTCGCCCTTGGCGACGGAACGCAGTTGCTTGCCGTCGAACTCGGGGACCGCATCGACCCACACCTCATCGACCGGGTCGGTCAGCAGCAGCACCTCAATGCCCCGGGCGCGGAACGCCTCCATGTGCGGGGAGTTCTCGATGGCCTGCCGGGACTCGCCCGTCATGAAGAAGATGTGCTGCTGCCCGTCCTTCATGCGTTCCACGTACTGCCGCAGGGTGGTCGGCTCCTGCGCGTCGTGGGTCGAGGCGAACGAGGCGACACCGAGGATGGTGTCGCGGTTCTCGAAGTCGCTGAGCAGCCCCTCCTTGATGACCTGGCCGAACTCCCGCCACAGCGTGGCGTAGCGGTCGGGGTGGGCGGACATCATGTCCTTGACCGTGGACAGCACCTTCTTGGCCAGCCGCCGATGCATCAACTGAATCTGGCGATCCTGCTGAAGGATTTCGCGCGATACGTTGAGCGACAGGTCCTGCGCATCGACGACGCCCTTGACGAAGCGCAGGTAGGGCGGCATGAGCGCCTCACAGTCATCCATGATGAAGACGCGCTTCACATAGAGCTGGATGCCGCGCTTGTAGCCCTGCATGAACAGGTCCTGGGGCGCGTGCGAGGGGATGAACAGCAGCGCCTGGTATTCGAAGGTGCCTTCCGCCTGGAGCCGGATGATGTCCAGCGGGTTGTTCCAGTCGTGGCTGATGTGCTTGTACAGCTCGTGATATTCGTCGTCGCTCACCTCGTTCCGCGAGCGGGCCCACAGGGCCTTCATCGAGTTCAACGTCTCGGGCTCGCTGGAAGCGGCCTCGTCGGCGCTGCTCTCGGCGTCAGAGTCGGCATCGGTCGCTGCGGCGGCGGGCTCGGCGGCCATCTTGATGGGCCAGGTGATGAAGTCCGAATACCGCTTGACGATTTCCCGGATCTTCCAGGCAGCGGCGTAGTCGTGCAGCCGGTCCTCGTCGTCCGCCGGCTTGAGGTGCAGCACGACCGCGGTGCCCTGCGGGGCGTCATCGACGGTTTCGATCGTGTACGTGCCCTCGCCGGTGGACGACCAGCGGGTGCCCTGGCTCTCGCCCGCGCGGCGGGTCAGCAGGGTGACCTCGTCGGCCACCATAAAGCTGGCATAGAACCCGACACCGAACTGGCCGATCAGCCCTTCGGCTGCGGCGGTGTCGCTGACGTCCTTGGCATCCTTGAGCTCTTGCAAAAACGCTGCGGTGCCCGAGTTCGCGATCGTCCCGATGAGTTGGACCACCTCGTCGCGCGACATGCCGATGCCGTTGTCCCGCACGGTCAGCGTACGGGCCGTCTTATCGGCCGAAATGGCGATGTGGAGGTCGGACACGTCCACGTCGAGCGTGTCGTCGCGGAGTGCTTCGAGACGCAGTTTGTCGAGGGCGTCGGAAGCGTTGGAGACGAGTTCGCGGAGGAACACGTCTTTGTTCGAGTAGATCGAGTGGATCATCATCTGTAGAAGCTGGCGCGCTTCCACCTGAAACTCGAACGTATCTTTCGGCATAATCCGTGTATTCCTTCTCGGGCCATCAGGCGACGGGGACTGACGTGGAAACTTTAGAACAGCTCGTCAGTGCTGCGGTCCCAGTCTTCCCGATAGCCCGCAGCCGGACCGAGGTAGGGCGAACGCTGCCCGTACGACGCCGTCCTCCCACCCCGCGACACAGGCGGCCATCAGCTCGCCGAACGCGCTGCTCAGCGCTGTCCCGTGCGGACTGGTCACCGGGTGAGGTGATCTTTTGGTGGCTGGTGCGCTCACGGCGTCGGAGCCGTCTTGGGTAGCGTCCGGCACCGGGCTGAGGCTTACGACAGGTCCCGCCCACCAGGTCCGCGCCCGCGGCGAACACGTCGTCGCCCGCAGGAGGACCTCCGCCGACCACGCCTCACCCAGACAGAGATCACTTACGGGACGGCCCGCGCGGCGCAGGGTTGGGCGATCAACGTGAAGTGCGCATCTCGCGTGCATGCACCACAAGGGTCACCACAAGGTGTCGATGTACTCTTCGCCCTGTTCGCTACCACCCTCAACTCGGCTGGCAGCGCCGGGCTTTGAGGCGCTTTCCCTGGGCTCCGGCAACGCCACACCCTTCACATGTGCCTGGCGCCATGCCGCTTTCCACTCCGGGCCCAAGCGTCCGTGCCGAGGAACGTCCAGCCCCGCGTTCAGGGCCCAAGCACGGATTTCTGCCGCTGATGGTTCGCCCGAACTCACCTGGCTGACGCTCGCTCGACGACGGCTGCGTGGGGCCGGAGTCGGCTGTGCGTAGGAATCCAACAGCAACGTGGCGGGGGCTAGGGCGGCGATACCGTCAGCGGGAAGCGAAGCAAGCTCTTTGGGCTCCATCTTGTGCAACCCACCGCCGTACACCCTGCCCCCCTCGCGAAGATCACCGGCCGTGAGGGCCAGAAGGGCCTCGTGCACCTTCGCCATACCGTCTTCGACTGAGTCAACGTAGGTCTGTAGTAGGGGCGTCGGGTACAGCATGAGATACATGTTTGATGCGACTGCTTGCGACTCGTTTCGGATGAACCGCAAAGGATGCTTCTCATCCTTCCCGCGCCCCATGTAGGTGAGCAAGATGGGCGCTGGTTCACGCCGCTCTTGCTTGTACCAAGGAGATCGCTGACTCACAAGATAGCCAGCTCTCACCTTTTCTTCGGCCGAGTCCAGATAGCTGGCCAACTGCGGATTCTTAAGCCGGACCGCATCAATTGACAAGGGGCAGTCGACGAGGGCCAACTGCTCCTTGATCTGTGGCCACCCAGAAGTATCTGCTTCAATGACAAGGCTATCGATATTTCTGGGGCTGGGAAGAATTGGGCGCAAGAAATCCTCTTGAATCCCCATGCCTTCCGCCTCTTCTCGCGGAAGAATGAAGAATGCGTTCGAGCCGGTGGCGAGGCCACGACGAATCTTGAAGAAGTCGGAAAGCTTGGGGCCAGTCCGAGGAGAATCGCAGCCCGTTCCGTTAATATACTGCGACCATTTCTTGGCAATATCCAGCTTCGCCAGCGGAATATCTTGTGCTGCCTTTGGCGTAGCCAGTGACCCGCCAAATGAAAACTTCGCACAGTCCTCCGCCTGGGGTGGAGAATTCTCAAAGACGACAACACTCGACGTCACTAGGGCATCGTCGAACTGCACTTCAGAGGCGTCATACTGGTGGATATGAATCAGCTTTACGTGACGCGCCAAATACTCCTTCAAGGCGCCCCCGTAGTTGACATCCATGAACTCGCTGGGGATCAACCAAGCCGACAGGGCTCCAGGGGCAAGCAGCCGGTGACTCAAGAGAACGAAGTACAGATAGAGCCCCGAAAGGCCCGACGGCTTGATCCCCACAGTTGCTGCACACCGGCCGACCAAGGCGCGCTTTTGTGCAGCCTCAAGGTGATGATGTCGCACATACGGAGGGTTGGCGACGAGGAGTGATGCCGAATATCCCTCGATCGTCTCAGGGGAAGTGAAATCTCCCTCAATCACTCGGAACCCGGCGTCGCGCCATAGCTCTCTGGACGCCTGCGCAAAGCGCGGGTCCAGCTCCACTCCAACAGCCTCGCCAACGGGCACTCCCGCTCGGGACTGAAGGAGTGCGGAAAAGAACGCCCCTGAGCCACAGGAAGGCTCCAAGAACCTCACCTCAGGCCCACGATGCAAACTAAGGGCATACTGCATGATCTCCCCCGCTAGAGAGGGGGGAGTCGCAAACTGGCCCCACCGGTTACGATCAACCGGAGTGCGCTCGGCATCCAGCGACGACTGCCGGCGCAGCCTTTCAGCCTCGATCGTGAGTGTGCTTTCAGACACCAGCCGCCTCCAGGTCGTCGATGCGATGCTCCCAGACCCAATCAAGGTGTTCGGCTGCCGAGTATCCCAGATATCCAGCATTGAAGTAGCCACACAAGAAAAGCAGCAGTGAGATGTTGGGGCCGTACTTGCCCTGGAGCTGGTTTATCTTTGTTGCCTCTTCCTTGCGTCGCTTATTGGGGTTTGTGAAGTCGCCAGCGGATTTGGCTTCAACGAGGATAGGAAGCCGGTGGGGCGCCGGGCTGAGTGGTTGGATCACCACATCCACCGGGATGTTCACCGAGAGACTGTCACCTACGACGACTATCTGCCGGAATGAGAACGTGCCAGCCTCCATCGTTTCCAGCGGGGCCGCCGCACGGTGTGCCTTTTGTTTGTAGCCGCGAACAGTTAGCCATTCCCCTATGAGGGTCAACTGGCGACGCTCTTGAGCATTTCGGATGATCGGCTCTGCAATCGCCCCAGACAGGCGATCGGCCACGACGGTGGTTGCCAGCTCTCGCTGCCGACTGCTAGCCGGCCCGCCTGTGCTGCACCAGTCAAACAGGTCCAGGTCAAGCAGCTCAGTAACAACGTCGCACATGCGCGAGAGCTGAGCTTCCAGCTCTGCCGCCATCATGCGCTGCGGAAGTTTCCCTTGCTCCATGATTCCCACGAGAATCTTTGACCCGTAAGACAGCCCGGCCAAACGATCCCGAGCAAGGGGCGGAGAAGTGCACATCCGCAAGGTACGCAGTGCCTGCGGAGAGCGAAGAAGGGCCTCGGGCGAGATATCTGTCATATCCCTTGTGTACTCAAATGCTCGCGCTACCTCTTCCGCGGTGCTCTTCCGGATATCCCGGTAGGCTTGCGGAGCCGCTTCCAGAAACCAATCGTTGTACAGCCGGACCGATGCCTGAATATCTTCCTCCCACAGGTACGGCTTGTCAGCGTTGATCACTTAGCTCCGCCTTCGGTATTGCACAGCGTGTCTCAGGTTCCGCGAGATGCGAAGTACAGCCTACGGAACACGGCGCTTGCGCGGAGACGGGTGCCACCTGTCGTCCGTGTGGGTCCGCACCCATGGCGTGCAGGCTCCCGGGCCGGCCACGCGAGTGGCCACCCAGGGTTCAGTCGTCCGTGAACGTGCCCGCCCGCTGCGAACGGCCCTTGGCGCCGTCAGTCGCGGGCCTCGCGGGTGCGTGAGCGGTTCGCCTTGCGGATGGCTTCCAGCAACTCGCTTTTCGTCATACGGGGGCGGCCTTCCACGTCCAGCCGCCGTGCCACCTCGTAGAGGTGCTGTTTGGTCGCTTGCTCATCGACGCCCTCGCCACTGCGCCCCTTCTCATGGTTCTGCTGGTTTCGCTGGTTCTGCTGGTCCTGCTGGTCCTGCTGGCGGGGGCGGGCGGACTGCGGATCGGACGGCCCCTTGCGTTGGGCCTCCTTGCGCTCCCAGTGGTCGCCCACCTTTTCGTACGCGTGGTTGAGGGCCCCGTACGCCACCCGGTGGGTGCGCTCGCCCTCGCCGTATTCCTGGATGGCTGAAGCATGGGCCGCCACCCAGGTGCGCTGGGCATCTTCGGGCGAGCGCTCTAGCGTCGAGGGGAGTTCCTGCCGTCCGGGCATCGCCGTGCCTCGCTTCCGGCCTCGGTCGGCCCTTCGTCGCGTGTCTGCGTGTCCGTCGTATACCTGCGTGAACGTCGTCCGGGGACCCCGCTCCAGCGGGTATGAAACGCCGACCGCACGAGAGCACCCTGCGGCCTCCTGTCGCCCCCCTGTCACGCCGTGCTCAGCAGGACCAGCGGTCAGGGTGTCCGAGAGGGCGCCCGCGCACCACGGGGGCTCACCCGCCGATGTGCGCGCCCTCGCCCGGCGCACGGCGGGGTGATATTGGCCTATATGCCTCTAAAGCGCCCTGCGATGCGCATCTGCTCCCTAGATCTCCACACGCATCGGCGCTTTTGCCGTGCACTTCATACGGTCTTCATTGAGTATGTCTTTGAGTGGTTCTCGTGTGGGCAGCGGAAACCGAGTCCTCGTCACGACGCCATCTGGGGCAGGTAAGGCGGAGCGGTGCCATGCCTGCCCCGCCCGCCTCTTCGCCCGCCGGCCAGGGCAACATTGGTCCGGTTGGGCAGAGGTGGCCGGGCCTTGGATGGGATCGGGGGGTCGATGGACGTGCCCGAGGGAGGGCCTCAGCCGGAACGGGACCGACCCCGGGCCGGTGGGTTCGATGTGGCTTGTGACTTGTGACATCGGAGGACGCGGATGGGACCGTACTTCGCTGACGATGCCGCCTCACTTGTATCCGACGCCCTGGTCGGCGTGGCCCGCGCCCACGCCGACCTCCTCACTCTCCAGGCCGAGCACGGCTATCTTCGGGCGCGGCACCCCGCGCCCGCACGGCGGGTGGCAGTGGTGTCCGGCGGAGGGGCGGGGCACGAACCGCTGCACACTGGGTTCGTCGGCACCGGAATGCTCGACGCCGCCTGCCCTGGACGCGTCTTTGCCTCACCGCACAACCGTCAGATCTACGAGGCGTCGCTGGCCGTTGCGGGCAGCGCAGGAGTGCTGCACGTGGTGAAGAACTACACGGGCGACCGCATCAACTTCGGTATCGCCGCGGAGCGCCTCGCGCACCGCGGCGTCCCGTGCGCCCGGGTGCTGGTCGATGACGACCTGGCCACGGAGTCGGCCGACATCGCGGCCGGCCGCCGGGGCACCGGCGGCACCGTGCTGATCGAAAAAATACTCGGCGCCGCCGCCGACACCGGCATGGGTCTTGACGAGCTGGCTGCCCTGGGCACGACCCTGACGGCCAGCTGCCGCACCCTTGCCGTCGCGTCCGCCGCCCACACCGCTCCGACCACCGGCGCGCCCGCTTTCGCCGTGCCGGAGGGCGCGGTGGAGTATGGCGTCGGCATTCATGGCGAAAGAGCCGACCACGCCATCCAGGTGGCGGGCATCGGCTCGCTTGTTGAGCAGATGACGCACGAGCTCCTATACGCGCTGGCCCCTCCTGCCGGAGCTCAGATGATCGTCTTGGTGAACGGGCTGGGCGCGGTGACACAACTGGAGCTCTACGGCATCTTTGACGCACTGGCCCGCCACCTCGAAGCCCGCGGCTGCGAAGTGGCCCGAAACCTGGTCGGCAACTACGTCACGGCGCTCGATATGCGCGGCTTCTCGCTCACCTTGCTCGTCGTGGACGATCCGCAGACACTGCGCTACTACGACGCGCCCGTACGGACGGCGGTACTGCACTGGTGAGAAGCAGACCGGACCGGAACGGCTGACCTCCGGCAACCACTCACCTCACCGCCCCACCACCCATCTCGCACGCCCACCTCCCACCTTTCAGCACCTCTCATTTCCCACCTTCGATGGCCGGCGGGCCCGGCGGCGTCTGGCCCATGACAGCGGGAGCAACGACCCGATGACGAGCACATCCTTCGGCGCGACGTTCACCAGCGACTGGATGCGGCGGTTCGCCGCGTCCGTCACCGCCACCGAGGACGAGTTGACGCGGCTCGACCAGCAAGTGGGTGACGGTGACTTCGGCGTCAACCTCAGCGTCGGCGTGCAGGCGGCCTTGCGACGCCTACCGGACAAGCCGGGCCCCCAAGACGAAGCTGCGGCGCCTCTTGAGGCCGCCGCCAGTGCCTTCCTGGATGAGATCGGTGGCACCAGCGGTCCCCTGTTCGGCCTGCTACTTCAGTCGCTCGCCACCGCTGCCGCGGAAGCCGGCCCCGCACTCACCACGCCCGCACTCGCCGCCGGGGCCGCCAGCGGCCTCGCAGCCATTCAGCGGGTCGGAGAAGCCGCGGTGGGAGACAGAACGCTGGTTGATGCGCTCGCACCGGTCGCGGACGCGCTGCGGACGGTTCCCGCCGCCACCCCGCCCGACCGGGCGTTGCTCACCGCCGCGGACGCCGCCTGGCAGGGCGCTCGGGACACGGTACGGATCAAGGCCCGCCTGGGCCGCTCCAGCTACCTCGGCGACCGGGCGACCGGCATTCCCGATCCGGGAGCCGTTGGTGTCAGCCTGCTGTTTGCATCGGGCGTCACCGTGGTGCCGACGCTCGCACCGCACCTACAGGAAGCCGGTCACTGACGTTGAACCTGGGTACGCAACCAGTCAACCAGGTCGAGGTCTTGCAGGGAGTGGACCCAAAGGTCGGCCCGGGTCGCGCCGCCGCCCGCCGGGCGCTGGCCCACGCCAAGCACCCGCATCCCGGCCCGCCGGGCGGCTTCGACCCCGGTCAAAGAGTCCTCCACGGCCAACGCCTGCTCGCATTCGACGCCGCACAGGTTGGCCGCGGCGGCGTACACGTCGGGCCACGGTTTGGCGCGTAGGCCATCTCCGGGGACGACGATGTGCTGGAAGTGGTCAAGGAGCCTGGCCCGGCCAAGGCCGGATTCCACCGTGTCGCGAGGGCAGTTGCTGGCCACTGCGAGGGGCATATGAGGGCTGAGGAGCCGTACCAGACCCACCGCGCCCGGCATGGTCACCGGGTTTTCCGCGACCCGCGCCGTGAAGTGTTCGAGCAGCCCACGGGCCAGGTCCTCGCCCAGGTAGGGCTTGCCGGCCTCGTCGGCCATGAGCTGTCCGCACGCGGTGTAGTGCATGCCTTTGGCTCGCTCGGCGAACCCGGCCGCCGGGGTGATGCCGAAGTCACGCAGGACCATCCAGCGGGCGTCCTGCCAGTGGCTCTCGGTATCCATCAACGTGCCGTCACAGTCGAAGACCACGGCCGCCGGCGACCACGAGAAGAGCGAATTTTCTGTCATGGGCATGCCCTTTCTAGGGGAATGTCGTCCCACGCCGTGTGTGCGTGGATGAGTTGCGGGGGTGGGTGAATACCTACCGCGCCAAATAGGCGGGGGATTGGCGTGCGTGTCGCTCTCGAAATCAGATACTGATGTTCGAGGCTTCGCGCGTCAGCGGTCCGAACTTCTTTGGTCTGTCCGGATGTACCGCGAAAACTTTGCGAGAGCTACGCTATTTCGAGGGCGGGAGCCAGCGCAATCACCGATTCGGGCGCTCGACGCGTGATAGCGAGGGATGTATGTGATAAGTCGCGAGACGCCGGCATTGTCGCGAGTAAGGTGGGGGCCAAGTTGGCGGCAATGCAGGCGAGTTGACACGGCAGCGTTGAGCGCAATGGGCAATGACGCGAAAAGCGAGGGACCGCCCGTGTGATGTGGCTTGGCTACTGCAAACTCACTCGCAGGTGTGCACAGCCGAAAATGGATGCAGCGGGCACGCGTGTGCGACCGTAATGATTTCTAGTGGTCGCCCCATCGCCTCGCTGAATAGCGCATTGCTGCCGTTGGGCCAGGCGCTATCGGAAACCGACTCACCGCGCAGGCGCCGTGCGATGGCCCTGCGTAGGCGTACTTCCCAGCACCCTCGCCGCGCCCCGAAACCTCGTGGTGGGCCCCCTCGCTAGGGGAGGGGGCGTACACACCTACGTGCAGCACGAGGCCCGGCACGGCAAGCCCTGTGATGGGTTCAGGTAGCCACTGCCGGCCCGTTTAGGCCGCTATGTCACCTGGTGATGGCGCGGAGCGGCGCCGGCGCATCGAGGGACACGCCGGGCCGAGGGCGGGCGATGTCGGGGCCCAGGGTTGCAGTGCGAGGAGGCCGATGGAGGGGACTGCTCGGGCCGTGGCGGCGATGGCGGGGTGTTGCAGCAGGACGCCTTCGCGCAGCGCCCAGGGGCAGATGCGTACCTCGTTGATGCCTGCCAGCTTCATGGTGGTGTGGGCCACGATGGCCCCGACCGCCGCCTGCCGCGCCCGCGCCTTGGAGATGCCGGGCAGCTTCGCGCGCTGGGCCACCGGTAGCGAGACCAAGCGCTGTTGTGCCTTCTTCAAATCGCCCGGATTCAGCCGGCGCGGTACGTGCGGCCCCTCGCGCTGCGGGGCGGCGCCGCACAGCCGTGCGAGCTGCTGGAAGGTGCGGGACGTGGCCAGGACGGTCTGGGGCGCCTGTGCCTTCACATACTCGGCGGTCTCCCGTAGTCCTTCACTCACATGGCGGCGCAGGGCTGTGACCTGCTGGGAGGAGAGCGGGCCGCAGTGCGCGATGTGTTCGCGCGTGAGGCGGCCGGCGCCCAGCGGCAGACACGCGGTGAAATCGGGCAGGTCACCATGGCCGAAGGCCACCTCCAGGCAGCCTCCGCCCAAATTGAGCAGCGCCATCGAACCGCTCTCGCGACCTGCCCAGCGGCGGGCCGCGAGAAAGGTGAGGGTGGCCTCGGTCTCTCCGGGCAGGACCGCCAAACGCACGCCCGTACGAGCCTGCACCTGCGCGATGACCTCGTCCCGGTTAGGGGCGTCTCGGATCACCGCAGTGGCGTAGGCGAACATCTCCCGCACACCCAGGCGCTTGGCCTCGGACAACGAGGCGGCGACCGCTTGGGCCACCTTGTCCGTGCAGCCTTGGTCGAGGTGCCCGTCGGGGCCGATCCGCTCAATGAGCCGAAGCGGAATCTTGCTCCGGTGCACCGCAGACAAGGCCGCATCCCTGGTGTTGACCACCAGCAGATGGGCCGTGTACGAACCTACGTCGAGAACACCTATCAGCATCCCTACGTGCGTACCCACATTGGTGTTCATCATCCACAGAGTGTCCCTGAGCGGGCGCTCATCGGCCATGGTCATTGTTCGGGGCCATGGGGCCATGGGGGAGAAGCGGGCCAAGGAGTCCGCTGGGGCAGGCCGCGGTGGCCGTGCCCAGCGCAGGCGGCCCAGGGCGTGCGCGGCCCGCGGGCGGCCGGCCGCGCAGGCTCGAAGGCCCCCCCAAAAAACGCATGATGAGCGGCGCGGCGCGACCGCGATGAGTGTGCTGAATCCAACACTGCTCGCTGTCCGACACTGTCCACTGCCCACTCTCCACTGTCCACTGTCCACTGGTAGAACCTGCGCGATCGCGGTCGCCCTAAGGCAGACCCTGAGCGTCTGGCCATTCCCCTGTCAGGCCGTGCCGAGGAGGCCAAGGCGGTGGTCGCCGGGCTGCTACGGGACATCGGCTCCGACCTCGTGGACGCCGGCCATCGTGGCCGGGGTGGCCGAAAACATCAGCCGGGCAGCCGTGTGTACGCGGCCGAGTTGTCCGCCGCCGAAATAAGCACCCTCATCTACGTAACCCGAAAGGCCCCCGAACTTCGGGCACGCCCCGGGGATATCACCGGGCATGGCCGGCAAAGGCCAACGCTCTTGCACGCGAAGTGGCCACACCCAGACGAGTGATTCCCGCGCGCTGGTTGACGAGAAGTCCACGCGTCGCCGGAGCCCTGAGGCGCCGGGTGGCTACCGTCCAAAGGCGCTCACCACAGGCGCTCGACCCTTTGCACGGTGACGAGGAGCTGATCATTCATGGCCGTCTGCGAGGTCTGCAACAACGACTACGAGATGGCGTTTGAAATTCACGCCGCCGGGGCCGTCCACACTTTCGACAGCATTGAGTGCGCGGCCCAGAAGATGGCGCCGATTTGTGAGAACTGCCAGTGCCGCATTCTCGGCCACGGCCTGCAATCGGACGGACAGTTCTTCTGCTGCGCGCACTGCGCCCGGCAGGCGGGTTTCGCTCAACTCGTGGATCACGCGTAAGCGCGCATCGCGCCCCGCACGCCGCGCTGGGGCGGGCAACCACTGGCCCGGGGCAGTCCGGAGGCGGGGCCCCGGTGCGCCGTGTGGGGGTGGCCGGGCGGCATGGCGCGACGGTGCGCGAAAACCCGCCTCCCCACGGGTAGACCGCCGCATTATCCGTAGCGATGCGGCTGCCGGGGTGCACCCCACCGCTACGCCCACACCACCGCGAAGGAGCACAGGGCTGTGACCGATGTAGCGAGCAAGGGACCAGCGGAAGGCCAAGGCAGCGATGACCGGCCGGTGTTGACCAACCGGCAGGGCCATCAGGTCTACGACAACCAAAACCAGCGCACGGTCGGGGCGCGCGGGCCGGCGACGCTGGAGAACTACCAGTTTCTGGAGAAGATCAGCCACTTCGACCGAGAACGCATCCCCGAGCGTGTGGTCCACGCCCGCGGAGTGACCACCTACGGCTTCTTCGAGTCGTACGGCAGGTGGGGTGACGAGCCCATCAGCCGCTTCACCCGGGCCAAGGTCTTTGCAGAGCAGGGCAAGCGCACCGACGTCGCCGTCCGCTTCTCCACCGTCATCGGCGGCCGGGACTCCTCGGAGGCGGCGCGCGACCCCCGCGGTTTCGCCGTGAAGTTCTACACCGAAGACGGCAACTGGGACCTCGTCGGCAACAACTTGGCCGTCTTCTTCATCCGGGACGCCATCAAGTTCCCCGACGTCATCCACGCCCTCAAGCCCGACCCGGTCTCCCATGAACAAAAGCCCGCGCGGATTTTCGACTTCATGTCGCAGACGCCGGAGTGCATGCACATGCTGGTCAACCTCTTCAGCCCGCGAGGCATCCCCGCCGACTACCGGCACATGCAGGGTTTTGGCGTCAACACCTACAAGTGGGTCAACGCCGAAGGCGAAACCGTCCTGGTCAAGTACCACTGGCTGCCCAAGCAGGGCGTACACAGCATGACGGAGGAAGACGCCGCCGCCGTCCAGGCGCACGATCTCGGGCACGCCACGAAGGACCTGTACGAGGCGATCAGGCGGGGGGAGTTCCCGGAGTGGGAACTGGTCGTGCAGATGATGTCCGACGACGAGCACCCGGAGTTGGACTTCGACCCGCTGGATGACACCAAGGTCTGGCCCGAGCAGGAATTCCCGCCCAAGCCGGTGGGCCGAATGGTGCTCGACCGGGTGCCGGACAACTACTTCGCGGAGAACGAGCAGGCATCGTTTGGTACCGGCGTCCTCGTCGATGGCCTGGACTTCTCGGACGACAAGATGCTGGTCGGCCGGACCTTCTCCTACAGCGACACCCAGCGCCATCGCGTCGGCCCCAACTACCTTCAACTCCCCGTCAACCGAGCCAAGCACGCGTCCGTGGCCACCAACCAGCGCGACGGCCAGATGGCATACGACAACAGCCACGGCGGTGAGAACCCGGAGGTCAACTACGAGCCGTCGATCACCGGTGGGCTGCGGGAGGGCCACTACCCGACCCACGACGAGCAGGGCCCGGTCATCGAGGGCCGGCTGACGCGCAAGCGGCTGCCCAGGACCAATGACTACCTTCAGGCCGGTCAGCGCTATCAACTCATGCAGGCGTGGGAGAAGGATGACCTGGTCGCCAACTTCGTCACCCTCATCTCGCAGGCCGCCCGCCCGGTGCAAGAACGCATGGTCTGGCACTTCCTGCTCGTCGATAACGAGCTGGGGCTACGGGTCGGCGAGGGGCTGGGCATCCAGCCCGGTGAGGTGGCGCATCTGCGACCACTGGCTAGCCAGGACCTCACCGAGGAGGACCACAGGCGGCTGGCCAACCTCGGCAAGAACCCGCCGCGCGATGTTTCGGGACTGACCATGACGCATTGCGTGCCCAATAAGCGGCGTACTGTGACCCGCTGACCCGCTGACCCGCTGACCCGCTGACCCGCTGACCCGCTGACCCGCTGACCCGCTGACCCGCTGACCCGCTGACCCGCTGACCCGCTGACCCCGCGGCATCGGCCCTCGTGCCCGGCTCGTCACGCGGCAGCCGCCTCGCGCGATGAGGCGGCTCGGTGAGCTGGCTACCGTCTGGCTGCCGTGCGGTAGGCGACCGCGCACGCGGGGGAGCGGGCGCAGGCGGCCCGGGCGCAGGCACCCCGATCACCGGGCTCTCCGGTCATGACGCCGGGCGGTGTCGGTCGGATGTCGGTGGTGATCGGTGGTGGCGGGCGTCTGCCGGCAGCGTGTCGGTGGCTCCTGGGAGTGTGGCGTACGGACAGCGGCGGTCACCGACGACGGGCGAAGTACCCCGCGCGCCGGGGCGCATGCCGCGTCGCCGGGCCGCCACTGTGCCGGTGCCCCGATCACTCAGAGCGCGAGGAGCCCGCGATGCCTGCTGCCACCACCTCACCCTGGGATGTTCATCGGCTGCCTGCCGCCGATGGCAAGGTGTTCCTGGTCACCGGCGGCAATGCGGGCATCGGGTACTTCCTTTGCGAGCAGCTCGCCAGCACGGGAGCCACCGTCATCCTTGGCAGCCGCAACGCCGCCAAGGCCAAGACCGCCATCGCTGCGATCGCCGCACGCGTGCCCGGTGCCATGGTGCGGCACGTGCACCTGGACCTCGCCGACCTCACCTCGCTCAAGTCGTCAGCGGATGCATGGGAACTGGAGCGTCTGGACGCCGTCGTCCACAACGCCGGCACGGCGCTTGACCACCCACCGCGCCGTGAAACCCGCGACGGCTACGAGGCGATGTTCGCGACCAACCACCTCGGGCACTACGCACTGACCAGTTGGTTGGCACCCCTGCTCAACGCCACACCAGGAAGCCGGGTCGTCACCACCGGAAGCTTCGCGGCCAAGTCCGAACGCCTGGATCTCGACGACCTCCAAAGCCACCGCGACTACCGGCCAGGGCGCGTTTACGGACGCTCCAAGCTGGCTCAGATGCTCTTCGCCTTTGAGCTCGACCGCCGGCTGCGCGCCGCGGGCAGTACCACGCTGAGTGTGGTCGCCCACCCCGGCGGCGCGCTCGACTCTCTCACCCCATCCCGCCCGCCGGTGCACGTCCGTACCGTCGGGACACGACTACGCGGCCTGCCCCTGGGCCTCTTTGTCCAGGGCAAGGAAGCCGGCGCGTGGCCCGCCGCGCGAGCCGTGCTCGACCCGCAGGTGCGCGGTGGCCAGATGTGGGGCCCTCGGATGTTCGGGCTGCGCGGCAAGCCCAGGATCGAACCGCTGTGGGACCACCTGACCGACACCGTAGGTGCGGCACGCCTTTGGGCCGCGAGCCGGGACCTGACCGGCGTGGAGCCTGTTGTTTAGGCACACAGTGTCGGTCGCGGTGCGTTGTGGCTTAGGCCCGCAAGCCGCCGTCCACCCGTAGGACGGTGCCCGTGACGTAAGAGGAACGGTCGCTGAGGAGCCAAGCCGCGGCCTGGGCCACCTCGTCGGGATGAGCCGCGCGGCGCATGGGGGCCTGTGCGGCGAGCCGCTCGATCATGCCGGGGGAGGCGTCGTCCCACTCGTACATCATCTCGGTCAACGTGGTCCCCGGCGCTATGGCGTTGACGCGGATGCCCTCGGGACCGTACGTCACGGCCGCTGACTCGGTGAGGCTGTTGACGGCACGCTTCATCGCGCCGTAAGGGGCCAGTTCGGCATTCCCCATCAAACTGCCGACGCTGGAGTTGTTCACAATGGCCCCCGTAATGGAGGTGGCCCGGATAGCCGCGACCTCGGCGACCATGGCCAGCCATGTCCCCCGGAGGTTTACGGCGTAAACGTGGTCGAAGTCGGCTTCTTCCACCTGGTCCATCGGGCCGGGCGACGCCAACGTCGCGCCGTTGTTGAAGGCGATGTCCAGCTGGCCGTACAGCTCCACGGTGCGATCGACGGCGGCGCGCACGCTGGCCGCATCGGCTAGATCGCACACCGCGTACTCCGCGACGCCGCCGGCCGCTCTGATGTCCTCGGCTACCGTTTTCAGTTGGCTTTCTGTCCGCGCCGCAAGGAGCACCCGGGCGCCTTCCTTGGCGAACAGCCGTGCCGCAGCGGCGCCGATACCGCGACCGGCGCCGGTAATGAAGGCAACCTTGCCGGCCAGCAAACCCAACGAAGAGGAGGTAGAAATGCTGTTATTCGGTGTGGTGTCCATAACCTCAAGCTTGGGACCGACAGCCCGGCCTATCCAGGCACCGGCTGTACCTGTTTGGGACGCATGATGCGTGCGCACACTGGAGAGGTGAACAGACGCGAGTTAGCTGGCTTCCTGCGCAGCAGGCGCGAGCGGATCGGCCCCGCCGAGGTCGGGCTGCCCATTGGGCCCCGCCGGCGCACCCCCGGGCTACGGCGTGAGGAGGTCGCGCAGTTGGCGTTCATCTCGACCGAGTACTACACGCGGCTTGAGCAGGCCCGCGCCCCGCGGCCATCGCGCGAGGTGCTGGCCGGGCTGGCCCGCGCCCTGCGCCTGTCGGACGCGGAGCGCGACCACCTCTACCATCTGGCCGGCGTCCCGCCGAGCCTGCCAGCCGGCCCTTCGCGCGAGGTGCGGCAGAGCATCCTTGATCTGCTGCACCGGCTGCCGCAGTCCGCCGCGATCGTGATATCCGCGACGTACGAGGTGATCGCCTGGAACCATCTCGCGGCAGCCCTCTTGGAGGACTTCTCCGCTGTGTCGCGGCGCGACCGAAACCTCATGCGCCGCGTCTTCCTTGAGCCGCACCCACGGGATCAGCGGCTGTACAGCCTGTCGGACGTGGACGCGTTCGCTCGTACCTCGGCCCAGTACCTGCGCGCCACCGCCGCGCGGTACCCCGACGATCCCGAGGTTGCCGAACTGGTGCAAGAACTCATCGCCGGCAGCGAGGAGTTCGCCCAGCTCTGGGCCTCCCATGACGTGTGTGCTAAGCCCGCCTTGTGTAAGTCCCTCCAACACCCGATGATCGGCCCGATCACCGTCAACTGCGACGTCCTGGACATCGCCGACCGGGACCAGCGGCTGGTGATCTACACCGCACCGCCCGGCTCACCGTCCGAAGAAGCGCTGCGGCTGCTGTCGGTCGTCGGCACACAGCGCATGGACGTACCGGGTTGAGCCGCGCCGCTGCACACCTGCTCAGCGCGGCGGGGCTGGCTAGTTGGGCAGTCTCCGCGTCAGGCCCCGCAGTTCCTCGGTGATCACCGACCGGGACGACAGGGCCGCCAGGTACAGGGACGGCGCGGCCGTCTCCCGGGCTGCGTCGATGTCGCCCGTGCACGCGTAGCTGTCGGCCAGCCGCAGGGTGAGCAGCAGGCGCAAGGGGCGCATCCACTCCGGAAGGTGGCCGAGACAGGTACGGGCGGCGTGCACCGCCTGCCGCGCGGACGCGGCGCTCCCGGTGGTGACGGACAGATCACGCAACGCGGCGGCGGCCGTGGCCTCCACGTGCATCACACCCTGTGTGCCGCGTAGACACGGGGACTCCGCCAGGTCCCGCTCATCGAGCTGGTCGAGCCCGCGTCGGGCCTGCGCCAGGTGCCGATGGCACTCGCGGACGTCACCGGTGAGGGCGTGGCCGCGCGCCTGGAGGTAGTGGGAGATGGTGCGGGCCCAGCCGCGGTCGGGGGTGCAGGCATACGAGGCCCGTGCGTAGGAGATCGCGGATGCGGGGTCGTGCTCGGCCCGGGCGAGCATGGACATCTCGCCTAGCAGCGTGGCCCGTACGACCGGGTCGCCGCTGGCGTTCGCCCATTGGTTGCCGTGCGCGAACCAGGCCATCGAGGCGGCGTTTTGACCGCATTGGCGACGGATGCGCCCCGCGAGCACGGCGTAGTGCGCGCAGAGGTTCAAAGGTCCGCCGAACGGTCGGCCGGCGGCCTGAAGCGCCTGGGACCAGCTCACCGTCAGCCGCAGCACCGACTCAACCCATGCGGTGCCGACGGGAAGTTCCGTACGGTTGTGCACCACGAGGCGTTCGAGGAGCGCGGTGAGCCCGTGCAGCAGCTCCGGGTCCTGGTGCGCCGGAAGCGCCGATGGCCCCGACGCGATGGCGGCGAGGACGTCCGCGAGCGGAGGCACCTGGCAGCGCCGGCCGCCGTGCAGCGGACAGGCCAGTTCTACGTTGGGTAGCTGGTCCGGCCAGTGGTCCGCGTCCACCGGCACCTTCGTCGCGGCGGTGTTTTCGGGCAGTGGGGCGAAGAGGCCTTGTTGCGCAAACGAGCCACCGCCGGTGGAGGGTTGCTCAGGCGGCGGTTCGCTCAGGGCGCCGGCCAGGGCTCCGCCGGTGGCAAGCGTCTCGTCCAGCCGCTGTACCGCGGTGCCCAGCGGTTCGCGCGTTCCGGACTCCCAGCGGCTGACCAGGCTGTGGTCATAGCCGAGCAGCACCCCGAGCTGCCGTTGCGTCAGGCCACGTCGGCGGCGCCAGGCCCGTAGCTGGCGGCCGAAGGTGGCCCAGGCTTGGGGGTCTCGCTCTGCGGTGCACGACACTGCTCCCTCCACTGGCTCGTCGGGTGCGACATGGCGTAAGCGGGTAGCGGTGCGATCCGAACACGTTCCGCGGGCCCATGGGATGTCGCATCGGGGCGCCCCCACGCGGCACGCGATGCGTCGATTACGCACCCCAGCAGTCCGCGACGGCGCCATCGCGCCAGGCGGCTCATGATATGCGCCACAAGTGCTCATGTGAGGCTCATGTGCAGGCTGTTGCACGAAACCGCCATGACGACGACAGCTTCCCCGCACGCACGTCGCCGCTGGCCCGGTGGAAGGAATGGCCCCGGCTCGGCGGGTTGCCTGGATTTGACAACGCCCCATCGTGGCAGCTCACGGCGTTGACGCGGCAGTCGCGGCGGTGTCAGTGTTCGCTCGCTCGGTGAACGGTATGCAGACGCGGCCGGTACGTACAGGCCGCTTCACCCCTTGGGTAGCGCGGCGATGTCGGTGCGCACCGGCTGTTGTGCTGTCAGGGGCATGCCAATCAGGAAGGGGCTGTCGTTGACCGGGCCGTCCGATAGCGGGCGGTGGCAACGATGACCAAGGTTTTCTCGGAGGAGAGATCAATGAGCAAGCGCACCACCTCCCACAGTGGCACTTTTGGACGCTCCAGATGCATCGCCATGGCCGCCGGCCTGGCGGCCGTCGCGGCGCTGAGCGTCAGCGCCACCAGCGCCAACGCTGAGCCGGCCGCGGATACCTTCAGCACGGCACGGTTGTCCCAGGCGAGCAATGCCGTGCTGGACGCGGATGTGGCGGGTACCGCCTGGAACATCGACGCCAAGACTGGCAAGGTCAACGTCACGGTGGACAAGCGGGTCTCACAGGCCGACATAGCGCGCATCAAGAAGGCGGCCGGTGACAACGCCGGAGCCCTGACGATCCAGCGGACCGCCGGCACGTTCCAGAAGTACATCCAGGGCGGCGACGCCATCTACACCGGCGGCTCGCGCTGCTCCGCTGGCTTCAACGTACGCAAGGGCACCACGTACTACATGGTCACCGCCGGGCACTGCACCGAGGGCGGCGGCAGCTGGTACGCCAACTCCGGCAACTCCACCCTCATTGGCCCCACCGCGGCCTCCAGCTTCCCGGGCAACGACTATGGCGTCATCCGCTACGACGGCAGCGTCAGCCACCCCGGTACCGCGGGCGGCGTGGACATCACCAGCGCGGCCAACGCCACCGTCGGCATGAACGTCATCCGGCACGGCAGCACCACCGGCACCCACAGCGGGAGCGTCACCGGCCTGAACGCCAGCGTGAACTACGGCGACGGCGATGTCGTCAGCGGCCTCATCCGCACCACCGTCTGCGCGGAGCCCGGCGACAGCGGTGGCTCCCTGCGCTCTGGCAACCGGGCGATCGGCCTGACCTCCGGCGGCAGCGGCGACTGCCGCTCCGGCGGTACGACATTCTTCCAGCCGGTCACCGAGGTGCTGAGCGCCTACGGCCTGACCATCTACTAGGACCCGCCCGACCGATCCTTGTGACGGGTGGCAGCACCGGTAACGCAGAGTTGGCCCTCCCTCGGCTTTGCCGACAGGGAGGGCCTTCTCCCGTTCTCCCCTTCTGTCCACTGACGTGGAATGCGCACGACGGGGATGGCGCCCCCGCCGGCAGCGACGCCTGGTCTGTTCACTGCACCAACTCGGGGTACTGCTTGTCCCGGGGGCTGTGCGCCGCCGGCCGTGCGGGCGAGCCGGGCAGCGTCTACCTGCGGGACCGGATGCTCTGCGGCGTCAGTACGGCGACCTGCCGGAGCTACGGCTATGACGCGCTGCGGTGGTACCGGGGGCTTGTGTGCACTGCGCACGTCGGGATCGCTCGGGGCGTCGCTGGAGCAACATGTCGGACGTCCGGCATGTTGAGGCTGGCGGGCGCGATGCGGGGCTCGACTCCACGCCGGTCGCAGTGCTTCTCGAAGCTAAGCGTCACTCAGGCGAGCCTGGCTGGCCTGTCTGCGCGGAGCGTGAAGGCCCGCATGACGAACACCGCCTGCATGGCGCACAACGCCAAACCGAGGGTGACGTGCGCGGCGAGCGAGCTCGTCAGACCCAGCGCGGTTTGCGTGAACGTGGCCACCAGGATGCCGATGGCGGCCTTCAACGGCCACGTCAGCCAGCGGTTGCTGCGCCACACCAGGACGGCTGCTGCGACCTGGAGGAACACCAGCAGCTCGAAGACGTACGCGTTGAAGCCGTGCGGGTCGATGGAATTGACGTCGCCGTTCAGCAGCATCCCGGCGAGCAGGCCCTGCACCAGGGTCTGAAGACAGGCGACAGCGGACACCACCCGCAGCAGTGTGATCGCGCCACGACCGTTCACCACCCGGGTCGTCATCACCGCAGTGCCCGTCCTGGCTAGGGAGGGCTCACCCCGGGAAGAGGCGTCGTGCATGGAAGTCCCCATTTCTTTCGATCAGGTGGTCGTACGTCACGTACGGGCGGCCATACGTGCTGTAGGTGGCTCCCTCCCGGGCGCTCTCGACCTGGTACTCAACGCCGTCGTGCGCTGGAGGTCCGGCACGTCGGCGGGGCGGCCCCCAGCCACCCGCCGAAGGTCACCAGGTCCGCCTGACCTGGTCAGGACTGGGCGTCGAGCCATTCCCGGAACGTGGGGCCGGCGAGCGTGGCGTGCGGGCTTGGCAGGAACCCACCGGCCGCCGCAATCTCGGCGTCGGGCATGCCGGAAGCCGCGACCGCGCACACCTTGATGCCTCGGCGGGCGCCGAGAAGTTCGGCCGCATCGGACATGGTCTCTTTGACGGGGCCGGCGATCTCGGGGATCGGTTCTCCGGGGCCCGGCTGCGCGGCGTTGGGGTCGGAGGCCAGGCCGACCAGCGTTTCTGCCACGGTGCGGCAGGCCACGAGCTGGGTGGGCAGGGCGGGGATGTAGGCGACGTCGCCCTGCCGCCAGTCCAGGAGTTGGCCGACGAATTCGTGGAACTGCGCAGCCCGCAGGATGCGGGCGGGCAGTGGGCCGGACAGATTGGCTTCCTCGTGCACCTGCTGGGCGGCGACGAAACCGGCGGTGGCCTTGTCCGCGCCGATGATCGACACGGCGACGAGCCGGCTGACTCCCGCCCGCTGGCCGGCCTCGTGCAGGTTACCGGTGGCGGTACGGAAGAACTCCGTGGCGGCCTCCTGGTCGGAGGCGTGCCATGACGCGACGTCGATGATGACATCGACACCGGTGAGCGCGTCGGCCAGGCCCGCACCGGTGATCACGTCCACACCGGTGGCGCGGGACATCGACACGACCCGGTGCCCCTGTTCGGTCAGGACGTCCACGACGTGGCGTCCCAGCCGTCCGGTTGCTCCTGCCACGGCGAACTTGCTGGTGCTCATATTCCATGCCTTTCTCAAGTGCCAGGGGTGTCTGAGGGGTACGCCGGCGCACGGAACTCGCGGTGCCTACGCGCGGCGTCCTGACGCACAGGAGACGTCGGCCCCCCGTCGCCCGTAACAGTCGCGGCCGTATGACGTAGGCCACGCGTCACAGGTGTTACACAACAGCGCCGCCCGGCGTCCCGTGCACGGACGATGGCTGGGCATGGCGGGGAAGCGAACAGGTGGGAGCCGGATATGAGTGAGCACAGCGCACGGGCCGCGGACACACCTGAGCCGCCGAATCGCGCCGCCCGGGTGGAGGTGCCGGACAGCGCCACCGAGGTGTTCGTGGCCCACCGCAACCTGCTGTTCACCGTCGCCTACGAGATTCTCGGTTCGGCCGCCGACGCCGAGGACGTCCTACAGGAGACCTGGCTGCGGTGGACGGCCGTCGATCCGGCGACGGTGCGCAAGGAACGGGCGTACCTGGTGCAGATCGCCACCCGGCAGGCACTCGACCGGGTGCGCGCGCTCGGCCGGCGCAAGGAGTCCTACGTGGGACCGTGGCTGCCCGAGCCGCTGCTGACCGCGCCGGACGTTGCCGAGGACGTCGCACTCGCCGACAGCGTTTCGATGGCGATGCTGCTGGTGCTGGAGACGCTCGCACCGGTCGAACGGGCCGTGTTCGTGCTCCGCGAGGTGTTCGACCTTGCGTACGACGAGATCGCCGACGCCGTCGACAAGAGCCCGGCCGCGGTCCGTCAACTCGCCTATCGGGCCCGGGCCCACGTCGCGGCGCGCCGACCGCGCGGCACTGTCTCTCCGGCCCAGACAAGGGCCGCGCTCCACGCCTTTCAAAAAGCGGTGGAAACCGGCGAACTACAGGGCCTGCTCGACATCCTCGCACCCGACGTCGTCGCCCTCAGCGACGGCGGCGGAGTCCGACACGCCCTGCTACGGCCCATCGTGGGCGCGGACAAGGTCGCCCGCCTCCTGGCCGGCGGCTGGTGGAAACGCGACGTTACAAGGTCGCTCGAACCGGTACAGATCAATGGCGGCCCAGCCCTCCTCGTCCGGGTCGACGGACAGGTCGACGGCGTACTAGCCGTGCGCGTCGAGAACGGCTACGTCACCGGCGCCTACCACGTACGCAACCCCGACAAGCTGTCGCACGTGGCGTACGAGACAGCCATCAGCCGCTGATCTCCGGTGCTCCAGCGCGCAGCAGGCCAAGTGCGGCCAAGATCGGGCCAACGTTTCAGACCGATCCGGTGATCGCACGGGGCCAGCTGATCGAGGTTGTTGCGATGACGCTCGGCAGGCGCGGCCCGGGCAGGCGCACCGCGGGCCGGTGCCGAGACGCTCGTCAGGAAGCCACCAGCGTGCGGCCCCTGTGGTGGGTGTAATCCGCGCTTGTCAGGTCAAGTCCCGCGTTGTCTTCCGCAGTGTTCAGCGCCCCGTCACCCTGCGGCGTCTGCCCTCACACCTGCCGTGCTGATGCTGGCAGCCCCGGCGGCCAGCCGCCATCCGCGTCGCAGAAGGACCGTACCCACCCATGATCAGCACACTTCGCGGGCCCCTCGCGGCCGTTTGTGCCGTGCTCGCCCTCGCCCTCACCGGGTGTGGCTCCAGTGCCGCGTCCGACGACGACAGCTCCGGCGGTGCCCGCGACCCCGGGAAGTTGGTCGTCGCGGCGATCCCCTCCGAGGACTCCACCTCGCTCGCCCAGCGCTACGAGGCGGTCATCAAGCTCCTGGAGGACGAGACGGGCAAGGAGGTCGTGCTGCAAAAGGCGACCAACTACGCCGCGGTCATCGAGGCCCAGCGCGCGCACAAGGCCGATATCGCCTTTTACGGGCCGCTCTCCTACGTCGTCGCCAAGGACAGCGGCGTCGATCTGCGCGTCATTGCCTCACCCGTGAAGAACAAGGGTGACGAAACTGGCTACCGGTCGGTCGCCGTAGCCAAGTCCGGCTCCAATATCGGCAGTCTGAAGGACCTCGCCAGGAAAAAGGTGTGCTTCGTGGACGAGAACTCCACGTCCGGCTACCTCTACCCCACGGCCGAGCTGATCAAGGCGGGGGTGGGCGAGAAGGACTACACCCCGATCATGTCCGGCGGCCACGACGCGTCGGTGCTGGCGGTGAACAGCGGCCAGTGCGACGGCGGGTTCGCCACCGAGGACATGGCCACCCGCCAACTTGTCCAGGACAAGAAGATCGACAAGGACGATCTCAAGGTCCTGTGGAAGTCCAGCCTGATCCCCGGTTCCCCGGTCGCCGTCAGCACCGACCTGGCCGACGGACTCCAAAGGAAGATCGCCAACGTCTTCGAGACCAAGGCCAACGCCGACTACCTGCGCTCCAAGGGCTACTGCTCAGGCGGCGAGGACTGCTTGACCGAGGCCAACTGGGGCTACGTCAAGGTCGATGACGCCGACTACAACAGTGTGCGCGACGTGTGCGCCGCCACAAAGAACGAGCAGTGCAAGGCGGGATCGTGATGGCCGACGCCTCCACCCGTACGTCGGCAGCAGCAGCAACCACCGCCGGGAGTGCCCAGGCTGCCAGCTTGGCGGGACACACCGCACAGGCCGGGCGCACCGGACACACCGAGCAATCTGTCCCAACTGGGCAGGCCGGGCAGGTGGGGAGGACCGGGGGCGCCGCGCGGCGGGCCGCAGTTGCATCCGCGCCCGTCGATGACGAGATCGTCGTGCGGATCGACTCCCTGACCAAGCGATTCGGCAGCGGAAGCGTGGCGCTCACCGCCCTGGACGAGGTGTCCTTCGATGTCAGGCGCGGCGAAGTGGTGGCCCTGCTCGGGCTCTCCGGTTCCGGCAAGTCCACGCTGCTCCAGCACATCGACGGCCTACAGACGCCCAGCGCGGGCGGCGGCACCGTCCTTGGCACCAACCTGGCCACCGCGGGACGCGCCGAGCTGCGCGCGCTGCGCCGCCGGATCGGGTTCGTATTCCAGCAGTTCCATCTCATCGGCCGGCTCACCGTGTTGGAGAACGTCTGCACCGGAGCCCTCGGCTCGCTGCGCGGCCCACGACTTGGCCTCTTCAGCTACCCGAGGGCCATCCGCGAAAGGGCCCTTGACCATCTGGAGCGGGTCGGGCTCGCCGACTGGGCCTTCCAGCGCGCGGACACCCTTTCCGGCGGCCAGCAGCAGCGTGTCGGCGTCGCCCGCGCCCTGATGCAGGAGCCCACCATCTTGCTCGCCGACGAACCGGTCGCCTCCCTCGACCCGGAGTCCTCCGGGCAGATCATGCGGCTACTGCGCGAGGTGGCGGACCAAAACCAGCTCACCGTCCTGTGCAGCCTGCACCAGGTTGACCTGGCGCTGTCCTGGGCCGACCGCATCGTGGGACTGCGCGAGGGCCGGGTCGTGATGGATGTGCCGACCAAGGGCATCGGCCGGGACGCGGTCATGCGGCTGTACGCACGGGTGGGCGCGGGCCCGGTGTCCGGCGCGAACCCGGGGCCTGAGCCCCACGCGGGCGCCGCGGCGGTCCTGGCGGTGGGGGCGGGATGACCGTGTCACTGCCCCTCGACCAGCGCCCCACCGCGCCTTTCCCGAAACCTCCGCCGAGCCGTGCCCCCGGCGCCGAACGGGTGCGCTCCCGGCGTACCCTGCACCGCCCCACCACCGCCCGGCTCGCAGCCACCGCCGTCCTGCTGCTCTGCTTCGCGGGCGGAGTGTGGGCCTTTGTGACGCTACAGCTCAACATCGCCACCGTCGTGGACAGCGCCGACAACGCCGTGGACTTCGCGGAGCGCATGCTGCCGCTGGAGTTCCCGCCGCCCGGCGAACTGTTCGAGCTGACCTGGCAGACCCTCGCGATCGTCATCGCCGCCACCACGGTGTCCGTGGTGCTCAGCGTGCCGCTGGCGCTGCTGGCCGCGCACAACACCACCGTGGGCGCCCCCGCGCGCCTTGTCTCCCGGGCCCTGATCGTGCTCGCCCGCGCGATCCCGGATGTGGTGTTCGCCATCGCCGCGTTCCGCGTCTTCGGTCTCGGCGGCATGACCGGCGTCATCGCGATGGGCCTGCACTCGGTGGGCATGGTCGGCAAGTTGTACGCGGACGCCATCGAGGAGACCGACCAAGGGCCGCGTGACGCGCTACGGGCCGTGGGCGCCGGACGGCTCCAGCAGATCACCGGCGCGGTGTTGCCGCAGGTGCTCCCGTCCCTGGTGGCCACGGCGCTGCACCGGCTCGACATCAATCTGCGCGTATCGGTGGTACTTGGCTTCGTCGGTGTCGGCGGGCTCGGGCACGCGTTGTCCAACGCCATCAGCCGCCTCGACTACCAGGAGGCCATGGGCCTGGCCCTTGTAGTGGTGCTGCTCTGCTTCGCCGCCGAGACGCTGTCCGGTGCCGTTCGCCGTACCCTGCTGCCAGACACGGCGCAGCGGGCCGGCCCCGGGCCGCTGCGCCGGCTCACCGCACGGCTGAACACCCTGCGTATCCCGCGTACGCCAGCTGCCGCGCAAGCTCCCCGTACCGCGTCGGCCTCCCCTGCCGCGCAAGCCCCCCGCGCCCGGCCCGCCGCGAGCGTGGCCACCACCCCCGCCGGCCCGCTGCGTAAGCCGGCACGCATAGCGAACGCACCGGCCGGGCCGCCGCACGCGCGTCGCCGGATCAGCCCCTCCTGGGACGCCCGGCGCGTGCGGCGTCTGGGCTGGGCCGCGTTGGTTGCCGGGCTAGTCGGGGCGTCATTCGTACGGGCGGAGGTATCGCCCGATGCCCTGCTGCACGGGGCACAGACACTCTGGCCGACCATCCAGGACTTCCTGCCCCCGGCCTCCGCAGGCGTGGCGGACATCTTGTGGGAGGACCTGTGGATCACGCTGCGCATTGCGTTGGCAGGCACCCTCATCGGTCTCGTTCTCGCCCTGCCGCTGGGCACGCTGGCCGCGCGCAACGTCGTACGGTCGGCCGTCGTCTCCCGGTTCTTCCGCTCTTTGATCCTGCTCATCAGGGGGCTGCCGGAACTGCTGCTCGCCATCGTCTTCGTGGTCATCACCGGCCTCGGCCCGGTAGCCGGCGCACTCGCCCTTGGCATCGGGTCGGTGGGACTGCTCGGCAAGCTCGTGGCGGACTCGCTGGAGGAGATCGGCCCCGGCCCCGCCCAGGCCGCCATGGCGACCGGAGCGGGTCGCGGACAGGTCTTCTTCGCCGCGATCCTGCCGCGTGCCTGGCCCACGGTGCTGGCCCACCTGCTCTACACACTCGATGTGAACATTCGCTCCGCCACCTTGCTCGGCGTCGTCGGCGCGGGCGGCATCGGCTATGACCTACTCAACGCTGCCCGTGTGCAGCAGTTCGACGTGGTCAGCACCATCGTGCTGATGATCTTGATGGTGGTCCTGCTCGTCGAGGGCCTGGCCATCTGGGTACGCAAGATCTTCGCCTGAGCCAGGCACTCCCATGCCGTCTGAGGCCGTCTGAGGCCGTCTGAGCCATGCACCCCATGCCGACCGTCGATTATCAGACACCCGCGGTGAGCGCTGTGAGGCCCGGCGCCGTGTGCCGCTGGGGTAGGGGGGCGGTGCTGGCCCCGTGGCGCGACAACTGTTTCCGGAGTTCACCGGGCGGGGCCGGGCCGTTTACATGCGGGCGCTTGTACGGACAAGTCGCTCTCGCAGGATGCATGACGTGGCCAAAAAAAGCCGGTACGCAGAGATAGCCGATGTGCTCGCCGCGGAGATCGCCGACCAACCAGCCGGCGCCCGGGTCTCCAGTGAGCACGAGATCGCCGCCCGCTTCGCAGTGAGCCGGGCGGCGGCGCGGGCCGCGGTGCAGGAGTTGGAGGGCCGGTTGCTGGTCCGCCGGGTCCGCGGCGCCGGGACCTTCGTGAACCGCCGCATCGACTACGTACTCTCCCAACGCAAGGCGCCGTCGATGCACCAGACCGTACGCGAGGCCGGGGGCACGCCCCGCACCGTCGTATGCGATGTCCGCCGAGTGGCGTTGCGCGGGGAGCTGGCCGCCCGGCTGGAACAGCCCGAGGGCAGCGAGGCGCATCTGCTCGTCCGGCAGTCCTATATCGACGGACTGCTCAGTGGCTGGGCGCAGGAGTGGATACCGCTCGATTTGCTGCCCGAGTTGGACGCGGCCGTGCATGCCGTCGAATCGCTGGACAGCATCCTGCGGCAGATGTGTGGGGTGAGTCCGGTACGGGCCTGGTGCCGGGTCAGTTACTCACTGCCGACGCCGGAGGTCGCCGTTGGCCTGGAGAGCGACCACACCCGACCCGTCTGGCTGATCGAGAGCCTGAGCAGGGACGGGGACACGGGCCGGCCCGTGATGTGCAGCAGCACCTGGAGCCGCCCCGACTCCACGCGCATCATCGTCGAGCTCGACGGGCCGTGGAAATGACCGTTGGCCATGCCGGTGACCGGTCGGTCACGGGACCCGTCGGCCGCCCCACGAGCGGGCCGCGCCCCGAAGGCGCCCCGCGGGCGCCCAGCACCTGAGCCAACCAACACACTCGCCGCGCAAACCACACGGCTCGCATAGACACCGCAAATCACATGGATCACGCGAACCGCATGAACCGCATGAACCGCATGAAAGGAGAATGGCGTGCCCGACACGCTGACTCGGGAACGGCGTTGCGAACTGCTCGCCGCGGCCGAACACGATGAGATCGTGCCCCTCGCCGAACGCCTGCTCACCGAAGGGGCCTTTCCCCGGCCCACCGTGGTGAAGCCCCCGGAGGTCGGCATGGTCGTCCTCCAGGTGCGTGAGCCCGTCGAGGAGACCCGCTTCTACCTGGGCGAAGTTCTGGTGACCGAGTGCTCGGTTGAGGTCGATGGAGTGCCCGGCTGGTGCATGCGCGAGGGGGACGACCGGGTCGCCGCACTCGCGGGGGCCCTGCTGGACGCGGTGGCCGCCGCCGGGCTTCCGGCCCGTACCGACATCGATTCCCTGTGCGCCGCCATCGCCGAGCGCCGGGCGGCCGAGGACGCCGCCGAGTGGGCCGACGTCACGGCCACCACCGTGAACTTCGAGGAGCTGACGTGACCGAGTCCCCCGTGCTGTCCGCGCCCGCCGCACCCGTGCCGCAGGCCGGAGCGCGAGCCCGCGCGCTGCGCCGCAGCCCGCAGGAGTCCCAACGGGACTTCACCGTGCTGCTTGACGTACTCGCCCGACCGGGCAGGATCGGCGCGTTGCGCACCGCGGCCGGCGCGCCCGTCGCCGCGGTCGCGGCCTGCGGGCTTGCCGATGTGGAGGTCGCGCTGCATGTGCTGGCCGCGGACGGGTCCGAGGACGCCGCCTGGGCGCAGGCCGTGTACACCGCCACGGGAGCCCTGAACACCACTGCGGCGGCTGCCCGTTGTGTCGTAGCCCTACGGCCCCTCACCGTCGAGGACGTGGGCGTGCTGCACCGGGGGGAGCCACTCGACCCCGAGACCGGCGCCCGCGTGTTCGCCCAGGTGGACACCCTCACTGATGGCGCTCTGGCGGGTGGCGTCCATGGCGCAGATGACCGGGACGGCGCGGAGGGGGATGCCGTACTGCTGAGCCTGACCGGCCCCGGCATCGCGGATGAGAACCGGCTCGCTGTGCGCGGTCTGTCCGCCACCACCGTGCAGGCCCTCAGCGAAGCCAACGCCGACTATCCCCGTGGCATCGATGTCTTCCTCTGCGCCCGGGACGGCTCCGTCGCCGGACTGCCGCGCACCACCCGGGTCCGCGTCCTGGAAGGAGCCTGACATGGGTTACGCCGGAGTGCGCGGTGGCCAGGAGGCCATTGTGGCGGCGGAGCGGTTGGTGGCGGAGGCGCGTTTTGGTGGTGGTAGCGGTTGGTTGGAGTTGGGGCAGATTACTGAGCGGTTGTCGGCTGCGGTGGATCGGGTGATGGGGGAGGGGGGTTTGTGGGCGCCGGAGTTGGCGGCGCGTGCGTTTCGGCAGGCGCAGGGGGATGTGTTGGAGGCGGCGCAGTTGTTGCGGGCCCACCGCTCCACCCTGCCCCGACTCGGCTACGGCCTGCCTGTCGGTACCCGTGACCTGCGCGCCGTACGGCGTATCAGCCCCGCTGTTCGACAGCCACCCGGCGGGCAACTCCTCGGCCGTACCACCGACTACACCCCCCGAGTGCTCGACCTCACCCCCGATGAACAGTTGCGTACGCAGCGTCCCGCACGCAGCGGCCGTGGCGCAGCGACCGCGTCCCCGCGCACCCACGACGCCATCGAGCCCGACGCGGCGTTGCGCGCCGAGGGCCTGCTGGCCGATCGGCGGGTCACCACCGACCCCGACCCGTACGACATCACCCGCGCCCCCGCGCGGCCCGGCGCCCCGCGTTCGGCACGGCTGAGTGCCATGGCCCGAGCCGAAACGGGGTCGCTGACCCACCTTTGGTACATGTGCTCGCGTGCGCCTCGCCACGACGGCCCCGAGATTCCCCTCGAACTGCGGCGCGGCCGGCTGCCGTTGCGGGTCCGCCACCCGCACACCGGCCGTCCCGTGGTGGTTGCCGCCGCTCGGGTGACCGAGGCCCGTACGGTCCGGCCCACCGGGCGTCCGCGTACGGACGGCACCCGCTTCGACACCGGATACGGGCTGTGCTTCGGCGAAAACGAGCCGAAGGCGCTGGCGATGGCCGGCCTCGACCTCCTGGTGCATCGCGACCCGCACACCGATCGACTGGAGCAAAAGGTGCTGATTGCCCTGGACGGCCCCGAGGCGTCCGGCTTCCTCGAACACCTCAAGCTGCCGCACTACGTGGACTTCCGCTCGACGATGGAGCGGGTCCAGGCGGTACGCGCCGCGGCAGGAGGCGCACGGTGAGCCCGGTGCGCGCTCCGGGCGGTGGCCAGGAGGCCATTGTGGCGGCGGAGCGGTTGGTGGCGGAGGCGCGTTTTGGTGGTGGTAGCGGTTGGTTGGAGTTGGGGCAGATCACTGAGCGGTTGTCGGCTGCGGTGGATCGGGTGATGGGGGAGGGGGGTTTGTGGGCGCCGGAGTTGGCGGCGCGTGCGTTTCGGCAGGCGCAGGGGGATGTGTTGGAGGCGGCGCAGTTGTTGCGGGCCCACCGCTCCACCCTGCCCCGCCTCGGCATCACCCCGGCGGTCTCCACGGGGGAGCTGCGGGTGGTGCGGCGTATCAGCTCGGCGTTCCGTAACCCGCCCGGTGGCCAGATCCTCGGCAAGACCATGGACTATGTGGGCCGACTGCTCGACCTGTTGCCGGAGGAGGAGGGCCGCGCCCGCGCGGCCCAGGCGGCAGCCGCCCAGCACGGGCCTTCGCACTCCCACGACTTCGCTCACGCCCACGCTCACGCTCACACCCACGGGCCGGGGCCTACGCCCGCTCATCGTCACCCACATCGTCCCGGCCAGCCCGGACCCGAGCCTGTGCCCGTACCCTCATCGGCGCCCGCGGCGCCCCAGCCCCCTGGCGCGGGCGAGGTGGAGCGTACGCCCGCCCATGTCCTGGCCGTCTTTCGGGAGATGGGCCTCGTGGCCCCGCCGAGCGGTGCCGCTGACGGGGACCCCGAGCCCTGTGACATCACCCGACAGCCAATCCGTCCCGGCGCTCCCCGCTCCGCCTGGTTGCAGACGATGGCCCGCGCCGACACCGGCTCGCTGCTGCACCTGTGGTACGGCTCTGACTGGCGTCCCGCCGAGCACGAGGTTCCGGGCGAGTTGCGCCACGGGGCCCTGCCCGTACGAGTCGAGCACCCGCACACCGGCCGCCCGGTCACGGTGGCGGAGGTCCGGGTCAGCGAGGTGCAGACCTTTCACAGCCTGACCCGTGAGAGCGGACTGCCCACAAACCTCGACGTCGGCTACGGCATCTGCTTCGGCCACAACGAACGCAAAGCCATCTCGATGGCTGGCCTCGATCTGCTGCTCGCCCACCACGAGGGGGCCGCAGACCTGCAACACGACGTCCTGCTCACGCTCGACGGCCTGGACTCCACCGGCTACGTACAACACCTCAAGCTGCCCCACCACGTCGAGTACCGGTCGGTCATCGAACGTGCCCACGCCGCCCGCGAGGCCGCCCCCGACTCCGGAGACACCGTATGACCACGCATCTGACCACCGAACTCGCCGGCCCGCCGCCCGCCCCCGGCATCTTCGACGAACTCTCCAAGCGCGAAATCCGCCGCGCCGTCCTGAGCGGCATCGCCATCCCCGGCTACCAAGTGCCCTTCGGCTCCCGGGAGATGCCGGTGGCCCGCGGCTGGGGGTCCGGCGGCCTCCAGGTCACTCTCTCCCTCGTCAGCGAGAAATCCCGGCTCAAGGTCATCGACCAGGGCGAGGACGCCGGAGTCAACGCCGCGAACCTGCGCCGGCTCGTGGTCAACCACGTCGGCTGCGAAGAGGAGACCGACACCCGCGAGGCCGACATCATCCAATCCCGCCACCGCATCCCCGAACAGCCGCTGCGCGACGGCCAGGTGCTCGTCCTCCAGGTGCCCGGCGCCGAGCCGCTGGCCGGCATCGTCAAGGAGATGGACGAGCAGCGCCGGATGCACGCCGAGGCCGACTACGCCAAAATGTGGGTCCGGCTCTACGAGGACGTCGTGCACAACGGGCTGGTCACCGCCGCCGCCGGATATCCGGTGCTGGTCGAGGGCCGCTACATCATGACCCCCAGCCCCATCCCGCGCTGGGACGTGCCCAAGCTGAACGGCTCGCAGGCCATCACCATCTTGTCGGCGGGCCGCGAGAAGCGGATCTTCGCCGTCCCGCCGCATACCCATGTAGTCCCCCTCACCTTCGAGGACCGGCCATTCGAGGTCGAGCACACGCCCGGTGCGGCCTGCCGGCTGTGCGGCTCCGCGGACACCTACATCGTGCAGGAGCCCGCCAGGGACGGCCAGTTCAGCACCTGGGCGTGCTCCGACACCGACTTCTGCCGCCGTCGTCGCGCCGGTGACGCCCCGGCCACCGTGCCGCACGTGCAGCCCACCGCGCTCCAGGCCGCCCAGCCCAGTGAGCCCGCCCCGCCCGCACTGGTCCAGCCCGCTGCCCAGCCCGCCCGACGTGATCAGGAAGAGACCGCATGAGCACCGCCGCCACGGCCCCGCCCACCACGTCCGCCCCGCCCACCTGGGCCCTGCGGACCGAGGGGCTCGGCCGCATCTACGGTGACCCCGGCCCCGCCTCCCTCGTCGGCACAGGGCCCGACTTCGGTACGGAGATCTCGCCCGCCACCGGCGCGGTCGTCGCCGCCTGGGACGTTGGCTTCGAGGTCGCGCCCGGCGAAGCCCTTGGCATCATCGGCGAGTCGGGCTCCGGCAAGTCCACCGTGATGCGCTGCATCGCCGGCGACGAACAGGCCACCGCGGGAACCATCGCCCTACGCGGCGTAGGCGACGGCACCGTCAACATCCGAGACCTGAGCCCCACCGCCCGCCGCAAGCTCCGACTCCAGCAGATCTCCGCCGTCTACCAGGACCCGGCCGCCGGGCTCAACCTCGACGTCACAGCGGGCGGCAACATCGCGGACCCACTGACCGCCATCGGCTGGCGCAACTACGGCAGCATCCGACAGCGGGCCGCCGAACTCCTCCAGCGCGTCGAGGTGCCGGTGGGACGCATGGACGACGCGGTGCGTACCTTCTCCGGCGGCATGCGCCAGCGCGTACAGATCGCCAAGGCGCTCGCCAACGACCCGCCGGTGCTGCTCCTTGACGAGCCCACCACCGGACTCGACGCCTCCGTCGCCGCCGGGGTCTTGGACCTGCTGCGCCACCTACTGGAGGAGACCGGGATAGCGGCCGTAGTCGTCTCGCACGACTTCGGCGTCATCGACCTCCTCACCCGCCGCGTCCTGGTCATGCAGCACGGCCGGGTCGTCGAGTCGGGACTGACCGACCAACTCCTTGAGGACCCTCAACACCCCTACAGTCAACAGCTCGTCGCGGCGGCCCGAGGATGAGGACGAGGACGATGACCACCCCACACACCACCTCACACACCACCCCACACACCGGCCCAGCGCCCACCCCAGCGTTCACCCCAACGGCCATCCCAGCGGCCTCGCACCAGGCCGGCCGTGCGCCCGCCGACCCGCCGACCGACCTGCCATCGGACACCGTGCTCTCGGTACGCGGCCTGCGCAAAGGCTTCACCCTGCACACCATCGACGGCAGGACCGTGGACGCGCTGCACGGCGTGGACCTCGATGTCGCCCCCGGCGAACACGTAGCGCTTGCCGGCACCTCAGGCGCCGGCAAGTCCACCCTGCTGCGCTGCGTCTACCGCACCTACCTCTCGGGCGGCGGCAGCATCTGGTTCCGCACCGCGGCCGGTGACCTGCGGGACGTGGCAGCGCTGCCCGACGCCGAGGTGGCCGACCTACGCGGCCAGGAGATCGGCTACGTGTCCCAGTTCCTGCGGCCCCAACCGCGCCGCTCCGTACACGAGATCGTCACCTCAGCCGGGACCGCGCGCGGCATGACCCGCGCCGCCGCGCGTACGGCCGCCGAAGCCGCGCTGCACCAGGTCGCCATCGCCGAGCACCTGTGGGACATGCACGCCACCGTCCTGTCCGGCGGCCAAAAGCAGCGCGTGAACATCGCGGCCGGCACCATCGCACCGCCCCGGCTGCTGCTCCTGGACGAGCCCGTGTCCGCGCTCGACCCGGCCAACCGGGCCGCCGTGCTCGACCTGATCGCCCGCTTGAAGGAGACCGGTACCGCCGTCCTGTCCGTCTTCCACGACCTCGACGCCATCGAGCGCCTGGCCACCCGGGTCGTCGTGCTCGGGGGCGGCCGGGTGCTTGCGGCCGGCCCGCCCAGCGACATCCTGCGTGACTCGAACCTGCCGCTGGAGGTGGCTCGATGAGCCGCTACGTCTTCGTCCACGCTCGCGCCGTACTGCCGGACCGTGTCCTTGACGATGCGCTGGTCACCGTCGAGGACGGGCTGATCACCGAGGTCGGCGACGCCACTGCCGGAGCCGTCCCCGCCGAGGCCGCCGACCTGCGCGGCGCGCTGCTGATGCCGGGCATCGTCGATACCCACAGCGACGCCTTGGAAAGGGAGCAACGGCCCCGACCCACCGTGGAGTTCCCGCCCGAGTTCGCGGTGGTCAGCTTCGAAGGTCGGGTACGGGCCGCCGGCGTCACCACCATGCACCACGCCGTCAGCTACCAGACCCACGCCCGCAAAGACCGCACCATCGAGCGCTCCCTGGCGCTGGCCACCGCCGTCCGTGAACGGGCCGCCGCCGGCCTCAGCCTGATCGACCACAGGCTGCTCCACCGCCTCGACGCCCGTGACGCCGACGCCTTGTCGGTGCTCCGTACCGCGCTGGCCGATCTGCCGGTGGCCGGCGTACCGCCACTGGTCTCCTACGAGGACCACACCCCTGGCCAGGGCCAGTACCGCGACCTCCACTCCTATCTCCGCATGATCCAAGACCAGGAGAAGATCGGCGCGGTGGAGGCCGAAGCGCTCGTGACGCGGCAGATCTCCGCACGCGCGCAGGGCGTACCTCAGCGCGCGGTGGCCCTCGCCTACCTCAGCGAACAGGCGCGCGCCGGGCGCATCCGGCTACTCGCGCACGACGTGGAGAGCCCGGACGAGGTGGCTGGGGTCCGAGAGGCCGGCGCCGCCGTTGCCGAGTTCCCCACTACCATCGCCGCCGCTCGCGCGGCGATGGCCGCAGGCATGTCGGTCGTCGCCGGAGCCCCCAATGTGCTGCGCGGGTCCTCGCACAGCGGCAACGTCAGCGCCACGGAACTGGTCGCGGCCGGCCTGGTCGATAACCTCTCCAGCGACTACATGCCGACCACGCTGCTCGCCGCTGCCCTGTGGCTGGCCAGGGAAGGCGTCGTACCGCTGCCGCGCGCGGTGGCCCTGATCACCTCGGGCGCGGCCAGCACCGCGGGGCTGGCCGACCGTGGCGCCCTGCTTCCTGGTCTGCGCGCCGACCTGATCGTCGTCACGGCGGACAGCGGCCAGCACACCGTACGCATGTCGCTGCTCGCCGAGGAATCCCGACAGACCACCGACGCCCCGGTATCCGTGGCCCGACTGCTCGCCGCCGCGGGAGGCCGGGCATGAGCCAGGCTCCCGGCACTCCGGCCCCGGCGCTCGTCGCAGCCGCCGAAGCAGCACACGCCGCCTACGCCCGTGCCCGCGCCACCCATGGCCGGGCGGCCCTGGCCGAGACCGTCGCCCAGGGCGCGGATGGCACCCCGACCATGCGCATCGACCGCATCGTGGAGGACGCGGTGCTGCACGCCCTGGAGCCGCACGCGGTCAACATCCTCTCCGAGGAGAGTGGTTGGCTCGACCGAGGCAGCGAGGTGACGTTGGTCATCGATCCACTGGACGGGTCGGCCAACGGGGCGGCGGGTGTGCCCCTGACGGCCTTCGCCGGTGCGATCGCGGTCGAGGGCGAGTTCACACAGGCGTACACCAGTTGGCTCGACACCGGCCGCACCTGGTGGGCCCACCGCGACGTTCCCACGCCCTACCGCACTTCGGGCCGGACGGAACTCACCGGTGCCGCCCTGTCGATGTTGCGCCCGCACACCGCCAAACCCGGTCCTGCCGCGGCCTGGTGGGCGGCGGCCTCGCGGGCCGCCCGGGTCCGTATCCTCTCCACCAGCTGCCTGGAAGCGGCCCTGGTCGCCGAGGGGGCGACGGACGCCTTCGCCGATGCCTGCTCGGACACCCATCGCCTGGTTGACCTGGCCGCCGCGGTGGTGATGGTCACCCGCGCGGGCGGTGCGGTCCTGGACGCGTTCGGCCGCCCGATCTGCTTCGACCCGGACCTCACCCGCCGCTGGTCCGGTGTGGTGGCGGCCACGCCACAGCTGGCTTGGGAACTGGTCGATGTGCTATCGCAGGCGGCGCGTTCGGCCCAGCGGGAGGGCTGACGTCTGTGACCGGCCCGGGCCCCGCCCTCGCCCCGCCAGTTGAGGCCGGCGCTGGGGCGGGGTCCGGCGGTGGCAGTGGTGCCCGCGGATGTGGCGTCAGCACGAAGAGGGCGTACAGCACGCGGCGGCCGACGAAATGAGGGGGCATTGCGTCATTTCCATGGTGAAAGTGTGGGGCCAACCACGAGTGGTTGTCGGCGTATGCCTGAGATGGCCGGCTGCTGCGCAGCGTATGTCTGCCTGTTCACGGCGCCGCACCGCCGGTCGTCTCGAAGGGAGGTCGGAGAAATGCCGTTCGGCGCGGCCTGGGAATCCTCTGGGTAACCCGAGGAATTCGGGCCATGAAGCGCGACGCGTGGGGAGCGTGACGTAATAGCCCTCCCACACCGTGTGCCCAGGCAGTGCACAGCAGACCCCGACGAACGTCCGCTAGGCGTCCGTGGTGCAACACGCACTTCTCACGTCGCTGGCGTCAGTGGAAACGGGAAGTATCACTTGCTGGCATCTGATCGGGCTCAGCACCGGTTGGAGCCGTGGTAGTCGGTTGAGCTAGGCGTGCTGGTGCGGTGGTGGGGACTGAGTCGTGCCGTTGTCTCGGGCGAGTGTGGAGGCGAGGCTCTGCGAAACGGTCACCGGGGTACGCGGGAAAGCGGAGGGCGCGGGTAGGTGGGTCCCGAGAAGGCCGGTGTATATCGTTCAATTCTGCACTTTTATAGGGGACTTATGGGCGGCGAAGGCAGGGAAACGGACGTCACCCGGGTCCTATGTGGTGGGCCGCAGGCGATTGATCGCCCGCTGGTCGGCCACCTTCGGCCCGTACGCGCTCGGGTTTCTATCGCCGCAGAGTTGGCCTGTTGTGGAATGTGGGCTGTGGCTATGCAGGTACGGGGTGGCGGAATTTTCTCCGCATTTCGCACCTGGAGAGCCGTTGGCGACACGATGCCGCGGCGAGGATCGCCGGGCGTGAGCCACGCGGGCGGGCGTCGGGTGGGTGGGGATCTCCCACCACAGATGGCGTGAGCGAAATCGCGTGAGAGCCGGGTGCGGTGCCCGAACGCCGTTTCCCGATGAGGTGGCAGACGCTTTCCATACGCCGTACCTGGAGTGCATCGGCGTACGGGGCAGGCCATATGTACAACGTGACCGTAACGATCGGACGCGGGCAGGTACGACTCGGTCCCGATGGCCGAAGGCATGGGGACGAGTTGAACGCGGCCGTTTTTCCCTTGGCGTCGGATGAGGGGGCGATGCGGTCGGACGGTCGTGGGCAGGAATGTCGGTTGCTGACCCGGGGGTTGACCGGTCGGGCCCACCGCGCCGGGCGCCGTGCGGTTGAGCGTCCTGGCATCGGGAGAGAGCGGCGGTTAAGGGGAAAGCTAAGGGGAGAGGCTTACTTACCGCAGCGCTGGCCATCAATGTGGCCTCAATCCCCTGGGTGGGTAGCGGCCCATGTCGATGCCCCCAACGGGCTGAGGAAATATCGGAGCTGTCGAGCGGAGCCGGGAACTGCCGGGAGCTGCCAGGAGCTGCCGGGCGGCGCTCACGATGGCTGGTCCCGGTGGCCGGTCCCGATGTGACTCGTCGCCGTTCTTCGCGTTGGCTGACTGGCGGGGTGCGGTGCCGGGTGCGGGGCGGTGCGGGGCGCGGTCTCGGGGCGTGGTGCTGGGGCGCGGCCCCAACGGCGCGGTGTCCCGGCCGCTGAGGTCCCCACGAAGGTGGCGGCCCATGCCAGCGCAAGCAGCGTCGCTCGCCCGGGAATCCGCTAGTGAGGTCGCTTCAAAGTGATCGCCGCAGCGGGTCCGTGGTGCGTAGACCAGTGCCGAGAGGCGGACCGCGACTCGGGGGATCGTGCCGGCGGTGCTTTGGGTGCCTTCGGCGCCCAAAAGGCGTCCAGCCGGCCGCCGTCATTTCCTTGACGTCGGTGAGGGCCGACATGGGCGAACCATTTCCGGCCGTGCGCGTTGCCCCCGGCGAGCGTAGCGGGAAATCGGCGGGATACGGCTTGCCCCTACCCTGTGGTGCGTTTGAGGAAATCCTGTTCCCAGGCAACGACAGGCTGAAATCCCACCCATGTCCATCACCTTCTGCCCAACGTGAGGACGTTGACCCGTCCCTTCGCCCGGCGCCACGCTGACGAAGGCATAAGCCACGCTGTGCGCCGTCTTCGATCATTCCTGTCTGCCGGACGAGGCGCTCGCGCAAAAGATGGCCTCAGCGCTGGTTTTCCCGCACACAACGCGCTGCCTCATCCGCGCTCAGCGCCGCACTGTGAGATACGGCGAGAAAAGGAGCGGGGCGTTGTCGAAAAGCGCGTCCCCAGCGGCCACGGCCGGGTGGCGCATGGTGCTCGGCACTGTACACACGGATACGCTCAGGCAGATGTGCTGGGGCAAGGACATCGACACGAAGTCCGGGACTCCGTAAATTCCCCACCGCCGATTGGGCCGCCGGCGCCGTAAACGTGTCAGACCTCATCTAATGAGCGGGCTTTACCGCCGGTGTCTGGCAATGCGCTTATGACGAAGATGAAGATACGGGGCGCGGTGCCACTGCCAGGCGAACTGCCGAAATGCCAACCAATCTCCGCTGCGATAGTCGAGTACACGTCAACCGCCGCGTCGCGGACTTTTGGTGAATTCCTGTTCGGCAGCGTCCTAGGCATCCAGATGCTGGTGCGGGCCTGCCGCGGTGCAGCTAGTTGCGGGGCTGTCCACGCCTTGGACCGGTGCGCTCCACGGCGGCGTCGGTGGCGGGCCGATGCGCGCACTCCCGACGCGTGACCCGTCCTATGCGGAACCCGAGGCGGGCAGCGAGATGACCGATTTTGCCTCAAGCCGGAAGTGTGGATTCCTCTTCTTCGTCATCCGACACAGCAACAGCTCGGAGCCCTGTCAATAGCCGGAGATGATCATTCCGCCATTTTGGCCCGTCTGTTGAGTGGCTGGAAGTGTGCTGCTTTACGGGTGGGCGGCTGCGTATGAGAATGACTCCATGTCGAGGATCACTGTTGCGGCACTCGCCTGGTCGCCGATCGACGCAAGGGACGCGAGCGCTGCCACCTCCCGGGCGCCGCCGAGCTGCTAACGGGGAGCTGAGTAAGTTGCTGCTTGACCGGCTGGGCTACGAGCGGTCCAAGGGGTGAGCAGTTGCAAAATAGGAAGGGCGAATTCCGCTATTTGCTCGGCGGTCAGAAGCAGTGTGCCTTCGGCTGCGCATCGACCGGCTCCTTCGCTCCCAAGGGCTTACCTCGACCGTCGAGTAGTATTGCGACTGTTGGTACTCCGGCAAGCTGTTCGTCAAGGGTCGGTAAACAGGCAGGCGACCTATCCGCATCGCACAGTAGTGTGATACCTATCTGTTGATAGCCGAAGTATTCGGCAGGCAATGCGGAAGGGATTCCTCGCGCAATCCGGAAGGGACTTCTCATAATTAATCTGCTGCCTTTGTCGCATGTCCCGATCGGGAACCTAACTGCGAACTTGGTACCGGGTCGGCCCAACTGGCCTTCGGTCCCGCCTCCTGCGCGCAGTGCGGTGTGCTGACCGATGTCTGGCTGCTGACGCCGATCGTGCTGACCGCTCAGGCTCCCGTAGTCGTGCCACAGACGTCGATGCCGTTCGGGCGGCAGCAGCGGCTGCTCTCGGCATCCCGTGAGCACGGCCCGAGACGGTGGTGCAGCAACGACCACCGGGGAAAGCGCGACGTTCGACTGCGAGACGTCTTCCGATGACCGCCGAGCATCTCCCACCCGCTTACCTGGCCATCATTCCCACCATTCTCACCATTCCCACCACCTAGCCTCCCCCGTCGCATCCGCCGCTTCCGCCCGGGCGCAAGCCAACGTCTTCGGTGCCGAAAGGCTGCTCGTGCTTCGGAAGGTCCGGCAACGGACGTCCGTAGCACCGCCGCGTAGTCGAAAGAAAGCCGCGTAGTCGAGAGAAAGGGGACCACCGTGACCCTCCCAAACGAGACTCCCCGCCTCACCGCGGCTCGGGTACGTTCCGTTGGACCGGCGGCGCTGTCGGATCGCAGCGCGGTCACCAGGGAACCGGCCGAATCCCCGCTCACATCCTCGCCTCGCTCCGTGCTGTCGGAGAGCGAAACGCCATCGACGTACGGATCACCGTGCGCTTCGACGCCGGCCACGGGACGCCGCTCGCGGCGCACGCCACCGCGAACGGGAGACGGTTACCCCGTACACGGCGGGGACGACCAGCGCCACGCCGCCGACCGGGCAGACATGGCCGACCGGGGTGTGACGCTGCCGCGCCGGTTACGCAACGGCGAGACCCAGACCGGCATCGGCGCCGTCCGCCTAGGCGTTGAGGCGCCCTGGGAGCCCATTCCGTACCACAATGATCCAGCGAAGCGACGACAGGAGCAGGCACGTTGACACGTCCTGTCACCTGGCGCTGAGGCTGTCCACCCCTCCGCAGGGCAGCCACTCTCAAAAGATCGGTATACACATGATTCGCACTCAGGAACATTGGCCCACCTCCCAACCTGATGTAGTGCGGGGCGACAGCGATGTCACCCGTCCGGACCGCCGACACGGGACCGCACGGCCCGGGTCGATGCGGGCCCAGCGGGGCGAGCGTCCCGGCAACTTCCCTCAGCCGCGGGCTTCCCAGTCGCTGGCCTCCCGGCCGGGCCTGGCTGGCAAGGGGGTTACTCGATGAGCGCCCCCGACACGGTCCTCACGCGCGGCAAGCCCTTCGGCGCACTCGTCGAGTCCCGCGTTCCGAATGCCGACCCGGGCCTGATCGCGCCGGAAGAGGCTCGGGCGCTGGTGCTGGAACATCGCGTGGTGGTGCTGCGCGGCTTCCGCATCTGGGAGCGCGATGAGATGACCGAGTACGCGCGGCTTTGGGGCCCGCTGCTCTCTTGGAACTTTGGCGAGATCCTCGACCTTGCGGTGCATGACGACCCCAAGGACTACGTCTTCACCCAGGGGCCGGTGCCCTATCACTGGGACGGCGCCTTCGCCGAGAAGGTGCCCTCACACCAGATCTTCCAGTGTGTGCGCGCCCCCGTCGCCGGCGGTCAGACCGTCTTTTGTGACACCGGGCTCGTCTTGGCCGGATTGCCGGCCGAGACACGACAGGTGTGGGAGCGCCTGAATGTCACGTACCGCAAGGAGCAGACGGCGCACTACGGCGGGCACATCACCGCCCCGCTGATCCAGCAGCACCCGCACACCGACGCACCGGTCGTGCGCTATGCGGAACCGCTCGATCCCGAGCGGTTCCTGAGCCCGCTGTTCTTGGACGTGGAGGGGCTTCCCGACGACCTGTCGCAGGAGGAGTTCTTCCAGGACATCGAGGAGCGCCTCTACGCCGAGGACGTCACCTATTACCACGACTGGCAGGACGGCGACATCGTCCTCACCGATAACCATGCGTTGCTGCATGGCCGTACCGCCTTCTCCGGGAGCGGGGCACGGCACCTTCGGCGCGTACACGTCTTATGACCACCACGAACGGGGAAAACATGACAGAGCAACTGAAGCCGTACTACGACGTTGTCATCATGGGCGGCGGGCCCGGAGGCTCGACCCTCGCGGCGCTCCTGATGAAGCAGGGCGGGTTGAGCGTCGCCGTGCTGGAAAAGGAGCACTTCCCCCGCGAGCACATAGGGGAGTCCTTCGCGCACCCGCTCATACCCGTTCTTGAGGAGAGCGGCGTACTGGACAAGGTCATGGCGAGTGACTGCTGGGTGAAGAAGTTCGGCGGGATCTTCCAGTGGCGCGGTGACGAGCCCCATGTCGCGTTCTTCGACCACACCAACACGGTCCGCGACGGAGTCCACCGCTGGGCCGTGCACGTCAACCGCGCCGATTTCGACAAGATCCTGCTGGACCACGCGGCGGAGACCGGCGCCGAGGTCTTCGAGGGTGCGTCCGTTTCCCGTTGCACGATGACGCCTGACGGCAGCGCCCGCGAGGTGGTCCTCAAGGACGGCCGTACGGTGCGGGCCGGTTGGTTCGTGGACGCCTCGGGGCGTCGCAACAGCATTGTCACGAACAAGAAGCGCAACTGGCTCTCGGGCTACCGCAACATCGCCATCTGGCAGCACTACCTGGGCGGGAAGAAGACCCAGACCCTGGACGGGGACTGGAACATCTTCCGCGAGAAGGACCAGTCGCCCATCGGGTGCTTCGCCTTCCGTGACGGTTGGTGTTGGTACATTCCGGTGCCGAAGATCGTCAATGGCGAACGCGTAGTGACGCACTCCATCGGCATCGTCACCGACCCGGCCATCCTCAAGCAGGACGGCTGCGACTTCACCGACCCGCAGGTATTCCTCCGTACGGTCAAGGACGTTCCCAAGCTGCGTGAGCTGATCCAGGACGTCAAACCCGTCGCCGACGGCGTGCTCACGGCCACCAACTACTCGATGATCAACGACAATTTCGCGAACTACGACGAGCGGTGGATTCTGCTCGGCGACGCCTCCTACTTCGTGGACCCGCTCTTCTCCTCCGGGGTGGCCTTCGCGACCAACCAGGCCGTGGCAGCCGCCACGCTGCTGGGCAAGACGTCGGACGGAACACTGGACGATCCGCAGGTGCGGGGTCTGTGGCGGGACTACGACGTCGAGTGGCACGGCATGGCGGTGACCTTCGCGCTCTCCATCGACCAGTGGTATTACGCCATCGGGCAGGACAACCCCGACAGCATCTACTGGAACAGCCGCGGCAAGGCGGGCTCGCTCGGCATCACCCACGAGCAGTCCTTCCACGCCCTGTTGAACACCGCCTTCACTCCCGACCTCCTTGAGGTGCTCGCCCAAGGCGAGGGAGTGGACGCCCTCGACGTCACCGGGCCCTTCATGGTGGCGTACGCCGAGGCCCACGGTCTCAACCTTGACGAGGGCACCGAGGTCACACTGGCCCCCGGCGTCGAGGTGTCGGCGGGGCCCGGGCTCGACGTTCCCGGCTTCAAGGCGGCCGTCCCGCCGATCCCCGAGATGATGACCGAGGAAGAGCAGAAGGGCGCCTCCACGTACTGGGACGACCCGATGCGCAACGCGGACGCCACCCCGTCCTCGCTCGGCAGGACGGTGCCGTGCCATCGTTTCGCCTTCAAGGGCAAGCCCGATGCCGAACAGGTGCGCGGCATCGATGCCTGGGACGGCGCGGCCCAGATCACCGAACGGCTGCGCCAGGGCCCCGTCTTGTGGGAGGAGTTGATCCGTTCGCTCGACGGTGCCGGGCAGCGATTCCTGCGGCGCCTGCTGCACGCAGGCATGCTTGACCTGGGCGGTGCGAGCAGGGGGGCGCATGAGCCTCGTTGAGGCCAGAGGCACTCCCGACACTAGTGAGGGAGAGGACCGTCCTCGCGGCAGACGTCAGCGCCTGCTGGGTTACGCCGCACTCGTCGCGCTCCCCGCCATCATCTGTGTCGTCGCGCTCATCGCCGCGCCCGAGGGATCGGGCGCGGCGGGGGCGGGGCACGGTGTGGACCACACCACGGCCAAGCTGCTGCTCGCCGCCTCGGGGGTCCTCGCGGTGGCGCTCGGCGCCGGGGCGCTGGCAGTCCGCATCGGCCAGCCGCGAGTCATGGGGGAGATCTGTGCCGGGCTGGCCCTTGGGCCCTCGGTACTCGGCCAGGTGGCCCCCGACGTGTCGGACTGGATCTTCCCGGCCAAGGTGGTGACGGGGCTTGACGCCCTGGCCCAACTCGGCCTCGTCCTCTTCATGTTCGGGGTGGGCCAAGAACTGGCTCAGGCTCGGCAAACCCGCGTCGAGCGGGGGTTCGCCCTGGTGACCTGCGCCTCCTTCCTGGTGCCGTTCGCCGCCGGCACCGCAACGGCCCTGTGGCTGTGGGAGGAACACAGCGGAAGCACGCAAAACCCGCTCGCGTTCGCTCTGTTCCTAGGGTGCTCGCTCAGTGTCACGGCCTTCCCCGTCCTTGCCAGAGTCCTCACCGACCTCGGGTTGCTGAAAACCCGCACGGGCCGGCTCAGCCTCTACGCGGCGGCAGTGGGGGACGGGGTCTGCTGGGTGGTGCTCACCGCGGCTCTTGCGCTGGCCTCGGGCGAGGGCGCGGGCGGCCAGTGGTGGAAACTGCTGCTCTTCGTGGCAACGGCCGTCGTACTCCTTGGGCCGGTTCGCATCTGGCTCGCACGGCTGCTCGACGGCAGCACGAAGCACTCGCCGGTCATCACGAGCACCCTGTGCATTGCCGGCGTCGCTGCCTCGGCGGGAGTGACGGCCCTCCTCGGCATTCATCAGCTCATCGGCGCGTTTCTCTTCGGCCTCGCCTGGCCGCATATCTCGGGGAAGGGCGACGATGCGGTGGCACTGTCGTCCGTCACCACCCTCGCGGGGCTCTTGCTGCCGTTCTTCTTCCTGGGGTTCGGTCTCTCCCTCGATCTGGGGGACCTCTCCCTGGACGCGGACGGCGCCCTACTCCTGGCGGGGTTGCTGACACTGGCCACGCTCACGAAGGTGATCGGCGCGGGGGTGGCCGGCTATCTGACGGGGCTCTCCCGAGCCCGTTCGCTGGAGCTCGGGATCTTGATGAACACGCGTGGCCTGACCGAACTAGTCGTCCTCGGCATCGGCCACGAAGCGGAGGTGATCGACACGCAGCTCTTTGTGGTGCTCGTCGTCGTCACCCTCGTGACCACCGCCATGACCGGGCCGGGGCTCCGATTGATCTGGGCCCTGCGTTCCGACCCTCGGGTCTGACGGGGGCAACTGCCTCGCCGTTACGCGGTAACAGAAAACAATAGTCACGGAAAGTAACGCAGTCACCGGAAACAACGACGGTGTCCAAGGGACCATATGAAGGACCGGCCGTGGCGCTCACCGCAGGGCCACGGTCGGAGGCGGGAGCACGGCCTACGGGACGCGAACGGCGTCCCTGGCCGATGCTCCCGTACGAATGTTCAGCGGCCTCGCAAGTGCCCACAGTGTCCACAGTGCCCACAGTGTCCTCAGTGCTCACAGGGGCCGCAGCGGGGGAGCGGAGCGAGTGGCGGCCGTCGGCACCTATGGCCTCGTGTTCACCACTGCCCTCGTGCTCACCACGTTCTTTCACCGGGTGCCGCAGGTGTTATCCCTCGATTATCAGGAGCGGAACAGATGAGTCCAAACCAGCGGGACGAAGCAGATCAGGAGAAGGCGCTCGCGGGGTGGCGCGAGATTTTGGGGGCCGAGGGGGTCCTGCATACGCCGGCCGCGCTGGCCGCGGTGGGGCGCAACACCTCCGCCTTCCCGCCACGTGATGTGACCGCCGTGCTACGTCCCACGCAGGCGGCGCAGATCCCCGATGTCGTACGGGTAGCACGCGAGCAGCAGGTGCCGCTCCACCCCGTCAGTACCGGGCTTAACTGGGGCCTCGGCTCGAAGCTGCCGGTCCGCCCCGGCTCCGCACTCCTTGACCTGTCCGGCATGAACCGCATCCGTTACGTCGATGCGCGGGGCCGGTTCGCCGTGGTGGAGCCCGGTGTGACCCAAAAGCAGCTGGCCGACCACCTGGCCGAGCACGCACCCGACCTGGTCACCAACGTGACCGGCTCGTCCCCGAATTCGTCGGTGATGGGCAACTTGCTGGAGCGCGGCACGGGCTTTCGGCGGCACCGGGCGGAGGAGGTACGGGGCCTCGAAGTAGTGCTCGGCACCGGGGAGTTGATACGTACCGGCCTATGGTCTGGTGCCGACGCTCGCCACTCGCATCACTACCGCCATGGCCTCGGTCCTGGACTGGACGGGCTGTTCGTCCAGTCCAACTTGGGCATCGTGACCGCCGCGGTGGTCGATCTGCTGCCACGGCGCGAGGAACTGCGCCTGCTGATGTTCTCCTTCTCCGAAAAGGTGCTGCCGGGGGTGGTGGACGCGGTGGGCGCGTTGTTCACCGCGGACATACTCCGGTCGATCGTGCATTTCTTCAACGACAAGCGCATCCTGTCCATGACCGCCAGTACCCAGGTGCCCACCTGGACCGGAGTGGTGGCGCTGGATGGGACACAGGCCCAGGTGCAGGTGGCCGTGCAGGAGGCCCGTGGCCCCCTCGCGGCCGTGGGGGCCGCGGTGCGGGAGATCACCGCGGCAGACGCCGCGGGCGACGAGGCCGATCCGTTGATCACCGCGATGTTCGATGTGCACTCGGGGCGCCCGACCACCGCATTCCTCCAAGGGCTGCACCAGGCAACGGGCGCCACCACCGTGCCGGACGCAGCGACCTTGGACGCCCTGGACGACTCCACGATCGGCTACCTGGCCTGCATGCCAGTCGTCGCCGTCGAGGGTGCGACCGTCCGTGACCTGATGGCTACGGTGGAGCGGATCTGCGCTAAGCACGGCATCGTGCCCGCCCTCGCGATCAACCCCATGAACGCCGACTACGCCGAATCCGTCATCAACCTCTACTTCGACCGCACCGACCCCCAGCAGACAGCGTCCGCGCATGCATGTAACGACGACCTGCACCGGCAGTTGTACGCGGAAGGGTTCCGGTTCTACCGCATCGGCATCGATGCCATGGAGTTCATGACGGAGCAGGACACGGCGCCCTGGGGAACCATCGCCCGGCTCAAGGCCGCGCTCGACCCCGACGGCGTCATAGCCCCCGGCCGTTACTGCCCCATCTCCGGCTGACCCGACCGGTGCGCGGCGACTCCCCTTGGGCTGTGGCCGCGCACTGCGGGTGCCGCGGTCTTCTGCGTCGTACGGATCATGCCGACCGAGGCGGATTCGTCAGTACGCACACGCACAGTGCCCCATCGCCCACGGTGATGTCGCCCACACGGCAGCGGCACACGAGACCTCGGCCGGGCCTGCCAATGCCTCCATTCAGGCCGCCAGTTCGCGGCCCTGTGGGCATGCTGAAGGGCCACTGGGCAACCCGTGCCGCCCTCGATGCCCGCTGGGCGTCGAGAGCTCCATGGTCATCCCCAAGGCGCGAACCGTCGAGCCCAGGATCGACTGACCTTCGCACCGCCCGTGACCAGCGAAGCCCACTCGCACCGGTCCGATAGCATGACCGAACTCACGACGATCGCCCTGATCGCCCGCCCATCACGAGAAAACGCTCCAGCGCGCAGAGTGAGCTGTTTAACCAACATCTACCAAATCGGCCAAACCATTGATATCTATAGCAACGCGGATATATTCGCGAATAAACTGCAAAACGATGTTCGCTGCGTGGCGCCAGCCACGGGCGATGCTGTGGACCGCGGTGGGCGTGGTGGCCCTTGGATTCCTCATCGCGCTGGAGATCACCGCGCGTGGCTACGGCGTACCGGGGCCGATCACCAACCAGGCGCGAGAGGTGCTATTCACCCCCAAGTCGGGGCCGCTGTTGTACGCCGCCATGGCGCTGATGATGGTGGTGCTGAGCTGGCGGCAACGGTTCATCGCCGCTGGTGTCGCGATCGGCATCGACGGTGTGTTCTTGCTGGTGCGGTGGGCGGCCGACGCCAGGATGAACTTCGGCAACGGCGCGTTGTGGGTGCTGTTGAGCTATGGGGTCATCGCCATCACGCGCCGCACAGGACCGGAGCGCGTCCTGCTGCTCAAGGGCGTCGGGCTGGCTCTGCTGCTCGTGGCCGGCCGTAAGACTGGCGATACCTGGCTACTCATCACATCGAAGACCCGCCCGGCGATGCTCGATCAGTACGTGGCAACCGCCGATCAGGCGCTGGGCAACCCGTCGTGGTGGGTAGGCCGGATCGTCAAGGCCACCGGCTCGATCGGGGACGGTGTTCTCGGCTTCGTCTACGGTCAGCTTGCGGTGGCAGCGGTCATCGTCGCGCTGTACCAGCTCCGTAACGTGGCGGTCGAGCGCCGCTTCCCACGTCACCACCTGGTGCGTACCTTTTTGCTCATCGGGCTGCTGGGCCCGGGCATCTACATGCTCTTCCCGGTGGTCGGACCAATCTTCGCTTACGGCGCCGATGGCGGGCATTGGGCGGTAGCCAATCTGTGGCCGGACACGCCGCCACCGATCGAGACCCCGCAGCACATGCCGTTCGACGAGATCACCCCGCGCAACTGCATGCCCAGCCTGCACACAGCGTGGGCCACCGTGATCTTCATCCACACCCGCAAAGGCCCCCGCGTCTTGCAGTTCGCCGGCACGTTCTGGCTGATCACCACGCTCGGCGCGACGCTGGGATTCGGCTATCACTACGGCGCGGACCTCGTGGCCGGCGTGGTGTTCGCCCTCACGATCGAGGCAGGGCTGCGCTCGTTCGACCGCGGTTGGGACCGGTCAGGAATCCAGTTGGTCGCCTACGGCACAACGGTCTTCACCGCGCTCTTGGTGTCGTATCGCTATCTGTCGATGGAAATGGCCGAATATCGGTGGGTGTGTGGACCGCTCGTCATTGTGGTGATGGCCTCAGTGATCCACGGCTACATGCGGACCACCAAGCTGTGGGAACCGAAGGCCGCGCCGGTGCCGCAACCAAAACCGCAACCCGAACTGGTCTGAGTCAGGCTCTATCGAGCCGTATCGAGTCACACCACATCGCGGGCACGTCTTTGTCTCCGCGGTACCCGTGGTACCCGTGGAACCCGTGGAACCAGCCAGTACGTCCTTGATCCGGACGTTCCGCTTGGCCCCTCGCTCGGCGCGGCGGGGCTAGGGGCAGTTGTCGGCGGCGGGTCACATGCCCGGAGCGTCGGGCCGGTGGCGGGGGTGTGTGCGACGAGCCCCTTGACGGATCTGCCGATGCGGCTATGGTTAACGACGTTAGGTTTTCTAACGTCGTGAGGAATTCGATGGGTCGTAGAGAAGAGACGCGTCGGCGAACGTTCGACGAGATCTTGACGGTCGCGAACCGGGTAGCCGAGGCCGAGGGCTGGCCAGCGGTGACGATCCGACGGATCGCCACGGAGATCGGCTACAGCGCGCCCGTGATCTACCAGCACTTCGAGAACAAAGAGGCGGTGCTGCACACCCTGTTGCAGCAGGGCAACACCGAACTGCTGCAACGGCTACGGGGGGCGGTAGCCGGCGGGACGCCAGCACACGGCCCCCACCTGGCAGCGACCGCGTACCTGGAGTTCGTGCGATCGCAGCCAGCCCTGTACCAACTGATGTCGGGCGCGGCGTCCGGCGCGATCATCGACGCCGCTGCTCGCCACCGGGCTGCCGCGGACGTCATCGCCTTCACCCGGCACCTCATCCAGACGTGGGCAGAGCAGGCCACGGTGGAGCTGGTCAGCGTCGAGGACGCCAGCGACCTGCTGTGGGGCACGCTGCACGGCCTGGCGGGCATCGGCACGCTCGCGGACGTCGGATTCGACCGTGCACAACAGCTGGCCGACCAGGCGGTGGCCGCGCTGCTCGGCTACTGGTCCCGTGCGTGATCGCTTCCTTTATCCCCGGGACCGGCGCTTAAGCGGCGCTGTTCTCGCCCTAGTTCACCCGTCGCCAAACCGACCTGCCGTACCTCATGCCCGTGCACGTACCCACCCCGTACAGGAAGGCAGAGCCGTGATCTATCACCACAACCGATTCGTTTTCAAAGAGACCACCACCGCGGAACAGCGAGCGCAGGCGCTTGCTAGCCTGCGCCGCCAGGGCGAGTCGATCGACGCGGTCAAGCAGTACATCGTCGGCCGGGACGTCGGCGGCGAGTTCGCGTACGGTGCCGTCTTCGTCATCGAGGACCTCGATGGCTACTGGCAGTATCTGACGGCGCCCTCGCACGCCCACACCGACCGGATCGGGCTGCCCCTTCTTGAGACCTTCGTTTCCTACGACACCACCGACAGCGACGATCCCGACATCGGCGAGCAGATCGCGGCCTTGCACGCACGCCGCTTCGCCGCCGATCCGGCCCTCACCCAACTCGTCACCGACATCCCCTCCTACACCGGCAGCAGCGCACCAGCGCCCGCCGGGCCCGGCCCCCAGGGCTGAGCAGCCGGAGAACACCGCTCTCGACCGGCTGGGCCGGTGCTGTGTGAGCCAACAAGCGCCGTCGTCCGCGCCGGCAGCGCTGTCGCGGCCTTGGGTCGCCCAGTGGCCCGTGCGCCGTGCTGGGTAAGGCATGATCGAGGGATGTCTGATCGCATCATCGCCGCCTGTGACGGGGCGGCCAAGGGGAATCCGGGGCCGGCCGGCTGGGCGTGGGTCATCGCCGACGCGCAGGGCAGGCCCGAGCGCTGGGAGTCCGGACCGCTGGGCCGTGCCACCAACAACGTGGGCGAACTCACCGCGCTACAGCGCTTGTTGGAGTCGGTCGCCCCCGGGACGTCCCTGGAAGTGCGCATGGACTCCCAGTACGCCATGAAGGCCGTCACGCAGTGGCTGCCGAACTGGAAGCGCAACGGGTGGAAGACGGCGGCCGGTAAACCCGTGGCCAACCAGGAGCTCGTGCAGGAGATCGATGCCCTGCTGGCGGGCCGGGAGGTCGAGTTCCGCTATGTGCCGGCCCACCGGGTGGACGGCGATGTGTTGAACGCGATCGCCGACCAGGCCGCGAGTGACGCGGCCATCAGCCAGCAGGCCGCCGGCACCGCGCTCGGCGCCACCCAGCCGCCGGTGCCGGCGCCGGAGCGCAGCGCCCCGGCCCGTTCAAAGTCGGGTGCCGCGGCAGGCAAGCGGCCGGCCCGCGCCACGGCGGGGAACGGCTCGCGGACCATCAAGGCGAAGTTCCGCGGCACCTGCCCGTGCGGGCAGCCGTACGCCATCGGCGAGGCGATCGCCAAGCTGGGGACGCGTTGGGGCCATCCCGGGTGCGAGGCGCCGGTGACGGAGGTCTCGGGCGTTTAAGGTCGCGGGCATCTGCGGTCTCGGGCGTCTGCGGGGCCGCCGGGCCGGGCCGGGCGGCCAGTGGACGGACCGATCCACGACGACATCCGACAATATCGCCTTGGGGCTCTTACCTGCCCATTTATGGCGGCCGGCGATGGTAGGGCGGTCCGGCTGATCGATACGCCATGTGTGGTGTACCAGTCGGTTAACTGGTGGGACGCGGCGGATGCGGTAGCGGCCAGGGCGTGGCGGGCCCCGGCGGGCCCCCGCTGCTGGCGATCGGTAGATCTCGCTGCCGCCGCGAGGGAAATACACGTGCGGAAGGCCGTTGCTTCGGCGCAGGCGGCCTCGTCGAACGGGACCGCCTGCCGAGGCGGCTACTTGCCGACCCGCTACTTGCCGACTCGCTACCTACCGAATCGCTACCTACTGGCCGGCTGCGTGCAGGCAGTGAAGCGCGTCGCCGTCTCTGCCAGCACTTCCGCCCCTTCTCTTGCCCACAACTCCTCGTTGAAGAGCTCCACTTCGATGAAACCCGCCCAACCCGCCGACTCGACCAACGCGAGCCAGTGGCGGAAGTCAATGGCGCCATCGCCCAGTTGGCCGCGGCCAGTGAGGACGCCGGCCGGAAGAGGAGTCGTCCAGTCGGCGAGCTGGAAGGAATGGATACGGCCGGTGGTACCCGCACGGGCCACGGCTGCGGGAGCCCGGTCGTCCCACCAGATGTGGTACGTGTCCACGACCACGCCGACCTGGCGGGCGGGGAAGCGCTCCGCGAGGTCAAGAGCCTGATCGAGGGTGGAGACCACGCAGCGGTCCGCGGCGAACATCGGGTGCAGGGGTTCGATGGCCAGCCGGACCCCTCGGTCGGCTGCATAGGGGGCCAGGGAAACGAGCGCGTCCGCGACCCGTTCGCGCGCCGCCACAAGGTCGCGGCTGCCCGGCGGAAGGCCGCCCGACACCAGGACCAATGTGTCCGTGCCAAGCGTCACCGCCTCATCGATCGCAGTGCGGTTGTTCGCCAAGGCGCGGGCCCGGTCGCCGTCGTCGAGGGCGGTGAGGAAGCCGCCCCGGCACAGGGAGGTGACGGCGAGGCCGGCGTCGCGGACCAGCGCGGCCGTCGCCTCCAGGCCGTACTGCGCGACCGGTTCGCGCCACAGGCCCACCGCCGGGACGCCGAGGCGCGTGCACGCATCGACGAGAGCCGGCAGCGACAGCTGCTTCACCGTCATGTGGTTGATGCTGAAGCGGGAAAGAGCGTTCACTGCGGAACTCCGGAAGCGGGAAAGAGCGTTCACTGCGAAACTCCGTGGACGGTCAGCAGGGACTTCATACGGGTCTCGGCGAGTGCGGGGTCCGAGAAGAGGCCCAGGCCGTCCGCCAGTTCGTAAGCCCGAGCCAGATGCGGCAGCGAACGGGCCGACTGATAGCCGCCGACCATCGTGAAGTGGGACTGGTGCCCTGCTAGCCACGCCAGGAACACCACACCGGTTTTGTAAAACCGCGTCGGGGCCTGAAACAGATGACGGGAGAGCTCGACGGTCGGGTCGAGGAGTTCGCGGAATTTCTCGACGTCACCCGTATCCAAAGAGCGCACAGCTTCCGCTGCCAGCGGCCCGAGTGGATCAAAGATGCCGAGCAGAGCGTGACTGAATCCCACGTCATCGCCCGCGATCAGCTCCGGGTAGTTGAAGTCATCACCCGTGTAGCACCGCACGCCCTGCGGGAGACGACGGCGCAAGTCCACCTCGCGCCGAGCGTCCAGCAGCGAAACCTTGATGCCATCGACCTTGCCCGGGTGGGCCTCGATCACGCGAAGAAAGAGCGCGGTGGCCACGTCCAGGTCCTTCGAGCCCCAATAGCCTTCCAGCGCCGGATCGAACATCGCACCAAGCCAGTGCAAGATCACCGGCTGGGCTGCCTGACGCAGCAGGTGCGTATAGACCTCTAGGTAGTCATCCGGCGAGGAGGCCACGGCCGCGAGGGCACGGGAGGCCAACACGATCGCCTGGGCGCCTGTGGACTGGACAAGTTCGAGCTGCTCCTCGTAGGCGGCACGGACCTGCGCCAGCGTGGCGGGCCCGCTCAACTGGTCGCTGCCGACACCACACCCGATCGTGCCGCCGACCGCACGCGCCTCGGCAGCGGAGCGACGGATCAACTCGGCCGCTGCGGCCCAGTCCAGGCCCATGCCGCGCTGCGCGGTGTCCATGGCCTCGGCCACACCCAGGCCGTGCGACCACAGGTGGCGGCGGAAGGCGAGGGTGGCGTCCCAGTCGATGGCGGCGGGGGAGTCGGGAGTGGTGTCCGCGTACGGATCGGCTACGACATGGGCGGCCGAGAAGACGGTGCGGGAGGTGAAGGGCCCGCCGGCCGTGCAGCGCAGGGGGTCGGTACGTGGCTCGTAGGTGCGCACCGTGCCGTCGGGGTTGGGGAGACGGATGTTCACAAAGAGAGCTTCGGGACGCTCAGGCGGCGACCTTGCGCCGACGACCGCAACCCCAGCTCGGCGAGCTGCACGCCACGCGCGCCCGCCAACAAGTCCCAGTGGTACGGCTCGTCCAACGCAACATGGCGCAGGAACAACTCCCACTGGGCCTTGAAGCCGTTGTCGAACTCAGCGTTGTCCGGGATCTCCTGCCACTGGTCACGGAAGGACTCGGTGAGCGGCACATCCGGGTTCCATACCGGCTTGGGCGTGGCCGCGCGGTGTTGGACGCGACAGTTTCGCAGGCCCGCGACCGCCGAGCCGTGCGTGCCATCGACCTGGAACTCGACGAGTTCATCGCGGTTTACCCGTACCGCCCACGAAGAGTTGATCTGCGCAATCACCCCGCCCTCCAACTGGAAGATGCCGTAGGCGGCGTCGTCAGCCGTCACCGCGTACTGCTTGCCCCGCTCGTCCCAGCGCTGCGGGATGTGTGTGGTGATGTGCGCGTTGACGGAGGTGACGCGGCCGAACAGCTCATGCAGCACGTACTCCCAGTGCGGGAACATGTCGATGGTGATGCCTCCGCCGGCCTCGGCGCGGTAGTTCCACGAGGGCCGCTGTGCGTCCTGCCAGTCGCCCTCGAAGACCCAGTATCCGAACTCGCCGCGTACGGTCAGGATGTCGCCGAAAAAGCCGCCGTCCACCAGGCGCTTGAGCTTGAGCAGACCCGGCAAGAACAGCTTGTCCTGCACCACCCCGTGCTTGACGCCCTTGTCCTGAGCGAGGCGAGCCAGCTCAAGAGCGCCGGCAACATCGGTGGCGGTCGGCTTCTCCGTGTAGAGGTGCTTTCCCGCAGCGATGGCCTTCTTCAGCGCCTCCACGCGGGCCGAGGTGACCTGGGCGTCGAAGTAGATGTCGATGCTGTCGTCGGCGAGCACGGCGTCGAGATCGGTGGCGACCTCCGAGAGATCATGCCGGTCGGCGATCTCGCGCAGCGCGTACTCCCGGCGACCGACGAGAACGGGCTCAGGCCACAGCACATCGCCGCCACCGAGGTCGAGGCCGCCCTGCTCCCGGATGGCGAGAAGAGAACGCACCAGGTGCTGGCGGTAGCCCATCCGCCCGGTGACGCCGTTCACGGCGATGCGCACGGTCCTGCGTGTCACGACGTGCCTCCATGGGGCATCGCGGTATATCCAAACCCTTCTTGAGCCGGAAGTGAGCAGGCAGTGCACAGCAAGCGCTTTCTATCACACCTAGCCCCCCACAGTGGCTCGGGCAAGAGGACACCTTTCGTTTCGTGCGCACCACGTCGGCAGCGGTAGAGGGTGCGGCGCGGCGACTCGTTAGATCAGCTCCGTGGCCTACGGGCGCACTCACGGGGCGATCGGCGTCAGTCCCGGTGGCGGATGCGCTGGAGCGTGCTCTGGGTTGGTCAGGGGGCGGGTAGTGCATGACAGCGCTTACAGCTTCTCCTGGCGGATCGCGTCGTGACACTCGCGCCACGCCACCGCGGACACCCGCATGCCGGCGCACCGACCGACCGCCCCGTCATCCCCATCGTCCCCGCCACTGCCACTGCCACTGCCGCTGTCGCAGTCACCGCTGTCGCCGAAGCCGCAGGCGGCACCTCGACCAGGGTGTGAGAGCCCCAGTCGGCAGCGGACGCTCATCCATCAGGGAGAAGTTCGACCGACTCGCATTCGGCAAGGCACCCGGACCTCACGAGCGCGGCGGCGCACACGAGCAATGAGGCGAGCCCTGGCCCCGCCTTGTTGCCGGAGTCGCCATGCACGGTGTCTTGGCTGGTCGGGCGGTGCCCTGCCGGTCGGCCCAAGACTTGTGGGCCGGTCCAGTGTCTTGCCGGCGCAGTACGGGGGAGAGCCGGCGAACTCGTCGTGCACAGCGAGCGGTTGCTGAAGAGGCAGACACCGGCGTTCACATGAGAGTGTGCTGTTCGCCGCCCATGGACATGGTCTGGGGGCATGTCCCGTCCACGGCTTCTGCGCGCCGTACCCCCGTGACGCGGTGTGCGGGTGTTATCGAAGGCGGTGCGGGAGCCGGGCGGCCTACCCGAGTAGTCCCCCGCGACTGGCCGACTCAGCGCACCCGGTCCTGGGCCGCACGCTCTACGCCCTGTTCGTGATGTTCGTGATGTTCGTGATGTTCGTGATGTTCACAGCATGATGAGCAGCCGCGTATTCGGCTTGAGCTTCCTGTTCACCGAACGACTTTGCACATATACCTCCAACTTGGGATTACGCCCCGCCTTGACCGATACGGTCCCCTGGACATCTGTGCCGAACAGAAGGCTGCGCGCCGCGTCGCCCGTGTATGCGCGGTCGGTGTCCTTCTCGACCACGATGACTTCCTTGTCGGGCTGAACCTGAACCCGGGTACCCAACTGGTAGTAGCACGAGCCTCGTTCGTACGTCACGCCCGGATGCGAATCGACGAAGGATCGAATCTCGACCTCCGTATCGACCTTCAGGAGTCGGTATTTGTCAGCCGGGACCGGTTCGAGGTTCGCCCGCACGTCGTCAACCGATATGTCCTGGCCGATCGCGAACAGGTTCTTCGTGCCGCGCACGCCCTGTTCGCGGCCTCGGAGGAAGCTGGTGGCGGCAGCGCGCACGGTACCGATCGCCTCCTCGACACCCTCCTGAGAATCCGCATCCCAGATCGCGATGTTTCCCGCCGGGAAGCCGTAGTTCTGAGCGGTTCGCTTCGCCAGGGAGTTGGGAACGAGGATCGCGGAAGTCCAGTGGCTCGCAAGCGCACCCATCTTCGCCGCGATCTTGTCGAGCCAGGGGCCGAGGATGGCCATGTCACCATCGTGTCGTCGGTCGCCACCGGAGGCGTTCTCTTCGCCATCCGTCACCACAATTTGAAGGAAGCTGTGCTCGCCGTACTCCTCCCAGATGTGGCCCAGGTCGTCCAGCGACTTCAATGACGCTTCGATGAGCGCCGTAGCACCGTTGTTTACCTTGTACAGGCCCCGCATGGACGGCAGATGCTTCACGTCCATGTCCCAGACCAGGTTCTCCACCTGATGGTCGAAGGAGTAGAGGCTGATGCGAGTCTCATGACCGAGGCTGTCCGACTCGGCCTTCAAGCCTGCCACGAACTCGTCCACGACGCGGACCAGTTGGCTTTGGTGTGGACGCATGGAACCTGAACAGTCCACTACCAGCGCGACGTGATTCACCTTGTGCTGGATCTTGTTGGCGGACATGCTTCTGCTCCTTCTTCGGGGCTCCCCAAGTGACATCTCCACACTATGGGCAGGCACTGACAATGGATCTTGAAGGATGATCACCTGCCTGCCCCCGCGGCAGCCCCTGGCGTCCACGCAAGGCAACTCCTGGCGTCCACGCAAGGCAACTCACCGCCTCCGGGCATGGCAACTCCTGGCCTGTGCGGCGGAGTGGCCCGTTCTTCGGTTGACCGGGCTCCCCGGCCGGGCTTGGCTTGGCCTGTCCCCGTCAGGGGGCTCACATGTCCTGGGAGGCTTCATGCGACTCTTACGCCTGGCAACCGCGCTTCCCGCGGTGGGGCTCTGTCTCCTCACGCTGCCCGCGTCCCCTGCCCACGGTTCCACCGAGACGTCCCACCAGCCCCCGGCCGCGTCCTCACCGGCTGGGCCCCCGCCCCTCATCGAGCGGGTCAGCGTCACCGCAGACGGACAGCAGGCCAACGGTGCGTCCTGGGGCGGCATCCTCAGCGGCGACGGGCACACCGTCGTCTTCGTCAGCGAGGCCAGCAATCTGCTACCCGGCGCAACCCCGGGCATCCAGATTTACGCGAAGGACCTGCGCACCGAGAAGGTCGAAGTGGTCAGCGTGGGGACGGATGGGCAGTTGGCATCCGGGCTTGGAGGCAGGCAGGCCGTGAGCGCCAACGGGCGGTTCGTCGTCTTCGACGCGCAGTCCGCGCTCGATGCGAGCGACACTAACGAGGGCGCTGATGTCTACCTGCGCGACCGGTGGAAGGGCACCACCGAACTGCTCACCACCAAGGGCACGAAGGCCCCGGACGGTCGCAGCTTCGGGGCATCCATCAGCACGGACGGCCGGTACGTCTCCTTCACCTCGCTGCGCTCCGACTTCGGGCCGAAGGACACCAACGGCACGGGTGACGTCTACGTACGTGACCGGCAACGGGGCACCACCGAACTGGTCAGCGTCGCCACTGACGGCACCCAGGGCGACGCCCCGTCTTCCGAATCGCTCCTGAGCCCTGACGGCCGCCAGGCCACCTTCACCACCACGGCCAAGACGCTCTTCCCCTGGACCAGGCCCCAGCAGGCGGTGAAGCGACCTGTGCCCTACGTCACCTTCGGGGTGCATGACCGGCGCACGGAGCAGACGACGGCGGGCGCCTACAACCACAACGGCCTGCCCGCCAAGGTCAGTTACGAGCTAGCGTTCTCCGCCGACAGCCGGTATCTGCTGTTCCAGAGCGGGGAGCGGATCGTGCCCGAGGGTGAGCCGACCGGCGCGTGGAACTACTACGCGCGGGATCTGCGAACGGGTAGCTATCGGCGGTTGGTGCTGATGCCGGACGGCAGCGTTCCACAGCGCACCGTCTACGGCCAGGGCCTGAGCCCGGACAACCGGACCGTCTACTTCACGTGCTCCGACCTGGGCCTCTCCCCGGGGGACACCAACGCTGAGTGGCACATCTATGGCCGCGACCTGGTGACCGGGAAGATCGCCCGTATCACTTCCACACCCGAGGGACACGCACCCGCCGGCGGATCGTGGGGCGCATCCCCCGACCGGTCCGGGCGTTCCTTGCTTTTCACCAGCGACGCCCCCGACCTGGTAGCGGGCGACACCAACGGCGCCCAAGACGTCTTCGTTCGTCGGCTCCGCTGACGGCCGACGCCCGCCTAGATCTGGGCATCGACATACTCCTCACACCAGGCTGCTCATCTGGGCGTTCGCCGGATCGTGCGGCGGCCTTCGCTTGATCATGGGCGGTGACCAAGGTGCACCAACCAAGACGAAGGCCGCCGCGTACGTGCATGAGCTGTCTGATGCTGAAGGGGGTCCGCTACTCAGTCAGCGGGTCCAGCTCCGGCGCTGTCCAGACGGGCCCCATCGAGAGGTAGGTGGTGCGGTGGAGGAGGTCACCGGCCCGCAGCTGCCAATTCCCCCACGGCAGGCCGTCGTTACGCGCCGTGTCCCTGGACTCCAGCACATGGAACGCTCTGGTGTCGACGATCAGTTGCCGGCGCCAGGTGTCGGCGTCCAGTTCGACGGCCGTGCCGGCGCGCCCAGTGCTGTCCTTGACTCGCTCCGTCACCCGCGCACCGGGAATCCCGGTGAGGACCTTGAACAGCGCGGCCCGCAGCCGCGGTTCGGCGGGTGAGCGGGTGAGCAACTCTTCGACGCCGTCGAAGAGCCCCTCCGCGGCCGACTCTCCGGTGGTCTTCCCGACAAGCCGGGCCCGCAGCGCCACCGGCTCGGTGGGCAGCTTCTTGAGGTCGTCCCACATGACTGGATGGTCGCCGATCACATAGGCCGTTCCTCCCATGTCCTTTTGGGAGTAGTCCTGGACCGGGTGGTTGCCGGGCTTCCCGCGGGTGCCGCTTCGGCTCACCCAGACGGTCTCGTACGTTTCGTCCGGCCGCTTGGTCTTGTCGATACTCCGATTCCACTGGAGGGTCCGCACCTTCCAGTACGGTGCCGTCCCCGCCCGCTCCTCCGCCGCCGGGGAGCCCTGCACGTTCTCGGAGCCCGACCAGGGCTGGAACGCGATCCCCAACGCGATCGCCACGACAGCCGCCGCCGAGACGAGCACGGGAAGGTGCCGCCGCCACGTCCGTACCGGGACGATCGCGGCCACCGGCTCCCGTTCGAGCTCGACGGCCGGCCCGTCCTCCCGCGCCTGGCTGGCCGCCGAACGCACCGCGGCCAGCGCCGTGGCGACGGCGTCCGCCGAAGGCGGCGCGACCTTGCCCGCTGCCCGCAACCGGCCCGCACCGGGGAAGTCGAGGAAGTCCGCGCTGTTGGTGTTCCTGTCCTGCCCGGTCATGCGAGGTCTCCTGTCAGGGGAAGCGGGATAGCTGGGCTTAGCGCCTCGCGCAGCCGGGTACGCGCCCGGTGCAGCCGGGATCTGGCCGTGCCCGCGGGGACGCCGACAACGGCCGCGGCCTCGGTGGGGCTGAGCTGTTCCCACGCGATCAACAGCAGCAGTTCCCGCTCCACGGCGGGCAGCTCGGCCAAGGTCCTGCGCATCAGCGGCGCGATCGCCGCCGCGTCCAACCTCTGGTCTACGGCGTGCCATGGGTCGCTGCTCGCCGCGCCGGCGAGCGCGGCGCCGAGCGCGGGCCGTTCAAGGCCGCGCCAGTGCGCGGCCAGCACGTTGCGGGCCACCCCGAACAGCCACGCTCGGACCGGCCCGCGGGCCGCGTCGTAGGTGCCGCGGCCCGCATAGGCCCGTAGCCACGCCTCGGCCAGCAGATCGTCCGCCGCGCCGGGGGCCCGGCGTGCGAAGTAGCCGTGCAGTGCCCTTGAATGGCGCTCCACAAGCGGTTCGAAGGCCGACGCGTCGGTGTCCGAGCGCGCCAGCAATTCCTCGTCCGTTGCCACGGACCTCCCCTTCCACGGGCCGCGCCTTCCGCGGCCTCCTCCCCCTTCTTGTGTCCGGCCCGCAAAAGCGTTCGCACCCCGGAAGTCGGCACGGGCAGTTGCGTACGGTGCGATGGCTCATCGGGTCAGCCCGCCACGTCGCCTATGAGCACCATCTTCTCGCAGCGGTCGCGCGCCGTGCGATCCGGTGGGCAGAGCGGCTGGGAGCGCTGCACGCACGGCAGCAGCAAGGACGACAGCGCCGAAAGGCACGGCGCACGCGAAGGACCCGCGAGCAGTGCTCGCGGGCCCCGTGTGACGCTGGTTCTCGTGTGTTGTTGATCCCTGTGTGTCGTCGGTCGGGTCCGTCAGTGGATGGTCAGCGGACGGTCAGGGTGTAGGTCGAGCTGCCGGTCTTTCCTGCCTCGTCCGTGGCCGTGACCGTGATCTTGTAGACACCGGCGGTCATCGGAGCGAAGGCGGTCATCTGTGAGCTTCCACCGGGTGCCACCGTCTGCGGGAAGAACATCGGCGACATCGTCAGGCCCGTGGCGGTGAGCTTGCTGGAGCCCTGCCCGCCGGTCACCGAGATCTTCGTCTGAACGATTCCACCGGCGCTGACGGTGGCGGAGTCGTTCGCCAGCACGGGCTTGGGGCCCTCGGGGCTGGTGCCGTCATCGACCGTGAGCGTGTACGTCGCGGTCTTGGTGCCGGACGTGCCCTTGGCCTCGACGGTGATGGTGTGCTTGCCCTTCGGGGTCTGCGTGGAGGTCTCGAAGGTCACCTTGGACGTGTCACCGGACTGGATGGAGGTGGGCTGGAACGTGGCGGTCGTGCCGGTGGGCAATCCGGTGGCCGACAGTTCGACCTTCTCGGCGCCCGCCTCACCGGCCTTGCTGGTCAGCGTGGTGGACACGTACTTGCCGGGAGCGACCTGTCCAGCGGCGGGGTTGAGGCTGACGGAGAACTTCCCGTCGCCTGGATCAACATTGCCGATCTCCTTCTTGGCCCAGTCACCCATCGAGTTGGTGAGACGGGCCATGATGCTGTAGCGGTCGCAGTTGCCCGCGCCCCACGACACGACGCCTACCACGACGCCGTCCACGGTGAACGGGCCGCCGCTGTCTCCCGAGCACGTCCCGGTGCGGCCGTCGCTGTAGCCGACGCAGACCATGAGCTCAGGGTTGACCTTGATGTCGAACACCTGGCAGTTGGCGGCGTCATTGACCGGCATCGTGGTCTTGTAGAGCACACCGGAGGAGCCACCGGCGGAGACCTTGCCCCAGCCGACCGCCATGCCCGACTTGCCGGGCTCGGTGAGCGCGCTGTCGCCCGATCCTGCGACCTTGGCCCACTGGCTTGAGGGCACCGGAATGTCGTCCTCTGTGGTGACGACGGCAACGTCGTAACCGGTGCGCCAACTGTTGGTGCCGGTGTACTGCGGGTGCACCTTGTAGGAGGCGAGCTTGGTGCGGAAGCTCTCGTCGCCCGTGGTGTTCAGGTCATCGTCGCCGTACAGGTAGCTCTTGGCACCGGTGGCGTCGATCATGCAGTGCGCGGCGGTGAGGATCTTGTTCCGGCCGACCACCGAGGCGGTGCAGGAGGCGCCCTGCGGGCCGCCGCCGCCCACGCGCAGACCGGTGATGAGGGACGGGTTCTCTTTGACCGTGGTGCGCTGCCCGTTGACCACTCGTGGGCTGACACCGCTGTCGGGACGCAGTTGATCGGTGGGGATGGCGGCCTTGGCGGGCGGCGGCGCGCTGTCGGCTGCGGCTGGCAGGGCGGCCGGCAGGAAGGCTATGGCCACTGCGACAATCAGTGGTCGGAGCAGGCGTGTTGCTCTCATGGACGATTCCTCGCTGATGAGGTGGGTGGGTAGGTGGGGGAGTAGCAGAAGGGGAGGGTGTGGTGACCTTCGGGCGTACGCGGGCGAGGCGCCGGGGGTGTCCCAAGGAGCGGGCCGACCTCCGGTTCTCCCGAGCCCTCAGAAGGTGATCGACCAGCCGGTGAGTACGCCGGTGTCGTACTTGTACGCATCCTTGACCCGCAGCTTCCAGGTGCCGTTGGCGTTCTCGGCGGAGGCGTTGACCGCGAAGGTCTGGTGGACGCCATCCGCCGTGCCAACGCCGCCCGCACGCTTGAGTGCGTAGGTGGCGCCGCTCGGCCCGATGAGGTCGATGGCCAGATCGGCGCTGTAGGTGTGGTCGATGTCCACCTTCACCGGCAACGTGGCCGAGGCGCGACCTTCACACTTGTCCTGCGTGATGCTGCTGCTGCCCTCTGCGCTGTCAGGAATGGGCACGGCCTCGGTGTTGCTCTTGATGCCGCAGACCGGCTCCTGGCCGCCGTCCTTGATGAAGCTGGTGTACAGCAGCTTGTTCGGCGATCCGACCCCGGGACTGGTGACCAGGTTCGGTGTGGCGTTGTTGACGAGCGCGTCGCGTACCTGCTGCGGTGTGGCGCCCTTGTTGGCCTCCAGATACATCGCTGCCGCCCCCGCGACGTGCGGAGTCGCCATCGACGTACCACTGCCGGCGCGGTAACTGCCGGTGTGGTCGGAGGAGTAGATGTTGCCGCCGGGCGCGAACAGGTCGAGGCAGGTGCCGTAGTTGCCGCTGCGGCTGCCGCCCTGGTTCATCCAGCCGACCGTGATGGCTTCGGGCACCCGGGCGGGGCTGACGCTACAAGAGTCCTTACCGTCATTGCCGCCCGCGACCGCGACGACGAAGCCCTTGGCCACCAGCGCCTTGACCTGCTGGTCGCCGACGCCAACGACGTCCATGCCCAGGCTCATGTTGACCACGGCCGGGCCCTTGCCGTTGGTGGCGACCCACTCCAGCGCGGCGACGGTGGCCGAGTCGGGTGCGCTGCCGTCACAACCGAGCGACCGCACCGCGACGACCTTGGCCTTCTTGGCGATGCCCACGGTCTTGCCGGCGATGGTGCCGGCCACGTGCGTGCCATGCCAGTAGCAGTCACTGGCGTCCGTGTCATCGTCAACGAAGTCGTAGCCGAAGCTGGCCCGGCCCTCGAACTCGGTGTGGTTCTTGTTCACACCGGAGTCGATGACGTAGGCGGTGACGCTGTCGGCGGTGTTCGGGTAGGTGTACTTCTTGTCGAGACTGGTGGTCTTTTGGTCGGTCTGGTCCAAGCCCCATGACGGCGGGTTCGGCTGCTCGCCCGTGGCACGGGCGGTGCCGTCCTCGTATACCGCCTTGACGGACGGGTCGGCCGCGAGTCGCTTCGCGTCCTGGCCACTGGTGTCGCGGATGGTGAACCCGTTGAACGTGGCGGAGAACGTCCTGGTGACCTCGGCGCCGTATCGGTCGGCCAAGTCGGCAGCCTGGCCGGCTGCGGCCCGGGGGGCGTTGTCCTCAAGGGCAACAATGTACTGTCCTTGGACGTGCTGGGAGGCCTGCTGGACCACGGCTTCTGCCATGGGGGCGGCATTCTGGAGCTCCTGGGCGCCGGCTGCACCGCCGGCGGCCAACATGCCGGCGGCCAGCACGACCGCCGTGCCGGCACGCCGCGTTCTGCGCAAGGTTCTCTCTCGCATGACAACTCCGTCTCCCCGCTCACGGCCCGGAAGAACCGGGCATGAGGAGTGACTGCCGGGGGCCAGGGGGCAGTGAGCCACTCGGCGAGAACGATCCCCCCGGCATGGTCGCCCGAACAACTGTGGCAATCCCCCGTAGAGGTACGGGCTTTAGGCATCGAGTAACGACACCTTCCGTGCCTTCGCCACCTTGGCTATCCTCTGGGAACCTCATCAGTGATCAATGGTTGAGCCGGGGCGTGGGGGCAAGACGATGACATATGGTGCGCGGCCGGCCGAAACCCCATCCTCGACTGTGCTGCGGACTAGCTCACCGGTACTGATCGGCCGTGAGTGGGAGCTGCGGACCCTGCACACCGCCGTGGCCGCCGCACCATCGGTGATCTTCGTCGAGGGAGAGGCGGGCGTCGGCAAGTCCCGGCTGATCGCCGAACTGATCAACGCTATGGGCGACGGACCGCCCTTGGTCGCGGTCCAGCACTGCCAGCCGTTGCGCGATCCGTTCCCCTATGGCGTCGTTCTTGAGTGCCTGAGCCAGTGCGCGGGTCAGGTGGGGCAGGTGCGGGGAAAGTTGAGTGCCGTCGTCGGCGCGCTCCGTCCCTACCTGCCCGAGCTTGCCGACTCGCTGCCGTCCGCACTGCCCGCGTTGGGCGATCCCGCCGCCGAGCGGCACCAGCTTTTCCGCGCCGTGCGCGACCTGTTGGCCGCGTTGGGCCGAGTCGTCCTGGTGATCGAGGACATGCACTGGGCGGACGAGGGCACCCGGCAGCTTCTACGGTTCGTGATGACCGACCCGCCTCCTGGCCTGTCGCTGGTCATGACCTACCGCCGCGAGGACCTGGTGGGCAACGCGCCGCTGGGCCGGCCGTTTCGTCCGCCGCCGTCCGCCGCCGGGGCGCATCTGACTCTGGCGCCGCTGGACGCCAACGGCGTACGGGAACTGGTCGAGGCGATCCTCGGCAACCCGGTGGCGCCCGGATTTGCCGAGATCATGTGGCAGCGCACCGCCGGCATCCCGTTCGTGGTGGAGGAGGCGACGTGCGCGCTACGCGCCATGGAGGGGCGGCTGGGCACCGATGAGGTGACGGCGCGCCGACTGCTGGACATCGTCGAGGTGCCCGTTTTGCTGCGTGAGGCGATGGTCGAGCGCATGCACGCACTGCCGGACGACGCCCGTGCCGTCGCGCAGGCGTCGGCGGTCCTCGGGGTCCCCGCCTCGGACGCGCTGCTGAGCGCGGTCGCTGGAGTGAAGTGGAGCCGGGCGCACGTCACCCGGCTGTTGGAGCAAGCGGTACTGGTGGAGGTGGCGGAGAACGAGTACAGCTTCCGGCACGCGCTCGCCCAACGGGCGGTTTACGGGTCGCTCTCCGGCCCGTACCGCCAGGGACTGCACGTGCGCGCGGTTCGGGAGCTGGCTCAGCTGGACCCGCCGCCGTTGGTTCGGCTGGCCTTGCACTGTAGGAGTGCCGGGCTGACGGCGGACTGGCTGCGCTACAGCGAGGCAGCCGCCGCCGCCGCGATGCGGGCCGGTGACGCCTTCACCGCGATGGAACTGCTCGTCGCAGCGGTGGCCGAACCTACCGCCCGGGCCGCGGACCTGGATCGACTCGCGATCAACCTGTGCGAATCCGCGCTGATCAACTTGCACCACCAAGAGGCCATCGCGCAGATCGAGCAGTTGTCATCCGATCCGCGGCTCTCGGACGAGGTGCGCGGCGAAGTACACCTGTGGCTAGGGCTGCTGCTGATCCGCAAGGTAGGCGCGATGGCCCGCGGCCGGGCCGAGATCGAACTAGCCGTCGAAGCACTGCACGGCCGGCCAGAACGCCGCCTGCGCGGCATGGCCGTTTTGGCCCTGCCCTACATCAGCACCGCCCCATTCGCCGCCGACCTGGTCTGGATGGAGCGAGTGGAGGAGAGCTTGGAGGCTTTGGAGCCGGGTGGTCTGCGCACGGAGCTCTTGGCGTCCGTACTCGGTGCCCGGGTCCTTGTCGGTGACCCGGGGGTATGGGATCGGCTCAGCCTGCTGCCTTCCGTGTCCGAGCCGGTCGAGGCCGGGACGCTGCGCGCGCTCGCACGCGCACACTGCAATCTGGCCGACGGGTGCGCGTGGGCTGGATACTACGGGCGCGCTCGGGAGTACCTGCACAGCGGCCTGGACCTGGCCAAGCGTGCCGGCGCGCCCTATGTGGTCGGCACCGCCGAGGGCACCCGGGCCCGGCTGGACTGGCACGTCGGTGACTGGGACGGTTTGGCGGAACGGATCGAGCAGCTCACGCAGACCTACGCCCACCTGCTGTGGGTGACCAGCGAATTGAATTTGGTGAAGGGGTGGTTGGCGACCGCACGCGGCGATTGGGGCCGCGCGGAGACGGCCTTCAAGGCCACCCGCATGGATCAGCCGGACTCGGCGGTCATCCCGGTCGCCGTGGCCGCGATCGGTGGAATGGCCACGCTGCTGTTGAACCGCGGCGACACCACGGCGGCCTGCGGGTACGCCGACCGGGGAGCGGCACTGATCCGCCGCAAGGGCCTGTGGGCCTGGGCCGGGGAGCTGGCCTGCCCGGCCGTGGAGGCGTATGTGGCCGCTGGGCGCCTTGACGACGCACACACCTTCGTTGCTGACCTGGCCGCCGGGCTCAACGAGGTAGACGCGCCGCTGGCACAGGCGTCCCTGCTTGCCGCCCGGGCACAACTCGCGGAGGCCGCCGGTGACATGGCCGGCGCGGCCCGCCTGTGCGCTGAGGCGATCGGTTGCTTCACGGACCTCGGCACCCCCTACCGGCTGGCGCAGCTCACCGAGACGGTGGCGGCGCGTGCCATCGATATCACCGAACTCACCGACCTCGCGCGCACCTATGAGGAGCTGGGGGCGACCTCGGACGCAGCGCGCTGCCGCCATCTGATCCGCAGCGCCGGTGTAAGCACCCCCTCACCTCGTGGCCGCCGCGGCTACGGCAACGAACTCTCGCCCAGGGAACGCGAGGTGAGGCGCCTGGTAGCGCACGGCCGCACCAATCGCGAGATCGCCCAGGCGATGTTCCTCTCCCCTCGCACCGTCGAGGAACATGTGGCCAAGGTGCTGCGCAAACTCGGAGTGAAATCACGCCAGGAGGTCCACCTTTGATCGGCACGTCAACTCTCCCGTCCTAACGCGGCAGCGGCTTTCGGTGTGTCTGAATGCCCCCGCGCTACGTTCCCTGTGGGCGCACCAGTTCCAGACAAATCAGGCTGTGCGGCGGACAGCGCGTGAACTCTGCCCGGGGCACGGTTCTTCGTCGCCTTTACAGCGCGCATGGTGGCACGATGAGAAGGAGTGGATCATGCGGGAAACCGGCGACGGGTGGGAGGTCGTCTCCGATCCGTCGGAGTGGGACGGCGTGGTCTTCGTAGACATTGACGGGACACTTGTGCCAGCCCCGGGCTCCGCTGTCCACGTGGCTCGCTACCTGGGCACGGAGGAGGAAATGGCCAAGGCTGAAGCCGCTTACGCGGCTGGCCTACTGACCAATCCCGAGATCGCGGCCGTAGACGCCCTCGCATGGGCGGGCCATACCGAAACGGAGATCGACAACTGGTTGACTCAACTGCCGCTCGTCGAGGGCATAGCGGAGACGGTCCAATGGTGCCGTGGGCACCGCCTCCTGCCGGTATTGGCCACCTTGGCCTGGCAACCGATCGGGAAGCACATCACGAAGAGGTTCGGGTTCGCCGCCTACTGCGGCCCTGAACTGGAACGCGCCGACGGAGCGTTCACCGGCCGAGTGCGGATCGCTTTCGACGAGTTCGGCAAACGTGACTTCGCGCTGCGCTATGCGGAGGATCTCGGCTTTGCCCTTTCACGGTGCGCGGCCATCGGCGACAGCCGATCGGACCTGCCGTTGTTCGACGAGGTCGGCCTCAGTATCGCCTTCAACCCGGACCAGCAGGCGCGGGACAGAGCCTCGACAGTAGTGGACAGCGGGGACTTGCGGTCCGTGACACCTCTGCTGGCGAATTGGTGCCAACGTACTTCCTAGAACGCCGGCCGGGTACGGACGAAGTGGGCTCGTACCCGACGGTGCGACGTGCGCTCAGCTCGGTACACGGGACTATTCACAACGGCTGCGACGGCGCACCGGGCCCCGGCCTGCGGCCAACGGATCAAGACGCGGTACGGGCGTACGCGGTCAGCCAGTTGATATCGCGATGCCCGGGCCCGTAACGCTCTCGTTCATTGACGATGCGCACGTCGGGCCCGGCGAAGCCGGCCGCCTCCAGCAGACCGCGGACCCGGCCCGCGGTCTGGTAGCGGAAGAAACGGGCAGCGTCGGCACTGAACGACTCGACGAACTCCTCCTCGCCCTCGCCTTCCTTGAAACTGACGAAGAGTGCCCCGCCGGTCCGCAATACCCGAGAGAACTCGGACAGCGCGGTCGCCACGTGCTCGTCCTTGAGGTGCAGCAGCGTCGCTTGGGACCAGACGCCCGCGAAACAGGCGTCCGGAAGGTCCAGCGCGCGCACGTCCATACGCCGGAAGTCCAGTGCGGGGTGGAGCTCCCGGGCCCGGACGAGAAAGGGTTCGCTCAGATCCACCCCGGTCACCGCTATGCCCCTGGCCGCCAGCAAGGCCGTGTCGCGGCCGAAGGCACACCCGGCGTCCAGTACCGGCCCGGCCGGATCGGGCAGCATTCGTGCGAAAAGGTCGAGCTCCTCGTCCGGGAGCATGTCCTTGGTGGCGCATTCGTAGGTGTGGACACTGTGTTCGTAGGCGGCGAGAGTGCGCGAGAGGTAGTCAGACATTCGTGTAACCTACTGTGCCGGAGCAGCGATCCCGAGGGGGCTTGACTGTTCTGTCCTGGAGACCCGGTGCCACAGCGGCCACAGGCTCTCATCCTGAAGACCATCGGCGGCGACCGGCCGCACGATCATCGCTGGTGCCGGCGTCACCCACCCCGCTGTCGCGAAACCCGTTCCCACAGCCCCACATGCGCTTATGAGTGCAGCTCCAAGCAGCCCGAGCCAAGTACGCCCACCGCAGCGACCGGGCATGGTGGGGCCGCAGCCTCAACCACCCATTTCGAGGGGCAGCCCCTTACGGTCATCGCTCAGTGAACGTCGTATGACGTTGACCAGCTTCACTCGCGCTTATGCGGTTGCCAGCCTGGCCTGTTCGAACTCCTGCGGACTTAGCGGGTCATGCAGTGGCGTGCGTCCGCCTCGCTCCACTTGGTCCAGAAAGGAATTGATGGCACGGCTGGCATTGTCGATTTCCGCCGCGACATCCATGGGAGCGGCCAGGGTTACGCGTATCAAAGCCGCGCTCCACTCGCCCCGGTCGTAATTCCAACCGTGCTGGTCACCGTGGGCTCGCCTGAGGTCCATCGTGGACTTGGCGTAGTGACTGAACAGCTGCTGATAGGCGGCTAGTTGCTGATCACGAGCCCACTGGCGATTTTGAGCACGGCGCGTGACGATACCGCCGACCAGCACGCCCGCTGTGGCGGACAGCGCGCCAGCGGCCGTTGTCACCAGCATGTCCAGCATCAATCCCCTGAGGCCGCCGTCCCAACCTTCGGTGAGGCGAACATACTGATCACCGGTCCTCGGCGGGCTCCCGCCCCACCTCGCCGAAATGAGCCGGCGCAGCGACGATCTCCAGCTCCAGCCGCGGGCCGACGCCGATGGTCGCGGTGGTCCGCTCGTCCGGCACGGTGTGCATCGCCTTGCCCGTGCGCGTGTGCGCCAGGTGCCCGCCTCACACTCGTAGGTAAGGCTCCCGGAGCCCGGTGTGGGAAGTCGGGTTCGTTCATGGACGGGGAGCGCAGCGCATCAAGGGCTCGAATATGGGCGTGTGTCATGTGCTTCATGCGTGGTGACATGGTTGGTCGGGGCGGTTGTTGTTCGGGGCGCCGGTTCGAGGAGTGAGCGGGCGGCGTCCGTATGCTGGACCATGGACCCCGCTGCCGCCTCCCTTGTGGGTGACGTCCGGCTGCGGACTGGTGTGCCGCCGCGCATGCCCGCCGCGGTGGCGGGTACAACGCACCCCTGCGGGGGTGTCGCGGAAGCGGCCGAAGAGTAAGGAGTGTCGGAAGTGATTCGAAAGCTGCAAGCGGTCGCGTTGGACTGCGCTGATCCGGTACGGCTCGCCGAGTTCTACGCGGAGCTGCTCGGCGGCCGAGTGCTCGCCAAACCTGAGGATCTCGACTGGATCGAGGTGCACGGGTTCGAGGGAACACCGCTGGCCTGCCAGCGGGTGGACGGCTACCAACCGCCCGAATGGCCCGGCCAAGCGCGCCCGCAGCAGCTCCATCTGGACTTCGACGTAGACGACCTCGACGGTGAGGAAAAGCGGGCGCTCGCCCTCGGCGCGACCCTGCTGGAGCGCACGGACGAGCTCCACCCGGGGGCCAACTGGCGGGTTTACGCGGACCCGGCCGGCCATCCGTTCTGTCTCTGCTTCCACTGAGCCCTTCGGGCCTACTGCTCTGGTTTTCACGGCTGCTGCCGCCGGCACGGGCGCCACAGGCGTAGAGCTGAGCGCTTCTGGGTCTTCGTCGGCATCGCCAGCACCCGCATCGGCCTTCGCCGCTACCCCGACTGAGCCGACCTCTTATTCGTTTGCCGCAGGTCAGCCCGGCCGGATAAGAAGCTCGCATGCTAAAAGGCAACAAGGTTGGGCTGAGGGCCCGGCACGAGGACGACATTCCGGTCCTGCGGGCCGAGCTGTACGACGACGTGGTCAACGCCTCGCGGGCCGAGGGCGGGCCATGGCGGCCGATTACGCCAGGTTCGCAGGACCCGCGGCTCGTGGTGGACGACAAGGAGCAGGGGCACGTCCCGTTCTCCGTGGTCGAGCTGGACGGCGGCACGCTGGTCGGCACCGCGACGCTGTGGGGAATCGACAATCACAACCGGTCCGCGCACATCGGGTTGGGCCTACTGCCGTCCGCTCGCGGCAAGGGCTACGGCACCGACGTCGTCGCGGTGCTGTGCCACTACGGGTTCGTCGTGCGCGGCCTCCAACGGCTACAGATTGAGACGCTGTCCGACAACACCGCGATGCTGCGCTCCGCCGAGGGCAACGGCTTCGTCCGCGAGGGCGTGCTGCGTTCCTCGGCCTGGGTGATGGGTGAGTTCTTGGACGAGGTGCTGCTAGGGCTCCTCGTCCAGGATTGGAAGCCGGACTCGCAGGGCTAGGCTGCCGTTCGACGCCCAAGGGCGGATCGTGGAGCCGACATGGACGGCTGAGGGCCAGGGCGGCGAGGGTTTTCCGCGTGGGCCGTGTGTCCTGCCCGCTGGCCGATAAGCGATACGCCCAGGCCGTGGGCCGCTTACCGGGACAGGGAGGCCCGGCCGATATCGCTGGGTGGTTGAGCGCGCCGAGCGCTTCGGGGCCTTCGCCGGCATCGATCGCGAGCGTCCACGTCTGCTACCGCCGCTGCACCAACACTGCGGTGGTGGCGGGGCGTTGGGCCTCCTTGTGTGGCGTCCCTCGGCGCCGGAAGGGCCCTTGGCCCACTGCGGGCATGGGAGCCCTCGGATACTTTGCCTGGCGGGGGCGGTTGCTGCCCGCCGCCGCTGCAAAAACCTCGGACGTCCCCAGTAGTCACCACAGTGTCGAGGGGGCCGGTTCCGTCGCCGCCCCGCGCAGCAAGCTGCTCGCCTTCGGCGCCGACATCACCACCACCGGCTCGGTGAGCCGCATCCGCGGGCCCGTCCAGCGTCGTGGCACAGATCCCGTCCAACTTCGTGGCACAGATGTAGAAGCGTCAGACATCCGTGCGGTGACCGCCCTGCTGATCGCCGCCCTCACCGCTGAGGGCCCCTCTACGATCCGGGGGATGTATCGCCTCCGGCGCGGCTACGGATACCTGCTGTCCGCCCTCGCCACGCTGGGAGCCGACATCACCACCCACCCCGGAGGCCCTGATGCCCGCCCCATTCACCGCCGCTGACGCCGCCCGCCTCAAAAAATCCCTTCAGTCCGTCATCGCCGACGGCGTCACCCCCGGCAGTGTGATCGTCTACGGCACCGCGGACGGCACCCCCGAATACCTCAGCGCCGGCATCGTCGCCCCGGAGTGCGGCGACGAAGCACCCACCCGGCATACGGCGTACGACATCGCCTCGCTGACCAAGGTCGTCGCCACCTGGCCCCTGGTCGGCCGCGCGCTGCATGACGGCCTCCTCGACCTGGACGAGCCGCTCCGTGACTTCCTGCCCGCGATGAACGGCGAGACGCCCTCAGCCGAGGCGACCGTGCGCCAACTCCTTGCCCATACCTCGGGGCTTCGCGCCTCCACACGTTTGGACCACTACCGCGGTGCCGAACTGCCCCTGCATGAACTGATGTGCCGCGAGCCACTGGACGATGCCCCCGGCACTCACCGCTACATCAACCGCGGGTACATCCTGCTGGGCCTGGCCCTCGCCCACATCAACGACCAGCCCCTCGACGAACTGGCCGCGGCCATGTGGGAGGACCTCGGCATGCCCGAAGTGACGTACGGGCCCCTGAGCCGCTCCCACCAGGTCGCCCCGACCGAGCAGCGCATCCCCGGCGCCCCGCGCGTCTGGGGCGTCGCGCACGACGACAACGCCGCCCTGCTCGGCGGCGTCGCCGGTCATGCCGGCGTCTTCGCCACCCCGCGCAGCCTCGCCCAATACGCCCAGCGGCTGCTGACCGCGTACACAGACCAGACCGACACCGACTTAGGTGAGTGGACGCGCGTCAGTCTCGTCCCGCAGGCCGCTATCGAGCCCGGCCTGGACCGCGGCCTGTCCTGGGTCCTCGCCGCCGGCGGACGCGTCGCCTACCATCACGGATTCACCGGGACCAGCCTCTACCTTGCCCTCGACACCGGCCGCTACCTCGTGATCTGCACGAACGCCGTCTACCACGGCAACGCCCGAACCCGGATCGCTCCACTGCGGGCCCTCGCACTCAAGACGACGTCCGCCACTTAACCAGGGCGGTCTGCATGCCTGAGCAAGCAGGTCACCCGTCGACTCAACTTCCGCTGCCACCGAGGGTGCAACGTCTACGGCGAAAGCCGGAGGCAAAGGCCGCACCGCGCTGGCGACCTTCCGCCGTGAGCGCGGCAGAAATGCATAGGAGCCGGCCCGTGATGCCGCCCGCGCGCCCATGCAGCCTGACGTGTCGAGGACATCCAAGAGCACTGATGGCAGTAGAGATCGTCTACGAGACACACGCCACCACCACGGACAACGAAACCGGCATCGCCACCGGCTGGCTCCCGGGCCGACTCTCGGACCTGGGCTGCCGCCAGGCCCGGGAATTGGGCGAACGCCGCCCCGGCGACGGCTTCGCGGCTGTGTTCGCTTCCGACCTGTGCCGGGCTGTCCAAACAGCCCGGACCGCGTTCCCCGATGGCCGTCCCCCGATCCACCAGGACATCCGACTGCGTGAGTGCAACTACGGAGACCTCAACGGACACCCGATCTCCCTCATCGCCGCCCAACGAGCCCAGCACATCGACGAACCATTCCCCGGAGGCCAGAGCTACCGCCAGGTCGTTACGGCCACTCGTGCCTTCCTTCACGACCTCGCCACCGGATGGGACAGCAGCACAATCCTGGTGATCGCCCACTCGGCCAACCGATGGGCACTCGACCATCTGCTCACCGGAACACCGCTGGAAGAACTACTTCAAGCACCGCCTAGCTGGCGCCCGGGCTGGCACTACACGCTATCCGCCGACTGGCCCGCCTCAGTCCGGTGAACCCATGCGCTCAGAGCACTAACGAGAGCAGTTGATGCAGAGCACCATCTGTCCGCGGGCACCTGCCCGCCGGGTGCGAGGGGCTGGGTGGGTGGACCCGGAGGCCATGGCCGGCCTCGTGGGGCGGTGGTGTTCGGTGCTACTGGGTTCGGTGGAGATAGATGCGCTGCCCTGCGGGGTCTGCGGTGACGCGGTGGTGTTTCCATGGCGGGGCGTCGGCAACGGGGAGGCGTTTCTTGGGCCAGCCGAGGCTTTTCCATGGGGGTTGGTGGCGTTGGCCGCGCAGTTTCATGAACGCTACCGGTTTGATGAGGTGGCCTGTGGCGCTGCCGGCGCCGTCGCAGGTGAGTGTGAGTAGGGCGTCATGGCCGTACGGGGTGTCGATGGGGGTGAGGATGGTGCCGCCGTGGCGGACTTGGTGTAGCCAGGCTGGGGGAATGGTACGCACTGCGGCGGTGGAACTAGATCTTGGGATATGGGAGAACGGAGTCGCTGTGGGGATGAAGCACTATCCGCCGGAGTTCCTGGCGGACGCGTTCGCGTCGTACCGCTCTGGGCCGGGAGCGGCGATCGAGTCGGTTGCGGCTGACCTGGGGGTCAACACCGAGACGCTGCACAAGCTGGATACGGGCCGCTGACGGGCGGATTCCCGGCTCGCGCTTTGTGGCCCAGGCGGCCACGCCGGCGTCTGACCCGGCGGAGGTGGCGGCTTTGCGCAAGTGGGTCCGTGAACTCGAAGAAGAGCGGGACATGCTGCGTAAAGCGGCGCGGTATTTCGTCGCGACGGAGACGCACTGGTGAACCGCTGCCAGTTCGTTGATGATCACCAGCGCCATTACGGCGTGAAGCGGCTGTGCACGATCTTGGGCATCACCCGCTCGGGCTTCTCCTCCCGGCGCAAGACCGCCGCGGACCGCACAGCCCGCCAGGCGGCCGACGCCAAGCTCGCCGCCAAGATACGCACAGTCCACCGGGAATCGGACGGCACCTATGGCGTCCCCAGGGTCACCGCACAACGTCGGGAGGACGGTGAGCGCGTCAACCACAAGCGCGTCGCGCGTCATGCGCGGCACCGGCCTGGCCGGAGTCCGCCTGCACCGCAGGCACCGCACCACTGTTTCGGACTTGGCCGCCGCGAAGGCCCCGGACCGGATCGCACGCGACTTCACGGCCGAGGAAGTGAACACCAAGTACGTCGGCGACATCACGTACTTGAGCGTCGGCGGCGGAAATTGTTGTTGTCTCGCGACCGTGATCGATCTGTGCTCACGCCGCCTGGCGGGCTGGGCGATCGCCGACCACATGAGAACCGAGCTCGTCACCGACGCCTTCGCCGCAGCAAAACCAACCCGCGGCAGTCTCAAGGGCGCGATCATGCACACCGACCACGGCGCTCAGTACACGAGCGCCGCGTTCGCTGACGCCTGCCGCCGGGTGGACGTGCTCCAAAGCATGAGCGCGGTGGGCAGCTCAGCGGACAACGCCGCCGCGGAGAGTTCCAACGCGACCTTCGAAAAGGGAGACGCACCAGGGACGAAAGGGCTGGACGAGCAAGCGTGAGGCCCGACTCGAAGCGTTCCGGACCTCCGGCGAACGTACTACAACACAAAGGAGCAGGTCGGAGCGCTGGAAGCGCTGTTGCGCAAGCTGCCGGATCTATCTGCTCCGGTTCGACAGCCGCCCGTGCGACGTAAACCTGGTCGGGCGAAGCAGCTCAGCGACGACCAGGTGCAGCAGCTCATCGACGGCTACGTGGGTGGAGCGACGGTCTACCAGCTCGGTGATCGGTTCGGGATCAGTCGGCAGCGGGTGGGCGAAATCCTGAAGCACCATGGCGTCGAGATGCGGATGCGTGGACTATCGGCAGAGCAGATCGGCGAGGCGGTACGACTTTACGAGGCCGGCCAGGCGCTCGCACGGATTGGCGAGCGACTCGGTGTAGACGGCGGGACTGTGCGCACTCGGTTGGTCGAGCGCGGGGTGAGCATGCGGGACAGCCACGGGCGAGAGCGTTGACGCCCTCCGCCAGGTCTCGCAGGGCAGGCAGAATCGACTGTCAGTGCCGTGGGCTAACTTGAAAGGGAGCCTCCTGGGACAGGAGCGCCAGCGTCGCAGGAGGACAAGAAGTGGCACAGAAGTTCAACGAGAGTGCATTCCGCCAGCAGGTCAAGGCGGCTCAGCGCAAGGCCGAGCAAGAGCAGAAGAAGGTTGTCGACAAGGCTAACCGCGAGATTGATCAGCACAACCGCAAGGTTGAGCAGCAGAACCGACAAGCGGTCGCTGCTTACAACAGGCGTGTTGACGCACACAACCAAGCGGCCGACCGCCACAACCAGCAGGAGGTCGCCAAGATCAACCGCAGCCTTCAGGAAGCAGTGACCCGGCCTACGGTTCGTTACACGGTCGAAGAGCGCCAGCTCGCCGACAGAGTCCAAGAGGCTGTTTCTGCCCACGACGCACGGGAGTGCGACGTTTTCCTCAGCTACGCACGGCTCGATGGATCAGAAGTAGCCGGACAACTTCGACAGGAGCTTGAAGACCTCGGGGTGACAGTCTGGTTTGACGAAGTCTCGATCCGTCCTGGGAAGAGCCAGGCCTTGCAGATGGACCAGGGGCTCCGACGTGCTCACGCTGGCGTTGCAGTTCTGACGGCTGTGTATCTTACCGGGCGCTTCTGGACGGAGCGCGAACTCGGGGCCCTTCTCCACAAGAGCACCCTGATTCCCGTATTGCACAAAGTTACATTCGAAGACGTCGCTGAATACAGCGGAATTCTTCCCGATCTCGCGGGCTTCACCACAGAACACGACTCAGTAAGCGACATCGCGCAAAAGATTGCGGCTGCCGTCCTCGCACCAGAGGTGCCGTAGCAAACCAAGGCAGCTACCTCTGGCTACCCATCGCACGTTGTCCAGTCTTCGTTCGCGAGTGGTGCGCCTCCGTGACTCGCTTTCGAACCCCAGCAAGTCCCTGGTTCGGTTGCTCAAGGCGCTGGAGAGCGCCGGTACGGTGGCGTTGCCGCTTCTCGTATCTGTGTCATGCCCTACGTACGACAGTTGGGTGACAGATTGTTCCGGCGGTCGGTTCTCCTCCCTCATCTCGAACCCGGACCCTACCCGGGTGTGTCTCGGCTCACGAAGTACGCCGAGATCGGGCAACCGGCGTGAGTCCGCGTCGACTCGACAGAAGTGCGACATCCTTCGGACTCGCACTCCGTAGAAGACTCTTGAGCACCGCCTGCTGGGTCTCTGGTGTCCAGAAGATCTTGAGGCTCTCCCGTGCCCGGGTGACAGCGGTGTAGAAGATGCTGTGCGCGATGTCATCCTCATTCGCATCGGTGATGACGATCTTGACGGAGTCGTATTCGAGGCCCTGTGCCTTATGGATCGAGACGGCGTAGGCAATCTGGAACGGCACGGCGGTGTTAAGTGAGTCGTCGTCCTCGTCGCTGGTGTCATGGTCGTAGACGGCGAAGCGTACGGTCGAATCTTTCACCCACTGGAGCTCCCCGCTAACGACGTCGAACTCGGTGAGCGGTCGATCCAGTTCGACGTCGAACTGTATTTGGCCTGGGGTAGAGGCGATGTCGACGATTCGTCCCTTCAGGTTGTTGTAGATCACCGGCCGGAACCGCTCGGTCTCGTTAAACAGAACTGGATCGCCCACCTTGTAGGTGGAGACGCGCCAAGTGGTCGCCGGGTTGGGGTTGCTGCTCTGAAGGAAGCGGTTGACGTTGTTGATCCCGTACAGGCCGTCGTAGTTCAGACACAGGATGATCTCGTCCTGCCGCTGCGCCTCGAATAGCGACTTGTCCAGCACGGTCGAGTAGCCGTTGCGGGCAATGACTTCGGCGATGTCGCCGTCGATAATCCGGACCTTGTCCCAGAACCCCAGGAGAGACTGGCTCTTGGTCCTGAACGGTGTTGTCAGCTCGAACACGGCCGTGCTAGGGATGAATGAGCGGATGATACTGAACCAGTTGCCGAACTGGATCGACTCGATCTGGTAGACGTCGCCTACAAGGACGAGCAGCTTGAACGACGTCTTCTCCAGCACTTTAAGCAAGTCTGCGTTGCTCACGGTGCTGCACTCGTCGATGACCAGAAGGTCGTACTCAGGGTCCGACCCATTCCGGTAGATCTGACTGCTGATCGTCCGGAAGGTCGAGTTCTGGGCGGTGACCTTGCGCTCGAGGTTATCCTTCGCCGGGTTGGTGTGAGCCAAGAACAGCTTCGTCTTGTCGTTGAAGTGCTGGGCAATATGGTCGACCATTGTGGACTTGCCCGTGCCAGCCGCACCGTAGATCAGCGCGACTTTAGACTGGCTGAACAGGAGCTTGAGGGCGGCCTTCTTGACGTCGTCATCGATACCGCGAGGAGCCTCGTTGAGCCATAGCTCGACGGCCACCGTGTAGCCGTCGATCCCGGACGTCGCATACTTCTGGAGCTTTTCGACGATGGAGACAGTGTCATCCTCGTACCCCCGGGTGAAGACATGCCCCTTGTCCTGCACGAGCTGCCGCTCGGTGTGCTTGTAGTAGAGCTTATTGTTGTAGATGGCGATCAGCTTGCTGACGTCGCCGAGGGCTTCGAGGTCAGCGACGGGTGTGTAGAGCATCCCGTGGCGTTCAACGTTGTTCCGGACTCGCCGAGCGAGCAGCTCGTGGTGCCGGTCGGTCGAGTCGAGGCTCTCGACGAGATCCCAGTAGCGCGGGTTGTGCCCTGGCAATGAGGTACAGAAGGGCATCTGATCGAACGGGATGCAGCCGTAGAGCAGGTTGAGGTCAGACAGACGACCGCACCTATCCCAGTTGTACTGCGGCTTCAACACCTGGTTGTGCATCCGCAGCATGAGGTAACGGATAACGTTGCGGCCCTGTGCCCCTGACCGCACGATTCGGCGCACTTCGTCCAACACCGGGAAGATCTGCGGCTTGGTCGTGCTCGCGGTGCCTGCAGTCTTGGCCGTCTCATACTGGTCATCGGGCATGTCGACGAGATCGAGCAGGCTGCCCAAACCCACCGTCAGGCCGTCCATGAGGTAGCGGTACTCGGCGGAGCCGGTGCTGGCCTTGATCGTGATGCCCAGGAGACGTGCGAAGTTGTTGAGCTCGCACGGGCGGATCGAGACCTCCCAGTCGCGGATGATCGTGATCGGCATCGTCTGGTCGAGGACGTTGATCGAGTCGCGCTGGAGGGTCAGCATGGCCGAGTACTTGTCGCTCATGTCGATGTTGGTGAAGGCAATGATGCGGTCGAACTTGCTGACCTTGTTGACGGCTCGGTAGAGGGTGACCTCGTAGTAGATGTGCCCACCGACGAAGAACGGGCGCGTCTTATGGATGTAGTAGCGATCCCGCGCTCCACCCGAACCGGTCCTGCGTAGAGCCTCAATCCGGGCGGCGATCTTCTCGTGGTACTCCCGCAACGACGGGTCGAAATTGACCGGGAACGACTCTAGGTTGGCGAGCACGTCGATCCCGCAGCCTCCCTTGAGCAGGGTGCGGATTCGTAGAAGGTACTCGTAGTACTTGAGCATCAGGCGCTCGGAGGCATCCCCGTCCATGGTGTAGTGCGAGGCGCTTGCTTCGAGAAGCTTGTGGAACCGGCCCAGGAAGCTGTACTGGCCGCTCCCCTTCACGAAGGCAAGTCCAAGCCCTATCGCCGGGTAGTTGTACTGGGTGTCGGAGGTGCCCGACTGGAGGCGCACGGCGACGCCCTCGACCAGGTTCCGGAGCTGCGCAAGGATGTTCTGAGACAGCAGGTCGCGCTGGTGAGTCAAAGAGGCGATGTTCTGACAGATCGCTGCGTCTGTGCTCTGGATGTGCTCGTCAACCGTCGTCATGAATTCACCTTCTCGCTCCTTCTGTATTTCCGTTGATTGCTCTGCTCTAGCTCGCGCCAGTTGGGCATCGGGGCGGTCATCATTTTCTGGTCGGCTACAGAAATCGAGCCTTAAGCGCAGGGATGGCCTCAATCTTCTCGGTAGTGAGGTCGCTCCAGACAAGCCCCCGGGGCCGGCGCCGGTTGGGGCACTGAATCACCTCGTCGGGGGTGACGATGAGATCGACGCTGAAGTCGTGCTCGGTCTCGGGGATGTCGTCCTCGACGACCTGGAGTTGGTGGACGGGCGCAACTATGACCGTCTCGTCCGTCACGAAGCCCGCCTCGATGAGGAGCGCCACCTCCAGGTCGGAGTACCCCGCACCCTTGCCGATGCGTGCGCCGGAACGGTTGACTGCCACGCTGCCGCAGATCACCACGTCGATGGGCCTCATGTCTTCGACGCTGACTCGACGAGCCACCTGTGCGGCACCCTCTTTCTCCGCGGCCTGCTCGGCGGGCAGTTCCAGCGTTGCTGGGTCAAGCAGGAAGAACGGTTGGAGGCTCGCCATCCTCGGCACAGCCATATAAAGGAGCTTGCCGTCCTTGAGAGCGCGGATTCGGACCGGCAGTTGGGCCCAGTCGGGGTTCGCCTTGACTGTCCGGGCCTGGTTCCACACGTCCAGCTCGGCCAGGCGCTTGGCCGTCGCCTCCGCGCCGTTGAAGCCAGGGATCTTGCCGTACGAGCCTTCTGGCACAGCGCCTTCGTGTTCGAGCAGGCGCCACACTTGGTCGCGGACAGCTTCCTTGGCCTGGTCGATGTTGCTCATGCGCCCCTACCGGTCCCGTCAGATCGCCGCCATGAGGGCTAGCAGACGATCATTGACGTCCTGCACCCACGGCTCGTGCCGCCACTCTCGAAGCTCTGGACCAGCGGCGAATGCCAGGTTAAGACCCCCGCCACCCCGTGTCAGCTCCACGGCGTCAATCGTCCGGTGCATAGTGGCCGCCGCCTCGTCGACCTTGCGCTGGCGAATCAGTGACAAGGCGAGATTCCCGAGCGCGATGGCCTGGCTCTTCTGCTTCGCGGCGAGTGCCCTGGCGGTCATACGCAGGATGGGCTCGGCCTGCTCGGGCAGATTCAGGGAGAAGTAGCACGACCCGGACAAGCGGCTGAACTCGTTGACCGTGTAGTACTCAGCAGCCATGTCATCGGCACCGACCCGGTCGAGCTGTGCTTCCGCCTTCGTTAGCGCCGCCTCGCATGACTTGAGGTCACCGCTCATGGCATAGCCCTCGGCCATATGAAGCAAACTCAGCCCCGTAAGGGAGGGACTGACGGAGCGTGCCACCTTTGCCGCCTGTCCTGCGAGCGTCGCGCCCTTGAGCGGGTCCTTCTCGCCGTAGAGTGCCACGAAGCTCTTGCGCAGGGTCGCGTATGCCTCGGCGTACGGATCACGCACCTGACGGGCCGCGGTCACCGCCTCGTCCAGGTAGGCGACCGGTGCGTCGTGGTCACGCCGCTGGCTCACGTCCCAGACGAGCTGGCCCATAAATGCGGCCGACTCGGCTTCGACCTCGAAGAGGGCTTTGCGCACTCGGGGGTTGGTCGCGTTCTCCCGAAGGAACTTCACCTGCCCGTGGACCTGGCCGGCGGGTCCGAGCAGGGCCGTCGAGGGTGCCCTGTCGTACCGCTCGTCGAGTTGGCGAATCCGCTCGTGCAGGTAGGCGACTGCCACCAGGTCGACTGACGACGGGTGTTGGAGGACGTAGCTCATACGTTCGCTGAGCTTCGCCTGGATGACCGTCACATCGCCGAGCTAGGACTGCAACTCGTCGAGCGTCACCTTGAGCGCGGCGGCGAGCTTAGGGCGCACCCACGGCTGAGGTTCACTCTCGGCCGTTTCCCAGCGCACGACCGTCGAGCGCTCGATGCCCAGTCGTTCGGCGAGCTTTTCTTGGCTGTAGCCCGCAGATTTGCGACGCTGAGCGAGCCGCATGCGCTTGGCCGCCATCGCACTTCCCTCCCGGGGCTCAGGGGCGTACCCACCATAGCCACCCGGGGGCCGTTTACGCAGGTCAAGGCCGCCCTTGCCTCATTTTTGCGTCGTTCTTGCCCCTCGTTCGCTCTGGGTTTCCGCAGGTCAAGGGGCTTTTCTGGCCGCTACGCCGGTACAGCGGAGCCTGGCCTCAAGCCCGCTATTGGACCGGCTTCCAACGGCAAAGGGGAACTTCATGCGACCTGCAATTTATGGCTACATGCGCGTCGTGAGCAGTGACGAGACGGACGACGAATCCGAGCGCGTGAAGCGCGAGTTGGCCACGCATGCCCAGCGCGAAGGCTTCGCGCTAGATCAGGTGTTCACGGAGAACATCAGGTGCTCGGAATCCGCGTTCTCCGTAATGCTCGACTCCTTGAAGCGCCATGATGTAAGGGACGTCATCGTCCCCTCGCTCTGGCACTTCGCTCACCGTTCGCGCCGACAAAGCGTACAGCTCCCGCGCGAACCGTGCCTACCTGCACAGGCGCGGCATCCGCTGCACCATCCCGGAGAAGCGCGACCAGATCGCCAACCGCAGGAAACTCGGCTCCCACGGTGGCCGGCCGCCGAAGTTCGACAAGACCGACTACAAAGAGCGCCACGCGGTGGAGTGCGGCATCAATCGCCTCAAACGCCACCGTGCGGTCGCCACGAGATACGACAAGCTCGCCGTCCGCTACGAGGCGACCGTACTGGTCGCAGCCATCAACGAGTGGCTGTGACCAACACTTTCGAAACGCACCCTAGAAGTACCGTTTGCAGATCTGTTCACAATGGCTGGGTACGTCATCCCATCCGACTTACCCAGTATGAGCGCCTATCTACGTACGCGCTACGGTCATCTGCCAGAGGATGCTATCGCTTCAGTTGACGAATATAACCAACGGCTCATCGATGAACACGGCCTCGACCCCAACGGTCCAGCTCCGTTCGAAGATGAGTCCGAGAAGCAATCAAAGAAATAGATACCGGATGGGGAGAGGAGGATCACTACGAACACTGCAAAAGACACCACCCCAACCGCCAGTCCCGGAGCGCTCACCGCGCTACGTGACCTCGGCCGTGAACCAGCCAGCTCCATGGCGGCCATGCGCCGCATCGCTGCCCAGCAGGCAGGGCTGCTCCGGGAGCTTCTGCCTGGCCCTACACGCCAGGCTTCCACCCACCTCACGAACCTCTTCCCGAGCATCGTCGTGGAGTCGGTTGCCCGCCTGCCTGTACCCGGAATTACCTACTGGGCAAATCGCCATTGGCACATCTATGTGCGCGAAGACGACTCGACCGACGAGCGGGCGTTTACAGTCCTCCATCAACTGAAGCACATCATCGATCATCCGCTACGCCGAGCGACAACCGCATTCGGCGATGCGGATTTGGACGCTTTGGCCAAGCACTTTGCTCGCCAAGTGCTCATCTGTGAGCCGATAAGGAAATCGGCATGAAGGAGAGGGGGGAACACCTGTGAACCAACCGCTCAACGCAAACAACGACAGCACGGACGATCTCATTCGCTACACGCAGGAAGCCGAAGGAGGAACGCGCAGCAGTGCACCAAGCGCGTACACCGACCTGTTCGATATTCTACTCGATGAAGAGGGCCAGAAAACCAAGCAATCGGTGCTACCACTCGTGCCGTCATCTATCTGCGCGTGTCCTCGGCCGGCCAGGTCAAGACGGACTACGATCCTGAAGGCATTTCCATCCCTGCCCAGCGCGTCGTCTGCCTGCGAAAGGCTGACCAGCTCGGCCTGACCATCATCGACGAATACATCGAGCCCGGAAAATCCGCCACCGAGATGACCAAGCGCGTGGCCTTCCAGCAGATGCTCACGCGCGTGCGCACCCTCCGAGACGTGGACTACGTCATCGTCTACAAGCTCTCGCGTGTGGCGCGCAACCGGCTCGACGACGCCATGGTCATGGCGGACCTGCGCAAGCGCAACGTCACGCTGATCTCGGCCACCGAGTCGATCGACGACTCACCCGTCGGCCAGCTCATGCACGGCATCCTGGCGACCTTTAACGAGTACCAGTCGCGCGAGTCGGGCGCCGACATCGCCTACAAGATGAGCCAGAAGGCCAAGAACGGCGGCACGCTCGGCCGCGCCCCTCTCGGGTACATCAACGTCTTCGACCGCTTCGAGGGCCGTGAGATCCGCACCGTGGCGGTCGATCCGGAACGCGCGCCCTTTGTCCAGGTCGCATTCGAGCTGTACGCCACCGGCCAGTACACCCTGGCTGACCTGGCCGACGAACTCTTCGACCGGGGCCTGCGCACGCGGCCCACCGCCCGGTATCCCGCGAAGCAAGTGTCGGTGAGCAAGCTCTCGGACATGCTCCGCGACCGCTACTACATCGGCTACATCGCCTACAAGGACGAGGAGTTCAAGGGCCGCCACGAGCCGCTCATCGACGACGGCCTCTGTGAACGCGTCCAGGAGATCATCGAAACGCGAGCCGCAGCTGGGGAGCGCCGCCGTGTACACCACCACTACCTCAAGGGCTCGCTCTTCTGTGAACGGTGCAGGCAAGCAGGCGTCACGCAGCGCCTGATCCTCCAGCGCACGATCAACGCTCGGGACACCGAGTACATGTACTTCTTCTGCCGCAACAGACAGGACGGCACCTGCCAGGCCCCGCACGTCAACGTCATCCACATTGAGGACGCCGTCGAGCAGCACTACGCCCGAGTGTGCTTCAGCCCCACCTTCGTCGCCGACATCCGCACGCACATCGCGGAGACCATCGGCGAAGAGGAAGCCGCCGCCCGGCTCCTCCACCGGCAGCTCACTACCGAGTTACAGGTGCTGGATGCGGGCGAAGAGAATCTCCTTGAGCTGGCAGCCGACGGCACCCTGCCCCAGGCCAAGATTAAGGCGAAGCTCCGCGACATCGAGCGCCAGCGGCAGCACCTCAAGAAACGGCTCAAGGAGACCGGCCAGGACCTCTCTGAGGGCGCCCGCCTGATCGAAGTCTGCTTGAAGCTACTGGAGAACCCACAGGAGCTATACCGTCGCTGTGACGACGATCAGCGCCGCCTGCTCAACCAATCGATCTTCCACGGCCTATACGTCGACGAGGAGCGGATCGCCGAGCATGACCTCAAGGAACCGTTCGCCCGGCTCCACGCTGTCCAAGCCGTCAGGCAGCAACCCCAGGCCCAGAACGCCAACAGGTCCCTCCCCCGAACGGGGAAGGGACCTGCGATGGACACCACCGAAGTCCTGCTGAAGGACATTGATTTGACCCCGTGTTCTAGTAAGCCTTCTATGGTGGTGGCTGCACCGCTACAACACCCGACGCCGTCACCCCCGCCGTGGACAACGAAGCCCCATCGCCTACGAGACAACCATCGCAACAACATCAACCACGCTGACCGAAGCCGCATGAGCGCGTGTCCAAGACCCGGGGTCAGGGCTCGTGCGGGACGTAAGTACACAGCGTGTGCATTGCACCTTCCTGGGGTTTGATCACGCTGGGCCGGTTCAGACCATGGCGGCGTGTGGCCCAGGGCATGGCGGCAGGGTGCGCCTCAAGGGTTCGTTTTGAGGTCAGGGCGGCCCAGAACCTAGCAAAATGAATGCCCCGTAGGCCCCGGACGCGGCTGCCAGAGCGCTCAGCGTCCACCAGGTTCGCATATTGCCCCACCGGACCAGTGCCACAGCGGCGGGGAGCAGCAGCGGGAAAGCGGGCATCATCAATCGTGGCCGGGATGTGAAGTAGCCTGAGCCAATCAGCGAGATGACGACCACGGCCACCGTGTAGATGAGCACCGGTAGGGGCTGGCGTTGCTTCACGCACCGCCACATGACCCAGCCGAGAAGTGTGAACACGGCAACCAGGCCAACACCGGCAAGCGGAGCTGAGCTCGTCAGATGCTCGAACACCATCTCCGTCAACGCGATACCGCCGTCAATGCTGTTGCCCCACTCGGCCTGCACTGCAAAGTAGGCCAAGGGGTCGCCCTGGCGAACGCCGACGAATACCACATATCCAAGCCATCCCAGTGGTGCGAGGGCAACGCCTGTCAACATGCGCCGGTGGGCGTGACTTATTGCGCTCCAGTCGAGGCCCTCGTTGCGTTCTGTTGCCACAGCGACCACAACAGTAATGGTGAGGGCTGCGATCAGGGCCGCTGCCGAGGGTCGCGTGAGCCCCGCGACGATTGTGAGAGGGGCGGCGAGAATCCATCGCTCAGTGAGCACGGCATACAGCGTCCATGCAGCCGTGGCTGTGAAGAGTGTCTCCGCGTATGCCATCGACTGGACGTATGCCGTGGGGTAACAAGCCCACATCACTGCCAGGACTACGCCGGTTCGCCGCCCGTGGAGGCGCGCGCCGACGGCGTATATGCCCCATGCAGCCGCCAAGGATGCTGTCCACGAGATGGCCAGGCCGGCAGTCGCCAGGCGCATGGGCAAAAGCTCGGCCAAGCCTCGCTCCAGCGCAGGGAGCATGGGGAAGAAGGCGAGGTCGGAGTGAACACTGCCGTTGGGTAAGTGCACTTCGTAGCCGTACCAGCCGTCGGCGACTCGCTGGTACCACAATGAATCCCATCGCTCGCACAATAGATGCAGTGCATCTTTGCCTGCCATGGGCGCGGCCACGAAGAGGATCGCCAGCCCTACCAGTCGCGCAGCTATGTACCCGAGCAAAGCTGGAGCGGCAGTTGTCAGCGCTGCCAATACCCGGTGCCGCCGTGGCGGAGTCGGCGGGGAGAGGGAGAGTGTAGATACTTTGTGTGTCTCGGTCTGCGACATGGACGAACGCTACGGTCCCTACCGTCCCGCCACTCCCGTCCGGCGTTCTTGTACCGGCCTATAACTTCCTTCTTCTTCGTGCGACGCTGCCCATGAGGTCCCCGGCATCTTGGTGTTCCCGGGTGCTCTTGGGTGTAGCGGAACTGGCCGCCCCAGTCGGGATGTTGGCGGCCCTCGACCGTCTTGGTGTTGCCCCGCGGGCTGAAGCCGTCTCCGCGCAGGAGATCAGCCACGGATTCCAGCGAGACATAGTGCCCTGCCCGGTAAGCTCGCGGGCCAGGGTGGCGGCTGCACTTCGTCGTCCAGTGCGGGGGCGACATCGGATCACCGCGACCGTCCGGTTCGATGAGTGCAAGCAGAGCAAGCACAGCAGGCAGAGGGCCGGGATCGAGATCCACCAGCCGCTTGCGGCCACGGTCTGCCGGCCGGGCCCGGCCCAGCAGGGCTTCCCCAGCAACGAGTTCGGCGAGCCTGCGGAACACGGTACTGGCCCGCACAGCTGTCGAATCCCACTATGAAGCTTGCCTCCTTGACCTGGACAGCCTGATACCGGGACAGAGGGACGCGGAGGCAGCAGTCAGATGGTGACCAGAGTGGGCGTTGTCCATTTCTGATAACGCGCTCTCCCAGCGTCGGGCGCATGCCGACGCGTGCGCGGCAGCTAAGCAACCGGTTGGACGGCGCTCCATGGGGGAGCGTGACCGTTAAGCCGCTTCACGGTCGAGGACTACCTGCTGTTCCTGCGGAAGGTCGGGAAAGGCTAGCTGACGCAGCGTCAGGGAAAGTCAGCATGTGGTCAGCAAGTGGTCTGCCAAACATGGTTACACCGGCCTGAACCCTGGAACGCGCAATGCCCCGACAAGGCGACACCGCAGCCCTGACTCCCATCGGTTCCGACAGGGCCTCGGCATCTGCGGCGCGCCGCCGCCGCCTCACGGCTCGAAGCTTGAAAACGCCAGCTCAGCGCGTACGTCCTCGTGCTTTCAAGGGCACAGGCGGCAACTCTGGCGCCGGCAGCACGGCCCCTTCATACGAGCCGACCGTGCCGAAGCGGGTGCCCGTCATCCAGTCCTCGCGGGCCTGGGCGATGTCCTCGTGAGAACGGCCGATGAAGTTCCACCACATGACGATGCGTTCCTCGAACGGCTCGCCGCCGAGGAGGAGGAAGGCGCTGTCCACGTCGGCCCGTAGAGGGAGTTCCGCTCGTCCGCAGCCGAGATACAGCAGCGACCCCGGGGCCAGCCGTACGCCGTCCACCTCGGCCTCGCCCGACATCGTCAGCGCGGCGTACTCGAAGTCGGGCCGCAGCGGCAGGCGCGTTTGGGTGCCGGCAGCCAGGGTCACATCGGCGCCCATCAGCGGGGTGTAGGTGGTGCCGGGGGAGCGGGCGCCGTCCAGTTCGCCGAGGATGACCGTGGCACTGAACCCGCCGCCGCCGGTGAGCCGGGGCAGCTTCGCATGGTGCTCCCAGGCCGGATCGGTGTGCCGGTGGCTGTCGGGGAGCGCCACCCATAGTTGGGCGCCGTGCAGGAGCTTCGCGTGCTCGCGCGGGGACTGTTCGGCGTGCGCGATGGCTCGCCCCGACGTCATCAGGCCCAACTGGCCGGGCCGTAGCGTCTGTTCATTGCCCAGGCTGTCCCGGTGCAGCACCTCGCCGTCGTGGAGCCAGCTCACCGTCTGCAACCCGATGTGTGGGTGGGGCGGCACCTGCATGCCCGGCTCGCGTTCGATGTCGTCGGGGCCGTAGTGGTCCACGAAGCACCATGCGCCCACCATCCGCCGGCCCATCGTCGGCAACAGTCGGCGCACCTCGGTGCTCTCGCCGAGCATGACCGGCTTTGCCGCCAGCAGCTCGCGGACGGGTTGCGCGGTGACGTCGGCGCGTCCGCCGCAAACGGTCGGTGCGGGCCGCAGATCCAGGTTGCTCATAGGAGCACTCTGCCATCGCGGCCCGCGGCGTTGAAAACGGTGTGCGGCGACGCTGCGGCACGTGAGGTCGAGAGGGCACCGTGGGCGTCGTACGCGGTGCCCCCGCGAGCGCGGTAGGGGCCCTTCCTCCTACGCGGTGGTGCCTGCGCCACCGTCCGCGCTGCTGTTGGGCGCGGACGATCGGGCGGGGCCGGCCGGGTGGGTTCCGGTCTGCGTCTGCGGGTACAGCGGGATGGCCCCTGCGACGAGCGCGCTGCCGATCAGCCACCCGGCCAGCACATCGGTGGGCCAGTGCACCCCGAGGTACAGCCGGGTGAAGCCCACACCGAGCACCGAGACCAGGGCCGCCGCCGCGGCGGCCCTCCACCAGACCAGGCGGACGTTACCCACCCAAAGCAGCCACAGCAGCAGCCCACAGGTGACGGTCGCGGTCAGCGCGTGGCCCGAGGGGAAGGCCGCGTAGTGCGCCGAGTCCACCGGGTCGGGCCAGCGCGGTCGATCCCGGCCGACCGCGGCCTTCAGGCCCTGCTGGAGGGCCGTGCCGATGGCGGCGGTGGCCGCCATCCACAGCGCGACCGGCCAACGGCGGGTGCAGAGCAGCCACCCCGCCACGGCGGCGAGCAGCGCACGCATCGCCCACGGGTCCCAGACCCAGTCGGACAAGATCCGGTTGGTCCGCGTCCAACCGTCGTGCATCACGGCGGAGCGGTGCAACTCGCTCGCGAGGTCGCGATCCGCGGACATGAGCGGCCCCCATTCCATGGCGACCAGCGGCAGCAGCGCCGCCAGCAGCGCCAGGCACACCGCCCCCGTCAGCGCACAGGCCCGCCGCATCAGCGGCAGGCGGAAGGGGGAACGGTCAGTGGGGTGGCGGGGTGGCGGTCGCATGAGGTCGATGATCGCGGACGGGGAGGGGGTAAGGGCAACGGTTCGGTACGAGGTGTACGCATCGCCACCCCCGCATGCCGCCTTCACGGTGCGCCGCCTCGGCCAACCAACGGTCCATCGGCGCCGCGGTGGAGGCGGCGTTAACTCAGCGCGCGCAGCGCCGGTACGAAGGTGACCAGCACCGGCACGATCGGGACCAGAGCCGCCGCGGCCGTCAGCCGCCAGCGGCGTGCCGTCGTGAAGCGCGGCGCGGGCGTCAGCAGCCGGTTCACTCGGCGCGGGACTTCGGCAATGCCGGGGCAGGGGCCGAACACGCCGCGCTCTTCGTTGAGTTCGACGAGCGCGAGCGCGATGGCCAGGCGGCCGAAGCGGCGTGAGGCAACGTCGTCGGCGGCCAGCTCCACGAGCCGATGCACCTGATCCCGAAACGCGGCGAAGACTGGCACCTGCGGGAACCCACCTGCCAGCGCCGATGCGGCGTTCAGCAGCCAGTGATGGCGCGCCTGCGCGTGACCCTGCTCGTGTGCGAGAACCGCGTCGAGTTGCCGTTTGTTCAGCCGCTGTAGTGCGGCCGTGGTGATGACCAGTTGCGGTGCTGTGCCCGGCAGCCACCAGGCATCGGGGCGGTCCCCCTCCAACACGACGAGGCGGTTCGCGCTGGGCTCTTCCCCCGGAAGTGCAGGGGAGCGTACGAGCAGGTCCGTACGCCGCTGCTTGCGCTGGGCTCGCGAGCCGCGCACTTCGCGGGTCAGCATGATGACGTTCCACGCGGCGCCGCAGGCCAGGACGACCGCGACCGGAGCGGCCCACGGTCCGTAGCCGGTGAGCGCGTACGCCTCCATCACTCCGTTCGGCGCGGGCGCGAAGATATTGCCCCGCACGGCCTCCCAGGCCGCCGCCGCGCTCAGGGACATCGCCAGCGCGCAGCACATGATGACGCCGACCACCACGCACTGCCACACCCATAGGGCGAGCACCGGTTCGCGGTCGGGCCAGTCGGAGCGGGTGAGCATGCGCGGCGCCATTGCCGCGGCCAGCGTTCCGAGGACCAGCAGCACGAGCGGGACCATCATGTCCCTCAGCCTATGAGGGGTGCGCTGGGAGCTGGTACGGTCTGGCGCCGAAGTGACGTAGGACACGCACGTTCGAGGTGTTGCGGAACGATGGCCTCCGCGGGGCGGCGCGGTCAAGCCGTCGCTTGGCTGGCTTCAGCGCATGGGTCTCGCGCGGCGCATCGTCACCTGGCCCGAGGTGAGGTCTATCGGGCCGCGGCCGGGGTCGCCGTCGCCGACGTCGTCCAGGCACAGCTCCATCCGTTCGCGCTCTTCCTGGGTGTGCTTGCGACCAGGCGCGAACAGCTCGTCGAGCAGGTTGAACACCGCGGCCTCCCGTTCGGCGCCCTCGGCCAGCGGCCTACCACATCGTGCGGTGGCGCGACGACCCGTGCTGTGAGCGTACCTTCGGCGCTGTGGCACGCGGGAGCCGGTGCGGGGGCGCCGGTGGGGGATGGGCGCCGCATCGTGTGGCTGCCAGGCCCATCCCGTCAGCAGCTTCGTACCGCCGCCTCGGCAGGCGTCGAACGGCCCGTTTCGGGCCCTTGAGCTGCCTCACCGGTCACCCTCCGTCACCTAAAGCGGGATGCGTTGGGGTGGCGCGGAGCTGGTGTACCGGGGGTCGATCAGAGGCCGGGACGGTAGCGCAGCGGGTGATCGACGGGCACCTCCACTAGGACGATCTTGACGTCATCGGGGTCGGAGATCCACATTTCCACCAGCCCCCACGGCTCTTGTAGTGGCGGGCGCAGCACCTGCGCGCCGCGCTGTGACAGTTTCTTGTGTGCCGCTGCGGCGTCCGCGACCTGCATCCATAGCTGTAGGCCGGGAGCGGGCGGGGTCTCCGAGCGCCCGGAGACCTCCAGGAAGCCGCCGCCCAGGAAGTAGACCGTGCCCCGCTCGGGTCCGGTGCCAAATTCGCGGGAGACCTCAAGGCCGAGCGTGCGCCCGTAGAAGGTGCGCGAACGCTCGGGATCGGTAGGACGCAGAAGCACTCGGCTGCTCAGCACATGCACCATGGTCGTGACCCTACGCATGCGCAGGAGCGAATGCGGGCGAAACCGGTCAGTCGCCGTAGCGCGGCCGGGGCCACTCCTGCCCCTTCTGCCTCGTGCGCCGCTCGTGCGCCCTCGCGTTCGCCTAGCGCTTCGCGCGATTCCTGTTGCGCGTGCGTGGTGTGTGGGCTGCGGGGCGCCGTCGCGAGGCGTGTGGCTGCAAAGGGCTTGGAGCGTCCCGTTAGGCCGTGTACCGCGCCGCGCTCTTGATCTCCGGGTAGTCGGTCGTGGCGCCGTCCAGGCCCATGCCGCGCGCGATCTTGAGGTGTTCTGGCGTGTTGACGGTCCAGCCGATGACCTTGAGGCCCGTGGCGTGGGCGCGTTCGACCAGTTCCAGGGTGAGCCGGCGGATGTTGAGGATGAGCATGGCGGCGTCGGCGGCCAGCGCGCGGTCGATCACATCGAGCCCGTAGCGGCTTGCGACCAGGCCCGTCCGTACCCCGGGCAGCAGCTTGGCCATCTCGGTGATGGCCTCGTCGTGGAAGGAGATGACGTCCACGCGCTCGGTCAGATCGCGTCGAGTGAGGACATCGGCCAGTGCCCTGGCCGCTGCCACGTCCTTGATCTCGGCCTGAATGGGGGCCTTGACCGCGTCCACGACTTCTTCGAAGACGGGGATGCGCTCGCCTTGTCCTGCGTCGAATCCACGCAGCTCGGCGAGGGTGAAGTCGCGGATGGGGCCGGTGCTGTCGGTGGTGCGGTCCACGTCCGCGTCGTGCATGACGACGAGCGCGCCGTCCTTGCTCAGGCGCAGGTCCAGTTCGATGACGTCAAGGCCCTCGTGGTCGGCGCGGACGAACGAACGCAGAGTGTTCTCGGGTTCGACACCCATGACGCCGCGGTGTCCGATGGTGAGGAAGGTCAACGCTGGCTCCTTCGTAGGTCTGCCCAGGGCGGTGGAGGGGCGGTACGAGGCGGCGGGGCCCGAGGTGAGTGCGTCGGCCGCTGCCGGCGGCGGCCAGCCTAACGGGCGCTTGGGCACCAGCGGTGTGACGAGCGGTGTACGGCGCGCGTCCGGCGGGGGTGACGCCGCCACGCTCCTCGCCTTGGGGCCCGCACAGCCCGAGCCTGCGCCCGTCCCTTGGCCGTGTAGCCCGTCCTCGCGCCCCTCACACCCTTCGTGCCTACCCGCCTCGACGAGCTGTCTTGAGCACCGAAACCGCTCTCGACAGGAAAAACGGCGGCCTAAACCCGGTTTAGGCAGGATAATTTTTCGCTGATCCACTTGAGATGAAGATCTGTCCACGGATACGGTGACTCCACGCGAGGTTCTTCCGTGGAGGAGTGATCATGACGAAAATTCTCGCGCCGGAGACGGCGATCGATGGCGTTCTGTCCGCGGAGCGTGTGGTGGACCACCCGGCTTGGGGCGTACTCAAGGACGCTGTGGAGACCGTGCGTCCATGGCAGTCCAAGGACGGTTCGGTCGATCTTGAGGCGGACGGCGCGCCCACGATCGACGCCCTGCGGCATGAGGTGGAACGAGCCGTCGCGGCCATCGACGAACTGGCGCCGCTGCTCCCGCATGACGCCGCGTACCACCGGGCGCTGACCACCGACCTGCGCCGCTGGGCCGACTCCGGCTACGGCATCCCGGACTTCCTCGACTCGCTTTTGGCCTTCCAGCCCGCGCAGCAGCGCGCCGATGGGCTCCAGCACCTCGTGGTCTTCCCGATGTACACGCAAAACGGCAACCCCGACCGCAACTTCGAGGCAGTCGTGCTGCGCGTGGTGTGGCCACAGTGGCTGGCTGAGCTGGAGCGCACCCGTTACGACAACCCGCTCTTCCTCGGCATCACCTTCGAGGACTTCACCGCCGGCTACGACACCAACTCCGCCGTGCTCTTCCCGGAGACCATCGCCGTGCGCCAGGCGCCCGAGCGGTTCAGCTGGGGCGGCATCTTCTGCGACCGGGAGGCAGCGCGCTTTCGCCGGGTCAGCGAGGCGGCGGTGGACACGCTCGGCATCGACCTGCCCGCCGAGGCCCGCGAGCTCATCGGCGACCAGCAGCGCTGTCAGCAGGCTTTCGTGCTGTGGGACATGATCCACGACCGTACGCACAGCCATGGCGACCTGCCCTTCGACCCCTTCATGATCAAGCAGCGACAGCCGTTTTGGATGTACGGGCTTGAGGAACTGCGCTGCGACCTCACGGCGTTCAAGGAAGCGGTGAAGCTGGAGGCCGAGGGCTATCCGCAAGCACGCGACATGCAGTACGCGGTGATCTTCGACCGGATGTTCCGCTTCCCGGTCACCGGCAACAGGGTGCGCAACTACGACGGGCTCGGCGGTCAGCTCCTTTTCGCTTACCTCCACAAGCACGACGTCGTACGCTGGACCGACAACACCTTGCACATCGACTGGGCCAACGCACCGCAGGTCACCAACCAGCTCTGCGGCGAAATCGAACAGCTCTACCGCGACGGCATCGACCGGCCCAAGCTCGTGCACTGGTTCAAGGCGTACGAACTGGTCGCTTCCTACCTTGCCCCGCACCCCGGCTCCGCATGGGCCAAGGGCCCCGACGCCCTCGACCTGTCGCTGCCGCCCCGCAAACTGGTCGATGACGTGCTCCCGGACGAGTTCCCGCTCAGCATGTTCTACGAGGCACTCGCCAAGAAGCTGAAGACTGTGATCGCCTCTACTCAGGGCATCACGGCCAAGAGCGCGGACCCGGTGGCCGCATGACCCCGTCCGAGCAGTCCGACCAGGAGGCGACGATCATGACCGACAACGCAGTGGCCGGTGCGGCAGCTCCTGGCCAGGGCATGCTGGAGGGCGCCGTCATCGCGGTGGCCGGCGCCGCGGGCCCTGCCGGACGGGCCACCTTGCTGCGGCTGGCGGAGGCGGGCGCCACCGTCGTCGCCTCCGACGCGGATGCGGCCCGGCTGGCCGAGGCCGTGGACGCCGCGCGGTATGCGCACGGTGGCGCCACCGTCACGGGCGACACGGTCGATCTACTCGACCCGCTCGCGGCCCGCGAGTGGGCGACGCGTACCGAAAAGGAATTCGGCCGCATCGACGGTCTGGTGCACCTGGTGGGCGGCTGGCGCGGCTCGGCGACCTTCGCCGAAACCGACCTGGACGACTGGGAGCTGCTGCACAAGCTTCTCGTACGCACCGTCCAGCACACCTCGCTCGCCTTCCACGACGGGCTGCGACGCAGCGCCAACGGCCGCTACCTGCTGATCAGCGCCGCCGGAGCGAGCAAGCCCACTGCCGGCAACGCGGCCTACGCGGCGGCCAAGGCTGCCGCCGAGGCGTGGACCTTGGCATTGGCCGACGCGTTCCGCAAGGCGGGGGGCGAGGCGGGGCCGACGTCCGCGGCTGCGATCCTGGTGGTCAAGGCGCTGGTGCACGACGCCATGCGAGCGGAGCGCCCCAACGCGAAGTTCGCGGGCTTCACGGACGTCAAGGAACTGGCCGATGCCATCGCCGGCGTCTGGGAGCAGCCCGCACGAGAGGTGAACGGAACCCGCCTGTGGCTGACCGCGAAGCCGTAACGCCCCGTAAGACCGACGCCCGTCGCCACCACGATCCGGCCGTACGCGGCTTCGCCAGCGACAACTACGCCGGCGCTCCGCCAGAGATCCTGGCCGCCATCGCCCTAGCCAACGACGGCCATCAGGTGGCCTATGGCGAGGACGACTACACCACGCACCTGCAAGACGTCATGCGCAGCCACTTCGGCCCGCTGGCGGTGACCTACCCGGTCTTCAACGGCACCGGCGCCAATGTCGTCGCCCTACAGGCGCTCACCGACCGCTGGGGCGCGGTGATCGCCGCCGACTCGGCGCACATCCACGTCGATGAGTGCGGGGCTCCCGAGCGGGTGGGCGGTTTGAAGTTGCTCACCGTGCCCACCCCGGACGGCAAGCTCACGCCCGAGCTCATCGATCGCGAGGCATACGGCTGGGACGACGAGCACCGCGCCATGCCGCAGGTCGTCTCGATCACCCAGAACACCGAGCTTGGCACCGTCTACACGCCCGACGAGATTCGCGCCATCTGCGACCACGCCCACGAGCGTGGCATGAAGGTGCACCTCGACGGCGCCCGGATAGCCAACGCCGCGGCCTCACTCGACGTCCCGATGCGGGCGTTCACCTACGCCGCGGGCGTGGACGTGCTGTCGTACGGCGGCACCAAGAACGGCATGCTTTTCGGCGAGGCCGTGGTCGTACTCGACCCGGACTCGGTACGGGCGATGAAGCACCTGCGCAAGTTGTCCATGCAGCTCGCCTCCAAGATGCGCTTTGTCTCCGTGCAGTTGGAGGCGCTCCTGGCCAAGGACCTATGGCTGCGCAACGCGCGGCACGCCAACACCATGGCGCGGCGGTTGGCCGACGCGGTCCGCGGTGTGGATGGCGTGGACATTCTCTACCCGGTGCAGGCCAACGCGGTTTTCGCCCGGCTGCCGCACGATGTCAGCGAGCGGCTGCAAAAGCGCTACCGCTTCTACTTTTGGGACGAGACCGCAGGTGACGTGCGGTGGATGTGCTCCTTTGACACCACTGAGGAAGACGTGGACGGCTTCGCCGCCGCCCTCAAGGAGGAGTTGGGTAGGTAGCTTTTCGCCCGCTGCCCAGCTGCTGTATCCGTACGCAGCATCCGCGGCTGGCCGGACATCCACGGATGTCCGGCCAGCCGCGCCCTGCTGTTCGCTGGGCGCTCACCCCCGGGAACACCGCCCAGAAATCGACGCCCAGGGATAAGCGCTTGGGGTCAGTGGCCCGCGGGCTGGGGCGGCGCCGGGGCGGTGCCGCCGAGGTGGGCCGGAACCCACCAGGTGTCGTCGGGGCCCTTGGGGCGTACCGGATAGGCACGCTGCGCCGCCTCAAGGAGCTCTTGCACCCGGGCCCGCAGCCGCTCGGTGATGGAGTCCGCCGGCTCGCTCGGGTCCGCGTCCATGGGCTCGCCGACCCGCACCGTGATCGGGAAGTGATGGCGCCCCAGGTCCCGCTTATGGCCCTTGGTCCACAGCCGCTGCGTGCCCCACAACGCTATCGGGAGCAGCGGCACGCTCGCCTCTTGTGCCATGCGGGCCGCACCCGACTTGAACCCCTTGAGCGTGAAGGACTCGGAGATCGTCGCCTCCGGGAACACGCCGATGATCTCGCCGGAGCGTAGCGACTGCACCGCGTGTCGGTACGCGTCAATGCCCTGCTTGCGATCGACCGGGATGTGCTTCATCGCCCGCATCAGTGGTCCGGAAACCTTGTGCCGGAAGACCGATTCCTTGGCCATGAAACGCACCAGGCGCTTCGCCGGTCGCGTGGTGAGCCCTGCGAAGACGAAGTCGAGGTACCCGATGTGGTTGCTCACCAGGACGGCACCACCACGGCGAGGAATGTTCTCGGTGCCCTGAATGTCAAAGCGCAGGTCCAGCGCCTTGAACATGGTGCGGGCCATGCCGATCACGGGTGGATAGACGAGCTCTGCCATCGAGGGGGACCCTTCTGCCATTCCTTGGGAGGGCTCTCCCGGTGGAAGTTACGCGGCCGTAGGTACAGGCTTTCCGCTGATCGTGCCTGATGTCGGGCGCTGCGGCCAGCCTTCGGGCCGCCCGGGAGGGAGATCCTCATCACGGGTAGCGGCCAGATGTCGAGTAGAGCGGTCGCCACCTTGCCGCAACCGACTCCTGCCCCGCACTCGATGCCTCATGCTTGGTGTATGACGCAACGATTGACAGCCGCCGAACTGGAGGCCGACCGGCTCGGCGAGCGCGCGACGCTGGTGCAGTTCTCCAGCGCCTTCTGTCAGCCGTGTCGTGCCACTCGACGCGTGCTCACGTCGGTCACCTCCATGGTCGAGGGCGTTATGCATCTCGAAATTGACGCGGAGGCCAAACTTGCGTTGGTCCGGCGCCTTGGCGTGGTGCAGACCCCAACGGTCATCGTCTTGGACGCGGCGGGCCGTGTGGTGTCCACGGCCGAGGGGCAACCCCGTACCGCCGACGTCATCGCCGCGCTCGGCCGGGCCCTTGACGGGCCGTGATGGATCTCCCACCTGCCGATATGGTCTTGACCTCGGCGTTCAAGCGTCGTCACTCTGACGTGATGCGGCCTGGCTTCCTTCTCTACGGACGCGTCCATGTGGACCTCGTCCGACATGCAAGCGCGTGCTGTCCGAGTCCCTGAGCGACCACGGCAACGCGCCCCCGCTGGCCCGGTTCGGGCGAGAAAACACCGGGGGAAGACAGCACTGAGCACCGGGAGAACGCACCACCCTTCTCCCCGCCGCCTCCCCGCAGTAGAAGGAACAGCCCATGACGGCCTCGCCCGACCTCGGCGCGACCCGGCTCGCCGCCACCCATGTCTTCCGCTCCGTCTTTCGTCGCCAAGCCTCCACCGTCGCGGTTATCACCGCGCGTGGTGAGCGCCCCGTGGGCTTCACCGCCACCTCGTTGGCGTCGGTCTCCGCCGAACCGCCGTTGCTCTCCTTCGGCGTGGGCACCGACTCATCGAGTTGGCCGGTGCTGTCCAAGGCCCGGTATGTCGGCGTCCACCTGCTGGGCGAGCACCAGCGGGAGCTCGCGGCGACGTTTGCCCGCAGCGGCGCCGACCGATTCGCCGCGCCCACCCGCTGGCGTATCGGACCCGAGGGCATACCCCTGCTTGAGGGTGTGCTGGCCTGGACGGTGTGCGAGGTGGTGGCTCGTATACCTGCCGGAGACCACCGCGTGGTCATCGCCCGGGTGCTCGCCGGGGACCCGGCCGGAGCGGGCCGCCCGCTGCTCTACCACCAGGGGCGCTTCAACGCTCTGCGGGACTGACCGGTCCCGGTTTACGCCGTTGGCAAGGTCACAGTTCGACGGCCTTGCGAACGGGGAAAACCGTAGGTGTACTGACGAGTAATATTGTGGTCGAGGGTACGAACCGCCCCGATCGGGGTCTGCCCCTGAAGGCGCCTATGCTGCCAGCACACGGCAGTTTGCGAAGAGACGATGCAGTAGGAGAGCCGGCGTGAGCTTGAGGATCGTTGTCTGTGTGAAGTACGTGCCCGACGCCACCGGCGACCGGCACTTCGCCGAGGACCTGACCACCGACCGTGACGCGGTGGACGGCCTGCTGTCCGAGCTGGATGAGTACGCGGTCGAGCAGGCGCTCCAGATCGCCGATGGCGTGGACGACGCGGAGATCACCGTGCTCACCGTCGGTCCCGAGGACGCCAAGGACGCACTGCGCAAGGCACTGTCGATGGGTGCCGACAAGGCGGTGCACGTCGAGGACGACGACCTGCACGGTACGGACGCGCTCGGCACCTCGCTCGTCCTCACCAAGGCCATCGAGAAGATCGGCTACGACCTGGTGGTGTGCGGCATGGCCTCCACTGACGGCACCATGGGCATCCTCCCGGCGATCTTGGCCGAGCGGCTGGGCGTACCGCAGGTGACGCTGCTGTCCGAGGTCGGCGTCGCGGACGGCAAGGTGACCGGCCGCCGTGACGGCGACACCGCCAGCGAGCAGCTTGAGGCGGCCCTGCCGGCGGTGGTATCGGTGACCGACCAGTCCGGCGAGGCCCGCTACCCCTCCTTCAAGGGCATCATGGCGGCGAAGAAGAAGCCGGTGGAGTCGTGGGACCTGGAGGACCTGGACCTGGAGGCCGGCGAGGTCGGTCTTGCGGGCGCCTGGACCGCGGTCCAGGACGCGACCGAGCGTCCGGCGCGTACGGCGGGCACCGTTGTCAAGGACGAGGGTGAGGGCGGCAAGCAGCTCGCCGAGTTCCTGGCGGGCCAGAAGTTCATCTGACCCGCATGCGCGCGCTCGTTGGCGGCGCGCGGCCCGCAGCGGGCCTCGGCCCCGCGGTCCGGCGGCTGCCGACATCGCCCCCGGGCGCACATCGCGCCCCCTTCCACCGACTTCGCACTTTCTTCGCAGGAGAGCAGATCCATGGCTGAAGTTCTTGTCTATGTTGACCATGTGGACGGTGCCGTCCGTAAGCCGACCCTTGAGCTGCTGACGTTGGCCCGCCGCATCGGCGAGCCGGTCGCGGTGCACCTGGGCGCCGGCGTGGACACCGCCGCGCCGGTGCTGGCCGAGCATGGCGCGGTCAAGGTGCTTGCCGCCGACGCGCCGGAGTTCGCCGACTACCTGGTCGCGCCGAAGGTGGACGCGTTGCAGGCGGCGTACGACGCCGTCTCCCCGGTTGCCGTGCTCGTGGCGTCGTCGGCCGAGGGCAAGGAGATTGCCGCGCGTCTCGCGGTGCGCATCGGCTCGGGCATCATCACCGACGCCATTGACTTGGAGGCGGGTGACGAGGGCCCGATCGCCACTCAGTCGGTGTTCGCCGCCGCCTTCACCACCAAGTCCCGAGTGACCAAGGGGGCTCCGGTCATCACCGTCAAGCCGAACGCCGCCGCGGTGGAGGCCGCGCCGGCCGCCGGTGCGGTCGAGCAGCTCGCCGTGACCGTGGCGGACAGCTCGAAGGGCACCAAGATCGTCTCGCGTACCCCGCGTGAGTCGAGCGGGCGCCCGGAGCTGACCGAGGCCGCGATCGTGGTATCCGGTGGCCGTGGCGTCAACGGCGCCGAGAACTTCCCGATCATCGAGGGTCTGGCCGACTCGCTCGGCGCGGCCGTCGGCGCCTCGCGCGCCGCCGTGGACGCGGGCTGGTACCCGCACACCAACCAGGTGGGTCAGACCGGCAAGTCGGTCTCCCCGCAGCTCTACATCGCTGCGGGCATCTCCGGCGCCATCCAGCACCGCGCCGGCATGCAGACCTCGAAGACCATCGTGGCCATCAACAAGGACGCCGAGGCCCCGATCTTCGACCTGGTGGACTACGGCGTGGTCGGCGACCTCTTCCAGGTCGTCCCGCAGCTCACCGAAGAGGTCACGTCCCGCAAGGGCTGACGGCAGCGGCCGGTCATCGACCGGCGCCCGCACCATCAACGGCAGGCCCCGCGCATCCTCGCGCGGGGCCTGCCGCGTACCTGGGCGATACCCGGTTCCAGCCCAGCCCAGCCAGCCCAGCCCAGCCAGCCTAGATACCCCGCTTAGGCCGCAGCTGGCGCGCCATCCATGCCCGGCGAGACGGGTGGTGACCGGCGCACGTGGCATGGATAAGTCCGCTGTGCGGATTCAGATTCCGCTTAGCGGAAAACTCGATAGCGGTTGGCCTGGGTACCGGTTCGCAGGGAGGGTGTGGGCAGGGGACAGCGAAAGACGGTGGCGACGAGTCTCGCGAGCACCGTACGCACGGACAAAGGGGCCTCGCTCGCCACCGTGGACGCCGAATTGGCGCGGCGCTACCCCCGGCGGCCCGGGCAACAGACAGCCCGTCCACACCGTCCCCGTCCCCGTCTCCGTCCCCGGCTATGGCGTCGCCGCCGACACGGTGTGCTCCTGGGGCGAACAGGCGCTGCGCGCACGGGTTGGGAGATGCGCCCAGGCCACCTGCCGACGCGCTACACCGCCGGCTACGCCTTCTACCGAGAGGGGCTCGACCAGGCAGCCGGCCGTCTTGCGGCCTATGTGAACCGGTCGGGCAGCGACGTGTTGGACGAGCCCGCCACGGCCAGGGCCCGCAGCGGCTATCTGCTGCGTGGCCTGGACTGTGGCGCGGTGGACGCCGATGAGGTGGCCGAGCTGACCGGCCTGGGTCGGGCCGAGTTGGACCGGCTGGCCGGTCGGCTAGCCGCGGCCACGGATACGGCCGCGGCCACGGTCGCGGGTACGACCGGTGGCACGGGCGCGCCGGTGGGCGCCGATAAATAGGCGGCCTGACCAGGTGCCACGCCCGTACGATGCGCGAGGATCGGCGCTCGTGCGGGCGTCGCGGTGCGGGGAGCGACGGTGCCTGCCCGGCGAGGGCCGGGACGACCACGGGTGCCGCGGAGGGGAATCCAGCGTGGGTATGGACAGCACAGAGATCGCCGAATTCGGCAGACTCTTCCGGGACTTCCTCGATCAGGTGGTCCACCGCGAGCACCCCGACCCGGACCGCTCGCTCGATCTGCGGCTGCGCGACCACCTCGGCCAGCCGCCGGAGCGGCTGCCCATCGTCAAGGCCAACTACCCCTCGTACGAACATGCCAACGTTCACCTTGCGCTGGAACGCTGGTTCGGCAGCGACGGCCGTCGCCATGAGCTCATCGGCGTCAGCGCCGAGAGCCGCGGTGTTGACTCGCTCTCAGAGATGCTAGAGGCGGCGCACCGCTACGGTCGCTACGTCATCGGCGCCGTGGACTACGCCTATGTGCCCGTGTCCACCGACGAGGAACTGGCCTGCGTTTCCTTCGGGCTCTACCTCGGCACGGACGGCGATGAGCGGTGTGTCGTGCTGCTGCGCGGACCTCATGAGGACTACGGCAGGAACGGCGTCGAGCTGGAGGTGCTCGCCCCCAGTCGGGATGCGGCCAAACGACTGCTGGTCGGCGTGGACCGGCTGATCCACGAGCACAACATCTTCCGGGGCAAGGTGCTGTCCTTCCAGGGCAGCGACTTCGAGGACGGCATCGGCCCGTTCCGCTTCCACCCCAGACCCGTGCTGAGCCCCGCCGACATCGTGCTGCCCGAAGGCCTCCTGGAACGCGTGGAGCGACAGGTCGTCGGCGTGGCCAGGCGTCGGGAACGGCTGCGCTCACAGGGCCAGCACCTACGCCGCGGTCTGCTGCTGTACGGGCCGCCCGGCACTGGAAAGACGCACAGCGTGCGCTACCTGCTCTCGCAGTTGCCCGAGTTCACGGTGGTGGTACTGGCGGGCATGAGCATTCAGCGGGTGAGCGCCGCCTGTTCGCTGGCCCGCCATCTCCAGCCCGCGCTGGTGGTTTTGGAGGACTGTGACCTCATCGCGGAGTCCCGGGATTACACGGATGGTGGACAACCACTGCTGTTCCAGGTGCTCAACGAGATGGATGGGCTCGGCGACGACGTGGACGTCGCCTTCCTGCTCACCACCAACCGGGCCGACATCCTCGAACCCGCGCTCGCCCAGCGACCGGGCCGCGTGGACATGGCCGTGGAGATCCCGCTGCCGGACGCGGCGGGGCGGCGCAGACTTCTTGAGCTGTACGGAGGAGGGCTGGGACTGTCCGATGCGGCGTTGTCCGAGGCGGTCACCCGTAGCGCGGGCACCACTGCGTCCTTCGCCAAGGAACTGATGCGCCGCACCACACTGTTCGCAGCCGAGCGCGAGGCGGACGCGGTGGAGACCGCCGATATGGAGGCGGCACTCAGCGAACTGCTGTCCGACCAGGACGCGTTGACCAGAAGGTTGCTCGGGGTGCCCGACCCGGAGGCCGCCGCGGGCCGCGCCCAGACGGTGCCCGAGGATGATGCCGACGCCGATGCCGACGATGATGCGGACGAGTTGGACGACGACCGGTTCTTGGACTAGGCGCCGGGGCACGCGGGGCACGGGTCACCCGAGGCGGGCGGGTGATGAGGGGGCCGGTCGCGGGGGCGCGTCGGCGGCGGTCGCCGGTCGGGCCGGCGGGCGTGTTGGCTGCGGGAGCGGGAGGCGCGTTGGAGCGCGGGGAGCGCGTGCGCGGTGCGGGTGGTGCACGCCAAGGGCCGAGCGGCCCCTCGCGAACCGCCTCAGCCGGCCGCCCGGCGCCGTGCGCCTCGTGACTCTCGACACCGAGAGCGGGTACGCCGCGGCCGAAGGCTCGGCATGGACATGAAGACCGTCGAACGGAACCCGGCCGACGTCGGGTTCGTGCCCCAGCCCAAGCGATGGGCGGTCGAGCAGAGTTACGGGATCATGGTGCTGCACCGGCGGCTGGTCCGCGACCACGAACACCGCACCGCTTCCTCGGAGTCACGCGTCTACTGGGCGATGAGCGACGTGATAACTCGCCGGCTAAGCGACACCACCACACCCACCTGGCGGGACGCATGACCGATACCTCGCAGCTCAAGCCCATTCTGAAACAGATCAACGCACGCGAGACGGCGTTGACCGACAAGGCTGAGCAGACCTGCACGCGGATGCAACGACGCCGTCCCCAGCGCAGCCGCCAGCCGCTCCGCCCCCTTCACCAGACACCGCATGCACCCGGTAACCGCTCGGGCGAACCGGTCCTGTTACCTTCTCCCGTCGGCATTCGTCATAGGTGCGACGACCGAATACGAACGGTCGGCGCACCAACGAGTGAATCGAGAACCGGATGCTGAGCAACATCATGTACGTGACGATCTACGTCACCGATCAGGACCGCGCGCTGGAGTTCTACACCGAGGGGCTCGGGCTGGAGAAGCGGCTCGACTTCCCAGGGCCCGACGGACGTTTCCTCACCGTCGGGGTTCCCGACAGTCCGGTGCAGATCATTTTGTGGTCGCAGGCGGCAGCCACAGGACAGCCGGCTGGCGTGCCCGGTCCGGTGATCCTCGAATCCGACGATTTGCGAAAGGATTTCGAGATCATGCGCCGGCGCGGCGTCACCTTCGAAGAGTCCGAACCGCAGGAGTATCCGTTCGGGCTCCGCATCGAGGCGGTGGACCCGGACGGCAACCGGGTCTCGCTCCGTCAGCCGCGATAGCCGTGACCGCGCATCCGTCCGGTCTCGTGACCGAGGCGTTCGAAGCCCAGCGCGATCGGCTGCGCGCCGTCGCGTACCGCGTGCTGGGCTCGCACGCCGACTCCGAGGACGTGGTCCAGGAAGCCTGGATGCGCCTCGTCCGCCAGGACGAGGCGACCATCGACAACCTGGCGGGTTGGCTGACCACCGTGGTCGGTCGCATCAGCCTGGACCTCCTGCGATCCCGCCGAGCCCGCCCCGAAACCGCGTACGAGCAAGAGTTCGCGAACCTCGTGGTGACACCGGACGCCGACCCCGCGCCGGACGAGCAGGTGGCGCTGGCCGATTCGGTCGGCCTCGCCCTGCTCGTCGTGCTCGACTCGCTCACCCCGAGCGAGCGCCTGGCGTTCGTCCTGCACGACATGTTCGCGGTCCCGTTCCAAGAAATCGGCCAGATCCTGGGCAAATCCGCCGACGCCACCAAGATGATTGCCAGCCGCGCCCGCCGCAAGGTCCAAGCCACGGACCGGCCGGCGGGGCCCGGCCGCGGGCACCGAGAGGCCGTCCAGGCATTCAGCGCCGCCGCCCTCAGCGGCGACTTCGAAGCACTTCTGCGCGTCCTCGATCCGAACGTGAAACTGACCGTCGACACCCCCGACGGCATGGTGATCACCCTCGGCGCCACCAAGGTCGCCTCCGGAGCCCGCATGTTCTCCGGCAAGGCCGCCCGCCAACAACCCGTGTTGGTCAACGGCATCCCCGGCCACATGTCCTGGCGCCCCGACGGAACCCCTCTCTCCGTTATCGCCTTCACCGTCACCGAAGGCCGGATCGCCGGCATCCACATCGTCATCGACCCGGTCAAACTCGCCTCGATCCAGCTGCCCGCGGCCGAAACGGTTCGGTGAGCATGGCCTGCCATGCCTCGTCGGCGCCGGAGCCCAGCGGCGAGGTCAACTCGAACCGCGCGGCGGTCGGTCAAGAGACCACCCGCGCTAAAAGCTCAAGATCGCCGACATAGTGTTAACGACGCTATACCGAAGTTTCCCGAGGCCGGTAGGGGGCGCCTAGCGTCGCGTGCCGGCGTACGGGGGCGGATGGCTAGCCGCTGGGCGGCGCGTGCGACGGCGCTCGCCAAGGCGCTACGTGCGCGCTGGCGGCGCACGCGTACGGCCCACAGAACAGGGTCGCTTTCCACGCTGTGGGGCGCGGTCCGCACCAGGCGCCGGGCGGGGCCCACGGCGTACGGAGCGCTCTGGCGCTACGACCAGTGCGCCGGTCGGATCTCCCCGGAACCGCGGGAGATGAGGCGAGTAGGCAGCACGACCTGTCGAGGCTCCTCGCCGGCGCCCTCAAGGCGACGAAAGAGCATGGTCGCAGCGGTGCGCCCGAGTTGGGCGGCGTCTTGTGCCACCACGGTGACCCCAGGTGAGAGGAGGTCGGCCAACTCGAAGTCGTCGAAGCCGACCAGTGCGGCCCGCCCGGGCTGCGCCGCCAGTACCCGTACGGCCGTGACGGTCACTCGGTTGTTTCCGGCGAACAGCGCCGTCACCGGCTCGGGTCCCGACAGCATCGTCTCGGCCGCGGCCAACACCCGGCTCGGGTCGGTCGCGCCGAGGGACATCCATGCCTCATCGACGGGCAGGGCTGCGTCGTTCATCGCGGCCCGATAACCGCCCAGCCGCTCGATGGCGGTGTGGATGCGGGGCTGGTCGCCGATGAACCCGATTCGACGGTGGCCGTGCGCGATGAGGTGGGCCACCGCGTCGCGGGCACCACCGAAGCTGTCGGACAGCACCGCGTCACAGTCGATCCGCCCAGCGGGGCGGTCCACGAAGACGGTGGCGACTCCGGCCGAAATCTCCGGCTCCAGATACCGGTGGTCATCACCCGCCGGGATGACCACCAGGCCATCCACGCGGCGGGCACACAAAGCGAGTACCAACTCCTGTTCACGAGCCGGGTCCTCGGCGCTGGACCCGTTGATGAGCAGTGCCCCATGGTCCCGGGCTACCTCCTCCACGGCCCGGCTGAGCGGCCCGTAGAAGGGGTCGGCCAGGTCTTCGAGTACCAAGCCGATGCTTGCGGTGCGGCCCTTGCGCAAGATGCGGGCGCTGTCGTTGCGCCGAAAGCCGAGCGCCGTAATGGCTTCCTGGACGCGCCGTTCGGTGTCGGGCGTCACCCCGGGCTCGCTGTTTACCACGCGAGACACCGTCTTCAGGCCGACCCCTGCGCGGGCGGCGACGTCCTTCATGGTGGGCCTGTTGCCATAGCGGGGCGAGGTGGTGCCGTTGCGTTGTGTGGTGCCCCGGGCCGGGTCAGTCACGGTGCGCTCGTCCTGTCGCTGAGTTGTGTGATGGCAGCATCGGGGTGAGCATAGCCTCTGGACAACGTTGTCAAATCCGGGGGAGACTATGACCGGAACCTGAATGCAATGACCGGCGCCGCCGTGCAGGGCCGCGTACATTCGGCTCCCGCCCTTCCCGCAGGACCGTCACGGGTACGCCAGCTAGCTCCCCACTCGCCTGTCAGGAGACCGCCCCATGTCAGATGAGCTCGTTGCCGCACTAGACATCGGCGGCACAAAAATTGCGGGCGCACTGGTGGACGGGACCGGTGCGCTAGCCGCGCAGACGCGACGGCCCACGCCTGCCCGGGCAGCCGGCTCGACCGTGATGGCCGCCGTATTGGCCGTACTTGACGAATTGATCGCCAGTCGCCAGTGGCCGCGCGTTGTTGCGCTCGGCATCGGCAGCGCGGGCCCGGTGGACGCCTCGGTCGGCACCGTGAGCCCGGTCAACATTCCGGGCTGGCGCGACTTTCCGCTGATCGACCAGGCTCGTCAGGCAGTAGGCGCGATGCCGGTCACGCTCGTGGGCGACGGTGTGGCGATGGCCGCTGCGGAGCACTGGCAGGGCGCGGCACGCGGCTGCGCCAACGCGCTGTGCATGGTCGTTTCCACGGGAGTGGGCGGCGGGTTGATCCTCGGCGGGCTGCCCCACCCGGGGCCTACCGGCAACGCGGGCCACATCGGTCACATCAGCGTGGACCTCGACGGTGACCCGTGCCCGTGCGGTAGCCGGGGGTGCGTTGAGCGCATCGCCAGCGGCCCCAACATCGCGCTTCGCGCGGTGGCGCACGGCTGGCGCGCCGGCCCCGAGGGGGCCAACGCCGCATCAGTTGCTGCGGCGGCCAGAGCCGGTGACCGCATTGCCCGAGCCTCCTACGAACGCGCCGCACAGGCCCTGGCCGCCGGAATCGCGGCTACCGCCACTTTGGTCGAGGTGGAACTCGCGGTGATCGGGGGCGGCGTCGCAGGCGCCGGTGAGGTGCTCTTCGCCCCGCTGCGCCGGGCCCTGCGGGAGTACGCCCGGCTGTCCTTCGTCCAGGAACTCGATGTCGTACCAGCTCAGATGGGCACCGACGCCGGACTCGTCGGTGCGGCAGCGGCAGCCGCACGGGCCAATGGTCTCACCGGGTTCGGCGCGGCGGCTGGCTCCCGCCCCGGGCAGCGCGTAGGGCAGTAACGCCCGGTGGGCTACCCGGGCCTAAGCTGAGCCCCACGCGGCGCCAGAACACACGAGCGAGGTGCCATGGCGCGCGCGGGGGACGCCCACGGGGCTGCGTGTGGCACGAGTGTGTGAGGGGATGGAGCGGCGTGAGTACGGGGGATGGCGGCGCGGATCTGACCGGCCGGGTACTGGGCGGCAGATACCGCGTCACACGGCAACTCGGACGCGGCGGCATGGGCGTGGTGTGCGCGGCCATGGACGAGGTGCTCGGTCGCGAGGTCGCGGTCAAGGTGCTCCGCGCCTTCACCGATGCCGGGCCCGAGGAATTGGCTGATCTTCGCACCCGGATGCGCCGAGAGGCGCGCGCTGCGGCCCGTATCCGACACTCCGGTGTGATCACCGTGCATGACGTCGCGGACGAGAACGGGCTGCCGGTCATCGTGATGGAGCTCATCGACGGGCCCTCCCTCGATGATGTGCTGGCGGCCGAAGGCGTGCTGACCCCCGTGCGGGCGGCGGCCATTGGCGCCCGTGTCGCCGAGGCGCTGGGGGCGGGACACGAGGTCGGGGTGCTGCACCGGGACGTGAAGCCGGGCAATGTGCTCATCGACCGCGCGGGCGCGACGGGAGCACTCGGGTCCTCGGCCGGGCTTGGGGGAGGTCGGGTCGTCCTCACCGACTTCGGCATCGCGAGCATGGACACCCCCGACGACGGTGCGGCGACCAAGCTGACCCGCAGCGGCGAACTCATCGGCTCGCTCGACTATCTGGCCCCCGAACGCGCTCAGGGCCATGAGCCTGGCCCCGCCTCCGACGTATGGGCGCTGGGCATGACGCTGTACGCGGCGGTGGAGGGCTCGTCCCCGTTTCGCCGCACCTCGGTTTGGTCCACGCTGACCGCCATCGTCACCGAACCGCTACCCGCACCGCACCGGGCGGGGCCGCTCACCGCAGTGCTGTGGGCCCTGATGGCCAAGGACCCGGCGGCCCGTCCGACCGCGGCCCAAGCTGCGCGGCTGCTCGATGCGGTGGCGGCGGGGCAGGCCGTGACGTTCGCCTCCGGTGCGTCTGGAGCTGCGCCGTACGAAGCGCTGGGAGGCCCGACGCAGGGGCCGTTCGGTGGGCAGGGGCAGGGGCAGGGGCAGGGGCATGGGTCGGGTGGAGGTGGCCGGGGCTATCGGTCCGGTGGTGCGGGTGAGGGGTTCGGCGGTGGGGCCGCGGTGGGAGCGGCCGGTCAGGTGGGGCCTTTCGGTGCCGCTGGGGCCTATGACGCGTCGGGTGTGGCCGGGACTTTCGATGCGCCTGCGACACCTGATGTGGCTGGGATACCTGGTGTGGCTGCGACATCTGGTGTGGCTGGGATACCTGGTGCGGATATGGGTCCTGTGGGTGTGGGAGCGGCGGATGGGGATGGACGGGGTGCCGGGTCTGCGAAGAGCGCAGATGGCGCCGCGGGGGGTGCCGGCAGTGCTGGGGACACCTGGGTAGCCGATGGTCGCAGGCCGACCAGACGGCTGCCCGCGCCTCGACGTAAACGGCGGACCACGTTGGTCGCGGTGGCGGCTGCGACCGTGTTGGTCGGTGGTGGCGTGGCGTACGCGCTGACGGAGCAAGGCGGCGATGACACCCCTCGGGCGGGCGGCGGGGCATCGGGCCGCCCTGACGGTGCTACGGCACCGGGTGGCGGGCCCGCCGATCAGGGCCGGGGCGGTGGCAAGGGCGAGCAGCGTCCAGCGGGCGCTTCGTCGCCGGCTCAGACGGGGTCAGCAGGCGGCGAGCCGGACAGCCGGCGCGACGGCGAGAGCCGCACAGATGACCAGGACAGCAAGGATGGTAAAGGCAGTAAGGGCAGTAAGGGTGGTGGAAGCGGCGGCGAGGACGGCAAGCAAGACGGCCGCCAGGGCGACGCCGGAAAGCGGGACGACGCGGGGAAGACCAAGCCTGAGCACGGTACTTCGCCATCTCAGTCTTCCGCGCCGGTCTGCCATCCATCGGGCGCGGGCCCGAGTAAGCACGACTGCACGGTGTGGAAGTCTGCGACCTCCTACAGCCGCGACGGGTCCCAGGTTGGGACGTTGAATAGCGGCGTGAACTACTTCTTCTGCCAGGAAAATCTGGGCCGCCGGGAGTCATCCGGTGCCTGGACCAACGTCTGGTGGGCCAAGACCGACGACGACAGCGGTAACGCCGGTGTGTACGTCAGCGTCGTCTACCTGAAGGGTGGAGCAAACGACCAGCCCGCCCCGGGCCTGCCGGTCTGCTGACCACCATGGCTCATGTTCGTCAGTGGCGTCACCGCACGCTCCACGGGGAAACCCGCTTCGTGTGACCGGCTGCTCCGCGCGGACGACCGCTCAACGGGGACGTGCTCGCCGCCATCGCCGCGGTGCCGGCGGCTCTCAACGCAGCCAGGGCGCGTTGTCCAGCACGGGGGACGACAGGGAAATGCCCCGCCACGGCGTGCACGGTCCTCGTATCGCCTACCTGGGCCCCAGCATGCTCGCCCGGCGGGGCGGAGAAAGCCCCCTGCGGTCCGCACACGTTTTCGTGGCAGGGTGATGCGGGCAATTCTCTGACGCCTACGGAGGAGGGGGGACCCGTGATCGTCTGGCTGAACGGCACGTTCGGCGCGGGCAAGACCAGTGCGGCGCGCGAGTTGTGTGAGCTTTTGCCCGACAGCACGCTTTTCGATCCCGAACTGGTCGGCAACGGTCTGCGCATGATGCTGCCCCGAAAGCGCCTTGAGGAGGTGAGCGACTACCAAGACCTGCCGTCCTGGCGCCGTCTGGTCGTGGACACCGGAGCGGCGCTCTTCGCGGAGGTGGGCGGCGTGTTGGTGGTGCCCATGACGCTGCTGCGACAGGACTACCGAGATGAGATATTCGGCGGCTTCGCGGCCCGACGCATCTTCGTGCGCCACGTCCTGTTGCATACGGAGGAAACGATCCTTCGAGAGCGGATCGCGAGCCGCGAGCGCCTTGCCGAGCGGGAGGAAGACGGCGCCTCCGTACGAAACTGGTGTCTGGACCACCTTGCGCCCTACCAGTCCGCGTTGCCGTGGCTGGCCGCCGATGCGTACGTCATACGTACTGACCGGCTTACTCCGCGGCAAACCGCCGAGCGGGTGGCCGATGCGCTTCGCGACGAGGCAGGAGCCTGCGGCATCGTGCAGACGCCGGAGCCCACGGCCGAGACCGTGGCCGCCGGGGTGCTGCTCTTCGACCAGGACGACCGAGTGCTCCTGGTCGATCCGACCTACAAGCCGGGCTGGGAGTTCCCCGGCGGGGTCGTCGAACCGGGCGAACCGCCCTCGCACGCCGGAGTGCGTGAGGTTGTCGAGGAACTCGGGGTACGCATCGATGATCCGCTGCGGCTGCTCGTCGTGGACTGGGAACCGCCGCAACCTCCCAAGTTCGGTGGGGTGCGGTTGCTGTTCGACGGCGGGCGGCTGAGCAGCGGCCAGGCTCAGAAGCTGCTGCTGCCCGCGGAAGAACTGCGCGGCTGGCGGTTTGTCACCGAGGACGAGGCAGCCGATTTGTTGACCCCGAACAAGTTGAGCAGGCTGCGGTGGGCGCTTCGCGCGCGGGAACGTGGTCGCCCGCTCAACTTGGAGGCGGGCACTCCGGTCGGCGACGGGCCGCACGCGGCGTAGCCAACGCGGATCGGGCAACCTGGGTAGCCGGGTAGCCGCCGAATGGAACGGGGGCCGCACGTGCGCAGGGGGCGGAAGAGCCGCTGCCGGGCGAACCGGTCGAGTAAACGGCTGCTGGCAGGACGGCTCTTCCAGCCTCGACCTGACGCAGACACATCGAAGCCCGTGCGTTGCTGCGGCGCAGCCGTGTGTACCGGGCCGGGCCCACCGGTGGCGGGAAAGGCGGCTGTGTGGGTGGTGGTCAGCGGCTCTGGGTGGCTCCGGCGACGATCACCACTGCCAGTAACGCATAGAGCATGGTCCGGACTTCGTCCGGCCCCCAGCCGTAGCTAAAGGCGGCGAGCAGCGCGGCCAAGACGGTGTGCGGCCATCCGGCCCCCGATGGTGCAGGAGACATGGTTGTCTCTCCCGTGATGAGTGTGGAGTACGGATATCGTGCTGTGCGGCAGCGAGGCCGACTACGCGCAACGCTGCCGCAGGGACGGGGTGTTGCGCCCCGGGCAACGCGTTGCCGAGTAGCGCAACGCCGGGTATAGGTAGGGGAGATGAGGACCGGCATGAGCGGGGAGCGCGCTGTTGATGGTGGGTTGGCGCCCATGCGGGCGGACTTGTCCCCCGAAGCACAGCAACTCGCGGACAACCTCCGTTCGTTGTTCCGCTCCTTGAACCTGTCCGTCACTCGCTACGCCGCACGCCGCTTTCTCGATAAGTCGGCCGTGAGTCGCTATCTGAGTGGTACGCGCATGCCGCCCTGGGAGTTCGTGCACAACCTGTTGCACGATGTCGCGGAGCACAGCGGGAACTCCGTCACACCGCAGACTCTGGGACTGATCGACGGCCTGTACCGCCAGGCACTCGCTGCCCGCGGCAGCACCTCCGACCGCATCCAGCTGTTGCAACTTCGGCTGGCCGATGCGGACCGGCAGGCCCGTACCGGTGAGACGGAGTGCCGGGCGCTCGCCGAGGCGCTGACCGACCGCGAGCATCGGGTGCGAGATGTGGAACTTCAGCTGCGACAACTGGTGTTGGACCACAGTGGAGAACGGGACGCTTCCGAGTCCGCCGTCGAATTGTGGCGCGATGAGAAGCAACGGATGTGCGCCGAGCGCGACGCCCTCAATGCCGAGGTGCATCGGTTGCGGGTGCGGCTACGCGCCGCTGAGCAGCGGGTCGAGACTGCCGAGGCGACCTGCCGGACGCTGGAACGCCAGTTGGACGCGGTGGAGTCCAACCGGCGCGACGGCGGCCATGCCACGGGCGCCGACGATCAGGCCGGAGCCGACCGGGGTCGGCCCGATCTGAGCAGCCCCGCGGGGAACTCGTATCCGCGGTACGCGTTCGCCGAGCCGTCAGACGCCGGTTTTCTCGAAGCACTTCAACTCAGCATGCTGCCCAGGAGCATGCCAGTGCTGGCGGGTGTGCGTTATGTCTGCCGATATGTGCCGGGCGCGGTGGGGTCCGGCGGCGACTGGTATGACGCGGTGCGGTTGCCGGGTGGTCGGATCGCCTTGATGGTCGGCGATGTGATTGGACGGTCCGGCCTGGCCAGCGCCGTGATGGGGCAGATGCGTGCGGCGGTGCAGACCTTGGCGGGCTTCGATCTGCCACCGCATGAGATTCTCTACCGGCTGGATGAGCAAGTGCGGATGCTCGGCCACGAGGCGCTGGCCACCTGTGTGCTTGCGGTGTACGACCCCTCCGCGCACCGCATGGTGTTGTCGAACGCCGGGCATCTGCCTCCCCTCTTGCTGCTGCCGTCCGGTCATGTGCGACTTCTCGACACGCCCAACGGTGTGCCCATCGGGGTGGGTGAGGTGCCTTTCGAGTCGCTCAGCGTGGAGGCGCCGCCCGGATCGACGCTTGTGCTCTACACGGATGGCCTCGTCCAGTCCCGGGACCTGCCGGTGGATACCGGCCTGGAGTTGCTCCGTGCCGCGCTAGCCGATTCCGCCACGGTGGCCCCTGACGAAGCGCCGGGCCGGGCCGCCCGAGCCGGCACCCCGGACCGGGCGGGCTCGGTTGACGCACCGGGTCGGGTGCCCCGTGATACACCGGCGGATCGGGCCACCCGAGACCCCGCATATTTGGCCCGGTTGGAGGCCCGACTGCTAGCCACCCAGCCGGCGGGGCTGGTCGATGATGGAACCGCCTTCGTTCTCGCCTGCCTCGACGGCATCCCCGCCTCTCATATGCGCTCGCGCGAACTCGATGTCTCACCGCTTAGCCCCGCTGGCGCCCGCCACTTCGCGGTGGGCGCCCTGCGCCGCTGGGGCCTGTCGGAACTCATCGATGTCGCCGAACTCCTGGTGAGCGAACTGGTCACCAATGCCGTTCGGCACGCCGACCATGCCCTCAGCATCCGGCTGTGGCTCGCGGACGCTCTGGTCTGCGAGGTGCGTGACGACGGTGCCGGCTCGCCTTACGCGCGCCTGCCCGATCCGCTGGACGAGACGGGCCGGGGCTTGTTTCTGGTGAGCAAGTTGGCCCGGGCGTGGGGTGTCACCCGGCTGGGCAAGGGCAAGGTCGTCTGGTTCGAGCTCGCCCTGCCCCGCCACGCCACGCCCCCCAGGGTCTGACCGCGCACCGCGTGCACCACACACCGACGCACCACTGTCCGCGCACACGACGTCCGCGCCACTGCCCGCGCACACGACGTCCGCGCCACGCCCGACTATCACGGCCAGCATCACCGCAATCACCGACATCACCGCGGCCCTGTTGGCCTGGCCACGGATGCGGTCACAGCTACGGCTGCGGCCACCGCCATGGCCAGGCGTTGCGTCCGACGTCGTGCTCAGTGCTGCGGCTGGCCGGTCGGTCTGGTCCGGTCGCACGATGTGCCGGATGGCGGCCCGGTAGCGATCCGGCGGCAGGCCAAGACGCTGCGCCCGCCTCCGAACCGTCCGCTGGACGGTATGGGGCAGTGCCGGCTACGCCGGAGCGCTCGCCGCGTACCCGAGGAGGAAAAGCGCCTCCGTCAGCGACAACCGCTCCAACTCCTGCGGCGAGACGCTTTCGTTGACCGCGTGGATCTGTGCCTCCGGCTCACTCAGCCCGATGAGCAGGATCTCGGCCGCCGGGTAGAGCGCGGCCAGCGTGTTGCACAGCGGAATCGAGCCGCCCATGCCGGAAATCTGCATGTCCTGGCCCTCGTAGGCGATACGCATGGCGTCGGCCATCGATGCGTATGCGGGGCTGTTGGTGTCGGCACGGAACGGCTGACCCTGGCCAACCTGCTCCACAGCTATCCGCGCTCCCCACGGAATCGCCGCCTTCAGATGCGCGGCCAGCAAGGTGGTGGCCTCGGCCGCGTCCGCGCCCGGCGGTACCCGAAGGCTCACCAAGGCGCTCGCGCTCGCCTGTACGGAGGGGGTGGCGCCGACTACCGGTGGGCAGTCGATGCCGAGCACGGTTACTGCCGGGCGGGCCCAGAGCCGGTCCGCGATGGTTCCGGAGCCGACCAGCTCCACACCGTCGAGCACCTTCGCGTCCTTGCGGAAATCCTCTTCCGCATACTGGAGACCCGTCCAGCTCGCATCGGCCGCCAGACCCTGGACGGTGGTTGAGCCGTCCTCGGCGCGCAGCGAGTCCAGCCCCCGGATCAAAGCTGCCAGTGCGTCCGGGGCGGCCCCGCCGAACTGGCCCGAGTGCAGGTTGCCCGCCAGGGTGTTCACCTTCACCCGCACCAGCGTCATCCCCCGCAGCGTCGCCGTCACGGTCGGCAGGCCCAGCCGGAAGTTCCCCGCGTCCCCGATGATGATGGTGTCCGCCGCCAGCAGCTCGGGGTGGGCCTCCGCGTACCGCTCAAGCCCACCGGTGCCCTGCTCCTCGGAGCCCTCGCAGATCACCTTCACATTGACGGGTATGCCGCCATGCTCCCGCAGGGCCCGCAGCGCCGTCAGGTGCATGATCAGGCCGCCCTTGCAGTCGGCGGCGCCCCGTCCGAACCAGCGACCATCGCGCTCGGTCAGCTCGAATGGCGGAGAGATCCAGGCGGCCTCGTCCAGGGGTGGCTGGACGTCGTAGTGCGCGTACAGCAAGACGGTCGGAGCGCCTGCGGGGCCGGGCAGGTACCCGTAGACGGATTGGGTGCCATCCGGAGTGTCGAGGAGGGCGACGTCCTGGAAGCCTTCGCCGCGCAGCGCGTCGGCCACCCAGTTTGCGGCGGCCTCGCACTCGCTTTTGGGGAACTGCGCCGGGTCCGCTACGGACCTGAAGGCCACCAGTTCGGCCAGCTCCACACGGGCCCGGGACTGGAGTGTGGCCACGGTTTGGGCCAGCGCGGTGTGGTCGGGCTGGCGAACAGAGGCTTGGTCCATGGAACGCTCCTTGTGGGCGCGGCGTTGTGTCCGTACGTACGGGCGAAGGGTGCACCGATCTTCCCACAGCGGGGCCGCGGGGCGGCGCGCCGTAGGATGCGAGCGGTAGCCGAAGTGAGTGGTCGAGCGGGAGTAGTAGCGCATCGTGAGCAGCGACAACAGCGGCGGGATCGATTCCAGCGGCGGCGACGCGGCCGACGACAATGAGTCGGCGTGGGACGTCGTGGTCGTAGGTGCGGGCCCGGCGGGCGCGTCCGCCGCGCACGCCGCGGCCTGTGCAGGCCGCCGGGTTCTGCTGCTGGAAAAGGCGGAGCTACCCCGCTATAAGACGTGTGGCGGGGGCATCATCGGGCCCACCCGCGAGGCCCTGCCGCCAGGCTTCGAACTGCCGCTGCGCGACCGGGTATACGCCGTGACCTTCTCGCTCAACGGAAAACTCTCCCGCACCCGGCGGTCCAAGCAGATGCTCTTCGGGCTGATCAACCGGCCCGAGTTCGATGCCGCTTTGGTGGAGTCGGCCACCTCCGCGGGCGCCACCCTGCGCACGGGCGTGATGGTCTCCCGGGTCGAGCAGCACGGCACCTCTGTACCCGACCGGCGCACCGTCGCCGTTGTGCTCGCGGATGGGGAGACCATCCTCGCCCGTGCTGTCGTCGGAGCTGACGGCAGCGCAAGCCGAATAGCGGGGCACGTGGGCGTCAAGGTCGAGCAGGTGGACCTTGGTTTGGAGGCGGAGATCCCGGTGCCGCCGACTGTTGCCGAGGACTGGGCGGGCCGGGTGCAGATCGACTGGGGCCCCATTCCCGGCAGTTATGGGTGGGTCTTCCCCAAGGGCGACACCCTTACGGTCGGCGTCATCTCGGCGCGCGGCGAGGGCGCCGACACCAAGCGATACCTCCAGGACTTCATCGCCCGGCTTGGGCTCGCCGGGTTTGAGCCGAGCGTTTCCTCCGGTCACCTCACGCGCTGCCGTTCCGATGATTCGCCGCTTTCGCGTGGCCGCGTACTCGTTTGCGGCGACGCGGCGGGGCTGCTGGAGCCGTGGACCCGAGAGGGGATCTCCTTCGCGCTGCGATCGGGGCGACTGGCGGGGGAGTGGGCCGTGCGGATAGCGGAGGCGCATGACGCGGTAGACGCGCGGCGGCAGGCCTTGAACTATGCGTTCGCGATCAAGTCCGGGCTCGGTGTGGAGATGGGGGTCGGGCGGCGGTTGCTGCTGGCCTTCGAGCGCAGGCCCGGCATGGTGCACGCGGCGATTACCGGCCTCCGCCCGGCCTGGCGGGCCTTTGCGAAGATCACGCGTGGCACGACGACGCTGGCCGAGATCGTTCGCACGCACCCCTCTGCGCGCCGTCTGATGATGGTTCTCGACCGCGGTTGACGCTGGCGCCCATGCCCACCGTGGCGAGGAGTGGTGGAGGTGGGCGGCCATCCACTGGTGGGCTGCTGCGTGGATGAGCCGCCGACGCGGTTGCGCGTGCGAACGGACAGGGCGGAAGGGCAACGGGCCTCGGCCTGCGGGAGAGGGCGGCCCAATGCCTCCGGGCACGGGCCATGTGCACCCTTGCTTCTGGCACCGGCGCCGTTGGTGGCAGGTGCCCCGGGTGTCGTGCGGATCGGGCCGGCAGGCGGGCGTGCTCTCTCGTAGGTAGGCCGGGCGGTGATGGCCGGCGCGCGGCCCGGCTAGGCCGTGCTCCGGATTCAGTCGGCGTGTGTCGTGCCCGCAGGCTTGAGGCCGCTGTTGAGGGACGTCCCTGCCGTGCTCTGCTCGCTCGCGCCGGTTTGTCCCGGCCCCGATGCGGAGGCCCCCGGCCCCGATACGGCGGCGGGCGTCTGCCATGTCGTGTGTGGTGCGCATGGGTCATCGTCCTCGTAATTGATCGTGAAGACAGGGTGTCGTACGGCGACTGCGGTCACTTCCGCGTCGCTTGAGGTGCCGGTCACGCCGTTAAAGAACTTGCCGACCTCGAAGGCCCAGCGCTTGAGATAGGCCCGGATTACCCGGTTTTTCTCCGTGCCTTCGGGCAGTTCTATGGCGCGGAAGACCTGGATGCGTCGCCCCTTCCTCAGCTGTCCGCCGCCCGCAGCCCGCATGTTGCGCACCCACTGAGTGGTGCCCCGGGCGGAGACCAGATAGTGCCCGCCATCGAGGGGCAGCGGATTGACCGGGAGGCTGCGCCATTCGCCGGTGGTGCGACCGCGCACCGACAGTTCGGCGCTGCCCATTAGCGAGATGCCCCGCCGAGCCAGCCAGGCGATCGTGCCGCCGATCACTCGGGCCTCAAATCGGCCGGGCTTGATGTAGTGCGCCATGGCGGGCCTTCCCTTCAGGCATTGCCGTCCAGACGCTGATCGCCCAGACGCGCATCGCGAAAAACTACAGATAGCCGGGAGCATAGAGAGATCGGCGCTCTCGCCTGAGATCAGTGTCTACGAAGCGCCGCCACAAAACAAGAGCACTGCTCTTTTTTTTGGCTGGTGCTCCCATGGAGTGGCAGACTGACGTGTATGAGCGCGATCAAGGGAGCCAGGGAACGGGCTCGCGACGAGGTAACCGCCGCCATCAAGGAAGAGGCGGGACGGCAACTTGCCCGTGAGGGAGCCGCCAAGCTGTCACTGCGCGCGGTCGCTCGCGAGCTGGGCATGGTCTCCTCCGCCCTGTACCGCTATTTCCCCAGCCGGGACGACCTGCTGACCGCCCTGATCATCGATGCCTACGACGCGTTGGGCGAGGCGGCGGAGACCGCGCTCGCCTCCGCAGCCGGCGGTGCGCCAGCCGAGCGTTGGACCGCCGTCTGCGGGGCCGTACGCAGGTGGGCGTTGGCTCATCCGCACGAGTACGCGCTGATCTACGGCTCGCCCGTACCCGGTTACCAAGCACCCCAGGACACGGTCGGTCCTGCCGCCCGTGTCGGCCTCGCCCTCATTGCCGTACTCCGCGACGCGCACCGGACCGGAGCGCTGCACCCGATGGCAGAACCGCCGGCGCCGGTGCGCGAGGACGCGCGACGGTTGGCGGACGAGCTGGGTGTCGATCTACCTGTCCCGGCGCTGGCCGGGTTCACCGCGACCTGGGCGCAGTTGTTCGGGCTGGTCAACTTTGAGGTTTTCGGTCAGTTCAACCACGTTGTTGAGGCGCGGGAGGCGTTCTTCGATCAGGCTGCTACCGGTCTTGCTCGCCAAGTCGGGCTACTACCCAGGGAGTAGGGACGAGCACCGCGACTGGCTGACGCGCGCCGCTTCTGCGCGGTCTAGCGTTGCGGCATGAGCACGGAACGAGTCCACCGAGTGGGCGAGGCGCGGGAGCCCAGGCGGTGGCGGAGCGATGGGCCACCCTGGCGGCGGTGGACCGACCCACCCGCCGGGCGACTGCCGTGGATATCCTCGCTGGCCCTGGCGCTCGTGCAACTCGTCGGCACCACCGTCGCCTCCCAGCACCAGCAGGACCGGGTTGACCTCAACCCGTTGGCCCGCCTGCTGTTGGTGTTGGGCCCGGCACTGCTCGTGTTGCGGCACCGCTATCCGCGAGCCACCGTCTTTGCCGCCTGCGCCGTCGCCACGGTCTACCTTGCGGCGGGCTTTCCGTACGGACCGATCGTTTTCAGCGTCGCTGTCGCCTGTTTCTCCGCCATCACCATGGGCCACCGGCACGCCGCCTGGGGCGCGGTCGGCATGGCCTGGCTGGGACATGCACTGGTCACGCACTGGCTCTACCGCTGGCTGCCACCAGCCGACGACACCGCCGCCGGTTGGTGGCAGGAGATGGGTATCGCCGCCTGGGTGCTGGTCATCCTCGCCCTGTCCGAACTCGCCCGCGTGCGCAACGAACAACTCAGCCGGGAGCGCATCGAGCGCGAAGTGGCCGAACGTCGCCGCGCTGACGAGGAGCGGCTGCGCATCGCCCGCGAGCTGCACGACGTCCTGGCCCACAGCATCTCGGTCATCAATGTGCAGGCGGGCGTCGGCCTTGCGCTGCTTGACCAGGACCCGGAACAGGCCCGAGCCGCACTGACCACCATCAAGGCGGCAAGCAAGGAAGCGCTCGGAGAGGTGCGGCAGGTGCTCGACAGCCTCCGCACCCCAGGCAGCGCGCCACGCTCGCCCGCGCCGGGCCTGGATCGGCTGCCCGAACTGACCGAGCAGGCATCGGCCGCCGGACTTCACGTCGAGGTCCGCGCCGAGGGCCGCAGGGCCGACCTGCCGCCCGGTGCCGACCTGGCCGCCTTCCGCATCGTGCAGGAGGCGCTGACCAACATCGTCCGCCACTCCGAGGCGCGCACCGCACGCGTAGCCCTGCGCTACGGACCGCAAGAGCTGCACCTGCTGATCGAGGACGACGGACCGGCCAGCTCAGACGCCACCGGCGGGCGTGCGGATAGCATGTCCGGCGGTAACGGGCTGGTGGGCATGCGGGAGCGTGCCGCTGCCTTCGGGGGCACGGTCGAGGCCCAACCACGCCCCGAAGGAGGGTTCAGCGTCCGCGCCTGCATCCCCCTGCCGCACAAGGAGACCCTGTGATTCGCGTCGTGCTAGCCGACGACCAACTGCTGGTACGCGCCGGATTCCGGGCGTTGCTCGCGGCCCAGCCCGACATTGAGGTGGTCGCCGAGGCCGCCGATGGTCAAGGGGCCGTGCACCAGGTCCGTGAACTGCGGCCCGACGTCGTCCTCATGGACATTCGCATGCCGCTGCTCGACGGGCTCGCCGCCACCCGGCAGATCACCGAAGACGCGGCGCTCGGTGACGTTCGGGTGGTCATGCTCACCACCTTTGAGCTGGATGAGTATGTCTTTGAGGCGATTCGCTCCGGCGCGTCCGGTTTTTTGGTCAAGGACACCGAACCGGAGGAACTGTTGCGTGCGGTGCGCGCCGTGGTGGGTGGTGATGCGCTGCTCTCACCCGGTGTCACGCGTCGTTTGATCGCCGAGTTCGCGGCGCGCTCCAAGGAACCCGCTGCCGCTGCCGAGCTGGGACGACTCACCGACCGCGAACGCGAAGTGATGGCCCTCGTCGGCATCGGTCTGTCGAACGAGGAGATCGCCCGCCGCCTCGTTGTCAGCCCGCTCACGGCAAAGACCCACGTCAGCCGGGCCATGGTCAAGCTCGGTGTCCGCGACCGAGCTCAACTCGTGGTGCTCGCCTACGAGTCAGGGCTGGTACGACCAGGCTGGCTTGGCTGATCGAACCAGGCGCTGCCCGCCCCGTCCGGCCGGTGCGCTGTACGCCGCGATACCGCGAGCGCCTAGCCGCTACGGCGGGGGCACAACCCTGGGGTGAGCCGTGGCTCTTAAAACAGGGCTGCCGGCTCCTGGGGCGTGCCCGGTGCCGGACGGATGCGTGCCGTGGTCATGGCCGCAGGGTCCGCTGCCACCAGGGGCCAGCCCGCGAGGTGCCGAGCATCGAGCAGCAGCGGCCGGCCGTCCGTGCCGCACAGATAGACGTCGGGGCCCGCTACCGCCGCCACATGCCCGGCCACCGTGCAGTGCGAGCCGAGCAGCACGAGCCCGTGCGGGGCGGACGGCCCGATGCGGTCGAGCCCGAACGCCGCGTCGTGGTGGACGGGGGCACAGGTCAGCGGGCGAAGCGACTCCGGCAGGGCGGCCAACTCGTGGGCCCGGGCATGCAGCGCGGTGAGCTCGGCGGCGCGGTCCTCGCGCCGCGTCGGATGCTGGCGAGCGGCGCGCTTGGCCGCGTACGGAAAACGATCGGGCACGGCGAGAGCCGCGCCCAGCACCGCCTCTGCGCGGCGCGCGGCCATCAGCGGGCCGCGAGCGAGCAACACATAGGAAAGGGCGGCCTGTTCAAGCAGTCGGGCCCCCTCGCGCTCGGTCGCGGTGATGCCGACCTTGATCCAACCGGGGCCGAACCAGGCGAGATAGACGTCGTACGGTCGTCGGTCGTCGGTGCGGGTGTCGGCGGCGACGGAGTACGAACGGTCGAGGCGGGCGCAATCCGGGCACTGCGCGGAGACAGCCGATGGAGAGATCGGCGCGGCCACCGGGCAGGGCGTGTGCCGGTCACCTCGGCGTACGCCGAGGCAGCCGCGTTCTGCGCGGGTGGTGAACGCGATAAGTCGTCCCGTGGAGAGGGGAGACGCGCGCTCGCCATGGGCCGGATGCCGCCACAGCAGGGCGGGCTCCGCGGCGGAACGCCAGCGCGGCCCGGCACACCGCCAGCCCGCGTCTGCACCGTCTGGGGCGCTCGTGACGTCTGGGGCGCCTGTCCCCTGCGGCGTACGGTCAGCAGTCACGGAGGAACCCGACCGTGTGCCCCGCCCGTGGTGGGCGCCTCCTTCCACGGCACTGCCGTTTCCGCTGGCTTCGTCCGTTCCCGTCATTCATGTCTCTCCCAGACAGTTGGTGACCTCGGGCACGGTCAGACGATGGCCGATGTCTCGCGCCACAACGCGGCGACGGCCGTGTCACCCTCCGTGCGCACTTCCCCGCTCGGCGGCCGGTTCCACAGCGTGAGATAGAGATCTGCCGTCGAACCGATCAGGGTGCATTGCGCCGCCTGAGTTCGCGCCGCGCCCTCAGTGTCCTCATCGATGGCGGTCTGCTGCGGTGCCGCAGCCCCCTCGCCCTGGCGCTCCACCGCCAGCGGCCCGTCCGAGAGACGCACCGTCCAGCGGGCCGCCGTGTCCGTGCTGTGCAGCCGCAGCACAACTGGCTGCTCCGAGTGCACCCGGCTGCGCTCGCGTCCGTGGAAGCCGGTCAGCAACTCATCGACGCCATCCATGGCGAAGTCGGCGTCGATGAGCGAGACGCCCGCGCCGCGCGCCAGTTCGGCATCGACTCGGTGTATCGCGGTCTCATGCGCTTGGCGGCGTGCCCAAAAGGCTCGCGGCGTGGGGCTGGGCAAGAACGTCCAACACTCCAGGTCATCCGGGGCCGAGCGAAGCGCGCTCACCAGCGCGCCATGGCCTTCCCGAAACCACGCGAGCAACTCGGCCCCCTGCAACTCCGGGTCCTGCGGTGGGCGGCGCGGCTCGGTGAGCTGGTGTGCCACAAAGCCGGTAGCCCACCGGTGTATCCGGCCGGTGTGTGCGACGAGATCGCGCACGGTCCACTCGGGGCAACTTGCTACGCGGGCGTCCAACTCGGCTCTCTCTGCGGCATCGGCCAGCAGCTCACCGTCGCGGGCGAGGATCTGAAGCAACTTCGTGGTCTCCATGCCCGGAGTGTGCCAGGAGGCACTGACAATGAGCCTGGACCCCTCCGCGGCGAAGCCGTCGGCCCCGACCAAAAGCCGGCGTCAGCCCCCGCACGGCCGGACGGTGCAACGCCTCGCGAGTGAGTGTTCAACCGTCTGTCGGCCGGAGCGCATGGCGGGTGGCGTACGCGATGGCCGCGGCGATCGCCGCCAGGAGGGCGACCGTCGTGAGCGCGATCGGCAACGTGTACCAGTCGGCGATGAAACCGATCGCGGGCGGGCCGCACAGCATGCCGCCGTAGCCGAATGTCGAAGCGGTGGCGACGCCGCTCGGGCCGGTGAGCGCGCCCGCGCGTTCGATGGCGATGGGAAAGATGTTGGCTAGGCCGAGCCCGGTGATGGCGAAGCCGATGAGCGTGAGCCAGATGGTGGGCGCAAGCGCGCCGAGCAGCATTCCTGCGGCGGCCGTTGCGCCGCCCGCTACCAGAGCCCGAGTTTGGCCCAATCGTTCGAGGAGCGCCGTGCCGGTCAGCCGTCCGATGGTCATGGTGGCGGCGAAGACCGAGTAGCCGGCGGCGGCGATGCCGGGGTGAGCGTTCAGGTCCTGCTTGAGGTGAAGTGCGCCCCAGTCGGCCAGCGCGCCCTCGCCGTACGCCGTACACAGGGCGATGAGCCCGAACACGGAGACCAGCCGCCGGGCCCGCCGGGCCGCTGCCTTGCCGGGCTCGCCGCGTTGACGGCTCCCACCGGCACCGCGGAGTACGTCAGCTCCGTGCATCGGCTCGCGCACCTGGTGTGGGCGTGGCCGCGTTCCGGAGGCTGGCGGCTGCTCGCGCGGCCGTTGTGGCACCGGGTGGGCGAGCAGCGCACGGCCGGCGAAGCCGGTGAGGACGAGGCCGACGACGGTGAGTACGCTGAGCTGGGTGGCGGCCGACAGGTGCCCTGCGACCAGGCCGCCAAGGCCGGCGCCCAGCATGCCGCCGAGGCTGAAAGCGGCGTGGAAACTGGGCATCACGGGGCGGCGTAGTGCGGCCACCAGGTCCACTGCGGCGCTGTTCATCGCCACGTTCAGGCCGCCGTAGCCGGCGCCGAAGACGAGCAGCACCAGTCCGAGGGCGAGCGTCGAGTGGGTGCGCGCTGGCAGCGCGACGCTCAGCGACATCAGCACCGCAGCGGCGACCGTCACCGACTGATGCCCATACCGCTGGCAGAGCCGTCCAGTGATCATCATGGTGGCCACCGCTCCTGCCGAGACGCCGAGCAGGGCGAGCCCGAGGTCGCCGGTCGAGGCGCCGGTCTGCGCTTTGATGGCGGGGATGCGGGCGACCCAGCCGGCGAAGATGAAGCCGTCCAGGGCGAAGAAGAGGGTCAGTGCGGTACGGAGGTGGGCGATGATCGGGTCCACGGCGGCGCCCCTCCGTTTCCACGGGGTGGCCGTCCGTATTTTGTTTAGCGTCGGCACAAAGCCAGAATAGGGGGGTGACCCAGACACGGACAAGACTGGAGCGGGGCCGCGGGGCCCTCGGCCCGGCGCTGGAACTCGTACACACCGGCCGCGCGCCCACCCGCGCGGTGCTCACCGCCGAGCTCGGTGTGACGCGTGCGACTGCGGGCGCCGTCGCCGCCGAACTGGAGGCGCTCGGCCTCATCCAGGTGGATTCCCGACCGGGTGCAGCCGCTGGAACCCAGGGCCGCCCCTCGCATCGGCTCACCGTCGCACCAGGCGGCCCGGTCGTGCTCGCGGCGCAGGTGCACGTGGATGGCTTCCGGGCGGCGCTCGTCGGACTCGGCGGCCAGATCGTCGCCACAGCGCCCGGCTGTATGACGGTGCCGGCCGATCCGGCGGCCGTGCTGGACGCGGTCGTCGCAGCGGGCGCAGGGTTGCTCCGTGCGAGTGGCCGCCGCTGCCTCGGCGCGGGCCTTGCCGTCCCTTCCGCCGTCGCCGAACCCGAGGGCACCGCGCTCAATCCGCTGCATGTCGCCTGGCAGGCCGGCGCGCCGGTACGGGAACTCTTCCGCCGTAGCCTCGCCGACGCGGGCATCCCGGAGCCGGCCGGCGCCCGCAACGGTGCGTACGCCCCCAGCGCGAGCCGCGCAGCCCCCGAGCCCGCCCCTGGCCACCGCCCCCATATCCACCATCAGGCCAGCCTCGGCCACCAGGCCATCGCCCGCGCCGATGCGAGTCACGGCGTGGTGTTCGGCCACACCGGCAATGACGTCAACCTCGCCGCACTGGCCGAACACCGGCACGGCGCCGGCCGTGGCGCCCGACACCTGCTGTGCGTGGCCACAGGACATCGCGGTGTCGGTGGTGCGCTGGTGCTCGATGGACGGCTGCACACCGGCAGCTCCGGACTTGCTCTGGAGGTTGGTCATCTGACGGTGCAACCCGAGGGGCGCTCTTGCTACTGCGGCAGCCGTGGCTGTCTCGATGTGGAGGCCGACCCGTTGGCCTTCTTGGCCGCAGCCGGGCGCGACCTCGGGCCCGAAGTGTCGCTGCTCCAGCAGGCGCGCGAGCTGCTACGCGAGGAGTACGCCGACCCGTCGGTACGGGCCGCCGCCCAGTTGCTCATCGACCGGCTCGGCCAGGGCCTCGCCGGGCTGGTCAACATCCTCAACCCGGACCGGATCATTCTCGGCGGGCTGCATCGCGACCTGCTCAACGCCGACCCCGAGCGGCTGCGCGCCGTTGTCGCGGAGCGCAGCCTGTGGGGCCGCAGCGGTGGGGTGCCGATCCTGCCCTGCACGCTCGACTACAACAGTTTGGTGGGCGCGGCGGAATTGGCCTGGCAGCCGGTGCTCGACGACCCGCTGGGGGCGCTGGGCTGTTGAGCGGACAGCGGTAGGTGATTCCGTACGGGCCGGTGGGGCGCGCCGTAGCCGGGTGGGGCGCGGACGTGCTGGCGGGCACCCCCGCACCCCGCGCTCCCGCGCCCTCGCACCCCGCGCCCCCGCGGCCTCGTACCCCCCGCATCGCCGCACCCCAGGCCCAGGCAGCCGAGGTAGGCCGGGCTGGCGATGCGGCGTCAGCCGCTGGCGGGGGAGATGGGGCCGGGGATCGGGGCCGTTGGGTGCGGCGTCGGGGCGGGCGACCACGTGCCGGGCCCGGCGGCGAGGCGGCTGCTGATTCGCTCCGCGACCGTGTGCTCCGGGTTGGCCAGCAGCCAGCTTCGCGCGTACGCGGTGGCGAGCTGCCACTGGCCGGGGGCGTACTCATCCCGCTCATCCCGCTCAAGCAGCGCGGCCACCAACGAGCCGACACCGCCCGCCGGCTCGCGTCTGAGTAGCCAGTCCAGGCTGTAGCCGATGGCGCGCGCGGCCTGCTCAGCCGTCAGATTCCGGCTGAGCACGAGCCGGAGTAGCGGCTTGGCCTCGTTGCTGTCCGCCCCGTCCACCTGTCGCAAAGCCCGTTCGATAGCGGCCTGTTCATGCTCGTGGGACAGATCGCGGTTGCGTAGCAGCGCCAACAGCACCGGACGGGTCTTGAACGTTCTGCCGCTGGTCCGGGTCAGCAGCGCGAGCGCCTCCTCGGCCGCGTCCCACCGCTGTTCCGCGGTCAACTCAGGCGTGCGTAGCAGCGCGATGATGACGAGCCGCGCCTTGGTCACCCCGTCCGAGCGCAGATACGCCAGCGCCTGCCCCGCCACCGCGCGCCTGTGCTCCGGCAAGAGATCCGCACTGTCCAAAAGCGCCACGAAGTCCCGCCAGCTCAATACGGAGGTCAGCGCCGAGTGCACGGCGGAGAGCATGAGACGTCGTTCCAGTAGCCGCCCCGCGGGCCGACCGCCGCCGTCGTGACCGTGGGCGCGCCCTGTTTGCGTGTCGTCGTCAGCAGTGGGGCTCGTGGTGTCCCTGGTGCCCGACGTGTCCGTGGCGCCCGACGTGCCCGATGCGCCGCCTGTGGTTGAAGGGGCTAGCTCAGCGGTGTTGAGCGGGACCTCGTCGGGCCCGGCCAGCAGCCGTAGCAGTACGGCGCCGCGCTCAGGGTCGTCCGGGTGGGCCAGCAGCCAGGCCCTGGTCTCCTCCACGCTTCGCAGCCAGTGGCCGAACGCGTCGTCCCCGTGGTCGGTGAGGAAGGCCCGAACTGCCGGCGCCCTGGCGTGCTCAGGGTTGACCGCGTACCAATTCAGTGCGTGGACGTTCAGCGCCCGTCGCTGGTCGTCGGCGAGCCGTCGCCGGTCGGCGAGCGCGAACAGCACCCGTGGCGCGTCGGCGGAGCTCTCGCGCGCGGCGAGCCAGCTACATCCAAGAGCGGTCGCGCGCGCGTACGCAGCGCCCGACAGCGGGCGAGCGAGCAGGGCGAGCAGGGGAGCCAGCACCCCGCTGGAGTGATCCGCCGCGAGCAGCCGCTCCACCCGCGCGACGACAATCGCCTCTTGCCGTGCCGTGAGCAGCGGGCAGCCGAGCACCGCGGCGAGCGCGGCGCGTACCGTGCGGCTGGGGGCGCCCGGGTCCGCGGCGAGGGCAAGGGCGCGGTCGGCCAGGTTCTGCGCCTCGGGCGCCGTGAGGCCCGTACAGCACAGCATCGCCGCGATGTCGCTCAGCTGTGGCGCGGCGAGTTGGCCGTTGCCCTGCGGCCAGCCGCGGCTGCCACCGCTCCAGCCGCGTGAACGCAGTACCCGCAGCCACAAGAAGCCGTGGTCGCGGTGTCGCCAGGGACGGCCGAGCCAGCCCACCGCGTGGCCGAGCGCGCGCGCCTCCTGCCCCGCTAGCAACTCCGGGGTGGTGAGCAGCACACACAAGGTGGGGCCCACCTCGTCGCCGAGCCCTTCGGCCGTCCCCACTCCATGGCCCGATTCCAGGTCCGCGCCGGCGGCTGCCGCTGCCACGTCCTGGTCCGGGGCCGCGGCGCCCGCCTGGTCCGCGCTCTGCGGCGCCTCGCAATCGCTACAGCCGCTACAGCCGCCACAGCCGCCACAGTCACCGCAGTCGGCACGGTCGCCACAGGTACCGCAGGCACCCGGGTTATCGGGGCCGTGGCAGTCGGCTGTCCCGGCCCGTGCCGTCAGCCAGTCCAGCGTGGCGTCGGCCGCGCGGCGCGCCTGGTCGCGGCGTACGTTGCGGCAGGACAAAGCGGCGCGGTGTACGGCGGCGGAGTTGGTGTCGGTGCCGTAGGACTCCAACCAGTGCAGGGCGAAGTCGGCCGTACGGCGTAGCCGCTCATCGGACTCCGTGCGCGTGAGCAGGGCACACAGCACCTGGGCGGCGTGGGGCGTAGCGGGGTTGGCCTGGGCCCAGGCCAGCGCGCGTTCGGCCAGGTCTGCCGCGTCCTGGGCCGGGACGCCACCGTCACAGAGCAACGCACACAAAACGTAGCCGGCGGCGAGGGAATCGCCGTACCCGCTCACCCAGTCCAGCGCCATCCGTACCACCTGGGCGCGCTCATCGTCGGCCAGGGCGCGGTGCGGCAGCAGCGGGCCGAGCACCAGCGCCGCCGCCAGGGACGGGGCGTGGCCGTGGTCGAGCCAGGCGAGTGCCTGCTCGACGGCGCGGCTCGCGCGCAACTCAGCCAGGTCGTTCCGGCGTAGCAGGGCATTCAGGACGAACCGGGCCACCGGCTCCGCCTCGTTGTTCGCCAGCCAGGTCAGCGCCAGGCCCGCGGTCTGCTTGTGCTGCTGGCGGTTGAGCTGTGGATGGGCGACCAGCGGGGCCAGCACAAAGCTGGTGGCCCGCTGCGTGGCATGGCCGTGGCCGATCCAACTGAGCGCCAGGGAAATGGCGCGCCGGGCGCAGGCGTGGTCCAAGTCCGTGCGGGACAGCAGCCGGTGCAACACATGGGCGGCGTCCGTGGTGTGGTGAACGTGCAGCCAGTTGAAGGCGAACTGGGTGGCGATCGACAGCCGCTCCGCGGTCAGCGCGCGGTCTTGTCGCAGCAGCGCGCTGAGCACAAAGCGCGCCGCGCGGTGCCGCTTCCACAGCTCAAGCCAGGCGAGGGCGTAGGCCACCACCCGCTCCTGGTAGCCGATGGGCAGATCGCGGCGCTCCAGAAGAGCGTGGATGACATGGTGCGAGGTCTCTGCCTCGGGGCCACCCCGGTACAGCCACGACAGGGCGGCGTCCACCAGGCGCTCGGGCACCTGGGCCGTGGCCGACTCGATGGCCTGGGCCAGCAGCGCACGAGCGGTGGGGGAGCCCTTCTCACGCACCAACCACGGCTGCGCCACCTCGTCCCACACCCCGTCCATGGACGCCCGCCAGGGCCTGCGGCTGAGCAAGGTGAGCAGCGCCTGCCTGCCCTCCTCACCGGACCGCTTGAGGAGCGCGCCGATCCGAGGTGCCTCGGCCCGCAGCAAGCCACCACCGAAGCGGGCCACCTCGCGGCCGTCCGCGTCATCGAGATCGGCGGCCAGCCGCGCCAGGTGACCGGCGAACCCGCCGAAGGTGCGGGCGCTGATCAGGGAGGTCGCGAACACGGCCCGTACCGAGTCCGCGTGCACCGGGCCGGCTGGTAGCAGGAGTTGGCGTACGAGTTCGTCGGTGACGATGTCATGGACCACCGTGAGGTGGTCCTCGTGCGGCTCTTCCAGCCAGCCGAGCTCGGTCAGGGTACGCACGATGTATTCGCCGTCGAGGCCGCTGCCCCGGCCGTCGAGGAAGGCGTCCACCGCCGCGACGACTGCATCCCTTGGCTGCGGACAGGCGTAGGCGGCGACGGTGGCGGCCAGTTGTCGATCGCCGGGCGGGCGAGCCGGTTGGCCGCCGTCGCCCGCCTCCCAGTCGGCCGCATCGGGGGAGCGCAGCCGGTCCTCTTGAAGCCGCGGGTCCAGCCAGGCCAAGAGGTCGTCGCTGCGCCAGCCGGACAGGCGCGGCATGTCCCGGCGGGCACCGAAGCGCCGTTCGATCTGCGCGGCGACGAGGAGCGCGATGATGGGCCGCTGGCCGCACGCCGTACGCAGCGTCGCCTGCCCCAGACCGTCGAGCGCGCGCGGGGCGACCACCGGCAGCATCGCGTCGATCACGGCCGACTGATGCCCAGTGTCCTGACGGAGCGTCACCTCATCGAAGAGCTGCCGGACACCGCGCTTACGCAGCACCGGTAGAGTGCCTGGCCGAGTCGATGCCACACAGGCGACCTGGATGCCGCGCTCGGCCGCGCCGAGCATGAACTCATCGGCCAACGCGCCCAGATCGAGCTGCACACAGGTGTCGAGGTAGTCCAGGACCAGCAGCACCCGGGGGCGCCCGGCGTCGAAGACGGCCTGTTCGAGATGGGCGACGGTCAGCGAGCGCTGTCGGTCGGTACGAATGTGCAGCACATGCCAGTTGTCATCGTGCGCTGCCTGTGCGACCTCGAAGCAGGTGCGGGTCTTGCCGGTGCCCGCCGCGCCCACCAGCAGGACGCCGCGCCCTCGTTCGGGGTTGGTCAAACGGGCCAGCAGCCGCTGCGGCGACGCCTGGCTGTGCGGCCCGGGGCTGACGAACGGCAGCCGCTCGGGCAGCAGATAGCTGCGGGTGCCGCGCAGCTTGCCCAGCACGCTTTCATGGGTGCGGACGTTGGCGGGCAGCGACCGGGGCGCCCCGCCCGGCAGGGGGACTTCCACCGGTTCGGGATTGACCTCGTGGGCGCGCAGATAGCGGGCGAACTTGCCCGTGCCAGCGAGGGAGTCCACGCGGGTCGCGAGGGTGGCGCGGGTCCCGGCCGGAGTGAGGTGAGAGGCGTAGACGCCGACGATCAGGTAGGGCGCATCGGGCCCGGGGTCGCGCGGGCTGAGCACCGCGGCGCCGGAAAAACCCTCCCACGGTGAGCCGGTGCCGGTGAGGGCCGTGGGCTGCGAGGTGTCGTGCCACAGGTCGAGACCGTGGGCGCCGGGCAGCGAGGCGAGTTGGATGGTGCCGGTGGTCTGCCGTCTACGCGGCCGGCCGTCCTCGCGGGCGAAACGGGGGAATCCCATGGCGTGAAAGGCCACCGTGCCGATCGCCTTCGGTAGCCTCCCGAAGCGCAGCGGCGCCAGGTCATCCACCGGTTCGTCCAGGACCAGCAGCGCCAGGTCGTGCTCCGCGTCGAGCACCACCAGCTCGACCGCGGCCTCGCTGGCGCCTTGACGCGGCTCCGGCCGCAGCACCCGGTACGTACAGTCGCCGTCGTCCACCACATGCCGTGCGGTCAGGACGAGTTCGCCGGTCAGCAGGAATCCGGAGCCCCCGTAGCGCACGGTGCCATCCGATCGGCTGACCCGTACCACTTCGACGGCCCGATCTGGCAGGTCTCGCACGCTGTTGTCCTCCCTGGGCGCCGTCAGTCCGGCCGCCGTTCGGGCCGGGAGGCGATCCGTACCTGATCACCCGCGGCCGTTTCGGCGGCGAGCTGCAAGGAGAGGGAGTGCGTCGCGGTGGAGGCGGTGGAGGCGCCGGCATCGGCCGAGACGACCCAGAACTTGAGCCCCGCATGTCCCTCGTGGGCGTTCTCCACGGCTACTTGGAGATCGAGACTGATGGACTCGATACGGAACTTGATCGCCTCGTCCTCGCCGTCAGCCATCGCCTCCGCCAACTCCGCCCGCAGGCCGCGAATCGCCCGCGCAAGCCCGATCTCCGACCCCATACCGCCGCTCCTCTCAAGCCAAGGCCTCACCGTACAACGCGCGCCAGTTGCGGCAGTTGCCTTGGCACGCGATCGCCCAGGGAGGTACGCCCGGCGACCGTTGCTACTCCCCGTGGGGTACGCGAGTTGCCGCTGGTCGTACGACGACCGGGCAGCCGCCACAGACCACGCTCGGTAGGGACAGCACGAGCCCTAACCGAGGAGTCCGGTCACGATGAACACTCTCGCGCATGCCTGGGGCGACGGCGGGGGTCCAGGACCCTGGATTCTGCTCTTTCCTCTTATCTGGGCCCTGGTCATCGGGGGTGGCATCACCGTGTTGCGGCGCACCGTGTGGCGCGGCCGGAGCCAGCGGGCGCGGTCGCTGCCGCCGTGGCCGCACGGGGCGCACTCGCCCCTGACCATCCTCGGGGGCAGGTTCGCCTCCGGGGATATCGACGAGGACGAATACTGGCGGCGACTGTCCGTACTGGACGAGGAGTTCGGCCGCGGCGCCAAGGGCGGTGCCTCATGACCACGCTCCCCACGCCCGCGGGCAGCACAGCGCACACCGTCCCCGATGGCACCAATTACGCCGCTCAGGTGGTGGACGCCGTCAAGGTCTACGGGGCCGGCGCCACCGAGGTCCGGGCGCTGGACGGGGTGAGCGTGGGGTTCCCCGTCGGGCAGTTCACCGCGATCATGGGCCCCTCTGGTTCCGGCAAGTCCACCCTGATGCACTGCGCAGCCGGGCTCGACACCCTCACCTCGGGCTCCGCGTTCATCGCGGACACCGAGCTGAGCGCGCTGGACGACCGCCGCCTGACGCTGCTGCGCAGGGAGCGGGTCGGCTTCGTCTTTCAGGCATTCAACCTGCTCCCGACCCTGACGGTCGCCGAAAACATCAGCCTCCCGCTGGACCTGGCAGGCCAGCGGGCGGACCCGGACTGGCTGGAGAGCCTGATCGATGTGGTCGGCCTCGGCGGCCGACTGCGCCACCGACCCAGCGAACTGTCCGGCGGCCAACAGCAGCGGGTCGCGGTGGCCCGCGCGCTGGCCAGCCGCCCGGACGTGGTCTTCGCCGACGAGCCGACCGGCAACCTCGACTCCCGCTCGGGCGAGGAGGTCCTTGGACTGCTCGGTCGGGCCGTACGCACCATGGCTCGTACCGTGGTCATGGTCACCCACGACCCGGTCGCCGCCGCGCACGCCGACGAGGTGATCATGCTGGCCGATGGCCGCCTCGTAGACCGCATGCCCAACCCGACCGCGGAACGCGTACTGGACCGCCTCAAGGCGTTCGACCGCAGCACCGAAGCCGCCCGCGCGGTGGCGTCATGAGCGGCAACCGCGCCGCTGCGCGGATCAGCCTGGCATCGCTGCGCGCCCACAAGCGGCGCTTTGTGGGAACGTTCTTCGCCGTGCTGCTCGGCGTGGCCTTCCTCGGCGGCACCCTGGTCATGGGGGACACCCTGCGGGCCAGTTTCGACACCATGTTCGGCAACGCGACCAGCGGCACCGACGCCGTCGTACGCAGCGCCGACGCCATCACCACGCCCGACGACGGCGCCGGCAGCAGGGAGCCGGTCGCCACCTCCCTGGCCCGCGACCTCAAGCGCGTGGACGGCGTCGCCGCGGCCGAACCCAGCATCCAGGGCGCCGGCCAACTCGTCGGCAAGGACGGCGACGCGGTCGGCGGCCAGGGCCCGCCCACCCTCGCCGGCAACTGGATCACCGACGAGGAACTGGGCGCCTACCAACTCGCCGACGGCCGCGCCCCTCGGGCCCCGGGCGAAGCCGTCATCAACCGGGGCGCCGCCAAGACCGGCGACCTGGACATCGGCGACAGCACCGTGCTGCGTACCCCGCAACCCGTCAAGATCAAAATCGTCGGCATCGCCACCTTCGGCGGCGAGGACGGCATGGGCCAGGTCACCTTCACCGGCCTGACCCAGGAGGACGCCGAGCGGTATCTGACCGCGAAGCCGGGCCAGGCCGCTAGCATCCAGGTCCGCGCAGGCCCCGACGTCAGCCAGGACGAACTGGTCAAGCGACTGGAGCCGGTGCTGCCAGGCGGCATCGAGGCGATCACGGGGCAGGAGTCGGCCGAGGAAAACCTGGACCAGATCTCCGGTGCCTTCCTGACCATGTTCACCGCGCTGCTGCTGGTCTTCGCCGGCGTCGCGCTCCTGGTGGCCACGTTCAGCATCCACAACACCTTCGCCATCGTGGTCGCCCAGCGCACCCGTGAGAACGCGCTGCTACGCGCCCTCGGCGCCGCCCGCCGCCAGGTGATGGCCGGGGCGCTGACGGAGGCAGCGGTGGTCGGCGTCGCCGCCTCGCTCGCGGGGCTGCTCGGCGGCATCGGCCTGGCGGCCGGGCTCCAGGCCCTCTTCCGGGCAGTCGGCTTCCCCTTCCCCGAAGGTGACCTGGTGATCAGCGCGCTGTCGCTGCTGTTGCCGCTGGTCGTGGGCGTTGTGGTGTGCATGGGCTCCGCGCTGGCGCCCGCACTGCGCGCCGGGCGCACCGCACCGCTGGCCGCGCTCCGCGAAACGGCCGTGGACCACTCCGGTGCCTCCCGCGCCAGGACGCTGACCGGCGCGGTCCTCGGAGCCGTGGGAGTCGGCGTCACCGTGCTCGGGGTGCTGGCCGATACCCCCTCGGTCATGCTGACCGCCATCGGCTCGGTCCTCACGCTGGCCGCCTTCGTGGTGGTGGGCCCGGTGGCTTCCTCGCTCGCGGTACGCGCCCTGAGCGGGCCGCTCGGCTCACTGCGCGGGGTGACCGGCGCGCTCGCCGGGCGCAACGCGCTGCGCAGCCCCAAGCGGACGGCCGCGACCGCGACGGCGCTGATGATCGGCGTGAGCGTGGTGTCACTGTTCACCGTCTTCGCCGCATCGTTGAAGGCGACGATGAACGAGACCGTCTCGCGGACCTTCGCGGGCGATGTCGCGGTCAGTGTCCCGGCGTTCGGCGGTGGCGGCTCCGGGCTCAGCCCCGGCCTCGCCCCCGCGCTGGACAAGCTGCCGCAGGTGGACACCGCGCTCGGCCTCGGCCGCGGCGTCGCCAAGGTCGATGGCAGCGGACGCCAGTTGACCGTCACCGACCCGGCCGCGCTGTCGGGCGTGCTGAACCTCGGCGACGTGGAAGGCAACTTCACCGGCCTTGGCAAGAGCGGCATCGCCGTCTCCGCAAGCGAGGCCGCCAAGCACCACTGGCGCCTCGGCAGCACCACCCAACTCACCTTCACCGATGGTCAGCGGCAGTCGTTCACGGTGCGCGCGGTGTACGAGGAGAAGGACCTGGCAGGCGAGTACATCATCACCCGCGAGGCCTGGGCCCCGCACCGGGCACAGGACGCCGACAGCCTGGTCGCTGTCTCCTTCAAGGACGATGAGGCGGCGTCCGATGGCAAGGAGGCCGTAGAGAAGGTCGCCATGAACTGGGGCAACCCGGAGGTACAGACCCGGGACGAGTGGGCGGAGTCATCGGCGGGCGGCATCGACATGATGCTCACCCTCGTCTACGCGCTGCTCGCCCTCGCCGTGCTGATCGCGCTGCTCGGCATAGCCAACACGCTCACCCTGGCCGTGCACGAGCGCACCCGCGAACTCGGCCTGCTGCGCGCGGTCGGCCAGACCCAGGCCCAATTGCGCGCGATGGTCCGCTGGGAGTCGGTGCTCGTCGCCGCGTTCGGCACGCTCGGCGGGCTCGGCCTCGGCGGCTTCCTGGGCTGGGCGCTGGTCAAGGCCGCGGTGAACTCGGGCGATGGCGCCTTCGCCCTGCCGCCGCAGCAACTGGCCGTCGTGGGCCTGGTGGGCGTGGCGGCCGGTGCGCTGGCGGCCTGGCGACCCGCGCGCAGGGCCGCGCGCCTGGACGTGCTGCGCGCCATCGCCACCGAGTGACCCAGGCCCCGGCTCGCGACGCTGCACGAACCTGAGCGGCAGCGTCCCGGTCCGGTCCGGTCCGGTCCGGTCCGGTCCGCGCCGCGCCTGGGGCCGCGCCGAGCCGGTGGGCAGGGGGCTGCGCCTCCTGCCCACCGGCAATCCCAGCCGTGCCGGCAATCCCAGCCGTGCCGGCAATCCCAGCCGTGCCGGTAGCGCCGGCGAAGCCGTGGTCAGTGGGCCGCCGTGGCCTTGACGGCATGGCGCTCGATCAGCGGCATCCCGCGCAGGACGGGTTCGACCGCGGGGAGTGGTGTGCCGCGGGCGGGCTCGGCCACGGGGAGCGACGGTTCGTAGGGGAGGCGTTGCATCGATCGGGTGGCCGTCTGCCGCGCGGGCAGCGCGAACCACACGGTCTTGCCGCCGTCGTCCGTGCGCACGCCCCAGCTCGCGCTGACGGCCGCGATCAGGGCGAGCCCGCGCCCATGGGTGCCGAACGGGTCGGCCTGCGACGCAGTGGGCTCCCGCGGATCGCCGTCGCGGACGGAGATGGTGAGCTGATTGAGCACCCAGACGATGTCCACGGTGCAGCGCTTGTCGGGCTCGGCGTGCACATACACGTTCGTCAGCAACTCGGAGACGCCGAGCGTGGCCGGCTCGATGAGTTGGTCCAAATGCCAGTAGCGCAACTGCGCCGATACGATTCTGCGGACCTGGCCGATCCGCTCCGGGAGAGCCTGGAGCTCTACGGTGCAATGCCGGTTTGTGCTGCTGATCACGGCTGCGGCTCCCTGAGGAAGTAGGGCTAGCCTGCGTCAGGTGCGGGCGAAGAGGGGGCGCGCCGAAGGTGACCGCCGCGCACGACCAGTGTGCTGGTTCTCAGCGTTACCACTGGTGAACTCTCGGTGACACTGATACTCGTCTCAGGGTCACGTCATCCGCCCGCTTGCGCAACTCGCGCGTCAGCCCGTGCCGGGCTGCCCCTGTGCGGAACGCACCACATCCAAAAACCGCCGTGCGGCGTTAGAGCCATCCGTGGTCCCCGCCTCGCGCTGCCCGAGGGTCAGCAAATAGCGGGTGCCGTTCACGGTGGCGTGTGCCCGGTCCCGGGCCGCGAACCATGGCTTGCTCGCTTGCACCGACCGCAGTGGGGCGCTGTCGATCTCACGGCCGTAACTGGTCAACAACTCCAGCCTGCCGTCCTTGATCAGCACCTGTCCGGCGCGGGTGACCGACCGCAGAAAGCGTTCGATTCGTACCCCGGTCGCATTGAACTCGGCTTCCGCCACGATCCACGCCTCCCTATGTGTGGGCGACTGCGCCCGCTGCGCACCCGGTCTTCGGCCTAGCCGTCACCGTACTCCCATGAGGCAGTTTGCCTGCCGCGAGAGCCGGGCACCAGTGCCCATTTATGATCAGAATGGGTCAGGTCCGCTGCCGGTCCCAAGGAACAGTGCGAGGAGTGGCGTGTACAGCACCGAGACGATCGACGTGGACCGCACCGACCCGGCCTACCGGGCCTGGCTGAACGAGGCGATCCGCAAGGTGCAGGCGGACGCCAACCGCTCGGCCGACACCCATCTGCTGCGCTTCCCACTCCCCGAGCAGTGGGGCATCGACCTCTACCTCAAGGACGAGTCCACCCACATCACCGGTAGCCTCAAGCACCGCCTGGCGCGCTCGCTCTTCCTCTACGGGCTGTGCAATGGCTGGATTCGCCCCGGCAAGCCCGTCATCGAGGCGTCCAGCGGCTCCACTGCCGTCTCCGAGGCGTACTTCGCGCGGCTCATCGGGGTGCCCTTCGTCGCCGTGATGCCCCGAACGACCAGCCGCGAGAAGTGTCGTTTGATCGAGTTCCACGGCGGCCAATGCCACTTCGTGGACGATCCGCGCACGATGTACGCCGAGTCCGCAGCGCTCGCCGCCGCCACCGGTGGCCATGCCATGGATCAGTTCACCTACGCCGAGCGGGCCACCGATTGGCGGGGCAACAACAACATCGCCGAGTCGATCTACCAGCAGCTTCGGCTGGAGCGCTACCCCGAGCCCACCTGGATCGTGGCGACCGCGGGCACCGGCGGCACCTCGGCGACCATCGGGCGGTACGTGCGCTATTGCATGTACGACACGCTGGTCTGCGTCGCTGACCCGGAGAACTCCTGCTTCTTCGACGGCTGGGCCTATGGCGACGTGGACGCGAGTAGCGAGCGCGGCTCGCGCATCGAGGGCATCGGCCGCCCGCGCATGGAACCCAGCTTCGTCACCGGGGCGATCGATCGGATGATGAAGGTCCCGGACGCGGCGAGCATCGCCTCCGTGCGTGCCCTGGAGGCGGCCATCGGCCGCAAGGCGGGCGGCTCCACCGGCACCGGGCTGTGGAGCGCGCTGAAGATCGTCGCCGAGATGGTGGCCGCGGGCCGCACCGGAAGCGTCGTCACCATCTTGTGCGACCCGGGCGACCGTTACCTCGACACGTACTACTCGGACGCCTGGCTTGCCGAACAGGGCCTGGACATCGCGCCGTACGCCACGACGCTCAACCGCTTTTTGGCCGAAGGCGTCTGGCGGTGACGGCCCCATGGGGCCGCGCCGGCCCCGGCACCCCCACCGAAGCCGCCACGCGTGCGGCGGCGCCGTTCTCCACCCTTGGCCCGCTGACCACCGATGTGGCACCCGCGTACGACCACAGCACCTCGCCCCAAGCCGCCGCAGCGCACCGGCCGTAGCCGATCGAGGCAACTACCCGCCTGCAAAGCGTTCACGGTGCCGGGTCCGCACGCTCCCCGGCCACCACCAGCTCCCGCAGTTCATCCGCCATCTCCTCGCGTGCCGCGCGAGACAGCGCCGCGTCCGTGACCAACACATCCACCTCGGCCAGCGAGGCGAATGAACTAAGCCCCACCTTCCCCCACTTGGTGTGATCCGCGACCACGACCACCCGCCGCGCGGACCGTATGAAATGCCGATTGGTCTCCGCCTCGGCCAGGTTCGGCGTGGACAGGCCCGCCTCGGCCGAAACGCCGTGCACCCCGAGGAAGAGCACATCGAAGTGCAGTGAACGGATCGCCGCGTCCGCCACCGGACCCACCAGCGCGTCGGAAGGCGTACGCACCCCGCCGGTGAGCACCACGGTTGCCGCCCCACCGGGGCGCTCCCGGTTCCCGGCGTGCTCCGCAGCCGCGTCGGCCGCCCGTCGTGCGCTGTGGAACACATCGGCGATCCGCATGGAGTTCGTCACCACGGTCAGCCCCGCCACCTCCACGAGCTGCTGGGCGAGCGCGTACGTCGTCGTCCCGCCGGAGAGCGCAATCGCACTGCCTGGAGTGGCGAGTTGGGCGGCCGTTCGCGCGATGTCCTCCTTCGCGCTCAGCTCCATCCCGGACTTGGCCTCGAACCCCGGTTCGTGGGTGCTCGCCTCGGTGACAGGTACGGCCCCGCCGTGCACCTTTTCCACCACGCCGAGCCGGGCCAGCGCATCCAGGTCGCGGCGCACCGTCATGTCCGACACCTTGAGCTTGCGGGTGAGCTCGTTGACTCGCGCACCTCCGCGTCGCCTGACCTCATCGAGAATCAGGGCGCGCCGCTGCTCCGCGAGGAGGTTTTGGTTGTCACTCACGCCGCCCGTCCCTTCCGACCAGCCGCTGATGTCCGCGGACATCTTCGCATGCGGATACGGCGTGCCCGGATCGGGCACAATCGCCCTAGCGGGGGGACATGGCGGCCGGCCCGACGCGGCTGCCGCACCGCTGCGAGCATCTCAGCATCACCACACCGGATCGGGGGACACGGTGACGCCAATGACGCGACCGGACGACGAGGCCAACCCAGAGCGCACTCACGACATAAGACAGCCCACGAGTCTCACGGACACCATCCAAGCAGCCACGACGGCCCCACCCGTCACGGCATGTGCACCCGCCTCACTAGCCATGCCAGCACCACCTGCCGCACCCATGGCACCGAACCCATCAGCCACGCACCCCAAGGCGGCCTCACGGGCCGACACACCGCCGCACGACCCACCGCCCGAGGCCGAACTCGCCCTGGAACTACTGGTCCACGGCGTCGGCGGTGCCACTCCGTCGAGCATGCTCGACGCCGACCCCAGGGTCCAGCGGATGTTTGGCGATGAGACCGCGGGCGTCTACCGTCGCACTGAGGACGCCGACGCCGAACAGCGTCCCGCCGACTACCGCGACCGGCCGGTGCCCGAGGCGTACTGCTGGTCCGGGCTCACCTCGGGAGATGGCACCCGCGCCCTGTGGCTGCTGCTGCTCCCCTTCATGGTGATCAACCTCGCGCACTGGATGCGGCCCGCCGCCGACCGCCGCGAGGGCACCGTACGGCTCTACGGCGTATTGGTGCGGCTGATCGCGCTGACCCTGACGGTGCTGCTGGTCGCCGCCGTCTGCGAGGTGGCGCTCGACCTGGTGGCCTGGCAGTGCGCGGGCTCCGCCTCCTGCACGGGCGGAAGGGGCTGGATGGACTTCGCGGCGCCGGCGGGCGGCGGTTGGTGGAGCCAGCCGGGCCGTAGGCTCGCCCTGGCCGCCGTGGTGCCGCTGGCCGTCATCGTATTGCTGTCGCATCTGTCCACCCGGACCTGGAGCGCCTACGAATCATCGGCGCCCATCGAGCGCCAGGTCAACGAGGACGACGTGTCCGCCGCCCACCACCCGGCGCTGCGCCTGCCTGGCTTTTGGTACGGCCGCCGACTGGTGGCTCGGTTGCAGGCCGTGCACACGGCCGCCGGGCTACTCACCATCGCCGCCGCCCTGACCCTCACCGCCGCCCGCTACGACCGCGCCCCCGGCGGCTCCGCCCTGTTGGACGCCACCGGCTGGGCGCTACTCGCAGTCATCCACCTGGCTGGCCTCGTGGTGCTGTATGTGATGTGCCGCAGGGGGCGCAGCGAGACGACGCCCGACCACACCCTCGATCGGCTCACCGCGCACCTGCTGCCCGGCATCTCACTCATCTTGCTGGTCCTGGCCGCCGGGTACGCGGGCTGGTCCCGCCCCGGCTGGGCTTCGAGCGGGCGGCTGCCGGGCGACCAGATGTTCGGCGTCATCGCCCTCACCCAGATCACCCTCATCGTCCTTCTCGCCGTGGTGGCCGCGGTGCTCCACCGCTCCGCCGCCCGCGCAGGACACCGCGGAGGACTCGGCCCGCAGCACGTCAAGCGCGGACCGAAACCACCCACCGGGCGGGTACGGACGCCGCTGTGGGGACTGGGCGGGCCCGCTGTCGCGGTGCTGGCCTGCTCGGTGGGCGGGGTGCTCACCGGTGGTGTGGCGCAGCGCATCGCGGACTGGCTCGACGGCGGCGCCACGCCCGGCATGGGCGGCGGCCCGATCGCGGGACCGCCGGTGTTGCTGTCCTGGCAGGCTGCGGTGATCCCGCCGCTCCTGGTGTTCCTGGTGCTGCTACTCCTGGCCTTTGTGTGGGGCGTGCAGCGGGTTCGGCTGCGGCTGATTCGCACGGTGCCGGACGGCTACCCGGGCGAGCGGCCCGACAAGGTCCGCACCGAGAAGATCGCGGGCACTATCGCCCGCGCCGGCATCACCGACTCCATGCCCTGGATCATCGGCCCCGTCGCCCTGCTGACGTTACTGCTCGGCTGCCTGTCGGTGGCCGGCGCCTGGGGCACGGGCGAGGTGCCGGGGCGGGCCGCCGACGGCACGCCCGCGGTCATCGACGCAGCCGCGCAAACCGCGCAGGCGCTGGGTTCGTGGCTGGTGGGCGTCGCGTTCGCGCTCTTCATCACCTGGGGCCGGCGCGCCTACCGGGACCCGGGGGCCCGCCGTACCATCGGCATCCTGTGGGACGTCGGCACGTTTTGGCCGCGCGCAGCCCACCCCTTCGCACCGCCGTGCTACGCCGAGCGGGCCGTGCCCGACCTGACCTGGCGCATGCAGACCTGGACCGAACGCACCGGCGGCCGGCTGGTCATCTCGGGCCACTCGCAAGGCAGCGTGCTGGCGGCGGCGGCCGTATGGCAGCTCAACTGGCGTACCCGGCGACGGGTCGCCCTGCTGACGTACGGCTCACCGCTGGAGCGGTTGTACGGGCGCTGGTTCCCCGCCTACTTCGGGCCCGCCCAGTTGTCGTCACTGCACGCCGAGGTGCATTGCTGGCGCAACCTGTGGCGCTACACCGACCCGATCGGCGGCCCCATCGAGCCGTCCGCCCTAGCCGATGCGCGGCCGGCCGACGACCGGCCACACATCGACTGCGATGCGCTCAAGGACCCGCTCGTCTACGGCCGGACGGCAGAGCACCCGTTGCCGGCGCCGATCCGGGGCCACTCCGAGTACCAGGCGGACCCGGCCTTCGTGAGGGAGCGAGCAGGGCTACTGGCCCGACTTCCCGGTGACGGGGTGCCCCGCCCCAGAACGGCGGCGTCGGCCCCGGACGCGCTGCTGGGCCGGCCCGCTGACGGCCCTGACACGGGCCGCAGCGCGACTGGCGAGGAGTGAGGCCCACAGCCAAGTCGTGGAGTGCTGCCCCGCGGGGTCAGGGCAGCTCGGGGAGGTCCTCCGGATAGAGCAGGGTGAGGTCGTCGGTGCTCGGGTCGGGGTGTTGCGCAACCCGGCCCGCGTGCCGCTCGACCATTGCCTCGAACGTCTGCCGGGCGGTGCGCCCGTTGCCGAACCCCGCGTCCTTGGGGATCGCCGTGAAGTACTTGAGCAGGGACTCGGTCGTGCCTTCGCCGAGCCGGTACTCGTGCTCGTCGGACTGCTGCTCCACGATGCGCACCAGTTCCTCGGGCACATAGTCGCCAAAGGTGATGGTCCGCGAGAAACGCGAGGCCACACCGGGGTTGACGGACAAGAAGCGCGCCATCTCCGCGGTGTATCCAGCGACGATCACCACCACCGCTTCCCGGTGGTCCTCCATCAGCTTCACCAGCGTGTCGATGGCCTCGCGCCCGAAGTCACGCCCGGAGTCCTCGGGGGAGAGGGCGTACGCCTCGTCGATGAACAGCACCCCGCCGCGGGCCCGCTCGAACGCCTCCTGGGTACGGATCGCGGTCGAGCCGATGTGCTCGCCGACCAGGTCAACGCGGGAGACCTCCACCAGATGTCCGCGTTCCAACACCCCGAGCGAGGCCAGGATCTCCCCGTAGAGCCGGGCAACGGTGGTCTTGCCGGTGCCCGGCGAGCCGGTGAAGACCAGATGCCGGCGCGCGGACGCCGCCTTCAGCCCGGCTCGTTGACGCCGCCGACCGACCTCGATCATGTCGGTCAGGGCCCGCACCTCGCGCTTGACGCTCTCCAGGCCGACCAGCAAGTCGAGTTCGCCCAGCACGGCATCGGGTGGCCGGACGGGCTCCGGTTCCGCTGCCGGCTGGGGGGCTGCGCCACGCTGCCCCGGTAGGCTGCCGAGGAGCCCGACCGTCTGCACGGCGGGCGCTCCCGTGGTGGCCGCCGGGCCGGTTGCGCCGCCAGAGGACGGCCCGTACGGGATGGGCGGTACGCCATGTGCGGCGCTCTCGTCGCTGGTGCAGTCCTCGCTGATCGGCCCCGGCTCGGCGAACTCGTAACCGCTGCGCGCACAGCGCTCGGTACGGCACCGTGTCAGCGTGCTGCGGCAGCCGTCGATGACGTGGAAGCCATAGCCGCCGCTGCCAGTCACCCGACAACCGTCGAAGGAGCCCCGCCCCTCGGCTGATACATAGAACCCGGCCTCGGTGGGCGAGGTCACCGTGCAGCGCTCGATCGTCGGGTCGGCGCCCTTGGTGACGATCACTCCGGTGGCCACGGTGTCGATGGTGCAACCGGCGAGGGTGCCGCCGCTGCCGTGGTCGCGGAACCAGGCTCCGGTGGCGGCCTCGCGTATGCGACAGTCGTCGAGTTGCGCGCTGGCGCCGTCGCTGACCGAGACGGCCGTGTTACGGACCTGCGAGAGGTCGCTGTCCACGACGTCCACCCGCGAGCCGCGGTCCAAGACGAACAGCGCATCCGGCACGTCGTGCACCCGGCACGAATCGAGTACCGCCGCTGCCCCGTCACTCACCCACACCGCCGGGTAGTCGCCCGTGCTGTCGTAGATCTCACACTGGTTGGCGTCCACCCGGGTGCCCGGGTCCCACACCGAAAGCCCGTTGCGCCCAAAGCGCCGCACCGTGGATCGGGTCAGGGTGAGCACCGAACGCGAGCGGAGATCTATGGCGTTCTCCGGTACGTCGTGGACGTCGCAGTCCGCCAGCGTCAACACGGCGTCCGTATCGAGGTTGACCCCGTCCGCTGTGGTGCGGTGGACCTGGCAGTCGGTCAGCAGCGCCGCGGCACGGGTGGCGACCTGTACGCCCGAGCCCTTGATCTCGTACACCTCGCAGCCCACAGCCTCCAGCGTGCTGCCCTCACCGGTGATTGAAAGCCCAGCGCCGCTGGCATGGTGCACGCGGCAGCGCTCAAGCCGCGGATGCGCCCCGCCGCGCACCGAGACGCCGGACTGGCCGGCCGCCACCACCTCGCAGTCCTCGAAGATCCCGCCCGCGCCATCCAGCACGCTGAAGCCGATGCCGGCCGGGTTGTCCACGGTGCAGCGGCGCACCGTGGGGCGCGCGCTGCCGCGTACTTCGATGCCCACCGCTGAGCGCGTGGCCACCCGCACATCTGCCAGGTCCGGCGTCCCATCCTCGATCAGCAGGGCCGGGGCCGCCGAGTCCTGGCCCTCGATGTGGAGATCCCGTACGACGGCGGAGGCGCGCACCGTCAGCGCGACGCCCTCGGTGGGGGCGATCCGCACCGCGCCCCGGGCCCCCTCCGGTCCGCGCAGCGTGACGGCCCGCGTCAGGACCACGTTCTCCCGGTAGGTGCCCGGGGCGACGGTGAGTAGATCGCCGTCCCCCGCGGCCTCCAGCGCCGCCATGAGCGAGGCGTACTCTCCTGTGCGCCGCCGCCACCGCGACGTACCGCTGTGCGTCACCTGGACCGAGCCCTGTGCCATGGTGCTGCTGTGCCCCCACCTCATGCGTGCATCGACCGGATACGGCCGTGTGGTGTGCCGGAAGGAACACCGTAGCGTGCGCCGTGTGGGGGAGTTGACCGGTCAGCTTCCCGTACCGGACACGCCCTCGTCCGAGCCACCCCGCCACCGGGCATGCACGCGCTACTGAGGCCGGCTGTAGCCGTATCCGAGGAGGCTAATGGCAGCCGATTGAGGCGGGATAGCACAGCCGGTTGAGGTGGCTCAGCACAGCCGGTTGAGGTGGGTAGGCGCAGCCGTCGGGGCCGGTTAGCGCAGCCGCATCGCGAGCGTGACGACGGCGCCGATGGCGCCCGCGCTGATCGCGAGCCGATCGGAGACGAGCCGGGTTAGCCACAGGCCGCGTCCGCTGGGGGCGCCGTCCAGCCCCGGCAGCAGATCGGGGATGACGTCCTCGCTGAACCCCGGGCCGCTGTCGGCGATTTTGCACTCCAGTTCGTCGCCGACGCGGCGCAGAGTCAGATGGCCCCGGCCGCCCGCATGCTCGATGGCATTGGTGGCGATCTCGTCCACGGCCAATACGAAGTCCCCGCGTCGGGCGTCGGAAAGCCCCGCCCAGGCGGCGCATTCCTCGACGAGCACCCGTAGTTGTGGCAGATCGCGCGCGGTGAATTGACGGTCCAGCAAGCGTCCGTCCGCCTCGCCGTCAAAGGGGCGACGGGGATCGGCTAGCACTGACGGCTCACCTCGATCAACGCGAGCTTGGAGATGGAATCGGAGCCCAGCCTGCGCAGGGTGCGCGCTACGTAGGGGTCACATGCGACGGCGATCTGCGGCCTGGTCGTCGCTGCGAGCGTCAGCGCGAGGAGATCGGTCGCGCAGCCGAGCGAGAGGAAGTGCAGTCGCGACAGGTCGATCGTCAGCAGAGCCGCACGCTCGGTGCGGGTGAGCGCGGCACGCACGCCGTCCGTGAAGCGCGCCCGACCGCTGATGTCCGCCTCACCGATCACCAGCAACGTGTCATCGGACTCGACGATGTTCAGCACACCGAGGCGGTCGAGAAGTTGGTACGGGTGGCTCTTGGCCATGTGGTCGAGCACATCACCGGCGAACCAGCGCCGATCGTAGGCGCAGATTTCGCTGTAGGGGCGGCCGGTGAACAGGTGCGCGGAATGTGTCTCACGGCGGATCATCACCGCGATGTCCGCACCGAGGTCGCGTACCCAGGCCATGTCGATGAAGGCGCGAAAGCCGGTGTAGCCCTGGCGCAGGGCGTGCTCGGTCTCTTCTGTCAGCCGTGCGTGCTGCCGTCCAACGGTGAACTCATGATCGGGGCTCAGGAGCGCCCGCATGCTGCTGAACTCCAGTTGGCCGCGGTTGAGGGCGGGAGCCACGGACGGGCCACGGGCCTGTACGGCGTCCCGTACCTCCTGCTCGCTCAGGGCGGGGTCGGCGAAGACGGTCACCTTTTCGCCGCGCGCTACGCCGAGCCAGACGAAGGCCGCCATGATCTGCGCACGGGAGTCGCCGTCTTCGTAACTCACGAAGGCATGGTCTCCAGGTCGCATGCGGTGCACGGGCATCAGGCGGCTGCCCTCCGCTTCCGAGGCAGGCATCTATCTCTTGGCCCCCTGTTGGCGTCGGCGTCACGGCTGCTGGCGAGGTGTCCATCGAACGGCCGCTTCCAGCGAGAGCAGACACTACGGTGTGCGGGACGTGAATCTCCTCGTTGACCACAATTGCCAGAAAACGACCGCTATTCAAGGATCTTGACCGGATCGCCCACCTGTACGTTCCCGGTGTGCTCCGGAATCAGGTTCTGGCCGAAGACGACCTTGTTGCCGATGCGGTGATGCTGGGCCAGCGTGCGCAGTGGCTCCCTGCCGCGTTCGGCCGTCCGCTGATCGGTGGTGGTGATCACGCAGCGGGAGCTCGGCTTGGCCACCCGGAAGGCGACGTCACCGATGAGCACCTTGCGCCAACCGTCTTCGGACCAGGGCGCGACGCCGTCTACCACGAGGTTGGGCCGGAACCTGTTCATCGGCAGCGGGCCCTCTTGTGCGTGATCGCCCTTGGCAATAAGGGAGTTGAGGGCTGCGAGGGACGCGGTGGTAGTGAGGAGGAGCGGCATGCTGTCGGCGAGGCTCACCGTCTCGCCCGGGCGCGCGAACTCCACATTGATCGGCCGGCGCCGCGCGGGGTCATCGAGATGCACCAGACGCACCTCCTGCCTCAACAACTCGCTGAACCACTCGCCGCCCGCGCCCGTGGACCACACCAACTCGACCGGGTCCTGGAAGACCTGCACGGTAGAGATGTGGCTCACCTCGGGATCGGGCACCGGCACGGTCAGCGGCTCCAGGCCGTCCGCCGTGAGAAGAAGGCCACCGTCCGGCAGTGGCTGCGCGGTGCCCAGCGCGAGCCGCGGAAGCTGGCGCTGGGTCAGGAAAGTGCCGTCAGGCTTGACCAGCAGCCAACGTCGATCCCCGGCTAGTCCCCACGGCTCGACGGCGGCCTCGTCGAGCGCGCACCCTCCCACGGACTTGACCGGGTAGACGTGGATCGCGCTGATCTGTACGTCGGACATGTGCTCATCTTGCCAGCAGGCCCCGGCGGTCGAGCGCCCGGTGGTCAGTGGGTGGATGGCTCACGTGCTACGGGGCGCATGGCATGGGCCGTGCGGCAGACGACCCGTGTCATGGCGCCGCCCCGGTCGCTCCCCCGCCTCGCCCGCGGCGTGACCGCGGGCGGTGCCGACCGGTAGCGGCTGTGTGGTCGAGTGGATCGGTGTCAGGCGCCGATGCCGTTCAGTAGTTCTGGCCGGGGTGCTGGCGGCCGTACTGCTCGGGGTAGGGCATCGGGTTCGGGCGCGGGGCGGCGGGCCTGGCCGCGATCGGGCGCATCGCCTCGTACCCGTTGGGAGCCGCCTGGCGCGGCTGCTGGGGCTGCTGCTGCCCCGGGTAGCCGCGCGGGGCTGTGGCCTGCGGCGGGATGTAAGGTGCGGGCGCCTGCTGGAGTGCGGGCTGCGCAGGGGTCTGGTAGCCGTAAGGAGGCGGGGTGTGATGCGAGGGGCCGGCCGGAAGTGCGGGCAGGGCCGCCGGGATCGCCGGCGGGAAGTGGCCGCCCGCATCGTAGGGCGACGGCACACGGATCGGAGCGATCTGAGGTGTGCCCCGCTCGGCGACAAGGCTGTCGTAGATCGGAGTGTCAGGGAAGTTCGGCGCGGAGTAGTAACCGCCGCCGTAGCCGCTGCGGGGGAGGGTCATAGCCCTTAAGTTAAGCCCACCATGTGCTGGTTGGGGAGCCCGATAAGAGTGTTGTTTCACGGGTTCCGAGTGGTCGTGGTCCCTAATACGAACGAATTCGGGAAAATCGGTCGCCGGGGTACGTTGAGATCCTGTAAAGAGCGCGTTCTGGACGGGTTACCGGCAGTTGTCCTGTGGCCCGGCGAGTGAAAGGAATGAGGGGGAACATGACGATGCGCAAGGGCACCAACGTGCCCGTCCCTGCCTCGGCGGTACGGATCGAGCTCGGGTGGAGCGGCGGTGCGGGAGTTCCTGACGTGGACGCGTCGGCTCTGCTGCTGGCCGGAGGAAAGGTCCGCTCGGACGCGGACTTCGTCTTTTACAATCAGGCCAACCACGCTTCCGGCGCCGTGCGGTACGAAGGAAAGCGCACCGGAACCGAGATCACCGACAGCCTGTCGGTGAACCTGGAGCAGGTCGAGCCCGTCATCGAGACCATCGTCCTGGCGGCCTCCGCCGATGGCGGAACGTTCGGCCGGGTGCCCGGACTGCACATCAGGGTGCTCGATGCCGCGAACAGTGCCGAACTCGCGCGGTTCGACAGCGATGACGCCACCGTCGAGACCGCCTTCGTCCTCGGCGAACTCTACCGTCGGCAGGGCGCCTGGAAGTTCCGTGCCGTGGGCCAGGGTTACGACAGTGGGCTCGGGGGCCTCGCCGCTGACTTCGGCATCTCCGTCGATGAGCCGCAGCCGGGACCGGCCGCCGCCGCGGCCCCCGCGGCAGCGCCGGTGAGCACCCCGCCGCCCACTGCGCCCGCCGCCCCGCTGCCGCGCCCCGTGGCAACCCCGGCAGCCCCGCCGCCCGCCACGGCCCCCGCGGCTCCCGCGTCGTCGGGTGCTCCCGTGCGGCTCACCAAGGTGACGCTCACCAAGGAGGCGCCCGCCGTCTCGCTCACCAAGCAGGGCGGCACCTCCGGCACGTTGCGGGTCAACCTCAACTGGGAGGTGCACAAGCAGTTCAAGAGCTGGGGCCAGAAGCTGGGCAAGGCGCTGGCCCTGCACTCCGACCTCGACTTGGACCTCGGAGCCTTCTTCGAACTCACCGATGGCACCAAGGGCGTCGTCCAGGCACTCGGCAACTCCTTCGGCGCCCTACACCAGCCGCCGTTCATCCACCTGGACGCGGATGACAGGACCGGCGCCCGGGCGTCCGGCGAGAACCTGACCGTCAACCTTGACGCCAAGAGCTCCTTCCGTCGCATCCTCGTCTTCGTCACGATCTACGAGGGCGCCCGCAGCTTCGCCAACCTCAACGCCACCGTCACGCTCAGCCCGCAGCACGGCGCACCGGTGGACTTCTCGCTCGATGAGTGCACCGTGCCCTCCAATGTCTGTGCCCTGGCGCTGATCACCAACAACAACGGTGACCTCGTCGTCCAGCGCGAGGCCCGATACCTGGTGCCCGACCGTGGCGTCAGCCCACAGCGCACTTTGGACCGGGCGTACGGCTGGGGCATGAACTGGACGCCGGGCCGCAAGTGACGCGTACGCTCGGCGCCTGCGCGAGACACCGCTCGCCGCGAGGTGCTCACGGCGCGGCTTTGGGACGGGCGTAGGTACGCCCCTTCCAGGCCGCGCCTTGGCCCCGGTAGTGCTGCCGTGCCGAGTCCACTGTCATGAGCAGATACAACGACGCCGTGAACGGCAGCAGTGGCGCCAGCCACGGGGATTGCCGGTAGTAGCGCAGCATGGGCAGATAGCTGCCGGCCATGACCGCCCATGCCGCGGCGCCGATCACCAGCAGCGCCCGATGCCCGCCCACTACCCCGACGCACACCGCCACCGGGGGAGCGAGGTAGATCACGGTGAGGCCTACGACGGTTGCCACCAGCACCGCCGGCTGGTGCCGAAGCTGGGCGTAAGCGCTGCGAGAGACCATCCGCCACAGCTCGCTCAGCTGTGGGTAGGGCCGCACGCTGTCCACCCGCTCGGCGAGCCCCAGCCAGATCCGCCCGCTGGTCGCTGGCCGCCGGACCACCGCCCCCGCGCCCACGGCGCCCACGGCGTCTGCTGCGTACGGCGCGGTCGCGGGGCGGCTGGCAGGTGGCGTGTCCGTACGGCCTCTTCCGTTCGCAGGGGCCGATGTGGCGTGCTTGATCGCACGGGCCAGCGCCACGTCGTCGATCACGGACTGCCGAATGCTTTCGGGCACCCGCGCCCGCTCCGCGGCGTCCGTACGCAACAACACACAGCCGCCCGCTGCCGCCGCGGTCCTGGCCCCAGGTTGGTTGACCCAACGGAAGGGGTAAAGCTGCGCGAAAAAGTAGACAAAGGCCGGGACGAGCAAACGCTCCCAGGCCGTCTCCACGCGCAGCCGCGCCATCTGCGACACCAGATCAAGGTCATGCGAGCGGGCGGCGCTGACCAGTTCCCGCAAGCTGTCCGGCTCATGCGCGATATCCGCGTCGGTGAGCAGCACATACTCCGGCTCAAGCTGCGCCCTGGCCAGCGCGATGCCATGCCGTACCGCCCACAACTTCCCGGTCCAGCCTGGCTCCAGCTCCCCGGGCGAGGCCACCACCAGCGGCAGGCCGCCGCAGCCGGCGGTCAGCTCATGGGCGATCTTCGCGGTGCCGTCGGTGCTGCCGTCGTCCACGAGGAAGACCGTGGCCTGCCCCGGATAGTCCTGTTCCAGGAGGGACGGCAGGCTCAGCGGCAGCACCTCCGCCTCGTCCCGCGCGGGCACCACGATGGCCACGGTCGGCCACGGCCCGGTTGCCGGCTCGCCGCGCGGCGGCAGCCTGATATCCGTACGCCAAAAGAATCCCTGCCCCAGCAGCAGCCACACCCAAGAGGCCAGCGAGGCCAGGGCGATCCAGGTAAGCGCGCTCATCCGTGGCAGTCTGCCCCAGTGAACGCCGTGCGGGGGGTATAGCACGCTATTCGGTGTGCGGCGGACCCCTGCGCGCGAAGGGAAGCCGGCGGGATACGGGGGGTCTATTTATCTAGCTGTCTAGCTGTACTGACCCGTGAGGTCGGGGACGACCGGGCGGGGCGGGGTGGCGCAGGCCCGAGTGCGGGCGGAGCGCAGTGGTGCGCTGGAGCGTGCGAGATCCGGCTACGCTCCGCCGTTCGAGCCGGGTAGCGGAAGCGATCGATTAAAGTGATCGAGTGTCGCGCTTGGATGGCGTGTCGCACGGGGTCACGAGCTGTATCCAACGCTGGTGCGGCCGGGCCCGCTCGGGAAGTGGACCGGTATTGCGAGGCGTACGGCAGTGAAGATCGCGCTCATGGATTCCGGCCTTGGCCTGCTGGCGGCTGCCGCCGCCGTCCACCGGCTGCGGCCCGACGCCGACCTGATTCTCTCCAGTGACCCCGATGGCATGCCCTGGGGGCCGCGTACTCCCGCCGATATCGTCGCGCACGCGCTGGTCTGTGCCAGGGCCGCCGCCGCGCACCGCCCCGATGCGCTGATCGTCGCCTGCAACACCGCCTCGGTCAACGCGCTGCCCGCGCTGCGTGCCGAGCTGGAGCCCGCGCTGCCGGTCATCGGCACCGTGCCGGCCATCAAGCCCGCCGCGGCGGGTGGCGGCCCGGTGGCCATCTGGGCCACGCCCGCTACCACCGGTAGCCCGTACCAGACACGGCTGATCCGTGACTTTGCGGCGCAGACGAGCGTCACCGAAGTGCCCTGCCCCGGGCTTGCCGACGCCGTCCAGCACGCCGACGCCGCCGCCATCGACGCCGCTATCGGTGCGGCGGCCGGCATCACTCCATCGGGCGTACGGGCCGTCGTGCTCGGCTGCACTCACTATGAGCTCCTCGCCGACCGCATCAGGGCCGCCGTCCAGACCGGTGCCGCCGCGCCGGTGACCCTCTTCGCCTCCGCCGAGGCCGTGGCCGCGCAGGCGCTACGCCGCAGCGGCGTACAGCCCGCCCCGGACGCGGCCCCCACCGGCGCGCTGACGGTGCTGCTGAGCGGGCGCGAGTCCGCGCTGCCCGCCGAGGCCCTCGCCTACCCGGAGGGCGCCGGACTCGTACGAGTGGCAGCGGCGTAGGCCGTACGCGAGCCGCTGCGTCAGGCGGCTCCGACACCCCCGCGTGGGCCGGCGGCGACGCCACGGCTCACCTTGCTGCTCTCGTGCCCGGCCGAGCGTAGTGTGCAGATATGAGGGACCCCCACTCCGATGACAAGCAGCCCGGGGCGACCGAGGCGCCTTTCGAAGTCTGGACCGGGCGCGCGACCAACCGGTTGCAGTGGGCGCTGGCAGCCGTGGGAGCGGCCTGTATGGCGCTCGGTATCGAGTTGGCCGTGGACTCCGCCTGGACGCCCGGCCTGGCTCCCCTGCTGATGTCGGTGATCGGCTGTGTCGCGACCGGGCTGCTGATGCTGTTCGGCACGCTCGCCTTCGTGCACGTGGCCGTACGCGTGGACGCCGAGGCCCTGGAGGTGCGGTGCGGCCACATCGGATTGCCACGCTGCCGCATCCCGCTGGAGCAGGTGATCGGAGCGGAGTTCGCGCCCCGGGTCACCCCACGTCAGTGGGGCGGCTGGGGCTACCGATGGCGGCCCGAGCAGGGCACCGCCGTGGTGGTCAGACGCGGCGAGGGCCTGGTGGTTCGGCTCGGTGACGGGCGGACGTTCACGGTGACGGTGGACGACGCGGAGGCCGCGGTACGGGTCATCCGCGAACGGCTCGGACTGAGCAACGGCCGCAAGGGCCGCCCATCTCCCGCGTAGGGTCCGGCGGCTCTCCCGCGTCAGGCCGGTGACCGGCTGTACCTCGCGCGCCAAAATGCGCGCCAGGATGCCGCGCGGCTTCGGATGGAGGCGGGCGGCGGCAGCCGGGCTACGCGGCGCCGGCGGCGTCTTCGGTGAGGTCGGAGCAGCCCCTGCGGGCGCTCGCGTCCTCACTGATCAGATGGGCCGTCGCCACTCCGGCGAGCAGACCGGCACCCGCGGTGACCTCGGGAAAGCTGAGTGCGTTGCCGACAGCAGCCGCCACCGCGAGGCCGGTGAGCGCCGCTCCCGCGCTTAGCGCCACCTGGGTCGTACGAGCTGAGCGCCACAGCGCGTACAACAGCCAGCCGAAGGCCGTGCCGAGCAGGATGACGCCGGGTACGCCTTGCTCGGCGGCTTGCTGAAGGGGCGCGGAGTACGGCTTGGTGTCCGGCTCGGCTACCTGCCGCGCGGTGGGGCTCAACTCGGGAAACCGGCCGGGACCGGCGCCGCGCGCCGGGTCCTGTCCGGCGAGGCTGATCGCGTCCTGCCACAGCTGGACTCGTTGCTCGGTGAGCTGCCCCTGGAGCGCGGTGGACAGGCCGGAGGGGAGCGCGCGTTCGGCAACGGCCCATGAGGTGCCTACGGCGAGTACGGCGCACAGGGCCAGACCGCACAGGCCAAGCAGCCGATGTGGCATCCGTGCCGCTGCCACCGAGCACAGCAAGACGGTGCTGCCGGCGAGGCCGCCAGGCACCGAGCCCGCCTGGAAGGCGGCGGCCACGATGGCGACGGCGAGCAGGCTGCACCCGACGCGCACCGGTGTTGCCGTGGCGGCCCAGCCCGCGCAGCAGGCGGCACCAACGGCGAGCGCGGTATGGGCGGCCAGCAGTCCCGCGTGCCCCATCGCGCTGGCGTCCGCGTGGCGCGGCGTCGCCAGGACGAGCCCGAGGCCCACGGCGGCCAGCAGCGCGGGCGCGGCCACCGGCAACAGTGCTCCGGCGATCCGGCCACCTGCGTAGCCGGCGGCCACCGCGAGGACGGCGAGCAGCACGCCCTCGGGGCGCGCGGTACGACCGACAGCGCACAACAGCGCCCAGGCGGCGCACGAGCCAAGAATAATCACGCCTGCGAAATCGGGCGTATTACGCGCCGCGACAGCAGGGCTTACGGCCGATGAGACCATCCCTTCGACCCCCCGAGTCGAAGCGGGCACCGTTCGGCGGGCAGAACGTCGCCTGCGGGCAAGGACTTTGGGCCACCGTAGCGGGTGTGCGGGGAGTTGTGGATATTCTGCGCAGAAACGATGCGCCAGCGGTGCGAATCCCGATGGCCAGGGACGGAGCGGACGTCTTCGGCGGTGGCCGGCATCCTTCCCGGGGCTCCCCGCGGCCCGCGCGGAGGAGTGTGCGGGGCAGGGGGCCGGGCGTGGGCCGGGCAGGCAGGCGCGCCCGGGGTCGGCGCGGGCAGACCGAGAGCCTACGCTCGGGTCATGGCTACCCCAGACTTCATTCGTGCGCTGCGGGTCAGCGCCGGTCACCAGTTGCTCTACCTGCCCGGTGTCAGCGCCGTCGTCTTCGACGATGCCGGCAGGGTGCTGCTCGCCCGCCGGGCGGACAACGGACGGTGGTCGATCGTTGGCGGCATCCCGGAGCCGGGAGAGCAGCCCGCGCAGACGGCGGTACGCGAGGTCTTCGAGGAGACGGCGGTGCGTTGCGCGCCGGAGCGCCTGCTACTGGTGCAGGGGATGGAGCCCGTCACCTACCCCAATGGAGATGTCTGCCAGTTCATGGACATCTGCTTCCTCGCGCGTGCGACGGGCGGCGAGGCGCGGGTGAACGACGACGAGAACCTGGAGGTCGGCTGGTTCGAGCTGGACGCCCTACCGGTGTTGGAAGACTTCGCGCTCCATCGAATCAAGCAGGCCACAGCGGGGGGACCGACGTGGTTCGAGGGGATCGGCGAGGGGTGAACGCAAGGCTGCGCAGCCACGCCGCGAAGCTGCGCGAAGAAGGCGTCAGCCTGGTTGCCGCGGGGCCTGACGGCTGAACTCAGCGCGAGCTACGGCGTGTAAGGGGCACACGTACGGCGCGAAGCCGGCCTGGATGATCTGGCGCAGGCGCTCACGACCGTCCTGAGCGAGGTGGCCGTACTGGCTCCGCCGTCACGTCGCTGAAACGGTGCCCCAGCCAGCGGGAAACCGCATGAAGTGACGCCCCGATGATCAACGTTTCGGTCGCCCACTTCTTGCGGAGGGCGTGCGGGTCGTATGCCGGCAAGCCGAGCCGTTAAATCGCCCGGTCCCAAGACGTGCGAACGAGGCCGGTGTGCGTCATCTTCCCGACAGCGTTCAGAACGGGAAGTCGTTCCAGGAGCGGAACGAGGTTCGCCGCAGCGGGGATATCGCGCCACTCGCCTTCTTCGCGATGCTTGAGTGGTGCGTACGGGCCGGCGTACTCGCCAGTCGCCGCGGATCGGCCGGCTTTCAGCATTCGTTGAGCGGTGTTTCCCAGCGTGCGGACGCGAGGGCCCGGGACGTTCTCCGTACGTGGCCGAGCGGCCCGGCAGCTGAAGGCGTCCTTGTTGGAGCCGCTTTGGCGGCCGTAAGAGGTGCCGAGGCCCAGCGAGTGGTGCGCTTCGCCCATGGCGAGCTGGACGCCGAACCTGCGCTGGTACGGGCCGTTGGCAGCGGTCGGGCCGTGGATGGGGGCCGGTGAATCCGAAGCAGCGCGTGCCCAAAATGCCGGTCAGGGCACTGCCGTCCCGCCACATCGGGGATACCACCTTGTAGATCCCGGCGGTGAGGTACCCCAGGGCGGACTGTAGCGCCAGAAAGCACAGGCTCAGGCGCATCGTGGTGGTGCGCGGGTGCAGCGCGGTCAGGGTCAGGACGGTGAACACCAGCAGCAATATCTGGTCCGAACCCTCTCCCCCGTAGGGCCCCCGCAGCTGGAGTAGGACCGAGGTCAGGACGACGGTGGGTCAAACGAGAAGTCCGTATCCGTCGTCAGCAGCCGTATCGCCTTCTTGACCGAAGGCAGTGGGGCCCCTCAGCCGCTTGTTTCAGCGCGGCTGCTTGGGCACGTACGGGAACGTTGTGCCCAGGCGGGAACCCACGAACCACAGTCACCTCGACTTCGAAGTGAAGCCCAGCAGCGCCTGCGCGACTGCGACGCAGACCAGCTCGGAGTCCGTCAACTGCGGTGGCCTGCCCAGCCATCGAATGGCTCCGATCGCGTCATCGATTCCCATGTACAGCGCGGTCAGCAGGGTGTCCAGGTTGTTCGTCACACAACGATCTTGGGCGCCCTGTCCGCGTGCGGATGAGTGTGCGCAGCATCGCCGCGCCCGCCACTACAGCGCCGAAATGAAGTACCGCTGCGACGCCTGGGTTCTCCGGCGGGGTGACGCCGACCGGGTCCGCCAGCGCTACGTACAGGGTGAGGGGCAGTTTCCAGCCGCTCCACGCGAACAGCGAGCCAGACCCGACCCAACCGAACGCCAGCGGGAGCCAGCGGGGCAACCGGGCGGGTTGGGCCTGGGCGAGCATCCAGATGGCGGCGGAGCCGGCGAGTGCCCAGAGCCCGGAGACAGCTCCCAGCACATACCCGTTGGTGTTCCGCTCGGCCGGGTAGGCGATTCCCACGGTGCCGCCGGCCGCCCAGTACAGCCAGATCAGGCCAACCGCGGCACCGACGACAGCCGCCCCCGGCGGTGCGACACGTGGGCCGTCACCGACTCGCCCGGTGAACGCGTCTGGCCAGCGGCGCCGCAAGTACGAGGGAACCGCGAGGGCAAGCCCCAGCCCCATCCCCAGAAAGCTGAACTGGACCAGCACCCCCTCCCAGACCGGCATGGTCGAATCCCCACCGCCGCCGCCACCGCCGCCCTGCGAGCCGCCGTGCCACTCCAAGAACGTTGTCAGCACACCGAATGGCAGTACCGGGACGAGGAATCCCGACCCCACCCAGGCGCAGAACACCACCGGCGCCCCCGGTATCCGCATGCCCCACGGCCGCACCAGGGCGAGCGCCAGCGAGATGCCGATTGCCGCCATACCGACCGTGACGGTGTTGAGCACTACCCACTCCGCCATATCGAACCCGTTGCCGACCGGCAGCACTCCCATGAGCGAGCCGACCACCCACGACACTTTGATCAGCAAATACGGCAACAGCGCCAGAGCCGCCCCGTATGCCGCGCTCCGCCCGATCCGATCCCATCGTTCCACCCGAACTCCCCTCTCACCAGCAGGAATCCCAGCGTCCAGCGTCACCCCGCACGGCGACATCCCCCGCCGGACGTATCCACCTCCCCCATCCGAGGGAGCAACAGGCGGGTAGTGAGGGCCGAAGGGCCCATGCGACGAGCCGTCGTTGCGGTGTGCTGAGCTGTGCGAATTTTGGCGCCTCACCATGCAGAACAACTGAGCTCACGACTCACCGAACGTAAGAACTCACCCGCCATCTGAAGCGTTCAGCTGCACCAGCCGCACCAGCCGCACCAGCCAGCATCCGGACTAACTCGCCTAGCCCAGCTCCAGGGCCGCCGCGCCGTGCACCGGCTCGCCCGCACAGAAGGTGGCCACCACCTCGATGCCGCCGATCCGGGCAGGGGGCACCCGGTACGGGTCGTCGGCCAGGACGACCAAGTCGGCGTGTTTGCCGGGGGCGATGCTGCCCAGAGTCTTCTCCCAGCGGCAGGCGCGGGCGGCGCCGATGGTGTAGGCACGTAGCGCCTCATCGACGGTGATGGCCTCACCAGCGCCGATCACCTGTCCGGAGTGGGAGCGGCGTTCCACCATGAACTGGATGGCCCGCAGCGGTGCGCCGATGGTCACCGGACGGTCGGAGCTGCCGGCGAGGGGGATGCCGTGGGCATGGAAGGCACGGCCACGGTAGAGCCACTCGGCGCGCCCGGGGCCCATCAAAGCCGCGTAGTCGTCGCCGAAGCTCCACAAGAAGGCGGGTTGGATGACGGCTGTTGCGCCGCAGCGGGCGAAGCGCGGAAGCTGATCGGGGCGGACCAGGCCCGCATGTTCGATGCGATGGCGAGCGTCCGGGCGCGGTCGCAGCCGCTGGGCGGTGGCCAGCGCTTCCAGGGCCACGTCCACCGCCCGGTCACCGATGGCGTGGATGGCGAGCTGCCAGTCGGCGAGGTGTCCGGCCACGATGGTCGAGGTCAGCTCTGCGGGGTCGGCGAAGAGCTCACCGCTGTGATCGAGGCCGGTGTACGGAGCACTGAGCGCGGCGGTGCGGGGCATCATGCCGCCGTCGGTGAAGACCTTGAGCGCGCCGATGGCCAGCCAATCGTCTCCAAGACCGGTACGCAGCCCGAGATCGATGCCGTGTTGCAGCCCGTCGTCGGGGTGGGCGGCCACCTCGCGCAGCAGATCGGCGGCGACCATCAGCCGCATGCGCAGGGGCAGTCGATGGGCGTCGCGGGCCCGTTGGTAGGCGGCGAGTTCGATGGCGCTGTGGGCGATCAGGCCACCGCCGATCCCAGCCTCGGCGGCTGCGGTGATGCCCTCGGTGAGGCAGCCGCGGGCGGCGGTCTCGATGGCGTCGGTCAACTCCCGTAGGGAGTACGGCATGCGGGCGGCGCGCACCGCAGCCATGCCGCTCTCGCTCAGCACGCCATGGCGATGCCGTGTGCCGGCCGGCAACAGATCTAGTACGGCGGTGCTCACCACGCACGAATGTCCCGAGCGATGGGCGACCAGGACCTTTCGGCCGCCGCCTGCGGTGTCCAACTCGGCGGCGGTGAGGTCACGTCCCAGCGGGCGCTGGTCGTAGTCGGCGACGTCCACCCAGTCGGCGGGCCGCGCCCGCTGGGCGGCTTGGTGGATGACGGCGAGGACGGCGTCCACCTCGCGGCAGGGCGCGACGCTGGTGGCGCGGGCCGCGAGGCCGGTCCAGGCGAGATGCACGTGCGCATCGATGAAGCCCGGCAGCACAGTGGCCCCGGCCAGGTTCACCTCGTGGTGAGCGGGGAGGCCGGTAATCGCCTCGTCTACGCCGACGAGCTGGCCGCGCCAGATGCCCAGTGCATGGGCGTACGGGCGATCGGGGTTCATGGTGTGGATGATGCCGTTGGTCAGCCGGAGATCGAGCATGGTGCTCGCTTTCGGTTGAAGGGCGGCTGGTGTTCGTCCGTGCTCGGTCTCGGGGCTTGCTCGCCCAGGGGTCCCGGGCCCGGGACCGTGTCCGACACCTCACGGCGCCTGGGCCGGTGCCGAAACCGTACGCCGCGACCCGCGAGTTCCTCAGCGGCAGCTTCGTGAACTCGCGGGTCGTATCGCGTGGCGATCATGGTGAGGCATGACGGACGGCGACAGCGGTGCGCAGCACCCGCCATCCGTCGTGCACGGGACGGGTTCACGTTGCGGACCTGGGGCCGTCCCGTATGAGCCCCGCGTCCGTGGTCGGATTCCCAGGGGGTGTGTCGCCGCTAGACGCGCGGCCTTGCCGGTTCCGGTTTGTGGTGGCGAGAAAGGACCGAGTCGAGTATCTCGCCCACCCGAACGGCCGTGTGGGACAGCAGGGTTGAGGTGATGCCGTGTGTGTGTTCAGTGGCGCCTTGGAGATAGATGCCCGCAGTGACATGGTCGGTGACGCAGACCCGGTGATCGCGGCTGACGCGCAGCTCGCCGCGGTCATCGCGCTGGCACAGTGCGTTCGCCTCGCCGAGCAGCGGACCCGGGTCCGGAGGTTGATAACCCGTTGCATACACGAGCAAATCGGCCTCCAGGACCTGCTGCTCACCGGTGGGCAGGAACTCCACGGTCACGCGGAGCCCATCGGCGTCGGTTTCCACGGAGCGCAGCCGGGACACGTTGAGCATCCGTAGCCGTTCCTTGCCCTGCACCCGTTCTTGGTACTGGGTGCGGTAGAGCGCATCGATCAGCTCGATGTCCACCGCCGAGTAGTTGGTGCTGCGGTGGTAGCCGAGTAGGGACTCCTTGACCTCGGTGGGGGCCTGGTAGTAGGTGTCCACTGCCTCCGGGTCAAAGACCCGGTTGGCGAACGGGCTGTCGTCGGCCGGGGTGTATCCGTATTTGGCGAACACGGCGCAGACCTCGGCCTCGGGGAAGGCGCGGTGCACATAGGCCACGGTTTCAGCGGCGGACTGGCCCGCGCCGAGCACGACGACGCGGCGCAGGTTTTGGCCCGCCAACTCGGCGACGCGAGGCACCAGGTCGCGGTTGTGCAGCACCCGCTGTGAGGGTTCGGCTCCGGCGGGGAGCCGGTGTTTCATGCCGGTCGCCACGCATATGTCCCGAGCTCGTCGCACCTGGAGGCCGTCGCTCTCGCGACTGGTGACGTCGAAGTACCGTACCTCTCCGTCCTCGGTGACGGGGACCACGGAGACGACCTCGGCGGAGTAGTCCACCAGGTGGGCCAGGCGTCCGGCCGCCCACTCGAAGTAGTCGTGGAACTCGATGCGCAGCGGGAAGAGGGTCTTTTGATTGAGGAAGTCGACCAGGCGGCCCTGCTCCTTCAGGTAGTACAGAAAGCTGTAGTCACTCGTGGGGTCTCGCATGGTGACCAAGTCCTTCGGGAAGGACACCTGCATGGTCGCGTCATCGATGAGCATCCCTCGGTGCCAGCCGAACGCAGCCTGTTTCTCCAGGAATTGGGCTCGGATTCGATCCTCAGTCCTGGCGTGAGTGTTGTGCTCCTCTATCGCGATGGCGAGCGCCAGGTTGGACGGCCCAAAGCCGATTCCTAGCAGGTCATAGATGGTTTCCGTGTTGCGGCTGACATATTTCAACGCAGCATCGCCTCCCTAGCCCGAGCAATCCTAGGTAAGGTTAGCCTTGCCTTGCAATGGTGGTGGGGTTGATCACGCCCATATCGCCCTTGCCGGCGCATGACGGAGCGTCATCCGATCTCTAGGGAGTTGCTGTATGCGGATCGCCATGTTCGGCTACCAAACCTGGGGGCACCGCACCCTGCGTGCGCTGCTGGATTCGGGACACGAGGTGTGCCTGGTGGTGACCCACCCCAAGAGCGACCATGTGTACGAAAAGGTCTGGGATGACTCGGTGGCCGACCTGGCGGCGGAGCACGGGGTCCCGGTGGTGTTGGCCAATCGGCCCGACGCCGAACTGGCCCGTACCGTCGCCGAGGTAGCCCCCGATCTGATCGTCGCCAACAACTGGCGCACTTGGATACCGCCGGAAATCTTCGACGTGCCGCGGCACGGCACCCTCAACGTGCATGACTCGCTGCTGCCCGCCTACGCCGGCTTCTCGCCGCTGATCTGGGCCCTCATCAACGCTGAGCCAGAGGTCGGCGTCACCGCACACCGGATGGACGCCACCTTGGACGCCGGGGACGTCCTCTTGCAGCGCTCGGTGCCCGTTGGCCCCACCGACACCGCGACCGACCTCTTCCACGCCACCGTGGACCTCATCGCCCCGATCGTCACCGAGGCGCTTGAGCTGATCGACTCGGGCAAGGCCGAGTGGACGCCGCAGGACCCGTCCAAGGCGAGCTTCTTCCATAAGCGGGCCCTTGAGGACAGCCGCATCGACTGGACCTGGCCGGCGGAGGACCTGGAGCGATTGGTGCGGGCGCAGTCCGACCCGTACCCCAACGCCTTTACCTACCACCGGGGGCAGCGGCTGCGGATCGTCTCCGCCGGGCTCTCGCAAGGCTGCTACGGCGGCACGCCTGGGCGGATCTTCATCAAGGAGGGCGACGGCGTAGTGATCGTCGCGGGCTCCGACGCCCGGCACGGCCGCAGCCGCGGATTGCTGCTGAAGCGGGTGCGGACCGAGGACGGTACGGAGCTGGCGGCCACCGACTACTTCCGCACCATGGGCGGATACCTGCGCGGCCATCCGGAAAAGGCCGGGTGAGTCAGCGTCGCGGCACAACCATCCACCGGGCCGCCGGGCCCGGCCCGCCATCGGGTCGCCGTGGCCGCGCCGCCCTCGGTGCCAGGGCACGCAACTCCCGGCGGGCCTCCCGGCGAGGCTTGCGGCCAGCCTGCGGAAGCTGACCGCCCGCGGCTCCGTGCCGCGGGCGGCGCAGCGGTGGCACCCGAGGGGGCAAGGGCCGCGCCGCGATGCGCGGTAGCGGACTGCTGGTCCTTGCGGGGGTGCTCGCCGTGCTGGTCGTGCTGAGCACCTGGATCGGCACCAAGGACACCTCGCTGCCCGAGGTGTGGCGGGCGCTGTGGACGAACGACTGCTCGTACACCACCGAGGTGATCAGGGAGTTACGGCTGCCGCGCACCATGGTGGGGCTCCTTGCCGGCGCCGGGCTCGCCGCAACCGGGGCGATCAGCAGTCGCTGACCCGCAACCCGCTGGCCGATCCGGGGCTGCTCCGCGTCAACGCCGGGCGTCGGCCGCCGTGGTCTTCGGCCTCGGCGTGGTCGGCGTCAGCGGTTACCCCACGTTGGTCTGGTTCTCGTTCGTCGGCGCCGCGGTGACCACGGTCATCGTCTACCTCCTCGGCGCCTCCGGGCGCGGTGGTGCATCGCCGGTGCGGCTCGCGTTGGTCGGGGCCGCGATCAGCGCCAGCCTGAGCGGCCTGATCGCCGAGGGCCGGGGTTAACCGGTTCGTGAATCAGCCCTCTCTTGCTCACTTGAAGCTCAGTAAAAAGTAAGGCTAGGCTCACCTAATGAGCGGGTCCGGGTGTGAGGGGCCCGATGTCTTGGGAGGTTGTTGTGACCAATCCGTTCGAGGACGAGGACGGCGTGTACCTAGTGCTCGTCAACGATGACGGCCAGCACTCACTGTGGCCGGCATTCGCGGACGTCCCCGAGGGGTGGATTGCCGTCCATCCCGAGGACACCCGGCAGGCGTGCCTGGATTACATCGAGAAGAACTGGACCGACCTACGGCCCAAGAGCCTGATCAAGAGCATGGCCAACGACCCTTCATGACCGTCCGCCAAAGCCCCGCAGCGGCCTGGGTAGACGCCATTTCCTCGCGGGCGCCGGCATCGCCTTGAAGGGCATGACGCGACGCACTGTCCACTGGTCCTCGTCGCGCGCCGGGCACCAACCGGCTCGGCTTGGCCATCGACCACTGACCCGAACTGCTCCCACGGGAGCGAGCCGAGGCCATCGACGCGTAACTCGTGCGTACTCGACCAGTTCACTGCCCGTCCCCATACTCTCGTCGCCGCCGTACGGCCGGGGGCCGCCGACCAGCGGGCGCTGAGCGGACCCGTGGAGCACGTGGCCCCGCAGGGGCTGGCCGATTGCTTCGTCCGGCAGGCCACCGCGCCCCCGCAGGCCACCACCGACGATGACTTCTTCGCCCTGGGCGGGCATTCGCTGCTGGCCATGCGGCTCGTCAACCGGATTCGCTCCATCCTGGGCACCGAGGCCTCCCGCCACGCCTCCGCCGGTTCCCGGGAACGTACGCTCGCCCCGAAGTCGGTGCCGTTGTCCGATGCGTTGCTGAGCACGACCCCGCCGCTCGCCGTCGGGTGCAAGCACAGCGGCTCACGACACTTTCCGGCGTATCCCGGTTGGCCTTCCGGTACGGTGCCACGTCGCGCCGGTACTGCGCGATGACTAAGCTATGAGCGGCGTGCGCCAGGCGGGGAGGTCTGGCGCACGCTGTCTGTAGCCGATGCCTGGGCGCAGCTGACTGACAGCCGGCTGGCCCCCGAGGTCTGCGGCCCCGGCTGCCCCGCAGGGCTCGGGGCGCGCTCGCCCGCCGTGTGGCGGCACTACGGGCCCCGCGAATGTCGCCAGCCTGGTGCGCGCTGAGGCACTCGTACGGACCTGGGGGCGGCAGCAACCGCCGCCTTACCGTGGCCCGTTGACTACAGCTTCGGATTTTCGCCCCGATGGTCAGGCCCAGGTCGCGCAGCACGGTCAGCATCGGGGAGTCGAGGAAGAAGAGGAAGCAGGCGCCGTTTTGGCCACCGCTGAACGGGGCCCGGGTTGACTTGGAGATCTGCTGGGCGTACTTCTCCTGCACCGGCTTCAGCCGGGTGCGGCATTGGCGACTCGGCGGTGGTGAGCGCTTCCCGCCGGTTGGCGGCTTCGGCGATCTTGTCGAGCTGCTCGTACCAAAGGGCGCCGCTGTCGGACGGGTTGTAGTAGGCGACCGGCGTAATGGTCTTCTGCGGCGCGGTCTTGTCCTTGTAGAACTGGTCAATGATCAGGTCCGGCTTCAGCGCGCCGATCGCGTGCGCGTTGGGCGGCGTCCAGGTCGGCTCGCGGTGGTGGCGGTGGCCACCGCCACCACCGCGCTGTTCAGAATCCCAGCGAGACTGTCGCGTGAGCCGGGCGGCTGCCGGGCTGGCCTCGGTGAGGAAGGGCGCAACACCACGGCGTGCGCAACTCTTCCTCACGCCAGGAGAGGCCGTTCATCGTCAGCGGCCCGGCACGGCGGGCCGTCCGCGAGCGTGGCGGTTCGCCGTAAGCGTTCCCAGGTGTCCTGGTGGGGGACCCAACAGGTCAGTGTCTGGCCCCCGGCGGTGCCGGTGACCAGCCACACCGCACAGCAAGCGGTCGCCATCATCTGTGGGCGGCCGGGCAGGTCTGGATGAGGGCACCAGCGAACGTGCATGAGGTACGTCGGCACGGGGTCGGAGCCGAAGGCGCTGACGTCGCCTTCGGGGCGAGCTGCTGGGGCGTGCGCGACATACAGGCATACGTAGGTGAGGGGCAGCCGCTGGGTGAGCGCGTCCTTCAGGTGGCGCGCAAGGCGCGGGGCCCCGGCGCCCGGGTCCGGGGCAATGGATATGGCCAACCGCGCGTCTACTTCAGCACTGCCTTCCCGGCAGACGTCCATGAATGCTTCCTGGTCGTGTCTGGCCAGCGGAGCCGGCCAGTGGCGTGTGGTGGCGGGCATGACGGTCCCGCGTGGGGCGGGGCCAACTCGGTCATGCGTGACTAGGGCAGCACCGCGCGGTAGCCGTGGATGGCGTTGACCAGGGCGCTGGTGTCCGTCAAGACGGAGTCGGCGGTCGGGTAACTCAGCCACCGGGCCCGCGCGCCGCCATGCCGGGGGTGCTGGACCAGCAGCCAGGCTCCGGCGCGCAGTATCCGGATGCCGGAGGTCGTCGCGGTCCCCACCGGGACGGGGAGGTAGACCTCCTCGCGGATCGTGTCGGCGATGACCGGTCTCTTGCGCACGGCGGCGGCAAGACGCGCCTGGATGCCGTCCCACAGTGCGGCCGGCAGGACGGCGACGTCCCAGTGCACGCCGACCGGCAGGGGGGCGGCGTGCTCGCGCCGCCACTCCTTCGTATCGCTGTCGGGCAAGGTGCGTTCGACCCAGTCGATCGTGGCCTGGTCACGCAGCGCCAAGGGCTCTTGATCCCCGGAAGCTGCGCCGATGCCGCCGCCGGCTGAAGCCCGCAGGCGCAGCTGGCTGGAGCTCCAGGAAGTCGGCACGGGTTTCCTCCGGGGTGCGGCACGCTGCCGGGGGACCGGTAGTCGGCCCGCAGGACGGCTCGCGAAGGTGGTGTGAGCTTCCACCGTCACATGTAAAAACGCATTTAGCAATAGAACTTTTTGTGAATTCACATTTTGTCCAGACTCAAGAACGAGTGACTACGATGATCCACAGATCAGCTCCCCACGAGAGATGGGAGGACTCGTGCCGTCGTCCGACTCCGACTCCGGGCCCCGCCGCGCCGGGCCCGCGCCGGCCGCCTTGCGCCGAGTGATCGCCGCACGTATGCGACGGCTCAGGGAAGCGGCGGACCTCTCCCTCGACGAGGTCGCCCAAGTGCTGCGCATGACCACGATGACCGTCCGCCGCATCGAAGGCGCGGTCAGCAAGCCCAAACTGCCCGTGATCAAGACCCTGTTGCAGCACTACCAGGCGGCCATTGCACAACGCCCGATACTGGAGCAGCTCACTGATGCGGCCATCGCCGACCTGCTGGAGATGGTGGACCGGGCTACGGAGGCCAACTGGTGGGACACCCACCCCGTGGCCTCCGGATGGGTTGCTGACCTGCTCGCCCTGGAAAGCGCGGCCGAACAGATCCGGGAGTACGCCACGCTGGTGCCGGTGCTGCTCCGCACCGCGGACTACGCTGCCGCCCTGGCCGCCGGCCCCTTGCGCGGCGCGCCGCGCCTGCTGGACGACCTCACTCCAGACCGCCTGGCCGTCCTGGCGCGTACCAAAGGCCGGCTGTGGATGGTGATCGCCGAGGCCGGGTTGCGCTGGACGGTCGGCAGCCCCGCGGTCATGCGGGCGCAGCTCGACCACCTGATCGAGTTGAGCACCCGACCGGGCGTGACGATCCAACTCGCCCGCAGCACCCAGGACCCACCGCCTGCCGCACTGGCCGGGGACCACACGTATTACCGTCTACGGCCGGACGTCTTGCCCGACGCCCTGGTGTTCCCTCGCGGCGATCGCGGCGAGCTCGTGGACGACCCGCGCACCGTCACGTACTACACCGAACTGTGGGACCGCACCGTGGGCATGGCCGCATCGAAGACAGAGACGCGCGCGCTACTCAAGGCTTCGCGTGATGACTGGAACCGCGAATAACCGCCCCTTGACTTACACCCACCCCTTACGGAGGAACCCATGACCGATGACCGTCGGCCGGGTATGCAGGTCCCCAACGTCTACGCCGGAGTGCTCCAGTCCTCCGCGAAGAACCTCCACGAGCGTGACCAGGAGCTGGCGCGGACACTACTCACCGCCGTCCCCTCTGCACGTCTGCTCGCCCAACACAACCGCGCCTTCGTCCTGGCAGCGGCCGAGGCGGCCGTGCGCCAGCACGGCATCACGCAGATCCTGGATCTCGGGGCGGGGCGGCCCATGGAGCGCAATGTGCACGACGTCGCCCAGGCCGTGGACACGGTCAACGTGGCCTACGTTGACCACTCCCCAGAGGTCGTGGCCCACCTGGAGGAACACGGGGCCGGCGCCGGGCGGGGGAGCCTCGGCTACCTGGTCGCGGACATTCGCGACCCGCAACTCGTGCTGGAGTCCTCTGTCGTTCGCGAGACCATTGACTTCACCTGCCCGGTCGCCGTGCTCCTCGCCGCGGTCGTGCCTTACATCACCGACGTGGACATCCCCGCCCTGCTCACCGAGTACACCGCGGCTTTGACGCCCGGTTCGCTGGTCGTCCTCTCGCATGGCACGTACGACTTCGCACACACCAAGGTCCAAACGATGCAGGACGTGTACCAGAAATTCGGTATCCCCTCCCATATGCGCAGCCGAGACGAATTGCACGCGCTCATGGATCAGGCCGGCGTCACCGTGCTGCCTCCCGGCATCGTGGCCACCAACCAATGGCACCCCGGCGGCCACTCCCGCGACGCAGATCCGAGCGAGGCTTGCATGTACGGCCTCTGGGGCCGCATCGGGTGACAACACCGAGCGCGGGCACGCTGCCCGCCAGGCTCGCTCTGCCGTGAGCGGATACTCAGCGACCTTGAGTACGACAACTCATGGACGGGTGGCGGCCGTTGGCTATGGTGAGCTGCATGGAAACGGACGCGACCGATATCGGGCCCCCCGACGCAGCGAGCTCGAAGTGGATCGACGGCTGCGTGATCGCGGTGCTGGTGCTCAGCGCCTTGATCGGCCTTGCGGTCTGGGGATGGTCCGAGGTCGAGGACACGTTGAAGGGGGCCGGGCTGATGGCGGGGGCCGCGGCCCCCGAGAGCGTCGAAGCCCTTGCGCTGCCCGGCCCCATCGCCGGTACCAGGACGGCCTGAAGATGAGGGCCGACCCCGCGCCGTCGAGGCCGCACACACGGGTGCCGGGCGCCGCTCGGCAATTGCACCGTAAAACACAGCTCAGCGGTTCCGGTGCGAGATGCGGCTCAGCGAGTTCCCTCCATGCGGAAGGGGTGTGTGGAGAACGCGAAGGTTCCGCGGTACTCCACCACCCCATCGCGCCGTCCCAGCGGCCTCAGCGCCTGCCCGGTGGCAACCCTTCCAGCCCCGGGTCCGCCCTGAGCCCCGGCTTCAGCGCCCGCCCCCTCCTTGGCGCCTGCTGCGCTCCGCCCTTAGCGCCGCCCCCGTAGCCGGCGCAAGAGTTGCATGGCCTGTGACCGCTTCCTGGGGTCGGACGCCGCGCTCCTACCCTGTGCCACCAACCTGCGCCCCTGGGGGCTGCGGGCAAACGCCTTGATGCGACTCACCAAGCCTGGCATGGCTTCTCCATTCGCTCGTTGGCCCGTATGACACGGCTTTGGGTCTGACGATACGCGCTGCCTCGCCGAAAGCCCGGCCCGTGCACGGGCCCAGCGCCGAAGCGCGCCGTCCTTTCCTCGCCTTCATGCCGCTCGACCCGGCGGCCATACTGGACGGGCTGGGGAGATCACAGCGAGACACGACGGGGGCGGCGGCAGTCGATGGCGGATTCGATGGCGGAGACCAGGCTGATCCAGGGCCGGTACCAGCTTCTCGACATCATCGGGCGAGGGGGCATGGGCGAGGTGTGGCGCGCCCGTGACGCATCCCTAGGCCGTCTCGTCGCCGTCAAGTGCCTCAAGCCGATAGGCCCCCAGCACGACGCCTCGTACCTGCGGGTCCTGCGCGAACGTTTCCGTCGCGAGGCACAGGTCGCCGCCTCGCTCCAGCACCGCGGAGTGACCGTGGTGCACGACTTCGGCGAGTACGACGGCATCCTCTACCTCGTGATGGAACTGCTCGAAGGACGCAACCTGAGCCAACTCCTCGATGACAGCCAGCCGCACCCGCTGCCCGTGGCGGACACCGTGGAGATCGCCGCACAGGTCAGCGCGGCGTTGGCCTACACCCACCGGCAGGGCGTCGTGCACCGCGACCTCAAGCCCGCCAACATCATGCGGCTGACCGACGGCACGGTGAAGATCTGCGACTTCGGCATCGCCAGACTCGGCGACGACATCGGCCTCACATCCCGGCTCACGGGAACCGGTGTCGCCATGGGTACCCCGCACTACATGTCGCCCGAGCAGATCTCCGGCGGCGTCGTGGACCACCGCAGCGACCTGTACTCACTCGGGTGCGTGCTCTACGAACTGGCCACCGGGGCCCCGCCCTTCGACCACGAGGACGCGTGGGCGGTACTGGTCGGCCACCGCGACACCCCGCCGGAGCCGCTGCGCAGCCACCGCCCAGAGCTGCCTCCATCCTTCGCGGACGTCGTACTCGACCTCTTGGCCAAGGACCCGGGGGAGCGCCCGGACGATGCCGCCGCGCTCGCCTCGCGCATCACGCGGGGACGGGAGCCGGGAGCCCACACGCTCCAGGCAGCCGATCGCAACGCTGCCCCGGACGGCACCGGAATCGGCATCGGCGCGCCGGCCGCGAGCGGCGACGGAGGCCAGTCACCCGGCGTGGGCGCCCCCCTCGCGGGCGGCCAGCCCCGGCTGCCGGGCTGGGCCCGGCACATGACCACCGGCTCCAAGGCGACGGGCAGCGGTGCGTTGCCCCTGGAGGCGGTGGACCGCTCCGCCGGGCTCACCGGCTCCTGGACGGGCCCCCTGGCCAGCCCGCCACAGGCGGCACCCAGCGTCGAAGCCAAGCGCCCCACTCCGTCGCCGGGGCTGCTCGACCGGCTGGCCATTCGCCACCATGCCGGCCTCAGCTTCGCCCGACTCGGCCGCTGGGAGGAGGCGGGCGAGGTGCACCGCGCGGTGGCCGCCGAGCGGGAGCAGGCGCTCGGCCCCGACCATCCCGACACCCTCGCGTCCCGCTACGAGATCGCCTTCACGCTGGGGCGGCTCGGCCGCCCGGCCGACGCGCTGCGTGAGTACGCCCAGGTGGCCGGCGGCCGAGAACGGGTGCTCGGCCCGGATCACCCCGACACCCTCGCCGCCCGTCAAGAGACCGCGTACGTCCTGGGCCAACTCGGCCGCCACCTGGAGGCGCACCAGGTCTACGTCACCGTGCTGGCCATCCGGGAGCGTGTCATAGGCACTGATCACCCCGACACCCTGCGCTGCCGGCACAACCTGGCCTTCAACCTCAGCCGCCTTGGCCGCTTGGACGAGTCGTACCGGATGGCGTACGAGGTGGCCGCCGCCCGCGGCAGGGTGCTCGGTGCACTGCACCCGGACACGCTCGTCACGCGGTACGAGGTGGCGTACGCACTCGGCCAACTCGGCCGCTGGGACGAGGCCTTGCGCACCTACCGCGAGGTGGCCACCGCACGCGAACAGGCGCTGGGCGCTGACCACCCTGACACCCTCGCGTCCCGTTACGAGGTGGGCATCAGCCTGGGCCGGCTCGGTCGCAGCCAGGAGGCGCTGGCGCTCTACCGGGAGTTGGCCGCTGACCGGACGCGGGTGCACGGCGGCGCCGACCCGGAGACGCTGCGGGCCCGGCACGGCCTGGGCGTCAACCTCGGCCGCCTCGGGCGCTGGGAAGAGGCGCTGGCCGAGGCCAGGGACGTATGCGCCGTCCGGGAACGTGTACTGGGCCACGACCACCCCGACACCCTGGTCAGCCGCCGCGAGGTGGCGGTGTGCCTGGGATGGCTCGATCGCTGGCCGGACGCGTTGACGGCCTATCACCAGGTCGCCACCGCCCGGGCCCGGGTCCTTGGCGATGACCATCCCGACACCCTCGCCAGCCGCAACGACGAGGCGCAGTGCCTGGAGCGGCTCGGCCGCAACGAGGAGGCGGTCGCCGTCTACCGCCAGGCCGCCGCCCTGCACCGGGCCCAAACCCCGCGCGACGACTGACCCGCCGTGTCTCCATCGCTACCGCCGTCACCATCACTGCCACGAAAAGGACACCCGAAGGACGCCTTGCGTCTGACGAACTCCGGCCGCCGCATGCTGATCACCGCCTTCGCCACGATCGCGCTCGCCACTGCGACCAGCGGCGCGTTGGCCGCGCCAGGCCCGGCGCAGCCAACGGCGAGCGCGCCGGGCACGGTGGCCTCCGCCCACGACGCGGGCACCGCGCGGCATGTGGTGCCCGTGCACGGCCACGGGGCCCAACTGCGCCCGCTGGCCGAGCTGTCCGCGCGCCGACTGCTGACGGCGGACCTGGTCGCAGCGGCGAAGTGGGGTACCGAAAGCCCGATCGACGACCCCGAGCGCGAACGGCAGGTGCTGAAGGCCGTCGCGCGGCAGGCGCGCGAGGTGGGCGCCGACCCGAAGGCGACGGTGGGAATCTTCCGGGACCAGATCGAGGCGAACAAGCTCGTCCAACGTGCCCTGCACCGCCGGTGGCAGGCCGACCCGTCACAGGCCCCGACCGAGCCCACCGACCTGGCCGCGGTCCGCGCAGAGATCAACCGCGTCAACGGCGGCCTGGTCCGCGCCATCGCCACCTCTGAGCCCGCCCGCACGGCGCCGCTGTGCGATGTGGTGCTGCTGACCGCGGGCGTACGCACCCGCCAAGAACAGGCGCTGGACCCGGTGCACACCCTGGCGCTGGCCCGCAGCCTGCGTTCGGTGTGCGCGCCACCGGTAGCGGCCGGGCGATAGCCCACGGGACGCCGCCTGCTCGCCGGCTCGAACCTTGACAGGAGCAGCCTGGACGCACGGGCCACGAGGGGGCGCACGGCCAGGAAAAGGAGCGCCGGCGCGGGAGACAAGGGGCAGGCTCGGGGCAGCACCCACAGGCCGGCGATGTCACGTCCGCCTCGCTGTTTGAGCGCTGCCTCACTGCCCCTCTTCCGCATCTCGTACGTGCGTACGCGCGTTCCCCCGGTCACGGGCCGAGCATCTTCCGTAGCGGCCTGTTCCGGACCGGGGTCGATGGATAGTCTGACCCCGGACGACGAACCGGGAGGAGCACGGACGTGGCCGACAGCACCACTGAACAGACACTGGCGGGCGGTAAGAAGCCGCAACTCGACCTGAGCGCCGCGCATTGGCAGTCGAGCAGCCAGGGGACGGGCGATGTGCAAATCGCCTTTGTCGAGGGCTACATCGCGATGCGCGACGGCCGAAGCCCGGAAGGACCTGCGCTGATCTTCACCCCGGCCGAGTGGCGCGCCTTCGTACTCGGCGCCAGAGATGGCGAGTTCGACCTCACCTGACCAGGCTGCCGCCTTCCTGCCGGCGGCCTTCAGGTCGGACCGTGGACGGCCAAGCCGGAACATCTCGGCAAGGCCGCCCGCGCCGTCCCGCCCCTCTCGCCTTGCCAGGCCCGACCCCCCTATGCACATCGCGGCCCTTCCTCATGATGAGTGGTGAAATCCGGGCGGCGATTTCGCTGCCTGGTGGAAAACCCCGGCCAGCGGGTCGAGCCCATCAGCTCCCCCATGCGCCGCGCGACGTCTCCGCGGGCACGTACCATGTGCGCATGTCGTTTCTCCGCCGCCGCAGCGCCGCTACGCCTACAGGTCCGGACTTCGATGTCCTCGCCATGGACCCAGGAGACTGGCCCGGTGACCTCGGTGCCGGGCTGCTGCCCGCGCCGGACGGTAGCTGCCAGGGCGTGTTCTTGCGGTACGACCTGTTCGGTGGGCGCGGGCCCGCGATGATCATCGGGAACCTGCCGGCGGGCTCGCCCGTCCGCGAGGTGGGGGAGGGTGTGCCGTTCGAGGTGACGCAGCTCCTTGACGCACTCGGCCACGACGAACCCGTCGAGACGGTCAGCTCCGAGGACAGCCCCGTGATGCACGAGGACAACCTGCTGATCGTGCGGCGCATCAAGCTCTCCGAGAGCCGGGTCTCCTGCGTGCAATTTGACCGCAACGACGGCGTGCTGGTCACCATCGCAAGCTGGGACCGGCCCATCACCGACGACCTGTATCGGCTGCTGAAGCCGCTGCCGGCAGAGCTTTTCCAACAGACCTGAGCCAGGCGCCTTCGCGACGGCACACGCCCGCAGCACCGCTGATCGGCGACAGCGCGGCGCGCCAGCGCTGAGCAGGCCCCCGACGCCCGGTAGGTGCGGCAGGGGCCTTTCGTCGTCCTCCAGCCGTGGTGGCCGCTGATCGTGGTGCGGGATGTCGTCGCGCTACCGGCCCGTGGGCCGCACCGTCACATCGGCCGCCCGTACGAAGGCCACCCGGTGCCCGAACTGGATTTGGTAGTACGTGTCCTTGCCGCGCACCACCTTGTGGCCGGCTGGATCGAAGGTCGCGGCCCACAGATACTCCCCGCGGGTGCGCAACCCCACCGCGTAACGCTGGCCTTGCTTCAGCGTGTACGGCAGCGGCGACACGGCCTGTACGGGCACGCCCTGCGGGTACGCCTCCGGCTCCGGATACGCCCTGCCATACACCGGGACCTCGCTTGCGCCGGGCCTCGGCGTCACCACCAGGCCCCTGGCGGGCACGGCAGTGGGTCGCTGTGCAGGGTTGTGGAACCACGCCTTTTGCCCCAGGTACCAGATGGCCGTCCAGCCGCTCGCCCGTCCCGCCACCGCGTACTGCTGCCCGGTCGAGGCCCGGGCGCCGGTGTCGTTGACCCCGGTTGTGGACGGCGAGCCATCCGGGCGCAACCCGATGTCCTGGACCAGGGGAGCGTCCGCGCGGGGCGCGGTATGCAGCCGCACCGCGCCCGAGCCGTGCGGTGGGCACGCCTGATCCGGCTTGTCGCAGCCGGTGTAGACCGGTTGGTGCCGGTCATAGTCGGGCCGGATGGTGACCAGGCCACCGCCCGGGCCCGCCGTGCGGGTGAGCGGTGCGCCCAGCAGCTGGAAGTAGTGCGCCCAGTCCCAGTACGGCCCGGGGTCGGTGTGCATGCCCTTGATCGTTGAGGGGACGGTGCCGGGAATGTTGTCGTGGCCCAGGATGTGCTGCCGGTCCAGCGGAATGTCGTACCTGCGTGCCAGGTAGCTCACCAGCCGCGCCGACGAGCGGTACATCGCCTCCGTGTACCAGGCGTCGGGCGCCGTCAAGAAGCCCTCGTGCTCCAGGCCCACCGACTTGGCGTTGACGTACCAGTTGCCCGCGTGCCACCCGACGTCCTTGGTCGGCACATGCTGCGCGATATGGCCGTCCGAGGCCCGCAGGGTGTAGTGCCACGACACGTACTCGGGGTCCTGCACCAGCTTGATCGCGGTGTCCCAGTACCCCTCGGTGTCATGCACCAGGATGTAGTCGATCTGCTGGGACGCCGGGCGGTCGGCCTTGTCATGGTTGCCGTAGTCACCGTCCGCGAGTTCCTGGTACGGGGCGGGGATGGACTCGCAGGCGACGCCGCGCGGGCACTCGACGCCGGGCGCCCGGTCAGCGGCGGGCAGCTTGAGCCGCCGCACCTGCCCGGTGGCGGGCCGCAGACCCGGGTGCGGGTCGATTCGAAGCCGCTGGCCCGAGTCGGTGGTACGGCTGACCCCCGAGCGGATCACCTCGTACACCTCGCCCGCGAACACCGTGGCCGTCGCCGCATCGGAGGCACCCGCATAGTCGGCGACCGCCGCGTACCACTGGGCCGGGTCCTTGCTCAGCGGCAGGCCGAGACGTTTCTGCGCGGCGGCGAGCAGGGCCGCGCCGCCGTACACATTGGCCGTGGCGCTCTTGCGCAGATCCTGCGCCGGGATGCCGGTGAGCCGCTGCGCACGCTCCAGGGTGCGCAGGCGTGCCGGCAGGTCATCGGGCGCCGGCTGCCTCGGTGGCGCGGATGTGACCCGCTTGGGGGCTCGCGCGGTGTCACCGCGAGGGTCTTGCGCGCCGTGTGAGTGATGCGGTGCCTGGGCCAGGGCCGTGGACGCGTCGGTCAGGTGCATGGGGCCGTAGCCGCCGCTCACGCTGGGCGCACCGTGGTGGCCGTCCCAGCGGGATTCTAGGTACGAGACACCGAGCAGCACGCTGTGCGGCACCCGGTAGCGCTCCGACGCGTCCGTGAACGCCTGCCGCAGGCTGCTGCTGTGCGGCTGCTCGGCGGTGGCGGACGGAGCTGATGACAACAGTGGGAACAGCAGGGCGATCGACGCTACGGCTCCTGCCGTACGCGGTGACGGCCTTCGCCTACCGCCGGCGCGGCCTTGCGTTCTCGATCGTCCTCGGGTGAAACCTCGCAATGCAGCCTCCTCAAGCTGAGCCGTAGCAGGCGCGCGCTGGGGGCGCACGTGTGCGATCGGGCGTGCGGGGCTGAGCCCACCTAGAGGTAACTGCTGTCGGACGTCCCGTCAATCAGGTCCGCACGAAAGTTCCAACTTGCCAAGCGCGCTGCGGTGTTCGCACCTCATAGGTCGTGTCGCGGGTGACTGGGTAGGGGCCCGAGCCGTGGGGGGGGGGGGGGGCGCGGGGGGGGGGGCCCCCCCCGCCCGGCCGGGGGGGGGGGGGGGCGAGCGCCGGGCGGGGTGGGCGGGGGAGTCGGCCCGGGGGGGTGGGGGGGGGGGGGGGGGGGGGGGGGGGCGGGCCGCGGGCCGGGCGGGGCGGGGGGGGGGGGGGGGGGGGGCGGGGCCCCCCCGGCGGGGGCCCCCCCCCCCCCCCCCCCCCCCCCCCGCCACTATCCCGTGACAGGTGCGCTGACCGTGCCGGCGACCCGGTCAGCGGGTACCGACCGCGGCTCGTACAGCCCGCCGGGCCAGCCCGCAGTCATCGTGCAGCCGTCGCAGCAGCAGCCGCTGCTGTTCACCCGCGCCCGCGCCCGGCTCGCCGGGGGCCGCCGGGGTGGGGGCGTGCATGGTGCGCTGCACGGCCGTCTCGTACGTCCGGATCTCCCGGGTCAGTACGAGCATCAGGTTCACCAAGAACGCGTCCCGCGCATCGCACCCCGCGTTCTGCGCCAACTGGGCGATCTGCCGCCTGGCCATCGCGGCGTCGGACCCGACCACCACCCACAGCGTTGCCAGGTCATAACCGGGGAGGTACCACCCCGCGTGGTCCCAGTCGATCAACGCCGCCCCGGACGGGGCGAACAGAATGTTCGAGAGCACCGCCTCGCCATGACAGAACTGCCCCTGGCCCTGCCGCCCCTGGGCCTGCGCGATGCCGTGCAAGAGCTTTTGTAGGTCGCCCATGTCCCGGTCGGTGAGCAGACCCAGCTCGTGATAGCGAGAGAGCCGCGCGGGGTAGTCGATGGGCGCGTCGAACAAGCCGGACGGTGGCCGCCAGGAGTTGACTCGGTAGATGGCGGCGAGGGCGCTACGCAGGTCCGCGCGCGGCGGCGGCTCGGCCGAGTGCCGGTGAAAGGTCGCCACCCGTCCCGGCATGCGCTCGATGACCAGGGTGCAGCTGTCCGGGTCGGCGGCGATGAGCCGAGGTACGCGCACCGGCGGGCGGTGTCGTACGAAGGCCCGATATGCCGCTATTTCGTGCCGGAACCGTTCCGCCCACGCCGGCGAATGGTCGAGGAGGCACTTGGCGACCGCCGTGCTGCGCCCCGTCGTGCCCACCAGCAGCACCGAGCGCCCGCCGCGACGCAGCACCTGAACGGGGTTGAACTCGGGACACACCCGGTGCACGGCCGCGATGGCCGTACGCAGCCGTGCCCCCTGTGGGCCGGACAAGTCGAGCCTTCCGCTCAACGGCTGGGGCACGATGCCCTCAGCGCGCCGCGCCCGCCCGCCATGGCTGGGATCGAGATAGGGCGCACCGCCGCCGTGCGGACGGTGCGGCCGAAGAGGGGCGGACACGGGGGACGATGCTGTGTACATGGGCGAAACAGATCCCTTCGTGTGCCGGCAAGTGCGTGCGCCCAGGCCCGGAAGGTGGCCGCACCCTGGGGAATGCGATCCGCCTGCCGGGCCGGGTCCCCTGTTTCGGGCAAGGTCCGCAAGCTCGTACCGGGTGGGGCCCAGGGTGTGGGCCCCATCACTGCCTGACAGCGCTGGGTAACAGGCTGCTGCGGTGACAACCCCGTAGGCCGTGACAGCTCCGGAGCTGTCACTTCACCTGCTGTGTTGTCCCGAACTGCGTGCCATCACCAGGTGCGATAACGGTGATCTGAACTGGCGGATGCTTTGCGTAACCTGAACTCGAAAGCCAGGGGAGGGTGGCGCGTTCCTACCGGACACCCGCGCGCGGGTGGCACACCATGTGGCGGACCCTGGCGAACCCTGGCGAATGCTCGCTACCCCCTACCTCGGCCGTTACTGTCAACTCAGCCGAGGAACCTGGGGGCTTGACGTGACGAGGGAACCCAATAGCCGTCTTGCGGACCTGTTCGGCCTTGCCGGCTGGTCCAAGGGGGAACTCGCGAGACTCGTGAACCGGCAAGCGGGGGCCCTGGGCCATCCGCAACTGGCGACCGACACCTCGCGAGTGCGGCGGTGGATCGAGACCGGTGAGACACCACGCGATCCCGTGCCAAAGGTGTTGGCTGCCCTGTTCACCGAGCGACTCGGTCGTGTCGTGACCATCGAGGACCTCGGATTCGGCCGCCACGGACGCGTGGGGAAAGGGCAGGCTCACGACGTTCTGTCCTGGGCGCCCGGGCGTACGGCCGCGGTCCTCACCGAATTCACGGGAATGGACCTCATGTTCAACCGACGCAGCCTGGTGGGTGCAGGAACCGCGCTCGCCGCGGGTTCCGTGCTCAGCAGCGCCATGTACGACTGGCTGCACGCCGATCCCGCCCTGGCATCCACCGCCCCCCGTCTCGACCCTCCACTCGCCGCCGACTACGCCAGCTTCGATCGCTATGAGGCGGCCCCCGTGGGCTCAGCCGAGATCGAAGCGCTGGAAAACTCCGTTGACATCTTCCGGGCCTGGGACGCGTCCCGCGGCGGCGGGTTGCAGCGTAAAGCGGTAGTGGGCCAGCTCAACGAGGTGGGGGGCATGCTTGCCTATCGCCACCCGCCCCATCTCCAGCGCAGGTTGTGGGGGGTGGCGGCGAACCTGGCGGTGCTCGCCGGGTGGATGTCACACGATGTGGGCCTGGAACCCACCGCCCAGAAATACTTCGTGATCGCCGCGCACGCCGCACGCGAGGGTGGCGACCGCCCCCGGGCCGGCGAGGCGATGTCCCGTGCGGCCCGGCAGATGGTGCATCTGGGCCGCCCGGGCGATGCGCTCGACTTGATGAAGCTCGCCTCGTCCGGTTCGGGCGAAGAAGCCCTCCCGCGCACCCGCGCCATGCTGCACACCATCGAGGCATGGGCGCAGGCGTCGATGGGCCGCGGGCAGGCCATGCGGCGCACGCTGGGCGAGGCCGAGGAGCTTTTCGCATCGGATAAGGGCGATGTGCCGCCGCCGAGTTGGATGCAGATGTTCGACGAGGCCGACCTGCACGGCATGCAGGCGTTGGCGTACCGCACGCTCGCGGAGCACGACCCCAAGGCGGCGGTGACCGCCCAGCGCCATGCGAAGGAGGCGCTGCGGCTGCGGGTCGAGGGCCGGGAGCGGTCGCAGATCTTCGACCACCTCTCGTTGGCCTCCGCCTGCTTCATCGATGACGAGCCGGAACAGGGCGACAACTACGCACGACTTGCCCTGGCCACCATCGGTGAGACCTCGTCGCACCGCACCTGGGACCGGTTGCGTGAGATGTACCGACTCACCGGCCGGTACACGAGCCGTACCGACATCAAGGATCTACGAGAACAGATCCAGGAAGTGATGCCGCAGTACGGCGGCAACGGCGGACAGGGCCACAGCACCCTGGTCTGACGGCCGGCCCAGCAGCGCCGCTTGTGTCGTGGGGTTGTTTGTGTCGCAACGCTGTTTGCTGTGCGACGTTTTTTGCCTGGCACAGCTGGTTGCCTGGCACAGCTGGTTGTGTTGCGAAGCTGTTGATGTTGCAAAGCAACGGACTCCGGGGCAGCGCGCACGCATGGGAGACACGGCCGTTGAGGTGCTGGCCGTACGTTACGCATGCGTACGTCGGGCATGGTGTACGTCGAGCAACCGCCGTGGGTACTGCGCTGGTCAGCGGTGGGCCGGTGAGGGGTGGGAACCGATCCGTGCAATGAGGACGCACGCATCGTCCTCGCGCTGTTCGTCGCCGAACGCCTCGACAATGGTTCGTACGCACTCCTGCGCGGTGCGGGCCACGGAGAACCGTGGAGCCAGTGACAGCAGTCGCTCGGCTCCTGCCTCGACACTGGCTTGTGTGCTGCGCGGCGCGAGTCCATCGGTATGCAGCACGAGCACATCGCCCGGCTCCAGCACCTCCGTTCGCTGGGTGTAGGTCGCGCCCGAGGTGGCGCCGAGCAACACGCCCTCCGGGGGGCGCAACGCCCACCCCGTCCCGCCGCGGAAGATCAGCGGGGCGGGGTGGCCTGCTTGAGACCAAGTGAGGGTGCGCGTACGGGAGTCGTAGAGGCCGCATACGGCGCTGCCGAGTGCGGGTTGGGCCGAGGCGTCGAGCATCTGGTTGAGGAACCCCATCAGCGGGCCTGGCTCGACCCCGGCGACGGCCATGCCGCGCAGTGCGCCGAGCATGGTGGCCATGCCGGAGGTGGCGGCCACGCCATGGCCGGTCAGGTCGCCGACGCTGAGCAAGGTGCGCCCATCGGGCAGATGGAGCGCGTCGTACCAGTCGCCGCCGATCAACGCGCTGATGGCGGAGGGGAGGTAGTGGGCGGCGAGATCAAGTGCCGTGTTGCCCTCAGGGTGCGGGAGCTGGAGGGAACTGCGCCATGGTGGCAGTACGGCTTCTTGTAACTCGACCGCGAGCCGGTGCTCGGTTTGCGCGATGTGTCGTTGGCGCTGTAGGGAGTCACGAGTTTCGTGCAGCGCCTGCTGGCTGCGGCGCAGCTCGCTGACATCGCGCAGCACGGCCCACATGGAACCGGTGCTGCCGTCTGCTTCGAGCACGGGCTCGCCCACCATGTGCACCGTGCGCTCGCGGTCGCCCGGCCCCGCGATGCGAAACTCGCCGTTGATCGGCTTGCCGTCCACCAGGCAGTCGGTGACCATCGCGGTCAGTGTCGCCTGGTCATCGCAGTGCACCCAGGAAGGCAGTTCGTCCAAGGAAAGGCCGCCATCGGCCGGGCGCCTGCCGAAGATCTCGTACAACTCGGCAGACCAGGTCACCTCGTCGGTGAGCAGGTTCCACTCGGCGCTGCCGACCCGGCTCAGCAGCGAGCGCCGCTCCGGTTCCGGCGGCGCAGCCGGCACCCGCTCCCGCGGCGGGGCCGCTTCCTCGGGATCGACGGGCAGCCCCTCGCGGAGTTGGCCCAGATGCTCGCCGAGGTCATCGAGGTGGTGGACGGCTAACTCGCACAGGACGCGCTGCCAGCGAGCGTGCGGATCTTCACTGTGCTCGTCCTCGACGCCGGACTCGCGCCGTACGGCGTCAACGCCGCCGCGCAGTCTCCGGGTTTGCGAGATCAGCGCGTCGAGAGCGCTGCGTGCGCCGCGCTCAGGCGGCTGCGGAGCTGGGCGGTCCGCGAAGAGGGGGGACGGCATGGGACGTACTCCGATACAGGCGCGGCGCGACCAGTTAGACGGAAGGGCCGGTTACGACTGTTGCACAGGCTGCGACGGTCCGTAAGAGGTTTGGCAATACCCGATACGGTGGTGCTCCTGACATATGCCACCGGCCTTCCATGTGGAGACCGAGTGCGAGCTCTGCGGAATCCTTTCTTCCAGGTAGGCTGCGGCGCTCGGGATGGGCATCCTTGCCGGGGCCTGCTGCTGTTCATCGGGCATACCGGCTGCGAACACCGGCGAACACCGGCAAGCGCCGGCAAGCATCGGCAAGAATGCCGGACGAAGGAAATCCCGTTGCCAGTCGAACCCCCCGCCCCGGATGCTGACCTCATGTTCGATCCAGACATAGCGCCCAGCGGCTCCCTGCTCGGCCTCCTCCAGCGAGGCCGTGGCGACGGGACCCTGCATGCCCTTGCGGCGCCGCGGGCCGAGGCGCTTGCCGCGCTGTACCAGTGCGTGTTGCGCGACCCCCGCCGTGACTGGCAGGTGGAGAACCGCTCCCTTTACTACGCCCGGCTCTGCATGGAGCTCGACGGCGGACTTGAAGAGATCGAACAACACCTCTTCCATCCCGACGACCTCCTCGACACCGCTGAGGAGCGCACCGGGCTCACCCTCGCCGTCCTCGGTCATCTCGCCTCATACGGTCGCGATGACGCGTTGCACCTCCTGCGTCGGTACGCCGCCACGGGCGGTAACTGGCAGTGGGCGCTCGACGAACTGGCGCTGCGAGACGACGACAGCGGGCTGCGCGCCCTCAGCAGTCTGGTGCTCGCCCGCTTCCCCCACACAGCCGAGGGGGAGGCGCAGCTCGCGACCACGGCCCGCGACGCGTTCGAGCCACGCCCCTGGCGGCTGTGGGCCGAGGACGACTCGGAGCCGGGCAACGCCGCCCGGGTGCGCGCGGCCCTGGAGAACGGCTGCTTCGACCGCTGGCAGCGGCAGCTTCGGCCGACCGGGCCGCGGCCGGGCTGGAGCGTACGAGAGGTGTTGGACTGGGCGCAGCAGGGCCTCGACCAGCACCCCACCCAGCATCGGTTTGGGCCCGCTACCCGCTGCCTGACCGCAGTCGCTGGACCCGAGGACCGTCCCGCGATCATCGCCGCGGCCACTGAGGGGCCCGATGCGGCGCGCGCCACGGCCCTGCGCTACCTCGCCGAACAGCACGCCCCCGAGGCGCTCAGGCTCATCGAGGCCGCAGCCGAGGCCCCCTCCGCCCTGGTGGCGGAAGCCGCCATCGGCGCCTTCGAGCGCATGCGCAGCAATGCCTCGCTGGCCAGGGCCAGAAGCTGGGCCCACCGCGAGGACGGGCTCGGCTCCGCCGCCGCATCGCTGCTCGCCCGCAGGGGTGGCCAGCACGACGCGACGCCAGTGCTCAGCACCTTGCGCCGGGTGGTGCGCACCGAGGGGCCCGATGCGCCCGTGCTCTGGGACCTCGTGGACGGGGCGGGTCGGCTGACCATCGCCTGCGCCGCGCCGGTGCTACGGCACATCTACCGCGAGACGTCGTCCTCCCAGCTACGCGGCAGGTCAGCGCGCGCGCTGGCCGCGACCGATCCGTCGTTCCCGGCCGGGTTCGCGGTGGAGTGCTTGTGGGACTGCGAGGAATCCACCCGCGAACTCGCCGCCCGGCACGCCGCCACGGCCGACTCCCGCGTCGTGGATCGGCTGCGTAGCCTCGCCGCCGATCCGGCCGAGGAGGCCGAGGTCCAAACCGCCGTACGCAGCCGGATCGATCCGGACACGGCGTCCTTGTGAGCGGGCGCGCGCAGGGCGAGGGCTCGATCCCTTAGCCCAGCCCAGCCCAGCCCAGCCCGAAGGGGCTTACGTGGTGCGAAGGCTGCGGCGCATGCGCGAAGGCGCGGGGTACGGGTGGCCGCCGGGATGGGCAGATAGCCAGATAGTCAGACAGCCAGGCGGCCAGAGGGCCAGGCAGCCACATGACCGCGGCCCGCAAAGAGGCCGCCTTGTGGCGGGGCGTTTTCCGGACAGACCCGCCCGGCAGGGCAGAACATGCCCTCACCAGCGGCGAACGCTCATGGGACGTTCCCTGGCCGGAAAGATCCACGTGGCCCGCGTCACGTTCCGTGCGCCGACAACACCGGTATGCGTGTCGCCATCGTCACCGAATCCTTTCCGCCAGACATCAACGGCGTCTCCCACTGCGCCCTACAGACCGCCCAGCATCTCGCCCGACGCGGTCACGATCCCCTCGTCCTCGCCCCCGCCGGAGCGCAGGACTGTCCGGCCGACAGCGACGGGACCCACCCCTATCCCGTCGTCCGCGTACCCTCCCTGCCCCTGCCCGGCTATCCGCAGGTACGCGTCGCCCTGCCCAGCCGCCGAGTCGCCGCCACACTCACCGCACACCGCACCGACGTCGTCCACCTGGCCAGCCCCTTCATCCTCGGCGTGCGAGGCATGGCCGCCGCCGCCCGGCTGCACATCCCCGCCGTCGCCGTCTACCAGACCGACATCGGCGGCTACGCCCGCACCTATCTGGGCACCGGCGAGGGCACCGCCTGGCGGCGCATCCGCGCCGTGCACGCCGCCGCCGACCGGACCCTTGCCCCCTCCACCGCCGCCGCCCGGGACCTCACCGAGCACGGGGTGCCCCGGGTCGCGCTGTGGCCACGGGGCGTGGACACCGAACGCTTCCGCCCCGCGGCCCGTGACCTTGAGCTGCGCCGCACCCTCGCACCCGGCGGGGAACTCATCGTCGGCTACGTCGGCAGGCTCGCCCCCGAGAAGTGCGTGGAGCTGCTCGCCCCGGTCAACGCCCGGCCAGACGTCAAGCTGGTCGTCGTCGGTGACGGGCCCAGCGCCTCCGGGCTGCGCTCGGCGCTCCCCGGGGCGCAGTTCCTCGGCCGTCGTACTGGGGAGGAGCTGGCTCGCATCTTCGCCTCGCTGGATGTGTTCGCGCATACCGGGCCGCAGGAGACGTTCTGCCAGACCGTGCAGGAGGCGCAGGCCAGCGGCGTGCCGGTGATCGCTCCCGCGGTCGGAGGGCCCCTCGACCTCATCGCGCACGGACGCACCGGGCTGCTCGTGTCGCCCGGCGACTCGACCGCCGTACTCGACGCGGTCGCGCTGCTTGCCGAATCGCCGCGGCTGCGCGCGGACCTGGGCCGGGCAGGCCGTGCCGCCGTGGAAGGTCGCACCTGGCAGGTGGTGGGCGATCTGCTGCTCGACCACTACGCGGAGGTACTGGCCGAGCGGGCCGGACGCGTCACGGAGGGCAGGGCGGCATGAGTGGATCGCTGCGCATCGTCCGGCTCGCCAACTTCATCACCCCGACCTCGGGAGGGCTGCGCACGGCGCTGCGCGAGTTGGGGACCGGGTACCGGGCCGCCGGTCATGAACCCGTTCTGATCGTCCCCGGCGAGCGGTCGTCCGACGACGTCACCGCACAGGGGCGCGTGATCACCGTCCCCGGTCACGAACTCCCCGGCACCGGTGGCTATCGCGTACTGACCGGCCGTCGTACGGTGGCCCGCCTGCTGGAACGCCTCGCTCCGGACCGGCTTGAGGTCTCCGACCGCACCACGCTGCGATGGACGGGGGAGTGGGCCAGACAAGCCCGCGTCCCCGCGGTCATGGTCTCCCACGAGAGTGCCGACGCCGTGCTGCGTACCTGGGGTGTGCCGCCGGCCGCCGCTCGCTATGCCGCCGATCGGCTGAACAGCCGCACCGCGCTGGCCTATTCGCGGGTGGTATGCACCACCGAGTGGGCGGCGCGCGAGTTTCTACGGCTCGGCGTGACCAATCTCGTACGCGCCCCACTTGGCGTGGACCTCGAACGGTGTCACCCCGCCTGGTACAGCGCCGCATTGCGGGCCGGACAGGTCAGCGGGGCGACCACCTTGGTGGTGATGTGCTCACGGCTGTCGCCCGAGAAGCGGCCGGGGCGCGCCCTGGATACGGTCGCCGAACTGCGTCGGCGCGGTATCGGTGCCCAGCTCGTGATCGCAGGGGACGGACCGCTGCGGCCCCGGCTCACTGCACGTGCCCGCGCCGAGGGGCTGCCGGTGACCTTCCTTGGCCATGTCGCCAGCCGCACGGAGTTGGCCGCGTGGCAGGCCAGCGCTGATGTGGTGCTGGCCCCTGGACCTGCTGAGACGTTTGGTCTGGCCGCGCTTGAGGCGCTGGCCTGCGGCACGCCCGTGGTGGTCAGTGCGTCATCGGCGCTGCCCGCCATCGTGGGCCCGGCGGGCGAGACCGCCCAGGACGATGGCCCGGCGTTCGCGGACGCCGTCGAACGGGTGCTGGCCCGCCCCGAACCGGCCCGCCGTGCCGCGGCCCGTGCGCGTGCCGAAGGTTTCGGCTGGCCCAGCGCGGTCGCCGCGTTCTTGGCCGCGCACGACGCGGCACCGGTGGCTCGCGTGGCGGCCGACGCCGATGCCGCCTCAAGCCAGCCGGCGCACTCCATAGCGGCTGCCCAGGGCGAGGCAGCGAAGCCACCGCACGACATGGTCCTACGCACGGCGGAGCCGGTGCCGCCGGGTGACGGGGCCCCGCTGGCCGAGGAGCTGAGCCGGCCCCGTGTGGCGGAGCCGTCGCCCGACGCCAGCGCGGGGGCGGGCTGGGCGCAGGCCGGCTGAGCGGGGACCGGCCGGTTGCGCTGCCGCCGGGCGGGGAACGGGCCATGCCGCCTGGCCTCGCCCGGCCCCGTACCGGCCAGGGGGCTGCTGCCCCACCGCTCTGCCCCATCCCCCGCATGGCCCGCAGCGGCACCAGCCACCAGCGCCAGCGGCGGCCCGCTGCGACAATGGGAGGGTGACGACGACGGGACGCTGGGAGTTCTGGATCGACCGGGGCGGCACCTTCACGGATGTCGTCGGCGTTCGACCGGACGGCCGAGTGGTGACCCGCAAGCTGCTGTCGCACCACCCCGACCGGCGGCAGGACGCCGCCGTCGCCGGTATCCGGCTCCTGCTCGGCCTCGCCCCCGGCGATCCGATTCCTACCGAGCGGATCGCCGTCGTCAAAATGGGCACCACCGTCGCCACCAACGCCCTCCTTGAACGCTCGGGCGAACCCACGGTCCTCGTCGTCACCGCGGGATTCAGGGACGCGCTGCGCATCGCGTACCAAAACCGGCCGCGTATCTTCGACCGCCGGATCGTGCTGCCCGAGGCGCTCTACGCACGCGTCATCGAGGTCCCCGAGCGGCTGGGCGCCCGGGGTGATGTGGTGCGTCCATTGGATCTGGATGCCGTGCGCGAGGAACTGCGCGCCGCACACCGTGCCGGGCTGCGCTCCGCAGCCGTCGTCCTTACCCATGGCTACCGGCACACCCGGCATGAACGGGCCGTGGGCACTGCCGCCCGGGGCGTGGGCTTCACCCAGGTGAGCTGTTCGCACGAGGTCAGCCCGCTGATGAAGCTGGTGCCGCGCGGCGACACGACGGTGGTCGATGCCTATCTCTCGCCGATCCTGCGCCGCTACGTCGATGAGGTGGCGGCGGAACTGCGCGGCGTCCGGCTGTTGTTCATGCAGTCCAACGGTGGGTTGCGGGAAGCGGCGCACTTCCGCGGCAAGGACGCGGTGCTCTCCGGGCCCGCCGGGGGCGTGGTGGGCATGGCACGGTCGGCCGCCGAGGCCGGGCATGACCGCGTCATCGGCTTCGATATGGGCGGCACATCGACCGATGTGTCGCACTACGCGGGCGAGTTCGAGCGGGTCTACGGCACCGAGGTCGCCGGGGTGCGGATGCGCGCCCCGATGATGAACATCCACACCGTTGCCGCGGGTGGTGGATCGGTACTGCGCTTCGACGGCCAGCGCTACCGCGTGGGGCCCGACTCCGCCGGCGCCGTCCCCGGGCCCGCCTGCTACCGGCACGGCGGCCCCTTGACCGTCACTGACGCCAACGTGATGCTCGGCCGCGTGCAGCCCGCCCACTTCCCCGCGGTGTTCGGCCCGCACGCCGATCAGCCGTTGGACGCCGCGGCCGTACGCGAGGGGTTTACCGCACTTGCCGAGGAGATCACCGCAGCGACCGGCGATCGGCGCGGCCCCGATGAGGTCGCGGCCGGCTTCCTCGACATCGCGGTGCTCAACATGGCGACCGCAGTCAAGAAGATCTCCGTACAGCGGGGCTACGACGCCACCCGGTATGCGCTGACCAGCTTCGGTGGCGCGGGCGGCCAACACGCCTGCGCCGTCGCCGACGAACTCGGCATCGGCACGGTCATCGTCCCCCCGCTGGCCGGCGTGCTCTCCGCGTACGGCATCGGCGTCGCCGACGTCACCGCGATGCGAGAGATGGCCGTCGAGGTGGCCATCGCAGACGAGGAAGGCCAGGCCACCGTGCGTGCGGCGAGCGAACAGTTGGCCCAGCGAACCCGCGCGGAACTCGCCACTGAGGGGGTCCCCGATGAGTCCATCGCCACCGTGGCCCACGTGCATCTGCGGTACGCGGGAACCGACTCGACCATCCCCGTGCCGCTGGCCGACGCCCGCGCGATGACGGAGGAGTTCGCCCGGGCGCACCGCACGCGCTACGCCTTCACCATGGACAAGCCGCTCATCGCGGAGGCGGTGTCGGTCGAGGCCGTGGGCACCGCGGGCACCACAGAGACCGCGGGCACCACAGACACCACAGACACCATGACCACGCCGGCGCCCGGCGGCCCGGCAGAGGCCGGCATAGCGGCGCGGCACCGGGCCGGGGCGCGCGATGCCGTGCGAATGTTCATCGGCGGCCGGTGGCGGACGGCCCCGCTCCACCAGCGGAACGCGCTGCGCCTTGGCGATGTGGTTACCGGCCCCGCCATCGTCGCCGAGGACGACGCCACCACCGTCGTCGAGCCCGACTGGCAAGCCGCCGTAGGCGAGCGGGGGCATCTGCTCCTCACTCGGGTGCGCCCACGGCCCCGCACCGCCGTCGTTGGCACTCAGGCCGACCCGGTGTTGCTTGAGGTGTTCAACAGCCTTTTCATGGCCATCGCGGAGCAGATGGGGGTGCGCCTGGAGAACACCGCACACTCGGTCAACATCAAGGAACGGCTCGACTTCTCCTGCGCCCTCTTCGACACCGACGGCAACCTGATCGCCAACGCTCCGCACATGCCGGTGCACCTGGGGTCCATGGGCGAGTCCATCAAGGAGGTGCTGCGGCGTAACTCCGGCACGATGCAGCCAGGCGACGTCTACGCGATCAACGACCCTTACCACGGTGGCACCCATCTCCCCGATATCACCGTCGTCACACCGGTCTTCGATGCACGGACCTTCGGCGCACGGACCTTCGACGCAGCGGGCGAGCGGCTGCTGTTCGTGGTCGCCACGCGCGGCCACCACGCCGACATCGGTGGCAGCACCCCCGGTTCGATGCCCGCCTTCAGCCGCAACGTCGAGGAGAAGGGCGTTCTCTTCGACAACTGGCTGCTGGTGCGCGAGGGCGCGCTGCGTGAGCGCGAGACCCGCCAGTTGCTCACATCGGCCCGCTACCCGTCCCGCGCCCCGGACACCAACCTCGCCGATCTACGAGCGCAGATCGCCGCCAACGAGAAGGGCATCCAGGAACTGCGCCGCATGATCGACCAGTTCGGGCTCGATGTCGTCCACGCCTACATGCAGCACGTCCAGGACAACGCCGAGGAGTCGGTACGCGGCATCATCGCGGGCCTCAACGACGGCTCGTACCGCTACGAGACCGACAGCGGCGCCGTCATCCAGGTCGCCCTGCGCGTGGACCACCTCACGCGCAGCGCCGTCCTGGACTTCCGCGGCACCTCGCCACAGCAGTCCGACAACACGAACACACCCAGTTCGGTCGTCATGGCGGCGGTGCTCTACGTCTTCCGCACCCTCATCGCCCAGGACATTCCGCTCAACAGCGGCTGTCTCACGCCCCTTGACGTGCGTATTCCCCCAGGCTCGATGTTGGCGCCGGGGTATCCGGCGGCCACCGTCGCGGGCAATGTGGAAACCTCACAGGCGATCACCGGTGCGCTGTACGCGGCGCTTGGTGTGCAGGCCGAGGGGTCAGGGACGATGAACAACGTCACCTTCGGCAACGACCGCGTGCAGGCTTACGAGACGGTGGCCAGCGGCTCCGGCGCGGGAGACGGCTTCGACGGCGCCGACGCCGTACAGACCCATATGACCAACTCCCGCCTGACCGACCCCGAGGTACTCGAATGGCGATACCCGGTGCGGGTGGACGCCTTTGAGGTGCGGCGGGGGAGTGGCGGGCGCGGGCGTTGGCACGGTGGCTGCGGAGTGACCCGGCGCATTCGCTGCCTCGAACCGATGACGATCGCGCTGCTCACGGGCCACCGCAGGGTGCCCCCCTATGGCATGGCCGGCGGCGAGCCTGGCGCGCTCGGTGCCAACCTCCTGAAGCGCGCCGATGGTTCGGTGCAGACGCTGCATGGCTGCGATGTGGTGCGGGCGCAGCCGGGCGATGTGCTGGTGGTCCACACACCGGGTGGCGGGGGCTTTGGGAGGGCGAAGAGCTGAACGGTGCGCCCCCGGCCGTGCCGGGCCGCGCGCTGGAGCGGTCCGGCACGGAGCCCGATGGGTGGGTGCAGGCAGCCGAGTGGGCTCCGCGCAGACTCAGCGCGGAGCCCATCGGTGTTGATGGTTCGCCCCCTCGGCCCGCCGCCTGGGAGCGGCGAAGGCCGGTGCGTGGTGGGGTCGTTGCCCGCCGCCGTGGGTGCCCCGGCACCACACGTGGGGTCCTGACGCCCTCGCTCGGGGTGTTCCATCCTCCCTGTGGATGCCCCCTGGGGACCGAGCCGCCTCAGCGACTCGGTCCCCCATCCGCGACTCAGCATTGCCCGGAGTTTCCTTGTCGACAAATCCTTAGAGGTGTTTAAAAAGGTTCGGAGGCGGTGCCAGGTTCGGAGGCGGCGCCGGAAAGTGGTGCCCTTGCCGGGCAGTTGGGCATGCGTGAGCTCGCCGACCGGCTAGGCGCCCATGCCACCAGCCCGTACTGGCACATGGCCACCAAGGACGATGTGTTGGACCTCGCGGTGTAGGCGGTGTTCGCGGAGCTCCAGCTGCCATTCGCACACGGCGAATCCTGGCGTCCGGACGTCGCCGCTCTCATGACGGCTTCGTCGGGTCCTGCTCGCGCGCCCATGGGCCGCGTCGGGTCCTGCTTGCGCACCCATGGGCCGCGCCACTGGCGATCAGCCGACCGCTGGTGGGCCCGCACGCCTTGGCGTGCTCGGCATTCGTGTACGCGGCGCTGGTGGGGGCCTGGCTCAGCGGCGTTGACCTGACGGCTGCGGCCTCGACCGTCACCCTCTACGTGTCCGGGTCCGTGTCTTCGCAGTCCGTTTGGCGGCAACGCGACGATGCGGGGGCGCGCTCCACCGTCTGCGGACACCTCAGCGAGCACCAGGGCCGATACCCTACGCTCGCCGCCCGTTTCCCGACGCAGGGCGACTGGACCGCGCACGTCACCCGCGGCGTGGACTTCCTGCTCGATGGGTTGGCGGCGAGCCTGCCGCAGGGCTGACCGCGCCGGGGCCCGTGGCTCGTGTCGGGCCCGCCTGTGCAGCCCGCCAGGAGCTGTCCGGTGTCCTCATCGCTGCCGGTACCACCCGTAACCGGTGACCTCGGCTGGTTGCCGAAGCCCGCCGGCGCCCCGGCTCTGCCCGGAGCATCGCCCCTTGGCCCGACCTGCGTCGGCCACCTGACGCGCCTTCCACCGGACCTTCCGTGCGGCCCGCTCGGGGTGAGACCGGTGCTGCCTCAGCGGCCGGCGCGCGAGCGTGCCGGCCGTGGGACGAAGCGCAGCGGCGTGCCCGGCGCCGCCTGCGCCGCCGCGGCCAGACGATGTTCGGGCACGACGCCGATGACGGGGTAGCCGCCGGTCGTGGGGTGGTCGTGCAAAAAGAGTACGGGGCGCCCATCGGGCGGGACTTGTAGCGCGCCCAGCACCATGCCCTCGCTGGGCAGCTCACCCTCCCGGGCCCGCTCCAGCGCCGGCCCTTCGACGCGTAGCCCGATCCTGTTGCTCGCGGGCGAGACGGTGTACGCGCCGCGGCCGAGCGTGTGCAGCGCGCGGGCCGTGAACCAGTCATCGCGCGGACCGAGCACCAAGGGCAGCACCAACTCCCGCACCGGGCCCGCACCGGGCGCCGTATCCACGCAGGGTGCAGGCCCGTGGGGCGTGCCGAGCCGCAGCACGGCGCCGCCCGCCAGCGGATCGGGGCCGAGCCCGGAGAGCACGTCGGTGGAGCGGCTGCCCAGTACGCGATCGGCGTCGATCCCGCCGCCGAAGGCCAGATAGCCGCGCACCCCATGGGAAGCGGCACCGGCCTCAAGGACCGCCCCTGCCGGGAGCCGGATAGGCGCGCCCCACGGGGCGGGCCGGCCGTCGACGGTGACCGGGCAGGGCGCGCCGGTGACCGCGGCCGTGGTGGCGCGGCGTACCCGCACGGCACAGCCGGTGAGCGTCGTCTCCAGCGTCGCGGCGTCTTCCGGGTTGCCCACCAGGCGGTTGGCGAGCCGGTGTGCGGGCTCGTCGAGCGCGCCGGAGCGCGGCACGCCCAGGTGCGCGTGGCCGGCTCGACCCAGGTCTTGCACGGTGGTCAGTGCGCCGGCGCGTACCACCACGAGCGCGCTGTCCGTCATCGGGCCACCTCGTTCGCAGCGCTGCGCGCGCTTTGCCGGGGGAGGCCCTCGGTGACCGGGGTGCCTTCCGCGTGGGCAGCCGCGCCGCCCTGCCCGGGTGTGAGGGGTTCCTCCTGTGGGACGAAGCGGACGCGGGTGCCCGGTGCGAAGAGGGCTGCCGGCTCGCGGGCGGCGTCCCACAGCACCGCATTTGAGGTGCCGATGAGCTGCCAGCCGCCGGGCGATGACCGCGGGTACACGCCGGTGTAGGGCCCTGCGAGGGCCAGCGAGCCGACCGGGACCCTCGTCCTGGGAGTGGCGCGGCGCGGTACGTGGTAGCGGTCGGGCAACCCGGTCAGATAGCCGAAGCCCGGCGCGAACCCACAAAAGGCCACACGGAACTCGGTGCCGGAGTGGATGCGTACCACCTCATCAGGCGTGACGCCCCACAGCTTGGCGACGTCACGCAGGTCCGGGCCGTCGTAGCGGACCGGGATCTCCACGGCCGCACCCTGATCGCGCGTCAGCGCCGGGATGTGCCACTCGGTGAGCCGGGCCGCGGTGCGTGCGGGGTCGGTGAGGCCGTCGAGTAGCACGGTGCGGGCCGCGGGCACGATCTCGCGTACGGCGGGCAGGGCGGGAGTGCCGACCCGGCGCAGGAGTTCGGCGTGTAGGGCCTCCACCGCCTCGTCGGAGCCGACCTCAAGCAGCAGCGCGTGATCGCCAACCGGTAGCCCGCGCACGGTGAACGAGCCGCTTTGAGCGACCTCGTTGGCCTCGTTCACCCCTTCGGCCCCCTCCATACCATCCGTATCTGCTGTGTTTGTTGGCCTTGTTGGTTGGCGCGGGTCATGCGTCGTGATGGCCTGGTCCGTCATGCGAACGCCTGGAAGCGGACCCCGGCACCCGTCAGTTCCGACCGCACCCGCCGGGCGAGTGCGGCGGCGCTCGGAGTGTCACCGTGCAGGCACAGCGAGCGTGCACGGACCTCGACGCGCTCACCATCGATGGAGGTGACGGCGTGGTCGCGGGCGATGGCCAGCGATCGCTTGACCACGGTGTCCGAATCGTCGATGACCGCACCGGGGGTTCCGCGCGGCACCAGCGTGCCATGCGCCGTGTACGCACGGTCGGCGAACGCCTCGGCGACGGTGGGCAACCCGGCAGCCGTGGCCGCCTCGTGCAAAAGCGAGTCGGGAAGGCCCAGCACAGGCAAGGGAGTGTCACTCGCCGAACGCACGCCCGCGACCACGGCGCCCGCCTGCTCCGCGTCGTGCACGCAACGGTTGTACAGCGCGCCGTGCGGCTTGACGTAGGCGACCCGGACGCCGGCGGCGCGGGCGAACACGTCCAAAGCGCCGATCTGGTACGCGATCTCATCGGCCAACTCACGCGACGGTACGTCCATGGCGCGCCGCCCGAAGCCGGCCAGGTCGCGGTAGGAGACCTGGGCGCCGATCACCACGCCGCGCTCGGCGGCGAGCTCGCATACCCGCCGCATGGTCGATGGATCACCGGCATGAAAGCCGCAGGCCACGTTGGCGCTGGTGACGACGGACAGGAGCGCGTCATCGTCCGTCAGGTGCCAGCGGCCGAAGCCTTCCCCGAGATCGGCGTTGAGGTCGATCGGCAGGTTGTCCACGTCGTCGGTCATGTCCGTCCGTTCAGGCATGCGGGCCGGTCAGGCGTGCGGTGTTGTGTTGGGCGTGTCAATGGTGTCGAGCGTGCGCATTGCCGAAGTGCCGGGGCTACGCGGCGGGCCCAGCGGCCGGTGGTCGGCGCATCGGCGGCCCGGTACGGCGCGCGAGGTGTCGCACAATCGCAGGACCGCCCGACCCGTATCCGTAGAACTCTCCGCTGATGTGCAGTCGGGCCGACCGGCCATAGCTCAACGTAGACGATTGTTGAACGATCCGACAAGAGAATGTTGTTTCACCTTCGCTTCTCGGCTTGACTTCTGTCGCGCCGAACGCGACACCGGCGTGCTGAAGAGATCACAGACGGCCGGGGCGCGGGTGGCCGCACGGGGTGAGGGAGAGCAACATGGCAGACGCTACAGATGCTGCAAACGCTGTGCACGGGGCGAACGCTGTGAAGGGTGCGGACGGTACGAACGGGGCAGACGAACGGCTCGCGGCGATGGCCGATGTGTCCAGCCTGGAGACCGACCGGCTGCTCCTTGGGCGCACCAGTACCGCGGAGCGCGTGGCTGATGTGTTGCGCGACCGGGTCGCCGAGGGGTTCTTCCCGCCGGGCACGAGGCTGTCCGAGGACAGCATCAAAGGAGCCCTGGGCATCTCGCGCAACACCCTCAGAGAGGCGTTCCGGCTGCTGACCCGCGAACGTCTGCTCGTGCATGAGCTCAATCGCGGAGTCTTCGTACGCGTGGTGACGGTCGAGGACCTCGGCGACATCTACCGGGTGCGCGAGCTGGTGGAGGGCGCGGCCGTACGCAGCCTCGGCGAGCCCCCCTACGGTGCTGAGGCCGACGAGGCGATCCGGGCCATAGAGGCGGCCGTCGTCGCAGGTGAGGAGGCCGCCCAGGGGCGGGCCTGGCAGAACCTGGCCACCGCGAACATCCGCTTCCACCAGGGCATTGTCGCCCTAGCGGGTAGCCCGCGGATGAACGACCTGATGCGGGGCGTGCTCGCCGAACTCCGACTGGTCTTTCATGTGATGGCCGACCCGCGCCGCTTCCATGCGCCCTACCTGACCCGCAACAGGCAGATCGTGGAGGCCTTGCAGGCCGGGCACGGCGCAGCGGCGGAGAGCCTGCTCGCCGACTATCTCGCGGACTCGCGCAGCCAGCTCTCGGGGGCGTACGCGCAGCAGATGGCAGACGGCTGAGGGTGCCGGCAGGCCCGCATCGTCCCGGGCGTCCGAACGGTGCGGCTGCGCAGGCGAGCGGGGCGCGCGTACGGACGGCGGGTGTGCGGCGGGTGTGCGCAAAGGGGATCACGGCGGGGCCAGGTGTGGGGCCGAAGGGGCGCGCGGGAGGCGTGGGAGCCCTTGCGCGGGCTGGGCGCGATGGGCGTACGGGGGCGTGGCGGGGGTGCGGCTGAAGTGCGACTGCATAAGCACAGACAGCAAACTCGTATCGCCCTCTTGTCGGATCGTTGAACAATCGCCTAACCTCCGGTTCATTCTCCTCACGCCCCGTGGGGTCCCACGCGGAAGGCGGACGCATGCTCGTTCTCCTTGGCGTCCTCGTGGTGGTGATCGGATTCGCCACTCGACGCAACCCCCTGCTGGTCGTAGGGGTGGCCGGCATCGTTACCGGCCTACTCGGCGGCCTGTCGCCGCGCGAGGTGCTCGCCGCCTTCGGCGACGGCTTCGCCTCAAGCCGGGCAGTGACGATCTTCGCCATCACGCTGCCTGTCATCGGCCTCCTGGAGCGCTACGGCCTCCAGGAACAGGCTCGCAGCCTGATCGCCCGGTTCACCAAGCTCACCACGGGGCGCTTCCTCGCCCTGTACCTCCTGCTGCGACAGGTCACCGCGGCGCTCGGCCTGGTCAGCGTCTGCGGACCCGCGCAGACGGTGCGCCCGCTGGTGGCGCCGATGGCCGAGGGCGCCGCCGAACGCGCCCACGGACCGCTGACCGACAAGGCCCGCGAGAAGGTGCGTTCCTTCTCCGCGAGCGCCGACAACGTGGGCCTGTTCTTCGGTGAGGACGTCTTCCTCGCGGTCGGTTCGATCCTGTTGATCACCGGCTTCGTGAACACGACCTACGACACCCATTTGGAACCCCTGCACCTGGCGCTGTGGGCGATCCCGACCGCGATCTGTGCCTTTGTCGTGCACGGTTGGCGGCTGCTGCGCCTGGATCGCCAACTGGAACGCGAACTGCTCACCGCCAACGCCACCCAGCCGACCGCCACGGAGGCCGTCAAGTGATCAAGGCCGAGTGGTTCTACTGGCTGGTCGGGGCCATCTTCCTCGTGATGGCCGCGCAGATGGTCACCGACCGCAGCAACCCCAAGCGGTTGGGCACCGCAGCGTTTTGGGGACTGATCGGCGCGGGCTTCGTCTACAGCTCCTGGGTTGTGGACCACCGTGCCCCGGCCGAGCCGCTGGGCGCCGCCGTGCTGGCGATGGCCGCCCTCGCGGGCTTCGGCTTCACCGGGCGGGGCACCGTACGCACCACCACCGGCGCGGAGCGCGCGGCGAGTGCCGCACGCCTGGGCAACCGGCTCTTTGTGCCCGCCCTCACCATCCCGCTGGTCGCCATGGCCTGCGCAGTCGGGGTGAAGAAGCTGTCCATCGGCGGCGAGCCCGTGCTGCAAAAGGGCAGCGAAACCATCCTGGGCCTGGGTATCGGCGCCATCACCGCGCTGGTCGTGGGCATGGTGATGCTGCGCGAGAAGCGGATCGCCACCCCCGTGCACGCCGGGCGCTCGATGTTGGAGGCAATGGGCTGGGCGATGCTGCTGCCGCAGATGCTCGCCACCCTTGGCACCATCTTCTCCGTTTCGGGCGTTGGCGAGGAGGTCGGCGAACTCACCACCAAGGCGCTGCCGGAGGACTCCCTCTATCTGGCCGTGGCCGTGTACTGCATCGGCATGTTCCTGTTCACCGTGATCATGGGCAACGCGTTCGCCGCGTTCCCCGTGATGACCGCGGCGGTCGGCTGGCCGGTCCTCATCGAACAGGCCGATGGCAACGCAGCAGCGGTCCTCGCCATCGGCATGCTGGCGGGCTTCTGCGGCACCCTCGTGACGCCGATGGCCGCCAACTTCAACATCGTGCCCGCCGCGCTGCTTGAGCTCAAAGACCAGTACGGACCGATCAAGGCCCAACTGCCCACCGCCGTCATACTGCTCGGATGCAACATCGCGATCATGTCCGTGGTGGCGTTTTGACCTGTCAGCGCTCCGCGGACGCCCCGCCAGCGCTCCACGGGCGTACCGCGGACGACCAGCCGGCGCTTCCCAGTGGCCCCGGTGCCCGGCCGGCCCCCGTCGCCTTGATCGCACCGTTCGCACCGTCGTCGCGCAGGCATCCTGATCGCGTCGGCACTCTGATGGGTGGGACAGCCCCAGCGTCCCACCCATAGCAAAGAGCCGTACGCGCCCCAAACCAGGGCGCCCCCCCCGCACCCCTGCCAGGCCCCCCACCCCACCCGCAGCACGGCGCGTTCATCGCGCCCCCGTCCTGCTGAGCCCTGATGAGTGAGGCAACGCCCCATGACCCCTTCCGCGAACGAGCCGCACCCCGCACCGCTCGGCCTCGTCCCGCCCGCTGCGAGCAACGGCACCGTGACGCCCATCGACATCGCTCGTACGGGTACGGGTATCGCTGATCTGTCGGCAGTAGGAGAGGGCGCGGCCTGGCCACGGAGGGTGCTGCTGACGGGGTTCGAGCCATTCGGTGGTGAACCGGTCAATCCCTCCTGGACGGCGGTGCAACTCGCCGTTAAGGAGCCGCTGGCCGGCGTGGAGTTCCACACGGCCGAACTCCCCTGTGTCTTCGGCGCCGCGCTGGACGCGCTCCACGCGGCCGTCGAGGCGGCCGACCCCGATGTGGTGCTGTGCGTAGGGCAGGCGGGCGGCCGTACGGATATCACCGTCGAACGCCTGGCAATCAACGTGGACGATGCGCGCATTCCAGACAACGCGGGCGCCCAGCCGATCGACGAGCCCGTCATCCCCGGTGGCCCCGCCGGCTACTTCGCCGCGCTGCCCGTCAAGGCGTGTGTGGCTGCCGCGCGCGAGGCCGGGGTGCCGGCCAGCGTGTCGCAGACCGCCGGCACCTTCGTCTGCAATCACGTCTTCTACGGGCTCATGCACCTCATCGCCACCGAACGCCCCACCCTGCGTGGCGGGTTCGTCCACGTCCCGTACGCGCCCGAGCAGGTGCTCGACCGCGCCGCCCCCGCGCTGCCGGCCGCCAGCGGCGCCGCGGCCCTGCGGGCGATCGTGGCCACGGCGGTAGTCGGCGCCCCGGACCTACGGGCTGTGGGCGGCGCCACCCACTGACCGGCCACTCCGTGCCGTTTCGTCCGTTGTCAGTGCGACCGCCTACTCTGTGCGACGTGACTTCTCCACCCCCGGGGGCTGCTACGCCCCAGCTCAGTGGCCCATCGAGGCCAGCCCCGGGCCCGGCCGCCGATGAGGGCCTGGCCCGGCGGCTGCGCGCGCTCGCCTGCACCGCGCCGCTGCACGACCTCGATGTGCGCAAGGCCAACCTGGCGGGGGAGTACAGCGGATACGCGATGGCGGAGGTGGCGCTCGCCGCCATCGATCTGGTCACGCTGACCATGGACTTCGACACCGGCGCCGACCATGAGCAGATAGTGGCCAGGTTGCTGCCCAGGGTCGCAGCCCAGACCCCCACGCGGCCCGCTGCCGAGCACGAGCGGGTGGCGCGCTGGGTCCTGGAGAACCTGATCAACGTGGGTAGCGTGGATCGCGGCTTCCGTGCGGTGTACGGCACGTTCGGCCAGGACGGCGCCTATGTGCGCAGGGACTACGACTTCAAGCTCATCGAGGAAGTCCCCGGGCCGGGCGGCACGGTCTATCTGCGCACCACCGACGAGGCGGTGAACGTCCTGGTCGGCGCCCTCGATACGGATGTCACCAGCGCGCAGATCGCCGCCGAGGTCAAGCTGGAGGTGCTGATCAGCCGCGGCCGGCTCGCGGACGCGCAACTCGCCGCCGAACAAGCCCGCTACCGCACCGTGCAGTACGCGGAGGCGCTGCGTAAGACCCTGGAGGCCACCCGGCGTAACGTGCGGGCCGTTGATTGGCTGCGTGCCGTCCCCGACATGATCGCCGAGGCGCTCGACCACATCGCCGACCGGTACCGCCATGAGAACGCGATCTTGACGAACATTCGCAAGGCCCGAGACGAGGCGGTTGACCAGCGCGGCCCCGACCACAAGCGGCAGGCCGCCGAGCTGGTGGACATCGTCAAGGACTGCATCCGGCGCCACACACAGTTGCAGTCCCGACTCCTCGACGCGGGACCGATGTTCCGCGCGGAACAGGACCGACAGGCGTTCGCACCGCCCACCGCCCACGCCGGCATCGACCTCTACGGCCAACTCATCGCGCCGCTGCTGCCGCTGCCCGTGGAGCGCGCCATCCGCGTCACCGACGCGTTCTTCGCCCGCGGCACCGGACTGCGCACACCCACCGCCGTGCGGGTCGGGGACCTGGTGGACCTGCTGTTGACGCCGCCGCTCGAACGGGAGCACCTGGGCGCCGAGATGCCCGAGCCCGACCTCATCGCCACGCCGGACGACAACCGCTTCAGCGAGGAGCAACTCGCCTCGGCCATGGACCTCCTCGAACTGCCGCCCGACGCGCCGCGGCGGCTATCCGGGCTGCTCGCCGAGGCCCGTCGCCGCGACCCGGCGCTGCCCTACCTGGTCGCCCTGCTCGCCGTACACGCGGCGAGCCCGCCGGTCGGCACGGCCTACCGGCAGGGCGAAGAGCGCCTTCTCTTCGCCGTGGACGACGGCACGGAGCTCGACGACGAGGAGTTCGGTGGCGCCGACCTCATCGTCGGCACCGCCCTCCTGGATGCGGTGGGCATGGCCGCCGGCCGTACGGAGGGGGTGTGATGCGCATCGAGCTGCGCCGTGCGCCGCCGCACGGCGGCCACCCGCTGCGCCGGATATCCACGCCGCCGATTCGGCACGGCGCCGCCCCGCACCCCTTGAGTTTCTTGAGCCATGGGCGCCCCGCGCATCGCGCGTCGTGTTGGCACGCTGCGGAGGGGCCACACCCCATGGGCTTGCGGCGCCGCGCTGACCCCGCCTCACCGGCGGACCCCGTTCACTTCGAGGAGCACCAACCGTGACCGAGTACCGCACCGACGACGGCGCGCAGCCGGAGCGAGACCTCGCGTCCGAGGCGGATGACCCCGGCCGAAGCACAGCCGGCAGCAGCCAGCCGCACGGAACCGTCGCGCACGCCAACGCTGGTGTCACACCCGCCGACGCGGCCGACGCCGCACGGCTGGTCTCCTTCGGACTCCAGCCCAAGCTGCTGCCCGCACGCGACATCGAGTACGGCGAACTGCTGCGCCGCCACCGCGATGACCCCGCCTTCGCCCGCCTCACCGACGCCATCGCCGCCGGGCTCGGGCTCGTCGTCCTGGAGGTGTCCACTCGCGCGGGCATGGCAGTGACCGCCGCCGAGGACTCGGTGTTCGCCGTGCGCATGGGCGACTACGCCAAGCGTGCCGCGCCCGATTCGGCCGACCGATTTCTGCACGGGCTCGCCCACCTCGCCGTCGCCGCGATGGCCTTCCCGCGCCCGGAAGACCTGTCCGACGACGGCTACATCGGCCGTGTCACCGTCAACGGCATCGACGGGTTTGTCCGCCAGGCATGCCGCCGCCTGGAGGAACGGGCCGCGGAAGCAGGCGAGAACACCGATCCGGCCACCGACGCCCCCGGCCTGGAGGCGGCCTGGCGGGTGTACGCCAGACGCAGCGCCACCGGCGCCACCAAGGACGCGAGACGGCTCGCCGGCTCCACCACCGGCATCGTCGGCAAGGCCGTCGCCTTCCTCGTTGACTCCGGGTTCCTCCAGCGCACCGGCGACGACGCCGGCGGCGCGTACCGCACCACGGCCCGCTACCAACTCCAGGTCCGCGACATGGCGGGCAGCGCGGCCATGACCGAACTACTGGAGCTGGGCGTTGTCCCTGTAGGAGACGGGAACGCCACCCTGCTGCCACCTTTGGAGAACCATGACCTCGACCTGGTCGCCGACGCGGGCCTGCCGTTCTACGCCGATCAACGCGGCCCGTCCTGACCGGCCAGCTCGGCAACCGGCCCTGGCCGGCGGCCCCTGCAATCCGCCCTGACGGGTGCCGCTGGACGGATGCCGCTGACGGCACATCCCGCCGTGCCGCCCGCATCCGGGCGCCGCTGACGGACGCGCGGCCCGCCCGCGCCGGTGCGCCGTACCGCTGCCGCCGACAACGCCCCCAACAGCGCCGCATTCCACCACTGTTCCGCCCACCACACCACGAGAGTCCGCCATGTACGAGCTGTCCCGGGTCCGCCTCTACTCCATCGGGCCAGCCGGTGCGCGCTACGCCGACACCATGCTCGACCTGCGCGGAGTCGGCGAGCCGGTGCCAAGCCCCGCGCCTGCCCAGGCGGAGTTCTTCCAGGAGGACCCGGTCGGACCGCCCCGCCGCCCGGCGCCCGCGGGCGTGCTCTTCTTGGAAAACGGCGGCGGCAAGTCCGTCCTGCTGAAGTTGATCTTCTCCGTGATGTTGCCAGGACACCGCAACACCCTGGGCGGCGCCAGCTCCGGAGTGCTGCGCAAGTTCCTGCTGGCCGACGACTGCGGCCATGTCGCCTTGGAATGGCAGCACACGGTCACCGGCGAAACGGTGGTGGTCGGCAAGGTCAGCGAGTGGCGAGGGCGCCAAGTGTCGGGCGACCCACGCAAGTTCGCGGAGGCGTGGTACTCCTTCCGACCAGGACCGGGTCTCAGCCTGGACTCGCTGCCGGTCGCCGAGTCCACCGCGATGCGGCCCCTGGTGGAGGGCCTCGTCAGGCCCGAGACCGCCGGCGGCTCCGGCGCCAGGGGCCGCCGCCGCACCATGAAGGGCTTCCGCGACGCCATCACCGAAGCAACCAAGGTCTATCCGCATCTCGAAGTGACCTGGGAAGAGATCCACGAGCGCTGGAACGAACACCTCGGCGACCTTGGCCTTGACCCCGAACTCTTCCGCTACCAGCGCGAGATGAACGCCGACGAGGGCGAGGCCGCCGGTCTGTTCGCGGTGAAGAACGATTCCGACTTCACCGACCTGCTGCTGCGTGCCGTCACCGACACCCGAGACACCGATGGCCTGGCCGACCTAGTCCACGGCTTCGCGCACAAGCTGGGCCGGCGCGCCGAACTGACGGCGGAACGGGACTTCACGGCCGGCTCGCTCGACCTGCTGACCCGGATCAGCGAGGCGGCCGAAGACCGCGCGCGGGCCCGCGACGTCCACGCCGGGGCCGAGCGGCGCACGCGCGGCCTCGCCCACCGGCTCATGGCCCGCGGCACGAGCGAGCGCGAGCGCGCCGCCGACCTCGCCCAGCAGGTCACCGCCGCCGCACACGCGGTCACCGAGGCCGAACGCCAGCGCGGTCGCAGCTCCCTGGTCGCCTCGGAACTCGCCTACCGGCACGCCTCGTTGGCCCTGGCCGCGGCCGAGAAGGGCGCCGCGGCCCAGCGGCGAGAGCTGGCCGATGCCAGGACGCTGCACGCCGCCTGGCAGGCCGCGGAGACCGTCCTGCGGCACCGCGCCGCCGCCGACCGCTCGGTGCGCGTAGCCGCCGCGATCCGCGAGGCAGAACGGGACGCGGCGCCGGCGCTCGCCGCCCGCGCCAAGGCCGCCACCGACCTCGTACGGGCCCTGCACGCCGCCGCCCAGACGGGGGAGCGCGTCGCGGCCGAGGAAGAAGAGCGGTCGGCCGCGCTCCAGGAGACGGGCGAAGCAGCGCACCGGGACGCCACCGGGGCCGCGACCGCGGCCCAGCGGGCCCGTAGCGAGGCGGAGCACCTGCGCCAGCGGCTGGTCGAGGTCGAGCAGGAGACAGCCGAAGCGGTACGGGCCGGCTGGCTCGACGACTCCGCCCCCGACGCCGACCCGGCGCGCGCCGCGCTCACCGCGAGCGACGCCGAGAAGGCCGTCGCGGCCCAGTGGGAGAGCGCCCGCGAGAGCGCCACTTCGACCGCCGACCGCGCGCGCGAGGCGAGCGTGGAGCACAGCCGTGCCGAACTCGCGGCGGCCCGCGCCGCGGACGCCGCCCGCGCCGCCCAGTCGAGCTACGACGTGGAGCGCCGCGCCGCCGAGTCGCTCGGCTCCGAGCAACGCCTGGTGGAACTGCTCGGTCTGCCCCAGACGACGACAACCACCGTGCCGGCCCCGCGAACCGGCCGCGGCACCACCGCAGCAGCGGCCGACAACGCCGGGACGGGCGAGCCCGGCACACCGGCCGCCGCACCGGGCTCGGACGCGGCCTCCGCCCCCGCATCGGCTCCCGAGCCCAAGCAGGACGTCCAGCGCGCGGCCACCGCCCGGGGCACGCACGACGCATCGGCTGCGTCGGCGCACGGCATGTCCGCCACAGCCCGCATCCCCGACGCGAGAGCGCCCCACCGCGTCGAGCCCGCTAAGTCAACCAAGCCAGCCGAGCCAGCCGAGCCCGCGCCGCCCACAGCCGCCGACGCACCAGCAGACACAGCCCCGGCCTCGCCCGGGACACCCGAATCGGCCCATGCACAAGACGTCGCCAACGGAGCGCCCACCGACGCCGGTGCCGGCCTCGACGCGAGCACCACCGCAGCCGCGCGGCCCGCCGGGTCCGCCCGGACCGGCGACCAGGCCCATGGCGCACCGCACGCGCGCGACAGCGCCCCGCTCAGCGCCGTGGAACTCGACCGCAACGCCGACGCGCTGCGCGAACTCCTCGACGACAGCGTCGCCACCGCCGAGCGCCAGCTCTTCGAGCTGCGGACGGCCGCCGCCGACGATGCGCGCATCCTGGGCGCCCTGGGCGACGGCGGCCTGCTGCCACCCGGCCCCGATGTGCTCGCCGCCGTCGAGTACCTCGGCGAACACGGCGTCCCCGCGCTTCCCGGCTGGCGTTACCTCGCGCAGGCAGTCGATCCCGCAGACCACTCCGCCGTACTCGCCGCGCGCCCCGAACTGGTGGACGGCGTCATCATCACCGACCCTGCCACGCACGCGCGCGCCCGCGATGTGCTCGCATCGGCCTCGCTGCTGCCCCGCTCGGCCGTCGCCGTGGGCACGGCCGCCGCCTTGCTCGCGCCCACTCCCGGGCCGGGCGCGCAGGACAGCAGCGTCTTCCTCGTACCGCCTAACCCCGCGATGCACGACGAACGGGCAGCCGACGACGAACGGCAGACACGTCGAGCCCGCGCCATCGCTCGCGACGAGGACATCAGAACGCTGGCCGCCCGACTGTCCGGCGACCGGGCCTTGGCCGCCCGGCTCTCCTCGTGGCGCACCGGCTGCCCTCCCGGCCGCCTCGCCGAACTCGCCGCGGCGATGACCGCGGCGCAAGAGGTGGCCGAGACCGCGCGCCGAGAACTCGCGCAGGCGCACGCCGCGCGCGCCGAGGCCGACGAGCTGGCCACCGAGGCAGCCCGGGTACGCGACGAGCGGCAGGAGGCGGCGCAGCGCGCCCGCCGTGTCGCCGACGCGCTGGCCGGGCTCGCCTTTCGGTTGCGTGAACGCGCGAACTGGCAGTCCAGGCTGCGTGAACTGGCAGCCGAGGCAGCCGAGGCAGCCGAGGCCGACGAGCGGGCCGCCGCCTGCGTGGACCGGGCGCGCGCAGCCGACGAGGACCGGCGTGCGGCCCAGCGCGCCGCCGACGACGCGCACCGCACGGCCCGTGCCCTACGCGCCGAGCGCGCGGAGATCGCTGGGGCCGACGACCCCACCGCCGCCGCCGCGGCCAAGGACGCCGACTCGGCCCCGGGCGCGGGCGAGTCCGATCCCGGCAACGACCCCGACGGTACGCGGCGCAGTGCTGAGCCCACCGCATCGCTGCCCGCGCTGCGCGAGGCGTACCGGGCCGCGTCACAGCTCTACGAGAAGGTCGGCGTGGGCGCTGACCTGCGTGCCGAACAGGCTCGCGCGGAAAGCGAGGAGAGCGCCGGGCTCGCTGCCCTGGAGCGTCTCACCAACAAGGTCCGCACCCGCGCCGCCCAGCTCCTTGAAGGCACCGACGGCGCCGATGGGCCCTCCCGCCAGGCGGCTGCCGCGCGCGCCGAAGCGCTGGTGCAGATGTTGGAGTCCCGCGCATCGGCGGCCAGCGAACACCTCGGCAGGCTGCGCGGCGAGGCCGAGCGACACGCGCCGGCTGACGGGGACGTACACACCGAACTGCCCGAGGGACTCGTTCCTGCCGACGCCGAGCAAGCGAAGGAGCTGTTGCGCACCGCCACGAGCGAACTGAGCGCCCATACGGATGCGTTGGAAAGCGCCCGCACGGCACACGCCGAGTTGCTGCGTGCCCACCGGGCCGCGGAGGACGCGGCAGGCGGCTTCGAGGAGACCGGAGCCTTGCTGCGCGACCTCATCCGAGGCTCCACGGCCGAGGACGGCGAGCATTCGCGCGGTGGCGTCGATGAGGAGACCGCCGAGCCCGAGCCGTTCCCAGGGACCTTCGAGCAGGCCCGGCAGACCGCAGCCGAGGCCCGCCGCTCGCTGCGCGGCTGCGCAGGCGACCTGTCGGCGGCCGACGCGGCGGTCCGTGAGGCGAGTGACATCCTCGTACGGCATGCCAACGCCACCCGCTACGAACAGGTGCGCACTCCTGCCCGGCAGCAGATCAGGGAGCTACCCGCGGCTGCGCTGCCGGAGCACGCGGCGGCTTGGGCCGAGGCGTTCGCGCCCCGGCTGCGGGTACTGACCGACGAGCTGGAACAGCTTGAGCGCAACCGGGACAGCATCATCGACCGGCTGCGTGGGCTGGTGGACTCCTGCCTGGCGACGCTGCGTTCCGCTCAGCGGCTGTCCCGGCTGCCGGAGGGCCTGGGGGAGTGGTCGGGGCAGGAATTCCTGCGCATCCGCTTCGACGACCCCGATCAGGCTGCGCTCAGTGAGCAGCTCGGCGAGGTCATCGACGAGGCCACGCGCGCGGCCGTACGCAAAAACTCCGACCTGCGCAGAGACGGCATGTCGCTGCTGCTGCGGGGCGTGCACGCGGCGCTCCAGCCGCGCGGCGTGGCCGTGGAGATCCTCAAGCCCGACGCGGTCTTGCGGGCCGAGCGGGTGCCGGTCGGGCAGATGGGCGATGTGTTCTCCGGCGGCCAGTTGCTCACCGCCGCCATCGCGCTGTACTGCACGATGGCGGCGCTACGCAGCAATGACCGGGGCCGCGACAAGCACCGGCACGCGGGCACGCTGTTCCTCGACAACCCCATCGGCCGCGCCAACGCCACCTACCTCCTCGAACTTCAGCGGGCAGTCGCCGACGCGCTCGGTGTGCAGCTCCTCTACACGACAGGTCTGTTCGACACCACGGCCCTCGCCGAGTTCCCGTTGGTCATTCGGTTGCGCAACGACGCCGACCTGCGGGCCGGGCTGAAGTACATCAGCGTCGAGGAACATCTGCGCCCCGGTCTGCCCGCAGTGGACGCCGGCGCGGAGCAGGTACACGGCGAGATCACCGCAACCCGCATGTTCCGCCGTCCCGAACCAGAGGCCCCCGAACCCCTCCCAGCCGGTCCGCAGAAGCCGGCTCCGGCTACGTCAGGCGGTGCGGCCAACGCCGCACCCGCCGCCCCGCAAAGGCCGCTGTGAACCCCCCGCCGCTATACGGCGATCACGGGCAGTTCGTCGGAAAACGATGCAACGGGAACCCGCCTCCCGGGAACCGCGTCATGTGGCTGATAAAAGGCCGTTTGAAGGGCGGGACGGTCGTGAAGTAGGGGCACGTAAGAATCGAGGCGGTCCGAGCGCGCCCCCGTGTGCCTCGGCCGCCGTATCGCCCGCCCCGCGGGCCGTGGCGCTCGCGCGGGTCCGGCCCCCGCCCAGGCCCGTGCCCGGGCCCGAGCGGCCTGGCGCTCATGAGGCGGGTCCTGCGCTCTGCGGCGAACTCGCAGACCTTCGCGTGCCTGCTCGCCCGCACTGGGTCTGCCGCACCGCCACGTGCCACGCCCCCGTATAACGCGGACCTGACCAGGCCGGACGTTCCCCAGTGGCTCGCCACAGCGCCCGACGAAGCGGAACGGAAGAATGAACAGTGCGAGAAGGAAAGGGCTCACACGCCCGACAGTCGCTCGGACCGCCGCAGCCGGCGCAACTCGCGCGCGGAACTGCTCGGCACTGAGATCACACCATTGCGCTGCTTCCACACCTGACGGGTCACCCAGACGTCGAGCACTCCCCAAGTAGCCACCACGGTACTCGCTATGGAGCTGAGCACCATGGGGAAGGCGAACCATGATTCAGCGAAGGTGCACAGGACCGCCATCATCGCCTGGACCAGCGTGAACGCGATGATGATGACGGCGCGAACGGCCGCCGTACGCACCGGGTCGGGCAACCGAGGGCGGCGCGCGAGCTCCTCCGCCCACAAGGACTGAGGCCGTTCTTGCGGTATGTCGCGATTCTTTTCCATCAACCTCTCCCCCCTCCCCATGGCTGCCCGGATCACGTGCTCCGAAAAGAGGGACAACGGCCCGTATTCCGCCCAGGCCCCCCTTGGATCACGTATGACGATGAACGAAGGTTCCCTAGAGCGAGTGCGTTTCCAGCCACGGAAGACTGGCAGAGTTCTGTCATTCGTGGGAGCGCGGTCGCCACGGTGCTAGCTGAAAAGTCGGGGCAACAGCGGACAACCCGTGATCAAGGGCGCACCTGATGTCTCGTCAGCGGCTGGACTCGTCTTCGAGTTGGTCACGCGGCAGTAGTAGGCTCGCGCCGCTTGTTGTCGGAACATCCCCCGCCTCCGCGGGGTTGACGTTAGGGAGGCCATGCGCTTTCGCGGTAAGTCGATCCGCCGGAAGATCGTGGCGCTGTTGCTGGTGCCGCTCGTCTCACTGACGGCAATCTGGGCCTTCGCTACAGTGATCACCAGTCGTGAGGCCATCCAGCTGATGGACGCGGCCGATGTCATCGACAAGGTCGGTGCGCCGGCAGAAGACGCGGTGCAGGCTATCCAGAAGGAGCGTCGGCAGACGCTCGTCTATCTCGCAGATCGCAATTCCAGCGCCCTCGCCCAGTTGCGCGAGCGGCAGCACGACACGGACACGGTCCTGGACAAGCTGCGCGACAATGCGAGCAGCGAGGACACGCGGGACAGCATGAACTCCGACTCGGAGAATCAACTGGCCACGTTCCTCGACAGCACCAAGGGCCTAGGCGAGCTACGCGGCAAGGTGGAGAACAACTCCATCACCCGGGACAGCGCGTTCGAGAAGTACAACTTCCTGGTGGACGGCGTATACAACTTCCGTTACGCCCTACACACCGTGCCCAACGCCGACATCGACAAGCACGGCCGCGCCATTGTCGCGATGATCCGTGCACGTGAGGCGCTGGCTCGTGAAGACGCCCTGTACGCCGCTGGCGTCACGGCGAAGAAGATCAACTGGCGCGACCTGCGCAAGATGGCGGACCTACGCGCCGAGCGCGACCTGATCTACGCCACGAACCTCCCGGTGCTGCCGGTCAAGGAACAAAAGATCATCCAGGACTATCGGCGTACGTCAGCCGCCCCCGAGGCGCTGTACAACGCCGAGAACGCCATCCAGAACGCGGGCCCCGCCCGCACCCTTGAGGTCGTGGACCGCAAGCGTTGGGAAGCGGCGGTCAACCCCTCGCTAGATGACTACAACCGCCTCGGCAAGGAGTACACCGACCGCTACGAGGACGACGCCGTGCGCCCCGAGGCGATGCGGGTCATGCTCCGCGCCGGCGGCGCCGGTGTGCTCGGCTTCCTCGCCCTGCTCGCCTCGCTGTTCGTCTCCATCCGCATCGGCCGCACCCTCATCCGCGACCTCCAGCGGCTCCGTAAGGACGCCCACGAGGTATCCGGCGTGCGCCTGCCCAGCGTCATGCGCAGGCTGGCCGCCGGTGAGCAGGTGGACGTGGAAGCCGAGTCGCCACGTCTGGAATACGGCGGCGACGAGATGGGGCAGGTGGGCCAGGCCCTCAACACCCTCCAGCGCGCGGCCGTCGAAGCCGCGGTCAAGCAGGCCGACATGCGGCGCGGCGTCTCCGAGGTGTTCGTCAACCTCGCCCGCCGCCACCAGGTTCTGCTGCACCGCCAGCTCACCTTGCTCGACGCCATGGAGCGGCGCACCGAGGACACCGACGAGCTCGCCGACCTCTTCCGCCTGGACCACATGACCACCCGCATGCGGCGGCACGCCGAAGGCCTGGTCATCCTCTCCGGCGCGGCACCCTCCCGGCAGTGGCGCAAGCCGATCCAGTTGATGGACGTGGTGCGCGCGGCGGTCGCCGAGGTCGAGGACTACGAGCGAATAGAGGTACGCCGACTCCCGCGCCTCGCGGTGAACGGCCCAGCAGTCGCCGACCTCACGCACCTCATCGCGGAACTCCTGGAGAACGCGGCCGTCTTCTCACCGCCGCACACCGCCGTACAGGTGCATGGCGAACGAGTCTCCAACGGCTTCACCCTGGAGATCCACGACCGGGGCCTGGGCATGGCACCCGACGCGCTGCTTGAGGCGAACCTCCGGCTCGCGGAAACCCGCGACTTCGAACTGTCCGACACCGACCGGCTGGGCCTGTTCGTCGTCAGCCGCCTCGCCCAGCGGCAGGGCGTGCGGGTCTCACTACAGCCCTCCCCGTACGGCGGCACCACCGCGGTCGTACTCATCCCCGCCACGCTGCTCTCCGAGGGCGAGGGCGAGCAGGGCAACGAGCCGTCCGGCGAGGACACCCGTAAGCTGCGCCCCTCCGAGACCGGCCTGGCCGCCATCGGTCAGGGAGCAGGCGGGCGCAAGGGCAAGCACGCCCGCGCCTTGGAGAACGACCCGCTGGACGGACCGGTCGAACTGGAGGCAGCGATCACCCCGTTCGACGACGAAGAGCCCGACGACGTGGAAGGCGGTTGGTTCCGCGGCCGCGGCGCGCCGCACCCCACGCAGGACGGCACGCCCGCATCCGAGCACCAGCAGGCCGCTGACGGCCAGCCGCACTCGGAGGAGCCGTTGGTGTTGCCCCGCCGCAGGCACCCCGTCCTGGTGTCGGACCATGGACGCCCGGTGGAGAACCCGCGATCGGGCCGCGACGCGCGGCAAGGCACAGGTCAGCCGACTCGATCCGTCGAGCCGGTGCCCGACCCGGACCCGACGCTCACGGTGCAGCGCCCCGTGCAGCCGGCGCCCAGGATTGCCCCGCCGACCGCTGCCGGCGGTCTTCCACGCCGGGTGAGGCAAGCCAGCCTCGCCCCGCAGCTCAAAAAAGAACCCGCCCCCCAGGCGGAGCCGGAACCGCAGCCGGACGAGTCGGATACCCAGCGCGATGCCGAGATGGCGCGGGCCAAGATGGCCTCGCTCCAGCGCGGCTGGCAGCGCGGCCGGCAGCAGCACACCACCTCCGCCGACTCCAATGGCCCGGCGGGCACAGCACCAGGAACGACATGGGAGGGGGACGGTCGATGACCGCACCATTCAACGCCGCGCCGAGGCCATCGAGCGAGCTGAGCTGGCTGCTCGATGAGTTGGTCGAGCGGGTGGGAAGCATCCGTAAGGCACTCGTGCTGTCCGGCGATGGATTGCCGACCGGTGCGTCACGGGACTTGACGCGGGAGGACGGCGAGCATCTGGCGGCTGTCGCCTCCGGATTCCACAGCCTCGCCAAGGGCGTTGGCCGGCACTTCGAGGTCGGCCGGGTCCGGCAGACCATCGTGGAGCTGGATGACGCGTTCCTGTTCGTGACCGCAGCCGGTGACGGTAGCTGTCTGGCCGTGCTCGCCGATGCCGACTCCGATGTCGGCCAGGTGGCGTACGAAATGACACTGCTGGTCAAGCGGGTCGGCACCCACCTCGGCACCGCTCCGCGGTCCAGTGGGTGATGGGGTGACATGAGCGGAGACGGGGAAGACACAGCCCGCTGGTTCGACGACGCGGCGGGACCGGTGGTCCGGCCCTACGCCATGACCCGAGGTCGAACCCGCAGCCTGACCGAAGAAAAGCTCGACCTGATAGCGGTCGTTATCGCCGACACCTTGAAAAGTCGGTCGGTAGCCGATCAGACCCTCTCTCCGGAGCATCTCGACATCGTCGAGCTGAGCCGGGAGACCCCGCAGTCCGTCGCTGAGTTAGCGGCCGAACTCGACCTACCGGTCGGGGTGGTCCGTGTACTCATCGGCGACCTGCTGCACGCGGCGCTCGTCCGCGTGTCCCGGCCCGTACCTCCGGCAGAACTGCCGGATGAGTGGATTCTGCGCGAGGTGATCAATGGTCTTCGGGCACTCTGACCGCGGCCGTTCCAGTGTTGTTGACCCGGTCACGCTGAAGATCTTGGTGGCGGGCGGTTTTGGCGCCGGCAAGACGACCCTGGTGGGCGCGGTGAGCGAAATCAAACCGCTGCGCACCGAGGAACTGCTCAGCGAAGTTGGCCGTCCAGTAGATGACATAGGGGGAGTGGAGGCCAAGACAACCACCACCGTAGCCATGGACTTCGGGCGCATCACGCTCCGCGAGGACCTGGTGCTCTATCTGTTCGGCACGCCAGGACAGGACCGATTTTGGTTCCTGTGGGACGAGCTGGCAACGGGTGCGCTCGGCGCCGTCGTGCTCGCCGACACCCGGCGACTTGAGGACTGCTTCGCCGCAGTGGACTACTTCGAGCGGCGTGGCATCGCCTTCACCGTGGCGGTGAACTGCTTCGACGGGGCGACCAGGTTCCCCGAGGAGACCGTGCGCGACGCACTCGATCTCGACCCCGATGTGCCCGTCATGCTGTGTGACGTGCGCCAACGCGAGTCAACCAAGACAGTGCTGATCTCGGTTGTCGAGCACGCCATGAAGATCGCCGCCGAGCAGCGGCAGGCGGCCGGCGGCTGACCGGACCGCAGCAGCACAGCGCGGCCCGTACCCCACCGTCTGGGGTACGGGCCGCCGCCTGTGGCGGCGCCGGCACGGCGTGCGCCGGCCCGCGCCGTACGCCATCCCTACCCGCCCGTGGCCACACGGTCATCCGTCCAGCCCAAGCTGCGTTCCACCGCCTTATGCCAGTTGGCGTACTCCCGCTCCCGCTCCTCCACCGGCATCCGCGGGGTCCACTCGCTGTCCCGCTTCCAATGCGCGCGCAGCTCGTCCAGGTCCTGCCAGACGCCGGTGGCGAGCCCCGCAGCGTACGCGGCGCCCAAACAGGTGGTCTCGGCGACCACCGGACGGATCACGGGCACACCCAGAACGTCCGCCTGGTGCTGCATCAGCAGCCCGTTGGCGGTCATGCCGCCGTCCACCTTCAGCGAGGTGATCCGCACCCCGGAGTCCTCGTACATCGCATCGACGACCTCGCGGGTCTGCCAACTCGTCGCCTCAAGAACGGCGCGCGCCAGGTGGGCCTTGGTGACGTAGCGGGTGAGCCCGGTGATCACGCCCCGCGCGTCGGCGCGCCAGTACGGGGCGTACAGGCCGGAGAAGGCCGGGACGATGTACGCCCCGCCGTTGTCGTCCACGCTCGCGGCCAGCGGCTCGATCTCGGCGGCGTCGCGGATGATGCCGAGCTGATCGCGGAACCACTGGACCAGTGCGCCGGTGATCGCGATCGAACCCTCCAGGCAGTACACCGGGCGTTCGCCGCCGAGTTGGTAGCCCATGGTGGTCAGCAGCCCGTTCTTGGACGGGACCGGCCGCTCGCCGGTGTTCAACAGCAGGAAGCTGCCGGTGCCATAGGTGTTCTTGGCCTCGCCCACGCCGTAGCAGGTCTGCCCGAACACGGCTGCCTGCTGGTCGCCGAGCGCCGAGGCGACCGGCACCCCGGCAAGCTGGCCCACGGCCGTCCCGTACACCTCGGCGGATGGCCGAATCTCCGGGAGCATGGCCTCGGGGATGCCCATCGCGGACAGGATCGACGGGTCCCACTGGAGCGTGTCGAGGTTCATCAGCAGGGTCCGTCCGGCGTTGGTGACGTCGGTGACGTGTACGCCACCGTCGATGCCGCCGGTCAGATTCCAGATCAGCCAGGAGTCGATGGTGCCGAACGCGATCTCGCCCCGCTCGGCGCGGCGCCGCAGCCCCGGCACGTGCTCCAGCAACCAGGCGGCCTTCGGCCCGGAGAAGTAGCTGGCCAGCGGCAGCCCAGTGATCTCGCGGAAGCGGTCCTGGCCGTCGGCGCCGCCGAGGTCGGCACACAGCGCGGCGGTACGGGTGTCCTGCCAGACGATCGCGTGGTGCACCGGCTTCCCGGTGGCGCGGTCCCACAGCACCGTCGTCTCGCGTTGGTTGGTGATGCCCAGCGCGCTGAGCTGATCGGCCCGCAGCCCCGCCTTGGCCAGCGCTCCCGCCACCACCGCCTGGGTGGTGGTCCACAACTCCATGGCGTCGTGCTCCACCCAGCCCGGCTTGGGGAAGATCTGCTGGTGCTCTCGCTGGTCGGCGGCGACGATCGCACCGCCGTGGTCAAAGATGATGCAGCGGCTCGACGTCGTGCCTTGGTCGATCGCGGCGACATGGCGCTCCGTACGGGTCGTCCCGTTCGTCATGACGTCTCCTGATTCAAAAGGCTGCGTTGAAGATGAGGCCGGAGAGCACCGCGCCGATCAGCGGGCCCGCCACCGGGACCCATGCGTAGCTCCAGTCTGACGTGCCCTTGTTCGGGATGGGCAGCAACGCGTGCGCCACCCGAGGCGCGAGGTCGCGGGCCGGGTTGATGGCGTACCCGGTGGGTCCGCCGAGCGAGAGGCCGATGCCGACCACGAGGAAGGAGACGAGCAGCGTCTTGGTCCCCGAGGTGCCGATCCCCTCGTCGAGCCCGAAGGCGAGCAGCGGCAGCACCAGGCCGATCGTCGCGATGATCTCGGTGAGCAGATTGGCGACCGGATGCCTGACCTCCGGAATGGTGGCAAAGATCCCCAGCGTCGGCTGGGCACTCTTCTTGTCGGAGTTGGCGGCGAACTGTGCGTAGTACGCCAGATAGGTCAGGCCCGCGCCGATCAGAGCGCCGACGAGTTGGCCACCGATGTACAGCGACACCTCCCCCCACTCGCCGGTATCCACCGCGATCCCGACCGTCACCGCCGGATTGAGATGCCCGCCGGAGAGCGGACCTGCGGTGTACGCACCGGCCATGACGCCGAATCCCCAACCGAAGGCGATGGCCAACCATCCGGCGGACATGGCTTTGGAGCGTTTGAGCGTGACGGCGGCGCACACTCCGGCGCCGAACAGAATCAGGATTGCGGTACCAATGACCTCGCCGACGAAGATATCGCCATGGGAATAGTTCATTGCGGCTCCTCAGCCCTCCACCGGGGCATCGGCCCCGGCCCTCCGTGCAGGGTTAACCGCTCATGGTCACGGTGCCGAAGAGGCGCGCCCGGCGATTGCCCGGGTCCGTGACGAGCGTGCCCCGGCGTCGGCACCCGCCCGCGAGAAGCGACGACCCGGTGCGCACCGGGCCACCGACGGCATGCGAGAGCCCCACCGACGTGCGGCCGGAGCTACCCGCGTAGAGCGACGCCGGCTGACAACCGGAAGTGTTCACCTGCCCTGATGGAGCGTCAAGGTTGTGGACCGCACCGGTGTCGCCAACCCGCTCGCCGCGCACCACCTGCACATCAGGCACCTTCCGGCGGTCAGCGTGCGGCGCTCGCCCGTCCCGCGCGCCCGGCCGATGGTCACGCTCCCTGCCGCCCACCCGTGCGCCCTTACGCACCCCAATGGCCAGGTCGGTGTGCGTCCCCGTCAGGTGCCCCCACCGTGTTGTGGTGCACCAATGCAACGCGACCTGGTAAGGCCAGAATTCGTCATGCGAAGCGAACGTCTGGTCATCCGTCCCCGCACCGTAGAGGACGCAACCAACGATGGGCCCTCCGCGTCCACACCAACGAGACCGGCTGGACGGAGTCCACGGGGGTGGCTCCGTCCGGCCGGTCAGCCGCGTTCCAGCCGCGATGCGCCGGCGCCTGCAACTGCGGTTCGGTCGCGATGCGGTGGGCGGGTGTGACGGATGGCAGTGGGGCTGTCGGAAGTGCGCGAGGCCCTACCCTCGGCGGCGGCAGAGCTGGTAGACCCAGGGAGCATGTTTCGCTTCAGTGCTGCTTTGCGCACGCTCGCCGCGTGTACCGCCGCCCTGTCCGCCCTTGCCGCCGCGCCCCGGCCGGTCCAGGCGTCGCCCGCACCGCAGGCGCCCAAGGGGTTCGTGGCGCTGCGGGATGTCGCCCCCACGATCATCCAGGAAATGCGGTACTTCACGCCGCATAACTTCGTAGGCCAATCCATCGACGGCTACCGGCAGCCCGTGTGCATCCTCACCGCACCAGCGGCGAAGGCCCTGCACCGGGCACAGCGCACGCTGCTGCGGAGAGGCTATTCGCTCAAGGTGTACGACTGCTACCGGCCGCAGCGCGCGGTCGATCACTTCGTACGCTGGGCCAAGGACCTCAACAACCAGCGCATGCAGGCGGAGTTCTATCCGCGCGTCGCCAAGTCGCGGCTGTTCGAGGACGGGTACATCGCCGAGAAGTCCGGCCACAGCCGCGGCTCGACGGTCGATGTGACCATCGTCAAGCTGCCCGCCAAGCCCACCCGCCCCTACGTTCCCGGTGAGCCACTGGTGCCCTGTTACGCCCCCAAGGGCGAGCGTTTCCCGGACAACTCGGTGGACACCGGAACGGGGTTCGACTGCTTCGACACCCTGTCGCACACGCTGGACCCCCGCATAGTGGGCGAGCAGCGCGACCACCGGCTCCTGCTGAAGAACACCCTGGAGCAGGCGGGGTTCGCCAACCTCCCCGAAGAGTGGTGGCACTACACGTACAAGCCGGAGCCATTCCCTGACACCTACTTCGACTTCCCGGTGTCGAGAAGGTCGCTCACCGCACCCCGGTGACACATCACACCCCGGTGACACATCAACGGGCGCTTACTTGGCCGTGCCTGATGGAGCACGATGCGCTGGTCGCCATGCCGCGCTCAGGGGGTCGCCAGGCCAACCGCGTCCCCACGGACCCGCATGACGTACTTGATGTCTTCTGGCCCCTCGCGCTCCACGACCACCCGGTTACCCCGCAGCCGCGTCGTAAAGTGCATCACCGTGGGCTCCTCCCAGCCATCACCCGTGTCGGTGATCAGCACCCCGCCCCCGGTGCGCCCGGCGATCGGAGCCCACACCTCAAGCTCCGTCTCGCCCTGCTCATCCGCCACTGGCAACACCGACCCCGCCCGCACCAGTACGGGCACCCGCGACAGCGGGGCCTCCAACATGGCCTGCCCCGGCCCGTCATGGGCCCGCCCGGTCGCCGCGTCGTACCAGCGTCCGCGTGGCAGTCGCACCATGCGCCGCCGTACGCCAGGGTCAAAAATCGGCGCCACAAGGAGGGAGTCCCCGAGCAAGAACGCGTCTTCGCAGTCCCGCAACGCCCGGTCCTGGGGCCAGCGCCACCACATGGGGCGCACATACGGGGCGCCGGTACGCTGCGCGAGATGCGCGAGGGTGAGGAAGTACGGCAGCAGTCGCTGTCGTTCGCGCAGCGCAGCCGTCGCATGCTCCAGCACCTCGGGCCCGAACTCCCATGGCTCGCGCCGACCCGCCGTGATCGCCGCGTGGGTGCGGAACAACGGGAGGTACGCGGCGAGTTGGAGCCAGCGCAGATATAGCTCCGCAGACGGCGCGCCGGTGAAGCCGCCGACGTCGGGCCCCGAGTACGGCACCCCGCACAGCCCTAGCCCAAGGACCAGTGCCAGCGACGCCCGCACCCCAGGCCAGTCGGTCGTCACATCGCCCGACCAGGTCCCCCCGTAACGCTGCATCCCGACCCAGCCGGAGCGTGAGAACAGGAACGGGCGCTGCTCGGGCCGCAGTTCGCACAAGCCCTCGTACCCGGCGCGGGCCATGGTGAGGCCGTACACGTTGTGCGCCTCACGGTGGTCACCGCCCCGCCCCTCCAGCGCATGCCGTGCCGACAGCGGCAAGGTGGGGTCGCCGAACGCGGCAAAGGACACCGGCTCGTTCATGTCGTGCCACACACCGGCGAAGCCCTGCTCAAGCCGCTCCACGTACAGCCCGGCCCACCACTTGCGCGCCTGCGGGTCAGTGAAGTCGGGGAAGGCCGTCTCGCCCGGCCATACCTCGCCGCGTACCTCGCGCCCGCGCGCGTCCCGTACGAACGCGTCCGCCTCGACCCCGCTGTCGTAAACCGGGTTACCCGGCTCGGCCTTCACCCCAGGGTCGATGATCGACACCAGCCGTACCCCGTCATCAGCGAGGTCGGACGCAAGTTTCGGCAGGTCGGGGAAGCGCGCACGGTCCACCGTGAACACTCGGTGGCCGTCGTAGTGGTCGATGTCCAGGTGCAGCGCCGACAGCGGAAGCCCACGCTCCACATAGCCCGCGGCCACCCGGCGCACCTCGTCTTCGGTGCCGAAACCCCACCGGGCGTGGTGGTAGCCAAGAGCCCAGCGCGGCGGCAGCGCGGGCGCACCAGTCAACTGTGCCCAACTCTGTAGCACCCGCGCTGGAGTGCCCGCGATCACCCAGTAGCGCAGCGGCCCGCCCGCCATCCGCACCTGGCAACCGCCGGGACGATCGTGCCCCGAGCCCGCGCCCTCCACTCCCTCCCGCAGCGTCACCACGCCGTCCCACGTGTTGTCGTGAAACATCAGGTGAGTGCCCGCGTCGGCCACCACCAGCTGCACCGGCATGGTCAGGTACAGCGGGTCGTCGTCCGGCCCGAAGGCGCCCCCCGGGTCGGTGTTCCACAGTCGGTACGCGCCGTCCCGTAGCCGAGGGCCAGCGGCCCGGCCGCCCAGGCCGAAGTACCGGGCGTCCGCGGCCACTTCGGACCGCTGTGTCCAGCGTGGCGGTGTCACCTGTGCCTCATCCGCCGCGGCCGGCTCCCACCAACGCGGTGGTAGATCACGGCGCAGGACCACGCCGCCCGGCGTGCGCACCGCAACCGCCCCCTGTCGGGACACGGTCACCGTCACCCGCTCGGACACCACGCGCCAGCCGCCCTCCGTATCGGGTTCGAGGGTGGCCCGCGGATCGGCCTCGGGGCACGACCCGGCCAGCGCGTACGACGGCTCGGGCCCGGCCCCGTCCCAGCCGCAGAACACCGCGCCGCCCACCGCCACTCGCACCCGCAGTGACGAGCGCGCAAACCGCACCACGCCGCCACCCGGCTGCGGCTCAGCCTCCTCGGCCAGACCTGGTACCCGGGCTCGCTCGGCACCCGGCCGCGGCAACCCGGCCGCGTCCGTGCGATGCCGCCGCCAGGCGGCTCTGATCGTCCGAATTCCCCGCGCCGAACCGATCACTTTCACTGACCGCACCAGGTCACGCGCATCCATGCTGATCACCCTGCCATTGACAGGACCGGCCAGATGCTCCGTTCAGCTGTAGTTCACCCACTGTCACCCCAGCCCACCCCTCAACTGTGACCTACGGCCTCACCTGGCCCTTCCCCACCCGCGCCGACAGCGCCCACCAGCCACTGTCCGCCGGCCGTGAGCCACCACCCGCGAAACAGCCCCGCCGCGCAGCGACGAGATTCGACCGGACTTCGGCCCGGGCGCTGCCAGCCGTTGGCCGGCCCCCGAGCAGCCTTCCCGAGACCCCCGAGCAGCCTTCCCGAGACCCCTGAGAGCCGCCGGCCGTACCGGAAACCGACGGGGCCCTTCCGGTACGTGGCTGCCGTGGCGGCAGATGCCACATGCAGGGCCGGTCAGCCAGAAAGTGGCAGCTGGGCCGGGTACACCTGCCGACCCGACCCGGGAGCGGAATGAGACCTTCGGCTCATGCCGGAACCGGGAGGTCACCCTGGTGCGGATGTCGATCACATGGCATGGTCCTGCTGAGCCGCGTCATGCCCGCGCGCCCCGGCACTCATCGGGGCCCGTGCCCGTACGCGAGCGGACGCACACCACGCGCCGAGTCCGGGAGCCGAGATGACCACAGCACCGCCGTCAGCAGCCCATCCGGAACCCCTGTGGCGGCCCAGCCAGGACCGCATCGCGCAGGCGCACGTCAGCCGCTTCCACAAGTGGGCGGCCGAGCACCACGGGGCGCCCGCCGCGACGCCCAACGACCCAGCCGCCAGTTACGCCGCCCTGCACCGCTGGTCAGTGGAGCGGCTTCCGCAGTTCTGGCAGGCGGTAGCCGAGTGGTTCGAGGTGCGCTTCACCACCCCGTACGAGACCGTGCTCGCCGACAGCGCCATGCCCGGCGCGCGCTGGTTCCCCGGCGCCACCCTCAACTATGCGGAGCACGCACTACGCGCGGCAGAGGACCCGGCCCGAGCCGACGAGCCCGCACTCTTGTACGTCGATGAGACCCACGAACCGAGCCCCATCAGCTGGTCGGAGCTACGCCAGCAGGTGGGCTCGCTCGCCGCCGAACTGCGCCGCCTCGGCGTACGCCCCGGCGACCGGGTCAGCGGCTATGTGTCCAACATTCCGCACGCGGCCATCGCCCTCCTGGCCACCGCCGCCGTTGGCGCCGTCTGGACCTCCTGCGCCCCCGACTTCGGCGCCCGCAGCGTCCTCGACCGCTTCCAGCAGGTCGAACCGGTCGTCCTGTTCACCGTCGACGGCTACCGCTACGGAGGAAAGGAACACGACCGCACGGAGACCGTCGCCGAGCTGCGCCGCGACCTGCCATCGCTGCGCGCTGTCGTCCATATCCCCCTACTGGGCACCCCCGCCCCGGCGGGCACGCTGCTCTGGGACGATCTTGTCGCCGCCGCCACCGAGCCGGTCTTCGAGCCGGTCCCCTTCGACCACCCGCTGTGGGTGCTCTACTCCTCGGGTACGACGGGGCTGCCCAAGGCCATCGTCCAGTCCCAGGGCGGCATCCTCGTAGAGCACCTCAAGCAGCTCGGCCTGCACAACGACCTGGGCCCGGGGGACCGTTTCTTCTGGTACACCTCCACCGGCTGGATGATGTGGAACTTCCTGATCTCCGGCCTCCTCGTGGGCGTCACCGTCGTGCTCTACGACGGCAGCCCTGGCTACCCGGACACCGGCGCCCAATGGCGCGTCGCCGAACAGACCGGCGCCACTGTCTACGGGACCTCCGCCGCCTACGTCATGGCCTGCCGCAAGGCCGAGGTGCACCCGGGGCGCGACTTCGACCTCTCCCGCGTCAAATGCGTCGCCACCACCGGCTCGCCGCTACCGCCTGACGGCTTCCGCTGGCTGCACGACGAGGTCGCCGACGACATGTGGATCGCCTCGGTCAGCGGTGGCACCGACGTGTGCAGCTGCTTCGCCGGCGCCGTCGCCACCCTTCCCGTCTACATCGGGGAGATCCAGGCGCCCGGCCTCGGCACGGACCTCCAGGCGTGGGACCCGCAGGGCAAGCCACTGATCGACGAGGTTGGCGAGCTCGTCATCGCCAGCCCCATGCCGTCCATGCCCGTCCACTTCTGGAACGACCCGGACGGAAGCCGCTATCACGACAGCTATTTCGACATGTTCCCCGGAGCCTGGCGGCACGGCGACTGGATCACGCGCACCTCGCGCGGCAGCGTCGTCATCCACGGCCGCTCCGACTCCACCCTCAACCGGCAGGGCGTCCGCATGGGCTCCGCCGACATCTACGAGGCGGTGGAACGGCTCCCCGAGATCCGCGAATCGCTGGTCATCGGCGTAGAAGAACCAGACGGGGGCTACTGGATGCCCCTCTTCGTCCACCTGGCCCCCGGCGCCACGCTTGACGACACACTTCGCAACAAGATCAAGACGACCATCCGCGCCCAGCTCTCACCTCGCCACGTCCCCGACGAGGTCATCGAGATCCCGGCCGTCCCCCACACCCTGACCGGCAAGCGCATCGAGGTCCCCGTCAAACGGCTTCTCCAGGGCGTGGCCCTCGACAAGGCAGTCAACCCCGGCTCGGTGGACAACATCGAACTGCTCCACTTCTACGAGCGGCTGGCCCGAGAACGCCCCACCGGCGCCTGAAAGCCGCAGGCCGACGGTCGAGCGACGGCATTGTCAGACCCCCCGGTTACGGTGAGTGAACATTGATCGACAGCGCTCAGGGGGAGCCATGGCACACACACCGCGCGACCGTCGGCACACCGGCGACGCACAGCACAGACCCGATGGCCGATCGCCGGCGGGACCGCGACCGCAGCCGGCCGGGCGTGGCGACACCCGCGGCCCCAGTGAGCACATCGCGCGAGGTGGCCCGCGCGCAACCGGCGGGACCACCCGGCGCAGAACAGCCCGCGGTGGGCGCCGAGCCATCCGTGCGGCGCTGCGCCGCGAATCGCCCAGCGTGATCGCCGTCCTCGCCGACGAGGCGGACTTCGCTGCAATGCAGCGGTATGCCTCATTCCCCTTCGCCGACCACCCCACCTATCTGCGCCAGGCAGAGGGTCTGCTCAGGGCCCGCGCCGTGCAGGGCAGGCACACCACCGTCGTCCTCTTCGTACCCATCGTCTACGGCGCGTTCTGCGCCGAGGCCAGACTCGACCCCGACCAGCCCATCAGCCGCGCGCGCTACGCGGCCGAGGCGGCGGCGACGGGCCCGGCCCTGCCATACGAGGGCCAGCCGCTCAGCCAGCTCATCCCGCAGTTGATCGACGCGGAAGAACACCACGCGACGCACCTCTGCGCCACGGATGCGCTTGTCGGATTGGGGGAGTGCGCAGACTGCGGCGAGGACGTCGCCTCCGCCGCGCTGGACCGCGCGGACCACGCGGTTCAGGCCCTGCTGCGCGCGGCGGGTGCGGGCAGCCATCACCTGGTGTGCAGCGTCCCGGCCGAGGGAGCCTCGCTCATTGCCGTGCTGCATTTCCGGGCAGAGTCCGGCAGCACACCAACGGAGACCTCGGCCGCCGCGAAAGTCGATAGAGCCGATAGAGAAGTCTTCTGCACTGTGCTGGCTGCCGGCCTAGCCACCAATAGACCCGGTGGCGTCGTCCTGCGTACGACGGCGGAGGACCAACGCGACACCGTGCGAGGCTGGGCGCTTCGCGACCACTGGCTACGCCCCTTGACCGAGGCCGAGGTCTTCGACGCCTACTGCACCGACCCGGACACCGGCGAGCCACTCGCTCCCGAGTCCGGCGTTGACTATCGGGCCGGGCTGACACTTCCCCACCCGGAAGACGAACCCCGCTGATCACCGGGGGTGGTCGTCGTGCGGCGACGACCACCCCCGGAGCCAATCCGAATCGATTTGCCTCGTGTGGGTGTGCGCTGTACTGTCGTACCCCTGCCCACGAACACGGACCGCGGATAACCGCGTGTCGTTCGGAGGCGGCATCTATCAGATCTTGTTCAATTCTCTGAATTGCAATTTCGCGCGCTACAAGTGGCTGCGAAATACGGCGGTCGGAGAGCGGGAAATAGCCTGATAGAGTGTGAAACACCGAAGGGAAGCGCCCGGAGGGCCCGGTGAAACGGGACCGAAGGAAGCGTCCGTTCCTTGAGAACTCAACAGCGTGCCAAAAGTCAACGCCAAATTTGTTGACACCCCGTCTCCCAC
>NZ_JACHJL010000004.1 GCF_014203645.1 Streptomyces zagrosensis | reverse complement strand
CCAGATATGGAAGCCTCGTAAGAGGTGGAGTTGACTGGTACTAATAGGCCGAGGGCTTGTCCTCAGTTGCTCGCGTCCACTGTGTTAGTTCTGAAGTAACGAACAGCTGTGTTTTTTCCGGTGTTGGTTAACTTTATAGTGTTTCGGTGGTTATTGCGTTAGGGAAACGCCCGGTTACATTTCGAACCCGGAAGCTAAGCCTTTCAGCGCCGATGGTACTGCAGGGGGGACCCTGTGGGAGAGTAGGACGCCGCCGAACAATCTTTGGTAACGGGAAGCCCCGTTGTGGATACACATCCACAACGGGGCTTTTCTGCGTTATGCGTCCGCCTTATTCTTAATCGACGCCTCGGAGCCTCGGTGTTCGACCTCATGGTGCCTTGGTGCGCGTTGTCGAGGTTCGTCGGAGTTCAGGAGCCCGTGTGGTTCCTCGTAGAGGATCGGCCGTGGTGGGCCGCTTGCGGGCCTGTTTTTGCCGGATGAGGCCCATGAGGGTGTTGGGTGGTCGCGGGGTCGTTTGTCGGCTTCGGTATGTGGTTTTTTGCCGCTGCCGTAGGCGGGCGAGTGGTTGCTCTTCATTAGTCGGGGCGGTACGGGGCAGACTGGGCGGATGGCTGATCAGTACACGGAATCCCCGGACGCTGCTGTATCGCAAGGCATTCCCACATTGCGCTGGGACGAGCCACCGGAAGGGCCGGTGCTGGTTCTCCTTGACCAGCGACGGCTGCCCGCTGAGGAAGTCGAGTTGGTGTGTACGGACGTGCCTGCTCTCGTGGATGCCATGCGCACCCTCGCTGTGCGAGGCGCACCTGCCCTCGGGATCGCTGGTGCGTATGGTGTGGCGCTTGCCGCCGCGCGTGGCTATGACGTGCGCGAGGCCGCGGAGCTCCTTGACCAGGCCAGACCTACCGCCGTCAATCTCGGGCACGGGGTGCGACGTGCCGCCGCCGCTTACCATCGAGCCGCAGCGGACGGTGCCACGCCCGAACGGGCCGCTGCTGTGGCGCTCGCCGAGGCCCGGGCGCTGCACCGCGAAGATGCCGAGGCCAGCGCGCGGATGGCCGAGCATGGCCTGGCGCTCCTTGACGAACTCCTGCCAGGCGGCGGGTTCCGCATTCTCACGCACTGCAATACGGGCGCCCTGGTCTCCGGTGGAGCAGGTACGGCTTTGGCCGTGGCCGGGGCCGCGCACCGAAAGGGGCGGCTCCGACGCCTGTGGGTGGACGAGACTCGGCCGCTGTTGCAGGGGGCGAGGCTCACCGCGTACGAGGCGGCCAGGACCGGCATGGCGTATACGCTGCTCGCCGACAACGCGGCGGGCTCGCTGTTCGCCGCGGGCAAGGTGGATGCTGTGCTGATTGGCGCCGATCGGATCGCCGCGGACGGCTCCGTAGCGAATAAGGTGGGCAGCTATCCATTGGCGGTGCTAGCCCGCTACCACCATGTGCCGTTCATCGTCGTGGCGCCGACCACCTCCGTGGACTCGGCGACGCCCGATGGTGCGGCAATCGAAATCGAACAGCGGCCCGGACATGAGGTGACGGAGATCACTCTTCCGCGTATCCCGGAACCTGGGCAGAGCGCAACAGCCAGTGTGGCGCTGGCGCCCCTTGGTACGCAGGCGTACAACCCTGCTTTTGACGTCACCCCGCCCGACCTGGTGACAGCTATTGTCACCGAGGGTGGTGTGGTTTCGCCCGTAACGTCAGCGGGCCTCGCTGAGCTGTGCAACAGGTCACGATCGGGTAATGGGATGATGGCGAAATGAAGGGACGCGTCCTTGTCGTCGATGACGACACTGCACTGGCAGAAATGCTTGGCATTGTGCTGCGCGGCGAAGGCTTTGAACCGTCGTTTGTTTCCGATGGGGACAAGGCGCTCGCCGCGTTTCGTGAGACCAAGCCCGATCTAGTGCTGCTTGATTTGATGTTGCCTGGGCGGGACGGCATCGAGGTATGCCGGCTCATCCGGGCGGAGTCCGGGGTGCCGATCGTCATGCTGACGGCCAAGAGCGACACCGTAGATGTGGTGGTCGGGCTTGAGTCTGGGGCGGACGATTACATCGTTAAGCCGTTCAAGCCGAAGGAGCTGGTCGCGCGGATAAGGGCGCGATTGCGGCGGTCCGAAGACCCCGTACCTGAGCAACTGGTCATCGGGGACCTCGTGATCGACGTGGCGGGGCATTCGGTCAAGCGGGAGGGGCAGTCCATCGCGCTCACTCCGCTGGAGTTCGATCTTCTGGTCGCGCTCGCCCGTAAGCCGTGGCAGGTCTTCACCCGCGAAGTGCTGCTTGAGCAGGTCTGGGGCTACCGGCACGCTGCGGACACCCGGCTGGTCAACGTGCACGTACAGCGGTTGCGTTCCAAGGTGGAGAAGGACCCGGAGCGGCCCGAAATTGTCGTGACCGTGCGCGGGGTGGGTTACAAGGCCGGACCGAGCTGACATGTCGCACAGCGGTGCCGCTCCGGAGCCCCCGGGGCCGGGTGAGACTCCTGCGGGAGGCCCGGTGGAAGGTCGTGGTGCCGGTCGGCCCATGGACTCCGGAAGCGACATATCGCTGTTCGGGCGGCTCTGGCGGGGTGGCCACCTGCTGCCAGACGGGGCATCGGGAGCGCCGGTCCACCCCGTGCTGAGGCTGTTCGTGCGGTGGGTGCGGCGTCCGCTGCTGCCCGCCGCTCGGTTGTATCGGCGCAACATCCAGCTACGTGTGGTGGCAACCACGCTGCTCATGTCGCTCGGGGTGGTGCTGCTGCTCGGCGTGGTGGTCATCGGGCAGGTACGAAACGGGCTACTCGACGCCAAGCGGCACGCCGCGCAGAGTCAGGCAGCCGGCGGGTTCAGCGCGGCCGTTGACGCGGCTGAGAGCTCCGATGATCCGCGGAGCGGCGAGGACGGGGGCACGGGCGCCCGCGGGAACCGGGACGCGGGGGCCTGGCTGACCGCTCTGGTGCAGCAGCTCGCGAGTGGCGGCCAGGGCGTGTACTCGGTGGTGGCCCTCAGCTCCGAAGGCGATGGCGAGCCGTTCGTCAGCACTAGAGGGCCCCGCGCGTCGGGGGGAATCCAGCCTGAGGAGAGCGTCAGTCAGCGCCTGCGAGACCGTGTTGACCAGGACGCGGGCACGCACGAGCAGTACACGAACATCGTGCATGACGCGTCCGGTGAGCGAGAGCCGGCGCTGGTCATCGGCAAGCGGCTCAGTGACATCAACGGTGACGCGTACCAGCTGTACTACCTCTTCCCGTTTTCGCAGGAGGAGAAGTCGCTGAGCCTGGTGAAGGGCACGCTGGCGACGGCTGGAGTGTTCGTGGTGGTGCTGCTGGGCGCGATTGCGTGGCTGGTGGTGCGGCAAGTGGTCACGCCGGTACGGATGGCCGCCGGTATCTCCGAGCGGCTGGCGGCCGGGCTGCTTCAGGAGCGGATGAAGGTCACTGGTGAGGACGACATCGCCCGCCTCGGTGAAGCGTTCAACAAGATGGCGCACAACCTTCAGGTCAAGATCCAGCAGTTGGAGGACCTGTCACGGATGCAGCGGCGGTTCGTCTCGGACGTCTCACACGAGTTGCGGACTCCGCTGACGACCGTACGGATGGCTGCCGATGTCATTTACGAGGCGCGGGACGAGTTCGATCCGGCGACGGCGCGTTCGGCCGAGCTGCTGGGTGGGCAGCTCGACCGCTTCGAGTCGCTGCTCGCCGATCTGCTGGAGATCAGCCGGTTCGATGCCGGCGCGGCGGCCCTGGAGGCCGAGCCGATCGACCTGCGCGACGTGGTGAAGCGCGTGGTGGAGGGGGCCGAGCCGCTCGCGGAGCGCAAGGGCAGCCGGATCGTCGTCCGGGGTGCCTCGCGGCCCGTGATCGCGGAGGCCGATGCGCGCCGGGTGGAACGGGTGCTGCGTAACCTCGTTGTCAACGCCGTCGAGCACGGGGAGGGCGAGGACGTGGTCGTGCGGCTCGCCGCGAAGAGCGGCGCGGTCGCCGTGGCCGTACGGGATTACGGGGTCGGGCTCAAGCCGGGCGAGGCAACGCGCGTGTTCAACCGCTTTTGGCGGGCGGACCCGGCGCGAGCCCGTACCACCGGCGGGACCGGGCTCGGTCTGTCGATCGCCGAGGAGGACGCGCGGCTGCATGACGGCTGGTTGCAAGCCTGGGGAGAGCCTGGTGGGGGCTCGCAGTTCCGGCTGACGCTCCCGCGCACGGCGGGCGACGCGTTGCGTGGCTCGCCCATACCGCTCGAACCGGAGGACTCACGCCGCAAGCGGGCGCTGCGGGCAGCCAAGGCCGCGGGTGGCGCCGGTAGCAGTCGCGTGACGGGTGGCAGTCATGTGGCGGGTGGTGGTCAGGTGACCGGCGGCGGGGGCACCAGTGGTTCCGGTGTGAGCAGTGGGCGCAGCGGTCACCACGGCGCTGACGGTGCTGGCAGTGCTGGTGATGTGGGAGCTGACCGGGGTGCTGGGGGATCGGGTGATGTGCGCGATGCCGGCGAGGTGAGTGGTTCCCACCAGACGGGCGACACGGGTGGTTCGGGTGGTTCGGGTGGTGAAGAGGCTACGCGTGGGGCCAGTGGGGTCGGGGGTACGGGCGCTCATCGGGTTGCTGGGTCCGTTGCCTCCGTACTCGTACCGAATCGATCGGATCATCCGCCAGCCGTGGACCCGACCGCACTGCCTGGGCACGGTGCACGCGTGGTGCAGCGCGGTGCTGTAGCCGGGGACGATGCTGGGATCGGCCGCGGTGGTGGTGCCGAGCGCGAGGGAGGTCCCGGGCATGAGGGGAGTTTCGGGCGTGGAGCGGATGCTGGGTGTCCGGATCGAGAGGGAACTGCGGAGTGACCGTAACCATCGATCGAGAGGGGGGCCAGGTCCGTGTGTGCTGACCGTGAGGCGGGGGCTGACCGCGGCCGGATGGAGACGGGGCCGGGCACCAGCGCGGCCACCGGCACCACCGATCGCCGCACTGCCTTCACCGGCCCCGACGTCCCCGCACGCCCTGGCCTACAGAGTGGTTCCGGGCTTCTCGGCGTTTTCGGGTGGCCAAGGGAACCTCGTCGTCTTCGTCGCCGCGGCCGTGACCGTGCTTCCGGGGCGTCGCGACGGCGGGTAGGTGCGGCGCTGGCGGCCAGCGGGCTGTTGCTGGCCGGCTGTGCGTCCATGCCGGACAGCGGGGACATCCGACAGGTCGGCTCTTCGCCGCGTGCGGACGTCGATTCGCCCGTACGGGTGTATGGGGTGCGGCCTGGGAACAAGGAGAAGCCGGAAGAGCTCGTTTGGGGCTTCCTAGAGGCCACGACGAGCGATGAGGCCAACTTCGATACGGCGCGTGAGTATCTCACCCGGCGCGCGGGCGCGGACTGGAACCCGTTCGCCGAGACGATCGTGCTCGCGCAGGCGCCCAAGGTACGCGTGGAGAACGGGCGCGACCGGGACAATGCGGGGTTCGACATCGTGCTGTCCGGCAGGCAACTTGCCACGGTTGACGCCAATTATGCGTATGAACCTGACGAAAAGCCCTACGAGGAGCGGCTGCACGTGGCGAAAGTGGGGTCGAAATGGCGCATCGACTCATTGCCAGCGGGTTTGGTCCTTGGACAGTCGGACTTTCAGCGCATCTACCGCTCCGTCAACAAGTATTACTTTGCGGAACTGGGGCCGGACGGCGATAAGTCGGCGGTCGGCAAGGACGTACTGGTCGCCGACCCGGTGTATCTGCGGCGGTGGGTCGATCCCGTCACCTCGACCGTGAAGGCGCTCCTTGGGGGGCCGACCAACTGGCTCGACCCAGTGGTGCGTACGTCCTTCCCCAGCGGGACCCAACTTGACAGTAACCAGCTGCGGCTCGACGACTCGAATGAGCTGCGCCTGCGACTGAGCCAGGCTGCGGCTGGTGTTGATCAGTTGCGCTGCCATGAGATGGCGGCCCAGGTGCTCTTTACCGTGCAGGATTTGTCAGCTTCCAAGGTCGAGAGGGTGACCTTGGAGAGCGCCAGCGGCGCGGAGATGTGCAGATTGAGGCGTGACCAGGCCGACGGATACGCGCCTGACCGCATCAACGGCGAAGCCGACAGCCAGTTCTTCATTGACCAAGAACACCGGATGGTTCAGCTCGATGACACCGGGGACGAGCCGGTGCGCGTTCCGGGGCCGTTTGGTGAGCCCAACGTGGGCCTCGGTTCGGTGGCGGTGGCACGTGACGAGCGGAGCGCGGCCGGCGTGTCACAAAATGGCCGGAATCTATATGTGGCCGATATGAAGCCTGGTGTGGAGCGCGGCGTAACGCGGCTACATAGCGCCAGCGGTGGTCAGCAGGGCGGTCTCACGACTCCTAGCTGGGACGGTCTCGGCGATCTGTGGGTCGCCGACCGCAGCCCGGACGAGCCTCGGTTGCTGCGGCTTCCGGGCGGCATCGGTGAACCCGAGGAAGTCAACATCACCGGGCTCGACGGTGGCCGGATCATGGCGTTGCGGGTGGCCGCCGACAGCACACGGATCGTGATGCTGATTGAACGCGATGGCCATACGACGCTGTGGCTCGGCCGTCTCGAACGAGCCAAGAGCGCTGCGGAACCCAAGCTGTCGGTCAACGGACTACGCGCGTTGGCCCCGCAGCTTGCCGATGTGGACGCCGTTTCGTGGGCCGGTAACAGTCGGCTCGTGGTGGCCGGGACGGAGTCGGGGGGTGTGCAGGAACTGCGATACATGGAGACTGACGGCTCCCCTGGAAACAGCCCGACGCTGCCCGGGCCGGGCAAGGTGAAACAGGTCGCCGCTTCGGAGAACGAGAACAGGCCGCTGATTGCCAAGGCGTCGGACGGCATCGTGCGGCTCCCCCTGGACGCCAACTGGAAGACCGTCGTCAAGGAGGGAACGGCACCGGTCTATCCCGGCTAACCGCCGACTACGCGGCCAGTCTCCTCTCCCTAGCGTGCCTGCTTCGCAGGTGGCCGTGGCCGTGGCCGTGGTCGTGCTGCCGCCGTGTCCGCAGGTGGTTGCCGCGTGTGTTGCTGGTTGGCATGCGCTGCTGGTCGCCGAACTCGCGCGTGAGTGGTGTTCGTCGGCGGTTGCGGGCGTGGGGTACCGCACTGTGGGTGGGCGGTCGTCGGTTGCGCGGCTGGTTGGGGCGCTGCTGGTGCTGGGGTAGCAGTCTCGGTTGCTGTGTCTGTCTCGGTGGCTATGACCGTGGCCGTGGTTGTGTCGGGTCATGGCGTCGCTGAGGACGGCTCGCCTGGCTGCGATTCCGTCGGCTACTGCGCTCGGCTGACTGTCGCTTTCCATGGCCCCGGTTGGCTATGCCGTTCGGGAACCCCTGCCTGACCTGTGCTTTTACGGTGGTGGTCAGCGGCGGGCAGCTGGGCGAGCGGAGTTATCCACAGGGGTGGCGGGCTCGCAGGTGCGGCGGGACAGTAGTGCCATGCGGGGATGGTGGCGGGAAGCGGCCGGTCTGGTGCTGCCGGTCGATTGTGCGGGGTGCGGGGCGCCTCGGACCGTCTTGTGTGCGAGGTGCCAGACGGAGTTACTGGACGACAGAAAGGGGGCGCGCCGAGTACGCCCGAGCCCGGCGCCACCGGGTCTGCCGGTGGTGTGCGCGGCGTCGGCGTACGCGGATGGGGTGCGGGCGGTGCTGCTCGCACACAAGGAGCGAGGTGCTCTGCGGCTGGCGAAGCCGCTGGGTGCGGCATTGGCTGCGGCCGTGACCGCGGTGCTGCGGCAGCGGGCGCCGGGAGGTTACGCGGGCGGGTTCGGGGTGCGTCCAGCGGGGCCGCGAGCAAAGGCGGGCAGCGCACGATGGTCGGTCGGCAGAGGACCGGGGAGCAAAGGAGCGCCGGACGAACGGGGCGGCTGGGGCTGCGTAGGGGCTGGCCCTCGTCCAGCGGGGCAGAGCGCGGTCGGTGATGTGCCGCTGCCGGTGCTGCTGGTGCCGGTGCCGTCCGCGCGGCGGACGGTGGCCGCACGAGGGCATGACCCCACGCGACGGATCGCCCTCGCGGCGGCGCGTGTACTGCGGGGGCAGGGAGTGCCGACGCGGGTGCTGTCGGTATTGCGGCAGCAGCGTGCCGTGCTGGACCAGAGCGGGCTCGGTGCCACGCAGCGGCTCGCGAACCTGACCGGGGCCCTGGGGGTCGCGAAGGGTGCGGAACGGCTGCTGACGGGTGGCTCTGTAGTGCTGGTGGACGACCTCATGACCACGGGGGCGTCCCTGGCTGAGGCGGCGCGAGCGGTGCGGGCCGCAATGGGCCTCAGCGCGGCAGGCGGTACTGAGATGGAGGGCCGTGGCACGGCAAACCGCGTCGAGGGTGCAGGCCCCCGGTGCCTGACGGACGGTGCCAGCGCTGAGAACTGGCGCATTGGCCTTGACCCCGGGCCCCAATCCGGGCCCGGCCCTGGGTTTCAACCTGGCCCTGGGCCCGGCCGCGACGCCGGTCCCGACGCTGGCCGTGGCTCTGGCTCTGGCTCGGGCCCTGGAGCGGATGTCGGTGCAGGTGGTCTGTTGGGTGCGCTTTCTGGGACCGGTGATGGTCCTGGGGCCGGCGGTGGTCGGGACGCGGGCGAGGCGGCAGCGGATCTGTTGTGCAGCGGGTGGCCGGTGCGGGATGGAGCTACCTGCCCACCGAATGGAGGAGGCGCGAGGCACGGCCGGGGCCGCGGAGATCTACCCGAAGCGATACGAAGCCCTCGCACGGGGGATGCGGCTGAGGCGATAGGGAGCCCTTGCGAGGCTCGTGCGGTAAGGGCGATACGGGGCTCCCGCCCGGGGTGTGCGGCCGGGGCGGCGCCAGGTGCCGGGGGTGGGGGCCGAGTCGTCGCGGCTGGCGGTGGCTTGGGTTGGCTTTGCGGGGTACGCGGTACTCAAGGAGGTCGGCCGGACGGTGCGAGGCGTGGTGCTGGTGGTACGCCTGTTCGGGGATATCTGGTCGGTGCTGCGGTGGTCGCCGCTTCCCGCGGCGCCGCTGGAGTAGATCGGAACTGACGGGTAAGGCGCATCGTTGCAGGTAGTAACAGCTAAAAAGCACCTGAACGGAGGTACGCACCAGTAGGGGGTGCCGTCTCCAGGCTGGGCGAGCTATGTTCGGTTGTGAGAGCTGAGGGCAGCTATGCGATGTATATCCGCTTAGTGTGCTTCATAACTATCCGCGTTCCACAGAAACGTGAAGACGGTGGGGTGTAAACCCCAACTGTGGGGGAGGAGGAGGTGAAAGCCGCCGAGTCGGGGGCCCGGGAAATCTCCAGGGCCCAGTGCGAAACGGATGTGCTTCGAACAGTCAACGGAGCGATCCGGGAACGGAGTTCTGCGTGGACATCGTCGTAAAGGGCCGCAAGACAGAGGTGCCCGAGCGGTTCCGCAAGCACGTGGCCGAGAAGCTGAAGCTGGAGAAGATCCAGAAGCTCGACGGCAAGGTCATCAGCCTCGACGTCGAGGTGTCCAAGGAGCACAACCCGCGTCAGGCCGACCGTTCCGACCGAGTGGAGATCACGCTCCGCTCCCGAGGTCCGGTCATCCGGGCGGAGGCCGCCGCAGCCGACCCGTATGCGGCGCTCGATCTCGCCACGGGCAAGCTGGAACAGCGCCTGCGTAAGCAGAACGACAAGCGTCACACGCGTCGTGGCCATGGCCGTATCCCCGCGAGCGATGTCGCCGTGACCGTGCCGGAAGCCGCCCGTATCAACGGGACGAGCGAGCCCGCAGACGCCGATACCGCGGAAAGCGTGCCCACCACCCGCATGGGGCCGCTCGAAGTGCGCGGCGAAGGCCCACTCATCGTGCGTGAGAAGACGCATGCCGCGACGCCGATGACACTCGACCAGGCTCTTTATGAGATGGAGTTGGTCGGCCATGACTTCTATCTGTTCGTGGACTCCGACACCAATTGCCCAAGCGTCGTCTACCGACGGCACGGCTACGACTATGGCGTAATCCACCTCACGACCGAGGCGTTCGTCGGTGAGGAACCGGGTGGCGCTGGAGGCGCGCTCGGCGGCTGACCACGGCTGATGGCGAGCCGATCCGAAGTCGGTGCCGGGAGATGCGGTGCGAACCGTCAGGTGCCGATGCCAAGAATCGACCAAAGCTGACCGAAACTATGCAAGAGGCGCGGTAGCCGGCGTAGCTCATACGACGGCGTAGCTAGTGCCCCGGGAGGGCCGAGTTCGCCCTCCGGGGCACTACCGTGCGGTGAGCGGGGGCGTCGGCTCACCCCGCGGGCATGGAATCATGGCGGCGTGGTCAATCGGCGCTCGGTGGGGACTGGTTGGCATGCAGCTCTAGGTGCAACCGCAAGGCCACGGCCTTCATGGGGGAGGAACGATGGCGGACAGCTTCGGGCCCGTGCCTGACGACAACGACGGCGATCGCGTCGGTGTCAGAACGGGCAAGGACGAGTCGTGTAAGGAGCCGATCCGGGTCCTCGTGGTGGACGATCACGCGCTCTTCCGCCGGGGGTTGGAGATCGTACTCGCGCAGGAGGAGGACATCCAGGTCATTGGCGAAGCCGGGGATGGGGCGGAGGCCGTCGATAAGGCGGCGGATCTGCTTCCCGACATCGTGTTGATGGATGTCCGGATGCCCAAGCGAGGTGGGATCGAGGCGTGTACGGCCATCAAGGAGGTGGCCCCCAGCGCGAAGATCATCATGCTGACGATCAGCGACGAGGAGGCCGACCTCTACGACGCCATCAAGGCCGGGGCCACCGGCTATCTGCTCAAGGAGATTTCCACCGACGAGGTGGCGACGGCGATCCGGGCGGTCGCCGATGGGCAGTCGCAGATCAGTCCCTCGATGGCGTCGAAGCTGCTGACCGAGTTCAAGTCGATGATCCAGCGCACCGACGAACGGCGGCTGGTGCCTGCGCCTCGGCTGACCGAACGCGAGCTTGAGGTGCTCAAGCTCGTTGCCACCGGCATGAACAACCGTGATATCGCCAAAGAGCTGTTCATCAGCGAGAACACGGTCAAGAACCACGTCCGCAATATTCTGGAGAAGCTGCAACTCCACTCGCGGATGGAAGCGGTGGTGTACGCCATGCGGGAGAAGATCCTCGAAATCAGGTGAGGGACCCTCGCCCTGCACGGCTCGAAAGGCCCTCTCTCCGCGCTCCTGTTCTGCGCAGCGCGGACGGCGCTCTGGCGCGAGGGGCTTTCCACGGTGAGGGGGTTCCTACCAGCCTCCGCCGAGCCAAGGGGCCCCGTGGCTGCCCCACGGTGCCAGGGGCGTCACGCTCGCGCTGAGGGCTGAGGCGCTGTGCCTGGACTGGGGTGCCTTCCGGCGCCGAAGATCCGTGGCGGTTGTGGCGGTGGCCTACCACCGTGGGCTGTGGATGTGGAGATGTGGATGTGCTGACTGTCGTTGGTAGGCGGTTAGCGGTAGCGGATGGCTGCGGGTGGCGGTTGTGTTGGGAGGCGGCGAGTTTTGAGCGCGGTGGTGCGTGGGGGCAGCGGGTGGCTGGGTAGCCGGTGTAGGTGCTGTTCCGGAGGGGACAGGTAGGGCGTCGGCGGATGCCGGTGGTCGGCTGCTGGAGGTGACTGCTTCGCGAGCGTTGGAGCGCTGATCGGCCGGTTGCTGCCGGGTCAGGCCAGGGCCGTGGCAAGTTGGGCGGCCAGCTCGGGCTGATTTACGCGCTCGATGCGCACGGCGTCGCAACCCACCCACTCCGCGGCCTCGCGCAGCGCACGCGCCACGGGGACCACGTCCTGCGGGCCCCGCAGCGACAGCTGCCTGGCCACCAGCGTGGAGCCCTCCCGGGCCGGGTCGATGCGGCCGACGAGCCTGCCACCCGTGAGCAGTGGCATCGCAAAGTAGCCGTGTATGCGCTTGGGCTTGGGCACGTACGCCTCCAGCCGATGGGTGAAGCCGAAGATTCGCTCCGTACGCGGGCGGTCCCAGATCAGCGAGTCGAACGGGGACAGCAGCGTTGTCCGGTGCCGTTCCCGGCGGCCCGCGGATTCCAGGGCGAGCGCGGCCGGGTCCGCCCAGGCGGGTTTGTCCCAGCCCTTGACCTCGACGGGTGTCAGCCCGGTGGCTGCGATCACGGCGTTCACCTGCTCCTTCTTGAGCCGGTGATAGTCGGCGAGGTCCGCTACGGTGGCCACGCCCATCGCCGCACCCGCCTGGGCGACCAGGCGACGCAGGCACTCCGCGTCTGGCAGGTCATCGTGCAGCAGGGCGTCGGGGATGGCGCGCTCGGCCAGGTCGTACACGCGCTTCCAGCCGCGCCGCTCGGTGCAGACGACCTCGCCGTACATCAGGGCCCGTTCGACGGCGATCTTCGCCGCAGACCAGTCCCACCATTCCCCGCCGTTCTTTGCCCCGCCCAGTTCGCTCGCGGTCAGTGGTCCCTCGGTCCGCAACTGCTTGATGACCGTCTCGTACGTCCCATCCGGCAGATCGTGGTGCCATTGTGGGCGGTCGCGGTAGGAGCGGCGCCGAAACGCAAAGTGCGGCCACTCCTCGATGGGCAAGATGCACGCCGCGTGGGACCAGTATTCGAAGCTGTGGGTCTCCGTCCAGTACGCGGACTCCACCACATCGCGGCCGACCGCGCCGAGCCGTGCGTACGGCACCAGTTCGTGTGATCGTGCCAGCACGGAGATGGTGTCCAACTGCACCGCCCCCAGCGAGCGCAGCACCCCGCGCACGCCTGCCCGCTGATCACGTGCGCCCAACAGCCCCTGAGCGCGCAGCGCGATGCGCCGGGCCTCGTCGGCTGACAGGGACACCTCGGGCCCCACGTGGGGCGCTGGCTCGTGGGCATGGGGCGCGAAGCGTGGCGCTGACAGGGGAGTTGTCATGCTGGACACAGTAAACGGCGGCACTGACAACGGCGTCGGAGCGGCCTTGGCAGCAGCCTCATCCGACGCGGGGCCCGGTACCACCGCGACGATGCGGCGCCCGCGGCGTACCGTCCGCCAGTTGCTTCATGACCGGAGGGCTCGGGCCCTCCGTCCCGTCACCCGCGGGACCCCGCGACCCAAGACGTGGATGCGGGCAGTGGATGCGGGCAGGGCCCTGGGCGGTGGCTGGTGATGGTCGTGGCTGGTGATGGTCGTGGCCGGGTGTTGCTCAGGAGGTCTGTGGGCCCGGCAGGTACGGGGTGGGCGTCGGGTGGCCGAGGTCAGTGGGGAGCAGGGCGGCGATCAGGGCGTCCCGACGGGTGCCCTCATACGGAATGCGGGCCCGTAGCGTCCCCTCCAACTGGAAGCCGACCGAGCGCGCGACGGCCCACGAGCCGTCGTTGCCGACCTCGGCGTACCACTCCAGGCGTTCCACGCCCAGGTCGCGGAACGCCCAGTCGGCCAGGTGCCTGGCGGCCTCGGCGGTGTAGCCCCGGCCGCGCCGTTCCTTCACCGTCCAATAGCCGAGTTCGGCCTGTCGCTCCGGAGCGCCCAGTTCCAGGCGGACCAGCCCCATGGCGCCCACGAGTACGCCATTGCCCTTGGTGACGACCGCGAAGCTGTAGGACGTGTTGTCGCGCCAGCCGTCCGGGCAGAGCTGGTTGACGAAGTTCTGTGCGTGATCGCGCGTGTACGGAGCGGGAACGTTCGTCCAGCGCGGAACGTCCGGGTCCTGGCAGGCGGCGAAGACGGCGTCCGTGTCGGATGGCTCGAACGGTCGCAGGACCAGGCGGGGGGTGCTGAGTATGACGGGTTCCATGGACCGAGTGTGGTCGGTCCATGCGGGTGGGGAAAGCGTTTTTAGGGGATGACCCGGCCGGTCTGGTGCAGCTGGCCAACCCGATCGGTTCACGTGTCGCTCGCGTGTCGTACGGCTCGTGAGCTGGCCGCCCGTACTACCCCTTTGTCGCCCCCTGCTGTGCCGTCCGGTCACTCCTGGGCCCGTACAGCAGCCTCGTAACCTCGTCACTAGCCTTGTAACCTCGTCGCTCCCGTAGCCTGTGCGGCGGCCCTGTGGGGCGCGTGGAGCGGGGTCGGGGGCCCACGGCTTTGCCCGCCTTCTGGGGGGTCTCCAGGCACCTTCTGTGAGGTTCGTGCGTTGAGACAGGGGGTTGATAGCGAGCATTCGTGCGGACGGGCCTCCCGGGGCGGCCTGGTCCTGACTTACGATGTGCGTTGCGGCAGCCCCCCGTGGCCCCCGATAATGCCGCGCTAGCGCACCCAACCCGTGCCAGGTCCGACCGGCAAGGAGCCAGCCTACGTGTCCGTCCTCAACAAGCTCATGCGTGCAGGCGAAGGCAAGATCCTGCGCAAGCTGCACCGCATCGCGGGCCAGGTCAGCTCCATCGAAGAGGACTTCGTGAACCTCTCCGACGCGGAGTTGCGCGCTCTCACGGCCGAGTACAAGGAGCGGTACGCGGACGGTGAGAAACTTGACGACCTGATGCCCGAGGCGTTTGCCACGGTCCGTGAGGCCGCCAAGCGCGTCCTCGGCCAGCGCCACTACGACGTACAAATCATGGGTGGCGCCGCGCTGCACTTCGGCTACGTCGCCGAGATGAAGACCGGTGAGGGCAAGACCCTCGTCGGTACGCTGCCCGCCTATTTGAACGCGCTCTCCGGCGATGGCGTGCACCTGATCACGGTCAACGACTATCTGGCCGAGCGTGACTCCGAGATGATGGGTCGGGTCCACCAGTTCCTGGATCTGTCTGTCGGTTGCATTCTCGCCAACATGACGCCCACGCAGCGGCGCGAACAGTACAACTGCGACATTACGTACGGCACGAATAATGAGTTCGGCTTCGACTACCTGCGCGACAACATGGCGTGGTCGAGGGAAGAGCTCGTCCAGCGTGGCCATAACTTCGCGATCGTTGACGAAGTGGACTCCATCCTCGTTGACGAGGCTCGTACCCCGCTGATCATCTCCGGCCCCGCCGACCAGGCCACCAAGTGGTACGGCGACTTCGCCAAGCTGGTGAAGCGGTTGACCAGGGGCGAGGCGGCCAACCCGACCAAGCGCGGCGAGGACGGGAATCCGGTCCAGGAGACCGGGGACTACGAGGTCGATGAGAAGAAGCGGACCGTCGCCATCCATGAGTCCGGTGTCACCAAGGTCGAGAACTGGCTGGGCATCGACAACCTCTACGAGTCCGTCAACACCCCGCTCGTCGGCTATCTGAACAACGCCATCAAGGCGAAGGAACTGTTCAAGAACGACAAGGACTACGTCGTCATCGACGGCGAGGTCATGATCGTCGATGAGCACACCGGACGTATCCTCGCCGGCCGCCGCTACAACGAGGGCATGCACCAGGCGATTGAGGCGAAGGAAGGGGTGGACATCAAGGACGAGAATCAGACCCTCGCCACGATCACCCTGCAGAACTTCTTCCGCCTCTACGGCACGCTCTCCGGCATGACTGGTACGGCGATGACCGAGGCCGCCGAGTTCCACCAGATCTACAAGCTCGGCGTGGTGCCCATCCCGACCAACCGGCCGATGGTCCGTCTTGACCAGGCCGACCTGATCTACCGTACCGAGCCCGCGAAGTTCGCCGCGGTGGTCGAGGACATCGCCGAGAAGCACGAGAAGGGTCAGCCGGTCCTGGTCGGTACGACCTCGGTGGAGAAGTCCGAGTACCTGTCGCAGCAGTTGACCAAGCAGGGCGTACCGCACGAGGTGCTCAACGCCAAGCAGCACGATCGAGAGGCGACGATCGTTGCCCAGGCCGGCCGCAAGGGCTCGGTCACAGTGGCGACGAACATGGCCGGTCGTGGCACGGACATTCAGCTCGGCGGCAACCCGGACGACCTCGCCGAGGCTGAGTTGCGGCAAAAGGGTCTGGACCCGATCGAGCACGTCGAGGAGTGGGCCGCCGCGCTGCCCGCCGCGTTGGAGCGGGCCAAGGCCGCGGTCAAGGCGGAGCACGAAGAGGTCAAGGACCTCGGCGGGCTCTACGTACTGGGCACCGAGCGGCACGAGTCGCGGCGTATCGACAACCAGCTCCGCGGCCGTTCCGGCCGACAGGGCGACCCCGGCGAGTCCCGTTTCTACCTCTCGCTCGGCGATGACCTGATGCGGTTGTTCAAGGCGCAGATGGTCGAGCGCGTGATGTCCATGGCCAACGTGCCCGACGATGTCCCGATCGAGAACAAGATGGTCACCCGCGCCATCGCCTCCGCCCAGTCGCAGGTCGAGCAGCAGAACTTCGAGACGCGAAAGAACGTCCTGAAGTACGACGAGGTGCTCAACCGGCAGCGCGAGGTCATCTACGGTGAGCGCCGCCGCGTCCTGGAGGGCGAGGACCTGCAAGACCAGGTGCGGCACTTCATGGACGACACGATCGATGCCTATGTGCAGGCTGAGACCGTGGAGGGCTTCGCCGAGGAGTGGGATCTGGACCGGTTGTGGGGAGCGTTCAAGCAGCTCTACCCGGTGAAGGTGACCATCGAGGAGCTTGAGGAAGAGGTGGGCGACCGCGCCGGCCTCACCGCCGAGTTCATCACCGACGCCATCAAGGAAGACATTTACGCGCAGTACGCGGCGCGCGAGGAAGAGCTCGGCTCCGACATCATGCGTGAGCTGGAGCGTCGTGTGGTGCTGTCAGTCCTTGACCGCAAGTGGCGCGAGCACCTCTACGAGATGGACTACCTCCAGGAGGGCATCGGCCTGCGGGCGATGGCCCAGAAGGACCCGCTGGTCGAGTACCAGCGCGAGGGCTTCGACATGTTCACCGCCATGATGGAGGGCATCAAGGAGGAGTCCGTCGGCTACCTGTTCAACCTGGAGGTCCAGGTCGATCAGCAGGTCGAAGAGGTGCCGGTGCAGGATGCGCCGCCGTCGTTGGAGAAGGGCGAGCGCGAGCCCGTCGCCGCGGGCGCGCAGCGGCCCGAGATCCGCGCCAAGGGTCTGGACGCGCCGCAGCGTCCGGACCGGCTGCACTTCTCGGCACCTACGGTGGACGGCGAGGGTGGCGTGGTCGAAGGTGACTTCGCCACGGATGGCCAGGACGTGGAAGACGCCTCGGCGTCTGGTCCCGCCGCAGGCGGCACGACCCGCGCCGAGCGCCGCAAGGCGCAGAAGGGCGGCCGTCGCCGCAAGAAGTGAGCGGACGGCTGCCGCGCGTCTGCGCGCACTGTGCGGGAGACCGCGTGACGCACTTCAAGGCCCGGGCCCGGCATCGCGACGATGCTGGGCCCGCGGCTTTTTCCGAACGGCGCCCGCGGGGTATCCCGAGGTCGGCCCGCAAGATGCTCAGGGGCCTGCGCTTCGGTGTGCTGCGGCCGGTGTGCTGCTCCAGGGAAGGGGCGCGGACCCGCGGGGATACGTCGGTCCCTGCTGGCCGGGGGGCTGGCCGGGGGAGGGGCCGAGGTCGATCGCGGCGCAGCGCCAGCGGGTGCCGGCGCCGAGTTCCAGCCGGAAGGCCAGCGCCCGTAGCCGGTCGCCCGCCGCGATGCGGGCGAACGCCTCGATGATCCATGGCTCCGGACGGAACTCATCGCAGTGCCGTACGACGGGGGGCCACTGCCGATACTGCGTGCCTTCCATGCTGCCCGAGGCACGGCTGCTACCCAAGGCACGGCTGTGGTCCGAGGCGTCGGTGCTGGCTGCCGTGGAGGGGCACAGGGCCGGGTGCGGGGCGAGTTCGGCCAACTGGTCGTAGGCGGCGCCCTGGGTGTGGCCGAGCATCCAGTGCACAGGGCGCTGGCCGCTGAGGGTGAGCAGCAGGCGGTTGGCGAACCAGTAGCGCGGCAGTCGCTCACGGGCGCGTTGGCGGGCTGCAAGGTCGGCTCCGCCCGGCCGCCGCTGGTCGCGCCGCCGTGGCGGCCCGCTGCCCTGGCGGGGGACCCGAGGCCCGGCCGCGGCCGTACTTGGGCGGCGAGCCGGAGCGGGTCGCGTAGCGGTACTCGTGCTTGTCCTCGTTCGCGTAGCCGTAGCCGTAGCCGTAGCCGTAGCCGTAGCCGTGCTCCTGCTCGTGGACGCGGCCATTCTTGTACTCGGCTGTGCCCCAGCCCCGGCCCCAGCCCCGGCCCCAGCCCCGGCCCCAGCCCCGGCCCCAGTTCCAGTTCCAGCCCCGGTCCTCGTGCTCACGCCGCTTCTCGCGTCTGTGCCTGTGTCGGTGCCGGTGCCGGTGCCTGCCTGTGTGTCGGTGTCTGCCGTCGTGCTGCCTGTTCGTCGGTCCATCCGCCGCTCGCCCCCGTTGTCCGGGCCCGGCGTTGATACCGGGCAGTAGCTTTCGTGGTGTGTGACTTCTACCGGCGGGTACCGCGCACCGGCAACGCCGGCCAAGAGGCGTTGGACCGGCCGTACGGCATCACCTATCTGGGTGATGGCGGGGGTAGAAAGGCCGTGTGCTGGGAGCGCGTGGGGTGGCGCGGTGGAGGGTTCGCGGGGAGGCGACAAGCTCCTGCCCCGAAGGGGGACCGGCGCGCTTATGCTTGCCGCACAGCACGGCCTTACGGAAGTCACCACGAAAGCGGCGAACATGCGCGTGTACGTCCCCCTCACCCTCCCCGGCCTCGCCGAGGCGCACCAGGCGGGTGAGTTGGGCCCGGGCCCGTTGGACGCCTACGCGGTGACCCCCGCGTTGCGCGAGTGGTACGTCTCGGATGACATCGAGGAGTTGGAGTACGCGGCGCTGAATCGGGCCGCCGCCGCCTCGCTGCGCCGTCTTGCCGGCGATCCTGCGGCTCCGCGCCGTCGGGTGGTCGTCGCCGTGGACGTGGCGGACGGCCAGGCCGTCGCCGATCCGGACCGGGGGCTTGACCAGTCGTCGCTCGGCGAGGTGCGGATCGCCTCCGCCGTGCCGATGAGCAAGGCCGCCGCGGTGCACGTGGACTCCGACGATGCGCAGGCGGACGTCACGGCAGCCGCAGCGGCCCTGGGCGCTGCCGACCAGGGCGACGACGATGCGCAGTTCACGGTGGACGGCGCCGAGGACCATGAGCTGCTGTGGTACGCGACGCAGGAGATTCCGAACCTGATCGGATGACCCCGGCCTCGTTGTGAGCGCGTACGGCCGCCGCAGGTAACGCGGCGCGCGTACGCCCGCCGCACGTAACCCGGCCCCCGCCGCCCATGACGTAGTGCCGGCCAGCGGGTTCAGTGCCGACCAGCGGTTCAGCAGGCGTTTGCGGGACGCGCGGGCCGCCTGTCAGAGGTGGCCGGTACGGTCATAAGCATGGGGACGCACGAGACGCACATCATCTGGGACTGGAACGGCACGCTCTACCACGACATCGACGCCGTGATCGCGGCCACCAACGCCGCGTTCGCCGAGATCGGCCTCGAAGCCATCACCCTCGACCGGTACCGCGAGCTGTACTGCGTGCCGGTTCCCCGTTTTTACGAGCGCCTCATGGGGCGCCTGCCGACGCCGGACGAGTGGGCGCACATGGACGTCATATTCCAGCGCCAGTACGCCCTGCAACAGGCGGCCTGCCAACTCGCGGCCGGAGCCGAGGCCCTGCTCGAACGCTGGCAGACCACGGGGCGTACGCAGTCGCTCCTTTCGCTATACGGCCACGAGGACCTGGTGCCGCTAGTGCGCGGCTTCGGCATCGAGTCGCGGTTCGTCCGGGTGCAGGGGCGTACGGGCCCGTCCGGTGGTGGCAAGGCGGAGGACATGGTGCGCCATCTGGCCACGCTCGACGGGGTGCAGGCCGGCCGTACCGTGGTGATCGGGGACGCCGTGGACGATGCGCTGGCCGCCCAGCACGCGGGGGCGCATGCGGTGCTCTACTCGGGTGGTTCGCACAGCCGAGCCAGCCTGGCTGTGGCGGGGGTTCCGATCGCTGACACGCTGGCGGAGGCCGTGGAGCTGGCCGAGACCCTGACGGCCTGACCTTCGAAGTCCCGAAGCAGTCCGCGGGGCGGTTACGTCGCCGGGGCCGTGGCCCTGAGCACCGTCAGGAACTCGCGCATCCACGCCGACTGGTCCGGCCAGGCGCGGGAGGAGACCAGAGTGCCGTCTACGACGACCTCCGCGTCCTCGAAGGTCGCCCCGGCCGTTTGCATGTCGAGTTCCAGGGCCGGATAGCAGGTGACCCGGCGCCCGCTGAGGCTGTCGGTGGCGGCGGTGAGCAGGGGGCCGTGGCAAATCTGTGCCACCGGCTTGTCCGCGTCGAAGAACGCCTCGACCACCTTCCGTAGTTCGCCGTCGTTGCGCAGGTACTCAGGGGCCCGGCCGCCCGGGACCACCAAGGCGGCGTACTGACCCGGGTCCACCTCGCTGAAGGCCAGGTCAGCGGGCCAGGTGTAGCCGGGTTTCTCGGTGTAGGTGTCGAAACCACCCTCGAAGTCGTGGATCACAAAGCGCAGCGTCTTACGCGTAGGGGCCGCGATGTGGACGTCGTACCCTTCCTCTCGGAGCCGCTGGTAGGGGTAGAGCACCTCCAGGGACTCCGCCGCGTCACCCGTCACCATGAGGATCTTCGCCGTCATGCCGCCACCTCCACCGGTGCGCCGGGCGGGGTCGGCCCGTGCGGCGCTCGCTCCGGACTGTCCGTTTTGTTCACCGTGCATCGCCGGGCCGGGTTTGCCAAGCCCTTGCGGCCTGTTCGGCGGCTTCCTGCCGCGGCCCACTGCCCCTTAGGCTGCTTCGCCAAACTTTGTGGCCCGAATTTGTACATTTCCATCTCATGACGGCGGACCGGTGAAGAGCGATAGCCTTACGAGGTGATCAGCGCGATATCCCCTGAGGGCGATGATGCCCTCTCACCTGACGCTCGTCAGGCGGGACCCCAGCGCCCGGAGCACCATAGTGCCCGGGGCGCCGCTGATTTTCTGCGTCAGGGTTGTTGGCCACATTTAGCCAAGACAGGCCCGACCATCGCTCATTCCGGCATACCGTCGATCCTGACCGGCGACCCCGTGTCCCGACGTCATGCCACCGTTATCGATGTCTCGCAGCGTCGCGCGACAGGAGTCAGAGGACATGCAGACCAAGCTGGACGAAGCCAAGGCCGAGCTGCTCGAACGGGCCGCCCGGGTCGCTGAGCAGAGCCCTGCCCATACACAGCAACCGGAGCGGGGCCTCGACCCAGAAGCCCTTCATGCGTATCTCCAGCGCTACTACCTGCACACTGCGCCCGAGGATCTCAGTGGCCGCGACCCGGTCGATGTCTTCGGCGCCGCGCTCTCCCACTACCGTCTTGCGCAGACGCGTCCACAGGGCACCGCCAACGTCCGGGTGCACACGCCCACCGTCGAGGAGAACGGCTGGACCTGTAGCCACTCGGTGGTTGAGGTCGTAACGGACGATATGCCGTTTTTGGTGGACTCTGTCACGAATGAACTGTCTCGCCAGGGGCGCGGCATTCATGTCGTCATCCACCCGCAGGTCGTGGTCCGCCGTGATGTGACCGGCAGGCTGCTTGAGGTGCTGGGTTCGTACCGCGCTGCGCAGGGCATCACGCTTGCCACCGGGCCGAACGTCGTGGGTGGGACCGCCGCCGGCATGGCCGCCGCCACCGTCGTCAACGCCGGTGACCTGCCGCACGACGCGGTCACCGAATCATGGATTCACGTCGAGATCGACCGCGAGACCGACCGCGAAGACCTCAAGCAGATGACCTCCGACCTGCGACGCGTCCTGTCCGACGTGCGCGAGGCCGTCGAGGACTGGACCAAGATGCGGGACTCCGCGCTGCGCATCGCCGATGAGCTGCCCGCCGAGCCGACCGCCAACGACCTGCGCGAACAGGAGGTGGAGGAGGCCCAGGAGCTGTTGCGCTGGCTTGCCGCGGACCACTTCACGTTCTTGGGCTACCGCGAGTACGAGTTGACGGCCCAACCAGGCGAGGGCGGCGACGAAGAGGACGTCCTCACCGCTGTCCCCGGCACCGGGCTTGGCATCCTGCGCTCCGATCCGACACACACCGCCGATGGTCACCACGCCGCGCCCGGAGACGGTCGCCCCGGCTCGCCCTCCTTCAACCGGCTGCCGGCCGACGCCCGCGCCAAGGCCCGCGAGCACAAGTTGCTCATCCTCACCAAGGCCAACAGCCGCGCCACCGTGCACCGCCCCTCCTACCTGGACTATGTCGGTGTCAAGAAGTTCGACGCGGCTGGCAACGTCGTGGGCGAGCGCCGCTTCCTGGGCCTGTTCTCCTCCGCCGCGTACACCGAATCGGTGCGCCGGGTGCCGGTGATCCGCCGCAAGGTCGCCGAGGTGCTGTCCGGTGCGGGCTTCACTCCGCACAGCCACGACGGCCGCGACCTGCTCCAGATTCTGGAGACCTACCCGCGCGACGAGCTGTTCCAGACACCCGTTGACCAGCTCCGTTCCATCGCCACCTCGGTGCTCTACCTGCAAGAGCGGCGCAAGCTGCGGCTGTTCCTGCGGCAGGACGAGTACGGCCGCTACTACTCGGCCATCGTCTACCTGCCGCGCGATCGCTACACCACCGGCGTACGGCTGCGGCTGATCGACATCCTCAAGGAGGAACTGGGCGGCACCAGCGTTGACTTCACCGCCTGGAACACCGAGTCGGTGCTCTCCCGGCTGCACTTCGTCATCCGCGTCGCGCCCGGCGCCACGCTGGTCAATCTGACCGATACCGATGCCGACCGCATCGAGGCCCGGCTGGTGGAGGCCGCTCGGTCGTGGGCCGATGGCTTCGGCGAGGCGCTGAGCGCCGAGGTCGGCGAGGAGCACGCCGCCGAACTGCTGCGCCAGTACGCCAACGCCTTCCCCGAGGGCTACAAGGCCGACCACACGCCGCGCGCCGCCGTCTCCGACCTTCAGCACCTGGAGCGGCTGACCGCGCCGGGCGGCGAGCGGGAGTTCGCGCTCAGCCTGTACGAGCCGGTCGGCGCGCGCCCTGGTGAGCGCCGCTTCAAGATCTACCGCAGCGGTGGCCAGGTCTCGCTCTCCGCCGTGCTGCCCGTACTTCAGCGGCTCGGCGTGGAGGTGGTCGATGAGCGCCCGTACGAGCTGCGGTGCGCCGATCGGACCACCGCCTGGATCTACGACTTCGGGCTGCGGATGCCCGAGCGGATCGAGGGCGACGACGCCCGCGAGCGCTTCCAGCACGCGTTCGCCGCCGTGTGGACCGGCCAGGCCGAGAACGACAACTTCAACGAGTTGGTGCTCAGCGCCGGACTCGACTGGCGGCAGGCGATGGTGCTCCGCGCCTACGCCAAGTATTTGCGGCAGGCGGGGTCCACTTTCAGCCAGTCGTACATGGAGGACACCCTCCGCAACAACGTGCACACCACCCGGCTGCTCGTGAACCTCTTCGAGGCTCGGATGTCGCCGGCGCGGCAGCGAGCAGGCAACGAGCTCACCGACGCCCTGCTCGAAGAGCTGGAGGCCGCGCTCGACCAGGTCGCCAGCCTGGACGAGGACCGCATCCTGCGCGCGTTCCTCACCCTCATCAAGGCGACGCTGCGGACGAATCACTTCCAGAGCGCCAGCGGCGGAAGCGAAAGAGGAAGTCAGAGCGCCAGCGGCGGAAGCGAAAGAGGAGGTCAGAGCGCCAGCGGCGGAAGCGAAAGAGGAGGTCAGAGCGGCGGAAGCGGGAGCGGAAGCCACAAGAGTGATTCCGGTCAGCCGCACAGCTACCTCTCCATCAAGCTCGACCCGCAGGCCATCCCTGACCTGCCCGCGCCGCGCCCCGCTTACGAGGTCTGGGTGTACTCCCCCCGCGTGGAGGGCGTGCACCTGCGGTTCGGCAAGGTCGCTCGCGGTGGGCTGCGTTGGTCCGACCGGCGTGAGGACTTCCGTACCGAGATCCTCGGCCTGGTCAAGGCGCAGATGGTGAAGAACACCGTCATCGTGCCCGTGGGCGCCAAGGGCGGCTTCGTTGGCAAGCGGCTGCCCGACCCGTCGGTGGATCGTGACGCGTGGTTGGCCGAGGGAATCGCCTGCTACAAGATCTTCATCTCCGGGCTGCTCGACATCACCGACAACCTCGTCGGTGGACAGGTCGTCCACCCCGAGGGCGTCGTCCGGCACGACGAGGACGACACCTACCTCGTGGTCGCCGCCGACAAGGGCACCGCGACGTTCTCCGACATCGCCAACGAGGTCGCCGTCGACTACGGCTTCTGGCTCGGCGACGCCTTCGCGTCCGGTGGCTCTGCCGGGTACGACCACAAGGGCATGGGCATCACCGCGCGGGGTGCCTGGGAGTCGGTCAAGCGGCACTTCCGCGAGCTGGGCCACGACACCCAGAGCGAGGACTTCACGGTCGTCGGCGTCGGGGACATGTCGGGTGACGTGTTCGGCAACGGCATGCTGCTCAGCGAGCACATTCGGCTGGTGGCCGCGTTCGACCACCGGCACATCTTCCTCGACCCGAACCCGGACGCGGCCGTCTCGTACGCCGAGCGCCGCCGGCTGTACGAGCTGCCCCGCTCCTCGTGGGCCGACTACAACACCAAGCTGCTCTCCGCGGGCGGTGGCATCCACCCGCGCAGCGCCAAGTCCATTCCGATCAACGCCCAGGTGCGGGCGGCGCTCGGCATCCCCAAGGGCGTCGCCAAGCTGACTCCGGCCGAGCTGATGAAGGCCATCTTGCAGGCGCCGGTGGACCTGCTGTGGAACGGCGGCATCGGCACGTACGTGAAATCCGCCGTCGAATCGCAGGCCGATGTCGGCGACAAGGCGAACGACGCGATCCGGGTGGACGGCCAGGACCTCCAGGTCAAGGTCGTCGGCGAGGGCGGCAACCTGGGCCTGACCCAGCTCGGCCGCATCGAGTTCGCCCGCTTTGGCGGGTCGCGTGACGCCGAGGGGCAGGCCACCGGCGGCCGGATCAACACCGACGCCATCGACAACAGCGCCGGCGTGGACACCTCGGACCACGAGGTCAACATCAAGATCCTGCTCAACGCGGTGGTCGCGGACGGCGATATGACCGTCAAGCAGCGCAACAAGCTGCTCGCGGAGATGACCGACGAGATCGGCACGCTGGTGTTGCGGAACAACTACGCGCAGAACACCGCCCTGGGCAACGCCGTAGCGCAGGCGCCCAGCCTGCTCCACGCGCACCAGCGGTTCATGCGCCGCCTCTCCCGCGAGGGCCAGCTCGACCGGCAGTTGGAGTTCCTACCGACCGACCGGCAGATCCGTGAGCGGCTCGCCGCCTCGCGTGGCCTCACCCAGCCCGAACTGGCCGTGATCCTCGCGTACATCAAGATCACGGTGGCCCATGAGCTGATCGCCACCGACCTACCGGACGACCCCTACCTCCAGCGGTTGCTGCACGCCTACTTCCCGCAGCCGCTGCGCGAGCGCTTCGCCGAGCAGATCGACGCGCACGCGCTGCGCCGCGAGATCGTCACCACCGTGCTGGTCAACGACACCGTCAACACCGGTGGTTCGACCTTCCTGCACCGGATGCGCGAGGAGACCGGCGCCTCAACCGAAGAGGTCGTACGCGCCCAGACCGCGGGTCGCGAGATCTTCGGGCTCGCCGGGGTGTGGGACGAGGTCGAGGCGCTGGACAACGTGGTGGCCGCCGATGTACAAACCCGCATCCGGCTGCACTCGCGCCGACTGGTGGAGCGCGGTACCCGCTGGCTGCTCAACAATCGGCCGCAGCCGCTGGAACTGGCGGAGACCATCGACTTCTTCAGCGAGCGGGTCGCCACGGTGTGGGCCGCGCTGCCGAAGCTGCTGCGCGGCGCGGACCTGGAGTGGTACCAACGGATCAAGGAGGAGTTGACGCAGACCGGCGTGCCGGACGAACTGGCTTCGCGGGTGGCGAGCTTCTCGTCCGCATTCCCGACGCTGGACATCGTCGCCATCGCGGACCGCACCGGCAAGGACCCGCTGGCCGTCGCCGAGGTCTACTACGACGTCGCCGACCGGTTGCGGATCAGCCAGCTCATGGACCGGATCATCGAACTGCCGCGCTCCGACCGGTGGCAGTCCATGGCCCGCGCATCCATCCGTGAGGACCTGTACGCGGCACACGCCGCGCTCACCTCCGACATCCTCTCGGTGGGCGACGGCGCCTCCACGCCCGAGCAGCGGTTCACGGCGTGGGAGGAGAAGAACGCGGCGCTGCTCGGTCGCGCTCGTACCACGCTGGAGGAAATCCAGAGTTCGGACGCGTTCGACCTGGCCAACCTGTCGGTGGCCATGCGCACCATGCGTACGCTGCTGCGCTCACACAGCTGAGCGGAAGCGGTCCCCGCAGGGGCCGCACGCGACATGCTGCGTAGGGGTGGCATGCAACACGCTGCCAACGCAGGGGCGGTGGTACGGGATTTCCGTACCACCGCCCCTGCGGGCGTATGAGGGGTCACGCGACGGTGGGCAGCCTGCCGGTCTCTCACCGGGCGCGTTTCCTGCGCGCCCGCGCGCAGCGGACCGTGCTCCGCGCCGGGGAGCCGTTCCCCAGCGCCGAGCACGAGGCGCTCAGGATTCGGGCCGGTCGGCGATGAACGAGGCCAGGTCGAGCCGCGCGATCCGAGCCTGGTCGGCCAGGATGTCGATGCGGGTCACCTGGCCGTCCCTGACGGTGAAGCTCAGCAGCGAACGCGGCTTACCGTCCACCAGCGAGAGCACGCCCGCCGCCCCGTTGACCAGGACCGGCACCGATGCCGATGCCGACGCGTGCCGCGCGAAGGTGAGCGCCTGCCCGGCGACCGCCGCCGAACCATGGATCTCGCGCGAGGTGCCCACGGGCACGGCGCCGGAGTCCACCCGGAGCACGATGTCCGGGGCGAGCAGCGAGATCAGGGCATCGAAGTCGCCGCCGCGTGCGGCGGCGAGGAACGCATCCACCACCGCACGCTGACGCGGGAGGTCCGTTTCGGGCAGCGGTTCCGTGCCGCGCACCCGGCGGCGCGCCCGGCTCGCGAGCTGCCGTGCGGCGGCGGGCGTACGATCCACGAGGGGCGCGATCTCGTCGAACGGCACCGCGAACATGTCGTGCAGGACGAACGCGAGCCGCTCGACCGGGGCCAGCGTGTCGAGTACGACGAGGAGAGCGAGCCCTACCGCGTCGGCCAGCAGCGCCTCGTGCTCGGGGTCGATGCCGTCCGTGGCGTCCACCACCGGGTCGGGAATCCGCCCGTCCAACGGCTGTTCGCGCCGCGACGTACGCGTACGCAGCATGTCGAGGCAGACCCGAGCGACGACCGTCGTCAGCCATCCGCTCAGATTCTCGACCTCGCCTGCGTCGGAGCGCTGGAGCCGTAGCCAGGCCTCTTGTACGGCGTCCTCCGACTCGTTGAGCGAGCCGAGCATGCGGTAGGCCACTGCCCGCAACCGGGGCCGATCGGCCTCGAATCGTTGGGCCAGCCATTCACGTTCGTCCATCGGTCACATTCTCCTGTCGCGTTCCGTCATCACCATGACGGAACGCGCATGCCATGTGTGACACGGGGTCGCGATGAGCTGGGAGGAGCGACCTGGTAGCGGGGCCCTTGGGCGGCGCGGCCGGGGTTTTCGCTGCATGGCCAAGGCAGCCCGGCCGACCGGGGCCGCGCACCGGCTGGGACCGCCCGCTAGGACTGCCGAAACACCTGCTGCAAGAACGTCTCAAGGTTGCGGATCGTACGGGCGATCTGCTCCTCAAGCGTCAGCGACTCCTCGAAGCGCTGTGCCATCTCCAGCTTCTTCTTCCCCCGGACGTACAGCGAACAGGCCAGGTCAGCACATATGTACGCACCCACCGTATTGCCCTGCCGCCCGGCCGCACCCGCCTTGCGCGCGGCCAGCAACGCGACCCCGGAACCCGGGTGAGATGTCAGGCACATGGTGCAGATGTTCGTCTTGGTCAGGCTCTTGCGAGGGCCCTGGGGGACCCGCAAGGTGATGCCGGTGAGCTTGTCCTCGTACGGCATGACGAGATAGCTCCGATCCGGCGCTCCCGGATCGCGCCACCCCAGGAAGTCCAGGTCCGACCAGGGCTGCTCGGCCAGGTTCCGGGGCAGGTTGATCCTGCTGGCCTCCCCCTTGGAACAGTTGACGAAGGACGCCCGAATCTCTTTCTCACCGACCGCAAACATGAGCGCGAAGCTAACAGCGTTCCGGGCGCGTTGTCGCATAATTTACGCCGAATATGGTGTGGTCGAACCGCGCTGAGCTGCGACGACGCCCTTCGCGCCGCGCGGTCGCGCCGCTTGCGGCGCGGTCGCATGCCGTGCCCCGCCGGCCCGCGGGACGTGGCGCAGTCAGGGAGCGGCGGGGCAACGGGCCCGGTCGGCCGAGCGAACCCGTCCACCGCTGCGAACTGCCTCACCGCCCCGCCATGGTGCCGGCCGCTACTTCACCGCCCCCGCCATGACGCCGGAGACGAACTGTTTCTGGAAGGCGAAGAAGACGGCCAACGGAATGATCATCGAGACGAAGGCGCCCGGGCCCAGCACGTCGATGTTGTTGCTGAACTGGCGTGCCTGCTGCTGGAGGGCGACCGTGATGGGCGGGTCGCCGCTGTCGGCGAAGATCAGAGCCACCAGCATGTCGTTCCACACCCACAGGAACTGGAAGATCGCCAGGGAAGCGATGGCCGGGCCCGCCAGCGGCAGCACGACGCGAAAGAACAGCCGCAGCTCGCCCGCACCGTCGAGACGGGCCGCCTCCAAGAGCTCGCGGGGGATCTCCGAGAAGAAGTTGTGCAGCAAGAACACGGCGAACGGCAGCCCGAAAGCGGTGTGGAAGAGGATCACGCCCGTGGTGGTCTGGAAGATGCCGATCTCGCCGAACAGCTTGGAGACCGGAATCAGCGCCACCTGCACCGGCACCACGAGCAGCCCCACCACCAGCAGGAACCACCAGTCACGGCCGGGGAAGTCCATACAGGCGAAGGCATAGCCGGCCAGCGCGCCGATGAGGACGACCAGAGCCGTGGCCGGAACGGTGATCAGGACGGTGGTGAACAGCGAGTCGGTGACCACCTCGTTGTTCAAGAGCTGGTCATAGCCGTCCACGGTGAGCTGCGACGGATGCGAGAAGACCTGCCACCACCCGGACAGATCTGCCTCGGCGGGGTCACGTAGCGAGGACAGCAGCAACCCTGCGGTGGGCGTGAGCCAGAACAGCGCGATGACGACGAGGAAGATCCGCATCCCCACGCCCCCCGCCCGGGCCGCGATCCGGGTGGCGAGCGACTGTTTGGCCCGTACGACGGTTTCCGTACTGGTCATCGACGGCGCTCCCTTCGAATGCGGCGGATATTGACGTACATCAACGGCAGCACCAGGAGCAGCAGGAAGACGGCGATGGCGCTGCCGACGCCCTGGTTGACATCGGTGCCGAAGGACGACTTGTAGAGCTGGAGGGCCAACACGTTGGCCTCGTCCTGGCTGGCGCCCGGCGCGATGATGTACACGAGGTCGAAGATCTTCAACACATTGATCATCAGAGTGACCAGGACGACCCCGAGCACCGGGCCCAGCAGCGGCACCGTCACCCGCCGGAAGACCTGCCACTCGTTCGCGCCGTCCACCCGTGCGGCCTCCAGGAGTTCGCGCGGCAGTCCGGCCAGACCGGCCGCGATGAGCACCATCGCAAAGCCTGCCCACATCCAGATGTACGAGCCGATGATGGCCGGGGTGACCAGCGTGGGACCGAGCCAGTCCGCACCGTTGTACGGAGCGTCGAAGTTGGAGCCCGGCAGTCGTAGCGTGGCGCCGTCAGCCGCGCCGGACAGCGTGAAGGTGCCGTCGCCGCGGGTCTTCGCGCTCGCCACCACCTTGTTGCCCTTGACCGCCCTCACCTCGATGTCGGCGAGCCCCTCTTCGCCCGCGTCGATCTGGTTCGGGGTGCCCTTGCCGCCCCGGGTGAAGTCGCGCCACACGGTGCCGGTGACCTTGCCGTCCTGCGGGTCCGCGGCTGCCGCGTGCTGGGCCCCGCCGATCTGGTCGCGCGGTATGCCGACCAGCGGGATGCGCACCGGGCTGCCGGCGCGCAGCGTCCTCGGGTCGCTGATGGTGCCATCCCCGGACTCCGTCAGCGGCGACTGCCGCCCGGGATTGGCCCGCTCGAACGGCGCGGGCTCGACGAACGTGTCGTGCACGCTCACCCACATCGCGTTGGCCACACCCCGGTCCGGGTCCTGCTCGTACACCAGCCGGAAGATGATCCCCGCGGCGAGCATGGAGATCGCCATCGGCATGAAGATCACCAACTTGAACGCGGTGCCCCAGCGGATGCGTTCGGTCAACACGGCGAAGATCAACCCGAGCGCGGTGGCCAACAGCGGCGCGACCACGATCCAGATGACGTTGTTGGTGACGGCTTGTTGGATCGCGTCGTCCGTGAACATCTCCTGGAAGTTGTCCAGGCCGACGAACTTCTTGTCCGCCGCGTTGTAGAAGCTACGCCGCAGCGAGTAGACGATCGGATACACGACGAGCGCACCGAGCAGCACCAGCGCCGGCAGCAAGAACAGCGCCGCCAGCCAGGGGTTGCTGCCCGTCACCCGGCGCCGCACGGCTATCCGCCGGCCGCTGGTACGGCCGCTGTGGGTGCGTCGGTTGCCGGCGCGCCCGCCGTTGGTGCGTCCATTGTCGGTACGTCCGTTGCCGGTGCGTTCGCCGTTCGTACGCTCGGTGCTGGTCGTTTCGCCCTCGTCGTTAGGCGTGGGTGTGGCGTCCGAGGTGTCCTCGGCGCCTGTGCTGTCGGCAGGGCTGCCCGTCGTCGCTTCGTCGGCGTCCGCGGGGGTTTTCTCGTGTGGCGAGCGGCGCGGGCCCGGCTGGGCAGCGCCACCCGCTGGCGGGGTCGGCATGGTGTGAGTCCCTTGGCCGGATCAGTCCGTGAACGCCTTGGCGGCGTCCTTCTCCAACTGGCGTTGAATGCCCGAGATGTCCTTCGGGTTCTTCAGGAAGTCCTGGAGCGCCTTCCACTCGCCCTGTGCGGGCTTGCCGCCGAACGACGCGGGGGCCTGGTCGGACATGTCGAAGCGGAAGTCGTCCCCCGCGTCCACCAGCGCCTTGGCGATGTCCCGCAGCTCGGCGTTGGGGTAGGTGCCCAGATCGAGCTTGGTGTTCGCGGAGATCAGCCCGCCCTCGCGGGCCCAGATGGCCGCGGCGTCAGGCGAGGCCAGGAACGTCAGGAGCGCCTGGGCCGCCTTGCTGTTCTTGAGCGCAACGGCGACGTCGCCCCCGGTCACCACCGGCGGCTTGGCCCCCACGGCCGGGAACGGGAACACCTTCGCGTCCTTGCCCAACTCGGCGCCCGCGTCGGCGACGTTGGCGGCCACGAAGTCGGCCTCGAAGACCATCGCCGCGCTCGGCTCACCACCCGCGAAGGTCTTGGTGACCGACTGCGGGAACTCCGTACGCAGCGCGCCCTCGTTGCCGCCCGTCAGTAGGTCCTGGTCGCCGAACAACTCGGCCAGCGTCGTGAGCGCCTGGGTCACCGAGGGATCGGTCCACTTGATCTGGTGCTCGGACAGCTTGTCGTACATCTTGGGCCCGGCTTGTGAGAGGTAGATGTTCTCGAACCAGTCCGTCAGCGTCCAACCGTCCGCGCCGCCGACCGATACGGGCTCCACACCCGAGTCCGACACCAGCCGCGCCTGCTCGATCAGGCCCTTCCAGGTGGTTGGCTCCTTGGCCCCGGCGTAGTCGAAGGCGCGGGTGTTGTACCAGATGAGGGACTTGTTGCTGGCCTTGAAGTAGACCCCGTACGGCGTCCCCTCGTACGAGCCGAGGTCCTGCCAACCGCGCGAGAAGTTCTTCCTCAGCTCGGCCTGTCCGGCCTCGCTCATCGGCTTGATCCACTTTTTATCCGCGAACTCCCGCAGTACGCCCACCTGTTGAAGCATCGCGATGTCCGGTGGCTGCCCGCCCGCGACCTTCGACCCCACGAAGGTAGACATGTCATCGCCGCTGGGCACGAAGGAGACCTTGGCTCCGGTGCGCTTCTCGAACTCCTTCAGCACCTTGACGAAGTTGTCCTGCTCCGTACCCGTCCATACGGCGGTGACCTGGAGCTCCTGGCCAGAAAGGCGGGGGAGGTCTACCGTCTGCGGAATCGGTGCGGCGTTCTCGCCGTCCCTGTCGTCGTTGTTGCAGCCGGCCGCGGCGACCGCGACGACCAGCGTGGTCGCCAGCACCAGCGCGCGGCGCGTCACCCGCCGTGCCCCTTGGATACGTCCCATGGGCGCAGTGTTCGTGGTGCGCGCCGCCCTGTGCGCGGCGCATTCGTCACCAACTGCCGTGCGTTGTCGGCGCCGTGGTGCGTAACGTGGTGATCGCATCTCGCCGTCCCTCCCGTGCCCGGTGTATGCCCGGTGTGCCCGGCCCCCGCGGACGGCCGCGCCGTACGTCATCACACTCCGGTCGTACGGCCGTGCCCCGTGCGGACAGTCCTACGCCCGGTCACCGTGGGCCGCAATACATGCAGCAACGCCAGGTGACTGATCGTGATAGTGCCGTGATCTTCTATGTCCGCCGTGCCCCATACGCCCAGCTCTCCTGCTGACCAGGGGGCTTGGTATGCCCTCTGCCGCTGGTGAGGCTCTGGGAAACGACAGATGCGGGGGTGCGTGCAGTTGCCTACTGGCGCGCGGTGGTTGACATGGCGATGCCTCCCTCGGCGGGGCTTGCGGTGGCGGGCCTGGTCTTGGTTCTGGTTCTGGTTCTGGGCCCGTCTGGGTTCTGGTCCTGGTTGTGAACCGCAACGGAGGCGGTGCCGAGCGGCGGGGGCAGGCTGGCAGCAGAGCTGAGCCCAGCGGCGAGGCTCATCAGCGGCGAGGCTCAGGTCGGCAGTACGGCTCAGATCAGGGGCGGGTTCGGTATGGCTCCGGTGGACTGGGCCGCGCGCTGGAGGGCACTGGCCAAGAGGGCCAAGTCTGTTGGGCCGTTGCCCAGTTCGCGGACGGGTCGGCGGGTCGGCGGGTCGCCCATGCGCTCCCAGTCCAGCGGGACCACGGTAGGCCGGGCCGTCGCTGTGCGGGGGATGCGGCCGGTGACCCGACCCGCCTGGAACGGTGTTGCCCCGCCGTCGTCGGGTCGCTTCAGCAGCCCCCGGCCAGGGGTGAGCGGGCCCTCTATCGCCCGGTGGGCGCTGCCCGATGGCTGCTCCAGGATGACCCGTAGTCCGGCGCGTTCGACCGCGACGGTGTCCGCGGTGCGATCTGGCCGGCCGGAGGCCGCGATCAGGTGCACACCCAGCCGTGCGCCGTCTCGGGCCACCGCCTCCAGTGCGCGCACCACCGACCCGGCCGATGGCCGTCCCGTACTACCGAGTGCCGGGGCCACCAGGGCGTCGAAGTCATCAACGAGGACCACGAGGCGGGGCATCTCGGTCGATCCATACGGGTCCTGCTGTCCCGCGCCGGAAGGCTGTTGCCCCGCGCCCGGCGCCAAGCGCGCCGCAGCGGCGCCCCCGGCCTCGCCGCCCGCAGGTGCCCCGGCGCCGCCTCGGCTCCCGCCGCCGTGCGCGCGGAGCTTGAGGGTGCCACTGGCGGCACTCTCCAGATACCCGTCCGCCGGGTATCCCCCGCTGGGCCGACCGCCGGCGCCCTGGGGGAGGCCCGGCCCGCCCCACGCGCCGGGGGCCAGCGCGGCCGGGTCGCCCGCGGTGGCGTCCGATGGCCGTCGTGGCGTGCTGACCTGCGCCGAGCTGCTGTGTCCCGCATGCCAGGCGAGGAAGTCGTCGCGCCCCAAGATTTCGGCCCGGCGTTTGAGCTCGGAACTGAGCGCCTGTGCGAACTCCCGCATCCGGACCGGGTCGGATGCGGCCAGGTACGTCGAGACGTGCGGCAACTCCGTACAGGGGCGCAGCCCCTCGCCGCGCTCCGCGCCGCTGCCGTCGATCAGCACCAACGACATCCGGTCGGGGCGCTCGGCGGCGGCGAGCGAGGCGGCGATCGAGCGCAGCAACTCGGTCTTTCCGGTGCTCGGCGCGCCGTCGATGAGCAGGTGCGGGCCGTCTGCCGCGAGGTCGATGGCCAGCGGGCCGCGCAGGCTCGCACCGAGCACGGCCAGCGCCCGTCCGCCGTGCGTTCCCTCGTCCGCCGCGGCAGCCCAACGGGCCATGAGGGACGCGGGCGTGGCCCGCGCCAGGCCGAGCTCATCCAGCAGGCGCGCGCTGTCAGGGAGTGGCGTTGCGACCCGGGTGGGGCCGGCACCGTCCGTATCGATGGGTCGCAGTGGCGCGAGCGCACGCGCGAACCGCTCCGCCCACGCCACCGATACCGCGTCCACGGTCGCGGTGCTCACCACGCTGCCGGCGCTGCCCGTGCCGGCCGTACTGGAGCCGGTCGTTGTGGAACTGGTCGTCGTCACGTTGGTAGGGGCGTGGTCGGTCGGAGTGGAGCCGCCCGAGCCGGACCCGGCCGCTGCGGCGGGGCCGACACCGGTCCCGTACGAAGTGCTGCCGGTCGCTGCGTGGGCCGAGGCAGCAGCCGTCGTCCCGTACCCGGTGGACTGGTGCGATTCATGCGGTCCATGCGCGGAGCTGCCCCCCGAGTCCGAGCCACGCGCTCCGCCGGTCGCCGCACCGCCGCCTTGGCCACCGAGGCCCGAGCCGCGCTGCACAGGCAGGCCGTGCGCCTCGAACCAGTCGCTGCTGGGAGCCCCGGGCTGCGGTGCGAGTGGCTGGGTTGTTGGTACGTGAGCGCGCCCGGGGTCGCCATCCCAACCCCGATGCAGCACCTTCACCTCAGTCGCAACGTCACCGCTGAGCAGCGCGACAACGCCACACTCCGCGATCAGTGAGGACGCCGAGCGGGCCGCCTCGTAACTGGCCGACAGCGGAGCGGCGGAGGCGGCGGGTGGTGCGTCGGCCAAGCACAGCAGGTGGATGCCGGCTGCTGGCCCGCCCGCGGCGAGCCGGGCAACCCGCTCCCGCACCGAGCGCTGCCCGGGCTCACCGTCCACGATCACCACCGTGTGCGGCCCGGTGTGCTGCTTGGCCGCGGCGGCCACGGCCGATGGCGGCGCGGTGATCCAGCCGGGGCCAAGCGGGCCGTCGTCAAGGCGCCGGACCAACTCGCTGACGCGGGCGGTGGCCTGGTCCCGGTCGTACGCGAGCAGCAACCGGCAGTCCTGGCCGTGCGCCGGACGCACCTGCGGTAGCCAGCCGAGCCATGACCAGTCGGCGAGTCGGTCCTCGATGGGCCGGTGCCGATCGGCACTGATGAGGACGATCTCCAAAGCCGTGGGCGGATGCGCGGCGGCCAACTGGGCAATCACCGACCGCGCGAGCCCGGAAAGCCGCGCGCGCGGCCCGGCCAGGCCCAGCGCTCCCGCCTCCCGCAGGCTGATGGCGACCGGCGCGAAAACGGATGGCACGGCGACCGGCCCACCGGGCGTGCCGGCCCCGCCGGACGCACCCGGCGCATTGCTGCGCGCCGCGGACGGGCGAACCTGGGGCGCCGGCGAACCAGGCGCGGCCGTCGTCGCGAGGGCGGCCAACGGCTGATTGGCCGTGCCGAGCCGGACCACGAGGGCGTCCGGATGATCAGGGGTGCGCTCCCAGAGCCGCAGGTCGGGGCCGAGCGCGGTCAGGAGTACGGCGGCTGGGTCGGGCCAGCGCTGGTCGAGCTCGCTGGCCGCCTCGATCGCCGCCCGCGCGATCTCCGCCGGGTCCGCGGCCCAGTCGCCGTCCGGCGCCGTGCGCTCGGCGGTACGGCCACCACCGGCGAGCCGCCGCGCCCAGGCGCCCAGGCTGTTGCGCCGGCGCTCGACACGCGGCGCGTGCACATCACCGGCGTGCGTCGGGGCGTCGGAGTCGCTGCCCGTACCGATATCTGCGCCGCTGCCACCGTTGTCATACCGTCCGTGAGCCCCGGCGCCATCGGTGGGGCGAGCCCCGGGCCGACCGCCGCTCTGGTCGCCGTAGCCGGGGGGAATGGATCGGGCATAGCCGCCGGCCCCCGGCTCGTGCCCGACTGCGTCTGTGCCGTCGGGCATGCCGCCCACCACGGGGCCCGCATCCCGGGGCCCGGCTCCGCCCCGGCCCGCGCCGTGCCGTGGGGCTATGCCCGGCCCGGAGCCGTGGGCCGGCCCCGCTCCCTGGTCTGGATGCGCGCCGTACCCCGCGCCCACTCCTTGACCCGCGGTGTACCCCGCGCCGCCCGTCGCATGATGCCGTTCCGTGCCGTGGCCGACGTCTGCGTGCTGGCCGGGGCCGTACCCGCCGCTCGCCCCGTACCCGGTGGACGGCCCGTCCGCGCGGTGTCCGCCGGCGCCGTCTGCTGCGTCGAGTGCCCGGCCGCCAGGTGCGACGCGGACATGGCCCTCGCCATCCGGATGCGTGGCGAGCGCCGCGGGGCCGGGCGCGCCACCTTGGCTGCCGTGACCGGCGTGGCTGCCGTGACCGCCGGTGGCCGCGTACCCACCGGGGCCCGCGGGTCCGGTGGGCACGGTGTGCCCGCCACGCCCCGCGTACGCCTGCGGCTGCGCGTCCGGCGTGCCACCGCGCGGCGGGGCGTGCAGGCGCAGCGTCGATTCACCGATGCGCAGCAGTGCGCCCGGCGGCAGGGGGACTGGCTGGCTGCCGATGGGGATGCCATCGAGCTCCGTGCCGTTGGTGGAGCCGAGATCGGCCACGGTGACCTGGCCGTCGTCGGAGACGGTGACCGCACAATGCGCGCGGGAGACGTCCGGGTCGTCCAGCGGCACATCGGCGTTGGCGGAGCGGCCGATTCGCGCCTGCCCGCCGTGCAGCAGATGGACACCGCCCGCGTCGGGGCCAGCGACCACATGTAGCCGCGCTGGGGCGTCGGAACACAGAGTGGGGTAGGGGTGGGGTTGTTCATCGGCGGCGGCCGGCGCCTGGAGCGAGAGCACCGCGCCGTCCACGAGCGGCGGCTCGCCCAACGCGCGGCGCCGCGCGTCCAGCCGTTCCGCACCTGCGTACACCACGACGGCACCACTGCCCATGTCGGCGCCTGCCGCTGCGACGGCCGCCGCGAGGCCGCTCGTCACCGAGGCCAGGGCCGTGCCCACGGGCGCCGTCACGAGGACATCGCAGGCGGGCGCCTGATGCCCGGGAAGGCCGCTATGCGGCCCGAGGACGGTCAGCCGAATTTGCATTGCCGCCAGCGGTCCCTTCTGCCCCGGATGCCCGGCAGGGAAGCTGTTCCCCCCACCGCCCCCAGGCGCGTCGGCACGTACAGGACACACATCACGGGCCCCCTCTCCCGCACCCCATGTGCTGTGTGCATCCTCGCATCCAGGACTGACAACGCGCCTGGCGAGTGCCGCTACGTGATCTTGATTGGCTCTCTAGTTGGCCAAAAGTGCCTGCTTGCAGCCGGTGGTGCTGACGCGGTAGCCGCTCTCCGCGCCGCCCCGCCACCGCCTGACCACAGGGCGCTCGGTGATGGTCACGCTCGGTGGCGGCACGCGGCCGGTGACAGTAGCTGGCTGGATCACATCATTGCGGCCCGCGGCTCACGCCTTCGACGGGCGGTTCCGAAGCCGGTTTCGATACGGGCGAGCCAGGGCCCCGATGCTCGATGCGGGCGCACAGGCGTGCAGGCGCACAGGCGTGCAGAGCAGTGGGCGCACGGGCGTGCCGAATGAGCGTGCAAGGGGGGGAAGGGGCGTAAAGGGCGGGAAGGGTGTGCGGCAAGGGCGTGCGGAGCAGGCGGGTAGGTCGGGCGCTCAACGCGGGCGTGAGGCGCAACGTACGCGAGGCGCAACGTCGCAAGACGCAACGTACGCATCGCACAGCGGACGCAGGCACAGAGACAGGCAATAGAGATAAGCCCCCCGCATGCGCGGGCGCCGGCCGCTGCCCAAGCGCTGGTAGCACCAGGCGGATGTCGGGCGGGACAAGGCAATCATCTGGCCGGATCGCAACTATCCGGCCGCTTCGCGCGTCTTCCCCGGGGCCCGGCGTCGCATGGCGCGGCAAGCAGCTCCGGTGCGGCCGGTGCTGCGGCATTAGAGTGGGCCAACGGCCGAGCACAGGCCAGCAGCGAGGAACTGACCACGATCAGCTTGTCCACGATCAGGGAGCGCATGACGTGCGGCCGGTAGGCAGCAAGTACCTGCTAGAGGAGCCGCTCGGACGCGGAGCCACTGGCACCGTTTGGCGGGCCCGCCAGCGGGAGGCAGCGGGCGCCGAGGCCGCTGTGGCCGGGCAGCCCGGTGAGACCGTAGCGATCAAGGTCCTCAAGGAGGAGTTGGCGCACGATCCCGAGATCGTGATGCGCTTCCTGCGCGAGCGTTCCGTCCTCCTGCGGCTCACCCACCCCAACATTGTCCGCACCCGTGACCTGGTCGTCGAGGGTGATTTGCTCGCCCTGGTGATGGACCTGGTCGATGGGCCCGACCTGCACGGTTATCTGCGGGCCAACGGGCCGTTCACGCCGGTGGCCGCCGCGCTGCTCACCGCGCAGATCGCCGACGCGCTCGCCGCGAGCCACGCCGATGGCGTCGTACATCGCGACCTCAAGCCCGCCAACGTCCTCGTCGCGGGCGGCCGGGACGGCGAGCAGATGCACCCGATGCTCACCGACTTCGGCATCGCCCGCCTCGCCGACTCCCCGGGGCTGACTCGTACCCACGAGTTCGTCGGCACCCCGGCCTACATCGCGCCCGAGTCCGCCGAGGGCCGCCCGCAGACCTCAGCGGTGGACATCTACGGCGCGGGCATCTTGCTGTACGAACTGATCACCGGGCGGCCCCCGTTCGCGGGCAACACGGCGCTTGAGGTGCTTCACCGGCATCTCAGCGAGGAACCGCGGCGCCCGACGACCGCGCCCGAGCCCCTGTGGACGTGCATCGAGCGCTGTCTGCGCAAGCGGCCCGAGGAGCGGCCGAGCGCCGAGACCTTGGCCCATGCGCTGCGCACCGTCGCCGCCGGCATCGGGGTACACGCATCGGCCGCGCAGGCCGAGGCCGCGCTCGGCGTTGGCGCGCTGCTCGCCCCCGATCCGCAGCCCGCGCCGGTCCCGAACAGCGGCGGCGACGCGGACCCCACGCAGGTCCTTCCCTCGGCTGCGGGCGGCTACGATCCGGGCGCCGCCACCAGCGTGCTGCCATCGACGGGTGCCCCCGGCCCGCACGCCGGTCCGCACGCCGACCCGACTCAGGTGTTGCCTTCAGGTTCCGGACCGGCGAACGCGGACGGTGCCACCCGCGCCATGCCGCCGGTTCCGCCGGGCCCCGGCGGGCAGCAGGGCCAGCAGCCTGACGGGGAGCACCCCTGGCAAAACCAGATGCGCGCGGCCCGCGACCGCAACGACCAAACCCAGGTCCAGTACCTCGACCCGAGCCAGGACCCGCTGCGCCGCCGCCCCCAACGCCGCCCCGCGCCACAACAGTCTCCGCGGCTCCAGCCGCCACAACAGCAGCCGCAGCATCAGCCTCAACAACAGCAACAACAACGTCAGCCGCAACAACAGCCGTACGGGCAGCAGCCCTACCCGCCGCAACAGCAGCGCGGACCCGCCCCCGCCCCGTACGCACAGCAGCAACAACAACAGCAGCCGCAACAGCCCCAGCGGCAGTCGCGCCGCAGGCAGCAAGAGCCGCAGCCCCAGCGGTATGCGCCCCCGTCGCCCGCGCCCGAGCCTGCGCCTTCGCGTCGTGAGCCGCGCTCGCCCAGCCCGAACCGGACGCGGATTCCGGGACTTGGCTGCCTCAAGGGCTGCCTGTTCGTGGTCCTGATCCTGTTCGTCGGTGCCTGGCTGGTCTGGGAGTTGACGCCGTTGCAGGACTGGGTCGCTGACGGGAAGAGCTTCTGGGAGGCGTCGAAGGACTGGATCACGGACGTGAAGGGCTGGATCTCCGACGTGGGTGGCCCGAGCTGACGGACGCCCTGCCTCGGGAGATGACCTCCGGGGGTAGGGCGTAGAGGTAGGGCGCAGGAGTAGGGCACATGGGCGGGATCGGATACATCAAACCCGGTCACGACCGTGGCGATTTATCGACACTCCAACAGGGCAAATCCCCTCGTAACGGTCAACAGGCCCGATCTAGGCCCCTCAACCGGCCAAGAGCCGCGTAACTTTGTCGCTGACCCCGGCCCGCTGGTGCCGGGGCCGTGAGTGACACCGCGTACGACGTTGAACACCGTCAGACGACAAGTCGGAGCAGCCTTGGCACGGAAGATCGGTAGCCGGTACACCGCAGGCCAGGTCCTAGGGCGTGGCAGCGTCGGCACGGTGTGGCTGGGCGAGGGCCCGGACGGGCCGGTCGCCATCAAGCTGCTGCGCGAGGAACTCGCCTCCGACCAGGAACTCGTCGGCCGGTTCGTCCAGGAACGGGCCGCGCTGCTGAGCCTGGACCACCCCCATGTCGTCGGCGTGCGCGATCTCGTCGTGGACGGCAATGACCTCGCGCTGGTCATGGACCTGATCCGGGGCACTGACCTGCGCACCCGACTCGACCACGAGCGCCGCCTCGCCCCGGAGGCCGCTGTCGCCATCGTCGCCGACGTCGCCGATGGGCTCGCCGCCGCACACTCGGCGCAGATCGTGCACCGCGACGTCAAACCCGAAAACGTCCTCCTCGACATGCAAGGCCCGCTCGGCCCGGGCGGCTCGCACCCCGCGCTGCTCACCGACTTCGGTATCGCGCGCCTGGTGGACTCGCCTCGCCGGGCCCGTGCCCAGGGCAAGGACGGCTCGGGCACCGGCGCCCGCACCCCGAGCAGCCACAGCGTCATCGGCACCCCCGACTACCTCGCCCCCGAGATCATCGAGGGCCTGCCGCCGCGGGCGAGCGTCGATGTGTACGCACTGGCCACCGTGTTGTACGAGCTGCTCGCGGGCTTCACCCCGTTCGGTGGCGGGCACCCGGGCGCGGTGCTCAGACGGCACGTGACCGAGACCGTCGCCCCGCTGCCCGGCATCCCGGACGAGCTGTGGCAGCTCATAGTGCAGTGCCTGGCCAAGGCCCCGGCGTCCCGGCTGCGCGCCGCAGAACTGGCCGCCCGGCTGCGTGAACTACTCCCCGGCCTCGTTGGCATGCCCCCGCTCGACATCGACGAGCCGGGCGATGAGGCGGAGAACGAGTACGGCGGTTACGAGAACGGCGCCCCACAGCCCCCGGCCGGTGCGGCAGACGGCCGGGGCGCCGCCGGTGAGCCACGGCGGCGCGGCGCGGTGCCGTTGGTGCCCGGTGCCGTTGCCGACTCCAGCCGTGACACCCACACCAGCATGCGGGCCCCCAGCTCGGACGAGCTGGCGGGTGGCGCGCATGGCACAGCTCGCGCCCCCCGCGCCAGTGGCCAGCGCCGTGCGGGCTCGGCCCGGCACCGATCGGAGCCCGAGGCGGTACGCCGCCGCCGGGTCAAGCTCGGCGCCGCCGCAGCCGCCGCGCTCCTCGCCGCGGGGGTAGGCGGCTACCTCGCGGTCGGCGGCGACGGCGGCGGGGATACCGAGGCCCCCGGGGTGCACCAGCCCGAACGCAGCCCCTGACGGGGTCGGGCCGTCCGATCGAGGCCGCGACCCCTTGCGACGAGGGGCGCGGCGTCGAGGTCCGGGCCGCCCGGCCCCGCGGTCGCTGCCCCGCGGGCCTGCATCCCAGCTCAGAGCGGTTGCGGACCGGTGGAGGCTAAGCGAGCGTGGTGCAGCCGGGCGGGCGTCGGCCGCATAGCCGTTAGGCTGGGGGTGTGGCAGTCGTCGATGTATCCGAAGAGCTGAAGTCCCTCTCCTCCACCATGGGGTCGATCGAGGCGGTCCTCAATCTGGACAAGATGAGGGCCGACATTGCCGTGCTTGAGGAGCAGGCGGCGGTGCCCTCCCTCTGGGAGGACCCGGAGAACGCGCAGAAGGTGACCAGCAAGCTCTCCTACCTCCAGGGGCAGCTTCGCAGGACCGAGGAACTGCGGAGCCGGATCGACGACCTTGAGGTGCTCTTCGAGCTCGCCGACGACGAGGACGACGCGGACGCGCGGGCCGAGGCCGACACCGAGCTGACGTCGGTCCGCAAGGCGCTGGACGAGATGGAGGTCCGCACGCTGCTGTCCGGTGAGTACGACGCCCGTGAGGCCCTCGTCAACATTCGGGCCGAGGCCGGTGGCGTGGACGCCGCCGACTTCGCTGAGCAGCTTCAGCGGATGTATCTGCGCTGGGCCGAGCGGCACGGCTACAAGACCGAGGTCTACGACACCTCGTACGCGGAAGAGGCGGGCATCAAGTCCTCCACCTTCGTCGTCCAGATCCCGTACGCCTACGGCACGCTCTCCGTCGAGCAGGGCACTCACCGCCTGGTGCGCATCTCGCCCTTCGACAACCAGGGCCGTCGTCAGACGTCGTTCGCCGGTGTCGAGGTGCTCCCGGTAGTGGAGCAGACCGACCACGTGGAAATCGATGAGGCCGACCTGCGCATCGATGTGTACCGCTCCTCCGGGCCCGGCGGCCAGGGCGTCAACACCACCGACTCCGCCGTGCGGTTGACCCACCTCCCCACCGGCATCGTCGTCTCCTGTCAGAACGAGCGCTCGCAGATCCAGAACAAGGCGAGCGCGATGAACGTCCTCCAGGCGAAGCTTCTTGAGCGCCGTCGCCGGGAGGAGCAGGCCAAGATGGACGCGCTCAAGGGCGACGGCGGCAACTCCTGGGGCAACCAGATGCGTTCGTACGTTCTGCACCCCTACCAGATGGTCAAGGACCTGCGTACCAGCCACGAGGTCGGCAACCCGCAGGCGGTCCTCGACGGCGAGATCGACGGCTTCCTCGAAGCGGGCATTCGCTGGCGCAAGCAGCAGGAGCAGCAGTAGAAGAAGCACCAGCGGTCCGGGGCGTGCTGACCCGCGCGTGCGACACCAAGCTTGTACGTGGCAGCCCCGCAGTCCGTACGCGGCAAGCTTTTAGGTGACAGTTACATCTCCTGCTGACCGTCAAGTAGCAGCAAGGCGGACATCCCGTACGGAACGACCTTGACGGTGGTGTGAAAAGTGGGAAAGCTGGCGCACGGCATGCGTATGCACTGGGGCGCGTGTGAACGGGGGCCCGCGGCCAGCCTGTTGTTGAATTCGCGCCGCGCGACGCAGCCCCGAGCCGTGCCCCGTACATAGCTGCTCCATCGACGAGTACAGCTACTGGGGGTACCAGGCAGATGAGCAAGAAGACGCGGTTGCGCGTTGCGCGGATCGTCGCGGGAACGGTGATCGCCGCTGGCGCGTCGCTCACCGCAGCGGGCGCCGCTTCGGCGGTTGGCATTGATGTCAGCGTTGGCGGGGTGGGGGTCCAGGCCGAGACAAGCAAGCAGGGCGTAAACGTCGCTGCGGGCAAGGCCCCGACCGTTCCGTCGCCGACGTCGTCCGAGCCCTCCCACCTCCCGAGCGGGACGACGAGCGCCCCGCCCACGAGTGCGCCGCCCACGATTCCCCCGCCGACGAGTGCGCCGCCCACGAGCAACCCGCCCACGACGCCGCCCACGAGCAACCCGCCCACGACGCCGCCCACGAGCAACCCGCCCACGACGCCGCCCACGACTCCGCCGACCAACCCGCCAACGGTTCCGCCCACCGGTCAGCCGACCAACCCGCCGACCAGTAGCCCCTCAGAGCCGCCGGCTGGTAGCCCTTCCGCCCAGCCGACGACTCCGGGCGGTGGCACTGGCGGTGACAACGGCGACTCGGGCACCTGCCCGGTCGGCACGGACGGCACCGACTGCGCGGACAACACTGACACCGATGGCGCGGGCGCCCAGCAGGTGCAGCAGAACAAGCCGAAGGAAGAGCTGGCCGAGACCGGCGCTTCTGAGACGGCGTTCCTGCTCGTCGGTGCGGCAACCATGATTGCCGGTGGCATCGGCTTCCGCTTCATGCCGCGTCTGATCAGCCGTAACACCACTGCGGCCTGACGAACGCGCTGATAGGGCCGTACCGGAGGGCCTGGGCTGGTACGGCCGACCGGCGAGTGCTGCATGGGCGAACACCGATGACGGTCGCCCGCCGATGAACATGACGAGGGGCCCGCAGCGCACTGCACGCGGACGTTGTTACAGCGTCCGCGCCGCCCGCGCTGCGGGCCCCTCGTCGTCCATGCTCATCGTCCGTGCGTAGCCGGTGCGCCCCTGCCGAGGGCCCCAAGATCCCCAAGGCGCCAGGATTACCGGTCGCGTTCACGTCATGACCAACGGCGATCACCAGCCGCGGCGGACCCTCCGCTCGCTCCGGTGCAGTGCGGCGTGCGGTCGTTACACCGCGAATTCGTGGGCCACGGCAGCCACGGCTATCAGCGCTATGAGCAGGGCAACCAGCATCGCGGGGGTGAGCCCGGCGAGCGGGCCTTCCTGCTGTGTACGCCGCTGGGCCCGGCAGACCCGGCACCGGCCCTCGTTGACGGGACTGGCGCAATGGGCGCAGACAAGCCTGTCGAACGTCATGCGCTCTCCTCCTCCCGTGTGCAGCGGGAGCCGCTGCCTATACAAAGGGCAAACGCTTCGAGACGGGCGCTTGTTCCTCTTCCACTGTGTCAGCTTGCTCCCGCTTCGGCGCGCTCCGTGCACATCGCTCCAGCGCGGGGGCGGTGCACCGTTGAGTTGCCGTCGTTTTGTCCCCGATGACGCCGTGAATAGACGCACCAACCTCGGACGCTGACTGCGCGCCCCTGTGCGGTTCGCGTAAGGTCACGCTCACCGACGGGAGCCGCGCCAGCGGCAGCCCGTGCCCTCTATGCAGGCCGATACAGGCCGACCGTGGTGTACCCGTGATCCGATTCGACAATGTCTCCAAGACCTATCCCAAACAGACCCGCCCCGCGCTGCGGGATGTTTCGCTGGAGATCGCCAAGGGCGAATTCGTCTTCCTGGTGGGCTCCTCGGGGTCGGGCAAGTCCACCTTTCTGCGGCTCTTGCTGCGCGAGGAGCGGGCCAGTCACGGTGCCGTTCACGTGCTGGGCAAGGACCTCGCACGGCTGTCCAACTGGAAGGTGCCGCAGATGCGCCGCCAGCTCGGCACCGTCTTCCAGGACTTCCGACTGCTCCCCAACAAGACCGTGGGGGAGAACGTCGCTTTCGCGCTCGAAGTGATCGGCAAGCCGCGCGTCGCCATCCGCAAGACCGTGCCCGAGGTCCTTGACCTGGTCGGACTCGGCGGCAAGCAGGACCGGATGCCGGGCGAGCTGTCCGGCGGTGAGCAACAGCGGGTCGCCATCGCCCGCGCGTTCGTCAACCGACCGATGCTCCTGATCGCGGATGAGCCTACCGGCAACCTCGACCCGCAGACCTCTGTCGGCATTATGAAGCTGCTCGACCGGATCAACAGGACCGGGACCACGGTGGTCATGGCCACCCACGATCAGCAAATCGTCGATCAGATGCGTAAGCGCGTTATCGAACTTGAAAAGGGCCGTCTCGTACGCGACCAGTCGCGCGGCGTTTACGGCTACCAGCACTGAAAGGACGCCATGCGCGCCCAGTTCGTCCTGTCGGAGATCGGCGTCGGTCTCCGTCGCAATCTGACGATGACCTTCGCTGTGATCGTCTCCGTGGCCCTTTCACTCGCCCTGTTCGGGGCGTCCCTGCTGATGAGCGAGCAGGTCGATTCGATGAAGGGCTACTGGTACGACAAGGTCAACGTCTCGATCTTCCTGTGCAACAAGAACGACAAGGAGACCTCGCCCAACTGCGACAAGGGCGCCGTCACCGATGACCAGAAGAAGGAGATCCGCGCCGAGCTGGGGCGGATGAACCTGGTCGAGACGGTCCACTTCGAGAGCAGCGAAGAGGCGTTCAAGCACTACAAGGAGGAGTTCGGCGACTCCCCGCTGGCCAGCTCTCTGACGGCTGATCAGATGCAGGAGTCCTTTCGGGTCAAGCTCAAGGACCCGGAGCAGTACAAGGTCATCTCCAGCGCCTTCGCCTCCAGACCGGGAGTGCAGGAGGTACAGGACCAAAAGGCCGTACTCGAACCACTCTTCAACCTGCTCAGCGGCATGAACTTCGCGGCGCTCGGTGTGATGGCGCTGATGCTCGTGGTCGCCCTGCTCCTGATCGTCAACACCGTCCGCGTCTCGGCGTTCAGCCGCCGCCGGGAGACCGGCATCATGCGGCTGGTGGGTGCATCGAGCTTCTACATCCAGATGCCGTTCATCATGGAAGCCGCCATCGCCGGTCTGATCGGCGCGATCCTCGCCTGCGTCCTGCTCGTCACCGGGCAGCAGGTCCTGGTGAACGGCTGGCTCGCGGATCACATCAGCGTGATCGACTTCATCGGCTGGGACGCGGTGGTCGTGAAACTGCCGTTGGTGCTCGCGATCGGCCTGCTCATGCCGGCTCTTGCTGCCTTCTTCGCGTTGCGCAAGTACCTCAAGGTGTGACATACGCCCAGGGCGTCGTGCGGCCAACACCCCGTGCGGCGCCCTGCGGTGGCCTAGACTCACCGGCATGTCGGGCCTGTGGATGAACCATCCGCTCCGCTCCGCTCCGGCTGGAACGCAGCCCATGGACGCCGAGCGTCGGCTCCGCCGTACCCGCCGCGGGGCCGCCCTGACCTTGGTATTCGCCAGCGTCCTTGCGACCGGCGCGGCCACCGGTTCCTGGGGGGACGAGACCCCTTCGGAGCAGTCACAGCGCGCGGTCCGCATCCCCTCGTACCCCGTCGCCGACTCCCTCGTAGCCAACTCCCGCGCCGCCGACGAGCCGCACGGCGAGGGCGGCACTCCCGCTGCGAAGGTACCGGGGTATGACCTCCCGTCGCATGAGGTGAGCCGCAGCGGTGACCGGTGGAGCTCGGTGTACTCACGCCGCGAGTACGAGGGGTTTCGGCGCGGCCTCGACGGCCAGTACGTGGGCGTCGGACTGTGGGCCCGCCGCATGCCCGATGGCACCATCGCGGTGGACCGGGTCCAGCCCGGAAGCCCGGCCGCACGAGCCGGTGTGCGCACCGGCGACCGACTGAGATCCATCGACGGCGTGCCGGTGACGGGCAGACCCGTCACCGAGGTCGTCGCCCGGCTGCGCGGCGACATGACGGATGAGCCGACTGGCGCGGCCGGCGGAACGCGGGAAGCGGCCGATGGGACCGGGCAGCGGCCCGGCGCAGTCGATGGCACCAGTGGCGCCGATGGGCCCGGTGCAGCAGCGCGTGGGAGCGCCGCAGGCGGAGACAGCACGCGCGAGGCCGGCCCCGTACGGGAAGGCAGTCCCGCTGGCGAGGCTGACCGCGCGCCGGAGAACGGCGCGGAGGAGCGGAGCACAGGGCCTGACGGGTCGGCTTCGCGCGAGGACAGCGGGGCGCGGCGTACGGCCGACGAGGCTTCCGGTAGTCAGGTGGTGCTCGGTTTGGAGCGCGCCGGCCGCCAGTGGACCGAGACCCTGCGCCGCTCGCGACTCGCCGCAAGAAACGTCACTGTAGACCGGCTGACCAGCGGAGAACCCGACGCGACCCGGATCAAGATCGAGTCCTTCACCAAGGACACCGGCAACCAGGTGCGCCGCGCGGTACGCGCCGCACCCGACGACGACGGCGTCATTCTTGACCTGCGCGGCAACTCCGGCGGCCTGGTCACCGAGGCCGTCACCGCGGCGTCTGCCTTTCTCGATGGCGGCCTGGTCGCCACCTATGACGTACGCGGTGACCAGCAGGTACTCAACGCCGAGCCTGGCGGTGACACCCAAACGCCGCTGGTGGTGCTGGTGGACGGCGGCACGATGAGCGCAGGCGAGCTACTGACCGGAGCGTTGCAAGACCGGGGCCGGGCCGTCGTCGTCGGCTCGCAGACCTTCGGCAAGGGCACGGTCCAACTGCCGACCGAGCGCCCGGACGGCTCGGTCGCCGAAGAGACCGTGGGGCAGTACCACACCCCGGTCGGCCGCGGAGTCGAGGGCGTGGGCATCGCGCCCGACTTGACGGTCGGAAGCGACGCAGAACAGCGTGCGCAGTCAGTATTGAGTGGCCTCGGGGGCGGGGCCTAGTGCGACAATGGCCGCGCTATGGCTAAAGAGACGGGACGCAAACTGATCGCGCAGCACAAAAAGGCGCGACACGACTACCACATCCTCGACACGTACGAGTGCGGCCTCGTGCTGACCGGCACGGAGGTCAAGTCACTCCGCCAGGGTCGGGCGTCGCTGGTCGATGGATTCGTACAGATCGACGGGCACGAGGCGTGGCTGCACCACGTCCATGTGCCGGAGTACACCCAAGGGACGTGGACCAATCACTCCGCACGGCGCAAGCGCAAGCTGCTGATGCACCGGGAGGAGATCGACAAGCTGGAGTCGAAGTCCCAGGAGACGGGCCACACCATCATCCCGCTGGCCCTGTACTTCAAGGACGGCCGGGCCAAGGTCGAGATCGCGCTGGCCAAGGGTAAGAAGGAGTACGACAAGCGGCAGACGCTGCGCGAGCAGCAGGACCAGCGCGAGACCCAGCGGGCCATCTCGGCGGTACGGCGCCGCCAGCAAGCTTGAACCACGCTGGGTGTTACCGGGTCGCCGGGTCACCGTGTCGGCCGTTGGGTCGTGGGTGTCGCCGGGCTGGTTGGTGGTTCGTGGGCGTGGCCGCGTCGGTCGTCGCTCTACGGGGCGCCGTGGGGGCAGGTTCTTGATCGCGCGGCCTTCGTTTCCACGCCTGGGGTGGCGGTCGTGGCGGCTGTTACGGCCGCGGTCGGGATGCCGCGCGTGGGGCCCGGCCCACCTGCTCCGGAATAAACTGGCCCCCGCACTTGCTCTTCACGTACGATGGCACTCGCCCCGCTAGCCGGGACAGCCCCTCACGGGGTGCGCTTTGAAAAATCAACATGGGGATGATCGGTTTCGACAGCGGATGTCGAAGCAGGGGAAGCGTGTCGAGGAAGCGGCAATGATCTCGTAAACCACGCGCCGAAAACAATAATCGCCGATTCCAAGCGCGATTCCTTCGCCCTCGCTGCCTAAGTAGCGATTTGCGAAGTGTCAGCCCGGGGCTGTTCCCGACCCGGTTCCTGGCATCAGCTAGGGAACTCAACCACCGGTCCCGGTCACGGGGGCTAGTGGGAAACTAAACAGTGACTGAGCCCGTCGGAGACTTGTCTGCGTGATCTCCGGGGCTAAGAAAAGCGCAGCAGACTGCACACGGAGAAGCCCTGTTTTTGCACCGTTGGACGCGGGTTCGATTCCCGCCATCTCCACGAAGGCGATAGGCGACGCATGCCCGCGGAAAGCGCGGGCGGTGTCGCCTTCGTCGTTTTGCTCGGCTTCGCCTCGCGTGCGGGGGCTTCGCCACCCGCGTCCCCCTCGTGGGTGGGCCCGCGGCGGGGTGCGGGAGGGTTCCGCTCGGCTTCGCCTTCGCTGGCTCCTGCGTGGAGTGCCGCTCGGCTTCGCCTTTGCTGGCTGCTTTTGGGTGTCGCTTGGCTTCGCCTTTGCTGGGTTGGTTGTCTGCTGCGGTTTCGTTGGGGTGGGGGAGGGGGCCGCTTGGCTTCGCCTTCGCTGGCTCTTTCGTGGGGTTCCGCTTGGCTTCGCCTTCGCTGCCTGCTTTTGGGTTCGCTTGGCTTCGCCTTTGCTGGCTGCTCTTGTTGTGGTGCTCGGGGGTTGGTTGTTGCTTTCTCTCCGGTTTTTGGTTGCTTGCGGGAGCGATGCGGGGTGGGGGGTGGTTTACTGCGTTTTCGGGTTGTTCGCTATCCATTGCTTCAGGGCTCTTGCCGCGCTGAGGGCGGGCTCTCGTGCGAAGTCGTCCACCTCGGCGGATTCATTGCCCGGTAGTTCTCGCTCCATGTCCTTCACGATCTTCAGCGGCTTGGCGAACGTCTGCTCGCCGTTTGGTGCCGCGTACATCGCCTGGCCCAAGGCTCGGATGTCGCCCACCAGTCGGCGTAGATGCTGGGTGCAGTCGCCCTCACCGCACCCTGGGCCCTCGGCGGACTGGAAGGCGGCGATGGCGTTCGGCACCGTTCGTTCCGACAGGTTTACGGCCTTCGCGTCGCCGTTGGAGTCGTCGGAACAGGCGCCCGTGAGGGCCAGTGCCAGGCAGAGGGCCACGGCCGCGGCGGGCCGGTGTGGCCTTCGCGCCGGGTGGGGTCGTTGGTGTGGGGTGAGTGCGTGTTCGGAGCGTAAGTGGAGATGAGAGCTGCGCACGAGAATCCCCCGGTGATACGGCGTAACGGCGTTGATCAGCGGTCAGTGTTGCTCACGGACTCCCGGGTCCGCAGGTGAGTGCACGGTTTCGTCTGTGTCACGTCATGCCATCGGCCGGAAACGCGCGGTCCCTAGCGGCGATTGGACCGGCCCAGGGAGGTGGGGCGCGTTGACTGGCCCGAGCACGGCCCGTACGGGCAAGCGGTGGATCGAGCGTTGGACCCGGAAGACGAGCTCTTTTGGTACGCCGGGGGCGGCGGATCGCTCGGCGTCATCTGTTGCTCTCGATCCTCTCCGAGCACAGTGGTTTCTCCTTTCGGAGCCTGTGGTCGGTGATGGTGCTGTTCGTGAGGCCCTAGTACGGGTTCGACGCGGCCCGGACATTCTTCCTGGCCGCCATGCCGACGCTGGTCGGCGCGGTGCTGCGGGTTCCGTACACCTTCGCTGTGGCGCGCTACGGCGGGCGCAACTGGACCGTGTTCGTTGCCGGTCTTCCTCGTCGGCTTCGTCGTGCTGCTTGTGCTCAGCGGGCTCGGCAACGGCTCCACGTACACGATGATCCCCGGCATCTTCCAGACCAAGGCGCTTGCGCTCGGCCTGCGCGGCGAGGACGCCGCGGCCCACGTACGGCGGCTGTCCGGCGCCGTGACGGGGCTGTTCGGCGCGCTCGGTGGCCTGGGCGTCAACCTGGCCTTTCGGGAGGCGTTTCGTACAGTGCACACCGGGGCCCCCGCCTTTTTGTCCTTCCTCCTGTTCTGTGTGCTGTGCTTCGCCGTCACCTGGTGGGTGTACCTGCGGAAATCGGCCGCCGGCCCCGTCGTAGCCAAGCGGGCCGAGCCGCGGCCGAATCACGCCGGTGTGAGAGCCCAAGCTGACCGACGTACGAGCGGGGGCGTAACAGGCAGGAAATACTGGCGAACCGAGGCCGTCACCGAGCGCTGGCAGGCTCGGGCTCCGCGGGCCGGACCACGATCGCCGGGCGGAGCACGACCAAGACGGCCATGAGCGGGGCGAGGCGCATGCACGCAGACCAGCAGGGCGAGAACGATCAGCAGCACCGTTCGCAGGATACGAACGGTCCGCAGGACACGAGTGATCAGCACGGCGATCCGCAGGTCGAGAGCGGGCAGCAGGGGCCGGATGGTGGTCGTGGACCCGGGCGGGCGGGCACTCCGCTCGCGGGGTTCACGGTGGGGGTTACCGCGGCCCGGCGCGCGGATGAGCTGATCGCGCTGTTGCAGCGGCGCGGCGCCGTGGTCATCCATGCGCCCGCGCTGCGCATCGTTCCGCTTGCCGACGACAGCGAACTCCTGGCCGCCACCAAGCAGTTGATCGACGATGCGCCCGACGTGGTGATTGCGACGACGGCCATCGGCTTTCGCGGCTGGGTCGAGGCCGCCGATGGCTGGGGCCTGGGGGCGGTACTGCTTGATCGGCTGCGCGGTGCGGAACTTCTTGCCCGCGGCCCCAAGGTGCGCGGCGCGATCCGGGCCGCAGGGCTCACCGAGGACTGGTCGCCCGCCTCCGAATCCATGGCGGAGGTGCTCGACCGGCTTCTTGCCGAGGGGGTCGAAGGCCGCCGGATCGCCCTTCAGTTGCACGGCGAGCCGCTGCCGGGGTTCGTGGAGTCACTGCGGGCAGGGGGTGCCGAGGTGGTCGGGGTGCCGGTCTATCGGTGGATGGCCCCCGAGGACCCGGGCCCCCTCGATCGGCTCCTGGACGCCACCATCGCCCGCGCCGTGGATGCCATCACCTTCACCAGCGCGCCCGCCGCGGCCGGCCTGTTGGACCGGGCGGAGCGGCGCGGCATCCGCGGTGCGCTCATCGACGCGCTGCGTCAGGACGTACTGACCGCCTGCGTGGGCCCGGTCACCGCACTGCCATTGGCGGCCCACGACGTACCCACCTGCCAGCCCGAGCGATTTCGGCTTGGCCCGTTGGTTCAGCTGCTGTGTCAGGAACTGCCTGCCCGGGTGCAGCCGCTGCCGGTCGCGGGCCAGCGTCTGGAGGTCCGGGGGCATGCGGCGCTCGTGGACGGCGAACTGCACCCGGTGCCTCCGGCCGGCATGGTGCTGCTGCGCGCGCTCGCCCGCCACCCCGGCGGGGTCGTATCGCGCGCCGACCTGCTGCGTGCGCTGCCGGGCGCGGGCAACGACGAACACGCGGTGGAGACGGCGATGACCCGGCTACGCGGCGCGCTCGGCTCACCACGGCTGATCCAGACGGTGGTCAAGCGGGGGTACCGGCTGGCGCTCGACCCAACGGCCGACTCGAAGTCCGGCGAAGCCTGACAGCCCACAGCCTGACGGCACCTCGCAGCGGGGCCACACCCCGCCTGGCGCGGCTGCCCCGGGCTGCTTCCGGACGTGTCGGGAGGGTTACGGGGAGGGGCCCGGGGCGGGCACTCTGGAAGTGGAGGTTCCTCACGGGCGTCCGGGCGCCCCGCGGACTGAGGGAGTGATAGGCGGATGGCGGCGGTCTCGGCCTCTTACGATCTTCGCTTCGACGCCGGTCGGGTCTGCCTCGACCTGGTGGCGACGGTGGGCGGCCGGTTCGGTGACGAGCCGGTGGAGCGGCTCGACAGTCCGGGCCGGCTTGGCCAGTGGCTCGTGGGCGCTGGCCTGTTACCGCCCGGCATGCCGTTGGACGCCCTGGACACCAGTTGGCTGGCCCGCTTCCACGCCGTACGGGACCTGTTGTGCCGCGTCGTATGCGCCGAGCTCGAAGGCCGGGCCGCGGGCGTTGACGTCGAGCGGGTGAACGCGCTGGCCAGCATCGGGCCCCCGGCCATGCGCGCGGTACGCGCCGCGGACGGCACCCTCGTACGTACCCTCGCCACCCGGCCCGACTGCGCGGCGCTGCTCGCCCAGATCGCCCGCGACGCCATCGACCTGCTCACCGACCAGACGGCCAAGGGGCAGTTGCGCCGGTGCGAGGGGGAGACTTGCGCGCTGATCTATCTGGACACCTCGCGCGGCCGGCGCCGCCGCTGGTGCTCAAGCGAGGTGTGCGGTAACCGAGAACGGGTGGCCAGGCACCGCAGACGCGCGGTCGCCGCCCGCGCCTAGCTGCCCGGCAGCCACGGCAACGGCTCCCACCGTAGCGGCCCCCACCGCCACAGCAGACGCACGACTGCGGCATCGGCCGCACCGGCCCGCCAGGGATGGCCGCCTCCGCCGACCGCGCCACGTCGTTTCAGCACCCCGACCACCGGAGTCAAGCATTCCTGATATGCCATCAATTAATGGACGCACAAACCGAGTTGATGTGAGAACGTGGAGACGGTACAGGCCCCGGTCGGGGGTCCGGGGCCTGTATCCCTCGTGGTAGCGCCTTCATGTTCTGACCGTTATCGGCGGCTAACTGGCCGTAGTCTGACGGAACATGAAGGCAGGCCGACCCGGCTTCGTAGTGCAGGCACCATGTTCGGCGGCGCAATCGGAGCTCAGCGGACGGCGGTTGGCGCCGCCGTTGGCCGCGCGGGCGGATCGGGGCAGGGCGATGTGCGGCCCACCTGCCGTTGCGTAACGCACCGACGTGGCCTGGCAGCGAGCCGGCGCGTGCCACTGCATTCGGCGGCGCTCGACTGCCTCGGGGCGCGGACCCTGGACGGGTGGCGTGGGCGGCGACGGGTGCGGGTGCTGCGGGCTGGTGGCGGACTCGGGCGCGGCGCACTGGCGCGGCGAGTGGGTGCCGAGGGCGGGCCGCCCCGGGCGGTCGGTGCCGGGTGCGGGGGCCCGTGCGGTGGGGGATCGGGCCAGCTCTGTTCGGATGCGTGCGCAGGGTGCCCCAGTTCGCGTACGGTTGACGGCTGCCCTACGCACACAGAAGGGGGCCTGGGTGGCCGCGCACAACGCCACGCACGCAGCATCCGCAGCGTCCCGGCATACCGGGTCCGACACCGAGGGAGCCCGTGACCGGGAGATCCGGGTCGAGCAGCGTCATCTCAACCGGGTGTACCGGCGCCTTGAGGAGAAGATCCACGAGGCCGAGTACCTCATGAACGACGCGGTGAAGGGAGGCCAGGTCGGCACGCCCGGCGCGCTCGCCGAGCGCGACGCACAGGTTTTCCGCGCCGGCGTGCACCTGAATCGGTTGAACAGCGAGTTCGAGGACTTCCTCTTCGGCCGGATCGACCTGCTGCTCGGCAAGGACGGCAAGCGCGGCCCGGACGGTGCGCACACCTCCGTCGAGCCCGCCGACGACGCCGAACGCATCGATGACAGCGGTGGCGCGCACGCCGACATTGCCGAGACGCTGCACATCGGACGGCTCGGCGTGCTCGACGCGGAGTATTCGCCGCTGGTCATCGACTGGCGGGCGCCCGCAGCGGCGCCCTTTTACCGGGCTACCCCCGTGGCGCCTGGCCGCGTCGTGCGCCGCCGCGTCATCCGCAGCAAGGGCCGCAAGGTGCTCGGCGTGGAGGATGACCTGCTACGCCCGGAGCTGACCGCATCCCTCGACGGTGAGCCGCTGTCGGTCGTCGGCGACGGCGCGCTGATGGCCGCGCTGGGCCGGGCCCGCGGGCACACCATGCGGGACATCGTCTCCTCCATCCAGGCGGAACAGGACCTGGTGATCCGGGCCCCCGCGAACTCCGTCACCTTGGTCGAGGGCGGCCCCGGCACGGGCAAGACGGCGGTCGCCTTGCACCGCGCCGCGTACCTGCTCTACCAGGACCGGCGCCGCTACGCGGGCGGCATCCTCATCGTCAGCCCCACCCCGCTGCTCGTCGCGTACACCGAGGGCGTGCTGCCCTCGCTCGGTGAGGAGGGCCAGGTGGCGATCCGTGCCATCGGCTCCCTGGCCGAGGCGGCCGAGGTTGCGCAGCGGGGCGGCCAGCAGGGCGACAGTGGCGCCCTGGTGTACGACGAACCGGCCGTGGCCAGGGTCAAGGGGTCCGTACGGATGGCGAGGGTGCTGCGGAAGGCGGCCAGGGGCGCGCTCACGCTGCCAGGACCGGCTCCGGTGGCCCACGCCGACGAGGGCGGCGACAGCGGTCAGCTCGCCTTCGATGAGCTGGTCGGCGATGAGGCGTACACCGGTGACAGTAGGGGCGGGACCAGGGCAGGGAACGGCGTGCCCGATCGGTTGCGGGTGGTCGCCTTCGGCGCCCGCGTCGAGTTGGATGGGCAGAAGCTGCGGCAGATCCGGCAGTCGGTGCTCAGCGGCACCGCTCCGGTCAATTTGATGCGTCCGCGTGCCCGGCGGCTGCTGCTGGACGCGCTGTGGTCGGCCTCCGGTGGGCCGCGGCGCTACCAGGACCCGGAGCTGGCGGCCGAGGCCCGCGAGGCATTCGACGAGGACATCACCACGGAGTCGGAGTTCACCGATTTCCTCGCCGCATGGTGGCCCGAGTTGACGCCGCGCCGGGTGCTCGCCGCGATGGCCGACGAGCGGCGGCTGGCCCGCTGGGCCGGGGGCGCTGGCGGCAGGGGCCGGGTGTTGACACAGCGCGAGGTGCGGCTGATGGCGCGCTCGCTGCGGCGGCTCGACGCCGCGGGGCACGGCCCGCTGTCGGTGCACGATGTAGCCCTCATCGACGAGCTGCACATGCTGCTCGGCACTCCTGCCCGGCCCCGTAAGCGCGAGGCGGACCCGCTCGACCAGCTCACCGGCCTGGACGAGCTGACCACCTACGCCGACCGGACCTCCTCCCGGTCGAGCCGGGCCGAGCGGCTTGAGCGGCTGCGCGATGAGGTGCGTACGGACTATGCGCACGTCATCGTGGACGAGGCGCAGGACCTGACGCCCATGCAGTGGCGGATGGTCGGCCGCCGGGGCCGGCAGGCCACCTGGACCGTGGTCGGCGACCCGGCGCAAAGCTCCTGGTCCGACCCGGACGAGGCGGCTGCCGCCCGGGACGAGGCGCTTGGCACCCGGCCCCGCCGCCGCTTCCAGCTCACCGTCAATTACCGCAACCCGGCGGAGATCGCCGCCCTCGCCTCCAAGGTGCTCGCCCTCGCGATGCCCGGCACCTCGCCTCCGACCGCGGTGCGGTCCACCGGCCTTGAGCCGCGGTTCGTGGTGGCGGGGAACGATCCGGGCGCCGTGCTGCGGGCGGAGGTGCGGCGGTTGCTGGCCGAGGTGGACGGCACGGTCGGCGTGGTCGTCGCGATGGGCCGCCGCACCGAGGCCCGCGCCTGGCTGGCGGAGCTGACCGGACCAGTGGCCTTCGGCGGCGGTGTCGGTATGGGGGCTGGTGCGGGGGCTGGTACGCGGGAGGCCGCGGGCGCAGCCGCCGGTGTGCGCTCGGGTGGCTCCGGCCGGCAAGGCGGCGCCGCTGGTACGGGGGAGCCGCGCAGCCGGGTCGTCGTGCTCGGCAGTCTGGAGGCCAAGGGCCTTGAGTACGACGCGACCCTCGTGGTCTCGCCCGCCGAGATCGCCGACGAGTCGCCGGCCGGGCTGCGGGTGCTGTACGTGGCGCTCACCCGGGCAACTCATCGGCTGACCGTGCTCTCCGGCGAGCGGGATGAGCCCGACTCCGCGGGCGTACCGGATCTGTTGCGGGACTAGTCGCAGCAACCAGTGGCGCGGGCGCTGGGTCGGGGCGCGGGTCGCACCCGGCCGGCGCCCGGCCCACTGGCGCTGGTCCGCTGGCCTCGACCCGCCGGCGCTGGCCCGGCCGGAACGCAATGGGGCGCCCCACCGCTGGTGGGGCGCCCCATGTGAACGCTTAGGTGACACCGACCCGCCATGCTCGCCTCGCGGCAAGTGGTCGCTCGTAGCGACGAAGGTTGGGCCCGGGGGCGTGGATCGGGCCGGCGTCACATCCAGGCTAACAAACTCAGCCGAGATGCCAATCCCGCCTCAGCAGCCCATCGCGTCATCTCGGGCGAGAGCTTCCGCTGGCGACGCGAAACCTCGCCGGGTGAAAGAACTCTTCCGCCACCTGCCGGATGCGGGGCGGACGCGGGGTGGTTACCGAGTACCGACTGGTAGGTGGGACCATTAGTGGGTGGCACGCCTCGGCGTGGCCGCGCTCCAAGGGAACAAGGGAAAGCAGAGGAAGTCGGCCATGGCAACGGCGCCTAGCGTCTCGTACTCGATGACGGTCCGGCTGGAGGTCCCCGCGAGCGGGACCGCGGTCAGCCAGCTCACCACCGCCGTGGAGTCCTCCGGCGGTTCGGTCACCGGACTCGACGTCACCGCCTCCGGCCACGAAAAGCTGCGGATCGACGTCACCATTGCCGCGACCTCCACCGCGCACGCCGACGAGATCGTCGAGAAGCTGCGCGGCATCGAGGGGGTGTCTCTCGGCAAGGTCTCCGACCGTACGTTCCTGATGCACCTCGGCGGCAAGATCGAAATGTCGTCCAAGCACCCCATCCGCAACCGTGACGACCTGTCGATGGTCTACACGCCAGGTGTCGCCCGGGTCTGTCAGGCCATCGCCGAGAACCCCGAGGACGCCCGCCGGCTGACCATCAAGCGCAACAGTGTCGCCGTGGTCACCGATGGCTCCGCCGTGCTCGGCCTTGGCAACATCGGGCCCATGGCCGCGCTGCCGGTAATGGAGGGCAAGGCCGCGCTGTTCAAGCGGTTCGCGGGGATCGACGCCTGGCCGCTGTGCCTTGACACTCAGGACACGGACGCCATCGTCGCGATCGTCAAGGCCATCGCGCCGGGCTTCGCCGGCATCAACCTGGAGGACATCTCCGCCCCCCGCTGCTTCGAGATCGAGGCCCGGCTGCGCGAGGCGCTGGACATTCCGGTCTTCCACGACGACCAGCACGGCACCGCCATCGTGGTGCTCGCAGCGCTGACCAACGCGCTGCGCGTGGTGGGCAAGAAGACCGAGGACGTACGGGTCGTCATGTCCGGCGCCGGCGCGGCGGGCACGGCGATCCTCAAGCTCCTGATCGCCGCCGGCTTGCGGCACGCGGTGGTCGCCGACATTCACGGAGTGGTGCACTCCGGGCGCCAGGACCTGGTCGGCGCCGATCCCGACTCCCCGCTGCGCTGGATCGCGGACAACACCAACCCGGAGAACGTCACCGGCACCCTCAAGCAGGCCGTGGTGGGTGCCGACGTGTTCATCGGTGTCAGTGCGCCCAACGTACTCAGCGGCGATGACGTGGCCGCGATGGCGCACGACGCGATCGTTTTCGCGCTGGCCAACCCCGACCCCGAGGTGGACCCGGGGGTGGCTCGGCAGACCGCGGCCGTCGTGGCCACCGGCCGGTCAGACTTCCCAAATCAGATCAATAACGTACTGGTTTTCCCGGGCGTTTTCCGCGGTCTCCTCGACGCTCAGTCACGTACCGTGAACACCCGGATGATGCTGGCCGCTGCTCGCGCGCTCGCCGACGTGGTCCTTGACGACGAGTTGAACGCGAACTACATCATCCCCTCCGTCTTCAACGACAAGGTCGCGGGTGCGGTGGCCGGTGCCGTACGGAACGCGGCCAAGGCTGTGACCGGCACCACGGCGGTCTAGGACGGCGCGTCGCGGTGCTGAGGGCCGCCGGGGCGGCCGTAGGGTGGCGGGCAGCATAACGGCCGCAGCCTCGGAGTAAGACGCGAAGCGAACCCTGCGGTGAGCTGCCGGGAGTGAACGGAGCGTCATCACAATGAGGCAGTGGCGCTTTTCGTGTGACTCCCTAGGGTGCCGGATTGGCTTTCGCGCCATAGGTGCGGGCAGGATGCTCCCCCGAGGACCTCGTCCAGGGGGGACCCCCAAGGGCGCGGAAAGATCGAAAGATCGGACCCGGGTCCGGGGACTGTCCGAGGGCCCTGGCAGCATCGGCTTCGATCTCACGCCTCATTGGCAAGAAGAACACGGGAGTACAACATGAACCGCAGTGAGCTGGTGGCCGCGCTGGCCGACCGCGCCGAGGTGACTCGCAAGGACGCCGACGCCGTGCTGGCCGCCCTCGCCGAGACCGTTGGTGAGGTCGTTGCCAAGGGCGACGAGAAGGTCACCATCCCCGGCTTTCTGACCTTCGAGCGCACCCACCGTGCCGCTCGGACCGCGCGTAACCCGCAGACCGGCGACCCCATCCAGATTCCGGCCGGTTACAGCGTGAAGGTTTCCGCGGGCTCCAAGCTCAAGGAAGCCGCCAAGGGCTGAGCCTCACATCACACGACAAGGGCGGCCACCCGCAGTGCGGGTGGCCGCCCTTTCGTATGGCTGGGGACCGTGGTGATGTGGGCCACTTTGCGGGCGCTCGTCCGCACCGAACCCGCTTGGCCGGGGCCCGTGGCGGCGGTTGCGCGGCGACATGGCGGCGGAAGGTATGGTTCCAGCGTCCTGCGGGCGGTACCCCTGGCATGGAGAGACGGCTCTGTGCGGCGCTATGAGCCGCTTACGGGGCATCCGGGCCATTTGGGTCCCACGATGGGGCTGCGGCGCGCTCACGGGCCCGGCGTGGAGATCCGGCGTGGAGACCCGCCGCGGCGGCCCAGCGTGGCGGCCCGGACGGGGGGCGGCAACTGGGCCAGTGCGGCATGTGGGGACGGAAGACTGAGTCCGTGAGCCGGAGTCGGTGGGCTCGCGAGCCGCGGAAAATCGCTTTTCGGTGGTCGGGGGTCGCGGCTACGATCGGCCCACTCCGTACAGCACGCTCCATCGAATGACGCCGCAAATGGGGAGCGGGCTCGCGTGCGCAGCGCGCACAAAGCCAGGGAGCGGGCGGCAGCGTTTTCGTATGCCCTAACGCCCCTTCGGAGGTCATCCCACCATGTCCACCACCTTGCCCGTACGGGTTGGCATCGGCCTGCCCATCAGCGACCCCGGCACGTTGCTGACCTGGGCCAAGCGCGCCGACGCCGGCCCCTTCGCCACCCTCGGCCTGCTCGATCGGCTCGTCTACGACAACCCCGAGCCGCTGATCACCCTGGCAGCCATCGCCGGGGCCACCAGCCGCATCCGGGTGCAGACCGAGGTACTACTCGCCCCGCTGCGCGAACCGGTGCTGCTCGCCAAGCAGGCCGCCACCCTGGACCGAATTTCACATGGCCGGTTCACGCTGGGCCTTGGCATTGGCGGCCGGGAGGACGACTTTCTTGCCGTGGGCGGCGATGTCCGCCATCGGGGCCGCGCCCTGGAGGAACGGCTCGCTGTGCTGCGCCGCGTGTGGGCGGGCGGCGACGGCGTCGAAGGCGTCCCCGACACCGGACCGGTGGGCCCGGCGCCCATCAGCGCGCGTGGGCCGGAGATCTTGTTCGGCGGCTTCGCTCCCGCCGCGCTGGCCCGCGTCGGTCAGTGGGGCGATGGCTTCCTGGGCGCCTCGTTGCCGCCCGCGCAGCTGACCGGGCTCTTCCGCACCGTGGAGGAGGGCTGGCAGCGCGCTGGTCGCGAGGGCCGGCCGCGGCTCGTTGCCCAGGTCAACGTGGCGATCGGTCCGGACCCGGTGGTGGACGAGGCCCGGCGCGCCATACGCGACTACTACGCGTTTTCTGACTTCGCCGAGCACGTCGCCCGCGGCCTGCTGGGCACGGCCGATGCGATCCGGGCGGCGATCGCAGGCTATGCGGAGATAGGGGCCGACGAGGTGATGTTGTACTGCTGGTCGGCCGATCCGGACCAGGTTGACAGGCTGGCTGAAATCATTCGCTAGGTGCGGCCCTGAACGGTCGTTTACGGCCATGATCGTTTTGCCGTGAACCATGTGGCCGGCCCGGCGCCGATCGGCGCCGGGAACGGCCCGCAGCGCACAACAGAGCTGGGCGGCTCTCTACCGTGCGGAGCCGCCCAGCGATGCCGTAAGCGATGTCGCCCAGCGATGCCAGCGACCTCTCAGTACCGGCAGCGGCAGCAAGCGTGCGTGGCGTGGCGCGGGGCAGCGTGGTGAGCGGCCCTGTGCCGTGGAGTTTCGGGCAGCCGGCTCAGCGGGCGCTCGCCGCGGGCCGTTCCACCTTTGCGCCGAGCTCGCCCAACTTGCTCATGAAGTTCTCGTAGCCCCGGTTGATCAGCTCGATGCCGTGCACGCGGGACGTGCCCTGCGCCGCAAGCGCGGCGATCAGGTACGAGAAGCCGCCGCGCAGGTCGGGGATGACCAGGTCTGAGCCCTGGAGCTTGGTGGGTCCGGAGACGACCGCGGAGTGCAGGAAGTTGCGCTGGCCGAAGCGGCAGGCGGAGCCGCCGAGGCACTCGCGGTAGAGCTGGATGTGGGCGCCCATCTGGTTGAGCGCCGAGGTGAAGCCAAGGCGCGACTCGTACACCGTCTCGTGCACGATCGACAGGCCCGACGCCTGGGTCAGCGCCACGACCAGCGGCTGCTGCCAGTCGGTCTGGAAGCCGGGGTGGACGTCGGTTTCCAGCGCGATGGCGTTGAGCGGGCCGCCCGGGTGCCAAAAGCGGATGCCCTCGTCGTCGATCTCGAAGGCGCCACCGACCTTGCGGTAGGTGTTGAGGAAGGTCATCATCGAGCGCTGCTGGGCGCCCTTGACGTAGATGTTGCCCTCGGTGGCGAGCGCGGCGCTCGCCCAGGAGGCCGCTTCGAGTCGGTCCGGCAGGGCGCGGTGGTTGTAGCCGCTGAGGCTGTCCACGCCGGTGATGCGGATCGTGCGGTCGGTGTCCATCGAGATGATCGCGCCCATTTTTTGCAGGACGCAGATCAGGTCTTCGATCTCCGGCTCGACGGCCGCGTTGGACAGCTCGGTGACGCCCTCCGCCAGTACGGCGGTCAGCAGCACCTGCTCGGTGGAGCCGACCGATGGGTACGGGAGGCGGATCTTGCAGCCGCGCAGCCGCTGCGGGGCCTCCAGATACTGGCCGTCGGCCCGCTTCTCGATGGTCGCGCCGAACTGTCGCAGGACCTCGAAGTGAAAGTCGATCGGCCGGCCGCCGATGTCGCAGCCGCCCAGGCCGGGGATGAACGCGTGGCCGAGGCGGTGCAGCAGCGGGCCGCAGAACAGGATCGGGATGCGGGAGGAACCGGCGTGTGCGTCGATGTCGGCGACGTTGGCGCTCTCGACGTGTGACGGGTCCAACACCAGCTCGCCCGCTTCTTCCCCGGGGCGCACGGTGACTCCGTGGAGCTGCAACAGACCGCGCACTACCCGCACATCGCGGATGTCGGGGACATTGCGCAGCCGGCTGGGCCCACTGCCGAGCAGTGCGGCGACCATGGCCTTGGGCACGAGGTTCTTCGCGCCGCGGACCCGGATCTCGCCCTCCAGCGGGGTGCCGCCGTGGACAAGGAGTACATCGTCGGTGCCGGTCATAAGTCTCGCGTTCCTGGGATGGGCCTTGATGGGCAAGGGGGGCAAAAGAAAAGAGTAATGGCCAACGCGAGCCGTTCCGTAAGGCCGAACGGCTCTCGGCCATCGTCCCCGCGGGTCGTACGCACCGTGCGTGTGCGAGTCGGGACGCGCAGTGATGTGCGCCGTCGTTGCTGTCGTACGCCCCCGACTGCTCTCACTCGGGCCTCCCATTCCGCCCCCCGCGCGGGCCCGAAGTGCGGGATCATGTGGCCATGACCGAGGTGTCCTCGCTCACAGGACGGCTGCTTGTCGCCACGCCGGCGCTGGCTGACCCGAACTTCGACCGTGCGGTGGTGCTCCTGCTTGACCACGATGAGGAGGGCTCGCTCGGCGTCGTACTCAACCGGCCTACTCCAGTCGGCGTCGGCGACATCCTCGAAGCGTGGGCCGCGCTGGCGGGGGAGCCGGGCGTGGTGTTCCAGGGTGGCCCGGTGTCCCTCGACTCGGCGCTGGGCGTCGCGGTCGTGCCGGGCGAGTCGGCGGCCGGGGGCGGGCGCGTAAGCGGTACGGGCTCGCCGCCGGCCGGAGGTGGGCCCGCCGCGCGTTCTCGGCTGCGGCTTGGCAGGGGAGATCCCATCGGCTGGCGCCGGGTGCATGGGGCGATCGGCCTTGTCGATCTGGAGGCCCCGCCGGAACTGCTCGCTCCCGCCGTGGGTTCGTTGCGGATCTTCGCCGGGTACGCCGGGTGGGGACCGGGGCAGTTGGAAGAGGAACTGGTCGAGGGCGCCTGGTACGTCGTGGAGTCGGAGCCCGGTGATGTGTCATCGCCCGATCCGGAACAGCTGTGGCGCTCCGTGCTGCGGCGACAGCGCAGCGAGTTGGCGATGGTGGCCACGTATCCGGACGACGCGTCGCTCAACTGACTGCGGGATACGGGCTACGCCCCGCTGGGCCAGTTCGCGGCCGTCATGGCGTAGTGCTGCACCGCCAGCGGGTGGGCGCCCCGGGTGGGGATGGCGAGCCGTACCGCGACCGCAGGCGCGTTCTTCAGGCGTATGAAGCGTAGGCCGGGGTGGGTGTGGCGCTGCGCGACCGGTTCCGGTGCCACCCCGATGCCGTGGCCTGCGGCCACGGCTTCAAGCCACTCGTCGAAGTTGCCGCTGGTGCACGCCAACTCGGGGCGCTGACCTACGGGCCATAGCTCGGGTCGGGTGGTGCCTGTGACGGTGTTGACCACCAGCGGCAGGTGCGCCAGTTCGCTCCAGTCCATGACGCGGCGGCCCGCGACGGAGGCCGCCGCGCCCTTGGCGCTGCGCGCCACCACCGCCACTCGCGCCTCATGAGCGACCACCCGGCTGCGGACGGTGTCCTGCGGCGCATCGCCCCGTAGCACCGCCACATCGCAGTCGCCGGTCTCCAGACCTGCTAGCGGAGTGTCCCGGCGGACCAGGCGCACGCGGGCGCCGGTGGCGGCTTCGAAGGCCGCGTTGAGTTCCGCGCAGGCGACCGGCAGCAGCGAGGTGAAGCCAAGGCGCAGCGTCGCATGCCGGCAGGGCGCGCGGAGCGCGTCGCCGAGGCGTGGCAGCAGCACCCCCAACTCCGCGTAGAGCCGCCGCCCCGCGTCCGTGAGGGCCACATGTCGGGTGGTGCGCTCCAGTAGCTGGGCGCCCACGGCCTCCTCCAGAGCCCGCACGGTGCGGGTGAGCGATGGCTGCCCGATGCGTAGTCGCTGCGCGGCATGGGTGAAGTTGCGTTCCTCGGCCACGGCTACGAAGCCGCGCAAATGTCGCAACTCCACATCGGGCAGTCCTAGCAGCCCCGCCGGGCTGAGGTCGTCCTGGGGCGTGCCGTGATCGCTCGTATCGCCACTCATGTCCCCTGAGCATAAGTGCCCGTCCGCGGGCATTTCCGCGACTATCCGGAGACTGCCTACGCTTCCGGCCATGACGGTCTGCCACCGCTGGCCGCGGCGGTCTTGTCAACGCTCGTCGTGGCGGTCTGTCGCCGCTCGCCGCGACGGCCTGCCGCGGCCCATCCGGTCGAGTCCACCGCACTCCTGAGCGCAACCGGTCGAGCCCACCGGCTGACCGGCCCACTGCGCCCACTGACAACAAGGAGCCGTGTTGTGCGTAAGGTCCTGCTTCTGGCGCTGGGGGCGTTCACCCTCGGCCTGGACGCGTATGTGATGGCGGGGCTGCTGCCCGTCGTCGCCGACGATCTCGATACCACGGTGTCGCTGGCGGGCCAGATGGTCACCGTCTTCACGCTCGCCTACGCGCTGTCCGCGCCGCTGGTGGCCGGCCTTTCTACGGGCGTACGCCCGCGGACGATGATCCTGATCGCCCTGGCCGTGTTCACCCTGGGCAATGGGCTCACCGCCCTCGCGCCCTCGCTCGCACTGCTGCTCGGGTCTCGGGCGATCGCGGGCGCCGGGGCCGGCGTCTACTCGGCGCTGTCCACCGCCGCCGCCTCCGCCCTGGCGCCGCCGGAGCGGCGCGGCCGGGCGCTGGCCATGGTGATGGGCGGCATGAGCGCCGGCACCGTGCTCGGCGTGCCGCTGGGTGTGCTGCTGGCCGAGCATGCGGGCTGGCGGGCCACCATGGGGCTGGTCACGGCCCTGGGTGCGGTGGCGCTCGGCGGGTTGGCCGTGCTGTTGCCGCAGGTTCCCGCCGAGCCCGCGGTGCCGGCCCGCAAACGGCTGGGGCTGATCACCGACCGGGCCGTCGCCCCGGTGGTCGGCGTCTCCTTCCTCGCCGCCGTCGCCAGCCTGGGCCTGTACACCTATCTGGCCCCGGTACTCGAATCCGCCGGCGGCATCGAGGGGGTCAGCCCGTATTTGTGGGCCTGGGGCATCGGTGGCGTACTGGGCAGCGTGATCGTCGGGCCGCTGGTGGATCGCATGGGGCGGGTGCGCACGCTGGTGTCGGTGGTGCTCGTGGCGATTGGGGCGGCGCAGCTTCTGTTGCCGTCGCTCGCTTCCGTGCCGCTGCTGCTCGGCCTGGTGCTCGTGGTGTGGGGCGCGGGTGGTTGGGCCCTTCAGGTGCCGCAGCAACACCGACTGCTCGCGCTGAGCGCGGAGCGCGGCACGGTGGCGCTCGCCCTGAACAACTCCGCCCTCTACCTCGGCAGCGCCGTTGGCTCCGCGCTCGGCGGCCTCGCGCTCTCGGCCGGCCTGTCCGGCAGCGCGCTGCCGTGGGCCGCCGCCGGGGTCGCGGGCCTTGGCCTGGTGCTGCACGGCGTCACGGCGCGTACGGGCGGCGCAGCGCGGACCTGCGGCCGGCCGGGCGTTGTGGATGGTGGCGCGTCATGCACACCCCAGGCGTGAGTACCCTTGGTCTGCATGAGCACTCATGAGCCCGAGCGCGGGGCAGGTACGGGCACCCTCGTTGAGCCGACGCCGCAGGTGTCGCACGGTGACGGCGACCACGAGCGCTTCGCCCACTACGTACAGAAGGACAAGATCATGGAGAGCGCTCTCTCCGGATCGCCCGTTGTCGCGCTCTGCGGCAAGGTGTGGGTCCCCGGCCGGGACCCCAAGAAGTACCCGGTATGTCCGATGTGCAAGGAAATCTTCGAGGGCATGGGCGCCGGGGGCGACAAAGGCAAGGACGGCAAGGACGGTAAGGGCGGCAAGAAGTAACCGTCGTCCGACCGCACTGATCCGCGGTGGGAAACCTCATACGCGCCCGGTCCGCATCCACGCCTGTGGATACGGACCGGGCGCGCGGTGTTGTCGGGGCGGGCGCGGCAGTAAGGTCGCTGCCATGAGCGGGCGCGTGGAGCGGGCGGCGTATCTGGTGTTCGGGGCCCGGGAGGTCGATGAGTCCGATGAGGGGACGCCGGCCTTCAGCCAGTTCGACAAGGACTGGGACGCACAACTGGAACAGTGTGGCCGGCTGGCCGCCGAACGCGGCTATCAGCCCGTGGGCAGCAGCGTGTTCTCGGTCCTCCAGGCGTCCATGGATCGGCTCCTGGAGTGGGCCGACAACCCCGGTTGCGATGTGGTGTTGGTCGCCAGCCTTCGTCTGCTGCGACGCATGCGCGCCACCTGGCCGGACTGGGACCTGGTAGTGGCCCGGCTAGGCGAGGCTGGCGCCCGCCTGGAGGCCGTGCCCTTCCCCGAACCGGCTTACCCGGGCGAGCGCTTTTGCGAGTGAGGCTCAGCGTCGCCTGGTCGGCGCGCCTGTGGTTGAGCTCGTCTTTTCACCGAGGCGGCGCCGGAGGTTGGGCCGAGGCGGGAGCGTAGGTCGTATCGGCGGTGGTGCCGGCGTGGCCCTGCTGAGCTCATGCTGAGCCCTGCTTAACTCGTTGGTTCTACCTTCCCGCGGCGGTTGTTACGGGCGTGCCGGGTCCGGCGCCGCGCTCTGTTGCTGGGCGCTGTTGGCCGCTGTCGCCGCGCTGTCGCCGGCCTGCTGCCCGCGTCGTTCGCTGCCCCGTTTGCTGGCTCGTTTGACTCGTTTCTGGCTGAGCCGTGCGTGCGTTCTTCCGTACTGGCTGTCACTTGGGCCTTCTTGCCCATCACGAAGTGGACGTGACCTCTTGTACGGCCAGACAACGGCCCTTAACCTCCTGCGTATTGTGCAAAGCGAAACGGGCGTTGCGCAGGACGCAACGCCACTCCGTGGGGGTCTCCGAATGAACGTCTTTGCCCGAATCGCCACCCCGATAGCGGTACTCGCCGCCGTCGGCCTCACCGCCACCGCCTGCGCCCCGTCCACCTCCGACAACGATGCGAAGAAGGACGACAAGAGCGGCACGCTGCGCGTCTGGCTCTTCCAGGAGGTCAACAACGAGCCCAAACAGAAGGTCGTTGACCAGGCAGTGGCGGATTTTCGTGCGGGGCACAAGGACGTCAAGGTGGACGTCACCTACATCCCGATCGACACCCGCGCGCAGAAGTTCAAGGCGGCGTTCAATGACCCGAAGAGCGCCCCCGGCCTCATCGAGTACGGCAACACCGACACCGCCGGATACGTGCGCGACGGCGGACTCGCCGACATCAGCAAGGAGTTCGCGGGCTGGCCGCAGAACAAGGACACCGACCCGACGGCCAAGGAGTCGGTGACCGTTGCCGGGAAGACCTACGGCTCGCCGCTGTTCGTCGGCGTCCGCGCGCTCTACTACCGCACCGACGTCTTCAAGGACCTCGGTCTCAAGCCGCCCACGACGCAACAGGAGTTGATCAGCACCGCCAAGAAGGTCCGGGCCGAACGCTCCGATCTCTACGGGCTCGTGGTCGGCGGTGCGTACACCTACGGGGCCCTGCCGTTCGTTTGGTCCAACGGCGGCGAGCTGGCGACCAAAGAGGGCGGCTCATACCGCTCGGCCATCGACAGTGAGCAGGCCAGGGGCGGGATCGACGTGTACGCCTCACTGTTCGGCGACGACAACTGTCCGGCCAGGAAGTGTGCGCAGATGGGCGGCAACGACACCATCGAGGCGTTCGCTTCCGGTAAGGCAGGCATGGCCATCGGTGGTGACTTCAACCATCAGGCCGTCGAGAGCAGCAAGGTCAAGGGCAAGTACGCGGTGGTGCCGCTGCCCGGGAAGAAGGCGGGCGAGATCGCCCCGGCGTTCGCGGGCGGGAACAACATCGGGCTGCTCAAGAGCAGTTCGCACCGCACGCTCGGGCTCGATCTGATGCAGTCGCTGACCAGCAAGAAGACGCAGAACTCGCTCTTCGACGCGATGGGCTTTCTGCCCACCTACACCGATGTACGCGAGGAAGCCGCGGCGCGGCGGCCGTTCGTGGCACCGTTTGTGCGGACCCTGGACGCCGGGGCGAAGTTCGTCCCCGCCTCGCCCGGTTGGGCCTCCATCGACGCCGGCCTGGTGCTGCCCACGATGTTCCAGCAGATCGTCAGCGGCCGTAAGGACACGGACGCTGCGGCGGGCGAGGCGAGCCAAAAGATGAACGACGCCTTCGCCGAAGCAAGCTGAGTGAGCCGCTGATGTCTTCCAACGCCTCCACTCCGGCCCCCGTGCCCGCCACCGCCCCCGCTGGCCCGGCCCCCGCCGCGTCCGCTCTTGTGCCGCGCCCCGTGGCCAAGGGCGGGCGGCGCGGCGGCGGCTCCCCGCGCACAGCGAAGTCCGGCGGCTTCGGGCCGCGCGGCGCCTCGCGGTGGACGCCGTGGCTCTATTTGGCGCCCGCCCTGGTCGTCCTCGCCGCACTGCTCATTTACCCGATCTACCAACTCGGCCTCATCTCCTTCCTGGAGTACACCCAGGCCCAGGTCAGCGGTGGTGAGCCGACCACCTTCAAGGGCTTCGGTAACTACGCCAAACTCTTCGGTGACCGGCAATTTTGGGACGTGCTCGTCGCCACCTTGATCTTCGCCGCCGTCTGCGTGGTCTCCACCCTCGGCGTGGGCTGCGCGCTGGCCGTTCTGCTCACCCGCATCCGCGCGCTGCCCCGACTGGCGCTGATGCTCGCCGCCCTTGGCGCATGGGCCACCCCCGCCATCACCGGCTCGACGGTCTGGGTCTTCCTCTTCGACCCGGACTTCGGCCCGGTCAACAAGATGCTCGTGTGGTGCGGCCTGTCCGGCTTCGAGGACTTCTCCTGGACCTACGACCGCTACAGCGCGTTCGCGCTGGTGCTCTTCGAGGTCGTGTGGTGCTCGTTCCCGCTGGTCATGGTCACCGTGTACGCGGGCATCAAGGCCATCCCCAGCGAGGTGCTCGAAGCGGCCTCACTCGACGGCGCATCGCACTGGCGCACCTGGCGCAGCGTCATGGCACCGATGCTGCGGCCGATCCTCGTCGTGGTCACCATCCAGTCCATCATCTGGGACTTCAAGGTGTTCACCCAGATTTACGTGATGACCAACGGCGGCGGCATTGCCGGCCAAAACCTGGTGCTCAATGTGTACGCCTATCAAAAGGCGTTCGCTTCCTCGCAATACAGCCTCGGCTCGGCGATCGGCATCGTCATGCTGCTGATCCTGCTCGCCGTGACCCTGATCTATCTGCGGCTGCTGCGCAGACAAGGAGAAGAGCTGTGAGCCTTTCGTCCGCGAGCCGCTCGTCCGTGAGCCCCTCGTCCGCGGGCCCGCGACCCCGCCGCCGCTCGCGGTTGCGCATCCGTAGGCCATGGCGGCTGGCCGCGGAGGTCGCGGCCCTGTTGATCGCGGTGGTGGTTGCATTCCCGCTGTACTGGATGGTGCTCTCCGCGTTCAAACCGGCGGACGAGGTGCAATCCAGCAACCCCAGGCCCTGGACCTGGAACCCCTCCCTCGACGCCTTCCGGCGCGTATTCGAGCAGCAGGACTTCGGCCGCTACTTCCTCAACAGCCTCTTCGTCGCGGGCACCGTGGTCATCGCCTCGGCGCTGATCGCCTTTCTCGCGGCGACGGCCGTCACCCGCTTTCGGTTCAAGCTGCGGACGACGGTGCTCATCATGTTCTTGGTGGCGCAGATGGTGCCGGTCGAGGCGCTGACCATCCCGATGTTCTTCCTCATGCGCGACGTGGGCGACACCGTGCCCGGCGTCGGACTCAACACCCTCGGCTCGCTGATCCTGCCGCACATCGCCTTCTCGCTGCCGTTCGCCATCTGGATGCTGCGCGGATTCGTCAAGGCCGTTCCCGAGTCCCTTGAGGAGGCCGCCTACCTGGACGGGGCGAGCCGCACCCGGTTCCTGTGGCAGATCCTGTTCCCCCTCGTGCTGCCGGGCCTCATCGCCACCAGCGTGTTCTCGTTCATCTCCACCTGGAACGACTTCCTGTTCGCCAAGTCCTTCATCATCAGCGCGACCGAGAACTCCACGCTCCCGATGGCGCTTTTGGTGTTCTTCAAGGACGAGGGCAACGACTGGGGCGGCATCATGGCGGCCTCAACCATCATGACCATTCCGGTGCTCATCTTCTTCGTACTCGTGCAACGGCGCCTCGTATCGGGCCTCGGTGGGGCGGTGAAGGACTGACGGCACGCCCACGACGGCACGACCGGCTCCCCGCCATCTCTTTCGCGGTCCTGCCGTCGATGGGGCGCCCCCGATCGTGTGAGTCCCGAGCCAAGCGGACCGCCCACCTCCACCGCCCCTGGGACGGTGGTCTTCAGACAACGGTACAAGCCACGCAAGGGTCATCGAAGAGTGGTAATCCACCAGTAAACGGCGAGCAGCGGGACGTTTGAAGAAAACGGACCATTCGCATCTGTGGGAGGGAACCCCGCTTCGTGGACCCTCGCGGCGGCGGGCCGTCGATGTGTGCCAGAGTTGCCACGTCCACGCTGTCAGCACGTACCGTACGGCGAACAGCCGGGACACTGGGGACCGGGGAAGGGGCATCTGGTTGACCACGCACGCACCGCAGGCGGCGCACACCGTGACGCTGCCGGGCTCGCTCGACGAGGCCGTGGCGGCGTTGACGGCCATGCCCGCCGCCGTGCCCGTCGCGGGCGGTACCGATCTGATGGCGGCCGTCAACTCCGGGCTCCTGCGACCCGCCGCGCTCGTCGGCCTGGGCCGGATCAGTGAGATCCGCGGCTGGCAGTACCAGGACGGGCATGCGCTGCTCGGCGCAGGGCTCACCCATGCCCGCATGGGCCGCCCCGACTTCGCCGCGCTCATCCCGGCCCTGGCCACCGCCGCGCGCGCCGCGGGGCCACCGCAGATCCGCAATGCGGGCACCCTCGGCGGCAACATCGTCACCAGCGCGCCCACCGGTGACGCACTGCCCGTGCTCGCCGCCCTGGACGCCGCGCTCGTCATCGTCGGCCCCGAGGGCCACCGCGAAATTCCGGTCAGCCATCTGCTGGCCGGTGTCGAGATGCTACGGCCCGGCGAGTTGGTCGGATTCGTACGGGTTCCGCTGTTGCATGCCCCACAGATCTTCCTCAAGGCCACCGGGCGCACCGGGCCCGGCCGGGCCACCGCTTCGGTGGCCGTGGTGTTGGACCCGGCGCGACGCAACGTGCGCTGCGCGGTGGGCGCCGTCGCGCCGATGCCGCTGCGCCCGTTGGAGGCCGAGGCGTGGGTCGCCTCGCTCATCGACTGGGACGGTGTGCGTGGCCTCGCGCCCGAGGCGTGCGCGGCCTTCGGTGAGTACGTTGCCGCCGCCTGCATCCCCGAGCCCCCGGCGCCCGATGAGGGCGGCGAACCACCATCCCCCTTGCCGCCCGCCGCCCTTCACCTACGGCGTACGGTGGCGATCCTGGCCCGCCGAGCACTGGGGAGGGCGCTCGCATGACGTCAGAACAGCATCCACGCGGTCCCGGCGGTCCCACAGGCCCAGCCGGGCCCGAGGCGGAGCCGTACGAGCCCTACCCCGCGGACGAACCGGTCGCACCGCCCGGTGATGGGCAGGGCGCGCCCGGTAGAGCGCCCGGTTCGGCGTTCGGTGGCTGGCAGCCCATCCCGCACGGTCCCGAATATGACGCGGAGGGCACGGCCTTTGTCCAGTTGCCGCCCGAGTTGACCGATCCGTCGGTGCCGCTGCCGCAGGGTTGGGACCCGCTGGCAGCACCCGGCACTGGCTACACCCCGCCGCCCGGCGACCACTGGCAGCCCCAGTCCCATCCGCCGCGCCTGGCAGGGCCTGGCGAGGGCGCCCCTGACCACCAGGCGGAGCCCGGGGCAGGGCCGCACGGTGGGCCCATGAGCGGCACACCGATGACGCCAACGGCGAGCACCGACCCGGCGGCTACGGGGCAGTGGTCGCTGCCGTTCGGCCCGGAGGGCGCTGGCGCGCCCGGCCCCGCACAGGGTTCCGGCGCGAGCCCGACCGGCCAGTGGTCGATCCCGGTGGCCCCAGACGACGGCTTTGATGAGGTGGGCCAGTTCCCGCTGGATGAGCACCGCTCCGCCGCGTACGAGCAAGGGTTCGGCGCGCAGCAGCGCGGACGGGGCCCCGAGCGTGGTCAGGATGCACTTCGCGGTCAGGACGCGAGTCACAGCCAGGACGCGAGTCACAGCCAGGGCCTAGCTCGTCGTCGCAACCTGGGGCACGGCCAGTCGGGCCACGCCGACCCGGCCGGCGCCGGCGACCCGTACGGCAGACAGAGCGGCCCGAACACGCACGCCCCAAACACGCATGGCCCGCACGGTCCGGACGCAACGGATGGGCCGGACCAGGCCCATGACCCGCATCCGACCGCCCAGTGGCCCGTGCCCTCCGCGCTCGGCGGGACCGGCCAGTGGACCCTGCCCACGGTCGGGGACGACGGGATCGAGGAGACCGCCGAGTATGCGATGAGCGGCTACCGGTTCGGGCTGCCGCCGTACCCGCAGGAGCCGCAGGGCGGCCGACCGCATGAGACGGGGCCGCACGAGTCGGGGCCGCACGAGTCGCAACCGCACGGCATGGGGCCGCACGAAGCGGGGCGGCACCCTTCCGCGTCGCCAGACCAAGGCCCGTACCCGACAGGCGCGTCAGGACCCGCCGGATACGGGCACGGGCAGGGCCCCACGCCGTACGCGGACCCGGCGCGGCATGAAGACCCCGTGTCGTACGCGGACCCGGCGGCGTACGAGGGGCCGGTTGGCTACCCCGCGGCGTCAGAAGCACCGGGCGTCGTTGCCCCGAGCGACACGGTGGGGCACGGCGTCGAGGCACCATCACCTGCCGGCTCCGACCTGCCCGGCCAGCCCGGTCAGCCCGCAGTCTCCGACGAAGGACACGGCCCGCAGGCGCACGGCGAACTGGGCCCACGGTCGCACGATCCGCACCGCCCGCAAGGCGCCCCGCAGTGGCCGACGCCGCCCGCAGGCGACGCGAGCACCGGCCAATGGCCGGTCATCGGCGCGGACGACCGGGACGGTGCGGCGCCTTCGCCTGCCCAGGCGCCGGCGGCGTACGCCCTCGGCGACCGCCTTGTCGCCCCCTACCGCCCGCGCCCGACCGAGGGCGACGAGCACGGCGATTCGGCACCCGAGCACCCCGGCGCCTCAGCCACCGCTGGCCAGTGGCCCGCGCCGCAGCCGAACGACGAGCCCACGGGAACCGAAGCGGGAGCAGACGGTGCAGGCGGCACGCTCGGCGCCGGCCTGCCCGGCGGTGCGGCGCTCGATGGCCACCCGCCGGCGACGGCAATTCCCGTTACGGACGTGCCTGGTGACGGCTCGTCAGGTAGCGCGACACCCGTCGCCGAAGGCACCCCAGCCAGCGGCGAAACACCCGCGCATGGCTCAGCGCCCCAGCCCGTGGCGCCTGACCCCCGGCCCGCGGCCTCCGATTTTCGGCCCGTGGCGCCTGAGTCCCGGCCCGCGGCGACCGGTGGCATCCCGGTGCAGCAGTCGGCCCCAGGCGACGCCACGCACGGCCCTGCTGCCGAGGACGGCACGCCGCAGCACGGCCCCGACCATCCTGGCGGGTCCGCGGACGTCCCCGGCCCGCGCGGCGGTGGCGTACGCGGCAACATCGCGCAGCGCGATGACGTAGGGGAGCTGGGCGATGAGCCCAGCGGCGCGCGCATCCCGTGGCCCGCGCCCGCGCCGGATGGTGAACGGCCCGGCGCTACGGGGCAGTTCAACTTCCCCGCCGAACCGAGCCCCGGCATGTTGCGCGGGCTGCTTCGGGAGCGGCTGACGCAGAGCGGCTCCGCGCAGGGCGACCTCGCGCAGCAGCGCGGGCCCACCGGCGCGGACCCGAGCGGCACGCCGCTGGACGGCACCCCAGCGGACGGAGCGGCCGGGCACGGCACGCCGGCGCACGGTGTGGCCATGGACGGTGCGCAGGGCACCAGTGGTACGGACGAGGCCGCCAGCGACCCCGGCCTTGATGCTGGCCCGGAGGGTGGCCCACACATCGAGCCCGAAGCGGAATCGTCTGCACCCGGTGCGCAGTGGGCCCAACCTGGTACGCCGCCTGCCGTCCAGAGCGAACCGGACGGTGGGGCCGACCAGTTCTCGGAGCCTGCGACCGCGGTGCCGGCTGCGGCAACCACTGATGCGGGCACCGCGCCGGGTGGCGGCCCGGCCGATGGCGTACCCGAGCACGGTCCTGTGTCGGAGACACCCGCGCACGGCACGGCAACCGCTGGTGTGGCGCGGGCTCGCGAGAGCCACCGCGCGGCAAGCGATGCCCAGACCAGCGATGCGGCCGGCGAAACCGCCGCCGAGCGCACCCCCATCGCGCTCGGCCCGATCGCCATCGGCCCCGCCGACACCGGCCCGGCCAGCGAGTCCCCGGCCAGCGAGTCTCCGGCCAACGACGCCCCCAGCAGCGATGCCCCGAGCAACGGCGGTTCGCGTAACGGCAGCCCCGACCACGGTGGCCCGGACGGAACCGGCGTGCCCGGGGCCGAAGCGCCGCACCCCGCGGACACGTTGTCCGCCCCCCCGGCGCCGGAGTCGGCCAGCACGAGTACGGCAGCGGACGACCGCATTGGTGAAGCCGACGTCGCCGACCACGTAACCGAGACGGGGCACGCGCCCGAGACGGGGCACGCGCCCGAGACGGGCCACGCGCCCGAGACCGGCCACGCGTCCGAGACCGGCAAGGTGATCGGGGTCGGCCACGCGCCGGACTCCGCAGCGGGCCTGGCCCCGGCCGACACCGCCCCGACTGCCGCCTCGGCCGACGCGCCTCCGACCGACGCCGCACCGATCAACTCCGCCCCGACTGACCCAAGTTCGACAGGTTCGACGGGTTCGACGGGTCCGGCAGGTTCGGGTGGTCCGGCTGACTCCGTACCGACCGGTTCTCTTCCGGCCGGCGCTGTCCCGCCAGGATCTGTCCCGATCGATTCCGCCGCGGATGGCAGTCTGCCGCCCACCGCGGCCGATGGCTCCGGCCCCCACAACGCCGGCCCGGATGAGCGCGGCCCCGATGCAGCGGACGCAGCCGCCGCAGCTAACACCGGTCAGCCCGGCCCCGGCCCCGAGGAGGGTGGGGGCGTCAGCGGTACGCACGATGAGGCCGAGGGCGCCGATGGCTCCCTCGCCGGGGTCGCGAATGCCACTGGCATCGCCAGCGACAGCGATCCGGTCGCCGCGGCCGACGACGCGCCCCGGGCGCAGGCAGAGCCGCCGGTGACCGGCACGGACGAGGTCGCCCCCGATGTTTCCGGCGCCTCCGACGAACCCGTTGCCTCTGGTGAACCCGTTGCCTCTGGTGACTTCGATGCCGAGCCCGCTCCCGCGTCCGCAACGGAGGCCGAGTCGGTCGGGGACGACGAGGCCGCGGCGCACGGTCGGGTCGTCACCGACCCGCAGATCGAGCACCCGCTCGCTTCCTACGTGTTGCGCGTCAACGGCACCGATCGCCCCGTGACCGGGGCCTGGATCGGCGAGTCGCTGCTGTACGTGCTGCGTGAACGGCTTGGGCTCGCGGGGGCCAAGGACGGCTGTTCGCAAGGTGAGTGCGGGGCGTGTTCCGTACAGGTCGATGGTCGCCTGGTGGCCTCTTGCCTGGTGCCGGCGGCGACCGCGGCCGGGGCCGAGGTACGTACCGTGGAGGGCCTGTCCACGGATGGGCAGCCGTGTGACGTGCAGCGTGCACTGGCCGCCTCGGGCGCCGTGCAGTGCGGGTTCTGTGTGCCGGGGTTCGCGATGACCGTGCACGACCTGTTGGAGGGCAACCACGCGCCCACCGAGCAACAGGCCCGGCAGGCAATCTGCGGCAACCTGTGCCGATGCTCCGGCTACCGGGGCGTACTCGACGCGGTACGCGAGGTGGTGACGGGCCGAGAGGCCGCTGCCGCCGCCGAAGACGCCGCCCCGAACGGCCCGGCGGCCGGTGACGGCGGACCGGACTCCACCGGCGTCCCGTACCAGGGCGCCGACCAGCGGGCCACCGGCGCGTACTTCAACGGCTACCACGGCCACGGCACACCCGCCGGCCACGGCGCGGGCTCGACCGGGCCGGGGCATCCCGGCTACGGAAGCGGCGGACAAGGCGCCGAGTACGGCGGCGAGAGACTCCACGACGACGGCGGCAGCGGAAGGCAATCGGGATGACGGGAACCACGGACGGTGTCGGCGCCGCCACCGTGCCTCAGTCGGCGGGTGGCGCGGCCCCCGCACCACCACCGCACGGACTCGGCGTATCCGTACCGCCACTCGACGCCACCGCCAAGGCGCAGGGCGTCTTCCCGTACGCCGCCGACCTGTGGGCCGAGGGGCTGCTGTGGGCCGCGGTGCTGCGCTCCCCGCACCCGCATGCGCGCATCGTGTCCATCGACACGGCGGCGGCGGCCGACATGCCGGGCGTACGAGCCGTGTTGACGCACGCGGACGTGCCGGGAGATGCCGCGCACGGGCGCAGGGTCGCGGACCGGCCGGTGTTCGCCAAGACCCTGGTGCGCCACCACGGCGAGCCGATCGCCGCCGTGGCCGCCGATCACCCCGACACGGCACGGCTGGCGGCGGCGGCGATCGCCGTCGAGTACGAGGTGCTGGAGCCGGTCACCGACCCCGAGCAGGCGTTCGGCGCCGAGCCGCTGCACCCCGATGGCAACGTGATCCGGCACATCCCGCTGAGCTTCGGTGATCCGGAGGTCGTCGGCGAAGTGATCGTCGAGGGGCTCTACCGGATCGGGCGGCAGGACCCCGCGCCGATCGGCGCCGAGGCCGGGCTCGCCGTGCCGCGCCCGGACGGCGGCGTGGAGATCTACACCGCCTCCACCGACCCGCACGCTGACCGCGACCTGGCCGCCGCCTGCTTCGGCCTCCCTCCCGAGCTCGTCAAGGTCGTGGTGACCGGGGTGCCGGGCGCGATGGGCGAGCGGGAGGACTCCGGCATGCAACTGCCGCTGGGAATGCTCGCGCTGCGCACCGGGCATCCGGTCAAGCTCGCCGCGACCCGTGAGGAGTCCTTCCTCGGCCACCCGCACCGCCATCCGACGCTGCTGCGCTACCGCCACCACGCGGACAGCGAGGGCACGTTGCTCAAGGTCGAGGCGCAGATCCTGCTGGATGCCGGCGCGTACGCCGACTCATCGGCCGACGCGCTGGCCGCCGCCGTTTCCTTCGCCTGCGGCCCGTACGTGGTGCCGCACGCCTTCATCGAGGGGTGGGTGGTCCGCACCAACAACCCGCCATCGGGCCATGTGCGCGGCGAGGGTGCGATGCAGGTGTGCGCCGCGTACGAGGGCCAGATGGACAAGCTCGCGGCCAAGCTGGGCCTCGACCCGGCCGAGTTGCGGATGCGCAACGTCATGGCCACCGGTGATCTGCTGCCCACCGGCCAGACCGTGACGTGCCCGGCGCCGGTGGCCGAACTGCTCACCGCAGTACGCGAGGAACCGCTGCCGACGTTGCCCAAGGACGACGCGGACACCGACGCGAGCGAGTGGCTGCTGCCGGGCGGCCCGGACGGCGCGGGCGACCCGCAGGCGGTACGCCGCGGCGTGGGTTACGGCCTTGGCATGGTGCACATGCTGGGCGCCGAGGGCGCCGACGAGGTGTCCACGGCGACGGTGAAGGTGCAGGGTTCGGTCGCCACCGTGATCTGCGCCGCCGTCGAGACGGGGCAGGGTTTCAGCACGCTGGCCCGGCAGATCGTGCAAGAGACGCTGGGCGTGGAAGAGGTGCACGTCGCGCCCGTCGATACGGACCAGCCCCCGGCCGGGCCCACCGCGCGCGGGCGGCACACCTGGGTATCGGGCGGTGCGGTGGAGCGGGCCGCGAAGATGGTGCGTACGCAGCTTTTGCAGCCTCTCGCCCACAAGTTCGGCATGTCCACGGAGCTGCTGACCATCGCGGACGGCAAGATCACCTCGTACGACGGGGTGCTCAGCACCACCGTGGACGAGGCCCTTGAGGGCAAGGAGTTGTGGGCTACGGCGCAGTGCCGCCCGCATCCGACGGAGCCGTTGGACGACTCGGGCCAGGGCGACGCGTTCGTCGGGCTCGCGTTCTGTGCGATTAGGGCCGTGGTGGATGTGGACGCGGAGTTGGGCTCGGTACGCGTCGTGGAGCTGACGGTGGCCCAGGACGTGGGGCGGGCGCTCAACCCGCGGCAGCTCAGGGCCAGGATCGAGGCGGGCGTCACCCAGGGCATCGGCGCCGCACTCACCGAGAACCTACGCACCTCGCGCGGCATCGTGCGCCACCCCGACCTCACGGGGTACGCCCTGCCGACCGCGCTCGACGTGCCCGACATCCGGATCGTGAAGCTGGTCGAGGAGCGGGACGTGGTGGCCCCCTTCGGCGCGAAGGCGGTGAGCGCGGTCCCGGTCGTCACCTCCCCGGCGGCGATCGCAGCCGCGGTACGCGCCGCCACGGGGCGGCCCATCAACCGGCTGCCGATCCGCCCCCAGGCGGCCGTTGTACAAAGCGAGCGGCGGTAGCGGGCCGGACCTGCGGCCTCCGGCCTACGGCATTTTCGGCACCTGGGGCTGGACCGCGCGATGCGGCCCAGCCCCACGCTTGTACGCAAGCTCGGTGTGGTGGCGGTCGGGGCTGTTGCGGGTCAGCTCGTCATCGCGCGGGCGAGGCTGGCCGGACGCAGGTCCGTCCAGTGGGCCTCCACGTACGCGACGCACGCCGCGCGCGTGTCCTGCGGGTGAGCCACCGACCAGCCCGGCGGTACGGCGGCGGAGGCGGGCCACAGCGAGTGCTGGCCCTCGGCGTTGACGAGCACCAGGTAGCGGGCGTCCTCGTCGTCGAACGGATTCGTCATGAAAGGTCCTTTCGGCGCGGGTGAGTGGCGGGGGTCAGTGAGCGAGCGCGGGACGGTGCGCCGCGGCGGTGGGCACGGTGGACGCTTCGGCAGCACCCGCATCATCGGATACGCCGTACGCATCGGGTACGCCGGGCATGCCAGGGCCCGGCGCGGCTCGTCCGGCGCCCAGCGCCGCTGCCACCACAGGGCCGATGGAAGCGACGTGCTCGGGGCGCATCAGGTGGTAGTGCTGCGCCTGGACGTGGTGCACATCGAGCAGCCCGCCGACGTAGGGATGCCACGCCTGCGGGGTGTGCGCGGGGTCGCGCTGATAGCCGGGGATCGCCAGGTCGGCCGTGAACAGCAGCATGTCGCCCGCGTATCGCTCGGGCGTGAACTTCTGCATCAGCTCCAGATCGTTGCGGAAGATGTCGAGCAGCGGGAAGCTCGCCCGCCCCTCCAGGAGGTGTACGGGCAGCCCCGTATCCCGGCTCAGGTCCGCCGCCAACTCTTCCTCCGCCGGGCCTGCCAACTCCGCTGTGCCCGCTGTGTCCACTGTGCCCGCTGGTCCCTGCGGTGCCTCCGCGCCCGGTCGCGCCTCGGGCGCCGGTGCCATCAGCTCGCGCCCGCCGACGTCATCGAGCAGCAGCCCGAGCCACTGCCGCTTGCTGAGCCGCGGCAGATCGTCAAAGGTGTGCCGGTAGTCCGGGTACGCGTCGAGCACGGCCAGCAGCCCGGTCTTCTCGCCGCCGCGCTGGAGCTGGACGGCCATGGAGTGCGCGACCAGGCCGCCGAACGACCAGCCAAGGAGGTGGTACGGGCCCTGCGGCTGGATGGCACGGATCTGCGCCAGGTAGTCGGCGGCCATCTCCTCGACCCGCGAGGGATGCACGCCGGATTCGCTGAGCGCCCGCGCCTGAAGCACGTACACCGGTTGGTCGGTACCGAGATGCGGGAGCAAACCCGAGTAGAGCCAGCCGAGCCCGCCACCCGGGTGGATGCAGAACAGCGGTGGCTTCTCGCCATCGGCGCGCAGCGCGAGCAGCGGGTCCAGGCCGTGCTGCTTGGCGGGGGCGGGTCCGCCGACGAGCGCAGCATCGAGCCGCTGTGCCAGCCGCTCCGGGGTGGGCGCTGCGAACAGGTCGCGGATCGTCAGCTCCACGCCGTGCGCCGCCCGCACCTGGCTGACGAGCTGCGAGGCGAGCAGCGAGTGCCCGCCCAGCTGGAAGAAGTCGTCGTCGATGGTGGCGGCGGGCAGTCCGAGCACCTCGCCGAACATCGCGCACAGCAACTCCTCGTGCGGCGTGCGCGGGGCCCGCCCCGACGCGCTGGCCGTGACATCGGGTGCGGGCAGCGCCGCCCGGTTCACCTTGCCGTTGACGCTCAGCGGCAGCGCGTCGAGGACCACGAACGCGGCGGGCACCATGTAGTCGGGCAGGGAGCGGCCGAGCTGCTCCCGAATGGCCGGGACGTCCAACGGCGTCTCAGCTATCCCAAGCGTCTCGCCGGTGAGGTACGCGGTCAGCCGCTGGTCACCCGGGGTATCGGTGCGTACGAGCGCCACCGCCTGACCGACACCGGGCAGCGCGCGCAGCGCCGCCTCGATCTCGCCCAACTCGATGCGGAAGCCGCGCAACTTGACCTGGTGGTCGGTGCGCCCCAGATACTCCACGCTCCCGTCCGGGAGCCAGCGAACGAGGTCGCCGGTGCGGTACATGCGAGCGCCTGGAGCGCCGTAGAGCTCACCGTACGGATCGGCGACGAACCGGCCCGCCGTCAGTGCCGGCCGCCGGTGGTAGCCACGGGCCAACTGCACGCCCGCTAGATACAGCTCGCCGGGCGCACCGGGCGGGCACGGCCGCAGCCCCGCGTCCAGTACGTACAGCCGGGTGCCCGGCGCCGGCCGGCCGATCGGCACCGGGCCCGTCGCGTCCGGTTCGACCGCGTGCTGCGTGACGTCAACGGCGGCCTCGGTCGGCCCGTACAGGTTGTGCAGCTGGGCCTGTGGCAGCACCGCGTGGAAGCGCTCGGCGCTCTGGCGGGACAGCGCCTCGCCGCTACAGAACACCCGGCGCAGGTCCCGGCAGTGGGCGGCGTCGGGCTCGGCGAGGAAGACATCGAGCATCGGCGGCACGAAGTGCGCCGTGGTGATGGCCTCTTCGCGCATGACGTGCGCCAGGTAGACCGGGTCCTTGTGGCCGCCGGGGCGTGCGAGGACCAGCGTGGCGCCGGTCAGCAACGGCCAGAAGAACTCCCAGACGGAGACGTCAAAACCCGCTGTGGTCTTCTGCAACACCCGGTCATCTGCGCCTAGTTGGTAGGCGTCTTGCATCCAGCGCAGTCGATTGACGATGGCCTGGTGCGGTACGGGGACGCCCTTGGGGCGGCCGGTGGAGCCGGAGGTGTAGATGACGTACGCCGGGTGCAGCGGCAGCACGGTGTACGGCAGCGGCCGGCCGGTCGCGGGTAGGGCAGCGAGTGCCTGGCTGACAACGTTGTTGTCCAGGACGAGCGTGGGCACCGTGGACGTTGCGCGCTCGGGTGGTGTGCTGTCGGACCGGGTGACCAGCAAAGCGGGGTCCGCGTCGCCGAGTAGGTACGTGAGGCGCTCGGCCGGATGGTCAAGGTCGAGCGGCAGATACGCGGCGCCCGTCTTGAGCACGGCCAACAGCGTGATGACGAGGTCGGCCGAGCGGGGGAGCGCCACGGCGACGGTGCGTTCGGGGCCGGCGCCGCGGGCGGCGAGCAGGTGGGCGAGCCGGGTGGCCGCCGCGTCCAACTCGGCGTAACTGAGCCGGCTGTCATCGCACACGACGGCCGGTTGGTCGGGGGTGCGGGCCGCCTGCGCGGCGAGCAGGTCGGGGAGCGTGTGCGCGCTGTGATCGGCCGGGACTTCGGCTGGGGCCTCGATCGGGGCCCCAGCCGAAGCGGTGGCCGGCGCGCTGGCCGGCTCGGGGGCCGGGTGCGAGGCGGGTGCGGGGGCCTTCGTGCCGCCGCTCCACGCGAAGAAAATGCGCTCCCGCTCCTCGGCGCTGAGCAGTTCTATGCCTCCGACGGTGCGCTGCTGCGCAGCCGGGTCGGCGTCGGCGAATGCGGTCACCAGGTCGATGAAGCGGCGCCGATGGGTGGCGAGTTCTGGCTCGGTATACAGACTCGTGTTGGCGTTCAGGTCGATGCGGATGCCGGTGCCGTCAGAACGGTCATACGCCATGATCGCCAGGTCTTCGACCAATCCATTGGAGAGGTTGTGCGCGGTGACGCGGTGCCCGGCGAAGGTGAAGTCGTAACCGAAGGACATGATATTGACATGCGGTCCGTTGAATGCCCGGCCGCCGTCCGGCAGATGCAGGTCCCGTGCGAGATCGATTTTCCGATACCGCTGATGCCGCAATGCCTGCCGCACCTCGCGCGACACCTGCTTGAGCAGGTCACGTATACGCGTTTCGCCGTTTACCGAGACCCGAAGTGGCAGCAGATTGGCGAACATGCCGGGAACCGTGCGAAGTTCGGCATCGGTGCGCGCGGCAACCGGCAAGCTGAGGACGATATCCCGCTCGCCGGTAAGGCGGTGGAGATAGGCGGCCGTCGCCGCAATCATCAGCGCCGACCAGTGTGTTCCAGCGGCGCGCGCCGAGGCCCGCAACCGGACCGCTTCGGCCTCACTGAGGAATACCGTTTCGCGGATACGAGACTCGAACACGGTCGCCCGGCGTCCGGCGAGCCTGGCGGGCTCGGGATAGTCGCGGAAGCGCTCGGACCAATAGTCACGGTCCTTGCCGAAGTCGTCCGATGCGCGGTATGCCGCGTCCTTGTCGAGCAGCAGCCGCAAGGGGCCGAGGGGTGAAGGGGGGACGTCATCGCCGGCGGCGTGGGCGCTGTAGATCTCGGCGGTGCGGCGGGCGATGAGGGCTCCGCCCGCCGCGTCCGTGACGATGTGGTGCAGCCCTTGGTACCAGGCGTACCGCTCGGGCCCGAGCTTGAAGAGCGCGTAGCAAAAGAGCGGGTCACTCGACAGATCGAGGATGCGGCCGAGGTCGGCACGCATCCACTCCTCGGCCGTCGCCTGGGGGTCCGCCGCGTCGCTGACGTCGAGGAAGGGGAAGTCCCATGCGGTGAGTGGCTCGTGCACCTGCCAGGGCACCCCGCCGTCCTCACCGAATCGGGTATTGAGCGGCTCGGCCTCCGCCACGGCCTGCCGTATCGAACGTTCCATGAGCCCGGGATCGACCGGCCCGTGTATTTCTATATATTCACCGATCCGGAACTGCGTGCTCTCCGGATCGAGTTGCTGGCTGAACCAGATCTCATTCTGGCCGTTGGACAACGGGAGTCGCGATTCGCGAATCTCAGACCGCAAGACTTTCACCTCGTGCACTAGCGAAAAAAGAGGGTATCGGCTCGGCCGCTGGCCGGTGTGAGCAACCACGGCGACAGGTAAGCCGCACAGTGATCCTAGAAGCCGCATGGCACCCGCCGTGAACTCGGCAGGGGGGAACCGTCCACATGGTGGGGGTTGCCAGGTGGCGCCCCTCAACTTAAGGAGATGACGAGACAATTCCGTAACGGTCATGTGAATAGAGCTCGCACACCCGCAATGCATCGGACTTCGCTAGGGGCGGTATAGGGGGGACTTTAGGGGGAGCGCTGACCAGTGGTGACAGTTCACTTGGTGTGGGTTGGTGTTACTTCGCGTACGCCACATTTCCCGTTCTTGGCCGTAATCCGCGTGTTTCGGTCAGTGTGGTTCCTTCGCGGCACCGAAACGACCACCTGGAACGACCACGTCAGGGATGTGAGGTGCGCCTCATCGGTGCCACCGCCGCGCGATAGATGGTCAGCACCGCGGTATTTGTCGTATCTCGTGCGGAACCCGCACGGCGCGGCGCCTTCGGTTCAGTGCTGTGCGGCCGGAGCGTGCTCGCGCGCGCCAGAGTGCCTCCGAACTCGCTGTCGCACCAGCAGGCGGCCGTCACGGAATCAGAGTGTGAGGGCCTGCTGCGGGGTGTGCCCGGACCACACATCGCAGCAGGGCGAGGATGTGCTCTCGGCGAGAAGTTGCGGCGCTGATCCGAAGGGCCGTCGTCATGCGACGAGCCTGGGCAGTCGCAGGGGATTCCAAGGCGCGCCGAATGTGGCGCGATGCGGTGGCGGAAACAGACAACACCCCGAGCCGGCCCAGCGACTTACCCACCGCCTGGGTGGCGCGCTAGCGACGCTGCTTCTGGGAGGAAATCCCAGGTTGGAGGCCGTGGCGGGAATCGAACCCACGTAACTCGCTTTGCAGGCGAGCCCCTAAACCACTCGGGCACACGGCCAAGTTCAAGCGTGCTGTGCTCTTGCTGTTTTTCGCGATCCTGCTGTCCTGCTTGCTGTCCTGCTGTTCTTGCTGTGCTTCCGACTCCCTCTCGTTGTCGCTCGCGCTGCTCCGGTTAAGGATGAGCTCGGGCGGCCCGCTGAGGGTTCGTTGCGGTGGTGCTGAGATGACTAAAGCCGGTGCGGGCCGGATTGGTCAACGAACGCGCGGCCCTCGCCATACGACCGCAACATTCTCGCCATGGTCAAAGCCGACCGAGGTGTTCGACGAACCGCCCAGGTGAGCGCCGGTACACACGATCGAATGACGCCGCTCAGCGGCCCCACGAGCATGCCCGATAGGGCAACAAGACTTGCCCTATCGGTCCACTCGGTGAGGGCCGATAAGGGCCATCAGCGCCTCCCTCACGGCACCCTGCCGATTCCCCCGCGCATGCCCCTTGGGGGTGGCGGCCCGGACGAGGGACGTAAACGGCGCCCCGATCGAGTGAGCAGCCTGGCCCGCGAGGGAATTCCGGCCCCCGGGGCTGGTGGTTGGGGCCGTGGCAGGCGGCCTGGGCCCGCCGCGGGCGGCTCGGCTCGGCCCTGTGAGATGGCCGGGCCGCCAGGAGTCGCCGGAGCAACCAGGGCCCGTGGCAGGCGGGACCCGCCGGGTAACCGAGGCTCACGGCAGGCGAGGGGCCGCGAGCCGCTGAAGCGACCAAAGCCCGGGGCCGCCGAGCCGCCTAGGTAACAGGGGCCAGCGGCAAGCGACCCGCACGCGGGTCACACCCCGCGGAGAAAGTCCTCCACCACCGGGCGGAATAGTTCCGGTTCGTCCACCCACGGGTAGTGGCCCACCTCGGGCAGCGGCCGGACGCGGGACTGGGGAAAGGATTCCGCGACCACTTCCCCGGCGCGCATGCCGGTTACCCCGTCCCGGTCGCCGGTCACCACCAGCACCGGGCACTCCACCGCACGTAGCCGCTTGATCAGGGCCAGCCGCGCCGCCTCGTCCACGCCCTGCCAGAACCCGGCCCGCGGCACGGGCCCGAGTTGCCCGCCCTCGCTCTGCGCGTGGGCGCGCTGCGGTGCGTCCCACCGCCCGTACGCCATGGGCGCGGCCCGCCACAACAAATCGCGTACCTCAGCTAGGCCGGTTGCGGTCGGCAGCGCCTGCACGGCCGCGTACGCGTCCTGCCACCAGGGCTCGCCCGCTCGGGCCTCGAAGATCTCCCGGGCGTCGTCGGGAAGTTCGCCTTGCAGCCGGGCGCCGGGGCAGATCAGGAGAAGGTGGGTCAGCCGCTCGGGGTTCGCCGCCGCGTATGCCTGCGCCGTCGCCGCGGCGGCGTCGTGCGCGAGCAGCGCGAACCGCTGAAGTCCGAGGTGCCGGCGCAGCGCTTCGAGGTCCTGCGCGAGGCCGGGGAAGGCGTACTCGCGCGGGTCCGCCGCGGGCGGCGACGCCCCGGTACCTCGGCTGTCGGGGATCACCAACTGCCGGTGTGCGTCGAGTCCGCCGAGGTCACCGAGGTAGGCGGCGTTCCGCCCCGGCCCGCCGGCGAGGCAGACGAGCGGTGGCACGGCGGCACCGTCGCGCGGGGCGAGGACGCGGTAGGTGAGTTCCGTCCCGTCGTACGAGGCGTACTGGTGAGCGCCGGGACGCAGGGCATGTGGTGCGGTGTCATGCGGCATTCGTCCAGCTTGCCGCATCCGCCCCATGGGCCGTGGAGCGGCGTGCGGGGTGGCGGGCGAGCCGCGTACTGGCTGCGCACCGACTGCGTGCTGGCTGCCCACTGGCCGCTTACCGGTCGTGGGCGGGGCTGATCGGACGGTTCGGCGACGCCGAGTGCGCGGGATGACGCTGCGAGGCGTACGCACCCGGCTCGGCATCGCAGCGCGCACAACTGACGGTGGCGCACGAGCCCGACGTGCTGAGAACGGCCACAGATCCCGACGCGCTGAGGACGGCCGCACATCCCGATGCGATGAAGGTGGCCGCAAAGTCGATCCGTAAAGGCTGAGCACGGTGCGTCACCAGAGCGGGCCGCAACGCGCATTCCGTAACCGACCGTGATTTTTGATGCGTGCTGCGTCATGGTGTGCAGCGTGTGAGGTTGCGGCGATGTGTCGGCGCATTCGGGGTTCGTTGAGAGATGCCGCTTCTCCCCAACATCTGCTTATGATGCATGCGTGTTCGATTCCCGGCACATCAAGACCTTCCGCGAAGTCGTCCAAGCGGGCTCCTACTCGGGAGCCGCCCGATCGCTCGGCTATACGCAGCCCGCGATCACCCAACAGATGAAGGCTCTCGAACGCGACGTCGGCACCCCGCTGTTCACCCGGGTTGGTCGGCGGATGCGGCTGACCGAGGCGGGCGAGGCGTTGGCCCGGCACGCCGACGTCATCCTCGACAGCATCGCCGACGCCCAGCAGCAGATGGACGCCATCACTCGGCTGCGCTCGGGCCGGGTGCGGGTGTGCGCGTTCCCCAGCGCCAGCGCGACGCTGATTCCCGAGGCCATGGCCCGACTCGCCGCCGGCCACCCCGGCATCCGCATGGAGCTCCTCGAAGGGGAGCCACCCGACTCGCTGCGCCGGCTGGTGCGCGGCGAGTGCGACATCACGCTCGCCTTCACCTACCCCGGACTGGACGAGGAGGTACCGGACGAGGTGGTGGAGGTGCGGCTGTTCGAAGACCAGCTCATCGTGCTGCTCCCGACCGGGCACCCGCTGGCGCGGCGGCGCGCCGTCAAGCTCGCCGACCTTGCCGACGAGCACTGGATCGCCGGCTGCCTACGCTGTCGCGCCAACTTCCTGCACGAGTGCGCTGAACAGGGCTTCGCCCCCGACATCGCCTTCACCACGGACGACAATCTGGTGGTGCAGAGCCTGGTTGCGGCGGGTGTGGGGGTGGCGATGATGCCTGCCCTGGTGCTGTCCTTCCTGTGCCATCAAAAGGTGACGGGGCGCGCCCTGGACCCGGCCTCACGCCGCCAAGTATCGGCGTACGTACTCCGCGAGCATCTGCGCATCCCGGCCACCGCTCTCGTTCTCGACGAGCTACGGACCGCTGCCGAACGCCGCGTCGGCTGCTGACCAGGTGGCGGAACCATAAGCAGTTCCCCACACTCGGCCAACGAACTGTTGTTAGACGCAATGACTCTGGCGGCCCGACGCTTCGAGTATGCGTACTCCGACCGCTCCCACGCCCTTCCGGGCCGCTCGCACGACCACGCGTCTCAACGCACTCGTCGAGGACGTCCGCGAGGCCGTCGGCCGAGGTTTGCCGCCGGACCCGACGGCTTACCTCGTGGGCGAACGGCTCGGCCCCCATCTGACCTGTAGCGACCTCCTTACCGACGAACAGTGCGAGGGCGACACCGACCACTACCGGCAACATCTGCTGTACGCCGAGCCGGACGGCAGCTTCTCGATCGTGGCCCTGGTGTGGCTGCCCGGCCAGTTGACCTCCATCCACGACCACGTTTCCTGGTGCGTGACCGGCGTGCACGAGGGCGAGGAGAGCGAGCGCCGCTACCGCCTCGTCTCCGATGGCGCCACCTCGCGACTCGTCGCCACCCAGGACGTCATCAACCCGCGCGGCTCGGTCAGCGGCTTTGCGCCCCCCGGAGACATCCACCGAGTCAGCAACGCCGGTAACGACACGGCCATTTCCCTCCATATCTACGGAGCCAACGTCGCGCGGCTCGGCACCAGCGTGCGCCGGGTCTACGAGCTACCCGCGGACGAGCTGTGAGCCGGCCGCGTACGGCACGTCGGACGCACCTGCACGCCGTGCGCCCCCCGCACACCCCAGAGCCGACACGGCCAGCCCGCACCACGGCACGGACGGACACGCCGGGCATGCCGGGAACGATGGGGGCCGCGGCAGCGCCGGGCACGACCGACACGACGGACGCGGCGACACACACGACGGACGCGGCGAGAGCGTCCGGCACGGCGGGTCTGACGCAGGCGCGGCGAGCCGCCGAAACCATAAGCGAGGCAAAGACGCCACGCGGCGCCGATACGGCGCCGGCGACGGCCGATGGCCTGCGCACCGCCGTGCCCCCACCACCCTCCGAAGTTGCCCGATCGAGCAGTCCAGCAGGGGACAAACCGCCCCCTAAAGTTGCCCTTTCGGGCAAGGCGAACGGGCTTGCGCTCGCCGTTCTCGGCGTCGCCGTGGCCTGGTTGGCGCATCACCTGGCGCCCGCCGTACCGATGTTGACCATCGCGGTGGTGCTCGGCATCGTCGCGGCTCATCTGCCGGGCCTGCGCACGCTGGTACGGGGCAGTTGCCGCGCCGGCCTCTCGTACGCAGGAAAGCGGCTGATGCGGCTTGGCATCGTGCTGCTCGGCCTCAAACTCAGCTTGGACGATGTCCTTGACCTGGGATGGGCGACGGTGGGCATGGTGTTCGCCGTGGTTGCGGCCACCTTCTTCGGCACCCTGTGGCTCGGCCGCAAGCTCGGTCTGAACGGCGACCAGCCCCTGTTGATCGCCACCGGCTACTCGATCTGCGGCGCGTCGGCCATCGGCGCGGTCAGCGAGGCATCCGAGAGCGACGAGCGTGACGTGGCCACCTCGGTGGCCCTGGTCACCCTGTGCGGCACCCTCGCCATCGTCGTACTGCCGCTACTCCAACACCCCCTCGGCCTCAGCGACGCCGAGTTCGGCCGCTGGGCTGGGGCGAGCGTGCACGACGTGGGCCAGGTGGTGGCCACCGCGCAGACCGCCGGTTCCGGCGCGCTGAGCGATGCGGTCCTGGTCAAGCTGATGCGCGTGGCGATGCTCGCCCCCCTGGTGGCGGCCGTCGCCCTGTCCGTACGCGCACGGTCTCGCTCTCGTACGGCCCCCCGAGAAGCCGGGGTTGACGCGACGTCCACCGCATCCGCGAACCAGGCCGGTACGGCTGCGGGCGCCACCGATGCCACCGATGCCGCCGCGCCGGCGGCCCGACCCAGCGCCGGGCCCGGGGCGCGGCGCCCGCCCCTGGTACCGCTGTTCGTCCTCGGCTTTTTGGCGATGGTCGCGCTGCGCAGCACCGGGTGGCTGTCCGGCGGCGCCATCGACACGGCCGATCATGCGCAGGAACTCCTGCTCGCCGCGGCGCTCTTCGGCCTCGGCAGTGCGGTGCACCTGCCGTCGCTGGCGCGCACGGGCGGCCGGGTCGCGGCGCTCGGCCTGTGCTCATGGCTGGTAATCGCCGGTGCGTCGTACGCGGGCGTCCTGCTGACGACCTAGCCTCCCACTGCCTCCACTGCCTCCACTGCCTCCACTGCCTCCACTGCCTCCACTGCCTCCACTGGCACCACCACCACCTCCCCAGCCGGTCCGCCCGGTTCCGGGCCCACCACCCCCGGGCCCGGGGCCGGCGCGCGGGCCCTGCCGCCGCCGCGGGACCCTCAGCCGCTCCCTACGGAGCCGTTACCCCGACCTCCCGCAGAGCCGTAAGCGTCCTCCTAACAGCCGTGATTCAGCCCCCAACGCGGCAGCACAGCCGGTACTCCGACCCCGAGACGTAGGCCGGATGGACGAGGCGAAGCCCATCGTGCGACAGGGGTGTACACGGCTCATGGCCCTTACGCTGACGCCATGACCGACCTCGATCCGCACGGTGTGGACACGGCCGGGGCCCCGGCCCACGCCGTCGGCGCGGGTGCGGCTCCCGCCGCCCCCGACATATCCGGCTCCGCACCCGGCCCCACCGCCGTAACCCTTCCCAGCCCCGCCACCGAAGCACCACCCGCCACCTCCGCCACTGCTGCCTCCGCTGCCACCGCCGCTGTGGCCATCGAATCGGCCCCCACCGTGCCCGGTCCCGACCTCATCGCCACCCCTGGTCCCGTGCCCGGCCCCGACCTCACCCCCACCCCCACCCCCACCCCCGGTCCCGACCTCTCCGCCGAGCCGGCTGCCGACGAACGCACCGTGCTCAGCCGGGCCTACCGCGCGCTCACCCTCGGCATCATCTCCGTCGTCTCGCTCATCGCCTTCGAGGCCAGCGCGGTCAACACGGCGATGCCGGTGGCCGCGGAGAGCCTGAACGGCGTGGAGTTGTACGCCTTCGCCTTCTCCGGCTACTTCACCGCCAGCCTGTTCGCGATGGCGCTCTCCGGCGAGTGGTGTGACCGCAAGGGCCCGCTCGCGCCGCTGTTCGCGGGGATCGCCGCGTTCGGGGCCGGCCTGGTGGTCGCGGGCTCGGCCCAGCAGATGTGGATGTTCGTGGCCGGTCGTGGCGTCCAGGGCGTTGGCGGCGGCCTGGTCATCGTGGCGCTGTACGTGGTGGTCGGCCGCGCCTATCCCGGGCGGCTCCAGCCCAATGTGATGGCCGCCTTCTCGGCCGCCTGGGTGCTGCCGGTGATCGTCGGCCCGGTGGTGGCCGGGACGATCACCGAGCACATCGGCTGGCGCTGGGTCTTCCTCGCCATCCCCCTGCTGATACTGCTGCCGCTCGCGGTGATGCTGCCCGCGCTGCGCGGGCTCCCGCCGGGTGAGCGCAGCCCGGCGATGAACCGCCGCCGCATCCTGCTGGCCCTCACGGCCGCTGCGGGGGCGGGGCTGCTCCAGTACGCGGTGCAGGACCTGCACTGGCTCTCCCTCATACCTGGCATCGTCGGAGCGGCGCTGCTGGTGCCGTGCATCCTGCGGCTGCTGCCAGCCGGCACCTTTCGCGCCGCGCGCGGGCTGCCATCGGTGGTGCTGCTGCGCGGCCTGGCCGCCGGAACCTTCCTCGGCGCCGAGAGCTTCGTTCCGCTGATGCTGGTCACCGAGCGCGGCCTGTCGCCCACGGCGGCCGGTCTCTCGCTCACCGGCGGCGGCCTGACCTGGGCCCTTGGCTCGTACACCCAAAGCCGTCCACGCCTTGAGGCGCACCGAGAGCGGTTGATGGTCCTTGGCATGTTGCTGATCGCGATGTCCATCGGTCTTGTCGCGACCGCGCTGATCGACGGGGTGAGCCCCTGGGTCGTTGCAGTGGCCTGGGTCATCGGCGGCATGGGCATGGGCATGACGATCTCCGGCGGCAGCGTGCTGCTGCTCAAGCTCTCTGGCCCGCAGGACGCGGGCTCCAATGCCTCGTCCCTCCAGGTCTCCGACGCGCTCGGCAACATCACGCTGGTCGGGGCGAGCGGTGTGCTCTTCGTCGCCTTCGGCGGCGGTTCGGCGACCGGGACGCACGACGCGTCGGCCGCCGCCGGATCGTCCAGCCACCCGGCCGCGTTCGTGGCCGTCTTCCTGGGCATGGCCGCGATGGCGGTGGTGGGGGCGGCGGTGGCGACGAGGTTGCGGCCAGGAAAGGAGTAGTACCGCGTGGTACTACGCGGTACTGTTAGGCCATGGCTGGTCTGAATCTGAGATTCACAGAAGAAGAGCTAGACGCCCTACGAGAGCGCGCGGAGGCGGAGGGGCGCAGCATGCAGTCGTTCGCCCACGACGCCGTGGTATCCGCGATCAACGAGCATTCCCGTCTCTTCAACGAGGCGGCCGACCACGTGCTGAAGGTGAGCGCCGAGCTCAATCGGAGGCTCGCCTGATGCGTTACCTGGCACTGCCGCAGTTGCTGGGCCTCGCGGAGCGTCTGGGGGCGAGCGAGGTACGCGACTACGGGCTGTTGGAGTCCGCGCTGGCTCGCCCCCAGGCCAGCGTGTTCGGCCAAGACGCCTACCCCGATGTGTGGCAGAAGGCCGCCGCACTCATGGAGTCCTTGGCCCGTAACCACGCCATGGTGGATGGCAACAAGCGCCTCGCCTGGTACGCGACCTGGGTCTTTCTCCACATCAACGGCCACCCGCTGGCCGAGGGCTTTGACGTGGACGAGGCCGAGCGTTTCGTACTGAGCGTGTGCCAAGGCGAGCTGGACGTACCCAAGACCGCGGAGTCGCTGCCGCGGTTCGCCGCAGCCGAGCAGTAGGTCGCTCACGTCACGACAAGCCGGACCGGGACCGGGGGAGTGTGAGCTGAGTCCCACCCTCAGCCACCCTCCCCCCATCCGTCCGTGCCGGGCCCGGCGGCACAGGTAGGCTGACGCGGTTGCCGATCCCGAGTCCAGCCCGACGGAGACCGTGACTACCACAGCGAATCACCACCTCTCACCTGCCTTTCCCGGCCGGGCCCCCTGGGGTACCGCGAACAAGCTGCGAGCCTGGCAGCAGCGGGCGATGGAGAAGTATCTCCAGGACCAGCCGCGCGACTTCCTGGCCGTCGCGACTCCTGGCGCAGGCAAGACCACCTTCGCCCTGACGCTGGCCTCCTGGCTGCTGCATCACCACGTCGTGCAGCAGATCACCGTGGTCGCCCCGACCGAGCACCTGAAGAAGCAGTGGGCGGAGGCCGCGGCCCGGGTCGGGATCAAGCTCGACCCGGAGTATTCGGCGGGCCCGCTCAGCCGCGAGTACCACGGCATCGCCGTGACGTACGCGGGTGTCGGCGTGCGCCACATGCTGCACCGCAACCGCTGCGAGCAGCGCAAGACGCTGGTCATCCTCGATGAGATCCACCACGCGGGCGACTCCAAGTCCTGGGGCGAGGCGTGCTTGGAGGCGTTCGACCCGGCGACCCGCAGGCTCGCGCTGACCGGTACGCCGTTTCGCTCCGACACCAACCCGATTCCGTTCGTGGTGTACGAGGAGGGCAACGACGGCATCCGCCGCTCATCGGCCGACTACACCTACGGCTACGGCAACGCGCTCGGCGACGGCGTCGTCCGCCCGGTGATCTTCCTGTCGTACAGCGGCAACATGCGCTGGCGGACCAAGGCGGGCGACGAGATCGCCGCCCGGCTCGGCGAGCCGATGACCAAGGACGCCATCTCGCAGGCGTGGCGCACCGCGCTCGACCCGCGCGGCGAGTGGATGCCCAATGTGCTGGCCGCCGCCGACCGCCGGCTGACCGAGGTCCGCAAGGGCATCCCGGACGCCGGCGGCCTGGTGATCGCCAGCGACCAGGAGCAGGCCCGCGCGTACGCGAAGCTGCTGCGCGGCATCACCGGCGAGGGGCCGACGGTCGTGCTCTCCGACGAGACGGCCGCCTCACAGCGGATCGATGACTTCAGCGCGTCCGACAGCCGCTGGATGGTCGCCGTCCGGATGGTGTCCGAAGGCGTGGACGTGCCCAGGCTCGCGGTCGGCGTGTACGCCACGACCGTCTCGACGCCGCTGTTCTTCGCGCAGGCCGTGGGCCGTTTCGTACGCTCGCGGCGGCGCGGCGAGACCGCGTCCGTCTTCCTGCCGACCATCCCGACGCTGCTCGACTTCGCGAACGAGATGGAGGTCGAGCGCGACCACGTCCTCGACAAGCCCAAGAAGCAGAACGAAGAGAACCCGTACGCGGAGGAGGACAAGCTCCTCCAGGAGGCCGAGAAGCAGCAGGACGAGGACACCGGTGAGCAGGACCAACTCTCCTTCGAGGCGCTGGAGTCGGACGCGGTCTTCGACCGGGTGCTCTACGACGGCGCCGAGTTCGGCATGCAGGCCCACCCCGGCAGTGAGGAAGAGCAGGACTACCTGGGCATCCCGGGACTCCTGGAGCCTGACCAGGTGCAGCTGCTGCTCCAGCGCCGGCAGGCGCGGCAGATCGCGCACAGCCGAAAGAAGCCCGACGAGGAGGCCGACCTCCTCGAAATCCCCGCCGAGCGCCGCCCCGTCGTCAGCCACAAGGAACTCCTCGCCCTGCGCAAGGAACTCAACGGCCTGGTCGGCGCGTACGTCCACCAGAGCGGCAAGCCGCACGGCGTGATCCACACCGAACTGCGCCGCGTGTGCGGCGGCCCCCCCAGCGCGGAGGCCACGGCCGGCCAACTCCGCGAGCGGATCATCAAGGTCCGCGAGTGGGCCACGCGCATGCGCTGACGCCCGTGCTGCGGCAACTCCCGCGGCGGAGGGACCGGCCGGTCGCTAGGTTTCCGCGGTCGTACGGAACACCGTCGCGGGGCCGCGGGGGTGCCGGCGGCGGTGGGCGGCTCGGCGGCGTGGGGGAGCGGATTCCCGTACGTGTACGACCTCTCGGCAGCGACGCCGACGTACGGCTGCCGGACCGCAACCGGCCACCGCCCCGGTCAACGGCCCCACGGCGTGCCCACTAACCCGGCCCATCGCCTCAAAACGGGGCGGGCGTGGGGCGCGGAGCGGAACGGGTTGACCGGATTGTGGACGAACTCTTCCGCTGAGCGGACTCGCTCGCTAGCGTTCCCCCACGCACACGCCCCGTGGCAGCGCCGCCGCGGAGCGCGGCCGGTACGTGCGAACCGCGACCGGTGGCCTCTTCCGCGCGCTGCCGATGGGACCGGTGGCGCTGGCACGGATGCAGCCGCCACTCACCCGAGGAGGGGCGTCGTGACCGCGGAGACCTCTCAGACGCTCGATCGAGGACTACGTGTCCTCAAATTGCTCGCCGACACCGACCACGGCCTGACCGTGACCGAACTGTCCAACAAGCTCGGTGTCAACCGCACCGTTGTCTACCGTCTACTCGCCACACTCGAACAGCACGCGCTCGTCCGCCGGGACATCGGCGGCCGGGCACGCGTGGGCCTGGGGGTGCTCCGGCTCGGCCGCCAGGTGCATCCGCTCGTCCGCGAGGCGGCCATGCCCGCATTACGCTCACTCGCCGAGGACATAGGCGCCACCGCCCACCTCACCTTGGTGGACGGCGCCGAAGCGCTCGCCGTTGCTGTCGTCGAGCCGACCTGGACCGATTACCACGTCGCCTACCGCGCCGGCTTCCGGCACCCGCTGGATCGGGGTGCTGCCGGGCGGGCCATCCTCGCCGCGCGCAAGGCCCCGGCCGACACCGGCTACGCCTTCACACACGGCGAGCTTGAGGCGGGCGCAAGCGGCGCGGCGGCACCACTGCTCGGAGTGACGGGCATCGAGGGCAGCGTCGGCGTGGTCATGCTCGCTGACTCGGTGCCCGAACGCGTGGGCCCCCGCGTAGTAGAGGCCGCGAAGGAGGTGTCGGACGCCCTGCGCTGAAGCCGGTCCTTAGCTGTCCGGGGTCCGCTGGCTCCGCACCGGCCGGGAGCCGCCGGCTCCCGGCACCGGCGCCGAGCACACCTACCAGTTCGCCGTGGGCCGCCCTGCGCGAGGGGGGCGGCGCGCGGGTCCTTTAGGGTGGCGGACGTGTCCCTTCGCGCTCGTATCCTCGCGGTCTGCTCCGCGCTCGTGCTCGCCCTGCTTGCGGCCGTGGCGTTCGCGCCGTTGCCGTTCTCGATCGCCTATCCCGGGCTGACCGCCAATGTGCTCGGTTCCGACAAGGGCGAGCAGGTGATCACCATTTCCGGTGCGGAGACCCGCAAGACCACCGGGCAGTTGCGGATGACGGCCATCGTCGCGACCGGGCCCACGGTGGACGTACGGCTCAAGGACGTGATCAGCGGCTGGTTCGACACCGGACGCGCGGTCATGCCGCGCGACTCGGTCTACCCGGTCGGCGACTCTCCCGAAGAGGTGGACAAGCACAACCTCAAGGAGATGAAGGAGTCGCAAGACACCGCCGTCCAGGCCGCGTTGAGCTACCTGCACCGCTCGCCGGAGAAGGTACGGATCACGCTGCGGCTCGGCAAGGTCGGCGGCCCGAGCGCAGGGCTGATGTTCTCGCTGGGCATCATCGACAAGCTGGACGGCGACGGCCGCGGCGGCGACCTCACCGGCGGGCGCATCATCTCCGGTACGGGGACGATCGACGCCGATGGCAAGGTCGGCCCGGTGGGCGGCGTGGGCCTCAAGCCGAAGGCCGCCAAGCGCGACGGGGCCAGCGTCTTCCTCGTACCCAAGGAACAGTGCTCCGACGTGACGGAGGAACTACCCAAGGGGCTGAAGCTCATTCCGGTCAAGGAATTGAAGGACGCGGTGTCGTCCCTCCAGGCCCTCGCGGCCGGTAAAGAGGTCCCGAGCTGCTGAGCGGCCGGCTGACGATCCGCAGACCGATCCCGACCAGGGCCCAGCCGAATCGGTCCCGTACGAGGCTGCGCGGAGTGCGCCGATGGCCGTGCCGCGTGGCCTGCGCCCGGCCGTGGGCCAGTCGCCAGACGTCGGCCTCTGTCTGCAACTGCGTCGCGCGGTAGCCGTGCGAGAGCGCGTGGATGTCCGAGTGCATTACGTGGCTTCCTCTCTGGGCTCGTCGTGGTCTCGCTCTTTCGGCTCGTCGTGGTCCCGCGCTGCGCGCTGCTGGCCGCCTTCGCGCGGGAAGGCGTGCAGGTGCAGCCGGACGGAGGCGGCGCCATCGGCATCGGCCGGCACCTGGCCTTGGTACTCCTCGATGACCTCCCGTAGCCGCCCATCGAGCTCGCTCATCAGCTCCGGCGTGAGCCACAGCGTGTGGTCGCTGATGTTCCCGCGGCTGCGCCACTCCTGCGGCCAGGTGTGCAGCGAGCCGAGCCAGGTGGACAACTCGCTGGTGTGGATGCTGGCGATCTCGTGCAGCAGCAGGTCAACGGCGCCGCGTACCTCGGGGTCGGCGTGGCGCAGGAACGTCTCTGGGTCGTCGACCTGGATGCCCTCGTGCATCGCCTTCCACCACCGCTCACGCGCCGTACCGCGCCCGGTCTCTTCCTCGACAAAGCCGTAGGAGGCGAGTTGCCGCAGGTGGTAGCTGGTGGCGCCGCTGGACTCGCCGAGCCGGTCGGCGAGCTGCGACGCGGTCGCCGAACCGTTCTGCCGCAGCAGTTCGAGTAGCCGTATCCGCAGCGGATGGGCCAGACCGCGCAGCGAGCGAGCATCGAGCTGCCGCACGGAGCGCGGCGCCTTCTTGGGGGAGGCCGCTGCGGGTGGATTGGGTGGCGGCGCCTCGGGCGGATTCTCTTCGGTGGCCATACGGCAAGCGTAAGCATGCAAAGAAACCCTTGCAAGGGTTTCTTTGCATTGAATGCTTTGCATTGCTTGCTTTGTAAGGTTCGCTGCTCGGCGCAGTCGTTCTCACCGGCAGTCGTTCTCACCGGCACCAGCCATCCCGATGGCCCCACGGCCTACCCGATGGCAAGCCGGCGGAAGAAGGTCCTGATGTCCGCGACCAGCAGCTCCGGCTGCTCCACGGCGGCGAAGTGCCCGCCCCGCTCGTACGACGTCCACTGCACGATGTGGTTGGTCCGCTCGACGATGTGCCGCAGGGGGATGAAGTTGTCCTGGGGGAAGTCGGCTACGGCGGTGGGCGCGGTGGACGGCGCAGGGGCTGTGCCCCAGGAGTCGGCGTGGGCCCGCTCGTAGTAGATGCGCGCGGCGGAATTGGCGGTACCGGTCAGCCAGTACAGCATCACGTTGGTCAGCAGCAGATCGCGGTCCACAGCCCCCTCCGGACGATCTCTCGAATCGGTCCACTCCACGAACTTCTCCGCGATCCACGCCAGTTGGCCGACCGGCGAGTCCGTGAGCCCGTAGGCCAGGGTCTGCGGCCGGGTGGACTGGATGTCCGCGTACCCTTGCCGTTCGCGCATCCACTGCTGGTTACGTTCCCAGGAGGCCAGCGTGCGCTGCCGCTCCGCGGGGCTCAGCGCGGCCAGCTCGGCGGCGGTGGGCTCGTGCGCCGCCGCCCCGGGCACCAGATTGAGGTGAACGCCGATGACGGCGTCGGGATGCGTCCGGCCGAGCTCGCGCGAGATGCCCGCTCCCCAGTCGCCGCCCTGCACTCCGTACCGCTCGTACCCCAGCCGCCGCATCAGTTCAGCGAAGGCGGCGGCGACCCGGCCCAACTCCCAGCCGGTCTGTGTCGTGGGCCCGGACAGACCGAACCCGGGAATGCTGGGCAGCACGAGGTGAAAGGCCTCAGACGGGTCGCCACCATGGGCCCTCGGGTCGGTCAACGGCCCCGCGACCCGCGCAAACTCAACGATGGAGCCCGGCCAGCCATGCGTCATCAGCAGCGGCGTCGCACCGGGCTCCGGGGACCGGATATGGGCGAAGTGAACGCGCGCCCCGTCGATCGTGGTGACGAACTGCGGCCACTCGTTGAGCCGGGCCTCGGCACCGCGCCAGTCGTAACTGTGCCGCCAGTAGTGCGCCAACTCCTGGAGATATCCGAGAGGCACCCCGTACGCCCACCCGACCCCGGGCAACTCGTCGGGCCACCGAGTGCGGTCAAGCCGCTCGTGGAGATCGTCCAGATCTGCTTGCGGGAAGTCGATACGGAATGGATGCAGGTCTACGGGATGTGTCATGGCCGCCGATGCTAGGGCCGCTGGGCCGCGGCTGGCGAACGGCATTGACCACATGCGGCGGGAGGTCAGCGGCGGGCGGCGGGCCCTCGGCGGCCCTCGGGGGCGAGGCGGCAGGCTCCTGCGGAAGAGTCAGACTCTCGCGGAAGAGGTGGGGGCGCTGGAGTGCTCCCGCACGTACGAAGCCCCGCCACTCTCCGAGTGACGGGGCAGTTTGCGCTGGCGGGTCAGACGCCGAACTCTTCCGCCTTGACTCCGGCGACGAACGCCGACCAGGCTGACGCGGTGAAGGCGAGGGCGGGGCCGCTGGGGTTCTTGGAGTCGCGAACGGGGACGACACCGGTTGTGGCCGAGTGTGCAGGGGCCCACTCGATGCACTCGCCACCGTTGGACTGGCTGTAGGACGACTTCAACCAGATATCTTCAGGGATGGTCATTTCGGTGGTCATTGATAAACCTCCAGCACGTGCCGGATGAATTGCGCGGGCTCAGTCGTTGAACTCGCCTGTTTTAATGCTGGTGATGAATGCGTTCCAGGCGGCTGGTTCGAAGGTGAGGGTGGAGCCGTGGGGGTCCTTGGAGTCGCGGACGGGAACGGTGGTCGGTATCCCTGCGCCGACCTCTACGCACTGGCCGCCGTTGCTGCTGCTGTAGCTGGAGGTGCGCCACGTGACGACCATTTCCAGGCTGTCAGTTGTCACTGCTCAATCTCCTCAATATGCGCGCGAATCAGTTCAGCGGAGCTGTCAGGGGATGCCGCGAGCCCTAGAAGTAGATCGTACGCGTGTCGCGCGTCAACCACTTCTTCGCGCGACAGCGCAGCCCGGCCCTGCGAGAACCCGTCGACGTAGAGCACGTCACCACCTCCGTCGAAGCTGAGCAGCGTGAAGGGGCCTTCGATGCCGGGATGCGCCGCAACCTGGCGCGGGATGATCTGGACGACGCACAGAGGGTTCCGTGCGGCATCAAGCAGCCGATGAAGTTGTTCGCGCATCACATCGCGACCGCCGATGTGCCGCATTAAGGCCATCTCATCAAGTACCACCCACAAGCGTGGGGGGTTCTCGCGCTCGAGAACTTGCTGCCGGGTCATCCGAGCGGCCACCAGGTCATCGAGCTGGGCCGGGCGCCGTGCGGCGAGAACGCTTCGCGCGTATGCCTCGGTCTGGAGCAGTCCGGATACGAGTTGCGAGTCAAAGATCCGGATAGCCGTGGCTTGGCACTCAAGTTCGGCGTACGGACGAAACCAATCCGGGTACACGTATTCGAGCACTAGCGAGTGCATCTCGCTGAAGAGGTCAGTCTCAAAGGCGACGTCGAGATCTTGAGCCAATTGCTCCGTAGGGATGCGCTTGGCGTTCTCGATGTAACTAATCATGGCGTTCGTGCTGTGCGCCTTCAGTGCTGTCACTTCCTGTGACCAGCCCATATCCTTCCGGACCTTGCGCAGTCTTCCGCCGAAGAACTGCAACATGCTGCCGCTTTCGGAAGTATGACCACGGTCGTCGGTCTCCATGGGCATGGGCGTTCGACCTCCCTTTAACTTCGCGGGTTTAAGGCCTAGGTACTTACAGCCTACGCACACCTAGCGGATGCTGTAAGTGCTTGATCACACTCAGTGGCCAAGCCGACTCCCTCATTATCTACGTGATTATCTGACGTGCAGTCAAGTCGCTTGCGCGCGAGGGAGGTTGTCGCACACTTCCTGGAGTAAAAGTCATGACGACGATGACCATCAAGGTCTACCGCCGACGCCCCGGCGAGGACCCGCCTCGGATCAGTCGGGCCGCGACGGTTTTCACCATCGAACCCGACGACGTGACGCCCCGGTGGCTGAGAGAGCACTACCCGGCCCGGTGGCCGGACTGCGCTTGCCCCAGCTGCCGCCACCGTGACGGTGGTTGATCCCCATGCAGAAGCCTGAACACTGGCCGCCAGCCCCGGAACCAATCGACGCCAAGCTGTCTCAACTACTAGCGCTCAACGATCAGTTGGCGTCTGACGTACCCCTGGTGGAAGACGCCGACGCCGACGCCAAGCCCAGCACTCAGCCCTGCGCCACGTGCCGGGCGGTGGCCATCGTCCGGGACCGGGCTCGCGCGTTGCGGGATTGGCCGCAGTACCGAGAAGCCGTGGACGCGCTGCACGCGCACCGGGGCGCGGGGCACCGGCGTGAGAACAGTGGGCCGCCCGTGAGCAGTCCGGGTAAGCGGAGCTTGGTGCTGACCGGGCAGCACACCGTACGAACGGTCCAGGGAACCGTCTTGCGGTTCTTCCTCGCCAACGCCAACGCCAACACTGACCGGTCCGACCCCGTAAACGGGTGGGAGCCCGCTACAGACGTAGAGTTTCAACAAGCTTACGAGGGCGCGCTGTTCGACCCGAAAGCTCTAGCGGAAGGCGAGCTGCGTACCAACCCCCACCGCATCCAACTGCCGCTGGACGCGCTCGCCGGGGCGGGCGGATTCTTCTGGTCGGATGGCGCGGATGCTGCCGGGATCATGACCACCAACGGCAAGACACCCAGCGACTGCGGGCTCGACCACCTCGCCGACACCCCCGCCACCCCAGACAGCACCCCATGAGCGCCCGGCAACTTCGCGTAGCCCTGCTGATCTGGAAACCCCGCAACCCCCACGCACCAGGCGATGTGACCGGCGGTCTGCCGCAGGTTCTCCTCGTGCACGAGGGTGCGCCGCCGTGGTATCTGCCTGGTGTCATCCTGCGCCCTGGTGAGTTGTTGCTGTCCGCAGCCGCACGCACCGCATGCGCACTCGGGCTGCAACTGCCACCTCGCCATCGCGTCCTGGCCACGGACTTCCGCCGCCCCGAGCGCATGACCCTGGTCGTCGATGGCGGATGGACCTCCGGCACCGACGCCCAGGTGGCGGCCGGGGAATTTAGCCTTTGTCACTGCCACCCCACACCCCACCGCCGTCGCTGGGTCGCAAGCGAGGGCTTGGACGACGTCATCACCCGCGCCCTACACGCCGCCCTCACCACCCCACCCCGAAAGGAAACCCGACCATGATCCCCCTGCCCCGCCACTGGCAGACCCACCGGCACGGCTACGCCGCGTTTTGCCTGGGAGACGGCGACGAGTGCGAAGCCGAGGCAGACGACAGGCTCACCATCGCCGAGGTAGACGTGTGGATGGCCACTCACCGTGCCCACAGCGGCCACGCCCGCTTCCACGTCTCTACCTTCGGCACCGCCGACCTCTGCGAAAACGAACCACCACTCCGCCTACCCACCGCCACCCCCGCACTCCAACTCCTCGCCACCACCGCACTCACCCACATCAACCACCTCTGGACCCACCACTACACCCGCACCCTCGCCCACCTGAACCAGCGAACACCACGACGCACAGGCAGCAGGCGATCGGGCAGGTAGCGGACACCCGCACGGGCCCCGATTCGCGGCTGGGGCCCATGCGAAACACCACTGCCGGGAAGGTTTCGATCAGCGAGTTGGACCGCCACCTCCGTACGAACCGGAGACCACTGCCTCCGGCGGCCCGGCCGGGATGGCGCTCGCGCACACGCTGTTCCACACGGACAGTACCGGCGTACTCGGCGGCTAAGGCCGTGCGCCCCCACCTCGCCTGGGTGCTGGCCGTCACAACTGCCCGGCGAGATCGCGCACCTCCGCACCGCCGTGACCGTCGTTCTCGCGGGAGCCGCATGGCACAACGAAAAACGGAATGTTCAGCACCAAGCTTCGGGCGAAGTCGCGGCCATCGCAGTCCCTACCCGGCACCAATCCAGCGCAAGTCCAACCAGCACGTCCCCAGCACGTCCCCAACACGCGCCCGCCGCTAAGCGGGGCCGTCCACCGCCATGGTCTGTTGTGTACACATGGGTCACTCGGTACGCTTGAGCGCATGACGCAGCCTCTGCCCATAGAGTCCATCCGCGATGTGCGCGCCCACCTTGCCGAGGTGGTGGAGCGCGCTGATCGCGACGACGTGCCCACTGTCATCACGCGCCGCGGCAAGGAGGTCGCAGCGGTGGTCTCCATCGAGGTGCTGCGCAGGTACCAGGAATGGGAAGAGCGCGAGATCAACCGCATCATCGACGAGCGCATGGCCAATTCGGCACCCGGCATCCCGATCGAGGAGATCATGAGGGAGACGCTGGCGCGCAGTGAGTGAGTACCGCACCGTCTTCCGACCCGACGCCCAAGCCGAGCTTCGCAAGATCCCGCGCGACATGGCCCTCCGTGTCCTGGCCAAGCTGACCGAGCTGGAGACCGACCCGATGGGGCTCAAATCCACCGCTCTGGTCTCCCAGCCCGACCGCCGCCGCCTACGGGTGGGCGGCTATCGGGTGCTCTACACGATCGACAACGGCGAGCTGGTGGTGTGGGTGGTACACGTCGGGCACCGCCCCACCGTCTATGACACCTGAACGCCCCTACACGAAGTCAGGTCCCGCACCGATCCAGCACGGGATCGCCGCTGGGGTGGTCGGGCTCACCAGAGCCCGACCACGTGCCCCGCGGACCTCGACGCGCGCCACCTCAGCCCTCCAAGCCTCAGCCCCCTCCAAGCCTCAGCCCCTCCAGGAACCAACCCGCCCCCGAATCAGCCCTCCTTCACGAACCCCTCGTCCACCAGCCAGTCAAGCGCCACGTCGTGCGGGTCATCGCCGTCCACGTCCACCTTCGCGTTGAGCCGCTGCGCTACCGCGTTGGTCAGCTTCTTGGTGATCGGGTTGAGCACGTCCGCGATCTCGGGGTGCTTCTTGAGCGCCTTGCCGTTGATCTCCGGGGCGGCGTTGTAGTTGGGGAAGAAGTGCTTGTCGTCCTTCATCACCACCAGGTTCATCGCCTGAATGCGCCCATCGGTGGCCGTGACCTCGCCGAAGGTGCAGGCCGAGCCCTTGCTCACCTCGCGGTAGATGACCCCGGCGTCCATCTTCCGCACCCGTGAGCCGGGGAGCTTCATCCCGTACGCCTTACGCATCCCGGGCAGGCCGTCATCGCGCACCGAGAACTCGGTCTCCACACACAGCGTCGGCGGCGAATCCCGTTTGGTCGCCGCGGCCACGTCCGAGAGGTTCTTGGTGCCGTACTTCTTGGCGTTCGCCTCGTTCGTCGTCAGCGTGTACGTGTTGTTGAGCTGGCCGGGCTGTAGCCATTCGATGCCGCTCTTGTGGTCCGCGTCGCGTACCGCGAGCCACTGCTCGTGCGGATCGGTGATCGGCTTCTCGTTGCCCTGGTAGGTGATCCAGGCGGTGCCCGTGTACTCGTACATCGCGTCCGCGTCACCGGACTTGATCGCCTCCCGGGCCCCGATCGAGCCCTGGATTCCCGTGCGGTCAAGCACCTTCGCCCCGGCCGCCTGGAAGGCGATGCCCATGATCTGGCCCAGAATGATCTGCTCGGTGAACTCCTTTGACGTCACGGTCAGGTCGGCGCCCTTGAGCGGCTTACCTTGGCCTATCGTGCCCGGCTCCACATCGTCGGCCATGATGCTTCCGCTGTGCAGCCCGCAGCCGCTCAGCAGCGCCGGGGCCAGCAGCGCCGCCGCGAGTCCCGCGCCGAGCACCGTCCGACTCCGCCGCGGGGCACCCATGCGGGCGCTCACCCGGGCACTTATTCGGGCGCCCAACCGGGTGCGCCCCTGGGCAGCCCCCTGGGGCGGGCTCGTATCAGGTGTCCTCATGCGTCCCCCTCAAGCCCGCGCGGGCGCAGCAGCAGTTCGACCACAGACGCCAGCCAGTCCACCAGCAGCGCGAGCGCCACCGTGAGGATGGACCCGAGCACCAGGACCGGCATGCGCTGGTTGTTGATGCCGGTGGCGATCAGGTCGCCGAGGCCGCCGGCGCCGCCGAAGTACGCCAGCGTCGCCGTGCCGACGTTGAGCACCAGGGCGGTGCGTACGCCAGCCAGGATCAGCGGCACGGCCAGCGGCAACTCCACCCGCCCCAGCACCCCAAGTGCCGACATGCCGATGCCGCGTGCGGCCTCTACCAGTGTGGGATCGATGGCGCGTAGGCCCGCGACCGTGTTGGAGAGTACGGGTAGTACGGCGTACGCGACGATGCCGAACAGCGCCGCTTTGGTGCCGATGCCCATCCAGATCACCAGCAGCGCCAGCAGCCCGATGGCGGGGGTGGCCTGGCCGATGTTGGCGATGGCCATCACCACCGGGACCGCGGACCGCAGCTTGCGCCGGGTGAGTGCGATGCCCAGCGGAATGGCGATGATCAGCACAAAGAACGTGGAGATCACGGTGAGTTCGATGTGCTGCCGCAGCCGCAGCCACACATTGCCGTCCGCGATGGCGTTGCGCGCGATGGAGTCGAGATCGGCGCCTTGGAACCATAACCAGGTGGCCAGCAGTCCGACCGCGACGGTGACGGGCAAGAATGTGAGCTTTTGCCAGGTCAGCCGGGGTGCCGGGGCGATTGCCGGGGCGAGCGGCTGCCGTTCGGGTTCCTCGACGCGTAGGTCGTCCCGGAAGGCCAGGCCGCGCACCTCGTGCTCACCGGCCGGCCGGCCTCCCTGCATCGGCTCGGGCCGCACGCGTTCGCTTCGGCCGCGTTCCACCCGGTCCGGGCTGTGGTGCCTGCCACGGTCGTGACTCGACCCAGCGCCTGACCTGGCGCTTGACCCACTCCCCGATCCATTCCCCGCCCCGCCGCCCGATCGGCCGGGTTCGTCGTCGCCGTTGCGCTTCATCCGGCTCATGCGTCGTCCTCCTGGCCCGGCACGCGCGTCGCGCCGCCGCCGGGGGCGCCCTCCTGCTCCGCGTGCGTTTGGTGGGCGCGCGCCTCTTGCAGCTGGTGTTGGTGCTCTACGGCGTCCAACCGGTCCGCCTCAAGAAGCTCGTGTACGGAGTTCATCAGCGTCTCCATGTCCACCACGCCGGTGTACTCGCCGCGCCGCCCCGTCACCGGCACCCGACCGGCGTTGTCGGTCAGCACGGCCTCCAGCGCATCGCGGAGCGTGGCATCGCGGGTCACCGTGTCGTGCACCAGCGTGCCGGCGCGGGCGAGTGAGCCCTTGGCGCGGCTGAGGTCGCCGCGGCGCAGCCACTTGTACGGGCGCCGGTGTCGGTCGAGCAGCAGCACCTCGTTGATCGAGGCCGAGCGGAACAGGTCGAAGATGGACTGCAACGGGTCGTCGATGCCGGCGGTCGGGATGTCCTCCACCTCCACATCCCGCACCCGGGTCAGGTTCAGCCGCTTGAGTGCGGCTCCCGCGCCGACGAAGCCGGAGACGAAGTCGTCGGCCGGGTTGGTGAGGATCGCCTCCGGGGTGTCGAACTGGGCGATGTGCGAGTGGTCGCGTAGCACGGCGATCCGATCGCCCAGCTTGATCGCCTCGTCGAAGTCGTGGGTGACGAAGACGATGGTCTTGTGCAGCTCGTGCTGGAGCCGGATCAGCTCGTCCTGGAGGTGGTCGCGAGTGATCGGGTCGACCGCGCCGAAGGGTTCGTCCATGAGCAGTACCGGGGGATCGGCGGCCAGCGCCCGCGCCACTCCCACCCGCTGTTGTTGGCCGCCCGAGAGCTGGCGCGGGTAGCGGTGGTGGAACTCCCGCGGATCGAGCCCGACGAGGTCGAGCATCTCCTCGACCCGGGCCTTGATGCGGCCCTTGGGCCAGCCGGCCATCTTGGGCACCAGGGCGATGTTTTGCCCGACCGTCATGTGGGGGAAAAGTCCCGATGACTGGATGGCGTAGCCCACCTTGCGGCGTAGCTTGACCGGGTCGATGCCGGTGACGTCCTCGTCGCCGATGCGTATACGGCCCGAGGACGGCTCTATCAGCCGGTTGATCATCTTCAGTGTGGTGGATTTTCCGCACCCGGACGGGCCCACGAAGATCACGGTCTCGCCCGCCTTGATCTCCATGTTCACGTTGTCCACGGCAGCCGCTTCACTGCCTGGATAGCGCTTGGTGAGGTTCTCCAGCTCAATGGTGGCGCCGGTGGTGGGGCCGCGCTCGGGGGCGTTGCCGATGCGCTGGCCTTCGGTGGTGTCAGGCACGAATCCCCCTGGATATGGTCAGGCGTCCAATCAGTACGTACACGGCGTCGAAGATCAGCGCCAGCAGGACGATGCCCAGCGTCCCCGCGAGGACCTTGTTCTCCGCGTTGGCGCTGCCGAGCGAGGCGACGCCGCGGAAGATCTCGTTGCCAAGGCCGGGCCCTGAGGCGTACGCGGCGATCGCGGCGATGCCCATCAGCATCTGCGTGGAGACCCGGATGCCGGTGAGGATGGGCGGCCAGGCCAGCGGCAGCTCCACCCTGATCAGCCGGGCCAGGCGCGACATGCCGAGCCCCTTCGCGGCGTCCACCAGATCGGGGTCCACACCGCGTAGCCCGACGATCGCGTTTCGCACGATGGGCAGCAGCCCGTACAGCACCAGCGCGGTCACCGTGGGCGCGACGCCCAGCCCGGTGAGAGGGATGAGCAGGCCGATCATGGCCAGGGACGGCACGGTGAGGATGGTCGCGGTGACGGTGATGGCGAGGTTGCCCGCCCACTCGCTGCGGTAGGTCAGCACGCCGATGAGCACCCCGAGGACGGTGGCAAGCACCATGCACTGAAAAACGGCGCTGGCGTGCTGGTAGGTGTCTAACAGCAACTGGGCGCGCCGGTTGCCGACGTACTCCCAGAAACTCATGGTGTCTCTCCTCGTTCTGCGGACGGATCAGTCATCTGCTGCCTGTTTCACCAGCGGAATGATCCGCAGCGGGACGGGGTTCTCCATCACGATCGCCGTCGAGGCCCGCACGATGCCATCAAAGCCCACAACCCGGTCGATCACCCGCTGGAGATCGGCGTTCGAGCGCGCCACCAGTCGGCACAGCATGTCACCGTGGCCGGTTGTCGTATGCAACTCCAGCACTTCGGGCACCGTCGACAGGTGGCTGCGCACGTCCGCGCCCTGTCCCTGCTTGATCTCCAGCGTCGCGAACGCCGTCACCGGGTAGCCGAGGGCCGCCGGGTCCACTTGCGGCCCGAACCCCTTGATCACTCCGCCTGCCTGCAACCGGTCAAGCCGCGCCTGCGCTGTCCCACGCGCCACCCCCAGTCGTCGCGACGCCTCCAGGATGCCGATGCGAGGCTCCTCCGCGAGAAGTTCGATCAATCGACCGTCCAGTCGGTCAATGCTCATCGCGGCCCTTTCCGTCCCCATTTCCCTCACCCCGTTTTATGCCCATGCGGCCTGGCCACCTCCGTGATAGTCATCCTGTACAGATCGTCCGGCGAAACTCGGAAACCACTAGTCATGTTGCCCAGTAGATGCACAAACTATTGCGCACCTTGTGGATCGGAGAGAGCCTGCCAATATGACAGAGACCATGGATCAGACCCCCGAGACGGCCAAGCAGGCCGACTCCTTCCCGGTCAAGGGAATGGACGCGGTCGTCTTCGCCGTAGGCAACGCCAAGCAGGCCGCTCACTTCTACGCGACGGCTTTCGGCATGAAGCTCGTCGCCTACTCCGGACCGGAGAACGGCAGCCGCGAGACCGCCAGTTACGTCCTGGTGTCGGGCGGCGCCCGATTCGTGCTGACCTCCGTCATCAAGCCCGCCACCGACTACGGGCGCTTCCTCGCCGACCATGTCGCCGAGCACGGCGACGGTGTCATCGACCTCGCCATCGAGGTCCCGGACGCCCGCGCGGCATACGCCTACGCCATCGAGCACGGCGCCACCGGCCTGGATGAGCCGCACGAGGTGAAGGACGACCACGGCACGGTAGTGCTGGCCGCCATCGCCACGTATGGCAAAACCCGACACACGCTCGTCGAACGCTCCGGCTACGACGGTCCGTACCTGCCCGGTTTCGCGCCTGCCAACCCCATCGTCGAGCCGCCCGCCAAGCGCAACTTCCAGGCCATCGACCACTGCGTGGGCAATGTCGAGCTCGGCAAGATGGACGAGTGGGTCGGCTTCTACAACAAGGTCATGGGCTTCACCAACATGAAGGAGTTCGTTGGCGACGACATCGCCACCGAATACTCCGCGCTCATGTCCAAGGTCGTCGCGGACGGCACCCGCAAGGTGAAGTTCCCGCTCAACGAGCCCGCGGTCGCGAAGAAGAAGTCGCAGATCGACGAGTACCTGGAGTTCTACAACGGCCCCGGCGTACAGCACATCGCGCTCGCCACCAACGACATCGTCGCCACGGTACGGGCCATGCGCGCGGCGGGAGTCCAGTTCCTGGACACCCCCGACTCGTACTACGACACTCTCGGCGAGTGGGTCGGCGAGACCCGGGTGCCGCTCGACACGCTGCGCGAGCTGAAGATTCTCGCCGACCGTGACGAGGACGGCTACCTGCTACAGATCTTCACCAAGCCCGTTCAGGACCGTCCGACCGTCTTCTTCGAGATGATCGAGCGGCACGGCTCGCTGGGCTTTGGCAAGGGCAACTTCAAGGCCCTCTTCCAGGCCATCGAGCGCGAGCAGGACCTCCGCGGCAACCTGTAACCCAGGCGCCGGCTCCCGACGGGGGCCGGCACACCACCGCGAAGCAGCGTCGCGCCGGTCGGCATCTTGCCGACCGGCGCGAGACACTCGCGAGACACTGACGCGACCCGCCCCGTCTGTTGCGGGGCGGTGCGGTGCTATGCGGGGCGGTGCGGTGCTATGCGGTGTGAACATGGAGAAGGCCCCAAGGCCCGTGAAGTAATTCCACGGGACCCGGGGCCATTCTTCCCGGAAAGAAATCTTCCGGAGGGAACAGCGCTGGCGGCTCAGCGCTGTCAGTTAACGGCGGAGCCCAGCAGCCCGATGGGCAGGCCCGGGGCGTCCGAGTTGTCGATCTGCGCCGCCTTGTCGTGGATCGTGTTGCACTGGTTGGCGCGCGCTTCGTCCAGCACCTCGATGGTGATGACGTCGATGTCCTGAATGGTCGGGCACAGGTCGTCGATGATCTGGATGTTCTGCTCGAACCGGCCGGAGTCCTTGCTCTCGGCGGCCATCGCCGGAGTGACGGCGAAGCCGGTGGCGGCGAGGCTGAGCATCGAGCCGGCGAGCACCTTCTTGGCGTTCATGCGGTGACCTTCCTAGGTATGCGTTGGGCACTAGGCGCCGTGGAGGCGTCCAGACACAGTCACTAACTGCGGTGCTCGCCAACGGTTGCCGTCGAAGTCGCCCGTTCATCCCAACGCACCGTTTCTGGCCGCCAACCGGGTGCGGGAGCGTGACCTTTTCGCCGCTGCTGCGTATACGTGCCCAGCTTTGTCCTCGTCCCTTGCCACCCGCTTTCGACAGGCCGCGCGCCTTGGGTCCCGACGCACCAGTCCTTCCCCGCACCGCCGGCCGTCATGCCGCCGTCCCACTACCGGGCGTCGCAGAGGGCGTCGAAGCGGGCACCACAGTGGGCGCAGTGGGCCCCCGCCGCGGGGATCGCAGTGGGCCCCCGGCACGAGGCGCCGGGCCGTCTGCGCCGTGGCCGGCGCCGCGTGGCGGTGGGACCTTCCACCCTGGAGAAACCGGTGCCAGGCTGGAGGTATGACCGATCTCGTGGCGCGACTGCGCGCAGGACTTCCCGCGGACGCGGTGCTCACCGACCCCGGCGTCGCCCGTTCGTACGCCAACGACATGGCGAGCTTTTGCGCGGCGGGCAGCCCCGCCGTCGTCGTCCTGCCGCGCACCGTCGAGCAGGTCCAGCACGTCATGCGCACCGCCACCGCCCTGCGGGTCCCGGTCGTTCCGCAAGGTGCTCGTACGGGCCTGTCCGGCGCGGCCAACGCGTCCGATGGCTGCGTGGTGCTCTCCCTGGTCAAGATGGACCGCATCGTGGAGATCAACGCCGTGGATCGGATCGCCATCGTCGAACCCGGTGTCATCAACGCCGTGCTCTCGCGCGCCGTCGCCGAGCAGGGCTTGTACTACCCGCCGGACCCTTCCAGTTGGGAGGAGTGCACCATCGGCGGGAACATCGGCACCGCATCGGGCGGCCTGTGTTGCGTCAAGTACGGGGTGACCGCCGAATACGTGCTCGGTCTAGAGGTCGTCCTCGCGGACGGGCGCTTGTTGAGCACCGGCCGCCGCACCGCCAAGGGAGTCGCCGGCTACGACCTGACCAGGCTCTTCGTCGGCTCCGAGGGCACCCTGGGGATCGTCGTACGCGCCGTTCTCGCGCTGCGACCGGCGCCACCGGAGCAACTGGCACTGGCCGCGGAGTTCCCCTCGACGGCCGCCGCCTGCGCGGCCGTCTGCACGATCATGGAGCGTGGCCACGCGCCCGCGCTGCTTGAACTCATGGACCGCACCAGCGTCCGCGCCGTCAACGCGCTGACCCACATGGGCCTCCCGGAATCCACCGAGGCGCTGCTCCTTGCCGCGTTCGACACGCCCGACCCCAGCGCGGACCTCGCCGTCGTGGGGCAGATCTGCACCGAGGCCGGGGCCACCGAGGTCGTGCCCGCCGACGACGCCGCCGAGTCCGAACTGCTGCTCCAAGCCCGACGGCAGACGCTTCCCGCCCTGGAGGCCATCAGGCCGGCGACGATGATCGACGATGTCTGCGTGCCCAGATCACGGCTGGCCGACATGATCGACGGCACGGCCGCCATCGCCGACAAGTACGACCTGACCATCGGGGTCTGCGCCCACGCGGGAGATGGCAACACCCACCCCGTCGTCTGCTTCGACGCCGCCGACCCCGACGAATCCCGGCGGGCCCGCGAATCCTTCGACGAGATCATGGCCCTCGGCTTGGAGCTGGGGGGAACGATCACCGGTGAGCACGGTGTGGGCGTACTGAAGAAGGAGTGGCTGGCGCGCGAACTCGGGCCGGTAGGAGTGGAGTTGCAGCGAGGCATCAAAAGCGTCTTCGACCCGCTGGGCCTGCTCAACCCCGGAAAGCTCTTCTAATGCGCCCTTTGCCCACCACCCGAGGTGCCCGGCGAGTTGCCACGCCCGAGGCGCCCGCCGAGGTCCGTATCGCCGGTCGCGGGAAGGCGATCGGCCGAGCCGGGCCGAATATCACAACTATGGTCCATCCGGGCGCAAGTTGGGACATACGCGGTGTCGTGCGTGTTTATCGCCCCTAGTGACTGTTTAGTTGGCCTGGTTCCGTCAACACCTCGCATCACCAGGAGCAGTAAATGCGCATTCGTCACATTCTTGCCACCGCCGCCACCGCCGCGGCCCTCGTCGCCGGCGCCGGCGCCATGACGACGGCCTCGGCCGACATCATCACCGGCGACTCGGAGCGCACGAAGACGGTCACCAACATCGACGACGTGATCCACGACACCAAGGTCAACGCTCCGACCATCTTCGATGACATCAACACCCACGTGCACAACAAGACCCAGACCAACACCAAGAACCACACCCAGAACAACATCAAGCACAACAAGGTGCACCTGTCTGACCACGGCCGCTGATCTGGCGCGCACCTAAAGCCCAGTGCTCACTGCGATGTGAGCACTGGGCTTTTTCCTGTGCCGGCGCCGCGCCACCACGCCATGCTGCCTACGGGCCCGGGTGCTCCGCCGGGCCGGATGCTCCCCAAACGTCCACACGCTCGCGTGGGGTCGGCCTCCGCCCAGGGGCTGGGGACAACGGGCCGCTGGTCGTACGGCGAAAGCCCGATTCCCGGGTGGCAGTCACCGACCTACCGTCAAAGGAGGCCAAAGACCCACCCTCGTAAGGGCATTCAGCAGCACAGGAGGCACCGTGCCAGCGCGTTTGGACCACACCATCATGCACAGCACCGACAGCGCCGTCTCCGCCCACTTCCTTACCGACCTGCTCGGCGCGCCCGAGCCCAAGCCACAGGGCCCCTTCGTCGCCGTGCCCGTCGAAGGCGGCCTGACCATCGACTACGCGGACTTCATCGTCGAGCCGGACCACATCGTCCTGCAACACCTGGCCTTCCTCGTCTCCGAGGAAGAGTTCGACCAGATCTACTCCCGCGTCCAGGGCCGGGAGCTGCCCTACTGGTCCGAGCCAGGGCACGAGGGCCCCCAGCAGCTCAACCACCGCTCGGGCGGTCGCGGCTTGTACGTGGACGACCCCGACGGGCACGCCATCGAATTCCTCACCGTCAGTGAGACCCAGGCAAGCTGACGCCGGCTCGCGCACCGTTACGCCCCGTGGCCCTCCGGCGAATCGTCGGAGGGCCACGGGCCGTGCAACCACACATCGTCGCCCGGGATCGGCGTCAGCAACTCGTTGAGCGCGTCGTCGATCCCGAGCAGTTCACTTTCCGAGCCCGGCACCACCACCCGCAGCGTCCGCTCAAGCCAGGCCGACACGATCGTCGCCGGCGCCTCAAGCAGCGCATCACCATCGGGCGAACTCAGCGCCACGCACACCACGCTGCGACCGTCCACCTTCGTCGGCCACGCCCGCACATCACCGTGCCCACACGGCCGAAACACCCCCTCCACCAGCAGTTCACGCGCGAACGTCCAGTTGACGGGGGAGTCGGAGCCAAGGTGAAAGGTGATGTGGACGGCGTACGGGTCGTCCGTACGGTAGATCAGCTTGGCCGGTACGGGGATGCTGCGCTCGGGCGACAGCACCAGGTTCAGTTCCAGTTCTCGCTCCACCACGGTATGCATGCGGTGCGCCCTCTCTGCTCTGCGTTCTCGCTCGCTCTGCTTCGCTCACTGCGGGACGCGCTACGGCGGCCCACACAGGTGAGAGCGCGCTACCCCCCGCACCATTACGCGACTTCACGCATTCAGTCAGAATTTCTCCGGAACCCGGGCGCGTGAGGGTGGTCGCTGGGTATGCGGGCCCCAGTGGGACGGGCCGTCTGGTAGACCTAGGAGCCGCGCTGCGGCTTGCGCGGCCAGCCCAACGGGTCGCGGAGCGCCTGTTCACCGCGCCACGCCAGTGCGGCAGACTGCGTAGCGCTACTCACCGCACAGACCGCACGGCTGGACCGGCCGAGCAGATACGGGACATCGGAGACCATGAGCGCGCCCGGCGACAGCGGCCCCACGCAGGGCTACTACCCTGATCCGTCCATCCCTGGGTACATCCGGTACTGGAACGGCGCCGCCTGGGTGCCCGGCACCAGCCGGCCCGCACCGAACGACGGTGAGGCCCTGCCCGCCCCGCCGGCCGGCGGCGGCGACCCTGACCCGTACCTGGCCCCCACCGAGGAACCGCCGATCGCCTCGACCCAGCAAGCAGGGGTCATCCCGGACGAGACCGGCCCGATGTTCTTCGACGAACAGCCAGCCGCGGGCAGCCACCGCGACGCGCTGCCCGAACTGCGCCCGCGCGGCGAGGTAGGCGTCTCGGGCGCGGGCGACGCAGGGCCCACGATGGCCCCCGCGGGCTCGGCCGACGTACTGGACTGGGACGAGGCCCAGCAGTTGCACGGCGCGCGCCCCGAACCGGGCGGCGGTTGGCACGCCGACGCCTCCCGGCAGGCCGGGTTCGGTGGCGAGAGCGACCAGCGCATCTCCTGGGGCGCCGACGACGTGACCCCCTTCCGCCCCGCCGCCGCGTCGGCCTGGGGCGACGCTCCCGCCTGGGGCGACCCCCCGGCCGACCCGCGCGTGGTGCCCCCAACGGGCATGGGCCCGGCCCCTGCCGGCGCCAGGACCGGCGCTGGCACACCGCCGGCCCAACCCCAATCAGCGGCGCACTCCCCAGCACCAGCACAGTCGCTCACACAGTCGCCAGCACAGCCACCGGCTCTCACCACCGAGCCTTCGTCGCGGTCCCAGGGCCGCGAGCTCGACGCGGGCGCCACACCCCGCGCGGCCCTGCCCGCGGGTGCCACCCCCTCGGTACCTCGCCAGGGCGGCGCGCCGAACGACTCGGCGGCCACGGCACAGCCGGCCGGGTCCGGCGTCGCAGGCGAGCGGGCACAGCCAGGAAGCGCCGGTGTTCCGGCGCAGGCCGGCGGCGATGGCACCTTGACGATCCGGGCCGTCCCGCGCGGCCGTGGCGGCCAGGACGCCGGGCACAGCGGTTCGGCCGCGCCGGACAGTGGCCAACAGCCGACGAGCGACGGCGCCTTGGGAGACCAAGGCACCAGCGGCGGGCGGGACGGCACGCTCACCATCCGGGCCCTGGGCCGCACCGGCGCGCTCGGCGGCGCGGACGCGGCCACCACACCCGCGGCCACCGCGCCAACTGCCCCGTCTGTGCACTCGCCGTCTGTGCAATCACCGCCTGTGCAATCAGTGCCTGTGCGAACCCCGGCTGCGCAAGCACCGGCTGCACAAACCCCGGCTGTGCAGGCACCGTCCGCGCAAGCATCAGCCGCGCTCCCGTACGCCGCGCCCCACGACGGCGCGTATCCGCAGCCGGTGCCAGGCACTCAGATTCCCACGCAGAGCGGCCCACCGCCGGGCCCCGCAGGGCCGCCCGCACCGCCACCGGCCCAGCCCGCGATGCCGGGCGGTGGCGGCGCTGGGGCGGGCGCCGGTGCGAGGGTAGGCGCCGGTCAGGCCGACTGGGCGCGGCGCGTGCACGACCTCGCACAGCCGCCCGGGCCAAGCCCGGCCTACGGCAACCAGCTTGATGACGTCATGCCGTGGAAGCCCCCGGTGGACGACCCGTTCTTGCGCGCCGCCCAGGCGCAGGGCAGGCCCGCCGCACTCGGCAAGCGGCTCGGCGCCCGGCTCATCGACACGGTCGCCCTCGGCGGCCTCCTCGCCACCATCGCGCTGCCGCTGTGGGCGAAGGCGAAGGACCACATCGACGAGAAGGTGGACAGCGCCAAGCAGAGCGGCGAGACCGTCACGGTCTATCTGCTCGACGGCACCACCGGCACCTACCTCGCCATCATCCTCGCCGCGCTTCTGCTGCTCGGCGTGGTGTACGAGGTGCTCCCCACCGCCAAGTGGGGCCGCACGCTGGGCAAGCGCCTGTGCGGGGTACGGGTGCTCGACATCGAGGACCACGCCACTCCCACCTTCGCCACGGCGTTGCGCCGATGGCTGGTGTATGGGGTGCTCGGGCTGCTGGTGGTCGGCGTGGCGAACGTGGTGTGGTGTCTGTTCGACCGGCCGTGGCGGCAGTGCTGGCATGACAAGGCGGCCCGTACGTTCGTGGCGTCGAACGAGCGGTAGGGCGCGCGGCGAGGGCTGCTCCTGAGTGGCCCGCCCCCTTCCCTGCACCCGGATGGGCCAGTGCGGTCGCCCGAACGGCGCTCGCCGGATGCGCCGGGCCGGGCGCCGGGTTCGACTCGGGCCATGAGCACCGACCAGCCCAGGCCCGGCTCCGGCGAACCGCCCGAGAACGACCCGTTGTCAAAGGAGCCGCAGCAGCCCCCGCACGAGGCGTCATCCCCGCCGCCGTACGGGAGCGGCGGCACGGGCGACCCGTACGGCGGCGCCGGCACCCCGTCAGGCGGCGGTGGGCAAGGCGCTGGCCTGCCCCCCGGCGCTGGCCCGCCTCCCGGCGCAGGTCCGCCCCCCGGCGCTGGCCAGGGGCCCGGTGGCGGCGGCCCGTACAACGGCTCGCCGGGCGGCGGCTCGCCCTACGGTGGCTCGTACGGGGATCAACCGGGTGGCCCGCCAGGCGGTGGCCACGGCGTTCCGCCGTACGGTGGCGGTCCCTATGACGGTGACCCCTATGGCGGGGCCGCCGATCCGCTTGCCGGGATGCCGCCGCTCGGGGGGCTCGGACGACGGTTGATGGCGCGGATCATTGACGCGCTCATCGTCGCCATCCCGGTCAGCGCGATCATGCTGCTCTCGCTCGGCAGCTATGACCCGACCGACGCCGACGACTCCGGCAAGTCCTCCGCCACGCAGATCGTCTTCGCCCTCGTGTACTTCATCTACGAGGGGCTGATGCTCACCACCCAGGGCCAGACGGTCGGCAAGAAGCTGATGAAGTTGCGGGTGGCGATGCTCGATAATGGCTCGAATCCGACGGGGCAACCTGGGTGGTTCCGCGCCGGTGCGTACGCATTGCCGCAGATCGTCCCGTGTTGCGGCTTTGTCTATTGGTTGGTCAACATCCTGTGGTGCACCTGGGATAGGCCGTATCGGCAGTGCCTGCACGACAAGGCGGGGAAGACGGTTGTCGTCTCGACCGAGTGAGTCGGGCCGGGCGGGTGCGCTGGGTGTGCCGGTGTGCCGGATGGGCAGGGGCGTGGCGCCGGGCCTGCCGGGGGACGCGCGTTTCCGTAGCGGCACCTGTTTGACCCGTCTGAAAACTCACCCCCCGTGAGGGCGCAGCGCCCCGGCGCGTGTACGCCCCCTGCGCGCCGGCGCACATCCCGTCTGGATAACGACCTGGTGGGGATTTCCCGGCCCGATAGGGGCGACTGGGGCGTGCGCTGATGTAATCGGGGCATGAGCGCCCACCAGCCGCCGCCCCCGTTCGGGCAGCCGCACTCCCCGTACCCGATGTCGAAGCCCACTGGTATCCCGGAGGGGATGGCCCCGCTGGCCACCGCGGGTCAGCGGTTCCTGGCGCGGCTGCTCGACACGTTGATCCTGGGCGTCATCTGGACGCTGGCGCTGGCCTCCACGGGCGCCCTACAGTCCGCGATGGATGATCCGGATAGCCCGGACATCGGCAAGTCCATTCTCAGCGCGATCGTGACGTTCATCGTCTACTTCGTCTACGAGGGGGCCATGCTCGCGCGGGACGGCCAGACCCTGGGCAAGAAGGCGGCGGGCATCCGGGTGGCGATGCTCGCGGATGGTGATGTTCCGCGTGGCAGGGGTTGGACGCGGGCCGCGGTGTACGCCCTGCCCGGCGTGGCCCAGCCGATCGGAGTGGGGATGCTGTTTTGGCTGCTCAACTCGCTGTGGCAGTCGTGGGACAAGCCCTTCCGGCAGTGCCTGCACGACAAGGTGGCGAAGACGGTGGTCGTGGAGGCACGCTGACCGAGGCACCGTGAGCCGAAGCGCGGTGACAGCGACGCGCGGCAGCTGACGCCCATTCGCGGTACGGCAACACCGCTTGCCGCGGTACTGCTGACCGCAGTACCCGCTCAGCGCAGCACCGCCCAGCACGGGCCGTAGTCCGCCAGACATGATTTCGAAAATGGCCCAACACACCGAAACCGGCCCGTAGTTACGGGCCGGTTTCGGTGTGTACCGGTGAGCGAACGCAGGCGCGCCACCGATCGCTGTGCTTGGGTGAGCCGCCGATTAACTGTGGAGGGAGTGCTCGCTCGGCCTGGGCTCGGAGTGCTGGAACGGAAGCCGGGTGAGCGGGGACGGGCCTGCTGCATCACGCGCGGGGGACGACGCGGCGGGCCGGGGGATGGGAACGGTGACCGCGACGAGGAGCCCGAGAGCGAGACCGGCCACCGAGATGACCGCCACACCCATTCCTGATCGCGCTTCGGAGAGCAGCAACATGGCGAGAGTCGATAAGACGACGGTCGCCGAACCGTAAGCGAACTGAGCTGGAGTCGGACGCGGCATGGCGGTATCCGTCCTCAAGAAGACGATTTGGGAGAACTTCAGGGGATGTGGGGGAGTAAGTCATACGGGTGCGTACCAGCAAAAACACTCTACGGTGCTGAATGCCCCAGAGGAGCGTCCAGTAAGCGTGACCTAACCCACGGTGCAGGTGCACAAGGGGCGCACGGAATCATTCGGCCAATCAAGGGCCGGCACTAGCGCGACCGTTGGCGTCCGTTATCCGTAATTTTGAAACCGAGAAACGTACGTGCCTGGCGTGTTCAAGTCAAGGTCTGTTTTTTCTCCATTAACTCCGGTCAAATAGCGACACTCAGCTTGACCGGGGAGGCAGTTCTAAAGTGAAGATTCAACGGAGGGCGATGAGATCCATCGCCGTGGCCACGGTGATCGGAGCGCTCGGCGCGGGCGCGCTCGCGGTGGGATCGGCTCAGGCCGACGACCGCAGCAGCGCTCCCAGCGCGGCGACAGATACGAAGAGCCACGATCCCGCGGCGCCGAACGATCACGTCGAGCACAACTTGGCGGGCCCGTTCAGTGAGCAGCAGGAGGCGCAGCGCGAGGACGCGCTGCGCCAAGTTATTTCCGGCGACGCGAAGACCGAACAGCGTGGCGCGTCGAAGGTGGTCAAGCTCGACAAGGGCAAGTATGTCGAGTTGGGCCGGGAGAAGACCGACAAGATCTTTACGATTCTGGTCGAGTTCGGCGATAAAGTTGACAACGAGACCATGCACGACCCGGACGGCCCGGACGGGCCCGAGCCGCCAGTCAAGAAGTACGGCGGCGACGCCGGCCCCGCGCACAACAAGATAGCCAAGCCAGACCGTGCCAAGGACAACAGCACGGCCTGGCAAGCGGACTACAACCGCAAGCACTTCACTGACCTGTACTTCTCGAAGGACAAGAACAAGGAGTCCCTCAAGAAGTACTACGAGAAGCAGTCTTCGGGCCGCTACTCGGTGGACGGCGAGGTCTCCGACTGGGTCAAGGTCGAGAGCAACGAGGCCCGTTACGGGTCCAACTTCTGCGGCTCCACCAACTGTGCCAACGCCTGGGACCTGATCCGCGACGGGGTCAACCAGTGGGCCAAGGACCAAAAGGCCGCGGGCCGTACCGACGCGCAGATCAAGGCGGACCTGTCCAAGTACGACCAGTGGGACCGCTACGACCACGACGCGGACGGCAACTTCAACGAGCCTGACGGCTACATCGACCACTTCCAGATCGTGCACGCCGGCGAGGACGAGTCGGCCGGTGGTGGCGCTCAGGGGACCAACGCGCTGTGGGCGCACCGCTGGTACGCGTACGGCAGTGACGCCGGCAAGACCGGCCCGGCCGACAACAAGGCTGGCGGCTCCGAGATCGGCGGCAGCGGCATCTGGGTCGGCGACTACACGATGCAGCCGGAGAACGGCGGACTCGGCGTCTTCGCCCACGAGTACGGCCACGACCTCGGTCTGCCGGACGAGTACGACACCACGAACAAGGCCGAGTCCTCGGTCGCCTTCTGGTCCTTGATGTCCACCGGCTCCTGGCTCGGCCGGGGCAAGGACAGCATCGGCGACCTGCCGGGCGACATGAACGCCTGGGACAAGCTCCAGCTGGGCTGGCTCAACTACGACAAGGCCAAGGCGGCCACGAAGTCCACGCACAAGCTGGGCGTGGCCGAGTACAACACCAAGAACAAGCAGGCCTTGCTGGTCGATCTGCCCGCCAAGACCAGCACCACGAAGATCGTGAAGCCCGCCGCTGGCAGCAAGCAGTGGTGGAGCGGCATGGGCAACGACCTCAAGAACACCCTCTCGCGCCCCGTGGACCTCACCGGCAAGGCCAAGGCATCCCTTGACCTCCAGGGCTGGTGGGACATCGAGGAGAACTACGACTACCTCTACGCGGAGGTCTCCACCGACGGTGGCGCCAACTGGACGCCCATCGACGGCACCGCGGACGGCAAGCCGGTCCCGCGCGACGGCGGCAACAAGCCGGCGCTGCACGGCGTTTCGAACGCGTACAAGAAGCTCTCGTACTCGCTGGACGCCTACGCGGGCAAGAAGATCGACCTGCGCTTCCGCTACCAGACCGATGGTGGCGCCGCGCAGAACGGCTTCGCGGCCGACGCCATCGTGGTCACCGCTGACGGCACGCCGCTGTTCGAGGATGGCGCCGAGGGCGACGACAACGGCTGGGCCAGCAAGGGCTTTTCGCGTATCGGTGAGTCCTTCACCAAGGAGTACCCGCAGTATTACATCGCGGAGAACCGGCAGTACGTCTCGTACGACAAGACCCTCAAGGTCGGCCCGTACAACTTCGGTTGGGCCTCCAGCAAGCCCGACTGGGTCGAGCACTACCCCTACCAGAACGGCCTGTTGGTGTGGCTGTGGGACACCTCGCAGCCGGACAACAACGTGAGCGATCACCCGGGTTCGGGGCAGATCCTGCCGGTTGACGCGCACGCCAAGCCCGAAAAGTGGTCGGACGGCAGCCTGATGCGCAACCGCTTCCAGGCGTACGACTCGCCGTTCAGCCACTTCCGTACCGATGGCTACACCGTCCACAAGGACGGCAAGGCCGCGAAGGTGCAGTCGAAGCGCGGCGTGTCCGTCTTCGATGACCGCAAGGGCACCTACTGGTACGACACCAACCCGACCGGCGCCGTTAAGGTTCCTGACACCAACACCCAGATCAAGATCCTCCAGGAGGCCTGGGACGGGTCCACCATGACCCTCCGCGTCGGCCCTTCTGGTCGGAAGTAGCATAATCGCAGGTCAAAGAGTTATCGGCCGTCGCCCCTAGCGGGCGGCGGCCGATTCGCGTTTAGATGCCCCTGCACAGTTCTTATTGACACGACGTCTCACGGGGGCGATCTCGAACATGGCAGGTGGCGGATTCATCAAGCTTCCGGGCGGCGATGTGGTGGTAGCGGTATCGCTGCCAAGCCCGTTCGGCCACCCGGCGGCCACGGCGACTGGCGGCACGCTGGGTCACGGATTCGGTACGGCTGGTGGTGGCGGTTCTAGTGGGTCCCTTGGGGTCAGAGGGAAGCCTGGGGCGGCTGATACGGAAAGCGCTTTCATTCGCACGGGAGCGCTCAGCGGCACCGCCGCCATGGGCCCTCGGGTGCGCATCTTGGTGCATGCCGCAAACCGGCAGCGCGCGCTTACCCGGCTACGCAACCTGGGACTGCGCGCGGTCTACCTGCGCGGCAATGCGGAACCGCCGACCCCGGATGAGATCACGGCCGTGCTGCACCACCCGGACGGCCTGGTCTGGCGCGCGGCCCCGGACGACGACACGGAGTCCTGGCACCCGATCAGGGCCCTGCTGCGCAGCACGCTGCGCTCACGGGCCGTCTCGGGCTGAGCCGGACTCACGGGCGCCCGCCGGCGGCTGGACGGCCGGCGGACGGACGGTGGCTGGGCGGTCGGCGGACGGACGGTGGCTGGACGGCGGCCCGGTGCCGGGCCGCCCGCCGATGCCGGCCGCCCGGGAAGGTCAGGCCGAGCGGAGCAGGGGCGTACCCGTCAGCCGCACCGACGCCGCGCGCATCTCCTTCAGCGCCCGCTCCGTCGTGTGCTCGGCCACGCCCGCGGTCAGGTCGAGCAGAACATGCGTGTCGAAGCCCTCGCGCCGGGCGTCCAGGGCGGTGGCCCGGATGCAGTGGTCGGTTGCGATGCCCACCAGGTCCACCTCGCTCACCTGGCGCTCGTTGAGCCAGCGGGCGAGCGGCGTGCCGTTCTCGTCCGCGCCCTCGAAGCCGCTGTACGCGGCTGAGTAGGCGCCCTTGTCGAAGACCGTGTCGATCGACCCGGCTGCGACCGCCGGCGCGAAGTTGGGATGGAAGCCACTGCCCTCGGTGCCCGCCAGACAGTGCACCGGCCACGAGTGCTCGTAATCGGGGTGGTCGGAAAAGTGGCTGCCAGGGTCTATGTGGTAGTCGCGTGTCGCCACGATGTGCCGGTAGCCGGGCGCGGCCTGACCGATCAGGTCCGTGACGGCGGCGGCGACGTCGGAACCGCCCTGGACGGCTAGGCTGCCGCCTTCGCAGAAGTCGTTCTGCACGTCAATGACGATCAGTGCCCGGTGCATGGCGCGTGCCTTCCGGCTGAGGAGGAGGGATCGGTGTGCACCCCGACCCGGTGTTACCGAGAGTAGACACTGGGCAGGCCGTAGGGGAGTACCTACGCCGCGCGATGATGCGTGCGCACCTGGTCTTCCCGGGAGCACCCCCCGTCACACGTATGGGTGCCGCCCGTCCTTCGTACGGGATGGCCGCGCGGCCCGTGCGTCCGGCAGCGGCGCCTTTGTGCGGGTCCCAGCTGTTACGGGCCCCAGCCCGCGCACGCCAGGCAGCCGCCGTGCCTCACACGTACTCCGTTGGGAGCACCGGCTCGCCGCGGGAGAGCTGGGTCGCCGACAGGGGCAGGCCGGCACGGGCCCTGATGTGCCGGTCGCGGGCCGCGTCGAGGGGCTCGCGGGCCACGACCTCGCCGCCGCGGACCAACTCCACCTGGAGCCTGCGGTCCGCCAACTCGGGCGGCACCGGACCAGTGCCCACAACCTCGGCTTCGGCAACACCGTCCGCGTCCAGGCGGCGCGCGGCCCACTTGCGCCCGCCAACGGAGGTCTTGCCGCCCATCGATTTCTTCGCGACCGGCACCAAGGGCGCCCCGGGGGCGTCGGACTCGGCACGGGCGACCAGCTTGTAGACCATGGAGCACGTCGGGTGCCCGCTGCCGGTGACCAACTGGGTTCCGACCCCGTACGCGTCCACCGGCGCCGCGGCCAGCGAGGCGATGGCGTACTCGTCCAAATCGCTGGTGACCACGATCCTGGTCTTGTCGGCGCCCAGCTCATCGAGTTGCTGGCGCACCCGGTGGGCCAGCAACAGCAGATCCCCGGAGTCGATGCGTACGGCACCAAGACCGGGCCCGGCGACCTCGACCGCGGTACGCACCGCATCGGCCACGTCGTAGGTGTCCACGAGCAGCGTGGTGCCGCTGCCCAGCGACGCCACCTGTGCGGTGAAGGCGTCCCGCTCGCTGTCGTGCAGCAAGGTGAAGGCGTGCGCGCTGGTGCCCACGGTGGGGATGTTGTAGCGAAATCCCGCCGCGAGATCGGACGTGGTCGCGAAGCCGCCGACGTAGGCGGCCCGCGCCGCGGCGACGGCGGCCAGCTCATGGGTGCGCCGGGCACCCATCTCGATCAGCGGACGCTCCCCGGCGGCGACCGACATCCGCGACGCGGCGGCGGCGACGGCCGAGTCATGGTTGAAGATCGACAGGATCACCGTCTCCAAAAGCACCGCTTCAGCGAACGTCCCCTCCACCCGCATCAGCGGAGAGCCGGGGAAGTACACCTCTCCCTCGGGGTAACCCCAGATGTCGCCGGAGAAGCGATAGTCGGCCAGCCAGTTCAGCGTGGTCTCGTCAACGATCCGTTGGTCGGACAGAAAGCTGAGGACGCCGCTGTCGAAGCGGAAGTTCTCCACGGCGTCCAGCACGCGCCCAGTGCCCGCGACCACACCGTAGCGGCGGCCCTCGGGCAGGCGCCGGGTGAAGACCTCGAAGACCGAGCGACGCCCCGCGGTGCCGCCGCGCAGCGCCGCTTGCAGCATGGTGAATTCATACCGATCGGTAAAGAGCGCCGTCGATGGCACATCGACCGGCAGCCCAAGGTCCCCGGCGTTTCCGGCGCCCGCAGCAGTTGCGGCCTTTCCAGTGCTTGCAGGCTTTCCAGCGTTTGCGGCGCTCCCAGCGGTCGCGGCGTTCACAGCGTTCACAGCGTTCACGACGGGGGTCTACCTCGCATCTCGGGTGGAACGGTTGGGGGGATGCTACCCCCGATATTCGTCAGAGTGACGATTTCTAGGGCCGTTTGTGCGCCAGACCACGCCGGGTGGCAGCATGGGGGAGGTGAGAGCCCATTTCCGTCCATCCGCTGTCGCCGTACGCACCGTGCCGCATCCGATGCTCAGCGTCGCTCCGACCGAGATCGAGCGCACCGACGCGAGCGAGTCGCCCGTCGAGGTGCCGGAGCCGGATGTCCCCTGGGTCACCGTGGTGCACAACGACCCGGTGAATCTCATGAGTTATGTGACGTATGTCTTTCAAAGTTACTTCGGATATCCCAAGGACAAGGCGCACCAGCTGATGATGGATGTCCACCACAAGGGACGGGCGATCGTCTCCAGCGGTAGCCGCGAGGAGATGGAGCGCGACGTGCAGGCCATGCACGGCTTCGGCCTGTGGGCGACCCTTCAGCAGGACCGCTGATGGCGGGGCACTTCGAGCCGCTTCCGGGCGGCGGCGCTGCCGTCGCGCTGGACGAGGTGGAGATCTCCATCCTGCGTAGCCTCGCCGTCCAGCTCCTGGAGCTGATCGGCCCCGGCGACCAGGCGGCCGACGATGATGACCCGCTGGCGGCGCTGTTCGCCGAAGGGCCCAGCAGTCCGCCATCCGACCCGGCGCTCGCCAGGCTCTTTCCTGATGCGTACGGCGGCCCCGGCGCGGCCGACGACGAGAAGACTCGCGAGGCGGCGGGTGAGTTTCGCCGTTTCACGGAGAACGATCTGCGGGCCCGTAAGCGGGAGGACGCGCTGGCGATGGTGCACGCCCTGGACGCGCTGGGCAAGGGCGGGGCGGTCCTTGAGCTGAACCCGGAGACCTCCCGGCAGTGGCTCGGCGCCCTGAACGATCTGCGGCTGGCGATCGGTGCCCGGTTGGAGGTCTCCGACGATGACGAGGAGGCCGGCGAGCTGTACACGCTGCCGGACTCCGACTCTCGCAAGCCCATGGTGATGGCGTACCTGTGGCTGGGTGGCATGCAGGAGTCCCTGATCGAAACGCTGATGCCGTAGTCGGCGCACCCGGTCGTACGAAGGCCGCACGCGGGCCCGCCGGGAGCGGGGTGCGGGCCATCACGGGCCGGGTGCGGGACGGCGTGAGTGGGGGACGGCGCGGAGGGGGTGCGGGCCACCGGAGGCGAGCCTTCCGCCGGGGTGGCGGTGCGGTGTTCCCCGCCGAATGGGTGGTGTGGGCCCGTCGATGGGTGGGGACGCGCGAGGACGTGATGGGCGCCATATCGGGACACTTGCCGACATGGTGTTCGCTCAACGGACTCTCAAATCCGCATAACGATCCCATCACCGAGCAGGTAGGTATCGACCAGCGTCTCGTTGTTTGTCCTATTTTTCTCGTGACCTACGCCGCAGCCATCTCTACTGATCACCCGTCGGCTCGTGATAAATCTTCACGACCTGCCGCCCGCGACGCCACCCCTGTCGCGGCGGGAGCGCTGTGCCGACCGACCGTCGGCGTGCAGGACTCCATCCGGGGGGATCGGGACCCGATCCGGATCATCCGGGTCGCAATGGAGAAAGGCGCACCACTCATGACCTCAGCGCAGGTCGATACGCGGAACGACGACAGCGGCGAGGCCACTGGGGTCGCGCCCAACGAGGGCTACCAGCGCGGGCTGGGAAGCCGTCAAATTCAGATGATCGCCATTGGTGGCGCCATCGGCACGGGGCTGTTCCTCGGCGCTGGAAAGGCAATCACCAAGGCGGGCCCCAGCCTCATTCTCGCCTACGCCGTCGCAGGCTTGGTCATCTTCTTCATCATGCGGGCACTGGGCGAACTGCTGATGTATCGCCCCGTTTCCGGCAGTTTCTCTGAGTACGCCCGGGAGTTCCTGGGCCCATTCTTTGGTTTTGTGACCGGGTGGACCTACTGGCTCTTTTGGGTTGTCACCGGCATTACGGAAGTTACCGCCGCAGCGAAGTACACGCAGTACTGGTGGGAGGACATCCCGCAATGGGTGTCCGCACTGGTCTTCACGGTCGTGTTGTTCGGCGCGAACCTGATCTCGGTCAAGCTCTTCGGCGAGCTTGAGTTCTGGTTCTCCATGATTAAGGTCACCGCCATTCTCGGCATGATCCTGATCGGCTTCGGCGTGATCACCCTCGGCTTCTCCGACGCCGGTGACACCGCATCCTTCACCCTCCTGTGGTCGGACGGCGGCTTCTTCCCCAAGGGCATCGGCGGCACGCTGATGACCTTGCAGATCGTGATGTTCGCCTTCCTCGCCGTCGAACTCGTCGGCGTCACAGCAGGCGAGTCGGTCAACCCGAAGAAGACCCTGCCCAAGGCCATCAACACCGTGCCCTGGCGCATCGCCGTCTTCTACCTCGGCGCCCTGATCATCATCCTTTCGGTGGTGAGCTGGACCGAGTTCGTCCCCGACACCAGTCCCTTCGTGGCCGCCTTCGCGAAGATCGGCCTGCCGGCGGGCGCGGGCATCGTCAACTTCGTGGTGCTCACCGCGGCGCTGTCCTCGTGCAACTCCGGCATGTACTCCACCGGCCGAATGCTGCGGGACCTGGCGCTCAACGGTCAGGGCCCCAAGTTCTTCAGCAGGCTCACCAAGAACGGCCTGCCGCTCCTTGGTACCAGCGTCTCGGCCGCGCTCATGATGGTCGGCGTCTGGATCAACTACGAGTGGCCATCGAAGGCATTCGACTACGTCGTTTCCTTCGCGACCATCTCCGGCATGTGGGCCTGGATCATGATCCTTTGCTCGCAGCTTCGCTATCGGGCCAAGGCCGACCGCGGGGAGCTGCCGCAGTCCACCTTCCGGGCCCCCGGCGCCCCGTACACCAGCATCTTCGCTCTGTGCTTCATCGGCATGGTCATCGTGCTGATGGGCTTCGACGAGGACTCGCGGGTGTCGCTGTACGCCGCTCCGGTCTGGGCCGCCGTGCTGATCATCGGCTACTTCGTGCTGAAGGCCCGCAACCCGCAGGCGTTCGCCCGCAAGGACTACTCCATGGCCGCAGCCACCGCGGACTGGGGCGACGAGGAGCCGCCACTGTCCCTCGGCAAGACGGACAAGGCCACTGAGGCCGCTGAGGCCGCTGCCGCACCTGGGTCCACTAAGCCCGACGGGCCGACTGGCTCTGCTGGGTCCGCTGGGTCCGCTGGCGACAGCGACTCCCAGGGCACCAAGGACTGATCGGTTCCCCCTGCGCCCGTGCCGCGGCTCCGCGCACGAGCGCAGGGGCACGCACCGCACCAACACGCCGGGCCCGCCTCGTACCGCGACAAGCGATACAGGTGGGCCCGGCGTGCTGCGTGAGGCTCCAGCGCACGGCACGGCAGGCCAGCCCGCTGCCGGGCGGCCAGGGCCACTTCCGTAGCGACGAATCCGCCGCACTTGGGCCCGGCTCGCTGCCCCGTACGCAGGCGCTCGCCGGGCCTCCTTATGCTGTCGCCATGCTGACCATCACCCAGGCCCTCCACGACCAGATCGTTGCGCACGCCCGCGCCGACCACCCCGACGAGGCGTGCGGCGTGGTCGCGGGCCCGGAGGGCAGCGACCGTCCCGAGCGGTTCATCCCGATGCTCAACGCGGCCCGCTCGCCCACCTTCTACGAGTTCGACTCCGGTGATCTGCTCAAGCTCTACCGCGAGCTGGACGACCGGGACGAGGAGCCCGTGGTCATCTACCATTCGCACACCGCGACCGAGGCCTACCCGTCCCGTACGGACATCTCGTACGCGAACGAGCCCGGCGCTCACTATGTGCTCGTCTCCACCGCCGACACCGACACCGACACCGACACCGGCGACGCCAGCTGCTTCCCATTCCGCTCGTTCCGCATCGTGGACGGCGTGGTCACCGAGGAAGACGTACGGGTCGTCGAGGCGTACTAAAGGCGTACTCACAGTCGTCCGCGCGACCGCCGGCCGTCTGGGGCGGGGTGCTGGTGTGGCGGGCGAGGGCTCACGGGCCCGCCCCGCGTCTCACATCGTGCGACCGAAAATCCCGGCATTCGAGACGGGCTACCGAGAGCGTGAGCGGGAATCGATACGATGAGCGCATGGTTGTCGATGACGTGAATGCCGCGACGTGCCCGGGGGTGAGCCCCGCGGACCCAGCCAGGACGCCGGGCTCCCTGCTCGTGGCGCGGCTGCACGTCGATTTGTGCCGCCTCGCCAGCGCCATCTGTCCGTCGCGCCCCGCCGCCTGACCATCGCGGCTACGCCCGTCCGCACCCCCGCGCAGCACGACCACGCGCAGCCGCGTGCCGTTCAGTCGTCATCCCGCAGTTCCGCACTCCGACAGGAGCACTCAGCCATGGCCATCGAGGTCCGCATCCCCACCATCCTCCGCACCTACACGGCCGACCAGAAGAAGGTCGAAGGCAGCGGGGACACCATCGAAGCGCTCTTCGCCGACCTCGAAACCCGTCACCCGGGCATCCTCGACCGCCTCGTGGACGGCGGCGAACTGCGCCGCTTCATCAACGTCTACCTCAACGACGAGGACGTCCGATTCCTGGGCGGCATCAAGACCTCGCTCACCGATGGCGACAGCGTCACCATCCTGCCGGCCGTCGCCGGCGGCGCCCCCAGCGGAAACGACGCCGTCTGATGCGGTACGACAGTGCCCTGGCCGCCGTGGGCAACACCCCCCTGGTGGGGCTGCCCCGGCTCTCGCCCTCCGCGCAGGTGCGGGTCTGGGCCAAGCTGGAGGATCGCAACCCCACCGGTTCGACCAAGGACCGCCCCGCGCTCCACATGATCGAACAGGCCGAGAAGAACGGCCGGTTGACCCCGGGCTGCACCATCCTGGAGCCCACATCGGGCAACACCGGCATCTCGCTCGCCATGGCGGCCAGGCTCAAGGGCTACCGCATCGTGTGCGTCATGCCGGAGAACACCAGCGAGGAACGCCGTCAACTGCTGGCCATGTGGGGCGCTGAGATCATTTCGTCGCCGGCAGCGGGTGGCTCCAACACGGCCGTGCGGATCGCCAAGGAACTGGCCACCGAGCACCCCGACTGGGTCATGCTCTACCAGTACGGCAACGCGGACAACGCGGGCGCGCACTACGCCACCACGGGACCCGAGATCCTCGCCGACCTGCCCTCCATCACCCACTTCGTCGCGGGACTCGGCACCACCGGCACCCTGATGGGCGTCGGCCGCTATCTGCGCGAGCACGTCCCGGACGTACGGATCGTCGCCGCCGAACCGCGCTACGACGACGTGGTCTACGGCCTGCGTAACCTTGACGAGGGCTTCGTACCGGAGCTCTACGACGAGTCCGTACTGACCACCCGGTTCTCGGTGGGCAGCGAGGACGCGGTGACCCGTACGCGTGAACTCCTCGCCCAAGAAGGCATCTTCGCGGGCGTCTCCACCGGTGCGGCCCTGCATGCCGCGCTCGGCGTCGCCCGCAAGGCCGAGCGCGCGGGCGAAAGCGCGGACATCGTGTTCATCGTCGCGGACGGTGGCTGGAAATACCTGTCCACCGGCGTCTACACGGCGGCGACGACGGAGGAAGCCATCGCCACGCTGCAAGGCCAGCTCTGGGCCTAACGGCTTCGGCAACCCTGAGTAGCAGGGACACGAGGAAGTTCGGCGGGGCGGCCCCCGGTTAGTGCGCCAGGTGTCGCACCTGGTCCCACAGTGCCGGGTCCGCCCGGCCCACCCGGCGCCGAAAGTCGGCCAGCCGCACCTCGCGCAGCGCGGCCGTCTCCACGAAGCTCGGCCGCCCCTGCGCCTCACCCACCGCGCCGGGCGGCAGCGGAATCGCCCCTGGCCGCTCCTCGTGAGACCCGCTGCCGATCCGCACGACCAGGGCGCGCCGCTCGCCAACCGCCAGGACCAGGCAGGGCCGGTCGTACGGGCCAAGCCCCTCCGCGGCGGGGACGCCGTCGTCGTCGTGGTCCTCCACAAGCACCGCCCACCAGATCTCACCCGGAGCGGGCCCACGCCCGGCCGCTGCTCCCGGCCCGGGCGGCTGACCGCTGGCCCGCGATCGCACCTTGATACGGCCCAGCCCGTCACTGACCGTGGCGATCAGCGCGAGCACCACCACCGCGGCCCCCGCGAGCCACCATGAGACGTCCACACCGGCTCCCTCCGGTCAGCTCGCGGCATACGGCACTGCGACGTGCTGCGCTGCTGCGCTGCTGGGTTGCTGCATTGCTGGGCTGCTGCGCTGCTGGGCTAACGAGCATCGCTTCGACCGTACCGGCGCCCGACGTCAGCCGCTCACCGTATGCGGCTGTCCAGCCCGGTCGGTGTCGCCCCATAGACCCCTCGGCGCGCGCGAGTTCCCCCCTGAGCGTCGTAGCCGTCCCGGCCGTCAGGTGCCGGCGCACCAGGCGTCCGAGTGACCGAGATCCGGCCGCGCTTTCCCACCGAAGCTCTAACCGGTGACATCGCCCACAACGCGCGTTGGCGGAGGAGCGACCAGCCCTTTCGCGCCTTACGCTCGTGGGCACCGCATGACCCCCCGGTCTCGCCCCCTGGGGTTCCCCATGCCGAGGGCTGGGAACTTCGGCATGGCGTACCCCCAAGGAGGTTCCTGCTTCATGAAGCTCACCGTCGTCGGATGCTCGGGGTCGTTCCCCTCCGCGGAATCGGCCTGTTCGAGTTACCTCGTTGAGGCCGACGGCTACCGGCTGCTGCTCGACATGGGCAATGGTGCCCTCGGCGAGTTGCAGCGCCACTGCGGTCTTTACGACCTCGACGCCGTCGTCCTCTCGCATCTGCACGCCGACCACTGCGTCGATATGTGCGGCTACTTTGTGGCGCGCTACTACCGGCACGACGGCGGCCGGGCGGACGCCATCCCCGTATACGGGCCCGAAGGCACCGAGCGGCGGCTGGTCACCGCGTACGACGATGTACCGGACGAGAAGTGCATGCGGGAAGTTTTCGACTTCCGGACGCTGACCCCCGGCACCTTCACCGCAGGTCCCTTCACCGTGCACACCGCGCGGGTCTGCCACCCGGTCGAGGCGTTCGGATTCCGCATCGAGTACGGCGGCAGGTCGCTCACGTACTCCGGCGACACCGGCCCGTGCAAGGCGCTACACCGGCTGGCCCGCGGCTGTGACCTCTTCTTGTGCGAGGCCGCATTCACGCACGGCAAGGAGGACATCCCCGAGCTGCACCTCAACGGGCGGCAGGCGGGCGAGCACGCCGAGCGCGCGGGGGTGGGACGGCTGCTGCTCACCCACATTCCGCCGTGGACCGACCCGCAGGTCAACCTGCGCGATGCGCAGGGGGCATTCGATGGCCCGGTCGAACTGGCCAAGGCGGGCGCTACGTACGAGGTCTGACGCGCCAGCGCACGCCAGTACGCGTCAGTGCACGTCAGTACGTGCCCGTACGCGCCCATGCAGGTCAGTTCACGCCCGTACGAGCGGTGAGTACGGCGAAGGTCCCCGAACCGGGGGTTCGGGGACCTTCGGGTGACGCGGTGGCCTCGCGGGTTTACGGGTGCCGCGATGGCCTCGCGAATCCGCGCGTGCCGTTGCCGTGTTCGGCGGGGCGGGGGGTGGCCGCTACGTCGTGCTCTTGCCCCGTGGATCGTCGGCCGCCGGTTCCGCGGAGGTGGCTTGGGCCGGTGCCTCCGCTGCGACCTCGGCGGTCCGCGCCGCCTTCCGCGCCTGCTTGTGCTCCTCGGCCTGGGCCTCGGCGGCGGCGTCGTCGAGGGAGTCCTCCGGTTCGCGGCCTGGCGTAGGAATGTTGAACTTCAAGATCGCGTAGCGGAAGACCACGTAGTAGACGGCCGCGAAGGCTAGGCCGATCGGAATCAGCAGCCACGCCTTCTCGCTGTGCGACCAGCCGAGGAGGTAGTCGAAGAGGCCACCGGAGAAGGTGAAGCCGCTGCGGATGCCAAGAGCCCAGGTCAGCGCCATGGAGACACCGGTGAGAACGGCGTGGATGCCGTACAGGACCGGGGCCAAGAACATGAAGGAGAACTCAAGCGGCTCGGTGACACCGGTGACGAACGCGGTCAGCGAGATCGAGATCATCATGCCCATCACGGCCTTGCGGCGCTCGGGGCGGGCGCAGTGCGCGATGGCCAACGCGGCGGCGGGCAGCGCGAACATCATGATCGGGAAGAAGCCGGTCATGAACATTCCGGCCGACGGGTCGTCGTGGAAGTACCGTGCGATGTCGCCGTTGTAGGTCTGACCGTCCGACGCGGTGTAATCACCGAACTGGAACCACGCGAACGAGTTGATCAGCATGTGCATGCCGATGGGGATCAGCAGTCGGTTGACGACACCGAAGATGCCAGAGCCCAGCGCGCCGTTCTCCGAGAGCCACTGGGCGAAGTCGTTGAGACCGTCGCCGATCGGGGCCCACGCGTAGCCGAATATCACGCCGTAGCCCAGGCCCGCGAAGGACATCAGGATCGGGATGAGGCGGCGACCGCTGAAGAAGCCGAGCCAGTCAGGCAGCCGGGTGCGGTGGTACTTCTGCCACAGCACGGCGGCGGTGATGCCGACCACGATGCCGCCGAGCACGCCCGGGTCCTGCGGCTTGTCGGTGACGTCGCTGACGAAGCCGCTCAGCACGCTCTTGTACACGAGGAAGCCGACGAGGGCGGCGAACGCCGTGGTGCCGTCAGCCTTCTTGGCGAAGCCGATCGCGACGCCGACGCAGAACAGCAGCGCGAGGTTCTCGAAGAGGCTGTTGCCGGCGTGCGCGAAGATCTCGGCGAGCTTGTTCCAGCCGAGCCCGTCCTTGCCGAAGACATCGTCTTGGCCGAGCCGGTTAAGGATGCCGGCGGCGGGCAGAGCGGCCACCGGAAGCTGAAGGCTGCGGCCGATCTTCTGCATGCCCTGGATGGCGCCTGCGCCCCGCTTTTTCGCGGGGGCCGCCTTGGCGGTGGCCGTACTCATGGGATTCCTCCTGCGTGAGGCGGGCTCTCAGGGGAAATTGCCCGCTTCCTGGCTGCTCCACCTCAGTGGTTTAGACCATTTTTAGCACGGACATACCGGGAAGGGAATCACCAGTTTTCAGTGGACTGGACCACTGTGTGTGACGGGTGTCCACCGCTGGAGAACGCGGTGCGTCCAGCGCCGGCGTCGCTCGGCAGCCGCGCCCCACGGCGTTGCTAGCAGCCGGCTTTCTGTCGGCTTTCTGTCGGCTATTGGTCGGCTTTCAGCCGGTTTTCGGCCGGGTTTGCGCGCGGGTCCACGGTCGCGCCGCGTACGGGGCTGCGTGCGGATCTGCGATCGGTCTGTGTGCGGGGCTGCGGGGAAGAGCGTACGGGCTACGCGGCGCGCGGATGGCCACGATGGGTTGCGCGGGGGTACCCGGCTCGGTCCCGGCGGGTTGCGCGTGGGCGCACGGCCTCGGCTGCGGCGGGTTGCGCGTGGGTGCACGCCGTGGCTTCGGCAGGCTGCGCGGCTCGGTCCGAGCGGGGTGCGCAGGGGCGCGTTCCCGGCCCTAGGTCGCCGGGTGCCGGGGGCTGTCGCGCGGCGGCCCCCGGGTCCTAGGGGCTCTCGTGCGGCGGCCCGTCCGCCGCCGCTACTTCACGTTCTCCTTCTCCATCTCCTCCGCGTCCGCTTCGCGGCCCGGAGTGGGCAGGTCGAATTTAAGAATGATGAGACGGAACAGCACGTAGTACACGACCGCGAAACACAGTCCGATCGGAATGATCAGCCAGGGCTTGGTGGCGAGGCTCCAGTTGATGACGTAGTCGATCAGACCGGCCGAGAAGCTGAACCCGTCATGGATGCCAAGCGCCCAGGTCACCGCCATCGACACCCCCGTGAGCACCGCGTGCACCGCGTACAGCGCTGGCGCCACAAACAGGAAGGAATACTCGATCGGCTCCGTAATGCCCGTCACCAGAGAGGTCAGGCCGACCGACAGCATCATGCCGCCGACCTCCTTACGGCGGTCGGGGCGGGCGCAGTGCGCCATGGCCAGCGCGGCGGCGGGCAGCGCGAACATCATGATCGGAAAGAAGCCGGAGGTGAAGATGCCCGCGCTCGGGTCGCCATTGAGGAAACGGTTGATGTCGCCCTGGTACGTCGTGCCATCGGACGCGGTGTAGTCCCCGTACTGGAACCAGACGAACGTATTGAGGAACTGATGCAGCCCCACCGTCAGCAGCGCCCGGTTGGCGACACCGAAGATGCCCGAGCCCCAAGAGCCAAGGCCGGTCAACCAGTCACTGAAGCTCACCAGCGCATCACCCACCGGCGGCCAAATCCACAGGCACAAGGAAGCGAACAGCAGTCCGCCGAACGCCATCATGATTGGAACGAGGCGCCGGCCATTGAAGAAGCCGAGCCAGTCCACCAGCTTGGTGCGGTGATAGCGCTGCCACACCCGCGCGCTGAGCAGGCCAAGGACGATGCCGCCGAAGACCCCAGGATTCTGCGGCTCACCGTCATCGGGGAACTGTGCCAGCACGTTGTGATAGACGAGGAAGCCCGCGACGGCGGCGAGCGCCGTGGAGCCGTCCGCCTTCTTCGCCATGCCAATCGCGACGCCCACACAAAACAAAAGCGGCAGCCCAAGCACCGGATCGAGCAGCGCGCCGCCCGCGCCCGCGAAGACCTTCGCCACGTTCTCCCAGCCAAGCCCGTCGGAACCGAAGACGTCCTTTTGCCCGAGCCGGTTGAGGATGCCGGCCGCGGGAAGCACGGCAATCGGCAACTGGAGGCTGCGCCCCAGCTTCTGCAAACCCTGGAGGAACGATGACGTCCATGACTTCCGCGCCGCCGTCGCGCTGCTTACGCTCATGACCGTCCTCCCGGCGGCAGTTGATGCCCGCCCTTGGCGCATACTGGTGTAGACCACATATCGCCGCGGTAGGGGCATGCCCGGACCGCGGCGGGTGATCGCCATCCTTCGTTAAGTAACGGACATATGCCCGCGAAGTTGGTCTGAACGTGCGTTACGGTATGACAAACGCTCGGCGGGACCGCCGAAGGGCCGAGAAAACAGGAGTGGACATGGCCAGCAAGGCTGAGAAGATCGTCGCCGGGCTCGGCGGCCTCGACAACATCGAAGAGGTCGAGGGCTGCATCACCCGCCTCCGCACCGAGGTCAGCGACGCCTCCCTGGTCGATGAGGTCGCCCTCAAGGCCGCCGGAGCGCACGGTGTCGTGAAGATGGGCACCGCGATCCAGGTCGTCATCGGCACCGACGCCGACCCGATCGCCGCCGAGATCGAAGACATGATGTGAGCCACGCCCCCACCGGCGTACCCCTCACCCCACCCCCCGGCCGCTGACCTCGCGCCCCTCCCGCCCACCGACGCCCTCCCGCGTCACCGGCCCCTTCGGCGCCACCAGCACCCAGGCCACCAAGGCCCCCTCGCGCCCTGCGGGACTGCTCACACGGCCGGCGCCAACTGCCCGGCCACCAGGGCGACATGGGCCACTCCCGCACCGGGACCCACGGCGGGCCTCGCATCGGGCGGCACACCCCCTCCGCGGGGCGTTCCGCACGGAACGAGGCCCGCCGCATTGCCGATAGGCTCGGGGGCATGTCTCGCATCGACGGCCGAACCCCCGAACAGCTCCGCCCCGTAACCATCGAACGCTCCTGGAGCAAGCACGCCGAGGGCTCCGTCCTCGTCTCCTTCGGAGACACCCGCGTGCTGTGCACCGCGAGCTTCACCGAGGGCGTGCCGCGCTGGCGCAAGGGCAGCGGCGAAGGCTGGGTCACCGCCGAGTACGCGATGCTGCCGCGCGCCACCAACACCCGCGGCGACCGCGAGTCCGTACGCGGCAAGATCGGCGGCCGTACGCACGAGATCTCCCGCCTCATCGGCCGCTCGCTGCGCGCCGTGATCGACTACAAGGCGCTCGGCGAAAACACCATCGTGCTCGACTGCGATGTCCTCCAAGCAGACGGCGGCACGCGGACGGCCGCCATCACCGGCGCGTACGTGGCCCTCGCCGACGCGATCGCGTGGGCCCACGGCAAGAAGCTGATCAGGGCCAGTCGCCAGCCGCTGACCGGCACGGTCGCAGCCGTCAGCGTCGGCATCGTGGACGGAATGCCGCTACTGGACCTCGCGTACGAGGAAGACGTGCGAGCCGAGACCGACATGAACGTGGTCTGCACCGGCGACGGACGCTTCGTCGAGGTCCAGGGCACCGCCGAGGGCGAGCCCTTCGCCCGCGCCGAACTCAACGGACTGCTCGACCTCGCGACCGGCGGCTGCGGCGAACTGGCCACGTTGCAGCGCGCGGCACTCGCCGCGGCAGGCTAACGGCGAACCGGTCGCCGCGGGTCGGGACGTCTGGGTCGGTGGTGCGGTCCGCGGGTTGGTGGTGCGGTGAATCGGTCCGCGAGTCGGTGGCGCGGTGGCGCGGTGGGTCGGTGACGCGGTGGGCGCGGGGCCTTCGTCGCGCCTGGTGCGCCGTGCCTGGCTTGTTTGCTCCCCTAGCCGAGCAACCATCGGTGTCCCCGGCGGCGTTTAGTGAGGTGTCAGGCGCGGGAACCGGGACAACGTTGGGGCCCGCGCGTACCCGCTGGGAGGGGACCGTTCTATGGCCACGCGCCGCCGTATCGCCACCGTCGTCACTGCCGTAGCCGCCGTCGTGCTGACCGTGCCGCTGATGGTGAGCTGTGACGAGGTGGACAAGGCCATCGACTGCGCGGAGCTCGCGGTTGACATCTCACAGGACATCGACGACCTTCAGCGCGCCGTGACGGACTCCGCGGAGAACCCCCGGCAGGCCGACAAGGCCCTGGACGAGCTCGACAGAGACATCGACAAGCTCGGCGACAAGACCGACAACGCCGACGTCGAAAAGGCGGTCAAACACCTCGACCAGGCCGTCGAGAACGTGTCCACGGCCATCAAGAACGACAAGAACCCCGACCTGTCGCCCGTTGGCGACGCCGCCAAGGAGCTCACGAACGTCTGCACCCCCGGATAACTTCGCACCCCCGGATAACGGTGCGGGGCGGGCCGCCTACGGCACCAGCGTGCCGTGCGGCATGTGGCGGCGGCGTACGGCATGGGGCGTGGGGGTGCGATGGGGGCGAGCCTGGCGAGCGACGTTCGAGGTCGAGGTCGAAAGAGGGCCGGTTCGTGGGGCTCGACGGGCTTCACGGGCTTTGACGGGCTCTGACGGGGCCTGCGAGACAGGCGCAGCGGGCTGGGGGAGGGCGGGCCGGAGCAACCAGCCCGTTCACCGGCCCGGATAATCACGAGCATGAAGCGCCTCATCCTTGCCACCCGTAACGCCCACAAGGTCACCGAGCTGCACTCGATCCTCACCGCCGCAGGCTTGGACGTCGAGCTTGTCGGTGCCGATGCTTATCCCGAGATTCCCGACGTCAAGGAGACCGGAGTCACCTTCGCGCAGAACGCGCTGCTCAAGGCGCACACCTTGGCGAAGGCGACCGGGCTGCCCGCGGTGGCCGACGACTCGGGGCTGTGTGTGAACGTCCTCGGTGGCGCCCCGGGCATCTTCTCCGCCCGCTGGGCGGGCCGGCACGGCGACGATCAGGCCAACCTTGACCTCCTCCTAGCCCAGCTCGGCGACATCGCCGACCCTCACCGGGCCGCCCACTTCGCCTGCGCGGCGGCCCTCGCCCTGCCCGATGGCACCGAGCGCGTAGTGGAAGGCCGCCTGGAAGGCACCCTGCGCCACGCACGATCGGGCACCGGCGGCTTCGGCTACGACCCGATCCTCCAGCCGCTCGGCGAGACACGCACCTGCGCGGAACTGACCCCGGACGAGAAGAACGCCATCAGCCACCGGGGGAAGGCGTTTCGCGGGCTGGTGCCGGCGGTGCGGGAGTTGGTGGGCTGAGAACACCTCGGGGCGTGGCACGGTGTCGCGCCACGCCCCGCTGGTGAGCCCGGTGGGATTCGAACCCACGACATACCGGACCTAAACCGGCACCCTCTAGCCGCTGGGGTACGGGCCCGCAGCGCCACCTACTTTACTGTGCCATCCCGGGTTGTCGTCGAGGGCCGTGGGTGGCGCGCAAAACCACTGGTCTGACTGTGACACGACGGGCAGAGGTAGCGAAGGTTGCCGATGCGGTTGTCGAGCCGATCGCCGTTGAGGTGATCGATCTCCAGCACGAGCCGTCTGGCTTGCCACAAGTCGCCCACCCCACACTCGGCACAGACGTGGGGCGCACCGCATTCATCCAGCGCACGCCGCAGCAGCGCCGTCTTGGTGCGGGCAGAACCTGGAGGAAGCCGGCGCAAAATCTGCCCGGCGGATGTGCGTGGGCGCGGCCGACCGGCAGGGTGATGTCCCTGGCCCACGAAATGGGCCGTGGAGATGCCGTGGGCCACGAGGCTGCGCCGCAGCAGCGTTCCGTTGGCGCCGCTGCGGGACAGGCCGAGCGTGCGCAACACCTCGGCCAGACTGCGTGACTCGGCGACCGCTTTACGAAGATCGTCGTACGCAATGAGTCGCGGTCGCCCCGCTCCTCGGCCGGTGAAGTGCGAGGTATCGATCTCAAACTGCCGCAGCCTGCGATGGAGATAGCCGTAGGCGCTGTCATAGGGCGGAACACCCAGGTAGTCGAGCATTCCCCGGATGTCGTGGCTGTTCGCCGCTGCTTCTTCGAGGGTTCTTTTGGAGTACGCCATGCGTGGCCGCGCAGGCAGCGGTTCGCTGACGAAGTGCGCGGTATCGATGTCGTAGTGCCGTAGTCGGTCGCGTAGATATCGGCATGGACCGCTGCTCACGGGGACCCCGAGCTTGCGCAGCATGTCCACGAGGCTGGTGGCGGCCGGAGCGGTACGCGCCAGCACGTCACGTGCATACGGGCTGCTCGACGTCACGGCGCGTTCCCCCGCCGGCGCCCACGGTAGGTGTCGGTCACGGAATGGCAGTTGGGACACAACAACCGAAGATTCTCGGGGCGGTTGTCCCACCAGTTGGCGTTGCGGTGGTCAACCTCCAGGCGCAGCGGTTTTTCGTTCCATTCGGTGCCCGTGCCGCACATCGCGCAGAACTCGGGACGGCCGCGCCGGATCAGCGCTGCACGCAATCGCTCGCCCGATGTTCTGCCGTCCGCCGGGGACCCCAGGACCAGCGGGTCCGGCCGCCGCCTCCTCCGGCGCTCAGGGCCCTGCGCCGTGAAGTGCAAGGTGTCGATACCGAGGGACCTGATCCGCCGACTGATATGCGCGTGATTGCCACCTACCTGGTGGATGCCCAGGCGGCGCACCACTTCGGCCACGCTGGTGGAATGGGCGACCGCGGCACGTAATCGCTCCTCGGTGTGGCGGATGCCGGAAACGCGAAGATGCGAGGCATCGATCCCTGCTGCCGCGAGCTTCTTTCGCAGATATCGCCGGCTGTCCTTGCTCGGTTGGCCGCCGCAGGCGCGTACGACCTCATCGATCGTCTGCGCCTCGCGCACCACATGGACAAGCCCCTCCCGCACATACCGAGCCCCCATGCCCCGTTCCCTCTTCCCGTCGATCGTGGTGAGGGAACGTGCGGGGTCTGGCCGTGTCCCGGGTCGCTCACCGTGGTGGTGGTCGCTACTTCAGGGGTACGGCCGCTTGTTGCAGCCTCGAACTCACTAACGAGCCGGGGGCGGGTAGGTTACGCCGTCCGGGGCCCAGTTTCGGCCCGGCGGTCACGCACCCGCCCGACGAGCGGGGATCGCGTGCCTTGGAGTCGGTGCGCGGTGAGGGGGGTTAGAACTTGGGGTCGGGGGATTGGGACGTCACCATCTCCACGGCCTCCTCGTGGGTGGAGACCGAGGGCTGGGAGCCCTCCAGGGGTTGCCGGGCGGTCTCCTTGATGAAGGTGACGGCGATCAACCCGATCAGGGCCGCCACCATCGCGTAGGCGGCGGGCATCATGTCGCTGCCGGTGATGCTGATCAGACCGGTGATGACCAGCGGGGTGGTGCCGCCGAACAAGGACGCGGCGAGGTTGTAGCCGATGGACAGGGAGCCGTAGCGGACGTTCGTCGCGAACAGGGCGGGCAGGACGGCGGACATCGTGCCGAGCAGACACACCAGGGGCAGGCCCAACATCAACATGCCGCAACTGACGGCCACGAAGCTGCCCTGCTGGAGCAGCCAGAAGGCCGGCATGGACAGCACCACGAAGCCACCCATGCCCGCCGCGAGCAGGGGCTTGCGGCCGATTCGGTCGTTGAGCCTGCCGACCTGGTTGACCAGGCACATCAGCACGAGCATGGCGCCGACCAGGATCAACAGACCGTGCGAGTCGTCGTAGCCGAGCTCGTCTGTGAGGTAGGTGGGCATGTAGGAGAGCAGCATGTAGTGGCAGATGTTGTACGCGGCCACGAGCACCACGCACAACAGCAGGCGCTGCCACTGTGCGACGAAGATCTCCTTGAGTTCGGTGCCCTCGTTGGTGATGTGCTCGTCCGCCATCTCCTCTTCGAGACGTTGGAAGGCGGGCGTCTCCTCCAGCTTGAGCCGCAGGTAGAGGCCCACGAGCCCCAGCGGGCCCGCGACCAGGAACGGCACCCGCCAGCCCCAGTCCTCCATCGTGCCGTCGCCCAGCCACTCGGTCAGCCCGACCACCAGTCCGGCCGCTCCGGCGTAACCGGCCAAGGTGCCCAGCTCCAGGAAACTGCCGAAGTAGCCGCGCCTCTTGTCGGGCGCGTACTCGGCGATGAAGGTCGAGGCACCTCCGTACTCGCCGCCGGTCGAAAAGCCCTGGACCAGCCGGAAGAAGATCAGCAGGACCGGCGCCCAGAAGCCGATCGTGGAGTAGGAGGGGACGAGCCCGATGCAGAAGGTGCCGAGCGCCATCAAAATCATGGTGAGCGCGAGCACCTTCTTGCGACCGACTCGGTCGCCCAGTGGCCCGAAGTAGAGCCCGCCGAGCGGTCGTACCAAGAAGGCCACGGCGAAGGTCGCGAACGACGACAGCAACTGCATCGTGTCGTTGCCGGACGGGAAGAAGACGTGCCCGATGGTGACCGCGAGATAGCTGTAGATGCCGAAGTCGAACCACTCCATGGCATTGCCGAGCGCCGCCGCCTTGACCGCGCGGCGCACCGTCTTCTCGTCGGTCACCGTGATGTCGGTCCGCCGCAGTTTGGGGTTTTTGCGGCGGGCGATGGCCCGGAACAGCGGACGGTGGCGTCTGACGGCCTCCGGGTCCAGCGTGGCGTCATCGGGGGGTGTGCCAGTGGACACGACTCGCCCTTCCCTTCGTGTGCTTCGAGCCGCGTGAGGTGCGGCTTTCGTACGACTGGAGCTGCTGCACCCGATCGGGGGTGATCAAACCCCTTGTCCCAGGTATGAGGAGATTGCTCACATTGAGCGAGCCATCCGGGCGCTTGGCCAGCCGAGCTTCGGGCCCCTGGGCAGCTCGCTGGTCGGGTGGCGGCGCGGCGGGCGGTCGCCGCGTTCGGCGTGGGTGTGTGGGCCCGCGGCCCGGGTCGGGCGCCTGCTGTTACGCGATCTTTACGCCATTGCGCGCTGACCGAGGGGCGGTGGCCATGGATTTGTGTGTCCGTTGCGCAAGAGTGTCCGGGAGTGTCGGCTACCTCGCACCGCGGGCGGTTCCTGACGGCTCGCCGCCGCGTCTCGTCATACCGGCCGCTTGCGCGCGGGCTTTCTCGCCCGTGTGGCGGTGTGTGGGTGGAACACTCAGGGCTGCACAGCGGTACAGCCGTACGGCCGTACCCGTTCCGCTGAGAAAAGAGAATCGATGACCGAGCGTCCGCTCCGGCGCTGGGCCCGTGCACGGGCCGCCCTGGTGACCTTCGCCATGGTGACCGCGCTGGCCTTCGGTGGGGTGTGGCTGATGCGTACGGGTAAGGCGGCCGATGCGATGCAGGAGGCTCCGAGGACGGCGGCCGTGCAGGCGTCGAAGCCGGACCGGGTCAAGGCGGCGGGGCTGCCCGGGGTACGGGACTGCGGCCAGGACAAGCCGGTGCTCAAGCCGGAGATCATCACCTTGATGTGCCCCGATGGCGGAGTGGTGGCCAGCGAGGTGCGCTGGGAGCGCTACGCATCCGATGGCGCGAACGGCACCGGCGTGGTGCAGGTGTCCGGGGCCACGGGCGCCGCCCCGGTGAGCTATCGCGCCGAGTTCTCGCTGTACGGGCCGAAGAACGTGGACGGCGAACTGGCCTTCACCGGCCTTTCGGTGACCTATTTCGGGCCCACCCCGTTCGGGGACTCGTCGGAGACGTACTCGATCGCCTGATGATGGGTATCCGGGGCCGAATCGCGCTGGCCATCTCCTTTGTGACGGCCCTGGCCGTGGTGGTTCTCGGGCTGTCCGTTCACCACATCGCCGAGCGTGATCGGCAGCGGCAGGCGCGCGATTACCAGGACGAACGCCTCAGCTCCGCGCTGCGCGTCTACCAGCGCGACAACATGCTGGTGCTCGGTGCGCAGCTCGACGACGCGGCGCTGCCGCCTGCGCTGACCACCGAGGTCGCGGACGGCGATTCCGCCACCTACCTCAGCGGCGGTGACGATCCTCGGGCCTGGGCGGCGACCGGCGTCGGGGACGGTGCGGTGCTCTCGGTTTCGGCGTCCTTCCCGCGCAGCGACCCGGCGCAAGATGCGCTGGATCGGGCGCTGATCGTGGCGGGTGCGGGCACCGTGGCACTGTCGGCCGTGGTGGCCTGGTTCGTGGCGCAGCGGCTGTCGCGGCGGCTGCGGGTCAGTGCGGCGGCGGCGCGCAGGATCGCGGCGGGTGAGCCGCCGGACGCGGCGGCGCTCACCGGCGGCGGCCGGGATGAGGTGGCCGAGCTGGGGCGCTCTGTGCATCACATGGCCGCGTCGCTTGCGGCTCGGGTGGAGGCGGAGCGGAAGTTCACTGCCGATGTGGCGCATGAGTTGCGTACCCCGGTGGCGGGTTTGGTGGCCGCGGCCGAGTTGCTGCCGCACGAGCGGGCGATCGAGCTGGTGCGGGATCGGGCGCAGGCGATGCGCGGCTTGGTGGAGGATCTGCTTGAGGTGTCCCGCTTGGATGCTGGGGTGGAGAGTGCGCAGCTCGCGGCGGTGGAGCTGGCTGCGCTGGTGCGTGGCATCGTGCGGCGTGCGGTGGGGCAGCGCGGGGTGGTGGAGGGTGAGGTGGAGGTCACGGTGGTGGGCGAGGGCCGGATTGTGACTACCGATGCGCGGCGCGTGGAGCGGGTGTTGGGCAATGTGTTGGCCAATGCGGTACGGCACGGGCGACCACCGGTGGAGGTTCGGGTGGAGGGTGCTCGGATCGTGGTGAGCGATCACGGTGCCGGTTATCCGAGCGAGGTGCTGGCGGATGGGCCGCGCCGGTTTCGCACGGGCGCCCCGGAGCGGGGCACCGGGCATGGCCTGGGGCTGACGATAGCGGTGGGGCAGGCGCGGGTGCTGGGGGCGCGGTTGGAGTTCGGCGCCGCCGCGTCGGGCGGCGCCGAAACGGTGCTGCTGTTGCCGGAGCTGGATGAGCCGCTGGAGCCGGCGGCCGGTGCGCCGGTGACAGCGCGTTAGTGGGTGGGCGCGGAGGCGGGATAGCCCGAAAGGTGGGTAGCGCGTTGGCGCGGCGCACAGCCTGAACTGGCCTCACGCGCCGTGCCTACGGCCTGCTTGACCGGCCCGGGTGGGCCCGCATCCGCCCCACCTGGCCCGTAGGGCTATCGGCCTCACCTGGCCCGTAGGGCTGGGGTCGGCGGGTCGGTGCCGGGTGGGGTGCTTAGAGGGCTAGATCCTTGATGATCTTCGCTACGTGTCCGGTGGCCTTCACGTTGTACAGAGCGCGTTCGACCGAGCCCTGTTCGTCCACGATGACGGTGGAGCGGATGACGCCGGTGACCGTCTTGCCGTACAGCTTCTTCTCGCCGTACGCCCCGTACGCCTCCAGGACGCTCTTGTCCGGGTCGCCGAGCAGCGTGACCTTCAGCTCCTCCTTCTCGCGGAACTTGGCGAGCTTCTCCGGCTTGTCGGGCGAGATGCCGATCACGTCGTAGCCGTGTCCGGCCAGGAATTCGAGGTTGTCCGTGAAGTCACATGCCTGCTTGGTGCAGCCGGGGGTAAGCGCGGCGGGGTAGAAGTAGACGATGACCTTGCGGCCCGCGTGGTCGGCGAGCGAGACCTGCTTGCCGTCCGCGTCGGGGAGGGTGAAGGCGGGTGCGGTGTCGCCGGGCTGTAGACGCTCGCTCATGGATCTCCTTAGTGGGTGATTCCGCTGCCCCCGACACTAGCCAGGTCCGCCATGGGGGGTTCCGTGGGGCATGAATCCGGCCGACCTGACAGACTGTCCCACTACGACCATCGAGAATTGACGGAGGCAGCGAGGTGTCGGAAGCCAGGACCCCTGCGCAGATCGAGGCTGATATCGCCCGCAGGCGGCAAGCGCTCGCTGTGACGCTCGATGAGATCGGCGTGCGGGTCCACCCGAAGACGATCATCGGCGACGCGAAGGCGAAGGTGGCATCGGCCGTGGACCGTACGGCGGGGCAGGCGTATGTGGCCGCCAACCGCGCGGTCTGCGATGTACGGGCCCAGTTCGTCTCCGCGGACGGCGCGCCGCGGATGGAGCGGATCGTGCCGGTCGCGCTCGTCGCGGTGGCGGTGATCGGACTGCTCGCGGTCTCCCGGCGCGACAAGGACTGACACCCCGCGCCTGCCTTCGGCCGGCACCGGCCGTTCGGACCGTCTCGGTTCCGTCTTCTTGCGTACGTCACCGACTCGTTGGCTCCCGTACGAGCGACCCATCGGCGTACGGCGGCCGGCGGGGCAGGTACCTTCATGGCGTGAGTGCCAAGACGTCCCACGACAAACTGCCCATCCGGATGCTGCATGACCGGGTGCTGGTCCGCACCGACATTCCGGAGGGTGAACGCCGCTCCAGCGGCGGCATCGTCATTCCGGCCACGGCCGCCGTTGGCCGGCGCCTTGGCTGGGCCGAGGTGGTCGCGGTCGGCCAGAACGTACGGACCGTAGAACCAGGCGATCGGGTGTTGTACGACCCGGAGGACCGGGCCGAGGTCGAGGTGCGCGGTGTTGGTTACGTCCTGATGCGTGAGCGTGACCTGCACGCGGTGGCCGCGGAGCGGCTGGAGGGGACAGAGGACTCCACAGGTCTCTACCTGTAGGGATCAGCGGGCCTTTTGGATGACCGGTGCGCCGCGGGCCGGGCGGTCGGTGTGCCGTAGTGCGCGAAGATGCGCCGCGCCGGCCGTGGCCGCCCGTTGTGCGTCTCGTGGCAGGCGCTGCGTGTGCCAGGGGCGGCCGTGCTGCGGTGGCCTGGGTCACCACGGTCGGCGCGCCGGGTTGCTAGGGTCGCAGACATCCCGACGAGACGCGCCGTACCGGGTTAAGCAAAGACGACGCACCCCTGTTGAAGCACGTGGTTCACGGAGGTGCCGTCATGGCCTGGGTTTTGCTGTTGATCGCTGGTCTGCTGGAAGTGGGCTGGTCGATCGGGATGAAGTATTCGGAGGGTTTCACTCGGCTGTGGCCGAGCGTGTTCACCGCGGCGGGAATCGTCGCGAGCATGGTGCTGCTGGCGCAGGCCGCCAAGTCGCTGCCGATCGGGACGGCCTACGGAGTGTGGGTCGGCATCGGGGCCGCGGGTGCGGCGGTGCTCGGCATGTTGGTGCTCAATGAGCCCGCGACCGCCGCCCGGATCTTCTTCGTGGTGCTGCTGTTGGTCGCGGTCGTGGGCCTCAAGGTCACGTCGGGCCATTGACGGTTCGCCCCTGGGCGCATCGCCGCATCGCCGCCGCGCCGCCTCCTGGTGTTCCCGCCTCCTCGTCACCAAGTGAGCCCCGCCGTACGGCCGTAGCTGCTTGTAGCCGCTACGTTCCGCCGTACGGCGGGGCTGTTGCACGCCGCTGCCGCTGCCGCTGCCGCTGCCGCTGTCGCGGCTGGGTCACGGGGCGCTGGCCGCGTGCCGGGTGGGGAAGCCGTGTACGCGGGCGGCGAGCACCACGACCAGCACGGGTACCAGGAGAGCCAGCACGCTCCAGGGGAAGGACGTGGAGCCGAAGAGGCCGAGGAGGACACCCCCGAGGACGCCGCCGCCGGCCATGGCCGCGTTCCACAGGGTCACGAGCATGGCTTGGGCGGCGTCTGCCGCCTCGCCTGCGGCGTCGCCCACGGCCGTCTGGAGCAGCGTCGGCGCGCCGCCCCAGCCGAGCCCCCACAGTGTCACCGCCGCGTACACCAAGGCGGGGCTGTCGGACAGTACGGCGAGCAGGGTGGCCGCCGCGGCGAACAGCAGGGTGCTGGCGATGGTGAGGGCGCGCAGTCGCCGGCTGATGTGGACGCCCACGATCCAGATGCTGAGCAGCGAGGCGGCGCCGAAGACGAGGAGTACCAGATCGGTGGAGCCGCCCATGCCGAGTCGGTCGAGGTAGGTGGCGATGTAGGTGTAGAGGATGGTGTGGGCCAAAACGAAGACGAGGGTGACGAACAGGATCGGTGTCACGCCGGGGATGGCGAGGGCCCGTAGCACCGGGGCCCGGTCCCGTGTTCGGCTGCCGGGGTAGTCCGGGACGGCCACGGCGATCCAGCCGATGAGGGCGATGGCGACCACGGTCATCAGTGCGAACGTCACCCGCCAGCCGAGCGCCGAGCCGAGGAAGGTGCCTGCGGGCACGCCGAGTGACAGGGCGAGTGGTATGCCGGTCATCACGATGGCGATGGCCTTGCCGCGCAGCGGGGCGGGCGCCATGCGGCGGGCGTATCCGGCGAGCAGGGCCCAGGCGAGTCCTGCGGCGACGCCGGCGATGAACCGGGCCGTCATGGTCAGCGGGTACGAGGAGGAGAAGGCCGTGACCGTGTTGGCGGCGGCGAATCCGGCCATCGCCGTGAGTAGCAGCCGCTTACGCCGCCAGCCGGCCGTGGCTGCGGACAGCGGGATGGCGGTGAGGGCGGTGCCGATGGCGTAGATAGTGACCGACTGTCCCATCGCGGATTCGCTCACCCCGAGGCTGCCGCTCATCGCGGGCAGTACGCCCGCGGGCAGCGTCTCGGTGAGGCTGGTGATGAAGACGGCCGTGGCCAGCGCGAGTAGGGCGGCCAGCGGAAGCTTGGGCTGCTGGGGCTGACCGGACTGGTTGGCTCGCTGGGGCTGTTGGGACTCGTGGGGAGTGGTGGGGGAAGGGGTTGGTTGCGGGGTGTGGGTTCGCATGCTGGTTATGCTCGAACGGTCACATTGATGTGAAGGTCAAGCCACGGAATGTGAGGTCGGCCACATGCGCATCGGAGAGCTGTCCGAACGCACCGCAACGCCGCGTCGCCTGCTGCGCTACTACGAGGAGCAGGGGTTGATCGTCCCGTATCGCTGCGCGAATGGCTATCGCGCGTACGACGAGCGCTTCGTGGACCGGGTCCTACAGATCCGGGGGTTGCTCGACGCCGGGCTCCCGACGCGGATCATCAAGCAGATCTTGCCGTGCCTGGACAAGCCGCGGACCATTCACTTCCCCGACGCGACGCCGCAGATGCTGGCCACGCTCGAAGGCGAACTCGACCGCATGAGCGAGCGCATCGACTGCCTGATCCGTAACCGGGATGCCATCGCCGAGTACCTCGACGTGGTGCGCGGCACGGCCAGCGGCGCTGCTGCCTCTGCTGTCGCTGCCTCTGCCGTCTCTGCTGCTGCCGCTGAGGGGACGCCGGCAGAGGCTGCCCTGCCGTCCGCAGGAGTGTGCGCGGTGCCCGTCGCCTAGCCGTCGGCCGTGCGGGCGCGGGTCCGCCCGACGAGCAGCCGCCCCGCGAAGGGGGCGGCTGCCGTGGGGTGTTGGTGGCCGCGGGGCCGGCTAGCCGCTGTTTCTCGTGCCGCCGCCTGCGCCGGGGCCGCCTGCGCCACCGCCGAGGTCGGGCAGCGTGCCGCCGGTCGGGTCGCCGCCGGGGCCGCCGATCTGGCCGCCGCCCGGGTCGCCCGTTGCGCCGCCAGGGTTACCGCCTGGGCCACCTATCGCCCCGCCGGGGCTGCCCCCTGGGCCGCCGATCTGGCCGCCGCCCGGATCGCCCGTCACGCCGCCGGACGGGAAGTCGCTCGTCGGAGGGGCCGGCGTGGTCGGGTCGGTGGTGGGCGGGTCCGGCTCGGTGGTGGTCGGGTCGGACGAGGTGGGCGGTGGGCTGGAATCATCCGAAGGAGTGTCGCTCGTCGGCGGCGCGCTGGTGTCGGGCCGCGTATCGGAGGAGGAGGATGAAGAAGAGGTGGGCACCGACGGGGTGTTGGCGCCCTTTTCCAGCTTCAGGCTGAAGTCGGTTGCCTTCTTTCCCTTGAGCGCCTTCTTGGTGTACGCGGCCCAGATCTCGGCCGGATAGCCGCCGCCGTTGATCCTTAGCAGCCCCGTCGCCCCGTACAGCGGCTTCTGCACACCGGTGTTGGAGTCCTGGCCCATCACCGCGACCACGGTCGCCAGGTCGGGCGTGTACCCCGCGAACCAGGCGGCCTTGTCCTCCTCCGCCGTGCCGGTCTTGCCCGCCGCCGGACGGCCCGCGCCCTGCGCCGCCGTGCCGGTGCCGCCTTCGACCACGCTCTGCAAGATCGAGGTGGTGGTGTCGGCCGCGTCGCGCGGCACGGCCTGTTCGGCGGTGCGCTTGGGCAGGTCGATCTTGCCGCCGTCCTTGGTGATCTCCACGACCAGGCTGTAGGGGCTGTGTTTGCCGTGGTTGGCGAGCGTGGCGTACGCACCCGTCATGTCGAGGACGCTGGCGGTGGCGGGGCCGAGCGCGATGGACGGGCTGGCGGTGAGGTCGGGGGTCTTCTCGGGGATGCCGAGCTTGACGGCGGTGTCCTTGACCTTCTCCGGGCCCACGTCCTGCGCCATCTGCGCGTAGACGGAGTTGACCGACTTGTCGGTGGCCTCGGTGACGCCGATCTGCCCGTAGGAGACGTGGTCCTCGTTCTCCGGTGAGTAGTTGGTCCCGCCGCTCGGACCGACGACCTCGCGCTTGTTGGTGCCGTCGTAACTGGTGTTCGGGGTGATTCGCTGGCCGCCCTGGGTGACCGAGTCGTTTTCCACGGCCGAGGTGAAGACGAACGGTTTGAAGGTGGAACCGACCTGGTAGTCGCGCCGGGTGGCGTTGTTGACGTACTGCTTGGTGTAGTCGATGCCCCCGTACAGGGCGACCACCTTGCCGGTCTTCGGATCGATGGAGGCCCCGCCGGCCCGGACGTACTTGTCCACCTTGCTGCCGTCGCGGAGCTTGCTCATCAACTGCTTGTCCACCGCATCGACAAACGCTTCCTGCTTCTTCTTGTCGATGGTGGTGGTGATGCGGTAGCCGCCTGCTGCCAAGTCCTTCTCGTTGATGATGTTGTTGCTGGTGATGTAGTCCTTCACCGCCTCCACGAGGTAGCCGCGCTGCCCGGACATGCTGGACGTGGGCTTGGCTCGGTCGGGGGTGGGGAACTTCATGGCCTTGCGGTCCGACTTGCTGAGCCAGCCCTTCTCCACCATGCCGTCGAGTACGTAGTTCCAACGGGCCACCGCGTACTGCTTGTTGTCCGGGTGCACCACCACGTCGTACGCGCTGGGCGCGTTCAGCAGCGTGGCGAGGTAGGCGCTTTCGGCGATGCTCAACTCGTCGGAGTCCTTGCCGTAGTACGCCTGCGCGGCGGACTGGATGCCGTACGCGTTGCGGCCGAAATAGCTGGTGTTGAGGTAGCCCTCAAGAATGTCGTCCTTGCTCACCTCGCGATCGAGCTTGATCGCGATGAAGAACTCCTTGGCCTTACGGGTAACCGTCTGCTCCTGGTCCAAGTAGTAGTTCTTCACGTACTGCTGGGTGATGGTGGAGCCGGACTGCTTGCCCTTGCCGGTCACGGTGTTCCACGCGGCCCGGACCATCGCTGCCGGGTTGACCGCGGACTCCGAGTAGAAGTTGCGGTCTTCGGCGGCGAGAACGGCATGCTGGGTGTTCTTCGACACACTGCTCAGCGGCACGTTCTCGCGGTTGACCGTGCCCTCGCGGGCGAGTTGGGAGCCATCGGAGTAGAGGTAGACGTTGCTCTGCGCGAGCGCGGCCTTGTTCGCGGCGGGGATGTCCACCAGAAGATAGCCGGTGACCAGCGTGCCGCCGATGAGCACGAGCAGCAGCACGAACGCGCCGAGCATCATCCGCCAAGTGGGCAGCAGCCGGCGCCAGCCGGTGCGCTTCCGACGTTGCTTCTTGGCTTTCCTCTTGGCCTTCTTGGCTTCCTTCTTGGCTTCTTTGGACTCCTTGGCTTGCTTGGGCTTCCCCGTGCTGCCGTTCGCGTTCTCGGGTCGCTCCGGCCAGCCATCGGCGGAATTGCTGCCACCGCTCGTCGGCGGCTCGCCGCCACCGGGCCCGCCCGTACCGGCGCTGCCCGTACCGGGTCCGCTCGTACCGAGGCCACCGCTGGCGGCGGCACCACCCGCGCCGAGGCCCGTGCCAAGCCCCGCGCCGCTGCCCGCGCCCGAGCCCCCGGGCGCGGGGCTGTCGGGGCGCCCGGCGGCCTTGCCGAAGGCGACGCCGCCTGCGCTTGCGGTGCCGCCGGCTGGGCCAGCCGTGCTGCTGCCTGCGCCTGCGGCACTGCCTGCGCCTGCGGCGCTACCGCGGGCCGCGGCGTTGCCTCGCGGCGGTGTGTCGGCCCAGAGCGGTGTGGTGCCTCTGGGGGGTGTGGTGCTTCGAGGCGGTGTGGTGCCTCGGGGTGGCGTGGCGTCCGGGCTCGCTGGGGTGACGCCAGTTGGGGCGCCCGCGGTTGGCATGCCCGCCGCGGGGTTACGGGTGTGCGGGCCCTTGCCGGCGTCGGGGCGCCGGGCGGCGCCCTCGCTGGGGGCAGGCCGCGCGATGGCGGTCTCGTCACCCGTACGACCTGTGCGATCCGCACGCTCCGTGCGTCCCGTACGACCCGCGCTGTCCGTGCGGTCCGCGGCGGGCGCGGCTGCGGGCTTGTTGCCCGCGGCGCCGGCCTTGGCGTCGCGTGGAGCGCTCCGCGGCCCGCCACCAGAGGTGCCGGGCTCTGCGGAGGCGGCGGGGGCACGGGATGTGCCGGGGTCGGCGGAGCTGGCGGTTCTCGTGGGGGCGGCCTTGGACGCGGGGCCGGTGGAGGTCCCCTTGGGGGCGGGGCCGGCCGGGCTGGCTTGAGCCCCCTTGGGAGCGGGCCTGGTGGGCCGCCCGGCGTCGCTGGGGTCGGCACCCTTGCGGGCGGGCTTGTCCTGCGCTGTGTCTGCCGGGCCTGGGTTGTGGGGGCCGGCGCCCTGTGGGGGAGCGCCGGTTCCTCCTGATCGAGGCCGGTCGGCGGCGGTGGTGCCGTCGGGGTTGTTGTTGCTACCGGCGCCCTGGGCGCCGGGGGCACTCCCCGCGGCGGCTTCGCCGTCGCTTTCGGCGCTGTGCTGCTGAGGCTCGTCGGTCATGTGTGTAGGGACTCCTCGGCCGCCGCCCACGGTTCTGCCATGGGTTGTGCCACGGCATAAATCCTGTCAAGTCGGGCGATTCGCGTCTTACGCCCCACAAACCACTGTCGCATCATGCGATCCGCGCGGCGGAGGCGGCGCGCACCTGTGACAGCTCTGTGATCGGCCGCATGGCCTGGGCGACTCACCCCACAGAGTGAATAATGCCTGGCTTGCTGCCTACCTGTCGCTCTAGGCTCGTGCGCTTTGGTGTTCAACGCCGGGGAGGGATACTAAGTGCGGCTGTATACGGCCGTTGTTGCGAGCAGTTTCCGACGTTACGCGACCTACCGGGCGGCCACTGCCGCGGGGGTGTTCACCAACACCGTCTTCGGGTTCATCGTCGCGTACACCTACATCGCGCTATGGGATCAGCGACCACATTTGGGAGGCTACGACCTGGCCCAGGCCATGACGTTCGTCTGGCTCGGGCAGGCGCTGTTGGCCGCATCGGCGCTCATGGGCGGCGGCTTCCAAGAGGAATTCCAAGAACGCATCCGCTCCGGTGATGTGGCGGTGGACCTCTACCGGCCGGTGGACCTCCAACTGTGGTGGCTGGCCGGGGACGTGGGGCGGGCGATCTTCCAACTCCTCGGCCGCGGCATCGTACCCATGATCTTCGGCGCGCTCGTGTTCGACCTCGCGCTGCCCGCCTCGCCGCTGACCTGGCTGTGTTTCCTGCTCGCGGTGGCGCTGGGCATCCTGGTCAGTTTCGCCCTGCGCTATCTGGTCGCCCTCACCGCCTTTTGGCTGCTCGACGGGGCGGGGGCCAACATGATCAGCGTCGTCCTGTCGCTGTTCTTCTCCGGCATGATCCTGCCGCTCAACGTCTTCCCCGGTGCGCTCGGCGAGACGGCCAACGCGCTGCCCTGGGCGGCGATCTTGCAGGTCCCCGCGGATGTGCTGCTCGGTGAGCACCAAGGCGCGGGGCTGGTGGGGGCCTTCGCCTTCCAAGTCGGATGGGCCATTGCACTGCTCGCCGCTGGGCGCCTGCTGCAATCCGCCGCCACCCGGAAGGTGGTCGTCCAAGGTGGCTGAGTCGCAGCTCTACCAGGGACTGCGCGCCTACGCCCTGATCGTGGGCATGTGGGTGCGCTCGACGATGGCGTACCGCACCTCGTTCGTCATCATGGCGCTGGGCAACCTCGCGATCACGGCATTGGACTTCGCCGTGATCGGCCTCATGTTCTCCCACGTGGACGCGCTCGGCGGCTTCGACCTGGCCGAGGTGACCTTCCTCTACGGCACCAGCAGCACCGCCTTCGGTCTCACCGACTTGGCGTTCGGCAGCATGGAACGGGTCGGCCGTCGGGTGCGCGACGGCACGATGGACACCCTTTTGGTGCGCCCGGTGCCGGTGCTTGCGCAAGTCGCCGCAGACCGGTTCGCGCTGCGCCGGGTGGGGCGGATCATCCAGGGCGTAGCGCTGCTCGGTTGGTCACTCGCCCATCTCGACGTGAACTGGACCTGGGATCGGGTGCTGCTGCTGCCCGTGATGCTGCTCAGTGGTGCGGCCATCTTCGCCGCCCTGTTCGTGGCGGGCGCTGCCTTCCAGTTCTGGGCCAGCGACGCCGCCGAGGTGCAAAGTGCGTTCACCTACGGGGGAACGACGATGCTTCAGTTCCCGCCGACCGTCTTCACCACGGAGCTGGTGCGAGCGGTCACGTTCGTCCTCCCGCTCGCCTTCGTCAACTGGTTCCCCGCGCTCCATATCCTCGGCCGGCCCAACCCGATCGGCCTGCCCGATGGGATCGGCTTCGCCGCGCCGCTGGTCGCGGTGGCTTGCTGTGCGTTGGCGGGGCTGGCGTGGGGCGCCGGGCTGCGGGCGTACCGCAGCACGGGGAGCTGAACGGGCCGGGCTGCGAGGTGGGGGGGTACGGGCCGCGGGGCCGGTGCTGTCGGCTGCTGTGCGCCTGGGGTGGGAGCGGTGGGCCGGGCCAGGCCGGATCGGCGAAGCGCGACGCCGCGCGAGGGTAGCGCGATGGCACGGCGAATGCGGGGCCAAGCCACGGCGAATACAGCACCAAGGCCGTGCGAATACGGCACGAATGCAGCGCGAGGGCAGCAGAACAACACCGGAACAGTGCGACAAGAAAGGGGAATGAGGCGATGGCGGCCAACGACGCCGCGTTCATCGAACTCGACGCGGTGGAGAAAGTCTTCACCGTACGACGCCGGGCGGGCTGGATGCGGCGAGAGCGGCACGAGGTACGGGCCGTGGATGGGATCAGCTTCCAGGTGCCGCGCGGCGAGGTGGTCGGCTACATCGGCCCCAACGGCGCGGGCAAGTCCACCACTATCAAGATGCTCACCGGCATTTTGGTGCCCAGCGGCGGGCGGCTGCGGGTGGCCGGCATCGACCCGTCCAAGGAACGCACCCGGCTGGCCCGCCGCATGGGCGTGGTCTTCGGGCAGCGCACGACGCTTTGGTGGGACCTGCCGCTGCGGGACTCGTACGCGCTGGTACGACGGATGTACCGGATTCCAGACGACCGCTACCGGCACAACCTGGAGCGGTGCGTGGAACTCCTCGACCTGGCCGAACTGTTGGAGGTCCCGGTGCGTCAGCTGTCGCTCGGCCAGCGGATGCGCGGCGATATCGCGGCAGCACTGCTGCACGACCCCGATGTGCTCTACCTCGACGAGCCGACCATCGGACTCGACGTGATCAGCAAGGTCAAGGTGCGGGAGTTCCTTCGCGAGGTGAATACGGAGCAGAACACGACCGTGCTGCTCACCACGCACGACCTGACCGACATCGAGCAGCTTTGCCAACGCGTGATGGTGATCGATCACGGACGGGTGATGTACGACGGCAGCTTGGCTGGGTTGCACGCTGTGGGGGAGAGCGAGCGCACCCTGGTGGTCGATCTGGAACGAGAGCTTCCGCCCATCGAGGGGGTGCCGGGCGCGCGAACGGTGCGGGTCGATGGAGCCCGCCAATGGCTGGCGTTTCCGGCCGCGGCCAGCGCTGCTCCGATCGTGGCCGCGGTCGCCGCTGCGTACCCACTGGTCGATCTCTCGGTGCGGGAGCCGGACATCGAGGACGTGATCGCGAAGATGTACGCGGAGCGGTCGGGTTAGGCGTACGGCCGCATCCTTGCGCTGGCCTGCGGTGGCTGCGGTGGCTGGGGTGGCCGGTTCGGCGAGTTCGGCGGTTCGGTGGGCCTGTGTCAATGAGCCGCTGTCGGTGGCCGCTGGTGGTGGCCGCTGCGGAGGTCAAGGCGGGTGCACCGGAGAAGTTGATGGGTTCATGCTCGAACGGTGTGCCCGCGTAGGCTGTTCGCCATGAGCGGTGAACTCTCCCAGATGCGGGCCTCCGATGCCGAGCGTGAGCGCGTCGCCGAGGCGTTGCGCGAAGCCGTCGCCGAGGGGCGATTGGACATGGTGGAGTTCGAGGAGCGTCTTGAGCGCGCGTACACGGCCCGTACGCATGCCGATTTGGAGCCGTTGGTGCAGGACTTGCCGGTGCCCGCATCAGCGGTGGCCCCGGTGGTGGCGCCGGGCCGCCCCCGAGACGGCGCCGGGCTGGCCTGGCCGGAGCGGATCGGTGACCCGCCGACGTCGCGTTGGGGGATCGCGGTGATGGGCGGCTTCCAGCGCTCCGGGGGTTGGGTCATGCCGCGCGCCTTCACCTCCGTCGTGCTGATGGGTGGCGGCGAGATCGACCTGCGCGACGCCCGGTTCGAGGACCGCGATGTGGTGATCCGCTGCTTTGCGTTCATGGGCGGGGTCTCGGTGATCGTGCCGCCGGATGTCGAGGTCAACGTCAGCGGCATCGGCATCATGGGCGGCTTCGACCACACGGCAGCGGGCGAGGGCGCACGCGACGCGCCCCGGGTAACCGTCACGGGCCTGGCGATCTGGGGCGGCGTGGGCATCCAGCGTAAGCGGCGCAAGGCCGATGTGCAGCGCGAGAAGGAAGCGCGCCGCCATGAGAAGGCTGAGCTCAAGCGGATGCGTAAGGAACGGAAGGCGGGACAGCCACTCGGCCGCGGAAGCCAGGCTCAACTGGACGGCGCTGCGGAGGGCGAACGGCCGGGTGGCGCGGACCGGCAACTCGGCCATGCGGAACAGCGGCTCGCCCGCGCGGAGCGGCAACTCGCCCGTGAAGACCGGCACCGTGAAGACCGGCACCGTGAGGACAGCCACGGCGTAGACCGCCACCGTGTAGACCCGGCATCGGGCGACCAACGACGCGCCGGACGGGGCGGGTCCGACGACGCCGAGCCGTCACCGCTGCCAAACGCCGCCCCGGGGCCGCGACATGACGCCTCGCACCGCGCCGACGTGGCGCAGGGCGACCAGGGGCCTGGACGCAAGAACCTGTGACCCCCGGGTGCGGGCCGAGGCCGTGCTGCGTGGCGCAGTGGTCAGCGGCCGTGGTCCGAGCCCGCCGGATGAGCCCGCCGGATCGGCGACGCAGTGGCCAGTACGGCTAGAGCGTTGCCGCGGCCACGCCTCGAAGGTGCTGGAGGTTGAGGGTCTTGGCCATCGCCCTGAAGCCCTCGTCGCTGGGGTGCAGATGGTCGCCCGAGTCGTAGCGGGGGAGTAGCCGCAGTGGGCTGGCCGGGTCGCGCAGGGCCGCGTCGAAGTCCACGACCTCGTCGAAGACCTCGCCCGAGCGAATCTGGTCGTTGACCGCCTGTCGTACCCCGTTGAGCTGCGGCGTAAAGCCTCGATGACCGTAGAAGGGCATGAGCGTGCCGCCCACGACGCGCAGCCCGCGCGCATGGGCCTGCTCGACCATCTGCCGGAGGCCGCCGACGATCCGGTTCGGGTTGGTCTCATGGGGAGTGCGGAGAATGTCGTTGACGCCGAGTTGGATGATCACCGCCCGCACGCCGGTGTGCGCGAGCACATCACGGTCGAAACGGGTAAGACCACTGGGATTGTGCGGTGGCGAAGAGTTGCCGTCCGTGAGGATGCGGTTACCGCTGATCCCCTGGTTGAGGACGCCTAGGCGGGGCGCACCGCGTTCGGTGCGGAGCCGTTCGGCGAGGAAGTCGGGCCAGCGGTGGTTGGCTCCGGTGGTCGAGGTGATGCCATCGGTGATCGAGTCGCCGAGTACCACGACGGACCCGCGCGCCTTGGTGGTCCACACGTCCACGGCGGTCAGATAGCGCCAATACGGGCTCTGTTCGGTGTACGCGAGCCCCGCGGTGTCTTCCGCATGGTCACCGCGCGCCAGGTAGGAGATCTGGCGGGCGTGCGGATGGTACGTAACGGCGCCGGACGGGGTCGGGGAGAACGTGGTGACCAGCACATCGCTGGCGTCCGGGACGCTGAGCCTGGCCGCGTCGCTGATGACGTGCTGGCCGGCCGGAATGGTCACCGAGTGCCGGCTGTTGAACCTCAGCCGGCGCATGGTGTTCGGGGCTGCGGTCGGGTCGCTGGGCGCAGCCGCCAGCGCGACGGAGGCGTGGCTGATGGTGAGTGGCCGGGTGCCGTAGTGGTTGGAGAGTCGGATACGTAGCTGCTCGCCGCCCACGCTGATCCGCACGACATTGCGTATCGACATGTCGGGAAAGCCGTTGACGTTGCGTGGCTCGGCCGCGACGGGCGCGGTGGACCAGGTGCCGATCCAGTTGCCCGCCGATGCGGGCGCCGCCTCGTTGCCGTGGCCGGAGGCTGGTTCCGCGCTGTTGTCGCTCCTGCCGACCCCGACGAATATCGCGGTGGACACGACGATCACCACGGCCGCCAGCGCAGCGAGCACGGCATAAGCCGTACGCCGGGGCAGGGGGCTCACGGTCATGTGCGGGGATCTCCTCGGGCGGGCGGAGCCTGTGACTCCGCAGGTCGAAGGCTGCGGGGTGATCAACAGCGTCGTTGCGGTCCGATAGGCCCCCATGATCCCACGATGGGGGGTGTGTTCGCCCAGCAACCCGTTTTCGCCGCGCCCTGCGGGGCAGGAGCGGCTGTCTGACACACCGGTTTGGGGGGTCGCGGGCGAGGGTCATGGAGACGGCGAGAGCCGGCCGGCAGTTCCAGCCTGGAACTGCCGCAGGTCCCTGCCGGAAACGAAGGTCGAAACTGCCGGGAACCAGCAGTTCGTTCCAGGAGTGGGCCGGGAAGGGACAATGGCCCGGGGGAAACGGCTCGATCGGGTGGAGTGGATGGAACGGACCTACGGGGACACCGGCGACGCGACGAGCGCCGCCCCCAGCAGCGGCGGCTTCGCCGGGCCGGTCGCCTTCAGCGCGGCCGACCGGGAGAAGCAGCGTGCCGTACGACGAATGAAGACGCTGGCCACGGGCCTGCTGCTGGCCGTGGCGCTGGTGTATGTGCTGGCCAAGTGGGCCCAGTCGGCTGGACTTGGCAGCTGGGCCGGCTATCTGGCGGCGGCGGCCGAGGCCGGGATGGTGGGCGCGCTCGCCGACTGGTTCGCGGTGACGGCGCTGTTCCGGCGCCCGCTGGGGCTGCCGATTCCCCATACGGCGATCATCCCGACGAAGAAGGACCAGTTGGGCCAGAGCCTGGGCGAGTTCGTCGGGGAGAACTTCCTCGCCGGCGACGTCGTACGGCAGCGGTTGCGGGCGGTGGGCATCGGTGGCCGGCTCGGCGCCTGGCTGGCCGAACCCGCGCACGTGGACCGGGTCACCGCGGAGTTGGCCACGGCCGTGCGGGGAGCGCTGACCGTACTGCGGGACTCCGATGTGCAAGCCGTGGTCGGCGAGGCGATCACGCGGCGCGCCGACGCCCAGGAGATCGCGCCGGGCCTCGGCACCATGCTGGAAAAGATCGTCGCGGACGGCGGACACCGGCGGGTCGTAGACCTGGTGTGCGTGCGAGCCCACGACTGGCTCGAACTGCACAGCGACTCCGTCATGGACGCGGTGACCGGGGGCGCACCGGGCTGGACACCGAAGTTCGTTGACCGCAAGGTCGGTGACCGCGTGTATCGCGAGGTGCTGCGCTTTGTGACCGAGATGCGCGATATGCCGGACCATCCGGCGCGCGGCGCGGTGGACCGGTTCCTGGCCGACTTCGCCAGTGACCTCCAGTCCGACACGGACACCCGGGCCCGTGTCGAGCGGCTGAAGAGCGAGGTGCTCGGGCGCGGCGAGGTGCAGGATCTGATCGCCTCGGCGTGGAGTTCGGTACGCGCGATGATCGTCGCGGCTGCGGAGGACGAGCGCAGCGAACTACGCCTGCGGGCCCGCGCGGCGATCCTCGCGCTGGGCACCCGGATGGCGAGCGACGGCCGGCTACAGCGGAAGGTGGATGGCTGGCTTGAGGACGCGGCGGTGTACGTGGTGACGACGTACCGGCGCGAGATCACCTCCTTGATCACGGAGACCGTGGCCGGTTGGGACGCGGAGCACACCTCCCGAAAGATCGAGGCCCACATCGGCCGTGACCTCCAGTTCATCCGGATCAACGGCACTGTGGTGGGGGCCCTTGCGGGCCTGCTGATTTACGCGCTGACGCACGGCTTGGGAGGCTAGCGGGGGCGTGCCTGGCTGGGCCGTGGCGGGCGGCCCGTGGTGGGTGGGCCGTGCCCGGTGGGCGGTGCCTGGCTGTTTTCGTGGGCCGTGGCGGGTGGGGCCTTGCCTGGTGGGCCGTGCCTGGCTGTCCCGTGGTTGGCTGGCCCGTGTCGCGGGTGCTGCGCGGGCGGTGGGCTAGGGTCGGGCGCCGTGCTGCGACGATCTTCTCTGCTGTGGCTGCTTGTGCCCTATGTGCTGTATCTGGGTGCGCTGCCGCTGGTCAACCGGGTCCACCCGACCATTTTCGGGCTGCCCTTCCTCCTGTGCTGGCTGCTGCTCGCCACGCTGCTGACACCGGTGGCGGTGTGGCTCGCGTGGCGCGGTGACCGTAAGAGGGGGCGGGCATGAGCGGGAACGCTGCCATTGCCACGTCCGTCTTCGGTGCGTTCATGGTGCTCACCGTGGGACTCGGATTGCTGTCGGTGCGCGCGGACCGCGGCAAGCGAGGCGGTGGGCTCGCGGAATGGTCGGTTGGCGGGCGCAGCCTGGGAACCGTCTTCATCTGGGTATTGATGGCCGGTGAGGGATACACCAGCTTTAGCTATTTGGGCGCGGCAGGCTGGGGATACAACTACGGCGCGCCCGTGTTGTACGTCATCGCGTATATGTCCTGTGGTTACGCCATCGGCTATCTCGTCGGACCAATGCTGTGGGGATACGCCCGCCAGCACGGGCTGGTCGGCATTGCGGACATGGTCGCGCACCGCTATGGGCGGCCATGGTTGGGCGCTGTGGTCGCGGTCGGCGCGACGGTGTGTCTCCTGCCGTATATCCAGCTGCAAATCACCGGCATGGGTGTGGTCGTCTCGACCATCTCGTACGGCGCGATCAGCATCAACTGGGCCTACTTCCTGGCCTTCGCGGTAACCACCGGTTTCGTCGTGGTGAGCGGGTTGCGCGGAAGTGCCTGGGTTTCCGTACTCAAGGACGTACTCGTCATTGGCACGCTGGGCTTTCTTGCGTTCTACGTGCCGGTGCACTATTTCGGCGGCTACGGGAATTTCCTGGATCGGCTCGTCGATGAGAAATCACAGTGGTTGACGTTTCCCGGGCATGCGTCGGGCGGCATGGGTCAGAGCTGGTTCGTATCGACCAGCTTTCTGAACTCGCTGACGGTGGTGATCTTTCCGACGACCGTTGCTGGATATCTCGGCGCGCGCAGCGCGGACACCCTGCGCCGCAATGCCATCGCACTGCCGCTCTACAACGTGTTGCTGCTCGTGCCCATGTTGTTGGGCATGGCGGCGCTGTTCGTGGTGCCGGGGCTCGTGGGCGCAGACTCCAATCTGGCGCTGTTCAGGTTGGTCATCGACTCCCTGCCGGCCTGGGCGGTCGGCGTGATCGGCGTGGCGGCTGCGCTGTCGTCGATCGTGCCGATGGCCGTATTCATGCTGGTCATTGGCACCATGTGGGGCCGCAGCGTGCTCGGTCTCGTGCCCCGCTTGGCCGCGCATCAAAAGCTGGGTTCACAGGTCGTGGTCGTGCTGGCCGGCGCGCTGGCTCTGCTCCTGACGTACACCGCACCCAACACGCTGGTGCGGCTGTCGCTCATCTCGTACGAGGGCATGGCCCAACTCGTGCCGATGCTCCTGCTCGGTCTCGTATGGCGACGGATGACGTTGTACGGGGCGCTGAGCGGCCTCGTCGTGGGCGCTGCCCTGGTATGCGCGTTGGTCTTCACCGACCGTGATCCGCTCTGGGGCGTGAATGCGGGCCTCATCGCACTCGCGGTCAACCTGGTGGTCGCCCTGGCTGTCAGCTTCCTCGGCCCAGGCGACCAAGACGACCGCCCCGATGCGGAGGTATTGGCGGACGTGGAGGTGCCTGCTGGTGAGGCCGATGTGACTGCCGGGACGGCCGAGGGCGCGGATGTCGTACGTGCGGCTGCGGGGGCGGACGCGATGGAGACGGGCACGGGTACGGAGGGGGCGAGGGAGGGGAAAGGGGGCGGGGGACCTCCATAGGCGGGTCGGTTCAGCCGCTGCCTTCGGTCCGCACCCGCACCGTCCGGCGGCGGCTTCGCCTCGGCGGCTCGCTCTACCGCTGCGTTGCGAGCCATTCGTCGAAGGTGGTCGGCGCTATGCGGGCGCCCTCGCCGGGCAGTAGCGCCTCGCCGGCCATCGTCAGGCCGAAGATCGCTGACCAGGTGGGTACGAGCTGCACCGTGTGGCCGCGCGCCTCGTGCGTGCGGCGGGCCATGTCCACCAGGTCCTGTGGTTCGGGCCCGGCGACGTCGGCGTAACGCCCCTGCGGCTGGCCCGTGGCGAGTTCGGCCAGGACGTCGGCCACGTCTGCGGGCGCGATCGGCTGCACGAGGAGTGGCGCGATGGTGGCGACGCCGTCCTGTTCCGTCCAACTCGCCACCATCGCGGCGAAGTCGTGGAATTGCGTAGCCGGCACGATCGTCCATGGCACGGGTCCCGCGGCTACGAGGCGCTCTTGTTCCCGTTTGCCGGCGTAGTGCGCGTTGCCCTCGACGCGATTGGCCCCGGCGATCGACAGCAGTAGGTGGTGGTGGACGCCGGCTCGTTCCTCGGCGGCGAGCAGGTTTCGGGTGCTGGCGCCGAAATACGCCACCGCCTCGGCCCGGTCGGTCGCCGCTCCGTTGGTGGCGTCCACGACGGCCTCGACACCGGTGAGGGCCTCGTCGAGCCCTTCACCTGTGGAGAGGTCCACGCCGAGTGAGCGGCTGATGCGTACGACGTCGTGTCCGTCCCGTTCGAGGGCGGCGACGGTGAGTGCTCCGACATTTCCGGTCGCGCCGGCAACTGCGATTCGCATGATGATCTTCCTCTCTCGCTTCTGTTGGGAAGTTATCATGGACTAAACGGGTCCACAATGTCTGCGATAGACTGGGACACGTGAAGCTGCCTGTAAGCACCGAATGGGTTCTGCACTGCGCCACGACGTTGGCGCAGCTCGATCCGGGAGCCAGCGCGTCGGTGGCGCAGCTCGCGCAGTATTACGACCTCCCGGCGCCCTATCTCGCCAAGCAGCTCAAGGCGCTCGTCAGGGCTGGGGTGCTGACCGCCACCACGGGGCCGCGAGGAGGGTTTCGGCTCGCGCGACCCGCATCCGACATCACGCTCCTGCACATCGTCGAGGCCGTCGATGGCGCCTCCGCGCCGTACGAGTGTCGTGAGATCCGCCAGCAAGGGCGGGGAGCGCTGTCCCCCGAGGAGTGTCAGCGCACCTGCATCCTCGCCGTGAAGATGGCCGACGCACACGAGGCGTGGCGCCGCAGCCTCACCGAGGTCACCCTCGCCGGCATCCTCGCCGAACTGCCCCCGTCGGCACCCGCGCGTACCCGAGCACGTCTTGCGGGGGCGACGTAGCCCAGGCGCCGGCGCGCCGTGCGTACTCCGTTCCGGCGATCTCGCCGGCGGTGGCAGGTCGGTTGGGGAAAGGCTTGCGGTACGGCCCTTGACGGCCCTTGCAGCGGCCCGCGAACACCGCGTTGCGCAGGAACAATCCGGCCGCGTGGCGTGCTGGAAAGATCAGGACCAGCGAACGGCTAGGAGTGGCTGATGCAGGTGGATCTCGCAGGGCGGACCGCGTTGGTGACCGGGTCGAGCCAGGGAATCGGGCGAGCCATCGCGCTGGGTCTCGCGCGATCCGGGGCCCGGGTGGGGGTGAACGGCCGTAGCGTCGAGCGCGTCGCCGCGGCCGTGGACGGCCTACGAGCGGACGCGCCGGGCGCGGAGTTCGTGGCCATCGCGGCGGACGTCAGCACCGAGGAGGGCGCGGCGCGCGCCGTGGAGGCGCTGCCGGGCGTGGACATCCTCACCAACAACTTGGGGATCTTCGGCAGCAAGCCTGCCCTGGAGATCACTGACGCCGAGTGGCGGCAGTATTTCGAGGTCAACGTGTTGGCGGCGGTTCGGCTCACTCGGGCCTACCTCCCCGGCATGGTGGAGCGCAACTGGGGCCGTATCCAGTACATCGCCAGTGATTCGGCGGTCGCCGTCCCGGCCGAGATGATCCATTACGGGATGTCCAAGACCGCACTGCTGTCGGTGAGCCGCGGGTTCGCCAAGGAAGCCGCGGGCACCGGCGTGACGGTGAACTCCGTCATCGCCGGGCCCACGCACACCGGCGGTGTCAGGGACTTCGTCTACGAACTGGTGGACCGGGACCTCCCCTGGGACGAAGCGCAGCGCGTCTTCATGCGGGAGCACCGGCCTCAGTCCCTCCTCCAGCGGCTGATCGAGCCGGAGGAGATCGCCAACATGGTCGTCTACCTCAGCTCTGAGCAGTCGTCCGCGACCACGGGCGGCGCGCTGCGGGTGGACGGGGGATATGTGGACTCCATCCTTCCGTAGGGTGCCCGCTGCCCATCGCCCATCGCTCACTGCGCGTCGTGCACTGCCCGTCGCTCATGGCCCGTCGCGTCGCGTCGCGTCGCCGGGCGTGCGCGGTGCGGGGCGTGTGCGCAGTGCGTTCGGTTGGTCGGGTGGCCCCGCCGGTCAGTGCAGGTGGGGCGTGACCGTGCGGGATTCGGCCGCGGAGCGGCGGGCTGCCTCTAGCACGGCGAGGGTCGCGGCAGCCTGTGCGCCGGTGACCGGCGGGGGGCCGCCGGAGCGCAGCGCGCGCTCGATGGCGGCGTAGAACGCGGGGTAGTTGCCTGGCTCTGTCGGCACCGCCTCGCCGCCACCAGACAGGGGTGACTCACCCGAGCCGATACGTCCCCACGCGGACTCGGCCTCCACGCCCCACTCGGTGCTGCCCTGGCCGGGGCGGCGGCCCTCGCGTAGCGCAGCCTCCTGCGGATCGAGGCCGTACTTCACATAGCCCGCAGTGCTGCCCAACACGCGGAAGCGAGGCCCGAGTTGAGCGGTAGTGGCGCTCGCCCACAGATGGGACCGCACACCCGTCGCATGGGTGAGCGCCAAAAAGGTGTCGTCGTCCGCCTCGGCGCCTGGCCGTCGTACGTCGGACTCCGCGTACACGGAGGTGACCGGCCCGAACAGGGTCAGGGCCTGGTCCACGAGGTGGCTGCCCAGGTCGTACAGCAGCCCGCCGATCTCCGCCGGGTCTCCGGACTCCCGCCAACCGCCCTTGGGGCGGGGCCGCCACCGTTCGTAGCGGGATTCGAAGCGCTGTACGTCACCGAGTACGCCCTCGCCGACGAGCCGGGTCAGGGTGAGGAAATCGTTGTCCCAGCGGCGGTTCTGGAAGGCGCTCAGCAGCAGTTCGCGCTCCTCGGCGAGTGCGGTCAGCTCCTGCGCCTCGGCTGCCGTCGCGGCGAGCGGCTTGTCCACGACGACCGACAGACCGGCCTCAAGGGCGGCGCGGGCGAGCGGTACGTGGGTGCGGTTGGGCGAGGCGATGACGACCAGATCCAGGTCATCGGCCTGGGCGATGAGCTCGTCCGTGGAGGCGACGGTCCGTAGCTCGGGGTAGGCGTCGCGGGCCTCCCGTTGCCGCTCCGGGCGCGCGGTGACGACGGTGTGCAGGTCGAGGCCAGCGGTGCTCGCGACCAGCGGAGCATGGAAGACCGAGCCCGCGAGTCCGTAACCGATCAAGCCGACACGCAGCGGGCCGCTCCGTGTCAGGGGCGGGCGCTTGCGGGGTGTGCCAGTGATGCGATCCATGGCAAGGACTTTGGCAATGCTGTTGCTGAAGTGCAAGCGGCGCGCACAATGGCCGGTGTGAGGGGCGAGGACGACGACAGCGACGGCACGGGTTGCGGTGCTCGCAGCGCCCGCAGCGATCGCACCGACCGGCGCGATGACGGGGTGTGCTGCGGCGATCGGGGCGGCGGGGCGGAGCTGAGGGGTTGGGTAGGGCCGAGCGACGGGGCAGGGCGGGGCGGTGGGGTGAGCGGGAGTGGCGCAGTCGGGTCAGGTGGCGGGCAGGGGGCCAACCTGGCCGTGCTGCGCGAGCACAATGCCGCCCTGGTGCTCGGCCTGCTACGCGCCGCGGGCCCGGCCGGAGCGAGCCGCTTGGAGATCGCCGAGAAAGCCGGTCTCACTCCGCAAGCCGTCAGCAAGATCACCACGCGGCTACGGGCGGACGGTCTGGTGGCCGAGGCAGGGCAGCGGCCTTCGACGGGCGGCAAGCCGCGTACGGTGCTGCGGCTGGTTCCGGAGGCGGGGTACGCGATCGGGTTGCGGCTCGACCGCGATGGGCTGATGGCGGTGCTCACCAACCTGGCCGGAGACGTGCTCGCCCAATGCACCAGCGCCTGCGACTTCGGCGGCAGCGCGAACAATCTCCTGGGCCCCGCCGTCGATGCGGTGACGACCTTGCGGCGAGCCGCGCAGGCGCCTGCGTCTGCGGGCGCGGGGGCCGCTTGTGCACCGGGGGCCGGGCAGCCGGCGCGATCCGTGCTTCTGGGGGTGGGCGTCGCCTGTCCTGGCCCGCTCGACTACGGCTCCGGAACGCTGCACCGGGTCACGGGCTTCCCCCAGTGGGACGGCTTTCCGCTGCGTGCCGAACTGGCGCGACGACTCGGGCTTCCCGTAGTGCTCGACAAGGACACCAACGCCGCCGCCCTGTGCCTGGCCATGCGGGCCGCAACCCCGGGGCCCGCACCGGGAAGCGAGCCGACGCCCGCGCCCACGCCCGCGCCCTCGCCCACGCCCGCGCCCGCGGGTAAGTCCGAGTCCGCGCCCGAGTCCCCGTCCCCGTCCGCGCTTTCGTCCAGCCGCCCACCAACCGCCGCGACCATCGGGTCGGCCTTGGGAGGCTCATCGATGGGTGCGGGCGCCGAGTCGTTCGCGTATCTGCACCTCGGTACGGGGCTCGGGGCCGGGCTCGTCATCGGTGGTGCCGTACACCGGGGCGCACGGACCGGAGCGGGCGAGTTCGGGCATCAGGTGGTGCTGCTCGACGGGCCGCACTGTGCCTGTGGGGACCGGGGCTGCTTGGAGGCGCTGTGCTTGGCGGCCGTGGCGGAGGGCGACGACGTACGGGCGGCCCGGCTGCTTGGGGTGGGCGCCGCCAACCTCGTACGGCTGCTCGACATCGACCGTGTGCTGCTCGGTGGGCGCGTCGTGCTGGACGAACCCGAGACCTACGCGCGCGGGGTGGCTGCCGCGCTCGCCGCCGATGCGGCCCGGGGTGGAGGCGGCGGGGCGGTTCCGGTTGCCGTCGCCGCCGGGGGCGAACGGCTCGTTGCGAAAGGGGCGGCCCATCTCGTCCTGGCCCCATTTTTTGGTCGGTAGGTAGGTAGGTAGGTAGGTAGGGCGGTCAGCCGGGCGGTCGGCCGGGTGAGGAGCCAATCGGCGGGACCGGCGGTGCCCGGGGCGTGCTGAGGTGGCGAGCCGTTCGCGGCAGGAGATCAGCCGTTGAGTGCGATGGCGTTCTTGGCGTGTGCGACGGAAGCCTCGGAGGCGGGGCCGCCGGGGTTCTCGGTGGCCAGGGCCTGATTGAGGGTGACGAAGGGGCGCAGCTGCTGCTCGTAACGGGAATAGGCGGCGCGGTGATCGCCGTGTGCTTGGGCGAGGCAGCTAGCCAGCACATAGGCGCCCACGAGGGCCAGGCTGGTGCCCTGCCCTGAGAGTGGGGAAGGGCAGTAACCGGCGTCACCGAGTAGGGCCACCCTGCCCTGCGACCAGTGCTCCATGCGGATTTGGGCCATGGCGTCACAGTAGAAGTCGGGCGCAGTCTCGACCGCCTTGGCCAGGCGGGCGCCCTCCCACTGTAGGGATGCGAGTTTGTCGTGGACGAGTTGGCGCAGGACATCGCCCTTGCGGAGGTCGTCGGCAAGGGGGGCGGACATGAAGCCGAAGGCGATCCTGAGCTCGGCGTTGTCGCGTACCGGCATGATGCCGAAGCCCGCATCACCGTCCCGCAGCCACATCTGCCAGTTGTCCAGTGCAAGAAAGTTGTCCGCGCTGAACACCGATAGGTAGCTGCCCAAATGGTGAGCGAAGTGCTCCTCGGGGCCAAAGGCCAGCCGCCGTACGGTCGAGTGCAGGCCATCGGCCCCGATGACGAGGTCGAAGGTGCGGGACGCCTCGTGTGTGAAATCGACGCGGACGCCGGTCTCGTCCTCGTGGAGTGCGGTGATGCTGTTGCCGAAGAGGTACTCGACGTCGGCGCGTGTGTGTTCGTAGACCATCTGCACCAGGTCCTCGCGCAGTAGCTCGATGTCGCCGTTGTCCAGCCGGCCGCTGCTGAAGGTTGCCTCGGTGGAGCGGTCGATCTCTTGGCCGTCCGGGGCGAGGACCGACATGCCACGCATCCGAGTACGGACGCGTCGTGCCTGCTCCAGCAGGCCCATCCGTTCGACGACATCGAGCGCGACACCGCGGATGTCCACGGCCTGGCCACCAGGGCGCAGGCCCGGGGCGTGTTCGACGACGGTGGGCGCAAAGCCGTGGCGGCGCAGCCAGTAGGCGAGAACGGGCCCAGCGGTTCCGCCACCTGAGATGAGGACAGTCTGCATGAGAAGCTCCTTTAGTACGCTGTACGCATTGTGAACGTACGCCGTAAGCGCAGCTCTCTCAACTGGACATTTGCAAGCGCTGTACTAGGACAGGTGCCATCCATTCAGCGTTGCCGCTGCTGACCTCTGCACTAGTACAGGCGAGAAAGGACGCAGGACGTGACGAAGCCCACAGACGCATCCGATCAGCCGCCCTATCTGCGCATCGTCGCCGCGGTTCGCCGGCGCATCATCGACGGCGAACTAGCCCCCGGCGATCGGGTTCCCTCGACCCGTCAGATGGCCAGGGAATGGGGTGTCGCACTCGCCACCGCCACCAAGGCCCTGACCACCTTGCGCCTGGAGGGGCTCGTCGAAACCCGGCCCAGGACCGGCACGGTCGTCGCCGGAACCACTCCCGGCACGCCACGACGCAGGCACTCGACACCCGCCCAAGCCTCCGAGCCGGAGCTGACCCTCGACCGGATCGTCCGCACCGCCATCGAGATCGTCGATGCCGAAGGCATGTCGGCGCTCTCCATGCGCGGCGTCGCGGCGCGGCTCGGGGTCGCCGCCATGTCGATCTACCGGTACGCACCCAGCAAGGACGACCTCGTTCTGCTCGTGGCCGACGCCGCATTCGGCGAGGAGACGTACCCCGCCGATGCACCCGACGGGTGGCGCCCCCGCGTCGAGCTGGGGGCTCGGACCCTGTGGACCCTCTACCGCAAGCACCCGTGGTTGGCTCAACTCAACTCCCTCAACCGCCCGCTGCTCGTGCCCAATTTGCTGGTCCACGGCGAATGGATGCTGGATGCCCTCGACGGCCACGGCCTCGACCCCACCAGGCTGTTCGACATCCACGTACTGATCTACAGCCACGTCCAGGGCTTGGCAGTGCACCTGGAGTGGGAGGCGCACGCCGAAGCGGCCACCGGCCAGTCGGAGGATCAGTGGATGGACAGTCGCGCCCCCGCCCTACAGAAGCTGGCAGAATCCGGCCGTTTTCCGACCTTCGCCAAGGTGATTGGAGCCTTCGACGACGGCTATGACCTACGTCTCGACGTTCTCTTCGAATTCGGACTCAAGGCACTCCTCGACGGTCTGACTCCCCTCATCGAAGGTCAGGAAGCCGTCGCGTAGACAGTTGAGCGCCTCGCGCTGCCCGTTGGCCGCTGTCCGTTGGCCGTCGCCCGTTGCCGTTGCCGTTGCCGTTGCCGTTGCCGTTGCGAGCAGGAAATGGGCTGATCGGGCGGGATTGCGAGGGGGCCTTGGGCCCGATCGGTCGTGCCGACCGGCCCTCGTAGCGCCGGGTGGGATGGTGCTGTGGCCGGGGGAGGGGTCGGTAGCGAAGGCCCCGATGTAGGCGTTCGCCCAGCGCCCCGTCCCGCCCCCGTGATCCGGTTCCGCTCGACCTCCGGCAGATTCCGCGCGGGGCCGGTGCGGTTGGCGGTTCTCCTCGTATCGCTGGGTAGTGCGATGATCACCGCGTGGATTACCCGAACGACCAGGCACCTGGCGCACCCATCAGAGCGGGCGTTCCCGAGCACGGGCGCATCCCCAAGTATTACGCCGTGAAGACCCAAGTGTCGGCGCTGATAGCTGAGTTGGGGGAGGGCGAGCTGCTCCCCACGGAACGGGATCTCGCGGTCCGGTTCGGGGTCTCGCGGGAGACGCTGCGGCAGGCGCTGCGCGAACTGTTGCTTGAGGGCCGGCTGCGACGAATGGGACGCGGCACGGTAGTTGCCGGGCCCAAGCTGGAGCAGCCGCTCTCGCTGGCGAGCTACACCGAGGGCGTGCGACGACAGGGCCGCAGGCCTGGTCGTACGCTCATCGGCCTCGACCGCTTCCCCTGCTCGGCGAAGCTCGCCATCGATCTTGGGCTCGAACGAGGCGACCCCGTGTGGCACTTGGAGCGGGTGCTGCTTGCCGACGATGAGCGGGTGGGGTTGGAGAGTACATACGTGGAGGTCGCGCGCGTTCCGGAGCTGGACACCGACTTCGAGCCCGACTCGTCCTTTTATGGGTATCTGCATGACCGGCTCGGTATCGGGTTCGGCGATGCGGACGAGCGGTTGGAGACGGTGCTGGCCACGCCGCGCGAGGCGCTGCTGATCGGGACGCCGCCCGCGCTGCCGATGTTGCTGATCCACCGTGTGTCCCGGGATACGACGGGGCGCCCGCTGGAGCGGGTGCGGTCGCTGTATCGGGGCGACCGGTTCAGCTTCACCACCCGTCTGGGCCCGTCAGCCGGCTGATCTCAGCCCCCCGGCCTCAGCCCCCAGTCCCCGGTCCCCGGTTCCCAGCCCCCGGGCCCCGGGCCCCGGCCCCAGGCGCCGCGCGCCGGCTGTTCGCTCCCGCGCCATCCCCGGAAAATCGCCTAACGCAGCCCATAGGCACCGCAAAACCTCACCATATTGATCACAGAAAGATAACGGGTCTAGGCCAGGTTTGCGCCCGTGTTCACCTCGACGTCGCCGTCTGGATTGTTGCGAGTCATGCCGCGCGGCGACCGTCAGGGTCATGCGAGTGATAGTCGTCGGAGCCGGCGTGGTGGGTACCATGCACGCCTGGCAGGCAGTGGAACGCGGCCACGAGGTCGTACATATCGAGCGCGAGGCCGAGGCCCGCGGCGCCTCGGTTCGTAACTTTGGTCTGGTTTGGGTTGGTGGCCGGGCCAGCGGCGCGGAGTTGGAGACCGCGCTGCGCGCCCGGGAACTGTGGGAGGGCATCGCCGCTCGGGTGCCCGGTCTTGGGTTTCGGCCCAACGGCTCCCTCACCGTCGTCACCAATGAGGTCGAACTAGCGGTCGCCCGGGCCGCGAGCGAGCTGCCGGACGCCGCGGAACGCGGCTACAAGCTCCTCGGTGCCCAGGAGGCGCGTGCCCTCAACCCGGCGCTGCGCGGCGAGATCGCCGGCGCCCTGTGGTGCGAGCGCGATGGCGCCGTGGAGCCGCGCGTCGCCCAGCGTGCGCTGAAGGACGCGCTGCTGGCCTCGGGCCGCTACACCTTCGTCGGCGGCCGTGAGGTCCGCGACGTCGTCGGCCCCGGCGCGGTCCGCGACGACCACGGCACCACGCACACCGGGGACGCCGTGGTGCTGTGCACCGGCGCCTGGCTCGGCGGCCTGGTGCGCGAGCTGGCCCCGGAGCTTCCGGTGCGCCGGGTCCGGCTCCAAATGATGCAAACCGCCCCGCTCGGCGAGAAGTTGACCACCTCGGTCGCCGACGCGGACAGCTTCCGCTACTACCCGGCGTACGCGGGAGATGCGCTCACCGCACTCGCCGCGGCGCAGCAGCAGCAACCGATCGCAGCCGAGCACAAGATGCAGCTGTTGATGGTGCAGCGCGCGGATGGCGGGCTGACCATCGGCGACACCCACGAGTACGACGAGCCGTTCGGCTTCGACGTCGTCGAGGACCCCTACGAGCATCTGAGCCAGGTAGCCGAGAGCATCCTCGGCCGCCCCCTGCCCGCCATCCGTCACCGCTGGGCGGGCGTGTACGCGCAGTGCACGGCCACTGGTCGTGTGGTGCACCGAGAGCGGGTCGCCGACGGCGTTTGGCTGGTCACCGGGCCCGGTGGGCGCGGCATGACCTGCTCTCCTGCCATCGCTGAAACCACCGCAAACGAACTGGGCTGGTGAGCGACGTGACGCAGCAGCACCCCGACCGCACCGACATCGACCGCACCCCCGACCCCAGCAGCACCAACCCCAGCACCCCCGACCCCAGCACCCCCGACCCCAGCACCCCCGACCCCAGCACCCCCGACCCCAGCACCCCCGACCCCAGCACCCCCGACCCCAGCACCACCGGCGCCGAGCGCGCCGTGCGGCTGGTCGTCCTCGATATGGCGGGCACCACCGTCTGTGACGACGGCCTGGTCGAGCAGGCGTTCTCCGCTGCGGCCAGGCGGCTCGGCGTTGAGCCCGGCAGCCCCGAACACGCGGCACACCTCGCCTACGTACGGGCCACCATGGGCGAGTCCAAGATCTCCGTCTTTCGGCACCTGTTCGGTGACGAGGACCGCGCGCAGCGCGCCAACGAGGCGTTTGAGGGGGCGTACGGGGAGCTCGTGGACGCCGGGCAGTGCGCGCCGGTGCCCGGTGCCAGGGAGGCCATCGAGGAGCTGACCGGGCAGGGCCGTACCGTCGTGTTGAGCACCGGGTTCGCCCGCGCCACGCAGGATGCGATCCTCGCCGCGCTCGGATGGCGGGACCTGGTCGCGCTCACGCTGTGCCCGGCCGACGCGGGTGGCCGGGGCCGCCCGTACCCGGACATGGTGCTCAGCGCGCTGTTGCGTACCCACGCGGCTGACAGCGTGCAGCAGCTCGCGGTCGCCGGTGACACCGCCTATGACATGCTCTCCGGCCGCCGCGCCGGCGCGCGCCTGGTCGCCGGGGTGCTCACCGGGGCGCACGACGAGCAGCAACTCCGCGCGGCGGGCGCCACCCACGTGCTGGGCTCCGTCGCCGCGTTGCCCGCGCTGCTCAGCACGTACGAGAGCGGTGCCGCGGCCCGAGGGACGGCGCCGTGAGCCGGCAATCCGCGCCCAGCAGCGGCATTCGCTTCGAGCGGGTCTCGGTCGCGTACGGCAAGCGCGGCGGACTCGGTGCGCGCGGCGCGAACGGCACGTATACGGCCCTGGACTCGTTCGATCTGACCGTCGAGCCGGGCGAGGTGATGGCCCTGCTCGGCCCCTCCGGGTCCGGAAAGACCACCGCGCTGCGGGCCGTCGCCGGGTTCGTCCAGCCGGTTTCGGGGCGGGTGCTCATCGGCGACCGTGACGTGACGGCGCTGCCGCCGCATCGGCGGGGCATCGGCATGGTGGTCCAGCAGTACGCGCTCTTCCCGCATATGCGCGTCGAGCAGAACGTGGCCTTCGGGTTGAAGGCGCAGCGGGTGCCGCGCGGTGAGATCGCCGGGCGGGTCGCCGAGGCGTTGGAGATGACCGGCATGGCCGCGTACGCCCGGCGCTATCCGCGCGAGCTGTCCGGCGGCCAGCAGCAGCGCGTGGCCATCGCCCGCGCGCTGGCCATTCGCCCAGGCGTGCTGCTTTTGGACGAGCCGTTGTCCGCGCTCGACGCCCAGTTGCGCTCCGGAATGCTCGCCGAACTCGCCCGTCTGCACCGGGAGTTGCCCGATGTGTCGATCCTGTACGTCACCCATGACCAGGTCGAGGCGCTGACCTTGGCCGACCGGATCGCGGTGCTGGACAAGGCCCGGCTCCAGGACTGCGGCACCCCGCAGGACCTGTACCGGCGTCCGCGTACGGAGTTCACCGCCTCCTTTGTCGGCAACGCCAACCTGCTGCCGGTCTCGGTCGGCACCGGTGGCGTGCGCTTCGCCGGTACGGAGTTGGCCGTGGCCACCGTGGACGTCATGCCGGGCGCTGACGCGATCTTGTGCGTACGCCCGCATCTGGTGGGCCTCGGGGAGGGTGAGAACACGCTGCGCGGCACGATCGCCGAGGTGCAGTGGCGTGGCTCCACGCACCGGCTTTTCGTGGACGTCGCCGGCCATCGCGTCAAGGCCGATGTGCGGGAGTTGCGTGAGACGCCCGCCCTGGGCGCCGCGGTGGCACTGCACTTCGCCGCGCACGATGCGGTGCTTCTTCCGGCCGGTACCGGCCAGGCGGCCACTGGCCCGGTCGCCGGTGAGACCGACGCAGAGGCCGCCGCCTCAACTCCCTCTGTTACCGCGGTTGTTGGGGCGATCTCCGTAGCCAAGGGCGCGGGCGGTGACATCGATGGCTAGTGCGAGCGCCGACTCCCGGCCGGCCGGAGCCGATGAGACCGCGCGGCCGAGCGGGAAGCGGCGGACCACAGGGGAGCCCGCCGCACCACAGGAGTCCGTGGCTCAAAGGCCTGCCGCAGCACCCGGGCCCGCAGCACCCGGGTCCATATCACCCAGGCCCGCGCCGCAGGTGCCCACCGCGCCGAAGCGGCGGGCCGGTCGGTCGGGTTCGCTGACCCGCCTGCTGTGGACGCTGCCACCGATCGCCGTGCTCGGCCTGGTCTTTTTGTATCCGCTGTATCTGGTGGTCGAGCAGTCCTTCCACCCGGACGAGGGCGGCACATCGTTGGCCCCCTACCGGGAGGTGTTCGCGTCCGAGGCGTTCCGCGAGGCGCTGTGGACGACGGTATGGATCGCTGTCGGCGCCACCGTGGGCTGTCTCATTCTCGGCTTCGTCCTCGCGTTGATCATCGCGTTCGTGCCGTTTCCCGGCGGCAAGGCGGTCGCCAAGTTCATTGACGTCTTCCTCTCCTTCCCGTCCTTCTTGATCACGCTGGCGCTGCTGTTCATCTACGGCACGGTCGGCATGGCCAACGGGGTGTGGACGGATGCGACGGGCGCGGCGAGCGGGCCCTTCGACTTCCTGACCACGCCCTGGGGCGTACTGCTCGCCGAGATCACTTACTTCACGCCGTTCGTGATGCGCCCGCTGCTCGCGGCGTTCTCCGGCCTTGACACCGCCCAGCTTGAGGCGGCTTCCTCGCTGGGTGCGCGGCCTGCGCGGATCATCCGGCAGGTGATCTTGCCCGAGGCGCTGCCCGCACTCGCCGCGGGCGGCAGCCTGGTCCTGGTGATGTGCCTGAACGAGTTCGGCATCGTCTTGTTCACCGGCGCCAAGGGCGTCACCACACTGCCGATGCTCGTCTACAGCGAGGCGATTTTGGAGTCGGACTATCCGGCCGCCTGCGTCGTCGCCGTCGTCAACATCGCCATCTCGGTGAGCCTGTTCGGGCTCTACCGGGTCGTCGTCGCCCGCACCGGGCGCGGTGCAACGTCCACGCTGTCCAAGGGGGCCAGCCGTGTTGGTGCATAGCCGAACGGGGCGCTGGGCGACGTGGATCGTCTTCTTCGCACTCTTCTTGCCGCTGTTCGCGCTGCCGCTCCTGGTGATCGTGGCCGCGTCCTTCTCCACCCACTGGAGCGGCGCCTTCCCCTCCGGGCCCACCACCGAACACTATGGCGCTGCGGTACGCGGCGAGTCGCTTGAGGCGCTGACCACCAGCTTGATCACCGCGCTTACCGCCAGCGTGCTCGCCCTCGCCGTGGGCACCTGGGCGGCGCTTGCCGCCGCTGCGCTGCGCCGGCGCGGCAAGCGCGTGGTGGACGCCTTGTTCATGCTGCCGGTGGCCGTGCCGTCGGTGGTCGTGGGGCTTGCCGTACTCGTTGCCTTCAGCAAGCCGCCCATGCTCCTCAACGGCACGCGCTGGATCGTGATCTTGGCGCATGGGGTGCTGGTGACGGCCTTCGCCTACCAGTCCGTATCGGCCGCGGTCACCCGCCTCGACCCGGCGTACGAACAGGCCGCCGCCAGCCTCGGCGCCCGCCCCTGGCTGGTGCTGTGGCGGGTCAAGCTGCCGCTGTTGCTGCCCTCCCTCAACGCCGCAGCCGGGCTGTGCTTCGCCCTGTCCATGGGCGAGTTGAGCGCCACGATGATGCTCTACCCGCCGGACTGGATGCCGCTACCGGTACGCATCTTCACCGCCACCGACCGGGGCTCCCTGTTCACCGGCTCGGCCGTCGCCGTGGTGCTGATGGGCACAACGCTCCTCGTACTGCTTGCCGTCTCCCGCATCCGTACCAGGGCCAGTTACCGCTGACCCCGCACCGTCAGCCCCCACCCAAGGCCCCGCCCCCCACGTGCTGTCCCCGACCGTCCCCCCGTCCCGGCGGCAATTCCGTCCCCGAGACGTCCCCCGTCATGGAGATACGACACGTCATGCGCACACGCATCACCAACCGCAAGCACCCCAAGCCCCTGCGGCGTTTGCCGCACGTCAGCTACCTCAAGCCGGTTGCCGCCATCAGCGGTGCCCTCGTCCTCGCCGGGTCGCTGGCCGCCTGTAGCGAGACCGCCGACAAGAACGCCAAGGTCATCACCGTCTACAGCGCGGACGGTCTGAAGGGCGAGGACGGCAACGGCTGGTACGACACGGTCTTCAAGGACTTCGAGAAGGAGACCGGAATCAAGGTCAAGTACGTCGAGGGTGGCTCCGGCGAGATGGTGCAGCGCGCCACCCGCGAGAAGTCCAACACCCAGGCCGATGTACTGATCACCCTGCCGCCCTTCATCCAGCAGGCGGACAACAAGGGTCTGCTCCAGACGTACACGCCCAAGGGCGCGCAGCAGGTCGCGCCCAGCGACAAGGACCCGGACGGCAAGTGGACCTCGGTCGTCAACAACTACTTCTCCTTCGCCTACAACAAGAAGGAGTTGAAGCAGCCCCCGAAGACCTGGGAGGAGCTGCTCGACGGCAAGTACAAGAACAAGCTCCAATACTCCACGCCGGGCGTTGCAGGCGACGGCACCGCTGTGGTCATCAAGGCGATGCACGACTTCGGTGGCAAGGACGCGGCCATGGACTACCTGGGCGACCTCCAGTCCAACAACGTCGGCCCGTCCTCGTCAACCAGCAAGCTGGCGCCCAAGATCGACAAGGGCGAGCTGCACATCGCCAACGGTGATGTGCAGATGAACTACAAGCAGTCCAAGACGATGCCCCACCTCGGCATCTGGTTCCCGGCCAAGAAGGGTGGCAACCCGACCACCTTCGCGCTGCCGTACGCGGCCGGCTTGGTCAACAAGGCCCCGCACAGCGCCAACGCCAAGAAGTTCCTCGACTACCTGCTGAGCGAGACCGCTCAGCGCCAGGTCAGCGACATCGGCGGCGGCTTTGCGGCCCGTACGGACATCAATGCCACCGACCCGAACGCCACCGCGCTCGCCCAGATCATGAAGGGCGTCGAGGTCTTCAAGCCGGACTGGAAGGACATCGACGAGAACTACGAGGAGTACATCGACGCGTGGAAGTCCGCCACCGGCAACTGACGCGGCACGCCCAGCCAGCGGGGTGCACCTGCACGCTTGATGAGATGCGAACGGGGCGCCGCAGCGCTGACCCGGTGCTCAAGCGCGCGGGTCGCGCTGCGCTGACCTGGTGCCCAAGGGCGCGGGCCGCATCGCGCATCAGGCGCGCCCGGGTGGGGTCAAGGTCACTTCCGGCTGATTAGGCTGTGGGGACGCCCGTCGTACAGCGCGGTACGGCCGGCGTCCCCGCACGCGTCGTACGGCAGGAGTCCGGTAATGGCAGAGCGCAAGCCGATCGAGTCATGGCTCACCGACATGGACGGGGTGCTGATCCACGAGGGCACCCCGATCCGGGGGGCGGACGTCTTCCTCAAGCGCCTGCGCGATTCCGGCAAGCCCTTCCTCGTACTGACCAACAACTCCATGTACACCCCGCGCGACCTGCACGCACGCCTCACGCGCATGGGCCTTGACGTGCCGGTGGAGAACATCTGGACCTCGGCGCTCGCCACCGCCCAGTTCCTGGACGACCAGCGCCCAGGCGGCAGCGCGTATGTCATCGGCGAGGCGGGTTTGACTACCGCGCTGCACGACATCGGCTATGTGCTCAGCGACTCGGAGCCCGATTACGTCGTCCTCGGTGAAACCCGTACGTACAGCTTCGAGGCGCTGACCAAGGCGATCAGGCTGATCAACGCGGGCGCGCGGTTCATCGCCACCAACCCGGATGAGACCGGCCCATCGGCCGAGGGCGCGTTGCCCGCCACGGGATCGGTCGCCGCACTGATCACCAAGGCCACCGGCCGCGACCCGTACTTCGTCGGCAAGCCCAACCCGCTGATGATGCGGGCCGGGCTGAACGCGATCGGCGCCCATTCGGAAACCTCGGCGATGATCGGGGACCGCATGGATACGGACGTGCTGGCGGGCCTGGAAGCAGGCATGGAAACGTTTCTTGTCCTGACTGGCCTCACGCGCCCCGAAGAGGTCGATCGCCATCCCTTCCGCCCCTCCTGGGTGGTGGATTCCATCGCCGATCTGGTGGACCGCCTTTGACGAAGCCGGCCGGCCGCCATGGCCGCCGCATGCGCCGTGTACCCACGCGAACGGAGCAACTACAGGCCGGAGCGGATGCGCGGGGACGCAGGGAGCGAGAACCCTGGTTGCAGGAGGTTCACTATGCGCTCTCTGTCCCTCACGCTGTGTGCGGTGGTTGCCGCCACCGGCGCGGCCATAGCCGCCCCTACTTCTGCCTTCGCTACCGACAAGCCCTTGCCCCCCGGCACGCTCTTCGTCAGCCCGGCCAATGCCCAGCCAGGCGACGGGGTGGAGCTGCGGGTCTGGGGCTGTGAGAGCAGGACCGGCACCGCCATCTCCAAGGCGTTCGTCGTGGACGCCCAACTCGCCCCTGCGGGCGGCCAAAGTGGTGGCGGCCTCTACGCCGAGGCGACGATTCGCTCCGCGGCGGCGGGCGGCATCTACGACATCACCGTCCGCTGTGACGGCCGCGACGGCGTGGCCAAGGCGAACGTCCACGTCGGTGCCGTTGGCTTCCGCCGCGACCGCGACCCGCAGCACTACCAGCAGCAAAGTCGGCAGTACGGTCAGCGCCACGACGAGCCCCAGCACCACCCCGACGCTTTCGGGCGGCCCGATGGCTTTGTGCGCGTGCAGCCCATCGGACCGGTACAAGCCGGCGGTGGCGGCGCGGCCGACAAGACCCGCAAGCCCGCTGACGACAAGCGCATGGCAGCTGCCGATGGCCTGGACGGCGCCGAGGTGTACGGACTGGCCCTCGCGGGCGGCACCGCGCTGACGCTGGGCGGCCTCGCGCTCCACCGACGCGGCCGATCCGGCCGCTCTGTCGGCTGAGCTGTACGGGAGCGACGCCGATGACGGAGGCACCTGCGACGAGCGGCGGTCGGGGGAAGCTGCTCATCGGACTGGCCTGGGCCGTGTTGCTGGTGGCGCTGTGGCTGTGGGGCAAGGAGGGCGGCGGCGGCATATTCGCGGAGCCGACGACCGGCGATGTGGCCGCCGTGGGACGCCCCGGCGAACGCGCCCTGCCGCCCCCGCACGAGCCGCTTGCCGCCGCCGAGCCCCGCACCATCGATATCAAGGCCGCCCATGTGCGCCACGCCCGCATCATCGGCCGCGGCCTGGACTCATCGGGCGCGGTCGCCCCGCCCCCGTACGACAGACCGGGTGACGTCGGCTGGTACCGCACCGGCACCCGGCCGGGCGCCGCGGGCGCGGCGGTGCTGGTCGGCCACGTGGACACCAAGTCCAAGCCGGCCGTCTTCTACGCACTGAGCACCCTGCGGCCGGGCGAGCGGGTTCGGGTCGCGCGCGCGGATGGCGCGATCGCCGAGTTCACCGTGGAGGACGTCGAGGTCGTCACCCGCGACCAGTTCAACGCCCGGCGCGTCTACGGCCCGCGCGAGCGGGGCCGGGCCGAGTTGCGGCTGATCACCTGCGGCGGCAGCTTCGACCGCGACAGCCGCTCGTACACCGCCAACGTCGTGGTCTCCGCATACCTGACGGGGGTGCGCCAGCAGGGCTGACGAGGACGGGTGAGATGGGTGGGACGGGGAGCGGGACGCCATGTCGCCACCCCCTCGCGGGGCTCGGCCGCGATACAACAGGGGACCTACAGACATACGGACATGGGTCGCGCAGGGACGGTGGGTAGGGGTTTGTTTCGACTGGTCGCGTTCCGTGCGGAGCCCGGTGGGACTTCGCACGGGCCATCCGATGGGGAGAGGGTGCCCGGCAGCCGAACCGGCCTCCCCCGCGTGTTCGCCCGGTTGGCGCCGGCCGCTGGGTTGGCGCTGCTGCTGCTCTGCGGATGCGGTGGCTCGTCCGAGCCAGCCGGTGACCGTGAGCCCGCCAAAGGTCGTGAACCCGCCGCCGACAAGCCGCTGGGCCAGCGCCCCAAGGCGGTCGTGCCGTACTGGGTCAATCCGCAGGGCAACGCCGCCCAGCAACTCGCCAGGTATCGCGCGGCCGGGCGCGCTGGCGCGGCGGAACTGATCGAACGCATCGCCCGGCAGCCGGTCGCCGAGTGGATCGGGGTGGATGACCCCAGGGGGCAGGCGCACGCGTTCACCACGGCGGCGATCAAGGCCGACCGGGACGCGTTGCTGGTGCTCTACAACATCCCGCACCGCGACTGCGGCCAGTATTCCAAGGGCGGCGCGGCCGATGGCGACGCCTACCGGGCCTGGCTGGACCAGGTGGCCGCCGGGATCGGCAATCGCCCGGCCACCGTCATCTTGGAGCCGGACGCGCTGCCGCACGTGGAGGACGGTTGCACGCCGCACCGCTACCACGAGGAGCGGTACGCGCTGCTCGCCGAAGCGATCAGCAAACTGGCTGAACTGCCGTACACGAAGGTGTACTTGGACGCGGGCAACCCGCGCTGGATCACCAAAGTCAGCCGGATGGCGAAAGCGCTCCAGCGGGCCGGTATCGAGCAGGCCGATGGCTTTGCCCTGAACACCTCGAACTACCAGACCACCCGGGACAACATGGTGTACGGGCGGAAGCTGTCGGCGCTGGTCGGCGGCAAGCACTTCGTGATCGACACCGGTCGTAACGGCCGCGGGCCCGCCCCCGGTGCGGACGACCCGCAGGCGTGGTGTAACCCCCAGGGACGCGCCCTGGGCGAGCCCCCCACCACCGAAACGGACGACGAACTGGTGGACGCCTATCTCTGGGTCAAGCGCCCCGGCGAGTCGGACGGCCCCTGCAAGGGCGGGCCCCAGGCAGGCGAGTGGTGGCCGGAGTACGCGCTGGAACTGGCCCGCAACGCGCAGCCGGCGCGGCGGACGGGCCCGGCGGTTGGTTAGCGCGGGACCAGCGGGACCAGCGAGACCAGCGGGGCCAGCGAGCCCGGCCGTGCTAGCAGGTGGCTAGCAGGGCGCCGGCAGGACCGATCGGCCCCGCCAGCGCACGGGGTGGGGGAGGGGAAGCGGGGACTGCGCGAGGGCGCCTCTTCGGCGGCGCTCAGTCGTGCTATGCGAGGGCGCCTCTTCGGCGCTGCTCAGTCGTGCTGGGCGGTGGAGCGCAGCCGGGTCCTTATGTTGCCGAAGTGGTCGCGTACGGCAGCCTCGGCCCGCACGGTGTCGCCCGAGCGGACCGCCGCCAGGATCTCGCGGTGCTGCTCGCAGGTGACCTTGGGGTCCGGAACGCCGTCCACCAGGTCCGTACGCACCCGGTGGAAGGCGTCCCAGAACGCCTCAAGCACCTCGCTGAGCAACTGGTTGTCCAGACCCCGATAGAGCGCGGCGTGAAAGGCGCGGTCCGTGTCGGCACCCACCGGACCCTTGGCCGCCTCCGCCTGCATCCGCTCCACCAGCGCGTCCAGCTCCGCGAGGTCGGCGGCCGGAAGCCGCCCGACCAGCCGGGCCAGCAGCCCGGTCTCCAGCGCCTCGCGCAGCTCAAGAAGTTGAAGCAGACTGTCCTCGCCCCGGTAGTGCCCGGCGACAGTGCGGAAGGTCAGGCCCTCGATCATGGGTGCCATCGACATGGCTCCGACATAGGTGCCGAAACCATGCCGAATCTCTACGATGCCCATCGCCTGGAGCGCCTTCAGGGCCTCCCGCACCGAGTTCCGGCTGACGCCCATCAGCTCCATCAGCTCGGTCTCGGTAGGTAGCGGAGCCCCGGAGGGCAGCCGCCCATCGATGATCAGTCGCTTGATCCGCTCCTGAATATCGCTCGCCATGCCGCGACTGTGCACCGCTACCTCCGATTTGACCATCCCCCCACCGCGCGGCCAGGGGCCCAGCGCGGACGGTCGCGATGACTACGGAACGACTGTGGGCCTCCTCGTCTATGACGAGAAGGCCCACAACGCGACGTGCGCCGCCAGGGACTCGAACCCCGGACCCGCTGATTAAGAGTCAGCTGCTCTAACCAACTGAGCTAGCGGCGCTCGCTGACGTCAGAAATCTTACCCGACGCTGGAGCGTGCTTTCGACCGCCGCCCGGATGGCCCCCGCGAGCACTCCATCGGTGATCACTGCCGAGTTCTGGAGCGGCCGGGCTGCACCCCTTTAAGCCCCCCTTGCGGCGGCCCTTGGGGTCACTCGGGGCCCGTTGTGCAGTCGGCTTTGCGTGCGGGCTCTCGCATTTCTCATGTCGGCAATACGCGCGGGTCGATGCCCCGTACATGTGGTCCACGCGTATGCGTCTCGCTGCACCGCGGCGAATTCGGGTGCCGTATTCGCTGGCGAATCCGGATGGCTGGCCGCGCCGCATTGTGGCGCAGTGCTGTGCTGTCGAGGCTGAGCGAGAACGGAAAAACCAAAAACCCCAGCGAGCCCGAGCAATCTGCAAAAACCCGCAGAGCCAGGTAGCCCAAAGGCGCAGATAGCCCAAAAGCGCTGAATGCGTCGGCGGGGGTCGGGGCGGTGGATGTGCGGGTAGTCGGGGTGTGGCGCGTGTGCCGGACGTACACGGCCGAGGAAGAAGTGACGGTAGGGACAAGGGTCGATGACAGACCAGATCGAATGGCGACGGAGGGGGTAGGCGGTGGAGCCGAGGGCGTCAACGGCGCTGGCCTGCTCAATCAGCGCGCAGTGCGGCGTCGGGAAACCGGACGAAGGGGCGTAGGAATGTCGGCAATATCAACCGTGGCGGACTCCACACAGCCCACTGCTCCCGCGGCGCGCGCCGCGGGAGCAGTGGAAGGGGCGAACACGACGGGGCGCGCCGGCGCCAGTGCGGAACCGGGGCTCCGCGCGCGCGGCAGAGCCGTGGCGTGGCGGGAGCCGGTGGCGCCCTCGTGGTACGAGCTCGGGGAGCGGCTCGCGCATGGCTTCCTCCCTGCTCGGCCACCGGTGCGAGCCATGATCGGCACCTGGGTGCAGTTGGACGCGCTGGCCGCCGAGGTTGCCCTCGCGCCGTCGCAGGCCGCCGCCCGTGCGTTGGTGGCGCGCGCCGAGCAGGCTGGGGAGCTCCATGCGCTGCGGGTACGGGTGGCCCGGTTGACGCCCCGCAATGCGGAGGCGGCGGCCATGCGTGTCGCCGTGTTGACGCTGGCCTGTGGCTGGGCGCATCTGGACCCGATGAGCCCGGTGCACGACGCGGAGGTCAACGCGGGGCTGGTCGAGCTGTGGTCCGTGCTCGCGCACCGCCTCGACCACCCGAACTTCGTGGCGCTGCCCGCGCTCGCGCTGCACAACTGGGCGCCCGCCCGGAAGCCGCGCCGCCATCTGCCCATTGACCAACTGGCGCGCGTGGAGCGGCTGGTGCCGGTGGTGCGCTGGTCACCCAAGGGCGAACCGCTCAGCCGGCTGGACCACTTCATGTTGGCCACGACTCGACTTGAGGCGCGCGGCGTATGGCTGTTCCGGCTTGCCGAGACCCTCGCCCACACGCTGGCCGACCTGGGCCCGGATGCCCCGGCGACGGCCACGGCGCTGCGCAGGCTGGCCCGGGTGCTGCATACGCTGCGGGCCCAACTGGCCGCGGAGCAACGGGTGGTGGAGGCCGCGCGGGTGACCGACCAGCAGCGTACGGCCCTCGCCGCACTCGTCCGCGCTGCGGCCCCTGGCCGGCGGGGCGGCCCGGCAGCAGGAGCTGGCCCCGGGCGCGTTACTGACCACGGTGCTCTGCCCCGCGTTGCCGCTGCCCGCCCGGGCGGGCTGTTGCCGGGCACGCTCGAACCGCCGGTGATCCAGGCGGCGGAGGCGGCGCTCGGCATGGGTGCGTACCGGCTGGGTGAAAGCGGCCGGCAGTCGGGGCGCCGTCACTTGCCCGCTGCACAGCGCGCCTGGCTCACCGCCCTGGAACGCCACTGCGCCCCGGTCCGCGGCCTGGGCACGCGCGGCGGCCCGGCCGCCGCGGCGTATCACGAGGCCCGCACGTCGCTCATCACCCTGCGCCACAGCTACGCCCATCTCCTCCACACCGCCCAGGCGCTGCCCCCGCCCTCACGCGCGCGCGAGGTCGCCTAGGCGCCGGGTCGGGGAGCGCCCGCGGCGCAGCCGGCTGGCGGGTGGTGGCCGGCGGCAATCCGGTAGGGGTTCGGCTGCGAACAAGGGTGCGGAGAGCGGGCACCCCGGTCTCCTGACCGAAGGGCGGACCCGTGCTCACTTTGATCTTGATCGGCTTGTTGGGAGGGCTGATCACGGCGGTCTCGCCGTGCATCTTGCCGGTCCTGCCCGTCGTCTTCCTGGCCGGCGGACCCGGCAGCGGACCACCGCCCGCGGGTGGCTCACCGCCTGCGGGCGATTCACTGCCCACGGGCACCGCGCCAACCGACGCGCCACGATCGGCGACGCGGCGACTGAAAGTGTCCGCGGGGCCGGCAGCGTCCCCTACCGCGGGTGGGGCCCAGGCTTCGAACGGTGCCCAGGCGTCGGACGGCGCTCAAGTCTCGAACGCGGCCGGCCGGGCCGGTCCCGCGACGGCGCGCAGGGTGCGTAACCGGCGCCCGTACGCCGTGGTGGGCGGCCTCGTCATCAGCTTCAGCTTCTTCGCCCTGCTCGGGGTGACGCTGATTTCCGCCCTGGGGCTGCCCGACGACATCCTGCGCTATGTCGGCCTGACGCTGCTCATCTTCATCGGTCTCGGGTTGGTCTTCCCGCAGGTGGAGAGCCTGTTGGAGAAGCCGTTCGCTCGCATTCCGCAGCGGCAGGTCAACAAGGAGGGGAGCGCGTTCGTCCTGGGTCTTGGCCTTGGGCTGCTGTACGTGCCGTGTGCAGGGCCGGTGCTCGCGGCGATCACCGTCGCCGGGGCGCGCGGACGCATCAGTGCGGACATCGTGGCGCTGACCCTCTCCTTCGCGGTGGGCACCGCGATTCCGCTGCTGGTCTTCGCGCTCGCCGGCCGGCGGGTCGCCGAGCGGGTCGCGTCCTTCCGCACCAGGGCCCGCGGGCTACGGATCGTCGCGGGCGTCGTGATGATCGCGCTGGCCGGTGCGCTGGCCTTCGACGTCACGGCCGCCATCCAGCGTTCCCTGCCCGACTACACCGCATCGGCGCGGCGCGGCATCGAGGACAGCGACACCGCCCGGCAAAAGCTCTCCGGCCTCTACGGCAAGGAGAACAAGGAGCTTTCGCGGTGCGAGGACGGCGTTGCCGAACTTCGTTCGTGCGGTACGGCACCGAGCCTTAAGGGCATTTCCCAGTGGCTGAACACTCCGGGCGGGCGATCGGTGAAGTTGGCGGCACTGCGTGGCAAGGTCGTTCTGATCGACTTTTGGACCTACTCGTGCATCAACTGCCAGCGCAGTTTGCCGCATATCAAGGACTGGGACCGCACCTATCGGGACGCCGGGTTGCAGGTAATCGGGGTGCACTCACCCGAGTTCGCGTTTGAGAAGAACGCCAAAAACGTCGCCGACCAGACCAAGAAGATGGGCATCGACTATCCGGTTGCCCTCGACAACGAACTCGCCACCTGGGACAACTACCGCAACCGCTACTGGCCCGCGAAGTACCTCATCGACGCCACGGGCACCGTGCGCTACTTCACGTTCGGCGAGGGCAGGTACGACCAGACCGAGGGCCTTATCCGCGATCTGCTGCGGCAGGCCAACCCCGGTGTTGCGCTCCCCGACAAGACCACAGGGCGCACGGACGACCTCACCGAGGGCCGCACTCCGGAGACGTACCTCAGTACCCATCGCATCAGCCGGTACACCGGTGACCCGCTCGCAGCGGACACCGCCAAGCGCTACCGCTTCCCCGCCGACGCACCCCGCGACGCGGTGACGCTCGACGGCATCTGGACGGCCGGCTACGAGCACTTCACCGCCGGCCGCGACGCACGGCTCGCCCTCACCTACCGAGCCAAAAAGGTGCATCTGGTCCTCGCAGGGAAGGGGCCGGTCGAGGTGCTCGTAGATGGCAAGGTCACCAAAACCGTGCAGGTCAACGGCGTTCCTACGCTCTATACGCTCGTCGATGAGGACACGCCGCACACGGCACGCATCGAGGTGCGCCCCGCGCCCGGCATCGAGGTGTACGCCTTCACCTTCGGCTGATCCCGGCCCCGGGCCCCTCTTCCGCGGCGACCTGCCGACGCCGCGGGGGAGGGGCCTTATCTGTGTGCCGCTGGCCGAGGCCCGTACCGCTGGGCAGGCAGCTGAGGGCCACTAGGCAGGCAGCTGGAGCGCGGCCACCGGCGATGTCGTCGGGTGCGGCGAGCCGCCCGCCGGTTCCACGGTGATTCCCATGCCGGACGCGTCCTCGATGGCGCCGGACATGAGGGCCGCCGCGCTGGAGCCGCCGCGGCCAAGGAGCCCCGCCGGGCGCATCGTGCCGCCGTCGTTGAACCACATCTGGTAGACCTTGCCGGCCGGCAGCTCGGGGGCGCCGGCGGCGAGGACGGCGACCTTGTTCTGAGAGCGGGAGGCGATGACGGTGGCGACGCCGCCATCGGCGAGCCGACCGTTCGTCGTCTTCGCGTCGGGTGCCGCGATGACCCTGGTCAGAGCCTCGGCCCGCTGCTGCGCTCGGTCGGCGGTGCTCCGCGCCTGCTCGGCCTCCTGGTGTTGCCACAGAGCGACACCGCCCAGGGCCGCAGCCGCGCTGACGCAGGCAGCCAACGCCAGCTGCGTGGTGCGCCGGGTGATCCAGCCCAGGCCGCGGCCGTTGCTCACGCCCCGCCGGAGGTCCTGCGGCGGCGTCTGACGCACGGAGCTGATCCGGCGCAGCACGCGATCGCGCAACTCCGGCCGGGGCAGGATCGAGGCGGCCAGGCCGAGCCGGGTGGTGGTCTCGGTGAACTCCCGAACCTCCTGGGCGCATGCCTCGCATGCGGCCAGATGTCGCTCGAAGCGTTCCCGCTCGGGCCCTGGCAGGGCGTGTAGGGCGTACGCCCCGGTCAGGGTGTGCAGTTCTGCGGTCATGAGCCGCCCCCCAGGCAGTCGCGGAGTCGGATGAGACCGTCCCGCATTCTCGTCTTGATGGTGCCCAGCGGCAGCGTGAGGAGTTCCGCCACTTCGCGGTAGGTCAAGCCCCGGTAGTAGGCGAGGGTGACCGCCTGCCGCTGTCTTTCGGTGAGGCCGCCCAGGCAGCGGCGTACCTGCTCGCGCTCCAGCCGGCTTTCGACCTGCTCGCTCACATGGTCGTAGGCCGGCATGTGCTCCAGCCGGGCCACGCGCTCCTCGCGGTCGGTCCGCGCCTGGGCGGAGCGCACCCGGTCCACGGCGCGCCGGTGCGCGAGCGTCATCACCCAGGTCATGGCCGAGCCCCGCTCGCGCTGGAAGCGGGCGGCGGTCCGCCACACCTCAACGAATACTTCCTGCGTGACCTCCTCCGACTGCGCGGGGTCGCACAGCACCCGGCGCACCAGGCCCAGCACGGGACCGGCGACCGCGTCGTAGACGCGAGCAAAGGCATCTTGGTCGCCCTGAGCAACCTGCTCCAGCAGCTCGGTGAGCCCCGGCCCGTGCTCGGCGGTACCGCCGATGCGTACGGGTTCTCGCACGATGTGGCCCTTTCCCTGGCGAGGTACCTGCGTACGCAGGCCCACTCGCACATTCGTAGCCGCCCACGGTGTGGATTGGTCGTAAGCGGCCGACAGTGTGGCCCGCCCGACCGGCAGCCCAGGGGCCTCCCGAGAGCCCGGGGGCCGGCGGGCCGGCGCGCAACTCTTTTGGATGAAGGGGCAATCCGGCCCAGCCACCGCTCCGAATAGCGACTGTGAAGGCTCCCCAGACGTTCGCCAGACCCTGACCCCGAACTGCTGTCCCGACCCGTGCACCGCGTAACGCACGACCCGCGACCCGCAGCGCGCAACCCGCGGCGCACGACCCGCGGCGCACGACCCGTGATGCACGACCCGTGATGCACGACCCGCAGCGCACAACCCGTAACGAACGACCCGCGGCCCACGCCAACCGGCAAATCCCCAGGCCAGAAACCCCACTGAAGGAGTACGACCATGCGTACCACCGCCCGCGCCCCCCACACCCCTCGCACCCGCCGCACCCGTCGCCTCGCGCTCGCCCTGGTGGCCGCAGCCGCGCTGCCGCTGTCGCTGACCGCGTGCTCGGATGGCGGCGACGACAAGAGCAAGGACCAGGACAGCGGCGCGGACAGCTCCGCATCGGCCGAGGAGAAGCCGGGGCCTTCCGATGAGCAGCCGAGTTCGGCGGACAACGCCATGGCCAAGCCGTTCGGTATGGCCTGTTCCACGGTGCCCAAGGAGGGATCGGGCAGCTTCGACGGCATGGCCAAGGACCCGGTCGCCACCGCCGCATCGAACAACCCGGCCCTGTCCACCCTGGTTGCCGCCGTCAAGAAGGCGGGCCTGGTCGATACGTTGAACAGCGCCGAGAACATCACCGTGTTCGCCCCCACCAATGAAGCCTTCGACAAGATCCCGAAGGCCGATCTGGAGAAGGTGATGAACGACAAGGCGATGCTGACGAAGGTCCTCACCTACCACGTGGTGGGCCAGCCGCTGTCGCCGGAGAAGCTGGCGAACGGCTCGTACCCGACGTTGGAGAAGAGCAAGTTGACGACCGCCGGGTCGGGCGCTTCCTTCAAGGTCAACGACAGTGCCCAGGTCGTGTGTGGTGACGTCAAGACCTCCAACGCCACGGTGCACATCATCGACTCCGTGTTGATGCCCCCGATGTAATCCGTACGCGCCAGCCGCTACGGGCTTCGCCAGTGACCAGCCGGCGAGACCCGTAGCGGGCGTGCGGCAGCTGCCTGGATGCCTGGCTGCCTGGCTGCCTTGTTGCTTGGCCAGTGTGCCCGGGCTGCATCCGGAGGCCATAGCCTGCCGTGCCATGGGTGATCTCTTCGCACGCACGCAGCTGCCCGCACTCGCCGCCGACGCCTGGGCGCTCGCCACAGCGCACGGGCGATCCGACACGCCACCGCAGGTGGAGGCACGCCCGGCGCGGTGCGTCCTAGGGATCGCCGGGGCGCCAGGCGCGGGAAAGTCAACGCTCGCACGAGCCCTGGTCGCCGCGCTGGAGGAACGGCACGGCGCCGGCACCGCCGCGTATCTTCCGCTGGACGGCTTCCACCTCTCCCACACACAGTTGCAGCGACTCGGCCTGACCGACCGCAAGGGATCGGCACCGAGCTTCGACGTCTGGGGCTACGCCGCGCTCGTACACCGGGTGAGTCAAGAGCGGCAGCACGATGTGTATGTGCCCGACTACGACCGCACGTTGCACGAGCCGGTTGCGGCCCGGCACGTGGTGCGGCCCACCGCGGGCCTAGTGATCACGGAAGGGAACTACCTCGCGTGCGATGCGCCGGGTTGGCGCGACGCCCGGCGATCGATGGCAGCTGTGTGGTACCTGGAGGCCCCCGACGAGGTGCGGGAAACGCGCCTCGTGGAACGGCAGTTGGCGGGCGGCAGGGATGCCGCGCACGCGCGTGCCTGGGTCGCGGGGAACGATCAACCCAATGGTGAACAGGTCAAGGAGTCGAGGCGGCTATGCGACCGCATCGTCTCTCCTGTTGATATGGACGTGACGAAACGGCGAGGCTAGGAGGCCGTAGGGGATGTACGCACCGGCGAGCCGATGCGGGGCCTCGCGTTCGGTGCAGGGGACGGACCGACCGTTCCACTCCTTGGCGGCGCAGAAATAGCTAAACGCGTCCCCGCCAGCTCGGCCCCCAAGGACGCCCCGCACGGGCGCTTCGCCGTCCCGGCGCGCGGCGACGGCGATCCGCTGCTGGAACGAGCCCCCATCACCCCGATGCGGATGAGGTTCCTCGGGTTCACCACAGGGTGGGCTCCTGTTCTGGTTCGGGGGTTCCGGGCGGAACGGCGGCGGTCACGAGCTGCTCCCAGCTCTCGTACCGGTCGGCCATGGTGATGAGGAGCTGGGCGGTCGCGTAGGCGTCGAAAGTGGCTCGATGACGCTGCCCGGGGGCCTGGCGCAGGTCTGGTTCGACGTGCTCGATCAGGGCGTCGAGGCTGTACTTGGACAGATCGGGGTAGGTGGCCTTGGCCAGCCGAAGCGTGTCGATGACTCCGGCGGGTTGCCACTGCGGAAGGTGCGCGGACAGGACGCGGTAGTCCACGTGGGCATTGTGGGCGACGACCCACGCCGTACCCAGCAGGTCATGGACCGCGCCCTTGGTCTCCTCCCAGCCCGGCTTGTCTTCGAGGGCCTGGTTGGTAAGGCCGTGCACCCGGGCGGCGAAGGGCGTGACGGGCCGCTTCGGCTTGATCAGCCACGCGCCGGCAGTGGCCGTGTCGGGCTGTCCTTCGATCATGGGGAGAGCAGCGACCTCGACCAGGTCGGGCGGGTTGGTGCCGTTGCCCCTCGACATCGACAACGAGGAGCGCGGGCCAGGAGGAGAAGTTCATGAGGCTGGTGTTCCGTCCTCCGCCTTCCAGCCGATCTCGGCTCGGCCGTGCTGACGGTAGTGGTGGGGCTTGGCTTGGTCGTGGCACTGGTAGCCGAAGCCGTGCTGAAGGTAGTAGCGCGGTGGTTCGTCCAGTCCCTCAACGACGATGGCACGGTCATTGACTTCGACCCGACCGGTCGCGCCGAGTTCACGCGCCTCCCGCGTGACGCGCTCTCGCCGGTTTCGCTCCGCCCCGCGGACGCGGCACGGGTTCGTCGCTACGCACTCGTCGGGACGGGGCAGCTTCCGGTGTGTCCGGCGAACAGCGGACAAACGACGTCACTGTTCGGGGAACTGACACAGTCGGGGAGAACGACCAGTTCGCTCAGCGGTCCCAGCCATTTGACCCACACCACCCGTTCCGCGTCCAGGCAGCGGAGAACGGCGTAATGCACCCCAGGGTGGCGGGGACGCAGCGCGCAGCCGAACCAGAGGAGCGCATCCTGCTCCAGTAGGCGTGAGGCAAGATCAGTCTCATGACGGACACTGCTTCGAGCCTGACCATGTCCTTCCGACAGGCCGCGGAGAGTGACCTCTCCGAACTCGTTCGCCTTCGAGATGCTGCTGCACACTGGCAGATCGAGCGCGGCATCGATCAATGGAAGCCGGGTGAGCTGGGGCGGTCGCACTTCCGCGCACGCCTGCATGACGGGGAGGTGTGGATCGCCACACTTGGGCCGGAAGGTCCGACCGCTGGGGCATGGGAGTTGTGGTGGGACGACCTCGCCGCATGGGGAGAACAACCGCCGGTCGCCGGCTACGTGCACCGGCTGATGGTTGACCGCATGACGGCACCGTCCGGTGCGGGACTCATCATGCTGGCTGAAGCCGAGCAGCGGATCTTCGCGTACGGCCGCGCGATCTGCCGACTGGATTGCCTGGCCAACAACGCGCGGTTGCGCCGGTATTACGAGGACGCGGGGTACACGGTGGTCGGGGAGCAGCCCTCGAAGAACGGTGATGGTGGGAAGAGTTACGGCGTCACGTTGCTGGAGAAGCACCTCGGCGCAGTGTGAGCTCGAGCCGCCGTCCCTCACGGACTGCTGAGAAAACATGTCCCTCGCAAATGAGCAGCTCAGGTCTGTAGGCAGCGCCTGAGATCGACATCACCTCGAAGAGCAGTTACCCCGTGGCACAGCGCACTCCAGCCCTGCTCAGGGTGGTGTGCGGTGATAAAAGCGGCCTCCCTGTCGGGGGCCTCAGCCGTGGGGCGCGGCACGGCGAGGTGTGCGGGCACATGGTGCTCGTCCTCTCCGGTGCGGGGCGGGAAGTCGGCCCCTCTGTCGCTCCCGCTCACCCCCCGCCGGGGCAGGCGGCGCAAGCTTCAGCCGCGGTGGGACTCCCGCGCCACGCGCTCCAGTCGGCTGCGGTGGTTCTCCCACCACGACTGATCACCCGGCGGCATGTTCTCGTTGCTCGCCCGCATCCCGGCGGCCCCATCGATGAGCTCGCGCACGATGTCGGCATGGCCGGCGTGCCGGTGGGTCTCGACGCTCACGTGCACCAGTATCTGGTGCAGGGTCACCTCGCTTCGTTCCTCCGGCCACCAGGCCACGTGACCGATCGCGTCAAGCGGCAGGGTGGCGATCGTGTGGTCCGAGTGCTTCCATGCCTGGTGGTAGAGCTCGACAAGCTGCTCGCGGGACTCATCAGCGGTGGCCCACATGTCCGCATTGGGCTCGGCGTCGTCCTCGAAGCCGGGGGGCGGACCGCCGGGGTATGGCAGTCCGAACGTCTCACCGAAGTACCCCAGCTCCACGCCGGCGACATGTTTGACGAGCCCCAACAAATTGGTGCCAGTCGGCGTCAGCGGACGCCGGATGTCATATTCCGAAAGCCCGTCGAGCTTCCACAGCAAGGCGTCTCGGGCCGTTTGTAGATAGCGGATCAGGTCCGCCTTCGGCTTCGTTTCGATCATGCCAAGCAGTCTCGCACCCCGCACTGACAGTGGCAGCGGCCCGCGGTGTCGTGACGGTGCGTACCAGCAATGCCTGCGCGTACCGGCCAGGACGGTGCATATCGGCAGTGGCAGTGGACATCGGCCATGACGGTGCGTGCCGGCGACTCTTTACGGAGAAACCTTGGCCGAGGCCACCTCGGCCCCGGGGCGGCCCGACACGGCGGTGGGGCCCTCGGAGATCTCCGAGGGCCCCACCGCTTGCTGTGTCACGCACAGTGCGCCGCCAGGGACTCGAACCCCGGACCCGCTGATTAAGAGTCAGCTGCTCTAACCAACTGAGCTAGCGGCGCGCGTTGACGGGGACGATAATACCCGCTTGCCAGGGGTGCTCTGGACCAACCTCATTCGCCCCCCACCCGCCGTGACCTGCGGGGCTCGTTGATATGTCGGCTCCGCCCGGCAGGGCCGCCGGTTCAGAGCGTCAGCGACAGCAGCACCGGAGCGGCCTCACGATTGAGGGCGTACGCCGCCTGCTTGAGCCGGTGCGCGTGCTCTACCGGCAGCGACAGCGCCAGGCAGCCGACCGCGCGGCCCGCCGTGATCGGGACGGCGGCGCAAACCGTGCCCACCGCGTACTCCTGGAGGTCGAGCATGGGGACCGTCGCGGGCTGGCTGTCCAGCTTGCTGAAGAGCACCCGCTCGTTGGTCGTCGTGCGCGACGTCAGCCGTACGATCTTGTGCCGCGAGAGGTGGTCGCGGCGTCCGTCGTGGTCGAGCTGCGTGAGCAGGCATTTGCCGATCGCGCTGGCGTGCGCCGCGGATCTGAAGTCCACCCACTCGTTCACCTTGGGCGCGTTCGGGCCGTCCGCGTATTGCGTGATCTTTACTTCGCCGTCGATATACCGGCTGATGTACACCGCGGCCCCGACCGCGTCGCGCAGCGCGGTGAGCGTGCGTTGAAGCTTTTCGTGCAGTGCGTGGTGGCGGTCCTTGCCGTTGCCGCCGAGGACCAGTAGGGCCTCGCCGCTGATGTAGGCGCGGTCGGTCGTCTGCTCCACGTAGCCCTCGCGGTGCAGCATGGTCAGGAGCTCGGCGAGCTGCCCGGTGGAAAGGTCGAGACGGCGTGCCATCTCGCCGTCGCTGACGCCGTTGGAGTGCTCGGAGACCATTTCCAGCACCCGCAGGGCATGCCGCACCGAGTTCAGTGGTGCGGCCGGATCGGGCTTCGGCGCCACGGTTTCCCCCTACCAGGTTGTGACCGCTTGCGGTGTTGCTGTCGCTGCTGGTCACGGTCGATGGGTAGCTAGCAACGCAGCAGCGGAGCTTCGTACCACGATAGCCGTCAAACGGTGGCCGTGGCGGGCTTGTTGAGGGAATTACTGGTGCGTTACCCCCGGCTCAGCAGGAAAGCGCCACACTGGCATATGCCACAGGCACGGATATGCAAATCAGTTCGGAGTTGGCCGACCGCGTTCGCCTGCGCGTCACGCGGCGGCCATTCCCCGGTCCTAGAGCTCAGAGGACGGCGCTGAGGAACTCGCGGGTCCGCTCGTGCTCCGGATCGCTGAAGATCTTTTCTGGTGGCCCGGACTCGATCACCCGCCCGGCGTCGAACATCAGCACGTCGTCGGAGATGTCGCGTGCGAAGTTCATTTCGTGCGTCACGCACAGCATCGTGATGTCTGTTGTATGGGCGAGGTCGCGCAGTACGTCCAAGACGCCCGCGACCAGTTCCGGGTCGAGCGCCGACGTCACCTCGTCGAGCAACAGCACCTGGGGCCGCATGGCCAGCGCTCTGGCGATCGCGACGCGCTGCTGCTGCCCGCCGGAGAGCTGCGTGGGGTACGCGTCGCACTTGTCGCCGAGCCCCACCAGGTCGAGCAGACCGCGAGCGCGCTCCTCGGCCTCCTCCTTGCCCATGCCCAGGACGTGCACCGGTGCCTCGGTGACATTGCGCAGCACCCGCATGTTCGGGAAGAGGTTGAACTGCTGGAAGACCATGCCGATCTTCTTGCGTACCTCGCGGGTGTGCTTCTCGCCCGCCGGTATCAGCTTGCCGTTCTTGGACTCGTGGGTGAGGTAGTCGCCGTCCACCGTTATGGTGCCCTCTTCGGGCCGCAGCAGTGTCATCAGCAGCCGCAGGATCGTCGTCTTGCCGGAGCCGGACGGGCCGATGAGCGTCACATGCTTGCCGGAGGCGACCGTGAAGTCGAGGTTGTCCAGGACCGTGTTGGTGCCGAACCGCTTGGTCACGTTGTCGAAGCGGATCAGCTCGCCGCCGTCCACGGCAGGGTTGGGGGTGGTGATCTCAGTGGCCAAGACGACGCTCCAGGGCTCGCATCAACAAGGATGCCGGGTACGAAATGAGGATGAAGGCGATGCCGACCATCGTGTACGGCTCGATGTACTGGAAGGACGTGGCGCCCTCCGACCGGGCGTTTTGCAGCATGTCGGTCACGCCGATCAGCGCGATCATCGGGGAGTCCTTCAACATCGCGATGACGTAGTTGCCAAGGGCCGGCACCACGCGCCGGATGGCCTGCGGCAAGATCACCATGAACCAGGTCCGGCCGCGCGGCAGGCTCAGCGCGGTGGCCGCCTCCCACTGGCCGACCGGCACGCCGTCAATGCCCGCTCGGTAGACCTCGGCGATGTACGTCGAGTAGTGCAGGCCGAGCGCGACCACGCCGGTGGTGAGCGCGGAGAACTTGATGTCCCAGGTCGGCAGCACCCAGTAGAAGAAGAAGAGCTGAACGAGCAGCGGGGTGTTGCGGATGAACTCCACGAACACGCCCACCGGCCAGCGCACGAAGCGCGTCGGTGAACGCAGGGCCATCGCCCACACGAGTCCGAGCGCGAAGGCGAGCACCGAGCCGAGCGCGGTGGCCTGCAACGTGATGAGCAGCCCGTCGAGCAGTTCGGGCAGGAAATCCTTGGCGACGTCCCAGTCCCAGGTCACTGGGCACCTCCGGAGACCACGGTGCCGGAGGACTGAGCCGTCTCCTGTTGCGCGGACAGCTTGCGGGTGACCAGGCCGCTCTTGGGCGGCGCCTGGCCGATGTTGGCCTTGGCCTTGCGCTCAAGCAGCCGCATCAGCCGGGTGAGGATGAAGGCGAGTACGAAGTACAGGCCCAGGATGATCGAGTAGATTTCCAGGCTCTCCCCGGTGGCGAGCCGCGAGAGCTGTGCGGCGAAGGTGATGTCCGCGACGCTCACCGCGGAGACCAGCGCGGTCGCCTTCAGCAGCTCGATCAGCAAGTTGTTGAACGGCGGGATCATCTCGGGAATGGCCTGCGGCAGGATCACCCGCCGCATTCGCTGCGCCGGCGTGAAGCTGAGCGCGATGGCCGCCTCCCGCTGCGCCGGAGCGACCGCGGCGAGCGCCCCGCGCACGATCTCGGAGCCGTACGCGCCGTACGTCAGGCCCAGCGCAAGAACCGCGGCCCACATCGGTACGAGCTGCATCTCAAAGCCCAGTGGCATCACGAAAAACAGCCAGAACATCAACACCAGGGCCGATGTGCCCCGGAAGATCTCGACGTAGCAGCCGGTGAGGAACCGGACGATCCACAGCCGCGAGGTGCGCAGTATGCCGATGCCGAAGGCGACGGCGGTGGCGAACAAAGCGCTGTACAGGGTGAGTTGGATGGTGATCCAGATGCCCGGGAGGAGCCAGTGTTCCCACAATCCTGCTGTCATGAGCACAGCTCCTTGGCGGTCAGGTCGGTCATCTCCGTCTCGGTGAAGCCGAACGGCCGCATGATGCGCAGGAGTTCGCCGCTCCTCTTCATCTTGTGCAGCTCCACGTTGAAGGCGTCCCGGAGCTTGGTTTCCTCCGGGCGGAAGGCGAATCCGCCCGCGCCGATCGCGGGCTTGCCGTCCGCGTCCTTGGGCTGAAACGGCTCGGTCGCCTCGGCCTTGCGGCTGTTGCGCTGCTTGACCACGTTGTGCACGGTCACCGAGGTCCCCGCGAAGACGTCCACCCGGCCCTGCTCCACCGCGAGGAGGCCGGCGAGCTGGTCGGGGAGCACGGTGATGGCGGACCGCTTGACCCCCGCGACCACCGCGTATTCGATCTCGGCGTACGCGGTGCCGCTGGCCATGCGTGCGCCCGAGCGCACGATGTCCTGGTAGTTGCGGAGCTTCTTCGGATTCCCCTTGGCCACGATGAACGCGTCGAGCATCTGGTAGTCGGGGTCGGAGAAGATCACCTGCTCGCAGCGGGGCGGATTGATGTACATCCCGGCGGAGACCACGTCGAACTGCTGGGACCGCAGACCCGGTATCAGCGACGCGAACTCGGTCGGCACCGGCTGTACGCTCCGCACCCCAAGCCGCTTGAAGATCACCTTGGCGATCTCCGGCGCCTCCCCGGTGAAGTCCCCGTCCCTGTTGATGTAACCGAAGGGGATCTCCCCCGCTATCCCCAGCCGCACCGTGCCCTGTGCCGTGAGCCGGTCCAGCAAATTCCCCCCGTTCTTGGCGTCAGCGCTGGAGACCCGGCTACAGCCGACCGCTCCCAGCAGACCCAGAGCAGCGCCACCCGCAAGCAGCGAGCGCCGTGCGAACCCTTTTCCGTTGTTAACCCCTGGTGGTGAAGCCATGGGCGCGTCGCTACCCGACTTGGCCGAAGTTATGCAGATCGTTTCCAGCCCTTGATGTAGCCGGACGGTGGCCCGTGACCTGGACTCTTGCGGCACGATGGATTCCGGAAAGCGACCGAGAGGAGCGATCGGTGACCGACCGATTCATTGAAGTCTCGCTCGATAAGCGCGGAGTGCGCTGTACGGCCAAGCTGCTCACCGACCGTGCGCCCGTCACCTGCGACGCTGTCTGGAATGCGCTGCCGCTGGGCGGCGACGTCTACCACGCGAAGTACGCGCGCAACGAGATCTACACCCTGCTGCCGCCCTTCGCGCCGCAGGAACCGCCCCTGGAGAATCCGACCGTCACCCCAATTCCCGGGGATCTGTGTTATTTCACCTTCACCGAGACGCAGTTGGGTACGGCGTCCTATGGCTACGAGGCGGCGCGTGCGGCCTCTGCGCGGGGCGCGGCAGGGGCTCCCGCGCAGGGCGCGGGCGAAGCCCCCGCGCCCTTGCGGCCGGTCCAGCACCATGTCATCGATCTGGCGCTGTTCTACGAGCGCAACAACCTGCTGATCAATGGTGACGCCGGCTGGGTGCCAGGCATTGTGTGGGGTGCCGTCGTTGACGGCCTCGATCCGATGGCCGAGGCATGCCAGGACCTTTGGCGTGCGGGGGCGCTGGGGGAGTCCCTCAACTTCCGGCGGGCCTAGCCGAGTTTGAGGAAGCGCTAGCCGCACCGGGCGCAGGCGGCCGTACCGCGTCTGCAAGGCCCGCCTCGTACAGCGCGTGCGCGGCGCGCAACACCAGCGCGTCCGCATGCCGCGCGGCCACCAATTGCACACCGATCGGCAGCCCCTGCGACGACAGGCCACACGGCAGCGAAGCGGCGGGCTGCTGGGTGAGATTGAACGGGTAGGTGAACGGGGTCCACCCCGTCCACCTGCGGTGTGCGGAGCCCGCCGGCACCTCAACCCCCGCTTCGAAGGCGGTGATCGGCAGCGTCGGCGTCACCAGCAGGTCATACGTCGCGTGGAAGCGGCCCATGGTGTGCCCGAGCGCCATCCGCGCGTCCACCGCCGCCACATAGTCCAAAGCGCTGTACGCGGCGCCCTGCGCGCACACCTCACGCAAGCCGGGGTCCAGCAACGCCCTACGCTCCGCGTCCAGCGGCTGCACCACGCGCGCCGCCCCGCTGAACCACAGCACATGGAACGCCTCCACCGGGTCGCTGAACCCCGGCTCCGTTTCCTCCACCTCGGCGCCGAGCTCCGCCAGCACACCCACCGCACGCCGCACCGCCACCGCGACCTCCGCGTCCACCGGCACCCCGCCAAGTGCAGGGCTAAAGGCCACCCGCAGCCCGCTCAGCGCGCCGCTGTGCGCGCCACTGTTCGCGCCACTAAGACCTCCGCGCGATCCACCGAGCGCCGCCCGGAAGCCACCGGTGGGCTGCGCGAGCTGGGACCAGTCCCGCCAGTCGGCGCCGGTGATCACGTCCATCAGCAGGGCCGCGTCCGCCGCGTCCCGGGTCATCGGGCCCACGTGCGACAGCGTCCCGAACGGGCTCGCCGGATACAGCGGAACCCGCCCGTACGTCGGCTTCAGCGCGAAGACCCCGCACAGCGACGCCGGAATGCGCACCGAGCCCCCACCGTCCGTGCCCAGGCTCAGCGGCCCCGCGCCCAGGGCCACCGCCGCCGCACTGCCCCCGCTCGATCCGCCCGCGGTGCGCCCAGCGTCATACGGGTTGCTGGTCACCCCGTGGCGCGGGCTGTCGGTCACGCCCTTCCAGCCGAACTCGGGCGTGGTCGTCTTGCCGAGGAGAACGGCGCCGTGCTCGCGCAGCCTGGCCACCGCGGGCGCGTCCTCCGCCCACGGGCCGTCCTCGGGGATGGTGAGCGAGCCGCGCAGCGTCGGCCCGCCGCGGAGCAGCAGTATGTCCTTCACCGACACCGGCACCCCGTCGAGCAGCCCCCGCGGCTCGCCACGCGCCCACCGCCCGGCGGACTGCGCCGCCTGCCGCAGCGCCTCATCGGCGTCCACCCGGGCGAAGGCGTTCACCCGGGGCTGAATCTTTTCGATCCGCTCCAGGACGGCCCGGGTGGCCTCGACCGGAGACACGGTGCGCGCCTCGTACGCCTCGATCAGTTCAACTGCTGTCAGGTCGCAAAGATCGGTCATCCGGCCCTCCGGGCAAAGTCGCGCGAGCGGTGGTGCCGGTCGGCCCACCGGCGGGGTCGCAGAGCAGCGAGTGCGGGTGGCCCGCGGCCCGCGTACGGCGTCGTGGGCGTCATCCGGGAACGTAGCCGAGTTGCTTGTCCACCACGTTGAACAGGGGCTCGCCCGCGGCCCAGTGGTCGTAGTTGTCCTGGAACTGGCGGGCGAGATCGTCACGCCAGCCGATCGTGTCACCGCTCATATGCGGCGACATCAGCAGTCCTGGGGTGTCCCACAGCCTGCTGTCCAACGGCACCGGCTCCTCCTCGAAGACGTCGAGAGCCGCCCCGGCGATGCGCCGGCTGACCAGCGCGGTACGCAACTCCTGCGTGCTCACCAACGGGCCGCGGCCCACGTTGATGAAGTACGACGAGGGTGCCATCCGGGCAAACGCTTCCCGGTCGAACATCCCCCGCGTCGCCGGCGTCAGCGGCGCCGCGCACACCACCCAGTCGGCGGTGGGGAGAAGCCCGTTCAGCTCATGCGCCCCTCGAATGCCCTCGCGTGTCGAACGCCCCACCAATTCCACGCGCACGCCCAGTGCCCCCAGCGTGCTGGCGATGGCCCGCCCGATCGGCCCCGCACCCACGACCACCGCCCGCGTACCGGCCAGCCGACGCGTCTCACGATGCCGCCAACGGCGCTGACGCTGAAGCTCCCAGGTGCCGGGCAGGTCCTTGGCGAAGGCGAGCACCAAGCCGGCGACGTACTCGGCGATCGGCTGATCGAAGAGGCCACGCGCGTTGGTCAGCACCGTCTGCGACTCGATCAGCTCCGGAAACAGCAGCCGATCGACACCGGCGCTCGCCGCGTGCACCCACCGCGGCCGTGGCCCCGCGCCGGGCCAGGCGTCGCGTACGGCATCCGACAGGAAGTCCCACACCAGCAGCACATCGGCCGCCGGAAGTAGTTCCGGCAGCGCGTCCGCGTCGCTGACCAGCACACGAGCGCGGCCGGACAGCCGATCGAGCCGCACGGGGGGAGTGTCGCCAAGGACGACAACGGTGCTTTCAGACATGGGCGGGAAACCATTCTGGAACGTCGAGCGGGTTGGCTGTTCGGGGGCGCCGTAAATCGCTAGAGATATGAGGATTGACCACGCTAGGCAGCAGAAACTACCGTCGTCAACAACGGTTCTTATCCCGACGTCCCGGCATTCCCCCGGCTCTCGTTTCCCTTGGCCAATGGCCCAAGCCCGGCGTTCGTATTGGGGCTCGAAAAATGGACGTCTCCTTTCTGGGTGGCCCACAGCAACAGCGTGGCGTGGGCGTTGTGGCGCCCTTCGATTTCGCGCTCGACCGTGAACTGTGGCGCTGGGTTCCGGATGAGGTCTCGCTCCATGTGACCAGGACACCGTTCGTCCCGGTCGAGGTGAGCCTGGATTTGGCCCGGATCGTCAGCGAGCACGAGACGCTGCACTCGGCCGTGCAGGCGCTGTGCGCGGTCGCGCCCGAAGTCGTCGCGTACGCCTGCACATCGGGCAGTTTCGTCGGCGGCGTACCGGGTGAGCGGGCGATGTGCGCGGCGATGACCCAGGCCGGTGACGTGCCGTCGCTGACCACGTCGGGCGCGCTGCTCGCGGCGCTCGATGAGATCGGGGCGCGCCGTATCGCCCTGGTCACGCCCTATACGAAGTCGGTTACGGACGCGTTGGAGGAGTACCTGGCCGAGTCGGGGATCGCCGTCGTCGGACGGGCCTACCTCGGGTTGACCCGCGAGATCTGGCGGGTGCCCTACCGGGACGTGGTGGACATGGCGCGGCTCGCGGTGGTCGGGTCCGTGGACGCGCTCTTCATCAGTTGCACCAACCTCCCCACCTATGACGTGATCCCGCAGCTTGAGGCCGAGTTGCGGATGCCGGTGCTGTCCGCGAACCAGGTGACGATGTGGTCGGCGCTGCGGGCGATCGGCGCCGACCCGATCGGGCCCTACCAGGCATTGATCGACCCGGCCGCGCGCTCGGGCCCGGCCGCGATGGCAGCCCAGCCGGCTCCTGAGCCGGAGGAGGCGTTCGCGGGGCCACCGGGCGGCCCGGAGCCGGAGACATCCGATGGCCTCGATCCGCCGCCCTATCGGGAGGATTACGGCGGGCAGCCACCGTACGGGCCATGACCGGGGGCCCGAGGCCGGGCGGGCCTGGACGAGCGCGGTCTGGGCTGGACGGCCCCGGACAAGCACGCGCCCGGCTCGCCCCGCTCTTGCCGGCTTGGCCAAGCCCCGTACCGACGATTTTTAGCCCCGTTCCGCTTCTGCCTGCAAAGGGTTGGTCCCAAAAGGCGCCGCCCGAACGGTAGCGGCGTCAAGCGGTAAAGGCGGAGACAATGATCGATTCCCGGAGGCTGGGGGCCGAATAGCGGACGGGGAGAGCGGCGAGTACGTCCCGTAGGGCGAGAGAACGGCGATGAGGAGACAGCGCGTGACGACGGTCGGATTCCTTTACCCCGGTTACTCGGCGGAAGATGACTATCCGCGTCTGGAGAGCCTGCTCGGCGGCGATATTCGGCTGCCCTTGGTCCATACCGATATCGGTGAAGACGCACACCGGGCGGACGCGCTCTTGGAGATGGGCTCGGCGGCCCGACTCGCAGCCGGGGCCGCGGAGCTGAGGAAGCACGGCGCCGAAGCAGTCGTCTGGGCCTGCACCAGCGCCAGCTTCGTCTTCGGCTGGGAGGGCGCGGGCCAGCAGGTACGGGAGCTGGCGGCCACCGCCGGGGCGCCCGCGTCCAGCACCTCGTTCGCCTTCGCTCGGGCGGCGCGGGCCATCGGCGCCGAGCGGGTTGCCGTCGCGGCCACCTACCCCGAGGACGTCGCCGCGTATTTCGCGGCATTCCTCAAGGCCGCCGGCATCGAGGTCGTGTCCACGCGCGGTAGCGGCATCATCACGGCCGCCGAGGTCGGCACCTGGGGCGAGAACGAGGTGCTGCACCTCGCCCGCACCGGCGACCACCCCGACGCGCAGGCGGTGCTGCTGCCCGACACGGCGCTCCACACGGCGGCCCACCTCCCCGCCCTTGAGTCCGCCATCGGCAAGCCGGTGCTGACCGCGAACCAGGTCACGGCTTGGGAGGGGCTGCGCCTTACGGGCCGCACGGTCGGCGCACCGCGGCTGGGCCAGCTGTTCGCGGCACGGTGAGGGCAGCAGGGCAGCGAGCGCGGCAGGGGAGCAGGGCAGCGAGCGCGGCAGGGGAGCAGGGCAGCGGGCGCAACAGGGCAAGGGCAGCGGGCGCGGCAGGCCGGCGTCGGGCCTAGTGTCGGACTCTTCAAGTGCGGTGGCGCGATGGCGCGGGCGCGTCACGACGGCGTGGCGCCACTACAGCATCGGGCCGTGCCGGGGAGCACCCTGACCGCTTGGCCAAGTCCCGCTTGGTGGAAGGAGAACCTGCGGTACGGGAATAAGCGGAGTGTTTCTCCGGTTGCCATCTGTGGCACGTACGCGACTTACAGGAGGCACGACGCCGGTGGACACAATTCGAGGAACGGCGAGCGGCAGCGCACCCGTACCGCTGTCCGTACTGGACTTGGCGACCGTTGGCAGCGGAGCGACCGCAAGCGATGCCATGCGCACCTCTGCGGAGCTGGTCAAGCTCGCCGAGCGGCGCGGCTTCCACCGGTACTGGGTGGCCGAGCACCACTCGATGCCGGGCGTCGCCAGTTCGTCGCCCGCGGTGATCCTCGCCTACCTCGCCGCTCACACCGAGCGCATCCGGCTCGGCTCGGGTGGCGTCATGCTGCCCAACCACGCGCCGCTGGTCATCGCCGAGCAGTTCGGCACCTTGGAGGCCATGGCGCCCGGGCGCATTGATCTAGGGCTCGGCCGGGCGCCCGGGACGGACGGGGCCACGGCCGCCGCTCTGCGCCGCAGCGAGCGGCTCGCCGAGGGCGCCGACGAGTTCCCCCGACAACTCGCCGAGCTGACCAAGTTCCTCGACGCGGACTTCCCGGACGGCCATCCGTACGCGCGTATCCACGCCATCCCCGGCCCCATCCAGGCGAAGGCGCCCGGCGGGGTGCAGTCCACCAACCGGCCCTCGGTCTGGCTGCTGGGCTCCAGCGGCTTCAGCGCCCAGCTCGCCGGCGCGCTCGGGCTGCCGTTCTCCTTCGCGCACCACTTCTCCGCCGCCAACACCATCCCGGCGCTCGATCTCTACCGCTCCTCGTTCCGGCCATCGGCCGTGCTCGATACGCCGTACGCGTCCATCGGTGTCGCCGCACTCGCCGCCGACAGCGAGCGGGAGGCCAGGCGCCAGGTGATGACCGGTGCCCTGGCCATGATTCGACTGCGACTCGGCAAGCCGGGCCTGGTGCCGACGCCGGAGGAGGCGGAGAGCTACGCATTCAGCCGGGCGGAGGCCGAGTTCGTGGACAGCCACATCCCCCACATCGTCCACGGGACCCCGGAGGCGGTGCACGAGGGCCTGGACGCGCTGGTCAAGCGCACGGGCGCGGACGAGCTGGTGATCACGGCGAATGTGCACAGCGCGCAGGCGAAGCTCCGTTCGTACGAGCTGATCGCCGACACGTACGGCCTCACGGCGCCGGCCGCGGCCTAGCTCACCCGTCCACAACCTCCCCGAACAGAGCACCTAGCGCGCCCAGCGCCCGTGCGGGCCCGTGCGGCGACCTGAACGCCGCCGCACGGGCGTGCGCCGGCCACTGCCGGCGGGCCCGCGCCACCCGCGCCAGGCCCCGGCTGCCCGCAGCCCGTGACCCGCGGCCCGCCGCACCCCGTGACCCGCAGCCCTCAACCCTCCGCCCGCAGCAGGGCGGAGATCTGTTCGGGCGCCACCGGGCGGGAGAAGAACCAGCCTTGCCCCGTATCGCACCCGATGCGGCCAAGCCGTTCCGCCTGCTCGGCGCTCTCCACGCATTCCGCGGTCACCGTGAGGCCCAGCCGGTGGGCGAGTTGCACCAGCGCTTCCACGATCGTTTCGTCGGCCGGATTGGGATGTTCCTCCGCTCGGAAGCCCCGTACGAAGGAACCGTCCAGCTTGAGCGAGGAGACCGGCAGCCGGCTCAGATAGGCCAGGTTGGAGTAGCCGGTCCCGAAGTCGTCGATGGCGATGGTCACCCCCATGTCGCTGAGCTGCTGCAACGCTTGCAGCGGGCGGCCCGCCGAGCCCATCACGGCGGACTCGGTGAGCTCCAGTTGCAGCAACTCGGCCGGTAGCCCGGTTTCGGCGAGCGTCGCCGCCACGTCGGCGACCAGGTCCGAGTCCCAGACCTGCCGCACCGCGACATTGACGCTGACCCGCATCGGCTGCTTGGGATGAGCCAGTTGCCAGTGCCGAGCCTGCCGGCACGCGGTCCTCAACACCCAGCGGCCCAGCGGCACGATGGCGCCGTTCTCCTCTGCCAATCCGATGAACCGATTCGGCGCTAGCAGCCCGAACTGCGGATGGCGCCACCGCACCAGCGCCTCGGCGCCGTGCACCACACCGTCATCAAGGCCCACAAGCGGCTGGTACTCCAGCACGAATTCGCCCCGCTCAACGGCCTGCCGCAGCGTGCTGGACAGGGCCTGCCGGGTCATCCGGTGGGCGTTGCGCTCCGGGTCGAAGAGTGCCCAGCGGGCCTTGCCGTCCGCCTTGGCCCAGTACAGCGTGGTATCGGCGGCCTGCATCAGGGCAGTGGTGTGTGTCCCGGCGGCCAGTCGCTCCACGACGCCGATGCTGGCCGAGACGGTCAGCCGGTGCCCGGACACATCGAAGGGCCGCTGGAGGGCCACAAGCAGCGCGTGCGCCAACTCCGTGAGCTGGTCGGTGCCGGTCGAGTCGGTGACCAGCAGCGCGAACTCATCACCGCCCAGCCTGGCCACCAGATGCCCGCCCGGCGCGGCGCATTCCGTCAGCCGTTGGGCCACCGCGCCGAGCAGTTCGTCCCCGACCCGGTGCCCGAGGGTGTCGTTGATGGCCTTGAAGCCGTCCAAGTCGAGATAGCAGAGCCCAACCCGCCCGCTGCGCCTGGCCTGGGGCCCACCGCCGTGCTGAGTCAATGCCGGGGTCGGCTCGCCGTCCGCGGCACCGGATCGGGCGGGTGGCGGCTGCGCGCCGGGCGGCCAATCGGGCAGCCCGCCCCATGGCGCGTCGCCCTCGCCGTCGCCGTGCAGCACGGTGGGTCCGCCCGGTGGGCGCGGCGGCTGCCCATTGCCTGGCACCACGGTGGCCGACTCCAGGGCGCTGGCCAGCCGCTCGAAGAACAGGCTTCGATTGGGCAGCCGGGTCACCGAGTCGTGCATCTGCAAGTGCCGCAACCGGGCCTGTAGATCATGCTGCTCACTGACGTCCACGATGGTCAGCAGCACCGACCGCGGCTCGTCCAGCGACTGCGCACGCCGGTCCGGCTGCATATCGGGGTGCCGGTCAGGGCGGAGGTCCGTACGCCGTTCCTTCCGCAGGTCCGGTGGCCGGTCGGCGGGCAGGTCCCGGTCCTCGGGCAGGGGGACGACGGTGATCTCGGCCCACCGAGAGCGGCCGTCGCGGCCCCGCAACCGCCGGGTGCAGCGCAGCCGATCGTGCCGTCCGCGCAACACCTCACGGTAGGCACTCCGCAGCCGCGGGTCCTCCCGCAGGTCAGCGAGGTCCGCGGCGACGGCGCCGCGCAGTTGCTCAGGGTCGGCGCCGAGCAGTGCTCCGAGTGCCGCGTTCGCGGCGATCACCACCCCCTCACGGTTGACGACAGCCATCGCAACATGCGCTGCGTGAAAGGCGGCGCGGTACTCACTCAGTGGCGCGTTACGTTCCGTCATCTTCGGCAGGGTCGCGCTCAGCGCGCCGCTCTGGCCGTCGAGAGATCCGCTCACCGCTCGCTCCCGCAAGGCGCTCGTCTCGTACAGGGTGTGGGTCAGTCGCATACCGGGCGTCGGGCCACCGATGCGGGCGACCCGGAGAGGGAATTCGCGCTGGAAATGTGGCGATCATAGAGGTTTGCGCTTCGGCCATTCCAGCGACACCGCCGTGATCAACGGCGTCACCTTCGGTCGCAGGCAAGAGAATGACTGCTTTTGGCGGACCGTGCACGATCCCAGCTTTCAATTGACCGGCTGTGACTTTCTGTTACATACCCGCATGGCGGCCATGTCACTCGACCGGTCGTGTGGAACAGGGCGTACCCGAGCAAATCCCCCCAGGGTGGGTGAGGTGCCCTCTCATCCATCCGGGGAGGTCGTTGTGGTGCGTTCGCCTGTACCCGACGGGGTGGGGCCGCTTCGCCGCGCGGCGGCGGTCCTGACCTCGCTGAGCGCCGTCATCGCCACCACCGTGGTCGCAGGTCCCGCGGTCGCGGTCGGGCCGGGCGGCCCGTGCGCCCTGGAGCGCACCGACGCCCATCACTCCGAAGGCGTGGATACCTGGAACGCGGACTACCCGCGCCCCACGGGCTCCCTCGACGCCGTCATGATCTTCCTGTCGTTCCCCGACGCCAAGCCCACCCTCACCCCCACCGAACTGGCCGCCGACCACTTTCCCAGCACCTCCCGGTTCTTCGAGCGGGCCTCGTACGGGACATTCGACCTACGGGCCCACCCCATGCGGCACTGGTTGACGATGCCGGCCGCGTCCACCTCGTACGCCATACAGCGCGACTGGGGAAGTGACCGGCGCGCCGCCTACCTGAGCGACGCGCTCGCCACCGCCGACCCGGCCGTGGACTTCAGCCGCTACGACCTGATCTACCTCGTCGCCGACCCGAACGCCCCGGGCGTGGACGCGGACGCCACCAAGGTGGTCAACCTCGATCGGCCGCTGACCTTGGACAACACCCGGCTGCGCCGCCTGGTCACCGTCTTCGAGCAGCACCCGCCCGACCACAACGTCCTCGCCCATGAGACCGGGCACGTCTTCGACCTGCCCGACCTCTACCACCGGCCCAGCGACGGCAAGGGCGACTGGGACACCCACGTCGGTGACTGGGACCTCATGGGCAGCCAGTTCGGCATGGCGCCTGAGCCCTTCGGCTGGCACAAGTGGAAGCTTGGCTGGCTCGGTGGGCGACAGGTCGCCTGCATCCACCGCTCCGGCACCAGCCTGCACACCCTCGACCCCCTGGGCGCGGGCCGCGTCCCGGGCCACGCTGGGCACACCCGACTGGTGGTGGTCCGCACCGGGCCCAACCGTGCGCTGGCCATCGAGGCGCGCGGCGCGTACGGCAATGACGCGGGCACCTGCTCGGAGGGCGTACTGATCTATCGCGTACGCAGCGAAACCGCATCCGCCGAAGGCCCCATAGAGGTCATCGACGGGCATCCCGGCACGCGGGCGTGCGCGAGCGCCTCGGTCTACCCGGCTCTCGCGGACGCGACGCTCGATGTCGGCGAGAGCTATGTCGCGGCGGAGGACGGCGTACGGGTCAGCGTTGAGGACATGACCCTCGCCGACGACCACACCGACGACGGCACCGAGGGTCAGGGCGCCACCTGGACGGTGAAGGTCACCAACAAGCCCACGGGCTGAGCCGCGCCGCGGGGGCGCGGTCCCGGGGCGCGACGGAGGCTGGAAGAAGGCCGGCGGAATGGCAACAGGTCAGGGGAGGCGAAGGCCATCGACATGGCAAAAGGCCCTCGTACCGAAGTACGAGGGCCTTTCTCAGGTGCGCCGCCAGGGACTCGAACCCCGGACCCGCTGATTAAGAGTCAGCTGCTCTAACCAACTGAGCTAGCGGCGCGCGCTGACGTGGAAAACCTTAGCACCCGGGTCCGGCGGAATGAAAATCGGTAACGGCTGTTGCGCTCAGCCACGCCTGGCGGCGCCTGCCCTGGTCACAGCGGTGCCGGCGGCTGCGCTCCGGGCCTGGCTGCGGACCGCCCGTACACACGCCCACAGCAGCACCTCAGGTCCGGGCAGCCAGGGGTGGCGCACCTCCGGCGCCACCAGCCACCGCGAAGCGGAGCCAGGCGCGGGGGAGCGGCGCCTGCCCGCCGACTCCGCCGGTGTTGCTAGCCCCTCTAGCCCCCCTAGACCCTCTAGCCCCGCCAGCCCGGTCGGCCCCGCCAGCCCTTGCGGTTCCTGCGGCCCCGGCGACGCTGGAGTCCTCGGGGCGTCGAGAGGGTGCGGGCCCGGGGCCGCCATACGAGGGTGGGCGCGCCCGCTGGCCCCCTGGCCCGAGGGCGTCGGGGAGTGCTGGAGCTCAGCGCCGTACGCGTCGTAGGCCGGGACGGCTCCTTCACCTCGGACGTGGTGCCCCGGCCGCGGGAGCCCCGGATGGGCCTGATGCTGATGTTCCAGGCGTGTCGCATACGGCGTCGCCACGTCGCTGAGCAGTTCCAGGGCCGGGGCCGGGTCCGCCGGGTCATGGTGTGGTCCGTTCGCCGGGTGTCCCCCGGGGCCGGCCCGGTGCGCGAGGAACGCGTCCATCAGCGGCCCGTCCGATTGCGTTACGCCGTCGAGGCCGGGCGGCTCCGGGGCGCGCAATGGCGGGATGGTCACCGCGTCTCCGACGCCATGACACAGCAGCGGTGGCACGCCCGCGCCCCACTCCTCCCAACTGAGCAGGGCCGGCAGTCGCTGGGCGACACCTGGCCGGGTGAACATCAGCACCCGCCCGCGCTGCACGGCCACCGGGCCCGAGCCCGGGCCATCGGACCACAGCCGATCGACCATCCGACACCCGAACAGGGCGGGCGCACTGACCACATCGAACGCCGTGCCGCAGGGCAGCACGCTGGGAGCGGTGGGCCGGGCCGACCAGAGCGCGTGCACGCTACGCGGGAAGGCGCTCGCCGATGCGAGCCAGTCCGCCCCGGCAGACGTCACCACGGGCCGCGGTTGCGCTGTGCGGCTCGCTTCCCGTGCGGGCCGCGGCTCGGGCAAGCCGGCCGCCTCCGGCAGAGGGCGCGATGCCCGCTCCCGCCGAGGTCCTAACTCCGGGGCGCGAGCTGGCTCCCGTGCGCGCCCCACCTCCGGTGGGCGGTTGCCGCCCGGGGTGTGGGTTCCACTGCGGGTCTGGCCCGGCCCCGGGGTACCCGCCTCAGCCGGCGTGCGCCGGCCATCAGGCGTGTGGCTTCCGTCCGGCAGGTGGCTTCCGCCCGGTGTGCGGCTCTCCTCCGCCGTGTGGTCGGACGCTCGGGTGTGGCACGTATCCGGGGGAGTGCGGTGCAGGCTGCCGTGTTTGCGCTCGGGCGCGGTGTCGGGGGCCTCGGGCCCACGCCCCGCCGCGGAGTGCGAGCCGACGCTCGCGCCGGGACCAGTGTTGGAACCGTCGTACGCGATCGGGCCTGGGCTCGGATCGGGTAGGGCTGCGCACCCTGCGCTGGCCGCCGCACCCTCGCCCGCAGCCCCGTTCCTCGTCCCGCCCCTCGCCATGCGTCCGGACCCGCATCTCTTCGGGAGCGGGATATCGATGCCGTCTCTGCCGCCGCCGCTAGTGCTGTCGCTCGTACTGGTCATGTCGGACATACTTACCGGGCGTTCAGTTTCCGTTTTGGGCGAATTCCGGAAACTAGGACACGGCGGGGCAGCACGGAGTATCTTGCCCCGCCTGCCAACTCGCCCGGCATGTGCCCCAGTCATCTCGAAACCGTGTCCGATGACCGCGGGGATGAGCGGGGGCCGTGACCGGGCCTGATCACCAGATCGGCCCGGACACGAGGACCGCCCGTGCCATATGCCAGCCGACCGTGTTGCGGCGCACATGCCTGGTCATCGAGCGCCCCGGCGATCACCGGGGCGCCGGGGCCCAGGTTGTGCCGCCCGGGGAGGCCGTGGGGCCGGGCCGGCTACGGCTCGCTCACGGCGCCGTCCCGCATCAGCTCGCGCCCGAACTCGACCATCTTCCGCGCATAGTCCTCGGTCCAATCCGCCCGCTCGGCGATCATGGCCATGGACAGCCGGTCGAAGCGCTTGGGGTCGGCGAGCTGCGCAGCCGCCATCGCCTGGTACTCGGTCGCCCGCTCTGCCGCCGCCCGGAAGGCGAGCGTCAGCTCCGTCGAACGCGCCAGCAACTCACGCGGGTCCTCGACCGACTCCAGATCAAAGAAGTGCTCGGGGTCCGCGGCGGCCTCGGATGGCTCGAAGAGCAACGGCGCGGGTTTAAGGCGCCGCGCTGGGCTACTGCGCGGATGAGGGGCTGGATGCGGCTTGGACATGTACGTACCTCCAGAGTCGAGTGCCGCGTTCCATTGTCCCGCTGCGCGCAAGGGCGCTCCGGCACGCCATACGCGGGGATGCGGCACCGCGTGTACGCGCCGCACGGATGCCGGGACGATGGGCTGCTGACAGCGCCGAGGCGGCCCCTCGGAGCCCCGCGCGGAGGCCGGGGGCGGGGCACCAGTGCAGAAGCGGCAGAAGGTGCGCGTATGCCCACGTGGAGGTCGCCAGCCTGGTAGGCGACTCCTTGAGCCCCGGCACACGCCCCCCGATCACCTCACTATCGGAGCGGACACGCCAGCTCCGGCTTCACACGATTCGGGCAGCACACCACGGCCAAAGACAGAAAAGCGGGCCGCTCCAAGTAGAAGCCATGGGACACGTCCGAGCCCCAACTCAAGCGTTCGGCGGTCGAGTTGACCACTACCGCCAGTCGACTACTGTCCCGGTCGGCCTCAGAACCGAACCGGGGCGCGTACTCCGCCAGCCGCTCCCCGACCCATGCCGCTGCCTCCTTCGATTCCTCCCATGTTCCCTTGACCAAGGAGCGGGGCTTGATGAGCCAGTAGGCGGTTTCGAGTGGAGGAAGGTCCACTACGGGAAATTCGGCTCTTACTGCCCGGTGGCGCTGGATCAGCTCCGGCCTGCTGTCGGCCGGAGGCGGGTCAGGATGAGGAGGCCGCCGCAGAGCCTCATCATCGAACCGTTGCTTGGAGCCGGCCCACAGATACCCGTGGTGGTGCAACTGTTGTCCCGTTCAGTGCAGGAAGAAGAGGGGAAAGTGCCCAACCGGCTCCGCATCTCGGGGGATCGATCCGGGGCCGGAGGGCACCAGGAATGGCCGTCAGGCAGACAGGCCGAAGCGAGCCGGGTCGATACCGGCCGCCCTCAACTCGGCAGTGGTGAACCTCAGCGGCTCCGCACCGGGCCGCTTGCCGTCGCCCAGCGCCCATGCGTCGGGGCCGATCTTCGCGAGGGTCGCGCACGATTCGCCGTCGGGGTGCGTGTTGCCGCCGCATGCCTTGCGGAACGCGGCGGACTCGGCAAGAGGGAGGTCGTACAGGTCGGTCATGAGCTGTGCCTTCCTGATCGTTTGCACGGCCGCAGGTGCGACCGCCGCCACCCGAACCGGGTGGAAGTCATGGAGAGGCCCCGAAGGGGGCTTAAGCGGTTCGCTCAGGCCGTGCTGGACCGCGTACCGGGACCGCTCGCGGAAGTCGCCTGTCCCCGAAAGGGCTCCTGCACGATCGAGCGGGAATCGCTTACCGCGTTGGTAAGCCGGTTACTCAGAAGTTCTGCTTCGGAGGACAGGAGAACCATCTCCGTGTCGGCTACGTGCTTTCCATTTCGAGTGATCCACATGGGTACTCGGACGTTGCCGTCGTCACCCCGATACGCCTTTCGGGTCGGGATCGGGTCAAGTCGCCAACCTCGCGGGGTCTTCGGTTCGCTCGCCATGAGCCCATCATCAGGCGCCAACAGAAGCGAAGGAAGAGCTAGTTGCGTTGACGCATAAACGCCTCTGACGTCTCATTCAGAAACGCCGAAGCGGCATCGCCGGTAAGAGCGTGCGACCAGAACAGGTCGAACAAGTGCAGGTGCTGAGTGATATCCCGAGGGTCGCGCAGGACGACTTCCCCGGAGAACAGTTCCACCGTCACAAGGCGGTCATCGTAGACGACGAAGATGTTCATGGGAGTGCCCGGAACCTGCACGCCCTGCGGAACTATCCCGATCTCGATGTTGGGCTTCCTGTTGACTTCCGCCATGTGCGCACACTGCGCCGCCATGGCCCCGGGGCTCACCCGCTGCCACTTCACGGCCTGCTCGGTCAGCAGGAACCAGAAGGAGCGGGACGTGTCGTCCAAGATGGCCTGGCGGTCTATGCGGGCCTGCACAGCCCTAACGACATCCCTGGCCGGATCGCTGGCCACCGTGGGCGTCAGCGTCTCAACGGCGTACTCACGGACGTGCAGGAGGCCAGTAGGGATGGCAGGGAGGAAATGCCGCATCACGCGTGAGGAGGACTCAAGCGCCTTCAACTCGGTTTGCTTGTGATAGAGGCCGACACGGGCGTATGCGCGCCAAGACGCGTAATCCACGTTGGCCCGACGCGCCAGCACTAGAAGTTCGTCGGACACCTCATCGGGTACGGCGAGAGCTTTGAGGATACGCTCAACATCAAGCACCGAGGGCAGTGCGCGGCCGGTCTCGATCCGGCTGATTTTGGTCTGGCTCATGTTGCAGCGGATCGCCAGGCGTTCACCGCTGAGGCCGGAAGCGCGGCGGAGACCCCGAAGGGCCTCCGCCAATTCTTTCCGCTCCCGTCCTCGTATTTTAGGTTCGATAGGCACTGAATGGAACGGCATTTTCCAGGGCGAGCTCTCGCCATGCGAGATACTTACCGATGTCCGGGTCTTGGATCAGTTCCCGATTGATCTGTGTTCCGTCGGGGCGGTAGTTGAGGTGCACGACCGTCGATTCGTCGAACAACCAGAAGTCTTGTTCCGGAAGCCCAGAGTTCAACTGGTCGGTCACATCGACTATTTGGTAGTCCTCCCCGGCCGCGACATTCTCGGGGATGCACCACTCGAACAGATACCGGCTGTACGGAGTGAGCGGTCGGCGCACGATCTTGGCTCGGGTCATCGTCCGCCCGGCCGACGCATGGTCCCTGATGGTCCGGTGCCAGAGAGCGTTGAAGCCCTCCGGCCTCTCTGCTCCCGCGAGGAAGTCGCGGACCGTTTCGGCCTCGGCGGGCATGGTGTAGGTCTGGTGCACTTCGAGCCGGAAGGCGGACCGCTCGAAGTCGCGGAAGTACGCCTGCCACTCGTCGCCGTCGAGTAGTACGGGGTTAGAGCCATCGACGGGCACGGGCCGCCTCCTTCAGGATCTCCTCCGGGATCAACACGACCGATTCGCCATCCGGTGTCGGGTGGGTCACGTCATATCCCTGGATCGCCAACACGCCGGGCTCCGGCGTCGCGTAGACGGTCGGGCAGTCACCGTTCCCGCACTTGTCGTCGTCATCGCTCCTGCACGGTCCGCCAGCGATCATGCGTAACCCTTTCACTGAGACCCCCTCCGGTCTTGGTGTGGTCAGCAAGCTACGGACGGTCATACCTCCGCCACAAGAGGGACGAGCCTTCAGTCACGTACTCGCATAAGTCCGAGCCAGGCAGTCACGAGTGGGCGGCCGCTGACCAGCGCCGGGAGGGCTTGGGAGCGTGGCCGGTGCATGACCGGCGGCGTGCCCTACGCTGCTGTGTGATCTTGTTTTCCCAGGCATCCGATCCCATAGGTCATGGGCTCCAGCGCACGCGGTGCTCGGACCAGTGATCCCACGTGGAGAACATCGCCTCCCAACCATCGGGGAACTTCACCGTCACCCCGAGCTGGACCGGCTCCGTCGACGGATGCTCGTCCAGCAACTCGGGCACCCCGGCCCGGCAGACCACGACACACGCGTGCCGGTGCCGCGAGGCCAGCACGCACAGTCGGCCTGTCTCCAGATGGAAGGCGGTGGCGTCGGGCCGTCCTGACAGGGGATGCAGCACCACGGTCACATCGAACTCGCGGCCCTGTAGCCGATTCGCGGTGTCCACCACCACTCCGGACACCCCTAGCCCGGCGAGCGCCGCGCGCACGGCGGCTGCCTGGTCGCGATGGGCCGTGCCGACCGCTATCCGGGCCGCCGTCAGCGGTGCGGGATCGGGGGAGCGCTCGCTGGTCGCCGCCCCGCCGCGGTCGAGTAGCCGGCGCACCACCAGCGCGACCGCGCGTACCGCCTCCGGGTCCGTGCGCGGGGTGTGCCGCGCGGGCAGTTCCAACAACCCCCAGCCGGATTCCGCCGCCTCATCCAGCACCCGATCCACGCCCGACCCATCGGAGGCCACCCCGAAGGACAACTGGCGGTCGTCGTGTCCGGTGCCGCTGCGGAAGGGCGTGTACGGGTAGAAGGCGTTCGAGACCAGCGGCGCGGCGGACGCGGGCAGTCGCCACGAGACCGGCAGTCGATGTTGTGGCAGCCGTGGATTGTGCGCGAGCAGCGTGGTGACGGCGCTGGTGGACGGGTCGTAGGACAACCCCGACCACTGGTCCGCCCCCACCACGCTGAACGGATCGAGCTGCCCGGGGTCGCCGACGAACAGCGCCCGCTCGAACAGTCCGGCGACGGCCAGCAACGCGTCCGAGCGCATCTGGTACGCCTCGTCCACGATGGCGTGCTGCCATGGCTCCACGTTCTTGGTGTGCGCCCACTTCGCGGCCGTGGAGACCACCACGTCGAGTCCGGCGAGTTCGCCGGCCTTGGCTGAGGTACGCACCGAGGGGAGCGAGTCCAAGGCCGGGTCGTACGCCGTGGCGTCGCTGCTGTGTAGCCGGCCGACCGGAAGCGTCGGCTCCGCCTCGGCCAGTCGTAGCACCAGGTCGTCCACCTGCGCGTTGGTTTGCGCGACGACCATCAGCCGCCGGCCGGCAGCAGCCAGTTCGCAGGCCGCACGCACCACGAGCGTGGACTTGCCGGCGCCGGGCGGGGAATCGACCACCACACCGCGCTCGGTGCCATGCAACGTGTCGTGCAAGATGGCGGCCGTCGCCGCGGCAGCCGCCGCCCCGGGGTCGAAGTCGGCCCGTCCCGCCCGTTCACCGCCGGACGATGGCACGCGAACCGCACGCGACAACCGTGCGGCACCACCAACCGGGGCGGCCAGGGCAGCCGCGTCGGCGTCGCTCACAGAAAGTCCTCGTCGGTTACGGGGTCGGGTTGCAGGGCGAGGCGGGGACCCACCGTGGTGCCGATGCCCGCGGCGGCTAGGGCGGGACCGACGCCTGCGGCGCCCAAGGCGGGACCGGCGTCGAAGGCCGGGACGACATCGGGGGCTGAGTGGTCTGCGGTGAGGCGCTCCTCCGCTTGGCGGCCCGTCCCGGAACGATCTTCCGCAAGGTGCCCTGCCTCCCGGTGTTCTTGCGCTCCTTCGGCTGGCCGGACGGCGGGCTCGGCCGGCACGGGCGGTCCGCCGTGTGTCCATGGAGTGTGCTCGGGCTCCGGCAAGTCGGGCCCGCCGCGCGGGGCGTGCTCGAACAGCGTCCAGCACACCTGGTCGCCCCTTTCGGGCACCGAACCGGGCTCGGGGGCCTTCCCCCGCCCCATCCCGCCGGTGAGCCGCAGCACGAGAGCCCCGGTATCCGGTGCATCCCCCGCCGCCCCGCGACCGTCCGGTTCGGCCGGCTCATCGCGCCCGCCCGCCCCAAGCTGCGCGTCCGCCACGTCCACCACGTCCGTCACGTCCGTCACAGCCGCTACGTCCGTCTCGTACGCCACGAACTCCGCCGTCTGCGTCTTGCCGTCGGCCAGTGCGCGGTAGACCTTGGTGCCTTCGTCCAGCAGTGGGCGGTCGGATGTGCGCAGGGTGACGAGCGGGCGCGGGCGCGGAACCTTCGCCTCCGAGTACGCCATCACCACCTCGGTGACCTCCCCGGCGAACGCTTCACCCGCCAACCGCCGGGCCGCCATGATCAGCGGGTCATCCAGCGCCTCCTGGGCATCGAGCTGGGCCTGGGCCGTCTCGCGGGCCGACAGCTTCCGCGCGGCGGTCACCGCGTCATCCCACTTCGGCTGCGGCGGCTCGCCGGCCCGTACGCGGTCGCGGTGGCCCGTATACGACCAGCGGTCGCGCTTCCAGCGATCGCCGACCCTGCTGCCGGGTGGCAGCGCACGCAGCAGGTCCAGGCCGTGCCATAGCGCGTCCCAGGTGGGCCGGAGCTGGCCGGCGATCAGTGCGCGCACCTCCTGCTCGGCCGCGGCGACCTGCTGGGGCACGGCCGCTGCGCGCGCCGCGTCGTAGCGGGCCATGGCCGGGCCGAGCAGCCGGTTGTCGAACGCGGGGTCGGTCGCCGGACCTGCGGGCGGGCACAGCAACTGCCCGCGCCGGTCGCGAGCCACCTCGGCGCGCAGCGCCGCCTCCGCCCCCGAAAGCCCCCCGGCCGGGTCGATCCAGGCCAGCAACGCCCCCAGGTGCTGGTCCTCAAGCCTGCTCTGTCCACTCGCCCAGTGCTGCCCCAGCAGATCGGTCAGCGCGAGCAGCAGCGAAGAACCGGGGACCCGGGCCCGCTCGCCGTAGTGCGTCAACCAGCGTCCGAGTAGCGGCACCCGGGCCGGAGTCGTCCGCGCTACGGGACCTTCGCCCGCGGCACCACCCAGCGCGAGGTCGGCGCCACCTGGGCCATCCGCGCCACCCGGCTCACTTGGCCGCCCTGACTTCGCTAGCTCAACTGTCGCTGCGAAGGCGTCGTCCGGGCCGAAGCCGGCCACCGGCGCGGCTACCTCCGCCGGGCGCGCCTGCAACACGCCGGGGGCCGCCGGGCCCTCCGGCTCCCGCTCCGTGGCCCTGCGAAACCGCATCGACCGGCCGAGCAGCCGTACGAAGTCGATGCCAGGGCCGCTGGGCACGAGCAGTTGCGGCGCGTCCGCGCACAACTCGACCTCGACCGTCACACGTTTTCCGGTCTCCGGATCGGTCTCCTTGCGCTCCTGGAGCTCCACCTCATCCGCGTACGCCGCAAAGTGCGGCAGCATTTCCTCGGCCAGCGCGGCGAGGAAGGCGAAGCGCAGATCACGGTCGCGGGGCTGTGGCACGACCAGCAGTCGCGGCGCGTCCCGGTCCGTGCCCACGAGCGCACCCAGCGGCGCTCCCGCCTCACCGGCGGTGATCAGCGGCACGAACACCAGCGGCTGTTCGGCGATGTGCCGGTGCCGCACCGTCGCGGCGGGCAGCGCCCGCCCACTGCGCACGGCTTCCATCCGCGCGAGCGTCATCATCAGCGACATGCGGCCTCCCCCGCACGGCCCGCCGGGCCGCCCGGCCCCGCGGCAGCGTCCCGCCTCGCGGCAGCGCCCGGCTGAGCGTCTGCGGCGGCGCCATCGCCACACGCCACGGCCAGCGCCTCCGCTCGAAGGGCCGCCGCACGGCGCAGGGCGCGCACGGCCGGATCGTCGTCGGCCGGATTGTCGTCGGCCGGCGCGGAGTCCGGCGCCCGCTCGCCGAGCGCCGCCGCGAGCACGGCCTCCACCGTGGTCAGCCCGCCCAGCTCACCCCGTACGCCCCGACCCAAAGTCTCCACCGCGCCCGCCGCCCTGGCCTGCTGTCGGCAGTGGAACGCCAATTCGCAGGAGGCCAGGCAGTCGGGCACGTATGTCGCTGACACCGCATCCACCGTGGCCGTCAACTCCTGAACGGGCCGGGTCGCCGTCTTGCCGTCGTCCGCGAGCCGCAGATCGAACGTCGCCCCCTCGGGCAGCGCCGCGGTGATCTCCTCGATGCGGGTGAGCCGCGCGAGTTGCCGTCGTGTCACGGAAAGCTGTCTGCGTACGTCGATCAGTTCGGCCGTAGGCAAGTTGGAGAAGTCTTTGGGACAGACCAGCAGCGCTCGCTGCCGCACCAGACCAGCCGCTCCCACCGTGGCGTCCGCCGGCCCGCTCAGCCCACCGCCGCCATCGGCTCCCGGCGCCCCAGCCGGCCCCGCAGCTCCCTCGCTCACCTTCACCGCGCCGCTGCCGGGCACTGCCACCCCGTCGCTCGACTGCGGCCCGCCAGCCTCCGCCACGCCAGCAGGCTCCGCCGGCCCGCCAGGCTCCGCCGGCCCGCCAGCAGCCTGCGGCGAGGAGTCGCCCGGCTGCGAGCCGTTGTTGGCCTCCGAGGACACGGGGGCCAACCCTGCGTTGGGCCCTATGGGCCCGTCGTCTTGGCTGCGTACGGCGTCCGCCAGATCGCTCAGCGCCATCACGTACACCGCCGCCTGCCGGGCCGCCCCGCCCACCTTCGCCGGGTCCGCCGCGCCGTCGAGCATGGGGAAGGACTTGATCTCCACGACGGTCCAGCTCCCGTCCGGGTGCACCACGACCACGTCCGGCTCCAGATACGCCGGCGACCCAGCCACCTCCACACTGACCATCGGGTGGTTGAGCACGGCCCACCGACCGGCAGCGGTGGCGTCCGCCAAGGCCAGCCGGGTGCGGGCCGTACGGCCCTCGGGGCCGTCCGCCGTCAGCTCGGGCGTGTCAATGGCGCCCGGTTCGGGAGCGGGACCCGGGTCGCTCAGCCGCTCCCGCAACAGCGCGATCAGCTGCTCCCCGCCGTCCGCAGTGACCCGAGCCTCGAAGACATGGCCGCGCTGGTGGGCGAAGTGCGACTGACCGAAGGACGCCGGGGCGCCCAGGGCTGCGGCGAGCGCCGTCTTGTCCACCCCAGCGCTGTCGAGCAGCGCGCGGCGGCGGCAACCGGGATTGGCCGCGAGCGCCGCCAGAGCGCGGGCGTCCAACGGGCGTGGTGCGACCCGCGGACCCCGCAGTTCAGCGAGCCGCTGCCGCAGCGCCATCCGCTGGCGCGGTGGCGTCCCGGTCCGCGTTTCGCTTCGACTGTTGAGGGATGTGCTCACCTGCCGAAGTCTCGCACTCACCACTGACAATCGACACGGTCACCCCAGACTCGGGCGTGGAGCGGTCTGCCGATGCACCGGCCACAGCAGCCCTAGCGCCCACCTCGGCTGCGTTGGCTGCGTTGGCTGTTTTGACCGTATTAACAGTATTGGCTGTATTGAGTGCGTTGATTACGTTGCTAGCGTTGATTGTTTTGGCTGTGTCGATTGCGTTGATTGCGTTGATCGCGTTGGCTGTATCGGCTGCCTTTGTCGGATCGGCTGGGTCGGCTGCCACGGTTCGAGCCTTAGCCGTATCTTTCGCCCCCGCCGCCCCGTAGGCGGCCTTGGCTCCGGACCCGACCGCGCCGGGAGTGTTTCCCGGCGCGTCTCGACCCGCAGCGGCGCCTGCCGCCCCGGTCGTCTGCGCCGCGATGGTCGCGGTGGCTCCGGCCTTTGCCCCAGTCTCGTCCGACGCAGGCGCCTCAGTGGCCCCATCCGGGCTCCGCTGTGCGAACCGTGACCACGCCCGGTCCGACACCCGCAACGCGGGCTTGGCCAGCAGGAAGCCGACGCCCATGACGGCCGCTCCGGCGACGGCGTCGAGGAAGTAGTGGTTTGCCGTGCCCATGACGATGAGCGTGGTCAGTAGCGGATACGCGATGCCCGCGGCCTTGACCCAGGCCGACCGGCCGTTTCGCCACAGGGCGATGCCGCACCACAGCGACCACCCCACATGCAGGCTCGGCATGGCCGCGTACTGGTTGGTCAACCCACCGAGTCCGCGCGGCGCGCTCGCCTCGCCGCCCCACCAGCCATACGACCCGTACTGCGCCATGGTGTCCACGAACCCGTGGCTGGCGTCGAGCAGCCGGGGCGGGCAGGTGGGCAGCGTCACAAAGCCGATGAGGCCGATCAGCGTGGAGAGCAGCAGCCAGGTACGCATCAGGCGGTACTTCGCCGGGCGGCGCTTCCACAGCCACACCATGATCGCGGGCGTGACGACGTAGTGCAGTGACGCGTACGCGAAGTCGGCTGGTATGCCGAGCGAGGCGTGCTGAGTGAAGAGGTCGTTGAGCGGCGTCTCGAAGTCGATGCGCAGCTTCTGCTCGAACTCAAGGATGCCCAGGCCGTGGCCGACCGCGCTGGACACGGAGCCCCGTGCTAGCAGTCGGCCGGCCGAGTACGCGGCGTACACCACGGCGATCAGCGGCAACTCAGCCCACCAGCGAGGCCGTGTGCGCTGTGGTGTCCCCGTACGGGGCACGGTCTGGGGCATCCGGTCGCTCTCCCAAGTGTGTTCAGGCGGCCAAAAGGCGCGCAGTCAACCGTACGGTCTCCGTGGCGTAGCCCGCGCACCACCCCCGGAGAGTCCGGCGAAACGCCGTGTTTACCTCTTGTTGGGCTCCCCCTTGGTTGAGCACGCAGGAGACAAGACGTTACGGGAGCCCTGCGGGTTGCCTATCGAACTCGTAAGCGATGATGGACGATGAGCATCCGGCGCGCCGGATCTGCCCCGCTAAATCACCAAATGAGTGAAAGGCCCCCTCGATGGCACCACGCATCCTGCTGGCCCGCCACGGACAGACGGCATGGTCGCTGTCCGGGAAGCACACGGGCCGCACGGACGTCCCGCTCCTGGACGAGGGACGGCGCGGCGCCAAGCTGCTGGGCGAACGGCTGCACCGCGCGCCGTGGAACGGGCTGCCGGGCATGGAGGTCCGCACCAGCCCGCTGCTGCGCGCCAGCGAGACCTGCGAGCTCGCGGGCTTCGGTGACCGCGCGGTGGCCTGGGACGCGCTCCTGGAGTGGGACTACGGCCCGTACGAGGGGATGACTCCTGACGCGATCAAGGCGGCGCGCCCCGACTGGCTGATCTGGCGCGACGGGGTGCCCGCCGGCACGCCCGGCTCCGTGACCCCCGGCGAGACGCTGGCCGACGTCACCGCGCGCGCGGACGCCGTCGTGGAGTGGGCCCGCTCCGCCGACCGTGATGTGCTCGTCTTCGCCCACGGCCATATCCTCCGCTCGCTCGCCGCCCGCTGGCTGGGCTTCGATCTCTCCTTCGCAGCCCGCATCCGGCTCGATCCGACCTCCCTGTCCGTCCTGGGCTGGGCCTACGGCGAACCGGCCATCGAACGCTGGAACGACACCGGCCACCTGGCCTGACGGAGCGCACCGGGCGCTCACATCTTCTGGCCCGCCATCTTCTGGACCTCTCGATGGCATGCCAAAAAGCGCGCCACCACGGCCTCCCGCCGCCATGGCCGCAACCCCTGGGCCAGCTCGTCGAGCATCGCCTGGATACGCGTGGACTGGACGTCCCCCAAGAGGGCGAGCACCCGTTCACCCGCGGCGGCGGCCTCATCGGGCAGCCGGCATCCCACCAGGTCCATGGCCAGCTCCGTGGTGAACAGCGCCCTGTTCCGGACGAAGTGCGGGCTCTGTAGAGCCACTGCCTGGCGCGCATGCTCTACGGCGCGCTCCCAGTGCCGCAGCGCCGACCAGCACTGCGCCTCAAGCCCCGCGCACTCGGCCTGCCCATAGAACGTCATCCACTCCGGATCGGCCTCCGATGGCCCGGCGTCAAACAGCCGCTGCGCCCGCAGCAGCGCCCGCTCACAGCCGGACCGATCCCCGAGCCCAGCCCTGCCGCCCGCCTCGCGCAGCGCGAGCAGCGACAGCAGCCGGGGCGAGCCGAGCCGCCGCCCGGCATGTTGTGCGGCCTGCGCGGCCCGCACTGCCTCGCGCGGCCGTTGCGCATCGCGTGCCAAGAAGGCGATGTTGCAAAAGGCGTGCGCTTCAAGCGCTAGGTCGCCGGCCAGCCGAGCGGTGGCCAGCGCTTCCGCGTAGTGCGAGCGCGCCTGCGGGACCCGGCCGGAGTCATGGGCCAGCCAGCCGACGGAAATAGCCAACTCACCGGCGCCTGCGTGCAGCCGATCGGAAATGGACTGCTGCTCCGTGCCCGCGTCGAGCAACTCGTACGCGTCGCTGAGCGGCTGGGCGGCGCCGCGGTAGATGCCGTCTGCGCCGTGCCGGTCATCCAGCAACCGAATGTGGCGTACGGCCTTTTCCAGCGCCGCAACCTGCGTCGTACCGATGCGCCCGTGCGGCCGGGGCACCTGAGGCATCTCGGCCGGGAGCGGGCGCCGAGGCACCCGAGTGGCCCGCGCGCCGCCCCCCGGCGCATGCTGGCCGGTCACCGCCGCGCCGTTCGTGTCCTTCGTCGGCCCGCTCACCCCGGCCTCACGGCTCCCGTGTCCGCGTACGCTCTCGCGAGGTGCGAAACCCAGATCCAAGAGCGTACGGTCGGGGAACATATGCCGGAACACCCGCTCATAGGCGTAGTTGGGGCAGCGAATGGCGCCGGCCTCGACGCGCCCGATGTAGCGGGCGTCGCAGGAGACCTGTTCCCCGATCTCTCGGGCCGAGCGCCGCACGAGCGCCGCGAATTCGCCCGGCGAGAGCTGCCCGCGTAAGTGTCTGAAGGCCGCATTGGGTCGCGGCGACGAGGATTGTGCTGCCGAGGCCATGGTCGCAACCTCCTGGCGTTCCCCGCCCCGGACGGTTGCCGTGGGGCGGACTGCTGCCGTGATGGGCGGCACGACCGTAGTGGCTGTTACGGAGTAACTACGCGATGTTTAGCCATAAAAGGGATAAGTCATCCATGATCTGCCATGAAGTGCCATCCTTTGCGGCGGCCTGTCGCCGTAGCTGTTGACGATGTGTTGCGTTGAGTTCGTTGGACCATCGCAGTCACACGCGAAGGAGCGGTTCCCTTGCTGGACGCCACAACAGCCACCGGGACAGACGTTAACGGCTCGCGGATGCCCGCACAGTTCCGCCACCGGCCCAGCGAGGACCACAGCGCATCGCTGCCAGCCTCCTGTGCGCACCCGGTAGGTCGGCAGGAAGCCGATGAGGCGGGGACGAAAGCGATGCACGAGGCGCGCGGGGCCTGCGATCCACCTGAGACGCACGAGGTGCGACGTACCGGTGGGACGAGTGATTCCCATGATTCCTCTGACTTTGATGCCCCCTATAACTCCTGTGCCTCTTACGACTCCTACGGGAAAGGCCGTCCCTTCGATGTGCGGGGCGGCGATGGGGCGCGCAAGGTTTCCCAAGTGGCGTATGGGGTCTGCGAGGGAGACTGGACAGGTGAGACCGCTGCCTCATCCGAAGCACCTGCGCCACGGGCCGCCCGTCCGGCCGAGGCCGATGAGGGCTCGGGCAGTCACGGGGCCCAGCAGGGCCGGGAGGCTCTGAGCGCCCAGGAGACTGCGGCCCGGGCAGCTCACGAAGCCCAGGGTCGTGAAGGGCACGAGGCGAGGGTTTGTTGCGACGTGGTCACCGTGCCCGCCCGGCAGGGTTTCGAAGCGGTGGACCTGCTCAGACTGGGCGACTCGGGCGGCGTGGGCCCCGTCCTGCACAACGGCACCTGCGACACGCTCGGCTTCGTCGTTCCCCCGGGCACGGCCGCCGGATGGGACCTGCCGGGTAGCGTCTGTACGCGGGCGTACGCGGGGCGCGGAGCGCGTGCTGGAGCGTGTACGAGCCTGGCCGCGAGCCCGCATACCGCTCTCCACGAGGCCACGACCGCGGCCACGTCGGCAGCCGCGGGCGACGCGGGCGCCACGGGCGTCGCCGGCGACGGAAGAGAGCGCGAGGCGACGGTCCGGGCCGCGTCACCGCCGGGCGTGGGCACCAGCTGGTTGGTCCCACCCGCCGACGCCTACTGGGACGCCACCGACCCCGCCATGCTCCGTGCCGCGCTCGGTGAAGCCGCCCGCGTCATCGAGGTCATCGACCGCTCGCACTGACCGACCCACGGACGCGTCCCGTGCGCACTGTCCGGCGCGGTGTATCGCCACATCCAGCGCCCCGAGCCCCTATCGCCCCGAGCCCCCTAGCGCCCCCGAGTTCTCCAGCGCCCCGGATACCTCGGGGTGTCCTACCGCTCGCGCTCACTCGGCGGTCCGCTGCTGGTCAGCGGCGATACTGGGCACATGGCACGAGGAAGGCGTGGGCGGCACAGCAGCGCCGAACGAGGTACGCGGCGAGACAAGCGAGCAGAGCAGGACCAGCCGCCGGGCGAAGGCACCGGCGGGAACGGGCAGGACCGGCAGGACCGGCAGGACCCCGCCCGGGGCGGCGTCCCGGACCCGGACGGCGCGCGGCAGCAACGGGTGCGCGGGCGCGGCCGGGCACGCGCCGGGACGGCGGAGCCCATCAGCGCGCCCGTACAAGGCGGTCTCGCGGAACTGCTGCCGGACCGGGATCGCCCGCGCGGGCGCACGCTGCTCATCGACGGTGCCCCGCAGTCCCATGTCGATCTCGACGACCCCGGATACCTCGACTTTTCCTACCAGCGCAGGCTCGGGCACATCGCCGACCTGGCCGCGCCATCGGGGCGCCCGATCCAGGCCGTGCATCTGGGCGGCGGAGCCTTCACCCTCGCCCGCTACATCGCCGCGTCCCGGCCCCGCTCCACCCAGCAGATCGTTGAACTGGACGCCGCACTGGTCCAGTTCGTGCGCCGCGAACTGCCGCTGGACGGCAACTGGCGCATCCGAGTGCGTGGCACCGACGCCCGCGCCGGGCTCGGCAAGGTGCCGGACGGTTGGGCGGACCTGATCATCGCGGATGTGTTCAGCGGCGCCCGCACCCCCGCGCACCTCACCAGCACCGAATTCCTCACCGATGCCAGCCGCGCACTACGGCCCGGCGGACTGTACGCGGCGAACATCGCTGATGGCGCCCCGCTGGCCTACCTCCGCTCCCAGGTCGCCACCGCCCGCGCGGTGTTCGCCGAGAGCTGTCTGACCGCCGATCCGGCGGTGCTACGGGGCCGGCGTTTTGGCAACGCTGTCCTGCTCGCCGGTGACGGCATCTTGCCCGTGCCCGAACTGACCCGCCGCGCGGCCAGCGACCCGCACCCGGGACGAGTCGAACACGGTGCTGCCCTGGCCGACTTCACGGGCGGCGCGCGCCCGGTCACCGATGCGAACGCCACACCGTCCCCGGCCCCGCCCGCCACCGCCTTCGACTGAGTGCCCCACCGCTCCGACTGCCCCGCCCCGGCCCCTGCACAGCACCCCGTAGGTGGGCGCGTACGAACGCTCCGGTGCCGGTGGGGGCAGCGGTCACGTTACTGCCGCACCGTGCCGTGCGTGGCCAGCCCCGTACGGGGGAGAGAACGGGCGTACGGACGGGCGGGAGACCCAGTCGTGGGGCGGGGGTGTGGCGCTGAGTTGTGAACACACTCCAGCCTCCAAGCGGTCGCCCGTGGTGAGGAGTTGAAGCATTGGTGCAGATCAGGGCCGCGCGGCCAGGTGCGCGGCGCGGCTGCCGACATCTGACTGTTGTTGAATGTCCAGCGATCGTCGGCGCGGCGGAGGGGTCCGGCGCATGAGGGTGGAGGCAGGTATGGCGGCGGCTAGACGGCGTGGTGCCGGGCGAGGCAGGCCCACCCTGGAGGAGGTTGCCGCGCGGGCCGGGGTGGGACGCGGCACCGCGTCCCGGGTGATCAATGGTTCGCCGCGGGTGAGCGACCGGACCCGTGCCGCGGTCGAGCAGGCGGTCATCGATTTGGGCTATGTGCCCAACCGGGCGGCCCGCGCGCTTGCCGCCAACCGGGCCGACGCCGTGGCACTGGTCATACCCGAGCCGGAGACCCGGCTGTTCGCCGAGCCGTACTTCTCCGACATCATCCGTGGCGTCGGCTGCGAACTCGCCGATACGGACCTGCAACTGCTGCTCACCCTCGTGCGTACCCCCAAGGAGCGGCAGCGGCTGGCCGACTACCTGTCCGCGCACCGCGTGGACGGCGTACTGCTGGTCTCCGCACACGCCGAAGACCCACTGCCCGACCTGCTGGAGCGGATCGAGGTGCCCGTCGTCCTCGGCGGTCGGCGCGCAGCCCGTGAGACGGTCCCCTACGTGGACTCCGACAACCTCGGCGGCGCGCGGGCCGCCGTGGCCCACCTGGTGGAGCGGGGCCGCCGAACGATCGCCACCATCACCGGGCCGCTCGACATGTACGCGGCCCAGTGCCGCCTCGACGGTTACCGCGAGGCCCTGGAAGCAGCCGAGCAGCCCAAGGCCCCCGAACTGATCGAGCCGGCCGACTTCACCGAGGAGGGAGGGCGGCGGGCGATGGCCGCACTGCTGGCCCGCCGCCCGGACCTGGACGCGGTCTTCGCGGCGTCCGATGTGATGGCCGCAGGCGCCCGTCAGGTGCTCCGGGAGAACGGCCGCAAGGTCCCCGGCGATGTGGCTCTCGTCGGTTACGACGACTCACCCATAGCCCGCCACGTGGACCCGCCGCTGACCAGCGTTCGACAGTCAACCGAGGACATGGGCCGCGCGATGGCCCGCGTCCTCCTGGAACAGATCGCTGCCCGCTACACCGACGTCAAGACGCCCCCTACCTGCCCTCAACTCGTCCTGCCTGCCGAACTCATCCGCCGCGAGTCCTCCTGACGTACCCCCGCGCCTACTCCGTACCGATCGCCGCACCTGCCCCCGGGCCCCCCGTCAGGTGCACCCACCGCCAGGGCCGGAGTCCGTATCGCCGGCCACCCGGGCCACGGGCCGTGCCGTACGGACCTGCGGGCGAGCTCGCAGGGAGCAACGGCGATGGCGCACGGAGCAACGGCGCAGGTGTACGGAACAGCGGCGCTGGCGTGGCGACGTGAGGGGCCCACGGGTCACGCCGTACGCGCCCGGCCCTGTGGTGCCTGCCCGAATTGGGCGCTGGGTTCCTCGCCCAATGTGCGACCGCACCGCGCCGGGCGCACGCTGGAGACATGGCTGAACATCCGCCCGTGATCGTCCATCCGCCCATAGCGTCGGGCGGACGCCGCGTCACGATCCGCGGCGTCATCGTCGGCCTCGCCCATGGCCGGGGGGACGTCTCGGAGTTTTTGCGCAGGGCCGGCATCGAGGACCCCGAGGACCTGACGCTGGGCAACCCCGAGCAGATCGAGTGGCGGGGCGGCGATATGGACCACTGGCCCGCTCCAGCAAGCTGATGGCCGGGGCTCCCTTTGCGGGCCCCAGTCCGCGCCAGGCCCCGGGGCCGGCCGGCGTGGCGTTCGCATCGGGTCCTCACCGCGCCCGGTTCCACTGCCAGTGCCACTTCCACTGCAACAACGAAAGGCCCTGACCTGCTTTCGCAGGTCAGGGCCTTGATCGTTCAGGGTGAGTAACGGGACTCGAACCCGCGACATCCTGGACCACAACCAGGTGCTCTACCGTCTGAGCTATACCCACCATGACCGGTGCTTTCCGTACCGGACGAGGAAAAGTGTACAGGGTCCGAAGGGGTGCTCGCTCCCGGCTTGTTCAGAGCCGGGAGCGAGCACCCTCACGCTGGCGACGAGGGCAGGACGTACTTGCCCGCGATCGACTTCGCCCGCTCCGAGTCCGGGCCCGGTTGCGGCACGAAGATCGCCTCGCGGTAGTAGCGCAGTTCCGCGATGCTCTCTTTGATGTCGGCGAGTGCCCGGTGGTTGCCGTTCTTCTTGGGGCTGTTGAAGTAGGCGCGCGGATACCAGCGGCGGGCCAACTCCTTGATCGACGACACATCGACGATCCGATAGTGGAGATGGCTCTCCAGGTCGGGCATGTCGCGGAGCAGGAAGCCTCGGTCGGTGCTCACCGAGTTTCCGCACAACGGGGCCTTGCCCGGCTCCGGCACCTGGGCCTTGATGTACGCCAAGACCCGTTGCTCGGCGTCCGCGAGCGTGGTGCCGCTGTCCAACTCGTCCAGCAGCCCGGACGTGGTGTGCATCTCGCGCACCACGTCCGGCATGGTGGTCAGCGCCTCGGCGGGCGGACGGATCACGATGTCCACACCGTCGCCGATGATGTTCAGTTCGGAATCGGTGACCAGCGCGGCCACCTCAATGAGCGCGTCGTCGGACAGCGAGAGGCCGGTCATCTCGCAGTCGATCCACACCATGCGATCGTTCATGGCGTCACCCTACGGGGCGTTCCCGCTGGCCGGGCAGGCTGGCGCGGCCAGGAGTACGCGCCGACTGTTCGGGAAGACGTGGAACGTAGGCATCCGACTCGGGCTTCCCCGGATCGGAGCCGCCGTGCATCGAGCCGCCGTGCTGCATGCCACCGTGGTGCATGCCACCGTGGCCTAGCGCGGTGGCGCCGGATGGTCCGCCATGTGCGGCTGCGGCGGCCATCGGTGCGCGGCGGACCTGGATTGGCTCGCCGGAGCGTTGCTCGATGAGCTCCGCTCGGTCGGCTCGTTCATGGCGTTCCGCCCGATCGGCGCGTTCGGGCGGCCCGCTTTGTGGCCTGCGCGCCCGGTACGCCGCTCGGTAGGCCGCCGGGGACGATCCGAGCTGCCGCCGGAAGTGGCCGCGCAGCGCGACCGGTGAGCGGAACCCGCAGCGTCCGGCGACCTCGTCCACGGAGTAGTCGGAGGTCTCAAGGAGTCGCTGGGCCTGAAGCACCCGTTGGGTGATCAGCCACTGAAGTGGAGCGCTCCCAGTGAGCGAGCGGAAGCGTCGGTCGAAGGTTCGGCGACTCATATAGGCGCGAGCCGCCAGCGCTTCGACGTCGAACTGCTCATGGAGATGCTCCAACGCCCACGCCACGACCTCGGCCAGCGGGTCGGCGCCGATTTCTTCCGGCAGCGACCTGTCTAGGTAGCGTTCCTGTCCGCCCGATCGGCGCGGCGGTACGACGAGACGGCGGGCGAGTGCCCCCGCCGCGTCGGCGCCGTGGTCGGTGCGCACGATGTGCAGGCAGAGATCGATGCCGGCGGCGGTGCCCGCCGACGTGAGCACGTCACCGTCGTCCACGAAGAGTTCCCTGGGGTCCACGTGGACCGACGGATATCGCTTGGCCAGCGTCGGCGCATACATCCAGTGCGTCGTCGCGGGCCTTCCATCGAGTAGTCCGGCCGCCGCCAACACGAAGGCACCGGTGCACAACCCGACGATGCGGGCGCCCTCCTCGTGCGCACGGCGCAGCGCGTCCAACGCGGCCGTGGGCGGTGACTGGGTGATCGACCGCCAGGCTGGTACGACGACGGTGCCCGCTCGGGAGAGGGCCTCCAAGCCGTACGGTGCGGTCAGTTCGAGTCCGCCCGTGGTGCGAAGCGGTACGTCTTCGCCCGCGCACACCAACAATCGGTAGCGAGGGACGCCGGCGTCTTGCCGGTCGATGCCGAAGACAGAGAGCGGTATGGAGCTCTCGAAAATGGGGCCGCCGCTAAAGAGCAGCACTGCGACGATCTCCCGGCGGCGGCGTCCGGAGAGCTTTCGGGCGGCCTCCGGTACGGTTGTGGAGTCCTGGCTCATGGAACTAAGCCCCCCTGGGTGGTCGCGTCCTCTCGGTCCTGCACGTTTCCCCTCGGTCCTGAACGGTTCCCCCGCCGGTCATGGCCAAGATCGAATCTACTGTGTCGCGTGTGGTCACCGTGACCAGTTCACCACCCGCCTGTAAGTCGACATGACAACTTGGCGTAAAGCATTCGATCACGAAGCGTTGCACTCGTGGGGCCCAGAGGGAAGTGCGCCTTTCGCCTTCGCCGCCTCCCCGTAGGGGGTAAGTCCCCCCGACACTCCTTTCCTAGCTGGTCAGACGTGGGTTGGAGGGGCTATTTGGCAACAGGCACAACTTGTTCCGAAGTTGGCTGAAAACCGTTGGCCGCAAACGTACGAGCGGGTCAGCCGACAGGCGTACAGCCTTCGGACAGGTGGCCAACAGGGCGCTCGGCGGGCGTCGTACGGCCGTATCGGGCGCAGTGCGCGCGCAGGTGTTCGGCGGTCATTCGGGCCGCCCGCCGCTCCGCTCGGCGAAGCAATGTGCGGCAGGCGGCGGTTACCGCGGCGAGGCCGAGCGCGGTGCCTGCCGCGCCACCGAACGAAGATCCACACACCAGCAGGACCATCGGCATCAGCGCGCAGCAAAAGGCGCCCCAACTGACCATGTCGCCCGCGGCGGCGGAGGCCGACCTTCCGGTCGCTCGGGTGGGCGCCGCGCCCCCACAGGTGAGCCCGGCGAGCGCGAGGGTCTCGGCCCGAGAGGTAAGGCGCGGCACTGAGCGGGGTCCGGCGGAGGTGACCCGGGGCGCGGTGAAGAGCCCCGCACGCGCCGGCGCCCGCCCTTCGAGGTGTGAGGAGCGGACGGTACGTAATGGGTCTGACGCGCCGGCTGGGGCGTCAGGGGCAGAAGGTGTGGCAGTGGTGGCAGGGGCAGAAGGGGATGTGTCGGGTGTGGTGCGGGGCGCGGCGGGGGCGTGGGCGGGGATGTACTCGCTGAGTCGGGGCACGAAGTCTTCCCTCCTAGGGGAGGAGGTCCCTCCGGGTGACGGCTAGCGGGTACTACAACGCCTTGTTTGCCATCGGGTCACTACACGGCGTACGCCGGGGGGCCACTTGGGGCATTGCGCTCTGAGCGGCCCTCCGGCATGCTCCGATGAAGCTTGCCCAGCTTGCCCCGCCTGTCGGGGTTGCCTCTGGGCAGGCGGGGAGTGGCGCCGTACCCTTGGGGGTGGGTGCTTGGAAAGGTGAATCCCGGACGATTTCCGTCCGGCGCCGCCGATCCCGCTCCCACAGTCCGTTGTCCACCGCAACAACCCCCCCGCCGAAACCCTCCGCAGCAGGACTTTCTTCGCCGAGATAACAGATGGCCGGTTACGAAATCCCCGAACCCGCGGACCGCAAGCGGGTCGCCGACTCCACGGCGCACCCCGAAGCGGCGGAAGAGACGCGTCATCCTTGCGATCCGGCGTTCCAGCATGGAGTGGTAGTCGGCTTCGACGGCTCGGTGTCCAGCGAGCGCGCGCTCGCCTACGCCATTGGCATGGCCCGCCGCTCTGCCTCCGGTCTGATCATCGTGCACGTCGCCAACCGGTTGCCTACGACCGTATGGGCCGGCTGCGAGCCCCCCGTCTTTGTGGACGTCCCCGACCACCGCACCGAGGTCCTCGGCCTCGAACTGGCTTGCGCGGACTACCTCTCCGAGGTGCCGTGGATTCTTGTTGAGCGCGGCGGCGACATCTGCCATGAGCTGGAGGAAGTGGGCAGGGAGTACGCGGCCGACGCCATCGTCGTGGGCTCCACGCATGGGCTGGTGGGCCGGATCTTCGGCTCCGTCGCCGGGCGGCTCGCCCGCCGCGCGCAGCGCCCGGTCGTGGTCATCCCGTAGCGCGCGAGCCCTTCCGCGGTCAGCGCCTCCTGGGGCGGTGCTTCCCTTTATAGGGCCCAGCGCGGGGCTTTTCTGGGCCCGCCGTGGGGCGCCGTAGGCCCGCTGCGGGGGCCTGGGGCTGTGCTGGGTACCTCGCGGCGCCATGGGGCTGTGCCGGCTCTGCTAAAGCGGATGGCGCGGATGGCGCCGGGGCGCGAGTGCCCAACGCCCGCGCCGTGGCGGTCATTTGACGGGCCTCAGTTTGTTCGCCCAGGCAGGTGGATTGTGCGTTTGTGACGGGTACACCCCCATCACGTGGCAGTACAGGCGCGCCAGCGGGGGCGCGACGCGCCGCTCGCCGGGAGTGACGGTTCCCGAGCGGGATGGCCGCATGCCGACGTAAGGGCGACGTCGGCGCAGGGGAGGTGGCTTCCCGCGCGCGTGGTGGCATGCGCGGGAAGCCACCCCTCCGTATCCCCCGACCATCCGATGCGGCTGTTCCGTACGCGGCAGCCCGTATGCAGCCCGTGTGCAGTCGTGTGCAATCGATGCAGCCTGGTGCAGCCGGTGCGTACGCGCTGGTTGGTGCAGCCGATGCGTACGCGGCAGCCGGTGCGCGGGGTGCGGTGCGGCGTAGCTGAGCGCTGCCGGGGCCTTGCGGGTGGTGTGGAAGGGGAGCGGCGAGGTCGGTGGGGTCGGTTACTCCACCGTCACGGACTTGGCGAGGTTACGCGGCTTGTCGATGTCCCGGCCTAGCGCCAACGCCGAGTGGTAGGCCAGCAGTTGCAGCGGAATGCCCATCAGGATCGGGTCGAGCTCGACCTCGTTACGGGGCACCAGGATCGTGTGATCGGCCTTTTCCTGCTCCTGGTGCGCGACGGCGAGGATGCGACCGCTGCGGGCCTTGATCTCCTCCAGCGTCGCCCGGTTCTTCTCCAACAGGTCGTCATCCGGAAGCACGGCGACCGTGGGCACCTCCGGCTCGATCAGCGCGAGCGGGCCGTGCTTGAGCTCGGACGCCGGGTACGCCTCGGCGTGCACATAGCTGACCTCCTTGAGCTTCAAGGACGCCTCGCGGGCCACCGGATAGCCGCGGACCCGCCCGATGAACATCATGCTCTTGGCATCCGCGTACAGCGCTGCGAGCTTCTTGATCTCCTCCTCGCCGCTCAGCACCTCGGCGATCTGCTCCGGGAGCTTGCGCAGCCCGGCGATGATCCGCTTGCCGTCTGCGACGGACAGGTCGCGGATGCGGCCGAGGTGCAGGGCGAGCAGCGCGAAGGCAACGGCGGTGTTGGTGAAGCACTTGGTTGAGACGACACACACCTCCGGACCCGCGTGCACGTACACGCCGCCGTCCGTCTCGCGGGCGATGGCGCTGCCGACGACGTTCACCACGCCGAGGACCCGCGCTCCCTTGCGCTTCAGCTCCTGCACGGCCGCCAGGGTGTCGTAGGTTTCGCCGGACTGGCTGACCGCGATGTAGAGGGTGTCGGGATCGACCACGGCGTTGCGGTAGCGGAACTCGCTCGCCGGCTCCGCATCGGCCGGGATGCGCGCCAGCTCCTCGATCAACTGGGCCCCGATCAGGCCCGTATGGTAGGCCGAGCCGCAGCCGAGGATCTTCACTCGACGGACCCCGCGCGCCTCGCGGGCGTCCAGGTTGAGGCCGCCGAGGTGGACGGTGGAAAAGCGATCGTCGATGCGTCCGCGCAGCACTCGGTCCACGGCGTCCGGCTGCTCGCAGATCTCCTTGTGCATGTACGTGTCGTGGCCGCCCATGTCGTACGACTCGGCCTCCCACTCCACCGTGGTCGGCGACGCGGAGGTGCGGCTGCCCTCGGTGGTGTAGGTGCGGTAGTCGTCGGCCTTGACGGTGGCCATCTCGCCGTCGTCCAGCGTGACGACCTGCCGGGTGTGGCTGACCAGGGCCGCCACATCGGAGGAGACGAACATTTCCTTCTCGCCGATGCCGAGCACCACGGGCGAGCCGTTGCGGGCGGCAACGATGCGGTCGGGGAAGTCGGCGTGCAACACCGCGATGCCGTACGTGCCCTCGATCAGCCGCAGCGCCTCGCGAACCCTCTCCTCCAGGGTCTCGGCGGTGGAGCGGCCGATCAGATGCGCGAGCACCTCGGAGTCGGTGTCGGAGATGAACTCCACGTTGTCGGCGACCAGCTTGGCGCGCAGCGCGGTGGCGTTGTCGATGATGCCGTTGTGCACGATGGCGACCTTGCCGGTGGCGTCCTGGTGCGGGTGCGCGTTGAGGTCGTTCGGCGCACCGTGGGTGGCCCAGCGGGTGTGCGCGATGCCGACCGTGCCGGCGAAGCGCTTGGGGAGGCGGGACTCCAGTTCGCGGACCCGGCCCTTGGCCTTGGCGGTCTTCAGCCCCCCGGTCTTGCCGCCGGTGTGCAGGGCGATGCCCGCGGAGTCGTAGCCGCGGTACTCCAACCGCTGGAGCCCCTCAAGAAGCAGCGGAGCCACGTCCCGTTTGCCGATATAGCCGACGATGCCACACATGGTCGGTCCCTCCCGCGTGATGTAGATGTCTTGGAGCGATCAACAACTCGCTGACCTGTCCGCCGCCGATGCGTCGGCTCGCGGCCCGCTGGTCTTGACCTGGCGAACTGTGGATTGCTGGGTTCAGGGTGGCCCGGTCAGCCGTAGACAATGCGGCGAAGTTGCCGCAGGGAGAGCGCGGGCGGCGCTACCGCACGGTGCGGCAGCTCGGTCGCAATCCGCTCAAAGATGTCCGCATTCGTCAGCCCCGCGGACTGTAGTTCGCGGTGGCGGCGGCGTACGAACTCCTCCGTCGTCTCATCGAAGTACGCCAGCACATCGAGCACCACCCGGCTGGCCTCGCCGCGGTTGAGCGGTGAGCTACGCACCAGGTGGTCAACGAGGTCGTCATGAGACGTCTGGCTGGCGCCAGCGCTTCGGTTACGGCGATCGAGCACCCGTCGATACTGCGGGTGAGCGAGGAGTTTCGCAAGAAATCTGCCCGATATCGGGCACGGCTCGATGAAAATGACGACGGGATGGCCTAAAGGAGGCGCAGCACGGCCTGCTTTGCGGTGCTGAACTCGTCGTCGGTCAGTATCCCCTCGCGGTGCAGCTCACCGAGCTCGCGCAGGCGTCGTAGCAGCGCATCGTGGTCGCTTCCGCTTCCGCTTCCGCCGGGCGCGGCCGGTGTGGCGGCGGCCGACGCCGGGGCCGGTACGGAAGCGGGCTCGGGCGCCGCGCCAGGGTGCGGCATCCGGGCGGTGACCGCCGCCGCTACCAGCGCCATCAACGGGTCCTTCTTGAAGCCGTACAACTCGACCGCGCGCGGGTCGTACTTCGGTGGCGTCTTGGTGGGCGCCTTGGCCACGATGAAGCGGAGGTAGCCGTTCTCCAGGCCGGCGGGCCATAGCCACTCCACGGCGTCCACGTCGGCGATCGAAAAGACCTGGGTCCCGGCCGACTTCTTGGAGTCCTCAGTCTTCCAGTTCCATTCCAGGCGGATGTTCTCCCCGTCGAAGGAGGCCGTGGCGTCACCGGCCGAAGCCGACAGCGGTACCGGTGGGCCGGGCAGCAGATATCGGTCGCACGGTGTTGCGGGCACCTGCTCCAGGAGCAGCGCGTTGCGGACCTCATCTACGAGGTACTCGGCGACGCCCGAGCGGTCCGGCTCGACCGAGAGCTGATAGGGGTCAGCGCCGTCCGGCAGCCACCCACCCACCGCCTGCAACAACGGGTCGGAGCCCTCCCGCAGGCGCAGCCGTAGCCGTCCCGATTTGCGGCCCACCTCGAAGGAAACTCCCGTCAACACCTGCAACGGCACGACCAGTTCACCGAGCGCCTGCCGAACGGGGCTGACGCTCTTGTCCCGCCCCGGCACGATACGTATGGCCTCCCCGTCGAAGGTCCATGTGCCGTCCTTTTGGATGATCTCCGCCATGACCTGGATTCTTCCACGCGCTGTCGCCATGGACGGTGGGCTCTGCCCGTTCCGCGGGGCTGCTGCACGGACGCCGTGGGGGCGCGCGGCACGTGCGGAACGGGCAGAGTGGGGGAGCGGGCAGGGCGGAAATGGGCGGGGCGGGGTGGACAACGAGCGGCGGGCGGGAACGGGGTTCGCTGGGAAGTGGCTTTAGGCTTCCAGGCCGAGCTCGCGGGCGATCAGCATGCGCTGCACCTCGCTGGTGCCCTCGCCGATCTCCAGGATCTTGGAGTCGCGCCACATGCGCGCCACCGGGTACTCGTTCATAAAGCCGTAGCCGCCGTGCACCTGGGTGGCCTCGCGGGCGTTGGTGACCGCCACCTCGCAGCTATACAGCTTGGCCATGGATGCCTGCTTCTTGAACGGCTCACCGTGCGCCATCCGGGCTGCGGCGTCCCGCCAGGCCGTACGGGCCGTGTAGGCACGCATGTCCATGTCGGCGAGCTTGAACTGGATGGCCTGGTTGGCGCCGATCGGCTTGCCGAACGCCTCACGAGTCTTCGCGTACGCCACGGACTCATCCACACAGCCTTGGGCGAGCCCGGTGGCCAGCGCGGAGATGGCGACCCGCCCCTCGTCCAGGATGCGGAGGAACTGCGCGTATCCGCGGCCCTGTTCGCCCAGCAGGTTGGCGGCCGGGACGCGGCAGTCGGAGAAGGACAGCTCGCGGGTGTCGGATGCGTTCCAACCGACCTTGGAGTACGGAGCGCCCACGGTGAAGCCCGGAGTGCCGGAGGGCACGATGATCGACGAGATGAGTGGACGTCCATCGGGCTTGCGGCCCGTGACGGCGGTGACCGTGACCAGTGAGGTGATGTCGGTGCCCGAGTTGGTGATGAAGCACTTGGTGCCGTTGATCACCCACTCGTTGGTCTCCTCGTCCAGCCGGGCCGTGGTGAGGGTGCCTCCCGCGTCGGAGCCGCCGCCGGGCTCGGTCAGCCCGAAGGCGCCCAGCGCGGCACCGGAGCACAGGTCCGGCAGCCAGGTGCGCTTTTGCTCCTCGGTGCCGTACAGGTAGATCGGCATGGAGCCGAGCGAAACGCCGGCCTCCAGCGTCACGGCCACGGAGGAGTCCACGCGGGCCAACTCCTCGATGGCCAGGCACAGAGCGAGGAAGTCACCGCCCATGCCGCCGTACTCCTCGGAGTAGGGCAGCCCGAACAAGCCCATGCGGCCCATCTCGCGGATGATCTCGTACGGGAACTGGTGGTTCTCCCAGAACTCGCCGATCGACGGTGCGACGACATCGTGCGCGAACGCCTCGACGGTCTTGCGCAGTTCCTCGTGCTCGGCGGACAGACGGTGGTCGAGGGACATGGCTACGGCTCCTTGTGGGAGAGGGCGCGAACAGTACGGGAAGGGCTGGGCCGGCCCAGTTGGTCGGCCATCCACACGCTGGTAGCGGTGAGCCGGCCGAGATCGACCCCGGTGTCGATGCCGAGGCCGTGCAACATCCAAACGAGGTCTTCGGTGGCGAGGTTGCCGGTGGCGCTCTTGGCGTACGGGCAGCCGCCGAGACCGCCGGCGGAGGCATCGACGGTGGTCACGCCGTGCTGGAGCGCTGCGAGGGTGTTGGCCAGGGCCTGGCCATAGGTGTCGTGGAAGTGGACACCGATCCGGTCGGTCGGCACCCCCGCCTCGTTCAGCGTGGTCAGCAGCGCGGAGACATGGCCGGGAGTGGCGACGCCGATGGTGTCGCCCAGGCTCAGCTCGTCACAGCCGAGGTCCAGGAGGCGGCGGCTGATGTCGGCGACCCGCGCTATCGGCACGGGGCCCTCCCAGGGGTCACCGAAGCACATCGACAGGTAACCGCGCACCCGGGCCCCCGCCCCGGCAGCCTTGGCGATCACCGGTGCGAACATGGCCAGCGCCTCGTCCACCGTGCGGTTGAGGTTGGCCTTGGCGAACGACTCGGTGGCGCTGCCGAAGACGGCGATATCGCGAACACCGAGCGCCAGCGCACGGTCCACACCGCGTTCATTGGGCACCAGAACCGGCAACCGGACACCGCCCGCACCGTCGGCCCCGGCCGTGCTGGCGCTGGCCCTGCCGATCCCGACTGGGCTGGTCCCGGCTGGGCTGGTCCCTACCGGGCTGGTCCGGGCTGGGTTGGCCCCGAGTGGGCTGGTTCCGGTCGTGCCAGCGCCGCCGTGGGCGCCTTCGCGAGCGGCGGCGTCCCCAGTGCTGCTGTCGCTGCCGTTAGTGCCACCGGGGCCCACGCCGAGCCCGTCGAGCAGCGGCATCAACTGTTCGGCATCGGCGAGTTGGGGCACCCACTTGGGGTGGACGAAGCTCGTGGCCTCGATCGTGCCGAGCCCGGCGGCGGCGAGGCGACGGATGAACTCAGCCTTCACCTCAACGGGCACGATCGCTTTTTCGTTCTGGAGGCCATCGCGCGCGCCGACCTCGTAGATACGGACCCGAGCCGGAAGGCCGGCGCCCGGCGCGGGGACGGCCATCGGCAGACCCTCGATCATCGTGTGCCCTCCTCGTGCCCGGCCGCGGCATCGGCCGTACGGGTTTGGGGAACGGCCGCGGCGCCGTCAGCGGCCGACTCCGTGCCCGGGGCGGGACCGGGCTCGGCCGGGGGCTCGCTCGCCGTTTCGTGCGGGGTGACCACGGCCAGCACCTGGTCCATGGCCACCGTGCTGCCCGGTCGCACATCGAGCTCGGTGACGGTGCCGTCATGCACCGCGGCGATGACATGCTCCATCTTCATCGCCTCGACGACCAGCAACCCCTGGCCCGCCGTGACCGTGTCGCCAACGGCGGCCTTGACCACGGTGACCGTGCCGGGCATCGGGGCGGTCAGGGTGCCCGCGTGTGCGCCGGCGGCGCTGCCGCTCAGCGCGGCCTCCACGGGATCGTGGTCGGCGACATGCCAGGCGTCACCGTCGCGCGCCAGCCAGGAGCCTCCCACAGCGTCTCCCGGGGAGCCGGCGAGGGAGTGGGAGAAGACCTGGGTGACTCCGCCCCATTCGAGGAGCACCCGGGAGGCACCCGTCGTCCCGCTCGTCGTGTCGCTCTGGGTGATCAGCCGGGCGGTGACCGGCGCTGCGTCTGCGATCGCGACCTCGGCATCATGCGCCCGGCCGCGCACCTGCACGGCCACCGGGTCGTGACCCGGAACGCGCAGGTGGTGCACGGTGGGGGCGGTGTCGCCGCCGAGCCGCCAGCCCGTTGGCAGCGAGAACGGGTCGGTCCAACCGGCCGCTGCGGGAGCGGCCGGCTCCAGGGCGGCCTGCCGCAGCAGGGCCGCCGCCCCGTACACCTCGGCCGGGATGGCCGCCGGGGTCAGCGCCGCCGCAGCGCGGTCTACCAGGCCGGTGTCCAACGCGCCGGAGACCACATCGGGGTGGGCGAGGAGACGGCGCAAAAACCCGGTGTTGGTATCAAGGCCGAGAATGGTGGTCTCGGCGAGGGCGGCCCGCAGTCGTCGCAGCGCGGTCGCGCGGTCTGGGCCGTACGCGATGACCTTGGCGAGCATCGGGTCGTACGCGGTGCCCACCTCGCTGCCCACCGAGAGCCCGGAATCGACCCGCACCCCTTCGCCGGCGGGCTCGCTGAGCGCGGCGACCGTGCCCGCCGAGGGGAGGAAGTCCACCCGATCCCCGTCGGCCGTGGCACGGACGGTCTCGGCGCAGATGCGGGCCTCCACCGCGTGCCCGGTCAACGTGATGTCCGCCTGCGTGAACGGGAGCGGCTCGCCCGCCGCGACCCGAAGTTGCCACGCGACCAGGTCGAGGCCGGTGACCAGCTCGGTGACCGGGTGTTCGACCTGGAGCCGGGTGTTCATCTCCATGAAGAAGTAATCGCCCGGGCCTTGGTGGTCCCTGCCCGCGGCCAGGGTGCTGCCGGGGACGATGAACTCGACGGTGCCCGCACCGGTGTAGCCACAGGACCGCGCGGCCTGAACCGCAGCCTCGCCCATGGCCGCCCGGGTCGTCTCGTCAAGGAGCGGGCTCGGCGCCTCCTCGATGATCTTTTGGTGCCGGCGTTGGAGGGAGCACTCGCGCTCGCCGAGGTGGATGACATGGCCGTGGGCGTCGGCCAGGATCTGGATTTCGATGTGCCGGGGCTGGTCCACCCAGCGCTCGACCAAAAGCGTGTCATCGCCGAACGAACCCTGCGCCTCGCGGCGGGCCGCCGCAATCTCATCGGCGAGCAGCGCCTCGTTCCGTACCAGTCGCATGCCCTTGCCGCCGCCCCCGGCGGAGGGCTTGAGCAGCACGGGGGTGCCGATCTCGCGGGCTGCCTCGATGAGTTGGTCGTCACTCAACCCGCTGCCCGACGAGCCGGGCACGACCGGAACACCCGCAGCCTGCACCGTCTCTTTGGCGCGGATCTTGTCGCCCATCAGCTCGATCGCATCGGCGGGCGGACCGATAAAAGCCAGGCCCGCGTCCGCGCAGGCGCGGGCAAACGCGGCGTTCTCGGCGAGGAAGCCATAGCCGGGGTGGACCGCCTGGGCTCCGCTGCGCGCCGCGGCGTCCAACAGCCGCTCGATGGACAGATAGCTCTCGGCCGCCGCCGTAGGGCCGATCCGCACGGCTGTGTCCGCCTCGCGCACATGCCGGGCATCCGCGTCGGCGTCGCTGAAGACGGCCACTGACCGCACTCCGAGTTCGCGCAGCGTGCGGATGACCCGGACCGCGATCTCCCCACGGTTCGCAACCAGCACGGTGTCGAACATTGCCGCTGTCACCCGCTCCGCCTCCTGCCCGGCCCGCGAGCCGGGCGCCTTGTGGGCCGCCGACCGACCGGCCACCCGCTGTGTCGTCTGTGCTGCCTGTGTCGCTTGTGCTGTCTGTGCCGTCTGTGCTCTCGTCATGGTGCGCCCCTCACATCCGGAAGACGCCGTAGCCGGGGGCCGCGTCCGCGCTGGCGAAGCCGGGAGTGCCGGGCAGCGGCGCGTTTGCGCAGGCGGTGAGCGCCAGGCCGAGCACGGTGCGGGTGTCCAGCGGGTCGATGACCCCGTCGTCCCACAGCCGCGCCGTCGCGTAGTAGGCATTGCCCTGGGCGTCGTACTGCGCACGGACCGGGGCGCGGAAGGACTCTTCGTCCTCCTGGCTCCACTCCTCGCCGCGCCCCTCCAACTGGTCCCGCTTGACGGTCGCGAGGACCGAGGCAGCCTGCTCCCCGCCCATCACCGAGATCTTGGCGTTGGGCCACATCCACAGGAAGCGTGGCGCATAGGCACGGCCGCACATGGAGTAGTTGCCTGCGCCGTACGAGCCGCCTATGACCATCGTCAGCTTCGGCACCCGGGCGCAGGCCACCGCCATCACCATCTTGGCGCCGTGCTTGGCGATGCCGCCCGCCTCGTACTGCTTGCCGACCATGAAGCCCGAGATGTTCTGCAAGAAGACCAGCGGGATGCCGCGCTGGTCGCACAGCTCGATGAAGTGGGCGCCCTTTTGAGCGGATTCGGAGAACAAAATGCCGTTGTTCGCGATGATGCCTACGGGGTGGCCGTGAATGCGGGCGAAGCCCGTGACCAGCGTCGTCCCGAACTCGGCCTTGAACTCCGCGAACTGCGAGCCATCAACCACCCGGGCGATCACCTCGCGCACGTCGTACGGCGTACGAGAGTCCACCGGCACCGCCCCGTACAGCCCCAGGGGGTCCACGGCAGGCTCCCGGACCGGCTCGACCGCCCACGGCAGGGAACCGCGCTCGGGCAGTGTGGAGACGATGGTGCGCACGATGCGCAGGGCGTGTGCGTCGTCCTCGGCCAGATGGTCCGTGACGCCGGAAATCTTGGAGTGCGTCTCGCCGCCGCCCAACTCCTCCGCGGAGACGACCTCACCCGTGGCTGCTTTCACCAGCGGCGGGCCACCCAGGAAGATCGTGCCCTGCTCGCGGACGATGACCGCTTCGTCACTCATCGCCGGAACATAGGCCCCACCCGCCGTGCAGGAGCCAAGGACCGCGGCGATCTGCGGGATGCCCGCGCTGGACATCCGGGCCTGGTTGTAGAAGATCCGGCCGAAATGGTCGCGGTCGGGGAAGACCTCGTCCTGCATCGGCAAGAACGCGCCGCCGGAGTCCACCAGATACAGGCACGGGAGACGGTTTTCCAGGGCTACTTCCTGGGCCCGTAGATGCTTCTTGACCGTCATCGGGTAATACGTGCCGCCCTTGACCGTGGCGTCGTTGGCGACCACGACCACCTCGCGACCCGCGACCCGGCCCACACCGGCGATCACACCGGCCGCCGGTGCCTGCCCGTCGTACATCCCATCGGCGGCCAACGGGGCCAGCTCAAGGAAGGGGGAGCCGGGATCGAGCAGTGCATCGACCCGCTCGCGCGGCAGGAGTTTGCCGCGGGCGGTGTGCCGCGCTCGGGCTCGCTCGCCGCCGCCGAGTCGCGCCGCCGCGAGCTTCTCCCGCAGCTGAGCCGCCAGCTCTCGGTGCGCCGCCTCGTTTACCCGCCAGGCGTCGGACGCCGGATCGACGCTGCTGGCCAGCACTGGTGCCTGCCCCATACCGTCGAGCTCCCTTGCTCGGTTAATGAGCGTTAACTGTCTCCGTCAGGTTAACGATGACTAACGCCGCTGTCTACAATGGTTGTGTGAGCGAACCAGTTCTGAGCACGCAGGCCCCGGCGCCGACCCGGCGGGAGCAAATCCTCGCCGAGGCTGCCCGGCTCTTCGCCGAGCGCGGCTTCCACGGCGTCGGGGTCGATGAGATAGGGGCTGCCGTGGGCATCAGCGGCCCCGGCCTCTATCGACACTTCGCGGGCAAAGACGCGATGCTCGCCGAACTGCTGGTCGGCATCAGCGGCAGGCTGCTCGCCGGCGGCAAGCGGCGGGTCGGCGAGGCGGCCGAAAACTCCGCGGGGCCCGCCGCCGTACTCGGCTCACTCATCGACGGGCACATCGAGTTCGCCCTCGACGACCGCCCGCTGATCACCCTGCACGACCGTGAGCTCGGCCAGCTTCGCGAGAGCGATCGCAAGCTGGTGCGCCAACTCCAACGCCAGTACGTCGAGCTGTGGGTGGACGTCGTCCGAGAACTGCGCCCCGACGCGACCGAGGCCCAGGTCAGGGCCTCCGTACACGCGGTGTTCGGGCTGCTCAACTCCACCCCGCACCTGGGGCACTCCAGCATCCTGCCCGGCCGCGATGACACCGCCGCCCTCCTGCGGCGCCTGGCTCATGGGGCGCTGGAGGCGCTCTAAGGCGCGTGGTCCCCGCGCGTGCGGGGTGAAAGCTACGCCGGCCCCGCACCGCGACGAGCCGGTGGTCCCCCGCGGGTGCGGGGGTGAGCGGCATCGGTCAAGACGGCGGCGATGACGGTGGTCCCCCGCCTGTGCGGGGGTGAGTAACGGGTTCGAGTCCTGTTACTCATCTTGCGTGCTGCGACTGTAGGGGTGCGATGGCCCGGTGCCCTCAGCCAGCCCCGACCGGCCTGCCCTGGACAGCCCACCCGACCCGCGGGTAACTTTTCTGAGCGAGCGCTTAGCCAGCCTCCGGGCTCGTGATCGTCCATGACCGTGACCCCCAGGCCGCCGCGACCGTCAGCACAGTAACCACGAGACGAGTGACCGCGCCCGGCGCGGAACGGGCACCGCCCGCTTCCGCCGGGCGGAGATTCAGCCGCACAAAGGAGGCAGCGTGCGCCGTACGGTGTTCAACGAGGACCATGAGGCGTTCCGCCAGACGATCCGCGACTTCATCGCGGCCGAGGTCGTGCCGGTCTACGACGAGTGGATCGAGGCCGGCCAGGCCCCGCGCGAGTTCTACAAGCAACTTGGTGAGCTGGGCGTCTTCGGCATCGAGGTGCCCGAGGAGTACGGCGGCGCGGGCGAGACCAGCTTCAAGTTCAATGCCGTCATCACCGAGGAGTGCGCGCGGGCGGGGGTCAGCTTCGGAAGCTCCGGCGTGCACACCGCGCTATGCCTCCCGTACTTCCTCGCGTACGCCAGCGAGGAGCAGAAGCAGCGCTGGCTGCCGCCGTTCGTCACCGGCGACATGATGACGGCCATCGCCATGACCGAGCCCGGCACCGGCTCGGATCTGGCAGGTATGAAGACCACCGCCAAGCTCTCCGACGACGGCACGCACTACGTGCTCAACGGCGCCAAGACGTTTATCACCGGCGGGGTGCTGGCCGACCGCGTCATCGTCTGCGCCCGCACCGCGCCGCCCACCCCCGAGGACCGCCGCGCCGGCATCACCCTGCTCGTCGTGGACGCCACATCCGATGGCTACGCGGTCGGTCGCAAGCTCGAAAAGCTCGGCCTCAAGACCTCCGACACCGCCGAACTCTCCTTCACCGACGTCAAGGTGCCCGTCGATGACCGGCTCGGCGAGGAGGGCAAGGCGTTCTCGTACCTGGGCCAGAACCTTCCGCAGGAGCGGCTCGGCATCGCGGTCGGCGCGTACGCCCAAGCCGCCGCGGCCGTGGAGTTCGCCAAGAAGTACGTCCAGGAGCGTGAGGTCTTCGGCAAGCCGGTGGCCTCCTTCCAGAACACCAAGTTCGTACTCGCGGACTGCAAGTCCGAAGTGGACGCCATGCAGGCGGTCGTGGACCGCGCGCTGGAAGCGCACGATGTGGGTGATTTGTCCGCCGCCGACGCGGCGTCCGCCAAGCTCTTCACCACCGAGCGCGCGGCCGTCGTCATCGACAAGTGCCTGCAACTCCACGGCGGATACGGCTACATGATGGAGTACCCCATCGCCCGGCTGTACGCGGACACCCGTGTGAGCCGCATCTACGGCGGCACCAGCGAGGTCATGCGCTCCATCGTCGCCAAGTCCATGGGCCTGTAGGCGGGTCCGGGCGATCATGAGCGAAGCACTTGAGGACCTGCTTGACCTGCTCGACCTGGAACGGATCGATCGGGACATCTTCCGTGGTACCAGCCGCGCATCGCTGGTGCCCCGGGTATTCGGCGGCCAGGTGGCGGCCCAGGCGCTGGTCGCCGCGGGCCGCACCGTACCGGAGGACCGTCCGCCGCACTCGCTGCACGCGTACTTCCTGCGCCCGGGCGATCCCGGAGCACCGATCGTCTACACCGTCGATCGCATCCGGGACGGACTCTCCTTCACCACCCGCCGCGTGGTCGGCGTCCAGCACGGACACCCCATCTTCCATCTCTCGGCCTCCTTCCAACGGGTCGAGGGCGGCCTGGAGCATCAGGAGGAGATGCCCGCCGCGCCCGACCCGCTGACCCTGCCCACCACGGAGGAGACGCTACGCAGGCATGCGGACCGGTTCTCCGATCCATCGGTGATCCCGCGGTTGATCAAGGCCAGGGCCGCGGTCGATCTGCGGTACGTGGACGACCCGCCGTTCGTCAGCGCCGGACGGCCGCGCGACGCGAGGTCACAGGTGTGGTTCCGTACGAACGGCAAGCTGGACGGCGTACACGATGACCCGTTGCTGCACATCTGCCTGGTGACCTACGTCTCCGACATGACCCTGCTCGACTCGATCCTGCTCGCGCATGGCAAGGGCGGCTGGGTGATCGGCGATGTGGTGGGCGCCAGCTTGGACCATGCGATGTGGTTCCACCGCCCGTTCCGTGCCGACGAGTGGCTGCTGTACGACCAGGAGAGCCCGTCCTCGTTCGGCGGCCGTGGCCTGGGCAAGGGCCGCATCTTCACGGCGGACGGACGCCTTGCGGTCTCGGTGATCCAGGAGGGGCTGATCCGCACCCCGCGTGCGCGGACCGGCCGGTAGCCCTTCCGCACGCGCGGACCGGCCGGGTCCTTCGACCATTCGGTCAGTGGTCTTGTGCCGCCCCCGCGGCGGCGGCTCGCGGCGGCGCCCTCAGCTTTACCGGGGGCGCCGCCGCGTACGCCCTCGCGCGGGTGCCGCCGACGCAAGCCCCCGTACGCCCGCACGCGCTGCCGGGGAGCCCCCCCGTGCCCCCTGTGCCGCGCTGCCTACCGTTCTCGTACGCCTACGCGTACGTCTACGAAGAGGCCACCAGCCCTGTACGGCTACGGCAGCGCCACCAGGTCAGCCGCATCCAACAGGTACGCCGTCATCGGGTCGTAGAAGCGCGGGTTGGTGACGTGATCATCCAGCGGGACCGTCACCGCCAGCGTGCCCTCCGCCTCGCCGAGGAACAGTGCCGGGTCGTTGCAGTCCGCGTACCCGACTGCGTCGATGCCACGCTGGCCCGCGCAGCCGGCCCAGCCATGGTCGGCGACCACCAGATCGGGCAGCGGGCGACCGTCCCGGACCAGCCCGTCGAGGATGGCGGTCATCGGCTCGGGGGAGTGGGTGTGCCACAGCGTCGCACCGCGCTCCAACATCGCCACGTCGGCAAATTGGAAGACGAACCCTTCGTCGGCCTGGAGTCCGCCGGGGATCTCCATGATCTCGCAGCCGGCTGCCCGGAGCCCGGCCGCGACGCTGCGGTGTACGTCGATGAGGCCGCCGGGGTGGCCGGTCGCGAACAGAACCCGGCTCTGGCTCTCCGCCGCCTTACGCAACACCGCCGCCTTGCGGTCCAGCGCGTCCACCGTGAGCTCTGGGTCGATGGTGTCCTGGCCCGTACGGTGCTCGGGGTCGTCGATCACCCCGCACCGCTCGGCCATGACGGCCAATACGTCCTGCTCATCGCGCCAGCGATCGCCGAGTTCCAGACCTAGCCAGAAGTGACGGTCGCCGTTCGCGAGCTTGCGGTAGTGGGAGAGGTTGTTCTCGCGGGGAGTGGCGACGTTGCCCGCAATGCGGGTACGGACCAGGTGGTCGACCAATTCGGCCCGGTCGGGCACGGGACTGGGTATCGGCATGCTGCCCATTGTGCCGCGCGTGGCCCGAGGTCACCTGAACGTTTGATCAACGAGGGGTACAAACGCCCACAGGGGGGCGTTTTCGGTAGGGAGCGAAGGTGGCGGGCGTGACCGCCGTCATGGACACCATGGCGAAAACGGTCGGGGGGTCCGCTTCGGAACGTATATGTCGGAGCGAGCCGAGCCGGCCGTACCCTCCAGGAGCACCTGTGCGCCGCCGCGTCGCGGTCCGCTCGCGCAGGGTCGCTCCGCGGGGGACAGTCCTCGCAGAGCCGCCGGCCGCGGGGTCGCCTTTGGGCCGCGACGATGACAGCAGCAGGCACAAGAGCATGAGAGGCAGTCGCATGAGCAGTGCCCCCCGGGAGCCCGTAGGCCCCATCGACTCGTCCCGCATACCGCGCTATGCAGGGCCCGCGACCTTCGCGCGGCTGCCCCGCCTCGACGAGGTGGGCGGCACGGCGGACGTCGCCGTGGTCGGTGTCCCCTTCGACTCGGGGGTCTCCTACCGCCCCGGCGCACGCTTCGGCGGCAACGCGATCCGGGAGGCATCGCGGCTCCTGCGCCCGTACAACCCGGCGCAGGACGCGTCGCCGTTCGCACTTGCCCAGGTCGCCGACGCCGGCGATATCGCGGCGAACCCGTTCAACATCAATGAGGCCGTGGAGACGATCGAGGCCGCGGCGGATGACCTGCTGGCCACCGGCGCGCGGCTGATGACCCTCGGCGGCGACCACACCATCGCGCTGCCCCTGCTGCGTTCGGTTGCCAAGAAGCACGGCCCCGTCGCGCTGCTGCATTTCGATGCGCACCTGGACACCTGGGACACCTACTTCGGCGCGGAGTACACGCACGGCACGCCGTTCAGGCGGGCGGTCGAGGAGGGCATCTTGGACACCTCCGCGCTCTCCCACGTCGGTACGCGTGGTCCGCTGTACGGCAAGAAGGACCTGGACGACGACGCGAAGATGGGCTTCGGCATCGTCACGTCCGCCGATGTGATGCGGCGCGGCGTGGACGAGGTGGCGGACCAGTTGCGGCAGCGCATCGGCGACCGCCCGCTGTACATTTCCATCGATATCGACGTGCTCGACCCGGCCCACGCACCCGGCACCGGGACTCCGGAGGCGGGCGGCATCACCTCGCGCGAACTCCTGGAGATACTGCGCGGCCTGGCCGGTTGTCACCTCGTCTCGGCCGATCTGGTCGAGGTCGCCCCGGCGTACGACCACGCGGAGATCACTTCGGTCGCGGCTTCGCACACGGCGTACGAACTGACGACGATCATGTCCCGGCAGATCGGGGCGCAACGCTCGCTGTAGCCGCTCCCTTGTGATGAGTTGTGGCGAGCCGTGACAGATTGCGGCGGGTTGTGACGAGTGCGCACGTAGGTGACGAGTGCGCGCGTACGTGACGAGGTCTGAGCAAGCGCGCGGTCGCGAACTCTTGCAGGTTCGCAGTCTCGTCGTGTGCAGTGTGCCCACCTACGAGGCACCTCACAGGTAGGCGAAAAACGTAAAAATACCGCCAACCGAATGACTCATCCGTTTAACCATTGAACGTGCCGCGCTCGTCATTGACGCGGCACGTTCCTCTCTTTATGTTCACTGCTGCCTTCCACTGCTGCCTTCCTCACGTTTGCGCTCGCCCGCGCATCCCCTTCTCAGCCTTCTCGCTCCCCGCGGGCCTTCCGTTGGCCTTTCGCTGGCGTCCCGCCGACCATGCGACGGAGAACGATGACGTACTCCCCGGGCCGCACAAGCCCTTCCGACCTCGCTGGTCCCCGAGCTCACCAGGCCCATCCGACCCGTGCCGCCGGCTCCGCCGCCGTGCACCCCCCGCACCCCCCGCACCGCGCCCGCTTCGCCGTGCCGCGGGGCTTCGCCGTGCCGCGCGGCTCCGGGGGGCGAACGCAGCACCGCGCGGTGCCCGTCCTGGCCTCATTGCTCGCCGGAGCCGTCACCGTCGCGCTGCTGCCGGCCGTGGCCGATGCCCGGGACCACGGACCCCGCGGCAGCGGCGCCCGCACCGGCGCGCACGGCACGGCGACGGCGCTCGACCGCACCCCTGGCCCCGGCTTCTCCTGCGGACGTGACGGGCATGACCGGCATGACGGGCACGATCGAGGCGATGGGCAGGACCGGCGCGCCGGCTGGGCCCTGAGTGCGGACCGGATCGATCCCAAGGACAGCCACCACGCATACGTCGGCAACGGCTACCTGGGCCACCGCGTGCCGCCGCTCGGCATGGGGTACGCCGCACCGGGAGGGAAGACGGGCTATCCGCTGTACACACCGCGCTACGACGGGGCGTTCGCCGCGGGGCTCTACGCGCACCACCCAAAGGTCACCGAAGACCGGCAGGTCATCGCCGCGCTGCCGACCTGGACCGGGCTGAACGTGCGTACCGGCGGCGCGATGGGCGAGATCTTCACCCCGCAGACCCCCATCGGGCGCATCTCGGACTATCGGCAGACGGTGTTTCTCCGCTGCGGGCTGGTACGTACCTCACTCACCTGGACCGCGACCAATGGCCGCGCCACCGACCTGGTGTACGACGTGCTTACCGACCGCGTACGTGCTCACGTGGGCGCCGTGCGACTGCGGATGACGCCGCGCTGGAGCGGTACAGCGACCGTCACCGACCTGCTCGACGGGCGTGGCGCGCGCCGAATCAGCGGCACGCGCGGCGAAGGGCCGGCGGTGCGCCGAGGACAGCAGCAAGAACAGCAGCAAGAACAGCAGCAAGGGCGGCAACAGGAGCAGAAGGCGGGGCCGGAAAAGCGGCGGACCCATGATCGGACCGTCGCGGTGCCGTTCCGTACGGACGGCACGCGGATCGATGGCGCGGTGGTGTCCACGCTGCGTGCGGGGCACGGCGTGCACGACGATGGCGCCAGCCACAGCCACAGCCACAGCCACGACCACCGGAATCCGGCATCGAGACCGGGCGCGCCGGCCCTCGCCCGTGGCGTGCGTGAGTTGAGCGCCGAACAGTCGGTCAGCTTCCCCGCTCAGCGCGGCAGATCGTACGAGTTCACCAAGTACGTCGGCGTGCATACCGCCCGCACCTCGCGCGCACCGCTCCACGCCGCCACCGTGGCCTCGCAGCAGGCCGCCGCTCTCGGTTGGGAACGGATGCTCGACGGGCACACGGCCGCTTGGGAGAAGCTGTGGCGGGCCGATATCGAGGTACGCGGGCGGCCGGATGTGCAGTCCTGGGTACGCTCCGCACAGTACGGGCTGCTCTCGGGCAGCCGGCACGGCTCCCGCGACAGCATCGCCCCCACTGGCCTGACCAGCGACAACTACGCCGGGCAGATCTACTGGGACGCCGAACTCTGGATGTATCCAGGGCTCGTCGCCACCCGGCCCGAGCTTGCCAAGTCGGTGCTTGAGTACCGATATCAGACTGGCGCGGGCGCCCGTGCCAACGCCCGCAAGCTCGGCTATCCGGGCCTGTTCTACCCCTGGACCAGCGGTTCCCATGGCGACCTGTGGAAGGAATGCCACAGTTGGGACCCGCCCCACTGTGTCACCCAAAACCACCTACAAGGCGATATCTCGCTCGCCGCTTGGCAGCACTACCTGGCCACCGGCGACAAGCGGTGGCTGCGGGAACGGGGTTGGCCACTGCTCAAGGGCATCGCCGAGTTCTGGGCTGGACGCGCCACCCGTAACCCAGACGGCAGTTACTCGATCAAAAACGTCGCGGGCCCTGATGAATACAGCAACGGCGTAAACGACGGCGTATTCACCAACGCGGGCGCCGCCACTGCACTACGGCACGCCACCCGGGCGGCCACGCTCCTCGGTGAGCGTGCGCCGGCCGAGTGGAATCGGGTCGCCGGCAAGCTGCGCATTCCGTTCGACGCGCAGCGGCAGGTATTCCAGCAGTACGACGGCTATCGGGGCACCACCATCAAGCAGGCTGACACGGTGCTGCTCCGATACCCGCTGGAGTGGCCCATGTCGAAGAAGGTCGCCAGCAACACCCTCGACTACTACGCCGCGCGTACCGACCCCGATGGCCCGGCCATGACCGACTCGGCGCACTCCGTCATCGCGGCCGGCCTCGGGGAGCCCGGCTGCACGACGTATACCTACCTGGAGCGCGCGAGCAGGCCGTTCATGCGGGGACCGTTCGCACTGTTCTCCGAGGCGCGCGGCGGCAAGGTGGGCGCTTCCGACCCGCTATCCGGCCCTCCGTCGCAGGACTTCCTCACCGGAAAAGGCGGACTTCTCCAGGTCTTCACGCATGGCCTCACGGGACTGCGCATGCGTGAGGATCGGGTGCGGTTCGACCCGTTGCTACCGCCGCAACTCGCTGCCGGAGTCACCTTGCGCGGGTTGCGCTGGCAGGGCAGGACGTACGACGTGGCCATCGGCGCGCACGAGACCACGGTGCGATTGACTGGCGGCGCGCCGTTTGAGATCGAGACCCCGCAGGGTCGGCAGGTCGTCAGCGCGGACGCGCCCGCCGTGCTCAAGACCCGCCGCCCCGACCTCGTGCCCAGCGACAATGTCGCCAGGTGCCGTACGGGCAAGGCAAGTTCGCAGGAGCCTGGCCGGTACGCGGGGGCCGCGCTGGATGGCAGCACCGCCACCTCGTGGGCCCCCGACAGCCCATCGGGCACGCTCACCGCCGACCTCGGTCGCACCGTGCGGGTCTCGGCGATCTCCCCGTACTGGACCAAGGTCCGGCCCGTCGCGTACACCCTGAGCACCTCGCTCGACGGGCGTGACTGGCACCGCTGGAACCCGGCCGACCCCGCTCCGACCACGGCCCGATATGTCCGCGTCTGGTTGCGTGGCCCGCAGGAGGCGAAGCCAGGCGACAAGGTGCAACCGGGTCATGGGGCGCAGTCGAGCAGTGGAGCGCAGCCGGAGGGCAGTGGAGCGCCGGTGCGGGGAGCGCAGCAGGCGGCGTCAGGGGCCAGCCGCGCGCCGGCGGCCGAGCCGGAGCGCGCCGGGGTCGCGGAGCTGAAGGTGACGGGCGCTGACCGGCGTGCCGGCAGGGCCAGTGCGCAGGACCCACAGAAGGCGCAGGAGCCGCGGCAGGCGGCGGGGGCAGCACAGCAGGGACAAGGGGCGCGGCAGGGCTGAGGGCCGAAGTCCGAGTCAGCGCTGCGCCGTTCCCCCGAGGGGTGGGCGGCACCCGCGTCGGCGAGGCTGGCTCGACGGCTCGACGGCTCGACGGCTCGACGGGATCTCGGGGTGTCGGGCTGATGGGCCGGGGGACGACGCGGCGCGGGCGGTTGGCCTGTGCGGTGCCGGGGAAAGCGGGATGCGGTGCCGTATATGTCTCGCGGAGCCTCGACCCGCCTCGTTCTGCGCTGTGGCACCCCGCGAGTCGCTTGAGCCGCCCACAGGAGCAGGGGTTACGGGAGGGTGAGGATGCGCGGGCCGTCGTCGGTGATCGCCACCGTGTGCTCGCTGTGCGCGGCCCGGCTGCCGTCAGTCGTACGCAGCGCCCAACCGTCCGCGTCTTCCCTGTACGTATCCCCGCCGCCCGCAAGGAACATCGGCTCAAGCGCGAGCACGAGGCCGTGCCGCAACCGGAAACCCCGGCCCTGCCTGCCCTCGTTCGGCACCGGTGGGTCCTCGTGCATCTGCCGCCCGATGCCGTGGCCGCCGAAGTCGGCGGGGATGCCGTAACCGGCGGCCCGTCCGACGCTGCCGATGGCGTGCCCGATATCGCCCATTCGCGCGCCGGGCACGGCAGCGGCGATGCCCGCCTCCAGGGCCTTGCGGCTGGTCTCGATCAACTGCACGTCGGCGGGGCGCGGGGTGCCTACGGTGAAGCTGACGGCGGCGTCGCCGGTCCAGCCGTCGAGCGAGGCCCCGCAGTCGATGCTGACCAGGTCGCCGTCGCGCAGTCGGTAGCCGTCCGGAATGCCGTGCACGATCGTGTCGTTGACCGAAGCGCAGATCACGGCGGGAAACGGAGTCGTGGCGAAATTCGGCTGGTAGTGCAGGAACGGGGAGCCGGCACCCGCAGCCCGCAGCACGTCGCGCGCCACTTCATCCAATTCGAGGAGCGATACGCCGATCGCCGCCGCCTTCTCCGCGGCAGCCAGCGCGTGTGCCACAACGCGGCCCGCCTCGCGCATCGCGTCGAGCGCGGCGTCAGTCTTGATCTCCACCATCTCGCTGTGGCCTTTCGTGTTGTGCCTACGGCGAACTCGCAGGTCGCCGCCGTCAGCCGAGCTCACGAGCCAGCGCTTTCGCTGGCGCGTGAGCAGGGCGAATGAGGGCGTAGCCGTGGCGGCTCGCCCTTGCTCGTACCGTTATTACTATACCGGTATTAGAATGGTCGCATGGTGCGCACACCTCTTACTCCGCTCGAACGCGAGCGCGGCCGTCACCTCGGGCTGCTGCTGCGACAGGCACGCGGCGAACGCAGCATGGCCGTCATCGCCGCCGGGGCCGGCATCTCCGCCGAGACCCTCCGCAAGATTGAGACGGGCCGGGCGCCGACCCCGGCCTTCTTCACCATCGCAGCCCTGGCGGTGACGCTCGGCCTGCGCCTCGATGACGTCGCGACACACTGCGCCGCTGCCGTCGTGCTGCCTGAGGGGGTGGGTGTCGCGGCGGCCTAGCTGGGTGCAGGAGTTGTCATGTACGGCCTGGGTCCTGTGAGGGCTGCCCGGTTACCCCGCCTGGCTGGCGAGATCGGCGCGTGGGCTGTGGGCTGTGTTGGGTGGGGCGGGGACTGCTGCGGCGAGGTGCGGGACCGGCGCCGCGGGCCCGCCTCGCCGGCCTGGGCCGGGGGTATGAGCCCCGGCGCTTAGGGGGCGTGAACCCGGCGCTCGATCATGTGTACGCCCCCTGTATGCCCCCTGTGCGCGCCTTCATTTGTTACAGCGGAATGAAATCCGCACGCCACGGCGTTGCAGCCTTCCGATGATGACCATCAGGCGGGGAGGCCGGGAGTGACAGCGACAGCCGCGACGACCAGCGCAAAGCAAGAGGGCTGGGCGCGCAGACTGACCCGTTACTGTTGGCGGTATCGGCGCAATGTGGTGCTCGCGCTCGGTGCGTCGCTCGCTGGCATGGCCGTCACGGCGCTCGTCCCGCTCGTACCGAAGCTGATCATCGACGACGTGATCGTCTCCAACGACCGGTCGCTCGCCCCGTGGGCTGTGCTGCTGATCGTCGCCGCTCTCGTGGTGTACGGGTTGACGTACATCCGACGGTTCTACGGCGGGCGCTTGGCCCTCGATGTGCAGCACGATCTGCGGACCGAGATGTTCCAGTCGATCTCCCGCCTCGACGGGAAGCGGCAGGACGAGCTGAGCACAGGCCAGGTCGTCGGTCGTGGTACCAGCGACTTGCAACTGGTGCAGGGCCTGCTGTTCATGATCCCGATGATGATCGGGAACGTTCTGCTCTTCATCATCTCGCTGATCGTGATGGTGACGTTGTCCCCGCTGCTCACCGTGGTGGCGCTGGCCGTGGCCCCCGCCCTGTGGTTCATCGCCTCGCGCAGCCGTGACCGTCTCTTCCCCGCGACCTGGTACGCGCAGGGGCAGGCGGCAGCTGTGGCCGGTGTCGTGGAGGGCGCGGTCACCGGCGTGCGGGTGGTCAAGGGCTTCGGCCAAGAGGAGCAGGAGACCGGCAAGCTGCGCGAGGTCAGTCGTAGGCTGTTCGCGGCCCGGCTGCGGACCGTGCGTCTCAACTCCCGTTACACCCCGGCTCTCCAGGCGGTGCCCGCGCTCGGTCAGGTCGCCATGCTGGCCCTCGGCGGCTGGATGGCCACGCGGGGAGAGGTCACCCTCGGCACCTTCGTCGCCTTCTCCACCTATCTGGCGCAACTCGTTGGACCCGTCCGCATGCTCACCATGATGCTGACCGTCGGCCAGCAGGCCCGCGCCGGCGTCGAGCGGGTCTTCGAGCTGATCGACACCGAGCCGGCCATAGCGGAACGGCCGGATGCCAAGCAGTTGCCCGACGACGCACCCGCGACGGTCGAGTTCGCTCACGTCACCTTCAGATACGGCGTCGCCGACGCCCAGGCCAAGACGGTCGAGGCCGATACCGCCGCGCCCACTACGGCGGACACGGCTGATGCCCAGGCCAAGACGGTCGAGGCCGATACCGCCGCGCCCACTACGGCGGACGCGGCCGATGCCAAGGCCAAGACGGTCGAGGCCGGTGCCGACGTGCCCGCCAAGGCCGCTGCGGCCGGCCCCGGTGAGCGTGGCACACCCCTGCGCCCCGTGCTCGATGACGTGTCGCTGCGCATTGCCCCGGGCGAGACGCTGGCCGTCGTCGGCGCGTCCGGCAGCGGCAAGTCAACGCTGTCGCTGCTGCTACCGCGCTTTTACGACGTGACGGGCGGCTCGGTCAGGATCGGCGGGCACGACGTACGCGATCTGACCTTCGAGTCGTTGCGCGCCGCCATCGGCCTGGTTCCGGAAAACAGCTTTCTCTTCTCCGCCAGCGTGCGCGAGAACATCGCATACGGGCTGCCCGACGCCACCGACGAGCAGGTACGCACCGCCGCGCGCGCCGCTCAGGCAGACGGCTTCATCATGGACCTGCCGGACGGCTACGACACCGAGGTCGGCGAGCAAGGACTGACTCTCTCCGGTGGCCAGCGCCAACGGGTCGCCCTGGCCAGGGCGATTCTCACCGACCCCAGGCTGCTGGTCCTCGACGATGCCACCTCCGCGGTGGACGCCCGCGTAGAGCATGAGATCCATGAGGCGCTGCGCGGCGTGATGGCCGGCCGTACCACGCTGCTCATCGCCCACCGTCAGTCCACGCTGGCCCTCGCCGACCGGATTGCCGTGCTCGACAGCGGGCGCCTCGCCGACGTCGGCACCCATGACGAGCTCACCGAGCGGTGCCCGCTCTACCGCCGGCTGCTGACCGACCCGGACGAACTGGGCGATGTACCGCACGACGCGGCCGGTCTGAGCTACCAGGCCGGACCCCCGCATGCGGCCCTGGACAAGGGCCCCGGCTCGGGCTCCGGCTCGGGCTTGGGCTCCGATGACAGTGGCGGGACGGGCGCGGACTCGTCCGCGCCGGGCCGCACCCAGCGGGTTGAGCGGGCCGAGGGCGCGGGGCCGGGAGGAATACGAGCGTCGCTCGCCGGGACGTTCGGCGGCGAGTCCGCCGCGGCAGGGCTTCTCACGCCCGCAGCCCGCCCGTCCGCTCCGGACAGCGACGCCCCCGGTTTCGACGAGCGCCGTGCCGGCCGTGCGGGCCATGCGCCGGACGACCGCGGACGAAGCCTGTCCGGCCCCGGTGGGCACCTAGCAGAGTCCGCCGGCCGCCGACCCCACGCGATACCCGACGATCGAATACCAGAAGATCGAATACCGGGGCTCGATGACCGAATAGCCGAGGAGATAGCGGAGATATCGGTTGCGGAGACAGCGGCGGGGAACATCCCCGCGGCACACTCCGACGCCGCGGGGCGAGCCCGCGAGGCGCGCGCCGCCGCGCTCACCATCACCCCGGAACTGTGGGTGCGTCCCGACGCCGCGGAAGGCGACGACATCGCCGCAAGCGGCCCCGGCAAGGCCGCCGAGGGTATGACCGCGGGTAAGGCTGCCGCGGGTAAGACCACGCCGGGCAAGACCACGGCCGAGACGGCTGCTGCGAGGACGGCTGCCGCGGGCGCGATGGCCGGGATGCCGGGCGAGCCTGAGTTGTTGGCGAAGGTGGCCGCGCTGCCGCCTGCCACCGACACCCCACAGGTCGATGAGAAGCAGGCCACCCGGGCGGAAAGCTCGTATGGGCTGCGGAAGTTGCTGCGTGGCTTCGGCAAGCCGCTCGCCCTGAGCCTGCTGCTTGTCTCGCTGGATGCCCTGGCGGGGTTGCTGCTGCCGGTGCTGATCCGACACGGCATCGACGAGGGCGTGCAGGAAACGGCGCTGAACGCCGTGTGGGCCGCGTCCGGGCTTGCGCTGCTCGTGGTGCTCGGCCAATGGGCGGCGCAGATCGGCGAGACCCGGATGACCGGCCGGACCGGCGAACGCGTCCTCTACGCGCTCCGCGTCAAGATCTTCGCGCAGCTCCAACGGCTCGGCCTCGACTACTACGAGCGCGAGCTGACCGGCAAGGTCATGACCCGGATGACCACCGACGTGGACGCGCTCTCCACCTTCCTACAGACCGGCCTGGTTACCGCGCTGGTCAGCCTGTTGACCTTCTTCGGCATCCTGGTCGCGCTTCTGGTGATCGACCTCCAGCTCGCCTTGGTCGTCTTCGCGACGTTGCCGCTCCTTGTCATCGGCACCATCTTCTTCCGGCGGCAAAGCGTCAAGGCGTACGAACTCGCCCGCGAACGCGTCAGCGGCGTCAACGCCGACCTTCAGGAGAACGTTGCCGGGCTGCGCATCGTGCAGGCGTTTCGGCGCGAGACCAGCGGTCGGCGGCGCTTCTCCGAGCGCAGCGACGGCTACCGTCAGGCCCGGGTGCGCGGCCAGTGGCTGATCTCGGTCTACTTCCCGTTCGTCCAACTCCTGTCGTCGGTGGCCGCGGCCCTGGTCCTGATCGTCGGTGCCGGACGGGTCAGCGATGGCACGCTCACGACGGGCGCCCTCGTGGCGTATCTGCTCTACATCGATCTGTTCTTCGCCCCCGTACAGCAGCTCTCCCAGGTCTTCGACGGTTATCAGCAAGCGTCCGTCTCGCTGCGCCGCATCCAGGAGTTGCTGCGCGAGCCGACGACGACGCCGGAGGCCGAGGCACCGCGCGAGGTGCGCGAGCTGCGGGGCGACATCGCATTCGAGAACGTACGGTTCCACTACGGGCCCGCGGACCAGCCCGAGGAGGCGCTGTCCGGGATCAACCTGCGGATTCCGGCGGGTCAGTCCGTCGCGTTCGTAGGGGAGACGGGTGCGGGCAAGTCCACCCTGGTCAAGCTCGTCGCCCGGTTCTACGACCCCTCGTCGGGCCGGGTCACTGTGGACGGGATGGATGTGCGGGAGCTCAGTCTGGCGGGATACCGGCACCGGCTCGGTGTGGTGCCGCAGGAGCCGTATCTGTTCCCCGGGACCGTACGAGATGCCATCGCCTACGGTCGCCCCGACGCCTCCGATGCCGAGGTGGAAGCCGCCGCGCGGGCGGTCGGAGCGCACGACATGATCGCCACGCTGGTCGGCGGCTATCTCCATGAGGTCACCGAGCGTGGACGTAACCTCTCGGCCGGGCAGCGGCAGTTGATCGCGCTGGCGCGGGCGGAACTGGTCAACCCGGACGTGTTGTTGCTCGACGAGGCGACCGCCGCGCTCGACCTCGCCACTGAGGCGCTGGTCAACCAGGCCACCGACCGGCTCGTAGGCAAGCGCACCACGCTCGTCGTGGCGCACCGACTGACGACGGCCGCACGCGCGGACCGCGTCGTGGTACTCGATCGGGGCCGGGTCGTCGAGGACGGCACCCACGATGAGTTGCTGGCCAACAACGGGCGCTACGCACGGCTGTGGCACGCCTATTCCGGGGGTGACCCGACCACCGCAGCCACCGCAGCAGTGCAGGGCTGAGTGGGCTGAGTGGCGACGGAAGGCGCCGGCGTGGCAGGCACGCGGGCGGCACCGAGCGCGGTAGTGGTACCCGGGCCGCACCGGACGCGCCACAGGTGCCACAGGTGCCACAGGTGCCACAGGTGCGCCGGGCTGCGGTGTTCCCCTGAGCCTGGTGGCCCAAACCGGTAGCCACCAGCAAGCCCGGGTGGCGAGGGAAGTTCACCCCACCGGCGGTTGCCCGGCGACCTCCACGGCGTGCGCTTCGTGCTGGTTGCCGGGTTTCGTGCCCCCTCGTCGGGGGCTCACGGGTCCATGCCGCTGGCCCGCGCGATGGCCTCCACCTCGCGCCGGTCCGCCTCCCGCTCGGCAGCTTCCGCGGCTACCCGCTCCTTGTGGCGATGGAGGAACTCGGGGTCGTGCGCCCGGTCTTGGGGGACGAGCACCTTCATGCCCTTCGCGTGCGGGCTGTCTCCCAGATCGACCACTACTCGCTCGTCCTTCGAGGTGAGCAGCCCGAACAGGACCAGCAGTTCGGCCTGGAGCGCGGGGGTGAACAGCTCCCGCTCCTCCGGGCTCATGCCCAGTTCGTAGGTGCCGCCTCGCACGGCCGGTGAGACACTGAGTTCGCGGAGCAGGCGCATCAGCAGTTCGAGCGAGCGAGCATCGATGCGCCGCTCCAACTCGCTCAGATACTGGCGCAACCGCTCGGCCCGCTCGCTTGGCTCGGGGCGCCCCGGCCCCTGGCGTTCCTCTCGGTCCATGCCGACAGCATGGTTCATCTCATGCGGAGAGGGGAGGGGCACGACGTAGCGTAACGGGACTCGACCATTGCGTACGGGTCGCCGCCCCCGTGTGAACTGGGGCTAGCCGGTCGCGTACGCCCCCCGATAGGTTCACGGCGACCATCATGGACTCCAGGGGAGGGCGAATGCACAAGTCGCTCAGATGGCTGCTCGCGCTTGCGGTGCTCATAGGCACCGTGGGCGTGGGCAGCGCTTCGGCGGGAACGGCGACCGCCGCACAGCCAAACGACATCAAAGAACGCATCCTCAAGATACCGGGGATGAGTTTCATAGAAGAGAAGCCTTACGACGGCTACCGCTTCTTCGTGCTCAACTACGAGCAGCCGATCGACCACCGGCACCCGACCAAGGGCACGTTCAAGCAGCGGATCACCCTGCTGCACAAGTCCATCGACCGCCCGACGGTCTTCTTCACCTCCGGCTACAACGTCAACACGGCGCCGCGCCGTAGCGAGCCGACGCAGATCATCGACGGCAACCAGCTCTCCATGGAGTACCGCTTCTTCACTCCTTCCCGGCCCAAGCCGGCTGACTGGAAGAAGCTCGACATCTGGCAGGCCGCCAGCGACCAGCACCGCCTGTACAGGGCCCTGAAGCCGATCTACGGCGAGAACTGGCTGGCCACCGGCGGCAGCAAGGGCGGCATGACGGCGACGTACTTCCGCCGCTTCTACCCCAACGACATGGACGGCACCGTGGCGTATGTGGCGCCCAACGACGTGGTGAACAGGGAAGACCGCGCATACGACCAGTTCTTCTCCCGCGTGGGTGCAAGCGAGTGCCGCAACAGCCTGACCGCTGTGCAGCGCGAGGCGCTGGAGCGCCGCGGCCGGCTGGTTGCCCGCTTCGAGAAGTGGGCGGGCGACGAGGGCCGTACCTTCAAGGTGATGGGCAGCGCCGACAAGGCGTACGAGAACGCTGTCATCAGCCTGTCCTGGGCGTTTTGGCAGTACAGCCTGGAGAAGGACTGCGCGGATGTGCCGGCGCCGACCGCGTCCGACGATGTGCTGTACAACTACATCGACAAGATCTCGGGCTTCGACTCCACTACGGATCAGGGCCTGGAGGGTTACACCCCGTACTACTACCAGGCGGGTACCCAACTGGGCTGGCCCACGGTGCAGTACACCAAGCTCAAGGACCTGCTGCGCTACCCGGGCATCGACGCGCCCCGGCACGCGGTCCCGGCCGAGATTCCGATGAAGTTCCAGCCGTATGTCATGCATGACATCGACTCCTGGGTGCGCCACGACGGCGAGCAGATGCTGTTCGTCAACGGCGAGAACGACCCGTGGGGCGCGGAACCGTTCCACGTAGGCAAGCGCAACGACTCCTACGTCTACACCGTGCCCGGCGCCAACCACGGTGCCAACATCGCTGGCCTGCCCGCTGAGAAGCGCGCCAAGGCCACCGCACGTGTCCTGGACTGGGCAGGCGTCCAGCCGCAGGCCGTGAAGTCGGGCGACGAGGCGGCGAAGCCGCTGGCCCCGTACGACAAGCAGCTCGACCGCAGGGACCTCAAGCGCGAGGCCATCCTCCAGCCGTAGACCTGTGGGCCCGTAGTCCCGTGGGCCCGTAATTTCTGCGGAACTGAGGACTGGCCGTGGATGGCCGAGTTGGCGGCCGGGTCGCATTGACCGTGCTGGTAGGCCGCCGACTGTGCTTGCTGTGAAGGGGCGTCCGGAAGACCACCGGGCGCCCCTTCGGCCTGTGCGGGCACGCAACCACAGCGGACGACCTTGGTCGGGTACGGGTACGGGTACGGGTACGGCTCGGCCCGCGGCCCGCCGGGGTACGCGGGCGGGGCGCACTCCGCGTGTGACGGGGCTGCGGCCTGATGGGCGCGCGGAGGCGTACAGAGGCGCACAAAGGCGTGTGGAGGCGTATGGAGGCGTGCAGGCGCATGAGACGCACACGGCGCATGAGACGCACACGGTGCATGAGGTGCGCGAGGGGGAGGTGACCGAGGGGCGGGGGTTTAGGCCGCTGCGCAGCGCGGCCAGTGGTCGTGGAGGACGCGGACGGCCTCCGTGATCGCCGGGCGGCGGGCCGCGCCCAGGCGCCAGAGCGCGTACAGCCGGCGCACTGGCGTGGGTTCGAGTGGTACGACGGATACGCCATCCGGCAGCGGGCTCCGGCCCAGCCTTGGTACGAGAGCAATGCCCAAGCCAGCGCCGACCAGTGCAAGTTGCGTGTGATATTCGGCGACCTGGTAGGCCAGGTCCGGCTCATGGCCGGAGGCGCGCAGCGTCCGTACCAGCCAGTCGTGGCAGACCGTGCCCGGCGGTTGGCAGATCCATCGTTGCGCGGCCAGGTCGCTGCGGCGTACCAGGGTGCGGCCGGCGAGCGGATGGCCGCGGGGCACCAGAATGTCCGAAGGGTCGTCGCCGATCACGGCCCGCTCCACCCCATCGGGCGCCGGTAGTGGCGATATGTCCCAGTCATGCGTGATGGCGAGATCGATCATGCCGCGCGACACCAGGTCGGGTGATACATGGGGGTCCACCTCGATCAATCGGATGTCCAAACCCGCGTACTGAGCCGTCATTTCGGCGAGCACCGAGGGCATCAACCCGCGTGCCGCCGAAGCGAAGGCACCCACCGCCAGCCGCCCAGAAGGCTGCCCGCGGCGCTCCTCAAGCGAGGTCTCGGCGCGCTCCACGATGGCGAGCAACTGCTGAGCCGTATGCGCCAAATGTTGTGCGGCATCGGTCAAGGCGATGCCACGGCCCCGGCGTTCGATGAGCGTGGTCTTGGTCTCCCGCTCCAGCTTCGCTATCTGCTGCGAGACCGCAGACGGGGTGTAGCCGAGGGCCACCGCCGCCGCGCTGACTGAGCCGTGCACGGCCACCGCATGCAGGGCCCGCAACCGAGACAGATCCAGCATGCTCTCCCCAAGGATTTTCGGACTGTGGTCGTACTGGCGACTAGCGATTTCCTCTGGTTGTAGCGCTGCTTCATCCAATCATGAAGACATTCGCGCTGGTGCTACATGGTTCGCTGAGTCGATCCTCGATCACATGCGTCCCGCTCACATCGCCCTGGCCGTGTTTATATCCGCCACCTGGGGCGTCAACTTTGTCATTATCGAGGTCGGTCTCGACCATTTCCCTCCGCTTCTCTTCTGCGCACTGCGCTTCATGGCCGCCGCGCTGCCCGCCGTGTTCTTCGTCGGCAGGCCGCAGGTCGCCTGGCGTTGGATCATCGGCGTCGGGTTGGCGCTGGGAGTCGCCAAGTTCGGGCTGCTATTCGTCGGCATGCGCGAGGGCGCGCCCGCCGGCCTCTCCTCGCTCATACTTCAGGTGCAGGCGGTGTTCACGGCCCTGTTCGCAGCCGTCGTACTCGGCGAGCGGCCGGGCAGAACCCGACTCATTGGCATGGCCATCGCGTTGGGCGGCATCGCAGTCGCTGCCGTCGATGAAGGAACGTCGGGCCCCGTTCTTGGATTCGTGCTGGTCATCGCTGCGGCCGTGGCCTGGGGAGTGTCCAACGTTCTGACCCGTAAGGCCGCTCCGCCCGATGGATTGCGCTTCATGGTCTGGGTGAGCGTCATCCCGGTGCTACCGCTGCTGGCCCTCTCGCTGCTGTTCGAGGGGCCAAAGGAGGACATGGCCGCGCTGCGAGCGCTGGACTGGAGTGGCGTCGGCGCCATTGCCTACGTGGCCTGGTTCGCCACCCTGCTTGGCTTCGGGGCCTGGGGCTATCTGCTTCGTATGTACGATGCCTCCGCCGTTGCGCCCTTCGCCCTTTTGGTGCCGGTCTTCGGGATGTCGTCCGCCGCGCTGCTCCTGAACGAGGGAGTGAGCCCTCTGCGCTGGCTGGCTGCCGCACTCCTCGTCGGCGGGGTCGCCCTGACGTCATTCACGGGAGCCAGGCGCGGCGGACGCCCAGACGCACTGGCTGCGAAGAACGTTCCGGTTGCCGTCGGGGGCGGGGCGCAGACAGGGGCGAACGCCGGCAGACGCGCGGGTGCGAGCCTCAGTGAGAAAGCGGGCGCTGGCCCTGAATGAGCGCGTCGCCACCCCCAGGCAGTGGCTACGAAAGCGGGCGCTGGTCCTGGATGAGCGCGTCGCCGCCCCAGGCAGTGGCTACGGATGATGCCCCGGTTCCTCCTGCTGCTGGGGCCACTGCGCATCGGGCCGGATGGCGGCGGCCTCGGCCAGCAGCCCCAGCAGCTGGTCCCGGCCCGGCCCCAGCAGCGGCGGCAACTCGGCCGCCTCCGGGTGCCAGCGCTTCTCGTACTCCCAGCACACCCAGCCCTCGTCCGTATCGGGCCGCGCGGCGTCAGCGAAGTTGGCGCGTACCAGCGTGGTCAGGCACTCGCGCAGCGGCAGCACCCCTTCGCCGAGCGGCAGCGGGGTGGTGTCGTTCGCCGAGGCCACGTCCTTGACCTGCACATAGCCCAGGTGCGGAGCGAGGGCGGCGTGCGAGGTGACGGGTTCCTCGCCGCCGAGCCAGGTGTGCAACACGTCCCAGATGGCCCCCACGCTGAGGTGTCCGACCAGTCCGAGCACCCGACAGGCGTCGGCCGCGGTGCGGTGCGAGTCATGGGTTTCGAGTAGTACCCGCACGCCGAGGTCGTGCGCGTCCGCAGCGACGGCGGCCAGCCTGCGCGCTGCCGTCGCGTCGGCCTGCGATGGGGTCTGGTCGCCGCCGCCGGGGAAAACTCGGACATACGGGGCGTCGAGGTCTCGGGCGAGCGCGAGGAGTTCCCGTAGCTGGGTGAGGATCGGGCCGTCCGCGCCCGCCTCGGCAACACGTACGTAACCGGCGACGGCAAGGACCTGCATCTGAGCCACGCGAAACTCCTTGGCGACTGCGGCCCGTTCGGCCGGGCTCAGTCCGCTGTGGACGTGCTCTTCGGGGTGGGCCCGCAGTTCGACGCCCTGATAGCCGTTGTCGGCGGCGAGCCGGACGACATCGGGGATCGGCAGGCCGGGTACGCCGAGGGTGGAAAAGGCGAGCTTCACACGGGGCTCCAGAACGGTCGGTGCACGTGGGCGGCACAGCGGACGCTAGGCAGCGACGATGCCGAGGTCAATGCCGCCACGGCGCGGCGGCACAGTATCCGCGTGCCCGGTTGCCCGATTGCCACACCCGGCCCGTCTATGACCCCCGCCGTCGGCGTCCGTGGCCCGCCGGGACATCACCTAGCCTTGGGCAGCTCGCCGAGACGCCGCCCAGCCTTGGGTAGCTGGTGACGGCTCAGAGCTCGCCCGCAGCACCCGGCGGCGGGGCGGTCGAGTTACGGATCATCAGCTCGGCGCGGATCATGGCGACCCCGCCCGGCGGCGCGATTTCCCGCCCGAGCGCCAGCCGTCCCGCCCGCGCGCCCGCCTCGTACAACGGCAGCCGTACGGTACTGAGCGCTGGAGCCGCGTCCGCGCTGAACGGCAGATCGTCGAATCCGGTGACCGACACGTCATGCGGAATGCGCAACCCCAGGTCCCGCAGCGCCGCACAGGCGCCGAGTGCCACCGTGTCATTGGCGGCGACCAGCGCGGTAATACCCGGCTCGCGGCGGAGGAGCTCGCACGCCGCGTCGTAACCGGAAGCCCGGTCGTACGCTCCATGGACGACCAATGGCGGACCGCCGGGCGCCGTGTCGTGCGCCGCATCGGCTGATCCGCGCCGGGGGCGTGCACGTCCTGCCGCCATGGGGATCTCGGCGCCCGCCGCGCCCTCGACGACGGGCCTGACGGGCCCAGTCGTCTGTGGACCATGCGCGGCGAGAGCGGCGAGGTGGCCCTCAAGCCGATGCCTCGTGGTGGTGCGGTCGGCGGGACCGGCGATATAACCGATGCGCCGATGCCCAAGGGTGAGCAGGTGCTCGGTCAGCCGTCTGGCACCGCCCCGATTGTCAAAGGTGAGCGTCAGAGCGCCCGGCACCGGTGGTCTTCCGCAGAGCACCACCCGGGTACCGGCCGCGGTCAGCTTGGCCACCTTGGCCGCCAGCCGCTCGGTGTGTTCGGGGTCGTCCGCCCCGCTGCCGGTGAGCACGACGGCTGCGGCGCGCTGACGCTGGAGCAGGGTGAGGTAGGTCAGTTCACGCGCGGGCGAGCCATTGGTGTTGCAGACGACGGCCAGTTTCTCCCCGCTGGTGCCCGCCCCCGGCAGGCTGGGCCCGCTCAGGGACAGCGGTCCGCCTCCCGGCATGCTCCGGGCCTCGGCACCGGCGGAAACGGTGCTGGGCCCGCCACCCATCTCGGCTTGGATGGCCCCCGCCATGATGCCGAAGAAGGGGTCGGCGATGTCGTTGACCAGGATGCCGACGAGGTCGGAGTTGGCCGCGGCAAGTGCGCTGGCCGGTCCGTTGACCACGTAGTCGAGGTCATCGACCGCACGCAGAACCCGGGCCCGAGTCGCCTCCGCGACCGGGTAGTTGCCGCTCAACACGCGGGAGACGGTGGCCGCCGAGACACCTGCCCGCGCCGCCACATCGGCCAGGGTCACCGTCATTGCTTCCGCTCCATCCGCCGTCCGTTGCTGTTGCTCTCGCTGTCGGGGTGCCGCCGATATTGCTGATGATGGCGCTGAGGCCACCGTTGTTGTTTCTGTTGTCGCCGATGCTGTGGCCCGAAGCTGTTGCCGGCGGCCGTGATCCGTGGCCGTGATCCGCGGCCGGGGGTGTGGCCGCTGCCTTGCGCCGCTGGCGTCGGGGTTCGGATCGGCACCGCCATCGGTCCCGCCAGGAGCGCGGTTGTGCCCCCGGCGCTGCGATGCCCGGACGCGTCACGCCCCGATGGTGCGAACGCCATACGCCCGACTGTGCCCGACATGTCACGCCCCCGATACACCGCGCCCGACACGTTGACGAGTCCGGCCCCATAGCCGGCCTCGGCTGCGCGGCCCACGGTGGACGGTGCCGTGCCCTGCCGTGCTGCGCAGCGTACGTCCCGTGGGCCAGCGGCAGACTAGCGGTGGCTGTTGTGCGCAGGGGGTCCGGGGCGGCCATCCTGCTCCAGGACGGATGCCGAACATCCGCCAGGGCCGGAACGGCGCCCATTCGCCTCACGAACCCTCGGCAGCCTGCTGGTCAACAGGTCAAGACGTGTCTGTCTCCCCGTCATCCGGTCACCTCAAAACCTTGACTCCAGGTAACGGATAAATAACAGCACGGAATCGTGCAACCCTTCACGCCTGCAACGGGTCGTATGTGTCATCCGGCTCTCGCGGAGGGGAATCTGGGGGGATTTCGAGCGGAGCCAGTGGAGGGGGAAACCATGAGGGGCCTGGTCTGCGGACCAGGCCCCTCGTGGCTTTCTGGTCCGCCCTTCGACCTCCGCTGCTCGCGGGCGCCTCCGGCCCGGCTCCGCAATGCCGCCATCTTGCTGCGCCTTGGCCGTCCGGTACGCCCCCGAGTTCGCCCGAAGTCGCCGTGCGGGGTCGCACCGGTGCTGTGGGCCTGTCCCCATTCGCGCCTGATCTGGGGGTCTGCCCCCTGCCCGCCAGGAGCCCGGCGGGCGGGAGTGGCACGTATCGGCGGGGGTCCGGTGGGCGTGAGTTGGACGCGTCGGCGGGGAGCAGGATGCAAGCGTCGGCGGGAGCAGGGTGTACGCGTCGGCGCGGGTGGGATGTGTGCGTTCGAAGTCCGCCGCTCAGCCGGCCGTTCGCAGTTATCCACAGGCCCGCACAAGCTGTCGGAGTCCGGCGGTACGGTCGCCTCATGTCCAACCTTGCGGTGGTCGAAGGGGTCCTGGAGCGGATCACCTACGCCAATGAAGAAAACGGCTACACGGTCGCGCGGGTCGATACGGGGCGCGGTTCCGGCGATCTGCTGACCGTCGTTGGGTCGCTGCTCGGCGCACAGCCGGGCGAGTTGCTGCGGATGGAGGGGCGCTGGGGCTCGCACTCGCAGTACGGCAAGCAGTTCACTGTGGAGAACTACACGACGGTGCTGCCGGCCACCGTCCAGGGCATACGCCGCTATCTCGGCTCCGGCCTCATCAAGGGCATCGGGCCGAGGATCGCCGACCGCATCACCGAGCACTTCGGTGTACAGACGCTGGACGTGATCGAGCAGCAGCCGAAGCGGCTGATCGAGGTCCCGGGGCTTGGGCCCAAGCGCACCAAGATGATCGGAGCGGCCTGGGAGGAACAAAAGGCCATCAAGGAGGTCATGATTTTCCTTCAGGGGGTCGGCGTCTCCACCTCCATCGCGGTGCGTATCTACAAGAAGTACGCAGACGCCTCGATCTCCGTCGTGCGTAATCAGCCCTATCGCCTGGCGGCCGATGTCTGGGGCATCGGCTTCCTCACCGCCGACCGGATCGCCCAGGCCGTCGGCATCCCGCACGACAGCCCCGAGCGCGTAAAAGCGGGCTTGCAGTACGCCCTGTCCCAGTCCACCGACAACGGTCACTGCTACCTGCCCGAGGAGCAACTCATCGCGGACGCCGTGAAGTTGCTTCAGGTCGATACGGGCCTTGTCATCGAGTGCCTGGCAGAGCTGGCGGACGACGCGGAAGGGGTGGTGCGGGAGACGATTCCCGGCGCCGCTGACGGCGAGAGCGTTACCGCCGTCTATCTGGTCCCCTTTCACCGCGCCGAGCTTTCTTTGGCCGGAGCGCTGCGGCGGCTGCTGCGCTGCGACGAGGATCGAATGCCCGCCTTCCACGACGTGGACTGGGACAAGGCGTTGGTCTGGCTCGCTCAACGCACCGGTGCCGACCTCGCCCCCGAGCAGCAGCAGGCAGTCAGACTCGCACTCTCCGAGAAGGTCGCCGTGCTGACCGGCGGCCCCGGCTGCGGCAAATCGTTCACGGTGCGCTCGGTGGTGGAGTTGGCTCGCGCAAAGAAGGCCAAGGTGGTGCTCGCCGCACCTACCGGACGTGCGGCCAAGCGGCTAGCCGAGCTCACCGGCGCCGAGGCGTCCACCGTGCACCGGCTGCTTGAACTCAAGCCCGGTGGCGACGCCGCCTACGACAAGGAACGACCGCTGGACGCCGACCTGGTGGTCGTGGACGAGGCATCGATGTTGGACCTGCTGTTGGCCAACAAGCTAGTGAAGGCCGTGCCGCCCGGCGCCCACCTGCTACTGGTAGGGGATGTGGACCAGCTCCCCTCCGTGGGCGCTGGCGAGGTGCTGCGGGATCTGCTGGCCCCGGGCGGCCCGGTTCCGGCCGTCCGACTGACCCGGATCTTTCGGCAGGCCCAGCAGTCGGGCGTGGTCACCAATGCGCACCGCATCAACTCCGGAGTGCCGCCCATCACCCAGGGCCTGCCGGACTTCTTCTTCTTCGTGGAGGACGACACCGAAGAGGCGGGACGGCTCACGGTCGATGTGGCGGCGCGGCGCCTGCCGGCGAAATTCGGGCTGGACCCGCGCCGTGATGTGCAGGTGCTCGCACCGATGCACCGGGGTCCCGCGGGCGCGGGCACGCTCAACGGACTGCTTCAGCAGGCCGTGACGCCGGCCAGGCCCGACCTGCCCGAGCGGCGCTTCGGCGGCCGGATCTTTCGCGTCGGCGACAAGGTCACCCAGATCCGCAACAACTATGACAAGGGCGCCAACGGCGTCTTCAACGGCACCGTTGGCGTCGTCACCGCGCTCGACAGCGAGGAGCAGCGGCTGACGGTCCGCACGGACGAGGACGAGGAAGTCGGATACGACTTCGACGAGCTGGATGAGTTGGCACATGCGTACGCCATGACCATCCATCGCTCGCAGGGCAGCGAGTACCCCGCGGTGGTCATCCCGGTGACGACCGGGGCGTGGATGATGCTGCAACGCAACCTGCTCTATACGGCAGTAACCCGAGCAAAACGGCTCGTGGTGCTGGTCGGCTCCCGCAAGGCGCTGGGCCAAGCCGTTCGCACCGTGAGTGCGGGGCGGCGCTTCACCGCGCTCGACCACCGACTCGGCGGCGGCACCGCTGGCCCCGACGCCTCGCGGGTTTCCGGAACCGGCGGTAAGGGGGCAGGATGGACATGATGGCGGCACTCAGTGCCGCAGTTAGGCCCTATGGCCGACCCCGAGTGCACGTTCATCGTCCAAATGGGGGAAGGTAGGGCTAGTCAGGGCACCTCGAAGAAGAGGCACAACGTCGGTGAGGGATGACGTGAGCGACAACTCTGTAGTACTGCGGTACGGGGACGACGAATACACCTACCCGGTGATCGAGAGCACCGTCGGCGACAGCGGTTTCGATATCGGCAAGCTCCGCGCCCAGACCGGTCTGGTGACCCTGGACTCTGGTTACGGCAACACTGCTGCGTATAAATCCGCGGTCACCTACCTCGATGGCGAGGGAGGCATTCTGCGGTACCGCGGCTACCCCATTGAGCAGCTGGCGGAGCGCAGCACCTTTGTGGAGACGGCCTTCCTGCTGATCAACGGGGAGCTGCCGACCGTCGATGAGCTGGCCAGCTTCCGCAACGAGATCACTCAGCACACGCTGCTCCATGAGGACGTCAAGCGTTTCTACGACGGCTTCCCGCGTGACGCGCACCCGATGGCGATGCTGTCGTCCGTGGTCAGCGCGCTGTCCACGTTCTACCAGGACAGTCACAACCCGTTCGATGAGCAGCAGCGGCACCTCTCGACGATCCGGTTGCTGGCCAAGCTGCCGACGATCGCTGCGTACGCGTTCAAGAAGTCGGTCGGCCACCCGGTCGTCTACCCGCGTAACGACCTCGGCTACGTCGAGAACTTCCTGCGGATGACCTTCTCGGTGCCAGCCGCCGAGTACGACCTGGACCCGGTTGTGGTCAGCGCCCTGGACAAGCTGCTGATCCTGCACGCTGACCACGAGCAGAACTGTTCCACCTCGACGGTCCGCCTGGTCGGCTCGTCGCAGGCGAACATGTTCGCGTCGATCTCGGCGGGCATCAGCGCACTGTGGGGCCCGCTGCACGGCGGAGCCAACCAGTCGGTGCTGGAGATGCTGGAGAGCATCAAGAACTCCGGCGGTGACGTCGATGCCTTCATCCGCAAGGTGAAGAACAAGGAAGACGGCGTGAAGCTCATGGGCTTCGGGCACCGCGTCTACAAGAACTTCGACCCCCGCGCGAAGATCATCAAGTCGGCGGCGCACGATGTCCTGTCCGCGCTCGGCAAGTCCGACGAACTGCTCGACATCGCGCTCAAGCTCGAAGAGCACGCGCTGGCCGACGACTACTTCGTGGAGCGCAAGCTCTACCCGAACGTTGACTTCTACACCGGCCTCATCTACCGAGCGATGGGCTTCCCGACCGAGATGTTCACTGTGCTCTTCGCGCTCGGCCGGCTCCCCGGCTGGATCGCCCAGTGGCACGAGATGATCAAGGAGCCCAGCTCCCGCATCGGCCGCCCCCGTCAGATCTACACGGGCGTAGTCGAGCGCGACTTCATCCCTGTGGAGCAGCGCTAGCCCCTTTCCGGCGAGAGACCGGTGGGGCCCGCTTCGACCGCTGCACGGTTCGATGATCGTTCCCCGTCCTCTCTCGCGCCCTCCTCGCTACGTCATCAACGCCGGACAGGCCGCCCCTTGGCCCGTCCGGCGTTCGCGGCTTGCCAGTGGTGGGACCCCGGGTCCGACCGCATGGCGCCGACTGCGCGATGGCCCGGCGATCGCTGGGCTGTGCGGCAGCACGGCGGCCGGGCCCCGGTATGAGTGGCCGGCAGCCCTAGTCCTCTGGGCATGGCAGCAAATCGCGCAGTATTTCCTCGAAATCCGCCACCCCCGGCGGGTCATCAGTGAGCAGCGCCTGAAGCAGCAAACCGTCGATGGCGCCCACGACGACCCGCACCCGGACCGGGTCCTGGGTGTACCCCCGAACGAAGTCCGCCGCCGCGTCCAGCCACACCTGGGTCACCTCGCGCAGCTCGGGTCGCCGCGCGGCCTGAAGGTAGAGCTCGTACTCGGCAAGCAGCCGCCCCGGTGCGGCGACCACGTCCGCCATGAGCTGGGCCAGTGTCTGCCTGCTGTCGAGCCCACCGTCCGTCTCGGCAGCGAGCCGCCGCATCCGGCCGGCGTCCTCGGTCATCACGCTGGTAAGCGCCGCGCACAACAGATCGTCGATGCCGCTGAAGTAGTACGTGGCGGATGTGGTCGGCAGCCCGGCCTCGCGGGCCACCGACCGATGGCTGACGCCGGCGGCCCCATCTCGTTCGACTACCCGCAAGGCCGCCTCGATGAGTGCGCGCCGCCGCCTCTCTCCCTTGACCCGGCGGCCATCGGTCACAACTCCAACGGCTTCGGCCTTGCCGGCGCCCCCGGGCGACGACCCGGGCCGGTGGCCGCCACCAGCGGCCCCAGGCTGCCCACCGCCAAAACCAACATCACCAACATCACTGCCAACATCAACACCACCGCTATCCGCTGTGGCATCGGCATCTTCTGTTGCACCAGCGTCTGCGGTACCGCTGGCCTCTGCTACGCCGCCACCGAGCTCCGCACCTGCGGCATCCGCGACACGATCCGTATCTGCGACACCACCGGTTTGGGCGGCGCGCCCGGTGCCCGCGGCAGCGCGGGGGTGGCGGGCGTCGGCACCATCGCCCTCGGCCTGTGGTGTGGGTCCAAGCTGATTCAGGGCAAGCTCCCGTATCCCGGGCGGCCTGAACGAGCCCGTTCAGCCGCAGTCAACGTAAGGCTGTTGTCGGTCGAAGTCCGGTTCCCGATCGGTGTCCGCTGAGGAGCGGGCGCCCGTCTGGAGGTCGGTCGCGCCGGACGCGGCACTCGCCTCCGTGCGAGAGCCGACGTCCGTGCTCGTACCTGCATCCGTTCCGGTACCGGAGCCGGAGCCGGCACCCGAGCCCGTCTCGGCGCTCGCGTTCGCACGGTCCGAGGAGTCCCGGAGGTCCGGGGAGCCTTGACGGCCCGACGAGGCCCCCGGGGCCAAGCCGGCACGGTTCGAATCGGCAGCCACCGTGACGGTACCTTTCCCGCCGTGCGGCTCGGCACCTTCCCCGGCTCCGCGCACGGTGTCGCCCGCGGCTTTGGGAAGGGGGGCTGGCGTGGCGATAGGCGCGGCATCGTCATCCAGGCTCGACACGGCATCGTGTTCTGTGCCCGTTCCGTCCTGCGATATGAGGACCTTGTCGCCGTCCTGCGATGCGGAACGCATGCCAGCCATCGCGGTCACCAGCGGTCGGTAACCGATCGCCGCGACAACCACTCCGCACGCGCCCGCTGCAATGGCCACGGCGAAACCGCCGCGCGGACCGAACTCGTCAACTATCGCGCCGGAGAGTGCCGAACCCAGCGCAGCCCCGGTGGCGAGCCCCGTCGTGGCCCAGGTCATGCCCTCGGTCAGCCGGTGCGCCGGCACGATGCGCTCGATCACATTCATGATGGTGATCATCGTGGGGGCGAAGAACACGCCCGCGAAGAACACCGCCACCGTCAGGGCGACGACGCTGTCCACCAGCAGGAACGGCAGCGTGGTGGCGGCCGTGCCGAGCAGGCCGATCACCAGCAGCCGGGGCAGCGGCGTCCGTAGCGTCATGGCCCCGAACGCCAGCCCGGCCAGGCAGGAGCCAACGGCGTACACGGCGAGCACCAGCCCGGTCGCGCCAGGCTGGCCCTGCTCGTGCGCGAACGCCACGCTCACCACGTCCACCGTGCCAACGATCGCGCCGCCCGCGACCAGAGCGAGTATCAGCACCCGTAGCGGTCCGCTGCGCAGCGCTGAGCCGCCACCACCATGCGCCTCCGTACGCACCGGTGGCTCCGTACCGCGCTGCATGACGAAGAGCGCGACACCCACGGCCAGCAGCACCGCAGCGGCCAACGGCCCGGCTTCCGGGAAGAGCGTCGTGCACAGCAGCACCGAGAGCGCAGGCCCCGCGATGAAGGTGATGTCCTCCACCACGGCCTCCAACGCATAGGCGGTGTGCAATCGGGGTGAGTCACGGTAGAGCTCGGTCCACCGGGCCCTGACCATCGCCGCCATGCTCGGCATGCAGCCCGAAGGCACCGCGAGCAAAAACAGCGTCCACACCGGTGCCGCGTAGTGCGCGCAAAGCAGCAGTAACCCCAGCGCGGCCACGCTCACTCCGGTGACCGGCAACAACACCCGGCTCTGCCCGAAGCGATCGACCAGCCGGGAGACCTGTGGCCCGAAGAACGCCATGGACAGGGTGAACGTGGCGGCGACGGCACCGGCGATGCCGTATTGGCCGCGCAGGTCGGACAGCATCGTGATCAGCCCGATGCCCGTCATGGACAGTGGCATCCGAGAGACGAACCCGGCGGCGGTGAAGGCCCGCGCACCAGGGGTGGCGAAGAGCACGCCGTAGGGATTGGCCATCGCGACTCCTGACATAGAAACTGGGACGGATGTTCCAGTTTCTATCACGTGCCAGGGGCGCGGCGACGGGGAGCGATGAAAGGCAGGAGATGAAAGGCGGGCGAAAAGTGAAGAAACTGAAACCGGCGCGCGCGGCGGGAGGGTGGGCTCGCAGGCAAGAGTGCGAGATGCCTCAATGCGCCCCGGTGGGCGGTGCGGATAGCCGCGTTGAGTGGCGCGTGCGCGCTGGATGGGGGCGGACGCACACACGAAAGCGCCCCGCTACCGATCCCCCCACGGGTCGGAGCGGGGCGCTTCCTGTTCCCCGGTGCGGATTCCCCCCACGGGATCCGGCCGGGAGCCTTGCTGGCCCAAGGGCCGTGCGCCCGCGATCTGCCGGGACGCGTACATGCGGGAGGGCCGCTCAAAGCTCCCCGGTACGTCGCCCCGGCTACGCGCAGTCTGGAAACGTCCCCCAAGACGCCCCAGCACCACACGGTTAGACTCGCGATCCCTGTGAATGGTTACCCCCATACCGCTGTGATCTGCGTCTCCTGCCATATGGGTACGTAAAAGGGCAAGGGTCTCGATTTGAATATCGAGGCGCTCGCGTATGGGTGTTGTGTGGCTTATGGGGATTTCGTGAAGGTGTACGAACGTGCAGGCTCAGCACAACTCGTCGTCCGGGCGAGTGGCGCGATGAACTCGTGGGCACCGTTCGGGGGCCGGCCGCACGTGGCACGGGCGCGATGCCTGCCGAGGCCAGGTGGCTCTGCTGGTCGGGAGAGGGTTGGCTGCTCCGACGAGTAGCGGACGTCGGGAGTTGGCGGACGCCCGGCCTCGGCGGGGTGTCGGGCCGGAGGCGTGTGTACGGGGTGAGGCGCGCGGCCGGTGAGGCCGAAGCGAGCTCGAAGGCGCGGCGCGAGGGGCAGCGTGAAGGCCGGGTCGCGCGGCGGCCCTTGAGGGCGCTGCATGACCCGGCCCCGGGTGGTGCCGGTGGCGACAGTGGTGGCTGGCGCCTAGGCGGTCCGGCCGGTGAGTTCGTACCCCGCCTCGTCGATGGCGGCGCGCATGGCCTCATCGTCGAGCGGACCGGTCGATGCGACGGTCACCTGGCCAGTTGCGGCCACGGCCGTGACGGACGTGACGCCGTCCAGGGCCGAGACCTCCTCGGTGACCGCGTTCTCGCAGTGGCCGCAGGTCATGCCCGTCACCGTATAGACCGTGGTGACGCCGTTGGTGGTGCTGAAGGAACCGGAGTTGGCCTCGGAGCTCATGGGTTCTCCTCTGAAAATGGGGGTGTGGCGGTCTCGTGGAGCTTCGGAGGTTCTTCCGCGTCCCCACCATGGTCACTCTATACCCCCCTGGGGTATGAAGCGCTTCTGGGGGCGGCGCCCTGCCTATCAGTTTCGGTGCACTCGATCGGCGCTCGATGGCGACGCTCCGGGTGGCCGGGTGGCCGGGTGACTCAGGGGCTCGGTGGGGGCTGGGGCGATGCTGAGGCGCCTGCGTGGGCCTGGTCGATATAGGGGGCTAGGTAGCGGTAGACGGCGGCCTTGGACTCCCTTGTGTACCAGTCCCGTTCGGCGCCCTCGTGAGCGACCACGAGTTCAAGGCTCGCCTTGAATAGCGCCACGGTCATCTGAGCCAGCCGAATTCGCTCGTCGGTGGATAGCGCGGGGGCGCGTAGCGCGATGAGTTCGGCCGTACGCTCCAACAGGGCCGCATGCAGCGCATCGTGATCAGATACGACCCTGCCGGGCACATCGGTGCCGTAAAGCAGAGCGAGCGCAGCGGGATGTACGCAGTTGAACTCGATCATCGGATCGAGCACGGTGTCCACCAGCTCGGCCAGGGGAAGGTGGGCGTTTTCGGGTGCGAAGGCGGCACCATGCGTCGCGCGGAGACGATGAATGAGCCGCTCCCCAAGCTCGACTGCGATCGACTCTTTGTTGGGAAAGAACTGGTAGAGCGTGCCGGGCGAGACGCCGGCCTCGCGCGCGATGGCATTGGTACTCGCCGCTGAGTAGCCCACCGATGTGAAGACGGTCGATGCGGCCTCAAGTAGTTGTTCGATGCGCCGTTCGCCACGTGCCTGCCGTCGTCGCGGCTTGGCCGTTGCCGGGTTGTCCTCGGCCAGCGCGCGCTCGGCATCGGATGCCTGGGGCGCTTGCCTGTCGGGCTGGACGCCCTCCGCTTCGGGCTGGGCAGTGTTCGCGGTGGGTTGATGAGTGCTCGGGTTGGGCTGGCTGGCCTTCGGGCTGCCCTTGCCGCCGGCTGACTTAGCGCTGGTTTCGGTGCGTGAACCGGCCGCGGAACTGGCGCCTGAAGCGGCTGTGGATCGGTCTGCGCGTTGCGGGGCGGACTCGGCCGTGCTGTCCCGCTCATCTGCGCCCTTCGCGCTCCCGCCCTTTCCGTTCCCCGATCTGGCTCCGGTCACCGATGCCCTCGTCTTTCCCGCTCTGACCTGCGATGGTTGACAAACGCGAGCGGCAGCTCGCATTCTGATACGCGAGTGATAGCTCGCGTTTGCCAGTCTATGGCATGCGGAGGTCTATGCGCTCTGCCATGACGTGAGGGTGCGGGGGAGGGAACGGCGCGTGATGAACAAGCTCAATGCCCCGGACGAAGACCGGGTCGATGACCCGGCGGGGGACGGGATCGGCGGTTGGACCCGGCTGGTCACCGCACGCCCGAGGCTCTCCTTGCTCCTTGCCCTGCTGTTCACCGTGCTCGCGGTCCTCGCCGGGAGCGGTGTCGCCGATCGGCTCGGCAGCGGCGGTTGGGAAGACCCGGCGGCCGAATCCTCGTACGCAACCGACGCGTTGGAGCGGCAGTTTCCCGCCTCGCAGCCCAACCTCGTGCTGCTGGTAGACAGCGGTCAGCGCACGGTGGACGACCCGGTCGTTGCGGCTGAAGCCCGAGCGATCGCGCACCGGCTTGCCGGCGAGAAGTCCATCACGGGCGTGACGTCCTATTGGGACACGGCTGCCCCGGCGCTACGGGCCAAGGACCGACACGAGGCGCTGATCGTGGCCCGTATCCAAGGCGACGAAGGTGCGGCCAACGACGCGCTGGACCGACTCGCACCGCATTACCGAGGCGACCACGGGCCGGTGGAGGTGTCGCTCGGTGGGCAGGTCGCCGTGCGGCACGAGTTGCAGAGCACCATCGAGGAGGACCTGCTCCGGGCGGAAGTGATCGCTCTCCCTATCACGCTGATTCTGCTGATCATGGTTTTCGGTAGTGCGGTCGCCGCATTGCTGCCCCTCGGGGTGGGCATCGTCGCCATATTGGGCACCAACGCCGTGCTGCGGGGCCTCACCGAGTTCACCGACGTCTCTGTCTTCGCCCAAAACCTCACCACCGCGCTGGGCCTTGGACTCGCGGTTGACTACGCCCTGTTCATCGTCCGGCGTTTCCGCGAAGAATTGGTTGTCGGAGTCACCCCACGCTCCGCCGTCGGTAGGACGCTGCGCACAGCGGGCCGCACGGTTCTCTTCTCGGCGCTCACCGTCGCCGTGTCGCTGGCCGCAATGATGGTTTTCCCACAGTATTTTCTGCGGTCATTCGCGTACGCGGGTATCGCCGTTGTGCTGCTTGCCGCCGCGGCGGCGCTGGTGGTGCTGCCGGCCGTGCTGGTCCTGCTCGGTGAGCGGGTCAACGCGCTTGATGTGCGACGTCTGTTGCGGCGCCGCAAGGAGACAGGGCGTGGACGGCAAGCCGAGAACCAAAAGGCCGGGGGGCGTCACAAGAACGAGGAGAGCCAGGAAGCTGGGGAGAGCGTGGGTGCCGCCGCGGACCAGGCGGGTACCCGGATCAGCTCCGATGGTCAGGGCGCCACGGCCGCGGTGTCGGGCGAGGGCTGGGCACGTCTGGCCCGGCTGGCGATGCGTCGAGCTCCCGTCTTCGCGCTGGTGACCGTCGCGGGCCTGATGGTGCTCGGCCTGCCGTTCCTGCGAGTGGAGTTCGGTACCGCTGATGATCGTCAGTTGCCTGCCAGCGCCGAATCCCACATCGTCCAGCAGCACATCCGCGATGGCTTCACGGGCGGCCCTGACGGTGCCATCGAAATCATCGCTCGAACTGATGCCAACTCCTCCGGAGCTGTCGACCAGGAACCCGGCCACGCGGTTGGTCGGACCCCGGACACCGGCAAGAACGGGGGAACCGGTAGGGACGCAAGCCCTGTCAAGTACAAGGCCCTTGGCACAGGCGGCCCGCGGCCATCACATGGCGCCAACACCCCAACGCTCGGCAGCCACACCGTGCCACCTCGCACCGCCGACCTCGCCTCCTACAGCGCCAAGGTTTCCCAACTTCCGGGCGTCCAACGGGTGAACGGCCCCGCTGGGGCGTATGTCAGGGGTGAGCGGGTCACAGAGGCCGGGCCCAGCGACGCCACCCGCACCGCAGAGGGCGGCGCGCATCTCACGGTGCAGCCCGAACATGAGGCCGTGGCCATCGAAACCCAAGACCTGGTGCGGGACATCAGGGCTCAAAGCGCGCCCTTCGATGCGTCGGTCACGGGTACGGCAGCGGCCCTGGTGGACAGCAAGGACGCCATCGCCGACCGGCTGCCCTGGGCCCTGGGCATCATCACCTTGGCCACGCTGGTGCTGGTCTTCCTGCTCACCGGCAGCGTTCTCATCCCACTCCAAGCAATCGTGCTGAACGGCCTCAGTCTGACCGCGATGTTCGGCGCCATGGTGTGGGTGTTCCAAGACGGCCATCTGTCCGGCCCCCTGAACTTCACAACGACCGGGGAAATCGAGACGACGATCCCGGTGCTGATGTTCTGTGTGGCCTTTGGGCTGTCCATGGACTACGGGGTCTTTCTGCTCTCTCGCATCAAGGAGGAGTACGACCGCACCGGTGATCACGAAAGGTCGGTCGTCTTCGGACTGCAACGAACGGGCGGACTCATCACCGCCGCCGCGGTGATCCTCGCGGTGGTCATGGTCGCGATCGGCACCTCTCGGGTGACCAACACCAAGATGCTGGGCATCGGCATCGCCTTGGCGGTGCTCATGGACGCGATGGTGGTGCGCGGACTACTCGTCCCGGCCGTGATGCGGCTGACCGGGCGGGCGACCTGGTGGGCGCCAGGGCCGCTGCGTCGCCTGCATCGACGAATCGGCTTGAGCGAGGGTGACGCACCACAGCAGCACATAGCTGGGTCCCGCGCCCCACAGAGCGAGGTGCGGGACCCAGATCACGCGGGACGGCGCTAGCTCCTCACGCCACGTCCCGCCGCCGGTTGCGGCCTTGAGCCGGACGCTAGGAGTCGCGGCGGGACCGGTTGCCCGGTCTGCGCAGAACCCAGGCCCGGATGGTATCCGCGAACCAGTAGGGCTTCGTGCCCTCCACGACATCAGGGGCTGGCAGTAGCCCGTGCTTCCGGTAGGAGCGCACGGTGTCTGTCTGGACGCCGATGTGTGCGGCGATCTCCTTGTACGACCAGAGCCTGCGATCAGTCATCTCTCGCGCCTCCTAGGGGCACCGCGGCCACGTCGGGGGAGACCGTCGGGGAACCGAGGTGCGGCTGTCGTTGATCACTTGAGCTGTGCCCGGTGAACGACGCTGAGTGACCATCAGCGAACGCCTGTTGATGGTCTGTGACGGAAGAACAGCGTAAGCGTGACGATTGTGACGGTAAAGCGATAGAAGTTATGAAACATCAGGCATGCGTTGCTGGATCTCGGTAAGGCGAACGGGGCGGTGTTCATGACGCGAAAGCTCGCAAGCTTCTGCTACCAGCAGGGCGTTCAACGCCTCCTGGCCGGAGCACGGGTTCGGCGCTTCACCACGCGCGGCTTGCACGAAGGCGGCCAACTCCGCCCGGTAGGCGGCGTCGAACCGATCCAGGAAGCCGGTCCATGGGTGCTGCGGGGCGGGGGCTCCGGTGGGCTCGACGGAGGAGAAGGGGGTGCGGTCGCCCAGGCCGACCACGAGCTGGTCGCGTTCGCCGGAGAGCTCCATGCGGACGTCATAGCCGGCGCCGTTGTAGCGGGTGGCGGTCGCCGTGACCAGTGTGCCGTCGTCGAGGGTGAGCAGCGCGGCAGCGGTGTCCACATCTCCCGCCGTGCGGAAGAACTCGGCGCCGCACGCCGAGCCGGTGGCGAATACCTCGGTCACCTCGCGTCCGGTCAGCCACCGCACGGCGTCGAAGTCGTGCACCAGGCAGTCCCGGATCAGACCGCCCGACAGGGGCAAGAACTCGGGCGGCGGTGGTGTTGGGTCCGAGGTGATGGCGCGGATGGTGTGCAGCCGCCCCAACGCGCCCTGCTGCACGGCCTGTCGCGCCGCCAGGTAACCCGCGTCGAACCGGCGCTGGAACCCCAGCTGCAACAAAGTGCCTGCTGCCTCGGCCTCACGCAGCGCGCCGATGGTCCCCGCCAGGTCCAGCGCGATGGGCTTTTCGCAGTAGGTGGGCAGCCCGGCGCGGGCCGCGCGGGTGATCAGGTGGGCGTGCGATGCGGTCGCGGTGGCGATCACCATGGCGTCGGGCCGTGCCGCGAAGACGTCATCCACCGTTGCCACCGCCCGGGCGCCGATGGCCTGGGCGAGCATGGTGGCCCGGGTGCCGTCCGCGTCGCCGATCACCAAGTCGCTGACTCCGTCCATGGCGGCCAGTGTGGCGGCGTGGAAGGAGCCGATCCGTCCAGCGCCAAGGAATCCGATGCGCATGGGGTGTGTTCCCGTCTGTATGAGTGGGGGGTTCGTGCTGCGTGGCGAGGGATGAGCACCGTGGGTGGTGCCGGGTGCGGCCGGCGCGGCCCGGTGCAGGCTCTCCGCCGGTTCTTCCAGCGCCATGCCCTTGGCCTGCGGCGGCTAGCGCACGCAGAAGACGATCGAGACGATGCCCTTCAGCCCGACTGGGCAGCACACCGGGCTGGGGCCTGGGGGGTCGATCACCACCGGAAGGCCCGGCGTCCCCAAGGAACTCGTTGTCTGCCTCACGAAGACGGGGTAGCTCATCGCGCTCCGGCGGCACGCGGGAGACACCCCATCGCCGGGAGGCGTCGGCAGTGGGGTGGGGTGGGGGCGACTCGCGTGAGGCGGCGGAGCCCGTGGGACAGGCCGTGGGACAGGCCGTGGGACAGGCCAAGGTCGGTCAGGGCGCGAGCGGGGCCGGGGGGTCTGGTGCGAGGGCTGGGGTGCGGTGGTGGGGGGAGGCGGGCAAGGCTAGCGGTAGAGGGCGGGGCGTTCGATCAGTTCTGCGGTGGTGCGCCGGCCGATGGCCTGGGCGTTGACGCCTGCCTCGCAGACGGCTGCCGCGGCGTAGCCGTCCCAGCAACTTGGGCCCTCGATCTCGCCGCGCCGGGTGGCGTCCACCCAGCGCTGTACTTGCCGGTCGTAGGCGTCCGCGAAGCGGTCCACGAAGTCCTGGGGGACGGCTCCGCCCCAGCGTCCCGCGGAACTGGTGAGCAACCCGGACTCCTCGCCGACCCGGGCGCTGCCGGTCTCGCAGACCGCCTCACAGCGCACCTGGTAACCGAAACCGCAGTTGACGAAGATCTCGACATCGACGACCGCGCCGCCGGAGGTCTCGAAGAGCACCAGTTGGGGGTCGCTCAGGTTTTGAGGGGCCGCGGTGGAGGGGGTGGGCCGGAGCACGGTGACGGCGGTGATCTCCTGGTCGAGCAGCCAGCGGGTGGTATCGATCTCATGCACAACCGAGTCGTTGATCATCATCTGGCTGGTGAAGCCGGGGGGAGTGGAGGCGTTGCGGTGCTGGCAGTGCAGCATCAAGGCGCGGCCGAACTCCTTCGCGTCCAAGAGCGACTTGAGCCGCGTGAAGTCGGCGTCGTAGCGGCGCATGAAGCCGACTTGTACACGGCGGTGGCCCAGGCGTTGCTCCGCTTCGATGAGCCGCAGCGCGGACGCGGCGTCCGGAGTCAGCGGCTTCTCACAGAGCACGGGCAGGTCATGCTCGAACGCTTGGAGCACCGCGGCTTCGTGGGCGGGGCCGGGCGAGGCGATGAGGAGGGCGTCCACGTCGGGGGAGGCCATGGCCGCGGCAGGTTCGGTATAGGCGGAGCAGCCCTCGATGCGGTCCGCGATCGACTTGGCCCGCTCCGCGTCGATGTCCACGACGGCGGCGACCCGGGCCCCGTTGGTGACCTCGTCGATGCGGCGTACGTGGTCCGCGCCCATGCGGCCGGTGCCGATGACGGCGACCCCGAGCGTTCCCTGCTGCGGCATGTGCTCTTACTCCTCTGCGGTGCGGACGGGGGCGTACGGGGTACGCACAGGTGCTGGTGCAGCTGCTGTGACTGGTGTGATCGTGCCATCCGGTGTGGCGCGGACGATGGGTCAGGCGCCGCAGCCGCGCAGATAGCGGCGGGTGCGCTGGGCGATCGCAAACGGCTGGTCGGGTGGGCAGGGGTACATGTCCTGTTCCACGATGGCGAACAGGTCGATGCCAAGGCCCTGGGCAGCGATGAGGACCGGTTCCAGAGCGGGTACTCCGGCCGGTGGTTCGCACATCACGCCACGCTGCACGGCGGGGCCGAACGGAATCTCGTTTTTGACCACGTCCGAGAGGATCACCGGATCGACCTGTTTGAGGTGCAGGTAGCCGATCCGCTCGCCGTAGGTTTCGATCAGCTTGACGCTGTCGCCACCGCAATAGCTGTAGTGCCCGGTGTCCAGACACAGGCTGACCAGTTCGGGGTCGGTGGCGTCGAGGAAGCGGGTCACGTTCTCCTCACCGTCAATGTGTGTGTCGGCGTGCGGGTGGACGACGATGTCCAGGCCGTAGCGGTCGCGCACCTGGTGGGCAAGGCGCTCCATGCCGGCGGTCAGCTCGTGCCATTGGGCCACGGTCAGTTCCGGGCTCTCGATGAGTTCGGCGGTCTTGTCATCGCGCCAGAAGGCGGGGATGACCACGAGGTGGCGGGCGCCCATGGCCCGCGTCAGCGCGGCCACCTGCGCGACGTGGTCCCAAGTCGCATCCCATACGGCCGGTCCGCGATGCAGCGCGGTGAAAACGGTGCCGGCGGAGACTTTGAGGCCGCGTTGGGCGGTCTCCTCGGTCAGTCGGGCGGGGTCGGTGGGCAGATAGCCGTAGGGGCCGAGTTCGATCCACTCATATCCGGCCTCGGTCACCTCATCGAGGAAGCGCCGCCACGGCGTCTGTTGGGTGTCGCTGGGAAACCAGACACCCCAGGAGTCGGGCGCTGACCCGACCCGGATGCGGTTTAGGGCGGTGGTGAGGGGCTGGTGGGCAGCGGCCATATGGCGCTCTCCTTTCGCCGGTCGTCGTGACCGGATCGTGGGATTCCCTTCGCGGGGCCGGGTGCGTATCGGTGGGCGGGGGTTGGTGGGTAGCTTTCCCGTCGCCTCCATGACTGTCAAGACTTAGTCCTGACATAAGGATGTAAGGTCAAATGGGCAAGTGGTGCGCAAGCGGTGCGTTCTTATGTCAGGACAAACTATTGACAGGTTGTGGGCGTCGCGATTAGACCTGTTGCTGAGTTTGCTGGCTGTAACGAAGGGGCGAGCATGACGGAGCCGTACGACCTGATCACGATGGGCCGCATCGGAGTCGATATCTACCCGTTGCAGATCGGCGTGCCGTTGGAGCACGTGGAGACATTCGGGAAGTACCTCGGCGGCTCTGCGACCAATGTCGCGGTGGCGGCAGCCCGACTCGGCCGCAGGAGCGCGGTGATTAGCCGCACTGGTGAGGACCCGTTCGGCGCGTACATCCACCAGGCGTTGCGTGAGTTCGGCGTGGACGACCGATGGGTGACCGGTGTCGAGGAGTACCCGACACCGGTCACCTTCTGCGAAATCTTTCCGCCCGACAACTTCCCGCTGTACTTCTACCGCCAGCCCAAGGCCCCCGATCTGGAAATTCATCCACACGAGCTCGATGTGGACGCGGTGCGCGCGGCACGGGTCTTCTGGATGACCGGCACCGGTCTGTGCGCGGAGCCCAGCCGCACGGCAACGCTTGCCGCGCTCGCCGCACGTTTCGCGGACCAGTCCGGGAGCACCGTCGCCAGCTCGGCCCCGGCCGTCCAGACCGCCACCATCTTCGACCTTGACTGGCGGCCGATGTTCTGGCGAGACCCGCAGGAGGCAAGGCCGTACTACGCCGAAGCGCTCCAGTACGCCACCGTCGCAGTCGGCAACCTCGATGAGTGTGAGATCGCCACCGGCGAGCGCGAGCCGCACGCGGCGGCCCGCGCGCTCCTTGACGCCGGTGTCGAGCTTGCCGTCGTCAAACAGGGCCCGGCGGGCGTCCTGGCCGTGCACCGCGACGGCACCACCGTCGAGATGCCATCCGTGTCCGTAAAGGTGGTCAACGGGCTGGGCGCGGGAGATGCGTTCGGCGGCTCGCTGTGCCATGGGTTGCTCGCCGGCTGGGAGTTGGAGCGCACCATGCGCCATGCCAATGCGGCAGGTGCCCTGGTCGCCTCTCGGCTGGCGTGTTCATCCGCGATGCCAACGCCGAAGGAGGTGGCGGATCTCCTTCAGCGATCATGACGGGAGTTAACCGTCGGACCAGGTCAGAAGCGGGTTGAGGCATACAAGGAGCGCCGTGTGGACCACTTGTCGCTTCCGACCCGGCGACGCATGGCCCCGGCGGTGTCTCGTCGCGGCCCGGCACCACCTCGGCCGCCGAGCCATCGCCCCGGGACGGCCCGCCCGGACCCCTGCCCGCCCGGACCCCTGCCCGCCCGGACCCCTGCCAATTGCCGACCTGTCGCCGTGCACCTGCCGCCGTGCACCCGTCGGTTGGAGCTCCCGCACCCCCGCCGCGGCGGCCACGCACCTCCTGCCGCCCCTTCCCATGCCGCCCCTCCCATACGGCCCGTTCCCGTCCGACTAGCGCCAGCACCGCCAGCACCGCCAGCACCGCCAGCACCGTCCGCACCGCCCGCGCCAGTACCGCCGGTCCCCGGCGGCGGTCCTGGTCCGCGCCCCTGACCAGCGAGAGAGAGCTTTCCCTTGACTATCCGTATCTCCGACATCGTGAAGGTGCGGACTCGGCATCCCGAGGCCATTGAGGAGGCCGCTGGGCGCCGGGCCAGGCGGCCGTTGATCGGGACCAGTGGGCGGCTTTTGATCATCGCCGCGGACCATCCGGCGCGGGGGGCGCTAGCGGTCGGGGGCCGTGAGTTGGCCATGGCCAATCGGGCGGACCTGCTGGAACGGCTGTGCCTTGCGCTCTCTCGGCCCGGCGTTGATGGAGTGCTCGGCACCGCCGACATCCTGGAGGACCTGCTGCTCATCGGCGCGCTGGAGGACAAGGTCGCGATCGGTTCGATGAACCGAGGCGGGCTGGCGGGGGCGGGTTTCGAGCTGGATGACCGGTTCACGGGTCATCGTGCCCAGGATGTGGCCCGGCTCGGGTTCGACGCAGGGAAGCTGCTGCTGCGCATCGACTACGAGGACCCCGGCTCGCTCGACACTCTGCATTCCGCCGCACGGGCCATCGACGATATGGCGGCGCACCGGTTGCCGGTCTTCGTGGAGCCGTTCATCTCCCGCCGGGTCGCGGGGAGGGTGCGCAACGATCTGAGCGCCCACGCCATCACCCGGTCCATCGCCATCGCCTCGGGGCTTGCCGGGACCTCCGCGTACACCTGGCTCAAGGTGCCGGTCACCGATGACCCGGAGGACATGGCGCGGGTCATGGAGACCTCGACGCTGCCCGCCGTCCTGCTCGGTGGCGACGTGGGCAAGGACGTCAAGGACCAGGAGCGGGCATACGAAAAGTGGCGGCACGCGCTGAAGCTACCCACCGTCCAGGGCCTTGTGGTCGGTCGCTCATTGCTCTATCCGGCGGATGGAGATGTCGCCGCCGCCGTGGACACCGCCGTAGGACTGCTGTAACCGCCGCCTTCCGCAGGAGACTTGATCGCATGACCGCCACCACCCCACAAAGTTTTCACCTACCGGCCCATAGCGCGGCCGATGGCCCGTACTCCCTCGCCATTGACCCCAAGCGCGCGGGTTGGGGCTACTCCTCGTTGCGCGTGCTCGACCTGCCGCCCGGCGGTACACACGAGTTGGTCACCGGCGAAAGTGAGTGGATCGTGCTGCCGCTGTCCGGTGGTTGCACGGTGTCCACTGGTGCGGACGTGTTCGACCTGCACGGCCGGGAGAACGTATTCAGCGGCGTCACCGACTTCGCGTATCTGCCGCGCGATGCCCACGCCCGCATCACCAGTGTGGCGGGGGGCCGGTTCGCGCTGACGGGGGCCCGCTGTGAGCAGGCGTTGCCTGCCCGCTACGGGCCGGCCTCCGCCGTCCCGGTGGAGTTGCGCGGTACCGGCGCCTGCTCCCGGCAGGTCAACAACTTCGGTGCGGCCGGGGTGTTCGCGTGCGACAAGCTCATCGCCGTTGAGGTGCTCACCCCCGGCGGCAACTGGTCTTCCTACCCGCCGCACAAGCACGATGAGTGCCGTCCTGGCGAGGAGTCTGAGCTGGAGGAGATCTACTACTTCGAGATCGCCGACGCGCACGGCACACCCGGGCTCGGCTACCAGCGCGTGACGCCTTCCGGGCCGGGCAGGGAGACCGACGTGCTCGCCGAGGTGCGTACCGGCGATGCCGTGCTGATCCCTGACGGCTGGCACGGTCCATCCATCGCCGCCCCGGGCCATCACCTGTACTACCTCAACGTCATGGCAGGGCCCGGCGCCGAGCGTGCCTGGTTGATCCGCGATCACCCCGACCACGCCTGGATTCGGGGTACCTGGCCCGAGCAGCCCGTCGATCCCCGACTCCCCTTCTACACCGCCCCACGCCCGGGGGGCCACCCGCCGAGCCTGTCCAGTCCATCGAGCCCAGCCAGTTCAGCTAACCCAGCCAGCCCAGCCAGATCAGCCAGCCCGCCGACAGGAGACGCCCGATGAGCACCCGACGCCTGACCGTGGCGCAGGCCCTGATCGAGTTCTTGGCCGTGCAGCACACCGAGCGCGACGGTCGCAGGCATCGTCTGATCAACGCCTGCTGGGGCATCTTCGGCCACGGCAACGTGGCTGGGATCGGGCAGGCCTTGCTAGAGACCGGCGACGCCGTTATGCCGTACCTCCAGGGCCGTAACGAGCAGGCGATGGTGCATGCCGCAGTCGGTTTCGCGCGGCAGTCGGACCGACTCGCCGCGCAGGCCGTCACCACCTCCATCGGCCCCGGCGCCACCAACCTCGTCACCGGCGCGGCGCTGGCCACCATCAACCGTCTGCCGGTGCTCCTGCTGCCCGGCGACGCCTTCGCCACCCGGCCCGCCGACCCGGTGCTCCAGCAGCTCGAAGTGCCGTACGCGGGCGACGTCTCCGTCAATGACGTGCTGCGTCCCGTCTCCCGCTACTTCGACCGCGTCACCCGCCCCGAGGCGCTGATTTCCGCCGCCCTTCAGGCCATGCGGGTGCTGAGCGACCCGGTGGAGACCGGCGCGGTGACCCTCGCGCTGCCGCAGGATGTGCAGGCCGAGGCGTACGACTGGCCCGAGGCATTCTTCGCCGAGCGGGTGTGGCACGTTCGCCGGCCTGCGCCCGATGCCGCCGCGCTGGCCGCCGCAGCGCAGGCGGTACGGGCCGCCCGGCGGCCCCTGCTCATCGCGGGTGGCGGCGTCCACCACAGCGAGGCCGAGGACGCGCTGCGCGCGTTCATCGACGCCACCGGCATCCCGGTGGCGTCCACCCAGGCCGGCAAGGGCTCGCTGCGTCATGACCATCCGGCCGACGTCGGCGGCATCGGGCATACCGGCACCGCCGTCGCCAACGACCTCGCCCGTACCGCCGACCTCGTCATCGGCGTCGGTACGCGCTACTCCGACTTCACCACCGCATCGGCGACGCTGTTCGCGGACCCCGCCGTCCGCTTCGTCAACCTCAACATCGCCGACTTCGACGGGCACAAGCTGGCCGCACTGTCGGTGGCCTGCGACGCTCGCGCGGGCCTTGAGGCGCTTGCCGACGCGCTGCACGGGCACCGGGTGCCCAGCGAGTACGAGGGGGAGTACGCGGCGGGCCGGGCCCGTTGGGAGGAGGTCGTCGAGCGCGCGTACGCCACACCGGACGAGGCTGCGCGGCCCACGCAGACACAGGTGCTCGGTGTGCTCGACGGGGTCGTCGGCGATCAGGACGTGGTGATCAACGCGGCCGGGTCGCTCCCCGGCGACCTCCACAAGCTGTGGCGCGCTCGTTCCCCGCGCCAATACCACCTGGAGTACGGCTACTCCTGCATGGGCTACGAGATCCCGGCCGCGATCGGTGTCCGCCTTGCAGCCCCTAACCGGCCGGTGTGGGCGTTGGTCGGCGATGGTACGTATCTGATGATGCCCACCGAGATTGTCACCGCGGTCCAAGAGGGCGTCAACATCAACATCGTGCTGATCCAAAACCACGGCTACGCCTCCATCGGTGGCCTGTCCGAGGCGACCGGTGGCGAGCGGTTCGGTACCGCGTACCGCTTTCGGGCCGCCGACCGTACGTACACGGGTCGGCCGCTGCCGGTCGATCTGGCCGCCAATGCGGCGAGCCTGGGCATCGAGGTGCTGCGCGCGGCGACGGTCGGTGAGCTACGTACCGCGGTCGCCACGGCTCGCGGCTCCGACCGGCCCACATGTGTCTATGTGGAGACCGAAACGGCCGACACAGTGTCTAGCGCTCCGGGCGCCCAGGCGTGGTGGGATGTTCCAGTCGCCGAGGCGGCAACGAGGCCAGCGGCGATCGAGGCGCGGAAGGAGTACGAGCGTCAAGTGGCCACCCGCCGCCACCACTTGTGACCCATGCCCCTACTTGTGACGACGTCCGGCGCCCACTTCGCTGGTATCGGGGCGCGGGCCCCGCTGCCCGGACAACCCGCCTCGCAACCGTCCGCACCTCCCGCGCTAACCCGTACATCCCGCAGCACCCGCAGCAACCCGTACATCCCGCACCACCCGCACCACCCGCACCACCCGAAGTTGCCGTGTCCGTGTCCGTGTCCGCGCTGCGCCCGCGTATCCGCGTGCCGTCTCGCAAGAAAGGTTCCGCACCCATGAAGACCATCGACCATTGGATCGGCGGCAAGCCCGTGGAGGGCACGTCCGGCGAGTACGGGCCGGTTACCGACCCGGCGACCGGCGTCCAGACCACCCGCGTCGCCCTCGCCTCGGCGGCAGAGGTGGACGCGGCCGTCGCGGCGGCGAAGGGCGCGTATGCCACTTGGGGTACCTCCTCGCTGGCGCAGCGCACCGCTGTCCTCTTCAAGTACCGCGAGCTGCTCGACGCGCACCGCGACGAGCTCGCCCTGCTGATCACCGCCGAGCACGGCAAGGTGCACTCGGACGCGCTGGGCGAGTTGGCGCGCGGCCTGGAGATCGTGGAACTCGCGTGTGGTATCCCGCAGTTGCTCAAGGGTGACCTGTCGTCGCAGGTCTCCACGCGGGTGGATGTCGCCTCGATCCGGCAGCCGCTGGGCGTGGTCGCGGGGATCGTGCCGTTCAACTTCCCCGCCATGGTGCCGATGTGGATGTTTCCGTTGGCGATCGCCTGCGGCAACACCTTCGTGCTCAAGCCGAGTGAGAAGGTGCCGTCAGCGGCCTACAAGCTGGCCCAGCTAGCGGCGCATGCCGGCCTGCCGGACGGTGTGCTCAACATCGTCAACGGCGATCGGGTGGCCGTGGACCGCCTCCTGGAGCACCCGGATGTCGCTGCCGTCAGCTTCGTCGGCTCCACCCCGGTCGCCCGACACATCTTCGCCACCGGCACCGCGAACGGGAAGCGGGTGCAGGCGCTCGGCGGCGCGAAGAACCACATGCTGGTACTCCCCGACGCCGACCTGGACGCGGCGGCAGACGCGGCGGTCTCGGCGGCCTACGGCTCCGCGGGCGAGCGCTGCATGGCCGTCTCCGCCATCGTCGCCGTGGGTTCCACCGCCGACCCGCTGATCGAGAAGATCACCGAGCGCGCCGCAAAGATCAAGATTGGGCCCGGTGACGATCCGGCGTCCGAGATGGGCCCGTTGATCACCAAGGCGCATCGGGACAAGGTCGCCTCGTATGTGCGCGGTGCGAGTGCGCAGGGTGCCGATGTCGTCCTGGACGGCACCGGCTTCACGGTCGAGGGCTTGGAGGACGGCCACTGGATCGGCCTTTCCCTGCTCGACAAGGTCTCGACCACATCGGATGCCTACCGTGACGAGATCTTCGGCCCGGTCCTGTCCATGCTGCGGGTGGACACGTATGAGGAGGGGGTCGAGTTGATCAGCGCCTCGCCGTTTGGCAACGGCGCCGCCATCTTCACCCGCGACGGCGGCGCCGCCCGGCGCTTCCAGATGGAGGTCCAGGCGGGAATGGTCGGCGTCAACGTGCCCATCCCGGTTCCGGTCGGCTACCACTCCTTCGGCGGCTGGAAGGACTCGATCTTCGGCGACCACCACATCTACGGCAACGACGGCGTCCGCTTCTACACTCGCGGCAAGGTGATCACCACCCGTTGGCCGAACCCGGAGGACGGTGGCGTGGACCTGGGCTTCCCCAGTAACCGCTAATCTCCCGGTCGGCCCGCTGGTGCGGCCCATCTGCCCAGCGGGTGCGGGGTGTGCCGGGTGCCCTCAGCAGGGCTCCGGGCCCTCAGCGGGGCCCCAGCGCCGCCGTGGCTCGGGGGCGCGCTGGCGCACCGCAGCGAGAGCGGTCATGGACGGCGTACAGCGATGACCAATGGCGCTCAGCAGCGCTCAGCAATGGTCACTAATAGCTACGAATGGTCACTGGTGGCCAATGCTGCGAAGGGTGCGGGAGGGCGCTGGGCGCCGTTGAGTGGCGCGTTGAGGGCAGCGGATGGGGCGCTGCGGGCTGGTGGTTCCGGTGGTTGTGCTGGGAATCGGTGAAGGGTGAGGTGTGGGGGGTAAGTGGGGCGGCTTGGGCCGAGGAGAGGGATGGGATTCGGCGCGTCCGGCTCGGCAATGTGGAACCGGATAGCCAACTACCCTCGGTAATGAACCGATCACCTGCGCTCTGCGTCCGGAAGTGCATCGCTGCTCGGGAACTCCCGAGTACGGCGGTGCCACCGGTTGGCGCCTCGTGCGGCGTCACATCGCCCATCGCAGAGGAGAAATCCCATGATCGTCGATGCCTCAGTAGCATCAACCGCCCAGGCCGTAACCTCCGTCGCCCCGACCGCGGTCACCCCGCAGGCCCCGCTCGGCACATGGCGATACACGCTGCACCTTCCTCACAGCCCCCTCGCCCCGAGCGTCGCGCGGGCCACCGTCCGCACCGTGCTGCGCGCCCACGGCCCCATCGAGCTCACCGACCGCGCTGAGCTGCTGGTTTCGGAGTTGGCCAGCAATGCCTACCGGTACGCGAGAGGGCCGGCCTCGCTGCGGATCTCCTGGCGCGCAGGGGTGCTGCGGATCAGTGTGCGGGACTCCAGTCCGCAGTTTCCTGATCCGCCGGGGGTGGGGGAGTGGGATCTCACCGGGGAGAGCGGAAGGGGGCTGCGCTTGGTGAGCGAGTGTTCGGACGCATGGGACTGCTATCGGCTCACAGGGCGCGGTCGGCAGGCGCGTGGAAGCGGCAAGGTCGTGTGGTGTGAGCTGACCGCGTGACCGTGCGCTGGCGTACCAGAATGCGCTGGTGTGTGACGGACACGCGGGGGCGGTACGCGGACGACGCCTGCGGGCCAGGGGGCAGCGGGTGGGGCCAGCGGGCGGGGCTACGGCAACGGCAGGGCCAGCGGCAGCAGCAGGGCTGGCAGCAGCGGCGAGGGCCGGCGCGGGACGGGGAGTGTGTCGGCGCGAGATGCTCCCGAAGCGCCGGGAGTCGGTGCAACCATTCGGGCGGCTGCCGTGTCTTTCCAGGTAACACCTCATAGTCGTGCTAATGAGCACAAACTATGGCATTGGAGGGATCACCGTGTCGCATTTCTCACGACGACCGGCCCTGTACGTCGCCACCTGTGTGAGCGCCCTCGGACTCGGCATCGCCGCCTCCGTACCGGCGGCGGCGTCCTCGGCGTCCCCGGCGTCCCCGGCGTCCTCGGCGTCCTCGGCGCCAAGCACCGACGCGACCACCCGTCAGTACGAGGCCGAGCAGGTGCACCACTTCCTGGAGGGCTTTTACGGGAACCACGGCCCGCGTTCCTGGGAGCGGGAGAACTTGGTTGCCGACCAGCTCAAGGAGAAGGCCGCGCAGACCCCCGACTACGACCTCTTGCTGTGCGCGCAGAACACGCCCCAGGACATCGAGATCGGCCCCGTCACGACCGCCCAGTCGGCGGGCATGGGTTGGGCGCCCGTGACGACGCACTGGAAGGGGGGCGACCGCGAAGTCTTCACCGCGTACGTCGGGCTCGACGCCAGCAAGCCGATCAAGCTGACCGACATCAGTTGCACGGCGCCGAACAACTGAGGCGCCGCGCGAGCACACCAGCCGGGGCGCAGGCCCCGCCCTCCGGTTTCGGTGAGCCTGAGGCCCGGTGGCCGGTGTGGCCACGGCGTGCTGCCTGCCTGGGTTGATGGGTGCGGGTTCCGGTTGTAGGTGATCAGCGCCGTATTCTCGGCGTATGACCTGGTCGCGCGCCCTTAAGGAGACCGCCCGCACCGGACTGACCATTGAACGCACCAGACTGGAGCCGCTGGTCGCGCTGCGGGGCGCGTGCGGGGTCGCCATCGTCATTGGGCTGATTCTCTGGCTCGGTTCGCCGCCGCTCGCGGTGTCGTCCGCCTTCGGGGCGTTTGCCTCCGGCATCGCGACGTTCCAACGCAGTTGGCGGCCCAGGCCGGTCCTTGCCCTCGCCGCGGCGGCCGGCCTCGCGGTCAGTACCTTCTTCGGCTATCTGGCTGCCGCGCATCCCCTGCCGTTCGTGCTGCTGCTCGCCGGCTGGTCGTTGCTCGCGGGCATGGCCTGGGCGGTGGGGCCCGTTACGGGTCTGGTGGCGACGCAGATGGTGGCCGTCATGCTGGTGACGGTCACGCTGCCGACCTCGGTGTTCGGTGCCGTGGAACATGCCGCGCTGATCGCCTTCGGCGGCCTGGTGCAGGCGGCGCTCATCGTGCTCGTACCGATCCGACCCTGGGGCGCGCAGCGCGATGCGCTGGCCGACGCGTTTGCCGCCGAGGCCGACTTCGCTCGCCGGCTGCGGGACGATCCGGTGGCCCCCTTCGATCCCCAGCCGTTGATGAATGCCCGGCACGCCGCTGCGATGACACCACGTCAGGCCCGGCGCAGGCCCCGCCAGCTCCGTGGCTACCGTGCACTGGCCGAGCGCATCCGCCCGGTACTCGCCTCGCTCGCCGACCCGGTGATCGGCGCCCCCGCCGAGGGGCCAGAACGCGACCGGGTCCGCGACCTGTTGGACGCGGCGGGGACCGTACTGGACGCGGTCGCGCACGCCATCCGCTGGGGCAAGCCGGTGCGCTTGCCATCCGAGGCGATGACCGTCCTGGAGGTGCCGGCGGCAGGCCCGATACTGCAAGGCGCCGCACGTCGCTCCGCGCTACGGCTGATGGCGCTGCTCGCCGACGTGGTCGAGTCGGCCGATGAGCCACTGGAGACGGTCGAGCCGGTACGCCCCACCCCACGACCCCCCTCCGACCAGCACGGCCCCACACCGCAAGACACCCAACAACAGGCGAGCTCCGGACAACGACCGAGCGCCGCCAAGCAGTCAGCCTCCGCCAAGCAGTCGGCCTCCGGTCAGCGGGCCGGTTCGGGCGTGGAGGCCGTTGCCGTGCGAAATGCGCTGCTGCGCCCGACCGTGCCGCGGCTGGTCCCGGTCGCGCTGCGCGCGTTGCGCCGTGAGGTGCGCTGGTCATCGCCCGTACTGCGGCACGCCATGCGGCTGGCGGCGGTGGCCTGCGCCGGCTATCTGTTGGGCCTCGTGATGCCGCTCGGGCACGGCTACTGGGCGCCCATGGCTTCCGTGATGGTGATGCGGCCCGACTTCGAGCAGACGTACTCACGTGGCGTCGCCCGGTTCGCCGGAACGCTGGTGGGGGTGCTGCTCGGTGGCGCGGCGGTGGCACTCGGCCACCCCGGCGAGTACGTGAGCGCGGCGCTCGCCGTGCTGTGCGTGGGCCTGCTGTACCTGCTGCTGCGTACCGGGTTCACCGTGGCCTCGGCGTGCATCAGCGCGTACGTCATCTTCCTGCTCGGCATCGCGGGGGAGGGTTGGTCCCAGACGGTGCAGGACCGGGTGGGGCTCACGTTGCTCGGTGGGTTGCTGGCGATGGCCGCGTACGCCCTGTTTCCGGCGTGGGAGACGCCGAAGCTGCGGGATCGGCTCGCGGACTGGCTGGTGGCGAACGGCCGGTACGCGATCGCCGTGTTCATCGGCCACGCCCGGCCGCTCGAACGCAGGCCGCGGCACGTGCGCGAGGCGCTGCTCGACGCTCGCGCAGCGCGGATGGGCTGGGAGCAGAGTGAAGCCCGCGCGCAGGCGGAACCCGTACGGCACCGGGGCATTTCGCGCCGCTCGGCCGGCGCGGCGCAGACCGCGCTGTCCACGATGGGGCGGGTGACGATGCTCCTGGAGGCCCATCCGCCGGACCGGGACGCGCCCCCGTCACCGGAGGCCGCGGAGTTCGCGGCGGCCCTGCGTGCCGCGCTGCCGGACGCGGCCACGGCCGTACGGGAGCGGCAGCCGCTCGACTGGAGCGCGGTGCACGCGGCGCTGGACACATGGCGGGACCGGGAGGGCACCGCGGCATTGCCGGTGCGGTGTGCGGAACTCCTGGTGGATGCGCTGGACGAGTTGGAGGGCGCGCTTTCCCGGGGGCCAGGCGGCCGAAACCGCCCGCGGCGCCGGCCCTGAGCCCGCCCCGAGACGCGGTCCATCGTCCCCGAGAGCCAGAATCCAGCGAACCCGCCCGCGTAACCCGCCCGCGTAACCCGCCCGCCTAACGCGCCCCCCGTAACCCGCCCCCGTAACTCGGCCCTCAGCGGCCCTCAGCGGCCCTCAGCGGCCCTCAGTGGCTCTCAGCGGTGGAGCGTGGGCAGGCTCGACAGGCCCGTATCCCGCAGGATGCGGTCGGCCGTTTCCGTGCGGAGGCTGTCGGCGCCGATCACGGTCTCCGTGTCGCCGCGCAGGAGGTCGAGCGGCTGGTACCAGGCGCGTAGCTCTGCCTCGCCGTACTCGCTCGGCTGGGGCTTGGAGGCGTGCCGGCGCAGCGTTTCGGCGAAGGGGACGTCCAGGTAGTACAGATGGGTGAGGCCGCGATGGTCGCGGTGGAGGCGCCCGAGCATGGGGCCGTAGCGTGCCGCGGAGAGAATGCCTTCGAGGACGACGTGGTAGCCGGCGTCGAGCGCATAGCGGGCCACGGTGTCGATCAGGCCGATGTTCGCACCGCCGGGGGCATCGGGCTCGTGCAGGACGACCCGACGCAGGTTGTCCTGTGCGACCAGGGCCAGGCCGGGTCCGAATCGTTCGCGCATCTCGGCGGCCACGGCTGACTTGCCCGATGCCGAGTTGCCGCGCAGGATGACCAACCGGGTTTCCGCAGTGCCTACCGTCATCCGCGTCACGCTACCGGCCTTGACGGCGCGTAAGAAAACGTGTTCTACCTTCCGCTTATGCCTGGCCCACGCCGCGTTCTTCTCGGGCCCGCAATCGGACGGTGGCGCCTCGTTGGCCCGGTTACTCGCTTACTCGCTTACTCGGCTACTCGGACCTACTTGGACCTACTTGGATTCGACGCGGCCGAGCGGGTTGGGGTCGGCCGCCAGCGCGTCACACGCCGCCTGCCAGGCGGGATCTCCGGGGTAGAGCTCTGTGCGCAGGTAGGCCCAGGTAAGTCGTTGGACCGCGGATACTCGCTCGGGGCTTTCGTCCGTGGTTTCGGCGACGTCATATCCAGCGATCCCGCCGAGCCCGTGCTCCGCGTCGAACAGGGTGAGCAGGGATTTGGGGCCGGGGGCGAGGACGTATGGATCGGTGTGCCAGTCCGGGCCCCGAACCGTCAGATGGGTAGCGGTGTCCTGGTCGCCTGCGACTACGAGAGCAGGCGTCGTCATGGTGGAGAAGTCCGTGGTCAGGAGGAAAGGCAGGGCCTCGGCTATGGATGCGTTGAGGGCATCGCCACCGCGGCCGGGTACGGCAAGCAGGAGGCCCGCCTTGATACGGGAGTCGGTCAGGTCTACTTCCTTTCCGTCCTGCGGGTCGGTGAGCCGGGTGCCCAGCAGCAGGCTCGCGGTGTGCCCGCCCATCGAGTGCCCGGCTACCGCGATCTTGCTGTGGTCCAGACGCCCGAGGAGTTGCGGGACGGCGGCCTCGATCACGTCGAGTTGGTCGATGATGCGCCGCATGTCCTCGGCCCGGGATCGCCAGTACAAGGGCGCCCCGGGGGCGTCGGGGGCCAGGCTCAGCGTCCTGGAGCTCAGATGGGTGGGCTGGATGACGACGAAGCCGTGTGCCGCCCAGAAGTTGGCGAGGGGGGCGTAACCGTTCAGCGAGGAAAGGTGGTTCGAATAGCCCTGACCGTGCGAGAGGAGGATGACTGGCAGGTCGCTGCCGGTCACGGGCGCGGAGACGCGCATCTCCAGGTCCACGGCTCGGTCGGGAGTTGACAGCACTACCGGACTGACCGACAGGACGGCCGTGGGTGAGCTGAGGGCGTCGGCTGGGTACGTCGATTCACTCATGATGCGCGATTCCCTTCGATGGCCTGTGCCGCCGGCGCCGTATGCGATGGGCGGCGGACGAGGCGGTCAGGATGCCCGGCTTCAGCTAGGCTGCAAGCGGAGCGTTGTTCCGATTACGATACGGAGCGCTGTTCCGCTTTGTCAATCGGCGTCGGAAGGAGAGCGTGGTGTCCGCTTCAAGCCCCTCCGGGGAGGTGCCGGCCCGCGGCAAGCGGGCCGATGCGGTGCGCAACCAACAGGCGCTGCTTTCCGCCGCAGCCGCGGTGTTCGTCACCTCTGGTGTCGATGCGCCCATCCGGGAAATCGCGGCCACAGCAGGCGTCGGCATGGGGACGATCTATCGCCACTTCCCGACTCGGGCGGATCTCGTCGTCGCCGTCTACCGCCACCAGGTCGATGCCTGCGCCGAGGCCGGGCCAACCCTGCTGACCAGCGCCGAATCCCCGTTCGCGGCGCTCCGTCAGTGGATCGACCTCTTCGTTGACTTCTTGGTCACCAAGCACGGACTCGCCACCGCGATGCAGTCCGACAGCAGCGGCTTCGACGCGCTACACGCCTACTTCCTCGACCGCTTGGTGCCCGTCTGTGCGCAACTGCTCGATGCCGCAGTCACCGCCGGCGACATCAGGCCAGGCACGCACGCCTACGAACTCATGCGCGGCATCGGCAACCTCTGCATCGGACGCGACAACGACCCTCGCTACGACCCCCGCCGACTGGTCGAACTGCTCCTTCAGGGACTACAGCGACCGCAGTCACCCTGACGACACGGCGAGCCCGTACGCGGCGCGGCGAGCCCGTAGAGGCGCGGAACGAGCACGGTGGCCGCGCACCCTCGAAGGCGTCACCGTCCGGGTCGCCCAGCGCATCCTCGCGATGGTCACGGCCATCTGGCACACACCACAAGACCGGCGCTCCGGGCCTGCGATCGCTGACCGCTTGTCGATCGCTGCCCACCGTCCGGCGGGCCGTTAAGACGCCGGGCTGATCTATCAGCGCAGGTCAAGCCGCATCAGAACGCGGGGGTGGCCGGCCAGTACCGAGGTGGTGTCGGCGGCGTGGGCGAACCCGGCGCGCTCGAAGTTCTTCCGAATCCCGGCGTACGCCATCGTCAGGTCTACCTTGGCGCCACCGCTGTCGAGCGGGTACGCCTCGATCGCCGGCGCGCCGTGGGCACGGGCGAACTCGACCGCACCGGCAATCAGGGCGTGCGAGATTCCCCTCCCGCGATAACCAGGGCGTACCCGGATGCACCACAGCGACCAGACCGGCAGGTCGTCGACGTGCGGGATCTTACGGCTGCGCGCGAAGGAGGTGTCCGAGCGCGGCGCCACGGCGGCCCAGCCGACCGGCTCATCGCCGTCGTAGGCGAGCACCCCGGGCGGGGGCTCCGCACGGCACAGCTCGGCGACGTACTCACCGCGAGCCGGCCCGCGAAGCTCGTTGTTGAGCTTGGACGGGACCCGGTAGCTCAGGCACCAGCAGACGTTGGCCCCAGGTGACTTCGGACCGACCAGGGTACGGACGTCCTCTACAACTGAAGCCGCGCGAACTGCAATGGTCATGGCCTCACGATGCCACGACGTACCTGCTGACACCGCACACACCCGATGACGCAGCACCACGACACCGGAACTGCTCATCCGGGCACGGCCGGTGGGCCGAGCAGTGCGGGCCAGGCCAGGCATCGCCATCCGCCCGAAACTCAGTGGAGCCATGCTCCCGTGTGCCGTTACCGTTCTTCCGCCCACAGTCGCCCTGTCAAGGACGTGCCGATGTACACCAAGTGAGACCTCCTGAGCGCTGATTCGTCGCGCGTCGCCCGTGTGCGCCGTGCTCTTTTTCGCTGCGGTCTTCTCACTGGAACCGGTGTATTTCTGTGTCCAAAAACCGGGTGGTCGTGCCCACCTGCCTGCCGATAGTCCTCCGCCGTTGCCACAGGTGCGCTCCCAGGCGCTTCCGGTCGAACGGAGAGTTCCGCGGCGACGCGAACCACAAGCTCCTCGACGCCAGGCTCCTCGCACTGTGCACCGAGTGCGGGAACACGATCAAGCTCACTGTCCCGGAGCGGATAAACGTGAGTTCCGTGCAACCCGACCTCCTGAACCTGCTGTACGCCAACGCCAACGCCAACGCCAACGCCAACGCCAACGCCAACGAAAGCGCCAGCGCCACCCACAGCAAACCTGGCCTGGCAGCTGGACTGCTCCACGACCTGGCCGGGTGGCGCCGCGATGTGGGTGGCTCGGGTCGAACCGAGCGGCCGGCCTGGCAGTCGCCGTACGGTCCACCGCCGCACCGGGCGCATCGCGGCCGGTGGGCGCCGGTGCCGGTGTTGGCCAGCTCTCGATGCGCTGTGCGGCGCGGATACTTGTGCGGTCGGCGCGACTGAGCGCCGACGGTTTCTGTATTCACGAAATGCATGAAGTGCACGGAATACACGAAATGCACGAGTTTCATGAGTTGCACGAGCCGAGGTCGCAGACTGCTTGCCGGGTGATTCCGTCGCGACCACCAACTCGCCCCGGTGCACCGGGAGAACAAGCCTCAAAAACGCCCTAACCCGGTCATAGGAAGCGGCCCGAGGTCAGTACCCAGTGACCCCGGGCCGCGTGTGGGGGCCCGTGCCTCGCCCGCAGGGGCCGCCCACGTTCTCGGTGCCGCCGTGTGGAGGCGGGGCGGAGCCATGTCTCGTACGACCTCACCCCACCCCACGGGGGTAAGGCGGGGGGAGGCCGCGCGGGACACGGAGACCGCCGAAGCGGGCCGACGAGCTAGCTGTTGCGGCGCTGGCCGCCCTTGATCGTGGCCCGCAGGTACTCCCTGTTCATCGTGGCGATCGAGTGGAGCGGGATGCCCTTGGGGCACGCCGTAGCGCACTCCCCGGTGTTGGTGCAGCCGCCGAAGCCCTCCGCGTCCATCGTGTCGATCATGTCGAGCACCCGGCTTTCGCGCTCCGGGCCGCCCTGGGGCAGGACGTTGAGGTGGACGACCTTGGCGGAGGTGAACAACATCGCCGAACCGTTCGGGCAGGCCGCCACGCAGGCGCCGCAGCCGATGCACTCCGCGTTCTCGAACGCCAGGTCGGCGACGGCCTTGGGCACCGGCGTTGCGTGCGCCTCCGGGGCGCTGCCGGTGGGGGCGGAGATGAAACCGCCGGAGCCGACGATCCGATCGAACGCCGAGCGGTCCACCACCAGGTCCTTGATGACCGGGAACGCCGACGCCCGCCAGGGCTCGATGTCGATCGTGTCGCCGTCGGTGAAGTGCCGCATGTGCAACTGGCAGGTGGTGGTGCGCTCGGGGCCGTGGGCCTGCCCGTTGATGACCATGCCGCAGGCACCGCAAATCCCCTCGCGGCAGTCGTGGTCGAAGGCGACGGGCTCATCTCCGCCGAGGATGAGTTCCTCGTTGAGATGGTCGAGCATCTCCAGGAACGACATGTCCTCGCTGATCCCGTCCACCTCGTAGGTGGTCATGACGCCCGGCTCGTCGGGGCCGTGCTGGCGCCAGATGCGCAGGGTGAGCCTCATGCGTAACTCCGCTGGGTGGGGTGGACGTACTCGAAGTTCAGGGCCTCGCGGTGGAGCACCGGGGCGCTGCCGGCGCCGGTGTATTCCCAAGCCGCGGCGTACGAGAACGACTCGTCGAGTCGCAGCGCCTCGCCGCCATCGGTCTGGCTCTCCTCGCGGAAGTGGCCGCCACAGGACTCCTTGCGGTGCAGCGCGTCCAGGCACATCAGCTCGGCCAACTCCAGGTAGTCCGAAATCCGATTGGCCTTCTCCAGCGACTGGTTCAACTCTTCGCCGCTGCCCGGCACCTTGATTCGGCGCCAGAACTCTTCACGCAGCGACGGAATGCGCTCCAGTGCCTTGCGGAGCCCCGTTTCGGTGCGGGCCATGCCGCACTCGTCCCACAGCAGTTCGCCCAGCTCCCGGTGGAAGGAGTCGGGGGTGCGATCGCCGTTGTTGGACAGCAGTGCGTAGAGCCGGTCGGTGACCGCGGTGACCGCCTCGTGCACGGCAGGATGATCCTGGGCCACCTCCTCATGGGGGTGGCGGGCCAGATAGTCGTTGATGGTGGCCGGGAGGACGAAGTAGCCATCGGCAAGCCCCTGCATCAGGGCGGAGGCGCCGAGCCGGTTGGCGCCGTGGTCGGAGAAGTTGGCCTCGCCGACCGCGAACAGGCCCGGCACCGTGGTTTGCAGGTCGTAGTCCACCCACAGGCCGCCCATCGTGTAGTGGATGGCCGGGTAGATGCGCATCGGCACCTCGTACGGATTCTCCGCGGTGATCCGCTCGTACATCTCGAAGAGGTTGCCGTACTTCTCCTCCACCGCCTTGCGGCCCAGCCGCCCGATGGCGTCGGCGAAGTCCAGATACACGCCCTGCCCACCGGGGCCGACGCCGCGCCCCTCGTCGCAGACGTTCTTGGCGGCGCGCGAGGCGATGTCTCGCGGCACCAGGTTGCCGAAGGCCGGGTAGATCCGCTCCAGGTAGTAGTCCCGCTCGTCTTCGGGGATCTGCGCGGGCGGGCGGTTGTCGTCCTTGGCCTTGGGCACCCAGATGCGCCCGTCGTTGCGCAGCGACTCGCTCATCAGCGTCAGCTTCGACTGGTGGTCGCCCGAGCGCGGGATGCACGTCGGATGGATCTGGGTGAAGCAGGGGTTGGCGAAGTAGGCGCCCTTGCGGTGCGCTCGCCAAATGGCGGTGGCGTTGGAGTTCTTGGCGTTGGTGGACAGGTAGAAGACGTTGCCGTACCCGCCGGATGCCAGCACCACCGCGTCGGCGAGATACGTGGACACCCTGCCCGTGATCAGGTCGCGGGCCACGATGCCGCGCGCCCGGCCGTCGATGACGATCAGGTCGAGCATCTCGGTACGTGGGTGCATCTCCACATGGCCCGCCGCGATCTCCTTCGACAGTGCCTGGTAGGCGCCAAGCAGCAGTTGCTGACCCGTCTGGCCGCGGGCGTAGAAGGTCCGCGAGACCTGTACGCCGCCGAACGAGCGGGTGTCGAGCAGCCCACCGTATTCGCGGGCGAACGGCACGCCCTGCGCCACGCACTGGTCGATGATCTCCACCGACGTCTCGGCGAGCCGGTGCACGTTGGACTCGCGGGCGCGGAAGTCGCCGCCCTTGACGGTGTCGTAAAACAGCCGCCGTATCGAGTCTCCGTCGTTGCGGTAGTTCTTGGCGGCGTTGATGCCGCCCTGCGCGGCGATGGAGTGGGCGCGGCGCGGGGAGTCCTGGTAGCAGAACTGCACGACGTGGTAGCCCTGTTCGGCCAGCGTCGCCCCGGCGGCACCACCGGCGAGGCCGGTGCCGACCACGATGACGGTGTACTTGCGCCGGTTGGCCGGGTTGACCAGCTTCGCCTCGAAGCGGCGGGTTTTCCAACGTTCCTCGATCGGGCCCTTCGGCGCCTTGGTGTCCACCAAGGGCACGCCCACCGAGTACGCGGCGTAGTCACCCGCGGCGGCGGCGCCACCGGAAAGGGCGCTGGAGGCGCGGGAGCCGGCGATCACCCCCGGGGCCGCGTTGTCAGTAGGAGGCACGCCAGAAGCCGCGTCCGAGGCCGTATCAGAGGTCGGGTCAGCGGCGGTTGCGTGCGAAGTCGCGTCAGCCATGTCAGTCCACCAATCCGAGCATCACGCTCACCGGAATAGAGATGAATCCGCACGTCATCACCAGCGCCAGACCGTTGGCCGTGGCCTTCAGAGCGCGGTCGCTGCGTGCGCTGTTCATGCCGAGGGTCTGCGCGGCGCTCCACAAGCCGTGCCTGACATGCAGGCCCACGGCGACCATGGCGGTGATGTAGATGGTGTTGCCGTACCAGGTGTTGAACGAGGCGACGAGGTTCTCGTACGGGTGGCCCTCCTCCGCCCGCTCGTTCACGGTGAGCGTCGTGAGGTCGAGGATGTGCCACACGATGAACAGGGTCAGGATCACCCCGCCCCAACGCATGGTGCGCGTCGCGTAGCTCTGGCGCTGCCGCTGATGCACGTACTTGTGTGGGCGCGCCGCCCGGTCGCGGCGGCTGAGTTGGTACGCCGTGATGCCGTGCAGCACCACGGCGGCGAGCAGCACGGGCCGCACGAGCCACAGGAACCAGCCGTGATGCAGGATGGGCGCGCCAATGGTCCGCAGCCAGTGGGCGTAGCCGTTGAAGTCGTCGGCGCCGAAGAACACCTTGAGGTTGCCCGCCAGGTGCGCGATCAGGTAGCCGAGCATGAGCGCGCCCGACACGGCCATGATCGTCTTCTTGCCGACGGTTGACCGCCATACAGAGCCGATGAGGGACGGGGAACGCTCCGTCCGAGTAGCCAGTGCCATGTCAACCGACGCTAGAGACACCCCGTGCCATTAGTCCAAGACATGAACAAGCTCGTTCTCATAGGCGCTGGCTATCATTCGAGCATGCAGTTGCAACAGCTTCGCTATTTCGCCGCCGTCGCGGACCTTCGGCACTTCACGCGGGCAGCCGAGGCGCTGCATGTGGCACAGCCCTCGCTCTCGCAGCAGATCCGCGCCCTGGAACGGGAACTGGGCGCGGATCTCTTCCACCGGGCGCGCGGCAACATCACCCTCACCGACGCGGGGGCCGCGCTGCTGCCACTGGCCCGGCAGATCCTCGCCGACACCGAGACCGCGCGCCGTGAGGTGCAGGAGGTGGCGCAGTTGCGGCGCGGCCGGGTGCGGCTCGGCGCGCCCCCGAGCCTGTGCGCCAGCCTGGTGCCCGATGTGTTGCGCCGCTTCCACGACGAGTTTCCCGGCGTGGACCTCATCGTGGACGAGGACGGCTCGCAGGACCTGGTACGCACCCTGGGCGCGGGCGAGCTGGACCTTGCGTTGATCATCAGCCCGCAGCCCAGCCAGGGCCCCGCCCTGGCCACCACCGAGCTCCTGCACGAGGAACTGGTGGTGGTCTCGTCGCCCACCTCGCCGCCCCCGGCCGGCTCGCGCCCCCGGATACGGGTCGCCGATCTGCGAGGCAAGCCGCTCGCCATGTTTCGGCGCGGCTATGACCTGCGGGAGTTCACCACGGCAGCCTGCCGGGCGGCCGGATTCGAGCCCACCCTCACCGTGGAGGGCGGCGAGATGGACGCCGTGCTCGGCTTCGTCCGCGCGGGCCTTGGCATCGCGGTGGTGCCCGGCATGGTGGCGGCCCGCTCGGGACTACGGGTCACGCCGTTCGTGGGCGCGGAAATGGCCCGTACCATCGCCGTTGCGCACCGTAAGGACGTGGCACCGCCGCGCGCCGCCCGCGAGCTGCGCCGGGTGCTGCTCGAATACCTGCGGACGGCCGACCTGGGCGATGCGGCGGTGACGGCATCGGCGTCGGCCTTGGCTTCAGCTTCAGCCTCGGCATCGGCTCCCACGTGAACGCGGGCGACAGACCCAGACATGCGTGTGCGGGGCCCCTGGGGGAGGCCCCGCACGATGCGCCGTAGCGCGAGATCAGCCGTTGAAGCAGAAGGCCCGGCCGCCGAAGTCCCAGCACTGGATCTTCTTCGAGGCGGTAGCGGCGTTGCCTGCCCGGTCGGTGACCGTGAGCTCCGCCGAGTAGGTCTTCTGGCCCGCCGGGTAGGAGTTCGACGTGGTCACGCCGGTGCCGGTCTTGCCGTCACCGAACTTCCAGGCGTAGGAGGCGATGTCGCCGTCCTTGTCCGTGCTCTTCGAGGCGTCGAAGTCGCACTTGTCGTACCAGCAGGAGACCGAGAACTGCGGCACCGGCGACTCGCCCACCGACTTGCCGGCGCTGACCTTCTTGGTGACGGTTCCGGTCTTGCCACTGTTGTCCGTAACGGTCAGCTTGACCTGGTACGCACCGTTCTTGTCGTACGTGTGCGACAGCTTGTCACCCTCGCCGGTCTTGCCATCGCCGAACTCCCACGCGTAGCTGGAGATCGAACCATCCGAGTCCTTGGACGCCGACGCGTCAAAGCGGCACGTCGTGTTGTCCTCGGAGCACGCTGCGTCGAACTCGGCGGTGGGAGCGCCGGGCTCGACGTTGGGCAGCTGGGTCTTGACCCAGTCACCCATCTCGCCCGTGAGGCGGCCCCAGGCGCCGTAGCTACCGCAACCGGTCTTCACCCAGGAGGCGACGCCGATCACGACACCGTCCACGACCAGCGGGCCACCGCTGTCACCCTGGCAGATGCCGTCGTGGCCGTCCGCGTATCCGGCGCACACCATGTAGGCGTCGTTGAAGCCACCGAACGAGCCGCAGGTGTTGCGCCCGTCCACGACCGGCAGGCTGGCCTTCTTGACCTGCGCGTACTGGTTCTCGCCGTCCCGCGTACGGCCGTAGCCGATCGCGGTGCCGGTCTTGCCCGGCTTGGACAGCTCGCTATCGGCCGACGTGGCGAACTTGGCGTACTGCCCGCCCTTGACCGGGATCGTCTGCTGGGTCTGGACGACGGCCACGTCATAGCCGGTCTGCCAGCCGTTCGGCGACTCGTACTTGGGGTGCTGGGTGTAGGAAACGACGTCCAGCTTGACGCCACCCTCGGGCTTGTTGAGGTCATCGGCGCCGTAGTAGAAGGACTTGGTCCCCTCGCTGTCCTTGCAGTGGGCGGCGATCAGGATCGTCTTCGGGCCGATCACCGAGCCGGTACAGGTTTGGCCCATCGGGCGCGGCCCGCCCTCGCGCAGCGCGGCGATGATGTACGGGAACGCGGCGACCGTCGTGGGCTCGCCGCCGATGATCTTGGCGTGCGGGCCGCTGGGAGCGGGTGCCGTGTCGGTCGGGTTGACGGCCTGCTGGCGATCTGTGGCGTCGTCGGCCACCGCCTGAGCGCCCCCGGCGAACAGGGGTGCGAACGCTAGGGCCGCCACCGCGAGGCTGGCCACCTTGGCCAGCCGTTTGGTTCCTCTCATGCCTTCCCTTTCCAGGTAGGAGCCCGCCATGGGAGCGGGCGGCCCCCGTCCGATCGACATGCAACTCGCCGGCTTCGCCCCGGTGGGCCCCGTGGCGCCGGTGTGTCGGTGCGCCGCGTGGGCCGTTGGGTGCGAGGCGCGGTCGCTGAGGCCCCGGTTCCGGGGGGCCCAGATTCCGCTCTTCGCAGGGTGCTTTTGGCGGGTGCATGTCGGGTTGGGAGATGTGGGGACCGTAGAGGCGGAAGTTGAAGCAGAACAATCCGCGTATCGGTCCGTAGCGCTACGCATCAAATGCACCGAACTCAAAGGGCGTTGACCTGATCGTCGAATACGTATTGGCTGCGTAGCGACTACGGATTGCTGACCGCGTGGCGGTGGACCAGGGTGGCGCGTGAGCCGGTTTCCGGCTCGTGCGAGGTCCGGCAGCGTTTCATGGGGCGCTACGAGCCGGACCTTCGGCCTCCCGTGGGGAGAGGCGCCGGCGCCGTACGCGGCCAGCGGCGTTCGGCGTCGGCCACCCCCTACAGGCGGCCTCATCCATTGCGGAATGGGAGGCTCGAAGCAATGACGCGGACGCGATGCGGTGGGATACGGAGTGCGCGGGGCGGACGGGGCGCGTGGCTGGGGGCTGCGTGCATGGCTCTTGCGGTACTGGGCGCGCCGTCGGCATCGGCGGCCCCGCAGCCGGGCGCGCTGGTTCCGGAACCGAGCCCGGCAACTCCCGCACCAGGACAGGTAACTCTCGCGCCCGGGCAGGCGATTCCCGTGCCCGGGCTGGCAACGTCGGCAACTGGGCAGGAAACGCCCGCGCCTAGACCGGCAATTCCGGCACCCGGGCAGGTGATGGTGGCGACCGGTCCTGCGCCGAGGGAGGGCTTGGCGCCCACGGCGCACCTGCTGGCCAGCTGCCTGTACGAGGCTTGCACCTTTGACGGTCGCGTATCCCTCGACCTCGACGACGCGATCGGCTCGTACGCCTGGGACTACGGAGACGGGTCCACGGGCTCGGAGCCGGCACCCTCACACACGTACCGCCGCGTGGGGCAGTACCGCATCACGCTCACCGTGACCGACGAGGCGGGACACCGAGATTCCGCGGCACGCCTGGTGGCGTGTCGCACGGGTTCGGGGACCCGGCTGAGCTGCTCGGTAACTGGCTGAAACGGGCGGGTGCCGGCGCTGGCCGGCACCCGACGAGCGGGCCCGCCGGGCCGTTCCGCCGCACTGCTCCACCGGCGCGTCCCACTAGCCTGGCCCGCGCCCGGCCGGTCCCAAATCTCCGCTGGGCCCGCCGCTGAGCACACCGCCGAGCCCGCCGGGCTTTGGCCAGCCCGACCGCCCCAGTACCCCACGGGCCCGTCGCGGCTCGGTCGTATCGCAGCCGGCACCAAGCCCGGACAGCGCCCCCTGCGGCCCCCGCCGTGGCCGAAACCGTGCCCCGCCGTGAGCGCGGCCCATTCGCGATGGCCGGGTCATGGTGCGTACCCCCTTGCCCCAGCGGCCTGCGGAAAGTAGCTTCACGTCACCGCGGTGACCGACGGGCAACAGGCGAGCCGGAGGAGACGGAAGACCGAAAAAGACCGGAGGGTACCGGCATAACGGAGAAGACCGGGATACCGGTACCTATCCGAGACGGCCGGCAGATGCAGCACAGCCGAACCGGGCGCCTCAGCGCCGGCTGGCCATCGCGGAGCACGGCCTCGGCCTTCCCTCGGGCACGGAGTCCCCTCATGACCAGTTCCATTCTTCGCCGTTCGGGAGCGCCGGTCCTCGTCGGGCGCACCGGCGAGCTCCACACACTGCTTGACGCGATCATCCATCCACCCTCGGTCGCCCTTGTCGAAGGAGAGGCCGGGATCGGCAAGTCCCGGCTCATCCGGGAGGCACTTGCGCATCCATCCGTACGGGGCCGCCGCATTCTGCCCGGCACCTGCCATCCACTGCGCGAGCCGTTCCCCTACGGCCCGTTCTTCGATCTGTTGCGGCAACTCGAAGGCCGGGTGCCGAGCGGACTCAACCCCGTATGCGGCTCGCTGCGGCCCTATCTGCCGGAGTTGGCCGACGCGTTGCCGCCCGCGCCGGAAGCGCTCCAGGACCATCGGTCCCGCCAACACCGGCTGTTTCGCGCCGTGCGCGCGTTGCTCGAACCGCTCGGTCAGGTCGTCGTCATCGTGGAGGACCTGCACTGGGCCGACGACGGCACCCGCGACCTGGTCCGCTTCCTCGTCGATGACCCGCCCGCCGGGGTGTCCGTGGTGCTCAGCTACCGCCGTGAGGACCTGCCGGGCGCCGGGCTGCCGCTGGGCCGCGCCTACCGGCATCCACCCGGCACCACCTCGGTCCTCATCCCGCTCCAGCCACTGGACGTGCCGGCCGTACGCAGCCTCACCGCTGCCATCACCGGCAGCGCGGCGGTACCCACCCGGCTCGCCGCCGAACTGCACGAACGCACCGCGGGCATCCCCTTCGTCCTGGAGGAGGTCGTCCGCGCGCTCAGCGGCGACGGCTTTCCGGCGGGTTGGAACCCGGCTCGCGAGACGCTCGACGCCATGGAGGTCCCCACGCTGCTGCGCGAGGCGATGGTGGACCGCATGACGGCCCTTTCGCCGGACGCCATGGCCGTGGTGCAGGCGGCGGCCGTGTTGCGCATTCCCGCGGCGGAGGACCTGATCGCCACCGTGGTGTGCGGCGAGCCCAGGTCCACCGAGCCCCGGCCCTTCGGGGGCGCCGAGCCGGCGCGCGTACGCGGAGCCGAGGCCGGCGCCGCAGCTGCCGCCGCACCCGGGACCGAAGCGAACGAGGACACGGACCTCGACGCGGCCGGGCTCGCCGGCGGTGACCTCGATACGACCGAACTCGAGTCCTTCGGCGCGCCCGAACTTCCGGGCGGTGGTGGTGGCGGCGGTGCCGATGCGGGCAGCGGGATCAGAGAGGCGTTGCTGGCGGGCGTGCTGTTCGACTTCGGTGGTGACCGCTACGGCTTCCGGCACTCCCTCGCCCAGCAGGCGGTCTACAGCTCCCTGCCCGGTGTGGACCGGCGCCGGCTGCACCGCCGAGTGATGGCCGCGCTCGCCGCCGCCGACCCGCCACCGCTCGTCCAACTCGCCTACCACGCGCGGCAAGCCGGCGACCTCGACGTCTGGCTGCGGCATAGCGAGGCGGCGGCCGACGCCGCCAGGGAACTCGGCGACATCGCCGTCGCGGTGGAAATCCTGGAGGGCTTGCTGTCCGATCCGGAGTTACGCATCGGCGATCGGGCCAGACTCGCCGTCCAGCTCAGCCGGGCCGCGGTGATCGGCCTCGCCTACCGCAGGGCCGCCGGTCTGCTGCGCCGCATCGTGCGCGACGGCGACATGCCCGATGCCGTACGCGGCGAGATACGACTCAACCTCGGGTTGCTGCTCAACAATCAGGCAGGCAACTACGAACAGGGCCGCGTGGACACCGAGATCGCGGTCGAGGAGCTGCGCGACTATCCGGCGCTCGCTGCCCGCGGCATGGCTGCGCTGGCGATGGCGAGTTGGGGCGAGCACCCGTATTCGGTGTACCAGCTGTGGATAGCCCGAGCCGAAGCGCTCGTCGCCGACCAGTCGGACCCGGCCCTGCGGTTGGCCGTGCGCGGCAATCACGTCACGCTGCTCATGATGGCGGGCGACCCCACGGCCTGGGCCAGGGCCAAGGAGTTGATGGGCGCCGGGCAGACCATCGCCGAACGCCTCCAGATCGCCCGGCTGTCCGGCAATCTGGCCGAGGCCACGACCTGGCTCGGGCATTACCCGGCGGCGCAAAAATTCCGGCACCGGGGACAGCGGCTCGCCGCCGAGTGCGGCGCGCCGTTCCTCCAGGGGATCATCGACGGCACCTCGCTACGGCTGGAGTGGAGCATCGGCAACTGGCAAGGGCTGGCCGAGCGTGCCCGCCGGGTGCTCGACGTGGTGCAAGGCGTTTCGGGCATCTCCGCCGATGCGCATCTGGTTCTCGGATTGCTCGCCATTGCCCGCGGTGAGTGGGACGAGGCCACCGCCGAACTCGACGCCGCCGCGCTCGGCGACCCCGCCAACGCGCCCGCCCCCATCCTGGCCGCCGCAGCCGGGGCCATGACCCGGGTGCGCGTGGCCCGCGGCGAACTGGAGGCGGGCCGCGCCGAGGCCGAACGGGCCGTGGCGCGGGTACGCCGCAAGGAGATGTGGGTGTGGGGCGCGGACCTCATGCCGATGGCGGTGGCCGCGCTCGTCCGCTGCGGGCGGGTGACCGAGGCGGAGGCCCTGGTCAGCGAGTACGCGGCGGGCATCGCCAACTGCGATGCGCCGCTGGCCATCGCAGCCCTGGACGCCTGTCGGGGAACCGTGGCCTACGCACGGGGCTGCTGGACCACGGCCATCGACGCCTTCGAGACGGCGAGCGCGCGCTACGCCGCCTTGCCCAGGCCGTACTCGGCGGCCCGTACCGCCGAGGCGGCCGTACGCTGCCGCCTCGACGCGGGCATCAGCAGCGGTCGCGCGAGCCTCGATGGCCTGGGCGCCACGGTTGAGGTGGAGGGGCTGACCGGCGCGGCGGGTACGGCTGACCTCAGCGGCGCGGTCGGAGTGGACCATCCGGGCGATGTGCTGGGTACGGGCGGGCCGCTGGGGGGTGTGACCGAATCAGCCGGTTCGGGCGGATCGGCCGGTCTGGGCGGATCAGCGGATCTGGGCGGTGCGGCCGGTCTGGGCAGTGTGGAGCACAAGCTCGGGGCGCAGCTGGCGGCGGAGCTGACCGACCTCGCCGAGCGCTTTGCCGCGCTGGGTGCCACACGCGATGCGGCTCGCTGCCGTCGAGTGCTACGTGGCAACGGTGTCAGTACCCCGTCCCGGCGCGGTCGGCGCGGCTATGGTGACCAGCTTTCACCGCGCGAGAAGGAGGTAGCTCGCCTCGTGGCACTCGGCCATACGAACCGGGAGATCGCGGACGTGCTGTTTTTGTCGCCGCGAACGGTCGAGCAGCACGTGGCCAAGGTGCTCCGCAAGCTGAACGTCACCTCGCGAAACGAGGTGCCAGGCGGCAGCTAGTGGAGGTGACCGTAGCTAGTGCAACTGGCGGTAGCCGGCGCGGGTGGCAGCGGCGTACCGGTGGCTGCTTCAGGCGGGGTCATCTTCACAGGGGGTCATCGCTGTATCCGCAGATCCACAGCAGAGCATCGTGCACACCACGGAGGTAGTCGCGACTGGTGGCCGAGGTGGTGATGTCGTCCAGCTGGACGACGGTGGCATCCACCTCGGCCGTCAGTAGCCGCAGGTCAGGCAGGTCGCTGGCGCTAGCCCCAGTGACCGGCGCGGGAGCGAGGTGACCCATCGCCCACTGCAATGCGGCTGCCTCGCCGGCAAGCAGTTGTGGCTGGTCATCTCGTCGGGCCGACAGGCCCTTCAGGGCCGCATCGACCTGCGCATACGTCCGCACGCCAACGAACTGCTCGTCTTCTTGCACGCTCTCGATCACACTGACCGCCATCCCTTCGCCAGCGCGCCCGGATGCCGTGCCCCGTGAGGGGCCGGGCACCTTGCGTCGCGCCTGTGCAGCAGCTAGCCGGCTACTGCCATTGCGGGCTTTCCGTGTACCCCTACGCCCTGTCGCCAGACCTCACCAGGGCAAAAAGGCATGAATGTCTTTGCCGTCCGGCTTGCGTACCACATCGACCTGATCGGCCAGGGCCTGGATGAGGTGCCAGCCGATGCCGCCGGCCCCGCGTGCCGGATCGCAGCGTCGAGGCGTGGGCGGTGTGGGGTTGGTGTCGGCCACGGTCACATGTACCCCATCGAATGTACGGCGCAGCCGCAAGGTGAAGGGGCCGGGAGCGTACTGGACGGCGTTGGCGCCCAGTTCCGTGACCACCACCAAAATGTCGCCGTGACTGATGGGGCTGGTCGGCGGATCACGGCAGATGAGGGTGTCCAGGGATTGACTCGCCGCCAGCCGAGCATCCGGTATATCGCTGATGTCCCCCTCGAAGTGTGCGGTGAGAAATTCGACGTCTTCCAGGGCGGGCCAGCTTCGGCCTCCGCCCCACGGCCCTGCATCCATGGCACCCCCTACCTATCGTCCACGGTTCACGTGACCACTGGTCGCGTCTTCCCGAACTCACCAGAAGCACGCATCTCACCTGGCGCGGGGTGAATCAATTGGTTCTGGGCAGCCGCAGAGAATGGCTGACCTTTCGCAACTGCTGCAAGAGACCATGCGACGCCGACACCTGACCGCGCAGTCACTCGCGGATCGCACCGGCATTCGCACCCCACGCATCCGGGTCTTCGCCGAGGAGGGCGCGGACGGGCCCGTACAGCCCACCGAGCAGGAGTTGACCGAACTCGCCGACGCCCTCGCACTGCCCCGCCGCGAGGTACGCGAGGCTAGTCGCGCCCGGACCACCGCGCCCGCCTGAGCCGTCATACGACGCGCCCCACCACAGGGCCTGGGCCTTGAGCCGCAAAGCCGGTGATGCCGGCGGTGCCAGCGGTGCCAGTAATGCTCATATCGCTGGTGACCACGTTGGCGTCGCCTGATACCGATGACGCCGGTGCCGATATCGGCACCGGCGTCGGTGTGTCACATGCCCGCTGTGTCACATGCCTGCTGTGTCGTGCCCGCTGTGTCACATGCCTGCTGTGCCAGCTGCTCTGGCGCCCGCGCTGCCTACCCGATCTTGGGCCTCGATGAGGTGGAGCACCGCAGGGCGAACGGATGGCCGGCCGGGTCGGCGTAGAGGCGGATCTCGTGCGGCCCGGTCTTTTCCCTGGTCTCCAGGGGGCGGGCGCCAAGACCGATCAGTTGGCGCTCGGCGGCGTCCATATCCTGTTCATCCACTACGAGTTCCAAGTGGGCCTGCTGCGACGTCTCCGGGCGCGGCCAGCTCGGCGCGATCGCATGGAGGTCCCGGCGAAAGCCCATCCGTAAGCCGTGCGCTCCCGTGACGTCGATCCGGTCGCTGTCGGCGCCTGGGCATACCTCGCCGTCGAGGACGGCCAGATAGAAGTCCGCAAGTTCTCGGGGCTCCACGCAGTCGAGCACCAAAACTCCGATTCGCACGTATCCCATGATTTCCCCCCATATGTGGTCGAGTGCCCTCTTGTCGGACCAGGTCGGCCCCGTAAGTCCGGCTACCCCAAAGCCAAAGCCGCACGCGCCGGCCCAACCCGCCAGCATGGCGTGCCGCATCGAATGCGTACGCAATACCTATCGCGCCACGGATTGTTCCGAGCCCCACACGCAGCGAAGGTAAGCCCGTCATCCGGCGTCGTTGTACCTCTCACACCCCACACCCCTCAACGGTGTCGGTGACAGACCCCTCGCCCGGCCCGACCGCACATCGGGCCGGGCGGCCCCCGACAAGGAGCGAGTGATGGCAGCACGGAAAAAGCAGTGGAACGCGCTGTGTTTGAGCGCTGCCGCCGCGACGGTGTTCGCGATGGTCGGCAGCGGCGTGGCGAGCGCCTCCGGTGGCAGCAGCGTCGCGCAGGGCACGGTCATCGGCGCCGGACAGGCGGACGCGATCAAGGGCCAGTACATCGTTGCCCTCAAGGGCACGCCCTCGATCGCCGCCGAAACCAGATCCGTGGTGACGGCCCAGGCCAAGGAACTGGCTGATGAGCATGGCGGCACAGTGCGTTCGGTGTACGCGTCGGCGTTCCGCGGCTTCTCCATCCAGGCCACCCCGGCGCAAGCGGCGCGCATAGCGGCCAGCCCCGATGTCCGCTACGTCCAGACGAACAACGTGGTCAAGGCCGTTGGCAGCCAGCCGAACCCGCCGTCGTGGGGCCTGGACGCCGTGGACGGCAAGCAGGACAGCGCGTACAACTACCCGAACCAGGGCGAGGGCGTCACCGCGTACGTCGTGGACACCGGCACCGACCTTCGGCACTCCAACTTCGAGGGCCGGGCCAGTAGCGGCCGTGACTTCATCGACAACGACGCGGATGCCAGTGACTGTCATGGGCATGGCACGCATGTTGCCGGGACCATCGGCAGCAAGGACTACGGCGTCGCCAAAAAGGTGAAGCTCGTCGCCGTCCGCGTGCTGGACTGCCAGGGCTCGGGCTCCACCGAGCAGGTCGTCGGCGGCATGGACTGGGTGGCCAAGAACGCCGTCAAGCCCGCCGTCGCCAACATGAGCCTCGGCGGTGGCATTGACCAGGCCATAGACGACTCGGTGCAGGGCGCCATCAATTCCGGCACCCCGGTCGCCGTCGCCGCGGGCAACGACTACGGCAAGGACGCCTGTGGCACCAGCCCCGCGCGACTGCCCGCCGCCATCACCCTCGGCTCCACGGACCAAAACGGCAGCCGCTCCAACTTCTCCAACCTCGGCCGCTGCCTTGACCTGTTCGCCCCCGGTGGCAACATCAAGTCCACCAAGAACGGTGGCAACGACACCGTCATGAGCGGCACCTCGATGGCCACCCCGCACGCCGCGGGCGCCGCCGCGCTCTACCTCTCCAGCAACAAGAACGCCACCCCGCAGCAGGTGCGCGACGCCCTGGTGAACAACGCCGACTCCGGCGTCGTCGGCAGCCCGGGTAGCGGCTCGCCCAACAAGCTCCTCAACGTCACCAAGCTCGGCGGACCCGTCGAGCCCGGCACGCCCACCGCCGAGTTCGACGCAGCGTGCTCCGAAGACAACACGACGTGCCGCTTCGACGCGTCGGCGTCCAAGGACTCGGACGGTTCGATCTCCAGCTACGCGTGGGAATTCGGGGACGGCAAGACCGGCGAGGGCGCCACGCCGTCGCACACGTACGACAAGAACGGTGCGTACGACGTCAAGTTGACCGTGACGGACAACAGTGGCAAGACCGGAACCGTCACCAAGAAGGTCAGCGCGGGCAAGTCGGTGGGCGAGTCGCCGGTGCCGCAGTTCTCGGTCTCCTGCTGGTACGACAAGTGCGACTTCAACGCCGGCCAGTCCTCCGATCAGGACGGTGACATCTCCTCGTACGCCTGGAAGTTCGGTGACGGCAAGACCGGCACCGGCGTGACCACGTCCAACACCTACCCGGCGGGCCAGAAGGACTACTCGGTAGAGCTCACGGTCACCGACCGGGCAGGCAACGCCGCTACCACGTCGAAGAAGATCCAGTGCTGGGACTTCGGCGGCCGGGCCTTCTGCTTCAACGGCTAACCCACCTCGCAGCACCGGGCAGCGCCCCCAGCCGCACGGGACATCGCCCCTGGTCCTGCTTGATGCGCTCCCACCGTTTCAGCGGCTGAGCACCTCGCCGCGGCGGTCGAACATCCCGCCGCAGCAACAGGTGGGGCCCGGGGCGCGCCCGTCTCCCATCGCGGGCGCGCCCCTCCCACCGAACGACCGAGTACCCCCACCGAGCACTCACCGAGTTGGAGAGGCAAGGCACCCAGGATGCGTACCGCGAAAAAGACTTACCGCTGGTTGACGGCGTGCTGTACCGGGCTCGCCGCCACCGCGGCGCTGGCCATGGCCGGCGCACCCGCCCAGGCCACCGCAGACAGCGGCACGACTGCCGAAGGCCGCGTCATCAACGCCGAAGCTCCGGGCGCCATCGATGGCCTGTACATCGTCTCGCTCAAGGGCGCCACCTCGATCTCCGCCGCGGCCGAGGTCGCCGTCGCCGATCAGGCGGACCGGCTCACTGACCGCTACGGCGGCAACGCTGACCGGATCTACACCGCCGCCCTGCGCGGCTTCTCCGCCAAGATGACCCCCGCGCAGGCCAAGCGGTTGGCGGCGGACCCCGACGTGGCGTACGTCCAAAAGTCGTTGATGGTGCGCGCGGCCGAGGGCGGCAGCCAGCCCAACCCGCCCTCCTGGGGCCTGGACGCCGTGGATGGCAAGCAGGACAAGGCGTACAACTACCCCGGTACGGGCGCGGGAGTCACCGCGTACGTCATCGACTCCGGTGCTCGTGCCTCGCACCAGACGTTCGAGGGCCGGGCCTCGTCCGGCTATGACTTCCTGGACAACGACACCGACACGTCCGACTGCTACGGCCACGGCACCCATGTCGCGGGCACCATCGCCGGCAAGGAATACGGCGTCGCGAAGAAGGCGAAGATCGTCTCTGTGCGGGTGCTCGACTGCTCCGGCAACGGCCCCGACGCGGACACCATCGAGGGCATCGACTGGGTCATCAAGAACGGCAAGAAGCCCGGCGTCATCAACATGAGCCTCACCTCAGGCGGCGAAGGCGCCGACCCGCAGGGCATGCGCGAGGCGACGAAGCGGGCCGTGCAGGCGGGCTTCCCGACCGCGGTCGCGGCGGGCAACGCCGGTCAGGACGCGTGCGGAACCTCGCCCGGTGACACGCCCGAGGCGCTGTCGCTCGGCTCCACCGACAGCAACAACGGACGCTCCAGCTTCTCCAACTACGGTCGTTGCGTGGACCTGTTCGCGCCCGGTGGCAGCATCGACTCGGCCAGCCACAGCTCGGACACCGGCAAGGCCAACATGAGTGGTACCTCCATGGCCTCGCCGCACGCCGCCGGCGCGCTCGCCCTCTACCTGGAGAGCAACCCGAACGCGAGTGGCACCCAGGCCACCGACGCGGTGCTCGCCGCCGCACGCGACGGCGTCGTCACCAACCCGGGCAGCGGCTCGCCCAACAAGTTCCTCGACGTCACCAAGCTCGGTGCCCCGGCAGACCCGGGCAAGCCGACCGCGGAGTTCACGCCGGCCTGCTCCGAAGCCAACAACACGTGCGGCTTCGACGCGTCGGCGTCGAAGGACTCGGATGGTTCGATCGCCAGCTACGCGTGGGAGTTCGGTGACGGCAAGACCGGCGAGGGCGTCAAGCCGTCGCACACGTACGACAAGAACGGTACGTACGACGTCAAGCTGACGGTCACCGACAACAGTGGCAAGACCGGCACCGTCACCAAGAAGGTCAGCGCCGGCAAGTCGGTGGGCGAGTCGCCGGTGCCGCAGGTCTCGGTCTCCTGCTGGTACGACAAGTGCGACTTCGACGCCTCGAAGACCACGGACAAGGACGGCGACATCGCCTCCTACGCCTGGAAGTTCGGTGACGGCAAGACCGGCACCGGCGTGACCACGTCGAACACCTACCCGGCGGGCCAGAAGGACTACTCGGTGGACCTCACGGTCACCGACCGGGCAGGCAACGCCGCTACCACGTCGAAGAAGATCCAGTGCTGGGACTTCGGCGGCCGGGCCTTCTGCTTCAACGGCTAACCCACCCCGCATCACCACACACCACCCATAGCCCCGCTTGATCGGTTCCCACCGTTTCAGCGGCTCAGCGCTTCGTTGCGGCGGTCGAACGCCTCGCCGCAACGACCGGTGGGGTCCGGGCGCGTCCACTTCCCGACCGCGGACGCGCCCCTCCCACCGGGGTGGGCAGCACGAGCGAGCGTCCCCACAGATTGCTCGCTGCGACTGCCCGCCTGCTTCAACCGGTCGTCCGCTTCCGGCGGCCGGCGCCCCACCGCACAACTGAGCATTCCCACCGAGCACTCATCGAGTTGGAGAGGCAAAGGCACTGAGAATGCGAACCACAAGAAACACCTACCGCTGGTTGACGGCGTGCTGTACCGGGCTCGCCGCCACCGCCGCGCTGGCCATGACCGGCGCACCCGCACAGGCCACCGCAGACAACGGCGGCACGACTGCCGAAGGCCGCGTCATCAACGCCGGAGTCCCGGGCGCCATCGATGGCCTGTACATCGTCTCCCTCAAGGGCACTACCCCGGTCGCCGCGGCGGCCGAGAGCGCCGTCGCGGACCAGGCGGACCAGCTCACCGACCGCTACGGCGGCAACGCTGACCGGATCTACACCGCCGCCCTGCGCGGTTTCTCGGCCAAGATGACCCCGACGCAGGCCAAGCGGCTGGCGGCGGACCCTGATGTGGCGTACGTCCAGCAGTCGTTGATGGTGCACGCAACCGAGGGCGGCAGCCAGTCGAAGCCGCCGTCTTGGGGCCTTGACGCCGTGGACGGCAAGCAGGACGAGGCATACAACTACCCGGGCACGGGCGCGGGTGTCACCGCGTACGTCATCGACTCCGGTACCCGGTTCTCGCACCAGACCTTCGAAGGCCGGGCCACCTCCGGCTACGACTTCCTCGACAACGACGCTGACGCGTCCGACTGCTACGGCCACGGCACGCATGTCGCGGGCACCATCGCCGGCAAGGAGTACGGCGTCGCGAAGAAGGCGAAGATCGTCGCCGTACGGGTGCTCGACTGCAAGGGCAACGGCCCCGACGCGGACACCATCGAGGGCATCGACTGGGTCATCAAGAACGGCAAGAAGCCCGGCGTCATCAACATGAGCCTTGGCTCCGGCGGTGCGAACGCCGACCCGCAGGGCATGCGCGAGGCAACCAAGCGAGCCGTACAGGCAGGCTTCCCGACCGCAATCTCGGCGGGCAACTCAAACCAGGACTCGTGCGGAACCTCGCCCGGTGACACGCCCGAGGCGCTGTCGCTCGGCTCCACCGACAGCAACAACGCACGCTCCAGCTTCTCCAACTACGGTCGCTGCATAGACCTGTTCGCCCCGGGCGGCAACATCAACTCGGCCAGCAACAGCTCGGACACCGGCAAGGCCAACATGAGCGGCACTTCCATGGCCTCGCCGCACGCCGCCGGCGCGCTGGCCATCTACCTGGAGGCCAATCCGAACGCGAGCGCCACGCAGGCCACCGACGCGGTGATCGCCGCCGCACGTGACGGCGTCGTCACCAACCCGGGTACCGGTTCGCCCAACAAGTTCCTCGATGTCACCAAGCTCGGCGGACCCGTAACCCCGGGCAAGCCGACTGCGGAGTTCACCCCGACCTGCTCCGAGGCCAACACGACGTGCACCTTCGACGCGTCGGCTTCAACAGACGCGGACGGCTCGATCGCGTCGTACGCGTGGGAGTTCGGCGACGGTAAGACCGGCGAGGGCGTCAAGCCGTCGCACACGTACGACAAGAGCGGCTCGTACGAGGTCAAGCTGACGGTGACCGACAACAGTGGCAAGACGGGCACCGTCACCAAGAAGGTGAGCACGGGCAAGCCGGCAGGTGGCGTGCCGCCGGTGGCACAGTTCTCCGTCTCCTGCTGGAACGACGCGTGCAGCTTCGACGCCTCGCGCTCCACCGACAAGGACGGCGACATCGCCTCGTACGACTGGAAGTTCGGTGATGGCAAGACCGGCACCGGCGTGAAGGTGAAGAACACCTACCCGGCGGGTCTGAAGACCTACACGGCGGCCCTCACCGTCACCGACCGTGCAGGCAACGCCGGCACCGCGGCAAAGCAGATCCAGTGCCGCAACTACGGCAGCCAGACCGTCTGCTTCGGTAACTAACCGCACCGCCGCTCAACAGGCCATCCGACCCCCTCATCGCCTCGGCGGCTGACCGCCCTCCCGCATCGGTCGCCGAGCATCCCCAGCGTTGGCGGATGCTGCTCGTCGCCTCGAAGGTCGGGCGTCCCATGCTCAGCCACCGAAGCGATACCGCCCACGCTGTGCGGGGCCCTCCCCCAGGGGCCCCGCACCTTTGCATGTTCCAAGCAGCAGCGGTCTCGTTTCGCGTAGCTGGCCGGGGGGTACTCGGGGCCCGGCCAGCGGAGGCCGCCCCGGACACCGGAAGCCCCCGGAGGCGGGCGCTCCGCTTCGGAAGGAGCGCCCTATGACGTCGCTGCCCGGCATCGACGAGTCGTACTGGATGGACAGCACGCCCGCGACCGACTACCCCCACGTGCCCGCGGACGCCACCACCGACGTCGCCGTCATCGGCGGCGGCATGGCGGGTTTGTGCACCGCATGGGAGCTGGTCTGCCGGGGCCGCTCCGTCGTCCTCCTGGAGGCCGACCGCATCGCCGCCGGGGTCACCGGCTACACCACCGCCAAGGTGTCCGCCCTGCACACCCTGATCTACGCGACGCTTCGCGACACGCACGGCGCACGCGCCACGGCCCACTACGCCACCTCGCAGCAAGAGGCGATCCGCCGCATCGAGCGGACCGCGGTGGAACTGGGCGTTGACTGCCAGTGGGAACGCGCCGACGCCTACACCTACGCCACCGACCCGAGCCAACTCGGCACCCTGCGCGCCGAGGCCCGGGCGGCGGCCGACGCCGGCCTCGATGCCTCGTTCGTCACCGAGACAGACCTCCCCTTTGCGGTCGCTGGCGCGGTGCGCGTCAGCGGACAGGCACAGTTCCATCCGCGCCGGTACCTGCTCGCGCTGGCCAAGGACATCACCGCGCGCGGCGGCCAGATCTACGAGCGCAGCCGAGTCACCGGCCTGCGCGAGGGCACGCCCTGCCGGGTGACGACCGAGAGCGGGGCCGTGATCAAGGCCCAGGATGTGGTGGTCGCGACCCACTACCCCATCTTCGACCGCGCGCTGATGTTCGCGCGCCTGGAACCCACCCGCGAACTCGTGGTGGCCGCCACACTCCCCGCCGACCAAGCCCCCTCCGGCATGTACATCACGCCGGAGGGCAGCACCCGCTCGGTACGCACAGCGCCCTGGCACGACGGGCAGCGGCTGCTCATCGCGACCGGCGAAAAGTTCACGCCGGGCACGGGTACGGGCAAGGAAAGCGGCAGCTTCGAACGCCTGACCGACTGGCTGACCAGCCACTTTCCTGCGGCCGAGCCGGCCTACCGATGGGCAGCCCAAGACAACTTCAGCTCCGACCGGGTGCCGTTCGTCGGCCCCTTCCACCCCGGGGCCCGCCAGGTGTACGTGGCCACCGGCTTCGGCGGCTGGGGGATCAGCAACGGGGCGATGGCGGGCACGCTGCTCGCCGACCTGATCACCGGCGAGAAGCCGCCGCACGCCGGGCTCTACGACCCCCGCAGGCTGCACCCGATCCGGGAGGCGGGGCGACTGCTCGACACTCAGGCGACGGTGGCCAAGCACTTCATCGGCGACCGGCTGCGCTCCACGCAAGGCGATGACGCCTCCGATATCGCGCCCGGCTCCGGCGCTCTGGTACGCGTGGGAGGCAGCCGGTGCGCGGTCTACCGTGACGAGGACGGCACCCCGCACGCCGTCTCGGCCCGCTGCACCCATCTGGGCTGCCTGGTGCGCTTCAACGACGCCGAACGGACCTGGGAGTGCCCCTGCCACGGCTCGCGGTTCGGCGTGGATGGCTCCGTACTCCAGGGGCCCGCGGTCCGGCCCCTGGAGCGGCGCGAGCTGCCGGATGACGGGTTTTGAGTTGGCCGCAGCGGCTACCCGCCTGCCATGAGCACTGAGCAGAGTTCGGTTGGAGTGGGCGTACACGTCTGCGGCTGCGACTGGGACGACGCAGACGCCGTGTTTCGGGTGCTGAGGGCGGCGTTTCCGGCGACCGCCGCCGATGAGTGGCCGGACGGGGGCAGGCCCGTGGACACCGAGACCGACCGGCCCGTGGTGTGGTCGATGACCGTGGACACCCGCGAGCCCGGCGGCTCAGCGCCCTCCTCCCGGCTGGCGGAGTCGGTGAGCGTCGATCTGTACGGCACGGACCCGCCCATCCACCAGGTACGGGACGTACTGGGACGCCACTTTTCGATAGCGGAGGAGAAGGCGATCCCCGGCGACCAGGAGATGGAGGTCAGGTTGCGCCTGGAGCCCACGTCGTAGGGCGCGCCTTCGCGGATACACCGCAGCACGCCTCGCGCTACGCGCTAGCGGCAGCAGCAGCCGTAGGCCGTACATCGAAGCGGAGGGAGAAGGGGTTGAACTCCGCGGGGAGCGTGCCGTTACGGCGCAGTCGGGGGGTGGGCGGCGACGCCTGGTACAGGTGCTCCTCCAAGAGCACCCCGAGCCAGGTGCTGACCGTCAACAGCACCAGGTTTTGGCCGGGGCACTCGCCGGGCCCGGCGCTGAAGGGCACCAGGGCCGGGTTCTCGCGGGCCTGGCCGTCGAGCCAGATGTCCGGCGCGAAGCGGTCCGCGTACGCCCCGGCGGTCGCCTCGGCGCGGTGGAAGTACGGCGTGTAGATGAGAAACGTGGTGTTCTCGGCGACCGTGTCCCCGCGCCACTCCGTCACGCCCGTGGTCTCCCGCAGCAGCAGCGGAGTCGTCGGCCACAGCCGGACCGCCTCCAGGGCACACGCCCGCAAAAAGGGCAGCGTCCGCGGCTGGCTCAGATCCTGAGTGCCGATCTCCGAGCGCGCTCGGGCCTCCTGATCCGGGTGGGTGGTGAGCAGTGCCAGCGCCCGCAGCGTGGTGATGGCGGCGGCGTCGTACGCGAACAGCCAATGCGGAATCTGACCGACCGCATCGGCGCGCGACAGCGCGGACTGCTCGATGAGCGCGCCCGCCAGCGTCTCGGGGCCCGCCGCGTCGGCGTGCTGCCGCAGGCGTCGCAAGAAGTCGTCCCTGGTCTGCCGCCGTCTCGGCAGCAGCACTGACCAGTTCCCCGCTGCGCGCAGTCGGTTCAGCAACTCGGTGAGCGTGTCGTCGTCGCGTGCGGCATCCCCCAATACGAGCCGCCGTACCGTACGCCGCCACGCGGCCCCGAACTCATCCCAGGTCAGTTCCCCGGTACGGTCCACCTGCCGCAGCAGCGCCCGCGCCTCCTGCCGGACCGTGGCGACCAGCGCGGGCGCGATCCGGTGCAGCGGCTGCGCCATGTCCAGGGCCGCTTCGTTGAGCTTGCGTCGCTCCGTACGGTGGCGCCCCGTGGAGATCAGCGAGCCGTGCGGCTGGAACTGGCTCAGTGCGCCCTTCTTCTCCCAGGTCGCGGGGGAGAAGGGCAGCGGTGTCTGGTCGAGGATCGTGCGCACGTCCTCGGGGATCAGCGGCAACGCCACCGAGCGCCCCGCGATGCGCAGCAGCAAGGGACCATTTCCGTACGTGGCGCGCAACCGGGCCATCGTCTGGATACCACGCTGGTCCCAGTGGAGCCGCTCGGTGAGCGCCACGCCCGCCGGACGCCGCCTGATGACGCCGCCGACCACAGCGGGCAGCAGCAAATGGGCCACCACCCGCGCGGTGTCTGCACCGCTCGCGCTGGGTAGAGCGCGCGCGTCCGCGGTCTGTTCGGGGGTGGTTGACCAGGGCATACGGGCTCCTTCACCGGCATGGCGACGTCGTATCGGCGGCGTCGAGTACCCGACCGGTCAGACCGAAAACGCCAACCGCCCCGGGTCCGCCCGAACGGCGCACAGGCCGGGATGGCCCAGCCAAGGCGCGGGGTGCTCGGGGCTGCTGGGGCCTGGTAGGTCTGACGGGACTGTGGAGGTGCCAACGTGCGGGCCTGGCAGGCTCCTGCTGGACAGCGCGGAAGCCACCGACGGGGTCGGTGGCGTGTGGGGTGCGCTAGCCTTCGCGGTCGCAGTCGAGGAGCTACCACCTTCACGTCTCCGCGACCGGGCCACCACCCCGCGCCCACCGCCACACCTCGGCCCGCGAGTAGGGTCACCCACGCCGCCGCTCGCGCTCTGTCTCGTGCTTGTTCTGACAGGCTCGGCCACCGCCGGTCTCCTCACCGGCAGTTAGCCGCACATCGGCACGGCCGCGGCCCGTACGCCATTCCAGCTACCGACATGGACACCCACATGGCTCCACGCACAGGCGCAGGCATCACCACCACCCCCGATGGCGCAACGCCCGGCATAAGCACAGGCACAGGCATAAGCGCAGGCACAGGCACAAGCACAAGCAGCCACGTCCCCGCAAAGCCCAATGGAGGTCGGAGCATGAGGGCGGGCCCAAGTCGATTGGAGCTGCGCGAAGGAGGCCCCTTCCGCCTGCTCTGCCTGCCGTACGCGGGCGGCTCCGCAGGGTCGTTCACGCGCTTGGCTCAGCAGGTCAAGGAGGACTGGACGGTGGTCGCCGTGCAGCCCCCCACCGCAGGGGAGCACGACAAGGGACCGAACCTCAGCGAACTCGCGGACTTCTACGCGGACTTACTCGCCGCCGACCTCACCGAACCTGGCATCATCCTTGGCCACGGCGTGGGCGCGGCCGTGGCGCACCGGATGGCGCAGCGACACGCGGCGAACTGGCCCCCGGGCCTACGGCTCGTGTTGTCCGCACCGCCGCGCCCCGGGCCGCCGGCCTGCCACCTGCTGGGCCTGGACGACCAGTCGTTGCTCTCGGTGGCCAGATCCCATGGCATCGTCCCTGATAGTGAGTTGCCCGACGAGCTGGCGACCCGACTGCTGTTGCCCGAGCTACGGCAGGATCTGGCGGTGCTCGGGCCCGCGGGATGGTCGCCGGAGCCCGTACGGCCCCCGGTTCATCTCCTGGGCGGCAGAGACGACGCGGCTGTCCCGCCGGCCCTACTCGCCGAATTGGCCGACCAGTTGGGGGCGCGCGGCACCCGTTGGGTGCGGGGCAACCATCTGTTCGTCCTGGAACAGCCCGAGGAGACGTTCGCCGCACTGCGAAAGATCGCGCAGTGCGACCCGCCTGGGCCTACGGCGACCCTGCGCACGCTGACCGGTGTGGCGCAGACCGGCGACCAGAACACCGCAGCGGGGGCCCGCGTTCGCCCGTAAAGGCGTGGGCTTATGGGCCGGTAAGGCACGCCGCCCCGAGCCGGGTCGGTTCGGCGGATAAGTACGCTGAGCTGTATGAACCTTCGTCGTGTCGCTTTTGACCACCCCGACGCCGGCAGGCTCAACGACCACGTGCAGCGCGAATACGCTGAGCGGTTTGAGTCCGACGGTGATGTCACCGTGCTCGAACCGGCCATGTTCGAGCCGCCGCAGGGCCTGTACCTGATCGTTTACGACGACCTCGGGGCGCCGGTCGCCACCGGTGGCTGGCGCAGCCAGGACGAGAACGAGGAGGTGTACGCGGACGGCGACGCGGAGATCAAGCGCATGTACGTCGTTCCGCAGGCGCGCCGGCGCGGGCTGGCCCGGCTGGTGTTGGCCGCCCTGGAAGAGGACGCCCGCGCCGCGGGCCGCACCCGGATGGTCCTGGAGACCGGAGCCAAGTTGCCAGAGGCCATCTCCCTGTACCTGTCCAGCGGCTACGCCCCCTGCGCCAAGGTGGGCCCCTACCGCTTCCACAAGGAGAGCCGCTGCTACGCCAAGCCGCTGACACCCGCTTCTGCTTCCCCTTCCAGCACCTCCAGCACCTCCAGCACCACCGCGGCCAGCGGGCCCGAGGCCATGACTCGCTGAGTGAGCCCCGACCCAGCCCCAGCCCGGCCCCCGGCTCCGGCTCCAACCCGGCCTCCGGCCCCGGCTCCAGCTCGGCCCCGGTCCCCGGCCTCAGTCCTGACTCTGACTCGTTCACTGCCGCGGCCACGTGATCGGATGCGGGTGCCAACTGGAGGCTCAGGCCCGGCCACCGGGGCCGTAAAAGCCTGAGCGGTGGGCCTGCTAGCTTCTACACCGTTGTAGACACTTCCGCGTCGTTGCCGAGAGCGCCTTCCGGCCGCCGTGAAATGAGACGAGGAGAAGTACAGATGGCCCTATGGGACAAGCTCAAGGATTCCGCGTCGTCGATGCAGACGCAGTTGATGGCGAAGAAGAACGACTTGAAGAGTGGCGCCTTCCGGGACGCCAGCATGGCGATGTGTGCCCTGGTGGCCGCAGCCGATGGCTCGGTCGACCCCGCCGAGCGGCAGCGCGTCGCCTCGCTGATCGCCACCAATGACGTGCTCAAGAACTTCCCCGCCGACGACTTGCAGCGTCGCTTCAACGAGTACCTCGACAAGTTGGCCGCCGACTTCGCGTTCGGCAAGGTGTCCGTCATTCAGGACATCGGCAAGGTCAAGAAGAAGCCGGTCGAGGCGCGTGCGGTCATTCAGATCGGCATTGTCATCGGTGGCGCCGATGGCGACTTCGACAAGACGGAGCAGGCCATCGTCCGCGAGGCATGCTACGCGCTCGACATCGCACCGACTGAGTTCGATCTCTAGGTCGTTGGACTCATAGGTCGTTGGGCTCATGAGCCGTCAGGCCGGTATTGCGTTCGACCGGTGGGACGTTGGGGGCGGGGTGGGGCCCGTGCGCGGCCCCGGTGAGGGGGCCGCGTCGTATGGGTCCTCGCCTTTCGACAGGTGGTGGGGGTGCCCGGTGTCCCCGCCACCTGGCACCCCCCAAGTCCGGGATGCGCGCGAACGCGCCCCGATGGCTGGCAGGCCGGGCATGGCCTAGGGGCCGGTTCTGGGCTGCCCGCTCGTACGGTCTGCTCTAGTACGCGGTCAGGGCTACGTTGGACGCCGTGATGCGCGCGGACAACTGGGAACCGGCGAACTTCCGCTCCACTGAGGACTTTTCCTGTGCGTTCGGGTAGCGGTTGGTGCAGGACGTACCGGCCGATGCTCCAGACATCAGGCTGGTGCACGGGCCCGGCTTGACGTCGGGCAGCCCGAGGATGTGCCCGAGTTCGTGCGAGGCGATCCGAATGGTGTTGTGCCCCTCGTTGACCGCTTGCCGGCCCATCCACACCCGCCCGTTGCCGAGTGAGGTCGGTTGGGCGCGCGGCCAGCCATTGTCGGCGACGACGATGATGTTGGCGCGCTGGCCCGACTGGACCGGCTTGAGCTGAACGTTCTTCACGCTCACATTCCAGGCCTCGGCACCTTGCGTCACCGCGTCCTTGAACTCCGCGGCTCCGCTGGAGTCATAGGTGACCACTCGGGCCGCCACCTTCTCGCCTTGCGTGTCGGTTTGGCCGGTTGCGGACGCCACCTGCACACCCGAGGCGAACAGCAGGCTCGTCGTGCAGAGCGCGAGTGATGCTCGGAGTATCTTCCGGGAATTCATACACTTCTCCACTCAATGGATGGACTTGTCGGCTGCGCGAGCCCATGCGTCCGCTGGGCGATGCGACCGGCGAGCGGGCGCCGGACACCATACGGCCAGGCACGTCCCACCATGACCAGTGGAACCGTCGCCTACACCGTGGCCCTGTTATCGCGGTCGGACACAAGGGAACGAATATCCCGCGGCGGCAAAAGCGCCCACGGCTCTCGCTCTCTCCCCGGGAGCCGGTGAGTTCGTTTCGCTGCGAGGGCCGCCCCGTTATTCGAGGGGTGGGGGTGGGGTGGGGGGTAGGGGAAAAGCCAGGTGATGTGTTAATGCCTGGATTTCACGGGAGGCGGCCGAATGTGACGGTACTCTTCCGCACCGCGTACGTGGAGATAGCAGTTATCTATAACACGATGACTTGGCGCTGCGGTGCTGTGCTCACCGAGGTCAGCGCCGCCTCAGCGGCCAGGGTGAGACGGGTGGGCGGGCGCAGGCGCGGACATGGATCGGCTCCGTCGTACGCCACAGGTTGCGGCCAGGCCGCTAGGCGTCGGGAGCCGCTTGCCGCTCGGAGTGCTCATCGGGCACGGGGGCATCGGCGTGTTCGGGCCGTATCGCGGCTGCGAACGTGCCGGCCAGCGACCGGTAGGCCGCACGGTAGGTGCCGGGGGTCGTGCCGTTGAGGCGCTGGAAGTGGTGGCGCAGGTTGGCCGGGGTGCCGAGGCCGGTCTGCGCCGCTACCTGTCCTACCGGCAAGTCCGTGCGCTCCAGCAGCCATTGGGCTCGCCGGACGCGGGCGCGCAGCAGGCACTGGAGCGGGGAGAGGCCGGTGCTGGCGCGGAAGCGGCGGTTGAGGCTGCGCACACTGATGCCCGCGTGGGCGGCGATGGCCGCGAGGGTCAACGGGCGCTGGAGGTTGGCCTCCATCCACCGGGTGACCGCTTCGACCTCGCGGTCCGGGGCGCTGGGGACAGGGTCGTCGTGCGGTGTCTGCTGGGGTGGCCCATCGGCCCGTAGCACCTCGGCGGGGTCGGGGAGCATCAAGAAGAGGTGCCGGTCCGCCTCCACTGCCGCCTGTTCGCCGTGGTCCTCTTCCACGACGTGCAGGCAGAGTTCCTTGCCGCCGAGGACCCCGGCGGAGGTCAGCAGCGGCCCGTCCGCCACGAACGACTCCTCGGGGATGACGGCGATACGGGGGTAGCGGCGGGCGAGTTCTGCGGCGTGGTGCCAGCAGGTCGTGGCACGGCGCCCCGCAAGGAGCCCGGCGGCTGCCAGCAGGAAGACGCCCGTTCCGATCGCACCGACACGGCTTCCCCGGCCGGCGGCGGCGCGCACGGCGTCGAGCACCGCGGCCGGGGCCTCGTCGCGGAACCCCTCGTAACCGGCCACGATGACCGTCTCGGCGTCGGCCAGGCCGTCGAGCCCCTGTTCCACGGAGATCCGGAACGGGCCGGGTGCTCCGGTGGTGACGCCGGACGGGGAGCAGATCCGCAGATCGTAGGGGGACCCGCGGTAGGAGATGCGGGGAGCGGACCCGAAGACGAGGGCGGGGGCGGTGACGTGATGTGCGGGGACTCCGTCGAACACGAGCAGTGCGACCACTGGCATGGCCAGAATTTAACCCACGGTGGCACCGGGACCGCTTATTCCCGCTGGGGCGCCCGCGGAGGATGGAGAACGTGCCGCGGAGGCCGGGAAACCCCGCCGACCCGGCGCAGCCACCAGCTGTTTTGTGAAGGGAACCACCATGTCTGTTTCCACCCCGCCGAGCCTCCCGAGCCGACCGGCCGCCCGCCTGCGACCGGCGCGCCGACTGCTGACCCGGGCCGCCGTGATCGGCGCGGCTGCCACCTTGTGCGCGACGGCCACGAGCACCAGCGCCCAAGCGATCGTGCACGGCAAGGACTCCACCGAGGCATACCCGTTCATGGTCTCGATCCCGATGGTCCTGGAAGACGACCAGAACCCGCTCGACGGTGTGTGCGGCGGCACGCTCGTCGCGCCCCGGTGGGTGCTGACCGCAGGCCATTGCGCCCAGGAGGAGGGCGTCATGGGTGCCCACCCGGTGGGCACCGTACGGATCGGCAGCGAAGACCGGAGCTCTGGCGGCACGGTCCGCAAGGTCGTGGAGAAGGTGGTCCACCCGGGATACGACGCCAGCAGCCCGTATCGCTCAAGGAGCGACATCGCCCTGTTGCGGCTTGACCGTCCCGCCCCGCAGCAGCCGATCCGCATGGCCGACCGCGCGCCGAGGGTTGGTGCGCCCACCCGGGTGCTCGGCTTCGGGACCGTGGTGGACGGGAAGCAGCCCCAGGATTGGGTGTTCGCCGAGCGGCTTCAGGAACTGGACACTCGCAGGGCCGCGGCTGCCAAGTGCCTGGACATCGACGGCAAGAGCGAACTGTGCACCACCAGCCGGGTCCGTGGGGCCATGGCGTGCTCGGGCGACTCCGGCGGACCCCAGATCCAGCGCGTCCACGGACGCTGGCAGCTCGTCGGAGCCACCTCCGGGGACGGGGACCACGCCGTCAACCCGCTCTGCGGCGGCGGCCCTGGCATCTACACCTCCGTACCCGCGCACAAGGCCTGGATCGGCAAGACGCTGGCCGGCCGGTAACACTGACCGCTTCCCATGGCGCGGGCTCGGGCAAGACAAGCCGGCGCGGTGACCGGCCCCCGCGCCCCCGTCCGTTAGGTTCACGCCATGTCAGTGGTCGCGCTGCTCGCGCTCGACGGGATGCCCGCGCACCAGCTCAGTACGCCGGGGCTGGTACTGGCCGCGGCCCTGAACAGTTCGCGGGCCGACTACGAACTGCGCGTGTGCGCCCCCTCGGGCACCATCACGACCGAGGCCCCCGCGGCCATGACCGTCACCGCGCCCTGGGGGCTGGAGGGCCTCGCGGACGCCGCCGCCGTGATCATCCCCGGGCACACCGGCTTCCTCGGGGACCCGCCGGCGGACGTGAGCGCCGCGGTTCGGGAGGCGGCCGGCCGGGGTAGCCGGGTGCTCGCGGTGGGCACGGGCGCCTTCACCCTCGCGGCCACCGGCCTCCTCGACGGCCGCCGGGCCACCACCGTCTGGCAGCACCTTCCGCAACTGGCGGCGCGCCACCCGCGGGTGGAGATCGAGGCCAGCGGCGCCGTCGTGGTGGACGGCCCGTTCCTCACCGCTGCCGGGGCCTTCGGCGGGATGGACCTGGTGCTCAGGCTCATCGAGTACGACCACGGGCCCCTTGTCGTCGCGGCAACCATCCGCAGGCTGGTGCAACCTCTGCACCAGGAGGCCCGTTCCGCGCAGGCCGAGATCGACCGCGCACTCGCCGAGACCGCGGGTCTGGAGCCGACCATGCGATGGGTGGAGGCGAATGCGCACCGCACGCTGTCCCTCACCGAGATCGCGGCCCATGCGCGCCTGAGCGTTCGCAGCCTCAACCGGCGCTTTTGGGAGCACACCGGTCGTAGCCCCCTGGAGTATCTGCTGCGGACTCGGCTTGAGCGTGCCCGATACCTGTTGGAGAGCGAGGACGCGACGATTGAGCAGATCGCCGAGCGCACGGGGTTCGGCTCACCCGAAAGCCTCCGCCGTCACTTCCACCGCGCCACGGGCACCGTCCCGAGTGCGTACCGCAAGGCCTACCGCGGCCGGCACACCACGCCACCTGCCGGTATCCAGCCTCCCGGCACACAACTGCCCGGCGCGCCGCGGCCCGACACTCAGCCGCCCGCACCGCCGCGGTAGTCAGGTGGTGCCGGGCCGGTATCGGCAGGGAGAGCGCGTGAATCCTGTGAGTGACTGGTTATCCCCTTAGAGGGAGACGTGAGGAACATGAAGAATCCTCGACCGACGCACCATTCCGCTCGTGGTGTCCGCGCGTGTCCGCTCGTGTCGCGTGAGTTGAGGAGAAACCTTGCGATCCATCACGTTAGGTGCAGTTCTTGGTGCGGCGGTGCTCACGGTCGCCACGGGCATCGCGAGTCCCGCGGTGGCTCAACCCGTTCAACCCGGCCAGCCTGGCCAGCCCGGTCACATCGCAGCCAACGACAAGGCCATGACCTGGACCTTGATCGGCGCTGGCCCGAGCGGGACGGTGCAGGTGGGGGGTGGCCCCCTGAGCGACGCGTACCAAGGGGACACCTCCACGACGAAGGCGCTTCCCGTGCTGTGCCTGAAGGCTGACGGCAGCGTGGTTCCGGATGGGGTCACCCCCGACTTCTACGCAGGGTGGGCCCGCGGTCGGGTGGCGGCGAGCGATCCGGTGAGGGGCACTCGCTTGACCAGCCTCGCCGTGGCGAACAGGGTCTGCGCCAACAAGTTCGGCAAGGACTGGCGGATGGCCGAGTTCCACGACGGTCGGTACGGCCCCAACTTGCAGTATTCCGGCGGCTGGAGCTACTGGGCCTACGGGGACGTGCCCGCCGATACGCGCTTTTGGACGGCCATCTACGACCAGCAGTCCAACCCCTGGAACTGAGCCACTGAGCTACCTTCTCTACGCACCCCGCACCCCGCACCCCGCACCCCGCACCCCGCACCCCGCTGAGCGCGGAGTGAGCCCACTTACCCGGCCAAGCACAGTCCGTGCCTGCTGGGGTCTTCGGGGAGGCGGTGGCTCGTGCCGGGTCGTAGCGGGTGAAGGCACCCTCGCGCCTGGCGTCCGTGCGCGGCATGGCGAGCGTGCGCGGACTGAGAGCGCTCCGCACACCGTGTGGCACACTCCCTTGATGACTCCCGAAACGATCACCGCGGATGCGTCAGGCACCTGGACACTCGGCGATCTGGTCGTCAACCGGATCGGCTTCGGCGCGATGCGCCTGACGCAAAACGGCGAGGCGTTGATACCCGACGCCACGTCGAGCGATCGCGCCAAGGCGATCGACGTGCTACGCCGCGCAGTTGAGCTCGGGGTGAACCACATCGACACCGCCGCGTTCTACTTCTCACCGTTGCGCTCCGCCAACGAGCTGATCAACCGGGCGCTTGCTCCCTACCCGGACGGCCTTGTCATCACCACCAAGGTCGGGCCGGGCCGGGACCCTTCGGGTCAGTGGCTGCCCCACGCCACCCCCCAGCAACTCCGCGGCCAGGTCGAGGAAAACCTGCGCCAACTCGGCCGCGATCACCTCGACATAGTGAATCTGCGCACGGTTGGCACCGACTCGATCGCCGAGCGCTTCGGCGCACTGGCCGAACTGCGCGACGCCGGGCTCATCCGCCACCTGGGCCTGTCCAATGTCACTCCCGAGCACCTCGTCGAGGCCCAGGCCATCGCGCCAGTGGTCTGTGTGCAAAACCAGTACGGCATCGGCGCGCGACCCGAGTACGACGAGTTTGTGCGTACCTGCGGTGCGCAGGGCGTCGCCTTCGTGCCGTTCTACGCCATCGCTGGCGCGGGGCGCGAGGGGGGTGCGAGCGGCGCGGACAGTGCCGAGGTCGCTGTCATCGCACGCGCGCATGGGGCCACGACCGCGCAGGTCCGGCTGGCGTGGACGCTCCAGCGCGGGCCGCATGTGCTGGCCATTCCGGGCACCGGCAACCCGGACCACCTAGTCGCCAATGTGGCCGCCGGCGCGCTACGGCTCTCGCGGGACGAACTGGCCCGCATCGAAACGCTGCACCGGCGCGACGCGGCCGGGTAGGGCTCGTTCTGACCTTCCGCCCCTTTCGGTGCCGTCCCACGGCGCCCACCGGTGTGGCGCACCGCCGTCACACGGGGTTCGAGAAGGCGAACCGTACGTCGGTCAACTGCTCCGACACCTCCCACAGCCGGCGGACGGTCTCCGCGTCGGTCGCCGCGGCGGAAAGCAGAACTCGCGTGGGCGCGCCGCGCAGTTCGGCCAGGCCGGCCGGGCCGATGAAGTCGCCGCCCGTCACCTGCGGCTCGGTTGCCGCGTACAGCTGCGGTAGCGCGCCGCGGTCCGGCTGCTGAGCAAACAGAGGGTTGCCGATCCGGCCGAGCACAAAACGCCATAGCCCGACCGGCGTACCCAGTTGCAAATTGGTGGCCGTGTAGCCGGGGTGAGCCAGCACGCTGCGCACCGGGCTGCCGATCTTGGTCAGCCGCTGGTGCAGTTGCCAGCCGAAGACGGCATTGGCGAACTTCGACTGATTGTAGAAGGCCATCGGGGCGTAACCGTGTTCGCCAGTGAGGTCATCGAAGTGGATGCGGCCCTTCCGGTGGTTGATCGAACTCACCGTGACCACCCGGGGATCGCGCCCCACGGCCAGCAGGTCGAGGAGTAGGCCGGTGAGCGCGAAGTGGCCGAGATGGTTGCAGGCGAATTGCGCCTCGTGGCCCTGGGCGCTCAGTGATCGCGGCGGGGCCAGCACGCCGGCGTTGTTGACCAGTACGTCCAGCCGCGAGTGGTCGGCGTGCAAGCGATCGGCGAAGGTGCGTACCGAGTCGAGGTCGGCCAGGTCGAGGCGGCGAACCTCCAGGCTGGCGCCCGGCTGCTCGGCGGTGATCTGCGCGCTCGCCCGCTGGCCCTTTGCTACGTCGCGTACCGCAAGGATCACGTGCCCGCCCCGGCGGGCGAGCGCTCGGGTGGTGGCCAGGCCAAGGCCGCTGTTGGCCCCGGTGACGACGAACACCCGTTGGGTCTGGTCGGGGATCTGCTCGGCAGTCCAGTGCTGCTGCGTCATGTGGCACATGCTGTCGCTCATGGCACTTAGTGTCAAGAATTGCTTTGAGTGCCATACGAGGCATGGTGGCGGTACCATGACCCGGTGAGCCCCCACCCCGAAGCCAGCCTGGCCCAGCGCAAACGTCAGCTCGTCTCCGATGAACTGACCGAAGCGGCGCTCCAGTTGCTCGCCCGCAAGGGGTACGACGCGGTCACCATCGACGAGATCGCGACCACTGCCGGCGTCTCCAAGCGCACGTTCTTCCGGTACTTCGCGTCCAAGGAAGACGTGGTCGTCCAGTTTCTGGCCGACATGGGGACAGGCATGCGCGCCGAACTTGCGGCCCGCCCCGCAGGCGAGCGCCCCTCCGTGGCGCTGCTGCACACGGTCCGAGCCCCGCTCGACGCCTGCGGCGACCGCTCCGACCACTCCGAGCGGGCCCTGCGCGTGGTGCAGTTGATCCTGCGCACCCCCGCCCTGCTGGCCCGCTTCTTGGAGCGTCAAGCGCAGTGGCGCGACGATCTGACGGCCGAGCTGGCCCGCCGCCTCGGGCTCGACCCCGACACCGACCTGTATCCGCGGCTTGCCGCCGGGATCGCGCTCACCGCCTTCGACGCCGTGCTGCAACGGTGGAGTGGCAGCAATGGCGCCGAGGACCCCGCCGCGCTGATCGACCGGGCCTTCGCCATGATCGCCTCGGCGCTGGACGCCGACGCCGATTAGCCGCTGAACGCCGGCTGGCTGGTTGCCGCGCCTGGACGCCTGACGCCCCCACCGGCCGCGCTGCGGTCATCGCAGGCGGTGTGCAGTCATCGCAGGTGGCAGCCTGGTGTGGCGCGTTAGGGGCGCCGATCGCCGGGTACTCGCGCGGGGCCCGGCAGGTGCAGGTGGCGGAGCAATGGTGCGGGCAAAAGCAATGGCCAGCGGCAATGGCCCGGGCAAAGGAGGTCTTCCGGATGCGCGCGGTGACCGTACGGCCCGGGCAAGCGGGCTCGCAGGCGGTGAAGGAGGTCCCCGACCCCGTGGCCGGGCCGGCAGAACTGCTGGTGGACGGGGTGGCGGTCGGTGTCTGCGGCACCGACAAGGAGATCGTCGCGGGCGATTACGGCTTGGCGCCGCCGGGCCAACAGCAGTTGGTGCTGGGCCATGAATCGCTGGGGCGCGTCCGCGAGGCGGCCCCGAACTGCGGCTTTGCCGCTGGTGAGCTGGTAGTGGGTGTGGTGCGCCGACCCGACCCTGAGCCGTGCGGGGCATGCGCCAGAGGCGAGTTCGATATGTGCCGCAATGGCCGCTACACCGAGCGGGGCATCAAGGAGCGGGACGGATACGCCGCACAGTCCTGGACAGTGGAGAGCGATTACGCGGTCAGCATTGACCCCGGTTTGGAACGGGTTGGCGTGCTGATGGAACCCACGACCGTGGTCGCCAAGGCCTGGGAGCAAGTGGAGCGAGTCGGGGCGCGGGCCTGGTTCACGCCGCGCCGGGTGTTGGTCACCGGGGCCGGGCCCATCGGCCTGCTGGCGGCGCTTTTGGGCGTCCAGCGCGGCTTGGATGTGCATGTGCTGGATCGGGTGACCGAGGGCCCGAAACCACGGCTCGTCACCGATCTGGGCGCGACCTACCACACGGAGAGCGCCGACCGGGTGACCTCCGCGCTGCGGCCCGATGTCGTGCTGGAGGCGACCGGGGCCGCCTCGCTGGTCTTCGACGCCATGACGGGAACCGGCACGTACGGCATCGTCTGCCTCACCGGCGTCTCGCCCCCGGGCCACACCCTGTCCGTGGACGGTGGCGCCATCAACCGGGAACTGGTCTTGAACAACGATGCGATCGTCGGCTCGGTCAACGCCAACCTCCGGCACTACCGGCAGGCCGCCGATGCCCTGGCCAAGGCCGACCGCGACTGGCTGGCCCGGATGATCACGCGGCGGGTACCGCTGGAGCGGGCGACCGAGGCGTTCGTCGAGCGCGAGAACGACATCAAGGTCGTCATCGACCTCGCTACGTAACCGAGTTGGCGCCCCGCGCCGCGCCACGTCCCCCACGTCCCGATCTGCCGCGTCAGAACCCGCTGCGTCACGATCCACCGTGCCCTCGATGACGCGCTGTGTCCCGATGGTTCAGCCGAGCGCACCGGTGCGAACACGGACCAGTCGCTGGATCGCGGGTGTGCTGAGGTTGCCCACGGCCCGGCGGTCCGGTGTCCGCAGTCGGGGCCGTGCTGGTGCTGTTCCCGCGGCCAGGTGTGTCCCGCCAGCCGGAGCATCTGGACGGCGGCGGCATTGCCCATCGAGGCCTGAGCTGCGAGAAGCCCACCGGGTCTGGTCGTGTCGCGTCTCGGCCGCTGACGACGCGGCTGCCGACCGCCGCCGCCCCCGGTGGTCTCGTCGCGGCTTGATCTCCCTCTCCTGAGTGAGGGCAGCTTCAGTGCTGACGGCCATGCGGCTGGGGCCGGTGCGGGATCTGCGAAAGATCCGCCGGGACCTCAGCCGTGCCATGCCGCGTTCAGACGCCGTGGAACTGCTCGACATCGCCAACCGGCAGGACTTCGGGGGCGCCGAGCGCTGCCAACTCGGCGCCCCCGCTGCTTAGTACGAGGCCGTCCATCCGCCTCACGAACACGTCATCGCCGACTTTCATCGCTGGGTGGCGCAGGCCTTCCACGTACCCGAGCCCGTTGGCCGGTAGGGCGCCGCGAATTTCAGCGGCTACACCAGCCCGTCCACGGCCTCACCACGGTTGTCGGCGGCCGAAGCCGGCGCCGTGGCCGGTGTCGGTGCCGTCGCGGAAGCTGCCGTCGCAGAAGCCGCTGTCGCAGAAGCTGCTGCCGCCGCGGAAGCCGCTGCCGCCGCCACGGCCGGCGCCCCGGCCGGCTCGGTCTCCGCCTGTGTCTCCTGCGATTCCTGCGACTCCGCCGCCTCCAGGCGGTCCTGCTCATCGCGTACCCGGCCGCCCCAGCGGATCACGGGGGCCATCGCGAAGGACACCGCGACGAACATCGCGCCCAGCACAATCCAGCCAGGCGCCCCCCAGTAGACGATCAACCCCGTGAGCACCAGCGGGCCGAGCATCTCCGCGACGGTGATGCCGTTGCCGAAGAACGCCTGGTACTGGCCCGTCTTGCCCTTGGGGGCCAGCCCGAAGCTGACTTCCCACTCGCCGGCGGCCTGCATCATCTCGCCGACGACCATCAGGCCAGCGGCGGCGATGAGCACGATGCCCGCGGCCCAGGCGGAGTTCCACGTTCCGGAGAAGGCGAACGCGACGCACGCCGCGGCCAACAGGAAGCTGCCGAGGATCAGATAGCGCGTGGCGCTGACGAGGTCCTTGACGCCCTCGGAGACGCGGACCTGGAAGAGCGCCACCACCACCGTGTTGAGCATGAGCATCACGGACAACAGCGACACCGGGGCCGAGGTGTGCTCGCTGATCCACAGGGGCAGGGCGACGGCGATCAGCGGAACGTACAGCAGCAGGAACGTGTTCAACACGCTGATCAGGACGTACGGGCCGTCCCGGAAGACCGACTTGTTGGCCGACTTCGCCGCGGGCGACGTACCGGCGGGGGCAGCGGGTACGGGCGCCACGGCGGGGAGCCGGCGAAGGATGTACGCGGCGATCAGGAAGGCGATGCCGTTCAGCACGAACGCGGCGTAATACGCGCCCCGGGTGTCGAAGAGCAGCACGAGGCCACCGAGGCCGGCGCCGATCGTCATGCCCGCGTTGTAGCTGGACTGCACGAACGCACGGACCCGGGTGACCTGGTCCCTGGGCACGAGACCGGCGAGTAGCGCCTGTTCGGCGGCCGAGCCGCCGCGCTGGCTCACCGCGTACGCGCACGACGCGATGATGAAGGGAACGAAGGAGGAGATGAAGACGAAGGAGGCGACGGACAGCGCCGCACACACGAACAGCACCACCGCGGTGCCCCGCGGGCCCACCCGGTCGGCCAGATGACCCAGCGGCACGCTCAGGACGAGCGCCGCCGACCAGCCGATGGTCAGGCCCAGGCTCATTTGCAGCGGGGAGAGGCCGACGATACGGGTGAAGAAGAGCGCCGCACAGATGTTGTAGGCCCCGTCGCCCATGCGGCACACCAGTTGGGCGAGTGCCAGGCCACGGGGTGGGCCGGGTGGCGGGATCAGGTCCTTGAACACGTTGCTCCTTGGGCATGGTTCAGGCGTGGACGCTTGGCGGCGCGTCCGCAATGAGGGTCGGGGGTGGACGCGGCTCAGCGGAACGCGGCCCGCGCCTTCGAGATGACGATGACGGTGACGGGGGCATGCGCGCACGACTGATCTGCGACGAGGAAAGGGGGATCACCGCGGCAAGCCAACGCGTCCGCGGTGCGTCTCGGGCCCGGAGCGCACTCCCCGCGGACAGCGAAAGCCGGTGACGATGCCACCGGCGCTGGTCACAGGTTCAACCCCCGCCGCCCATCGCCGAAGTCTTCGGCGTCTCCCTGGCCCACACCGGCCAGAGTCATCAGGCGATCGGGCGGCCTCTCTGCGGCCCACACGACGGGGAGAAACATAAGCGCAGGCCACGGAGGTGCACAAGGGTGGCACGGCGCGTCACCGACAGTTCGCCGGCGGAAAGTGGCGCAAAAGCAGCGCACTTGCCGTGTCCCGACCTGTCGGTCTGTCGGCGGACACCCGGGGCAATGAGGGGGATGGGGCCCGGGGAAGATCCCCGGGCCCATTCGCCGGCCGGAAGGCCACCGGGACGCTTCACCCTTCCGCGGGCTACTTCGCTGCGGGCTACTCCGGCGCGAGCGGCAGTGGGGTGAGGGTGATGTCGGCGCGTACCGATCGCAGCACCTCGGCGACCGTCGCCCCGATGGCCTCGGTGTGGCTGGCCTCCTCGCCGGGGCAGCCGAGGACGACGAGCAAGGCCTCCTGATCGGATTCGGCCACCTGGCGTTCGGCCGAATCGCAGTCGCGGCGGCCCAACCAGGCGAACGGCTCCACGCCCGCGTCCGGGCCCGGCACACCGTAGATCAGGTCGCCGGCCGGGATGGGCCGCGAGCGGGTGGAGAAGGCGGGCACGATGCGTTCGGCGCCCGTGGCGCGGCCGACGACCAGGTGCTGGTCGTCGTCGGTGGGCAGCAGTCGATGCAGGCCGATGCCGGCCCCGTGGCGTAGCGTCGCCACGCTCACCGCGTCCACCACGGTGCCGTGCGAGCGCCAGCCACGCGTGTCCAGGAGGGTCCGCAGCCGCTCACCGGCCGGGACGACGTCGGGATAGCCGAGACCCGCGAGCAGCTTGCGGTACCCATCGGGAAGGGGCGAGGCGGCATCGTAGGCGGCGGCCACCTGCTCGGCGGACAGGCCGTCCCCGCCGAGCAGCGGTGCGTCGGCGGCGAGCCGCCATGCGCGGGAGTGGCGCAGCCCGAGTTCATGGGCTTCCGGCGAGACGAGCAGTCTCATGTGGGTCTCCTGGGAGAGCAGTTCATCAGTTTCTGGGCCATGGACGGCCCGGCCGACGTTACGTATACACCGGTTGCTGGCTTTTGTTCACTCGACCGATCTCGCCCCGGCGCATCACGAGGAGTGCGTACGCGCGGACTTGCGATGCGGTGCGCACACCATGGCCGCATACATCATCGGTGCTTCGTCGCGGGGGGAGAAGGCGTGTCCGAGTATCTCGACCAACGGGAGGCCGCGGTCCGTTCGCTGATCGGCGAGTGGATCAAGGGCGACAGCTTCAGTTGCCTGGCGGGCAAGGCGTCGCTGCGCAGGGATTTGATCACCTACGCGGTGCTTGGCCCGCTGGGTGAGCAGGAGACCACCGTGGCCCTGCATGGGGAGTTGGAGAAGTTCGTCGCGGAAGGACTCAGTCCGCAAGAGGACTTCGCCACCTTCATCACCGTCTTCGATGGCCCCACGGGGCTCACCGAGGAGCAGTTCGAGTCCGCCCTGTGGCAGCAGCTCGCGGATCTTCACGCGTGGGACAGTCAGCGGTACGCGTGGGCTCCGGAGGCGGACCGGGACCCGAACTCCCCGCGGTTCGCTTACAGCGTCGCGGGTCACCCGTTCTTCGTGGTCGGTCTGCACGACCAGGCCTCACGGATCACCCGCCGGTCCCCGCTGACGGCCCTGGCCTTCAACTCTCACCACCAGTTTGAGCGGTTGAAGAAGACCGGTGTGTACGGGGGGCTGCAACGCCGGATACGGGAGCGTGAGGTCCGGTTGCAGGAGGGCATCAACCCGAACTTGGGGGAGTTCGGCCAGGTATCGGAGGCGCGGCAGTATTCGGGGCGTGCGGCCGAACCGGACTGGAGCTGCCCCTTCCACCCGCAGCCCGAGGCCCGTTGAGCGGCCCCTTGGGGCGCCGATCGGCGTCGCTGAGCTGCCCGCTCGGCGTCGCCGCGCGGTGGGTGTGGCGGAGCTACCACGAGTGCCTTTGTGGGGGGCGCGCGTCGGCCGTTTCTTTTCAGCCGAAAGGCAGGCCTCCTCTGCCGTGACCGAAGTGGTGGGAAAAGCGCTCCAGACGGGCGTGGGGAGGTGTGATTCGGGCAGAGGCGCGAGCCAGTAAGCAGGGGCAAGGGCGCCGAACTGGCCACTAGGGGAGGTCCCTTGACCGATCACATAGCGAGACATGTGATCTTGGTCATACCTGCATGGAGTAACTCGATGGCAACCTGCCGCTACGACATCGACGGTGTCGGGGCGATAGTTTTCACCGTCGCGCCTCCTCCTTCACGGCGATCACCAGCGTGAATATAGGGGTGGCGGCGGGCCTCGACTCATGGCAGGGTCCAGTGCGGCCGAGGCGGCGACGGAATCGCCGCAGGCTCGAACGTATACAACACCAGTACACAAGACACCGGCGACCGCCCGGTGTTGTCGCATGACCGGTACATGACTAGTGCATGACTGGATGACGGAGTGTTCTCCACAGGAGAACCCGCCTTCTGCTCGGGGGAGCTTATGAGTGACGACCGGCGCTTTCGCGTGGTGATCAACGACGAAGAGCAGTATTCGGTCTGGCCCACGAACGCCGACCTTCCGGCGGGGTGGCGCGCCGAAGGCTTCGAGGGTCTCAAGCAGCAGTGTCTGACCCACATCGATGCCGTGTGGACCGATATGCGGCCCGCCAGCTTGCGCCGCCGCGCCGCGACCACCGCCTCCTGACCTCGCACCGTACGCCCGACACCGCCACAGCGGCCCACCGGACGTAGCGGACAGTCGATAGCGATCTGAGTGACGGGCCGGACCACACAACTGGCGCGTCGTGAAAGGCAGACAGTGAGCAACGCCACGGTGCGACACCTGATTTCCACCAAGGATCTGACCGATGACGAGCTGTACGCGTTGGTCGAAAGGGGTGCCGAGTTCTCGGGCAAGGCCGTGCGCTCGGGCGACCAGCTCGCGGGCTTGGTCGCAGGCATTCACTTCCTGAAGACGTCCACCCGAACCCGTACGTCCTTCTCGGCTGCCGCTTTGCGACTGGGCGCCCAACTCATCTCCTTTGGCCCCGGCGACTTGCAGACCAATACCGGTGAGACGTTGGAGGACACCGCTGAGGTCCTGTCCCGGATGCTGGACCTGCTCGTGGTGCGTACCGCGGGCGACCCGGCCGAGCTGCGGGCCTTCGCCCGCCAGCAGCGGATGGCCGTGGTCAACGCGATGACGGCCGACGAGCACCCCACCCAGGCGATCGCCGATCTGACCACGCTGCTCAGCCACTTCGGCAAGATCGAGGGCCTGCGCGTGTGTTACGTGGGGGAGGGCAACAACTCCGCCGCCGCGCTGGCGCTGACGCTCAGCCGCTACCGCGAAGTCCACCTGGAGCTGCGGACCCCGACCGGTTACGGCCTGGAGCCCGCGACGCTGCGCCAGGCGCAGCTCAACGCGCGCACCAGCGGGGCGAGTGTGACGCAGGTGCACTCCATGGACAGCGCGCCGGCGGGCTTCGACGTCATCTACACGACCCGGTGGCAGACGACGGGCACCAACAAGCCCGACCCCAACTGGCGTGACATCTTCGCCCCGTTCCAGGTGACGACGGCGCTGTGGGACAAAAGCCCCGACGCCGTGTTCCTGCACGACCTGCCGGCGCACCGCGGCGAGGACGTCACCGCAGAGGTTCTGGACGGCCCGCACAGCCTGGCGTTCGACCAGTCGGAGAACAAGATGTACGCGGCGATGGCCGTCTTGGAATGGTGCGCAGCGAAGCGGTGAAAGCCGGCGTTCGCTGACCGCTGAGGCGGCGGCGCGCGAGGTGCCGGTAAGGCGCCCCGCCGCAGGGACGGGTCCGCCGTGCGGTGACCGCTGCCCCGCTGCCCACGGACAGGCGCCTGGAGCTTGAACACATCGACGCGGGAGACTCGATTCACGTGAATCCGCTGCCCGCCACCGAGTCCGAAGCGGCTTGGGTGGCTTGGAACAACACGGTGAACACCACGGTGAACAACACGGTCCGTGACGGGCTGACGGCCACGCTTCCCGAGCTGATGGAGACACAGACTCGGCGAACACCCGACCACACGGCCGTCATCTATGACCGCACCGCCCTGACTTATCGTGAACTAAACGGCCGTGCTAACCAGTTGGCCCGGACGTTGGTGGCGCGCGGCGCCGGCCCGGAGGACCTGGTGGGCGTGGCGCTGCCGCGCTCGGCCGAGACGCTGGTGGCGTTGTTGGCCGTGGTCAAGTCCGGTGCGGCCTGGGTCCCCATCGATACGGAGTATCCGGCGCCCCGTATCGCGGCACTCCTGTCCTCAGCCGCACCGCTCCTGGTGCTCACCACCGAAGCGGTTGCCCCGGTGTTGCCGGCGCAAACCGAGCGGCTCGTCCTTGACGCCCCGGCCGTTGCCGAGCAGATCGCCGGGCAGCCGGAGCAGGATCTGACGGATGCGGAGCGAGTGGCCCCGCTCGACCCCGGCAACGCTGCCTACGTCATTCACACCTCCGGGTCAACCGGCGCGCCCAAGGGCGTGGTGGTGACGCACGGCGGGTTGGCCAGCCTGGCGGTTGACCACATCGAACGGTTCGCCATCACCGAGGGCGACAGCGTGCTCCAGTTCGCCTCCTTCAACTTCGACTGCTCGGTCGGTGATCTGCTGATGGCGCTGTGCTCCGGCGCGGCCCTGATCATTCGCCCCCAAGACTGCCTGTCAGGGCAGGAGCTCGGCGCGCTCATCGACCGGACGGGCGTCTCCCATGTGACCATCCCGCCCCAGGTCCTCGCGGCCCTGCCGCCCGCCAAGTACCGCACCTTGCGCACCATCGCGACCGCCGGCGATGTGCTCTCGGGCGCGGTCGTCGCCCAGTGGGCGCCGGGGCGGCGGATGTTCAACGCGTACGGGCCGACCGAGGCGACCGTGGACGCCGTGGCGGCCGAAGTCACCGCGGGCACCGCGGGCAGTGACGTACCGCCGATCGGCCGACCCGTGCTCAACACCCAGGTGTACGTGCTGGACGCCGACCTGCGGCCGGTGCCCACGGGCTGCGAGGGCGAGCTGTTCATCGCCGGCGCCGGACTCGCCCGCGGATACCTGCGGCAGCCGGGGCTGACCGCCGAACGGTTCCTACCCTGCCCGTTCGGCAGCCCGGGGCAGCGGATGTACCGCACCGGCGACCTGGTCTTGTGGCGGCCGGACGGCAACCTGGAGTTCCGCGGCCGGGTGGACCAGCAGGTGAAGATCCGCGGCTTTCGTATCGAGCCAGCCGAGGTCGAAGCCGCCCTGAGCGGGCACCCCGACATCGCGGACAGCGTGGCCTTGGCCCGCGAGGACCGGCCGGGCAGCAAACGCCTGGTCGCCTATGCCGTGCCCGTCGAAGGAGCCGCGCCTGACCCGGCCGCGCTGCGCCGCTATGTGACCGAGCGGCTGCCCGATTATCTGGTGCCCAGCGCGATCGTGCTGCTTGACGCATTTCCGCTCAACCGCAACGGCAAGCTGGACCGCGGCAGCCTCCCAGCCCCCGAACTCTCCAGCGCAGCCACCTCCCGCGCACCACGCGGCCCACACGAAGAGTTGCTGTGCGCGCTGTTCGCCGACGTGCTCGGCATCGACCGGGTCGGGCCCGATGACGCGTTCTTCGACCTTGGCGGGGACAGCGTGCTGGCCATCCGCCTCGCGGCCCGCGTCCGCGAGGCGGGCTGGCTGCTCGCGCCGAAGGACGTGTTCGCCCTGCAACGGGTCGCGGCCCTGGCCGAGGTCTTGGAGCCGGTGCCCGCGACGCCACCGGTCGGCACGCCGCAGCCAGCGGCCGATGGCCGGGGCGCACCGTCCGGCCCGGGGCTGCTGGCGCTGAGCCAGGAAGACATCGACGATCTCACGGGGGAATGGGCGAATGAGTTCTGACAGCCGGGGGCTGAGCGACATTTGGCCGCTGTCGCCCTTGCAGGAGGGGATGCTGTTCCTCTCGCTGTACGACGAGCAGGCCGCCGGCATCTACATGCCGCAAATGGTGATCGAGCTCGAAGGGCACGTCGAGGCGGAGTCCCTGCGGCACGCCATCCGCGCTCTGACGGAGCGTCACGCCCCCTTGCGTGCGTGCTTCCGCATGGCCAAGAAGCAGGGCACGCCCGCCCAGCTCATCCCCGCCACCGTGCAGGTACCGCTCCACGAATACGACCTGTCCGGCCTCGCAGAGCCCGAGCGCGACGCCGAGCTCACCCGGCTGATGGCCGCCGACCAGGCGGTCCCGTTCGACCTGGCCAAGCCGCCGCTGCTGCGCTTCACGCTGATCCGACGCACCGCCACGCGCTGGCGGCTGGTGATGACCCACCACCACATCCTGCTCGACGGCTGGTCCATCCCCCCGCTGGTGGACGAGTTGCTGACCCTCTACCGGCAGCGCGGCGCCAGTACCGGCCTGCCCGATGTCGTCCCGTACAAGAGCTACCTGGAATGGCTGGGCAACCAGGATCGGGCCGCGGGGCGCGAGGCGTGGCGCGAGGCGCTCGCCGGTCTCGACGGGCCCACGCTGGTCGCCCCGGACGCCACCGGGCAGGCGGCGGCAGCGCAGCCACGCACGGTGGAGGTCGGGCTTGGCGAGGAGGTCACCGCGGCCCTGACCGCGCGGGCCCGCAGCAGCCTGCTCACCTTGAACACCGTGGTCCAAGGCGCCTGGGCGCTGGCCATCGCCCGCCTCACCGGCCGCGACGACGTGGTCTTCGGCGTCACCGTCTCCAGCCGCCCCGCCGAGGTCCCCGGCGTGGACCGGATCATCGGGCTGCTCATCAACACCGTCCCGGCGCGGCTGCGCGTCACCTCCCGGGCCTCGCTCGCCACGCTGCTCAGCACCCTCCAACACGAGCAGGCCCGACTGCTGCCGCACCACAACCTGGGGCTCACCGAAATTCAGCAACTAGCCGGCTCCGGGCCGCTGTTCGACACCTTGATGGTGTTCCAGAACTACCCGGAGCGGCCCACCGACGACACCGCGCAACCGCGCATCATCGACGCGTACGACATAGACGCCACGCACTACCCGCTCGGCCTGACCGTCCTGCCGGGCCCCGACCTGCGGCTACGCCTTGACCACCAGAGCGATGTGCTCGACGCGGAGAGCGCGGACCGCATCCTTAGCTGGCTGGTGCGGCTGCTGACCGCGTTCGCCGCCGACCCCGACCAGCCGCTGTCCGCGGTCGATCTGCTGGGCCCGACCGAGCGGCAACGCCTCCTGGTCGAGTGGAACGACACCACCCACCCGGTGCCCCCGGTGACGCTGCCCGAACTGTTCGAGGAGCAGGTGGCGCGCACGCCGGACGCGGTCGCCGCGGTGTTCTTAGGCCAGGCGCTGACCTTCGCCGAGCTCAACGAGCGGGCCAACCGGCTGGCCCGGGTGCTCATCGCCCGCGGAGCTGGACCCGAATGCCTGGTGGGCCTGTCGCTGCGGCACTCGGCCGCGATGATGCCCGCGGTGCTCGCCATCCAAAAGACGGGCGCCGCCTATGTGCCCATCGACCCCGAGTACCCCACCTCGCGCATCGCCCACCTGGTCACCGACGCCGCGCCGGTCCTCGTGGTCACCACCAGCCAGGACGCCGCCGCGCTCCCGGCGGGCACCGGCACGCTACTTCTTGACGACCCCGGCATCGCGGAAGAGGCCGCCGGGCAATCCGGCGCGAACCTCACCAACGCCGACCGCACCACACCGCTGGAGCCGGCGCACGCCGCGTACGTGATCTACACCTCCGGCTCGACCGGCACCCCCAAGGGCGTGGTGATCGAGCACCGCAACGCCGTCAACCTCTTCCACAACCACCGCAGCGACTACTTCCGCCCCGCCGCACGCCGGGCCGGCGCCGAGCGGCTGCGGATGGCGCTGGCCGCGTCGATCTCCTTCGACGCGTCGGTGGCGGGCATGATGTGGATGCTCGACGGGCACGAACTGCACCTGGTCGATGACGAATGCCGATACGACCCGGCCGCATTCGTACGCTTCACCCGCGAGCAGCGCATCGACATCGTGGACGTCACCCCGTCCTTCGCCGAGCAACTGCTGCTGGCCGGGCTCCTCGACGGCCGCCATCCCGCTGTGCTCGTGATGGGCGGCGAAGCGATCAGCGAGGCGCTACTCGCCGAGGTCGATGCGGTCCCCGGCCTTGAGACGTACAACTGCTACGGGCCAACCGAGTGCACCGCCGACGCCACCAGCCCGCAGCACATGCGCGGCACCAGCGGGCAAAACATCGGCCGCCCGGTGTGGAACGGCCGCGTATACGTCCTGGACGGCGACTACGCGCCCACCCCCGTTGGCGTCGTCGGCGAACTGTACGTCGCCGGCGCCGGCGTCTCCCGCGGCTACCTCGGCCGCCCGGGGCTGACCGCCGACCGCTACCTGCCATGCCCCTTCGGGACGGGCGAGCGGATGTACCGCACCGGCGACCTGGTGCGCTGGCTGGCCAGCGGCGACCTTGAGTACATCGGGCGCGCCGACGAGCAGGTCAAGATCCGCGGCTTTCGGGTCGAACTCGGCGAGATCGAGGCCGTACTGCACAGCCATGCCGACGTGGCGCAGGCCGCGATACTGGCCCGTGACAGCGCGGGTGGCGGCAGTGCGGGTGGTGGCGGTGCGGGTGGCGGCAAGCAACTCATCGCCTATGTGGTGCCCACCGAACAGGCGGGTGTGGCCCCGACGCTGGGGGCCGGAGAGTTCCCCGCGGCGCTGCGCAGGCACGCCGCCGAGCGGCTGCCCGACTATATGGTCCCGGTCGCCGTCGTGGTGCTTGACGGGCTCCCGCTGACCCCCAACGGCAAGCTGGACCGCAACAGCTTGCCGGCGCCCGAACTCTCCGGACTCGCCACCAGCCGGGCGCCACGCACCGCGTTGGAAGAGACGCTGTGCGGCCTGTTCACCGAAACCCTCGGCGGAGAGCGCATCGGCATCGACGACAGCTTCTTCGACCTGGGCGGCAACTCGCTGCTCGCCATGCGCCTTGCCTCGCGGGTACGCACCGTCTTGGACGCCGAACTCCCGGTCCGAGCCATCTTCGACACACCGACCGTCGCCGACCTCGCCGGACAACTGGGCGACGCCCCGAGCGCGGGCCCTGCCCTACGGCCCATGCCCCGCGGCGCCATCGTACCGGCCTCGTTCGGCCAGCGCCGGCTGTGGTTCTTGGACACCATGGACCCCGAACACTCCCCGTACAAGATCCCCCTGGCCATCCGGCTGGACGGCGACCTCGACCGGGAGGCGCTGGGCCGCGCCCTTTCGGACGTGGTGGAGCGGCACGAGGTGCTGCGCACCGTTTACCCCGAGCACGACGGCGAGCCGCACCAGGTGGTGCTGCCCATCCACGAGGCAACCCCGCAACTCTCGATCGTGCCGACCACCGAGGCAGAGTTGGCCGACGCGGCGGTCGCCGCTACCTTCCAACCCTTCGACCTGCGTTCCCAACCTCCGCTACGTGCCACGCTGTTCACCTTGGCGGAGCGCGCCCACGTGTTGCTCCTGGTCGTGCACCACATCGCGGCCGACGGCTGGTCGATGGGCCCGCTGACCCGAGACCTGTCACAGGCGTACGCGGCACGGCTACGGCAGGCGGCGCCCGACTGGCAGCCGCTGCCCGTCCAGTACGCCGACTACGCCGCCTGGCAGCGGACACGCATCGGCTCCGAAGACGACCCCGGCAGCCTCATCACCCAGCAGCTCACCCACTGGAAGAGCGCCCTGGCCGACCTGCCCGGCGAACTGGCCCTGCCCACCGACCGCCCGCGCCCGGCGACCAGCGGCAACCGTGGCGGAGTCGAACTGTTCACGGTGGACGCCGACCTACACGCGGCCCTCACCCAGCTCGCAGGCCAGCGGCAGGCCAGCTTGTTCATGGTCGTGCAGGCCGCGCTGGCGGCCCTGCTGCACCGGCTCGGCGCCGGCACCGACATCCCCATCGGCACACCGGTAGCAGGCCGCGCCGATACGGCCCTGGACGACCTCGTCGGCTTCTTCGTCAACTCGCTGGTGCTCCGCACCGACGTCAGCGGCGATCCGGCCTTCGGCGAGCTCCTTGAGCGAGTACGGCAAAGCGACCTCGCGGCGTACGCGCACCAGGACGTGCCCTTCGAACGGCTGGTGGAGGTGCTCAACCCGGCGCGCGTGGCCGGCCGCAACCCGCTGTTCCAGGTGGAGTTGGGCGTCCAAGAAAACGCCGATGAAGAACTCGCGTTCCCTGGCCTCACCGCCGCCGTCACACCGGTCGGTGCCGCCGCCGTCCCTTTTGACCTCTCCTTCGAGCTCAGCGCCACCACCCATGCGGCGAGCCCGGCCGGGATGACCGGCAGGCTGGACTACAGCACCGAACTCTTCGACCCGCCCACCGCACGCGCCCTCGTGGAGCGCCTGCTGCGGGTGCTGCGGCACATTGCTGCCCATCCGTCGATCCCGATCGGCGAGATCGACGTACTCGCAGCCGCCGAACGCGACGAGTTGCTGCGCGAGTTCAACCGCAGCGAGCGGCCCACCGACCTGATCGACGTGGTGGCCCGCATCCAGCAGTTCGCCGCCGACACGCCACAGGCCATCGCCCTCGTGGACGACCAGGGCGAGACGGACTACGCCACGCTGGCCGGCCGGGCGTCCGCGCTCACGCGCCGACTGACCTCGGCCGGAGCCGGGCCGAACGCCGTGGTGGCCGTGTTCGCCAAGCGCTCGGCCGCCGTGCCCACCGCCCTCCTCGGCATCCTGGGCGCCGGCGCCGCCTACCTCCCGCTTGACCCCACAGGACCGGCCGCACGCAACGCCGACATGCTCGCCCGCAGCGGCGCGCGCGCCGTGCTCACCGACCCCGCACACGCGGCTGCCGCCGAAGAGTTGGCCGCGGCGGCGGGTGGGGACATACCGGTCCTTGAGTTCGACACGAGCTGCGATGCGCCGGGCGCACTGGCCCAGCCCGTGGGCACCCCCGACGACCTCGCGTACATCCTGTTCACCTCCGGCACCACCGGCCGCCCCAAGGGCGCGATGGTGCACCGCCGCGGAATGAACAACCACCTACTCGCCAAGGTCGAAGACCTCACGCTCACCGCGTCCGACAGCGTGCTGCAAAACGCGCCCCTGAGCTTCGACATCTCCGTCTGGCAGATGCTCACCGCACTCGTCGTCGGCGGGCGCACCCGCATCGCCGGTGACGACCTGGTGGCCGACCCGGACCAACTCTTCGGCCAGGTCGCCGACGAACAGATCACCGGCGTCGAGGTGGTGCCCGCACTGCTGCGCACCGCCCTGGACGGCTGGGACCTCACCGGCGACACACCCCAACTACCGCACCTGCGCTGGTTGATGGTGACGGGTGAGGCCCTGGCGCCTGACCTGTGCGTACGCTGGTTCGAACGCTTCCCCGGCATCCCGCTCATCAACGCGTACGGGCCCACCGAGTGCTCGGATGACGTCACCCACGCCTGGCTGACGGCGGACACGCCGCTGACCACCGGGCAGCGAGTGCCGATCGGCCGCGTCATCCGCAACACCCAGCTCTACGTCCTGGACCCGCACCTCCGTCCGGTCGCGCTCGGCGCGGTGGGCGAGTTGTACGTCGGCGGCACCGGCGTCGGCTACGGCTACATCGGCGACCCGGCCAAGACGGCCGACGCCTTCCTCCCCGATCCCTTCTCCGGACAGCGCGGTGCGCGGCTGTACCGAACCGGTGACCAGGTGCGCTATCGGCCAGGCGGGCACCTGGAGTTCCTGGGCCGCAACGACCACCAGGTCAAGATCCGCGGCCAGCGCATCGAACTCGCCGAGGTGGAAAGCGCGTTGCGCGCCACCGATGGCGTACGCGATGCCGTCGTCACCGTCCGCACCGAACCCGCCGGGCACCACCGACTGATCGGCTACTACACCGGCGACGCCGCACCGGACACGGTCCGCGCCGGCATCACCGGCGCCCTCACCACCGCCATGATCCCCTCCGTGCTCATCTCGCTGGCGGCCCTGCCACTGAGCGACAACGGCAAGGTGGACCGCAAGCAACTGCCCGAGCCAGACCTGCCTGCCGCCGGCACCGGACGCGCCCCCGCCACCGAGCGCGAGAAGGCGCTGTGCGCCATCTTCGCCGAGGTGCTCGGCGTGCCATCGGTCGGCGTGGACGACGACTTCTTCGACCTCGGCGGCCACTCCCTGCTCGCCACCCGACTCGCCGCCCGGGTGCGCGCGGCCCTGGGCGTACGCCTCCCGGTGCGGCTGCTGTTCGAGGCGCCCACCGTCGCGGGCCTCGCCGTGTGCCTGGGCACCGACGACCGCGCGGCCGGCCTCGGCGTACTGCTGCCGCTGCGCCGCACCGGCAGCCGGCCCCCGCTGTTCTGCATCCACCCGGCCAGCGGCCTGGCCTGGCCCTACGCCCGGTTGGTCGGCCTGCTCGACGCCGAACAGCCCCTCTACGGACTCCAGGCCGCAAGCCTGACCCGCCCCGACCTGGCGCCCGCCACCACGGCCGAGATGGCCGCCGACTACGCCGAGCAGATCCGTACGGTCCAACCAGATGGCCCGTACCACCTGCTCGGCTGGTCCTGGGGCGGCCGGATCGCCCACGAGGTCGCGGTGCACCTGCGCCAACTCGGCCAACAGGTCGCCCTGGTGGCGATCTTGGACGCGGAGCCGTACGCCGACGAGCCCGGGGCGCTGCCCGACGAGGAAGAGTTCGTCGCACACCTGGTGCACGAGGCAGGTCTTGACCGCAGCGCGCTGGGGGACCAGCCGCTGACCCTCGACGCGCTGCGGGAGGCCATCGGCGACGGCGGCACCCCCGCGGCCAGGGCGCTCGCCGCCGCGGGCTCCCCCCTGGCCGCCCTGGAAGCGGACACGCTGCGAGCGGTGTACACCACCTTCCGCAATGAGGCAGGCATCGGCGCGGAGCCACCGGCCCGCCCGTACGACGGCGATCTGCTGTTCTTCACGGCCGGGCGCGACATGCCACAGGAAGGCTCGCTGGCCGGGCTGTGGAAGCCGTACGTCACCGGCCGGGTCCTGGACCACGTGGTCGATTGCCACCACCTGCACATGACCGCCCCCGGGCCGCTCGCCGAGATCGCGGCCGTCATCGAAAAGCACCTCAGCACGGTGGAGGGTGCCGCGCCCCGGCGCCCATAGGGAAGCTCCGATAACCGCTGCCCCGACCACGTGAAAGCGGCTCGCCGGGGAGCAGACGCCATCCGCCGCTGGCGCCCGCTTCCTGGGGGCCGGGCCAACCGAGCACGTCCGTCACGCCCATCAACCGAGCTGTCAGGTGTGGACCGGCCTGGTCCCGCGACGATCTCGCGGGCCAGGCAGAAGGACAGACATGATCTTCGAAAGAGCCTCCGATGTCGTCATGGACGACGTCTTCCTCCGCCTGCCCGGCTTCCTCGCTACCAGCGAGGTATTTCTCAAGCTGGAGGGCCTCAACCCCGCGGGGTCGGTCAAGCTCAAGACCGCCGTCGCCCTGATCGAGTCGCTGGAGCGAGCAGGCTCGCTGCATCCCGGCTCCCGCATCATCGAGTCATCGTCGGGCAACCTCGGCGTCGCCCTGTCGGTGGCGTGCACGGCGAAGGGTTACGCGCTCACCGTGGTCACCGACCCCAATGCCGCCCGGCACTCCATCCGCGTGATGGAGAGCCTGGGCACCGATGTGGTGGTGGTGACGACCCGGGACGCGCAGGGCGGCTTCCTGCACACCCGGATCAACTACATTCACCAGCGCCTTGCCCAGGACCCGGACCTGGTGTGGCTCAACCAGTACGCCAACCCCGCCGGGGTGCGGGCCCACCGCGACCGGACCGCCGCCGCCATCCACGAGGGGCTCGGCACCGTGGATGCGCTGTTCGTCGGCGTCGGCACCACCGGCACCCTGATGGGCTGCGTCGAGTATTTCGCCGAACACAGCCCGACCACCCGCGTCGTCGCCGTGGACTCGGTGGGCTCGGTCACCTTCGGTATGCCAGCGGCCCCCCGCTTCATCCCCGGCCTCGGTGCCAGCCGGCGGCCCGAACTCTTCGCCGACACCGGCCGCTTCGAAAAGACCCTCATCGCGGAGGCCGACACGGTGGCGATGTGCCGCCGGGTCGCCGAGCGGTACGGGCTGCTGGTCGGTGGCTCGACCGGCACCGTACTCGCCGCCGTGCAGCAGTTCGCCCCGACGCTGCCCGAAGGGTCCCGGGTAGCCGTCATCTCGCCGGACCTGGGCGACAAGTACGTGGACACCGTCTACTCCGACACCTGGGTCGCCGAGCGCTACACCGACGTCCCCGAACTGGCCGGCCTCGGCCCCATCGCCACCACCTAAGCCTCCACGGGCCCGAGCGCCGCCGAGGCCAATCCTTGATCAAGCCCGAGCCCCGATCAGCCCGAGCCCCGATCAGCCAAGCTCCAAGGCCCGCACCGCGTCAAGCCTGCCCCCCGACCAGCCGAACTCTCACCAGCCGAACCACCCAGACCAGCCCGTACCGCAAACAGCCTGTACTCCACACAGCCCGAAAGCCCGAAAGCCCGAAAAGGAAACGCCCATGTCCCACTTCTTCGTCGTCCCCGGTGCGGCCGTGTCCACCGTCCTGGCCGGAGCGCACAAGGACGTCCTGCGCATCGTCGCCGAGACCTACGTCGCCCACGAGCAGGGACTTTCGGTCAACCCCGACAGCTACTTCCTGCGCTTCCCCGACAAGCCCAACGCGCGGGTCATCGCGCTGCCCTCCTACCTCGGCGGCGAGGTGGACACCATCGGCATGAAGTGGATCGCCAGCTTCCCCGACAACATCAAGGAGGGACTGCCGCGCGCCTCGGCAACGCTGCTGCTCAACGACTACGCCACCGGCTACCCGCTGGCCTGCCTTGAGGCCGCGGGCATCAGCGCGGTACGCACCGCAGCCTCCGCTGCCGTCGCGGCCTCCGAGCTGATCACCGGCACCGAGCCGGTGCGGCTCGCGGTCGTGGGCGCGGGCGTTATCGCCCGCACGATCATCGACTATCTGCACGCGGGCGGCGTACAGGTCGCCGAGGTGCTGGTGCACGACCTAGACGCCACCAGCGCGGGTCACCTGAGCGAGCACGCCGCCGCGCGCTTCGGCGTCCCGGTCAGCATCGGCACCCTGGACGACGCCCTCGACAGGGACCTGGTGGTCTTCGCGACCACGGCCGCCGCCCCATACGTGCCCGCGGACACCGCGCTGCGCCCCGGACAGGTCCTCTTGAACGTGTCCCTGCGTGACATCGCCCCAGAACTCCTCCTGGGCAGCAACAACATCGTGGACGACGTGGATCACTGCCTCAAGGCCCAAACGTCCCCCCACCTGGCCGAACAGCTCACCGGTGGCCGCGAGTTCATCACCGGCACCCTGGGCGCCCTGCTCCAGGGCGATGTCACCATCGACCCCGACAAGCCGACCGTCTTCTCCCCGTTCGGCCTTGGCATCCTCGATCTCGCCGTTGGCCACCACGTCCTCCACGAGGCGAAGCGGCAGGGCAGCGCCATCGACATCCCGGACTTCATCGGCGAAACCAAGCGCTGGTAGCCCATCAGCGGCAGGAGGCACAGGGGTGACGACCTCTCCTCATGACATCGATGTAACGGCCCCCGGGTCGGGCGTGGCGGCGAATGCGTTCGTCCCACGCTCGGCCCCGGCGCCCGGTATCGGCGCCGTGCCGCGGCGCGGACGAGTGCCAACGGACCAGCAGGTGTCGCCCGAGATGGACATTCAGCAACTCGCGGCCCTCGCGCCCCTGGAGCCGGGTGTCCTGGAGGTCTACGAGCACGCAACGCGCACCACCAGCATCGCCCTGCCCGAACTCGTCCACCTCACCGGTCGTTCGGAGGACGACGTCGTGAGCTCCGTACAGGTGCTACTGCGGCTACGGCTGCTGCGACCGGCGCAGGGCGATGCGACCAAGCTGACCGCCGTCTCTCCCGACAGCGCAGAACTACACGTACTCAAGCCCGCCGCCCGGAAGGTCGCGGAACTCCAAGAGGCGCTGGCGCACGTACGGGGCGAGTTGTCGTCCCTGTCGGACCTGTACCACGACGGGGTCGTGCACCGGCTGCGCGGGGAGAGCACCGAGATCATCACCGGGCTCGGCACCGTACGGGCGTGTGTGGACGACCTGGTGGCGGGCGCGACACACGAAATCCTCACTGCCAGGCCTGGCGGCGGTAGCCCGCAGGACACCCGCTGGGAGCCACTTGAGCGCGCCGAGCCGGCACTCGCCAGGGGCGGCGGCCCGCACCTGCGTACGCTCTACCAGCACACCGCGCAGTTCAGCCCCGCGACGGTCGCCCGCGTCGAGCGATTGACCGACCTTGGGGCGCAGGCCAGGACGCTGGGTGACCGATTCGGCCGGGCCATGATCTTCGACCGCGACATCGCCGTCATCCCGCTGCGCGGCGACCCCTGCGGCGCGGTGATCGTCCGGGACCCGAGCACCGTGGACTTCCTGGTCAACACCTTCGAACGGCTGTGGGCCCAGGCGACACCCTTCCCCGCCACCCTGGGCCGCCAACAGGCCATCGCCGCGTCGGACGCCATGAAGTCCGACATCATCCGGCTGCTCATCGCGGGCGAGGACGACAAGGCCATCGCCCGCCGGATGGGCATGTCGGTACGGACCTGCCAGCGCCACATCAACGAGATCATGAAGCGCCTCGGCGCCCGCAACCGCATGAGCGCCGGCTACCTCCTGCGCCAATTCGAGTACGACAACGGCGCTTACGAAGGCGCCCCCGCGAGCCCCGCCCCTGCGCACGGTCCCGTCGGTGACCGCGACCCCGTCGGTGACCGCGACCCCGGCGGCCCTGCCCAGGCGGATGTCCGCGGTCGCTTCGATGGCCCGGGGTGCCCCGGTAGCCACGGTGATGCGGTGGCGGGTGCCTGACCTGGGCACTGTTCGCCGTGTCGGCCAAGGAAGGTACGCGCGGCCTGACGTGCACGCGTGCATTTCTAGCCCTCAGTGAGCACGGCCGCCGTGCGAGGGCATTGGCCGGGCCCGACCCAAAGCCGTACGCGCCTTTTGTCAGCGCCCCCGCGCCAGGGGAGCCGCGCCAGCGGGGCGGGTCGGTTGGTTGGTCGGTCGGTCAGGCTGGTCGTACGGGGCGGGCTCAGGTCAGCACGCGTCCCAATGCCACGTGCTGCCCTCGCGCGTCCACGGCTGGGCCTTTCGTTCGAACTGCGGCACTCCGACGCCGTAGCTCACCCGGGCCATGTCGCCGCTGATCTGGTCCACGCTGATGGTCTTGATCGTGAGCGTCCCGTAATCGTTCTTCGCCTGCTTGGCCATCGTCGCGAACTGTTCCTTCGACAACTCGCTCTGGCAGCGCTTCGACAGCAGGTCGTGCCCGTTGGGGTCGCCGCCGAACAGGGCTTTGGTGTAGCTCCGTACGCTCCGCTTCAGCGCGGCGCTTTCGTCACCGCTGCCGTTGCTGTCATCGGTGGTGTCACCCTCGGCATCGTCAGCATCCGTAGCGCCGCCGGGCGCGGACGAGTTGCTGTTCTTGCCGCGGGCCGCGGGCTTGTCGCCGTCACTGTCGCTGCCGCACGCGGCGAGCGGCGTACAGAGCAGCGCGGCAACGGCAGCAGCGGCGGCGGTACGGATACGCATGGGGGACCCCAGGGGTGGTGGTGAGCGGTGGCGTGTGGGGGACGGGCAGCGTATCCGGTGTTGCAGGTGGCCCTTACGGCACCTCTCTACGCAGTGGCGTGCGGCGTCCCGTGAGCCAGCAGCCGTGGCCTCAGGTCAGGAAGTCCGAGCACACATAGGTTCCGGACCGTCCGCCCTGCGGCTGCACCGTGACCGGGATGTCGTCGGCCCATGTCGTGCCGCTGTCATCGGCCATGGCGCGCGCCCGCGCGATGCTGCACACCAACTGGCCCGCCAGGTTCCGGTTGCCCAGGCCCGAGGTGGAGACCTCCGCCCACGGGACACGCACCGTCACTGCGTCTTTGGCTCCGGCCCTGTTGACCGTGCCCTGGTAACCAATTTGCGGCATCAGCAAGGTGGTGAGCCCGGATTCGCGTTCTGCCGGTGTCGGTCCGCTCACGAGGAGTTTGATGACGCCGTTGGGGTCGGTGACCTTGTCCGCGGGCATGTCGGGGCGCGCGACGGCCTCCAAGCGTCCCGCTGACGAGACGAAGTACAGGCGCAGCCCCTTGGTCAGCCCATCGGCGGCCTTGCCGCCGTCCAGCACGCCGGTGGGGGGCACTCCGCAGCCAGCGAGCAGCGCGGCCGTCAGCGCTGTCAGGGTGGCTCCCATCGGCTGGCGCGCGCTTTTCATTGCTCCTCCTCGCAAGCGGGCCGCCGGGGCAGCCGCAGCGTGAACACCGCTCCGCCGTGCAGTCCGTTGACAGCGTCGATGGTGCCGCCGTGCAGTCGTGCGTTCTCCAGCGCGATGGCGGTGCCGAGTCCGCTTCCCTCCGAGCGAGTACGCGCGGTGTCCGCCTTGTAGAAGCGGTCGAAGACGTGGGCGAGGACCTCGGGCGGCAGTCCGGGACCTTGGTCGGCGACCTCGATCGTCACCCAGTCGCCTGCCGGATCGATGGCCAACGTGAGCGTCACGGGTTCGGCTCCGTGTCGCAGCGCGTTGCCCACGAGGTTGGCGACGATGACATCGATACGCCGCCGATCCACCAACTCCCTTATCCCGTCCGGCAGTTGGCAGTGTGCTTGGTCGCTCCAGCCGCGTAGGGACAGCGTGGCGCGGACGGCTTCCGCAAGGTCGGTGGCGGTCAGGTTGAGTCGGGCCGCTCCTGAGTCGAAGCGTGACATCTCTATCAGGTCATCCACGAGTCGGGTGAGTCGGCTGGTCTCCGCGCTGACCGTGCGGGCGGCGTGGGCGGTATCCGGTGGCAGCGTTTCCGCGTCCTCGTCGAGGATGGTGGCGACCATGGTCATCGCGGTCAACGGGGTGCGTAGTTCGTGCGAGACGTCGGCGACGAAGCGCTTCGCTCGCGCGTCCTGCTCGCGCAGTTCGGCCACGGACGCCTCCAGGGCCTGCGCCGTCTTGTTGAAGTCCCTTGCCAGGTCGGCGAGTTCATCGTGTCCCCGCACTTTGACCCGGGACGTGAGGTCACCGGCCGCGTGCCGCCGAGAGGCCCGCCCCAGTTCGCGTACCGGACGCAGCACGGTGCCGGCGGCAAGGAGCGCGAGGACGGTGGCCAACAGCACCACTGGCACGATGCCATCGCGTACCGCGTCGAGCACCCCCGCCGTGTCCTCGCGCTCCGCGCGCAGTGAGGTGATGGCGAAGACGTCGAGGCCGGACGGCGCCGCCGAGTCGAAGGTGACCGGGGTGCCCACGACCAGATAGGGGCTGCCGTGCCAGTCAACCCGCTGCAAGCTCATGCGGTTGCGGGTGCGCACTGCCTCGCGCAGGGCGGGCGTGATCCGCGTACGGTCGGCGGACGCGTGGGATGACGCCGTACGGGAACGGTACTGGGCCACGACGACGGCGTGGCCGCCGAGCCCGTCCGCGATGCCGGTCGCGAAGCGGGTGAGGGAGACCTCGTTGGCGGGGACGTCGAAGTCCGCGGCGGCCTGTTCGACGCGGTACTTGAAGTCGTTGCGTACCGCGTCCTGTTTGCGCTCAAGGACGGCGGTGCGGGACGCGCGGTAGGCGAGCGCGGTCGCGGTGACCGCGCTGACCAGGGCGATCAGCACGAAGGCGACCACGAGCCGGGTGCGCAGCCCGCCGAGTCTTCGCAGCCCGCGGATACGGGGCCGGCGCCCGCTGACATGAGGCCGGCGTGCGCGGGCACGGGGAAGGCGGAGGGATATCCGGGGACGGCGGATGCTCACGTTGGCCCGAAGCGGTAGCCGAAGCCTCGTACCGTTTGGATGTAGCGCGGCCGTGCGGGTACGTCCTCGATCTTGGCGCGAAGCCTGCCGACCGCCGCGTCCACCAGGCGCGAGTCCCCCAGGAAGTCGTGCTCCCAAACGGATTGCAGCAACTGTTCGCGGCTGAAGACGCGGGCCGGACAAGCGGAGAGTTCGAGCAGGAGGCGCAGTTCGGTGGGCGGCAGGGCGATCGGCGTAGCGCGCTTGGTGACGGTGAGCCCGGCCCGGTCGATGATCAGGCCCGCGTGGTCCTCGCCGCGGGCCGACGCGGCTGGTTCGGCCCGTCGTAGCGCCGCCCGGATTCTGGCTTCCAAAACCGGCGCGGTCACCGGCTTGACCACGTAGTCGTCGGCGCCCGCCTCCAGGCCCCGCACGATGTCGCTGTCGTCGCCGCGTGCAGTGAGCATGATCACGGGCAGCGTCGAGCCGGCGGCGCGCAGTTGGCGACAGACCTCGAAGCCGTCGATGCCCGGCAGCATCAGGTCGAGCACGGCGAGTTCGACGGCCGTGCCCACCGGGCCGGCCAGCAGGGCGAGGGCGTCCTCCCCGGTGGCGGCCGTATCGACGGCGTAGCCGTGCCGGCGCAGCACCAGTTCCATGCCGTCGCGTACGGACACGTCGTCCTCGATCAGCAGCACATGGGGCATGCAGCCGATTATGCGCGACGGTTTGCCCAGTTCAGGCCCGGCATGGGCGAGCGATGCGGCGGTCTCGCGCATTGTTACGTGCTCATCATGTGGCCATGGACCGGTCACCATGTACGGGGCCGACGGTGATCCGCATGAACATCCACACCGCTTCCCGCCGCGCCACGCGGCTCAGGCTCGCCGCGGCCGTCGCCGCTCCACTGCTCGTCCTTGGCGTCGCCTGCGGCGGGGGAGACGACGCGGGCTCGAAGGCGAGCGACAAGATCGCCTCCGTACCCGATGAGCCCACCGCGGACGGGGCCGCCGGCAAGGACAAGGGCTCATCGAAGCCCACCGCCGAAGGCAAGAGCGCCTTCTTCGACGCGCAGCTGACCTACGTGCGGTGCATGCGGACCAAGGGCGGCGTGAAGGACTTCCCCGACCCCAAGCTGAGCGGCTATCTGAACTGGCCGGAGATTGACAAGATCACCGACCCGAACGGTGGTGGCGAGGAGCAGAAGGGCGGCAAGAACGGCGTCTGTTTCCCGGAGCTGTCCGAGGCCATGAAGCTGGAGCCCAAGCGCGACTCACAAAAGGACTACGAGTCCATGCTCGCGCACGCCACCTGCATGCGCGAGAACGGCGTCCCGCAGTTCACCAACCCCACCATGTCCGGCGGCGGAGTCATGCCCGGCGGCGACCCCGACCCCCTCAACTCGACGATCGACCACCAGTCACCCGCCTACAAGCAGGCTCGCGAGGCGTGCAAGGGCAAGCTGCTTGAGGGCCTGGACGGAATGCAGTGATGAGGCGCCGCACTGGATTCCTCGTCGGCGGGGCCGCGGTGGCCGCCGCGGCGTTGGGCGCGGGAGCCCTGGCGTACGGCGGTGGTGACGCCGATGACGGCCGCGGCGAACTGCCGCCCGCCACCGTCGCGATCACCCGAGCCGACCTCGTACAGTCCAAGACGATCGACGGAAAGATCGATTTCGCGCGGCGCCGTGCGGTGAAGTCGGCGACCCCTGGCACGGTGACCGTCTCGGCGCGGGTGGGCGCAACGATCAGCCGCGGCCAGGCCCTGTACGAGCTCGACGACAAGCCGGTCACGCTGCTGTACGGCCCGGTGCCCGCCTTCCGCGACATGAAGGTCGGCGCCCGCGGCAGCGACGTACTCCAGTTGGAGCGCAACCTCGTCGCGCTCGGCTACGGCGCAGGGCTCTACACCGACCCGCGCTTCGACAGGGCGACGGAAGCCGCCGTCAAACAGTGGCAGAAGTCCCTCAACCGCACGCCAAGCGGCCAGGTCGGCAAGGGGGACGTCGTCTTCCAGCCCGAACAGGTCACCGTCGTCCGCGCAGACGCGGCGCTCGCCGACCAGGTGGGCCCCGAAACGGCCGCCCTCACCGTCGCCTCGACCAAGCCCGTCATACGCGCCGAACTCGACCAGGCCGATGCGTCGCTCACCGCGAAGGGCACCAAGGTCGAGGTGACTTTGCCCAGTGGCACCACCAAGCGGGGCCGGGTCGCGGGAACCGTCCAGCCGCCGGGCTCGGACGGCTCGGATGATGCGGACGCCGCGCCCCCGGAGGGCATCACGGTCGAAGTCGCCCTGGACGGCGGCACCTCAGCGGTGTCCGGTGAGGACACCAAGGCCACGGCGAGCGTGAAGTTCGTCAGCGAGAGTCGCAAGGGCGTCCTGACGGTCCCGGTGGAGGCGATCGTCGCGCTACGCGGCGCGGACGGCGGCTATGGACTGCAAGTGGTCCAGGGCACCACGTCCCGGATGGTGCGGGTGGAGACGGGGATGACGGCAGACGGCCGCATCGAGGTCAGCGGCCCGCAGATCAGGGACGGTCTTACGGTCGGAGTGGCCACGGAATGACAACCTCCACACCCGGCTCGGCGCCCGTCGTCGAACTGCGGGACGTCAGCAAGGCGTACGCCGGTGATGTGCACGCCCTACGCGGCGTGAGCCTCACCGTGTGCGCGGGCGAACTCCTGGCGATCGTCGGCCCGTCCGGGTCGGGAAAGTCAACGATGCTCAACGTCATCGGCACGCTCGACCCGCCCACAGTGGGCACGGTCCGCGTTGCCGGGTACGACGTGGGCGGCCTGTCGGACGCGCAGTTGTCCGCGCTGCGCTCCCGCCACATCGGCTTCGTGTTCCAGCACTTTCATCTGGCGGCGGGCCGCGATGCCATCGACAACGTCGCGGATGGGCTCTTGTACGCGGGCGTGCCCCGCAAGGAGCGCCGGGCCCGGGCCCGCGCCGCCCTGGAACGCGTCCGCCTTGGCCACCGCCTCGACCACCGGCCCGCCGAACTCTCCGGCGGTGAAAAGCAGCGCGTGGCCATCGCCCGCGGGCTGGTCGGCGAGCCGGACCTGCTGCTCGCCGACGAACCGACCGGCGCCTTGGACACGGCGTCCGGCGAGGTCGTCATGGAACTGCTCCATGAGCTGAACGCGGGGGGCACCACGATCTGCGTGATCACCCACGACCACGAGATCGCCGGCTCACTGCCGCGCCAGGTCCGCTTTCGCGACGGCGAGATCGTGGCCGACTCCGGTGCCAAGGAAGCCAAGGAAGCCAAGGAAGCCCGAGAAGCTCAGCAGGGTAAGCAAGGTAAGCAAGGTAAGCAAGCACAGCAAGGCAAACAAGCCCAAGAAGCACAGCAAGGCAAACAAGCCCAAGAAGCACAGCAAGGCAAACAAGCCCAGCAAGTGAGGTCACGATGAGTCGCCCTAAGCGGCAGTCGGCGCCCACCGGCGGGCTGCCTCCACTGAAGCCCTCCCGGCTCTCGCCGCGCGACATCCTCGGCCTCGGCGCGGTCGGTCTGCGCGCCCGCCGCGCCCGCGTCGTCCTGTCTGCCCTTGGCATCGCCATCGGGATCGCCACGATGGTCGCCGTGGTGGGCCTGTCCCAGTCCAGCAAGTCGGATCTGCTGGCCCAGCTTGACCGTCTCGGTACCAACCTCCTCACCGTCGAGGCGGGCAAGGACGCGCTGGGCCAGGAGGTGCGGCTGCCGAAGTCGGCGGTGGCGATGGTCGAGCGCATCGGCCCCGTTCAGCACGCCACGGCGACCGGCAACGTGGACGCCAAGATCCGCCGCAGCGACGTGGTGCCCGAGGAACGGACGGCGGGCGTCACCACCCAGGCGGCCCGCACGGACCTTCTGACGGCCCTGGGCACTCACGTGGCCAAGGGGACCTGGCTGAACGAGGGCAACGAGCGGCTGCCCGTCACGGTCCTTGGCTCGGTCGCCGCACAGCGCCTTGGCATCACCGAACCGGGCGGGAAGATCATGATGAATGACGAGTACGTCGTCGTGATCGGCATCCTGGGGCCCGTCGAACTGGTCCCCACGCTGGACTGCGTGGCGCTGGTCGGCTTTCCCGCGGCCGAACGGTACTTCCGCTTCGACGGCCACCCCTCGATGATCTTCGAGCGCTCCGCGGACGCGGCGGTCGAGGACGTACGCGCCGTCTTGGCCCGCACGGTCAGCCCCGGCGCCGAAGGCTCCGCCAAGGTCTCCCGCCCCTCGGACGCGCTCGCGGCAAAGGCGGCGACCGACAAGGGCCTGACCACCTTGATGCTCGGCCTGGGCGCGGTGGCGCTGCTGGTCGGCGGGGTGGGCGTGGCCAACACCATGGTCATCTCGGTGTTGGAACGCCGCCAGGAGATCGGCCTGCGCCGCGCGATCGGCGCCACCAAAAACGCCATTCGCCTGCAATTCCTCACGGAATCGCTGCTGTTGTCGGCCATCGGCGGCGCGACGGGTGCCGTGCTCGGCGCGGCGGCAACGTACGGATTCGCCCTCGCGCAGGGCTGGACGGCCGTAATCCCCCCGTGGTCATTGGCGGGCGGCCTCGCGGCGACGCTGCTCATCGGCGTGTTGGCCGGCCTCTACCCGGCGGTGCGGGCATCGCGCCTGCACCCCACGGTTGCCTTGAACGCCATCTGACCCGCTGACCTCGGGGTGAGGCGGCCCTGACCGCCACCGCTGGCAGGTGCCGGGGGAGCGTGGCCGTGCGGGTGCCAGTAGCGGTGCGCACCACGTCCGGGCACGTCAGAAGTGGTGCGCGCCGCAGCTGGGCGTACGTGAGGGGCAGTTCGCGCCGCATCCGGTGGTTAGCCGGAGGCGGCGTGTTTCTGCGTCCGGAGGCTGCTCGGCGCCGTTGTGCGGGGTTCGGCGGCCGGAATCCGGTGGTGGAGGTCTTCCAGCATGGTGTGCATCGCCAGCCGGAAGACCTCGCCCTGATGGTCGCCGAGGAAGGAGGTGTGCCCGAACACCTCCAGGACGACGAGGCCGTGCATATGCCCCCACATGCTCACCAGGAGAGAGACCGCGGGGGGTGGCAGGTTTCCCATGCCGTCCGGTGGCAGATGCTCCAGATGTGCTCGGAGTGCGGGCGACAGCGGAGGGCTGTTGGCCGCGGCGAGTTGGGCCGTGGTGAGCCCGCCGTACAACTCGTTTTGAAAGAGCGCGCTCATCCGCCGGACCGCCCGAGTAGTCGGGCCGTCGGCGGGCGCCGAGTAGTACCGCAAAGGCGTCCCGTAGATGAGCTGAAATCGCTCCGGGTGGGCGATGGCCCATCGGCGGTAGCTCTCGGCCGCGGCCACTAAGCGCGGTAGGTCCGAGTCGTCGGCCGCGGCGTCCACGGCAGCCTGCACCGCATCGGCCAAGTCGTCGTACGTCTTGACGACGAGGGCTGTAACGAGGGCGTCCCGATTCGGAAAGTAGTGGTAGAGCGCCTGCACCGTCATACCCAGGCTGCGCGCGACCGCTCGCAACGACAGCGCCGAAGGCCCGTGTTCGACGATCTGCGCCTCGGCGGCGTCCAGGATCTCTTGGGTGGCAGCGGCCCGACGCCGCTGGCGCAGGGAGGGCACGGCCGTTACGTCTTCATCTACGGGCATGCGGCGACCGTACGTCGATGGCCCCTGCGGGACAGCGGAAGTCATGAGCTGTGAGGAAAATCTAACACTGCCAAATCTTTGCTTGCCTTACTAACGTCATTTCCCGGCGACGAAGAGTGCACCACCGCACCTGTCCTTGACGGGGTGTGGGGCCAACGCGCAGTGCTGCGCTGGCACTCCATGGCTCAACCCCGCCTGCTGCACGTCGTTTTCACCGTAGAAGTAAAGGGAGATTGTACGTGTTTGACCGCATAGCCGAACTGGCGATTCGCCGGTCCCGGCTGGTACTCATCGTCGCTGCCGTGGCCGTGGCCCTCATGGGCATCGCAGGCGCCGGCGCATTCAGCAAGCTGCAAGGGGGCGGCTACGACGACCCGACCTCACAGTCCACCCGAGCCGGGGAGGCCATCGACAAGAAGTTCGGCGGAGAGACGAACCTGGTCCTGCTCGTCAGCGCCCCCGAAGGGCGCATCGAGGCCCCGGCGGCCAAGCACAGCGGCCAAGCCCTGGTGGCCGACCTCAAGAAAGAGCAACACCTTGAGAACGTGGTCTCGTACTGGGACACGGGCAGCCCCGCCCTGCGCTCCAAGGACGGCACCAACGCCATGGTGCTAGCCCATGTGAAGGGCGACGACACCGAGCGGGAAAAGAACGCCACGAGCATCATCGACGACTACACCGGCACGCGCCAAGGCGACCTCACGGTCCGCGCCGGCGGCGGCGCCGCGGTCAACAGCGACTTGGCAACACAGAGCGGCAAGGACCTCCTCCTGGCCGAAGCCATCGCCGTACCGCTGACCCTCGTGCTGCTCCTGGTCGTCTTCGGCAGCCTGGTCGCCGCACTGCTGCCGCTGGTCATCGGCATCATCGCCATCGCGGGGACGTTCGCGGAGCTGTATCTCCTCGGCAGCGCCACCGACGTCTCCATCTTCGCGACCAACCTGACCACGGCTCTAGGCCTCGGTCTTGGCATCGACTACGCCCTGCTGATGATCAGCCGGTTCCGGGAGCAGCTCGCGACCGGGGCGAGCGTGGACGACGCCGTGCGGCACACGGTGCGCACCGCGGGCCGTACGGTCGCGTTCTCCGCTGCCACGGTGGCGGTCGCGCTCGCGGCACTCATGCTGTTCCCGCAGTTCTTCCTGCGCTCGTTCGGCTACGCCGGCGTCGGGGTCGTCCTCATCGCAGCCATCAGCACCCTGTTCGTGATGCCGGCCCTGTTCGCCGTCCTGGGGCACCGGGTCAACAAGGGCCGGCTGCCGTGGGCGAAGCCGGGGCGCTCCGACGCCCGGGCGCCCATGTGGGGACGGCTGGCCCGCACCGCCATGCGGCGGCCCGCGCTCACCGCGCTGCCGGTGCTCGCCGTACTGCTCGTGGCCGCAAGCCCGCTGCTGGGCCTCACCTTCGGCACCCCGGACGAGCGCGTGTTGCCCGATGACGCGCAGAGCCGCCAGGTCTCCGCTGCACTACAAAAGAACTTCGACGGCAACGACGCCGCAGCTCTGCACGTGGTCATCGACAAGCCCGTAAGCAAGACCCCCTTGGGCTCGTACGCGGCCGAACTGTCCAAGCTCAAGGGCGTTGCCCGCGTCGAAGCCAGCACGGGAACCTACACCGAGGGCCAGTCCGCAGCGGCCGGCCCCAGCAACGCCGCCCTTGGCCGTCCCGACGCGCAGCGCATCAACGTGGTGAGTGCCTTGGAGCCGAAGTCGGACGCGGCTCAAGCCCTGGTCGAGGAGGTCAGGGCGGCCACCCCGCCCGACCGATCGAACCCCCTAGTGGGTGGGGCCGACGCCGAACTGGTGGACTCCAAGGACTCCATCAGCAGCAGGCTCCCGCTCGCGCTTGGCCTGATCGCCGTGACCACCTTCGTGCTGCTCTTCCTGTTCACCGGCAGCATCGTGCAACCGCTGCGTGCGCTGGTCCTCAACATGATCAGCCTGGGTGCGGCCCTTGGCGTCATGACCTGGATGTTCCAGGACGGTCACCTCTCCTCCGTGTTCGGCTTCACCGCGCAGCCGATGGACACATCGATGACCGTGCTGGTGTTCTGCATCGCCTTCGGCCTCTCGATGGACTACGAGGTGTTCGTCACCAGCCGGATCAAGGAACTCCACGATCAGGGCGAGGACAACGAATCGGCCGTGGTCAACGGCCTCGGGCACACCGGACGCATCGTCAGCGCGGCAGCCGTCCTGCTCGCGGTGAGCTTCTTCGCCTTCGGGACGGCCAAGCTCAGCTTCATGCAGATGTTCGGCCTGGGCAGCGGGCTGGCCATCCTCATCGACGCCATCGCCATCCGCGGCGTCCTCGTACCTGCCGCGATGCGCCTACTCGGCCGCTCGGCCTGGTACGCGCCCCGCCCCCTGAAGAAGCTCCACGAGCGGTTCGGCCTCAGCGAAGGCACCCCGGCGCCCGCACCCGCGGCCGTGCCGGAGCCCGCAGCGGAGTCCGCGTACGCGAAGGACTCGACGGGAGTCTGATCCCACAGAGATCGCACCCCCGCGCTGTGCCCGCCTCCACTGCACCGGAGGCGGGCACGGTCGAGCGCTGGTTCGCCGAGCTGACATGCCGCAAACTCCGCCGCTGCGCCCACCGCAGCGTCACCGCTTGCGCTACTGACTTGTCCGGGCGGTCCTGCCGGGACGGCTGAGCGAGGGGCCCTGGTGTGGATGGTCGTACGGTCCGGCCCAGCCTGGTTGGCGACAACAGGCAATCTCGCCGCCGCCCAGTGCACTTCACTCGTGTGACAGAAAGGTGATTGCCAGGCTGTCCAGAAAACATCTTGGACTTCCCGGCCGCGCGGGTAGGTTGGTGGCTCTCATCGTGGCTCGTGCCATGCAAGGGGGAGCATGTCATTCGAGGCGGAGTGGGCTCAATTCAAGGCTGATGCTGTTCAGCACCACGCCCCGTTGATGCGACTCGCATCCACCGAGCAAAGCGCCACGGAAGGGTTGCACCCTGCCGGCGTGGACCTGGGTCTTACGGACGGGCCCATACGGACCAAGGCATCGGAAATTCAACTGGCGAATGCCGACGCGAAAGAGAAATCGAAACTGGACGACGCGGCGGCGGCAGGGAAAATCCACTCCGGATGGGCCGCCGGCCCCGCGAGCAATGCGTGTGTCTCCGCCTGGCAGAAGCGGTTGCGTGGTCTCAGCGATGTGGTGGAGGACGCAGCCGCCGCGCTGACAAAAGCGATGGACAAGCAAATTAGCGACGACGTCTCCGTAGCGCAGCGCCTCCGGGCTCAGGCCGACTGGCTGGAGGATGCCTGATGGTTTCCGTCAGCGAACTGAAAAGCGCCAAGGCCGCCACATGGCGTGCCGCTGCTGATGACGCGGTAGCAGCCGTGAAGCAATGCGAAGGCATCGGCTCCTTCACCCGAGACGAGGTAGCGGCGACCCTGCGGCAGTGTTGGGTGGGAGATACCGGAAGCGCCGCTCGTACGCGCTTCGTCAAGCATGCAGACGACTATGACGCGGCTGCTCTCGCCTTGCGCGCCGTGGTCACGGTGTACGACGACCTTGCCGATGCCATCGGCGCCGCGCAGCGGGATCTCACGAGTGCTCTCGATTACGCCCGCACTCATGAGCTGAAGGTCGATGACAGCGGGCGGGTCAGACTAGGGAAGACCGTCGCTCGGCATCACGCACGTGAAACTGGAGACGGCCAGGGGCGTCATCGAGAACAACAAGGCGAGCTTCACGCTCGCTGATGGTACTTATCTGGGCGACCTCGGTGACTCGGAGCTGACGAAGTACATCGAAGAGAATCCCAATGAGAATATCCGGCTGAGCGCTTACCACTTGAAACAGCTCAGCGAACAGCCGTACGGTGCCGACACCGACAAGCAGCTGTTCACCCTCTATGCAGCTGACACCCCAGACGTACGCGAGAAGAACGAGCAGCAAGGCGATGAGTCGGGGGACCGGGGAGGGCACATCAGGGCCCGCGGTGAAAACTGGGACAAGCTACAGCCTCACCTGGAGGACGCGATGGCCTGGGAGGCGCTGAGCGACGAGCAGCGCGCCAAGGCAATGCATCAACTTGAGACGAACACACCTGCCGGGCATCACGTGTCGATCGAACCGATCTACGCGGCAGGCGGTCCCACCACAGGAACCGGCAATGATGACCCCGAACCTGGGACGCCGTCACCTAGCCCGGGGCCACCGCCGACTCCGCCGTCGAACGGCTGACCCAATGAACAAGACCAGCGTTACCGCCGTCACCCTCGCGCTCGTCGCCACCCTGGCGGCATGCGGGCCGACGAAGGACGACGCTTCGCGCGCGCTGAGCCCGATGCCCAGTAACGTTCCCGCGCTCCCCACGTACAAGACCGCCGATGCCGTGATGAAGGCCATGGGCGCGGCCGGCCTGGAGTGTGAGCTGCTGCGTCGCGCACGGGCGAACTTCGGCTCCGGGTTGGACTGTGTAACCGAGATAGAGGGAGTGAAGGTCGAGAACGAGATCCACGTACTCGATCCGCACAGATTCAGCCGGAACGACATGGGTGACTCCATCGCGGGCAGACGCGAAGCGCCGTACAACCACACCATCGTCGCGGCGGGTAACTGGTACGTCTGGGTGAGGTATGCGGACTTCGCTCCACGGGTCGCCGAAGCCCTCAAAGGCGTCGTTCTGAAGCCCGTAGCACCCGCCTAGTGTCGTGAGTCGGAAGATCACTTGCGGTTGCAGGGTGGGGTGATGCCTGGTCCGAGGCCGCTGGTGGTGGAGTCGTCCGATCACGAACGCAGGGTGCTGCGGGACTGTTTGTGCAGGTAGACGGTGTCTCAGGCGCTGGTGTTGCGGTCGAGGTCTGTGCTGATGTGTGCGGAGGGCCGGTCGAACGCTGAGGTGGCGGAGGATCTAGGGATCTCGCGGGAGACCGTACGCACATGGCGGTCGTGGTTCGTGGCCGACCGCATGGAGGGCTGGGTGGACAAGCCGCGTTCGGGGCTCCTCGGAAGATCACGGATGAACGGGTCGAGAGCCTGGTCGCCCGGACGCTGGACCAGGTGCCGCCGGCGAGATCCTCGAAACCCTCGCCGCATACTGCACGCGAAGTAACGACTCGGGACAGTAGTTGGTCGGTGGCGTTGAGCGGGTCGAGCACAAATTGCCGCACCGCACGCACGGGGTTGGGCGAACGCTCCACCCAGCCCGGCTGCTCAGACCGCTTGACGACGTTGGAGCAGGCGCGAGAGCAAGCCGCTGGCGAGGTGGGCCAGATCGCTCACCGCAGACGCCGTTCCGCACCCGCCCCGGCCCAGCGCCCCGGCGCGCCGCGGATCGCGGTGGCCGGGGCGCCCCGTACCGAGGCTCGGGCAGGTGCTGTACGCGCGGTGGCCCGTTAGGGCCGAACCGCCACCGCATCCACTTCGAACAACATCCCCGGCAGCGCGAGCGAGGCGACGCCGCTCAGCGTCTGGGTCGGCAGCCGGTCACCAAAGCGGGCGTGCAGTGCCTTGCCGAGGACTCCCAGCTTGTCGAGGTCGTGATCGACGATGAAGGTGCCAAGGCGGACCACGTGCTCATATCCGAGGCCGACCCCCTCCAACGCCGACCGCAGCCGGTCAAAGGCCAGGTCTACCTGGGTCGCGAAGTCGCCGGGCACGGGGGTGCCGGTGGCGTCAGAGGCGTACTGGCCGCCGATGAAGACAAGTTCGCCGGGCGCCGAGACGGCGTGGCTGTAGCCGAACGGTGTCGGGTCATGGAGAGCGGCGGGATTGGTGATGGTGCGCTGATCGGACGTCATGTCTCCTCGAACATACGCACGGTATCGCGCATTCCCGAAGACCAGCGGTCCACGTCCGCTGCGCGCGCCGTTGGATATCGACGTCAGGCGGTAGGGACGGCTGAGGCAGGTCAGATGCCTATTCCAGTGCGACTTCACGTCGCCCAGGGTGTTGAGCCGTGAGCCGTGAGCCGTGAGCCGTGAGCTGCGATCCGCGATCCGCGAGCCCCGAACCATGGCCAAGCGCCGAGAAGGCACCCTGCTCCCTTCGCTGAGCTAGGCCGCCGACCGGCGGGACACGGCTTCTGCGCGCTGTTCCCCGGGCAGCAGGGGGCAGGGGGCAGGGGAGCGCGGGGGCCTGGCCATGGGTTTCGCCGCCGATATCCTGCGCGACGTGAGCAACTCATACGCGGGCCTAGACGATGCTGAAGTGGCGATAGCTGCGGTACGCGCCGGCGCGAACATCGTGCACACCATGTACGGCCAGCGGCTCCCCCGTATCGACAAGGGCGCCGGGGACTTCGCCACCGCCGCCGACATCGAGGCCGAGAACGCGATCCTCGGTGTCATCCGTGCCGCCCGGCCTGATGATGCGGTGCTCGGCGAGGAGAGCGGGCAGCAAGGCGCCGCCGAGGCTGCGCGTCAGTGGCTGGTAGATCCCCTGTGCGGCACGCTGAACTATGCGGTCGGCAACATGTTGGTGGCTGTCAACGTGGCACTGCGCGACGGGGCGGCAGCCGTGGCCGACCCGTTCAGTGGCGATGTCTTTTGCACCGATGGCGCCACCGCCTGGGTGCGGCAGGGCGAGGCCGATACGCGGCTGGTGCCCACACCCGTCACCCAACTGGTGGACGTCAACCTGGACCCGCCATTCCCGAGCGCGCCCGGCTTTCGGAGCGTGGATCTACTGGCCCACCCCCGGTTCGTCGAGCGCTTCCGGCCGCGAGTTGTGTCCACGACGCTGGCACTGGCCTGGGTCGCCGCGGGCAAGCGCGCCGCTTACGTCACTGATGGCGGGGATCTGTCGGGGAGCGTGCACTTCGCCGCCGGCATCGCGTTGTGTCGGGCCGCCGGCTGTCTGGTCACCGGGATCGACGGCACCCCGCTCGGACAGGCGAGCCGCGGACTTGTCGTGGCTGCCGACGCCGAAACCCATGGGCTGCTGATGTCGATGATCCGCGGCCGAAGCTAGGGCCGTCTTCACACTCGCGCCGTCTGGCGGCACTTGCCCGCGGAGGCCGAGCTGACCGGCGTTGACTAGCTCGGCGCGCGGTAACGGACGGCGGCGGCCGACCGGCCGAGCCGCCCCCTTGGACCCCGTGGCTGCCGATCCGGCCGGGTGGACCGGACTGCACCGGGCAGCTGGGGTCGCTTCGTAGGTCCAAAGTGCGCGGAGTCGTCGTTGAAGATTGAACGTGACGTCTGAATGCCGCCGGACTCGCAGGGCGTTCCGGTCTTGGATTGAGCTTGTCCAAGGCCGGAGCAAGGCCGGAACAAGGGATTTACGGAGATGACGATGAACGGTACGACGGCGCTCGACGGCAAGGTAGCGCTGGTGACCGGCGGCAGCCGGGGGATCGGGGCGGCGGTCGCGCTGCGGCTTGCCGAGGACGGCGCAGACGTGGCGCTGACCTACCAGGGCTCGGCCGAGTTGGCCGATGAGGTGGTCGCCAAGATCACCGCGATGGGACGAAGCGGCTGGGCCGTCCGTGCAGACAGCGCAGACCCGGAGGCGGTGTGCGGCGCGGTGGCGGCCGTCGCCGATCGGTTCACGCGGCTGGACATCCTGGTGAACAATGCGGGTGTCGGCGCCGTCGGCCCCATCGAGGCGGTGACATGCGACCAGATCGACCGGGTGCTGGCGGTGAATGTTCGCGCGCCCTACCTCTACGCCCAGGCGGCGCTGCGGTATCTGGTCGGGGGCGGACGGATCGTGAACATCGGCAGCTGCATCGCCCAGCGCGTGGCCTTCCCCGGAGGCGTGCTCTACGCGACCAGCAAGGCCGCTTTGATCGGCTTCACCAAGGGCATGGCCCGCGAGCTCGGCCCGCACGGGGTCACCGTCAACCTGGTCCACCCGGGCCCGACCGACACCGACATGAACCCGGGCGACGGCGACTCCGCCGACTTCCAGCGAGGCTTCACCGCGCTCGGCCGCTACGGCACGGCGGCGGAGGTCGCGGACGCCGTCTCCTACCTGGCCGGTGAGAGCGCCCGATACGTCACAGGTGCGGAGCTGGCGGTGGACGGTGGCTTCGCAGCCTGAGCTCGCGCGGCCCAACGCAGGCCGGGCAGTCCTTGGCGCTCAGCCCGTCACGGCATCGACCCGTGATCTTGGGCAGTGGTTCACGGCTGGGTGATACGTCACCAGGAGGCGTCCGATGCCGAGTGGGACCTGCTGCGGCCTTTGCTGCCCACGGCTGCGACAGGCCATTCCCGGCTGGACGGCCGTATGGTCCTGAACGGCATCGCGTACTAGTTCCGCACCGGGGCTGCCTGGCGGGGCGTATCCAAGCGGTAGGGGGCCTCGGCCACTTGGCCCACCCGCTTCTGCCGGTGGGCCAAGGGCGGCACCTTCGAGCGGACGCTGCAAACCGCGCAGGCGAAGGCGGACGCAGCCGGCGACATCGACTGGGTCGCATCGGCCGACTCCACCCATGTCCCGCGGGTGCCCGGTCGGGACCGGGACGGCCTCGGACCCGACCCGCCCATGTCATCGGCGACAAGGGCTACAACTCGAAGGCGATCCGCTCACCTCTCGTGTGGGCCTAGCCCTTTGACGGCACTCCCTAAAACCGCACCGGAAAGCCGCCCAGCCGCCCACACCACCAGGGCACTGTCCCTTTCGGCGGGAGTGACAACAGGGACCGCTGCGGCACCTTAGCCTTTGGCTGGTTTCGTCAGTCCACCCGGCTCAGTCCTGTGGATAACGTCAAAGCCAACAGATGCGCCCGTGGCGGCCGATGTATCAGCGTACTGATACGCGCGTATCCACCAGGGGCGTACTGATCAGCGAGGAGGACCATGATGGCGTGGATCAGCAGCGGCTTTCGGGCGCTCAGCGGAGAAATGCGTACGCGCTGGCACGGATACTTCATGGGGTACGGGAAAGAGGACTGACGCTTTGGCTGTGCGGGTGGGATGCGTAGCCGGAACGGTGCGTCCCAGCGTGAGCCGCCTGACCCGACACCTCGTGACGAGAGATGCCAAGCCACCCCGGGCAGTGAAGAACACTGATCACCAAGGAGGGCCAAGATGGCGTGGATCATCAGGCGAATTCAGGCGCTCAGCAGCGAAATGCGTGCACGTCGGCAACAGTACGGCGATAGGTACGGACGGGGCGCCTAAAACCCTGAAACCCTGCCCATAGGGGATCGGCGGCACCGCCACATCCCCTCCGCTCCCAGATGGGGCACAGGACCTCGTGTTCTTAGACAGCAAGAGCTTATGGCCGCACCTGCTGCGGTGGGAGAAACTGGCGGCAGCCGCCGACGGCCCGTTCAGACTTCGTTACGGGACCCTCGTCATCGCCGAAGCGAATGCGGCCCGAGACGTTCTTCTCGACTCGGCTGACAACTACCTGTCGCAGTCCGGGTTCTTCCGGCTCGGGCCGACCCCCCTCGCCCGGGAGTTGCGGGCCCAAGCGTCGCACGAGCTCATCAAGGTGCTGGTCCGGCACGGCCTCAATTCGTCATTCGACATTGACTCCGCCATCCATCAGTTGAGTGACAGCCGCAGCCGACTGCGGCACCAACGATGGGGAGTTGGACTGATCAGGCGATACTTCGCCCCCGTCATAGCGCACCAGCGCCATACCGAGATCAACTCGCTTGTGGACACCTATGTGTCATCGAGCATCGTCGGTGACGACATCGTCGGTCATGCGGTGCGGAGATCACACCGTTCGGTACCTCGCGTACGGGCCGGATTCGCGGAACAACTCCTACGGCTGCCGGCACCGGGAACCGACACAAAGGACCTGGTCGATGTGGTCCTAGGCCTCCCAGGGGAGCTAACTCCGGCGGATCGCGCGCAGTTACTCCAGCGGCTCATCCTATCCGCGGTCGGCTTCACCGGCGTAACTCTCGAATGGGTAGTTCTGCTCGGAATTCAGCACGGTTACAACACTCCAGCAGTACGGCCGGAACAGATCCATTCCCTGGTCAGGGAGACGCTGCGGCTCTACCCCACCGCCTGGCGCTTGGTCAGAGTAGCCGCCGTCGATCACGACATCGCAGGCGTCTCGGTTCGCAAGGGCGAGCATGTTCTGATTGGCACGCACGCAATCCATCGGGCAGGGGCCGTATGGGACGAGCCGTTGGTATTTCGCCCCGCACGCTGGGAGAAACTGACCGACGAACAGAGGCAATCCTATCTTCCCTTTGGAAAAGGGGAAGCAATGTGCCCGGCTAATGGCTTTGCCCTCAAGGTTCTTGAGCATCTTGGTTGCCTTATTCTTCGTCACTACCAGGGAGACGTACGGTTCCGAAAACGGCAGCCCCACGCCCGTACGCTCTTGGCGCCGCCAGCAGGCTGGACCCGCCTCACCAAGGCCGGGAAGACCGCACCCGATGCCTTGACCAGCGCCATGGGATGAGACGTGCGCCCCGGCTCCCCGGCGCCCCCGGCTCCCGCGAGGTGAGTTGCCCCCGCTGGTCGTTCGTGCTCCCTGGGCTTGGCGCCCTGCGGACGGTGAACGGGGCTACTGCATGCCGCGAAGATCGCTCTGAGCCCGGCCCGGCCCAAGAGCCAGCCCTACGGCGCGGAACAGCGCCCACCGCACCATGCCGCTCGGGGCGCGCACGGGCGCTTGGGGCGCGTACGGGCGCTGGGGCGTGCACGGGCGCTCGGGGGACGCAGCCGCCGAGAGGTGCGGAATGCGGAAGCCGGCCCCGGCGGCTCCCATCCGGCCCCGTACCCTCTCCATCAGCCGGGCACTCTCCAGCAGCCCGGCGCTGCCCAGCAGTCCAGCCCCGACGACGAACGTAGGAGTGAACATGTCTTTCCACGATGTGGAGATCGACGCCCTCACCGGCGGCCCCGCCAACCTCGCTCAGTACCGCGGCAAGGCCGTCCTGGTCGTCAACGTCGCCTCGAAATGCGGTCTCACCCCGCAGTACGCGGCACTGGAGAAACTGCACGCGCACTACGCGCCGCGCGGCTTCGCCGTCCTTGGGGTGCCGTGCAACCAGTTCATGGGCCAAGAGCCCGGGACCGCCGAGGAGATCGCCGCGTTCTGCTCGGCCACCTACGGCGTCACCTTCCCCCTGACGGAGAAGACCGACGTCAACGGCGAGCACCGGCACGCCCTCTACACGGAACTCGTCGGCACGCCGGACGCCGAGGGCCACAGCGGTGACATCCGCTGGAACTTCGAGAAGTTCCTCGTCGCCCCCGATGGCAACGTCACCGCGCGCTTCGGTCCCCAGACCGAGCCCGACGCCCCCGAGGTCACCGCCGCCGTCGAAGCCGTTCTGCCCGCCTGACGGCCGCTGTCGGGCCACCGTAACCGCGGGCGCATGGCATCAGTCGCCCGCTCGACGACGCGGCCTGCCTCCTGTCCCCGTCGCGTGGGGTCACCGGGGCGTCGGCGGCGACGCAGGCGCGCTACGTCGGTGTGACCGAGAGCGCCGGCATCCCCGCCGTGCGCACGGCAATGGACCCGTGCGGCGTCCGCAGACGCAACCAACCCCGCGCGGCGAACAGCACCAGCGACGGCTGCTCCCCTATCCCCGCCGTCCCCGCCGTCCCCACCGCGCCTGCGGCCGGGCCGCCACCTTGCGCAGCGTCGGCGGCAGCACCACCGGCCGAGCCGGCGGCGGAACGCGTCACGGGGGAGGCTGCCCCCATCGCCTCCGGGCGCCCGGCGTGGTCCACCGCTGACGAGCCGACAGGAGGAGAATCGCCCGCCGCGGCCGGCGATCTTTCGTCGGATCGGGCAGGCCGCAGAAAGCCCACGGCCTGCGCCGCGTGCACGGCGCGCAGGGGCAACTGCGTAGGTCCGACCGTGCGGGACCAGATCTCATGGCCGATGCGGTCGCGCTCGGCACGCGTACGCTGCTCCTCGGGCAGCGTTTCGTCCCGGGCCCGGAACTCCGCAACCGCCGCAGCGACCGCGTCGCGCACCGCCGCGTCACCCGGCAGCCCCGGCACCCGCCGCCAGCCGCCACGCGGCGGCAGCACGCCGGCCCACGGCGGCCCGGTCACCGGCTCGGGCACGACGACGGTCAGGCCCACCGGCTCGCCCTCGTTCGGAACTGCCCCGGCGCGCTGCCGTGCCGCGTCCAACGCGTCGGCGAACTGCCCAGCCGAGACGGTGATGTCCAACTCCCGCATCACACCGACCACTGGCACGGGCGCCCCCTCAGCACCCGCTTCCGAAGCCGCATCCAGCGCCACAGCATCCGCCGCCAACGCACCCGGCAACGGCCGAGGGGCCGCTGAAGCCGTCGAAGCTGTCGAAGTCAGCATCGCCGTACGAATCGCGAGCACCTCGAACGAGGCCGGCCGGCCGAAGACGGCAAGCACCCCGCCCGCATCCGGTGCTGAACCCGGCACGCTGACCTGTAGCCGTACGGCCGCGGCACGGTCGTAGTGGATCAACCGGGCCAGGAAGGCAGCGAGGGCGACGGCCTCCCTGGCGTCGGCGAAGTGCAGCGTTGGAGCCGTCATACGACGACGGCCTCCTCCTGCTCATTGCCGCGCTTGCGCCGGGCCTCCCGGGGGTCCTCCTCCAAGTACGCCTGCAAGAAACGCTCCTCCACCGGCTTCAGCCGCCGGGGGCGCCCCGCCTCAAGGTCGTACGGGACGACAACCGTGGAAGCCCGCACGTACACGGTCTCCTCGTCCTTGATCTCATACGCGAGGGTCAGCGACGCGGCACTGATCTTCACCACCCACGTTTCGACGGTGACCGGCTCATGCCGGTGCACCAACGGCCTGCGGTAGTCGATCTCGTGCCGCGCAACGACGGACCCGCCCTCGAATGCGTCCCCGTCCGTCTCAGCCGCCAGCCGCCACATCAGGTCTATGCGCGCCTCCTCCAGATAGCGAAGGAAAACGACATTGTTGACATGCCCAAAGGCATCCATGTCCGACCAGCGCAGCGCGCACGAGTAGATATGCCGTGCCATCCCCCTCAGCCCCTGGTCAGCTTCTTGTACGTGGCACGATGCGGACGGGCCGCGTCCGCGCCGAGTCGCTCGACCTTGTTCTTCTCGTACGAATCGAAGTTGCCCTCGAACCAGAACCACTTCGACTGGCCCTCGTACGCCAGGATGTGCGTCGCGACGCGGTCGAGGAACCACCGGTCGTGGGAGACGACCACGGCGCAGCCCGGGAACTCCAAGAGCGCGTTCTCCAGCGAGCCCAGCGTCTCGACGTCCAGGTCGTTGGTCGGCTCGTCGAGGAGCAGCAGGTTGCCGCCCTGCTTGAGGGTGAGCGCCAGGTTGAGGCGGTTGCGCTCACCACCGGAGAGCACCCCAGCGGGCTTTTGCTGGTCCGGCCCCTTGAACCCGAAGGCGCTGACATACGCCCGGGAAGGCATCTCGACCTGGCCGACGTTGATGTAGTCCAACTCGTCGGAGACGACGGCCCACAGGGACTTCTTCGGGTCGATGTTGGAACGGTTCTGATCGACGTAGGAGATCTTGACGGTGTCGCCGACCCTGATTGTGCCGGAGTCGGCAGACTCCAAGCCCTGGATCATCTTGAACAGCGTCGTCTTACCCGCACCGTTCGGGCCGATGACGCCGACGATGCCGTTGCGCGGGAGCGTGAAGGAGAGATCATCGATGAGGACCTTGTCACCGAACGCCTTGGTCAGCTTCTCCACCTCGACCACGACGCTACCCAGCCGCGGGCCCGGCGGGATCTGGATCTCCTCGAAGTCCAGCTTCCTGGTCTTCTCCGCCTCGGCGGCCATCTCCTCGTAACGAGTCAGCCGCGCCTTGGACTTGGCCTGCCGCCCCTTGGCGTTGGAGCGGACCCAGTCCAACTCTTCCTTGAGACGCTTGGCGCGCTTCGCATCCTTCTGCCCCTCGACCTTCAGCCGGGTGGCCTTCTTTTCGAGGTAAGTGGAGTAGTTGCCCTCGTACGGGTGGGCACGGCCGCGGTCGAGTTCAAGAATCCACTCGGCGACGTTGTCGAGGAAGTACCGATCGTGGGTGACGGCGACGACGGTGCCGGCGTACTTGGCGAGGTGCTGCTCCAACCACTGCACGGACTCGGCGTCCAGGTGGTTGGTTGGCTCGTCGAGCAGCAGCAGGTCAGGGGCCTCAAGCAGCAGCTTGCACAGCGCCACACGGCGGCGCTCACCACCGGAGAGGTTCGTCACCGGCCAGTCTCCGGGCGGGCAACCGAGGGCATCCATGGCCTGCTCAAGCTGGGTGTCGAGGTCCCAGGCGTTGGAGTGGTCAAGATCTTCCTGGAGCTTGCCCATCTCCTCCATCAACGCGTCCGAATAGTCGGTCGCCATCAGCTCGGCGACCTCATTGAAGCGCTTGAGCTTGCCCATGAGCTCCGCGGCGCCGTCCTGCACGTTCTGCAAGACCGTCTTGGACTCATCCAACGGCGGCTCCTGCAGGAGCATGCCGACGCTGAAGCCGGGCGCGAGGAAAGCATCGCCATTGGACGGCTGCTCAAGACCAGCCATGATCTTGAGGACAGTTGATTTGCCCGCGCCGTTCGGACCGACGACACCGATCTTCGCTCCCGGCAGGAAGCTCAAGGTGACGTCGTCGAGGATCACCTTGTCGCCGTGGGCCTTTCGGGCCTTGCGCATGGTGTAGATGTACTCAGCCAAGAGAAACCGTCCGGCAATCATGAGGGTGGGCAGATAGAACCATCTTGCCGTACGCGTAGAGCTGGGCGAAAACCAGTAAGGCCCCGGGCACCCACAACGCTGCCCATTACACGGTCCGGCGTGTCGGGGGAGTGGGGCTGTGGGGCTCTGGGTGGGGGGCTTCCCCCCACCCCCTCCCCTCCCCTCCTCCCACCCCCTCCGCCGCGCTCAGCCCCGTGCGCCGCCCCTGCCGTCCGCCGGCCCCGGCCGGCAGCGTCACCGTCCGCCCCGGCCCGTATCTCGTGATCGAGCGGTCACGGAAGGCCAGCTAGCGGCTACGTAGCGAGCCGGTCGGCCTCGGGCCCCAGGAGGGAGCTCGATGGAGAACTCGATGGATAGAGGCCGACCGTCCTCCAGACCGGCGGAGGCCCGCCTGTGCCGCACGCGGCCGGTGGGCTCGCCGTGGCCGGACGGAGTCGGATGGGCTCAGGGGACTCCGACTAGATGATCGATATCAAGGGCTCAGTGGTCGGTAACCAGGGATCGGATGATGGGTCGGCCGGTGACGAAGGAGCCCCACCGTGCGCAGGCGGGTCCTGGCCATAGTTGCGCCGCTCGCCGTGACCGGATCACTTGACCTGAAGTGCGGTTGAAGTTTCACGATGATGCGGTGACTGAAAACGGAATCACCCTGATCGACGCGTGGGAACTGCCCGAGGACCGGATCGACGAGTCCATCGCACGCTGGCGGGAGCGCGTGGGGCTCATCCATACCGCCCCCGGCTTCCGGAGTGCGCGGCTGCATCGCAGGCTGTCCCCTGAGTCCCGGCTCGGCCTGGTCAATGTGGCGTACTGGGACAGCATCGAAGCCCGGGACGAGGCGCTGGCGAACCCCGGCTTCACCGCGTCGGCGGCCACCGTGGCCAGCTATGCCACCGTGCACGGTGGCTGGTATGAGGTGGCGGACGAATTGCGCACGGTGGGAAACGGTTCGAGCGAAGGGCCGGGGATCACCTTCGTCCATGCCTTCGAGCTGCCCGCCGAGCGGATCGATGAATTCCTGCCGCACTGGCTCGGCCGCGCAGAGCTGCTGAGCAAGGCGCCCGGCTTCCGGGATAACCGGCTGCACCGTGCGGTGGACCCGGATACTCGTTTCCAGCTGATCAGCATCGCGCACTGGGACAGCCCCGCCGCATGGCACGCAGCAGACGCCGACCCCCGTCTCCAGCAGCACCTGTCCACCTCCCCTGACTTCGCCATCGCCAGTCCAGCACTCGTTCGAGTTGTCGCCGAGTTCTGAGCCCGGGTCGTACGCTCCCGAGCCGTTCGCCCCGGTGGTCGAACCCCGCCACGTAGGCAAGGGGCAACTAAGACGAGTAGTGCCGAGCGCTGTGCGGCGCACGCGTAGCGCGTCGCCCAGCTCGCCTCAGCTGTGGGTCACTCGCTCGGTGGTGTTGCCTTCTTCTTGCGGAGGAAGAGGACCGTCCCGCCGCCGACCGCGACCATGGCGGCGGCTATGCCCGCGATCAAGGGGGCGGGGCTGCTGCTGCCGGTGTCGGCCAGGTCACCGCCCTCCGTGGTGCTCGTCTCCCCAGTGGAGCCGCCCGCTGAGACCGGGCTCGGCTTCGAAGATGGCTGATCGTTGCCTGCGGCCGTAGCGCTGTCCGGGGTGCTGTCTGTAGCGCCGCCCGTGGAGCCGCCACTGCTGCTCGCGGTCTTGCAGTCCAGCATCCCTGCGAACGTCTCCTCAAAGCCGTTCGGGCCAGTGATCGTGATCTTGTACGCCTCATCTTCTTGCACCGGGACCGTGGTGGTCTCGGACGTGCCCGCGGCGACCGTGTGCTCTTGACCCGCCAGCGTGAACATGAACGGCTCATCGCCCCTATTGCTCACCATGATGTCCACGCCGCCCTTGGCGCAATTCTTCTTGGCCGAGAGCGCCGGTATGGCGCCCTTTTTTGCCCAGTTCACCGTGGCCTCGGCGGATACGGTGCTTTCACTGGAACCCGCGAGTATTTGAGTCTGGCTCTTGGCGTGCTGGCCGATGCCGGTGAAGGCCCGGCCAACGGGCACCTTGGTCGCAGCCTCGGCCATCACCTGCGCGGTGCCGTCCGCGGCCCCGGCCCGTACGTCAAGGAAGAGTTTGGTTCCGTTGACTGCCCGGGTGACCGGCTTGCCGTTCTTGCTGACGACCCTCACTCCGGAGGGCACGGTCGTAGCAGGCGGCGCGATGGTGACACTGCTTGCATTCGTACGCACCATCAACGGTCCAAGTCGCTCCCCGGACTTGCCGGAGACCGCAGGCGGGTCGAGGGTTAGCGACGCCTTGGGCTCTGCGACGTCCCGTGCCGCCTTGTACAGATGGTCGGCAAGCTTCTCCGCCTCGGGGTCTACCGCGTCCACCCGGATGTGATCGGAGTAACGCCAAATCGCGACCTGAGTACCGGCTGCCGCGGTCTTCTCGCTCAGCGTGCCCGCGCCAGCGGCCTCGGCAAGCTGAGCGAGATCATTTATCTGCGGGTAGGAGTGCTGAAGAATCCAACGTATTTTCCCCGCATCATCGTTGTTGTGCAGCGAGGAGGCACTCCAGGGCACTTCCTGGTACTTCGCCTGTTCCTGGGTGGGATTGCGGATGTCGATGCAGTAGCTCTGGAGCGTGCCGCCGTTGTCAACGGACATCTCGAAAAGACCAGCGCCGATCTTTTCGTCCTTGCCACCCTCGCGAATGACTGCTTGGTCGAACGTCTTGAGGCCACCGAGCGTCGCCGCAGCACCGCCGTGGTTTCCGAGCCCGTCATCCGCCGCAGCCGGTCCCGCCGCGGTAATCGCGCCCCCTGCGACCAAACCGGAGGCCAGGACCGCGGCGGCAAGGCGGACAGTTCCCCGCCTCATGACAGAAAGCATGGATTTCCCCTCCAGGACGGGCGCGATCGGTCTACCGGCTGCGGCGCCCCGGCCAGCGAACTAAAAACTCGGGAGCCCTTGTTGCTACGGACGGAGATCCTAGGTACCGGCCGCACCTTGATCACCTGTAGGTCCGCCCCTCTCGCAAATCCGACTCGCAATCGTTATGGGGTGTCGTGTACACGAGCTGGGAATATCGACAAATCTCTGCCGAATCATGGTCGTGTTGACCCCATAGCCGCGATTTCCCGCACCGCTTCCCGTTCATCCCCTCCGAGGCCCGCTTCCGTGAATGATTCAACTCTCGTTGGTGTAGCGGGTGTAGAAGATTCGGCTGATGCGGGTGACGACTTCTTGACCTGTGACACTCGCCGGAACGCCGAGGTCCCCCGCGACAGATCGTGACCGATGGCGAAGGCGTCGAGGTCGGCCGAGAACCACCACTTCCCGTCCCGTTCCTGTTCCTGAATGCGCAACCTGCCTCGTACGACCAGAGGTTCGCCGATCGCCACCGATGCGGCGACATTTGCCGCCAAGGCACGCCAGGCCCGCACTGTATAAAAGCTCGTTCCGCTATCGATCCACTGCGCGCGCTCACGCTCCCAACGCCGCGCGGTCACCGCGAGCCGAAACCGCACTACCGGGACACCCGCCGCCGTCTCCTTGTAGTCAGGCCGCGTCGCCGCATTACCCACCACCGTCAGTTCCGTCTCATTCATGTTGGTCTCCTTCGCCCACGCTTGCTCGGACTGGCACCTGGCACCTGGTCCCTGGTGTCCCTGGTGTCGGCCATAACTCGACTGATCCCCACGGCACTTCGCCCCGCGCGCCGGTGCGGTACGCGTGGCATATGGCACCCGCGGCTCGCGCGGCACCGCTTCCTTGAAGTGCTTCATCGGTCGCGTCCGCCGCGGGTGACTTCATAGTGAGCGGAAACCGAAAAGCCCGCTGGGCCCTGTGGACAGCGCGGTGGTTGGGGATAAGTCCCTCACCCGATCGGGTGCGCTGCCCGAAACATCGACGGCCGAACCGCAGCGCAACGCCAGCCCTTCCCCGGCGCCGAGCCGGCCAAGCCCGGCCCCGAGACGGCCGTCCCCGGCCCCGAGACGGCCAAGCCCGCCCCAGACCCCAGGGCGGTTCCAAAGTCTCGGTGCTCGTGAATCGGTGCAGGCCACGGCAGGACGGCGATGACTGGTCGGCTTGCCGGCTCAGCTTGGGACGCTGGTGGATCTGCGATGCCGGCGGGGAAGGCGTCACCCTTTTTTGAGCGTGCTGCTGATGGCCTGCGCGGCCGTGGTGGCTGGTGCTCGGTCCTTCGCGGCGATCGGGCAGTGGGCGCGAAGTGCCCCACAGGCCGCCCTCGCCCGACTCGGCGCCCGCACCGTCTCGGCATTCGGCGCCCGTCTCGCGCCGAGTATGGCGACGATCCACCGGCTCATCGACCAGGTCTGCTCCGGCGGCCTGGCCGACCTGCTGGAATGTGCCCCGGTCGGGGCGGACACCCTGGCGGTGGAAGGCAAGAGCGCCCGCGGTCCGCGCCACGGCGACACTCCGGCCGCACATCTGCTCGCGGCGAGCACCGGCACCGGCACCGGCACCGGTGCTGAGATGACCGTCACTTCCTAGCTGCGAGTACCGGCCAAGACGAACGAAATCACCTGCTTTGCCGCCCTGTTGGCCCCCTACAAGCTGACCGGCATGGTCGTCACTGCCGACGCCCTGCACACTCAGCGCGACCACGCGCGTTCCCTCGTCGAGGACAAAAAAGGGCACTACGCCTTCACCGTCGAGGGCAACGAGAAAGGCCTGCACCACCGGCTTCGCGCCCTACCCTGGACGAAGGCGAGTGCGAAGTTCTACGACCGCACCGAAGGCCACGGACGGCTGGAGACCCGGGTAGTGGCAAGCCCTGACCGACGCTGCCTTCCACGCGCTGCCTTCTACACGCCGCCCGAGGCCACCACGTACCGCTCCCGTACCTGCCGATAGCGCACCAGCTCCGCCAAAACCGCCTCAAGCACCCGCTCGCGTCCGCAGGCCGCCACCTCGTACCGCAGTCGCCGCTCCGCTTCGCGACCGTAGTTGCGAGCCGGACCGCGCGCCGCCAGGCCGCACAGCCACACCAGTGCCGGACCCATCACCCAGGCGCTCAGCAGCAGCACCGCCGGCGCCCACCAACTCCCGCTGGCCAAGCCCGTTACGGCGCTCAGCAACCAGAGCACTCCGATCACTTGTCCGACCAAGGAAGCCCCTTGTGCCGCGGTTGCCACCGACCACCACCGCGGTCGCCTGCTGAGCGCCCCGGCACGGCCAGGGGCCTTGGCCATCCGGTGCGCGACCTCCTCCACCACCTCGTCAAGGGCCTCGGCCAACCCCGCTGCCGTGGTCTGCGCCACCTCGCGCACCGCCTGCGCCCAGGGCCCTGGCAAACCCGTTGCGGCATCCTCTGCCATGGCCCGTACGGCCTGTTCCACGGCGGGCCTTGCCACGGTCTGCGAGGCCGCGACGGCGGGCCGTGCCGGGCGCCCGACCGGCGGCCCATCCGCGCGCCCCCGAGGTACCTCGGGCAGCGCCGGACCCGAACGCACCACGGGCACCGAAGGTGCGCCCTGCGCGGAAGCACCACTGCGGCACATCTTTGCCAAGGGGCCGCCCCCCAAGGGAGGTTTGTCTGAGACCGCATCCATCAAGGGTGTGTCCACCGCGCGCGCAGCCCCGGGCGTCGCATCCGCAAGGGGCCTACCAAACGGGGCAACGTCTGACCCGACCGGCCGCGCCGACCGCTGCCCAACAGCCGGATCGGCCGCGTCCGCCGGGCACTCATCGGCCCACGTCACGCCGCCCGCACGCTCCGCGCTCCCCATACGCTCCGTGTTCCCCGCACGCTCCGTAAGCGCTACACGCCGCATCCAGCGCGCTCCCGCCACGGGCACTCCCAGCCCCGCCCTCATGGCAGGCTCCCCAACCTCCGTCCAACCCGCACGTCTGCTCTCCGCCGCACCACCCGCCGCACCACCCGCCGCAGCCGCACCCGCAGCAGCCGCCTCGGCCCGGGCGGCGACCGAAAGCCCTCCCGATCCGGCGGCGGAAAAGAGCGGCGCGGGCCGCTCAGCAGCCGCTGGCACTCCCACAGCCGCCATCCCGCCGGCACCGGCAGCTCCGCCCCACCCGGCCCAGTCCGCCCCCGCGTACGGCCGCCCCACACGCACCGCGGCCAGGTTCGAGAGCGCCGGCCATGACCACCCGGACCGAAACAGCGTCCGCCCGAAAAGCGCCCCGTCCGCGCGGCGCTCGGACAGCCGAGACCACGGCGTCCCGCAGGCACGCGCCGCCTCGCGCAGCCAGGCGCGTTCCGCGGCCTGCCCGAGCGCCACCGCGCCCGCGGCGTCCGCAAGCCGATCCTCGAAATCCTCGCAGGCCCGCTCGCTCAGCCCGGTGCGCCCCTCTGCCATGTATGACGGGCGCAGTCGCGCCGTGGCTCCGTCCACGTCTGCGGTGAGCCGCAACTCGGCAGCGGCGCACTCGGTCGCGAAGTGCCCCAGCGTTTCCCGTAGCTCCCCGACCCCTTCGCCGGTCAGCGCCGACAGGGCCAGCACCGTCGCTCCGGGTTCGCCGTGTTCGCCCAGTGCGAGGCCGTCCTCGTCGAGTAGTCGCCGCAGGTCGTCGAGCACCTGGTCAGCGGCGTCGCCTGGCAGCCGATCGATCTGGTTGAGTGCAATGACGGTCACCTCGGCATGGCCAGCCAGCGGGCGCAGATACCGTTCGTGCAGCACCGCATCGGCGTACTTCTCCGGGTCCACGACCCACACCACGGCGTCCACCAAGCCCAGCAGCCGATCCACCCGCGCCCGATGCCCCACGCTGACCGAATCATGGTCAGGCAGGTCGAGGAGTACGAGACCGGCGAGCACCGGGTCGTAGGGCCGGGCCGGGCGGTGTCGGTCGGCGGGCGGGATGCCGAGCCGGTCGAGCAGTCCATCGGCGTAGTCGGTCCAGGAGCAGGCCAGCGGTGCGCTGGTCGTGGGCCGTTGAATGCCGGCCTCCGCAAGCGGCGCCCCGACCAGCGCGTTGAACAGCGTGGATTTCCCGCTCCCGGTCGAACCCGCGAGGGCGACAACCGTGTGCCCGTGCGAATACCGGTCTCGCGCCGCCGCCTCGTCGAGCACCCGCCCCGCCTCGGCGAGGGCCCGCCCATCGAGTCGGCTACGGGACAACCTGACCAACTCCCGCAACGCGTCAAGCCGAGACCGCAAGACCCCCGCTCCCTGACCGCCGCGCGCATCGCCGCCGGCACCACCTCCCCAGCCGTACGCAACCGAGTTCCGCGAGCTCCTCCCGTACGCCCCACCGTCTCGGCCGTACGCCAAGGAATCGAAGTCATGCCCCGCTTGCCCACCGCCCTCGGGGCTTACGGCCCACGCCAGGGCGTACGCGTCGAAGCCGTCACTATCGTCAACGGCAAACCCACCACCCACCGGAGCGCCGCACCCATGGCCAGCGCCCCCGCGTACGAAATCGCCGCCACGTACGCGATCAACCCCCCGTGCGGGATCATTCCCAAGCGCGGAAGCACCGCTGTCAGTGAAAGCCCCATCGCGCGCCCCCGCACGGGCGTGCGCGCCCACCCCCTGACCCGCAGCGCCCACAGCTCCCTCGTCAGCCTCGTTGCTCAAAGGAGCCTCCGCAGGGGCATTCGCACCCCCGCCCCCAAAGCCATCGCGCCACATCGGAACGACACTCTCCGCACCGGCGGGCGTCACTCCGGGCTCTTCCTCCTCCAGCGCACTGCCCTGGCACGCGCTCGTCCCCGCCTGCCCTACGGGCACGCCTGCGGTGGACGCCGCGGACCCCACGGCCATCGCAGACTGCGTGGAGTCGGACGCCTCGCGGTCCGCGTCGTTTTGGGGGTGCGCCTCGTCAGTGCCCTCGTCGCTGTACGCCCCTGGTGACCCGGGCGGCGCAGAATTCTCGTACGTGCCAACGATTCTGGACGCCCGGCGGGCGATCAGTCCGTCATCCCAGGAGTGGCGCGTGCGTGCGGTCCGCGTCTCAGAAACCGTGCCAGTGTCCGGCGCGTCAGGCGACGACGCCTCGGTCTCACCCACCTCGTCTGCGCCGGCTACTTCGCGCCAGCCACCGGCCGTCTGGGCGACGGCCCCATCGCCCCCATCAGCGTTCTCGGTAGACAGGGGACTGCCTTCGGCCTCCGGGTCGGGCTGCACGGTCTTCACCTCGGTCACCTCTCCTTCCGCTCAAGCTCGTGTGGTGCCATGGGCCACCCAGCCGGCCGGGTGTGTTCCTTGCGCAGCACGGACAGCGCGGCGATCAACTCGGCTTGTTGCTGCGGGATGACGTCGAGCGCGTCCAGCGGGGCGAGCGTGCGCTCGCGTTCGGCGTCCAGTGCGCGCCGTACGCAGTCCTCCAACAGCCGGCCGCCGCCGTCCCTGATCCGTAGCGCACCGTGCACGCCAAGCGTCTCCGCGAGCGTTTCGCCGGCCGTGCGGGAGCGACGGCCGCCGAGCAGCGCCGCGGCCAGCAGGGCCGCGATCGCCTCCGGCTCGTGCGGCACAGGCCGCTCGGCGGCTCGCGACTCCTCTTCTGCCAGCTCCTCGGTGCAGCGCCGCCAGTGGCGTACCACCACGCCGATCCGGCCAGCCGCGCCGGCCATATCGGGCCGCGCAAGCCCGGCCTCCGCCGCCGGGGCATGGCTGCTCGCTGCGGCGATCCGCTCATCGGCGCCGGCAACAGCGCAGCACAGCAGGGTGGTGAGGGACACGGTGAGCGCATCGAGGAGTTCGCTGGGATCGCTGTCGTGCGGGTAGCAGCGCCAGTGCGTGAGGGCGTCCCCCGCGAGTGGCGCACCTTGAGCGATGTCTCGCCGTGCGCGCTCCCCAGCCCTCACGTACGCGTCGTTCACCCGATGTACGAGCCGTACGGCGGCGGCGTGCTGGGCGGCGGCAGCGGCAGCCAGCGCGGGCATCTGGGTACGGAGCGAGGCGACGGCCCCATCGGCGGTGCGCGCGGCGGCTGCCGCACGGGCGGCGGGGTCCGCGGCCCGGTGCGCCAGCCAGTCACGGAGCGCGGCGACGGCGGAGGAGGGGAGTAGGCCACTGCCGCCACCGGCGGACTCGGGCAGTTCGGGGATGGTGAAGCGTGGTACGTCGCCGAGCCCGGCGCGGTCGAGCAATGCGGCGTACTTCCGGCTGACCTCCGCGGCTACCTGGTGAGGGACCCGGTCGAGCACGGTGAGGAGCGTGACGTCGTATTCCTTGGCGGTACGGAGCAGATGCCAGGGAACGGCATCGGCGTAGCGCGTGGCCGTTGTGACGAGTACCCAGATGTCGGCGGCGCAGATGAGCCGGGCGGCGAGTTCGCGGTTGTCGGCGACGAGGGAGTCGATATCGGGCGCGTCGAGCAAGGCGAGCCCCTGTGGCAGCGCTGGGTCCGTCTCCATGCGCAGCGAGTCCACGAGCGTGTCATAGGACTCACGGGGCGCATAGGCGGCATGTGTCGCATAGCCATCGAGTGCCTCAAGCGACTCATGGTGCTCGTACGTCCCGTAGACGCCATACGACTGGTGTTCCCCGGAGAGCGCGTACGCCCCACGACCGAGGCTGGCGCCGGCACCGCCAGCGGCACCCACGCCGGTGCCTGCACCGTAGGACTCGTACGGCCACTCATGCGGTCGTTCGCCCGACTCCCGGCCGCCCGACCCATGTGCCTCATACGGCTCATACGGCTCGTGCATCTCGTACGGTGCGAACGGCTCATGGGCCGGGCCGGTCGGCCCGTCCTGTACCGGCATCCATACGCGGGTGAGGTGCGGCAACACCCGGCGCCCGGAGAACCAGTGACGGTCGTCCGGGTGGCAGACGAGAACGGGTGTACGAGTCGTGGGGCGGAGCACACCGGCCTCGGTGACCCGCCGCCCGACGAGCGAATTGACGAGGGTGGACTTCCCCGCTCCGGTGGAGCCGCCGACGACCGCGAGCAGGGGGGCTTCGGGGGCGCTGAGGCGGGGCACCACGTAGTCGTCAAGCTGAGCGAGGAGCTCGGCGCGGTCGCGCCGAGCGCGCGCAGCGCCGGGAAGCGGAAGCGGAAAGCGTGTGGCGTCAACACGGTCACGCAGTGTGGACAGCGCGTCGAGCAGTCGGGGCCGTACGTCCAAGGTCGCCACATGGGAACAATGCCCAATTTTGCTTAGCTTTTGAAGCGTATACCCCTCTCTGCGCGCCGATGAGACCCACCCGGATCACCACACAAGGGACACGGGGGCGGTGTGAAGGCTGTGCCGCAGGCATAACGAGTGCACAACACCCGGTCCCTGAAGCGTGAAAAACCGTGCAGGATTCGCACCTGCCTGCGATTATCGGCATCGCTTCACGGAACCTCCACAACGTGCCACGGAGGTGAAGCAACCGGGTTGAGGCGTCCGGAGCCCTATCCTTATCCCGGCAACGGCACGGTTCCGCCCCGCTCGGCCGTCGGCACAACGGCCAACGGTCGGAAGCGCAGGCGCCTGGGGCTTCAGTGGCCGTTCGCGGCCACGACCGGCCCCCGTAGCTCAGTGGATAGAGCAGGCGCCTTCTAAGCGCTTGGCCGCAGGTTCGAGTCCTGCCGGGGGCACCACCGAAAGACATCCCCGATGGGAGTGCTTTCCACAGGTCAGGGCAGGATTTTCCGGGGACGGCCTAGCCCCGGACCCTCCCCCGATGATCAAGGCAAAGTCCGGGGCCGTACGGCTGTCACAGGGGTTCTGCGGGTGGCTGTGCCGAATACGTGCCGAAGTTTTTCGCTGTCCCGTCAGCCTGTGGGCGGCGGTTCAGAGAGCCCCCTTCAGTGCAGGTCTCCCATCCACATCCTCCGCCCCACCTCGTCGAGCTCGGCCCGCCGGGCCGCGTACTCGGGCAAGGCGAGGCCCAAAAGCCGCCAGAAGGCATCCCCGTGGTCCGGAACCCTGACGTGTGCGAGTTCGTGCGCGATGACGTAGTCGACCAGGTGCATGGGCAGCTGGAAGAGCGGCCAGCCCAAGGCCATCAGTCCCGGCCCGCCCCCGCGCGCATCTGGCCGGTACGACCCCCAGCGGTCTCGGAGGTCGCGCACCTCCAGCTCCGGTTCGGCCACCGCCATGCGAGCCGCCCATGGCTGGAACCGGTTGACGGCCCAGGCGCGGCCGACCCGGGCGTACCAGTCGACGAGGGCCGCCCGCCCCGCCGGCGGATGCTCGGCGAGGTGCTCGCCCATCACGAGCCGCCCGGCCATCAACCGCACCCGGCCGTCCTCGGAGGGGCCGTCGGAGATCGCCAGTCGGTAGGTCCTGCCCAGGTAGCGGAATACCTCGCCGTCGGCCAGTTGCTTGGCCGGGTGCAGGGACCTGGTCCGCTCCCGCTCGCCGAGCTTCGTCACCAGCCAACGGCGGTGAGCCCGGACGAAGTCCTCGGCCTCCTCCGCCGTGCGGCCCGGCGGAGTGTGCAGGGTCAGGGTGGCGTCGGGCTCCACGGTCAGCGCGAACCGCTTGCGCAGGGGGTGGGCACGGACCCGCAGTGAGAACCCGTCGACGTCGATCGACGCGCCCCCCGGGAGGGAAACGTCTGCCAGGGTGTCCCATCTGCTGTCGGCGTGCTTCTCGGCGGGTGCGGTCACCCGCCTATTCTCCTCTCGCCCTGCCCAGGAACTGGCGGCGGTTGTCGTTCGCAAAGGAGGCGAGTCGCTCGGCCATCGCGTTCAGCGGAGCCCAGTCCTTGCCCGTGGGCCGGAGCCCGCTCGCCAGCAGCCTTCCCTGGATGACCCCGGCCAAGGTGGATAGGTCCTGGCTCTGCCCCTGGTAGGACACCTTCACCATCGTCTCGGCCGCCACGTCGCACAGCTGACCGACGAGCGGACGGATGCTGTCCTCGGTGTTCCGGACCTCACTGCTGTCCGCCATGAGCTGGACCAGCAGGCGGTAGGTTCTCTGCTCCAGCGGGCTGAGGCCGGCGACCTCCGGGTCCTCCTCGTGCTCCTGCCTGGCTTCCTCGATCAGGCGTGCGAACCTCTCGGCCTGCTCCTCGAACCGGTCGGGGGTCGTCCGGAGGATTTCCTCAACGCGTTCCGACAGGCGCTGGTACTTCTCCGGGTCCTCCCGCCTGACCCGCTCCTCCAGGTGGAACCGCAGCGCGTGCCCCATCTCGGCCGCCGCCTCGCGGGGCGGCAGGGCGCGCACCGCGTCGTCGAAGCCGTCCGCGGTGATCCAGACGGGCGGGATCGCCTCCTCGATCTCCGGCCCCTCCAGGTGCTCGGCGATCATGGCCCGGACCTTCCGGCCGTACCTGCGGAGGGTGAACGTGCCACCCTCGGCGTCCCGGAACAGGCGGCGCACGCGCTTCTGGAGCAGCCCCCAGTGCCGGGCGTCGTTCACATAGTCGAGGGCAGCCTCGTGCGGCAGTACGCGTTCCATCGTGTCCAGGAAGTCGTGCAGTGCCGTGTCGAACGCGAGCCGGGTGTCCTCGTCCTCGAACCGGTCCAGGGCGGCACGCAGCCGCACCGGGTCGGTCAGGTCGGCGTCCGTGACACCGAGGTCCCGGAGGAGGTCGCGCACGGCGGCGGCGGCGGGTTCGAGACCTTCGATCTCCACCGACATGCTGCGCATCGTGTCGTGCTGGTCGGCCTCCCGGTATCCGGCCAGCGCCTTGTTCAGATGGCCGAAGACGCCGTAGTAGTCGACGACGTAACCGATCTCCTTGCCCGGGTGCGGCCGATTGACGCGGGCGACGGCCTGGAGCAGTTCGGCGCCGCGGATCGGGCGGTCCAGGTAGAGGACCTGCTCGCGAGGGGCGTCGAAGCCGGTGAGCAGCATCGACTTCACGATCAGCATCGCGATGGGGCTGTCGGGGTGCACCGGTTCGGGCACGGCCCCCCGCCGCCGGGACGCATGGGGCTCTGTGACGGCGTGGGACCAGGGATGGTCCGCGTTCCGGTCGGCGGCCTCCGCTTCGGGGGTCGAGGCCGGCGGAGTCACCGCCGTCGCCGGGGCCCACACCGAATCGGGGGGCAGCAGCGGGAACCCCTTCTGGAAGCGCGCGATGTACGCCTCCTGCCGCCTGGAGACGGTCCACTCCGCCCACTGGCCGTGCTTGCTGCCGGTGCTCGGCGAGATGACGGGCACGAAGTCGATCCGGCGCAGCAGGGCCCGGAACTGGTGGGCCTGGTGGAGATAGCGCAGCCGGCCCTCCAATCTCTCAGGCGGAGTGCCGGCGACCGACTCGGGGTCGTAGCCGTCCAGTTCCTCCAGGAGCCGGTCGCGGGCCGCCCGCAGAGCATTGGTGGTACTCCACGGCAGCCTTCCGGCTGACGGCCGCGACCTGTGCCTTAAAGCCGCCGGGCAGCACGGTGGTCACCCAGTGCTCCAGCATGTCCTCGGCCTTGGCCGCGACCATCGGCTCGGACTCGGCGACGTCGCTTCCGGTGGGCCACCGTTTCAGCAGCGCGGCCTTCTCCTCCGGCGTGCGGTCGCGGACCAGGTCGTCGAACCGGCGGTCGAGGCTCGTCCCGTCCTTGACCTCTCCCTCCCCGGTGCGCCCCTCGTAACGGATGCGGACGACGACCTCGTCGTGCTCGGCGTCCTCCATCCGGTACTCGTCCAGGAAGCCGCGCGGAGAGTCACCGCGCCCGAAGATCCGGCGGGTGTCCTCCTCCCGCCCGGTGGTGATGGGCGTTCCGGTGAACCCGATCTTCGCCGCGTTCGGGACGGCCTTGCGCAGAGCGGCGTGCAGCACGCTGGTGTGCGAGCGGTGCGCCTCGTCGACCAGGACGAGGATGGCGGGGGACGTGTTGCACTCCGGGAAGTTCGGCACGGGCGGCGCCACCTCGGCGCGCGTACCGGCGCGGGTCCGCTCGGCCTCCGCGTACTCCTCCGCCAGGTCGCGGCCGTCCTCGTCCTGATCGGCGTCCCCGGAGAAGGTGAGCCCGACCCCGTACTTCTGGATCATCCCGAAGACGACCCGCCGGCCGCCCGCGCGCAGCAGGCCCTCCAGTTCAGTGCGGGTGTCGGCCGTCACGACGTCGGACCCGCTGGTCTCCAGGGCCTCGGTGAGCTGCGTCTGCAACTGGGTGCGGTCGGTGACGACCACGACAGTGAACTCGCTCAGCCTCGGGTGCGCGTGGACCCGCCGGACTAGAAAGGTCATGGTCAGGCTCTTGCCGGAGCCCTGGGTGTGCCAGATGACGCCGCCGCGCTCGTCCTCGGTCATCGGCCCGCTCCGGGCCCGCCCGTCGAGCAACCGCCGTACGGCCTTCTCGGCGGCCCGGTACTGCTGGTGGCGGGCGACGGCCTTGACGGTCAGCGTGGCGCCCGAGTCGGTCACGATGGGCAGCTCGATCACGTAGTGCCGCACGATGTTGAGCAGCGCCACGGGGCGCAGCACCACGCCCACCAGCTTCTGCTGCTCGCCGAGTGCGGCCGGCGCGGGCCCGTCGGCGTCCGGCACGAGCCCCGCCGTGAGGAGTTCACGCCGTAGGGTGCCGCTGTCCTCGGGCTCGACGCTGCGCCAGGAGTGGAAGTGCTCGGGGCCGGAGGTGACCGTCCCCAGGTGGGCGGTCTCACCGGTCGCCGCGACGAGCAGCTGCACGGTGCGGAAGAGCTCGGGTACGCCAGCGGGCCGGGTGGGCCCCTCCCCCGGACGGGCCCGCGCTCCCTCCTCCTTGACCGAGTTGCCCGCGTAGTGCCGAAGATCGAGAACGGCCTCGCGGACGGGCTCGGCGAGGTCGGGACTCTTGCACTCCACGGCGACGAGCGGGATGCCGTTCACGAAGAGGACGACGTCCAGGACGGAGTCCTTGCCCGCGCGGTTCCTGACCCGGAGCTGGTCGATCACGGTGAAGTCGTTGAGACCGAGCCGGTCAGGGTGCCACTCGATGTACTGCACCGTGGCCGACGCCCCGCCGTGTCCGGCGGAGGGCTTGCTCAGCACTAGTCCGCTGAGCAGCAGCCCGGTGGCCGCCAGGTTGGCCTTGACGACCCCCTCGCCGAGCGGCACGCGGGCGAGTGCCGTGATGGCGCGGTCGACGTCGCTCGCGCCCATCCAGGACACGCCGTCCAGGGGCCGGGTGTTGATCCGGCGCAAGGCCGATTCGAGCAGGTCGGCGAGCAGGGGCGTTTCGACGTCGAGGGTGCCGATCTCGCGGCCCGGCCGGTGCGTCCACCCCATCGCCTTGAGCTGCGCGACCAGCGGCCGCTCTACCTCGTCACGCTCCACCTGCATCACCACGAACTCGCGCCTCTCCCCATACGTCCCCTGGAGATCCATTCTGCGCGGCGAGATGGGGGAGCGCGAGGAGTACGGGAGGGAGATCGGTGAACAGGGTTGCAAATGTAACGAATTGCGGTATTACGTCCACGCGGACGCTTGCTCTTGTCGGTGCTCGGCGGCGCTTCCGCGGGGGTCCCCGGCCTCCTTTTCTTCCCGCTCCGGAGCCGGAAGGCGGGCGCCCCTGCTGTGGCGATCCGGACGACGTCCCGCAGGGCCTCGGTCATCCGGTCGCGTTGCACGGAGGAGGCGCGGTTGTCGGCCAGCAGGTCGGCGGCGTGGGCGAGCAGCTCGGCGGCCATTTCGAGTTGAAGGCCCTCGACGGTGTCGGCGACGCGGGAGATGTATCCGGTGCCGTCACCCATGACGTAGCAGGACTTGCCCTCGAGCGTGGTCCAGGGCAGGAGCCGTCCCGCGTCCGTGGCCGACCGGGTCGTGTGCGTGGGGGTCCGTCCGGCGATCTGCCTTGCGCGGCCGGTCACGCGGCCACCTCCACGCCGTGGATGAAGCGGGGCCCGACGTCGACGCCGTGCACGGCGAGCCACAGCGCGCGCCGCGATGCACGGTGCCGTCGGGTTTCCGCTCGGCGTTCGCGCTCCTCGCGGGTAAGGAGGTAGGGCCGCACGAGCGGGCTGACCTCGCCGGGCAGCATGGACGTGTGCGCGCCGGCCTCGCGGCGTCCGGCACGGTCGGTCTCGCGCCCCTGCCGGGCGGCGACCGGACAGGGCGCGGTCCGCGCGAGCGGAGAACGGCGGCGGCCGGCAGGCGGCCACAGTAACCGCAGCAGCGGCAGGAGGAGGGTAGTAAGGTGCGATATGTCGTCAACTCCGTGTATCGATGGCCATGCCTCGGGCCGTGCCACCGACTGTCGCGTGGGCCTTCCGCGCGTCGGCGCCCTTCCGGCCGGCCATATGCACGCACATCGCTGTGTAGCGATCCACTCACAGAGTGAGACATGGCGGTCTGGGCTCGCCAGTGGTCGCAGGGCTACAGAACGCCTGTCACACGGGAGTTGACGATGGGTAACTCCTATGGGGAATGGCTGAAGATCCAGCGCGAGGCGGTCGGGCTGACCCAACAGAAGCGGGCGACCATGACGGTGATGACGCGTTCTCATATAGCCCACATCGAAGCGGGCCGTCGCGTCCCTTCCACAGAGGATGCGCGCCGACTCGACAACGCGCTGAACACGGGCGATGTCTTGAGTAGCTTCCTCCCCGACGGCGACACGGCAGTCGCCGACTACTTCGAGGCCGCTCGTCAGCTAGAACAACAGGCTTCGGTCATTCGGAAGTTCGCCTACGCGTTCGTTCCCGGCACCCTCCAGGCAGAGGGGTACGCCCGTGCAGTTTTGGGGCTTTGTACCCTCCAACGGATGAACAAGTATGTTGAACGGTCAAGGATTCTCGATACCCTCGCCGCGCCGGTGGTGTGGGGTCTCTTGGACGAGGCAGTGCTGCATTGCGCAGTCGGAGGGCCGAAGGTCATGGCGGAGCAGATCCGGCAACATGGTCGGCCTCGTAGACGCCAGCCGGGTGCTATTTTCCTGTGATGCCGTACCGGAAGGGCGCTTACCCTCTGCCGCAAAGCATGCTCAAACTGATGTGGATCGAGGGCCAGTCACCGATCGCTTATACGGAAGGGCTACAGATGGGCAGGCTCCACGACTCTCCGTCGATGGTCACCCGGCTCCAAGCCGTCTACGGTCTTGCCTGAGCGACGCACTGTCGCTGACCGAGTCACTCGCCCTTCTCCGAGCGACAGCGGAGGACTACGAACGCCATGACTGAGCGCAGCATCTCGGACAGCTCCGCGTGGGAGGGCTGGCGCAAGTCCTCATACAGCAAGACCGAGGGCGGCAGCTGCGTGGAGGTACCGGACGCCTTCCCGTCGGGCATCCTCGTCCGCGACTCTTAAGGCCCCGGAACGCCCGGCGGTCGTGTTCCCGGCGACGAGCTGGTCCGCCTTCGTCACAACCCTGCGGTCCGACGACTTCCCCGCCTAACGCTCTGCCCCCGTCTGTCCCACGACGGAATGCTTCTACGCCTCAGACCCCAGCCACGGAAAACGCAACCTGCCCGGATAGCAGGTCGTCCACTAGACCTCGTTTCAGCAGGCGCACTTTGGCAAGTTGATCGGCTTCCACCCTCAAGCTTTCGTCACATGACGCAACGGATGCCACGAGGGTTTGCTGATCGGACAGTGAAACAAGAGGAAATTCGAGGGCGCTGAAGCGCCCGCCGCCGAGGTGAGCAATACTGGTGGTCTGCTTGGCGATGGCCGCAAAAACGCCCGCTCTCAGCCAGTACTCAAAGACGATTTGAGCATACTCGGGCATCACTTTCTCACCACAGCGAAACCTGATCAAAGTATTCTGAAAAAAGAATGCACCAGGCGCTTCCCGGTAAATTGCGCTTCGCCCGACCAACTCCAAGCTTTGCCCTTCATTAAGCAGAATATCCCCGGGAACAAGCCCATACGCCGCACGCTCGGCCTTGGTGTAACCCATAGAGTTCACGTCAGAGTAATCGATATGCCCCGCGTAAACGTTCGCCACTCTCAGGTAGGGATACTGTTCCCCTGAGGCTCTGCTGTCGGGAGAGAGCTGCTTGCCCATACGGACCTCTCCGACCTCGCTGACAGGTGTCCACTGAGGCTTAATCTTTGCCATGAAGTCCAGCAGCACGCCTTGCCGCACGCTGCGCAGCTTGGCGATCGACGCCTCGATGCCGCGCTTCGCATCAGAGAGAACATTGATCAGCTCCACAATTCGTTGCTGCTCTCCCAAAGGCGGGATCAGGATCAGTTGGTTCAGATAATCCCTGAACTTGAGGTTCACCAGTCCCGTCGTCTGCTGCTGGTATTTCCAGATTTCTGGCGAACGGTACAGGCGTTCTAGCATGCAAGCCAAGTACCCAGGCAGAATTACATTCCGATCCGGCCGCATCGCCCGAAAGAAGTTGGAACAGGCGAAAACGATTTCGCTGTCTGCTCCGACGTGCAGAGCAACTCTGCCGACCGGCGTTCCGGGACCACCGCCTGATGCCTCTAGGAGCAGATCACCGACCCGAAGGCTTTTGCGGGAGATCTCTCGAGTGTTGAAGACCCGATGGGCTGGGCTGCGGTAATCAATTCGCCCATCAGAGTCGATATTAGTAGCTCGCAGCACCTGTACGTTCGAAGCCCGCGAATCGGTCGGGGAGTCTCCCCAGGCGCCGGCGAAAACGTCCGTCACCACGTCGGCCAGGCGAAATCTCTGCCACGTTTCAACCGACATAACCCAGCTCCTCCAGGAACCCGTCCAGCTTCGCCGTCGCCCGCTCGCGGACCTCGCGAATCTCGGCCAGCGAGACCGCGTACTTGCGCTCCCACGTCTCATAGGAGGTCGCCAACTCCCGCTGCCAGCGGACCACATGGCCGTTCAGCTTCGACGCGAGGTCGTCGCGGAGGAGGGCGAGGACGACGCGGCGCTCCTCGGCCGAATCCAGCGCCGCGCGCGCACGGACCAGGCGGGGCGGTTCCTCGCCCAGGGTGGGCGGGGCGCTCGGGTAGGGGAACCAGAAGTCCGCTTCCAGGCGCTTGGCCACCGCGCCCGCCTTCGCGCGGTCCGTCTTCACGACGGCGATCTCCGCCAACAGCTCCGCCAACTCCTCCACCGAGAGGGTGACTTCCTCGACATCGGCGTCGGGCTCCTCGCTGCCGGTGGCGTCGGCCTCGGTCTCTGAACCCGCCGAGCCACCCCCTGCCGCTGGCTCCTTCGGCAACCGCCCGTTAAGTTCCTTCCACTTCGCGTCGAGTTCCGCCTTGCGCGCGTTCGCTTCCTTCAGCTCCGTCAGGAAGTCGGGGGCGATCGCGGCGACGAGCTTGTGATCGTACGCCTGACGCCGCTCCGCGGCGGTTCGCTTGCGCTCTTTCTTGGTGCGCGGGTCCTGCTCGGGGGCGAGCAGGGTCTCGACGTTCTCCACCCAGCCGTCGATCACGCCCGCGAACCCGTTCTCCGACAGGGCGAGCAGGTCGTACTTGGCCTCGTGCCACCACCCGGCGACCGCTCCCGCGAGCGCGTACCGGTCGAGGAGACCGACCTGGGTGAGCCGGTCGACGAAGGAGCCCATCAGCGAGCCGCGCACCCGCATCAGCGCGGCCTTGCGCTCGGAGGCGGTGGACTCGGCGAGCAGCTCCGGTGTCGCGGCCACCGCTTCCAGGTGCTTCGCCTCCGCCGCCCACCACTCGGCGAACGCGGCCCGCAGCTCCTCTTCGCGCGGCCGGGCGAGCGCGCCCAGGTCAGGGCGGGCGTCGGCCGGCCAGAGGTCCAGGTAGTCGGCGTCGGCGGGCGACCGCTCCGCGAACAGGTCGCCCGCCCCGATCCCGTACGCGCCGAGCAGCTCGCCCTTCGCCTCGATCTCCGCGCGCGGCACCCCGCCCACCAGGTGCGCCTTGACGTCCTGCGGCTCGGGCGGCGGCGTGTTGTCCACGTAGCGGCGGATGTTGAGGTTGTCGCCGTTCTCGGCGAGTTCCTCGCGGGACACGATCCGCGAGAAGCCGAGCACCTCCGCGAACGTCCGGAACGTGGTCGTAATCTTCTCGGCGTGCTCGGGCAGCAGCACGTTCTGCGCCCGCTCGGCGTGGAACTCGCGGTCCGCGTTGATGAACAGGACCTTCCCCGCGCGCTCCGGCTCCCCCTCCGACCGGTCCCGGTCCTTGCAGCCCGGCGGGCGCAGCACCAGGATGCAGGCCGGGATGCCGGTGCCGTAGAAGAGGTTCGGAGCGAGGCCGATGACCGCCTCCACGGCGTCCTCGTCCAGCAGCTTCGTACGGATCTGCTGCTCGCCGCCGCCCCGGAACAGCACCCCGTGGGGCATGACGGTGATGACCATGCCGCCGCGCCCCTCCTTCTTGGTCTCCCAGAGCATGTGCTGGAGGAACATCAGGTCGGCCTTGCCGCGCTCGCTGGTCAGGCCGTAGTAGGTCCGCTCGGTCCTGTGCGCCACGTCCGTGGCCGTGTAGTCCATCGAGAACGGCGGGTTGCTGAGCACGCCGTCGAAGCGGTCCGCGTCCGAGGTCGGGACATGGGTCGGCCTGGCCAGCGTGTCGCCGGTAGTCAGGTCGAAGCGGCGTACGCCGTGCAGGACCATGTTCATCGTGGACATGATCCAGGAACCGCTGTTGGCGTCCTGGCCGGCGAAGAACATGTCGGAGGTGTCCCCGCCGTGCTCCTCCACGTACTCCGCGGCGTGGATGAGCATGCCGCCCGAGCCCACGCACGGGTCGTAGATCCGCATGCCCTGGGTGGGTGCGAGGAGTTCGACCATCATGCGCACCACCGCGCGCGGGGTGTAGAACTCGCCGCCCTTGCGGCCGGCCGAGTCAGCGAACTCTTTGATCAGGTACTCGTAGGCGGCGCCGATCAGGTCGGGGAACTCGAAGTCGTCCGTGCGCAGCCGGACCCGGCCGAAGTGCGCGATGAGGAGTTCCAGGCGCTTGTCGGCCAGCGTGGCCGTGTCCGCGGCCGCGCCGGAGCCGCCGATGCGGTTGAAGTCCAGGTGGTCGAAGAGACCCGTGAGCTTCTCGTTCTGGCCTTCGAGAAGTTGGAGGGCAGGGCGCAGCACGCTCTCGTTGATGTTGCGCGTGACGCCCGAGATCTTGTGCCACCTAGCCTTCTCGGGCACGAATAGCACGTCGCGTTCGCGGTACGGGGCCTCTTGCTCCAGAAAGGCGTCGAGCTCTTCGCCATCGAAGCCCCAGTCCCTTCTCGCCTGCTCCCCGATCCGCTCCCGGGCCGCCTCGAACTCGTCGTTGGCGCGCTTCAGGAAGAGCAGCCCGAAGATGTAGTCCTTGTACTCGGAGGCGTCCATCGTCCCCCGGAGGATGTCGGCTGCGGCGAACAGGTGCCGCTCCAACTGGGCGAGCGTGAGCTTGGCCACGTACGACTCCCTACGACCTGAGATGACGGTCCGACCCTATGGCCCGTCCCGCCTCATCCCGAAATCGCCGATGCCGGGAGCTCCTGGAAACACCGGGGAGCGTCCGTCAGGGCTCGCTGACGTAGCCGCTGAGTCCCAAGCCCTCTTCCACGAACACGTGCACGTCCGTGTAGGGGTCCCGGTGGATCCAGGACACGTGGTCACCGTGCTGGGCGTTCATCAGCAGGGCGTTCTTCCGGGCGGTCTCGTAGCGATCGAGGATCTGGTGGGGGAGGACCACCTTGATGTCGGCCGCATCCTGGGGATCGCGGCGGAACGGCAGTCGTTCGGTGGCCAGGCTGCACACCCCGGCGAAGGTTCCGCTGACGACCTTGTGATGCGCCAATCGCCACACCTCGAAGCACGGATGCGAATACGCCACCCGCACCCCGCCCTCGCGGGCCTGCTTCATCGCGGTCTCGATGCCGTCGTGGTCGTCCCGGTCGAAAACACACCACACCTCGGTCCGGAACCTCTCCGCGACCTTGTTCCGCCTGTCCTCACGGGCGGTCTCGCGCTTTAGCCGCACCGCCAGCGCGACGAGGTCCAGCGGTTTGCGATGTGAGCCCCGGTCCTCCTCGTTGGCCACATGCCACTCGACCTTGTGGTCCGGGTCCTTGGGCACCCCATGAGTCTTGAGGATGTCGAGGTAGCGGGGCTCGGTGACCTTCCCCTCGGTGAAGACGTGCACGATCTTGTGCCGCCGCCCCTTGCCGGGCCCCCTCCGTCCCAACGCGTCGTTTCCCCGCTGCGGACGCGCCATCAGCCCTGTCCCGCCCCTTCGTACGCCCCGGTCTCCCGCGCCGTCGCCAGCCGCCGCGCGATCTGCCCCTCGAGCAGGGACGGAACGCCGCCGAACGCCCCCGCAAGGTAGGACTGGGTGAGGTCCTCTTCCTCGCCCGGTTCCGCGTCCGTCAGCGGGTAGAGCTCGGTCGCCCCATCCTTGTTCTTTTGCGTCAGCCACACCTGCCCGGGCTCCAGCAGCCGCCCCCCGCTGGGGGTGGTCAGCATCGTCGCGTCGTGGGAGGTGAAGACGAGCTGCGCACCCCTGGGATTCGCGAGGGGGTCGTGGAAGAGCCGCACGACCTCGGCGGCGAACCGGGAGTGCAGGCTGGCGTCGAGCTCGTCGATGAGCAGCACCGCACCCTCGTCGAGGGCCAGCAGCAGCGGGCCGAGGAGGGCGAACCAGGAGCGGGTGCCGTAGGACTCCTCCGACCAGTCGAAGGCTACGTCCCCGCCAGCCGACCGGTGGGTCAGTTTCACCGCGCTCTTTTCCGGGCCCTCCTGCACGACGGAGGCCCCGGTGATGCCGAGGTCCGCGACCCTGAGCAGCTCCTGGATCCGCTGGGCGCGGTCCCCGGCGAGCTCCCGGGTGGTGAACGCCTCGCGCTGGAGGCGTTCGGCTTCCGGGTCGATCGACCACAGATTGCGTCGGAACCAGTGGAAGAGCGGGGAGAGCTGCGGATGGTTGTCCGTGCCGGCCGTGGAGAGCAGCAGGGCGTTCGGCCGGGTGCGGCGCACGAGTTGGGACCGGTCGCGGACCCGGCCGCCCGGCCACTTGTAGACCTCGGTCCGGGACGCGTCGCGGTCCAGCCACTCCTGGCGGCGGCCTCGCGGGTAGCTGTGCAGCCACTCGGACTCGACCTGATCGGAGCCGAGCTCGAAGCCGTACGTCCAGCGGACGGAGTCGATGACGATGTCGACCTCGAAGAAGGACGGTTCGTCCTCGCTCTTCGGGTTCAGTGCGAAGCTGTGGCGGGGGACACCCTCGTAGGACGCCCAGCGGGCGTAGGAGTTGAGCACCGCGTTCCGCATGTCGCCGAGGGCGCTGAGTACGTTCGACTTGCCGGAGGCGTTCGCGCCGAAGACGGCGAGGAGCGGGAAGACGGCCACGGTTCCGCCGCCCGCCAGCTCCACCGGGTTCGCCGACCCGTCGCCCCCGCTCTCGCCCTCGGGCGCGATGAAGGACAGTTCCTGTTCGTCGCGCAGGGACCGCACGTTCGCCACGCGGAATCTCAGCAGCACACCGTCCTCCTCTCCGCGCTCAGCGTAGTCGCGGCCTCTGACATCGGCCCGGCGGGTGGCACCTGGCCTGCAGTGCCGCCCCCGCGGACCGGAACATACCGTCTGGGGCGGCGCGGCGGGAGGGTTCGGGAGATCTTGGTCGTCTGTGCTCAGAGGTGGGTCGGGGTGAAGAGCTTCAGGACCGCCGGGAGGACGGCGACGGAGGGGCCGGGGGTGGCGGGGGACGACAGGGTGGCCGGGTTGCCGAAGGACTCGGCGAGGGCGGTGAAGTCGGGGTGGGCGAGTTCGGTATGGGTGGTGGCGCCGAGCGCGTCGGTCACGTACTCGCGCAGGACCCCGTAGCCGCCGTCGTCGACCCACAGGTCACCCGAACAGTCGAATCCCACATGCGTCCCACAAAACGCCTGACCATCTGTCAGCTGAGCGCTAAGTTGCAGGTCAAACGGGGTCTGAGCTATACGCAATGGGCGCCTCCTAAACGCTTGTCCGCAGGTTCGAGTCCTGCCCGGGGCACCATTTCTCTCAAGGGGCCGACGAGGTTCTCGGCTCGCTAGCGGAAGCGGGCAGCGCCGAAGCACCGCCGCACACCGGAACACTCGCCTCGGTCATTGACCGTCTGTCGGTGCTGACGTTGCGGATCTGGCACATCGGGCGAGCAGTTGGCGGGCCGGGAAGAACTGGCCCGCCGGCGCGTCCCCGCCCTCCACGGCCACAAGGAAGAACTCCGCGCCGCCCTCGACACGCTCGTTGCCGACGTAGTCACCGGGTGCCGACGTCTGCCCGACCGGCCCGGCCCAAGCTGTACGGCCGGGACGACGCCGCCCCCGCCGACAACAAGCTGAGTCAGCACCTGCGCCGAGTCATCGCCTTCGGCGGGCTGAGCAAGTGCGGCAAGAGCACCAGCGCCGAGCTTCGTTCAGCGCACGTGCGGCGCCCAGCGCCTGAGAAACGGCTCCCTGCTGCGGCAGGCGGCCTACTGGGAGGGACTCGCGGACCCGTACGCGCTGTCGGCTCGTCGGCAGGCCGAGTCGCTGCTCGGTGAGCTGAAGTTCTCCGCGGAAGCCCACGCGACACCCGGCTGTTCACCGCCGAGTCCGTCCACGACGACGCCTCGATCGCCGAGCTCAAGCAGCTCATGAGCGACACGCTCCACATCGTCTCGCCTAAGCCCCTACAGGTGCTGTGGTCCCACACACGTTCCGGTGACCGCAGGAGCGGCATCAATGCACATACCGCCCGCTAAGAGACCGGTTGGAGCGGACCAAGTACCCACAAATAAGTGGGTACTTGGCACCCCTCATCCGCCGGGAGAAGCTGGAGCAGAGCCCCCCGGGAGGACAGAAGGGAGCGACCCGGGCAGGTCAGGAGACGGACTCGGCCGGAACGAGGCGGTCGAGGCGCCGGTACCCCCAGTCAGCGACGGGTGCCAGCGCGGTGGCGAGGTCCTGACCGAAGGGGGTCAGGCTGTACTCGGTCCGCAACGGGAGCACGTCGTAGGTCTCGCGGTGGATGATGCCGTCCTCCTCCATCTCACGGAGGGCCTGCGTAAGGACCTTCTCGGTGAGCCCGGGCAGTTGGCGTCTCAGTGCGCCGGGGCGCTGCGGGCCTGCTTCGAGCAGCCACAGCAGCGACGTCTTCCACTTTCCGTCGATCACCGCGAACGCCGCGACGACTCCGCAGACGGTCGGGTCCTGGGCACGGCTACGGGGCATCATCTACGACCTGCTTCCATGCGGCTTGTTTCTGTATCCGCCTGTGTATGTATACGTAAGGGAGTTCAACCATGTCTGCCGTACCTGCTATTCCGTCCACACCGTCGTCGCAGTCGTCGGACGTCACCGTGATCGGGCTCGGCCCGATGGGACGGGCGCTCGCCGCCGCGTTTCTCAATGCCGGGCTCCGAGTAACCATATGGAACCGCACGGCGGGCCGAGATGCGGACCTGGTCACGCAAGGCGCCACCGGCGCCGCGACGGCCGCAGAGGCCGCGGCGGCAAGCCCGCTCACGGTCGTCTCACTGGTCAACTACGACGCCTCGGACGCCGTCCTGCGCGCCGAACCGGTCGCCACCGCGCTCAAAAACCGCGCTCTGGTGAACCTGACCGCCGACACCCCCGACCGCGCCCGCTCCACCGCCGACTGGGCGACCGCCCACGGAATCCGCTACCTCGATGGCGCCGTCATGACCCCGACCACCACCATCGGCACCCCGCACGGCGTCTTCATCGTCAGCGGCCCGGCCGACCTCCACGCCGAAGCCCGCCCCGTCCTCGCCGCCCTCGGCGGCACCCTCACCCATCTCGGCGAGGACATCGGCCGCGCTGCCGCCTACGACATGGCCCTCCTCGACATCTTCTGGACCGCCACATCCGGCTACGCCCATGCCATGGCCCTCGCCAAGGCCGAAGGCATCACCGCCCGCGAACTCGCCCCCTTTGCCCGAGGGATTGGGGCCATTCTGCCCGACCACTTCGCCGAGCTCGCCGACGACTTCGACGACGGCACCCACTCAGGCACCATCAATCCCATCACCTCGGCGGTCTCCTCCATGGCCCACATCGTCCACGCCGCCGAATCACACGGCATCGACTCCTCCGTCCTGCGCACCGCCGAAGGCCAGGTCCGCCGCGCCATCGCCCTCGGCCACGGCGAGGACGGCCCGTCCCGCATTGCGGAACTCATCGGCCGCCACTGAGGGTCAACCAACCAGTACGAGACTCACGGCTGGCGGCGCCTCATCCTCCCCGCCAGGGCCGAAGCCCGCCGACCAAGACGGCTGCGACGAAGGGTGCCCGCACGGGCATAGTGAGGACGACGGCCGGGCGGCGAGACCCTGCTAGGAGTCTCGGACGGGGACAAGACCGGGGATGCCGTGGGCCCTTTTGACGCAGTTCTCAACGTTCGTCGGATGAGTCGGTGTTGTACGGCAAGCGGCACGTCACGGGCCGAGTCAGGGTCCACACCCCGAAGTGAAAGCGCCGTCAACACGGCGGCCCCCGCCAGGCGTTGGCGGAAGTCGGTCGCTGCCTCCCGGGCTGGGCCGGGAGTACCGTTCTGAGTGTCTACTTCGGAACGAGGAGACCGGTATGCCCGAGCCCACTGACATCGGCACGCGCCTCTGCGACATCCGCAAGCGCCGGGGCCTGACGCAAGGTCAGTTATCCGACGCCTCCGGTGTCTCTCTTTCCCTGATCAGAAAGCTGGAGCAGCAGCAGGTAGACCGCACCCGGCTGGAGACGGCCCGGAAGCTGGCCGCGGCTCTCCGAATCCCCACCTCATGCCTGCTCGATCGCGGCAATGCCGACGCCGGGCAGCACGCCGAAGTCCCCTCGACATTGTGGCTGCCGGTGCGGCAGGCGGTGGAGTTGCCTCCGCCTAAGCTAGCCGACCAGCCGACCACAGCAGGCGTGCAAGCCGCCGTGGATGCCGTGAAGAGGAAGCTGAATTCGGACCACCTCGCGGAGGTGGCCACGCTGTTGCCGCACGCCCTTCATGATGCCGAGGGGCTCGGCGATGCTCCGGGCGGGCGAGTCGTGCAGGCGTACGCGCTTCAGCTCGCCGGGTCGGTGCTCACCCAAACGCATCAGTACGACGCTGCCGGAACCGCCCTTCGGCGCGCCCTGGCTGCCGCCGAGGACCAGCAGCGCAGCGCATCCATCGTCGGCACCATGTGCTGGCTGGCGATGCGGCAGGGCAGGTTGACTGAGGCCAGGGAGCTGGCAACAAAATGGGCGGACGAGGTGGAGCCGCATCGGCTGAGTCGAGCCAGTACGGAGGACCTCGCGGCGTGGGGTGGGCTGTTGCTTCACCTGTCCGCAGTGTGCATTCGGGACAACCGGCCCGAGGAGTCCGCCGACGCGCTGCAACTCGCGCGGGGGTTGGCGGTGATCACCGGTCGTGAGCTGTCGCTTGGTGCGCGGTTGAGTACGTGGGGTCCGCTGGCGGTTGCCTATAAGCGCGCCGAGCAGCACATGATCTTGGACCGCCCGGACATGGTGCTCAGGATCGGCAAGGACGTCGCCGCGCGGACCAGCCCTCAAGGGCAGGCGCAGACCGAGTACAACCGCCACCGGCTGGACGTGGCGGCTGCCCATAGCCGTATGCGGGATCACGGGCAGGCGGTCGAGGTGCTGGAAGATGTGCACGCTCGGGTGCCCGAGTGGTTGTCCCAGCAGAGGTACGCGCGGGACATCCTCGACGAGGTCGTCAAGCGACGGCGAACCCTGACGTCGGAGATGCGCAGGCTAGTGGATGCGGTGGGACTGTCGATGTAGGTGAGTGGCTGGTTACTCAAGGTGACGGCCTACGGCAGCGGCGCGGTCATCCAAGAGGACATCGGCCGTCAGATGACGTGGTTGATCGCACCGCACGCACCAGCCGTGCAACACCTGCGCGCAGACGACAGGTTCACCCTGACCCGGGACGACGGCAGCTTCCTGTTCGTCCCCAGCGTGACCCGGGACCACCTCGTATGGTGGCGCATCGCACCCGAGCCGGACCGGCTGCTCACCCCAGCGCCCCGCCTCGCCGACACCATCATCACCGCCGTGCTGTCGGCAACGCTGCAACCGACCACCCTGCCCTGCAAACGTGGCGCACCTCGACTTGATAGGCAAGTGAAGGCTTGCCTATTGTGTGGTCGTGGCCGACGACCTTTTCAAAGCCTTGGCCGACCCCACCCGCCGCATCATCCTCGACGAGCTCACGGAGAAGTCCGGACAGACGCTGTTCGAGATCTGCTCGCGGCTGAGCATGAAGCATCAGCTCGGCATCTCGCGCCAGGCGATCTCCCAGCATCTCGCCACGCTGGAAGCTGCCGGGCTCGTCGAGACCAGGCGGGAAGGCCGCTATAAGTTTCACGACCTCAACACAGCCCCGCTGCGACACATCGTCCAACGGTGGCTCACGCCCGACCCATCCGAACCGGAGGAGAGCACCTCATGAAGATTCGCCTGACCAGCATCTTCGTCAATGACCAGGCCAAGGCCCTGCACTTCTACACGGACATCCTCGGCTTCGTGAAAAAGCATGACGTTCCGGTGGGGGAGCAGGACCGGTGGCTGACCGTCGTCTCGTCCGACGAGCCCGGCGGCGCCGAACTCCTTCTGGAGCCCGCCGGCCACCCCGCCGTCAAGCCCTACCGCGACGCGCTCGCCAAGGACGGCATCCCGCTCGCCCAATTCGCCGTCGATGACGTGCAAGCGGAGTACGAACGCCTGCGCGGCCTCGGCGTCCGCTTCACCCAGGAGCCCCTGGAGATGGGCGCCATCAGCACCGCCGTCTTCGACGACACCTGCGGCAACCTGATCCAGATCGCGTCACAGTCGCAGTAGGCGGTCGGTCGCGTGTGAGCGTCTTTCTCCGCGTCGCCAGGCGCCTGCGAAGCGGCACGTGAGCCCATCGTCCGATGCGTTGCCAGTGGCCGTCTGCAAGCTGAGGCTCGTGACTGTTACGTGACGACAGCGGCGGACGTCCCTGAGTTGTTGCCGGGTGGGGACCGCTCGGCGCACCGCACGCTCGGGCGGTGAGTGCGCTGCGCCGTGCTCGCTCACCGTTGGCCGCTGAGCGAGCACGGCGCACGTCCGTCTCGTGAAAACCGCTACCTCCGCGAGGCCGTGTTACGGCACGCGACGCATGGGGGATGGGTCAGCACATCGTCGTCTTCATGACGTCGTACGCGCTGTTCCAGCTCGCGCAGCCTTGGGCGCTGTGGCCGTACCAGTTGTGTCCGAACTCGTGTGCCGCCAGCAGTGCCATGTCGCGCACCATGGAGGACAGGGCGATGCGTCCTCCCTGGTTCCAGTTGCAGCCAACGGCGTTGGAGATGCCGCAGCCTTGGACGTAGCCGCTGGTGCAGGAGACGGGTGTGCCGCTGGAGGTGGTGCGTACCCCTCCGCCCCAGTAGTCGGCGCCCCTGACTATGGAGTTTTCGTAGCCGCGGCAGGAGGAGGTGATGTGGTAGTACCAGCTGGCCTGGGCTGTTGCGGGCTTCTTGGCTACCGGCGGTGCGGCGGTGGCGCGCTCGCCGGCCTGGTCTCCGGTGAGCCGTAGGCCGGGGTCAGTCGCCACTGATGCCGCGGAGGCGTACGTGGTGGGTGCAGGGGTGACGTCCGCCTTCTCGGCGGCGTTGGCCGTGAGAGGGAACGCGACCACCATGGCGACGGACGCGGCGGCTCCAGCCAATCTACCCATTAGCGTGCGCATGACAATACCCCTTTGGTAGGTGTCGGTACCATGTGCTGCCTGGTGGCGACAGGTGGTTCGACGGTTCCGCGCTCGGGTGGCGCGGGCTACGCGCCACGGATGTTCGCAGGCACGTGGTGTGCGAGGGGGCTGACGCACAGCGCACTGGGTGAACAGCGGCGTTCGATGCGTCGCCCCGCTCGCCGTCCTTCGGCTTGAGTGGCGCGGATTGACTGTCCCCCGTGGTGATACGAGGCACAAGCCGCGGGGTCAATCGGCTTTTTGACAGTTTATTGGCAGCCTGTGAAAGCCGCCGGGCGCCTTCGGCACCGCGTATTCGCCGCGATCCCGTGCTTCCGTCGAGAGTGAGGCCGGACATCACTTCGCGAAGCCGTATGGACAGCGGGGCCGCCCGCGGTGGGGCGAGCGTGGTTCGCGCTAGATCCGGCGGCCGGTTGCGGAGGCGAAGCCCAGCCACGTGTGCCGGTTGCCCGCCCAGCACCAGCCGACCTTGGGGGCGTTGCGGCGCTCGCGGCCGTCCCGGCCGGTGCCGTTGCTGATCCAGAGCGCCGGGGTGCGGGCGTCAAGGGCGCCGTTGGCTTTACGTAGCCGAGAACCGATGGTCATGAAGCAGTGGTTGCGCTCCAAGATGTCGGGCTGCTGTAGCACCCAGTGGATGCCCTCAGTGAGCACCAACGGCGTGCGGGCCTGCTCGGTGAGCGCAGGCAGCGCTTCGGCCGGGCTCCAGTTGGCCATCTGGTCGCCGCGGTCGATGCCAGTGAGGAGGTAGAAGGGCGCATCGGGCAGCGCGACCTTTTCGAGCGGGGCGAAGAGGTCAACATCGGGCATGTCGGTGACGACGAAGCCCGGCTTGTCATCGCGGCGAAGCAGCGGCGCGAGGGCAGAGGCAGGGGCGTGGCTTGGGTGAACAGCGAGCAGGGCGCTACCGCCGGCCGCAGCAGCCTCGCCGGCCCCAACAGCCTCGCCGGCCGTAGCGGACTCGCCAGCCGCAGCAGCCTCGGCGGCCGTAGCGGTCTCGGCGAAAGTGCGTAGTTCGGCGGCGGGCAGCCCGGCGATCTCGTGCACCCCCAGCTCGATCAGGCGCTCGGCCTGCACACTCAAGGTCGGGAGGGCCGGGAGAACAGTGGAGGTGATGGGCATGGTCTCGGGCACAGTGCTCCCAGGGGTGGCGACGTGGACGGCCCAGAGTGAACGAGGAGGCCCGCCCGAACATTCCCGCCCGCTGCCGACCTCCGCCCTTTTCCCGTGGTCACGACTGCGTACGCGCCTAGCTGTAAGGGCCCTTTGAGGTGAACCGGTGAGAACAGCTGTCGTGACACAAGCCGAGCGCGAGGCGCGTACGCACGCATGGTTGAAGGGGGCGTGTGGAGCGCGAGTTGCCCATGGCCGCGCAGGGCCTGAGCATGGAGGGCCTGATCCGTAGCAACGCCGAACCGCCCCTTGCCGGAGGCAACATGAGCAGCGCCCTTCTTGTGATGGACGTCCAACAGGCCATCGTGGACATCGCCGACGACGGTTCCGGATACCTGCCACGCCTGCGTAGAGCGATCGACGGAGCCCGGGCGGCGAACATCCCCGTGATCTACGTGGTCATCGCGCTACGTGCTGGCTTCCCCGAAGTCGGCACGCGCAACAAGGCTCTCGCTGCCATCGCACGCGCCGGCCGCTACGTCGAGGGCGCCCCGGGCACCGAGATACACCCCGAGGTCGCGCCCCGGCCGGGCGATGTGGTGGTCACCAAGAGGCGGGCGAGCGCGTTTTCGGGCAGCGATCTGGACGTGGTGCTGAGGGCGCGTGGTATCGACAGCCTCGTACTCACCGGCATCGCCACCAGCGCTGTGGTGCTGTCCACCCTGTGCCAGGCGAACGACCTGGACTTCGGCCTCACCGTCTTGTCCGACGCCTGTTTGGACACCGATCCGGAAGTGCACCGGGTCCTCATTGAGCGACTGTTCCCGCAGTGGGCGGACGTCGTCACCGTTGACGGCTGGGTGAGGGCAATCGCACCTCAATAGCGGTGGTTGGGCCATGGCGCCCATCGGTCACATGTGTGCGGCGTGATCCGTCAGGGGGGTGACAGCAATGTGAAAGCCCCAAGGAGACGTCGATGGAAACGCGTTCGATCACGACGAAGGTCCCGATGGTGCCGCGGATGTCCGAAAACCCCGTGGAGCTCGTCCCCGAGTTGGCGGAGGTGTCCGCGGCACTGTTCAAGGCCACCGGCAACGGTTCGGTACCGCGCTCCACGATCAGCCTGGTTCAGCTGCGTGCCGGCCAGCTCGTCGGCAGCACCTACCTGACCGTTTTGCACACGGGCCTCCTGCGGAAGGCCGGGGCGTCGGAGGAGCAGATCTCATCGGTGGTGTCCTGGCGTGACTCGCCGTACTTCACTGGCCCCGAACGTGCCGCGCTGGCACTTGTGGAAGCCGTGCTTCAGCCGTCCGCAGACGGCGAGAGGGTTTCCGATGACCTGTATGCGCAGGCAGCCGAGCACTATGAGGCCAAGGCACTCGCCACCGTCATGCTGGCGATCGGTCAGGTCAACTGCTTCATCCCCCTAGCGCTCATCGCCAAGCCGGTGCCCGGCCGGTCCTTCACCGACCCGTGGAAGTGACGCCACCTGGGTAGGGCTCAACGTTCGGCTCAACCGTTGCTCACGCCCGCGTCCGTGCCGCGCTGGTACTCAACGAGTTCGAGTCGGCCCTGCCACTGCGGCCCCAGTCCTCGCCTGGTCGGGCTCCAGGCTGGGGCCGCAGCAGCTCAACTAGCGGCTGTCACCGCCTCGGTGGCCCCGGAAACGGTCGGCTTCGCGGCGGCAGGCGGTGGCGTGCGGTAGGCGCGGAGGGGGGCGTTAGCCGAGGCCACGGCGGCGATCGCCAGGAGGGCGGACAGCCCGCCGGCGACCAGGGCGAAGGAGGCGGAGGTGGCTGCTGCCAGGAGGCCACCACGGAAGTTGCCGAGTTCGGGGCCTGCGACGCCGATGACGTGCTCCATGGAGGAGACCCGCCCCCGGTACGCGTCTGGGGTCTCCTGTTGCACCAAGGCGCTTCGGGTGACCACCGACACGGTGTCGGCGGCGCCCGCCACGGCCAGACACCCGAGCGCCAGCCACAGCGGCCCGGCCAGACCGAAACAGGCCAGCGCCAGACCCCACACGCCGGCCGCCGACAACTGCACCAGGCCGGCACGGCGCCAGCGCGTCACCGTGCCGGACAGCAGACCGGCCGTGATCCCCCCGACCGCGACGGCCGAGAGGAACAGGCCCAGGGTCTGCGGGTTGCCCCCGAAGCGGACCTCGTTGATCAGTGGGAAGAGCGCGATCGGCATGGCGAGCAGCGTCGCGGACAGGTCGGTGGCCATCGAGCCCCACAGCGTGGGGCGACGCAGAGCGATCAGCCAGCCGCCCCGCTCCAGCCGGCGCTCACCCCGCTCCAACCGGCGCCCGCTGCCTGCCGCCGCGGCGCCTTCGGGCTTCATGACCGGCAGGCGGATCACCGTGAGCGTTGAGATGGCCATGGCCACGGTCTGGGTTGCGTAAGCGGCAGGAAAGCCCCAGCGGGCGATGATCAGCCCGGCCATCGCGGGCCCGGCCAACATCGCCGCCTGGAAGGAGAGGTTGGTCAGCGCGAGACCGGAGGCGACCTGGCCACTCGGCAGCAGCCTAACCGGGAAGGTGCGCCTGGCTGGGGCGCCAAGAGCGCCGCTGGCCGCCCCCGCGGCGACCAGGACGAGCAGCAACAGCACGCTGCGGTTGCCCGCCAGCGCCTGGGCGCACAGCCCAGCGGCGGCCAGGAGTTGGCCCGCGGTGGCGGCCCGTACCACCGCACGGCGGTCCATGGCGTCGGCCAATGCGCCGCCGAGCAGGCCGAACAGCACCATGGGCAGGCCGGTGGCCAATCCGATGGCGCCTGTGCTCACCGGATCGCCGGTGAGGTCCCAGACCTGGGCCAGCACCGCCACGTTGGCTATGTGGCCGCCGAGTTGGGAGGCCGAGGTGCCAAGCCACAGATCGCGAAAGGGCCGACTGTTACGGAGCGGGCCGATGTCGAGAAACCGGACACGTCCCCTCATCGCGGAGGTTCGACCAGGTGGTGCAGGAGCCGCTGTCGCATCGACCGGTGTTCCAGCGCCCGCCGCACCTCCTCAACGGCGGTGCTCAACGCATACGGAATCTCGCCGTCCAGCTCGGCGACCGTCGCGTGGGTGGCGCGCCACTCGGCCTCCAGGAACGGCACCAGCGATCGACCGCGCTCGGTCAGGCCGATGCGCCGGGTGCGGGCATCGGGCCCCGGCTCGGAGGTGACCAGGTCCTCCTTGCGCATGGCGGCGATGGTTTGGCTGATCGCGGAGTGCGAGCGGTCCAGGGACTTCGCAAGCTCGCGGATGGTCAGTGGTCCGGTGTGAGCGAGCCGGATGAGGGGATAGGCGAACCGGGGTCGTACCCCCTCGATGCCACGCTCGACGTAGACCTGCTCGATCTCGGCGTCCATGGCGGCCAGCAACTCGTGCAGGGAGTGCCAGGGGTCGGGCAGCGCTGTGGGATCGGAAGATGTCACAGCGCTAATATAACAGCGCTAATATAACGGCGCTGCGGTACATGGCGGGGTGGCCGGCGACAGCCCGGTTCTGGTGTTTGACCCGGGTTCAGCGCGAACGGTCAGTCGGGCGACTGGGTGAAAGTCCCTGCGGGTCTGCCCAGGTGGTCAAGGGGGAAGGCCGGGCCCGCCCCGGCGGCGGCGCCGACCTACCGATGGGTCGTTCCTCGGACGCTTGGGGCGTCCCGCGCAACGAAGCACCGGGTGTGCCTGACCTCGCTGCGTGGGTGCGTGGGTGCGTGGGTGCGTAGGTGCTGGGTGCGTGGGTGCTGGGTGTGTGGGTGCGTAGCGGCTATAGGGGTGCGCCAGGACGCGCGTCACATGGGGGATACACGCAGCCGCGACCGTGTCTCAACCCGGTCTCCCCTTCCGTCCCGATCTCTCCTCCCGGCGCCATGCCGTTCGGCTTGCGCCGCGCTAACGGCCGCAGTGCGGGCACTGAACGTCGTGTCCGCCCGCGGTAAGTCCCCTGCCGTTGCTGCCGTTGGGAACCAGGACCATCTGAAGCCGTCCGCAGCCGCAGCGGCTCCAGACCACGAGGCCCTCGCTGGTGGTGTGCTGGGAAACGATGGTGTTCGAGTGAGTGTTCATGGCAAGCAGAATGGCCCGGGACAACCGTTGCGGTCTATTGCAAGATTTGTGGGTGATGTGTGCAAAATCCTTTCATGATTGACCTGCGTCGGCTTCATATGTTCCGCATGGTGCACCAGCAGGGCACGGTCACCGCTGCCGCTGAAGCCCTGTGCCTGACCCCGTCTGCGGTCTCCCACCACATGCGCGAACTGGCGCGCGAACTCAAGGTCCCCATCCTGGAACCGCAGGGCCGCGGCATCCGGCTGACGCCGGCCGGGCGCCTGTTGATCGGCCACGCTGACGCGCTGCTGGCCCGGTGGGAGGAGGCGCAGGCGGAGCTGGAGTCCTACCGGGCGGGCCTGGCCGGGCCGCTGCGTATCGCGGGCTTCACCACCGCGATCAGCGGCCTCATCGCGCCTACGGCCGGGCGGCTGCGGCACAGCCACCCCGACCTGCTGGTGCAGGTGCGCGAGTGCGACACCGCGGAGAGCCTGGACCTGCTCGTGGCCGGAGAGGTAGACCTCGCGGTCGTGGAGCCCATCGAGGGTGGGCCGCAGCCAGCTGACGCGCGGTTGGAGCAGAGTCCGCTGCTGGAGGAGCCGTACTTCCTGCTGGTGCCCGCCGATCACCCGCTGGCGCGGGAGGTGTCGATACGGCTGGAGGACGCGGCGGACGAGGACTGGATCGTCGCCGACCCGGGCGCCTGCGACCACTCCCAGCGGGTGCGGGTGTTGTGCGCGGCGGCCGGGTTCTCACCGCGTATCGTGCACGCCGCCGCCCACTGGCTGGCGGTCTGGGCGCTGGTCGGGAACGGGCTGGGCGTCTCGCTGATCCCGCGACTGGCCGAGGGCCCGGCGGGTCAGGCGGTGGTGCGGGTGCCGGTGTCGAGGGAGAACATGATGACGCGGCGAGTCCTCACCTGCGTGCGCCGGGGCAGCAGGCAGAACCCGCTGATCGACCTCGGGATACGGGTGCTGCAAGAGGTGGTGCGCGACCACCAGGCCATGGGCGGCTAGGTGAGACGGGCCCCGAACGGCGGGGTCACCAACGGGAGTTGAGCGCCTGGCCTGCTGCGCCCGCGGACCCGTTGGTAGGGGCCGCGAGGTGCCGGGAGGGGGCCCGTCTGGCCATGGCGGATAGGCGGGCGCGGCCAGGAAGACGGCAGCGCTAGGGGGCGTCGGGCGCCGGGGGAGTGGACGCAGGTTCCTCGTGGGTCGTCGATTCGGTACGGGCCGCTGGCTCCGTGGCCGTGGACTCTTCGGGGGCTGGGGTGTGGTCCGGCCAGATGGCTATGTGGTCGGGTTCGAGTTCGAGGAGTACGCGGTGCTCCATGCCCAGCGACTCCGTGTAGTCGGCCGGGAGTTGCAGGCGCCCGGCGCGGTCGAGCATGGCGTACTCGCGGGCCACCAGGGATTCCTGGCCCGTCTCGGCGTCCACCTCGGTGCGGCGTAGGACCTCGGACGAGGTGCGGCCATCGCGGATCGCGACCGTTCGACGGACCTCGCTCGCCACGGTCTGGTCATGGGTGACGATCACCACCGTCGTCCCCAACTCGGCGTTGGCGGTGCGGAAGGCCGCGAAGATCTCCTCTCCGGTGGCCGAGTCCAACTCGCCGGTCGGCTCGTCCGCGAGCAGCACGGCCGGCGTGTTGGCGAGGGCCACGGCAATGGCCGCGCGCTGCTGTTCGCCGCCGGACATCTGTTGTGGGCGCTTGTCCCGACAGTGGTCGATGTGCAGCATCTTGAGTAGTTCGTCGGCGTGCTTGAGACGTTCCGCTCGTTGCCGGCCGCGGCCCCGCAACTGCATGGGGAGCAGCACGTTTTGTATGGTCGTCAGGTACGGCATGAGGTTACGAGCGGTTTGCTGCCAGACGAAGCCGACGATGTCGCGCCGGTAGCGCAGCCGGGCCCCCGCGTCCATGTTCAGCAGGTCGCTCCCGGCCACCGTGGCCGCGCCCGCCGTGGGCACATCGAGACCGGCGAGGATGTTCATCAGCGTGGACTTGCCGCTTCCGGACGCGCCGACCAGCGCCATCAACTCACCCTTGGTGACGAGCAGATCGAGCCCTTGCAGCGCCTGTACCTCGACCCCATCGGTGGAGAAGACCCGTACCAGTCGGTCGCACGAGATCAACGCGTCGTGCCCGTAGGCCGGGCGGTCGCGACGCGAGGTGGCCCGGCGTTCGAGCTCGGCGAGCGAGGGCACGGCGGGGCGCGGCCCACTCACCGGCCCACTCACCGGCCCACTCGCCGGCTCGCTCACCGCGGCCGGCCCGTTCACCGCCGCCGGGTCGGTCACCTCGTCGGTCCGGTGGGCCTCGCTGCTTGCCGTCCCCTTGGCCGTTCCCGTGGTCGCCGTGTTGGACGCCGCTCCCTTGGCCGCGGCTTCCTTGGGTATCGCGCCGTTGGATGCCGCGCCCTTGGATGCCGGCTCGCCGGCTGCCGTCTGTGTCATCGTGACTCTCCCGCCCTCAGCTCGGTGTTCTCCTTGCGGCGCCCGCTCCACCACGCCTGCACCAGCACCACCGCCAGGGTCAGCACCACCACGCCCAGCGCGGGGATCAGCAAGGACATCGTGTCGGCGTGTAGTCGTACGGTGCCGAACGCGTCAAAGCCGGAGCGTGCGGACAGGGCCAATCGCGTCAGGTCCAATCCGGGGGCGAGCAGACGAATAGCTCCGTAACCGACGAGCGCGCCACCGCACGCGGCCAGTAGGGCCTGCGGCAGTGCCTCCAACACCAGGAGCCGGCGCCCTTGGCGGCGGGTCAAACCCATGGTGCGCAGCCGGGCCAGCAACGCCGTCCGCTCCGGTGTGGCCTGGAGCAGCGAGAGGAGCACGGCCAACGCCGCGTACCCGGCGCCCGCCGCCACCGCCGCCGCGTACAACTGCTCCGTACCGTCTTGGAGGGGCGAGTCGGCCAGTTCGGCGTACTGCTCGGCGCGGGACTTGATGCTGACGGTGCCGCCCGCGCCCGCGGTACGTTCCTGCGCCCCGTCGCTCTCCTGTGCGCCCCCTGCTGACTTTGTGCCGGCGTCTTTGCCCGTACCTAAGCTGGTACCTGTACCCGTGCCCGAACCCGTGCCCGTGCCCGAACCCGTACCCGTGCCCGAACCCGTACCCGAACTCGCCGTGTCGCGGGCGCCCGTGCTCTTGCGTACCGTCTCCCGGAGCGCCGCCGTGTCGATGCCCGAGCCGTGGGCGCCACTGCCGGCCAGGAGCAGGGCCGTTGGGTACGGGCGGGGCAGGCGGGACGCGTCGATGAGGAGGTAGGAACTGACCTGCGTCGCCGGGTTGCCCTGCTGAACGGCGGCGACCTTCACCGTGATGTCACCACCGAGCGGTCGCAACGCATGTGTCGTGGTGCCCAGGCGCTTGGCGACGCTGGGCGACGCGATGGCGGGTACGACGGACCTCTGCGCCCCGCCGCGCAGCGCGTCCGCCGGTATGCGATCCATGCCGACGTGCCGGGCGAGCTTGTTGTACGCGACCGGGTCGATGGCTACCAGCGCGATCTCGTCGCCGTCGTCGTTCAGCCGCAGGTCGTACTCGACGTGCGCGGGTACGACCTGGCGTACGCCCGCTACCGTGCGCAGCGTGTCGGCGAGTCCGTCCGGCAGCCCTGTGCTGTCGTCCACTCTGGCGTCGGCGCCCACCGAGAGCAGTGAGGCTTCGTCCCGCGCGTCGCCCACCCCGGCGAGTACCGAACCGCCGAAGGACGCGGTGGTCAGCGCGGTGATCAGGGCCAGCAGCGGCAGCACACCGGTTGCCGGCGCGCGGCCGGCGCGGGCCAGGGCCAGGAAGCCGACCGCGCCACGGCGCCTGGTCGCGGGACGGGCGACGAACCGCAAGGGCAGCGGATACAGCCGTACGAGCAGCAGCGCCGCAATTGCTCCAATGAGCACCGGCGCGGCGCTGACCAGCGCATCCACCTCGCCGTCCGCGGTGCCGCGCTGCCGCAGGGCGGCGACGGCACCCACCGCGAGGATCAGCGCGGTGAGTTCGGCTACCGCGCGCCGCCGGGACGGCTTGGCCCGTACCACGTCGGTACGGTCACCGCTGGTCAGCGGGCGGCGGTGAGCGGCGATCGCGCGGATCGGCAGAGCGCCGCAGGCCAGCATCGCCACCGTGCCGGCAGCCAGCAACGCGGGGCCGAGCCGAGCCTCCGGCACGATCACGATCGCTAGGGCGCAGCCGATGGCCGCTGTGGGCAAGGCGATCACGGAGGTCTCGGCCAGCAGGCGGCGGCCGATGCCGGTGAGCGAGCCGCCCCGTGAGCGCAGCAGCGTGAGTTCCGCGCGGCGGCGTGCGGTGGCCAGACCGCCCGCCATCAACAGCACCACGGCGGCGACCGTCCCGACGCCGAAGGCCGCGACGGCCACCACCGGCGCCACCGCGTCCCGCATCTCCCCGAAGTCGCCGAGGATGCTGTCCACTTCGGTGTTCAACACGGTGCCGGGCCCGGTGGTCTCACGCAGTGCGACGAGGGCAGGGCCGCCTTCGAGTGAAGCGACGTGCTTGCGTATGTGTCCTACATCGCGGCCGGTGAGGTGGCCCGGATCGTTGGCGAGCCGCCAGTACGTTTCGGGCGCGCCGCTCGCCGCGAGCAGCGAGGGGCCCGACTCGGGGGCGAGGAGCAGTGCCCCCAGCCAGAACTTCTTGGGCTCGACGCCAGAGGTCCTGTCCATGCCAAGGCCGGGTGAGCGTAGTAGCGGGTCAACCGACCAGTACGTCTTCTCCGGGGCGCGCGGCGTGACGATGCCAACGATCAGCGCCGACAGATCGGCGGTCCCCAGCGCGTTGAGGTGCACCCGTGAGCCGACCTTCAGACGCAGCGCGTCCGCGGTGTCCTGCGTGACGGCGGCCTCGACCTCCACCTTGTCGGCTGGCTCGTCGGCGCCGGCGCCGGTGCCGGTGCCGGTGCCGGTGCCGGTGCTGGTGTCGGCATCAGCGCTGGTGTCGGGCGGGTCGTTTGTGGCGCGCGGCAACCGGCCCTCGCGCAACCGGCTGTGCTCGGGCAGCGCCGACTGGGCCGTCAACGACAGTTTCGGCGGCAGGCCGTCAGGGCGTGGCAACCATGCGTCGGATGCCAGCAGCGGCTCGGCCGTGCGTACGCCGTACGCGGACTGCTCGGGGTCGATCCGTAGCAGGGCGGGCAGTTGCTGCCGCAGCGCACGGTACTGCTCGGCGAGCGGCCCCGGCTTCAGGGCGGCAGCGCGCTCATGCTGCGGGCGCTGCGCTCCCGGCGGCCCAGAGGTGATCTGGTACGCGCTGTGCCCCGGTGGGGCCTCGGCGATCTGCTCGCGGATGGCATGCGACTCGTACGCGTCGATCCCGCGCGGGAACACGGCGGCGAGGAACGCGGTCAACAGCACCAAGAGCGCCAGCGCGAGCGCCGCACCCGGCGCGGCACGCAGCCGCAACCGCACCCAGCCGGTCACCACCCTGGCGGCTGCATTACTCGGCCCTTCGGCTGCACTGTTTGGCCTGGCGGCTGTGTCGCCCGGTTCGCCGGCTCTAGCACCCGGCCTGTCGGCTGTGTCATCCGGCCTGTCGGCTGTGTCGCCCGGCCTGTCGGCTGTGTCATCCGGCCTGTCGGCCCCGTCACCCGGCCTATCGGCCTCATAGCGACCGTCTGCTGACTCAGGCATGCCTAGTCACCTCCTCGGTGGCGGAGTGTGGCGACCGGGTCGCCGCGTCGTAGCGCTACCGCCGCGACGATCAGTACGGGTACGGCGGCGACCGCCGCGAGCACCCCGCCGACCTGCCACAGCGGCAGTTCGACCAGCACCTTGGGCACCGGCTGGGCCGCCTCGCCGGTCAGTACGATCAGCGGGACGACCGCCCTGGTCAGCACGGTGCCCAGGGCGAGTCCGACCGCAAGCGCCAGGCCGATCAGGAGGGCCTGTTCCGCGGCGACCATGCGGGCGAGTTGCCGCCGTGGGGTGCCCAGGGCGCGCAACACACCGAATTCCGCGCCGCGTTCGCGCAGCGAGCCCGCCATGCTGACCGCGAAACCGACCGCCGCCAAAGCCGCCGCGACCAGGGCCGCCGCGCTGAGCCCGGCCTGCGGCCCGGCACCGAACGGGTCGTCGTGCAGCTCGTCCGCGATCTCGGAACGCGCGATGACCTGCGCGGGGTCGGTGTCGGGCCGTTGCCGTAGCGCGGCCACGACCTGATCGTCCTTGCCGGCAGCCGGCCGCAGCCACCACTCGGTCGGCGGCAGCGAGGCCGACGAGCGGGCAGCGAGCGCCTGGTTTACGGCGTGGAAATCAACCAGCAGCGCACCACCGTCCGGCCCTGAACCGCCACCGGAGTCCGCGTCGCCGGCACCCCCGCTGCTCCTTGTGTTCGCCGCCTGGTCGGCGGCCCCGCCGCCTGCCTGGTCGGCCGTGTCGCCCGTCGTGGGCAGGGCGCGGGCCGCCGCCACGATCCGTACCGAAAGCGTCTCGCCCGCAACCGGCACGTTGACCGTCGAACCGACTTTCGCCCCGCTGGAGTCCAAGAAGCGGTCGGTGGCCACCGCTGGCAGCGGCCCCGGCTGCCGCTGCCAGGGCGCGGCGAAGGTGAACGTGCTGGTGGGAGCAGCGCCGTAGCGGCCTACCCCGGCGTGCCCTCCGGTGTGGTAGGTGGCCGTCAACGGCCGGTCCGCCGTGTGCTGCGGCTGCTCGGCGCGCGGCTTGACCCGGACCGCGCCGGGCGCCTCCGCTGTGAAGACGCTCGTGGCCCCCCAGTCGAACGTGTCCGGCACCGGCACCGCGCGGGACCCCCCGCCCGGGGCCACCGCATGCAGGGCGCTCAGCTCGAAGCGGTGCTGCTCGTCACGGTCAGGCTGCAACAAATCCAGCTCGATGGCGGTCAACCGCAGCGGACCCGCGGGCTTGCCGGCAGGCGCGCCCGCCGCTTGCGCGATGCCGGCGACGAGCGTATGGGGCGCGCCATCGGCGGGCAGTTGTCCCAGGCGCAGCCGGTACGGGACGCCGTAGCGGTCCTCGATGGTCACCGCGACGTTGGCCACCGTGTCGCTGGGCGAGGCGTTCCGCGGCTGGCCCGGTGCGCTGAGCCGGGCCGCCAGGTGCAACGCGTCGGGCGCGCCCGGCAGGGCTATGCCGGGGCGCTTGGCGTCGCCGGCGCGCGGCGCGACGGCGGCCAGCAGCCCATCACCGTCGCGGCCCGCCAGATCGTCGCGCAGCAGCAGCGAGCCCTTGGCGTGCTCCGCGTCCAGCGCGAGCAACGAGGCTCCGCGCCCGCCGGAGAGGCCGAAGTGCGTACGGGCGGCGGGCGCAGCCGCGGCCACGCCCGGCACCGCCTCGTACGCGCCGCCCTGCCCGAACTGCGGTGTGCGGCTGGACAGTACGCGCACGCCGGTGCCGGCCGCGAAGTCGGCCTGGTCGTCCTGCGACCGCTCCCAGGAGGCGCCCTGGCCGACCGCGAACATGCCCATCGCGACGGCGAGTACGAGCAACAGGACCGGGCCCGCGCCCCGCAGCGGACGGCGGGAGAGCTGCCACCCAGCGAGCGCGGCGGGCAGGCCACGGCCGCGCGCCGCCCGACGTTCGGCGATCTTGGCGACGGGCGGCAGCAGCCGCAGGGTGAGCACCGTGCCGGCGAGCAGGGCCAACGCGGGCGCCGTGACCAGCACGGGGTCCACCCCGAGGGCGCCGCCGTCTGTGCTGAGTACGCCGCTGCCGGCGCCCGAAGTCTGCTGGTCGAGCTGCCAGTACGCGACGGCGGCGATGACCAGGAGGCCGATATCCGCCCCGGCGCGCAGCGGCGCGGGCAGCGCGCTGGCCCGAGTGCGCACCACCGATGTGCCACCCTGCGCCCCCGCTCCGAGCAGCGCCGGGGCCACCACGGCCGCCGCGCAACCCAGCGCCACGGCGACGCCCACCACCCACGTTTGCAGGGTCAGTCCGGTATCGAGCCGCAATCCGATCCGAGCCAACGGCCCATGCGCGGCGAGGAGTTCCATCAACGGGCCGGCGAGCAGCGGCGCCGCCACGGCGGCGGGGCCGGCCAGCATCAGCGCCTCGGCGGCAGCGAGCCACGCGATCCGGCCGCCCGAACCACCGCGGGCCAACAACAACTCGGTCTCGCCCGCGCGTTCGGAGCTCAGCAACCGCGCCACGAGCAGCAGCGCGTATCCGGCGAGCAGGATGAGTTGCAGCGTCACGATCAGCAGCGTCGAACGAGCGCCGAGGAGCGAGCGGTCCACCTGGTCGAGCACGGTCGGCAGGGCCGTGCTCACCTGCGGGCTACCGAGCGCGGGGTCCTTGGCCAGCGCGTCCCGGCCGCGTTCGGCGGCCGACCGCAACCCGTCCACATCATCCGCCGTCAGCTTGGAAAAGTCGGCCGTCGCCAGCCATGACATCCCGGCCTGCGCGACCCGACCGTCGCGGAAGACCGCACCGTCCGTCAGCAGCGGCCCGTACGTGGTGAACGCCAGCGTCCGTACGCCGCTGCCGCCGAGGTTGTCGAGGCGCCAATACGGGTCGGTGCGGTCCTTGGGCCGATACAGGCCGGTGACCCGAATCGGCACGGAAGGACCCGAGAGCCGGTCGGCGAGGGTGAGCGTCGCCCCCACGCGCAGCCCCAGCCGCGCGGCGGCCGTCTCAGGCAGCGCGACGGGCAGCGGGCCGGTGGCGTTGGACCCCTGTGCGGTGCTTTGGGGCCACGCGCCGGAGGCCAGCTTGACGCGGGAGCGGTCGATGGTCGCGAACAGCGTCAGATCCGGGTCGCCCTCGCGTGCGGCGGGGGACTGAAGCTCGCGAGGCAGCGCGTAGGGGCCGGAACGAGCCATCGAGCGGAGCGTCACCGGCAGGCCGTGAAACGTTTGCTCGGCGCCGCGCCGTACCACCCGCTCGGCGTTCGCGCGCTCCGCCTCCGGCAGGCTCGTGGCCACCCGCAACGCGGCGGGCGCGGCGGACCGTTCACGCAGCGTGTGCCGTAACCCGGCGTCGCCGATGGCAGTGGTGAAGGCGGCAAGGGTGGCCAGCACGGCGGTGGTGAGCAGCACGGTGACCAGCGCGGCAGCCAATAGCAATCGATGCGCGCGGACCCGCAGGAACACAAAACCCGCCACTGAACCCCCCGCGCTGCTCCCCGCCCCGCTGGACCTTCGCCAGCCGATGGCGGACACAGCGTCACCGGCGAACGGCAACAGCCGTGTCGGGCCCGGCGGCGTGTCTGGATGTTGTCAGAGAAAGATGGTGGCTGAAAGCGGTTGTGGTCAGGACTTGATCGGATTGTGACCGAAATACGATACGGAGCGTCCGTTATCCGATACGTAGGGTGTGGGAGAGCGCACACGTACGTTCAACGCCGGGCTCGGCCAAGGGGCCCGGGCGCGTACGCGCTCAGCCTTCGGTGTTGACCATGGAGGCGGCGGCGTACGTGAGGTAGTTCCACAACTGCTGCTCGTGCTCGGGGGCGAGGCCGATCTCGTCCACGGCGTCCCGCATGTGCCGCAGCCAGGCATCGTGCGCGGCGCGGTCCACGGTGAACGGCGCATGCCGCATCCGCAGCCGAGGATGGCCGCGCTCATCGCTGTACGTACGAGGGCCACCCCAATACTGCATAAGGAAGAGCACGAGGCGCTCCTCGGCCGGCCCGAGGTCCTTTTCGGGATACATCGGCCGCAGCAGCGGGTCGTCCGCGACCCCCTGGTAGAAGCGGTGCACCAGGCGCCGGAAGGTCTCCTCGCCGCCGACCTGCTCGTAGAAGGTCTGCTCCTGTAGCGTGCCGCGCGGAATCTCGTTCACCCCTCCATGCTCTCAGATGCCGCGACGGAGGCCGTGAGACGTAGGTCCTGCCCGGCGGAAATCAGTTGGGCTCACTGGGTCTCCTTCAGCCAGTAGTGGGTGACAAGGTCGCAGCCGACTCCGCGGGCCTTGCGGGAATCGAGACCCTGCTAGGCAGCCCCTGCTGGCAGACCCAACGCGGCAGCCCCCGCTAGCAGCCCCTACTGGCAGCACAGTTCGCCGCCGCCCTACCCTCGTCCCATGCCGATGCTGACCGAGGCACGGAGACCTCCTGCCCGTCCTCCCTCCCAGCCACCATCAGGGCGTCCCCCCAGCCGTCCGGGGCCGGACAAGAACCCGCCCTTCCCGCCGAATCCTCCGCGGCCGAGGCCGACCTGATCATGCGTGTCGAGCACATCGGCTGGAACCAGCTCCCCGCCCAGGCCCGCGCGGCGGTGGAAGACCGGGTGCGAGCACCGTATGAGAAGGCCGAGATGACCACGGGGGAGAGCTCCGGTGTCGCCACGCTGCTCTTCCTCCCGGACGGCGCGAAGATCTTCGTCAAAGGCCTGCCCGTCGAGCACGAGCGGGCCGCGGAGCTGGAAAAGGAAGCGAAGGTCAACCCCTACTTGCCCGACTACGCCCCCAAGCTGCTGTGGCAGGTGGAGGCTGGAGGCTGGCGGTTGCTGGGGTTCGAGGGGGTCACCGCCACTCCGTGGGCGGATTTCACACCCACGGGCAACCACCTGGAACCGGTGGCGACGGTGCTGCGGGAGCTGAGTACCCGGCCGGCACCGGACGTCGGGCTGATGACGGCCTGGGACAGGTGGGGGCCCTACTGCGACCCCGCGGCCGAACCGCTGCTGACCGGCCAGTGCCTCCTGCACACCGACCCCGCGGCGACGAACTTCCTCATCGGCGACCGGACGTGGCTTGCCGATTGGGCCTGGGCGGCACGGGGGCCGGGATGGATCGACGCGGCTCTGTGGGGATTCCGACTCGTCTTGGACGGCAGGCAGACCCCGGAGCAGGCAGGCCAGTGGGCCTCGACGGTGCCCGCTCTCGCTGACGCACCCCGCGAGGGGGTGCGCGCGCTCGCAGAGGCGGAGGCACGGTCCTGGGAAGACTGGAGGCAATACGGCGTCACGGGAATCGAACCAACCGTTGAGGCCGCCCGCCTATGGGCCGACTTCTGGGGCTAACTTCTGGGGCTGGCTTTTGAAGCTGAGGACGACGAGGCGGACCGGCGGCGACACGCGGACAGGCCACCGAGGTCGCCGAGGTAGCCGGAGTCCGTGGGGCCTCCCGGAACGCAGACAACCGGGTCGCCGTCCCCGATCACGCGGTACGCGAGCTGGGTGCCATCAGGTGTGGAGAAGGTAGGCATGATGCGGACGAGAGTACGCACCAGCCCATGCGGCGCTGACGGAGGAACAGGCCGCGCGGACGCTCGCCGGCCTGAATGAGGTCGTCCGTGTGCGGGGAAGGCGTGTTTGGGGATCGCGTCCCCGCGATCTCGGGAGCGAGGTCGGCCGCGCGCGGCACCTGACCAGGCCCGGCCACTGCCGGCCGCCCCAGGCCCACCCAGTGCCCCATCGCAAGGGGCCGTATCGGATGGGCCTGGGAAGCGGTCAGCCCCTACGGACCGTGATCGTGGTCCACGCGCCTACGTGGACCCGGTCGCCCTCCTGGAGGGGGATCGGCACGTACGGCTGGATCGGTTCATCGCCGCCGTTGATGGTCGTGCCGTTCGTGGAGTCCTGGTCCACGACGGCCCAGCCACCGTCCGGCTGCGACACCAGCACCGCGTGCTGGTGCGAGACGCCCGGGTCCTCGGGCGGCCGGGACAAATCGATGTCAGGGGCCTCGCCCGTGCTGTGCCGGCGACGACCGATGGTGATCTGGCTCCCCGACAAGGACACCTGCTGCTCCGGGGAGTACGCGGGCAAGTTGAGCCCGGACGCCTCGGGGCCGCTGCGCGTCATCATCGCCATGAAGTAGTCACGGTCAGGCGCGATGACCGCGACCCAGTTGCCCGCTCCGGCCTGGCCGCCTGCGGGCGGACCCTGCTGGTACGCCCCATCCGGCCGGTAGCCACCATCGGGCTGCGGCGGCTGCCCGTGCTGGGACGGGCCGGACGGCGGCTGCCCCTGTTGCCCGGGGAAGGGCGGCGGTCCCGGCTGCGGCGGTGCCGCACCCGGGAAGTCGTCGTCCCCGTGGAAGGGGGGCCGGCCCGAGGGTGCGCCACCGGGGCCCTGACCCGGAGCGTTGGGGAACTGCTGGGGCGGCGCAGGCGCCGAGGCACCGGGGTGCGGCGCTGCGGCCTGAGCCGCAGCCTCCGGGGAACCCGGCGGTGAGAGCATCCAGTCGTCGTTGCCCCCGAAGCCCTGGCCGCTCGGCGGGTCCGCGGGCCGCTCGCCCGGCGCACCGCCGTACTGGCCTCCAGCGTGCGGCGGCTGCGGGGGCAGCGGCTCGGCGGGGCGGTTCACCTGGGACGGCCGAGAGCCCTGGTAGTCCATGCCCTGCGGCGGCCCGAGCGGGCCAGGCGGCTGGGATGACTCCGACCCGTGCGGATGCGGCGGCTGGCCGTGCGGGGGTGGCCCCTGCGGCGGTGGCCCCTGGGGCGGCGGGCCCTGGGGCTGGGGCTGCGGGAAGCCGCCTCGGCCGGGAGCCGGCGCCGGGCTGTACGGCGTGTACGAGGTTGCCGAGTGGGTGATGAAGTTGTAGCGGCACTCCTCGCAGAAGGGCGCCTGCGCCTCGCGCGGCGTGCGGCACTGGGGGCACATCTCGACCCGGAAGGTCGCGTCCGGCTGCTCACCGGGGTAGCCATAACCACCCGGAGCGCCCGGGCCGCCGGGGCCTGACGGCCCACCGTGCCCGCCCGGAGCGTGGAAGGGGCCACCGGGGCCACCGGGGCCGCTCGGTCCGCCGTGGCCACCGGGTCCATCAAAACCGCCAGGAGCCGGTCCGGGGCCGGGGCGGCCAGGGCCGTCGAACCCACCGGGCCTGTCGAACCCGCCAGGTCCACCGGGCCCGCCCGGGCCGCCAGGTCCATCGAAGCCGCCGGGGCCCTGCCCTGGCCCGGGGCGGCCGGAACCGTCGAACCCGCCAGGGCTGCCCGGGCCACCAGGGCGCCCATCGAAACCGCCGGGGCCGCCAAAGCCGCGCGGGCCCCCGGGCTCACCGGGCCCCCCGAACCCCCCGAACCCCCCAGGCTCACCGGGCCCGTTCGGGCGGTGTCCACCGGGTCCTCCGTGTCCTCCGGGTCCTCCGCGTCCGTCAAAGCCGCCAGGACCACCAGGACCGTCGAACCCTCCGGGACCGGGGCCGCCGGGGCCGGGACCGGGGCCGGGCCCCTGAGAGCCGCCTGGACTGTCAGGGCCGCCAGGGCGGCCAGGTCCACCCGGGCCGCCGGGTCCATCGAAGCCGCCGGGGCCCTGCCCGGGCGCGTGCCCGCCCGGTCCGTCGTAACCACCGGGGCGGTCATAGCCGCCGGGTCCTCCGGGCCCGGGCGGACCCGGGTACGCGGGCGGCGGCGGCGGGTGCGGTACGCCCATCATTCCGGGCGGCGGCGGAGGCGGGGGAACGGCGCCGGCGGGTGCGGCCGACATGCGGTGCCCGCATACCTCGCAATAGTCCTCGGCCGACGACTGATGGCCGTTTGGGCAAGTCGGCATGTCGGTGATTCCCCCTCGTGTGCCGTTTCTTGGCGTTGGAGCTGTTCGAGCTGGTGGAACGGATGAAGCTGGATGGAACGGGTGAAACAGGTGGAGTTCGGAACCGGGCCGATCTGGCGCCGGTCAGGCCCCGATATGCAGCGGTGCGCGCGGCCGTCTGTGCGGCCACGCGGCGCGTTGTTTCTTGATGCGAACGCTCTTCATTTCTTGACGCGAACGGTCTTCGTCGAGCGCGTTTCGAGCGTCATCTCGTCCGCGTCCGCGACCTTCGCCTTCAGTCGCACAGTACCCGTCACCGCGTCTACGACGTCCACCACCTTTGACAGCAGCTTCGCCGTATCGGCGTTCCCCGAGGCGTTCGCGAGTTGCACCGCGCGGCCCAGTTTCGCGGTCGCTCCGTCCCAGTCGCCCGACTTGCGCGCGTCGAGTCCCTGCTGGATCGCCTGGGCCAGTTCTGCCTGTCCCGTGTAGTGCGCGACCTGCGGATTTATGGAAGTGGAAGCCGCCATGTCGTCCGTCCACACGGCGCGCACGAGGCCCTGCGCCAGCGTCTGTGGTGGGCCGCCGTCCGGGCTTGGAAGGACCAGTGCCACCCGTGCTGCCAGCATCTCCTGGCCCACCGAAGCGATCGGCACCCGCACCGCGAGGTGATAGTCGCGGGACTCGTCGCCCCAGGAGCCCGTTGGATAGTCGCCGGAGCGTGGACCTGCGTCGGCGCGACGGTCGGTGAGGTCCTCGACGGTGGGCGCGACCTGTTTCATGAATGTGACGTCCGTGTCCTGCGGAGTCCATATACGCAAGGCGACATCTGCGACTTCCTTCCCCATAGCGGTCTCCATCATCCGCATGAAGTCGATCGCCAATTCGGAAGGGTTTGCCACGATATCGGCTGTGCCGAGGAGGGCCGAGGCGATGCCTGTGACCTCTTTCACCTCCCAGTCGGTACCCACGCCGCGGGCGTCGCACGTGAAGCGGCCCGCGCAGGCGTCCAGGGCCGCCCGCAACGCCTCTGGCTTCTCGTGCTCGTTGCGGCCGTCGGTGAGCAAGATGCCGTGCCGGATCGTCACATCCGCCGAGTACAGCAAGCGCTCCGCGAGCCGCAGCCAGCTCCCGATCGCGGTGCCGCCGCCCGCGTTCAGTCTGCGCAGCGCGTCCTTGGCCTGCGCGCGGGTGCTGGCGTCGGCGACGGCCAGCCTGCCAGCGCCGGGGTAGACCTCGGCCGCCTTGTGCGTACCGGCGACCACGGCGAAGGCGACTCCGTCGCGCAGCGTGTCGATCGCCGCAGCCGTCGCCTCGCGCGCATTGCGCATCTTCGTGGGCGGATAGTCCATCGAACCGGAACAATCCACCATGATGACCACCGCTGCGTCAGAGCCCGGCCCCCGCAGACCCGCATGGCGGGGATCGAGCGAGGGGAGCGGCAGGCCGCCGGTGGTGCCGCCGCCGGTGGCGGTGACGGTGACGATCGCGCTGACGTCCCGCCCACCTTCCGAGAGGTATTCGTTTTGGTAGACCTCTACCGAGAACTGCGGCACATTCGACTTGGAGAAGTTGGCCATCGGTTCCCCTCCTTGACGTCCTTGACGTCTTTGGCGCTCCGTGTGAACACATCGACACATCGACACATGGGCGGATGGGGACGCGATCGCTGACGGCTCGTTGACTGCTCGCGCGTGCCCTGAGATCCCCCGTGGCCTCGGGAGGCTCCTGCCCCCGTGGCCTTGCGCGTTCCCGTACCGTGCCGTGCTCGGCGCCGAGTCGTACCGGGCCGGGATCGCGTCTCTTCCTCATGGCCCCGCCGCAATCCACCACGGATTGCGGCGCCAGCCCCCGTATGTGGCGCCCCCCGGCGCCGCTCGGCCGTCGCGGGCCGCTGTTCGTCAGGGCCCGCTCCCGCCGTTAGGCCGATCCTGCCCGCCCCGGCGGCACCGGGAACGGCAGCACCGCCACTGTTACGTTGTCGTGGCCCCCGCCCTCCAGTGCGTAACCGACCAGTGTCCGTGCGCTGTCCATCGGCCGGGCCCTGGCATCCGAGGGGACGGCCGCCGCCATCTCGGGGGCCGATTCGGCGTAGTTCCACAGCCCGTCCGTGCACACCACCACCACGCCGGGCCGATCGGGCTTGAATGCGGCGGTGTGCGGCTCGATTTCGTACGCGTCCGCCCCCAGCCAGCCCGTGATCGCGTGCGCGCGTTCGTCCGCGTACGCCTCCGCCTCCGACAACAGTCCGGCCGCCACCATCTGCGCCGCCCACGAGTCGTCCTCGGTGAGCCGCGCGGCCGGTGTGGCGCGGTCATCGGGAACCCAGTACGCACGGCTGTCGCCGATCCAGCCCACCGTGAGAATGCCGGAGGCGATGATGGCGCTGACGATCGTGCAGGCCGGGGCGTTCTCGTGCCGCTGTGGGGCCTGCCGGGCCGGGCCCGGCTCGCGCGCCAGCGCATTGACCGCGTCGGCGGCGGCGACGATCGCCTCGTGCATGGCCTGCTGCGGGTGGGTGCCGAGAGGGAGCGCGGTCAGCAGCCGCTCGCCCGCCACGCGTGCCGCGGCAGCGGACGCGTCGTCGGGACGGGTCGCGGAGGACACCCCGTCACATACGACGGCGACAACGGCGGGCGAACCGTCTGGCAGTTCGGCCTCGGAGAGGGCGAACGAGTCCTCGTTACGGCGGTGCCGCAGCCCGCGGTCGCTGGCGGCGGCGACGAACGCCAGTTCCTCTTCCATGTGGTCCCGTTCCCGAGGTTGAGCGTGCCCGCAGTTCTCGCAGTATCCGTCGTCATCGATGGCACCGGCCCGGCACTCGGCGCACTGGCGCGGCGCCCCGGCACCCGGCGTGCCATCCGCTGGCGCGGCACCAGGCGCACCGCCAGCCGGCGGGCTGCCGGCCGCTGCGTTTCGGTCGGTGCGGCCGTACTCATCGACCACGCCGGCGCCGCTACAGATCACCAGCGTGGGGTCATCCACCCCGGCCGGGGCGTCGAGCGCAGTCGCCTCCCGCGGATCGGGCGGCGCGCCTGCCTCGCCGCCGAGGGGGCCGGCTGTGGCATCGGGAGCCGGCTGCCGCCCGGCTTGCCCTGGCTGTGTTGGCTGGCTTTGCCGACCGTGCGGCCCACCGCTGGCCGGTACGGCCCCGGCCTCGCCGCCCGGGGCAGGGCCATAGCCGGGTGCCGACACCGAGCCGGTGCCCGCGACGGTGCGCGCGATCGGCGTCAGCGAGGGAAACGCCGGCGCCGGCTCCGCAGTGCCTGCGGCCTGCGGCACGCCCGCTGGCATGGGTGGCACGGGCGGCGGCTCGAAAGGCCCCGCTGCGGGCGGCATCTCAGGCCCCCCCGGTGCTACGGGCGGTACCGGCGGCGCCACGGGAGGAGCTGGCGGCATCGGGCCAGGCTGCGGTGCGGGCCCGGGCCCGACCGCGCCGTGCGGGCCGCCAGGCCCGGGTCCAGCGGGCCCGCGGGCGGCTGGCGTCGCCATTGCTGGCGCGACGGCGACGCTGGCCCCGCATGCGCCGCAGAAGTTGTCCGCCGAGTCAAGCGGCTCCGCACAGCTCGGGCAGGCTGACAGCCGAGGCTTCTGCGACATCGATCACACCCACGTCCTTGGGCGGAGGCGGTTAGCCCGCTCCACCAGTTCGATCCTTTCCTCGCCGCGCTGCGCGAGCCTGGCGAGTACCCGGTACGACCGTTCCAGACCGAAGCGCAGCCCGCGCTCGTCTAGACGGTTGCCGAGCAGCGCGGGCCGGGCTCCCGTCGCCGCCTCGGGTCTGGCGGTCTGCGGAATTACGCTGCCGCTGGAGAGTATCCAGTCCAGCGCGCTGCCGAGTACCTCGGTGCTCAGCCGCTCGCGCCGCACGGCGTCAAGCCCGAAGCCCGCGAGCCGCTCCACCTGGTCCGCCGCGGCCGTCAGATCGGCGAGTCGCTCCGTGTCCGCGCCCGGCTTCAGGCCCCCGGCAGGCGGTGGGCCAAGGCGCAATCGGGCCCGTACGGCCGCCACTCGGGCCGCCGTGTAGTGGATGGACGCCTCCGGCACGGACTCCAAGGCGGCGACCGAGCCGGCCCTGTCGCCGGCAGCGAACCGCACACGGGCGAGCCCGAACGCGGCACTGACGAAACTCGGGTCGGTAGCCCACACGAGGTGGTAGTAATCGGCGGCGTTGTCGAGTTGACCCAGCATCTCCGCACACACGCCGAGCGCCAGCTTGGGAGCGGGCTCGCCGGGGAACGCGTCGTACACCGCGTCGAAGGAGAGCGCCGCCGTCTCCCGGTCGCCGGTGACCAGCGCATGCAAGCCGCGATACCAAACGATCCGCCAGTCGTCGGGGTGCAGTGCCCCCAGCGCGTCCAGGCTCTGCCCGGCGAGCGGGTCGTAGCCCAGCTCCAGGTCGGCTCGCACCCGGCGCAACCGCAGCTCGGCGGAGTCGGCAGGGGCGGCGCGGAGGGCGCTGTTCAGCTCGGCGGGGGCCGCGGTGAGCAGTCCGGCGAGGAAGCCGGCGTTGGGGTCGCTCGGGTCGATGCGCGGTACCGGCAGCGCCAACGCGGCGGCCCGGGCGTCCAGCCGCAGGGTCGCCTGACCCAGGCCCGTTGCCGCCGCCGGCTGTGCTGTGCCTGCTGGGCTGGCCGTGACTGCTGGGCTGGCCGGCCCCGAAAGCGGTACCCGTCCTCGCTGGTGTGGAAGCTGCCCGGTGCCCGTGCCTATACCGGTGCCCGCTGCCGCGTGGGGCGTCTCTGGCGCCGTCAGCGACGCACTCGCCGAGCCTTCCGCCGTCACCCCGGGGCGCCGTCTGCGCCGTGCGCCGTTGCCCGCGCCCCGTTGTGCGGGCTCCGCGTGGTCCTCGTCGAACAACTGAGTGTCTACGATGCGCAGTTCAGGACCGAAGAGGGTGGAAAGCGCGGGGCGCGGGTGTCCCGACTGGATGGCGACCACTTCGCGTAGCACGCCTGTGAGCTGGTCGGCCATCTCCTCGGCGGAGGCGAACCGGCGTCCCGGGTCCGGGTCGGTGGCCCGTACCAGCAGGCGGTAGAAGGATTCGTAGCGGCGGAATACCTCGATATTGCTGGGGTCGGGGAGGCTGTCGGCGAAGACGTTGGTGTAACCCTGGAAATCGAAGGTGAGCACGGCCAGGGTGCGGGCCACCGTATACAGATCGGAGGCCACGGACGGGCCGTGCTCGGCGACCTCGGGGGCCTGGTAGCCGACGGTGCCGTAGATCGCGCTGTCCTCGTCGTCCATCCGCCGGACCGCGCCCATGTCGATGAGCTTGAGCTGGTCTCCCTGCTGGATGGCGTTATCGACCTTGAAGTCGCAGTACAGCAGGTTGCGGCTGTGTAGATGGCCGAGTGCCTCCAGCGCCTCGATGCCGTACGCGCACGCCCGCTCCACCGGCAGCGGGTCGCGTCGCCCATCGGCCGCGCGCCGGTCGTTGGCCAATTCCTTGAGCGACTTGCCACCCACGTACTCCATGACGATGTAGCCGTCGAGGCTGCCGGTGCGTTGATCGAGGTGTTCGACGAAGTTGTAGATCCGCACGATGTTGGAGTGCTCGATCTCGGCGAGGAACCGACGCTCGGACAGCGCGACGGCCAACGCGTCCTCGTCGCCGGTGTCGAGCAGGCCCTTGAGCACCACCCAGCGGTCGGACACCGCACGGTCGATGGCGAGGTAGATCCAGCCGAGGCCGCCGTGCGCGAGGCAACCGACCACCTCGTACTGCCCATGCACGACGTCCTTGGGGCCCAGCTTCGGCACGAACGAATACGGGTGACCGCACTTGGTGCAAAAACCCTCGGTGCGGCCCGGACCGTCTTTCCGTGCGCGGCCCACCGGCGCGCCGCAGTCGGAGCGGCTACAAAAACGCTTCCGCTCGGGAACCTCCGGGTCGGCGAGCACGGCCGTGCGCGGGTCGGGGCGCGGCACGGCCGGCATGCTCACCAGGCCGGCGCCCAGCCGGTTGCGGCTGGAGGAGGAGGTGGAAGCCATAGAGCTGCGCACCGACACCGAACGGCTGTTGGCACGCCCCGATGACGTCCGGGACAGCTGGCCCGACACCGATCGGCGCGAGCCCGCGGAACGGGACGTCGATGAGCGTGTGGACCGCGATGACTGCGTGGACTGGGAGGAGCGCCCGGAAGCCCTGGCGCTGGCGGCCCGCCCCGAGCCGCCCGCGCGACCGCTCCCCGCGCCGCCCCCGCCGGCCGCCATGCCGGTGGGTGGTGAGGAGAGCAAGCCGCTGGGCGAGACCACGGGGGCCAAGCCGCAGGTGTCGCAGTACAGCTCCCCGCCGCCCATGTCCTCGTAGGTCCCGGCGCAGTCGGGCCGCTGGCATTCGGCGCTCATCCATGGCCCCCTGGCGCTTGGGAGTGTCCCGGCCGGGTCGGCGCATCCCAGTCGCCGTGACCCGACTCGCCCGGCCGCCCCTGCGGCGCCCGGTCTAGCGGCGGCCCGTCCAGCGGCGCCGGCTGCCGGGGGACCAGCGTCTCCGCCGTCGCCTGCTGGTAGCGCAGCACGCACTGTTCCGCGGCACGCAGGTCACACGGCGCGCTCCACAGCAACCGCCTGGCCGCGTCGTACCGCTCCATCAGCAGCGGGTCCTCGGCCATCCCGTGCCGGGCGACCTTTGCCTTGTACGCGTCGAGCCTGCCGCGCAGCTCCGCGCGGATCGCCAGCGGCGCGGTCACCGACGTCAACGACTCGCGGGCGCGCAGCAGTTCGTCCTCTACCCGCTGTTCGAGGCTTTCAAGGAGTGGCGACAGCCGGTGCCACTGGGAGTGCCTGCGGTAGTCGGCGGCCAGCGCGAGTTGCTCGTGCAGCGCGGTGGGCGGGCCGCTGACCGCGGGCACGTCGGATGCGGCGATCTTCGCCAGCACCTCGCCGCGCGCCTGCCTGGCCTCGGTGAGCGTGCGGTCCGCGCGCGAGAGCACATCGCGCAGCAGCATCAGCCGCCGCTCCGCGTCCTGCCGAACGGCCAGCACGGCCTCGATCTCCCGCCGCACTTCCTCCAGGGCGCGCGCCGCCCGGTCGTAGCGCTCGGTGTTCGGACGGCCGCCGCCGGGCGCCGAACTGAGTGATGCGCCGGACCAAAAGGCCAGCGGGTCACAGATCACCTCGGCGCGCAGGGCATGGAGTTCGGTGGTGATCTGCTCCAGGTCGTCCCCGGAGGGGTGCTCACCGGGCCGTACGCCCACCGAGTGCGCCAGCGAGCGGGTGCGCTGCAATTCGGCGGCGAGCATGTCGATACGCGCGGGCAGCGCCGACCAGATGGCGTCCGAGGTGACGACGACGTCGAGCGCCTGTGCGTACCCGCTGTTCATCCGCTCCACGAGGGCGTCCAGGGTGAACCGTTCGCTCAGCCGGGTCGAGCCGGACAGCGCGCCGCCGGGAACGGTGACCCGCTCGCCGCGCAATATCTCGGTGAGCTCGACGAGTTCGCTCTGGCCGGGCCAGCGGCGGCGGGCGCGCAGCTCACGGGCCTTGCCCAGGGCCACGGTGTAGGCGTCGTAGTACGTCCACAGCATGGAGATCGTCTGTTCGGCGGTGGCCCAGCGCACCTTGGTGGTGCCGGTCAGTTCGGCCCCTTCGAGTAGCCTGCGGCCGGCGTGGTCTTGGAGCGCCAGCAGCGAGGTCTCGATCGCCTCGTGCTCGGCGTTCAGCTTCGCCAACGCGCGGTCCACCTCCTCCCGGTCCATGACCGGAACCTGGGGCATCCCCGACGAGCTGGGGGCGGGTCCCGAGGCCGCCATCGATCACCTCTCCTGTGCGTAAGGTTCAGTCCTTGTAGGCGGGTTGCGGCGGTGCCGTGATCCCCTTCAGGTCGTCCTGGAGCCAATAGCGGTATGCCTGCATCCAGGGGCTGTCCTTGCCGCCCTTGCGGTAATCCTCCAGCACCTTGTTCACCCTGCGCACCAGATCGGTGTCTTCCAGGTTCATGGCCACACCGTACGGCTCTTTCGTGAGCGGTACGCCGACTAGTTTCACCGACGGGTCCTGCGCCGCCTGGCCCGCGGCGAGCGCGTTGTCCGTCAAGACGGCGTCCACCTGTCCGAGCTGGAGCCGTACCAGGCAGTCGAGTTGGTTGGGCACGGTCACCTTGGTCGCCCCCAGCGCCCGCGCGCCGCGCTTGCCGTCGTCATCGAGCAGCCCCTCACCCGTCGAGCTCGTGGCCGTACACACCCGCTTGCCGCGCAGCGAGGGGCCGTAGGAGGTGATGGTCGAGTCCTGGGGCACCATCAGTTGCTGTCCGGCCTGGAAGTACGCGGTGGAGAACGCGACCTTCTTGATCCGATCACAGTTGATCGTCATGGTCCGTACGACGATGTCCACCGTGCGTTGTTGCAACGCGGGGATGCGCTGACTAGTGGGAATCGTACGGAAGATGACCGCGTTGCGATCACCGAATATCTCCTGGGCGATGGCCCGCACCAGATCGATGTCGAAGCCGGCGAGTTCGCCGGTGGCCGGGTCGCGGTAGCCCCAGCGGAAGCTGTTCTGGTCCACCCCGGCAATCAGCTTTCCGGGCTTCCGGTTCTTGATCCGGCGCACTGCGTCACCGGTGATGGGCAAGGGGCGCAGGCTCTCCTCCGGGCGCTGGCAGCTCTCGCTCGTCTCGGATGTGCCGTCCCGCGCTGGGGCCACCGCCTGCCGGCTGTGCGCCCGTTGGCCGCTCTGTTCTCTGTGGCTGCTGTGACCGCTGTTGTTGAAGGCGGCCGGGGCCAGCAGCGCGGCCGTCACCGCCAGGGCGCAGCCCGCCACCGACAGGGCCACCGTCCGTCGTCGGCCGGCCGGCCGCTGCCCCGCTCGCAGCGTGCCCGCCGCACCGTACGTGCTCGCCGCAGCATGCTCACCGCCCGGGCTCGCCGTGCCACCCGCGGCCTCTCCGGCTGCTGCGGCCTGTGTGCTGCCTGTGCTGCCTGTGCCGTCCGTGCTGCCCGTGCGCATGTCCCCGCCCCCCGTCACCGGTACTCCGACAGCCTGCGGCCCACGCCGAGCACCGTGCCCACGGCACCGAGCACGGCCAGCACGGCGGCGCCGATCGGCAGGGCGTTCAGCAGGCCGCGCCCATCATCCGCCGCGCGTTTGAACTCGCCCTGCTCGTGGCCGATCGCCCTGGCCAACGCGTCATCCACGCGGTCGAAGGACTCACCCGTGCTGCCCTTGCCGCCGGTGACCTTGGCCAACGCTTGCTCGTAATCGCCCTGGTCGTCGGTCTTCCTGGCCTCGCCGTGCCGCCGCTGCCATTCCCATGCCTCGTCGATCGCCTCGGCTACCGGCCCGCGTCCGCCGTCGTTGTCGGCCAGTGCGTCGGCCCGACCCAGCAGGCTGTCCCGGGTGGCGACCGCAGTTTCGGAGGACGATGCGTCCGGCCCGGATGTGCTGGCCGAGTCCAGCGCTGACGCACCGATGAGGGCCTGCATCCGGTCGTTGTAGCCCACCTCGTAGGCGTCCTTGCCCCGGTCCGGGCCCTTCTCGACCACCACAGCGCCCCGCGCCACCAGCGTCAGGTTCTCATCGCCCCGGGCCTGTAGCACCGCGATGCGCGCCGCGCTCAGCGCCCGCAGCGACCGTGCAGCGTGCTGGTCGGACTTGCTCAACCCAGCGCGCGCCACGCTGTGGCCCACCACGAGCCACAGCACGACGGCCGCTGTTGCCGCGGTGGCGGCCAGCAGGCCGAGGTTGAACACCCGGTTCGTACGGCGGTAGTTACGGCGCTGCGCCCACACCAGTGCGCCAAGAGCCAGGGCGCCCACACCGAGCGCCACCCAAGGCCATGCCTTCGCATCGTCGTAGTCCGCTTGGAGCTGCCCGCTTTGTGCCTCGTACAGTTCGCTCGCCGCCGGCAGCAGGCGCTCGCGCATGGTGTCGTTCGCGTACCGCAGATAGGCGCCGCCCAGAGGCAGCCCCTGCCGTTCGTTGGCGCGCGCCGACTCCACCAGGCCCGTGTAGATCGGCAGCACGCGGTTGAGCTGATCGATGCGCGCGCGGGCCGTGGGCGAACCGCCGCTGTTGGCCGCGGCCTTGACCAGTAGCTTGGAGGCGAGCGCGATGTCCTGGTCGTAACGCTTGCGTATGTGACGTGGCTCGGGCCCATCCGCCAGGAAGCCGCTGGCGACCGTGGTGTCGGCGTCGGCCAGCGAACGATAGATGTCGGCGGCGTCCGCGCTCAGCGGCTGGCTGCGCTCCACGACGGCCTCGGCGGCGTCCGAGCGGTCGGCGACCTGCCAGGCCGTCAGTGCGCCGAACACCACGAGCAGGGCGGCCAGTAGGGCGCCGATGGCCCGCAGCCGACCCGGCTCGGTCACTGCCGCCGCGCGTAACCGGTCGAGGGCCTCGCGCCAGGCCGCGTGCGGCGCGCCGGGCGGCGCAGGCGGCCCGGACAGCGTCGGCGGCGCGGAGGTGTACGCGGTGGCAGCCGGGGCCTCGGGCGCAGGCGCAGCCATGGGCGCGATACCGCCGGTCGGCGGGTGTGACACGAGACCTCCCCCTGGTTCGCTGGCAGTGGACCGGCGCCCGGCGGGCCGGGACGGTGCGCACCCCCGGCAGCAGTATGGCGGCAAGGGCTGACAACCACACCGGTCGTGAACTGATCTTGCAGGAGAAGCCGCCTCGCCGCCGTATCCCCAGGGCTTCGCCCGCGTTCTTGCCTCCCATCACGCCGGGAGGCGGTGTTCGGTTCCGGTACCAGCGCCGTTACCGTACGTTATGCCCTGGTGCCCGGAGTGCGGACGGGTCGCAGAGGCGTGGCGCCCTGGGCGGTTCGTACTGCGCGTACGTGATCCACGGCACGGTGAACGGCGCCTTGGCGGGGCCGAAACGTGAGAGAGCGAGAAAAAGCCGAAGGAACGCATATACGCGTTTTCCAGCCACCTTCCGACTTCGCCCCTGGCGCCCCGTACGGCGGTGGGCCCCGGCCCGCGCCGTCCGCATCCGCCACCCGGGCCGCTGGCAGGCCGTGGTGGGGAGCATCAGCGCCGCGGCGCCCCGTGCTGACCGGGAACGGAGCGGCGGGGCGGCCTGGTCAGGGTGATCTGGCGGACCAGTTGATAAAAACAGGCCAGCGCGGCGAGGGCGGGCAGCGCGGCGACGGCGATGCCGTTGACGGTCCGCGGTGCGTGCGCCACGCAAAGGACGATGGAGAACGCGCTGAACAGCACCACGATCGTCCATGCGTGGGGGGCCCGCCGGTGGTGCACCGCGTGCCGGACGATGGACAGCGAGGCTGCCAGCCACGGACCGTAAATGAGCACTGGCCACCAGATGGCGAGGCGGCGCGCCACGTCGGGTGCGACAACTTGTTGCAGCGGCTGGTGGGCGAACATCCCACCGAGCACGCTGACTACCGCCACGATGACCGCGACCAGCACAGCGAGCAGGAAGCTCAGCACCTGCGCGCGGGTCACTCCCCGGTGGGGTTTGCGCAGCGCCTTTCGCAGCCGCCGAAAGCGGCGGCGGCGATGGGTGGCGTGCGGCTGGGACAGGCGCGGCGCGGGGATGACCGGGGTCGGTACGAAGGGGCTGAGGGATTGTGTCTCGGCCGACTCCCGCAGCAGATTGGCCAGTTCGGCCTCCGAGTCCCAATGCCCGCCAAGTACCGCGAGATCGGGGGCGGTGAGCGGCTGGGCCCCGGCAAAGGAGCCGTCGGCGGGGAACGAGCCACCGGTGGGGAAGGGGCCGTCCGCAGTGAAAGCGGCACCGGTGGGGAAGGGGCCGTCCGCAGTGAAAGCGGCACCAGTGGGGAAGGAGCCGTCTGCACTGAGGTTGGTACCGGCGGAGAAGGAGCCGTCTGTAGGGAAGCCCGTACCGGTGGCAAAGGAGTCGTCAGGGAAGGAGCCGCCAGCGGGGAAGGTGCCGGCGGCAGGGAAGGAACCGCCGGCGGGAAAAGAGCCGTCCGCGGTGAAGCCGGCACCGGCGCCCATGTCGGGACCCCCGCCGAACCCACCCCCACCAGCGCCGGGCCCGCCCCCGCGGTCGGTCCCGACGTCGGGGTGGGGAACGGCCCCCGGGATGCCTAGGCCGTAGGGATCGTAGGGCTCATGCATGGTGGTCCTGCCGCAGATACGAGGAACGTGGCAAGACAGCCCCCGGCTCGTGCGGATGAACCATTTCGGTGGGAGCCCGGCGCAACTCGTCGCAGCCCTGGATGAACTCTGTCTCGATACGCGCCACGGTCGCGGCCAGCTCGACCAACTCGGCCAGGCAATATCGCACCTCGACGCGTTCCACGCCGCGTTGCAGATGAGCGCGGGTGAAGCCTCGTGGGCCGTTGGTGGGCACGGCCGTGAGCACCCAGTCCCCCATGCGGTGAGACTCCGTAAGGGGCGCGGCCGAGTTCATCGGACCGGGATGCGCGGTGGATGAAGTCACGTGGGGTTAAACGAGGGGCTAGCCCGATTGGGCGTGCTCCGACTGGGGGACAATAGATGGGAAGTTCCTATTCATTGCCTTTCGGTGATTAAAACGGACTAGCCGGATAAGACGGGCGCTTGCCGTTCGGTGGTGCGCGCCGGGGCTCCCGCGCCCGAGAGCCGCCGGCGCACATCGGGTCTTCTTACGCGGCAGCCCCGTACGCCCCCCGCAACTGCGCGTACAGCGCGGGCGCCGCTCGGGTGTGGTCAAGACCGAGCAGAGCGGCGCCGAGCACCGGTGGCGCCACCACCACGCGGGGCACGGCCTTGGGGGCGCGCTCGGCGAGGAGTTCGCGTACCCCGTCGTCGAGCAGCCGGTGTTGAGCGGCGAGGACGCCGCCGCCCAGGACCACCGGGGTCTCCTCGCCGAGCAGGTCGAGCTTGCTCAGCGCGACCGTGGCCATGGTGACCACCTCGTCCGCCTGCCGGGCCACGATCGTGCGGGCCACGGCGTCGCCGGCGTCGGCCACCGCGAACAGCACCGGGGTTACCTCATGGCGCCGGCTGCGCGGCACGCTGCCCAGATGCAGCGCGCTGATCAGCTCCAGCATGTCGGACAGCCCGAAGTGCGCGGGGAGTTCGTGGGCGAGCGCGGTGGGTTCGCCGCGGCCGTCCCAGGCCCGTGCCGCCCACCACAGCGCCTCCTCGGACAGGAATCCGCCACCGCCCCAGTCGCCGGAGATCCGGCCGATCGCGGGGAAGCGCGCGGTGCGCCCGCCGGGGGCAAGCCCCGCGCAGTTGATGCCCGCACCGCACACGACGGCGACCCCGGTGGGCTCCCCGCCATCCGGCAGCCCGGAGCGCAGCAGCGCGAAGGTGTCGTTGGTGACGGTGACCGTACGGCCCCAACCGCGGACCGCGATGGCCTCCGTCAGCTGCTCCTCCTCGCTGGGCAGATCGCAGTTGGCCAGGCAGGCGGAGACGTGCTCGGTCAGCGGCGGCGCGCCCGCGGCCAGGGCGTCCGCCTCGGGCGGCCCGGCCACGCCCGCGTCCGCCGCCGCCTGCGCTACGAGTGTGGCCAGGCCCGCGACGGCCCGTTCGGTGCCGACCATCGGCGGCTGGAAACCGCCGCCGCGCGCCCTGCCGAGCACCGTGCCATCCGGGCCGAGCAGGGCCACATCGGTCTTGCTGTTACCCGCGTCGATGGCGAGTACGGAACCGGTCAGGCCCACGCCAGGTGCTCCCGGTTGTGCGCGATCAGGGCATCGGTGAGCTGGTCCGCGTACTCGATCTGGCCGACCAGCGGGTGTGCGAGCAGAGCGTTGAACACCGCGCGCCGCCCCGCCGCAGCCCCGGCGCCCGCACCGAGCAACGCGGCGTCCAGCGCCAGGTGTTCGTACGCGGTGACATGGGCGGTGAGACCGGCGTACAGCGGCTCCAGCGGCGCGACGGGCAGCGGCTTGGCACCGTTCGCCCCGACCGCGGCCGGGACCTCGATCACCGCGTCATCGGGCAAGAAGGGCAGTGTGCCGTTGTTGAAGGCATTGACCACCTGGACGTCGCCCGTGTCGCCGAGCAGCGAGGAGGTCAGCGAGACGGCGGCCTCGGAGTAGAAGGCACCGCCGCGCTTGCTGAGCAGCTCCGGCTTCTCGTCGAGTGCCGGGTCTGCGTACATGTCGAGCAACTCCTGCTCGATGGCGGCGACCTCGGCGGCCCGGGACGGCTTGGACTTCAGCTCCCGTACGACGGCGTCGTGCTCGTAGAAGTAGCGCAGGTAGTACGAGGGGACGACGCCGAGCCGGTCCACGAGGTCCCGCGGCATGTGCAGGTCAGCCGCGATCGCCTCGCCGTGCTCGGCGAGCAGCTTCGGTAGCACATCGTCGCCGGTGGGCCCGCCGATCCGTACCCCACGCTCCCAGGTGAGATGGTTGAGCCCCACGTGGTCCAGGTAGATCTGGTCGGGGGCGACGTCGAGAAGCCGCGCGAACTTGCGCTGGAAGCCGATGGCGACGTTGCACAGTCCGACCGCTTGATGGCCCTCGGTGAGCAGGGCGCGGGTGACGATGCCGACCGGGTTGGTGAAGTCCACGATCCACGCGTCGGGGTTGCGGCGCCGTACCCGCTCCGCGATGTCCAAGACGATGGGCACCGTACGCAGCGCCTTGGCCAGGCCGCCGGCGCCGGTCGTCTCCTGTCCGACGCAGCCGCACTCAAGCGGCCAGGTCTCGTCCTTGTTCCGGGCGGCCTGGCCGCCGACGCGCAGTTGCAGCAGCACGGCGGCGGCGCCGTCCACGCCCGCGTCCAGGTCCGAGGTCCACGACACCTTGCCGGGGTGCCCCTGCTTGGCGAAGATGCGGCGTGCCAGTCCGCCGACCAATTCGAGCCGGTCTGCTGCCGGGTCGATGAGGACCAGTTCCTCCAGGTGCAGCGCATCGCGCAACCGGGCGAATCCATCGATGAGTTCGGGGGTGTAGGTGGAGCCCCCGCCGACCACTGCGAGCTTCATAGCTATTTAGCCCTTTACTCCGGTGAGAGTGACGCCTTCGACGAAGGCCTTCTGTGCGAAGAAGAAGACGATGATGACCGGCGCCATGACGAGCAGCGTCGCGGCCATGGTCAGATTCCAGTTGACGCTGTGCGCGCTCTTGAAGGATTCAAGACCGTAACTCAGCGTCCATGCGCCAGGATTTTGCGCCGCATAGATCTGCGGGCCGAAATAGTCGTTCCAGCAGTAGAAGAACTGGAACAGGGCGATGGCCGCGATGCCAGGCTTGGCCATCGGCACGACGATGGTGAGCAGCGTACGCAGTTCCCCGCAGCCATCGACACGGGCGGACTCCAGATATTCCTTGGGGATGGTCAGCAGGAACTGACGCAGCAGGAAGATGGAGTACGCGTCACCGAATGCCATCGGAATGATGAGTGGCCACAGCGACCCGGAGAGGCCGAACTGCTGAGCCCACACCAGATACATGGGGATGACGATGACCTGCGGCGGCAGCATCATGGTCGAGATGACCAGGATCATGGCGCCGCGCCGGCCGCGGAAGCGGAACTTGGCCAGTGCGTACGCCACCGGTATGGACGAACAGACGGTGAAGAGCGTGCCGAGACCCGCGTACAGCAGCGAATTGCGCCACCAGGTCAAAAAGCCTGGTGTGTTGAACACGTCTGCGTAGTTCGACCAGCGCCATTCGTGCGGCCACAACTCGCCGCTCATCGCCTGGCTGTCGCTCATGACGGAGGTCAAAAAGACGAAGACGAAAGGCAGTAGGAAGAACAGCGCGACGGCCAGCGCGCCGGTGTGCACGGCGATCCAGTGCAGGACGGACTTGCGGCGCGCACGGGACGCGGCCTGTGCGGGCGTCCGCGCGGGGCCAGGCGTGCGGGTGGCGCGCGGTGGGAGTGCGGTGGTGGTCATGGGTCAGTCCTCCGCCGTCAGCAGCCCGGCGCGCTTACGCATCAGCAGGGTGGTCACGGCCATGGCGATGGCGAACAGCACGAGGGAGAGCACGCATGCCGCGCCGGTGTTGAAGTTCTGGAAGCCGAGCGAATAGACGAGTTGCGGCACGGTGAGCGTGGAATGGTCGGGATAACCGGGCTGAATGGTCGAGCCGGGTCCGATGCTCACGCCAGAAGCGAGCTTTCCAGCGACCAGCGCTTGCGTGTAATACTGCATGGTTTGCACGGTCCCGGTGACCACCGCGAACATCACGATGGGCAGGATCGATGGCCAGGTGACATAGCGGAACTTCGCCCAGGAGCCCGCGCCGTCGAGCTCGGCAGCCTCGTACTGTTCCTTGGGCACATCGAGCAGTGCGGCCATGAAGATGACCATCAGGTCGCCAATGCCCCACAGCGACAGCATGACCAGCGACGGCTTGGCCCAGTTGGGATCGTTGAACCAGTTCGGCGCGTCGATGCCGATCGTGCCGAGCATCTCGTTCACCGGGCCGGTGCCCGGGTTGAGCAGAAAGACGAAGGCGACGGTCGCGGCCACGGGCGGCGCGAGGTAGGGCAGGTAGAACGCGGTACGAAAGAAGCCGACACCGGTCTTCAGCTTCGTGATCAGCAGCCCAATGCCGATGCCGAAGGCGACACGCAACGCCACCATCACCACGACCAGCCACAACGTGTTCCACAACGCGGGGCCGAACAACGGCATCTGGTCGAACACGTACTTCCAGTTCCGCCAGCCCACAAAGGTGGCCGGCTCGATCTGGTTGTAGTGCATAAACGAGAAATAGACGGTGGCGATCAGCGGATAGCCGAAGAAAACGGTGAATCCGATGAGCCAAGGAGAGAGGAAGCCAAGCGTACGCAGCCGGTCGTTGCGGTGCTTGCGGCGCAGCGCCTCAGCGTGGCCCGGTATGGCGGGTGGGGCGGCTTCCGATGTGGTGTGTGATCTTGCCATGGCTGGGCTCCGTCAGTTCTGCGCTTGGAGGTTGTCGGCGTCTATCTGGTCGTCGAGTTCTCGCAATCCCTTATCGAGATTGCCGACCTTTCCGGCCTCCGCCGCATATGCGAAGTCCTGGAGGGCCAGGACGTACTGACCACCGTTGATCGAGGGTGGCAGCGCGACACTGTCCCGGTGCCGGGTGATGTCCAAGAAGGTGCGGAACGTGGGGTCGGCGTCGAGCTTCGGTGAGGTGAGTGCCGCCTTGGTGGACGGCACGTTGTGAATGGCATTGGCGAAGGCGACCACCTGGTCGGTGTCCGATGTCAAAAAGCGCACCAGTTCCCACGCGGCGTTTTGGTGCTTGCTGCTGTGGGCGATGCCGGCGACGGTGCCCGTGAGATAGCCGCGGCCATAGGTGTCGGCCTGGTCATCGGGTACCGGCATCGGTGCGGTGTCCCATGCGAAGTCGGCCTTGGCGTCGTTCAGCATGAGGCCACGCCATTCACCATCCATATGCATGGCGAGCTTGCCGGTGAGAAAGGCGTTCTGGGACGACATTTCGTCCCCGAAGGTGGTACGGAACTTCTCCAATGCCCCGTACCCGCCCAGCGCCTTCACCATATTGCGCTGGGTGGTGAAGAACTCCTTGGCGGCCGGCTCCTTGGCCAGCCGGGCCTTGCCGGCGGCGTCGAAGTAGCGCGGGTCCCACTGCGCGAACAGCCGGTCCGGGCTGTTTTGGTACATCCGGAAATTGGGCATGAAGCCGAGCTGTTCATAGCCGCCGCCCTTGGTGCGCTGGGTCAGCTTCACGGCAGTGCGGTGGAACTCCGACATGGTGCGCGGTGCCCGCTTGATGCCCGCTGCTTCGAAGGCGTCCTTGTTGTAATAGAGGCCGAAGGCATCGGCGAGGAGCGGTAGGGCGCATTGCTCGCCTTCGAAGCTCGTGTAGTCAAGGAGCGTCTTGGGGAAGACCTTTTTCTTATCGAGGCCGGTCTTTTTCATGAACGGGTCCAGATCGACCCACATGCCCGATGAGCAGTATTGCCCGACGTTGTTCGTAGTGAAGGAGGACACGACGTCGGGGGCGTCGCCACCGCCCGCGCGCAGCGCTTGGTTCATGGTGGCGTCGGTGACGTTGCCGACGGCCTTCACCTTGATGTTCGGGTGCTGTTCCCGAAAGCGGTCAAGGCTGTCATTGATGGCCTTGACTTCGTTCTTCTCTGCCCAGCCGTGCCAAAACTTCAAGGTCACGGGCTTGGTTGGGTCGTCCTTCGCACTACCGGTGCTGGGGTTGGCACATCCCGCGAGCAGCAGCCCGGTGGTGGCGAGCATGGCGGCGAGGACGGCCGGAGCGCGATGCGTACGCGTTCGCGGCATGGCGGACTTCCTTAACGGCGGGGGACGGGTGAGGGAGGGGCGCGGAAGGGGCGCGGGGAGGGGCGAGTCCGGGGTCGGGGTCGGGTCGGGGCTTGAGGTGCTCAGGCGGTGTCGAAGACGGTGTGACGGGCATCGGCCAGCGCGGTGCGCAACGCGCCGACGAGGATGGGCCTGCCGTCGAGCGCGCTCAGCCGTAGCTGTGGCCGAGGCAGCGCGAGGCCGGTCAACTCATCCTCAACTAGGGCGAGTAACCGCTCTCCGCCCGCTTGTGCCACCTGGCCGGAAAGCACGACCAGGTCCGGATCGATGACGGCGATCACGGAGGCGAGGCCGGTGGCGAGGCGGCGGGCGAGTTCGGCGAGAACGTCGTCGCCCGCGCCGGGAGTGGCGAGCGCATCGGCCAGCGCGCTGGGGGCGTCCGGGGCGCTGAAGCCGTGTGTCTGGGCGAGTGCGACGACGGCCGGTGAGGAGACCAGCCGCTGGAATCCGCCGCCGCCGTCCGGAGCGGCGGTGGCGGCGAGCCCGTGCGCGAGCGGGGCGCCGGGCAGCGGCATATAGCCGATCTCGCCCGCGCCACCGGTGGCGCCGCGCAACAGGGCGCCGCCCAGCACGATCGCGGCGCCGACGCCCTCATCGGCCCACACCAATACGAAGTCGTCGAAGTCCTGGGCGGTGCCCCGATCGTGCTCGGCCAGTGCGACCAAGTTGACGTCGTTCTCGATGTCGACCGAGACCCCGAGCACGGCGCTGAGCTCGGTGCGTAGCGCACGAGATTGCCAGCCGGGCAAGTGCGGTGCGTAGCGCAGGGTCCCGGTGCGCGGGTCGAGGGCGCCGGGGGTGCCGATGACGGCGCGGTGCAGCGCGTCCCGGCCGAGCCCCGCGGCGCGCAGCGCCCCGTCCACGGCCTCGGCGACCAACTCGGGGGTGCGACCGCGTACGTCATCGGCCGTCGCGTCGGCCGCCACGTGCTGTTCGCCGACCACCGTGCCGGCGAGGTCGGCGACGACCGCGGTGATGCCGAACGGGTTGACCTCCAGCGCCGCAACATGCGCGATGGCCGCATTGACCTCGTAGAGCTGCGCATTGGGGCCCGGCCGTCCGGTGGCGGTCCCGGTGGCGCGCACCAGGCCGGCCGCCTCCAGCCGGCTGAGCAACTGGGATGCGGTGGGCTTGGACAGGCCGGTCAGCTCGCCGAGTTGGGTGCGGGTCAGCGGCCCGTGGGCGACCAGAAGGTCCAGGGCCGCCCGGTCGTTCATTGCCCGCAGCACGCGCGGCGTTCCCGGAGTGCCGGCCACGTCTGACCACCCGCCCTTCACCGATCAGACGCCGGGCCCCATTGCCGCGATCATCTGTTAGGAAAGTTTCCTAATGGTGAACAGGAAGGTAGGCGGCCATCGGCGGCTCGTCAATGGTTCGGCCCGGGCGGACACACCCGATCGCCCAAAGTGTTATCGAACATCGCCCCCGCGTGCACCCCGTGCGACCCCTCGTCGGCCCAGCGGGCCCGCTTTCTTCCTCACGGGCATCCTCCCGTCCGTACGGGTCGATCCGGCGCGGCCAAACCCGTGCTCCTTCCATAACGTGCCGGCATAACACGGAAGTTGCCCCTATTTGACAGGGTCGCAGCGCGGAAGTCCCGTTCGTTGACGCCGCCCATGGGCGGTGCGAGGGTTCACCTCACCCGGTCGGGACTCGTCATGGACATGACCTGCGTGTCGTCGGGTCACGTTCCCGGCCGGGCGGGGCTGCGGCTTCGGCCGTGCTCGGTGTTCCCGTCCGCCACGCGGCTGTCCGTCCCGCGCGGCGGACGGGGCACGCGGCGGGCCGGGTGGCGGCACGCCCGGCCGGCGTGACTCCCTCGCACGCCGCCGCGCCCCCGATGGAGGGCGGCCCCCACCCGACGTCATACCCCCTCGTACGACCCACAGTGACGCACAGTGAGGACGATTCATGCAACGAAGATCCGCACGCGTTCGCCGACTTGCGACCACGGGAGCGCTGGTGACGGCGACCGTGACCGCCATGCTCGCCGGCGCCGCCGTGACCGCACCCGCGCAGGCGGCCGGCCCGCCGCAGGGCCGCATACTCGCCGCCGACAGCCCGCACCGCGTTGACGGCAGCTACGTCGTCACCCTCAAGAACACCCCGTCGGTGGCGGCGACCGCCACGAGCCTGGCCGACACCTACGGCGGCGAGGTCACCCGCACCTACTCCACCGCCCTGAAGGGCTTCGCCCTCCGCGCGGACGAGGAGTCCGCACGCAGGCTCGCGGCCGACCCGGCGGTACTCCAGGTCGAGGCCGACCAACGGATGCGCGCCCTGGGCACCCAACCCAATCCGCCGTCGTGGGGCCTGGACCGCGTGGACCAGGAGGAGTTGCCGCTGGACAAGAGCTACACCTACCCGGACACCTCGCAGGGCGTGACCACGTACGTCATCGACACGGGCATCCGCGTCACCCACGAGGACTTCGGCGGGCGCGCCAGCTGGGGGACCAACACCGTCGACAGCGAGAACCGCGACTGCAACGGCCACGGCACCCACGTGGCGGGCACCATGGTCGGCGATGACTTCGGCCTGGCCAAGAAGGCCAAGGTCGTGGCCGTCAAGGTGCTGGATTGCGAGGGGTCGGGCACCACCGCCGGTGTCATCAAGGGCATCGACTGGGTGACCGCCAACGCGGCCAAGCCCGCCGTGGCCAACATGAGCCTGGGCGGCGGCAAGTCCGAGACCTTGGACCGCGCGGTGACCAACTCCATCAACGCCGGCATTCCCTATGCGGTCGCCGCGGGCAACGAGAACGAGGACGCCTGCACCGGATCGCCGTCCGGCGCCCCGGCGGCCATCACGGTTGGCTCCACCACGCGCAGCGACGGCCGCTCCAGCTTCTCCGACTACGGCTCCTGCCTCGACATCTTCGCGCCTGGCAGCGACATCACCTCGGCGTGGATGACCGACGACACCGCGACCAGCACCATCAGCGGCACCTCGATGGCCTCCCCGCACGCCGCCGGCGCCGCGGCCCTGGTGCACGGCGCTCACCCGAACTGGAGCCCGCAGCAGGTCCGCGATGCCCTGGTCCAGCGCGCCACCAGCGGCGTCGTGACAGACCCGCGCCCCGGCTCCCCCAACAAGCTGCTGCGCGTCACGGGCGAGGACATCCCCACCCCCGACAACGACTTCGCGCTGGCCACCGGGCCCGCATCGGGCACGGTCGAGGCCGGCCAGGAGATCGGCACCAAGGTGACCACGTCGGTGGTCAAGGGCGACCCGGAGAACATCACCCTGACCGCATCCGGCCTGCCGAACGGCGCCGAGGCCAGGTTCGACCCCGCCTCGGTGCAGACGGGCCAGTCGGCCGGGCTGGCCATCTCCACCTCGGCCAACACGCCATCGGGGACCTACCAGGTGGCCGTCAAGGGCACCTCGCCGTCCGCCTCGCACACCGCCACGTACACCCTCACGGTGACCGGCGGCGACACCGGCTGTGAGCCGGGCCAGAAGCTGGCCAACCCGGGCTTCGAGTCGGGCGCGACCGGTTGGCAGGCCACGGCCGACGTCATCGGCCAGTGGCGTGAGCAGCCCGCACGCACCGGCAGCTACAACGCCTGGCTCAATGGCCGGGGCCGTACGGCAACGGACAACGCCCGGCAAAACGTGACGCTACCCGCCAACTGCTCCCAATACGCACTGAACTACCACCTTCACATCGACTCGGATGAATCACCGACCAGGGCGTGGGACACGCTCAAGGTGCAGGTACTCGACGCGGGCGGCAGCAGCGTCCTGGCGACCTTGAAAACGCACTCCAACCAACAGGAGAACAGCGGTTACGCCCGGCAGACGGTGGACCTGTCCGCGTACGCGGGCCGGGAGGTTCAGCTTCGCTTCCTGGGCCAGGAGGACGCATCCGTCCAGACATCCTTCGTCCTCGACGACGTCACCGTAGACGTCTCCTGACGCCAACCGGCGCCGCCTGACATGGCCCTGTCGCCGCGGGCCCCGGTCCGTCAGCTGACTGACGCGGGCCGACCCGAGCTGGGCCGATCTGGGCCGAAGTGAGGTGACGGTGAGATGAGGTCCGGGCCCGCTTCGCCCGGGCCGCGCGGGGCGTCCTGCCACGGTGTGGCGGGGCGCCCTTCATCATGCGGCGGGCATTGCCGCGCCTACGGGGTTGCCGGGGCCGTACGGGAAAGCCGAGGTCGCGTGGGGCCTCGGGAGCGCGCGAAGTGTGGGGACCGGGTGGGGCCGGGCTACTTTTGTAGGTTGGTGGGCGGTGGTATCGGTGACGCCGCGACGGATTGGGGCGACGTGGGGAGGGCCAGGGCCGAGGGCGCGGACATGCCCGCGGTCGGGTCGGCCGGGAGCGTGGTGCCGGCGTCCGGTGGCGGACCGCCCACGATCCGAATGCCTTGCGCGTCCAGCGCCCGCTTGATCCGCCAGCGCAGTTCCCGTTCCACGATCAACGCCTTGCCCGGCATGGTCTTCGCCGTGACGCGGATCACCACCGAGTCGAGGTACACCGCGTCCAGGCCGAGCACCGACACCGGCTCCCACAGCGCCTCGTCCCACGGCTGGGACGTCCCCATCTCCGCACCGGCGCCGGCGATCACCTTCCTGACCTTCTCCAGGTCCTCGTCGTAGCGGACCTGGACATCGACGCCCGCTGTGGACCAACCCTGGCTGAGGTTCCCTATGCGCTTGACCTCGCCGTTGCGTACGTACCAGATCTCGCCGTCGTCGCCGCGCAGCTTCGTCACGCGCAGGCCGACCTCGATCACCTCGCCGGAGGCCACGCCCGCATCGATGGAGTCGCCCACCCCGTACTGGTCCTCAAGGATCATGAAGACCCCGGAGAGGAAGTCGGTGACCAGGTTCCTGGCGCCGAAGCCGATCGCCACGCCCGCGACCCCCGCACTCGCCAGGAGCGGCGCGAGGTTGATGTCCAGGGCGGAGAGGATCATTAGCGCCGCCGTGCCCATGATCATGAATGAGGCGACGCTGCGCAGCACCGAGCCGATCGCCTCGGACCGTTGACGCCGACGCTCCGCGTTGACCAGGAGTCCGCCGAGTGCCGTGCCGTCCACGGCCTGGGCGGTGCGGTTCATGCGTGAGATCAACCGGGTGATCGAGCGCCGGATCACCGACCGCAACACGACCGCGATCACCACGATGAGCAGCATGCGCAACCCGAGGCCCAGCCAGTCGGACCAGTTCTCTCCGATCCAGCCCGCGGCGTTCTCCGCGGACTCTTGCGTCTCGTCGAGCGCCGTGGCGCGTGGCGTCGCGTCAGGGGACGGTGCGGCGGACCGGAGCACAGGGGACAACCCTTTCGTGGACATGCCCGGCACTTTGGCGCACGGGCAGACCATCCACACTAACGGGGCGCGGAGGGTGTCTCGTTGTGATGTTCGAGAGACAACAGTGAGCGGCCCGGGCAAGAAGAGGGTGTGGTCGAAAACACTCTTGGTCCGTTACCTGGCGGTGGTGGCGCTCTCACCAGGGGTGCATAGACACTAAGGGGAGATCGTCCCGGCGCGAGCCACGCGCCGCCGGCGTACAGGGAGGCACCCGTGCCGCATGTTCTGGTCCTCAACGCGTCGTACGAGCCACTTGGCGTCGTACCGCTCCGCCGCGCGCTCGTACTCATCCTCAACGAAAAGGCCGTCAGCCTTGAGGAGTCAGGCGCCCTGATGCACAGCGCGACCCGCGTCATACCCGCACCCAGCGTCGTCCGCTTGAAGCGGTTCGTGCGAGTCCCCTTTCGGGCTCCTGTTCCGCTGACCCGCCGTGCCCTGTTCGCCAGGGACGGCGGTCGCTGCGCGTACTGCGGTGGCGTCGCAACCAGCGTCGATCACGTCATCCCGCGCAGCCGGGGCGGTCAGCATGCCTGGGAGAACGTGGTCGCGGCGTGTCGCCGCTGCAACCACGTCAAGGCTGATCGCCATGTCGCGGAACTCGGCTGGCGGCTGCGTCACCAACCAGCTCCACCATCCGGCCTCGCCTGGCGGATCATCGGCACCGGGCATAGGGACCCGCGCTGGCTGCCATACCTACAGCCGTACGGGGCGGACGATGTGATGGCTCGGATCGACGGCGTATCCGCCTGAGAACCGGGCCATCAGCGTGTGTACGCCGCGCCGCGCACCGGGTGCGCGGCGCGCTGAACGCCCGGGGCACAGCGCGAGGCCCGGGGCACAGCGCGAGGCACGGGCGTGCGGGACGCCGGGGCACGGCGTGCGGCTTACGGCGTGCGGCTTATGCCCAACACCGGATGCTTCCGTGACGCGTGCGCCCCGCGGCCTCCCCGGCACCCGCGACCCCTGCGGCGAGGTCAGCCGGCAGCGGACGGCGCTGGTGATGTCTCGGCTGGGGCCGCTGTGCCAGCCGGGTCGGGGGTGCTCCGGATGCGCGGCTGCCCTCCGTCTGTTGCCTCCGCTGGTGTTTGTGTCGCTGCTGGCACGCTTGCTGCCCCCGGTGTCTTCGTCGTCCCGGGCGCTACCGCGTAGACCCGGACCGACCTCAGCGAGTATCCGAAACGCGTCGCCCGCTCCTGCCCCTGGACGCGTACGAAGCGGGTGCCGGGCGCGTCCATGCGGACCGTTTCGCGTCCGCCCGCACTGTCGCGGACCGTGGCCGCCGTGCGCCAGGTGCGCCCGTTGGACGAGACCTGTATTCGGTACCGGGCGGCATGGGCGTCTTGCCAGTGCAGGTCGAGGCGGCCGAGCCGGGTCGGGCCGGCCAGCTCCAACTGCCACCAGGCGTCGTCATCGGCGGGCGAGGACCAACGAGTTGCCGGATCTTCATCGATCGCGGCCGATGCGGGGAAGTCCTTCGTCTCGTCCGCCGACGAGGTCGCGCGCGCGTCCCGCGCCAGGTCCGGGCCGCCGGTTCGCGGATACGCCCGTACGGTCAAGGTGGTCTCCTGTGAACCGAAGCGGATCGGCAGTCGATACGAACCCGGCTTGGTCCCCGCCGGCACTGACACCTCCACCTCTGCCGTCGCCGTGCCCCCGCGCGGAGCTGTGATCTGGGACGGAGCCGTGACCTTTAGCCCGTCCTTGGTACGCACCGTGAGATCGCCGCGAACGTCACCGGGCCGCCGGCCGACCAGCGAGACCGTCACCCGAGCCGGAGGGCCGCCGATCTCCGCGTCCGCCTCCGTACGCGACACGCGCAGCTCCGCAACCGGCCCATCGGCGAACCAGGGGGTGATCTCCTGCACGGCCGGCGGTCGCACGCCCGCTGCCCAGCGCAGCCGCACCGCGTCGGCGTGCACGCCCTTGCCCGGTGCCTGGGTCCACCCGCTGGCTGATAGCTCGCCGAGCCGCCGCCAACCGTGCCCGGGCACCCGCGCCTCCACGGTCCCGATCGCGCCGGTGGGCCGCTTGGCGTCCTTGCCCGTGGCCGCTTGGGTCAGCACCGTGACGGCGCTGAGCGGTCGGCGGTCGCCGAAGGCCACCGTCACCGGATCGGCCAGACTCGTCCCGCCGCCTGGGTCGCTGCCCGAGTCGCCGCCGGAGCTGCCCTCTGGGGCACCGGCCGCCCCCGGCGCGCTCGGCCAAAACGCCGTCATCGGATCGCCGTCGCTCGCCTGCTCAGCGCCCTCGTCCGGTGTGAGGGTCTTCGCCCGCTCCTTGCCGCCTGCGGCGTCCAGGCCCCACCACGCGTCGGATTCGGTGATCGCGCGGGTGAGGAAGTCGGGCAGCACTCCCTTGCCGACCGTGGCCGGACTGGCGGCACTTTGCGCGCGCAGCGTGCGCAGCTCGCGCTGGGCCCGCCAGGCGGTCGCGCCGTCGCCGCGCCCCTGTGCGGTCAGTGCGGCAACGGCGCGCTCACCGGCCGCGCCATAGCGGCCCAACTGCTCCAACCATGGCGTGACCTCACCGTCGAAGGTGTCGCCCAGCAGCTTGGGCGCATCGCGCAGGGTGCGGAACTCGACGCGCAGCCGCTCCGCCGCCCTGGCGAACCGTCGCTCGCCAGGGCGGCTCATGGTGCCGGTGCCGGTGCCGGTGCCAGTGCCGGTGCCAGTGCCGTCACCACCGCTCGTGCCAGTGCCATCGCCCGTGCCGCTCGCCCCAGTCGCGCTGCCACCATCGCCCCCACGGTTCGCACCGGTTGCGCCGCTGGAGCCGCCACGTGGAGCGAGGGCGTGGCCGCCGTCTTGGGCCGCCGCCTTGCGTGCCGCCCAGAACTCGTCAAGCAGGGGGCGCAGATACGCGGACTCCGGCACGGTCTGCGCCGGGTCTTGCCCCCAGCCGCCGAGGAGTGAGGAGGCGTCATTGCCCGCGAAGGCCCGCATCGCCGCGCGGGTACGCGCATCATCGCCCGCGAGGTCGTCAATGGCGGCTTGCCAGGACTCCTGCGGCCGATACCTCTTCGGATTCCATGCGAAGTCCGCGGTGGTGAACAGCGGGATGCGGGACGCCGTGGGCTGTTTCATCGCGTTGGCCAGCAGCGCCGCAGAGCCGCTGGCCACGGCCGGGTCGCGACCCGAGTACGGGCCAAGGAAGATCCGGTCTTGCGCATAGTCATTGATCGGGTAGTTGTCCATGGTGACCAGCGGGTGCCGAAACGCCGTGCGGGCCTCGGCCATTTCCCGGCCCGTGATCGTCTTCGGCACCACGCCCACCCCGGTCCAGGCCACCTCGATCTGCGGATCGAGCGCACCGGCCAGCGCCGCACGGAACTCGGTCGCACCCTTTTGGAAATACTCGGTCGGCAGCAGCGACAGCGCCTGCGCCCCGGGGTGCCGCTCCGCCAGATGCGCGGCCAGCGCGTTGGTCACCGTTGCCTGCGCCTTCGCGGCGGCCTCTGGCCCCGAGCCGAAGGCGTCGGCATCCGCATCACAGTGCCATTCGCTGTAACTCACGTCCTGGAACTGGAGCTGGAAGGAGCGCACCCCCAGCGCCCACATCGCATCCACTTTGCGCTTGAGAGCCCGCACATCCTCATCCGATGAGAAGCACAGGTCCTGCCCGGGCGCCACCGCCCAGCCGAGCGTCACATGGTTGCGCCGGGCACGCTCGGACAGCGCGCGGAACTCGGCGCGCTGCTCGGCCGGATAGGGGTCGCGCCAGCGGGCCTGCCGAAAGGTGTCCTCCTCCGGTGCGTAGAGATACCGGTTCTGCTTCGTACGGCCCAGGAAGTCGAGTTGGTCAAGCCGCTCCCGGTGGGTCCACGGCCTTCCGTAGAACCCTTCGGTGAGGCCGCGCGCCGGCGTCGCGGGCCAGTCCCGCACGCTCACCCCGGGCAGCTCCCGGTGCCCAGCGGGCTGCCCGTCGCGGTCGATGACGAGCTGGCGCAGTGTTTGCGCAGCGTGAAAGAGGCCGTCCGGGCCCACGCCGTCCAGGGCGAGCGTGCCGCGTCCGTTCACCACACCGGTCGCCAGCCGATAGCCGCCGCTGGGCAGATCGCCCCGGGCGGGTGCGCGCAAGGCCCGCAGTGCCTCGTCCGCACCCCGCCCGCCCACGTAGACCACGAGCCCCCGCGGCGGCGAAGGCGCGCCCGGACTCGCATCGGTCACCGTACGAGCCCCGGCGGCGCGCAGCACGGAGCGCAGCACCTCCAGCGCGTGCGGGTCGGTGTCCGCATCGGCTACCAGCGTCACCTCGTCGGTGACCGCCAGCGAGGCGCCCGCAGCGCGCATCGACTGTGGGCGCGGCCACACCGATGGCAACCCACTGGCGGCACTTTCGGGAGTTTCGGCGCTCTTGGTGGCCCCGGTGGCGCGACCCGCGTCACCTCCTCCCGGCGCAGGCGTGGCGACGGCGCCCGGCACGGGCCCAAGCAGCCCACCGATGACGGCGGCGACCATGGCGGTCGCCCCTGCGGCGCCTGCGGCCCGCGCCGATCGCGGCTTGTCCCGCCGGATATCCCCCTGGCTGTTCCCCCGGACTCGCACGGCCCCCTCCTTACGTCTTCCAACGCCTCATTCGTCTTCCGCTGTGGACTCCGCCGACGCGGCGGATACAGCGACTGCGGCAGACACAGCGATTGCGGCAGGTACAGCGATTGTGGTGGATGCGGCAGATGTCTGCCGGTGCCTGTGGATAACCAGTTGTCGGACAAACGGACAACGCCTGTGTGGGGGTGGATGGCCGACTGTCGCACGCCATGGCTGGCGCCTTAAAGGGGGTGGCGAGCCGCCGCGAGCCGAGCCCACCACCCGGCTGGTCGGGGTGTCAACGGCGGTGACCGAAGTGCCGTGATTGCGGTGTGCGGGACTACCGGGGGCGGGGGACGCGGTCCGGATAACTCCGTAAATCCGTCGTTGGAGCGCTCGGGTGGGCTCACATCTCGCGGTGATCGGCCTCGATGCGCGAGAAATCGTCCGCTGGGAAGAGAATGTGACCTGGAGCACGTTAGAGGATGAGATGCGTCTGCCTCCGCTGGCATTGGGTAGGGCTCGACGTGTCTGACTGCCGACCGACCCCAGACCGACCCCAGGAGGCCCGAGTGGCCGCGTCAGCTCAACTTCTTCCGTCCGCCCTTGCCAAACAGGTGGAGCCTGACCTCTACGAGGGGGTGTCCGATCCCGAGTCGGGGCTAGACGGTTCCGGTTCCTGTGGGTTCGCCGAGCAGCCACTGACCAGCGAACCGCCCCTGTCCGACGCCGCCCCCCTGACAAGCGAGCCACCGCTGGGCGCCGAGCTGCCGCTGACCAGCGAGCCGACCGCCGCTGCCTACCCGGTGGGACGCGCCGACACGGGGCAGGAGCCAGCGGCGTACTGATGACCGCGGCACCATGACCTCAGCGCGTGCGGGAGACCGGGGCGGACAGCGGGGAGGTGGCATGTGCCGCGACCAGAGCAACCAGCGCCAGCACCGGGAGCCAGCCCCCGCACGCACCAAGCCGCGTAGCGCCGGCTGCGGCAGCGAGCGTGGCAACCTGGCGCGGCTCGCCGACCTGCATGGCGTATCCACCTCCTACGCCCCGGCGCCGGGGCGCATCCGGCACGTGCCCGATGACACCGTTGTGGCGGTGCTCGCCGCGCTCGGCGTGGACGCTTCTACGCCGCGCGCCGTGCGAACCGCCCTCGACCAGTACACGCACGACGTATCGCAACTGTTGCTGCCGCCGTACGTGGTGACGCGCCCAGGGCGGCCGGCCCGGCTCAACGTCCCTGACGGGACCGTGCTGCGGGTGGACACCGAGGACGGCGGTGTACGGGGCTGGGGGCCGGAAGCGGACGACGTGGCCGCGGGCCGCGGCACCCGACAAGACCGCGACCAGGACCCCAACTCCAACCGTGACCCAGAGCGGGCCGACCATCGCGACCCGCGCCGTGACCCGAACCGGGTGCGAAGCGCAGAACGCCATGGACAGCAGGAATGGGACAGGGCCCGAAGACACGGGCAGGGCGACGGCCTGGACGCAGCCCTGCCGTTCGGCTGCCATACGCTGCGAGCCCACGCGCCCGGTGGGCGCTCCGCCGTCTCCCGGCTGATCGTGGCCCCGGACCGGATGCCCGAGCGGCCAGGGCGTACGCATGGCTTCCTTGTGCAGCTCTATTCGCTGCTGTCCGCCCGCTCCTGGGGCATGGGCGACCTCGGCGATCTGGCCGATCTCGCCGCCTGGTCAGGCCGCACCATCGGCGCCGGATTCCTCCAGCTCAACCCGCTCCACGCGGCGGTGCCCGGCGCCCCGACCGATCCCTCCCCCTACCGGCCTTCCTCCCGCCGCTTCCCCGACCCCAGTTATCTGCGGGTCGCGGACGTGCCGGAGTACGCGCAGCTTCGCGGCGCCGATCGGGCTCGCGTGGATGAGCTGCTGGTCCGGGCCGACGCGCTGCGCGACGCCGTGCTCGGCAAGGGCGCCCTCATCGACAGGGACGCCACCTGGGACCTTAAGCGGGAGGCCCTAGAGCTGGTCAGAAAGGTTCCACTCAGCCCCGGACGGCGCGCCGCGTACTGCGACTACCTCGCCGAACGCGGTCAGGCGCTCGACGACCACGCCACCTGGTGCGTACTGGCCGAGCGGTACGGGCCCGACTGGCGCTCCTGGCCGAGTGGCCTGTCCGACCCGCGCTCCGGCCGCACCGCGCGGTTTCGGGGCGACCACCTCGACCAGGTGGACTTCCACTGCTGGCTGTCCTGGCTGACCGACGCGCAACTCGCTGCCGCCCAGCGCACGGCGCGCGACGCGGGCATGGGCATCGGCCTCATCCACGACCTGGCCATCGGAGTCCATCCCTTTGGTGCGGACGCCTGGGCACAGCAGCACGTCTTCGCCGCGGGCATGTCCATCGGCGCGCCGCCCGACGCCTTCACCTCCCGCGGCCAGGACTGGGGGCTGCCCCCGTGGCGCCCCGACGCGCTGGCGGCGTCGGCGTATGCCCCGTACCGCGAACTGCTGCGTGGCATGCTCCGGCACGCGGGCGCGCTGCGCATCGACCATGTGATGGGCCTGTTCCGGCTGTGGTGGGTGCCGCAGGGCCGGGAGCCGATCGACGGCTGCTACGTCCGCTACGACGCAGAGGCGATGCTCGGCATGCTCGCCCTTGAGGCCCACCGGGCCAACGCGTTGGTCATCGGCGAGGACCTGGGCACGGTCGAACCGGGCATACGCGAGACGCTCGCCGAGCGCGGTGTGCTGGGCACGTCGGTGCTGTGGTTCGAGCGGGCGTACGCACAAGGTGCCGTGGCACGGGATGGTGCGGCACACGACGACGGGCCGCTGCCCGACGCGGCGCACGGCGACGTGGCACAGGACGGCGCGGCGCACGGTGGCGCGGTGCTGGCCGGCGCCCGCGCCCCCGAAGCTGCTGCCCCCGAGGCCGCGGCGGGTCGCCGAACGCCGGCGCGCGCTCCCCGGCCGCTCGCGCCGGGGGAGTGGCGTACGGACTGCCTGGCCACGGCGACCACGCATGACCTGCCGAGCACCGCAGCCCGGCTGACCGGCGAGCATGTGCAGTTGCGACACCGGCTGGGCCTCCGCACCAAACCGCTCGCCGACGAGCAAGCCAGGGACGCCGTGGAGACCGCCGAATGGCTGAGCTTGCTGCGCGGCCTCGGCCTGCTGCGGGAGGGGCTCGGTGACGACGAGGCCGCGATCAGGGCGGTCTACCGCTTCTTGGCCAGGACCCCGGCCCGGCTGGTCGGCGTATGGCTGCCCGATGCGGTGGGTGATCGGCGGCCCCAGAACGTGCCCGGTACCTCGGATCAGTACCCGAACTGGCGGCTGCCCATCGCCGACGCCACCGGGCAGCCGATGTCGCTGGAGCAACTCCTCGCGTCACCGCGGCTGCGCGCGCTGCTCGCGGAGGTGCGGACGGAGGTGCGTGCGGAGGCCGCCGCCGAGCGGGCAGCTCACGGGCCGACGTGAGCGCCTACCGAGGCAGGCGCGCGCCGGGCGCCGGCCGGGTGACGGGAGCGCGTCAGCCCGGGCGGCAGGAGCGCAGCGCCGGGCGCGTGGCATCCAGGCGATGGGGCCGGCCGATGGGGTCGGCCGACGGGCTTCGAGGGGCGCGACGCGCGGCGCCTTCCGGCACCCCGGGCGCGCGGCATGTGAGTGGGTTCGGTAAGTTGCTGCCGTGAGCACTAAGGCCAAGAAGAACGCCCTGCGCGCCGGTACGGTCACCGCCGGGCTGACGTTGATGCTGCTGATGTCGTCCCCCGCGTTCGCGATCAGCCGCGACGATGGTGATGACCCGGGTCCGGGCCTGAGTGTCGTGGAGACGCTCGGCCTCTACGTCGTTGCTCCCATCGTCGCGTTCCTCGTGATCGCTGGTCTCGTGATGATCGGCAGCAAGAGCGACAAGCAGACCACGAGCTGATTTTTCGCTCCGCCATGCGCCTACGGCTTCGCGCCGTGGGCGCTTTTGGCGTGGAGAAGCGCGGGTGAGGGCGCAGGCGGGCGCACCCCCCGGGCCGAACGCCCCCGCACTCGCCCCACACGCTGACCGGTGTCGCCCGCTGTCTCGCTCCGTACCCGCCCGGCGTTGCCGCCGGAGTCGCCTTCGCTGGGTAGCTTGCCCCCATGTCCGACTGGGATCTCAGAAAGCTCCGCGTGCTGCGTGCCCTCAGCGAGTGCGTTCGGCCGCTGCGACAGTCGTAGGCAAGCCACTTCGGTGACCAGGAGGGGCCCGCGGCTCAGCACCCCCCAGGCTCCGCACCAGCCCTCGGAACCGGAAATGCAACTCGCCGGACCGCGGACCAGCACCCGCGCGACCCAGCACCGCTACCGAAAGGCGAGGCACGGCCCCTAGCCTCGCCCCGCAGCACCCCGCCCCGCCCCGACGCGCACGGCGAAGACCAGTCCGGCTCAGGCCAGTCCTACTCAGGCCAGCCCGGCTCAAGCCAACCCGGCAGCTCAACGCAGCCCCACGCAGGCGCCACTCCCCACACAGACGGTGACCCCCACGTCATAGCGACCCGCACGCCAACGACACCGCCCCCCACCCAGGCGGCGACCCGTACGCCGACTATCGAAGCGGCGACTTCCCGTTCACCCAGTTGGTCGATCTGGCCGACCGCCAGTTGGGCGCCGGTGTCATCGCCGCCAATGACGAGTTCTTCGCCCAGCGGGAGAATCTGCTGGTGCCTGAGCCGGCCGTGTTCGATCCGCAGGCGTTCGGCCACAAGGGCAAGGTCATGGACGGCTGGGAGACTCGGCGCCGCAGGGGCGCCGATGCCGATCATCCCTTTCCGGCCGATGCCGACCACGACTGGGCGCTGATTCGGCTCGGCGCGCCCGGAATGGTGCGCGGACTGGTCGTGGACACCGCCCACTTTCGGGGGAACTATCCGCAGCGCGTCAGCGTCGAGGCCGCGGCGGTCGAGGGCGCGCCGAGTCCGGAGCATTTGCTGTCGGGCGCGGTGCCCTGGGAGGAGATCGTGCCGCGTACGCCCGTACGGGGCCACGCTGCCAACGGCTTCACTGTCCGCGGTGAGCGGCGCTACACCCATCTGCGCCTCAACCAGCATCCAGACGGCGGCATTGCCCGGCTGCGGGTGTACGGCAAGGTGGTGCCCGCCCCCGAGTGGCTTGGCCTGCTCGGAACCTTCGATCTGGCCTCGGTGCTGCACGGCGGCGCCGTCGAGGACGCGTCTGACTGCTTCTACTCCTCTCCCACCAGCATCATTCGACCCGACCGCGCCCGAAAGACGGACGACGGCTGGGAGAACCGCCGCCGGGTGCGGGAGACCAACGACTGGGTGCGGTTCCGGCTCGCGGGGCACGGTCAAATCCGCGCCTGGAGATCGACACGGCCTACCTCAACAAGGGCAACGCCGCGGGCTGGACCGCGGTCTACGGCTGCGACGCCACCGCCGCCGACCCATACGACGATGCGTCCTGGTTCGAGATCCTGCCCCGCACCACCCTTCAGCCGGACACCCCACACCGATTTCGGCTCGCAGCGCCTGCCATTGCCACGCATCTGCGCCTCGATGCCTTCCCGGATGGGGGCATCGCCCGGCTACGGGCCCATGGCACTCTCTCCGCCGCAGGTCAGGCCCGTCTGCTGGAGCGGTACGCGGCCGTGAGTGACTGACTGACCGGTTGGGGGGTACTCCGGATGCGGGTAAGAGAAGGGCAGTAGCGGGGTAGGAGGGGAGCGGCAGCGAGGTGGGTAAGTGCGGCTTGGCGTTTACAGACGCTTTAACCTACGTTGACGTAACCTACGGAACCGTAGGTCGGACACATCCCCAGGAGTCCGTCACTCCCCGTCCCCAGGAGTTCCCGCTGTGACCACCGCAATACCACGCCCTACGGGAAGGGCCGCGTGGAGCGACAGTCAGTTGTTGTACGCGCTCGAAGAGGTCGTCGAGACAGAGCTGAATCGCCATTTGCACGTTGCCAAGGAATGGATGCCACACGAGTACGTGCCGTGGAGCGACGCACGTAACTTCGACGGCATCATGGGCGGCGACGCCTGGGCCCTGGAGCAGTCCAAGGTCACCCCGGTAGGCCGGGTGGCGCTCGTGGTGAACCTGCTCACCGAGGACAACCTCCCCAGCTATCACCACGAGATCGCCAGTCTCTTCGGCCGTGACGGCGCCTGGGGCACCTGGGTGCACCGCTGGACCGCGGAGGAGGGCCGGCACGGCATCGTCATGCGCGACTACCTGCTCGCCTCGCGCGCCGTGGACCCGGTCGAGCTCGAACGCTTCCGGATGTCGCACATGTCGGAGGGCTTCCAGTCCGACAACGCGCACAGCATGCTGCACTCCGTCGCGTACGTCGCCTTCCAGGAGCTCGCCACCCGCATCTCGCACCGCAACACCGGCCATGAGTCGGGCGACCCGGTGTGTGATCGGATGCTGGCTCGCATCGCCACTGACGAGAACCTGCACATGGTTTTCTACCGGAACCTGCTCGGCAAGGCGTTCGAGCTGGCCCCCGATCAGACGATGTGTGCCGTACGCGATGTGGTCGTGGACTTCCGGATGCCCGGGCACGGCATCCCCGGCTTCGAGCGGGCGGCGGCGCAGATGGCCATCGGTGGCATCTACAACCTGCGCATCCACCACGACGATGTGCTCCAGCCGGTGCTGCGCTACCTCAAGGTGCTCGACATCTCTGCGCTCGGCCCGGACGGGCTCAAGGCGCAGGAGGAGCTCGGCATGTTCATGGGCGGCCTCAATGAGCAGGCCACCCGCTTCGACGAGCGGCGCGAGGCCCTGCTGGCCCGCCGCGCCGCGCGGGGCCGCTAGCCGGCCCGAGTGCCCAGCGGCCGGGACCTACCCGCCCCGGCCGCACCGGCGAGAGCCCCGCTCGGCTCCCGCCAGCACAACCGAACACGGCCCCGTCCGCACACCAGGACGGGGCCGCTGTGTCCCAGCCGCTTGTGCCTAGCCGGCTTGCGCCGCCGCCGCGGCGTCCGCGTCGGCGCGCTGCGCGCGCAGGGCCCGCTCCACGCCCGCGCGGTTCTCCGTCACCACTCGGCGCAGGGCCGCGCTCGGCTCGGCGCTGTCCAGCCAGGCGTCCGCCGCGTCCAAGGTGGCCTGCGAGATCTGGAGCGAGGGGTAGAGGCCCACCGCGATTTGTTGGGCGATCTCGTGGCTGCGGTTGTTCCAAAGGCCCTTGACCACCGCGAAATACTTCTCCGCGTACGGGGCGAGCAGCTCGCGCTGGTCGGTCTGGACGAAGCCGCCGATGGCGGCCTCCTGCATCGCGTTGGGCAGCGTGTCGTCCTCCACGATCGCCGCCCACACCGCGGCCTTGGCCTCCGGCGTCGGGCGTGCCGCCCGGGCGCTGGTCGCGTACTGCTCGCCGGCTGAGGTCTGGTCGCGCTGAAGCTCGGCCGCGATGGCGTCCTCGTCGGCCCGCCCCGTGGCGGCCAGCCGCTGAAGGAGCGCCCAGCGCAGGTCCGTGTCGATGGCCAGGCCCTCGATCGTCTCGCTGCCGTCGAGCAGCGCGGCGAGCAGGTCGAGGTGGGCCTCGATGCGGGCGGTGGCGGCGAACGCGCGGGCCCACGCCAACTGGTGGTCGCTGCCTGGCGCCGCGGCCCGCAGGTGCTCAAGCGCCGCATCGCTCCAGATGGCGAGGCCGCTCTCGCGCCAGCCCGGCGCCGCGTACAGGTCCAGCGCCAGCTTCACCTGGCGGTGCAGCGACTGCACGACGCCGATGTCGGTCTCCTTGCCGATGCCGGAGAGCACCAGCGCCAGATAGTCGCGGGTGGCCAGCTCGCCGTCCCGCGTCATGTCCCACGCCGAGGCCCAGCACAGCGCCCGCGGCAACGACTCGGCGAAGTCGCCCAGGTGCTGGGTGACCACGCGCAGCGACTCCTCGTCGAGCCGCACCTTGGCGTACGACAGGTCGTCGTCGTTGAGCAGCACCACGGCCGGGCGCGGTTTGCCCACGAGCTGCGGCACGGGGGTGAGTTCGCCGTCCACGTCCAGCTCCACCCGCCCCCAGTCCTCGGTCGCGGGGACGCCGGCGCCGCGCACCAGCTTGCCGTTCGCGTCCAGGTCGTAGGCGCCGACCGCGATCCGGTGCGGGCGCAGCGTCGGCTCGCCCTTCGCACCGGTGGGCAGCGCCGGGGCCTCCTGCCGGATGGCGAAGGAGGTGATGATGCCGTTCGCGTCGGTCTCGATCTCGGGGCGCAGCACGTTGATGCCCGCCGTTTCCAGCCATGCCTTCGACCAGGTCTTCAGATCGCGGCCACTGGTCTCCTCCAGCGCGCCGAGCAGGTCGCTCAGCCGCGTGTTCCCGTACGCGTGGCGCTTGAAGTACGCCTGCACGCCGCGGAAGAACTCGTCCATGCCGACGTAGGCGACGAGTTGCTTGAGGACGCTGGCGCCCTTGGCGTAGGTGATGCCGTCAAAGTTGACCAGCACATCGTCCAGGTCGCCGATCTCGGCCATGATCGGGTGAGTGGACGGCAGTTGGTCCTGCCGGTACGCCCAGGTCTTCATCGAGTTGGCGAAGGTGGTCCACGAGTGCGGCCACTTGGAGCCGGGGGCGTAGGCCTGGCAGGCGATGGAGGTGTAGGTGGCGAACGACTCGTTCAGCCACAGGTCGTTCCACCACTCCATGGTCACCAGGTCGCCGAACCACATATGGGCCAGCTCGTGCAGGATGGTCTCGGCCCGCACCTCGTACGCCGCGTCCGTCACCTTGGATCGGAAGACGTACTGGTCGCGAATGGTGACCGCGCCCGCGTTCTCCATGGCGCCCGCGTTGAACTCGGGCACGAAGAGCTGGTCGTACTTGGCGAACGGGTACGCGTAGTCGAACTTCTCCTCGAACCAGTCGAAGCCCTGCCGAGTGACCGCGAAGATCGCGTCGGCGTCCAGGTACTGGGCGAGCGAGGGACGGCAGTAGATGCCCAGCGGCACGGCGCGCCCGTCCTTCTCGTACGAGCTGTGCACGCTGTGGTACGGGCCGACGATCAGCGCGGTGATGTACGAGGAGATGCGCGGCGTCGGCTCGAAGTGCCAGACGTTGTTCTTGGGCTCGGGCGTCGGGGAGTTGGAGACCACCGTCCAGTTGTCGGGGGCCACCACGGTGAACTGGAAGGTTGCCTTCAGGTCCGGCTGCTCGAAGGAGGCGAACACTCGGCGCGCGTCGGGCACCTCGAACTGGGTGTACAGGTAAGCCTGTTGATCCACCGGGTCCACGAACCGATGCAGACCCTCACCGGTGTTGGTGTACTCGCAGTCCGCGACCACCCGCAGTTCATTGCGGCCGGCCAGCAGCCCCGGCAGCGTGATCCGGGAGTCGGCGAAGACCTCACCCGCATCGAGCGCCTCGCCGTTGAGCACCACCTCGTGCACCGCGGGGGCGACCAGATCGATGAACGAGGACACGCCGCTCTCGGCGGAGTCGAACCGCACCGTGGTTACCGAGCGGTAGGTGCCTCCTTCCTGTGCGCCGGCGAGATCGAGTTCGATCGCGTATGCATCGACGGTGAGCAGGCGCGCCCGCTCCTGCGCCTCTTCGCGGGTCAGATTCGTGCCAGGCACCTGGGCATCTCCTTAACGACTTTAGATGTACTGCCATCCTTCCACGCCCCCAGAGACGGCCCCGCTGATTAATCGGGTCCGCGCGAAACGGTGCGGCCCGCGCGGGGGAGCGGCTGGGTCTTGCCGGCGCGCCACCGCAACCGCGAGAACAGGCGCAGCCGCGGCCACAGGCAGAGCTGCGGGCAGGCGCAGCCGCAGCCGCGGACGCAGGCGCGGGAACAACACGGCGGGGCGAGCCGAAGACACCGGCTCGCCCCGCCAAACAGGCACATCCCGTACATCTCGCACATGGCGCATGATTCGCACATGGCACCCGTTGCGTGTGCCTCGTGCACAGCGTGTATCCCGCGCGCAGTACGCGTACTGCGCGCGGGAGTGCGCGTTAGGGGATGACCTTCTCGATCTTCACGCTGCCGCCTCCGGTGCTGGTGCCGGCCTGGTTGACCAGCGACAGCTCACCGAAGAACGTCCGGCCGTCCGGCGCCGGACCTGCGACCACGACATCGGCCGTGACCTGGGCCGACTGACCGTTGGCGAGCTTGACCGGCTTGGCGTCGTCGGCCTTCAACTCACCCAGCGAGGGGGCGAAGAACAGGTCCTGGTAGTCGAAGGCGGTGCTGCCCGCGGGCACCGAGTAGCCGGCGACCTCGATGGTGTACGTGCCCGCCTTGGGCGTACGCAGCGACACCTTCTCATCGGAGCCGGACGACGTGGAGTCGCCCACCACCTGGCCGTTGAACACCACGGCCAGGTCCAGGTCCGACTTGGCGTCGGCGGCGCCACCGATGGTGACGTCGAGACGCGAGGTGCCTTCGGCGACCGTGACCTGCGTCTTGCGGGTCTCACCCTGCTTGATGGTGGGGCGCTCGGTCTTCGCAGAGCCGAGCGGGCCGCCCTTCAGCTTGCCGTCGATGGGGCCGAACCCGTTGGTGACCTTCCACTCCACGGGGGTGGCCTTGCCGACCTTCGCCTCAGCGAGGGTCTGCGTCTCGGGCGCGAACGTGCTGCCCAGCGCGTTCACGGTGAGCTGGTACGGGTTGTCCAGGATCGGCGATGTCCGCCGGGCCTCGACCTCGATCTCCCACACGCCCGGGATCGGGTTGGCGTACGCGCGCCGGTCGGGACGGCAGGTGTTGTTCGGGTTGTTGTAGTTCGGGTAGCAGGCGATCGACGAGGTCGAGTCCACCGGAATCCCGTACGGGTTGATCGCGATGAAGCGCGTCTGGCTCTTGCCCTTCAGTGCGCCGAGCGCCACCTCAAGGGTCTTAGCGCCCTTGGGGACGTTGACGAAGTACGAGGTCGGGGCGCTGCGCTGCACCGAACCCGACTCCTTGACCGTGTACGACGGAGCAGCAAGCGGCTTCGCGACCACGACCGTGTTCAGGATCTGGTGGTCAACGCCCTCGGTCCTGCGGTCGTTGACCTCCAGGATGGCGCTGTGCACGCCCACCGCGCGAGGCTTGGCGGCAATCTTGACGGTGACCGGCTTGTTCAGCGGCAGCGACACAGTGCTGCGGCCGTCGAGCCGGAAGGCACCGCTGTTGTTGCGCCAGTTCAACTGGTGCGACACGGCGCGGTCCGGGCCTGTGGTGCGGGTGATGGTGACGTCGTACGTCTTGGACTGTCCGGCCTTCAGACCGCTCTCGCGGTCGTAGACGCCGGTGCCAAAGCCCGGGGTCTTGAGGTAGTCCGAGAGCGCGGATTTCACCGGCGCCTTGACCGTGTACTCATGCGCCTTGGCGCCCTTGCGAATCGACTTCCAGGCATCGACGATGTCCATCCGGCCAGCGCCCTGCTCGTACGCCTGCACGCCCGGAATCTTGTGAGCGGTGCTGGTCAGCGCCGTGCGCAGAGCGGCGGGGGTGAGCTTGATGCCCTGCTGCTTGGCTGCCGAGAGCAGCAGCGCCGAGGCGCCGGCGGCCTGCGGGGACGCCATCGAGGTGCCTTGCAGCATGCTGTAGCCGACCGGCAGGTCGTATCCGGCCTCAGCTACCGGCGAGCCGGGCAGCCAGGTCTGGGTCGTGTTGATGGACGAACCCGGGGCGACGAGGGTCGGCGTGAAGCCGCCGTCCTCCCGCGGCCCGCGCGAGGAGAACGGGAAGAGGTTGTAGGTCCGCTTCACCTCGGAGCCGTAGTTGGCGGCCCAGGTTTCCTTGGACACGCCCGCGCCGACGCTGATCACCTTGTTGGCGAGCGCCGGGTCACCGATGGTGTTGGCACCCGGACCGCTGTTGCCCGCGGAGATGATGAGCTGCACGCCGTAGGTGTCGATGAGCCGGGTGTACAGCTCGGAGCGCGCGTTGTTGCCGTCGTTCAGCGGCGGCAGGCCGCCGATCGACATGTTGACGACGTTCACGCCGCGCTCGGTGACGAGGTCGATCATGCCCTCGGTCAGCGCCACGTTGGTGCAGCCGCCGCTCCAACTGCACGCACGCGAGGAGACGATCTTGGCGCCGGGGGCGGCGCCGTTCATCTTGCCGCCGAACAGCTTGTTGGCGGCCGTGATGCCCGCGACGTGCGTGCCGTGCTCGGACTCGATGATGCCGACGTTGACGAAGTCGGCCTTCTTGCCGACGTTGCTGCCGCCCAGCGGGTCGAGCGGCACGTTCTTGCGGATCTCCACGACGAACGGGGAGCGCTCCGCGATCGGCGTCTTCGGGTCATCGGTGCCGAAGTAGCCGACCTGGTGCCCGTCCCGATACGGCTTCATCGGCTTGTCGTCCGCGAAGTCGCCGTTGTCGTTGAGGTCCACGCGGACGGTGCCCTTGGCCGCGTCGTACAGCAGGGCCCACGAGTCCGTCTTGTCGCCGTCCCGGTTGACGTCACCGTGGTAGTCGCTGCCGTCAGGGCCGCCGTCGGTGATCTTCTCCTGGAAGACATTCACCTGGTACGAGCCCTCGGGGGCTTTGTAGGTGCGGCCGTTGAAGGAGAAGCTGGGGCCGGCGACGTTGGTCGTCATCGGGCGCCAGGTGCCGTCCTGGTCGGTGATCGGGTCGGTCGCCGTGACCCAGTCCGTGATCTTGCGCTCGCCGGTGGTGGTCTTCTGAAGCGCGGGGTGCGCGAGATCGACACCGGAGTCCAGGACGCCGATGGTCACGCCCCGGCCATCGGCGCGCGGGTTCTTCTTCACGAAGTCCACGGCGCCGGTCTCATGCGCGGGCTGGTACGGGTTCTTGGCGGGGGTCTTCTTGCCCGGAGCCGGGTACGAACCGGCCTTCGCGGACGTGCCGCCGCGCACCGAATCGGCGCCGGGAGTCGGGTCCGGCAGCTTGATCTCGTGCTTGAGGTCGATGCCGTGCACATCGGACAGCTGCTTGGCCTTGCTGATGGCCTGATCGGCCTGTCCGATGGGGACGGTGGCGCGGACGTAGCCGAGCTTGTCGTACGTGCGGCCAACGGACGCGCCCTTGACGGCATCCAGTTCGCTGGCGACGCGGTCGGTCGAACCCGGCTGGGCCGCGACCATCATCGTGATCGTCTTGTCGCCCTCGGCCTTGGCCTCGGCGAGCAGCTTGGCATCGGCCGCACCAAGCTTGTCCTTCGCCGGCTTGGCGGGAACGAGCGGGGCGGGAACGGGGCCGGGCTCATCAGCGAGCACGGGCGCCACCCCGGCAGCGGACAGCGCCGCCACCAGGCCAGCAGCGAGCACGATGCGAGTCGTGCGTCTCTGACGTCGGGATATATCAACAGGTGATCGGGACATGGACATCCTTGTTCGGAATGCGGTGCCAACTGACCGTTCACCTTTGTGTAAGAACACATTGTTTGGGGAGTGCTACCCAAGCCAGATGTAGTGGTTGGCATATTCCCGCCATGCGGCATACCTGACGAATGCGATATAGAGCCCCAAAGGGGGCCGCCCGGGCCGAAGCGAACGGGCGCGGTAGGGCGCGGTGCGGTGCGGTGCGGCGGGGCGCGGTGCGGTGCGATGGGGCGCGAGCGGCCCGCGGGCGGTATGGCGCGGGCAGGGCGGGGCGCCCGGCCGCAGCGGCCGAGCGCGAGCGGCCCAGCGACGGTGATCAAGCTAGTTGCGCGAAGGCTCCGCGGCGCGGGCGGCGCGTCAACCGGGGCTCACAAGCGCCACGTAGCCCGTCCCACTTCACCTGCCGGCACCGGGCCCGGCGCCCCGCACGCGGGGGCCGTGCCGCCAGTGCGTTCCCCTCTTCGGTGAACACGCGGTGGCCGGCAAAGCTCCCGCGGGCGAGCGGTCGATGGCCGTCCCTGGGGCGAGAGATCCACGTGCGGAGATGGGCGTCACACGTTGCTGTCCCGTTTACGCGCAGGCCATTCCCACTGCCAACGATCCAAGTGACGGCGGTGGCCAGCCGCCTGCCGTTGCTCCTACCGGCCCCATCCCTCGTGCTCCCATCACCCGCCCACCACACCCGTCGTGCCCAGCACTCGCCCGTCACGCCCCACTGCTTCCGCGCATTGACTCGGGGAGATCGCGCATGTCCCGTATGGCCCGGTCCCGTATCCGTTCCGCCGCATCGGCCGCCACGTCCACGGTGGCCGCGGTCAATCGCCGCACCCTGCTCGCCGCCGCCGGGGGCACCGGCGCCGCCGTCGGACTCGGCCTGGCCCTCGGCCCCGCCACCGGGTCGGCCACCGCGTCGCCGTCACCGCCGGAGCCCGTACGCGGCGCCGAACGCCGCGTCGCTCCGGCGCCCGCCGCGGCGGCCCGGCCATCGGCCGCGGGTACCACGCTGCAAAGCGTCGCCGCCCCGCGCGGCTCCGGCGCGTATCGACGGCTGGGTGACGGGCCGGGCTGGCCGCGCAAGGTGCGCGGCGAGCTGGCCGCCGCCAAGGCGGGCCGCGCCGACCGGCGCACCACGCTCGCCTCCTTCGTTCAACTCACCGACCTGCATCTGACCGATGTGCAGCACCCGCTGCGGTACGAGTTCATGCGCTCGGGCCGCGTGAACGCCTGGCGCCCGCACGAGGCGCTGTCGGTCGTCGGCGCGGTCTCCCTCATCGAGCGGGTCAACGCGCTACGGCACGGCCCGGTGACCGGCGCACCGCTGTCCTTCGCGATGACCACGGGCGACAACACCGACAACAACGCCAAGGTCGAACTCGACTGGTACCTCACCGCCATGAGCGGCGGCCGGATCTCCCCCAACACCGGTGACCGGCGGCACTACGAGGGTGTCCAGGACAGCGGTCTGCGCGAGTTCTGGCATCCGGAGAGCGCCCTGCGCGACGCGGACAAAAAGCTCGGCTTCCCGCGCCTGGACGGCTTCTTGAAGGCTGCGATGCGCGACGTCAACAGCCCCGGGCTGCGGATGCCCTGGTACTCCACCATCGGCAACCACGACGATCTGTCAGGCGGCGCCTACGCCTTCGGCGGCAGCTACCTCGCCGACGTCGCCACCGGCAAACGGAAGCTCCAGATCATCCCGGCCGCCGAGGCCGAGAAGATGTACCAGGCCGAGCGGAAGGGTGATGACCCCACCGGCAAGCGGATGAAGGAACTGCTGCGCGCGCACTCCAAGCGCATGCGCACCGTCACCCCCGACGAGCGCCGCGCGCCCTTCACCCAGCGCGAGTACCTGGCCGCCCACCTCGCCCCGCAGCACACGGGCCCCGGGCCCATCGGCCACGGTTACACCCGCGCCAACCTCGACGCGGGCACCCTGTACTACACGTTCCGCATCTCCGCTGACGTCGTCGGCATCAGCCTGGACTCCACCGACCCCGGCGGCCACTACACCGGCTCCGTCGGCACCGCTCAACTCCGTTGGCTGGAACGCACCCTCAAGGCGCACCGAGACGAGCACATCATCGTCTTCAGCCACCACTACAGCCGCGGCATGAAGAACATGAACCGTGACCCGGCCCGCCCGAAGGAGGCCCGGCACAGCGGCGCGGAGCTGGTCGCGCTCTTCAACCGCAACCCCAGCGTGCTGGCCTGGATCAATGGCCACAGCCACACGAACGAGATCACCCCGCGCAAGACGTTTTGGGAAATCACCACGGCCTCCCACATCGACTTCCCGCAACTGGCCCGCATCGTCGAGCTGGTGGACAACAACGACGGCACCCTCTCGCTGTTCACCACCCTCATCGAGTCGGCCGCGCCGCACCGTACGGACTACGCCGACCTCTCCCAGACCGGCCTCGCCGCCCTCTACCGCGAGCTGTCGTTCAACGCCCCGGCACGCAGCACAGCACTCGCCGGTGACCCGCACGACCGCAACACCGAACTGCTGCTGCGCAAGCGCCGCTGACCCACCGACTTCCGCATCGCGGCTGTGCTGCGCTGTGCTGCGCTCGACCGAGCGGTCCTGCTGCATACGATCCGGCAATGAACGCTCCCGTCATACTCAAGGCCGCCGCACCCGGCAAGCCGTCTGCCGAGGTCGGCTACTGGACGGCGGCACAGGCTCGCGGGCGAGGCGTGGCCCCACGAGCCCTGCACACCCTCACCGCCTGGTCCTTCGATGCCTTCCAAGCAACTGGTCTGGAACGCCTCGAACTCCTCCATCGAATGGACAACTTGGCATCCTGCCGCGTCGCCGAGAAGAACGGCTACCAGTTCGACAAGATCCTGCCGTCCGCTCCTCCCTCCTACCCGCTCGATGGTCATCTCCCTATACGGCGCGCAGCCGCCTGACCTCGTCCCGTCCCGTCCCCGGCACCGCCCGTGGCCCTGCCCTGGCGAGCGTCCCGTACGAAGCCACGTACGGGTGTCGCAAAAACGATCAACCCGTGCGCCGTGCGCGACGTCCTGTCCCTATGACCGAGGGCCATGACGCGTGGGTCCCTGTGACCAGGGGACGGCGCGCGGACGCATGGCCCAGCGACGCGCGGCAGCGCGCGGAGGAGGGGTTGATCGCAGATGTCGGCACAGGCGATACGGACCGCGGTGGTAGGGGCGACGGTGGTCGCCACACTGGGAGCCGCCGCACTGACGGCACCCACCGCGGGGGCGACCGATGGTGCGGACGGCGCGAGCCGGGACACCGGGCACGCGGCCACCCAGGCCGCCATGGACGCGCAGGTGGCGGATGGTGTGCCGGGCGTGGTGGGCCAGGCCCGCGACAAGCACGGGGTATGGAACGGAAACGCGGGCGTGGCCGACCTGACCACCGGCAAGCCGCGCGGCAAGAACGACCGCTTTCGGGCGGGCAGCATCAACAAGACCTTCACGGCGACCGTGCTGCTTCAGTTGCAGGCCGAGGGAAAGATCGACCTCGACACATCGGTGGACACCTATCTGCCTGGCCTGGTCCGCGGCAACGGCCACGACGGCCGGAAGATCACGGTGCGCCAACTCCTCAACCACACCAGCGGGATCTTCAGCTACACCGCTGATTCGACGTTCCAGCAGAAGTACGCCACCAAGAAATTCCTTGCCCACCGCTACGACACGCTGTCGCCCCAACAGGCGGTGGCCCTCGCCATGCGGCACCTTCCCGACTTTCCGGCGGGCACCGACTGGAACTACTCCAACACCAACTACATGCTCGCCGGCCTCATCATCGAGAAGGTGACCGGCAAGCCGTACGCAGCCGAGGTCCAGCGGCGCATCGTGCAGCCGCTGAAGCTGCGGTCCACCACCTTCCCCGGCACCAACCCGAACGTTCCCGCGCCGAGCGGGCGCGCCTACGGCAAGTTCCAGGGCGACCCGCAGGGCAAGGTCTACGACGTCACCCGGCTCAACCCTTCTTGGGGCTGGGCGGCCGGCGAGATCATTTCCAACTCCGCCGACCTCAACCGCTTCTACGCCGCGCTGCTGCGCGGCAAGCTGCTGCCCCGCGCGGAGCTGGCCGAGATGAAGACCACCGTTTCGACCGGTGCGGGCAGCCCGCTGCGGTACGGCCTTGGCCTGGCCCAGCTGCGGCTCTCTTGCGACAAGGCGGTGTGGGGCCACGACGGCGGCATCCACGGCTCCGCCTCGTTCGCCTTCGCCAGCGAGGACGCCAACCACGCCATCGCGTTCAACCTCAACAGCGACTGGGTCGGCGACGGCGTGGCCGTGGTCGAAGCGGAGTTCTGCGGCCCCACCGACACCACACCGGACAAGGGCCACGACAAGGCCCATCCGAAGGGTGACGACCAGGCGAGGCGTACCGATGTGACCTCGCCCATCAGTGCGTCGGTCAGCGCGGCAGGATAGTGACATAGGCGGGGGGCTCGCGGTCGGCGGACGCCAACAGGGCGGCCCGCACGGCTGCGGCCCGCCGCTCCAAGCTCTCCCGCAGCCGCCGCGCCGTGAGCTGGATGACCGTGATGCCGAGCTCTTCCAGGTGCTCGCGGCGGCGCGCGTCCTGCGGCCAGGGCGTGTCCTCGTCGCCCTGTGGCCCGCGCGCGATCAGCTCGACGGCCACGGCCTGGTCCGGCCAGTAGGCGTCCACGGTGGCCAGGTACGGACCGCCGAGCCGTCGCAAGCCCACGTTCCACAGGGGTTCCGGCAGCCCGTACTCGCGCACCATCCGGTAGAGCAGCCCCTCCGCGACCGCCCGACTCTCGGCCAGCAGCCCCTCGATCGCGCCCCTCACCTGCGGCCGGTCCAGCAACTGGGCCGCCGTCAACTCCCTTACCACCGTGCTGGCTTCACCATGCCCATCGCGTACCGCCTCCAGCAACAAGGCGCGTACGTCGTCGGCATCGCTCAGCGAGCCGACCACATCCGCGAGAGCGCGGGCCACCGGCGCCACCGGGAGCCCGGTGATGTCTCGCGGGCGGGGTAGCGCACCGGTGGACAGTAGTTGGGCAAAGGCGGTCGAACGCGGTCGCTGGAGGGAGCGCGACACCAAGATGTCGATCCGCTCCAGGGCGGCCAGCGGCGGCATCGAGGCGAACCCGTGCAGTGCGAGCGCTGCCGCCCCGGTCACCAGCGCCGCCGGGTGCGCACCGTGGTCGGTGCCCGGTGGCGCCGCGTACAACAGCGCAGCCTGTACGCGTTCGGCTCCGCTGGGCCGGCCCGCATGGAGCAGGTACACGCCCGGCAGCACCTGCTGCCATGGCCCGCCGGGGCGTCCGCGCTCGGCGACCACGGCGGCGGGCACCCCGTGCTCACGCAGCTGGTTGACCGTCATTACCCGGCGCTGGACGGCGGAGAGGTGGCGCAGCGGGAGCGGAGCGGCGACTCCGCGGGGCGCCATGAAGTCATGAGTCATGCTCCGCACGTTCCCGCGCTTGCGCGCCCCCGTATCCGCTGTGACAGAACTGTCGGAAAACCGGGACGATCCCACACTAAAGCATATGAGTTCGACTCCCGATAACGCTCCCGGACGCCGCCGGCAAACACCACCCCGTGAGCCACGCCACCCACACTGAAAGCCAGCAGCCAGCAGCCAGCAGCCGAAAGCCCGCAGCCGGCGGGAGGGCACAGCCTCCCGCCGGCCACCGGTCGGCTATTGCCCCGCTCAGGGGGCGCCACCAAGGGCGAGTGCTTACGCCGCGGGCACCACGTCGCAGGACTGGGCGTGCAGGGCGCGGGCCAGGTCGTCGCGACCCTCCGCGACCAGGCGGCGCAGGGCCGGGGCTGCGTCGGCGTGCTTGGTCAGCCACTCCTCGACGGAGTCGAGCGTGGCCTGGTCGCCCTGGAGGATGGGAAACAGGCCGTTGACGATGGTCAGCGCGATCTCGATGGACCGCTCCTGCCACACTCGCTCCAGCGCCTGAAGGTACGTGGGTGCGAACGGGGCGAGCAGCTCGCGCTGGTGCGGCTGGTTGAGCCCCGCGATGGTGGCCTCCACCAGCGCGTTGGACAGCTCGTCACGGTCCACGATCGACGTCCATGCCTCGGCCTTGACCTCGGCCGATGGGCGCGCCGTCAGGCACCGGACCTGGTGCCGCTTGCCGGACGCGGTGTTGTCGCGGGCCAGTTCGGCATTGATCTGCGCGGCGTCGGCGGCGCCGTACGCGGCGAGCGTGGTCAAGAACGTCCAGCGCAGCTCTTGATCCACCTCCAGACCATCCACCTTCGCGTTGCCGGCGAGCAGCCCGCTCAGTAGCTGAAGGTCGGGTTCGGTGGAGGCGACGCCGGCGAAGAACCGGGCCCAGGTCAGTTGGTGGCCGCTGCCCGGCTCGGCCAGCCGAAGTTCTCGCAGCGCACCCTGGGCCAGGGTCTGCCCGGCCTGCTCGCGGGTTCCCGGCGCGGCGTAGTGGGCCAGCGCGTACCCGGCCCAGGACTGCACCATGTGCAGCACGCCGATGTCCGTCTCCATGCCGCTGAACGCCTCGACCAGGGCGAGGAAGTCGCGCGCTGGCATCAGCCCGTCCCGGGTGAGGTTCCACAGCGCGGACCAGCACAGGGCGCGGGCCATGGGGTCGGCCAGCTCGCCGAGGTGCCCGCGCAAGGTGGCCAGGGACCCCTCGTCGAAGCGGATCTTGCAGTACGTCAGGTCGTCGTCGTTGACGAGGATCAGGTCGGGTCGCTCGGCCCCCGCCAACTCGGCCACCACCGTGCGCGGCCCGGCCACATCCAACTCGGCCCGCGCGTACCGCTTCAACTCTCCGTCCGCGCGCCGGTACAGGCCCACCGCGACTCGGTGCGGGCGCAGCGTCGGGTGGGAGTCGGAGGCCTCCTGGAGCACGGCGAGCTCGGTGATCGTGCCGGCCGCGTCGTAGGTGGCCTGGGGGGTGAGCGCGTTGACGCCGGCGGTCTGGAGCCAGGCGGCGGACCAGGCGGCCATGTCGCGGCCCGAGGTCTCGTGGAGCACCGACAGCAGATCGGCGAGGGTGGTGTTGCCGTAGGCGTGTCGCTTGAAGTAGCGGCGGGCGCCTTCGAGGAACGATTCCTCACCGACGTACGCGACGAGCTGCTTGAGTACCGAGGCGCCCTTGGCGTAGGTGATGCCGTCGAAGTTGAGCTTGGCGTCCTCCAGGTCCCGGATGGTGGCGGTGACCGGGTGGGTGGAGGAGAGTTGGTCGGCGCGGTAGGCCCAGCTCTTGCGGCGGTTGGCGAAGGTGATCCAGCCATCGGTGAAGCGGGTCGCGCCGACCAGTGCGTAGGCACCCATGAAGTCGGCGAAGGACTCCTTGAGCCACAGGTCATCCCACCACTGCATGGTGACCAGATCGCCGAACCACATGTGGGCCATCTCGTGCAACAAGGTGTTGGTGCGGGCCTCGTAGGACGCCTGGGTGACCTTGCCGCGGAAGACGTATTCCTCGCGGAAGGTGACGCAGCCCGGGTTCTCCATGGCGCCGATGTTGTACTCGGGCACGAACGCCTGGTCGTACTTGCCGAACGGGTACGGGAAGTCGAAGCGGTCGTGAAAGAAGTCCAGGCCCTGTTTGGTGACGGTGAAGATGTCGGCCGCATCGAAGTGCTTGGCGAGCCCCTTGCGGCACAGTGCGCCGAGCGGGATGTCGAGCGTGGTGCCGTCCTTGAACGTGCGGCTGTAGTGGTCACGCTCGTAGTGGTAGGGGCCCGCGACGACGGCCGTGATGTACGTGGAGATGGGCTGGGTCGTCACGAAGCGGGTGTGGGTGCCCCCGCCGTCTGCTGCGGTGGGTTCGCTCGCGCGGTCACCGTTGCTCAGGACGGTCCAGCCATCGGGCGCGGTCACCGCGACGGTGAACGGGGCCTTGAGGTCGGGCTGTTCGAAGCTGGTGAAGATGCGCCGAGCGTCGGCGGGCTCGACGTGCGTGTAGAGGTAGACCTCGCTGTCCTCGGGGTCTACGAAGCGATGCAGGCCCTGACCGGTCTTGCTGTAGGCGCACTGGGCGTCCACGGTCAGCACGTTGTCCGCGGCAAGGCCGGTCAGCGCGAGGCGGGAGCCGTCGTAGACCGTGGCCGGGTCGAGGTCGCGCCCGTTGAGCGTGACTGCCGTGATGGAGGGGGCCAGCAGGTCCGCGAAGGAGGAGGCGCCCTCCTCGGCGCAGCGGAACCGGATGGTGGTGGTGGAGCGGAAGGTGCGTGGGCCACCCGCGGGGTCGCGGGGGCCGATCGCGCTGCGCAGGTCGAGCGCGATGTCATACGCGTCCACGGTGAGCAGGTCAGCCCGGCTACGGGCCTCTTCTTGGGTCAGGTTCTCACCGGGCACGACGTGACTCCCTTGTCTGCGTCTCATGTATTGGTCAGCAGGATCATTCCATGCGTCATGCACGGAGGTAATGAAGGGAGGGGATACCAACATCGGGGGGTGGGGGAAACACGGCGGTGTGGTGTCGGAGCGGTGACTGTTACCCCTGGGTCGTGGGAGGGTCGAGCGCAACAAGGCCCCCACGCGCGTTGACCGCGTGGGGGCCTTGTTGTTTTCCACCCGCTTACGTGAAGGGTGAGAAGACGATCACGTCAGCAGGAGGTCGGTGCGGCCGAGGGCCTGGGAAGCGGCGGTGGTCGCCGGTCGGCCTCGCGGCGCGTGCGGCGTCGCTCAGGGAGCGAGCAGCAGGTTCCCGGCGCGCTTGGTCGCCGACCGGTAGCGCTTGGCGACGTCCTGCCAGTTGACGACCTGCCACATCGCCTCGATGAAGTCCACCTTCTGGTTCTTGTACTGGAGATAGAAGGCGTGCTCCCAGGCGTCGAAGACCAGGACCGGCACCGAACCCTGACCGACGTTGCCCTGGTGGTCGTAGACCTGCTCGACCACGAGACGGCCGCTGACCGGCTCGTACGCGAGGACGCCCCAGCCCGAACCCTGGGTGGTGGCCGCGGCCTTGGTGAGGTGAGTCTTGAACTTGGCGAAGGAACCGAAGGACTCGGTGATCGCGTCGGCCAAATCGCCCACGCCGTCCTTGTCCAGCGGCTCGCCGCCGCCCTCACCGGTCATGTTGTGCCAGTAGATGCTGTGCAAAATGTGCCCGGACAAGTGGAAGGCCAGGTTCTTCTCCAGGCCGTTGATCGCGCCCCACTGGTCCTTGTCCCGGGCCTCCGCGAGCTGGTCCATGGTGTCGTTGGCGCCCTTGACGTACGCGGCGTGGTGCTTGTCGTGGTGCAACTCGATGATCTCGGGGCTGATCACCGGGGCGAGCGCCGAGTAGTCGTACGGAAGTTCAGGAAGTGTGTAGATGGCCATGCCGAGCCCTCCGACTGCTTATTGCAATTAACTTGCATGTGCACGCTACCAGCAAGACCATTTCGCGCCACGGACTGGCGCTGACCTGGTCCAAAAGACGGAGGCGGGGTGGTCCCTCCGTCTGAGGAACCACCCCGCCTCCGGGGTGTGCTGGTGTGTCGTCAAGGGCCCGTCGCGCCCACTCGGCCGCTCTCGCCCGCCGTCCGAAGACGCCGTGGGCCTGGCCGGGCCGGGCACGTCGTGGGGGCGCCGCGCCGATCGGGCGTGCTCAGCCGGCCGGTGTGTCCTTGGTCTTCGCGGTGTCATTGGACTGCGGGGCGCTCGCGGCGGCTGCGGTCCGCTGCCGTACGTAGCCGACGATGGCGAAGACCACCGTGAGCCCGGCGGTGAAGAAGAGCTGGGTGCGGGTGTCGTCCTCGCGCAGCATCAGCAGCAGTACGCCGATCGTGCCCGCGAGTGCCACCCAGGTCAGATACGGGAAGAGCCACATCCGCACGATGAGCTTCTCCGGCGCATCGCGCTCCAACTGCCGGCGTACGCTCAGTTGGGTCGCGGCGATGAAGGCCCACACCACGAGCACGGCCGCGCCCACCATGTTCAGCAGCCACTTGAAGATGGTCTCGGGCCACCAGTAGTTGAACAGCACGGCCAGGAAGCCGAACGCGGCCGATGCGATCACTGCGCGGCGCGGCACCCCACCGCTGAGCACGTTGAGGAACCGCGGCCCCTGGCCGCGCGAGACCAGCGAGTAGGCCATGCGCGAGGAGCCGTAGATGTTGGCGTTCATCGCCGAAAGCAGCGCGATCAGCACGATGACGTTCATCGTCTCGCCGGCCGCCGGGATGTCGAGGTGGTTGAGCACCGCCACGTACGGGCCGTCGCCGACGACCGCGGGGTTGTCCCACGGGATGAGGGTGACGATGATCAACATCGAGCCGACGTAGAAGAGGCCGATCCGCCACATCGCGGTACGTACCGCCTTGGCGACGCCCTTGCGCGGGTGCTCCGACTCGGCGGCGGCGATGGTGACCGTCTCCAGGCCGCCGAAGGCGAAGACCGACGCCAGCAGGCCGACGACCAGGCCATCGACGCCGTTGGGCATGAAGCCGCCGTCACCGGTGAGGTTGTCGGTGCCGGGCGCGTCGGAGCCGGGCAGCGCGCCCACGATGGCCAGGACGCCCAGGATCAGGAAGATGGCGATGGCGGCGACCTTCATCGCGGCGAACCAGAACTCGAACTCGCCGAAGTTGCTCACCGCCGCGAGGTTGGTGCCGGTGAAGATCACCATGAACAGGGCGACCCACATCCAGGACTCGGTGTCCGGGAACCAGCCGACCATGATGTCGGCCGCGCCGATCGCCTCCGCGGCCACCGCCACGCACAGCAACAGCCAAAACATCCAGCCCGCCGTGAAGCCGGCCCAGGGGCCGATCGAGCGGTCGGCGTGCACGGAGAAGGAGCCTGATGCGGGGTTGGCGGCGGCCATCTCGCCCAGCATCCGCATGACCAGCATCACCAGCAGGCCGGAGACCGCGTACGCACAGACGATGGAGGGCCCCGCCGCCGCGATGCCCGCGCCCGAGCCGACGAACAGGCCCGCGCCGATCACGCCGCCCAGCGCGATCATCGACAGATGCCGCTGCTTGAGGCCCTGGCCAAGATGGGCGGGGTTGGCAGCGCCGGCTCCGTCGCCGTCCGTTACTTTGTCGGTCGGCTCGCGCTCCGGTGCGGAGGACGCTGGTGTCCGGTTCATGGTGATAGAGGTCCACTCCGTGAGAGCCTAAAGGTGCGCATGAAGGCCCCAGTTTGAGGCGCGTGTCCGCTCAGGACAACAGTTCGGACAGCTCTGTCCGATATCCAGACGCCGATATGACGTTCCGTGCCCGACCGATCGTCAGGTGGGTGATTGTTCACCCGCAGCCCGCCGGGCGAGCCACTCCCGTACCCCCGCGACGGCCAGTACGGCGGCGGTCGCGCCGGCCGACCAGAGCAACTGCGGACGTGCCGCGTCGTCGGTCAGCATCAGCACCAGGACAGCCGCCATCGCGATCAGCGCCCCCCGGGTCAGCCAGGGAAAACCCCACATCCGCAGCGGCAGCGCCGAAACCGCTGCCGGGTCCATGCGGCGCCGCAGCCGAAGCTGTGACGCGGCGATCAGGGCCCAGACGAACAGCAGGACAGCGCCGACCGCGTTCAACAGGTACTGAAAGATCGAATCCGGCCACCGCAGGTTCAGTACCACCGAGGCGAACCCGAAGGCCACCGAGGCGAACACCGCCCGGCGCGGCACCCCGCCCGCCGTCACCCGCAGCAGCGCCCGCGGCGCTTCGCCGCGCTCGGCGAGCGAGAAGATCATTCGTGAGGAGCCGTAGAGATTGGCGTTCAGTGCCGACAGCAGCGCCACGAACACCACGATGTTCATGATCTGCCCGGCCGCCGGAACGCCGATGTGGTCGAGCACCGCCACATACGGGCTCTTGCCGGGCGACATGTCCGTCCACGGCAGCACGGTGACGATCACCAGCATTGAGCCGATGTAGAAGAAGAGGATGCGCCACACGGCGCTGCGCACCGCGCGGCCCACCGCACGCGCCGGGTCGTCCGACTCGGCCGCCGCGATGGTGACCACCTCAAGACCGCCGAAGGCGAAGACCACCGCCAGCACGCCGGAGACCACGCCGCCCCAGCCCTTGGGCACGAAGCCGCCCTCCCCGGTGAGATGGGAGAGCCCGACCGCTTCGGTGTCGGGCAGTACCCCGAAGATCGCCAGCAGTCCCAAGATGAGGAACAGCACGATCGCGCTCACCTTCAGCGCGGCGAACCAGAACTCGAACTCCCCGAAGTTGCTCACCGCGACCAGGTTGGCGGCCGTGAACACCACCATGAACAGCAGCACCCAGGCCCACTGCGGCACCTGGGGCGCCCAGCCATGGGCAATGCCCGCCGCCCCCGTGGCCTCCACCGCCAACACGACCACCAGCAAGAACCAATACAGCCAGCCCACCGAAAACCCGGCCCAGCGCCCCAGGGCACGCTCCGCGTGCACCGAGAACGCCCCGGAGGCCGGCATCGCCGCCGACATCTCGCCCAGCATGCGCATCACCAGCATCGCGAGCCCGCCCGCGATGGCATAGGACAAGACGATGCCGGGCCCGGCCACGGAGATCCCGGCGCCCGAGCCGACGAACAGCCCCGCACCGATCACCCCGCCGAGGCCCAGCATCGTCATGTGACGCTGCTTGAGCCCCCCGGCTAGCGGTTCTGCGGTGCTGGCGCTGCCGGCACCGCTGGCACTGTCGGTGCTGTCGGCGCTGCCGGGTGTGGGTCTGTCATGCATCGCGCTCGTACTCTCGTATTGGTGGGAGCCCACAGTGTTGCCGTCCTATACGGCGGACCGCAAAACGATTCCCCTGACGCCGAGCGCTTCGTGACGAGCATCACGCGACCAGCCGAAACGGCGAATGCGCAGCGTGCTGCGGGTCTTCGGCCCAGGTGCCGAACCCGCCAAGGTGCGGGCAGCGGCTTTGTGAGCAGTTCACGGTGAGTGCGAGATAAGGGCTGAGTTAACGTCGCCCTGTTCCTGCTGTCTGCTTGATCTACGGGGAGAACCGTTGAGCACTGTCACCGCCTCCACCACCAGGACCGATTCGGTCCTCGCCGACCTGCTGCACGCCTCGACCTCCGGCCGCGCCCGGGTCAGGGATGCCGCCCTCATCGTCGGCGGCGCCGCCCTCACCGGCATCGCCGCGCAGATCGCCGTCCCGGTGCCGGGCTCGCCGGTGCCGGTCACCGGCCAAACCTTCGCCGCCCTGCTCGTCGGCGCCTCGCTCGGCGCGGGCCGCGGCCTGCTCTCACTGCTGGTGTACGCACTGGTCGGGATGGCCGGCATGCCGTGGTTCGCCGAGGGTGCATCGGGCGCTGCCGCGCCGTCCTTCGGCTACGTCATCGGCATGATGCTCGCGGCCACCGCCGTAGGCGCGCTGGCGCGGCGCGGCGGGGACCGGGGCATGCTGCGCACCGTGGGGACCATGGCCGTTGGCTCCGCGATCATCTATGCCATCGGCGTGCCGTACCTGGCGCTGGCCGCTGACATGTCGCTGACCGAGGCGGTGGCGGCCGGCCTGACCCCGTTCCTGTTGGGCGACGCGCTCAAGGCGGCCTTGGCGATGGGCCTGCTGCCCGCGGCGTGGCACGTGCTCAACCGCTCCGGTGCGGACAGCGCAGACCGCTCCGGCTCCTGACAGCGCGGGCCGCGGCTGCTGAGCGCCGCAGGCCCGGGGCCTGTTGCTGATGGGCGCCCCGGGCCGCTGCCCGGGGCGCCCGGCCGCACGCTCGCGCGCACCCGCCGTGGCGGTCGGCGCGCACTCACCATGACGGACGGCCGTCCGTGGGCAGGCCCGGCGGATCAGGACGAGCTGGCCGCGCGCTGCCGCTTACGGTCCAACAGCAGACCGGTCACCAGCACCAGCGCCCCCACCACCAGCGAGAGCACCATCTTTTCGCGGCCCTCATCGTCGTAGAGCATGTAGCCGAGGATGAAGATGATCAGCCCGATCGCGGCGTACGTCAGATACGGGTAGAGCCACATCCGCACCGTGTGCCGCTCCGGCATCTCGCGCTCGATGACCGGCCGCATCCGCAACTGCGAGAAGCAGATGACCAGCCACACAAAGAGGGCCACCGCGCCGGAAGAGTTGAGCAGGAACTCGAAGACGGTGTCCGGCGAGGTGTAGTTGAAGATGACGGCGACGAAGCCGAAGGCCACCGACGACCAGATCGCGGCGGCCGGCACGCCCCGCTTGTTCACCCGCGCGAACGCCTTCGGCGCATCGCCGCGCTGACCGAGCGAGAAGGCCATCCGGGACGCCGTGTACAGGCCGGAGTTCAAACAGGACAGCACGGCCGTCACCACGATCACGTCCATGATCGTCCCGGCGTGTGCGATGCCGATCTCATTGAGCGCGGCGACGTAGGGGCCATCGTCCAGCAGAGCCTGGGAGTTCCACGGCAGCAGCATCACCACGAGCGCGATCGAGCCCAGGTAGAAGATGCCGATGCGCCAGATGACGCTGTTGGTCGCCCGGCTGACCATCTTCGCCGGCTCGGCGGACTCGCCCGCTGCCAACGTGACGATTTCGCTGCCCATGAAGGAAAAGACCACCAGAAGCATGCCCGACAGGATCGTGCCGGGGCCGTTGGGTAGGAATCCGCCGTCACCGGTCAAATGCGAGACGCCCACCGCCTCCGTATCGGGCAGCACGCCGAACACCGCGAGCCCGGCGATCACGATGAACGCGGCGATCGCCACGACCTTGATCCCGGCGAACCAGAACTCGAACTCTCCGTAGGAGCCGACCGAGGCCAGGTTGGTGACGGTGAGCACGATCATCACCAGCAGCGCCCAGGCCCATTGCGGAATGGTGGGCACCCACTCGGTGAGGATCGCCGCCGCCGCGGTCGCCTCGACGGCGAGCACCACGACCCAAAAGAACCAGTACAGCCAGCCGATCGTGAAGCCCGCCCAGTGCCCGAGCGACCGGTCCGCGTACGCCGAGAACGACCCCGAGCTCGGATCGGCCGCCGCCATCTCACCCAGCATCCGCATCACCAGGACGACCAGCAGCCCGGCGATGGCATACGAGATCAAGATGCCGGGCCCGGCCTTGGCGATGCCGGCGCCGGAGCCGACGAACAGGCCGGCGCCGATCACCCCGCCGATCGCGATCATCGACAGATGCCGGTTCTTCAGGCCGGCTTTCAGGCCCTCGCCGGCAGGTGCGGCATCCGGGGCTTCGGGCGTGTCCTTGGCCCCTTTCACCGTTTTCACCGTGCCGGGAGGCGGCTGCGTACTCATGCACGATCCTTCGCTTGGGTGGTGCTGTGTGCGGCCCCGGCATTCAAACTCAGGGCGAAGCTGAGCGGAAGATCTGATTCCCAATCGTTGCCTGCTGGGGGCCGCCTTCCGCACCCGCGCGCTCTTACCCGCCTGTGCTCATGCCACACTCAGCACATGCGCGTGTACCTCGGCTCCGACCATGCCGGTTACGAACTCAAAAACCACCTCGTCGAATGGCTTGAGGCCAACGACCACGAGCCCATCGACTGCGGCCCGCACCTCTACGACGCTCAGGACGACTACCCGCCGTTCTGCCTCCGCGCCGCCGAACGCACCGCCGCGGACGACGAGAGCCTGGGCATCGTGATCGGCGGCTCGGGCAACGGCGAGCAGATCGCCGCCAACAAGGTCAAGGGCGTACGCGCCGCACTCGCCTGGAGCGAGGAGACCGCCCGGCTCGGCCGCGAGCACAACAACGCCAACGTCATCAGCGTCGGCGGCCGGATGCACAGCCTGGAGGAGGCCACCCGCTTCGTCGAGGTCTTCTTGGACACCCCGTACTCGGGTGAGGAGCGGCACACGCGCCGCATCGACATGCTCGCCTCGTACGAACTCACGGGCAAGCTTCCCCCCATCCCGGCCCACCACCCGCAGCCCTAACGCCAGCGGCCGACGCACCCGCAGGTCCGGCGGCCCGCAGGTCAGCGACCCGCAGGCCAGCGGCCTGCGTGGTCCCGGCGTGCGACGGCTCGGGCCTGCGACGGCTCGGGAGGTGACGCCCCGGGCCGGCCGGCGGGCGCCCCGCCCGCCGGCCCGGGGCCAGGTTCAGCCCGGAGGAATCAGCGTGCCAGAGGGGCATACGATCCACCGTCTCGCGGCGGACTACCGCGAGCGCTTCGCCGACCGTCCGGTACGTGCGAGTAGCCCCCAGGGCAAGTTCGCGGACGGCGCGGCACTGATCGACAGGCAGCCGCTGACCGACGCCGACGCCCACGGCAAGCACCTCTTCCTCGGCTTCGGCGCCGCCGGCTGGGTCCACATCCACCTCGGCCTGTTCGGCAAGCTCACCTTCGGCGCGGCCCCCGCGCCACCGCCCACCGACACCGTTCGGCTGCGCCTCAGCGGCCCCGACGCGTACGCCGATCTCCGCGGGCCGACGACCTGCGGGCTGATCACCGACGCCGAGAAGCAGGCGATACACGACCGGCTCGGCCCTGACCCGTTGCGCGCGGCCCCCGCGCACGCGAACGCAGCCGGTGCGGCGGGCACCCCGAGCGACGACGGCGAGCCCGCCTGGCAGCGGATCTCCCGCAGCCGGACCACCATCGCCACGCTGCTGATGGACCAAAAGGTGATCGCGGGAGTGGGCAACGTGTACCGCGCCGAGGTGCTCTTCCGGCACGGCATCGACCCGTACCGCGCCGGCCGCGACCTCAACCGCGCCGAATGGGACGCCATCTGGGCCGACTTGATCGCCTTGATGCGCGAAGGAGTCAGAAACAACCGCATCGATACGGTCAGGCCCGAGCATCTACCCGAGGCCATGGGCCGGCCACCGCGCGTGGACGACCATGGGGGAGAGGTCTACGTGTACCGCAGGGCGCGGCAGCCCTGCCATATCTGTGGCGGCGAGATCCGCACCGCCGAACTCGCCGCCCGCAACCTCTTCTGGTGCCCGGGTTGCCAACGCCGCTAGGGACCGTCGCGGTGGGAGAAGGCGGACCGCACCAGGTACCGGGGCCGCCATGGACGACGAGACACTCGTGGGGGGATGGCGTCGTGAGTCACGCCGTAGAAGACAGCAACCGCCGCATGCTCCGGGCGCGGGATGCGATGGACCGCGACTACGCGCAGCCGATGGACGTCCCGGCTCTGGCCGAAATCGCCCATGTGTCCCCGGCGCACTTCGCCCGCACCTTCCGGGCCACGTTCGGCGAGACGCCTCACCGCTACCTGCAACGCCGCCGCGTGGAGCGCGCGATGTTCCTGCTGCGGGAAACCGATCGCAGCGTGACGGACGTGTGCTGTGAAGTCGGCTTCAGCAGCCTGGGGAGCTTCAGCCGCACGTTCCGCGACATCGTCGGCCGGTCGCCGCGGACGTACCGCAAAGAGGCGGTGGCCACGGGCGTACCAACGTGCTTCGCGATGGCTTGGATGCGACCGAGCGCCTGATCGTCCGCACGGCCCGCACTGGCTGTCAACCGAGCAGTTTTGGATAAGTTTTCGGCCGCTGTGCCCAGTAACGTGATGCACATGTTCAACGCCATCACGCAGTCGCAGATATACGTCCTCGATCAGAACGAGGCCCTCGATTTCTATGTAGGAAAGCTCGGTCTGGAGGTCAACGCCGACGTTGACATGGGCTTCATGCGCTGGCTTACGGTCAGCGTCCCCGGCCACCCGGAGCGCCAGATTCTGCTGGAGAAGCCGGGCGCTCCGGCGATGTCCGACGAGACGGCACAGCAGGTCCGTGAGTTGGTGACCAAGGGCGCGATGGGTGGGTGGCTCATTTTCACCACGGACGACTGCCGCACGACGTACGAGACGCTGCTGGGCCGGGGCGTGGAGTTCACCGAGGAGCCCACCGATCGCCCGTACGGAACCGACTGTGGCCTCCGCGACCCCTTCGGCAACCGCATTCGTTTTTCCCAGCCAAGGCGCTGAGGGCCGGTTAGACGCGGCACCGAGCGGGTCCAGCGTCCGCGCTGGTTCGCTCGCCGCCAGATCCGGTGCGCTGAGCAGAGTGAGGGACGCGTGCGCGGCACGTCACGGGCCTGCTCGTCTGGGGTGGCCGAGGGATGAAGGAAGCGATGACACTGCGGCGCGATGTGGCCGAGTTGCTAGCGGGGGCCGGCATCGTCGATGTGGCCATCGACGATGCCGTCGCGGACGAGCACGTGCGATCGTCCGCGTACCAACGCGTTGTCTCGGTGACCGCTTCCTCGCGCAGCCGCGACCGGGACCGCAAGATCGTGGCCACGATCTTGCGCGACCCCAACGAGCTGGGGTCCAAGACGGCGGTGGTCGCCCTCGTGGACGCGATCGCGGTGAAGGTGACCGGTCCTGCCGAGTTCCGGCAGTGGTCGGCCGAACTACTGCCGGAACTTGACCAGCTCCCAGCGGAGGGACACCGCCAGTTCATCCGCCACCGCATCCACGACTGGCTGTTCTACCTGTCCATCAAGGACGGTCACCTGCCGACGCCTGCCGAGTTGGCGGAGGTCTCGAACTGGATGCAGCGCGTCCTCGCCGAAAAGGCGACGTCGCCGGCGGTACTCGCCCTGCTCGCCGAGTCGGCCAACACCAAGAAGACACGAAACATCGCGAAGAACCGATCCGGACTCTCTACTGCAAATGACCGGCTCAAACCCACGCTTGGACGGTAGGGCACATCAGAAGTTGTGGGGCAGCCAGGGCGCCAGCTCATGGCCGAAGGCCACCGCTGCCTCGGAGAGCGCGCCCTTGCGCAGCTCCTGCACCCGGCCCGCTTGCCCGAGCACGGCCAGTGAAACACCGCCCAGATAGGCCGAGCTCAACTCGCGTACGGACAGCGCGAGGTCGGCCGCGTCCGTGGTCCGCGCACACGTGGCGCCCGCGCGGTCGCCACTGAGCCGCCACCGCCCCTCGTTCCACGGGCAAAACGGGTCCGTCACCTCGAAGACCAGCTCGACTGGCGCCGCGTACGTCCTGGCCGCCAGTGCCGCGCCCACCTCGACGAGCCGTACGTACATCCGGTCGGTGATCCGCACACTGCATCGCCGGATGTCCGACACCAGGTGCAACAGGGGATCGTCCACCGGGCGGTTGCGCAGCACGAGCGTCGAGGTCAGGTCGATCTCGCTCAGGAACCGCCACAGCGCCGCGTAGGCCCGCGGGTGCAGCGCCTCGATATCGCGCAGGTGCACGCTGCCCTGTGCGCCCGTCAGTTGCCATTCGAGCTTGATGGCGTAGCGCGCGTACCCCACCGGCTGGCCGTTCTCCTGGACCAGTACGCACTTCAGCGGTGAGGTACCTGCCCGATCCGCCGGCGGGTCGAGCAACGCCAGTCGCTCCCAGCCGGGCCGTCGGGCCAGGCCACCCGGGCGTTGTATGGCTCGCTCGGCGTAAATCGCCTCGCAGATGTCGAGCACCGACTCCGGGGCGGCGAGCCGCAGGGAGAGGGCGTCGGTGCCGTCCGGAACGGACAGCCGTACCTGGGTGAGGTCGATGCTCGCGTACAGGCTCTGCGTCGCGAAGCCGTACCCGAAGCGGCCATAAATGTCCGGTTCTGATGCGGTCAACGCTGCCAGAGGCTCGCCCGCCGCGCGAACGTCATCGAGCTGCCGCCGCATCATCGACCGCAGCACGCCGCGCCGCCGGTGCGTCGGCTGCACGCTCACGAAACTCACACCGGCGGTGGGCACCGCCGCCCCACCGGGCACGGCCAGTTGGAAGCTGAACGCCGTGGCGGTGCCGACGCATTCCGCACCGTCCCAGACGGCGAGAGACCGCTCGGTCTCGGTCAGGTCGTGCCACAGTTGCCGTTTTTCGGGTGCCTCGGTGATCCCGCCGAAAGCGTCTTCCAATTTCGTGTACCACGCGCCCCATTCGGCAGGGCGCAGCACCCGCAAGTCCGTTGTCATATGCCATGCCTAGCAAGGCCGAACCCGCACAGGCGAGCGTATTTCGCTTAGGATTCCCCTCTCGACCGGTGACCCGAGGCGCGCGAGGCGTTGCGCTGGGGGCGGACCATGCGAAGCGTCGGAGACGGTGAAATGTGCGGAGCATGGCGAAGGGTGGATAGGGTCCCGATGCGATGACTGGCGGCGTGGAAAGCCCGACGGCCCGGATGCGCAAGGCTCTGCACCGGGCCCGCACCGGTGTGCGCAAGGCCGGGGTTGACTACTTCCGCGGTGACGGCTCCGACTGGCTGGTCCTGGTGACCCTGCTGGTCTCGGTGCCGGCCATCGCGGCGGGCACCGTCGCCCAGCCTGACTGGTGCGACCCGGCCGCGCTCGTGTTGCCGATCGTCGCGGGCGGGCTGCTGCTGCGCCCCGCCAGCCTGCTCGGGCTGTACGCGGCGTCGGCGGCGGCCTTGATCGTGGAGGCCGCGGTCCTTGGCCCGTACACCGGTGGCGAGGACCGGGTGACCGCCGGCACCATTTTGGTGGTTGCGGCGGTCGGGTTCTTCGGCTTGCTGATCGCGCAGTTTCGCAGCCGGGTCGGAGTGCCCTGGCGCGGTGGCGGGACCATGCTCTTCGACCTGCGCGAACGCATCCGGGTGCAGAGCAAGTTGCCCGGTCTGCCGCGAGGCTGGCACCGCGAGATGTCCCTGCGCCCGGCGGGCGGCCAGTCGTTTTCGGGTGACTTCGTGGTCGCGGCCCGTACCGGCGGCGGGCGCACCCTTGAGGTCGTACTCACCGATGTGTCGGGCAAGGGCATGGACGCGGCGTCGCGTGCGCTGCTGCTCTCCGGCGCGTTCGGCGGGCTGCTCGGCTCGCTGCCCCCGCACGGCTTCTTGCCCGCGGCCAACGGCTATCTGCTGCGCCAGGACTGGGACGAGGGCTTCGCCACCTCGATCCATCTCGTACTCGACCTCGACAGCGGCGACTACGAGCTGTACTCGGCAGGCCATCCGCCCGCGCTCCACCTCAACGCGGGCTCGGGGCGCTGGGACGAGATGGCGGCCGAGGGCCCGCTGCTCGGTGTGTACGACGGGGCGCAGTTCGATCCGATCAAGGGCAGCCTGCGCTCCGGTGACGTGCTGATGCTGTTCACCGATGGCCTGGTGGAGACCGCCGAACGTGACATCACCGATGGCATCGACCGCCTCACGGGCGAGGCGGACCGCTATGTCGCCAGCGGCTTCCACGGCGCGGCGTGGCATCTGATCGAGTCGGTGGCCAAGGACGTCAACGACGACCGGGCGCTGCTGCTGATCTGCCGAGACTAGGCGCAGGGTGCAGGATTGCCGCGTTCAAGGGGCCTGCCCCGATGCCGTGGTGACGGACGTACGCCGTCGAACTCCTGGGCTCCGGCGAGGCATCGGCAACATCCTCACCAAGCTGGGCCTGCCTTCGAGGATGCGGATTACTTACCGGCCAATTTCTAGTTAATTTGGCGTTTTAAGACATTTGATCATTATGTAGCGTGCGGTGTAGATAATTCATACTTAGGGTGAATGTTGTCAGTCGGGGTATTCCTTCGACTGAACAACCGAAAGGCGTACCTCATGCGCTTCACGCGCAGCACCGCCGCCACCACCCGGACCCTCCTCGTCGCCGCGCTCGCTGTAGCTGGCCTGGCCGCTACCCCTGTCCTCGCTTCCGCAACAGCTCAGACCAACGCGGGCAGCGCTCGCAGCCTCGGCACCCTGGGGCTTCCCGGCGGTAACGGAGCCAATGGCGTGGGGAGTAACGATGGGCTCGGTGGCCTGGGCGGCACCGGTGGCGCGGCCGGCGCCAACGGCAACGGCGGCGATGGCGGCGTCGGCGGCGACGCCAACGGCAGCGCGAGCGTCGGCGGCGCCGGTGGCGCGGGAGGCGCCGGCGGCGCCAACGGCAACGGCGGCATCGGCGGGTCCGGTGGCGCCGCCACACTCGGCGGCACCGGTGGCAAAGGCGGCGTAGGGGGCGTCGGCGACGCCGGGACCGGCGTCTTGGGCGGCAAGGGCGGAGACGGCGGCGCCTCCACGGCGGGAGGCAGCCACAAGGGCGGTACGGGCGGCGCTGGCGGCGCCGCCAGCCCGGTATGTCCGGGCCAGCCCGGCGGCAACGGCACCGCCGCCACGTTCAACGCTGACGGCACCACAGGTGCCACCGGCGCCGCCGGTCACACCACCCTCCCCTGCTGATCGCGTCCCACAACCAACGAAGGGCCGGTTCTCCCTCAAGGGGGCCGGCCCTTCGCCCTGGGCCACGGCGAAGTGAGCTTCACGACAGGCCCCGCGCCGATCGTTTAGCGGGTGGTCACCGGCCCTCGCCCAGTTTGTCCTCGATCCAGGTACGGCCGAAGTCCACGACGTCGCCGGCCTCGAAGAGGTAGCTTGTCGCGGCGCCGACCAGGCCGTGGCGGCCGATGCCGGCGGCGAGCATGTCCTGGGCGATGGCCTCGAACGGCCACTGGCCATCGGGCACCACGGACGAGTAGTCGAACGCCCCGTCTTGTGAGTCGATGTCGTGGAAACGCCGCCAGCTGCGCTTGCCGTCTTCCAGGATCGGCTGCTCGTAGTCCACGAACCGCTTACCGGGGGCGTCGGCGAGTGCCTCGGCGTGGTGCAGCAAGGTGATCGAGTCCAGCGGGGCCCCCAGGAGCAGTACCCGGCCGCCGTGCTGGACCAGCCGCGCCAGGGGACTGTCGGGGCCGTGCGGGCCGTCCCAGGGGTGGTCGGCCAGCAGGGCGGTCGCCGCTGCGCCGATGGCGGCGAAGCTCGCGTCGGGATGCCGGCTGCGGACGGCGCCCGGCCAGCGGCGCAGCGCTTCGGGGAGCCGGCCGTTGTTGTGGTCAGCCTCGCTGAGCAGGGAGTCGTACGCGGGGTGCTCCGCGCGCAGGGCGTCTTGCCAGGCCACCGGCCAGTCGGTGAAGTCGTACGGTGGGGCGTCGTTCCAGCCGCAGGTCACCATGAGTGTTCCGCTGGCGCCCACGACGTCACTGAGGCCGCCGATGACCGTCTCCGGGCCGCCCGCTACGTACCCGATGGCGGACATCTGCGTGTGGAACATCACGGTGTCACCGTTGGCGAGGCCGAGCGCACGCAGATCGCGGCTGAGTCGGCTGCGGGTGACCGGGCCGTCAGAGTGCTTGAGGAGGGCCAGTTCGTCCATGAGCGTGAACGTATCCCCTCCCCGTGGACCCACGGCAACCGATTAACCTCCCCCGACGCGGGGCGGGTTGGTGCGCGTGCCCGCCGTGAGAGGCGGCCCCCACCGTGCTGGGTGGCCACCGTGCTGAGCACCGCTGTGGTGAGCACCGCTGCGGTGAGCCTCGCCGTGCTGGGCCTCGCCGTGTTGGGCCCCCCGTGTTGGGCCGAGGCGCACGGCGGCCGGGCACCTCGCGAAGGGCCGACGGGTGCCGAGCCGTGCAGGGCGCCAGGTCGTGCAGGGCGCCGGGCCGTAGGGGCCGCCGCATCGGGCGCAGCCGGTGGGTGGCCGCCGTGACGCGCGCAGCAGGCCGCTTAGTCGCGCGGGGGCGTGCCTTTTTGCGGCTGTGCCTGCGGATGTTCCTGCGGCTGTGCCGCAGGGCCGCCCCGGTCGGGGAGTACCCGGGCCAGCCAGTGTGAGTTGCCTGCTGCCAGGGGGCCGAGCACCGCGAGGATCAGGACGTAGCCGGCGATGAAGGGGGCGAGCCGGTCGTCTAGGCCGGCCCCCGCCGCCATGGTGGCCAAGATCAGTGCGAACTCACCGCGGGCCAACAGCGCGGAGGCGATGTTCGCCGCGGGGCCGGGGCCGAACCCGTAGAGCCGGGCGGCCACCAAGCCGGCCAGCACGTTCATCGCCAGCGTCACCACGACCGCGATGAGAACGGGGACCAGCACCGTTGGCAGGTCGCCGGGGTCGATGGAGAGCCCGAAGGCGAAGAAGAAGATGGCGCCGAACGCGTCCCGCAGTGGGTGCACCAACTCCCGGATGCGGTCGCCGGATGAGGTGCTGCCGAGCATCAGGCCCACCATGAAGGCGCCGATCGCGTCCGCGACCCCGAACCACTCGGAGACTCCCGCCACGAAGACGGCGATGCCCAGGAAGGAGATGACCAGCAGTTCGTTGTCCCGGGTGGCGACGAGCTTGCCGATCACGCCGATGCCCCAGCGCGCCAGCGCCGCGAGCAGCAGCAGGAAGCCGAACGCCTTGCCCGCGTCGAGCGCTGCCGCCCCCATGCTGTCGGCGCCGGAGATCACCGGCTGGAGAGCGGCCAGGTACAACGCCAAGAAGATGTCTTCGACGACGATGATGCCGAGGATGGGTTTGGTCTCCGGGTTGCCGATCCGGCCGAGGTCCACGAGGACCTTCGTCACGATCGCCGATGAGGAGATGCCCAGCACACCGGCGAGGACCAGCGCCTCCGATGTGCCCCAGCCAAGGGCGAAGCCGAAGGCAAGGCCGGCGCCCACGTTGAGTGCGAGATACGAGCCGCCCGCGATGGCCATCTTGCGACCGCCGGTCTTGAGGTCGTCCAGATGGAACTCAAGACCGAGGTAGAAGAGGAGCAGCACCAGGCCGAGCGCGGAGAGCATCTCCAGCTCGTGCGGGTCGTCCACCAGGACGAAGCCCGGCGTGTTGGGGCCCAGCAAAATGCCGGCCAGGATGAACAGGGGAATGGTCGGCAGCCCGATCCGCGCGCCCAGGCGGGCGAGCACGGCGGCGGCGAGAAACGCCCCGCCCATCGCGATGAGAGTGTCCGCGTGCCCGATGGCTCCTCCAGAGGTTGGCCCGACGGTAAGTCAAGGGGGAGTCAAGAAGTCGTATGTAATTAGTTTACCAAACGATTATTGGGCGCTCGTACGACCATCCGGACGAGGCCCTTCCGCGACGTACGCACCCATGCGGGAAAGCCTCCCGGCGTCCGGACCCCCGCCCGGCCATCGGGTTTTCCCCACCATGCATCCGCCAGCGACCGCCATGGCTCCGACGCGCCTTCACTCCGTACGTTCGAGGTGCTGAAAGACCACGTGAGGCGCAGGCACACCGCGTCCACCTCCGGCACTGGCGCGCTACGCGCCAACGGAGCGCACCACCACCCGCGCCACGACTGCCACGTCGGGCTGCGGTTGGCTGCGGCTGGCCATGACTACGAAGGACGGGACTGACCATGGGGCTGCGGAACAGGCGTCGCAAGCAGCGGACTGCGGGGTACGCGGCACCCGCGTCGGCCGACGCCGGGCATCCCGCCGGCGACTGGGCCGTCGAACTGCGCGGTGTGAGCCGACAGTACGGGCGCGGCTCCAACGCCGTGCACGCGCTGCGCGGCATCGACCTCGCCCTGCCCCGCGGCAGTTTCACCGCCGTCATGGGCCCGTCAGGCTCCGGCAAGTCCACCTTCCTCCAATGCGCCGCCGGGCTCGACCGGCCCACCGCGGGCTCGGTGCGGCTCGGCGGCACCGAGATCACCGGCATGAACGAGAACAAGCTCACCGCGCTGCGCCGCAGCCGCCTCGGCTTCGTCTTCCAAGCGTTCAACCTGCTGCCCTCGCTGACCGTCGAGCAAAACGTGCTGCTCCCGTTGCGCCTTGCGGGGCGCCGCCCCGACCGCAGGGCCGCGGCCGATGTGCTCGCCCAGGTCGGCCTGGACGCGCACGCCAAGCGCCGCCCCGGCCAGCTCTCGGGCGGCCAGCAACAGCGCGTCGCCATCGCCCGCGCCCTGGTCACCCGGCCCGACGTGGTCTTCGCCGACGAGCCAACCGGCGCCCTGGACACCGGCACCGCCGCCGAGGTGCTCGCGCTGCTGCGGCGCGCCGTGGACACCGTCTCCGCCACCGTGGTCATGGTCACCCACGACCCGACCGCCGCCAGCTTCGCCGACCGGGTGCTGTTCCTGGCCGATGGCTCCCTCGCCGACCACCTCGTTCGGCCGTCCGCCGAGCAGATCGCCGAACGGATGTCGGCCCTCACCGCACGCGCACGCCGCACCGGCGTCCCGACGATGCCGCTGCCCCCGCACCACCCCATGGCAGGAGCGGCAGCATGACGGGCCGGCGCTCCCTCAGCAATGGGCTGGCCCGCGCGGCCATCCGCTTCAAGCCCGCAGCGTTCGCCGGCACCTTCGTCGCCTTGATGATGGCCCCGCTGATCGTGTCCGGTTGCGGCATCCTCCTGGAGAGCGGCATACGAGCCTCTGCGCCGCCTCAGCGCTACGCCGATGTGCCCGTGGTCGCCGCCGCCGATCAGCGCGTGCACGTGATGACCGGCAGCGGCAAGGACGGCGAGGACCAGGACGAACTGGTGCCCGACGCGGCCCGGCTCGACGCCGCGCTCATCACGAAGATCGCCAAGGCGCCCGGCGTCGCCGCAGCCATCCCCGACGTCAGCTACCCGGTCCGCGCCCGCACCGGCACCGTCACCGCGGGCGGCTGGGGCTCCACCGCCTTCACCGGAGTCCGCCTCGCCACGGGCACGGCGCCACGCACCGCCACCGAGGTCGCCCTCGACCCGGCCACCGCCCAGGCCCAGCGGGTCAAGGTCGGCGACCAGGCCACCGTGACCACCGCGGACGGCGCCCACCGCTTCCGGGTCACCGGCATCACCAAGCCGCTGACCCGCGCCGCCCTGGACGGACCCACTCTGTGGTTCACCGACCAGCGCGCCATCCAACTCTCGGGGCACCCCGGCAAGATCGACGCGGTGGCCGTCCTCGCCGCGCCGGGCACCGCCACCGCTGACCTCGCCGACCAGGTGAAGAAGGCCGTAAACGGCAAGGCCAAGGTGCACACCGGCGATGACCGCGGCGGCGTGGAGGAGCCCGACCTCGCCGAGGCCAAAGAACTCCTCATCGCACTCGGCGGCTCCTTCGGCGGCATGGCCACCATGGTCGCCATCTTCACCGCGTCCGGCACCGTGGCCCTGTGCGTCGGGCAGCGCTCCCGTGAGTTCGCCCTGCTGCGCGCCATTGGCGCGACCCCGCGCCAACTGCGCCGCTCCATCGCCACCGAGGCCCTGCTGGTCGCGCCGATCGCCGGCCTGGCCGGCTGCCTGCCAGGCATCGCGCTGGCCCACTGGTGGTTCGGCCAACTCCAGGACAAGGGCGCCATCCCCGAGCCCGTGCGGCTTCAGGTCTCCTGGATTCCGCTGGTCGCCGCGGTCGGCGCCGGCGTGCTCGCCTCCGTGTTCGCCGGGCTGCTCGCCGCCCGCCGCCCCGCCAAGATCAAGCCAGGCCAGGCGCTGAGCGAGGCATCCGTCGAACGCTTCAACCCCGGCATCATCCGTACGGTCCTTGGCGCCGCTGCCCTGGTCGGCGGGATCGTGCTCGCTTCGATCGCGGCCAAGGAGAGCGGCGAGGACGCGGCCAACGCGGCACTGGGTGTCGTCATGCTCTTCATGCTCGCCGTCAGCCTGCTCGGGCCCCTCATCTCCCGCGCCTGCTCCTGGCTGATCGGGCTGCCGCTGCGTACCGGCGGCGCGTCCGCCCACCTCGCCGCCGCCAACACCCGCGCCAACTCCCGCCGGCTGGCCTCCGCGATCACCCCGATCACGCTGGCCATGGCCTTCTCATCGACCCTGGTGTTCATGCACACCAGCGAGGACCACGCCATGGCCGACCAGCGCCGGGCGGGCATCGTCGCGGACCACATCGTCACATCCCCAGGCGGCCTGTCCGCCGACACCACCGCACGCGCCGCCCGAACGAAAGGCGTGGACACGGCCGTTGGGCTGCTACGCACCGGCGCCCTGGTCCCGGTCGGCTCCGGCGACAGCCGCTACCTGCTCAGCAGCTCCGCCCAAGGCATCTCGGGCACGGGCAATGACCTGCGAGCCGTACAAGACCTGGACTTTCGCGCCGGAGACCCGGCCGCCATCGGCCGCCCCGGCACCGTCGCCGTAGACGCGCTGCTCGCCGAGTCCGCGAAGGTGGACGTCGGCGACCGGCTGCACATGGCGCTACCGGACGGCTCAGCCGCCCGTCCCAAGGTCGTCGCGATTTACGGACGCGGCCTCGGCGTAGCCCAACTCACCCTGCCCAGGGCCGCCGTGGCCGCACACGTCACCGCCGCCTACGACAACGACGTACTGATCAAGGACGCACCGGGCAGCGACCCGGACAAGGTCGCCGCGGCACTGGCCCCGCTCGGCGACGTCACCGACCGCGACGGGTACGCCGCGGCCCAGGACAAGGATCGCGAGATCTCTGCCTGGGCCAACACGACCATGGCCGCGGTCCTCGGCGGCTTCGCCGCCATCGCCGCCGCCAACACCTTGATCATGACCGTGCTCGACCGCCGCCGCGAACTGAGCACCCTGCGTCTGATCGGCTCCACCCGACGCCAGATACTCGGCATGGTCCGCTGGGAGGCACTGCTGGTGGGGGTCGCCGGCATCGTGCTCGGCACCGCCATCGCGCTCATCACCCTGAACCCGATGATGCACGGCATCACCGGCTCGGCCCCACATGTCCCACCCGGCCTGTACGCCGCCTTCGCCGGCGCGACGCTGCTCCTGGGCCTCGTCTCCACCACCCTCCCGGCGCGGCTCGCGCTGCGCACGGCGGGCCTTGGCGGCGCGGGCGAGAAGCAGTAACCGCTGCCCGCCAGGGCACCCGCGCCAGTGCCGGATGAGATGGATCGCACAGCGGCGCATGCCGACGCGGAAGCCGGAAAACCGGATACGGGAGAGGCCGGCGGGACCGGAAACCTGCGACGGGGAACATGCGAGCTGAAACGCCGGGCCCGAAACTAGGAACCGGCCACCAGAAGCCAGGAAATGAGGACAGCGGACATGCCGGTTTTGACGCTGGACGAGGTCGAAGCGCTGGCCCGCAGGGCACACGCGGCCCAGACCGACAAGGCAGGCAGGCCATATGCGGAACACCTGGTCGCCGTGGCCGAAGGCGTACGCGAGCGCGGCGGTAGCCAGGAGCAGATCGCGGCGGCGTGGCTGCACGACGCCATCGAGGACGGCGTCGTCTCCCGCGAGTGGCTGGCCACGGCGCCACTGACGCCGCACACGAAGGAACTGATCGACGCGATGACCAAGCGGCCCGGTGAGTCCCTGGAGGAGTACGCGGTCCGGCTGTTGGCCACTCCCGGCGCGGTGCTCATCAAGGAGGCCGATGTGGCCCATAACGCGGACCCGGCCCGGCTGGCCCGGCTCGACCCCGCGACGCGGGAGCGGCTGACGGCCAAGTACGCCCGTACCAGGCAGCTTCTTGGGCTGCCGGCGACCGAGAGCTGAGAAGCCGAGAAGCTGAGAAGCCGAGAAGGGGGGCCAGGGCCGCAACGGACGGCCCCGCCCCCTGGCGCCTTGTCCCTTTTGCCCACCCCCGCCTAAGGCCACATCACAATCCGTCGAACGCGGATAGCCCCGCCCGCGGGTTCCGCGCTGCGCGGCCTTGGCCGGGTCGCTACGGAACGCCCTGGCCGTCGTCGGCTCCATCGCGCACCGGAACACCCGCCGCACTGGCGGTGTGTACGGCGTCACCTTTTGCCCCATTTAAGGGCCTAGTGCCCTCTTAAGGCAGTCATGACATCTCGTGGGTAGCTCTAGGTGAATTCATGGGCTATGGAAGCTTTAGTCGCTATAGCATGCAGCGCCGAAATCACTCGGAATTCCCGTTAGCAATGTGGCTGTAAGGGCCACCAACGTAGGTGATCAAGCCGATTTCTTACGGTGACTATCGGCTGGATCGAGCCCGCCGAGCCGTCCGGTACGCCCGGAAACCGGGCCCACCGTCACGCCAAGAGGCGTCCCGCGTCACCGTGTCGGGCTCTCGTGGACCGTCTCCGCGGCATACGCGGTTGGCCAATGATTCGTCACCTGGCCCCAACCACCACTCACTTGGTGGCACGATGGTTCAGGCGGGGGTGTGCGGGGTCGTGCTCCTCCCCGGGCCGGAGAGACGTGTTGCGACTGAGGGCGAGGGATCAGTTGTGGTTATTTCCCTGTCTGTTGTGCTGCTGGTTGGCATAGTTTTGGTGTTTGTCTACAGGGCTGGGAAGATCAAGGCTGGGCCCATGCTCATTGCCATGCTCTTTGGGTTCCTGCTCGCATCGACCGATGCGTCCCCAGACATTCAGGAGTTCCTGGACAACGTGGCCGAGGGGCTCAGCGACATCGACTTCTAGCCGGGGCACACCTGCATCCCTCGCGTCCGCAAAGACGCCGGGAGGCAAGGTCAGCCCCGAGCGAGAGCACGCGGCCGTAACGGCCGGCACGGTGCGGCCTTTTTGGCATGCCCTGGCCCGCATGCAAGGAGCCCGCCGGCCAGCGCTGGACGGCGGGCGCAGGTCGGGCTGGGCGATCCGGGCTGACCTCGCCGGGTTGGGCGACAGGTGCGTCGGAGTCCGCTCACGTCGTGCCACTGCCGCCGAGTCCCCAGCGGCCTCCCATCGAAACGACCCGGAAAACGACCCCAAAGCGGCCTCGTGCGGCCCGGTGCGGAACCCGCACGCCGCCGCCTCCGCCCAACGCACGCCACCGAAGAGCCCAAGGGTGCGCGAGACGTGCGAAAGCCGGCACGGGATGCCCTCAAGCCGATGAGTCGGCCGATGCCCGCAGGAGCGTCACGCGCTGGGCATACGCCAACGGCCCGGCGGCGGAGAATCCGCACGCCGGGCCGTTGGCCACGCCATGGAGCGGGCGACGGGAATCGAACCCGCGTAGCCAGTTTGGAAGACTGGGGCTCTACCATTGAGCTACGCCCGCGCGCACCGGCACACCAGGTGAGCTGATCGCGTGAGCAATCACATGAACACCGGTCCGTACGAGCCCTCGCGGGCCCGGCCGTGGCACGAGGTGCATCGTAGCGGGTCAGCCCCGACTTCCGCACACTCCGGTCTGCCCAGTGGATGAGCCAGTGGACAGCCAATGGGTAAGTGGCAACCATGGAGGCCGGCGGGCATGTACCCTACGTGTCGCACCGACGGGGTGTGGCGCAGCTTGGTAGCGCGTCCGCTTTGGGAGCGGAAGGTCGTCGGTTCGAATCCGGCCACCCCGACCAGCACCACCTAGGCGCCACCGCAGCTACAGCGGTGGCGCCGTTTCATTTCGCGGCGGCATGGCGCCGGTGTGATGGCTCGCCTAGGGCCTGTGGGGCGCGCCGGCCGCGAACGGGCATGATCCCGTTAGGGGGCTGCTCGCGCTTGCGGTTACTATGCAAACTGCGCGCCTATGTCTGTGATGATGGGAACGGGCCCGCCCCTGGTACTACGGCGGGCCGCTTCGTCAAGGGGCGCGATCCGCAGCGTCACTGCTGACTGCCACGTGTGGCAGTACACACAGGTGCGTACCTTCAGATACAGAGCACGAACCCCAAGAAGTCAGCCCCCAAGGAGACCGAACCGTGAAGAGCGCCGTGGAGACCCTGAACCCGACCCGGGTTCGGCTCACTGTCGAGGTGCCCTTCGAGGAGCTCAAGGCCAGCCTCGACGCGGCGTACAAGAAGATCAACCAGCAGGTCACGGTGGCGGGCTTCCGCAAGGGCAAGGTCCCGGCCCGGGTCATCGACCAGCGGTTCGGCCGTGGTGCGGTGCTGGAGGAGGCTGTCAATGACGCGCTCCCGAAGTTCTACACCGATGCGGTCAACGAGGGTGAGCTGAACGTCCTCGGTCAGCCGGAGGTGGACATCACCGAGCTGAAGGACGGCGAGCTGCTGGCCTTCACCGCCGAGGTGGACATCCGCCCGGAGATCGTGATCCCGGACTACTCCGGCATCGAGGTCACCGTGGACGCGGTCGAGGTTTCCGAAGAGGACATCGACGCCGCGATCGAGCAGCTTCGCGACCGCTTCGCGACCACCAGCGTGGTTGAGCGCGCCGCAGCCGAAGGCGACACCCTCACTCTCGACCTGGAGGCCAAGGTCGATGGCGAGGTGCTGGAGGACGGCGTCGCCCAGGGTGTCTCGTACACCGTCGGCTCCGGCCAGCTGCTCGACGGCATCGACGAGGCCGTCACCGGCCTGGAGGCCGGCGCCACCGCGACCTTCACCTCCCAGCTCAAGGGCGGCTCGGCCGAGGGCAAGGACGCCGAGGTCAAGGTCGATGTCAGCGAGGTAAAGTCTCGCGAACTGCCCGCCCTGGACGATGAGTTCGCCCAGCTCGCCAGCGAGTTCGACACGCTGGAGGAGCTGCGCGCGGACAGCCGCAAGCGCCTTGAGCAGTCGAAGAAGTACGAGCAGGCCACCCAGGCCCAGGAGAAGGTGCTCGAAGCCCTTCTGGAGCTGGCCGAGGTCCCGATCCCGGAGAAGCTCCTCCAGGACGAGATCGAGACCCGCAAGCACAACCTGGTCAACCACCAGCTCGGTCAGATGGGCCTCGACCTCAAGAAGTACCTGGAGATCCAGGACAAGACCGAGGAAGAGTTCGACGCCGAGACCAAGGAGCAGGCGGAGAAGGGCATCAAGACCCAGTTCATCCTCGATGAGCTGGTCAACAAGGAGAAGCTCCAGGTCGGCCAGGAAGAGCTGACCGAGCACCTGATGCGCCGCGCCCAGTCCTCGGGCATGAGCCCGGACCAGTTCGCGCAGGCCGTGGTCGAGGGTGGCCAGGTGCCGATGCTCGTCGGCGAGGTCGCCCGCGGCAAGGCGCTCGCAGTCGTTGTCGAGGCCGCCAAGGTCACCGACAGCAACGGCGAGGTCGTGGACCTGGAAGACGAGGAAGACGAGACTGCCGAGACCGTCGAGGCGGTGGCACCTGTAGACGGTGCAGACGCTGAGGGCGCCGAGGCTGTCGAGGCCGACGCCGAGAAGCCCGCGGCCGACGAGGCGCCGAAGGACAAGAAGGCCGAGGAGAAGACCGAGGGCTGAGCCCCGGCCTGATCTCGGTACGGGATGCCACGGCACGGGTCCGGACGCGCACGCGCCCGGACCCGTGCCTGTCCCCGCCGCCGGATGGCCGCTACGGCCGCAGAGCCTTCCGCTTGGGTGTCGAACCGGCGCCCACCGGCCGTACGGGCGTACGGCTGGATGGACGCGGCCCTACGGCAAGGTGACGAATGCCCGCGGGGCGGCGCTGAGTGGCCCTGCGCGAGGCTGAGGGCGCCCTGCGCGCCCTGCGGCCCGGCATGCGGGCTCACCGGCGCTCAGGAGAGCGCACAGCGCCCCAGAGCCTGCGCTCACAGCGAACAGTTCCTGATGCGGGATGGTGTTGTCCGACCTGCGCGTTAGGGTCCGTAAGTACGAGGGCAGGGGTGGCGCTACGGGAGCCCCCAAAGCGCGCAGGGTGAAGTTCCAGCGGCGCCGCTAACCCCGCGCCCACATAGACGCTGAGACGGCTCGCGGCCGTCGAATCAACGAGCAGGTGGATACGTGACGAATCTGATGCCTTCCGCCGGCGAGCCGACCGTAGGCGGCGGCCTCGGCGACCAGGTCTACAACCGGTTGCTCGGGGAACGAATCATCTTCCTCGGCCAGCCGGTTGACGACGACATCGCCAACAAGATCACCGCGCAGCTACTCCTGCTCGCCGCGGACCCTGACAAGGACATCAACCTTTACGTCAACAGCCCGGGTGGCTCCATCTCCGCGGGCATGGCGATCTACGACACCATGCAGTTCATCCCGAACGACGTGGTCACCATCGCCATGGGACTCGCCGCCTCGATGGGCCAGTTCCTGCTCAGCGCAGGCACGCCGGGCAAGCGGTTCGCGCTGCCGAACGCCGAGATCCTGATCCACCAGCCCTCCGCCGGCCTGGCGGGTTCGGCCTCGGACATCAAGATCCACGCCGAGCGGCTGCTGCACACGAAGAAGCGGATGGCGGAACTGACCGCCTTCCACACCGGCCAGTCCGTCGAGCAGATCACCCGCGACTCCGACCGCGACCGCTGGTTCTCCGCCGAGGAAGCCAAGGAGTACGGCCTGATCGACGACGTCATGGCCTCCGCCGCGAGTGTTCCTGGCGGCGGTGGCACCGGGGCCTGAGCGGTACCCGAGCGTCCACACTCAGACCACCGAACGCCATCAGGATGGTGAACACGCAGATGAACAACAACGTCGGTAGTGGTCTCTACCAGGGGCCGGCCGCCGAGTCCCGGTATGTGATCCCCCGCTTTGTGGAGCGCACCTCGCAGGGTGTGCGCGAGTACGACCCGTACGCCAAGCTCTTCGAGGAGCGGGTCATCTTCCTCGGCGTCCAGATCGACGACGCCTCCGCCAACGACGTCATGGCGCAGTTGCTGTGCCTGGAGTCGATGGACCCCGACCGCGACATCTCGATCTACATCAACTCGCCCGGCGGCTCGTTCACGGCGCTCACCGCCATCTACGACACGATGCAGTTCGTCAAGCCCGACATCCAGACGGTGTGCATGGGACAGGCCTCCTCGGCCGCAGCCGTGCTGCTCGCGGCCGGTACGCCCGGCAAGCGGATGGCGCTGCCCAACGCCCGCCTGCTGATTCACCAGCCGTACAGCGAGACCGGGCGCGGTCAGGTCTCCGACCTGGAGATCGCGGCCAACGAGATCCTCCGGATGCGGGCGCAGCTTGAGGACATGCTGGCCAAGCACTCCACCACGCCGATCGAGAAGATCCGCGACGACATCGAGCGGGACAAGATCCTCACCGCCGACGAGGCGTTGGCGTACGGTCTGGTGGATCAGATCGTGTCCACCCGCAAGACGTCCGTTTCGGTTTAGTCCCGCCGTGCCGGGAGCGGCTCCCCTTGGTGTGCGACTCGATGCCCACTCGGATCGAGTCGGGCCAAGGGGGGCCCGTACGGGGGGCCCGGCAAGGTACCGTCGATAGGCAAGCACCCGGGTCTGTGCAAGTGTTGCAGATCCCAGGCGAAGGGGAAGCACCTCGTGGCACGCATCGGTGACGGCGGCGACCTGCTCAAGTGCTCGTTCTGTGGGAAGAGCCAGAAGCAGGTGAAGAAGCTCATCGCAGGACCCGGTGTGTACATCTGCGACGAGTGCATCGATCTCTGCAACGAGATCATCGAGGAGGAGCTCGCGGAGACCTCCGAGGTTCGCTGGGAGGAACTGCCCAAGCCGCGCGAGATCTACGAGTTCCTTGAGGGCTACGTCGTGGGGCAGGAGTCCGCGAAGAAGGCGCTGTCCGTGGCGGTCTACAACCACTACAAGCGCGTTCAGGCAGGCGAGGCCGCGAGCAGCCGCGACGACGGCATTGAGCTCTCGAAGTCCAACATCCTGCTTCTGGGGCCGACCGGTTCGGGCAAGACGCTGCTGGCGCAGACGTTGGCCCGGATGCTCAATGTGCCCTTCGCCATCGCCGACGCCACCGCACTCACGGAGGCGGGCTATGTCGGCGAGGACGTCGAGAACATCCTGCTCAAGCTGATCCAGGCCGCTGACTACGACGTCAAGAAGGCCGAGACGGGCATCATTTACATCGATGAGATCGACAAGGTCGCTCGCAAGAGCGAGAACCCGTCGATCACCCGCGACGTCAGCGGCGAGGGCGTGCAGCAGGCGCTGCTGAAGATCCTGGAGGGCACCACGGCCTCCGTGCCGCCGCAGGGCGGACGCAAGCACCCGCACCAGGAGTTCATTCAGATCGACACGACGAACGTGCTGTTCATCGTGGGTGGTGCCTTCGCTGGTCTGGAAAAGATCATCGAGTCTCGTGCGGGCGCCAAGGGCATCGGCTTCGGCGCCACCATCCGCTCCAAGCGCGAGATCGCGGCCAGCGACCAGTTCCAGGAGGTCATGCCGGAGGACCTGGTGAAGTTCGGGATGATCCCGGAATTCATCGGACGGCTCCCCGTCATCACCTCGGTCCACAACCTCGACCGCGAGGCGCTGCTACAGATCCTGGTCGAGCCGCGCAACGCGATCGTCAAGCAGTACCAGCGGCTGTTCGAACTCGACGGTGTGGAGCTGGAGTTCGACCGCCCGGCCCTGGAGGCCATCGCCGACCAGGCCATCTTGCGCGGTACCGGCGCCCGTGGCCTGCGCGCCATCATGGAAGAGGTCCTCCAGTCGGTGATGTACGAGGTGCCGTCCCGCAAGGACGTGGCCCGCGTCGTCATCACCGAAGAGGTCGTGCACTCGCATGTGAACCCGACCCTGGTGCCGCGCGAGCCGCGCATCGTCGGCAAGGACGAGCGGCACGAGAAGAGCGCGTAGGCGCTCGCAGCACCCATCAACGCGCGAGGGGCGCCCGGCCAAGAACTGGCCGGGCGCCCCTTTCGTACGCAGCCGCTGGGCTACTTCGCCACGCGTGCGTCCTTGCGGACCTGGGCCGTGGTGTCGGCGACCTGGCTGAGGTTGACCGATCCGGGGTTGGTGACCGCGGCCGGGTCGCCGAGGATGACCGCGCCGATCGTGCTGGAGTCGCCCCACGCACAGGTCTGGATCGGCACCGACTTCGATACGATCACCTGGCACTTGAGGACGTCGCCGTCGAACCCGGCCGGGGTGAACTTCTGCGGCGAGCCCTTGGGCGTACCGCTGCCGGTCGCGAGCTGCTGGAAGAACCAGTCCACGCCGGCCTCCGGGTTCGATGACGTGCCGTAGGCGCCGCCGAGGGACAGGCGCTTGCCGCTCGCCTCGTAGTCCGCGGATATCGAACCCTCGCTCGTGAAACCCGTCGGCTGTGCGCCGCCCACGCCGAGACCGCTGTCCGTCTCGCCCTCGCCCTTGCGCTGGTAGACGGACGCGACGGTTGGCGGCGTCGTCAGCTTGTACTGCTGGGTGTCCGGCGCATCCGGCTGGCCGCCGTTGGCATCGTCGCTGTCGCTGTCGCTGTTGCTGTCGTCGGAGTCCCCGCTGCCGCCCGAGCCCTTTTGACCGCCGTTGTCGCCGGCGACAACGTCCTTCTTCTTGCCGCTCTTCGCCGAATCGGCGTCATCGCCGCCGCTGACGCCGATGATGGTGCCGACGATCGCGGCGACGACCACGACCGCGCCGACAACGATGCCGATCGTCTTGTTCCTGCTGTTTCCGCCCTGTGGCGGCACCGGCGGGCCCGGCTGTGAGAACTGCCCCTGCTGGCCGTACGGGCCGGGCTGCTGCGGGTAGCCGTAACCCTGCTGTGGCGGCTGCCCGTACGGGCCTGGCTGCGGTTGTTGCCCGTACGGTCCCGGCTGTGGCGGCTGCCCGTACGGTCCCGGCTGTGGCGGCTGCCCGTACGGGCCTGGCTGGGTCGGCTGCTGCGGGTAGCCGTAACCGGGCTGTCCAGCCGTGCCGCCCTGACCGTAGGGCCCGGGCTGTGGGGGTTGCTGGGGCGGCTGACCGTACGGGCCGGGCTGGTCGTCACTCATGGGGGTCCTTTGCTCTCCTGCGTACTGCGGTGGTGTGGGGCGGCTACCGGGCGCGGTGTGGGGCCGCGCCTGGCGCGCGAGGTGCTGCGTGCGGGCCTGGCCGGGGGCCGGCCCAAGCCCTGCTACTGGATCGGCTGGTCAGCCGGTCTCGACGCGGGCGTCGGTTCGCACTTTGGCCGTGAGCGTGGCGGCTTCATCCAACGTCATGCCGGCTCCGGTGACGACGGCCGCCGGGTCCGCCATGACCGTCACGCCGACGGTGCTGTCATCACCCCAGACGCACGCGGGGGCGGTGATGGCTCCCTGGGGCGAGGTGAATTTCAGTTCCTGGCACTTGAGGACATCGCCGTCGAAGCCAGCCGGCGTGAATTTTTGGGGACTTCCGACCGTTTCGGCTGTTCCGTCCTCCACGAGGGCCTTGGTGATGACGGCGAGTGCGAGGTCTGCCGCTCGCTCCGAGTTGGTGACCTTGCCCCACACCCCGCTGAACTGAAGCTTCTTCTTCCCGGGCGTCTGGTAGTTGGCCGAAACCGGGTGCGCGTCCTCCACCACCGGTATCTCCTTGAGCTGCGCCTTGCCCGCTGGGGTCAGGTTGCTCTCGTCCTTGCCCTCGCCGACGCGCTGGTAATTGCTGGCCACCGTGTCCGGCGTACTCAGCTCGTACGGGCCGCCCCCGTCACCCCCGCCGAACAGCAGATAGCCCCCCACCGCGGCGACCACCACGGCGATTGCCGCACCGATCGCCAGGCCCGTCTTCTTACGCCGCCCACCGGGCCCGGCCGGCTGACCGTACGGGCTGGGCCCTGGCTGCGGGAACTGAGGCTGGCCAGGCGGCTGCGGCTGGGCGTATGGGCTGTGTTGGTAGGGCTGCTGCGGCTGGTACGGCGCGGCGGGCTGGGCGCCCTGCGCGTACGGGGAAGGGCTCTGCTGGCCGTAGCCGCTCGTCCCGTAGCCGCCGCTTTGGGCGTACGGGTTCGGTTGCTGGCCGTAGGAGCCTGGCTGCTGGTACGGGGCGGGTTGGCCGTAGCCGCCGGGTTGGGCAGACCCTCCCGTGGAGCTCGGTTGTTGCTGGCTGGGCTGGCCCGCTGGGGCTTGATCCTGCTGGCTCTGCTGGCTCTGCTGCCCTGGTTGGCCGGGAGCATTGGGGTAGCCGTAACCCGGCTGGCCCGCATAGGGGTTGGGCGCCTGGGGCTGGCCACCGCCGTTGCCGTACGGTCCCGGTTGCTCACCGTAGGGCCCAGGCTGCGGATGGTGGTGGCTCATAGGGCGTCTCCCCGGTGTGTCGAAGGCCACGCGCGGCAGTGCGCGCCTCACTCGGCCATCCTCCCGGACGCCTTGAGGGCGTCTCACCCCGGGGCGAACAACGGGTTCGTAACGGAGTCTCCCCGGCCCGTAGAATCGCCTCGTGACCGACAACACTCAGCGCCCGCACGACGGGCTCAACAGCGCCGCCCGCGAACTGCCGACCCAGTATGTGCCGGCCGATGTAGAGGGGAAGCTGTATGAGTGCTGGGTAGAGCGCGGTTACTTCGAGGCGGACGAAGCGAGCGACAAGCCGCCGTTCACCGTCGTCATCCCGCCGCCCAACGTCACCGGCAGCCTCCACCTGGGCCACGCCTTCGAGCACACGCTGATCGACGCCGTCACCCGCCGCAAGCGGATGCAGGGCTACGAGACGCTGTGGCAGCCGGGAATGGACCACGCGGGCATCGCCACGCAGAACGTCGTCGAGCGCGAGCTCGCCAAGGACGGCAAGTCCCGGCACGACCTGGGGCGCGAGGCGTTCGTCGATCGGGTCTGGCAGTGGAAGGCGGAGTCCGGGGGGCAGATCTCCGACCAGATGCGCAGCCTTGGCGACGGCGTCGCCTGGTCGCGTGAGCGCTTCACCATGGACGAGGGGCTGTCGCGCGCCGTCCAGACCATCTTCAAGAAGCTCTACGACGACGAGCTGATCTACCGCGCCGAGCGCATCATCAACTGGTGTCCGCGCTGTCTGACCGCCATCTCCGACATCGAGGTGGAGTACCAGCAGGACGAGGGCGAGCTGGTCTCCATCCGGTATGGCGAGGGCGACGCGTCGCTGGTGGTGGCCACCACGCGCGCCGAGACGATGCTCGGCGACACCGCCGTCGCCGTCCACCCGGACGACGAGCGCTACCGTCACCTGGTCGGCACCGAGATCGAGCTGCCGCTCACCGGCCGCCGTATCCCGGTGGTCGCCGATGCGCACGTCGATCCCGAGTTCGGCACCGGCGCGGTCAAGGTCACCCCGGCGCATGACCCGAACGACTTCGAGATCGGTCAGCGGCACGACCTGCCCGCGCCCGCGGTTCTCGATGAGCGCGGCGTCATCACCGCGCACGGCCCGTTCCAGGGGCTCGACCGCTTCGAGGCGCGCAGCGCCATCGTCGCGGCGCTGCGTGCCGATGGCCGGATCGTTGCCGAGAAGCGCCCGTACGCGCACTCTGTCGGGCACTGCTCGCGCTGCAAGACCACCATCGAGCCGCGGCTTTCGATGCAGTGGTGGGTCAAGGTCGGGCCGCTGGCGAAGCCCGCGGGCGACGCGGTCCGCGACGGCCGGGTCGCCATTCACCCGCAGGAGATGACCAAGCGGTACTTCGGCTGGGTGGACAACCTGCACGACTGGTGCATCTCGCGCCAGCTGTGGTGGGGCCACCGCATCCCGGTCTGGTACGGGCCGAACGGCGAAACGGTGTGCGTCGGACCGGACGAGCAGCCGCCGTCCGGCGACGGCTGGCACCAGGAGACCGACGTCCTGGACACCTGGTTCTCCTCCGGTCTGTGGCCGTTCTCCACCCTCGGCTGGCCGCAGGAGAGCGCGAGCGTCCAGAAGTTCTATCCGAACTCCATCCTGGTCACCGGCTACGACATTCTCTTCTTCTGGGTCGTGCGGATGATGATGTTCGGCATGTACGCGATGGACGGCACGCCGCCGTTCCAGACCATCGTGCTGCACGGCATGGTCCGCGACCAGGTCGGCAAGAAGATGTCCAAGTCCTTTGGCAACGCGGTCAATCCGCTGGACTGGATGGAGTCGTACGGCTCCGATGCCGTTCGCTTCACCCTCGCCCGGGGCGCCAACCCCGGCACCGATGTGCCCATCGGTGAGGACTGGGTCCAGGGTTCCCGTAACTTCGCCAACAAGGTCTGGAACGCGACCCGCTTCGCGCTGATGAACGGTGCGACGGTTCAGGGGCCGCTGCCCGCGGCAGCCGAGTTGTCGGCCGCCGACCGGTGGATCGTGTCCCGGCTGAACTCGGTCGTCGCCGAGGTGGACGCGCTCTACGAGGACTACCAGTTCGCCAAGCTCTCCGACACGCTGTTCCACTTCGCGTGGGACGAGGTCTTCGACTGGTACGTCGAGTTGTCCAAGACCGTCTTCCAGGCGGGTGGCCCGGCCGCGGACGTCTCGCGGCGGGTGCTGGGCGAGGTGCTCGACGTGACGCTGCGGCTGCTGCACCCGATCGTCCCGTTCGTCACCGAGACCCTGTGGACCACGCTCACCGGGCGCGAGTCCCTCGTCATCGCCGAGTGGCCGACCGACAGCGGCTTCAGGGACGCGGCGGCCGAGCGAGAGATCGCGGTGCTCCAGGAACTGGTCACCGAGGTCCGCAGGTTCCGCTCCGACCAGGGGCTACAGCCGGGTCAGAGGGTTCCGGCCCAGCTTGACCTGGAGGGCGCCGGGCTCGCGTCGCACGAGGCAGCGATCCGCTCGCTGCTGCGGCTTCAGGCCGCGGATGAAGGCTTTACGGCGACGGCTTCGCTGCCGGTCGTGGGCGCGACGGTGGCACTTGACCTGTCGGGCGCCATCGATGTGGCGGCCGAGCGCAAGCGGCTGGCGAAGGACCTGGCGGCGGCTGAGAAGGAGAAGGTCCAGACGACTGCGAAGCTCGGCGACGAGGCGTTCCTCGCCAAGGCGCCGGCGCCGGTGGTTGACAAGATCCGCAAGCGGCTTGAGTCGGCCGAGGCCGGCATCGTTCGGATCACGGCCCAACTCGCGTCGCTGCCGGAGGCGTAACGGCCGTACCGTAACGGGCGAACGTAGCGGCCGAACGGGCCTCGCACCACTGTGGTGGTGCGGGGCCCATTTGCGTGCGGCGGCGGGGGTGGCGCGGGCGGGGACGGGGCAGTTGGCGCGGATGGTCAGCTTTCGAGGGCGGCCGGACCCGCGGTGACCACCTCCGCGTTACGGCGTGTCTTCGCCCAACCGCCGCGGCCCCGGAACATCCGGCCCAGCGCCCGCGCGGACGCGGGGAACAGGTGGTACGCGTACAGCCACAGCGCCAGCCCCCACAGCAGCGCGACCAGCAGCGACCGATCGGGCGCGCGGTCGCGCCGGTAGATCGGGCCCCACAGCACGAACGGGCCGATCGAAACGACCGCGAGTGCGATGGCCAGCGGCCAGGCCGCGGTGATCGTGCCCAGTGCGTCGCGCACGCCGTCGTCGGCGATGTCGGCGCCGTGCGCCGCGCACAGCACGGCGCACAACACGAGCGTGAGCAGGTGCGCGACCGGCTGGAAGAAGGTGTACAGCGTCTCCAGGACGCCCCGGCCGCAGAAGTGGCGAGAGGCGATCACGCGCGGTGCGTAGCGCACGCACTGCAAATTGCCCTGGGCCCAGCGGGTGCGCTGGGTGAGCAGCCGGCGGGTACGCGGCAGGCCCTCCTGGGAGACCCAGGTGTCGGCGACATGGGTGATCTGGTAGCCGCCGAGGATCATGTGCAGGCCCAGCTCGTAGTCCTCCAGGAGGGCGCCGCGCTGCCAGGGGCGCCGCTCGGCTTCGGCGATCCGGTCCAGCGCGATGAGCCGGGTGAACTGGCCGTTTCCGCCGAGGCCAACCGATCCGGTGCGGGTGCGCAGGAGTTGCATGCCTACGTTGGATACGGAGAACTCCATGTCTTGCAGGCGAACCAGGAGCCGGGCCAGGGCGTTGCGTAGCCGCCCGTGCTCGGGCAGCGGGCGCCGGTCATCCACATTGCGCATCCGGACGTTGATCTGCACACCGCCGATGTCCGAGGAGCCGAAGGCGGCGGGTCCGCAGACGTGTGCCAGGGCCTGCGGCGCGAGTTGGCCGTCCGCGTCGATGACACACACGACAATCCGTGCGCGGTCGGCGCCCCCGGGAAGAAACTGGTTGAGCTGGTCATACGCGGCGTTCAGCGCGGCCCCCTTGCCGAGACGGGCGTTCGGTCGCTGCCGGCGTACGAGGTGTACATGTCCGTCATACGCGGCGAGGCCCGCGACGATCTCGGCCGTCCGGTCGTCGCTGTCGTCATCGATCGCCCAGACATGGCCAGCGGGGAAGTCACGCCGCAGTCGCGTGACGGTGGCCTCGACGACGGCCTCCTCATCGCGGCAGGGCACGAAGAAATGCCAGTCGAAGTCCCGCGGGTCACCGGGCACGGTCTTCGGTTGGCGCAGATAGGAGAGCCGGGCGCCGGCCCAGTAGAGGAGGAAGCAAAGAAGCAGGGCGACGGGGAAGAACAGCAGCACGAGGGTCATGGAGTGGACTTTCTGGACGGGCTGCGGTGGCTTTGGCGGCAGTGCGGATGGCAGGGGCGGGTGGCACCGCGGGGCGCTGCTGGGGTCGCCCCGCGAGGTGGTGGTTCGATGGGGCGGCGCGGGTGGCGCCTGGTGGCGCCAGAGGTACTGCTGTGGCGGCGGTGGGGCGTGTGGGTGCGGCCGGGCGGTCTTACGCCGCCGTGGTGAACTCCGCGCGGGCGGCGATCTCCGCGAGCAGCCCGACGATCCGCTCCGATGCCCGTCCGTCGCCGAAGGGGCTCGGCAGGGCGGCCAGGCGGCGCAGGCCGAGCTCGCAGTCAGCGAGCCGGTGGCGGGCGAGTTCGCCGATGCCGGGGCCGGGGGTGACCAGGTCGGCGAAGTCGGCCATCGCCTCGGGCCGCTCGGTGGAACGGCGTACGACGATCAACGGGCGGCCCAGGACGGTGACCTCCTCCTGGATGCCGCCGGAGTCCGAGACGATCAGCGCGGCGTGTCGGGCCAGGGCCAGGAAGTCGCCGTAACCGAGTGGTCGGGTCACCGTCAGGCCAGTGAGCAGCGCATCGAGGCCCGCCGCCTCGATGCGGCTGCGGGTGCGCGGGTGCAGCGGCAGCAGAACCGGCCTGCCGGTGGCGGCGATGGAGTTCAGCTCGTTCACGATGGCGCGCAGTGCGGCGGGATCGTCGGTGTTCTCCGGGCGGTGCACGGTGGCCAGGACATAGCCGTCCGCGGTGAGCCCGTACCGCTGGAGGAGGTCGGCCCGCTCGTCGGGGCCGGGGAGCTGGGCGTGTACGGCCTCGACGACGGTGTTGCCGGTCACGGCGATCCGCTCGTCGCTGAGCCCCTCGGCGAGCAGGTTGGCCCGGTTGTCCTCGGTTGCCGCGCACAGTACGTCGGCGATCCGGTCGATCAGTACCCGGTTGTGCTCCTCGGGCATGTTGCGATCGTGGCTGCGCAGCCCGGCCTCCACATGGAGGAGGGGGATGGTCCTGGCGTTGGCGGCGAGCGCTCCGGCGAGCGCAGCGTTCGTGTCGCCCTGGACGACGACCGCGAGCGGCGGCTCGGCGGCGAAGAGTGCGTCGAGTTGCCCGAGTGCGGCCGAGATCTGCCCGGCGCGGGACTGCCCGCCGACGCCGATCAGGAATGTCGGCGCGGGCAGCCCGAGTTCGGTGAGAAAGCGGCCCGACAACTCCTCGTCGTAGTGCTGGCCGGTGTGCACCAGGTGTGCCGCGGGGCCGAGGAGTCGCACGAGATCGGTGAGTTTCACCAGCTCGGGGCGGGTGCCGAGGACGATGGCGACACTGCGCGCGGGGAGGGAGTGCAAGGGGTCTCCAGGAGTGGCTGACGGGCGCTGACAGTCGTGGAGTGTGTGTGCGGCCGGTCGCCGGGTCGGGTGGCATGCGGTTGCTGAGTGGCTCACCCGGCCCGCCAGCCGGAACATGCGCCCGCACCGGCGGTCGGCTGCGACCGCCCGACCATCGACGCCCGCCCAGATCACCGCCGTGGGCAGTGCGCCGGGCGCCGCCTCCGGCCGGAACGGGTCGTCGTTCGGGGGGTGTGGCATCCAGCCCTCATCCAGCCCTCACCCAGCGTTCGCCGGATGACGATGGGCTCATCACATCAAGGGGAGCGGTCGCGTCCAGGGGAACGATGCGCAAGATATCGGCGACTACCCCTTGCTATCCGCAGTTATCGGTGCAAACCGTATGTCCCGCTGGCACCTCGTCCACTGAACACGGCCGTGGCGGGCCGTCGTGTCCCACGCGTATCCCACCGGTGCCGCACCCGCGTACCCCCCGCATCGCATCGGTGCCGCATGCGGGCACCCCCGCATTCCACCGGCGTTGGCCCCGCTCCCCTCGGTGCGGGGGCATCCTTCGTCGAGCGTTGGCCGGGCGAGAGCTCGTGCTGTCGTACCCGCCTCGTAGACTGGGCGCCGTGAGCGAGCGCCCCCCGAGTGACGAATCCGAGCCCGATGGGCTCGACGGCTTCGACGAGATCGTCAAGGCCGAGACCGAGCGCGACCCCGACCTCGCCCTGATTGAGGCGGGCAGTCGCACCCTGCGTACCCAGGCGGGGCCGCCCCAGGGCGATGGTGTGCCATCTCGGCCCCATGACCCCGAGCTAGATCGCGCGCTGCGCGAGGTCGAGGTGGAGCTCGCCGGGCGCTGGGGCGAGACCAAGCTCGACCCTTCGGTCGAGCGCATCAAGGCCGTGCTCGACATCCTGGGCGACCCGCAGCGCGCGTATCCGGCGATCCACATCACTGGCACCAACGGCAAGACCAGCACCGCCCGCATCATCGAGGCGCTCCTCGGAGCCTTCGACCTGCGGACGGGCCGTTACACCAGCCCGCATGTGCAGTCGATCACCGAGCGCATCAGCTTGGACGGCGAGCCGATCTCCGCGGAGCGGTTTGTCGAGACGTACCGGGACATCCAGCCGTATGTGGAGATGACCGACGCGCAGCAGCAGTTCCGGCTTTCCTTCTTCGAGGTGTTGACGGCCATGGCGTACGCGGCGTTCGCCGACGCGCCGGTGGACGTCGCGGTGGTCGAGGTCGGCATGGGCGGCACCTGGGACGCGACCAACGTCATCGATGGAACGGTCGCCGTGGTCACTCCGATCTCGCTCGACCACACCGACCGGCTCGGCACCACTCCCGAGCAGATCGCCGTCGAAAAGGCCGGAATCATCAAGGCCAGGGACGCGGCGGATGGTGGCGCGGGCTGCACCGTGGTGCTGGCCCAGCAGCCGGTGGATGCGGCGTCGGTGCTGCTCAAGCGTGCGGTCGAGGTGGACGCCACGGTGGCGCGGGAAGGCATGGAGTTCGGCGTGCTCGCCCGGGAAGTCGCGGTCGGCGGTCAGCTCTTGACGCTGCGCGGGCTCGGCGGTGAGTATCCGGACATCTTCCTCCCGCTGCACGGGGCGCACATGGCGCACAACGCTGCCGTCGCGCTCGCCGCCGTTGAGGCGTTCTTCGGCATCGGCTCGCAGCACGCCCGCACCCTCGACCTGGACATCGTGCGGGCCGCCTTGGCGAACGTCAGCTCGCCTGGTCGGCTTGAGGTGATGCGCCGCAGCCCAACCGTGGTGCTCGACGCGGCGCACAATCCGGCGGGTGCGCGGGCGGCGGCCGAGGCGGTCACCGAGGCATTCAGCTTCAGCCGGCTGATCGGGGTGGTGGCCAGCAGCTCGGGCAAGGACGTGCGGGGCATCCTGGAGGCGTTCGAGCCGATCTTCACCGAGGTCGTGGTGACGCGGTATGCGCACGACCGGGCGATGGACGTGGATGAGTTGGCGGCCGTCGCCGTGGAGATCTTCGGGCCCGACCGCGTTCAGGTCGAGCCGCGTCTTGACGAGGCGCTTGAGGTGGCCGTGACGCTTGCCGAGGAGGATTCCGAGTTCGCTGGCGCCGGCGTCCTGGTCACCGGTTCTGTCATCACCGTGGGAGAAGCCCGGCTGCTCCTTGGGAGGGACTGAGCGTGCGAACGCTGCGAATGCTGTGTGCGACCACCTTGATCAGCGAGTTCTTCGTCATCGGCTTCGCTGGGCTGGTCGCCATGAAGTCCGACCTGTCCATGGCAACGGTGTGGACGGTCAGCGGCATCGCCATGGGACTGTGTGTGCTGCTGTGCGGCATGCTCCGCTGGCCGTGGGCGCTCCAGGTCGGTTGGGTGCTGCAATTCGGCCTGGTGCTGAGCGGTTTCGTGGTGCCGGTGATGTTCTTCCTGGGCGCCGTGTTCGCAGGTCTGTGGTGGGCGTCCATCCACTACGGGCGCCACATCGACGAGGCGAAGGTCCGCTTCGCGGCGATGGACGCGGCAGCGGAGGCGAAGGCAGCGGCCGAGGCGCAAGCTGCGTCGGAGTCGGAGTCGGAGGTGGAGGCGGAGGCGGAGGCGCGAGCGGGAGCGGCGACCGGCAGGTCCGCTGCGGACGGCACGCCCGAGGGCGGACCGGCCGGGGACGGACCGGCCGGGGGCGGAACGGTCAGGGGCGGAACAGTCGGGGCCGGGCCGGCCGGGGATGGCGCACCCCGCGCGGCGTCTGACTCTGCGTAAGCCGGTCGGGCCAGGGGCCAGGTCGGGCCGCGTGCCCCGGCCTGCGGGGAGTCTTGCCCCTCTCCCTCGGTGGTGGCCGCGACCGTAACCCCGCACGGGCTGGCCTTTCGGCCCGCATCGGGCGACCCGTACCTCAGCGCAGAGCTCGCGCACCGCACCGGAATGCGGGCCTGTGCGCCATACCGGCATGCGGGCTCCCGCGCCGCACTGACACCGGGCCCGTGCCGCGCGCCGCACCGACAGCCGGGCTTCCGCCGTCACCAGCACGCGAGCTCGCGCAGCTCGTCGCGCGCGGGCCCTGTGCGGCGGCCCGCTAGGGCCCCTGTAGCCTCGGGCGCAATAACCCACGTCACACCGCCAAGGAGCCGCGATCATGAGCCAGCGCACCCTCGTCCTTCTCAAACCCGACGCGGTCAGGCGTGGTCTGGTGGGCGAGATCTTGGGCCGCATCGAGACCAAGGCGAACTGGCAGATCGTCGCCCTTGAGCTGCGGACCCTGGAGCGCGAGGTGCTGGAGCAGCACTACGGCGAGCACATGGGCAAGCCGTTCTACGAGCCGCTGATGGAGTTCATGGCGTCAGGCCCCGTGGTGGCCCTTGTGGTCAAGGGCGAGCGGGTGATCGAGGGCGTACGGGCGCTGGCTGGGCCGACCGACCCGATCGCCGCCGCGCCCGGCAGTATCCGCGGTGACTTCGGCACCATCGTGCGGGAGAACCTCATTCACGCGTCGGACTCCGAGGAGTCCGCCGAGCGAGAGATGAAGATTTTCTTTCCCGGTCTTGCCTGACGAGACGACCATATTTTGATCGGTTTCCTCACTTCGCTGACCACAGTGAGCCCCTGTTGACCAGGGAGCGACCGTGTTTTTCCGGTTGCTCCCTGGCATATGCCCATCGTTTGAGGGAACGCATCACCGCGACACGACGTCCCCATAGGTAGGGGCCAGCCCGTGTTCCGCCGACAATGGCGGAGGAACCCTCGCGCCGTGCAGCCACGGGCGAGACTACGATGGAACCTCGCGCGCCTCGTAAGCGCACCCACCACGCCGACCTCAAGCAAGCATTCGCTCCAGTTGGGAAGGCCAGACGCATCCTCATGGGGAACAACATGTCGTTCATCGGCCGTGACATGGCTGTCGACCTCGGGACCGCCAACACGCTGGTTTACGTCAGAGGCCGTGGGATCGTCCTCAACGAGCCGTCTGTTGTCGCGATCAATACGAACACTGGCGGGATTCTCGCCGTGGGCGCCGAAGCGAAGAAGATGATCGGCAGGACGCCGGGGAACATCGTCGCCGTGCGACCCCTGAAGGACGGCGTTATCGCCGACTTTGAGATCACCGAGCGTATGCTCCGCTATTTCATTCTAAAGATTCACAAGCGCCGTTATCTGGCCCGGCCGCGCGTCGTGGTCTGTGTGCCCAGCGGCATTACCGGAGTCGAGCGCCGCGCCGTCATTGAGGCGTCCACGCAGGCCGGTGCCCGCCAGGTGCACATCATCGAGGAGCCGATGGCGGCGGCGATCGGCTCCGGGCTCCCGGTGCATGAGGCGACCGGCAACATGGTCGTGGACATCGGCGGTGGCACCACCGAGGTCGCGGTCATCTCGCTCGGCGGAATCGTCACGGCACAGTCCATCCGGGTGGCCGGCGACGAGCTCGACAACGCGATCATCCAGCACATCAAGAAGGAGTACAGCCTGCTGCTCGGCGAACGCACCGCCGAGAGCATCAAGATCACCATCGGTTCGGCGTACGAGTCCGAGCAGGAGGAGCACACCGAAATCCGCGGCCGTGACCTGGTCAGCGGGTTGCCCAAGACGGTGGTCATCTCCGCCTCCGAGGTGCGCAAGGCCATCGAAGAGCCCGTCAACTCGATTGTCGATGCGGTGAAGACCACGCTCGACAAGTGCCCGCCCGAGCTCTCCGGCGACGTCATGGACCGCGGCATCGTGCTCACCGGCGGCGGCGCGCTGCTGCGCGGGCTCGATGAGCGGCTGCGCCGCGAGACCGGAATGCCGATCCACATCGCCGAGGACCCGCTCGACTCCGTGGCCCTCGGCGCGGGCAAGTGCGTGGAAGAGTTCGAGGCGCTTCAGCAGGTCCTCGACTCCCAGCCACGGCGCTGAACCAACGGTCGGGTGAACGGATGCCGCCGCGCAGGTGACCACGTCCTGGAGCGGTGGAACCTCCGCATAATGGGTCGCGTAAACCTCGTATGACGTCATAAAACCCGCATCACCGGTACAGCGCATGCCGCGTCACTCGTAGCCGCACATCGCGCGGTACGCAGCAGGACCCCCCAACCCAGGACGCGGTCCGTACGGACAGCGTTTCCATAGAGGCAGGACGCCCCGACCGGCCGCCGCCCCGGAGTGGCCGGTCCGACGAGGAAGGCACGGCCGCCGTACGTGAGGGACACCCGAGAGAGCCGGCTGCTATTGGTGCTGCTGGTCGCCATCGCGTTCGCACTGATCACTGTGGATATCCGCGGTGGCGAGGACTCCCCGCTCGACAAGCCGCGCACGGCGGCACAAACGGTATTCGGTCCGGTGGAAGACACCGTGGCCACCGCCGTTGACCCGGTTGGCAACGCCATCGCCGCCGTACGGGACTCCGATGATCGACACGATCGGATCAGCAGCCTTGAGCGCGAGAACGCCGTGCTCAAGCAAAAGCTCGGCAGCGACGACCGCAATCGCGCTCGCGCCGCCGAACTCGACACGATGCTCAAAACAGCGGGCCGAGGCCAATACGGCATTAAGGGCGCCGAGGTCATCGCGATAGGAGCGGCCCAGGGCTTCTCCTGGACGGTCACCATCGACGCCGGCAGCAACGACGGCATCGCCCGCGATATGACCGTCATCAACGGTGACGGCCTGGTCGGCCGGGTCACCACCGTTGGCCCATCCACCGCCACCGTGCTGCTCGCCAACGACCCCGACTTCACCGTCGGCACCCGGCTGGAAAAGACCAGCGAGATCGGCTTCGCCAACGGGCAGGGTGACCGCTCGCTGCGCGTTCAACTCCTCAACGGCAAGGCCAAGGTGAAGAAGGGCGACCGGATGGTCACCTTCGGCTCCCGGGCCGACCGGCCGTTCGTGCCCGGCGTCCCGGTCGGCGAGGTGGTCCGCGTCGACCCCTCGCGCGGTGACCTCACCCGCACCGTCCAGGTCCGCCCGTACGTGGGCTTCACCAAGCTCGACATCGTCGGCGTCGTCGTCAAGCCGCCGCGTACCAACCCGCGCGATGAGGTGCTGCCGCCCAAGCCCGCGAAGAAGCCGACTCCGAAGATCACCGTGACGGTCCCCCCCAGCGCGAACGCGACGCCCGGAGGCGCAGCCCAGTGAAACGAATCACCCTTTCGTCCTTCCTGGTGGTCGTTGCCCTGATCCTCCAGGTCACCGTGCTGGCCAGACTGCAACTGCCGGGCGCCGTGCCCGATCTGCTGCTGCTTGTCGTGCTCGGCCTCGCCCTCGTCTACGGGCACACCGCGGGCTCCGTGATCGGCTTCTGCGCCGGACTCCTGGTGGACTTCGCCCCGCCGGCCGACCACGCCGCAGGCCGGTACGCGCTGGTGCTGTGCGTCATCGGCTACCTGGCCGGGCTCGCCAAGCCGGAAAAGGGCCAACTCCGCTCGGCCACCGGCCCGATGTTGGTGGTCGTGGGCGCCGCGATCGGTGCCACGCTGCTGTACGCGGCGGTCGGCACGCTCGTCGGAGACGATGCGGCCCGGCACGTGGGCCTGAGCAAGCTGCTGTTCACCGCGGCCCTCTACGACCTGCTGCTCGCGCCCTTCATCGTGCCGTTGGTGATGGCACTTGCCCGACGCACCGAGAAACATCCGCTCAGCGACGGTGGCGGCACCTCGTCGGGCGGCACCAGGGACCGCTCGCCGAACTGGCTGACCCCCGGCTCCGGCGCGGGTGGCAGCGTCGGCGGTTGGGGCAAGGCTGCCCAGCTCGGCAAACCCAGCCGGTTCGGCAAGTCCATTCGGCTGGGCAAGTCGGTACGCATCGGCAGCCAGCGCGGCGGCCTGCTGGCCAAGCCGGTCAAGAGCAAGACGGCACGCATCAAGGGGGTCAAGCGCCTGTGAGGCAGCACGCATCTGCGCGGGGCCCGCGCGGCGGCTCGTATGGCGGCCCGGACGGCGGCTCGTATGACAACCGATACGCGCTCCGGTACCAACTGGTCAGGGGGACACGGTGAGCAACATTCCGGAGACCGGGCGGACCACCCGGATCACCATCCGGCTGGTGGCCATTCAGATCCTGGTGTTCTCGCTGCTGCTCACGCTCGGCGGCCGGCTGTGGTACCTCCAGATCCGCAACGGCGACGAGTACGCCAACCAGGCCAGCAACAACCATGTCCAACAGGTCGTCGAGCCGGCCGTACGCGGCTCCATCCTCGACGCCCGCGGCGTACCGCTGGCCGACAACCAGACCCGGCTCGTGGTCTCCGCAAGCCGCACCGAGTTGATAAAGATGCCGGACGACGGCCAGGCCGTGCTCGGCCGGCTCGCCGAGGTGCTCGACATGGAGCCCACGGAGGTCGCCGACAAGGTACGGCTGTGCGACGCGAAGACTCCGCAGCCCTGCTGGAACGGCTCCCCTTACCAGCCGATCCCGATCACCGACGAGGCCACCACCCAGCAGGCTCTCCAAATCCGCGAGCGGGCCGAAGAGTTCCCCGGCATCAGCGCCGAGCCCACCGCCGTACGCCGCTACGCCGCGCCCGGCGAGGCCAACACCGCGCAGGTGCTCGGCTACCTCTCGCCGGTCACCGACGAAGAGATCACGAAGGCCAAGGACAGCGAGTCGCCGCTGCTGCGGTCCGACCAGGTCGGCCGCTCCGGGCTTGAGCGCACCTACGACAGCCGCCTCCGCGGCAAGGCCGGAGTCACCCGCTATGAGGTGGACAACCTCGGGCGCGTCATCGGCAAGGCCAACAGCGACCAGGCTGAGCCCGGCGCCAACGTCGTCACGAGCATCGACGCGCGCGTGCAGGCCATAGCGGAGAAGGAGCTCAACAAGGCGATGAAGGCCGCCCGCAAGGTGCACGACCGCAACACCAACCGGAACTACAAGGCGGACGCGGGCGCCGTTGTGGTCATGGAGTCCAAGACGGGCCGCATCGTATCGATGGCCTCCAACCCGACCTACGACCCCAACGCCTGGGTCGGCGGCATCTCCGGCAAGGACTACAACAAGCTCACCGGCAAGAGCTCCAACTATCCGCTGCTGAACCGGGCCATCCAAGGACAGGCGGCGCCCGGCTCGATCTTCAAGGTCATCTCGGCGACCGCCGCGGTGAACGCGGGCTACGCCTTCGACAACACGTACAACTGCAGCAGCGCCTTCAACATCGGCGGCCAGGTCTTCAAGAACTTCGAGTCCAAGGGCTACGGACCGATCAACATCGGCCGCGCCCTAGAGGTCTCCTGCGACACCGTCTTCTACGACCTCGCGTACAAGCAGTGGCAAAAAGACGGCGGAAACAACCCGAAGAAGAAGCCGGGCGACTATTTCTACAAGACGGCCCATCAGTTCGGGCTCGGTGACGAAACGGGCATCGACCTGCCCAACGAGGTCCCCGGCCGAGTGCCCGACCGGCAGTGGAAGAAGGACTTCTACGAGGCCAACAAGGACGCCTGGTGCAAGCAAGCGAAGACCAAGAAAGAGGACTACGCCACCCGGGTCGCTCGCGAGAACTGCGCCGAGGGCATGAAGATGCGCGCCGGTGACAGCGTCAACTACTCGATCGGACAGGGCGACACCCTCGTCACGCCGATACAGATGGCGTCGATCTACAGCGCGATCAGCAACGGCGGCACGCTGTATGACCCCACGGTCGGCAAGGCCATCGTCAGCCCCGATGGCAAGAAGGTCGAGGAGATCGCCCCCACCTCGCACGGCAAGCTGCCGATGCGCGGCGAGACCCGCAACAAGATCGATAAGGCGCTGGCCGGTGTGGTTACCAACGGCTCCGCCGCCTGGCGGTTCGGTGGCTGGCCGCAGGACAAGATCCCGATGCACGCGAAGACCGGCACCGCCGAGGTGCATGGCAAGCAGACGACCTCGTGGTTCGCCTCGTACACCAAGGACTACACGATCGTCATGACGATCTCGCAGGGCGGCACCGGTTCCGGTGCGTCGGGCCCGGCCGTACGCAACATCTACAGCGCGCTGTACGGCGTGGACGCCAAGGGCCAGATCGACAAGAAGAAGGGCCTGCTGCCCACTCCGCAGCAAAAGCTGCCCACGATCGAGAAGGACGGCACGATCGAGGCGCCGCGCATCAAGCCTCCCAAGGAGAGCGTGCCGGTCGAGCAGACACCCGTACTCGCCGCACGCGAACTGGACCAGCGGCCGGTGACGACGCTGGCGGCGGGCGATCGCCCTGTCTCCGCGCTCACCCCCGCCGCACCGCCGTTCGTGGCGGCCGGGAGGCGAGGACAGTGACCTCCTGGGACGGCTTCTTCGTACGCCGCTTCAGCCCGGAGCCCGGCGCCTGGGGAAAGCTGACGGCACGCGACTCGATCGTGCGCCGACTGGACTGGACGCTGATGATCGCGGCGCTCGCGCTGTCCGCGATGGGCGCGATACTGGTCTACTCCGCCACCCGCAACCGCACCGAGCTCACCGGCGGCGACCCGTACTCCTTCCTTTTCCGGCACACCCTCAACACCGGCCTCGGCCTTGGCATGATGGTTGCCACCATCTGGCTGGGCCATCGCACCTTGCGCAGCGCGGTGCCGGTGCTCTACGGGCTCTCGGTGATCCTCGTGCTCGCGGTGCTCTCGCCGCTGGGCTCCACGGTCAACGGAGCGCACTCCTGGATTCAGCTCGGGGGCGGCTTCTCGCTCCAGCCTTCCGAGTTCACCAAGATCACCATCATTCTGGGCATGGCGATGCTGCTCGCGGCCAAGGTGGACGCGGGCGACCGGCAGCATCCCGATCACCGCACCGTGCTCCAGTCCCTGGCCATCGCCGCCGTGCCCATCGCCATCGTGCTGCTGATGCCGGACCTCGGTTCGGTGATGGTGATGGCCGTCATCGTGCTGGCCGTGTTGCTGTCATCCGGTGCGTCCAACCGCTGGATCGCCGGCATCCTCGGCGCGGGCGTGCTGGGCATCGTGCTGATCTGGCAGCTCAACATCTTGGACCAGTACCAGATCGACCGCTTCGCCGCGTTCGCCAACCCGGCCCTGGACCCCGCCGGCGTCGGCTACAACACCAACCAGGCCCGCATCGCCATCGGCTCGGGCCAACTGACCGGCTCGGGCCTGTTCAAGGGCAGCCAGACCACCGGGCAGTTCGTCCCCGAGCAGCAGACGGACTTCGTTTTCACGGTCGCGGGCGAGGAACTCGGCTTCCTCGGCGGCGGCCTGATCATCCTGCTCGTGGGCGTGGTGCTGTGGCGCGCCTGCCGCATCGCCCACAGCGCCCCCGAGCTGTACGGGACCATCGTCGCGGCCGGGATCATCGCCTGGTTCGCCTTCCAGTCCTTCGAGAACATCGGCATGACGCTCGGCATCATGCCGGTCACCGGCCTGCCACTGCCCTTCGTCTCCTACGGCGGCACCTCGATGTTCGCCGCGTGGATAGCGATCGGCCTGCTTCAGTCGATCAAGGTACAACGGTCGATATCGGCGTAACGGCGGTCGCTGCGCACCGCTGAGTGGCCTTGGCGCGCGCGGTCGCTGCGGTGATCGCTGCGCTGGCTGGCTGGCGCCCTGGGAACTGTCCGTGACGGACGGCGCCCGGGGCGCCTGTGCGTGGGGCGCGCCTGGGTTGCGATCAGGAGGGCGGGGTGGGGCGTACCGCGAGGATGGCTAGGTCGTCGGCGTTGTCGGCGCCTAGGCCGATGAGGAGTTCGTCGCAGAACACGTCGAGGGGCTCGCGTGCCAGGGTGGCGGTGAGGCGGCGCAGTCGGGCCATGGCGTGGTCGAGGGATTCGCCGCGGCGCTCGATGAGGCCGTCGGTGTACAGCAGCAGGGTCGAGTGGGGCGGCAGGTCGCTTGTGCCGTCGGGGCGGGGCATGTCGGGGTCCATCCCAAGGAGCAGGCCCGCGCCGTCTTCGAGGTAGCAGGTGTCGCCTTCCGCGGTGGTCAGCAGCGGTGGTAGATGCCCCGCGGAGGAGAAGTGAAATTCCCAGGGACCGTGGGCGGGGCCCTTGAGGAGGCCGTACAGGCAGGTGGCCGTCGCCTCTTGGTACAGGCTGTGGTTGGCCAGGTCCAGGCGGCGCAGGACCGCCTGCGGAGGCTCTTGGCGATCAATGGCGATGCCGCGGAGCATGCTGCGCAACTGGCCCATCATGACGACCGCGTCGAGGTTGTGCCCGGTGACATCGCCGATGACCAGCGCCGTGCCCTCGGAGACGAGGAAGCTGTCGTACCAGTCGCCGCCGACCTGCGCGGTGGCGGACGAGGCGACATAGCGGGCGGCCAACTGTAGGTGCTCCACAACCGGAAGTTTGGGGAGCAGTGAGTGCTGGAGGCGTTCGGCGACGTTGCGGGTGTCCTGGTACAGGCGGGCGTTGTCCACTCCCAGGGCGAGGGTGCGGACCACGTCGTCAACGAGGGACAGTTCGTCCGCGGTGAACGGCCGGTCCGCACCCATGCGGGCAACGGTCAAGGCACCGAAGATCTCCCGGCGCGCCCGAAGCGGGGCGATGATGGCGCTCGTCGTGCCCAGTTGCTCCAACAGCTCCACATACTGGGTGTCCAGGGGGCTCTCGGTCTGGGGCGGCGGGGGAGCCTCGGTGAGCAGCAGCGGGCCCGCGCCGCGCAGCACTCGGGCCAGGGGGCCTCGCGCGACCTGGGACATCGGGGGAAGCCTGCCCTCGTACTCCTGGGGGAGCAGCCCCTGGGGCGGACGGCGGTGGACGACGCAGGCCCGGTCCACTTGGGCATGGTTGTCGAGCAGGTCCACCGCGCACCAGTCGGCCAGCTGTTGCGTCAAGATCCGGCCCACGCTCTGCAACCCCTCGTGCAAGTTCATGGTGTTGCTCAGCGCGTTGCCGATGCCAGCCAGCAGGGTGAGCCGCTCTAGCGCCGACATGTCCGTATCGGAGCCGCTCGGCCTGCTGTCGCGTTCCGGGACGATCGGGCGGTATGGGCCGCCTGGCTCCTGGGGCGCCGAGGGCTGACCTTTCTCGGGAGCGCTCTGCGCATGCACGGGTTCGGTCGCCCTGGGGGCCAGTTGGGCGACGAACACGGTGCGGCCGTCGGTCGTCTCCTGGGTCTGGATGATCAGCCGGACAGGGACCAGGTGGCCATCGTGGTGCAGCGCGGGAAGCGGCACCGAGCGGCCCAGGATGCGGGCCTGACCGGTGAGCAGCAGCGAGGTGAACGCCGAGATGTGGCGTTGCCGCAAGTGCTCCGGAACGATGGTGGTGAGCCTGTGTCCGACGAGCTCGTCCGCCTTCCAGCCGAGCAGGTCGGCCGCCGGCCCGTTCGCTGCGACGATCCGGTTCGTCTCGTCGGCGGCAATGGTCGGGACCCTGCTGGCCCGCACATGGCTGTGGTCCCACGGCACCAGTTCCGAGGGGCTGACGCCCGGCTCGTGGGGCACCAGCGTCCATGCGGTGGGTGATCCGCCGTTGAGCTGGCCGATGATCTGGTCTAGCAGCCATTGCTGAAAGGCGCGGCTACGCGGCAGAGCCGGCAGAGTGAGCAAGCGCTCTTCCCGGGCTGCCGTTTCGGCCAGTTCGAGCACCTGACGCAGGGCCGCCATCGATGGTGCGGCGTCCGCCGGTACCGGCAGGGGCAGGGAGTGGATGTCCGTAAGGGGCGGATGCTGCTTCAGCGCGGCCGTCACACAGGCGCTGATGACATTGTTCATGTCGTGAGCGGCGGCAAGATCCTCCGGTTCGACACCGAGTCCGTCTCCGGCGGATGCGGCGAGCGCGAGCTCGCCCAGCAGCGCGTGCCGATGCTGTTCGGATGCCGAGTACAAGGTGCTCGGCATGTCCACCAGCATGACGGTCTCGCGGGAGCTGAAGGACGCCGGCAGGGCGGGCTGCCAGCCGGAGGACGGCGGTGGCAGGCCATCGGACCGCAGCTCGAACCACACCGTCTTGTGGTCTTCACCGCTTTCGAACCCGTGGCGGTACGCGAGCAACTCGACCATGGCCAGGCCCTGTCCCGTACCGGCGTACGGAGGGCTTTTCCGCGGCGTCAGGCAGCGGGCGGGCCGAGCGTCGCTGACCTGCACGCACACCCTGCTGCCAACGGTTCGAACCGACACGTGCACATCGGTGGCCGCATGGAGCACCGCATTGGTCACCAATTCGCTGACCAGAAGCTGAGCGGTGTCGACTACGTGTGGCGCGGCTCCGCCCAAGGCGGTCCGGACGAAACGCCGAGCCGACGCGACGCTCTCCGACCGCTGCGGAAAGTGCCGCGACTGTGCTTTCGGCGGATCTGGGTTGCCCATGCGTCCAGCCTGCCTCACGCTGAGTGTCCTTGCAGCCGCGCTCTGCACGTTTGCACTAGTCAGCGCGTTGGCGGTGCCCGCAGCCAGGGAGGAAACCGAGGCGGATTGCCACGTTTCGTCAGCGGGCCATCCGCCTCGCGTACCACTGCTGTGGGCCAGGTGGGGGAGCCTGCGGGGCCAGGCGGGGGCGTGGGGGAGCTGGTGCGTTCGGGGTGTTAGCGCTCCGTGATGACGCTCGCTTCGGTGGCTGCTTCTGCCGCACCCCGCGCCCTGCGTCCCGGTGTATGCGTGCGGTCAACTGCACGCCCCTGCTGGGTAGTTGGCCGCTAACTCGGCGGCGTCGGTGCCGCGCTGGCGCTCGCAGCCCCCGTGACCCGCAGTTGCGGGTACTCGCCGGTGCGCGGACGAACCTCACGCCGGGTGCCGCGGCGGGAGCGCGGCCGAGTTGGTGCGCCGCCGGATATTGGCGGAGAAAGCGCGGTACTTCGAGCCGTAACGGGGTAAGTAATTTGGCCTATTCGCCGATTCAGGTGATTCGCGCGTAAGGTCACGTCATGGTACAGACCGTACGAGAAATCGAACGGAAGTATGAGGCCGAGGACGGCGCGGAGCCGATCGGTCTCACCGAACTGTCCGCCCTGAGCGAGTTGCCCGGCGTCGCCTCCGCCACGGATCAGGGCACCGTCGCGCTTGACGCCACGTACTACGACACCGCCGATCAGCGGCTCGCAGCGGACGGTGTCACGCTCCGCCGCCGCACCGGGGGCTCCGACGAGGGGTGGCACCTCAAGCTCCCCGTACGCCCCAAGGGCACCCCGCGTACCGGCGCCGGCGATGACGTGGTCAGGGACGAGGTGCGTGCACCGCTCGCCGACAGCGCGCCGGCGGACCTCGTCGCCCTGGTGCGCTCGCGCACCCGCGGCGCGCCGCTGGTCCCGCTGGTGCGGCTGCGCACCGAACGCGCGGCGTGGCACCTGCGGGACGGCGGCGGGCACCTGCTCGTCGAGATCAGCATCGACCGCGTCACCGCGCAACCGCCGGCCGGTGAAGGCGCCAGATCCGCCCGCTGGACCGAGGTCGAGGTCGAACTCGCCCCCGGACAGGACGCCGCCTTGCTGGACACTATCGAGCAGCACCTGACCGCGCTGGGCCTGCGAGCCGCGCGCTCCCGATCCAAGCTCGCCCGCGCACTGGACGAAACGGGCTCCCGACCGGGCGAGCACGCGCCGCTCACCGACGCACGGCGGGAAGAACAGCGGAAAACGGACCCGAAGAGCGCCAAGAAGGCCCGTCAGCGCAAGGGCGCGGACGCCCTGTTCGGCGGGGGAGACACGGCCGCCGAACCCACGGCCGCAGACGTCGTGCTCGACTACGTCCGGCGGCAGATCGCCGCCATCGTCGCGCTTGATCCCGCCGTGCGGCTCGACACCCCCGACGCCGTGCACAAGATGCGGGTCGCCACGCGCAGGCTGCGCAGCGTCTTCCGCTCGTACCGCAGGGTCATCGACCGATCCGCCACCGATCCCGTGGGCGCCGAACTCAAGTGGCTGGCCGGTGAGCTGAGCGCCAACCGCGACCGCGAGGTACTTGCGGCCCGGCTCGGCGCCGGACTCGACACGGTGCCGGGCCCGCTGCTGCTCGGCCCGGTGCAGGCCAGGCTGCGCATCTGGTCACACGCCGAGCATGCCCACTCGCGCGAACGGCTGCTCGCCGCGCTCGACGGGGACCGCTATCTGGCGCTGCTCGCCGCGCTCGACGCCTTCCGCGTACACCCGCCCGCCACCGCCGCCGGGATGCCCCTGCTGCGCTCAGGCGCGGCGAAGCCACCGGGCGGCGTGCTGCGGAAGGCAGTGTTCAAGGACTGCGATCGGCTTGCCGCCCGGGTGGCCGCAGCCCTGGCGCTGCCCGCAGGCGCCGAACGCGATGGCGCGCTGCACGGCGCACGCAAGGCCGCCAAGCGGGCCCGGTACGCAGCTGAGGCCGCCGAGTTGGGGCTCGGCAGGGCCGCGAAGGAACTGGCCGCCCGGGTGCAGGAGGTGCAGCAGGTGCTCGGGGACCACCAGGACAGCGTGGTGGCGCGCGCCGCGCTGCGCGACATCGCGGCGCAGGCGAATGTGGCGGGGGAGAGCACGTTCACGTTCGGGCTGTTGTACGGGAGGGAGGAGGCCGCGGCGGCGGCCCTGGAGCGCGAGTTGCCCGGCGTGTGCGCCCGCGTCACGGACCCGGGCCCGGCGGGCCCGATCTAGCTCCGGGCACCGTCCGCGCCGTGCGTATCGGCCGCGTCGGCCGTGTCGTCTGTGTCATCTGTATCGGTCGCGTCATCTGTGTCATCTGTAGGGCCCGCGTCGCCCGCGTCGGCCTCCAGGAGGTCTGGCAGGTGCGCGTCGTGCGGCTCGCCGGCGTCATCCACCCCGGAGAGCAGCGTGTACAGGGCGCCCATCGGGGACAGCGCCTCATCGATGTCCGCGTTCGCCGCCCCGACCTGCGGGTAGTCGATCGTCCCCGGCTCGTACGCGGCGGCGAAGAGCGGTGGCAGCGGTGCGCCGTGCAGGGCGAAGGGCTCGAACTTCCACACCTGCCCCTTCGCCCTGCACACGACCTCTCCGAGATACCAGCAAGCGCCTTGCAGGAACGGCTCTCGCCGTGCGGCGAACAGCTCCTCCGGGTCCGCATACCGGTCGCGTACGAGATCTTCCAGGGCGGCCAGCGACTCGGGGCTGAAGTCCCACGTCCGTGGCGTGCCTGTTTCCCGCGCCCACTGTTCGAACCCGTCGGCGCGGGCGGTGCGCCAGGCCACCAACTCCGGGTGCCGCTGTGCGGCGCGGCCGTGGTCCATGCGATCACTCATGGGAGCCGAGTGTAGGAAGGGATGGGGAGGAGTGGCGAACCGAACGCTCCCGTAACCGAGTTGCGTCCGTAACCGAGTTGAAACGCGACACGTTACGGCACGTCACATCAGCTGGCTCAGCTGCCTCTAGGGTGACCTTGGCGGTGACATGTCACGGGGGCCCTGTGCCGCCGAGTTTTCTGTCCCACGAGCCCCCCAACAGGGGACACGAGTTGAGTACACCCATACGAGAACGGCTCAGGATACGCCCGGGCTTCGCCCTCGCGGCCTGCGCTGCCGCCGGCATGCTGCTCACCGGACTGCCCGCTCTTCAGGGCGATGCCGATGCCGCGCCCGGGCCAGGGAGACGCTGCGATGAGAAGTGGTTGGGCCGCACGTACGACACTCCGGTCGCGGGTTCGGGGATCAAGGGGAAGAACCAGCCCTACAGCGTCAACCCCGACAAAGAGCGGGGTTCCTACCCGGTGGACAACCCTGCCCACGCCTTCGACGGGTTGAAGGCCCCTTCGGCGGCGCAGCAAAAGCTCGCCGGCGACACCACGGCCGACATCGAGAAGTGGAAGGCCAAGTACGAGCAGTCCAAGAACACCAAGTACCGGGTCCTTGAGTATTACGCCCGCTACGGCAACCACCTGCGCACCAGTGGCAAGCCCACCCGGGACTTCTCGCGGTACATGGACCGCTGGATCATCGGCAACGAGGTCAACCGGGTCAAGGGCGACTCCTTCGAGCGGAAGATCGTCAAGGACTTCAAGCTGGTCGGACCGGACTGGATCTGCCAAAAGGAAGTGCCCGTCCGCGGCAAGGACGGCAAGCCGGTTGTCGATAAGGACGGCAAGCCGGTCGTGCGCCGATATGACGCGTACAACGCGAGGACCAGGGAATTCGTCGAGTTCAAGTCCAACGGCAAGCACATCGCGCGCCAGTTCGGCTATGACCGCCTGGTCCTGCGAGACCCGCAGTGGCGGGACCACAGCCTGCGCCTGATCACCGGCGAGAAGACCACGAGCAACACGGTCAAGCAGTTCGACGCCCTCAACCGCCAGCTCGCCAACGAGCGCGGGAAGCCGGGTTCCACTCCGGTGACCATCCGTGAGCAGCGCAACACCCCGGCCCCGCGGTGGAGGCCGAACCAATACACCCGCTACGACAAGGTCTTCAACCCCGACCCCCGCCGTGCCGGAACCCTCGGACCGATCAACGACGCCGCTTGGCGCTCCGGTGACACGCCCGACCAGGCACGTCAGGTCCAGCGCCAGTACCAGGGCGCCAACACGCGCGGCGGCCTCGGTCGCGGACCCGGCGGCGTGGACTTCACCACCCTGGAACTCTCTTACGTCGGCAATCCCGTCAAGGGCAAGGCCCTCGACTATTCCTTCAAGGCCGATTACGTCAAGGACGAGGAGGCCAACCCGGGTTGGGGTGGAAAGGCCAAGCTCCAACTCGCCTCGGACGCCTTCTTCACCTGGCTCGCCCTGAGCCCGGACAAGTTCTGGGTCAATCTCAATCCGGACCAGCCGGACAGGATCATGGACAACGCGTTCGCGAAGACGGACGCCGGCCGGACCCTGCTCGAAGCCGACCTCGCCATGAAGCACGACTTCGCCGCGGCCATCAACCCCGACAAGCACCCGAGCGCCCGCACCTTTTGGGACAATGCGCCTCGCCGTGCCGGGCTCCCCTGCTTCCCGGAGACAAGGCTGTGGATCGAGCCGAAGACCGCCAAGGTCCGCGAGCAGGACGGCGGCATCTACATCCTCGACGCCCCGCTCAAGGTGAGCGCCGAGTGGATGGACGTCGAGTGGCATCCGCCGGGCGCCCGTGTATGCGACCTCACCGACCCGGAGAAGCGGACCAGCGAACGGCTGCTGCGGCAGCACGTCATGCCCGAGGTCGAAAAGCGCGTCAACACCTCCCCCGGGTACGCGGACCTGCGCCGGGTGTACGCCTCCCGGGTGGCTGCCGAGTGGACCCGCCAGCAAGACGCCAAGAAGCCGACCGACTTCCGGTCGATCATCAACAGCAACGACGCTTCCCGCTGGCCCCTGCGCGGTGAGAACGCCAACTGGTCCAAGCACGAGACCTATGAGCGGTACATGAAGTCCGGCCGTGAAGGCGTCGAGTGGTTCAAGTTGGAGTACGGCGGCCAGGTCTACAACCAGGGCGTAGGCGGCGTTGACTTCTCCAAGTCGCCCAAGCGCAACATCACCAAGACCCAGTTCACCGTGGAAAAGCCGCGCCTGGACACCACCACCAAGACCTCCGTCCATGCGGAGACGTCCTACCGGGACACCGAAACGGCCTACCTCGGCGGCAACGGTTCCGGCCCGGAGCAAGGCGACGGCAACCCGACGCCGAGCCCGACCCCCACGCCGACCGGTACGGGCGGGCCCACGCCCACCGGCTCCGGAGAGCCCACGCCGGCCCCCACGGGCACCGGAGGACCGGACCCGACCCCGACCGGCACCGGCGGGCCGAGCTCAACCCCGACCGACAGCGGCGGCCCGACCCCGGCCCCAACAGGGACCGGCGGCACCGATCCCACGCTGCCGCCAACCAGCGGCCCGAAGGACCCGGGCGGCGGCCTCGCCGACACCGGCAGCAGCGCCCCAGTCGGGCTGATCGCCGGTATCGCCGCGGCCCTCGCCGCCGCCGGCGCGGCCCTCACCTGGTGGGTCCGCCGCCGCAGGAACGGCGGCACCGGCTGACCTCAGCACCGGGGCCGGCGCTTTTGGTGCGCTTGGCGCCCCGGTGACCACACAGCCGGCTCCGTGCCCACGGCAGACGCTGCGGGGCCGCCCGGAGCGGAGCCGGCCACCCGGCCCCGCCGTTCCCTTGATCGGCGGGGCCAGGCGCTGCGCGACGGCCGGTCCGGGGGCCGGCGAGGCCGCTGCGGGTGGGGGGACTTACAGCGATCGCGTTAGGCTTGAGGGTCACCCGCTCTCAGCCTCCGGCTGGGGGTGTGCTCCCCGTCAGCTCACGAAGGTTCCCGGGTATGTCTGCCGAATCGGTCTTCCCGCAGCTCGAAGCTCTGCTCCCGCATGTGCAGAAGCCGATCCAGTACGTGGGTGGAGAGCTGAACTCCACCGTGAAGAAGTGGGACGAGTGCGACGTCCGCTGGGCGCTCATGTATCCCGACGCGTACGAAGTCGGGCTCCCCAACCAGGGCGTCATGATCCTCTACGAGGTGCTGAACGAACGCGAGGGCGTGCTCGCCGAGCGAACGTACAGCGTCTGGCCCGATCTCGAAGAGCTGATGCGCGAGCACAAGGTGCCGCAGTTCACCGTGGACAGCCATCGGCCGGTGGGGAAGTTCGACGTCTTCGGACTGAGCTTTTCCACCGAGCTCGGCTACACCAACATGCTCACCGCGCTCGACCTCGCGGGCATTCCGCTGGAGGCCGCGAACCGGACCCTCGATGACCCGATCGTGCTCGCCGGCGGTCACGCGGCCTTCAACCCGGAGCCGATCTCGGACTTCATCGACTGCGCGGTCATCGGCGACGGTGAGCAGGCAGTCCTGGAGATCACCGAGATCATCCGCGCCTGGAAGGCGGAGGGGCGCCCCGGGGGCCGCGAGGAGGTGCTGTTCCGGCTCGCCAGGACCGGAGGCGTCTACGTTCCGAGCTTCTACGACGTCGAGTACCTGCCCGATGGCCGCATCGGCCGCGTCGTACCCAACAAGTCCGGCGTCCCGTGGCGGGTGTCCAAGCACACCGTCATGGACCTGGACGAATGGCCCTACCCCAAGCAGCCGCTGGTCCCACTCGCCGAAACCGTGCACGAGCGCATGTCGGTCGAGATCTTCCGCGGCTGCACCCGGGGCTGCCGGTTCTGCCAGGCGGGCATGATCACTCGGCCGGTGCGTGAGCGGAGCATCACCGGCATCGGCGAGATGGTGGACAGGGGCCTGAAGGCCACCGGATTCGAGGAGGTCGGGCTGCTCTCGCTGTCCTCGGCGGACCACTCCGAGATCGCCGATGTCGCCAAGGGGCTGGCCGACCGGTACGAGAAGGACAAGATCGGCCTGTCGCTGCCGTCCACCCGCGTGGACGCGTTCAACATCGACCTGGCCAACGAACTGACCCGCAACGGCCGCCGCTCGGGCCTGACCTTCGCCCCCGAAGGCGGCTCGGAGCGCATCCGCAAGGTCATCAACAAGATGGTCTCCGAAGAAGACCTGATCCGTACCGTCTCCACGGCGTACGGGAACGGCTGGCGGCAGGTGAAGCTGTACTTCATGTGCGGGCTGCCCACCGAGACCGACGAAGACGTCCTCCAGATCGGCGACATGGCGATCAACGTGATCGCCAAGGGCCGCGAGGTGTCGGGCTCCAACGACATCCGCTGCACCGTGTCCATCGGCGGCTTCGTACCCAAGCCGCACACACCGTTCCAGTGGGCGCCGCAGCTCTCAGTGGAGGACACTGACGCACGCCTGGCGAAGCTGCGCGACAAGATCCGCGGCGACAAGAAGTACGGCCGCTCCATCGGCTTTCGCTACCACGACGGCAAGCCCGGCATCATCGAGGGCCTGCTCTCGCGCGGCGACCGGCGCATCGGCGCTGTCATTCGCGCCGTGTACGAGGACGGCGGCCGGTTCGACGGCTGGCGCGAGCACTTCTCGTACGAGCGCTGGATGCGCTGCGCCGAGAAGACGCTGCCTCAGTACGACGTGGACGTGGACTGGTACACCACGCGCGAGCGCACCTACGAGGAGGTCCTGCCCTGGGACCACCTGGACTCCGGCCTGGACAAGGACTGGCTGTGGCAGGACTGGCAGGACTCGCTCGATGAGACCGAGGTCGAAGACTGCCGCTGGACCCCGTGCTTTGACTGTGGCGTGTGCCCGCAGCTCGACCTCGACATTCAAGTCGGGCCTACCGGCAAGAAGTTGCTGCCGCTGACTGTGAAGCAGCCCACCGACCAGGGGAGCTAGCCGTGGACCGGGCGGTGGCCGAGCGTGTGGCGAAGACGCTGACGGAAGTTTCCGGAGGCTGAGCGCCACGTCGTTCTGCGCTCTCTCGGGACGCCGAGGAGGGCTGAGGGGACCAGGCCGGGGGCGCGGACGCCTTTGCCTGCGCCCCGCGCCGGTCGGGACCGCCACCCCCTGCCTAACTACTAGCAAAAGGGCCCCCTGACCAGGTGTTCTGCCGCCTGTTCAGGGGGTCATCGTTGTTGTGGGGTGGAGTCCTTGACCAGGCGTTTCTACCCGTTCCTGCCCGCTGTTGGTCACGCGTTGGTCATGTGGCCAACGGGCCGAAGCGGGCGGGACGTTACGCACGACCATGAAGGTTTCATGCTCCACCTGTCGTAGAACCAACTAAAGCGCTCGCGAGAGTGGAAGGGGTCGTTTGATCCGTCGTGAACAGCGCCGTGCATGTCGAGGATCATGTCTCGAACGTCGGCGGCTTCCGCGCTGGTGAAGGTGCTGAGGTTCACCTGTTGCTCCTCTCCAGGAATTCACGCACACAGCCGTCTTTTGTCCCTGCTAATGCCACAATCTCCCTTACCCTTACCAAAGGTCTCGTGGCCAGTTTCGTATCGACGCCCTGGAGCATTTCGAGCGCTTGACTCCCTGTATGGGCGGCTAACTCTACTTCCCCTTGCTCTGCCTGGGCTTCCGCTAGCCTCCCCGTGTAGAGTAGACGGCTATACGCATAGTTATCGGGGATCGCTGCTAGGGTGCGGTGGAAGTGAGACTCTGCCCGCTCTGGTTTGCCCGCGCGCAACCATGAGAGTCCTGTTAAGCCTTCGAATTGGGATCGGCCATAGAAAGCGATCCATGGCGCCCGCTCCTCTACTGCCGTATGGCGATCAAAGGAACGCTCGGCTGCACTCAATGCCCTTTCGAGGCTTGGCAGGTCGCCGGCCCGAGAGTGAGCATTGGCGGCAGCTCGCATGTGAGCCAGAGACTTGTAGAGAGGGTCCCTCTTAGAAATGGCTTGCCTGAGTGCTGCGTCTGCCGCGGCTGCGCCTTCGACCAAATCCCCGCGCCGTGCGGCCAGTGTTGACGTACTGGTCCATACGTGAAATTGGGCGTCACTGCTGCCTGATAGTCCCGCCAACATGCCAGCTTTATGCATGTGCATCCGGGCGCGCTCCAAGGCCATGGCGTGGGAAGCGCAAGTGGCCGCAGAACAGGCCACATCGGACATGAGGTGATAGAGCATTGTGCGAGACCGCTCGGACATAGCACTTCTCGACAGCTCTGATTGCATTCGTGCTAGGAGGTTCGTGGCGCGATCTTCAAGCGCCTGGTTCCCTCCGCGCGACCGGTAGTCACTATTAATTGACAAATACTCGCCGCGTAGGCGCTCGATGTCGCTCGCGCCAATGCGCGACGGGGCGGACGCCCCTATTGCGGCGGAAACGGTTCCAGCGGCAGCGTTCACGAACGTACGGCGGCGCAATGAGTCCTCCTTGACTGACTTGGTCCGAGGCTTGAACCCTAGTTCTACCGCCGATCGTTTGAACACAGCTTCCAGCGCCAGGCGTTGCAGCTCCTGCGGCCACTTCGCCTCACCCCTGACCCAACGCCGCACCTGACGTTCCGTCAGTTGTGTGTCCCTGCCCGTGATGCGCCGAATTTCGTCATCCAACCTGCGTGCCAGATCGGCCTGCTTGAGACCCTCGGCGTCCATGGCGGCGACTAACGCCGCGTTGTGCTCCATCAGCTCAGAGTAATGGCCCACGGGCTCACCACAATAGTAATGAGCAGGCAAAAAAGACGGAGGGGTGGTAGTCGATCGGCCCCGTTTCGTCCTGTCGTCCTCATGCGCGCTTGGCCCATCGTGGGACCCCCGACATAGACAAGGGGGCGCGTCGTGAGCGTCGTCGGCGACGAGGTCATCCGTCAGGGCCGGGCGGCCGTCAAGCAGTTCGAGGCCGCGTGTGTGGCCCCCGGATGCCGTGACCTGTTCGGTATCTGGGGAGACCAAGCGGATGAGGAGGGCGAACGGGCCCTACGGGACTGGTGCTTGGCGCACGCGAGTCGCCACCCGGGGCACGACCGTTTCCGGCGCACGGTCATCGACTACCTGACTGTGCGTCCTGAGTGAGTGAGCACGTGTCTAAGGCGAGTCAACTGCGGGACATCAGTGGACGATTGCGTTTCGGCAGTGAGACCACTTTCGGTGAGGCGCTGGCCGATGCCGGGCCAGCACTGAAACGGGCCCTGGAAAGTCACCGCCTAGACAAGCCGGTGGGCCTCCTGGTGAACCTCGCAGAGCGACGCATTGCCGACGCCGGGACCGAGGTGACCCAGTTCAAACGATGGTGGCTAGCCGAGTCGCTGGACAGCGTGGCGGATGCCTGCGACGCGTACGACAGGCGCGCGGGCAGGATCGAGAGAGAAAGGAGGCGCCGCGATGCACATTGAGGGAGTGGCGGGGATTGTCGTCGCAGTCCTTATAGCGGCGCTCACACGTTTGGCAGTGACTGACTAAAGGATCTCCTATGGTCACGGTTGAGGACATTGGTAAAAGGGTCGAAGACGACGAGGGCCGAGTCGGTATCTTGCGCGACGTGATACCGGATTACGAGGACCCTGCCGAACTCCCATGGCGGCGCCGTAAGCAACCCATAGCGTTCCTGGGGCCCGAGCAAGGGGGCAGGGAATGGCTCGTCCCGCCCGGACACGTGGAACGCCTCGAAACTCAGGCATAGTGAGGTAAGAAAATGTCTGAACGGGTTCGACTGAATCTCGTCACGCCGCGAGGTGGTCAAGTGGACCCCCGGACATGCATTCAGTGCGCCCAGCTTCTGAAGGACCTCATACAGGCAAGCGGCATCGGTGATCATAACGCCGTGTCTCTGGTGCTAATCGCGATGGATGTGCACATGACTCGCGGTCACCCTGAAGACACCCGGTAGCCTTCAGGTCGGCGTGCGGTGCATTTCACATCAGCTACCACTTTCCGGCAGCCTGCCCCCCATGATGCTGCCGGAAAGTGGGTCCAGACGAGGGCGCTAGGCATGAATCCAGACGTGAAAGTGGCTCTTTTATGGGTGGTTATCGTCGTGTTCTTTTTCGGGGTGGCAGGGCTGCTCGTACTCCTGTAATTCTCGACAAGACCCCGTCCGCAAACACCTCTAGCCGAGGAAAAGTGCGCTACACCGCTAAGGAGAAGGCAGCCGCGATACAAGAGCTCATCAAGGGGCTTGCGGCTGGAAAAACCGTCGGAGAGATCACTGTGTCGTTCGACATGAGTAGCAGAACAGCAAGGAGATGGCTCAACGAGGCGGGAGTAAAACTTCCTGGTCGTTACTCCTCCGGCCGTACGAGTTCACAACCCATCAGCCCCGAATCGGCGTCACTCGCCGCGGAACTGTACTTCAATAACGGCCTGTCTCTAGCCCAAATTAGCCGGCAACTGGGCATGAGCTCCGAGTCCGTGAGGAAGCGGGTTGAGCGAATCGGGGAGGTGAGAACCGGCGAGGTAGCAGAACGTAGTAGGAGGGTCCGGGAGGCGTTAACTCCCGTTGCGAAGAAAATGTATCTCGAAAACACAAGCACAACCGTCAAGGAATGTGCGTCGCGTCTCGGCGTATCAGTGCCATACACGCGTCATCTTCTGCGTGATGCGTGCGTGGTCATCCGGCGCCCCGGCAGGCCCCGGAAGCGACCGGACGAGTCGAAGGAGGAAAAGAAATGAATTCCGCAGACGTCAACCCGAACCGGCTCCCCCCGCCTCTAGACGTAGGGGCTAGCGTGCTCCTCACAGGACCGCAGGACAGCGTTCTCATGGTCTTGGTCAGCTACGGAGACGCGAAATGGCACCTTCCGGGGGGCGCCCGCGCCAGGGATGAGGCCCCGCAAAAAGCGGCTGAGCGGCGACTGATGCGGGAAACGAACATTCGGCGCACTGTCCGGGACGTACTTGCGCTGGACTACCGCACGGCTTCCTCGGCTGAGGACAAGGGCGAGGGACTGCACATCGTCTACGACGGGGGCACGCTGACTGACGAAGAGGCGTCGAATCTGTCTCTTCCCGAGCGTGCCCGCGCAGCGCATCGCGAGATCGGTCTCATTCCCAGTAGTCATCTCTATGAGCAGTGCTCACCGCGCATTGCAGAGCGAGTGACACAGGCACTCAGCAGTAGGCGGCAAAGGCGCTATCTTCCCCTGTTGATTGACGGCAAGTCCAGCCCACGCAGCACCTAACCCCCGCAACGAGACGCCTGTACGGCAAGTGAGATAGCGAATCGTGAAAGAAGAGGCAAGGCGCTATGGGTTTGGCCGAAGGACGTAAAACGTCCCCAGAGTGGAACGTCAACATCTTGGTGCAAAGCCATAACATGAGAGCCGTTCTCATGCTCCACGCCCGCCACGGTGACGGGAACTGGCTTCTTCCCGGCGGGCAACGCCTGGAAGACGAAACAGTCGGTGAAGGCGCGACGCGGTGTCTTTTGCGAGACACCGGGCACGAACGCTCTATGTGGCAAGTCCTGGCCGTGGACTCCTGCACTATCGAAGACACAACCGTTAACGTCGGAGAGCTCCGCCTCGTTATCTATGGCGGTGTACTCAGCAAGGACGAGGAGCGGACACTTGCTCTCCCAGACACCGCTAGCAGCGACTACAGCACAATGGCTCTCATCCCCTACAAGAGGTAAGCAGCCACACCAGCGCGCATATCGCGCGCCGGATCGATAACGCGCGGCGCGCTCAACACTTACGAGAGGGCATTCCGCTACTCACCAACGGCTACCACTCGTAAAACAAGGCTCGCGAAACGAGCTCACCACCCCTAGCACCCGTCTCAGTCGCCGCGGTAGTGTCCGGCGACTGAGACGGGCCACCAGATTCCCACTAACCCCTATTCGGAGAGGCGTATGGGCAACTTCTCACCTGGACCAGATTTCTGGTCCCTCATCCATCCGCACACCGGGGATTTACCCATCATGAGCTTCACCGAACTGGGATTCGACTCCGACTTAGGGGCCCTCGTCCACTGCGAAAAAGGGCCCTCTTCGTCAAAGCGATGCGCAATCGCTCTGGCCCACGCTGTGACTCCATCCTGCGTGAGCGAGACATCGCAGCCACTGTGGGAATCGTGTTCCCTAATCTGCTATGAACCGCACACGATGATAAATGGATCGCTCTCGGTTTCGAGGCCGTAGAGGGCAGGAAACCGGACTTTGCGCGCGGCTCCTGCGACTTACCCGCCGTACTCAATTCCCTTGCCAAAGTCCAAAACTTGCAGCCGCCTGCCGCGGCAACAGACTGGACTGAAACCCGGTGGGACCGATTCGCTGATCCTGCGGACGTATGTCTCTTCCGGGGCCGGACCCTGCCCATACCGACATCAACCCAGGTGATTTCATCATCGGCGCGCGTGACACATGGATCGTGGACTGGTCCTGGCCGACGATCGGCGCTGCCTTCATCGACCCGGCCTGCCTCGTGGTCCAGCTCGTAGCGGCTGGGCACTCTTCGGGCGACGCAGAAGCCTGGGCCGCCTGGTCGAAGGGGTGGGCCCAGGCCAACTCAGTAGCTATCGACGCCTTCGCACGAGCCACACACCGGATGCACCAAAAGCGAGCTGACCGCAGCCTTGGTGAGGCCCAGCTATGCGCCATAGCCGAAGCCGCGCGCACCTGGTTTGAGTACCGCAAAACCCTAAGAGAAGCCAAGGCGGCTGCTTCCTAGGCGGCGAGAACAGCACCACCCATGGCGACCGTATCGGGTCAGGGTCGCAGCACCACCCCCTCATCTAGTGCGGTGCACGCCGCAGGAGTCAAAAAGCGCCGCGTCAGCGGCTCGACCGCCCAGGCGCTGCTGACGGCGATGCCGTCCAGGCATTGAGCCTGCTACGGCGCATACACGGAGGATGTGGCAACGCATCTGGTCGGGTGAGGCGCGCACGAGAAAGTTTCGGCGTACGGACTGGCGTTAATCGTAAGGACGGGCGTGAGACTCGGACATGTCTTGCGACTGAAACTCAGACCCGAAAGAAAGGCACGACCGTGGCCTCTTTGCAGGAAATCACAGATGCCTGGGGTGACTGGATGGCCAACACCCAGTATCCGGACTCTGGCGGCTACTGGTACACGGCCAGCACCGACTACTCGTCACAGAGTTCTCTCGACGCCTACCACCAGCACCAAGTTGGCGTGAAGTTCCTGGGTATCCAATATGATCCGGCCTCAGTGCCAACGCCCGGTTCTTTCAACACCGGCGACGTTGTGTACGACAATCAGACGGATGTCGAGCAATCAGTCACCTACAAGCAAGGTGCCTCCACGGAGCAATCATTCACGCAGACCACGAGCAAGACACTGAAAATTGGTATCGAGTTGAAAGCGGAAGTCGCAGCGCCAGAAATCTGCAAAGTCAGCGCCACTTACAAGATGGAAGTCAGCCTTACCGATACAAATTCGAGGGCGAAAACCGATAAGCAAGAATGGTCGGTCGAGCTTCCGGTCAAGGTGCCCGCACATTCGCAGGTGGAAGCGTATATGACGGTTGACACCGCCACGTACGACGTCAACTGGACGTCGAATGCCGGCCTGGACAATTGCGTTGCCATCTGGTTCAACAACAAGGTTGACCTCAACCACGGCGAAGACTACCACTGGCTCTGGTTCTACCCCATCGGCTGGGTAATCAGCGACTGCGTCAACAACAACCTCATCGACACATCCGGCTATTGGGCCGACGACGGTAACGCGGTTGCCGCAGCCACCGGTTCTTTCACCGGTGGTCAGGGCGTGTCGGTCAAGGTCGTAACCAAGAATCTCAAGCGCGATAATGGCGGCGGCAACGTGCTCACTCACCGATTCTCAGCGCCAGCTAAACGCAGCCGGGACGGAAAGATGCCGATCGGCGCCAGCCCCACGAACCCAGCGTGAAACTCTCGAATGGAGGGCCGTCATGGCCACCGCACTAGCGCAGCTCAAGGACAACGAGACCAACTCCGGGATCTACGATAACTGGGTCGCGCAATTCGCCCTCGGGCCGGTCACCTACCGGTGCGCGTACGTGTCCGACCCCCCTGCTATGACTGTCGAAGGCACGCTGTTCGGAATGCCAGTGCTGCACTGCATCCTCAGCCCTTCGCAGCCTCATTGCGAGGGCGATGCCAGCGTGATGGGATACAAAACCCACTCCGTGGTAGATGTGGACTTCACCAGTCATGACATGAAGGTGAAGCTCGATCTGGCGACACCGGACGGCGAGGTCCACTCCTATGCCTACACATGCCACTGGGAAACAGAGAGCGGCGCTGTATAAATCAGATCCCCGGGGCGGCCACCGTACCGCCGGGTCGCTGCCTTAGCCTCGATCGTTCGCGCGCCCAGCAGGCTCGGAGGTCTTCGTGATGTAGCTGATCTTGAGTCGTAAGCTCGTTGTCGCCTGCCGGTGTGAGTCCGGTCCGGGTAGCTGCCAGGAGGCCCGGTAGCAGACTGGCGGCGTCGGGGGGAAACGCCCGGTGTCGAAGCCCAGTGTCGAAAGCCCTTCAAAGGGGGAGCAAAGCAGCGGTCCGTAGCATGAAGCGAAGCCTGCGGCGTCGTTAGAGGCCCGTCCTTCGGGGCGGGAACAGGGAGTGCCGAGCCCCCGAAATCAGGGCGAAGGCCATGGAAGCGGCGAAGGTCCTGGATATGCAGCCGTGAAGGACTCCCCGGCGTATGGGGCATGGAACGTTGCGACGGTGACAGCGGGAACTGGGGAGGCCCTCCCCGGCC
>NZ_JACHJL010000003.1 GCF_014203645.1 Streptomyces zagrosensis | reverse complement strand
CCGCCGTTGCGGGGGCATGCGTTGGAGTTTCGGATTAATGGTGAGGACCCGGGGCGTGGGTTTTTGCCGGCGCCTGGGGTGGTGACGCGGTTTGCTGTGCCGTCGGGTCCTGGGGTGCGGGTGGATGCGGGGGTTGAGGCGGGGTCGGTGATTGGTCCGGCGTGGGATTCGTTGTTGGCGAAGTTGGTGGTGACGGGTGCTTCGCGGGAGCAGGCGTTGGCGCGGGCTGCGCGGGCGTTGGGGGAGTTTGAGGTGGAGGGGATGGCTACGGCGATTCCGTTCCATCGTGCGGTGGTGGCAGATCGGGCGTTTGCTCCGGAGCGGCATGGTTGTGGTGAGCCGTTTACGGTGCATACGCGGTGGATTGAGACGGAGTTCGTCAACGAGATTCCCGCGTTCGTGCCGACCGATACCGGGTTGGACGAGGACGGTGAGAGCCAAGGTCGCGAGACCGTGGTGGTGGAGGTCGGTGGCAAACGCCTCGAAGTCTCCCTCCCCGCCTCCCTCGGAGTCGCTACGTCGCCCGCCGCAACCGGCGCCAAGAAGCCCAAGCGCAAGGCGGCTAAGAAGTCCGGCTCCGCCGCCTCCGGTGACGCGTTGACCTCTCCGATGCAGGGCACCATCGTCAAGGTCGCGGTCGAGGAGGGCCAACAGGTCGAGGAGGGCGAACTCATCGTCGTTCTGGAGGCCATGAAGATGGAACAGCCCCTCAACGCCCACCGCGCCGGCACCATCAAGGACCTCACGGCTGAGGTCGGCGGCTCCGTATCGGCCGGCGCCGTAATCTGCGAGATCAAGGACTGAGCGCGAACCGCACCGAACTGAGCGGGGCCTGAGCCCCCGCCACTTCCAGCGGAACGCAGGCGTGGGCCCCAGCCGAAACTTTCTCCGGCTGGGGCCCACGCTGCTCTCAGGCGCCGGCGCACGCTCCGCGGGCGTACGCCACACCCCCGGCCCCGCGCACCACGCCCCGGCCCGCGCCCACCCCCGTACGCCACACCGCACGCCCCTTCCCAGCCGCGTAACCTCCCCCACACCGGCGATAGGGCAAGCCCCCGATACGCCAACGGCGTCCAGTCGTACGTCCAGCCAATGCGATGCTGGGGGCAGGGCCAACGCGCAGCGGCGTGCGGCTTCACGGACACCGCGAGGCACCCAGCCCGTCCAACGTCAGCGCTGCCTGACGCGGCACCGGCCGTACGGGCGTCAGTCGCGGCACAGCCCAGCACAGTTGCTTCACAGCACAAGCCAGCACAAACCGGCACAAGCCAGCACAAGCCAGCACAAGCACTGCATACAGACGCACGACGGCGCCTACGCCGCACAACCAGGCGCATGGTGCGGTCCACGGGAGGGCGATGATGGCGAGCGGTACGGCGGGGGTCGCCGAGGGGCGGCCGATGCGCGCTGACGCGCGTCGCAACTACGAACGGCTGTTGGCCGAGGCCCGTACGGCCTTCACGGAACGCGGCACCGATGCCTCGCTTGAGGAGATCGCACGGCGGGCAGGCGTCGGCATCGGCACTTTGTACCGGCACTTCCCACACCGCACGGCCCTGATGAGCGCGGTCTTCCAGGGCGAGGTCGAGGCGCTGTTGGCCCGCTCCCGCGAACTCCTCGCCGCGCCCCAGCCGTGTACCGCGCTCCTTGAGTGGCTGCGGACCATCGTGGCGCACGCCAGCACCTACCGCGGCCTGTCACGGGCCCTGATGGCCGCTCAGAGTGATGACGGCTCGGCGCTGTCGCGGTGCAGCATGCCGATGCAGGCGGCAGGCAGCAAGCTGCTCGACCGGGCCCAGCGCGCGGGTGCCGTACGCGAAGGGGTGGACATCGTGGACCTGATGCAGCTCACGAACGCCATCGCGCTCGCGGTCGAACAGTCCCCCGACGACCCGGAACTAGCCGACCGCCTGCTGGCCCTCACCTTGCAGGGCCTCAAGGCCAGACCAGCCGAGGCGGACGCGTAACCCGCGACACGTAACGGCGTTCCGCCCCACGCAGCGTTCCACCCCACGCGGAACTTCACGCCATGCGGCAGTACCCCGCCATGCGGAATGCCCCGCCATGCGGCGCTCCGCCCCACGCCGCATGGCGGGGCCAACCGGGCGCCCCAACCAACATCCCGACCGGCTTCGGCGACCGGCCCCCGGCAGCCGACCCGCGGCGACCGGCCCCAGCGAGCCCCAGCGTGCGAAGGCCATCCGAAAGGCCCGCCCGGGGGTCAGGTCCTTGCGGGGCCAGGGCCCAGCCCTGCCGGGCCGGCCCCTCGCCCCGGGCGGGGCAGGCGTTCAGCGTCGGCGTGGCGCCAAGTCCGCCACCCGCCCGCTGAGTTGCTGATCGGAGAGCGACACCGGGCCGCGCAGCCCTGGGCCGCCGGGTGCCGTGGGCGGGTGCGTGCGGCGGGGCCCTGGCATCGGCATATCGCGGCGCGACTGCCGCCCGGCTGGGCCTTCGCCCCTGCCACCGTTCGGCCCGGCTCCGGCGCCCTGCCCCGGTCTCGGCGCGGACGACCCCTGCGCCACACCGGCGACAGCGATCTGTACGCCTTGATCCGCGAGGGCCTGGAGCTCGGTGGCGGATCGTTCGTCGTGGGACGACGGCTCGTCCGTCACCAGCCGCGTTATGACATCGGTCGGCACCGTCTGGAACATGGTGTCGGTGCCCAGCTTCGAGTGATCGGCGAGGACGACCACCTCGGCCGCCGCCTGCACCAGCGCCCGATCCACGCTCGCCGCGAGCATGTTGGACGTGGACAAGCCGCGCTCGGCGGTGAGCCCACTGCCGGAGAGGAAGGCGCGGGAGACCCGCAGCCCCTGAAGTGACTGTTCGGCCCCGCTGCCCACGAGGGCGTAGTTGGAGCCGCGTAGGGTACCGCCGGTCATGACGACCTCGACCCGATTGGCATGGGCCAGGGCCTGGGCGACGAGCAGGGAGTTGGTGACCACGGTCAGACCGGGGACGCGCGCGAGCCGGCGGGCCAGCTCCTGCGTCGTCGTCCCCGCGCCGACCACCACGGCCTCGCCCTCATTGACGAGACTGGCGGCGAGGTCGGCGATGGCCGTCTTCTCCGCGGTCGCTAGATGGGACTTTTGCGGAAAACCGGACTCCCTGGTGAAGCCACCCGGCAATACCGCACCGCCATGTCGGCGGTCGAGCAGTCCTTCCGCCTCCAGCGCCCGCACGTCCCGCCGTACGGTCACTTCGGAGGTCTGGACGACACGGGCGAGCTCACGGAGCGAGACGGCTCCGTTCGCGCGCACCATTTCAAGGATCAATTGGCGACGTTCTGCAGCGAACACGAAACTGACAGTAACGCCAACGACCATCTGCTTTCAGCCGCTTCCGCCAATTAACAGAAGTTGTTCGCTGATGGGTGTCACAGGTGGTATAGGAGCGCCCTAGAGCTCGTTCTGGGTCTTGCGGGTCTGCAACTGTCGGGCCACTTCGGCAATCGATCCCGAAAGCGACGGATAGACCGTGAAGGTGTTGGCGATCTGCGCGACCGTCAGGTTGTTGTCCACCGCGACCGCGATCGGGTGGATCAGCTCGCTGGCACGCGGCGCGACCACCACGCCGCCGACCACGATGCCGGTACCAGGGCGGCAGAACAGCTTCACGAAGCCGTCCCTGATGCCCTGCATCTTCGCCCGCGCATTGCGCAGCAGCGGTAGCTTCACCACCCGGGCGTCGATCTTTCCGCTGTCCACGTCGGCCTGCGTATAGCCGACGGTGGCGATCTCCGGGTCGGTGAACACATTTGCGGACACCGCCTTCAAGTTCAGCGGAGTCACCGCGTCCCCAAGTACGTGGTACATCGCAATACGGCCCTGCATGGCCGCGACGGAGGCCAGCGCGAGCACGCCGGTGCAGTCGCCCGCCGCGTACACGCCCGGCGCGCTCGTACGGGACACCTTGTCCGTCCAGATGTGGCCGGACTCCTCCAGCTTGACCCCGGCCTCCTCAAGGCCGAGCCGGGCGGTGTTGGGGATGGAGCCGACCGCCATCAAACAGTGCGTACCAAAGATGACGCGCCCATCCGCGAGCGTCACCTCCACCCGGTCTCCCACCCGCTTGGCGGACGCAGCACGCGAGCGGGCCATCACGTTCATGCCGCGGCGACGAAAGACGTCCTCCAGGACGGCCGCGGCGTCCGGGTCCTCGCCGGGCAGCACGCGATCGCGCGAGGAGACCAGCGTGACCTTGGAGCCGAGCGCCTGGTACGCGCCGGCGAACTCGGCGCCGGTCACACCCGAGCCGACCACGATCAGCTCGGCGGGCAGCTCGTCCAGGTCGTAGACCTGGGTCCAGTTCAAGATGAGTTCGCCGTCCGGCAGCGCGTCCGGGATCTCCCGCGGGTGCGCACCGGTCGCGATCAGCACCGCATCCGCGGCCAGCGTCTCCTCGGTGCCATCGACCGCCTGCACGGTCACGGTGCGCGAGCCGTCCGGCGCCTGCGCGGGTTCGATGCGGCCTCGGCCGCGCAGCACCCGGGCGCCGGCGCGCGTCACCGATGCGGTGATGTCGTGCGACTGGGCCAGCGCGAGCCGCTTCACCCGGCGGTTGACCTTGCCCAGGTCCACGCCGACCACTCGGGCGGATTGCTCCAGCGGCGGCGTGTCGTCGGCAACGATGATCCCCAGTTCCTCGTAGGAGGAGTCGAAGGTCGTCATCACCTCCGCCGTCGCGATCAGGGTTTTCGACGGCACGCAGTCGGTCAGCACCGAAGCACCGCCTAGACCGTCGCAATCGACGACGGTCACCTCCGCGCCGAGTTGCGCGGCGACCAGCGCCGCCTCGTAGCCGCCTGGTCCGCCACCGATGATCACGATCCGGGTCACTGAAGTTCGCCTCGCGTATTCGTTCCGGTCGGCCCGGGTGCCCGACCGCGCCGCGGGGGGCGGCTGGCGTCGTTGCCGGCCGGTCCGGGGGTCGCCCCAGGGGATGCAGTACGACCCCATTGTCCCGCACCCAACAAAACGGCCGCCTCTTGGGGCCCTCCCCCGGGGCGGTTCACGGCCGCGTTTGCCGAGACTGCCACCCCAAACGCCAAATCACTGCACTCCCGTGCCCATCGCTGCACTCCCGTACCCTCGGAGCCATGTCGCTCTACGCCGCGTACGCCGGCAACCTCGACGCGCGGCTGATGTCCCGCCGCGCCCCGCACTCGCCGCTGCGCGGCACCGGCTGGATCTCCGGCTGGCGGCTCACCTTCGGCGGTGAGCAGATGGGATGGGAGGGCGCCCTGCCCACCTTGGTGGAGGCACCCCGCTCGCAGGTCTTCATCGCGCTCTACGACATCGCCCCGATGGACGAGGAGTCGATGGACCGCTGGGAGGGCGTCGGGCTCGACATATACCGCCGGATGCGGGTGCGGGTGCACACGCTGGACGGCGATGAGGCGGCCTGGCTGTACGTCCTCAACGGTTATGAGGGCGGGTTGCCATCGGCCCGCTACCTGGGCGAGATCGCGGACGCCGCGGAATCGGCGGGCGCGCCCCACGACTACGTGATGGAGCTTCGCAAGCGGCCCTGCTGAGGGCTGCGCGTCGGCACGGCCATGCCCCCGCAGCGGCGGCGGTTCCCACGTCGTCGCAAACGCATCTACGCGCGTAGGGGATTACCGGTTACCCTCGTGCGCGTGAACGCATCAGCTTCTTCGGACATCCAGGACGGCCCCCTTCGCGCCGGCGGCCAGACCCCCTTCGCCGCCGCCGATGGCGCCGCCGCACGCCTGCGCGAGCTCACCGGCGCCGAGACCCATGACGTGGTACTCGTCATGGGCTCCGGCTGGGTGCCCGCCACCGACGCACTCGGTACTCCGGAACACGAGTTTCCGGTCACCGAACTGCCCGGCTTCCCCGCCCCCGCCGTCGAGGGGCACGCGGGCACGGTCCGCTCCTACCGCCTTGGCGACAAGCGCGCACTGGTCTTCCTCGGCCGTACCCACTACTACGAGAGCCGCGATGTGACCGCCGTGGTGCACGGCGTACGCACCGCCGTCGCCGCGGGCTGTAAGACCGTCGTACTCACCAACGGCTGCGGCGGGCTACGCGTGGGCATGCACGTCGGTCAGCCGGTGCTGATCAGCGATCACATCAACCTCACCGCGACCTCCCCGATCGTCGGCCCCAACTTTGTGGACCTCACGGATCTGTACTCGCCGCGGCTACGCGCCCTGTGCCAGCAGGTGGACGCGTCGCTGGAGGAGGGCGTTTACGTCCAGTTCCCCGGCCCGCACTACGAGACGCCTGCCGAGATCGGGATGATCCGCACGATGGGTGCCGATCTGGTCGGCATGTCCACCACGTTGGAGGCCATCGCGGCGCGGGAGGCGGGCGCCGAGGTGCTCGGCATCTCGCTGGTGACCAACCTGGCGGCGGGCATGACGGGCGAGCCCCTCAACCACGAGGAGGTCCTCCAGGCGGGCCGCGACTCGGCTGCACGCATGGGCAGTCTGCTGAGCCAGGTGTTGGGCAAGCTCTGATCGGTGCCCTTCGGCCGGGCCCGCCCGGCGAAGTGAATCGGACCTGACGGCCGAGCCGGGGTCGCGCCCGTACGGTGCCATCGCGCGACCCCACCGGCACCTCGGACCACGCGACCCCCAACGCGAGAGGCGGAACCACCGTGCAGCACGAACTGATCGTCCGGGCCCGGGCCTGGCTGTCGGAAGACCCGGACCCCGATACCCGAGACGAGCTGGCCAAGCTCATCGAGGCCGAGGACACCGACGAGTTGGCCGCACGCTTCGCGGGCACGCTCCAGTTCGGCACCGCCGGCCTGCGCGCCGAGTTGGGCGCGGGCCCTTTGCGCATGAACCGCGCGGTGGTCATCAGGACCGCGGCGGGCCTGGCCGCGTACCTGAACCGGCGACACCAACAACACCAGCAGCCGGCGGCAACCGGGCAGCCCGGCCCCGGGGCAGCGACCCCGGCCGACACAGCCACCACCAGCCAGCCCGGTACCGGCGCCGCGGCAGCGACCGCCGCCCCGCTCGTCGTCATCGGCTACGACGCCCGGCACAAGAGCATCGACTTCGCGCGGGACACCGCGGCCGTGCTGACCGGCGCCGGGCTGCGCGCGGTGCTGCTGCCCCGCCCGCTGCCCACGCCCGTGCTCGCGTTCGCCGTCCGCCAGTTGGGCGCGGTCGCCGGCGTCGAGGTCACCGCGAGCCACAACCCGCCTCGCGACAACGGTTACAAGGTCTACCTGGGTGACGGCATCGCCGGCACCGCATCACAGGGCGGCTCCCAGATCGTGCCGCCCGCCGATGCGGAGATCGCCGCCGAGATCGCCGCGGTCGGCAGCCTGCACGAGGTGCCGCGCCCACAGTCGGGCTGGGACACCGCGGGCGATGAGGTCCTCGCGGCCTACCTGGACCGCGCCGCCACCGTCCTCACCCCCGGCTCACCGCGCGCGGTGCAGGTGGTCTACACGCCGCTGCACGGCGTCGGGCGCGAGACGCTGACCGCCGCGTTCGCCCGCGCGGGCTTCCCCGCCCCGATCGTGGTCGCGGAGCAGGCCGAGCCGGACCCGGACTTCCCCACCGTCGCATTCCCCAACCCGGAGGAACCGGGCGCGATGGACCTGGCGTACGCGACCGCAAGCGCGCACCACACCGCGGGCGCTGCCAGTGCTGCCAGCGCCGGCACTCCCGGCACTCCCGGCAGTCCCGGCAGTCCCGGCAGTCCCGGCAGTCCCGACATTGTGATTGCCAACGACCCGGATGCCGACCGCTGCGCCGTGGCCGTCCCGGCGGCCGACGCCTCCGCTGGCTGGCGGATGCTGCGCGGCGACGAGGTCGGCGCGCTGCTCGCGGCACACCTGGTGCGTACGGGACGGGCCGGCCGGTCCGGGCAGGGCACGGCCGGTGGGGGCACCTTCGCCACCACGATCGTCTCCTCCTCACTGCTCTCCCGGATCGCGGCCACCTCGGGTGTGCCGTACGCGGAGACGCTGACCGGCTTCAAGTGGCTGGCGCGGGTGGACGGCGTGCGGTACGCGTACGAGGAGGCGCTCGGCTACTGCGTGGACCCGGCGGGCGTCCGCGACAAGGACGGCATCACCGCGGCGCTGCTCATCGCCGAGTTGGCCGCCGAGCTGAAGGCGCAGGGCCGTACGCTCCCCGATCTGCTGGACGAACTGGCCGTGACGCACGGCCTGCACGCGACCGACCAGCTCTCGGTGCGGGTCGATGACCTCTCCTTGATCGCGGCGGCGATGCAGCGGCTACGCGACCAGCCGCCCACCACCTTGGCCGCGCTGCCGGTGACCTCGGCGCAGGATCTGGCCCAGGGCTCCGAGGCGCTGCCGCCCACCGATGGGCTCCGCTACCACCTGGCGGGCGACGCGGGCTCCGGCGTCGAGTCAGCCCGCGTGATCGTGCGGCCGAGCGGCACCGAGCCCAAGCTCAAGTGCTATCTGGAGGCCGTGCTCCCGGTCGGCTCGCTCGAAGCGCTTCCGGCCATCCGCGTCCGCGCGACGCAGATCCTGGCCGCCATCAAGCGCGACCTGGCCGCGGCTGCGGGCATCTAAGGCGCGAGCACCCCACGCGAGAGGGCCGATCCAGGCCCGGACCCTGTCGGTCCGGGCCGAGGTCGGCCCCTCGACGCCATGGCGTGTTGCCTGTGGCGTGTGTCCTCGTGGCCTGCTCCCTCAAAACGCCGTCAGCCCGTACCCGCAAGGACGATCAGCAACACGATGCCCGCCGCCATCGGCGCCAGCACCTCGTACGCCCAGCGCACCACCGGCGCGCCCTGGGCGCCCGCCCGGGACGCCTGGCGCTCGGCGATCTCGCGGATGTCGTCGATGGCCTGGTCGGAGGGGGCGCGATCGGTTTCGCTCACCGTCCCGGGACGCTTGGCCCGCGCGGAGGTGTACCCGCTGACGTCCTCGGCGGCGTCCCGCGTCTGCTGTCGCGAGGCTCGCTTGCGCTGTCGTAGCGAGACGGGGATGGCCCACAGCTGATACGTGCTGCCGCCCGCCAGCACCTCGCTGCTGTATCCGGCGCGGGCCCCATCGACCGACGCCCACGGCAGCACGATCGTACGAAAGGGGTTACGCACCAAAAGTCGGTCCGCGCCCGCGAACACGGCCGGTCGCAGCGTGAACGCCACCACGACGGGCACCGTGGCGAGCAGCCCCGCGAGCGACAGCCAGGGGGTGCGTCCGTCGCCCCGGACCAGCGCGTCGCCGCCGAGCCAGGCGCCGAGCAGGAGCAACAACACCCCGGTGGCCATGCTGCCGGTGGAGCGGTAGACGCGGTCGTCGTACACCTCACCGTCATCGTCGGCCGGCCGGGGCCGCTTGCTCAGCTCGGGCCCACCGGTCCGACTGGCCCCACTGGCCTGGCTGGCGTGGCTGGCCTGGTCACCCCGGTCGGCCCGGTCGCCCTGGTCGGGTTGGGCGGCCTGGGGCGCGGCTGTCGTCTGATCAGGCTGATCAGGCTGATCAGGCCGCTCCGGCTGCGCAGGGGAGGAGGCGGGGTCCGGACTCGTCATGCGCCCGATTCTGCCCGACACTCCGGAATCCGGACATTGCGTTACGGCATCGAAAACCGGCTTCTTTCGTGGGGGTGACAGGCCGCTACGCGCGTAGATATGCTCGCCTGGTGACCATGCCCACCACAGTTCCCGCATACGGCAGCGAGGCCGCGGAGCGACTAGCGTCGCTGGCGGACGTGACCGCGAGCGACGGCGCGCTGCGCCGCTTCCTGCACGGCCTGCCGGGGGTCGATGCGGTTGGCCTCGACGCCCGCGCCGCGACCCTTGGCACCCGCTCGATCAAGACGTCGGCGAAGGCGTACGCCATCGACCTGGCGATCTCGATGATCGACCTGACCACGCTCGAAGGCGCGGACACCCCGGGCAAGGTCCGGGCCCTGTGCGCCAAGGGCGTACGCCCAGGCGACGGCGCGCCCCGGGTCGCCGCGATCTGCGTCTATCCGGACATGGTGGCCACCGCCAGGCAGGCCGTCGCCGACTCCGGCGTCCAGATCGCCTCCGTGGCCACCGCCTTCCCCGCCGGCCGCACCGCCCTGCCGGTCAAGCTGGCCGACACCCGCGACGCGGTCGCGGCGGGCGCCGACGAGATCGACATGGTGATCGACCGCGGCGCCTTCCTCTCCGGCCGCTACCTGGAGGTCTTCGAGGAGATCAAAGCGGTCAAGGAGGCGTGCGCCCGGCCGACCGGAACGGCGTCGGACGGCGAAGCGAAGGGCGCCACGAGGAGCGCCCCGGGGGGTGCCGCACACCTCAAGGTCATCTTCGAGACCGGCGAGCTCCAGACCTACGACAACGTGCGCCGCGCCTCCTGGCTCGCGATGCTGGCGGGCGCCGACTTCATCAAGACCTCGACGGGCAAGGTGGCGGTCAACGCCACTCCCCCGGTGACGCTGCTGATGCTGGAGGCGGTGCGTGACTTCCACGCCACCATCGGCGTACGGGTCGGCGTGAAGCCGGCCGGCGGCATTCGTACGACCAAGGACGCCATCAAGTACCTGGTGATGGTGAACGAGACGCTGGGTGAGGGGTGGCTGTCGGCCGACTGGTTCCGCTTCGGCGCCTCCAGCCTCCTCAACGACCTGTTGATGCAGCGCCAAAAGCTGAGCACCGGGCGCTACTCCGGTCCCGACTACGTGACGGTGGACTGAGACAGATGGCTTTCGATTACGCACCCGCACCCGAGTCCCGCGCGATCGTGGACATCGCACCGTCCTACGGACTCTTCATCGACGGCGAGTTCCGCGAGGCCGCGGACGGCAAGGTCTTCAAGACCCTCGCGCCCGCCTCCGAAGAGGTCCTGGCCGAGGTCGCCCAGGCCAGCGCGCAGGACGTGGACCACGCGGTCAAGGCCGCGCGCAAGGCGTTCGAGACGTGGTCGGCGCTGCCCGGCGCCGAGCGCGCGAAGTATCTCTTTCGCATCGCCCGCATCATCCAAGAGCGCTCGCGTGAGCTGGCCGTTTTGGAGTCGCTGGACAACGGCAAGCCCATCCGCGAGTCCCGGGACTTCGATCTGCCACTGGTCGCGGCGCACTTCTTCTACTACGCGGGCTGGGCCGACAAACTCGATCACGCGAGCTTCGGCGCGAACCCCCGGCCGCTGGGCGTCGCCGGCCAGGTCATCCCGTGGAACTTCCCGCTGCTCATGCTGTCCTGGAAGATCGCTCCCGCGCTCGCCACGGGCAACACGGTGGTCCTCAAGCCCGCCGAGACGACCCCGCTGTCCGCGCTGTTCTTCGCGGACATCTGCCGCCAGGCGGGGCTACCCAAGGGCGTCGTCAACATCCTCACCGGCGACGGCACGGCCGGCGCCGCGCTGGTCGCGCACCCGGACGTCAACAAGGTCGCGTTCACCGGCTCCACCGAGGTCGGCAAGGCCATCGCTCGCACCGTCGCGGGCACGGACAAGAAGCTGACGCTGGAGCTGGGCGGCAAGGCGGCCAACATCGTCTTCGACGACGCGCCCATCGACCAGGCCGTGGAGGGCGTGGTCAACGGCATCTTCTTCAACCAGGGCCATGTCTGCTGTGCGGGCTCGCGGCTGCTGGTTCAGGAGTCGGTCGCCGATGAGCTGCTCGACGCGCTGAAGCGGCGCATGGCGACGTTGCGCGTGGGCGACCCGCTCGACAAGAACACCGACGTCGGCGCGATCAACTCCGCCGAGCAGCTCGCCCGGATCACGGAGTTGGCCGACGCCGGCGAGTCGGAGGGCGCCGAGCGCTGGGCCCCGGCGTGCGACCTGCCGTCCTCGGGGTACTGGTTCGCGCCGACCCTGTTCACCGGCGTGACGCAGGCCCACCGCATCGCCCGCGAAGAGGTCTTCGGCCCGGTGCTCTCGGTGCTGACCTTCCGCACCCCCGCCGAGGCGGTGGAGAAGGCGAACAACACCCCGTACGGCCTCTCGGCCGGCATCTGGACCGAGAAGGGCAGCCGCAGCCTGTGGATGGCGAGCAAGCTGCGCGCAGGCATCGTGTGGTCCAACACCTTCAACAAGCTCGACCCGACGTCGCCGTTCGGCGGTTACAAGGAGTCGGGTTACGGCCGCGAGGGCGGTCGGCACGGTCTGGAGGCGTATCTCGCCCCGTCGAGCCCGAAGGGCGAGCACGCATGAGCGGCAAGACCGGAGGGCGATCGCATCGAAACGTCAAGCCCGAGGGGCAATCAGGTATGAACGCCGTGGACCGCTTGAGCGTGTTCAAGACCTACAAGCTCTTCGTCGGTGGGAAGTTCCCCCGGTCCGAGAGCGGACGGGTGTACGAGGTGACCGACGCACAGGGCGCATGGCTGGCGAACGCCCCGCTCTCCTCCCGCAAGGACGCCAGGGACGCGGTGGTCGCGGCCCGCAAGGCGTTCGGCGGCTGGTCGGGGGCGACCGCGTACAACCGCGGCCAGATCCTGTACCGCGTCGCCGAGATGCTGGAGGGCCGCCGCGAGCAGTTCGCCACCGAGGTCGCCGCGGCCGAAGGCATCCCGCGGCCGAAGGCGGCAGCGCGGGTGAACGCCGCGATCGATCGCTGGGTCTGGTACGCGGGCTGGTCCGACAAGGTGACCCAGATCGCCGGCGCAGCCAACCCCGTCGCCGGCCCGTACTTCAACCTCTCCACGCCCGAACCGACAGGCGTGGTGGCGGTGCTCGCGCCGCGCGACTCTTCGTTCCTCGGGCTGGTCTCGGTCATCGCCCCGGCGATCGTCACGGGCAACACGGTGGTGGTGGTCGCCAGCGAGCAGGCACCGTTGCCGGCGCTGTCGCTGGGCGAGGTCCTGGCGACGTCCGACCTGCCGGGTGGCGTGGTCAACATCCTCTCGGGCAAGGCCGCCGAACTGGGCCTGCCGCTCGCCCTCCACCAGGACGTCAACGCGATCGACCTGACGGGCGCGGACGGCGAACTGGCGGTGGAGCTGGAGCGGGCCGCCGCCGAGAACCTCAAGCGCGTCCTGCGGCCACAGCCTGGGGACAGCGGCAAGGGCGCCTGGTCCGCCGACCCCGGCACCGGCCGGATGCTCGCCCTGGTGGAGACCAAGACCGTCTGGCATTCGATGGGCGTCTGACCCCGCCCCGTACGCGGCGCCCGCAGCAACCTCGCGGGCGCACCGGCCCACCGGAGGGGCGGGCCCCACAGCAGTGCGGGCCGGGGCACGCGCCCCGGCCCCGCCTGAGCGCCGGCTTACGCGCCCGCGCCCGCGCCTCAAGCACCGAGCACCAAGCACCAAGCACCAAGCACAGCCCACCACCCCACATACCGCCCTCGTCAGCCAGGCAACTCCCGCAGCACGTCGCCCACCAGCGGCAACTGCCCCACCGTGGCGCCCCGGCTTAGCGGCGCGGTCACCATCGCGGTGCTCACCGGCTTGAAGTCAGCGATCTGGGTGCTCACCTCATTGGACAGCAGATCGACGCCGGTGCTTGCTAACGGGTTGGTCGGCAACCGCTTGACCGGCCCCACCACGGCGGACGTCGCCTGCCGCATCGCCGCACGTGGCACGGGCACCACACGCGCCTGCGGGTGGCCCGTCACGTCCCCCGCGGTATCGAGCGCACCGTGCACGATCTCGTCCACCGGCGCCGCGGTCGCCGGTGCCCCGACTGCCGGTGCCCCACTTCCCGCTGCGAACGTCGCACCGGCCGCCGACACGACAAGCCCAAGGCGTAGCAGTGCGCGCGACACGGGAGCCGCTGGGTGACCAGCACGGGTGTTCATGGGCGCCTACCAGGCTTCGCTAGGGGTGGCATCGCAGACACGCACCGTAGTCGAGCCTGCCCCTCGGCAGCTACCTTCGTCCCCGGGGGGTCACTCTTGTGGGTCCATGCCGCACACTGGTGTCCCGTGACAGCGCCTTCCCCGTACCCCCGCGTGATCTTGCTGACCGGCCCTTCTGGCTCGGGAAAGTCGTCCCTGGCGGCCCGCAGCGGCCTGCCCGTGCTCAACCTTGACGACTTCTACAAGGAAGCCACGGACCCCACCCTCCCGCAGCTCGCCGATGGCGACGGAGCGGACTGGGACTCCCCGTTGTCCTGGGACGCGGACGCGGCGGTCGCGGCCATCGGCGCGCTATGCCGTACGGGCCGTACGGACGTTCCGCTCTACGACATTCCCACCAGCTCGCGAACCGGCAGCGCCAGCCTTGACCTCGGCGGCGCCCCGCTGTTCGTCGCCGAGGGCATCTTCGCGGCGGACATCATCAGCCGGTGCCGGGAATTGGGCCTACTGGCGGACGCACTGTGCCTGTGCGCGCGCCCGCTGACCACCTTCCGCCGCCGGCTGCTGCGTGACCTACGCGAGGCGCGTAAGCCCGTCGGCTATCTGCTGCGCCGTGGCCTGCGCCTGCTGCGCGCCGAGCGTGGCATTGTCGCCCGTCAGACCCAGCTCGGTGCGTACCCGTGTGACGGTGCGACGGCTTTGCGTCGGATCGTCGGCGCGGCTACCGCCCCTGGCGCGCAGATGGTCGCCTGACTGTTCCCTGAGCCGATGAGCCGATTCCCCTGAGCCGGTGAGCTACTGAGCCGCCTGCCACGGCGGCCCAGCGCCAAGCCGCCTTGGCATACATGGCCAGGGGGCGCACATGGCGACGGGGCGGGACCAGCGCACCCCCCGCGCGCCACTCCCGCCCCGCCATTCCCCCCGGTGTTCCCCCCCCCTGGGCCCCGGGCTTCCCCCACGCTCCGTCCTCCCCCCGGAAGACGGCCCCCGTGTGTTCCCCCGTAGCTCCGCCTCTCCCCCGAAAGACGGCGCTGCTTCCCCCGTGATCCCCCCCGTTTTCCCCCGTGATTTCCCCCCGCCTTCAGGCGACAAGCTCCCCGAAGGACTCCTCTTCGTCCCGCCCGAAGGCGAGCACCTCGTCGCTGCGCAGCCTCCGCAGCGAGCGCCAGATGCTGGACTTGACCGTGCCGACACTGATGTCGAGTATCTCGGCGATCTCCGGGTCGGTGCGGCCCTCGTAGTAGCGCAGTACGAGCATGGTGCGCTGGAGTTCGGGCAGCCGGGCCAGTGCCTGCCACAGGACGGCGCGCAGCTCGGTGCCGCGCATCGCATCGTGGTCGCCCACGGTCTCCGGCAGTTCCTCGGTCGGGTACTCGTTCAGCTTGCGCCGGCGCCAGGCGCTGATGTGCAGGTTCGTCATGGTGCGGCGGAGATATCCGCCGACCGCCGCCTTGTCGCTGATCCGGTCCCAGGCCCGGTAGGTGGAGAACAGCGCGCTTTGCAGCAGGTCCTCCGCCTCGAACCGGTCACCGGTCAGGTGATAGGCGGTGGCGAACAGGGAGGCGCGGCGCTCTCGAACGTAGGCGGTGAACTCCGCCTCGGTCCGTTCGTTCCGCTGTGCCTCCCCCTGTCCGCTTCCCCCGTGGCCTACGGCGACCGCGGTGCCCCCGCGGGCCTCCGCGTCCGCGTCAACCGCCGCCACATACATGATGGGCGACCGCTGACGCCCGGTACCGCGAGCGCACCCCCGTCCGCTCACGGCACCGGACTTCTCTCCCCCAGACTCCGTCTGAGGGCTCCCCCAGCTCCAACCGGCGGGTAGGCGCGTGTGAATACCTGCGCTGGTCGTTGTGCTGTGCAAGGTGTTCATGTCGCGCCCCCCGTCATGGAGCTTGCTCGGTCAGCTTGCGTACCGGGTGAGTTCCTCCCGATGCCCATCACACTGCCAAGCCAGTTTCATCACGCTGTCCGCCGACTGTCACAGCCCTGTCACAGGGGTTCTGAGCCGGGCGAGCCGCCGAGCGCTGCCCCGGAGGTCGAACTACAGCCCTCCTGTAGGCCAGAATGACCAACGTGCCTTTCCTGTTGCTGATCGAGGACGACGACGCCATCCGCACGGCCCTCGAACTCTCCCTGTCCCGCCAGGGCCACCGTGTGGCGACGGCGGCCACGGGAGAGGACGGCCTGACGCTGCTGCGCGAGCAGCGGCCTGACCTGATCGTGTTGGATGTGATGCTGCCCGGTATTGACGGCTTTGAGGTGTGTCGCCGCATCAGGCGTACCGATCAGTTGCCGATCATTTTGCTGACCGCGCGAAGCGACGACATCGACGTCGTGGTGGGCCTTGAGTCCGGCGCGGACGACTACGTGGTCAAGCCCGTGCAGGGCAGAGTGCTCGACGCGCGCATCCGCGCCGTGCTGCGCCGCGGCGAGCGGGAGGCGAACGACTCCGCGTCCTTTGGCTCACTGGTGATCGACCGCTCCGCCATGACCGTCACCAAAAACGGCGACGACCTCCAGCTCACCCCCACAGAGCTGCGACTGCTGCTCGAACTGAGCCGGCGCCCGGGGCAGGCGCTCTCCCGCCAGCAACTGTTGCGCCTGGTGTGGGAGCACGATTATCTCGGTGACTCGCGGCTGGTTGACGCCTGTGTGCAGCGGCTGCGCGCAAAGGTGGAGGACGTTCCCTCGTCGCCGACGCTGATCCGTACGGTGCGCGGGGTCGGTTATCGACTGGACACGCCCCAGTGACGGATGAGCCCAGTCGAGTACGGGGCTGGGCTGCGGGACTTTTGCGGTGGATGAGTCTGCGGCTGCGGTTGATGCTCGTGTTCGCCGTGGTGGCGCTGGTCGCCGCCGTGTCCGCGTCGGGCATCGCGTACTGGCTGAACCGGGACGCCGTCTTGAACCGGACGCAGAACGCTGCCCTCGACGACTTCCACAAGTCCCTTGAGGACAACACCGGGTCGCTGCCGCTGGAGCCGGAGTGCCATGAGTTGGAGCTGGCCGCCGACCGGATAGCGGACAGTTCCCAAAAGTACGAGGTGCTGCTCCTCACCTCCAAGGGCGACCGCCCGGGTTGCGCCGCGTTCTCCAACGAGGACGCGTTCGGCTGGAAGGCGGTGCCGAAGTCGCTGCGTACGGCGGTGAACACGCAGCGCCGCGTCAACAGCTCCAACGCGTACCCGTACCACCTGTACTGGCAGCGGATCTCGCTGGACGGCGCGCCGTATCTGGTGGGTGGCGCCAAGGTGATCGGGGGCGGGCCCACCGGGTACATGCTCAAGTCGCTGGAGAACGAGCGGCAAGACCTCAACTCGCTGGCGTGGTCCCTCGGGATCGCCACCGGGCTCGCGTTGATCGGCTCCGCGCTGCTCGCACAGGCCGCGGCGGCCACGGTGTTGCGGCCGGTGCAACGGCTTGCGGACGCCGCCCGCAAGCTCGGCGAGGGAAAGCTCGACACCCGGCTGCGCGTCTCGGGCACGGATGAACTGGCCGATTTGTCCCGTACGTTCAATCGCACGGCCGAATCGCTGGAGAAGCGGGTCGATGAGCTGAGCGGGCGGGAGGCGTCCAGCCGCCGGTTCGTCGCCGATATGTCGCACGAGCTTCGGACGCCGCTGACCGCCATCACCGCCGTGACGGACGTGCTGGAGGAGGAGGCCGACTCGCTCGACCCGATGATCGCGCCCGCCGTCCAACTCGTGATCAGCGAGACCCGGCGGCTCAACGACCTGGTCGAGAATTTGATGGAGGTGACCCGCTTCGACGCGGGCACCGCCCGGCTCGTGGTGGACGAGGTGGACGTCGCCGACCAGGTGACCGCGTGCATCGATGCGCGGGCCTGGCTGGACGCGGTGGACCTCGACGCGGAGCGCGGCATCGTGTCCCGGCTCGACCCCAGACGTCTCGACGTCATCCTCGCCAACTTGATCGGCAACGCGCTCAAGCACGGCGGTTCGCCGGTACGTGTCTCGGTGCGGCCCGACGCCGATGATCTGCTCATCGAGGTGCGCGACCACGGCCCCGGCATCCCCGAGGAGGTGCTGCCGCACGTCTTCGACCGCTTCTACAAGGCCAGCGCCTCCCGGCCGCGCTCGGAGGGCAGCGGCCTCGGCCTGTCCATCGCCCTGGAGAACGCGCACATTCACGGGGGCGAGATCACCGCCGTCAACTCCACCGATGGCGGCGCGATCTTTACGCTGCGGCTGCCGATGGACGCCACGCAGTTGGTCGAGGACGCGGAGCGCAAGGACAGCGAGCGGGACCGGGACAAGAAAGACAAAAGGAGCGAGCAATGAGCCCCCGGACCGCGGGCCCGCCCGAGGCAGAGCGATCCGATTCCCCACCCGGCGCGGGTTTTTCCTCCAGGGCTGGTGTTTCGCCCGACGACGCACCGCGGCGGGCCCGGCGGGTAGCGCGTGGGCGGGCGACGTTTCTTGGCGTCTTCGGTGTGGTCGGCGCGCTGCTGGTCGCCGGGTGCGGCATTCGTTCCACCTCTGTTCCGGTGGACGCGGGCGCCGCACCATCCCGTGCCTCGTGCAAGGCGCCCGCCGCCGATGTGCCCACCCAGCCCACCGATGACATCGCCATCACCATCCATCTCGTGTGCACCTCGCAATTGCTACCCGTCTCACGGGCGCTGCGGCTACCGAAGAGGGATGAGGCGCCTCGTCCGGAGGAATTTGCGCGGGCGCTGCTCGCCCAGCTCCAGCGGTGGCCATCGACGGCCGAGCTGAAGGCCGGGTTCAGCACCGAGGTGGGGAAGCGGATTCAGGTCTCGGGCCCCGTTGAGGGCGATCCGACAGGGACGCTGCGGCTGAATCGGGAGCCCGACGAGTTGCCCTCGTACGCCCTGGCACAGCTCGTGTGCACCTTCGCTGAGACGTCCGCGGTGCGCGGCAAACGAGCGGTGGTGCTCGGCGGACCCGCCGCATCCGATGGCGAGGAGGCGACCGGCGCCGGAGGGCTCAAGCGCTACGAGTGCGGGAGCGACCTGCGCTCCCGCCCCCAAAGTGCGCAGAGCTCGGGCACGGTACTGGAGTGAGCCAGTTGCCCGAGACGCTGGTGTGAAGCAGCTGCTCGGGGCACTGGAGCGAGGCCGACGCCCAAGGCACTGAGGTGAGCCGGGCACCTGGGGTACGTCCATGCCATGGATGGGTGGGGTGAGTGGCGTCATGCCGGCCCCGCGGGGTGCTGGAATGGCCCGGCCCGTCTGGGGCGCCGGATGGTGAGTCCCGTCACCCATGGTGGTCGCGGAACCGCAGCGAGGGCATGGCGCGTCCTGACTGACGTGCAGGGTCATGGTCCCGGCCGCACGGCCGACATCCGATTCCGCGTCGCGGGCATCCTTCTTCTCGTCACGCAGCTCGCCTTCATCGCCTGGGTGTCCTTGCGTCCGCTGACTGCTACCTGGGTGACGGCCGCCAATCTTGAGCCGCTTGCCTCGATCCGCGGCGATCTGGAACTCGGCTTCGCCGAGGCCACCCGGCGCATCGGGCGTGAGCTGCTGCTGTACGCGCCGCTGGGGGTCCTGCTGCCGCTGGCCGGGGGCCGCATCGACGCCCACCGGCTGGGCTCGCTGCTGCGTACGGTCCTGGCCAGCGCGTTGATCTCCTGCTCCGTCGAGCTCGCCCAGAGCACCATCGCGGGGCAGGTCGTAGACGTCGATACGGTGCTGATCAACGCCCTTGGCGTGGCGCTGGCGCATCTGGCGGTGGTGCCCGCCGTACGGGGGTGGCTCCGCCGCCGGGACCAGTCGGCGCCCGAGCCCGCCCTTCTTTGGGAGGAGACGGCTGCGGGGGTGACCCCGAAGATCCCCAGGGTCGGGATCGCACCGTAGAGCGACGCCTCGTCCGCCTCGGGCGCCTAGCGTGGAGTTATCGACAGCACCTCGGATGACAGCGAAAAAATCCGAGGAAGCTCACGCAAACGGCGCAAACGATGCAACTAACAAGGAGTCGCCATATGTCCGCCGCTCTCGTTCGCCCCCAGGGCAACAAGATGATCGCCGGTGTGTGTGCGGGCCTCGCCCAACGCTTTGGGACGTCCGCGACCACCATGCGTGTGATCTTCGTGGCCTCGTGCCTGCTGCCGGGCCCACAGTTCCTGCTCTACCTCGCGCTGTGGGCGCTGCTGCCCACCGAGGACAAGTACCAGCGCAACGCCTGGTAAGCGGCCCGCGCGCCACGCAGCGCAGACCGCTCGGCGGTGGCACCGCACCGGCGCGTGGCGATGGGCCGCACCCCGTTGCCGGGTGTACGGCCCACCGTGTTGTCCGAGGTTGTCCGAGTGCGCCCTCGGCCGGTCGCCCGGGCGCTGGGGAGTCAGCGGCGCGACGCCCCGCCAAGCAGGTTCCGCAGCCCGTTCGTGTTGGCCGGGGGCGCGGTCTTCTCCGTCTTCTGGGCGGCAGCGGCCTTCGACAGCAGGGCGGTCGCCTCGCCAATGGGCTTGGTGATCGTCTCGCGGCCGGTCTCGGCAGCCGATGCCGTCCCCGCGGCGGTGGCCGCGAAGGCAACGCACACAGCGGCGACGGTGAGGGTCTTGATCATTCCCTGCTTCATGAGAAATCTTCCTTGGTACGGGGTTCTTGAGCGGCACTGCAACGTAGTCATCGGCAACGACGCCGGGCAAACACCGGAAAACCATCGGGGTGTCGCGTGCTACGGCGCAGACGCGCCCCCGCTTGGAAGATTCTGCAATCAGCCCTTCTTGCCGGCAGAGCCGCTGGTCATCGCCGTCTGTGCGGCCGACTGGCGGAACAGCCATTCGGCTTTCAGTTCGGCGTACCCAGGCTTAATCACATCGTTGATCATCGCCAAACGTTCATCGAAAGGAATGAACGCGGATTTCATCGCATTGACCGTGAACCACTGCATGTCATCGAGCGTGTATCGGAACGTCGATACCAGGTGCTCGAATTCGCGACTCATGCTCGTACCACTCATCAGCCGGTTATCGGTGTTGACGGTGGCCCGGAAGTGCAGCCTGCGCAGCAACCCGATGGGGTGTTCGGCGTACGAGGAGGCGGCGCCGGTCTGGAGGTTGGATGTGGGGCACAGCTCCAAGGGGATGCGCTTGTCGCGTACGTAACTGGCCAGGCGGCCGAGCTTGATGCCGCCGTCGTCGGCGACCTCGATGTCGTCGATGATGCGCACCCCGTGGCCGAGCCGGTCGGCACCGCACCACTGAAGCGCCTGCCAGATCGAGGGCAGGCCGAACGCCTCTCCCGCGTGAATGGTGAAGTGGTTGTTCTCGCGCTTGAGGTACTCGAACGCGTCGAGGTGCCGGGTGGGCGGGAAACCCGCCTCGGCGCCCGCGATGTCGAAGCCGACGACGCCCAGATCGCGGTAGCGGTTGGCGAGTTCGGCGATCTCCAGGGCTCGGGCGGCGTGCCGCATCGCGGTGAGCAGCGCGCCCACCCGGATGCGGTGGCCGGCCTCGCGCGCCCTGCGCTCGCCTTCCCGAAAGCCGTCGTTGACCGCCTCGACCACCTGCTCCAGGGTCAGCCCCCGCTCCAGGTGTTGCTCGGGTGCATACCGCACCTCGGCGTAGACGACACCGTCTGCCGCCAGGTCCTCGGCGCACTCGGCAGCCACCCGGCGCAGCGCCTCCGTGGTCTGCATGACGGCACAGGTGTGCGCGAAGGTTTCCAGGTAGCGCTCCAGCGAACCGGAGTCGGCCGCCGCCTGGAACCAGTCGCCGAGTGCGGCGGGGTCAGTGACGGGAAGGCCCTGGTAGCCGACCTCGTCGGCCAGTTCGACGATGGTGGCGGGGCGCAGGCCACCATCGAGGTGATCGTGCAGCAGCGCCTTGGGGGCACGCCGGATTTGTTCCGGGCTGGGTCGCTGGGTGTTCTCGCTCGTCATTTGCGCACCATAGACCCTACGCGCGTAGATCGCCTCTGATAGCCACCCGGATAGATACGGAACAGTGACCAGCCTGCGTGGTGGAGTACACCCGTGCTTCTGCCATCGTTCTGACATGGCTCAGCAAGCGTTGCCGGAACGACCGGATCGAAGCGCCCGGCTGGGGCGGCCGTTGGGGATGGCCGCGGCGGGGGAAACCGTCTGCGGAGTGGTGCTGTTGCTGCCCGGTGGCGCGCCCAGTGGCACCCGGCGGCCTTCGCCCCTTTCGGTGGCGGCGATGTGGCCACTGGGGCGCCAACTGGCCAAGGCGGGGCAGTCCGAGGGGCTGACCGCCCATGTCGTGCGCTATCGATGTCGCGGGTGGAACGGTTCAGCAGCGCATCCAGCGCAGGATGCGCAGTGGGCAGCGGACGAGGTGGTCCGGCGTTACGGGGATGTGCCGATCTGCCTCATCGGGGTGGGGATGGGCGCGCGGGCCGCGCTACGCGCCGCCGGGCATCCGGCCGTCAACTCGGTTCTGGCACTCGCTCCCTGGCTGCCGGACTCGGAGGCGGCGCTGAGCCCGGACCCGGTGAAGCACCTGGCGGGCAGGCGCGTTCTCGTTGTGCACGGCACGAACGACACACACACCGACCCCGAGCTCTCGTATCGGCTCGCCGAGCGGGCCAAGAAGATCAACAACGAGGTGTGCCGCTTCGAGGTGCACACGGACGGCCACCGGCTTCAGCAGCACCGTCCCGAGGTGTACGCACTGGCGGCCGACTTCGCCCTTGGTTCACTGTTTGATCATGGCTACGCGCGTCCACTGACCGACGCGCTGGCGGCTCCGCCACCGATCGGCCTGCGGATGCCGCTGGCAGCGGGCTTTGGCACGTCGCTGCGGCGGTAGCCTCGCCCGTGGGGTGCGCGGAAGGCCCCACGGGGCCCATGGAAGACTTGCCCGTATGCCTACCCGCTGGCCGGTTTCCCGCATCCGTACCCGCAGCCGCCGCCCCGCGCTCCCCACCGTGGCCGGGCTCTCGGCCACCGCACTCGCCCTCACCGTGGCCCTCACCGGATGTGGCAGCGGCGACGCGAAGGGCAAGGCCAGCTTCACCCGACATGGGTCCAGCACCATCGAAACCGTGGCCAAGGCCGACCGTAAGCCCGCGCCCGACGTCGTTGGGGCAGCCCTGCACGGCGAGACGGTCCGGCTCTCCGACTACAAGGGCAAGGTCGTCGCGGTCAATCTGTGGGCCTCCTGGTGCCCACCGTGCCGCGCGGAGACCCCGAGCCTGGTGAAGGTCGCCGCGAAGACCACGGGTGATGTCGCGTTCGTCGGTCTCAACAGCGATCACGAAAAGACGCAGGCCACCAAGTTCGAGAAGGAACTCGGGGTGCGCTACCCGAGTTGGCACGACCCGACGAGCAAACTCGCGCTGCGCTTCCCCAAGGGCAGCTTCAACCCCCAGGGCATCCCCTCCACCCTCTTCATCGACCGCGAAGGCAAGATCGCCGCCCGCGCGCTGAGCCCGATCGGCGAGGAGGACCTGCACGAGGCCCTGGACCCGTTGATCGCGGAGCAGCCCTGACCGCTGGGCCGCACGGCGGTGCTATCGCAAGGCCCCGCGGCACCTTCAGCGGGGCAGGAGTTGGCCGCGGCGGCTGAGGAGGAAGCGCTTGAACGCGGCGACCGGCGGGGTATCCGGGTGTCCGCCGAGCCAGGCCACGCCGATTTCGCGGACCGCGCGCGGCGCCGTGACCGTCAGCTCCACCACGCCGGGCCGCGGCACCGCCGGCGGCGGCAGCAGGGCCACCCCGAGGCCGGCCGCGACCAGGCCGCGTAGCGTCTCCGCCTCCTCGCCCTCGAAGGCCACCTTCGGCGAGAACCCGGCCTCGGCACACACCGCGTCGGTGATCCGGCGCAGCCCGTAGCCAGGTTCCAGGGTGACGAAGAGTTCGGTGGACGCCTCGGCGAGGCGGACGCGTTTGCGACTGGCTAGCCGATGGTCATCGGGGACGACCAGCCGTAGTTTCTGCTCGTCAAGGCGGCGTGCGACCAAATCGGGCGCGTCGGGGACCGGCGAGGTCAAACACAGGTCCAGGTCGCCGGCGCGAAGGCGTTCGATCATCGCCTCGCCATAGTTTTGGACGAGTTGGAACCGTACCCGCGGATGGTCAGCGCGGAAGGTCCGCAGCAGCCCGGGGACGGTTTCCGAGCCCAGCGTGTGCAAGAAGCCGAAGGCGACCTTGCCCGCGGCCGGGTCGGCGTCGGCGCGTACGGACTCGGCGGCTCGCTCCACCTCGGCCAACGCCCGCTGGGTGGAAGCGAGGAAGGTACGGCCGGCCGGGGTGAGCGATACGGTCCGCCCATGCCGGGCGAATAGGGCGACGCCCAGGTCCTGTTCGAGCCTGGCCATGGCCCGGCTCAGGGTGGACTGCGGCACTCCGAGCTGCTGGGCGGCCCGGGTGACGTGCTCGTACCGGGCAACGGCGGCGAACTGCACGAGCCGCGGCGCGAGTGCCGCCGCCCAGGAGGCGGCGGCGGTGCCAGGGCCGTCGTTCGGCACACCGCCGGGCGGCAGCGCGCCCGGGGAGCGGGCCGCTGGCGCGCCGGTTCTCGGCGCCTGGGTGGGGGGCGGGGCGGACGGCCTTGCGGGGGACTGGGGTGCGGGGGGCTGCGGTGCGAGGGGCCGGGGTGCGGGGGACTGTGGTGTGTCCGACGTGACTTTCTCCTTGCCCTGACGTGACAGGGAACGCTCTGACCTGTGTTGATGCACCATGGGATTGATTATCGCCAGGTTGTGCATTGGACGCATGAAAGGGGGCTGCTTACTGTCGTTGGCATGCCTCCTGCCGATATCGAGGCGTCCACCGAACTCCGTGTGGGCGCCTCCGCCGCGCCGTTCCCCGCCTCCTCTTCCGCCGCCCTGCCAGCCATGTCAGCGACCGCGCCTCCAGCCGCGTCGGCGGCTAGGCCAGCGACCAGGCCAGCGACCGCCGACCCCGTCCCACGTGGCGGCGGTTCCCGCGGTGCGCACCTCGCCTCCGGCGGGGGCAACGGTGGTGGAGGCGACGGCCCCGGGGCCAACTCCGAGGGCAGCAAGCTGCGCCCCGGCGGGCCCGGATATCGCCGGATGAGCTTCGCGCTCCTCGCGGCCGGCATCTCCACCTTCGCGCTGCTGTACTCCACGCAGGCGCTGCTGCCCGCCATCTCGGGCGACCTGGGCGTCACACCCGGCCAGGCCAGTTGGACCGTGTCGGCCGCCACCGGCGCCCTCGCACTCGCCGTGCTGCCCTTGAGCGCGCTGTCCGAACGCTTCGGGCGGCGCACCTTGATGACAGCGTCGCTGAGCATCGCCGCGGTCGTCGCACTGCTCACCCCGTTCGCGCCGAACCTGGGCTGGTTGATCGCGCTACGCGCGGTGCAGGGCGCGGCGCTGGCCGGAGTGCCCGCGTCCGCGATGGCGTATCTGGCCGAAGAGATACGGGCCAAGGCGCTGGTCGGCGCGATCGGCCTGTTCGTCGCCGGGAACAGCATCGGCGGCATGTCGGGCCGCATCGTGACCGGTTGGGTGGCCCAGGCATGGGGCTGGCGGGCCGCGCTGGCCGCGGTGGGGGTGCTGGCCGTGGTGTGCGCGGTGGTCTTCCGCCTGCTCGTGCCGCCGGCCCGGCACTTCACCTCGCGCCCGGTCGGGCCGCGCGATCTGGCCCGCACCGTGAAAGGCCATCTGGCCGACCCGCTGCTGCGCCGCCTGTACGCGATCGGGGCACTGTTCATGACCGTGTTCGGCGCGGTCTACACGGTCATCGGCTATCGGCTGATCGATGAGCCGTTCAACCTGCCGCAGGGCATCGTCGGCTCAATCTTCCTGGTGTACCTGGTGGGCACGGCCTCCTCTGCGGCGGCGGGCCGGCTCGTCGGGCGCCTCGGTCGGCGCGGCGCGCTGTATCTGGCGGTGGGCACCACCACCTTCGGCCTGCTGCTGTCGTTGACCGCGTCGCTGGTCGCGGTGCTGCTCGGCCTGGTGCTGATCACCGCGGGCTTCTTCGCAGGGCACGCGGTGGCCTCCTCGTCGGTCAGCCGAACCGCCACGACGGGCCGCGCGCAGGCGTCAGCGCTCTACCAGTCGGCGTACTACCTGGGCAGCAGCGCGGGCGGCACGCTCGGCGCCGTCGCCTTCCACGCGGCCGGCTGGGAGGGCACGGTCGTGCTCGGCCTGGCGGCGATGGTGGGGGCGGCGGGCATCACCCTGTACGCGACACGCAAGGCGCTGGTGCAGCGGCGGGCGCTGGTGGCGGCGCGGTAGCAGGGCTTGCTGTACGGGGGGCCTGTGTGCTCAGGGCCCCCGTACGCCCGAGTCACGCCACGGGGAAGAGCGAGGTGTCCAGCGTGATGTTGAACGGCTCCGGCAATGGGAGCTCATTGTCGTAGGCCACCGTGTCGAGAACCCGGTACAACCCGTTTTTCGGCTGCCCGTAAAGCGTGGCCGTGGGTTTGCCCGAGTGCCAGGCGTCCAACAGGAGGTAGAGGGGCACGGCTGCCGTGGCGTACGCGCGAAGCTTCTCGACTCTGTCGTGATTGGCGTTGCTGCGCGAGGTGATCTCGACAACGAGCCGTGCCTCGCCCGCTGACGAGTAGCCCTTCTCCCCCCTCGGCGCCGCCTTGGGAATTACGACAAGATCGGGTACGAAGGCCCCCTTGCGTTCCGGCACGGTGAGCCCAAGGTTTTGATAGATCGCCCAGTCCCTGGGGATAACCCCGTACAGCACTCGCTGCACCTCGTCAGCGGCGTCGTTGTGTTCCCAGGCCGGCGGTGGTGCCACGGTGACGATCCCCTCGATGATCTCCACCTTGCAGCCCTCGGGTGCGTCCGTCTGCTCCCAGATGCGGACCAGGTCATCCCACTCCTGACCAGCAGCCGACGAGTGATCGACGGTGAGTGCGCTCATGGCGGTCTCCTCCATTGGTTACGTCACCGATCCCAGCATGCCCAACCGGTCCGGGGCCGGTCCACCGCAACCCGCCACTCGAACGTGCGAGCGTGCGACGCACCCCCGCACTACCCGATCCGGTCCAGCACCACCGCGTTCGGCTCGAACTCCGTGCCCTTGGGGGCGATCAGTACGCCGCCGTTCAATGCCTCCAGGGCGTACGGGAACTTCTCCGGGGTGTCGGTGTGCAGGGTCAGTAGTGGTTGGCCGGCGACGAGTTGGTCGCCGGGCTTGGCGTGCAGTTCGATGCCTGCGCCCGCCTGGACCGGGTCCTCGCGGCGGGCGCGGCCGGCGCCCAGACGCCAGGCCGCGACGCCGACCGCGTACGCGTCCAAGGTGGTCAGGACACCAGCGGATGACGCGTTGACGACGTGCTGTTCGCGGGCGACGGGCAGGTCCGCGTCGGGGTCGCCGCCCTGGGCGAGGATCATCCGCCGCCAGTGGTCCATGGCCGAGCCGTCCGCCAGGGCCTTGGCCGGGTCGGCGTCGGGCAGCCCCGCCGCCGCCAGCATCTCCCGGGCCAGGGCCAGCGTCAGCTCCACCACGTCGGCCGGGCCGCCGCCGGCCAGCACCTCCACGGACTCGCGCACTTCCAGTGCGTTGCCCGCGGTCAGGCCGAGCGGGGTGGACATGTCGGTCAGCAGCGCGACGGTGTTCACCCCGTGATCGGTGCCAAGGCCCACCATGGTGGTGGCCAGCTCGCGGGCGGCGGCGATGTCCTTCATGAAGGCGCCGGAGCCGACCTTGACGTCCAGGACCAGCGCGCTCGTGCCCTCGGCGATCTTCTTGGACATGATCGATGAGGCGATCAGCGGGATGGACTCGACGGTGCCGGTCACATCGCGCAGCGCGTACAGCTTCTTGTCAGCGGGCGCGAGCCCGTCGCCCGCCGCGCAGATGACGGAGCCGACGTCGGCGAGCACGGCCATCATCTCGCCGTTGCTCAGCGCGGCCCGCCAGCCGGGGATGGACTCCAGCTTGTCCAGGGTGCCGCCGGTGTGGCCGAGGCCGCGGCCGGAGAGCTGCGGTACGGCGGCGCCGCAGGCGGCGACGAGCGGGGCGAGGGGCAGCGTGATCTTGTCGCCGACGCCGCCGGTCGAGTGCTTGTCGGTGGTCACGCGGGGCAGCGCGGAGAAGTCCATCCGCTCACCCGACGCGATCATCGCCGCGGTCCAACGGGCGATCTCGGCGCGGTCCATGCCGTTCAGGTAGATCGCCATGGCCAGCGCGGACATCTGCTCGTGGGCGACCTCGCCGCGGGTGTACGCGTCGATGATCCAGTCGATCTGGGCGTCGGTGAGACGGCCGTTGTCGCGCTTGGCGCGGATGACGGAGATGGCGTCCATGGGCGTGCGGGCCTTTCTGTACGTTCGCGTGCGTCGGCACCCGGGGTGCGTCGGCACCTGTGGGGTACCCCAGCACGTCCGTGCGTCGGGCACTCTTCGTGCCGCCGGTGAGAAAACTACCGTTCGAGGTCGGCGGCGCCGAAGGCGTCCGGGAGCAGTTCGGCGAGTGGGCGGATGCCGGAGGCGGTGTCCACGCGGAGTTCCGGGCCGCCGTGCTCCCACAGGAGCTGACGGCACCGGCCGCAGGGCATGAGTACCCGTCCCTTGCGGTCGCAGCACGTGAAGGCGGTCAGCCGACCGCCGCCGCTGGCGAACAGGGCGGAGACCAGGCCACATTCGGCGCATAGCGCCACCCCGTACGCGGCGTTTTCCACATTGCAGCCAACAACGGTGCGGCCGTCGTCCACGAGGGCGGCTGCGCCGACCGGGAAGCTGGAGTAAGGGGCGTAGGCCCGGGACATCGCGTCCCGGGCCCGTTCCCGCAGCTCCCGCCAGCCGCTCGCGTCGAGCGGAGCAGGGGCGTCGCGGGGTTCGCTCATGTGCCTTGGCCTCTTCGGTAGGGCTTGTTGTTGGCCTTGGGCATGCGAAGTCGCTGCGCTGCCAGGGCCATCACCAGCAGGGTCACGATGTACGGCGTGGCGCCGACCAGTTCGTTCGGCACCGAGTCGGTCATGGCGTACCAGACGATCAGCAGCGCAGCGGCGAGGCCGCTCAGCGTGGCCGCGATGTGCTGCTTACGGGTCAGTCGCCATACCGCCAGTGCGAGCAGGCCGAGCGCGACCAGCAGTATCAGGGCGTGCACGGTGGCGCCGCCGCTGCGTAGTTGGAGCGCGTCGGAGTAGCCGAACAGGCCGGCGCCCATGGCCAGCCCGCCGGGGCGCCAGTTGCCGAACAGCATCGCGGCGAGGCCGATGTAGCCCCGGCCGCCGGTTTGGCCCTCGTTGTAGATGTGCGAGCGGACCAGGGCGAGGAAGACGCCGCCGAGCCCGGCCAGCGCGCCGGAGGTGACGACGGCCACGTACTTGTAGAGGTAGACGTTGACGCCGAGCGACTCGGCGGCGACGGGGTTCTCACCGCAGGAGCGCAGCCGTAGCCCGAACGAGGTCTTCCACAAGACGAAGAAGGTGCCGACGAACAGGACGACGGCCACGATGGTCAGCGCCGAGATGTCGGTGACCAGGCCGCCGAGGATGCCCGCGAGGTCCGAGACGAGGAACCAGTGGTGCTTTTCCAGGTCCAGCAGCCAATCGGCCAGGCCCGGCACGGTGAACTGCTGGATGTCATCGACCTGCGGCGACTGCTTGGGGCTGCCGCCCTGGTCGGACAGCGGCTCGAACCAGCGCTTGGCCAGATAGGTGGTCGCGCCCAGGGCCAGGATGTTGATGGCCACACCGGAGATGATGTGGTCCACGCCGAAGGTGACGGTCGCCACCGCGTGCACCAGGCCGCCGGCCGCGCCGCCGAGCGCTCCGGCGAGCACCCCGAGCCAGGGGTTGGACTGGTAGCCGGCCCAGGCGCCGAAGAACGTGCCGAGGATCATCATCCCCTCAAGGCCGATGTTGACCACCCCGGCCCGCTCCGCCCACAGCCCGCCGAGCCCGGCGAGGCCGATCGGCACGGCCATCGACAGGCCCGCGGCGATCTGCCCGGATGAGGTGATGTCGCGGAAGGCGGGGGCCTGCCCGGAGGCGACCTGGTCGACGATCTCGCGTACCACTGACAGCGTGAGCAGTGCGCCCGCGATGATCAGCAGCACCTTGGCGAAGGACAGCCGTCCGCGCGAGGCGCCGCCGGAGCCTTCGGGGTCTGCCGGAGTCTTGGTGAGAACCGGGGTGCCGCTCACTTGGCCACCTCCCGCTTGGTGAGGTTGACGGTTTGGGCGGCGAGTTCGGCGCCTACCCGTTGCTGCTGGCGCTTGGTGCCGTAGCGGCGTACCAGTTCGTACGCGATGACGACGCACAGCACGATGACGCCCTGCATCACGCCGACGATCTCCTTGTCGTAGCCCTCGAACTCCAGGCGGTTGGCGCCTCGTTCGAGGAAGCCCCACAGCAGCGCGCCGAGCGCGATGCCGACCGGGTTGTTGCGGCCGAGCAGCGCGACGGCGATGCCGGTGAAGCCGACGCCGAGGGGGAAGTCGGCGGTGAACTGGTGGGTGTCGTTGAGTACGGTCGGCATGCCCACGAGCCCGGCCATCGCACCGGAGAGCACCATGCTGGTGACCACCATGCGCTTGACGTTGACGCCGCTGGCCTGTGCGGCGGGCTCGGAGCGGCCCACCGAGCGCAGGTCGAAGCCGAACCGGGTGCGGCCGAGGACGAACCAGAAGGCGAGCCCGGCGAGGACGGCCACCACGATGAAGCCCCAGACCGGGTCGAGGTCGCCGCCGGTGGGGATGGTGAAGAAGTGGCTGGAGGCGGGCAGCGGCTCGGTGGACACGATGTTGGTGTCCGGGTCGAGCACCCCGAGCTTGCCGTCCACGAGCAGATAGCTGATGAAGGCGGTGGCCAGCGAGTTCAGCATGATGGTGCTGATCACCTCGCTGACGCCGCGGTAGACCTTGAGCAGGCCGGCGATGGAGGCCCACATGGCGCCCACCAGCATGGCGACCAGGATGATCAGCGGGATCTGCACCAGGCCCGGCAGGTCCATCGCGCCGCCTGCGGCAGCGGCGAAGAAGGCGGAGAGCCGGTACTGGCCGTCCACGCCGATGTTGAAGAGGTTCATCCGAAAGCCGATGGCGACGGCGAGGCCGGCGAGGTAGTACGTGGTGGCCTTGTTAAGGATGTAGACCTGGCTGTCGGACTTGGCTCCGTACTCGAACATCACGCCGAAGGCGCTGAACGGCTCCTTGCCGGTGGCCAGCAGGACCAGCGCGGTCAGCGCGAACGCGGCGATCAACGCGAGCACGGGCGCGGCGATCGCCAGCAGCACCCGTTCCTTGTCGAACTTCTTCATCGGCCCTCTCCCGGCGCGTCGGTGGGGTGCTCCAGGTGGCCGGTGGCCGCACCGGTCATCGCCGAGCCCAGTTCCTGCGGAGTGATGGTCGCGGGGTCGGCGTCGGCGACGAGCCGCCCCCGGTACATCACCCGCAGCGTGTCGGACAGGCCGATCAGCTCGTCCAAGTCGGCCGAGATCAGCAGCACCGCGAGCCCTTCGCTGCGGGCCGTGCGGATCTGGTCCCAGATCTGGGCCTGCGCGCCGACGTCCACGCCGCGCGTGGGGTGGGCGGCGATCAGCAGCCGGGGCAGATGGCTCATCTCCCGGCCGACGATGAGTTTTTGCTGGTTGCCACCGGACAGCGAGGCCGCCGTCACCTCGATGCCGGGGGTGCGCACGTCGTACTCGGTGACGATGCGTTCGGTGTCGCGCCGCGCGGCGCCCGGGTCGAGGAAGTGCCCGCGGCTGTTGGGCGGCTCGGTGACGTGCCCGAGGATGCGGTTCTCCCACAGCGGCGCGTCCAGGAGGAGCGCGTGCCGGTGCCGGTCCTCGGGAATGTAGCCGATGCCGCTTTCGCGGCGGGCGCGGGTGGGGGCGTGCGAGATGTCCTGCCCGCCCAGGGTGAGCTGGCCGCTGTCGGGGTCGCGCATGCCCATGATGGCCTCGACCAGTTCGGCCTGACCGTTGCCCTCGACGCCGGCGATGCCCAGGATCTCACCCTTGTGGATGGTGAGGTCGATGCCGTCGAGTACGGCACGGTCCACGCCGTCCACGTCGGTGGCGGTCAGCCGCAGCGACCGTACGCGCAGCATCTCGATGTCCGTCACGGTGGACTCGCGGGTCTGGGGTGAGGGCAGTTCGCTGCCGACCATCAGCTCCGCGAGGTGCCTGGCGGTGGTTTCGGCGGGGACGACGGATGCGACGGTCGTGCCACGCCGGATGACGGTGATGTCGTCGGCGACGGAGAGCACTTCGCCCAGCTTGTGCGAGATGAAGATGACGGTCAGGCCCTCGGCCTTGAGGTCGCGCAGGTTGTCGAAGAGCGCCTCGACCTCCTGCGGCACCAGGACCGCGGTCGGCTCGTCGAGGATGAGGATGCGGGCGCCCCGGTAGAGCACCTTGAGGATCTCCACCCGCTGCCGGTCGGCTACGCCGAGGTCCTCGACCAGCACATCGGGCCGCACCCTGAGCCCGTACGCGTCGGAGATCTCCCGTACTCTCGCCCGCGCCTTGGCCCCGATGCCGTGCAGCTTCTCCGCGCCCAGGACGATGTTCTCCAGGACGGTCAGGTAGTCGGCGAGCATGAAGTGTTGGTGCACCATGCCCACGCCGCGTGCGATGGCGTCGCCCGGGGAGTGCAGCGCCGCCGGGTGGCCCTCGATCGCGATGGTGCCTTCGTCGGGGCGCAGCATCCCGTAGAGGATCTTCATCAGCGTTGACTTGCCCGCGCCGTTCTCGCCAACGAGCGCGTGCACGGTGCCACGACGGACCGAGATGTCGATGTCGTGGTTGGCGACGACTCCGGGGAACCGTTTGGTGATCCCCTTGAGTTCAACGGCGACGGGGGGCCCGTCTCCTGCGGGTGGCTCGCCCGTGGGGGCGCTGGCGGCTTTGATGGGGACTCCTGGAAGAGGTGGGGTGGTGACGGGGGCCCGGAGGTGCCGGGTCAGACGCCCCAGCCCCAGCGAGAGGGCCCGCAGGCAGCCGGCGCGGCTGCCTCCGGGCCCGGTGCAGCGGCCTCGCGGCCAGCGCGTGGGTCAGCCCGAGTAGGTGGACGTCACCTTGATGTCGCCGGCGATGATCTTCTTCTTGGCCTCTTCGATCTTCGGCTTGATGTCGTCGAGGAAGCCGCCGGAGTACGAGAGCGAGACCCCGCCCTGCTTGAGGTCGTACGTCTGGACCCCGGTCATCGGCTTCTTGTCCTTCAGGACGCTCGTGATGAAGTCGTAGACCGAGCCGTCCACGTTCTTCACCACCGAGGTCAAGATGGAGTTCTTGTAGTTGGCCAGGCCCTGCTCGTAATACTGGTCGCCATCGACGCCGATCGACCAGGTGCCCTTCTTCTTGGCGGTCGCCTCGATCGCGCCCGCGCCGGAGCCGCCCGCCGCCGAGTAGATGACGTCGATGTTCTTGTCGAGCATGCCCTCGGCGATGTCCTTGCCGCGGTCGGGCAGGGCGAAGCCATCGGTGCTGCCCGGGGTGACCCACTGGACGTCCACGGTGGCCTTCGGCTTGGTGGCCTTGACGCCCTGGACGTAGCCGGCGGCGAACTTCTTGATCAGCGCGCTGTTGGTGCCGCCGATGAAGCCGACCTTGCCGGACTTGCTCTTCAGCGCGGCGGCGACGCCGGCCAGGTAGGAGCCCTCGTGTTCGGCGGAGACCAGGCTGGTGACGTTCTTCGCCTCGACCACCGAGTCCACGATGGCGAAGTCGGTGTCCTTGTACTTCTTGGCGGCCTTGGCGAGCGAGGGGGTGTACGCGTAGCCGACGCCGACGACCGGGTTGTAGCCGGCATCCGCGAGGTCGGCGAGCTTTTGGTAGCGGTCGGCCTCGGTGTCGGTGTTCTTGGCGGTCATCTCCTTGCCGCCCACCTTGAGGTCCTTCTTGGCCTTGTCGAGGCCCTTGGCGGCCGAGTCGTTGAAGGAGTGGTCGCCCCGGCCGCCCACGTCGTAGGCCAGGCCGATGCCCTTGTCCTTGTCTCCTTCACCCGAACTGCTGCCACACGCGGTGGCGGAGAACGCGAGAGCCGCGGTAGCGATGCCCGCGACGGCGATCTTGGATACCCGGCGCACGAGGGTCCCCTTCACTCGAAGCGCCACGTACGGCGCTGATTCCGCCGCATCGTAACGCGCGTAGAACCACGGAAAAGGGGTGCCGGCGAGACGTTATCGGATCGTCGCGAACGTGCTGTGACGGTTGTGTCTACGGAAGATTGCGATCGAGCAAAGCGGCAGCCGTGAAGAGTTCCACCCCCACCTCAATGGCCTCTTCGTCCACATCGAAGTCCCCGCAGTGCAGATCGCGTCGGGCGGTGTCGCCGACCTGGCGCACCCCGAGCCTGGCCATCGCGCCCGGCACCTGTTCCAAGTACCACGAGAAGTCCTCGCCGCCAAGGCTTTGTTCGGTGTCCTCGATGGACTGCGGGCCGCGGCGGGCCGCCATCGCGCTCCGCAGCAGCTCGGTGGCGTCCGACTCATTGACGACCGGCGGCACCCCGCGGATGTAGTTGATCTCGAACTTCGCCCGGTGCAGCGCGGCGACCTCCTCGATCGCGGCGTGCACCAGGTCCGGTGCGGAGCGCCAGCCGGGCAGGTCGAGGCAGCGCACGGTGCCGGACAGCTCGGCCTGCTGCGGGATGACGTTGCAGGCGTGGCCCGAGGTGATCCGGCCCCAGGTCAGGGCGAGCCCGGAGCGGGCGTCCATCCGGCGGCCGAGCAGCGCGGGCACCTCGGTGGCGACCTTGGCCACGGCGGTGACCAGGTCGGTGGTCAGATGCGGCCGGGCAGTGTGCCCACCGGCACCGTTCAAGGTGACCTCAAGGCGGTCACAGGCGGAGGTGATGGGCCCTACCCGCAACCCCAGCCGCCCCACGTCCACGCGCGGGTCGCAGTGCACGGCGATGATCCGCCCGACCCCGTCGAGCACGCCGTCTTCGATGGCGTCGGCAGCCCCACCGGGCAGCACCTCCTCGGCGGGCTGGAAGATCAGCCGCACCGGGTGCGGCAGCTTGCCCGCCCGGGCCAACTCCGCGAGCACCAGGCCGGCGCCGAGTACGACGGTGGTGTGCACATCGTGGCCGCAGGCGTGCGCGCGATCCGGGATGGTCGAGCGGTACGCGGCGGTCTTGGTGTCCGGGATCGGCAGCCCGTCGATATCGGCCCGCAGGGCGAGGAAGGGTCGCCCGTCGTCCCTGCGTACCCCTGCGCCATCGGCGCTGCTGCCGTTGCCGTTGCCGGGGTAACCATCGCCGTACGCGGCGCGCGCGTCCCGGCCGCCCGGCTCGCCCCGATCGGCGGGCTGTTGCCTACCGATGTCGCAGACGAGTCCGGTGCCGGTGGCGAGGACGCGTGGCGCGAGCCCGGCCCGCTCCAGTCTGGCCTTGATGGCCGCGGTGGTACGAAACTCACGGTTGCCGAGCTCGGGATGCATGTGCAAATCCCGCCGGAACGCGATGAGTTCACTGCGCAGTTCGGCGGGCAGCCTGCCGGGCAGCTCAGCCTCGGCGGTGACACCGGGCAGCTCCACGTCGGCGGTGGCTTCGGGCTCGTAATCGCGGGACGTCACAGAGTTCACGCTGTGAAGCGTAAAACGCCACCTGGGGCAACTGCGCGTCGATCAACAAAAGTTCAGCCCGTTAGGGGAAGAAAAACGGGCCGCTCGCCGCATGAGCAGCGCCCCAAACGGGTAGGGGGGACATTTATACCTGCCGCACCGAGGGGAGTCCGCTCACCGACGGTGAGCGGACCGGGTACCTATGGTCGGCCGGGCGAAGTCGGCGCGTACGGAAGTCGCTGCACGTCGCGGGCGGTGCCCGTGACGCCGGACAAAAACCCCTGGGCGTTCGGTGAGGCGTGGGAGGTGAGCCACGCCGGATCGACGTCACACACTGCAACCTTGATGCCGGTACCGACGAGGGCAAGCGGCAGCGTGTGCACGACCGTAGAGGGAAAACTCAAGATCGTCCGCCCTATGGGACCGCGCCGCGCGATCAACTCAAGCGGCAGGTCGGGCCGCACGATCTCCAGGCCCACTTCGGTACTGATCCGGTGCAGCTTGTCGGGGCTCTCCTTACGATGCGCGAAGTAGCGGGTCGCCCCATGCTCACGGGTCAGCCCCGTGACCGCTTCCAGATACCGCTCCAGATCCACCACACCGGTTTCCACCAACGAGGTGCCCACCAGGTCGGTGCCGCCCGTCAGCCGAGGCGGACCGAAGCGGGCCCGAGTCCAGGCGAACGTGTTGGCCGTCACGGTGACACCGGGCGGCGGCTCCACCGGCATCGAGCTGAAGACCTCAACGCGCCGCCCCTCCCCCGGGGTCAACCGACGCCGCGCATTCGCCGACACCGGCGCGAAGATCAGGTCACGCGGGCCACGGCTGCCACGCCGATGCCAGCGCACCAACCGTTCGCCCCGCGCCAGTTGGGAAATGAACTCCATCGTGGCGGTGCCATCGTCCACCACGATCAGGTCGCGGGCCTTGGCCATGGCCAACAACAGTTGTACGTAACGGGAGAACGGATCGCCGATGACGATCCGCCGCGCGGCGCGCAACATCGACGCAAGGCCCCCGATGGTACGCAGCGGCGCACTCGCGCCACCCCGCGCCTCCTCCCAGCGCACGGTTACCCCCTCTTCCCTGGCCAGCTCCGCCATACGGCGGAGCTGGCCACGGGTCATGGGGTCATGCGGCGAGAGCACGATCACGGTGAGATCGTCCGACGCCCCAACGCCGGTACCCTCCACACCGCCGGCGCCCGCCGAGCCGCCGGGCCCTGCCGTACCACTGGATACGGGCGCAGCGCCGATGTCGGCCACGCCCCCCGCCGCGCGCAGCGACACCGTGTCGAGCGACGCGTGGCGCGCGACGACACCTTCCGACGCGCCGAACGCGGCTGCACTCTCCGATGCGGGAAGCGCGGGCGGGCCGCCCGATACGCGAGGCGCGCCTGTGCCCTCCGACGCACAAAGCGCGCCTGTGCCCTCCGACGCACAAAGCGCGTCGGCGTAAGCCCACTCCAGCACATTCAGCAACTGCACCGGGCTCTCCACAAAGGCGAGCGTGCCGCCCTGGTGGTTGTCCTGGCTGGACACGCCGCGCCGGGGCAGCGCCCGGACGCGGCGTTCGGACCCGGCCCCACCGGAGGTGGAGGCCGCGTCCGGGACAGGGCCAACCGGCCCTGTGGTTGAGCTCACTGAGGTCTACCTCACGCTCTCGGCGGTCTCATCCTCGCGACAAGGCCGCACAGCCGACGGGAGTTGCCGGGTGCCTGGCCCGGAAGGCGGCGCGGCGTGCCCACGGCCCGCGGACACGGGTCAGACAGCCGCGGGCTCGCGGTCCCCGCCCTCAGCAACGACGCCCGCCACCCGACGAAGCTTCTTCATCGGGCCGAGCTCGCTCTCGTACACCTTCTTGACGCCGTCACCGAGCGAGTCCTCGATGGTGCGGATGTCGCGGACCAGGCGCTGTAGGCCCTGCGGCTCCACGGAGGCGGCCTGGTCGGAGCCCCACATGGCGCGGTCCAAGGTGATGTGACGCTCGACGAAGGCGGCACCGAGCGCGACGGCCGCGAGGGTGGTCTGGAGACCGGTCTCGTGGCCGGAGTAGCCGATCGGCACGTTCGGGTACTCGGCCTGAAGGGTGTTGATGACCCGCAGGTTCAACTCCTCGGCCTTGGCCGGGTAGGTGGAGGTGGCGTGGCACAGCAGGATGTTGTCGCTGCCCAGCACCTCGACCGCGTGCCGGATCTGCCGCGGCGTGGACATGCCCGTAGACAGGATGACCGTGCGCCCTGTGGCGCGCAGCGCACGCAGCAGCTCATCATCGGTCAGCGACGCGGAGGCCACCTTGTGCGCCGGGACGTCGAACTTCTCCAGGAAGGCGACGGCCTCGGTGTCCCACGGGGACGCGAACCAGTCGATGCTGCGCTTCTTGCAGTGCTCAGCGATCTTGCGGTAGTCGTCCTCGCCGAACTCGACGCGGTGCCGGTAGTCGATGTACGTCATCCGGCCCCAGGGGGTGTCGCGCTCGATGTCCCACTGGTCGCGCGGGGTGCAGATCTCCGGGGTGCGCTTTTGGAACTTGACCGCGTCGCAGCCCGCGTCGGCGGCGGCGTCGATCAGCTTGAACGCGTTTTCCAGGTCACCGTTGTGGTTGATGCCGATTTCACCGGTGATGTAAACCGGCTGGCCGGGCCCCGCGGTCTTGGCGCCGAGGGTGCGGAGGCGGGTGGAGCTCATGAAGACAGTTCCTTTCCAAGAATCCACGAGGCGATCTCGCGGATCGCGCCGTCTCCTCCGGGGGTGGAGGTGACCGCGCGTGCGGCGCCACGTACGACGTCGTGCGCACCTGCGACCGCCACGGGCCAGCCGACTAGGCCAAAGCACGGGAGGTCGTTGACGTCGTTGCCGACATAGAGCACGCGCTCAGGCGCGATGCCCTGCTCCTCGCACCACTGCTTCAGTGCGAGGTCCTTACGGTCGATGCCATGCAGCACGGGGACCTGCAACTTGCGGGCCCGTGCGGCGACGACCGGGTTCTGCTCCGTGGACAGGATCAGCAGCGGGATGCCGGAGCGGCGCATCGCTGCGATGCCAAGACCGTCGCCGCGGTGTACGGCGACGAGTTCGCGTCCTTCGGAGTCGATCAGCACCTTGTCGTCCGTCTGGGTGCCGTCGAAGTCGATGACCACCGCGTCGATGTCCTCGCGGGTGGGCAGGTGGGTTTGGACGTAACCGGTACCGGCCTGCGGCGCGGGGCCGTCCAGGAGCGGCGCGAGAACGCGGGCACGCTCCAGGTCGTGCGGGTCGTCGATCTCCAGGACCCGCGCGGCGTCGGTGCGTACCAGCGCGGTGTGGCCGAAGAAGCGGTGCTGGTGGTCGCGGAAGCCATCGGCGCGCATGGCGTACGCGGCGCCGGTCTCCAGCAGGTCCTGCGGCCGGTCCTGGCGGCGCGGCCGGAACGACTTGTCGTGGTTGACGCCGAAGCCGCCGCTGACACCGCCACCCACCGCACTCGGCGCGCCCACTGTGCCATCGGCACCGCGGGCAGCGTTCGCAGCGTTGACCAGAGGCGCGTCATCGTCGGCATCGCGCCAGACGAAGCCGTGAAAAGGCGCGACGGTCAGCGCGGTGTCGGCGCCGTCCGTGAGGATGGCGCCGACGACGCCGTCGATGTCTTCGCGGGTGATGAAGGGGCTCGTGCACTGCACGAGAAGCACCACACCGACGCTCCCTGCGCCGTCGTGCGCCGTCTCGTGCGCGTCCATGGCGTGCAGGACGGCCGCCTCGCTGGTGGCGGTGTCGCCCGCGATGGCGGTGGGCCGCTGGACGACGTCGGCGCCGGCGCCGCGGGCGGCGGCGGCGATGCTCGGGTCATCGGTGGAGACCACGACGTCGGTGACCAAGCGGCTTGCCCGGCACTCACGGATCGCGCGGGCCACCAGGGGCACCCCGCCGACCGCGGCGAGGTTCTTGGCGGGCACGCCCTTTGAGCCGCCCCGTGCGGGGATCACCGCAAGCACCCGGCCGCCACCGGGTCGGCCTGCGTCGCGGCCCTCGGCCGTCGTACTTGTGCCCGGCGCGCTGACGCGTCCTACGGGCTCCGAGGTGGACATGGCGGCTCCTGACTCGTGGCGCTGGGCGCCTGGTGATCCGTGGCGCTGGGCGCCTGAGTGGGTGGCGGGCGTCTCGGGCGCGGCCTGCCGGTCCCGCGGCGGCCGAGTCGAGACGGCGTCGGTGGTGGGGTGGGCGCGCCCGGTGGGGGACGTGGGCCCGGTGGGGGGGTTCTCGCGTCCCGCGGAGGCGTGTTGGCCCCCCGCGGGGGTCACAGGTCCCCCATTCGGCGGATGACGGGTGCCACTCGCTGCACGCCGTGCCGGTACGCGCCGCGCGCCGCGTCCCGCATCGTGTTGCGCATCGCCCGCCGCAGCCCCGAGGTGTCCTCGGGCTCGACCGTGACGCCGGGGCGGGGGCTGCCATCGGTCTGGAAGCCGTAGCGGGCCAAGATGCGCGGCAGGTAGCCGGGCGCGGTGACCGCCGTGTAGTAGGGGGTGACCGGCGGCAGCGGCGCCCCGGTGAGCAGGTCTTCGAGCCGCTCGCGTACGGCGTCGAAGGCGCGCTCGTACGCACCGTCGGCAGCCACCCCCTGGCGGGCGACCCACTGTGGGTCGGCCGTGGGCCGATAGCCCGTGTCGAGCTGGTCCCAGGAGGCGAGGCAGCCCGAGCCGAGGAAGTGGTGGTTTCCGAGTCCCTCGCGCACCCCGAGGTCGGTGAGGATGGCGGTGGGAATGCCCCGGTGCAGCGATTCGAGGGCCGCCGTGGAGCTGACGGTCACCAACAGATCGGCGCTGTCCAAAACCTCGCCCATGTGCCCGTACACGAGGCGGCAGTTCGAAGGCAGCGTGCCGGCGTACTTGTCGGCCAGCTTTTGGTACGGCAACTCTTCGATGTGCGTGGTGTGCTCGCCCGGCTTGCTGCGCAGCTTGATCAGCACCTCGCGGTCGGGGTGCTTGCGGGCGTGTTCGATGGCGCGGCGTAGCAGGTAGGAGCGGTCGGCGCGGTTGTCGGGGACAGAGGGCTGGACGGCGAAGACGACGGTTCCGCCGGGGTAGGGGCGCCTGGTGCGCGCGGTTTCGTCGTACGCGTCGCCGCCGAGGAAGGGCAGCGCGCATTCGACGACCACATCGGGGTCGGCGCCGACGCCCTGGTAAACCTCGCGGAACCGTTCGGCGTCGTAACGGCTGTTGGCCAGGACTATGTCGGCGCCGTTGCGCAGCAGCAGGCCATCGGCGAGCTTCTCGTAGACGACACCTACATAGCCGGTGATCAGGACCGGACGGTGAGCGGCGTCGCGCAGCGCGTGGCCGAGTCCGTGCAGCATGGCCTGGACGCCACCGCCGACACAGGACAGGATCACGGCGTCGTAGGGGTCGTGGTGCTCACGCTCGATGGCGTGGAGGAATTCGATGCCCGTGACCTCGCGCATCGCGTCCGCACGCACTCCGACCTCGGAGAGTTGGCGAGCAGTGGGGGTCGCGCGTCCACGCAGCAGATATCCGTCAAGACGGTGATCCGGTGCGACGCGGTGTGCGGTGAGCGCGCCCCACTTCCACCGAGTATCGGAATCTGCGAGCACGGCCACTCGCGGCTGGGAATTGGTACGGGTGGGCACGACGCTGACGCTAGGAAGGGTTTGCGAGTCACGGCCCAACACAGGCTCAACAAACGGTTAACAGCACATCGACTGTTGGCGAACCCGGCCGTTAGAGCAGCGGGTTAACCATTCCGCCTTCCTTCGTTCACCTTCCCGTAGGCTACAGGTCAAGACGAATGCCGGGCAGACACCTACCGTCACCCGGGTGGTTAAGCTCTCCGTCATCGTGCCGTTCTATAACGTGCAGACCTACGCACCAGACACACTGAGAAGTCTGCGCGCCAACGCGCGAGAGGACTTCGAATTCATCCTCGTCGACGACTGTTCCAAAGACGGGACCCCAGAACTCCTGGAGCGCGCCGAGCGCGATCTGCCCGGAGCGGTCCTCGTACGGCACGAGCAGAACGGCGGGCTCGCCACCGCGCGCAACACAGGTCTGGACGCGGCGCGCGGCGAGTACCTGACCTTCCTCGACGGCGACGACTGGCTCGCCCCCGGCTACTACGAACAAGTCTTGGCCGCCATCGAGGGGCTGGGCTGCGACTTCGTACGCACCGACCATGTGCAGTGCACCAACCGGGCGCGCTCCATTCACCGGGTGCCGGTCGGCCGCCGCAACGTCGTGCTCAACCCGCGGGACGCCATCCTGCCGTCCGACCGGTCCACCTCCGTTGACTACGCCTTCGCTTGGGCCGGCATGTACCACCGGCGGCTCCTCGATGACGGGCTGCTGCACTTCCGGCACGGGTTGCGGACCGCCGAGGACCGGCCGTGGATCTGGAAGCTGCACCGCGAAGCCTCGTCGTTCGCGGTGCTCGGCATGCTCGGCGTCTTCTATCGGCGAGGGGTCGCCTCGTCACTCACCCAAATCGGGGACGTACGGCAGCTCGATTTCATTCGCGCATTCGACCAAGTCATCGAGGAAACAGCACGAGACAAAGACGCCGCGCGCCTCCTCCCAAAGGCCGTGCGCACATATTGTGCGATTATTTCCCATCACCTTGGTGGCATTGAAAGGTTCGAACCGGCTGTGGCACGTAAGTTGCGCACCATGAGCGCGGCGGCGATGAAGCGAATGCCGCAGCAGGTGCTGAACGAGGCGCTGGACGCCATGGACTACGACCGCGCCGCGCGGCTACGCAAACTACGCCGCCGCCCCGTCGGCCCGGAGGTCGCGGCCTGATGAACGCCCGTCACCGCACCCAGATCTTCTTCGCGTCCACGCTCTACGGCACCGCGACGCTGGCCGCCGCCATCGACGCCGGCTGCTTCGAAGCAGCCGACCGCAGAATCTTGCTGGTGAGCAATAACGCGGCCATCCCGGAGACCACCCCGGCGCTGGACGAGATGCCCGGCTTCTCCGTGCTGCGCTCCCGATTCGACGACGTACTGTCCTGGAACGAGACGATCGCCCCGTTCCACCCCGGCGGCTGGTCCCCGCGCGGCGACGACGCCCCGCTATGGGAGCGACACCTGCGACTGCTGTGGGGCCTGGGCGACGACGACGTGGAAATCGCCCTGGAGTCCATCCAGGTCAACCCGGCGCTCGCGCTCGCCCGGCTGTTCCCCGATGCGCCGCTGGATGTCTACGCCGATGGGCTGATGAGCTACGGGCCGACTCGCAACAAGCTCAATCCGCTGGTCGGCACCCGGGTGCGCAGGCTGCTCCACCTGGACCTGGTGCCGGGGCTTCGGCCGCTGCTGCTCACCGAGTTCGGCGTCAAGCCGGAGATCGTGCCCACCGACCACTTCACGAAGGTGCTCGCCGAGATCGCCGGGGTCTCCCCCGAGGTCACCGTCCCGGACGCGGCCCCCGGCACCAAGGGCCCGGCACTCCTGCTCGGGCAGTATCTATCGGCCCTTGACATCCTCACCCCGCAAGAGGAAGAGGAACTGCACGTACGGATGCTGCGCGGCGTGGTCGGACTCGGCCATCGCGAGGTCGTCTTCAAGCCCCACCCCACGGCCCCAGCCCGCTGGTCACGCCTGCTGGAGAAGGAAGCGAGTGTGCTGGGCGCCGAGCTGACCGTGGTGGACTCCCCGGTTTTGGCCGAGGTGCTGTACCAGCGCACCCGGCCCGCCCTGGTCGTCGGCTGCTTCTCCACCGCGCTGATCACCGCGAGCGCGCTGTACGGCCTGCCGGTCGCACGCACCGGCACCGATGTCCTGTTGGAGCGGCTGACCCCGTACCAGAACAGCAACCGGGTGCCAGTGACGATCGTGGACGCGCTGTTGCCCAACCTCAACGACCCTACGGCGGTCCGCAACTGGACGGCGCCGACCGGAGACCGTGCGGGCAAGGAGTTGTCGGGCCTGGTCACAGCGGTGGGGTTCGCGATGCAGTCGCAGATCTACCCGTCGCTGCGGCCCGCCGCCGAGCGCTACCTCTCCACCAAGCTCAACTCCCACACCTGGCGCTACTTCAAGCGGCGCCGGCTCACCGCGCTGGGGCTGCCCGGCGCTGTGCCCTCACACCTCTCGTTCCTGCCGCGCAACCCGACCGTGCGCAAGGTGGCGCGCAGAGCCCGCGCCGTCCAGCGACAGCTCAAAAAGCGGGCAGCCTTCGGATGACGGCGCCGAGGACCGCACGGGGGGCGTTCCCCGACACTGTGACCGTCATTCCCCTGGCCGACGCGCCGGGGAAGCCCGACTCCTCGCCGGGCCTTGAGGGCAAGTCGCCGGGCCAACGCCCGCCTTCGCGGTTGCGCGCCCTGGACGGGTTGCGGCTGGTCGCGGCGCTCATGGTCGCCTGCTACCACTACGGCGGTCGCGGCGGCGAGATCTCCAAGGCGTGGGGATCTTCCCCCGCCGACCAGTTCCCCAGTACCTCCGAGTGGTTCGCCTACGGCTGTCTCGGCGTGCAGATCTTCTTCATCATCAGCGGTTTCGTCATCTGCATGAGCGGCTGGGGGCGCCCGCTCAAGGCGTTCTTCGCCTCCCGCGCCTCCCGGCTCTTCCCCGCCTACTGGGCAGCGATCATCCTGGTCACGGCGATCTTCGCGCTGCCTGCGGTGGCGTACGCGAGCGTCTCGCCCAGTGACACGCTGGTCAACTTCACCATGCTCCAACAGCCGCTCGGCGCCGACCGGGTGTTGGGCGTGTGCTGGACCCTTTGGGCAGAGCTGCGTTTCTACGCGTTGTTCGCGCTGTTCGTGGTGCTCCCCGGAGCGAGCAAGCACCGGGTGGTGCTGTTCTGCGCGGTATGGACACTGGCCGCAGCGATGGCGGACGCGGCAAACCAGCCGCTTTTGGACGTCGCGCTGATGCCGGAGTACGCCTCGTACTTCATCGGCGGCATCGGCCTCTATCTGGTGCATCGTTTCGGCAGTGACGCGCTCTCCTGGGGCATCGTCGGCGTCAGCTTCCTGATAGGCCAGCGGTACGCGGTAGACGTGCTCTGGCACGCGCAGAACCCGGCCTTCTTCTCGTACCGCCACACCTCCGTGATCATCGCCATCGTGGCCATCGGCTACCTCGCGGTCGCACTGGTCGCCCTCGGCAAGTTGAACTGGGCCAACTGGCGCTGGCTGACCGTCGCCGGCGCCCTGACCTACCCCTTTTACCTGGTACACGAACATCTGGGCTGGGTCACCGTGCAGGCGCTCCACCGGGAACTCGACATCCCCTCACACGCGACGTTCGCCCTCACCATCGCGATCATGTTGGCCTTCGCCTGGCTGCTGCACAAGCTGGTCGAAACCCCCCTGACACCGATAATGAAACGGTCGATCACGGGACAGCACAAGCGGTAACGAGACCCCCGAGCGGGACGGCCCGGCAGGCGTACGGACGTACGCGAACCGGGCCGTCCGCGTTTGTGCACCGCCGGCGGCTTCGGTGAGCTGCGGGCCTGCGGCGGCCTTGGGTGGCTTGAGGTCTTGGGCGGCTTAAGTGGCTCGGGGGGCTTGAGGTCTCGGGCGGCTTGGGTGGCTTGAGTGGCTTGGGTGGCGGCCGGTCTTGGACGGCTCGGGTGGCTTAGGTGGCTCGGGCGGCCTGGGCGGCTTAGGTGGCTCGGGCGCCTTGGACGCGACGCGTCGCTACGAGGCCGGCGTGTGCCGTGATTCGGTCGCGTCCCGGGGCGGGCGGTGCTCGGGCCGTACGAGCAACGTCGCCTCGACACCGGCGACGATCGCCCGCAGCCCCTCTTCGAACCGGTCTCCATAGTCATGGAAGAGGTCCGGGCCCACCTCGATCGCCAGCGGAAACTCCGACCCGATGAACTCGGCCCGCTTCGCCACGTCATAGCCCGGCATCCGCTCCCCCGGCATGGGCTGCACCGTCTGCTCCTCGATCACGAAGCCGAGGGTGAAGGTGAACGCGATGAAGATGGCGCGGGCGGCCACGCCAGCCGGATGACCGGCATCGACGAACACCCGCAGTTGCGCCTCCAGCGTCTGCGCATGCCCGGCATCCGTGAAGTGTGTGCCGCTGAAGACCTTCGCGCCATCGCGCAGCCCGAGCAGCGTGCGCCTCAACAGCCGGCACGTGTCGGTGAGTTGCTGCTGCCAGGTGTCCGCGACGCGCTGCTCACCGTCGTTCATCCGACGGTAGATGGTGGTCGCCATCTCGTCGAGCAATTCCTGCTTGTTCGTGAAGTGCCAGTACAGAGCGGGCGCCTGGACGTTCAGCTCCTTGGCGATCCGGCGCAGCGTGAGCCCTTCGAGGCCCACCTCGTTCAACAGCCGCAGGGCGGTATCCACCACCTGGCCCCGGTCTAGTCGCGTCGTCGCCATGCGGCCATTCTCCCCTCCGCTACCTCTCACCCTCGCACCCCCTTGACAATTTAACGCCGTTAAATGCATCCTCGAATCAGGCGCTTAACGACGTTAAGGAGCTCGATCATGGCACCCACAGCACGGGACGGCGGACTGGCGGGGCAGCACTCAAGCGCCCCACCTAGCGCACCATCCCGCTTCTTATCCAGCGCACCTCCCAGCATCCCGACGACACCACCGGGCGAGGCCGCGCGGGATGTGTGGAGCATGCGGGATATGCGGGATATGCGGGATATGCGGGATATGCGGGAGGCCACCACCGCCGCGGTGCTCATCGTCGGCGCGGGGCCGGCCGGGCTCACGCTGGCCTGCGACCTGGCCCGGCGCGGGATGCTCGCGCGCACGGTGGAGCGGTCGGCGACGCTCTTCCCCGGCTCGCGGGGCAAGAGCATCCAGCCGCGCACCTTGGAGGTCTTCGACGATCTGGGGATCGGCCCGGCCATCGGCCAAGCCGGGGGCCCCTTTCCCCGGATGCTGACCTGGAGCGGACGGCAACGACGAGGTGAGTGGGACCTCGTGGAGGAGTCCGAGCCCGACGAGGGCACGCCGTACTGGCGGGTGTGGATGGTGCCGCAGTGGCGAACGCAAGAGGTGTTGTACGAGCGCTTGCGCGAGCTCGGCGGCGCCGTCGAGTTCGGCACGACGCTGACGGAGCTGGCCCAGGACGCCGAGGGCGTGACGGCGACGGTGACCCACAGCGCGGGTCACACCGAGGTCATACGGGCGGCATATCTGGTAGCGGCCGACGGCGGGCGCAGCACGGTGCGCCGGCTGGTGGGTGTCGCGATGAACGGCCAGGCGGTGGACCCGGCCCCGATGCTGGTGGCGGATGTTCGGCTGGAGCTCTCGCCAGGTGAGGCGACAGCAACTGGCGAAGGTGCAGAACAGATGGACGCGAAACAGATGGGCGCGGACCAGATCGGCGTGGAGATCGACCGGGACCACGGTCACGTATGGCCGGAGGCCAAGGGCGGCGGAGTAGTCCTGTTCCCGCTCGCCGGGACAAAGACCTTTCAATTCATCGCCCAGTACGAGGACAAGAGCGCCAAGCCCGACACCACGCCGGAGGCGGTACGGCAGTTACTCGCCGAACGCATCCCCTTGCCCGCATCGGCTGTCCGCGAAGTGTTGTGGGCCTCCGACTTCCGGCCGCGCGCGGCGATGGCCGAGCGGTTCCGAATCGGCCGGGTTTTTCTCGCCGGTGATGCCGCCCATGTGCATCCCCCGGCGGGTGGCCAGGGCCTCAACACCAGCGTGCAAGACGCCTATAACCTCGGCTGGAAGCTGAGCCACGTGCTGCGGCACGGCGCCGATGACACCTTGCTGGACACCTACGAGGAAGAGCGGGCACCGATAGCGGCCAATGTGCTCGGCCTCAGCACCCGGCTGCACCGCACCAGCCTCGTGCGCATCTCCCGTGCCACGCGACAGGGCGCCGAGACTCACCAACTGGCCGTGTCATATGCCGCATCCCGCCTGTCGGTGGATCATCGCCCCGAGCACCGACCCGACAGCGCACACCTCGATCACACACATCTCGATCACACACTGCCCGATCACACACTGCCCGATCACACACTGCCCGATCGCGATCGGGCATGGCCCGATGACATATCGGACAGCGGTGGGCTGCCCGATGAGGCACTGCCCAGCGGCACGGAGGTGCACAGCGCGGGGGCCGGCGGCGCGGGGGCCGGCGGCACCCTGTGTGCGGGGGACCGTGCGCCGAACGCGCGCTGTGTGGACGCTTCCGGTGCCGAGTTCACCCTCTTCGACGCCTTCCGCGGCCCGCACTTCACCCTGCTGGACTTCAGCGGCATGGGAAGCCCCGAGTGCGGAGACGGCCAGCACCCGGGCAGCGAGGCAACGGGCCTCATCGGCAGGCCCACAGACGAGCAAGGCGGCACGGCCGATTCCACAGCGGTGACCGGGGCTGGGGCCAGTGCCTGGGTCAGGGGCGCAAGTGAGACCGGTGGTGAGCCAGGGAACGGGGATGAAGCCGTGAAGGCGACTCCGGACCAGACTGCGGCCGTCGATGACGCCGGGCAACCAGGCGCTATAGCAACGGTCGTCGGAGCCCCAGGCAGCGTTGACGGTCTGGGTATGGTGCGCCGTGTCCGGATACGAGAGGCCACACCACGTGCCCAACGGGAGTACGGCAGAGCCTTGTTCCTGATCCGGCCCGACGGTTACGTCGGCCTCATCACCCACAACTTTGCGGATGTGGCGGCCTACTTCACCACCTGGCGCGTTAGACGACCGGACGCCGCTCCTCTCTCCGGAGCGGGGCCCCGCATACCCGCGAGCAGGTGATGGCTGGGCGGTGCGGCCAGCACGCAGCGGCGATGCTGTCGAAACGCGGCGCAGGGGTGGCGTGGTTCACCGTGAACGCGGTGGTTCAGCGACGGCCCAGCAGGGCGGCCCAGTCCTCTTCGAGGATCGAGTATTGGACGATGTCGTGCCAGGTGCCGTCCGCGTATCCGTGGTGCCGCAGCACGCCCTCGCGGACCATCCCCGACTCTTCGGCGGCGCGCTGGGCAGTCTCGTTATGGGACATGAAGCTCGCCCACATGCGGTGCAGATGGAGCCGATCGAAGCCCAACACCCCGAGGAGGTAGCCAATTTCAACGCTATGGCCAATGCTGACCTCATCGGCACGGAGGGCGATGCCGACCTCGGCACTGCGGTAGCCGATACGAACGGCCTCGCTCCCGGACGGCCGTTGCACGATCAGCTGCACCGAGCCGATCAACTCCTGTGACCCTGCCCGGCTGACGCCGAGCCGGTAGCGCGTGCGCGGCTGCTGTCGCGCGGTGGCCATGGCTTGCTCGACCAGTTCGGCCGCGTCGCAACGCTGGAAGGGCCGCATGCCGAGCACTCGCGTAGTTCTCGGGTCGCCGAAGATCGCCAATACGGCGTCCACGTCTGCCGGCAGTAACTCGCGTAGGCGGAGCCTGCTGCCCTCCACTACCCCGGTTCGTTCCTTGGGCGGCACCGGCGCCCCCGGGGTCTGCGTCGGCCAGGGTGCCGCTGCCTGCTGGGGCAGGGGCGGCGCCCCGCATGTCGCGTCGGGAACCGCGTCGTGCTGTGGGTCGGACGCCCTCGCTCGCCGTACGTCCATGGCCGCGCCGGGCCGTACGTCCATGGCCGCGCCGAACTGCGGGCTGCGGGCTGCCTCCGGTTCCGTACTCCGGGGGCGACCGTGCTCCGGGTCGGGCCGCGCATCGCGCCCCCGACCGCGTTGCGCAGCGCGCTCCAGGTCGGGCTCCCGGTCACGCTGGTAGCCCAGACCTCGGCTCCCGTCTGAGCCCCGGCCGCGCTCCGAGGCTCGGTCCCAGTCCCGTACCCGGTTACGGTGCGGGGCTCGATCCCAGTCCCAGCTCCACCCGTGCTGCGGGTCTCGGACTTGGCCACGCTCCGGAGCTCGGTCCCAGCCCCACCCGTGCTGCGGGTCTCGATCCCCGCCTCGGTCCGGTGTGTGGTCTCGGTCCGGGTCCCATTGCGCTTGCTGTACATCCATCCGGCGAGCGTGGCGCAGTGGCTGTTGCCGCACCAAGAATCGTCACTCCACCGCGCGGAAACCCCACCCGTCCGACTGGAAGTCAGGCCGCGGCGCGGGCGCGGGTTGACTCACGGCCCGCACCGCACGCCGGACGGCGGCGCACCGGCCCAGCACAGTGCGCCAGCCCAGCCCAGCCCAGCCCAGCGCACCGGACAGGCCGTACGGAAACGGCGCTAGATGATGAGGGAGAGCAGCAGGATGAGGCCACCCGCGACGACCGAAATGATCGTTTCCATCAGTGACCAGGTCTTGATCGTCTGGCCGACGTTCATCCCGAAATACTCCTTCACCATCCAAAAACCCGCGTCGTTGACGTGGCTGAAGAACAGCGAGCCGGCGCCCACGGCGAGCACGAGTAGCGCCTGATGGGTGGTGGACATGTCGGCCGCGAGCGGCGCGACCAGGCCGGCCGCCGAAATGGTGGCCACCGTGGCGGAGCCCGTAGCGAGCCGGATGCCGACCGCGATCAGCCAGGCGAGCAGCAGGGGCGAGACGTTCCAGTCGTTGGAGAAGTCCAAAATCATTTGGCCGACGCCGATGTCGATCAGCGTCTGCTTGAAGCCGCCACCCGCGCCGACGATGAGCAGGATGCCCGCGATCGGGATCAGCGACTTGTCCACGATCGTTGACAGCCGCTCCCTGGCGAAGCCCGCGGCCCGGCCGAGCGTGAACATCGCCACCAGGACGGCGGCCAACAGCGCGATCAGCGGCGAGCCGACCACGTCGGTGACGCGCTGGACGTGGTTCTCCGGATCGTCCACGACGATCTCCACCAGCGCCTTGCTCAGCATGAGCACGACCGGAAGCAGCACCGTGCCGACCGTGACGGCGAAGCTGGGCCGTCGCTCAAGCTCCTCCGAAGGCCGTTGCGGAATCAGCCCCTCGGGCGGGGCGATGTCCACCCAGCGCGCGGCGTAGCGGGCGAAGACGGGGCCGGCAATGATGGCGGTCGGAAGGGCGACGAGGACACCGAGGGCCAGCGTGACGCCGAGGTTGGCGTCGATCGCGTCGATGGCGGCGAGCGGACCCGGGTGGGGCGGTACGAGGCCGTGCATCACGGACAGGCCCGCCAGGGCCGGGATGCCGATGCGCATCAGCGAGTAGTTGCCGCGCTTGGCGACCAGCAACACGACCGGGATCAGCAGCACGATGCCGACCTCGAAGAAGAGCGGCAGCCCGATGATGCCCGCGATCAAGGCCATCGCCCAGGGCATGGTGCGCTGATTGGCCTTGGCCAAGATCGTGTCCACGATCTGGTCCGCGCCGCCCGAGTCCGCGAGTAGCTTGCCGAGGATCGCGCCGAGTGCGATCAGTACGCCCACGCCACCGACCGTGGACCCAAGCCCGGCCGTGAAGCTCGCGATGGCCTTGTCCAACGGTGCCGCCGCGGCAGCGCCGAGCGCCAGCGAGCCGATGGTCAGCGACAGGAACGCATGCAGCTTGAACTTGGTGATCAGAAGAACGATGACGGCGATGCCGACGAGTACGGCGATGCCCAGCTGCGCGTGACCTGCCGAGGTGATGGGCTCGGCGGTATCCGCTGCCAGCATCTCGACGCTGAGACTGCTCACGGGACGGTTCCTTACGTGTACGCGTACGGGTACGAGGCGGGTGGGATAGACGGGGCGAGTGAGGCGAGGGTCCTGACCGGGACGGGAAGGGCGAGCGGGACGGGTATGGGGGCTAGGCGGGGCCGGCGTGGGGACGGCCCCGCCTAGGTCTGAGGGTCGGCGGCCCAGCGGCTGGCCGCCTGAATCGCTGGCCCAGCGGCCTGGGCCGAGTGGCCCCGGCCCATGCGGCCTGACTGCGGAACGCAGCCGGACTGCTGTCGGTCCGGTCCAACGGGGCCCGTACCCGGTCGAGGCCCGCAACCGGGTACGGGCGCACGGGTGGTGTCCGGACCGAAAGCGAAACGCAGCCGCGCCGCTGCGCCACCGCGTCGCGTACGCCGGGGAGCCGATCCCGGCGGCTGGAAACACCAGACGGGAGGGCCGGAGGAGCCGCGAGCGGGCGGATGGGCTAGGCCGGACGGTCGGCGTCCAACCGGGCCAGTTCCTCCACGGCGCGCTGGGTGATGACCGAGGGTTGCGGCGTGACGTCCACCTCCACCCCGCGCTCATCGTCCTGGAGTGGCTGAAGGTCGGCGAATTGGGAGTCGAGCAGCGCCTCGGGCATGAAGTGGCCCTTGCGGTCCCGCAGCCGGTCGGCGATCAGCGCACGGTCGCCGGTCAGATGCAGAAAGACGACGTCGGGTGCGGCGGCGCGCAGCCGGTCCCGGTAGGCCCGTTTGAGCGCCGAGCAACTCACGACGCCGCCCAGGCCTGTCCGGTCATGGGCCCAAGCGCCGATGGCATCGAGCCACGGCACACGGTCCGCGTCGTCCAGCGGCATGCCGGCCGACATCTTGGTGATGTTCTCCGGCGGATGGAAGTCGTCGGCCTCGGCGTACGGGACGCCGAGGAGCGCGGCGAGCGACTGGCCGATCGTGGACTTGCCCGTACCGGACACGCCCATGACGACCACGACGTGGGGGGCTTGCATGAACAACCTCGCTGTCTTCATCGACCTCGACGACGCCCCACACCTTCACGTATAGGTACGACGTATTCAAGAGACTGTGACGTAAAAGTCATACTTAATTGCATGAGGGGCTTCGCCGTAGGCTGGCCATCATGGAAATCCAGGGGCAGGGGCTGCACGCTCGGGTACTGGCGTCTCTCGGACCGGCGATCACGGCAGGCGAGTACCCGCCCGGGACCGTATTGCGCACGGACGAGCTGGAGCGGCGCTTCGAGGTGTCCCGCACGGTGATACGCGAGGCCGTGCGGGTACTGGAATCCATGTATCTGGTGGCGTCCCGGCGCCGCGTCGGCGTGACGGTCCGCCCTACCGACGAGTGGAACGTCTTCGACCCGCAGGTCATCCGCTGGCGCCTGGCGGGCGCCGACCGGCCGCGCCAACTCCGCTCGCTCACGGTGCTGCGGTCCGCGGTCGAGCCGGTCGCGGCCGGGCTCGCGGCCGGACTGGCCACACCGGACCAGTGCACGGAGCTGACCAGGCACGCCCTGGGCATGGTGGCCACCTCACGCGGCCAGCAACTCGATACGTATTTGGTCCACGACATGGCCTTTCACCGAACGGTGCTGAACGCGTCGGGCAACGAGATGTTCGCGCGGCTCGGCGACGTGGTGGCCGAGGTGCTGACCGGGCGGACCGAGCACCACGTCATGTTCTCCGACCCGGACCCCGCAGCAGTCACTTTGCACGTCCGCGTCGCGGAGGCGATACGAGAGCGGGACGCGGCCCGTGCGGAGTCCCTGACCCGCGAGATCACCGTGGGCGCGATGGCCGAACTGGACGTGCTGGCTCCCTAACGCCGGTTGCCGTCCCGGCCGCCACCGGCCCGGCACCGAGGAACGCGGAGCCTCACAGTTCGCCGTTCGCGGCGGCCCGGCGCGCCGAGGCTTCGCGGAACTTCATCCACCGCATCCTGCAAGACATGCGAAGGGACCCCGCGTGAACTCTTCAACCGAAGGGCGCAAGTCATCCTTCTCAAGCGGTGGCGCGACCGACGAAAGTGTCGAGATAGGCACGCCGCCTATGCTCATCTCCTGACGCAAGACGTCCTATTCCGGAGGCGGGGTTGAGGAGAACTGCGTCGAACTAGGCGCTACCGAAACCGCCATCCACCTCCGCGAAAGCGACCGCCCGGGCGACATTCTCACCGTCACCCCGAACGGGCTCGCGAGCCTCCTTCGTACGATCAAGAGGGGCACGTTCGACTGCTGAAGCCCGACCGGGCAGCCCGCAACCGGCCCAGCGGTCCACGCGGATCGGTTAACCCCGTTGCGTCACACGCGAGCATCGGCTTCAGTCGGGGGCCGTGACTGCCATAGACGATCTCGTGCGCCCCGACCGCTATCCCCGCTCTTCGCGGTATGACCCCGCTTGGCTGCTCGGCCTCGACATGGGGCCGCATCCGCTGTGGCTCCTCGAAGATCTCGCCCGGAATCTCGATCTGCGGCCGGGGATGCGGGTGCTGGATCTCGGGTCGGGGAAGGGGGCGACGTCCGTGTTCCTGGCCCGCGAGTACGGGGTACGGGTCGTCGCCGCCGATTGGTGGATCGGGGCGGACGAGGCTGCGGCCGTCTTCGCCGAGGCGGGGGTCGGGGACCGGGTGGAGGCCGTGCAGGCGGAGGCGCACGCGCTGCCGTTCGAGGAAGAGAGCTTCGACGCGATCGTCAGCATCGACGCGTTCGAGTATTTCGGAACGGCCGACAGCTACCTCCCGTATCTCGCACGCTTTCTGCGGCCCGGTGGCCAACTGGGCATCGCGACACCCGGGATGACGCGCGAGGTGCGTGAGATCGGAACGGTCCCCGCTCACATCAAGGCCGTCGTCGGCTGGGAGGCCATCACTTGGCACTCACCCGAGTGGTGGCGCTTCCAGTGGGAGATCACCGAACTGGTCGAGGTCACCTCCGCTCGGCTCCAAGAGGATGGCTGGCGAGACTGGTTGTTGTGGGCGCGAGCAGGGGTCGAACAGTCGCCGGAAATGCGTCGGTTGAATCAGCAGGTCATTGACATGCTGACCGCTGACGGCGGCGAATACCTCGGCTTCGCGCTGGTGACCGCTCGCAAGAAGACAGGCGAAAAGGCAGCCGCGAAGACAACCGAGCACGCAGCCGCGAAGATAACCGAGCACGTAGCCGGGAAGGCAGTCGAGCAGTCAGCCGGGAACGCCCACGACGACGCGCCCACGCGATAAACCACCCCACCTGCGCCCAGTCCTCCCGGCCCACCGCCGCCTCCCTCCCCCTCCCCGTCAGGGAAGCCAGTCCAGCGGGCTCACCCTCGGCACCCACGCCACCACGTCGAACCACTCGGTGAGTCGGCCGCCCGCGATGTGGTGGTCCGCGTCTCGCTCCGCCTCGTAGAGCGGACCGATCACCCGTACCTTGGCCGGGGCGGCGAACCAGGCGTGGGCGGCGACTGGTTGGGGGGCGCGTAGGTCGAGGAGGTAGGGGTCGGGGCGTGCGGCGCTGAGGACGGCGTCGGCGAGTTCGGGGGACGGTGGCGCAATGGAGTGGATCGCCTCGCCGGTGCCGAACATCAGGGCCGCCGAGACATAGCCGGCGCCGAAGTGTCGCCGTAGCGCCCCGCCCTCATTCCACCGCGTGGCGGGGGACGCGGGTGCGGGCGGGAAGGAGACGGTGAGTGGGGCGCCGTTCGCGGTGTGGCCCAGCCCGCTCCAGAAGGCGATCTTGTGGCCGGTGTGCTCGTGCCACCAGATCGCGTTCTCGGCCATCAGCGAGGGGGTGTCGTCGATACCCGAGAAAGCGCCGTCGATGCCGCCAGCGGCACCTTCGTCGCTGCTGGCCAGCGCTCCGCCCGGGGCGCCGCTGGCGTGATGCGCGTAGTAGCCCTCGATCACCCGCGTATGGCGCAGCGCGAGCGCCTGGGCGTCGCTCGGTGGCAGGCTCGCCACGAGTGCGCGGGCCTGTCGCGCGCGGTCGCGGATGGGGCGCTGGTCGGGCAGTTCGACGTACCAGCGGCCGTGCTCTGCCATCGACTGGGACGGGCGCAGCTCCGCGTACAGGTCTGTGAGTTCGGGCAGCCGTTTCGGGGCCGAAGTGCGGACGTGGTCGGTTACCGCGTCGTAGGAGTGCGCCTGCACCGCGCCGTAGTCGAGGCCGACGATGCGTACCTGGTCATCGGGGTGGCGCTGGTTGAAGGCGCGTATCCAGTGCAGTACGGCCAGGAACTCCGCGCTGCGGTGTGGCTTCCACGCGTCGGCGAGCAGTTCACGCGGGCCCACCGGTCCGTCGCCGCCGTAGCCGGGCACCACGGCGCCGCGCACGTACGCGTCGTACTGGAGCCCCTTCGACCAGTCCTCGTCCAGGGCCAGCGAGCGAAATCCCAACTCCTCCACGAGGTAGCGGAATAACTGGTGCTTGAGGGTGGTCAGTTCGGCCGCGCCCCGGGTCGCCTCGCCGAGGCCGACGATGCGCGCCTCGCCGATCATGGTGCGTAGCGGCGCGAGTTGGTTGAGGGGGGCGCGGGCGCCGAGGTCCGGGAGCGGGTGCGCGTGGGCCGCGATCCAGTGCCGCACGGTTGCCGCTGCCGCCCCGCCGTCCTCGCCCCCGCTCCGCTCGGAGCCGAGCACCGACGCGGTGGGAGGCTTGGCCGGGGGCGTGGTCGCGGGGTCAGGTTCGGGTTCGGGGCCTGGGCCGGGTTCGGGGACGGGTTCGGATGGCGGGCTGGTGGGCGCGTGCATGGCGTGCTCCTCGGTCGTGGCGCCCGGGCCGGGGCCAGGACGGTGGGGCAGATATCGGGACGGGCTGTTCCATGGACTGCCTATGCTCCGTGGACTGCCTAGTGGATGCTGCTGGGGGTATGGAGGGAAGACGGTTGTGCGGACAACTCCCACCCTCTGTCCTCAACCTCTGTTCAGGTCAAGGGCTGCGGCGCGATGCGCCACATCCGGCCCCACTCGCACCACACATCACGCACGTCACATGCCCACCTCCCCCAGGCGGCTACGCCGCGTCCAGGCCGAACAGCGGCCGGCATGGGTCGAGGCCGGTGATGGTCACCGGAACGCCGTCGCTCGGCCGCCAGTGCGCACGCAGTAGCCGCAGCCTGCGCAGCGTCGCTGGCCGGCCCTGGGACACGACGCGCTGCACGCCGTCCGGTGCGTAGCCGAGCTTGCGCGACACCCCGTACGAGCGCGCGTTGTCCTCGAACGCGGACGTGACCGCCTCCCGGGCGCCGAGCCCGGCGAAGGCGAGGTGCAGGATGGCGGTACGCATCTCGGTGCCGATGCCCCGGCCCTGGTGTTTCAGACCCAGCCAAGAACCGGTGCTCACCGCGTGCAACACGGCGAAGTCCCGGGCCGCCAGCTCCTGTACGCCGAGGGGGTCGCCGTTCTGGAAGACGACCAGGTTCAGCGACCAGTCGGCCGGAGTCCAGTTGCCACGCAGCAGCCAGTGGTATTGGACCACCGAGCGCGCCCGCTCGGGCCCTGGAGCGTCGGTCCAGGGAACGGAGAACGGCATCTGGCCAGGTTGGTGCACGCCTTCGGCGGCGACGTCGGCCAGGGCGGCGAGTTCATCGTCATCGGGAAGCCGCAGTTCCAGGCGTGGCGTGGCGACGCGCAGCCCGGCCAGCGGCCAATGGTCGGTCAGCATGACTCATTGTCGGCGGGACGCACACCGACCGTCATACGGTTTTCCCCCGGGCCCCCGGGCCCCCGAGCCCCCGAGCCACCAAGCCACCAAGCCACCGGATCATCAGCCCACCCGGCCGCCAGCCCCGGTTCGCCGAGGCGCCAGAGCACCCGGCTGCCGGGGCATCGACAAGACGGGCGCCAACAAGGCGCCCGTCCAACGGCCCGCCCCAGCAGCTGCTCAAAACAGCGCCTGCTGCCCCGGCAACGCCGGGCCGTCCGCGCCGCCGAACAGCTTCGCCGGCGGTTCCGTGGTGAGCAGGGGCGCGATACGGCGCGAGCCGGGGCAGGACGTCAGCTCGTACGTGGCGCGCCGACCGGGCGGGTCGTGCCGTGCGAAGCGCCCGCCGACCACCGCGATCTCGCGCGTACAGACCGGACAGGTGCGGCGTGGAGAGGACATACCTCAGTGTCGCTCACGGCGCGGCTGTCGCTTCCGCCACCACCACTCCCCTCCTCTTCGGCTGGCTCGCGCTGTCGGACCGACTCGTCACCAGATACGGTTTCCTTCCGCCTCGCGTCCTGTTCACGCCGCTCGCCTCGCTTCGGCACGGCCCGAGGTTCGACACGCGGCGGCCCCGGGAATACGTGGAGGGGGAAACATCCGTGATGTGGGGGGCAGTAGATGCGCCAGATATCCGTGTCCGTCGTACGCGCCACGCTCGCCGCGGTAGCAGCGGCGGCCGTGACGACGGCCGCCACGGGGTGCGAGCCCGACACCGTGCAAGGCAGTGCGTCGCGGAGCGCGTCCGCCACCGAACAGCACAAGCGCAGTACGCCGCAACAGCGCACGCGTGAGGCCCCCGAGCCCGCGCGCACCACCCCGCGTACGCACCGCCCGAAGCCGAAGCCCTCCACACACCGGCCCGCGCCGCCCAAGCGCACCTGGCCGACACGTACCGCGAAGCCACTGCCGCCGCCGGTGCTCGCGGCCGGGGCGCGGAGCGAGACGGTACGGGAACTCCAGGCCCGGCTGCACCAACTCGGCCTCTTCACCCGCCAGCCGACCGGTTACTACGGCTCGGTCACCAGCGCGGCCGTCTCCGCCTTCCAGCGCGGCCACGGCCGCCCGGTCTCCGGCAGCCTCGACGCCAAGACCTGGTCCAAGTTGCGCGACCTGACGGAGCGGCCGAATCGCGATGCGATGTATCCGCCGACGTCTCATCCGATGGCCAAGCCGGACGCACGCTGTCTGACGGGGCGGACACTGTGCATCAGCAAGTCCAGCAGGACGCTGGCGTGGATGGTGAACGGCAAGGTCGTCGCCGCGATGGACGTTCGGTTCGGCTCGCAGTACACGCCGACGCGCGAGGGCACCTTCAAGGTGGACTTCAAGAGCCGTGACCACGTTTCGACGATCTATGACTCCCCGATGCCGTACGCCCTGTTCTTCAGCGGCGGTCAGGCGATCCACTACTCGTCGGACTTCGCCGCCCGTGGCTACAGCGGTGCCTCCCACGGCTGCGTCAACGTCCGCGACGAGAAGAAGATCGCCGCAGTCTTCGCCCAGGTGAAGGCGGGTGACAAGGTGGTCGTCTACCGGTAGATGACCACGGGTGGTTACGCGCAGAGGCGAGTTGAGGTGTGCGTGGTGCTCCGTGGACGCGGAACGCACCGGGCCGGAGCTTTTGCCCGAAGCCGGTGATTCGAAGCAGGTGACTCGAAGCCGGTGCGTACGCACCGGGAGGCGCGGCTAAGCGGTACGGGCTGACTGTGGTTGCCTGTGCTGCCGCGCCCAAGGGCAGCGGTGCGGTGAGGGGGCGCGGGCAGGGCCGGGGGAACGTGCCCCACCCGCGCCAGTTGCGCGCAGCCGTAGGTACGGGGGGAACCCCGGCTTGCGCGCGGCCGATGACCAGTCGGCCCGTTCCATTCTGCGCCGTCGCCGAAGAAAACGTCACACCTAATCGGTTCTGACCGGCACACGTTGCCCCACAGCGGGCATTTCTTACCTGTTAGTCCCCTTTATCCGAGCGGAAGATCGGCCGACATGACCCGTTCGCCGCGCGTGCGGACGGGGGCATTCAGTGGTTGGTGGCGGGAATTACCGTTTCGGTCACCGTGGGGCTGGACGATGACGTGTGTGACGGCGTGGGTGTGGGTGAGGGGCTGCCACCGTTTCCCGGAGGCTTTCCAGCATCGCCGCCACCGTCGCTGTGGCCGCCGTCATGGTCACCATCACCCGGGCCCCCGCCGTGCTCCCCATCGTGATCGCCACCGTGGTCACCGGCGGGACCACCATCTTGATGACCACCACCGCCACCACCGCCGGGGCGTGAGCCGCCTTCGCCGCTCCCACCGCTCAGAACGCCCTTGCAGAATGTGCGTACCGCGTCAGCGCCACCCGCCGCGCGTTCCAGCTTGAGTAGCGTGTGCGAGTCGAGGGCGGTGTCCTCGCCGTTCTTCGTCGCGACGTACTCCCGACACATCGCCACGACCCAACGCTTCTTGTTCGGGTCGGGCGTCCACCGCGGGGGCTGCTGACTGGGACGACCATCGCTCCCAGTGTCGGCGCCTTCCTGGCCGTGGTCGCCGCCGGGGTCGTCCGTATCGCCGACACCGGGGCTGGGATGCATGCCGGGGTCCGGGCTGCCATCGCCCGGGGGCGCGGATGCGGGACCGGTGGAGCCGACGCCGTCCTCGTACGCCGGCGCGGACCCGCTCGGCCCGACAGACGACGCCTCGCTCGCTTCGCTGATCTTCGGTTGCGGCAACTGGCCATGAGGGCTTTCGGCCGCGGTCACGCTGGAGGCCGGTGCGGGCTGCGGGCCGCTGCGAAACGGCGTCGGCAGCATTCCCGTACCGGTCGCGACGGCAACACCGCCGAGGGCGCAACCCACCAGGGCTGCGGCGAAGCCAGCGCGCAGCGGGCGACCCACTGATGATGGCCTCCCCGGGGTGGTCTTTCCCCTGCGGCCCGGGCCGGTGTCCGCCCGGCCGACGACGCCGGTTGCCGCCGGTCCGAAGGCGTTGCGCCTGGCGCGCGCACCGACCAACGTGCCGCGCCCCTGCGGGGACGCGCCGCGAGCACCGTAGCCCTGAGCATCGGCGCCTTGGGTATCGGCGCCTTGGGTATCGAGGCCCCGGACGTCGGCGCCTGGGGCATCGGTGCCTGGAACATCGGGGCCAGGAACGCCAGTTCCGCGAGCGCTAGCCCCCCGGGCGGGCCCGTGCGCCGTTGGGCCACCGGTGCCGGCCCCGCGAACGCCTGGGACCCCGCCCGTTGCGGGCCCGCCCAGCACCGGGCCGGTGATCTGTGGTGCCGGCCGACCCGGTTCGCCGGGCGCGCGGCGTTCGGTGATCTGCGATGTCGCGCCCGCTCCGCGCGGCCCGGCCCCGGGCGCCTCGGCTGGTAGCGCGCCGGGCCCTGACAGCGCGGCGGCGGCCCGCGCCGCGCGGAACGCCGCGACCGCGGCCTCCTCGCCGGGCATCGGGCGGTCCAGGCGCACCGCGTGGGCCAACGGGCCCATCGCCTCGTCGGCCACCGCCGCGAGCACGCCCGCGAGGCGCTTCGCCGCGAGGTGGTCCGCCCCGTCCTGAACCGGCGTGGACCGGCCCGCAACCGCCCCCACAGCGGGTGTTTCGGCGTCGGCCGAGGCCGACGCCGCTTTGCCCGCCCGGTCACCGGCCCCAACTGGAGCACCCGTTCTCGTCGCGGCACCCGATCCGGCCGGGACATCTCCCGTCAGAGCGTCCCCAGTTGGAACACCTTCCGCCGGACCGCCGGCTGTGGCACGTCCAGTGGAGGCACACCCATCGGAGGCACGGCCAGCGAACGTCGACGGACGCCCCGTGTCCCGGCCGCCATTGGACGCGGTCCGCACTCTGGCGATTCGTACGGCCTCGGACGGCCCCCGCCCAGTCCGTACCGCAACATCCGCAACGTCCGCAACGTCCGTGGCATCCGCGGCATCCGCGGCATCCGCGGCATCCGCAGGGTCTTCGCTGTCCGTCGCGCCGAACCCGCCCGGGCCATCCACCGGAGCGCCGCGTAGCAAACGCTCCACGGCATCATCATCCAGCCAGCCGTACTGGTGCTTGTCGGCCATCACATGTCCCTCTGCGTCCGCGGGCACGAATCCGTCACACTCGCGGACGCCGCCGCGCCACTGCGCCCCAGGCGCTGCGCCGAGAGCGCCTCCCCCGTGGCATCCGCTCCCACCACCTCGGTTGGTGTGCCGTCTCGGCCAGCGAACGCCGCTGCTCCCGGCCGTACGGAAGATCCCGTTCCGCGGCGCGGCAGCGGGCCGGATTCCGTCGCCACCGTGCCCTCCACACGACCCGCTCCCGGCGGCGACCCGGCGGCGGCGCCACCCATAACAGCGCTGGCCACCGGCTCATCCACAGGCCCCTCGATGAGATCGGCGAGCCGCCGCAATCCGCGGTGTGCCGAGGTGCGTACGGCACCGGGCCGCTTGCCGAGCACCCCGGCCGCGCTCTTCGCGTCAAGGCCGACGACGACCCGTAGCACCACAGCCTCGGCCTGGTCCCTGGGCAACTGGGCGATGAGCGCAAGGGTGCGCCCGGTGCCAAGCGACTCCAGGGCCTCGCGTGCGGTGTCGGCGTCGGCTGCCCGGTCCGCGAGTTCGGTCTCATCCCCGCCAATGGCCGGGCGCCGCCCGCGCATGCGGATGTGATCGAGCGCCCGGTTGCGGGCGATACGCGCCGCCCAACCCCGAAATCGATCCGCGTCCCCGTCGAACCTGCCGAGGTCTCGCGCTATTTGCAGCCAGGACTCCGAGGTGACGTCTTCCGCATCCGACTCACCAACCAGCGTCCGGACGTACCCGAGCAGCCGCGGATGCACGGACCGATAGACGGTCCGGAATGCGGCCTCGTCCCCGTCCTGCGCCGCGCACACCGCGGCGGTCAGTTCCCCGTCGTCCCCCTGCACGCCCTCAACCTGCTCCACTTGGAGTATCCGCTGCTCAGCGGCGCCGTACGTGGTCGTCGTCCGGGCCGCCCGTCAGTGTCAGTATCCGGCGGGACCGGAGCCATACGGGTTCTGCTGCCCCGGCGCCTGCTGCTGCCCGGACCCCGGCGGCGTGCCAGGGTCACCGCCGAACTGCTGTCCACCGTACTGCTGGCCGCCGTAGGGCGCGGCACCCCCGTAGGGCTGGGTCGTCCCGTAGGGCTGCCCGCCCTGCACTCCGTACGGCTGGGCACCCTGGACCCCGTACGGCTGGGCGCCGCCCATGCCACCGAACGGGTCCGAGCCGGCGCCGCTCTGCGGCGGCAGCAGGGCGCGCTGCTGCTGCATGCCGGTGATCTGCCGGACGACGAGGATGGCGAGGATCGCGGAGGCGATGGTCACCACGTACCCGAACATATGGAGGGCGAGGGCCGAATGGGCGTCCTCCGCGGCGTTCCTGGTGATGAAGTGGAAGCTCTCTTCCGCCTCGTTCTTCGCGTTGCTGTACCTGGTCGCTGCCAACCCGAAGATCACGCCGCCCGAGATCCACGTCACCCACCAGGCATTGAGCAGGCCCCGCGGCACGCTGTGTGGGCCCTGCGGGGAGCTGGCCCGCCAGATGTCGTTGGCGATCTGCTTGGGGAACCAGAGGTTCACCACCGGCGTGAACCAGGCGCCCGCCGCCCAACCGGAGGTGAACCGGTGCTGCCCCGGCGCAAATGTCTCGGCGTTCAACCGCAGCCGCCGGAACCAGATGGCCCACACGACAGCGATGGCCACCATGACCAGGCTGCTCAGGACAAACATGCCGAGGTAGAAGGCGTCGGCATCCTCGATCTCGTCCCGGGTGACGTGCTTTCCGTCGAGTTGGTCGCCGAGTTGGCTGTACTGGCCGCCACGTGCGATCAAAGCGAGCACCAGCGCCGCGATCGCCACCCCGAACAACACCATGAGCGCCGTGGACAGCCCGCGCCGCAGATCGGCTGGGGCGGTCATGCCCATGCCGTACGGGCCGGGGGCCGGATAGCCAAGGGGAGGGGCGCTTGGCAGTGGCTGCTGCTGTTGCTGCTGGTAGGAGCCGCACGCAGCGCAGCGCCCATCAGCGCCGACGGCGACAGCGCGGCAATTCCCGCACGGATACATTTCAGTCCCCCTGGCACACGGCCGATCGTCCAGGCCGCGAAGAGATAAGCAATCGCCGCGCCCAGCGGCGCGGACCAGCACGTTACGGGCATCCGCTAGGCCGCGTCCAGACCGGCATCGAGGGCCCGGTGTGACGCATTCGGGGTGCGTGGCGCTGTAGGTGATACGGGCTCGTAAACGGGCCCGTCTCGTACGGCGGTCGGGGCCTCTCCTGTGGGGGGTGGCGGCCCCGACCGTCTTGAGGCTTTTTAGGGCTCTGACCTGCGGCGATGTGGCGGCCAGACCCCCGCGTGACCAACGGCGTGACCAACGCGTTTGCCGATTCACTCAGGCTCACTCAGACCGATGCGCCGCGCCGTCCCAGCCGCCAGCTTGCGGGCCCCTTCGGCCCGCCGCTGACCGTACGAGTCACGATGTGTCTCGGGGAGTGGTGCCGGGCGTTCGCGGAGACTTCCACGGGGTTTCTTCCGGCCTCCACACCCTTCAGTGACCTTGCTGTGGCGCCAGTCGTGCAGGCGCAGCGCTTCGGGGAAGCGCAGCCTCGTCTCTGCTGCCTCCGCGTACGCCCCTGCCTTCTGGCGGCGATCCGCTGCGCTTGCGGCCCTCTTCCAAGGGATGGAGGAGGGCCGCGAGTCGTGCCTACCGGCTACGCACCTTCTGAGCATCAGGCAGCACCATGGGTGATGCCGATCTAGCCGACCTGGGGCCCAGGATCTATGTCCAGGCCCAGCCCACGCACGCGCGGCGGCCCGCTCTCTTCACGGCGAGGGCGGGTCATCAGGAAAGGCCCTGGGGTGTCGGCCACCACTCACCGCGGCGCCGCCACCTCATCCCCCAGCGCCGCGAATTGCGCCCACGGCAGCGACGGTTGACGCGGGTCCCATACGCGTTGCGCCAGGGCGCGCAGGGGCGCGCGGATGCCGCGCGCTACCTGTTCTGTTGTTTGCGCGCCGGAGATATCGCACCAGATCGCAAACCGTCCACCCAACACCCTCTCCGGACCGGCGAGTTCGGCCGGTACCGGCTGGCTGCCCCGCAGGACCCGAGGCGACCACTGCTCGTAGATCCGCCGGCCCGTCGGGTACGGGAAGTCGTTCGGCTCACCGAGTACGTAGTAGAGGTACTCGTCGTTCGCGTTGATCACTGGACGGCCCTGCCGCAGATACTCCTCGGGCTGTCGGGCGCCGATCTCCTTGCCCGTCCAATACTCCACCTCCCGATCGTTGTCGGCGTGCACCACACCGCCCCGGAAGAAGCCGTCGTTCCACGCCTTGACCCTGGCCCCGGCCCGCCGGGCGACCTTTGCGCGGTCGTTGAGCCAGCCGGTGGCCAGGTCCTGCACCCGCGCTCCGGACCCATACTTCTTCTCGGCCCGCTCAGCCAACTCCGGGAAGGTGCCTTCCGGGTCGCGCACGGTCAGGGCCTGGTACTCGTCCCCGCCGAGATGCCAGTACGGGCCGCCGCCGCTCTTGGTCGCGAACAGCGGGGCGAACTCGCGGAGCAGATCGTCCAGGATGCGGGCCGCGCCCGGTGCGGAGATGTCGATCGTGCCGCGCGGCGCGTGACCGTCCGTGCCGCGCAGTTGCAGAGACGGGTGGGCGCGGATCACCGTGCCGAGATGGCCGGGCGAGTCGATCTCCGGAATCACCGCGATGTGCAGTTGGTCGGCCAACCGCACGATTCGCCGCACCTGCGCCTTGGTCAGATGCGGATCGGAGACGATCTCCGGATGTGAGCTGCTCTCGATCCGGAAGCCCTGGTCGTCCGAGAAGTGCAGCCCGATCTGGTTGAGCTTGAGGTCGGCCGCCTCCCGCACCCGGGCTTCGAGCCAACTCGCCGGGAAGTGCTTGCGCGACGTGTCGATCATGAGCCCGCGCTGTGGGCGGTCCGGGCGATCCCGTACGACACCGGCGGGCAACCGCCCGTCGCCGGAGCGCAGTGCCTGTCGGACGGTGCGGGTGCCGTAGAAGACGCCCGCGTCATCGGAACCGGTGATCAACGCCTGCCCGTCCCGCACCGTCAGGACGTACGCCTCACGGGCCAGCCGCGCCGCCACCTCCCGGGCCGCGGCGCTCCGCGCGTCCGGCGCCTTCCCCTTCCCCCGCTCACTCCTGATCTGCTGCCTGCTCCTGGTTTCCGCCGCTACCTCGCGCCCCTTTTCGTCATCCTTCTTTGTATTTCCTGTCTTTTCGTTGCGCAGGGCGAGAGCGAGGTCGCCTCGGCGGGGTGGGCCAGCGGAGGAGGAGAGCTTGAGTTCGTGGGCGAGCCGCTTGGCCTCGTCGGCGAGCGGGCCCTTGGGGTCGGCAACGATGCGGGAGTCCGGGCCCGGCCGCCAACCTGGGCCGCCCTCGGGAGCATACGAACGTACTGCCGGCACCACCCGCGGCGCGGGCGGCGCCTTCGCCGAGCCGAGGGGGCGCGGCGACCGGCCGTCGAGGGGCGGCTGGCCATCCGGGCCGGTCGGCGAGGCCGAATCGGAACCTGACCGGTGCGCGGGCCCCGAATCGTCGTCGCCTGGCCATCCCAGTACGGCCAGCGTGATCGCCAAGGCGGCCACGATCACGAGGGCACCGGCGATGACGGCGGCCTTGGGCACTGAGCGAGGCATCCTCATGGCGCAAATCTCCCACTAAGGCGTTAAATAGGGCGAACAGCCAAGGCGTAGCGTCCATCACTCGCACGAAAACTCTCTCGTTCGAGTGAAAAACACGCCGCACTAGGTCCACACCGCGGGGGTGTCGCTACGGTGACCTCCGCCTCCCCCTCCCCTTGCACCCCTCTCCCCACCCTCTCCTCTCGGCCTTCTTCGCCTCCGCACCCCGACACCTCTTCTTCCCATTCCCTTTCCCTCATCGCCTCTCTTCTGTCACCTATCCGTCACCTACTGCCCCACCCTGCTCTCATGGCCCGTCGCTCTGCCCGTACTTCCGTTCCCTTCCTGTTCGCTGCTTTTTCCTTTTGGCCTGCCAATCCCGAGGAGGCCACGCTGTCCAGCGACGCCCCGGACGTGCTGCCCGGCCCGCCGACCGCCCCGGCGCAACACGAACCGCACGCCCATACCCTGCACACCCACGCCCCGTCCGCTGCGTCCGCCCTACGGGCCTCACCCGCCCCGGCCGACACGCCCACCCCGACCGACGTATCCGAGGTATCCGAGGTATCCGACGTACAGCCGGACTCGGCCCCGTCGCCGGCTCTCGCGCCCGCCGCCTGCGCGCTGGATCGGTTCAACGCTGCCCCGGACGGGGCCGCCGAGGCCGCGCTGCTGGCCTGTTGCGGCAGCCGCCGCTGGGCGCGCCGGATCGCCGGGCACCGCCCCTATCCCGATCTGGCTGCGCTGCTCGCCGCCGCCGCCGAGGCGAGCTACGACCTCACCTCGACCGACCTCACGGAGGCGCTGGCCGACGAATCCGTCGTCCAACACCCGCCCTCCGGCTCGCAGGGACCGGGCACGCTCGCCGCGCATACCGCGCTGCGGGCGGCGCATGCCGCGTACGAGAGCAAGTTCGGACACGTCTTCGTGCTGTGCCTGGACGGCGTCCCGCAAGAGGAGGTACTCGGCCAGGTACTGGCCTCGATCCGTACCCGGCTAGGTCACCAGGACGAGAAGGAGCGGGAGGTGGCCGCGGACGAGTTGCGCCGCGTGGCACAAGGACGGCTCGCCCACCTCGCGGCGACTACCCCCCGTGGAAGCTGACGCTCCGCGGTCGCCAGGCCGCACGCGGTGCACCTGACCAGCCCTGGCCTACGCCGTACGTGGCTGATTGATCACACCACCGGACCCCGGCGCGGGGAACCGACAACACGTCGCTACGATGGCCAGGGCCGGTGGACCATACCCGGCCGGGCCCGACCGACAGTGAAGCCGGTGGCCCCAATCCCCGCTCCCGGAGGGTTTTCCGTGCCGGCTGGAACGCTGTACCGCGGCCGGGAAGGCATGTGGTCCTGGGTGGCTCATCGAGTCACCGGCGTGACCATTTTCTTCTTCCTGCTCGTCCATGTTCTGGACACCGCACTCGTCCGTGTCTCACCCGAGGCGTACGACGAAACGATCGCGATTTACAAGAATCCCGTAGTGAACCTGATGGAGTACGGCCTCGCCGCGGCCGTTCTCTTCCACGCGCTCAATGGCCTGCGGGTCATCGCCGTGGACTTCTGGTCGAAGGGTCCGCGGTACCAAAAGCAGATGCTCTGGGTCTCGGTGGGTCTTTGGGTCGTCCTGATGGCCGGCGCCTTCTACCCGATCATGGAGCACTCCCTGCGCGACCTCTTCGGGAGCTGATGATGGCGACTGACACGACCCCTGCGATCAACGACGCGGTCCCGGCGTACGACGTCGAGCACCCCGCCCCGCTCATCGAGCCGCCCCGGGCGCGCACCTCAAAGACGCCGAAGGGCAGCCGGACCAACTTCGAGCTGTACGGCTGGCTGTTCATGCGGCTGTCCGGCATCGTGCTCACGGTCCTGGTCCTTGGCCACCTGCTGATCCAGCTGGTGATCGACGGCGGTGTCTCCCGGCTCGGCTTCGCCTTCGTCGCCGGTCGCTGGGCCTCGCCGTTTTGGCAGGCGTGGGACCTGGTGATGCTGTGGTTGGCGATGCTGCACGGCGCCAACGGGCTGCGCACCATCATCAACGACTACGCGGAGCGCGACCAGACCCGCTTCTGGCTGAAGACGGTGCTCTACTGCGCCACCGTGTGGACCATCCTGCTGGGCACGCTGGTGATCTTCACCTTCGACCCGAACATCCGCTAGAGCCCGGGGCTGACGCATACCGATGAAGATCCACAAGTACGACACCGTCATCGTCGGCGCCGGTGGCGCCGGGATGCGCGCGGCCATCGAGTCGACCAAGCGCAGCCGGACCGCCGTCCTGACGAAGCTCTACCCCACCCGCTCCCACACCGGCGCGGCGCAGGGCGGCATGGCCGCCGCCCTGGCCAACGTCGAGGAAGACAACTGGGAGTGGCACACCTTCGACACGATCAAGGGCGGCGACTACCTGGTTGACCAGGACGCCGCCGAGATTTTGGCGAAGGAGGCCATCGACTCGGTCCTCGACCTGGAGAAGATGGGCCTGCCGTTCAACCGCACCCCAGATGGCACCATCGATCAGCGCCGGTTCGGTGGCCACTCACGCAACCACGGTGAGGCCCCGGTCCGCCGGTCCTGCTACGCCGCGGACCGTACCGGCCACATGATCCTCCAAACGCTGTACCAGAACTGCATCAAGGAGGGCGTGGAGTTCTTCAACGAGTTCTACGTCCTTGACCAGCTCATCACCGAGGTGGACGGCGTCAAGAGGTCGGCCGGTGTGGTCGCGTACGAGCTGGCCACCGGCGAGATCCACGTCTTCCAGGCGAAGGCCGTCATCTACGCGTCCGGCGGCTGCGGCAAGTTCTTCAAGGTGACCTCCAACGCGCACACCCTCACCGGCGACGGCCAGGCGGCCGTGTACCGGCGCGGGCTGCCGCTAGAGGACATGGAGTTCTTCCAGTTCCACCCGACGGGCATCTGGCGCATGGGCATCCTGCTCACCGAGGGCGCCCGTGGTGAGGGCGGCATCCTGCGGAACAAGGACGGTGAGCGCTTCATGGAGAAGTACGCACCCGTCATGAAGGACCTCGCCTCGCGTGACGTCGTCTCCCGCTCGATCTACACCGAGATCCGCGAGGGCCGCGGCTGCGGACCCGAGGGCGACCACGTCTTCCTGGACCTGACGCACCTGCCGCCGGAGCAGCTCGACGCCAAGCTGCCGGACATCACCGAGTTCGCGCGGACCTACCTGGGCATCGAGCCGTACACCGACCCGATTCCGATCCAGCCCACCGCGCACTACGCGATGGGTGGCATCCCGACCAACGTCCAAGGCGAGGTGCTGGCCGACAACGACACCGTCGTACCCGGCCTGTACGCCGCCGGCGAGGTCGCCTGCGTCTCGGTGCACGGAGCGAACCGACTCGGCACCAACTCGCTGCTCGACATCAATGTCTTCGGCCGTCGCGCGGGCATCGCCGCCGCCGAGTACGCCACCAAGGCCGAGTACGTCGAGCTGCCCGACGACCCGGCGTCGCTCGTGGTCGAGCAGGTCGAGCGGCTGCGGGACTCGACCGGCACCGAGCGGGTCACCGAGATCCGCAAGGCGCTCCAGGAGACGATGGACGCCAACGTGATGGTGTTCCGCACCGAGCAGACCATCAAGACGGCGGTCGAGGCGATCGGCGCGCTGCGCGAGCGCTACCTCAACGTGTCCGTGCAGGACAAGGGCAAGCGGTTCAACACCGACCTCCTGGAGGCCATCGAGCTGGGCAACCTGCTCGATCTGGCCGAGGTGATGGCCGTCTCCGCGCTGGCCCGCAAGGAGTCGCGCGGCGGTCACTACCGCGAGGACTACCCGAGCCGCGACGACGTCAATTTCATGCGGCACACCATGGCGTACCGCGAGGTGGGTGCAGACGGCGTCGAGTCGATCCGGCTCGACTACAAGCCGGTCGTGCAGACCCGCTACGAGCCGATGGAGCGTAAATACTGATGAGCAGCGCGACCCTTGAGAAGAACTCATCGGCGCTGGCGGACGCCGAGTCATCCGCCGCGCACCTGGTCACGGTCACCTTCCGCATTCGCCGGTTCAACCCGGAGATCTCGGACCAGGCGATCTGGGAAGACTTCCAGTTCCAGATCGATCCCAAGGAGCGCGTCCTGGACGCCCTCCACAAGATCAAGTGGGACCTCGACGGCACCCTGACCTTCCGGCGTTCGTGCGCGCACGGCATCTGCGGCTCGGATGCGATGCGGATCAACGGCCGCAACCGGCTGGCGTGCAAGACGCTGATCAAGGACATCAACCCGCACAAGCCGATCACGGTCGAGCCCATCAAGGGCCTGACGGTCCTCAAGGACCTCGTGGTGGACATGGAGCCGTTCTTCCAGGCGTACCGCGACGTGATGCCCTTCCTGATCACCACGGGCAACGAGCCGACACGCGAGCGCCAGCAGTCCGCCGAGGACCGCAAGCGCTTCGATGACACGACCAAGTGCATCCTGTGTGCCGCGTGCACCTCCTCGTGCCCGGTGTTCTGGAATGACGGGCAATACTTCGGCCCGGCGGCGATCGTGGGCGCCCACCGCTTCATCTTCGACTCGCGTGACGAGGGCGGCGAGCAGCGACTGGAGATCCTCAACGACCGGGACGGCGTGTGGCGCTGCCGCACGACGTTCAACTGCACGGAGGCGTGCCCGCGTGGCATCGAGATCACCAAGGCGATCCAGGAAGTGAAGCGAGCGCTGATCACCCGCCGCTTCTGAGCTAACGGCTTGGCTGTTCGTACGGGCGTCTTACGCACCGACGCCATGGCGTGTACAGGGCCCCACTCCGGCTTCGGCCGGGCGGGGCCCTTTCGCATGAACAAGCTGAGCAGCCTTGGACGTGCTCATGGGGACTGGCCGCGCCGTACTGCGGCGAATGTGATACCGAGGACTCCGCCCGCGCCGCTGCCGAGCACCAAACCGATCGCCGTGTTGTTGAAGACCGTCAGCCCGAGCACGAGCCCGACTGCGATGCCGATCAGCATGCCTGCAACGAATCCTGTGCTGATGGACGGTGCTTCGGCGTCCTCGTTGTTCGTCACAGGCTCATTGTGCCGAACACGCCTTTTTACGCGCGATCCCATACGGCCAGCCTTCAAGGCTGGCCAAAAGTCAAGGCCGGGCCCGCGACGGAGACCGGCCCTGATGCTGAGGCGGGGGCAGGGGCGGGAGCGGTGACAGGGCTGGCAGGGGCGTCTGAGAGGGCCGCGTAGTCGGTCAGTGCGGCGCGGCGGCGCTGGAGTTCGGCGATCTCGCCGTCCAGCTTGGACAGCTGGCCGTCCACGATCTCCGTGAAGTGCGCGCACTCCCGTACGCCAGGGCCAGCGCTCTGGGTGCAGGGCAGTACCTCGCGGATGGCCTGCGTGTTCAGCCCGGTGGCCAGCAGTTCGCGCACTCGCTGGACGGTGTGCACGACGTCCGGCGCGTAGCGGCGGTAGTCGTTGCTGTCCCGCTCGGCCGCCAGCAGGCCCTGCTCCTCGTAGTAGCGCAGGAGCCTGGTGCTGACCCCCGTACGACGCGCCAGTTCGCCGATCCGCATCACACCCGGCCGTCCTTCCGTACCGACTTGACCTTCACACTGATGTCAATTGCCAACCTTTCGGCCATGACACAGATTCCCGCGGCCTCCACCGCCTCCGTTGTACGCCCCGGCTCCCCCACCGATGCCGCCTCCGTCTCGCGTTCCGACGCTGCTTCCGGTTCGCATTCCGGTTCGGGTTCGGGGGCCGGTTCTGGACTGCCGTGGCCCGCGCCGGTCGGGCCGCTCTCGACGCAGGTCACCGGTTCGGGCCCGGGGCTGCTGCTCGCGCATGGGGCCAGCGGCAGCATCGAGGGCAACTTCGTTCCGCTCATCCCGGCACTCGCCGCCGGCCACACCGTCGTCGCGCCCGACTACCCGGGCTCCGGTGCCACGCCGCGCGCCACCGGGCCGCTGATGCTGGACGGGCTCGCGACGCGTTGGTCGCGGAGGCGGTCACGGCCGGCGTGGAGACCTTCACTCTGATCGGCTATTCGCTGGGCACGGCCGTCGCCGTACGGGCCGCCGCCCGACACCCGGAACGCGTACGCGGCCTGGTCCTGACGGCCGGCCTCGCCAGGGCCGACAACCGGTTGCGGACCTCGCTCCACCTCTGGCTGCGGCTGCTGGCCCAGGACGATCGGCGGGCGTTCGCCGAGTTCGTGGCACTGACGGCGTTCGCGCCCGCGATGTACGAGAGCTTCACCGCCACCGAACTCGATCCGCTGCTCGAAGACATCGCCGCCTCGGTCCCGCCCGGCGCCCCCGAGCAGGCGGCCCTGGCGCTGACGGTGGACACCACGGCCGACCTTCCCCGCATCACCGTTCCCACGCTCGTCATCGCCACCACCGAGGACCTGCTGGTCTCCCCCGCCAACTCGCGCGTGCTGGCCGACGCCATCCCGGGCGCCGCCTACGCGGAGTTGGCAACCGGGCATCTGCCGATGGCGGAGCGGCCGGCGGAGTGGACGGAGCTGATCACGGAGTTCCTGGCCAAGCACGAGCTATGAGTTCGGCCGTGGTTCCTGTCGCACCCCGATTCCGAGCCCGGCCCCGGACCCGATTTCCCCCACCCTCGCCCCCGGCGCCGGCGCGTCGGCGCGCGTCACCGCAGCATTGGCACAGGTCACCGCGGTGACGGCGCGTCAATGTGGCACTTCGGCAATGCGGCATCCAGTTGTGCCAGTTCCGCCGCCTTGAGCTCGATCTCCGTGGCCCCGGCCGAGTCCTGGATCGAGGCCGGGCGACTGGACCCCGGTATCGGGATGACCGCCGGGGAGCGGGCCAGCAGCCATGCCAGGGCGATCTGTTGCGGGCTGACGCCGTGTTCGGCCGCGATGTGGTGAAAGGCGGTGCCCGCGGAGGCGGTGCCCGCGGAGGTGGTGCCCGCGGAGGTGGTGCCGGACGGGCCGTCCAGGGAACTGCGCGAGATGCCGCCCAGCGGGCTCCAGGGCAAGAAGGCCAGGCCGAGTCGGGTGCTCAGCTCCAGCGCGGGCTCGGCGTCGCGAGTGGCGGGGGAGAACTCGTTCTGCACGGACACGAGCGAAACGCCGAGGATGGCGTGGGCCTCGCTGATCTGGCCGGTGGTCACATTGGAGACCCCGGCGGCGCGGATGGTGCCGGCGTCGAGCAGATCGCGCAGCGCCCCAACCGATTCCGCCCACGGCACGTCAGGGTCGGGCTTGTGCACCTGGTACAGGCCGATGGCCTCCACTCCCAGGCGCTTGCGGGAAGCTTCAGCGGCGTCCTTGAGATGGGCGGGGGTGCCGGTGACGGTCCAGCTACCGTCGCCGGGGCGGCCCCGGCCTCCCTTGGTGGCGACGAGGACATGGGAGGTGTCGCCGCCGTAACGGGCCAGGGCGCGGGCGATGAGGAGTTCGTTGTGGCCGCGCTCGTCGGCGTGCCAGTGGTAGCTGTCGGCGGTGTCGATGAGCGTGACGCCGGCATCGAGGGCAGCGTGAATGGTCGCCACCGCTCGTTCCTCGTCCGGGCGGTGCTCGATGGACAGGGGCATGGCGCCCAAACCGATCGCGCTGACCGTGGTGCTCCCCAAGGTGCGGTACTTCATATGCGTCTGTTCTCCCGTGTTCGTGGTGCTCAGGGTGCCGGGTGCTCAGGTGCCGGGGGTGCGCAAAGTGCCGGGGTGTTCAGGGTGCCGGGGTGGCGGCTGCGGTGATGGCTTCGGACACGGCGTCGGGCAGCCAGTCGGCGGTGTGGGAGAAGGTGAAGCCCAGTTGCTTCGCGCGGGCGTTGCTCATGGCGTAGTGGCGGTCGAAGGAGAACGGCGAAGCCGGCTCGCCCGGGGCTGCGGTGCGGTACACCGGCTCGCGGCCGATTCGGGTAGCGATCACGGAGCAGAGCTCGCGTACATCGAACTGGCCGTCCGAGCAGGCGTTCACCGGACCAGTGAAGGAGGTGTCCGTGGCTGCCCACCGCAGCAGGTCGGCCAGCTCCTCATGGTGAATGAAGACGGTGGGCAGCTCCGCGGGATGCACGGTAAGCGGCCTGCCCTGGGTGATGTGCTCGACGTAGTGCGCCAGCCGGCCGGTGAACTCCTGCGCGCCGCCGCCAAGTACGTGGGCGCTGCGCACAGCGGCGAACGCGAACCCGCCCTGCTGAGTGAAGACGGCCTCCGCCTGACGCTTGCCCTCGGCGTAGTGCGCTTCCAGGTAGGCGTCATCGTGCCAGGGCAGATCCGTACGCACCTGCCACGTAGCGGGGTCCACGGCCTCTTCTGGCACCGGTGTGCCCTGCGGGAGGGAACGCAACACGGCGGTCGATGGGTCGTAGACCTCGATGGTGGACGTCATGACGTACCGGCGGGTGCGGCCCTGGAAAGCGCGGGCGGCGATCGCGGCCTGTACCGGGGTGTAACAAACCTGGTCGATGACCACATCGAAGGTGCAGGGCACGAGGGCGGCGGTGAGGGCCGCCTCGTCGTCGCGATCGACGACAAGGTGCTCAACACCGTCAGGCGGCGAGGTCGAGCCGCGGTTGAGCACAGTGACGTGGTGTCCCGCGGCCTGTAGGCGCTGGACCAGGGTCTTGCCGAAGTACCGGTTGCCGCCGATGACGCAGATGCTTTGCATGCCCCCATCCTGGACATCTACAGTCGCCAGCAGAAGTGCTTGCTTGCTGGAGACGCCTTAAGGAAAACTGTTGATTGATGTGCAGCGGCTTCGCGTCCTGCGTGCGGTGGCGGAGCACGGCAGTTTCACTCAGGCGGCGACCGCCCTGCGACTCACTCCCTCGGCCGTCTCGCAGCACGTCGCGGCCCTGGAGCGCAGCCTCGGCGTGCAGGTCGTGGAACGCAGTACCCGAGGGACGACCCTCACCCAGGCCGGCCGGATCATGGTGGGGGCCGCTGAGTCGGTAGCCGCGGAACTCGCGCACGCCAAACGGCAGATCGACCGGCTGGGCACCGGTCGTACCCAATGCACCCTCGCCACCTTCACCAGCGGCGGCCGACTCCTGCTGCCCGGCGCCCTCACCCGCATGACGGCCGCCCATCCCGACACCGTGGTCCACGTCAGGGAGGCCGAACCCGAGGACAGCCTGCCTCTGGTCCGCCAAGGTGCCGTGGATATCGCGCTCGCCTACCACTTCGACGGGCCGCTGCCCGGCCGGTCGGGCAAGAGTTCCGCCGTGGAATGGACCGCGCTGCTGGCGGACCCCCTGCACGTCGTCCTGCCCGAGGCACACCCGCTGGCCGGCTGCCAGGCACTCGACATCGCGGAACTGGCGGACGAACCTTGGGTGCTCGGCTGCCTCAAGACGGAGGTCTACCTGCTGCGTTACGCCGAGCGCGCGGGATTCGCCCCGAAGATACGCGGCACGACGACCGACTACTTCTTCGCCCGCTCGCTCGTCGCCGCCGGCGTGGGCATCTCGCTGATCCCCTCCATCGCGCTGGCCCCAGAGATCCCGGGCCTGCGGGCCGTTCCCATCAATCCGCCGGCCCCCACTCGGCACATTGGCGTAGCCGTGCTGCGCCGGAACGCCTGTGCCTCGGTGGCGACGCTGATCCAGGCGCTTCAGGAGCAGGCGGCAATGGCCGTTGAGACATGACGCCGCGAGTGCCGGACGAGGTATTGGCGGGGGCTCAGTGCAGGGCCCCTAAATGCGGTCCAGCTCCCACAGCCGCCACATGCCGGTTCCCTCCGACAGGAACTGCGTGCCGGATATGGAGTCCTTGCTGACGACCGTGTCCTTGCCCTGCCATAGCGGCAGCAGCGGCACGTCGTGGGCCACGATGCGCTGAATCTCGCGGAAGTCCCCGACCACCCGTTCCCGCTGTGGGCTCTTTTGCGTATCGCGAATCAGGCCGTCCACCTTGGCATTGCTGTATCCGTTGTGCAACGTGGACTCGGCGCCGACCAACGGGCTGATGAAGGTGTCGGCATCGAGGAAGTCCGGGTACCAGATGATGCCGTACGCATCGTATGCGCCCTTATTGAATCCGTTCTGGAATGTGTTCCAGTCGTACTGGTTGAACGTCACCTTGAACAGGCCCGTCTCCTCCAACTGGGCCTTGAGTTCCGCTCCTTCCGCCTTCGCCGCCGAGCCCGACGGGTACGCCATGGTGAAGTTGACCGGCGTGGTGATGCCCGCATCACGGAGTATGCGGCGGGCACGGTCGGGGCTGGGCTTCGGGTAGGCGTCGTAGAAGGCGGTGCTATGGCCGGTGACGCCCTTGGGGATCAGCGAGTAGAGCGAATCGACGGTGCGGCTGTGGGCGATGCTAATGAGCTCACCGCGATCGACCACAGCCGCAATAGCCCGCCGCGCCGCCGGGTTCTTCATCGCCGAACCCGTACGCACGTTGAATGCCAAGTTGCCCGTGGTAGCGCCGGGGTTGTTCATCACTCGGACCGAGGAGTCGGAGGGAGACAGCGACTTCAGATACGCGGAAGGCAACTGCCGCGCGGCAACATCGACATTTCGCTTCTTCCAGGCATCCCGTAGCTTCTCAGCGTCTTTGAAGTAGCGGACGGTGACGGGCTTGCCGGTGTCCTTCAGTGCGCCCTTGTAGCGGGAGTTGGAGCGTAGTTCGGCGATCTTTTCGTGTTCGTACTTCTTGAGGACGTACGGGCCCGAGCCGACCACATCGTCGCCGGTGCGCAACTTACTCGCGCTGTACTTCTCACGGTCCACGATGGAACCGGCGCCCGTGGCGATCTTGTACGGGAACGTCGCATCCGCCGAACTGAGATGGAAGACCACCTTGTTCGCGCCCTTGGCCTCGACCGATTTGAGGCTGTTGAGCAGGGGCATCGGGCCGCCCGGGTCGTGAATGGCGACGATCCGGTCGAAGGAAAACTTCACGTCCTGCGCCGTGATGTCGCGACCGCTGGTAAAGCGCAGGCCCGACCGCAACTCGCAGACGTACGTCAGCAACTCATCGCTGGTGAAGCCACATTTCTTGGCCGCGTCGGGCACCGGCTTGGGAGCGGCGGGCGTGAACGTCAGCAACGACTGGAAGATGTTGCTGTACAGCCCCCAGGAGCCCGCGTCGTACGCTCCGGCCGGGTCGAGCGTCTTCACCGGGTCGGCCGTACCCACCATGATCGGCTTGTCGTCGTCCCCCGAAGAGGACAGCACATCGCAGCCGCTAACTCCCCAACTGGCCGCCACAGCCCCACAAACGCACCCCAGTGCAAGCCATCGCTTGCCAACCCATCGCATCCCCCGCGCCCCCTCCAGCACCTGACTTCACGGGGGAAAAAGTCGCAGCCACATGAGGTAACCCTGCTTCCCGCCCCAACAGTGCGCATTACCCAACCACACGGCCGACGCGTACGCTAGCAACCTCCTTTTATCATTGAGGATTTGACCGCTTTACACACGCGTACACCACAGAACCCACCCAGTGGTAAGAGGCTCACCAGCGAAAAGGGTCTTTCCGATGCGCTCACCCAGCCCACGGCCAGGCGACCGCGGAGGGATGGAATCACACCGGCATAGTGGCCCGGCGGTGGGGTTCAGAGGTCGATCAGGCACGTGGCGGAGGGCCCCGGCGGTGGGGTCCTGGGTCCGATTAGGCGCTGGTGGCGGCGAGTTGAACGACCGTAATGTCCGGCGGCGCGCCCACGCGTACCGGCGGGCCCCATGTGCCCGCGCCGCGAGAGACGTATAGCTGCGTGTCGCCGTACCGCTCAAGTCCAGCAACCGTGGGGTTGGCGAGCTCCGCAAGGTAGTTGCCGGGCCAGAGCTGACCACCGTGGGTGTGCCCGGAAAGCTGGAGGTCAACGCCGTGCTTCACGGCGTCATGGATGACCACGGGCTGATGGGCGAGCAGCACCGAGGCGCGGGAGCGATCGCGATCGCCGAGCGCACGCCGGAAGTCCGGGCCCTGCCCCTCGTCCTCGCCCGCGACGTCGTTGACCCCGGCGAGGTCGAAGCCGGGCAACTCGGTGCGCGCGTTCTCCAGCGGGTGCAGCCCCAGCTCCCGAACGTGGTCCACCCATTCCTCGGCGCCGGAGAAATACTCGTGGTTGCCCGTGACGAAGAAGGAACCGTCGCGCGCCCGAAGGTGCCGCAGCGGCTCGGCGGCGGCTCCGAGATCGGCCACGCTGCCGTCCACGAGGTCGCCGACCACGGCGATGAGGTCCGGGTTGACCCGGTTGATCGTCTCCACCACGCGTTGGGTGTGCGACCTGCCCAGGATCGGCCCCAGGTGGATATCGCTCACGACCGCGATCCGGTAGCCGTGCGCCTGCCGGGGCAGCTTGGCGAGCGGCACGGTGATGCGCTTGACGCGCGGACCGCGGAAGACGCTGTACGTGCCGTACCCGACCGTGGCAGCAGCCACGGCCCCCGCACCGGCGGCCACGGTCCGCGCGACGAACAGCCGCCGCGAGGTCGCGGCGGCGGCAGCGGGCGCGTCAGCCAGCGGAGTGGGAGCAGGGGCAGCGGTGCTAGTGCTGGCGTCAGCGCTGGTAGAGGTGGACATGGATGTGGTGGACGTGGATGTGGTGGACGAGGCGGAGGTCGAGGTGGAGGTTGAGGTGGAGGTCGATGTCGAGGTGGTGGTCGCGGCGGTGGCGGCGGCTGTGCTGCCGGTGGACACGGGGGCGCCTGGCGTCGCGGTGCTGCCGGTGCCAGTGGTGATGGTGGAGCGGGGAGAGCCGGAGGAGCCTGCCGTGGTGCCGATGGGTCTGATGGAGGTGGCGGGGCTGGTGGCGGTGGCGGGTTTCGCCAGGGCAGCACCGGTCGAAGCCGGGCCGGTCGAAGCCGGGCCGGGGTCGGTCGGCTGGGCCGATAGCGGGCCGGCGGCCGACGCCGCGATACGGCGGGCGCGCCACTCAAGGCCGCGCCGCAGAAGTGGCCTGACCGCCTCGCCGACCACCAGCGCGAGAGTCAGATACAACAGCGTCGCAAGCCACATATAACCGGGCCAGGCAAGTACCCGTTCGACCGCGAACGGCGCGCCTGCCCGCCCGCTTACCAGGGCACCCACGCTGAGCAGCGGCAGGGCGATCACCGCCCAGGTGCCGACGCGCCGTGGCAGGCCGCCGGGCACCGTGATGTCCCGCACCATTCGGCGCCACACGTACCAGTGCACAGCCCCAAGCAGCGCGACGATCAGCAGCGCGACCAGCACAAAGACGGCGACCATCCCCCGAACCTCCCCTTACGCCGAAGCGTCTTGCCGTCGAAGAGCACGCAGTCCACGGAACCCGAGCAACCCGATCCCCGTCCCCAAGAGAAACGAGGTGATCGCGAGCGTGAGGTGCACCCAGAAGTATGTGGTCGGGTCGCCGGAGTCGTTAAAGGCAAGCCCGCTTGAGTCTTTCCAGAGGTTTTTCACAAAGGTGAACCAAATGCACCAGCTCCAGACCCCGAACGCGAGCAGGAACCAAGACACGGGGCGGCTGAGCTTCATGACTTCCAGTATGCGGAACCGCTGGGCGAAACCTCCGGCAGGGTCGTCTTCACCCGAGGCGGCGCCTGCGCCCGACGCGGCTACCGATACGTTCACCCACGTGCCGACGACTCCGCGTTCCTTCCGCCCCCCTCGTACCGCCGGCACCTTCCGTGCCGCGCGCACTTCTCCCAACCTCCCCGGCGGACACGGACGCGCTGTGGCCACGGCCGCGCTGCTGCTGCCCTGCCTGCTCGCCACCGTGCATCCCGCGCAGGCCGATGAAGGGCCCAAGAGGGAAGAGGAGCCCAAGCCGCCCGCCGTCATGTCCACCGTGGGCGGGGAACAACTGGGCAAGCCCGGGACCCAGGTGCGGCTGAAGGCGGGCGCGCCGCCGCTCCCTGGGGGGCTCACCGCGCGGTCGTGGATGGTCTCGGACGCCGAATCCGGCGAGATCCTGGCCGCACACAACCCACACTGGCGACTGCCTCCCGCCAGCACGCTGAAGATGCTGTTCGCTGACACCGTGCTGCCGAAGTTCCGCAAGGAAAAGACCCATAAGGTCGAGTTGTCCGACCTTGCGGGCATGGGTGAGGGCAGCAGCCTGGTCGGCCTCAAGGAGAAGTACACCTACTCCGTACACGACCTATGGCTCGGCGTCTTTCTGCGCTCCGGCAACGATGCCGTCCACGTCCTGTCCGCCATGAACGGCGGCAAACCGCAGACCGTACGAGACATGCAGGCACACGCCAAGGAGCTGAACGCCGGCGACACGCACGTCGTCAGCCCGGACGGCTACGACGAAGAGGGCCAGGTCAGCAGCGCGTACGACCTCACGCTCTTCGCCCGCTCGGGACTGCGCAAGGCGGACTTCCGGGAGTACGCGTCCACGGCGCAGGCGAAGTTTCCCGGGGAAGTGAAAAAGGACAAGAAGACGAAGAAGTCCAAGCGCGAATACTTCGAGATCCAGAACACGAACCGGCTGCTGACCGGCGACACGGACCTCACCCCGTACGAGGGCACCGCCGGAGTCAAGAACGGCTACACCACGAACGCCGGGGCCACCTTCACCGGCGTCGCCGAGCAGGGCGACCGAGTCCTGTTGGTCACCGTCATGAACCCCAGCAAAAAGGAGCACAACGAGGTTTACAAGGAGACCGCGAAGCTCTTCGACTGGGGCTTCAAGGCCGCCAACGCGGTCGAACCGATTGGCACCCTTGTCGCCCCGGGCCCCGAAGGACTCGCCGTGGCCGAGGAAGACGGAGCGGCCGGCGGCGGCAAGAACAGCCACCAGCAGCAGGCCAAGGCCTCCGTCGCGGGCGACGACGACTCCGGCGGCGGCGCGTGGACGGCCGTGGGGATCGCGGGCGGCTCGGTAGCGTTCCTGGCGGCAGCGGCCTTCGCGGTACGCCGCCGCTGGCCCCTGCCCGACATGATCCGCCGCCGCCCCCGCGACTGACCCGGCCAGACCGGCCCCGGCCAGGCCCACCCCTACCTACCCACACCGGCCCTCTTGCGGGGGTCGCCGGGTCGCCGGGTCGCCGGGTCGCCGGGTCGCCGGGTCGCCGGGTCGCCGGGTCGCCGGGTCGCCGGGTCGCCGGGTCGCCGGGTCGCCGGGGGCAACGGGCGGGGCGGGCTTGGGGGCACGGGCGGGCCGAGGCAATCGCGGCGGTGGCGCTCGGCGCCCCGCCGGCCCACGCTCACCGGTCCCGGGCTCGCGCTCCAGGCTCATGGGCCCGCGGAACATCGCCGGCCGCAGACCGACGCTTCCCACAAACATCGGCCTCGTACATGGCGGCGCCAGCAACGTGGGTGCCCCGGGTTTCGCCCCCCGGCACGTCGGCCCTGGACACGTCGGCCCTGGACACGTGAGCCGCGGGGTGGCGCTCCCCGGCAACGTCTGCCCCGGGCTGGCGCCCTGCCGGCGCATCGGCCGTCTCCACGGGAAGCGCCTTCGCCGGGGTCGCCTCCGCGGGGGTCGCCACTCCCCTGCCCGGCTCGCCGGGCAGACGCTGGCCGTGTGCCCTCTCCGCGCGCCCCGACTCCGCTTCGGGGGACTCCTCTGGAGCCGCGTCAGGCTCCTCGTCGGACTCCTCGTCGGACTCCTCGTCGGGCGCCAGGATCTCGTGGGCCTTGGACGGGGTTGCCGTCCAACCCGCGCAGAATAGCGACAACTTGGCCGTCAAGTTGATCCACAACAGCAAGGCAATGGGGGTGCCGAACGCCCCGTACATGCTCTTCGCCGCCACTCCCTGCATGTAACCGCTAAGCAACGACTTCAGCAGCTCAAAGCCGATCGCGCCGATGAGTGCCGCGACCACGACGGCACGACGCGGCGGCGTAAGGCCCGGAAGCCAGGTCAGGACGTAGCACAGCAGCAGGAAGTCGGCGCCGACCGCAGCGGCGAAGGCCGCAAGCCGTAGCAGCCAACTCCCCGCTCCGCCCTCGGGGATGTCCAGCTTTTCGGCCGCCCAACCGACAGCGGTGACCGCAAACGCCGAGACCGCGAACGAACCGAGCGCCACCCCGCCGAGCCCTAGCAGGATGCCTCCGTCCTTCAGCTTCCGCAGCAACACGTTGTCGTGCTCGTCCGCCAGCTCCCACACGGCGCGCAGGCACTCGCGCAGCGAGCCGACCCAGCCGATACCGGTGAACAGCAGCGCCGCACCGGCAAGCACCCCGACCGTGGCGGCGTTGTCCACCAATCCACTGAGGTCGAGTTGCCCCGAGATACCGGGTACCTGGTCGGCGAGCTTGCCCTCCACGTCGCGCATCTTGGCGTCGCTGAGCACCGCGGCACCGATCGCCGCTCCCACGGTGATCAGGGGGAACAGCGCCAGGAAGCTGATGAAGGTGATCGCGGCGGCGAGCCGCGTCCAGTGGACCCGCTCCAGGGTCTCGTAGGTGCGCCAGACGTGAGTACGCATCAGCCGCGCCACAACGGGGCCGATCCAAGGCAGTCGGGTCAACCAGTCCATGGGCCTTTTCTACCCTTATCTCCGCGTTCATTCCTGTGTCACTCACTGTGATCACATCACGCCACGGACTAGGTCAGCCCGCCGCGGCCACACAGCCCGTCCTGGCCGCGTTCCGCTGTCTTCCCCTTCTACCCTTTCCCCCACCCCTTCCCCACCCCCGCCCCACCACTCTCCACCTCATCCCCGCGAGCCCCGCCCGTCCCGCAAATCGCACCCGCACCCGCTCGCACTCGCGGTTAGGTCCGAACCCGGGCCCAGCGGGGCCCGCCGGCCCGAGCCCGGCGGCGCGCCCGGGCCCGCGTTTGGCTCTGCGTCCAAGCACCGGCACAGATCCGGTCCAGGTGAGTGTCCGCGTTCGGGCCCGGGTGCGAGTCCGGGCACAGGTCCGCGTCCGGGTCCAGGTACAGGACCAGGTCCGGGCACGAGTGCGTGTCCGCGTTGGAAGTCTGCGAACGGTGTGCTCCGCATCGGGTTCGAGTCCGGTCGCGCCCTCGGTTGCAGGCCCGCATCCGAGTGCGCGTCCACAGCACCTGCCCCGCCGCAAGCCAGTCACACTGAGCCCAATCGCCCACGAAGCCGCGCGGATTGCACCGAGCCCCCGCAGATCACGATTACGCCGAATCCCGCGCCGATCACGCCGGGCCCTGCGAACACGGCAACCAGACAGACGGGCGAGGCGAGCCGCCAGTTAGCGCCTGGGTGACCCAGACGAGCCACCCCAAGGACAAGCCGTCCGGCGAACCACCCCAGGCGAGCCAGCGCAGCCAGGCCCACCCCCTCGGCACGCCCCAGGGCACACTGCGCAGCCCGCACCGCACCGCCCCGGCCACCCCGGCCACCCCGGCCACCCCGGCCACCCCGGCCACCCCGCACAAGCCTCGCCCGTAGCGCGAGCCAACGCGCCTCGGACTCCTCCGCAGGCTGCCGTGACACGGACTGCATACCGCTCCGCACCACCCCGGGCCTATGCCCCGCCACCCGGCAAGAACCGCACACCCCGCCGGACCTCCTGAGCCCCCTCCCTTCTCCGCACTCGGCCTAACCCCGTTTACTCGATAGGCGTTCACTCCATAGGCGTTTGCTCCGTAGGCGTTTGCTCCGCAGGGGTCGAGGCGGGCGCCATCGGCTGGATCAGGGGCTGGAGGGCCGGGGGCAGCGGACGGGCGTGGACGATGTCCAGCCGCGAGACCGCCCTGGTGAGCACGACATAGAGCCGGTGCAACCCACGCGGCTCGGCATCGACGATGGCCGCTGGCTCGACGGCCACCACATGGTCGTACTCAAGCCCCTTGGCCATCGAGGCAGGTAGCACCGTCACCCGCCGCGCCGTGTCCAATTCCCCGGCCGCCGCCGAGGCTATGCCCGCGTCGGTCAGCGCCTGGCACAGCGCCGGCATATCGGATTCGGCGGCTATCACACCGACCGAGCCGTCTTCGTCTAACGCTGCACGCACCGCAGCCACCACGCCGGTGGCGGCCTGGGCCACCGGGCGGACCCGCAGCTTTCCGTCCCCCCGCAGCGACCGCGCGGGCGGCACTCGTACGTCCAGGTGCGGCAGGAGCCGGTTCGCCACCGCCACGATGGCGGCGGGGACCCGGAACCCGGTGGTGAGCGGCGCCACCGCGGCATCCGGCTTGCCCAGGTGCGCGAGATGTTCCGGCCAACTCCGCGCGGCCCACGGCGTGGTGCCCTGTGCCAAGTCGCCCAGCACGGTCAATGAGCCGAAGTCGCTGCGTCGGGCCAGCACTCGGCATTGCATCGGTGACAGGTCCTGGGCCTCGTCCACCACCACATGGCCGTAGCCGCCCGGCCGCTCGATGAGGCCTGCCACCTCGTCAATGAGTATCAAATCCGCCAACGACCACGGGGCGCTCTTGGTCGAGCGTGGCGGCTTGGCCCAGCACAGCGCCTTCTGTTCCGCCTCGGTGAGCAACCCGTCCGAGGCCGTCCGGACCGTGTCGAGGTCACTCAGCAACTCGGCAACCACCTCGGCCGGTCGCACCGCTGGCCAGGTCTCGTCCAGGAACGCCTTAACGGCACGGGACCTAGCCATCCGGCGGACCCATTCAGAGGGCGGCGGGCCCGCGCGCCGCTCGACCTGACGACGGACCAGTTCCATGGTGCGCGCACGAACCCAGTCCCGGCCCGTGGCATAGGGCAGCGTCTGCTGCCGCACCTGCGCGACGACTTCGGCCAATGTGTCGGCGTCCACCCGCCAGCGGTAGGTACCGTCCGGAATGGCGAGGGATTCGCGGGGTGGCCGCACCCGTTGGTACAGGGCTCGTTCGAGCACGTCGGCCATGCGGGGGTCGTGCTTGACGCTCGCCGTCTCGACGGTGTCCTGGCCTCGCACCGGGAAACGGTCGATAAGGTCATCGACCGTGCACTGCCGAACGTCGATCTCTCCCAACGCGGGCAACACCTCAGCGATATAGCGCAGGAACGTCCGGTTAGGGCCGACGACCAACATCCCGCCGCGCTGGAGCCGTTGCGGATAGGTGTACAGCAGATACGCGGCGCGATGCAGGCCAACGGCCGTCTTTCCGGTCCCCGGTGCGCCCTGCACACACACCGAGTCGCCCAACTCGCCCCGGACCAGGTCGTCCTGCTCGGGCTGAATGGTGGCGACGATGTCCCGCATTGGACCCACCCGAGGGCGTTCGATCTCGGCCGCCACAATGCGGCTGCCGCCACCGCTCCCCGCATGCCCCTCGCCCATCCCGGCAGCACCGTGTGCGGTGGTGGCCGGCGCGCCTAGTTGCTCATCTTCCAGGCTGGTCAGGTCGCTCGACGCGCCCTTGCTCGACGTTGCCCAGCCGAACCGGCGGCGCACCGCCACGCCCTGCGGGTCGCGTGGTGATGCCTGGTAGAAGACGCGGGATACCGGCGCGCGCCAGTCGATCACCAGGGGTGTCGCGGTGGGATCGGCGGAGACATGGCGACGCCCGATGTAGTACCGCTGTCCCCGGTGGTCGCCGGCGTCGGGCCCGCTGCCGAAGTTCAGGCGGCCGAAGAACAGCGGACCCTCCGGCTCCTCGGCCAACTGCCGGGCGTAGCTGCGCAGATAGCGGCCGAGCACCTCCGCACTCGCGCCGTCACCGGAGACGTCCTCGCCGAGAACCACCTGCTGTCGGGCTGCCGCGACCATCCGGGCCAATATGGCGCGGCAGTCATCGATATGGGCCCGCTCGGCGTTGAGTTCGCCGGCCAGAGTGTCGGTGGCCGTGCAGGCGCCGGGGCCGCGCGCGGCCCTGACCGGAGTCTGCGAGGCGTCGGCCGCTCCCCGGGAGTCTGAGGTCATTTCGGCACACCTTTCGCACGTCAGCAGCACCCGGCGACAAGTTGGCTCGGATGCGGGGCGAGTTCGGAAGCGGGATCGGGGATCGAGAGCGACCGCGGGATCGGGAGCGACCGCGGGCGCTGGTCGGGTTCGGGCGTGGGAGCGTGCCCCAGTTGGGGGCACGGTGCCTGCGGGCGGAGGCCTCCAGCGACGCGTCCGCGGGAGATGGGCCGGCCAGGGCAGTCCCACGAGAGCGCGGTTCGTGTCGGCCGGTCGGACGGTTGGTTCGTGCACCCCCGCACACAGCACACACAGCACACACAGCACGACGCAGCGCGCGCCATCGGTCCTGTTTTCGCCGCCAGCGGCGAGTGACCCCTCTTCGCGGGGTGATCGGGGTGAGCGGCGCAGCGCCCGTCAATCAGGTCTCAGGGCGTGGTAGTTGGGGAGGCGCCGCAGTGTCAGTAGTGCGGGGACAGGCCGGAACCGAGCACCGCGAAGGCATGGTCGGCGGCGACGACGGCGGCCGGGTACACCGCGTCCGCGCTCTCTCCATCGGCTATCCGGCGCCAGTTTTCGAGCGCGAGAATCCGCTGTGCGGCGATGATCTGGCTGGCGGCAAGGCGGGCCGTCAGCGCCTCCAGCCCTGAGCCCTCCTCCATGCTTGCGAGGCCCTGCCTGGCCTTCACGACTGGCGTCGGTATCCGATCGCGTGCCGCGTCCTGGCCCGGCGTGCGGGGCCGATCACCCGCCGCACCAGCCTCCGACTCGGCGGCTGGGCCTGGTGCCGCCGCCTGGCCCTCCCCCGTTACATAGCCCAACCGCGCTATATGACTCGCCCCCGCTGTGCGACTCGGCTGCGCTGTGCGACTCGGCCGCGCTGCGCGCCCTGCCTCCGCGAGCTGGGCGGCCACCGTGTCGCCGGCGCCGTCCGGGGCGGCCGTGCTGGTCGAGGTCGCTCTGGTGTCCGCGGGGCCGCCGGGCAGCCCGTCAGGCAGCTCGTCGGGCAGCTCGTCAAACGACGGATTGCGGCACTCGGCCTCCCCGCCAGTCCGCGACGGCGCTCCCGCAGAGGCCGCGGAGCCGGGATCACGCGCCACCTCGTACAGCGTGCGCGCCAACGCGTCCTCGGCGCGCGTCGTGTACTCGTAGAGCCGCGCCACCAGGCTTGGCGTCCCGTACAACAGGCGGTGGAACGCCAGCACCCTGCTGTCGTCGCACAGGCCGGTGACCGGGTCGCGGCGGTCCAGGCCGGCGCGGAAGTGAGCATGGAGCGCCGTCAGCGGTGCTTGGTCGGCGGTGCGCTCCCGGACCACCCGGCTCGCCTCGTCCTCGTGGTCGGCGAACCGATAGAGCGCGAGGTCCTCCTTGGCCGGGAAGTACCGAAACAGGGTTGGCTTGGACACCATGGCCGCGGCGGCCACCTCGGCCACCGAGACCTGATCGAAGCCCTGCTCAAGGAAGAGCCCGATCGCGGCGTCGGAGATCGCCTGATAGGTCCGCCGCTTCTTGCGTTCGCGAAGGCTCGTCTGACCGTCCATGCGACCAGACTAGCAAAAACGCAACCCAGTTAGAAGTGACTCTGGGGATATTTTTTTACTCGGTTACATTGATGACTCGTCCAACAGGGGCCCATGATGCGGCGACTGGTGCGGGAAGACCGGGCTACGCCCCGGGCCTCCCGCGGCCCCGAAAGGGTATTCACGCTCCAGTCGCCACACGTCGTCAGCGCCCTGTTCGTACAGCGCGAAGCCCGAGATCGTCCACGCCGCCTCGTAGTCCTTCAGCTCGGCGTACGCGCGGTCCATCGCCTCCTCGGAGATGCCGTGCGCGATGGTGACGTGCGGGTGGTACGGGAATTGCAGCTCACGTGCGCACGGTCCGGAGGCCGCCCGGACCCGCTCCTGGAGTGCGGTGCACTCCGCCACGCCTTCCACGATCTTCACGAAGACCACCGGTGACAGCGGTCGGAAGGTGTCCGTCCCGGACAGCCTCATCGGGAAGGGGCCGCAGCCGGCCGCGACCTCCGCGAGGTAGCGCTCGATCCCGGGCAGCGCCGCGGCATCCACCTCGGTGGGCGGCAGCAGCGTGACGTGCGTGGGGATGCCATGCGCGGAAGGGTCTCCGAAGCCCGCGCGCCGCTCCTGAAGGAAGCTGCCGTACGGCTCCGGGACCGCGATCGAAACGCCGATCGTTACGGTCCCCACTGCGTTCTCCCTTCCGCACCACTGTCTGGTCAAGCTGTCCATCACGCCCGCGCGTCCTCGCCGTCCCCGTCCGCGACCCGTGCCAGTGTGACTGCTCCCCGGCCGTCACGGCTAGATACTCCGGTCCGCAGGCTCGGGCCCAACGGTCCGGGCCCAACAACCCCCGGCCCATCGGGCCGAGCCGATCCCGCACCCCGATGTGAAGCGCCCGACCCCGACACAAAGCTCCGCACGGCCCCGCGGAGCGTACCCGGGTGGGCAGCGGCACGCGCCCACGGGCCGGCGAGCACGCCTACGGGCCCGTCTGCGCCCCCGCCCTCCTTGGCAGGGTTGGCGCCCTCACCCGCTGCCCGGTCGGGGGCCGCGTCACGAGGGCGCCCGCCGCTCAGTGCTTGGCGGGGAGCAAGCCCACCTTGTCGTAGGCCAGGGCCAGGGTCTCCGCCGCGACGGTGCGCGCCTTCTCGGCGCCCTTGGCCAGGATGTTGTCCAGCGTCTCGGGGTCGTCCAAATATTCCTGGGTGCGGGCTCGGAACGGCGCCACCCAGTCGAGCATGACGTCGGCCAGGTCGGTCTTCAGCGCGCCGTAGCCCTTGCCCTCGTACTTGCGTTCCAGCTCCGCGATGCTGACGCCGGTGAGGGTGGCGTAAATGGTGAGCAGATTACTCACGCCGGGCTTGCTCTCCTCGTCGAACCGCACCACGGTTTCCAGGTCCGTCACCGCGCTCTTGATCTTCTTCGCGGAGACCTTGGGCTCGTCGAGGAGGCTGATGATGCCCTTCGGCGTCGATGCCGACTTGCTCATCTTGATCGACGGGTCCTGGAGGTCGTAGATCTTGCCGGTCTCCTTGACGATGTGCGCCGAAGGCACCGTAAAGGCATGGCCAAAGCGGCTGTTGAACCGCTCGGCGAGGTCCCGGGTCAGCTCAATGTGCTGCCGCTGGTCCTCACCGACCGGGACCTGACTCGCCTGGTAGAGCAGGATGTCGGCAACCTGAAGGACCGGGTAAGTAAAGAGGCCAACGGTCGTCCGATCGGCGCCCTGTTTGGTCGATTTATCCTTGAATTGCGTCATACGGGATGCTTCGCCGAAGCCGGTGAGACAGTTCATCACCCAGGCGAGCTGTGCGTGCTCGGGCACATGGCTTTGCACAAAGAGCGTGCACCGGTCCGGGTCAAGCCCGGCGGCGAGGAGTTGCGCCACGGCAACCCGGGTGTTCGCGCGCAGCTCCTGTGGATCTTGCGGAATCGTGATCGCGTGCAGGTCAACAACCATATAGAAGGCGTCGTGGGTTTCCTGGAGGGCAACGTACTGGCGGACCGCGCCAAGGTAGTTGCCGAGATGGAAAGAGCCCGCTGTGGGCTGGATACCGGAGAGCGCACGAGGACGGTCAAGGGCCATGCCGCCCATTCTCTCAGGTGTACGGGAATCCACGGGCCCCGGTCGCCGAACTCGGTGCGCAGCGGACATCGGGCAGCGAGTAGCACCCTGCGGCAGGCACCGGCGCACGCTCAGCGTTGTTGTCAATGCTCCGAAACGTCGGCAACAGGCGTCGCATGTCTACCCGACGAGGAATTTTTCTTCGCATTCCGCCCGAGCAACGATAGAAAGAAGCCTGAGCCCGCCCCGACTCCGTAAGGATGGAGCGCACGTGACCGCTAGTGAACGCAGCATCGCCGCCGCAGAGGCGCACAGCGCGCACAACTACCACCCGCTGCCCGTCGTCGTCGCCTCTGCCGAGGGCGCCTGGATGACCGATGTTGAGGGGCGCCGCTACCTCGACATGCTCGCCGGATACTCCGCGCTGAACTTCGGGCACAGCAACCGGCGCCTCATCGATGCCGCGAAGGCCCAGTTGGAACGCGTCACCCTGACCTCAAGGGCGTTCCACCACGATAGGTTCGCGGACTTCTGTACGGAGCTTGCCGCCCTGTGCGGCAAGGAGATGGTGCTGCCGATGAACACCGGCGCCGAGGCCATCGAGACCGCCGTGAAGACCGCCCGCAAATGGGGCTACCGGGTCAAGGGGGTGCCGGACGGCCAGGCCAAGATCGTCGTCGCGGACGGCAACTTCCACGGCCGCACCACGACCATCGTCAGCTTCTCCACCGACCCGGAGGCACGCGCCGACTACGGTCCGTACACGCCAGGCTTCGAGATCGTGCCGTACGGCGACCTGGCCGCGCTTGAGGCCGCCGTCGACGAGCACACCGTCGCCGTGCTGATCGAGCCGATTCAGGGCGAGGCCGGCGTGCTGGTGCCGCCGCCCGGCTATCTGCCCGGCGTACGGGAGCTGACCCGGGCCCGGAACGTGCTGTTCATCGCGGATGAGATCCAGTCGGGCCTGGGGCGTACGGGGGCGACCTTCGCCTGCGAGCACGAGGACGTCGTGCCCGATATGTACGTGTTGGGCAAGGCGCTGGGCGGCGGTGTCGTGCCCGTGTCGGCAGTGGTCGCCGATCGCGATGTGCTGGGCGTCCACCGTCCCGGTGAGCACGGTTCCACCTTCGGTGGCAACCCGCTGGCCTGCGCCGTCGCCCTGGAGGTGATCGCGATGCTCCGCAGCGGCGAGTACCAGCGGCGGGCGACCGAACTCGGTGAGCATCTGCATCGCGAACTCGCCCTGCTGACCGGTGGCGACGCGGTGACCGCGGTGCGCGGGCGCGGGCTGTGGGCCGGTGTGGACATCAACCCCGCACGCGGCACGGGACGGGAGATCTCCGAACGGCTGATGGCCCGCGGAGTCCTGGTCAAGGACACCCACGGCAGCACCATTCGCATCGCCCCGCCGCTGGTCATCAACAAGGAAGACCTCGACTGGGGGCTTGAGCAGCTGCGGGCCGTCCTGGAGGGCTGAGGGGGCCCGCAGTCGCGGACCTAGCAGCCGGACGAAGCAGCAGAACAACAGGCGACAGGCCCTGGCGGTACGCCGACCGCCAGGGCCAAGCAGGCCGCCAGAGCAGGCCGCCCTACGACAGCGCCCTACGGCAGCGCCCTGCACAGTGCGTCCAGTGCGCCCGTGTACGCGTGGTCCGGCGGGGTGCCGTAGCCCACCACCAGGGCGTCGCCCATGACGTCGTCGTACGGAGCCGCGTCGCCGCCGGTGCCCGCGCCCAGCCGGTAGCGGCGCAGGCCGTCCAGGGCGAGCCCCTGCCAGGCGGCGCCGTTGATGACCGATTGCTCGGTGCCGGCCGGGAGTTCGAGCACCGCGTGCAGACCCGCTGCGATGCCCCCGACCTTGATGTGGGGGGCGCGTTCGGCAAGGGCGGCGATGAGCTGGTCGCGCCGGCGCTGGTAGCGCTGGCGCATGCCGCGTACGTGCCGGTCGTACGCCCCCGATGCGATGAACTCCGCCAGCGTCAGCTGGTCCAGACCGCTGGTCTGGAAGCCGGGGCGGCGCTTGAGCTCCGCGACGGCGGCGAACAGCCGCTCCGGGAGGACCAGCCAGCCAAGGCGCAGTGCGGGCGACAGGCTCTTGCTTGCGGTGCCCATGTAGACGACGTGTTCCGGGTCGAGACCCTGCACGGCTCCCACCCGCTGCCCGTCGTAGCGGAACTCGCCGTCGTAGTCGTCCTCCAAGACCACGCCGCCGGTCTCCACCGCCCACTTGACGGCTGCTGCGCGCCGCTCGGGCGGCAGCGCGACGCCGAACGGGAACTGGTGCGCCGGGGTGAGCAGCACCGCCCTGGCGCGGGTCGCCGCCAACTCTTCGGTGCGCGGACCTTGTTCGTCGAAGCCCACAGCCACGGTACGCAGGCCGCAGCCGGTGAGTAGATCGCGGTGAATGTCCAGGCCGAACGACTCGACGGCCACCAGGTCGGCGCCGGGCGCCGCGCCCGGCATGCGCGCGGTCGCCCCGAGCACCTCGCCGACCAGCCGCAACCCCTCGGACAGACCCGAACAGATGAGGATGCGCTCGGGCGCAGCGCGTACGCCCCTGGCGCGGGCGAGGTAGTCGGCGAGCGCGCGGCGCAGCTCGGGGCGGCCCGCGACGTGCGTGCCGTATCCGAAGGCGTCGTTGGGTGCGTTGGTGAGCGCCTTGCGTGCGGCCGTCAGCCAGGAGGCGCGTGGGAACGAGGAGACGTCGGGCGAGCCGGGCATCAGGTCGTACACCGGGGTGGGTGCCGGGCGCACTGTCGGGCGGCGTACGGGGGCCGGTGGCTCTCTTCGGATCTCGCAGGCGACGGCGCGTTCGGCAACACGGGTGCCTGAGCCCTGGCGTGCGGTGAGCCAGCCCTCGGCGACGAGTTCTGCGTAGGCGTCGGCGACCGTGTTGCGGGCTATGTCGAGGTCGGAGGCAAGGCTGCGGGAAGAGGGCAGGCGGGTGCCGGGAGCGAGCCGACCGGACCGTACGGCGTCACGCAGCGCACTCATCAGCGACGCCCGGACACCTCCCGTTCCGCTCAGTTCCAGATGGAGGTCACTGCCGACTGCGAAGTCGGCGGTCTCATCGGACGGCACCTCAGTGGCCCAAGAATCTGCCATAGAAATGGACCATACCCCTGGGCTACTGCCCCCGTAGCGTGAGGGCCATGGCGACAAGCGAAACGGCCCAGAAGCGCGGGCTGAGGATGGCCTTACCCACCCTCGCACCCGAGTTCTACAAGGCCATGATCAATCTTGACGCGGCGGCCAGGCGGGGGCTCAACCCCGCCCTGACTGAGCTGGTGAAGATTCGCGCGTCGCAGATCAACCACTGCGCCTTTTGCATCAATATGTACACCCGGGACGCGCGGCTTGAGGGGGAAAGCGAGGAGCGGCTCTATCTCCTCAACGCGTGGGAGGAGTCGCCGACGTACTTCACCGCCAAGGAGCAGGCAGCACTTGCGCTCACCGAGGCGGTGACGGTCCTGACCGACGGGTTTGTGCCGGATGCGGTGTACGACCGGGCGGCCGAACACTTCGAATCCGCCGAGCTCGCCCAACTCGTCAGCCTGATCATCGCGATCAACGCGTGGAACCGGATCAGCGTGACCACGCGGATGTCCCCTGGCAACCCGCCTTCTGAGGAGCTGTGATGTCTTCCGCCAACACCGCCGAGGCGTTCTTGGCCATGCACCAGGGCCGTGCCCCCGGCGACCCGCTGATCCTTCCCGGGCCTTGGGACGCGGCCAGCGCACGCATCTTCGCCGATGTGGGTTTCCCGGCACTGGCGACGCCGAGCGCGGGCATCGCGGCATCGCTCGGGTACGAGGATGGCGGCGGCACGCCAGTGGACGAGATGTTCGCGGCGATCACCCGGATCTGCCGGGTCGTGGACATCCCGGTCTCGGCCGACATCGAGGATGGCTACGGGCTGGCCCCCGCCGAACTGGTGGAGCGGTTGCTTGAGTCGGGCGTGGTGGGCTGCAACCTGGAGGACACCGACCTCGCGACGGGGCAGCTCAAAGACCCGCAGCAGCAGGCCGACTGGCTGGCGCAGGTGCGGCAGGAGGCAGGCAAGCGACTGGTGATCAACGCTCGTGTGGACACGTTCTTGCGCGGCGAGACCACCACGGATGGCGCGATCAAGCGGGCCAAGCTGTACATCGGCGCCGGCGCGGACGTGATCTATCCGCTGCTGGCCCCGACCGAGTTGGTCACGGAGCTCGCGCAGGGCATCGACGCGCCGCTGAACGTGGCCTTCATGCCCGGCGGCCCGGCCCCGGCACAACTCGGCGAACTGGGTGTAGCGCGGGTCACGTTCGGGCCTGGCATGTTCCACGAGGCGATGGAGTCGCTACGGGCGCTGTCCGAGCGGGTGCGCTCGGCCCAGCCGCGTACGTAGCCACACACCAGAGGCGCCGGACACGGGGGTTCTGGCGCCTCTCGCCCCCGCCACGCTCCCCCGTGGCGGGGGCCCACAGCGGGCCGATGGGACGGATGCACGAACGGGGGCCGTCCCATTGGCCGGAAACCGGGAGCGGGGCGTTACGGGGGCGCCCCGCCACCCCGGGCCGTGGCCGCAGGAGGCCACGGCCGCACGGGCCCGGTGCACGAAAGCCGCGGCTGTACGACCAGTCGTGCAGTGCGGCCAGAGAAAACCGGGCTCCAGGGCCCGGCTGTACGGGGGAGCCGGGCTCCACGGCCCGGCTGTACGGGGGGCCGCGTCGTACGGGGGCGACGGGGCGAGGACGGGGGAGCCGCGTCACCACGGGGGTGGCACGGCTGAACGGGGGCGTCGCGTCGCTCGCATGGGGCGCGGCGTAACGGGGGCGTCGCGTCTTCTACGGGGGGCGCGGCGTAACGGGGGTCAACCCCGCCGCTCGTATCGGGCGGCGGGCGCAACGGGGATGGTCCGCCACTCTTTGCGGGAGGCGGGGCCGCACGGGGGAGCCGCGCCACTCGCGAGAGCGGCGCGGCGCAACGGGGACGTCTCGCCGTTTATCTGACGGCGGGGCTGCACGGGGGGCCGTGGCGCACGGGGGCGCTGCGGCGGGCCGCCGAAATGCTTATGCATTTCGGCGGCCTTTCCGCGTCACGGTCACGGGTGTTTATCCCCATCGCGGTCAGGTGGCTAGCATTCCGGAACGCGGTCTCGCCGTCTCATGCGTATCCCGGTTCGGCGGGCCCATTCGTATGGTGGCCAGGCGGGCCTGTCCGTTCTTTCCAAGGCGCGGGCGATCGTGGGTTTACGGCAGCCACTGCTTCCAAACGCTCGGGTTCGCCGCGGCCCAGCGCTTCGCTGCCTCGTCGGCCGACAGGCCCTGGGAGGCGATCATTTCCGAGACGTCGTTCTGGTTCTTCTGCGACCAGTGGAAGTTCTTCAGGAACTGTGCCGCCTTGCCGCCCTTCTTCGCGAAGTCGGCATTCAGGTACTTTTGCAGCGGGGTCGTGGGGTACGCGCAGTCGATCGACTTCGGGTCAGCCACGCCCTTGGCCGCGCACTTGTCCGTGTACGCAGGCAGCTTCACCTCCACCATCGGGACCTCGTTGAAAAGCCACTGCGGCTCGTACCAATAAGCCAGATATGGCTTCTTGTTCTTGGCGAACTGCTTCATCTGCGTAATCTGCGCCGCCTCGGAACCCGCGAAGACGACCTGATAGTCGAGGTCGAGATTCTTCACCAGTGCCTTGTCATTGGTGACGTAGGACGGGGAGCCGTCGAGCAACTGGCCCTTCTTGCCGCTCTCGGCCGTACGCAGTTGGCCCGCGTACTTGTTGAGGTTCTCCCAGTTGGTGACGTCCGGGTGTGCGTCGGCGAAATACTTCGGCACCCACCAGCCGATGTGGCCGGTAACGCCGAGATCACCACCACGGGTGATGGTCTTCTTGTCCTCGACGTACCGCTTCTCCTGCTCCGGGTGTCCCCAGTCCTCCATGATCGCGTCAACTCGGCCCTGGCTCAGCGCGTCCCACGCGGGGACCTCGTCCACCTGCACGGTGTCCACGCGGTAGCCCAGCTCATGTTCGAGCAGGTGCTTCGCCACTGCCACGTTGCCCTGGGCACCGACCCAGGACTGGACGGAGAGGGTGACGGTCTTCGCGCCGGAGACGTTCGCGTACGGGGACGACTGCTTGGTCATGTCGGCCTTGCCGCAGCCGGTGAGGACCAGCAGCGCCGCCACTGTGGCGAACACCCCGACCACCGTGCCACGGGCGCGCCACCAACGGGCAGCGCCACCGGCGTGGCCACCGGCGGTGCCTGCGGCCCGCGTCCGAGCATGGGCGCGGATACGAGCACGAGTACGGATACGCGTATGCGTACGGGCTGTCATGTCAGGCCCCCTTCCGTGCGCGGCGGCCGGTTGGCTGCGTCACGCGATCGAGCATCAGGCCCAGGCACACGATGGCCGCGCCTGCGACAAGACCGGTGGCCAGGTCCCCCTGGGCCAGGCCCAGCAGCACCTCGTAGCCGAGTCCCCCGCCGCCCACCAACGAGCCGATGATGACCACGGCGAGCACCAGGACCACGCCCTGGTTGACCGCGAGCAGCAGCGATGGCTTGGCGAGCGGGAGTTGGACCTGGCGGAGTTGCTGGCCCCGGGTCGCGCCGAGGGATCGTGCGGCCTCGATCGCCGCCTGGTCCACCTGGCGCAGCCCCTGGGTGGTGATCCGGATGACTGCCGGCAGCGCGTACACGATGGCGGCGGCAGCGGCCGGGGCACGGCCGACGCCGAACAGCGCTACCACCGGGATGAGATACACAAACTGCGGCATTGTTTGGAATACATCGAGGACGGGCCGCAGCAGCCGCTCCACACGCGCGCTGCGGGCCGCCGCGATGCCGGTGGCGAAGCCGATGACGAGGGTGACGGCGACGGCCGCAAGGACCTGGGAGAGGGTGTTCATCGACTCGTCCCAGACGCCGAGCACTCCGATGGCAGCCAGCGCAAGCACGGCGGTCAGGGCCGTGCCCCAGGTGCCGATCAGCCACGCCAACGCGGCGACGATCAGCAGCGCCGCCCACCACGGCAGTCCTTGCAACCCGTCCCGTAGCGGATCAAGCACCCAGGAGGTGAAGTGCCCGGCCCAGTCGGCGGTGCCGCCGATCGCCGGTACGCCCGAATAGAGGTGATCGGTCATCCAGTCAACCGCGTCGTTGACGGGCTTCGCGATCTCGACCGTCCAACTCTTCGGCCAGGTCAGCGAGTCCGCGAGCTGTCCGGCCACCAGGGCAGCGGCGACCACCCAGCCATCAAGGCCGCGCAGCCAGCGCGGGGCCACGGGGGTGCCGCCGGAGCGTGCGCCGGCGTTCGCGGTCGTACGGTCAAGGACGACGGCCAACAGCACGATCGGGATGCCGGCGGCCAACGCGGCCCCGACATCGACGGACGACAGCGCCTGATAGACGCGGTCACCGAGGCCACCGCCGCCGATCATGGAGGCGATGACGGCCATCGAGAGGGCCATCATGATCGTCTGGTTGACGCCGAGCAGCAGCTCCTTACGGGCCAGCGGCAACCGGGCGGTCACCAGGCGCTGCCAGCGGCCCGCGCCCAGCGAGTCAACGGCCTCCAGGACCTCGGCGTCGGCGCCGCGCAGCCCCAGCGCGGTCAGACGGGCCATCGGCGGCGCCGCGTAGATCACGGTGGCAAGCACCGCGCCGGGCACGCCGATCCCGAAGACCAAAACGACGGGCAGCAGGTACGCGAAGGCAGGCAGCACCTGCATGGTGTCGAGCACCGGGCGCAGCACCCGAAAGGCGCGCTCGGACAGGCCGCCGACCAGGCCGAGCAGCCCGCCGATGGCGATGGACAGCGCCACCGCGACAACCATCAGCGCGAGCGTCTGCATGGTCGGCACCCACATGCCGAGCAGCCCGCACAGCGCGAACGACACGGCGCTGGTCAGCGCGGTCTTCGCACCCGCGACGCGCCAGGCGACGAGCGTAGCGGCGGCGGTGACGCCGACCCAGCCAAGGGCGAGGAGGACGAGGTAAACGCCGCGTACCGACAACACGATGGCGTTGCTGATGTGCCCGAAGAAGTAGACGAACAGCGGGTGGCTGTCGCGATTGTCGATGATCCAGTCGTTGACGTCGGTCAGTGGGTCGGTCAGATCGACGGTCAATGCGGACGGCCAGCTTCCGCTGGCCCACTTGGCGTGCGCGAGCGGCACCAACACGGCAGCCAGCACGGCAAGCACCGCAAGCTTCCGTACGCCTCGATGGCGGATCAGGGCGCGCATACTGCCGCCTTTGTCGCCGTCCGCGGCAGTCGGTGTGGGCCCGGTGGCGGGCGCGGTGGCGGTACTCATACGCGGCCCCCGATGGAGACGGCACGGGCCGCGGTGAGGCGGGGACTCATGGCCGTGCCGGCGGCAGGGCTGGCAGAACGGGCAGAACGGGCAGAGCTGGCAGGGACAGTACGGGGGCAGCGGGTACGGGTCATGCCGTCACCGCCTCATCGCTGCCGGGCTGCTGCCCGCCGGGCGCGGGTTTGTCGGCACACTCGTCGGGCGCCTCGTTCGCACGCCCGTCCGCGCCCCCGTCCTCCTTCGCGCTCTCCCGCGCGCCCGCGCGCCTTCCCGCGCTCCCGTCCGCGTCCGTACGCTCATCTGGGCTCGGCTGCGGGGCCCGGTCCAGGCCCGCGACCACGTCGAGCAGGCAGGCGTGATCGACCACGCCGAGGCAGCGGCCGGCGTCCATCACCCGGGCCGGGCCACCGGAGCGGGCCACGGCCTCGATGGCCTCGGCCACGGTGGCGCCCGGCGCCAGCGCCGGACCCTGGCCGGCCTCGCCGTCGCGAGCCTGGCGCATCGCGCGGCGCACGGTGAGCACCTGCTCGCGCGGCACATCGCGGACGAAGTCCCGTACATAGTCGTCCGCCGGGGCGCCCACGATGTCCTCGGGCGTGCCCAGTTGCACGATCTCGCCGTCGCGCATGAGCGCGATCCGGCTGCCGAGCCGCAGTGCCTCGCTCAGATCGTGGGTGATGAAGACCATCGTGCGGCCCTCGTCGCGGTGCAGGCGGACGACTTCCTCCTGCATATCGCGCCGGATCAGCGGGTCGAGGGCGCTGAACGGCTCGTCGAACAGCAGCACCTCGGGATCGACCGCGAGCGCGCGGGCCAGCCCCACGCGCTGCTGCTGACCGCCGGACAACTGCCCCGGGCGGCGGTGCTCCATGCCGGAAAGGCCGACCTTGGCCACCATCTCGGCGGCCCTGGCGCGTCGCTGCGCCTTGCGGACGCCTTGGATTTCGAGCCCGTACGCGATGTTGTCGAGCACCGAGCGGTGCGGCAGCAGTCCGAAGTGCTGGAAGACCATGGCGGCACGGTGCCGGCGCAGGTCGCGCAGCCGGGTGCGGTCCATGGCGAGCACGTCCTCACCATCCATGCCGATGCTGCCGCTGGTCGGCTCGATGAGCCGGGTCAGACAACGCACCAAGGTGGACTTTCCGGACCCGGACAGGCCCATCACCACGAACACCTCGCCCTGGTGGACGTCGAAGCTGACGCCGCGAACAGCGGCGGTGCAGCCGGTGCGCTCGCGCAGTTCCGCGGCGGGCAAGTGGGCCTCGGGGCTGCCGGGTATCCGATCGGCCCGCGGCCCGAAGACCTTCCACAACTCGCGTACGGAGAACACCGGAGAGACCGAGGTCGCCGCGGAGGCCGCCGATGCGGGAGGGGTCGAGACGTGCGGGGAGGTGGCTTCGGCCGCCTGGCCTGGTTGCTTCGCGCTCTGCTTTCCGGGCACCTGCGCGGGGGCGGCTGACTGCTGCCCGGGCACCTGCGCGGGGTCGTTGGTGTTCATCACGCCTCACCTCCCGGTGTGCGGGTGCGTACCAGCATTTCGGCGCACTTCTCGCCCACCATCAACACACCGAGCATCGGGTTCACAGCAGGCATCGTCGGGAAGACCGACGCGTCGGCTATGCGCAGATTGCGCAACCCTCGCACGCGCAATTCCGGGTCCACCACGGCGAGTTCGTCGCTGACGGCGCCCATGCGGCAGGTGCCGGCCGGATGGTAGACGGTGTGCGCGACCTTACGTGCGTACTCGCTGATCTCCTCGTCCGATGTGACCTCGGGCCCGGGGCACACCTCCCGCTTGAGCCAACCGGCCAGCGGCTGTTGCTGAGCGACCTGCCTGGCGATCTTGATGCCGTCCACCAGGGTGCGGCCGTCGTAGTCGTCCTCGTCGGTGAAGTAGCGGAAGTCCAGCGCGGGCTTGACGTTCGGGTCGGCGCTGGTGAGGTAGAGACGACCACGGCTGCGCGGCTTGGGGATGTTGGGGGTCATGGACACGCCGTGCTCGGGCTTCTCGTAGCCGAGCCGCTCCGGGTTGTCGGTGAACGGGATTTGGTAGAAGTGGAACATCAGGTCGGGGCCGCGCGAGCCCGGGTCGCGGCGCAGGAACAGGCCGGCGTCCGAGTCCATTGCCGAGTTTTCCGGAATCGGGCCGTCCGTCTCCCACACGATGACCGACTCGGGATGGTCGAGCAGGTTCTCGCCGACGCCCGGCAGATCGTGGGTGACGGGGAGGCCCAGCGCCTCCAGGTCGCCCCGGGGGCCGATACCGGAGTGCATCAGCAGCCGCGGAGTGTCCACCGCGCCGGCGCACACCAACACCTCGCGCGCTGCCTCGATGAGCTGCTGCGCGCCGTCCTTGGTACGGACCCGGACGCCGGTCGCCCGGTCACCATCGAGTTCGACCTGGTACGCCCACGTCTCCAGGAGCAGCGTGAGGTTCGGCCGGTCGCCCGCCTCGATGTGCGGGTGCAGATAGGCGACGGAGGCAGAGGAGCGCTTGTTGTCCTCCGGGTGGTAGGCCAGGTCGAAGAAGCCCACACCCTCGTGGAACGGCGCCTTGTTGAAGCCCTCGATGCGCGGCACGTCCAGGGCTGCCTCGGCGGCGGCGACGAAGTCGCGGGCGATGGCGTTCCGGTCCTTCTCGTCCACGGGCACGATGTTGTTCCGCAGCCGGGAGAAGTACGGGTCCATGGACTCCGCGTCCCACCCGTCGGCCCCGGCCGCGGCCCACTCATCCCAGTCACCCGGCAGCGGCTTGAAGCTGATCAGCGTGTTGTGCGAGGAGCAACCGCCGAGCACCTTGGCGCGGCTGTGCCGGATGTACGAGTTGCCGCGTGGCTGCTCGGTGGTGGGGTAGTCGTAGTCAAGGTCACCGCCGAGCAGGCCGAGCCAACGGCGCAGGGTGAGCACATCGGGGCGGTCGATGTCGGTGGGGCCGCCCTCGATGACGGCGACGGTGACGTCCGGGTCCTCGGTCAGCCGGGACGCGATCACCGAGCCGGCTGTGCCGCCGCCGACGACGACGTAGTCGTATACGGGCATGGGAGGTCGCTCCTTTTGCAAGGTACGTGCGTGAACGTGGGACGTGAGCGGGCAGGTTGCGCACGGGCAGGTTGACGCGCGCCCGTGGGGACGGGCGCCGGACCGCTGCGGCAAGTGTCGGTCCGGCGCGGCAGCCATTGGTCCCGCTACGGCAGATGCCGGCCCGTCGCGCCAAGCGGCAAGCGGCAAGCGCCAAGCGGCAACTCACTTCGGCGGGCGCCGGCCCGCTACGGCAGGCACCGACCCGCCGCGACCGGCGTCAACCCGCGAACCAGCGGACGGGCTGGGGGCTTAGGTTCTGGTAAATGTGCTTGGCCTCGCGGTACTCGGCCAGCCCCGAGGGGCCGAGCTCGCGCCCCACGCCGGACTTGCCGAATCCGCCCCACTCGGCCTGCGGCAGGTAGGGGTGGTAGTCGTTGATCCACACGGTGCCGTGCCGCAGCAGTCCGGCGACCCGACGCGCGCGGCCCGCATCCGAGCTCCACACGGCGCCCGCGAGCCCGTACTCGGTGTCGTTGGCCAGCGCCACCGCCTCATCCTCCGTACGGAAGCTCTCCACGGTGAGGATGGGCCCGAAGGTCTCCTCGCGCACCACGCGCATCTCGCGGTGGCACTGGTCGAGCACGGTGGGGGCGAAGAAGTAGCCGGTGGCCGGGCGGTTCGCGGCGGGCTCGGGCTGGCCGCCGCCGCAGCGCAGGGCCGCGCCCTCGGCGAGCGCGGAGGCCACGTACGCCTGCGTCTTGTCCCACTGCTGCTGGGATACGAGCGGGCCGCACTCGACGCCGTCCTCCGTGCCACGGCCGAGCCTGATCCGCTCGGCGCGACGGGCGAGTTCGGAGACGAAACGATCCCGCACGGACTCCTCGATGATCAGGCGTGCGCCCGCCGAACAGACCTGCCCGCTGTGGATGAACGCCGCGTTCAGCGCCTGGTCCACGGCGGTGTCAAAGCCCTCTTCGGTAGCGCAGGCGTCGGCGAAGACGACGTTGGGGTTCTTGCCGCCTAGTTCGAGGGCGACCTTCTTGACGGTGGGCGCGGCGGCCTGGGCCACCTTCGCCCCACTGGCAAGGCCACCGGTGAAGGAGACGAGGTCCACGTCCGGATGCTCGGACAGCCGCGCGCCCACCGGGTCGCCGGCGCCGGTCACCAGGTTCGCGACACCGGCCGGCAACCCGGCCTCGGCGAGCAGCCGCATCAGGTGGACGGTGGACAACGGGGTGATCTCGCTGGGCTTGATGACGAAGGTGTTGCCCGCGGCCAGCGCCGGGGCGACCTTCCAACTCGCCTGAAGCAGCGGGTAGTTCCACGGGGTGATCAGAGCGCAGACGCCCACCGGTTCGTACACCACCACGCTATGTACCTCGGGGCTGCCCGCGTCCACGACCCGGCCGCCGCTCTCGATCATCACCAGGTCGGCGAAGTAGCGGAAGGCGGCAGTGACGTCATCGACGTCCACCCGGCCCTCCGCCAAGGTCTTGCCGGTGTCCCGGCTCTCGGTCAGCGCGATCGCCTCGCGGTCCCGCTGGAGGAGGTCGGCGACCCGGCGCAGTAGCGCGGCACGCTCGCCGACCGGCGTACGAGGCCAGGGGCCGGAGTCGAAGGCCCGACGAGCCGCGGAGATGGCCGCATCCGCATCCGCAGCATCACTTTCGGCCACCAGCGCGAGGATGGTCGCATCTGCCGGGTCAAGCACCTCGCGTTGGGCGCCAGACATGGCTGCCCGCCACGCTCCGTCAATATGGATGGTCTCGGTCGCCGACACGTTGCCTCTACCTTCCGGTGCACTGAAATGCTTCACTGCTGGTCATGCCAGCAACCGGAACCCCTCCCCGGAGGGCGCGAATGTATGCATCATCATTCAAGGAAAGTGGCTTACATCACTTAATGTAATCAAACTTGAACAGCTTCACCCAGTAAAGAACTGATAAATTCCCTCCCGCAAGACAACCGAGGGGGAGGAATCTCGCCATGACGAGGAAATACGGCATGTTGGCCGCGACGGCGTGTGTGGTCGCGGTGCTGGGTGTCACGGGCTGTGGCAGCGAGGACGGCGACGGCAAGAAAGCAGCGCCCAAGAACGAGTTGGCCGACCTCAGCGCGCAGCAGATATCGGACAAGGCGAAGGACGCCCTCCTCAAGGCCACGTCCCTGCGCATGAAGATGGATCAGGGCAGCGGCGCCCAGGCCCTTCGCATGAACATAGCCCTGGACAACAAGGGCAACTGCAACGGCACCGTGGGCGTGAGCCAGGGTGCTAGTTCCGAGCTCATCAAGGCCGGCGACAAGGTCTGGATGAAGCCGAACGAACAGTTCTGGAAGCAGCCCGACGTCGCGGGCGACAAGGACGGCGCGGCGGCGGCCGAGTTGTTCAAGGGCCGGTACATCTACGGCACCACGTCCGACGAGATGCTCAAGGCCAACGCCGACATGTGCGATCTGTCCGCGATGCAGGCGAGCATGAAATCGGACGACGCCTCCGAGAAGAAGCTCACCAAGGGCGCGCCGATCACGCTCGGCGGCCAACTCATCGTGCCGCTCTCCGGCCCGGGCGAGGCCTCCGGCGAGACGCAGACCATCTATGTCGCCGCCACCGGTACCCCGTACCCGCTGAAGATCGTCACCAAGGGCGGCAGCGAGCCCGGCACGGTGGAGTTGAGCGAGTACGAGAAGCCGGTGTCCACGACGCCGCCGCCCAAGGACCAGGTCATCGACGTGGCAAAGCTGGAAGAGCAGTTCGCAGCGAAGTAACCCCGCGCGCACCCCTGCCCTTTGCCTCTTCGCGCCCGCGCTGCTCCTACGGAACGGCTGCGAAACGTCTGCGGACACCGTCTACGGGCAGCGCCACGTGGAGCGCCTGCGGGCATCGCTCCGCACGGCCGCGCTTCTTCCAGCGGCGCCCCGGGCGCCGATGCACTGCTCACGACCGCGCTTGCTGAGCGACCCGCCGCTCGCCGACGCGCCTCCATGGCCTGACCCGTCGCATCACTACGGGCCAGGCCATCGGTGTCTTAGCGACGGGCCCGGGCCCTGCGGGGCTGCCAGTCCGAGTCGGCAACTGGCAGCGGGCCGGGGTCGCCGCCGTCGCGGGTGCGATCGTCGGCGCGTCGGTCCCGTACCCCAACTGCGCGGAAACGTTCCACCGTTAGTCACACCAGCAACACAAACCTCTCCCCGAACAGTGCGAAGGTCGGCGCTACCGCCCATGGAAAGCGATCATCCTCATCCGCGTGGCCAGATTTACCCTGCTTTGCCTAGCAAATTGCTGTTAAATTCCCCTAGTTGATCAATTAAGGGATGGGGCCTCGTGATGACGAGGAAGTGCGGCGTGCTCGCTGCGATGGCATGTGCGGTTGCGGCGTTAGCAGTCGCCGGCTGTGGCTTGGGAAGGGGGGATGGTGACAGCTGGGCCCACTCGGTGCCGAAGCCCAGGAACGAGTTGGCCGACCTGACCGCACAGCAGATTTACGACACGTCGATCGATGTGCTCCGCAAAGCCGTATCCCTGCGCGTGAAGACGAGCGAGACGACCGGCACCACGACCCTGCGGACCGACCTAACCCGCGGCAGCGGTGGCGACTGCGTCGGCACCATCGACGACGGCCGGGGAGCCCAAATGCGAGTGATCGAAGTTGGCGAACAGCTCTGGGTGAAGCCGAACGAGCAGTACTGGAAGTCGCGCGAGCGCTCGGGCACAAGCGGCGGCGCCGTGGCCGAGTTGTTCAAGGGCCGCTATCTCTACGGCCATAAGGATCACAAGATGTTGGCGCCCTTCGCCGAGTGGTGCAGCCTTTCGTCCCTGAAAACCGGCATGACGTCACAGGACGGCCCGATCGGACATCTGGCCAAGGGCGAGCCGACACACATCGATGGCCAACTCGTCGTGCCGATCATCGATTCGGGCGCCAATGCCGACGAGAAGGTCACCGTGTACGTCTCGGCCACCGGCACGCCGTATCCGCTGAAGATCGTCGAAGAGGGCGGCGGTATGTCCGGCACAGCGGAGATGAGCGACTACGGGAAGCCCGTATCCCCCACGCCGCCACCTTCGGACCAGGCCCTCGACGTAGCCAAGATCGAGAAAGCGTTCGAGAAGGTGTAACCCTCGCGTGCTCGTCGGGCACCCTCCTGGTGGCCGTGTCCCCGGTCAGCGCCCGCGCGCCACCGAACCCCTACGGCCTGGCCCGTCGCACCGCCCCGGGCCAGGCCGTAGGCGTACCTCGGGGCGGGGGTGGTGGGGCTGGAGTGCGCGACCTCCGAGCCGCGGGCGAGACACCCGGATGCCCGTCAAACCAAGGGAGTTCAGCCCGTGACGCAGTGCCCTTCGGGGCAAAATGACTCGAAGGTCGTACGCAGCTGGTCCACCTGCTCCGGCCAGGCGGACGCCGGGCCCATGACCAAGATGGCGTACTGGTTGCCGTCTTCGGCCGTGAACGCCCGGTCGATGACGCGGCGCGGCCCGGCCGTGTCGCTCACGTACCCGTACTCAAGTTCCGCGTCGGCGCCAGCGGGGAGGGTGCCGCCGCCGGGGTCCGCACTTCCGAGTGCGGTGCCGCCCACTGTCGAGCCGACGCGCTCTAGTCGGTACCGCTGATAGGAGTCGCGCTCCTTGCTCAGGGAGCGCTCCGTCTCCGCCAACGCCTCCAGCGGGGTCGGCGTGTTGGCGGACGGCGGCAGTGCGAAGACCTGGATGAGGGCAGACTCGTCGGGCGATGTGTAGAAGACACCGTTGGAGCGTTTCTCCCGCTCCCAGCCGTCGGGCACATAGGCCCCGAAACCCTCCGGGTCGCGCGTCTCCTTGTACCCAACGGGCGGCGTCTGCGCGCTAGGTGAGGCGGTCGGAGCAGTGGGGATGTCCGTACCGCCCGTGCCGTTCACACCGGCGGAGTCCGTGGAGCCACCCGGCCAAGTGTCACTCAATGACGCCTGCGGGCTCTGCTGGTCCACCGACTCCGAGGTACTCGCGCCACCCGCCTTTCCACCCCCCTTGCCGTCGTCACCATCACTCACCAGTTGCCACACGCCCACCCCGATGCCACCGATCACCACGACGGCCAGGGCCGCGACCAGGGCCGCGCCACGGTTCGGGTCGGGCGGCCGAACAGCTCGGCGTACCGGGGTCACGGGCTCCGTACCGGGGCCGACCCAGCGTTGTGCGGCCTCGTCCCACCGCGGCCCCCCGTTCTGACCGGTCATCTCCACCACCTCATCTCGTACGTGCCTACGGCACAGACCGCAGACCTTCACACGGTGTTCGTCGGACCTCCACCAGCGCGCAGAAGTTACCTGCGAGAAACCTGACATGTGCGATGACGAATACACCCCACCGCGCCCCGACCTCACCGAGAGGCAGTGGCTGGACCTCGATGGCGGCATCACCACCACCGGCCGGCCGGCACCGGCACCCGTCACCGGAGGCAGCACGGGAGGCGTGGGAACGGGCGTGGGCCGGCGCACCATGCTGGGCGGCGCGGTGGCCGGGGCCGCCGCGCTGGCCCTGCTGCCGCAGGCGGCACGGGCGGCGAGCGGCGCTCCCGTCCAAAAATTCCCGCTCCCCACCAGGCCGGGGCCGCAGGGCTCGTACACGGTGCTGGTCACCGGCGACGCGGGCACCGGCAACGAGGCGCAGTACGCCGTGGCCAAGGCGGCCAAGCAGGTGTGCCACACCGAGGGCGTCGGGCTGGCCATCGGCCTGGGTGACAACCTCTATGAGAACGGACCCGAGTCCGCACACGATGACGAGTTCGACACCAAGTTCGAACGGCCCAACGCCGGCATCGACGTACCGTGGCTGATGGTCCTCGGGAACCACGACTGCTCCGGACTCATCCCCGGCAGCGGCGGTGACCCCTCGCGCGGCGACCGCGAAGTGGCGTACGCGACGACGTCCCGCCGCTGGCACATGCCCGCCCGCTACTACTCGGCCGCGCTGCCCGCGGGGAGCAGCGGCAAGGCTGCGCCCGTGGTGGAGTTCTTCGCACTGGACACCAACCCAGTCGCCTCGACCGTCACCCAGCTCGACCCGTACTTCCGGTGGGACGGCCCGTACATGCGTGAGCAACGCCGTTGGTTGGACTCGGCACTCACCGCATCCCGCGCCACCTGGAAGATCGTCATCGGCCACCACCCGTATGTGAACAACGGCAAGCACGGCAGCGCGGGCTCCTACGACGGCTTCACGATCGGCCACTACACCAGCGGCGTGCACCTGAAAGAGCTGTACGAGGAGGTGGTGTGCGGCCGGGCCGACCTCATTCTGTCCGGGCACGACCACACCCAGCAGATCCTGGAGCCCACCAAGCGCTCCCGGGGCACCCGACAGATCGTGAGCGGGGCCGCGGGCAAGAAGGGCGACGGCGCGGCGCACGACAACCACCCAGCGCGCTGGCAGGACTTCTCCCAGCACGGCTTCATGGTGCTCAAGGCGTCCACGGGCAGGCTGACCGTTGACGCCTACACCGTTGATGTGGCTCGTGCCACCGCCCACCGTGCGCACAGCTTCACCTCCTCCACAGCGCTTGGCAACCGCTCCTGACGCCGTTCCTGACGTCACGTCAGGTCACGGCATCGCGAGCGCCGGTCCCAGCCCGCGGGGACCTTGCTCGGCCTCGCGATCAGCCCCCGATGAGTGGTCCAATCGCCTGGCCGACCGCCACCCCGGAGGCCAGCATGCCGATGCTGGCACTGGCGTCCTGAAGCAGCGTCCGCAACCTGGCGAGCCGGCCGGGACTGGCCTGCCCGGTGCGCTGGATCTCGTCCTGGGCGCCGGACAGTTCATCGGCGAGCGCCACGGTCTGGGAACTTGGCACGACTCGCGCCAGGTCCTCCCCGAGCTGCTGGATCGCCTCGGAGAGCCGCTCGTACGCCGGGTCGCGGGGCGTCGCCTCGTGCCGGACGGTCTCGATGTGGTGGTGGTTGCCGATGCCCACGGCGCTGTTGTGCACATTGCCGAGCCGGATGGAGCCGGTTCGCCAACCGCTCCCGGTGCCTGCGTCCGCGCTGGCGCTCCCTGCATCACCCGAGCCGGTGTCGCCCGAGCCGGTGTTGTGCGAGTCGGTGTTGTGCGAGTCGGTGCCTTCCACGTCGTTGCCTTCCGCGTCGGTGCCGTCTGAACCGCTGTTGTCCACGCTGTTGCCATCCGAACCGCCGTCATCCGTGGCGCTGTGGGCCGTGCCTCCGTTGTCCCGTACCGCTGTCATCCACGTCAGTGCCGCCCGAACCGCCGTCATCCGTGACGCTGCTGTCCGAACCGCTGGTCCGAACTCGCCGCGGTCCAAACCGCTGCCATCCGATCGTCACCTTTCGCGGCGTTGCTCGCACGCAATCCGTCAGCACCGCCCGGGTCGCCGCGGCCCCGATCCTCGTCGCCAGGGTTGCGGTTGGCACGTGATCGCCGGGGCCCGTGCCGTCCCCGCGTCAGCCGGTCGCATTGCCGTCCCCTCCTGCGCCGCCACCCAGACCCACGCCGGGGGCGGGCCTGACGTTGCTGATCGTGTGGTTGTCGCCGATGCCGATGGCGCTGTCGCGCGCCGACTCGATGAAGACGCCGCCCCCGCTGACGTTGATGACCTTCTGCTCGAACTCGCCGGTCTGCCAGCCCGCCTCCGCGAGCGCCTGCCGGACGCCGCCCGCCACCCGGTCCTCCACGCTTTTGAGGTAGCGGCTGACGTCCATCTCCTGGAAGCGGGAAGCGCTCTGGTCGCTGCCCAGTTCCCGCACCGACGCCCATGGCCCATCCGGCACCGCCCGGTCATAGGCCCCGACATATATCCGCCAGGCGAACGCGACCTGGCGGAACGGATAGAGCAACGCCCGGCCCGCCGCCGCTGGCATCTCCAGGAAGGCCGAGACCACCCTGCCGGCAGCCCGGCTGCGCCGGGCGGAGTCCGCGATGCGGTCAATGGCGCGGAAGGCGGGACGGATCGGGCGCAGCACGTGCGGCGCGAACTCCAGCATCAGCATGCCGCCTTGGGTGTGCACCCGCACGAAGACGGTGACCACAACCTCCTCGCGCCAGGCTCCGACGCGGATGCGGAGGAAATGCCGGCGGGTCTCACCGCCTTCCTCGACGGCCTCGGCCTGTTGGCGCGTGAACTCCCCCGGCCCGTAGGGCGCGGCCGACCGCTGCCGCAACCCCTCGGCCTGTACAAACACACACTCATCAAGCTCCAGGCCGCGCAACCGGTCGCGCACTTCGACGGGGAGGTGTGGCGGCCCCTGAGCCGCGGGCACCCGCAGCTTGGTCACCAGTGGTGCGACCTTCTCCAGCACGACACGGTTGTCGAGCCGCGTCTGCTCCTGCCCCTCCCGTGGCCGCAGTTGGACTGCCAGGGTCCAGGGCTCGTACGGGCTGCCCGCGCCGAGAAACGGATGCTGCGCGTGGTACATGATCAGCGGCGAGTGCTGTTCCCGGTTGACGAGGTCCCGCACGCGCCGAAACCGTGTGCCCTCGTACTGCTCGGCCACATCCGGCTCCGGCCTGGCGAACGTCTCGGGGGACAGTTCCACCGTGAGCGCGCCGATGACCTGGTGGCGCCGGTACAGAATCACTCCGGCCATCGCCAGCGGGACCACCAGGCCGGCCCAACCCTCGTAGAGCCGCACACCACCGCTCGCGCCGACCATGCCGACCATGCCGATGCCGGGATCAACCGTCCGTTCGCCCATGGCGGTCACGCCGATGAGCATGATCGCGTACAGCACGAGCAGCATGCCGCTGAACAGCCACAAGATGATCGTTATCCGGCGGCGCCGCTCTTGGGTGGCGTCGGCACCGGGATAGTCCGTCTTCACCGGCCCGTAGGAGCGTCCTCCAGCCCACGAGGCACAGGCCACCAGGACACAGGCGAGCAGAAAGAGGGCGCCGAGCAACGGGGTGGCGAGGAGCAGGGCCAGCCACAGCACAACGAGCAGCAGCGCCGCGCCCGACTCCATCCTGCGGGCCCGCAGCGCATGTGCCAGGACTCGGGATGCGTCGATGCCGAGCGAGGGCGCCACGACCCGCTCCTCGTGGACGTACAACTCCTGCACGATGGCGTCCCGGAAGGCGTCGTCCAGGTAGGTGCCGGCGCACAGCAGCCGAGTGGCCTCGCTGTCCGCGTAGCCCGCGCGCCGGGGCGCCCGGCCGCCGGGCGAGCCGGGCAACTGGGGCCCGCGGGGATCGGGCACGGGCGCCCCGGTGGTACGGGTGGCGGGGTGCGCTGCACCGGCCAGGGGTGCTGCCGCGGGGGAGGCCCCACTCGGCGACGGGGAGGCCGCACCTGGCGGTGAGGTGGTCGCAGTGGCCGTGGAGTTGGACTGATCCGGCTCGGGTGGGCCACTGACGGGGCCGGACGATGGTGAGCGAGGTGGTGGTGCCGTCGCATGCGCACGTGGGCAGTTGTCCTGATTCATGCGTCCCCCCGAGGATTGCGTGAATTGCCTTCACCGTAAGGGAAACTGACGCACCGCCACAGTCAGCGAACAAACCTGTGGATAACTTCGCCATCTCTTCCCGGATGGCCAGACGTTCATATGACGAAAGGCCGTTCCCCGGTGCGTGACCGGGGAACGGCCTTTCGGTTCTCGCTCAGGTCAGCCCCCGCTGGGGCTCATCCTCCGCTTACCGCATCGGGCAGCACAGCCCCTGTTCATCTCGTGCGCAACGGCACGGGACGAGATGGCAGATGGCCGGTGACGCATGGCACGTGACGGTAGGCGAGTGGCGAGTGGTGCGCATGGTGTCGGACTTAGAGCAGGCCGAGACCGCGCACGGCCTCGCGCTCCTCTTCCAGCTCCTTGACCGACGCGTCGATACGGGTCCGCGAGAAGTCGTTGATCTCCAGGCCCTGCACGATCTCGTACGTACCGTCCTTCGTGGTGACCGGGAAGGAGGAGATGAGCCCCTCGGGCACGCCGTACGAACCGTCCGAGGGAATGCCCATGGAGGTCCAGTTGCCATCGGCGGTGCCGTTGACCCAGGTGTGGACGTGGTCAATGGCAGCGTTGGCGGCCGAAGCGGCCGAGGACGCGCCACGGGCCTCGATGATCGCTGCGCCGCGCTTGGCCACGGTCGGAATGAAGGTGTCGGCCAGCCACTGCTCGTCGCTCACGGCCTCAGCGGCGTTCTTGCCCGCGACCTCGGCGTGGAAGATGTCCGGGTACTGGGTCGCCGAGTGGTTGCCCCAGATGGTGAGCTTGCGGATCTCGCTGACCGGCACGCCGGTCTTCTGCGCAAGCTGCGAGATGGCGCGGTTGTGGTCGAGGCGCGTCATTGCGGTGAAGCGCTCACGCGGGACGTCGGGCGCGGCGGCCTGGGCGATCAGCGCGTTGGTGTTGGCCGGGTTGCCCACGACCAAGACCTTGATGTCGTCCGCGGCGTGCGCGTTGATGGCCGCGCCCTGCGGCTTGAAGATGCCGCCGTTCGCCTCCAACAGGTCACCGCGCTCCATGCCCTTGGTGCGCGGGCGGGCGCCGACGAGGAGGGCGACGTTGGCGCCATCGAAAGCCACGTTCGGGTCATCGGAGATGTCGATGCCCCGCAGCAGCGGGAAGGCGCAGTCGTCCAGCTCCATGGCGGTGCCCTCGGCAGCCTTGAGGCCCTGCGGGATCTCCAGGAGGCGAAGCTTGACCGGCACATCCGCGCCGAGAAGGTGACCGGAAGCGATACGGAAGAGCAGCGCGTAGCCGATCTGGCCGGCCGCGCCGGTAACGGTGACATTGACGGGAGTGCGGGTCATGGCGATCTCCTGCTGCGAGCTAGCGGTGGGTGTCCCTGCCCATTTTCCGAGGTCTCTTGGTATCGAGAGACACGGCGTCAGGCTATCCGACGCGGCGTACGCCTATTCCGCGACCCGGTATGTCCCACCTCACCGGCCGCGCGACGACTGGCCCCGCCTGCCCAAAGGCGTCGGTTCGGCACATCGGTGGGATGACGGTCGGCATCTGACCGGGCTGGGTCCACTGCGCGGCAAGGACGCGTGGCGCAGGGCGCGGTTCGGCTCACGGACGGGGGCCGGCGCGGGCGCCGCGCCGGGCGGCTGGGCGGCTGGGCGGCTGGGCGGCTGGGCGGCTGCCGACCCTCGGCGCCGGCACCGCGCTCCTGGTCGCGGCGTGGCCCGCGGCGGCCGTTCACGCCCAGGAGGGAAGCGCGAACGGCCGCCTGCGACCTTGCCGTACCCGTGGGGGGTTAACAGTCGCCTGCCCAGCTTCGGCGTGCGCATGCTCTGCGGTTTCACACCATCACCGAACGGTCACTGGCCCTACGCATTCCCCCTACGGATCGGGGCAAATGGGCCAACTAGCCGTTCCGCTGGGCCGCTGGGCCGCTGTCAAGACTGCCCACACTGATCACCGACGCTCGTCAGCGGCGAGTGCACCCGTGCTCACCAGATGCCCGCGTCACACAGGCCGTGGCCAGCGTCCCGGGCTGCACGGTCACCATGGCGGTGTAGGCGTCACCATCCGCATCCACCGTCTGGGTACGCTCCGGGGCCCGCGTCGCCCCCTTCTTCGTTCCCGTCACGCTCACCTCATCATCCGCACCCGCTCGGGCGATCCGGGCCCAGGCCGCGCCACACACCTTGCTGTAGCGGACCTCCACATACGCGGTGCCGACGACGGCGTCCGCGGTCGTGCTCGCATGCGAGCCGCTACACCCCATCGCCTCCGGGTCCTTGCCGTTGCACGCCGCCCCCGTGCACTTCACACCCGCTGGCAGTTTCACGCTCGGCGACGGTGTAGGACCGTGGCCCTTCGCCTGGTCATCACCGCCGCGCAGGTCGAGGATCACCACCACGGCCGCGACGATGAGCAGCGTGCTCACGACGCCCGCCGCGAATATCGCCAGCCGATGCCACCGCCCACCCGTCGCGACGGGCGAGGCGGGCCCTGCGGTCACCGCGGAGCCAGCCGCGGCAGGGCCGGCCGTGGCGGAGCCGGGCCCACCACGACCCATCGGCCCGCCGGCCCAGGTTCCCGGGGCCGAGGCACCGGGCACGGCCGATGCGGCTGGTTCTAATGGTTCTGATGACTCGGATGATGCGGCTGTTGCCTGCGCCGGTGGTGCCCCCTGCGAGCCGGTGGTGGCGGTGGTGGCAGTGGCATCGGTTGGCTTGTACGGAAACGTCACGCGCTCCGGCGGCACGTACGGACGTGGCTTCCGCGGCAGGCGCGTGCCGGGGGCGGTGGACGGTGGTATGACCGGGCTCGGCGTCGGCATCACGAGGTTGCGCGGCCAGGCCAACCGGGGTCGCGGCGGCGCCTCGTCGTCCTCGTACGGCATGGCGTTCAGATCGGGCAACCCACTGGCCCCAACCAGCCATGCGGGCCGCTCGGCTGACGAGCCAACGGCCGAACCTCGCGCACCGTTGCCCACTGCCCGCCCGCCCGAGGTGTCGCTCTCGGCAGTCGGCCCACCCAACGCGAGGTGGTCAGGTGCGAGGGGGTCGGGGGCGGCCTCATGCCCGGGGTGGGCCACGTCCGCCCCGTCACCCGGCTCAGCACGTCCTCCCGGCTCACCGGTCTCGTCCGGCGCCCCACTCCCGTCCGGCGCATTCCACTCTCCTGCCGCAACCGGCTCCTCCGGCTCGGCTTTGCCCTCGGGTACCGCCTGGTTGCCCGACAGCGCAGCGTGCTTGTCGAGCACTGGCCACTTGCCCGGTGCCCCGCGCCTGTTCGGGATGCTCTTCTTGTTCGGCCTACGCTGTCCGGCCGATGTACCCTTCCCTGCCGTAACGCCTGGCCCGTCCGAGTCAGTCCCCGCGCCCGTATCCGTGCCTATGCCCGTGCCCGTGCCCGTATCTGCGTCCGCGCCCGTGCGCGTACCCGTACGCCCATCCATGCCTGTACCGCACCCTGCCGTTTCCGTGCCCACATCTGTACCCATGCGCTTCGTCGCGCCCGCTTTCGTACCACTGCTCACCACGCCCGCGCCGGGCCCCGGCTCACCGGGCTCGGCTGCGCCTGGGCCGGCTCCCGCCTTGGTTCCGTTCTTGGTTCCGGCTCCGGTTCCGGCTCCGGTTCCGGCTCCGGCTTCGGCTCCGGCTCCGGCTCCGGCTTCGATTCCGTTTCCAGGCCCTGTGCCAGTTCCGGCTCCCGGCTCGGTCGCGGACGCGACTGCGGTTTCCGGCGCGGTTCCGGTCGCGGTTCCGCTTGACACGGTTGAGCCGGTCGCGGGTCCGCTCGGACGGGGGCCTGCCGGGGGCGGAATGGCCCTGCGTGTCGGCGCCTTCGGGCGGCGTACCGGGCCCCGTAGGCCCCAGAGCCGCTTCTTGGTAGATCTGGCCGTCATGCCGAAGATGGCCCGCGCTCGCGCCACACGGATCGCCTCAACCGTGACGTCGTACTGCATCTCGGACCGGCTCCAGGCGCGTTCGGCCAACTCCCACAGCATGGCCAGCTGATCGGCGTCGGCTCCGGTTACTCCGGCCAACGCCTCCGCTGCGCTCCAGGGCGGCAGCAGTCTGCCGTTGAGATAGCGCTCCCACGACGGTTTGCCGTAGCCGGTGCGGTCGGCGAGCGTGGCCATGTCCAGCTCGCCGCCTTCCACGAGTAGGCGCAACCGTTCGACGAACTCGCGCACTTGCGGATCGAGTTCCTCCGGAAGCTCCCTCCAGCGAGGCATCGTTCCCCCTATCCCCCGACATCCATCGTCTGGCCCGCTCCGCCGTCTCGTCCCCACCGAGACACCTGCGGCCCCTGTCCATCCACCCTGCGCAGGCCGTAGGCCCTCCCTGCGCAGGCTGTTCTTAAGAATGACAGTTCCCGGATACAGGGCGCATCGGAGCGGCGCAGGTCGGACCGCTTCGCGTACGACATCAGTTGGCCCTGCCCGCCCAGGACCGGACGACGCTCCCCCACCCGCGCCTCATCCGCCACGCCCTGCGCCTCTTTCCCCACCGCCGGCCCCCGCGCCGCCCCTCGTACCCGCCCGCCCCACACCGCCGGCCTCCCCCATCCACCGGTAACCGCGCCCCCGCGCGCCACGCACCCACGCACCCACGCACCCACGCACCCACGCACCCACGCACCCACGCACCCACGCACCCACGCGACGGTCGCCTCTCCGCGCTCACGCGCCCGCCCGTGCTCGCGCCGCCCGTCACCCCGGCCGGAAAACGCCAGCTTGGAGCGGTCTCGTTGCATAACTGCAACGCCGTACCGGAACAGTCACCTCTGGGCCACAGCCCGCATCCTGCGCTTGATCCACCCCGGCTCTGCGGTGATGCTCGTACACAGTTCGGATCGCGTACCGGGAACAAACCCGCGCTCCAGTGCGACACCAGCGTGAGACCACGACATCAGCGCGACACTGCTGTGCCGCGCGTCAGTGGCCGTCACTTTCGTGGCGCCAGCGAGCGTTGGCCCGGGCGCAACGAACGGCGGCTTGTCCTCCTACGGGGGTGGGGGGCGAGCTGCCGTCACACTGCGGCCTCGTACGCCCTGGCACGTCAGCTCAACTCCACGGCGATCTCAGCCCAGCGGCTCTCAGCCCATCAGCGATGCGGACCTCAGAACGCCACCTCAGACCGCTCCGTCTCAGGCCCGACAGACAGACCCGACGGCCCCGACAGCCTCAGCGGGCCCGGCAGCCTAGCGCCCGAGCCCGCCTCAGCGGACCGTGAAGTGGACCACGTCTTCCAGGAACGGGAGCTCAAGCCATGGGTCCGGCTGCGTCATCATCGACAGCAGCACGATCAGGGTGCCGAGCAGCCCGTACGTCACCATGTCGGTGAAGCGTGACCGCACCGCGAGCATCCCCACAGACGGCAGCATCCAGCGCAGCACGGCCCCGAGCAGCAGCGAGAAGCCGATCACCAGGGTGCCGGCTCGGTGCTCGTCGAGGGCGACGATCAGCAGCCCCGCACCGACCCCGGCCATGACCGTGAGCAGCGGCCACTGCCGGGCGGGCGCCGGCGCCCGACCACCCGCCGCTCGGCCACCGCCTTCGGGCCGGGCGGTGTCTCTGGTGATCGACGGAAAGCGGCGTGAGCCGCGCCCCGAGCCGGAGTGACGCTGCGCCTGCGTCCCGGCCCGCGGCCCCGGTTGCGGTTCCGACATGGCCACGGCCGCGGCCGGCCCCGTGCCACCTTCACCGCTCGCGTGCACGCTCATGGCTGACCGCCCCTCTCTCCGGCTTCCCGGCTCAGCCCTGCGCTCCGGTCGCCGCGCGTTCGGCGGCTTCGACAACGTTAACGAGGAGTTGGGCCCTGGTCATCGGCCCGACGCCGCCCGGGTTCGGGGAGAGCCAGCCGGCGACCTCGGCGACGCCGGGGGCCACATCTCCGACGATCTTGCCCTCGCCGTCCCGGCTCACGCCCACATCGAGCACCGCAGCGCCCGGCTTGACGTCCTCCGGCTTGATGAGGTGGCCCACGCCCGCAGCCGCCACGATGATGTCGGCCTGACGTAGAGCAGCCGACAGATCGCGGGTGCCGGTGTGGCACAGGGTGACGGTCGCGTTCTCGGACTTACGGGTCAGCAGCAGGCCAATCGAGCGGCCAACGGTGATGCCGCGCCCGACGACGACGACATGCGCGCCGTTGATCTCCACCCCGTGATGCCGCAGGAGCTGGATGATCCCGTACGGCGTGCAGGGCAGCGGGCCGCTCTCGCCGAGCACGAGACGGCCCAGGCTCATCGGGTGCAGCCCATCGGCATCCTTGAGCGGGTCCATCAGCTCAAGGACCCGATTAGTGTCAATGCCCTTGGGCAGCGGCAACTGCACGATGTAGCCCGTGCACTCCGGGTTCTCGTTGAGCTCCCGTACGACCGCCTCGATCTCCTCTTGGGTGGCGGTGTCCGGCAGTTCGCGCTGGATGGAGGCGATGCCCACCTGCGCGCAGTCGCGGTGCTTGCCCGCCACGTACCACTTGCTGCCGGGGTCATCGCCCACCAGCAGGGTCCCTAGGCCGGGCTGGAGCCCCTTGGCCTGGAGCGCCTTCACACGGGCGACGAGGGCGGACTTGATCGCGGCGGCGGTGGCCTTGCCATCGAGAATCTGGGCGGTCATGGACCCATCCTCCTGGATAAGCGGAGTTCGGTTCTCCCCAGGGTCCGGCACGCGGCCGGACGGCGGGAGCTGAACCCGATGCGGGCTATGGATTTCGGCGAACGCGGGTACGTGGTCGGCGAGCGTGCGGCGAGCTGACGGGGTCGGGAGCTGACTGGGGCGGGAGCTGACGGGGCAACGCGTCGGGCCCAGCGGCCCCGCGGGGCCCGACGTAACCCGCCCGCAGCCCCGAAGGCTCGACGGCGGCCGGCCGGGCCCAGCGGCAAGTGACCGAAGCTCAGGGGAGAGCCGACACTCAGTGGAAGAAGTGGCGCGTGCCCGTGAAGTACATGGTGACGCCCGCCGCCTTCGCGGCTTCGATGACCAGTTCGTCGCGGACCGAACCGCCCGGCTGCACGACGGCCTTGACCCCAGCCGCAGTCAGCACCTCAAGGCCATCGGGGAACGGGAAGAACGCGTCCGACGCCGCGTACGCGCCCGCCGCCCGCTCCTCACCCGCCCGCTGCACCGCGAGCCGCGCCGAGTCCACCCGGTTGACCTGCCCCATGCCCACGCCGACCGTTGCGCCGCCCTTGGCCAGCAAGATGGCGTTGGACTTCACCGCGCGGCACGCGCGCCAGGCGAACGCCAACTCGGCGAGCCCGGCCGCATCCAGCGCCTCGCCGGTGGCCAGCGTCCAGTTGGCCGGGGCGTCGCCAGCGGCCTGGAAGACGTCCTTGAGCTGGGCGAGGCCGCCACCGTCGATCGGACGGAACTCCGCGGGGGTGCTGGGCGCATCCGGGCAGCGCAGCACGCGGATGTTCTTCTTCTTGGCCAGTGCCTCGACCGCGCCCTCTTCGTAGCTCGGCGCGACGATGACCTCGGTGAAGATCTCGGCGACCTGCTCGGCCATCGCCCGCGTGACCGGCTGGTTGACCGCGATCACGCCGCCGAAGGCGGAGAGCGGGTCACAGGCGTGCGCCTTGCGGTGCGCCTCAGCGACATCCGCGCCCACGGCGATGCCGCACGGGTTGGCGTGCTTGATGATCGCCACGCACGCCTGGTCCACGCCGTGATCGTAGGCGGCGCGGCGGGCGGCGTCGGTGTCCACGTAGTTGTTGTACGACATCTCCTTGCCGTGCAACTGCTCGGCCTCGGCGAGACCACCGCACCCGCCGGTGTACAGCGCGGCGGCCTGGTGCGGGTTCTCGCCGTAGCGCAGCACGTTCTTACGCTCGTACGTGACGCCGATGAAGCCGGGGAACTCCGCGCCGTCGGACGCGTAATCGGCGGCGAACCAACCCGCCACCGCCGTGTCGTACGCGGCGGTGTGCTGGAACGCCTCGGCGGCCAGCCGCTTGCGCACACTGAGGTCGAAGCCGCCATCGGCCGCGGCGGCCAACACCTGCGGGTAGCGGTCCGGGTTGACGACCACGGCCACTGACGGATGGTTCTTGGCGGCGGCGCGCACCATGGACGGGCCACCGATGTCGATCTGCTCCACGCACTCGTCCGGGGCCGCGCCAGAGGCGACGGTCTCCTCGAACGGATACAGGTTCACGATCACCAGCTCAAACGGCTCGACGCCCAGCTCCGCGAGCTGCTCGCGGTGCGCTTCGAGGCGCTGGTCGGCGAGGATGCCCGCGTGCACGCGGGGGTGCAGCGTCTTCACGCGCCCGTCGAGACACTCCGGAAACCCGGTCAGCTCCTCCACCTTGGTCACCGGCACTCCTGCCGCGGCGATCTTTGCGGCCGTCGAGCCGGTCGAGACGAGTTGGACGCCCGCCGCGTGCAGGCCGCGTGCCAACTCCTCAAGCCCTGTCTTGTCGTAGACGCTGACCAGCGCGCGGCGAATGGGCCGCTTCGTACCTTCGACGGTCACGGAATTCTTACCTTTCGTCCCTCAATGCGGTAGCCGTTACGGGCCAAACGCCCCACGACATCGACGAGCAACCTGCGCTCAACTTCCTTGATCCGCTCATGTAGAGCGGCTCCCCCGTCGTCATCGTCCTCATCCCGGACCTCGACCACGCCCTGGGCGATGATCGGGCCGGTGTCCACCCCGTCATCAACGAAGTGGACGGTGCAGCCGGTCACCTTCGCTCCGTACGCGAGCGCGTCGCGCACCCCGTGGGCGCCCGGAAAGCTCGGCAGGAGAGCGGGGTGCGTGTTGATGAGCCGCCCCCCGAAGCGGGCCAGAAATTCCTTGCCCACGATCTTCATAAAGCCCGCCGAGACGATCAAATCGGGCTCGTACGCGGCGGTAGCGGCTGTCAGCGCCAGGTCCCACTCCGCCCGGGTCGGATGGTCCTTCACTCGGCATACGAACACGGGCAGCCCGGCGCGCTCGGCGCGCTCAAGCCCAACGATCCCGCCCCGATCCGCACCCACGGCCACCACCTCGGCGCCATATCCGGAGGGGTCGGCGGCGATGGCGTCGAGGAGCGCTTGCAGGTTCGTACCGGAGCCAGAAACCAGCACGACGAGCCGCGCGGGGCGCTGCCCGGGGCGCCGTTCAACGGTGTGCGCTGTGTTGGCGACGGCGTGCGCTGTAGTGGCGACGGCGCGCGCGGCGGGTGTGACGTTGTGCGCTGTGGACGTGCGTCCCGCGGGGGCGTCGCTGGCCTCGTGCCTCGCGCCCCCTTCGACGCCCTCGTGCCCTGCCTTGCCCACGGCACCTGTCCGACCTGCGGCGTGTGCCCGACCTCCGCGATCGGCGCTGGGGCTGGCGGAAGCGTCGGAGACATCGGAAGCATCGGGGGCGTCGGACGCACCGAGGGCACCGGGGGCAGAGCCACCGGGAGCGGAAGCGCCAGCGCGGGCGGTGCCGGTCTGAGCGGCGCCGGCTGAGGCGGAGGGGGGCGGGGAGGCCACAGCGGTCTCTTTCTCGTGGTGCGCGGGCGGTTCCCGCAGGCGAATGCGGGGTTCCTCACGCGGGTCGTGCGGGTGGTGCGTCGCGCGCAGTGGTGCGTACTCGTGCGGTGATGCCGGGTTGTGCGGGGTTATGCGGGGTTGCGCGGGTCGCACGTCGTCGTGCGGAGCGGGCGCGGGGCGCCGGGCGCGTGGTGCGGGGTGCGGGGTGGAGCGATATGCGGTTGGCCTGAGCCACTTACAGCGGATGACCTGGGCTTTGTACCGTAGCCCGGACTTTGTGTGGTCGTACGAGATCGCGGAACCCAAAATTCCAGGGAACTCTACGAACGGGCCGACCGTCGGCAACGATACCGGCACACGGAACGGCCCCCACGGGACGGGGGCGCGCGCGGGAGGTAGCGTCTGGACTGCGAATCCGCCGGGAAATCCGGAGAATGCCCCCGGAAACCGGGAAACGCCCGGGCAACCGGGGTTGCCAAGGGGCACGAGTCCGACCGGATCGACCGTGGGGTTCGCTCGGATTAGCTGATGACGTGGGAACAACAGTCCCGCCCGCGCCCAGGCCGGACGGCACCAGCCGGGCCACCAGGCCCAGCGTGCGGGACGACGACACAAGGGGAAGACACACTCCATATGCCGGACCCATGCCGCCGCGCGGCTCACCGCTTCCCACTCTCCTCCTTCCGCATCGGGGGGTCGCGATGAGGTACGCCGATACGCCGCGCGTGCGACCGCTGCTCCGTGACCAGCGGCCACCGTCATCCTCCACACCCCACGGCGGCGGCCAGGAAGACGACTCCTTGACCCCGCGCCCGGACAACACCGACGACCGCCCATGGCAGCAGCCCCAGGCCGCCGCCGGCAGCGACGCGCCCGATGCCCAACGGGGCACGGACGGCGACAACGGCCGTCCCAAAGATTCCGACGAACACGGCAAGCACGACGAGCACGACAACGGTGGTGACAGCCGCGGGCAGCAGACGAGCGCCGACGCTGGCGCCGCCTCAGACGACGGCTCGGGCGAGGGCTCGGGCGCCGACTCAGGCGAAGGCTCCGATGGCTCAGGCGGCGGCTCAGGCAAGAGTTCCGTGCCGGAGCGGCCCAGCGCGCCCAGCGAGCCGCCGGCGCCACCCAACCCGCCCGAGCCCAGCGCACCCCCTGCACCCGGGGGCGCAGCCGGTGGGTCGAGCGCTGCTGGCGGTTCGAGCGGACGGCAGCGCGGAGGGCGCAGGCCCGACCGCTGGGCCCGTTGGGGGCCTGGCAGCAGCCAACCCACTGGCGAAGACCCGCGGGGCAACGGCGGGCAGCAGCAGCCCACCGGTACGGGAGCGGGCCCCGCCTGGGGCCCGCGACCGCCGAGCCAGGACCAGGACCAGGACCAGGACCAGAGGCACAGTCAGGGCCAGGGCCAGGATGACGGTCAAGGTCAGGGCGAGGGCGGGCAGCCCCCCGCGTGGGGCAGCCAGTGGAGCAGCCGTCAGCCCAGTCGCAGCAGCGGAAGCAGCTTCGGCGCGAGCTCCAGCGGCAACCGGTCCGGCACCGCGCGCGATCAAAACCACCCAAGCAACCAAAACAACCAGAATGAACAAAACAACCAGAACGGACAAAAAGGTCAGAAGGGGAATGGTCGAGGGTCTCGATGGGACCCCACCGACCCGGCACAGCGGCGCGCCCGCTACTCGCTGCTCTCCGGCATGTGGGCCTTCTTCTTCGCGCTGTTCAGCCTGCCGCAAATCGCCCTGCTGCTCGGTGCGCTGGCCCTGTACTGGGGAATCAGCGCGCTGCGGGCCAAGCGGCACCGGCCGCAGCCCGAGCCTACGGCCGCGGCCGTGGACGGCCCGCCGCCCGCACCCGATGCCGCCACCGCGCCGCTGCCCGCTCCGAAGAACGGCAACGGCTCGCGACAGCACTCAACGGCGGCCATCAGCGGCGTGGTGACCGGCGGCATCGCTCTGGCCATCGTCATCGCGACGTACACCTTCCAGTTGGTGTACAGCGACTACTACGAGTGTGCGGACGACGCGCTGACCAAGTCGTCGCGCGAGTCCTGCGACACCCACCTACCGGAGCCGCTTCACCCGTTCCTGAAAGCCGATGACTGAACATCGACGACGCAAAGCCTGTGACGGAAAGCTTGTGACGGAAACACCCGCAAACGCCGATGACTGGCTGCATGTCTGCCGGCTCGATCGGCCCAACAGGCGCTCGGTCTCAGGGGGCTGAGCTGACCGGCGGACGCGGGCGCTGCGTCACGGCTCGCGGGCGTCGTACGGGCCACGGGCGTCGTACGGGCCACGGGCGTCGTACGGGTCATACAACTGGTGCGTGCCATGGCCACCGTCCGCGCTCCGTCCATCGTCCGCACTCCGCCCGTCGTACGGGCCGTACGGGTCATACGGGTCGTACGGGTCGTACGGGCTACTGGTGTCGTGCGACCCGGTCGGCTCGAAGTCGGTCATGAGCCCGCCCGATGAGTCCCGCAGCGCGGCCCAGCGTGTCTGCCGGGCGGCGGTCGTGTGCCAGGCGTCGCTGGCGGTGTCGGGAGCGGGATGACGCTCCCTGCCCCTGAGCGGCGCCTTCGGCTGCGCGGTCCGACCGCGCCCGAACGACGACAGCGCCGCGCACCAGGCACCGGGGGCCCTGACGAGCCGCCGCCAACCGGCGGGCGTGCAGTCGCCCTCGTGTGTGGGGCCGCCCTCGTGCGCGGAGTGCGGCACGTGCGGCTGCACCGGTCGCGCCGCCGATGGGGTCTGACCCTGCGGGGAGCCCGACACAGGCGGCACAGGTGGCGCAGGCGGTACAGGCGGTACAGGTGGCACAGGTGGCACAGGTGGCACAGGTGGCACAGGTGGCACAGACAACCCAGACGGAGTACCGGAAGTCGTCGCGGAGTCCGCAGCCACGGGGGAACTCGGGGCGGCAGGAGAGCGCGGGGTCACGGGGAAGTCCGGCGCGGCGGGAGAGCGCGGAGCCGCGAGCGAACTCGAAGCCGTAGGACGGCGCGGGGCCGCGAGCGGGCCCGGTACCACCGGGGCTCCAGAGGTGACAGGGCCCGCCGCCCCGCCAGGGCTACCCGAGTCACCACGGCTACCCGCCTCGCCGCGGCCATCCGAGCCGTCGCGGTCCGCCCCTCCCTCACTGTGCGGCCCTCCCTCGCGGTCCGCTGCTTCCTCGGGGGCCGTCTGCCCGCCGTAGGCCGCTGCGTCAGCGCTGGCCCGCCGCTCCTCGCGCGCGGAAGCCCTTCGGCGCAGCCGTGCGGCTCGCTTCGCGCCCGGCGGTTGCGCCCGGTTGCGCCACCAGCGCACGCTCACAGCGCCCGGTACGCCCAACGCAACCGTCCAGGTCAACGCGGTCAGCCCGGTCCACAAGGGCGCGGGGCCGAGCCCCGCGAGCGCCCCCGTGCCAAGCGACCCGCCGGACGTCCAGGCCAGCAGGGCCATCGCCAGCCCGCAGGCGAGCCCGGCAAAGATCGCCGTGAGCGCGGTTCGCCACCAGCCCCAGACCGTTACGCCGTCGTGCCGCCACCGCGAACCCGCCGCCGCAGCGACGCGGCGACCCATCACCACCCCGGCCGCAACCGGCACCACCCCGATCGCCGCCCACAGCAGCGGACCACCCCGCCCCGGGTCGGGCAACGCGGCGAACAGCGGGAAGTGTGGCAGTACGGGGTACGCGGTCGTCTCGACCGGCCCGATGACGCTGCCAGCCCCCACCGTAAAACCGGGCCCGAGGCCGTACGCCGCCCCCCACACCGCCGCGTTGGGGAACAGCGCCAGGCTCAGCGACAGCACCGCGAACCGCCCCGACCACTCGTTCGTCAGCCGTGGAAATGCGTCGCCCACGGCCCCGGCATTGGCCAGCAGCGACGCGGCCGTGAGCAGCGCGCCCCCGATGAGCAGCACGGCCGTGGCCACAGCGGCGGCGCGCAGCGCAGCCGCGAACACGGATAGCGGCAGGCCGCGGCGTACCACCGCGGGAATGCGGTCGAGGGTGCGGCGGGCCGCGGCGGGCAGCGGCCACATCGGCCGGTCGCTGGCCACCCACACACCGGCCGTCACGGCCGTCAGCACCATGATCGGCAGCCGCAGCAGAACGCTGACGGGCTCGACGGGCAGCGCGCCCGAGCCGGCGTACAGCATGGCCACCACGCTGACCAGCAGGTATCCACCAGCCACCAGCCCGATCGCCGTACGCGCCGGCAACCTGGGGCGGCCCGCGAGCCCTGGACGCGACTGCCAGCCCTCGCCATGCGAGCCCGTCACATACGGACCCTCGGCGTACGAGTCCTCAGCGTACGAACCCTCAGCGCGCAAGTCCTCCGTGGACGAGCCCTCGGCGTACAGGCGTCCTCCGTAGGGGGCATCGCCATAGAGGGCATCGCCGTACGAATTAGCCGCATAAGCAGCGGTCTGGCCCGCGCTCACCCGGCCGTTCTCCGAACCGCCCTCCCAGCCGCTCTCCGAACCCCAGCCCTTCTGCGGCCCGGGCTCCCGCTCCCCGTCCGCCTCGATCGCGTGACCCCCGGCCCGATAGAGCAACCAGCACGGCAAAACGGTGAGCAGCAGCGGAGTGAGGCCCACGTGGGCCTGCCCCCCGGTCACCGTGTGGGTACGGACGAGCTCAGCTCCATGCGCCAGCAGCCACAGGCCGGCGGCGACCCGCAGAGCACCGTCGGGTCCGCTCTCCGGGAACGGCGAGATGATCCACAACAGCAGCACGATGACGGCGAGCACGCCGAGCCCAAGACCGGCAGCCACCACACCGCTGAGGAACGCTTGTCCGGTGCCGGGCGAGTGCCGGGCCGTGGCGCGGCCCCGCGAGGACAACGACAGGCTGCGATCGGTCATTTGGGTCACGCGGCCATGCTGCCAATAACACCCGTTTTGTCCATGTAGCGGGCACATGGTCGCCGTGTCGCCCAATATATTCGTATGCGCGTTTTGATCCAGTTCGATCGTACGAAGCCGGCTGGCCCGAGAGCGGATGAAGTGGAGCGGCGGGCATGACACATCGCAAGGCCGACGCTCCCCAGGCGTCATCAGACGCCCCAGCACCGCAGCGAAAGCGCCAACGGACCAGCAGCGGACCAGGTCAGAACACGACGGCACCCCGTGCGGACGTCCCCACCGCGAGCAGCGATGACATCCCACCGGGCGCCGCCGATGCCCCCAGAAGGACTGCCAGGGACAGCACAAAGGCCGCCTCGAAGTCCACTCCGAGGGGCGCCCCAAAGGCAGAGCCTGATCATGCGAAGACGGCGAAGGGGGCGCCCGTGGCAGCGGCGGGCGAGTCCGGTGCGAGGCGGGGCATGGGGGCCGAGAACGTGGCGGGCGGAGCTCGTACCGTGCACGGCGTGCCGGAGGAGATATCCACCCGCCGGGCCCGCCCCGTCAAGGCAACAAAACCAGCCACAAGAACTGTAAAAGCAGTGGAAACTGTGCACGCGGCAAAGGCGGCAATACCCGCGGACCCGCCACGGTCAGTAGCCGCTACGCAACGGCCGGCCCAGCCACCGCAACCAGCCCAACAGCACCAGCCGCATCCACCGGAACAACCGCATCCACCACACCGGTCACAAAAACCGCACCAGTCACACCACCTAATCCAACCAAACCAACCAAACCAACCGAATGGCATCGCCCAGATGGACCAAGCGGCGCCCTTCACCAGCCGAAGCGGGGCCCCCGCCCGGGAGGGGGCCGCACCAGCCACGGTCGCCGGCAGCACTCGAGCCCGACCCGCAGCTAGCACCGCGGCAGCAAACCCGGCCACCCCCAGCCACCCCGGCCACCCCGGCCCCCCGACAGGCACCGGCCCCAGAGCGAGCATCGACTCCAGGCCAGGCACCGAATTCGGATCAGGCACCGGCCCCAGGATGGGCACCAGCGCCGGGGCCAGGCCCGGCGCCACGGCCCGCCCCAATCCCCGGCCCAGCACGGGCCGCGCTGCCAGCCTCGCCCCCGGCATCGGCCCGCTGACCAGCCCCTCTGCCGCGTTTGACGCTCTTTACGCACACCATGCCTCCGCCCTCATCCGGCAGGCCTATCTGCTCACGGGAAAGCCGCAGCTCGCCGAGGAAGCCGTCGAGTACGCCTTCCAGCTCGCATGGCAGCGCTGGCCAGAAGTCGCCGTTGATCACGACCCGGCGGGCTGGATACGGGCGGCGGCGTACGAGTTCGCGCTGTCGCCCTGGCACCGGTTGCGGCCGGAGCGCAGAAAGGCCCCACCCGCCACACCTCCACCACCGCCCCAGCAGCCGCCCCAGCCTGGCCAAAGCTACGTCGGCAACGGGCGCAAGAGCCGGTCCGCAGCCAAGGCCCAGAGAAAGACACAGGACAAGGCGCAGCACAGGGCCGGCGAAAAGGGCCTGGTCAAGGGCGTCCGAAGGCACCCGGACACCGATTCAGACTGCGATGCAAGCAGCGGGGCGAGCAGGGACACAAGCAGCGGCAACGGCTCGCGTCAGGAACGGTGGGCCCGGGCCCACCATGATCGGCGCTTCGGCTCACCTACGGACGCGCCCCCTGCGCCTCCTACGCACCACCAGCCCGGCGCGCGCGCGAACAACGCGCCCGGCGCACAACCGGGCGGACGCTCCCGCCCGCGCCAGGACAAACCGTCCACGCTGCGGCGGGCCATGCGTCGCGCCGCCATCGAGACCGGGCCCGGTGCCGCCGCGCCCGGCGATCCGGCGTTGCTCAGCGCGCTACTGAGCCTGCCGCACTCGTACCGCCGCACCCTGCTGCTCTACGACGGGGTCGGGCTCGATCTGCCGGAGACCGCCGCCGAGACGGAAGCCAGCACGCCCGCGACCGCGGGTCGGCTCATGCACGCCAGACAGGCGCTGGTGGAGCGGTTGCCGGAGTTGCGGCGCGTGCCGCCGGAGCAACTCGGTGCCGTTCTGCATCAGCGGCTCGGTGTGCTCGCGGTGGCGCAGCCGGTGCGTATTCGCGCGGCGGAACTCGTACGAAGCGGCAGCGAGCGAACGACGACGCTGCTGGTACGGGCGGCCGTGGGGCTCACCGCGCTGATCGCCGCCGCGACGGCGCTGACCCTCGCGACCACTTCGGACTCCGATACGCCAGCCACCGAGCCCACGCGCTCCCCGGTGACGACCCGTTCCCCTGGCGAGTCCGCGCCGGGGGCGCCCTCGGCCATCACACCGGCGACATCATCGGCCGACGCCCCGCGCCCCGGCGCGGAACGGCCGCGCGCCCAAGGGGACACGGAGGGTGGCGAAGGCGACAACTGAAGTCACGGCAACGGGCGCGGGCCCGCACCCGGGAAGGATGCGGGCCCGCGCCCGTAAAACAGCCGTTCGGCGGATCAGCGAACCAGCCGGGTCAGCCGACCGCAAAGCAACCGCCCCAAGAGGGCGGGATCAGCCGGCGAGGACCTCGCGCGCAAGACGGGCGGTCTCGGACGGCGTCTTGCCGACCTTCACGCCCGCGGCCTCCAGAGCCTCCTGCTTGGCCTGTGCCGTACCGGAGGAGCCGGAGACGATGGCGCCGGCGTGGCCCATCGTCTTGCCCTCGGGCGCGGTGAAGCCGGCCACGTAGCCGACGACAGGCTTGCTGACGTTGGCCTTGATGAAGTCGGCGGCCCGCTCCTCGGCGTCGCCACCGATCTCACCGATCATGACGATCAGGTCGGTGTCGGGGTCGGCCTCGAACGCGGCGAGCGCGTCGATGTGCGTGGTCCCGATGATCGGGTCGCCGCCGATGCCGACACAGGACGAGAAGCCGATGTCGCGCAGCTCGTACATCATCTGGTACGTCAGCGTGCCGGACTTGGACACGAGGCCGATGCGGCCCGGCTTGGTGATGTCAGCCGGAATGATGCCCGCATTCGACTGACCGGGGGTGATCAGACCCGGGCAGTTCGGACCGATGATGCGCGTCTTGTTGCCCTTGTTGCCCGCGTGCGCCCAGAAATTGGCGGTGTCGTGGACGGTGATGCCCTCGGTGATCACGACGGCCAGCGGGATCTCGGCGTCGATCGCCTCGATGACCGCGTCCTTGGTGAACTTCTCCGGAACGAAGATGACGGTGACGTCGGCGCCGGTGGCCTCGATGGCCTCCTGAACGCCGCCGAACACCGGTACCTCGGTACCGTCGAAGTCAACGGTGGTGCCCGCCTTGCGCGGGTTGACGCCACCGACGATGTTCGTGCCCGAGGCAAGCATCCGCTTGGTGTGCTTCTGGCCCTCGGAGCCGGTCATCCCCTGGACGATGACCTTGCTTTCCTTGGTGAGGAAGATAGCCATGGTTACTGGTGTCCTCGTCCCTTACTTCGCAGCCAGCTCGGCGGCCCGCTCTGCGGCACCGTCCATGGTGTCCACCTGCTGAACCAGCGGGTGGTTCGCGTCCGTCAAGATCTTGCGACCCAGCTCCGCGTTGTTGCCATCGAGGCGCACGACCAGCGGCTTCGTGACGTCCTCGCCCTTCGACTTCAGCAGCTCAAGGGCCTGCACGATGCCGTTGGCGACCGCGTCGCACGCGGTGATGCCGCCGAAGACATTGACGAAGACGGACTTGACGTCCGGGTCGCCGAGAATGATCTCCAGGCCGTTGGCCATCACCTCGGCGGACGCGCCGCCGCCGATGTCGAGGAAGTTGGCGGGCTTCACGTTGCCGTGGGCCTCGCCTGCGTACGCGACGACGTCCAAGGTGCTCATGACGAGCCCCGCGCCGTTGCCGATGATGCCGACCTGGCCGTCAAGCTTGACGTAATTCAGGCCCTTGGCCTTGGCCGCCGCCTCCAGCGGGTTGGCCGCGGCCTTGTCCTCAAGCGCGGCGTGGTCCGGCTGGCGGAACTCGGCGTTGGCGTCCAAGGACACCTTGCCGTCCAGCGCGATGACCTTGCCTGCACCGGTCTTGACCAGCGGGTTCACCTCGACGAGGAGAGCGTCTTCCTTGATGAAGACGGTCCACAGCGTCTTGAGAACCTCGACAACCTGGTCGGTGAGCTCGGCCGGGAACTTCGCCGCGGCGACGATCTCACGGGCCTTGGCGTCGGTGACGCCCTCGATCGCATCGACCGGAATCTTGGCCAGCGCGTCGGGGTTCTGCTCCGCAACGACCTCGATCTCCACGCCGCCTTCGACGGAGGCCATGGCCAAGAAGGTGCGATTAGTGCGATCGAGGAGGAAGGAGACGTAATACTCCTCCGCAATGTCCGCGGTCTCGGCCAGCATCACCTTGTGGACCGTGTGGCCCTTGATGTCCATACCCAAAATCTGGGTGGCCTTCTCTACCGCGTCGGCCGGGTCAGCGGCCAGCTTCACCCCACCGGCCTTGCCGCGGCCACCCACCTTTACCTGCGCCTTAACGACCGCTCGGCCGCCAAGACGCTCGGTCACCTCGCGCGCCGCCTCAGGCGTGTCGATGACTTCACCGGCCAGCACCGGTACACCGTGCTTGGCGAAGAGGTCCCTCGCCTGGTACTCGAACAGGTCCACGCGCGTCCGTCCCTTTGCTTCTCAACTACACCAGCGGTCTGAGTGATCGCGGTTCTTGTCTGCGCGGGCGTGCCGCGAAGGGCAGCGTGACGACGCGGTCACCAAGGTCGCTACAGATCGCTAGGAGGTTGGACGCGTCAGCCGGGTACGCGGCATGTCCGCCTGGCAGGTTATCGCCGCAGGCCTGGCCGCCCTAAATCGCAGATCACACTTGGGCGGTGATAACAGTCACAGATCCCTACGACCGGGTGTCCCAGCACCATGGGAGACCACCCGGTCAGCCGATATAGGCCCCCAGCCGTCCGATGACCTTCCGATGCCAGGCCCCAGACGTTCACGCCGTCGAAACCCTCACTGTCAGGCGGTAGCGCCCCAGAAGAACCACTAGGGACAAAAGTGGACTTAGGTGACACCCGCCTCCCTCGTCAGGTCTCGGGTACGCGAGTGGGTGCGGGAAGCTGCGAGGAGCCGCGCGAGCAGCGGGGCGGGTAGAGACTCGCGCCGACGCCCGCCGGAGAGACACTAGCGAGGACGGCCGCCCCCAAGCCCGCGGCGCAGGCATACGGACAAGGCGCACAGTGCGGGCCGAGCCGGCGCTCGGGTGCAGCGGGCTGCGGGGTCCGAGCCGGTGCTGGGTGTAGCGGGCGCTGCGGGTCGGGTGGGTGGCGCGGGCTGCGGCGCGGCGGCGCTACGCGAAGGCTGGGCGGCGGTGGTGCCTTGAAACGCAGTGATGCAGTGATGCAGTGATGCCTAAAGGTGCGGTGGTGCGAGGGCAGGAGCGGGGGCGCGTAGGGCATACGAAGGGGGTAGCGGCGGGGCGCCGCCTCGCGGTCGGCGTGAACTGCCCTGGTGCGGCGGTGCATTCGGCCGGTGGTGGCCGGAGAGCACGGGCCTGGCGGAGCCCGTGCTCTCCGGCGGTTCGAGGGGGCGGGGCCGCCGGTGGTGGTCACGGCGTCCGGTCCGCATTGAGCCCTGCGCGCCGACGCAAGAGCGTGGTTACCGAGTACGAACTCCCTTACCAGAAAGGCTACTCCGGCGAGCAGTGCCACCACCACCGTCGTGCGGTCATTGCGCGCTGCGTGCACACAGCGGTGAGACGGGCATCCCCGATCAACGCGGTGCACACACCCCACGAACCGCACGCACCACACGCCGCACGAACCGCACACACGGCACGCGATGAACGCAACGCACATGGCGCGAGGAAGGGCCTCCCCCACGGGTGGAGAGGTGCATCGGCGTGTAGGTGATCCTTGCACGCTGTGCGGGGGGCCGCGCAAGCCCTCGGTCACCGAAGTCACCGATGCGGCTCCTTGTCCGGTATGGGCAGTGGTCGCCGCTCAATCGCCGCCGCCATCACCTCGGGGAATAGGTCAGGTGTGCAGGCAAAGGCCGGCGCACCGAGCGCCGCGAGCGCCCCCGCGTGCTCCCGGTCATACGACGGCGCGCCCTCGTCGGACAGCGCCAGCAGCGTCACGAACTGCACGCCCGACGCCTTCATCGCCGCCACTCGCCCGAGCATCTCGTCCCGTATGCCCCCTTCGTAGAGATCGCTGATTAGCACGACGACGGTGTCGGCTGGCCTGGTGATCTGCGACTGGCAGTACGCGAGGGCCCGGTTGATGTCGGTGCCGCCGCCGAGTTGCGTGCCGAACAACACGTCCACCGGGTCGTCCAACTGGTCCGTGAGGTCCACGACCGAGGTATCGAAGACGACCAACCGGGTAGCCAGCGAACGCATGGATGCCAGCACGGCTCCGAACACCGAGGCGTAGACGACGGAAGCGGCCATCGACCCCGACTGGTCGATGCAGAGGATGACGTCCTTCTGCACTCCGCGCGCGGCGCGCCCGTACCCGATCAGCCGCTCCGGGATCACCGTGCGCTGCTCGGGCAGATAATTTTTGAGGTTCGCGCGGATGGTGCGGTTCCAGTCGATGTCCCGGTGGCGGGGGCGATTGATGCGAGTGGAACGGTCGAGTGCGCCGTTGAGGGTGGCGCGCGTTCGGGTCGCCAGTCGCTTCTCCAGATCGTCAACGACCTTACGCACCACGGCTCGTGCCGTGCTTTTGGTGGTCTCCGGCATCGCCTCGTTGAGGGACAGCAGCGTCCCCACGAGATGAACGTCCGCCTCGACCGCCTCCAACATCTCCGGCTCAAGCAACAGTGTGGACAGACCGAGCCGGTCGATCGCGTCGCGCTGCATGACCTGGACGACGGAGGTGGGGAAGTACGTACGGATGTCGCCGAGCCAGCGGGCCACACGCGGAGCCGAATCGCCAAGACCTGCGGAGCGCTGTCCCGACTGTCCGCCCTTGCCGCGCCCACCCGTGCCCCTCGCGCCATCGCCGCCACGCTGCCCGTACAGCGCCTCCAGCGTCCGGTCCATGGCCGCGTCCCTGCCACCGAGCGCGCATCCCGTGCCGTCTGCACCCTCCCCACCACCGAGCACCAGCCGCCACCGCCGCAACCGCTCCGCGTCCGATACGGCGTGTACGGCGACCTCGCTGGCCGCCGGAGTGACAGCTCCCCCCGTGGCAGACCCACCGGGCTCGTCAGCAGTGCCGCTGTCTGCCAGGACCGCCGCCCCCACCGCGGCTCCGGTCACTGGTTCGCTCACCGACCCACTCACCGACCCTGCGCCTGCCCGCGCACGCGCCGCCAGCGCACGCTCGGCGCGCGGGTCAGTACGCGGGTCAGCGCGCCGCTGTTCGTCCGCCACCCCGAGCAGCGCCCACAGGGTGGGCAACACGGCTGACGAACGCTCGGGGTCGGTCTCCGGAGCGAAGCCCGGGGCCACAGCGGTGATGGAGGGGCCGCCCGCATGGGCAGGGCCGCCGGCGGGGCCGCGCCGCACCAGCTCACCTAGCGTGCGGCGTACTCCTTCCTCGTACGCGGAGAAGGTACGGCGCAGCAAGGGGAGCACATCGGTGAACGCCTCGGCCGCGACGCCGCACAGCCAACCGTCGATCAGGCCGAGCAGCCGCTCGTCGTGGACCAGGAGCATGCCGCCACCAGCGCCTCCGCCGATGAACCCCTCGATCCAGGCAGCCGCCGCGACCGGCTGGGTGCCGGGTGACAGCGCCAGGCCCATCAACCGGGCGGCCTCTCCTTCGGCCAGCCGCCCATCGTCGAGGAGTAGTCGGGCAGCCCGACCCCGGATCAGCCCCGGCGTGCCATCACGTTCCGCCAGGACTCGCAGCACGGCGGACCACCGCGCCCGCAACCCCAGCTCGCCCGGGCCTGCGCCGGCGTTGTCCGGCCGGCCGGCCTCTCCACCGCCAGCACCGCTGCCACTACTGCCGCCACCGGCGTCGGGGCTGGACGGGGCATCGTCCACGGCGCCGTCCGTGGTGCCGCCGGCGCCCCGGTCCGCTGCCGACGACACCACGGTCTGGCCACGCGTCTCGGCCAGCAGGCCGATGGCCCGGTGGGCCGCGTCCAGGTGCTCGCGCATCTCCCCCGCACCGTCCGCGTCCAGGCCGACGCATGCGGGCGGCAGTCCGACACAAACCCGCTCGGCGAGGCCGGCCGCCACCTCGCCAAGCGCCGCCGCGTCCGTCCCCCGCACATCTCCGTACCGCACGGACCGCACCAGCGCCGGCAGCGCTTGCGCCAAGTGCCCTACATCGGCGTCCAAGGCCGCACGGTCCGCGAGCACCCGCATCACCACTGGGAGAGCGTCGGGCAACCCGGCGAGCAAGCAGCGCTCGGCCAACTCGGTGACGGCTGCCAGCCCCCGCGCGTCCACGGCCAGGGCCTCCGCCTTCGCGGTCGCGGCGGACAGCACGGTCGTTCCCCAGATACCGGCCTCGGCGACCCGCACCGCGAGTTCGGGCTCCCAGCTCAGCCGCCAGGTTTCGCGAAACGTGCCGGTGCCCGCGCGGGCGCGGTCCGATGGCACGCCCCATTCGACGCCAAGGAGTCGCACACGGTGCAGCAGCCGGCTACGTTCCGCGTCCGTGTCCTTTCGTAGATCGAGGTCCAACTCCCGTTCGCCAGCAGCCGGCTTGAGGCGCAGCGCGCGCTGCGCCCGGGTGAGGTCGCGCTGTAGCGGCGCCGCGGGGGCCGCATCGGGCACCTCGCCGATGTCGTCCCCCACCACCAACCGGTCCCGCACCAGGGCGAGTGGCACATCCGAGCCCTCACAGAGCACGGATCGGATGGCGTCGATGGTCTCGGTGAGCCCCGCGAGCGGGCGGCCACGCATGATGGCAAGGGTGTCCGCGAGCCGCACGGCCTCGATCACATGCGCGGTCGATACGGGGTAGTCCTCCTCTCGCAGCAACCCCGCGACCTTGGTCATCCACCGCTCCACCGGCCGATCGGGCGAGCTGAAGAGATGGCCGTACCAGCCGGGCGAGGCGATGCCCGCGCCGTACCCGCTGCGCCGAGAGAGCCGGCGATGTGTCCACGGCACCCAACTCAGCTCGGCTTTGACCTTGGGCAACCCACGCAGCAGCTTTCGATCCGCCGCCACCGTCGTCTTGGCGGACAACGCCGGCACGTGCCAGGCACCACAGACGACAGCGACCTCATCACCGAACTCCCGCCGCGCCTCCCGCAACCGCAGCCGCATATGCGCCTCGCGCGCCGCGTCGGCCCCGTGTCCGCCGTGCCCGTACTCGTCGCGCAGCGCGGCCATGGCCTCGCCGACCGCGACGAACGGGGCGAGGGCCTGAGCCCGCCCGGCCGCCGTCGCAGCGGCCGTCACCGTCACGGCAGCCGTCGCGTGGCCGTCCTTGCCTCCTCCATCCTGGCGCTCGGCCTCCCCCGGCCCGCCGGCGCGCCCGCCCGAGGCGCGCGGCTCGGCTCGCTCGGCGGGGGGCGCCATGCTGGCGTGTTCGTCATCGTTACCGCCGCGTGCAGGCGCGCCCCGATGCCCGTCATCACCATGCACGTGCGCGCCTCGATGTTCTACGACGTCTTCCCACCACCGCTCGGGGTCGTCGTACCCTGCCGCCCCCGCGAGCACCGCCAACGGATCGATCCGCACATCGGCGGTCCCTGAACTCGCCCCGTCCCCGTCCCCGCCTGGCCGCTCCTCAGCGGGGAGGTCTGCGGACGGTCCAGCAGGCTCCTCCTGTTCCGGCTGGCCCGCGGCGGGTTCCAGGTCCGTCCCGGCGAGAGCCAAGGTGTGCACCGCCGGCAGATCGATGAACCGCACCGGAACCCCACGCTCCACCGCCCACCGGATCGCCACCCACTCCGGTGAGAACTCCGCGAGCGGCCAAAAGGCCGCTCGGCCGGGCTCATTCGCGACATGGGCCAACAGCGCGACGGGGGGCTGCATGTCCGGGTCCGCGGCCAGCGGCAGCAACGCGTCTGCCTCTGGTGGGCCCTCGATCAACACGGCCTTGGGCACACACCGTTCAAGAACCGTTCGTACGGCGCGCGCCGAGCCGGGACCGTGGTGCCGTACGCCCAGGAGCAGCGGCCCAGCGCCCGCGCCATCCGTCGTACCCGCCGTATCGGTCGTACCCGCCGTACCCGCCGTCTTGCTCGGGCCGGTCGCGTTGTCCGCGTCGTTCAGGTCAGTCGTGTCGTCCAGGTCGGTCGCGTTGTCCAGGTCGGTCGCGTTGTCCAGGTCGGCCGCGTTGTCCAGGTCGGCCGCGTCGGTGGTCTCGTTCGGCGCGGCCTGCGTGGACCGCGCCCGCTCGCCCAGCGTGCTCACGCGCTCACCTCTCGGCAGGCTCGGTAGAAGTCCTGCCAGCCGTCACGTTCCCGCACGACGGCTTCCAGGTATTCGTGCCAGATCACCCGGTCTGCGGCCGGGTCCCGCACCACCGCGCCCAAAATGCCCGCTGCCATATCGCCCGCGCGCAACACGCCGTCGCCGAAGTGCGCGGCCAGTGCGAGGCCGCCGGTGACCACGGAGATCGCCTCCGCCGTGGACAACGTGCCGGACGGGGACTTGAGCTTCGTACGGCCGTCGCCGGTCACCCCCTCACGCAGCTCGCGAAAGACCGTCACGACGCGCCGGATTTCCGTGCGGCCCTCGGGCACGGACGGCAGGTCGAGCGACGTCCCGAGCTGGTCAACGCGGCGCGCGACGATGTCCACCTCGGCCTCGGGCGTCGCAGGAAGCGGCAATATCACGGTGTTGAACCGGCGACGCAGCGCGCTGGACAGCTCGTTGACGCCGCGGTCTCGATCGTTGGCGGTGGCGATCAGATTGAACCCCCGTACCGCCTGCACCTCATCGCCCAACTCCGGGATGGGCAAGACCTTTTCCGACAGCACGGTGATCAACGTGTCCTGTACGTCGGCCGGAATACGGGTCAGCTCCTCGACGCGCGCGGTCATGCCGTCTGCCATGGCCCGCATCACCGGGCTTGGCACCAGCGCGTCCCGACTCGGCCCGTGGGCCAGGAGCTGTGCATAGTTCCAGCCATACCGGATGGCCTCCTCCGGCGTGCCCGCCGTCCCCTGTACCAGCAGCGTCGAATCTCCGCTCACCGCCGCCGCCAAATGCTCCGACACCCAGGTCTTCGCGGTGCCCGGAACACCGAGCAGCAACAGCGCACGATCGGTGGCCAGCGTCGTCACGGCCACCTCAACGATGCGGCGCGGTCCCACGTATTTCGGCGTGATCACGGTGCCGTCCGGCAGTGTTCCGCCCAACAGATAGGTGGCAACGGCCCACGGTGAGAGCCGCCAACGGGCCGGCCGCGGCCGATCGTCGGCCGCGGCGAGCGCGGCCAGTTCATCGGCGAACGTGTCTTCGGCATGTGGCCGAAGCACCTCCGCGCGTCCCTCGGTCTCGTGCGCGGCTCCAACAGTTGCAGGAGTTCCCGCCGTATCGGCGGCTTCGCCCGTCCCAGCGGCTCCAGGCGCGGCCTTCGCGGCTCCCGGCATGGTCTTCGCGGTCCCAAACACGGTCACAAATCCCCCTCCTCGCACGCCCATCCGGCTGCCTCAGCCGGGGACGTTCTCCACCATGCACCACCCCTCTGACAATCCGTCCTGGCCGACCGAACCCGCAGGTCAGAGCGATTGTCAGAGGGGTGGCCTAACGTCGTAGACATGGATGTGCAGGGGGAACGATGGACGGCGGAACAGGTGCTCGCGCTGGCTCCTGACGCTTCATCACAAAAGGCGGGCAGCAGGCTCGCGACGCCCGCGCCGTGGTCAGGCAGCGGGACGCAGGATGGTGCCTTGTGGGGGCTGTGCGCGGGCAGTGGCACCAAGCCGTACCAAGCCGTGATCGACCTTACGGAGCCGGCGTACCGGTGTAGTTGCCCAAGCCGTAAGTTCCCGTGCAAGCACGCCCTGGGGTTGCTGCTGCTATGGGCCGCGGGAGACACCGTGCGCGAGGCCGTGCCGCCGCCGTGGGCCGACGAGTGGCTGAGCAGCCGACGCCAGCGCGCGGAGCGGGTGGTGGCTTCGGCCGGTGGTGCCGGCGCGGACGGCATGCGGGGGCCGGATGATGCCGGCGAGGGCACGCAGGGTGCCCGGGGCGATGCGCCGGCGCGCCGGCGCACGGAGCGCGTCGAGCAACGAGAGCGCCGCATCGCCGCAGGCGCTACGGAATTGGAGCAGCGGCTCGCCGATCTCCTCCGGGACGGCTTGGCTGGAGCCGACCGGTCCGGCTATACCCAGTGGGATGAGACAGCCGCCCGCATGGTGGACGCGCAGGCACCCGGTCTTGCCTCTCGGGCACGGGAGTTGGGCACGATCGCCTCGTCCGGCCCGGACTGGCCGTCCCGGTTGCTTGAGGAGTGCGCACTGCTGCACCTCCTCACTGAGGGCTTCCTCCGAGTGGCCGATCTCCCGGCGCCGCTGGCCGCCACGGCTCGTACGCGCATCGGGCTGACCACGGACACGGCCGAACTGCTGGCCACGGCCGACCCCGTCCGGGATCACTGGCTGGTCCTCGCTCGCCAGGACAGCGACGACGGCAAGCTGACCACTCGGCGCGTATGGCTGCGCGGCTCGCGGACGGGCCGGATGGCCATGCTTCTCTCCTTCGGTGCCGCGGGCCGCGCCCCCGAGCTGGCCCTGCCGGTCGGCCTCGTGCTGGACGCCGACCTCGCGTACTACCCCGCTGCCCGCCTCCTGCGCGCCACGCTCGGCACGTGCTACGGGACGGTGAGCAGTGCAGGACCCCAGCCCCAGCCCCAAGCGCCGGCGCCCGAGGACCGGGCAGCCACGACTGCTGCGCATGAAGCTCGGGAGACGGCCGCGCCAGCTACTAGGGACGGCCGGAGCGCAGTAGCCACGGCCCAGGCCGATGAGACCACGGGCCAGTCCGGCCCAGGCCCCTCTCAGCCGTCCGCCGCCGCCACCGCTGCCACCACCGCTGCCACTCGGGCGGACGCCCACGACGGGGTGCCGGCCGGCGCGACCGTCTCTGCTCCGCCCGGAGTGGACGTATCCACCGCTCTCGCTGCGTACGGCACTGCGTTACGGGACGATCCCTGGCTCGACGCCTGGCCGGTGATCCTCTCCCGCGTCGTTCCGATACCCGACGCGGCAGCCGTGGCCGCGCTCGCCACCACAGGCACCGCGCGCGGCGGTACGGGCGACGGCAACTGCGCTGCCCCCGGCGGCAGCGGCAGTACGCCCGGTGGCAGCGGCAGTAGCGCCCACAGCGCCGGCAGCCCGACCGGCAGCCCAGCCGGCGGCAGCGGCGAAGCCGCAGTAGCGGCGCGAGCCGATGCCAAGGGCTGGCAGCTCGCCGACGCGGATACCGGGCTCGCCCTGCCCATCGACCCCCGCTGCCCCACCAACCTGTGGCAGCTCGCCTCGATATCGGGTGGTGCTCCCCTCACCGTCTTCGGCGAGTGCGGGCACCGCGGTTTCGTCCCTCTCACGGCCTGGGACGAAACGCCCGTATCGCTGTCGCCGGGCAACCGCCGAGCGGCATCATGACGACGCCGCTCTCTCGCGACGCCGCCACGCGCATCGAGCCGAGCCCATCGCCGCCCATGATCAGCCACCTCCCGGCCCCTGGAGGCACACCGTGACGTTGACCGACACCCCGGTCACCCCCGCCGCAACGCCCTCCGACGCCGCGAGCCCCCACACGGCGAACCCCAGCGCCGCGAGCCCCCACACGGCGAACCCCAGCGCCGCGAGCCCCCACACGGCGAACCCTCCCGTCGGCTGGGACGACCTGCTGGCCGCCGCCCTGCTCGGTACGGATCGGCGCACCCCGCCCGTCGCCGCGCGGCCGGGGCAGGATGCCCCGATGGCGTTGTTGGAGGCTGCCGCGGTCAGCACGGTGCGGCGCCGCGCGGGGCTGCTGCCCGCCGCCGCCAGGCCCCGGCCGGTTCCCGCGCCCGACGACACCAGGCCGACGTTGCCGCCCGCCGCCCGGTTGCGGCTGGCCATGCTGCTCACCGACCGCGCTGGTACGGGTGGCAACGGTCCGCGCACCGCGCCCGACCTGGCGGAACTGCTGCCGCAGTGGCTCTCCGCCGCCAACGGGTACGGCTACCGCGCGCCCTCGTCACTGCTGCCCGCCCTCATCGATGCGGCCCGCGCCCGGACGGACCTGCGCCCGGCAGCGCTCACCCTCGCGGGGCCGCGTGCGCTGTGGTTGGCACGGCTCAACCCGGACTGGAGGTTCGCCCTACGCGGCGGCCCGGCAGGCGGCGCCTTCGATGGGGCGGCCCCCGGCGCCGTGCTCGATGAGGGGGCGGCGAACCGCCTCTGGGAGGAGGGGCTGTTCGCCGAACGGGTCGCGCTGCTCGCATCGCTGCGGCGTCGGGACCCGGCTGCCGCGCTCGACCTCCTCTGTCGTACCTGGCCGACCGAGCGGGCCGAGGATCGGCTGATGTTCCTCGACTCGCTGCGCGAGGGGCTCTCGTCTGCCGACGAGCCGTTCATCGAGCAGGCACTGTCCGACCGCAGCCGCAATGTCCGCTCCACGGCGGCCGAGCTCCTTTCGGCCCTCCCCGGCTCCGCCCTGGCCGCCCGGATGGCCACACGCTCTCGGGCTTGCGTCACCCTGCGGGAGGAGGCAGCCGGCCAAACGGAGGTGGTCATCGATCCGCCGCGGAGCTGTGACAGCGAAATGCAGCGCGATGGAGTCGTACCGAAGGCGCCGTCCGGCCGCGGAGAACGGGCCTGGTGGCTGGGCCAGTTGGTGGAGGCAACGCCGCTGGCGACCTGGTCCCAACAGTTCGGCGGGCGTACTCCCGCGCGCATCCTGGCGGTCCCGGTCGCCGATGGCTGGGAGGCGGAACTCCACGCAGCATGGAGCCGCGCCGCCGTGCGGCAACGGGACGCCGCCTGGGCGCGCGCCCTGCTCAGTACCCCGGTCGGCGGCGATACGTCTGCCGCCCCCACGGGACTCGCAGCCCGCGCGGCCCTGGCCTTCGCCAGCCTCGACCCGAGCCCGGGCCATGGCGCACCGGCCACCCCGACACCGCAAGGACCCGCCTCGGCCGGACCATCCGGTCCAGCGGGGACTCCAGCCACCCCGGCCACCGGCCCCGCTCAAACGCCCCCGCCCCCGCCCCCGCCCGCGCCTTCGCCCGCTACCGTTCCTCCGCCCAACGCATCGCCCCCCACACCCACCGCATCGGCGCCCGCCCACACCCATGGCAGTGCGCCGGCCGTACGGGCCGCGCTCGGCGGTCGGCCGCTCGCATCGGCCGAAGGCCCCTCCTGGCGTGACCCGGCCAAGCTGCTCGCGGTGCTGCCGCCGGAGGAACGGGCCGTATGGGTCGCGGAGTTCATCGCCGCCCACGGCCTGTCCGATGCCTTTCGGCTGCTGGGCGTGTGCGCGGTCCCCTGGGCCGAACCGCTGGGCCGCGCGGTCGTGGACGCGCTCGACATCGCTCGTGACGCGGGCAGCTACCCGTGGAGTTTCAGCGGGGTGATGGGCCTGGCCGAGCGGTGCCTGGACCCCGCGCTGGCCGACCGACTTGAGATCCTGACGGCGCTGGCGGAGGAACCACGCGACGGCGCGCCGGGGGCGACTGGTTACTGGTCGGAGGCGTTTCAGCGGTTAGTCGGCACGCTGCGACTTCGCGCGACGATACAGGCGGAACTGGCCGACAAGCCGGGAGAAGGCCAACCCGGCTAGGCCGTCAGACACCCCGCCCCAGCCCTGGTCGTCCCGAATGGGCCGGGGGCTCTGGGATGGGGCCGAGATGGCCGGGGGCAGAGTGCCGCGGGGCCCGAACAGGCGCCCGCTCCCCGGCCAACCATCGGGCCAACGACGCACCGGACCCCTGGCGCACCGTGCACCGGGGGTCGCGGCTGAGCTCGGGGCCGGGTTAAGGGCCGGGATGGGGTTACGCCTCGGCGGGCTGCCGTACGTTGGCCCGTACCCACTCGATCACGGCGGTGGTCGGAGCGCCCGGCGTGAAGATCGCGGCCACCCCCTGCTCCTTGAGGGGAGCGATGTCCGCCTCGGGGATGATGCCGCCGCCGAACACCTTGATGTCCGCTGCCTCGCGCTCACGCAGCAGTTCAAGAACCTTGGCGAAGAGCGTCATGTGCGCACCGGACAGGATGGACAGGCCAATCGCGTCGGCGTCCTCCTGGATCGCGGTGTCCACGACCTGCTCCGGGGTCTGGTGCAGTCCGGTGTAGATGACCTCCATACCAGCGTCTCGCAGCGCACGCGCGATGACCTTCGCCCCGCGATCGTGGCCGTCGAGCCCCGGCTTGGCCACCACCACGCGGATCGGACCGGTCACTCCCATCACTGCCTCCATGCTGTTATGGATTCCTGGCCGCACGCTTCCGCCTGCGACCCGCACGTACCACGCACGACTGCCGTCATCGGCCATAGGTGTGAACGCACGTTATCGCCAGCATCTCGTAAGCGACCGTCCCCCGGTGGAGAGCGAGGGGGAAATCACACGTGAGTCACTGCGTACGGTACGCGCCGAGCCCGCCGCGAGCCCGCCGAGCGGCCACCGCAACACCACGGCGAGGGTCATCACTCCCACACCCGCACCCCGCCAGCTGACGCGCTGGCCGACTGGATGCGTATCCGGGCACGGGCCGGGGCTGTGTCCGCCGTGCTGATCATGGAGTTACGCGGGGCCGCGCCGGATTACTGCACTCAATTCGCGGGTTATTGCAGCGCCGAGCCCGGCACTGAATCCCGTATGGTCCGCGCCTATTGATCAGTTAGAAGCTCAGCACCTCGCGCACAACACGCGCATCGGTAACACCGAAGATCTCGATCTTCCGGCGTGCGGCGTAACCCGCACCGAAGTACGGCCGAAGCGGACACCGATGAAGGGGGCGCAGACGCGTCAGCGGCACGTTCGGTTGCGCGGTCGCCGCTCTTTCTCTCGAACAAGACTCGAACGCACGGCCAAGTAATGCCGATCGAAGCGCCGAAAGGCGACCAAATGCCCGTTCTCTTCGAGCACGAAACCAGCGGAAGATTGTCGGCGTCGCGTACTGCCGGGTACAGTCGCCGCTAATTCTCCTGCTGTCGAGGCGAAAGAGAAGTTGGTGGTGAACAACCGTCACCCGTCGGGTAGCTCAGACCCGGCGGCCCCCGCACCAGATGCCTCATCAGCGCACTACGGGTCGTATGACCAGCAGAGTGCACAGCATGGCCACACCGGGTATGACGGTTACGCCACCGGCACCTTCGATACTTTTGACCACCCTTCCGCCGGCTACGGCGAAGCCGATGGAGTCGGCGACCCGTTGTACGGCACGCTCCCCGGCAGCCAGCACGGCAGCCAGCAGCACGCCGCCCATGGCACCGACACCGACGCTGGCGTCACGTACGACGGCGGACCGTATGACGGGCAGCCTGCCGACCCGTACGACGGGCAGTCCGCTGGGCACGCTGGGCAGTACGACGCCGGGCAGTGGAGTGGCGCGTACGACGATCAATCCGGCGGGTACGACACCGGCAGCCACCACACCACCGGCACCTGGGGCACCGCAACTGGTTATCCGCAGATGGCGGGTGGCCCGTATGCGGGAGTGGATGCCGACACATCCGGCCAGTGGGACACGAACGCCTGGGGCAGCACAGGCCAGGCCGACCCGGGGCAGTTTGAGCCCAACCACAGTGCAGCCGGCCAGTTCCTCAATGGGCCTGCGGACACCGGCCAGTTGGATACGGGACAGTTCGCGACGGGCACTTTCGACGTCGGGCCCTTCGCGGACGGTCCGCATGACTCAGGTCAGTTCGACGCCAGGCAGTGGAACGGCGCAGCGTTCGACACCGGGTCGTTCACCACGGGGTCGTTCACCACTGGATCATTCGATACCGGGTCTTTTGACATCGGGTCTTGCGACACCGGAGCTTTCGGCACCGGGCAACACGCCGCCAGTCCGCACCCCATCAGTCCCCGCGACTCAGGCCAGCACGACGCCGAGCAGTGGGACACCGGATCGTTCCATACTGGTTCGTTCCAAACCGGGTCGCTCGATACTGGGCAGTGGGACACCGGGCAGCACGCCGCCGTTGGGCAGCACGACGTCGGGGCGTGGGACACGGGCCAGCACGAACTCGGGCAGTACGGCACTACACAGTGGGACACCGGCTCTTACGAGACGACCGCCGCCGATGCGTCACCGTACACACAGCCGTACCAGCAATCGCAGCAGCCGCAGCAGCCGCGTGATGAGCCTGCTCAGGCGCACGAGCAGGCGTTCGAACCCGCGCCCGAAGCGGAGCCTGAACGCACCGCCACCTTCCCCGTCGTGGACGAAGCGGACCTCGACGCACCGTACGGACTCGACACCAACCCCGACGAGGCACCGTACGAACTCGACGCCGACCCGGGCGATACGCCCCCCCTCAGCAGTCGCTCCCCCGGCCACTCGACGACCGCAGTCGCCGAACCCAGCACCCGCGCCGCACGCCGCCGGCAGCAGCAGCCCGAAGCCGCCACTGCCACGGCGCCGCCGCTGCGCCGAGATGGCGGCGGCCGTGGCCGCCGTCGCCCGGCCACGCGGTCCCGGCGCTCCGCACTCCTCACCGTCGCCGTACCGTCCGTCGCCGTCATGGGCGTTGCGGCCGTGGCCGCCGCGTCCGTCAGCGGTGTAGGCAGCGACAGCGACAAGAAGGCAGAAGCGACCACGCAGGCCGCGCCCGATCGGCCCACGGTGCAGCCCACCGCCGCCAACAGCAAGCTGGACACCCAGCTCGCCGGGCTCACCGCTGAGGCCGACAACTTCGCCGATCGCGCCAGCCGTACCCAAGAGCGCATCGACCTCAAGGAGCGGCAGGCCACCGAGAAGAAGCGCAAGGCGCAGGAGGCAGCACGCAAGGAGGCGATGCGGCCGAAGTTCGCACTCCCGGTGCAGCAGCATGGGCTCAGCGCCATGTACGGACAGGCGGGCATCAACTGGATGTCGGTGCACACCGGTATCGACTTTCCCGTCGATCAAGGTACGCCGGTGATGGCCGCCACCGATGGCACGGTGCGTACGCAGTTCAACACCGCCTACGGGAACATGGCGATAGTGACCTCGCCCGATGGCACCGAGACCTGGTACTGCCATCTGAGCAGCACGAAGTTCCGTTCCGGGTCGGTTCAGGCGGGCGACACGATCGCGTACTCGGGCGACTCAGGCAACTCCACTGGACCGCACCTGCACTTCGAGGTACGGCCCGGCGGTGGGTCGGCCGTCGATCCGCTGTCCTGGCTCCGCGGCCACGGGCTGGACCCCACTTAAACCACCCAGCACCCGGCGCTCACCCTCACCAGAGGGCGGCCCGCCCGACCGCACGCCGGCCCGACCGCACGCCGAGCCGACCGCACGCCCGGCCGATCAGCGGTGCCGGTCTTCCGCGAGCGGCACCGCGTCGGGGGCGCAGCGCCCAGCGCTACAGCTTTTGCACCGGTGCGTACCGCAGCAGCAGCCGTTTGGGCTTCTCCTCGCCGAAGTCGATCGTCGCCTCGGCCGCATCGCCGCTACCCTTGATCGCTACCACCGTGCCCAGGCCGAACGAGTCGTGCGTGACCCGGTCGCCCACGGTCAGGGAGACCACCGGGTGGTCCTTGACCCGGCGCGTCGCAAAGGCGTTGGTGGTGCCCCGGCCACCGGAGCGGGTGGATGCGGACATGGACGAGGACAGTGAAGAGGCCACTGAGCCCATCGAGGCCGATGGTGTCGCCGGGCCGGTGCGCTTCCACGTCAGGTACTGGTCGGGGATCTCGTCCAGGAAGCGGGACGGGGGGTTGTAGGCGGGCTGGCCCCAGGCGCTGCGCAGGGTCGAGCGGGTGAGGTACAACCGCTCGCGGGCGCGCGTGATGCCCACGTACGCCAGCCGCCGCTCCTCCTCCAGTTCCTTGGCCTGACCGAGCGCCCGCATATGCGGGAACACCCCGTCCTCCAGGCCGGTCAGGAAGACGACCGGGAACTCCAGGCCCTTCGCGGTGTGCAGGGTCATCAACGTGATGACGCCCGTGCCCTCTGAGTCGTCATCGGGGATCTGGTCGGAGTCGGCGACCAAGGCCACCCTTTCCAGAAACTCGGCCAACGTCCCCGTCACGGCACCCCCGCCAGCACCGGTGTCCCCGCCAGCACCAGCGTCCGCGTCCCCGCCAGCACCAACAACCTCCGCAACCTCACCAGCACCCGCGTCTGCATCCGCACCCGCGCCAGCACCCACCCCGCCCGCGCCCCGGGCTGCCGCGGCGGCGGCCTCCTCCACCGCGGCGGCAGCCTCTACCGCTTCAACGGCGTCGGCCGTCTTCGCGGCGTCGGCCAGCTGCTCGGTGTCGGCCAGTTGCCCAGTGTCGGCCGGCTGCTCGGTGTCGGTGGGCTCATCCGTCGCCGCGCCGCGCTCCTGCTCGAACTCCAGCGCCACCGCCGCGAGTTCCTGAAGGTTCTCCACCCGGGTCTCATCCTGCGGGTCGGTGGACGCCTGGAGCTCGGCCAGATAGCCGGTGCGCTCCAGGACGGCTTCGAGAACCGTTGCCGGTCCGGCGCCGGATTCGACGATGGTCCGCAGGTCCTCAAGCAACACATTGAAGCGCTTGACCGCGTTGGCCGAACGCGCCGCCATCCCGTACGCCTCGTCCACCCGGCGCAGCGCCTGCGCGAACGAGATCTTTTCGCGCTGCGCGAGCGCGTCGATCATCGCTTCGGCGCGCTCACCGATACCGCGCTTGGGGACATTGAGGATGCGCCGCAGCGGCACGGTGTCCTCGGGGTTCGCGAGCACCCGCAGGTACGCGAGTATGTCGCGGACCTCCTTGCGCTCGTAGAAGCGGACGCCGCCGACGACCTTGTACGGCAGGCCGACGCGGATGAAGACCTCTTCGAAGACGCGGGACTGGGCGTTGGTGCGGTAGAAGACGGCCACATCGCCGGTGCGGGCGTCGCCCGTGTCCGTCAGCCGGTCGATCTCGTCGGCGACGTACTGCGCCTCGTCGTGCTCGGTGTCGGCGACATAGCCGGTGATCGTGGCGCCGGCGCCGGCGTCCGTCCACAAGTTCTTGGGGCGGCGGTTCTCGTTGCGCTCGATGACGGCGTTGGCGGCGCTGAGAATGGTCTGAGTGGAGCGGTAGTTCTGCTCAAGCAGGATCGTCGTCGCGTTCGGGTAGTCCTCTTCGAACTGGAGGATGTTGCGGATGGTCGCACCGCGGAAGGCGTAGATCGACTGGTCCGCGTCGCCCACCACACACAGCTCGGCCGCCGAGTCGGCCGGGCCGACCAGCTCACGCACCAGCGTGTACTGAGCGTGGTTGGTGTCCTGGTACTCATCGACCAGCACATGCCGAAATCGGCGACGGTAGTGCTCCGCGACCTCGGGGAACGCCTGGAGCAGGTGCACCGTGGTCATGATGATGTCGTCGAAGTCGAGTGCGTTGGCCTCGCGCAGCCGAGCCTGGTACATCGTGTACGCCTCGGCCACCGTCTTCTCGAAGCCGCCCCCGGACCCCGCGTTGTCCCCACTCACCTGCGCGGCGAAGGCCTCCTCGTCGATGAGCTCGTTCTTGAGGTTGGAGACCTTGGCGCTGAAGGACTTGGGCGGGAACCGCTTCGGGTCCAGATCCAGATCCCGGCAGACCAGCGCCATCAAGCGCTTTGAGTCGGCCGCGTCGTAGATCGAGAACGAGGACGTGAAGCCCAGCTTTTTGGACTCGCGGCGCAGGATGCGCACGCAGGCGCTGTGGAACGTGGAGACCCACATGGCGTTCGCACGCGGGCCGACCAGCTCCTGCACGCGCTCCTTCATTTCGCCCGCGGCCTTGTTCGTGAAGGTGATCGCGAGGATCTCGCCGGGGTGCGCACGGTGCGCGCTCAGCAGGTGGGCGATGCGGTGGGTGAGCACCCGGGTCTTACCTGAGCCGGCGCCGGCGACGATGAGCAGTGCGCCGCCCGCGTGCACGACGGCGGCCCGCTGCTGATCGTTCAGCCCTTCCAGCAGCGCGACGGGGTCCACGACGGGGCGGGGCGCGCCGTCGCGGTAGTACGCCTCCCGCTCGCCGTACGCGTACGAGCCGGGCTCCTCGTACGCCTCGGGGCTCGCGGCAAACCCGGCGCGCTCGCCAAAGCCAGCGGCGGCTGCCCCGAAGCTAGCGGCAGCCCCGCCTGGGCCGTGACCCTGGGAGTGCTGGTGGTCCCATCCCGCGAACAAGTCGTGCGGGACCTGCTCCGAGGCCGGGCCCGCGGGCCCTTCGGAGTGGCCCGGGTCGTCCTCGGGGGTCTCATGATCGTCGGGCGGAGGTTCCCCGCCCGCGTTCTCAAGGTCCGCCAGGAAACTGTCATCAAAGAGGCTGCTCATCGCGTACCGAGTCTAGGGCGCACCACTGACAACCCGCACAGCCCTTCCGGACACATCGAACATCCGTCTTCACAGTCGCCCCGCTCATTGGCTACGGTGCCTGGCCAAGGCACCCCGTATCCCCGTCGGCGAGAGCGTCGGCAACGGGTGGCCCGCGCCGAGTTCGGTTCGCCACAAGGCGGCCGGAGCCGGGGACCCACCTTTCCTCACCTCCCGCGAGGCGGGGAAGTACCACCGGGGTGAATCGGGCCGTGACCCCCCGTGCGGACCGTAGGGCAAAACTTCCTTCCCCTCAGCCGTCAGCGATCTTCCAGCCCTGACGTCCGCGTGGACAGCCCGAACCCGACAGCTAACCCGGTAGGCGGTCCACGGAAGGAGTCGCCTCCCATGGCGTCGCACCGCAGGCTGAATATGCCATCGGGTCGCCGTACCGCCATCGGTCTCACCATGGCCGCACTCGCCTCGCTCACCCTGCTCGCACAGACCGCGCCACCGGCGCACGCCGCGCCCACCGAGCCGCGCCCCTCGATCGAGGCCGTGAAGGAGCGGGTGGACACGCTCTATCAGGAGGCCGGTAGCGCCACCCAGGCGTACAACGGGGCCAAGGAGCACACCGACAAGCAGCGGGTCCGCGTCGAGGGGCTGCTCGGCGACGTGGCCGAGCGCACCAGAAAGGTGAACGAGGCACGCCGTAAGCTCGGCGCCTTCGCCACCGCCCAGTACCGCACCGGCGGCATCAGCACCACCGCGACCTTGCTTCTAGCCTCCGACTCGCAGAGCTTTTTCGACCAGTCCCATCTGTTGGCCCGGATGACCGGGCGGCAGCAGCAGGCGCTGAAGACCTATCAAGCGCAGCAGTCGGCCGCTACGAAGGAGCGCGCCAAGGCGTCCCGAAATCTGGGGTCCCTCACTACCGCGCAGAACGATCTCAAGACCAAGAAGAAGGCCGTCCAGACCAAGCTGACCGAGGCCAGGAGACTGCTGTCGGAGCTGACCGCCGAGGAGCAGGCCCGGCTGCTGGAGCTGGAGCGGAAGAAGAAGATCGAGGCCGAGCGGAAGGCCCATGAGCTGGCCCGCCAGCAGGCCGACGCGGCGCGCAAGGAGCGTGCGGAGCGTGCGGAGCGTGCGGAGCGCGAGCGGCGACGCCGCGAGAACGCCGATAATTCGGGCAGTGACGATCAATCCAGCAACGGCAGCGGGGCCAAGACCGGGGGGACCGACTCCGAAAGCGGTGAGCTGCCGGGGAACGGTTCGGGGGATATCACCGGTCCCGCCGACCCCTCCTATATCGCCAAGGCTCAGCAGGCGATCGACTTCGCACGAGCACAGCTCGGCAAGCCGTACGTATGGGGCGCCACCGGCCCCACCTCGTACGACTGCTCCGGGCTGACCCAGGGTGCCTGGAGGGCCGCCGGAGTGTTGCTGCCGCGCACCACCTGGGACCAGGTGAAGATCGGCAAGCGCGTCGCGACCTCCGACCTCACCCCCGGTGATCTGGTCTTCTTCTATCGCGACAGCAGCCATGTCGGCCTCTACCTAGGCAGCGGCATGATGATCCACGCACCGAAGCCGGGGGCGAGCGTACGGATCGAGTCGATCTTCTCCATGCCGATCTACGGGAGCATACGGCCGGCCTGACCCACTACGCGCGACTGCGACCTGCCTGACCTGGGCGAATGGAGCCCGGGGTGCTGCGGAGAGCCGAAAGCCCACCCCAAAGTGGATTCAAAGATGCGTATTAAATAGACTCCTCGTGTGCGATTGACCAAGGCCACCGATGTAGCGCTCCGCATCGCCATGCGCCTCGCGGTGCTGGACGAGGACAGCGCGCCGACCACTCGCGAGGTGGCCGACGCCGTCGCCGTTCCGTACAGCCATGCCGCGAAGGTCGTCACCAGACTGCGCCACCTCGGCGTCGTCGAGGCTCGGCGCGGCAGGGGCGGCGGCCTGGCCCTGACACCGGCCGGGCACACCGCCTCGCTCGGCTGGTTGGTTCGCGAACTCGAAGGGGTGGGTGACGTGGTCGGCTGCGAGGACGAGCTGCCGTGCCCCTTGCGGTCGGCGTGCCGGTTGCGTACGGCGTTGCGGCAGGCGCAGGAAGCGTTCTACGCGGCGCTCGATCCCCAGACCATCGATGACCTCGTGACGGCCCCGACCGGCCCGATCCTGCTGGGCCTCTCGCCGCGTCCCACCTAGCACCGCATCCCGCGCGGCGTGCCGGCTATCCGACGCCGAAAAGGGCAGCCGCGCATCACTCGCCCCCACCACCCCGCCCGCCGGGCCGTGTCCCCCCACGCCCGTAAAGACGAGTTTGAGATACGAATTTGAGGTGGATACATGCTGTCCGACACTTCAGCCGAGACGGTCCGTGCCACGCTGCCCATCGTGAGCGGCGCCATCGACAAGATCAGTGCGTGCTTCTACGACCGGCTCTTCGCTGCCCATCCCGAGTTGTTGCGCGATCTGTTCAACCGGGGCAACCAGGCCAATGGCGCGCAGCAGCAGGCGCTGGCGGGCGCCATCGCCGGCTTCGCCTCGGCGCTGGTGGCTCCCTCGCAGGCCCGTCCCGCCGCGATGCTCGACCGGATCGCCCACAAGCACGCCTCACTCGGCATCGCCCCCGACCAGTACCGGATCGTGCACACCCATCTCTTCGCGGCCATCGCCGAGGTGTTGGGCGACGCCGTCACCGACGAGGTGGCAGCAGCCTGGGACGAGGTGTACTGGCTCCTCGCCAACACCTTGATCTCCATGGAGCGTCGGCTCTACGCGGAGGCCGACGCCCCAGCCGGTGACGTCTGGCGCGACTACCGCGTGGTCGGCCGCACGCAGGAAGCCGACGATGTCGTCAGCTTTCTCGTCCGGCCACTCGACGGCACGCCGCCCCCGTTATTTCGACCAGGTCAGTACGTATCGGTGCAGGTGGAACTGCCCGACGGGGCACGGCAGATACGCCAGTACAGCCTGAGCTCGGCCCGCTCCGAAGCGTTGCACTTCACGGTGAAGGCGATCGTGGACCCGACCGGCGCCACCCCGAACGGCGAGGTCTCCACGCATCTGCACACGCACCTCCACGCGGGTCATGTGCTGCGCATCAGCGTGCCCTTCGGAGACGTCACGCTCGACGAAGGCGACGACAGACCGGTCCTGTTGATCTCCGCCGGCATCGGTTGTACGCCGATGATCGCGATGCTCGACCAGTTGGTGGCGACCGGCTCACCACGCCGAGTGGTCGCCCTCCACGGGGACCGCACCCAGCGCACCCATGCCCTGAGCACCGAACTGGGCGAGCTGGTACGCAAGTTGCCGGACGCCACCGCACACGTGTGGTACGAGCAGCCGGCACCCCCCTGGCCCGCCCACCGCACGGGCCGTGTCGAGCTGTCGGCCGTGCCCCTACCCGACCCGCGCCACAGCGTGGCCTACCTGTGCGGCCCGCTCCCCTTCCTGTGCACGACCCACAACCAACTCCGCGCCCTTGGCATGCCCACGGACGACATTCACTACGAGGTCTTCGGGCCCGACCTGTGGCGCGGCGAAGGCTGACGACCGGCGCGTAAAACCGCCCCCAGGGGCCGGCCGGCGCCCCTCATGGAAACACCGGGGAAAAGCTGGTGCGCTGCCTGCTCACCAGGCCGATGAGTGGGCTGATGTTGCCGCGCAACAGGGCCAGCCCACGGTGCACAGGCGGTGCCGCCATGGACTACGCGCACATGCGGGAGACGGGCGAGGAGTTGGCCCGGCACGCCCCTGATTCCCTTCGTCGGATACGAGATCGTCGGCGATCAGATCGTGATGATGATGTCCTCCGGGCGCCCGCACGAGCTCATCGCCTGGCGTCCGCGTCGCTCGTCTGCGGCGATTGGCTTGCTGGCCGGGTTGTTCATCGGCTTCGGGTCGATCACCACCCCGAACACGGGCGACCACCCCTCCTGCGGTGACGGCCCGCTGATCGCCTCGACCGTCCTACAGATCGTCTCCTTCTTCATCAACATCGGCGCAGGGGCCATCGCCACCCTGATGCCGCCGGGCGACAGCGGCACGGGCCGCCGCCCCCGCAGCCGCCTTGACCACCGCGCCTGAGGGCGATGAAGGAAGCGGCACCGAGGCCAGCGCGGACGCTCGTGCTGGGTGCCGGTGTTTGCGCCGGTGCCTGTGGTACCTGTTCGACGTCCACCCGGGCCAACGCGAAGTGCTCGGCCCGGGCCGTACGCTCCCCCGCCGTACGCCGCCTCCAACGCTCCCCCTAATGTGGTGGGAGAACGCCTCATGGGGGGTGTATGAACTCCGTGTATACACGGCATGTACAGTGCTCCGCATGCTGTCTGAACCTCCCATATCCGGCGCGTCCGCCGACGCTGCCGATGCCACCCACAAAGCGGGTTCCGCCGCGTCCGCCCCCACTTCCCGCCGTGCGCGTGGCCGGGGGCCGTTGCGGGCGTCGAGTACGGTCGGCGCCGTCGCCGGTGTGCTCTCCCTGGCCCTTGCGCTGAGCGGCTGCTCGTCGGAGCAGAGCGATGCGACGTCTCCCGCGTCCGCCCGGTCCAAGGCCGGCGACGATGCCAAGGGGAAGATCGGTGCGGCCGACTGCGCCAAGGCCAAGTGCATTGCACTGACCTTTGATGCCGGGCCCGGCAAGGACACCGGCAAGTTGCTGGACACGCTGAAGGACAAGAAGGTCCCCGCGACGTTCTTCCTGCTCGGCAAGAACCATGTGAAGAAGCACCCCGACCTCGTACGCCGGATCGCGAAGGAGGGGCACGAGGTGGCCAACCACACCTGGTCGCACCCTCGGTTGACCGATCTGGAGCCCGCCGAGGCGCGTAAGGAACTGTCCCTCACCCAGGACGCCATAGCGGAGATCACCGGCCACAAGCCGACCTTGATGCGTCCGCCTCAGGGTCGTACGGACAAGGACGTCTCCAAGGTAAGCAAGGAGCTCGGGCTGTCCCAGGTGTTGTGGAGCGTGACCGCCAAGGACTTCTCGACGACGGACTCGGCGCTGATCACCAAGCGCGTCCTGGACCAGTCCGACCGGGACGGGATCATCCTGCTGCACGACATATACGACGGGACGGTGCCCGCCGTGCCCGGCATCATCGACGCCCTGCACAAGCGGGGGTTCACCTTCGTGACCGTGCCTCAGCTCATGGCACCGGCCGTGCCCAAACCCGGTGAGGTCTACCGCCCCTGAGCGGTCACCCCGCCCCACCCTGGGTTCCGGTTCCGGCTCCGGTTTTGGTTGCGGTTTTGGTTTTGGTCCCGGTTCGCGCTTGGCCGGTCGGTACGGCTGCCGGTTCAGACCAGCCGTCGTGCCGTGGCCCAGCGGGTCAGCTCGTGCCGGTTGGAGAGTTGGAGCTTGCGCAGTACCGCCGAGACGTGTGACTCGACCGTCTTCACCGAGATGAACAGCTGCTTGGCGATCTCCTTGTACGCGTAACCCCGGGCGATCAGCCGGAGAACCTCGCGCTCGCGCTGGGTCAGGCGATCCAGGTCCTCATCGACCGGGGGCGCGTCCGTGGAGGCGAAGGCGTCGAGTACGAAGCCCGCGAGGCGCGGCGAGAACACCGCGTCGCCGTCCCGTACCCGGAAGATCGCGTTCACCAGGTCGGTGCCGGTGATCGTCTTGGTGACGTAGCCGCGGGCGCCGCCCCTGATGACGCCGATGACGTCATCGGCCGCGTCCGAGACCGACAGCGCCAGGAACCGCACCGGTTGCGACGCGTCGCCCATCATCGCCGCGCTGCGGCGCAGCACCTCGACGCCGCCGCCGCCGGGCAGATGTACATCCAGCAGGACCACTTCGGGGCGGGTGGCCGTGATGACCGTGACGGCCTGATCGACATCGGCCGCCTCGCCGACCACCTCCACGCCCGTGCGGTCGGTCTGGCCGATCTCGGCCTGCACGCCGGTGCGGAACATGCGGTGGTCATCGACCAGGACAACCCTGACATGTCGGTCGCCTTCGGCGACACTGCCGCCGCCACTGCCGCCGGTGTCCGTAACGCCTTCGGTCATGTCGCGACCCTCTCCATCTCAAGTTCCACTTCGGTGCCCCCGTCCGGCGCGGAGCGCAGCCGTGCCGTGCCGCCGTTGCGCTGCATTCTGCCGATGATCGACTCGCGCACGCCCATCCGGTCATCGGGTACCGCGTCCAGATCGAAGCCAGGACCCCGGTCCCGTACGGACACGAAGACCGTACGCCCCTCGACTTCGGCGAAGACCTGCACGGCGCCGCCCTCGCCACCGTACTTGGCGGCGTTGACCATCGCCTCGCGTGCGGCCTGCAACTGAGCCCCCAGCCGTTCATCCAGCGGGCAATCGCCGACGCACACCACCTCGACCGGCACCCCGTGATGGTCCTCGACCTCCGCCGCCGTGTGCTTGACGGCGTCGGCGAGGGTCGCCGGTTCGTCGGCCTCGTCCTTGCCCCTGCCCTCCGGTCGGTTGAGCCAGGCGCGCAGTTCCCGCTCCTGGGCGCGGGCGAGCCGGGTGACCTCGCGCGAGTCCTCCGCGTTCCGCTGGATCAAGGTGAGCGTGTGCAGCACCGAGTCATGCACATGGGCGGCGACTTCGGCCCGCTCTTGAGCCCGGATGCGCATCAGCCGCTCCTCGGACAAGTCCTGCGCCATCCGGACCAGGTAGGGCCCGGCGAGCAGCGCGATGCCGACCAGCACGGCCAGCGCCGCCTGGAGCACGGCACCCAGGTGTCGGGCCGAACCCTGCATCACCACGATGCCGGTCACCCCGGCGCACACCAGGGCGACGCCGGCCGCGCCGCGCGCGATCGGCAGCACCCGCTTGCGGCGACTGAGCTCCACCCACTGGGCGCGCCGCGAGTTGTCGGCCTGCCGCCAGACCAGCGCCACGCCCGCGCCGATCAACAGCAGCGGCCAGATATAGGTGTTGGCCCGGCCGAGTTGGAAGTTGCTGACGAACAGGGCCATGCCCGCCACGAGCGCGATCAGGGCGAAGATCTGCCCCTTTTCCGGCTTACGGGCCAGCAGTCTGCGCTTGCCGTCGGGGCCCGTGACGGGCGCGGGCCGGGGCGCCTCCACCCCGCCGACGCCGAGCGGCACGACGAACCAGAAGAGGGCGTACAGCAGCACGCCGAAGCCCTCTGCCATCAGCAGCGCCAGGAACACGATCCGCACCCAGGAGACCGGCAGCCCCAGGTGGCCTGCCAAGCCCCGGGCGACACCGCCCAGCATCCGACCTTCCGCACTGCGGTACAGCTTGCGCAGGGGGGGTTCGGTAGGAGTCGCGGCGGCGGTCATACGCAGATCGTCACACGATCGCCGCGCTCCGGGCATCAGGGCTGAACCCTGATCACCCCTGACCAAGGCCCGCAGGGGTCCCCTAAGGCGCGCGAATCCAGCAGTGGGCCTAACCCGCGGGCCCCCTGGGGGGCGGGGCGTGCGAGGACGCCGCCTTGACGCGGCTAGCCGGACGTGTTGCCTTGCGCGTTCTTCACATCGTCAGCCGTGTGGAAGCTGTCCTTGATGACGTCGAAGATGGGCCGGTACTCCGACCATTGCTCGCTCGGGGCCGACACGTAGATCGCGTACTCCTCCTTGCCCTCCTGGCCAAAGCCGAGGTCAATGCCCCGGAACTCCCGAGCCGAACCGCGGAAGGAGAACTCCCAGATGGCGGCGGCGTTGCCGCGGAACGTCGTGCGCTGCATACGCAGCCGCTTGAGGGTGGGCTCCCGTTCGCGCCACTGTTCCTCGACCTCCTCGAAGTGGGCCAAGTGGTCGGAGGAGGCGAAGTCCAGCACATTGATCTTTATGCCGACCTTGCCGGTTGGGTCCACGTAATCGACCTGCTCGCCGGTGCCCGTCTTGCGGGTCCAGCCATCCGGCACCGGGAAGGCGACCCCCAAATCCTCCTCGTGGACCAGGTGGTAGCCATCCGGCACGGGGGACGGCTTCGGTTTGGGCTTGCTCTGGCCCGGTCGCGCCTTGCTTGCCTTGTTGCCTTCGCCTGGCGTGCTGGGCGCGGTCTTCTTCGTACTGGGCCGTGCACCGTTGCTAGCACCGTCCTCGTCGGCCACCAGGTAGACGGCCAGGGCGCCCGCTCCGACCGCGAGCAGAGTCACGGCCACCACGCTCCACAGCGTCGCCCGGCTGCGTTGCGACCGGCCCGTCGTGAGCGTGCGCGTCGCCGTGGTGGGCCCGGAGGCGCCCCCGGGGGCTGGAGTGTGCTCGGCTGGGTGACGGTGGCCCATCGGCGCGGGCGAAGGGTGCTGCTGTTGGTCCTGATCGGGTTGTTGGTACTGATGGGGCGGCTGATGCTGGTTGCGTTGTTGGTTGGGCTGATGGGGCTGTTGGTGCCGGCTCGATTGTTGGTGCGGGTGCTGCCGCTGGGGGGTGGCGCGCCAGTGCGTGGGAGCGGTGCCGCCCTCGGCGGGCGGGGCCCCGGCGACCTGCGCCGATGGCGACGCGCCCCCGGTCAGACTGCCCGCACCACCGACGCCCGACGCATCCCCGCCAGCCGCCGCCGGACGCGGGAGCGGCGCCGGCTGCGGCGTAGGCGTAGGCGTTGCATGTGGCGTAGGCGTAGGGGTCTGCGTCGCGATCGGCGTCTGGGGCGCATCCGAAGTGGTGGCCGGGGCGTTCGGCGCGGCGATGGCACCGGCAGCGGCGGAGACCGCGGCCGATGTGGGCCCCGTGGCCGGTCCGGTGGGCGAAGGTGCCGCCCCGTCAGGCGCGTTCCGTCGCGCACGGTCCCGCTCCGAAAGCAGCGACGAGGAGCGCATCAGCTCCGTCTCGGCCTCGGCGGCGGCAGCCCGCAGCGCCCATTCCGCGGCCTCGGCAGACGGTCGCGCATCCGGGTCCTTGGCGAGCAGCGCCTCGACGAGCGGCGCCAGGATGCCGCCGTAGCGCAGCGGTGGCATGTCGTCGGTGGCAATCGCGTACGCCGTCTCGAACGCGGTGTCCTTACGGAACGGGGGCCGCCCCTCAAGCGCCTGGTAGAGCGTCGCGCCCAGTGCCCACAGGTCGGATGCGGGCCCTGGCTTACCGCCTCTGACGCGTTCGGGGGCAACGTAGTCAATGGAGCCGACCAGTTCGCCGGTCTTGGTCAGGGTCGAGGTACCGGAGGCGACGGCTATGCCGAAGTCGGTGAGGACCACCCGGCCATCCCCCAGCGGGCCGTCGACTCGGCCGCCGTCCGTATCGGCTGCCGCAGCCGCGCCGCCCCGACCGCCGTGCCACCCATCGCCGTGCACACCGGGCGCGCTGCCATCGCTGTCTCGGTCCTCACCATGACCGTGGTAGCTGCTGTTTTGGTGGCTGCCTGCGGTGCCGAGGAGCACATTGCCGGGCTTGACGTCCCGGTGCAGCACGCCGGCCGCGTGCGCGGCCCGTAGGGCGGCGATCATGCCTCGCCCGATCCTGGCCGCCTCGTCGGGCGCGATGCGGCCCTTGCGCTTGAGCACGTCGGCGAGGGTGGTCGAGGGCACGTACTCCATGACGATGCACGGCACGCCGCGATCGTCCACGACGTCGTGCACCACAACCACGTTGGGATGCGCGATGCGGGCCGCACTGCGCGCCTCGCGCCGCGTGCGCTCGTACAACGTTGCCAGTTCGTCGTCGGCCAGGTACGGCGAGATGTGCAACTGCTTGATGGCGACCTGACGGCCCAGCAGCTCATCGGCGGCTCTCCACACGGTACCCATGCCGCCCCGGCCAATCCGCTCCACCAACCGGTACCGCTCGGCGACCAGCCGCCCCTCGTCCGACACCGCACACCCCTCTGCTTCCCCCGGTACCGTTCGAACGGCCACGATAGCTGCCCTGCCGCTGTATTCCCTCGTTGAGGCGGCCTGTGACGCTCTGCGCCGCACAACACAGGGCTCTGCGCCGCACAACACATCGCCCCGCCCCACACGACAAGAACGCCCCCGCCGCGCCGCGAGGTGCCCCCGTCCTGGGGGCAATACATACGCAACGCGGGCGGAACGGAAGACTCACGGATCTCAGGGACAACCCGAGCGTGATCTCAGGGAACGTCCAGGGTCATGGCGGATACCGGCTCGGGGGCCGGGTTGACACCATAGGTGCATGACCGATGCACCCGCCGCCGAGGACGGCGCCACCCGCCCCCCGGCGGCGCCTGGCGGCGCCACGGCTACAGCCACGGCCACAGCCACAGAGCCGCCGCAGCCGGCGCGCCCGCCGTTGCGGCGCAGCCGCGAGCACAAGTTGGTGTCTGGAGTGTGCGGGGGCCTCGGGCGGTACTGCGACCTTGACCCGGTGCTCTTCCGGGTTGTGCTCGCCGTGCTCGGCGCGGCGGGCGGTGTTGGTCTGATCGTGTACGGCTTCGCCTGGCTGCTCATCCCGCTCGCCGGCGAGGACCAGAACGAGGGCAGGCGGCTGCTGTCCGGGCGTGTCGAGGGTTCGGCGCTGACGGCGGTGTTGGCCGCGCTGGTGGGCTGCGGGCTGTTTCTGTCGATGCTCAACAACGGCAGCGTGGTGGCGTTCTCGATGATGCTGTCCCTCGCTGCCGCGGGCGCGGGGTACTGGTCGCGGCACAGGCGGCACGCGGAGAACGATGGCGCAGTGGACCCCGCGACCGCACAGGCAGTGGCGGACGCGCCCCCGGAGACCCGGGCGCCGCCCGTGCCGGGGTCCCCGTCGTGGTGGCGCGACCCGATCGTCAAGGACGGCACGACGGGGTTGCCCCGTTCCGCGCGCCCGGCGCCGGCCGCCGGCTACTTGTGGGGTCCCGACGACACCCCGTACGAGCCTCGCACGGGCTCCTCCGTCGCCGCGCCACCGGTGCCTCGCGGCGACGCGATCGGCGGTCGGACGTTTTTGCTCGCGCTGTGCGCGGCGGCGATCGGCACCGGCAGCACGTGGGATACCCAGCCACTCGGCACCAGCCTGGAGGTCGGACTCGCCTGTGCGCTGGCCGTGTTCGGCATCGCGCTCACGGTCAGCAGTCTGTACGGGCGTACCAGCGGCGGCACCATCGTCTCGGTGGTGCTGACCGCCGCACTGCTCGCGAGTGCTGCCGCGCTGCCGAAGTCGGTGACCACCGACTGGCAGGAGCGGACATGGCGGCCCGTCAAAGCGGCGGACCTGCGCCCTCGGTATGAGTTGGGCACCGGACACGCGACGCTCAACCTGGCCAGCTTGCGCCCGGGGCGGGACCGTACGCTCACCACACGCGCCTCGGTAGGCGCGGGCAAGCTGGAGGTGACCGTGCCCACAGACGTGACGCTGCGGCTGTCGGTGCAGGTGGGGCTGGGCGACCTCCAGCTCCCGGGTGAGCAGCAGGACGATGTGGACGTCGCGCCCCGCCGCTCGCGCGAGGTGACCGTCCGGCCCATGGCGGGCAGCAAGCCGCTGCCCGCGGCGAAGACACGCGGCACGCTGGTGCTCGACCTCGATGTCGGCGTGGGACAGGTGGCGGTGGTGCGGCAATGAGACGGCACACCTTTGAACCGGGTCGCCTGGTCGCCGGGGTCGCGGCGCTGGCGGTGGGAGCCGGTTACGCGCTCGACGCGGCCGAGAAGTGGAATCCGCCGCCGTTCGTTCTCCTGCCGGTCCTCGCCGCAGGGTTGGTGCTCGCGGCGCTGATCACGGCGGTGACCCACGCGGTACGCCGCCGTACGCGCCGCGCCGAGCAAGCGCGGGCGTCCGCGCCCGACCCCAGCACGCTGGGCGACCTCCCCATGGACTGGTTCCGCGAGGGCCACGAGGCGCTGCGTACGGCCCCTGCTGCCCCTGCTGCCCCTGCCGGCCCCACCGACTCAGCTGGTCCCAACGATCCCGCCGGCCCCACGGCCGGGGGCCGCACCTAGCAACGGCCGCGCCGCCCCCCGGTCTTGTGGGGGCGGCGCGGCCGTGCGACAGGAGGGGAGGTCACTCCCATTCGATGGTGCCCGGCGGCTTGCTGGTGATGTCCAGGACCACGCGGTTGACCTCGTCCACCTCGTTGGTGATGCGGGTGGAGATCTTCGCCAGCACCTCGTACGGCAGTCGCGACCAGTCCGCCGTCATCGCGTCCTCGGAGGAGACCGGGCGCAGCACGATCGGGTGACCGTAGGTGCGGCCGTCGCCCTGCACGCCAACCGAGCGGACGTCGGCCAGGAGTACGACGGGGCACTGCCAGATGTCCCGGTCGAGCCCGGCGGCCGTCAGCTCCTCGCGGGCGATGGCATCGGCCTCGCGCAGCAGGTCGAGCCGGTCCTTGGTGACCTCGCCGACGATGCGGATGCCGAGCCCGGGGCCGGGGAACGGCTGCCGCTGCACGATGTCCTCGGGCAGGCCCAGCTCTTGGCCGACCATCCTGACCTCATCCTTGAACAGCCGGCGCAGCGGTTCCACCAGCTCGAACTCGATGTCCTCGGGGAGGCCGCCGACGTTGTGGTGGGACTTGATGTTGGCGGTGCCGGTGCCGCCGCCGGACTCGACGACGTCGGGGTAGAGCGTGCCCTGCACCAGGAAGGCGACGTCTTCCCCGGCCTCGCCCGCCTCGGCGACCAGTTCGGCCTGTGCCTGCTCGAAGACCCGAATGAACTCCCGGCCGATGATCTTTCGCTTCTGCTCCGGGTCGCTGACCCCGGCCAGCGCGGTCAGGAACCGCTCCTCGGCGTCAACCACCTTGAGCTGCACGCCGGTGGCGGCCACGAAGTCCTTCTCGACCTGCTCGGACTCGCCCTTGCGCATCAGGCCGTGATCCACGTAGACGCAGGTGAGCTGGGAGCCGATGGCCTTTTGGACGAGGGCGGCGGCGACGGCGGAGTCCACGCCTCCGGATAGCCCGCAGATGGCGCGCTTGCTGCCGACCTGCTCGCGGATGGCCGCGACCGACTCCTCGACCACATTGCTCGTGGTCCACGTGGGCTGTATTCCCGCGCCCCGGTAGAGGAAGTGCTCAAGGACCTGCTGGCCGTGCGTGGTGTGCATGACCTCCGGGTGGTACTGCACGCCGTACAGCTTGCGCTCGTCGTTCTCGAAGGCGGCGACCGGCACCACGCCGGTGGAGGCCGTGACGGTGAAGCCTTCGGGCGCCGCCGAGCACGCGTCGCCGTGTGACATCCACACGGTCTGCTCGTCCGGAGTGCCCTCGAAGAGCGTGGAGCCGGACTTGGAGACCGATAGCGGGGTACGCCCGTACTCCCGTGCGCCGTTGTCATCGACGGTGCCGCCGAGGGTGGTGGCCATCAGCTGGAAGCCGTAGCACATGCCGAAGACCGGGACCCCGGCCTCGAACAGGGCGCGATCAACGACGGGCGCCCCCTCCTGGTACACCGACGAGGGGCCACCGGAGAGAATGATCGCCTTCGGGTTCTTGGCGAGCATCTCGGCCACCGGCGTGGTGGAGGGAACGATCTCGCTGTACACCCGCGCCTCACGCACGCGGCGGGCGATGAGCTGTGCGTACTGCGCGCCGAAGTCAACGACGAGGACCGGGTCCGGGGCGTGGGCTTCGTTGGCAGGTGGGGTCGCTGATGGCACTGGGGCGGCCTTCCGGCGGTGGTACAGGGGGTTGGACTTTCCATCCTAACGGGCGCATACTCTCGCCCATGTCCAAGCACATGACCTTCGTCTTTACCTATGGCACCGGCCCGTCCGGCTGCCATGGTCGTGTTGCTTGAACCACTAAAGCGACTTCCCAGGCGCCCCGGGCCGGCAAAGGCCCGGGGCGTCGTGCGTTGTACCGGGTCTACGGGCCGGCCTGCGGGCCAGCAATTCCAGGACCAGGAGACACGGACATGAACACCGCCAGCGCCCCGTCCAACGCCGCCGCCCGTACCGCCGCCCCCGCCGGGCCGGGCGGCCCCACCGCGCGAGCCACCACCCCGCCCTCGGCCGAGCCTGGCCCCCTGCCTGGGGCAGCCGACGTGGCGGCGGGCGCCATCCATACGGCACGCCACCGGATCGACGACCTCGACGGCCACATCATCGGCCTGGTGCAGGAGCGCGCCGCCGTTTCGGCCGCCATCCAAAGCGAGCGGATCGCCTCGGGTGGGCGCCGGGTGAACCTCGCCCGCGAACTGGAGGTCCTCAACCACTACCGGGATCAGCTCGGCCAGCCCGGTACCGCGCTCGCGATGACGCTCCTCGAACTGTGCCGAGGCCGCGTCTGACCCCCCTGAGCCCATAGGCCGGTGCGCCGGCGTGCGCCTGTTGTGATGAGGCGCTTGCCGGGGAGTTCCGAGCCCTGTGCCGAATCGTTTGATCGCCCTGCGTGGCGAGCCGTCACCCGTACGGCGCGTGACCGGCTCGCGCGACGTGTCGTTGGGCCACGTGTCCGCGCCAGCCAGGAGCGGCCCGCCTCCACGCGTGGCTTCCGTACCTGTTCATCGGGCGCCCCGCAGCGGCAGGACGGAGACACCGAAGCGATGAGACGTGCTCCCCGTGGTGACGCAGTCGGGGCACGTCGTGGGACCTCGCTTCGGCCAGGTGATCGGTCAGCAGGGGACAGCAGCCCGGTCGCCACACCAACGGTCGGTCCCGGGGACGCCTGGGGCCGACCGCATCCGGTCGAAACGGTTGCGCCGGATGGGGCATATCCACCACGATGCAGAGCAGGAATCCCCGTACCGCACTGCTCGTCTTGTGTGGGGCTCGCCCGCCACCGACGGCCTGACCAGCCCTCGGAGCCATGTGGCCGGTGCACAGCGGTGGATCGGACAACAGCGACTTCATGACCAGCGGCGCCACCCCCCCCGGCGCCGCCTCTCAGCACCGGCGCCGCCCTGACGCCGATGCTGACCGCCGAGAGCCTCGTGGACGCCCTCCCCCCGCGGCGTCCGCGAGGCTCTCGCCTTTTTGCGCCCGCGTACGCCCCCAGAGCACGCCGCCCGCCAGCCGCCCGATCGTCAAGCGCGCCCCTACCGGTTTGTTACGGGTGCGCCAGCTGTTGTGAAAGCCAGGCGAGTGCGGGCGGCATCCGGTATTCCACGCCGTGGTGTCCTCCGTCGAACAGCTCGAAGTGGATGACGTCCTGCGATACTCCCGCCTCGGCGAGTGCATCGCGAAACGCCTGTGCGCCCAGGTCGAGGAACCATTCGTCGCGGGTGCCCGCGTCGATCCAGATTGCCCGCTGGGAGCGCAGCGCCTCGGCGTGCAGGGGCGCCATGCGCACCGGGTCCCAGTCCAGCCAGCGCTGCCAGATCTCCGGGCGCAGCGCGCCGGTACGCGGGTCGAACGGCAACTGTGGCGTGCCGTCCGCAGCGGGCGAGAAGCAGGCGGAGACGCCGAGCAGTTCGAGCAGCCGCATGTCCTCGTCCTTGGTGAAGGCCACGCGCGAGCGGAAGTCGTCCCACCAGCGGAAGATGTCGCCGTCGTAGCTGCGCAAGTGACGTGCTGCCAGGAAGAAATGCGGGAGGTACTGGGCCTCCGACAAGGAGTCGCCCGAATGGGTCGCGAAGGCGCCGAACAGGTCGGGCCGAAGCATCGGCGTGATCATCGCGCCGAGTCCACCGCTCGACTTTCCTGCCAGCGCCCGGTGCTCACGGTCGGCAAGCGACCGGTAATGGGCATCGACCCACGGCACGACCTCCTCGCAAAGATACGAGTGGTAGCGGCCGGTCCCCGGCGAATCGACGTACTGGCTGCCGCCGTACGCGGTCCAAGCGTCCACGAACACCAACATCATCGGCGGGGCCTCGCCACGGGCGAAGATTCCGTCGATGAGTTCGGGCACTGGCTGCCGGTAAGGGGTGCGGTTGCGCCAGGCCGGGAGGGCGCCTGCGTACCCGAGCAACATGTAGGTGACGGGGTAGCGGCGCCCGGGGTCGGCGTCGTAGCCGGGTGGGGTGTAGACCCACAGCGGCCTTGCCGTTGGGTCTCCTAGGGGGTTGTCGCGCAGCAGAGCGCTGTCGATGACGTGCTCGTCGATGCGGCCGGCGAGCGGGGTGGGCCACGGGTTCACAGAAGCCTCCTGGGGAGCGGAAGCGCGACGTTACTACGGTTTCAAAATATATGAAACGGAATTACGGGCCGTATGCTGGCGCGATGGACACACCGCACGGCGCGGCCCCCGCAGCCGACTCGATCGACCGGCACATCGCGCACTGGGGACACGAGGTTCCCGACCTCGACCCCACGATCGAGGGCGCCGTCACGCGGATGCAGATGCTGGTGCGCCATCTCCAGCGCCGCAAGGAAGCAGGGCTCGCCCAGCGCAACGTGAAGATGTGGGAGTACGAGATCCTGTGGCGGCTGCGCTCCGCCGGTGAGCCGTACCGGATGACGCCGACGCGGCTGGCCGAGGGCCTGGGCGTGCATCCTGCGACACTGACGAATCGGCTGGACCGGCTGGCGAAGTCCGGCTACGTGACGCGGGAGTACGCTCCGCAGGACCGCCGGAGCCTGCTCGTCACGCTGACCGAGCAGGGGCATGCGGCCTGGTCGGCCACGATCGGTGAGCAGCAGGCGACCGAGCGCGCACTCCTGGCGCCGCTGTCCGAAGCGGAGCGGGAACATCTTGTGGTCCTGTTGCGGAAGATCGCTGTTGCCGCGGAGTCGGACGGCCCGCCCCTGATGCCGTTTATCGACTGAGCGCGTCCCTGCCGCCAAGAGCCCCCGCCGAGCACCCCACTGGAACGTGAGCCAGATCACGGCAGAATGTGATCATTTTGTGCGCAACCTTTCTCGCGGACGACTGGTCATGTACGTGCAAACGCACGGCCAGCCCGCGCCCCAGCGCGACGGCCTTCCCACGCGGACGCCGCTGGTCTCCAGCGGCGTCCTACGGACCCAGAAGAGGTCTTCATGAAGCTTCGCCGCGCCTTCACGGCCGCCGCGGCCACGGCGGCCATCCTCCCCGCGACGCTGCTGGCCGCCCCCGCCGCGTTCGCCGAGGAGCCCTCGGGTACGCCCACGCCGACCAGCACGCAGAGCGAGAGCGGGACGCCCACGCCGTCCGGCACGCCGACGGCGTCCGACAGCCCCACCACGCCGGCGCCCTCGGGCACGCCGAGCACCACGCCTCCGCCGACCAACTCGCCCTCGCCGAGCGTCACCACGACCACGCCCGGCAGCAGCCCCTCGCCCTCGGACACGGCCTCGCCGACCGGCACGCCGACCGGCACGCCGACCGATGGCCCGAGTGCGAGCCCGAGTGCGAGCGAGAGCGAGCCGCCCGCGCCGTGCGAGGACAGCGACCACTACGCCGAGGACCCCGACCTCAGCACCACGCTGGTCGGGTTGCCGACGAAGGTCGTCGCTGGCAGCGGCTACCACGGGTTCACCTTCACTGTGAAGAACGACACGAACCGCGCGTTCCAGCGCGTTGACCTCGGCATCCTGGCGGGCACCGCGCACGCCAACGCCCCCGAAGGCACCGGCAAGTACCTGACCCTCCAGTTCAAGAACCCGGACACCGGCTTCTGGGAGAACATCTCCACCGACGCGGACAACGAGAGCCACGGGTACGTCGGCTACACCTCCGTGCGGGCGCACGAGAAGCTCAACTTGGATCTGCGGCTGAGCGTCGCCAAGAAGGCCCCGGACGGCTTCGGTTACGCCATCTCCATCGGCGTGTACGCGGATGAGGAGGGCAACTGCGTCTTCTCCTCCGGCGACTACTACGAGTTCGAGGTCGTGAAGTCGGCGGCCCAGCTCCCCGGCGGCAAGGAGTCCGAGGTGCCCGACGCCAAGCCGCAGGGTGGCAAGAAGCCGCTGCCGCTGCCGTTGAGGCCGGCCGGCAACAAGGCGATCCACCCGCAGGGCGAGCTCGCCACCACGGGTTCCGACTCCAACCTGCCGACGATCGCGATGATCGGTGGCGTGGCGATGGTCGCCGGCGCCGGCGCCATCTTCGTGGTACGCCGCCGCAGGGCGGAAGCCGCCGCGTAAGCCCTGACGACGCGGCCGGCGGGCCGCGCTGAACGGCCCCGAGGGCTGGGTGGACTGGCACACACCAGCCCACCCAGCCCTCGCACGTGCTCAGGCGCCAGGCGCGTTCTTACCCGCAGGGCACAGCCTTACGCGCCGGGCGCTGTCTCACGCGCAAAGCGCGATCTCACGCGCAGACCACAGCCTCACGCGCCGGGCGCGGTCCGCGGATCGGCCGGAGGCACGGCGTCCGGGGTGGCCTGCGCCATGGCCGCGGGCGCGGACCCCGCCACGGGCGCGGCCCGGGGCGGGATCGTGGGCATCGGCACGAACGGCAGGTTCAGCGCGCCGAACGCCTCCTTGGGGACGATCGGGGTACGCGGCTCGATGGGCGCCAGACGTCGGTAGGGCTGGCCCTGGGCCGGCCGGGGGTCGTGGTCGCCTCTGTTGGGCCACAGCGACATCGCCCGCTCCGCCTGTGCGGTGATGGTCAGCGACGGGTTGACGCCCAGGTTGGCGGTGATCGCCGCGCCATCCACCACATGGATGCCCGGGTGGCCGAACAGCCGGTGATACGGGTCGATGACGCCGTGCTCAGGCCCGGTGCCGATCGGGCAGCCGCCGAGGAAGTGGGCGGTGAGCGGAGTGCCCATCAGCTCACCGACGTTGGTGCCGGCGAAGCCGTTGATGGACTCCGCCACCAGGCGCGCCGCCTCCTCGCCCTCGGGTATGTGGTCCGGGTTGGGCGCGCCGTGCCCCTGCCGCGCGGTGAGCAGGCCCTTTCCGAGACCCTTCGCCTTGCGGTAGGTGGTCAGCGAGTTGTCATGGGTCTGCATGACCAGGCCGATGATGGTGCGCTCGGACCAGCGTCGGTTGGACAGCGCGCGGGCGGCGAGAGCGGGGTGCCGAAGGTTGGCGGCGAGGAAGCTCACCCAGTTGGGCACCCGCTCCCGGTGCCGGAACTGGAGGATGGACAGCGAGCCCATCGCATTGGACCCCTTGCCGTACCGCACCGGCTCGATGTGGGTGTTCGCGTTGGGGTGGATGGACGAGGTGATGGCCACGCCCTTGGTGAAGTCCACCCGGCGCTCACCGCTGATCTTCTCGTAGCGGCGGTCGGTGGTCTGTGAGCCGAGGATGGCCTCGGAGTTGGTACGGGTCAGCGAGCCGAGCCGCGGCGAGAGGCGCGGCAGATCGCCACGGTCGCGCATCGTGTGCAGCAGGGTCTGGGTGCCGTACGTGCCGGCGGCGACCACGACCTGTCGGGCCCGCAGCGACTGCGGCCTTGCCTTGCGGCGCTGGTCGGTGGGGACGGTCGCCACCCGGTAGCCGCCCTGGGGGTGGTCGGTCAGGCCCACCACCGTGGTCATGGGGTGGATGACGGCTCCGGCGCGCTCGGCGAGGTGCAGGTAGTTCTCGTTCAGGGTGTTCTTCGCGCCGTGTCGGCAGCCGGTCATGCACTCACCACACTCGGTGCAGGCCTTGCGATCGGGTCCCACGCCACCGAAGTACGGGTCGGCGACGGTCGCGCCCGGCGTGGCCCGTACGCCATCGGCCGCACCCTCCAGCTTGGCGTCGTCACCGTCACCGAAGAAGACGCCGACCGGCGCCATGTGGAACGAGTCGCCCACGCCCATCTTCTCGGCGGCGTCCTTGAGATGGACGTCGGAGGGGGTGAGCGTCTTGTTGAGCCGCACGCCGAGCATCCGTTGCGCCTGGTCGTAGTACGGGCGCAACTCGTCCTGCCAGTCCGTGATGTGGCCCCACTGCGGGTCCTGGAAGAACGCGGGTGGCGGCACGTACAACGTGTTGGCGTAGTTCAAAGAACCGCCGCCGACGCCGGCGCCCGCAAGGACCATCACCTTGCCCAGGAGGTGGATGCGCTGGATGCCGTAGAGGCCGAGTGCGGGCGCCCACAGGTAGTTGCGCAGATCCCATGAGTTCTTCGGCAGGCTCTCGCGGGCGAAGCGGCGACCAGCCTCCAGGATGCCGACGCGGTAGCCCTTCTCGCTCAGTCGCAGCGCGCTGACGGAGCCGCCGAAGCCGGAGCCGACGACGATGACGTCGTAGTCGTACGCGCCCGCATCCACCCCATCGGCAGCTGCCCCGTCCGCAGATACAGCGTGGGGTGCGTCGTGCTCGGAGCCGACGCCGGCGGACCTGTTGGCGGACCTGTTGGCGGACCCGTTAGCAGAGCCTTTGACGGAGCCAGGGTGGGCAGAGTCGTCCCGTGACACTGAGGTACCTCCGTAGGAACTGGCGGCTCAGCGGAGCCGCATTGCCTTCATGGCGCGCAGGCCACGGGTCATGAGCTGGGCGTACTGCTCGTCCGAGAGACCGAAGGAGGGGGCGAGCGGCACCAGGCGCTGCTGGGCGATGGTCTGCGCCTCGGTGTACTTCAACACGCCCTCGCTGCCGTGCCGGCGGCCAAGGCCCGAGTCGCCCATGCCGCCCATCGGCGCCTGGGCGCTGCCGTACGCGGCGGCGTAACTCTCGTTGACGTTGACGGTGCCCGCACGCAGCTTGCTGGCGATGGCCCGGCCCCGGGCGCCGTTCTTCGTCCACACACTCGCGTTGAGGCCGTACGGAGTGCCGTTGGCCAGCGAGATGGCCTCGTCCTCGTCGGTGAAGCGGTAGATGGACACGACGGGCCCGAAGGTCTCCTCGGCGCAGACCGCCATCGGCGACTCCACACCGTCGAGGATGGTGGGTTCGTAGAAGTACGGGCCGATGTCGGGCCGGGCGCGCCCGCCCGCGACGACGGTGGCGCCCTTGGCCACGGCCTCGTCCACATGCCGTACCACGGTGTCGAATTGCCGCTCGGAGACGAGCGAGCCCATGTCGGCGCCATAGGCGAGGTCGGCGCCGAGTTGCATCGCCCGGGTGCGGGCCGCGAAGCGCTCCACGAACGCGTCGGCCACCGACTCATGCACATACAGCCGCTCGATGGAGATGCACAGCTGCCCCGCGGATGAGAACGCACCGCGCACGGCGCCCGCCGCGGCCTTGTCCACATCGGCGTCGCGCAGGACCAGCATGGCGTTCTTGCCGCCGAGCTCAAGCGAGCAGCCCACGAGCCGGGCGGCGGCGCCCTGCGCGACCTGGCGGCCGGTGGGGGTGGAGCCGGTGAACGAGACATAGTCGGCGTGCTCGACGACGGCGGGCCCGATCACGGGCCCCTCCCCCAGCACGACCTGCCACACGCCCGCCGGCAGGCCGGCCTCGATCAGCACCTCACGGGCCCACAGCGCGGTCAGCGCGGTTTCCGTGTCCGGCTTCATCACCACGGCGTTGCCGGCGACGAAGGCGGGCAACGCGTCACCCACGGACAGCTCGAAGGGGTAGTTCCACGGGGAGATCTGGCCGACCACGCCGCGCGGCTGGCGCAGCTCGGTGACCTTGGTGAGCGTCGGCATGACGCCAACACGGCCCTTGGGGGCGAGGTAAGCGGACGCCTTGCGGCCGTAGTGCCGGGCGGAGACGCTGACTGCTTGGAGCTCCTCATGGGCGTGCAGCCTGGCCTTGCCGGTCTCCAGCTGGATGAGGTCGAGCACCTCGGACTGCCGCCGGAGCACCAGGTCGTGAAAGCGCAGCAGCACCGCGGCCCGCTGCCGCAGCGGGGTCGCGGCCCACAACTTCTGCGCCTGCCGGGCGCGGGCGAAGGCGGTGGTTACGTCCTCGGGCGTGGACTCGGGCAGTTGGGCAAGCTGCTCGCCGGTGAAGGGCGCGTGATTACGCGTACTACCGCTGCCGACCACATCCCGGGTGAGCCGGGCCACGAGCTCGGGGGTCACCACATCGGCCGCCGTACGGGTGCCCGCCGGCGCGGCGAAGACCGGATTGCCCGCGGCCCCTGAGAGGGAACTGACTGTGGCCTGCGTGGTGCCCTTCACGTCCGTCATGCGGGTGAGCGTATTCCCGCCGCGGCCGTTTGGGTACCCGGCGGTAACCCCTTTTCACCTGGCGGCCCCGGCGGCCTACATCGCGCCAGTAAACGCTGGCGACATCTGGGCTGGTCAGGGGCGTTGCACCCGCAGATCGGGGGGACGGACGGAGATGTCGAGGTGGACGGGCGCGGAGCTAGCCGGGAGCGAAAGGCCCCGGGGGAACTGGTGCGGTGACCGCGAGCGGCGCCCTAGGTCCACCGCTGCGCCACCGCTTTCCGCCCCCTGCCTCGTCGCTGCCGTGCACCGGCCCCGTCAATGTCCGAGGGCTGCCCCGCCAATGTGCGGAGCCTGCCCCGGCGTCTTCCGGGGCTGCCCGTCGTCTTCCAGTGCCGCCACTTTCCGGGGCCTGCCCCGCCGCGGCGGGTCGCCGGGTCACAGGTCCTTGATCGTGAGGTGTTTCACCATGTCGTTGAAAAGGCGCTCGCCCTCATCGCGCGGCTTGCCCTTGGCGGGCATCTCCACGACCAGCTGCCACTGCACGTCGTTGTCGTTCATGTAGTGGAACTCGCGGCGGCGCAGGCTCACCGGGTTGGTGGAGTCGTTGGTGGTGTACGTGGCCGTCATCTCGGCGGCACGCTCGCCGTGGTACTTCGTCTCCCGCACCGTGCCGCTCACCGACTTATCGGCCCAGCTGTACTTGTAGTAGTCCTCCTTGTAGCTGGCGAGGTGGGCGTTGGCCTCCTGGAGCGCCGTGGGCTTGTCGTCCTCGTCGGTGACCGGGTCCCGGCGCAGGGTGACCGAGAAGACCTTGCCGGGGTCGAGCAGCTTGATCTCGTCGTCGTTCTCGCTGAGCGCGTAGTCCTTCGGGGCCGCGAGCTCGGCCCGTACCCGCTCCTGTGCGTTCACCGTCTTCCAGCCGTCCGGCGCGTCATCCGCGCTGCCGCCGCCGAACGGGTCAGCGACCACAAGGATCAGCGCGACGGCCGCCGCCAACACCCCACCACCCAGGCCGACCTGCGCCTTCCGGTTGGTCCGCAGCCACGCGGGGAACCGGGAGGAGGATGCGCCGCCGCCAGTGGCGGATGCGCCGCCGCCAGGTTGGGGCGCGAGCAGGGTCGGGGGCGCGGGGGCCGGACGGGCCACCGACTCCAGCGTTTGCCTGGCCTCGGCCGCCGTGGGCCGTGCCGATGGCTCCTTGCGGAGCAACTGCATGATCAGCATGCCCAGGGCGCCGGAGCCGCGCGCGGGCATCTGCGGCTCGGCCGACAGCACGGCCTGGAGCGTGGCGGGGTGGTGAGAGCGCCGGTACGGGGACATGCCCTCGACCGCCGCGTACAGCACAACTCCGAGCGACCACAGGTCGGATTCGGGCCCCGGCCGCTGCCCGAGCACTCGCTCCGGGGCGATGAACTCGGGCGACCCCACGAACGCGCCGGTCTCCGTGAGCCCCTGCTCGCCCTCCACCTGGGCGATGCCGAAGTCGGTCAGGACGACCCGGTCGTTGCGGCCGAGCAGTACGTTGTCGGGCTTGACGTCGCGGTGCAGCACGCCCACCTCGTGCGCAGCGGACAGGGCCCCCAGCACCTCGACGCCGATCCGGGCCGCCTCGCGCGGGTCGAGCGTGCCCTCGGCGAGCACATCGCCCAACGACCGGCCGCGCACCAACTCCATGACGATCCACGGACGGCCGTCCTCCACGACCACGTCGTGCACGGTGACGACCGCAGGGTGATCGATCCTGGCCGCGGCGCGCGCCTCGCGCTGCATCCGCTGATAGACGGTCTGCCGGTCGCGCTCGGGCAGATGGTCGGGTATGCGCGGCTCCTTGACGGCGACATCCCGGCCAACGATCTGGTCGTGGGCCTTCCATACGGTGCCCATGCCGCCGTGTCCGAGCCGGGAGGTCAACTGGTAGCGCCCGCCGATCAGCCGCCCGGCGTCCGGGTCGGCGACGGCGCCAGCAGCGGAGGCAGCGGAAGCAGCGGAAGCAGCAGACCAGGCAGCCTCGGCACCGGCGGCGGCTTCCGCTCCCGTGGTGACGACGGCACCCGCTCCCGTGCCGAGACGGTTGCCGAACTGGGTGGGGTCATAGGCATGTCCCTGCCCGGGAGCGTGTCCGTGTCCGGGTGCGGGTGCGGGTGCGGGTCCGGTGGGCGGCCGATCGTGGCCCTGGCCGTACGGCTGAGCCTGATTCTGGTCCTGATTGTGGGCCTGGGCCTGGCTGCGTCCCTGGGCCTGGCCAGGCCCCCGGGCGGGTGCCTGGCCGTACGGCTGGTCCTGGTGCTCGCTCGCGGCCTGCTGCTGGGCGTACGCCTGGTGCGGGGCACGTTGCTCGGCTGGGCGCTCGCCTGCGGCGTGGCGGCCCTGATGTGCGTCCTGCCCAGCGCCCTGTTGCGGCACCGGCGCGGGGGCCGGGCCGGGGGCGGCTGGGGGCTGCGCTCTCCGCGGTGGCTGGAGCCCATAACTGGTGGGCTCGTTTTCTCGTCCCCCATGGTTCGTCATGGCCTAATCATTACCTCGCGCCGCTGTCGGGTGACCAGCGGGCTCGGGGCCCCGCGCACGATGGTGACAAAGCCGTTGCGGCCTACGTCAGTTACTGTCGCCGGGGCGGTCGCAGGTGTCGAGGAGAGTATCGAAATGCCGCTTTCCTTCGACTTCTTCCCCTACCGGGGCCGATACCCACACGTCATGCATCTGGCCACTCTCGTCCCAACTCAGGCCATACGTCCGACGGACGCCGCCGTCGTCCTGAGCGCCGCCCCTGCCGCTTCCCTCCCTGGGGGACGACGCCACCGGCTACGTCGGGTGACGCGGCGACTTCCGCATGCGCGGCGCAACTCGCGGACGGGCAGGGGAAACACGCCGTACGCCTGCCGGTTGGACCTCCCGTTCAGCGCGGGCGCGAGGGGCCGCACAGGCGAATGGCACGGCGCGGGGCGCTACGCGCTGCTCCCCGCGCCCCCCGCCGCCAACCCGCGCAGCGCGCTGTACGCCTGCTGGATGAACGCCCCGTTCGGCGCGGGCGCCCGGTTGGCCAAGGCGACCAGCGAGACGCCCGTCTGCGGGCAGAAGCCGGCGAAGGCGGTGAAGCCCCGGGTGCCGCCCGAGTGGTGGTAGAGGTCGTGTCCTGGGCGCGGGCGGATGTTCCAGATCAGGGCGAGCCTGCTGGTGCTGCGCGGCACCACGAGCCGGGGTCTGGTCACATCGGTGAGGGCGGTGATGAGCCGGGTCGATGCGGCGTCGGGGGCCGTACTGGGGTCGGCGAGTACGTCGAGGAAGTCGAGCAGGTCGCGCGTACTCGATCGGACGGCGGCGGCGCCCGGCAGCCCGGGCATCTGCCAGGGCGGCCGGGCCCTGCCGTGCCAGTAGCCGGTGGCCTGGGGCTGCGGGAGGTCGGGGGCGCAGCCCGTACGGCGCAGCCCAAGGGGGCGCAGCACCCGGCTGGCCAGGAGTTCGCCGTAGTCGCCGTAGGAGCCGTGTCCGGGGCTCGCGGCCCGGGCCAGCAGATGGCCGAGCAGCCCCACGCCGAAGTTGGAGTAGTGGAAGCGGGTGCCGGGGCGGATGCGCGTGTGGGTGCGCCCGAGTGCGGCCAGCAGGTCCTCGGTGTGGAGGGTGCCATACGGGTTGGTGAAGAACCGCGGCACGGCTTGCGCGGCCAGTCCCGGCGGCAGCCGGGGCAGCCCGGAGGTGTGGGTGGCCAGATGGAGCAGCGTGATGGGGCCACCGGGTACGTGCGGGGCGGCGACGCGCGGCAGGAAGCGGCTGATCGGGTCCTCGTAGCGCACCTCGCCCCGCGCCACCAGCTCAGCGAGCAGCAGCGCGGTGAACGGCTTGGTCAGCGAGCCGATTTCGAAGCGGGTGTCGGCGTCCACCGGCCGCCCGCCGTGCCGGGCGGTGCGCCCGTCCGCGAGGAAGACCCGATCCTCGCCTCGGCGTGCGGCGACCGCGACACCGCTGGCCCCCGGCGCGGCGTGCAGCAACGGCACCAGCGCCTCGGTGGCCCAGGTCGGTTCGGCGCCGACCGGCGCGGGCGCCTGCCGCGCGCCGCCGCGACCGTGCGTACGCCTCGGGCTCCGCAAGCCACGTACGCCCCACGCACCTCGCCGCACGCCGCTCCGTTCTCTCTCGACATGCCCCGCGGCCCGGGCTGGCCGCTGCGCATGGGCCCCAGCGGTCCCAGCAGTTCCCCCGGCCCCCTCAACTCCCGCGGTCCCCGCAGGGCCTGCGCCCTGGGTTCGCGGGCGCCGGTCGCGTCCGCGGGTCACTGGTCGGCCACCTGCGCTGAGCCGCCGCCCAACGTGCGGGAGACCGCGAGAGTGCCCGCTACGGCGGCGACAACGGCCGTGTGCTGGTGGTGGAGGAAGCGTTCGTCGGGGTCGGCGGAGACCGGGTCGCCGTCGCGCGGCAGCAGGCCGTCGTCGTGCTGGACTCGGGCCAGCAGTTCCCAGTCCGCCGCGTCGCAGTACGGGCGCTCTAGACAGCAACCGACGATCATCAACTCGGCCACCAGGTCCCACTGTTCGACCTCGGCCCAAATGTCGATCCACACCGGTAGCCAGGTGGCGACGTACGAGGTCAGCTCGGCGGAGAGGTCGCCGGGGCGGGCGCCCCAGTCGGTCAGGTGGAAGACCGCGTGGGTGAGGGAGTAGCCGGTCATCCAGTCGATGAGCCAGGGCTCGGGGGTGCCGCCGAGCCAGGTGGCGCGGGTGAGCGTGTCCCAGTCGTACGCGCGCCGCCCGTGGTCGAGGCCGATGAGCCGGGCGGCGTTGGCGACCGCGAGCTTACGGTTGGGCTGCTGCTCAAGGCCGCGTACGGTGCGTAGCCCGGTGGTGTGCGCGAGCAGCCGCTCCAGCGGCTCGTGCCGGTAGCCGCCCACCGTGAAGTGGGCGTAGGTCTCCATCGGGTCGCTCATCATCGGGTAGCGCAGCAGCCGCTCGTAGAGCATGTCGCCCTCGCCGAACTGCCGCCAGCAGTAGTCGAGTAGGTCACGGGCGACCCGGAGCTCGGTGGTTCCGGCCGCGGCCTCGCGCAGCACGAGCGTGGCCGCGAGCGCCGTTTCGCCCAGTGGCTTGTAGACGCTGTCCGGGTCGCCGAGGTCCGTGGTGGTGCCCTCGGGCAGCGCACCGCGCTCGTGATGGTTGTGCAGCCAGGCCAGCGCCTTTGTGCTGACCTGGTGCGCGGTCTGGGTCACGGACACCGTCATGCGAAGGGCTCCAGGGCGAGCAGGTGGCGGGCGATGGCCAGGTCAAGGGCAAGCCGGGGTCCACCGCCGCCGAGCAGTTCGAGGTGTTCGAGCAACGGGGGTAGTTCGAGCGGCAGCCGTACGCCCTCGGCGCTGAGCAGCGCCAACCAGCGGACGATGTGAATCGCGGTGGGATAGTCGCGGCGCAGCATGGCGCGGCTGGCACCACGCGCGAGGGCGAGCGGCGCGCCGCGCGCCGCCGCGTGCACGGGCCCTTCGAGGCCCGGCAGCGCGAGCGGCGAGAGCTGCCCCATCCGCACCGACCAACGCTGCCAGTCCAGGCCGGCGGCCTCGGCGGTGGCGGCGCCGTCGGTTGCGTACGGTCGCTCGGCGGCGGCGGCGGTGTGGCCGGCGGCGTGCAACGGGTCGGCGGCGTACGAGCCTTCGGAGGCCCCGGGGACGCCGTTTGCTTCCTCGCGCGCGGGAGCGCTGCCGGCCGCGTACGCCGCGCGCAGCCGATCATCGGCAAGCAGCGGGGCGCCCTGTGGCTGGGGCGCGTACACCGTTGCGGCCTCGGCGGCTTCGGCTGCGGCGGCTACCTCCGCGAGGCTCGCCGGGTCGGCGGCAGCGGCTGCCTCGGCGACCTCGGCGGGTCCGGGCGCGCTGGCCGCGGCGAAGTGGCCGAGAAGGGCGGCCATGGCCCAGTCGCGCCAGGCGACGACCCAGGGCTCAACGGGGCCATCGGGGGGCGGCTGGGGCGGGCTGACCGGGGGCGGGAAGACGGTGAAGGACATGGCGAGCGCCGCCGCGTCCTGTGGATGAAAGGTGCTGTCGCCCAGAAGGTACGGAGCGAAGGTGTCGGCCCCGACGACCCGGATGGCGGCCAGCGCGGTCTTGGGGTCGGCCGCGCTTTCGACATGCTCGGCGACCAGGGCCGTGCCCCCGGCGCCCCGCAGGGCGCCGAGGACACGACGAGCCAGGTCGGCCGCCGATTCGGCATAGGCCGTCTGCGGCCGATCGGGGCTCACTTGTCCTTCGGCTCCTTCGGCGACGCCAACAGCAGCAGCAGCAGCTTGCCCGATGCCTGTGGCGTGTAGAGCGGCGCGTCGCTCAGCGGCGCCTCCTGCTCAACCATCAGGTAGCCGACGGCTGCCTCATCCGTCGGGGTTGCTAGGAGAGGTGCAGTGTTCTGAGCAAGCATGTGATTGCCTCCTCAAGTAGACGTCGTCACCATTACCGGTGACTGCTCACGATGCCCCAATTTACACGCATTGATGGCTATATGCCTTGTGACGGAACGAAGCCCAGGTCAGGGCGGGGAGAGACAGCCGGTGTGGTGCCGCGCCGGCCGCGCCAGCCGCCGCGCCGCTGTCACCGCACCATGCCGCGCTGCGTCGGCCGCGCCGCCTGCCTCGCCCCGCGCCGCCGCCCCGTACCGCGCCATGCCGCACCGTCGCCATACCGGGCCATGCCAGTTACGCGGCACCACGCCGGCCGCATGGGACGCGTAGACCACACGAACCGCACGGACGAACCGCACGGACGGACCACGCGCACGACATCCGGCAGCGTGCGGCAGCGTCCGGCAGCCTGCGTTAACACCCCGGCGCCGCCCGGCAATGTGCGTCGGCACCCCGGCAACCCGCCCCTACCGTCTCGCGGAGGTCAGCCGCGCACGCGCCAACTACGGCTATCGGTCAGCAAGTTGCGAAGCTCGGGGTCGCGTACCGCGTCCGTGCCATCGGTGGCGCGGGCCGTGATGTGGTGGCCGTGGCCGAACACCGGAACGCCGAGCGACCTGGGCGTAACCGACAGCTTGCCGCGCGCCGAGCGGACCTCGCGGCCGTCCACGTACCAGCGCACCGTGGCCGACGCCGGCACCTCGACGCTCACCCGCTCACGCCTGGTCAGCGTCTTGTCAGCGGGCGTGTCGCTGGCGAGCACGCTCGCGTGCCGGTAGAAGCCCGCGATCATCGCCTCCCGCCCGGGGAGGTTGAACTCGCGGCCGAGCGTGCGCATGATCGAGTTCCGGGTGGGACGGTTCAGACCGCGCGGGTAGTAGCCGCCACCCTCGTACGCGCCGACCGAGCCGCCGTCCGGTGACTGCTGGCCGAGCCAGCGGTACCACTTGGTGCGCTGCGCCGCCATGGCCGATGTGCTCAGCGTGCTGATGTTGGAGTCGGCCGGCTCTGGCCCGGTGTAGGTGCCGTACTCCTCGTACACGTACTCGTCCGCGAGCTTGCCCAGCGAGTGCCCGGTCTCATGCACGGCGACCTGGTCGGAGTCGGGGTGGTCGGACGACGCGGTGGCGATGCCGTCGTAGCCGGGCCGCGAGGTGACGTCGTTGTAGCCGGCGCCACCGTACTTCGCGGCGTTGCTGAGCACGATGACCAGGTCGGCAGCGGGCGCCTTTGTCGCGTACGACTCCACCTTGTCAGTGTCCACGCACAGCAGCCGCTCCAGCCCGTCGCACCAAAAGCGCGAGCTCAACGCGGTGTCCTTGACTACGGACTGGGTCGGATCGCCGGAGACGCCGGAATCGTTGGAGACCGCGTCCACCGCCCATACGTTGAACAGCTCGCGATAGGAGGCGTACGGCTGGACCGCGGAGATCTGCTGCCACTTCGAGCGGGCGTCGGCGTGGAAGTCCCCTTGCTGGGCGGCGGTGTAGCCGTCGCCGATCACTACCACATCCACCTTGTCGGCGGTTGAGCCGCTTTCCACGATCGGGGTGACATCGCCGTCCCCGGCCCGTTCGGCCGGCGAGAGCGGATGCTGCGCACGGGCGATGCGCTCGGGCGTCGCCGCCGGCACCGTGGTGTGTCGCCCGTGGCCGTTCGGCCCGGTGAAATATTCCACCTCATGGGTGCGTTCGGCGGCCACCGCGGGGCGCCGCTCCGCCGCGGAGCGGCGCTGATCCGAGGCGCCGGTGGCCGCGGTAGCGGTGCCGGTCAGCACGGCGACGGCGGCAACACCAACGGTTATGGCGGTGGTACGGAAACGGGCTCGAACACGTCTGGGCATGGCAGCTCTCCCGAAGCCGGTCACGTAAACGGCTAGTTAAGCCGAATTAAGTCGCCGCTCAACGTAGAGGCGCGGGGGACACCAGACAATGGGTCGGGCAGGAGTTCGTACGAACCCATGTGCGGCGACATGCGAGCCGCGCGGCGACCCGAGCGCGAAGCCGGCACCGCGACCGCCCCCACGCACGGCCCCCCTGCGCGGCCGGCCCCGGCTCGGGCACCGACTCCACTCAGCCACTCGCCGCCCAGCCCGGCTGTGGGTTGCGGAGTGCGGGTTGCGCCGATGGGGGACGACGCACCCGCAGGCTGACAACAGCGCTGCTAGCGTGCGGAGTTGAGAGCTAGCTGGCGAGGAGAGGTAGGTCAACCGGTGAGCCGCGGCGGCATCACCCTTGGCCCGGTGCGCCGGCACCGCGGCCCCGCGCCGCAGTCCATCCCGCCGCGGCTCCGGCGGCCCGGGCCCACCCGGGTCCCGCCCGGGTCCCACCTGAATCCCGCCCGGGTCCCGCCCAAGTCCCGCCCGGGTCCCGCTCCAATCCGCCCGCCCGGCCGCGTCCGGGCGGGCTACGCGTCGCGCGCCATGCGCAGCAGCGTGTCCAGGACCACCCGGCCGCGGGCGCGCACTCCGTCGTGTTCGTACTCGTTGGTGACCCAGGGGCGCAGGCCCTGGACGGTGCGGGCCGTGCGCAGCGCGTGTTCCGTTTCTACGAACAGGTCGTCGTGGTAGATCACGGCCGCCACCGGCACGGTGTTACGGGCCAACTGCTCCGGGTCGTAGAGCGGGCCCCAGCCGGTGCGCGCGGCCAGCAGGTCCGCCGTCTCCCGCAGCGGGCGCAGCGCGGGCAGCGCGTCCACCATCCACGGGTGCACGGTCTCGCCGGTGAACAGCACCGGGTTGTTGTCGGCGACCGCCTTGGCCGCGTCGAAGCGCGGGAACTCCGCACGCACCCGGTGCGCCGACCAGTTGGTGGGGCGGCCGTCCTGCGCGTAGATGGATTCGTGCAGCAGCGCGTACAGCGGGTTGGCGGTGCGGCTGAGCAGGGCGGCGGCATGGTCACCGAACTCATCGCTCAGCCGCGGCCCGGCGACGGTCGGTACGAAGGCGTTTTCCAGCAGGTAGTGCAGTCGATGCGAACCGTCGCCGCTGCCGAGCAGGATGCCGAGTTGCTGGAATACCTCGGGGGTCAGCACGGTGCCATCGGGCAGCACCTCATCGCAGGTGGCGAGGTGATCGACGATGCGCGCGGCGGCCTCGGCGTCGCCGGGGTAACGGGCGTAGTGCGCGAGCGTTTTGTGCTCCATGCGCGGGTATGCGGCGCGATAGACCGTGTCGGCGTCCGCGTCCAGGCTGGCCAGCCCGCCGGCGATCAGGGCCGTGGCGAGCCCATCGGGCGCGTACGAGAGGTAGGTGAGTGCGCAGAAGCCGCCAAAGCTCTGACCGAGCACCGTCCATGGCTCGCCGCCGGTCAGGCGGGGGCGGATCGCCTCGCAGTCCCGCACGATGGCATCGGCGCGAAAGTGGCTCAGGTACGCGGCCTGTTCGGCTGCGGTCCCGCGCAGTGGCAGGGTCTGCCGGGTGGCGGGCGTCGAGCGTCCGGTGCCGCGCTGATCGAGGAGGAGCACCCGGTACTCGTCCAAGGCCCGATCGAGCCAGCCGCTTCGGCCAACCGGCCGGTCGGCGGCGCAGCCGGGGCCGCCTTGGAGGTACAGCAACCAGGGCAGCGTGGCCCGGTGCGCGTACTGGTCGGCGGCGACGACCTCGCGGGCGTAGAGCTGGATGTGCTCGCCATCGGGGAGCGCGTGATCCAGCGGTACATCGAAGAAGTGATCAGTGAGGACGAGCCCCGGCTGGCGAACGGTAGCACCAGGATCGACGGCGTTCAGCATCTTCCCATCCTCACGTAAATCCACTAGATAAATGTATTTAGCTCCGCAATAAACCTACCCGCGGGAGACGAGAACACGGTGGCCGACAAGAGCGCCAAGACCGCAGGAGACGCGGCACGCCCCCATGGCGCGGACCCCACCCGCAGCCGCGCCCGCGCTTCGACAGGCGCGGCCACTGCTCAGATCGCGGACGCCGTTGCCGGGCCAACCGAGCCTGGTGTGAGCGCGCCCGGTGCGATCGGGCCCGCCGCTGTCGGGCCCAGCGCTATCGGGCGCCGGGTGTTGCGGCTGCGTACGGAACGTGGCCTCACCCAACGGCAACTCGCCGAGCCCGCGTACAGCGCCGCCTACGTCTCCACGCTGGAGGCGGGCAAGGTACGGCCTTCGGACGCCGCCCTACGGCACCTCGCCGAGCGACTCGGCACCAGCCCCGAAGAGTTGGCAACCGGCCGCTCCCCTCGGGCCGCCACGGAGCTGCGGATGGCGTTGACCGACGCCAGGCGGACCCTCGCGACCGGCACGGCGTCCGACGCCGCCGACGCCTTCGCCACGCTGCTCGACCAGGCCAGGCAGTTCGACCTCCCCGCCGAACAGGCCACCGCCCTGCTCGGGCTCGGTGACTGCGCCCTGGAGAGCGGTGAACTCTTCGAGGCACGCCAACGCTTTGAGGCGGCCGAACAGTTGCTGTCCGATGAGCCGCTCCCACGCCGCGTTCCGGCCATCCGCGGCCGGGCCACCGCCCATCTGCTGGCCGGCGAACTCCGCTACTCCTGCTACCTGTTGGAGAGTACGCTCGATGAGCTCAACGCTTCCGGGCTGCACGATCCCGATGCGCTGCTCCTCCTATACACCGCCTCCATCGCCCCGTATATGGACATGGGCGCACATGCACGAGCCGCCCAGGCCGCCGAGCTCGCGCTGGCGCTGGCTCCGCGCGTCGGTGATCCGGCACTGGTCGCCGGCATGCATCGGGGCGTAGCCCGCACGCTCATCGCGGCGGGGCGCACCATCGAGGCGGACGCCTCGCTCGCCAAGGCGCAAGAGCTCTACCAGCAGTTACGCATCCACACCGACCTCGCGCACTGCCACTGGATGCGCGGCTATGTGCACGCCCAGGACGGCGATTTGGCCCGCGCCGAGGCCGAACTACGCACCGCACGCGACATGCTGGCCTCCAAGCGCGCAGCGCTGTTCACCGTGCAGGTGGAGGTGGAGTTGGCGGACGTGCTGCGCCGCCGCGGCAAAACAGCGGAGGCGGAAGAGTTGCTACGCCCCCTGCTCACCGCCGCCCAGCCGGAACCCGATAGTGGCGGCCGTGGCGAACCCAACCTCGGGGGCCGCGGCGGGCCCGAACCTGATGGCCGTCGCGCGCCCGAACCCGGGCGTCAGCTGAACGCCGAGCGGGGTGCCGTGCATGCGGGCGGGGCGCACCGACTGCTCGGGCTGATCGCTGAGGAGCGCGGCGATCAGGAGGCCGCGGAGGCGCACTACTGCGCCGCTCTGTACCTATTGGAGCGCACTGGCGCGGCCGGAGATCTCGCCGATCTCTGTCGGCTACTTGGCGATCTGCTTCGCCGTGCGGGCCGGGTGGAGGCGGCGCTCGACGCCTACCGCATCGGACTCGGCCACCGGGCCGCGCCCGGCACCACGACGCTGGGGCCCGCCCCCGCCAAGCCGCCGGTTTGAGGTGCGTGGTCAGCGCATACCTCGCGGCTTCGGCTTCCGAGCCCCGCGGCGTGCCCCGCCGCCGGATCAGCCCCTCCCCCCGTTAGGGGCCGATCAGCGGCTGGTCCTGCGCGACGCGGGCCCGGAGAAGTCCCGGCCCGCGTCGTGGGTCCACCCGCTCGCCCTCGGCGCCCCGCCAGGAGGGCGCGCGGGCCGCAATCAGGCCGCCGCGTGTGGGGGGGGCGCGGCGGCCTGAGCCAGGGAGCTGCGACCCGCCATCTGCGCCGGGCGAGTCCCGGGCTGCGCTACGGCACACGCCCGGCGCACCGGGGCATGGCGACGGAGCCGGCGGACGGGCCTCGTCCTGGCCCCTGCGGGATGGTGCAGCATGGTGGAAACTGTGCCGGTCAACGGCCCACAACGGAATCCGCCGCTGGTCTCCCGTTACCCCCTCCGATCGGCGGGGGTGTACCCACCGATCGTGCGGAACTTACTATTCCGCACATCCCCACACAGGCACATTCCCACACAGGCACATTCCCGCACAGACAACCCCGCCGACTCCCGACACAAGCATCCACCCCAGGCACCGCGCCCGCACACTCACGACACAAGCGCACACGGCAACACCCGGCAACACCAGGCAACACAGCAGCACCCGGCAAAAAAGACAGCAACGCACAGCAACACCTGGCAGCACCCGACACAGCAGAGACGAGGGACCGGACGGTGATCCGAGTAGCGGTGGTGGACGATGAGCAACTCGTCCGTTCGGGACTCCGGCTCATCCTTGGTTCCGCTCCTGATATCGATGTCGTCGCCGACTGCTCCGGCGCCGCAGCCGTGGAGACGCTGTGCGCGGCGGCCCCGGACGTGGTGCTGCTCGATATTCGGATGCCTGACGTGGACGGGTTGACGGTGCTGCGCCGGCTGCGCGCCCTCCCCTGTCCCCCGACCGTCGCCATGCTGACCACGTTCGACGCTCAGGAGTATCTGTCAGCGGCGCTGCGGGATGGCGCGGCCGGGTTTCTGCTCAAGGACACCGACCCCGAGCAGTTGGTACGCGCCGTGCACACCCTCGCCAACGGCGGCCGGCTGCTCGACCCGGGCGTGGCCGGCGCTGTGATCGACGGCTACCTCGCCGCCGAGGCCGAGACCACCGCGTCGGCCGCCGTGGCGGGCCTGACCCCGCGCGAGCGCGAGGTACTCGTCCTCCTCGGGCAGGGTCTGGCCAACCCGCAGATCGCCGACCGGCTGGGGCTGGCGCTCAGCACCGTCAAGGATCACGTGCGGGCCGTACTCGCCAAGCTCGGCGGGCTCAATCGGGTGCAGGCCGCGATCCTCGCGGATCGGGCGGGCCTGCTGGCCGGGCGCGCGAACTCCGACGGCCGGGAGTACGCGGCCGATGCCGTACGCGCCGCTGCCGTACGCGCCGACGCTGCACTCCCCAACGCCGTACGCCCCGAGCCCCTGCGCCCCCACCGCAGACCGCCGCACCACACCGCGACATCACCGGACGGCACGCCTTGACCGAACACCCGAGCCACCCGGTTCGTCCGACCTACCCGGGCCACGCGGGCCACCCGGGCCACGCGGCCTGCCCGGGCTGCCAGGACTGCCCGGGTGGTGCCTTCGCAGCGGACGACGACGAGGGGCGCGCGCAGGGCGAGGACAAAAAGGCACACCATTGCGCCGCCCGGGCCTTTCGGCCGCCGCGCTGGGTGACGCTGTTCGTGCCGGTGATCCTGGGGCTGGCTGATGCGCTGCTGGTCAACTGGGACGACCGGGGCCTAGAACTGAACCTCTCCCTCGTCGCCGCGCTGGTACTGCCGTTGCGGCACCGCTTCCCGCTGCTCGTCTTCCTGCTGACGCTGCCGGGGATCTTCATCGGCTATGTGTGGTTCGCGCCGATGATCGCCATCTACACGGTGGCGGCGGCGCGCCCGGGCCGCGCGGTGCTGTCGGTGTCGGTGCTGCTGCTGGCTGCCGCGCACTTCGTGCCGTACCCAGTCTCCGAGCTGGACCCCACCGCGTACCGGGAGAACGCCCTCGCCCTCATCGACGCGCTGCTGACTTCCATCGGCCCCACGGCCCTCGGTCTGCTGGTCGCCACCCGTGGCGAGTTGGCGTCGCGCATCGGTGACCTCACCCGCAGCCGCCGGCATGCCGATCAGCTGTTGGCCGAGCGAGTGGTGGGCACCGAGCGTGCCCGGCTCGCCCGCGAGATGCACGATGTCGTCGCCCACCAGGTCAGTCTGATCAGCCTGCAAGCGGGTGCCGTGCAGATCAGCACCCACGACGCCGCGGCTCGCGAGGGCGCCCGCGCGGTGCGCGAACTGGCCGTACGCACCCTCGACGAGCTGCGCCACATGGTCGGCGTGCTACGCGCCGCCGGCGGCGAGCCCGATGGGCTGACGCCCCAGCCCCGGCTGGCCGACCTCCCCCGGTTGATCGAGGTGAGCGCCCTGAACGTGGACTACGACGCGGCTGAACCCGCCGAACCTTCCGAACCCGCCGACCCGGCAACCGGGCCCCCGCGCCCGGCGACGCAACCCCCGGAGGCGGTGGAGCGCGCGGCCTTCCGCACGGTGCAGGAGGCGCTGACGAATGTACGCAAGCACGCGCCGGGCGCCCGGGTGCGGGTCCGCATCAGCGAGACGCCCGCACCCGACAGCGAGATGCCCACAGCTGCCGAAGATGCCGCGCCCGACGCCCCGCGCGGGACGCGCCTCAGCACCGCTGATGCCAACGGTGAGGTCAACGCCGAGGTGAACGGTGAGGCCGAGGCCATAGGCGCGAGCGTGGCCGAGGCCAGGGCCTGCGGCGAGGGCGGCCGGCCGGGGCTGCGGGTCGAGGTGCGCAACGGACCACCGGACGCGGCGGCCATGGCGCCCCAGTTGCCCGGCGGCGGCCATGGCCTGGTCGGGCTGCGGGAGCGGGCCCAGCTCCTGGGCGGGACGTTCAGCGCGCGGCACACCGATGACGGTGGGTTCGTGGTGAGCGCGCACTTTCCATTCGCCGCGGAACGGTGCGACTGAGCAGGTTGTCGGCCCGGAGCGCGGGGCCGTCGCGCAAGACGTCGTGAGGCCGTGCTGCCGGGCGGCTGGCAGCGGCGAGGGCAGTGAGGGCAGTGCGGGCAGTGCGGGCAGTTACGCGGACAGGGGTTCGGCGGCCTCGTCGATCGCCGTCGAGAGGTCGGGGTAGACCTCGAAGAGGCGTCGTACGCCAAGGGCGGCCAGTACCCGGTTGACGTGGGAGCCGTCCACGGCGCCCTGGGCGGGGAGTATGAGGCGCAGCCGACCGGAGCAAGAACGCATCAGGCGGCGGGCGGCGATCAGCACGCCAACCCCGCTGGAGTCGCAGAACTGCACCTCACCGAGGTCGAGCACCAGACTTCGGCGGCCCTCGGCAACGGCATCGTGTACGTGCTGCCGGACAGCGGGCGAGGTCACCAGGTCCATCTCACCGGAAACCCGCAGCACGGCCCACCCCCCTTGCTCAACCTCCAACACCTTCAATGTCACGCGCCCGAAGCCCTTCGCTCGTCCGCCCACCGGAATGCGCTTGCCGGAACGCGCTTGCCGAAAATGCCCAGCATTCAAACGGCTGCCCGTGCGCCACCCCACGAAACCCCAGGACACCAGTCGAACCTGTCGGCACTCTCGACCCTATGCCCCGCTACAGCACATGAGCCCCATAAATCCGGTCACACGCAGATAACACATCGACACATTCGGACGCGAACGACCGGTATCGATCAGCGGTTTCTGGCCCAAAGTAATCGGCCTTATACCACCCGCAACCACTCACAGAGTGGACCTTGCCTCAAATACGGGTCCAGTGTCAGCACCCCGGACTACATTCAGGGGGACGGTGGGCACACGACCGGAACAAGAATCGGGGATGTTGGGGGGCCTGTATGACGCACGAAGCACCGCCTCGCTGGGACCGCAAGATGCAACAGCGGCTGGCCCACGGGGAAGAGGCTGCGCTCGGTGAGCTGTACGACCGCTTCGCGTCACTCGTGCACCACCTCGCGTACCGCGTCCTTGGCGAGGAGGAGGCGGCCGACCGGATCACCCGCGATGTCTTCGCGTATATCTGGGAGAACCCGGACGCCTTCGACCCCAGACAAGGCCCGCTGCGTTCGTGGATCGCCGGGCTCACCCACCGGCAGGCCGTCCACCGGCTGCGCCAGTCCAAGGCCGTGACCAGCGATGGACCCCACGGGGGCGGTATGTCAGAGGACGACGAACGAACGATTTTCAGCGCCTCCGCCGCCGCCCGTGCGGACTACATCGTGACCGCCATGCCGGCCCCGCTGCGCGACGCGCTCGAACTCGCCTACCGCGAGCGACGCGACTACCGGCAGGCCGCCATCGCGCTGGGCGTCACCGAGGACGAAGCAAGGCGACGGCTTCGGCTCGGGCTGCAACTGCTCTCCACAGCGCACGACGTTCCCGCCCGCGCCGTCCCACCGCCCAGTTACGGACGGACGCGATGAGCGGGCCGGGGGAGCCGGGCCGCCTTGGCCCCGACGACAACAATGAGCCCGGTCCCGCCAGGCGTCCCCGCATACCGTCGCCGCGCGCTCCCGCCGAGGACGGCGGCCAGTGGCCGGGCCGGGCGTCCACCAGGCGGCGCGAGGCACCGGGTCCGCCTGGCGCGCCCCTCACACCGGGCGAAACGGGCACGTCGGACGGGACGGCGAGAGCGGATACCGAGATACCCCATGCGGAGATCGAGGCAGATGCCGAACCCCCTACGAAAACCGGAGCCGGGGCACCTGCGCCAGCAAGCGCGGAGGGCGACGCAGTGAGTGCGCAGACGGGTCCGGAGCGGGCGGGCTCCGACGCGCGGTCCGGATCGCCGGCCCCGATGAACAGCGCCCCCTCCCACGGGGTGCTCAAGTCGCTACTCGGCGCGTGGGCGCTGGCCGCCTGCTCGCATGATGAGACCGCCACGGTCGAGTACCACCTCAGCAGGTGCCCCACGTGTGCCGAGGAAGCGGTGCGGTTGCGCAGGGCGGTCGGCCTGCTGCATGCCGAGGAGAACCTCGACCTCAACCCCATGCTCAGGTCCCGCGTGCTCGCGGGTTGCCTCGGGCGCCGCCCCGCGCGCATCCCGGTACCCGAATGGGCCGCGCCTTACGATGCGGAAGCCGCCCGGCTGGACGCGCTGCTGCGCGACATGGGCGAGGCGGAGTGGCGCGCGCCGGTGCAGTTGCGCTGGTTCGACGGCGAGCGGGCCCGCGTGCGCGTCACCACGGTCGCCGGGGTCATCGGCCATCTGCTGGCCGTGGATGGCATGGTCGCCACCGCCATCGGACTGCCCGACCCACTTGGCGCCGGCGCACTCAAGGACTCCATGTCCCGCACCGAGGCGTACTGGCGCGATGAGTCCGCGCACCTTGCCCGCCTCGCCCGGCACGGTGACCAGCCACACGGCACCCGGCCGCCGCGCCCCACGACACGGCCGGCTCTGTCCAGGCCCGGGGAGCCGGCGCGGGCCGGGCCGCCGGCGGATGCGATCCGCGTGCCCTGGCGCGAGCAGGGACACGCACTGATACGGACGGTGTCGTTCGCCGACCGCGGCATCTCTCAACTCTCGGTTCCTTACGGCGAGTTCGCGCTGCCGTTGCGTGACTCGTTCCTGGACCGTGCCTTGGAGTGCTGGGTACACGCCGGGGACATCGCGGATGCGGTGCACTATCCATACGACCCGCCGGCCGCCGCCCATCTGAACCTGATGCTCGATTTGTGCGCGCGGCTGCTGCCTCGTGCGCTCGCCGAACGCCGGCAGGCCGGACTCGCGAGTCCGCCGCGCCACTTCGGGCAGGAGGGAGTGCCGAACCGCACGCTGCATCTGGAGATCGAGGGGCACGGCGGCGGCCACTGGTACATCGCGCTCGACTCACCCACCGCGTCCGCGTCCGCCGAGGAACAGGTGGCGCACATCGCACTGGATCGGGAGGCTTTCTACCAGTTGGTCGCCGGCCATGTGCCACCGCTCGACGCGGCGGTCGGGCAACTCGGCGACCGTGAGGCGATCCGCGATGTTCTCTACGCGACGGCTTCGCTCTCCCGGCTGTGAGGGCTACCCGAAGACCACGGTCCGGCGCCCGTTGAGCAGCACGCGGCGCTCGCTGTGCCACTTCACCGCACGGGCCAGCGCCTGGCACTCCACATCGCGGCCCACGGCCACGAGCTGGTCCGGTGTGACCTCATGGCCGACCCGCTCGACCTCCTGCTCGATGATCGGTCCCTCATCGAGGTCGGCCGTCACATAGTGCGCCGTCGCACCGATCAGCTTCACGCCCCGCGCGTGCGCCTGGTGGTACGGCTTGGCGCCCTTGAAGCTCGGCAGGAACGAGTGGTGGATGTTGATGATTCGTCCGGAGAGCTGCTTGCACAGATCGTCGGAGAGCACCTGCATATATCGGGCGAGCACCACGAGTTCGACACCCTCCGCGCGCACCAGCTCCAGGAGCTGGGCCTCCGCCGCGGACTTGGTGTCCTTGGTCACCGGAATGTGGTGGAAGGCAACCCCGTACGACTCGACCAGCTCGGCGAAATCCGGGTGATTGGAGACCACGGCCGCGATCTCCACCGGCAGCGCGCCGATGCGGCAGCGGAACAGCAGATCGTTCAGGCAGTGCCCGAACCGGCTCACCATCAGCACCACGCGCATCTTCTCGTCGGCCCGGTGGAGCTGCCAGTCCATGGCGAAGGAGTCCCCCACCGCGGCGAAGCTCGCCCGTAGCTTCTCCAGGGTGACCGGCGTCTCGGGGCGCGGGCTCGGGCCGCTTGGGCGGTCCCGGTGTCCGCCGGTGAAGTGGACCCGCATGAAGAAGAGGCCCGTGTCACCGTCGCCGAACTGCTGGCTGTCCTCGATGTTGCAGCCGGTCATGAAGAGGAAGCTGGACACGGCGTGCACGATGCCCTGTTTGTCGGGACACGACAGCGTGAGCACGAACTGCTGGGGGGCGGGCGGCGGTGCGGGGTGCGAGTCGTTCATAGCCCAAGAGCGTCGCACACCCCACCGGCCACTCAGACCGCCTACGTGAGCCCCCGGGCCCCGGGCCCCCGTCTGCACCCCGTCTGCATGGCCTGCGTAGCCCGTACAGCCGGCACAGCTGGCACAGCCGGTGTGCCTGGCTGACTGGCACAGCCGGCACGAGTAGCCAGCCAGCCGGCCGGCCCGGCCGCCTTAAGGCCGTACACCGCTGTCAGGGCCCGGTCGGCTGCCACCGTCGGGCCGGTGCAGCGCGGTCGAGACGAGGAAGTCGTCGAGCATGGCGATCTGTACGTCGTGGGAGAAACGGTCGGGGTCGAAGAGGGCCTGGACGACGAGTCCGTGGGTGAAGGCGACGGCGGTGGCGGCAAGTTGGTCCGGGTCGGCGGCTGCGGGGAGCTCGCCAAGGTCGCGTGCGGCTTCGAGGTGCGGGCGGATCGTCGCGCGCAGCCGGGTATAGCGGTCGGCCTGCTCCGTGGCCAGTCCGTCATCGGCGAGGGAAAGGTCCCAGGAGCTGACCCAGACGCGATTGCGGGCGGTGTCGCCCGGGGTCAGCGGCAGGATGTCCAGGAGCATGGCGCGCACGGTGGCGAGACCCGCGGCGGGACGCACGCGCCGGGGTCGCTCCGCGGTGCGCTTTTCCAGCAGGTCCAAGGCGTGCGTGAGCAGGGCCCGTTTGGTCGGGAAGTAGTGCATGAGCATCCCGGTCGAGACCCCCATCGCAGCGGCGACGGCACGCAGCGTCAGTCCGCCGAACCCCTTGTCGGCGAGTACCTGCCACACCGCCTCGGATACGTCCTCGCGGCGGGCTTCACGGTCTCCGGGTGCGGGCGGCATACTGCCAGCTTACGTACCGAACACTTGTTACGCACAGCGCACCCAGCGCAGAGAACCCAGAGAACCCCACACAGCCCCATAGCCCCACACAAGCCCACAGAACGAGGTCCCCATGTTCACCCTGTCGCTCGGCGACCATGCCCAACTCCGCCCTCTGGAGCCCTGGCAGGCCAAGGAGTTCCTCGCCCATATCGACCGCGCCCGGGTCGTTGTGGACCCGTGGATACCCTGGGCGACGTACAGCACCGACCTCGACTCGGCCACGGCCACCCTCCAGCGCTACGCCGACCGGCTGGCCCAGGACACCGGCCGGGTGTACGGGATCTGGCTGGACGGCACGCTGGTCGGCGGCGCCATGTTCACCCGCTTCGACAGCGTCTCCGGGGTGTGCGAGATCGGTTGCTGGCTGGAGCAGGCCGGGGAGGGGCGGGGCCTGGTGACCCAGGCCTGCCGAGTGTTGATCGACTGGGCCTTTCGGATACGCGGGATGAGCCGCGCCGAATGGTGGGTCGCGGCGGGCAACACCCGCAGCATCGCCGTCGCGCGCCGACTGGGCATGACCCGCGACGGCGTGCTGCGACAGCATTCTTCGTACCGAGGCGCGCGGCATGACAGCGAGATCTGGTCGGTCCTTTCCGAAGAATGGCCGCCTCTCGGGGAGGTGTCCGGGGCCGGCGTCCAGGCCGAGCTCGATCGGCTGATGGGCGTGTTCGTCGGCGCCTTCACCAACACCGGCAACAGCCGGCCGGACCTCGGGGTCATCCGCGACGTGTTCATTCCGCAGGGGAGGATCATCGCGAACGTCGGGGACGAGCCCGTGATCTACGACCTCGACGCTTTCATCGAGCCCCGGCAGCGGATGCTCACCGATGGGACGCTGACGGAGTTCAGGGAGTGGGAGGTCGCCGAGCGGACCGAGATCTTCGGCTCGATCGCGCACCGGTTCAGCGAATACCGCAAGTCCGGCTTCCACCACGGCGAGTGGTTCGAGGGCTCGGGCCACAAGACCACCCAGTTCGTCCGCACTCCGGCCGGGTGGAGGATGTCCTCACTGGCCTGGGACGACGCACCCGCCACCGCTATCAGCACCAGCACTGCCACCGCCACCAGCACCAGCACCAGCACCAGCACCAGCACCGAATGACAGCTTTAGCCTTCGCCTCGGGACGGCGGGCAGGAGCAGGAGGGTTTTGAGCCGCTCGGTCAGCAGCCAGCCACTCAGACGGCCTGCGTCAGCAGCGTCAGCGCCTGGAGCGAGCGCGGTGGTGCGTCCGGCTCGTCACCGTCGTTGGTGGCGAGCCGGACGTGTGCCTCCCGCGCGGCTCGTACCGCCTCCGGCCAACCGTGGTGCTCCATGTACGCCGAGACGGGCGCGTCCGCCCCGACCTGGTGCATGATCCGCAGCACCCGCAGCACGGCGACATCGACCATCGCCGCCTCCTGCGAGTCGCGGAAGATCGTTCCGACGTACTTCTCGGCGGACCAGTTATCCAGCCAGGTGTCCTCGACCAGCCGGTAGACGGCATCGGTCACATCTCCGTATCCATCCTGGCCCGCGAGCCAGCAGTCCCGCTGGAACGCGGGGTCGGAGAGCATGTGCAGCGCTGAGCGCACGTTGCTGCGCCAGCGCCACCACGGCATGTCAGTGAGCGGCATAGCGCCCATGGTGGTCGAGCGGCGGCTGCGACGGGAAGTCTTCTCCGAACCTTGCACAGTAATCGATCGTACGTTCCGGACCGGGCCTCTCACACACACCCCCGTAATTCACCTTGAATACACTGCTCGTTTTCACCACAACACTCGCGCGTTCCGGGCGAGGCGCAAGGGTCTTTGTCCATGAACGGTCGGCGACGTCCCTTCCCTCGTCCCTCCAATACCGCACTCGTGGCGGCGTGCGCGGCGGCCGGCGCGCTGCTGGTCAGCGGGTGCGGCTCGCTCCCAGGGTCCTCGGGGGGTTCCCGGGATCAGCCCATCACCGTCATGACCTGGGCCCCCAATGAGACCAAAGCAACCAATATGCCGGGGATGCCGGCAATGGCGCAGGCTTACGCCCGCTGGGTCAACGACAACGGCGGCATCCACGGGCGCCCACTGCGCGTCCTCACCTGCAACGAGCGCAACGACTCGATCACCGCCTCCCACTGCGCGCAGCGCGCCGCCGACGAGAAGGCCGTGGCCGTCGTCGGCTCGTACAGCCAGCACGGCCGCTCCTTCATGCCTCCGCTCGAAGTCATGGGCATCCCATACATAGGCGGCTACGGGCTCTCCGAAGAGGAGTTCACGAGCCCCTTCTCGTATCCGGTCAACGGCGGTCAGGCGACCCTCCTTGCCGGCAACGGGCGCCAGTTGGCGAGCGTGTGCAACCAGGTGGCGCTGGTACGCCCCGACACCATCGCCGGCGACGCGCTGCCTGAACTCCTCGATGCCGGGCTGGTCGAGAGCCACCGCGAGCCGGCCACCGATGTCCGTGCCCCGGAGGACGCCAGCGACTACACCCGGCAGGCCCAGGAGGCGCTGACCGGAGCAGGCGCGGCCGAGGACAGCCTGGCAGCGGGGCCGAGCGCCGGCACTGGCACCGGTGCCGGCACCGGCACCGGCACGAGTACCGGCACGGGGACCAGGACCAGTACGGCGAGCGGCAACAGCGCATCGTGCGTGACCGCCGCGCTCGAAAAGCGGACCAACACCTTCTTCGACTCCTTCCGCCGCGTGCAGAAGGACAACTCGCAGGTGCGGATCGCCTCCATCCTGGGCAGTGTGCAGCAGTCCCTCGTGGACAGCACAGGCGGCCGAAACAGCGCCTTGGAGGGCACGTACGCCACCGGCTGGTACCCGGTGGCTGACGACCCGAGTTGGGAACCGATGCGCAAGGTCGTCAAGGACTACGCCTTCGACGACAACCGCATCGACCTCGCCGACCCCGGCGCGCAGACCACGTGGATCGCGTACACGGTGCTCAAGTCCGTTCTCACCTCGCTCGACCCGGGCGACATCAGCGCCCGCGCGGTGCGCACCGCGCTCGATCGCGGCCACTCGACCGACACCGGCGGTCTGACCCCCAAGCTCCGTTGGCGCTACGAGGATCTGCTGCCGATCCGCGACTACCCGCGGATCGTGAACGCCAATGTCACCTATCAGGTGGTACGGGACGGCAAGTTGGTGGCGGTTCGGCAGGGATTCGTCGATGTGGCCCAGACCTTGGTCAAGCGCAAGGACACGGCGTAACGCCAGCCGCACAGCCCCGCAGCTCCGCACAGCCCCGCAGCCCCGCAGCCCCGCAGCCCGAGCAACGCGCCGAGACCAGGTCGCGCCACCCGCGCCCGGCCGGGTCCCGTTCCCCGGGCTGCGGCTCCCGGCCGGCCTCGCACACGGTCGGCCCGCACCTGGGCGCGGCACCTTCGCCTCCGTAGGCTTGGCGTGCCCTAGAGCTGCTCGGCCCTGCGCTCCGCAAGCGTGTACTTCCGCGCGATCGGATTCCACAGCTCCGCCGCCTGCTTCTTGGCCGCGCTCGCCTCGCCACTGGCCCGGTTGCCCGAGGCCGTGTGCCCGGTGTTGTGGGCCTTGCCCTTGTGGCAACCCTTCTTCTTGCTGGCCTCATCGGCCCACGCCGCGTAATGCGCGTCGGCCGACGCGGACGACTTCCACGCCTTGGTCAACGCCTGGGTGAGTTCCGCGTGCTGGGGGAGCTTGTCCACGGAGATCTGCCCCAGCCGGGTCACCAGGGCATTGCGCTGGCGCGCCGCCGCCCGCAGATCGCGCGCCGCCGTGGGCAATGCCTTGCAGGACCTGATGTTGTTCACCGAGGCGATCACGGACGCACGGCTGCTGTTGCTGTCCTTGAGCAGCCCATCGAGCGCCTTCGCCTGCGGCTCGGCCGGGTCGGGCGCCTTGGTCGGTTGCTTCGATGGCGCCGGAGAGTCACTCGCCACCACATCCTTGTCCGACTTGCTCGACTCGTCCTCACCATCCTTCTTGTCGTCGCCGCCCAGGCTGATCGCGGCACCCGCCGCGAGGCCAGCCACGACACAGGCCGCGACGACGGCGCCGATGACCACCCCGCGCCGGGAGCGCCGGCGCCCACCGCCGCCGTCACCGGCCGTGCCCTGCGGCTCGTAGCCGGCAGTCGGCGGCCCCTGGCCGAAGGAAGGCTGCGGCCCCTGGCCGAAGGAGGGTTGCGGCCCCTGGCCGAAGGAGGGCTGCTGGCCCTGGCCGTACGAGCCGGGCGGCGGATACGGGCCCTGCTGCGCGGGCTGCGGGCCGGGGGCGCCGTCGTTGTACAGCGGCAACTGCTGTGTCGAGTCCGGGGATTCGGCCCTCTCATCCGAGCGGAACAGGCTGTCGAACTCCGCCGGAGGTGGCCGCTCGCCCGGTGTCCCGGGGCGCACGGCGTACTGCGCTCCACCCTGGTGCTGCGGCTGCCCCGCGGCAGCCGAGGGGATCGGGCCAGGCAGTACCTGGGTCTCATCGCCCGTCCCCGGGCCCGCCGGCGGCGGGCCGTCCCCGAAGTCCGGCATGCGCAGCATCGTGGTGGACTCGGCAGGCGACTCGGGCCGCTTGCGCAGCTCGGGCTGCGGCTGCCGCTGCCCCGACTGTGGCTCCTGGGGCTCCTGGGGCTGCTGGTACGGCTGCTGCCCGTGCTGCTGTCCGTACTGCTGTCCGTACTGTGCTGGTTGCTGCTGTTGATCGGGAGCCGGCGGCTGCGGACGCAGGATCTGGGTATGCGCCGCCCCTTGAGAGGGGGGCTGCTGCTGCGGCCGGAGGATGTGGGTGTGCCCCTGCTCGTGCGAGGGCGCCGGCGGCTGGGCGCGGAGGATCTGTGTGTGCGGCTGTGCTTCGGGCTGCCGATACGGAGCCGGCTGCTCCGCTTGTGGTTGGTAGGAGCCCAACGGGTCGGGCTGCCCCGGATATCCGGCCGACTGGTCGGCGGGGAACTGATCGGGGTGGGGCTGCTGAGGCGGGTACTGGCCCGACTGCTCGGGCCACTGCTGGTCCGGGGCCGGCGGGGCGTGGTGGGGCGGGTAGGCCGATGCCTGATCGGGCTGCGGATACCCGGGCGCCGGGCCGGGGTGCGGGTACTCCGGGTGGCGCGGCGACTGGGCCTGCTGGTGGGCGGGCTGCTGGCCGTGCTGGCCCTGCTGATGGGCTTGTTGCTGGCCCTGGTGCGGCTGGAGATAAGGGAAGGGCTGGCCCTCGGCGGGCAGCGGCAGGCCCTGCGCGCCGTATCCCGCTCCGGGGGGCGCTTCGGGTCTGGAGAAAGGCACCCCCTCGGCGGGCAGCGGCAGCGCACCCGCGGGTGCGCTGCCATCGGGCATGCCCCCGCTGGGCATCGGCCCGGGCATCGGGCCCGCGCCGCCCGGCATGGGCGCACCCGGTATCGGCCCACCGACCGGCGGCATGAGCTGCGTCGCCTCCGCATCGCGACCGGCGTCCTGGCCGTACCCGGCGGGCGGCAGCGCCTGGCCCGGCACGGGCTCTGCGGGCATCATCATCTGGGTCGGCTCCCCGGGGGCGCCGGGCGGCGGGCCCTGCGGCGGGCGGGCCACGTCGGGACCCCAAGGGTCGCCCCACGGCTGCCCTTCCGCCGGGGCGGCCTGCTCGGCCGCCCACGGGTCGCCCTGCGCGCCACCATGCCGGAGGCCAGCGGAGGGCATGACCACACCCTCATGCGCGGGCGGGGCCGCAGGGGGCTGCGGCTCATTTCCCTGTCCGCTCTGCGTCACCGGGACTCCTATGAGATATACGGAAGTACGGAACCGCCCGTCACGCTACCGGGTCTCCGCGCGGCCCGGGCCACGGCAAGGCCCATCCCCGCAGAGCCACCGCAGCCCCGGCCCCCGTACGCCGCCGCACACCACCCCATCGCCCTCCCCCATCGCCCTTCCCCACCACCCCGCCCACCGCGGGCAGGCGGGGTGTCAACCGTTCGCTCGCCGGGCCGCTACGCCGCCGCCACCTCAAGCCGGGCGCTGAACTCCCGCACCACCGGCGCGTCCCGGAAGGGTTCAAGCCGCTGCTGGAAGTCGTCCAGATACTCCGTGCCCCGGTTGGTGCGCAGCCCGCTCAGGATCTCCACGGCGCGGGTCCCGGTGTGGCACGCCTCCTCCACCTCGCGCTGCTGCACTTGCGCCGCGGCCAGCAGCAGCAGGCCGATGGCGCGCCGCCTGCCGCGGGTCTCGGGATGCCCGTCGATGGCCTCCCGGGCGTGCTGCGCGGCCACCTCTCCCTGGCCTAGATCCCGGTGGCAGTGGGCGAGTTCATCGGCGAGGTAGGCGTGGTCGAAGTGGTGAATCCACACCGGGTCGTCACCGGAGTCGGGGGTGTCAGCGGCCCGTTCCAGGGCCGTGACCGCATGGTCCGCCGACGTCTGGCAGGCCCTGGTGTCGCCGAGTAGCGCGTGCCCGCGGGCCTCGGCCGCGTGGAACATCGCGCAAGCGCGCGGCGTGACCTGCCCCCGCGCGCCCTCCTGTGCCGCCCGCGCGAGCTGTGCGATCTCCCGCGGGTTGCCCAGCGCGGCGGCGAGATGGCTCATGCTCGCGGCCAGCACGTACCCGCCGTAACCTCGGTCTCCGGCGGCCTGCGCCAACCGCAGCGCCTGGATGTAATAACGCTGGGCGAGCCCCGGTTGGCCCGTGTCAACGGCCATGTAGCCGGCGAGTTCGGTGAGCCGGGCGACGGCGGCGAACAGGTCACGGCCAACGGATTCGCGGTAGGAACCGGCGAGCAACCCGGACACCACACTGTTCAGATAGTGGACAACGACCGGGCGCACATGGCCGCTGCCGTACCGATGGTCGAGTTCGACCAGGGCCTCCGTGGTCGCCGCCACGGCCGCCACGTCGGCCGCGCCGACGCGAGCGCCCGCCGTGCGCGCGACCTGCGGGTCGGCGCTGGTGATCAGCCAGTCCCGGCTCGGTTCGACCAGCGCGGAAGCGGCGACCGTCGAACCGCTCAGGAAGTCCCGCCGGCCCACATCGCTGCGCCACAACTCGCAGACCTGTTCGATGGCGCCAAGGACGGTGGGCGAGAACTGGAGGCCCACGCCGGAGGCCAGATTCTTCCCGTTGGCCATGCCGATCTCGTCGATGGTCACCGTGCGCCCCAGCTTGCGGCCCAGCGCCTCGGCGACGATGGCCGGGGCCCGGCCGCGCGGCTGCTGGCCACGGAGCCAGCGGGCCACGGACGTCTTGTCGTAGCGCAGGTCGAGGCCGTGCTCGGCGCCACACATATTGACCCGGCGCGCCAAGCCGGCGTTGGAACAGCCTGCTTCCTGAATAAGCGCTTGCAACCGTTCGTTCGGCTGCCGCGCTACGAGCGGCCTAGCGGCCATGCTGTACCCCCAGTTACTGCGATGCGTTCATCGGCGAACGCCGGTCCTTCGTGATCTTCGCTCCGCGCAAATGCGGGAAATGCGACACTTGCCCGCATTAGTCCACCGCGGCGGCTGCCGGACCCCCATGTCCTGCGCACCTTCGCGGTCACCGGGCACCGGAGCGCGCCCGTCACGCAAGGTGGTTACCCGCACACGGCCCCACTCCTCGTACGCGCCCCCACCCATGCATCGATGCGCCCCGCGTGCCGTAGCGATGTTCCCCTTCTCGGCTTCGGCCTGGCCGTAACCCTTGGTGACAGGGCGAGTTGTGTTCAACGTGAAGGAGACCTTGGACGTCACAGCAAGTGCGCAAATCCCTCGGCAGTGTGATGAACCGCTGCTCGACGCGGCAGTACGGTATGCGGAAGAGCGTCATTGGGATGTTCACCCCGGTACCTGGCTTGAGGCGGTACAAGGGGGCGAACAGTGCTCGTGCCAGCGGCCCGACTGCCCGGCCCCTGGGGCGCATCCGGTACGGGCCGACTGGGCGAGTCAGGCCACCGGCAGCGCCGTCGCCGCACGGCGTCTGTGGAGCAAGACCCCGCGGGCCTCGATCCTGCTTCCCACCGGGCGCAGCTTCGATGCGATCGAAGTGTCCGAGTCGGCGGGTTGCTTGGCGCTCGCCCGGATGGAACGCATGACCGTACCGCTCGGCCCCATCACCTGCACACCAGCCCGGCGGATGCTCTTTTGGGTGCTGCCTGGCGGTGCGCAGAAGATGCCGGACCTGGTGCGCAAGGTCGGCTGGCCATCCGCGGCACTGGACCTGATCCCGCGCGGCGAGGGTGACTACGTGGTGGCGCCGCCGTCGCGCATCGGCCTGCAAGGCTCGGTGCTGTGGGCCCGCCAGCCCACCATGGCCAATCGCTGGTTGCCGGACGCGGAGGAACTGGTGAGCGCCCTGGCGTACGCGTCCGGACGCGAGGCCGCAACGTCCAGACAGCGCTAGGCCGCGCCCCGCTACGGCTCGCCCGCACCTGGACGCGCTGACGCTGCGGCTCGCCTCGGATGGTGCTCGCCCCGCTGATGGGCGGGGTGTTCCTCTTCGACAGGTCCTCTTCAGCAGGTCAGGGCCTACGTCGCCGCGCACGCCCGGGCCCCAGTCGGCCCGGGCGTGCGGCCGTAGGGTGGGCGGTGAGCGGGGGCGGCACGGACCTCCGTGAGACGTCGGAAGGCACACCGGTGGCATCGGAGCCAGGGCACACCAGCTCGGGGACAACGGCAGGAGAGCCGCTCCCCCTCACCACGACCGGAGCCGGAACCGAAACCGAGCCTGGAACCGGGATCGAGACCGAAGTCGGGACTGAACTCGGCTCCAGCCCCCAGGAACACACCGAAACCGGAGCAGCCGGCGATACGGACGCCGGGCGGCCCCCCGCGGTGCGCGTAACCGGGCTCTGGAAGCGGTTCGGGGAACAGGTGGCCGTGGCCGGCATCGATCTGGCGCTGCCCGCCGGACAGTTCGTCGGCCTCGTGGGTCCGAACGGCGCGGGCAAGACCACCACCCTGTCGATGATCACCGGCCTGTTGCGGCCTGATCTGGGCCAGGTCGAGATCGCCGGGCATGACGTATGGCGCGACCCCGTGGCGATCAAGGCGCGGATCGGGGTGCTCCCCGAGGGGCTGCGGCTGTTCGAGCGGCTGTCGGGGCGTGAACTCCTCGCGTACACCGGTCGGCTGCGCGGCCTGGACGGTGACGAGGTGGACAAGCGGACCACCCAGCTCCTGGACGTGCTCGACCTCGCGGGCGCCCAGCACAAGCTGGTCGTCGATTACTCGACCGGCATGCGCAAGAAGGTCGGACTCGCAGCCGCGCTGCTGCACAACCCGGAAGTGCTCTTCCTCGACGAGCCGTTCGAGGGCGTGGACCCGGTCTCCGCCCAGACCATCCGGGGCGTCCTGGAGCGCTACACCGTGTCCGGGGCCACCGTCGTGTTCTCCAGCCATGTGATGGAGCTGGTGGAATCGCTGTGCGACTGGGTGGCCGTGATGGCCGGCGGGCGCATCCGCGCACACGGCCCGCTGGCGGAGGTACGGGGCGCCGCGGCCTCCCTCCAGGACGCCTTCCTGGAGCTGGTGGGCGCGCACGACAGGGACCAGCGCCACGACCTCGACTGGCTGGGCGGCGGCGCCCGATGAGCCCACAGCAGAATCCTTCCGGCACGGCGGCTCATTCCGACCCGCCAGCGGTACCGAACCCGGCGCCCTCCCCCGCGGGAGTCACCGCTGCGGGAATCGCCGCCGCGGGAGTCACCGCCGCGAGTGCACCCCCGGTGGTCTCCTCGCCGCCTGCTCCGCCCTCCACCGGCGCGCTGACTGCGGTCTTCGTCACGTTGAAGCTGTCGCTGCTACGCAATGGGCTGCGGCAGTCGAGCGGGCGGCGATTCGCGTATATCTCCTCGATCGTGCTCGTCGGCCTCTTCGCCGTGCTGCAACTCCTCGGCCTGGTCGCGCTGCGTGGGCATGAGCACGCGGCGGCCCTGGTCGTCATGCTGGCCGGGGTCGTCGCGCTGGGTTGGGCGGTGATGCCGCTGTTTTTCCCCGGCGGGGACGAGACGCTGGACGCGACGCGGCTCGTGATGCTGCCGTTGCGCCCGGGCGCCCTGGTGGTGGCCCTGTTGGTGTCCTCGCTGGTCGGCATCGGGCCGCTGTTCACGCTGACCCTCGCGGTCGGCTCGGTGATCGCCATCGCGCACGGGGCCGCGGCCACCGCCGTCGCCGTACTCGCCGTGTTGCTGACGATGCTGGTGTGCGTGGCGCTGGCGCGTGCGGTAGCGACCGCGAACATCAGGCTCCTCACCAGCCGCAAGGGACGCGATCTCGCGCTGCTGAGCGGGCTGTTCATCGCGATCGGAGCGCAGGCGGTGAACCTCGGCACGCAAAAGCTGTCCGGCGCGGGCGGGCTCTCCTCCCTGGAGCCGGTGGCGGACGTGCTGCGCTGGGTGCCGCCGTGCGCCGCGGTGGACGCGGTGTGGTCGGCGAGCGACGGCGCGTACGGAATCGCCGCGGCTCAACTCGCGCTCACCGCCGCGCTTCTGGCGGGCCTGATGTGGTCCTGGCAGCGCGGCCTCACCACGCTGATGACCTCGCCTGACTCCTCAACCCTCCAGGTGGTCGAGGAGCGTACGGGCCGCCCAGGCACACCCGGCCTGGTCAGGTTGCTGCCCGCCGGCCGAACGGGCACGGTGATGCTGCGTACGCTGCGCTACGCGTGGCGCGACCCGAAGACCAAGGCCGGCTGGGCCACCTCGCTCGGCATCGGGCTGCTGCTGCCAGTGGTCACCGTGGCGCAAGGCAATGGCAGCGTGTACGCGGCGTGTTGGGCCGCGGGACTGCTCGGGCTTCAGATGTACAACCAGTTCGGGCAGGACACATCGGCGTTTTGGATGGTGGCCCAGACCATCGACACCCCGCGCGCGGCCTACCTCGAACTACGCGGCCGAGCCCTGGCGCTGGCCCTGGTCGCCCTGCCGTACGTAACCGTGGTGGTACTCGGCTCCGCCGCCCTCATGGATGACTGGGCAGCCTTCCCAGGGACCCTCGGCCTATCGCTGGCCCTCCTCGGCGCGCTGCTGGCAACGGGTGCGGTGGCCTCGGCCCGTTACCCGTACTCCATCCCGCAGGACAGCGGCTACAAGAACGTCGTTCCAGGCCAAACGGGCCTAGCCACGCTCTCCGTCATCGGCGGCATGCTGGTGGGCGCCCTGCTGTGCGCCCCACTCCTGGCCCTGACCATGTGGCTCCACCTCGCCGGCCACCACGGCCTGCTGTGGCTGATCCTCCCCGCGGGCGCGGCCTACAGCCTCGCCCTAGCCCAGGCCGGGCTCCGCCTCGCGGCCCCTTACACGGCCTCGCACCTGCCGGAAATCCTCACCGCGGTGAGCAAGGGGTGATTCTTCCGCTGCCCGCTTCGCTCGATTCCCTCGGCCTCAACCAGCCACGGAGCACCGACGAGTTGAAGGATCGCTGCCGCTGCGGCGGCGCGGCTCGTGGGGGGCGGCTCGTGGGGCGCGGAATCCGCTGCGCTGCGCGGCGCGGTCAGTCGGTCGGTCAGTCAGTCAGTCAGTCAGTCAGTCGAAAAGGGCCGCCCGTGCCCGCGTATGCCGCACGGGCGGATCGGGCCTTACCTGTCGTCACTGTCGTCACCGTCGTCACTGTCGTCAAACCCTGTCAGTAATCACCGTCGAATCTGATGGGATTCGGGCCGCCGCGAACCCCCGGATCGCACGGGTTCATAGGACGCGTCGCCCGCCTGTCGGCAAACGATCGTCTGCCGACAGGGCGGGGCTGATCACCATGTTCCTAGACACACAAGGCCAACGGGTTCGGCTGCACGTCGCTTCACTGTGGCTACCGCGTCGGTTCCGGCCCGGCTGGGGCCATGTCGGCGTCAGCTTCGGGTCAGATCCCTCGGCTGTCAGCAGTGGATGGCCGAGCACGAAGGGCAGTGCCAGCGGCGCTGACCAGTCTCAGCGGAACGCGGCGACATTGCGGGTGGCCCACTCGGCGAAGGGGTGCGGGGCGCGGCCGAGTACCTGCTGCACGTCCGGGCTGACGCGCAGTTCGGCCGGGCTCGGGGAGCCGAGGATGTCCAAAGTGTCGTTGGCGAGCTCCGCCGGCATGCTCTGGGACATGGCGGTCTTGGCCTCGTCGCGGGTGAGCTCGTGAAACCTCACTGGCGAGCCCAGCGCGGCGGCGATGGCCTCCGCCTGCTGGCGCGGAGTGATCACCTCCGGTCCGGTCAGCTCGTAGACGCCGCCGGTGTGTCGGTCCTCCAGCAGGCAGGCTGCCGCGACCGCGGCGATGTCCGCCGGGTCGATGATCGGCACCCCGACGTCGCCGAAGGGCGCGGCGACGACCTGTTGCGTGCGAACGGACTCGGCCCACCACAGGGCGTTGGAGGCGAAGCCACCCGGCCGCAGGATGGCCCACTCCAGGCCGGACTCCCGCAGCGTGTCTTCCAGTGCGCGCATCGCGATCCGTGTTTGGCCGGAGGGCCTGGTCACCACGCCCAGCGTGGAGAGCAGGACGACCCGGCGGACCCCGCTGGCCGCAGCTTCGCTGATGATGTCGGCAGGGTTGGCTCCCGTGGCGTGCAGGTCGCCGGACAGCAGCAGGAACAGCGCCTTCGCCCCGGCCAGCGCAGGCTTGAGGCTGGCCGGCTTGGCCAGGTCGGCCACCACGTGGCGGACGCCGTTCGGCACCGCCGCCGTGTGCCGGGAAACTGCCGTCACTTGATGGCCCGCCTTGGCCAGCGCCTGCGTCAACGGCCGGCCGATATTGCCGGTAGCCCCGGTTACCACGATCATGGTCCAGCTCCTTGTCAGATGTTCTGTGTGGCCGTCACGCTAGGAGCAAGGGCTAACTTTTGGTAAGGGCATACCTTAAGGTAAGCTCATCACGTGGCGGAAGGCGTGCAGTTCACACGGGCCGAGGCGGGCAAGCGGTATGACGTGCTTCACACGGTCTGCCCCGCGCGCGATGTGGTCGACCATGTGACCAGCAGGTGGGGCATCTGGGTACTGATCTCTTTGCGGGGCAACGACCTCCGGTTCTATGAACTGCGCGAAAGCATCCAGGGCATCAGCGAGAAGATGCTCGCCCAGACCCTGCGCGCGCTGGTCCAGGACGGCTTGGTCTGGCGGGAGGTCGAGCCGGCGACGCCACCCCGGGTCACCTACGGGCTGACCGAGTTCGGCCGGGACGTCGGCGAGCCGCTGACGGAGCTGTTCGACCGGATCACACGGCGACTGTCGGCGCACAGCACGGAATAGCGTGGTAGCGGTTGGCACATATCCCCGGCGCGATGGGTGACCTGCTGAGCCAGGTCTTCACGTCCCAGTCGGGCCCACCTCCTGAAGCCGGTCGGCGAGCTGCTTTCATCCTGCGTCAGGTCCCACACCGGCTCCGCCAGTTGCTCCGGCACGGGCATGTCCAGGCTCGGCCCGGCCAGCACGTCTCCTCGACCGCGTCCCCATCGAGCCCGTCCAGCAGGCGGGCGCGCGGGTTGGATCAGCGGTGCGAGGGCGAGGCAAAGACGTCGCGGTTGTTCAGGGCCCGGTGCAGTTGTTCCAGCGCGCACACCGCGTACGCGTCCCGGTTACGCGGCAGCGACAGGAATGGGCGCACCGTGGTGTACCGGGGCGCCAGCACGGCCCTCATCACGGCCTCGGCCGAGCCTTCGTCCTCGGGCAGCAGCGAGACCGCCGTGGCCGCGGCGGTCATCACGGCGGCGCGCGGGGCGACTTCCTCCGACGCCGCACACAGCGCGGCCACGTCCAGGTCCGTGCCGTGTTCCTCGACAGCTCCAGCTCTCTAACAGCACCGTCGCCACCCCGTGCGAGCGTGCGCGATGCCTTTGCCCGCGCCGGCGGCCGGCGCAGCCGCTCCAGCTTTGAGAACCGAGAGCCCGCCGGCGTCTTCGGCTCCGGCCGGGTCGGCTCCCTCATTGAACGTGCCGTACGACGCCGCCTGCTCGTCGGTCAGCAACTCCACTGGCATCAGCGTGAAGCTATCGGCGCCCGGAGCCACTCAGGGACCTTCCACCCAACGTCGTCGCCATGCCTGTCTCCTGTGCTGGGCGCCGCGGTCACTGGCTTGGCGTTAACCGCTGTACCGATGTTCCATCTGCCGCCAATTGCCTCTGATGCGAACTGGCGACGGTATGCGCGTCGCGCCGTCCAGGGCATCGGCCAACGGGCCGGACGCGGGAAATGGGGCGGCTCGGTTGACGCTCACGATAGCGGCTGTGAGGCGGGGGCTTCATCGGCCCAGGGGGCTGACCTGCGAGTCTTCTGAAGATTCGCAGAGATTGCGATTTTCTCGCGCCTGATACGACTCACGGAGTGGTGGGCGTATGGGGTTCGACGGTTCGACACCAGGGGCGGCGAGGTTGCTTCTCACCCCTTCCCAGCCCCTAGTTTCCACACTGCTCCCAGGGATCTGGGGTGCCGTGGGAGAGGACCAGGCCGTACGACTTCATCACCTCGCAGTCGTTTTGCTCAGTCCACTGGTAGGCCAGGAGGGACCAGATCGCGAACGCGATAACCGCCGCCACACCCGGCAGGCTCCACCGCGACCGCCTTCCGGAGTCGCCTTCATCGTCCCGGGGCGGGCCGGTGGGCAAATCCCTAGGCGGTTCCCAACCCGGCCCCTTGTACCCCCGGGGCCGCCACCCTTTCTCATCGTCCGGCATGCCCACCAGTATCCCGGGCATCGGTCGAACTGCACCTCGTCCGCGCAAAGTTGCCGGTTCCACTCCAGTCGTAGCCGACTGGGCAGCCGGCGCCCGCAAGGCCGTAGCCCGTGAGGGGTAATACGGCCGGCCGCGCGCAACCGGCCGTCGCGGCGCTTGGGCACCACCGCCGGAACCGGTCCGACTGCGCCGACAGCGGGCCCGCATCAGTTCGCCACCGCCCGGCCACCACCCCGCCAGGTGGGCAGGAGTTCGTCCAGCAGGGCCTCGGTGCGCGGTGGGAGGCCGCGGGCGCCGCCGCTGAGGGCCGCGTTGCGGTCCAGGAGGCCGGTGGCCGTGGCGGCCAGCAGGTCCGTGTCGCCGGTGGCGTGGGCGGCGCGGAGTAGTTCGTTCCACAGCCGCTCGTCCGCCGGGGCAGAGGCCAGCGCTCCGTTGAGGGCTTCCATGGCCTTCCGCGGCTGCTCAGCGTCGCGGTGGTGGGCCGCGAGGGCGAGCGCCACATCGGCCACCAGGAGCGGCAGTTGGGCCTCGACGATCTCGTGGGACAGCCAGCCGTACCGGCCCTGCGGGCGGTTCGCCAGGAGTGGGCCGCGGGCCAGTGCGAGCGCGTCGGTCAACAGGCGCTCGCGTATCTGTGCGCTGCGCGCGCCCCGGCCCTGGGTGGCCTCGTGGTGCAGGGTGCGCAGGACATCCAGGTCGGAGACGACAGAGGGGGCGAGGGTGAGGCGGCCGGTCGCATCGGCCCGCAGCCGAGGCGCGGTCGTACCCGCGGCACTGGCAGCGGCCCCGACAGCAGCACCAGCCCCCGTCCCGGCGCCCGCTCCCGCCACTGCGCCGGCGGCTGGCCCAGTCCCCGGGTCGTCGCCCAGCCACTCGCGTAGCCGCTCGACCAGTGCGTACCGCACGTCCTCGGTGGCGCCGCGCGGCCACAGCGCGGAGGCCAGGACGCGCGGGTGGACACCCTCGCGGTGCAGCAGCAGCAGCGCCAACGCCTCGTGCAGCAGCGCGGCGCGCTGATCGTCCGGCGTGTCCAGGCCCATGATCTCGTAGTCGCCGAGCAGTCGCGCGTACACCGCGGGGCGGCCGGCCTCACTGATGTCCACCAAGAACGGTGGCCGTCGCGTGCCGGGGCCCGCGGCGCCACCGGCTGCGCCATCGTCCGGGTCGGCGGCGGCGAACAGTTCGACGACCGCGCGGTGCTGGTCATCGGGCAGTTTCTGGGCGGTGAGTTCGAGGCCGAGCAGCGGGGCGCGCAGACGCCCATCGGCGGTGATGTCCAGCTCCCAGGTGGCGCCGGGGAACTGCTCCTGTGTGGTGCCCACGAGGTAGCCGATGCCAAGTCGTCCGGAGTCCGCGGCGAGTTCGGCGAGCTGCGCGGACTGCTCGCTGGTGGGTTCGGCCGCGAGGAGTACCAGATGGGGGGCGCGCTGGGTGTGCTGGGCCTGTCCGGTGCGGCCGGTGAGCACCGAGTCGTGTCCCGCTACGCCCAGTGCCGCGCGCCGCTGCGACGTCTCCGCCTCCATCGTTTCCACCAGCGCATCGACGCCGTCCAGGTGTCGAATGCGGGTGGGCGCGAGGGCCCCGAGTTCGGCGCCGAATCCGACCAGGGTCAGCGTCAGCCGATCGGACCAGCCGCTGGTGGCCAACTCCGCGGCAACCGATGCGAAGACGGCGGTACGGTCCGCCTCCGCGCCGGTCAGCGAGACGATGCCGGGCACCGCCTCCAGGTTGAGGAGCAACCGTGCGTCGTCGAGCGTGCCGAGGCTGACCAGGCCCGGGTAGGGGGCGGCGGTGCCGTCGTCCTCGTGTGTGGTGATCGCCGAGCGCCGCACCCGCCAAAACGTCTGGTCCTGCCCGAGTTGCCACGGCAGCGGCGGTTCGTCGGACGGTGCGGCGAGTTGGAGGTGGATCTCGGTGCCGGTCAGCCAGGCCGCGTAGACGATGGGCAGGTTACGCCCGGCTTCCGCCAGTGCCGCGGACAACCCCCGCAGCGAGCTGTCCAGGTCGCGTACGGCCTCGGGGTCGGCGCCCACGAGCAGCGCGTCCTCGATGCGGGCAGCCGGGCCGGTCGCCGTGAGGTCGATGCCGCTGCCCAGGCCCACCGCCGACATGGCGGCCTGCCACAGTGCGGCCCTACGGCGCCGGCCGAGCGCGGCCAGCAGCCCGGCGGCCAGCAGCGGGGCGCCGATCAGCGCCTCCGACAGGCCGAACGGGGAGCCTTCGGCGGCATCGGTTGCCTTGGTCGGCGGGGCGGGCCGCGGCTGGTCGGGTGCCGAGGGCTGGATGGGCTGCTGGGCGGCGATGTCCTGGGCCTGGTCGGCGCGTTCGGTGTCGAGCTCGCGGTGCGGGGTGCGGCTGGACTTGTCGTAAGCGCGGATTTGCTCCCGTAGATCCGTGGTGATCTCCGGGGCCTGGTCGGGCATTTCGACCAGTTCGCCGCCGTGTGCGTCGGCGGGCATCTCCATGATCCAGCCGGGGCGGATCAAGCTGGCCTGTGAGAGCTTGGAACCGTCGGGCTGCACCCGGTCCTTGTTGAGCTGGTAGATCTCCCTGTACCGGCGGCCGTCATCCAGATGCCGCTCGGCGATCTCCCACAGCGAATCGTGGTGCCGGCCCTCGGGCGGCTGGATGCGGTAGAACTTCGTCTGCCGCTGCTCCTCACCCACCCGCGCGTTCCCCGAGCCGCGCCCGGAGGGGTCGATCATGCGCTGGTGTTGGGCGGCCGGATGGTTCGCGCCGCCCGGCCCGGCGTGGTCGCCCTGCTGGCCGGGGGTCTGCTGGGCGGTGGCGACGGAGGAGCGGGTGTTGTCGCCGTACGCATTGCTCAGTTGGGACAGTCCGGGCGTAAGGCTCGCCGCGGTCGCACCAACCAGCAGCAGCGCCGCCACCAGTTGCCTGGCCAGCAACTGACTCGGCCCGGCGCCCGGCACCCGCGAGGGCATGCCGACCCCGGACAGCTCCGCCTTGCCCTCGACGAGCACGCACGCGGCGAACTGCGCCCAGGCCAGCCACACCACCGCGGTGAGCACATCGACGAACACACTCGCGGTGATCGGCTGCCGCACCGTCTCCAGCGTGGGCACCTCATGCGGCAGGGGCCATCCGACGAAGTACGCGAGCGCCGCGGGTACGCCGATGAGCAGGGCAGCCAGCGCGATGAACGCGAAGAACGCCTTGACGAAGTTGCCTGCCGTACGGGTACGCACGGGCAGCGGCCTCGGCTGCGGCTGCGAGCCGGACGGACCTGGGGTGGGGCGGGCGGTGCGCGCCATGGGCGGGATTCCTAAGCCTTGGGTGGTCGCCGGGTGGGCGACGGACGCTGAACGGGCCGAAGGGGACGGGGCTGCCGCGGCGGCAGCGGGCAGCGGGGGCGCCGGGGCCGCTCAAGTGCGCGTACGCGACGCTGCTCAGCCCACATGGGACTCCGCCTTCGACGCACCCCGCACCGTGAAGGAACCGTTGTAGAACAGGCCGGTCAGTACGGGCTCGTAGGTGAGCCGAATCTCCACCTCGACCTGTTCGGCGTTGGCCGACACGCAGCGTGACGCGGCAACGTCCGGGCCGGATAGCCCGGCCTCGCGTGCGAACTTCTTCACCCGCGCTCCACAGTTCTCGTAGTTGATGGGGGCCCTTTGGCCGCCGCTGTCGCGCAGCGCGCTCTCGTCAATGTCCTGCGCCGCGTACCGGGCCGCCTGCTCGGCGATATCGGCGGCACGCTCGCGCTGCGAGATGGACATCCCGCCGTCCACGACGAACGCGGCCAGCGCGAGAAAGACAAACGCGAAGAGGATGACGGCCGCCGCGCCTGAGCCACGATCCGCGAGGCGCGTGGCGTAGCGGTCACCGATGCGCCACGCACAGCGATCGGCGAACCGGGCCACCCCCGAGGACGGCGGACGAGCCGAGGGCGGCAGATGGCCCGGCCCCGCAAACTGGGCCCGGCCCGGCAGCGCACGCTGGGCACGCCGCAGCAGCGCACGCTGGGCACGGCCCGGCAGCAGAATCTGGAAGCGGCTCCGCCGCGAGGGGAGGACCTCGCCAGGCCCCACGGCAACGCCGCAGCTGCGCCGCGTGTGTCGGGCCTTCACGACGCCCTCCGGTACGGGTCGATCGGTGAGCTTGCGGTGGCCTTGACCGTGCTGCCGATGTCCAGACCGATCATGTCGAGCCCGCGCACCTCGCAACTCACCTCGACCTTGAAGAAGCCGCCCGGTTCGAAGCGGGAGCCGGTCATGCGTACGTCCACGGAGCCCACGCACACGTCCTCCAGGTCGGCGGCGGCGGCCTTGCGGGCCTCGCTCATGGCCACCCCGTAGTCGTGCTGGATGGAACCGGCCCGCGCGGCGTCACGCGCGGCACCGTCCACCGCGCCCCGGCCGTCCACCAGCTGGCCGAAGCCGACGAGTACCAAAATGAACAGGATCATCACCGGCGCGAGGATGACCACTTCGACGGTCGAAAGACCCCGGTCGCCGGCGCGCGCCCCCCGCGTCCGCAGCGCCCGGCGTGCGACGCCCGCCATCCGCCCGGTCAGCGCGGGGTTGAGCCGGGCGAGCGTGCCGCAGCGCCGCACTGCGGTCTTTCGTTGGTCAGCAGGCCGCACCGTGTCAGCCCCTGTCCTCGACGAACCGCTCGATGGGGCCCTGCGACCGCGCGTGCACGGTAAACGTCATGCCGGGGAAGACGGTGGGCACATCGGCCTCCACCTGTACCCCGACCGTGTCGGTCCGCGGCGTGAGAAGCGTGACCTTCGGCTTGATCAGCAGCTTCGGGCCGAGTTGCTGGATGTAGCTGTCGGCCGTGCCGCGCGCCTTGCCGCCCCAGCCGCCGGGGTTCTCGTCCGCCTCGGCCCGCGCCTTGCGCGCGCCCGCCTGCGCCGCCGCCTGGGCGACGTGGTCGGCAAAGAAGTAGAGAGCGAACTGCACGGTCGCGAAGATCATGAAGAACAGCACGGGAGTGAGCAGCACGAACTCGATCGCGGTCATGCCGCTGTCACTCATCCGGCCCCCGCTGGCACGGCGCGTACCGCTGCGCTTTCTGGCGCGTGCGCGGCCATCGCCGCGCATGGCGTCCAGCCTGCGGCGTACGCCACGGCGCAGCGCGCCGTCCACGGTTCGTCTCATGCCGTCATCCCCGTCGTCCCGTCAGTCCCCGTTGCTCGCCCCGCCCGCTGGGCCGGTGAGCCCGGTGCTGCGCCCTTGTGCCGCTGCACCGCCCCGCCGCCGGCCGGGCTTGCGGGCCGTGCGCGAGCGGTGCGGCGTCAGCAGGTCTTGCTGGCGTCCGCGCCCTTGATGCAGTCGCCTACCTTGTCCGCGCCATCGCTGAGGGCGGCGTTGATGATCGCGGCGACGACGCCGACTATCGCGACCACGACGGCCGAGATGATGACCCACTCGACGGCGGATGCGCCGCGGTCGAGTTCGCCCGAGCGGGCGCGCTCCACGCGCCCGCGTACGAAGGCGAGCAGCAGATCAACAGCCGGGTGGCTGAAGCGAGATCCAAAGTTCATGGTGGTGAGTGTCCTTTCAGGTGGTGGGGAGAGAAGCGAGGGAAGACAGACCGTGGAAAGAAGGCGGTGTCGGCAGCATGGTCAGACCTCGAAGACACGCATCGCGGCCGGGAAGATGAGGAAGACCAGAAACCCCGCACACAGCAGCAGTTGTGCCACCAGCATCGACTGCGACTTCTCTCCAGCGCTCCCTTCGATCTCCGCGAGCTCTCGGTGCCGCATCGTTTCCGCGCGCGACCCGAGGGATTCACGTACCTTCGCGCCGTCGTCCGCGACCAAGGCGAGTGACGACGAGAGGTCCTTGAGTTCATCGACGCCGAGTTCCTCACCGAGGTTCCCTAGCGCCTGCCATTGACTGGTACCGGTGATCCGCGCGTCCGCGAGGGCGTTCTTGATCCGCCGCAGCGCCCAGCCGTCGCTGACGTCGGCCGCCGCCATCAGCGCCTCGGGCAGGCCGCGGCCCCCCGCGAGGTTCATCGCCACCAGGTCCAAGTACGCGCCGATCACCCGCCGCAGATCCCGCCGTTTGTCCGCGGCGTCCCTGCGTACCTCCAGGTCAGGCAGCATGAAGAAGACGGCCCCAAAGAGCAGCGCCATCCATACCGGAATGATCGGGCTGCTGCCGAAGCCCAGCGTCCACACGATGACGAACACGAACGGGCCGAAGAACACACCAGCCGCGGCCAGTAGCGCCTTCGTCGCCAAGAACGACTCCCAGCCGCGCTCAAGCACCGCCAGATCGGCCCGCAGCGACCGCTGTTCCCAACCCTGCTGGAGATACAGGTCGGCAACCCGCCGCCCGACCCGAGACCTGGCGGCGTCAAGCCAACCCTCGGGCGCCGGCGCGCCACCCGGCGCGAGGCCGCGATCCGCAGCCGCGTGCCCCGAGCCGCGCGCCCGTAGCGCGTCGATCTGTGCGACCCGGGCCACAGCGCCGCGCTTGCTGGGCATCAGGGCCCGTATCAGCACGTAGACGCCGAGGCCGAAGACGGCTCCGACCAGGACCGGCATGGTGAAGCTGCTGTTCATCGCGGGGTCACCCCATCGCCGTACACGGAAGCCGGCGGGCCGCCCGAACGAGACGGCCCGCCGGAGTCACCCGAACCGGTCTGCCCGTACGGGCCCGGCGCGCCCGGCTGTCCGCCCACGCGCGGTCGTACGGTACGCACCGGCATCTCATCCCGGGTCAGGAATCGGTCCGGGGTGTCGATGCTGGACAACTTGCGCAGCCACCAAAAGCCCATCGCGAACAGGGCACATACGCACGCGAGCACGAGTTGCCCCACCGCCGTCCCGTACGGCTCGACAAAGTCCCGGTTGAAGATGGAAAGCCCCAGGACGAAGGCGATCGAAACGCCCACCACGATCTGCACGCTGCGCCGGGTGCTGGCTCGCTGCGCCATGACCCGTTGGCGCATGTCCACCTCTTCGCGCGCCGACTTGGCGAGCGCGCCCAGGACCTCGCGCAGCCCTGGGCCGCGCAGCTTGGAGTTGAGGATGAGGGCGGCGATGATGATGTCGGCGGATGCGTCATTGATCTCGTCGGCGAGGTGTTGCAGCGCATCGGGCAGCGGAGTACGCGCCCGCAACCGGTCCACCAGCGCATCCAGGTGCGGGCGCAGCGCGGGCGCCGCCGCCCGCGCCGATGAAGGGATGGCCTGCTCCAGGCCGACCGCGCCGGCGATGGTGTCGCGCAGCGACTCGGTCCAGGCGGCGAGCGCCTCGACCCGGCGCATCGCGGCCCGTTCCTCGGCGGCGCCACCGAACAGCCGGTCCCACACGAAGACCAGCACGCCCGCCGCGACGCCCGCCACGACCCAACGGGTCAGCAGCAAAACGACCAGGCCGACGCCGACCGCGAGCGAGCCGCGGCGGCTGGCGAACCGTGCGAGTTCCGCGGCGCGCTCACCCGCCTTCGCCTTCTCGTGGTCGGGCTTGGGCGGCAGCCCCCGGATCGCGATGATCAGCAGCGCGACGCCGCCGCCACCGACCACGCCGGACAGCAGGGCGTACAGCGTGGGCAGCGAGAAAAACCCGCCCATCGACGTGACTCCATTCATACGGCCCTACCCCCAGGCCCCGGTCGGGCGGTAGCCGAACGCGGCCAACTCTTCCAAGCAGGTGACCGGCGCATGCGGCACGACCCGACCATCGGCCGTCTCGATGAACACCTCGCTGGAGAGCACCCGGCCGTCCACGCCGTTGACCTCGCGTACGGATGTGACGCGGCGGCTGAGCGAGCCGCCGATGTGGTATTCGTTGCGGCGCTCGACAAAGACGACGAAGTTGATCGCGCCCGCCACCAGCATGTGGGTCGCTTCGATGGGCAGCCGCTCGTTCGCCTGGAGCGCGTAGGTGGAGATGCGGTTGAAGACCTCGCTTGAGCTGTTGGCGTGGATGGTCGAGAGCGAGCCGTCGTTGCCCTGCGACATGGCGTTGAGCATGGTGACGATCTCGTCGCCGAGCACCTCACCGACGATGACCCGAGAAGGGTTCATACGCAGCGAGCGCCGCACCAGCTCCGCCATGCCGATCGTGCCCTGGCCCTCGGAGTTGGGCAGCCGCTCCTCGAACGCGACGACGTTGGGGTGCAGCTCAGGGAACTGGTCGAGCCCCAGCTCAAGCGCCCGCTCCACGGTGATCAGGCGCTCGCTGGGCGGTATTTCGTTGGCCAGGGCCCGAAGCAACGTGGTCTTTCCTGCGTTGGTGGCGCCCGCGATCATGATGTTTTTACGGGCCCGCACGGCGCACGCCAGGAAGTTGCCCAGCTCCGGGGTGAGCGTGCCGTTGCCCACCATGTCGGCCATGAACACCTTGCCGAGCCGCGCCCGCCTGATGGACAACGCCGGCCGCCGGGTGACGTCCATGACGGCCGACAACCGCGAGCCGTCCGGCAACCGCAGGTCGAGTTGGGGGTTGGCGGTATCGAACGGCCGCGACGACAGACCCGAGTACGCACCGAGCACCTGGATCAGCTCGATCAGTTCCTCATCGGTCTCGGCAACCGGCTCGCCCTGCTCCTCGCTGCCGTCCGCGTACCCGATGAAGACCTGGTCACAGCCGTTGATGTCGATGTTCTCGACCTCGGGGTCGTCCAGGAGGGGTTGAAGCCTACCCACACCGAACAGCGCGGCGTGCACGGCTGCCGCGTACTGCTCCTCGGTCTCGGCGTCCAGCGGCGTCCGGCCGAAGTTGATCTCGGCTCGGGCGTAGTCCTCCAGGATCTGGGCGATGACGGCCCGCGCGTACTGCCGCTCGTCCTCCGGGGTCATCGGTGCGGCGCCGGCGGCCTGGTCGAGCCGGCGCTGATCGGCGATCCGGTCGCCGGCCTCTTGCCGGAAGCGCTTGACGAGCTGGTGATCGACGGTACTCACCAGCCGGCTCCCCCGCCAGCCTGGGGCTCATGCGGGGCGGGCCGTGTGTCTTGTGTGCCCTGTGCGGCTTGCGTGCGTTGTACGGCTTGCGTGCGTTGTGCCCCCGGTGTCTCCGGTGCCCCCGGTGTCCCTGGAGTCCCCGGTGTCCCTGGGGTCCCCTGTCCGTACGAGCCGGTCCGCGGCGGCTGCGCGCCCTCCTGCGGCTGCGTGGGGCGGAGCGGCTGGTGGAGTTGCTGGGTGCGCTCGTTTCGTTGGGAGTGCTGGGCTTGTTGAGGGCGCTGGGCGGGTGGGAGTTGTTGGTTCTGCGGGGGTTGTTGGTTCTGCGGGGCCTGGCGGTTCTGCGGGGGCTGCGGGGCTTGTTGCTGCTGCTGGCTCTGCGAGGGCTGTTGGCCGCGTTGGTCCGGTTGGCCGGGCATCGGCTGGCCGGGCGTGGGGTGACCGGGCATCGGCTGGCCGGGCGTGGGCTGATCCGGCATCGGTTGGCCGGGCTGCCTGGGCTGGTCGGACTGCGCCGGGTAACCCTGCTGCCCCTGCTGCCCTGGGTAGCCCGATGGCTCCGGCTGGGCGCCGGGTCGCGCTCCGGTTCCGGGTACGCGACCGGCTCCGCCGACACCACCGCGCGGGGCTCGGCCGCCGGGGCCTGCACCGGGGCCAGGGCCACCTCCCGCACCGGTACGCGGCTCCGTACGGGCCGCTCCTGCGAAGGCCGCGCCGAACTGCTCGTGCAGATCGCCGACGACCTTGCGCGCCGAACGGATGAGCAGCGACTTGTCCAGCCGGCCGCGCTTGCGGCCCGCCAACTGGTCCGCGCCGGAGGCGTCCTGAGCAATGACCCCCACGACGCGGGCCCCCGCCTGCGCGGCCACCAACATGTCATTGACCTGCGCGACGATGCGAGTCGCGCTGCCGGCATCGGCCACCAAGAGGACGCCGATCAACGGCGTGCCCAACTGGGCGGAGCCGCGCTGCACCCCGTGCAACCTGCTCGACAGGGCGGCGGCCCGGTCCCTGATCCGGGCGAGTTGCTCCGGTTCCGTACGCGAGACCAACAGCACGATCGAGGCGTACGGGAACATCTCGACCGCCACCGAATCGGCGCCGATCCGGCCGCAGTCGGCGATCACGTCGGATGGCCCATGCGGTGAGTCGCCGAGCCCGGCGAAGGCCCGGCCCAACATCGGCCACAGCCCGGCGAGCCCGGCCGACTGCTCCGAACTGCCGAGGCCAACGAGCACATCGAGGCCGCCCGACATCGGCTGGGCGTGGTCCCACAACTGATCGGGAACCAGGCCCCGGCGTGCGGTCGCACCGATCGACAACATGCCCGTGTTCGGGTCCAGCAGTCCCCCATGCGCGGCGGAACCGCGGTAGACGAGATCCCCGCCGGCCGGGTCCGCCTCGGCCAGCAGCACGCGCCGCGGCCAGACGGCGGATATCGCAACGGCGGCCGTGGTGACCCCGGGCGAACCCTTGTCGGCGGCGAGAGCGATGAGCGCCATATTCTCCTACGTCCTTCGTCCCCTGGCGCTGTGCTCAGTTACCGCTGTCGGTGCCGGACACCTTGACCACGGAGACCTCACCATTGGCAGCCGACTGGGTCAGCGCGGGCGCCTCGTCCTGGTTGACCACCACGGCGACGGGAAGGTCACCGCCGCTGCCGTCGTTGGCGCTGGTCACGCTGTCCACGGTGGCGTTACGCACCAACAGGCCGCGATCGCCACTCGACGCGTCACTATCCCCAGTGGAACCAGCGGAGTTGCTCTTGACGTCCCCTACCCGGTAGGCGGCAACGACATCACCGGTCTTCAGGCCCCGCGGATACTGCCCATCCTTGAGCGAAAGCCCAACTACGACCTTGCCTTCGGGCAGTCCCTTCTTGTCGGTCAGCATCGGGCCAACAAGAAGTGAACCTCCCACAATGTCGGCGGTGGCACGGTAACTGGAGAGCGCATTCCGCTGCTTCCACTTCACATAATCGATGCCGGTATCTTCGGCAACCATCACCGGCTTCATGGCGGAGGTGGGGATCGGCTTACCCGCGCTCACCTTCTCCGTAATCTTCACCACCTCAATACGGTCACCAGCGCGCAGTACCAAGACAGTTGCTCCAAGTGCGCCAACGAGGATGAGCAGGACGGCAAGCGCGGCGAGCGCCGGTTTCCGTTCGCGAGGTGCGGAAGGGAGCCTCACCCCCACTGGCTGACCAGGCACGGAAGCCCTACCGCTGCCCGCCCCCGTGCGCTCTTGGATCTTCACGCCACTGCTCCCGCAAGTTATGTCCGTATTCAGGCATTTGCCCGCTACAGTCGCTGTCGCACGCTTAACCGGCAGACTAAGAGACTGTCAAGTCATCGCACCGTATCAGCAGGCTATAGCCGCCTCAAGGCACATTGCCGGCACCTGCCACTTCGTCAGGCTCGCCGTTATCCGGCCGCAATGGAACCGCCAACATTGCCTAGTGCATCCATGTCATCATCGGGGCGTTTCTCATCGAACACCAACGGGAGATACGTACGTTGAACACTCATACCCGCACCGGTACGGGCATCGCGCTGCTCGTAGCCGCATCGTTGGCGCTGACGGCCTGCGGAGGCGACTCAGACTCGGACTCCAACGCGGACAGCAAGGACAAGATCAAGGGCGCCGAGCAGTCGTCACAGTCAGCCACGCCCAATAACTCGCTGAGCCCATCGCCCTCGGATGACGGAATTGACCGACCTGACATCAAACTGCCAGAGGATGTGAAGAACGTCTTCGAGGACAGCAAGACGGGCGATGCGAAGAAGGACGCGGTGCTGGCGGACAGCGCACACGGCATCAACGCGATCGATGAGGCCGTCACGAGCGGGAAGACCGATCGGCCGGCGCTCAGGTTTTACCTGAAAACCGATGGCCTTATGTCAGCTTTGCAGTACATCCAGGGCTATTACGAAGCTGGCACAACTTTCACCGGCACCACGCGCTACTACGACCGAAAGGTCACGTTCCTCGAAAACGGCTCAGCGGTCGTCAACTACTGTTCGGACGAGTCCAAGGCAAACAGCAAGGATCGCAAAACACAGAAGGTCAAGGAGCACACGCCGGGACCTCTAGATTACGGTTACTACACTAGCCGACTCACGAAGAATGCATCGGGTGTTTGGCAGACTACAAAGGTCATTTCGGGGGATGGGAAAGAGAAATGCCAGGCATGAGGTGTTCCGGCCTTCGACGTACAACCGTCATTGCTATAGCGCTGCTCTTCACGACCGGCCCGATAACTGCTCACGCTGAGGAGCCGAAAGGTGGCAAGGGTGGAGGGCGGGTAGGGGACGGCCAGGGCTCCGCCGGAGAACAGACGGTCGCCGCAGAGGTCCACGTATCCGGCGTGCAGACCACCGTCAACGGCAACCCCGGCACCACAAAAAAGGGCAACCTCACGCCCCGTAACACCAATTGGAAGCCACCCGCCTGTTGGTACGAGCCCAAGTACACCCCCAAAGAGCTCAAATCCATGATCGAGGGCTTCGAGGACATCGAGTTCATGGGTATCGGCCCCATGATCGCCGGTGCGTTCAAAGGGATCTTCCAGACCGAAAAGTACGACGACTACAACATGGAGAAACAAGGCAAGGGCCAGTTCTGGGTATCGGTCGTCAACGAGAACCGCAAGGACGAACCGGAAGCCATGTCGTGCGACAACCCGCCCTTCTGGGTGGACGAGGGCGCGACGCCGAACGAACCGCTCGCCGTCTCAACGAGGATTCTGGCCGAGTACGCCTACGACAAACTCCCCGTGCCTGACACCGACATCACCATGAATCCGGCCGGGAAGCAGACCGTCAACCTCGACACCTGGGTATGGCTCGACAAGGCCAAGTTCCAACCCGTCTCCGTCACCGCAAGCCTGCCCGGCACCGGTCTTTCTGCCACCACAACCGCCAAACCCGTGGCCCTCACCATCGAGCCGGGCACCGCGGACGCCGAACTGCACCCCTCCTCCGGCGAATGCCGCTTCGCAAAGGACGGCAGCATCGGCACCCCCTACACGAACGACAAGAAGAACCAGACCCCGCCCTGTGGCGTGACCTACCTCCGCGCCACCAACAAGACCGGCCCACACCCACTCAAGGCCACCCTCGCTTGGGAAATCTCTTGGTCAAGCAGCACCGGCGAAGGTGGTGACCTTCCCACCGGAACATTCGGCGCCACCACGAACGTCACCGTTGGCGAGGTGCAGTCGATCAACCGGTAAGGCAGCGCCGTTATCCCCCCAGTGCACCACCACAGCCGTCAGCATTCGTTGGGTGCGGATTGCCGTCTCGCCGTGAGCCCTAGTTGCCCCGAAAGCAGGCCGTCTCTCGTCCTGTGGCAGGCTGTTGAGCAGGTGCTGGGTACGGAATACCAGTCGGCAAGACCTGCTGGCAGAGCAGACGGCATTGGGGGCAACGAAAGGAGAGCGCAGTGGCGTTCGGTAGAGACACAGCCGGGCGAGAACCTGCGGTGACGGCCGTCGAGTGGGCGAACGTAAGAGAGTTCACCATCGGGGGCGTGGAGCGGCCTGTTACGCCCAAACGCAAGCGCTCCGTGCGCGGTCCACGGGCGATCCGGGTCCCCAAGGGTGGAAAGGACTATCGCGTGTACGCGCCATGCGCGTTTTGCCGTCCCGCCTCCCGGCCCGCTCCGCCCGACAGTACCGGCCCTTGGCTGTACGAGGATGAGGCGGCAGAGCGGCTGCTCTGCTCCGTTGACAAGGGGGCGGAAGCGGAAGGTGGGCAGGGTTACCACGTCCGGGATGGCCAGGGCGACACCATCGGTACCATCCATCGCCTGCCGCCATCGAAGCGGATCTTCAAGCACACATGGCGCATAGAGCAAGTGGGCCACCCGGAGATCATCGGCCGTAATCAGTGGGCCAGCGGAGACACCAAAGACATCGTGGAACATGGGGTCACCAAGGTATTTATGGGTGCTCTGCAATCCGCTGTGACGTCCCTGGGGTCGGAGAGCAGCGACCACTCCGAGGGCGCCGGACGCACGCTGGAATGGCGCTCTGACGGGCATGTGGTGATGGTGTCCCAGGGCAGTAAATGGGTAACGATCAAGGCGGATTGGATGGATCGCCGTCTCGCGTTCGCCTTCGCCCTCATTGGTGACGACTAGCCTCGTTTGGCGGCTAAACGGCCCTGAGTACGTGGCGGGCCGTGGCGGAACCGATTTTCACAAGGTGCAGGCACCTGCAAGAGCGAACACGGGGGCGCAGCGTGCGCAATGTCAACCCAGGAGATCTCGAACATCTAGCCAAGCTGATCGACGGTAGAGGCGGTGTAGACGACAAACTTAGGGAGGCATTCACCCGGGCGACGACGCTCGGTGTGAGCGACAGACTGGCGGCTTTGAAACCACTGACGACATGGGTCACAGACTCGGCATCAGATCTACGGAAACGTGCGGCCTTTGCCCGCCTCGAAGACGGCGACCCGGAAGCTGGTTTGCGGTGGGCGGGTTTTACCGACGAGGATCTCAAGAAGTACAAGGACGAAGGGCTCACCCCCGACGCCTTGCTGCTCGCCAACTCCATTGCGGCCAGCAACGATCCACAGGCCAAGGCATTCGAGCGCCAGTCCAATGAGTCGCTGAACGACTGGCTCGATCGCATCAAGGCTCATGCCATCGGGAAGATTCCGGGCCTTCAGCCGCACGAATCCACGATCCAGACCATGATCGGTCTCTACGGTGACTGGAAGTCAGTCAACGGCACCGCGGCGGTCATCACGATCCAATCTGCGGTGCTCACCAAGGTACTCGTGGGCAATTCGATCACCAAGGGTGCTCTGCGGACGTGGAAGACACGTCTAGGCGTGGCGTTGCGAGGGAGTGGAAACAGCCACATCCAAAAGGCGGGTAACGCGCTCGTCAAGCTCAAATTGCCGATACGTTCGCTGAGCGCGCCAGGAAGTTGGCTCCCCAGCAAGCTGACTCAGTGGGCCAACCGGGTCCCTGGCACTTCCGGCATGATCGCGGACCGTACGGGCCAGGCATTCGATGCTGCCCGTCGGCTGCCCTTCATGAACTCGCCGATATGGCGGGGCCTTACCGCCAACAAGGCCATCAACGCCATTGTGGGGTCAGACACGCTAGCCGCGCGCTTCGCAGGGCTTACGCATTCTGGCCAGCCTGTCGCGCGAGCGGCCAACGCAAGCCTGTACAAGGTCACGAAGAACGTTTTCACCCGGGGCCGTGCCGCTGGTTGGACGCGGAGCACCGCACTAGTGAAGGGGTTGGCCGGAGCTGGCAAGGTGTCCGGTGCGCTGCGTGGTCTTGGGGTGGTGGGCGGTGTTGCCTCTACCGGCTTCAGCGCCGCGAACGTCATCTCCCAGGGCAACCCCGTCAAGGCGTTCCAGCGCAATGGTGCGGGGTATGTCGCCGATGTTGCTGAGGTCGGCTTCAACGCCTCGCTGACCGCTTCGATGGTCGCGCCTAATCCGTACACGATCGGAGCCGCCGTCGTCTTCGGTGGCGTTTATGTGGGCGCCAAGGTCGTTGAGCACTGGGACGACGTCAAGAGCGGTGCGTCCACGGCAGCCAAGTGGACCGGGAACAAGGCCAAGGAGCTCGGCTCAAGCGCGCTCAACAAGGGAAAGAGCCTCGCCAAGAAAGCCAACCCGAAGAATTGGTTTTGACTCGGCTCTTTCGCCGGCTCCCCTGACAAGCGTGAGCCGAAGTCGGGCGAGAAAAGACGAAGGCAAGGAGTCTATCCGCTCCTTGCCACTCTCAACTTATAGCGTACCGGGGGGCTTGTGGCAAGGCCCGGGTCGTGGCGCAGAATCGCCGACCTAGGCCAGCTTCCACGGAAATGAGAGACCCGAAATGCGTGTGTTGTTGTCTACGTACGGTTCGCGCGGGGACGTCGAGCCGCTGGTGGGACTTGCGGTGCAGTTGCGGGCCCGCGGTGTTGAGGTGCGGGTGTGCGCGCCGCCGGACGAGGACTTCGCGCGGCGGTTGGCCGGTGTCGGTGTGCCGCTGGTGCCGGTCGGCCAGTCGGCGCGTGCGCTGACGACCCAGGCACCGTCGCCGTCATCCCTTCCCGAGCGCGCGGCCGAGTTGATCGCCAGCCAGTTTGAGGCGGTCACTGCGGCGGCCGAGGGGTGCGATGTGGTGGTGGCGACCGGCGTGATGCCGGCCGCTGCCGGCGCGCGGTCGGTGGCCGAGAAACTGGGCATTCGATCCGTTTCGGTGACCTTCCAGCAACTCACCCTGCCGTCGCCGCACCACCCGCCGCTGGCCTACCCGGGCCGGCCGTTCCCGCCAGGGGTGACCGACAACCGGGTGCTGTGGGAGCTGGATGCCCAGAGCATCAACGTGCTGTTCGGTGCGGCGCTCAACACGAACCGGGCGTCGGTCGGCCTGCCACCGGTGGACAACGTCCGCGACTACGTCATCGGCGACCAGCCGTGGCTGGCCACGGACCCGATCCTGGACCCGTGGCAGGAGACGCCGGGCCTGAACGTCGTACAGACCGGTGCGTGGGTGCTGCCCGATGTTCAGCCCCTCGCGGCCCAGTTGTTGACGTTCTTGGACGCCGGCACACCACCGGTGTACGTGGGTTTCGGCAGCATGCCCATGCACACATCGGCGAACGCTGCCCGGGTGGCCATCGAGGCGGTCCGCGCGCAGGGCCGTCGCGCGGTCATCTCCCGCGGCTGGGCCGATCTGGCCCTGATCGACGACCGGGGCGACTGCTTCATCGTCGGTGAGGTCAACCAGCAGGCACTGTTCGGCCGAGTGGCCGCCGTGGTGCATCACGGCGGCGCGGGCACCACGACGACCGCCACCCGAGCCGGCGCGCCACAGGTGGTGGTGCCCCAAGCGGTGGATCAGCCGTACTGGGCAGGCCGGGTGGCCGACCTGGGCATTGGCGTGGCGCACCAGGGCCCGACTCCGACCACCGAGTCCCTGTCGGCCGCGCTGGGGACGGCCTTGGCCCCCGAGACCCGCGCGCGAGCGAGCGCCGTGGCCGGCACCATCCGCAGCGATGGGGCGATGGTGGCCGCGCGACTGCTGCTTGACGAGATCAGCGAGACCGACGAGACCAACCAAGAAGGGCCACCCGTGTCCGTGTGAGCCGCGAGGTCGCGAGTTGGGGGACTGTGCCCGGCGCCGGGCCGTATCACCAACTACCGACTCGCGCCCCAGTGGAGCACGCCCGGTCGGCCCCCGCCGAGCTCAGCCCCTACTCGGCCCGCCGTCACCCGCCCCGTCGCTTCCCGGGTCTGGGCCGGCACGGTGTCCCGCGTCCCCTCCCGTACGCGTGCTCCCGTCTGCTTCCCGCCCGGGATCGTCCTCGTCGCGGGCCGCGAGGTCCGCGGCCATCGCATCCGTACGTTCCCGCAGTGCGCGTACCCGCTCCATGGCCTGCACCGGTGCCCCTGCCGGGTCGGCGGGCAGCACCGGTACCCCCATCTCCTGCGCGGTGACGACCAGGCTGTGGGCGACGTCGAGTTGGTGGGCCAGGAGTGCGGTGGTGAACAGGTTGGCGCGCAGTGACTTCTCCCGGCCGAGCGCCCCGCGATACGTCACCTCGCAGGCGACGTTCACATGGTTGAGTCGCTGCTCGCTGGCCTGCTCCAAGGCGGCCAACATGACCGTGGCCAGCCCCTCGACGACCTTCGTTACGGCCCACTTGCGTCCCGGAAGCGGTGGCAGCACTTCCCGGATGCGATCCGCCTCGGTGTCCAGTGCGTCGGTCGTCATGGCGCTGAAGGCGTCGTGCAGGCGCAGCCCGGTCACCTTCTTCCACGGGATGTCCTCGCCCTCGAAGCCCACGGATTCCGGACCGAAGCGCAGGGCGCCGATGCCGTCGAAGGCCCGGAGCGCCCGCGCGGTCACCGCAGGCACGCGCGGGTGCTTGCACACCAAAGCGCCCAGCGAGAACTCCCACTGCTCGGACGCGGGCGCGGCGGGCGCGGGCAGCGCGCCCAGCACGCCGAGCACCCATTCGCCGGAGGCGTTGGCTCCTACTCGGCGCGCATGGATACCGCGCTCCACGACGCCCCTGCCCAAGTTCACCACGGCGGAACTCGCCGCCTCCCCCACTTCACGCACCCGATTGCGCACGCCCATCGGCGTCTCCCTTCCCCGTTACCGGCCTGGCGGCCAGTCTGCACAACGTCACACGCGCTTCCCACACTGAGGCGCCGACCGGCGTCCAAGCGCGGAAGCGTGTACGCGCTAACGCACCCTATAAGGCCATATTAGTCGCTACAGTAGCTTCTAATTCTCCGGACAGCTCACCCAGTGATTGCCTATCCTTTACCTAATCTGAATGACGCTCGGCACAGCAGGACCGGGCGCTCAGAGGACACAGAGGGGGCAGTTCGTGCGCAATGTCAATCCTAAGGATCTGGAGGAGCTCGCCAAGCTCATCGACGGCAAGGGCGGTACGAGCGACAAGCTGACCGAGGCGTTTACCAGGGCCTCAGCACTCAACGTCAGCACCCAGTTGGCGCCCCTCAAACCGATGCGGCAGTGGGTGACGGACACGGCACCCGACTTGCGCAAGCGCGCTGCTATAGCTCGTGCCGAAGACGGTGACCCACTGGGTGGCTTCCTATGGGCCGGCTTTTCCCTGAAAGAGGCTCAGCAACTCGCGCTCAACCCAGACCTTGCCTTGCTGGCGGGAGCCGCAGCAGCCAGCGGCGAGCGTGATTTCGAATGGATTAAACGCCAACCGAACGAATCGATCGAGGAATGGCGAACTCGGGTCAAGGGCGACGCAGTAGGGAAGATATCGGGCAACAAGAACCTCGGCGAGGTCGTCAGCGACTACATTCAGCTGACTGCTTTCGCATCGGAGGTGCCAGGTGCGTTCAAGTCGGCGGTTGTCGGCACCGTGCATCTGACGAAGTATTTCAAAGGTGGCGTGGCCCTTAAGGCGCCGGGAACTACGTTGGCCCAGCTCCTCAAGGGCGAGGGGTCTACCATGATTCCTCAACGTATCCGTCGCATGGCGGTCAGCATCGGTGCCCGAACGCCCGCCCCCGTGCTGGATGCACTGACGGGGAAAGACAGCCTGGCGGCGCTGGACAATGGAAAGGTGTGGGCCTGGGAGGCGAACCTCCTCAAGGTCGGAAAGAGTGTGGCCGACACCAAAAAGATTGCGGGGGCCAGCAAACTCGTCCAGCTCACGTCGGGCACCGGAGCCGCACTGAAGACTGCGGGCTTTTGGCGCACCACAGGAGTCGTCGGCGGCGTGGCGGCAACCGGGGCGGGAGCTTATGAGCTGTACCAGAAGGGCAACCCGGTCAAGGCGTTCCAGAAAGACAAGGCGGGCTATGTAGCAGACGTTTCCGGCGTCGCGTTCAACGCCTCACTCACCTCCGCGATGGTGGCTCCTAACCCGGTGACGATCGGCGCGACCGTGGTCACGGGAGCCGTCTACGGTACCGCCTTGGTGATCGATAACTGGGATACCGTCAAGAAGTTCCCCGGTAAGGTCGAGGATGCAGGAAAGTGGACCAAGGACAAGGTCTCCGATGGGATGGACAAGGCCGTGGGCGGAGCAAAAAAGTTCGGCAGTGCCGTCAATCCGTTCGACTGATCGGGCCTTCATGCACAAAGAGGAGAGAACGGCCATGACGTCATTCCCATTCGAGCTTGTGCGCACTGGTTCAACAAATCAATTCGTGCTCCGCAAACAGGTTTTCTCGTGGTCGGGCGACGTCGGCGGCTTGGGGACCTTCGAAATGAAATATCCGCAGGAGCCCACAGACGTCGTACAGTCACGCGTCGTGGCGTCAGCGACGAGAAACGGAACCCACATCGCCGCCTACTCGGCGGCACAGCACAACGGTCGCCCCACTCTTACCGATGTAGAATTCACTTTCGCCGGCGACCCCGCCAAACTCTCCCGGCGATCCGGCGGGCTCACTCGCAAGGCCCGCACACTACATATCACCGTAGCGGGCCGAGAATATCTATATGCTCAAACCGGCGGCAAGCGCAAACACACCCTCACTCGCGACCGCGCTAGTGTGCAAATGACGCGCTCAACTTGGAAGAATCCGCGCACCATACGGGGCGTGGCCAACGGCACGGTGGACGCCACAGACATCGGCATCGCCCTGCTACTGGAAGGCGTGTACACCAGGGACCTATCCTGGCCAGGCGCCTTTCTCTATTCCATCGGACGCTTTATGAATGGAATCTAAGGCGTCTACGGTACCGCCTTGGTGATCGAAGCTGGGATACCGTTGCGGAGTGCCCCGGTAAGGTCGAGGATGCAGGAAAGTGGGCCAAGGACAAGGTCTCCGATGGGATGGACAAGGCCGTGGGCGGAGCAAAGAAGTTCGGCAGTGCCGTCAATCCGTTCGACTGATCGGATCTTCATGCATAAAAAGGAGAGAACGGCCATGACGTCATTCCCATTCGAGCTTATGCGCACTGGTTCAACAAATAAAATCATGCTCAGCAAGCAAGTTTTCTCGTGGTCGGGTGACGTCGGCGGCTTGGGGACCTTCGAGATGAAATATCCGCAGGAGCCCACAGACGTCGTGCAGTCACGCGTCGTGGCGTCAGCGGCGAGAAACGGAACCCACATCGCCGCCTACTCTGCGGCACAGCACAACGGTCGCCCCACTCTTACCGATGTAGAATTCACTTTCGCCGGCGACCCCGCCAAACTCTCCCGGCGATCCGGCGGGCTCACTCGCAAGGCCCGCACACTGCATATCACCGTAGCGGGCCGAGAATATCTATATGCTCAAACCGGCGGCAAGCGCAAACACACCCTCACTCGCGACCGCGCTAGTGTGCAAATGACGCGCTCAACTTGGAAGAATCCGCGCACCATACGGGGCATGGCCAACGGCACGGTGGACGCCACAGACATCGGCATCGCCCTGCTGCTGGAAGGCGTGTACACCAGGGACCTATCCTGGCCAGGCGCCTTTTTCTTTTCCATTGGACGCTTCATGAATGAAATCTCATCGTGATGTAGCCAGCAGTCGCGTCGCGACCCTAAGGACACCCGCACCACAGTTCACCACAACGCCATCGGAGATCGTGCATGCCCTCCATCGATGCCGGACGTCGTCGGCTCCGCTTGTCGGACGCACATATCAGTGCTCTTGGACTCCTCGTAGCAGAAGAAGAACTTCCCCCGACGCTCTCCCAGCCCCTGACCGAACTTCGGTCAGCGGGAATTGTCCACGATGAGGGAACCATCGACGGGGAACTCTACCCGCTCATATCGACACTCATGTCGCCGCGTGTGATCGTGCGCCTGGAAATCAGCGGCCCACAGGGCACCGTTTCCAGTGGTGTCGTCGTAGGCGACCAGTTCGCTTTTTCACATGAGGGATGGCCCGACGAAGAGGAGTCGGAATACGCTCCCGTCGAAGCCTCGATGCTCGTGTGGGAGCTCGCCAGAATGGTGGACCTGCACACCGAGGCATGTGAATTCCCTGACGCCGACGAGCAGATCTCCTCAATGATGGGGCCGCTTGACGCGCTCCTGGAACGGTTCGAGACTAAGGCGGCTCACGAGCGCGAAGATTACGCGGACGTCGCCGCGGCTTGCGGCGCCCCGGTGCGGCTCGCCGAGATCCTGGCCCAGCTCAATGCGATGTGGCGCATGACCGTCGTATGGCCTGGAGACCAGACCCACGGCGACGCGAGCCCGCACATTGCCGCGCTGGCAGTATGGGATTGCGGCATCGAAGGTTACTGGGTGCGTACGGCGCCGGCAGAACCCATTGCGGAGGGCGCGATTAACCAGCACTCCGAACTGTGCGTGCGCCGCACGTCCGCCAAGGGGCTTTGGCGTGCGATCACCGACTTGCTCCCAGACACCGATCAGCTACTCGTCGCGGATGGCAGCGCCGCACAGCAGCGGTGACCAATGACGCCACCCCCGGCACATCTCATCCGGCGCGCCGTGCACCTATTGATCCCCTGGGATGCATTTGCCCAACTTTCCATCCCTTGGTGCATACGTGATCACCCCTTGGTCGTTTGTCGGTGGCTAAAAACTGGCACGTCGTATCCTGAAGTGCTCGTGCCGGGCGCGGGCACCCGCTAGTCGGGGACGCTAAGGGGGAAGGCGTGCGCAATGTCAATCCGGGGGACCTGGAACAACTCGCTAAGCTCATCGACGGCACGGGCGGCTTGGCGGATCAGCTCAAAGAGGCGTTCACCCGTGCGGCAACGCTGAACGTCACTGGCGAGTTGGCAGCGCTCAAGCCCTTGAATAATTGGGTCACCGACACCGCTCCGGATCTACGCAAGCGGGCCGCGTTCGCTCGCCTTGAGGATGGGGACCCGGAGGCCGGCGTGCTGGCAGCGGGCTTCACGCCGGAGGATCTCAAGAACTACGAGGGCCCTATCGCGCCCGGCACGCTCTTGCTCGCGAGCTCTGTCGCCAAGAGCGATGACCCGAAGGCTGACGAGTTCCAACGGCAGCCAGAAGAGTCGTTGACCGACTGGGTCGCACGCCTCGAAGCCCATGTCATGAGCAAGATCCCTGGCCTGATGCCGCACGAGGAGACCTTGGCCAGCTTGATCAGGCTCGGCGGTGACGTGGCGACCTTCACCACGGTGGCCGGAGTGGTGTCCTTTCAGGGCACCTCTTTCGTCCAGACCGTGGGCGGGAACTCGTTCAAGCAGGGCTGGGGCGCGACGGTGAAGACCTCGCTTGCCGAGATGCTGAAGAATAGGAACAGCAGCAAGTTGGTGACCGCCGGGCAAAAGCTAGAACAGTGGTCGCCGAAGATACGTTCGCTCGCGGCGCCCGGGAGTTGGCTCCCGGGGCAGTTGGGTGCGTGGGCGGCCACGAGAAGCGCCCGGTACCAGCAGCTCAGTAGCATCCCGCTGACGGGGGGCCTGCGCGGCGACCTGTGGGGCACCGGGTTCGATTCCCTTCGCAGTCGCGGCTTTATGAATGCCACCTGGCGGGGGATGAGCGTCAACCGGGGCATCAACTTCCTGGTCGGCTCCGACGAACTCGCCAAGATCTACGGGGGCGTTACGCATTCGGGGCAGCCTGTCGTGCGTGCGGGGCAGGCGAACTTGCTGCATGTCTTTACGAAGGCGAAGAACGCCGAGCATTTCGCGCAGGCCCTGCGGTTATCCCCGGGCACGAGCAGCCCATGGCGTGTCGGCCTCTCCACGGCAGGCAAGACGGCGGGCTTCCTCCGCGGAGCGGGGGTCGTCGGAGGCGCCGTCTCGACCGTGTACAGCCTTGCCAATGTGGCGTCCCAGGACCCACGGAAGAAGTTCGACAGCCGGAAAGAAGGCGCCGGTTACATCGCGGACGTTGCCGAGGTGGGCTTCAACGGTTCTCTCACCGCGGCCATGGTGGCACCCAACCCGGTGACGATCGGGTTGGCCTTGGGCACCGGCCTCGTGTATGGAGGCGCCAAGGTAGTCGAGCACTGGGATGACATCAAGGGCGGCGCTTCCACGGCCGCGAGTTGGACCGGCAACAAGGCGAAGGAGTTTGGCTCCGGAGCCGTCAACAAGGCGAAGAGCGTGGGGAAGAAGCTCAATCCGAAGAAATGGTTCTGAGGCAGGAACCGAACAGCCATCCCGTCCCTTACGCCGCATACTGCTTGAGAGGCATCGACGTGTCGGAATACTCCTTCGAGCTGCTGCCGTTCACCCATCCCGCACATGACGGATGGACCGGACCCGTCGGCGATTTCGGCGTGGTGACGGTGCACTACGAGCGGACGGTGTCACCGAAGGAGAAGATCGGGCAGGCCCGTCTCTACGGTGACGGTTTCCCCGATGTCCTGTTCCGTGGATCGGGGCCGGGAATGCCTACTCTGCACAAGGCCCATATGTTCGTCGGTGGCGAGCCAGTCGAACTCAGCTACAACGCGCGGGGCTTGCGCAGGAGTGCGCGAGCCCTGCGTCTCACGCAGGGCGACCGCTCACACACCTATACGTCCGCGGGCGTCGGCAAAGAAGCGGAATTGTGCCGCACGGGAGTAAAGATCACCGTGGGCCCTGGTCGCCGTGTCGATGACCCGCATAAGGGACTGGTGACAGCCGGCCAGGTCCAAGGCCCCGCAGACCCTGTGGACCTGGCCATTGCCATCATCTTCGAGGCGGTGGATACCTCGTCGCTAACGCTCGGCGGCGCGATGGTGATGGCCCCGCTCAACTTCTTGCAGCGGCAAACCGATGGGGGCGGCTCTTAACCGCGGTTGCCGGGGGGGCAAGCGGAAAGAGACCGCTACGACTCGTTGATCAACTCATGCTTGTCCGGCAGGAGATCGGTGATCCGTTCCCATACGTTTCCGGGTGTCACCCGTACCAGGTGCAGTTCACTGTCAGGCCCGACCTGGCCCTCCACGATGGGCTCCGCCGGCTTTTCCCTGACCCAATAGCCCAGCGGACCGCAGTCCCAGACCGCAAGGGCGCGGACCATCGCAGAGCGCTCTCCCTCGTGCTGGCCGTCCCAGGCAGAGGTGATGCGCCACATCGCGTTCATGCCCAAGACAAGGTCGCTCAGCGTGGCCAGTTCGGCACCCTTGAGGCCACCCACCTCGCTCAGCGCCTTACGCGTCAGCTCGGTTGCCGCTTCCTCATCGCCCTGTGCTTCATCGAGTGCGCTGAAGGCTGCGTCGAGTGCGCCCATCGTGGTTTCGATGCGGGAGGTCTCGAACTCCTCGGGCTCACCGCGGTGCAAGTTGACCATTCGGGAGAGCTCCCAAACGATCGTATTCGCATCAATGGAGAGGTATTCGGACTCCTCGTCTCCGGGCCAGCCCTCGTGCGCGATGACGGCTTCCTGTCCGACGACGATGCCGTGGCTCACCGTGCCGTGTTCCCCGGTGATCTCCACTGATAGCAGCAGAATGGGAGAAGCGAGCGTGGTGAGAAGTTCCTTGAGCAAGGGGGCGAGCTCGCCCTCCGCCCCCACCAGCCCGATCGCCTGGAGCTCTGTCAGCGAGTCCCACAGTTCATCGGGCGGAGTCTCGCCGTCTACCAGATGCGCAAAAACGGCCACATGCCGGTCCGCCAGGCGGAGACGCGCTCTCGAACTGTCATAAGAAGGCATTTCTCTCAGTTTCTCCCCGTGAACTCAGCAACCAGGCTGGCTTACTTGTCTTTCGGCTTCTTCGCTTCTTCAGCTGTCTTGTCACAGTCAGTCGCCATTTGGCGCAGTTTGGTCGCGACTGCGGTGCACTTCGTATGCCACGACTTCAGATCGCCGCGCACTTTCTCGGCGTTGGGCCCGGCCCACTTCTTCATCTGCGTAGTGCTCTGCGTCTTGGGCCTCGTGACCAGTGAGTCAATGTGGTCAGCTAGCGACCGAAGCTGTGTTGCCCGCTGCGTGAGCTTTTCAATTTCCGGATCGGCCATGACTCTCTGCCCCCTATCACATGACGCTCTCAGCATAGCCCCATGGCCCGATACGTCGCCGGTTGCCGTTGGCCTGCGTTGGCATTGCATCAGGTCCGTTACAAGGGTCTGTGCCAGCTACACGATCGAAGGGCCGTGCGGTAGCGTCCCAGACGTGCAGACGGGACGTCCGTTTGCCGCTGCCATACGGGGAGGAACGCTATGTCCGGTGACATGGACCGCGGCGCAAGTCTTGAGAAGCTCAAGTCGCTGTACGAGGACTTCGACAAGAAGGCCGGAGAGCTCGCCGCCCTCGTCAAAGCGCTGAACACCAAGACGACCGGTAGCGAGAGCTACTGGAAGGGCCCCAAGGCGAACAGCTTCCGAGACGAATGGGGCAACGTGAAGCCGACGTTCGACAAGTTCGTCGAGACGTTGCACAGCGCCAGCAAGTCGGCCAGGACGAGTCACGACAACATCGAGCGCGCGACCTGAGCCTCGTACTGCGCGGCCGTGCTGCGAATGAAGAGGCTGGGGGCGTCCACCCAACAGGTGGACGCCCCAGTTTTTTGTTACGTCACTGCACCTGGCAGTTGCTAGTCGATAACTCCCTGAATTGGCATCATTCCGCCGCCTCGAATCAGCAAACCGCTGCCGGGAGAGCCAGTGCCGCTATTAGCAGGCAGCCGAATGTTGAACAGCTCGCCGTCCGAGGAGCTTTGTGGCGTCAAAAGGACGCCGCTGCGCGTCTTTCGCGCTTCGGTCACGAACCCCCGATATTGGGATGACAAGGTGTCCGTGGTGCCGGCCGCGACCAGTCCGTGGTCTCCGTCCATGCCACTACGAAGGACCGCTTCCAACGCCTCGTCCAGCGGCTCGTCATACAGCAGTTCGGCGTCATCGATGAGGACGACATACGGCCCCTCCGCCTTACTGATCAGAGCCTGAAGGTCCTCTTCCTTGCCATCGACGCCGAGCATCCCCAACACGCCGGCCGCACCCTCCAGTTCCCGTAGCGGCGATCGACGCGGGGTGATGAGCACCACTGGCGTCCCCGCCCGCAAAAGCGCACGCGCCGCTCCGAGCAGCATGGTCGAGCGGCCTGACTTCGGAGGTCCGGCGATGACGACGCCGGGCCCTGTCTCGCGTAGGTCCACACCGATGGGTTGAAGCTCATCGCCACCGACCCCGAGCAGGGTCCACAACGGGGAGGGAGCAACGTGGTCGGGGTCCAGTGCGAGCATGTCCGGAGTGGAGATGCGGGTGGGCAGAGCATCCACCCGCATGGGCCGCAGCGACCTCGCTTGTTGGGGTTGCCGCTCCCGGGCCTCCGCACCGAGTCGGCGCAGCGCCGCGACCTGTGCTTGGCCTGACGGGTCCGGGTCGAGCAGGCCCAGTTGGGTTTCTTGTACACCGTTGTCGGCCAGCCGAAGCGCGCGGCCTGGCGGCATGTGCTTGGGGACGTCCTTGGCCCGGAAGCCGGCCGTGGAGTAGTCGCTGGGGTCAGCGAGGCGCAGCACCATGCGTTCGCCGAAGACGGACGCCACTTGACCGGTGAGACCGCTGCGGTCCGACGTCATCACCACGCGCACGCCAACAGCGGACCCTTCGCGGAAAATGCGCTGCATGGCTTCGATGAGTTGCCCGTAGTTGTAGCCCTCGAACGCCGCAGTGAAGCCTTCCCAGGCGTCCAGGAGAACGACCATCCACGGCAGCCGTTCCTCCGCCGGGGCCGAGGCGCGTTGCTCGGCCGCGCTGGAGGCGCCCTGCACGGCCAGCATCTGCTGTCGCCTGGAGATCTCCGCGAGTAGGCGGTCGATGAGTCGGCGTACCCGGTCGGGCTGATCGCGCGTGACGACGGCGCCCACGTGTGGCAGGGCCACCAGCGGGAGGAGCGCGTTGGAGCCACAATCGACGGCGTACACATGGACATCGGTCGGGGACGTGCCGCGGGCCAGCGACCCGGCGAGGGTGCGCAACGCCGTCGAACGACCGGAGCGCGGGCCTCCCACGAGGAGCGTGTGTTCGCCGTCAACGAGGTCGAGTGCGAACGCCGCGCGGGCCTGGGAGGCGGGCAGGTCGGTGAGGCCGAAGGGGGCGGGGCGTACGTCCTGGCCCGCCTTTCCCGCGTGGGGCTCGGGCAACTCGGCCAGGCTCACGAGATCGGGCAGCGGCGGCAACCAGGGGCTACGGGGCGCTGCAAAGTCCATCGCCTGGGCTCCCGCGCGTACCGCATCGACGAGCACGGCGAGGTCGGTGACCATCGTGCCGTCGTCGGCTGCCTCGGCGCGCTTGGGCAACGGCCGGCCGTAAGCGGACGGCGCGAGGGGCGTCAGCGTGGCCTTGGGCCCGAGCTGACCGGTGCTCGGCCGTCGTCCGCCGATGCGCGCGGACTGCACGCCGACGAGCGACTGCGCTCCGGAGCGGACGTATGCGCGGCCAGGTGTCGATTTGGAGATGGCGCCCGCATCGGGTGCGTCGATGACGTCGGAGGATTCGGAACCGTCCGTCACGCGCAGCGCGATCCGCAGGTTGGTGTTGGCGCGGATGTCGGCGCTGACCACGCCGGCCGGGCGCTGGGTGGCCAAGACCAGATGCACGCCCAGTGAACGGCCGCGGCGGGCGATGTCCACCAGGCCCGCGATGAAGTCCGGCAGTTCGGCGACGAGTGAGGCGAACTCGTCGATGATCAGCACGAGGCGGGGCATCGGCTCAAGCTCCGGTTGGAGCTTGCGGGTGTCGTTGTAGTCCTCGATGTCCTTGGTGCCGGTGTTGAACAGGATCTCTTCGCGCCGGTGGAGTTCGGCGGCGAGCGAGGCCAGTGCGCGTTCCGTCAGGTGCGCGTCGAGGTCGCTGACCATGCCGACGGTGTGCGGCAGCCGGGCGCAGTCCATGAAGGCGCTGCCGCCCTTGTAGTCGATCAGTACGTAGTTGAGGGCGTCCGGGCGGTTGGCGACGGCGAGCGAGGCGATGATCGTCTGGAGCAGTTCGGACTTACCGGCGCCGGTGGTTCCCGCGACCAGGGCGTGTGGCCCGTCCCGCCGGATATCGAGTGTGAAGGGGCCGTCTGCGGCGATGCCGATGGGGGCTTCCGTGGTGGAGCCGCCGGCGCGCCAAATGCGCTCGATGTCCGCGCCGGTGGGGTCCGGCATGCCGAGCAGGGACAGCAGTCGGGCGGCGGTGGGTAGCGCGCTGTCGGCGTCGTCGCGGCTGACGTCCCGTACTGGCGCGAGCGAGCGTGCCACCAACTCGCACCAGTCAAGCGCCACCTGGTCCACGAGTACCGGACCGATCGATTCAAGACCGGAGCCGCGCAAATACGCACGCGTGGGGGACTCCGGTGACCAACAGATAGCGGTGCTGCACTCCTCTGGGAGTAGCCGCTCATCGGCGTCGAGGCACAGCGCGAAGATGCCGTGCCGTGGGCCTTCCTGGAGGAGTTGGGGCACGCCTGGCATCCGTCGCAGCAGCCTGGCGCCGTCCAAGACCACCAGTACGTAGGGGTCGGGGCGCAGCGCGCCCATCGCACTGTGGTGCTGGCTGGCCGCTTTTCTGCGCTCCAGCTCATTGAGTAGCTCGTTGACGCGCCGCGCGACCGCTTCCGAGTCCGATCCGAGCAACGCGACACAGTCCTGCCCTAGTTGGGGCGCCGTGTGCGGCAGCCAGTGTGCCCAGCTCCAGGCGGCCCCGGCCGCCGCCGTGTCGGCAAGCACGACCAACGACAGATCACGTGGGCTGTGCAGCGCAGCGGCCTGCACAGCGAGCCAGCGTGCCGTGCTCAGCACGCGTTCACGCTCGCCGGCAACGCCTACGACGCCGAGTTCCGCGTACGGCAGTGGCACGGGCACATCGGTGAGTTGGGGCGGCTCCGGCTGTTCCTCTTCCTCGTAGCTGCCGCCGCGCGCCATGACGAGTTCGATGTCCGCGGGAAGGTCCGCCACACCCAGCCGCAACCGCATGGCGTCGGGGTCCGTGATCCGGCGCTCCCACAGCCGGCGCCGTGGCCCCGTGGCGAAGAGCAGGACCTCCGCGGGGTCGGGGGACGCGATGCGGCGGTTGCGCTGGTCCTGCTTTCCGACCTCGCGGACCCGCACGGCGTGCTCGGCTATTTCGGCCCGGTACTGCTTCATGGACTTGCGGTGTTGCTTACGTCCGTACCGCACGTCGCTCACCCACTGCCCCACCATCATCATCGGGCTCATGAGGCAGAACAGCAGCATGTAGACCTGCTTGGTCATGAAGTACATGGCCAAGCCGAAGACAAGCGGGACGAGCGAGGACAAGATCTGGAAGCGAGACGTTTCTGCCTTGCCGGGCCTGGCGGGTACCACGAGCCGGGCACGCGGGCGCAGCGGCGACAGCCGCGGGGGCCTGTTGTACGCGAGGCCGCCTTCACCGGTCGCGGACAGGTGGGCGTCCGGTTCGGCCGGCTCATCGAGGACGAACAGTGAGTCGCCCGCCCTGAGCAGGCCACCGCACGGCCACTCCCGCTCGGCCGCCAACGGCTCGTCGTCCAGGGACAGTTGGGCTTCGGGATGTGGTGTGACGCGAACCTGACCGTCAGCGTGCACCGTGATCCGGGCCGCTGCGGGCGGCAGGAAAGGGTCTGCGATGGCTAGCGTGCATGTGGTGTGTGAGCCGATGGTCGCCACTCCCGCGGCCAGCCGCACCACCCGTCCAGCGCCGGGCCCGCCTGCTACGCGCAACTCGTATCGTCCGGCCGGCTCGCCGGTGCGCATCAGCGGCCCGATGGTGTCATCGACCGAGACCCGCATGCCGTCTCGGAGCACCGTGCTGGCGTCATCTCCGGGTGCGCACCGATGGCCGTCCACCCACAGCGTCGCTGTGCCGCGAGAGCCGCGGTCCGCGCTGCGGGTTGGGGCATCAGTGGTCCACTCAACAGGCAGGGGGCGGCCAGGCAGCGCATCTCGGCCCTGCGGGCGCCCCGAGCCAAGCGCCGCCGTCAGCACCTCGGCAACATCCGCGGCCGTAGCCGCGTCATCCGCCGTGATCACCACGTCCTGGGGATCGGCCCCCGCCCGTACAGCCGTCACCAGGACACGCATGGCTGCCTTCCTCCCCATCGGCGCCGCTCGGCCGATCTCGCTCGTCAGTTCTTGAGGCTATCTGCTGAGCGGACAGGTGGGCCGGGGGCTGCGCGCAGCGCGTGCGTAGCAGGTGAGGCGAGTTACGCCGGGTGTCCTGCCGTGAGGGCCCGCTCCAGGGCCGTCAAGAACGCCTCCCGGTCGCGGGTGGGGATGTTCAGTGATTCGCCGCGCCGGGTGGTGATGGTGACGCTGTCCATGCCCATGGGAACGGCCCAGCCGCCGCCTACCAGGCGGGGTGCTCCCTGGCCGGCGCGCAGGCCAGGGAGCGGGGCGTCGGTGGTGTTCATCGACGTGGCGAATTGCTGCCCGGCCGAGGGCCTTGCCGCCTGGAGGGCGGCGGTGACCGATGCCGGGTCAAGCTCCGTTAGGGCGAAGCGCTCGCGGCCGACGCGCAGCGTTCCGCCTGCGATGTCGATGCGGTTGTAGAAGAACTTGGAGATCGGCACGCTGATGAAGGCGAACAGCAGGAGCAGGAAGAGCGCGGAGACCGCCAGCCACGGGCCAAGGTCATCGGGGGCCGAGTCCACTCCCATCCATGCGACGCCTACGACGTAGATAGTGAGGCATATCAGGGTCCAGACCTTCGAAGGCCGCTCACGGTACATGCGGTCGATGATCTGAGACGTCTCCTGCGGGGGCAAGCGCCTGCTCAGCCAGCCGCGATGAGATCGGCCACACGACCGTCCAACGCTCGCGCGGTATGCACCAGTTCTCATCTCTCGTCCGGTTATGCCTGGCGCGGCGCCTCCTGTGCCGATACGTCGTGTCCCCCGGTGGGTCGCCGTGCTTCCGGGCGGGGCTGCCGCGTCAGGCCGGCAGCGCCGTCTCCAAGAACGGCTCAACCACGCGCCGCCAGCCCTCGGGTTGGTCGTAGTGGACGAGGTGACTGGCGTCCGGCACCTCCGCATATATGCCGCGCGGCAGCACTCGGACCATTTCTTGGGCCTCCGCGCGGCCCAGTTCGCCATCCAGGCCGCGCACGACCAGCGTCGGGCACTGCACGAGGGCGAGTTCCTCCCAGTGAGCGTCGTGCACCCAGGTCTCACGGGCCATGAGCATCTGGCGCCGGGAGAAGACGGGGCGCCAGCCGTCTGCACGCTCGGCCATCACCTCGGCGAAGAAGTCGCCGCGGGCCGGGCGGGGACGCTCTAGCGAGGGGTCGTCCTCGCCGAACCACTTGCGGACATCGGCCAGCGTGGCGAAGGGGACCGGCCAGGACTTGAACCACTCCGACCACTCGTGCTGCGAAGCGGCGCCGAGCGCCGAGGCGCGCATGTCGCAGATGACCAGCGCCCGCACGAGGTCGGGGCGGCGGGCGGCGAGCTGCCAGGCGGTCAGGGCACCCATGGAGTGCCCGATGAGGGTGACCGGGGCGAGACCGAGCTGCTCGATGGCGGCCTCGGCATCGTCCACGTACGCCTGGCGCGTGTACGGACCGTCCGAGGGTTTCTCGCTGCGGCCGTGCCCCCGTTGGTCGAGCGCTACGGCGCGGTACCGGGTGGCGAGCCAACGGGCGGACTCCGCCCAGTGCGCGGCGCGGCCCATCAGCCCGTGCAATAACAACACTCCCGGGTCCTGCTCGCCGGCTTGGCCACTGCCCGCCTTTGGCGGGTCGGCGAACTCCCAAGCGGCAAGTCGCACGCCATGGGCCCCGGTCACGTCCGTGCGCCGCACCATGTGTCCTGGCACCTCCATTCCTCCCTAGAGCAGCTCCACCGTATCGAACTCATATTCGAACAAGTAGCTATCTGCGGTAACGCCCCTCGTTCGAGTGACTGGCCTTGAGGATTGTTCGCCGTCGCCGGGGGGAGACAGCTACACGGGGGCGGACTGCTCGGGGAAGGGAGTCCGCCTCGGCCGACCTTGAGAGCTCGGGGCTCCAGGTCGCCACGGGGGGTTGGGGAAGCAGGGCCCCGGCGGCAGCTCAGGCCGCTGGGGCCCTTGCACTGTGCGCCTCGCGCGCCTCGCCCGCCTCGCGCGGCACTTACGGCGCTGCCCGGCCCGCGGCGTGCGGACCGCCGCTCGCGTTGGGTGGTGGTGATCGCGCGCCGGTGGCAACACACTCGTGTGACGTACGTCTGATACCCGCTGCTCATCGGCCACACGCCGTCACCGGCCATCGGCCGCACACCGTTGCCGACCATCGGCCGCTCGCCCTTACCGGCCATCGGCCGCACGCCGTTCAGCGTTGGCGCGCCCGCTCTCTGCGTGCCCTGTGTTCTCTGCGTTCTCTGCGTGCGCTGTGTTTTCTGCGTGCCCTGCGTTCTCGACAGGCCCATCGGTCTCCCTCCCCAGCTCTGGGGAGACACCCGGAATGGACCCGCGTGTCCCACACCCCTCCTACACCCCCGTTTCTCAACGCAACTCCGCGCATATGCGTCAGCGACAGCGTTGCACGGCGCGGGCGTGAGCGCTCGGTTTCCGTTAACTCCGCTACGGGGAGGGCTCGTTGCCGTAGGCAGCCGACACAGCCGGCGCACAGGCGCCGCATGGATACGTTCGGTAGGTGGCCCCCGTACACGGAACCGGGCCCTCATTCGCCAAGCGGGCCCCTCGTTGCCGAGTCAGGCCCCTCGGCGGCGAGCCGAACTCGTCGTTGCTGAGCCGCACTCCTCGTTGCCCAGCCAGGCCCTCGGCGCCAAACCGCGCCCCTCGGCGGTGAGGAGTTGGCCCCCTCGTCGTCGCCGAGGTCAAGCAGCGCGCCCACGCGCAGCTGGCTGGCCGTTCGTGCTGTGACCGAGACGGTTCCCCGCGGGACATGGCCGGGCTAGCCTGGCCTCATGGAGGAGTCCAACGGGGTGGAAGTCGTCGCGTTCTCGGATGCGGCGGCCTTTGAGAACTGGTTGGCCGAGCACCACACCCACCGCGAGGGCGTGTGGGTCAAGGTTGCGAAGAAGACGTCGGGGATCGCGTCGGTCACGGATGACGAACTGGTCGATGTGGGGCTGTGCTGGGGCTGGATCTCCGGGCAGCGTCGGGGCCTGGACGACCGGTATTACCTACAGAAGTACGGGCCACGGCGACCGAGGGGCCTGTGGTCGCGAGTGAATGTCGAGAAGGTCGCGGCGCTGACGGCGGCGGGCCGGATGCGAGAGCCCGGCCTCGCCGAGGTGCAACGGGCCAAGGAGGACGGCCGCTGGGATCGCGCGTACGCATCGCAAGCGACAGCTGTCGTCCCGGACGACCTCGCTGCGGCGCTTGCCGGCGACCCGGCGGCGCGTGCGGCGTTCGACGCACTCGACCGGACCACCCGCTACCTCGTGATGCTGCCGCTGCTCCAGGCCACGACGCCGGAGACTCGGCAGAAGCGACTGGAGCGGGCGGTGCGGGACCTGGCGAAGGGGCCGCAGACGGGCGAAGGGTGATCGTCCCGGTGTTACCTCACGCGGTCCACGCGGTCCACGCGCTCCGCGCGGTCCCGCACCACGCCAACAGGGCGCCGGCCCCCGATGCGGGGGCCGGCGCCCTGTGCGCGTGAAGGTCGCCCCAGGTCTTATGCCTGGGGACCCGGGCCTAGGTGCTCGACGGGGGTCCTAGCGCTTGGCGACGAAGACATGCGAGGCGACGGCGGATGCCAGTTCGGCTGCCTCGCCGCTGCTGCCGACCAGCACGCCGCCGGCCGACTCCGTCACGCTCACCACCGCGCCGGGCTGCACTCCGGCCCGCCGCAGCGTGTACATGAGCTGGGAGTCCATCTGGATCGGCTCACCGATCCGGCGCACGACCACGGTCTTGCCCTCCGCACCCGGCTCCAGCTCCAGCAGGCTCACCATGCCGGAGTCCAGGAACGGATCGACCTCGGTCTTTTCGCCCAGCTCTTCCAGACCCGGGATGGGGTTGCCGTAAGGCGACTCGGTGGGGTGATGCAACAGCTCCAGTACGCGGCGCTCCACCGCCTCGCTCATCACGTGCTCCCAGCGACACGCCTCGGCGTGCACCTGCTCCCATTCCAGGCCGATGACGTCAACGAGCAGGCACTCGGCGAGCCGGTGCTTGCGCATGACGCGGGTGGCCAGGCGGCGGCCTTCTTCGGTCAGCTCCAAATGACGGTCACCGGCCACCGTCACCAGGCCGTCGCGCTCCATGCGCGCCACCGTCTGGCTGACCGTGGGGCCGCTCTGATCGAGCCGCTCCGCAATCCGGGCGCGCATAGGGACCACACCCTCTTCTTCGAGCTCCAGGATGGTGCGGAGATACATCTCCGTCGTATCGATCAAACCGGACATGTGCGTGCCCCTCGATGTGTCGTGCGGTGGCCCTGGACTCAATTCTGACGCATCCCACTGACAACCGAGCGCCGCTGGCTTGCAGAAGCTTGATTCCACCGCGTTCCGTGTATTGACAGGGCGCTGGTCCAGACCGCAACGTGATCCGCGCCACGCACTTCCGCCGCACCCCAACAGATGTGGGAAAAGAGTGCGCGGCCGTGCGCGCACTACAGCGACAACAGCCGAATAACGAGAGAAAAACGACGGAAAGGGCCCCTCGTCGATGAGCGAGAGCACGCGGTCAGTCCCCGCCGATCTGACCGAGCGGTACTTCGACGCCGCCATCGCCCTGCTGCGCACGGTCCGAGACGAGGAGGCCGGCCATATCGCCGAGGCGGGCACGCTGATCGCCGACACCGTGCAGGCGGGCGGCCGGCTGTTCGCCTTCGGTGCGGGGCACTCTTCGCTGCCCGCCCAGGACGTCGTGTACCGCGCCGGGAGCCTTGCGCTGATGAATCTGCTCAAGGTTCCGGGCGTCGTCGGCGTCGATGTCATGCCCGCGACGCTCGGCAGCGCCCTTGAGCGGGTGGACGGGTTGGCGGGCGCGGTGCTCGACACCAGCCCGGCGGTCGCCGGCGATCTGCTGGTGATCATCTCGCTCTCCGGGCGCAACTCGCTGCCCGTGGAGATGGCGTTGAACGCGCGGGCGCTGGGGCTCAAGGTGATCGGCGTGACGTCGGTCGCGTATGCGACGGAGACCAAGTCCCGGCACACGTCGGGAACGTTCCTCAAGGACCACTGCGATCTTGTGCTGGACAGCAAGATCTCCATCGGTGACGCGGAGTTGACCGCGGACGGCGTCGCGGCGCCCTTCGCCCCGGCATCCACGGTGGTGACCAGCGCCCTGATGCAGGCGGTGATGGCCTCGGCCGCCGTGGAACTGGCCGCCCGGGGCATCGATCCACCGATGCTGCGCTCGGGCAATGTGGACGGCGGCCACGAGTGGAACGGGCGCGTGATGACCGAGTACGCGGACCGCGTCTTCTACCGGCACTGACCGGTACGAGCGCTAATCAGTACCAGCGCTAACCGGTACCGGCGCTAACCGGCCCGCCCCCTGGCGCTCACCCGGCCCGGCCCGCCTCGGCGCCCGCTCCATCCCCACCCCGCCCCACCCCCGCCCCGGCGCAGCTACCGCACATGCTGGGCCAGGTCGATCGCCGCTGCGACGCGGACGGCCACGTCCTCCGCGTACGCCGCGTCCGTGCGGTCGAACGCCCGCCGGTTCGATCCGCGGAGGAAGGACGCCACGCCCAGCGTGCGGCCCCGGCTGCGGAGTACCGCGCACAGGCCGTGCACCGTGCCAGCGGGCCACTTGCGGGCCTGGGCCCACTGGGTGCTGCCCTCCTCGTCCGTACGACCCGCGCTGGCGCGTACGGAGCCGCAGCGGTCTGCGGCCTGGAGCGCGGGATGGCCCATCGGGTACGCGACCGGGATGCCGTCCGCGGTGCCGACCGGAATGGCGGGCCCCGCTCCCGTGGCTGCCCCGGCCGGCGCCGCCACCGCCCGCACCAGCACGGTGGGCGTAGGCGGTGCGTCCGCTTCGGCCGCTGGCCCGGCCCCCTCGTGCCCGGCTACCGGCCCGGCCTCCCCCGCGCCGTCGGCCGCCTCCCGTGATGTGCCGTGGGACGCGGGGGACGGCTCGCGTACGAGGTCGATCAGCGCGTGATCGGCGAAGCCTGCCAGGGCGAAGTCCAGATAGACCGTGGCCGCCTCAACCGGGTCCTCACTCTCGGCCGCGGCGCGGGCGGCACGGTGCAGTTGGTTGCTCCGAAAGCGCATCCGGGCGCTCTCCTGCTCGGCCCGCTTCGTCTCCGTCACATCACGGAAGATCCAGGCCACGCCGAGTGGCACCGGCTCCTCGGCCAGCGGCGACGCCAGGCGGAGGAAACCGCTGCGCCAACAGCGGCGCGTCGGCGGCTGCCCGAGGTCGGCGCCTTCGCCGCGTACGGTCACCCAGATCTCGGTCGGCGCGGGCGGCGGCCCCTCCGCCAGCACGTGTTGGAAGGCGCTTTCCACCTCCTCTATGCCCTGGTCGAGTAGTTCCCCCAGCGGGCGGCCGAGCGGCGCCGTGCGCCCTGTGCGCAGCGAGCGCGCCGCGTGCCGGTTGACGACGGCGGGGCGCAGGTCGGCGTCCATCAGCACTACGCCCCACGACGCGTCCTCGAAGAGGGCCTCGCTCAGCGCGATCGACCGTTCCAGGTCGATTTGGGTGTGTACCTCGCTGAAGGCGCAGTACACCCCGACGACCGCGCCACCGGGGCCCGGTACGGCGGCAGACTGGGTACGCACCAGGACCCGGCCGCCGTCCTTGGTGAGCAGCGCGAACTCGTGCACCTGGCGGCCCGGTGCGTGCATGGCGCCGAAGAGTCGCGACTGCACGTCGTGGGCGTCGGCCGCCCGTACCGCCCAGTCCGCCAGGCCGCGCCGGCCGATCGCCTCGACGGCCGACCAGCCGAGGATGCGCTCGGCCTCGCGGTTCCAGTGGGTGACGACGCCGGCCGCGTCGAACGCGCACAGGGCGGCGTCCATGCCGTCGAGCAGCGCGGCGAGTAGGTCGGAGTCGTCGCGATCGGTCGCGCTCTGGGCCTGGTCGGCGGTTTCGGCCCCCGCGGCGCCGGGTGAACTGGTGGCGGAACTGGCCTGTGGATCGTCGGCGGAGTCGGACGCGTGTGGGGAACCCGAGGATCTCAAGGGGCCGGATGAGCCCGAAGAGTCCGAGGGACGAGCGGGGTCGGAACGTTGCGAAGCGGTCACCGGACACCCCCTGCTGGACGTGGCTGCTTAAGCCGAACGACGCGCGTGGCGGGCGCGGCACGCTACGTACCGCACGACCGGGGCACGACTGCCGCACGACCAGATATTGAACTCGAACGTGACGCGCACCACACCACCTTCGGCGAAATCGTTGCCTGCCGGAAATTCGGTTGTGAGGGCGCAGGGACGGTTCCTAAGCTGTGGAGCACACGAGAAGGGAGGTGGTTCGGCCGATGTACAAGATCCGGACGCGTGAGGTGACTGCGGGCTAGTCGTCCGCTGTCGCATCCGTCTTCCCCCCGCCTTCGCTGCGCAGAGCGCGGTGGGGGAAGCAGCGCAATGCCGGACGCGCACGCGAGAGCTGTGTGCGGCTGGCCAATCCCGAGCAGTCACCCGACCCGCGAGTCGCCGGTTCGTCCGACCGGCCCCGGTGCGTCACCAGGCGCACCGGGAAGCGACTCGCGGGTCGCTTTTTTGTGTCCCGCGGATGGTCGGGCTCTCTCGTCTTGGCGTCCCGCCGGGTGGCCGAGCCCGCTCGGCGCGCGCCCGACCCGGCCAGCTCGGCGCTGTGGAGAACCGTTACGCGAGAGCTGTTACGGGAGCGCCGTTACGGCAGCACCGTTACGGAAGAATCGCTACGGGCAAAGCCGTTCCGTACGCCAGGAGTTGGCGCGGGCGACGGCATCGGCGGGTTCAGCAGGTGTCGCGACGGATTCACCGGGTGCCGTGAAGGGTTGGGCGGCGTCGCGGAGGTAGCACAGACGGTCGTGGAGGCGATTGGCGCGGCCCTGCCAGAACTCCACCGTGTGGGGGATGACGCGAAAGCCGCCCCATTCCGTGGGGACCGGAACCTGTTCGTCGGGCGGGTAGCGGTCGGCGAGTTCGGCGTACATCCGGTCGAGTTCGGCGCGGGAGCCGATCACCTCGGATTGTCTGCTCGCCCAGGTGCCCAGTTGGGAGCCGTGTGGCCGGGTACGGAAGTACGCCGCCGTCTCGTCCCGCCCGGTGCGCTCCGCGACGCCGGTGATGATGACCTGCCGGGCCAGCGAGTGCCACGGGAACAGCAGGGAGATGGCGGGGTTGGCGGCTAGTTCGCGGCCCTTGCGAGAGCGGTAGTTGGTGAAGAAGACGAAGCCGCGTTCGTCGTAGCCCTTCAGTAGGACCGTACGAGAGTGCGGGCTCCCCGCCGCATCGACGGTGGAGACGACCATCGCGTTCGGCTCGTGCAGTCCGCTGGTCACCGCCTCCTCGAACCAGCGGGTGAACTGGGCAAAGGGGGTGGTCGCGAGGTCGGTTTCCGAGAGCCCCGCGCCGCGGTACTGCTCGCGCATGTCGGCGGGGTCATGTACACGCTGCTGCTGCGGGTCGGCATGGGACACGCGCATATCTTGCAGCATCCCCGGAACGCCCCTTGACGCTGCCCCGGCTCGCGTCCGCGTAACCCTCCCGGGTGGAAGGGGGGAGTGTGCCTCTTCTCACGCTTCCCCGCAGGTGACGAACCCGCCAAAATCATCGACTGGCCCACTGTGGCCTCCGGATACCACCAGCTATCGTGTCCGGTTCCGCACAGAGCCGCACCACACACCTTCCTGGCCTGACTCCGCGCACGACTGGGTGACCACCAGGTCGCTCGGGGCCACTGCCAGGGGCAGCCGATACGGACCGCGAGCCGCGCCGAGCGGCCGAGGAGTCGTCCCGGCTCTCCTACATGTTGAAACAATGACAATTTGGTCACAAGCCGCGTTGTCCACCACACCAGAGGAGCCGCCTGATGTCCGACTTCGTACCCGGACTTGAAGGAGTCGTCGCGTTCGAAACAGAGATCGCCGAGCCCGACAAGGAAGGCGGCGCCCTCCGCTATCGCGGCGTGGACATTGAAGACCTGGTGGGGCAAGTCTCCTTCGGGAACGTGTGGGGCCTGCTGGTGGACGGTGCGTTCAATCCCGGGCTGCCGCCCGCCGAGCCGTTCCCGATCCCGGTCCACTCCGGTGATATCCGCGTCGATGTGCAGTCCGCGCTGGCCATGTTGGCGCCGGTGTGGGGCCTTAAACCACTCCTGGACATTGACGAGGCGCAGGCCCGCGACGACCTGGCGCGCGCGGCCGTGATGGCGCTGTCGTACGTGGCGCAGTCGGCACGCGGCCAGGGCCTGCCGATGGTGCCGCAGAAGGAGATCGACAAGGCCGAGACCGTTGTGGAGCGCTTCATGAAGCGCTGGCGCGGCGAGCCCGACCCCAAGCATGTCGCCGCCGTGGACGCGTACTGGACGTCGGCCGCCGAGCACGGCATGAACGCCTCCACCTTCACCGCTCGCGTCATCGCCTCCACCGGCTCCGACGTCGCCGCGGCGCTCTCCGGCGCGGTGGGCGCCATGTCGGGCCCGCTGCACGGCGGTGCCCCTTCCCGCGTGCTCGGCATGATTGAAGAGATCGAGCGCACCGGCGACGCGACCGCGTACGTCAAGGGCGCGCTCGACCGCGGCGAGCGGCTGATGGGCTTCGGGCACCGGGTCTACCGCGCCGAGGACCCGCGCGCCCGCGTCCTGCGCCGCACGGCCAGGGAGCTGGGCGCACCCCGCTTCGAGGTGGCCGAGGCGCTGGAGAAGGCCGCGCTTGAAGAACTGCACGCGCGCCGGCCCGACCGGGTGCTAGCCACCAACGTCGAGTTCTGGGCCGCGATCGTCCTGGACTTCGCGGAGGTTCCGGCGCACATGTTCACCTCGATGTTCACCTGTGCCCGTACGGCCGGATGGAGCGCGCACATCCTGGAACAGAAGCGCACCGGGCGGCTGGTCCGGCCCTCGGCGCTCTACACGGGACCCAGCTCGCGCAGCCCGCGCGACATCGTCGGATACGCCGACATCTCGCGCTGAGCCATTTCGCGACGGCGCTTCGGCGCTGCGCGTTACGGCGCCCCGCGTTACGGCGCCACGGCGCCACGGCCTTACGCCCGGGCGGTGCACCTGCTGGTGCGCCGCCCTTTGCGTGGCCGGCGCCCGCCGTGCGCTGGGCCACGGGCGGGGTCCGCCGCTGTACGTCCAGGAGCGGCGCATCCCGACCCAGGGATTTTGAAGCGCACGCTACAGAACATGTTAAGGTCCGAACCGGCGCACGGGCGGCGCACCCTCGCACCCACCTTTTGAAGCGCACGCTCCACAACTCAGGCCGCCGCTCCCACCTCGTATCGGACCCACCAAAGGACCCGCCATGCCACTATCCGTCTACGTCCTCGGCTTTGGCATATTCACTCAGGGAACTTCGGAGTTCATGCTCTCCGGACTCCTTCCCGACCTGGCCGATGACCTGGGCGTCTCCATCCCCGCTGCCGGACTGCTGATCTCCGCCTTCGCCGTCGGCATGGTCATCGGCGCGCCCCTGCTGGCGATCACCACGCTCCGCTGGCCCCGCCGCACCGCCCTGGTCGCCCTCCAGGGCGTCTTCGTCCTCGCGCACATCGTGGGCGCCATGGCGACGACTTACGAGCTGCTGTTCGCCACCCGCGTGATCAGCGCCCTCGTCTACGCCGGGTGCTTCGGCGTCGCGCTGGCCACGGCGGTGAGCCTGGTACCGCCGGGCTCCACCGGCAAGGCCGTCGCCACCGTCGCCGGAGGGCTGACCCTGGCCACCATCGTCGGTGTGCCGGCGGGCACCTTGCTGAGCCAGTACGCGGGGTGGCGCGCCGCGTTCTGGGCGGTGGCGGCGGCGACCATGGTCAGCCTGCTGTGGACGGCCTTCGCCATCCCGGGCGGCCGGGCGGACGGCGAACCGCCGCGCTCGGCGCGGGCCGAACTGCGCGGCATGAAACGGCCACACCTCTGGCTCTCGTACGCGATCACCGCGTTCACCTTCGGCGCGGTCATCGTCACCTTCAGCTATCTGGCATCCGTGCTGACCGAGGTGAGCGGGCTCGCCGATGCCTGGGTGCCCGGCGTGTTGGCGCTGTTCGGTGTCGGCGGGCTGCTTGGCATCACGCTCGGCAGCCGGTGGGCGCAGACGCATCCGCTGCGCACCCTTCTTTGGGGGCTGGTGGGACTCATGATCGTCTCGGCGCTGATCGCGCTCACGGCGCGGCATACGGCGGTCACCGTCGTCCTCGTCTTCTTCCTCGGTTTCGTCGCCTGGGTCACCAACCCGGCTCTCCAGGCGCGCGTGTACGCCCTGGCGCCCGAGGCCCCGACGCTGGTCGGCGCCACCAACACGGCCGCGTTCAACGTCGGCAACACGCTGGCCCCGATGCTGGGCGGCCTGGTCATCAGCACCGGGCACGGCTTCGCCTCGGTGGCCTGGGTGGGTGTCGCGCTGGCCGCCACCGGATGCCTCGCCACGCTCTGGGCGTGGCGGCTGAGCGGCCGTACCCCGGCACCGGCGGTCACCTCTCCCCCGGTCCCAGGCGACACCGGCAGCACCCCCGCCGGGGGCCCGCGCCGCGCCGCGCTGACCCACACGGGTACCTGACCGATGCCCGACCGCCCGAGCAGGGACCGTACCTACATGTTTTGTACGGCCGCTCCACAACCCTTAACGTGAGGTCATGGCCAGGCCACGTGGGTTCGACGAGGGACGTGTCGTTGACGCGGCGATGGAGACGTTTTGGCGCAACGGGTACGAGGCCACCTCGACCCGCGAGCTGAGCCAGCGCACCGGGCTCGGCCCGTCGAGCCTGTACAACACCTTCGGCGGCAAGCAGCAGCTCTACGTACGCGCGCTGCACCGATACTGCGAGACCGCCACCGCGCGCCAGGTCGAGGTACTCCAGCAGCCAGGGCCCGTACGGGCTCGGCTGCGCGCCCTGATGCTCCAGGCCATCGACGCCGACCTCGCCCCCGATGAGCCGCGCGGCTGCTTCGCCGTCAACTCCGCCGTCGAGGTGGCCGCGTTCGACCCGGAGATCAGGGACGAGGTACGGCACAACTTCGCCCGCGTAGAAGACGAGTTGTGTGCCGTGCTGACGCTCGGGCAGGGCACCGGGGAGATCCGCTCCGATCGCAGCGCGCGAGCCCTGGCCCGGCAGGTGCAGAGCACGTACTACGGGCTACGAGTGCTGGCGCAGGCGAGCGACGACCGGGACGCATTCCTGGAGACGGTGGAGATCACGCTCGCCGGGCTGTGAGCGGGTGGCCCAGCGGGGCCGCGCGTTGGGGTACGGGTGCGGGTGCGGGTGCATCGTTCGGGTCCGGGGGCCGGGTCGTTCCGGTCTGAGTCCGGGGCGTCCAAAGGCCGCGTGCCCGGTCCCCGGTCCCGGTTCACACCTGGCCCGGCCCCGGCCCCAGCCCCCAGCCCGGGCTCGGCGCTGACCTGGGGTGCGGCCGGGTTCTGCCGCCGCGCCCGGTGGGCATGTCCCCGCGCCACAGCACCGTTGACGTGCACCCACCGGCCCGCAGGCCGCGGAACGCGTGGACCAGGGCGACGCGGCCGACCTCGTGCATGGGCGTCCACACCGTGTGGGACCGTCCGCAGTTTCCGCGAGGCGGCGGGTCCACGGCCAGCCAGCCACCGTCGAACACCATGGCCACCTGCTCCAACAGGCCATGTTCGGCCGGTTGTTGGTCTACGGCGAGCAGTCGGGGCGGTTCCGGAGACTGGAGCCCCAGAGCTGTGGCAACGCGGCCGACAGCGTACGGAATTGCCTCGCCCGGTTGGAGGGTGACGCCCGGGGGCCCGATCGCGCCGTCCTTGACGACCTGGAGGACGCGGGGCCAGGACTGGCTGACGTCGAGCGGGTTGGACGGGTCGGCGGGATGCCACACCAGCAGGTGGACCCAGACTTGGTTGGGCATCAGGGGCTCGCCTCGTCCATGATCAGGGTCATTCCGGCGCATTCCGCGGGGCTCCTGTCGTCGAAGGTGCACAGCCCGGCCGAGTGGCCCCCGTCCCACCAGAACCAGCCTTCAGTGGTTGCTCGCTCGACGCGTCGCGCGTTGGGGCGCAGTACGTCCTTAGCCAGTGCCTGCGGGTCGAAGAGGGCAATCTCGTAGGCCTGTTGGAACTCGGTGTCGGTGACCGGCGCCCAGGCGTCGTCGGTCCATCGGAAGAAGCGGAGTGCGACGCCGCGCACGACGACACGGTGCGTGCCTTCGAAGATCAGGTGCGTGATCACGCGAAATCACCCTCGTTCGGGGGGTGTTCGCGACTCCGGTGGACATGCAGGGCCTCGATGGCCATACGGTGCTGAATGGTGCTTCGGAGCGCCTTCGCCTGTTCGGCAACCATCCGAGTGGCGCGGCACTTCACGCACGAACGGAGCTCGTCCGCTAGGGAGTTGGCCTGCATGTTTGGCTGCATCTTGGGCTGCGGGGGTGCCTGCGGGTTTGGCCGCACGGCTGACTGCGGGGCTTCCCGGGCCGCGCGGTCGTGCTGGGCGAGCAGCGCGGCCAGCTTGGCATCGGGCGGTGTGGGGGCAGGGGTGGAAGACATAGAGGAACCGCTCCTCTCCGTAGCGACATCACTACCGGGGGGCATCAGCGTGGCCCACGCTGAGTAACCCTTCAAGTAATCCGAAGCGAAGGAAGGAATGGGGCGGTCATGGTCAACCGCAAGGAACTGAACCCCGAGAGCAGCCCGCGAGCGGCCTTCGGGGCCCGCGTGCGAAGGATGCGGGAGAATCGCGGCTGGACGCAGGAGCAGTTCGCCGAGCGCTTGGAATGTTCCAGCCAGCATATTTCGGCTGTGGAAACTGCGAGGAAACCGCCGACCCTTCCGTTCTCGCGCAAAGCCGATAGTGCTTTCGGCGTGGCCCACACCGCCGAGTCGTTCGAGCGCGAGTGGCGCGACATCCGGCATGGGGCGCTGCTGGAAGGGTTTCCGGAGTACATCGGCTTGGAGGGACGCGCGGTCGAGATCCGGCTGTTCGAGATCGGGATCATTCCGGGCTTACTTCAGACACCCGGGTACGCGAGCGCGCTGGCGAACGGTCACGTGCGACGGGGCACCATCACGCCCGAACACGCCACCGAGCGCGTCTCATTCCTGGCAGAGCGACAAGCGGCGCTCGTACGGAACCGTCCGCCTACGATGATGGTGGTGATGGACGAGAGCTGCATTCGTCGTCCAGTCGCAGGCGACGAGGTGATGAGCGAGCAACTTGAGCGCCTGGTGAGATTCGCCGCGTTGCCGAACTCCATGCTCCAGATCGCCCCGTACATCATCGGTGAGCGGCGACCGTTCAACCTGCCGATCAACCTGCTGACACTGTCGGACCGGAGCATGGTCGCGTACATGGAGTCCCACGCTCAAGGACACCTGGAGCGCGAAAGCGGCTTCGTGCTGGCCGCACTGGCGGACTACCATCGGCTACAGGCCGAATGCCTGTCGCAGGCCGAATCTGTGGCCATGATCAACCAGGTACGAAAGGGCGCTTCGTGACGACCGACACCCCCCGCTGGATCAAGTCCTCCTACAGCGACAACGGCGGCAACTGCGTTGAGGTCGCCGCCAACCTCGCCGCACACGGCACCGTCCCCGTCCGCGACAGCAAGGACCCGCAGGGCCCCGCCCTGGCCTTCGACACGGCGGCCTGGTCGGCGTTCGTTGCCGGCGTAAAGGCCGGGAACTTCGACGCGTAACCATGCGGCGCAACAGGCCCCCGTCGCTCTCGGTTTGAGACAGGCGGGGGCTTTCGCTTGCCCGTACGCGCCGGACCGCGCGCGCATACGCGACCAGTTGGGCCGGTAGACCACTTCCGCGACACCCCCACCGGCGGCCTAACCTCAGTCACAGGCCGAGGCACGCGCGCTCCCAGCCCTCGTCCGTGACCCTGACCCGGAACCGACGAGAGGGCACCCCGTGATGACCGAACCCCGCTGGACCAAGTCCAGCTACTCCAGCAACGGCGGCGAATGCGTCGAGGTCGCGGCCAACCTCGCCACGTACGGCACCATCCCCGTCCGCGACAGCAAGAACCCCCACGGCCCCGCCCTGGCCTTCGACACGCCAGCCTGGGCAGCGTTCGTGGCCGACGTAAAGGCCGGGAACTTCGACGCGTAACCATGCGGCGTAACTGGCCAACGCCCGCCAGTCACTCGACCACTGCTTCCTGACGAAGCAGTGGCGTGCCTTCTTCGCCCGCCGCAGGGGAAGGGGCGTGACATTGGTGGGCGGCGGCGCCTTGGTCCACGAGGTCCTCGTACACCGCGACCTTGAACCTGATCAGGTCCAGGGACTCGGTGAGCCTGCCGATCTGGGTGGTGACACGTGCTTGGTGCTCACGCATGAGGGTGAGGCGTTCTTCCTCGGTACCGGCGCCCTCTCTGACGAGGTCGGCGTAGCGGCTGAGCACGGGCAGGGGCATGCCTGATGCGCGGAGGATGATGCAGACGGTCAGCCAATCGACGTCGTCCTCGCTATAGATGCGGCGCCCGCTGGGTCCGCGTCGCACGGGATTGACGAAGAGGCCCTCACGCTCGTAGAAGCGCAGCGCGTGGACGCTCAAGCCGGTGCGTTCGGCGACCTGTCCGATGCTCAGGCTCATTGCGCTCTCCACCATGCCGGTCAGGGTAACGGGGTTGATCTAGAGCCGGGTCTAGATTCTAGGGTCCCTCGTGCGACCGGCTCTTCTGTCGCTCTGCGTGTTGAGTTGAACGAGTAAGGGGCATCACCATGCGATATCGCACTCTGGGCAAAACCGGTATCGAGGTCAGCGTCCACTGTCTTGGAACCATGATGTTCCAGGACGGCTGCAACCCCGATCACGACGACTGTGTCCGCATCATCCACGCGGCCCTCGACCAGGGAATCAACTTCATAGACACCGCCGACATGTACGGACAGGGCGAGTCCGAGGAGATCGTCGGAAAGGCGCTGCGGGAACGCCGCGACGACGTCGTACTCGCCACCAAGGTCCACTTTCAGATGGGCGAGGGCCGCAACCGCCGTGGTAACTCACGGCGTTGGGTCCTCACGGCGGTCGAGGACAGCCTCCGGCGCCTGAACACTGACTGGATCGACCTCTACCAGGTCCACTTCCCCGACCACTCCACTGACATCGAGGAGACGCTCTCGGTACTCAGCGACCTCGTGCGCCAGGGGAAGATCCGCGCCTTCGGTTGCTCGAACTACCAGGCCGCCGAGATCGTCGAGGCGCACCACGCCTCCGAGCGTCGCAGCCTCGGACGCTTCCGTACCGGCCAGCCGCCCTACTCGATTCTGGCCCGCGGGATCGAAACCTCGCTCCTGCCCGTCTGCGAGCGCTACGGGATGGGGGTACTGGTCTGGAGTCCCCTCGCCTTCGGGTTCCTCACCGGCAAGCACCGCAAGGGCCAGCCGATCGACCTGGGCGTCGGCCGCGCCGCGCTCCGACCGGCTCTGTTCGATCCCGAGCTCGCCGCGACCACCGCCAAGCTCGACGCCGTAGAACAGCTCGTCGAACTCGCGACGAGCATCGGCTGTACCCTTCCGCAGCTCGCCGTGGCCTTCACCGTGGCCCATCCCGCCGTCACCTCGGCCATCATCGGACCGCGGACCATGGAGCAGTTGGAGGGGCTACTCAAGGGCGCCGCGCTCACCTTGGACGATGCGGCCCTCGACCGGATCGACAAAATCGTGCCGCCCGGGACGAACCTGTACAACCCCATGGCCTCATTCCCCCCGCGAACACTGGCCGAGACCGCCTTGCGGCGCCGCCCCCTCACCGAGCGCTCCGCGGCGTGAGTGATGTGAGGGCGGTGCACGGGCCCTACCTCTGTCGATTGGGAGGGGTGGGGGGGCCGCTTGCCCGTACGCCCTCCAGCCCCCCTCACGCACGTACAAGCCCCATTGGTGCGGTAGAGCAGCGACGCCGTCAACCGGCAGCTTGGGTCAGCAACCCCTGGATGCGGGAGCGGAGGGACGTGGCCCGGGGGTCGGTGTAGGGGGTCAGGTGGGTCAGGGCCTCGCTCCAGTGGCCACGGGCAGTCCCCGAGTCCTCCGGGTGAGCGGCTGCGGCCAGGTGGTCGAGTTCCAGGGCGAGTTGCCAGGTGTCCCCTAGGTCGCGGTGAACGGCCATGGCCTGGCGGTGGAAGGCGGTGGCCTCGCCGTGGCGGTCCATCGCGGCATACGTCTGGCCCGTGCCGCGCCAGGCCAGCGCCTCGCGGCTGCGGTCGCCAAGGCGTCGGTGGAGCATGGCGGAGCGCTGGTAGGAGGTCAGGGCGTCGCCGTAGTCGGCGGTGGTGCGCTGGATGTCACCGAGGGTGAGGAGCCAGAAGCCTTCCCTGGTGTGGTCGCGGAGGGCGAGCGCGATGTCGAGAGCCTGGTCGATGGATCGCCGGGCAGCATCCGCGTCGCCTTCTTCGAGTCGCAGGGCGGCTGCGATCCGAAGGAGGTTGCCTTCACCACCACGATCGGCCAGGGCCCGGTGTGCGGCAAGCGCCTCGTCGATGACCGAGGCAGCCTCAGGCAAGCGGCCGGCGCTCAGGCGAGTGCTGGCGATGTTGGACAGTGCGGTGGCGGCTCGTTGAACATGTGCCAGGTCTCGGAAGGCGAACATGGCCCGACCGAAATGCGCCTCTGCCAGGTCGAGTTCGCGCTGTCGTAGATAGATCAGTCCTATGAGGTTGAGGGCTTGGGCCTCGTCGAACCGGCTCTGCGAGCTGTGAGCCAACGTGACGGCCCGCTCCAAAGCGTCCAAGCCCTCGGAGAAATTGTTCAGAGCCCTGTGCGCGATACCCATGTTGATGAGCAGACGAGTCTGTGCTCTTTGGTCTTCTCGTCTCGTCGCTGCCTCCAATCCGACTCGGCCCACTTCCAGCCAGTCCCGCTCCGACGAGGAGGCGGGACGTGCGAACCACAGGATGGTGGCCAACTGCCAAGCCGTCTCGTCCATTCCGTCTCGCGCGGCGGCGCGCACGACAGGGAGGAAGTTGCCTTGTTCTCGTTCGGACCAGTCGGCGGCGGCGTTGTAGTCGGTGAAAACGAGGGGCGTCACTTGCGGCAAGGGTCCAGGCAGTGGCAGGTGGTCCTCTGACGGATAGAGCCACGTCTGGGCGGCGTCGGCGGTGTGGAGGTACCAGCTCAGGACGCGTCGTCGCGCGGCTTGCCTTTGGTCGGACAACTCCTCTGCCTGCGCGAGATCGGTCGCGTACGCGCGTAGGAGGTCGTGGAACTGAAACCGGTCCGGGGCAGTCTGCTCAAGCAGGTGGGCACCGACCAGATCGTCGAGTAGCTGGCGTGTTCGGCTGGGTGTGGCTTCGCCGAGGGCCGCGGCAGCGGGGAGGCTGAACGCCGCTCCAGGGTGCAGGCCAAGGAGGCGGAAGAGGCGGGCCGAGTGCGTGGGTAGAGCGCGGTAGGACCAGGTGAAGACCGTACGGATGGCTTCGGCCTCGTCATCGATTCCGGTACTGAGGGCGTCCCAGAGGGCGGATTCATCACGCAGATCGCTGATGAGATCGTCAAGTCGCATGTGCGGGTGACTGGCGGCCCGTTCGGCGGCGATCCGCAGGGCAAGCGGCAGACGGGCGCACAGGCGCGCCAGTTCCACCAGTTGATCGCCGTCTTCCTCGGGTCGATAGCCCCTCGTGACCGCGCGCAGCAGAGCGACTGCCTCCGGCTCCGGAAGTGTGCCAAGGGTGATCCTGCGGGCGCCGTCACGCACCGAGAGACCCGCTAGGCGGCTGCGGCTGGTGACCACCACGAGGCTGTCTCCACCGCCGGGGAGCAACGGCCGGACCTGGCCGACTGTGGCCGCATTGTCCAGGAAGATCATGACGCGGCGGTCGGCGATCAGTGAGCGATACATCGCTGCTGCGTCGTCCACGTCCTGGGGAACCTCGGCCGGGGCCACGCCCAGGGCCCGCAGGAAGCGCTGAAGTGCCTGCGCGGCTGTGACTGGTTCTCCGGGATCGTACCCGCGGAGGTTGACGAAGAGCTGGCCGTCGGGGAACTGGTCCTTGACCTGGTGCGCCCAGTGCAGGACCAGCGAGGTTTTGCCCGCGCCCGCCGTGCCGGCCACCACGTGGACGGAGACGACGATGCGCCCGCCATTCCGGTCGGCAAGCACCGCGTTCAGCTGTCCCAGTTCGTCGGAGCGGTTGACGAAGGTGTTCAGGTCGGCTGGGAGCTGGCGTGGGACGGGCCCCGATGGCCCCGAGGCGGCGACCTGATGAAAGTGGATGTCGCCACTGACGCTTCCGGCCTGTACGACATCGCGAGACGACCCGGAGAGGTCGTTCTGCGAGTCTCCGGGGCGCTTGTCGCCCTCTGTAGGCACGTCGATCGATGCGCCCTGTCAAGCCGCAGGTGGCGGAGGCAGGTTGGCCACGGCACGGTCGAAGTACGGCTGGATGTCCTCCGCAGCCGCGTACAGGTCCGGCAGATGCGCGGCCCAGTTCCGCACGGTGTGGGGATCAGTGAAGCGGAGCGCCCCGTTCGGTTGACCGGCAGCGGTGTACAGCACACGGTAGAGAACCCGACTGTCCAGAAGAATCAACTCCGGCAGCAGCGCATCTCCCTCCGCGGCAGCGACCGCGGCAGCGGGCAGGACGCGAACGGAATGCCCGCATTCCGCGCTCAGTCGTAGCCAGTGCAGCTCCCACTGCACATACGGCGTCAGCGGCTCCTCCACCACACGAATGCGATGAAAGACCGTCCCCTGCGACGCTTCGTCCCTGGCCCTTCGAAGCAAGGCGTCACGGTCGGCCTCGAACAGCCGCAACACTGCTGGCCAGTCCCCCTGACGCAGTGCCTCCCGGCTGTCGTCGTTCGTCTCCTCGAAGTGCTGCAACCGCTCCAGCTTCCAGGACTCTCCCTCGCGGATCGCCGCGCGCTGCTCCCGGAAGTCCCGCTTGTAGTCCTCGCGTGTGAGCCGCTCACCTAGCTTGTCCGGAAGGCCAGGAGCAAGGAGATCAGGCATGAGGGATGTCCGCCTTCGCCGCACTCAGCATGTTGCCCGGGATGACGACCAACCGCTCGTCCGGCCCCAGTTTCACCTCGGCCGGCAGGCACGACCGGTAGTGCGCGGTGAGATCGCGGCCGATCACAGCAACGTCACCGTTGCTGAGCTGCCAGATGTCCGGGCACTCGTCGTGATCCTTGGAGTTGCCCAGCTCCGCCGCCGACTTACCGAGGCGCTTGACGAATAACGCAGACGGGTCGGCTTCCCATGCGCGGGCCACTGCTGCCTCCGGTGTTCACCACATCACTGACAGTGTCCGCGATGATACCGGGCGCGCCCGGACGCGTACATCAGGAAAACCCGCCAGTTGGCGCGGCACGCCCCCAGCGGACGGGCGAACGGGCGGATGTGCGGACGTCGTAGCCGTCCGCACATCGCGGCGCGGCAGGCTCCGACACCCCGCGGGTCACCCCGCATCGGCCAACGGCGCCCGTAACGGACGGGGCAGGCGGTCAGTCGGAGGCTGCGGACAGGATCACGTCCACGAGTCTGTCCGCCGCGTCGGGTCGCCCATGCGCACGGGCCCGTAGCGCCATCGCCTCCCGTCGCGCGGCGTCGGTGAGCAGTGGGCCGAGCGCGTCTTTCAGCCGGTCGGCGGTGACGTCACCGAGCAGGGCGACGGCGGCGCCGGCCTCCTCCAGGTGGCGGGCGTTGTGCGCCTGTTCGTTGCCGGCCGATGTGGCGAGCGGGATGAACACCGCGGGCTTTCCCAGCGCGGTCAGCTCGGCGAGCGTGCCGGCCCCGCTACGGGAGACCACGACGTCGGCGAGCGCCAGGACGTCGGGCAGCTCCGGCCCGACGAATCCCGTCAGGTAGTACCGGTTACGGAGCGCCTGCGGCAGTACGGCCGCGTGCTCGCGTAGGCCCTCGACCTTGTCCCCGCCGCACTGGTGGATCACGTTCGCGCGCTCCAGCAGCCACGCCAGCGCTTCGCTGACGACGCCGTTGATCTGCTGGGCACCCTGGGCGCCGCCGGTGACGTACACCGTTGGCAGCCGGCGGTCGAAGCCGTGCAGCCCCAGCGCGTCGATTGCCTTGTCCGCGTGCCCGGTCAGCACCTGCGGGCGCACCGGGTTCCCGGTGACCACCGCGAGGCCGCGCACCGCCTCCGGCAGCAGCGGCAGCGAGGACTCCGACGACACCGCGATCCGCGTCGCCGAGCCGGCCAACTTCCGGTTGGCCAGGCCCAAGCGCACCGTCTGCTCGTGCAGCACCAGCGGGCGCCGGCACATCCGGGCGGCGAGCCCTGCGGGTACGGCGACGTAGCCACCGGTGGCGAGTACGACGTCAGGCCGGAAGTCGGCAACCAGCTTCCTCGCCTGCACCACGCCGAGCGGGACGCGTGCCATGTCCTTCATGTTGGCCGCGGACAACATCTTCAGCGGGTTGCTGGACCGGCGGATCTTGCCCGTGGCGACGGTGGCGAACGCGATCCCTTCGGCCGGGGCGACACGGGCCTCCAGGCCCGCAGCCGTACCGATCCACAGGACGTCGAGAGCTCTGCCATCGGCCGAAAGGCGCTCTTGCAGCGTGCGGATCGCGGTGAGCGCGGGGTAGGTATGGCCCCCGGTGCCTCCTCCGGTGACGATCAGGCGGAAGGTACTGGCGAGTTGGGGTGCACTGTTCACCTCGCGCACCCTACTGGCTTCGTACGCCGTGCGTGACGCCCGCTCGCTTCGTCCGTCGTGCGTGGTGCCCGCTCCGCGGCGGCGCTGGGTGGCCGTGCCGGGTGGCCCGCACGTCAGGCGGGAGGATCACCGTTCCTGTGACGGTGCCGGGCGCCGTGCCGTGCCGTGCCGTGGTGGAGACGACATGGCGGCCTACCGGCGCGTTGCCGTGATTGCGGCCCGCCGCTCAACTCCGCGTCAGCACCTCGTGGATCAGCCGGGCCCACTGGGTGACGACGCGCTCGCGGCGGGAGGCGTCGTCCGTCAGGAGGTTGGCCAGGCCCAAGCCCCGGGCCATGTCGAGGAGGCCCTGCACGGTCTCCCGTACGCCCGGAACGCCCTCGTCCGCGCCCAGCAGCTCCACCGCCATCCGGTGGCTCTCGCGGCCGATGCGCGCCTCAAGTGCCGTGACTCGGAAGCCCAGTTGTGGCTCGTTGGATGCCGCTACCCACAGTTGGAGCGCGGCCCGGAACAGCGGCCCCGTATAGAGGCTGATCAGGGCGTCCACGACGGCATGGGTGCGCTCGGGGCCGTCGCGGTCCGGGGAGTTCATGGCGTGGGCCAGCAACGCGCGCAGCGCCGCCGAGCGCTCCTCGGCCACATGCTCGACGGCCGCCGTGAACAGGTCCTCGCGGGTGGGGAAGTGGTGCTGCGCGGCGCCGCGCGACACACCCGCACGCTCGGCGACCACCGACACCGTCGAGCCCGCCCAGCCGTGTTCGGCCAGGCAGGAAACGGCGGCCTCAAGCAACCGCTGCCGGGTGGCGCGGCTACGGTCCTGCTTCGGGTCGCGCAGGGCGGGGCGAGTGGTCAACGGGATTCCTCCGCGGTGGTTGCGGAAACCGACGCCTGCGGTACGGAGGCTGTCGGCTGCGATGCGGGCGCCGCCGGTGATGTGGCGGACGCTGCCGGCGGTGCAGCGTGCGGCGGCGCCGGCGGTGTGGCGGACGCTGCCGGTGGTGTCTGCGGTGTGGCGGGTTCGTGGGCCGTGGCGGCGACCGCCCACGCCGGGTCGCGGCGTTCCAGGAACGCGGTCATCCCTTCGCGGGCCTCGGCCGAGCCGAAGAGCCGCGCCGACTGCCGCGCCAGCGCCGCGGTGTCCCGGTCGAAGGCCCGTACCACCTCGGCGGTCGCCAGGCGCTTGGACTCGGCGAGCCCTTGCGGGGAACCGCGCCGCAGTCCGTCCAGGACCGGCGCAAGGACCTGGTCCGGGTCGCCGGCCAGGGTCACCAGGCCGATTCGGGCCGCCTCCGCCGCGTCGAACCGCTCGCCGGTGAGGTAGTAGCGGCCCGCCGCCCGTGGGTCGAGTCGGGGCAGCAGTGGCATGGAGATGACGGCGGGCGCCAGGCCCAGCCTGGCCTCGGTGAAAGCGAAGCTCGCCGCGTCGCCCGCCGCCGAGATGTCACACGCGCCCAGCAACCCGAGGCCGCCGGCCCGTACGTGTCCGGTGACCCGGGCGACCACCGGCACCGGCAGTTCCACGATGGTGCGCATCAGGTGGGCGAGGCCGAGCGGGCCCGCTACGGGGACGGCTGCGTCGGCTGCGGCACCCCCAGCGGGCACGGCTCCCCCAGCGGACCCAGCGGGCACAGCGGCCCCCACAGGCGCAGCGCCCCCGGCAGGCCCGGTGCCCCCGGCAGATACCGCCTCGCTCAGGTCGGCGCCCGCGCAGAACGTGTTGCCGGTGTGGCTCAGCAGCACCGCCCGGGTGTTCGGGTCAGCGGCGGCGGCCCGCAGCCCCGCGAGGAGTTCGGTCACCAGGCGGGCCGACAGGGCGTTGCGGTTGTGCGGCGAGTCAAGGGTGAGCGTGGCGATGCCACGATCGTGCCCGCGCCGTACGAGGGGCTCGGGGTGTACGAGGGGCTGCGGCGCTGGGGGCTCGGGCTGCTCGCTGGCCGGCGCCGCTGAGTCCCCCTGGCTCGGCTGGTTCCCCGTGTCCCGCTGGTCCTTCTTGTTTCGCTGGTCAGGCGCGTTGCTCATCGGTACGCCGGCCTCCTTCCTCGTCTGTCGGGCCCTCCCGGCACACCCGCGGCGTGCCGGGAGGGCCCGTACGCGCGTGGTCGATCAGTACGACTTGGGGAGGCCAAGCGTGGTGTGGGAGACGAAGTTCAGGATCATCTCTCGGCTGACCGGTGCGATGCGCGCCACCCGCGCGCCGGTGATCAGCGAGGCGAGCCCGTACTCCGTCGCGAGGCCGTTGCCGCCGAGCGTGTGCACGGCCTGATCGACGGCCTTTACGGTCGCCTCCCCTGCCGCGTACTTCGCCATATTGGCCGCCTCCCCAGCCCCCATGTCGTCGCCCGCATCGTAGAGGAAGGCCGCTTTCTGCATCATCAGCCGGGCCAGTTCCAGCTCGATGTGTGATTGGGCCAGCGGGTGGGCGATGGCCTGGTGGGCGCCGATTGGGGTCTTCCACACCTGCCGTGTGGTGGCGTAATCGACGGCCGTGGTCAGTGCGTAACGCGCCATACCGAGGCCAAAGGCCGCGGTCATGATGCGCTCGGGGTTGAGCCCGGCGAAGAGTTGAAGGAGGCCGGCGTCCTCGTCGCCGACGAGCGCGTCGGCGGGCAGCCGCACCTCGTCGATGGTCAGCTCGAACTGCTTCTCCGGCGCCGAGACCTCCATCGGGATCTGCCGGTACCCGAACCCCGGGGCCTCGCGCGGGACGATGAACAAGCAGGGCTTGAGCTTGCCGGTGCGGGAGTCCTCGGTACGGCCGACGATCATGGTCGCGTCGGCGATGTCCACGCCCGAGATGAAGACCTTGCGGCCGGTCAGCAACCAGTCGTCACCGTCCCTGCGTGCGGTGGTGGTGATGCGGTGCGAGTTGGAGCCCGCGTCGGGCTCGGTGATGCCGAAGGCCATCTTGCGGGAGCCATCGGCCAGGCCCGGAAGCCACGTCCGCTTTTGGTCTTCGGTGCCGAAGCGGGCGATGACGGTGCCGCAGATGGCGGGCGAGACGACCATGAGGAGCAGCGGGCAGCCTGCTGCGCCCAACTCTTCGAGGACGATTGACAGCTCGGCTATGCCGCCGCCTCCGCCGCCGTACTCTTCGGGCAGATTGACGCCGAGGTAACCGAGCTTGCCGGCCTCGGCCCACAACTCGTCGGTGTGCTTGCCCTCGCGGACGACGGTTTCCATGTACGAGCGGCCATAGCGGGCGCCCAAGGCGGCCACGGCCGCACGCAGCGCGCGGTGCTCTTCGGATTCGATCAGGGCGTTGCTCATGGGACGAAGTCCTCCTCGGTACGGGTTCAGGTGGGGTTGGGGCCCGGGGTGTGGGGTGTGCGGGGTGTGCGGGGTGCGGGGTGCGGGGTGTGCGGGGTGCGGTGGGGCCGGGGTCAGTCGGATACGACGGCGAGGAGTGCGCCCACCTCTACCTGCTGGCCCGGGGCGACGGGCAGCGCCGCCAAGGTTCCGGAGGCGGGGGCGATGATCTTGTGTTCCATCTTCATCGCCTCCAGCCACAGCAGGGGCTGCCCGGCCTGCACGGCGTCGCCCACGGCGGCATTGGCGAGCCGGATGACCGTGCCCGGCATGGGCGCGAGCAGCGACCCCGGCTCGGTACGGGCGGTGGGGTCGGGGAAGCGCGGGAGGGGGGTGAGGGCATACGAGACGTACGAGGTGTACGCGGTGTACGAGGTGTACGAGGCGCACGAAGGAGCCCGGCCGCCCGCGCCCCGGCTCGGGCCCGCCCCGGGGTCCGAGCCCGAGCCCGGTCCCTGTGTGGCCCCGCCCGGCAGCCGCGGCACGTCCACGTACACCGAGCCGTCCTCGTACGCGAAAACAGCGAACTGCCGCCGCACGCCGCCCACTTCGAGCACGACCAGGCTTCGGGTCGCCGAGAGGCAGTGGACGTCGGGCAGTCCATCGGCGGTGAGGCCGTCGCGGGTGTGCCGGTAGCGGATCTCGTGTTCCGTGCCGTCCGGCTCCAGGCGGTAGGTCTTGGTCTGCGGCTGGGAGGGGACGTTGCGCCAGCCGCCGAAGCGGGAGCGCCCGCAGGCGTCGGCCAGCGCCGCGGCGAGCGCGGCCACTCGCGTCTCGTTGTCGTCCGGGGCCGCGGTCAGCGCGTCGAGGTGGCGCTCGTAGAAGCCGGTGTCCAGCTGGGCGGCGATGAATTCGGGGTGCCGCAGGGACCGTACGAGCAGCTCGCGGTTGGTGACCGGGCCGTGTACCCGGGAGCGTTCCAGGGCGTGGGCGAGACGGCGAATGGCCTCAGCGCGGGTGGGGGCCCAGGCGATGACCTTGGCGAGCATCGGATCGTAATGGATGCCGATGGTGTCCCCGGCGCCGAACCCCGAGTCAACGCGCAGTCCCGACAGCCCCGACAGCCCCGCCGGCACCAGTGGCCCCGACAGTTCCGGCACCCCCGCCCCGGCCACCTCAAGCCGGTGCAGCACGCCCGTCTGCGGTTGCCAGTCACGGGCAGGGTCCTCCGCGTACAGCCGGGCCTCCACCGCATGCCCGGTGGGCTCCGGGGGTGCGGCGGGCAGCGCATGGCCCTCGGCTACCCGGAGTTGCAGGGCCACCAGATCGATGCCGTAAACGCACTCGGTGACCGGGTGTTCCACCTGGAGGCGGGTGTTCATCTCCAGGAAGTAGCCCCGGCCGCCGGGTGCGACCAGGAACTCGACCGTGCCCGCGCCCTGGTAGCCGATCGCCTCGGCCGCCTCGGTGGCGGCCGTGTGCAGCGCGGCGCGCAGTGCGGCCGGGAGCGCGGGCGCCGGGGCCTCCTCGATGACCTTTTGGTGGCGGCGCTGGAGCGAGCAGTCGCGGGTGCCGAGCACCCACACCGTGCCGTGCGCGTCCGCGAGGATCTGCACCTCGACATGGCGCCCGTTCTCCACGTACGGCTCGGCGAACACCTCGCCGTCCCCGAAGGCCGAGGCCGCCTCGGTGCTGGCGGCGGCCAGCGCGCTTGGCAGGTTGGAGAGTTCGCGTACGAGCCGCATGCCGCGCCCGCCGCCACCGGCCGCCGCCTTGACCAGGAGCGGCAGGTCAGCGGCGGTGGCGTCCTCGGCCCTCACGGGCGCGAGGAGCGGTACGCCGGCGTCCGCCATGATCTCCTTGGCCCGGGTCTTGGAGGCCATCGACGCGATGGCCGCGGGGGGTGGGCCGACCCAGATCAGCCCGGCGTCGGTGACGGCGCGGGCGAAGTCGGGGTTCTCGGAGAGGAAGCCGTAGCCAGGATGGACGGCGTCCGCACCGCAGGTCAGGGCGGCTGCTACGAGGAGGTCGCCGCGTAGGTACGTATCCGCTGGGGCGTTGCCCGGCAGGTGGAAGGCCGCGTCCGCCTCGCGGGTGTGGGGTGCGTCGGCGTCCGCGTCGGAGTAGACCGCGACGGTGGCGATGCCGAGTTCGCGGCAGGTGCGGAAGATGCGGCGGGCGATTTCACCGCGGTTGGCGACGAGCAGGGTGCTGATCACTGATGCCTCAGATCCGGTCACTGGTGCCTCACATCCGGAAGACGCCGAAGCCGCCACGCGCGCCTTCGACCGGCGCGTTGTGGATGGCCGACAGGCACATGCCGAGGACGGTGCGGGTGTCGCGGGGGTCGATGACGCCGTCGTCGTACAGCCGCCCGGACAAGAACATCGGCAGCGATTCGGACTCGATCTGCTGCTCCACCATGGTGCGCAGCGCGGCGTCGCCCTCGTCGTCGTAGGGCTGGCCCTTGGCTGCGGCCGATGCGCGGGCGACGATCGACAGCACGCCCGCGAGCTGCTGCGGGCCCATCACGGCGGACTTGGCGCTGGGCCAGGCGAACAGGAAGCGGGGGTCGTACGCCCGGCCGCACATGCCGTAGTGGCCGGCGCCGTAGGAGGCGCCCATCAGGACGGACAGGTGCGGGACCGTGGAGTTGGACACCGCGTTGATCATCATCGCGCCGTGCTTGATGATGCCGCCCTGCTCGTACTCCTTGCCGACCATGTAACCGGTGGTGTTGTGCAGGAAGACCAGCGGGATGTCGCGCTGGTTGGCGAGCTGGATGAACTGGGCGGCCTTTTGTGACTCGGCCGAGAACAGCACGCCCTGCGCATTGGCGAGGATGCCGATCGGATAGCCGTGCAGCGTGGCCCAGCCGGTGGCCAGGCTCGGCCCGTACAGCGGCTTGAACTCGTCGAAGTCCGAGCCGTCCACGACCCGGGCGATGACCTCGCGCGGGTCGAAGGGGACCTTCAGGTCGCCGGGGACGATGCCGAGGAGTTCGTTTTCGTCGTACTTCGGTGGGGCCGCGGGTGGCGGATCGGCGTGCGCCTTGGACCAGTTGAGGCGGGCGACGACGCGCCGGGCCTGGCGCAACGCGTCCAGTTCGTCCAGCGCGAAGTAGTCGGCGAGCCCGGAGGTGCGGGCGTGCATCTCGGCGCCGCCCAGCGACTCGTCGTCGCTCTCCTCGCCGGTGGCCATCTTGACCAGCGGCGGGCCGCCGAGGAAGACCTTTGCCCGCTCCTTGACCATGATGGTGTGGTCGGACATGCCGGGGACGTACGCGCCGCCGGCCGTCGAGTTCCCGAACACCACGGCAAGGGTGGGGATGCCGGCCGCTGACAACTGGGTGATGTCCCGGAACAGGGCACCACCGGGGATGAAGATCTCCTTTTGGCTGGGCAGATCGGCGCCGCCCGATTCGACGAGCGCCACGCACGGCAGCCGGTTGGCGCGGGCGATCTCGTTGGCGCGCAGCGCCTTCTTGAGCGTCCAGGGGTTGCTGGCACCGCCGCGTACGGTCGCGTCGTTGGCGGTGATCAGGCACTCGACGCCCTCGATGACGCCGATGCCGGTGACCAGCGCGGCGCCGATGGCGTAGTCGCTGCCCCAGGCCGCCAGCGGGGACAGCTCCAGGAACGGTGTGTCGGGGTCGGTGAGCAGCTCGATACGCTCGCGGGCCAGCAACTTGCCGCGCCCCCGGTGCCTGGCGATGTACTTTTCGCCGCCGCCGGCGATCGCCTTGGCGTGTTCGGTTTCGACGTCGGCGAGCTTGCCGAGCATCGCCTCCTTGTTGGCGGCGTACTCGGCGCTCATCACATCGAGCGCCGACGCGAGGACGGTCACAACAACACCTCCGGTATGTCCAGTTGCCGTGCGCGCAGCCACTCGCCTACGGCCTTGGCCTGGGGATCGAACCGGGCCTGCGCGGCGACGCCCTCACCGAGCAGCCCGTCGATGAGGAAGTTGAGCGCGCGCAGCTCGGGCAGTACGTGTCGGGTGATCGGCAGTGTGGCCGTCTCGGGCAGCAGGGCACGCAGCCGCTCGACGGTCAGCTCATGGGCCAGCCAGCGCCAGGCGTCATCGGTGCGCGCCCACAACCCGACGTTGGCGCTGCCACCCTTGTCGCCGCTGCGGGCGCCGACGATCAGCCCGAGCGGGGCCCGCCGGGTGGGCAGCCCGGCCGGCAACGGCTCGGGTAGCGGCGGCTGTTCGACGTCGGCCAGGGCCCGGGTCAGCGCGGGCGGGATGATCGCCAGCCGCTGCCCATCGGGCAACACGGTGGTGTGCTCGACGCTGTCGGCGGGCAGGAACGCGGCCTCGAAGACGCCGTACGGGGCGCCCTTGGCGGGCGGGGCGCTCACCTGGAAGCCGGGATAGCTGGCGAGGGCCAGCTCGACGGCCGCCCCGCTCAGCGCCCGCCCCACCGAGTCCGGCTGCGGGTCGCGCACCACGAGCCGCAGCAGCGCGCTGGCCTCCTCTTGTACGGCGGCGTCGGCGCGGTCGGTACGGGCCAGGGTCCACCGCACATCGGCGGGCCGCTGTCCGGCGAGCGCGTCCTCGATCTGCTCCCGTAGGAGGGAGGCCTTGGCCTCGATGTCGAGGCCGGTCAGCACGAACACGACCTCGTTACGCCAGCCGCCCAACCGGGTCAGCCCCACCTTGAGGTCGGGCGGCGGCGCCTCGCCGCGCACGCCCGTGATTCGCACCCGGTCGGGCCCGTCCTGTGCGAGGCGCAGCGTGTCGAGCCGGGCGGTGACGTCGGGTCCGGCGTAGCGCGCGCCCTGCGTCTCGTACAGGAGTTGCGCCGTGACGGTCTCGGTGGTGACGGCGCCGCCCGTGCCCGGGTGCTTGGTGATCACGCAGGAGCCATCTGCGTGGATCTCGGCGAGCGGGAAGCCGGGGCGGTACGGGCCGCTGCGCGCGCGGCGCGGGCCGCACGGGGGTGCGGGTGTGGGCGCGGACACGGCTCCGGATGCGGGCACGGCTCCGGGTGCGGGCACGGCGATGTGCTCGGTGAAGAACGCGTAGTTGCCGCCGGTGGCCTGTGCGCCGCACTCCAGCACGTGGCCGGCGACCACGGCCCCGGCCAGCGTGTCCCAGTCGTCGTCGGCCCAGCCGAAGTGGGCGGCGGCCGGACCGCTGACCAGCGCGGCATCGGTGACCCTGCCGGTGACCACGACGTCGGCGCCACCGCGTAGACCGGCGGCGATGCCCGCGCCGCCGAGGTAGGCGTTAGCCGTGAGTGCGCCCTCGCCCCAGCCCTCGCGCTGCGCGCGGGCCAGCACGTCATCGCCCTCCACATGGGCAACGCGCACCGGCACCCCGACCCGGTCGGCGAGTTCGCGTATGGCATCGGCGAGCGCGGCCGGATGGAGGCCGCCCGCGTTCGTGACGAGGCGTACGCCGTGCTCGATCGCGAGCCCAAGCCCCTCCTCCAACTGCCGCAGAAAGGTCTTGGCGTAACCGCGCGAGGGGTCCTTCAACCGGTCCCTGCCGAGGATGAGCATGGTGAGCTCGGCCAGGTAGTCCCCGGTCAGCACGTCCAGCGGGCCACCGGTCAGCATCTCGCGCAGGGCGTCGAAGCGGTCGCCGTAGAACCCCGAGGCGTTCCCGATCCGCAGCGGTGCCGCCACCCGCGGCCTGCCCCCGCCGTGCGCCGACTCTTGCGCCGGCTCCCACACTGCCCTCGCGCTCATGCGCCGGCACCTTCCTGACCATCTGGCCGCGTGGCCGCGGGGCTCGGCATCCGATCCGCTGGCTGGGTCGTTGGTGGAAGCGCTGGCTCGTGCGCCATTCGGCCCGCTGGCTGGGTCGCGTCCGGTGCTGGCGGCTGGTCCGCGCTGGGCCATGTCGGCTGCCCCACCGCCCTGTCGCTGCTGCCGCCGCTGCCGCCGGCTGTCGCCGCTGCCGCACGCTGCCCGGCGGGGCGGCCCGCGCCCGGTGGGCCCGCGAACGCCTGGGCGATCTCCAACCAGCGCCGCGCGTCGGGCCCTTCGGCCCGTAGCGCCAGGTCGTCGCGGTGCGCCCGCTGGGTGACGAGCAGGCAGAAGTCCAGGGCGCGCCCGGTGACGCGCTGGGCGGCGCCGGGGGGCCCGTAGGTCCACAGGGTGCCGCCGGGGGCGACCAGTTCGACGCGGAACTCCTCGACTGGTTGGGGGAGTTGGCGTACGAGATAGGCATAGTCGCGGGCTCGTACGCCGATATGGGCCACATGCCGCAGCCGTGCGGTGGGTGCGCGCCACACGTCGAGCGCGTCCGCCACGTCCTGGCCGTGCGCCCAGGTCTCCATCAGCCGGGCGGTTGCCATCGAGGCGGCCCCCATCGGCGGCCCGTACCAGGGGAGTTTCACCCCCTCCGGCTGCGCGGCGAGCAGGTCGAGCAGCGCGGCCCGGCCGGCGCGCCAGCGGGCGAGGAGCGCGGCAGGCGGCTCGGCCGCGCCTTGTTCGGCGCCCGCGGCTACGAAGCGCTCCGGCTCCGCGCGGGACTTCTCGACCTCCCGCGCGAACGCCTCGGGCGCGGTAGCAGCCTCGGTCGCGCGGTCATCGGTCCAGGCCAGGTGGGCGATCTGGTGCGCGATGGTCCAACCCGCCGCGGGCGTGGGCCTGGCCCACTGGTCGGAATCGAGCCCGGCGACCAGCGCGTCCAGGGCGTCGCCCTCGGCGCGTAGATCGTCGAGTAGGGCTGCAGTATCGGCCACGGTGCGCTCTCCTCGTCACGGCTTCGGCATCGGCCCGTGCGGGCGGCGGGTTCGTACCGGCAACGGGGTTCGTACCGGCAGCGGTCCGTACCGGCAGCGGGAGGGGCCCGCCCTGCGCGCCGTGACGGCCCGCAGTACGGCGTGCGCCGCGGGGCGTGAGTCCCCCGGCGAGAACGAGCGTGGCAGCACCAAAAGAAACAAGCAAGCGTGATTGCATTATTTTCAGATCGTCAGGTTCACCCGACCGGAGCAAACGGTGAACACCACACGCCCCCTACCACTCCCCCTGCCGCCCCCTAAATGAAGCCGTGCGAAAAGATTCGGGCGAATTGCATGGCCGAATAACGCCAGGTGAGCGACGTCACGGCCCACTTACGCCCTACCGCACCCAAGCGGTTACGCGCCAACTGACCCGATATGTACGCATGTTGATCTACGCCCGATGCCATAAGCGCAGGTCACCAGCGCTCTACGCGTGCGTATTCCGGGTTTTTCTCCCCACCTCGGAAACATGACGTTTACCTCAGCGTCCCCGCGCTCTCGACTGTCGCGCTATACGCTGATCGTCCTGGGCGAGAGCCGGGGCCACCCCTTACCAAGCCGGTGGTTTCCGACAGATCACCTGATCTCAGTTAAGGGCGAAGCAGTGGGACGAATCTGGGCAGCACGCGGCGCACTGGCGGCCATGGTCGCCAGCACGCTGCTAGTCGTGCTGTTGGGTGCTCCCACCGCCCAGGCAGCCGAGAGCGTGCCCTCGGCTCCGCAGAGCGCGAGCGCGGGGGTGACCGTGGAAGCCCCGAAGCTGTGCGAGGAGGTTTCGCGGCAAGAAGAGTTGCCCGCCAGGTCCTCCGCAGGTGGCCGACACGGCACCACGCAGAGCTCGCCGCTGAAGATGCGGCACGGCGGCTCGACGCCCCTGGCCACGATTGACCTCCCCTTTGACGCACGGGGAACAGGTGGGCCCAACTGCCCATCCCTGGGGCAGCGCAGACAGCACAGTGCGGTGCTGCCGACCATGCTGCAAGTCTTTCGCTGCTAGACAACAGCGTCAGACCACCGGACCGGCGCAAGCGTACGGACCGGCCTGACCCGGCGTTCATCCGGCGCACACCCGCACGCATCACTCGGGCCACCTAGGGCCCGTACAGCGATCACGCGTTGCCCCGGGTAGGGACGGCGGCTCGGCTGCTTCCTTCTGTTTCCTCGTCGTCGGCCCGGCCGCCCGAATCACCTCCCGAACCACCTCCCGAGCAGCGAGACCTTCGTGCGCCGCGCGCGCCACGGGCATGCCACCGCGTGCCTCCAGTGGCACCTCACGCCCCATCCCGGGCGCGGTAGCGACCAGCAAGGATGGCACCAACCTTCGGCCTTCACCTCGATGGTCTTGCTCGGACTGCTCCCTTTCGTCCGCCATGTATGGCCGTCGTGTCCGGCAGTCGCATGCGGCCGTCGTGTGAGACAGCCGTCTTCGGCCGTCGTCTTCGGCCCCGTCTTCGGCCGCGTCATCGCTCGCTTGGGGACGGCCCGTCTCGGGCTCCCCCGTGTGTGACCACCCGCCAGTTCGTACCGATGCGCACCCTCATACCAGCGCAGGAGGCAACTGACATGAAATCCCTCATCGACCACGCCCGTACCTTCCAGGACCAACTCAAGCAGCGCGGCGAACACCTGGCCCCGCTGGCCGCCGGACAGTCGCCGGAGGCGCTGTTCATCACCTGCTCCGACTCCCGGGTCATCCCGTCGCTCATCACCGGCGCCCGTCCGGGCGGGCTCTTCGAACTCCGTACGGCGGGCAACATCGTGCCCGAGTACCGCCCCGAGCGCCCCAGTGGCGAGACCGCCACCATCGAGTACGCGGTGGAGGTGCTGCGCGTCGCGGACATCATCGTGTGCGGCCACTCGCACTGCGGCGCAGTGGGAGCACTCGTACGCGGCGACGACCTGGCCGCCGTTCCCGCGGTCTCCGGCTGGCTCGCGCACGCCGCGGCCTCACCAACCGGCCCCGACGGTCCGCTGGAGCCCGGCGACCACGGCCCGGAGGTCGCCCGCCCGGTGCAGGCCCACGTACGGGCCCAGCTTGAGCGGCTACGCGGCTACCCCTGCGTCACGCGCCGCATGGCAGCGGGCGAGCTCACGCTGCATGGCTGGTTCTACGAGGTGCACACGGGCGCCGTGCTCGCGCACCAACCTGCCATCGACGACTTCCTCCCCCTGTGAGCCCCCGATGGCAGCCACTGACTCAACTGGGCCTCCCGACCGCCCCACCGACCCGATCGGCCCCGCTGACCTGACCGGTCCCGCTGCTCCAACAGGTCCAAGCACAACGTCCCATTCCCAACTCCCGAGCCACGACCCACCGCATCGCGAGGACACCATGCGCCCCACTGCCCTCACCCTGCGGCGTGACTTCGCCGCTTCCCTCGTCGTCTTTCTCGTCGCCCTGCCGCTCTGCGTCGGCGTCGCGGTCGCCTCCGGCGTCCCAGCCGAAGTAGGGCTGATCACCGGCATCGTCGGCGGCATTCTCACCGGGCTGCTCCCCGGCAGCAGCCTCCAGGTCAGCGGCCCTGCCGCGGGGCTGACCGTGCTCGTCTACGAAGCGGTCGAGACCTACGGGCTCGGCGCGCTCGGTGTCATCGTGCTGGCGGCCGGGTTGCTGCAACTGGCGCTCGGGGCGCTGGGCTGCGGCCGATGGTTCCGCGCCATCTCGGTCTCCGTCGTGGAAGGCATGCTCGCCGGCATCGGCCTGGTCATCATCGCCGGCCAGTTGTACGCGATGGGCGACCTCTCCGCCCCCAAGACCGGCATCGAGAAGATCACCGGGCTGCCGGGGCTGGTCGGCGACATCGCCGGAAGCAGTGACGCGTTGACGGCCTTCGCGGTCGGCGCCGCCGTGGTCGCGGTCCTGGTCGGCTGGCCGTATCTGCCCGCCAAGGTGCGCGTGGTGCCCGGCGCGCTGGCCGCCGTTCTGCTCGCAACCGGCGTGACCGCGCTGGCGAACCTGCCGATCGCCAAGGTGAAGGTGCAGGGTCTGGCCGACTCGGTGAACGTACCGGGCGCGGGCGACTTCGGTGACCTGGCACAGATCGGGATGCTGGGCACGATCGTGGCGTTCATGCTCATCGCGTCCGCCGAGAGCCTGTTCAGCGCGGCGGCGGTGGACCGACTGCACGACGGTCCGCGGACCGACTACGACAAGGAGCTGATGGCGCAGGGCGCGGGCAACGCGGTCTGTGGTGCGCTCGGCGCCCTGCCGATGACGGCCGTCATCGTACGCAGCGCCACCAACGTCCAGGCCGGGGCCGTCACCAAGGCGTCCCGGGTGCTGCACGGCGTGTGGCTGCTGCTGTTCGCCGCCCTGCTGCCCGCGGTACTTGGCCTGATCCCCATCGCGGCGCTCGCCGGCGTCCTGGTGCACGCGGGGTGGAAGCTGCTGCCCCTGGGACATCTGGGCCCCATGTGGCGTGAGCATCGGGGCGAGGCGATCATCCTTGGCGTCACGGCGGTGGCGATCGTCACGGTCAACATGTTCGAGGGCGTGCTGATCGGACTGGCCCTGTCCGTGATCAAGACGGCGTGGGAGACCTCCCACATCCACACCACGTCCACCGACACACCCAGCGGCACGATCCGCGTCACCCTGTCCGGCAACGCGACCTTCCTCCGGCTCCCGAAGATGCTCGACACCCTGGAGGCGCTGCCCAAGGACCGCCCGATCGAGCTCGACCTGTCGGGCCTGCGCCACCTCGACCACGCGTGCAGCACGGCTCTGACGAGTTGGGCCGAGCGGCACAACGACGAGGGAACAGTCCCCGTCCGGATAGCGGCAGGCACGCAGGTGACCGGCGCGCGACCGGACCACTCGCAGACCACGAGCGCCGAGCACGCCGGCACCCCACCGGAAGAAACCTCACCGAAAGGGACTCCCACGGCATCCAAAGAGGCCGCAAAAGGGGCAGCGGAGTCGGAGCGCGAGCGAGTGACGGCATAACCACGGACGTGCCGTCATCGGCGTGCGGTCACGGGCGTGCCGCTGTGCGTACGTGATGGCGTACGGGCTTACCGCCGTGCACAAGTGATGGCGTACGGGCCGGACTCGGCGATTGACCGCCGGGCTCGGCCCGTACGCATGCCGCGTCGTGGCATGCCGCAACGGGGCCAGGCGGGCGCGCCACACGGCAGGGGCGCGGGGAGCGCGGCGGTCGGCGGCGCTTCGGCAGCAACTCGGTTGGCGGCGCTGAGGAAAACCCAGTTGTCGGCGGCTGGGCTGCGGTGCTCGAATCAGGGCGTGAACGCCATGGAGACTGCCCGCATGCGGCTGCGCCGCTTCACCGAAGCCGACGCCGACGATCTCGCCGCCCTGCACGGTGACCCAGAGGTCATGCGCTACATCGACGATCCGGAGCCACGCAGCGTCATCACGCAGGAGATCCTGCCCGAGATTTTGCAGGAGTACGGGCAACTACCGAACGGCATGGGCCGGTTCGTTGCGGAGGAGCGGGAGAGCGGGGTCTTCTTGGGCTGGGTCTCGCTGCGGCCGGCCTCCAGCGTCGGACTCACAGGTGGCACCGAACTCGGCTACCGGCTGCGCCACGCCGTATGGGGCCACGGTTACGCGACCGAGGGCGCACGAGCGCTGGTGCGCCGGGGCTTCACGGAACTGAACCTGGACCGGGTGGTGGCCACCACCATGACCGTGAACGCCGGCTCCCGGCGGGTGCTGGAAAAGACCGGCTTGTCACTGGTGCGTACGTTCTTCGTGGAGTGGCCGGAGTACCTGGAGGGCGCCGAGCACGGCGACGTCGAGTACGAGCTCACGCGGGAGACATGGAGCGCACAAACGGTGCCCGGTGACCGTGACCGGTGACCGGCCACCGGTCGCGCGCCAACCGGCTTGAGCCCGGGGACGGGGGTACAGGGGGACGGGGGTACAGGGGGACGGGCTCGGGCCGATCCGGGGACTGGGTCCGCTCCCCGGGTCGGCCTCAGCCGCCGCGTACCCCAGTCACCGTTGGGGCGTCCCGCTCCAACTCAGGTGGTACCGCTTGAACCCCGTCGCCTTGAGGCCGGGGAAGGTCAACTGACTTCGCCACTGGTCGTCTTCCGCCGACTCTTCCGGGCTCTCGGTGTGCGTATCGTGGACGCCGGCGAGGGCATCGATGTGCGCCTGTTCGCTCACCCACTCCGCGTAGTTGAGCACCCGAGTGCCATCGGTGCTCACATGGAAGTGCGCGGCAAGCAGGCCATTGAAGGCATCATCGAGTTCGGCCTCGTCGCCATGGAACCAACCGTCCACCCAGCGGCGCAGCCGTTCCTCGTCCGGGCCGTCGAACTCGATCGATACGGCGATGACACACCCCGGCACCGGGGCGCCCACGCCGTCCGCTTCGGGTGTGAACGCGCTGCGGTAGCGGCGGTACGGGGTGACCCCGCTGCGCTCGATGCCAGGCACCGCGGCGTCGATCTCCTTCGCGTGCGGTACCTGCTGCCCGGCGCTGACATACGCGGCGCGTGCCGCCTCGTTCGTCCACTGCGCGAAGTGCGCCAGCGTCTCGCCATCGGTGGCGGTGTAGACGGTGTAGCTGAGCAAGTCGGGGGTCGGCCACGGCAACCGCTGCCAGGTGGCGGCAATGGCCTCCACGGCCGCACGCTGCCGCTCGGGCGTACCCACCCCCCAGGTGCTGAAGGTGACCAACTCGGCATCGAGCCTGGTGACGTCCGGCAGGGCGTACCGGGAATCAGAGCCGGAGCCGGTCCCCTTCGCCTGAGTCGGCGCCCCGCCCGTGCCTGTGCCTGCGCTTACGTCTGTACCTGCGTCTGCACCTGTGTTCACGTCTGCGTTTACGTCTGCGGTCATCGCCGGTCTCCTCGTCGTCAGGACGGTGTGCCACCGGTTGCGCATTCGGGTGGGGCCGCGGGGCACGGGGTGCGGGGGTTCACCATCCTGAAAGTTCAACCCTGGTTGAAGTCAACTGCCCACCGGCGGAGACGATGGCCACCACCTCATCCGGCCAACTTGCCGACTCAGCAGCACCCTTCGGCTACTCCGCCAGCACCCCCCGCTGCGCGAGCGCCGCGTCCCCACGCCCCCGCTGCGTGAGCGCCCCACCGACACGACTCCGCCCCTTACCGTGGTGCGGTTCCCCGCCCCTCGGCCAATGCCTCCGCCAGCACCTCGGCCAGGTGTCGTCCCCGCTGCCCGGCGAGTTGCTGAAGCTGCGTACGGCAGGAGAAGCCGTCTGCCAGCACCTCAGCATCGCCCGGCCGCTCCCGTACGGAGGGCAACAGCGCCTCCTCGGCGCAGGCCACCGAGACCTCGTAATGCCCGACCTCGAAACCGAAGTTGCCGGCGAGGCCACAACAACCGCCGCTGAGTTCGCCGGTCAGCCCGGCCCGCTCGCGTAGCGTGCGCTCGGCCGCATCGCCGAGCACCGCGTGCTGATGGCAGTGGGTCTGTCCGACGACGGGCCGATCCACGCGCGGCGGCTGCCAGTCGGGGGCGTACTGATCGAGGGCTTGCGCGAACGTGCGTACAGCAGAAGCAAGTTGGGCTGCGCGGGGCTCATCGGGACCCAGCAGTTCGGGCAGGTCGCTACACAGCGTCGCCGCGCAACTCGGTTCCAGAACCACCAGCGGCAGCCCCGCTTCCAGGGCCGGGGTGACGATGTCCAGGGTGCGACGCATCACCTTCTTGGCCCGGTCGAGCTGGCCGGTGGAAACCCAGGTCAGCCCGCAACACAGCGAACCACCGCCACCACCAGGTGGCACCACGACCCGTAGCCCCGCGTCCTCCAGTACCGCGACGGCGGCCCGACCAACGGATGCGGAGAGGTGGTTGGTGAAGGTGTCGGGCCACAGCACCACGGTCGCCTCGGACCGGCGCGCGCCCGTATCCGTAACCGCCCCCGTATCCGTAACCGCCCCCGTACGCGCCCGCTGCCGCGCCCGTTCCCGCCACCAGCGGGTGAACGGCACGGGGGCGACCTCCGGAATACTGCGCTCCGGTGCGATGCCGCCCATCCGCTTGACCAGCGCGGCGAGTAGCGCGACGCGGGACGCCGCATTGGCCGCAGGGGCCAGCCGTAGCGTGGCCGCGCCCCGCAGCCACAGCGGCAGCCAACCCATGGCGTAGTGCGCGGCCGGTCGCAGCCGCCCCGCGTAGTGGTGGTGCAGGAACTCCGCCTTGTACGTGGCCATGTCCACGCCCACCGGGCAGTCGCTGCGGCAGCCCTTGCAGGACAGACACAGATCGAGGGCGTCGCGCACCTCGGTGGAGCGCCAACCGTCCTCGATGACCTCGCCCGCCAACATCTCGTGCAGCAGCCTGGCCCGGCCCCGGGTCGAGTGCTGCTCCTCGCCGGTGGCCCGGTACGAGGGGCACATCACCGCGGACCCCGACACGCTCGTGTCCCGGCATTTCGCGACGCCCACGCAGCGCCGCACCGCGGCCGAGAAGTCCCCGCCGTCTTCCGGATAGCCGAACGCCACGTCCACCGGGCGACTGGGCAGCACCGCGAACCGCAGGTTCTCATCCATCCGGTGCGGTCGGGTCAGCATGCCCGGGTTCATGCCACCGGCCGGGTCCCACAGGTCCTTGAAGCGCTCGAAGAGGGCGACCAGCCGCGGCCCGTACATCGTCGGCAGCAACTCGGCGCGCGCCTGCCCGTCGCCGTGTTCGCCGGAGAGCGAGCCGCCGTGTGCGACGACGAGATGGGCGAGGTCCTGTGAGAAGTGCCGGAAGCGGGCGATGCCAGGCGCGGTCAGCAGGTCGAAGTCGATCCGTACGTGAATGCAGCCGTCGCCGAAGTGCCCGTACGGGGTGCCGCGGAGCCCGTGCTCTGCGAGCAAGGACCGGAAGTCACGGAGATAGCGGCCGAGTTGGGCGGGTGGCACGGCGCAGTCCTCCCAGCCGGGCCATGCCTCGCTGCCATCGGGCATGCGGGTCGCCGTGCCGGAGGCGTCCTCCCTGATGCGCCACAGGCTGCGCTGGTGGGCGGGGTCGGTGATGACGGCGGTGCCGGTGCAGGCCCCGGCAGCGCCACGGGCCAGCGCTTCGGCGTGCGCGCGGGCCTGCTTCGGGTCGTCCCCGCCGACCTCGACGAACAGCCAGGCGCCGCCCCTGGGCAGGGAGGCGGCGGCGAGCGGCCCAACCAGGTCACTCGCCATCCCTTCAACGGTCAGCGGACCGTACGGAAGGAGCGTGTGCGCGGCGTCGGCCGCACTGCTCTCCTCGGCGTACCCCAGGATCGCCAACGCCCGCGCCCGCGGCGCCGCCACCAGGCGCACCGTCGCCTCGCAGGCCACGCCCAGCGTGCCTTCACTGCCGGTGAAGGCGCGCGCCAAGTCGATGCCCTTTTCCGGGAGCAGCTCATCGAGCGCGTATCCGGAGATACGGCGCGGCAGCTCGGGAAAGCCCGTCCGCAGCAGCGCCAGATCCCCGTCCACCAGGGCACGCAGCCCGTCGCGTAGCCGGGTGGGTAGCGCGCCCAAGCTGCCCTGGCCGAGCCGTACCCGCTCGCCCCCGTACAGCAGCACCTCAAGCTCCCGCACATTGTCGGCGGTGGTCCCCCAGGCCACCGAGTGCGAGCCGCAGGAGTTGTTGCCGATCATGCCGCCGATGGTGCAGCGGCTGTGGGTGGACGGGTCGGGCCCGAAGGTGAGCCCGTGCGCGGCGGCGGCCGACCGCAGGTCATCGCAGATGACGCCGGGTTGGACGACGGCGGTGCGGGCCTCGGGGTCCAGGCGAATGACGCGGTTCAGATGCCGGGTCAGGTCCAGCACCACGCCGGTGCCGGTGGCCTGTCCGGCGATCGAGGTGCCGCCACCGCGCGGCACCACGGGCACGGCGTGCTCGCGGCAGACGGCCAGGGCCGCGGCGATGTCGTCGGCATCGCGTGGGGCGACGACGGCCAGCGGGACGCGGCGGTAGTTCGACGCGTCCATCGTCGTCAGCGCGCGGGCGGTGGCGTCGAACGCCACCTCACCCCGCATGGCGGCGCGCAGCGCCCGCGCGAGCTCATGGGCCCCATCGGTGCCCCGTTCGCCGCCCCGGCCCGCGCCCTGGCTCCCTCCGCAGCCCGCGCCTTCGCCCCCGGCTCCGCCCGGCCGCCGCTCGCCGGCTCCGTCCCCGTCCGGTTCTCTCCTCGTCTGCGCCATGCCCCCAGCGTGCACGCCGGCGCGTGTCCGCCATAGATCAACCCACGGGTTTCTGACCCCGACTTCTTGCCGGGGGTGACGCTGCACGGTCCCCCCGGCCAACGCCGCGTGCCCCGGAACATGGGCGCGGCGCACGGGAGCCGCCGCCCGTGGGCGGCGCGCCTACGCGGGCCCTGCTCGGGTGCCGATGACCACCGTGGCAGTCAATTCGTCCGACGTCGCCACGCGCGCCGTCAGCCCCGCGCGTACGAACGCGGCCACGGCCTCCGCGGCCTGCCCCTCGCTCGTCTCGACCAGCACACAACCACCGGGCGCCAACCAGTTTGGCGCGGCGGCGGCCACGCGGCGCAGCACGTCGAGCCCGTCCGCGCCGCCGTCCAGCGCCACCAGCGGCTCGTACTCACGCGCCTCCGATGGCAGCAACCCGACCGCGCCGGTGGGTACGTAGGGGACATTGGCGGCCAGTACCTCGATCCGCCCGCGCAGCGCACCGGGCAGCGGTGCGAACAGGTCGCCCACGTAGACCCGGCCGCCGAACGAAGAGACGTTACGGCTGGCGCAGCGCACCGCTACGGGGTCCACGTCAGCGGCGTACAGCTCAACGTCGGGCCCCAGCGCGGCGACGAGCGCGGCACCCACCGCACCCGTGCCGCAGCACAGGTCCACCACGACGGTGCGGCCAGCGGCGACCACGGCCCCGGCGCTGGGCAGGGCCTCGGCGGCACGCAAGGCGCGGGCGCGGGCGTGGGCGTGGGCGATGGCCTGCCGGACGAGGAATTCGGTACGGCGCCGGGGGACGAAGACCTCGGGGTCAACGGCGATCCGCAACCCGCAGAACTCGGCCCAGCCGAGCACGTGCTCCAACGGCAACCCGGCGACGCGCCGTCGCATCATGGCATCGAGCTCGTCCGGGGTACGGGCCGTGGAGAACAGCAGCCGCGCCTCGTCCTCGGCGAACACGCAACCAGCGGCTCGCAGCCTGCTGACGAGGGTGGAACGAGAAAGAGACGGGGACAAGGGAGAAGAAGAAACCGGCATGAGAACCTCTCGGGACGCCTGATGGGGCTCCCTGGGTCCATCTATGCCCGACGGACCGCACATTCGCGAGTGGGGAGCACCCGACCTGACACAGCGGTAATGGGGCTCACCTCCTCGTCCGTCCACTGCTGGAGCGCGCCACTGTACCGGACCCCTATTCGACCCGGTCCGACGCCCCGCCGAGCGTCGTTTCGGGCGTCGGGTGGGGTCCGGGCTCGCACCGGACGGTGCGTCGGGTGGTGCGTCGGGTGGGGAGTCCGCGTCGGGCCGTACGTCGTCTGTTGGCCTGGAAGCCGCTCACATCCGATGGCCCAAGTGAGGCCCGGTGGACGCGCGCACTCGCACGGGAGTAGACCTACGGATGGCCATCCACTGAGCCGAGAACCGGCGTGCGCGTTGCGCTTTCAGACGGGTCGGTCGGTCGAACGGTTCACAGGGAGCCCGGCGAGAGGGAAACAGTGATCAGCATCATTGAGTCCAACGGCGGAGACGGTTTGCCAGGCGAGCCCGCGCCCCCGCCGCCTCCTCCTACTCCGGACGGTGGCCCCGGCGTCCCCAATCCGCCCAAGGCCGCTTGAGCTGTGATGACTGACGCCCACCAGGAGCGCCCCGGCCGCGAGGAGTTGGGGCGCATGTTGCTGTCTGGAGGCGTGCTCGCTGCGGATTGGGCCGCCTCCTTCGCAGCGGTTCCCCGTGCCTCGTTTCTGCCAGCTCTCATGTGGCCCTTCGACATGCAGACGGGGCAGAGCGTTCCCGTTGCGCGGTCGGCAGCTCCGGACACCTGGTACGCGTATGCGGACGCAGACGTTCCCGTGGTCACGCAATGGGACGACGGCCAACATTCCGGCCTCGAACCGGGCACAGTCTCCACGTCGTCGGCTTCCATGCCATCCGTCGTCTTCCGGATGCTCAACGAGCTGGACGTACGGCCCGGCGACCGCGTCTTGGAAATCGGCACCGGCACCGGGTGGAACGCCGCTTTACTGGCCCACCGGTTGGGGGTGGAGAACGTCGTGACGGTGGAGCTGGATTCCGCCGTCGCGGCAGCGGCACGGGCGGCGCTCAAGGGGTTCGGGCTTGCGGTCCCGGTCATCCATCGCGACGGGCTCAAGGGCTACGCGGAAGGGGCGCCTTACGACCGGATCATCGCCACCTGCGGCTTCCGGAGCGTTCCCTTCGCGTGGGTTGAGCAAAGCCGTCCGGGCGCGGTCATCGTGGCCCCGTGGGGAACTCACTACGGCAACGCTGACGCCGTAGCCAGGTTGACCGTCGCCCACGATGGGCAGAGCGCCACGGGGGCGTTCACTGGCCCGGTGGAGTTCATGAAGGCGCGAGCCCAACGCCTGCCGCCCGTCGTGCATTCCGCGTACGTCAGCGGCAGCGCGAGCGACCGCGACAAGACGTCAACCGCGCTGACGGAAAGCGAGTTCCTGGGGGAACGGTTCAGCGTCCAGCGGTTCGCCCTGGGGCTCAAGCTCCGCGAGTGTGTGCATGTCGTGGCCGAAAAGCGCGACGGTACGCGACCGGTGTGGTTCTACGGACGCACGGACCGCTCATGGGCGTGCGTCATGTTCGCGGACGGAGCCGAAGCACAGGTGTGGCAATCCGGACCCCGCCGCCTTTGGGATGAGGCCGAGTCGGCTTATCGCTGGTGGGAGGGGAGGGGAAAGCCCGGCTATGACCGCTTCGGGCTCACCGTGACGGCGGAGGGCCACAGCGCATGGGTGGATGACCCGGCCGACTCCTGGCCGGTCTGAGGCCATCGGCCGAACCGGCCCCGGCAGCGTGGCGATCGAGGACGATCGAGGGCGATGACGACGATGAGCCCGCTACGACCGGAAGGTGCCGGCACGACTCAGGGCGGTGCACCCGCCACGCGGCCAGCTGCCCTCCTAGGGTGAAGAGATGACCACAGAACCCACTGCACGGCTAGACCTCGCGACGGCGGCCCCGAAGGTCGCCAAGGCCATGGCAGAGCTGACCGCCGCAGCCAAGGAGGGACTTGATCCCACCCTCGCCGAACTGGTCCAGATCCGCGCCTCCCAGCTCAACCACTGCGCGTACTGCCTACTGATGCACACCAGGCAGGCCCGTAAGAGGGGTGAGAGCGAGGAGCGCCTCAACCTGGTCAGCGCGTGGCAGGAGGCGGCCACCTTCTTCACCGCGCAGGAGCAGGCGGCACTGGCGCTGACCGAGGCGGTGACGCTGCTGCCCAACGGCGTCTCGAACGAGGTGTACGCGCGAGCCGCCGAGCACTTCGACGAGGCCGAGTTGGCGCATCTCATCGGCGTCATCTTCACCATCAACGCGTGGAACCGCATCGCGGTGAGCACGGGCAAGGTCCCCGGCGAGGAGTGAACCCGCACGCGGCCGTGGCCGCCGTCCCGAGCGGACGTGTGGCCCCGGCCGAACCGCCGAGGACACTGAGGACACTGAGGACACTGAGGACAGGCGACCCGCGTTGGACGCGGGGGACGAACGAGATTCGGGTGCGGAAACTCCGTAGCTGCCGAGTTCGCGCTGCCAGTAACGTCCGGTCTCCCGACCCGCCGTGCCAGCGGCCTACGTCAGAGAGCGATGCGCATGACCAGCCAGCAAGCAACGACGACCTTGTGGCGCCCCACCGGCCCCAAGGAGCTGGATCTGGTGCGGGAGCTGCACTGGCGTGCATGGCCGCCTAGGCTGCCCGAGCAGCCGATCTTCTATCCGGTCCTCAACGAGGACTACGCGATCAGGATCGCGCGGGACTGGAACGTGAGGCACGATGGCGCCGGCTTCGTCACTCGCTTCGAGGTCGAGTCGGAGTTCTTGAGCCGGTATCCCATCCAGCAAGCGGGCGGTCAGACGATACTTGAGCTCTGGGTTCCGGCCGAGGAGCTCGACGACTTCAATGCCCACATGGTCGGCGAGATTCAGGTGGTCCACGAGTTCCGCTGAGGCGGCGATGACTCGTTGACAGGAGCACGCTGGTCCGGCGCGATGAGCCCGTAGCGTATCCGTGAGTGACGTCGAGCCCTGCACTGTGCCACCTGGTCATTCAGCTCACGGCCGCGGGCCGAGACGCCTCAGTATCCCGGCCCGCGGACCGTCCGGCCCCTTGCTGAACTAGGACCGGCCAAAGCGCCATCTCCGCAGCCTCCACGGCGCCCGGACGCGACAACTCCCCCGTCCACAGGGGCAGCGTTTCCCGCGCGCCTACCCGCGTACCACCGGGGGCGGGGGCGTACCTGCGGCCCATTCCGCACTCGCCCGGTCTCATCCGTGCCGGTCCCGTCTCATCCGTCGTCTTTCGGTCTCATCCGGTGGACGCCACCGGAAGCGCCGGGCGAAACGGACTAGGCTTCGACCCGTGGCTGATCTCCAGATTCCCGCTGACATCAAGCCCGCCGATGGACGCTTCGGCTCGGGCCCCTCCAAGGTGCGCACGGAGGCGCTCAGCGCCCTGGCTGCCACCGGCACCTCGCTGCTTGGCACTTCGCATCGGCAACCACCGGTCAAGGACCTGGTGGGCCGGGTCCGCGAGGGCGTGCGCGCGCTGTTCTCCCTTCCGGACGGTTACGAGGTCGTCCTCGGCAACGGCGGCACCACCGCCTTTTGGGACATCGCAACGCACGGCCTCATCGAGCGCAGGTCGCAGCACCTCACCTTTGGTGAGTTCTCCGCGAAGTTCGCGAAGGCCGCACAGCTCGCCCCGTGGCTGGACGAGCCAACGGTGATCAACTCGGCCCCGGGCACTCACCCGGAGCCGGTCGCCGAGAGCGGCGTGGATGTCTACGCCTTCACTCACAACGAGACCTCGACCGGCGTGGCGGCCCCATTGCGCCGAGTCACGGGCGCCGACGAGGGATCGCTCGTCCTGGTGGACGCGACCTCCGGCGCGGGTGGCCTCCCGGTCAGCATCACCGAGACGGATGTGTACTACTTCGCCCCGCAGAAGTCGTTCGCGGCGGACGGCGGCCTATGGCTGGCGGCGTTCTCGCCAGCGGCCCTGGAACGCGCCGCGCGAGTGCACGGCTCGGGGCGGTACGTACCGGAGTTCTTCTCGCTGCCGACCGCGATCGACAACTCGCTGAAGAACCAGACGTACAACACCCCGGCGCTCGCCACCCTCTTCCTGCTCGCCGACCAACTCGACTGGATCAACGGGCAGGGCGGTCTTGACTGGGCCGTCCAGCGCACCGCTGACTCCTCGTCGCGGCTGTACGACTGGGCGGAGAAGTCCTCGTACGCGACGCCGTTCGTCACCGACCCGGCGCAGCGCTCGCAGGTCGTCGGGACCATCGACTTCGCCGACACCGTGGACGCCGCGGCCGTCGCCAAGGTGCTGCGCGCGAACGGGATCGTGGACACCGAGCCGTACCGCAAGCTGGGCCGCAACCAGCTTCGGGTGGCCATGTTCCCGTCCGTGGCTCCGGCGGACGTCGAGGCCCTGACGGCGTGCGTGGATTACGTGATCGACAAGCTGTAACCGGCAGCGAGGCGAGCAAGGCCGGACGAGGGGCAGGGCCTGGCGGCCCTGCCCCTCGCCCCGCTCGTCCCAGCCCCCCGCCGCACTGCGCGAGAGGCCGAGTCACCGGCTGCGAAGCAACCGGCGACCGCCTATGCCGATGGCCGTGCACACCACGAGGATCAGGCCGCCGAGGTAGTAGTTGTCCGTGTTCGCGTCCGCATCCTTCGAGTCGGCGCCCGAGCCCTTGCCGCCGCTCGCCCGCTCGTCCTTCTCCCGCTGCCTACGCGTCCCATCCGACACCAGGTCGTCATCGAGCCGTTCCGCCGATACGCGGCTGTGCTCGCCCTCGGTGCCGTACATGAGCGTGCCACCGTCCAGGGTGTAGGTCACCGACTCGCCCTGCTGCTGGATCGGGAGATCAGGCTCACCGAGCTTCTTCGGCTTGCCGCCCCGCCATGTGTACAGCGCGACGTCGAAATAGCTCCGCAGCACCAACTGCTCGCCATCGGGCGAGAAGGCGCCGTCCGTCACCCACTGGTCCACGCCCCCGATCCGCTTGAAGGTGTTGGTGCCGGTGGTGGACAACCGCTGGGGTCCCGCGTAGAGACCGCCGTCTTGCTTGTGTTTGCTGACGATGTAGACCCGCCCCGTCGTGGGGTGCACCATCATCGCCTCCGCGTCCCGCGGGCCGCCGTCGTACTGCACGGTGTACTGCTTCGCGGTCACGGTGGTGTCCGCGAGCCGCTTGGGCTCGGGGAACGCATAAATCCACACCTTCGGCCAGGTGCCGCCCAGGTTGTCGCCGATGTCCGCGACGTAGACCGTGCCATCGGGCCCAACGGATATGGCCTCCACATCGCGCGGATCGCCAATGCCGCGCAACGTCACGGTGGCGACGGTACGGCCGCTCTTCGCGTCCACGGCGTATACGTAGGGGCCGTCGTCGCTGTCGTTGTGCGTCCAGTAGACGCCCGGATGCGCCCGGCTCGCGGCCAGCCCGCTGGACTCGGTGATCCTCGGGTCTTGGATGGTGAACGACGCCACCTCGCCCCCGGCCTGGGCAGACACATTGGTGCGGGCCGCCACCGAGGCGGGCACCGGCCCACCGGCGTACGCGGCCCTGCCCCCTTCGGCGTGCGCGTCCCCATGAGCGCGTGCGGAAGCGGCGGGGCCGGCGGACCCCAGTGAAGCGGCGGGAAGTACCGACAGCGCGGCAGCGACAGCGCAGGTGACCAGGCGAGCAAGCGAACCCATGGGCGTAAGCCTGCCATCCCGGCGAGCGGCGACCCGACGTGCATCCGCTTGTACGCGGCCCGAGCCAGCGAGCTCGTCACCCCGTCGCCAATCGCCAATCGTCAATCACGCGCGCCGTAAACGCCCCAAAGGAATGAGAACCCGGCGAATGATCTGGGTACGCTGAGGTAGTCGGCAACAATCCCGAACATGGGAGCACTGATGATGAGTGTCGCGCCTCAGCCCGAGTGGCCACGCCCGCCCGTGGGCGGGTACACCGCCGACGATCTGGACCGGCTTCCCAACCTGCCTCCGCACACGGAGCTGATTGACGGGAGCCTTGTTTTCGTGAGCCCGCAGACCAAGTTTCACATGCGAGTCATGCGCCTACTGGAGCACTGCTTCTTGCTCACAGCACCGCCCGACCTTGAGGTCTGCCGGGAGATGACGGTCAGGCTCGGGCCCCGCGACCGCCCGGAGCCCGACGTCCTTGTCGTACGGGCCGAGGCGGATACCGGCCTGAACCAGACCAGCTACGAACCCGAGGACGTGATCTTGGCCGTAGAGGTGGTGTCCGCGGACTCCGAGGCCAGGGATCGGGAGTCCAAGCCGCTGAAGTACGCCGCGGCCGGCATCCCACACTTCTGGCGGGTCGAGGAGGCCCGCGGCCTGCCGGTCGTCTACGTCTACGAGTTGGAGCCCGCGCGGCGGTCGTACGCCGTGACCGGGATCTACCACGAGCGGTTGAAGGTGGCCGTGCCCTTCCCGGTAGAGCTCGACCTGACCGCCATCGACCCACGGCGGCGCATCGAGGACAGGCCGGAGAACGACGCGTAACGGCACCTGCGACCCCACTGCGAGCGCGCGGGCGTCCTTGCTCCGGGGCAAGGACGCCCCTGCCACGAGCGGGGCTGGCCTGGCCCGGCCTGGCCGCCAGTACACGAGGCGCCCAGTCGCGGTCGTGACCGGCTTACGCTCCCGGAACACACCGGCCCCACAGGCGGCGCGCAGCCCCATCGGCAGGGTGCTCTTGCTTGGAGCCCGCTCCAAGGCGTTGGCTGGTTGGCATGAAGTACACACAGCTCGGCCGCACCGGCCTCAAGGTCAGCCGCCTGGTGCTCGGCACCATGAACTTCGGCCCGCAGACCAATGAGGCGGACAGCCACGCCATCATGGACACCGCGCTCGGCGCGGGCGTCAATTTCTTCGACACCGCGAACGCCTACGGTTGGGGCCTCAAAAAGGGGCGCACGGAGGAAATCATCGGGTCCTGGTTCGACCAGGGCGACGGGCGACGCGACAAGGTGGTGCTGGCCACCAAGGTGTACGCCAATATGGCCGCCGATGACGGCACGCCCTGGCCCAACCACGACAAGCTTTCCGCCGTGAACATCCGGCGCTCCGTCGAGGCCAGCCTGCGCCGCCTACGTACCGATTACATCGATCTGTACCAGTTCCACCATGTAGATCGCGCGGCGCCGTGGGACGAGATCTGGCAGGCCATCGACGTCCTCGTACAACAGGGCAAGATCCTGTACGCCGGTTCGTCCAACCACGCCGGTTGGCACATCGCCCAGGCCAATGAGGCCGCCCGGCGGCGCGGTTCGCTCGGTCTGGTCAGCGAACAGTGCCTGTACAACCTAGCCGAGCGCCGCGCCGAGATGGAGGTCATTCCCGCGGCGCAGGAGTACGGGCTCGGGGTCATCCCGTGGTCGCCGCTGCACGGCGGGCTGCTCGGCGGCGCGATCCGTAAGGAGAACGAGGGCGGCGCGGCACGCACCGCGTCGGGCCGTGCCGCGGACGCGCTCGCCACCACCTCCGTACGCGATCAAGTCCAGGCGTACGAGGACCTGTTGGCCAAGCACGGCATCGAGCCCGGCGAGGCGGCCCTGGCCTGGCTGCTCACTCGCCCTGGCGTCACCGGACCGATCGTCGGGCCCCGCACCGCCGATCAACTCGCCTCCGCATTGCGGGCGGTGGAACTTGAGCTGAGCGACGAGGTGTTGTCCGGCCTGGACGAGATCTTCCCGGGCCCGGGCCCCTCGCCGGAGGCGTTTGCCTGGTAACCACCGAGTGCCTGGCCACTGGCCTGGCCGATTGCGTACGGGGCGGGTCCGAGCGACTGATCGCGGACCCGCCCCGTGGCGCATCCTGACCCCTCGCACCCCTGACACGACACGTCACCCTGCTAATCTTCCGCACCGTAATCGCTCGGACACGTAAGCGAGTTGAAAAACTCGGGGGAAGTGGGGGAAGCATGTCGTTCCAGCAAGAGTGGGGCCAAATTCGCAGCGAGGCGGCCACAGGGACGCGGCTCAACAGCGCGGACGGCGGCACATCCGGCGGTGATGCGGACCGGTTGGTCGTCTATCAGGAAGATTTAGGCAAGGTCGGCCACGAGGCCTTCCAGCTCCACAGCAGGCTCAAGAAGGCCGGCGACATCACCCGAGGTGCCGCGGGAGACGGCTCGACGGTCAAGGCGGCCAGCACCCTTTCGGCGCACGGCTTCACCATGGGCGATGCCCTGACCACCACGGCGACAACCTGGGACGACCAGGTCAAAACGTTGCTCCAAGCGTGCGCGCACATCTCCAACCACCTCGACTACTCGAAGAAGTCCCACACCCACGAGGACGAGAAAATCGCCGCCACCATGTCGCACCGCGACGGCAGTGCCACATCCGTATCCGAGATATCCCGGTACTACCGCTAACGGGACTGGAAACGGGCCAAAACCGGGAAAGGGAAACAGAACCGGGACCGGGCACGGAACCGGGCACGGGCACGGGCACGAGAACGCGTGAGGTGACCGCACCATGGGACAACTGACTTTCGACGGCCTCTACCACGTCTCCTTATCCAGCCTCGGCGCGGCGGCCGACGACTGGAAAGAGATGGTGGACCAACTCGCCAAGCTGGCCACCGATGCGATGGACGGCATGGTGAAACAGTCCGACGGGGCCCGCTGGGAAGGCGTGAACGCCGGTGTCACCCGGCCGTTCATCCGCACCACCGGCGAAGAATTCAGCGACGCACACACACAGGCCAGGAGCGTCTGGAGCATTCTGCGCGATTCCCATAAGGACCTGGTGCAGGTGCAGCGGGCCCTGAAAAAGGTCGTGGACGTGGATGCCAAGAGCCACGAGATCCGGGTAGCGGGCCGCGCAGACGGCACGGTGGCCTGTGTCTTCGCACGAGCACGCGGCAATGAGGCCACGCCCACGCCGCAGCAAATCTCCTATCGGAACAGCTTGGAAAACCAGCTCAACCAGCTCATCGCGCAAGCCGACGAGATCGAGGGCTCGGCAGCCCGCGCCCTGGGGAAGATCCACGGCAGCGACAGCCACAACTTCGGCCACGCGAAGTACGACTCACTCGACGACGCGCAGCGCGAGCGAACGGTCCAACTCGCGAAGAAGAGCCTGAAGTTGCACCAGGACGGCAAGGAGCTCAGCACCACTGAATTGGCTGAGTTCGGGCAACTCATGACAGACAACGCGAAATCCCCGGCATTCGCCATCGGGCTCTACCGCGACATGGGCGCGAAGGACGCGCTGCGGTTCGAGGCGCTGATGGCCATCAACGCGTCATTGGGCGACGACAAGACGCGGCTGAAGCTGGCCCAAAGCATCCAAAAGAACATGGGCCTGGCCCTGGCGACCGCCACCGACCCGCCCACCGGCAAGGACAACCCCCTCACCTCTTTCCGCGAAGACCGCACCTACCTGGGCAAGGCGTGGATCGCCGACCTGAAGAAGGCGGGCACCCAACAGCTGGACCTAGGGCTCAACCGCTCGGACCCCGTCGGTTACCAGGCGCTCGGCTCCCTGCTGCGGCACGGCACCTACGACAAGAGCTTCCTGAAGCCCATCGCCGAGGACATGATCGCCCTTGAGCGAAAGGGCGGCGATTGGCCCACACCTGACCCGCAGAACGGTGACCACGACTTCGGCCTCAACCTCACCGGTAAGGGTGGCCCCGGATGGGACCCCATGGCCGGTCTCATGGATGCCTTCGCCCGCAGCCCCGACGCGTCCACCGCATTCTTCAACGGCTCCACGGGCGGCGGCGACAGCGGCCTGAAGCGGCTCGGCAACCTCGAATACTTCCTCGGCGACGATGACGGCAAGCACGCCCGTGAGTGGCCATCCGACAAGGCGGGCGGCCACGACGACCCCGACGACAAGAGCCGTGTCCCCGGCAAAGAGGCTTTCGGCCACGCCTTGGAATCGGCGACGTCGGGACGGCCTTACGGGGATGAGGGGCCGATTCAGGCGCATACGCGGGAGCAGGTAAAGGTCTACACGGATGTGATCAACCACTTCGGAGGCAACACCGGACTCATCACGACAGGCGGTGACCTGGAGGCGATCGCTCCGAGCTTGGGCAACATGTCCGCTGAGTACATGTACGACATCCAGCGGATCATGGCCGGCGGCGACGCCAGCGGCTATTTCGAGCAGCGCGGCGTTCGCCTCGATCCTCAAGACTGCGAAGAGGGCTATCTCAAGGAATTCCTACAGGCGACCGCCGAAAGTCCCGAGGCTTACGGCGCCATCACCCACGCTCAGCAGGCCGTCACCACAGAGGCGATCCGGGTGGCGATGGCCGAACCCGGGGAGCAGGATCTTGGTGATGTAACTCAGCGAGCTGCTAACCCTGGGGGAATCATTGCGGGCGCTACCGCGGAGGGCCAGGCCAATGCCATCGCGGCAGCTGACGACAGCGTGAAAAAGATAGAGGAGTACAACGAGAAACTCGATGATGCCGCCAAGTGGACCAGTCGCCTATCAGAAATGGCAGCGAACCATATACCAGTGGCCGGGGATATTTATTCATGGCTGGCCGAAGATGCCCAAGAAGCAGTCTTCAAGTATTACCACAGGGACTCGGAGGAGGCCGCCCAGCAGATTGAGGAGAACAAAGACAACTACCTGGACAGTCAGCGTGAACTGTCCGCGCAGGCTGCCAAGCAAGCCGTTTTCGACGCCGCGAAGCAGCAAGGGATCTCCACGGAGCCCGGCACCCCCGGAGCCGGAGCGGCCGACGACGTCTATCGCGCGATCAACAGCGGCTACTCGGACGGGAAGACCCGATGACGCCTACCAAGCCGCACTCACTGTGGATACTCACATCGCCTGTTGGCCGTGCGATCGCTGCCGCCTCGGCTCTACTCTTGATAGGCACGGGAATCTGGTGGGCCGCTACCGATCCGGCACCCGATGACACCATCACCATTCCGTCGAAAGTCTGCAATAACTACATTTCGGGGCAGGCAGTGGCCCCCCTACTACCGACCACAGGGAAGAAGTTCGAAGAGCGTGCGCCTTCGTTCAGAGTTACACGCATGGTCGGACACTGCACCCTAAAAGCTGGCGGAGAAAGAGTCAGCATCTCCATCACCCTTTTTCGACGCATGGAATATCCGCGCTGGCGCGTGGAAGCCGAAGGAATTCCCATATCCCTGGGGAAAGCCTATGGATACCTGTCAGATACACACGCCATGCACCTCCACGTACCATGCGTTGTCGTAGCAAAAACGCAACGACTGGTCGTCAAGGTTAGCTCATCAATGACGAATCAAGAAAAAGCCGCCAGCAAAAAGGGAACCAAACCCGCCAAGACCGACCTCAAACTAGCCACCCTCAGCGCCAACGTATCCCGAGAGCTAGCCCGCAACTGGTTCCGCTGTCCCTACGCCGACGAGCTGCCCGCAGGGCCCACGAAGATTCATTGGAACCGATAGACAAACCTGGCGGGAACCGACCGGCCATTCTTCACCACCGTGGACCAACGAACGAGTCGAGCCACACCGATGGACGGAACGTCAATGCGCCAATCGACATCGCGACTCAATCCGCTATGGAACTTCCGCGAACGCCTATTCCCCGCGATCGCGGCACTACTTCTGATAGGCACGGGAATCTGGTGGGCCACTACTGACCACTCGTCACACGACGAAGCCGTCAAGGTCCCGAACAAGGTGTGCTTGGGACGAGTCTCCGGGGCCGTCGTTGCTGATCTACTCCCGCAAAAGGGGGAATCGTTCAAAGAGGAAACGGAATCTTTTGAGGTAATTCACAAACGCGGATACTGCGAACTCACCGCCGGAGGCGAGGACGTAAATCTGTCATATCTCTACATCCCCGGATATATTTATCCACGCGACGTGATGCAAAAGAGCGGCGTTCCCGTCTCTTTAGGCGACGCCTACGGATACATGTCGTCCAGCCACGCCATTCTGCTGTACGTCCCATGTGTCAAAATCAAACCAAGCGACCGCATGCTCATCGTGGCAGGATCCTCCCTGACCAGGCGGTCAGAGCTGAGCATCAGCGACCAAGACGCCCAGCCCACCGAACATGACGACAAGCTGGCCGCCTTCGTCGCGACCGCCGCCCGTGAGCTGGCCCGTGGCCCGCTCCACTGCTCCGGCGCCGACAAGCTTCCCGAAGGCCCAGTCAAGATCCACTGGAAGTAGCACCAGGCGAGCCCCGACCGGCCGGCCGGTCGGGGCGAGTGGGGCGGGGGCTGCGCAGGCAGGATGGCGAAGATCAGTCCAGCAGCGCGGCCACCGCCACCACGATGAGGATCACGATGAACGCACCGCTCACGATCAGGCTTCGAGTCTTCGGGTCCACGCCCCGAGGTTAGCCGCAGCGCCCCGCGCGGGCGCAGCCGGGCCGCCGTGCCCCCGGCTCGGGGGGCCATGGGGCCCGTCCGAGCTCGGGCCTCATGGGCCGGCCCGGCTCATGCTCAGGGCCGGGCGCCTCGCCGCCCCCGGTCACTCCCCCAGTGGCCAGGACGTGAGCGTGTCGTAGCGGGGGCGGGCGCCGGGCACGCCCGGTTGCGGGGGGTTGCTGCGGACCAGGCTGAGCTCCCCGGCGCGCCATGCTTGGCCCTCGAAGGTGGCCAAAGCCGCGGCGTACGGTGCCAGGTCGATGTCGGTGCGGTTGCGGGCGATGGTCAGGTGCGGGGTATACACGCGGTGCTGCTCCATGCTGACGCCTGCGCGGCGGCCCGCCGCCGCGGCCGATTCGGCCAGCCGGCGCATCGGGGGCAGGCCGCCGGACGCGCCTGCCCACAGCACCCGGTTGCTGAAGGTGCCGCCGCCCTTGAGGCGCAGCTGGAACGCGCCGTTACGGTGCGCGGCGCGCCCGAGCCGCGTGTACAGCTCGGGCAGCGTCTCCGGCTCCACCTCGCCGTAGAAGGCGAGCGTGAAGTGCCAGCCCGCACGTCCGGTCCACGTCAGCTGGTCCGCACCGGGCAGAGCGTGCAACGGGGCGACGGCGGCGGCGAGTTCCACGGTGGCCGCTGGCGGGGGCAGTACGGCTGCGAAGAGTCTCATCCGGTCAGCTTCGCTCACGGGCGAGGCCGAGCGGACGCGGAATCGGCGAGCGGGCGCCTGGTCGGGCCATCAGGACTCGGGTCGGCGGTGCCGACAGCACCCGCAGCGCCCTGGCCGGCTGAGTCCTCAGAGCTGTGACCGCCCGAGCCGCCGGCGTCCTGGTCGGCCGAGCCGTCCGCGACGGTTTCCTCACGCGTGGCCACCGCCGTGGAAGCGGCGCCGTCCGCAGGGCATCCCGCGCCGTTCGCCGCTTTTTTGGGCTCGAACCGTAGATGCTGTTGGCCGCGTCGTAGGTCCACCCGTAGGCGCAGACCGCCGACGCGGGCGAGGACCAGGCCCACGACCACCGCCGCGAGGGCGGAGACCACGCCACCGGCCACAAAGCCGGTCCTGGCGCCGTAGGTATCGGTGACCCAGCCGACGATCGGACCGCCTATCGGGGTGCCGCCGACGAAGACCATCATGTACAGGCTCATCACGCGGCCCCGCATTGCGGGGTCGGTCGCGAGTTGGACGCTGGAGTTCGCCGTGACGTTGAAGGTCAGGCCGAAGATGCCGATCGGCACCATCAGCACGGCGAAGGCCCAAAACGACGGGGTGAGCGCCGCAACGATCTCCAGGATGCCGAACAGCAGCGCCGCGCCCACCATCATGCGCATCCGCGAGGTGACGCGCCGGGCAGCGAGCAGGGCGCCAGCGAGCGAGCCGATGGCCATCAGGCTGTTGAGCAGGCCGTACGTACCGGGTCCGGCGTGGAAGACGTCGTCCACGAAGGCGGTGAGCCAGATGGGGAAGTTGAAGCCGAACGTGCCGATGAAGCCGACCAGGACGATGGGCCAGATCAGTTCGGGCCGCCCCGCGACGTACCGCAGGCCCTCCCGCAACTGCCCCTTGCCGCGCGGTGGTCGATCGATGTGGTGCAGTTCGCTGGTCCGCATCATCAGCAGGCCGATGAGCGGCGCCGCGAAGGAAAGGCCGTTGAGCAGGAATGCCCAGCCGCTGCCCACGGCGGTGATCAGCACACCGGCCACGGCAGGCCCGACGAGTCGGGCGGACTGGAAGTTGGCCGAGTTCAGGCTGACGGCATTGCGCAGGTCCTTGGGGCCGACCATCTCCATGACGAACGCCTGCCGGGCGGGGGTGTCCACCACGGTGACCAGGCCGAGCAGGAACGCGATGAGGTAGACGTGCCAGACCTGGACGTGGCCGCTGAGGGTCAGCGTGGCGAGCCCGAGCCCGCACAGCCCGAGCGCGGCCTGAGTGAAGAGCAGGATGCGCCGCTTCGGGTAGCGGTCGGCGATGACGCCGCCGTACAGACCAAACAGCAGCATCGGCAGGAACTGGAGTGCCGTGGTGATGCCGACCGCGGTGGCGGAGCCGGTGAGCTGGAGCACCAACCAGTCCTGCGTGATGCGGGACATCCAGGTGCCGGTGTTGGAGACGACGGCGCCGGTGGCGAAGAGCCGGTAGTTACGGTTTTTCAGCGAGCTGAAGGTGGTGCCGCGCGTCGGTGTGGGTTTCGTTGTGGGCGATTTTGGTGCGGGTGCGGAGTTTGCTCCGGGTCCCGTACTCAAAGCGGCTTCGCCTCCTTTCGGTTCGAGGCCGCCGCGGGCGGCGGCCCAGTTCTCGTCCGCGCGCCATCGGCGCGGCTCTACGGTGCGAGTAACCAGGCGCGGCGTGCGGACACGGGCCCGCACGTCGCGGGCGGACGTCACAGATGGGCGAGCTTCTCCAGTACGGGTGCGGCGGCGCGCAGCGCGGCCCACTCCTCTTCATCGAGTTGTCCGGCCAACTCGGCCAGCCACGCATTGCGCTTGCGGCGGCTCTCGTCGAGCATGGCCTCGGCTCGCTCCGTTTGAGAGACCACTTTTTGGCGGCGGTCCTCCGCGTGCGGCTCCAGCCTGACCAGGCCCTTGGCTTCGAGCAACGCCACGATGCGCGTCATCGACGGCGGCTGCACATGCTCCTTGCGGGCCAGCTCGCCCGGCGTCGCCGAGCCACAGCGGGCCAGGGTGCCGAGCACCGACATCTCGGTGGGACTGAGCGACTCATCCACCCGTCCTCCGCGACCGCCTTCGGCGACGAGGGGATGGTGCTTGAGGCGTCGGGAAAGGCGCATCACGGCGGATCGCAGTGAGTTCACGGCGGCAGCGTCGCCGCCGGTCAGATCAGGCATGTACTTAGCCTAACTCATTACGCTACCTAATGAAACCCGAAAAGCGTTTCCCGTTTTAATCACCCATACGAGTGGTCTCGCGCCAAAAACCGAACGATCACCACCCGTCCCACCGCGACGCTGGTCCGCATGGGATCAAAGGTGCTCAGCCTGCGAATCGACGGGGAACTGCTGGACCGGATCAGGCAGCATGCCGGAAAACGCGGCATGAGTGTCCAGGACTACGTCGTCAGGACACTCATCCGCGATGACTTCGACGAACGTTTCCACGCCTCCGTCGATGAGACAGCCGCCTTTTACGACGAGCCGAGTACCCCGTCGGGGGCCCGACCTCACTGACGTACGCCGCGTACGTCGCGCGTGCGACGTACGCGGCGTGTGCGACGTACGAGTGGGGCGGGCGCGACCTACCCAGGCGTACGGGCCGGGCGTGCGCGGTGTACGCAGCATGCGTGGACCACCGGCGCGCTACTTCACACCGAGCGCCTGCTCGATCGGATCGAGCAGGAAGTACACCAGGAAGCACACGCCGACGACGTTGAGCAGCCAGGGAATCTCGCGGAATCGCTGGGTCGCGACGCGCAGCACGATGAAGGCCAGCACGCCGATGCCGATGCCGTTGGTGATGCTGTACGTGAAGGGCATCGCGATCATCGTCAGGAAGGCCGGGACGGCGATGGTGACATCGTTCCAGTCGATCTCCTTGACGTTGGCCGCCATGATCAGGAAGCCGACGACGAGCAGCGCGGGCGTCGCCGCCTGCGAGGGGATCACCTTGGCCAGGGGCGTGAAGACCAGGGCGAGCAGGAAGAGGCCACCGGTCACGATGTTGGCCAGGCCCGTCCGCGCGCCCTCGCCGACGCCCGCCGTGGACTCCACGAAACAGGTGTTGGCCGAGGCCGAACCGAAGCCGCCACCCGCGACGGCGATGCCGTCCACCATCAAGATGCGGCCCATGCCGGGCAGCTGACCCTTCTCGTCGGTCAGCCCGGCCTCCTCGCCGACGCCGATGATGGTGCCCATCGCGTCGAAGAAGCCAGACAGCAAAACGGTGAAGACGAACAGACAGCCGGTGAGGATGCCTACCTCGTGGAAGCCGCCGAAGAGGCTGATCTCGCCGATCAACCCGAAGTCAGGGGCGTCCACCACCTTGTCCGGCACCGTTGGCACGCCCAGGCCCCAACTCTTGTCGGGAATGTCCACGATCGCGTTGATGATGATCGCGACAAAGGCCATCACGGTGATGCCGATGAGGATCGCGCCCCGCGTCTTGCGTACGACGAGGATGAAGGTCAGCGCGAGGCCGAGCACGAAGATCAGCACCGGCCAGCCCTGGAGCTTGCCCTCGATGCCGAGGCCCAGCGGAACGGTGGTATCCGCCTTGTCCGGATTGCGCGTGATGAAGCCGGAGTCCACCAGGCCGATCAGCGAGATGAACAGGCCGATGCCGATGGCGATGGCGCGCCGCAGCCCGCCGGGGATGGCGTCCATGACGCGCTGCCGCAGTCCGGAGGCGACGAGGATCATGAGCACCAGGCCCGCAAGCACCACCATGCCCATCGCGTCGGGCCAGCTCATCTTCGGTGCGAGCTGGAGCGAGACGACGGCATTGATGCCAAGGCCCGCCGCGATGGCGATCGGGACGTTCCCGATGACGCCCATCAGCAGCGTGCTGAGCCCCGCCATCAGCGCGGTGGCGGTGACGAGTTCCGCGTTGTCCAGGTAGTGCTCGTACTTGTCGTGACTTGAGCCGAGGATGATCGGGTTCAGCACGATGATGTACGCCATCGCGAAGAAGGTCGCCAGACCGCCGCGCAGCTCGCGGGAGACGGTGGAGCCCCGCTGGGAGATCTGGAAGAAGCGGTCGATCGCGTTCTTCGGCTCGGGTGGGGGCGGCTGCTTGGCGTCAGCCGCAGCGGTGGCCGAGGGAGACATGCGGGACCTCAGTCGTACGGGCCTGGGGGGAGGCGGGGATGGGGAGGTGTGGGCCCGGGAGCGGGGTGAGCTGTCGCCGCCCCGCCATCGGGCCCGACGAGTGCCGGGGACGTGAACGGCGACACCCTACGGGCCAGCAATGTGGATGTTCCTACGAACAAGACCGGACGAAACCGGACCGTTGCAGTATGAACAAACAAGAGAAATATTGCTATCTCCGCGCGTAGACCGATAGAGCCCCGGGAACTGCTGACCATCTCTCGCGGTCGCGCCGCCCCCGCGTCGCCGCTGGCCTGCGGGCCGCATTGCTCCTGGCTGCGGGCGACGGACTAGGCTGGCAGACATGAAGAAGTGGACACCACTGCACGAGGCGCCCGAGCCTCTGGAGGGCAATGTCGTCGCCACGATCACCGGCGGCACGGTCGTATGGTTCGTCCTCTTCCTGGCTCAGCTCCCCTTCTACGGCTGGTTCGACGACAACGGCCATCTGTGGTGGGTCTGGACCTGCCTTGCGGGCGGCGGACTCGGGCTGATCGGCATCTGGTACGTACGCGGGCGTGACGAAGCGATTCGCCGGGCGGCCTCCGCGGCCGATGCCGCAGCGCCGGATACAGCAGCGCCAGACACAGCCACAAACAAGTCCGACAGAGCCGGCTCGCTGGGCCGCGAGGGCTGACCGAAAAGGGCGGCTTCGTGAGTCGGCCGGACGCAGCAAACGCCCCTGGGGTTGCCGCGCTCGCTGAGATAACTGCCACCACTCTTCCCCGTGGATTCGAGGGGTGCGTCTCGCCTTCCCCCCGTACCGTCGTGTCATGACGTATCGGGCTGAGACCGCAGTCGAGGGACCTGATCCGGAAGGCGACGCGGCCTGCGCTTCCACCGACACGGCGGCACGTGCGTCCGACCACCCGGGACTGAGCGCGGCCGAGGTCGCGGAGCGGGTGAGCCGGGGCGAGGTCAACGACGTACCCGTGCGCTCCTCGCGCTCCACCGCTGAGATCGTTCGCGCCAACGTCTTCACCCGGTTCAACGCGATCATCGGCGTGCTCTTCGTGATCATGCTGGCCGTCGCGCCCATCCAGGACGCGCTGTTCGGCTTCGTGATCGTCGCCAACACCGCGATCGGCATCATCCAGGAACTGCGCGCCAAGAAGACCCTGGACAGCCTGGCCGTCATCGGTGAGGCCAGGCCAACGGTGCGCCGGGACGGGGTCGCCGCCGAGATTCCCACCGCCGAGATCGTGCTCGGCGATCTGGTGGAGCTCGGCCCCGGCGACAAGTGCGTGGTGGATGGCGAGGTCGTCGAGGCGGACGGCCTGGAGATCGATGAGTCGCTGCTGACCGGCGAGGCCGACCCGGTCCTCAAGAAGCCGGGCGACCCGGTGATGTCCGGGTCCTTCGTGGTCGCGGGCGGCGGCGCGTTCACGGCTACCAAGGTGGGGCGCGAGGCGTACGCGGTACAGCTCGCCGAGGAGGCGTCGCGGTTCACGCTCGTTCACTCCGAGTTGCGCAGCGGCATCAGCCAGATCCTGAAGTACGTGACCTGGATGATGATCCCGACTGCCATCGGCCTGGTCATCAGCCAGAGCGTGGTCGAGAAGAACGACTGGCGCGAGGCCGTGCGCCGGATGGTCGGCGGCATCGTGCCGATGGTGCCCGAGGGGCTGGTGTTGCTCACCTCGGTCGCCTTCGCGATCGGCGTCATCCGGCTCGGCCGCAAGCAGTGCCTCGTGCAGGAGCTGCCCGCGATCGAGGGTCTGGCCCGAGTCGATGTCGTATGCCTGGACAAGACCGGCACCCTCACCGAGGGTGGCATGGACGTCACCGAGCTACGGCTGTTGAACACCGACGCTCGCCAGGGCAACGGCGCCGACCGCAGCAGCGGCAGCGGGGCCGTGGACGAGGCGTACGTACGGCAGACCCTGAGCGCGCTCGGCGCGTCGGACCCACGCCCCAACGCCAGCCTGCAAGCGATCATCGACGGCTACCCGGGCCGTGCCGACTGGCGCTGCACCGAATCGCTGCCCTTCTCCTCTGCCCGCAAGTACAGCGGCGCGGCCCTGAACGACCCGGACGGCAAGGCCAGCACCTGGCTCCTTGGCGCCCCCGATGTGCTGCTGCCGGACGGCGACCCGGTGCTCGCGGATATCGAGGACCTCAACACCCAGGGGCTGCGGGTGCTGCTGCTGGCTCGTACGGACAAGGAACTGAGCGACGCCGAGGTCGCCCACGGCGTGCACCCCACCGCGCTGGTCGTCCTCGAACAGCGACTGCGCCCGGACGCGGCCGACACCCTGCGGTACTTCGCGGAGCAGGACGTCGCCGCCAAGGTCATCTCCGGCGACAACGCCGTGTCGGTCGGCGCCGTGGCGAGCAAGCTCGGGCTGCCGGGCGCCGAACACACCGTGGACGCCCGCCGGCTGCCCACCGACCGCGAAGAGATGGCCACCGCGCTTGAGGACGGCGCGGTGTTCGGACGGGTCACCCCACAGCAGAAGCGGGACATGGTGGGCGCGCTGCAATCACGCGGCCACAACGTCGCGATGACCGGTGACGGCGTCAACGATGTGCTGGCGCTCAAGGACGCCGATATCGGCGTCTCGATGGGTTCGGGGTCCGAGGCCACGCGCGCGGTGGCGCAGATCGTCCTGCTCAACAACAGCTTCTCGACGCTGCCTTCGGTGGTCGCCGAGGGCCGCCGGGTGATCGGCAACATCGAGCGGGTCGCCAACCTCTTCCTGGTCAAGACCGTGTACTCGGTGCTGCTCGCGCTGCTCGTGGTCTGCTCACAGGTCTCGTACCCGTTCCTGCCCCGACATCTGACGCTGCTGTCCACGCTGACCATCGGCGTGCCGGCGTTCTTCCTGGCGCTGGCGCCCAACACGGAGCGTGCACGGCCGAACTTCGTGCGGCGCGTGATGCGGTACTCGCTTCCGGCGGGCATCATCGCGGGCGTGGCGACGTTCGTTACGTACCTCGTCGCGCGGCACGTCTACACCGGCGAAGGCGCGCGTGACGCCGAGACGAGCGCGGCGACGCTGGCGCTGTTCCTGATCTCGATGTGGGTCCTCGCGATCGTCGCCCGGCCGTACACCTGGTGGCGCGTCGGCTTGGTGCTGACGATGGCGCTCGGGTTCGTGGTCGTGGTCGTGACGCCGTGGCTCCAGGACTTCTTCGCGCTGAAGCTGGTGGGCACCTCGATGCCCTGGACTGCGGTCGGCATCGCGGTGGCCGCTTCGGCGCTGCTTGAGGTGTCCTGGCGCTGGGTAGGACGACGCTTCCCCACGTAACGCGGCCTGTTGCCACGCAACGCGGGCCGCACCACATGTCAGCTACGCCAGCGGGCCCGCGCCGCTGTATGCGGCACGGGCCCGACCAACTACTACGTGCCGACGTTACTTCACATCGACGAAGTCCACGCCGGACGCCACCGCGCCATGCGAGGTGTTGCCGGCGTAGTTCCAGCGCCAGTCGCCGTCCACCGACGCCTTGACCGTAGTCTTCAGGTCGCCGTTCTTGGCGGTCTTGATGGTCTTGACGGCCGCGAAGGTCTTGGCACCCTTCTTACGGAACTCCAGCTTGGCCGACTGGCCACCGTGGGCAACCCACTTGTGGTCGCCGAACACATCCCAGTGTGCGCGCGTCAGCTTGCCGGTGACGGTGAGGGTCTTGCCCTTCTTCACCGGCTCGGGCGAAGCGTTGACCGTCAGCTTCGACCACCGCTGAAGCTTGAAGGAAGCGGCCTTGTCGGACATGAAGTAGTCGCTGTCGTTGGCGATCACCGTCGCGTCCACGTACCAGGTGCCGGCCAGCGCGTTGGTGTACAGGTCAACCTTGGAGTCCACCGTGAAGTTGGCGGTGCAGGTGACGGTGGTCCCGGCCGTGCACTTGACCTTGCTGACGGGCTGGAAGAAGCCGGCGGACGGGCCAGCGATGTTGATGTCCGCCTCTTCGATGCCCGAGTTGTCCTGGGCCGTGATCACCACGGTGAACTTCTTGGCGCCGCTGGTGCCGATAACGACGTTCTTGCCGCCGTTGACCACCACCTTGGTGACCTTCGTGTCACCACTGCCAGCAGCATGCGCCGACGTAGCGGACAGACCCGCCAGCGCGGTGGCACTGGCGGCGGCGAGCACGACAAAAGTGGCGCGTTTGCGCATGAATCCCCCATGGGATGAAAAGAGGCTCCGTCGCGTCCCATGACATGACGGAGTCAGACGGGAACAACTGTACGTATTTCACCAACTGGCCACAACTGTTTCTGTAGTCACACGAGTTACTTGCTCGCGTGAGGCGGAGTTCGGCTGCCGGTACGGGTGGCCTGCGGCGGGAACCAGCGCCGGGGGTCGGCGGCGCGTGGCCAGAAACCGGGCACGTACGCTGGGCCGACAGCAGCTCAGCCGCCCCAACTCCGCGCTCCACGCGGCCGTTACGGGGCGGCGTGACCGATGGGGGAACACACGGCATGGCGGGATACATCTTCCGAGCCGAGGACATCGATACCAGCAAGCCGCACTCGGCCCGGATGTACGACTACTTCCTCGGCGGCAAGACGCATTACGAGGTGGATGCGCTGGCCGCCGAGAAGGTCCTCGCGGTCTGGCCGCGCGCCAAGGTCTGGGCGCGCGCCAACCGTTCGTTCATGCACCGCTCAACGCACTGGCTTGCGGCCGAGGCAGGCATCCGACAGTTCCTCGACATCGGCACCGGAGTGCCCACGGAACCCAATCTGCACCAGATCGCGCAACGTGTCGCCCCGGACAGCCGGGTGGTGTACGCCGACCACGACCCGATCGTCCTCACCTACGCCGATGCCCTGCTGCGCAGCGCGCCAGCGGGCCGTGCGGCGTATCTGCACGCCGATGTGCTGCGCCCTGAGACGATTTTCGACGCGCCGGTGTTGCACGACACGATCGACCTGAGTCAGCCCGTGGCCCTCTCCCTCAACGCGCTGCTGCACTTCGTGCCGGACGAGAAGGGCCCGTACGAGCTGGTCGCCCATCTCGTGGACCAGCTCGCGCCGGGCAGCTACCTCGCGCTCTCGCACGGCGCGCCCGACGACGATCCGGTCACCACCGCGCGCGTCACCGAGCTCTACCGCAGCAGCGGCATCACGGTCGTCGGCCGCACCCAGGACCAGGTGACCCGCTTCTTCGACGGTCTGGAGCTGGTGGAGCCCGGCGTCACGATGATTTCGGCGTGGAAGTCGGAGATCGACCAACCGTTGACGGAGGTCATCGACGCGGAGGTGTCCCTCTTCGCGGGCGTCGCGCGCAAGGTCTCCTGACGGGGCGCGGTGGGGCCGGGCGCCACGCATATACCGCCAGTGTCGCCACGGGCCGGCCCTACTCCGAGCCGGCCCAGCAGGCGGGCCCCACCAGACCGAACCCACCAAACCCACCGCACCCACCACACCCACCACACCCACCACACCCACCAGATCGAAGCCGCCAGGCGGAAACCGTTAAGCGGTGCCGTCGAACCAGCGGGACTGGGCCAGTTCCTCGGTGCGGGTGGGGTCCTCCAAGAGGGCGGCGACCTCGAAGCGGCGTTCCCACTGGCCCGCCGCCCAGGACAGGCCCGCGGCCACGCCCTCGACCGTGGCCGCGTGCAGGGTGCCGTCCACGTAGCGCCAGTCCAGTTCGAAGTGGCGCACGTTCGGGCCGGATGCGGGTCCTGAGCCGTTTTCGCTGCCATGACCGGGGCTGGTCTGCCCGACGCCGGTTCCGACGCCGGCTCCCACCGCGACCAGCAGTTCCTCGTGCTCGATGTAGAACAGCGGCGCTCCGGGCAGCAGCTCCCGCACCGCTGCGGCGACCTCGTGCGGCTCGCCGTGCGAGACGACCGGCGCGGGGTGTGCCTCGCTCAGCCGCCGCACCTGGAGCAGCTCAGCGAGGTCGGCGGCCTGGCCGGGGGGCACCGGCAGCAGGGGCTGGGACTCGGCGACGGCGAGCGGCATCAGGTCCGGTGCATCGGCGACCAGCGCGTCCGCGGCGTCCACCACCTCCACGGCGTACCCGGCACCGAGCTCCGCACCCGCCCCGGCCTCCGCACCGGCATCACTCTCGCCCCGGGCCGCTTCCGTGGCGAGCCCGTACGTCACCGCGCGCAGTTCATCCGGCAGGGTGACCTCATCCGGTGTGAGGCGGGCCAGTGCTCCGTAGAGGCCGCGCAGTTGGGCCGGGCCGACGGAGCTCGCCTCGTCGGCGAGGCGGGCCAGGAGTTCGGCCGCTCCGCCGGGCTCGTCGAGCAGGGCCGCGGCCGAGGTGCGTACGCCAAGGGCCCGCAGCACCTGCGCGTCCACATCGGCCGTGTCCGCCGCCTCGTACAGGCCGGCGAGCAGCGGATCACCGCCGGCGGCGCGCAGCCCGGCCGGGCGCCGGCCGTCGAGTACCGGATGGTCGCGCAGCCACCACGCCGTATACGGCCGCACCGTCTCCGTGGTCCCGCCGGGCAGTAGCACCCGTACCGGCGTGGTCAGCGCGTCCCGCAGCGGCGGCTGGGAAAGCATCGCGAGCGCCAGTGGCCAGGCGTCGTCGTCCACCAGGTCGAGATCGCGTACGGCCATGACCTCGGCGGCCACCGGCGGTACGGACGTCTGCGGCAGCGCGTCGAGCAGGTCCTCGCACCACACGTCCACCGCGTCCAGTACGCCCACGTCGTCGGACTCGGGGAAGTCGCTGTCCCTGGGCTCCAGTTCGTCCGGGTCCAGCACGATATCGGTGGCCCGTACGAGCGTAAAGCTGGCGAGCACGCCCACCGCGGCCAGCGTCTCCTCGCCCCACCGCTCGGCCAACTCCGCATCGCAGGCAGCCAGTTCGCCCTCGCGGATGACCTGCTCGAAGTCACTGCCAGGTACCACCAGATCGCCGGCGAGCGCCAGTTCGCCGTCCTCGTCGGGCAGCGCGAGGGCGGCGAGCCAGGGCTCGTCCCCGGGCACGAGCCGCGCGTCCCGCACCAGGGCGAGCACCGTCTCGGCCAGCGCGTCGCTGTCCGGCGGCCCGCCGATGGCGTCCTCGTCCAGGTACGCATCGAAGTCGTCGGCGGCATCGAGCGAACCCGCGACGGCGGCCCGCACCTGCGGCGTGGTCAACACGGCCCGCGGCGTGGCCGGGGTCGCGCCCAGCTTCTCCAACAGCGGATGGACCGCATCGGGGTGCGCGACCTTCAGACCGAGCCGGGCGAGCGTGCGGTGATGCCGCGCGGCGGTGGAGCCGGGGGATGTGTCTCCGGAAGCGGTGTCCCCGAGAGCGGTGCCTCCGGGAGTCGTGTTTCCGAAAGCAGTGTTCCCGGAAGCAGTGTTCCCGTAAGCGGTGTCCCCGAGAGCAGTGCCCCCCAGCGCAGTGTCCCCGAGAGCGATGTCGTCCGGCAGCGGCAGCAGGACCTGGCGGGGGCCGATCGTGGTCCGTACCGCCCCGCTGTCCATGCCGTGCCTACGACCGGTGACGGCCCCTTGCGGGGCGCCGCCGGCGAGCGGCACCGGCAGGCCGGTGAGCAGGTCAGGATCGGTGCCCGACAGCGCGTCGTACAACCGTCGCCACCAGGTGGGCCGGCGTTCCGCGCCCGCGAGTCGGTCGATCATCTCGCCGAGCGGCACCCGGTTCACCCCCAGCGCGCGCAGCTCGGCCCGCCGCTCAAGCCCGGCGGGCAGCAACTGCGGGAACAGCTCGGCGAGCACCCGTACCGCCTCGGCGCCCGCGCCCTCCAAGAGCTCCGCGTCCATCGGCCGCAGCACGGCGGGCGCCTCATCGACGGGCGCGATGCCGTACGGGTCGGCGTCGGCCGCAGCCGCTACGTCGTCCAGCCCGGCCTCGTCGTCCGTGCCCTGGCCAGCCCCGTACGCCGCGTGCGCACTGGGCAGGAAGGGGACCCGCGGCAGCAGGTCGAGGACCAGGCGGCGCAGCGCGCCGTCAAGTTCACCCTTGCCGAGTGGCCCGGGGACCAGGTCGATGGTGCCAACGGTCACCGGGTGCCAGTCGCGAAGCAGCGTGGCGTACGCGTCGGCCGCGCGAGCCACCAAAAAGTCGGTGAGCGGACCCGGCGCGACCCGGCGGCGGGTGGGCTCCAACGGGAAGGAGGCGATGAGCAGCGCGGGCAGCCCCATGGGCTCGTCCGTGGGCGTCGGCGCGTGCACCACGGGAGCCACGCCACCACGGGCGGCCTCTCCGCTGCGCTGCGTACCGGCGGCCTCCAGCGAGCCGGCGCCAAGACCGGACAGCGCCGCGGCGGGGCCGCCGTCGATGCGTACCGGCGCGCCGTCCGCGTCCACCGGCACCGCCCAGGTCACCGACCACGCGGGGCGCAGCCGCTCTTCGAGCGGGCGGTCGGCGAGGAGGTCGGCGGTCAGCGGGCCCCCGGCGCGGGCCACGCGCCAGCGCGTCGCGCCGCTCTCGTGCGCACTGTCCTCAATCACCACGTACGGGCCGTCCTGGCGCCGCCGCAGCGTCCGTACGCCCTCCGGGGTCTCCACGACGACCTCGGCGAGCCCGGGCAGGGTGAGCAGCAGCGAGGCGTCGATGGCAGCGAGCAGCCGGCGGGTGAGGTCCTCGGCGGCGCCGTCGCGCAGCGGTAGCACCACCACGCTGTCGTAGCCCTCCGGGGCCTGGCCCTCGGCGGGCAGCGGCAGCCGTAGCAGCGGCACATGGCCATCGCGGCGGCGCAGTTCGTCGGCGAGCCCGGGGCTCGCTTCGGCCGCCTGGTGCGCCAACTCGCGCGCCTCGGCGAGCGACCAGCGCACCCCGCCGGTGCGGCTCACGATGGCGGGTTCGTCGCTGACCGCGAGCACCGCGGCGAAGCCGACACCGAACCGGCCCACGGCCAACTCCGCTGGTACGGCGGCGGCTGCGGCATGGGCGCCGCTTTCGGTATGGGTGGAAGCGCCGGTAGCGGGGTGGCTGTCGCGCTTGGCTGAGGCGCGCAGGGTGGACAGGGACTCGGCACCGGCAGCGTCGAGCGGCACACCGTTGTTGGCTACGGCGAGCGTCGGGCCGGCAGGGCCTGCGCTCTCGCCGGCGCGTGGGTCGGAGGTCGTTTCGGGGCCGTGCAGGGTGAGCCGTAGCCGCCCTGGCACCTGGGCGCGGGCGGCGGCGTCGGCGGCGTTTTGCGCGAGTTCGATGATGAGGCGGTCACGGTAGCCGCCAAGCGCGAGGTCCTCCTCAGCGTTGGCGTCCTCCCGGAACCGAGCGGGCGACGCGGACCATGCGTCCAGTACGCCGCGCCGCAGCCGCCCGGTACCGAACGGGTCGGCATCGCCCGTCGCGCCGCGCACCATCGCCGTACTGCTGCTCACGTGTCGTCTCCCCTGTCCCGATCCGCTGGCGGCCCGCCCGCTCCGTGCGTGCGGCATGCCCGCGGTGATGCGTCCTTCGGTGAACGTACCGTCAACCGGCGGCGGCCCCGGACTCCCCCCGCCCTCCCAGTGAACTGCACAGGTCGCACGCGAAACACTTACGGGTGGCGCGGGAAACACACACGGGCCGGCCGACGCCAAAGGAGCGACCTGGCCGCAACCAGGGCTCGCCCGCGCTGGAGCGGCGCCGAGCTCAAGGTTGAGCACCCAGCTCGGGCTAGCGCACCCAGCTCGGACTAGAGCACCAGGTTCGGGCTAGAGCACCAGGCTCCGGCTAGAGCGGCGCCAGGGGGCGCGGGTCAGGAATGACCCAGTTCCTCCGCCGGGCCGTCCGGTTCGACCGAGCCGCCCGTCCGATCGGGCCGCAGGGTCAGCGGATCGACAACCGTCTCGTCGATGACGGGCAGGGCCGGGCGGGGCGGCTTCGGCATGACGGCCGCCTCGGAGTGGCCACCGCAGCCGTACGAAAGGGAGACCACCCGGCCGTCCGCGGGGCTGAACTCGTTCGCGCACACCCCGAACGCCTGCCGCAGCGATCCCGCGAGCGGCGTCAAAAATCCACAGGTCACGCAGGAAGCGGGGGCTGCCTGGGCCATCGGGGTCTTCGCCCCGTACGACTCCTCCCAACGGTCCGCGGCCACGTGCAGGCCGTAACGAGAGAGCACTCGGGCGCGCCCCAAGCCCAGTTCCTGGGCGACCGCGGCGATCGTGCCGGTTACGGGCAGTTCCGTGCCAGCGTCCACCGCTTCGGGCTCGACCAAGCCACCGGCGCCCGGGACCACGACCGGGGGCTGCACCGCCGGGGAACCCGGTGTGACGTCCGCGTCCTCGGCATCCGCGAGCTGAGCCAGCTCGCCGGAGAGCACCGGACGCCCAGCACGGCCCGCGTCACCGATGGCGCGCACGGGCGACTCCTCGTCCGCGAGGATGGAGTTCGGTGGCGGATTGTCCTCGCCGGTGAAGCCGGGCTCAAGGCGCAGATCGTCCGCCTCGGTCGGCAGCAGATCGCCAGGGCCCATGTCGCCCGGGCGCAGCCGCTCGCTCCAGGGCACCCACTCCGGCGCGAGCAGCGCCTCGGGCCCGGGCAGCAGCACGGCCTCATCGAGCGTGACGAGCTTGGCGCGGGACGCGCGGGCGACGGTCACCGCCCAGCGCCAGCCCCGGTAGCCGGGTTCCGCGCACTCAAAGAAATGGGTGACCACACGGTCCCCGTCGGCAACGGTGGCAACGTGCTCCCCGACGAGTCCCGGGAGCGCCGTCTCCTCCGCCGCCACACGGGCAAGATCGACCGCATCGGCGCACAAGCGGTCCGGGGTACGGCTTCGCATCGCAGCACTCACAAGAATCGATTCTCTCCTACGCCGTCTCACGAGCGCGCCAGCCCAGCGGCCGGAATAGCGGACGGAGCGGACCGGAGGACCGCATTCGACGTCCGCGCCCGAACGGCCTCGGGCGCACCCAGTACGTCCCATTCTGCGGGACGGTGACCCGGTGCGTGGCCAAGAACGACCGCCAGTGGCGCGTTAGGCACGCTACCTTGTCGAGACGCACCCTCCCCACCCCGCCTCGGCGCCGCGACGTTTCGCCACCCCGATTCCCGCCCGCAGAGCACCCTTTCGGGACCGCTCTCCCGGCCGCTCCCCCAGCCGCCCTTGCGGCCATTTCGCTGGCCGCTACGGCTGCTGCGCTGGCCCTGGGCCGCGCAGGTGCCACCCACCGCGCTCCTTCTTTCCTCGCTTTCGCGGTCACTTCCCGGTCCCAGAATTTTTCGCGGTCACATCTTGGGTCACGGGCCGCACCTTTTCGCCCGCCCCGTGGCCACGCACCTTCAAAACCACTGATTCCGCCGCTCCCAGCCCCCATACCCGACCACCGCCCCTCACATCCCGCACTGCCATCCACAACGTCGAAGGGCCCCTCACCCATACCCGGTTAACCCGTACCGCGTACCCCGTCACGCATGCGCCGTAAGCCCCCCATACCCCTCGCCCGAACGCCGCAGCCCCAGGCCGCGGCCCCGTGCATGGCCCGGAGTGTGAGGGAAACGCGGAGGAGAAGCGGCGGAAAGTCGCGTAGCACGCCCATGTTGGGTAGACGATGTCGTGGTGAGAGGCACAAGGTTCGCCGAAAGCGGCCCGATCGGAAGATCGAGGCGCTCATTCGGCCACGCGCTACGCCGCCCGTTCGCTAGCACGGCACGCGGCGTGCGTCGGGCTACCCACGCGCAGGGCGCCGGGGAGTCAGGACTCGGCAAGCTGATCGAACTGCACGCCGTGAATTCCGCGGGCGACATGATGATCACCGTCGCCCTCGCCTCAACCGTCTTCTTCTCCGTACCCACCGACGAGGCCCGCGGCCGGGTCGCGCTCTACCTCGCCATCACCATGGCGCCCTTCGCCCTGCTAGCCCCCGTGATCGGACCGCTGCTCGACCGCATTCCGCACGGCCGTCGCGCCGCGATGGCCAGCGCGATGCTGACCAGAGCGCTCCTCGCGCTGACGATGGCGGACGCGGTCTCGGGCGGTGGCCTTGAGCTCTATCCGGCGGCGCTCGGCGTGCTGGTGGCGTCCAAGGCGTACGGAGTCGTACGGTCCGCCGTCGTGCCCCGGCTGCTGCCCCTGCGCTTCTCGCTGGTCAAGGCCAATTCGCGGGTGACGCTCGGTGGGCTGCTCGCCACCGGTCTCGCCGCGCCCATCGGCGCCGGATTGCACCAGATTGGGCCCGCGTGGCCGCTGTACGGAGCGTGTGCCGTCTTCACGACGGGCACGATTTTGTGCTTCACCCTGCCGCACAAGGTGGACTCGGCGAAGGGCGAGGCAACCGCCCACCTGTTGCCGCGCCCGCCCCACCTGCTGCCGCACGGCCATGAGCCCGCACACCTCTCCGGCGCTTCCCATGACTCGGACAGTCCGCATGTCTCGGGCGACTCCCGTGATTCTGATGGTTCTGGTGGTTCTGCTAGTTCTGCTGGTCCCAGCAGGTCTACTAGTTCTGATGACTCCGATGGCGTTGCCGCAGCCGATTCCGAGCGCTCGCCGCACCGCACCGCATCGGCCGCCCTCCCCCGGGGCGCGGTCGCGAAGGTGGCAGCACGCCATAGCTCGGTCTCGGCGCTAGTTCCGGTACCCGTGCCAGGGCCAGGACGCGAGCACGAGCCGAGTGCGGGACGCGACGCGGGTACGGACCTGACGACGGCCCCGGACGCCACCCCGAGCCCGGGCGCCCCCAGCCCGGCCGGCGAAGCCGAGCGGACCGCGAAGGAGGCGACGGAGGCTGAGGGTGCGGCCGGGGAGGATGCCGCCGACGCGTACGACCGTCCCGGGCCAGCACTCGTAGAACCCGGTGACACGGGGTCCGGTGATGCGGGGACCGGTGACGCGGCGTCCGCCCACGCCGGGTCCGATGACGCTGAGTCCGTTCCCGTTCCCGCCGAGGTCAGCCTCAGCGAAGTCAGCCTCACCAAGGGCAGCCTCATCGAAGGCAGCGCCAGCAAGAGCGGCCTCAGTGCGGGCCCTTCGACCGGTCAGGAGATCGCCGTCCGCGGCGGCGGCAGCAGCAGCAACAGCAACAGCAACAGCGGCAGCACCAGCACCAGCGGCACGGGTAACGGCGGCGGGGCGCAGGGCAGGCGGCCGGGGCTGCGCACCGTTGGCTCGTCCGTCCTGCATGCGCTGCCCGCCAATGCGACGCTGCGCATGCTCTCCGGCTTTCTGACCCTCTTCCTGGCGTTCATGCTGCGCGAGCATCCGCTGGGCGGCCTTAGCCCCGAACTGTCGCTGGGCATCGTGGCGGTCTCGGCCGGTGCGGGCAATGCGTGCGGCACGGCGATCGGCGCCGGGCTGCGGACCCGCGGCCCCGAGCTGATCATCGCCGCCGTGCTGACCACCGCGCTCGGCACGGCGATCACCGCCGCCGTGCTCTTCAGCCAGGTCGCCGTGGCCGCGCTCGCCGCCATCGCAGGCCTCTCGCAAGCGCTGGGCAAGCTGTCGCTAGACGCGTTGATCCAGCGGGACGTACCGGAGAACGTCCGCACCTCGGCGTTCGCCCGTTCCGAGACCGCGCTCCAAATGTCCTGGGTCGCCGGTGGCGCAATCGGCATCCTGCTGCCGCTCAACGGCGTCATCGGCATGGCGGCGGCGGGCTGCTTCCTTACGCTGGGCTGGCTCGGCACCGTGCCGGGGCTACTGGCGTCAGCCAGGCGCGGCACGCCGCACCCGCGCGTGGCCTGATCCACCCCGCCCGATAGCCTGCCAGCATGACCACTGCCACGCGGCGGAGCCGCGCTTCGATGTCGTCCTGGCGCAAGGGCCGCCGCGTCGCCGCCGCCGTCGGTGCCGTATCTCTCGGGCTGATCACCCTTGCCGCCTGTGACAAGCCGACCCCGCTCGCGACCGTGACCGTGGGCACGGACTCGGTGCACACCGAGGCCACCAAGGGCTGCAACGGCGACGGTGACCCGCTGAGCGAGAAGGAGCTCAAGGGCTGCCTGTCGAAGAAGACGGGTAAGTCGATCAAGGTCGCGCCTGGCGAGAAGGTGCGCATCGGCGTGGAACCGGAGATCGCCGAATCCGGCTGGGTGATGGTCTCGTCCAACCCGATCATGAAGGAACCGAGCGAGGACAACTACCGCAGCTTCGACAGTGACACCCTCTTCGAGCAAAAGAACCCGCAAACTGGCGAGTCGCTCGGTATGAGCAAGAAGGTCACCATCGCCGTCGTGGAGCTGACGAAGAAGGACGGCCCCAAGGCGATGTGGCACTTCGAGCTTGAGCGCGAGAAGTAACCGCAGGCCGGCTGCCCGCCGGACGACTGCCCCGGCTACCCGCCTCCCCGGCGGTCCTCTTCCCCCCACTGCCGACCGCAGAGCCTTTTCGTACTGCCAGCACCAGCACCACCAGCACCAGCACCGCCAGCAGCACCCCCACACCTCCCGCATATCGCACCGACCAAGGGGCGTGAGCACATGCGCGCGCTAATCGTGACCGCAGTTTCGGCCGAAAGTGACGCGGTGGTGCGGGGCATTCGGGAGGCCGGCGCCTTCGAAGGCGTCGAGCGCTCCCTGCCCGGCGCCCCCCGCTATACGCGGCACCGACTGGCCCTTCCGATGCCGCGGGCCGCCGACGCGCTGACCCTGGACGCGCTGACGGCCGATGTCATCGCGGCCGGAGTCGGCCCGGCCGCATCGGCCGCCGCCACCGGCAGCGCCCTGGCCACCGCGATCGCCGAGGGCGCCCCGTACGACCTCGTCATCTCGGCGGGCATCGGCGGCGGTTTCCTTACGCACCAGGCTGCGTCCGGCACGTCGGCTTCGCCCGCGGGGTCTTCGCCCGCGGTGCCGGCAGCCGAGGTGCCGGCGGCCGGGGCCAGCGTTGGGCTGGCGACCGTGGTCGTCGCGGACGCGATCGTCGCCGCCGACCTGGGGGCGGACACTCCCGAAGGGTTCGCCGCCGTTACCGAGCTCGGCTTCGGCACCGTCGAGCACGTACCGCCGCCGCATCTCGTACAGACCCTCGCCGAGGCGATGGGGGCCGTCTGCGGGACCGTACTCACCGTCTCGACCGTCACCGGGACCGCCGCCCGCGCCGCCCAACTCCTCACCCGCCACCCCCGCGCGGTGGCCGAGGCGATGGAGGGTTTCGGCGTCGCGGAGGCGGCCACCGCCTACGGAGTGCCCGCGCTGGAGGTCCGTGCCGTCTCCAACGCGGTCGGCCCGCGCGATCGGCCCGCCTGGCGCATCGGCGAAGCGCTGGACGCCCTCGCGGAAGCCTTCGCCGCGCTCGCGCGGACACCGCCCTACAGGGCGGAAGCGCGGGCGGCGCGCGACGCGCCCGCCACGCCCGATGTGCCTGCTGTGCCTGCCGCCGGCCCCCGCACGCCCGCCGAACGCGGCCCCCGTAGCCACTCCCCGCGCGAGGAGGACCCCGTGACCAGCGAAGGTTTCGATGGCACCAAACGCTTCGAAGGCACCGAACGCTCTGCACGCTTCGCACGCTTCGCACGCTTCGAACACAGCCACCGCAGCGAGGGCGGCCAGCGCGGCGACGACGGCCCGTTGCGGATCGCGTACTCGCCCTGCCCGAACGACACCTTCGTCTTCGACGCGTGGGCCCACGGCCGCGTCCCGGACGCGCCCGCGCTCGATGTGACCTTCGCCGATATCGACATCACCAACGGCATGGCCGAGCGCGGTGAGTTCGACGTACTGAAGGTGTCGTACGCGGTACTCCCCTGGGTGCTCGACCAGTACGCGCTCCTGCCGTGCGGCGGGGCGCTCGGCCGTGGCTGCGGGCCCCTGGTGCTCACCGGTGGACCAGCGCGCGCCGCTGACCTGGCCGGCCGTACGGTCGCGGTGCCGAGCGAGCGCTCCACCGCGTACCTGCTGTTCCGGCTGTGGGCCGCCGCCGAGGTGCCCGGGGGCGTGGGCGAGATCAAGGTGTTGCCGTTCCACGAGATCATGCCCGCTGTGCGGGACGGCTCGGTGGACGCGGGCCTGGTCATCCACGAGGCGCGGTTCACGTACCAGAACTACGGACTGCACTGCCTCGCCGACATGGGCGAGCACTGGGAGGCCACCACCGGGCTGCCGATCCCGCTCGGCGCGATCATCGCCAAGCGCGCACTGGGCCCCGAGCGGCTGCGGGCGCTGGCCGCAGCGGCGCGCACCTCGGTACGGATGGCCTGGGATGACCCGCTGGCCGCCCGTCCGTATGTGCTGGCGCACGCGCAGGAGATGGACCCGGCCGTCGCCGATCAGCACATCGGCCTGTACGTCAACGAGTTCACCGCCGACCTCGGCGAGGACGGCTACGCCGCCGTCCGCGGGCTACTCACCCGGGCCGCGGCCGATGGCCTGGTGCCCGCGCTGCCCCCCGGTGCGCTCGACTTCGTCTGACGGCGGTGCCCCGCGGGGCGTCACGGTGTCTCACGGGGCGTCACGGTGTCCCACACCTCGCGGTGCCTCACAGCGCCTCACGGGGCGTCACGGTCCGCGAAAAAGCCGCGGGGCGGGAGACCCCCTGCCAGGAGTCCCGCCCCGCGGCTGGCCCCTCCGTCCACCACGACTCTCGTGCGGACGGCGGCCGGTCAGATGGCCACCTGGGCAGGCCGGTCAGCGACGTGGCCAGGGAGCGCGGTTAGTGGACGGTGAACGTTCGGGACGTGCCCGTGAAGGGGCTGATGTCGCCGCCGAGTGAGCGGGCGTCGCCGTGGTGCGTGATGCGGTACTCGCCTGACGCTGCGTCCTTCGGGATGTCCCAGCTCAACTGGGCGGTGGAGACGGCCAGATACGCACGTTTCCAGCGGTACACGGTGGACCAGTCGTTGTCGGTGGCCACCGTGCGCCAGCCAGCGTCGGCCGCGGCGTCGCGGCGCTGCACCTCAAGGAAGGTGCCCTCGGTATGCAGGTCGTTCTTGGGGTGGCCGGTGTAGAAGGTGGCGGTGGCGCGCTCGCCGCGCCGGTAGCTGTCGGCCGGCTGGTCACGTACGTCGCCGAACGCCTTGCCCGCGGGCGGGGTGTCCAGCACCACGCCGGGCTGGAAGCCGAGTTGGCGGTCACCCTGCCATGGTGGGCGCACCGTGCTCGGTGTCGCTTCCCCGTCTCGCAGCGCCCTCGCCAGCTTTGCGAACTCCTGCTGATACGCGGGCAGGGTGTAGCGGCCGAAGTGGGTGGAGGCGCCCTCGTAGTGCTGGGCGTCGTACTCCTGTGGCGTGGTGACGTACTGGCTGTACGCGTTGGAGTAGCCCGCGAAGACCGTGTGCCGCGCGGAGCCGGCGCCCAGTTCCGCGGCGACCGTGTCGGTGACCCGGTGGCCCGCGGCAATGGTGAACTCGGCCGGGGCTGCCGTGAGGGTGAGCTGTCCGATGCGCACGATCTGTACGGGCAGGATCTGCGGCGTCCAGGACGGGTGTTGCGCCCCGGTCGCCAAGAAGACCGGCTTAGGCGCCTGGCACCGGCGCAGTTCCGCGGGCGCGGGATTGAGCACCGCGCCGAGGCCGACCACCAGCGGGTTGGCCCTGAGATCGCCCTCCTCCACAAGGTCGGGCCCGGGGCCGTCCTCGGCGCCGGCCGTGAACGCCTGGCCCAGCGCCGCCTGGCAGGTGCGGTGCGGCTGGCCGTCCGGGGTGTAGCCGCCCGCGACATCCACGGCGGAGAAGTCCACGTAGCGCTGCCGATGGTCGATGGGACCGCGCAACTCCTCCGTGGCGCCGTTGAAGAGTTCCAGTGCCTTATCGGCCTGCCGCTTCCCGATGATCTTCGTGTTCTCGAACTCGTCGTCGGTCGGGCCGTGTGCGCCGCCGTCACGCAGGTTCGGCGACATGTCCCCGGCGTTGGTCTGCGCGAACGCGGCGACGAACCGTCCGCGCTCGTCCGCGTCCACGCCGTAGGCGTCGTGTTCGACGCGGTACGCGGCATAGCCCTTGTTGTCCGCGCTGATCAGCGTGTTCTCGGGGGTCATGGATGTGGCGTGGGTGGGAAACCAGCTCAGCATGCCGATCGGCCGGCCGCCGTGCTCGAAGCGGAGCACGGTCATCCGGGTGTCCACCTCGCCGGGGAAGCGGGCCCGTTCGGCGGCCGGGTTGCGGCGGAAGGCCTCCGCCGACCGATTGACGTTGGCGTCGTGCAGATCGCCGGTCGCGATCTTCACGGTGCCTGGGGCGCTGTGGGCGTCGGCGGAGACGATGGAGGCGACGATGCCCGAGACGATGGCCTCGTAGGTCTTCTTCTGATAGCCGAGTGTGGTGAGGTTGTAGAGCACGTGGTGCGAGTGACCACCGGGGCCCGCGTGCGTGTGCGTCGCGGAGAGGGTCACATTGCTCTCGGTGTAGCGCGGGCCGAAGCGTTCGGCGAGCCTGCGCAGCACCTCCTGGTGCACGCCCTGCATGATCATCCCGGCGTCGGCGCTGACGAACACGGCGCGCTGACCGCCCGGTTGCTCCACCACGAAGGCGCGCGCCCATTGCCGGGTGTGGATGCCGGAGGTCTGCTGATCCAGCCGGGCATACCCCATCATGCCGACCTCGGCGGCCTCTCCGGTGATGTCGGCGATGCCCACGCCGACCCGGTATCCCCGGTCAGCGGCGGCTTGTTGCTGCGTTGCCTGGCCGCGCTCCGTCCGCGCCGCATCCGCCGCCGCTGGCCCGACCGCCGCGAGGCCGGTAGCGGCCACGAGCGCGGCAACCAGCCCACCGATTACGGCTCGTACGGTCGCGTTACGGGCAATCGCCCGGGAATGGCGGCGGCTGCGCATGGGGCCGGTTTGAGGGCCGCGAGGGCGCAGGCCGAACGACGGACACAACGTGCGTAAGGACATACGCGGTGCCTGACTGTGAGGGGTGAGGTGGTAATCCCGTACGGCCGGAAGGACCGCCGGCCGGCGCTTGCGGCCCAGAATGAGACCGTGGTTACTCCCGGGTCAATATGGCGTCAGGGGAAACCTGAAAACCTTCTCCACTTTCCGCCATCGGGCATCCAGCCCCCTGACTCCCCCGCGTCCCGGCGTTTCTCGGCCGGGCGGTTGGCCGAGGGCGGCTGGCCGGGGGCGGTTGGCCGCAGGGGCTCACGCAGGGTGTGCCGCGGGGCCCGCCGCCCCGGTCCTCGCGCCGCGCTCGAAGATGCCCTGCACCACGCGGCGCGCCTCGGCGAGTACGGCCGGATCACCTTGGTCTGGGTCGCGTTCAAAGGCGAGCTTGACCAGGGCGTCCCCCGCGGCAACGGCCATCAGCAACGCGGTGCGCAGCCGCTCGTCCACGGCGACCCCGAATTGCTCGCCGACCAGCTCGGCCAGCCGGTCGGCCACCACCTCGTCATTGCGTCGCCCCTCAGCTAACAGCCGGTCGTCGGCCACATCCCCGAAGAGCACCATCCGGAACCCGACGTCGGCCCGCGACATCCGTACGTACTCGTCGAAACCGGCCGCCGCCGCCTCCCACCAGTGCGCGAATCCGGCGCCCTCCATCAACCGCTCAAGCCGGGTCAGGAACACATCGAGGTTGCGGGCCGATGCCGCCCGGAAGACCGCCCTACGGTCAGCGAAGAAGCCGTACAACGTGGCCAGGCCGACCCCGGCCCGCTCAGCGATCCGGGTGGTGGTGGCCGCCGCGTACCCCTCGTGCACCACCAGCGCCACGGCGGCGTCCAAGATCCGGTCCACCTTCTCGCGGCTACGGCGTTGCCGCGGCTCCCGACGCAACGGGATCAGCCACTCCTTCGAGGCTGCTGACGGATGAGCCGGGCCGGCTGGCGGACGGACCGGGGAGGCTGACGAGCGGGCCGGGCCGCCTGACGGACGTGCCGGGGCGGCTCGCGGGAGCTCCGATGGCTGGGCGTTCATCCACCCATCTAACCGAAGGGTGCTCGCACTGACGATGGCCGAGAAACGAGAAAGATTCTCCGAATAACACTGCGCCCGGTCCGCGACCCGGCACGGGCCCGGCGTGCTGTGGTCAGCCGCCGGGCCCGAGAAAGGACGGGCTCGCTCGAGAGCCAGTCCGATGAACGCTGCTCGCGCGAAACCGGCTCAATAAGTGCTGCTCGCGTGGAGCCGGCTCGATGAGTGCTGCTCGCCTACCTGTCGATCTGCCTATACGTCGAGCTGATCTGCCACCGCGCGCAGCATGCCCGCAATCGTGTGGCCCTGGGCCTTGTCGGGGTAGCGACCGCGTTCAAGTTGCTGAGTGACGTTCTCTAGGAATGTCGTCAAGTCTTGAACGATGGAGGCCAACTCATCGGGCTTGCGCCGCTGGGCCGCTGCCACGGAGGGCGTGGGGTCGAGGATAGTCACCGAAAGTGCCTGGTCACCACGGTTTCCGGCGACAACCCCGAACTCGACGCGCTGTCCTGGCTTCAGCGCTTCTACGCCCTCTGGGAGCACCGACGAGTGAACGAAGACGTCACCGCCATCGTCACGGGAGAGAAAGCCGAAGCCCTTCTCACTGTTGAACCATTTGACCTTGCCGGTAGGCACGTCTGTCCTCGTCCTCGTAACTCGTCGGGAAACTACGGAAAACAGCTCTGGATAGCACTACAGCGGGTCGCAAGACCCGCCGTCACCAAGGCTAATGGTCCGGAGCCTGGTGACAAGACGTACCCGGGTCGTTCCTGCTCCGTAATGACCCGACAGGGTCCCGCCGTCGCAGGTAGGGGACCTACCCTGGTCGTGTGAGTAATGAAACTTCCCGAACTGGGGATCTCCTGGTCCGCATCGGCGCCATCGTCTTCCTGGTCGGCGCGGTGGGCACACTGGCCACAGTGACCCCGCTGCTGCTCGGGCTCGACCGCCTGCCGACGCCCGCCTACTTCGTGTCGATGCTGATGGGCGTCGGCTTCCTGATCGCGACCGGCGGCCTGCTGTCGTCGATCGCCGCACAGCGACGTCAGGCCAGGTCAGCCACGTAACCACGCCACCAAGCGGGAAATTCAGTCAGGTCCGCGAGCACCACATCGGCCCCGGCCTCGCGCAGCTCGTCCGCGTCGCAAGGGCCGGTTGCGACCGCGACCGCGAGCGCCCCGGCGGTGTGGGCGCCGCGTACGTCTCCGATGTGGTCACCGACGTACACGCTGGCGCCGTACTCATGCAGCGCCTCCGCCTTGGCCTCGGCCCACAGCCAGCCGATGACGGCGTCGGGCCGGATGCCGAGGTGTTCCAGATGCAGCTTGGCGTTGGGCTCGTGCTTGGCCGTGACGACGATCGCCCGACCGCCGACAGCGACGCCACTGGCGCCCGCACCCGCGCCGCCGCCGGGGCCGTACTGCTGGACCGCGGCAATGGCTTCGTGGGCGCCCGGCAGTGCCGGGGTAGGGCCGATGGCGTGGGCGGGATAGAGCTCGCGGTAGCGGTCGCCGACTGGCTGAATCTGGTCGTCGGGGAACCAGTGCGCAAGCTCCTGTTCGAGCGGCGGGCCAAGCCGGGTGATGGCGAGGTCCGCATCGATGAACGTGCCGGTCTCCGCGGCCAGCGCCGCATAGGCCGCCTTGATCCCGGGGCGGGAGTCGATGAGCGTCATATCAAGGTCAAAGCCGACTGTGAGGACCGGAACGGGGCCGCCTGGGCGCGGCTGCGGGCTGTGCTGTTGCGGGCTGGGGGTCTGCGGGCTTCGCTGTTGCGGGCTTTGCTGTTGCGGGCTTTGCTGTTGCGAGCTGGGGGGTTGCGAGCTCTGGGGCTGCGGGCTCTGAGGCTGCGGATTCGGTTGCGGATTCGTCCGCTGCTCGGTGGGCTGCCGCGGGCTCGGCTGGGAGGGTGGGGACGGCCGCGGGGCGGGCTGCCGGCGCTGGTGCGGGTTCGAGGGCATGGCCGATATTCTGCCGTGGCACGCCGCCCGCACTGAGCGTCACCTAACCGCAGGCCCGCGAGTACCCGTACCGGGGTGCCTGGTGCCTGGTGCTTCGGGGTCGGGGAAGCCCTGGGATCTGAAACCGTGGGGTTCGAAGTCACCCGACCGGTCGCCGTCGAGCGCGCCACACCAGATACAGCGCCGACCCGATCGCCGCGGCCCGGATGACGCCCGGGGTCGTACCGTCAAGGGCGTCATCCATGCCGCCCTCCGCGATGGCCGCACCCCACCGCCCCTCGGAGCGCCCCCACAGCCACACGAGGCCGCCGAACACCGCGAGGCTGGGAACGCCGATCGCGGCGAACTTCGCCTCGTTACGGGAGAGGCTGCGGGTGTTGTACGCGAGCACCCAGCCCACTCCGAGCGCGATCCAGCTACCGAACGCGGCACCACCGACCAGGGAAAGCGCGGCCACCACCGGCAGCCAGGCAACCGAACCGCCGCCCGCACCGCTGTCACCCTTCGCCTTCGCGCCGCCGCCACGCCGCGGCAGCAGCATCCGCCGCACCAGCCCACGGCGCTTGCCGCCCCCCTCATCGACCGCCGCGCCGTCATCCGCGCCTTCGACCGTTTCGGCGTCCTCGTCCTCGGCGGGGACCTTTTCGACGGGCTGTCGGCCCGGGTCGGTGGGGGGATGAAGGAGCTCGGGCAGCTCAATACCGCCGACGAAGCCGTCCATGTAACCGGCCCCGGCCCCCTGCGGCGCGAAGGGCCCGCTGCCGTCGAACGGGCTGATGTCCAGCGGCCCCGGTTCCGTACGCCACCAGTCAGGGGCTGACTGGCGCGGGCCCAACTCGTCCTCACCCGCGAGATGCGGCGGCGAGGCGGCGTTGGGCGGCCGAACCGGTGGCCGCGGCGCGGGCACCCGCGGCGACGCGGCGAACCCGCCCCGCCCCGCACCGTCCGCCTCGCTGGCCCTACCCGCCGCGTTAGCCCCGTCTGTCTTGCTGGCTTCGCCGGGCCTCGTCTTGCGCAGTCCAGGCCCGCGCCGCCCCTCGCGCCCTTGTTCCGTGGGCTGCTCGGCCCACGGGTCAGGGGTCGCCGGCCGTACGGTCTGCCCGGGCGAGCCGCCCGCGTCGCGGCGCGGCGAGGAGGTGAACCTGCCGGTCAGGCCGCTGGTCAGGCCACCAGTCAGGGACCCGCGCTCGGTGAGCCGGGACAGCTTCTCCCGAGCGGCGCGCGCCGCCTGATCGGCCACCGAGGAGAGCCCGGCGAGCCCACCGCGGTCGGGGCTGGCCTCACCCCCGGCGCGCCCGCTGCCACTGTCGGCGGCATGCCCCACACCCGCGTACCCCGAACCGGAACCCTGCGCCGGGCCGACGTCCGCGCCCGCTCCCTCGCTCGGGGCGGCTCCAGCGGCCCCAGCAGACCGACCACCGGCCGCCGCGACCACCTCCGCCGGGGTACCGATCTTCGCAAGCAGCTTCTTCACGGCGGCGGGACTGTCACCACCCGGCGCGACGGCACGACGCCGGTCGATATCGGCCCGCACCTCAGAAACGAGCCGCACCCGGTCACCGGACAGCAGCCCTTGCCGCTGGGCGAGGTCGCCGACCTTGCCCAGATAGTCATAAACGAGCTGATCGCTCTCGATCCCCACCAAAACCCCAGCGAACTCGCAATGTTGGCGCCCCGGACGGTTCCGACGTTACCGTTCTATCCGCTCTCCGGCGGCTCAGCCGCACCTCTGAGCTAGCCCGTTTTCCGCCTGGGGCGGGCTTCGGCGCGCATGCGGCGGGGCTTCGGCTGGGCTGGCCCGCGCGCCGCGCGTCATTTCTTGCGGCAGAGCGGCGGCGGGCCGCAGCCCGACAACTCCCGCATAGTGGGCCGCGCTTACCTGCGGGGCCCCGGGCGGGTAGACGGGTGGGAGCATGGGCGCAGGCGTAAGGCGAGCGAGCGCACATGGGCGCGACGTTGACGCTGAGCGCGGGAGGGGGCGGGGCGGTATGTCGCGGTGGGGCAGTATGTCGGAGTTCGCGGAAGTGGGTAAAAACTGGGCTATGGCGCGGTAACGTCGCAGGTGGCGAACTGTGGTCCCCGCGCGTGCGGGGGTGGTCCCACGAAAATCAGGTTTCGAATGTAGCTTCCGACGTGGTCCCCGCGCGTGCGGGGGTGGTCCCTTTTGCGCCGCGAGCTTGTCCTTCGTCGCGAGGTGGTCCCCGCGCGTGCGGGGGTGGTCCCTCCGGTGCGTCGCGCGCATCCGGCCGCTCCTCGTGGCCCCCGCGCGTGCGGGGGTGGTCCCGCGCTGTGCACCGCCCCGTGATCGGTCGGGCTGTGGTCCCCGCGCATGCGGGGCTGGTCGGACTGCTTGGCTCGGCCCTCTTCGTCTGGGCCCTCGCACCACGCTGAGGACTCACCCCATGCCTCTCATGGAATCATTACCCTGGCGGGTATATCCCTGGAAAAGGGGGCTCAAGTGCCGGACTTTCATGCAGAAATGACCGCAGACATGACCTTTGGTGAGCGTGTCCGCGACCTCCGTGAACGCCGCAACCTGACACGCACCGCTCTGGGCGGACTCGTGGGTCGCGGGCCCGACTGGGTGAAGAAGATTGAGCGAGGCGAGCGCGACTTACGATCGCTGGTGCTTCTCCTGCGCCTGGCCCGCGCGCTGGGATGCCAGGATCTCGCGCAACTCACGGGCGGGGCGTCCGTACCGGTGCTCGACGGCGGCAAGGTGACTCACCCAGGCGTGCTAGCACTTCGGCGCGCGATAGTTGAGGCTCCCCTCGGCGCGTTTTCCGCCGACACCGACGCCGCACTTGGCGACATCAGCCCCGCCGAGTACGCCGGACGCGTCCAACTGGGCTGGGAGATCTGGCACCGGGCCAGGCGGCAGCGTACGGAAATCTCGAAAATCCTGCCCAGCCTGATCACTACTGGACACGCCCTCGAACGCACCGTGCGCGACGACAGCCCCCAGCGCCGTCAGGTAGCAGCGACGCTCACCGCCACATACGCACTGGCCCAGCAGTACGCGGCGTACACCACGGAACCAGAGCTGTACTGGATCATTGTGGACCGGGCGCGTATGTGGGCTGAACAGGCGGACGACCCCCTCACCCTGGCAGGCGCGGCGTGGGTGGTGGGCCACGGGTTGCGGGCGCAGGGACACACTGACGAGGCCCTGCGCATGGCACGGAGCGCCGCCTCCGGGCTGCGCGACCTGCTGGAGACTGGTGACGACCAGACTCGGGCGATGTACGGCGCCTTGTGCCTGCATGCTGCGGTCACCGCGGCGGAGGACGCCCGGGAGGGGGAGGCATGGCATGAGCACGATGAGGCGGCCCGCGTAGCCAAGACGCTGCCGCGCGGGTACGCGCATCCCTGGACCGTGTTCGGCAGTGGCAACGTGGCGGTCCACGCTGTGACACTCGGCGCACAGCTACGGACACCGGGCACCGCACTGCGGCGCCTGGAAGACGTCACAGACCCGATGAGCATTCCCTCGACGGAACGTCGCTCTCGGCTGTATCTCGACGCAGCGAAGGCCGAGCGTGCCCGGCGCGAGCTGCCGTCCGCTTTGCAGTACCTGCGCCTCGCGCACGAAACATCGCCGGAAGCCGTGCGGTTTGTGCCGTCCGGGCGAGCCTTGGCTACTGACCTGGCCCGCACCATCACCGGCCCACTCGCAGGCGTCGCCCGGAGCCTGGCCGACACGGTTTCACAGCCCAGCGAGTAACCCACACGGTGGACAGGAAAAGGGACAGGGCGTCCCCCTAAATCAGGGGGGACGCCCTGTCCCCGCTCCAGGCGTTTTGCGGCCCTACGGTCAGAGAACGCCCCAACTTCGTTACGCGGATACATCGTTCGCGAGGGGCTGCTTACGGGCGTGGGGAAACGCCCGCACCGAACAGCGCCTGTTACTGGAGCGATCATGCCCACCGAAATCAGCACGTCCACCGTCCCGCCCCATGACTGGATTCCGTCCGGTGGCGGGGTGCACTGGTCCAGGGTCGGTGACCTCGGTTGGCACACGCTGACCCTGTCCACCTACCTCGGCAACCGCGTCCTCGCCCACCTCGGCGAAGCGAGCGGTGCGGTCATCCAAGAGGACATCGGCCGCCAGATGACCTGGCTGACCGAGCCGAACGCACCAGCCCTCCAACACCTGTACGACGACGACAACATCACCATCTCCGGTGACGACAGCTCGTACGTCTTCGTACCCGGCATGACCCGAACCGACCTGGTGTGGTGGCGAGTCAAGCCCACCCCCAAGCGCCTACTCACCGACGCGAGCCACCTCGCCGACGCCATCACCACCACCCGCGCTGGACAGACCAATCAGGCTACTGGGGGTGTGGCATGACGGCATCGAGCAGCACATGGTTTCCCCCGCCCTGCGATGAAGTGATGATGCTGCCCGCAGGCCGCGAATGGGACGCCATCCGCACCAGCACAGCGGTCGCCGAGTGGGCATTGGAGTTCTTGGACGGCGGCGAGGACAACAGCGCCGCGATCATGGACCCGGTCCGCGACTGCGTCTACTGGCTCACGCCCAAAGGCACGGCCCCACGCGCCACCCTCACCTCCTGGCAACGGTTACGCCCCCACGTCACCCTCATCACCGGCGAACCGGCCGAACACTACGTCGGCGTACCACCCGCCCACCGCCGATTCGGCGCCGGGTTGCACTGGCGCATCCCCCACAACTGGTCCGGCCACTACCTGGCCCACCCCTACCTCCTGGCTTCCTTCCTCGCCCCGGCCGTCATCCACACCCACGGACCCGAAGCCCTCACGCTCCTATGCCCCCTATGCGACCAGGAAGTAGACCGCGCAACAGCGGTAAAGATCACCGGCCGCCGCCACCCCAACGACCCCGTAACAAGTCAGCTCACCGTCCACCCCACCTGAGTAGACCCTACACCCTGTCAACTTAGAAAAGACCAGGTCAGCGCAAGAAAGGGCCCCGCCCGGCACGTGGCCGAACGGGGCTCTTGCCTGTCTGTGGGGTGTTAGATGGTGCCTATCTCGTCGTCTGGGCTCGGGCTGGGCACATAGCGCGGTGCGCAGTCAGGGCAGGCGTACAGGGCCACCCCGGGGCCGCTTGCTCGCTCGGTGTAGCGAACTTCTATCGGCGCGTACGTGAGGCGCTTGCACCGTAGGCAGGTGGCGCTGCGCCCGTTCTGCGGCGTGCTGGATGGACTCTCGGCGGTCATGCGCTCACCCAGTCTGTGAACGCCGACCTCGGGAAGGGGGCGCCGGGGTAGGTGTACGGGTGATCTTGGCCGAGCGTGGCGAACTCGACGGCGCGGCGGCGTTCCCGGATTTGGCCTGCTTCCCGCACGAGTAGCCATGGCCCGACGCGGTGGCGCCACGGCGACGGAATCGAGCGAGCGAGGACGTGAACGGGGATCGGGGTTGTCGGGGCGCAGATGACGGGGGGCAGGGTCACCGGCTCGGAGGCGGGCGCGTGGAGTGCTGTGTGTCGCCCCCGGGCGGGCAGCAGTAGCCGCAGCACCCATATAAGGGCGCGGGATATAAGGTCTCGCATAGTCGTTTCAGCTCCTTGAAAGCTGTTTCGGCGAGCCTCGGCGGACCGGTCCTACGCGGTCTGTCGGGGCGCTTTCGTTGGCAACGCTAGTCATCTCCTATAGGTACGTCTAGATACGTTCTCAGACGTGCTCGGACGGGTTGGGACGTACGCGGGCGTCTAGGCTCGGCCCATGCCGACGAGCGTGATCGACTACGAGTCCCCCGACCCGCCGTATCGGCAGATTGCCGCGGACCTGATCGCGGACATAGAGAACGGCAACTTGGCCGTGAATCGGCGGGTGCCGAGCGAATCCGCGCTTATGCAGATGTACGGGGTAGCTCGTAACACGGCTCGGCATGCCGTGAGCTATCTACGAGATGAGGGGTACGTCTATACGCTTCCGCAGCGCGGGACATTCGTCCGCGAGCGGTGCGAGCCCACCGAGTCGGGTAATGCCGATTGAGGGGCAGTGCCTTGCCTGCTACGCGGGCCCCGGCTCGGCTGCCTCGCGTGCGTAGTGAGGGGCATGGGATGTGCCGGGGCCGCATTGAAATTGGCCCACCCCGACCCCGCGGTCCGTCCAGCGGAGAAGGGGCGGGGGCTTCGAGGTGTGCGTATCCGGTCGGGGGAACCGCCCGCCCGCCGGCTCACGGGTGCCGGACGGGCGGACGGGGCTTATCGGTCGCCTAGAGCGCCACGCCAGTTCCCACGGGAGAGATGGCAGACACCGTCCGGTGTGATGCGCAATCGCGCTCCGAGCAGCGGCAGCAGCCCTTCCGCGTTCAGGCGGTCACGGATGCGCTCTAGCGCCGTCCACAGTCGTTGCGGTCCGCCCTGGTGGACTTCCGGCAGGGTGGTTCCCTTGGCAGATGCTCGGGCCCATGATCCGTCCGCGTGAACCATGTAGGCGGTGCGGGTTCCACTTTCCTCGGCGTAGCCCAACTCCACCCCCGGGGCGGTGACTTGGAGCATGGAAGCCAGTTCCCACGCGTTCGGCATGTCCACCACGGGATAGCTGCCCGTACTGCGGTCGTCGCCTTCCGCGCTCCGTGCGAGGGCGAACAGCTCGGTGAGGGCCGGCGGGTAGTCGTCGCCCGAGCGCGTGAGCATGAACCCGGCGGTATCGCGCTCGACAACTCCCACCACGTCACCGTTTGAGCGCTTCCACCCCGTGAGGATCAGGCAGGTACGCCCGATGGTGGTTGCGATCCTTCCGCCCAGTGCCAGTGCGGCTACAACGGGGGCGAGCCCGGGGCCGGCGGGCAGCCCGACCGTGGAAACGATCCGGTCGTACGTGCCGGGCACGTGATCCGTTGCGTCCGCTGTGACGAATGTGGGGTGCAGCCCGAGCCGTGCGAGCCGTTCACCTGCCGCACTGGTCAAGTAGGGGTCCACGTCCAGGCTGGTCACGTTTCGGTCTCCTATGCGTTGTGCCGCATAGGCGGTGAGCCCGCCCGCTCCGGTGCCCAGATCGAGGAACGAAAGCCCGTCCCCGAGCCGCCCATGTCGAAGCATCCGCACGACCAGGCTCGGCAGCGTGGCGGAAGATGTGGTCATTCCTTGGGGCTGGTCGCCGGGCTTTGCGTGGTCGGCGTGGTGCGGACCGACGCGTGTGATCAGGGAGCGATCCGCGTACGCGGCTTCCATCCACCGTGTGTGGTCGCCGGCCCCGTCCCGCAAGTGCCACCCTCCGTTTCCGTCCCGTTCCCACCAGCGGGGCACGAGGTCATGGCGGGGTGTCGCTGCTACTGGCGCGCGCCACCGAGAATCCGGGTCGGTTACCTGGTCGGCGAGACGTACCGCGTGCTGTTGCCAATTCATGCGGCAACCTTTCTGTGAGTGCGGGTCACTGCGGGTCGCATGATGGCGTGTTCGCCGGGTCGCAGTCTCCGGAGTCGTCGGGCGTGCACGCGTTCCTTACCGGAAGCGGGACACTCGCGGCGAGCTGTGCCCAATGCTCCCCGCCGAGTAGGTCAGCGAGTCGCGTTTCCCGCACGTTGCCCGCCGGGAAGTCGCGCGAGAGCACGCAGCCGGCGAGATCACCGTTGGGCAGAACGGCAGCCCGTCCGCGGGTGCACCGCCCGCACATCTCATCGAGAGTCGGTTTCCACCCGGGCAGTGCCGCACGCCCAACCGCACGCACCCGGTCCGTGTTGATGCGCTGGACCCCCATGGATTCCAACTCGGCACGCGCTTGGGCTACGCGCTGGCCCGGCAGGATGTCCACGATTCCGGCCCGCAGCGTGACGCCACGGTTGACCGCTCCCCGGATGTTGCACCGGGTCCGGACGTAGCTACCCTGACGCCCGGTGATCTTGTCGTGTTCGGCGGGCTCGTCGCTGTAGTAGCTCGTCGCGAGCGTCACCCCCTGGCGGGCGAACAGGTCCCACCAGTCGGGGGCGACGTGAAACAGGTTGCTGTAAATCTCCACGCGGAGCCCGAGCGAGAGCCCGAGTTCGGCGAACCCGCGCCACTGCGGGTGAACGGTCGGCTCACCCCCGATGAGCTGGATGGTACGGATGCCGAGTCCGGCAGCGTCGATGATGACCGCTCGCCAGTCCTCGGGCGACATGGTGCCATGGGACGCTTGGGGGCTGGACTCAGACAGGCAGTGTGTGCACGTGAGTTGGCATTTACCCGTGATCTCCAGTTCAAGGGACTGGATTCCGGCAACCGGTTCGCGGGTCGGGGGCTCAATGAGCGTCGTCATGCTGTGTTCCTCCCATGTCGTTGGGCGGTACTTGGACCCGTCCGACTGCCACCGGTCGTTCCAAAGGGCGGCCGGACGGGGGCTAGTGGGTAGTCGCCGTAATCGCGTCACACTCGGGGTCATCCACGCCCCATGAACACTGCGGGGGTGATCGGAAGATGGCGGGGGCGGGCGCTAGTCCGATGCCGGCTTACGCTGAAACAGGTGCGGCCACCGCTCGAACAACTCCTCTTCGGCTGCGGCGCGTGCAGCCTCATCGGTGGGGTCCGTGACTGCCCACTGGTGGGGGCCGCGGTGGGTCACATAGAAGGAGCACGCGTGCTCGCCAGGCCCTCCGACAACTGCGCACCACCGATGGGCCTCGAAGCGGTAGCCGCTCTCTGACCAGCGGTAGTAAACGGCACCCCAGGGGTCTAGGTCGTGGACGAGAGAGGCATGGTCATCATCGTGTAACTCGCCCAACTCGCAGAGATAAGCGGTCCCGGCGTCAGGGACATTAGCGATGCCGACGGCTGTGCACTGCAACGTCATCACGGCCAACTGCCACCCCGTTGCACCGTGATCCGCACGCCGTGCAGGAGGGTCACGGACCCGTCTCGGAGTACGAGCGTGGTCCCGGTCTCAGTCCGCCGCACCTTTTGGATGGTCCGCACCAGCTCACCGAGGGTGATGCAGTCCCCGGCACGCGCTAGGCGCACATCTACCACCTGCCGGATCAGTTGCCTACCTGTCATGACGCCTGCTTGTTCAAGCGTGCGAGGGCGTGTGTGTAGTGGCGGGTCCACAAGTGGTTCATCTGTGTCAGCGCAGCGGTTACCAAAAGGCGCAACGCGGGGGCGGCGGTGGGCAGGCGGAGCGGCGGTTGGTCCTCGCAAAGGTCAGCAGTACCGAAGGCGGATACGTGAAAACGGGCGTGTCCGCTGTGGGCTCGGTGGGTGGCCATCCACACGTCTACCTCGGCGATGGTCAGCCTCTCGTCCGCCTCGGCTTCGCACTCGTCACCATCCCCAAGACAGAACGCGGCGTATCCGTGGGTGTGGGTCTTCCAGCGGCGCGGCAAGGGGATCATCAGCGGCTCTCCTTCCCTGGCGGGATGGTCACCGCGGCACACAGGGCGCGCGTCATCACGTCGCCCAGTTCCGTCCGGGCGGCCCACCGCCTGCTGTGCGGCACGGCGTGACAACGGCACGGGCTCAGTTCGCCGTCCGCTATCCGCGCATCCACACCCGAGACCCACCCGCCGTCCACGACCAACGTCATGCGCTCGGGGCGAAAGTCGGTGGCAAGTACGCGCTGGTAGTTCGGCAGTTCCAGCCCGACCGCGTACGCAGCCCGCGCTGCCGCGGATAACAGCAGCTCGCCGGGGCGCAGGATGACGCCCGGCACCTGCCATGAGGTCGCACCCTCGCGGGTCAGTAGGACCTGCGGCAAACCGCGGGTCGTGTCATCGGGGGCCTCGGGGTCCAGCGGTTTCCACACCATCAGACTCACGCGGACGTGAGGGGCGCCCGGGATCGTCTGTGCCGGGGCGGCTGTGTGCTCGCTGTCCGCGTCGCAGAGACCCACCCTGGTCTCCAACTGGTCAACTTTGGCAACGAGTTGGGTCAACTTCATGTCTGCCGGTTCGGGCGCGGGGGGCCAGTGATTAGGTTTCTCCACAGTCAGCTCCCCTCACGGCGACAGTCGGGGCACCGGCACTCCGGCCACCGGAACGGGTATTGATCATCGAGCCACTGAGCGTCCACGTCGTCGGAGTTGATGGTGACCACCGTCGCTCGACAGTCCCTAGGCGCATCCTCACCGGGGCGCTTGCGGTAGATCTTCATGCTCATCGCGTGTTCCATTGCCGGCACCCCTCGCCGCGCCTGTGATCACCAAGTGTGATCGTTCCCCTACAGCGTTGCCGGTATCTTTGGCTCATACAGGGGGGTCCGGCTCTCCAAGTAGCGGTGTAGGGAGAGGGTGTTGATGTGAGCTCAGCCACGACGGCGGCGGCAGCAGATGCGGGGCTGTCTCCACAGGAGTTCTACGGTAAGGAGCTGGCACGACGTCGCGAGGCGAAGGGGTTCACGCAGGAAAGCCTGGCTGAGCGCATCTTTATCTCGGCCCAGATGATCGCCCATTGGGAGGCAGGGCGACGACGACCCCGAGCGGAAGATGCGCGGCGACTTGATGAGGTGCTGGGGACTGACGGGCTCTTCTATCGGATGCGTCGCGACCTGGTCGAGTCGCGCTTCGCGGACCACTTCAACGCGGCAGCTGAGCTGGAAGGGGAAGCCACCCTTATCAGGTTGCACGGGATCACGCTAGTCCCGGGGCTTCTCCAAACGACGGAGTACGCCCGCGCCGTCTATCGGGCAGGAAGCGCCAATCCCGACCCCCGTGCAATCGAAAAGCTTGTGGACGACCGGATACAGCGCGCCAGCCTGATCAGAGAGCCAGATGGGCCGATCGTGTGGGCCATGCTGGATGAAGCCGTGATCCGCCGACAAGTGGGGAGTAGGGCCGTCATGGCGGAGCAGCTTCAACACATCGCCGATCTCGGTCGCCGAGGTCGTGTGCGAGTTCACGTGCTCCCCTTCGACCGGGGCGCGCACGCGTTGTTGGAAAGCATGCTCGTCCTCTTGGACTTCTCAGATGACCCCGGGGTTGCGTACGTCGAAGGTCTGCGGACGGGACGGTTGCTAGACGAGCCGGGGGTGGTCGATGACTGCCGGGCTGCATATGCTTTGGCCTTGGGAGATGCCCTGTCGGCGGACGAGTCGATGAGTCTGTTGGAGATGACGGCGGAGGAGTTTCAGCGATGACCAGTGACGATGCGCGTCTGCGGGTGACGACGTGGCGCAAGAGCAGCTACAGCGGTGCGAGCAACGGCGACTGCATCGAAATGGGCGTTGGTGTGCCGAGCGCCGTCCCCGTCCGTGACAGCAAGGACCCGCACGGCCCCGCCCTCGCGTTCGACGCGGCGGCCTGGTCGGCGTTCGTCGCCGGCATCAAGGCGGGCGAGTTCGGCGCCTGACCCGCCAACACGCAAAGAGCCCCGCCACTCGTTAGAGAGTGACGGGGCTGTTTGTTGCCTACAGCACGTGCGGGAGCACGTTGTTCGGGCAGATGTGGCGGGGCTCGCGGAGCCGGTCGCAGCGGGTCCACGGAACGCCGCTGGACACCCAGATACTGCCCTTGGTTTGCCAGCAGCCCATGCCGTACATGTGCTCTACGAGGTCGCCGGGGCCGCGAGCGATGACCCGGAAACGCGGGGCTTCCTGCGGTGTTGTCAGTCGCATGAAGGTAGCCCCGAGCGCCAGCATGGCTTGTCGCAGTTCTGCGCAGGTGTAGGCGTCCGTCCAGGTGGCGGGGTCGGGAATGTCCAGTCCGATTGCCCGCGGTGATATCCAGATCGGTGCGGCATCCATGGTGCTGGCGACTACGACGTACAGGTCTATGCGCGGTGACTTGGGGCGTGGGTCTTGCATGGTGCGCTTCCTTGCGTGCGGGTTACTGGTGTGCTTATGCCGCTATGCGGTAGTGGGCACGTAAGTGCGCGTCAGACCCCACGCACGTCTCAGGTTGCTCATGGGTGCAGGCGGTCCACGGGTCAGATACCGGCTCCCATAGGCCCGTGTCCGCGTCCCGAATCCACTCGACGAACGCGCGGATGCTGCCGCGGCCATCGCGGGCGAGCAGCCGGAACCCGTGGTGTCCGCGCAGGAGTCGGGACGCGATGCCGGCATGTGAGCCGACGAGTAGGCCGAGCACGCCACAGGGCACGCGGTCGTCTCCGAACGTCTCGGGCAGTTCGGGGCAAGGGGACCAACCGTCGCCGATCGTGCTCCCTGGCACGATCACGGTGGTCCGCACATGCAGAACGCGGTGTGTGATCATTCGACTACAATAGTACGTGGGTTCGAATATGGCATGCGCATATTTTTTGATCTTTCAGGCAGTTGTGAACTGTGGAACTACGTGTACCACACGTTTCCGGCCAGTGGCCTGAACACGTGATCGGACTCACATGCGTCGATTGCCCGGATTGCTACCGGCCGTCCGTCTGGGGATCGCGAGGCGTCCGCCACCCGTTCAGCAACGCGGCAGCTTCGCCTGCCCGGCGGGTCACGGTGGCGACGGTCCGCCCTTCGGCGCCCCGGACGTGGATGTCCACCAGGGCCCCGCACTGCGTGATTTCGACGGTTCCGCCGTCGCTGGTCGTCAGGGTCACCATGTGCGTGCGCCCGCCCGGTACAGCTCGGAGAATCGTTTCTGCCCCTTGGCGCGCGCTTCCTTCACTGCCTTGACGGTGACGCCCATGTCCTCGGCAAGTTCCACATCCGGGCGTTCGCTGTAGTCGGCAACCGGTGATATGCCGTGGCTTGCCTTGAGTACGTGACGCTGCCGTTCCCCCAACGCACCTAGCGCGCAGTGGACTTGGTCTCGAATCACCGTGCACCTGGTGGTCTCGTAGTCGCGCGTGTCGAGCAGATCGGCGGGGACGCTCGCCACTGCTGCCACCACGTCCCCCATGGTCATGTCGTCGCCGTGCTCGTCCACACCGTGGGGGCGGTCGAGAGAGTCCACGCCGAGCCAGGAGAGCAGCGCCGCATGTGCCCGCCCGGGGCTCATCTTGCGCGGTCCCATTTCCTCGGTTGTCGCGACGCGTACCGCGTCGTACGGGTCGCCGAGTGCGAGGGCCAGGGCAAGTTCGAAATCCTTCGCGGTCTGTTCGCTGACCCCGGGGTTAAGGGTCTGCTGTCGGAGGTCCCGCATTGTGGTGTGCAGTTCGCGTTCTATGTAGGCCATGAACTTTGCGCCTGTCTCGCCCTTGAACGTTGAAAGGCACTTCCAGACGGTTATGCGCCCTGCTTGCGCGAGATCTTCGGCCAAGTGGTGATCTGTTCGGCCGGCTCCCGTCGCGTAGCCGTGGGCCCGCTGACTGACGAGCTTTTCCGTTTCTGCTATTACGGCGCTCACCGCGTCGATGTCATTTTGCTTGGCGGCGGAAATAATTTTGGTGGACAGGTACGTCATGGGGGCATCGCTCCGCTGGTTGGGGCTCTGCTCCTTGTGGGGAGCGGAGGTTGCCCGGAACGGAGCGCACGGGGTCCACAAAGGGCCCGTCGCCCTGGTCAATGCGCATTAGAAAAGGGCATAGAAATGCCCCGTCCCGGGTTAGCAGGACGGGGCTTGCGCATTGCCTTTATCGCTGCGTGGCGTCGAATTTAGAAAGGCCAACAGCGAACGGCAATGCGTGTATTACTGATTATTTAGGGTGATAGACCAACAGGTCGGGCATGGTTGCGCACTGTGTTGACATAAAGCGTCGCGCAGCGTCACGCTGTTGACTCGGGCATACAGCAGACGCAGTATGCGCAGCGCGATCAGATGCGGCGGCGTCATCCTGTGGGAGGAGAATGATCACCGAGCGGGACGCAGCCGTAACCCGCGGCCGTGCAACTCGCGTGGCCTCTTGTGGGTCTAAGTAAAAGGCCCTTCCGCGAATGCTGTGCGTAACGGTTAGAGCAGTCGGCGGGACGGACTGTGACTAGTAGTCGGCCCCATACAGCGAGCCCCATGAGCGTCCGCCTATCTCGGCATGGGCCACAATGGGCACACCATAGAGATCCATCGTCATGCATCGCTCAATTTCTCGGGCGATATCCGCGGCTTCCCGTTTCGGCACCGACGCCAAAAGCTCATCGTGAATCGGGAGGCGACAGTATTCGAGCAATCCGGCTGCTTCGATATTCAGCATGGCTTGCCCAAGAACATCCCGTGCCGCTGATTGGCATGCGTAGTTGACCACGGCGTAACTTCGGTCGCGATCCAGCGGGAGCCGGCGGCCGGTCGCCGAGATGAAAACCATGCCGTTCTGGTAAGCCTGCCGCTGCCACCGCGAGGACGCGCGTTTGATCTCCGGGAAAGCTCGGTCGTACGCGGCTACCGCTTGCGCAATCTCCGCTTCGGTAGCCCCGGTCTGCCTCGCGATGGTTTGAATACCACCCCCATAAACCTTTCCGAATCCCGCGCCTTTGAATACCTTTCTGTCTCGCGGGGTGGCCTTGCCGCCTTTGATGAGCTTCGCCGTATAGGCGTGAATGTCGAACTCGTCGCCACCGTTGACGAAACCTTCGGTCATACGGCGCACCTTGGCGAGGGCGGCCAGAACCCGCATTTCCACGGCTTGAAAATCCGTGGACACCATGACGTGTCCGGGCTCGGCGAGGATCGCGCGGCGGATCACGTGATCGGATGACGGGAGCTGGTGCAGCCCGTCCGTGACGGACATACGGCCTGTCCTCGCGGCGAGCGGCGAAATCGTGGCGTGCAGCCGTCCCGCGGCGGACAGCTTGGTCATGAACCGTTCGGCGTACGTCCCGCCCCACTTCGCCGCCCTTTTGGCCCGAAGTACCGCGTAGGCCAACGGGTTTGGCGTGCGGGCCCCGATGCGCTGCCAGTCTCGGTCAAGGTCCGCGAGGGGCAACAGGACGTGCTTGTCCACCTTGAGCGCGCCCGCGTTGGTCCGGTCGGTCAGGGGCTCGCCCATGGCCGCGAGGGCTTCCGCTACCTGTGCGGGGCTGCCAACCGAGGTGACCCCGTAGCGGGCAGCAATGGCCCCGTGCTTTTCGGCTTCCTCGGCGAGCCGGCGGGCGAGCGGGGCCGCGTAGTCCTGGTCCACCAGCAGCCCCGTGCGCTGCATGACCGCGCAGAGCCTCGCTATCTCGTGCTCGTACGTGACCAGCTCGGGGCGCACGTCCAGGCGCGCGAGTTCCCGCCGCAGCATCGGGGCGAGCCGAGCCGTCAGGACCACGTCGAGGCCGGCATAGAGCAAAAATGTGGGATTGGTCAGCGGGATTCCGGCCCATCCGGTCTCTTTGGTGAATCCGAGTGAGTTGAAAACCTTGGTAAGCCCGCCCTGAGTATCCGGGGCCGCGGGGTCCACCCATTTCGCCGATAGGGGCTTGAGCGCGGTTCCTGTTCCACCCTCTTGGGGCTGCCTCGGATCGCAGAGCGCCGCAAGTATGCGGGTGTCTGTCGTCCACGGCGCGAGGTCTTCCAGCGAAATGCCCGCGCTCTGTCCGAGGACGAGCCAGTCAAACGACGCGTTGTGAATCAGGATTCCCCGGAGCCGGATTAGCGCGTCACGGGCGTAAGAGGCGTGATATCCGCCCCGCTCGTACAGGATCACCCACGCGTCGGACGCGTCGCCGAACTGAACTGTGCGGAGCCGAAACACGGGGCTGAATACGTCCAACCCTGTGGTCTCGGTGTCGATGGCGACAGGGCCCCGCTCCCGTGCACGGTAGAGCCATTTCCAGAACTCGGCTAGGTCTTCCGTTGTTTCGGGCACATGGACGGTCACCAGGTCGCCGGCTACGTCATGCCGTAGTTCGATCACACTTTCCCCCGAAAGCCAAAAAAAGGGGGCCGCCCACCCTGTTCCAGGTGAACGGCCCCGCGTGTGTTTGGGCTACGTGCCGAAGATTCCCGGGCCGGTCTGTTCGGGGCTCTCGTCGGCAAGGCGCAAACCACCGAGGGAAATACCCTTGTTGGTGCGCTTTTTAGTGGCGCCGCGTTCCTCCATGGCCGAATAAAAAGCCTGCCGCGTCCACCGTTCCCTACCGGGCAAGTTCTCTTCCTCGCACCATTGCAAATACGTGTTGAAGCAATCGTTTCCACTCATGGTCACCAAGTCGTCGGCCCATGCGAGAACGCCTGGCAGGAAACCCGCGAGCGGGTCCGAGGTCTCGCGGTACTCCTGTGACGCACCTACGATGACCTGCGGGTCTCTCAGTCCCTCGCGATACCAGGTCACCGACCCGCGCACCGCCCACGCGGCGATTCCCTCGGCCTCAGCGAGCAGTTTTCTATCTAGCGCGGGGTCTCGCTCCGCAGGGGAAAACCAGCGCTTGAACGGGATCAATTTGACGCGTCGCCAAAGGCCCTCGTCCTGCGACTTGAATTTCGGCTTATGGTTGGTCGCCAACAGCAGCAGGAACGACGGTCGGAACTCGAAGAATTCCTGTCGGAGGAATCTTGCTGAGATCATGTCCTTACCGGTTACTCGCTTAAGGATTGATTCAGACATAGGCTTTCCGGACTCGCCTTCGGATGCCATGACGAGTCGTGCCCCGCGGAGTGCCGCAATATCGTTGGGGATGCCGCTGCTCTTGCGTTCCTCGAACGTGTTAAATGGGGTCGTTCGGGCAATCGCCCGGAACACCGATGTAAGGGTTTCCACGAGCACGCTCTTGCCGTTGGCGCCCTTGCCCCATAGCACACCAAATGACTGTTCGGTGGTGTGTCCGGTAATGCCGTATCCGACCAGCCGTTGCATGTACGCGGGCATGTCCGGCATGCCGGGGAAGATCTCGCCCAGGAATGCTTCCCATCGGGGGCACGTCGCGTTGGGATCGTAGTTGATATCGAGCCCGTACGTCAGTAGGTCGGCCTGGTCGTGCGGGCGTATAAGACCCGTGCGGAGATCCACGGTCCCGTTCTTGAAGTTCAGCAGGTCGGGGCGGTCGTCAAAATTCGTGGCCTTAATGGACACGCTCGGCACGGAGCAAAGCTCGGTAAGCAGTGCGTCAATCCGGCTGGTCATGGTGAACCCGCGCGCCAACTGATTTTGGCCTGCAAGGACGAGAGCGGCCCCCATGCGGTGGATTTCCTGCCGGACCCGCATGTCACTTCGGACCCATATTCGGCCGTTCCATGTGTAGAACCCAAGTCCCGAAGCGTGCCGGATCGTGCCGTTGGTGAACGCGACCAGCGCGTGAGCGTTCATTGCGTCGCTCTCGCCGTACTGGCCCACCAGGTCCGACAGGATGCGCGCGGCCTCGCTGCCCTGGTCCCGGGACACCGAATCGGCACCCGTACGGGTCGCCAACTCTGTTGCCCGCGCTGCTTCTTGAGCTTCGGCAGGTGCGAGTGCGGGTCGGGCAGCCTTGACCGCGCGGTGAAGCTCGGCCGCGAACCGCTCGGGGTCGTCCTCGCGCCAATCGGTCAAGTCCCACCCGACGCGGGGCAGTTCGAGCGCGAACGCGGTAACGCCGTGCTCGGCGAGACCCGCGGCGAGGCGGGCGGAGAACCCGGCCCCGGCTACGTCGTTGTCTCCGGCGAGGATGACGAGCGAACTTCGCAGACCCTCGGCCAGCTCGGCAACCAGTTCGGGCGAACCTGCGAGGGAAGCCCCGCGAATCGCCACGGCGTCATAGCCGCACGCAACGGCCGTGAGCGCGTCCCCTGGTCCCTCGCAGACCAGAACCGTGCCGTACCCGCCCGCCCCGCGAAAGACGCCGTACGGGCTCCACCGGTGCTTGCGGGGGTTGACCAGGGACAGCCACCGTGCCGGACAGTCGCCCGATAGGTCCCGGCCCTGAAGTCCTCGCGCGGCTCCGTCCCATCCGTACAGCGGGACCGTCACACGGAGATGCGCGCGGTACTGCCGGGAGAGATAAGGGAAGTCTTCGGCCTGGTCGCCGGGGTCCACGCCGATACCGAGTTCCGCGGCGGTCTCCACATCGAGGCCGAACCGGTCGGTGAGGTAGGCCCGAGCCTTTCCGGCACACTCGGACGCGTAGTTACCGAGCGCTGCCGACGTGCGGTCGATGTACGCGGCGAGACCTGCGACCAGTCGCGCGGGCACCAGCTCGGGACGCTCGGCGGAGACCGTGTTGCCGGGGCCGGACACGTCGAATAGATCGGACCAGGACAGCCGAGCCGCGCGGATCACGTCGGCTGTCTCGCACCCCGCCCGGCACGTGAGCCGCAATTTCAGGTCTTCGCCCCGCCACAGGCGCAGACTTGGCCGGCTGTCTGCGTGGCCTGGACACAGTGCTGAGTACCCGCCGTCCGGCTCGTCCGCCACCTGGTCGAACCGGGCGAGCAGATCAGAGAGCAGCACGACGGCTCACCCCTGCCCGCACGTCGGACAGCAGCGCGGCGAACCGTTCGACGTTCGTCGTCAGGTACCAGCGGTCCGCGTCGAGACCGCGCACGGTGGTCGTGAACCCGTACCGCTCGACCATGTGTCGGCTGGACAAGCCGAGGGCTGTACGTGTCCGGGTCCACGTCCGTACGTCAAAATGCACACGTCCCGCACGGACGCCGAGCCCGCGCCGCTTGTGCACGACGACCCCGTACGGGAATCCCGCGTTGACGGCTTCCGCGGTGGCTTGTCGTAGCCACGTCGGGACAGCCGGGTTCATCACGTCCTTGCATTCGAGGATGAACGGCACGGCGTGGACGTCTCCGATATCCCGCGAGCCCTCTTGTGCGGGTCGGCGGACGTTCAGCCCGTCGAAGGGGTCCAGGAATAGCCCCTCGTCGTCCACCAGGTCCAAATAGGCGTTAAGGAAGTTGCGCACCGCGGATTCCCACGCGGTACCCCTGACCTTGTTCGGGTTAGCCAAGGTCGGCCCCCTGCCGGACAGTGCATCCACGGCCCATGGCATGAGCTGCCGCAGAGAGATAGCGCACCCAATCCGGGCGCTGTCGCCACCCGTCGCACAAAGTCAGTTCGTCACCCTCGGAAAGTTCGCGCACATCCCCGAGTGGTGGTGCGTACTCGGCGGTTATTTTTAGAGTCATGCGTCCCCCACACAGCAAAGGGCCGGACAACCCGTTTCGGTCGCCCGGCCCATTTGCCTGGTCGCTCGTGTTAGCTGCGTTCGCCGGCCACATCCGGCACGATCAGCCGGACGTGTTCAGCGGAAATCCATTCCTTCCGGAGCGAACGACGCTTGGTGAATCCGGACTCCATACCAGTCGGCATGACGCGCAGCATGGCGCGCAAACGGCCGTCAACGAGTCGCGCAGTCACCTTGTCAACGATGGCGTCCGCCATTCGTACACGGTTTCCCTGCCGCGCCGCGTAGGCCACCAGGTCCCCGCGATAGATTTCGTCTCCGCTGTAATCCGTGACCACGCCGCGCTTTCCCATTACGCGCCTGCCACGGCATCGTTCCAAGACTTCACAACCTTGATAACCGGCTTGAAGTAGGACACATCCCGGCCCTTCTTGGTCGTATACTCCACCAGCTCAATGAACAGATCTGCGAGAGCTTCGCCGCCCACCTTGTCCAGGGCGTTACTGATCTCGTGCAACATCTCGGCGAGCTTCCAAGAGGAAGTCTGGAAACGGAAAAGGCCAAGGTCGTAATCCTCGGCGAGCCGGAACATGACCTGAATCGAGGGTGACGGGCCACGCTTGGACTTGGCGTTAGCCTTCCGGTCCTCCATCAGCCGGGGGCAGCCACACTCAATTCCCTTATCCGACTCCGGGGAAAGGAATTCCACCCCGTCACAGTGGTGAATGAGAACGTTGCCGTTCCACAGCTTCATGTCCGACGTAATCGCGCCCGAGCCAGACAGGACGACCTTTACGCGCTTCGCGGCGGTCATGATCTCGATGAAGTTTTCGTTTGGCGATTCGGTCTCTTCCGGCTGCCCGCCCATGAGCTGAGCAATAGCCGCGGCAACCTCCGGGTCACCGGTCGTCACCTTCCATTCCGGAAGTGCTTCCGGGATGCCGTTGACGGACCGGCCCGAGTGGAAGCGGCCAACGGTGTCATCAGAAAACGTGCCCTTCGGCATCGCGTCCGGGTCAGTCTCGAAAATACGCAGCGCCATGCTGTGAATCCCCCTGGTTTTGGGCATGAAAAAGGGCGGGCCGCTGGAATGCGACTCCGCCCGCTAGTGCTGTTGCCTATGCGCGCCGCTGCGTACCGGTGATGAGTCGGCGGGCGCTCTCGGCGATTGCTCGGCCGATCACGGACTTAGACGTTTCTCGGTCCCACGTGAAAACGCGCCGCAGCGTCAGGAAGGTGTCGAAAACCTCGCGGTCGATGCGAACGTGCTTGAACGCCCAACCTTCCGGGGTAATGTGGAGAACGGCGGCCCCGTCGAATGCCGGCATCGGCTCGGAAGTCCCGTCAGGGGCAACGATCTTGTCGGCGTGCGCGTAAGCGCTCATCTGCAACGCCACATCGGGATACGTGCTCTTGCTCGTCTTCCAATCGACAATCAGCGTGTGCCACTCGCCGGACACGTGGTCGGGCTTTCCGTCCTCGCCGAGCCGAACCCGCAGGATCGCGTCAAAGCTGCCCGCGTACTCGTGCGAGTCGGACCACGCAATGTCTTCCGCGCGGACCAACTCGGGGCGCACCACGTCAAGGAATTCGGCGAATCCTCCGCGGTACGGCTCTAGGTCGGGATGAACCCGCCCGACCATCTCTCCTCGGATCATGCGCTCAAAGAGGTCGTGGGCATCACTGCCGACCTTCGCCCGCAGACGGGTATAGCGGCTGTGAGCATTACGCAGGTAATCAATTGCCCCGGTCGCGTCCCGCTCGGCAATCGACGCCACAGCTGGAAGGTTGGCAACCGCGGTTTCGGCGGTCATCCGGGCAGCCCACCAGACAAGGAAAGGCTTGGGCAGCATGGCGACCACGCTTGTCACGCCCGGGTATTTGATCGCGGTTACCGGGTCCACGTACCACCGTGAGCCCCCGCGCTGAATCGTCCGGATAGCTCCGGGCATTGGTTCCCTCTCGTATTGCTGTGCTTGGGTGCGACCAGCGGGGCGAGGGGTGATGAGGTGACGAAATAGCCTTACTTTTTTGGTGAACAAGAAAAAACCGAGAGAAAGAAAGACAGGGGGCACTTTCACCACCCCGTCACCCGCTGGTCAGCGGCGGACCGCGAGCGCGTCCACCAGGGCGTCAAGGTCGGCGACCGTGCCTGTGTTCGGGATCGTCACGTCCGCCGGGTACGCGTCTAGGTCCAGCTCGGAGACGTGCCGCGCGGCCTCGCCCCCGGCAGTCGCCTCGGGCCGCTCGATGCGGACCATGAGGGCCCCCGCGCACCGCAGCGCGTCCGCCTCGTTGGCGTAGCGCACGTCCGAGACGACGACGGACAGGGACCTCCGGTCGGCGGTGCGCACCTTGTCCAGCGCCATACGGAGCCAGAAATCCGGGTCGTCCGTGCGGACGGTCTCGCCGAGGTTCTGCAAGGTGCGCCGTACCTCGGGATAGCTGTTCTTCGCGCGGTCCCACCCGTACCGGCGCACCACGTCAGACAGCCGGATCGGGAGCGAGCCGTAAGACGTGCTCTCGGCCCCAACGATCGGGTCCAGCCCTAGGGCGGAGTCCTTGAGCGGGTCCGCGAACGCCACCCGAACGAACTGGTACCGGCTCACGAGCCGAGCGGCGGCGGTGTCCTTCCCTGCCCCCGCCCGGCCCATGAGTGCGACGTGCCGATAGCTCACGCGGACAGCTCGTCGGCGTCGGCCTGGTCGTCGCCCTGGCGCTCGTCGAGCGGGCCGCCCTCGCCGGCCGATGCGGTCTCGGCGGTCTTACGGTCCTCGGCGCGCTGCACCGCCTCACCGGTACCGAGCACCGCGGCGACCAGGCCGAGGACGAGCGCGCTCGGCAGCTCGGGGACGTAGTGGGCGACCAGGGCCAGAGCGGCGACCGCAACGGCGTAGATACGGGCCGGATGGGTCTTGATGAACTGCATGGGTGTTGCCCCTGAAAGTTGCTGAGTGTGAACGGGTCCGCGTTTGCGTTCCCGAGCTGGTCCCCGCCGAGGGGGACCGCTGTTACGGGCCGTGGTCAGACCGCCGGGACCTTGAGCGCGTCCCACGTGGTCTTGCCGGGCCAGCCGTCCGCGTCGGCCCCGGAGAACCCGCGCTTTCGCTGCCACGCGGCGTAGCTCTTGCGGTCCGCGTCGGTCCACTGCGGCCCCGGGCCGGACACGTACCGGCCGCACCCCTCGGCGACTAGGCGGCGACCCATGGCGGTCACGAGCGGGCTCCGCGGGTTCTTCTTGAACCACGCGGCCCCGGGGAAGGGCGCGAGGGCGGCGGGCTTGCCGGTCGAGCCGAGCAGCCGCGTAAGACTGGTCGGTCCGGGCACCCCGTCCGCGTCGGCTCCGCGGTAGCCCAACGACCGCTGAAAGTCCCGATAGTTGAGCGTGTCCGCGTCGGACCACAGGGGCCCCGGGCCCTCGGCGTAGTGCTTGCCGAACCCGCGCTTTACCAGGGCCTGACCCACCCGGGTCACGTGGGCACCCTTGGCCCCGTAGCCGTACGACAGACCGCCGATGGTCACCCGGGCCCGCGAGGGGGACGAGCTGCCCCCGTTCCAGCTGCCCGGGTAGGCGGGGCGGCCGAACCCGAGGACGGACGCCCGGGACCTGGTGCGCCGATAGCAGCCGTCGCCGTTGCCCTGACTGCCCGCGTTGCCCGCGGACGTGTTGCCCTCGATGGTGCGCAGCGTCCCGCCCGCCGGGGCGTCCTCGGTGACGATGCCGACGTGATCGGCGACCGGTCCGCCGTCCCACGAATAGAACACAATGTCCCCGCGCTTTGCGGGCGCATTCTTACTCACCCACTGGCCCCGCGCACGGAACCAATTCACGTGGCTCGGGCAGTAGGCGAACCGCCCGACGACCGCAGCGTTACCGCTCTTGTGCGCCCAGTAGCTCACCGCCATGTCGCACCACGGGTTGTAGTCCAGCCCGTACCAAGCACCGTGCTTGGTCTTGTTGCTCGGGCCCTCCTTATAGCCAACGTCCGCAGCAGCAGCGGACAGCATGGCGTCAACACCTGACATTGAATCCCCCTGGTTTCAGGCATGAAAAAGCCCCGTCCGGTAAGCCCGGAACGGGGCTGGTGGTTCTGGTCGGATCTCTAGCCGGCGAGGCGTGCGACGGTCAGTCCCGCCGCAACGACGGTCGCCACCGCGGTAATCAGCGCGACGGGCAAGACGAACTTGCCCCGCTCGCTCTCAAGCCCGCGAATACGCGACTCGTGATCCTCTAGCGTCTCGTCCACGTTTTCCCCCTGTTGTCCGAGCCGCTGAACGTCACCGCGGAGCCCAACAACCTCGTCATAGATTTCACGGGCGCCGATACGGACGCCCAACGGGTCGCCCCGCTCGTCTTCCATGTCCCCCCTAGGCTTAGGTCGGTAGGGGCGCGTTCGGACGCGTGGGCGGATCGGGTGTCAGTCCCGAATCCTTTGGTACGCCGTTGGCTTTCGTGCCTCGGAGGGTGAGCGTTTGCGTGATCTTCCCGCCGCTCCCTTGGGCCTTGTTGCCAATGACCCAAGCCAGTGTGTCCAGTTGAGCCCCTGTGCTGTCCACCACCCGCACCACGTCGCCGAGGCGAATTCGGGGATCGGGCAGGATTTCCACGGACTGCAACAGCGGGGGCGGATACACCCCGGCTTCCCGAAGCGCTACCGCGAGTGTGCTTGCCGACGTGGTGTCCTGCACCCATACTTTCGCGTCGTGCTCGTAAACCTGCACGCCGTAATAGGACTGGCTTACCGTGTCCCGCGCCGACCACAGCGAGGGAACCGGGTCATGCCGGGCAGCGTGCACCAGGGCGATAAGCGAAACACCGTGGTAATAGACCGTGCTCGCCGACCGATTCCGCATGGTGATCGTGACTGCCCCACCGTTACGGCGAACGCTGATCTCCACGGCCCCGGCCACCGTGGCGGACGATGCAGCGGACCCAGCCCGGATGACCAGCCGGTTCGGGGAACCGGTGTCCGCCGAGTACGCCGTTTTGGGGGCGCGCGGGTCGTACATGTCCACATCGACCAGCAGTGTCCGCGTAAGGGTCGCCCCGGCGGCAATGGCGACCGGTGACGGGTACTCCTGGACCTCGGTAATGCCGTCTGCTTCTACGCGTGACCAGTTCGACCATTTGACAGTGCAGTGGTTCCGGCACGCGTCGATTTCCTCGGTCATCGTGAGCGAACCGAGTTCGCGTGCGGAAGTCACCACCACATCGGGAACTGTCGGGACAGTGGCCCACCTGGTGTGATTGCGCCAGCGAAAGAACCCGTCCGAGTCGAACTCGGCTGTTGCGAGGGTCGCGCGGGCTATCTCGGTGATCACATCCCATGCGGACCCGCTCACCGCAGGGATAGCCCGCATCGGAAGTACGGGCATGTCCAATGCCGCCGTGCGCTTCCATGTCCCGTCTTGCGTCGCCGCGGCGAGGTTCGACGGCTTCGCGGTCATCTGCGACACCTGGTAACACTCGGTGCGCATGTTTTGCACCGCGAAGCTCACGGAGTAGAGCGCGCCGGCTGCCGCGGGAACCGTGCCGAATGTGCCGTTTGACAAAAAGTCCGGGCTCATCACGGAACCTGCCTGCGTGATGACCGGGGCGAGCGTGGGAACTCCCGTGGTGGACCAGGTGAACCACCAGCCGATATGGAATGTGCCGCGGGTCGTGAGTTTGTCCCACGTCCATTGCAACGCCTGGTTCTTCGTCGGGTCGATGTTGGTCCCGGACCACGCGGTGAGCTTGGCCGTGGTGAAGTTGACGTCCATGGCGACGTAATGCGGGGTGGCACCCGCGAGCCATTCGGTTTGGATTCTAACGGTCTGTTCACTGAACAGGTTGGCGTCCGTGTTGGCCCAGAACTCGAACCAAAGTCCATCCGAGCGCCGGTTGACCGGCAGCAGCGCCGGAATGTATGTGATGGTTGTCGGAGAGCTGAAACCGCCCTCCAACGCGCTCTCAAACGGGGCATCCGTTTTCTGCCAAAAGCCGCTATCCCCGTTCATCCCTTCCAGATATCCGACGTTCGCGGCAGCACCGCCATGCAGCGAGGCATAAAGGATGCTGCCCGCTCGCGGGGGCGGGGCGGTGTGAATTCCCGCGCCTCGTAGCAGGTGGTCCACCACCCATACCGGCGACGCTGCCCCGGTCCACTTGCCGTTGCGATCGGACAGCGCACCGTCCGGGCGCGGAAGCGCGGCGGGCTGCCGGACCCGCTCGGCACCGTCCAGCGCGGAGACCCGCACCAGGTCGGTACCGGACTGGGCAGAGCGGTTGCGCACCGTGCCGCGGAACGCGTCAACGACCCCGCCGTTGATGCCCCACCCCGCCACGACCGATTGCCCCGGACGGGCCACATCACCGGACGAGCGCGGGGCCCACGGCCCGTATAGGGCAGGCGCCGAGCGGCCCCCGGTCCCGGTCACGGTCACGTCCAGTTGGGCACTGGTGGACCCGTTGAAAGCCCGCATGGCGTCCGGTAGGTCGGTGGCGTAGGCGCGCTCAAGTGACCAGCTCTCTACCTGAGTTGACACATCCCGGCCGCCGAGTCTGGTGGTGTGAGTGGCGTACCGCTCGCCGGCTGCCGAAGCAGAAGACAGGGCTGGGTCGCCTGCGTTCATGGTCCGCTCACCTCCACCAGTTCCAGGCCGATGTCCCGGAACGCGCCGTCCCCGGCCATGGCCGCATGGCTGTACCGCGTGATGCTGTAGCTGGGACAGCCCTCGCCGGTCGGGCGGTCACCGGCCAGCAGTGCGGCGGACACGTCGCCGAGGGCGAGCACGGATTCCCCCATGACCCACATGCCTTTCGCGGAGAACCGCACGGCGGGGCGGGCATACGCGGCCCCGGCTGGCACGGTGTGCACCATTGGCACCAGCGGGGTATTCGTCGCCGCCGCGGACAGCAGTGAGTTCGCCACGTCGTACCACTCGATACGAAGCTGTGAAAGTGCCGCGCCCGCGGCGAGCAGTCCTGGCACCCACCAGGTCACCGCAGTGCCCGGGGCCACCGGGTAGCCCGTCCACGTCGGATGTTGAAAGAACAGGTCCGGCCCGTTCGACGGGGGGATTGCTTCCACTGACACGGTGTTGGGGACGTGCTCGCCGTAGTCACCGCCGTACAAAATGAGGTCGCTTGATCCGGATGCCGAGGTGACCGCCCACCGCGCGGGGTTACCGAGCCCGGCAGCCTGCCCACCGCCTAGCAGATTCCCCGCGAGCGGGTCCAGCACAGCAACGGGCCCGAGCTGGTCCAGCCGACGCGCGAGGCGATCGAGGTGCCGCACGTCGTCTCGCTGCATCGCATCCCATGCGAGCTTGAGCCGGCGAGGGGCAACGAGCGGCGCCCACGTGGTGACACCCCCCGCTAGAGAGCGGAACTCACTCACGTTGAGGTCAGGACTTCGGTCGAACGATGACGCGCCGTCCGTGATCTCACGCAGTGATCCAGGGCGCCCAATCCACATACCCAACTACCCTTACCTCCTTGCCAGTTGACGCTGCCCGGACGCAACGGCGCGGGCTATGTCCGTCTCACCGATACGGAGGACGATTTCCCGCGCCCGCTCGGCATCCAAGGCCCGCAGCAGCGCAGCAACCGTCGCGTCCCGGGCAGCGGATATCGTCGGTGATCGCACGGGCCCGGCCAGTCGTGCAGGGTCGAAAGACGGCATGGTCACCATCGACTGAATACGTGCATCCAACGTGGACTGCTCAGCGTCGATTCCATCCACCACGCCCGGGGGCAGCCATCGGCCTACCTCATCGCGCATGACCGTCGATGGCGAGTTGATACCGAGCGCATCCGCAATAGGCCCGGGAATGGCCGACTTCGCCCAAGATTTGAGTTCGCTGGCGAGCCAGCCACCCATTGACCGGATTCCATCTAGGATGCCCCGCGCAAGGTCTGCGCCCTTCCCTCTGAGAAGGGATCGGAAGTTTCCAACAGCCGATGTCACCCGCCCCGGTAGACCGCGCATCCAGTCAATGAACTCACCGAACTTGACGCGCGCCGATCCCGTGAAGCCTGTGACCGCATTCGCCATCCCGCGTACGCTCGTCGCGCCCTTACTCAGCCACCCAATCAGGGTACCGATCCACCCAATCACGGTGCCGAGAGCCCCGAATAGCGCAGAGAACACCGGACCCGCCAACCGGATGAGTACGGGCACGACCACTCCGAGCACGTCCGCGGCAAGCCGGGCGAGCCACGCCACCAAAGACGCCACCACCTCAATCAGGGGACGCGCTTTGGTCACCACGTCGGATAGTCGGCTCCCGAGCGACTGCACTACCGGAGCCACCCGCGAACCGATGAACTGGGCAAGGGCCGACAAGATGGGCTGCATGTTCTCGGCTACCGCCGCATACACCCGCATCATGGCTGGCCAAATGACCTCAAGGAGAATGCGGCCGAGAGACGCCAAAATGGGCGCCACGGCACTGACCACGGCGGTATAGAGCGTCATGAGTGCCGGAACGAACTGGTTCATGAGCACACTGCCGAGCCCCTGAAAGGCTGGAAGAACGGTCGTCTGTACCAGTGACGCGAGCGACTGCAAACCAGGTAGGAACGCGGCTTTCAGCGTCCCCCCAACGACGGCAAGCGACTGCCCGAACACATCGATGGCGGACCCGCCTGTCGAACTGGCGAAAGATCCGTAAAAACCGGTCACCAGGTCTTTACCGACACTCAGCGCGGGTCCGAATGTCGTGCCAATGAAGCTACCAAACGACATAAGCGCGGGTATCACCCTGCCACCCATGAAGTTGGTCACCCCAACTTCAAGCCCGCGCTTGAACTGCTCAATCCTGGCACCCGCATGGTTGTGCAGCGCGTCGCCCATTTTTTCGGCTGCCCCGGCGGTGTCCCCAAGGGCCTTTACAGCAGTCTTCGGGTCGAGCGCATACAAGGCCCGGCCGAGGTCCTCGCTTTTCGTGCCAAAAAGTCCGACGCTTGCGGCGCTGCGCTCGGCAGGGTCCTTCATGGACTTGAGCCCGTCAAGAACCTGTTGCAGCCCTTCACGGGCACCAGGACCACCCGCGGCAATCTTCTTGGTCATCGCTTCAGCATTGAGGCCGATAGCCTCATACGCCTCTTTGCTAGATTTGCTGCCGTCCGTCGCCCTGATCTGAAATTCCTTCAAAGCGTCGGCGACAGTATCCGTATCCCGGGCACCTGCCTGCATACCTTGAGACATGAGTCCCATAGCGTCCGCCGCGGACAATCCGAGATCCCGAAACTTCGTGGAATACTCGTTCATGGTGTCCGCCATGTCATCGGCGCGCGGACCCATCTTTTGCATGCCGGCGGTCAAAATATCGAGTGCTTCTGTACCGTCCTTGGCAAGCCCATTTTTGAGCATTTGCCCAACGGCATTGCTAGTCTGGCCTAGGTCGAGTTCAAACGTTTTCGAAAGGTCGGTGACCTTTCCGGCTATGGACTCGATCTGTTTGTTGGTGGCGTCCGGCGGGAGAATACCCGAGCGCATGACACCGGATATCGCATCGGCCGCTTCCTCTACCGAATCCGTGACTCCGTGGGCGTAAAGCTGTCCTGCGGCTTTTCCGTATCGGGCCGCTTCATCGGGGGTCGTTCCTAGCTGTGCTTGGATCTTGCCGTTGATGGCTCCCTGGTCGAGAGCATCCATGAAACCCTTGGTCAGGACCGCCGCAGCAGCGAGACCAATAGCAGCAAGCCCGCCTTTTAGGACTCCACCCATTTTCCCGGTGAAGCCCTCGCCGGCTGCCTGCCCACCTTCATTTCCGGCGGCTTGTGCCGGGCCGGTTACCTGCCTTTGCAGTTCACCGGCAAAGCCTTCCACCTCCGGGACGATGGACACATAGCCCATTCCCACTTCAACAGCCATACCGGATCACCCCCCGTTCCCCGGCTGCAACCGCGCAAGGTAGGTAGCGACCTCGCGGACGTCGCGGCGTGTCCCGCCGATCCGGTCCGTACGGACACCCGGGCGGGGAATGGGTTGCGGGCGCCTACTCGGCGATTTCGAGCCCGCGTTCCCGCGCTGCCAATTGCCCTCGCTCAAGCGGTCATGCACCGCTGCGAGTAGCTGCGTTTCCAGCGTCCACACGGAATCCGGGCCGGCAATCGCCCGACCCAATGCAGAGTCGGCCGGAAGACCCGTCACCAGGGCTCGCAAACGGCGCCACGTAAGGCCCGATCCGGGCCGGAACAGGTCGCGCAGATCGGTACCGTAATACCGCTGCATATCCGCTTCTATGGCCTCGCCGTACTCATTCAGGAGTCGGCAGAGGCCGAGGATTCCCCCAGCGGCGTACCCTCGTGCTTCTGCCACTGCCGGAAAAGCTCACCGAGCGCAGCGAGCGGGGCCGGAACGTCGTCAAACTGCTTCCACTGGTCTCCGAGCCCGTGCTTAAGCAGGGTCTCAATATCCGTGGCGCTCGGGTTGTCCACGTTCACGGCCTTGAGAATGGCCTTATCCAGCTCGCCGGCTGCGGGCATCGTGAACACCAGACCGGCAAGGGTGAACCGGAAAGGTTCCTTTCGGGCTTCCTTGACCCACACGTCAAGGTCGAATGCATTACCCATGTGCTGTGCCTCTTACTGATATAGACGGTACGTTTTTACGCGGGTTTACGCGGCGGGAGTTGTGCCCCACGCGGGGTCATCGCTGTACTTGATTGCGACCGTTCCGTCAGCACCCGGATAGGCGGTAATGGTCAGCTCGTAAGAAACCGCCTCGTCGCCCTTGTAGGTAATGTCTCCGGTCTCGGTGACCTCGCCGTCCGGCACCACAATGCGGATATGGCTGTTGCCGTCGATCACGTCGAAACCGAACGTGCGACGGTCCGGGCCCGGGGCCTTAATGGCAAGCACCGACTTGCCGGAAGTCGTCGCCACCTTTGCGCCCTTGTGGTACAGCTCAAGGACGGTCTTACTCGTCTCGATGGCGGTAAAGGAGAAAGACATTTCGCTGGACGAAATGACCTTCCGGACGGTAGCGCCGCCCTGCCATCCCTTGATTTCCGTGGTGTCCGCCGAGTTGGCTTCGGTAATCCCGTCATCCGAGATCCAACCGATATCCGTGAACGCTGCGTCCCAAGGGGCTCCGGCGTCAGTCGGTAGCGTTGCCTTTGGCGGTGCCACATAGGCAGCACCAGTGACCGCCACCCTTACGGCGTTGGCGTTTAGAGACATGGGTGTCCCCCGTAGTAAATGAAAGTGGTGTTTAGAGCGCCCGTCCACGCATGTGGATTTCCACGGCGAACGCAAAGCGCGGGGCGCTGGTCTGGTCGTCGGGCAGCCACATCGGGCCCCCGACTTCCGACACCCGGTAAACGGTCACTCCGTCGCGCACCCCGGGAATGTCACCGAGCAGTGCGCGGGAGAGCGCCGCGAGATCATGAGCCGCGGACTCGCTCTCGGCCCAGCAGTGAATATCAAGCCGAGGACGGTCGGAAACGGGGGTCTGCTGCGTGCCCCCGATGCGCTGCACCCGGACGAATACCGGGGGCCGCGGAGTAGGGACGCGGGAGACGACAGGGACGGGCCGACCACGGGCCTTGAGAGCGCCCCGGAGATAGCCCGTCACCACCGCCACCGCGTCCGGCATGAGCACCAGCGGACGGGCCATTAGGCGCCGTCCATTCCGCGCAGCAGCGCGCTACGTGTGCCCTCGGCGTCGTTGTGCTTGTTGTAATTGCCGATCACAGCCGCGCGCCAACGTCGGGCACCTAGAGCCGAGTCGGTCCGGTAGTCGCCCCCGTCGCCCTCTGCACTCGCAGCGATGCGCCCCGCGATGCGCTCGACTTCCCGTCCGACTTCCGGGTTTTTCATGAGCGAGTTAATGCCGCTGCGGTTGGGTCGAAATCTCATCCGTTCACCTCCTTCAACCGTGCTTCGGCGTGGTGCAGTCGCCCCCCGACGACCCACCGCGCAACATATCCGTCGGTCTCCAACAGCCGGCCCACGGCAACCACGCGGTCGCCCGGTATCAGGTCGATATCGACCCCGCGGCGCGTGGTCAGCCGTAGGCCCGTGGTCACCGCAGGGCGGTCTCCGTCGTCCTCGGTGGACGTGTCCGGCTGGACCGATACGCGGCGGACGGTCGTCCTGGTGGCGCTCGACCAATCCCGCTCGGCGGTCTCGTTGCCGTACCGGTCCGCCACGAACGGGGCCCGCACGATCACGACCGTCTGTGTGTAGTGGAGCGTCACCAGGGGCCCCGCTTCCCGAGCTGCACGACAACAGCGCGAGGGCGGTACCGGGCGAGTTGGTCCCGCTCGATGGGGGCGAGGCTCGCGCCGATGGTCTCGGCCGCGTAGGTCACCGACACCGAGCCGACCGACTCTTGCCGAAGATCGGACGGGTTGGTCAGCACTCGGCCGGCGAGCGTGAGCACGATGGCGCGCACGGTCGCGGGAACCTCGGTGTAGCCGTGGGTGTACGTGACGACCACGGGCCCGAACCCGAGGGCACGTAGCCACAGATCATCACGCCACAACCGGTACTCGTCCGGCCGCAGCACTCGACCACCCGCGCGGACCAACTCAACCGCTACAACTGGACGTTGGGGCAGCGCGACCCCTTGTCCCCGAGGAGAGAGAGCAACGGTGCTCGTCCCTCGGGTGAAGCGCTGCCGTGCCTCGCTGCGGACGATGGCGGACGCGGTGTCGAGCACCAGGGCGGCCCCCTCGGGCAGCTCGTCCCGCTCGCGCTGCATCCACGCCGCAAGCTCGTCCACCGTGGCCAATGCGGGGAGTGCCATGCGCGTTACCTCCCCTTGCTATGTGACTGTCTGAGCGCCGCACGCCAGACACCGCGCCACGGTCCGCGGGGCCCCGGAGGAATCGAGAACCGGAAAGCTCTCGACCCGTTCCGGGGCACCGCAGGAATTTGTGTGCGGAATCTTCGGGGCGGACGCTGCCCGCTTGCGCGGTGGCATTCCGTCCCCTTCCCTTACTTGGCGAGAACGCCGTTGAGGCGGGCAGCACCACGGCCACCGAAAACAGCGAGGCCGGTATAGAACTCAATGCGGGTGCGGTAAGAGGGCTTGGATTCCAGCTCGCCGAGATCCGTAACCTGAATACCGCCGTTGGTGAGCCCGGTCACCGCGCGGTCGTCCTCGGCCTGACCAAAACGCACGGCGTAAATGGACGACGCGTCAACGGCCGTTCCCTGCGTCTCGGTCTGCGGGAGAATGTCAGCGCCCGCGGCAGTCTGCCCCGGGTCGAGCAGCGGAATGCCGTTGTAGGTGGCGACGTACTTTCCGGTAAGGGCCTCGCGGACCATCTCGTAACCGCCGATCCGGCGAGCCGCGGACTTGATCTTTGCGATAACCGCGCGGTTGGCGTACAGAGCGCCATTCGCGTTGGTCAGGCCCGGGACCTGTGCAACGAGCGCGTCGAGCAGGTCGAAGAACGCGTGCGAGTCCTTGCCATCGGTACCCACAATCGGGGCGCCGTTGGTGCCCGCGGAAACCACCTGGTTACCGGTGAGCCGCTTACGCAAACCGTCAAAGCCCTTGGGCTCGGCCGCAACGTCGCCATTGAAAAACGCGTCCTGGAACTTATACGCAGCGGCTTTGACCTTCATGCGCGTCTGAATGGCGCGCTGATCATTCAGGTTGCCGCGGGTCTTAACGATGAACTTGTCAACGTCCGCGTCGCCACCGAGGATTACCAGGCTTTCGGACTTCTGGTTCACGGTGCCCGTACTCTCGGCGTAAGCCTCATTCACGGAACGGAACTGGACGCCCGGCAGCGTGGCTTCCTCGTTGTACGCGTAGGAATTTCCCTCGATGGTCAGCAGCGGCAGCCGGTCAAGAATGCTCGACTCCTGCACGAACGTTTCGATAACGCCCCGCTGAAGATCGGTCGTGCTGAGCTTGGCAGCCTCGGGAAGAGTCAGTGCCATGTGTTGAATTCCCCCTGATTTTGGGCATGAAAAAGGGGACGGCACCTATTTAGATGCGTCCCCTGGAATGGGTTGCCGGAACGTCTCTGCGGAATGGTTCCTTACGCGTCGTACGCGCGGCGCAGACGGTCAAGCGGGGTTGCCGGCTCGGGCTCGGCGGTCTCACGCGGACCCGCGCCCACGTCACCCCACGACCGCGCGGGGTCGGTCTCTGCGACCGCAAGATAGGGCTTGTCCTTGACGAGCTGGTCCACGGCAGCAGCCACCGCGGCAGCGTCGATATCGCCCCCGGAGCCGGCGAGCGAGGACACGTCCAGCAGCGCGAGGGCGTCCGCGGGATCACGGAGCTTGCCCGCAGCAGCGGCGCGCAGCTCGGCGCGGACGAGCTGTTCCGTGAACTTCTGCCGGATCTCCGCGCGCATGGCGTCAAGGTCGGTGCCCCGGGTCGCCGCGTTCGAGCGGCGGAGCCGAGCCGCTTCCGCTTCCGCGTCGGTGGCGCGCTTCTCGGCAGCCGCTCGGGCAGTCTCGGCGGTCTTCGCCGCGTCGGCCTGGTCGCCCTCGGGCCCCTTGCCCGCCTCGCCCTGGCGCTCGCTGCCGGTAGCCGTACCGGGCGCACCCTCGGGCTTGTCCTCGGGGCCGTTGTCCGGGGTGTTCTGCGGGTCGTTTGCCATAGGTGGTCCCCCTGGTTCACACGATGTATCCGTGTTTCTTGAGCATCGCTATTTGGTGCTCGCGGTTCTCTCCCGCGAGTTTGAAAATGGTCTCTGGCGTTAGCCGCGCCTCGCGGGCCCGTGCGTACTTTTGGCCCGAGACTTTCTCGAACGCGGCACCCATGGCCTTGGCCCCGATACCGCGTTTGGTGGTGCCCTCGGTCGTGACGCGCATCGGGCCCCGACCGGTTACCGCGGTTGCCATTCCTCGGCGGGCGTTGATGATCTGCCCGAGGTCCGCCCCGCGCTCAAGGGCCATGACGCCCGCTTCCCCGAGCCGCTTCCGCTGTTCGGCGGGACTCATCTCACGGAACAAGTCCTCGGGGGACTTGCTCGCTTTCCACTCGGCATCGGTCATCGGCTCCATTCCGCAGTCACAGCGGGGATGCCGTTTGAAGCCCGTGGAATAGATGTATTGACGGCCCGCCAGGATGATGCACCGAGCGCACGCGGGCAGCCGCACAACGCGGACATACGAGATACAGCGCGGATGTGCTGCCATGCCGATGGACGTAGCCGTACGGGACGCGTCGGCTATCTGTGTCGCTGCCATCATGGCCATTTGGGTAAGCCCACGGGCCGCCGCGAGTTCGGCGCTCTCGCCGGCTGCTAGAGCCCGAGCCGTGGTAATGGCGGGCAGTTGCAGCAGTGAGGCGAGGGGCCGGCCGTCCGCAGCGATGCCGACCAGGGCCGCGGTGTCGAGCGTGCCGAGCGGGGCCGCAATGGCACCTTGGGCCGCCATGGACGCACCGACGAACAGTTGGGCACCCTGTACGGCGGAGAGCTGTCCGGCGGTCACCGCGGCGAGGATTGTCCGCCCCGCCTCGCCCTGCATGGCGGACAGAATGCGGTCGGCGGGAACGTCCTTCCAAAGCCCCTGTATCGCCTCCACAACGGCCCGGGAAATGTCCTGGACTTGGGTGTACCGCTCGGCCGCCAACTCCGCCATACGGGACACTAGGCGGCCCCCTCGGCGTCCTCGGGTTCGTCGGCCTGGTCGTCGTCCTCGGCCTGGTCGGGCTTCACGCCGAACAGCCCGGACATGTCCCCGCCGAGGATTGCACCCGCGGCATCCGTACGCATGGTCTTCCAACGTCCGATCTCATCCGGGGTCACCCCGGGTATGCGTTCCCACAGAGCCTCATCCGGCACACCGATACTTTTCAACTTCACCAGCGCATCGGAGTATTGCGCATCGCTGCGGAACTGCGGGTCTCTCCACACCACGGAGCCGAGCGCAAGCGATTCCGCGCGCCGAGCCTCGCCCTGCGCTATGGCCTCAAGGCGCATAATTTCGCGCAGCGCCGATCCGAAGTGCCGTTGCATCTCGGACACTTTGGCAATCAGCCCCGCTTCCGATGCGGCGAACCCGTCAGGGCTCACATTGACGAGCTGCCCCGCTAGATAGCTTGGCGGGGTGCGGGTCTGCGCGGCGATGTGCTGCACCGCCACCTCAATAACCTTGAGATAGTTCTCAAGATCAGCGGCGGAGAACTCGGCAATCTGCGCGCCCTGTTTCTCAAGCCACAGCAGACGGTCCGACCGGAAACGGTCTAGCGGTAGATCCTCCTCGCCGACGACTTCCCCCGACTCGGGGTCCACGATTTCGCGGACGGGCCGGTCCATTCCGAGCACCGCACGGGCCGGAAGGGCCAGACCGTCCGATGCGGTCATGAGGTGAGCCCACAGCGTATTGACCGCATCCTGTAGCGGAAGGACCGTCGCAATCTCGGACCGTGGCTTACCGTGCAACCGCGAGCGGTTCGGCAACTCAACCAGCGGCACCACCTTGAGCGGATTCGGAATGTGGCTCGGCTCGCCCCGGGCAAGTCCCGCAGTGCGGCCGGTCCACCTTCCGCCCTCGCGGGTCGGACGCTGCCACCGGTAAACCATGGTCGGCGTGAAAAGGGTTGCGAACTCCGTATCCCAGTCTCGCCACGTCATGAGCCCCGCCTTACGGAGCCGGCGACGACCAGGGACGTACTCGACTATCGCGCTTCCGGCGTGTTGAAAGGTGATCTCAACTGCCATCGGCGTTGTTCCAGACCAGGGCGTAAGAGCGCCCTGTAATCAGCGCTTCCAGCAGCGCAAGACCGATCTCAACATCGGATTCTGAGCGCTTCCACGCCTTACCGGCATCCTTGTCTATGGACCCGTCTTCCAGACGGAAACCAATCGGCATGAGCCGTTCAACGGTCGCATCGGGCACCACGGCGCACCAGTTGTCGGAGAAATCGTCAAAGAGTCCGCCGGTCTGCGTGCTGAATTCCGGCGACGTGAACAACAGCGGGCGTTCCCCCTCGTACGCGTCGCTCCATTTCTTGGCCTGGTGCCTGCGGCGCTGTAGCTTCCCGTGCAGCCGTTCCGTCATCTGTAGCGGTGTTTCCGCCATGCTTCCCCCCTTGTGCTAAGCGCTCGCCGCACGGGCACGCTTAAGCGGTCGGCGGACATACCCGTCAAGCGCCATGACCACAGCGGCGATACCGTCAATACGGGCGCTCGACTTCCCGCGGTCAGGTTTCACGGGGCGCAAGTTGTCGTTGCCGTCCCGGTATACCTCGACCACACTTGCATTCCAACGGAGGATCGGGTTTCCGCCGTGGTGTATTCGGCTCTCGCGGAGCAGCCTTTCAAGTTCCTTGCTGCCGGGGCTCATTCCTAGATAGGTCTGCGCGACGGGCACCACGTCCACGCCGCGGGTTTTCTGTTCGATGCGCTGGACGAGCTGCCCGGCAAACATGCGGTCGTAAGAGATTCGCTGTACGTCGAGCCGACGACAGTCCGCAATGATCTGTTTCTCAATCGCCCCGTAGTCGATTGCGTCGCCCTCGGTGAGCGTCAACAGCCCGTCGTCCGCCCACTGTTTAAGCGGGACCTGTAGCTGTGCCTCTAGCTCGTCTATGCGTTCCTCGGGCAGCCAAAAGCGCGATATCACTTCCAGCTCGACCCCGGGTTTCCGGGACTCGACCACCAGAACCCACGCCGAAAGGTCGGACACCGCGGACAGGTCCACCCCGCCCCATGCCCGCCGATAGCGGAACGCCTTGTCATTGACCGGCCCGTTGTTCGCATCCCACAGCGTGAGCGTCAGCCACCGACTAGCGGCCCGCATACGCCTGTTGAGAGACAACCGGCAGAACGTAGGGAAATAGCTCGGCGTGGACTTCGCCTTGTTCGCCTCACGGCGCATGTAGGCCAGCGAGGGCGACGCACCCAATCCGGGATTGGCCTTACGCCATGTCGCCTCGCTGAAAGGGTCGTCTGATTCTTCGGCAGCCCAGATGACCCCGTAATGACCAGGGTCGGACACAATGCCGTCCGCACACCGCCGCGTATACGTGTGTTTCTCGTCGTAGATGGACCCTTCCACGCCCTCATCAGCCGTCGTGATGAATACGACCAAGGGTTGGTCACGTGCGCCCGTTCCTGTCTCGATCGCGTCCACCAGGTCACGCCGCTTATGCACGTGAACTTCATCAACGATCGCGCCGGAAACGTTCAGCCCATGCGCGGTCTCGGCGATTTTGGACAGCGCGCGAAAAATACCGCCCGTACGAGGAACGCGTATAAGACCTCGCAAGACCTCTACGCGGCCCCGTACGGCGCGGGAAGTCAACGCCATACGCTTAGCGTCATCAAAGACGCGTTCGGCCTGTGGCAGGCTGCCAGCAGCCGCGTATACCTCGGCGCCTATCTCGCGGTCGGCAAGCAGCAGCACCAACCCGATACCCGATGAAAGAGTTGACTTTCCGTTCTTACGCGGTACTTCAATCCACGCCGAGCGGATGATCCGCACCGCGCGCCCCAACTCGGGGTCATGGGCGAGCCACCCGAAAACCGGGGCGATAACCCACACGATTTGCCAAGGGTCGAGCCGTAGTCGTGACCGCCCCCACCGACCCTTGGTGTGCTTGAACGACTGGATAGCGTCGATGGCACGCCGAGCGGCAGACACATCGAAGTAGGCGCCCGGAGCTGCCGCAGCTTGCGCAGCGACCACCAGGGGCCGCGAGGCGAGCGCCGCGGATATCTCCTCGGGTGTCACCCCGAGTTCTAGCAGCGCGTCATACGGGACCGGCAGCCCGTCAGTCAAAGACTCCGTCATCGTCGCCCCCGCTTTCCGGCGGGGTAATCCGGGTGGCTGACGCGGGACTGAGCCCGAGTTCACCGACCAACGACCGGAAGTGACTTCGGTACTGACCAGCAATCGTCACCCACGGGGATTTCACGTTCCCGCGCTCCGTCTCAACCACCAGGCCGGAACGGCTCAACTCGCGCTCGGCCTGCCAGAGTCGGGCGACCGTCACGCAATACTCGATAGCTGTCTCTCGCTGCGGGTCGGTGAGACCAGCGGAGAACACCAGGGCGGGAACCGTCCTCGCCCACACGTCAGCCGCTTTCCCCCGCACGTCGTCCGACGCGTCCCCCGGAAATAGCTCGGCCCAATCGGGCTCGACAGGGGAGAGCGGGGCGAACGTCGCACCCTCGCAATTGCGGTCGGGGCGGAACGTGCCCTCGCGGACCGCTTGAATGTGGGGCTTGGGTTTCTGCCCGGGAATTGCCACGCTAAGTCACCTCCACCGAAACGGCCCAATGAGCCATGCGAGTTTTTTGCCTCCCTGCCGCTCAGCCAGCGGCGGGGGCGGGAGTACCCCCCTGGTCAGAACGGCGGACGCTCGGACGCCTCACGGCGCGAACGAGCCTCAGCAGCGAACCCGCCCGGCTGATTGCGCGCGGTCTCGCGGTTGTGACACCCGATACACAACGGCCGAAGGTGCTTCGCCGCGTCCGGGTTCACCTCGCCCCGCGCGATCATCTCTCGTCGGGACAAAGGGAAATGGTCGGCGACGTTCGCCGGCTGACCACACAGCACGCACCACGGGTTGGCGTACAGGTACGCGCGCCGGATGCGCTGCCAACGGGTCGTGTAGACGGCTCCACCGCGCGACGCACGGTCGGCGTTCGCCTCACGCTCGTGCGCGGCACAGCGGCCACCACGGGCAGTCAGCTCGGGACACCCGGGGACAGAGCACGGGGGCCGGGGTCTACGGGGCATGGGGGTCAGCGCCGCAAGAGGCGAGACCATGTGGCTGTAAATGATCTTTACGCACTTTACCCACTTCCGCCTCTGGGAACGCTTGTAGCACTGACGGCACCGCCTGTCGGATAGGGGCATGGCAGACAACCGCACCAAGGCCAAGCCCTCAGCCGCTTTTGAACTCCGTTGTGCAGGACTGCACTTGACGATTCAACGCGTCCCCGGATGGCTCGTGGCAGCACTCGCCACGGCCACAGGAAGCGGGCTCACAGCGTGGCTCACGCAGAGGTGAACGAGTGTGGCCCGCGCAACACGGCTTCTGTCCCTGCGGCGCAGACGAAAGCGCGTAAGTCAGCAAGCCTGGGACCAAGCCACCAAGGGGGGTAGATATGACAGCAGCGGACTACACACAGGCAGACGTGACAGGACTGGTGAAACAGTGGGCCAGGCAAGAGCGCGTGAACGCTAAAGCGGCCGGCGAGCACCCGCCCCCGTATTACTCGGGCCTGTCGGACTCCAAGCGCAGTGAGCTGCACAGGGAAGCGCACTACTGGTGCGACCTTGCCGCAGGACTGTTCCTCGATCAGTGCGTACCGCCCCGGCCCACCCGCGAAAACGTCGCTGCCATCCGTGACCATCTGACGCAGTGCTGCGCACGGTTGCGCGCCATGCTCGACGCCCGCGGGGACATGCTGCCCGAGGGCGTTCGGGACCAGCTCGGCACGGCAGAACAGCGGGTCGCCATGGCGCTCGACATCGTGGAAAACGCGCCCGCCGAATGGTCACGCGAGGCTGACGCAGCATGGACCGAACTCACACGATGGGCACGCCATCTCGACATGAACTACCGGGGCTTGCAGCGCGAACCATGGAAGCCGGACGGCTCTACCACCTACGGCAACGGCTAGGTAGCAGCACGCACAGTCGCTCCAGCGCGTTCCCGGATGGCTCGTTGCGGTGACCACCGCGATGGGGGTCGGGACTCACCTGGTGGACGAACCGATGACGCAGTTATCAGCGATTGATCCACAAACACTCAACTCGTCGTGCACCCGCGGCGTTCGAGACGTGCGCCGGTACCTCACGACGCTCACAACGCCACCCCAGAGACTCGTACGGACCGCCCATATAACCAGAAATCAAAACTGTTCCCGGGAAGTCTGCCACGGTGTGCAGCATGGATGCATGAAACTCGTCCGTGTTGCTCTCAGTTGCGTAATCGCGCTTACTCTTGCGTGTGGATGCTAGGTACGGCGGGTCCAGATAGAGAACGGTATCCGGTTGGCGCCATCTGTCCACCAATCGCAAGGCATCAACATTTTCTATCTCCACACCCCTGACGCGCTCCGCAACCTCCATCAACCTCGTGTCAATACGCGCTGCAAACGTCTGTGCCTTACCCGTCCGGCCAGGTGCGGAAGACGAAAACCCGACCTTCCGGGTTGAGGCATTGAACGCCATACAACAGCGAACGAAGAACCTGCGTGCTCGCTCCAACTCTGGCAGGCCACCGTAAGAGGTAAGAGACGCCTTGTATTCGTCCCGCGCATAGGGAGTCCTTTGCAGAACCTCAACAAGCGCGTCGGGCTGATCGCGCAACACACGCCAAAACGTCACCACATCGCCGTTCGCATCGTTCAAAACCTCCGTCCGGCAGCGCTCCTTAGCAAGCAAAACCGCGGCAGACCCACAGAAGGGTTCGACGTACGCTTTGTGTTCCGGGATGTGCGAGACAATCCAGGGCGCTAGTTTGCCCTTGGCGCCGTAGTATGGAAATGGTGGCTGATGTGCCAACCTCATATGCCCCCGCGGACTAATACGTTTGTAGACGTGCTTCCTACGTTCCAGCACCTACCGCCCGGAACTCCGCACTCGTCTTGAGCTGGTGGCACCCGTGGCACAACACCTGCACGTTGCCGTCAATGTCCTCCCCGCCGAGGGACAGCGGGCGCACATGGTCCACGTCCACCCCGTCCACGGGGTAATCACCCAAGCACCAGTCGCACCACGCGGAGCCCCGCTCGTCCACCCGCCGGCGGAGCCTCGCGGCAGCGTCTATACGGTTCGCCCGTCGTCGGCCCCGTGCTCGTCGGGAACGGACGTTGGGACGTCCCTCGTACGCCTCGTGATGGGTCTTGCAGCGTCCGCGGTGCGTGGCGGGCTCGGTGCAGTCGATACAGCGCATGCGCGCCCCCTCTGTGGTGTTCGTCGTTGTGCCCGCCCCCGGACTCGAACCGGGGAACTCTGCGGATTGCGTACGGATCTCCCCGCGAGGGGGCCGGTACCGCGCACCTCTAGCCGTTGGGTCAGCGGGCTTGGTCGTCGTCCTGGCGCTCATGGGCGAACGTCGGGACGACTTGGGGACCGCACGGTCTTACAACCCCGTTCAGCGCCCGCGAGGGGCGGTTACTGGTGGGCGGTGCGGTCCCCGCACGCGCTGCCCTACGACCCTCGCGGCCACCCGAACAACGGGGGCGAGTGGTCCACGGGCAACGCTTGTTCCGAGAGTCAGGCACTCAGTCCGCCAGGTTCCCCGTGTTGGGTGGGCGCGCGGTAATCCCGCTCTCGGAAGTAGCGGAAGGGAGTCCGTAGTCACCGTGCGGTGAGTTCGACCGTTTCCCCCTCTACTTACTGTGGGGAGCGAAGGTTGCCCGGAGCCGCTGAGAGCGAGCGGGGCATTTCCGCTTCCTACTTTCTGTGGGGAGCGAGGGTTGCCCGTGCCCCTCGCCGTGACGCGGTGTCGCCAGAGACCCCAATCTCTTTTCTCTCTAGGTTTTTCTTAGGGTTCTAAAAAAGTGCAAAAAATCGTCACTTCAACACTCTTCGCACCACCGCTGTGCAGCGGCCTCGCCCGAGGGCGAGCCGGCGAGGGCCCCACGCGCCCGTGTGCGGGCAGCAGAAAGCCCCGGCGGTCACGGGGACCAACCGGGGCTTCCTCGGGCCGTACGGCGCTATGCCGCTTGCTCGTACTCGTCTGTCTCGGGGGCCGCCCACACGATGGACACGCGCTCCTCACCCTTGAACGGCTTCCCCTGTCCGGGGGATTTGGTCACGATCACGGTGTCGATGGCGAGGCCGAGCAAGTCCCGCCGTAGCTGCGGGTCCGCGTTGTGCCATGTCTTGGCCGCGTGTCCCTCGATCAGGAACGTGATGTCTACGCGCCCCCCGCCGGCCAGTTCCTTCACGCGCTTCTCGGCAGCGTCGAGCCGCTTTTCCGCAGCGACCTTGTGGGGGATGCGGTACCGCGCGGACCGGCCCTCGTAGAAGTCGGCTGCGTCGTCCGCGTGGAACTTGTCGAGCTTGAGTTGCGCGGCCTTGAGTTCGGCGCGCGCTTCCTTGATCTCTTCGCTTTCGTCGGGGCGGGACAGAGCTTGCCACCGCTCGGCAACGGCGAGCAACAGCGGGTCGTCATCCTCGGCCGAGTGCAGCCGCGCCGACCACGCGTCCACCACGTACCGCTCTATTGCTTCCCGCCATGCCGACGCGGGACCAGGGCAGGCACCACCAGCCCTACGAAACTGACAGTTGTACGACGTACCGCCTATGACCATGGCACCGGTGCACGACGCGCACCGCATCTTCCCGCTAAGCGCGTGAACGGCCCGACCCTCAATTCTGGTGCTGTCTATGATCTGATTCCCGCTCATCACGCGACGGGCACGGGCAGCCACGTCCGCCGGAATCATCTCGGGCAACTCGGCAGCATCAACACAGCGCACCTTTTCGCCCTGGTCGTTGATGTAGTGCACGGATCGTTTGTGCGACCTTCCACCCGGGGCGACAGTCAACCAACCCTCGTAAACGGGGTGGACGACAATTGCCCGGATACTGTCCGCACGCCAAAACTTGCCCGTGCTCGACCGGATGCCTTCCTCGTTCAGCTTCCGGGCAAGAGCATGCAAGGACGTGCCCCCCGCTATCTCCTTGAAAATCCGGGTCACCACTTCCCACGGAGTGAGTTCCCGGCGGCCCTTGATGAGGCACGTGTACGGCGTGCGGTTCGGGGAGAGGCGGCGAGTTTCCCGATGGGCGACCAGGCCGAACGGTGCCCTCCCGAGCCAACGACCCTCGTTGCGCTGCCGATCCTTGGTTACGCGAACGTTGTGGGAAAGACGCTGCGAGTATTCGCGGGCGTTCTCGGCACGGTCGATGATCCATCGGCGGTCGCGCTCGTCCATCGAGTCAAGACGCTCGTAATCGAAGATCACGCGAGCCTTACCGAGGATCGGCACCACCGCTTCCGCACCCTTGCGGCTGAACCTGTCGAGCGCGTAGCACCACAGCGCGGGAACCTCGCCCGCGAGGACGGCCGACATGGCAGCGTCGTACTTGGGTCGCCGTACGTCGGACCACGCGGACAGGTTCTCTTTCCAGACCTTCCGAACACAGTAACCGTGTTCGTCGGCCCATGCGCGGCCCCGTTCTTCCTGCGCACGGATGGACAACGCGCGCTCACCCTCGCGCACGATCTTGGATTTACGTAGCAACAGGTCCACCCACGGGCGGCCATGGCACGGGCACACGCCCGGAGTGTTCGTTTCCATGGTCTTTGTGGGGAGCGAGCGTTGCCCATCGGTGCGCGTGAGGGTGGCGGTTGCCATGTCAGACCCTTTGTGACCTGCGGGAACGGCCCGCTACCGAGTAGTTCCCAGGGTGTCGGACCTACCTGCGCCCGCACCCCCCGGGGAGCCACGCGATGACCCGCAGCACCTACCGGTTCGTAGACATGACCATCGGCCCCGACCCCCACGGCGCGCCCTACGCCGTACGCGCCACCTGCACCGCCTGCGGCGAACGATCCCCCCAACCCGAATCCGACCAAGGCCCAACCGGCCAACACAGCCAAGCCCAACGCTGGTGCCGCACCCACGCAGCCATCGACCATCCCGGCGGCCGCCACCTGCACTACACCGCCAACGTGACCTTCGGATGGCTGATCACCCCCGCCGAAGACATCGGACCCACCGCCGACGAACGTGCCTGGAGCCACCCATGACGTACGCGTGGACACCACCACCCGGCACCGGGCACTCCCTCCTACCCATCGGCCACCACTTCGACCTCGTACAAGCCCCCCTCACCACGGGCATGCACCTGCTACGCGACACGTTTTGCGACGCCATGATCGCCAACCCCGAAACCGGTCACTGCACTTGGCTCATCCCCGTAGGACACGCCAAGCGCTCACCCTGGTCCTACGCCCGCCTCACCCGCTACGTTCAAGTCGCCACCAGCGGACAGGCGTTGATCCCACACACCGACCGCACCGCCGGCCCCGGCCCCCACTGGGTTCGCCCCGCGGGGGCGCAGGGCAGCCCGCGCTACCTCGCGTGCGCGATCACTCTGGCGGGAGACCTCGCCCCCGCAACCCTCACCACCTGCGGCCCCCTCCCCATCCGCTGCGTATGCGGCGGCCCCGTCTACCGCGACGAAGCCACCCCCGGCACCGAAACCGACGGCAGCGAATACCTGATGCACCCGGCCTGCGCCCAACAGGCCACCGCCACCAACACCGCCCGGGTCGGGGGACGACGCCGCGCCTAACTCTCGCGCCTGGCCCGTTCCATACGAGGCAGGGCCCGAGCGCTGACCCCAGGCGTGCCATGCGCGGGTGACGCGTTGAGGGCGCGGCGTGAGCGGTAGATTCTCCATCGGAGCGATCTGACGGGAGGCCCGTGATAGATATGCGCCGTACGAGCGCTATGCCGGAATCCGCGGAAGTGAGTAAAAACCGGCTTCCCGCGCTCTAAAGCCGCAGGTCACGAACTATGGTCCCCGCGCATGCGGGGGTGGTCCTCGATGAGGAAAAGCCCAAGCGCACGCGTCGGAATGGTCCCCGCGCATGCGGGGGTGGTCCCATCATTTCCTTAATTCGTTTTGCTTAACTTATATGGTCCCCGCGCATGCGGGGGTGGTCCGATTCGAGCACCGCTCTCGCCGCGACCCTCGCCGACGCCGAGGCCCCTGGCCACGACCCCACCACCCTGCTCACGGAATCCGCAGCCCACCGCGAACTCGGCACAGCCGAACCCAGCAGCGAAGTTCTCGTCTGGCGCCTGCGACGCGCCGACGACCTGCCCGCCGACGCGACCAACCTGCCCGTAATCGGCGGCCCGGCCACCTCCCGACCTACCTCACGACCGGTCGGACGGTCCGCTAGCCCTCAAGACCTGCACCACAGGCATCGATAGGCCCGCTCCTGCAGTTGGGTGCCAAGCCCAGAAGAAGCGGCTGAAGCGACACAGTGCAAGGCTCCGCCGATTCAGCCGCTTCCGGCCTACTGATGCACGATGGGCTGGTGGCGAGGTCAGGCCAGTGTGGCGTCCAGGTGCTGCTGGACCGGTTCGAACAGTCCGTACGGGACGTACTGGGGAATGTCGGCGTGGGCGACCCAGGCGAGTTCGTCCAGCTCTTCGGCGTCAGCGACGTGTGCGGTGCCGCTGACCACTTCACAGGCGGTGTAGGACATCAGTCGGCCGGTCGCCGGGTGGACGCGCTCGCCGAGCAGCTTGAGAGCGTTCACCTTCAGCCCGGTCTCCTCGTGGGTCTCCCGTACAGCGGCGTTCTCGCGCGATTCACCGGGCTCGATCTCCCCGGCGGGGAACTGCCAGGAGAGTTGGCCCTCGCTGACCCGACGCCGCACCATCAGCACTCGGCTGTCGTGTACGACGATGGCCGCGGCGATCCCGGGCCGCTCGTCAGCGTTCTGCTGTGTCACGTCTGCTCCTCCAGGATGGCCAAGATGGGTGGGAAGATCGTATCGACGGGGATAAAGCGGGTCACCGACTTTCTGGGCACCCACATCACATCGATGTTCTCGACGGTGTCGCTGTTGGTGGCTTCACCTGCGAGGTACTCGCACAGGAAGTACTCGCAGAGCACGCCGGTCACGGGGTGCAGCCGGGTTCCGAGCTGCTGCCTGATCGCGCAGTGGACACCGGTCTCATCCAGCGTTTCCCGCACGGTGGCCGTCTCGGCCTTCGCCCCGGGCTTGATCACACCGGCCGGAAACTGCCAGGTGATGCCGGTCGCATCATCGTCCCGGCGGCAGACCAGCAGGACGCTGTCCTCGCGGGTGACCACAGCGATGGCGACACGAAGCGCTTGAGCGCCGGCCGTCCCCGCACCGCCCCCGTCGCTCCTGCCTGCGACCAGCAGCGAGAAGCGCCGTCTGGCCGGCGGCGGGGCCTGCTCGTGGACCGTGTCGAGAAGCTGCTGCATTTCTCTGCGGGGCACGACGGCTGGATCGGAGTGCCAGGTGGCGACCGTTCTGACGGCTACACCGAGCTGGGCGGCGAACTGTTCATTGGTGAGACGTAGAGCGGACTGCAGCTGACAGGCGTAGTGACCGTTCCACACCTTGATCACGTCCACCTTCGCCCCTCCGGCGCCGTTGCACTCGGTGCGGGACTCGCGCGCCGAAGATGCACTGTCACTGCACTGGCACTTCATGGTCGTACCGACAGCGCCTGGGGAGAATCAATGCCATCGAGTGCGCGGTGCCATCCGGTGGACCGTCCCGGTGCCTGAAGCGGCCACGCGCGGAGTAGGTACAGGTGCTGAACGAGCCCAGGGAGATCTTAGGTGAGGTTCAACAGCGGATAGGGAAGACGGAGAACTTGGCTCGTACGCCATCCCTTCGGTGCTGTCCAACAGCGTTCCCCCGCTTCGTCAGTTCGGGGGAACGACCGGCCGCCCGAGCCGCCGGTTCTGCGCCGGTAACCTCGGCACATGACGGCTGAGCGTCCGTCATGTCAGCTTGCCAGTAAGGCGAAAGGGAACAAATGGCCGAGGATCAAGCACAGACCGCCGAGCGCACGCTCGTCCTGCTCAAGCCCGACGCGCTGGTGCGCGGCCTGGCCGGCAGGATCATCTCGCGCTTCGAAGACGCGGCCCTGAAGGTCGTCGGCGTCAAGATGAAGCAGATGGACGCGGAGTTCACCCGGCGCCACTACTTCGACCTCGAAGAGCGGCTGGGCTCGGAGGTCTACAGCGTCACCTCGACGTTCATGCAGCAGGGGCCGGTCATTGCCCTGGTGCTGGAAGGGTTCGACGCTATTGCCACCGTGCGGAAGATCGTCGGCAGTACGTATCCGAACCAGGCTCCGGCCGGCACGGTGCGCGGCGACTTCTCCCACTACAGCTCTGCGGCCAGCATCGCGTCCGGAAAGGCCGTGGCCAACCTCGTGCATGCCTCCGGCAACCGGGATGAGGCGAAGCAGGAAGTCGAGCTGTGGTTCGAGAAGGAAGAACTGCAGGACTATCGGACGCTGGCCGAGATCTACACCTACTAGCGGTGGTTCACGGCGTCACCGCGGGGGCGCCTGCGCGTTGATCACTCCTGGGGTAAAACCGTCTGATTCGAGAGGGCACCATGACCAACCAGACCCGCCCGGCCTCCGCCGAGGAGCTGGAGTCGATCTTCCAGCGTGAGCTGGCCACCGATCGGTGGGCGGCGGTCGAGACCTCGTACGCGTTGGCGGTCCGCCATCGCGACCTGGGTGACTGGCCCGCCTCCCGTGAATGGGTGGAGCAGTGCCTCCGGCTGCTGAAGGGTTTCCCCAGCGAGACGGAGGAGCAGGTGGCCGCGACCCGGACGTCCGTGGGAGGAGTCCCGCTGCCGACCTACCTGCACTCGGGTGTGGTGAAGGGCCGCTTCGGCGACCTGACCTGACCCGTCCGATGATCCACCTCGGGTGATGCGGCTGCGGTGCCGGACGGCCGCGTCACCCTCCCTGGTCACCGATTCCACACGCGCCGTCGAAACCGAGCGGGCCACTGGGCCCCGATTCGGCCGGCACCTCCATGCCCGAACCGAGGAGAAAACGCCCCATGGCAGTCGAGATCGAGATGCGCGCCCGCTTCGACAAGGAAGTCCACGACCGACTCGTCGCCCGCCTCGAAGAGGGCGGCGAGGATCTTGGGCAGGACGACAAGCACATTCACTTCTATGTCCTCCCCGACCAGCTCTTGAAGGTCACTGACAACACCGCCGCCGGGACCGCCAAGATCACCCTCAAGGGGAGCAGGATCGGCCAGGGCGCTGCCTTCGAGGAGACCGAATTCGCCATCGCGCCCGCCGACGTGGCTGCGGCGGTGAAGGTGTTCAACGCGCTCGGATTCGATACCGCGATGCACGAGGCGTTCAATCTGCGCCACAACTTCCGCTTCAGCGGGGTGGAGATCGCGGTCAAGTGGAGCGAAGCATGGGGGTACCACGCCGAGTTCGAGGTGCTGCTGGACGACGGCGCGCCGGACGCGGCCCGTACCGAGGCAGCGGCGCGGATTGCCGATGTCGCCGCCGAGCTGGGCGTGGCGCTGATGACCGAGCAGGAGCTGGCCGATTTCACAGCTGCCTTCGAGGCCACCGAGAAGGAGCGCAAGGAGCGGGAGCAGCAGGCAGCGCCTCTCCGGTAGGAGCACGTCACAGCGGTAGACCACCAAAGGGGGTGGGCACAGATGAGCACGACCTCAGCGACCGCAAGCCTGATCGACCTGGCGGCCCAGGACCGACTGCCGCTCCACCAGTACATGGACCGGGCGACCATCGACTGGATCAGGGAAAATCGTCCCGACCTCAGCTCGGTACCAAGCATCACCCTTCGGCCGGCCTCGAAGGAACTCCTTCGGCAGGCAGCGTTACCGGCCAGGTGGCTGGCCGAGCCGCATGTGTACGAATCGATCCACGGCGTCAGACACAGCATGCGGGTGACAACGCTCGCCACCCTGCTGGCCGAGGAACAGGGCTTGGACGACGAAGACACCGCTACCGCGGTGGTGGCCGCCGCTGTCCATGACTGGCAGCGGCTGCATGACAAGGACGACCGCGGCCACGGTGCCCGTGCCGCCCTGTGGCTGGCGGCGAACGCGGACACGGTGTGGGGCCACTTCGGCCTCACCGCCGTGCCGAGCCGGATCGTGCGGGCGGCCACGGCCGTCCGGCTGCACGATGTGCCGTACGACGCCTTCAGCGCCGACGATCGGACCGACCACCAGCGCACCGAGCGTATCTGCGACGTGGTCAAGGCCGCCGACGCTCTCGACCGCTACCGCCTGCCGAAGCTCACCTGGTGGCCCAACGCCCGGCACGTACGGGTACCTGCCTTCGAGCGGTTCAGGGCCCTGGCCTTCGATCTCGTGGTCATCTCCGAAACGGCACACCTGGCCGGTGCCAGCGGAACCGAGTCCGTCCGGTACGCGCTGGCGGAAACAGGGCTGGTGTGACCTGTGGACTTCCTCGACGCCTATCACCTGTGGGCCGACGCTCACGCTTTCTTCGGCTCCGCGCTCGTCCCCAGCCCGGCGCACATCAGCGATCCGCTGGCGGCGCAGACCGAAGCCTGGGACGAGCGGCTGGCCGAGCAGACGCCCAACGGCGGGCTGCTCCGCCAGAACGCCCTCTTCGACGCCCTCAGCGGCAAGGGCAAACTGCACCTGCTCCATGTCACACACGCCCTGGAGGAGATCAGCCGACAGGGAGTGCTGTACCCGTCCGGCGGCTGCCTCGTCGGAAGCATCTACTGCGCACCGCTCACCGAGACCGGCCAGGGCTTCCGCATGCACAACCTGGCCTCCTACGTCCTCACCAAGGAGGCGCCGGCCTTCCTGGCCAAGCTCGGCGTCACCGACCGCGTCCCCACCCCTCTCATCTTCGAGGTCGATCCGCCGCCGCAGGCGTACCAAGGACTCGCCGGAGTGGACTATCTGCGGCTGGGCCTCATTCACCTGCAGATCTACAGCCACCTCGAATACCTGCTGAGCAAGACCGAACGCCACCACCTGCGCGAGACCGTCGTCAGCCGCGTCAAGAACTCGGCTGCCTTCCTCGCCACAGCCGCCTCCGTGGCCTACCAGGGGACGCGCGTCGCCCCCGAGCCGTTCTTCCGGCAGCTCGACGAGACCATCCCGCGCCTGCCGATCCTCGGCTACCTGTACTTCGAGGCGGTAGCGGAGTACCTGATGCTCCACTCGACGTCACGGCATACACAGCGGCTGGCCGAACTCGGAGAGCTCAACAACTGGCTCTACAAGGAAATGCTCTTCGCCTCCTTCCCCGCCATGGCGGGGAAGTTCGATCTGGCGGAGTTCCGTCCCCGCCCTGAGCAGCTCGCCGTGCTCCTGCATCAGGTCGACCCGACCATCGACGCGGACCACGCGAGCACCTACTTGGTCGAGCGGATCAGCTACCTCGTCGCCGCCCGGCTACTCGCCCCCGGCGAGGCACCCGATGGCTGGCACCGGACACGCTGGGAATTCGACGACCTGGCCACCCCGCTCGGGCCTCTCCTCGGCCATCTCATCCACCGGGAACTGCGCACCTTCGGCCGCTATCCAGACTTCTACTTCTACTTCGACCAGTACAAGGCGCTGCAAGCCTGGAACTACTGGAACCACATGGACATCGTCGTGCCCTTCAACGGCACGATGCCCAAAGGCGAGGTCGGCATCAATCCCGCCTACCCCAACCTCGACTACCGCGTATGGAGGGCCGAGCAGGACGATGCTGGCCGCCTCCACCCGACCGAGCAGCTCTCGCTGACGATCGCCCCGCGGCTGGTGGACATCAAGTACACCCTGATGCGCAACAACCAGTGGGCCGCACCGGCCCCCAGCGCTGCCTGACCAGCGCCACCCTCTGCGGACACATTCCCCGCCCCTGAACAGCCTCACGCGTAGGAGACCCCGCGATGAGCTACATCTCGATGCCCTCCACCGACCTCCTCGGCGAGCAGATCGCCACCGTCCTGGCCGAACCCACGACGACCCACGGTCTGGCCCGCACCTTGCGCGCGGCGGCCAAGGAGCTTGTTCTCCACCGCTACCACCATGCCAGCCAGCGTGCCTGGCCCAGCGGCCGTATCGACGAGAAGCCCGCCCGCGTCCAGATCGGCGGCGGAGCCCACCTCGCCGACGGCTACTACAACATCGACCTCGTCCCGCCGGCCGATCTCCTCTGGGACATCCGCGAAGGCATCCCTCTGCACGACGGCACGGTGAACCTGATCTTCTCCGAGCATTTCTTGGAGCACATCGACTACCCCCGCTCTGCCAAGAACTACGTCCGCGAGGCCCACCGGGTACTCGCACCGGGTGGCCGGATCATCACCGGCGTCCCCGACGCCGGGTTCGTCCTGAACCAGTACCCCGGGCCACTGCGCGAGGCCGACGAGATGATCAGCCGCTGGTACAGCAAACGGGACTGCCTCGGAGACATCAACACCTATCTCGACCTCGTCAACCTGCTCTTCCGCGACCAGGACGACGACCTCAGGTACACCCCGCACCTGTGGGCCTACGACCACGAAAAGCTGGTCCAGATCTTCACCGAGGCGGGTTTCACGACCGTCGAGCCCTGGACCTTCGACCCTGCTCTGGCCAACCCCAAGCGCCGATGGGGCAGCGTCTACGTCATCGCGACGAAGTAGCGATCTGGTGCTCGTCTCGGGTGGTGGGCGCAACGCAGGGGATATCACCCAACCCTGCAGCGGTCCGCGCCCGCCCACAGGCACACACCCCTATCCAGTCGTCCCCACCGGGAGGCACTCCCGTGAATCAGGGCCACCAGCTCGTCAGCGATCTCACCCTCGCCACTGCGCCGAGTACGGCCGCCTGGGCTCGGCGTCACACGGTCGATGTTCTGCGCCGATGGAGGCCGGAGGGCGACGTCGTTGAAACAGCCAGGCTCCTTATCTCCGAACTCGCGACGAATGCGGTGGAGCATGCCCGCCCAGCGACTGGCTCGGCCGCGGCCTCCCGATGCAACACCGGAATGATCTCTGTCAGGCTCCACCTGGTCGGATCGAGTGTGCTCATCCTGGTCAGCGACGGGGACCCCCGCCCGCCTGTCCGTCGTGAGCCGGACAGCACCGCGACGGGCGGCCGAGGTCTGCTCCTCACAGAGGCCATGGCCATTCGTTGGGGTTACTACCGCCCGAAGGCCCGGCCGGGGAAGATCGTCTGGGCCGAGGTGGGCGTCCAGCCAACCAGCGACTCATTACTGGAGGCCGGCGAACCCCGGCCCCGGGATCACACGGTCGGTTCGATGCTGCTGGGGCGAGTGCTAACCGGACTGGATGGGTGGGAGTGACTGCTCGGCCAGCTTCCATCCGCTGCGTATGCGGAGGCCCCGTCTACCGCGACCAAGCCGCCCCCGGCATCGACACAGACGGCAGCGAGTATTTGATGCACCCAACCTGCGCCCAACAGGCCACCACCAACACTGCCCGCATCGGGGGACGACGCCGCGCCTAACTCTCGCACCTGGCCCGTTCCATACGAGGCAGGGCCCGAGCGCTGACCTCAGGGCGCCATGTGCGGGTGACGCGTTGAGGGCGAGGCGTGAGCGGTAGATTCTCCATCGGAGCGATCTGACGGGAGGACCGTGATAGATATGCGCCGTACGAGCGCTATGCCGGAATCCGCGGAAGTGAGTAAAAACCGGCTTCCCGCGCCGTAAACCCGCAGGTCACGAACTATGGTCCCCGCGCACGCGGGGGTGGTCCCGACACGCGCAGCCGCTCTCCCCAGCCTGGACCATGGTCCCCGCGCACGCGGGGGTGGTCCTGCAGGTCGTAGGTGTCGCTTGCCTGCTTCGCCATGGTCCCCGCGCACGCGGGGGTGGTCCCTGCGTGGCCCCGTCTCATCTTGGCGGACGGCCATGGTCCCCGCGCACGCGGGGGTGGTCCTCGCCTGTCGGCGCCCGCGCCCGTTCTCCACGTATGGTCCCCGCGCACGCGGGGGTGGTCCCTCGTCCAGGACCTCGCCGTCCTCGTCGTACGTGATGGTCCCCGCGCACGCGGGGGTGGTCCCCCGACCCTCACGATGACGCCGCATCACTCACCATGGTCCCCGCGCACGCGGGGGTGGTCCCCCGGCAGGTGTCCTCAGCTTCCGCGGGTATCGATGGTCCCCGCGCACGCGGGGGTGGACCCAGCGGATGTCGTGGCGTATGCCGAACGCACGGATGGTCCCCTCGCATGCGGGGGAATGGTCCCCATGTGGCTGTCTTGGGCGCTTTCGTCCACGTATGCCCCCCGCGCGTGCGGGGATACCCCGGACCCACACCACCCACACCCCCCGAGCCCCCGCGACAGCCCCCGCCCCCCAGCCCCCGCCCCCACCCGTGCCAAGCCGCCCCCAGCGGCTTGGCACGACGCATGGGGGTGTGGGGCGGTGAGCCGGTACCGTGGTCCGAATGACCACCTCGCGGGATCGGGCGGCGCGGATGACCCGAGAGAACGGGCGCAGCGGCGGCAGCAGCGGCAGCAACCGCGGGGCGCCCCGCACGCTCGCTGAGGAGTTGCGGGTACGCCCTGATGGCGCGCTCGCGACGCTGCTGCGGGCCCGTCCTGACCTTCTCAATCCGGTGCCGAACGACCTCACCCAGCTCGCCACTCGGGCCGGTACCCGGGCGTCGGTCGTGCGGGCGGTGGAACGGCTTGACCGCTTTGCGCTTCAAGTTGCCGAGGCGTTGGCGGTGGCGCCCGATCCGTGCCCGTACGAGACGCTGTGCATCCTCATGACGGGCGACCCCGATGCGGTGGTGGACGCCGGTCCGGCCGCGGGCGCGGAGCCCACGGCCATGAACGCGGCGACTCACGCCGGTACCGATACGGCCTCGTGGGCCGTCCCTGCCTCCGACGTGGGCGCCGGTGAAGGCGTCGCCGCTGCCTCGGTGGCGGATATCCATGCCGCGCTGCCGCGTGCGGTGGCCACGCTGCGCCAGCAGGCCCTGCTCTGGGGCGGCGATGACCGGCTTCGCCTGATCCGTACCGCCCGTGAGCTGCTGGCCCCCTCCGCGACCCGGCCCTCGCCGACCGGGCTTGGGCCCACTGTCGCGGAGGCGACGGCGGGCATGTCGCCTGGGCGGTTGCAAGAGGTCATCGCGGCGGCAGGTTTGCCGCCCACGCATGATCCGGTGACGGCTGTCGCCGCGTTGACCCGCCTGTTCACCGACCGCGCCCGGATGGCGGCGCTCCTCGACCAGGCCCCGCCGGAGGCCCTGACCGCCCTGCGCAGGCTGCTGTGGGGCCCGCCGTACGGTGCCGTGTCCGCCGCGACGGCGGAGTCGGCAGGCGCCGCGCCGGACACGGATGCGGAACGCGTGGCGGGTGGGCAGGCGGTGGGGGACGTACGGGAGCGGACCAGGGCTGCCGAGCAGGCCGGGCCCGCGCCGCATTTGCGCTGGTTGTTGGCGCGTGGGTTGCTGTTGCCCGCGGGGCCGCGCAATGTCGTCCTGCCCCGCGAGGTCGCGCTACAGCTGCGCGGTGGGCGGGCCCATCGCACGGTGGAGCCGCTCGTTCCGCAGCTCGTTCCGCTGACCGAACGCCGTCCACAGGCTGTGGATGCCGCAGCCGCCGGGCAAGCGTTCACCGCGCTGGCGACCGTGGAGGAGTTGCTCAAGGAGTGGCAGGCCGGTGGCCCGGCGGTGTTGCGCGCGGGCGGGCTGAGCGTGCGCGATTTCAAGCGGACCGCCGCGGCGCTCGATGTGACGGAGTCGATGGCCGCCTTCTGGATCGAGTTGGCGTACGCCGCGGGGTTGCTGGCTTCGGACGGTGAGGCGGACGAGCGGTTCGCGCCGACGCCCGCGTACGACGAGTGGCTGCGGCTGTCCGCCGAGCAGCGGTGGGCGCGGCTGGCCACGGCCTGGTTGACGGCCACCCGGGCGCCGGGGCTGGTCGGGGTCCGGGACGCGAAGGGTCGTACGCTCTCGGCGCTCGGCCCCGACCTGGACCGGGGCGCGGCGCCCGAGGTGCGGCGCCGTGCCCTTGGCTTGCTCGCCGCGCTGCCGGCCGGGGCCTCGGTGCCGACCGATGTGTTGCTGAACCGGCTGCGCTGGGAGCGCCCGCTGCGCGGCGCGGCCGATGGCGCCGCCGGCCCCGACGATGATCTCCGCTCCCGGCTCGCCCGCTGGACGCTGACCGAGGCCGAAACGCTCGGCGTCACGGGCCGCGGCGCACTCGCCTCGCACGGTCGCGCCCTGCTCGGCTCCACGGCCGCCCAGGCTCCCGGCCCGGGCACCGAGATGAACCAAGCCACCGAGACGAACGAGGCCACCGGTACGAGCAAGGCCACCAAAACGGGCAAGACCGCCGGAAAGGGCAAGGCCACCGAGCCGGGCCTGGGCTCCCCGGCGAGCAAGGCCACCACGACAGGCATAGGCGCCCAGGCAGGCCAGGGCTCCGAGGCAGGCTGGCTGCCCGCGCCTTCGCTCCCCGCGCCGTCCGCCGCCGAGTTGGCCGCTGCCGGCGCAGCCGCCGCCCGGCTGCTGGCGCCACTGCTCCCGCAGCCGCTCAACCATGTGCTGCTCCAGGCCGACCTGACGGCCGTGGCGCCCGGGCCGCTCGAACGCCACCTCGCTGACCTGCTTGGTGTCCTCGCCGACGTTGAGTCCAAGGGCGGCGCGACGGTCTACCGCTTCACGCCCGCCTCTGTGCGCCGCGCCCTTGACACCGGCCGCGCGGCGGCCGACCTGCACGCCTTCTTGGCCGAGCACTCCCGTACGTCGATTCCGCAGCCGCTCACGTATCTGATCGACGATGTGGCGCGCCGGCACGGTCAGTTGCGGGTCGGTGCGGCTTCCGCGTATGTCCGGTGTGACGATGACGCGCTGCTCGCCGAGATTCTGGCCGACCGCCGTTCCTCGGGCCTACGGCTGCGCCGCCTCGCGCCGACCGTGCTGGCCGCCCAGGCGGCGCCGGACGTCCTGCTGGAGCGGCTGCGCGAGATGGGGTACGCGCCGGCGGCCGAGTCCGCCGAGGGCGATGTGATGGTGACGCGCGCCGATGCGTACCGCACTCCGCCCCGTACCGCGCCCACCCCCGTGCCTGACGGCCCGCCGGTGCCGGACGACAGGTTGCTGAACGCGGCGGTACGGGCGATCCGGGCCGGAGACCTGGCAGCGACGGCCGCGCACAAGCCCAGCACCGCGGTGCCGGGCGCGGAACAGGCACCGGACGAGGAAGACCCCACGGCGGGCGCGGACGCCGAGGCCGCCACCGGGGTGGCGGCCGGTTCCGCCGCGGCGGGGGGCGTCGGGCCGGGCCGGCTCCCCCGCACCACATCGGCCGAAACCCTGGCCACCATGCAGGCGGCGGTGCTCACCGGGTCGGCTGTCTGGATCGGTTACGTCAATGTGGACGGCGCCGCGTCCCAGCGGGTCATCGCGCCGGTGCGCGTCGAGGGCGGATTCGTCACCGGGTACGACCACACCGCCGACGAGGTCCGCACCTATCCGCTACACCGCATCACGGGCGTCGCCGAACTGGCCGACGACTCCCTCTGACCAGCGCGGCCCAGCCTCTTCGGCCACCGCCCGCCCACCTCGGCGCACGGCTCCCACCAGCCTCTTCGTACGGCGACCGCGGTGCTCCGTGCTGCGCTCGCGTACCTCCCCGATGCCGGCTGTGACAAGGCCCACCCGGTATCGGCGCCCGATGCGCGACACTGGGGGTTTGGCCGCCGCGGCCCGAAGCTCGGGCGGCTGTCGTTGCCAGCCGGTCATTAGTGGAAAGGGCGAGGCGCGTGAACGGACCTCTCATCGTCCAAAGCGACAAGACACTCCTCCTGGAGGTGGATCACGACCAGGCGGACGCCTGCCGTCGGGCGATCGCCCCGTTCGCGGAGCTGGAGCGTGCGCCGGAGCACATTCACACCTATCGGGTGACCCCGCTCGGGCTGTGGAACGCCAGAGCGGCGGGCCACGACGCCGAGCAGGTGGTGGACGCGCTCGTCGAATTCTCCCGCTACCCCGTGCCGCATGCCCTGCTCGTGGATGTCGCCGAGACGATGGCCCGCTACGGGCGGCTGCGGTTGCTCAAGCACCCCACGCACGGCCTGGTTCTGGAGAGCACCGACCGGCCGGTCCTGGAGGAGATCCTCCGCTCGAAGAAGGTTCAGCCGCTGGTCGGGGCGCGCCTCGACGCGGACTCCGTCGTGGTGCACCCCTCCGAGCGCGGCCAGATCAAGCAGACGCTGCTGAAGCTGGGCTGGCCCGCCGAGGATCTCGCCGGTTACGTGGACGGGGAGGCCCACCGGATCGCGCTCGACGAGCAGGACTGGGCGCTGCGCCCGTACCAGAAGCAGGCCGTGGAGGGCTTTTGGCACGGCGGTTCCGGCGTGGTGGTGCTGCCATGTGGGGCGGGCAAGACGCTGGTCGGCGCGGGTGCGATGGCGCAGGCCCAGGCGACCACGTTGATCTTGGTCACCAACACCGTCTCTGCCCGGCAGTGGAAGCACGAACTGGTGCGGCGCACCTCGCTGACCGAGGAAGAGGTCGGTGAGTACAGCGGTACGAGGAAGGAAATCCGGCCGGTCACGATCGCCACGTATCAGGTGCTGACGACCAAGCGGAAGGGCATCTACCCGCACCTGGAACTCTTCGACTCCCGCGACTGGGGACTGATCATCTACGACGAGGTGCACCTGCTGCCCGCGCCGGTCTTCAAGTTCACCGCGGACCTCCAGGCCCGGCGCCGGCTCGGCCTGACGGCAACGCTCGTACGGGAGGACGGCCGCGAGTCGGACGTGTTCTCGCTGATCGGGCCCAAGCGGTTCGACGCCCCGTGGAAGGAAATTGAGGCGCAGGGCTACATCGCGCCTGCCGACTGCGTCGAGGTGCGCGTCAACCTGACCGACAGCGAACGGCTCACCTACGCGACCGCTGAGCCGGAGGAGAAGTACCGCTACTGCGCAACTACCGCATCCAAACGGCGTGTTACCGAGGCCCTGGTCAACAAGCACCGGGGGGAGCAGACGCTGGTCATCGGGCAGTACATCGACCAGCTGGACGAGTTGGGCGAGCATCTCAACGCACCGGTGATCAAGGGCGAGACGACCAACGCGCAGCGGGAACGGCTGTTCGACGCCTTCCGGGCGGGCGAGTTGTCCGTCCTCGTCGTGTCGAAGGTGGCGAACTTCTCCATCGACCTGCCAGAGGCGACGGTCGCCATCCAGGTGTCGGGCACGTTCGGGTCACGGCAGGAGGAGGCCCAGCGGCTCGGTCGGGTGCTGCGGCCGAAGGCGGACGGGCACGAGGCCAGGTTTTACTCGGTGGTCGCCCGCGACACGGTCGATCAGGACTTCGCCGCGCACCGTCAGCGCTTTCTGGCGGAGCAGGGCTACGCGTACCGGATCATCGATGCGACCGAGCTGCTCGCGGGCGAGGACGTGTGAGACGCGTGGGGTGAGTGTCGTGCACGCGGGCTAGGTCGTACGGCACGTGGGATGAGTGTCGTGCACGCGGGCAAGGTCGTACGAGGCACGTGGGGTTGGGGGTGTGCGGCGCCGGCTACCTCCTGCGTACGCCGGCGTCCTCGTAGTCGCCCATGACGGCCACGCTGAACGCGGCGGTCGTGAAGACCTTCACCGCGTGCAGGGCGGCGCCCAGGGGGCGGCGGGCCGGGGAGTCGGTGCCGGAGCGCGGGGCGGAGGCCGCGGCACAGGCTGCGGCCTCGGCGGGGAGCGCGGTTGAACCGTAGCCGCTGGTCGTGCGGCCGGAAACGGCTGGGGTAGCGGGAGTGGCGGAAGTGGCACAGGTGGCGTGCGGTGCGGAGGTCATCGTCGCGGGGCTCATGTACTCCATCATCGATTCCGCAGGGCGGCCGGGCATCGGCCTGCCGGAGTAAACAACGACGGGCCGCCCTCCGCCTCCAGGCTCATGGCATCCCCTACGGGAGGAGGAGTCCGACCCTGAGAACGCGCTCCCGCTCCCCGTCCGCTTCGTAGTCCATTTCGCAGTGCGTTTCGTAGTCCGTTTCGTAACGGCCCAACATCGCCGCAGCATGAACCCCGCGCCGCGTGCGGGCGAAAAACCGTTAGCTTCCCGTCGTCCCGCTGGCTAAACTCTCGCTCTTCCCGGCCTCACCGGGGTTCCCCCGCCTCCCTCTCCGCCAGGGAGCGCCGCCGTCCGGACGGAAACCGGTCGGCCCTTCGCTCACTCACGCGCATAGGCGTCGTACGCCGACGTGCGCTCGCGCGCGCCGTCGTACGCCCCTGTACACAGCCGGAGGCAACACCGTGTCGTCGCATGCCCCCAAACCCACCGCACCGCCCCGCACCAGCGCCGATACACCGGTCTCCCCACCAAAGCGCCCCCACATCGCGGACGCCGCGGCCGATGGCGGGGGCCCGCTCGCTCGGGAGCAGGCGCATCTGGCGGCGTCCCGGTCCGCGCTGCGCGCCATGCGGGCGGACGCGGAGTCGCTCGACATCGCCGACACCACGGCCAACTGGGTCAACGCCGAGGCACTGCGGCACACCATAGAGGTGCGGATCAAGGCGCTCGCCGACCTCACCGACACCCCGTTGTTCTTCGGCCGCCTCGACTACGAGCACGCCCACCACACCGCCGCCGACACCCCTACGGGTTCCACCGCGCCGCCCACCGAGGCCGCGCTGGCCGGTGACGAGGGCGACGCCGGCGGCGACCGCTTCTACATCGGGCGCCGGCATGTGCATGACGCGGACGGCGAGCCCATGGTCATCGACTGGCGGGCACCCATCTCGCAACCCTTCTACCAGGCGTCCCCGAAGAGGCCGATGGATGTGCTGCTACGGCGGCGCTTCGGGTACACGGGCGGCGAGTTGACCGCGTACGAGGACGAGCCGCTCACCGGGCCGGCCGCGCCCGCCGGCGAACAGACCAGCAGACTCCTCCAGTCCGAGATCGAGCGGCCCCGCGTCGGGCCGATGCGCGACATCGTCGCGACGATCCAGCCGGAACAGGACGAGCTGGTCAGGGCCGGGATCGGCGGCACGGTGTGCGTCCAGGGCGCGCCCGGCACCGGAAAGACCGCCGTGGGCCTGCACCGTGTCGCGTACCTCCTTTACGCCCACCGCGAGCGGCTCGCCCGCACCGGCACCCTGGTCATCGGCCCCAACCAATCCTTCCTGCACTACATCGAGCAGGTGTTGCCCGCGCTCGGTGAACTCCAGGTCAAGCAGGCGACGGTGGCCGATCTGGTGGCGCATGTGGAGGTGCGCGGCACGGACAGCGCCGAGCGGGCCCGCATCAAGGGTGACGCACGGATGGCCGATGTGCTGCGGCGCGCGCTGCGAGCGGGGGTGCGGATGCCTCAGGAACCGGTGGTGGTGGTGCGGGGGTCGCGGCGGTGGCGCGTGCCGGCGTACGAAGTGCAGGAAATCGTACGGCAGTTGTTGGAGCGCGACATCCGATACGGCGCCGCCCGCGCGGCCCTTCCACAGCGGGTGGCACACGCCGTACTGGTACGGATGGAGGAGGCGGGCGAGGCCCCGGATGACCGGGTGCAGGACGCGGTGGCCCGTAACGCGGCCGTGAAGGCTGCGGTGAAGGAGATCTGGCCGCTGGTGGACCCGGCGAAGCTGGTGCTGCGGTTGCTGTCCGACGCGGAGGCGCTGGCCGAGTACGCGGCGGGCATCCTCACCGAAGCCGAGCAGCGCACGCTGCTCTGGGAGAAGCCGGCGCGCGGCCCCAAGTCGGCGAAGTGGTCGGCCGCCGACGCCGTACTGATCGATGAGGCCGCCGACCTGATCGAGCGCACCCCCTCGCTCGGCCATGTGGTGCTCGACGAGGCACAGGACCTGTCCCCCATGCAGTACCGCGCGGTGGGCCGCCGCTGCACGACGGGCTCGGCGACGGTGCTGGGCGACATCGCGCAGGGCACGACGCCCTGGGCGACCGGCAGTTGGCCGGAGGCACTGCGCCACCTGGGCAAGGAGGACGCCAGGGTGGAAGAGTTGACGCGCGGCTTCCGCGTACCGCGTGAGGTCATCGCGTACGCGTCCCGGCTCCTCCCGTCGATCGCCCCCGGGCTTGCGGAGGCAACCTCGGTACGAGAGGCGCCCGGCTCCCTGGAGTTCCGCCCGGTCGGCGGGGCGGGGGCCGCGCTCGATGCGGAGGTGGCTGTCGCGCTGGACGCGGAGGTGGCTGTCGCGCTGGACGCGGAGGTGGTCGCCGCCTGCCAGGAGGCCCTGACGCGGGAGGGCTCGGTCGGCTTGATCGCGGCCGAGGCCCGCATCCCGGCGCTGGTGGCAGCCCTGGCGGCGGCTGGGCTCAGCCATCTGTCCCCCGGCGAGGAGACCTCGGCCGACTCCCGACTGACGCTGGTCCCCGCGACGTTGGCCAAGGGCCTTGAATACGACTACGTCGTGCTGGACGAACCGGCCGCCGTGGTGGACGGCGAACCCCTCCTCACGGCCCAGCCACGAGCGACACCGCACCGGGCCGGCGGCGCGGGCGATGCCGCCGAGCAGGCGGCAGGCTGGGGCGCGGATGATGCCGCCCAACAGGCCGCATCGCAGGCCGCGGGCCCTGTTACGGAGGAGCCGCCCGTGCCCGCCCACCGCACCGGCCTGCGCCGCCTCTACGTCGCGCTGACCCGTGCCGTATCGGGCCTGACCATCGTCCACGCGCGGCCGTTGCCGGCGGAACTGACACGCGGGGAGGCGGGCCGGGAGTCGGCGGCGTAGTCCTCACGGCGCGCTCGGCCGCCCGCGACGGTTCACCGGTGCGGCGAGCGCGTTGGCCTCGCACGCCCCCAAGGTCCGCACCGTGCGGAAGCGGAAACGCTACGTTGACACTCGCCTCAGATGATCGGGGCAGCAGTCGGCATCTCCACCGACCGAGCACGTCGCGCTGCTTCCGCGGCGTCTGGCTCTCCTGTGGCCCACTCTCCTGAGATATACGGTTGCCGCCCTGGGCGAGCGGGAAATCTTTTATCGGACCGGTTACCGAGGCGTCGAGATCGATGACGCGATACAGGCTCTGACGTGTGGGTGGGATGATGAAACAACGCCCTGATGCACGGCAAGCAGGCGCATCCACCACGTCCCGGGTGAGTGCGGAAGCGTGGCTCCGCCTCACCGGCCCAGATGCCCACGCATCGATCCGCGACCTTCTTCCGCTACCCGGCCTCACCTTCACCGCTTGGCTGAACGGCCGCAAGATGAGAGACCTGGACGGACTGTTCCAGCAGTTCTGGGACGAGTTCAAGCTGCCGGACTACTTCGGTTGGAATCTCCCTGCGTTTGACGACTGCCTAAGCGACCTCACCTGGCTGCCCGCGGATCACTACGTGATCGTCATCGAGGAAGCGCAAGAAATACTGTGCGAAGAACCCGAAACGCTGCCCGATATCCTCAACATCTTGGCACGGACTGGGCAGCGCTGGGCCTATGCCGAGCGACCTGACGGCAGTGCTGTAGCGAGGTTCCAGGTGATCCTGGCGTGCAGCGAGTCAGGCATGGCGCGTATGCGAAGCGCGATCACGGGAATGCGATGACGGGAGACCCCCCACACGCTCGCCGGGAGGCCGGGGAAACCAGCGCTCGTGTCACGAGACTGCGCACCCTCAGCGCCATGAGGCTCGTCGGAATCCGCTATGCCCCGGAAGGCTGAAGCGTCATGGGAGGCACTGGAGTTAATCCTCCCGGACGGCGGCTCTGTGGTTCTCACCTCGGGTACGGACTGGACCCTGAGAATCGAGGAAGGGAGCTGGCCAGACCTTCCGGGATGGTGTTACCCACCTCAGAGCTGGTCCGCGCTGGAACTCGACGCTATACCCTCGGCATTGGGGAGGTTCCGGAAAGTGGCGCCCGCCTACAATCAACACTCCGAGCTGGTCGGCACGCGCATCGCCTTCGCAGGCGGGGCCGCTGTGACCGTACGCACAGGCGAGCAATTCCGCCTAGAACTGGTCTTATCGCATCCGGGGTAAGGGGCGAAGGAGAGATGCAGGAACTCGACGATCTCCTCATTCAGCTTCTCTTCGAGATTTCTACGCCCGAACTATTCTATTCAGGGCAACAGGCAAACGTGTGAGCGCTGGCTCACCGAGATCGAGCGAGTCCTGTGATGACGACGCGCCGGAATCCACTGATCACACACATCGTGGCTGCGCCTTGCGGGTCCGGCCGCCCGCGCATCGATCCGCTACTTCGCTGGAACCACTCAGAATGCCCCCCCAGCCACTCCCATTGACCCCAGCAGTCAACCCCATTTCCCTTTGGGAGTGCGGGTGCGCCTTCACCTTACCGACGCGGTCACCGTCACACTGCACGAGAACATCGTGACTCACATTCCTCGCTTCTCGCTCAGCGGCTCGTGCGTGGCCGTGGGGAGCTACCGGAACGCCGAAGGGCGCGAAGAGTGCGCGCGTGTGACATCGGGGAGCTCCGACTGGCTATGGCTCGGCGGCGACGAGCTGAGGCCGCCGAAACGCAAAGCGACGCAGCAACTCGCGCGCTTTTGCGTGCGTATTTCGCCGTCGTCTCACCGTCGTCGGTCGATGAAATGCAGGAGGGCGATGTGCACGCTCTCGCCCGACTTGAGGCCCTGCACGAGCACATATCCAGCAGCAATGCGGACGCTCCTCGGAAGGCCGTGCTGCTGCATGCCGTGTGCGAATTGATGGAGCACTGGTACGGCTGATAGCGAAGCGACTTCGGCCCAGCCCGGTCGCGGCCGGGCCGGCGTGTGTAGGCGGCGCCGCAATGGTCCGCTTCGGCCGCGGCGGCCCGGCGCGCGGTCGCTCAGCGTCATTCAGCCAGCGACGCCCACCGGCGCATCCAGCGCCACCCGCCACTCGGCGACCGCCTCCGCGTTCACCGGCCCGGCCCAGCCTCGCGGGCGGGCCGCGCCGCCGATGTGGAAGGCGTCGATGCCCGCCGCGCGCAGTGCGGGCAGGTGGTCGAGGCGCAGGCCGCCGCCGACGAGGATGCGCGATGCGTACCCGGGTTCGCCCGTCGCACCGCGCGCCGCCTCGCCCTGGAGGGTCGGCAGCCCGGCGTCCACGCCCGCTGCGGCTCCCGCCGTTAGGTACGTGTCGAGGCCGGGCAACCCGGCCAGACGCTTTCGGGCTAGGTCGCGGTCGGCGGCCCGGTCGATGGCGCGGTGAAAGGTCCATGGCGCGCCCTCGATGGCCTCGGCCAGGGCGCGTACGGTCGCGAGGTCCGGCTGGCCGGCGTCGTTGAGGAAGCCGAAGACGAACTCTTCCGCCCCTTCCGCCCGCAGCGCCCGCGCGCTCGCGCAGAGCGCGGCCACCTCGGTCGCCCCGCCTGCCGCGAAGCCGTCCTCGGCCCGCAACATCACCCGTAGCGGGATGCCGACAGCGGCCCGGATTGCACCGAATGCGGCAAGCGTGGGAGTCAGCCCATCGGCCGCCATGTCGGTGACCAGTTCGAGACGGTCAGCCCCTCCGGCCTCGGCCGCGACCGCGTCGTCCACGCCGAGGGCGATCACCTCAAGAATTGGTCTAGACATATAGCGAAGCCTGCCATACGCCCGGCCAGGACCGGAAGGTGTACCTCACAATTGGCTTATGCCCGTCTCTCCATCCCACCCGACCGGCCCAGAGCGCCCGCCTCACTCCGATACGTCCCCCATCGGACGCGCCGGACGCACCGACCCCACCGCTCCCGTTGACCCCACCGAGCCCAGCCGGCCTGTCGATCCCACGGAGCAAACCGGCCTCACCGAGCCCAGCGATCCTGACTCTCCCGCCGCGCGCGCTCCGGCGGCGCCCGCGCATCGCGGAACCGACGCGCTCCTCTCGCACTGGACGCACCTGCTCAACAGCGCACGCGACGGCGCGTGCCACCCCAGCCCGCTTCCATACGCCCGCAACCTCCTCGCCCGCTGGGCCGAGCCGCAGCGGCGGTACCACACCATCGACCACCTCATCCACGTACTCGATCGCGTCGATGAACTGGCCCATCACGCCGATGACCCCGCCGCGGTACGGCTCGCCGCCTGGTTCCATGACGCCGTCTATCTCCCGAACCGCTCCACCAACGAGGAGCGCAGCGCCCGGCTCGCCGAGCGCGCACTGTCGGAGGCCGGCGTATCGGAGGCCAAGACCGCTGAGGTGGCCCGGCTCGTGCGGCTGACCATCAGCCACGATGCGGGTGAGGGAGACCACAACGGCGCGACGCTATGCGACGCGGATCTCGCCATCTTGGCCGCAGGGCCCCGGGAGTACGCGGCCTACGCGGCGGCGATTCGCGAGGAGTACGCCTTCGTCCCCGATGACACGTTCCGCGCCGGGCGCGCCGACGTACTGCGTCAACTCCTCGCGCTGGAGCGGCTGTTCAAGACCCCCACCGGGTACGGCCGCTGGGAGCACCTAGCCCGCCGCAACCTCGCCACCGAACTCGACCTCCTCTCCGCGTAACCCGCCCCGCCGGCTCCACGGCAGCACCGCCGCCCGGTCGGCCGCGCGTCACAGATCCAGGGCGGCGGCACGTCGAAGCGAAGAACGCCAGGTAGCTGCCGCACAGCGGGAATGTCAGGTGCCATAGATCTGTTCATGCCTGTCATGCCCGCCCCCACTCATCCCACTTCTCCGCGCACCCCCACACCCACCAGCACGGACTCCCCCGCCACCACCCAGCGGATGCCGATTGCGGTCTATGTGTTGGGTTTGTCCGTATTTGCACTTGGTACTTCCGAGTTCATGTTGTCCGGGCTGCTCCAACCGCTCGCCCGTGACCTGGGCGTCTCCATTCCCAAGGCCGGACTGCTGGTCTCCGCATTCGCGGTCGGCATGGTCGTCGGTGCGCCGGTGCTCGCCGCCGCGACGCTGCGGCTGCCCCGCCGTACGACCCTGATCGCCCTGCTCACCATCTTCGGCCTCGGCCAGGTAGCCGGCGCCGTCGCCCCCTCGTACAACGTGTTGTTCGTCTCCCGGGTGATCAGCGCGCTCGCCTGCGCCGGGTTCTGGGCGGTGGGCGCCGCGGTGGCCGTCTCGCTGGTGCCCATTACCGCGCGGGCGCGGGCGATGGCCGTGATGGTCGGCGGGCTGAGCGTCGCCAACATCGCGGGCGTCCCCGCCGGGGCCTTCCTCGGCCAGCACGCGGGCTGGCGCTCCGCCTTTTGGGCGGTGGCCGGGCTCTCCGTGCTCGGGCTCGTCGGCGTCATTGCACTGGTCCCGAGTACCAAGCCCGCCACCGGCGCCGACCGGCCCTCGCTGCGCAGGGAACTGCTCATCTACCGCGACCGGCAGGTCTGGCTGGCCCTCATCACCACGGCGCTGAACGGCGCCGCCGTCTTCGCGCTCTTCTCCTACCTCGCGCCGCTACTCACCGAGACGGCCGGCATGAAGGAGAGCTGGGTGCCCTACGTCCTTGGCCTGTTCGGCGTCGGCGCCCTGGTGGGCACCGCCATCGGCGGACGCATAGCGGACGCGCACCTCTTCGGCACCATCTACGCCGGCATCACGGCCTCCACCATCGTGCTCACGGTCCTCGCGCTCACCGCCCACCAGCCCATCGCCGTCGTCACCCTGGCCCTGCTCCTCGGCGTCACGGCCTTCACCACCGCGCCCGCGCTCAATGCCCGGATGTTCAACGTCGCGGGCGCCGCGCCGAACCTCGCCGGGGCCACCACGACCTCCGCTTTCAACATCGGCAACACGCTCGGCCCCTGGCTGGGCGGCCTGGTCATCGGCGCGGGCTGGGGCTATCCGGCCGTCGCCTGGACCGCCGCCGCGCTGGCCGCGCTCGCGGTCGGCATGACGGCCATCGCCTCCCGCATCCACCAGCAGACTCCGGCCCCGGCGCCCACCACGCTCGTGGTGGCCGGCTCATCGCCGCACGACAGCGTCCCGACCCAAGCCCAGGCCGAAGCGCGGGAGTCCTGCGCGACCACCTGATCCGTCGACTGATCCATCGCCCGGTTCGCCGCCCGATTCGCCGCCCGATTCGCCGCCTGATCCGTCGCCTGATCCGTCGCCTGAATCGCCGTGTTTGACTCACCACCCGCTGCGCGCCCGGCCCCGGCGCCGGCCCACCCCCGCGGCCCCGGGGGTGACGCACGGGTGATTGACGGGTGATCTACGGGGCGGCCCCGCCCGCCGATCCCGGGCCACCCAAGCTGTCGTCGCTCTGCGTCGTCGAGTCACCCGCCGTCTGCCGGGGCCGCCGCAGCCCCGCCTGCGTGAGCCGCTGGACGAGTTCCTTGCTGCCCACCTCGATCGCACCGAGTTCCACCGCGAGCGCGTAGCTGGCGGAGGGCACGTCGTAATGGTCCTGGTCGAAGCTGCGACGCGGGGCTTCGATGCGCTCGGCGAAGGCGTGCAGTTCCTCGTACGAGACATCGCTCACCAGGTGTGACCACATGCGCCCGTGGCCAGGCCAGACCGGTGGGTCGATATACACGGCCATCAGTGCTCGCTCTCACTCTCGTGCCCGCGACCCTGGCCGCCGCCACCGCCGCCACCGCTTCCGCTGCTTCCACCGCCGCCACCGGCCGCCCCGACCGCGCCGAGCGTCCCCACCCGGGCCACCGCAACGGCGGTCTTCGCGCACACCCAGTGCGGGTCGGCGCCCAACTCGGGCTCCACCTCCAGCGCGTGCGGGTCGCCCTCTCCCACGCACACCGGACACAGCGGCCACCGCCCGTACCGTTCGAGCAGTGCGTCTTGTACGTCCTGGGCCACCAGGCCCGTCACGAACTGCGCTCCCTGCGGCCACTGCTCCACCCACCACCGCCGGTGCGCCACCGCGTCCTCCACGAGCGAGACCACGTCCGCGCGCGCCACATCTCCCGCCGACAGGTCCGCGAGCACCAGTGCCCGCGCCATGTGCAGTGTCTTTTCGAGCTCCATACCCCCATTGTCAGGCTCACCGAGGGTTGACGCCCGCCACGGCTGAAAATACCTTTCACAGGGTGAGCAGCAAGCTGAAGGAAACTTTCTACGGTGTCCCCGGCGTTGCCACGCCCCCGGCTCCGGCCGCCCTGATGGCCAAGGTGCGCACCCTGGCTCCGTCCATGACCCGCTCCATGCAACGGGTCGCCGAAACGGTCGCCGCCGACCCCGCCGGCTGCGCCGCGCTCACCGTCACGGGCCTCGCGGAGCGCACCGGCACCAGCGAGGCCACCGTGGTGCGCGCCTCACGCCTCCTCGGCTACCCCGGCTACCGCGATCTGCGTCTGGCCCTCGCCGCGCTCGCCGCCCATCAGGCGGCCGGCCACGCACCCGCCGTAACCGCCGACATCACGGTCGATGACCCGATTGCCGACGTCGTGGCCAAGCTGGCGCAGGAAGAACAGCAGTGCCTGGCGGACACCGCCGCCACCTTGGACACCGGTCAGCTCGATGCGGCCGTGGCGGCGCTGGTCGCCGCCCGACGCACCGATGTGTACGGCGTCGGTGCCTCCAGCCTGGTAGGCCAGGACCTGGCCCAGAAGTTGCTGCGCATCGGACTCATCGCGCACGCCCACACGGACCCCCATCTCGCCGTCACCAACGCTGTGCAGTTGCGACCGGGAGACGTGGCCATCGCCATCACCCACTCCGGACGCACCACCGACGTCATCGAGCCCCTGCGTACGGCCTTCGACCGGGGTGCGACGACGGTGGCGATCACCGGCCATCCGGACGGCGAAGTCACGCAGTACGCGGATCTGGTGCTGACCACGTCCACCGCCCGCGAGAGCGAGCTGCGACCGGCGGCGATGTCCAGCCGTACGAGCCAACTCCTCGTGGTGGACTGCCTGTTCATCGGCGTAGCGCAGCACACTTACGAAACGGCGGCCCCGGCGCTGTCTGCTTCGTACGAGGCACTGGCCCATCGCCACAACCCCCGCCCGGCCCGCTGAACCGTCGCCCACCCACGGCACCCGCCCCCGCAACCGCCGCAACCGCCACCCCTGGACCCGCACCCGCACCCGCACCAAGAGAGATCGCCGCCATGAACACGAGCGCCGACGACGGACAACCCGAACAGCCACAACAGCCACAACAGCCACAACAACCAGAGCAACCAGAGCAACCAGAGCAACCAGAGCAACAGAAACAACGAGAACAACAGGAACAACAGCACAAGCACCGGCACCCATCCGAGCAACTTCGAGCCCAGCTCGACATCCTCACCACCGAGGCGTTCCGGCCCGAACTCGCGGAGATCGATCAGCTCGACACGCTCGCCATCGCCCGACTGATGAACGGCGAGGACACCACCGTTCCCACCGCCATCGCCGGTCAGCTTCCGCGCGTGGCGGCGGCAATCGACGCCATCGCCGCCCGCATGGCCGGTGGAGGCCGCCTGATCTACGCGGGCGCGGGCACCGCGGGCCGCCTCGGCGTCTTGGACGCGAGCGAGTGCCCGCCAACCTTCAACACGCGACCGGAGGAGGTCATCGGCCTGATCGCGGGCGGCCCCGCCGCGATGGTGACCTCGGTGGAGGGCGCCGAGGACAGTAAGGAGTTGGCCGCCGATGACTTGCGTGCACTGGAGCTGGCCGACCGGGACTGCGTCGTCGGCGTCTCGGCATCGGGGCGTACGCCGTACGCCATCGGCGCCGTCGAGCACGCCCGCGCCCGCGGCGCGCTGACCGTGGGCCTGTCGTGCAACGCGGGCTCGGCGCTGGCGGCGGCGGCCGAGCACGGCATCGAGGTCGTCGTCGGTCCCGAACTGCTCACCGGCTCCACCCGGCTGAAGGCGGGCACGGCGCAAAAGCTCGTACTCAACATGATCTCGACGATCACCATGATCCGGCTGGGTAAGACCTACGGAAACCTGATGGTGGACGTGCGCGCATCGAACGACAAGCTGCGGGCCCGCTCGCGCCGCATCGTCGCGCTGGCCACCGGCGCTCCGCAGGAGGCGATCGAGGTGGCCCTGGCAGCCACGGACGGCGAGGTGAAGAACGCCATCCTCACCCTGCTCACGGACGTGGACCCCCCAACGGCCGATCGCCTACTCACCGCCGCTGACGGCCACCTCCGCGCGGCCCTCAGCGCCGCACGTACCACCTGATACGCACCCGGCCCGCGGCCCCCGCGCAAATGCCTCGTTACGCACCGGCGCACCCCGCGTACCCCCGCGCCCACGCACCCCCACGCAGCATGCGGCACAACGTGCCAGAACGCGCCCGAGGGCGGCACCCACTGGGGGTGCCGCCCTCGTTCGTAGGAACAGCCGATCCGCGAGCGGATCAGAAGTCCATGTCACCGCCCGGCATGCCGCCCGGAGCGCCGCCCGCAGCGGCCTTCTCCGGCTTGTCAGCGATGACGGCCTCGGTGGTGAGGAACAGCGCGGCGATCGACGCGGCGTTCTGCAACGCGGAGCGCGTCACCTTGGCCGGGTCGATGATGCCCTCGGCGACGAGGTCAACGTACTCGCCGGTCGCAGCGTTCAGGCCGTGGCCCGGGGTCAGGTTGCGTACCTTCTCCACCACGACGCCGCCCTCAAGGCCGGCGTTGACCGCGATCTGCTTGAGCGGGGCCTCCAGGGCCAGGCGCACAGCCTGGGCACCGGTGGCCTCGTCGCCCTCAAGCTCCAGCTTGTCGAAGACCGAGGCAGCCTGGAGCAGGGCGACGCCGCCACCGGCGACAATGCCCTCCTCGACGGCGGCCTTGGCGTTACGCACCGCGTCCTCGATGCGGTGCTTACGCTCCTTGAGCTCAACCTCGGTGGCGGCACCGGCCTTGATGACGGCCACGCCGCCGGCCAGCTTCGCCAGGCGCTCCTGAAGCTTCTCGCGGTCGTAGTCCGAGTCCGAGTTCTCAATCTCGGCGCGGATCTGGTTGACGCGGCCCTGGACCTGGTCGCTCTCGCCAGAACCATCGACGATGGTGGTCTCGTCCTTGGTGATGACGACCTTGCGGGCGCGACCCAGCAGGTCGAGACCGGCGTTCTCCAGCTTGAGGCCGACCTCCTCGGAGATGACCGTGCCACCGGTGAGGATGGCAATGTCGCCGAGCATGGCCTTACGACGGTCGCCGAAGCCCGGGGCCTTGACGGCAACGGACTTGAAGGTGCCGCGAATCTTGTTGACGACGAGCGTGGAAAGCGCCTCGCCCTCGACGTCCTCCGCGATGATCAGCAGCGGCTTGCCGGACTGCATGACCTTCTCCAGCAGCGGAAGGAGGTCCTTCACCGCGGAGATCTTGGAGTTGACGATCAGGATGTACGGGTCGTCCAGGGACGACTCCATACGCTCCATGTCCGTCGCGAAGTACGCGGAGATGTAGCCCTTGTCGAAGCGCATGCCCTCGGTGAGCTCAAGCTCAAGGCCGAAGGTCTGCGACTCCTCAACGGTGATGACGCCTTCCTTGCCGACCTTGTCCATCGCCTCGGCGATGAGCTCGCCGATCTGGGTGTCGGCGGCGGAGATGGAAGCAGTGGAAGCGATCTGCTCCTTGGTCTCCACGTCCTTGGCCTGCTCAAGAAGCTGAGCGGAAACGGCCTCGACGGCACGCTCGATGCCGCGCTTGAGGGCCATCGGGTTGGCACCCGCGGCGACGTTCCGCAGGCCCTCCTTGACCAGGGCCTGGGCCAGGACAGTCGCGGTCGTCGTGCCGTCACCGGCGACGTCGTCCGTCTTCTTCGCGACCTCCTTGACCAGCTCAGCACCGATCTTCTCAAACGGGTCTTCGAGCTCGATCTCCTTGGCGATGGACACACCATCGTTGGTGATCGTGGGCGCGCCCCACTTCTTCTCAAGGACGACGTTACGGCCCTTGGGACCGAGGGTGACCCGGACGGCGTCGGCGAGCTGGTTCATCCCGCGCTCGAGACCGCGCCGTGCCTCCTCGTCGAACGCGATGATCTTGGCCATGTGAAGTGGTCCTCCCAGGACTGGGGGTCCCCCCGGCCTGTGGCTGGGGGAGGGTGGATACTCCGGACCGCGCGCGGCGCCCGCGACGGACGGCCTGCCTGCCATGCGGTTCCTTGCCCCGCTTGGCCTGCGGGCCTCACCGACCCGGTCCTGCTGTCACTCTCGACATCAGAGTGCTAACGCCAATAATTAGCACTCGACCCCCGAGAGTGCAAGGCCGCTCCGCAGGAGCGTCGATGAGGGGGGGGTGGTCGGGGACGCACGAATCCGGGGCCGCTCCGCAGGAGCGTCGATGAGGGGCGGTGGTCGGGGACGCACAAAACCGGGGCCGCTCCGCAGGTGTATCGATGAGGGGCGGTGGTCGGGCGGGGGCTCCCCTAGCGGTGACAGAAGCGGTAACAGAGGGGGCGCGGGGCCGCTCCGCAGGAGCGTCAGCGAGTCGGGAGGGGGCGGCGGTGCTGCCGACGCTGGAGTTCTACGTCACCCGCATCTCCCGGTACATCGCCGTACGCACTCGCAATGCGAGGAAACGCCGAGACGCAGCCACCGGGCGGCCAGGAACCTCTCGACGCCCCCGCAGGGCCCGCACATCCCCCGCCCCTCCCCAGCGCGGCCCTTGCCGCGTCCCAGCGCGGCCCTTGTCGCGTCCCAGCGCGGCCCTCGCCGTGCTCCAGCCGTATGCGTGCCGGCCACGACCCTGGCACCTGCCCTTACATGCCGGCACACCAGCCTTCTCCCACTTACGCCCCAGCCCGCCACGAGTCCACGGCAGCCACCGACCGGACACGCGAAGGGCCCGCACCCCCCTGCCGAGGGTGCGGGCCCTTCATTCGCGCGCAGTCGGTCGGCGCTCAGCCGGCCACACGGACCATGTCCGCCTGCGGTCCCTTCTGGCCCTGCGAGATCTCGAACTCGACCCGCTGGCCTTCCTCAAGGGTGCGGTAACCGTCCATCTGGATCGCGCTGTAGTGGACGAACACGTCCGCACCACCGTCGACCGCGATGAAGCCGTACCCCTTCTCCGCGTTGAACCACTTGACGGTGCCCTGAGCCATTCCTAACTCCCCTATTGCTGGCCCTTGCGCAGGACCGCACTCCGCGGACCCGGGTCAGACCTCACCCCACGAGAAACCCCTTACCTTCGGCATGGGGAACCCCGAGGGGCGTGCGCCGGAACGCGTTGACCGCCGCTGAATGTATCTGCCCAGATGCCCAGAGCAACAGGTCAATCGGACGAGAATTCTGGGCATGCCTCATAGGCGCCACAGGGAGATTTCCGGTGATTGCTGGTCAAGTCGGGCCGGACATGGCGGGATCAACCCGACAAATCATGTCCACATTTCACGCGCATTTTGACGGGTTCCCACTATGCGCTCGGCGCACATGCCCGTGGGAAGCGAGGGGGGATCAAGCCCAACTGTATCCCGGTTCTTAAAGCGGAATTGCCCCGTCCGAATTTCCTGCGGACGGGGCAATTCAGCCATCTGGCGAAGCGGAACGAACCGGTCAGCCTCCGGCGACCGCCGGAATGATCGAAATGCCGGCACCGTCAGGCGTCGCCGTCTCAAGCCCGTTGTCGAAGCGCACATCGTCATCGTTGACGTACACGTTGACAAAGCGGCGCAGCTTTCCCTCATCGTCAAGCACCCGCGCGGCGATGCCCTGGTGGCTCTTCTCCAGGTCCGCCAGCACCTCGCCGAGGGTCGCACCCTCGGCGCTGACCTCGGCCTTGCCGCCGGTGTAGGTGCGCAGAATGGTCGGAATGCGAACGTTGACGCTCATAGGGGGTATCACCTTCATGAAAGAGCTGGGGTGGAAGCTTGCTGTCGCGTACTGATCGCTTGCTACTCAGGCGCTTGCGGTGGCGCCAGTGGCTGACGTCAGCTCGCCAGGCCCGCCGCGCGAAACGCGTCGATGCTCGGCTTGATCGTCGCCGTGGGCCCCGTCGTGGGTGCCACGGCGTCCAGCGTCTTCAAGCCATCACCGGTGTTGAGGACGACGGTCGTCAGGGTCGGGTCGAGCTGCCCGGACTCGATGAGCTTTCGCGTGACGCCGACCGTCACCCCGCCCGCCGTCTCCGCGAAAATGCCTTCCGTACGGGCCAGGAGCTTGATCGCCTCGACCACCTGCTCGTCGTTGACGTCCTCGACCGCTCCCCCGGTACGCCGCGCGATGTCCAGCACATACGGGCCGTCAGCCGGATTTCCGATGGCCAGCGACTTGGCGATGGTGTCGGGCTTCACCGGCCGTACGACATCATGCCCGTCCTTGAAGGCGCGGGAGACCGGCGAGCAGCCCTCGGCCTGCGCGCCGAAGATCTTGTACGGCTTGTCCTCGACCAGGCCGAGCTTGATCAGCTCCTTCAGACCCTTGTCGATCTTCGTGAGCTGCGATCCGGAGGCGACCGGAATGACGATCTGGTCCGGGATCTCCCAACCGAGCTGTTCGCAGATCTCGTACGCGAGCGTCTTGGAGCCCTCGCCGTAGTACGGGCGCAGATTGACGTTGACGAAGCCCCAGCCCTCGCCCAGCGGGTCGCCGATCAGCTCGCTACAGAACCGGTTGACGTCGTCGTACGTGCCCTCGATGCCGACCAGTTCGCCACCGTAGACCGCGGCCATGACGACCTTGCCCGCCTCCAGGTCATGCGGGATGAACACGCAGGAGCGAAAGCCCGCCCGGGCGGCTGCGGCGCCAACCGCGCCGGCCAGGTTGCCAGTTGACGAGCAGGACAGGGTGGTGAAGCCGAAGGCGCGGGCCGCCTCGACGGCGATGGCCACGACCCGGTCCTTGAAGGAGTGCGTGGGGTTGCCCGAGTCGTCCTTGACGTACAGGCCGCCGGTGACGCCGAGCTCACGGGCGAGCCGGTCGGCTTGGACGAGCTTGGTGAGGCCGGGGTTCAGGTTGGGCTTGGCCGCAACGTCCGCGGGCACCGGCAGCAGCGGGGCGTACCGCCAGATGTTGTTCGGGCCGGCCTCGATGCGCTGGCGCAACGCATGCGGGTCGCCGGTCGGCAGGTCGTACGCCACCTCCAGCGGCCCGAAACACTCCGCACAGGCGAAGATCGGTCCGAGGTCAAAGCGCTGACCGCACTCGCGGCAGGACAGGGCGGCGGCGGGACCAAGATCCACCGGACCCGACGCGGCGGGCGTGACCGGGGCGGTGGGAACAGCGGTGCCCTTGGGGCTTTCAGTGACTTGCACAGCCATGGAGGCGAGGCCCTTTCTCCTCATCTTCCCCGCGACGCATTTCGCCACGAGACGGAATTGGCACCTTCCCCACCGGGAGCCTCGCGGAGCGAGAAACCGGCTGGAGGGTTGCCGGGGCTTCAACGGGCCGTATCCCTCTGCCCCTCTGGATGAGCGGTATGGCACCGGCTCCTTGGAGCCAGGCGTTTGTTTGCGAGATGACCCCGGCATGCGAGGGCCATCCGCGTTGTTCAAGACTGTAACTGAAGGTTGGGACGCCCGAGAGGGGCGTCCGAACCACGAGATGAACGTAACATCGAGCGCCGCTCGGCGCGCAAAGGAGTCACGCAGGTGCTGGAAGAGGTGGAGCGCTGGCTGAGCAGCCGGTCTTGGTCCGCTGCCGACCGACCGTCGCTCGACCAACTCCTCGCGGCGAAGCGAGCCGGCGGGAACAGCGTCAGCGTGGTGCTGCCCGCGCTCAACGAGGAGGCGACGGTCGGTGCCATCGTCGCCGCCATCCGCCGGGACCTGATGCTGGCCGCGCCGCTGGTCGATGAGCTGGTGGTGCTCGACTCCGGCTCGACGGACCGTACGGCCGCGGTCGCCGGCGCCGCGGGGGCGCGCGTGGTGCACCGCGACAGCCTGCTTCCTCGGATACCGGCCGTGCCGGGCAAGGGCGAGGTGCTGTGGCGGTCACTCCTGGCCACCAGCGGCGACATCGTGTGCTTTGTGGACGCTGACCTGCGAGATTTCTCCTCCGCCTTCGTCTCGGGGATCGTCGGCCCGCTGCTGACGCACCCGGAGACACAGTTGGTGAAGGCGATGTACGACCGACCGCTGTACCCGCTGGACAGCGGCAGCCCACCCGAAAACGGTGCCGGTGCCGGTGTAGACGGTGCCGGTGCGGTAGCTAGTACGAATGGTGCCGCTGCCGCTGCCGCGAGTGACAGCGCGGTGGGCGGGATCGGGCCCATCGGACAGGGCGGCCGGGTGACCGAGCTGGTCGCGCGGCCACTGCTCAACCTCCACTGGCCCCAGCTCGCCGGCTTCGTCCAGCCACTGGGCGGCGAGTACGCGGCGCGCCGTGCGCTCCTTGAGCGGCTGCCGTTTCCGGTCGGCTACGGCGTGGAACTCGGCCTGCTGGTGGACGCCCTGCACACGGTGGGGCTCGATGCGCTCGCACAGGTGGACGTCGGCGTACGCAAGCATCGCCACCAGGACGGCCAGGCGCTCGGCCGGATGGCGGCGGCGATCTACCGTACGGCCCAACTCCGGCTCACTCGGGGCCACTTGATCCGTCCGCGACTCACCCAGTTCGCGCGCGGCGCGGACGGTGGCTTCGAGCCCCGCACCCACACCGTGGACACCGAGGAGCGGCCCCCGATGATCGAAATCCAGGAGTACGCGGAGCGCTGGGCGGCGTAACCGACGCCATCCGCGGCATCAGCGTGCAACCCGAAGGCAGCGCAGCGGGAGCGGTCCGAGCGGGTGGAATGTGACGCGTCCGTACGTTTGATCGGTTCCGGCACTGGCTAGGCTCGCGACATGGTCTCCGCGCACTCTGAGCAGGACGCCGCCGACCGCGTGCCAGGTGCTGACCCAGCGCCTGGCGCCCAGGTCCTGGTCGCGTCGAACCGCGGTCCCGTTTCCTATGCGCTGGCGTCGCCGTCAGCGCGTTCGCCCTTGCGAACACCGGAAGCCGGCGCCCCCGACAAGCCACCCGCCTTGACCGCCAAGCGCGGCGGCGGCGGGCTGGTCTCCGGCCTCTCCGCGATCGGCGCCGACGCGAACGCGGTGTGGGTCTGCGCCGCACTCGGCGACGGCGACCGCGAAGCGGTCCGGCAGGCCGCGGCCCGCAGCCAACCACCGACCGCACACCGCCAGGGCGACCCGAACCCCGGCGGTCAGGCCGGTGCGCTGCTCGACACCGCCGACAGCGGTGGCCAGCGGGTTCGGATGCTGGACATCGAGCCGGAGGTCTTCGCCGCCGCGTACAACGGCGTCGCCAACTCCGTGCTGTGGTTCATCCACCATCTGCTGTACCAGACGCCTTTTGAGCCTGTTTTTGATGACGCGTTTCGACGGGAGTGGGCCGCCTACGAGACGTACAACGCCGCGTTCGCTGACGCGCTCGCACGCGAGGCGGCGCCGGGCGCGATCGTCCTGGTGCAGGACTACCACCTGACGCTGGTCCCCGCGCTGCTCCGCGAGCGCCGCCCCGACCTGCGCATTGGCCACTTCTCACACACGCCGTGGGCCCCGCCGGACTACTACCGGCTACTGCCGGATGACATCGCCGAGGCCGTGTTGCGCGGCATTCTCGGCGGCGACCGCGCGGGGTTCTTGACCGCACGCTGGGCCGAGGCGTTCGCGGATTGCTGCGTACGGGTGCTCGGCGCGCGCGTCACGCGGCATGAGGAGACGGGCGAGTTCGCCGTCACCCTGGACGGGCGGACGACGCGGCTTGGGGTGCACGGTCTGGGCGCGGACGCGGAGTTTCTCCGTAGCCGGTCGTGGGCCGATGATGTCGAGGAACGCCGTAGCGCGCTTCGCGAGCAGATCGACGGCCAACCCACGACAGGCGGCCAACCGAACAGCGGCGGACCGAACAGCGGTGCGGAGGCCGCTGGTAGGCGGAAGGTCATCGTCCGCGTGGACCGTACGGAGTTGTCCAAGAACATCGTGCGCGGCCTCCACGCCTACCGGCGACTGCTCACGGACCATCCCGAGTGGCGCGAGCGGGTCGTGCACGTCGCCTTCGCCTACCCCTCGCGGCAGGACCTCGCGGTGTACCGGGAGTACACCGCGGAGGTGCAGCGGGTCGCCGACCAGATCAACGACACGTTCGCAACGGCGGGCTGGCAGCCGATGGTGCTGCACGTCAAGGACGACTTCGCGCGCTCCCTCGCCGCGTATCGGATCGCCGATGTGGCGCTGGTCAACCCGATCAGGGACGGCATGAACCTGGTGGCCAAGGAGGTTCCGGTCGTCTCGGAAGAGGGCTGTGTGCTGGTCCTTTCGCGGGAGGCCGGGGCATACGCCGAACTGGCCGATGACGCACTGACGGTCAACCCGTACGACATCGAGGCGACGGCACGCGCGCTGCACGAGGCACTGCTGATGGACCGGGGCGAGCGCGCCGAGCGTACAAAGCGGCTGGCGGCAGCGGCCACGGCCCTGCCACCCCAGGCATGGTTCCTGGCCCAGTTGCGGGCGCTGGGCGGCTAGCTCGCGCGGCCCCCGGCTCCGGCTGGGGGCCGCGGCTGACCAACGCCAAGGCTGGCCGAAGGCGCCGGGGCGCGCGGCGCCCGCGCGACGCGAGACGCCCGCGCGGGTCAGCGCAGTGCGCCCGCCAGGGCCGACAGCAGGTCGATCACGCCGCGCGGGCCTTCCACCACCAGGTCGGCCCGGTCCGCCAACTCGGTGACCTCCGCGCTCCCACTGCACACCAAAAGCCCCGGCTGGCCGTTTGACCTGCGCTGTTCCACGGTCCCGAAGGCCGCGAGGTCGCCCAGGTCATCGCCCGCGTACAACACGGTCTCCGCGTTCACATCCCGTACGAACTGTGCGAGCGCCACGCCCTTGTCCATGCCGGGCGGGCGCAGCTCTAGCACGAGGCGGCCTGGTTCCACGATGAGTGCGTGCCGGGCGGCGAGCGCGTGCAGGGGCGCGCGGAGCGCATCGAACGCTGCCTGCGGATCGGTGGCCCGGCGGGTGTGGACGGCGATGGCGCGCCCCTTGTCCTCCAGCGAGGCGCCCTGCGCGGCAACGGTCGCGCGAAGTACGTCGGGCAGCTCGGCCCGCGCGGCGGCCACGCCCGGATGGGGCTCGGGGGTGTGTAGTGCGCCGCTGGCCGCGTCCCAACGCTCGGCGCCGTAGTGGCCGAGTACGACGAGGTGTTCAAGCCCTGGCACGTCGGCGAAGCCGCCGTAGCGGACCGCGACCCCGGCCGGGCGGCCGGTGAGGACGAGGACCGTGCCGACCAGCGGCGCGATCGCGGCCAGCGCGGGCACGGCGGCGGGGTGGGCGCGGGCCTGATCCGGGTCGGGCACGATCTCGGCGAGCGTGCCGTCGAAGTCGAGTGCGATGACGGCCCGTTCGGGTCGCTCAAGGAGCGCGGCGAGGCCATCGCGGCCCGCGGCGGTGGAGGGGACGGGGATGCCCATGCGGCGACCATACCGGGGCCGGCCGGCCACGCCGGAGCCGGTGCGGCGAAACGGCGGATACCGGCCGGCTGGCGCGGGGCGAGCCGGCCAGTGGGGCTGCAAACGGGGCCGCTCGTGGGACTGCCGGTGGGACTGATGGGCGCAACACGACCAACACGACCAACACAGCCACCACAGCCACCACAGCCACCACAGCCACCACAGCCGATAGGGCCGGCAGCGCCGATGGGACCGCAGGGCCGTCAGCGACGCGCGCGGCGGGCTTCGCGTATGCGGCGGAGGCGGTTGACCGTCACAGGGTCGTGCCGCAGGGCGCGCGGGTCGTCGAGCAGGGCGTTGAGCAGCTGGTAGTAGCGGGTGGGCGAGATGCCGAGCCGCTCCCGAATCGCCCGCTCCTTTGCGCCGGGCCCCGGCCAGCCGCGCCGCTCCGCGGCCAGCACGGCCAGATCCCGCTCGGAAAGCCCATGCGTGGCGGCGGCACCACCGCCGCCATCCGCAGCCGAGCCGTCCGCGGCGGAGTCCACCGTGGCGGAGCCAGCCGGGTCGTTCGAGAGGGGGCCGGAATCGGAGGGGGAGCCGTTCGAGGTGGGGTCGGGCTCGGCGGGCTGTGTCACGCTGCCCAACCTAACGCGCCGCGTTCTCCGTGGCTTCGGCCTGGCGCTGGATCTCGCCGAGCACCGTCGCCGGGTCGCTGCCCTTCATGACCATGTCGCCCACCTTTTCGCGGATGGACTCGTACACCTTGGTCCAAGAGGTCTTGTCGAAGGGGTAAAACTGCGCGGTGTCCAGACCGTCGAGGAACTGCCACAGGTCCTTGTACTTGTCATCGCGGCGCATGGCCGCTGAGGCCTGCACGGTCACCGGGGGCAGCCGGTACTTTCCGGCGAATCCCACGACGTTGCGCTCGCTGTAGACGAAGTCGAGGAAGCGACCTATCTGCTCGCGGTGGCCGTTCTCCTTGAAGGCCATCATCCAGTCGGCCACGCCCATGGTGGACTGGGATGGGCCGTTGCGCCCGGGCAGCGGCGCGACGCGGTAGTCGATGCGGTGCCCGGTGGCCTGCTGCATCAGCGTCGGGTGGCCGTTGAGCATGCCGACCTCGCCGCGAGTGAAGGCGTTGAAGGCGTCCTGGCGGTTGACCCGGCCCGGTGGGCGCGGCCCGATGAGGCCCTTGCCGACCAGTTCGTCGCGCAGCCACTCCAGGGTCTCGACGTTCTCCTGCGAGTCGAGCGTGTAGCTGCTGTTGCCATCGGTGTAGCCACCGCCGCCGCTGAGCAGCCACATCAGGGTTTCGGCCTGGGCCTCCTCGCGGCCCAGCGGCAGCGCGTACGGGATCTTCACCCCGGCTTCCTTGAGCTTGCCGGCCGCGGCCTGGAGTTCGTCCCAGTCGGTGGGTGGCTCGAAGATGCCCGCCTGGTCGAAGAGCTTCTTGTTGTAGAAGAGCAGCCGGGAGCTGGCGGCGAAGGGCATGGCGTACTGCACGCGCTTCACCTCGCCCGCGTGCGCGATGGAGGAGACGAACGAGGCTTGGGTGGGGATGGACAGGAGTTGGTCGGCTCGGTAGAGCTTGCCGGCGGCGGCGAAGTCCGCGTAGGTGCCGAACTGGACCAGGTCCGGGGTGTCGCCGGCCTCGATCATCTCGGCGACCTTTTTATCGATCTCGGCCCAGGCGTAAACACTGACGTCGATCTTGATGCCGCTGTTCTTCGTCTCGAACGCGCGGGCCAGGTCGCCCCAGTAGTTCAGGGAGCTGTTGGCGCTGGTGTCGCCGTAGTCGGCCGCGACCAGTTTGAGCCGCACATCATCTGAGCCCGAGCCGCTGCCACAGGCGGTGAGCGTAGGGGCCATCGTCGCTGTCGCAGCCCCTGCCGCTGTCAGACTCAAGAACCGCCGCCGCTGCACAACCAGTACCCACCCTCGCGCTCTCAACATCCGCCGGAATCTGCCGGAGTGTCACTCTCCGACACGAGTTGCGAGTCTCCCCCGCCGCCCCCTCTAAGGTCTACACCACACCTGGTCTCGCTTCGGTATCACCTGTAGTCACCTGGGTGTCATCTGCATCAGCTAGGGCGCCCACGATGTACGGCTGCGAAGTGATACCGCCAGGACCCGTTCAGCGTAAGCACGACCCCGCTCGCCGACCGGGCGCACCCGCCGCATAACCGACCATCACGCAAGTCCATACGGGGTGATACACGGGCCATTCCGGCGCCCTGCCCCGCCACCGTGTGCGGTCTCACAACCGGCCGCCCCACCTCCGCGTCCCTCGTGTGCCGCCACACGCGCCCCCGCGCCCGCCACGACACGACTACGCAGCGCAGCGGCCGGCCCCGACGGCGACCCCGCTCGCCACACAGGGAGTCTCACGGAGGTCCGAACAAGCCCCGGATAAGCCTCGGATAAGCCCCGAGCGAACCCGAGTAACCGCAACGCGACACTCCGCGATCGGGAAGTGGCCTAGACCTCTAGTGGGAAAGCGCGCGAGACTAGCCCGCGTGAAACACGTCATCGCCCTGGATGTGGGCGGCACCGGAATGAAGGCCGCCCTGGTCGGGGCGGCGGGCGAGCTGCTGCACACCGCCCGGCGGCCAACGGAACGCGAGCGCGGACCCGACGCCGTAGTAGCCGGAATCCTTGATTTCGCGGCCGAGCTCCGCGCGATCGGCAGCGAGCAGTACGGCGAGTGCGCTGCGGCGGCCGGCGTCGCCGTGCCCGGCATCGTCAACGACGCGGACGGGATCGCGGTGTACGCGGCCAACCTGGGCTGGCGCGACGTGCCGATGCGCGCCCTGCTCTCCGAGCGCCTCGACGGCATACCGGTCGCCCTGGGCCACGACGTGCGCACCGGCGGCCTCGCCGAGGGGCGCATCGGCGCAGGTGAGGGCACGGACCGCTTCCTGTTCATACCGCTGGGCACCGGCATCGCCGGGGCGATTGGCATTGACGGCCGCGTCGAGTCCGGAGCGCACGGCTACGCCGGCGAGATCGGGCACATCGTGGTGCGCCCCGGCGGCCCGATCTGCGGCTGCCGCCAACGCGGCTGCCTGGAGACTCTCGCCTCCGCCTCCGCGGTCAGCCGCGCATGGGCGGCGGCCGTGGGCGATCCGGAGGCGGACGCCGCCGACTGCGCGAAGGCCGTCGAGTCGCGCGACCCGCGCGCGCTCGCGGTGTGGCAGGACGCCGTGGACGCGCTCGCCGATGGGCTCGTCGTCGCCATCACCCTGCTCGACCCGCGTCTGCTGATCATCGGCGGCGGGCTCGCCGAGGCCCGCGACACGCTGTTCGTGCCGCTGCGCGCGGCGGTGGCCGAGCGGGTCACGTTCCAACAGCTCCCCGATATCGTCCCGGCGGCCCTCGGGGACACCGCCGGTTGCCTGGGCGCGGGTCTGCTCGCCTGGGATCTTCTCGCTACGGAGGTATCCGCCTGATGGCCGAACGAACAGTTCTCGCGGGCGCCCGCGTCGTCCTGCCGACCGGAGTCGTCGAGTCCGCAGTGGTGACGGTCGAGGGCGACCGCATCGTCACCGCCGGGGCGGCCAGCCCTGGCACGGTGGCCCCGGACGCCGGGCCAGGGGCAGCCGCCCAGGGCACGCCGGCAGCCGATGGCGCGCGCCACCTCGACCTGACCGGGCACTGGATCGTGCCCGGCTTCGTGGACATGCATGTGCACGGCGGCGGAGGCGCCTCGTTCTCGTCCGGCACCGCGGACGAGGCGCTACGGGTCATCGACACGCACCGGCGGCATGGCAGCACCACCATGCTCGCCTCCACCGTCACCGGCGACCTGGACGAGCTCGCCCAGCAGGCACAGACCCTGTCCGAGCTGGTCCAGCAGGGCGAGTTGGCCGGCGTCCACTTCGAGGGCCCGTTCATCTCGCCGCACCGCTGCGGGGCACACGAGCCGACGCTGCTGCGCGACCCGGACCCGGCCGATGTGCGCAAGCTGATCGACGCGGCGCGCGGCACGGCGAAGATGATGACGCTGGCTCCGGAGCTGCCCGGCGGCCTGGACTCGGTGCGGCTGCTCGTGGACTGTGGGGTCATCGCGGCCGTGGGGCACACGGACTCGACGTACGACGCGACGCACGAGGCCATCGCCGCCGGTGCGAGCGTGGCGACCCACCTCTTCAACGCGATGCCCTCGCTGCTGCATCGCGCGCCGGGCCCGGTGGCCGCCCTCCTGGAGGACGAGCGGATCACCGTCGAGCTGATCAACGACGGCACCCATCTGCACCCGGCCACCTTGGAGTTGGCCTTCCGCAGCGCGGGCGCCGACCGCGTCGCGTTCATCACCGACGCGATGGGCGCGGCCGGCATGGCGGACGGCACCTACCCGCTGGGCCCGATGCAGGTCGAGGTCAAGGAGGGGGTGGCGCGCATCAGCGACGGCCCCACAGCGGGCTCCATCGCGGGCTCCACGCTCACCCTCGACCAGGTGTTCCGGCGCGCGGTCACCGTCGATGAGCTGTCCGTCGAGCAGACGGTACGCGCCCTGTCCACCACCCCCGCCCGCGTGCTTGGCCTCGCTGAGCGCACCGGCTCCCTTGAGCCGGGCAAGGACGCGGACCTGGTGGTGCTCGATGAGCAGTTCGCGCTGGTGGGCGTGATGCGCCGAGGTGAGTGGGTCGTACGGCCGCAAACGGGCTGAGCCCCGCCCCGCCCCGGCCGACCACCCCCCGGCCGCGGACGCGTGAACCCGGCCCCGGCCCGTACGCCTCTCGTACGAGCCGGGGCCGGGCTCATGGGCACCATCCCGCCCACGCACCACAGCGGAATCCGCCAACAACGGCCCATAAGCCGACAGATCATCGCGGTTGGCCCACAGGGGTGGGCCAACCGCTCCACCTTTGGCATGATCGCTGCCAGTAAGCCAACCGCTCCGAGCGTCACACCACGCAGCACGGGCCCGGCGAGCAAGACCGCCTTCCGGGCCCCCGGACAGCGGACGCCACCCGGCCGCCAGCACCGCTCAGGGCACCGGCACGACCACCACCAACGGGGAGGGGGAGCCCGCAGTGATCCTGACCGTGACGCTCAACGCTGCCCTCGACATCACCTACCGCGTGCCGCGCCTGCGCGCTCACCACAGCCATCGGATCACCGAAGCCATCGAACGGCCGGGCGGCAAGGGTCTGAACGTCGCAAGGGTGCTGGCCACGCTCGGCCACGACACGGTCGCCACCGGCCTGATCGGCGGGGCGACCGGCGCCGCGCTGCGCGACCAACTCGGCTCGTACCCGGGAGTAGCGGACGCGTTCGTGCCCATCGCGGGCACCACCCGGCGCACGGTGGGTGTCGTGGACGCGTCCACCGGGGACACGACCCAGCTCAATGAGCCGGGCCCGCTGGTCTCCGCCGCCGAGTGGGCGGCATTCGCGGACCGGTACGCGGAGTTGCTCGATGGCGCCGCGGCCGTCGCACTGTGCGGCAGCCTGCCACCAGGGGTGCCGGTCGGCGCGTACGCCCAGTTGATACGCGCGGCGCACGGCGCGCACGTTCCCGTCCTCCTGGACACCAGCGGCGAGCCGCTGCGCCGCGGCATCGCCGCCCGGCCCGACGTCATCAAGCCGAACGCCGACGAGTTGGCCGCGCTGACCGGTTCCACCGAGCCGGTACGCGCCGCGCGCGAGGCCAGACGCCGCGGCGCGCACGCGGTCGCCGCCTCGCTCGGCCCCGAGGGGCTGCTGGCCATCACGCCGGACGGCGCCTGGCGCGCGGCCCCGCCGAGCCGCATCGCGGGCAACCCGACCGGCGCCGGCGACTCGGCCGTGGCCGGGCTGCTCTCCGGCCTCGCGGAGGGGCTGCCGTGGCCGGATCGGCTGGCCCGCGCGGTAGCGCTGTCGGCCGCGACGGTGCGCGCGCCGGTGGCCGGCGAGTACGACGAGGCCACCTATGCGCAGCTCCTCCCCCAGGTCCGCGTCAGCCCGCACCCGGCAGCGGCGTGACCCGGCACAACGCGCTCCCACGCGGGGCCCGCCCCGCACCCTTCAGTTCCGCGATCGGCAACGGCGCCGCAGTCGCGTGCACGACACGCCGGGCCGCTGCCCGGCGCGAGAACACCGCTCGGCCGCGGGGCCGGTCGCTAGGGCCCGCGCAACCGCGCGGGCGCCGCGGCCATCCGACGCGAGAACGATGGGCCGTGCCCGGCCCGGGACAGAGGACCACATGCCACTCGTCAGCACTGGTGAACTCGTCGCGCAGGCGTGCGTCACGGGTCGCGCGCTCGCCGCGTTCAACGTCATCTCGCTGGAACACGCCGAGGCGATAGCCGCCGGCGCCGAGGCCGCGGGCGCACCCGCGATCCTCCAGGTGTCGGAGAACGCCGTGCGGTTCCACGGCGGGCGGCTCGCCCCGATCGCCGCCGCCGCTGCCGCCGTGGCCCGCGCCTCCACCGCCCCGCTCTCGCTCCACCTGGACCACGTGGAGAGCACCGAACTGCTGTACGCGGCGCACCCCGAAGGGTTCAGCTCGGTGATGTTCGACGCGTCGAAGCTGTCGTACGAGGAGAACGTGCGAGCCACCGCCGACGCCGTGCGCTGGGGTCACGAACGGGACATCTGGGTGGAAGCCGAGCTCGGCAAGGTCGGCGGCAAGGAGGGCGAGGCGCCCCTGGACGCACACACCCCTGGGGTACGCACCGATCCCGCGGAGGCCGCGGCGTACGTGGCGGACACCGGCGTGGACGCCCTGGCCGTGGCGGTCGGCAGCTCGCACGCCATGACCGAGCGCACGGCCGCACTCGACCACGAGCTGATCTCCAGGCTGCGGGACGCGGTGTCGGTGCCGCTGGTGCTGCACGGGTCATCGGGCGTGCCGGACGCGGAGATCCGTCGCGCCGTCGCGGCGGGCATGGTGAAGATCAATGTGGGCACGGCCCTGAACACGGCTTTCACCGGCGCGGTACGCGATGAGCTGGCGGCCAATGCCACGATGGTGGACCCACGCAAGTACGTGGGCCCGGCCCGGGACGCGATGGCCGAGACGGTGGCGCGCTTCCTGGCGGTCGTGGCCGGGTAGCGGGCCGATCGCCGTGCCGGCGCCGAGTGGGGAACTCGGCGCCGCCTAGCGGCTCAGCCCTGGCGTTGGGTCAGCCACACTTGGTCGAGGTTGACGTTGCACTTGTTTCCGGTCTCGCAGGACAGCCGCACCGTGTTCGTCCCCTTGTTCAGGTTGACGATGGAGTAGGTGTGGGTCCAGCCCTTGGCCCAGTCGCCCTTCTTCGCGTGTGCGAAGTTCTCCATGTTGAGGGGGCGCGGGTCCTGCTTGCTGTTCACCGTGAGGGCGAGGTCCTGATCTTCACCGGGCACCCCGTAGCTGACGTACAGCCGGTACTGGCCCGCCTTCTCCACGTCCACGTTCCAGGTGGCGGAAGCGCCCGGCGTGCTGATGCCCGCGACGTACGTACCGCCCTTGGCCTCCGCCCCCGGGATGTCCGTGGCGAGGGTCGTGCCGCCCTCAAGCCGCATCACCGACGCGTCCTCGGTGGGCAGTTTGGTCGGTTTCTTGGCGGGCTTTGGCGTATCGCTGGGCTTGACGCTCTGGGCCGCCGTTGGCCGGTCGTCCTTCGCGGGGTCGGCCTTGTCGTCCTTGCCCGCGCTGTTGGAGATGATCGCCACCAAGATGCCGACGATGACGACCGCGACCACGGCTATGGCACCGATCAACAGGCCCTTGCTGTTGGGCCCCCGGCCGCCACCACCACCACCGCCACCGCCGTGCCCCGCGGGCCCACCGTGACCGCCGTACCCGGGAGCGGGCTGGCGGGGCGGAACACCGCCGGGCGCCTGGCCCGCGTGCACCCGCTGCCGAGTCTGCTGGGGCAGCGCCTCGGGGGCGGTGTAGTGGGCGTTGTGCTGCGGGTAGCCATAGCCACCCTGCTGCTGGGAAGCTTGCGGCGGATACCCGTAGCCGCCCTGTTGGGCGGGGGGCTGCTGCTGGTGCTGCCCGTACTGCCGCTCACCGACCGCCCGAACATGGTTGTAGGAGGTACGGGGAACGCCTGGCTGCTGCGGTCCGGGATAGCCGTAACCGCCCGTGCGTGGCGTGGCTGAGGTGCCCTGGCCCGCGCCCTCGTCGCCGCCCTCTTGGCGGTACAGATAGGCGAACGGGTCGTCGTCCTGCTGCGCCCCAGAGCCGTTATTGCCGGCCGTCATCCCCTGGTCACTCCCACTTCTTCCCTGATGGTCATCCGCGCTGCGGCACTCAAGGTGCCAGAACAGCTCTTATCAGGGCCGGGGCGGCCGAAATAGCCGTGCGCTGTCCAGATGGCCAATGTTCACAATCGATTCATTCTCGGCGGCTGTGCCGACCGGCGCAGCCTACCCCGCCCCGCAACTCACGCGCGGCCGGTCATGCCCCTTCCCTCAAGGCCGGGCGCCATTCCACGCCATCTCCGACGCTATCCCGGCACCAGGCCAGCACCGCCCCGGCACTGCCCGCAGACTGCGCCCGCGCTATCCAGCGCGCCGATTCGCCTTCGAACGCGACCGCTTTTCCACATACATTCGCTGGTCAGCGGATTGCAGCACTTCTTCGGCCGACATCCCGCAGGCGGCCCAACTAATGCCGAAACTCGCGCCTACCCGTACCGCTCGGCCCTCAAAACGAATCGGCGGAATGATCGCATTCCGCAACCGTACGGCGAGATCCTGCGCATCGGCCCGGCCTAGTCCATCGGCTAGGACCACGAACTCGTCGCCGCCGAGCCGGGCCACCGTGTCTCCGTCCCGTACGCCGTGGGAGAGCCTGCGAGCCACCTCGATGAGCACGGCGTCACCGGTGTGGTGGCCGAACCTGTCGTTGATCGACTTGAAGCCGTCGAGGTCGCAGAAGAGCACCGCGAGCCCCTTGGTGCCATCGTCTTCTTCGCCTTCGGCGGGCGCGAAGGTGTGCACGTGGTGATCGAACAGGCTGGCATCGGCCCCACCGGGGAGGCCCCCCAACGACTCGGTCCCCGCCAGGCCGACCAAGGCACCCAGGTCGCCGAGGTCCACCGAGGTGCCGTCGAACCCATCGAGGCCAAAGCCCTGCACGTACGCGTCCGGCTCGATGCCCCCGACCAACGCCGCACCCTTGATGGCCGCACCCGCAGGATGCGCGCCGTCCAGGCCGGGCCCCGCGGCGTCCGCGCCCATGTAGGCGGGCTGCGGCGGGCGACCGCAAAGGCGGGCGCTGAGCCGGGAGCGCAGCTCGGCGCTGTTGGGCAGCCCGGTCAGCGAGTCGTGGCTGGCGCGGTGCGCGAGCTGGAACTCATGCCGCTTGCGCTCCTCGATGTCCTCGACGTGCGTGAGCAGGAAGCGCGGCCCGATGGCAGCGTCCGCGACCACCGAGTTTCGCAGCGATACCCACATGTACGTCCCGTCCCGCCGGGCCAGCCGCAGCTCGGCGCGGCCTCCCTCGGCCGAGGTACGCAGCAGGGTCCCCATGTCCTCGGGGTGCACGATGTCGGAGAAGGAGTAGCGGCGCAGCGCGGTGGCCGAGCGGCCGAGCAGCCGACACAGTGCGTCGTTGGTGCGCAGCAGCCGCCCGTGCTGGTCGCCGCCCATCTCCGCGATGGCCATGCCGCTGGGCGCGTACTCGAATGCCTGCCGAAAGCTCTCTTCGCTGGCCCGCAGCGCCTGCTGGTCGCGTTCGAGCCGGACCAGGGCGCGCTGCATGTTGGCGCGCAGCCGGGCGTTGCCGATGGCGATGGCCGAGTGGAACGCGTACATCTGTAGCGCCTCGCGGCCCCAGGCGCCGGGGCGGCGGCCGTTGCGGGGCTTGTCCACGGAGATCACGCCGAGCAGTTCGCCGTGGGTCGATCCCGTTGCGTGCATCGGCGCGAAGAGCCGGTCCATGGGGTGCCACTCGTCGGGGAAGCGCGGGGCCGGCCCGGCGACGTGCCACTGCGGGACGTCGTCGTCGTCGAGCACCCAGCCCTCGGTGTACGGGATGAACCGCAAATCACCCCAACGCTCGCCCATGGTCAGCCGCCGCTCCCAGGACTCCCGGGAGCCGATCCGGCCCGACATGAGGGCCTCGGCTCCGGGGCTGCCACTCACCGCCGCGACCATCAGATCGCCATCGGGCCGGACGAGATTCACGGCCGACAGCTCATAGCCAAGCCCCTGGGTCACTCCGTCGGCGACGGTTTGCAGGGTTTCTGCCAGGCTGCGCGCGGTGTTCAGTTCGGCGACCACTTGATGTAGCTGCCGCAGGGTCGCAAGACGGATGTACGGCTCCGACTCGGTCTCCATCGATCGCTCTCCCCCGAGGCCTCGACAGCAACTCCAGAATTTCTCGTCGTCCTCTTCACTGCCACGGTCACTGAATCACAGCGAGCTGTCCACTCGGTACACAGGGTCAACAATTACTGCCCGTTGTGACTCATGTCACAGCGCGTGGTCGCGTTGGTGATAAAGGCCATACTCGGCGCCTTCCGCGCTACCGCGATATTTCCTGAAAGCAAATCCGGAATGGGATTACGTTTAAGCCGAGAGGCTGAATCGAATATCGGTACGTATTCGGCTGAGCTCCGCCCAACGACCTAGGGCCGCTCTCAGCCGAGAGCCCGATGCGGTGTGTCGGGCCGGCCGGTTAGCGTCGAAGACGTGTGGCAAACATCGGTCTCTTCTCGCACCTCATCCGCTCCGGGCTCACCCCTTGATGTCCCCGACGCCCCCGGCGCCCCAGGCGCCCCAGGCGCCGCGGCTCCAGCAGAGCCGGGGGCGGCTGTCCCCCATGCTGGAGGGGTGAGTGACGATAAGTTCCGGACCGCGCTGTCGCGGCTGGCCGCCGGTGTGGTGTTGGTGACGGCGTACGACGAGGAGGACGGCCCACGCGGCGAGGACGTCGGGATGACGGCGACGGCGTTTCTGTCGGTCTCGCTTGAGCCGCCGCTGGTGATGGTGAGCGTTCGCAACGAGTCGCGGATGGACGACGTGCTGGAGCGACAACCGCTGTGGGCGGTGTCGCTCCTCTCGGAGAGCCAGCGGCACATCGCGGGCCGCTTCGCGATGAAGGGCCGGATCAGCGACCGGCTGCTGTTCGACGACATCGCGTACACCCGCGGCGAGGCCTCCGGCGCACCGCTGGTCGGCGGGGCGCTGGCAACGTTGGAGTGCCGCACGGAGCAGCGCGTGACGGCGGGCGACCATACCTTGGTGGTGGCGCGCGTTTTGACGGCGGCGACCCAGGGCACGCAGGGTGGGCCACTGCTGTACTTCCGCGGCCGGTACCGGCAACTGGGCTGAACCGCACGCCCCGCGTCCCTCGCCGCACGCCCCCGCACTCCCGCACTTCTCAGCGACGCGGCCCCCTCAGTGCGGCGGTATCAAACGCTCTCGGGCGCGCTGGCGAGATCGGGGGCACCGCTGGTGAACGTGATGCCGACCCGGGACAGCCAGGTAATCTCCCACAGCGAGACACCCGTGGTGAGCAGCGCGGGCAGCCAGGCCAGGAACGTGCCATCCGCGTCCATGTACGCGAGCACCACGACGGGCCACGGGCCGATCAGCGCGGGGAGAAGTGGGTGGCCATCCACCGCGTTGAAGTGGTGGAAGTAGACGAGGGTCAAGGCGATGAGGCAACACACCGCCAGGGCCAGGGCCCCGAGGTAGCGCAGGATCAGCCCACCGCCGCTGCCGGATTCCAGGTGCGCGGCGAGCCACCAGAGCAGGCCGAGCAGCACCGAGACGCGAATCAGCGCGCCCAACGGCCGCAGCGCGCACCGCATCGTCCATCCCCGGCGATCCTGCCCGGCCGCGATGACCAGGACGGTGCAGGCCAGCGGCAGCACGATGGCGACGATGACCACGGTGACCGAGACATGCCACATGGTCCGATCAGCGTCGGGGAGCGCGAGCCGTCCCGCGAAAACCGTGATGGCGAGCAAGATCACCCCGCGCAGGGCGTGTGCCGCTTGAATCGACCCCGGGTACTGCCCGAAGACGTACTTGGGCGTGAAGCCCCGTGCCACGGCACCGATCATGTGCGCTTCCTTCGGGTCGTCTTCCGATACCTGAGCGCCCGAACCCCCCGCAGAGCCGTCCGCGGCGTCGGCGGTTTCCGGCATGAGGTCCGCACGGTTGCTTGGGGAGCGCTGGAAACTCACGGTGCAGGATGACCTGACGAGACGTCAACAGTACGGTGGGAGAAGCCTGTTGAGCCGCGGACAAGAGGATTGTCCGCGGACAATGAGGGGGATGACGGTGGCATAACCGGGACGCCCGCAAGGCGCTCCGGGGGGCGAACCACGCAGGCCAACGAACTGGCCGCCTTCTTACGCGAGCTCATGCAAAGGCCGTACGGTGCGGGAGCTCGCCGAGCGATACCACACAGGAAAAACGAGCTGGAGCGACTACCACTCCGACGCCAAGATCACCGGCCGGTCGCACGAAGCAGCGCCGGCTGCTGCTCGCGACCGTCGCCGCCGCGGTGGTGGTGGTGAGGCTCCTCGCCGTACGCCGCGCCCCGACCCCGTACAGCGGCAGACATCGCCCTCCGCATCGGACCCATCAAACGCCCCGAACGCCCCGAGCGCCCCCAACGCACCGTCTGCGAAAGGCCCGTCGTGGCATACGTCCAAGCCGCCCGGCCGGGCGGGTGGACAGCGCGACGCATCCTTGCGCGGTAAAACAGCGGCAATTCGCAATGAGTACAACCAACTTGCATAGCCGCGCGCGGCAAGGCCAACGAGCAACCGGTCATCGCGACGACGTGCGCGAATCCCGACCAGAACTGGAACGATCAGAATTGGGCTTTCGAATCAGGCGCGCGAACGAGCTACGCGCTGCGCAACGTTCATGGCAGCCGCGGTAAGTGTGTGACCGGCAGGATCGGCCAGGACGCACGGTTGTTCGCATGCCAGAAGTGGTCGGACCAAGAATGGTACGTGGATTTCGGCGACAAGGGCAGCGGGCGTTTTATGATCCGCAATCGCCATACCGGCGATGTCTGCCTGGCGGTGCAGGGAGATGCCGCGGTGGAGCGGCTTGTCGTGCAACTCCCGTGCGATGAGCGCATCCGCAACCAATGGTGGAAGTGGGTGGCTCCCTGACGCCCCCCGGCATCTCACCCCACCGTGCCCCGCCGCCTGTCGTCGGGAGGCGCCCGCTCACTGCCAGCCGTCCCCGGAACGGCCGCGCTTCGTATCGCTGCGCTGCTTCTTCTGGCGCAGCCGCCGTTCGTTGATGCCCCGAGGAATCCGCGTGGGTCGCCGGGGCCTGGGTGGCGGCGCGGTGGCCTCCGCGAGGAGGGAGGCGAGCCGGACCGCGGCGGTCTCGCGGTTACGCCACTGGGAGCGGTGCTCCGAGGCGCGCACCGACACGACGCCGTTCACCAGCCGTGCGGCCAGCCGCTCCAGCGCGCGCTCCTTCCACACCGGCGGCAGCGCCTCGGTCGCAGCCAGGTCGAACCGCAGCTCCACCTGGCTGTCGCTGGTATTGACGTGCTGTCCTCCGGGCCCGGAGGACCTGGAGAAACGCCACATCAGCTCGGCCTCCGGCAAGGAGACCGAACCACGGATGACATAGGGCCCGGACATGTCCCCATGGTCCCGCGTTGACGCGCCCCCGTCACCCGCATTTCGGCCCGGACTGCCGATCCGTACGTCCACCCAGCAACGGCCCGCCCCCGCCGGTGAACGGAAGGCCATGTTCCACACCGCCAGCGTTTGGCAAAGAAAGTAAAGCGGGCTGGAACCTCATGGTCCCCTCATGGCGTTGTGAGGGGTGACGGTAGCTTCGTGGTCAACACGAAGCCCGATCACCAACCCGTACACGAAAGGGACACCCCATGGCTGTAAGCCTGTCCAAGGGCGGCAACGTCTCGCTCACCAAGGAGGCACCGGGCCTGACCGCCGTCACGGTCGGCCTCGGCTGGGACGTCCGCACCACCACCGGCCAGGACTTCGACCTGGACGCCAGTGCGATCGCTGTGAACCCGGCCGGCAAGGTCTACTCGGACCAGCACTTCGTCTTCTTCAACAACAAGGCGACGCCGGACCAGTCGATCGTGCACACCGGTGACAATGTCACCGGCCAGGGCGAGGGCGACGACGAGCAGATCAACGTCAACCTGGCGGGCCTGCCCGCCGACGTCGAGAAGATCGTCTTCCCGGTCTCCATCTACGACGCCGAGAGCCGCAGCCAGAACTTCGGCCAGGTGCGTAACGCGTACATCCGCATCCTCAACCAGGCTGGCGGCACCGAGCTCGCCCGCTACGACCTGAGCGAGGACGCCGCGACCGAGACCGCCATGGTCTTCGGTGAGCTCTACCGCAACGGCGCCGAGTGGAAGTTCCGCGCCGTGGGCCAGGGCTACGCGTCCGGCCTCACGGGCATCGCGCAGGACTTCGGCGTCACCGTCTAAGTACGCGTCGCTGCCTATGCCGTACGAGTCCATGGCTGCGCAAGTGGCCTGAACCGTATGAAGTGAGAAGCCCCCGGAGCGATCCGGGGGCTTCCGCCGTCAGATGGCCGGAAAGGCACCGGTATGTAGGGCCCGGAGTGCCACTCCCCGTGCCCGGGTGGCCACCCTGGTGGTTGCGGTCCTCGTCGGGATATGGGCAACTGCCTTGGTGTGTGCGGACTTCCCGGGATGAGAGGGCGCGGCCCGTGAGCCATGAAGGCGAGCAGAGGCAGGGAGTGGCTGCCCTGTTGGGAAACACAGCGTGGCAGCACCCTAGGCGGTACGTGGGGCCTCATGGCCATTCGTGCTATTTGGCCAGTGACGATGAGCGAGGGGCCTTGGCCTGCCTCATGCAGACCATGGAGGACGGCGCGCTCGATCAGGTGGCGTCGGTGGCCGAGGACGCCAGGACGATGCTGCGCGGCACCCCATCGGTGGATCAGCTTCGTTTCGCCGTGGACGAACTCGTGCAGTCGTCGGATCGGGCCCTACGCATCGCCGCCTGCCGAGGTGAGCGGCTGACCACGTACCCGATGGACGACTGCGCAACGGCCGGCTGCACCGCGACCGACTGCCCCACGGCCGAATCGGCCAACGAATCAACGGACGACGCGGCCGACGTCGCAACCGGCGACTCGATTGGCGACGCGACCGGCGATTCACCAGGCCGGGTGCGCGACGACGCGCCGCCCTGAGCCCCGCCCCTGCCAGGCCGGTCCCGGCGCAGGTCGTGGGCCGCGTCGGTTGGACGGTGGGGGCCCCAGGTACGAGAGTGGAGGCCGCGCAGCGCGGAGGTGGAACCGGGCAGGCGCGATACGTAGAGAGAGGTAGCTCGCATGGCACAGCAGGTGCGCGGCGTCGTGGCCCCGGGCAAGGGCCAACCGGTCCGGGTGGAGACCATTGTGGTGCCCGACCCGGGGCCGGGGGAGGCAGTCGTACAGGTCCAGGCGTGCGGGGTGTGCCATACGGACCTGCACTACCGCGAGGGCGGCATCAACGACGACTTCCCCTTCCTCCTCGGGCACGAGGCGGCCGGGGTAGTGGAGTCGGTCGGCGACGGGGTCACCGACGTGGCGCCCGGCGACTTCGTCATCCTCAACTGGCGAGCGGTGTGCGGCCAGTGTCGGGCCTGCAAGCGGGGCCGCCCGTGGTACTGCTTCGCCACGCACAACGCCACGCAGAAGATGACCATCGGCGAGGGCCCAGCGGCCGGTGTCGAGCTGACGCCCGCGCTCGGCATCGGGGCGTTCGCCGAGAAGACGCTGGTCGCGGCGGGCCAGTGCACCAAGGTGGACCCGACCGCCTCGCCGGCCGCCGCGGGACTGCTCGGCTGTGGCGTCATGGCGGGCCTCGGCGCCGCCATCAACACCGGCAACGTCGGCCGGGGCGACTCGGTTGCCGTCATCGGCTGTGGCGGTGTCGGAATGGCGGCCGTCGCGGGCGCGCAACTGGCCGGGGCCGCGAAGATCATCGCGGTGGACCTGGACGACCGCAAGCTGAAGCAGGCCCGCACGCTGGGCGCCACGCACACCATCAACGGTCGGACGGCGGACGTCGTGGAGAGCGTGCGCGGTCTTACGGACGGCAACGGCGCTGATGTCGTCATTGACGCGGTCGGCCGCCCGGAGACGTACCAACAGGCGTTCTACGCGCGCGACCTGGCCGGCACCGTCGTGCTGGTCGGCGTGCCCACCCCGGAGATGAAGCTGGAGTTGCCGCTCCTTGACGTGTTCGGCCGCGGCGGCGCCCTCAAGTCGTCCTGGTACGGCGACTGCCTGCCGTCCCGGGACTTCCCGATGCTCATCGACCTCTACCGGCAGGGGAGGCTCGACCTCGACGCGTTCGTCAGCGAGACGATCGAACTTGACGGCATTGAGGAAGCGTTCGCGAAGATGCATCGCGGCGAGGTGCTGCGTTCGGTGGTGATCCTGTGACCGCGTACGCCCGTATCGATCACCTGGTCACCTCCGGCACGTTCTCGTTGGACGGCGGCGTCTGGGAGGTGGATAACAACGTCTGGCTGGTCGGCGACGACAGCGAGGTGTTCGTCATCGACGCCGCGCACGACGCGCACGCCATCCTCGCGGCGATCGGTGACCGGCGGTTGCTCGGCATCGTGTGCACGCACGGCCACGACGACCACATCGACGCCGCGCCCGAGGTCGCCGACGCCACAGGCGCGCCCATCCTGCTGCACTCGGAGGACGAGGCACTGTGGCGGATGCGGCACCCAGACCGCGCGCCGGACGGCCAACTCGCCGAGGGCGACGTACTCACCGTCGCCGGTACGCAGCTGCGGGTGCTGCACACCCCCGGGCACTCGCCGGGCGCGGTCTGTCTGTACGCGCCGACGCTGACGGCGGGGGCACCGGACGAGGACGGGGTGCCGGGCGTGGGGACGCTGTTCTCGGGCGACACCCTGTTCCAGGGCGGGCCCGGCGCCACCGGCCGCTCGTACTCCTCGTTCCCGACGATCATCGCCTCGATCCGCGACCGGCTCCTCACGCTGCCGCCCGAGACGGTGGTACGGACCGGCCACGGCGACTCCACGACGATCGGCGCGGAGGCCCCGCACCTGGAGGAGTGGCTAGCGCGCGGCCACTGAGCCGCACCGCGCGGGGCAGGCGCACGCCGGCTGAGCGGACCCGTGTCGCCGCAGCGGGCGGCGCGCCCGCTGCGGCCGGGCGTCACGAGCGAAGGCCAGAGCACCGCACGCGGGTCCGTTGGGGAGGCTCCCCCGGCGGGCCCGTGCTTGTCGTTCCCGGTCGTACTCGACTTCGGAGAGAAAAATACAAAAAAATCTGGACATACCAGAACCTTTCCCCCAAGTCGTCGCGTCCTCGCTTATGTAATCCCCACTCTTGTGCCCCAGCGCCCACCGGGCCGGGCACGCGACATAAGGAGTTGAGTGAGATGACCACAAGGACGCGCCGCGCACGTGCGACGGCAGCAGCCCTGGCCCTCGGCGTGGCGGCGGGCGGTGTGGCATTCGGGATGAGTGCGACGTCGGCCCAGGCCGCGAGCCCGGCCAAGGCCGCGGCCCCGGCGAAGCCGTACGGGACGGTCAACACCATCAGCGGCAAGGAGCTCGTCGTGCGGATGTACCCGAGCATCGACTCCAGCCCGGTCGGCGTGCTCAGCAACAAGGCGCAGTTCGGAATCGACTGTAAGGTCCGCGCCCAGAACATCGAGAGCGACGTCGTCTGGTACAAGCTCCGCGGCAAGGAGCAGTGGGTGACCGGCAAGTGGTCGGATGCCACAGGCACCGTCAAAAATTGCGACCAGGTCTTCCCGAAGAAGTTCCGCACTCCGAGCAACGCCGTGGGCTGACCCCCACTGGTCTAGCAGCGCTCTCCAGCCAGTGATCCTGGCAGCCAGCCAGTGATCGTGGCAGCCAGTCACCCCGGCCAGGACGCCCCGCCGGTTGCCTCTCGCAACCGGCGGGGCTTCCGCTTGCCCGAGGTCACGGGCTTGATCGCCCAGGGACAGGGGCCGTGGCAAGGGGCAGGGCCGGAACAGAGGCCAGGGGCCGGACTTCCCGCGTAAGGCGAACCTGCGGGGGCTCGACGCCGCCCAGCGGACGTCTTCACTGCCAGCCCATCGCCGCCAAACAGGCGAGACCACAGGCTCAACGGCCGGGCTACGGGCGGTAGACGCACGCCGCGAGCGGGGCGTGCCGCTTCCAGCCCAGCGTCTGGTACAGCGCGCGCCCGTCATCGGTTGCGCCCAGGACGCCGAGGGTCGCGCCCTGCGCTACCGCGTCGTCGATGAGGGTACGCATCACGAAGTCGCCCAGGCCGCGGCGCCGATGGGCCGGCTCCGTCCCGAGCCGGTCGATGACGGCGGCCTGCCCGAGGACGACCAGCTGGCCCCTCGCAGCGAAGTCACCCTCCCGCGGTGAGCGTCACGCAGTAATAGTCACTGTGCCGCAGTAACGGTTTCAGCGATGAGGGCACGTTACGTCGCAGGGCGGAGCGAGGCACTCCCTCCATCGCCCCGCTCGCCCCGCAGGCGGGACGCGGCCTCGCGGCGACGCTAGCCGCGGCGTTACTAGCCGCGGTTGGGCAGGACACAGCGCCAGGCCAACAACACGCCACAGGCCACTCCGCAGGCCACCGCCGCCAACAACAGGGCCCGATCCGCCGCCGCCTGGCTTGCCGCCGGGCCGGCCAGCACCACGCCGACGCCCGCCGCCACGGTGATCACCGTCTTGGTGATCCCGGACGCTTCGCCCGCTCGGTCGGGATGAATGACCGCCTGGGTGGCGGTGAGCGTCAACGCGTTGGCCAGGCCCAGGGTCGCGCCGGTGGCCGTGGCCGCGAGCAGGTACAGCGGCAGGGTGCCGGCCACCGCCACCGCGCAGAGCGTCACCGCCCCCGCGGCCAGGCACCCGGCCATGACCGCAACCGCCAGCGGCGGCCGTACCCGCCCCGCGACCACACCCGCCACCGCCATCGCCGTCGCGGGAGCGAGGAACGCACCGCCCGCCGCCCCCGCCGACAGCCCCCACGGCCCCTGCAACGTCAGCGGGACGACAAAGAGAAACACCACCGTCGCGGCGTTGGCCACCGCCCCGGAACCAGTCAGCGCCACATAGCGACCGTTACGGAACAGCGCCAGGTCCACCAGCGGGTCCAGGGCCGTGTACTCCCTCCGTACGAAGGCGGCCAGCGCCGCCCCGCACCCCACGAGCGTCGCCACACTCGCGCCCGACAGCCACCCCCATGCCTGGCCCCGGTCGGCGAGCAGCGCTAACCCGGCGAGCGCGGTAGTACCCGTCACCAGCCCGGGCCAGTCCAGCCGCCCCCGCGGGCCAACACCGCCCCGGCGGCCTGGCAGGTCTCGGCTGGCCCGGCGGTCGTGCGGACCCCGGCCGGACCGGCTGCCCCGCTGTCTCTGCCGGCCCCATCGGCCCCACCCACCTCGCCAGCTCCTACGGTGGCGTACGCCTCTTCCGCCTCCGCCGCTGCTCCCGCCGGGCGCGGCCAGCGCGGCGAGAGCAGCACATCCGGCCAGCGGCACATTGAGCCAGAAGATCGCCCGCCATGACACGGCCTGCGTCAGGGCTCCGCCCACGAACGGGCCGCACGCCGTGGCGACGCCACCGAGGCCAAGAGCCCACCCCGTGGCGCGCCCGCGCAACTCCGCCGGATAGGCGCTGGTCAGCCACGCCAGGGCGCACGGCATGAGCAGCGCACCACCGGCGCCCTGCGCCACCCGGGCCGCCACGAGCATCGGCAACGTGAGCGCGAGCGCGCACCCCGCCGACGCCACCGCGAACAACGCGAGACCAAGCAGCACCATCCGCCGCCGCCCCAGCAGATCGCCCAGCCGCCCGGCCCCCATCATCAGCGAGCCCGCCGCCAACAGATAGCCGCTCACCACCCACCGCGTGCCATCCGTACCGGTTGCTGTTCCGGCCCCGAGACCGGCCCCTAGATCGGCCCCTAGGTCGGCCCCTAGGTCGGCCCCTAGGTCAGCGCCGATCCGAGGCAGCGCCAGGTTCAGCGCAAACGCGTCCAGCTGTACGCAGAAGACCGCGAGGGCCACCGAGACGAGCACCCACCGACGCGCCGGATACGCGGCACCTCGCGCTCCTCCCGCGCCCGCGCGCTCACCTTCGCCGTCGTCCAGTTCTTCACCATCCGGCCGCCTGGCCGTCCACCACCGATGGCCCGGTGTCATCGCGCTTCCCTCCCGGTGACGCACCGGTCCGCCACCAACGCGCGTCCGAGCGGTGGGCGCTTCGAGCCTCCCGACCTGCTACGTACGCGTCCGGCCAACGCCCCGGGCTCGCCTGGTCCGCTTGCTGTGCGAGCCGCCGACCGCGGGGATCGCGATCGACGGGAGTGCCGCATGGGCTGGGATGACGTGCGCCAGAAACGCATCGGCGGTGGACCGCGACGACGTGCGCGAGAGGTGAGGCCATACAGACCGCGGGCTTCCGAGGGCCCGCTGAGACCCGTGAGCCCCGGGGGCCCGGGATCACACAGGGCGGGGGGGGGTTCCGGGACCACTCAGGGGGTCAGCAGAGGCACCCAGTGGAGAGCGGAGCCGGCGGCTGGCAAGAAGGCGTCCCGAGACTCAAGGAGTGAGAGCCTGCCGAGTGCGAGCCGGCCGAATAAGGCCAGCGAAGTAAGGCCAGCGGAGTTAGGCCGGTGAACCGGCCGGCGGCTACGGGGCGGGCGAGGCGGCGACGTGCCGCGGAGCGCATGCCGTACCCGTGACACCATAAACAACGTGATCGACCTCGGCTACTCCCTCTCCCATCGCTTTCCCGACCCGCCGCAGACGGACTACCGCACCGCCGATGCGTACGCGCTGCGGCACGACCTGTTCTCCGGTGATGTCTACCTCGCCGACACCAAGGCGGATCGGGAGTTGTCCACAGCCTGGGGATGGGTGCCGGTCTTCGACTTCGCGTGGGCACTGTGCGACATCGTGGAGCAGCTCGACCGCGATCCGCGCGGCAACCGGTCCGCCCGGCCGATCCACGCCGAGCTGGACTTCACCGAGTCCAGCGATCGGTTGCTCTTCGAACGCCGCTTTGGCTGGGTGGACGTCACCGCTGACTGGGTGCCGCCCGAAGAGCCACCGCTGAACTTCAACCATCGGGCGCTACGCCGCGAGGCCCGCGACTTTCTGCACGACCTGATCGCGGATCTGGCGGACATGCACGAGGGACTGGCCGACAACCCCGTGGTCTGGGACGTGCAGGGCCGCTTCCCCCGCACGTGATTCCCCTGCGCGCCGCCCCCTTCAGCACCGCCCTTTGCGCACCACCCGCCCCTGCGATCCGCGCCGCCCTCTCCGCCCAGCTGCCCCAGCCCCGCCGCCCTCGCTCGGCCTGGCTTTGCCCCTCCCCTCGCCTCCCCTCACCCCGGCCCGCCCCGGCCCCTGCTGTCTCATCCCTCCGGGCCGTCCTGCTAGTCCTCGACCTGGACTCCAAACTGTGAGGCGAACGCCGGGGCCAGTTCGAGGAGTTGCGGCGAGCTGATGACGGCGCCGGCCAGGGCGTCCAGACCGCGCGCGATGCCGAGTTCGGTGACGCCGCGCAGGTCCACCTCCTTCATCCGGGCCGCGCTGAAGTCCACTTGGCGCAGCACACAGTTCGCGAAGGAGACCCGTTCCAACGTGGCGTTGCCAAAGTCGGCGTCCACCAGCACACAGCCATCGAAGGTGACGTCCTTGAGCTTGGCGCGGCGCATGTTCACATAGTCAATCTTGCCGCCGCGCACCAGGACTCGTTCCAGCGAGGCACCGTGCATCTGGGTGCCCCCCAGCCGGGCGTCCGTCAGCTCCACATCGCGCAGCGAGGCCGCCGACAGGTCCGTGCCCACTCCGTGCACACCCTCAAGGACGCTGTCGATGAACCGGGCGCTGCTGAGCATCGTCTCGTCCAGCGCACAGCGGCGTATGGCGCAATCCAGGAACCGGGCGCCGCGCGCCGCCTGGTCTCGTAGATCGAGATCCGCGAACTCCCACCCGTCGTAATCGCCCTCCGGCTCCAACTCACCTTCCGCGTAAGGCGCCAGGGCAGGGAGCGACACCGTGGGGCGCCGCGGCTCCCGCGCCCCGCCGCTCGCCTTCCGGTGCCCTCCCGCACCCGTCCCACCCGTCCCACCGGCCCGCCGCTGCGCCCGCTCCACCACTCGCACCTTTCGCACCCCTCTCCCCGTCCCATCCGCGCCGCCCATCACTCCGGCACACCCCATCGTGCACCGAGGGTCTGACATCGCCCCTCAGCCACGGCACCGGTTCACCCACACCTCGGAGATCTCCGTCAGCCAGCCGGCCAGGCAGCCGAACGGGCCAACCGGCCAACCAGCCGGCCAGCCAAACAGGCCAACCGGCCAACCTAGGTTGACTTCAACAATGGTTGAAGTTGGACGCTGGTCGCATGACGCGGCCCCCAGGGCCCTTACCGATGGAGATCGCCATGCACGCCATTCGTCTGCACGCCTTCGGGCCGGCCGAGAACCTCACGTACGAGCGGACGGACGACCCCGAGCCCGCCCCGGGCCAGGTCCGCATCAAGGTCGCGGCGGCCGGGGTACACGTCATCGACACCACCTTCCGCTCGGGCGATCCCAAGATCCCCTACGACCTGCCGGAGTTGCCCACGATCCCCGGGCGTGAGGTCGCCGGCACCATCGACAAGCTCGGTGCGGGCGTGGACGGCGCGTGGCTCGGCCGGCGGGTGGTGGCGCACCTGGGGTTGGTGCCCGGCGGCTACGCCGAACTCGCCGTCGTCGCCGTCGAGAAGCTGCACCAACTCCCCGACGCGTTGCCCACTGACCACGCCATCGCCATGATCGGCACCGGCCGTACGACCATGGGCATCCTGCGCTTCGCCGAGCTCACCGCCGATGACCTGGTGATCGTCACGGCGGCTGCCGGTGGCATCGGCTCGCTCCTCGTGCAGTACGCGAAGAACGCAGGCGCCACCGTCGTGGGCCTCGCGGGCGGGCCAGCCAAGGTCGCGCACGTACGGGAGTTGGGCGCGGACATCGCCCTCGACTACACCGCCGCCGGCTGGACCGAGCGCGCCCGTGCCGCCATCGGCGATCGCGCTGCCACCGTCGTCTTCGACGCCGTAGGCGGCGAACTGGGGCTCGGCGCGGTTGACCTGCTCGGACCAGGCGGGCATCACATCGTCTACGGCTGGGCCGCGGACGGCCCGCTGGAGCTGACCGACGAGGACCTGAAGCGCCGCGGCATCACCTCGCAGCAGGTCGTCGGCAAGCCGATGCTCGACCGGATAGGTGGCATGGCGGGGATGCGGAAGTTGGAGGAGGAGTCCATGGCGCAGGCCGTGGCAGGCAAGCTGGTCCCGACCGTGCACCGTTTCCCACTCGCGCAGGCCGCGGCGGCACACCACGCGATCGAGACCCGCGGCACCATGGGCAAGGTCGTGCTGATCCCGTAACGCCCCCGCGCCTGGCTACCGCCGCGGCATCGGCCCCACCCGTAACCGGTGGGACCGATGCCGCGTACGCGCCAGACCTACGGCAACACCAGCCACGCCAGCGCGATCCCGTCCCAGCACAAACCCCCTACACCGCAGGCCAGTTCCGTTCGCCGCAGGTCAGTTCACCAAGCGAAGCTCGCGCGAGGTGTTGTTCAACCGTCGGCCCCCGGTGTCCGTGCAGGTCACGATGTCCTCGATGCGGACGCCGAAGCGCCCGCGGAGGTAGATGCCCGGCTCGATCGAGAAACACATGCCCGGCACCAGCGGCAGATGCTCGCCCTCCACCATGTACGGCGGCTCGTGGGTGGTGACGCCGATGCCGTGGCCGACGCGGTGGATGAAGTATTCGCCGTACCCGGCCTCGGTGATCACCCGGCGCGCCACTCGGTCGATCTCCTGGCAGGCGACCCCGGGCCGTACCGCGTCGAACGCCGCCTGCTGCGCCTCAAGGACTATCCCGTGCACCTTGCGCTCCTCCGACGTCGGCTCGCCGACGTGCACGGTGCGGCTGGTGTCGGAGCCGTAACCGTCCTTGAGGCCACCGAAGTCGAGGACGACCATGTCACCGTCCTCGATGATCCGCTCGCCCGCCTCATGGTGCGGGCTGGCGCTGTTGGGGCCCGAGCCGACGATGGTGAAGTCCACCTGACGATGCCCGTGTTCGCGCAGCAGGTCGGCCAGGTCGGCGGCGATGTCACACTCCCTGCGGCCGGCGAAGCGCACCTTGGTGATCTTTTCGTACGTGGCGTCCGCCGCGGCACCCGCCGCGGCGAGCCGCTGCACCTCGTGTGCGTCCTTGACCGCACGCAGCATCGGCAGCACCTCGGTGAGGGAGCTGTACGTCGTGTCGGGGAGGGTGCGTTGGAGGGCTAGCAGGTGCAGCGCCCAGGCCGAGTCGGCGACGCCGTAACGTCCCCGCGGGTTCAACAGCTCGCCCGTCGCTGCATACGGGTCGTCGCCGTCCGTCCAACTGATCAACTCGACCGCCCCGGCACCGGTCGCCGCCGCGGCGTCCGGCCGCTCCAGCGTGGGCACCAGCAGTTGCGGCGCCCGATCCGGGGTGATGACCAGGGCGGTCAGCCGCTCGGTGGTGGCCGAAACGTGGTAGCCGCACAGGTGGGCGAGGTCGGGCCCCGGCGTGACGATCAGCCCGGCGAGACCTGCGTCAAGCGCCGCCCGGGCGGCTCGGGCCATTCGGGCGGCGTAGTCCTCGCGGGTGATGGGCGCGGGCTGGTCAGCGGTGACGGCCATATCTCTCCTCCGGGCGGCTGCTCGACGACGGGTACCGAGCCCCCTCATGATCGCGCAGGCCGCCTCCGGTCGCGAGATGGCAAGCGAGAAGGAGGGATGAACACGGATGCGTCGGGGAAGCCGGTCGGCTTCCCCGAGCAGCCGAGCCCTACTCGGGAAAGCCGCGCCCGATCCGTACCGCCGCGTCCACCAATTCGCTCACATGCATGCGCCCAGCGTTGTTCGGCATTCTGCCGCCCGGCCAGTACGCGGAGAGCGCGGCGACCACCCGCCCGCCCGGCCCGTATACCGGAGCCGCCACCTCCGCGCCCTCGCGCTTGCGGATGTCGATGCTCTGCGCCCACCCCTGCCGCCGGACGCTGGAGAGGGTGGCGGCGGTGAACCGCGAACCCCGCAGCATCTCGTGCAGCACCTCGGGCTCCTCCCAGGCGAGCAACACCTGCGAGGTGGGCCCTGCGTTCATCGGGAAGGCCGCGCCAACGGGCACCGAGTCGTAGGGGCCTGTCGAGTCGTACGAGGGGGCCGGAGCCGCTGCCACGCAGATACGCAAGTTACCCCTGCGGCGGTAGAGGCGGGCGTTCGCCCCGGTCAGGTCGCGCAGTTCGGAAAGGACCGGGTTGGCCACCGTCAACAACCGGTCCTGGCACGCCTGCACGGCCATCAACCCCAGTCGCGGCCCCAGGATGAACCGCCCGTGCTTGTCTCGGGCCAGCAACCGCAGCCGTTCCAGGGCGAGTACCAGCCGGTGGGCTGTTGGGCGCTTCAAGCCGGTGTCGGCCACCAGCCTCGTTAATGAGGCCGGACCGGCTTCCAGGACCCCAAGGAGCAGCGAGGCCTTGTCGAGGACACCGACCCCGCTCAGCGTCTGCTCAGCGGACAGTGCCTTCTCGGGACTAGTCGTCGTCATGCGTGTGTCTCCTCATCGGACCGGTCCCGCGGTATGCCAGGACCGCCCACAACCACGGCTTCGTTGCGGATGTCGAGCGTTAACGGGCGGAGGTTCGACGTGACCGGGGGAAGACTGCCGAACCTCCGACACCGCTGGCGCTCCGGGAGGAGTGGCCACCGGTGAGATTCCGCACCCTTAAGCCGGTACGGATTCCAATTCCCACTGACATGTCTATCCGTCCGGCTCGAACGCCCGCAATGACCACTACAGGAAGCTGCCAGCCGCACGTGGCACCCAGCAATAGTTTGTCTTTCGCTCATTTTGGCTTCCGCTCAACCTCAGCGCGGTTTGTCTGTATCGGCTTCTTCCACACGACCCCGCAACCCCCTCTTCGAGAGCGCCCCATCGACACCTCAACCGGCCCCCCGGCCGGCCTCGCCACTTCCCTCCAAGGTCGCGCCGTGGCCCTGTTCAGCGGATGTCCTGAGTAGAAGCCGCTGGTAGCAGCCCCAACTCGGCCGCTCGCACGCCCGCTTGGAAGCGGGAGTCGGCGCCTAGCAGGGACATCATTTCGGCGACGTAACGTCGGTACGTACGGACCGAGACCGACAGCTCGCGCGCGGCCACTTCGTCGGTGACGCCGAGCCGGAGCCATTCCAGGATCTGTTGGAGCATCTCCTTGCGGCCTCGGTCACCGACGTCCAGGCGCTCCGATGCCGCGAGCGACTTGCGCCAGATGCCGGCGAAGAGGGTCCGCAGGGCCTCGGTGACCCCCGGGTCCCTGATGGTCGAAGCACGCCGGCCGACCGCTGAATCCGCGCAGACCAAAGCCGCTTTACCATCCACGAGGACGGCCGCGAGCAGCGGAATCCTGGCCACTCGGACCTCCAGTGGCATGGGTCCCCCGGAGTGCCGCTGGATGAACTGCCAGTCGAGCGCGCTGGGGGTGCACAGCAGCCGGGTGCGCACCGCGCGCCGCCCCGAGCCCGGCGCGGGCCCGCCCCCCGGCCCGGTGTCGGCCCCCGGCAAGGCGCGAGAACCGGCCATGGCCTCCGATTCGGCGCCGGCGCTGCCGGCGGGGGCCAGGCCCGCCACCTCGGCGCCGTCGCTCCCGGCCGCCGTGTCTACCGCTCCACCTGCACCGATGCCTCGCACACCAACGGACGCCGACACCATCCAGTCACCGAGCGCCGAGTACAGCACATGCGATGGTGCCGAGTCGGTGGCCAGCACAATATCGATGCTTTCTTGCGCCTCATCAATCAGTTTCTTCGCGGTCACCAGAATTTCATTGTCCTGGGCGCTGACCGCCGCCAACCAGGCATTGCGTGACTGCCGTTCACGGTGCTTCATCACCGTGGACTCGACAAGTGCCCGCACTGCGAGCAGTTCCTGCGCCAGGTCGCCTTCTTCCGGCTGTGGGCTGGCGCCGGGTACGGCATGTGCGAATTCCCTCAACTCATTCACCCCCGTGAATTGAACCCGTGAGTTTCGCTCGTTAATGCGAAGGACCGACGGTTTTTTCTCCGCGTACGCACCCGCGGCGAGCAGCCTCCCGTACGCATACGGGTTTTCCTACCGATATACATGGGTGTCCGGGTATGCGCACCCGAATACCCCGAAATCTACGTATGGGCCGGCGACCATGAACAGGCCCAGGTTCGCGTACGGGTAGACGTACGCGAACACACCCAATGCTGCGGACAGGTAGGCGGGCGCGAACACCAGCCTCGCCATCCCCCAGCGGCAACCGGTGGCACACCTTCATCACGCCGGGCCGAGCAGCCCGAGTTCGTAGGCCCGCACGCCCGCCTGAAAACGGGAGTTGGCCCCCACATCCCGCATGATCGCGGCAACATGACGGCGATACGTACGCAGCGACACCTGGATCTCCCTGGCCGCGACGTCATCCGTACGCCCGGCGCGCAGCCGGTCGAGAATCTTGCGCACCGAATCGGAGCGCAGCCGCTCGGCCAGTCGCAGGTGTTCGGCGACCGGCATCGCGGTGCGCCAGGCGGCGGCGAACATCAGGTCAAGGACGCGCACGGACGCGGGGTCCTCGATCACCGAGGCGTAGCGCTCCGTCCGCTCGGGGCCCGAGCGGACGAACGCGGTCCTGCCGTCCACCATCACCCCGCTTTGTAGGTCACCGGTCTCGACGCGTACCTCATGGCTCACCAAACCGCGCCGCACCGCCGCCGTGATGCCCAGCGAATCCAGCGAGTCCGCGGCACACAGCATGCGCACCGTGACGCCCCGCTCGCTGGCGATGGCGAGTTGGTCCAACAACGGAGCGATGAGCTGGGCCCGCTCCGGGCAACTCGACACGGTGACGCTCACACTGTGCTGGGCGCCGGCGAGCAGTTGCTCGACGGTGTGCCGTACGACGGGTCCATCGTTGGCGACCACCACCGGAGTGGGCTGATCAGCGCTGCGCCGGTGTATCGAAACGGCCGACTCGATCAGCTCGCAGACCTGCCGCAGCGCGACCTCCACGGCGTCCGGGCCAGCGGATCGGTCGCCATCGCGGCGGTCGATATCCCACCGGCCACCAACAAGCCGGTCGGACTGCTTGCCCCTCTTTTCCCTCAAGCCCTCGTGGCGGCCGTCAGCACCGCCGTCGAGGACGGACAGGTCGGCCCGGAGTCGGTTGCCACGCACCCGGTCGGCACGGTCACGCGAAACGCCTTCCAGGCGGCGCGGTGCGTCCGCGGGATGCGCGTACGCGGCACCAGCGACCTCCCGTTCCGCCTCGCTGGCCGCCGCCGCGGACCCGGGGCCCGCTTCCGTCGCTGCCCCGCTGCGCACAGCCGCGCCCGAGTGGGCCGCACAGCCCGCGTCCGGGATGACGGTCAACCGCCTGTGCACACCCGAGATCGGGTCCCCCTGCGAACCCGGATGGAGCGCCGGGGGCGGGTGGGGCAGCAGGCCACTGGTGGGGTGCGCGTACGAGCCGCCACGCGCTCTGTTGGCGACACTCAAGTGCGGGCCTGCCGACCGGATGGGCTGCGGGCCCGCATACAAGTTCGGCTGCGGATGTGGCTGCTGATGTGGCTGTGGGCTTGGCGGTGGGCTTTCGAGCGGGCTCGTATATGGGCTCGTATCCGTGCTCTGTGACATCGTCGCCAGTTCTGCCATGACTCCCCCATGCGATGCGCGGCGCGGCACTCATTCGAACGCGTCGAGACGCGTCGAGAACGCTTCGAACACGCAGGCTGATCAAATCAGCCGCAGTGACAGTAGATACCGGATGATTGAAAGTGCAATGACGGGCTGCGTGATCCAATCCGCCTTCGCGTCCACCTGTGCGCCACTCGTTCTTCATGAACTCACCCATGAACTCGCCCATGAACGCAGCCATGAACTCAGCCAGGAGCGGGACTACTTTCGTGACGGGGAAAACCCACCCACTGCGCCGCGAGATTAGTTCGCTGGCCGCGACCCAGTCAACGCACACCAAAAGGCAAAGAAATGGCAAAGACGCCCTTGTGTACCGGGTCCGTCACGGCACCGCCCCGAAGGCGCAACGCGCCTGTCAGCAACCTGCCGCTGACGGCCGAAACGTGTGCCACGAGACGCCCCAACATCCACATGACACACACGCATCACTACGCTAAGTGATCTTTGACCTCTGGACTGTCCGCTTGTGGACAGCTGCACTGCCAGATTGGCAAGTAAGTGTCAGTTACGGAATTCTTACTCGGCCTTGCCCGAGCATGCGCAGTCCGGTGGCGCGAAATGCTTCCCCGCGCCCGTTCGGCGCGCCCGCGCACGGCCGGCGCCACGGTATCTCCACGCTAGAGCCACAGCTGAGTGGCACATGCTCTGGTGGGTGCTGCTGGTGGCAGACCCGGGCGAGTCCGACCCGGGATGAACCACCCCGGCGACGGGCCCACCGTCCCCCGGGCCCACGGCGCTCGGCCCGATGAGGAGGAGACAGCCCGTGCACGACCCCCGCCACCCCCCGCTGGGCGGGCCACCCACCCCACCACCGCCCCCGCCCGACGATGGCGCAACCAGGCCAGCCGAGGACACGGCCCCGCCGGACGCCCCACATGGGGCGCAGACTGCCGGCGAGCCCGCTCCCCTGCCCCCTTTCCTCGGGCGGCCCCGGGCAGGTACCCGGTGGGAAGTGCTCGCCGTGGTCGCCGCCGGGGGCGTGGTGGGGGCATCCGCCCGATACGGGGCCGCGCTGGCCTGGCCGACATCGCGTGGCGGCTTTCCCTGGACGACCCTGAGCGTGAACGTGATCGGCTGCGCGCTGATCGGCGTCTTCCTCGTCGTCCTCCAGGAGGCATGGAAGGCACCCGCGCTCGTGCGGCCCTTCGCCGCCACCGGCGTGCTCGGCGGCTTCACCACCTTCTCCACGTACGCCGTGGACGTGGAGCGACTCATCCACGACGGCAAGACCAGCACCGCCGTCGGCTACCTGGCGCTCACCCCGCTAGCGGCCCTGATCGCCGTGTGGTGCGCGGTGGCAGCCACCGACCGGGCGCTCAGAGGGCGGCGATCAGCGGCATGACCTGGCTTCTCGTCATGATCGGCGCGGCGGTGGGCGCACCCCTGCGCTATCTGACCGACCAACAAGTGCGCGCCCGGTACACCACCGTCATCCCCTGGGGGACGTTCCTGGTCAACGTGGTGGGCAGTCTGCTGCTCGGCCTGGTTACCGGCGCCGTGGCGGCGGGTGCGGCCGATTCACGGCTCCAAGCGCTGCTCGGTACGGGACTGTGCGGGGCGCTCAGCACGTACTCCACCTTCTCGTACGAGACGTTGCGGCTCGCGGAGACCGGACATCGGCGTATCGCCGCCGCGAATGTCGCCGCCACACTGCTCGCCGGCCTCGGCGCCGCCTTCGCCGGCGCGGCCATCGCCCGCACCGTGTGGGGCTGACGGGCTCTGTGGGGCTGACGGGCTCCACCCCCGCCCCAGCGGCCCCACAAGCCCCACCAGACGCGCCAGCCAAGGCACCAGCCCCGGCCAGCCCCGCCGACTCCTGACAGAGCGCGACGGGACGGCACAGGCCGAGCAGGGCCGCTAGGTCGAGACGAGCGGGGGCCGGCGGAACGAGTAACCCGCAGCGAACAGCGAGGCGGGAGTGATCGGGTGCGGTCAGGTCTGGTCGGGTGCGGTCAGGTGTGTGGTGCGGTCAGGTGTGGTGCGTACGAGCCCGGACTGTCGGGCTCGGTCTTGAGGACCCGACCTGGTCGGACTCGGCCTGGTCAGGTAGCCATCCGGCCAGGTGTGGCCCGGTCAAGTGAAGATTGGACAGGTGTGGGCAGGGCAGAAGCAGGTGCGTCAGGCGCAGACAAAGCCGGCAGAGGCGGCAGAGGCGGGGATTTGGCTCACCTGGGTGAGGCGCCGCCGTCTCCGACGAAGTCCTCCAACGGGTACGCAGCCGCGTGCGCAGCTGGCCGCGATACGTACAACTGCGCGTGGTAATACCCATCGTCCTCCTTGCCACTCGGGTCACCGCCCGCCGCCACGACAGCGGCGATCGCATGCCGCCGCTCCGCGACATCGGCAAACCGTCGCTGGAGGAAAGTGCGTTCGGCACCCGCGGTCTCGGTGACGAGCCCGAGCTCGCGCAGCGCCTCCGCCACCGGCGCGTACGGCACGCCGCGTAGCACGAACGCCGCCACCCACACCGACTCCTCGGCCGCCTCGACCAATCGGGAAACGGTGCGGCTGGTGACGTACCCGATGCCGCCGGTGACCGTGATCAGTTGCGCGCGGGACACGGCGCGCCGCAGGGCGGGCCCCGGGTCCGAACGCTCCAGGTCCTCACCGAACGCCTCATCAAGGAGCCCGGCGGTACGGGCGTACGTCACGGCCCGGCCCGCCGCATCAAGACCAACCACCCGCGCAGCGTCCGGCAACCGTCGCTCGGCAAAGAACTCCCGGTCTTTAGCGATGAGTTGTGCCGTAGTGAGGTCGGCTATCTGGGGGTCGGTATAGCGCTCGTAGAGCTCGTCCAGAGTCACCTTGTGGTTCAGCAGCGCGGCATTGATGCCGTACGAGCAGCACAGGTCCACCACGGTCGGCGGACGCTCGGCGGGTTGCCCGGCGGACGCATCGGCCAGGACGCGTGCGGCCAGTAGTTGCTGAAAGACCTCTTGCGCATGCTGTGGAATCTGGTAGGCGAGTGGCCTCAACGTCCGAAAGTACCCTCGGGGATCAGGCAAATTGTAGATCTCGTCAAAGCGGGCCTTTCCTCTCAGTCCGTCATTCTCATCCACTCGTGCACCGGTCATGACACCTCGTCTCTCACGAGGGCAGGCAAATCCCGCCCTTCTTATGGCTAGTGCCTGACGCGGAGTGAGGGAACAGTGCCGAATGGTTTTCAGCCAAGTTTGACCACCACCGGGGAGCCATGAACGAGGGCGCCCACACCCATCACTCCCCGGCGTCAAGCCATACCGCCGCACGCCGCCGCTACCGTCCGCGACCAGCACGGATGGCGATTCCTCCGGCACGCTCCCGGTGCGCCCACCACGGACGGTGATCTTCCGCCAATGAGCCATCGCCTCACCCAGCAGGAAACGACGGGTCTTCGACCCTCGGAAAACGATATGGATGGACCGCCACGGGGTACCGAACGCCTGCGCGGTGAAGGGTTTCGGCCCGTATGAGCATGGATTCCTGAGTTGCGGGCGGATTTTGTGGCGTACGTCACCACGCGTACGAGCCGTACGAGACGACCGGCAACACGACGACAGTCAGCGACGAAGAGATGAAGTGAGAGACAACGGTGCCGATCGCCGGGCACCTGCTCGGCGAGCCGGTGAGAGCCCTCAGCTACGACGAAGACGACGGCGATGCCGAGCAGCGGACCCGTGAGCCATAAGAACCTGCTCGCCGGCGCGCATCAAGGCAGCCACCGCGCCACGCCAGCACCGCTTCATCCCAGCACTGCTTCATCCCGGCACCGCGTCAGTCGAGCACGGCGGCCACGGCCTCGATCTCCACGAGTTGGTCGTCGTAACCGAGGACGGTGACGCCCATCAGCGTGCTGGGCACATCGTGGTCACCGAACCCATCCCTGACCACTCCCCAGGCTGCCACCAGGTCGGCCTGCCGGTCGGAGGCGACGAGCACCCGCGTACTGATCACATCCGTAAGCGTCGCGCCCGCGTCCTTGAGCGCGACCCGCAGATTCTCCAGGGCCTTGGCCGCCTGGCCCGCGAAGTCCCCCACCGCTGCCGTACTTCCGTCCGCGTGGAGCGGGCAAGCGCCGGCGAGAAAGATCAGCCGCGCGTTGGCGGGAGCGGTGGCGGCGTACGCGTACTCGGCGACGTCCGAGAGCGACGACGAACGGATGAGGGTGACGGCACGGGCCACGACGAACTCCTCGCGATACAGGCAATCTAGGGAAAACCAGGCAAAAAAACACGGCGAACGGTCAGCGAAATGGAAGACCACCGGAGGCAGACGGACGACCAACGAGCTAGACGCCCGCGCAACCCACGACGACCGGCAACCGGCAACGACCGACAGGTCATCGGCAGCGTGGCATGCGCTCACGCACCCCAGCGAACGGTTTTCCACCGCCTCCCACCAACTTCTCCCGCCCCACCTGACCCGCTCGCCCCATGCGGCCCGCTCCATGAGCAATGAGCAACGGGCAACGGGCAACGGGCAACCAGCAACCAGCAACCAGCAACCAGCAACCAGCAACCAGCAACCAGCAACCAGCAACCAGCCAAGGCTCGCACCTCGGCCGTCAGCTCTCCCTCACATACCGCCATCCATCGACCCAAGAACCACGGCCCTGACGTGGTCGCGGAACCATCGGTGGGCATGGTCGGCGGTGTTCCGCGGGTGCCAGGCCATGCCAATCTCGACCACGGGAAGAGCCAGCGGAATGGGAAAGGTGCACAGGCCGAGAGCGGTGATCGTCTCGACCAACCACTCGCCCAGCGTCAGCGAGACGAGATCGCTGTTCGCTGCCAGCAGCATGGCGCTGGTGTAGCTGGGCACCACGACGGACACGCGCCGCCGCAACCCCTGCTGAGCGAGGGCGGTGTCGATCGGCCCATGGCGCTTGCCAAGCCGGGAGATCCCGACATGGTCGGCCTCGGCGAAGCGGCGCGCGTCGATGGGGGCGTCAAACAGGGGATGCCCTTGGCGCGCAACAGCCAAGATCCGCATCCGCGTCAACGTCTCCTCCCGGGTCTCGGGATCGAGATGGCCAAGCACGCCCAACTCAAGGTCGGCGTGGCCCTGTCGCAGAGCGGGCCCGCCCTCCATCGTCTCGGCCAGGAAGACCACGTTGACGTGCGGTGCTTCGGCGTGAATGTGGTCAATCAGCGTCGCGGCGAGACCCGTGAGCAACAGGTCACTCGCTTGGATGGTGAACGTACGGTGAAGCCCCGCCACGTCGAACGAGGCCGAGGGGACAAACAGCGCGTCGGAGCGCAGGAGGAGCGCGCTGACCTCGTCCCGCAACTCCAGGGCCCGCGGGGTGGGAACCATCTCCTGTCCAGCCCGTACGAGGAGAGGGTCACCCGCGGCCCGGCGAAGCTTCGCCAGCATGCGACTGGCTGCGGCGGGCGAGGTGCCGAGCCGCTCGGCGGCCCGGGTAACGCTGTTCTCCTGGAGCAGGGCGTCCAACGCCCGTAGCAGATTCAGATCCATGGGCGCTCCCCGACACCGGCACCGTTATTCCACTCAGCGCAACAACACCATGCCTATCTTTGCATTGCTTGCAGGGTGGTGCGGCTTCGAGAGTGGTCCTGTCCGGCGTAAGAGCGGGACACCCACATCACCGGGAGTAGACCGTGCAGCAGTCCGTCCGTGCCCATCTGGAAGGCGACGTCCTGGCGGTGGTCAGCCAAAGCGGGCCCACCGTGTCGTTCTTCGACGCCGGTACCGACCGGCACCTCGGCACCATCGAGGTGCCCGCCGAACCCCACGAACTGTGTTTCGACCCCACCCAGCGCCTCCTGTGGTGCGCCACCACCTACCACTCGGGCTACTACCACGCCAACAGCGGCCGACGCAGCGAACTCACCGTCATCGACCCCGCCACCCGCAGCATCGTGGAGGTCATCGACCTCGCCCCCGAACACGGTCCGCACGGCCTCGCGCTGGACGCCGCACACGGCCGCCTCTACGTCAGCGTCGAAGGCTCCGACCACCGTCCCGGCGGCGTCGTGGTCGTGGACACCACGACCCGCCGCCCCATCGGGCGCATCGACACCGACGCCCCCGGCCCACACTGGTTCGTCATCGACCCCACAGGCACAACGGGTTACGCCAGCAACAAGGAGGCGCCCTTTGTCTCCGTTGTCGACCTCAACCGAGGCACGCTCACCGCCAAGGTCGAGGTGCCGGGCAGCGAGGGCCTCGCGGTCTCGGCCGATGGATCGAAGGTATTCGTCGCCGCACCGTACGCAGCGTTCGGCGGCAAGCCCGACGAGCCAAGCAACCCCGCCGGACCCAGCCCGCGGCCGACGACCACCGGCATTCGCGTCATCGACACGGCGACGATGTCCATCACCGACACCCTCCCCACCGACCACATCGCCATCCCCGTCCACACCACCGGCGCCGGTGCCGACGCCGGTGCCGACGCAACCACCAGCAGGCTGCTCGTCGGGGAGCCCCGCATGGAGACCACGCCCGAGTCCCCACTCGGCCGACACGCCCCGGGACGGCTCACCGTGTTCGCGGCGGACAGCCATGACCGGCTGGGCAGCGTCGAGGTCGGACACTTGCCGCTGACCATCACGTCATCGGCAGACGGCCGGTTCGGCTACGTTGCCTGCGTCGTCTCCTCCACGGTGGACATCATCGACCTGGAGTCGCTGCGCAACGTCGGCCAGCTAGAAGTCACCAAGCGCGCCGAGCCCGGCGCACACGGCATGGCCTACATCCCCCAGCCTGCATAACCCCCAGCGCGAAGCCCCTGGCCGAGCTGACCCACCACCCACCTGACCACAAAAACGCCCCGGACCAACCCGGTCCGGGGCGTTAGCGCAGCTCAACGACGCAACCGCGCACAGAGCCGACTGTCGGATTCGAACCGACGACCTTCGCTTTACAAGTTCGATCACGGGGACGGCTGGACATCGTAGGCTGCTGCCACTGCGGTCAGGATGGTGCGTTAACGTGCGCCGCCGTCCGGCCTCGTTGATGTCAGGTGCGGATGTCAGCAGCCAACAACTCCAGGATGCAGACAGGGCTCCAAAGGGCCCTGTGGACAGTCGGTCCACTTCCACGGCCTCCAGGAAGGTGTCGCCCCGAGAACACACGGGCGAAGACATAAACACCACGTGCGAGTGGCCCGCGGCAGGAGGTCGGGGGCCGCGTGGTTGGCTGCGCGGCGGTCGCCTCCTGTCGCCGTGATCACTACGCACTTTGTGCAAAGAGACACGAAGGAGCGGCCCATGTCGGCAGAGTTGATCGTCTCGCTTGTAATCGCGGTCCTTACCATCTTCGGTGGCCTCTGGCAGGCGAGGAAGAGGGAACTGCGGAGCCGGGAACGAGCTAAGCATGATGCCGAACTCCTCGCCGCCCTTCCGGATAGCAGCACCATGAAAGACGAGCTGACGCGGCACATCGATGAGACCATCAGAAAGATGATCGCTGAAGACAGCCGTAACCACGATCCATTCAGCGTCGCCTTGGCCATCGTTATGCTTCTCATCGCAGGCGGTTTGATCGCGGCAGCTGCCGTCAACGGGGGCGCGTGGTGGTGGTTGACCGCGCCTGCTGGCTTGATCGCCATTGTCGCGCTGCCGGGCCTGGTCATGGAGTCAACGCCACGCATTAGCACTCAAGACTGAGGCTCCAGAAGGTGCACGCTCGCGAGGTCGGCGGAGCGGCTTTGGCCGGTGTCCTGCCCGGTTTGGGGTCGGGCATGGTCAGGGGGCCGTACGCTGGCCGGCAACTCGGGCAGGCTGTGGACCTGCCCGGAATTTGAACGAGTGGCCCCCTGGCCTTGCCCGACGCGGGACCCGAATCGGGGAGGTGGGTAAAGCCGTGGAGCCGACCCCCAGCCACAACGGACCTCGTCTCCTCAGCCCAAAGCGCTCGCCGCTGTCGCGCGGCCTGGTGGACCGGGCTGGAGCGGGGCGCAGACAGGAGCGGCGGCCCGGGGAGCCGGGCCGCGTGCGCCGCGCTTGCGTGGCGCCTTGAACCTGTAGAGAAGGTTGTTACTCATCCCTCCGCGGCTCCGGGTGGCGCTTGGCGCGTTCGTGTTCGATGGCGGCCAGGATGGCCTGCGCCCCGTCCAGGTGGGCTTGGAGTCTGCTGAGTACGTCCTCGCGGGCTGAGCGGATCAAGTGGTCTGTGGATGCTGCTCCTTCGGCGCTTCCGGTCGGTGTCCAGAACGTTCGGTGACTGTGGTTGCGGATGATGTCCTGGCAGGTGCGGATGACCCAGTTCATGGAGACGGTGAGCTCGTAGCGGTGCAGTTCGTCCTGCTCGCCGTCGTTGTGTGGGGTGGGGTTCGTTGTCATCGGGTCGCCTCGTGTGTCGTGGGCGTGTGGTCGCCGCCGCGTTCGCCTGGGATGGGTGCGGATAGTTCGGCGGTGACGGTGCGGCCGTTCTGGTTGCCGGTGACGTGGAAGTGGCGGGCCAGGATGGCGACGATGTCCAGTCCGCGGCCGTGGGTGGCTCCTGCGGGTGCCTTCGCGCGGTGGGGCGGTGTGGTGCCTCCGCCGGTGTCGGTGACCGAGATGCTGACCCGGTGGCATGTGAGCGTGAGAGTGATGTGGAAGACGCCGAGGTGGGTGCCGCTGTCGGTGTGGGTGAGGGCGTTGGTGGTGAGTTCGCTGACGATGAGTACGGCGTCGTCAGCGCAGGGGTGGCCGCGCAGTATGTCCCGGGTCCATTGGCGGGCGTGGGTGACCTCTTCTCGTGAACCTGGGCAGATACGGCCCCACACTCGCGGTTCACTCATATACTCGTCCATACAAGTTCCTCCATGCTGGTGGGCGGCCATATGCGGTGGGTTCGTGCTAGATGAGTCGTATGCCGTCGTGGGCGCGGACGGCTGGCGGGGAAGCGTTGTCGAGTGCGTCAAGGACGCGGATCGCGTACGCCTCGTCAGCCAGCTCGGCTACCTCTTCGCGGGTGGCCCAGCGCAGGGCTCGGGTCTCCGCTCCGGTGGTCGGAGCGCCGTCGATCGCCTCGCACCGGAAGACCAGAGAAACGATCAGTCCGGTCATGTTCTTGTAGATGCCGGTCAAGGTCGCCGGGAGTGCGATCTTGATGCCGGTCTCTTCGAGGACTTCGCGTTGCAGTGCGTCGGAGATCGTTTCTTCGCGTTCGAGCACGCCGCCGGGCGGTTCCCACTTACCGTTGTCCCGCCGCTTGATCAGCAGGGCGCGACTCGCGTCGTCCACGATGACTCCGGCGACGCTCACGGAGTGCGGGCGCTCAAGGCTCACGTTGCTCTGCCCTCTCGGCTGACTAGGCTCTCCACCGTAGCAACACGGGTCAGCCGCTCGTCTAGATACCTAAAGGAGTACGCATCATGCCTCCTCTCGCCTCGGGCCTTCTGGGCGCGCTGGACCCGACCAGTGACCGCGCGGTCTTCCGGCAGATCGCCGACCAGCTTCGCGAAGCCATCGACAAGGGCCGTTTCCGGGAGGGCGACAAGCTGCCTTCGGAAACGGAGCTGGTGGAACACTTCGGCGTCTCGCGGATGACTGTCCGCAACGCCCTTTCCCTGCTCCAGCAAGAAGGGCTGGCCGTGTCCGAGCACGGCAAGGGCGTCTACGTCCGGCCTCGGCCCCCGGTGCGGCGGCTGGCTTCCGACCGGTTCGCCCGGCGCCACCGTGACCAGGGCAAATCGGCGTTCACGGTGGAGGCGGAAGCCGCGGGCAGTCGCCCAGAGGTGGACGGCCTGGAGGTGAAGGAGGAACGCCCCTCACCCGACATCTCCGCCCGGCTCGGCTCGCCCCGCAAGGTGTTGGCCCGCCGTCGGCGGTATCTGCTCGATGGCCGGCCGGTGGAGTTCGCCACCTCCTATCTGCCGCTGGACCTGGCCCGTAACACTCCCATCGCTCAGCCGAACCCCGGCCCTGGCGGCATCTATGCCCGCCTGGAGGAGATGGGCCATCGCCTGGACCACTTCGACGAGGAGATCCGCGCCCGCATGCCCACCCCGGCCGAGGTGCGCACCCTCCGGCTGGCCTCCGGCGTCCCGGTGATTCACCTGGTGCGGACCGCGTACGACGTCGATGGGCGAGCGGTGGAGGTGTGCGACACCGTGATGGCGGCGGACGCCTACGTCCTGGCCTACCAACTGCCCGCCACCTGACGCCCCGTGGCGGCCTCGCCCGCCCCTTCTGACTCGTACACCCAATCACGCATACTCGTATAGACGAGTGGGTAAGTCGTGTGGCACAGTGGTTCGCGGGCCCGGCATTCGCCGGCTCAAAACCGCCACTCATCTAGACAACTAGATGCCCGCGATTGCGTGCGAGACAGAGGAGAAACCAGGTGCGTTCCATTCGAGTCGAGACGTCCGGTGCCACGATCTTGCTGACCGAGGCACCGGAACCGAAGGTGAAGGATCGGCAGACCGGTGAGATCGCCAAGGACGCGGTCAGCGGTGAGGCGCTGGTGAAGCTCGGCGTGGTCTACATCGCGGGCGGGGAGTCGTCCCTGGTGCAGGTCACCGTGCCGGAGAGCGGGGTCACGGATGGGCTGGCGCTCGGTGCGCCCGTGACGCTGATCGGGCTGGTCGCCCGGCCGTGGGAGAGCGTGTTCAACGGGCAGCAGCGGCACGGGATCGCCTTCAGGGCCGACGCCATCGCCCCCGCCGCCGCCCTGAGCACGCACGAGGCGGCCTGAGTCCCATGGCTGACGTGACGACGCTGATGGAGGTGGGCGGACCGGTGGCCGCGACGGTAGGCGGCGCCGCCTACCTCCGGGCCAAGCACCCGGCCGCGTACTGGTCCACGCTCGGCCTGCCGCTCTCCGCCGCCCGAGTGATGAGCACATACGGATCAGTCATGGACGCCTGCGGGCTGGCCGTACCGCCATCGCGGCTGCGTGCCTGGGCCACGCACACGCTCACCCGCCGCGAGGTGCGGCCTGTCCCGCCCCGGCGGGGCATGCTCCACCCGTCCACGACCGGTTTACGGTTGCGGCTGCGCCTGGCACCGGGCCAGGAACCGGCGGACGTCGCCGCCTCCGCCGAACGGCTGCGCCACGCCTGGGGCGTGCACGCCGTCTACGTCTCCACGCTCAAGCCGGGCGTGGTGGAGTTGCGGCTGGTCGGCTACGACGTACTGCGCAAGGTCCGCATGCCGCGCGAGGTTGACGACGGCTTGCTGTCGGTGCCGGTGGCGTTGCGGGAGGACGCGACGCCCTTCGTACGGGACTACCGGGCCGTTCCGCACGGGCTCACGCTCGGCGCGACGCTGTCGGGCAAGTCGATGTTCCTGCGCCATCTGATATCCGGCCTGGCCCGGCAACCGGTCGCGCTGGTCGGCATCGACTGCAAGCGCGGCGTTGAGCTGGCCCCGTTCGCCCCGCGTCTGTCCGCGCTGGCCACCGACCCGGCACAGGCTGGCGACTTGCTGCCCGCGCTGATCAACCTGATGGAGGACCGCTACGACCTGATCAAGGCCCGGCAGAGCATCGCCCCCACCACCCCGGATGAGGAGATCACCTCCGATGTGTGGGGCCTGCCGGAGGAGGAGCGGCCCGTTCCGGTGGTGCTGCTGGTGGACGAGGTGGCGGAACTCTTCCTCGTCGCCTCCCGCAAGGACGAGGAACGCCGGGACGAGATGGTCACCCAGCTCATCCGCCTCGCCCAACTCGGCCGCGCGGCGGGCATCTACCTGGAGGTGTGCGGGCAGCGCTTCGGCGCCGAGCTGGGCAAGGGCGCGACGATGCTGCGGGCCCAGTTGACCGGCCGCGTCTGCCACCGCGTCAACGACGAAGCCTCGGCCAAGATGGCGCTGGGCGACATCGCCCCCGAAGCGGTCGGCGCGGCCTGCTCCATCGCCCCCGACATGCCGGGCCTGGCCGTCGCCGGAGACACCTCCGGCGGCTGGACCCGCATCCGCACGCCCTATCTCTCCCTCGCGAAAGCCGCCGCCACCTGCCGCGACTTCGCCCACCTGGCGCCCGACCTGCCCGCGCTCAAAGCCTCCCGGCCGCATATCGCCGCACCGCCCGCGAGTACTCCGGTACCGCTGCTCAAGCCGCGCCCCGCCGCCGACTGATCCACACCCGCTGCCGGTTGGCGTAACCGCTCCGTACGCCACCTCCCTACCCCCGCCATGCCCGCATCCCGGAAGGAGACTGCCCGTGCGAGCTCACCTGGCGCGGATTGACGCGGTGCTCGTGCAAGCGGTCATCGCCGCCGCGCTGTCCTTCGCCCACCTGCACGACCTCGCCTCGGCGGCCGGTCAACACGGGTGGAAAGCCTGGGCCTACCCCGTCTCCGTGGACCTGCTCTTGGTAGCGGCCTGGCGACGCCTGCGTACGGGCTCGGGCCCGGCCAAGACAGCGGGCTGGTGCTGGTTCCTCATCGCCCTGGCCGCATCACTGGGCGCCAACATCGCCACCGCCGGCCTCCTCGACCTCGGCGACGTACCGGCCTGGCTCCGCATCCTCGTCGCCGGGTGGCCCGCCGTCGCCTTCCTCGGCGGAACGCTGCTGGCCCACACCACCGCACAACCCGCGGTGGCCGAACCCTCTGCACGAGCCGAACCCGCAGCCGTCCCCACGGACACCGAACCGGTGGCCGAACCATCGTCGCCAGCCCTCGCCCCGCCCCCGGTCGCCGACCCGTTGCCCGCGCCCCGCGTCCCCGCCGCGCTGGTCACCCACGCCCGCAAGCTCGCCGACGATCACCTCGCCCGTACCGGATCACCCATCGACCCCGACACCCTGCGCGCCCGTCTCGGCGTCCCCGCGCCCCTGGCCGACGCCATCGCCGCTCACCTCACCTGAAGGGACACCCGAACCATGACCGGACACCACCTCACCACCGCCGAACTCCTCAACGGCGCCCGCGAGATGGCCGACTCCGGCCGCCCGGCCCTGGCCCGGCTCCTCGCCGAGGAGGCAGCCGACCACACCGCCAACCCCACCGAGGCGGCCCGCATCCTCCGCCACTTCCCCGGCCCGACCCCGCGTCAGGAGAACTGACCATGCCCCGCCGCTTCCGCAACGTCACCCGCATCGGCCCCGTACGCGTCGGCACCGCCTACGACCAGCGCGGCCGAGAAAAGCACACCGTGGCCTGCACCGCCCCGCGCTGCGACTTCTGCGCCGACTACGACAGCCGCGCCGCCGCCGAACTCGCCGCCCGCACCCACCGCTGCCCCATCCGCTGAAAGTCCCGCTGAAAGGTTCCGCCCGTGACCGTCAGCTTGCCCCTGGTCTTCATCCTCGGAGTCATCGTCTGGGCCGCGATCAAATTCCTGGGCGTCCGCCTCTGGGTCGCCGTCGTCATCGCCCTGTTCGGCTTCTGGCTCTCCAAGACCATGCTCGCCCCCTCCATCGAGGACGGCACGCGCTCCGGCGTGGATGTCGTCAACGGCACACATGACTAGACGAGTAGCTGAGAGGTGATCTCCATGTTCCGTCCGAAGTACCCGCAGCCTCCCGCGTCGCCCACCTCGTACGCGATCGACCACGCAACCCGACGCGACCGCGCCCCGGCCTGCTCCTGCCAGCAACCCGCCCCGCCCTCACCGGCCCGCCGCATCGCACCCTCACTCAGCGTCGGCGCCGGAACGGTCGCCGCCGTGGTGACCATCGGCATCGTGCTGACCGCGCTGCTGGCCGCCGTCGCCATCGCGGCCGTGTCCGTGGCCCTGGCCGCCGTCGTCATCCGCACCCTGCTCACCGGCCAGCACCACCGCCACCGCTGAGCCCCAACCAACTCCCACGACTGCCGGGGCGGCCTCGATACCGCCAAGCATCCGCCGCCCCGGCAACCAACCCCCCTCACGACCGAAGCCACAAGAGGAGACAGCCATCATCACCCGCACCACCCCACCACCGCTGCCAGAACTCAGCCACCTGGCCGCCCACGGCACCCTGCCCGCCCTACTCCGCCAACTCTCCAGCCTCGGCGGCTGCACCCACCCCATCCGCCTCGACGGCCACCGCACCGAACACCACCTCAACACCACAACCGGCGAGATAGGCAACGTCCTCCGCCACCTCCACTCCGCCGACCTGCCCGCCGGCCACCTCCTGACCCGCTGCAACAACCGCCGCACCACCCGCTGCCCCACCTGCGCCGAGACCTACCGCCGCGACACCTTCCACCTGATCACCGCAGGACTACGCGGCGGCAAGGGCACCCCCGACACCGTCGCCACCCACCCCCGCGTCTTCGCCACCTTCACCGCCCCCGGCTTCGGCCCCGTCCACAACCGTCCCAAAGGCCCGGCAGGCACCACCCGTCCCTGCCGCTGCGGCACCCGCCACGACCAGGACGACGCCCAACTAGGCGCCCCACTCGACCCGGACCGCTACGACTACGAAGCCGCGATCCTGTGGAACGCGCACGCCGGGCCCCTGTGGCGGCGCTTCTCCATCTACCTGCGCCGCGAGATCGCCAAGCGCGCCGCGCTCACCCAACGCGCCCTGCGCCACCACGCCCGACTGTCCTTCGCCAAGGTCGCCGAGTACCAAAAGCGCGGCGCCGTCCACTTCCACGCCGTCATCCGCCTCGACGGTCCCACCGGCGGCCACACCCCACCCCCACCCTGGGCAACCGTCGAGCTGCTCACCGACGCCATCCACGCCGCTGCCACCAAGGCACGCGTCACCGGCCCGACCGTCAACGGCCGCGAACACACCTTCGCCTTCGGCGACCAGCTCGACGTACGGCCCATCCACGGCCCGGACTTCGACGGCGGCACGGCCCTCACGGACCGCGCGGTCGCCGCGTACATCGCCAAATACGCCACCAAGGGCGCCGAGACAGCGACGGGCACTCTCGACCGACCGCTGAGGTTCCTCGCCGAACTCGCCCGACACAACCTCAGCCCCCACACCGAACGCCTGATCCGCACCGCCTGGGCCCTCGACGCCCGCAAGGACCTCGAACACCTCCGCCTGCGCGCCTGGGCCCACATGCTCGGCTTCCGCGGCCACTTCTCCACCAAGTCCCGCCACTACTCCACCACCCTCACAGCCCTCCGCGACACCCGCACCGCCTGGCGCCGCGCCCAAGCCCAACCCCACCCACCGGCCCCCGACAACGACGAACACACCACCCTCGTCCTCGCCCACTGGACCTACGCCGGAACCGGCCTCACCCCCACCGAGGAATGGTTAACCACCACCCTCGCCCCCGCCCCCGGAACGGAAGGAGAGCCCACCCATGGCTGACGAACTGCTGACCATCCCGGAGGTCATGGCACGGCTCCGGCTCGGTCGCTCCACCGTCTACGACCTGATCCGCTCGCGGCGCCTGCCCTCGCTCACCATCGGCCGCGCCCGCCGCGTCCCCGCCCGAGCGCTGCGCGACTTCATCGACCACCAGATCGGGAAGGCCGCCTGATGCCACCCCAGCGCAAGCGCAACCCCAACGGCGCGGGCACCATCACCAAGCGCAAGGACGGCCGCTACCAGGCCGCCGTCTACGTCCCCCAACCGGACGGCACTCGCGCCCGAAAGTTCGCCTACGGCAAGACCTGGGCCGAATGCGACGCCAAGCGCCGCGCACTGCTCGACAAGGCCGCCAACGGCATCCCCGTACCCACCCGGTCCGCCAAGCTCGCCGAATGGCTGCCGTACTGGCTGGATCACGTCATCAGGCCCAACCGCAAGCGCTCCACGTACAGCAAGTACGCCATGCACGTCCGGCTGTACCTGGTGCCCCTACTCGGGGCCAAGCGGCTGGAGACTCTAGGGCCGCGACAGGTCCGCACGTTCCTGGCCGAGGTGACCCGCAGGAGGAGCGCGGCGACGGCCAAGGAAGCCCATCGCGTCCTCCGGACCGCGCTCACCTCGGCCTGCCGGGAAGAACTCGTCACGCGCAATGTCGCAGCTCTCGTGGAGGCACCGAAAGTGATCAGCCGGGACCTGACGCCGTGGACGCTGGACGAGACGCTGACGTTCCTCGAAGCCGCCCGCCGCGACCCGCTGTACGCGGCGTTCGTGCTCGCCATCGCCATGGGTCTGCGGCGTGGTGAGGTACTGGGGCTGCGCTGGTCGGACGTGGACCTGGACCAGCGGTTCATCCGGGTCAGCAACCAGGTGCAGCGCATCGGCGGCGAGCTGCACCAGGGCACCACCAAGACAGGGAAGGCCCGCCCGGTGCCGCTGCCGCTCATCTGCCTGGCCGCCCTGCGCTGGCACCGGTTGCGGCAGGCCGCCGACGCGGCGAAGTACGGCCGGAAGCCGGACCCGGCCGGGCTGGTCTTCACCACGCGTACGGGTCGCCCGGTGGAGCCCCGCAACCTCAACCGTTCGTTCTCCCGGCTCACCGCCACCGCCGGCCTCCGCCCGATCCGGCTGCACGACGCCCGGCACGGGTGCGCGACCCTGCTCACCGCCGCCGGGGTGGCGCCCCGCGTGCTGATGGAAATCCTTGGCCACAGCCAGATCAGCATGACCATGGACGTGTACACGCACGTCACACAGGACACGCAGCGCGAGGCCATCAACCACATGGACCGGCTGTTGAAGCGCCGCCCCGGTCGCCCTGACGACCACGCCTGACCAGGGCCGTTCACCCGCGTTGATGTCAATCGTGGATGTCAACGCACGTCAAACGCCCCGGACCAACCCAGGTCCGGGGCGTTTCGCGCTGGTCAGCGCACAGAGCCGACTGTCGGATTCGAACCGACGACCTTCGCTTTACAAGAGCGGTGCTCTACCAACTGAGCTAAGTCGGCGCGTCTCCAGAAGTGTACCCGCGCCCGAGACGTGACCCGATCGAATATCCCTTGCCCAGAACGCCCCGGGCCCGCACGCCCCAGAGTCCGAACTTCCGGAGCCCCCACCCCGGAGCGAGAACGCCCGCGACCCGCACGCCCCGGGCACGCGCCCCCGAGCCCGCGCCCCGTAGCCCGAACCCCCCGCCACCCCAAACCCGCCACCGCCCCGCGCTCCTCCGTAAGCCGCACCCGGCCAAGCGCGCGCCGCCTCCATGATTTCGCAGGACGGCGGCTACTGACACGGAGCCCCTGGCCAGGTACCGTCACGGCAAGTCTGGTCAGTGGACTAGACCCCTTCCCCGCCTCATCGGTGTGCGGAAGGTTCGGCTCACCTTTACTCGGATCGTCCGGCACGTTCCTGCCGGTGAAGGGAAACGCACCATGGCTACGGTCACGTACGACAAGGCAACGCGGGTCTACCCGGGGCAGGACAAGCCCGCCGTCGATCAGTTGGACGTCGCGATCGAGGACGGCGAGTTCCTCGTCCTCGTCGGGCCCTCCGGCTGCGGCAAGTCCACCTCGCTGCGGATGCTCGCGGGTCTTGAGGACGTCAACGGCGGTGCCATCCGCATCGGCGAGCGCGACGTCACCCACCTTCCGCCGAAGGACCGGGACATCGCCATGGTGTTCCAGAACTACGCGCTCTACCCGCACATGTCCGTCGCCGACAACATGGGCTTCGCCCTCAAGATCGCCGGCGTCAACAAGAGCGAGATCCGGCAGAAGGTCGAGGACGCGGCGAAGATCCTGGACCTCACCGAGTACCTGGGCCGCAAGCCCAAGGCCCTCTCCGGTGGTCAGCGCCAGCGTGTCGCAATGGGTCGAGCGATCGTACGTGAGCCGCAGGTCTTCCTCATGGACGAGCCGCTCTCCAACCTCGACGCCAAGCTCCGCGTCCAGACCCGTACCCAGATCGCGAGCCTTCAGCGCCGTCTCGGAATCACCACCGTCTACGTCACCCACGACCAGGTCGAGGCCATGACCATGGGCGACCGGGTGGCGGTGCTCAAGGACGGACTGCTCCAGCAGGTGGACTCTCCGCGCAACATGTACGACCGTCCGGTCAACCTCTTCGTCGCGGGCTTCATCGGCTCCCCCGCCATGAACCTGATCGAGGTCCCGATCACCGACGGCGGCGTCAAGTTCGGCAACAGCGTCGTCCCCGTCAGCCGCGCGGCCCTCGCGATCGCCGCCGACAAGGGTGACACGACCGTCACCGTTGGCGTCCGCCCGGAGCACTTCGACGTCGTGGAACAGAACAGCGCCGCCGCCAAGACCCTCACCAAGGCCACCAGCGACGCGCCGGCCGGCCTGCCGGTCACGGTCAACGTCGTCGAGGAACTCGGCGCCGACGGCTACGTCTACGGCTCCGCCGACGTCGGTGGCTCCGTCAAGGACCTGGTCGTACGCGTCAACGGCCGCCAGGTGCCGGAGAAGGGTTCCCTGGTCCACGTCATCCCGCGCGCGGGCGAGACCCACGTCTTCGCCACCTCCACCGGCGAGCGCCTCACCAACTAGCCCGCCCCAAGGCCGCACTCGGCCCGACCGGCCGCTCTCCTCACCGCGCAAAGCCTGGCCCGGCCCCGCAGCCTTCCCGGCCCCGCACGTGGTCACTGCACGTGGTCACCGCACCATGACGTACGGGGCAGCTCGTACGGGGACATCTCGTACGACATGTCCCCGTACGGCGGATTCTCGTACGGGATCGGGTTCTCGTACGGGAGCAGCCTCAGACGGCGCGGGAGCCCGCGAGGGCACAGGAGCCACAGACGGCACGGGAGCTACGGGAGACACAGGAGACACGGGCACGCCGACGTCTGAACCCGACGCGCCGCGCATCCGCCGCACCATGGATGCGCGGCGTCGTCACGTGAAATACCCTGACATACCGGGCATTTCGAGCCGTGTACGTCAACACCTAAACCGAATGCAGGCGCCATACCATCCCTCAACAGGGTGACTAAATGTCGCCAAATCATCACCCCTCGCTACGATCGCGGGCATGAACCAGGCCGCCCGCCGTATCGGCAGAACTCTCGCCTTCGTCCTTCCCGTCGTTCTCATCCTCTCCGGCTCCCTCGCGGTGACCGCCGTCCCGTGGGCCGGGAACAAGTCCGACGGCTCGGTGCTCACCGCCTCGTCCGGAGACGCCTCCACCCGTGCCAGCCACCGCGCCCCGCATGAGGTGCTGCGCGATCAACTGCTGGCCGAGCTCCAGGAGAAGGACCCCAACGTCGCCCTGACCCATCTCCAGGAGGCGACCACCGAACGGCCCTCGCTCGCCCGGCACTGCGCGTCCATCGCCCGAGCGCTCGGCCGCGCCGCTGTCACCAAGTACGGCGGCGCCGCCCACCGCGCGCACGCCTTCTCCCGGCCTGTCTGCGACACCTCTTTCGCGTCCGGCGTCGCCCACGCCAACTGAGGTCCGGCATCTGGTCGGCGTCCGCGTCGGCCAGCACTTATCGTGCGGACCATGACCGAAGACCCCGCCCACCCCACAACACCTGCCCACCCCACAACACCTGCCCACCTCACGACACCTGCTCGCCCCACGACACCTGCTCACCCCACAACACCTGCTCACCCCACGACATCCTCTGCACCCTCCGCGCCATCCCGCCCATCCCGTTCGTCCAACCCATCCCGTTCCTCTTCCGCGTCCACTGACCTTGCACCGGGCGCAACCCTCGCCGTACCCGCCGCTGGCCACGGGCCGTTGGCGCCGCTCCCAGGCCACGGCCCGTCAGCACCGTTGCCCGCGGCGCGTAGCGTGCCCGCGTCAGCAGTTATCTCCGCTTGCGCTGCGCCGGCCGCTTCAGCTCGCGCCTCCGCGGGCCCACCCACGTCCGGGTCTTGGCCCGCTTCCGGGGCCGCGTCTGGTGCTGCGCCCAGCACGGGGCGGCCCGGTGCGGCGCCCAGCAGTACGTCCCAGGCCGCTCCCGCTTCCTCTGCGAGCGCGACCTACGGGAACGTGGCCGCGCCGTCGTCCGAGCGCCGTCCGCGCCCCGCCGCGGACTTCATCGCTCCCACCCAAGCCGTCGTCCTCGCCGGCGGCCAGGGCTCACGGCTGCGTCCGTACACCGACGACCGCCCCAAGCCGATGGTCGAAATCCCCGGCACCGGCACCCCGATCATCGGCCACCAGCTCGCCTGGCTGGCCACCGAGGGCGTCACCGACGCCGTCGTCTCCTGTGGCCACCTCGCCGAGGTGCTCCAGTCCTGGCTGGCCAGCGCGGATCTCCCGCTACGCGTCACCACGGTCGTCGAGAGCGAACCCCTGGGCCGGGGCGGTGGCCTGAAGTACGCCGCCGCTTCCCTCCCCCACCCCGATCAACCCTGGTACGCGACCAACGGCGACATCTGGACTCGGTTCTCGCTGCGCGAGATGGCGGGCCTGCACCATGAGCGCGACGCGGCGGCCACGCTCGCCCTGGCCAGGCCGCGCATCCCCTGGGGTGCGGTGGAGACCGACGAGTTCGGCCATGTGCTCGACTTCATCGAGGCACCGCCGTCGCCGTATCTCATCAACGCCGGCGTCTACGTGTTCTCCGCCGACTTCGCCGACCTGCTGCCGGACCGTGGCGACCACGAGCGCACCACCTTCCCCCGTCTCGCCCGAGAGCGCCGCCTCGCCGGCTATCCGCTCCCACACGGCGCGTACTGGCGGGCCATCGACACCGCCAAGGACCTCACCGAGGCCGCAAAGGAACTCGCCACAGGCGGCGGGACCACCGGGACCACCGGGACCAGCTGACGGAAGAGAGCCACGGCCCGCAGCCCACCGTTGCCGCCCCGCCCCTTCTCAGCGAGCCAGTGGCCCAGGAGAGCCAAGGAGACAGGGGAGCCAGCGGGGCAGCAGATCGGGAGGCGCGGCAGAGCGCCGAGCGCCCCGCTCAGCCGAACAGGCCGCCCAGCGCACCCTCGCGTACCGTATTGCCGCCCGTGCCGCCGCCGCTGGTCTCGCTCTCGCTTTCGCTGTCGCTTTCGGGCGGCGGGGCCTGCCGCTGTTGCTGTGGTGCCGACTGCGGTGGCTGCTGCGGTGCCTGCGGGGCGGTCTGTACCCCCGAGGTCTGGCTGCTGCTCTGACCGCCGCTGACCTGGCCCTGTTGTTGTGTCTGGGGCTGGCTGGGGCCTGCGTCCATGCTTCCGGGTGGCGCTTCCTGCCCGGTGGCGCCCGGTGTGCTCCCAGCGCTGGGAGCCGAGGTGGGCGGATCGGGGACCCGGTCGTCCACGGACGGCGAACCGGTTCGGCCGCTCTCCGGGGCCCGCGTATCCGGTCGTGCGCTCTCGCCGGAGGTGCCCGGCAACCGCTCGCCCGGCAGATGGTTGATCGGCGGGTCGCTGGGGCCAGGCACCCGCACGGTGTCGGAGGAGCGCACGGCCCCGCCCAGCATCGAGCCAACCAGCAACGTCAGGCCGATGATCACCGACGCCAGCACCGAGCCCCGGCGCAACACCCGGCGCCGCAGGTCGCGAACCCCGACCCGGGGCCCGAGCCGCCGCCACGCCTCTCCTGCCAGCCGGGCATCCATCGAGTAGACCGGTGCTCCGGCGATGATCAGCGGGCTCCAAGCGGCCAGGTAGATGATGTCGGGCGCGTCGTACGCTGGTACGGTCCGCCAACTCACCGTCACCAGCAGCGCGGCCGACAACAGCGCCCCGAACGCCGCCGCGACCCGCTGCCAGAGCCCGCATACGGTGAGGACACCGACCACGACCTGAAGAAACGCAATGGTCAGCCCGGCGCCTACCGGGTGCTCAAGTGCGAAGTTCCGCAACGGCGATGCCACGGCCCACGGGTGCAGTGACTGTAGCCAGATCACCATGGACCCGCGCTTGCCGCCGTCGAAGTACACCGGGTCGCAGAGCTTGCCCATGCCCGCGTAGATCGAGATGAAGCCAAGGAAGACGCGCAGCGGGAGCAGCACGACGCCTAGGTTCATCCGGCGCCCGGGGTAGTACGCGTGCCGTACGGAGTCGGTGTTACGGCGCTTGCGCGGCTGTTCGGCCTCGTCGGTACGGTACGCCGCCCGGACCGTATCCGGGTCGGTGTCCTGTTCATCGACCGCGGGGTAGCCGGCGGTCGGCCAGTGTGTGCCGTCGCCATCGGCCCGGCCAGTGCCGTCGCCGAATGCGCCCATGGTGCCCATCACAGTGGTGTGTTCGCCGGTGTCGCTGCCGTCGCCCGGCCCTTCGACAGCCGAGCCGCCCTCGGACCAGCCGTGCGTGTACCGCGGGCCGCCGGGCGGGGCCTCGCCCGTGCCGTGCGGCGTGCGCGGCCCGATGACCAGGGCTTGCGTGGCGGATTGAGCGTCTTGGGCGGTGATACGCGGCAGTACCTGAGTGGCGCCCGCATCACCGCCGGAACCGCTGCCCGGCCCGTCGTGCCCGGGGCGGGCCACCGCTCCGCCCGCGGTGCGTACCGTGCCGGCCGCACTGGCCGCGGCCGTAGCGGCCAGGCTGGCCTCGGATTGCCGTACGGCCTGGAGGAGTTGGGCCGCGCCATCGCCCGGACTCGTACGCCCGCTCCACACCACCGGGGGGCGACGCCGACCGCCGCGGGCCTCTGGACCTGCACCAGCTCCGGCGAGCACGGGGATCTGCGCCGTCTCCGCTAGTGCCCTGCTCCTGACGGGGGTGGCGAGCTGCACGCGGAAACTCGCGTGCGCGGCGGTGACCTGTGCGGGGTCGCTCAGCACCTTCGCCATGTTCAGGCGCGGCTCGTCGTCAAATCCCGGTGAGCGTCCCCCCGGAGGTGTGCGGGGTGTTCTGGTGTCCACGCTCATCTAACCGAGTGACCCGCGGTTAAGACACTGCCTTGACTGCGCCGGACTGTCCGAGGCCCGTCAAGCCATGATCTCCAACTCCCGCTAGCCCACATGGCCGCAGCTCAGCGGCGTGCCGGGCACTGCCGTACCCCGACGCTGACGCCCTGTGTACGGCCACGCCAACGCCCTCTGGACGGCCAACGGGCCGGCTCGGTACGGCGATGCCCTACGGGCGTCGGCTGCCTACTGACTGGCAGGTGGCGGCCGGCCGCCCCGCCCCGTATCAGGAAAGGAGTCAGCCGCGCCACCCCGTACCGGGCCAAGATGCAGGGCCCGCCCAATGCGCCTGGTCAAGCTCAGGCGCGGCGCCGGGCCGCCTCGTACAGGACCACGCCCGCTGCGACACCGGCGTTCAGCGACTCCGCGCCGCCCGGCATGGCGATGCGTACCCGCATGTCACAGGTCTCGCTCACCAGTCGCGACAGGCCCTTGCCCTCGCTGCCGATGACGATGACGACCGGGCCGTCCAGCGCCTGTACGTCCCCGAGCTCCGCCTCGCCATCCGCGGCCAGGCCAATGACCGTGATGCCGGCCTTTTGGTAGCCCTCCAGCGCGCGCGTCAAATTGGTGGCGCGGGCGACCGGCGTACGCGCGGCCGTGCCCGCCGAGGTCTTCCACGCCCCCGCGGTCATCCCCGCCGCGCGCCGCTCGGGCACTACCACACCGTGCCCGCCGAAGGCGCAGACGGAGCGGACGACGGCGCCGAGGTTACGCGGGTCGGTGACTCCGTCGAGGGCGACGATCAGCGGGTCCTGGCCCGCGTCGAAGGCCGCGCCGGCCAGGTCCTCGGGGTGCGCGTAGTCGTACGGCGGTACTTGGAGCACCAGGCCCTGGTGGTTGAGTCCGTTCGTCATGCGGTCGAGCTCGGGGCGCGGCGCCTCCATCAGGTTGATGCCGCCGCGCTCGGCCGCGAGCTGGAGCGCCTCGCGCACCCGCTCGTCGTTGTCGATGAACTGCTGCACGTACAGCGTGTTCGCTGGCACGCCCTCGCGCAGCGCCTCGGCAACCGGATTGCGGCCGACGACCAACTCGTTGGTGCCCTTGGGGCCGCCGCGGCGCGGCGCGGGCCGCTTGGCCGCTTGGCGCGTCTTGGCGTTGGCGACGCGCTGCTTGGCGTGCCCCTTACGCATCTCGGCGGGCGGCGTCGGGCCCCTGCCTTCCAGGCTCCGGCGCCGCTTGCCGCCGCTGCCGACGACGGCACCCTTCTTGTTGGCGGTACGGCGGTTCCTGCGCTGGCTGTTACCGGCCATGGGTCACCTGTCTCTTACTGCTCACTGCTCAGCCCATACTGCTTAGCAAAAAAGTCCATACTACGGAAAGTGTGCCGCCCGGCGCGCCGGGCGGCACCATGAGCGATTGCGGGGTGGGCGCTCCACTCCAGGTCAGCGGGGTCCCAGCTCCCAGCGCGGACCGGCCGGCGTGTCCTCAATCACCAGTCCGGACTGCTGCAGCTGGTCTCTGATGGCGTCCGCCGTCCCGTAATCCTTACGGGCGCGCGCCGCCTGCCGCTGCTCCAGTACGAGGCGTACCAGCGAGTCCACCACCCCATGCAGGTCATCACCGCGCTCGCCGTCGTCGCACCAGTGCTCGTCCAGCGGGTCAAGGCCCAGCACCCCCAGCATGGCCCGCACCTCGGCCAGCCGGGCGACCGCCGACTCCTTGTCGTCGGCCGTCAGCGCGGAGTTTCCCTGTCGGACGGTGGTGTGGATGATCGCGAGTGCCTGCGGGACACCGAGGTCGTCATCCAACGCCTCGGCGAAGGCGAGCGGCACCTCGGTGGCGGGCTCGACCGGTCCGGCCTTCTCCACCACGCGCTGAACGAAGCCCTCGATCCGCGCGAACGCGGACTCGGCCTCGCGCAGTGCCTCCTCGCTGTACTCGATCATCGACCGGTAGTGCGGGGTGCCCAGGTAGTAGCGGAGCACGATCGGGCGCCAGCGCTTGACCATCTCGGACACGAGCACCGAGTTGCCGAGCGACTTGCTCATCTTCTCGCCGCTCATGGTCACCCAGGCGTTGTGCGCCCAGTACGCGGCGAAGTCATCGCCGTACGCCACGGCCTGCGCGATCTCGTTCTCGTGGTGCGGGAAGATTAGGTCGATGCCGCCGCCGTGAATGTCGAAGTGGCTGCCCAGGTACTTGTGGGCCATGGCCGAGCACTCCAGGTGCCAGCCGGGCCGGCCTCGGCCCCACGGCGTCTCCCAGCTCGGCTCGCCTGGCTTGGCCGCCTTCCACATCGCGAAGTCGCGGCCGTCTCGCTTGCCATCGCCCGCGTCGCCCGCGTTCGGCACATTGTCCAACTCCTGGTTGGACAGCCGCAGATACCCGGCGAGGGACCGTACGTCGAAGTAGACGTTGCCCTCCACGGCGTAGGCGTGGCCGCGCTCGATGAGGCCGCGCATCATCTCGATCATCTCCGGGATGTGCCCGGTGGCGCGCGGCTCGTAGGTGGGCGGCAGGCAGCCGAGTGCCTCGTACGCATCGTTGAACGCACGCTCGTTGCGATAGCCGATGGACCACCACGGCTCGCCGCTGTCGGCGGCCTTCACGAGGATCTTGTCGTCGATGTCGGTGACGTTGCGCACGAACGTCACCTCATAGCCGCGGTAGCTGAACCAACGGCGCATGATGTCGAAGTTGAGCCCCGACCTGATGTGCCCAATGTGCGGTGCGGCCTGCACGGTTGCACCACAGAGGTAGATCGAGACACAGCCCGGTGTAAGCGGGGTGAAGTCACGTGTCTGCCGGGCGCTGGTGTCGTACAGGCGAATGGTCACGCTCCAAGGGTAGTCGGAACAGGGTGGTGCACCGCGACCCCGCGGACAGCAGGGAAACACAAGCGTGACACTCAGCCCACGCCGGTCGCCTCGGGACCAGCGTCAATAACGTTTCTGGCGCGCGGAAAAAGGCGCCGCTGACTGCTCAGACCCCGCCGACGACCTTCCGGGGTGTCACGCGAATGACAACTCGCTCGTTGTCCTCCCCCGCACGCGGGTTGAACTCCGCATAGTCCTTGCCTGTGTACTTACGCGACAACTCGTCGATCAGCTCCTGGGCGCCCTCGGTGGTGACGGTCGCGGTGCCGCGGATCTCCGCGTAGGTGTACGGCGCGTCCGCCGGGTTGACCAGCACCGTCACGCGCGGGTCAGCAGCCAGGTTCTTCTCCTTGCGGCGGCCGACCGCGGTGGAGATCAGCAGGTCGTCGCCGTCCCGCTTGACCCAGACGACCGAGAGCTGCGGGCTCCCATCAGGCTGGATGGTCGCGATGGTTACGAAGACTGGAGTGTCGAGGAGACGCTTGAGGTCATCGGAGAGCGCGGCTGACACGTCGGGTCCTTCCGTCACGGCGATCACTGGCAGCTAGCGGCAGTTGATCAAGGGGCTAACACGTTCCTCGATGAGTACCCAACGCCCGCACCCCGACGCGCATTCCCCGCGCGCCCATGGCCCTTGCGGAGCAGCGCGCTCCATGCGTACGCCACGGGATGTTCCCGGCCCCGTGGGCTTACGCCGCCAAGGCCCCGGGCCCACGCAGGAGCGGCCGAAGGCGGGCCAGGGGGCCGAGGCAAGGCCGAGCACAGGAGCCGGGGCCGGGGGCACGTCCGTAGAGGTCAGTGGCGGACGACGAGGGCCGTCGCGATCGCCGTAATACCCTCGCCGCGGCCGGGGAAGCCAAGGCCGTCCGTAGTGGCCCCGGAGACCGAGACCGGTGCGCCGGCCGCGGCCGAGAGCACCTTCTGGGCCTCGTCCCGGCGCTTGCCGATCTTCGGACGCGGGCCGATCACCTGGACGGCGACGTTGCCGATGGTGAAGCCCGCCGCGCGGACGATCCGGGCGGCCTCGGTGAGCAGGGTCAGTCCTGCCGCACCGGCCCACTCGGGGCGGCCGGTGCCGAAGTGGGCGCCAAGGTCACCGAGCCCGGCCGCGGAGAAGAGCGCGTTGCACGCCGCGTGGGCGACGACGTCCGCGTCGGAGTGGCCCGCCAGCCCGGAACCCTCGCCCTCCCAGAGCAGGCCCGCGCACCACAGTTCGCGGCCCTCTTCGAAGGCGTGGGTGTCGCTGCCGATGCCGACCTGGGGCAGCACCATGTCAGAAGCCATCGTTGGCCCTCCTGCGCGCGAGTACCGCCTCGGCCAGGACCATATCCAGCGGTCGGGTCACCTTGAACGCCTCCTCGTGCCCCAGGACCACGACGACGCTTCGGCCCATGCGCTCGACCATGCCCGCGTCGTCGGTGGCGCCCTCACCCTCAAGGGCGATCCGCTCATGGGCCTCGACGAGCGTGGCCCGGTCGAAGCCTTGCGGGGTCTGCACCGCACGCAGCTTGGCCCGCTCCGGAGTGCCGACGACCGGTTCCGGCTCGCCGCCGGTGCGCGGCTCGACCTGCTTGACGGTGTCCGCGAGCGGCAGCGCCGGTACGACGGCGGGCGCCCCGCCTCGTACGACGGCGGCCACCGTGTCCACGACATCCACCGGTACCAGCGGGCGGGCCGCGTCGTGGACGAGTACGACGGTGATGTCATCGGGCAGCGCGACGAGGCCGAGCCGCACGGACTCCTGGCGCGTCTCACCACCAGGGACGACCAGGACCTCTGTCTTGTCCGCCACGGTTCCGGCCAGCGGATACGTGTCGAGTAGTCGGCGAACCTCGGCGGCACCGTCCGAGGGGGCGACCACGACGACGAGCGAGACGGCCCGGGAGGCAGCCATCGCACGCACGGCGTGGACCAGCATGGGAGTGCCGTTCAGGGCGCGCAGCGCCTTGGGAGCGCCGGGGCCAAGCCTGACCCCGCGGCCGGCCGCGGGAATGACGGCTGCGGTGCGCACAGGGCGCTCACCGGGGGGTTCGGCGCGGTCTGATGCGGACATTGCGATGGCGTTCAGGTTTGCTTCCTCGGCCGAGTTGGGTATGGCCAGAGCGTGCCGGGCGCGATGGCCCGATCAGCCCCTTCCGTGACGACTGGTCGAGCCAGTGCCCGAGCCCGGCACACCAATCGCTGCACACCGTGATGTAACAGCACGCAGTGCGTCGAAGCGAAGCGCAAGAACTTGCCAGTTGCCCGCCCCCCACCACCGCCTGACCGCGCAGGTCTCACGGCTCGGGTCGGTGCATCCGCATGCGTATCCGTCCAGGCGTGCTCATACGGTGCCGTGCACGACCAGCACTACGGATCACATACCGAATCGAGCGAGCAGCCTGGTCAGCGCGTCAGGCCCCGCATCCGCGCGGATGACGGTATGTCCATAACAGCCCACCCCAGGGCGCGAGCGAGCCGCCAGCGCGGTGGCTATGCCGCATCGCCACTGCCACTCCACACACGCCACTACAGGCGTCGCCCCACGGGCATCAGGCAATGCCCGCCGTCACAGATGCCGCAGCGCCCGGCGGCAGGGACCGCGTCATCGGGACGCGACCGCCACTCGGGCACTGCGGCATGTGTACGTCCGTCAGAACGTCAGGGCCAACGACAACGGTCCCGTGTTCATGGGTCCGCGAAAATACTTCAGGAGGCGAGGACTTCGTCGAGCAGGGCCTCTGCCTTGTCTTCGTTGGTGTTTTCCGCGAGGGCGAGCTCGCTCACCAAAATCTGCCGAGCCTTGGCGAGCATCCGCTTTTCTCCGGCGGAAAGGCCGCGCTCACGCTCACGACGCCACAGGTCACGCACAACCTCGGCGACCTTGATCACATCGCCGGACGCGAGCTTCTCCAGGTTTGCCTTGTAACGACGGGACCAGTTCGTAGGCTCTTCGGCATACGGTGCGCGCAGCACCTCGAAGACCCGCTCCAGCCCGTCTTGGCCGACCACATCGCGTACACCGACGAACTCCGCATTGTCCGCTGGCACACGAACCGTCAAGTCGCCTTGAGCGACCTTCAGCACCAAGTAGGTCTTGTCCACGCCTTTGATCTGGCGAGTTTCGATAGCCTCGATCAGCGCGGCCCCGTGATGGGGATAGACCACGGTGTCGCCAACCTTGAACGTCATGTGACAGGTACCCCTTCCGTGGCTATCCAGAGTAACACGGGAACGTCCCGTTCTGAATGGCGTTTTCGCAGGTCAGGGCATATCTCAGGGCTTGACAACAGCACTCGGAACGTGCTTCGAGCGCCCTCTGGAAGTAGGAATTCGCAGGTGGGAGCCACTGTTCGGGCAAGGCGAAACGTGCACGTTACCTACCCCGACAACCCCGCGCGACCGACCGTACGTCCCGGTTTGCCGGAGTCCAGGCGTGCGAGTTCCGCTACTCCGTTCGGGCCCGCCGTGGCCACTCCGGACCGTTTTCGCGAATTGATCAGGCCAGAGTTGATCACCTTCGTGATCAATTCACGAGGCCGTACGGATCGCGTGCATTCCTCGCCGATATTTGCCCGCACCGGCATCGGCCGATATTCGTCGAAGAGCGCGCGGTAGCGATTGCGAGCGGCTCACCAGGTACGTGTTCAGACACTGTTCACGGGCGTGTTCGCCGAACGGGGGCCGCGCGGAGGGCTGCGGGCTGGTGGCGCGCCCCGCGTAACCCCCGTACAGCCCCGTACAGCCCCGTACAGCACTGCGCAGCCCCACAGCGCGACGCAGCCACAGCGCCGCGGCGCTGTGGAGCCGCGTCGGAGATGGGTCGGAGGCGGGTCGGGTGCGTGCTCTCGACGGCGGGTCGGTAACCTAAGCGCGCTGATAGATCCTTTGCGGGCAGCCCACCGCCGCCCTTGCCGTCCCTTGCGACCGGGCAGACCGTTCGGCCGCCGAAGCTCGTTCTAGGAGATGCCGCCGCCGTGAGCAGCAGCCTTCGACGCGGCGTCCTCGCCGCCACCGCCCTCGCGCTCTCGATCGCCCCACTCTCCGCCTGTGCGGCCGGGAACGACTCGCAGACGATGAAGGTCAAGCCGGACAACGCCGCGAAGACCGTTGGCCACATCAAGATTCAGAACGCTACGGTCATCACTCCGCCGGAGCTGGACGACGAGGGCCCCGCCGCCCTCACCGCCAAGATCTTCAACGAGGGTTCCTCCGACCAGGTGCTGAACGCCATCCGGATCGAGGGCAAGAACACCGAGGTCAAGCTCGCCCCGGCCAAGGGGTCGAAGACCGTTGTCGTCCCGAAGGGCGGCTCGTTGACCCTGGGGGGTAAGGGCAACGCGTCCGCCGAGATCGTCGGTGGCCACGAGGCGGCCAAGCTGGGTGACGCCCAGAGGGTCGTCTTCGATTTCAGCAAGACAGGTGACGTGGAGATGCGCGCCTTCGTCGTCCCGGCCAAGGGCGAGTACGCACAGTGGGGCCCGAGCCCCAAGCCGAGCCCGACCGCCAAGCCCGACAAGTCTGGCAAGCCGGATAAGTCTGGCAAGCCGTCGGACAACCCTGGGGACAATCCTTCCGACAAGCAGTCGTCCTCCGTGGACGGGCCCCCCGACGCGTCCGACGAAGGCGACGAGACGCCCGCCGGCGGCTCCCCGACCACGTCGGGCGCGGAGACTGGCACGGGTGGCGGCGGCAACGCCGCTAACGCTGACAACACCGATAACACAGCCAACGCCAACAACACAGGCGAGCAGGGCGGCGAGCCCGTCCCGCCGGGCCACTGAGCCGTGGGGCTCCGGTAGGGGCCCCAGCCAGTAGGGAGCCCTCGCCTGTGCCAGCAGGCCGGGGCTCCTCGCCGTAGAAGAGGCTCTTGCCGGTCGAGGTAGGCCGAGCTGGGGCCAGCAGCCGCCGCAGCACCCCGGCTAGGGCTCGGCACCGGTTAGCGGCCGAGGCGGGCCGAGCCGATCCCGTACGCCACTGAGGCCGGCACCAACCGGCTCCGGCGTAGACCCGCTCCCGCGGAGAACGAATCCAGCAGCTTCCCTTCACGCGACCGCACGCTGTCACCGCCCGCTGCCGGGGGTTCATCACCGCATACGCCGCGAGGGCGATCCCCGATCGTCGGGGGTCGCCCTCGCGGCGTAGAGCTGGGCGGGGCCCCTGGGTGCGGCGTGGCTGCGGGGCTGCGGGATGGCTTACGGCTCGAACTTGTAGCCGAGGCCACGCACCGTCACGAGGTAACGGGGCGCTCCCGGGTCGGGCTCGATCTTGGCGCGCAGCCGCTTCACGTGAACGTCGAGCGTCTTGGTGTCGCCCACGTAGTCGGCGCCCCAGACGCGGTCGATGAGCTGCATGCGGGTCAGCACCCGGCCCGCATTGCGCAGCAGCATCTCCAGCAGGTCGAACTCCTTGAGCGGCAGCTCCACCTTGCCGCCGGAGACGGTGACCACGTGCCGGTCCACGTCCATCCGTACCGGGCCCGCCTCCAGGGCGGCCGGGGCGACCTCCTCCGGCTCGCCACGGCGGCGGAGCACCGCGCGGATGCGGGCCACCAGTTCCCGCGACGAGAACGGCTTGGTCACATAGTCGTCGGCTCCTATTTCCAGGCCGACCACCTTGTCGATCTCGCTGTCCTTGGCGGTCACCATGATGACCGGGACGTTGGAGCGCCCGCGCAACTGGCGACAGACCTCCGTGCCGGGCAGACCGGGCAGCATCAGGTCGAGCAGCACCAAATCGGCACCGTTGCGCTCGAACTCGTCCAACCCTTCCGGGCCCGTTGTCGCGATGGCGACCTCAAAACCCTCCTTGCGGAGCATGTACGACAAAGCGTCGCTGAACGATTCCTCGTCCTCGACAACGAGCACTCGGGTCACGGAAGGACCTCCGGGGCGAACTCAGGGGCGCGAAGCGCCTTCCAGCTACGGGTGGTGGGCGACGGGAGGGGGTTCATTGGTGAAGGTCTCATAGGAACGGTCGGGGTCCTCGTCGTCGAGGTCGTCCGGCTCAATCAAGGAGTTGCCGCCCTTGCGCCGTCCGGAGGCGGCAGCGGCCTCGACTCGGTCGCGTACGCCACCGGCTTCCGGGAGCTTGAGGGTGAAGGTGGAGCCCTGGCCCTCAGCGCTCCACACCGTGACCTCCCCGCCGTGCGAGGCGGCCACATGCTTGACGATGGCGAGGCCGAGGCCGGTCCCGCCGGTGGCGCGCGAGCGCGCCGGGTCCACTCGGTAGAACCTCTCGAAGATCCGTTCGCGGTCCTTCTCGGAAATGCCGATGCCCTGGTCGGTGATGGACACCTCGATGAGATCGCCGCCGGGTGCCGCGATCCGCCGAGCAGCGATGCCGACACGGGTACGTGCCGGGCTGTAGTTCACCGCGTTTTCCACGAGGTTGCCAAGGGCTGCGGCAAGCTGACCTCGATTTCCCCAGACATGCAGTTCGGCGGTGCCGCCGGCGGCCATGGTGATCTGCTTGGTGCCCGCCTGGTGGCGGCAGCGGTCGATCGCCTCGGCGACGAGTTCGTCCACCCGGACCGGCTCGGCGTCCTCCAGCGGGTCGTCGTTCTGCACCCGGGAGAGATCGATCAGCTCCTGGACGAGGCTGGTCAGCCGGGTGGCCTCGATCTGCATCCGGCCCGCGAAGCGGGTGACGGCCTCCGGGTCCTCCGAGGCGTCCATCACGGCCTCGGAGAGCAGCGACAGGGCGCCGACTGGAGTCTTGAGCTCATGGCTGACGTTGGCGACGAAGTCACGCCGTACGGCCTCGATGCGGCGGGCCTCGGTGAGGTCCTCGACCAGGAGCAACACCAGGCGGGAGCCGAGCGGGGCGACCCGCGCGGACACCGCCAGGGCCTCGCCCCGGCCCGTACCGCGGCGTGGCAGATCGAGCTCCACTTGGCGTATCTCACCGTCGCGGCGGGTGTCACGAGCCATGAGCAGCATCGGTTCGACCGCGAGCTTTCCGCCGCGCACCAGACCGAGTGCGTACGCCGCCGAGCTGGCCTTGACCACCGCATCTTCCTCGTCGAGGACGACCGCGGATGACCGCAGTACGGAAAGCACGGTGTCCACACCGGGCGGCAGCACAGCGTCGGTGTGGAGTGAGGAGCGCGTGGGCTTCGCCTGGTCGCGCTCACTCCAGCGGAACGCCAGCATGGCGATGACACCGGTACAGAGCCCGGCGATCGCTGCCACTGCGGCGATTGCCGCGTCCACGTTCATGTCTCCAGGTTAGGCGCCTGTCGAGACCCCTCCACAGCCGAATGGGGGTCACCGCGATCAGACGTTACCGAGAGTTCACCGTGGAGCCTTGATTGGTTCACTATCGACGCCCGAGGCCGTTCTGCTCGACACCGCCCGGACCATGGGGGTTGCCGAGAGTTCACCCGCAGGTCGGGACGGGTTTACTCGAGAGGCCGGAACCGGACGCGTTTCGGCCACACCGTGGGAACGTGGGGCTGACAGCCCTACGGGACCCCCAGCGAGAGAAGGTCAGTGATGCGGGACGCGTACCACGAGGAGCTTGATTCGATCGGTGAAGGATTGGTCGAGATGGCCCGGCTCGTCGGCTCGGCCATCGGCCGGGCCACCACGGCGATGCTCGACGCTGACCTCAAGCTCGCGGAGAGCGTTATCGCCGCCGACGCGAAGGTTGACGACCTCCACCACGACCTTGAGGCGCGAGCGATAGCTCTGCTCGCGCGTCAGCAGCCGGTCGCCACCGATCTGCGGATCGTGGTGACCAGCTTGCGGATGAGTGCCGACCTGGAGCGCGCGGGCGACCTCGCGCAGCACGTCGCGAAGCTCGCCCGGCTGCGTTTCCCGGAGTCGCCGGTGCCCCGGGATCTGGCCGCCACCATCTTGGAGATGGGCCAGCTCGCACAGCGCCTGATGGCCAAGGCCGCCGAGGTGATCATTACCAAGGATGTGGACCTGGCGCTCCAGCTTGAGCAGGACGACGACGCCATAGACATGCTGCACCGCACGCTCTTCCAGCACCTGATGGACGACCGCTGGAAGCACGGCATCGAGACGGCCGTGGACGTGACCCTGCTCGGCCGCTACTACGAGCGCTTCGCGGATCACGCGGTGTCCGTGGCCAAGCGCGTGGTGTACCTGGTCACCGGCGAGCACGCGGACGAGCTGACGCCGGCAACGTCGGTGGACGGGGAGTAAGAGCGCGGGGGCGCCGCAGTGGCGCGGGAGCACCTAGAGGGCCGGGGGCGCCCTGGAGAGTGGGGGGTGCAGGGGCGCTCTGGAAAGCTGGGGGGCCGCAGTGGTACTTGGAGAGCGGGGCGCAGGGGCGCTGCTTTCGTCGTGTCATAAGGGGGCGTACGCGCTTTAGCGGCGTACCGACGGTGATGCGCCTATGCGCCGGTTACACGCCGTTCCGTACCTCGCCCCCTGGGGGGTCCACTGGAGGTCCTGCGGTACGCCTCCGAGGAGGAATTCCATGCCAGAGACGCCGAACCCGACACCGACGGAACAGCCGACCGTCCCGACTCCGGCCCGCCCGGTGCTCGGAAACTGCGGGTGTGGCTCCAGTTGCCAGTGCGGCTGCCAGTCCGGCGGCCCGTGCAGTTGCTCCGGCGGTTGCAGCTAACGGCTAACGACTAGCACCGAACCGAAGGCCACCACCTGCGCCACGGCCCCGACCGACACCCGGCCCCACAGCGTCCGGCACCCGGTCGGGGCCTTTGCCGTGGCGGGGCGGGTGGCGGGGCGGTTTTGAGGAGTGTGGTTGGGGGCGCGAGGGGGTGTGCGGAACGGTGCGGGTGGGGTGGCGTGGTCAGCAGCATTGCCGCTTGGACGCCGTGCAATCAACCATCTGTCGGAACTCTCAGACGTGCTTGCGTCCACGGGCACCAGTGTCACGCTCACCTGGCAGTCCCAGGTGACAGAGCACCGTGTTTCGCGCCTCACCACAGCGAGCGCGGCTAACTGCCGCAAGGCGCTGGAATCAGCCCAGGTCGAAGACAGCAGCGATCGGCTGACCGGGACCGTAGTCGGAGGCAGCAAACTGCGGGGCGTCATTGAGCTAGAGATGGCTGATGGGCGCGTCGTCGTTATTCGCACGGAGAAGAATGACGTGCCCCCGCTTATCGCCACGTATGCACAGCGGCAGGTAATCGCGGACGTACATACCCTTACGGCCCGGTCCCCCGGCGGGCGAGAGCATCGCAGCCATCTTCTCTTGGAGTTGTCCTCCGCTGAGCCAGACTCAGCGAGTTAGGCCACACCCCAGCGGACCAGTGCGACGTGTCTGGCCCTAGCAGTTCCGCGCTAGCTGTATTTACTCGCAGCGACCTCGACGGCCGATGAGTTGGGCGTGAGCGTTGACTGGGCACGTCGGCGGGGCACGTCGGCGCATTGTTGGTGCCCGCGCTCAGGGCCGGTTCGGCGAACGGCCCCCCGCCTGAGGGAAAACGCAGGTGGAGGGCCGTTCGAGCGAGGGTTACTTCTTCTTGCCCTGGTTCTTGACCGCCTCGATGGCGGCCTTCGCGGCCTGCGGGTCGAGGTAGGTGCCGCCGGGGTTGAGGGGGCGGAAGTCGGCGTCCAACTCGTAGGAGAGGGGGATGCCGGTGGGGATGTTCAGGCCCGCGATGTCCGTGTCGGAGATGCCGTCCAGGTGCTTGACCAGGGCGCGGAGGCTGTTGCCGTGGGCGGCCACCAGGACGGTGCGGCCGGTCAGGAGGTCGGGGAGGATGCCGTCGTACCAGTACGGCATCATGCGGATGACGACGTCCTTCAGGCACTCGGTGCGCGGGCGCAGCTCGCTCGGGATGTCGGCGTAGCGCGGGTCGCCGCTCTGCGAGAACTCGGCGCCGTCCTCCAGTGGGGGCGGCGGGGTGTCGTACGAGCGGCGCCACAGCATGAACTGCTCCTCGCCGAACTCGGCGAGGGTCTGGGCCTTGTCCTTGCCTTGGAGCGCGCCGTAGTGCCGCTCGTTCAGTCGCCAGGAGCGGTGCACGGGAATCCAGAGCCGATCGGCGGTCTCCAGGGCGAGCTGCGCGGTGCGGATCGCGCGCTTTTGGAGCGAGGTGTGGACCACGTCGGGCAGCAGGTCGGCATCCTTCAGCAGCTCGCCGCCGCGGATCGCCTCCTTCTCGCCCTTGTCGGTGAGGTTGACGTCCACCCAGCCGGTGAACAGGTTCTTCGCGTTCCACTCGCTCTCGCCGTGGCGGAGGAGGATCAGCTTGTACGGTGCGTCGGCCATGCCCCCGAGCGTAATAGACCGCCGGCGGCTGCCGGCCCGCCGCCCGGGCCGCTGTTCGGGCCGCCGTTCTGCCTGCGCATCGGGCACCGGTCGGGGCAACGGTGGGGACGCCGATGGACCGACGCAAGACGCCCGTACGAGCAGTCGGAGCACCAGCCGTTTAGGCGCGTGACCAGCGCAACAGTTGACGGTTTCCGCCAAATGACTAGCAGCCCGGAACCGTCGAGACGTAATCTACACATGCCGCTAGAGACTCTTACATGGGTCGTTCGCATATCCCGGGGGAAAGCCATGTCCGTTGCCACGATGAGACGGGCCGTGCGCGAGAGCGTGTCGGGATTGCCCCGGGAGTTTTGGTGGCTGTGGACCAGCACCCTGGTGAACCGGCTCGGCGGCTTCGTCGCCACGTTCATGGCTCTGTATCTGACCCTGGAGCGCGGCTACTCGGCCACCTTCGCCGGTCTGGTCGCCGCCCTGCACGGGCTTGGCTCCGTGGTGTCCTCGCTGGGCGCCGGTGTGATGGCCGACCGGCTCGGACGACGGCCCACCATGCTGATCGCGCAGTTGTCAACCGCCGTGTCAATAGCCGTACTTGGCTTCATGACACATCCGATCGCCATCGCGGCGGTGGCCTTTGTCGTAGGCATGGCCAGCAACGCCTCGCGCCCCGCCGTGCAGGCCATGATGGCCGACATCGTGCGTCCCGAAGATCGCGTACGGGCCTTCGCACTCAACTACTGGGCCATCAACCTAGGCTTCGCCTTCTCCGCCATGGGCGCAGGCTTCATCGCCGAGTACAGCTACCGAGCCGGCTTCATCGGCGAGGCCGTGATGACTCTGATCTGCGCGATCGTGGTGTTCATGAAGCTGCCCGAGTCCAAGCCGGTGCGGGTGTACGACGCCTCGGGCGCGGCGGCCGAGCCAGAGCCCGGGCTCGGCGCGGTCCTGCGCGACGGCCGCTTCATGGGCGTCGTCGGACTGTCCTTCCTGCTCGCGCTGATCTTCCAACAGGGTTACGTGGCGCTGCCGGTGGCCATGGGCGCGGACGGCTTCTCCAGCGCGGACTTCGGCATCGCGATCGGCGTCAACGGCCTACTGATCGTGGCCCTACAGATTCCGGTCACCCGATACATCGAACACCGCGATCCACAACGGCTGTTGATCATCTCCGCGCTGCTCGCCGGGTACGGCTTCGGGCTCACCGCGTTCGCCGGGTCGCTGGGCGTGTACGCACTGACCGTCTGCGTCTGGACGCTCGCCGAAATAGTCAACTCCCCCACCCAGATGAGCCTGGTCGTCCGGCTGTCGCCAACTCACGGCCGGGGTCGCTACCAGGGCATGTACACGCTGTCATGGGCGCTGGCGGCGCTGACCGCCCCGCTGATGGCGGGTCACGTCATCGACCAGTACGGCGCCGAATGGCTGTGGGCCGGCTGCGCGCTGGTCGGCACGATCGCGGCGCTCGGGTACTGGCTGCTGATGCGCGGGCTTCCGACGTCCGATGTGTACATGGCAACAGCGGCGGCTCCGGAGGCGGGCCCTGCTGACGGTTCGCCGACCGCCGCGGAGGCTGAGGGCATGCTGGCCCCGGCCGCAACGTCGGCCCCTGCTGCCACACCGGCCTCGGTCACTCCGGCGGCTCCGGCGGCCGACGTCTGAGAGTTCCGCTCGTGGGGGCGTCGGTACGGCGCGCGCCCCCTCAACCGGCTCCGGACGGCGATGTTCCACATGGCCGTCGTACGGACGGAAGGACGGACGGTGGCCTTCCAGCCGCCTCACGGCCGCGGATCTTCCGCCTTCGGCTGGCCAGCCTCCGAGGCGTCCGGCTGGAGGGCGTCCGACTGGGGGCTGTCTGACTGGGGAATGTCCGGCTCGGGCGCATCCCGCTCGGGCGCATCCGGTGTGCGGCGTGATGGCTCGCCGGTCAGGTGGGCGAAGGCCGCGAGATTACGGGTCGGCTCGCCCCGCGCCGTGCGCCAGGCGTACTCCTTGCGGATCGCCGATGCGAAGCCGAGCTCAAGCAGGGTGTTGAAGCTGCCGTCTGCGTTTTCCAGGACCGTGCCCAGCAGGCGATCGAGCTCGTCCGGGGTGATCGCTGCCAGCGGGAGGCGGCCGACCAGGTAGATGTCACCGAGCTTGTCGATGGCGTAACTCACCCCGTACAGACGGGTGTTGCGCTCCAGGAGCCAGCGGTGCACCGCCGCGTCGTTCTCGTCGGGGTGCCGGACGACGAAGGCGTTGACGGATAGCGAGTGCTTGCCGACCCGTAGCGAGCAGGTGGTGGACAGCTTGCGGGTGCCGGGCAGCGTGACGACGTACGCGCCGTCGGATGCCCGTTCCCACGACAGCTCCGCATCGCGGAGAGTGCGCTCGATGACGGCTTCCGCGTCGTTGACCGGGCCGGCTTCCGCGTGGTTACCCATGCGTAGATCGTAGGCGACCGCGCCGCTCGTGCAGTGCCGCCCCGTAGACATCCGCCGTCGCGGCGGCGGCCGTGTCCCAGCCGAAGGACTGGGCGTGCCGGGCGGCGGACGCGCCCATCGTCGTCGCGAGGTTCGGGTCCGCGGCGAAGCGGCGCAGCGCCCGCGAGTAGTCGGCGGGATTGTGGCCGTCGATCAGGAATCCGCTGACGCCGTCCCGTACGGCGACGGGCAGACCCCCCACGGCCGCCGCGATCACCGGCGTACCGCACGCCTGCGCCTCGACCGCGACCAACCCGAACGACTCGCTGTACGAGGGCATGACCAGCACGGATGCCGCCCGATACCAGTCAGCGAGCTGGTCTTGGCCAACCGGCGGACGGAAGCGGACCAGGTCGGCGATGCCTAGGCGGGCGGCCAACTTCTGTAGGCCCTCCGGTTTGGCAAGGCCGCTTCCACTCGGGCCGCCGACGACCGGCAGCACGACGCGGTCGCGGAGCGACGGCTGTTCGGTGAGCAGATGGGCCACGGCCCGAAGTACGACGTCAGGGGCCTTGAGGGGCTGGATGCGGCCGGCGAACAGCGGGATCAGCGCGTGCTGCGGCAGCCCGAGCCGGGCCCGGGCGGCGGCCCGGCTGGCAGCCACGGCGGCGAGGCTCAGGTCCGGCGGGGGCAGCGCGCTGGACGGGCCCGGTGGGACCAGCGAGGAGGGTTGCGGCAGCGTGCGTGGGCGGGACAGCCGGGCGGAGGAAACGCGGCTGGCCCCGGTCCCACCCGTCCGAACCTCGGGCACCAGGTCGGGCGAGGCCGCGTCCGGGGCGGTGAGGGTGTGGGGCGGGGCCGGGCGGAAGCGATCGAGGTTGACGCCAGGGTGGACCACGGCGACCTTGTCCGGGTCCGACTCGTAGTGCCGTATCAGCTCGCCCGCCTCCTCGGCGGTATTCGCGATGAGCCGGTCGGCGGCCCGTACGATCTGCGTTTCGCCGATGACTCGGGCGGCGGGTTCGGGGGTGTCGCCGGCGGCGAGGGCGGCGTTCTTGACCTTGGCCATGGTGTGCATCGCGTGCACGAGGGGCGTGCCCCAGCGTTCGGCGGCGAGCCAGCCGACGTGGCCGGAGAGCCAGTAGTGGGAGTGCACCAGGTCGTAATAGCCGGGGCGCTGGCCCGCCCAAGCCTGCATCACGCCGTGGGTGAAGGCGCACAGCTGCGCGGGCAGCTCTTCCTTGGCAAGACCCTCGTACGGGCCCGCGTCCACATGGCGTACGAGAACGCCGGGGGCCAGTTCGACGGCGGGCGGGAGGGCGCCGGTGGTGGCCCGGGTGAAGATCTCCACCTCGATATTGATCGCCGCCAGCCGCTTGGCCAATTCGACGATGTACACGTTCATGCCGCCCGCATCGCCGGTGCCCGGCTGGTGGAGCGGCGAGGTGTGGACGCTGAGCATCGCGATCCGGCGCGGCATGGCGCGCCCCAGTGTTCGCGGTCGCCGGGCCGCCGCCGCCCTGCCCAATAGGCCACCGCGTGGCTTGGGGAACGGTGACCGGGAGCCTTGCCGGGATACGTGCTGACTCACCGCGCGTGGCCTCCTTAGACGGCGTGAGGTCCTCCGCAGGAGTGCAACAGCGGAATGTGTGGCTCCCATTTCCGCTTTGCCAAGATGTTACGTGCGGACTTTCTCGAAGGCGCCTACCGGCGCCTACCGCGGTGGCCCACGCCACGGTCCGGCGCGGCGGTAGATAGGCTCAGGCCCATGCCGCCCCGTACCCCGCACCGCCCTTTGGGGACGGTCACCCGGGGCACCACCAACCCCAATCGGCTACGGCGCATGGACCGCTGGATCGTGGCCATCCATGGGCGGGAGCTGCGGCGTACGGATGATCCGGTGGCGGTTGACCTGGGCTATGGGGCCGCGCCGTGGACCGCCGTGGAGTTGCTGAGTCGGTTGCGTACGGTCCGGACAGACGCCGAGGTGGTGGGCGTCGAGATCGACCCGGCGCGGGTGGCAGCGGCCAGACCGTACGAACGGGCGGGGCTGCGCTTCGCACACGGCGGGTTCGAGGTCCCGCTGCCCGGCGCCGATGGGCGGGCGCCGGTGCTGATCCGAGCGGCGAACGTGCTGCGGCAGTACGAGGAGGCCGAGGTCGCGGCCGTGTGGGCGCGGTTGTGCGCACGGCTGGCGCCCGGTGGGCTGCTCGTGGAGGGGACCTGCGATGAGATCGGGCGACGCCACGTCTGGGTGGCGCTCGGCCCCACCGGTCCTCACACGATCACCTTCGCAACCCGGCTCGCATCCCTACAACGCCCCTCTGACCTGGCAGAACGGCTCCCAAAGGCACTGATTCACCGCAATGTCCCGGGCGAACCCGTGCACGCCTTCCTCCGCGACTTCGACCGCGCGTGGGCGGCAATGGCACCGTACGGAGCGCTGAGCGCGCGGCAGCGATGGCTACGTTCCGTACGCCTACTCGCCACCGACTGGCCCCTCACCGATGGCCCCACCCGCTGGCGACAGGGCGAGATCACGGTCCGCTGGGAGGCACTGGCGCCGGGGTGATGCCGGGGGGCGGGGCTGGTGGCGGGGGCGGCCGGCGGAGGGGGTGGCCGGGTGGCGGGTTCGCCGGGAGTTTTCCGCAGCTGGTGAAGGAGCTTGAACTCGACGACGCGGCTATCGCCGAACTCACCGGAGGTCAGCGCGATGTCTTCGTCGCGGCATGCGCCGACCCCCTCTCGGGCCAGCACGGCCCGGCAAGCACACCTTGCCCCGCTCGACCCTGGGTCTGCCTCTTGTGTCCGTTCGCCGTCTTCGCACCGCGTCATAAGTGTTCGCGAGGACCGGGACCACCTCGAAGCCGCCGTGCAACGCGGGCTCGGCCAGCAGGCCGACCAGGCCGGAGCCGCCGACCTCATCGCCCGTATCAACGAGCTGACGACCAGCTCCGGCAGCGCGAAGAGACCCTGACCGCGGTGCTAGCCGAGCGCGACCACCTGCGGACCGCCAGCCGAGTCGCAGGACGGTGTCATCGCGGGCCGCGCCGCGCTGCGGAACATGATGCGGGACACCAACCGGACAGCCTGACAGCCGCCGCAGGTTTCGGATTCCCACTCAGGCGGCGACGCCGAGTTCGGTGCGGGTGCGGCGGATGAAGTCACGGACGGCCGGTTCGCGCCGCCAGGGCGCGAGGGCGGTGGTGAACTCGCGCACGTAGTCCTTGGCCCGGCTCGACTGGACACGGGCGAGGATGTCAACGCTGCGGTTGCCCAGCTCCAAACCATGATCCAGGTTTCTGGCCTGGAGGTGGGCGGTTCCGACGATGGCGAGTCGCATGCCGACGGAACGGGTGAACACCCCGGTCGGCATCGCGGTGGCCTGCTGGTTCCAGGCCAGGGCGGCCTTGGGGTTCTTCAGGTCGCGGAAGACCTCGGCGGCATCCGCGGAGAGGCGGGCATGGTGATAGAAGTCGATCCACGCGGGCTCGTCACCGCTGTCGTCCTTCGCCTGACCCAGGATGTCCTCGGAGGCTTTCAGGGCCCGTGAGGCGGCCCTGGGGTCGTTCTCGCGGGCGTGAGCGCGGGCCTCGATCAGCTTGGTGAACGCCAGCACCCTCGGGACGGCATGGCCCTTCGCCCGGTTGAAGGCACCTTGGACCATATCGACGGCCTCGGACGCAAACCCGCGCATCAGGGTCTGCATGGCCATGGTGGTCAGCACATAGCAGCCCAGCTGCACGTCACCGCCTGCCCGGGCGAGGCGGAGGGCTTGGATGAAGTGCCGCTGGGCGGCGTCGTGCTCGCCAACGTCGAACGCCGTCCACCCGGCCAACCTCGACAACTCAGCAGTCACGCTGAAGAGTTCGCGGCCGATGCCGTCGGAGAAACTGCCCCGCAGAAGCGGGCCCGCACGGTGGTCGAGGCAGTCGGTGACGGAGTTCGCCTTCCAGTTCCCACCGCCGTATTTGGAGTCCCACCGCCTCGCGTCGTCGGCCGCGTCACGCAGCTCGTCGAGGTCGGCCCGCCCGACCTGCTTCCCGCCAGCGTGGTCGGCGGTCTCGTCGGCGGGGGTGACGAGCCATCTGGTGACGGGGGTGGTGAAGGCGGACGCGGCGAAGCCGGAGCCGGCCAGGAAATCTCGGCGGTTCACGGAGCTCCAGAACGAAGTGGCGACGCGGACGGCGTCGGCGGGGTCTCGCGGAAAATCCAACCCCACATTCGCGTCGATTGTCTCCGCCTCGCCCATACCGATCTCGCCGAGGTTGACGGGCCGGCCGAGCCTCTCGCTGATGGCCTGCGACAACAGCTTGGGGACCGGCCATTTCGGTGTCATCCCCCGCTTGCACCAGTTCGCCACGGACGTGTGCGAATAGTCAGTCTCTATCCCGGCAGCGTGTGCGAGTTGGTTGACGCGCAGCGCCAGGGATTTGTGGCTCGCTCCGCTGGCTTCGATGAGCCGGGCCAGGTCCGCATTGGGCGGATGGGTCCGGCGAGTGGTCGATGCCACGACTCTCCCCTTTGCCAGTGACCAGACCACGCACGGCTCGAACAAGCAGTTGAGTAGGTACGTCCGCACTTGGTGGAGCACGAGAGATCCGTACTCGACTGTGGACGAGGAGTCGTACGGGGTCCGCGTGTTGGGTCAGTAACGATATTCCTCCGCCGCCGGCCGTGAACCGTCTTTGCGAGTTGTAAGCCCCCCTGCGAGCCCTCCCCCCGCTCCTCGCGGGCGGCTGTGATGTGAGCCCAGGCCGGCGCCGGAACCGAAACCGGTCTCCTTCCGGCGGTGGCCGCCGCCAAGGCATCCCAACCACCCTCGGGGGTGAACCAGATGTGCGGAATCGCAGGACTGGCCGGAGGCGACGCCTCCCGGCACGAAAGCACGGTCGGCGCGATGGGCATTTCACAGGCTCATCGAGGACCGGACGGCACGGTGCACGCCGCCTCGATCGACGGGCGGGCGGTGCTGGCGATGAACACGTTGCTGATCGTGGACCCGCAGGCCATGCCCGGCCCCTATCTCGACCGCCCCACCGGGGTGCTGTTGGCGTTCAACGGCGAGATCTACAACTTCCACCAGCAGGCAAAAGCCTGGGGCATCCCTTTGGCCGCACGCGAGTCGGATGCCCACTTCCTGCTGCGGGCCTGGGCGAAGATCGGCCCGTCCTGCCTGAACGGGCTGGACGGCATGTTCGCCCTCGCCGTCTATGACCCGCGCGTCGGCAAGCTGTTCCTCGCCCGGGACCGGCTCGGCGAGAAGCCCCTCTACTGGCGCCTGGATGGCGGCCGGCTCGCGTTCGCCTCCGAGGTCACCACCCTGTCCGGCTACGGCAGTGCCCCGCTGGTCCTGCGGCCCGAGATGGTCTCCATCGAGACCCCGACCGGCGCGGACACCCCCTTCCAGGGCATCCAGCTGCTGGCCCCCGCCACCCTGATGGCCTTCGACACCGCCACCGGCTCCCTCGACCAGCACACCTGGTGGTCGCTGGAGAACCGTCAGCCGTTCGAGGGGACCTACACGGAGGCCCTGGCCCGGTTCTCGGTCGTACTGGCCGAGCAGGTCCCGCTGCGGGCCCCGTCAGGCGAGTTCGCCCTGTTGTTGTCGGGCGGCCTGGACTCCTCGGCGCTGGCCTACCTGATGCGTCCGCCGGTCTGCATCACCGTCCGCTATCCCGGCCAGGACCGCCTCGACGAATCCAAGATCGCCGCCACGGTCGCCCGCGACATCGGCGCCGAGCTCGTGGTGGTCGAGCCCGACTCCGCGGACTTCACGACGGTGCTGCCGCACATGGTCGCCGCTCTGGACTATCCGATGGGCAACGCTTCGACATTCTCGGAGTACATGGCCTACCGCAAAGCCTCCGACCTCGGCCTGAAGGTCGTCGCCGGCGGTCTGGGACCGGACGAGTTGCTGATGGGCTATGTCCGTCACGCACTCGTCCTCTTCGGCCCCGACGACGTCCTGGCCGCAGGGCTGGAGGCATACCGGCCGTTGGCCGCGAAGCTGATGCACACCGCCGGGCAGAGCCTGGATTCGGCGGAGGCGGTCACCCGGCTCATCCTGCGCGGCCCCGACCCCGAGGGGCGGATTCGCGACCTCGTCGGCAGTGCGATGCAGCGAGCCGGCGGGGATCTGGCCCGCGCGCTGACGCTGGCCGACCTGGCCACGGCCTGGCGGCCACTGGTGATGACCAGCGACAAGCTCGCCTCCGCTTTCGGCCTCGAACGCCGGTCGCCCTACCTCGCCCGCGACCTGGTCGAGCTGGCCTACCGGCTGCCGGCCGAGCACAAGATCTGTGACCCGGCCGAGGGCAAGCGGATTCTGCGGGACGCCGCGAAGGCCCTGGGGCTGCCGCGGGAGGTCTGGGGCAGCCGGGACAAGCTCGGCTTCGCCAGTCCCGTCCCCGCCTGGCTCAACGGACCCCTCGCCACCTGGGCCGACGACCAGATCCGCATCGCCCTCACGGACGCCCCGGCGGCCTGGCGGCCGTTGCTGGAGGGCGGGCTGAAGCCCAGCGGCCGGTTCGACCGCACCCGGATGCAGGCCCTGATGGCAGCCGCCTGGTTTCGCGCCCCGTCGGTGAGGGCTGCCGCATGATCTTCAACTCCGTTACTACGGTGGTCGGATGCAATCCGACACCACCACCTCCCCACAGTCGTCCACCGCCCGCGGAGCGGTCGCGGTCATCGCCAACCGGCGCGGTGAACTCCTTCTGCACCTGCGTGACGACCTACCGGGCGTCATCGCCTGGCCCGGCCACTGGAGTTTGCTGGGAGGCGGCGCGGATGACGGCGAGACTCCGGCCGCCGCGGTCATCCGTGAGCTCGACGAAGAAGCCGGCCTGACCGTCGCCGACCTCGCCGAACTCTTCGAGATCCGCGATATCTACGGCTCCGGCCAGCTCATCACGTTCTTCTGTGGAACCTGGGACGGCGACGAGACACAGCTGCCTCTCGCCGAGGGCGTCAAGCTCCAGTTCTTCGCCCCCGAACACCTCGACATCCTCACGATCCCGCTGTTCATCCGGGACGGGATCAACCGCTATCTGGCCGCCCGGCCCGCCTGATCACCCCGGCGTTTCCGGGCGGTGAGGGGTGGGGCCGCGCAGGCGGCCCCACCCGAAGGGAACACCCGCTCGTGAAGCTCACCGTCATCGGCTGTGGCTACCTCGGCGCCACCCACGCGGCCTGCATGGCCGAACTCGGACACGACGTGATCGGCATGGACGCCGACATGGATAAGGTCCACGCCCTCAACTCCGGCAAGGCCCCGTTCTTCGAACGCGACCTCGACGTCCTGCTGGCCAAGCACACCGCGACAGGACGGCTGAAGTTCACCACCTCCTACGCGGAAGCCGCCGCCCACGGCGCACTGCACTTCATCGGCGTCGGCACCCCGCAGCGAGCCGGAGAGGACGCCTACGACCTCACCCATCTGTTCTCCGCGGTCCGCCAGCTCGCACCCCGGCTGAAGAGCCCGGCCGTTGTCGCGGTCAAGTCGACCGTCCCGGTCGGCACCGCGCCCCGCGTCGTTAAGATCCTGAAGGAGTTCGCTCCGGCGGGCGATGAGGTCGAGGTCGCCTGGAACCCGGAGTTCCTGCGCGAGTCGTTCGCCATCGAGGACACCCTCCGCCCCGACCGGCTCGTCCTTGGCTTCGAGTCCGAGCGCTCCTGGGCCGAAGCCGTCCTGCGGCAGTGCTTCGGGAAGATCATCGAGGCCGGGACACCGACGATCGTCACCGACTGGGCCACCGCCGAACTCGCGAAAGCCTCCGCGAACTCCTTCCTCGCCACGAAGATCTCGTTTATCAACGCGATGGCCGAAGTCTGTGCGGCAGCGGGCGCCGACGTCGGCCAGCTCGCCGACATCCTCGGCCACGACGCACGCATCGGCCACCGTGGCATGCGGCCTGGTCTCGGGTTCGGCGGCGGCTGCCTCCCCAAGGACATCCGCGGCTTCATGGCCCGTGCCGGTGAGCTCGGCGCCGACCAGGCCCTGACATTCCTCCGCGAGGTCGACGCGATCAACAACCGGCAACGCGAACGCATGGTCGACCTCGCCCGCGAACAGCTCGGCGGCAACCTCATGGGCAAGCGGATCACCATCTGGGGCGCCGCCTTCAAGCCCAACACCGACGACATCCGCGACTCACCCGCCCTCGCCGTCGCCCACAAACTCCACGAACTCGGCGTCATCGTCACCGTCACCGACCCCAAGGCCCTCGACAACGCCCGCAAGACCCACCCCGAACTCGACTACACCGACGACCCGATCGCCGCAGTCCAGGACGCCGACCTCCTCCTGCACCTGACCGAGTGGCCACAGTTCACTCACATCGCCCCCCACCGCCTCGCCCACCGCACCGCCACCCCGAAGGTCATCGACGGCCGCGGCACCCTCGACGCCGACACCTGGCGCAAAGCCGGCTGGACCGTCCGCGCACTCAACCGTCCCTGAACAATCGTCGGCACGCAGTCCCGGCAGCCTCGGCCAGAGCAGCCGGGCTGCCTTCGCTTCACAACAACCGGGAGCCCATCGTCTAGCGACATGCCTAACGTCCCTGCACGTCGAACAAGGCCATGACCAGCCCAGAGACTTGATAACCAGAGATAACCGGTGAGCACGGACTCGCCCAGTGCTACTACCTCCAGGCTCTCGCACTGACACGAGAGGCTGGCGACGATATCCACGGTGCCTTCATCCTGCGCATCCTCGCGCACAACGGGATGGATATCCGGCAGCCCGAACACACGCTGGACCTAGCGGAGGCTGCATGGGCACGCGTTCGCGGCCTAGTAGATCCGGCGACGGAAAGTCTTCTCGCCGTAACGCGTGCTCGGGCCCTGGCTATCGTGGGTCGCGGTCCTGAAGCCGCCGCCCAGGTTCGGCAAACCCAGGACCTCGTCCTACGAGGTGGTGCGAAAGCCCTACCGTTCTGAGCGCCGCTTTGGTGAGCGCCCCGGGCTGCCGTCGCTTCCCATACGGCGAAAACGGTACGAGCCCTTGACGATCACGCCGCCACGGAGGCGCAGTACAGCATGTCAGCGAGGCACTACGCGCACAGAAAACCACCGCAGACCGACAGCCCGCCCTCATGGCAAGGGCGGGCTGTCGTCCGAGCGCTAGCGCTGCGGCGTCGGCAGCTTGCGGAGCGCGTTGTTCCGCGACGTATGACCTTGGGGCGCGGTCACGTCGGTGGCCGCGGTCACGTCGGTGGCGCCGCTCGCTGCCAGATGCGGCCGAAGGCGTAGCGGGCCGCCTCCACCTCGTGGCGCTGGTCGGCGTGCAGGATGCCGAGGGCGTACGCGGTGGCGGGGGCGATGCGTGGGGTGCGGGCCGCGGCGGCGGCAGCCGCGGCTGCCTCGGCGGCGTCGCGATGCCGTTCCAGGGCCTGGCTTGCCGCTAGGAGGCGTACCGCCAGGGTGGGTTCGGTCTCGGTGGGGCCGGCGGCGAGCGGCTGGTGCTCGGCTAGGACTTCGAGTGCGTAGCGGCCGATGCGTACCAGCCTGCGGACCTGGTGCCACGGGGTGTCCTGGGCCTCGCTTGCCGGTGGGGCGTCGGCGGTGGGAGTCGCGGCCAGGCCGTGGGTCAGTGCATCGGCGTTGTACGGGTGCCCGGCGCGGCTCAGCGGCAGGGCGTCGATGGCCTCGCTCAGGCGTCGGTTGGCCTGCTCCGCGAGGGGCGGCAGCGTCATGTCTGCGGGCTGTTCGGAGGTGGCCGGGTTTAGCGGGACCTCGGAGGCGAGAAGCGCTACCGCGTCGGCCACCGCGTGGAAGCGGGAGGAGCCAAGGGCTTGGAGTGCCGCCGTGTGGGCGCGGGTTCTGGCGAGCGTGAGTTGGCGTTCGAGGAGCGCGCCCGCGCGGGCCGCGCCCACGGTGAGGGCGCCCGCGCGGGTGTCCTCGCGCTCGGCGTTGCCTCGCGAGCCGGTCGGGCCGCCGGCGCCAACGGCTCCGCCCGCAGCGCCCGTACCGCCGGTGGAAAGGCCCGCGCCACGCCCGGCGGAGCGAGTGGTCCCGGTGCGGTCTGCGCTGCTGCGGGGCGCCATACGGTCGGCGCCGCCGCGGGACGAACTCGGGCGATCCGCGCCGCCGTCCCGCGGGGACGCCACATCGGCGGCGCGCCCGTCCCGGCCATCACGCCCGTCCCGGCTGTCCCGGCCATCGCGGCCGTCTCTGCCATCGCGGCCGTTGCGCGTGGCCGACGAGTCGCGGGGGCGCTGTTCGCCGAGCCGGCCGGCCCGGACCGAACGGCCGCTCGTACCGTCCCCGGGAAGCTTCGCCGAGACGGCGGATGCGCCGCCCGCTGCCGATGCGCCATGGGCGCGGGCGCCGCGCCCGGCTCGGCCGCCGGCGGCCTCCCCCGAGCCCGCTCCGGGGCCGCCGATGCCGTTGTCCGTGCCGCGCGGCTGCATCCGATCGGCGGCGGAACCGGTGCCGCCGATTCCACTGCCGGCACCCGTACCCGCACCGCCCGCACCGTTAGCACTGCCCGCGCCGCCCGCGTTCCCCGCGCCGCCCGCGCCAAACGGCGGGCCGTTCAGCGCGTCGATGGGCTGCTCCGGCACCGGGGCCCCGGAGAGCCGGTGCAGGGCGCCGCGCAACCGGGCCAGCCGGGCCGCGTACGCGTGCTCGCGCGCCAGCACCCCCGACAGCCAGGCCAGTTCGGCCCTGAGCTGGTCGGCCCAGGCCGGGTCGGTCAACGAGCGGTAGGTGTACAGCACACCGCTGATCCGCCGCGCGGACTGGCGCAGCAGCCGGGCCGCCTCCACCGCTTCCTCCGCGTCGGAGCCGCTCTCGCGGTGCAGCCGCAGACTTCGTAGGAAGTCCCCCGCCTGCGCGTGCAGATAGCGGGAGAGCACCTCGCCCGCTGTCGCCGTCGTCGTCACCGTCACCCGGCCCTGGCCGCTGCTGGTGGCCGCTGAACCCATGGCGTAGTCCGTCATTTCGTGTCCCCTGGTACCGGAGGCGGTACCGGTGACGGGACCCTGCCTGGCCCCCGTAACCTCGACCGCCAGGTCATGTCGCTGTTGAACCACGCCGGCGCCTCCGGGCGTCGATGAGCATCTCCTGAACGTTCCGCAGCGACCGATCGTCAGCATCAACGGCGTGCCGGGTCCAATCGCCGCTCGGGCCCAGATGCCAGGATGCTGTGGAGTCCTTTGTTCCGGTCTCCAAAAGCCGGTCGAGCGAGGCCCGGTGGGCCGGGTCGATGATGCTGACCAGCGCCTCGATCCGCCGGTCCAGATTGCGGTGCATCATGTCGGCGCTACCGAGCCAGACTTCGGGCTCGCCACCGTTCCCGAAGATGAACACACGGGAGTGCTCCAGGAACCGGCCGAGCACACTACGCACCCGTATGTTCTCCGAGAGTCCGGCGACGCCAGGGCGCAGCGCACAGATGCCGCGCACCCACACATCCACCGTCACGCCCGCGCGCGAGGCCCGGTAGAGCGCGTCGATGATGGCTTCGTCCACCATCGAGTTGACCTTGATGCGGACGTACGCGGGCCGACCCGCCCGGTGGTTCGCCACTTCCTTGGCGATCCGCTTGATCAACCCGTCCCGCAGCGACTTCGGAGCGACCAAAAGCCGTCGGTAGTCCTCGATCAGGGAGTAACCGGAGAGCCGGTTGAAGAGGTCGGAGAGGTCGGCGCCGACGTCGGTATTGGCGGTCAGCAGCCCCAAGTCCTCGTACAGGCGCGCCGTCTTGGGGTGGTAGTTGCCGGTGCCGACGTGCGAGTAGCGGACGAGTGCTTCGCCCTCCTGGCGCACGACGAGCGACAGCTTGCAGTGCGTCTTGAGGCCGACAAGTCCGTAGACGACGTGGCAACCCGCTTCCTCTAGCTTGCGGGCCCATTTGATGTTGGCCTGCTCGTCGAAGCGCGCCTTGAGCTCGACGAGAACGAGCACCTGCTTGCCGGCCTCGGCCGCGTCGATCAGCGCATCCACGATCGGTGAGTCACCGGAGGTCCGATACAGGGTCTGCTTGATGGCCAGCACGTCGGGATCGCCAGCGGCCTGTTCGAGGAATGCCTGTACGGAGGTGGAGAACGAGTCGTACGGGTGGTGCAGCAGTACGTCACGCTCGCGCAGCGCCGCGAAGATGTCGGGCGCCGAGGCCGACTCGACCTCGGCGAGGTCGCGGTGCGTCCCGGCCACGAACTTCCGGTACTTCAGCTCGGGCCGATCCAGCGCACCGATCCCGAACAGCCCGGTCAGATCGAGCGGCCCCGGCAGCGGATACACCTCGGCCTCGGAGACCTTGAGTTCCCGCACCAGCAGATCGCGCACGTACGGGGCGATGGTCTCCTCGACCTCAAGGCGCACCGGCGGTCCGAAGCGGCGCCGCATGAGCTCCTTCTCCAGGGCCTGGAGCAGGTTCTCGGTGTCGTCCTCCTCGACCTCAAGGTCTTCGTTGCGCGTCACCCGGAACATGTGGTGCGCGAGCACGTCCATGCCGGGGAACAGGTCCTCCAGGTGCGCCGCGATGACGTCCTCCAGCGGCACGTAGCGCTGCGGCGATGCTTCGAGGAATCGATTGAGCAGCGGCGGCACCTTCACCCGGGCGAAGTGGTCATGACCGCTGATCGGGTTGCGCACGACGACGGCCAGGTTGAGCGAGAGGCCGGAGATGTACGGGAAGGGGTGCGCCGGGTCCACCGCCAGTGGGGTGAGCACGGGGAAGATCTGCTGCTTGAAGAGCGCGGTGAGCCGCTCCTGCTCCTTCTCGGTCAACTCGCGCCAGCGGACGAGGTGAATCCCCTCGTCGGCGAGTGCGGGGCCCACGTCCGTCTGGTAGCAGGCAGCATGCCGGGCCATGAGCTCGCGGGTGCGGTGCCAGATCAGTTCCAGCACCTCGCGCGGCTGGAGGCCGGAGGCGGAACGAGTGGCCACGCCGGTGTGGATGCGGCGCTTGAGGCCAGCGACGCGGACCATGAAGAACTCGTCCAGGTTGCTGGCGAAGATCGCGAGGAAGTTCGCCCGCTCAAGCAGCGGCGTCGCGGGGTCCTCGGCGAGTTCCAGCACCCGCTCGTTGAAGGCCAGCCAGCTTCGCTCCCGGTCCAGGAACCGGCCCTGGGGGAGCTCGTCCCCGTCTTGCGCCTCGTACGCGTCGAGGTCGGCATCGATGTCCGGCTCCAGCTCCGGCACCGGCGGGACGCCCACCGCGTGCGGGCGGTGGGCCGCTATCGAACCGATGGTGGGTTGGGAAGCGGGGCGTCCGTCGTGGTCGGTATCGCGCGTACCGTGGATGGCCAGTGCTCCCTCGGTCAGAGGTACTGCGTGGGGAGTGATGGCGTGCGGGCCGGCGGCGCCTGGTGGGGTTGCGCCGGTTTCGGCACCGGTTTCCGTACCGGCGTCGGTCTCGGTGCCGGTGTCAGCGTCAATACCGGTGCCGGTGCCGATGTCAGTAGCGGTGCCGATGTCAGTGTCAATACCGGTGCCGATACCGGTACTGGTGTCGGGTGCCGTGTTCGGGTCCGTTTTCCGAGCGGGCTGTGCGCCGCTCTTACCGCGGGCGCCGCGTGCGTTACGCACCGACGGCCCATCCGTACCGCGCATAGAGGTCTCCTCGGCCGTCCCCCGGGCCTGCGGCCGGGACTGGTCGTGGGCACTGGATTCATGGGGATACGGGGCAGGTTCCCCGGAAGACTGCTGCATGTCCCTATTCTCCCGCGCGGTGAGCCCCATGGGCGCGGCGGAAGAAGACGGAGGCGGAACTCCGTGAAGCCTCCGGTTCGGGGCATTGGGCACAGCGGGCTGCATTCAGCGATGTTCGCAAGCGACATTGAATCGCCGGTAACGGGCACATGGCTGTCAGGCAAGCGGGTCCCTTCGCCAGGGTGGCCGTGCCGCTCTTCCGAGTTCCGCTCCAGCCCCTCCGGCCGGCTCCAGCCCGTGCCCGGGCGCCCCCGACGCCCCGGGCTCGCGCGCCGTGGCGCCCCCGGGGCCCGGGGCTTGTTTTGTCGCACTCCGTACGCTGAGCGGGCTCGCTCGTTCGCTGTACGGGTGTGCGGCTGACGGGTTCGCTCCCCGGGCGCCTGGCGCGTGCGTACTTCGTACGCCTAGCGGAGACCGGGGCGTGACGGCCGCGGAGTGACGGCCGGGAAACGACTACCGCGAAGTGCCGGCCGGGGATGACTACCGGCAAGGGAAGGCCGGCAAGTGACGGCCGGGAAATGGTGGCCGGGGCTCAGGTCTCCGTGCGGTACATCAGGTCCGTCTCGTACGTGGTGAAGCCAAGCCGCTCGTACACCGTCACGGCCGCCACATTGTCCGCATCCACGTACAGCATTGCGGTCGGCAGTTCGCAACCCGCCAGGTGCCGCAGGCCGATCGCGGTCAGTGCCTTGCCGAGGCCGCTGCCCTGCTCATCGGGGTGCACACCGACCACGTACACCTCACCAAGGCCCTCCTCGCGGTGCACCTTCGTCCAGTGGAAGCCGACCAGGCGGCCGTCACGTTCGGCGAGGAAGAAGCCTGCTGGGTCGAACCACTCCTCGCCCTTGCGGTCGTCCAGGTCGCGCTGGGCCAAGGAGCCCTGTTCTGGGTGATGGGCGAAGGCCGCGGCGTTCACCGCGAGCCAGGCCGCATCGTCCTCACCTGGCCGGAAGGTCCGCACGCGCACGCCCGGCGGCAGCGTCGGCTCGGCGATCTCCGCGGCGGCCCGCTCGCCGAGCGGGCGGCGGAGCTGGCGCAGCTCACGAAAGAGCGAGAGGCCGAGCACCTGGGCCAGATGGCGGGCGGCGGCGTGCCCGCCGTGGGCCCACACCCGCAGCCGCTTGCCCGACTCGCCGAGCAGCGCATGGCCCAGCGCCCTGCCGTGCCCAAGGCCGCGCCAACCGGGGCGCACCACGAGTTCGGCGGCCGGGGCCTCCACCGGATCGGTGTCCTCCAGTTGGGCGTAACCGGCCAGCGCGTCGGGCTCCTCGCGCAGCACCAGGTGCCGTACGCCCGTACGGCTGCCGCTCCGTAGCCGCAATCTGCCCTGCTCCGAAACCGCAGGCTGCCCATCGGCCCTGGCCGCCTCCGCGATGAGCTCAAGTACCTCGCTCGCCACATCGGGCGTCAACTCGTCCACGATGTCGATCCGCCGCGCCTGGCCCGGCTCATGCCCTACGTCAGTCATGCGCTGAGCCTACGACTTGGCGTCCCGCGGGTGGTCACAGCGTGCGCCGTGACCTCCCCCGTTGGTCTGCCGGTGCCTGCGGGGCCGGCTGGTGCTGGCCGCTGTCCCGCGGCGCCGGCCGGTGCCTGCCGTGGGCCTGCTCGTACAGCGAAGGCACATCGGCATGCTCGTACAGAGAAGGCGCATGGGCCTGCTCGTACAGCGAAGGGCAACCAGCTCGTCACCCCAACCCTCCTGACGTGCTACGCGCGTCAACCGTAAGCTGCGCCCCGACCATGCGCGGTGCACGGCCCGTACGCGGCACGTGGGCCGCACCGCGGGTGCACCGCAGTTTGCGAAGGGAAGCCCATGTCAGCAGCCATACCTCAACGGCGTCGCGCGGCGCGCAGACTGACCGCCACGGCGGCGGTCCTGGCCGCGGCGGCGGGCCTGCTCACGGCCGCTCTGCCCGCGGGCGCCGAGTCCGAGAGCACCGCGCGCGGCTCCGATCGGGACGCGACGGGCCGGACCGTGGATGTCCAGTTGCTCTCTTTCAACGACCTGCACGGCAACCTCGAACCCCCGCAGGGCTCGTCGGGCAACGTCACCCAGACCCTGCCGGACGGCACCACCAAGGCGATTCCGGCGGGCGGTGTCGAGTATCTGGCCACCTCGCTGCGTAAGGCGCGCAAGGGCCACCGGCACTCGGTGACCGCGGCAGGTGGCGACATGATCGGCGCGAGCCCGATGCTGTCGGGCCTGTTCCACGACGAGCCGTCCATCGAGGCGATGAACAAGCTGGGCCTGGACGTCTCGGCGGTCGGCAACCACGAGTTCGACGAGGGGGCCGAGGAACTGGCCCGAATGCAGAACGGCGGCTGCCACCCGAAGGACGGCTGCTACGAGGAGGGCAAGCGGTTCCCCGGCGCGGACTTCCCCTACCTCGCGGCCAACGTGACCAGCGAGAAGACCGGCAAGCCCGTCCTCAAGCCGTACACCGTGTGGAAGCACAAGGGCGTGCAGATCGGCTTCATTGGAGTGACCCTCGAAGGCACCCCGGACATCGTCACGGCGGAAGGCGTCAAGGGGCTGAAGTTCCACGACGAGGTCGAGACGATCAACAAGTACACCCGGGAGCTCAACCGCAAGGGCGTGAAGTCGGTCGTCGCGCTCATCCACGAAGGCGGCCTGCCCGCCTCCGGCTCGTACAACTACGACTGCAACAGCCCCGGCCCCGGTGACGGCATCTCGGGTTCGATCGTGGAGATCGCCAAGAACGTGAGCCCGCAGGTGGACGCGCTGGTCACCGGTCACACCCACCAGGCGTACGCGTGCACCATCCCGGACCCGGCGGGCGTGCCGCGCACCGTCACCTCCGCCGCGTCCTTCGGCCGGCTGTACACCGACACGACACTGACGTACGACCGCCGCACCCGCGACATCGTGCGCACCAGCGTTGAGTCCGCCAACCATGTGGTGGACCGGGAGCAGCCGCGGGCCAAGGACATGACGGCGCTGATCAAGCGTTGGAACAAGCTGGCCGCGCCGGTCGCCAACCGGCCGGTGGGCTATATCTCGGCCGATATCCCGGGCCGCGGTTTCAACGCGTACGAGACGCCGCTGGGCAACGTCATCAGTGACGCGCAGGTCGAAGCGCTCGCCCCGGCCGACAAGGGCGGTGCACAGCTTGCCTTCATGAACCCGGGCGGCGTCCGCTCCGACCTGGCGCACAAGGCGTCGGGCGGCGAGGGCGATGGGGTGGTGACGTACGGCGAGGCGTTTACCGTGCAGCCGTTCACCAACATGACCAACGTGCTCGACCTGACCGGTGAGCAGGTCTTGACCGTGCTGCGGCAGCAGGTCAGTGGCGTCAACGAGAAGCAGCCGAGGATTCTCCACGTATCCAAGGGCCTTTCGTACACGCTCGACCTCACCAAGGCCGGAGCGGATCGGATCGCCGCGGACTCGGTCCGGTTGAACGGTGAGCCGATCGACCCGAAGAAGACCTACCGGGTCGCTGTGAACGAGTTCCTCGCCGGCGGCGGCGATGGCTTCCCGGTGCTGAAGGAGGGCAAGAACAAGCTGGTCGGGCCCTCCGACCTGGACGTTTTCACGGCCTACCTGGGGGCGCACTCCAAGCCAGACGCGCCACTTGCCCCGCCGAAGACGGACCGCATCACGATCGTGAAGTGATGAAGTAACGCACGCGGTGGCGGGAAGGGGCGCGCGGCAGCGCGAAGTCCCCACCGTGCGCCGCCGTTACGCGAAGGGCCCGCGTTACGCGAAGGGCCCGCGTCCGCAACCGGCGGATACGGGCCCTTCGTTACGTGGAGGTGCGGTGGCGCCACGGTGCGGTGGGGCTGGTCGCGCGGTAGGTGCGGCGCGTTACGCACCGATGCGCTGTGCTGTGCGGTGCGGTGCGGTGCGCGCCGATGCGCTGTGCGGTGCGGTTGCGCGCCGGTCACCCTTCCCATAGCCCGGTGCTGTACGCCTCGACACGGGCGACCATGCTGGCCATGGCCTCGGCAGCGGGCTGCGGGTCAAGGCGCCGGCCATCCCGTAGGCGCAGGGCAACGTGGTCATGGGCAGCTTCTCTCGCGCCGATGACGGCTTGGTACGGCACCAGTCGGGCCTCTCGAATGCGGGCGCCCAAGGTGCCGCGTTCAGGACCCGCGATGTCGGCCCGTAGTCCGCGGTCGGTACACCGCTGGGCGAATGCTGCGGCATGCGGCATCTCGCCCTCGGAGATCGGAAGAATGACCAATTGGGTGGGAGCGAGCCAGGCGGGGAACGCGCCGCCGTGCTCCTCGATGAGATGGGCCACGGCCCGCTCGACACTGCCGATGATGCTGCGGTGCACCATGACCGGTCGGTGCTTGCCACCGTCCGCGCCGATGTAGTGCACATCGAATTGTTCGGGCTGGTGGAAGTCGACCTGGACGGTGGACAGGGTCGATTCGCGGCCGGCTCCATCGGAGATCTGGACATCGATCTTGGGCCCGTAGAACGCGGCCTCCCCCGGGGCCTGCTCGTACGGCAGACCCGAACGGTCGAGCACATCGCGCAACAGGGCGGTGGCCCGCTGCCACAGCTCCGGCGCAGCGACGTACTTCCCGCCAGGGCCGGGGAGGGAGAGGCGGTATCGGGTCGCGGTGATGCCGAGCACCTCGTACGCGCGGCGGATCATCGACAGGGCCGCCTGCGCCTCGTCGGCCACCTGGTCCAGGGTGCAGAAGATGTGCGCGTCGTTGAGGTGGATGGCGCGGACCCGGGTGAGTCCACCGAGCACACCGGACAGCTCCGAGCGGTACATGCCACCCAACTCGGCCATTCGCAGCGGTAGTTCACGATAGCTGTGGGAGCGCGATCGGTAGATCAGCGCATGGTGCGGGCACAAGCTCGGCCGCAGCACGATCTGCTCACCGCCGACGTCCATCGGCGGGAACATGTGGTCGCTGTAGTGCGACCAGTGGCCGGAGATCTCGTACAGCTCCCGCTTGCCGAGCACCGGCGAGTACACGTGCCGGTAGCCCGCCCGCCGTTCGGCACCGCGGATGTACTCCTCCAGAGCGTGCCGTACGGTCGCGCCATCGGGCAGCCAGTACGGCAACCCGGCGCCGATCAGCGGATCGGTGTCAAAGAGGTTCAGCTCGCGGCCGAGCTTGCGGTGATCATGCACGGGGGGCTCCTCGCAGGTCATCGGGCGAGTGACCGCCCCGGCCACCGGCCGGGACACCCCACGGCGAAGCCCCGGGGCACTCGCCCCGGGGCTTTGACTCACAACAACGGTCAGCGCGCCGGGACACTCTCCGGCGTCGTCGTGCTGGCAGCGCGCTTCATGCCGAAGACCGTAACAGAGGGCAACCGGCGACCTCCCGCGAATTATCCGGGCGGCTCCGTACCTGCTCCTGCCCCTCCTCGCCCTGCCCCGCCCTGCTCTGCCTCGCCTCGCCTCGCAGGAAACGCCGTTGCTAAACGCGGTGGCCGGTGCTGGAGTGTGCCGCATGGATCACGGTAAGGCGCACCCTGCTCAGCACGGCGCGCCCAACAGTACGAACCCCGCGCCGGAGGCGGCCCCCGAGGACCGCGCGGTGGGGCGCGCCCGCATGCTGGCGGAGTTCGACCGGCAGCTTAGGGAGAGCGTGCCGCCCGATGGCCCCGGGGCCCGGGTCGAGCGAGTGGGTGACGTCGTACGGCAGACCAGCACCGCCGATGGCTGGAACGGCGTGCTCTGGTCGCGGCTCGACCAGCACTCCGCCGACGCGGCCATCGCGGAGCAGGTGCGGCACTTCGGTGCCCTTGGCCACGCCTTCGAGTGGAAGCTGTACGCGCACGACGAACCGGCCGATCTCGCGAAGCGGCTGGTAGCGGCGGGTTTCACAGCCGAACCCGCGGAGGCGCTGATGGTGGCGGAGATCGGCGCGCTACCGACCGACGCCCGGCTGCCGGACGGCGTCGTACTGCGCCCTGTACGCGACGCGGCCGATGTGCACCTCATGGCGAAGGTCCACGAGCAGGCGTTCGGGACGGACGCGACCCGCCTCGGCAACCGCATCCTCGAACAACTGGCAGCCGGCACCGACGCGATGGCCGCCTTCCTCGTCATGGCCGGCGATGAGCCGGTATGCGCGGCGCGCATGGAGTTCTACCCCGGCACCGATTTCGCCGGCCTGTGGGGCGGTGGCACCGTGGCCGCCTGGCGCGGCCGAGGCATTTACCGCGCCCTGATCGCGCACCGCGCCCGCCTGGCCGCCGAGCGCGGCTACCGCTATCTCCAGGTTGACGCATCCGACGACAGCCGCCCCATCCTGGCCAGGCTGGGCTTCACCCACTTGAGCACGACGACACCGTACGAATACGGGTCATAGCAGAGCGCGGGTCACGGGCGAGGGCGGGACGTACAGGAACATGCACGGACTTACGGTGACTTACGGGGATGGAGCGGGGGCGGGCTCGGGCGGGGTGTAGGGATTGCCTAGCGAGACAGCACTGCGCCCCCGGGGGAGGCGTGCCGGGGGCGCAGTGGCAGGTGTTGCGGAGGGGATGGGCGCGGTTGCTACGTCGGCTCCGCAGTCACGGCGAAGATGTCGTGACCGCTGCGTGCTATGCGATCAACGGTCGCCCAGCCCTCGATGAGGGATTCCCGAATGGCCTCCCATCCCAGCGGGCGGGTGCTGTCCATCCACCGCTCAGCGGCGGTGAAGTAGCGGCGTACTCGGACCAGTTGACACGCGACCACATCACGCAGGGCCTGCGGGGACTCGCGAGCGGCGACCGCCCGTTCCATGTCGGCGCGCTGGAGGCCGCACTGACGCAGATCGTCGAGGGGAACGTAGAGCTTGCCCAATCGCACGTCCTCCTCAAGGTCGAGGACGAAGTCGAGCGTTTGCAGGCCGAAGCTCCAAGCCGTCGCCGCGTTCGCGGCGCCATCGCCCGGGGTCTGCCCGCGTGGCCCGAGCAGAGCGGCGAGCCAGCGTGCGGGCTCGCCACTGACGCCGTGCATGTAGCGCTCCAACGCGGTCAGCGTGTCGTACGCTTCCGTGCTCATGTCCGTCCGCAGGGCCTGGCTTGCCTGTCGGATGCCCGCCTCGCTCAGGTGCCACGTGTGGACGAAGTCGCAGAAGGCCAGCGAGACGAGGTATGCCCGTTCACCTTCGGCGTGGGCCTCATCGGGACCGGATCGGGGCACGGGGACGCTCGCGTTGTGCAGCATGCGGAAGAACGTGTGAGTGAACGCGTCGTAGCGCCGAATCCGTTCGGCCAAGGGGACGTCCAGCGCATCGGCCAGATCGTCGGCGTACCCACAGAAGGCGATCATAGCGTCCCAGTAGGGGCGACTCCCCGGCTGGAGTTGGCCCCGCATCCAGGTGTGTGAGGCGTGGTTGTCGTGTTGGAGGATCGTCTCGCACAGGGCGTACGCCTCGCGCAGGCGCGGATCGCGTACGTCCGCCGCGTCTAGTTCCTGCGCTGGCGTCATGCCGCGGGCCGGGCGACGACGAACGCCTGCTGGTCGGCCTTGTACAGGGAGGTTTTTCCGGCGTAGATGCGGTCAATGAACGCCACTCGGTGCTGATAGACCGCGGTGGAGCTCTCCACGCCGATGATCTTGGGCGTATTGATCAGAAAGGGCGTTTCGGCGATCAGATACCGCGCGGCCTGCTCGGTCTGCGCGGCCGTGGGCTCGGCTCCGTGTAGATGATTCCGCAACACCTGCCGCACCGCCTGACCGTAGCTCTCGCGTGTGTCGGTGTCGCCCGCGATGGCCTCTTCGCTCTCTCGCAGCAGGGCCTGGTATGCAGGCCTGGTCTCAATCTCAGACAGTCGGTGCAGTTGCAATGCCACCCCGGGTGCTTCGACAGCCTCCCAAGCACGGGTGGCCCGGTTGAAGAGACGTGACCCCTCTCCATAAGCCTTGCGCCGCGCTCGGTTGGCCGCGTAACCGAGCGCCAGCCAGGTATGTACTTGAGCGGAGTCAGGGATCATGACGTCGATTCGCCGGAACAGCGAAGCGGCCCAACTCAGCAGTTCGGTGAGTCTTTGCGGGCTGAAATAACTGTTTCCTGGAGATACCCCGATGAGGACGTGTTCGCCTCTAGAGCAGACGGTTCGGCAGTTCTCCGTCAAGGGTTCGGCGATGAACTTGGGCACGACCGCCGGAGGGTGCGTATTCGTCACAGCGAAGCGTTCCTTTCGAGGTCCCTGCGCTCAAACTGGTTGCCGGTACTCCGACCGCGCTCTTTCTCCTTACGCATAACGGTGGCGAGTGCCAGCACATACGCGATGTCCAGCGACACGCAGGCCACCGTGCAGTAGGGCAGCCACGGGCCCGGGTAGACCGAGGTATCGAAGAACCAGGCCAGGCAGGTGGCCGCGGTGCCGACCAGCTTCGCAACGGCGATACCCATCGACTGGCCGTGACTGGATCTACGGGAGGCCAGCATCGCCAGGAATAGCCCGGACATGGCCACGTTCATGCCGAAGCTGGTGAGGACCACGTCCCCGTCGTCGAACTCCCGGGACAGGATTTCGATCCCCGCATATGCCAGGCCCAGCACGCCGATAAAGCCAGCGTAGAACACGCGCGGCTGTAGGTAGGGGAATTCACTGGGGCCGAAGCGCAGGACGGTATAGAGCAACCCACAGTCAATAATGAGCCACACCACGCCGATGAGGATTTCAGCTTCGTCTACGTTCGAGTTGCTGCCGGACATATGGTCGGAGGACCGGAAGAAGACGAACTGGAATTCCCAGCAGATGTTCATCGCCAGTGCCACGACCGGAATGGCATAGGTCTTATCTCGAACGCCCACCCGAATCGCAAGCACATATGCCACGGTCCAACACAGACCGCACACGGCGGCGAGAGCCATGCGGATGCCGTCTACCATGTCCCCCCTCGGAACCTTGCCCGCAGGTCACCAACGGTCGAGGCGACCGGTTTGATTGCACAGCGGAAAGCGCCGTCACCACAACGGCGCGAGGGAGCACGCACAACGAGGCAGCGCACCAAACAAGCCCGGGGCAGCCCCTAAAGATCGGTTGATCGTAAAGAGTGATTAACTGTTTATGAGTCTCCCTTGCCAGCGCACCGCCTGCAAAAGCATTGCGCGGTCGGCTATCCGGCGGACCAGGAAAGGCGGATGAACCCGTCCGCCTTGAACTGCGAAATAAACAGCCTCAGCGAGCTCAGGGGTAACCATCGACGTCCCCCCGCGCTGACGCCCACCCAGAACCACAGCGCTCGAAGCGGTCCCGCTAGGGAGCAGTCATCATCGCTACCTCACGGAGGCGGCACGCCAGGCACACCGCCCCTCCCCACCCGATGGGAACGAGCGCGTCGAACACCCCAGCCTTCGCAGCCTTCGCAGCCGCTATGAACGCCCGCGACGGAGAGGTCGTGGCCACTACGACGATTCCGGGAACGTCACTTCTCCCGCACGGCCACGGCGCTGGCTACCCACGCGATCATTTCGCCCGAGGTTCCGGCAGCCGCCGGGATCGCGGGCGGGCCGCCGCGCTTCTGGAGGCGATGGACCGACTGACGCCACCCGTGGGTCGGCCGCCACGTCGGCGCGGGGGACAATAGGCACTGCCCGATCGATGCGGCCCACCCAGCGGGCCGCTTCCCGTCTAGCGGGCTAGGGCGCACCAGACGTTCCTGGTAGGAGAGCACCCACGTTGTCACAGCAGCACGACGCACCGTCCGCCCCCGGCGACTCGGGGCGCCATGGCGTTTCCGCCGAACCGGCGGAGGCTGGCGCTTCGGGTGGGGCTGGCAGTGCCCTGCGGGCCGACTGTGGGAACTGCTTCGGGCTGTGTTGCGTCGCCCTTCCCTTCGCCGCTTCTACCGACTTCGCGAAGGACAAGGCCGCGGGGCAACCCTGTACGCATCTGCGCTCCGATTTCCGCTGCGGCATCCATGCGAACCTGCGTGGCCAGGGCTTTTCCGGCTGTACGGTCTTCGATTGCTTTGGCGCGGGGCAACAGGTGTCCCAGGTCACCTTTGGCGGACGGGACTGGCGGCAGGCTCCGGAGACCGCGCAGCAGATGTTCAGCGTGTTTCCGGTGATGCGGCAGTTGCATGAGTTGCTCTGGTATCTGACCGAGGCGTTGGGCCTTACGCCCGCACGCTCGCTGCGCGGCGAACTGCGGGAGGCCCTTGACCGGACCGAGCGGCTTACCCGTGCTGAGGCCGAGGCCCTTGCCGAGCTGGACGTTCCCGCGCTGCGTCAGTCCGTGAACACCTTGCTGCTGCGTACCAGCGAGCTCGTACGTAACGAGGTCCCCGGCCGCAAGAGGAACCACCGCGGCGCCGATCTCGTTGGGGCGCGGTTGACGGGAGCCAAGCTGCGGGGCGCGAATCTGCGTGGGGCGCTGCTCATCGCCGCCGATCTCAGCGGTGCCGATCTGCGGGCGGCCGACCTGATCGGCGCCGATATGCGCGATGCCAAGCTCGGCGGGGCCGATCTCACCGGGGCGATCTTCCTCACGCAGGCCCAGCTCAACGCGGCGCATGGCGACGAGCGCACGGTGCTGCCGCCGGGGCTTACGCGGCCCGCGCACTGGTAGCCCGCCATCGGGCCGTTCCACTGCGGATAGTCCGGCCCGGGCCGAATCGCTCCCCTGGTATGCGATCCGCGGCGCGGTTGCTCACACTGGCCGAACGGCTGTGGGCGCGACGCGAGTTCCGGCCGACGATGTCCGCAGCCGGACCTGGGCTCGTCGGAGGGGCCGAGCACGCCGACAGGGCGGCGTAGGCCGACGCGGTGTCGGAGTACGCGCCCTGGGGCGGGACGAGTCGCGGGGGCTACCGCGTCGTCATGATCGTTACCTCGGGTCGCGGTTGAACTTCGAGACCGACCAGAAGTAGCCGAGCACCGCGAGGCCGAGGCACCAGGTGACCGCGAGCCACCCGTTGTTGCCTATCTCGGTGCCGAGCAGCAGGCCGCGTAGCGTCTCGATGGCCGGGGTGAACGGCTGGTACTCGGCGATCGGCTGGAACCAGCCCGGCATCGCGTCCACCGGGACGAAGGCGCTGGACAGGAGCGGCAGCAGGATCATCGGCAGCGCGTTGTTGCTGGCGGCCTCGGCATTGGGGCTGATCAGGCCCATGCCGACCGCGACCCAGGTGAGCGCCATGGCGAAGAGCACCAGCAGCCCGAATGCCGCCAGCCACTCCAAGACGCCCGCATCCGTGGACCGGAAGCCGATGGCCACGGCGACGACGCCTACCAAGACCACGCTCAACATTGCCTGGAGGACGCTGCCGACGACATGCCCCACGAGCACCGAACCGCGGTGGATCGCCATGGTGCGGAAGCGGGCGATGATGCCCTCGGTCATGTCGTTGGAGACAGACACCGCGGTCCCGACCACAGTGCCGCCGATGGTCATGAGCAAGATGCCCGGGACGAGATAGGCGATGTAGTCGGAGCGGTCCGCGCCGTCGCCGATGCCCGCGCTCATCACGTCGCCGAAGATGTAGACGAAGAGCAACAGCAGCATGATCGGCGTGAGCAGCAGGTTCAGGGTGAGGGACGGGTACCGCCGCGCGTGCAGGAGGTTGCGGCGGAGCATCGTGGCCGAGTCGCGTACGGCGAGGGGCAGGGAGCTCATCGGACGGTCTCCTTGGACTGGTGGGGGACGGTGGTGTCGCCGGTCAGGGCGAAGAACACATCGTCAAGGTCGGGGGTATGCACGGTCAGCTCGTCCGCCTCGATGCCGGCCGCGTCCAGCCAGTCGAGGATGGAGCGCAGCTCGCGCTGGCTGCCGTCGCTTGGTATCTGTAGCGACAGGGCGTCGTCGTTGAAGGCGCCCCCTGGTCGGGCGGCGCTGAGAGCTTGGGTCAAGGTCACCTCGCGCAGGGCGACGGCGGCGGACTGGTACGCGGACGGGTCGTCGAAGCGCAGCCGTATATGTCCGCCCGGGATGAGTCGCTTCAGCTCATCGGCGGTCCCTTCGGCGGCGATCTTCCCGTCGTTGAGGACTGCGATGCGGTCGGCGAGTTCGTCGGCCTCGTCCAGGTACTGGGTGGTGAGGAAGACGGTGACGCCGCCGGAGACCAACTCGCGGATAATTTGCCACATGTTGTGGCGGCTGCGCGGGTCGAGGCCGGTGGTCGGCTCGTCCAGGAAGATGATCCTTGGGTTGCCGACCAGCGTCATGGCGATGTCCAGGCGGCGCTTCATGCCGCCGGAGTAGGTGGAGGCGGGCCTTGATGCGGCCTCCACCAGGTCGAACCGCTCCAGGAGTTCGGCGGCGGTGCGGCGGCCCTCGCGCTTGGACAGGTGGTGCAGATCCGCCATGAGGAGCATGTTCTCCTCGCCGGTGATCAGGCCATCGACGGCGGAGAACTGCCCGGTGACACCGATCGCGGCGCGCACGGCCTGCGGATCGGCGGCCAGGTCGTGGCCGCCGACGCGGATGTCGCCGGAGGCGGCGTCGGCAGTGATGAGGGTGGAGAGGATCTTGACGACGGTGGTCTTGCCTGCGCCGTTCGGGCCGAGCAGTGCGAAGACCGTGCCAGTCGGGATGCGCAGGTCGATCCCGTCGAGGACGAGCTTGTCGCCGTAGGACTTGCGCAGGCCGATGGTGGAGACGGCGACGGGCGGCTCCTGGCCGGCGCCGAGACTGGACGTGGGCATGACAGATGAAGGCATGGGGCCCTCCCGTTCGAAGGCTGGACTGGGGTGGAAGGTGGGCTTTCAGGCGCGGGCGCGGCGGACGTCGATGTTTCCGTAGCGCGTACGGGCGCGGACCTCGACGGTGTCCTCGGACTTCTGCGGGCCATCGGACGCGGCCAGCGAGTTGTGTACGCTCCCGAAGCCCGAACTGACGTCGAGCCAGGCGGCGGTCCCCTCGCGCACGCCTACGTCGATGGCACCGTAGGAGGTCTCCAACCGGACGGTCCCGCGGGCGACTTCACCAACACGCAGCGTGCCGTGCGCGGTGGTGGCCGCGACGGAGGCCCGGGCGCGCTCGATGATGATGTCGCCGTTGGCGCCGCTGACCCGTAGGTCGCCGGTGGCGTCGCTGACGCTGGTGGTGCCGTGTGAGTTCTTCAAGACGGCGTCGCCCGTGACCGTGCCGACACGCATGCTGCCGGAGCTGGTGGTGATCTCGGCGGAGCCCTCGATACGGTCCACGGAGATGGACCCGTGGGACGCGGTCAGGTGCAGCGGGCCGGTTGTGTCGAAGCGGACGTCGCCCGACGAGGTCTTCACGCGGACCTCGCCGAGGCGTCCGTCACCACGCACCTCGGCCCACGCGCCGGTCGCCTCCACCCGGGAGGCAGTGGGCAGTTCGACGGTGATGTCGGCGGTGCCGGTGCGCCCGAAAAGGTTGGGCTTGGGCGTCTTGATGTGCAGCTTGCCGCCCGAGTATGTGACGTCGGTCTGCTCGGCGGCCCGCACGTCCTGGTCCTTCTTCGGGTCGCGGGGAGCTACGTCCACGACGGTGTCGGTGCGGTCAGCCGCGACGAACCGAATAGATCCCGCGTCCACGTGAGCGTTGACCAAAATCGGCTGGGGAGTCTCGAAAGAAGGCATGGCTGTCCCGTCCTCGTGGGTCTTCATGAATGTTCGTGGCGTCCCCGCTGGTGGGACGTGGTGTGGATGAAGGCGTTTCCAGGGGCTGGTTAACGCACCCAGCCCGTGAAGCCCTGGCCGCCGGCCCTGGTTTTTTCGGGGGCGCGGGGAGCGGCGGCGGGGCCCGCGCTGACCGCGGCAGACACGACGCGCACAAGCCATGCGTTGACCGACAGGCCCTCGTTGCCCGCAGCCTCTTCGGCGAGGGTCTTGAGGTGGGTGGGCAGACGCAAATTGACGCGGGCGGTGCCACCTTCGTCCGTGTCGGCAGGCGCCGGGGCCAGTGCCGATGTCGGTGCCGGCGCGGGCGCCGGGGCGTCGAGCGGCTCGGCGCGGCCCTCGTGCTGCGGCAGCACGACCACGAAGTCGGGGTCGAGGCCACGCAGTCGTACGTCAACCGATCCTGGGGCGAGGTCACGGGTGATCTCGCCCATGGCCGCGGACAGCACATTGAGCAGGGTCAGGCGGGCGGCCGACTCCAGCGGCGTGGTCAACCGCTCGGCGAGTTCGCGGGCTTCGTCACCCCCGGCGGCAGCGGCCACCGCCAGGTCCCGGCGGAGTGTTTCGACGTACGGCGTGAGGTCCATGACGCAATAATGGCGCCATGGTGGCGCCATTGGCAAGCCCCACCTGGCGCCACATGGCGCCTGGTGTGGATTTCGAGGTGGCAGATACGCCTGTTGTTGCAGGTCAACGGCGCGTAAGAGGGCAGAATATTTCTCGGCGCCAAGTTGTCGCGGAGTGGCGCCAAGCGGCGCCAGTGGCGCTGTGTACCCGCACGACCCATACGCGCCGGCCCGCTTCCCCACCGGTTGGCCAGCCACCGCTCCCGCACCACTCACGGCGAACGCGGCCCACGGGGCCTGCGCCCCGTGGACCCGTTTACGCGCGCCTTCGTACTGCCTGCGAAGCACGACAGCAGCCGCCCGGTGGACGACGCGCTGTGTAGCGGAGTCCCAGGAGGGTGGAGGCCAGTCGGTTCGGTCTCACTCGTGGCCGGGCCCCCTGTGTCACTCGGCCACTCGCGCAGCCGAACACCGTCCGAACTCCAAGGAGGTTCGTCATGTCCTCTCCCCCTTCGCTATCCACCCCACCGGAGGACTCCGGTACCACGCGGCTCTTTCGCCGCGACCGCCTTGGCCGGCACAGCCAGGGCAGTGGCCGCTTCAGCATCGCGGGCCAGGCAGCCGAACTCCGGGACGCGATGGGCCCGTACGCCATCGCCGCCGCACGCGTCGTCTTCGGGCTGCTCTTCGCCTGCCACGGCGCCTCCGGCTTCTTCGACCTCCCCGAGGCACCCGGCGGAGCAGGGGGCAAAACGGAGCTCACCGAATGGCCCATGGGACCAGCGGGAGCCATCCAAATCGTCGGCGGTGGGCTGTTGATGCTGGGCCTCGGCACTCGCATCGCGGCGTTGATCTGCTCCGGGTCGATGGCCTACGGCTACTTCGACATGCACCAGCCCACCGGACTGTGGCCCATCCAAAACGGCGGCGAGGAAGCGGCCATCTACTGCTGGGGCTTCCTGCTCTTCGTCTTCACCGGGCCCGGCGCACTCTCCGCTGACGGGCTGTTGCGCGGCCGGGGCCTGACCGGGTTGGGTCGGAAGGATGCCAGCTCAGCGCCGTACTCCCGGTAAACGCGCGTCCGATGGGGCCGCCGTGCGGGGGCCTGATGCAGCCATCCCTACCCCGCGTACCTTCATCGTCGGCCCACCCGGAACACACCACGAAGCGGGCGCGCGGCGTATGCCGGTGGCACGGTGGCGGTCAGGGTGACCGGGCGCCAGGTCCCGCCGACCGCTTCCGGGCGGATGCCCAGCACATCGATGGTGTTACCGGACGCCAGCATGTTGAGGCCGCTGAGCGGAGCACCAGGTGACGACGGCAGACCCAGCGATGTCCAGCGTCCGTCCTTCCCGCCGCGCAGGGCGTCGATGGCCCCCTCGCCCTTCTCCACCAGCAGTACGAGGTTGCCCCGGTTGACAGTGAGCTCCGTTACCGGTCCCGTGCCAGCGGGCAGGGCCGCTGTCGACCACTTCTTTCCGTCATAGCGCAGGAGCAGTCCCGACTCGGTGCCGTCCGCCGCCTGAGCCTTACCGCCCGCCCACACCTGGCCGCGTGCACCGACAGCCACGGTCTCCAGGCCGGCGCGTACGCTACCGAGGCTGGGCCCGCTGACCTCGCTCCAGTTCCTGCCGTCGTAGTGCATCAGCAGCGGGCGCGTGCCGGATGAGCTGTAGGCCGATCCCACTGCCCACACATCGTCGGCGGCCAAAGCCGTGACATCGTCGAAGCTCCAACCGGCCTCCTCATCGCCCACGTCGGGCAGCTTCGCCGCCGTCCAGCGCTTGCCGTCCCAGTGTTCGATCAGCCCGACGTTTCGGCTGTCGTCCGGGTCGTCGGTGGGAACCTGGGCCCCGCCGACGCCCCAGGCGTCCCGCACCGTACGGGCGTCAGCGGACAGCAACCAGGCCCCAAAGGCGCCCTTCGGCACCGGAGCAACGGCGTTCTTCCACGTCCGCCCATTCCAGTGCTGGGTCAGCACGCCGCCGATGCTTTCGTCTTCGGCGTAGTCCCCCACCATGACGGCGTTCTTGCTTGACGCGGCGTCGATATCGTTCCATCGGCCGTCGTACGGCGCGGGCGCGGGCGCGGTGGGCCGCTCCTTCCAGCTCGTGCCCTGGCGGTCGTCGCGTTCCCACAGGGTGGGGAGGAAGGTGAGGGAGTTCCCACGGGGCTGAAGGCGCATCCCTGACACCCAAGTGGTGTGCGCGTCGGGCCGCGCCAGGCCAATGCCGGTGGCCCACTCCTTGGCCACCGGCGTCTCCTGCCACGCGGCGGCTCGTACGGTTGCGGCGGACGGACCACCGGCGAGCGCGGCCAGCGGGCCCACCTGCGGCCCGCCCTGGGTACGGGGGACGGCCTGGGTACGGGGGACGGCCTGGGTACGGGGGACGGCCTGAGTGCGAAGGCCAGCCTGAGTGCGGGAGTCGGCCTGAGCCGAAACCTGGGCCATTGCCGGGGTTGGGGACGAGGCGGTGGCGAGCGCCGGGGAAGCGGTGGCGGTGGCGGACCCGGTGGCGGTGGCCAGCAGTACCGCTCCGAGAACGAACCCGGAGCGTACGCGATGAACCATGGTAGGCAACGTCAACGTGTGACCTTTCGCGATGAGTTGCCGCCCGTATCCGTCGATGAGCGCGGTGACAGGTACGGCCGGGAGGAAGCCGGTGGGCACCCTCGCCTCGTACCTGTCCGGATGCCGCGATCGGGTTCCCCGCGCTCCCACACCCCGCTAGCGCTGCGCTGCACCGTGGGGAGCAGCCCGTCGCGTCACCATCGAGAGCGGCCCCCGCTAGCGTGAGCGATCACGGCTCGGGCGCGCGGAACGCGGGCCCCCCGCCCGCCGGGCCGCCCTGCGACGGCTCCGCTTCCGGCGGCGGGTGCGGCGCTCCCGGAAGCCGTACGACGGCGACGGTTCCGCCGCCATCGGCCGCCCGCAGGCTGACCTCCCCACCGGATCGCTGCACCGTGCGGGCCACGATCGACAGGCCAAGGCCCGAGCCCGGCAGGCTGCGGGCCGAGGGGGAGCGCCAGAAGCGGTCGAAGACATGAGGGAGTTCGTCGGACGGGATGCCAGGCCCATGATCCCGTACCGTCAAGACGCCTTCACTGAGCGTGACCTCGACGGCACCGCCCGGTGGGCTGAACTTCACCGCGTTGTCCAGCAGGTTGATCACGGCCCGCTCCAATGCGGAGGGCTCGGCGGGCACGTACCACGAGGTCAGCCGGGCCGTGATCGCCAGGTCCTTGCCGCGGAGCCTGGCCCGCTCCACCGCGGCGCTCGCCGCCTCGTGCAGCGCCGCGATCCGGGGCGCGCCGCTGCCGGGCGGGGCGTCGGGGCGGGACAGTTCCTGGAGGTCGCCGATGAGCGCAGCCAACTCCGTCATCTGCGCCTTGACGCTGGCCAGCAGTTCCCGGCGGTCGTCGGGCGGCAGCGCGCGGCCCGTCTCCTCGCTGCGGACGAGGAGTTCGACGTTCATGCGCAGCGAGGTGAGCGGAGTGCGCAGCTCGTGCCCGGCGTCCGCGATGAGCTGCTGTTGCCGGTCGCGGGACGAGGCGAGCGCGGCGGTCATCGAGTTGAACGACCGCGACAGTCGGGCGATCTCGTCCCGGCCCTCTACCGGGATGGTGGTGGCCAGGTCTTCCGTACGGGCGATGTGTTCGACCGCGCCAGTGAGCCGGTCCACGGGGCGCAGCCCGGCCCGGGCGACGGCGAGTCCCGCGGTCGCCGCGCCGAGCACGCCGATGCCGGCGACCACGGCAAGCACCAGGGCCAGGGTGTCAAGGGCGCTGTCGGTCTCGGTCAGCGGCCGGGACAGGGAGACGGCGAAGACGCTGTCGCCTATGACGTAGGACTTGGTGAGCACCCGTACGGGCGTGCCCCCATCGGTGCGGCCATCGCGCACCACGTCGTTCTCCAGGCCGAGTGCCACGTTGACGTCCGAGTCGCTGACCCGCACCGGCTTGGCTCCCGTGCCCACGCACCGGCCGGCGTCGGCGTTCACGGTCTGTACGTACGCCACGCTGGGCCCGGCGTCCCGGCTCGGCGCCGTCTCGATCTGCGGACACTGCTGCAACGTGTCGCGCAGGTACAGCACGTTGACGCGGTAGTTCCGCAGCGACTTGTCGAGTTCGTCGCGCAATTGCTCCCGTGTGATCACCCAGCAGGCCACGGCGGACAGGGCTACGGCGAAGGCCACCGCGAGGGCGGTGAGCAGCGCGAGCCGGGACCGCAGCGGCAGCTTCGAGCGCAACGAGCGCCGGACACCGGCCAACGGCGCCGCGGTGCTGCCGGTTCTAGTGGAGCTGCTGGGGCTGCTGGGGCTAATGGGACATTCGATTCCGGTGGGGCTGCTGGAGTTGTCGGTATCAGCGGGGCTGCCGGTGCTGACGGTGCTGCCCATTCCAGCGGGTGGGGTCGCGGGGGCCGGCGGCCCGGTCGGGTAGGCGGGCGAGCCGCCGTCGCCGTTCGGCTGAGGGGCAGCGGTGTTCACTCGGCGGCTCCACGTTCATACGCATGGTCGTTGGCCCGCAGCACATAGCCGACGCCTCGCACCGTGTGCACCAACCGCTGCTCGCCACCTGCCTCGGTCTTGCGGCGCAGGTACATCACGTACACATCGAGCGAGTTAGACGACGGTTCGAAGTCGAAACCCCATACCGCCTTGAGGATTTGCTCCCGAGTGAGCACCTGGCGGGGGTGGGCGAGGAACAGCTCCAGGAGCGTGAATTCGGTCCTGGTCAACTCCACTCGACGGCCACCCCGGGTGACCTCGCGCGTCGTCAGGTCCATGCGCAGATCGCCGAACTCCAAGAGTTGACCCGCGCTCGGCTCGGCTCCGCCACCAGCCGTGGCGTACGCGCTGCGGCGCAGCAGCGCGCGGATGCGGGCGAGCAGTTCGTCCAGCTCAAACGGCTTGACCAGGTAGTCGTCGGCGCCCGCGTCAAGCCCGGTGACCCGGTCGCCCACGGTGTCGCGCGCCGTCAGCATCAATATCGGCACGGTCACCTGGGCGGCGCGCAGCCGTCTGGCCGCCGTCAGCCCGTCCATCCGGGGCATCAACACATCGAGCACGATCAGCTCCGGCGTGCAGCTCTCGGCCTTCTCCAGCGCCTCAAGGCCGTCCACGGCCTCGGTGACCTCGTACCCCTCGAACATGAGGCTGCGCCGCAGCGCCTCCCGCACAGCGGGTTCGTCATCGGCAACCAGAATGCGGGCGGGACGCTCACCATGCTCGGCGGGACTCATCGGCGCTTTCCTTCAGGGGTACGGGCGCGGGCTGCGCGCCATGGCCTACGAGGTGACGGGCAGGTTACGGGCGGCGGGCCTCGGCCAGCCCGTAGCCGCCCCTCAGCGTCGCACGAGCCGCCACCAGGCCCCGTCGCCACCACGGGCCCGCCACCCGACCGCGGAGCCGCGGTCCGCACCACCACCGTCGGCACCGCGGCGCCACCGACCACACCATGCGCACCGCGGCACGGCGCGGCGCTACGCGTTCGTGCCGCCGCCCCGCAGGGAACCCAGGTCCTTCTTCACCGTGTCGCTGGGTATCGCAAAGCCGAGCCCGACACTGCCGCCGGAACCACCTGCCGCCGAAGCGGGCGAAGAGATGGAGGAGTTGATGCCTATGACCTCGCCCTGCATGTTGATAAGCGCGCCACCGGAGTTGCCGTGGTTGAGCGAGGCGTCCGTCTGGATGGCCTTGTACGTCGTCTTGGAGGAGCCCACGTCACCGTTGTACTCGCGGCCCTCGAACTCGAACGGCCAGCCGCCGTCGCTCTGCGGTCCCGGCTGCTGCCCCTGCTGTTCCTGCTCGTCTGCGTTGGCGACCGTTACCTCGCGGTCGAGCGCGGAGACGATGCCGCTGGTGACCGTGCCCGTCAGGCCTTCGGGCGAGCCGATGGCCACGACCTGGTCGCCCACCTTGACCGCGCTGGAGTCACCGAGCTTGGCGGCGCGCAGTCCACTGGCGTTTTCCAGCTTGATCAGGGCCAGGTCCTTGGAGCCATCCGTGCCGACCACCGACGCCTTCTTGCGCGTGCCGTCGCTGAGGGTCACGGTGATGGCATCGGAGCCGGCTACCACGTGGTTATTGGTGACGATGTCGCCGTCGCCGGAGATGATGACGCCGGAGCCCAGCGACTGCCCCTGGGCCGTGGTCGCCGCGATCTCCACGATGCTGGGGCTGACGGCCTTGGCGACGGCGGACACATCACCGCTCGCCCCCGATGTGGCGCCGGCGGCCACGACCGAGGCCGATGACGTGCTGCTTGAGCCCCCGTCGTGCCGGCTGCCGACCAGCGCACCGGTCGCGCCCGCCACGACGGCCGACACCAGCGCGACCGCCGCGATCAGCACCCCGGTACGACGCCCCCGAGGACGGGCGGGGCCATCAGCAGCCCCACCAGCCGCGTGGGCGCCAAGCGGCGGGGGCGGAGCATCCGCACCGAACGCCGCATAGCCCCCCGTACCGACACCGTGCGAACCGCCGCCCGCGCCACTGTAGGCACCGCCGAACGAGCCGCCATCCGCGCCACCGTACGAGCCGCCGTACGTATCTCCGCCCCGCCCGTCCTGCGTGCTGCCGGACGGGCTGCCGTATCCACCGGTCTCCGCTTCAGCGGGCCATACCGGCGGCGCGGGCGGCGGGGGCGTGCGACCAGGAGGCGGCGTGGCGGCCGGGGCCTGCGCTCCCGACGTTCCATACGACGCCGTGTGCTCCGCCGCGGGGGCGGCGAGGTGAGCGGAGTCTGCTGAGTGAGCGGAGCCTGCGTGGTCGCCGTCGCGGCGGATGTTCTCGGTCATACCTATGACTGTGCGGCCCGATCATGAGAACTTTCTGAGGACGGCCTGAGAAGGCCAACAGAACCTCGTAAGCCCGCCATAAAACCCCGGCAAGCCAACCCGGCGAGCCAGCCCGCCGGGCCGCCCGCCCCACCGAGACGGATCATCCACCTCGCCGAAACGGCTTCCGCCCCGCCGAACCGAGCCGCCGGGCCGCCCACCCCCTACGAGACGGATCGTCCACCCCGCCGAAACGGCATCCATCCCGCCGAAACGGCTTCCTAGCCGCAGCCGCAGGAGCGCCGTACCACCAGCGCCGAAGGAAACTGCTTGAGCCGTTCGCGCCGGGAGCCGGCCACCCGCAGCCCGTCGTCCAGGACCAGGTCCACCGCCGCGCGGGCCATCGCGGGCCGGTCGGAGCCGACCGTGGTGAGCGGCGGATCGGTCAACCCGGCCTCTTTCACGTTGTCGAACCCGGCGACGGCCAAGTCCTGCGGCACATCGATGCGCAGCTCGCGCGCGGCGCGTAGGACACCGATGGCCTGGTCGTCGGTCGAGCAGAACACCGCGGGCGGCCGGTCCGGGCCCGCCAGCAGCTTCAGGGCCACCTCGTACGCGTCGTAGCGGTTGTACGGGGCCTGGAAGAGGCGCCCTTCGGTGGAGCGGCCCGATTCGAGCATCGCCCGGCGCCAGCCCTCGACGTGGTCAGTGACCGGGTCGCCGACCGGAGGAGTTTCCTCCGTACCGCCGATGCAGGCCACGTACGGATAGCCGTGCTCCAGGAGGTGGCGCACGGCCAGTTGGGCACCGCCCACGTCATCAAGGACCACTGCCACGTCATCGATCGCCTCGGGCCGCTCGTGCATCAGCACCACGCGGGCGTCCCACGCCTCGATCTCGGCCGCCGCGTTCTCGCTGAGGCCCTGGCTGATGAGGATCAGGCCGGAGACCCGCATGCCGAGGAAGGCGCGGAGGTAGTGCACCTCGCGCTCGTCCAGGTAGTCGGAATTGCCGACCAGGACCATCTTTCCGCGCTCGGCCGCGGCCTGCTCGACGGCGTGGGCCATCTCGCCGAAGAAGGGCTGCCGGGCGTCGGGCAGGATGAGCCCTATCAGGTCCGTGCGCCGCGACGCCATCGCCTGCGCGACCCGGTCCGGCCGATAGCCGAGCTCCTTGATCGCGGCGAGTACCCGCTCGCGCGTGGCCGGGGCAACCGGCCTTGGTCCGTTGTTGATGACGTAGCTGACAACCGCGGTGGACGTCCCCGCAACTCGTGCTACATCATCCCGCGTCACCTTGGCCACGCGCGGCAGTCTACGCGGGTCCCCCTAGCCGTTTACCGGGCGTGCGACCACTGCTTTCGTGCTGTCTTCCGGGCGGGAACGACCGGAGGCGTCGCCGCGCGAGTTCGGCCCACCCACATCAGCGGCCCCACGCATGTCACCCGTACCACCTGAACCACCTGTGACCTTGGCCTTAGCCTTCGCCTTGGCCTCCTCGGCCGCGCGCTCGACCTTCTCCGGGACGACGAAGCGGTAGCCGACGTTCCGTACGGTGCCGATCAGCGACTCGTGCTCGGGACCGAGCTTCGCGCGCAGCCGCCGCACGTGTACGTCCACGGTGCGGGTGCCGCCGAAGTAGTCGTAGCCCCAGACCTCCTGGAGGAGTTGTGCCCGGGTGAAGACCCTCCCCGGGTGCTGGGCCAGGTACTTCAGGAGCTCGAACTCCTTGAAGGTCAGGTCGAGGACCCGACCCTTGAGCTTGGCGCTGTAGGTCGCCTCGTCCACCGAGAGATCGCCGTTGCGGATCTCCATCGGACTGTCGTCGCTCACTATCTGCTGGCGGCCCATCGCCAGCCGCAGCCGTGCTTCGACCTCAGCCGGGCCTGCGGTGTCCAGGAGCACATCGTCCACGCCCCAGTCCGCGGTGACGGCCGCCAACCCGCCCTCGGTCACCACGAGCAGCAGCGGACAACCGGGCCCGGTGGATCGTAGAAGCTGGCACAGGCTGCGCACCTGGGGCAGGTCACGGCGCCCGTCGATGAGGATCACATCGGCGCCTGGGGTGTCCACCAGCGCGGGCCCCTCGGCCGGCGCCACCCGCACGCCGTGCAGCAATAGGCCGAGCGCGGGAAGCACCTCGGCCGATGGCTGGAGCGCATTCGTCAAGAGCAGGAGGGAACTCATCCACGACCACCTGCCTCGTTGCCGCCGGTCATCGCCCTGCTCGTACTGTCGTTCTGCTCGCTTCGCTTGCCCATGACGTCGGTTCCTCCTCGGTCCCTGCGTGGGGCACTTCCCAGGAGCGACCTGGGGGAGTTTGCGGCCCTGCTTCGTACGGTGGCGATCGACCGCGAGGGTGCGTGGCCGAAAGCACAAAAGGACCTGGGGGCTGCGTTGCCCAGGTCCTGTGCACAGCAGGATAGCCCACCCATCGACAGCCGGCCGGGCCGGATGTGCACCTTCCGTTGTTCCCTCGGTCACGTTCCGGGCCGCGACGCGCGGTCTCACGGCATGGGCTCCCGCGCGCGACGCCGGGCGTTTTTTAGCGGATATTTGGGCTTTATTCGGGGGTTGGAGCGCCACCGTCCGCGGCCTACGGTACGTCGCACGCGATCTTCGTAGGCTCCGCGCAACCCGCGCACAGAGGGGCACTCGAACAGCCGAACGCCCCGCTCAGGCGCCCATCCGGCGCCGCTACGCAGCGCGCTCCCCGACCTACGAAGCGTACGGAGAGGTACGAAGGCACCCGAAGACGTACGGGAAGGACGGCGATTTCCAGCCGTGCAACGGATGGAGGCGCGGGGGGCGCACAGATGCGCGTGCGCGCTTACCTTGCCCGCCGGCCATGCCGCTGGCAAGGGCAGCCGGCGGCCCGGGACCACCGGTTGGTCGGCCCGTAGGCCCACCAACCGGCCGTCGCTCCCTACAGCGCGTCGTCGATCTCCTGGAGCAGCCGGCGCTTGGGCCGGGCGCCCACCATCGACGCCACCGGCTCGCCGGCGCGGAAGATCATGAGCGTGGGCATCGCCAGTACGCCGTACGCGGCGGTCGTCGCTGGGCTGCTATTCACATCGAGCTGCACGACCTTGATTCGGTCGCTCTCCTCCGCGGCGATCGCGCTGAGCACCGGCGCGATCTGGCGACACGGTGGGCACCAGTCGGCGGTGAATCCCACCAACACCGGAAGGTCCGCCGTCAACACTTCGTTCGCAAAGGTCACATCCGTGACCTCCGCCACGCCCGCAGCCTGAATCATCCGTCATCCCCTCAGTTCGCACCGCGGCTCGGGTCCGCCCGGCAGCAGTGCTTCGGCCCTCATCAACTGCGCACCCACCTGCTCGCGTACCGCCCGCAACTCGTCCATGAGCTGATCGAGTTCAGCGAGCTTGTGTCGGTACACATCGAGCGAGGCGGGACAGGAGTCCCCGGCCGGGTGCCCCGCTTGCAGGCACTCCACAAAGGGCCGGGTCTCCTCCAGGCCGAACCCGAAGTCCTGGAGCGTGCGGATCTGCTCCACGAGCCGCAGGTCCTCGTCCCCGTATACGCGGTAGCCGTTGTCCCCGCGCCGGGTGGGCAACAGGCCGCGTGCCTCGTAGTAGCGCAGCGTGCGGGTACTGACCCCGGCCCGCTCCGCGAGTTCGCCGATGCGCATGGTCATGACGCTAGACGTTGACGCCCACGTCAAGGCAAGGCCCTGTGGGCCACTCCTGACACGGGCCAGGAGCCGCCCGCTTGCGGACGATCGGTCAGCCGCCGAACGCTGGTTCGGGGTCGGCGCTGGGGGCGCCCGCGAACTGGGCCGCGTACAAGCCGGCGTACGCTCCGTCCGCCGCGAGCAGTGACGCGTGCGTGCCCTGCTCCACGATCGCGCCCGCCTCCATCACCAGGATCAAGTCCGCGTCCCGGATCGTGGAGAGCCGATGCGCGATGACGAAGCTCGTACGCCCCGTGCGCAGGGAGGCCATCGCCTGCTGGATGAGGACCTCGGTCCTGGTATCGACGGAGCTGGTCGCCTCGTCGAGGACCAGGATCGCGGGCTCGGCGAGGAACGCCCGGGCGATGGTGATGAGTTGCTTCTCGCCGACGCTGACGCCCGCGCCCTCCTCGTCGATCACCGTGTCGTAGCCATCGGGCAGGGTCCGTACGAAACGGTCCACATGGGTCGCCTTCGCCGCCGCCACGATCTTGTCCATGGGCAGCCCCTCGGGCGCCCCGTAGGCGATGTTCTCCGCGATGGTGCCGCCGAACAGCCAGGTGTCCTGGAGCACCATGCCGATCCGCGAGCGCAGTTCCTCGCGGGGCATGGCGGCGATGTCCACGCCGTCCAGGGTGATCCGCCCGCCGCTGACCTCGTAGAACCGCATCAGCAAATTGACCAGGGTGGTCTTGCCCGCACCGGTCGGGCCGACGATGGCGACCGTCTGGCCGGGGCTGACCGACAGGGACAGGTCCTCGATCAGCGGCTTGTCGCTCTCGTAGCGGAAGGAGACCCGGTCGAAGGCGACCTGCCCGCGCACGTGCTGCGGGGCGGGCCCGGTGCGCTGCACATCGGGCTCTTGCTCGTCCGCGTCGAGGAGTTCGTAGACCCGTTCGACGGAGGCGACGCCCGACTGAATCAGGTTGGCCATGCTGGCCAGCTGGCCGAGTGGCTGGCTGAACTGCCGCGAATACTGCACGAATGCCTGCACATCGCCGATCGACAGGGACCCGCTGGCGACGCGGAGCCCGCCGACGACGGCGACGAGGACGTAGTTGAGGTTGCCGATGAACATCATCGCGGGCTGGATGATCCCGGAGATGAACTGCGCGCGGAAGCTGGACGCGTACAGCTGCTCGTTCTCCTCGCGGAAGGTTTCGGCGGACTCCTTTTGCCGTCCGAAGACCTTGACCAGCGAGTGGCCTGTGTACATCTCCTCGACGTGTGCGTTGAGGGTGCCGGTCGTCTTCCACTGGCGTACGAACTCCGGCTGCGCGCGCTTGCCGATCCGAATCGCGACGAGCACCGAGATCGGCACCGTGACGAGTGCGACCAGCGCGAGCAGGGGCGATATCCAGAACATCATCGCGAGCACGCCCACGATCGTCAGCAGCGAGGAAATGATCTGGCTGAAGGTCTGCTGGAGGGTCTGCCCGACGTTGTCGATGTCGTTGGTGGCGCGGCTGAGCACCTCGCCGCGCGGCTGCTGGTCGAAGTAACGCAGCGGCAGCCGCGCCAGCTTCTCCTCCACATCGGCGCGCATGCGGAACACCGCGCGCTGGACGACATGCGTAGCCAACCTGGCCTGGACGAAGTAGCAGGCGCTGGCCACCACATAGATCAGCAGTACCCACAGCAGGGTCGTGCCGACCGCGTCGAAGTCGATGCCCTGCCCCGGGGTGACGTCCATCGCGGCGACGACGTCGGCGACCTTGCCGTCGCCGTGGTCCCGCATCCGCTGGACGGCCTCCGCCTTGCTGAGCCCATCGGGGAGTTGCCGGCCGACGACGCCGGTGAAGATCAGGTCGGTGGCGTCGCCGAGGAGCTTGGGGCCGATGACGCTCAGGGTGATGCAGGCGACGGCCATGGTCATGATCAGCGCGATGATGGGCCGCTCGGGCCGCAGCGCGGCAAGGAGTCTGCGGGTCGATCCGCGGAAGTCCATGGTCCGCTCGGCGGGTTGGCCTCCCATGAACCGCGCGGCCCCCACAGCAGGCCCCGGGCCTCTGGGCGCGGCCTTGGCCTTGCTGGGCGCGGCATCGGCACCGTTATCGGCACCGGGTCCTGCCCCGGGGCCGGCACCGTCCGCGGCACCGGCACCGGCACCGGCACCGTCCGCCGAACCAGGGGGCCGGGAATCCGGCTCGGGGGAACTCATGCCGCCTCCTGCTCGGTGAGCTGGGAGAGCACGATCTCCCGATAGGTCTCGTTCGAGGCCATCAGCTCGGAATGGGTGCCGGTGCCAACGACCCGGCCCTCGTCCAGGACGACGATCTGGTCAGCGTCCCGAATGGTGCTGACCCGCTGCGCGACGATGATCACCGTCGCATCGCCGGTCTCCCGGCTGAGCGCGGCGCGCAGCCGGGCATCGGTGGCGTAGTCGAGCGCGGAGAACGAGTCGTCGAAGAGGTAGATCCGCGGCTCGCGCACCAGCGCACGGGCGATGGCCAGACGCTGTCGCTGGCCGCCCGATACATTGCCGCCGCCCTGGGCGATCGGGGCCTCCAGACCCTTGTCCATCGCCGCGACGAAGTCGCTGGCCTGCGCGATTTCCAGGGCCCGCCACAACTGCTCGTCGGTGGCGGTCGGATTCCCGTACCGCAGGTTGGAGGCCACGGTTCCGCTGAACAGGTACGGCTTTTGCGGTACGAGGCCGACACGGGCCCCGGTCTGCTCCGGGTCGAGGTCCCGTACGTTGTGGCCGTCGATCAGCACGCTGCCGCCGGTCGCGTCGAACAGCCGGGGAATCAAGTTGATCAGGGTGGACTTGCCGCTGCCGGTGCTGCCGATGACGGCGGTCGTGAGGCCGGGCCGCGCGGTGAGCGAGACGTCGCGCAGCACCGGTTCCTCCGCGCCGGGGTAGCGGAACTCCACGTCGCGCAGCTCCAGTTCTCCGCGCTGACTCAGCGCGGTGACGGGCGCGGACGACGGGGCGACGCTGCTCTCGGTCGTCAGCACCTCCTGTATGCGCTCGGCGCACACCTCGGCGCGCGGGACCATCATGAGCATGAAGGTGCCCATCATCACGGCCGTCAGGATCTGCATCAGGTAGGACAGGAAGGCGGTCAGCGCGCCGATCTGCATGCCGCCGTCGTCGATGCGCTGGCCGCCGAACCAGACCACGGCGACGCTGGAGATGTTGATGACCACGAGCACGACCGGGAACAGCAGCGACATCAACTGGCCGGCGCGCAGCGACACGCCCATGAGCTCGGTGTTGGCGTCAGCGAACCGTTCCTGCTCGTAGCGGTCGCGCACGAAGGCCCGGATGACCCGAATGCCGGTGATCTGCTCGCGCAGCACCCGGTTCACCGTGTCCACCTTCTCCTGCACACCGCGGAAGACCTGGCGCAGCCTGCGCACGATCAGCACCACGATCACGCCTAGGACCGGCACGATGACCAAGAGCAGCGCGGACAGTGGCACGTCCTGGTTGAGCGCCATCACGACGCCGCCGAAGCACATGATCGGCACGGTCACCATCAACGTGAACGTCATCAGGCACAGCGTCTGCACCTGCTGTACGTCGTTGGTGGTTCGGGTGATCAGCGAGGGTGCGCCGAAGTGGCCCAGTTCGCGGGCGGAGAAGGACTGCACGTGGTCGAAGATGGCGGCGCGCACATCGCGCCCGAGCGCCATCGCCGTACGGGCGCTGAAGTACACGGCCCCGATCGCGCAGACCATCTGGAGCAGCGTCACCACGAGCATGACGCCACCGATGCGCAGGATGTAGTCGGTGTCCCCCTTGACGACACCGTCGTCGATGATGTCGGCGTTCAGGGTCGGCAGATAGAGAGTCGCCAGAGTCTGGATGAACTGGAGCGCCACGATCACAGCGATCGGGCGCGCATAGGGTCGCAGATACGCCCGCAATAGTCGGACCAACACATCGCGCACCCTATGCGAGGTGTCACTCGCTGAGCTTTCGATTTACCCGGTCAGGGCCAGGTCTTTGCCCCGCATCCTGGATTCAGTGGGGCGGGTGGATGCGCGGGGCCGGCAGGTGGGCGCGGCACGGCGGATGCGCGGGGCTCCGGTGGACGGGCGCGGCGGGGCCGGTGGCTGACAGGCGTCATCATGGAGGGCGGCTCGCGCCCGCGGGCGAGCGTGCGGCCCCTGCCCGCGTACGGTGCGTGGGCGACGCGGGCACCCGCGAGAACAGCCGACCGAGCACAGCCGAGAAAGACCGAGACAAAGGGAGCCCCATGGCGGCAACGGACACGGTGGGCCCGCCCGCCGGCACCCTTCGGTACTGGGCGGCGGCCAAGGCGGCGGCGGGCACCGCGGAGGAGCCGTACGCCGCGCGCACGCTCGCGGATGCGCTCGACGCGGCCCGCGCCCGGCACCGCACGGAGCCGGAGTTCGCTCGGGTGCTGCTGCGCTGTTCGTTCCTGGTCGATGGCGACCCCGTCGGCACCCGTGACCACCACACGGTCCAACTAGCGGACGGCGGCACGGTCGAGGTGCTCCCGCCGTTCGCGGGAGGGTGACCCGCCGAGCATGAGCGATCAGCCGCACGACCCCTATCCGAACGCCGAGTACCCGCAGGACGAGTACCGGCGCGACGAGTACCCGCGCGAGCCGTACGAAGAGCAGCGCCGGACGGGCGAGCCGTACCCGTCCTACGACGCCTACGATCCGGCCTCGCTCGCCGACCCGGCCACCGCGTACGGGGCCCCGTACGACGCTGCGCAGGACCCCGCGGCACCCGCCGCGTCGGCCGATCCCGCCAGCGGCTACGCCGGACACTCCCCCACCGCACCCAACCCCGCGTACGACCCGAACCACGGCGACCAGGGCCCCTACTCCGCCGGCCCCGCCACCCCGGGCTCGTACGCTCCCGACCCGTACGCCCCCGATCCGTACGCCCAGCAGCCACCGGCCGCGCACGGCGACTACGGGCACGGCGGGCAGGACGGGCACGACGGGAACTACAGCGGCTTCGCGGGCTATGGCGACTCCGGCGCTGCCGAGGGCTACCGCGGCGCCCCGGGCGCCGACCCCGGGCACGGCGGGTACGCGGCGTACCCGGCCGAACCGGTCTGGCCCTCGTACGACGACGAGCGCACCCAGCACCCGCCGCAGCCCTACCCCCTGACCCACCCCTCAGCCCACCCCCCGACCCACCAGGCCCCGCACGCCCCCCAGCAACCGGCGCCCCACCCGGCGCCCGGCGGCTACCCGCAGCCCAGTGGTTACGCGCAGCCCAGCGACTACGCGGCAAACGACGGCCATGCGCAGCAGTGGCAGCAACCGGCCCAGCAGGGTACGGACGGCGGCGCCTGGCAACAGCAGCCGTACGGCGCCGGGGCGTACGACCAGGGCGAGGGCCAGCGAGGCGGGCACGGCACCGGCCATAACGCGTACGGCACCGAGCCGTACGGCAGTGGGGCGTACGGCAGTGCTGCGCAGCGAGATCCGGCGTACGGCGACCCGGCGTACGGCGACCCGGCGTACGCCGACGCGGCACGACGCGACCCGGCGTACGGCACCGCGCCATACGGCAACGCCCCGCGCCCCCAGGCGCCTTACGGCCATGCCGCGCACGGCGAGGCCACCCGTGCCCATGCAGCCCCCGCGCCGCATGCCGGCGCCCATACCCATGCTCAAACCCATGCTGAAACCCATGTCGGCGACGGCAACGGCAACGGGGCAGGGCCCGAAGAAGGGGACTCCGAGGTGTCCGATGTACCACTGACCGCCGCGGAACGAGCACGGGCGGAGGGCCGCCCACAGATCCTCGGGCCCGGCCTGCAACCCGCGCTGCTGACCGCGGTACTCGCCGGGCTGCTCGCGATCACCGCGCCGCTGGCGGAGCCCGCGCTCGCCGTGGCCGTGGTGCTCTTGCAGGCGGTGACGGCGGCCGGCTGGTTCCGGCTGAACGGCATGTGGCCCGCGCGGCAGGGCATCGCCCTCGCCTTCCTCGCCGGCGTCGCGGCCGACATCGGGCTACTCGTCACCGACCACGACCAGGCGTCCACCGTGTTGCTCGGCACCCTCGGTGGGTGGCTGCTGTTGGTGATCGTGCTGCAACTGCGCAACCTGAGCCCGCCCGATGAGCGGTTGTACGGGCTGACCGCCACGGCCACCTCAGCCGCGCTCGCCGTGGTCGCGGCCGGGCACTTGGCCACCGCGGCGGACCCGGTGGTGATCGGCGCGGCCGGTGTCGGCGTCGCGGCGCTGGTGCGGGCGCTGCCCCTGCCGGGCATCGTCTCGGTCGTGCTCGCGCTGGGTGCATCGGCCGGCGCAGGCTTCGCCGCCGGGCAGGCCACGGACTTCGGTGCGGTCGGGGCGGTGCTCGGGCTGGCAGCAGGGGCGTGTGCACTGATCGGGCTGCGGGTGGCGAGCTACGACTACCCGTCACGGTTCGTGCACCTCACGGCCGGGGTGGCGCTGCCGCTGACGGCGGCGGCTCCGGCCGTGTACGTACTCGGACGAGCCCTCAGCTGATGGCCGGGCCGCAGAGGGGCAACAACCGGATACGCTCGCGCGTTCGGCCGATATCGGACCTCTATGGTTAGGCTCGCCACCACAGGATGGACCTCACCGAGAGCTTGGGGGACGAAGCATGTCGGACGCGGCACATACTGACGCGGCGAACAGAGGCGGCGCAGGGGCCTCGGGCGGCGCGCCGTATCACCAGGGGCCCGGTGGGCAGAGCAACGGATACGGGCACGACGGATACAACGGCCAGGACGGTTACGGCTACGGCGGCGGCTACGCCGACGACTACGACGATCGTCCGGCCCATCCCCCACGGCGGCGCAGGCGGGGGCGCGGACTGCGGATCACCCTGATCCTCCTGGTGATCCTCGGCGGACTGCTGGTGGCTGCCGATCGGATCGCGGTCAACGTCGTGGAGTCCGAGGCGGCCAAGAAGATCAAGAGCAAGGAGAACCTGACCGGTACACCCGAGGTATCGATCAAGGGCTTTCCGTTTTTGACCCAGGTGCTCGACAAGAAGTTCGACGAGATCGAGGTCAAGTCCGACGGGCTGACCAGCCAGGACAATGGCAGGGTCATCCACATCAGCGAGATGTCCGCGACGATGCGTGACGTCAAGGTCTCCAGCAACTTCTCCTCCGCCATCGCAGAGCATGCGACAGGACAGGCGCATGTCAGCTACCAAGACCTCTCCAAGGCGGCTGGCCCCGGCATCACCGTGAGTTACGCGGGCAAGGACTCCGAGGGCAAGAGCCGGGTGAAGATCAGCGGCGCACTGCTCGGCGTGAAGGTCAGCGCGTACGGCACGGTGACCGTGGCCAACGGCGACACCATCCGGCTGCGCGCCGAGAAGATCCCCGGCGGGACCGTGCCCGGCTGGGAGAGCAAGGTACGGCAGCGGACCGACATTGACCGCAAGGTGGATGGGCTCCCGACCGGACTGCAACTGAAAACGATCGAAACGACCCCGGACGGGATCGACGTCGAGGCCGAGGGGCACGCGGTCGAGCTGACGGGCTGAGAGGCTGAGAGGCTGACGGGCTGACGGGCTGACGGGCTGACGGGCTGACGGGCTGAGGAACGCACCGACTTCCGTAGCCCTCGCCCGACCCTCGCCCTCCCGGGGGGGCGAGAGGCTGCCCCACCAGCGAGGCAACCCCGCACGTCCAGCCACTGAGACGTCGCCGTCCGCAGTGCAGATGCCCGGCACGGAAAGTCCCCGCCGCGCTGGCCGTGGGACTCGTCCAACCTCTCACTTGTCTCACATGACAGACATTCTTGTCTCAGTATTTGACACGCCGGTGACACGTCAGCCCGCCGTCCTTACGATCGAATGCATGAAGCGACAGGCGGATCTCACGAAGCGGCGGGCAGTAGACCTGTGCCGCGTCGCCGCCATGCTCTGTCGCCCTTGCTGAACGAGCCCCTTCGCTAGGTTCGCTGGGTCCGCACCGCGCCTGTGTCGCAGGTTCGCCCCACCGCCCGAACGCGGGGCCAGGCCTCGTATCCACCCCCCGTGCAGCGCCGCGCGCATCCCCGTCGCCGCCTGCCGGTGCGCCATCCGCGTAACCGTGCACCATCCGCAACTGCCCCGGAGGAGAACAGCATGAGCCGCAGCGACGTCCTGGTGGACGCCGAGTGGGTCCAGTCCCACATCGACGACTCGAAGACGGTCATTGTCGAGGTAGACGAGGACACGTCCGCCTACGACAAGAACCACATCAAAAACGCCATCCGGATCGACTGGAAGACGGACCTCCAGGACCCGGTGCGCCGCGACTTCGTGGACCAGGCCGGCTTCGAGAAGCTGCTGTCCGCCAAGGGCATCGCCAACGACGACACGGTCGTCCTCTACGGCGGCAACAACAACTGGTTCGCGTCGTACGCCTACTGGTACTTCAAGCTGTACGGGCACCAGGACGTCAAGCTGCTCGACGGTGGCCGCAAGAAGTGGGAGCTGGACTCGCGCGACCTGGTCGCCGAGGTCCCGAACCGCCCGGCCACGCAGTACAAGGCCAAGCCGCAGGACAGCTCGATCCGCGCCTTCCGCGATGACGTCGTGGCCGCCATCGGCTCGCTCAATCTCGTGGACGTACGCTCGCCCGACGAGTTCTCCGGCAAGCTGCTCGCCCCGGCCCACCTCCCGCAGGAGCAGTCGCAGCGCCCCGGCCACGTGCCCAGCGCCCGCAACATCCCGTGGTCGAAGTCGGCGAACGACGATGGCACGTTCAAGTCGGACGAAGAACTGAAGGCCCTGTACGAGGGTGAGGGCGTGGACCTGGCCAAGGACACCATCGCCTACTGCCGTATCGGTGAGCGCTCCGCGCACAGCTGGTTTGTGCTGCACGAGCTGCTGGGCCAGACCAACGTCAAGAACTACGACGGCTCGTGGACCGAGTACGGCTCGCTGGTCGGCGTGCCGATCGAGCTCGGCGCCAACGCCTGACCCGGCTCCGCCCCTCCTCACCCCCTCGCCCTCTCTTCAGGTGCGCGCCGCCCTCCCCGCTGGCGCTCCTGGTCCCCCGAACTTCCCGACGTAAGGACAGACATCCATGTGTGGAGCAAAGGCCGGTGGCCCCGATGCGGCGACCATCAAGCCTGGTGAGACCACCATTCAGGGCAGCGTGACGCGCGACGGCCAGCCCGTCACCGGTTACGTCCGACTGCTCGACAGCACCGGCGAGTTCACCGCCGAGGTGCCCACATCGGCGACCGGACAGTTCCGCTTCTACGCCGCCGAAGGCACCTGGACGCTGCGCGCGCTGGTGCCGGGCGCGACCGCCGACCGCACCGTCGTCGCCCAGCAGGGCGGCCTGGCGGAGGTCGCCATCGCCGTCTGACGCTACGCGCCGGCACGGCCGCAGGGCCGCATCCCAGGGGTTGGACGCCTATGGCTGGGATGCGGCCCTGCGCGCATCTGCGGCGCACGCGGTACGGCGCCACGCCGGCACCTGCGTGGCCGCAGCGCTGCCCGCACGGGGCGGGCAGCGCGCGGGCGCGGTCCGGTGCGGGGAGGGGAAGTGACCCCGCACCAGTCTGGTCGCACACCAGGTGCGGCCCGCTGGCCAGTCGTACGCTGGAGTCATGTACGCCCGGCGGCGACGCGGCTACTTCCTCATGATGGGTGCATGCCTGACGCTCTTCGTCCTGGCATGGTCCGTAGTACGGCTGTGGTCGATACCGGTGGCGGTCGGCATGTGCGTGGTGGCCATGGTGATACCGCCGTTCGCGGCGATCGTGGCCAACCGGCGCGGGCCGGAGGAGCGGTGGTTCGACGAGCCGGGGCCAGACCCACCGGACCGGCCCGGTGACCCCATATCGGGCTCTCCCGCGGAGGCCCCGCCGGATTCTCCCTCGGCTACGCACTCAGGCCCGACCCCTGGCCTGAGCCTTTGGCCAGACCCCGCCCGTGACGCGGCCTGCGACCAGCCGCCCCCACCGAACTCCGGGCCGGGCGGCGGCACAGACACCGGCACCAGCACTGGCGGCACCGCGTCATCCCGCCGCGGGGCGCGCACCGGAGACAAGCAGTCCGACGCGTGGTGGGACGAGCTCGACGGCAAGCATCACCCTTGAGGACAGCCACTCCCCGGCCGGCCACCTTCCGGCCGATCGGCACACGAGGGCCCGCACGTCGTCAGTACACCAGGGCCTGCACGCCGTCCGGCATGATCTCGCTCACAAAGAGCTGCGCGCCGGCGATGCGTACGCCCTCGATCAGGTCCGACTCCTCGATGTCGCGGCGAGCCGCGCACTGCGTACAGACCGTGATCGCACCACCGCCGCTGAGGATGCCGTCGATCAGGTCGGGCAGCGGCGCCGCGTGCGGCAGCTCGAACTCGGCCGCCCGACCCGGCAGCGCGTACCACGAGGACTCGCCGGTCAGCCACAGCGAGACCTCGACGCCGCTGGCCACGGCGACGGCTGCCACCGTGAACGCCTGCGAGCACCGTTCGGGCGCGTCCGCCCCAGCCGTCACCTTGATCACGAGCTTCTTCGCCATGCGCTCACTGTATGCGGGCCGCTGCGCGGCACCGTCGGGACTGGGCGACGGACCTAGCAGACGTACGCGGCAGGCGTACGCGGCAGGCGCACGGGCCGGGGCCTACGCGGTGGGCGGACAAGGGGGCGTACCGGGCGAGCGTGCAGGGCGGCGGACCTCACCGCGCCGCCCGGCACGGCGCGGACTAGACTCGGGCCCGGTCCGTTACACCACACTGTGTCCGAGGAGCGCGCTCGTGCTTGAGACAGTCTTCACCGTGCTGATGGCCTTGATGGCCGCGTGCATCGCCGGCTTCGCGGGGCTCACGCTCTTCAAGCTGTACCAGGGCCAGCGCTGACGGTCCCGCCGTCCCCGCCCGGTCCGCGCGGCAGTCGCGGTCCCCGCCGGAAGTCCCCGGCCGCACCCGGCACGCGCGGGCCTCTCGCGCCGTCTCCCGTCCGCACTACAGATCGCCTGAGCCCATGATCGAGATCCCGTCCGACCTTCATCCGGACCTCGTACCCCTCGTCTTCCTCCTCGGCAACTGGGAGGGCGCGGGCGTTTACGACTTCCCCGGCTCCGAGAAGTGCAACTTCGGGCAGGAGGCGACCTTTACGCACGACGGCCGCGACTTCATCGAGTACGTCTCGCACACCTGGGAGCTGGACGCCGAGGGCAAGAAGGTCCGCCCGTTGGAGTCCGAGTCCGGGTACTGGCGGATCGACAAGAACCGCAAGGTCGAGGTCGTCATGACCCGCGATCAGGGCGTCGTGGAAATCTGGTACGGCGAGCTGGCCAACAAGAAGCCGCAGATCGACCTGGTCACCGACGCCATCGCGCGCACCGCATCCGCGGGTCCCTACACCGGCGGCAAGCGGCTGTACGGGTACGTCAAGAGCGACCTGATGTGGGTCGGCGAGAAGGCCACCCCCGAGGTGCCGCTGCGCCCGTATATGTCGGCGCACCTGAAGAAGGTCGTGGACCCCAGCGAATGGGCCAAGGACCTCAAGGACCTCCCGGACGACGGCATCGCCTTCTTCAAGTAGCCCGCTGCTGTCCGCCGTTCCCCAGCTCCGCAGTTCGCTAGTTCTTCGGTTCTCGGTCTTCGGTTCTCGGCCTTCGGCCTTCGGTTACAACTGCATATGCGCCCCGCGGGGAAAGTCCGGTGAGAGTCCGGCGCTGACCCGCAACGGTAGGCGGAGCCCTGGTCCTTCCCATGGACGCGGGGCGCCGCGAGCCCGATCACCCGTGGTGGCGCTGTTCCTGAACAACTCGCCGCGGACTGCGAGAGGAAGCCCCCGGCTGGCGCCATGCTCCGGGCCACTCCCTCACCGTACGGTCGCGGCCCGAGGCGAAGGGGAAGCCGCCCGTGGCGACCACGACCGACGATGCTGCCCCGCCCCGCGCGGGCGACCGCCCCCACGCGCCCGGCGCGCGGCGCCCCGAGCGCCGGGTGCCACTCATACCGCTGATCATCGTGCTCACCGTCGCACTACCCATCTCACTGGTGTGCGGCGTCGCCTTCGGCTCGGCCGGGCTCTCCTGGGTCGAGGTGTTGCGGTTTTTGCGCGCCGGGCTGACCGGCGGCACCATCGCGCCTGACCAGGTCGCCTCGTACACCATCGTGTGGGAGCTGCGGTTCCCGCGGGTGGTGCTCGCGGCGGTGGTCGGGGCGGGCCTCGCCGGGGTCGGCGTGGCCGTGCAGGCGATGGTGCGTAACGCGCTGGCCGACCCGTTCGTCCTTGGCATCTCGTCCGGTGCGGCGGTCGGCGCCAACGCCGTGCTGCTGTTCGGGCTCTTTGGCAGCCTCGGGATCTGGGCGCTTTCCACCGCCGCGTTCGGCTCCGCGCTGCTGTCGATGGCCTTGGTGTACGCGGGGGCCCGCACCCCGCAGGGGCTGACCCCGCTGCGGCTGGTGCTGACCGGCACGGCCATGTACTACGGCTTCTCCGCCCTCACCACCCTGATGGTCTCCAGCGCCGAGCGCGGCGAGGCGGCGCGCTCCGCGATGATGTGGCTCCTGGGCAGCCTGGGCGGCGCGAGCTGGGACTCGGTGCCGATCGCCGCCTGTGCCGTGGCCGCTGGCCTGACGCATCTGGTGTGGTCGGCCCGCCGGCTGAACGGGCTGGCGATGGGCGACGAGACCGCGGCGGCCCTGGGCGTGGACGCCCGGCGGCTGCGCGGCGAATTGTTCTTGGTCACCGCGGCCGTGACCGGCGCGGTGGTTGCCGTCAGCGGGGCTATCGGCTTCGTCGGCCTGATGGTGCCGCACTTCGCACGGATGCTGGTCGGCGCCGATCACCGGCGGGTGCTCGCGGTCGCGCCCCTGCTCGGCGCGGTGCTCCTGGTGTGGGTGGACATCCTGTCGCGGGTGCTCCTTGCGCCCGTGGAGCTGCCGGTAGGCGTCATCACCGCCGTCGTCGGCGTGCCCTGCTTCGTGCTGCTGATGCGACGCCGCGGCTACACCTTCGGAGGTTCCTGATGCGGAAGAGCCTGTGCCGCACCGCAGGCCCTCGCTGCGTAACAGGCCCTTGCCGCGCCACCGGCCCCTGCCGCACCGCTGGCCCCCATCACGCCCACGGCTCCCACCACGCGCACACCCACGCCCGCACTCACACCCACACTCACACCCACGTCAGCGGAGGCGCCTGATGCGCATCGACATCGAGAACCTCTCCGTGGACATCGCCGGGGCGCGCCTGGTCGCCGACGCCACCGTGCGGGTGGGCAGCGGCCAGGTGGTCGGCCTCGTGGGTCCCAACGGCAGTGGCAAGTCCACGCTGCTGCGCTGTGCGTACCGGGCGTTGCGGCCGAGCGCCGGGGCGGTGCTGCTCGGCGGGGATGACCTGCATGCGATGAGTCCGCGCGAGGGCGCCCGGCGGCTGGCCGCGCTGCCGCAGGAGTCGTCCAGCGAGTTCGACTTCACCGTCTCCGAGGTGGTGGCGATGGGCCGGATGCCGCATCAGAGCGCGACCGGGCGCGCGTCGGACGGTGATGCGCGGGCTTGCGCGGCAGCGCTGGCCAGGGTGAGCGCGGGCCATCTAGCTGGCCGGGGCTTCCTCACCCTCTCCGGTGGTGAGAAGCAGCGGGTCCTGATCGCCCGCGCGCTGGCCCAGCAGCCCCGCATCCTGATCCTGGACGAGCCGACCAACCACCTGGACATCGCCCAGCAGCTTGAGGTGCTCGCGCTGCTACGGGCCGACGCGGAAACCCCGCACCACGGCAACGCCGCCACCGATGCGGCGGCACAGGTCGCAGCCACCGGCGCGACAGAACCAGCAGCCCCCGGCGCGACAGAACCAACCGCCATCGGCGCGACAGAAGCAGCCGCTATGGGCGCGACAAGAGCAGCCGCCACCGGCGCGACAAAGGCAACCGGCAGCCGCACGACAGAAGCAGCAGAGACAGCCGCGACAGAGGCAGCCGCGGCTGGCGCGCCGGCCGGGCTGACCGTGCTCACCGCGTTGCACGATCTGAACCTGGCGGCCCTGCACTGTGACCTGCTGTACGTCATCGCGCACGGCCGCATCGCCGCATCGGGCGCCCCGCACGACGTGCTCACCCCCGAACTGCTCGCCGATATCTTCCAGGTCCGCGCGCACCGGGTGCGGCACCCAGAAAGCGGCGCCCTGCAACTGCTCTTCGACCGCCTCCCGCGACCACCCGCGCCCCGCGCCTCCCCGAACGCGGCCCGCCTCGCCTCCACCACTCCCACTGCCCCCGCCGCTCCCACCCACTGAGGATGTCTCCCGTGCGCCTATCCCCCTTCCGCGCCCCCGCCGCCATAGCCGCGGCCCTCGCCCTCGCGCTCACCGTCACCGGCTGTGGGGCCAAGGTCTCCGATGACGGCAGCCGCGACGAGAACAAGGGCCAAGATCAGGACAGCACCGCGGCCGGAAAGGAACAGGGCGGCGGCCACTATCCGGTCACCATCACCAACTGCGGCACGAAGACGACGTACGACAAGGCACCCGAGCGCGTGGTCACCAACGACGTCGGCATCACCGAGATCATGTTCGCGCTCGGGCTTGAGGACCGGATGGCCGGCTATGTGATGCCCGATGACAAGGGCGATCTGGACGCCGTGCCGTACAAGGACGCGTACGACAAGGTGCCGTGGCTGTCCAAGCGGGAGATCAACAGGGAGCTGGTGCTCGACGCCAAGGCGGACCTGGTGTTCGCCGGATGGAACTACGGCTTCCGCGAGTCGGAGGCCTTCACTCCGGCCGCGCTGAAGAAGCTCGGCGTCGGCTCGTACCTGCTCACCGAGTCCTGCCGCAACGGCAACGGCAAGGCGCGCGGCGTGATGTCGCCGCTCAACGCGCTCTACACCGATCTGCGCACGCTCGGGAAGATCTTCCACGTCGAGGACCGAGCGGAGCAGTTGGTACGGACGTACCAGCAACAGATCGCGGACGCGCAGGTGAAGGCGCCGAAGGAGCGGCCGAAGGTCTTCCTCTACGACGACGGGAAGGACAAGCCGTTGACGTCGGGGACGTTCGCCGGGCCGCACGACATCATCACCAAGGCGGGCGGCGACCACGTGATGAAGGACCTCAAGGACTCGTGGGTCACGGTCGGCTGGGAAACGGTCGTCGAACGCGACCCCGATGTGATCGTGATCAACAACTACGGGGACGTCAGCGCCGAGCAGAAGAAGAAGTTCCTGCTGTCCTACCCGCCGCTGGCCGACGTGGCGGCGATCAAGAACAAGCAGATCTTCGTCCTCGACTACGTGGATCTGGTGGAGAGCCCACGCAATGCGGCGGCGGTCACCGCGTTGGCCGAATACCTGCGCGAGGCACGGCACGGTTGACACGACCCGAGGTAAGGGAGACCTAAGACACCTACACTGGCGGCGTGGCGACAACCGACTGGAAGACTGACCTGCGGGCCCGCGGCTACCGGCTGACCCCGCAGCGCCAACTCGTCCTGGAGGCCGTGGACACTTTGGAGCACGCCACTCCGGACGACATCCTCACCGAGGTGCGTCGCACCGCGAGCGGGGTGAACGTTTCCACCGTCTACCGGACGCTGGAGCTGCTGGAGGAGCTCGGCCTGGTCAGCCACGCCCACCTGGGAACCCGCGCACCCACCTACCACCTTGCGGAGCGGCACCACCATCTGCATCTGGTGTGCCGAGACTGTACGGACGTGCTGGAGGCCGATCAGACGATCGCCGAGCCGTTCGCCCGGCAGCTCCGGGAGACCTTTGGCTTTGATACCGATTTGAAGCACTTCGCGATCTTTGGCCGGTGTGCGAAGTGCACCGGCCAGGGGGAACCCGGCGAGGAGCCAGCGCAGGCGCCGTAGGCTGGGGTCATGCTGCGACCATCATTCGCCAGTCCGCTACTGTCGCTGCCCGGCGCCGTACCGGCGGAGGGCCTCGATGAAGGGGTCGCCGGGCACTACGGCGATCTGTTCCGCGAACAGCGCGCACTCGCCAACGGCACCGGCTTCGTCGATCTCTCCCACCGCGGCGTCATCACCGTCACCGGTGACGACCGGCTGAGCTGGCTGCACCTGCTGCTCACCCAGCACGTCAGCGATCTCCCGGTGGGCCAGGCCACCGAGTCACTGATCCTCTCCGCAAACGGCCACATCGAGCACGCGCTGTATCTCGTGGACGACGGGACGACGGTCTGGGCCCATGTGGAACCGGGAACCCAGGGCGAACTGATCGCCTACCTGGAGAGCATGAAGTTCTTCTACCGGGTGGAAGTCCACGACCGCACCGAGGAGTTCGCGGTCGTGCACCTGCCCGCCGGCTCGATCGTCGATATCCCGGCGGACACGATGGCACGAGAGGCGGCGCACGGCCGCGACGTGTTCCTACCGCGCGACCAGCTCGCTGCCGCCGCCGACGCCTACGGCCCGGCGATCGGCATCCTCGCCTACGAGGCGCTCCGCGTGGAGGCCCACCGCCCCCGGCTCGGCCTGGAGACCGACCACCGCACCATCCCCCACGAACTGGGTTGGCTCGGCACCGCGGTCCACCTGGAAAAGGGTTGCTACCGGGGCCAGGAGACGGTCGCCCGTGTCCACAACCTGGGGAAGCCGCCGCGCCGCCTGGTCTTCCTCCACCTGGACGGCAGCGAGGTGCACCTCCCGCCCCACGGAACGCCGATCCGCCGCGCGTCGGAAGGCCCCGAAAGCCGCCAACTCGGCTTCATCACCACCTCAGCCCGCCACCACGAGCTGGGCCCCATCGCCCTGGCCCTCATCAAGCGAAACGTCCCCGTAGACGCGGACCTCCTGGCCGATACCACGGCCGCGGCCCAGGAGGTCGTGGTCGAGCCGTAGGGGTGGCTTTAGCGGTGTGGGGTGGGGGGCTGGCTTCGGGCGAGATGCGGCCCGCGTCGCGTACCACGCACGTACCGCGCGCCCACGACCGCCCGTCCGGCCCACCCCAGCCTCAGCCGGCTGGGCTCAGGCCCCACCAGAGTCGTTGGGGACGCGCCTGAGCCGGCGCTCCCCGGCCTCTGCGGCCTCGGGCCTCGCAGCCTCAGACCTCTACGAGCACCGTGAACGGGCCGTCGTTCGTCAAGGACACCTTCATGTCCGCGCCGAAGCGGCCCGTTTCCACCTGGGCGCCCAGCGCCCGTAGGGCCGCGACGACCTCGTTGACCAGGGGTTCGGCGACCTCTCCTGGCGCGGCGGCGTTCCAGGTGGGGCGGCGGCCCTTGCGGGCGTCGCCGTAGAGGGTGAACTGGCTGATCACCAGGAGCGGAGCGCCCGAGTCCGAGCAGGACCTCTCACCTTCGAGGATGCGCACCGACCACAGCTTGCGGGCGAGTTGCGCGGCCTTGGCAGGAGTGTCATCGTGCGTGACGCCGATCAGGACGCACAGTCCCTCGCCGACGATCTCCCCGACCGTCTCGCCGCCAACGGCGACGCTTGCTCCATCGACTCTCTGCACCACAGCACGCATGTGCACCATGATGCCCTGCCGCCATCTGGGCTGTTCAGGTGTCCACCCGCTGCGGACGGACAGCACAGAGTGGCACGATGCGTGCAGGCGGTGCGTTATGTGGACAACGCGACCAGCTCGCGCACCGTTTGAGGGGACGGAAACGCATGAGTACACCCGGCGCCGGACAGTCTCCCGGCCCCGTACCGATCGCCCGGTCGTCGTCCACGGCGGCGACCCCAAAACCCCCGGCCTTCCCGTCACATCCGGTGCAGGCCGTCGCCGACCCGGCGCGGGACGCCTGGTTCGTGCGGGCAGCGGAAGCAGCGCAGGCCCGTCCGCCGAGCCAGCGCTCCGGGCACCTGGTGGACGCGACCGCCACCGTGCTGGCCCTGGACGGGTTGCGGCTGACCGAGCTACGTGAGCTGCGCCGCAGCTCACAGGCAGAGGAGGCAGACCTCAGCTATGTGCGCAGGTTGCTCCAGGGCAGGATCGACATCATCCGTGCCGAGCTGACCCGCCGCGCCTCGCCCCGAGGGGCCGCGCCCGTCGCGGGCCCGCCCCGGGCGACGCTCGTGGACCGGCTCTCGGAGATCCTGACCGACGGCCCAGCGCGGCACCGCTCATCCGCCCGACACGTCACGCTGGGCACGCCCCGCAGCGCCGAGTACCGACAGTTGGCCGAGGACACGCTGGCCGAGGTCGAGCTATCGGACTTGGAGGCCCGTACGGACGAGGAGCTCGACCGCGCGATGGGCCGGCTCATCGCCTATGAGCAGCGGGTTTCCGGGCGGCGGCAGCAGCTCCAGCGGACGGCGGACGATTGCGGCACCGAGATCACCCGCAGGTACCGTGAGGGGGAAGCACAAGTAGACGACCTACTCCCGTGAGCGTCCGGGGAGGTCACGCTTCCCCGTACGCATCTTCGTAGGAAGTAGGAAGGCCGACGATGACCTCCTTCGCCACCGCCGCGAGCACCACGTCTCCCGGCATACCCCCGGCCCTCGCTGAAGTCGTACGTTCCGGCTTCGTCGAGGGCCGGCACCGTGGCTCCCTCGTGGTGCTCGCGGCGGACGGCACCGTGGACTGGGCGCTCGGCGATGCGGACGCTCCGGTCTTCCCGCGGTCCTCCAACAAGCCGATGCAGGCGGCGGCCGTGCTGCGCGCCGGCCTTGACCTGGCGGGCGAACGGCTGGCCCTGGCCGCGGCCAGCCACTCCGGCGAGGCGTTCCACCTGGACCTGGTGCACACCATGCTGGCCGAGGCCAACCTGCCGGCCACTGCCCTCCAGACCCCGCCTGACCTGCCGCTCGACCCGATCGAGGCGGAGGCGTACCTGGCTTCAGGGCGCGGCAGGGAGCGGATCACGATGAACTGCTCCGGAAAGCACACCGCGATGCTCGCCGCCTGTGCCCTGAACGGATGGCCGCTGGAGACGTATCTGGCGCCGGAACACCCGTTGCAGCAGCTCGTGCAGCAGGTGGTGGAGGACGCCAGCGGCGAGCAGGTGGCGCGGGTGGGCGTCGATGGCTGTGGGGCTCCGCTGCTGGCGATCTCGCTGACCGGTCTCGCCCGTGCCTTCCGTTCCTTCGTTCTCGCGGCCCCCGGCACGGCCGAACGCCGGGTCGCGGACGCGATGCGGGCCCACCCGGAGTACGTGGCGGGCACCCGCCGCCCGGACACCTGGCTGATGCGCGAGGTGCCCGGGGCGCTGTCCAAAATGGGTGCCGAGGCGGTGCAGGCGGTGGCGCTGCCGGACGGGCGAGCGCTGGCGTTCAAGCTCGATGACGGCGGGGTACGGGCGCTCGGCCCCGTGCTGGCCCGCGCGCTGGCCCGGATGGGGGTGGACGCGCCGGTCCTCGCGCGGATCGCGGACGCGCCCCTGCTCGGCGGTGGCGAGCGGGTTGGCGAGGTGCGCGCGGCCTTTTGAGCCGCGGGGTGGGGCCCGAATCGGCGCAGGCAGGGGCTGGCGTGGGTGCTGCGGGGTGGGGACACCGCAAAATCCCGGTGCGCTCGAAGGCGGCGGTACCTAGCGTGATCACATGGCCATCGATATCCGCACCATCACCGAATCCGAGCTCCCCGACTGGCTCCGCGCCCGCAACATTGGCTTCCTCTCATCTCCCGCGGTCAGCAAGGAGGAAGTGGAGCTACGACGGCCGGGGTTGGATCTGGAGCGTACGCAGGGCGCCTTCGACGGCGACCAGTGTGTGGGCTGCTTCCGCAGCTTCTCGCAGGAGCTGACCGCGGTGGGCGGCGCCCCCGTAGCGGCCAACGCCGTCACCAACGTCAGCATCGTTCCCACCCACCGCCGCCGCGGGCTGCTCAGCCAGATGATGGGCCGCGACCTGCGCAACGCGAAGGAGCGCGGTGACGCCGTCGCCACGCTGATCGCCGCGGAGTACCCCATTTACGGGCGGTACGGATTTGGCCCCGCCACCTGGGTCAGCGAGTGGGAAGTGGAGATCGCCAGGGCCGGATTGAACCCCAGCTACGCCCGGCCCGGTGACCGCGCGCTGCGGTCGGCCAAGGGCGGGTTCGCGCAGATCGCGAACGCCGGTGGGCAGGTCGAGATGGTCGATGGTGCCCAGATACGCGCGGTGGGCCCGGCGCTGCACGACCGATTGCGGGCCCGGCAGCACGGCGTGGTCTCACGCGACGAGCGGATGTGGCGGCTGGAAACCGGCGACCTGCGGTACCCCGACGCCCCGTGGCAGGAGCCGTACCACGCGCTTTACCGCGCACCAGACGGCACCGTGGAAGGGCTGGTCTCCTACAGCGCCGGCGATCTGTGGACGGCGAAGCTGCCGGAGAACACGGCCACCGTGCGCTCCCTGCTCACCGTGTCACCCGAGGCGGAGAGCGCGCTATGGCACTTCCTGTTCTCGGTGGACTGGGTCGCCCGGATCGCCAGCGGCTACCGGGCCCCTGACGACGTGCTGCCGCTGCTGCTCGGCGATCCCCGGGCGGCCAAGATAAGGGCCCACGCCGACTGGATGTGGGTGCGCCCCCTGGACGTGCCCAGCTTGCTGGCGGCTCGTACGTACCCGGTCGAGGGCTCCCTCGTGCTTGAGCTGCACGACGCCGCCGGTCTCGCCGGCGGGCGCTTCGCGCTGGACGCCGGGCCCGCAGGCGCGAGCTGCGCGCCCACCACCCGCGACGCCGACCTCACCATGGACATCGGGGAGTTGGGCACGCTCTGGCTCGGTGACGAGTCGGCGACCCGACTGACCGGCATCGGCCGTATCGAGGAACACCGCGTTGGTGCCGCGGCGCTGGCCGACGTCCTCTTCCGTACGGCACGCCGCCCCTGGTGCCCCGACGTCTTCTGAGCTGCGCGGACCTGGCCTGATCTGATCAGATTCGATCTGATCAGATCTGATCAGATCTGGCCATCCGAGGCTGCCCGCCCCGGGCCTGGTTTTCCGAGGCTGCCCGCCGGGCCTTCCGCGGGCAGCCGCTCGCACCTGCCCGCTCGTACCTCCCCCGCTCCCTGCCTGCGCTCGCCCGCCCCGCGGCCTCCTCAGACCGCCTCTTCGCAGGCCGCGCGGGCGTGGTCCGCCGCCTCCCGCATGGTGGCCGCCGGTGAGGCTGCCGTGGGCGCGGGCTCGCAACAGGCGAGTGCCGCATGCGCGGCTTCTCCACAGGTGGCCGGCTCGCACGCGGCCGGCGCCGAGGCGGTTGGGGCAGCCGAGGCGATCGGGGCCGGGGCGGGGCCGGTCGAGGCGGGGTCCGTGGCACACTCCTCCGCCAGGAGCCTGCGAGGGCCGTTGCCCTCGGCGCCCAACTGGTCGTACGGGTTGGCCAAGGCGCAGCGGTCCATGGACAGACAGCCACAGCCGATGCAGTCGGTGAGGTGGTCCCGCAGCTTCTCCAACTGGCGGATGCGGGAGTTCAGGTCCTCCTGCCAGCACTGGGACACATTCGCCCAGTCCGCGCGGTCCGGTGTGCGCTCCTCGGGGAGCAAACCGAGCACATTGCGGATCGTCGCCAGCGGGATGCCGACCCGCTGCGAGACCCGCACGAAGGCGACCCTGCGCAGCGTGTCCCGGCTGAACCGGCGCTGGTTTCCGCTGGTACGGCGGCTGGTGATGAGCCCCTGCCGCTCGTAGAAGCGCAGTGCGGACGCGGGCACGCCGCTGCGTTCGGACAGCTCGCCGACCGTCAGCTCAAAGCGTTTCCTTGAAAGTTGGGTCATGCCGACCACCGTAGCTTGACTTCAACCATTGTTTAAGTCAGAGGCTCTACGTAACGGCTCGGGAGAGCGGCAGCTCAGCTCCGTCAACCCAGCCGTGCAAGCCGCACTGCCGTACGTCATGCACGCCGTACCGACCCACGCGTACAGCCGCATCCCCGTACGGCGCCACCGCTCGCCCGCCCCTCAAGGAGTCCGCCATGTCTCGCACCGCCCTCCAACTGGCCATCATCGTCGGCAGTACCCGCGGTGGCCGCTTCGCGCCGGTCGTCGCCAACTGGATCACCGAACAGGCACGCCAGCACGGCGACTTGGACGTTAACGTCATCGACCTCGCGGAAATTTCGCTGCCCAACGAGATGCCCCCCTACGGTGCCGCACCCGGCCCGCAGGCAGCCGCCGCGCTGGCGAAACTGACCCCCGGCCTCGCCGCCGCCGACGCGTTCATCGTGATCACTCCGGAGTACAACCACAGCTACCCGGCCTCCCTGAAGAACGCCATCGACTGGCACAACGCGGAGTGGCACGCCAAGCCGGTCGGATTCGTCTCCTACGGCGGGATCTCCGGCGGGCTGCGCGCCGTGGAACACCTGCGGGGCGTCTTCGCCGAGCTGCATGCGGTCACCATCCGCGACACGGTCAGCTTCCCCATGGCGGGCAACCTCTTCGACGGAGAGGGCCAGCTTAAGAGCCCGGAGGGGCCCAACGCCGCCGCCAAGGCCCTGTTCGACCAGCTCGTGTGGTGGGGCCGTGCGCTGCGCAACGCCAAGGAGGACCAGCCGTACGCGGCCTAGTGCACGGCTACGACACGAGTCGGGCGGCGCGCACCCTCAGCGGCCCGCCGCTCTCGCGGAACGCCCGCCCGGGCCGGGCGGATTCCCGGGCCGGGCTCGGTGCCTGGTGGGGGCCCGGCCCGGCCGCCCGTCATCGGGCGGTCGAACCCTTCGCGGTCGGGCCCCTGTTCGTGCACCGTGGTGGCCTCCCGAGCACCGGCCGGGCCCCTGACGGGAGGTCGGCTACTTCGCCGGGCGGCTCAGCACCTCGGCCAACCGCTCGATGCCATCGGTGCCGTTGCCCTCATCGATGACCCGCTGCGCCACCGCCCGGGCGGCGCGCAGCACACCGGTGTCCATGTTGCGCTCCTCGGCCGCGTGGATGATGTGGTCGATGCCCGCCGCCACCGATGCGACGTTGGAATCCTCGCCCGGGTATATGCCGTCGTCCACGTTGCCCGCGAGCAACTCCATGATCGGCGGCAGGATGTTGAAGATGCCCAGGGCGAACGGCGCCAGCTCGCGCGCCGCGATGTTCTCCTTCTTGGCCAGCGCGAACGCGTGCATCAACCCGCTCACCGAGGTCCAGAAGAAGTCGAGCAGCGCCACGTCGTACGCGGCCGAGCGGCCGAAGTCCGTACCGAGGTAGGTCGCGGTGCCACGCAGGCTCGCGAGCACATCGCGGTGCCGCTCATACAGCGCCTCCGGGCCGCTGAACAGGAACACCGCGTTGGGCGTGCCGATGGTGACGGTCGGGGTGAGGATCGTGCCGTCGAGGTAGTCGGCGCCCTGCTCAGCCGCCCATGCTGCGGTGGTACGGGCTCGCTCGGGCGAGTCGGCGGTGACGTTCACCAGCGTGCGGCCCTTGATGGCGGCGCTCGCCGACTCCAAGATGCTGTCCACGGCGTCGTAGTCGATCACGCAGATGATCACCAGCTCGCTCGCGGCGACCGCTTCCGCCGCCGAGGCCGCGGCCGTGGCGCCTTGGGCGACCAGTTCATCGGCCTTGCCTGCGGTGCGGTTCCACACCGTCGTCGGGTGGCCGCCCTGTACAAAGGCGGCGGCCAGCGCCCGCCCCATCGGTCCGAGTCCGAGTACGGTCACGGGCACCGCGGTGTTCGAGGGAGTGGTCGAAGGCATGGGAAGGCTCCTTGGGAGTGAAGTGGGGTGCAGCGCTGAAGATGGCGACTAGCAGGGAACAGGGGGAGAAGAGGAGTGAAGAGGGGCGAAGAGAGGGAAGCGATGCCGGGTTGAGGGGGTTGCCGGTGGGGTGGTTGGAACAGCGCGGGCCCACGGCGCGTTGCGGAGATGACGGCAACGGTGAGGTGGGTATGAGCGATCAACTGCTGACGAAGAAGAATCGACCGTACGTATGCGGTCTCGACGCCGCAGTGGACGTCATCGACGGCAAGTGGAAGGTCCTGATCCTGTGGGCCCTGCACGACCAGCCGCGCCGCTTCGGCGAGACCAAGCGGCTACTGCCCGGCATCAGCGAAAAGGTGCTCGCCCAACAGCTCAGGGAGCTTGAGGCGGACGGCGTTGTGCACCGCCGGGTGTACGACGAGGTTCCGCCCAAGGTGGAGTATTCGCTTACCGAATCGGGCACGGCGCTCAATGCCGCGCTGGGCCCGCTCGGCGCCTGGGGCAGCCGCCGGATGGCGGAGTTGTGTCTGGATCACCGGACAGAGCACCAGATAGGGCATCAGCCGGAGCAGCAGGCGGTGCCTGCTTCGATGGCCTGATCAGCGGCGTGTGCCGGCGCCCCTGCCAGGCAATCCGATTCGGGTCCGGCATGGCTCCTGGTCCGGGTCAGATGTGCGGACGGGGCCAAGCGTCCAGTGGGCGCCTGCCGTTACGGCGAGCGCGTCGGGGCGCGGGAGATGGTGGTGCGCGGAGATCGCGCCGTACGGCGGTGGCGGAACACGGACGGTCCTCGGGTGCGAAGGGATGGGTCGGCGTGAGGCGGCAGCGGAGCTGATGCAGCGTCAGCTCCCGCCTTCGCGCGCCCGGCAAACCATCGGCCCTCCGGTGTGGTGAGCCGGTGGTGAGGGTCCTGCCCGGCGCGCCCCCTCAGCGTCTCCCGCCCCACTCCACCCGACAAGTACGTACAAAAAAGTGGGTGCTTACCTCAAAGTCACCGGGCACCGCACCCGTCACGCCCGCCACACCCGCCACACCCGCCACGCATTCACCCGGGCCCGCCCCGCCGTAGCCGTAGCCGTAAAGCCATAGCCGTAAGCCATGACCGTAAGCCGTAACCAGCCACGCGCTCCGGGGGCTCTCGCCCTGACGGGCCTATGGTGCCCGCTCCTCCGTGGGTGCGTACAGGGCCACGATCAATGCGGCGGCGTGGGCCAGTTCCGCGCGGACCTCGGGTGGGTCGATGACCTCGACGTCCGCGCCGAACTGGAGGAGTTGCCGCGTGGCGCCGAGCACCGCGTAACCAATCTCTGCCAGGGCCCACTCCTCGCTCCCGCCGCGCTCCTCCCCCTGCTCGCCCGCTTCCCTGTCCTGATCAGCCGGTTCCTGCACGGACCGTTCCTGAGCGGCCCGTTCCTGAGCGGCCCGTTCCGTGTTCTGCTCCGTCTCCGCTCCGGGTTCGCGTACCGGTTCCGGCACCAACTCCACCCGGGTGGACAGCAGCGAGCCGACGATCCGTACGAACATGTCAAGGCGGGACCGCCGCACCCGTACCCGCACCCGTACCGCCACCGGGCGCTCTTCCACCTCGCGCCGCAGGGCCTCCCAGACGTCGGCCAGTTCCGTGCCCGCCCTGCGGCGCACCGGCTCGTCGGTGACGGTCGCCGCCGCGATGCGGTCCGCCCGGAACAACCGCGGTTCGCCGCCCCGGTCGGCCACCAGGTACCAGGTCCCCGCCTTGGCGACGAGCCCGTACGGATCGACGGTGTACGCACGGGGGCGCGTCGCGCCACTGTGCCGATAGCGGATGCGCAGTCTGCGGTCGGTGAAGACGGCCGTCTCCAGCACGTCGAGGTCAACGGCCGGGCGCGGCCCCGTCATCCAGCGGTCGGGGTCGATGAGAATGCGTCTGCTGGTCAGCTCGGCGGTGGGGCGGTGCGGTGCGGGGAGCGCGGCCATGACCTTGCGCAGCGCGGACCCGAGCGCGCCATCAAGACCCAGTGCGCTGTGCGCGCCGGGCGCGGTCAGGACGAACAGCGCCCGCGCCTCGTGCGAGGTGAGCCCGGTGACGTCCGTGCGGTAACCGGGGAGCAGGGCGATGCCGCCGTGTCTGCCGCGCTCCGCGTAGACGGGCACGCCGGCGGCCGACAGGGACTCGACGTCGCGGTAGATGGTGCGTACCGATACCTCAAGCCGGTCGGCCAGCTCGGCCGCCGGGACCCGGGTGCGGGTCTGGAGCAGCAGCAGGATCGAGAGCAGACGGTCCGACTTCATGCGGGAAGTTTCCCAGGCCGGCGCAGGAAAACTTGACGGTAGGTGTCAAGTTTTTACGAGAGGCTCCGTCATGAGATCAGCGACAGCGCGTGGCGGCCATCGGCCGTGGTGCGCATCCGCGTCCCTAGCCCCGTGCGCGGGGTTCGGGCCTGTGCCGCGCCCCAGCGCTTCGCCGACCGAGAGATGACTGTTGGTATGACCGGACGGAGTGCCCCCGTGACCGAACTGAACGTGCTGCCGGACCCGCGCCCCTTCTACGAGCGCGCCGCCGACCAGTTGGCCGCCCTGATCGACGCCGTACGCCCGGAACAGTGGACCGGCCCGACGCCGTGCTCCGAGTTCGACGTACGCGAACTGGTACGCCATGTCGTGGCGGGAACACGGACGTTCGCGGAGATGGGGGCTGCGGCTGCCGCGGCTGCCGCCACGGGCGCCCGGGCCGAGGCTGGGCCCGACGCCATGGGCGAGCGGACGGGTGGCAGCCGATGGGAGACCGCCATCGATGACGTGCCGGATGACGGCTGGGTCACGGCGTACGCGCAGGCCCGCGCCCAACTGACCGCGGCCTGGGCCGATGACACGACGCTGGATGCGCTCATGCGGGTGCCGTGGGGAGAGTTGCCGGGACGGGATGTATTGCTGGCCGGGGTGCTGGACGCCGTCGCTCACGCGTGGGACCTGGCGCGGGCCATCGGTGACCGCCGCGAGCTCGATCAGGAACTTGCCGGCTGCACGCTGGAGGCCGCCCACCGCATGCTGCCGCCTGAGCGCAGGGGCGCGCCTACGCCCTTCGGGCCCGTTCGCCCGGCGCCGGAAGGTGCCGACGCGTACGAAGAGTTGGCGGCTTGGCTCGGTCGCCACGCGAAGTGGAGTGCTTCGACCGACGCGGTGAGTGCGGCAGCGGCCGGCAGCGCGGCCGGCGCGGTAGACGGGGGCGGATCGCTCGACTCAGCGATCGACGCCCTGGCCACCGTGCTCAAGGGCTCCGTGTTGCGGCCCGCTGACCAGCGGTACGACGCGGAGCGCGGCACCTTCAACAGCGCCGTACAGCATCGCCCCGCCCTGATCGCCGGGGTGGCAGACGCGGCCGATGTGTGTGCCGTGGTGGCGTTCGCCGCGGCCCGCGGGCTGCCGGTGGCGGTGCAGGCCACCGGGCACGGGCAGGCGATCGCCAGCGCGGGCGGAATCCTGATCAACACCCGCAGGCTGCGCGGCGTCAGCATCGACCCCGAGGCGGCAACGGCCTGGGTCGCGGCGGGTGTGCGGTGGGAGGAGGTCGTTCCCCAGGCGGCGCAGCACGGCCTCGCACCACTGAACGGCTCAGCCCCCCATGTCGGCGTGGTCGGCTACCTCCTCGGTGGCGGCATCAGCCTGCTCGCCAGGCAGTACGGCTACGCCGCCGACCGGGTACGCACCATCGAGGTGGTCACGCCGGACGCGGTGGTGCGCCGGGTCACCGCCGACAGTGAGCCCGACCTGTTCTGGGCGCTGCTCGGCGGCCGGGACAATTTCGGTGTGGTCACCCGCGTGGAGATCGACTTGATCCCGGTGACCAGGCTGTACGGCGGCGGCCTGTACTTCGACGGGGCCACCCAGGGCGCCGACATTCTGCGCGCCTATCGCGCATGGACGGCCGACCTCCCCGAGGAGCTGACGTCGTCCATCGCGTTGTTCCCCGCCCCCGACATCGAGGCCGTGCCGGCGCCGTTGCGCGGCCGGCTTGTGGTGCACGTACGGGTCGCGTACACGGGCTCGGTCGAGGAGGGTGAGCGCCTGGTGGAGCCGCTGCGCGCGGTCGGGCCACGGCTGATGGACAGCCTCGCGGACATGCCGTACACCGCGTGCGCCTCCATCTTCGCGGAGCCGACCAACCCCATGCCGTACGACGGGGACACCGTGCTGCTCGGTGAGCTGACGCAGGAGACACTGGACGCAATCGTGGAGGTGACGGGGTCGGGCGACGTGCCGTGCATCGTGGAGGTACGGCACCTGGGTGGTGCGCTCACCCGCCGCACCGGTGCGGCGAACTCCGTGGGCCTGCGCGATGCCGCGTACCTGCTGGGCGTCCTGTCGCCCCTGCGCGGCCCGTTGACCGCGGATGTCGTACGCCCCATCCACCGCAGCCTGCTCGCGGTCGCGGCCCCGGCGACCGTAGGCCGCCCGTTGGCGTTCATGGGCCCCAGCGGGCAACACGCGGGCGAGGCGGGTCCCGATGCGGCCGAGGAGTTGGTACGCAGCGCCTACCGGCCCGACGACTACGAGCGGCTGCGCGCGCTCAAGGCGGTCTACGACCCGCAGAACCTGTTCCGCCTCAACCACAACATCCGCCCGGCGGTGCGGAGGTAGAGGCCGGAGTGGGGGTCGTGGCGGGGGCTGGGTCGGGGGCTGGGGCTGGGCCGGGGCCGGGCCGGGGCCGGGCCGGGCCGGGGCCGGGGGAGGTGGGGGGCGAGGGCTGGGGGGTACGAGTCGGGCCTGGGGAGGAGTCGCGGCTACGCGCGGCGTTCGGCCCGCCGGGGGCGCTGGGGCGCTGGGGCGCTGCCGCAGGCTGCTGTTCCGGGGCGATGTCAGAGGGTGGTGCAAGACTCGGTGGCAGGTAGTCGCTGGGGATGGCCCCCGCGGCGATCGACGCGAGGAGACCCCAAATGACCAGCGAAGACACCTCCCCAGCCGGGGCCCCAGGCGACGGAGTGGTCACTCGGGCCAAGGAGGTACGCCTCCGTCCGGTGGAGCGGGACGACCTTGAGGTCTTCTTCGCTTACGAGCAAGACCAAGAGGCCGCCCGCCGTGCCGTTTTCAAGCCCCGGGAGCGCGAGCGGTTCATGACGCACTGGGAGAACAGAGTGCTGGGTGATCCCACGGGGATCATCCAGACGGTCATCGTGGACGGTGAGAACGCGGGCAACATCGTGTCGTGGGAGGACGGCGGCCATCGCCTTGTCGGCTACTGGTTCGGCCGCTCGTTCTGGGGCCGCGGCATCGGCACCCGCGCCCTCACCCAATTCCTCGATCTCGTCCCCACCCGGCCGCTGTACGCCGACCCGTTCGAGAGCAACGTCGCATCGGTCCGTCTACTGGAGCGCTGCGGCTTCCACCGCATAGCGCAGCCCGACTCAACCCACCACCTGGAGCCGGGCCAGCTGCTGCTGATGCTGGAGCGGTAGGGCCCGAGCGCGCTCGCTTTACGTACCGAGCTGCGGCCCGTGCGGATTGGCGGCGGCGCCCTCGGTGTTCAGCAGGACGAGGGTTGCCAGGGGGCCGATGGCCAGCGCCGTGCGGCGGTCAGCGGCCCCCTCGCCGGTGAGAGCGGCGCGTACGCCGGCGAGCGAGGCAGCGCCGCACGGGCCGGAGGACACCCCGAGCGCGGCGAGGTCACGCGCCGCACGGGCGCTCTCCGCTTCCGTGATGGCGACGGCAGCGTCAAGCCCGTCCCGCAGCAGGGGCCAGGCAAGGCTTGAGGGCGTACCGCAATTCAGGCCCGCCATGGCCGTATGTCCGGTCTCGATGCTGGCCCGCTCGCCCTGGAGGAGGCTCTCCAACACGCAGGCCGCGGCCTCGGGTTCGACGGCAAGGAGTGCGCAGGCAGCGGCACCGGCCGGGGGGTTGCGGGACGCGGCACCATCCACCGGGCGAGCGCGGTAGTGCGTGACGGCGGCCTGCGCGAGCGAGCCGACGCCGACCGGCACCGCGACGAGGTCCGGGCCATCGGCTCCGGCCGCGGACAGTTGGGCATCGATCTCGGTGAAGAGCGTGGAGTACCCCTCGACGATCCAGCCAGGAATCCGCTCATAGCCGGGCCGCCCACTGTCCTGTACGAGGACCGAGCGCGACGCGCCACCGCCCACACCTACCGCTCCGGCCATGCCGCAATCTGGGCCCACACCGCCGGCTGCGTTCGCCCCGCCGGTTGCGTTCGCCCCGCCGTCCCCGCCGGCCGGACCGGCTGCCACTGCCGCGGGTGCTGTCTCGGGTACTGCGGCGGCCCCGGCGGTCTCGGACGCCTCTCGTACTGCCTGGTCATACGGTCCAGCCACCCGGGTTACGCGGGCTCCCTCGGCGGCGATGGCCACCACAGCCTCCGGGTGCACGCCCTGCGATACGAAGACATGGGCACGCTGGCCCAGCAGGCGGGCGATGCGGGCCACGGCCCGGCCGTGGTTGCCATCGGTCGCGGTGACGAACGTGACCGGCTCACCGGCCGCGGCCCCGATTCCAACCCCGGCTCTTGTCTCGCTTCCGCCCCCAATTCCGGTCCCGGACTGGGCCGCCACTCGCCGGCCCGTCCCCTGGCCGTCCGCCGCGGACGCCGCGGCCCGCTCGGCGAGCACCCGGTGCAGCGCCCAGGACGCGCCGAGCGCCTTGAACGCGGGGAGCCCGAATCGGGACGATTCATCCTTGACGAAGACCCGCCTGACACCCAACTCCGCGGCCAGGCTCGGGAGTTCGACGAGTCGGGTGGGTGCGTAATCGGACAGCGCGGCGTGGAACTCCCGCGCATCGGCGGGCGCGGGTGCGCAGCTCCACCCTCTGCCGGCGGGCCGCGCGTACCAAAGCGGAGCACCGGGCGGCCGGGCGCGGGCGGCGGCCGAACGCGACGGCGTCGCACCCGAACCCGCCGTACCGGAGCCCGCTGTACCGGAACCCGCCACATCCGAACCAGCCATATCCGCACCAGCCACACCGAAAGAGGCCGTACCGGCGCCCGATGTGCGTGGCCAGGATGCGGACGTACGGGAAACTGCCGAGGCGCCGTGCGGCGTATCAGCCGAGGGCGTCCCCGAAGACGATGTATCGGCAAAGGCCGGTTCGGAAGAGGAGGTCTCAGACATGCCACCAGCCTGCGACCGCGCCCTGTCCTCGGTCCAGCGAGTGTTTTCGACCTATATCCATCAGGAAAACCAACCAAACGGCGGGCCTCGTCCACACCGCCGAAGGACAGGCCGATGTTTGATCTTCACCGATTGCGGCTCCTGCGCGAGCTCAAGCACCGAGGTACCCTCGCGGCCGTCGCCGCGGCCCTCTCGTACAGCCCCTCATCCGTCTCGCAACAACTCGCGCAGTTGGAGGCGGAGGTCGGCGTGCCGCTTTTGGAACCGGTCGGGCGGCGCGTGCGGCTCACGGAACAGGCCGAGATCCTCGTGGCCCACACCGAGGCGGTACTCGAACGCCTGGAGCGCGCCGAGGCAGACATCGCCACCTCGCTCACCGACCTCACCGGCACGCTCCGCGTGGCGGCCTTCCAGACCGCGGCCCTCGCCCTGGTGCCAACGGCGCTGACGCTGCTGCGCGCCACGCATCCGCGACTGCGCCTGCACATCACCCAACGGGAACCGGAGAAGGCCCTGCCGGCGCTGCTCGCCCGCGACTTCGACATCGTGGTGGCCGAGGAATATCCAGGCAATCCCAACCCCCGGCCCGACGGTGTGGAGCAGGAGGACCTGTGTGACGATCCGCTGCGCCTCGCCCTGCCGCAGCGGCCCGTGGATATCGCTGATGGCCCGCAGGCGGCGCTACGTTCGCTGGCAGGGCACCCCTGGGTGATGGAGCCGGGTGGCACGGCCGCCCGGCACTGGGCCCTGACCCTGTGTCGCACTGCGGGCTTCGAGCCCGACGTACGGTACGAGTCCACTGACCTGCTGCTGCATCGGCGACTCGTGGAGCAGGGCCACGCCGCCGCGCTCTTGCCCGATCTGGTGTGGAGCGACCAGGAGCCGACCGTGCCGGTACGGGAGCTGCCTCGCGGCCAGCGAGCGCGCCGCCTCTTCACGGCCGTTCGCCGTGGAAGCAGCCATCACCCGGCCGTTCGTGCCTGCCGACAGGCCCTGCGGCAGGCGGCAGCAGGCAACGCCCCCCTCGCGCCCAAGCCCCCGCCCCCGCCCCCGCCCCCGCCAGCACCAACACCAACACCAACACCAACTACACGGTCCGGCCCGGCAGCGTCCCGGTGACGCAACCGGCACCCGACCCCCCAACGCGCCGCTTCACCGTTCGAACGCGCCGCCCCGCTCGGTGAACACGCTGACCCCTTGCGCATGTTCATCCCGCGGACCCACGCGCTCAGCGAACTCGCCCGCTGTACGGTCCCGCGCACTAGGCGAAGGCGCTCACTCCTCGATCGCGCCGCCGACGGCTCGCAGGTGTTCGCGGAAGGTCAGCGATGGCGTCTGGCGGCGCTGCGCGAGGTAGGTGTCGAACTGCACCTGGGCGCGCAGCGAAACGCCGGCGCGGATCTGTTCGGCCTGGCGTCGCTCCGTGTCGCGGATCGTCTCCGCGAGCGTCAAGAGGTCATCGGCACGCTCGGCCGGCACGAACAGCACCCCGTCGTCGTCGCCGAGCACCAGGTCGTCGGGCCCCACCGTCCATTCGCCCACGGTGGCCGACTCCAGCGCACCCTGCGGACGGTCCCCCACGCTCAGCGGGCCGGTGGAGATGGCGCCCAGGCTGAAGACCGGCAGTCCGATGGCCCGAATGTCGGCCGTGTCGCGGTGCAGCCCCCAGATCACGACCCCGGAGACACCGGCGGCCTGTGCCTCAAGCACCGCCAGGTCACCGACGCACGCCTCGTCTATCCGCCCGCGGTTGTCCACCACCAGCACATCGCCCGGTCGCGCCGCTTCGAACGCCTCCAAGAAGACGTCCACGCTGCCGACGTGCCGGGCGGGCAGCACCCGACCCACGAGCCGACTCCCCGGCTCCACAGCCTGCATGGCCGCCGGTGCGCAGCGCACCGGGAAGCGGGCGCGAACGCAGGCGTCGGCCAGATGGGCCGTCGTCAGTGCAGCGAATCTCCGCTGCACCTCCTGTGGCTCGGCCCCCTGCGCCCGCTCATGCTCCGGTTCCTGCCCACGCCCCTGATGCGGACTCTCCATGCGATGCCCCTCCCTCTCCGTGTCCTTAGCGCGCCTCACCACGGGTCCGCGCGCTGTGCCGCATTGTCCTCCGCACTGTTACGGCGCGGGGTTCGCGGCGGCTTCCTCGCGTAGATACCGTACGAAGCGCAGGCCCGGGCGCCCGTCCAACGTCATCTCGCCGACTGGCACAAATCCCGTACGGGTGAGCACGGTGCGCGATCCCGCGTTGTCGAGCGTCGTCTCGGCCCGCAGCGTGGTCAGGCCGTACTCCGTGGCGCCGAGGGTGCACACCTGTCGGACGCCCGCGGTGGCCAGGCCCCGGCCTGCGGCTCGTTCGCCGATCCGGTAGCCGAGTTCGGCCGAACCGTCCGCCACGTCCACCAAGTTCACCCTCCCCACCACCTCGCCATCGCTTTCCACCAGCACATGGAAAAGGATCAGCCCGGTCGCTTGCTCCGCGAGCAGGCTCTGGTGCCGGGCCTCGAACTCGGCGAAGTACGCGTCGCCTCGGTCAGGTATCGATGCGGCGAAGTAGGCCCGATTGGTGCGCTCGAACGCAAGCAGGGCGGGGGCGTGATCGGGGCGCAGACGCTGAAGCTCAGGCATGAACGAAGAGTACGCAGTGGCACCGACAACCAAAGCGACCCGCGACGGCCCCGACCACCACCCACCCCGGCCCAACTGGCCCGCACACTACGGCCTCACCCGGCCCCGCCGCGCCCCTGACCCCACCCCCGCAGCAACTGCCGCCCGCGGCCGTGGCGCGCTACCGGGCCGCGTCTTCCCAAGCGCCCATCGGGTAGTCCACATAGCCGCCGACACCGCCGCCGTAGTAGGTGTCCGGGTCGCCGACCGTCAACTCCCGCCCTAGCGCGAACCGGGTCACGAGATCGGGGTTGGCGACGAAGTGCCTGGCGTACGACACGGCGTCGGCGACGCCGGCCTCGATGATGGCGTTCCCCGTCGCCTGATCGAAGCCGTTGTTCGCGATCAGGGGGCCGTCGAACTGTCGGCGGTAGCGCGCGATCGCGTCCAGATCGGGGGCGTCGTCCGGCATAGCGACGTCGCGTCCGCGCAGATGCAGATACGCCACCGGGTGGTCACCCAGCGCCGACACGTGCTCGTCGTAGTCGGCGAGGACGGCCTCGGCCGCGGTGAAGTAGTCGCCCTCGGTCCAGTACGGCGAGAGTCGAACGCCGACGCGCTGCCCGCCCCACGGCTCGGCCACCGCGTCGATGATCTCCAACAGCAGGCGCCGCCGGCCGGTGCGATCGATGCCGTACTCATCCGAGCGCTCGTTGATCCGCGGGTTGAGGAACTGCGCGATCAGGGACGAGCCGAGGGCGCCGACCTCGACCCCGTCGAAGCCCGCACGGTGGGCATGCTCGGCAGCGGCGCGGAAGTCGGCAACCGTGGCGACGATGTCGGCCCGCGTCATCGCGCGAGGAGTGACGGTTTCCCGAAATCCGCCGGGGGTGAATGTTCGCACCCGAGGATTGATCGCCGAGGGGCCCGCGGGCAGCGCACCCCCGTGGTGGTCGGGGTGCGAGGCGGCACCGGTGTGCCAGAGCTGGAGCACGATGCGACCGCCCAGGGCGTGCACCAGATCGGTGACCCGCCGCCACGCGAGCAGTTGCTCCTCGCTGTAGATGCCGGGAACGTTGACGAAGCCAATCGCCTGCTCGCTGACCCAGGTCCCCTCGGTGATGATCAGCCCCGCACCGGCCCGCTGGCCGTAGTACGCGGCATGCAGCTCGGTCGGCACCAGAGCGGCATTGGCCGCCCTGGCCCGCGTCATCGGGGCCAGCACGACCCGGTTGGGCAGGGACAGGCCCCCGAGGTCCGCTCGCCGCAGCAATGGCTGATCGAGTGCGCTCAAAAGGGCTGTGCTCATGGCAAATCTCTCCTCGTCGGCGGCCCGGCGCATAGCCTGCGGCAGGCTCGTGTCACCTCGGCCTGAGTGCGTACGTCATCCAGGTGACGGGGCCGCACAGCGAAAGGTGACCGATGGACGAGCAGGGCCGGCTGGCGGAACGATTCGAACCACACCGCAGTCACCTGCGTGCCATCGCCTATCGGATGCTCGGCTCGTCCAGCGACGCGGACGACGCCGTTCAGGAAGCCTGGCTGCGGCTCAGCCGCACGGACACCAGCGAGGTCGCCAACCTGGCCGGCTGGCTGACGACGGTCGTGTCCCGCATCTGCCTCGACATGCTGCGCGCCCGAGCGGCGCGGCGCGAAGACCTGGTCGGGCAGCAACTCCCCGACGACCTCCACCACCCCGACAACGACCAGGGCGGCGCTCACAACCGGCCCAGCGACGACCCCGAACACGAGGCGCTACTGATCGACTCGGTGGGCCGTGCGCTGCTCGTGGTCCTGGACACGCTGACCCCGGCGGAACGGATCGCCTTCGTGCTCCATGACCTGTTCGCCGTGCCGTTTCAGCAGGTGGCACCCATCGTGGAACGCTCGCCAACGGCCACCAAGAAGCTCGCCAGCCGCGCCCGCCACAAGGTGCGGGGCACCCCCGTCGTGTCCGCTGCCGAGCTCGCCCGGCACCGGCATGTCCTCGACGCGTTCCTCGCCGCCGCACGCAGTGGCGACATGGCCGGGCTCCTCGCCGTGCTCGCCCCCGACGTCGTACGCAGGGCCGACCCCGCCGTCCTGCCACCGGGCGCGCAGACGGAGGTCCGCGGCGCGCAGGCGGTGGCGAAGCACACGCTGGCCTTCGGCCGAAAGTCGAAGTTCGGGGCGCCGGCTCTCATCAACGGGGCCGTGGGCATCGTCGTGGCCCCGCACGGCAGGTTGCTCCTCGCCGTGGCCGTCACGGTGCAGGACGACCAGGTCACCGCGTATGACGTGATCGCCGACCCCGCCCGCCTGCGCGGTCTCGACCTGGCCCTGCTCGATCGCTGAGGGCCACAGGAACTGCCAGGAACTGCTACGGGCTGCTGGGCTGCTGGGCTGCTGGGCTGCTGCCGCGATACCCGGCCGCTGGGGCTGCTGTCGCCCTCGCGCTCCCTCAACGGCCGCGCCGGCCCAGGCGCGCGATGCGGCGTCCAAGCCCGCGGCGCAGGCGGCGAGGCCGCACCGCGAGCGGGCGGTCCCGCGAGCCCAGCCGACCGGCCGCGCCCCGCTCCGTCCGCCACTCCTCGTCGGGCGACAAAAGGGGCGCCTTGCGCTGGGTGAGCGCCTGGATCTCGTAGTACGACTCGTGCGACGTCACCTTGAACGCCTCGTCGTACGAGGCCATGGCCGCGCTGATGGCCCCGCCAGCGGTACCGCGGCGCCGCACATGCACCGCCAACCACACACAGCAGCCCAGGCTGGCGGCGAAGAATCCGACGATCAACAGGAACGGCACTATCGCATCCATGACACGACGGTAGCCCCGCCCTGCCGCAACGGTGCTGGCTCGGCGGTACTGCCGCGACGGCGGCGCCCCACGGGCGGTGCGCTGGTCATCGGCCTCCGTACCCCGCCCGGACTTGACCCTCTCATCGATGTCAGGGATTAACGTCCCTCCAAGAGCGAACCCCACGCGGGGCTGCCAACTGGCCACCATGGCCGGGGCCGGCCCTTTGCTCCCCCACCCGATGTCGTACTGCTGGAGTGAGATACATGACCTCGTTCGTCGTCCACCGCAACGGTCAGCCCGCGACCACCGAGGAGCTAACGCCGCTCGCCTTCGCGGGCTACGCCCACTTCACGGCCATGCAGGTACGCGGCGGCCAGATCCGCGGTCTCGATCTCCATCTGGAGCGACTGCGGTACGCCTCACACGAACTGTTCGGTCAGGCGCTGCCCGATGACCGCCTCCTGTCCCACCTGCGAGCGGCGTTGGAGGCCGGTCCCCCCGACCTCTCGCTGACGGCCACGATGTACCACGCGGCAGGCGAGTTCACAGCGCCCGAAGCGGGCGTGCGGCCCGAGGTGTTGGTGCGTACGGGACCTGCCGCATACGGGCCACAGGGCCCGCTGGCGCTGGCGACGGTCGAGTACGAACGCATCCTTCCGACCGTGAAACACGTCGGCGAGGTGGCCAAGACGTACTACATACGTCAGGCCCAGGGGACAGGCTTTGACGACGCCGCCTTCCTCGACCGCCAGGGCCGCTTCAGCGAAGCGACGATCTGGAACCTGGCCTTTTGGGACGGCACCGCGGTGGTGTGGCCGCTCGCCGAGATGCTGGGCGGCACCACGATGGGCATCGTGCGCCGGCAGTTGGATCGCCTCGGCGTTCCGCAACGCGCCCAGGAGATCACGCCCGCCGAGCTGCCGTCCCTGGCCGGCGCCGTCGTCATGAACTCCTGGACGCCTGGTGTGGCCGTACGTCAGCTCGGCGACGCTTCCCTGCCCGAAGCGCCGGCCTTCCTGGAACTGCTGCACCAGGCGTACGAGGCCGAGCCGCTCACCTCGCCGTAACCGACCTCCCTCGGCACGGCCCTGCGCCGCCCCCAGCCGGCGTCAGCTAGCCCGTAGCACCAGGGATGGCGGCAACCAGGCCGCCATCGATGATCAGGTCCTGCCCGTTGACGTACGACGCTTCGCCGGACGCGAGGAACGCGACCGCAGCGGCGACCTCATCCGCGGTACCCACACGGCCGGCGGCCACATCGGCGACGATGGCCGGCTGCTCCGCGGCGGGTACGGCGTCGTGGAACATCGGGGTTTCGATGTAGCCGGGGCTCACGGAGTTCACACGAATACCCCTGGGCCCCAGTTCCGCCGCGAGCGTGTGCGCCAGGTTGTGCACCGCGGCCTTGGTCGCCGAGTAGACAGAAGCGCCGGGCAGGCCGCGGTGCAGCGTCCACGACGCGTTGATCACGACCGCCGCATGATCGGCCAGCAGCGGGGTGGCCTTTTGCAGGGTGAAGAACACCCCCTTGAAGTTGATGTCCACCACCCGGTCGAACTCGGCCTCGGTGGTCTCGGCGTTCGGCTGGAACGACGCGACGCCCGCGTTGGCGAACACCACGTCGAGCCGCCCGTACCGGCCCCGGACCGCGTCCATCAGCGCATCGAGGTCAGTGAGGCTCGCCGCGTCGGCGCGTACGGCGAGAACGCGGTCCCCACCGGCCAGGTCTGTCACCGCGGCGTCCAGCCGGGCCGTGTCGCGGCCGGTGATGACCACCTGCGCGCCCTCGGTGAGCAACCTCCGCGCGGCGGCCAGTCCCATGCCGCTCGTACCGCCGGTGACCAGCGCGGTCTTGTCGTCGAATCGGGAAATACGGGGGGTGCTGTGTGTCATGCGACTGAGCGTGCCAACCGGCGCGTGAAACGGACAGGGCGCACCTATCCAGGGTGTGGCACCACCACGTTCGGCGGCTGCTCAGGCCGTGGCGGCGAGCCTGACGCGCATCAGCCGTTCGAGCCGATCCTCGGTTCCGGTGCCTGGCCGCGGGTTGTACAGCACCAGATGCAGGTCCTTGCGGTCGGCCACGGTCAGGGTCGTCTTGTCGAAGACAAGATCACCGGCCTCGGGGTGGTGCACGGCCTTCACCGCGGGGATGTGGGCGCTCACATCGTGGCGCGCCCACAGCTCGACGAACTCAGGGCACACCGCGCTCAGTTCGGCTACCACCCGGTCGAACTCGGGGTCGCTGGGGAAGTGTGCCGCGTCGGCTCGGTAGGCCGCTACGACGACGGGCGCGACCGACGCCCAGTGGGTCTGCATGCCGCGGTATCGGGCATTGGTGAAGAACGTGACCAGGCAGTTGTGGTCACCGGCTCCATAACCGAACACCGTACGCGCCGCGTCATTGACCACCATCAGATTCCAGTACCGGTCCTGAAGCACTGCGGGCCGCGGCATCCACGCATCGAGGACATGCCGCAACTCCGGGGCCACCGCAGCGCCGCGTGCCCCGCCGCCCAGCGGCGGATTGAGGCCTGCCAGCAGATACAGGTGTGCCTGCTCCGGCTCGGTCAGGCGTAGCGCGCCGCTGATCGCATCGAGCACCTCGGTCGAGACGTTGATGTCACGACCCTGCTCAAGCCACGTGTACCAAGAGATACCCACCCCGGCCAGCGCGGCGACCTCCTCACGCCGCAACCCCGGCGTCCGGCGCCTGCCCACAGCCACCATGCCGACGTCATCGGGCGTGAGCCGCGCCCGCCGCGTACGCAAAAACTCACGGAGCTGCTCGCGGCGATGACGCGCCGCCCCAGAAGATTCGCTGGCCATAGGCCACGGTAACAACGCGACGCGGCAACCATCCCGCGCCCTACGCGCTCTTAAGGGGCCTGCCATCCCCCGTGGCGCGGCCTGTCGCCCCGACCGCGCGGCCTGCCACCTCGCTCACGTCGTGGACTGGCCGACGACCAGGTCGAGCGCGTACGCAACCAGCGGTTCCCGCTCGTCCGGTGCGGCGCCGGCTCCCCTGGTGGGCGCGCCGCGCCGACACGGCGAGCGCTACCGTACTGGCCGTGACTCCTCCTCCGGTTGAAGCCGGGGGCTTCTCGTTACGCCGGGTTGGCGTTGCGACGGACCAGCCCGGCCCGTAGAACGTTGGTAGCTCCTACCGTGTCGGCGTGCGCGGTGTGGCCGCACGAGAGGCAGTGGAATTTTTCCTGTGTGGGCCGGTTCTCCTTCGCGGTGTGCCCGCATTCGGGGCAAGTGCGGGAGGTATTGCGGGGGTCCACTGCGATCACTTCCCGTCCGGCGCTTTCAGCCTTGGCGTGCAAGATCGTCAGGAAAACCCCCCATCCGGCATCGTGGATCGACGTGTTGAGCCCGGCCTTCGCGGCGGCCCCGTTGGCCAAGAACGCGCCTGCCTGGCCGGGGTCGGGCCGGGGTGCGGGGGCCTTGTTCATGTTGCGGATCTTGAGGTCTTCGTGCGCGATGAAGTCGTGTGCGCGGACCAAACTCAGCGCGGTCTTGTGCGCGTGGTCCAGCCGCTGACGCCGGACTTTGCCGTGGAGCTGGGCGACCTTGTCCACCGCGCGCCGGTGGTTGGCGGTACGGTCTTTGGCCTTGCGGCGCGGGAAACGGGCCAAGACCTGCTGCGCCACCTGAAGTTTCGCGGCCCCACGACGGCCGTGGCACGGGTTGGGTACGAAGGCGCCGTTCGAGTCGGCGAGGAAGTGAGCGATGCCCACATCGATCCCGGCCACGGAGCCGGTCGCGGGCAGCGGTTGGGGCCGGTCCTGTTCGGCGGTGAGTACGACGAACCACTTGTGGCCCTCGCGCTTGA
>NZ_JACHJL010000002.1 GCF_014203645.1 Streptomyces zagrosensis | reverse complement strand
CGGTTCTCTTGGTCGAAACCCATCTACCAGGGGCTTCACTTCGTTGTCACCCCAAGTACGCAGCTACGTCAGGAGGTTGAAAAAGGCTCACTGGGTGCTTCGCTCTTCATCTCCGCGACAGGGTCGCGGGCAGTTGCATATCCGGACGACGCCTCGCGCCCGAAGCAGAGGCAGGCCATCGTGAACGGCGCGCACCGACCTGTGGACATAACAGGCAAACTCGGAGCGTTGATCGGACACATGCTCTCCTACGACGCAGAGATCCGCCCCAGCATTGATGAAGTAGTCCGCGCAAGGAGTTGATACACAACGAAAGGGGCGGCCTCAATCGCCAGCCTGGGGCTCTCGTTGTACCGTCGGCCCCCTTGAGTGAGTGCCCGGCTTTAGACACTGGCCGAACTGCGAATGCGGCCGCTTTGAGACGTTCTGTCGAGATGAAGCGTCGCTGGCTCTGCCATCGAAAATTGCCTTCCGGAGCGCAGCTTTGGTCTGGACGGAGTTAGTGGGCGGCGCCCAGGCACCCACTGGGATGGCGGTGGTGCGGAGTACGTACTGGAGGCACCCGCTGCCACTTTTCGTAGGGCGTGGCGGCAACGTGCAGTTTCGAAGTCCGCTACGAACAAAGGACAGTTACGCCCCACCCAGGGGCCTTCCCTAACGTGACGAGCGCCAGCGCGAGCAAGATCTGCGCATGGCCGGTGGTCTGACGCACCTCGTAGGGCAACTCGGCGTTGGCGAACTCATGCCCTACGAAAGGATCGGCTGGTTTCGGAGGCGGCCGTGGGGGGGTGCCCCTATGACTTCGGTCAAGTGGTTGGGGCGGGTTGAGGTTCGTAGAAGGTGCCGTCGCGGAGCATGGCGAACAGGACGTCGGCCCGGCGGCGGGCGAGGCAGAGCAGAGCCTGAGTGTGGTGCTTTCCCTGGGCGATCTTTTTGTCGTAGTAGGTGCGCGAGGTGGGGTCGCCCAGCGAGGCGAAGGCGGAGAGGAAGAAGGCCCGTTTGAGCTGCTTGTTTCCCCTGCGGGAGGGTTGTTCGCCGCGGATGGAGGAGCCTGAGTTTCTGGTCGCGGGGGCGAGTCCGGCGTAGGCGGCGAGGTGGGCGGCGGTGGGGAAGGTGCTGCCGTCGCCGACCTCGATGAGGATGCGGGCTCCGGTCCTGACGCCGATGCCGGGCATGGACGTCAGGACTTTCGAAAGAGGGTGGGCCTCCAGCAGTTCTTCGATCCGGGTGGCGAGGAGTTTGCGCTGGTCAAGGACGGCTTTGAGGGAGCCGGCCAGGCTGGGGACGATCAGTGCGGCGGCGTCGGTGCCCGGGACGACGACACTCTGTTCGTCGAGTGCGGTGAAGACGTCGGCGATGAGCCGCTCGGCCATCCTGGGCGCCTTGGGGCGGATCAGGGTGACCGGGCGGCGGCGTCCTGCCTTCCTCAACTTGGCTGGTGAGCCGTGATGTTGGAGCATCAGCAGCACGGCCGGGTGCTGGACCCTGGGGCCCAGGACGCGTTCCAGTGAGGGGTGGATCTGGGTGAGGAGGCCGTGCAGCCGGTTGGCGATGCGGGTGGCTTCGCCGGTCAGGTCGTCGTAGAAGCCGACGATCATCTCCAGCTCGGCGATCGTCTCGTCTTCGAGCTCGATGGACCGCAGGGTGTGGAGCATCGAGCGGGCGGTGTCCGCGATGATGAGCGCGTCCCTCGCGTCGGTCTTGGCCTCGCCGGGATAGAGATCGGCGATCCGCCGCATTGTTAATCCGGGCAGGTAGGCGACCTGGCAGCCCGTGTCACGGGCCACGGCCAGCGGCAGGGCGCGATCGAGGCGGGCTGGTCGACCACGACCAGGACGGTGCCGTGCTTGGCCGTCAGTTTGTCGAAGAGCTCGCGGAGTTTGGGTTCGGTGTTGGGCAGCCGTTTGTCGAAGACCTTCTTGCCGGCCGGGTTCACCGCGGTGGCGTGGTGTTCGCCTTTGCCGACGTCCAGGCCGAGATGGACGTCGATGTCGCCGGTGTCGATCACGTGCAACCTCCGGTTGTGCTCATCCGGCCTCGAAGCCACGGCACCGATCGCCACATCCACATTACGAAGAGCCTCCCGACCTGCGGAGAGGTCGGTGGTTATGCCCCTGATCAGCGGTCAGTCAGTGCCTCCGGAGCCGGTGACATCACCCCCCGGATCATGGTTAACAAGGGGGGAAGTCATGCCGGTCCCGGAGGCCGGAAGCTCCGTTGCGGAGCCAATGAAGACGGTAATGGGGGGGCAGTACCGCCCACCCACTCTGTATCAGACGGGTTCGTCGGGTACCCACGCAGCCGGCCCGATACCGCGACCTCCGCCAGCACAGGAGCTATCAACTCACCTGCCCCGAACGGGGCTATTCAGGCGTCCACTGGCACCGGCTGTTTTGGCGGCAAATTACGGCAAGCGCAGTTGATCGTCTACTGGCACAGTCGACGGGGGGAGCGTGGTAATTAGCAATTCCTCGGCGGATTTTTTTCCCGACCGTCCACCTGCAGAGTAGCGTGTAGCAACCAACCGCTTACTAATCCGCCACTGACGTACCCCAAGAGTCTCGCGATCGATATCTGTCGGTGCCATCCTGGATTGGCCATAAAGCCATTTGCTCTGCATGAGCAGGGGGTAATTGTCGTAGCTGAGTAGCCACCGGAACTGTGCCTTTGTCCGCAGGTATCCGGCTAGGTCGAGGTGAAGTGTGTCAATTCCGGGGCGGGTGTCCGAAGTGCGCCCGTTGCTTCCGTAGCCACCGTGGGGATCAAACGACGTTCGATACAGAAGCGAAGACTTTTCGATATATGGAGGGTCCAGGTAGGCAACTACGCGGGAAGGCAGGAGCTGTGGGTATTGCTCAGGCACGTCTTCAAGCGTTTGTCGCCAGTCCTTGCACCATACGTCTACTAGACGTCCGATGGTGTAGAGGTGGCCGACATACCTAATTCGTTCCGCAAGCGCGTCTGGATTCCAGCGGCATCCGATTGGGTAGGCACTGGCCTGAGCGCGCCCGCCAATGGGCCCCGCCTTGCCATGCAAGATTCCCGAGAAGGTGGTCCGGTTAAGGAACAGGCATTGCATCGCGACACTCATGCGGCGATCACGTGAATCCATCTCTGGGCGTGGCGCCCAAACGCGCCAGTAATCCCATCGCTCCACGCCTGACACGCCACCATTGCGAATGTAACGGTTCCATTCACCATACATGCGATCGATTAGCTGCTCGGTATCATCGGCAGCTGCTTGCCAGAAGGACGTGACTAGCGGGTCAGCGTCTGCGAGCAGAATACGGTCTGCGACTCCCTCACCAATCGCGCGAAGTGATGCCGATGCACCGCCGGCGAACGGCTCCACTAGAAGATTTACTTCGGGAACCTCCCGAGATTGCTTCGCGGAAGTTATTATCCGTGCGATCACGGGCGACAGTGATGACTTAGCCCCTGGATAACGCAAGGGGGACTGGTAACGGCCGTGGGAGAGTGCGTGAGAGATGGGCTCAAGCTGTTGCGGCAGGGATCGCGCCTGAGCGTGGATCGCCTTGTCGGCACCGAATGGATTGGAAATCCGAGCAGTGGTGCTTGCGCTGATGGCAGACGCCGACGAGGTCACTGAGGTCACCGCCCCATCTTGCCGGATGGCAGTAGTGATCCGGAACATGATCGAGCCTAGTTCTTGAAGTATGTCGGTGGTTGCACCGCTTGGAGGTCAAGTTTCAGCCCTGGGATGTTCTGCTGAGCCATCATCGTCAAGACAGAGCGCCCCACGCCGAGTGGCAGAGCGGCTGCCGAGTGGGCGAGGGCGATGGGCACGACAGCATGCCGGTACATGCGGGTCCTAAGCGAGTCGAGGATCTCACATATCAGACGGAGTGTCGGATAGGCATCCCAACCCTCGACCTCCGGCCTGCCGCCGTCGTATGGCGAGAGTCCTGCCTGGGGAGGAACTGTAATTACCAGAGGATCTCCTGTTCGAGTGCGGTAGATAAAGCGGCGTCCGTAGAATTCATCCACACCATAGTGATTACCCTCAGGGCGCCCGGAAATCTTATTAATATAAGCGTTCGTTAGCCGCATTACATGACCCAACGGGATTAGATCCTTGATCAACTCCGCGTGCTCGACGAAAGCGCCAGTTTTCTCGATTCCGACAATCAGCGGGGCGACGAGGTTCCGCTTAGCGCACCAAGCGCCGAGGTCGCCCAGATGCTCCTCAAACCTACGCTTGAGCGGGGCAAGAGGGCCGAACATTGCCAGCGGTCCATCAGTAATAAATAGAGTGTGTCGAAGGACTTCAGGTGCGGTGTCGGCGAAGAAATTCAAGTAGCACACGGACATCAGCCTCTCAGCTGCTGTCATGACGCGCCCAAGAGGGGTGAAGTTTGATCCTTCGTCGTTATATTCCTCGTGAGTTCGCAAGACGTCCGCAAGATAGAGGTGGGTGTTGCACGACTGGCACGACCCACCCTCTTTGGTAGCTGTAAGCGTGAAGCTGCTGGTCGCCTTCAGGCCGCATCCCGGGCAAACGCGCAGGCTGATTTCGGTCGCAGGTCTGCCCCGAGTCCCGTGCAGCGCGAGGAGCGCATCTGCGAGGGTCATCTCGGTGTTGGAGTCGAAACGCGAACTGCGGAGAAAATCTTCGAGTTCCGCGCGCCAGGTTTCTACGCCACTCATTCCTGGCCGAGTCAGTTGAGATCCAGGGAGAGCTACGTCGAAAGCGTATTCGGAGTGGGAGTTACGGACTTCACGTGGGTCGATATGCTTTACTCGCGCTAGCTTACGAAAGGCGTCGAGTCGCACCACTGATCCGGCAACTCTCAGATAGCCGACCTTCACCGTCGGGTGGTTTCGAGTGGCCTCGACCTCGGTGTCTGATCCGTCAACCGTGATTGAGAAGTCGACCTCCTCGAGTTTGCCTGAGAGCGGCAAATCTTCGAGAGGTGAGCACAGTTCGGTGATTTCCTTTCCGCTATCGGGGCGAGCGCTAGTGATGGACCAGCGTTGAAGAGCAGCGCGGACTGCTTCATTCCTCACCGTATCCACGTGGCCTAGCCTAGAAGCCTTTTCTCCTTCGTAAGGCACGACTTACTCGCCTTCGTTCGCGATATCAATGCCTGTCAGGCCGGCGGCGATTCGGGCCTTATTGACCATCGAGTGATCGAACTTGGAAATCTGCACCGGGACGATGTACTTTCCTGAATAGGTTTTCATCCGCACAAAACCGACGTCCTCTGCGCGGATGATACTCGGAGTCCATACCTTGAAATCATAATAGTGCGCCAACTCGCGTGTTTCGTGATCGGAGTTGAGGTGCGCGATCAGCCAATTCGATGTATTTGACAGCATTCGCTTGTCGACGGAAGTGACTTCTTGTGTCGCGTAGATCAGCCCCATTCGATATTTTGCTGCCTCTTTCGACAGGCGTACCCAGGGATCGTCGGCCACGTCGCGTCCACCACGCTCAAAGAGGTTGTGTGCCTCTTCGACGATAATCTGCATGTCTACCGGATCGTGGTCGGTGCGGAACCGTTCACTTGCACGGTTCAAGAGGTGGGTGACGATGCGTTCGGACATGACTTTCGCGACCATGTCGTTTCCGCTGGAAAGGTCCACGATTGAAAGTCGCCCTGCCAGCATGTCATTCCACAGGTGCTCACCGACGTCCCCTGCCGATTCGGGCCCGTGGAATGGTCGGATAGTGTGAATGGACGAAGTCACACCCGTATACTTGTAAACATTCCAGATGGCGGTGAAATGGCAGTCCTTAGTGTCGTGCCACTTGGGGAAGTCGCTTTCTCGCTCACCAACCCACTCGGCAAGTGCCAGCGCGCCTGCAGGGCTGAGGACGCGGTAGCTCCCTGCCCGGCCAGCCTGTGCAACAGCATTTGGATGGGAGGACATAAAGTCCGTCATCGGGCCTGATGGGGCAGGGATGACAAGAGCCTGCGGCAAATTCGGCGCCGAGAATCCACACTTAGCCAGAAGGCCGTAAAAGGCGACCGTAGCCCACCCCCAGCGGGCGTGCCTACTGCGATCATCTTTATCGGGTTCATCTAGGACCGCTGACCGGAACGTCTTCCCGTAGTTGGTATCGACCGGCGCAGTGGCTTCGCTTACCAGACTCCAGGCGGCTTCGAGTACCTCGCGGTCATAGAAGTTAATCCGAAGGGGCTGCTCCCGGCTGTCCGCGGAACTGGGTTCTACCTTGTAGATCCGCACAGTACTTGAGTCGTCGCCGAGCAGGCGCAGACCGGTGCGGTCCTGCTTATTCACGTTGGCATATTCGCCCTGTGGATCAAAAATAATCTGACCGATGGAACGACCATGGTCCGAGCCGTACTGATGGACCGCTGTAACCAGAGTCTTGATAGTGTTGGACTTACCGGTTCGAGTCATTCCGAAAACGGCAGTCTTTCGACCGACGAAGTCAGATACGTTGATATGGACACGCGCCTGGTCGGTTCCGGAAATCAGGGCTTTACGTCGTGTGGCGGCGAATCGGACCTTACCGATCGCGAGGGCATCCTTTTTATCGGCGGGCGCAGGGTAGGAGGCCAACCACGACAACACCTCAGTTGATGGCAGGAATACTTGGTAGCGAGCAGAAACCACCACGTTGTCAACATCCGCCCCATATTCGATCAGGGCGTCGCGGGAATCCGTCTCGGTATAAAAGGTGCCCAAAACCTCGCAGTCGAAAGCTGACTGCTGGAGTTCGTTCCGTGTTAGTACATCCGTGACGTCGTCGAATCCTACCCCTGATGCGCCAGCATCGCGGACGACAGCTAGGCGGGTTTGAATGAGCTCCGACTCGTTCGGCAGCGGCGCAGTGCCGCGGACTCGGAGCAAGATGACTTCCTGGTCCTCAAGTATGAATCCAGAAGGCGTGTTATCACCCGCGACGGCGAGGAGGAAGCCGCCCCTTGGAACCCCGCCAGCCTTCTCTTTTTTGAAGTCATCGGTCAACACCACAGCAGAGTCATAGTCGAGACGGTAGACGCCGCCGACGGGTACGCAACCCTTGTTGACGAGTGCGGTCAGCGGCTTCTTGAGTTCGACCGACTGTGAGAGTCCCTCAGTGATACTCAACGCGCCTTGCCCCCTCTACCGGTCACGCAAGGCAGGGCGTGACCGCAGTGTGATGTGGTCCAGAGTCACTCGGACGCTACACGGAGCCACTGACAAAAGTGAGCCGTATCGATGAGGTTGACGGGCACTCAGGTAGCGGGTGATGAGCGGGGGCTGGCCACCTGGGGCGGAGGCGTGCGTGCTCGATCTTGCTCAACAGTGTGAGGCCAGGCACTTCTAGGCCGCGAGTCCGGTGCGCAGCATCAGTTTGGTGCGTGAGCGATGCGTGAGCGGACGGTCTGGCACCGGATGGATCGGACGGTACGTTGCTGAAGGCGTCGTTGACCTGGGAGTACAGGACGTAGCGGCACCAGACAGCACCGGGTGAGATGATCTTTCAGGCCCTCGTAATGCGTAGGTCTCGGCTCCAAATTTCGAGCAGCTCGGTACCCCTCGCCCAATTGAGTGGGCCAAAGATCATGAGTGGAATGCCATCGCTGGAGATGCTGAAGTAGTCGACGAGGCAAGTCCCGCTGGGAGCCACCTGGGAGCCGACCTGCTCCCCCAGCCCCTCCGACACCACACGAAACTTCCTGCCACCAAAGCCCTGACCTGCGCGAATAGCAAACAAGCAGGTGTCGATCTTGACCGACCCTCATTCGGGACGAAGAGGTCGTGGGTTCAAATCCCGCCACCCCGACTTCGTAACAGCAGGTCAGGGCCGGTTCCCCTTCGGGGGGACCGGCCCTGATTGCGTTTTTCTGGGTGTCTGGGTGTCAACTGGGTGTGATCTTGAAACGGGGTGTCACCGCTCGGCGGCGCGCTGCCGCAACACGTACGAGGAGACGAGCCACAGGGACCAGACGTGGGACGGCGTGCGGAAGCTGCGCGGCTGGCTGGACGAGGAGGGCCAGGCCGCGGCCGGCGACGTGCGCCTGCTGCGCGTGCTCAAGATCGGTGAGGAGTTCGGGGAGGCAGCGGAGGCCATCACAGGGGTCCTCGGCGCCAACCCGCGCAAGGGCAACAGCCACACCTGGGAGGACGTCGATAAGGAGCTGTGCGACGTCATCGTGACTGCCCAGGTGGCCCTGCTCACGATCAACCAGGAGGCGGAGAAGGTTTTGGACGCGCGAGTGCAGAAGCTCTTGGAGCGGCCGAACCTCAGCTAACCCTCAGCGCGAACGCACCGCTGTCCCGGAGACCAGGAGACTGGGCCCGGGGCAGCGGCATCCCCCGGCCCGGTCTCAGGTGGCGGGGCGCTCGGCCGTGACGAGGAGGGTGGCGGCAGGCCGGGGCCGTCGCCGGCGGGCAGCTCCTCGACGCGGATGTTGGTGAACCCGGCCTGGTCCAGGACCTTGGTCCACACGTGCTCCTGCAACACCCACCGGTGCATGGTGGCGCTCTCGCCCCCCGGGGTCTTCGCCGGCACCTCGGCGGCCGTGACGTCCGGCTGCGCGGGCTTGCCGGACAAGTATTGGGCGAGGGTGGAGAAGACTAGGTGCCCACCGGGGCGGAGCGCGTCAGCGGCGGCCGGGAGCAGCTCGCGGGGGTCGGTGAAGTCCACCGCCCCGAAGTGGCTGTAAAGCATGTCGTAGGCGCCCGGGTTCGCCCGAAGGTGGGCGACGACGTCCGCGTGGACGAGGTGCAGGCGCGGGGCGAGGTCGGCGTACAGGGCGGTGGCCATGCTGTGCTGGGCCGGGGACGCGTCCACGGCGTCGATCCGGTTCGGGGCGTGGTGCACGGCCAGGTGCGCGGCGTGGCGGGCGGCGCCAGCGCCGAGGTCGGCCACGGTCTTGCCAGTGAGGTCGCCGAGGACTTCCGGGCCCGGCCCGTCCTGCTGGTCCCAGGCCCAGCGGAAGGAGTCGGGGACGGCGTGGTCCTGCGCGGCGCGGGCCCGGCCGTAGTGGTGCCATAGGTCTGTGGTCGTGGTCGTCACCCGCGTCATCCTGGCGGCACCGCGCGGGGGCTGCTGCCGGTTCGGGCGAAAGCCACCCGGGCGTGCCTCGGCGGCCCGAGCCGTGGGCCCGGACCGCCGAGGGCGTCACGTGGGGGTCAGTGCGAGTCGTTGCCCGGGTGGCAGGGGCCGCAGTCGGCGGCGTCCTCCCACAGCGGGAGGTCCACCTCCCAACCGGCGCGGGCGATGAGGTGGGCGGTCTTGATTACCGACCCGTCGTTCTTCATCTCGACCTCGGGCACGTGGTGCAGGAAGTGCCCGCCGTTGTACTTGTCGCACAGCTCGGCGTAGGCGACGGTGTCCAGGATGATCGTGTGGGCACCGATGTCGCGAGCTTGCTCGGGGCGAGTCCCAGGCCCTGGCCCCGGAGGGACATGGCAGTGAGCAGGTAGGCGTAGCCCTGGCCGAGGACGCGGGCGGCCATGACGGAGTCGTACGGGCAGTCCCGCATCAGCAGGCCGACCTGCTTCTCCCAGAGGTCCGCCGGCACGATGTCACGGGGGGAGCGGACCAGCCCGGTCACCGGGTCGGTGGCGACGGGGGTGTCGGCTGCGGTTGCCATGGTGCCTCCCTTGGATGGTGCCCCACGAGGTGCGGGGCGATGTAACGAGAACACCGCATCCGGCACCCGGCCGGTGATCAACTGGCTTTCCTTGCAAGGCGTTTGCACGTTGTGCAAGCGGTCTCGACGGGCGCCGTCCCGCGCCCGTACCGTGGTGACACCCGGTCGTGCAGCAGGGGGAGGGACCAGCGCCCGGTGACCCGCTCTGGAACAGCGCGAAGGTCAGGGAGCTAGTCGCCCGGCGACAACCGGGCGGACTCGTACGGTTGGGCCGTGAGCACCGAGGATGGACGCTCGCCGAACTCGGCGAGCACCTGGGGTGCTCGGCGGCGACGGTCTCGCGGATGGAACGCCGTACCCGGGTCACCGACCTGACGCTCATTCACCGGGCCGCCTCCACGGTGGGCGTTCCTCGACACGTCCTGGTGAGTTCTCTGGTGCCCCCGCTCCTTCCGGACAGGCCAGCACTAGAGTGTCGGCCAGTCCGCACGCCGAGGAGGACCCGATGCGCCGCCGCTCGTTGCTCGCCGCCACGGCGACCGCCCCGGCCGCCATGCTGCTCGGCATGGACCGGGCTTTGGCCGACACCCCGCCCCCGACGGGCAGGGGTGCCCTGGACGCTCGTGTGGCCTCCGCCCGCGACCTCTACGACAAGGGGGCCCACACGCAGCTCCTCGGGCTGCTTCCGGGCCTCTTGGCCGACGGGCACGCCGCTGCCTCCTCGCGCCGCGAGCTGGACCAGGCCCGACTGTCCTCCGTCTACAGTCTGAGCGCCGCCCTGCTGATCAAGCTCGGCTCGTACGAGCAGGCCCGCCTCACCGCCGACCGCGCGCGCACCTGGGCCGAGGTGTCCGGGTCCCCGCTCGCCGCCGCTGCTGCCTCCCGCGAGCTCGCAATCGTGCTGCGCCACCAGGATCGGGGCGAGGAAGCCCAAACCCTCATGGAGTCGGCCGCGGCCCGGGTGGAGGCGACGGGGCTGCGGGCGGACGCGGCCTCGTCGGCCTACGCGCAGATGCTGTGCACCCTGGCCTACACCGCCGCCCGGGGAGGCCGGCGCGCGGAGGCCCTGGCCATGGCCGAGGAGGCGCGGCGGACCGCACGGCGCCTGCCGCTCCAGGCGCCTGCCGGGCGTCTCTTCCCCATCAGCCCGGCCGCCGTGGATCTCTACGCCGTCGGCGTCCACTGGGCCCTTGGCGACGCCGGCGCCGCCCTGGAGGCGGGGCGGAACCTTCGGCCCGAGCATTTCCCCACGGCTGAGAGGAAGGCACGCCTGGGCACAGACATGGCCCGTGCCTGGTGGGCGTGGGGCCGCCCTGAGCAGACCGCCCGCGCCTTGCTCGACGCCCATCGTGCGAGCCCCGGCGAGGTGAGAGACCGCCCCGCGATCCGCAGCATCGTGACCGAGTTGGCGCAGCGGCACCCTCGTGCCGTTGGCGTGCGGGAGCTGCACGCCGCCGTGTCGGCCCCGGCGAGCTGAAACCGCCGCCCGTCGGGCCCCACCGGGCCCGGACATGCCTCGCTCCCAGCACTAAGAGGTCTCAGCCAGCCGCGACCCGGCCTGAGTCGGCGCTCGCCTGGGTGCGACACCCAGTTCTGGAGGCGACACCCAGGTATTGGGGGCAGCGTTGCACTCTCTTCAACCTGAGCACACGTCTGCGGTACCTCTGCCGATTCTGGGTGTGAACCGGGTGTCGGTCTCCGGAGCTAAGGAGCGCGGGAAGGGTGTCCCAGAGGTACCACAGACGCAGGGCTGCGGGACGCTGACCTTGAACTAGCGCCTCTGACCTGGCCTTATGCGGCGCTACAGTGCAGGTCAGGAGGGTGCGGAGCGCGGGGCCGTTACCCAGCGTCCCTGATTCGGGACGAAGAGGTCATAGGTTCAAATCCCGCCACCCCCGACAGCGAAGTACCAGGTCAGGGGCCTGATCCGCTCAGCGGGTTGGGCCTCTGAGTGGTTCCTGGAGATCGCTTAGGAGAAACCTGGGAGGAGATCTTGGTCGGCTTCTCCCAGGAGCAGTCTCCAGTGCTCAGGATGAGCGGTGCTTGTGCGCCCTCGGACCTGCGCGTTCGCGAATCCAGGGCTCGTAGCTGACTAGGAACACTGTGCGGGCCAACCCAACGGCCGTGAGGGAACCGCACTTAGCAGGTCATCGCCTTAGTGCCTTCGCACGACCACGCCCGTGCGCTCGCCAAGCGGGTACGGGCGTTGCGGGAGGACCGCGGGTGGACGCGGGAACGGCTGGCCAAGTAAGCGGGCATCACCGTAGTGACGCTGGGCCGCCTTACGAGTACGTCGAGCCACTCGTCGCGCCCTCCCTGTGCGCGATCAAGCGCGATCAAGCACGCACAAGCGCAGTACGGAACCCCGCTCGGTATTGCCCGGCCTTCCGAGGCCAACTTTCGACTGCGAGCGGCTGAGCCCTGGTCTGCATCGAAAGCCGCGCTGGCCGATCAACTGGATTTCCTAGGAGGGGACTTGGCCCCGCTTGAGTGGGTACCGCTGGCATTTCGCTACCGGTTCCGCTGTGCGGACGACGCCTGCCCGACGCACGGCATGGCGCTGAAGGGCTGGGAGGCCGGCGCACCGTACGGCAAGTTCCTCCGCATGTACGGCGAGCGTGCCGTGCAGGACAAGCTGCGAGAGCGCTGGTACGACTCGATCCTCACCCGTGACCGCACAGTGCACTTCTTCATCGGCAACATCGCGGCCCACCCCAGGACCTTCATGCTGCTGAGCGTGATGCACCCGAAGGCACATGTCGTTCAGTACGTCCAGGACAGCCTGTTCGGTGGTTGCCGCCGCGTCCCCCTCAACACTCTGGCCGACCGACGGCCTGAACGCGATCCAGCCCAAGTGATGCCGTGCGCAGGACAAGGGCCGCACCCCGCGGCCGGTCTCGTTTTTCAGCCAGGAGGCCTTGTCCTGGTAGGGAGCCTCCTCTAGTAGGAGTCGCGCGCCGCCCACAGGGCGCCGCCGTGCGGCGCCGGCCCTGCGGTACGGGAGGGCCCCCAGGTGCGCCGCGTACTCGGCAAGGAAGCACACGCTGGGAGAGCGGGAGGGCAACCGCCCGGCGGCAGCACGAAACCCGAAGCCCGCCCACCCGTCTGTCACTCGAACGGGCCTCACCGGTCGCCTTCGCCCAGGTGCGACCGCAACGCTGGTAGTCCGTGACCAGGCACTTTCCGATCAGACGCTCCCTTATCAGACGCTCGCACATCGCAGCCCGCAACATCCCGGTCCCCCGCGGCACCCCGGCCAGTGAAGGGCAGGCACAGCCATGAGCCACACCCCCGGCGGCGCCACCGAGCCCACGCGTCCCCCACAGAGCGGAAGCGATAGCGCCTGGGCGACCGGCGGCGTGATGTTCGCCGGTGTGCTGATGCTCGTCAATGGCATCTTCGGCATCTTTCAGGGCATCGCGGGCATCGCCAAGGACGACGTGTACGAGCGGGTCGGCGACTACGTCTTTGAATTCAGCCTCACCGCCTGGGGCTGGATTCACCTGATCCTCGGCATCCTCGTGGTCTGCACCGGCTGGGGCATTCTCAAGGGCTCGGACTGGGCGAAGGCAGGAGGAGTCGCGTTGGCGTCACTCGCCGTGGTGGCGAACTTCATCTGGCTTCCGTACCAGCCCATTTGGGCACTTGTTTCGATCGCCATCGGCGTGTTCGTGATCTGGGCGCTCTGCACTGACGAGCGCCCGTCCACGCTCTGACACCCGTACGCCCACCCGTGCGCCCCGGTACGACCCGTACGCCCCTCGTAGACCCCCACGCCCATCTGTACGACCACACTGCACGGTCATATGCGCCGGCCGTCCGCGCCGCGAGCAGCGCAGCCTGCCCCGGCCATGGTGCGGCACCTGCCGCTCAGCGGCCCCGTGCTGGTCAACGGCCCGTGCTGGTCAGCGGTCGGCCGGGGGCTTGGAAGCGCGCAGCGAATACATCAGGGGGATGCGGGGCCGGTCGGGCGGAAAGCGGTAATAGGGGTTGCCCTCCTGACGTTCGAGGGAGCCGAAGCGTTGGAAGTACGTCATGTCGTGCTCATGAAGGAATTCGATGCGTAGCCCGGTAGCAGCGAGCGCCGTGATGACCGAGCCCAGCGGATGCTGCCATTCCACCCGGCGGTTGTTGATGGTCGGAGCGCTGAAGTCGGCGTAGGTGCCGGGGGTCTCGTCGATCCACGGCTCGCGGTTGAAGTAGTCGTACGCGATGTGGGTGGCGGACTCGTCGTCCAGTGCGTCCGTCAGCGGATGGAATTCACAGAGGTAGAGGAAGCCACCCGGCGCGACGAGCGAGGCGGCGGTCTCCGCCCAGAGCACGATGTCGGGGAGCCAACACAGCGCGCCAATACCGGTATAGACGATGTCGTACGAGGCGTCCGGTACGGCCTCCACCGCGTCATAGACGTCGGCGGTGACGAAGGACGCACGGTCGGGCCCGAAGCCGAGTTCGGCGGCGAGGTCGCGGGCAGCGTCCACCGCGGGCTCCGAGAAATCAAGGCCGACGACCTGGGATGCGCCGCGCCGGGCGAAGGAGAGGGCATCGAGGCCAAGGTGGCACTGGAGGTGCAGCACCGATTTCCCGGTGACGTCGCCGACCTCCGCGATATGGAAGTCGCTGAGCGAGTCCTTGCCTCTACGAAACGCGTCAAGGTCGTAAAAGTCGCTGGCCACGTGGAGGGGGACCCGCTCGTCCCACATGGCACGGTTCGCCTCTCGCCAGTCCTGCGGCGCCGGTCGATTGGGCATGTCTGGGAGGTTATCCACAGGCAGGAGAGCTCGCCAGCGAGTTCTGGTCCGGGCGGCGCAGAATGGGGTCATGACTGAGAGCAGTGAAGCGGCGCGGGGCGGGGCGGACCAGGTGGGCGAGAGGGAGGAGATCAGCGGTCGGGCGGGCATCGACGCTGTAACCACGAGCGGGGAAGGTGTCGCGGGAGCGCACACGGACGCCCGGGAAGAACCGGGCGCTGACGGCCACGGAGCGTCGGCGACGGGATCGGCACCGACAGGGGCCCCCGCGTCCGCTGACCTCGCTACGCCCCCCGCTGCCGCTGCTGATCCGACCACTGATGTCGCTCCTGATGCGCAGTGGCCCGACTGGGAGAAGCGGTTCCGGGCAGCGCGCGTCGGATTGCCAGACTGGGCGGAGGGCGCACCGGAGCGGTCGCTGTTCGTGTCGAATGCCACGGGCACGTATGAGTTGTACGCCTGGGACCGGGCGACGGGCGAGCAGCGACAGGTGACCGACCGGCCGAACGGCACCACGGACGGCGTGCTGTCCCCCGATGGCCAGTGGATCTGGTGGTTTTCCGACAACGATGGGGACGAGTTCGGTGTCTGGCTTCGGCAGCCGTTCACGGGTGGGCATGACGAGCCCGCCGTGCCGAAACTGGCGGCGTCCTATCCAGCAGGTCTCGCGCTCGGCCTGGACGGCACGGCGGTCATCGGCCGTTCCACGGATGAGGAGGGCTCGGTCATCCATGTCGTACGGGCCGCGGACCTCGTGACCCACACAGGCGGCACTCCCGGCCACCCCAGCGCGGCCGGGAGTGCCGACAGCGCAGCCGGTGCGGGTGCGGGCCCCGAGCCGGTGGAGATCTACCGGCATCGCCAGTCGGCCGGTGTCGGTGACCTCTCCCACGACGCGCACCTGCTCGCCATTGAGCACACCGAGCATGGCGACGCGATGCACTCGGCGATCCGGGTGGTGCGGCTGGACGGCACGACCGTCGCCGAGTTGGACGACACCAAGGGCGGCGAGGAGGAGTTGGGGCTCTCCGTGCTGGGCTTCGTGCCGGTGGATGGCGATGCGCGGCTGCTCGTAGGGCACCAGCGGCGAGGCCGGTGGGAGCCGATGATCTGGAATCCGCTCACTGGTGAGGAGCGCGCGCTCACCATCGATCTGCCGGGTGATGTGGGCGCTGAGTGGTATCCGGACGGCGGTGCGCTGCTGATCGACCACAGCTACCAAGCACGCAGCGAGCTATGGCGCTATGAGCTGGCCGATGGTGCGCTGACCCGGGTGGAGACGCCGAAGGGCACCATCTCAGGGGCGACGGCCCGCCCAGACGGCTCGGTCGAGTTCTTGTGGTCGTCGGCCCAGCGGCCACCGCAGGTGCGCTCGACGACTGGCCGCGTCGTGCTGGAGCCCCCGTCGCTGCCGGGCGGGCTTGCTCAGGCGCCGGACTCGGTGCCGGTCACCGACGCCTGGGTGGACAGCCCCGGCGGCCGGGTGCACGCGCTGGTACAACGGCCGCAAGGCGAGGGTCCATTCCCCACCGTCTTCGACATCCATGGCGGCCCGACCTGGCACGACAGTGACGCGTTCGCGAGCGGACCGGCCGCCTGGGTGGACCACGGGTACGCGGTGGTACGGGTCAACTACCGCGGCTCAACGGGGTACGGCCGAGCCTGGACGGACGCCCTCAAGCACCGGGTCGGACTGATCGAACTGGAGGACATCGCGGCGGTGCGCGAGTGGGCCGTGTCCTGTGGGCTCGCCGACCCGCAGCGGCTGGTGCTATCGGGCGGCTCGTGGGGTGGCTATCTCACACTGCTCGGCCTCGGCACCCAGCCCGATGCGTGGGCGGCTGGCCTGGCAGCGGTCCCGGTCGCCGATTACGTCACCGCGTACCACGACGAAATGGAGGCGCTGAAGGCGATGGACCGCACGCTGTTGGGTGGCACACCGGAGGAGGTCCCGGAGCGCTTCGCCGCATCGTCCCCGCTCACCTATGTCGATCAAGTACGGGCCCCGGTCTACATCTCGGCCGGGGTGAACGACCCGCGGTGTCCGATCCGGCAGGTCGAGAACTACGTCACCCGACTTGAGCGGCGCGGCGTACCGCACGAGGTGTACCGATACGACGCAGGGCATGGCTCGCTCGTTGTGGAGGAGCGAATCAAGCAGCTTCGGATGGAGATCGCCTTCGTGCAGCGGCATCTGCGGCCCGCCGACCGTTCGAGCGAGGCGGCTGACAACGACGGCCCCCACCACGACCGCACCGCCACCGGCCCGGCGGAGCCGCGCACCCCCCAATAGACCAGGCAACCGGCGCCGTAACTGCGGCTGCGCCCCTCATCCAGGGGGCGACACGCGGGCCGCACTGAGCAGCAGCCCGTCAGCCCGCGGGCAACAGCCCGGTCACCCGCGGGTCGCCCCAGCGGTCTCGGGCGCGGCGTCCATCGCGGGGCTCGCCGCCGCCGTTGGCTCGGGTGTCACAGCCGCCTCCGGCTCGGGCGCCGCCGTGCCGGGGGCGGGGGCCGGATCGGGTGCGCCGGGTGCGCCGGGCCCACGGGGCGGGCCGCCCGGTCCCGAACCATCGGAAGGAGGAGTAATACCCAAAGCGACATCGCGAGCGTATTCCGCCTCGCGGCGGAAGAGCCGGAACCACATGAAGACCACGAACCCGGCGAAGACGAACCATTCCCCGGTGTACCCCAGATTCTGGAACGCCTTCAGGTCGAGCCCAGTGCCCTCGGCGGCGGCCGGTGGCACGGCCTGGAGCGGTTCGGCCGCCTTCGTGACGGTGATCCACGCGTCGTATACGTCGTACGACACGATGTTGACCAGTGAGGCCGCGCTGATCATGCCGAGTTGCCCGGTGGGCAGTCCACCGCCCACGTGCACGCCGTCGCTGGTGCTGTGTTCGGATGCCTGGAGCGCGCCGACCACGGTCACCTCGCCGGTCGGCACGGCAGGCACCTTGGCCCGGTCCGCCGGGGTGTCCGCGTCGCCCGGCAGCCAGCCACGTACGACGGGGAGCGCCTGGCCGGCGTCGGTGCGCAGCAGGGTCAGGACGTAGAAGCCCTTGCGGTCGTCCAGTTCTCGGTCCGGGACGAGCATTTGCCGCGTGGCATCGTACCGGCCGACCACCCTTGCATGCCGTCCCGAGGTCTCGGTGGTGACTGGTAGCAACTCGGCGAGCGGTGCGACGGCTGCCGACTCCGCTTCGGCGGCGTGGTCCTGTTGCTCTTGGTGCGAGTCAACACGCGTCTCAAAGCGGCCAAGCTGCCAGCTCCCCATGAAGAGGCACACCGGGATGCTCAGCGCGGCGAAGACGTTGATCCCCCACCATCGGGGCGTCAGCAGAAACCGATACACACCACCACGGTACGGGCCCACGCCGCGAAGGTGGCAGGAGGGGCCTCAGCCCGGTGGCGGCTTACCGCCAAGGCGCCGGGTCACGAGGTGTCGCAGTCGCCGGTGCAGCGCCATCTCAGCGCCAGCACACCGCTGTGACCTGGGCTTACGGCTTGGCCAAGGCCCCGGTGTGGTACACGGTGCCCGAGCACGCCTCGGGAACCGTCGCACTCGCGACCGCCGGGTCACCCGCGTCCGGCGTGTGGCTGATCAACACACTCGACGGTGCGGGGGGTTCCTCGCCGCCACCGCCACCGGTGCCCGCGCCTCCGGTGTCCCCGGGCACCTCGGTACCGGGCTCGCCTTCCACCGGGAGTTTCTGCGGCTCTCCGGTCGTCGGCTGGGGGCTGGGCGTTCCGGTGTTGGAGCAGCCCGTGGGGCCGCCGCCCGGAGCCGGAATCCATGCGTATCGCACCTCGTACGCCTGACCCGGCCGGAGGATGAGTTGTTCGGAGGCCGCGGAGGGAGGAGGTAGTTCGGTAGCCGGGTCGCCCGCCGTGTGATCGACGACCTGGACACCCGAGGGGTTCGCCGAGCCCTGCGCCACCGCGCCGACGACTCCGCTGTCCTCGACGGTGCAGGGGTCGCCCGAGGTGTTGACGACCCGGAACGACCCGTAAACCCGGCCCTCGCCATCGGCCGCGCCCACGCTGCTTCCGCCGTCGCCGAGTTGGTCCCTGCCACAGGTCGGCGATGTGGCGGCCAGCGTGTTCGACGAGTCAGGTAGCGGAGGAACTGCGGAGCGCGAGGGGGTCTTGGACGGCTTGTCCTTCTCCCTCTTCTCTTCCTCCGCCTTCTCCTTGCGCTCTTCTTCCTTCTCTTTTTCCTTCTTGGACGGCTGCTCGGGCTTGTCGCTCGGGCCGCCTTCGCCGTGGTGGCCACCGGTCGCCTGGTCGTGGGTGCGCTCGCTGCTCGCGGCGTTGGCCGGGCGGCTGTCCGAGGCATCACCGATGGCGGTCACGTGGACCAGTGCCGGGATCGCCGCCCCGCCGAGCACGATGGCGGCAGCAGCGCCGACGAGCGCCTGACGGCGGCGCGTACGCCGCACCGGTACCGCGCGACGGATGTGGTCAAGCGATTGCGGGGCAGGTTCCAGGTCTTCTACGGCGCCTTGGAGCAGGCATCTCAGGGCCTGTTCGTCGAGGCCGCCGCCGATTCCCATCAGATCGTCGAACCCGTCGTCCAGCGCGGTATTGGGACGACCCTCCCTAGCTCGCGCCCCGTTGACGCCGGAGTGCTTGCCATCGGCGGCGTCGGGGCCGGGGTCGGTCACCTTGACGAGGCTCGTGGCCCCCGTCACGCCAGTACGGGTCGCGGGAGCGCTTTGACGGTCCGTACGTGCCGAGTCCGCAGCGTCGTCCGTACGGTCAGAGAACCTCGATGCGAACTTACGGTCCGAGGCCGGGGAGCCCGCCCCGCGGTCCGAGTGCGAGGAGTCGGCTCCCCGAGCGGAAGACTTTGCCCCAGCCCCACGGTTCAAAGGGGGGGCGCCACCGCCTCCCCGCGGCACTGCCTCATTCTTCTGGCCTGGCCGGCCCTGCTGTCCCGGCTGGTCATCGGCGCGTGCGTCACCATTCGTATCGGCTCGCGCGTCGTTGCGCACGCTGGGGGCGCACTCGTCGGCATCGGGCCCCGCGGAGGCGCCCTCTGCGGCGGTGCGCTCCGCCGCGCTACGGGCCGCCGTGTTGGTGGCGGGGGCCGCCTCGTTGGCCTTGCGTTGGCCATGACCATCCTGCCGGTCGGGTCCACCCGGCCTCTCACCCTCGTGGTTCATGCCGGGGCCTCCATGGCGACGCGTAGCGCCGCGATACCGCGTGATCCGTACGCCTTGACCGAGCCCAGCGATATTCCGAGCGTTTCGGCGACCTGGGCCTCGGTCATATCGGCGAAATAGCGCAGCACTAGCACTTCGCGCTGTCGGCGCTGCAATCCTCGCATCGCCTGAATCAATTGATCGCGCTCCAGCAGCTCGTACGCGCCTTCCTCGGCGCTCGCCATATCGGGCATGGGCTTGGATAGCAACTTCAGCCCGAGAATGCGCCGGCGCAGCGCCGAACGGGAAAGGTTAACGACAGTCTGCCGCAGATAGGCGAGGGTCTTTTCCGGGTCACGCACTCTGTTACGTGCGGAATGCACCCGTATAAACGCTTCCTGCACGACATCTTCGCACGAGGCCGTGTCATCCAAAAGCAGAGCCGCGAGACCGAGAAGCGACCGGTAATGGGCGCGATAGGTCTCGGTGAGGTGATCAACTGTGGTGCCCGCTGCCATCGCGTCGTCAGTATCCCCGCGCTGTGAAGGTACTTGGACGGGACGAGCGGCCGGCCACGGCGCAATCACTGGCATACCGCCGGAGGTACGCGGACGCCGAGGACGCGCTGTCGTACTCCCGCGCCCCGGGACTGTTGCGATGCCGAATACCTCTGCCACGCTTGTTGGACACGCTTCCCCCCGTCAGGGTTGTACGCGCGAGGCATCGCCTTAAGCAATGCACCGATTGCCCCCATGCGCACCAACCATCCCTCAATGCCCCATTTGAAACAGCGCCCGTGAGGGGCGGTGACGAAGACGCTCCCCCCTGACCGTCGGTTGCGGTAAGCAAGGGCGAATATTCGAACGCGGCGAAGCCGCAGATCAAGTGGCCCAGACCAATAAGCCGGTCACGAAATCTTCACATGTTCTACCGTAGGCAAGCGTGAGGAGACACACCGGCCCTCAACTACCGGTCACCGTACGCCTCGTACGCACCACGACACCCACGAGAACACCAGCTCGCTCACGCCCGCACCGCCCGCACCTGCACACCGCAACCACCTAGCGGCACGGCACGGCCCGCCCCCTCGTATCGGCGCCGCCTCTTGGCGCCCACCCACGCGTACCGCAACCCCGCAACCCGCTGCCGCCCAGCACATCACTCGCAGCCACCACACAAGCAACACCCACGCGAACTGCGAACTACGAACGCAGCGCGCCCTCGGCGTACCCGGCTCGAACGTTGCGCATGAAACGCGAACGCCGCGCGGTGATAGTCACCGCGCGGCCTCGCACCATGTTCGCCTGATACCGACGACGTTCGTGGGCGACAACGCTCGTGTTCGCGACGTATGTGTTCGACGACGTTCGACTCTGGCGGCGAACAGCCACCCCGAGAAATGCTGCACGCCGGCCGAAGGCCAAAAACACCGTCCGCTCGCCGCCGCCCCCGCCGCCCCGCCGAAGATCAACCGCTCTTACAGCAAGAGAGCAGCGACGGCCGGGAAGGCGGCGGTCGAGCGCAATGGCGACGACGGGCAGAAAGGCAGCGACCGACAGCGCGGGCGGCAGACCGTCATGCGACGCCCGTTATGCGACGCCCGTCAGTTCCGCGGCGACGACCTCGGCAATCTGAGCGGTGTTCAGCGCCGCGCCCTTTCGTAGATTGTCGCCGCAGACGAACAGCTCAAGCGCGTTCGGGTCATCCATCGAGCGCCGTACGCGACCCACCCAGGTGGGATCGGTGCCCACGACATCGGCCGGAGTCGGGAACTCGCCCTTCGCCGGGTTGTCGCACAGCACCACGCCCGGCGCGCTCGCCAAAATCTCATGCGCGGCAGCGACCGTGACCTCATTCTCAAACCGCGCGTGCACGGTCAGCGAGTGGGTCGTGATCACCGGCACGCGCACACAGGTCGCGGTGACCCGCAGCCCGGGGAGCCCGAGGATCTTGCGGGACTCGTTGCGGACCTTCAGCTCCTCCGATGTCCAGCCGTCTTCCTTGAGGGAACCCGCGAAGGGCACCACGTTCAGCGCCATCGGCCCCGGGAAGGGCCCGGTGTCGCCGACCGCGCGGCGTACGTCGCCCGGCTGCGTGCCCAGCTCCGTACCGGCCACCTTCACAAGCTGCTCGCGCAGCGTGTCCACGCCTTCCTTGCCGGCGCCGGAGACCGCCTGGTACGAGGAGACGATCAGCTCGCTCAGCCCGAACTCGGCGTGCAGCGCGCCCATCGCGACAATCATCGACAGGGTGGTGCAGTTGGGGTTCGAGATGATGCCGCGGGGCCGGACCCGCGCCGCGTGGGCGTTGACCTCCGGGACGACCAGCGGCACGTTCGGGTCCATCCGGAAGGCACCGGAGTTGTCCACCGCGACGGCACCCTTGGACGCGGCGATCGGTGCCCACTGCGCGGACACCTCGTCCGGTACGTCGAACATCGCGACATCGACGCCCTCGAACGCCTCCTCGCTCAACGCGACGACCTCGACCTGCTCGCCGCGCACGGTGAGCTTGCGGCCCGCCGAACGCGGGGAGGCAATCAGCCGGATCTCGCCCCAGACATCCGCCCGTTCCGACAGGATGCCGAGCATGACCGTGCCCACTGCACCGGTCGCGCCGACAACGGCCAGCGTCGGCTTGCCCGCCCGCCGTGCCGCACTGCCGCCGCCACTGTTCGTCACGTCACCCACACCGCTCACCGCACTCACACCACTTTCGCCACGCTCACTGTTGGGCCCGGTCATCGACCGGTGCCGCCGTACACGACGGCCTCGTCGCTCTCGCTGTCCAGACCGAACGCGCTGTGCACCGCGCGCACTGCGTCCTTGACCTCATCCTGCCGCGTGACCACCGAGATGCGGATCTCGGATGTCGAGATCAACTCGATGTTCACGCCGGCGTTCGACAGGGCCTCGAAGAACGTCGCCGTCACCCCGGGGTTCGTCCGCATACCCGCGCCGACCAGCGAAATCTTGGCGATCTGGTCGTCGTAACGCAGCGAGTCAAAGCCGATTTCGGGCTGCGCCCTGGTCAGCGCCTCCATGGCCTTGTGGCCATCGGTCTTCGGCAGCGTGAAGGAGATGTCGGTCAGCCCGGTGGACGCGGCGGAGACGTTCTGCACCACCATGTCGATATTGAGCTGTGCGTCCGAGATCGTACGGAAGATGGCCGCGGCCTCACCGGGCTTGTCCGGCACACCGACGACCGTGATCTTGGCCTCCGACGTGTCGTGGGCAACCCCGGAGATGATCGCCTGCTCCATGCCTTCTGCTCCTTCGCGCTTGTTACGCACCCAAGTGCCCACATGGCCGGAAAACGACGACCGGACGTGGATGGGGATGTTGTAGCGGCGGGCGTACTCGACACAGCGCAGGTGCAACACCTTGGAACCGCTGGCCGCGAGTTCGAGCATCTCCTCGAACGCGATCTCGTCTATCTTCCGCGCCTTCTTCACTACCCGCGGGTCGGCGGTGAATACGCCGTCCACGTCGGTGTAGATCTCGCACACCTCGGCATCGAGGGCCGCCGCCAGCGCGACGGCGGTGGTGTCCGAACCACCACGGCCGAGCGTGGTGATGTCCTTCTTGGCCTGCGACACACCCTGGAACCCGGCCACGATGGCAACCGCGCCCTGGTCGAGCGCGTCCCGAATGCGGCCGGGCGTGACATCGATGATCCGCGCTTTGTTGTGGACCGAGTCGGTGATGACCCCCGCCTGGCTTCCCGTGAACGACAGCGCCTCGTGACCGAGGTTTTTGATTGCCATCGCCAGCAACGCCATGGAGATCCGCTCCCCGGCGGTCAGCAACATGTCGAACTCGCGCCCAGCAGGAATCGGCGAAACCTGCTCGGCGAGGTCGATCAACTCGTCCGTAGTGTCGCCCATCGCGGAAACCACAACGACCACCTGGTGGCCGTTCTTCTTGGCTTCAACGATTCGCTTGGCGACGCGCTTGATGCCCTCGGCATCCGCAACGGAGGAGCCGCCGTACTTCTGCACGACAAGGCCCACGTGCGCTCCTCGCTTGTCTCTTCTGGGGTCATCCCCCAGACCCCCGCAGGGGTAACTGCGGTCGGCTCAGTTTAACGAGCAGGCCGGATAAGCCCTCCCAATATCACATAGCGAGACACATAACTCACTTCATGATCAGGCAGGACGCATCCACACACCCGCTCAGCGAGCAACCCTGCCCACTGTGCGCGAGAGCACACGGAAACGTAACCCAGGTCACAGCCGTGCCCACAGCACCCCACGGCCACGGCCGGGCTAGATCAGGCCAAGCGACGGCTACCCGCCGTTCCCGTCACGGGCCGGGGCGCCCCACTCCCGCAGCCCCGTGCCCCGCCTACTCCCCCAGCTCCGCGGCCCTCTCAGCCGACGCTACGGGCCGCTTAGCCGGCTCTGCGGGCGGCTTAGCCCGTGGCGGATGAGCGCAGGCCGAGGGGAGCGGCGATCTCCGCGGCCATCACCCGGCCGGCCTCCTCCGCCAACTGATCCTCCCCGTCCGCGCCGCTGTCCGTGTCCAGGCCATCGAGCTCGTCCAGCGGGCTGTCCAGACGGACGTGCGCAACCAGCGACTGGAGGGCTCGCAGAGCGGCGGATGCGATGGGGCCCCAGTTCGACAGGTACGAGAACTGCCACCACCACAGCGCCTCACTGACCCGGCCGTCGCGGTAGTGCGCCATGCCGTGCCGCAGGTCGCTGACGATGCCGGCGAGATCGTCCGAAATGCGGCACGCCACCGGCTGTGAGCGCGGCACATACGGATCGAAGACCTCGGAGTACACATCGATCGGATCGAGCAGCACGGCAAAGCGTTCGCGCAGGTCATCGGCGTCGGGTTCGGGGCCGATATCGGGTTCGTACCGCTCATCCGGAAGGATGTCCTCATGAGCTCCGAGCCGCCCGCCCGCAAGCAGCAGCTGCGAAACCTCCAATAGCAGGAAGGGAACCGCGCTGTCCGGCTCGTCTCCCTTGGCGACCTCCGTGACCGCCACGATAAAGCTCTCGATCTGGTCGGAGATCTGTACCGCGAAGTCGTCCGGGTCCTGGTGACTGTCGTGCAGCGTTGCGTTAGACATCGAGAAGTCTTCTCCCTTCGAAGGCACGTCCCAGCGTGACCTCGTCGGCGTACTCCAGGTCTCCTCCGACGGGAAGGCCGCTCGCCAGCCGCGTGACTCTCAGGCCCATGGGTTTCACCATGCGCGCGAGGTACGTGGCCGTCGCCTCCCCCTCAAGGTTTGGATCGGTTGCCAGGATCAGCTCGGTGATGTCACCGTCCGCGAGCCTGGCCAGTAGTTCCCGTATCCGCAGGTCGTCCGGGCCGACGCCCTCGATGGGACTGATCGCCCCGCCGAGCACGTGGTACCGGCCGCGGAACTCACGCGTCCGCTCGACCGCGACCACGTCCTTCGGTTCCTCCACGACACAGATGACCGACGCATCGCGGCGCGGGTCGAGGCAGACGCGGCACTGTTCGGCCTCGGCGACATTGCCGCACACCGTGCAGAACCGCACCTTCGCCTTGACCTCGGTCAGGGCGTGCGCAAGTCGGCGTACGTCGGTCGGCTCAGCCTGCAAGATGTGGAAGGCGATCCGCTGCGCGCTCTTGGGACCGACGCCGGGCAGCCTGCCCAACTCGTCGATGAGGTCCTGGACCACGCCTTCGTACACGGAACGCCTCCTCCTTCTCTGCGTATCTCTTCAGTACCTGATGTGGTTTGTGTGTCGTCGTCCTGTACGGACCTTGTACGCCGTACGGATAGCCGGTGCCGCATCAAATGGAACCAGAAAGCGGAACGGTCGTCGCGGACGGGGTCGAGGCCGGATCAGGGTCGGGATCAGGGTCGGATTGGTTGGTGAGAAGTTGGTTGAAAAAGTTGGTTAGAAGGAGAGTCCAGGCATACCGCCCAGGCCCTGGGCAAGCGGTCCGAGCTTTTGCTGCTGAAGCTCCTGCGCGGACTGATTGGCGTCCCGTACAGCGGCGATGATCAGGTCCGCGAGAGTCTCCGTGTCCTCAGGGTCCACCGCCTTCGGGTCGATGACCAGGCCCTGGAGCTCGCCGCCCCCGGTCACCGTGGCCTTGACGAGACCACCACCGGCCGACCCCTCGACCGGCGTCCGCGCCAGCTCTTCCTGAGCCACCGCGAGGTCCTGCTGCATCTTCTGCGCCTGCTGTAGCAACTGCTGCATGTCGGGCTGACCGCCACCGGGGATCACGAGCTGGCTCCTGGCTGTAGACGAACGTTTTCGGGTAGCCCGAGCCTACGTGTTCGGCGGTTCCCACGCCCTACGCCGTACGAAGGAGGCCGGAGGCAGTAGTACGAGCCAGGGAGGAGACGGCTCTCCAACCGCTTGACCTCAATCTCGGTTCAACTTCTAACGTGATGCGCACCCAATCCACCCTGTTGAGGAGCACATCGCCATGGCCATGAAGCAGTACGCACACGACGAGCTCGCCACGCAGCCCATCGGTTACTGGAGCGGCGAAACCTACCGGACCGTGGTCGGTCGCATTCGGACAGAATTGGCCGTGGAAGACCTGACCCAGCCGCACTGGTGGACCCTCAACCACGTCGCCGGCTCACCCGGCACCTGGACCCGCGCCAGCCTCGCCGAGAAGCTGGCCCGGTTCGACGACCTGAGCATCGACTTCGCAGGCGTCTTCGACGACCTGACTGCCCGCGGGTGGATGACGGAAGACCCCTCGGCCCTGACCTTGGCCCTGACCGACTCCGGCGAGGCCGGCCGTCTCCGCGCCAGATCCCGCAATGCCCGCGCTCACGAGCAGATGCATAGGGGAATCGAGCCAACCGAGTACGTGGCGGCGCTCGACGTCCTGCGCCGCATCATCACCAACCTGGACGGCAACAGCGACCTCCCCTAGCCATTCCTCGGCCTACCCCTGGCCTTCCGGGGGCCTTCCTCAACGAACCGCTAGACACCCCACGCAACGAACACACACGCAGCTCAGCGCATCACAGCGCGGCGTCCGCCCGACTGACCGACCCGGCCCCGCCCGACTGAGCCAAACCGAGCGAACAAAACGCAGCGAACAAGACGCAGCGAGCTAGGGGGAGCGAACCGAACGAGTCGAAGCCGGGCGCAAGCGAGTAGTACGAGATGGGGCTACACCAGGCGACCACCACGCGGAACACACGCCTTGCGGCTCAGTTACTCGTCAGCGATCTCCTCTATAACCGTCGCGCCCAGTTCCCGCACGATCAGGTCATGACCGCTGAGCGCGCTCTCATCCAGATCCGCGTCATCCTCGGCCGGCATGTCGTACTCCGGCGCCACGGGAGCCGACTGCCGTTCCCCGTACGAGCTGCGCCCGTTCGAGCCGCCGGCTCCAGCGCCCGCTGCTCCGCTGGCCTCCGCGCCGCCCGCCGCACCGGACGAGGCGGCCTGCCGCGCACGCTGAGCCCCCTGGCTGCCGCCGCCACCGGGCCCCGAGCCACCCGCGGCACCGGAACCCCCCGGTCCGCCGCCCAACCCAACTCCACCGCCAACCCCACCGGAGTCGCCGGGCCCCGCCGAACCACCCGCACCTCCCGGCCCGGCTGCGCCCTGACCTGGCCCGCCGGACGACGGCGGTAAGGCCGGCGGCGCGGCCTGCCGCGGCGGGGCAGCCGAGGCGCCACCACCAAAACCGCCTCCACCCCCGCCCCCGCCAGCCCCGGCCCCGAATTCCCCCGCGCCACCAAAGCCACCACCACCACCACGGCCACTCGCACCGAAGCCACCGGAACTTCCACCCGGCGCCCCGCCCCGGGCCGGTCCCGTGCCACCCGAGGGGTCAACGACGGCCTCAATCCGCCATTGCACGCCAAGCTGCCCGCTAAGCGCCTCACGCAGTACGTCCTCGCTGCCACTGCTGACAAAGCTGTCGCGGGCTCCGGCACTGGAGAACCCGACCTGGAGAACGGTCCCGTCGAAGCCGACGACCTGCGCATTCTGGTCGAGCAGAATCCAGGTGAAGCGGCGCCGGTTCTTCACCGCCTCCAGAATGTTCGGCCACATCTGCCGCACCTGCGCGGCACCCTGCGCCATACCGCCGCCCTGCCCAGCCTGACTCTGACCGACCTGACTCTGGCCGGCCTGACTCTGACCGGCCCCAGCCTGCCCTCCCACGCCACGCTGGCCCACGCCACCGCCCGGGCCGGCCGGAGCCGCCTCCGAGCCGCCACCCACCTGCCCGTACGAGCTATCGCCAGCACCACCACCAGCACCAGGCCAGGCGCCAGCGGCCCGGGCCGCACCAGCACCGCCCGCGACACCAGCACCAGCCGCAGCGCCCCCTCGCGTAGGCCAGGTTCCCGGCCGCTGGCCTTCGCCCGGTTGCTCACCGGGTTGCCCAGCTCCGCCGCCGGGCCCACCCCCGGCCGCACCCACACCGGGCCCGGGCTGCGCGCCACCGTTGGCCTGCGCATCAGAGCCGACGACCGCACCCTCGTACTCGCTCGCTCCACCACCGGAGCCCGGGCCCACATCGCGGCCCGCCACCGCTGCTCGCACGACGGCCGGGCCACCGGGACCCGAAGGCGGCACCGGCCCAGTGGCGGGAATGCCATGCCCCTCGGGCCCTGGCACGTACCCCATCGCAGGCCCGCCCGGTGGCGTGCCAACGATCCCGCTCGTCATCGCGCTACGCTCCAGCTTGTCCAGCCTGGCCTGCACCGAGCGCTCGTCATCGAACGCGGCGGGCAGCAGCACCCGCGCGCAGATGAGTTCCAATTGCAACCGGGGTGATGTGGCCCCGCGCATCTCCGTAAGACCCTCGTTGACCAGGTCGGCAGCGCGGCTGAGCTCAGCCGCGCCGAACACCGAAGCCTGTGCCTGCATCCGCTCGACCACATCCGCGGGGGCGTCGATGAGCCCCTTGGTCGCCGCGTCCGGGACGGCCGCGAGGATCACCAGGTCGCGCAGCCGCTCCAGCAGGTCAGCGACGAACCGCCGGGGGTCGTTGCCGCCCTCGATAACCTGGTCCACCACCTCGAACGTGGCTGCTCCGTCATCCGCCGCGAACGCGTCCACGACCGCGTCAAGCAGCGAGCCGTCCGTATAACCGAGCAGGGAGGTCGCCATGGCATACGTCACACCGCCCTCGGTGGCTCCGGCGAGGAGCTGGTCCATGACGGACATCGAATCCCGTACGGACCCGGCCCCGGCCCGTACGACCAGAGGCAGCACGCCCTCCTCGACCGGGCTCTCCTCGCGACCGCACACCTCGGCCAGATACTCACGCAACGTCCCAGGCGGCACGAGCCGAAACGGATAGTGGTGCGTACGCGACCGGATCGTGCCGATGACCTTCTCTGGCTCGGTGGTCGCGAAGATGAACTTCAAGTGCTCCGGCGGCTCTTCGACCACCTTCAGCAGGGCGTTGAAGCCCGCTGGGGTGACCATGTGGGCCTCGTCGATGATGTAGATCTTGTACCGGCTGGACGCCGGGCCGAAGAACGCCTTTTCCCGCAGATCACGCGCGTCGTCCACACCACCATGCGAGGCGGCGTCGATCTCGATGACGTCGATCGAACCGGGCCCGTTACGCGCAAGATCGAGGCAGGACTGACACGTGCCGCAGGGCGTGGGTGTGGGGCCCTGCTCACAGTTCAGGCAGCGGGCGAGGATGCGCGCGCTGGTCGTCTTGCCACAGCCGCGCGGACCACTGAAGAGATACGCGTGATTGACCCGGTTGTTCCGCAGCGCCTGCTGCAACGGGCTGGTGACATGCTCCTGCCCGATGACCTCGGCGAAGGTCTCGGGGCGGTAGCGGCGGTAAAGCGCGAGGGACGACACGCATACGACGATATCGGCCCCCACTGACAACCGACCCACACCAGAAGATCCACGACCGCCCACACGCCGACGACCCTCTCGCCCCGGGGCCCGTAACCGTCTGAGGCACTGGTCACACCCGGCCCCACAAGCCTCAGAAAAACGCAAACGCCCCCCACGCACCCGCCAGAGCCCACTTACCCTTGCTGCCTTCCGGCCCTGGGGGATTTCGGTGAGATAGCGCCACGTGAGGGGCTGCCCCCCACCCTAGCGGATGCCGACCCCCTCCCGTGACCGCCCCGGGCCACCTCCGGATCGGGTTCGCGAGCACTGCTTCCCGTCTTGTATTGTTTGCGGCGGAGGATTCGCCTAGTGGCCTAGGGCGCACGCTTGGAAAGCGTGTTGGGGGCAACCCCTCACGAGTTCGAATCTCGTATCCTCCGCCATTGCTCTCACCGGGCAATACGTTGAAGGGCCCCACCGCTTGCGGTGGGGCCCTTCAACGTTGGTAATTGCAGTTTCGGTTGCAGTTGACCTACCGGGACACGGACCGACCAGATCACGGTCCTGGTTGTCGAGGCCGACGCGAGCCTGACGCCCACGAATAGCAGCGCATCTGCGCGCATTCAGTCCGGTAACCATGGCAGCGGACGCGGTCCGCCTGGGTCCTCGATACGGATCCCGCACTGAACGTCGGACGCGCCCACCCCTGAGCGGGACTGGCCCCTCCTTCGCCAGTCGGGAGACCGTCTCCCGCTCAAGGAGCCGGCGCCCTCGGGAACCGCACGTTCCTCCGGGTCACGACTCCCGCCGCAGATAGGGTCTCTCCGGGTTGAATGCGTAGGGGCCTAGAGACCAGATGAACGGCGCCATGCGGCGGCGAAGGAAGCAGGGGCTGTGACGACGACGGTGCACGACGTCCTGAAGTTGATCCGCGAGACGTCGAAGGACAACCACGAGCGCGGAACACGCTTCGAGCGACTCATGGTCCAGTTCTTGCGCACCGATCCGCGGTGGAACGAGCAGTTCAGCCACGTCTGGTTGTGGGCCGACTGGCCGGGCGCCGCAGGAAACAAGAAAGACACCGGAATCGACTTGGTAGCGCAATACCGGGATACGGGTGACTTCTGTGCCATCCAGTGCAAGTTCTACGAGCCCGCACATACAGTGCAGAAAGCGGACATAGATTCCTTCTTGGCGACCTCAGGCAAGGGCGGGTTCGTTCGCCGCATCATCATCTCCACGACGGAGAAGTGGGGCCCCAACGCGGAGGACATTATGGCTGGCCAGCAGCCACCGATGACTCGCATCGGTATGTCCGAAATTGCCGCGAGTCCGATGGACTGGCACCTGCCGCCGCAGTCCGGCATTCACTTCGAAGTCGATCTGAAGCTGCACAGGAGGAAGTCGCCGCGCCCGTACCAACGCGAGGCCATTGACGATGTCTTCGAAGGGTTCACCGCGCACCAGCGTGGCAAACTCATCATGGCCTGCGGCACGGGCAAGACCTTCACCGGCCTGAAGATCGTCGAGCGGCTCCAGCAGGAGCGCGCGAAGCGCGGCGAGGGCGACCACACCACCGTGCTCTTCATGGTCCCCTCAATCGCATTGCTCTCGCAGACCCTGCGCGAGTGGTCGTACGAGACCGAGACGCCGATGCGGCGCTTCGCCGTCTGCTCCGACACCAAGGTCGGCAAGCAGAAGAAGGTTGACCCCGACAGCACGGACATGTCGACACACGATCTGGCCCTCCCCGCCACCACCAGCACTGCCAAGCTCATCAATCAGGTTGCGAGCGTGGAGGCAGGGCCCGGCCTGACTGTGGTCTTCTCGACCTACCAGTCCATCGAGACCATCGCCCAGGCGCAACGGGCCGGCCTGCCCAATTTCGATCTCATCCTGTGCGACGAAGCACACCGCACCACTGGCGCCACCCTCACGGCCGGCGACGAGTCGAACTTCGTGAAGGTCCACGACAACAGCTACATCCGTTCCGCCCGCCGCCTGTACATGACGGCCACCCCACGCCTGTTTAGCGAAGACGCCAAGACGGACGCGAAGAACACCGAGACCGTCCTGTGCTCCATGGACGACGAGGACCTCTACGGCCCGGAATTCCATCGCCTCGGCTTCGGCAAGGCCGTCGAGCAGGGTCTGCTGACCGACTACAAGGTCCTCATCCTCACCATCGACGAGGGCAAGGTCGCCGAATCCCTCCAACAGCAACTCGCCGACGACAACAACGAGCTCAACCTCGACGACGCCGCGAAGATCGTCGGCTGCTGGAACGGAATGGCCAAGCGCACGGGCAAGCTCGCCGACGGCTCCGGCTTCGAACCGGGTGAAGCACCTATGCAGCGGGCCGTGGCCTTCGCCCGGAACATCAGTGAATCCAAGGAACTCGCCAAGCGCTTCCGCGAGGTCGTCCAGGCGTACGACGGCGCCGACGAGGAGATCCTCCAGTGCGACGTCGGCCATGTCGACGGCACCTTCAACGCCCTGCGCCGCAACGACCTCCTTGACTGGCTCAAGCAGGACCCCGGCCCGAACAAGGCCCGCATCCTCTCCAACGCCCGATGTCTGTCCGAAGGCGTTGATGTCCCCAGCCTGGACGCCGTCCTCTTCCTCCACCCCCGCAACTCCGTCGTCGACGTCGTTCAGTCCGTTGGCCGTGTCATGCGGCTGGCCGAAGGCAAGAAGTACGGCTACATCATCCTCCCTATTGCCGTCCCCGCGGGGATGCCGCCGGAGCAGGCCCTGGCCGACAACCGGCGATTCCGCACTGTCTGGCAGGTCCTCCAGGCCCTGCGCGCCCACGACGACCGCTTCAACGCCACCGTTAACCAGCTCGACCTGAACAATCGCCGCCCCGACAACATCATGGTCGCCAACGCCACGGACGACCGCGAGTCCATCTCTGGCGAAGCGGACGGCGGTGACGGGCAGGGTGAGGCGAGCGCGGCCCAGTACGTCCAGACGGCACTCCACATGGAGGACTGGCGCGACGCGATCTACGCCCAGATCGTCAAGAAGGTCGGCCAGCGTCAGTACTGGGAGGACTGGGCCAAGGACATCGCCCAGATCGCGGAGCGCCACAAGACCCGCATCCAGGCCGCCCTCGCCCTCCCGGACAAGCAGGCCGCCTTCGACACCTTCCTCGGCGAGCTGCGCGCGAGCATAAACCCAGGCGTCACCGAGATCGACGCGCTCGACATGCTCACCCAGCACATCGTCACCAAGCCCGTCTTCGACGCGCTCTTCAAGGGCTACGCGTTCGCCGAACGTAACCCCGTCTCCCTGGCCATGCAGCGCATGCTCGATGTCCTGGACGACCAAAGTCTCGACGACGAAGCCAAGACCCTCCAGGGCTTCTACGACTCCGTCCGCAAGCGGGCAGAGGGCATCGACAACCATGAGGGCCGTCAGCGCGTCATCATCGAGCTGTACGACAAGTTCTTCAAGACTGCCCTACCCAAGACCGCCGACGCCCTCGGCATCGTCTACACCCCCGTCGAGATCGTCGACTTCATCCTTCGCTCAACAGACCAGGCCCTCGCCAAGCACTTCGGCACCTCCCTGTCCGACGAAGGCGTCCACATCCTCGACCCCTTCACCGGCACCGGCACCTTCATGGTCCGCCTGCTCCAGTCTGGCCTCATCAAGCCCGACGACCTCCTGCGCAAGTACGCCAGCGAACTTCATGCCAACGAAATTGTGCTGCTCGCCTACTACATCGCGGCGGTCAACATCGAGGCCGCCTTCGAGGACATGGGCGGAACCAAGGCGTACACCCCCTTCGAAGGCATCGTCCTGACGGACACCTTCCAGCTCGCCGAGGGCAACGCGGAGCGCCTGTTCGGGGGGCTTGAGGGCAACAGCGAGCGCGTGCGAAAGCAACGGGCTCAGGACATCCGGGTCGTCATCGGGAACCCGCCTTACTCGGTGGGGCAGGACAGCCAGAACGATGACAACCAGAACGCCAAGTACGAGGCCCTGGACCAGCGCATCCAGACCACGTACGCCGCCCGCTCCACGGCGACCAACAAGAACTCCCTCTACGACTCCTACATCCGCGCCATCCGCTGGGCCTCCGACCGCATCAATGACGAGGGTGTCATCGCCTACGTCTCCAACGGCGGCTACATCGACGGCAATACCGCCGACGGGCTGCGCCTGTCCCTGGTGGATGAGTTCGACGCGATCTACTGCTACAACCTGCGGGGCAACCAGCGGACTGCCGGCGAACTGTCCCGCAAGGAGGGCGGCAAGGTCTTCGGCTCGGGAAGCCGTAGCACCGTCGCCATTCTGATCCTGGTCAAAGGCGGGATCGGGGGCGGGACAAGTGGGGGTTGCCGGCTCTATTACCGGGACATCGGCGACTACCTCAGCCGCGAGGACAAGCTCCGCATCGTGGCGGGCCAGGGACTCGACACCGTAGAGTGGCAGCGAATCGCTCCGAGCGCGGAGGGCGATTGGATCAACCAGCGGGACGAGCGGTTCGCAGCCTTCCAGGCCATCGGCGAGAAGGATAAGGCACTTCGGGGGAAAGCCATCTTTTCCTTGTACTCCAGCGGCCTCAAGACCGGCCGGGACTCCTGGGTCTACAGCTTCTCCCAGTCGAAGCTCACGGAGAACGTCGGGTCAACGATCGACTTCTACAACGACCAGCTGAAGGAATTCGAGGCACACTGCGAGGCCGCCTTCCAGGGCATGCCCACAGCCGCTGATGTCGATCGCTACATCGACAACGATCCGAAGAAAATTAGCTGGAATCGAGCAGACAAGACGGACATCGCAAGGGCGAGGGTACGCACCTTCGACGAAGAGCGCCGCTTCTCCGCTGCATACCGACCCTTCACCAAGCAGAACGTGTACTTCAGCGCCCGCCTGAACGACATGGTCTACCAACTCCCCCGCCTGTTCCCGACGCCAGAGCACCAGAACCTCGGGTTCTACGTCACCGGCATGGGGTCTGACAAGCCGTTCTCCGTCCATGCCACGGAGCTCATCCCAGATCTCGCTTACTGGGGGTCGAGCAACGGCCAGTACTTCGCCCGGTACGCATACCGCGAGCTCCCCACAGGGGACGACTTGTTCGCCACCGCCAACAGTGATGGCGACGCCTACGAGCGCGTGGACAACATCACCGACGAAGCACTCCTGGACTACCGCAAGACGTACACCGACGACACGATCACCAAGGACGACGTCTTCTACTACGCCTACGGTCTACTGCACTCCCCGCAGTACCGCACTCAGTTCGCCGCAGACCTGAAAAAATCCTTGCCCCGCATCCCCAAGGTGCGCGACTTCCAGGGCTTCGCCGACGCCGGTCGCAAGCTCGTCGACCTGCACATCAACTACGAGGCGGCAGCCCCGTACGCCGGGATCGTGGAACAGATCAGCGGCAGCGCAGACACCCCGCCCTCCGAGCTGTTCCGGGTGACGAAGATGAAGATCTTGAAGAAGGGTGGCGAATGGGACCGGTCCACAATCATCTACAACAGCCGTGTCACGCTCTCCAACATCCCGGAGGAGGCGTACCGCTATCAACTCGGTGCGCGTTCCGCGATCGAGTGGATCATCGATCGGTATCAGGTGAAGGTCGACAAGGCCAGCGGCATCGTGAACGATCCCAACGACTGGTCGGACGATCCCCGTTACATCGTCAAACTTCTCCTGAGGATCGTGACCGTCAGTCTGGAGACTATGAAGATCGTCGATGCACTGCCCCAGCTCGACATCATCGAGTGACTCGAGCGCCTGTCGCCAGCTGAACGGGGTGAGGAAAACGAGGGACGAGTCGCTTTCCTCACCCCGGCCTGCGACGCTTCGCCATAGTCTGTCGGTCTGGCCCGCGGGCTACATTGCGGGCCAGACCGACAGCAGGAGTCAGAGCAGCGTCGCTGTGTCGCCGTAACTCTCGGGATTCTTGGCTCGGTCCACAGCCTGCGCACAAGCCTCACCAAACGCGGCAGCAACAGCCTCTTGGTCCGTGCCACGCATCCGGGCCTCGTCCTCCTGGCCCGGACGGCGGGTAGTGAGCCACCGCACCGTGAGATCGGTGTAGAGGTCGTGCTTGAACTCCCAGGCCATCACTGACCATTGCGTGTGGCGGCCGATGTTGAGCCGGTCGCCTCCGGGAAGGTAGACCGCGTGGGCATGGTGGACAATCCGACGGTCGGGTATCCGCTCGCGGATGGCTCGTGCGCCGCCAGGGCCCTCGTACTCCATTTCTCCCAGTCCCATTCCTCGACCTCCGCAGGATGGCCGGGACGGTCGGCTCCCCACTGTGAGACCACCGTGTCCGCGTGCTCGCGGTACAGGAAAGGGATGCGGCGATCCCCGAGGATTGCCACGTACAACGTCGGCTCCACCGGAACGGTGATCTGGCTCGGGCCGGGCACGGCACCTCCAGTGGCTGGTTCGAGCGCATACGGCTTCGGGCCCCACAGCAGCCCACCGACCTTCGCCGCCGTCTGCTGCAGGACCTGCCCCGTGAGGTGCTGGTACCGGCGGCGCATCCGGGCAGACTTGCCGGGCTCCCAACCCATGATGCGGTCGACGAAACCTTCGGGCACACCGAGGATCATCAGGACGGTCGCGGCAGTGTGGCGTGCATCGTGGAGCCGACCGTCGCGGACCTCCGCCGACTTCAACAGGTCCTTCCACGTGTGGAAGTCGGTGTTGGGGTTGAGCGGCTCTCCGGTCGGCGAAGTGAATACGTAGCCCTTCTCCACCCACAGGTCCCGGGCGAGCAGGCGTTCACGCTCCTGTTCCACCTTGTGCTGACGGAGCAGGTCCACGAGTTATTCCGGCACCCCGATCGAGCGCTTGCCGGCACGGGTCTTGGTGTCCTTCGTCTCCCGACGCACGTTGGCCCGCTGAGGGCAATAGCCGGGCTTGCGTCCGCACTTGTCGCCACAGCCGTGGACATACCGGGGCCGCAAGCGGCCACGGCGCACGAGGATCATGCCCATCTCGAAGTCCACGTCCTCCCACTGGAGGCCGAGCACCTCGCCCTGACGCAGGCCGAGCGCGAGCGCGATGACCCAGCGGGCGCTGTTGCGCACCTTGATGGCCTCGGCGAGGAGACGTTGGATCTCTTCGAGCGTGTACGGCTCGACCTCTTCCTCCTCCACCCTGGGCGCCTTGGCGACGGATGCGGGGTTGATGGTGAGATGGCGGCGGCGCACGGCCTCGTTGAGCGCCGTCTTGACCGTGCGGTGCGTCTGGTGGGCGGTGCCCGCTGAGCTCCCGCTCGCCTGCATCTTCTGGTAGAGCCGTTCCAGGTGCTCGGGTTCCAGCTTCGCCAGGCGGTGGACGCGTCGAGCCGACCTACAAGGACTATCGCGACATCCCCGGCGGGTACGTCGAGCGGGGGGAATCGCTGCTCCAGACGTGCGTCCGCGAGCTGCGCGAAGAACTCGACATCGCGCCACCGATAGGCCGACTCCTCGCGATGGACTGGGCCCCCTCGGACGCGGAGGGCGACAAGATCCTCTATCTGTTCGACGGCGGAGTGCTGGACCAGGCGGCGCTGGATCGCATGGTCTTCAAGGACGGTGAGATCCGGGCGGTCGCGTTCCACCCGGCCTCCGAGATCGCGGAACTGACCATCCCACGCCTGGCCCGTCGGATCGAGCAGGCCGTCCAGGCGCGGCAGCGCGGCAAGACAGTCTACCTGGAGCACGGGGCATTCCCGGGAGCTGGCAGCGCCCAGTAGAGGCGCAAACACCCTCCGCTTCGACCAGCCTGCGGCCTTTCCGTCGCTTGGCTGGCCACGGCGAGCTTCTTCCTCGGTCGTGTCCCACGGGGTGGTGAAGGGGATCAAGCGTCGTGTTCCGGTACGACATCCCTGACGCACTCGAGGAACTCATCCCGGACAGCGGCGACGTTCGATACCGTCACCGCTGAACCAACCACAAGGGGGAACCAAATGCGCGACAAGTGGGGCTGGATCGTACTGGGTACTGTCGCACTTGCCGGCAAGCTGGTAGCAAACGCACGGCAGCGCGACACCGCCGATGCAGACGAGGAGGTCAGGCGCAGGTTTGGCGACGACCCAGGCAATTTCGGAACCCACTGGAACAGCGGGTCCGGCGGGTACCGGCAGTGCGGTCACCGAGTGTGCAGCAAGAAGGCGCACCGGTTCATCACGAGCCATGATTGCTGCACCCGGTGCGAGCGCTCCCGGAACTGTTACGCCGAAATGATGCGCGAGTACGAGGGGCCAGGCCGTTTCCCTCACGACTGCCACGACGGGATCATGCAGCCCGGCGTGTGCATCACCTGCGGCGAACCTATTGACGAAGACTGACTGCCGCAGAACGATCTGATTCCAGCGAATCACATATCCGTTTCACGGGCCGTGGCATTCCGCCGCCGCTGGCGTGGGGATACTGGCCGCCATGACTTCGTCTTCGCACGTAGAGATCGGCCATGTAGCAGCGACCGTCACGAACATGCACTCCGCCACCCTTACAGGCGAGCACGCTCACGCAGCCACGCATGCTGCGGCCAGCCTCTGCTCGGAAGCTGGGCACGTGCTCCTGTACGCCCCAGCCGCGCTACAGCAGATGATCGCCGAAGCTATCGAGGTCGGATATGCGACGGCTCTGCGAGATGTCCGGGACGGCGCCTTCAACGACAAGCTTCGGGAGTGGCATCCCGCTCTCTTCGAGGAGTGAGTCGAGCAGGGAACAGACGGCTGGATGACGGCGCTCCGTGGTTGCAGTTCTGCTTGCATTCACCGGCGTACAGTACCGTTCAGATACCCCTCCTTCGGCCACTGCACCGCAGGTCAGGACGCTGCCGCACTTCCACGGACCCCCGGACGAACATTTGGAAAGCGTGTTGGGGGCAACCCCTCACGAGTTCGAATCTCGTATCCTCCGCCAGTGCTCTCACCGGGCAATACGTTGAAGGGCCCCACCGCTTGCGGTGGGGCCCTTCAACGTGGGTGGGCTCAGTTGCCATGATCCGGTGGGCACGGACCTGCGTGAACGGCCCTCATCGACCGTTGCCCCCGATGGGTCAACATGCCGGGCGTTGTGCCCGAATCGTCATCCCCCGGCCTCGGCTGGTCCCGACTATCCCGGCGGTGCCACGAGGCCGCCTTCTGCCGGCCCCACCGGGACCGGCGGGGCCGTGGCGGCGACCCGGCCAGGAAGGATGGAACACGGCAGCTCGGCGTACACCGCCAGCATTGCCTGGCCGACACGCTGGGCTTCGCGGATTTCGCGGTCCCGGGCACGTCGTCGGAACATGAAGCCTTCATCTCAGTCATCTGGCGGGTGCAGGAATAGGGCACAGCCCAGGGAAGTCGGCGTCGAGTAGCCCAACAGCCGTCCGAGGCAGGCGCATTGTCAGCTGTGGCGGACGACACTGAGCCGGCCCTCAGCGCTCTTGGGCAGGGTGCGACGGGGCACCGGGGCCCGGTGAGGCGAGCGAGGAGGCGAATGCGGCGACCAGGCCATGAGGGACGCTGGCGCTGAAGCTGGCGGCCCACAGATACGGAGCGCCGAGCACGGGTTCCGCCCACGCCTGCCAGCCCAGCAGGTCAGGGTGCGGGTCGGCGTTCTCGATGAGCGGCGGAAGCAGCTTCAAGCGGACGTTGCAGGAGAATCCGGGGTCCATGGCGGTGGTGCGAGGGCGGTCCGCGTCACGGAACCAGCCCTGGGCTCCGAGCGCGCCCAAGACCGTTCCGGCCCCTCGACTACGGTATCGGGAGCCTCGCGGGCGCCCAGGGCAACGAGCAGATCGGCCAACGCCTCAGAAGGGACGCCGCCGGTGAAGTACGCGTTCCACTCCCTCATCGCGGCGGCTACATGCCGTCGGGCGCACCGCTGCCAGGCCACCGGCAGTCCGACCAGCTCGAACAGGTAGGCCGCGAGGACCTACTCGGCCTCGCACAGTCCGTCCGGGCGTGTACAGCAGGGTGTGGCGGGTCGGCCACATCCGCTCGCCAAGGCCGGCCAGGGTGTCGCCGATCTACTCGGCGAGCACGTCGTCGTCACCGGCCTGACGGCGGGGCGTGACCCAGTACACCGGGCCCGCCAAGGTGGGGTGAGAAAGGTCGCTGGGGTGGTGCGGATACACGGGCGCCTCCACGGCTAGGGGTAGGTCGTCGTCCAAAGCGACGTACGTTGACCTGCGTTGCAGCCGCTTCACCAGTCGTTGCGCGAACTTCGCTGTCTGCCCCGGCGAACTGGTGTCCTTCGCCATCCAATCAGGGTGATCGACGGCGACCGATGCCGCAGCTCCGCTGGCGTAGGTGTCGCTGGCTGCGTGGCCTCGGGCAATGTGGTGGAAGTAGAGGAGACTGGTGGGATCTTCCTGCAACTTCAGCCGGGGCCAGGGCACGAGCCCAGCGCAGAGACCGGCCGAGACGACAGCGATTCCGCACAGGGCAGCGCTGGCGATCAGCCAGTTCGACGGAGTGTCTGCATCTTTGGCGAGATTGTAGATAACGCCGCCGGTGATTCCGGTGGCGGCGAGGGTGGCCCCGGCCTTGGTTTCGGCGTGCTTAATCCAATCGATGAGCGGACCACACGCCACACGCCCATGACCACGTCCTCGTGGACCGCGATCAGCACCCGGACCCGATCGCCCTTCTTAACCGCGATCGCCCAACCTGTATCCGGGCCGCTCACCGCTTCCTGCCAAGTGCACTTACCCGCGAGAACGCGTGGGGCTCTCTGGAGCGGCCGGACGATGGCAGCGAGGTCTTCGGGGTCGTACCTGTAAATATCTGTCATGAATAAGACAGCATCAACCACCGTAAGTGTCCACAAGATACTTGCAGGTATTCAATCCCGCTTCTGGGGCGTCCAGTTGAGGCACTCACCCCACCGCTCGGCCGCCCCGTTACCTTTTTCGTGGCCCCGCAATGGGGTGCCTGGCCTCCGGGTCCGGTATGGCTGTGTGCCCCCTGTCGAAGTCGATGACCTGGGGGGTGTTGCCGCCGGGCTTTGGGGCACCGCTTGACCGCTGATGAGGGGCCTGACGACCGCCTGGTCTGGTGCAATGCCGGACCGTTTTGTGGGTGGGGATGTCTGCGTAACGTGGTTGCCGGCGTGTGGTGTCGCAGGGACGGCCAGGAGTCGAGACAAGCGAGAGGCGAGGGGGCACGCGCATATGGTCGACACGACCGCGATAGATCTCTTCCTCGGCCTGGACTTGGGCAAGGAGTTCCACCACGCCCGCGGCCTGACCGAGCAGGGCAAGACCGTTCACGACAGGCGGCTGCCTAACACCGAGCCGAAACTGCTGGAACTGTTTAAGAAGCTGGCCGCGAAGTTCGGCACCGTCTTGGTGGTTGTGGACCAGGTCGCCAACATCGGGGCGCTGCCGATCACCGCGGCCCGCGCGGCCGGTTGCCGGGTCGCCTACCTGCCCGGGCTGTCGATGCGGCGAGCCGCCGACCTCTACCCCGGCGAGGCGAAGACCGATGCCCGCGATGCCTTCGTGATCGCTGACACCGCCCGGACCATGCCGCACACCTTGCGCGCGATCGACCGAGACGACGAGGCGCTGGCGGCGCTGACCATGCTCACCGGCTACGACAACGACCTCGCCGGCGAGGTCAATCGCACCACCAACCGGCTGCGCGGCCTGCTCTGCCAAATCCATCCCTCCTTGGAGCGTGTCCTGGGCAAGCGCCTGGCCTACCCCTACGTCCAGGTCCTGCTGACCCGGCACGGATCTCCCGCGAAGATCCAAAGACTGGGGCGGGCCCGGTGCCAGGCCCTGCTCAAGGCGCACGGCTCGCGCAAGGCCCACCACCTCACCGCCGAGATCTTCGACGCGCTGGCCGAGCAGACCCTCATCGTTGCGGGCACCGAGACTTCCGCGTTGATCGTGCCGGGTCTGGCCGCCCAGCTCGGCGCCGCCCACACCCAACGCAAGCAGGCCGAGCAGGAGATCGCCGCCCTGCTGGAGGCCCTCCCTCTTTTCCACCTCCTGACGTCCCTGCCCGGCATGGGCGTCAGGACCACCGCGGCCGTCATCGTCGCGATCGGCGACGGCACCACCTTCCCCACCGCCGGACACCTGGCCTCCTACGCCGGCCTGGCCCCGGCCACCAAGTCCTCGGGCACCTCCATCCGGGGGGAACACGCACCCCACCGCGGCAACCGGCTCCTCAAACGCGCTCTGTTCCAGGCCGCGTTCACCGCGATCGGCTGCAGAAGCGACCCGTCCTCCCGGATCTACTACGACCGGCAACGCGCACGCGGCAAGACCCACACCCAGGCGATCTTGCGTCTGGCCCGCCAGCGCGTGAACGTCATCCACGCGATGATCCACACCGGCACCCTCTACGAAGCACGCACAGCGGGCGACGTCGACCTCGCCGCCTGAGGACTCCACCGCCCCTGCCTCCAAGCTCCATCACGCCCGCGCACCGACACGGCCACTGCGGCCCTGCCGGCCACCGGGCTGCCCATCAACCACCCGATCCGCCAGGAACATCCCGCTTCGCAGGACGTTCCCCAAAACCAGGATCAACCCCTACAAGCTGACCCCACACGGGTTGACGAAACAGATAGGGGCACCCTCCCCAAGACGGAGTCCGCCGTCCGCACCGAAGCCGTACACCCCGCATATGGTTGGGTGCCATCGCACCCGATCGGACCGCTGCTACGGTCGGATTCATGACGCTCTCGGTCTCTGCGGCTCGTTCCATCGATCTACGAGTCGAGCCAGTCGATGAAGTTCTTGATCGTGTCGAACGGTCTCTCCAGGTGCACTTCGCTCAAGCCACGATGGTGCGCAAGCGTCGCTCGGTGGGGGTACGCACAGATCGCGACTCCTGGGTCCGGATTGAGCGTCGGCCGCTGGAAAGGATCGGCGACCAAGGCTGGAACGGCACCGAGTGCGCGGAGCATCTAGAAGGCATCGCCCGGCCCACGTGGCAGGGGGGTGTGGTCTGGCGGGATGCGGACGAGCCGGTGATGTGGCGGGCCGACGAGACCGAGCTCCTGCCGGGAGCGCCGATCGGCACCGCCATCCTGGGCGAGGACCCGCAACTGTCTGATGCGTGGTGGAAGGCATTCACCACCTCGATGGACGCACTCGCGACGCAGGAGACGAGGCGCATCGCGACGCCGGATACCGTCACCATCACGCAGGCCCTCGTCACCGAGTCCATTCGCAGCACGTTCTCCGACGGTTTCGACACGACCATCGAGCACTGGGTGCCGGCCCACGCTGATCTGAACTGGGCCAACATGACCGCGCCGACGTTCTGCCTCTTCGACTGGGAGGACTGGGGCAATGCGCCGCAAGGGCTCGACTCGGCGTCACTGTGGGGCAGTTCCCTTGCCGTTCCGGCTCTAGCCGATCGCGTCTGGCACGAGCGCAGGCGCGACTTCGAGAGCCGGGACGGCAAGTTGATGACGCTGTTCGTGTGCTCGAAGCTCTTGGGTCCGGATGTGCACCTGGAGGACCCTCGGCTTAAGCCTGCTCGGCGCGTGGCGGAGCAGATCATCGCGGAGCTTCAGACGGGGTGACGACGCAGCCGGTCCCGAAGGAGGTTCCGGTACTGCTGGATCGCCCGCTCGTCGTTCTCACCGGCCAGGGCGTCTATCAGGTCGCTCAGGTGGGCGGGGTCGTCGGTTCCCACGGCAAGCGCGCCGACCTTGGGGAGCTCGTAGGCAGCTCGGAAGGCGGCCTGCGTGCGGGAGAGTCCAGCACCGTCCCGAAGGAGGACGCGGGGGTCGATCCGGTCCCACACCGGCGCGTTCGTGCTGCCTCCGAAGGGGCTCATGCCCCACACCATGCTTTGGTCCAGGCCCCATGACGCGGCGACCGCATCCGCCGCATCGAGCGTCCTGATGCCGACCAGCAGGCCGGCGCGGACCATGAAGACGGATGGCCTTGGTGTGGTCGCGTCGATCAGACCTTGCATCGGTGACGGGTTCCAGGACGCAACCCCCCAGGCTCCACACAGCCCGTGCGTTGTTGCCTCCTCAAGGGTGGCGCATGCCTGGGTCAGGGACTCGCGCCCCCGAGCGGGGCCTTCGTGGAGCGAGTGTTCCGGGTTGTGCAGGAACACCACATACGGCTCGCATCCGAGAACCCGGGCCGCCTCCTCAACGGCCCCGTATAGCCGCCGCGGCTCCAGGGAGTGCTCCGCCCCGCCTGGCGCCGAGAAGTAGCCGACCTTCGTGGACAGCCTGAACTTCGGCAGCAGGTCGCCGGCCATCCGTGCCAGCACCTCGTGCGAGTGGAAGCCGAGGTAGTTCGTACTGGTGTCGATCGCGGTGACACCGAGGTCCAGTGCCCCGGTCAGGAGGCGGCGCTCGTGACGAGACCGGTGTAGCCCGAGGACAATTCGGGGGTCAGCGTCGCGCATATCTCCTCCTTCACCAGGATCTCGGCGACCTCCGCTACATCCGTCCCGACAACGGCTGCCGCCTGCCGCAGGGGGACCGGCTTGCCGCTCAGCAGCAAGCGCAGTGCGGGTACGGCCTTGGCCGCGAGGGTGAGCTTCTTCCCCGAGACCATGACCTCGACCGTTTCGTCGTTCTCCCTCATCTGCGGCGGGAAGTGGGTGGTGCACACCACGGCGTCGAGCGGGCCGAGGACGTCGAGGAAGGGCACGTGTCGGGGCAGCGTCGTCGCCTGCTCGTACGCGGCCAGGAAGTCGGCCGGGGACCGCTCCCCGATCAGCTGACTGGCCGCGGTGGCCAGGGCTTCGGTGTTGCTCCCGTGCGCGCGGCCCAGGTCATGCCGGAAGACTTCACGCTCGCGGCACCAGTCGGCCAGCCAGGCCATCCAGCTCGCTCCTGTGCGCTGGGTGATCCCGAACGTGACGTGCAGGCTGTTCCCTGATCCGTGGCCGTTGCGGGTCGCCTGGTGCCAGTGGCCTCGGGGGATGTGCATCACGTCGCCGGTCTTCATCACCCCCGCCCAGACGATCTCTTCGGACGGGGTGGTGTTGGGGTCGGCGTCGCGGTACATGGGCGCATTGCGGGAGGTACCGCGTACTTCCCACTCCTTCTCACCGGCGAGTTGGACGATCAGCACGTCATGGTCGTCCCAGTGCAGCGGGAAGCCCGAAGCGTCGTTCGTCGTCAGGTACGCGTTGACCTGCACGCGCTCGCGTGACCACCACTGCAGCGCCCGGCAGGCGACCTCCATCGTCGGGTCGAAGACGTTGGCTTGATCGAGGATGAGCGTCGCACCCTCCTCCAGCAGCCTGCCCAGACTGCGCATGTTGACCATGGGGACGCTTTGGCCCCGAGGGCTGACCGTGTCGGTGTAGTAGATGGCTGGGTGGACTTCGTCGCCCTTCTGGAAACACCGGAACTGGGGGCGGTTCAGGCTCCTGCGCATGGCGATGTCGAGCAGGCGGTTCGGAGTCAGGATGCGGGAGACGAGGGTGGGGTCGTCGATACTTCCCCGCACGAAGCCTTTGCCGAGCTCGTCCACTCCCTTCCACCCGAGTGCCGTCTCGATGGCGTTGATCAACTGGTGTTCCATCACTGCCTCCTCATGAGTACGAGCACGTGGCACGGCCGCGGCGGGGGCAGCCCTGGCGGACCGAGCGGCCCCCGCCGCCTGGTGCTATTCGGTGTCGGTCAGGTTGCCGTCACCGCCCGGCCACGGAGAATCGCCGGAACTGCCCTGGTTGTCGGACCGTAGGCTGTCGTACCGGTCGTGCACGGCGGTCAGCTCTTCCACCGCCACCAGAAGGCCGCTCTGGGCCGGGGGCGATGTTGTCTTCTCTGCCACCTCGTGCTCCTTCCTCTTCGGTTCCCCCGCCGGGTCTCCGGCGGGAAGTCAGGGCCGCCCTCACGGCCGTGGGGAATACGGAGTACGCAAGGGCGGCGATCAGCGAGCAGCTCGGCGGGTTGCGGTGGGCAAGGCGCCTGAGTCCTTGCGCATGTTGGCCTGCAGGACGCGCTGGTCCAGCTCATACAGGTAGGCGCGGCAGGCGAAGACCGCGGTGTGCATTCCGCTGGATTGCACGGGGCCGATCCACGTCACCTCGACGTCATCGCGTCCGCACCAGAGCCAGCATTCGCTATGTGGCTGCCAGGCGTGGCGACTGGGCGGTGGTGCAGCGCGGCGATGATGGGCCCTCCTCCGTGAACCACCGCGTTGGTGATGAGCTCGGAGGCAACCAGTCGGATGGTGTCGGCTGTCTCGTCATCGAGAGGGACATCCCACGCACGCACCTGGTCAATGACCTCGCGCCGGGCGGCAGATACCTCTCCGTGCGTACCCGCAAGAACGAGACGAGTGACGAGTGTGGGCATGACGGACGCCTCCAAAGACCTGGGGAGCGGCTCCATCCCCGAGGGAGGACAAAGGGATGGAGCCACCGAACTGGGGAGCCGTCCGCAAAAGTCCTGTGCCTGTGGCACCTGGTCGGCTGATACTCAGTCAACGGCTCCAGCGTGCTAGCACGGAACGTTTCTGGGGGGTTTCTCTTGGGGACGCCCCTCCATGCGCACACACGCCGCGTAGTCGCCGAGCTACGGCGGAGCGGGAATACACAGGAGCGATGACGTGCCTGGTGAGCCGTTAGCAGTCCACCCACTGACCTTCGTCCGCCAGTCGCGCGGCTGGGGGAAAGCCGAGCTGGCCCGACTCATGCAGGCGCGAGGCCGGGAAATGGGCCTCCCCTTGGCGACCAACCGCACCACCATGTGGAAGTGGGAGCATGGCCAGGAACCGGACGCCGACGCGCAACGCGTCCTCGCCGACCTGCTGCACATCCCGTACGAACAGGCTCAGGCCGAGGGATGGCCGCGATGGCTCCCCGTATGGGGGGTCACCGGTCTCACTGCTCCCTGGACGGAGGCCGGTACCGTCGAGGCACTGGCTGATCTGGTGGGGAGTGGCCGCATGGACCGTCGGGGGTTTCTCACCATCACCGGCGTCGCCCTGACAGGGCTGGCAGCAAGCTGGGCGGAGGCGCCCTCTGCCTTCGCATCCGCTCTCAACGGCGACCGCGTCACCGACACGATGGTCTCTACGATCGAGCAGCGCATCAGCACCCTCCGCACGCTCGACGACCAACTCGGAGGTGCCCGGCTCCTGGAGCAGGCACGCGGTGACCTCGCCCTGATCAGTGGCCTGTTGACCGCCGGCCGATACACGGACGAGATCCGCATCCGCCTCTACGCGCTAGCGGCCCGCGTATCGCACCTGACCGGCTGGATGGCCTACGACGCCGGGCTGCGATCCGCCGGACAGCGCTACTACATCGGGGCCATGCGCAGTGCCCGCACCGCCGGAGACGACGCCTTCGGAGCCTTCGTACTGGCGGAAATGGGAGTCCACGTCTCCGAAGCCGGAAGGACCACAGACCGAGTCGGCCTCATCTCGACCGCCCTCGACAACGCCCCTCGCACACTGTCGCCCTTCACTCAGTCCTTCCTCTACCTGCACAAGGCCGAAGCACTCTCCCGCAACGGAGACGACCAAAGGGCCGGTACAGCACTCAACCGGGCCTCCTCCCTTTGGGAGCGCCACACAGTGGAAGAGAACCCGGACTGGCTCGGCTGGTTCGGAGAGGCCCAACTGAAGTCCACCGAAGGCAAAGTTCTCTTGCGCATAGGACAGTTAGAGCGCGCGACACGCTCACTGGAGACCTCCGTCAAACAGGCCACGCCTCGGGACAAGGCCGTACGCTCCAGCCGCCTGGCCGAAGCCCGTCTCGTCGGCAACGACCTCGACGGAGCCCTCGACGCCGCCAACTATGGCGTCGCGCTCCTCGAAGAGAACGTCAGCTCCGTACGTGCCCTCGACCGCCTGAAGGAGTTCTCCGGACAGCTCCAACCTCACAAGTCCGTGCCAGCCGTCCGCGAGTTCCGCGAGCGCCTCCAGGCGGTGCCCGATGCAGCTTGATCGATACGGGGCTGCCCACTCCGAAGGAGCCCCCGCGCAGCAAGCCGCCGGAATGCCAGGATGGGCCGCATGACGACGATCAACGGTGAGGTCGCGGCCGGGTTCGAGCCAGTGCGTGAGGCGTTCGAGGCGAACCTTGAGGAGCACCGAGACATCGGCGCCGCGGTGTGCGTGTACCAGGGCGGTCGGCCGGTGGTGGACCTTTGGGGCGGGATAGCCGACCTCGAAACCAGTCGTCCGTGGGAGCGGGACACGCTGCAGCTGGTCTACTCAGCGACCAAGGGAGCCACCGCTACCGCAGCGCATCTGCTGGCCCAGCGCGGCGCGCTGGACCTGGACGCCCCGGTGGCCACGTACTGGCCGGAGTTCGCCGCGAACGGCAAGGCGGACATCCCGGTGCGCTGGTTGTTGTCCCACCAGGCCGGCGTGGTCGCGTTGGACCAACCGATCCCGCTGGCCGAGGCGTTGGCCTGGCAGCCCATGGTGGCCGCGTTGGCCGCTCAACGCCCACAGTGGACACCGGGCACCGCCCATGGCTATCACGGGCGGACCTTCGGCTGGCTGGTCGGCGAAGTGATCCGCCGGGTGTCCGGGCGCACGCCGGGCCGTTTCTTCGCCGACGAGATCGCCGCCCCACTGGCACTGGACTTCTTCATCGGGCTGCCGGCGAGCGAACGCGACCGGGTCAGCCGGATGACGTACCGGCAACCCGAGGCCGACCTCACTACCGTGCCACAGGAAGAGATTCCCGAGGAACTCCGCGATCAGGTTGCTGCCTGGAGCGACCCGCACTCCCTCAGTAACAGGGCATTCCAGGTCACCGATCCTGCCAACATCGACTTCAACTCGCCCGAGGTGCAGGCTGCGGAACTCCCGTCCTCCAACGGCATCGGTACCGCACACAGCCTGGCCCGCATGTACGCCGCGCTGATCAGCGAGGTGGACGGCGTACGCCTTCTTACACCGGACGCCCTCGCGTCGGCTGCCAAGGAACAGGCCACTGGCATAGATCAGGTGATGGTGACGCCGAGCCGCTTCGGCTCGGGCTTCATGCTGTCCACCGAGGCCAACCCCATGATCGGCCCCACCTCCTTCGGCCACACCGGCCGAGGCGGCTCACTCGGCTTCGCCGACCCTGAACACGGGATCGCATTCGGCTACGCGATGAACCACATCATCAGCGGTTCCGACGACGTACGTGCGACATCGCTGGTTGACGCAGTACGAAGGTCCCTGGGGTAACTGAACTGCCGTTCAGAGACCCCACCACTCTTGGCTCCACCGCAGGTCACTACGCCCGCCTCTTCGGCAGCGCTGGAGTACCCGCCCTGCGGGAACTGGAGCGACGGGCAGGCGCGCAAAGCCGCTTCCGCGACGGTGGCGTCGATCGCGTACCCGTGTCCGTGCAGACGGCGCCCTTGAGCAGTTGTGCCGCCGCCTTGGCCACTGTCTCCGTGACCGGCTCCACCTTGACCCGGGAGAGCGCCCATTGCAGTCGGGCCGGATTCACCCTGGCGTGGCTCACCTCCGCGATGGTGTTGGCGCTGACGACGAGGTCCGCTCGCATGTCGTGGAGCACCTGGAACATCGCCAGAACCTTCCGGTCCTGCGCCACTCAGGCCGACAGCCCTTCGTCGTCCAGGACGACGGTCTCAATGTGCCCGCTCACGCGCCGCTCGCGCCACCGGCGGCCTGTGTCGTACCGAAGATCCGCGCCCGCGCCTCGGCCAACTCTTCCGCACTGAAGGCCCCGTGCTCATCTGTGTGGCTACGCAGGTCGGCCACCAAGAGTTGGTGCCGGATCTGCCTGGCGACCGCTGCGGCCACGTAGCCGGAGATGTTGTCCGTGATCTTCTTCAGCTCTGCCACCTGCTCGGTGGGGAGGGTCACTATGATGCGGGTGGTGTCAGCCATGGCGACAAGCATTCGCCAGTATGCGCGCCATTTCTCCCCTGTTTCCCGCAGTCGGCCCGGTCAGTGGCAATCGGGGCGACTGGCCCTTCGAGCAGCAGCTCAGCTGGGCAGTTGTACGACGCGCCAGTTCAGCGGGTCCAATGCGGTATGCCTCGATCCATTGCGCGCCCTCGGGGGCGGGTTCCGGCAGCGGCAGGTCCACAATTCCGATGTTTTGTCGGGCCGTCCCCCGGGCGCAGCGTGCGACCACGCGTGCGTCCTCGGCCAGATCGACGCCGACCACGCTCACCTCGACGCCGAGAACAGTCGTGGTGAACGGCACGACAAGGCTCTCCTCGATCATCGTGAAGAAGCCGGTGAGCTGCTCATCCTCGCCGTAGGCGTCGCGGGTGGCCTCTTCGATCAACGCCTCCAGCGCGGCTGGGGCCCAGGTGCTCATGGCCTCACCGTAGCGCTGCACCGTACGGTTGAGGACCGGTGTGTTCAGCAGCGGCGTATCCGTTGCGGCGCCGTCGCCGTCGGCCAAACCAAGGCTCGCGGTTGCCAGCTTGTGACGTTGCCTGGTGGGGTTCGGTAGTGAGCGGCCCAGGGGGAGGGTCCGGCAAGCGACAGGGCGGAAGAGAGTGGCACGAGTCGTCGTACGAGAGCCGAGTACGGGCGCGGGGAGCGGACCGCCGCTGGCCCGGCAGGGAACATCCGCCTTCGTGAGGGAGCTGCTCGGCGTCGGCTGGGCGGCGGTGTTTCTGCCCGGTGAGCCCGCCCGCCTTGGGCGGCTGCTGCTGTGGAAGCCGACCGGGGCAGCAGCCGGAGACAGTATGGCGCCCACCGGCCTTGAGACCGAGGTGGTGGAGCTGGTCCTGCCGCACGGCCGCTCGGTCAGGCGGCGCAGGGTCGAGGGGTACGCGCTGCCTGTCGCCGTCGCTGTCTCCGCCCTGACCCATGCCGAGCCGACGCATCCTTCCGGCGCCGCCTGGCAGGCCGCCACTCGCTTCGCGCTGCGACTGCTCGCCGACGGCCGCTTCCACCCGGCCCTCACCCCCGCCGGTTACGACACCTGGCAGGTGGGACCTTGCACCGCCGCCCAGCGCCAAACGCTGGACGCCCTGGCCGCCGCCTTCCCGCCACACGCACACTGCCTGCCCGAGCCTGGCCCTGCTCCGCTGCGGATCGCCGAACCGGCTGCGCTGGTACGCCAGTTCTGCGACGCGGTCGCCGATGATCTGGTCCGTACGCCGGCCGCACCGCTCGCCATGGGAGCGCTGCCGTATGCCTGGCGCGAGCCCCGCGCCGTGCCCACCTTGCGTGAATGGGCCGAGGAAACCCAGGCGGCGCTCACCGCCGAGGTCAGTGTCTCCCTGCGCGTAGACGTACCCGAGGGACGCCGACGGCAGTTCCGGACCGTCCTGCAACTGCACACCGCGGCGGACCCGGCGCTCGTCATCGAGGCCGCACGACTGTGGAGCGAGCCGACCGAAGTGGAGCGGCTACTCGGCCCACGCGCCGAGACCGAGACCCTTCTCGCCCTGCGCCGCGGCGCCCGCGCCTGGCCCCCGCTGCGGAGGTTGCTCGACGATGCCGCTCCCGATCAGCTCCGGTTGACCGACGACGAAGCCTTCGATCTCCTCGGGGACGCCACGGACGTGCTGCGCGCGGCCGGTGTCGCCGTGCACTGGCCGCGCGGCCTGGTCAAGGCGCTCACCGCGACCGCGGAGATCGGGCAGCGCACCGCCCCCGGTTCCACCACAGGCGGCCTACTGGACGCCGAGGCCCTCCTCGACTTTCGCTGGCAGCTCTCCCTCGGCGGCGAGCCTCTCACCGAGGCCGAGATGGATGCTCTCGCAGAGTCACGCCGTCCCCTCGTTCGGCTTCGCGACCAGTGGGTGGTCGCCGGCCCGAAGCTGGTGGCCCGCGCCAAGCGCCGCCGGATGGAACCACTCACCCCCATGGAGGCGTTGAGCGCCGCCCTGACCGGCGAGGCCGAGCGAAGCGAGATGGGGGTCCCCCCGGCCGGAGGCTGGGGAAGGGACGGTGACCGGGTCCCCTGTGCGGCGGTCGGCGCGTTCGGCGACTTGGTCGCTCGTATCCGCGACCCCGAGTCCCGCACGCCCGTGCCCCAGCCCGCCGCCCTCAAGGCCACGTTGCGCGAGTACCAGAAGCGGGGCCTGACCTGGTTGGCCGAGATGTGCGCACTCGGCCTTGGCGGCTGTCTCGCCGACGACATGGGCCTGGGCAAGACCATCACCTTGCTCGCTCTGCACCTGCACCGCCAGAGCGACCCCACCACCGCGGGCCCCACCCTTGTGGTCTGCCCGGCCTCCCTGCTCGGCAACTGGCAGCGCGAGGCCGCCAGATTCGCACCGCTCACCCCCGTACGCCGTTACCACGGCGGCGACCGCCACCTCAAGGACCTGGCCGGCGACGAGATCGTCCTGGTCACCTACGGGGTGCTGCGCCGCGACCGCGAAGTGCTTGCCGAGACAGCCTGGTCACTGGTGGCCGCCGACGAGGCCCAGCACGTCAAGAACCCCTACGCCGTCACCGCCCGCGAGCTGCGTGCCCTGCCCGCCCGCGCCCGCGTCGCCCTCACCGGCACCCCCGTGGAGAACAACCTCTCCGAGCTGTGGGCACTGCTCGACTGGACCACCCCCGGGCTCCTCGGTTCACTCACCGCCTTCCGCGACCGGCATGCCCGCGCCATCGAGGCGGGCGAGGATTCCGAGGCAGCCGAGCGCCTGTCCCGTCTCGTACGTCCCTTCCTGTTGCGCCGCAAGAAGTCCGACCCCGGCGTCGCGCCCGAACTGCCGCCCAAGACCGAGACCGACCACGTCGTCCCGCTGACGGCCGAGCAGACCAGCCTGTACGAGGCACAGGTCCGCGAGACCATGGCGGAGATCGCGGAGTCGCAGGGCATCGCCCGACGCGGTTTGGTACTCAAGCTGCTCACCGCGCTGAAGCAGATCTGCAACCACCCCGCCCAGTATCTGAAAGAGCACAGCCTGCGTCAGCGCACTCCCCTGCGGGGCCGCTCCGGCAAGCTCGACCTGCTCGACGAACTCCTCGACACCATCACCGCCGAAGGCGAATCCGTGCTGGTCTTCACGCAGTACAAGCAGATGGCGGCCTTGCTGGAGAGGCATCTCGCCGAGCGCGGCATCCCCACTCTCTTCCTGCATGGTGCCACCCCCGTCGCGCGGCGCGAGGAGATGGTGGACCGCTTCCAGCGCGGTGAAGTGCCGGTGTTCCTGCTGTCGTTGAAGGCTGCGGGCACCGGGCTCAATCTCACCCGCGCCACTCACGTCGTGCACTACGACCGCTGGTGGAACCCGGCCGTCGAGGACCAGGCCACCGACCGCGCCTACCGCATCGGCCAGGACAAACCCGTCCAGGTGCACAAGCTCCTCGCGGAGGGAACCGTGGAGGACAAGGTAGCGAAGCTACTCGAAGCCAAGCGCGCCCTCGCCGACGCCGTCGTCGGCTCCGGCGAGGCAGCCCTGACCGAACTGTCCGACGCCGACCTCGCCGAACTCGTAGCCCTGGGGAGGCAGTCATGAGCCCCGCTGTCCCCGGCTCGCGCCGTACGCCCGCCCGCGGCGATGGGGTATCCCCTGGTCGAGCGCAGTCGAAAGCTCGGGGAAGAGCCTTCGCCGCAACCTGGTGGGGCCAGGCATGGGTGGCCGCCCTGGAGGACTCCACCCTGGACGCCGGACGGCTCTCGCGCGGACGCACCTACGCCCGCAAAGGCATGGTCGGCCCGGTCACCGTCGCTCCGGGCAAGGTCAATGCCGCTGTCCAGGGCAGCCGCCCGCGCCCGTACCGCTCCTCAGTCCACCTGCCCGTCCTCACCGACCCTCAGTGGGACACCCTGCTCGACACGATCGCGGCCCGCGCCGGACATCTCGCAGCACTTCTCGACGACGAGATGCCCGCCGAACTGGTAGACGATGCCCGGTACGCAGGCGTCCCACTGCTCCCACTGCCCACCGAACTCGACCCGGACTGCTCCTGCCCCGACTGGGGATATCCCTGCAAGCACGCCGCCGCGCTCTGCTACGCCATCGCCGCCACCATCGACACCGACCCATTCGTGCTCTTCGCGCTGCGCGGACGCGGTCGCGAGGAGGTCTTCGCCCAGCTGCGCGCCCGCCGTACAGCAGCACCGGAGACGGCCGCCCCACCGGAACCGGCCGGCATCCCGGCCGCCGCCGCGTACGCCCACTGGGCCGCAGAGCCCCCCGAGCTGCCCGAACTCCCAGAACCCGCCGCCCACACCACAGCACTGCCCATCGCCCCGCCACCCGGCACCGGCCTGGCCACCGCGGACCTGGAACGCCTCATGGCCGACGCCACCACGCGCGCCGCCCGGCTCCTCGCGGGCGACACCGCCGACCTGCACCTGACCCAGCACCAGGACGCCGTACGCATCGCCGCAAGCGACCCCGGACCCGAGTGGCTGCACCGCCTGACCCGGAACACCGGCACCAAACCCACTGTCCTCGCACGCCTCACCCGCGCCTGGCAGCACGGCGGCCCCACGGGCATCACCGTCGCCGAACAGCCCTACGCCCCCGACCCGACGGTGATGAAGGCCACCCGCACCACCCTGGACGCGGCCCTCGTCGAGATGACCGGCTCCCCCACCCACCTCAGAATCTGGCGCAACCGCCTCACCCTCACCCACGACGGCATCCAGCTGCGTCTAGGCCCCGACGCCCGCTGGTACCCCTACCTCCAGGACGAAGACGGCGAATGGTGGCCCGCGGCACCAGCCGACAGTGACCCGGTCACCGCGCTCACCGCGGCCTGGTCGCAGCACGGGGAGTGTCGCAGCACGGGGAGTTAGGAGGCGATTCCCCGCTGACCAGGAACCACGAGCAGAAGCTGAGCACACTCTCCCCCTCCGAAGTCAGGAGGGTCATGCGAGTCATCACCCAGCAGGCGCTCGGCGGTCAGTGTCCGCGATCGGCCGATCAACCGTCATCCATGAACCGTCGTCTATGAACCGTCGTCCATGAACCGGTCAGCCTGCTGGACGGCAGACCCACAAATGCCCCCGACCAAGCCCGCCACCCGCTGGCATGCCATCACTTCTTCCTCGACGAGGACGGCCGCAACAGCAACCGCACCCGACTCGTAACCGCAAAGGACATGACGAGTCTGCGGCCTTGCACATCCTGCCGGGACGCCTACGCGAAGGCAGCTACCACCGAATAGCCACCACCACATAGCGACCGCCATCGGAGCCGCCAGGGCCTGGTCGCAGTGGTGCTGCCGCCGCCAGGGAACGTCAGGTGTCTTTGAGGATCACCAACTCGCCCTTGCCGATGGGGCAAAGGGAGCTGAGGTAACCGTCCGTGGCCTCGACCAGCCGGTTGAACTCGACCAGTTGGTGGGCGTGGGAGGTTGCGTTGTCCACCACGAGCACATGGCCGTCCGCGAGAATCCGCTGCAACGCCGGCCACCAGTCCACGTACTGTTCGCGATCGCTGTCCAGAAAAATGAAGTCATACTCGCCGACCTCGCGTGACGCGATGAAGCGCCCGGCCTCGTCCGCGATCTGCTGAATACGGGTGCTGAGCCCAGCACGCTGGAAGTTTCGCTCGGCCATCGCGAGCTTGTGGGGCGCCTGTTCAACGGTGGTGACCGAACCGCCCTCGCCCACGGCGTCGGCGAGCCACAACGTCGAGTAGCCGTTCGATGTCCCGATCTCCAACACGTTTTTGGACTTGCCTGTCTTGATAAGTAGCGTGAGAAACACGCCGGTGTCGTGCGTGATGTTCAGCATCTTGTGGCTTCGCTCGTCCGCCGCCGCGTCATTGGCTTCGCCGAACGCCTCAAGGTCACGCAGCAGTTCGCTGAGCTCAGGCCGCATGTTTCGCCCTCTCTGTGTTTCATGATGGCTTACCAATCAACCAGGCCCTGTGTCGCGATGTACAGCCCAGGGAGCGGGCCGTCCCCTCGGAGGTCTTCTGGCGGTGCGGGGCGTTGGTCAGGGGCGTCGGAATGAGAATCAGCGCGGTCAGACCGTGAATCAACCCACCCACCCCACGCGCTACGACCATCAAGGTGAGGGCGGGTACGTCGAACGGCATGAGGGCCGCATCGGTCAAGAGTGGTGGCCGCCCCGTGGGTGTGCTGTTTCCAATCCGTGGGATGCGAAGCACCGCAGTGCGGCCACGACGTCGCCCTGTTCCTCCGAGTCCAGGCCATCGGGCCTTTCCTGTTCGAAGTGATCGGCGAGTTTGCTGATGTCGCTCTTGCGGTCCTCGATGTAGACGGTGCTGTCCGTCACACGCGTCGCCGCGCGATCGGTGAACTGCCCCGCGATGTCCTCGGTGACTGGGACGAAATTGATGTCGAAGGTGCCGATCTGTAGGAGGACATAGCGAGAGGCCGTCCCGACGGGTGCTCCGTTGACGAACCTGTGCTTGTTCGGGTGGGGCACCTGGAACGTCTGTCCCGGGCCAACGGTCAACACCTCATTGGTGTCGGGTAGTTCGACCGCGATCTGACCTCGCGAGCAATACATCATGTCGGACACTGCATGATGAAAATGGTAGGGAACGGCCTTGTGGTCGAGATTGAACAGGCTGACCCGCAGGCCGTCCTGATAGTGGAATTCCTTCATTTCCATGGCTCAACTCCCTTTCTCGGTACTGACCAACCCGGTACCGTCCACGGCGGCGGGCCATGGGCTGGCCGCCGTCGCGACGCCGATCCAGTCGTCGGCAACGCGCTCGGCTGCCTCGACGAATGCGGCGGCGAAATTGTGTTCGTGCTGCCAAAACCTAACGAGCGAGCCGTAGGAGGAAAGGTGCGGCGACGGAACACAGACATCACCCACCCGCTTCAGCGCCCGATATCCTCCGCGTGCGTCGAGTGCGATGCCGCCCGTCGCGTATCCCTCTTCCGCATGCGGGACGATCTCACCGCGTCCGAGGAGGCTCTGGACCAACGGCGACGGATGGTTTTCCATGCGGAAGTCCTGAGCGCTGGCACGGACCACGCAGTCTGCCCTCATCGTGGCTCGTCCGCCCTCGTCACCCTGGTAGGTGATGCGAAAACCACCGTCCTCTCCTACGGCTATGCGCGGCGCGTCATAGCCCTGCCGTACGGTCGTCAGTATTCCGGCGTCCATCAAGGCGAGGAGCTTCTCCGCGTTTGCGGCCGGCATCGGCACGGCGGTTCGAATGAAATGAGTGTCGAGGAACCGGTCATACGTGGCCTTGTCCGACGGTGCGAGGCGGCTGTAGAAACGCATCCTGCGCGCTTTCAAGGCAATGGTATGGATGAGGTTTCCGGTGTACGAGTCCTGGAGATCACTCGTGAGCTTGTCCTTGGCGCAGTGGTAGCGGGGGTTTTGCATGTCATTCCACCCTGCTGCCCCCGCGGTTGCCCGGCACAGGTCCTTGTCCAAGAGCTCCAGGATGCGCTCAATTTTCAGGTGCCCTTGGTGATCACGCCGAATCTCGGCGAGTTGGTCCTCCGTGAGGTAGTGCGGTTCGTAGGGTGCGAGTGGTCCCCGAACGGGAGAAAAGAAACCGCAGCGCGATCCGGCCACGATGCTCAGCGGCTCGTCACCGGCGCGCACCGCCGGCTGATACGACGCGATGTGGCCATCGTGGGTGTACGTGAACTCGCCTGCACCGCACAACGTCATGATGGCGTCGATGCCACTCGGCCCCATTCCCTGCACGAATACCCGAGGCCGCTCATCACGCGCGCATCGCGACTGGATGTGCTCGGCGACGGCAGCTTGCATCGCGTCCGGTGGATAGGGTGACGCGATGTATCCACCGTGTCCGGACAGGGCGTCGGTCGCCTTGGACTGCCAGTGCCCGGTACTCAGCAGTACGCGGTCGAACCCGTCCACGGTGAACTGACGGCCGGTCTTCAGGTCACGAAGGCAGACGGCGAAGCCCTGCTCCGTCGGGTAGCCGTCGATGGCGTCGTGGCCTACGTACTGCTGAACATCGATGCCGTGCGTGCGGGCCCGCTTGACGGTCTCCTGGAACCGCTCTTCGAGATATCTGCCGAACAGTGCGCGCGGGTAGAACTCACCGTCATCCGGCTGCCAATCGCCGAGGTCGATTCCGGGGTGGGTCTCCAGGACCAGTTCCGGATCATCTTTGATGAGCCTCGGTTTGCTTTCGAACAGCCAATCGACGAAGTCATTACCGTGTATGCCCATGGTGCCCGCCTCGTTGTTGCACCGATGCGGGAGCTGAACGTTGCCTTTCGCATACGGATATCCCGGCCCATTCACTGGCCCCCGCTCCACCGTGACGATGGTGATAGCCGAGGGCCCGAGCGAGAGTGTGCGGCGTGGATCGGTGAGTCGCTGCACCACATGCCACAGCGCGCAGGTACCTGCGAAGCCGGTGCCGATGATGCCATATGCGCTGGTTCCTGTTCCTGTCATGTTGGCATTCAGGTCAGGTCTCCAAGCGGGCGAGAGCTTGCCTGATACGTGTCCCGGCCTTGCTGACGAGCACACCCGTCCGGCCGCAGTTGATCCGTACGGAATGGCGCAGGAAATCGCCCTCTGCGAAGTGACTACCGCAGATGGTGGCCACCTTGGCCTCGGCCAGCAGAAATTGATCGGCAGTGTCGTAGCCGTGCTTTTGGTAGGCATCGGCGTAGCTCGAAAAATCGACGAAGAGGAAGTAACCCCCTTGAGCCGGGCTGATTTTCAAGGAGCGGATCGCGTCGAGTTCGCGCAGCATGGTCTTCAGGTGGCTGCGTGCGGCCTGCGCTCTGGTGGTTGCCACCTCGTCCAGGTCCGGCTGCAACGCGATGTGCGTAGCGATCTGGCCGTACGTGGACGCGAAGGAGGTGAGATTGACCTGGGCGCGCGCCGCTGCGTCCACGACGTGCGGCGGACCGCAGAGGTATCCGATCCGATCACCGTGCATGCCGTACGTCTTGCCTGGCCCGGTCACCGCCACCGTCCACGGCCGCATGGAGCAGCGGCTACCGTCAGCGAGCGGAACGTCGATAGCGGAGAACGTCGTGGCGCGGACCCCCACGATATGGGCCTCGTAGGGAGAGTCGAACAGGATGTAGAGCGGGCTTTCGCCGCGGGACTCGCGCCGTACATTGTGTCGGGCGACGACGGCGGCCAGCGCCGACAGTTCCTCGGTCGAGTAGACCTTGCCCGTCGGGTTGATGCAGTCGCCCAGCACGACGATCTTGGTGCGCTCCGTCAGCGCTGCCTCAAGATCGGGCGCCGTAAGACCATCGTGCGCCGTGACCAGGACGGTCTTCGGGATAGCTTCGTGTAGCCGCACCATGTCCGAGTAGTGCGGCCAGTTGGGCACGGGGATCACGACTTCGTCGCCTGGGTTGAGCAGGGTGTGGAAGGTGACTGAGATCGCACCCTTCACCCCGCCCGGCGTGACCATGATTTCGCTGTCGGGGTCGTACGCGATTCCGTGCAGCCGAGCCACTCGCGCGGCCACGGACGTTAAAAGGAAGGGGAACCCTTTGACGGGCGCGAACGCGTGGATCGTGGCGGAGTGCTTCTCCACGAACTCGATCACGCCGCGATCGATCCGGGGGTCGGTCGGTGTATCGAGTGCGCCAATGCTGAGGTCGATGATCTGGTCGTCATCGGCGAGCCCCTGATTGAGTGCGGCGATCTTTGCCGCGGTGCCGTGAGTCACCGATTCCGAGATACTCAGGACGGCATCGGAAATGCCGTGATTTTTCTGCACGGTCGGCCAAGTCACCTCTCTCCTCCTAGGGCTTCACCTCTCGGGCGGCCTTGTACATCGCCTCCCACATCTCCAGTTGAATCTTCAGCGTCTCCTTCGCGCCATAGCCGATCTCTGCGACGTCGGCGTCGGTGTCGCAGTTGTTCTGGACGCACTTCCTTGCATCGGCGGCATGGCGTTCTTCAACGCCGTCTTGGCCGACGTGAACGTTGAAGTAGATCTCCACATCGGTGACGAAGTCGGATGCCGGTAGCTTGTTGTTGCCGGCGCGAAACGCCGTACGGCAGACGTGCAGCATCTTGTCGGCGTGGGACTCCAAAGCCATCGCGACGCCCAGCATGCGGTGGTAGTTGGCGCCCACCAGCTCCAGGGTCCGCTCACGGAACGCGAACGTCTCGGGGATGACCAGCCCGCTATCCCGCGCGTTCTTCACGAGCAACGGCGGCAGCCCGAATTCGGCCTGACCATACAGATTGTGGGCGTTTTCCATCAACACCTCGTGACACTTCGATGCCTCCCCGTTTCCGGTTTCCTCGTTGAGGATGTAGGAGAACAGGACGAGCGTGTCTCGATCGTCGTTGGCCGCCGCCTGCGCGCACACGTAGGCGACGCTTTTCACCGTCCCCTGCGTGCGCTGGAAGAAGTTCGCCCGGTGAAAGGCGTACGTCTCGCTGTTCCATGGCGTGCTCTCCAGGAACGTGAAGTATTGGTTGCCGTAGACCGGGTGTTGCTCCAACTCATCCATGAGCGCTGTGACTTGTTCGCGACGTGCGATGGACGTGCTTGTCGTCATCTTGCTTCGCCCCCAGTTCACACAGGTCTGAGTCGTGGCCAGCAAGGTGCTGAATTGACCACAATCCACTGGATAAGCGCCTTACCGACGCGTTCGATTGGGCATGATCACCATCAGCGGTCATCGTGGCGGTCCGGCAGGCGATGCGCGGGAGCTCAACCCGGACATTCACCTTCTCAAGACCCGGTCGCCGATGTAGGCGGGTGGGTCCTTGAAGGAATAGTCACCCCCAGGTGAGCCATGCCGACCACCCCGGCGCTCGTTCTCGTTTCATGATTACGTACAGGCCGCTACGGGGAACGGCCTTTACCGGCCACTTGTCGCCGGCCCGGCTCGCTGCCCCGAAGACGGTTCTGTATCTCGATCGGAAACAGCTGTCTGGGGGCCAGAGTTGATCACGATGGTGCGGCAGTGGCAGTGACAGTGGCAGTGAGCCTTGTCCGACCTCATGCCTCAGCGTGAAGTCGGACAAAGACGGCTGGGCGGTCGCTGTGATGCGGTTGGTGCTCCTGTCGTTCAAAGACGGGCGGACAAGCACGCGAAGCTCCTGGCGGACACAGTGGTCTCGGTCGAGACCTCGTCCATCAGGAGCTTCTTCGTCGCGCAGGACTGTGCGCCTCGCCCTCGGCGCCCACAGCTTGGGCGCGGCTCGGTGGCCGACGCGCTCACACCCGCCCCGCAACAGCCCTCGACTCGCACCGCATCCCGCCACCGAGGCGGGCGAACGGGACTCCCTTCGGGCCCCCGGGGGTCAGGGCAGGGTACGGAAGAAGTCGCGTATGTCGCTGACGAGTTGCCCAGGCGCCTCCATGGACAGGAAATGACCACCGTTGTCGAGTTCGATCCAGCGCACGATGTTGTGGTCGCGCTCGGCCCAGGGGCGCACGGTGACGTCGTGAGCGGACAGCAGGACACCGGTGGACACCGTGCCGCGCTGAGCCGACGCCCAGTCCCCTCCGGCCTCGCCCTGCTCCTGCCCGCCACCTTGCTGGCCGTTGTGCCCGCCGTCGTGCCCGCCGTCTTGCCCACCGGCGTTCCAGTCGGCCGCCTGGGCCGATGCGCCCTCAGTGCTGGAGTCGCCTTCCGCGCCGCTCCAGTCGCTGTCTTCGCTGTCTTCGCTGTCTTCGCTGTCTTCGCTGTCGGACCAGTCGTTTGCGGAGATGGTCTCGTAATAGATCTGGGCGGCCGAACCTGCGGTGGCGGTCAGCCAGTACAGCGAGATGCCGGTGAGGAAGCGGTCGCGGTCGATGCTGGCCTCGGGCAGCCCGTCCTCGGGGGCGGTGAGTTCCTTGAACTTCTCCACAATCCAAGCGAGTTGGCCGGCAGGTGAGTCAGTGAGGGCGTAGGCGACGGTCTGCGGTCGCTTGGAGTTGCACTGTAGGTAGCCGTCGTTGAAGTTCTGCATGCGCTGCCAGCGGCGCTGGTCGGCCTCGGAGAGACCGTCCATTTCGCCCTCGGCGCCGACCGGGAAGGTGATCATGGCGTTCAGGTGGATGCCGATGACCTTGTCGGGACAGTGCTTGCCTACTTCGGGAGCCACCCAGGACCCGACGTCATAGCCGTGCACGCCGTAGCGGTCGTATCCGAGCCGGTCCATCAGCTCAACCAGAAGCCCAGCCATGCGGGCCGGGCCCATGCCGGGACCAGCCAGCGGGGTGGAGAAGCCGAAGCCGGGCAGGGAGGGGATGACCAGGTGGAAGGCGTCGGTCGGCTGGCCGCCGTGCGGGACCGGGTCCGTCAGCGGACCGATGACATCGAGGAAGTCGGCAAAGGTGCCGGGCCAGCCATGCAGGAGCAGCAGCGGGACGGCCTCTGCGTGCGGAGAGCGCACGTGCAGGAAGTGCAGGTTCTGCCCGTCGATGGTGGTGGCGAACTGCGGGTGGGAATTGAGCTCAGCTTCGTGGGCGCGCCAGTCGTACTCGGCGGCCCAGTACGTGACGAGTTCCTTCATGTACGACAGGGGCACGCCACGGTCCCAGCCGACGTCGGGCAACTCGGCGGGCCAGCGGGTACGAGCCAGACGCTCGGTGAGGTCGTCGAGGTCGGACTGGGGGATATCGATACGGAAGGGCTTGATTTCCTGGTTCGTGGCGTCCATGCGCCGACCCTACGAAGCATTTAGGACAGATACCGTCCTCAGTGCTGAGGGGGCTGAGCTGCATGCTGGATACCTCCGCGCGGCTGCTGGAGTTGCTGTCGCTGCTCCAGTTCGGGCACGACTGCCCCGGCAGTGAACTCGCCAACCGTCTCGGCGTAACCACCCGCACAGTCCGCCGCGGCATCGAGCGGTTGCGCGACCTTGGCTACCCGGTCCGGGCCCTGCAAGGAACGGCCGGATACCGCCTCGGCGCGGGGACCCCGCTGCCGCCTCTGCTCCTGGACGACGAGGAGGCCATCGCCGTTACGGTGGGGCTGCGCACCACGGCAGGCAGCTCGGTCACCGGCATAGAGGAGACCGCGCTGCGCGCGCTGGCCACACTCGAACAGGTCCTACCCGCCAGGCTGCGCCATCGCGTGCAAACCCTGCAAGCGGCCACCGCCCACGTGGCAGCGACCGGGCCCGCGGTCAGCTCCGACGCCCTGATGGGGCTTCGTCGCCTAGCGGGGTTGCCATGACCGGTGTTCGATGGGCACTACTACGATCACCGGTCATGGACTGGCTGGAGCGCGTCGCGAAGCTGAGACAGTGGGCCAGGAGCGGGGCACGTGCTCCGCATAAGCCGCTGCTGTTCCTGTATGCCCTTGGCCGCTTCCAGCAGGATGCGGACGGCGAGCTGCGGTACAGCGCGGTGGAGGAAGACCTGAAGCAGCTGCTGGCCGAGTACGGCCCGCCGAACAAAACGACGCCTTCCTACCCCTTTCACCATCTGGTCACTGACGGGGTGTGGGAGGTGCGCACCGATCGCGGGCCGGGCAGCCCCGGCAGCGGAGTGCTGGAGCTGCGGGCGGCCGGGGCCGCAGGGCGGCTGGCGCCCGAGCTGCGGGCGGCACTGCGCCGGGAGCCGCCGCTGTTGGGGCGGATGGCGCAGGTACTGCTCGACCTCAACTTCCCGCCGTCGCTCCACGGCGAGCTGTGCGAAGCCGTTGGTCTGGAGCTGGAGCCAGTGGAAACCGTACGGGTCTTGGCCGTGCAACGGCGGCGTGACCCGCGGATGCGGGAGTTGGTGCTGACCGCTTACGAGTACCAGTGCGCCTTCTGCGGTTTCGACGGCAGGATCGGCGCGATGCCCGTTGGGCTGGAGGCCGCACACGTGCGCTGGTGGGCGTTCGAAGGCCCGGACGACGTAGACAACGGCGTGTGCCTGTGTTCACTGCATCACAAGCTATTCGACAGGGGCGTCCTCGGCATCGGCGACGGCCACCGCATCCTGGTCTCACAGCGCTTCGTCGGCCACAGCCCCACTGCCCGCGACCAGGTCATAGCACTCGCGGGCCGACCACTGGTCGGCCCACAACCGGGCGCTCATCCCATTGCGGCGGCTTATCGCTCCTGGCACACCAACGAGGTCTTCCGCGGCCTTCCGCGCCCGGCAACCGCGGCCTGACCGCGCACGGTTCGCCGCCTGGCGCCCGTGTCCGCCCCTGGCCGCACCCGGCGTCCGGACCCCAGATTGGGAGCTTCCACGCCATACCCCCCTCGCGGCATTCGGCCCCCGCCGGCGTAAGGCTCACGCCGCACCCCACACACGCCGTACGGAGATCCACTTCCGTTACGGTGAGGGCATGCTGTGACGCCTGCCCGGAATCCGGGCGCCCCCGCCGTCTCCTTCGTAGCCGATACCTGTGGACACCACGAAGGAGACCTTGAGATGAGTACGTCGTATTCCCTGGCCGTGCCGGGCGCGTTCGCCGCGTCGTACGGGCAGGGCGACCCGGCCCGCCGTGCCTGGGTCGCTGCGCTGCCTGGGCTTGCTGCTGAGGTGATGGACCGCTGGTCCTTGCGTGCCGATGGCGCCCCTGGCCATGGCATGGCCTCGGTTGTGCTGCCGGTGGCCTGCGCTGATGGCACCCTTGCCGTGCTGAAGCTCCAGCGGATTAGTGCGGAGACCGCGGGGGTGGTGCCTGGTTTGCGGGCGTGGGACGGCGATGGGGTGGTTCGTCTGCTCGACTATGCCCCGGATAGCGGCACCATGCTGCTTGAGCGGTTGGACGCGGCTCGTCCGCTTTCCTCGGTGGCTGAGGACACGGTGGCCATGCGGATCATCGCCGGGCTGCTGGCCCGGCTCACCGCGGTGGCCGCGCCGGCTGACGTGCCGCAACTGGCTGACATTGCCACCGCCATGCTCGGCGAGGTGCCGGGCGCCGTGCCGCTGCTGAGCGACCCGGCCGAGCGCCGGTTGGTGCGCACCTGCGCATCCGCGGTGGCCGAGTTGGTCGGCGAGCCCGGCGACCGGTTGCTGCACTGGGACCTGCACTACGACAACGTCCTGGCCGGGGTGCGCGAGCCCTGGCTGGCCATCGACCCCGAACCGCTGGCCGGCGACCCCGCGTTCGACCTGCTGCCCGCCATGGACAACCGGTGGTCGGACGTCATCGCGAGCGGTGACGTGTCCCGTACGGTGCTCCGCCGCTTCGACCTGCTGACCGAGGCGCTGAGCCTGGACCGGCGGCGGGCCACCGGTTGGACGCTCGGCCGCGTCCTGCAAAACGCGTTGTGGGACATCGAGGATGGCAAGACCGTTTTAGAGCCGGCCCAAGTCGCCATCTCTAGGGCCCTGTTGGACCGGCGGGCCAAAGGCTGATAGTCCTGCTCAGCCATGGCACGGGCCCCGGACGGAGAGGTGCACCCTCTGTGTCCGGGGCCCAGCCCCGGGCGTGGGTCGGTGTCGGTTCGTGTCGCGCAGTGGCTGGTCTTGTGTGCGCTACTTCCGCAAGGTACAGGTCGCCTGGGCCGTCTTGCTCGGGTCGCTTTCGGAGCGTGCGGTGAGCGTGATCTTGCCTCGGTGCTGGGCACCCGGCTTCGCGGTCACGGCCACGTCAACCGGGACCGACGTACCGGCGGCGGTCGTGGTGAGCCGGTTGGGGAGCCAGGCCGACCAGCCGCGGCCGGAGGCCCGGGCCGACAGCCGATAGACGTCCGATGACAGATACGGGTCAGCCTCGTCGGCATTGTCACCGGTGCGCGCAGCAGTGGCTTCGCCGGTGTTGGTGAGGGGGAAGGTGCACAGCGCGCGGCCCTTCGTGGGCTTGCCCTGCGCCGTGCCCCGATCGAGGTCGATGCCGCGGGCCTGGCTACCGCTGCCGTCCAGCGACTTGACGCCCACGGTGTAGGAGAGCACGCCGGAGGAATTGCGCCGCACGTCGAGGACGTAGAAGTGCAGCCGGTTGGCCTCGTCCACGTACTCGTACGAACTGCCGGAGTCGGCCCCCGCGTGGAAAAGTGCGTCGCTGAGTTGCCGGTAGTCGCCCATGGTGATCTTCTGCGGGGTGCCATCGGGGCGCTTGAAGTCCACCATGTCGATGTCCTCGGAATGTGCGTCAACGACCCAGGCGAACGGCGCCCGGTCCGCGTTCTTCGTCTTGCTGAGCAGGACCCCGTTGTCCGGCGTGAACGAATCCATGCCCATGCGGTCCACGACCTCGACGGTGTAGTTCTGGTAACCACCGCCGTCGCACAGTGGGTCGGTCGCGCGGTCGCACTGCGGCGATAGGTCTCGGCCCATGGTGATGTTGACGCCGGTCAGCCCCTTTTTGCCGGGTGGCGCTGAGCGTGCGGTGACGCGGGCGACGGCCATTCCCGAGTCCTTGAGTGCGTCCCGATCGAGCCGCAGGACGTTCTTCTCATCGACGATGCCGAGCTTCATCTTGTCCCGCAGCACATGGTGAGCGCCCATGGAGCCGCCGGCGGTGGCGGGGGTATGCCAGCGGGCGTGTGGCCCCCCGGGGCCGTTGAACGAGCCTCGCGAGAGCATGCCCCAAATGCCGGTGTACGAGCGGCTGAGCGGTGTGCCGTAGGGGTTGTTGTAATTGTCCGCAATGCCCAGGATGTGGCTGAGTTCATGGGCGTACACGGCCATGCCCGAGCTCTCGGCCTGGGTGGAGGAGCCGTCCGCAGCGTTGGGCCAGATACGGGCCGCCGCCTGCCAGGACGTCCACGGTACGTAGCGGGTCGCGGCGGCGTTGCTCTTGTCGGCGGTGGGGGTCGGTGGGCCCCAGTCGGCCGGTACGTCCTTGGCGCTGGGGAACTTCATCTGCCCGAACTCCTGCCACGCGGAGGACTCGTCCACCCCGGCGGTCAGGAAGAAGACGAAGTCGAACTCCTTGGGCTTGTCGGAACCCACGTCGGCGATCCAGGCGCGTTTGCCATCGGTACGCAGGTCCTTGCCGCAGGTGTCTCCCACGGGGCACGCGCCGGGGTTCATGCCGGGCTCGATGCCGTACTGGTAGGACTTGTGCGGCAGTTGGTACACGCCGAAGGCCGACAGCTCGACGCCCATGCGACCGCCGGAGTCCTCCATCCAGTATTCGTTGATGGTGTGGCCCCGATTGAGCTTGTTCGGCTTGTTGAGGAAGTCCTCGTAGAACTGGGGGAGTCGCTCGCGCGGGATGTCCGATGCGCTGGGCAGTGGATTGCCGAACCGCGCGGTGCCCGCGGGTTTGCTGACCGAGAACTCTTCATCGGGGTAGTCCAGGAGCACCAGGGCGCCCTTGAAGGTGCGTTGCGTGGGCTTGGTCGCGGGGTTGGCCCAGTCGGTGCCGGGGACCGAGCGGTACTCGGCCCAGGTCATGTCGTCCGGATTGCGCCACTGCTGCGGGTCGATCGGCTGGACGAGCGGTGGGCGCGTCGGGCGGCCGGCTTCCTGCGGCGTCCCTGCGGGCCCTGTGTCGGGCAGCGCTCCCGCGGGCCCTGCGGCCAGGGCGGCCAGCACGCCGAGCACCAGGGCGACGATGCTCAAGCGGCGTGTGCGGTGCGTGTGGCGCATGGGGCGCGCGCGGCCAGGAGCGGAGGCGTGGCCCGAGCCCGGTATACGGTCCGAGCCGCCCGGGTTACGGCCCGCTCCGGGTATACGGCCCGCCAGCGGCGGGCGCTGGCCGGCTCGTACGCGGGAACCGAAAAACGCCCAGGTCGAGGGGCGAGCGGGGTGGAGGTGGCGGCTCTGAGGGAGACGACAGAGACGGCGCACATGCCTGAGGCTGGGGAAGCGCGGGAGGCGGCGGAGGTGGGGCCGGGAGACGCGAAGTGCGCGGGGTATGCGGCGTACGCGGCGGGCGCCAAGTAGGCGGCGAGCGCGTCGGGCGCGCGTGCGGCGGAAGAGCATGACTCACCTCGTTGTCTGAAGACACCGGATGTGAACATGGCAAGCCGTTCAATGGGGGTTACCCATCGCGGTCAAGGTAAGGCGGGGGGCGCCGGGGCGCCAGAGTGCCGACATCGCATGCGTGGGGCGAGGGCGTGCGGTACGCACGTGCGGGCGCGGCGCGGGCAGGGGCGCGCGGGCCGACCGGGCCGCGCAACAGGTCAACAGTCCGCTGCTCACCCACGATGGGCCGCCGAGTGGGTACCCGAGTGACCATGGGCGAGATGTTGATCGGTACGTGTTCATGGACAGACCGCGCTCTGGTGGCCAGCGGCTGGTACCCGCCGGACCAGCGAGACGCGGAGGGAAGGCTGCGCTACTACGCGAAGCAGTTCCCCGTAGTGGAGGTCGATGCCACCTACTACGCGCTGCCCAGCCGCCGCAACAGCCTGCTGTGGGCCGCGCGCACCCCCGCTGGCTTCCGCTTCGATGTGAAGGCGTTCTCCCTGTTGACCGGGCATCCGACTCGTACGGAGGCGCTGCCCGCGACGTTACGACACGCGCTGCGCGGGCGATCGGCGCGCGCGGCATGGGCGACCTGGGCGGCGGGCGGTGGTGGCGCAGACGCGGAGCTCATGGACGAGGTGTGGGAGCGGTTCAGCGGCGCGCTTGAACCGCTGCGGCAGGCAGGGCGGTTGGGAACACTGCTGTTCCAGTTTCCCCCGTGGTTCGCACCCGGCGCACGGTCGGAAGAGGCTCTCGGCCGGTGCGTGGCGCGCGCGGCCGGGTGGCCGGTCGCGGTGGAGTTCCGGCACCCCGATTGGTGGGGAGGCGAGCGGCGCGAGGCCACCGCTGCGTTACTCACCGAACTGGGCGCGACCGCCGTGGCAGTGGACATGACGCAAACACTGCCGGTCTCGGTGCCACCCGTCACCCCCATCACCACACGCAGGCTGGCGGTGGTGCGCTTCCACGGCCGCAACGCGGCCTGGGGGTCCGGCAGCAAGGAGGAACGCTTTCGTCACGCGTACGCGGAGGCCGAACTGGCGGAGTGGATACCGCGAGTACGACGGCTAGCGGAGGGAACCGACGAGGTACACGTCCTCTTCAACAACTGCTGCGCGGACGCGGCCGTCCGCGCCGCCGAGTCGATGCGGGGTTTGCTGGCGCAGGCCACTTCGGGATGACGGGCACCGTGGCACAACGGGGAGGGGGAGTGCAGGGGGAAGTTCAGCGGTGGCTGCGTAGGTGTTCTCGCAGCGCGGTGCGTGCGTCGGCGTACGCAACGGGGTTGCGCCCGGCACGCGCCCGTTGACGCCGCCGCGCCAGCTCACGGCAGGTGGCACAGTGCGGATGGGTCTGCGGAGTGCCGAAGTCGTCGCCCGCGAGAGTCATGTGCCGTACCTCCCCACCGTGATGTGTACGCCGAGCGCGAGGGATACGGTCCCGTCGCGCGGTACGAGCGTGGCCCCGGTAGCGGTGCTCTGGACACCGTGAATGGTCCGCGTCAGCTCACCGAGCGCGATCTCGTCGCCCTCGCGCGCCTGGCGAGCGGCCACCACCTGACGGAGGCGGTACTGCCGGGCAGCCAGGCGGGGCAAGGGGATCACCGGCGGGTCTCCTTCACCGGCGGGAGGGATACCGCGGCTCGCAGGGCACGGCGCATCACGTCGTCTAGGTCCTCGCTGGGCGCCCACCGCCTATGGTGAGGCGCGGCGTGGCAGGTGCACGGGCTGAGCTCGCCGGCCGCCAAGCGCTCGTCCCTGCCCGCGACCCACCCACCGTCAACGACTAACGTCATGCGCTCGGGGCGGCGAAAGTCCGTGGCCAAGACGCGATGGTTGCGCGGCAGTTCCAAACCGAGCGCCGACGCGATCCGCTCAGCTGCCGAAACCAGCAACTCCCCGGGGCGCAGGATGACGCCCGGAACCTGCCACGGGTTGGTGTCGTCGCGGGTCAGTAGGACCTGCGGCATGCCGCCGCTCACGTCCCCCGGGTCATCGGGGGTCAGAGGGCGCCACACCATCAGCCTGACGCGTACGTGAGGGGCGTCGGCCGCCTCCCGCGTATCGTCCCGGGGGCCTGCCGGTCCGAGGCCGCATTGCTCGGGCGCCTTGCCGTTGGTGGTCATGACCCCGGCCACTTGCGCACCATCCGACCAGAAGAACCCGCCGTGCCCGGCGAGCGCATCCAGCGGCAGTTGAACGCGGTAGACGTTAGACCGCACCTCCCCGGGCTCCGACGCCCTCGGGTCGAACAACGCCTCCTCATAGGCGTGTTGAAACACTGCGTCCGTGACGGGAACCCATCCCCATGCGGTACCGGACAGGTCGGCACCAGCGAGAAAAAACCGCAGCACGGGGCCGTTGGCGGTGTGCACGGTGTGGTGACCGGTCAGCACCAGGGCTCGCCTTTCGGCCTCGGCTCGCTCGGCGCCGGCCTTCTGGTGCTCCGCACGCCGATGAGCGTGCAGCGTCTCTACGGCTTCGCGGTACTGGGGCCAGTCCCGCAGCGTGTGAGCGCGGTCCCGGGTGATGATGACGGCCCGGCACGTGGCGCACGGCGCGGCAGTGGGCCAGCTGTCAGCGTCGTCCCTCGGCTCCTGGTCGTGCCTGTCGATCAACGCGGCCAACTTCGCATCGGCCGGTTCGGGAGCGGGAGTATCACTCATCGGCTCGCCCCCTGCCGGTCACTACAGACACGACCACACGGGCACGTGCTCTCATCCATGACTGCCTGCCTCTTTCAGGTGGCCTACGCCCCGGACCGTCGCCACGGTTGCGGGGGCCTTGCTCGCTCTAGGCAACCGCTCCGACACAGACAGCGGTACTGTGGCGCCCCAACTGGCCTTGAAATCTCGTGCAATCCTGCCGGGGGTATCATGACAAATCGGACGCCAAACGAGCGGTTGCAGGGGCTGCACCGCGAAGCGGGATGGACCCTTCGACAGTTCGCGCAGGGCGTGAACCGCGTCGGTACCGAACGCGGCACGCCGACGAGCTACAGCGCGTCAACCGTGTGGGCATGGCTAGATGGCGTAGTGCCTGCCAGCGCGAGCGCCCGAGCACTTGTTGTGGAGGCGTTAGCGCGGCGCCTGGGACGCGCGCTCACCCTGGAAGACGCCGGCTTCCCACAGCTAAAGGGTAGTTCGAACGTGCGACCGGGTAGTGATGTGGTGGACGACTTGATCGAGCTCGGGAGGGTACTCGTGGACTCGTCGCGACGTCGCGTTGTGGGGGTGGGCCTCTTCTCCGTGGCGCTCGCCATCCCTGGATGGTCAGACGTGGTGGGGCGGGCGCATGCGGTCCAGATAAACCCTCATGCGAGGATCGGTCAGGCAGAGGTGGACTCCGTCATTGCGATCACCGATCGTCTAGGCGAGCTCGACGGCGAGCACGGCGGCCAGCACGCCCGCCCGATGGCGAGCACGTATCTCGCCCACACAGTGGCCCCCTACCTCAAAGCGTCGGCCACGGAGCCCGTCCGCAAAGCCATGCTGTCCGCAGCCGCGATGTCCTGCTACCTCACCGGGTGGATGGCTGTGGACGAGGGACTGAACGGATTGGCGCAGCGGTACTACGTCAAGGGACTGGAGTTGGCAGGCGCCGCTGATGACCGCCTGACGTACTGCCACATTCTCCGGGGCATCAGCGTTCAGGCCGCGAACTTGGGCCACGGCGCAACCGCCACCCGTTACGCGAACGCCGCCGCTGACGCCGCGCCTGTGTCCACGCCGCGCATGCGCGCGTTCATGGCTGGTCAGCAGGCGCACGGGTACGCCATGACGGACGCCAAGAAGAACGCACTGCGCAGCCTGCGCGAGACGGAACGCGCCCTGGACCAGGAATCGAGTCGTCCCGGCACGTTCGGTGGCTTCAACTACGCCACTTTGGCTTACGCCACCGCACAGGTCCGTTACGAGTTGGGCGACGTGAGGGGTAGCGTGCGGTCGCTTCATGATCACTTCAAGCTACGAGACACCTCCGACAGCCGCCGCAGCGCCTTGACCTTCGGCGGACTGCTGGCCGAGCGGCAGCTAGAGGTAGGCCACCTGGACGCCGCATGCGCCACCTGGTCCGGAGTGCTGGACTCCTATCCCGCCATGCATTCGGGGCGGGTGGACGACCACGTACGCACCGCCGTCAAGCTCTTGAGCCCCTACCGGACGAACAGCACCGCACGCGCCATCCATGAGCGAGCGCGCGCTGCCCTGGCGCAGCGGAGCGCCTAGCGGCGCGGCCGGTGAGCCACACGCCCCCTACATGCGTGACGCGTCGGCTTGGCCCCTCCCCCAGGGCGGACCCAGACCTACGCTCGCCACATGGCCAATCAGCCTCAACCCCAGCCACACCCCCGCTCGTATTGGACCCCGATCCAGGGCATCGGCGGACGCCCGACCATGGGATGCCCCCGCCAGTGCGGTTCATACGTCGAAGGGGTGCCGGAAGGCAATCGCGTCCGGTGGACGTGCAAAAACCCGGCATGCGGCTACTACATCCACAGCTAGCAGCGAAGAGACAGGAATGCCGTGCATCGTCCGCGGGTGCCCAGGCATCATGCAGGCCGTGCCCAACGGGGCGGCCGTCGTGATGTGAATTTGCTCGGTGGACGGTAGCCACACCGCCGACAGCTCACCAGGACGCAGAAAATCGCGTGTGCGCCCGTGCGGTCGGTGATTACCCTGGTCGTATGTCTACGCCCCGGATCTCTTAGCTCCAGGACTCGCTTCCACGGCCCCCGTGTGTCCTTTTGCTTCTCCGGAGCGTCATCTCATGATCACTGTTCGTGGTATGGACGTGCGCGTCGGCGCCCGTCTGCTGCTGTCCAACGTCTCCTTCCACATCGCCCCCGGCGACCGCATCGGCCTGGTCGGTCGTAACGGCGCGGGCAAGTCCACCGTGCTCAGCCTGCTGGCCGGGCAGGCGAAGCCCGCGGCCGGGAGCATCACGCGCACCGGCCCCGTCAGCTACCTCCCGCAGGACTCCCGGGCCGCCGCTCCCACGGCCACCGTCATCAACCGAGTGCTCTCCGCGCGCGGCCTCGACCAGGCCGTACACGCGCTGCGCGGCGCCGAGACCGCGATGGCCGAGGCCGCGAACCCAGCCGCCCAGGAGCGGGCAATGGACGCGTACGCGCGGGCCGAGGCCGAATTCCAGGCGCGCGGCGGGTACGCGGCCGAGGCGGAGGCCGCCCGGGTCATGGCCGGACTCGGCCTTCCGGTACGGGTGATGGGCCAGCCGGTCGGTGAGTTGTCCGGCGGGCAGCGACGGCGCGTCGAACTAGCCCGCATCCTGTTCTCCGGACACGACACGCTGCTGCTCGACGAGCCGACCAACCATCTGGACGCCGACTCCGTCGCCTGGCTGCACACCTTCCTCGCGGGCCACCAGGGCGCCCTCGTACTGATCAGCCACGACACTGCCCTGATCGCCGACACCGTCAATCGCGTCTTCCACCTGGACCAGGACAGCGCCACGCTCACGGTGCACAACACCGGTTGGCGCGCGTACCTCGCCCAGCGCGACGCCGACGAGCGGCGCCGGGGCCGGGAACGGACCAACGCCGAGCGCAAGGCCGCGGCCCTGCATGCACAGGCGGACAAGATGCGCGCGCGGGTGGCGACGGCCACGGCCGCGAAGAACATGGCGCGCCGCGCCGATCGCATGCTGGCCGACCTGGAACCGGCCCGACGACGGGAAAAGGTAGCCAGGTTCCGGCTGCCCGAACCCGCCCCGTGCGGGCGCATGCCGTTGGGCGCGGTGCGCCTGGCCAAGGCGTACGGGCAGCATCGAGTGCTCGACGGTGTCGATCTGGCCGTGGACCGAGGCAGCCGGCTGGTGATCCTGGGCCTCAACGGCGCGGGCAAGACGACGCTGTTGCGGCTCCTGGCCGGACATGAACGGCCCGACAGCGGACGGGTAGTGCCAGGGCCGGGGCTGCGGCTCGGGTACTTCGCGCAGGAGCACGACACATTGGACGGCGCGCGTACGGTACGGGACAACCTCGCCAGCGCTGCGCCGCAGCTCACCGATGGCGAGGTACGACGGGTACTCGGCTCCTTCCTGTTCAGCGGGGACGACGCCGGGAAGCCAGCCGGCGTCCTGTCCGGCGGCGAGAAGACCCGGCTCGCGCTCGCCGGCCTCGTCCACTCGGGCGCCAACGTGCTACTCCTCGACGAGCCGACCAACAACCTCGACCCGGCATCACGCGATGAGGTGCTCGGTGCGGTCGGCACGTACCCGGGCGCGATCGTCATGGTGACCCACGACGAAGGCGCCATCGCGGCCCTGCGCCCGGACCGGGTCCTGCTGCTCCCGGAAGCGGACGAGGACCTGTGGAACGACACATACCTGGAACTGGTCGGCATGTCGTAAGCCGGGGGTGCGCTACGAGCGCGGTAACCGCCGTACTGCGGCCGGCTCGCTGGGTGGCGCTCAGTTCGTCGGCTCGGCAGGTCCGGGTCCGGGTCCGGTGGGCCTTCCTCCGTATGGGTGATAGCCCCTTCGTTGCAGCGTTCCCCGTCCACGCAGGGCCTAGCTTGGCGGGTTGGTGAACCTGGTGGCTGGTTCCACTGACCGGAGGTGCTTCGCATGCAAGGTCCCGCTCCGCATGACACCCAGCGCACTGACGAGGCCGCGGGTGTGTGCGCCGCGATGTCCCCCGAGGCCGTGGACAACCTGCTGGCCGAGCTCGGTACGGCCGCCATCCAGGTTTTGAGCGAGGCCGAAGCCGTGGTGCGGCGCAAGAACGAACTCCGGGACATCGACGAGGACCTGATCGATCGGCGCCACGAGTCGGGGGCCAACCCGTACGCCCCCGATTCGGCACTTGCCTCGGTGCGGGCCCGGTTAGCCGGGCGCTCCGCCGTGCTGCATGGCGAGGCTGCTCGTGAGTTCGTGGCGTGGTGGGCCGACGCGGCCACCGTCGCGCTGGTCACAGCGGCCTGCCGGGCCTCGCCCCACGAGTACCGCATGGTGGCCGCGAATCCAGAGGTCGCGATGGATGACGAGGGCTTGGCGCAGTTGCCCGAGGTGCCGGAGCGTTCGCGGCAGCTCATCGAGTTGGGCGCCCATATGCACGACAACGGCGACGGGTTGTGGGAGATGGTCACCGATTTGGCCACTCGCTGCGGGATGCGGATCGGCCAGGACGCGGACGGAGAGGTGTCCGTGTACGAGGACGGCTTCGCGGACTCGCGGCGCCACCGGCTCTGGGGCGACCACTGGGCCGACCATCGGGTGCCTGCTCTGCCGACCTGCGAGCAACTCAGCTGGCTTCTGGCCGACGCGCCACCCGGCGTACTCGTTCGCCTCCAGACCGCTATCGAGGCGATCGACGCGACGTTGGTCGCCAAGACGCGCGCCGAGCGCCTGGAGGCGAAGAACGACCCTTGGACGGCCGAGGAAATCGTCGAGCACAGCACTCTGTCCGGCCAGGTGGACGGCCTCACCCGACTGCTGGCCGACTACGCGCAGGCCGCTGCCGCCGGTGTGCCCGCCGCCCGTGCCATGCCGCACCGCGATCGCCGGGAAGCTGCCATCGACGCACTGAACAGCGAGCATTGCCACCGGCTGCCGGCGAGTGACATCGCCGGTTAAGGGGTACGGAACACCATTGGTCGCGACGGGTGAGCAAGCGCCTCGATAGGGCGGCGCCGGCCCGTTGAGGGAGCGCTCACGGGCAGGTTGGGTGGCTTGTGGTGGGCCCGCCGCACTGGCTACCAAGCCATCGCTGGGGTACCCACAAGTAAATCCAAGGATTGACGCGAGCTTTCGCCACGGTTGACGATCTTTGCCGGACCCGGTTGCGCCGGTTCCGAGCAGGGACCGGGGCCACCGGTGCCGCGAGCGATCGGAAGGTGAGCCGTGGAAGCGCTTGAGGCGGTGGTCATCGGGGGTGCGGGCATCGTGGCGGGGGCCATGAACGCGGTCGTCGGTTCGGGGACGCTCATCACCTTCCCCACCCTGTTGGCCTTCGGCTATCCGCCGGTGCTCGCCAACGTCTCCAACAACATCGGCCTGGTGCCCGGCTCGGCCAGTGCCGCGTACGGTTACCGGCGCGAACTTCGCGGCCAGCGCGGGCGGGTCCTGCGACTTGCCACCGCATCGCTGCTCGGTGGGCTGATCGGAGCGCTCGTACTGCTGAAACTCCCGGCGTCCGCGTTTGATGCCGTGGTGCCCGTGCTCATCCTCATCGCCTGTGTGCTCGTCCTCCTCCAACCACGCCTGAACCGCTGGGTGAGCAACCGGAAAGGCAGCCGTCGCAGCCGTGATGGTGGCGTACCGGTGTGGTGTGGCGTGCTGGGTACGGGCATGTACGGGGGGTACTTCGGGGCGGCTCAAGGAGTGCTCATGATGGGCCTGTTCGGTGCCGTACTCGACGAGGACCTGCAACGCCTCAACGCCGTAAAAAACGTGTTGTCCTGCCTGGTGAACGGCATCGCGGCCGTCGTCTTCATCGCCGCCGCGAACGTTTCCTGGCCCGCCGCCGGGGTGATCGCGGTCGGCTCCACCCTCGGTGGCATGCTCGGCGCCCGCATCGGCCGCAAACTGTCGCCCGCCGTGCTGCGCGGCATCATCGTCGCCGTTGGTCTTACGGCGTCGGTGACGGTGATACTGCGCTGAACCGGCCCCATCCGCCTCGCCCCCGTCCCACTTCGCGCCGCTCCTCCGACCCGTGCAGCTCGCGCAGCTCGTACGGCTCAGGCGGCTCATGCATCCCATACGTCCTATACGTCCCGTACGGCTCGTGCTGCCGTCATCGCAGTTCTCGTACGACCTCGCCGAGGATCGCCACGCCCTCCGCGATCAGGGCCGGGGTGGTCGCGGCGTAGCCGAGTACCAGGCCCGGGGGGTGCGGGCGTTGGGTGTGCCAGGACAGTGGATGGAGTGTCACGCCGCGGGCCAGCGCCTCGGCGGCGAGCGCGGTGTCGGGGACGGCGGGCCGCAGGGCCGTGGTGCCCTGCGGTGTCGCCGAGTCGGCGGGCGCGAAGGTGATCATCAGGTGCAGGCCCGCCGCGGCACCGTGGACGACCGCGCCAGGCAGCTGGGTTTTGATCGCCGTAATCATCGCGTCCCTACGCTGCCGGTGGCGTCGGCGGAGCAACCGAAGTTGCCGTTCCAACTCACCCGACTCCATCAACCGGGCCAGCACGAGTTGCGGCAGTACGGCGTTGCCCAGGTCCGCGAACCGTTTCGCGTCCACCAGCGCCTCCCGATACGCGGGTGGCGCCAGCACCCAGCCCACGCGCAGCGCCGGGGCCAGGAGCTTGGACACGCTGCCGGCGTAGCAGACCCGTTCCGCGAGCATGGAGCGCAGCGCGGGCACCGGCGGCCGGTCGTAGCGGTGCTCCGCGTCGTAGTCGTCCTCGACGATCAACCCGCCGTCCGCTGCCCAGCCCATCAGCTCCCGCCGCCGCTGGCCGCCGAGTACCACACCGGTCGGGAACTGGTGCGCCGGAGTCAGCAGCGCGGCCCGCGCACCACTGGCCCGCAACGCGTCCACCCGCATCCCATCCGCGTCCACGGGCACCGGCGGCGTCGCCAGGCCCCAGTGGCGTAGATGCTGCCGAAGGCCGAGCGAACCCGGGTCCTCCACAGCGATTTCCCCGATCCCCGCACCCCCCAACACCTGCCCGATCAGGCCGAGCGCCTGCGCCGTGCCGGCCACGATCAGCACCTCGGCGGGGTCTGCCCGGATGCCCCGGTTACGGGCCAGCCAGGAGGCCACGGCCGCGCGCAGCGCCAGCGTTCCGCGCGGGTCCCCGTAACCGAAGTCGGTCGCGGACGCGTCGCGGAGTACGAGGCGTTCCGCGCGCAGCCACGCCGTGCGGGGGAAGACGGTCAGGTCGGGGCGGCCAGGTGACAGATCAATACGGGACGGCGCCTCCCGGAGCACGTCAAAGATGTCCGCGGCCGGCGGGAGCCTGAACACGTCGGCGAGGGCCGCCCCCAATCCGCTGGCCACCTCGGACGATGGCACCCCCGCCGAAAGCGACTCCGCTGGCGACGCCGACGCCGACGCAAACGCCGCTGGCGGTGGGGAGGCGGATCGGGATGGCGATGGGGACGGGGGCGGGGGTGGCGCCGACAGTGACGGTGCTGGTGGTGCTGGTGCTGGTGCCGATGACGGCGGCGGGCCCTGCGCAGCGATCAAGGACCCCATCAGCCCCACCGGCGCCGCCACCACGATCGTGCCGCCGCGCCCGTGGCCCGCTACGTGGCCGTCCTCCGACAGCCGCCGATACGCATCGGTCACCACGCCGCGCGACACGCGCAATTCCGCCGCGAGTATGCGGGTCGCGGGCAGCCTGCCACCCACCGGCAAGCGACCATCCGCGATCGCCGCCCGCAGCCGTCCGGCCAACCACTCCGTGAGTCCGCCGGGCGGGGCGTCACCTGCGTCGAGCTGGAGGAAGTCCGAGCCACCGGCAGCCGGTCGCGCCGTTATGGACTGGTGAGCCGCCTCCTCTTTGGACCTGTTCATCAGGCCATTGTCGCCGGCAGGCTAAACCCATGGACACAGCGAAGCCCATGGACACAGCAGAATCCGTAGTCGCAGCAGATCCCCGTGCCACAGCAGAACCTGTAGCCACATCGGGCCCCCTGGACACACCACCCCCCGTGCATACGGCTCACGTTGGCCCCGAGCACAGCACGAGCCCGGGGTATGGGCCCGGCACCGACTACGTACACGGCTACTCGGATCGCGAGGCCCAGCGGCTCGGCGATCAGGCCGACACGTTGGCGGCGCTGCTGCACGGCGGCACGGCGTATCCGGCTGGCAGCCGGGTCCTTGAGGTCGGTTGTGGTGTCGGGGCCCAGACCGTGCATCTGGTCAGCGCCAGTCCGGGAGCGCACATCGTCGCGGTGGACCGCTCCGCCGCCTCACTCGCCCAGGCTCGCGCCCGGGTGACGGCCCAAGCGCCCGGAGCTGAGGTCGAGTGGCAGCAGGCCGACCTGTTCGATCTGCCGTTTCCCGACGCGTCGTTCGACCACCTCTTCGTCTGTTTCGTCCTGGAGCACCTCCGCGAACCGCTACGGGCCATCACCGGGCTGCGGCGTGTGCTGCGGCCCGGGGGCAGTGTCACCGTGATCGAGGGTGACCACGGTTCGGCGTTCTTCCACCCGGACAGCACGTATGCGCAGGCCGTCATCGGCCATCAGGTCCGGTTGCAGGCGGCCGGCGGTGGCAACGCGCTGATGGGCCGGGAGCTCCAGCCGCTGCTGAGCGCCGCGGGGTTGGCGAACGTGGTGGTCCGGCCGCGTACGGTCTACGCCGACGCCACCCGGCCCGGCATGGTGGATGGCTTCACCCGCAACACCTTTATCGCCATGGTCGATTCGGTCCGAGAGGACGCGCTGGCCTGCGGGATGACCACCCCGGACGAATGGGAGCGCGGTATTGCGCACCTACACCGCGCAGCGCAGGACGGCGGCACCTTTCACTACACCTTCTTCAAGGCCACCGCCATCAACCCCTCATCCGCCTGACCTATCTCACCCACCACCCGAGCACATCGCCGCAGCAGCTCTTTTGCGCGGCGCGGGGAGAACGAGCTTTCGCGCGGGCAAAGTGACCTATTCCGCGACGCCTGGCGTGTCCGTCGCCGTTTCCCTCGCGTACGTCTCCCGTACAGCGCCTACGCGTCTTATAGGGATACGCGTCGTATACGGGCACATTGCCAACCTGCCGTTATCAAATGAGCCGCCGAATCAGCCGTCTACTCCCGGATCTCACCACCCACCCCTTTGCCGCCGCCCTCCGCCTTTCCACCGTCACAAAAAAGAACGCACTCCGGGGGGCCAACGCCAAGCACGGTAATGGAGATCGGCATACGAAGACCCCAACAATCCCTCAGCAGGTTTTCAGTAGACCTACGAGAGACCAGCCCAGGTCCTCGGTATGCCCCCACACGTCTCAACGCGCCCTCAACGAATGACAAGAACTCCCGTACGCAACCCCGCATGAAACCTCACACGAAACCTCCCCCAGAACAGCCTCACCGACCGATCTACCCACCGCGCTCCCGTCGCCGTGGACAGCGCCGCCCATACACCACATTGAGGTCATCCATGATCCGCGGTGTGTCATTACCGGACGGAATTCCGGTAGGCGAAACAGCGTCTTCCGGCAGGTGAAAACATAAGGCCAGGTCGGCATCCAGCGAGAAAAGAAATCGGTAGGAGACGCCCTCAGAAGGAGGTAATGTCTCCCCACCGCCCCTCTTTTCCCGGCACAGTCCGGCGCCGTTTCGCAATCCGGCGCCGGCAGTCAAGGAGAGCCGCTATGCCCGCCGTACCATCCACTCCGCCGACCCCGCACAGCGACGCCCCCACCACTCCCCCCGCAGTCACCGCGGCCACCGCCGCCACCGCCGCCACCACCGCCACCACCGCCGACCAGCACACGGTGATCCAGGTGCGCGGTGCCCGGGAGAACAATCTGCGGGACGTCTCGCTCGACCTGCCCAAGCGCAGGCTGACGGTCTTCACCGGAGTCTCTGGGTCCGGAAAGTCCTCGCTGGTCTTCAGCACCATCGCCGCCGAATCGCAGCGGCTGATCAACGAGACGTACACGGCCTTCGTCCAGTCGTTCATGCCGAGCCTGGGCCGCCCCGACGTGGACGCGCTGCACAATTTGAGCGCCGCGATCGTCGTCGATCAAGAGCGGATGGGCGCCAACTCGCGCTCCACAGTGGGCACCGCGACGGATGCGTACACGATGCTGCGCATCATTTTCAGCCGGCTCGGCACCCCGCACATCGGCACGTCGGGTGCCTTCAGCTTCAACCTCGCGGAGGGCATGTGTCCCGAATGCGAGGGCGTCGGCGAGGTGTCCACGATCGACCTCGACCAGCTCATCGACCGCGACCGCTCGCTGAACGAGGGCGCCATCACGGCTCCCGGCTTCGCCGTTGACTCCTGGTACTGGCAGGTGCTGGCCCAGTCCGGCTTCTACGACCCGGACAAGAAGCTGCGCGACTTCACCGAAACCGAGTGGGACGACCTCCTCTACAAACAGAACACCAAGATCAAGGTCGGCTCCAGCAACCTCAGTTATGAGGGCCTGGTGACCAAGGTCCAGCGGGTGTATCTGTCCAAGGACCGTGAGTCGATGCAGGCTCACCTGCGTGCCTTCGTGGATCGGGCCGTGGTCTTCACCAGCTGTCCGGCCTGCGGGGGCGCCCGGCTGAACGCCGCCGCGCTGTCCTCCACCATCAACGACGTCAACATCGCCCAGTGCTCGGCGATGCAGATCAGCGACCTGGCCGCATTCGTACGGGGCATCGAGGACGCCTCGGTGGCCCCGATACTGAGCGCACTGCGCGAACTCCTGGAGTCCCTGGTCGAGATCGGCCTCGGCTATCTCAGTGTGGACCGCCCATCGGGGACGCTGTCCGGTGGCGAGGCACAGCGCGTGAAAATGGTGCGGCACCTGGGTTCCAGCCTCACCGACGTCACGTACGTCTTCGACGAGCCCACCATCGGGCTGCACCCGCACGACATCCGACGCATGAACGACCTGCTGCTGCGGCTGCGCGACAAGGGCAACACGGTGCTCGTCGTCGAGCACAAGCCGGAGGTCATCGCGATCGCCGACCACGTGGTGGACCTGGGCCCTGGCGCCGGTTCGAACGGTGGCCAGATCTGCTACACCGGCGATGTGCCGGGCCTACGCGCATCCGACACGCTCACCGGGCGCCATCTGGGCCACCGGGCGCAGTTGCGCGAGCGGGTACGCCAACCGCGCGGTCAGCTCGCCATCCGCGGCGCGGACACGCACAACCTGAAGAACGTCGATGTGGACGTGCCGCTGGGCGTCCTCACCGTGGTCACCGGCGTCGCGGGATCTGGCAAGAGCTCGCTGATCCACGGCTACCTCAGCGGTCGAGAGGGCGTGGTGGTCGCCGACCAGTCCCCCATCCGCGGCTCGCGCCGCTCCAACCCGGCCACCTACACCGGCTTGTTGAGTCCGATACGTACGGCCTTCGCCAAGGCCAACGGCGTCAAACCGGCTCTGTTCAGCGCCAATTCGGAGGGCGCCTGCCCGAACTGCAACGGACTCGGCCTCGTCTACACCGACCTGGCCATGATGGCGGGCGTCGCCTCGATCTGCGAGGAGTGCGAGGGCAAGCGCTTCACCCCCAAGGTCCTGACCTACACCCTGCGCGACCGGAACATCAGCGAGGTGCTCGGCATGTCGGTGGCCGAGGCGTACGCGTTCTTCCCCTCGGGCCAGTCGCACACCATCCTCGGCCGCCTCAACGATGTGGGTTTGAGCTATCTGCGGCTGGGCCAGCCGCTGAACACTTTGTCCGGCGGCGAACGTCAGCGCCTCAAGCTCGCCATCCACATGGCGGAGAAGTCCTCGACGTACGTCTTGGACGAGCCGACCACCGGACTTCACCTGGCCGATGTGGATCAACTTCTCGCGCTGCTCGACCGGTTGGTGGATGACGGCAACACGGTCGTGGTCATCGAGCATCACCAGGCCGTGATGGCTCACGCCGACTGGCTCATCGACCTCGGCCCTGGCGGCGGCCACGACGGCGGTCGGGTCATCTTCGAGGGCACCCCGATGGACCTGGTCAAGACCGCGGACACGTTGACGGCCGTGCATCTACGGGAGTACGTGGGGGTGTAACGCCGTCTCCCGTGGGGGTGCAGCGCCGCCTCCACCGCCGGGTGGCCCCGGCCCCGGCCGGAGGGTCACCAGGTCGGCCGGGCGGACACGCCGCCGTCCACCACCAGGTTGTGGCCGCTGATGAAGGAGGCCATCGGGGACGCCAGGAAGACGCAGGCGTCCCCGACGTCCTCGGCCCGGCCGAGCCGACCCGCCGGCGCGGCGTGCTCCCACCGCCGCACGCCATCGGGCCAGGCGTCCTCAAGTCCCGGCCGGCCGATCAGGCCCGGCGAGACGGCATTGACTCGGATGCCATCCGGCCCGTACTCCAGCGCCGCCGAGCGGGCGTGCATCACGACCGCGGCCTTGGACGCGCAGTAGTGGGCGTGCGACGCGGCGGGTTGGGTGGCCTCGATGGAGGCGATGTGCGTGATCGTGCCGCCGCCGTGCTCGCGCATGACGACCGCGGCGGCCTGCGTGCAGGCGAAGGTGGCGGTCAGGTTGGTGTCCACGACGGCGGACCAGTCGGCGGCCGTCATCCCGGCCAACGGCTGCACGGGCTGCACGCCCGCGTTGTTGACCAGCGCGGTCAACGGGCCGCGCCATGCCGCGGCTTCGCGTACCACCTGCTGACACTCCGCCTCATGAGACAGATCACCACCCAGTGCGATCGCATCCCCACCGCGCTCCACGATCCGAGCGACCACCGCTTTGGCCGCATCGGCGCTCGTACGGTAGTGGGCGACGACGCCCGCGCCCGCTGCGGCGAACCGCAGGGCGATGCCCTGACCGACCCAACCGCCCGCGCCGGTCACCAAGACCACCTGGCCGGTGAGATCAGGCAGACGCACCGGGGCAGTCGGCAAGGGGAACGCTTCGGAGCCCGGATCGTCATCGGGCCGCGGGGCTGGTTCGGTCATCGACATGCCGGAAGTCCGCCGTTCGTGTCGTGGTCACTCAGGGACGGTCGTGGTCGCGCGGGGACGGTCGTGGTCGCGCACGGACGGTCGTGGTCGCGCACGGACGGTCGTAGTTGCGCACGGACGGTCGTAGTTGCGCACGGACGGTCGTGGTCGCTCAGGAGCGACACAACACGGTGATCCGCTCCGCCTCGTTCGGGTAGCGGGTGACGAGTTCGGCCGCGTCCCCGTGTTCGTACGTCTCATAGGTGAACCCCGGCGCCATGGTGCAGCCAAGGAGCGACCAGGCTCCACCTTCACCCACGGCGCCGCCCATCCAGGTGCCCGCGGGGACCGTGAACTGCACATGCTGCCCGCCCAGTACGTCATGCCCGAGCGTGACCGTACGGGCCGTGCCGTCCGCCTCCAGGAGCAACAGGCGGAACGGGTCACCGAGGTAGAAGTGCCAGATCTCGTCGGAGGGAAGGCGATGCAGGGCGGAGTAGTCACCCGATGCGGAACTGAACAACACCACGATGGCCGACCCCTCCGGCCGCCCGTCCTCGCCCCGCTCCGGCCCAGCCCAGGTCCGCCGGAACAACCCGCCCTCGCGCGGTATCGGTTCGAGCCCGTAGTGCGCGATGAGCGCGGCGGGGGTGGGGCGAGGGTTGGGGGCGACGGGATCGCTGTGCGGGCCGGGGGGTTGTGGGGTGGCGGGGTCGGCGCGCGGGCCGCGGGACTCCGGGGTACTGGCCGCGCCCGGGGCGTCGGCGGCTCCCGGGGTGCCGGTCGTACGGCCGGCGCTGTCGGGGAAGATGTCGCTGGACATGGGCAGCCCTCCACTGACGGTCGGCCCCACCCTACGCACGCGGGCCCATCAGCCGAGCCCGTCCCGCACATAAGGGTCAACGAACGGCTCCACGGACTGCCGGACCTCGTCGTTCACGGCGACCATGCGTGGACCGGATGCGTAGTGGCGAGCCCGTGCCCTGCCGTGCGGAACAAGCCAGCCCAGGCGTACCAGTTCGCGTATGTCGCGAAGGGCCTGCTGGTCCGAAAGACCGGCGTCTTGCTGATAGACGGTCCGCCGCACGCGCGAACCCCAGAAGGCGGGCAACAACGCGTGGACGACCCGCTCGTCGAGACCCAGTTCCTCAGCGGCCTCTCCTAGGCGAATCCAGGCGCGCGAGAGCAGGTCGGTACGGCGCTGCGCCTGCTGGGCCTGCCGGTGGTGGGCTCCCAAACAGAAGCGTATCCACGGGCGAGTGTCCCGCTGGGGATTCCACTGCGGGCCACCGACGTGCTGGAGAACCCCGTAGTAGCCGTAGGTGTTCTGGCCCCGGCCCAGCCACTCCTCGATGGAGGAGAACTCCGGTGGCATCAGTGCCTCGCGGGAGAAGACCAGCGTGGAAAGAGCGCGGGACATCCGCCCGTTGCCGTCCTTCCATGGGTGGATGTTGACGAGATTCAGATGGGCCATGGACGCCCGTACGTGCACGGGTGCGTCCAGATCGCCGTCATTGAGCCAGTCGAGCAGCTCGTCCATCAACCCGGGGACGCCCTCATGGCCAGGGGCGGTGTAAGCCGGCACGAGTGGGTCATCCGGGCTGGTGACGAAGACCGGGCCAGCACGCCACCGACCCGGTCGCTTGTCGAGGTGATGACCTTGGAGCATGAAGTGCAGGCCGTTGAGCAGACCAGCGTCGTACCGGAACTCGTCCCCGGCATCTGCCAGTGCCTGGATGTACGTCATGGCCCGTTGGTAACCCTCCAGCTCCACGCGAGTCCGGTCTACGGCCTCCAGCGGCTCGTCCCCCGTCAGCAGAGCCTCGACGTCGTCCACGGTGGCGGCGTAGCCCTCGATCGTGTTGGACCCGGCGATCGCCCGCGCGGTCAGGTTCCGCCGAAGCTGCCCGGACCAACGCGGCTGTGCCCGCAGGACATGGCGCAGCCGTCGTCGCATTTCGTCGATCTCTGCGAGTACGCGGCGATCATCGGCGTCGAGGTCCGGCGTCTGGTAGAGCATGGAACCATGACAGCATGACACAATGATGGTGTCAAAGGCTCATGGTGCTCGTTCAGCGGCAGCGGGCTGTGGACAGCAGGCCGTGGACAGCAGACTGTGGACAGCGGGCGACAGGCGAACGGCCCCAACTAGCTCCCCGCGGTCTCCGCCGCGCCGTCGCGCTCGCGCAGCGGCCCGCGCTCGCGTAGCGACTCGACCGTCCGGGCCAAGCTCTGCGTACCGTGCCCCTGGGTGATCTGCTCGTCGAACAGGGCCTGGAGCGGCGCAAGCAGGTCCGTGGGCACGCCCTGGGCGCGGGTGGCGGTCAGGATGGCTCGGAGGCCGCCCGCGTTGATGTCGAGGTTGGACGTCTCGGTGGTGTAGTCGCCAGAGTCGATCTCGTCCGCGAAGCCGGGCAGCGCGGCGGCGGCCTCGTGTAGCCAGCGGACCAGCGGCGCGGTGATGTCCGCCGCCTTGATGCCGTTCGCGCCACCGAGCGCCACCGCGTGGAAGAAGCCCGCGAACATCCCGTACATCCCGCTCAGCACCGCCGTGTCGTAGACCGCGGCGGTGTCCGGTTGCGGCCCGGTGAACAGGGCGCTGCCGAGGAGTTCAAGCCGCTCCCGGTGTGCGTCGAAGGCTGCGGACGAACCGCTGTAGAAGACGAACGCGCTGGGGGTGCCAACGGTCTGCGGCACCGCGTACACGGCCCCGTCCAGGTAGGAGGCGCCCTGTGCCGACACCCAGCCGGCCAGCTCGCGGACCTGCTCGGGGATGCCGGAGGTGACGTTGACGAGGACCCGGCCCGCCAGGGCGTCGGCTGCCGGGGCGAGTAGCTCCCTTACCGCGTCGTAGTCGAGTACGCAGACGATCACCAGGTCGCCCGCCGCTACTGCGTCGGCAACCGTCTCTGCGCGCCGCGCCCCCTTCGCCACGAGCGGCTCGGCCTTGGCGGCGGACCGGTTCCAGACGGTCACCCGGTACCCGGCATCGAGAAAAGCGCCGGCCAGGGCCCGGCCGAGGTTGCCAAGCCCGATGACGGTGATGCGCTGCTGGTGCTGGTTCTCGTGCTGGTGCTGCTGGGGCTCGTACTGGTGCGAGGTGGACATGGTGCGGTCTCCTGTCGGTCTGTGCGTGGACGCACGGTCGTACGCGGTGGACGCCGCCCGCTTCCGTGCGCTGCCTAGCTGGCTGGCCGCCTGGCCGTCTGGCTGGCTGGCTGGCTGTTGACGATCACTCTGGAGGCGAGGGCTGCCGGTCGGCTGTCGATTCGCTGTCGATGGGCCGCCGGGGCTCGCCGCACCACCAAGGGAACCGATCGCTGGCCACGCCGCCGGCGCGGCCCGCTGTGCGGGGCTACTGACGCCCGGCCGAACTGGCAGGAACGGGCGTTCGGGCTGGTCGAGGCGGTCGGGCTATCGTGACCTCCATGCGATTCGGGGTGCTGGGTCCGCTCGCCGTGTGGACGGCGGCCGGCGATCCCGTACGGATTCCGGGGGCGAAGGTCAGAGCGCTGCTCGCCCGGCTCCTCGTGGACCCGGGGCGCCCGGTGTCCGTGGACCGACTCGTCGATGACCTGTGGGACACCGGCGAACTCCCCGACCACCCCGCCAACGCGCTCCAGGGCAAGGTCTCCCAGCTACGCCGCGCGCTGGCGACGGCCGAAGCAGGCGGCAGGGACGTGGTGGCATCGGGCCCCGCGGGCTACGCGCTGCGGCTCGGCGAGCGCGGAGCCGCGCCCGTTGACGCGTACCGCTTCACCGCGCTGCTCGGCCAGGCCCGTACGGCCGCCGACGCCCGCGCCAGGGAACAACTGCTCAGCGAGGCGCTGGGGCTGTGGCGCGGCGAGGCGTTCGCGGATGTCGCGGATCGGCCGTTCGCCCGCGCGGCCATCACCCGGCTCGACGAGGACCGGCTGACCGCATGGGAGGAGCGCGCCGAGGCCCGCCTCACACTGGGCGAACACGGCGCGCTGACCGGCGAGCTCGGCGCCCTGGTCGAGCGGTATCCGCTACGGGAACGGCTACGGGCCACCCAGCTACGCGCCCTGTACCTGGCCGGGCGGCAGAGCGAGGCCCTGGACGGCTATGCCGCTCTGCGTCGCCGCCTCACCGATGAACTGGGCCTGGCCCCCAGCCCCGAACTGGTCGCTCTACACCAGGCAATGCTGCGCCAGGACCCGGCGCTAGACGCTCCGTTGGCGACCCCGCTCGGACGTCGGCCAGCGCAGCCGCACACGGCACCCACCGCGCCCACCGCCACGCCCACAGCACCCGCACCCGCAGCACCCGCAGCACCCGCACCCACATTCACGCCCGCACCCGCACCCACGCTCACACCCGGCAACCTGCCCGCTCCAGTCACCGAGCTCATCGGCCGCGACGAGGCCGTCACCGCGATCGGCGAACTGCTCGCAGCCTCCCGCCTGGTCACGCTCACGGGGCCCGGCGGCGTAGGCAAGACGCGGCTGGCTCTCGCCATCGCGACGCGGCTCCAGGAAGGGGAGCCGGCGGCGGATTCCGGGCGGCGTGGGGCACCCGGCGAGGTGCTGTCGGGCCGCTTCCGCGACGGCGTATGGCTCGTAGAACTGGCCACGCTCGACGCCGCGCCCCCCACTCCCACCCCCAGCCCCAGCCCCAGTTCCACCGCCACCAGCCCCGCCGCCCCCACCACCACGCCGTACGCCCCCCGCGACACGGAGGTGTGCGCGGTGATCGAGCGGGTGATGAAGGTACTGGCCATCCGGGACGACACCCCCCATCCCCCTGCCCACACCCCCTCCCACGCTTCGGCGCCCCCCGCGCACGCCCCCGACCCACCATCCGGGCCCCGCCTCATCGACCGGGTGTCCGACGCGCTACGCGGCAAGCAATTGCTGCTCGTGCTGGACAACTGCGAGCACCTGGTGGAGCCGGTTGCGGGCGTCGTGGAAACCCTGGTCCGCACCGTGCCGGGGCTACGCGTGCTGGCCACCAGTCAGGAGCCGCTCGCCCTCGCGGGGGAACGCGTGTGGACCGTACCTCCGTTGGCGCCGCCCGACCCATCGGCGGATCGGGACCTCGACGCCCTGTGGGCATCCAGCGCCATCCGGCTTTTCATGGCCCGCGCCGCGACCGCCCCCCGTTTCGCGCTCACTGCGGAGAACGCCCCGGCCGTCGCATCGATCTGCCGTCACCTCGACGGCATTCCGCTTGCGCTTGAGCTGGCGGCTGCCCGCGTACGGACCTTGGGCGTACACGGCCTGGCCGCCCGGCTCGACGACCGGCTCACCCTGCTCTCCGGCGGCTTCCGCGACGCACCTGCCCGCCATCGCACCCTGCGCGCGATGATCGACTGGAGTTGGGAGCTGCTCACCGAGCCCGAACGCGTCCTCCTGCGCCGGCTGACCGTCTTCGCGGGCGGCTGCACCCCCGAGGCGGCCGAGGCGGTGTGTGCGGGTCCGGACACACCAAGCGGCACGCCGAACGCCCTCGCCTCCGCGCACATATTGGACCTGCTCGCGCGCCTCGTGGACCGTTCGCTGCTCGTGCTGGATGACGGCCTGGAGGGCCCGCGGTATCGGCTCCTCGAATCGGTCTGTGCGTACAGCTCGGAGCAGTTGCGCGCGGCGGGCGAACTCGACGCCGTACGAGAGCGGCACAGCCGGTACTACGCCCGACTCGCGGACCAGGCCGCGCCCCAGTTGCGCGGCCCCGGGCAGCGGCGCTGGTTGGAGCGCATCGACACGGAGGGCGCGAACCTGCGCCGGTCGCTCGACCACGCGGTACGCAGCGGCGCCGAGGACCGTGCGCTCCACATGGCGAACGCGCTGGCCTGGTACTGGGTAGTACGCGGACGGCTCGCCGAGGCGGGCCGAGCGTTGGCGTCGGCTTTGACCACCGGGCCGCGACCGCCCCTCCCCACGCCACCCCGCGCCCTCGCGCTGGCCTGGCAGACCTCCATCTCCCTCACCACGGGATCGACCACCCCCACGGCCCCAACCACCGACTCCGACACCCACTCCAGCACCTACGCTCACTCCAGCACCGATGCTCGCTCCAGCACCGACACCGCCTACCCGACCGATGACCCCGACGTGGCCCGCATCCGGGCGGCCCTGCGCAACTACGACGCTCTCGACGACCCGCACGGCCACAGCACCGCCCTGTGGCTGCTGGGCTCGGCCCAGTTGGGGGCCGGGGACGTGGCGACCGGTGAGGAGTTGGTTGACCGGGCCCTTGCCGGGTTTCGCGCGTTGGGTGACGCGTGGGGAACGGCCGCGGCGTTGAGCGTGCGCGCCCGGCACGCGATGGCACGTGGTGACCTCGACGCGGTGCGCCACGACGGCGAGTTGAGCGCGCGCCTCTTCCGCGAGTTGGGCGACCGCTGGGGCCAGGCGCAGACCGTCCTCCCGCTCGCCTCGCTGGCCGAGATCACCGGCGACTACGCACGCGCGGCCCAGTTGCACCGCGATGGCCTCGCCGTCGCGGAGGAGCTGGCCCTGTGGACGGAAGTGGCCCGACGGCTGACGGGCCTTGGCCGCATCGCCCTGCTGACCGGCGATACGGCGCGCGCCCGCGCTCACCACGAACGCGCCCTCCAGTTGGCGCGCGCGCAAAACTCCCGAGCTGGCCAGGCCAGTGCGGAGATCGGGTTGGCGCTCGGGGCCCGCGCCGAGGGGGACTACGAGGCGGCCGAACGGCATCTCACGGGCTTGCTCGACTGGTTTCGCGCATCGGACTACGGCCCCGGCGGCAGCCTCGTACTGGCCGAGTTGGGCTTTGTGGCGGAGCTGCGCGGCGACGCGGCCACGGCCCTGGCGCGGCATCGGGAGGGGTACGCCATCGCGCACGGCCTCGGTGACCCGCGCGCGTTGGCCTTGGCGTTGGAGGGGCTCGCCGGGGCGCTGGCGCTGGCGGGGCGGCCCGAGCAGGCGGCCCTGTTGCTCGGCTCCGCCGCCGCGGCCAGGGACTCCGTGGGCGCCCCGCTGCCGCCCCCCGAACGCGGCGATGTGGACCGCATCACGGCCGCCGCCCACGAAGCGCTGGGCGAGGCTGCCTTCACCGCGGCCTTTGGCCAGGGCGCCCGCCTCTGTCCAGCGGACGCCGTACGCGCAACGGCCTGCATGCCTGAGCCCACGTAGCCGCCCGCCGGCCTCACCCCGCCTTACCGCCTCAGTCCACGCCCGCGCCACCCGCGATCCGGTTGATCTCCCGGCTGCGCAGCACCCGTTCGCCACCGCCCCGCATCCCGACCACGGTGATCATTGCCTGTCCCAGCCGCTCCGTGGTGGTCACCTGCCCCGGTGCCACCCGCCGCAGCACCGGGTAGAGCCAGGAGACGGCCGCGTACGCCGCCCGGTACAGGGGGGTTTTGGACCGTTCGCCGTGCACCGGGTGGATGTAGTTCGGCCGGAACATGTACGCGAAGAAGTCCATCGCCAGCAGCGCGTTTTCCGTGCGCCCCTTCACTCGCGCCCACCTGGACCGGGCCCGCCCACTCCCGTCGGTGCCCTCGCCCGATACGTAGGTGAACGTGAGCCCCCGGTTGCGTGCGGCGAGCTCACGCGCGGCGGCGAGCGTGTAGTCGTACGTCACCCGCCGGTAGTCCGCCTCACGCTGGCCGCTCGCCGAGATGCCAAGGCACCAAAAGCAGGCGTCGAGGCCGGTGAGAGCGTCACCGATGGCCGAGAAGTCGGTGAAATTCCCGTGGATGACCTCGCTGAGCTTGGGATGCCGCAGGCCCAGCGCCGTCCGGCCCACCACGAGGACGCTCTCCACCCGCTCATCGAGCAGGCACTGGCGCAGCACGCCCTGGCCGACCATCCCCGTCGCGCCGAAGATCACTACCTTCACCACAAGCCGTCCCGTCATCGGAGCCAGGCGCACACGCAACCGATCTTCCCCCGACCGCGCCCCAGCGCGCCATCTCCAAGACGCGCCCCGGCGCGCACCCTCCCAGCCCACGCCCCAACACGCGCCCACTCTCCCGACCCGCATCATCACCACCACCGGCCACCACCGGCCACCACCGGCCACCACCGGCCACCAGCCACCACCGACTGCACCGCCGGTCGGCCTGCGGCGGCCAAGACACGCCGCCGTCGCCAGGCCACCACCACCCCATGGGCCAGGCCGCGACTCACCCCATGGGCTGCGGTCGCGAAGGGGTGGGGCACGGGAAAAGATGGGCCAACGGACCCGCCCGGCAGGAGAGGAGGACGGGGCACGCCGGCCCACGCCGCCCGGCCCCGGCGCCCCGACCAGCCATGAACCACAGCATCCGAATCGCCCAGGACCCAGCCGCCGACGCAACCCTCAGCCGTAGCCCGCTGGCCACCCTGATCGGGATGCTGCTCGATCAGCAGGTCCCGATGGAATGGGCCTTCGCCGGCCCACACACCATCGCCCAGCGCATGGGCACCGACGACCTCGACGCACAGGACATCGCGGCTTACGACCCGGAGGCATTCGCCGAGCTGCTCTCCACCAAGCCCGCCGTGCACCGCTACCCAGGCTCCATGGCCAAGCGAGTCCAGCAGCTGTGCGCGTACCTGGTCGAGCACTACGGCGGCGACCCGGCCGCCCTGTGGCGCGACTGCGACGACGGCCCGGAGGTGCTGCGACGGCTCAACGACCTGCCCGGCTTCGGCAAGCAGAAGTCGCAGATCTTTCTGGCCCTGCTCGGCAAGCAACTCGGCGTGCGGCCCACCGGCTGGCGAGAGGCGGCCGGGGTGTACGGCGAGGAGGGCTCACACCGTTCGGCCGCCGACATCACCGGCCCCGAGACACTGGCCCAGGTCCGCGCGTACAAGCAGGGCGCCAAACAGGCGGCCCGCGCCGCGGCAGCGCAGCAGGACTCGGCGGGCGCTGCGACGCCGCCGCAGGGCGGTAGGAGCGGCGGCAAGAGCGCCGACACGGGGCGCGGCCAACGATGAGGGGCGCAAGGGCCGGGCAGCGCGGAGACGTCAGGGCGTAGGGGCGTACGAGGGCGCACCGGGCACATCTGCGGGCGCAGGGGAGGCGTACGGGGGCGTGACATCGGCCGATCGCGGTCGTGGGGCAGTGTCTCCAGTCGGCGCAAGCGTCGAACCTGGCGCGCCCAGTCGCACCTCGTTCCCGATATACAGCCCTTTGTCGCCTCCTTACTCTCGCCTCATGGCTGCGCCGGGTGCCGCGAGCCCGGTAGGCTTTCCGTGTGATCTTCAAGCGCATCGGAAACGGGCGGCCGTACCCCGACCACGGCCGGGAAAGCACCCGCCAGTGGGCGGATGTGGCCCCACGCCCGGTACGTCTTGACCAGCTCGTCACCACCAAGCAGCAACTCGATCTGGAGACGCTGCTCGCGGAGGACTCGACGTTCTATGGCGACCTGTTCGCCCACGTCGTGAAGTGGCAGGGCGACCTCTACCTGGAGGACGGTCTGCACCGCGCGGTGCGTGCGGCGCTACAGCAGCGACAGGTGCTGCACGCCCGCGTACTTGAAATGGGCTGAGCCGACCGCACCAGGGGCTGGGCCGAACGGGTTGGGCGGCACCCGAACGGTTGATCATTTAGTAGGCATGAGCGGCCACCCGCACTACGCTGCGGCCATGAGCATGCTGACGCCTCCCGGCATGGGCGGGAAGAACCGCATCACGGGCGCTCGCTATCCGCGTATGCGTCCCCGCAAGAACCACCATCGGCTCGTGCTCGCCGTCGTCGGCTCCGCCCTCGCGCTCGGCCTGGTTGGCTGGGGCATCTTGCAGCTCATCGACGTGTTCGCCGGAGGCGGCGGCAGTACGGCGCACGCCTCGCCGGACAAGCGCGACTGCCAGCCCGTGAGCCAGTCGGGGCAGGCGGGCCCCTCGGTGCCGGTGCCGAAACCGGCCACCATCACGGTCAACGTCTACAACGCCACGACCCGCAGCGGCCTCGCGAAGGAGACCGCCGACGAGTTGCGTAAGCGCGGCTTCCGGGTGGGGAAGGTCGGCAATGCCCCAGCCGCGTACGACAAGAAGGTCAAGGGCACCGGAATACTGGTCGGCCCCAAGGCAGTCGCCGACGCCCGCATCGACGTGCTCGGCACCCAGCTCGCCGGTGCGCAGACGAAGACCGACGCCCGCAAGGGGCGCGACATCGACTTCATCATTGGCGACGGCTACCGACAGCTGACGGTGAAACGGGACGCCGATCGCGCGCTCACCGCGCTGACCCACCCCGCCCCACGCCCGTCAGCGAGCTGCTGACCCGCTTCGCCGCACACCACCCGCCCGCGAGCCGCCGACCCTCCAGCCGCACACCCGGTACGCAGCCATCAGCCCCGCGCACCCCGTACGGGGCGGTCAGCCCGCCGTGCCGTACATCCGGTCGCCCGCGTCGCCGAGACCCGGGACGATGTAGCCGCGCGAGTCCAGCCGCTCATCCACGGAAGCGGTCACCACCGTCACCGGGGAGCCCGCCAACTCGCGCTCCATCACCTCGACGCCCTCCGGCGCCGCCAGCAGGCACAGCGCCGTCACATCGTCAGCGCCACGCAGCATCAACTCGTTGATCGCCGCGACGAGCGTGCCGCCGGTGGCCAACATCGGGTCCAGGACGTACACCTGGCGGCCGGAGAGGTCCTCGGGCATCCGGGAGGCGTACGTCGATGCCTGGAGCGTCTCCTCATTACGGACCATCCCCAAGAAGCCGACCTCGGCCGTGGGCAGCAGCCGCACCATGCCGTCGAGCATGCCGAGACCGGCCCGCAGGATCGGCACCACCAGCGGGCGCGGGTGGGAAAGCCGCACGCCCGTCGTCGTGGTGACCGGGGTCTGAATGTCCACCTGTTCGGTGCGCACATCGCGAGTCGCCTCGTACGCGAGCAGGGTGACCAACTCGTCGGCGAGGCGCCGGAAGGTCGGGCTGTCGGTGCGCTGATCGCGCAACGTGGTGAGCTTGTGCGCGACCAGCGGGTGATCGACGACGTGGATACGCATGGCATCGACAGTAACCGAGTACGCGCAGAGTGACGGCACCGCGGACAACCGTCAGCAGTCTGTCGCCGCGGTGGCATCAACCCACCGTTCCGGGGGAAAGTGGGCACGTATGCTCGGCCTGCCACCCGGGCCCGAGCCTCTCCCCCGAGGTGGTGTGTCATGTCCGACCAAGACGAACTCGGCGACGAGCCAACGCGGGAGCCCGAAGTTGACCGCCGTCGTCGGCGCGCCCAGTTCCTCCGCGAACTGCACGAGGCGCGGGAGCTTCGGGACCGAGTACAACCTCGCCGCGCCCGCGCGGCCCGCATGCGCCAGGCCATGCGGATGCGCACATTCCGCTGGTAGCGATAACGGGCTTTCCCCCCTCCGCGGCGCCGGCCGCCACCATCCACCGCGAGACGCAAGGAGCACGAGGGGGCGCGAGGGGCGCGACACACCGCCCGCGCGGGACGCGTTTGGTCACCGACAAACGCCCGGACGATGCGCATGTCGGAGCGCGGGCCGGGCCGGCCGACCCAGCCCCGAGGGAAGGCCCAACGCGGGCGAGGCAGGCCGCACACACCCCGGCTGAGCAGGAGGCGCGCACCGCAAGAGCGCGCGCTCCGTGAGCGGCGCATCACCAAACGTACGTACGGATAACCCAGTGCTTCCGTGGATGACCCTTCAGTGACAACACCGCGGACAGTCACCCGACGCAGTACGGAAGACCCTTCGCGCCGCGCTGGTTTCTGCCACGATTCCGAGTGGCGGGGCATAGCCCCGTCTGTCCCGGCACGCCTATGACCAGTGGGAGAGTCACGGTGTACTTCGCCGCACTGCTCGCGCGCACCGAAGACGGGTGGGAAGCGAGCGACACAGAGCTCGATGATGTGGAGACCCTGTCTGATCTGACCGAACTGGCCCGGGGGGCCGCGGTCGATGAGGACACGGTGCTCGCCTACATCGAGCAGGAAGATGCGTGGTTCGGCCTCGTCCGAGTGGACGGGGAGGAGGACCCGCGCATCTATATCTCGGATGCGGCGGCAGCCGCCCGCAGCTCGTACGGTGTGATGCTCACCGACGAGTTGACCGAGCACGACGCGGAAGACGATCTGGACCGGCTGGTCGATCTCGACGGGACGGAGGACGGCGAGCCCGACTCCGACGACGAGGACGCCTCCGACACCGCCGACGAGATCGTCCAGCCCGGCCCCCTGGGTGACCCGGAGGTGCTCGCCGACCTCGGCATCGGCGCCAAGGAGCTGCGTGCGCTCAACGAGGACGCACTCAGCGAGATCGCGGATGTCCTCGGCTGCGGGGAGGTCCTGGAGGCGGTGCGCTGACGGTTGACGAACCCGCTCGCCCGCCGGCCCGTCCCGCCGCCCGCCCGGCGGCGGGACGGCCGCACACTGGTGCCATGACTGACCCCCTACGCGACCCCTGGCTCGGGCCGATGCGGCATGCCCTGGAGGAAGCGGTACGAGCCCCGGAGACCGATGACGTCCCGGTCGGCGCCCTCGTACTCGGCCCGGACGGCTCCGTAATCGGCCGGGGCCGCAACGAGCGCGAGGCAACCGCCGACCCCACGGCACACGCCGAAATCCTGGCCATCCGCCAGGCCGCGGCCCAGCTCGGCGAGTGGCGTCTGTCGGACTGCACGCTGATCGTCACCCTGGAGCCGTGCACGATGTGTGCGGGCGCGATCGTGCTGTCCCGCCTGGATCGGGTCGTCTACGGAGCTGTGGACGAGAAGGCGGGCGCCGTGGGCTCCCTGTGGGACGTCGTACGCGATCGTCGCCTCAACCACCGCCCCGAGGTCATCCACGGCGTACTGGCCGACGAGTGCGCCAGCCTGCTCACCCACTTCTTCCGCGACCGCTGACCTTCTTCGACGGCCGCCGAACTGGCTCGAAGACGCCTCCCCCCGCAACCACGGGCAGAGGGTGCGGGTCGGGTGCGGGCCGCAGCGGGGCGGGGCGGCTGCGGGGACGGGCCCTGCGTGGTGGCGGCCTTGTCGTGGTGGCGACCCTGTCGTGGTGGCGGCCCTGTCGTCGCAAGCGGTGGCTCAGCTCACGCCCGTAAACTCCACCCAATCGACCTTTTCCCCGCTCGCCCCGGAACCGATTTCGAGGCACGGCCCACCGTCCGCTAAGCTTTCTCTCGGTAGCGTGTCCGAGCGGCCGAAGGAGCACGCCTCGAAAGCGTGTGAGGGGGCAACCTCTCCGTGGGTTCAAATCCCACCGCTACCGCTCTGAGCAGGACGAACGTAGGGCCCGACGCGCGTGAGTCGGGCCCTACGTCGTTCCTGGTCTCAGGTGTGGGCTCAGCTGGTCTCTTCTGGTGCGTCCGCGGGGTCGCCTGCCTCGGCGCCCGCCACGCTGCATCCACCGGCGTACGCGACTTCGGCCCATTAGCAGCCGCCACCGAAAACGCCCATCGAGAAGTCCCTACGCCAGTCTCCCGGCAACACCCCGTTGCGGCGTCGGTGTCCCACTGCCTCAGTGTGGCCCCCGCGTTTTCGTCGAGGGCCCCGTCAGCGCAGCGTGCGCCCGGCGTGTCTGGGTTCGGGGAGTTGGTCGGCAAAGGCCGTACGCGAGTTGAGGTTGAGTTTTCGTAGGGCACGCGCGACATGTTGTTCGACCGTGCGTGGGGACAGCACGAGCATTTCCGCTATCTGGTGGTTCGTCATTCCCTGGCCCGCCAGCATCGCTACTTCTCGTTCCCTGGGCGAGAGTTCTTGCCCGTATCCTTTTCTTCCGCGTTTTCCGGCGCCCTCGTAAGAGCGCACATGGCGTTGGCAACGAGCAACGTCATGAATGGTGCCAAGCATGGCGTACAGGGCGAGGGCGGCGGTGAACTGGTTGGCCGCTGCCTCGTGTTCGCCCGTATGGGAGAAGCAGTGGGCGGCGGACTCGTGTGCTCTGGCAGCCTCGGCGGGGTGGGGCAATTGCCGGTAGTGCAGAGCTGCTTGGACGTAATGTGCGGCAGCCGTGGAAGCTGATCCGCGTGCCAGCGCCAATGCGCCGTGGCCCGCATCGACGGCGGCTGTGGCCAGCGGGGCGTCCTTGCCCGTGAGGCCGTCCTCGAATTGCTGGAGGAGTTCTACGGCGTCAGCCATCCGGCCACACCGCGCCAGCACCCGAATCCCTACCGGAACCAGTTCTGCCGCCCACACCCAATTCCCCTTGTCACGCAGGCACTCGATCGCGAGGTCTGCCTCATGGCAGGCCGCCGCGGTGCGCCCTTGTGCCAGCAGCATCGCGGTCCGGCCCGCACGTGCGGAGGCTACGACGGGCACATTGTGCGGTGCGGTCCTCAGCGCCGTATCGAAGTGGTGCGCGGCAGCCGCCCGGGCCCCTTGCCACAGGGAGAGCCAACCTGTGGCGAGCCAGGCGTCCGCGGCCAGGAATTCCATGTCACCGGCAAGTGCTATGACCCGGTCGGCGGCACGCGAGAGATGAGCCCATTGGCCGCTGGCCGCATCGAGCCGTAGCGAGGTTCCATCGCCCAGCATCGACAGGAATTCTCCCTCGTTCTCGGAGGTCAGCCGTTTGCCCTCCATGAGAAAGACATAGGCGCGGCCGTAGTGCCCATTCCATGTCGCGGCATCAGCGAGATTGAAATAGGCCCGTGCCAGTTGCGGTTTCGAGGGGAGGATCTGCGCCAACTCGGCAATGTCCTCCCATACCTTGGGGTCTGCTGTTTGCATGCGTACGGAAAGACGGTTCGTGAGGACCGCTGCGATGGTCTCCGCGTCCACGCTGTCGCCCAACGCGGCCTCGGCCTGCCGCAACCAGTGCAGGTGCGTCTCGACTGGTCCCGTTCCGAGGCTGGGGAGAGCCAGGGCCGCCATGCCGCGTGCCGCAAGCTCCGGTTGTTCCCGCAGCTCTGTCACGGCGGCTTCGATCTCGCTTTGGCCTGCTTCCAGCTGACCGGCCTGATTGATCAGCCAGCGCCCCAAGTTGAGGTGTACCTCTCCGCGGGCTGCCGGGGACAGCCGGTCGTGGTGCAGTGCTGCGCGTAGCCGGTCGATGGTCTCGGCGGGGGTGATGCCGTTGAGGACCGCACGACTGAGCCGAACGACGAACAGGTCGTGAGCGGAATCGGGTAGCTCGGTGTCGGCCAACACTCTTTCCAGGAGGGCAATGGCGGCCGTCGCATCGGCGGTCGCCAATTTCTGCTCCACCGCGGCCAAGGTGTGTTGAACCCACGCGGCCAGGTTGCCGCTCTGGCGGTAGTGGTGGGCGAGCCGGTCCGGTTTACGGTCACTCTTCGTGGCCAGCAGTTCGGCGGCGCGGGCGTGCAGCCGCCATCGCTGAGGACCTGGCGTCGTCTCCCGGACGGCTTGCGCCGCAAGGAAATGCCGCATCCCATAGCGTCCTGGGCCAACCTCGTACAGTGCCCCAATTTCGACGGCGCGGGTGACGGCGGCCCCGGTGCGCCGTGCCGGCAGACCGGCCACCGCCCCCAGGTCCTGCTCCGTCGCAGGCTCGCCGAGTATCGCCGCCGCGCGTATCGCGGCACTCGCCGCCCGCCCCGCCGAAGCGAGCAGCTCACGCATGGCGTCGTGCAGCCCAGGAGGTGCCGGCAGGTCAGCGAGCAGCGCTGGCTGGAGCGTCGCCGACTCCGGTGCGGGCACATCGCGCATGGCCTCTTCGACCCACAGCGGAATGCCACCGGTGTGGAGGTGGAGCGTGGCCGCGAAGTCCTGCGGCACCTGCGGTACGCCGAGAACGTGCGCTGCGAGCCGGCCCACCTGCGGAGCGTCCAACGGCGCCAGGCGCATACGGGTGCTGACGTTGAGGGCCGAGTAATGCGCCGGCAGCGCGCCGCAGGGCCTGCGGCACGTCAACACGAGAACCATCTCGGGTGGCGGATCGGCACAAAGATAGAGCAATAGGTCCCACGTCTCGCTGTCGGCCCAGTGCACGTCTTCGATGACCAGCACGGCGGGGCCGTGTGCGGCCAGCAGTGCACGAAACGCGGGGAACAGCTCGTGCCGCTGAACAGCCGGCGCGACCTGAGCCGGCAGGGCGAGCGCGTCGGCCTCAGCGGCCTGAGCCGGCCGCAGGGGCGCATCGGCCCGGGTTGCCTGAGCCGGCGGTGAAGACGCATCGGGCTCAGCGGACTGATCCGGCTCAACTGGCTCAAGGGATATACGGCGTTGGCCCGACAACACGGCAGAGAGTTCGGGCAAAAACGCCCGCGGGGGCCCCACGCGCGGGCCCCATTCCGTGCCCTTGAGGCGTTCCTTGGCATTGAGCCGTTCCCTGCCGTGGCGTAGTGCCTCAATAACCGGCCCGTACGCCAAAGGCTCCCGCATAGGCGGGCATACCCCGCGCAGTACCACCTGGTCGGCCATTGCCGAATGGCGGAGCAACTCGCGAATGAGGCGGGACTTGCCTATTCCGGCTTCGCCTTCGATCAGCACCGTCCCCGGGGGGTGCCGCACGGCCTCGACCAGCCGGTCGAGTTCGGATGATCTGCCGATGTAGGGGCTCGATCGTGTGCAAGCGGCGAGTGCGGGGGGCGCCATGCGCGGACCCTAACCGCCACCACCGGGAGGCACAAGGAAGTTCCGTACCGGCCTTTATTGCGTATACGCACCTATTGATACGGCCATTGCTCGCCAGGCGCGGGCCGCCCATGGTTCTGCATGTCCAGCAGTCGCCGCTTTTCCGCGGCCAGCTGAAACGGACTCCCCATCCCCACGGCCACATGCGGCATGCCCCCACCGAGGAGAGACGTGCAGAAGAACTCCACAGGACGCAAGAGACTGCTGGTCACCATTGCCACGATGGCGCTCGCTGCGGCAGCGACGAGCTGGGCACCCTCGGCTTCCGCCAAGACCGAGCCTTCGCCCGCGCCGGGCAAGCTGCTCACCGTGCCGAGCAAGGACCAGGTCAAGGGCCGCTACATCGTCAGCATGAGCGACAAGGCCGCGTCCGTGTCCACGACGTCGGCACAGAAGCTGGCAGGCAAGTACGGAGGCCAGGCGCACCGCGCGTACAACCACGCGCTGCGTGGGTTCTCTGCCAAGATGAGCGAGGCCGAAGCGGCCAAGCTGGCCGCGGACCCGCAGGTGAAGTATGTCGCGCCGGTCCAGATCGGCCACTCGTCCGAAACCCAGACGAACCCCACCTGGGGCCTGGACCGGATCGACCAAAAGACCAAGAGCCTCGACGGCAAGTACACGTACAACACCACCGCGAGCAATGTCACCGCCTACATCGTTGACAGCGGCATTCGGATGAGCCACCAGGACTTCGGCGGTCGGGCCAAGAGCGGCTACGACTTCGTTGACAACGACAGCAACGCCAGCGACTGTCTGGGCCACGGCACGCACGTGGCCGGGACGGTCGGAGGGACGAAGTACGGCGTGGCCAAGGGAGCCAAACTCGTCTCGGTCCGCATCCTGGACTGCAACGACAGCAGCTCAACGGAGCTGGCCCTCAACGGCATCGAATGGGTCACCGAGCACGCCGCCAAGCCCGCCGTGGCCAACTTCAGCTTGCAGTTCGGCAACTCCGACACCGTCGTCGAAAACGCGATCAAGGAATCCATAGCCTCCGGCGTGACATGGTCCCTGTCGGGCAACAACTTCAACAGCGACGCCTGCCAGTCGTCACCGGCGAAGGTGCCCGAAGCGATCACCGTGGGGAACACCACCAAGGACGACGCCCGCCGCTCCGACTCCAACTACGGCAGCTGCCTGGACATCTGGGCCCCGGGCACGGACATCGTCTCCACGAGCCACCAGAGCGACACCGGCACCCGCACGATGAGCGGCACGTCCATGTCCGCCCCGCACGTCGCCGGCGCGGCAGCCCTCTACCTGGCCGACCACCCCAGCGCCACGCCCAAGCAGACGCGTGACGCCCTGGTCGCCCAGGCCACCACCGTCACCATCGGCGACGCCAAGCCCGGATCGCCGAACAAGCTGCTCAACACCAACTCCGGCGGCACCGAGCCCGAGCCCACGACCTGCCCCGCAGCGTCCAGCAGCAGCCCGGTGACGATCGCGGACAACTCGGCCGCGGTGACCAGCCCGGTCACCATCGCGGATTGCGCCGGGCAGGCATCGGCCACCACCCAGGTCACGGTGGACATCACCCACACCTACCGCGGTGACGTCGTCCTCGACCTGGTCGCCCCCGATGGCTCCACGTACCGGCTGAAGAACTCATCGGACAACGACTCCGCCGACAACATCCGCGCCACCTACACCGTCAACGCCTCCGCCGAGGCCCGCAACGGCACCTGGAAGCTGCGCGCCCAGGACGTCTCCGCCAACGACTCCGGCCGGATCAACTCCTGGAAGCTCACCGTCTGACACCACCATCCGGTCCCGGGGGCCCACCGCGGTCGCCCAGGACCCTCGTCTCCGGTGAACGCCGACCCAGCGTCCACCGGATAACGGGCCGGCGCCGAACCCCAACTTCGAACGCAGGCCCCTCCGGGCCGGGCACCGCGTGCCAAGACCACGCGGCGCCCGGCCCGGCTTCGTGCTGCGGGCGGCCGTGACCGCTCCCTCGTCCAGCGGGCTCGGGCGGGGGCCGGGACGCGGGCTGGGACCCGGGCAGAGGCAGCCACTCACCCGTACCACCACACCCGGTCGCCACCCGAGCACACCCCGCATAGCGTGGTGGCCGCAGAGGCGGAGCGGTCCGCCGGTCGAGAGCCGTCGTACACCGCGCGATCACCAGGTCGGCTCGTAGCGGCCCATGAACGGCTGCGGTCCACGAACGGGCGCGGCCCGTGGGCGGCTGCGGCCCGTGGGCAGTCGCGGCCCGTGGGCGACGGCCCGTCGCCGTCGCTGGCAGATGCGATGACCACAGCGAGAGGGGCACCCGGTGGCTTGGATCGTGCTATTGGTTTCCGGCGTGCTCGAAGCCGTATGGGCAACCGCCCTGGGCAAGTCCGAAGGCTTCAGCCGGCTGGCACCGTCCCTCGTGTTCGCCATCGGCCTGTTCCTGAGCATGGCGGGCCTCGCCTTCGCGCTGCGCACCCTGCCCGTGGGCACCGGTTACGCGGTCTGGGTCGGCGTCGGTGCCGCACTAACCGCCGGGTACGCCATGGCAGTCGGCGACGAATCCGTCTCGCTGGCCAAGCTGCTCCTGCTGGTCGGCATCGTCGGCTGCGTCGCAGGCCTGAAGGTACTCCACTGACCCACCCGCCTAGTCGGCCACATCCAGGCCGAAGGGGCTCACCGCGTACGCGCACTCCGTATAGATGTAACCCGGCTCGATCTTCGCCGTGTCGGCACCGGAGCTGTTGGAGCTACCGCCCGTGGACTTATGGAGGAAGTAGGACGTGCCAACGGGCAACGAGATGGTGCGCTGCGGGTAGCTCTTGCTGCCCTGGCATGCGCTACGCCGTGCCGCCGCCCGGTTGGAGTACGTCGTGCAGCCGTCACATGCCTTGAGGGAGAAGCTGCCGGTGACGGGGCCCGTGTAGAGAATATCTACCGGGTTCGGACTGTCGTTTTTGACCGTGACGGTGATGCTTCCGCCGGAGGCCGTCGTGGGCAGGTTCTTGCCCGCGGCGGGCAGCTCCTTGGCGATCTCCGCGGCGATGACGATCTTCTGGGCGCGCGGCCGGTTCTTATCGCTCCGGTAGGTGTCGGCGAAGCCCTTCAGGGTCTTGATGGCCGAGTCGAACTGGCCGTCCTTGTACTGGTCAACGCCGCACGCGTACGTACCGGACTGCACATGCCCCTTCGCCGTCCCGGCGGCCTCGCCCAGCCCCCCGGCGCCGCCCGTAGCTCCCTTGGCCAGGACCGTGGCCTGGCTGCTGAGGGCGTTGAGGGTGGTGACGGCCTCGCAGGGGGCGCTGCCCTTCAGATTGTCGGCCGCGGTGGCGATCGCGGCGCTGACGGCCGGCTCCACCTTCGCGGCCTGCTCCGACTTCGGGAACTCGGTGAGCAGCTCGCTGAGGTTCGCGTTCTTCTCCGCGGCGTACACGGACTGACCGAGTCCGGTCACCCCGCACTCGTAGAGCGAGGTGGCCAGCCGGTCATCAGGCCAGGTGGCCAGCGGCCCCACGCTCTGCTTGCCGACAATTGCGGGCACCGTGCGCAGATGCTTCAGCGGCGTGATCGCCTCGCAATACTCCTTGCGGCCGTACGGGGCACCGACCGTCTCGTAATACGTCTGCAAGCGGTCCGGAACGCGCTTGGCGGCCCGGGAGCCCGCGTGATCGTCGGTGAGGTCGCCATAGATGTCCAGCGCCTTGGTGTAGTCCGACTCGGCTCGGCTGAAGGGCTGGTCGTTCGCCGTCTCGACGATGCGGTCGGCCCGCTCAAGGCGGTCGAGGAGCATCTCCTGGGTGGCTTCATCACGTGCGCTGTCGTACGCGACGAACCCGCCCCCGGGCGCAGCGAGGAGCACCACGCCGAGCAGCACGGCGACGGTCGAGCGCGGCGGCCAGGTCAGCCGCCTGCGCAGCCCGAGGTACGCGCCATGGGCCGCCGCGCCGGCCAAGACGGCGAGATAGCCGACGAGCACCCCGCCCGAGACGCCATCCGGGTCGGCAGGCAGGGTGAGCAGCAGCAGGCCACCGGTGGCGGCCCAGCACAGGGCCATCGCCCACCAGACCCGCGTGAGGGCGTACCCCACGCCCAGACCGCTGAGGTTGAGCAGCCCCACCGCGGCGGCCCGCCAGGGGTCCGCCGCAACGGGTGGTGCGGGCGGGTTGGGCGGCGGAGGTGGGGCGCCGAAGTGATACGGAGGCTGCGGTGGCCCCGGTGGCTGTAGGGAGCCGAGTTGCAGCGTGGGCTGCGACGGTTGTGGTGGCTGTGCCGGTGCCTGTGGTGCGGGTGCGGGTGCGGGTGCCGGTGGCTGTGCCTGTGGTGCCGGTGACTGTGCCTGTGGCGGCGGGGGCAGCGGCGACGCGTGCGGAGAGGACTGCGGCGGCCCGGGGGGCGGCGCCGAGGGCGACGAGGGCGACGAGGGCGGGAGCGATGCGGGCGGTGGCGGTGCGGGGGGCGGCACCGCGGCACCGCCCCCGGAGCCGCCAGCGCCCACGGCCTCTCCCTGAGGCCCTCTCTCCGGCGAGTGCCGTTGTTCCCACACCATCGCAATTCCCCCCACGTTGCCGCTGTGCGTTCGCCCCGTCATCGCCGGTCGGCACCCGCGGCCACAGCGGCAGCCTCCTACCGGGGCGGGGCGAGCTGACCGCCGGCACAGCACGGCGTGGTGAGGACCGGCCCCGACGAGGTGCAGCGGGACGGTGCACAGGGTCAGCGGTGCGCGGCCCGTGCGGCATCCAGCCCGGGGCCGGTGGTCGCACGGAGGCTGCCGCAGGGCGCGAGCCGACGAGCGGCAAGCGGTCTGCGGTCATCGGTGCGTACGGCCCGACGACGCACACGACCCTACGGGGCACAGGGCCCAACGACCAGAGCATGTGACCACCAACGCGCGTGTACGCGCGAGGACTTGGCGATCAACGCTCCGAAGCGCGGCAGGAGCCTGACGTTCCGCACCGCGCGGACCAGGTCGGCCGACCGGCCGACCCCAACCCAGGCGGCCCCGACCCCGACAACCCCGCACCACACCCGAACCCGGCCCCAGCGACCCGACACGCCGTCGTGCGGCGCATTCCGCCATCGGGGTCAACAGCGACACTTCCGGCCGATCCCGGCACAGCTGCGCCGGCTACGGACCCTTTCCGCCGGACTTCTCCGCATCGCCCACACCGTTGAAGAGGACATGAACGATGGGCCTAGTCACTCGGCCGGCCTACAGCTGTGGATAGACTCACGCGAGCTCACAGGTGACGCAGGGGAGGCGGACGAGATGGCTCAGGCGAAGAAGATCGCTACCTACATACTCGTCGTCTTCGTGCTGTACACGATCATCAACTCACCGGACCGGGCCGCCGACCTCGTCCAGGTAGGGTTCGAGGGCATCTCGGACGCGGCAAAGGGCATTGGCGAGTTCATGACCGAGCTGGTCAAGTGACCGGTCGCGGACCTGGCTGCCCGCCACCACCGCGCCGCGCCTATGTCGTCTGACGGAGGGCAGCCCCCAGTGATACGTCATCTGGTCCTTTTCAAACTGAATGACGGCGTTACGCGCGATGAGCCGCGCGTGATCGCCGGAGCGAAGGCGTTCCAGGAGCTGGCGGGGGTCGTCCCCGAGCTGGAGTTCTGGGAGTGCGCCTGGAACATCACCGACCGGCCCATCGCGCACGACTTCGCCATCAACTCGGCCGTGGCCGATAAGGACGCGCTGAAGCGCTACCTCGAACACCCGGCCCATCAGGCTGCCGCCGACCAGTGGCGAACCTTCGCCACCTGGGTGATCGCCGACTACGAGTTCTGAGCCGCTCGCCCGCACAGCAGCCGACAGCCCCCCGCCGCACGGTGGGGGGCTGTCGGCTGTACGGGGCGTCGGAATGGGTGCGCCACGCCCCAACTCACCCATCAACACGGAGCTATACGGTGCTTGCACACCGTGGACATGTCTTGTGATGCTATGACCGCTTTTGCCGGATGATTGGGATGGGACGACCTGAAGGGTGGCGTGACCGTGACGGCCCGTACTGCACCCAAAGCGCCACCCCAGGGCGGCACCAGCGAACGCGCAGCACGGGTCGAACGCGCAGGCGAACCAGCGGACGATGCCACCACCACCCCGCGGGCCGACGACGGCCCAACCGAGACGGCGGCAGCCAACCGAGCCGATGACGGCCCGTCCGAAACGATGCAGACTGGTGCCGGCCAGGCAGGAGCAGCCGGGTCGGCCAGGGGCGGCCCAGCCGGGTCGGCAGGTGGCAGCCCAGCCGAGATGGCAGGTGGCAACCCAGTCGAGACGGCGGGCGATGGTCCAACCGAGGCCGCGATCACGCCGCGCGAGCGGCGGAGCGCCGACGCGCGGGCGCTCACCCAGGTGCTGTTCGCCGAGTTGTCCGGGCTTGAGCCGGGGAGTACCGAGCACGCCCGCGTACGGACCGCGCTGATCGAGGCCAACCTGCCGCTCGTGCGCTACGCCGCCGCACGCTTCCGCAGCCGCAACGAGCCGATAGAGGACGTCATCCAGGTCGGCACGATCGGGCTCATCAACGCCATTGACCGGTTCGACCCACACCGCGGAGTGCAGTTCCCGACCTTCGCTATGCCCACGGTCGTCGGTGAGATTAAACGTTACTTCCGAGACAATGTACGAACCGTCCATGTCCCCCGGCGGCTACACGAGCTGTGGGTGCAAGTCAGCGGCGCGACCGAGGACCTGACGGTGTTGCACGGCCGCACCCCCACCACCGCCGAGATCGCCGAGCGCTTAGGCATCGGCGAGGACGAGGTGCTCGCCTGCATCGAAGCCGGCCGCTCGTACCACGCGACCTCCCTTGAGGCCGCCCAGGAAGGCGACGGGCTGCCCGGGCTACTCGACCGGCTCGGATACGAGGACCCCGCCTTAGCCGGGGTCGAACACCGCGATCTCGTACGGCATCTACTCGTCCAACTACCGGAGCGCGAGCAGCGCATCCTGCTCCTGCGCTACTACAGCAATCTCACCCAGTCGCAGATCAGCGCGGAGCTCGGGGTCTCCCAAATGCACGTGTCACGACTGCTATCGCGAAGCTTTGCTCGACTACGTTCCGCAAATCGGATCGAGTCGTAACCCGTAAAGGGGACCCCACGATCACCCCCCAGGCAGTAATGTCGACTTGGCGCTACAGCGTGTTGACGACATGTGACATTCTGCTGGAACTGCGTTTGGCGCAGCCGATCTTCCGGTATTCAGGGGGAGGCAGCGTTGCACGCACGAGAGCGCTACCGCGACCGTCCGCGACCTCAAAGGGGGTGGCATGTCCGTAGATCTGGGCAGCTCGAAGGTGCTCACCACTGACGCATCACGGGTGCTTGACGACTGCGACGCCATCGACACCCGCACCCTCTCCCGCTCCCTGTTCCTGCGGCTTGCCGCACTCGACCAGGACAGTGCGGAGCGCACGTATGTACGTGACACCCTGATCGAGCTGAACCTCCCCCTGGTCCGCTACGCCGCGGCGCGCTTCCGCAGCCGCAACGAGCCGATGGAAGACATCGTTCAGGTCGGTACCATCGGCCTGATCAAGGCGATTGACCGATTCGACTGTGAACGCGGCGTGGAATTCCCCACCTTCGCGATGCCCACGGTCGTCGGTGAGATCAAGCGCTTCTTCCGGGACACCAGTTGGTCGGTACGGGTCCCGCGCCGCCTCCAGGAACTGCGGCTCGCCCTGACGAAGGCCAGCGACGAGTTGGCACAAAAGCTCGACCGTTCACCCACCGTTCCGGAGCTCGCCGTATGCCTCGGTGTCTCCGAGGAAGACGTGGTGGACGGCCTCGCCGTCGGCAACGCGTACACCGCTAGTTCGCTCGACTCACCGTCCCCCGAGGACGACGGTGGAGACGGCTCACTGGCCGACCGGCTGGGGTATGAGGACAGTGCCCTGGAGGGCGTGGAATACCGCGAGTCGTTGAAGCCGCTGCTGGCACAACTGCCGCCGCGGGAGCGCCAAATCATCATGCTTCGCTTCTTCGGCAACATGACGCAATCGCAAATTGGCGAAGAGGTGGGCATCTCCCAGATGCATGTATCGCGGCTGCTGACGCGCACGCTGGCGCAGCTCCGCGAAGGGCTCATCGCCGACTGACCACCCCCTTGGCCATCGCGACCCCGTGGCCCCATCCCCACGACCGCCCAAGGATCACCGGCTGTCGGCTGATTACCAGCTGAGGCGTCCCACGCACTGCCGCGAGTCGCTTCCCCCGCTTCCATGAGGTCCATGAGGCGGGGGACTCCCTCGCCAGGAGAGCAGGGCACTCACCGCCGACGTGCCGCGGGCCACCTTGCCCGCTCCTCAGCCTCCTCTCAGGGGGCTGACAGCTGCGCCTCCACACACCACCACGAGCTGCCACGCCGTGCGCCGCACCGCAGGCGCCACCGCTACCGCGCGTGCGGGGGTGGGCGCGGGTGTAGTCGTGCCTCGTAGCGAGCGCCCCTCTTGCCGTGAGCGCCGCCGCGCCGTGAGCGCCCCCTCGCCATGAGCACCGCCTCGCCATAAGCGCCACCGCGCCGCGAGGGACGAGCAGCACCGGCGCCCTCATCGGCCTCGCCGATGCGATGCGGCGGGCGAGACGCGAGGCAGCCGAACCGACAGGCACCGGCGGAAAAACGGTCCGGCGGCCCGCCGGTTCCGCTGGCGCCTGGGTGAGGCACCGGGCGAAGGTGGTGGGCCGCCGGTTGGGCGTACGGGGTCGGTCGGGCCGACGCGGGTCAGCCGAGGGCGAGCCAGGCGACCGCGGCGACTACCACCACCGCGACGATCACGCCAATGATCACGCCCAGCCGTGGACCGGAAGAGGTAGGTCCGGCAGCGGGCTGGCGCTGCTGCTGTGGTCCGCCCTCATCGACGAAGGCGCGGAACATCTGGGTGTTGCCAGCCGGGTCGTGGTTGCCCTCGGGGCCAGGGGTGTTCGCCATGGTGCCCGACCCTAGCGAATGTGTGGAATCCCGCACACCCCCGGGGTTTCCAGGGGCTTGACGCGCCCTTTCCTCACTTGACCAGGGCGCGACGCAGGCTTTGTCGGGTGTTTACTCCGGGAGCCCACATTTCATTTGCCTGTAGCAACTAACTTCTCTTATGGTTGCCCTAAGCAACTTGATCAACCGGGCCTGACGAGACCGCCATCGGCGAGCGACCCCACCGGCCCTGCCCGGGCCCGGGTGGACGCCACCGACCCAGCGATCACCTCCAGCCAGGCACCTCCCGTAAGGGCCGCCAGCAGTGGATCAAGCACACCACCCGACCAGCCGAGGTCGCCGGGCCAGACCAGCTCGGGGCCCATACGACCCAGGGCCAGCCAGTCCGACCAGGCCCGCCGCCCGTCACTCCACACCAGGTCAGCCGGTCCGGCCGCAGCGGTCCGCACCGCACGGCCAGGGACGCGCGGAGCACCGCACGGCCAGGGACGCGCGGAGCAACGCCCGGCACGCTCTGGAGGCACACCGTCGGGCTCACGCTGCGCGCCCCGTAACCCCCAGGACCGCGCCCGACCCTCGTCCAGCACACAGATCACCGTCCGGCACACAGTGCACATCGGCCAGCCCAGCCAGCCCAGCACGTAAGGAAGGAGCACCGGTGGCGACACAGGAGCAGTACCGGGAGTTGGCACGGCAGCTCACGGCCACCGCGGCCATCCAACGCGACCTCAGCCGTGCCCTGCCTGCCGACTGCCCGCCGGCGTCGGCCATCGTCTTGATGGTGCTGGCTCGGCATGGCGAGATACGGATGAGCAAGCTCGCCGAACTGCTCTCCATCGACATGTCCGTGACCAGCAGGCACGCCGCCCACGTCGCCGAACGCGGCTGGATCGACCGGCAGCCCGACCCGCTGGACAAGCGGTCCCGACTGCTGCGGATCAACGCACGCGGCGAGGCGCTTCTCAACCAGGTGGCCGAGGGCTATTCGCACGTGCTCGCGCACTGCTTGAGCGGCTGGTCGGATGACGAGTTGGGGCAGCTCAACACGCTGCTGGCCAAGTTGCGGGCGAGCTTCGGCGACTGCCGCGCCCGCCCCCCACTGCCGCCCCAGGTTTCACCTGCGGCAACACCAACCCCACCGGCCGCGCCTGCGGACCCGCACCCGCCGCCCTCGGTGGGCCACGACATCACCCGTACACGCACGAAGCGATAGGCGAGAAGGAACCCAATGGCAACGACCACACCACCCGGTGTGCGGGGAGACGCGGGACTTTCCGCGGGCGCGGAGAACGCCGCGGCAGGCGCCGCCCCTGCCACCCCCGCCGGGCCCATGACGCATCGGCAGATCATGGAGGCGCTGTCCGGGCTGCTGCTCGGCATGTTCGTCGCGATCCTGTCGTCCACGATCGTCACCAACGCGCTGCCGGAGATCATCAGTGATCTGCACGGCAGCCAGAGCTCGTACACCTGGGTCGTCACCGCGGCGCTGCTGGCGATGACCGCATCGACGCCGCTGTGGGGCAAGCTCTCGGACCTGTTCAGCAAGAAGCTGCTGGTCCAGATATCCCTGATCATCTATGTGGCGGGTTCCGTCGTCGCGGGGCTCTCGCAGAACACCAGCATGCTGATCGGCTGCCGGGTGGTGCAGGGCATCGGCGTCGGTGGGCTCACGGCGCTCGCGCAGATCGTGATGGCCGCGATGATCTCGCCGCGTGAGCGCGGCCGGTACAGCGGTTACCTCGGTGCCACGTTCGCGGTCGCGACCGTGGGTGGGCCGCTGCTCGGTGGCGTCATCACCGACACGAGCTGGCTCGGCTGGCGCTGGTGCTTCTACGTCGGCGTCCCGTTCGCGATCGTCGCGCTGGTCGTCTTGCAAAAGACGCTGCGGCTCCCGGTCGTGAAGCGGGAGGTGAAGGTGGACTGGACAGGCGCGTTCTTCGTCAGCGCCGCCGTCTCGCTGCTGCTGGTCTGGGTGACCCTGGCCGGCGACAACTACGACTGGATCTCCTGGCAGTCCTACGCCATGGTCGGGGGCGCGTTCGCCCTCGGGTTGATCTTCGTCTGGGTCGAGTCCCGGGCCGCAGAACCGATCATTCCGCTGCGCCTTTTCCGCAACAGGACGATCACTCTCGCCTCGATCGCCAGCCTCTTCGTCGGCGTCGCGATGTTCACCGGCACGGTCTTCTTCAGCCAGTATTTCCAACTGGCACGCGGTGAGTCGCCAACGATGTCCGGCGTCATGACCATCCCGATGATCATGGGCCTGTTTGTGTCATCGACTGTCTCGGGCCAGATCATCACCAAGAACGGCCGCTGGAAGGCATGGCTGGTCAGTGGTGGTGCGCTGCTCACCGCGGGCATGGCGATGCTGGGCACACTGCGGTACGACACCCCGTACTGGCAGATGGCCGTGTACATGGTCCTGATGGGCCTTGGCATCGGCATGATGATGCAGAACCTGGTGCTGTGCACGCAGAACCAGGTCGCCCCGCGCGACCTTGGCGCCGCCAGCTCCGTCGTCACCTTCTTCCGCTCCCTCGGCGGCGCGATCGGCGTCTCGGCGCTCGGCGCGGTCCTCGCCCACCAGGTCAAGGACTACACAAAGGACGGCTTCACCGAGCTCGCCGCCCGGACGGGCGGCAAGGCACCGGCCAGCCTGTCCGGTGGTGGCGGCATCCCCGACCTCGACAAGCTCCCAGCGCCGATACGCACCATCGTGGAGAGCGCGTACGGGCACGGCGTGGGCGACATCTTCCTGTACGCGGCCCCGTCCGCCCTGCTGGCCTTCCTGGTGACGATCTTCATCAAGGAGGTCGCGCTCCAAACGAAGGTCGCGGGCCACGAGAGCAAGCCCGCGAACCCAGCCGAAGCGGTAGCGCACGAAGCCCCCGCCGACGCCGCGAACCGCACTGCGGACGCCGAGGGCACCCTCGTACTCGCCGCGGTGGGCGCGGCGACCGGCACGCCGGACGACGGCGCCGCGGGCCAGGGCGGCGCGGAAGGCAGCGCACGGCGCCCCAAGCACGCCCTGAGCGGCTCCGGCGCACGCACCGCCTCTTGGGGCGGTGGCGACCCCCTGGCAGCGGCGACTGCTATCAATTCCGCAGTAGCGCCAGGCCCCGATGAGACGGCGGTCGCGCTCGGTGCCGCCGGCGTACCGCAGTCCGACCGCGCTGTGGACCAGCAGCCGATCGCCGGGTACGGAGCGGCTCACCGTGACGGCGTGGGCACCGGCACCGGCACCGGCACCGGCGAGGTCGGCGGCGTGCCGATTCACGGCCGAATACGGAACGCCGATGGTGGCGCCGTACCGCACTCCGCCGTCACGCTGATCTCCCTCAGCGGGCGCCAGCTCGGCCGGTCGGCCACGCAGCAAGACGGCTCGTACGCGCTACAGGCACCCGGTGCCGGCTCGTACGTCCTGATCGCGGCGGCCGATGGGCACCAGCCCCAGGCGTCCACCGTGGTCATCGGGCAGGAGCCGCTCGGGTTCGACGTCCTGCTCACGGGCACCAGCGGCCTCGCCGGTGCGGTGCGCAGCGCCACGGACGGGCTGCCGGTCGAGGCGGCGATGGTCGTGGTGACCGATGTTCGCGGCGAGGTGCTGGCCACCGCAAAGACCGGCCCGCAGGGCGATTTCGCCTTCGACGAGCTGGTCCCCGGCACCTTCACGCTGGCCGTGGGCGCCACTGGCTACCGCCCCTGCGCGCTGCCCGTCGAGATCGGTAGCCAGGGCGTGACCCGGATCGAGGTCGAGCTCCGCTCCGGGGCCCGAGTGCAAGGCACCATACGGGCCGGCGCCGACCACAGGCCGCTGCCGGACGCGCGGGTCACGCTGGTGGACGCGGCGGGCAATGTGGCCGCCACGACCAGCACCGGCGAAGACGGCGCGTACGCCTTCACGGATCTGGACACCGGCGACTACACGGTCATCGCCAGCGGCTACCCGCCGGTGGCCACCGCGCTGCCGGTGCACGGTCCTGGCGTCGATGGCTACGACATCACCCTCGTCCACCCGGACGACCAACACGGCAGCGACCAGCACGGTCGCTGACACAGCCCCGGGCCAGGGCGCGCGTTGAGCGAACGACCTCCGTCATCGACGGGGTCGAACGGCGCCCAGGCCCGGTTCGGGGCCGCGCGGACGGCCCCAGGGCCTGGAGTGGGCCCAGGGTCACGGCGGCGGCGAGCGCGAAGGCAGGGGACGGCCTGCTCGCCGCCGCCGCGACCCACACCGACCACGGGGCGTCGGCGGACCACCGCCGACAAGCCCTCACCATCGATCGACCCGTACGCGCCAGCGCAGCCGGGATCTGGGAGCGGGAACGGCATGACGACCATGGGAGCGGGCCAGAGCTGGACGGGCCCGGGCGAGAGCGCCGACACCACGCCCCCGCAGGCCGGGGGCGGCGCCACGGCGCCCCAAGCCGGGGGCAACGGCACAGGCACCGCGGACACCAAGGACACCAAAGACACCAGAGACGCCAAAGACACCAAAGACACCAAGGATCAGCGTGGCTCGCGGGGCGGGCTGCGGGCCCGCGTGCGGACGCGCGATGGGTGGGCCGTGCAGCACGCGGTGTTGACGGTTACGGACATGTCGGGCCAGCAGGTGCTGCGGGCCGCGGCCGACGAGGACGGCACCGTACGCACCGATGAGCCGCTGCCGCCCGGCCCGTACACGGTGATCGCCACCGCCGTTGGCTACGCCCCGGCCGCGTCCACCGCCCTGGTCACCGCATCGGGCCGGGCCGAGGTCGGCGCCGTGGTGCTGGCCCGGCAGGGCGGCGTGGAGCTGCCGCCGCCAGGCGCCTGGTCACTGGACCCGGTGCACTCGTCGGTGACCGCCATCGCCCAGCACCTGGGCATCTCCAGCGTGCGGGGCCGCTTCTTGGGCTTCAACGGGCGTGTGGACATCGCCGACGACTTGGAGAAGTCACGCGTGGAAGCGGTCATCGAGGCGGCCAGCATCGACACCGGCAATGACATGCGGGACGGACACCTACGCTCGGCCGACTTCCTCGACGTGGAGCAGTACCCGGTCATCACGTACACCAGCACAGGGCTCGCACCCGCGGGCCCCGACCGGTGGACGGTACGCGGCGAACTGGCGATGCGCGGCGTCGTACGCGAAGTTGACCTCGACCTCACGTACCTGGGCACCGGACAGGACCCGTGGGGCGGAGTGCGCGCCGCGTACCGCGCGACGGCCGAACTGCGCCGCGAGGACTTCGCGATGCACTACAACCAGGTCATCGCGGCAGGCATCGCGGCCATCGGCACGACGCTACGCATCGAACTCGACATCCAAACGGTCCAGGGGGAGCTGCCGAAAACGGCGGCGTAGCAGCGGGGCGAGAGCGGCGGGGCGTACACGCGGTGCACAGGCCCGAAGGCGGAAGTGGGGGCGTAGCGGCGGGAACGACATCGGTGCCGCGCTCCCACGCGCCCCCTGTCCGTTACGCGCTTCCGCTCGCATCGGCCGCGTGGCCGGCGCGCGTTTGCATGGCCTCCATGCCCGCGATCACCATGTCAAGGGCGAAGGTGAAGTCGAGTTCCCGCATCTCCTCCACCGTCTGGCCGCCCCTGGCCCGCATGATGCGGCTGGAGTTGCCGAACGACTTCTCCAGGTCGGGGCGCGCCTCGATGCTGTCCATGACCTGGAAGAAGTAGTCGTCCTGGCTTATGCCCGCCTCATGGCAGCGAAGCGCGAAGCGGCCCTCGATCGTGCCGAAGCCGTAGACGAACTGGAAGACCGCGCTGAGCGCGCCCGTCATGCCCTCCTTCGGTACGCCGCTGCGCCGGATCACCCGCTGCGCGGCCTCGGAGAAGGCCACCGCGTTCGGGCCGATGTTGAGGTACTCGCCGACTAGCTGCGAGACCCAGGGGTGCCCCACGAGCATCTTCCGGTACGCGCCGGCGAGTTGGCGAAGCTGGCCGCGCCAGTCCACTTCGTTGCCGTCCTCGTCCAACTCGCCTTCGTACGGCAGCCGCATCTCGCCGTTGACCTTGTCAAGGGCGAGTTCGAGCAGATCGTTCTTGGTGGCCACGTACCAGTAGACGGACATCGCGGTGACCCCGAGTTCGGTCGCCAGCCGGCGCATGGAGAACCGCGCCATGCCCTCCGCGTCCAACAGCCGCACCGTCGCCGCGATGATCTTCTCTCGGTCGAGGCCCGCGGGCTGGTCCGCCTTCCGCTTACTGAGCGAGGGCCCGGTCAACCACACGCTGGTCCGCGGCCTGCTCGCGCTGCTGCCGGTTGCCATGCGCGCTCCTCCATCGATCGCCGGGTGGTACGTACTCGATGCTAAGCCGCTCCGGCCTCGGCGTCGGCCCCTCGGGCGGGCCGCGCTACCCGCCCCGCTCGCCACAGCAGCAGCGCCGCGAGCACCCCGCCGAGCAGCACGGCGCTCGCCCCGACCAGTTCGCTGGTCTCGATTCCGCTCGCGAAGGCGTCGCGCGCAGCGGAGCGGTCGGCGTCGGTACGGGCCCGCTCCAGCGCGGTGGACAGCGATCCGGCGCCGGCGGCGACGGCGGGCAGCAGCGCGGCGAACCGGGAGTTGAGTACGGCGCCGAGCAGGGCGACCCCGAGCCCGTTGCCGAACTCGGTCAACGTGCCGTTGACCCCCGCCCCCACCCCGGCCTTCGCTGGTGGAATGGCCGACATGATCGCGTTGGCCATGGCGGGCATCGCCACGGCCATTCCGGAGCCCATCAGGATCAGCCCCGCGAGCATCCCCCCGTACCCGTCGCCACCCAGCGTCCCGATGAGCGCGAGGCCGCCGGAGATCATCCCCATCCCGAGCACGATGGTGACCGGCGCGCCAAGCCACGACAGCAGCCGCGCGCCGACGCCCGACAGGTTAAGTACGACGATCATCAGGGCCAGCGGGGCGGTGCGTAGGCCGGCGTCCAACGGCTCGTAACCGAGGACGAGTTGCAGATGCTGCGTCAACAAGAAGAGTGAACCGCCCATGCCGAATGCGATCAAAATGCCGCCGGTGACGGCTCCGACGAAGCGTCGGTCGCGGAAGAAGTGCATGTCGAGCATCGGGAAGGGCACGTGCCGCTCCCAGACCGCGAAGGCGGCGAGCCCGGCGAGCCCGATGGCCGCCGCAACCAGCACCCGGGCGGAGAGCCAGCCGTGTTCCGGCCCGGAGATGATCGCGTAGACGACGCCGGTCATGCCGACCGTTGAGAGCAGCGCCCCCAGCAGGTCGGGCCGCTCTCCGCCCAGGCTCTTCGACTCGGGCACCAAGCGCACCACGGCGATGACACCGAGCAGTGCGACTGGGATGTTGATGAGGAAGATCGCGCCCCACCAAAAGTGGTTGAGCAGCGAGCCGCCGATCAGTGGCCCGGCCGCGAAGCCCAGCGAACTGACCGCGCCCCACAGGCCGATGGCCTTCGTACGCTCATCCTCGGCGAAGACCTGCACGACGACGGCCAGCGTGGTCGTCATCAGCAGCGCACCACCCACGCCCATGCCCGCGCGCGCCGCGATCAACTGACCGGGACTTTGTGCGTACGCGGCGGCCACCGAGCCGATGCCGAACATGACGAGCCCGGTGACCAGCATTTTCTTACGGCCGTACCGGTCGGCCGAGCTGCCCGCGGTGAGCAGCAGTCCGGACTGCACCAGTGAATAGGCGTTGATCATCCACTGAATGTCGGCGGTGCTCGCGCCCATCTCGCGAGTGAGGGAGGGCACGGCGACGCTAAGGATCGTGTTGTCGAGCAGCACGGTGAGTTGGGCGAGGCAGATGACGGCGAGGATCAGCCAACGCCGCGGATGCCGAATCGGCGGCTCGCCACCCCCATCGGCCCCGGGTGGTCGCCCTGGGACGGCCGGGGTGGGGGCAGTGGGTGGGATGGGCCCGGGGCCGTTCCGGTGGGCGGGTTGGGAGGCGGAGTTGGCTGGCATGGGCGCGTCCTTATACGGCGTACGAGAGTGACCGCGTACACCGTATAGGACGTCCTTCTACGTCGTACAGTGCATTCTCTGGCTGCCCACGCCTGGCTTCCTCGCCGACCTCCTCTCTGACCTTCTTCCGACCGTCCTCTCCAACGTCCTTACGGCTTCCCCCATCGCCCTCCCCTCGGCCTCCCCCCGGCCGCCCCTGGCCTCCCTCTCAGCTTCCCGGCCGCTTCCCGGGCACGGGTGCCGTGGCCCCCACCACCACGGCACCCGCGCACGGAGCCGCCACGGCGGTGCTCACCCGGCGTGGGTGGCGCAACCGTGCCGGCCAAGGCGGCCGGGTCACGCCGGCTCGGCAGCCTTGATCAGGTAGCCCACACCGCGCCGGGTGTGGATCATCGGGGTGCGCCCAGCATCGATCTTGCGCCGCAGATAGGAGATGTAGAGCTCGACGACATTGGGCCGGCCACTGAAGTCGTAGCTCCAGACCCGGTCCAGGATCTGCGCCTTGCTGAGCACCCGGCGCGGGTTGCGCATCAGGTAGCGCAGCAACTCGAACTCGGTCGCCGTAAGCCGGATCTCCACCCCGCCGCGCGCTACCTCCTGGCTGTCCTCGTTCAGCGTGAGGTCACCGACGTGAAGGAGCGACCCTTCCCGTGCGGTGGGCGTCGTCGCGCGGCGCAGCAACCCGCGCAGCCTGGCGATGACCTCCTCCACGCTGAACGGCTTGGTGACGTACTCGTCGCCGCCCGCCGTCAGCCCGGCTATTCGGTCCTCCGTCGCGTCGCGCCCGGCAAGGAACAGCACGGGCACATCGGGCAGTTCACGGCGCAGCCCGGCCAGCACGGAGCGGGCGTCCATGCCGGGCAGCATCAGGTCCAGGACGGCGGCGTCGGGCTGGAAGTCGCGCGCCGTGCGCACGGCCCCGGTCCCGTTCTCCGCCATGCGGACATCCCAGCGCTCGTAGCGCAGCGCCATCGACAACAACTCGGCGAGCGGCGCCTCGTCTTCGACTACCAGCACCCGTACGGGGCTGCCGTCTGGTCGGAACAGCTCGGTTCGCCCGGTGGGCGGCGACGTGGTCATGGACGTAAGAGTGAGGCGGCAGCGTGAGAGGGGCCTTGCGGCATTCTGTGAATCGGCTGAGAAAACGCTCCCGGGCATCTCCCGGCATTCCCTGGCAGACATTCCCTGGCATCGGACCCGCCAGCAGGACGGGGAAGGGCTGCGGGGGCCGGGGCTGGTTACCAAGCGCGGGCGCCCCGCAACCAGCACTACGCCCCCTCCACACCATCCGCCACCCAACGCACGCCACGCGCCCCCGGCCACTCGTCCGCGGTGGAATATCCGCGCTGCCGACCTTGCTGTGTTGACCATGGCATTCAATGAGCGTCTTGGCAGGGTGGGCATCTGGAGCATGGGCCTGCGTGCCGATGACCCCGCGCGCAATGGTGAGGTTGGCGAGGCCGCGGCCGAATTGGAGGAGCTGGGTTACGGCACGCTGTGGATCGGCGGCAGCCCGTCGATCGATCAGGCCGTTCCGCTGCTGGCCTCCACCTCCCGCATCGCGGTCGGGACCAGCATCCTCAGCATCTGGCAGCACACCGCCGCGGCCGTCGCCGCCCGGCACGCCGAGGTCAACGCCGCGTACGACGGCCGGTTCGTCCTCGGCCTCGGTGTCAGCCACGACGAGATAGCGCAGAAGAATGACCACCCCTTGGCGAACCGCCCGTACACGGCGCTCAAGGAATATCTGACGGCCCTGGACACCGCCCCGATCCCGGTCCCCGCCGACCAGCGCGCCCTGGCCGCGCTGGGCCCGAAGATGCTCGAACTCTCCCGCGACCGCGCCTTGGGCGCCCTTCCCTACCTGGTCACGCCCGAGCACACGGCCGCCGCCCGTGCGACGCTCGGCCCGGATGCGGTGTTGGCCCCGGAGTTCAAGGTCGTGCTCGACGCCGACCTCGACCGGGCCCGCGCCACTGCCCGCGACTATCTCCGCTTCTACCTTAGTCTCACCAACTACACCAAGAACTTCCTGAGTCTCGGCTTCACCGATGAGGACTTCGCGGACGGCGGCAGCAACCGACTACTGGACGCCGTCTTCGCCCTAGGCGATGTGGAGGTGGTGCGACAGCGGACCGAGGAGTTCCGCGCGGCGGGCGCAGACCACGTGGCGGTACAGGTAGTGACCGCGAACAACGACAACGCAAACCAAGCGCTCCCTCGTGCCGAATGGCGCGCCCTGGCCGAGGCCCTGCCATTGGCCAACTGACCCGGCCTCGGCCCGTTTCACCCCACTCCACCCCACACATGATTCCCATCGACTACGTCCGCTCGCACAGCTAGCCTCGCTCTATGAGCACCCTGCAAACGATCCATGACGTACCCGTGCTGATGTGTGCCGTCGATGGCGAGCCCATCAGCGCCGAACGCGACGTTTTGGACCTCATCGGTAACGCCGGTTATCAGGGTGCCCAATGGGTGGTCATACCCGCCGGGCGGTTGGGGGACGCGTTCTTCCAGCTGCGTACGCGCCTCGCTGGCGACATCGTCCAGAAGTTTGCCAACTACCGCTTGGGGCTCATCGTGCTCGGCGACATCTCCCGCCACACGGCGGCGAGTTCAGCGCTTCAGGACTTTGTGCGGGAGAGCAACCGCGGGCGCCAGACGTGGTTCCTCACCGACACCGAGGAACTGCGGGAGCGCCTCAAGGGCCAGCCGGCGACCTGACGACCGCCCGGCCCACGGGAGGAAGACGGCCCGCGGTAAGGAGACGGCGGCGAGCCCGCCATCGGCCCGAGCCCGCGGGACCGCCCTGCGCCGAACGCCCAGCGCCCGACGCCGGTGGCCGCGGGCCTTACGGCGCGACGGCGCCCGTATCCATCGCGAACAGCCGTGCCGCGTTGTCGTGGCACACCGCGCGCAGCCACTTTTCGTCCTGGTCGAGCCGGGTGAGGACGTCGAGGGCGTGGGGATATCCGTACGGGATGTTGGGGAAGTCGCTGCCGAAGACGATCCGGTCGCCGAACTCCGTGAGCCGGGCCCGCTCCGCACGCGGAAACGGCACAAACTCCTCGGTGAAGTCGGTGAACGTCATGGTCGTGTCGAGGTAGACGCCGGACTACCGCTTGGCGAGGTCGAAGAACTCCCCGTACTCCGGCATCCCCATATGCGCGATGATCAGCCGCAGCCGGGGGTGCCGGGCGAGCACGTCCCCCATCGGCCCGGGCCCGGTGAAGGCGCCCGGCGCAGGCCCCGACCCGCAGTGCGTCACGACCGGCACCCCGGCCTCGGCTATCGCGCCCCACACCGGATCGAGCAGCGGATCGGCCGGATCGTAACCACCGACCTGCACATGGGACTTGAACACCCGCGCCCCACCCGCCAGCGCTGCCTGCACATACGCGGCAGCCTCCGGCTCGGGATAAAAGGTGGCGGTGTGCAAACAGTCCGGCGTACGGGCGGCGAAGCCCGCGGCCCAGTCGTTGAGCCAGGCGGCCATCCCCGGCTTGTGCGGATAGACCATCGACGTAAACGCCCGCACGCCGAATCCGCGTAGCGTCGCCAGCCGCTCGTCTTCTTCGTGCCGGTAGGTGATGGGCCAAGCACGGCCAAGGAGCGGCCCAGCGGAGTCGAAGTACGCCTAGACCTTGGCGAGCACCCGCTCCGGCATGAAGTGCGTATGGACGTCGATAAGACCGGGCAGCCCAAGCTGAGACCAGAACCGGATGACCTGTTCACGCTCATCAGTACCCACAACACCCCGAACGCCGGCGCCGACCGCGCCACCCGCGCCACCCGCGCCACCCGCATGAGCGTGAGCACTGGCACCGTGCTCATCGCCCGCACTCCCCGCGAACTCCGCAAGATCCATGGCGGCCACGGTGCCAGAGAGTCGAGGCCACGGCCAGAGGTAAGCGAGCGCTCGGTCAGTTAACGCCCCGCTCACCCCGTAGACAGGAAGGCGGCGCCCATCCAACCCAGAAAACGACCGAGGGCCTGACACTAAGTGCCAGACCCTCGATCTTCAGTAGCGGGGACAGGATTTGAACCTGCGACCTCTGGGTTATGAGCCCAGCGAGCTACCGAGCTGCTCCACCCCGCGCCGTTAAACGCAACCTTACGGCAATGTCCCCGCAGAGGGAAATCGCTTCTCCGCCGCAGGTCAGCGCCCCACCATGGCACACCAGTGCCCTTCGCGGACCCCTCACGGACACCCGCAATCCACCACCACACGAGCAGGCCCGAACAGGCCAGATAGGTACAAATGCACTTAGAAATGCCCAGACACGCCCAAATATACCCAGACATGCACGAGCAAGCGGAAGCGGAAGCAGTCGCTTCGCTACCCAGGGCCGCGAAACGTGGTCCGGTATGCCCGCGGCGCGACCCCGAGTGCCGCCTGAAAGTGCTGGCGCAGCGAGGCACCGGTACCAAAGCCGGCGTCCGCCGCGATCCGATCCACCGTGTGGTCGGTCTCCTCGAGGAGTTGCCGGGCTCGCTCGATGCGCTGCTGGGTGATCCACTGCAACGGCGAAATACCGGTCTCCTCGCGAAAGCGGCGAGTGAAGGTTCGCACGCTCATCGACTCCCGCGCGGCCAGTTCGCGCAACGTGAGCTGCTGGTCAAGTCGCTCGATGGCCCAGGCGCGTGCGGCGCCGGTGGACGAGGCGAGCGACTGCGCGACCGGCCGCTTGATGTACTGCGCCTGACCGCCCTCCCGGTGCGGGGGCACCACCGTGCCGCGGGCAACATCGTTGGCGATGGCCGAACCGAAGTCGCAGCGGATCATGTGCAGGCACAGATCGATACCGGAGGCGACCCCGGCGGCGGTGAGCACATCGCCCTCGTCGGTATAGAGCACATCCGGGTCGAGCCGCACGCCTGGGTGCAGCTCACGGAACTGGTCAGCCGACTTCCAGTGCGTGGTCGCTCGCCGACCGTCGAGGAGCCCGGCAGCGGCAAGGACAAAGGACCCCGTACAGATCGAGGCGATCCGGGTACCGGGCCGAATACGGGCGAACGCAGCAGCGAGCGGGCCGCTCAACTGCGCCGATCCGTACGGCCCGTAATCCTCATCGGACGCGGGGACCACCACCGTATCCGCCTCGGCCAGCGCCTCGGGCCCGTGCGGAACGTACACCGTGATGTCGGCGTCGGTACGGGTCTCACCCGGCGCGAGCCCGCAGGTCACCACCTCGTACAGCGGCTCGTCCGTCGCCGACCTGGCCTGGCTGAACAGCCGGTTGACGATCCCGAACTCCATCGGCAGCAACCCGGATCTGACCAGCACGGCCACCCGGTGCCGCCGCTGAGGCCCCGAGTCACGAAAAACAGCCATGGCCCGATTCTTACAGAGCCTGGCCGAGCGGCCACTCGTCGCCTGCTCCCGCAGGTCAGAAGCTTGCCGCATGAACGTGTTGTGGATATTCGCCCACCCGGAACAGCGCTCGCTCAACGGTTCACTACGTGACGAGGGCCTGCGCACCCTGCACGCGCTGGGCCACGACTACCGCGTCTCAGACCTGTACGCCATGGGCTGGAACCCGGTCGTAGGCAGCGCGGACTTCGGCCGCAGAGAACACGCCCCCAAGGCCAGCACCAACAACCCGCACACCATAAAAACCACAGGAAACAAGAAAAACACCGGCCCTGACGACGCTCACGCTCCACAGCCCGAGCGCCTCCTCGTCGGCGCCGCCTCGCAACGGGCCTACCGCTCCGGCATGTTAAGCGCAGACATCCGCGCCGAGCAGGAAAAACTGTCCTGGGCAGACGCGGTCATCCTTCAGTTCCCGCTGTGGTGGTACGGCATGCCGGCGATCCTCAAGGGCTGGTTCGACCGAGTGTTCGTCAAGGGATTCGCGTACGGCGTGAGCACCCCACACGACCCCACCCCCGCCCCCGGGGCCGCGCCCGCCTCCGGACGCCGCCGTACTCTGCGCTACGGCGAGGGCGCGCTGGCGGGCAAGCGCGCGATGGTGATCGTCTCGGCGGGCGCCGGCGAACCCAGCCTCGGCCCGCGCGGCATCAATGGCGATCTGTGCGACCTGCTGTTTCCCCTGCACCACGGGACGCTCTGGTACACCGGCATGTCCGTACTGCCACCGCTCGCCGTATACGACGCGGACCGAGTATCTCCAGAGGCATACGAGAAGGCAGCAACCCAACTCCGCGAACGCCTAGGCACCTTGCCCACCGCGGCCCCCCTCCCCTTCCGCCACCAAAACGGCACCCCCGACACCCGCGGGGATTACGACGCCGACCTGGTGCTCCACCCCGACGTGGCTCCAGACGAAGCAGGCCTCACCGCGCATTACCACCGCGACCGGGCCGCCTCCACGCACGAATCGCCTCTTCGACGGGCGATTTCGGAACCGTAATCACGCAGTCAGCCACGCAAAACACCAGAGGTCCCCTTTCGGGGGCCTCTGAGCTGCGCGCTCGGCAGGATTCGAACCTGCAACCTCTTGATCCGTAGGTTCGGGCGGGGGACTGGTGGTGGCTTCGGCCGCTTCGTCAAACGGTGATCGCGGGGGGCCGCTGGTGGGCATCGGTCGCTGTCGTTGCCGTCAGCGTTGCCGTCACCCGTATCAACCCTAGACGCGAGCCAACCCACGGTTCCTGCGATCAGACGACATCACTGAGTGTCGCCGTGGCGCAGCCGTTCCGTCATGGCCCGTCCGTGATGGAGTCTCACTGGCCTCGCCCCATCGAGTCACTGAGCCCCAGCCACATCCTGACTCTTGCACGCACCTCTATTCTCTCTAGCGCGCGAACTTCGGGGACCCACTGGGGCGTTGTACCGTCGACCTCGACATGTCCCAGTCTCCGCCGAATCTTGATCCGCCCGTGTGGCCTTCTTGCGGACACGGCTCCGTCCCTACGACTAACACGAACGGCTGCCGGGGCGTTCTTGCCCCAGGCCGTGATACCTGCCTTGTTCACCTAGACGAAACCGACCGCAACCACTACCTCGGCAACCTCAGCACGGACGGCCGTGTGGATCTTCGCGGCTGCACCATAACGGTGAACCTGTGGCGCAGGGTTAATGCTGTACTCAGAAGCGAGGGTAGCCCTCCCAGCTTCGGGCATGCTCGATTCGACGAAGCAGTGTTCGAGGGTGACGTCACTTTCGATGGCGCGTCATTTGACGGAGCGAGCTTCACGAACAGCGTCTTCACCGGCAAATCCTCCTTCATTAATCCACGTTTCACAAGCTATGGCAACTTCTCGGGGGCACGCTTTGATGGCGCCGTGAACTTCGACGGCGGCCAATATAAGGGACCGATGCTCTTCTCTCAGGCCACTTTCCTAGGAGACGCCACTTTCCGCAATCTCACCTTTCCCATGGGAAGTTGGTTCAGCCGGATTCGAGCCGATAAAAGCATCTCATTTCGAAACTGTAAGCTTCACGGCAATTTCTGGTGCGAGGAATCCGAAATTGCCGGATCGACGTACTTCGCCGATTGCTCCCTGGGGCCCGCCTCACTCGCCGGCGCAACCTTCACCGGGGAAGTAACATTCGAACGCGTTTCCTTCACGGACGACTGCTCTTTCGAAAGGTCTCACATTAATCCGTCTTCCGTATTCGGCTCGATCGTTTGCGAAGGGACCTTAAATCTAACTAGCGCGACCGTTACATCATCGACAGTGATGGACATATCAGCCGCCGAGATTCGACTAAACGATGCCATCTTGCAGGAGACATTCACTCTTAGAGCAAGGTATGCAGACATTGACCTAACAAGGGCACGGCTCTTCTTTCCCTGCACCATCACGACAGATTACGTGCCTAGCGAACGTCCAGATGAAGCACACCTTCGCGAACTCGCCTTTCTGGCCGCAACAACCAATCAGCCGATGCATCACTGGGGACACGATCCAACCACCGCATCAATCGTTTCCCTGAGAGGCGTCGATGCATCCTTCCTACTCCTTTCCGACGTCGACCTGATCCGGTGTGAATTCGCTGGTGCACACCATCTCGACCAGTTACGCCTCGAAGGATATTGGCGCCTCGGCGAGGCGCCAATCGTTGACAAGTGGCACGGCATCCTCCCCTACACACCCGCCCGCCGCCTGGTGATTGAGGAGGAGCGAAAGTGGCGATCGCTGAGAAGCCGGGGCGTCTACGATAAATGGGGGTGGGGGCGACGTCCCGGCCGAGAACTAGATGTGCCAGGCCTCGCCACGCTCACCACTGTTTACCGTCAACTCCGTAAGGCTCGCGAGGACGCTAAAGACGAACCAGGCGCCGCAGATTTCTACTACGGCGAAATGGAAATGCGTCGACATAGTCATAAATGGAGCAGGGCCGAACGGTGGCTACTTCAGATTTACTGGCTACTGTCCGGGTACGGTTTGCGTGCCTCACGCGCCCTCGCCTGGCTCATCGCATCCGTTTTGGCCACCATCCTGCTAATGATGAGTTTTGGGCTTCCGCAGGCCACGCCTAAACAGGAGGCGACAGGCATCGTCCCAGCGACTGGCGGACCAGTATCCTTCGAACTAGAGAAGGAGGCCCCTAGGAACCCAACCGGAGACCGGTTCACGACGGATCGCTTCGAAAAATCGCTCAATGTGACCCTCAATTCGGTCGCCTTCCGCTCCAGCGGGCAAGACCTGACGACGTCCGGAGGGTACATCGAAATGGCGTCTCGACTGTTTGAGCCGATTCTGTTGGGTCTCGCGATGTTCGCGATTCGGGGGCGCGTGAAGCGGTGAGCGGCCGTGCCTTCGCTCAAAGTTGAGGGCTCCGCTTCGGGTGTTCAGTACGCTGTGTACACCTGCACACCGGCCAAGCGCATCAGCCACGAACGATCCCACACAGCTGGCTAGGTGGGGCGTCGTGCAGCGGCGTCCGCCACAGAGGTCCGGTGCGGCTCCTCAGTGACCGCCTACCTGTTCGCCCCGCATATCTTTACGACGGGCCCCACCCGCTCATCTGGGATGCTGGGCCACATGCGAGAAGGGGCGGCGGCCATGCAGTGGAAGACCTACGGCGAGCGACAGATCTGCACCAACCCTTGGGTGAACCTGTGCCTTGAAGTTTGCCCGTGATCTTGGACACTCGATGGTTATGCCGCGAGGGTGTGTTGATGCCGTTGCCTGGTCTCGGCTGGGGTGAGATAGCCGAAGGTCTTGTGCTTGCGCAGGCGGCGGCGGTTGTAGAAGGTCTCGATGAAGGTGAAGACCTCGGCGCGGGCGGTGGCCCGGTCGGGCCAGATTCGAGTGCCGATTTCCTCTTTGAGCAGGGCCCAGAAACTCTCCGCAGCGGCGTTGTCGAAGCATGATCCGGTGCGTCCGCAGCTCTGCCGCAGCCCCAACTCACTTATTCGGTCGCGGAATTGGGCCGAGGTGTACTCGCTTCCGCGATCACTGTGTATGACACAGCCGGGTTCCAAACCGGCCCGGCCGTGGGCCATGTTGAGGGCATCCACGACGAGTTCGGCCCGGTGATGGTCGGCCATGGCGTAGCCGACAACCTCGCGGGTGGCCAGGTCCAGCCAGCAGGCGAGGTAGAGCCAGCCCTCGGCCGTCGGGAGGAAAGTGATGTCTCCGACCAGCTTCGTGCCGGGGATGTCGGCGTGGAAGTCGCGGCCGATCAGGTCGGGGGCCGGCCTGGCCTTCTTGTCCGGCCGCGTCAGCGACCGGCGCCGACGACGGTGGGCGCCCTGGATGCCGTGCTCACGCATCAGGCGGGCGACGCGCTTGTGGTTCACAGACCTTCAAAGACGCCGCAGTTCGGCATGGACGAGCGGGACGCCGTAGGTTCCACGGGAGGCGAGGTGGATGACGGTGATCTCGTGGGTCAAAGCCGCGTCGGCGGCCTGGCGGGCGGCGCGGGTCTTCTGCGCGGCGAGCCAGGCGTAGAAAGAGGAGCGGGCCACCTTCAGCAGCCTGCACAGGAAAGCGACGCCGTGGGTGGTCTTCTCCGCCTCGATGAACGCGTAACTATCGTTCACCGATCGCTCTCTTTCGCGAGGAAGACCGCGGCTTCTCGCAGGACCTCGATCGTCTGTGCCTGCTCGGCGTTCTGCCTGCGCAGCCGCCTGAGCTCCTCGCGCTCCTGCGTGGTGAGCTCACCGGGGCGGCCCTCGCCCTGGTCTGCCCTGGCCTGGCGGTACCAGCCGCGCAGGGACTCGGAGCTGATGCCGAGCTCCCGGGCGATGGCGGTGACCGTCTGGCCTGAGGAGTCGACGAGCGCGATGGCGTCCCGCTTGAACTCCTCGGTGTACCGCTTCGTGTACTTGCTTCCCACCTGGTGCTACTTCCTCTGGAACCTCAGGTCCCAGTCTCCAGGTGTCCACGATCAAGGGGAAGCTTCAGGTGCCGTTGCGATGGACCGCATCTTCGAAGAGTGATCCCGGGGCCTTAGTCACGCAGTTAGTCACGCAAAACACCAGAGGCCCCCTTTCGGGGGCCTCTGAGCTGCGCGCTCGGCAGGATTCGAACCTGCAACCTCTTGATCCGTAGTCAAGTGCTCTATCCGTTAAGCTACGAGCGCTTACTTCCCGGTGTTTTCTTACCCGGTCGGCGTTGCGGGAACAACATTACATGACCCGCGCCGCGAGGTGAAATCCGTTTCCCTCACCCTGGCTGACCTGCGGAAACGTCGCTCGCTGCGCCGTGGAGCCGGCATCGGCAGGGCTCGTGGGGGGTGCGGGTGCGGATGCATGTCATGACAAAGAAGCGTTCGGCTTGCGGTCTGGGTGACTGGGGCGCGTGCGTGTGAAAGGCGCGGCCGTACGCCAAAGCCCCGACCGTACGAGACGGGCCGGGGCTGAGGAAGAAAGCGGAGGCTCCGGGATTTGAACCCGGGATGGGGGGTTACCCCAAACCGCATTAGCAGTGCGGCGCCATAGACCAGACTAGGCGAAGCCTCCACACACAGATCTCGCGAACGCGAGGCGTGTGTGCAGATGATGACACAGCCTTGCGGGCTGTCACCAATCGCGGCCCACGGTACTAGGCGTCCGGCCTGGGCGGCAAAGCCGTACTGCCGACGTACGGGTGGTTTTTGTAGTGCTTTTCGGCGATTCATAGCTACTCAGTGGACTTCTTGCGCAACGCACGCCGCGACGGCGCGTTAGTCGGGCGGGAGCGCGCCGCGCCCCCATTGCCGCACGATCTTGGAGTCTCGGATGTCACCGCACCGTCTCGCCATCGCCACCGCCGCCGCTGCCGTGGTGCTGCCCGCCTTACTGAGCGCAGCCCCGGGCGCCGCCGCCAAACCGTTGCCGGTCCCGTCCCCCGGGCCCGCGCACCACCTCACCGTCACGATCTCGGACACAGGCAATGCGGCGGACGGCCGAACGTACGACCTCTACTGCCACCCCACCGGGGGCAGCCACCCAAGCCCCGAGGCAGCCTGCGCCGAGGTGTCCAAGAAGACGGTGTGGGGTGCCGATCCGTTCGCGCCCGTACCGAAGGGGGCCGCCTGCACCAAGATCTACGGCGGCCCCGCGACGGGACATGTCGAGGGCCGTTGGTCGGGTCGCCCGGTCAACGCCGACTTCTCGCGAGCGGACGGCTGCGAGATCGGCCGCTGGAACAAGTTCGCGAAGCTGCTGGGCACCCCCCGCAACTGATCCCCCGACCGTCACAGCACCCATCGATGCGCCGGCGCATCGTTGAACCCTGGTCGCCCCCACCCACGGGCCGACCAGTCGGCCCAACCGGCCCAACCGGCCCAACCGGCCCAACCGGCCCAACCGGCCCAACCGGCCCCCGGCACGACCCCGCCTCACCCCTTGCGGGTTCCCGCCAAGCACCGGTTGTCCTGGGCACCTGCGCATCCAGCGCTCTGCCTAGGTCCGCCGAGGATCGCGGAGTTCCCCGTCCGGGCCCGTCTCGGACGGGGGACGCGCCCGGGGTACGCCGGATACCCCGGCCACCCCGGGCCCTCGGCGCTGCGGTCAGGTGGCTCGATACGCATATCGGGCATGTCAGCTCTGCCGGATCTACCGGGCGTAACGGGCGTGTTGGGTGAGTTGGGCGTGTTGGGTGCATGGGACATCGCAACAGACATAAGAGGCGAAGAGACCCGCCCTGCCACGGCGAAAGGCTCTATCCGATTAAGGCGGAAAGGCCTGCCAGGCCGGGGCAAAACGGTCGGAATGGTCAGGTCGGAGGGGTCTGGCTGGTCCCGGTTCGGGGCTGAGAGTCGTACCGCGAGAGGTTTGTCCGGGCTGCGCCACGCCCGTCCCGGCTCACACTCATCCGCCACCGCGCCGACCGTGCCTGCCCGTAGACTCCCCCTCTAGTGACACCCCACGGGGTGGGCGGCAAGATGGCGCCGGGTGTCCGCAAGGAGCGTAGATCTGGGAGGAAGCGTCGTCGTGAGCAGCAGGCCATCCCGAGGCGCTGCTCGCCTCGCGGCGATACTCGACGCTCTGCCCGATGCCTTGTTGCTCGTCAACTGCAACGGCACGGTCGTCAACGCCAACCACATTGCCCTGGAGACGTTCGAGGCTCCCGGCACCGCGCTGGTCGGGCGCGGGTTGCTCGACCTGCTACCCGCCTTCGACTCCCGGCACATTCCCGGTTCGATGCGCCGCCCCAGAGACGACAAGGGCGAGGGCGGTCGCACCAAGCCAACCCGGATGGTCGCGCGGCGCACCGACGGCACCCAGTTCCCCGTCGAGGTGACCAGCGCCAACCTGGAGGACGGCCGCACCCCGTACGCGGACAACCACAGCTACACCGGCGACGAGTTGCTGATGCTCGTCGTGCGCGACCTGACCGGCACGCTCGACACCGAGGCCGAACTTGCCCGGCAGCAGCGGCAGACCGAGATGATCCTGCGCGCCGCAGCGGAAGGCGTGGTCGGCGTGGACACCGAGGGCAAGGTCGTTCTCGTCAATCCCTCCGCCGCGCAAATCCTCGGCTACCGCGCCAGCGACCTCGGTGGGCAGGAGTTGCATCCGCTGGTGCATCACACGCGGGCGGACGGCACGCCACTGCCGTACGAGGAGACGCCGATCGCCGACACGCTGCGATCGGGCCGCAAGCACCGGGTGCGCGGGCAGGTGTTGTGGGCCAAGGACGGCCGCGCGGTGCCGGTTGATCTGACCACCGCGCCGGTGCGGGACGGGGAACAGCTCGTGGGCGCGGTGATGACGTTCACCGACCGCCGCTCGTACGATGCGCTGGCCGCGCGCCACGCCCAACTCCTCGCCGTGCTCGACACCTCGCTGCGCGGGCCGCTCGCCGAGTTGCGCGGCGAACTCGGTGGGCTGGCCGCCGACCCCGCCGGCCAGTTGTGGCCTGAGGCCAACCAGGTGCTGCACTACCTCGCCGCCGGATACGCCCGGATGACGGTGTTGGTGGACAACGTACTCAGCTATCAGCGCCTCGCCGCGGGCAAGGAACCGCTCGCGCGCGAGCGCGTCTCGCTGGAGACCGTGGTGGCGGCCGGCGTCGAGGGAGCGATCGACCTGATCGGTCCCGGGCGCGCACAGTTTGCGGTGCACGCGCCGCCGATCGAGGCGGAGGTGGACCCCGCACGACTCGCCCAGGCACTGGCCCATCTGATCGCGGACGTGGCGGGCTTGGACTCCACCGGCAATACGGCGGTGGTGGTACCGGGTGCGCCCGAGGGGGCGCGCCAGCCGGGCGCCGGGCCGGGCGACTCGACGATCGTGGTGGCGGCGGCGCAGCGCGGTGAGGTCGTACGGATCGAGGTGCGCGGCCCGTACCCGGGCGGCAACCCGGTCCACGAGCCGATCGTGCGCGGGATCGTACGCAAGCACGGTGGCGTACTCCAGACCCATGAGATGCCGGGCATGGGCGGCGGCAGCGCGTACGTCCTTGAGGTGCCGGTCTCCGCCGATGGCACGCCGCTGACCAGCGGCCGGGCGGACACCGACGACAGCACGGGCGCGGTGCGGATCGGCATGGACCAGGACAACGCCACGACGGTGATGCCGGTGCCCCAGGAGCGGGCGCGTGGCACGAACGGCGCGCCGGGCGCGGCCCCCACCACCTCGGCGGGCAGCGGCAAGGGGCAGGGCGACGGCGCCGGCGATGGCGACGGCAACAGCGGTGCGGGCGGCGGCGCCGTACACGGCAGCGGCGTCGATAGCGGCAACGGCGTCGATAGCGGTAGCGGCAGCGCCGAAGCGGGTGCAGGGGCCGGAACTGGGACCGAATCCGGGGCTGGGGCTGCGGCTGGGCAGCGGCAGTTGGACCGGCCTACGGGACGTCGGCGCGCGCGGCGCGACCCAGCGGAGGAGCGGTCCGCGGGCCCTGGCGGTGAGAGCGGTCCTGCCGTGGGCGGTGTAGGCGATACGGGCAGCGCGAGTGGCTCGGGCGGTACAGGTGGCTCGGGCAGTACGGGTGGCGGGCGCGGGGGTGCGAGCGACGGTGCTGCTGCTGGCGAGGGCATCAACGTGCCCAGTGGTGCTGGTACTGGTGGTGCTGGTGCTGGTGCTCAGGGTGTTGGTCGCGCTGGTTACGGTGGTCTTGGTGGCGTCCCGGTCGGACCGGGTATTCCGCTGGGGCCGGGTGCCGCCGGGCCGGCCGGGGTGGTGGGTACGGGAGACGAAGCGAGCGGCGAGCAACGCAGGGCCAGGCCGCACCGGCATGCGCGGGGCGACAGCGGCGACAGCGCTGTGGGGCAGCCGCCGGACGGTACGGCGGGCGGCGCGGGCACAGTTGCGAGTACGGGCGCCGGCGCGGGTACGGGCGCGGGTGGCGCTACGAGCGGCGGGGGCGCAGTTCCGGGCGCTTCCGGTGGCCCTCACGCGGGCGCGGCCGATGCACCGACCGGCGCCGAGGGCGGCCAGCACGCCGCTCGCCACGCAGACGCCGGGCCGCACTCCGGCGGTGCCCAGTTGGTCCCCGCACAGGGGCTTCCGGCTGATGGCGGCTTCCCCGCCCCCACCGGACGCAGGGCCAGGCGCGGCACACCGGGCGACGGCGCGGACGGTACGGACGGCACGGCGGGCTCGGGCGACGGTGCTCAGCGGGGCGTGGGCCAGCCCCCGGCCGACCCGCGGCACGGCGGGCAAGAACGTACGCCGGGACAGCCGCAGGGCCAGCACGGTCAGCAGGGCCAGCAGGGCCAACACGGCCAACACGAACGACAGGCACAGCAGGCACAGCAGCAAGCACAGCAAGGCCAGGTCCGGGGTCAGGCACAGGGGCTAGGTGATGACACCGGCGGGCGGAGCGGGGGCGCGCACGCCGGGCGCAGCGAACAGTCGGGGCCGAGAAGCGCACTTGCGCTGCCCCCTGGCGCGAGCGACGTATCGGGCCAGCCGGCGAGGCAGCCGGGCCAGGGCGCCGGACCGGTCGGCGGTGGCCCAGTAAGCGGAGGGCCAGGAGCCGGCGGGCCAGGGGCCGGGCATGGCCATGGTCCGAGCGGTCTGGAACCGGCCGCGGGGCTGGGGAGCGTGCCCGCGGGGGCCCGCCCGGGAGGCCCTGGGGTGGCCGGTCAGGACGCCATGGGGCCGCACGGTCCGGATAACCCGGCAGGCCGCAGCGGCCCGGTGGGGCCCGCTGACCCCGCGGCTGCCGCCGGCGGCGGCGCGGACCCGCGGTCCGGTGGTTGGGCAGCCGCGCCCAGCGGCGGGCCCGTGGGACCGGCGACGGGCATGCAGGAGGACGACGGGCCGCAGGGCACAGGGCGGCGGCGAGCTCGGCGAGTGCTCACCGAGGCGCCCGAGCGCCCCATCCCGCACCAACTCCCGCAGGGACAGAGCCAACTTCCTCAGAGTGCGCTGCCGCAGGGTCAACTCCCGCCGGGGCAGCAGCCGCAGGGAACGGGCCAGCAGGCAACTCCCGTACCGCAGCACCCCGTACCCACCCAGCAACAGCAATCCCCCCAGCACCAACAGCAACAGCAACAGCAACAGCAACAGCAACAGCGTCAACAGGCGCCGTACGAGGTGGAGGCCGCGCGTACCCCGTTCGCGCTGCCGCCTGCCGCGGCCGATCAACATCCGCCCGCGATGCCGCAGGACCTCGGGCCCATCGCGATGGTGCCCGCCCAGTCCGCGTACGGCACCGGGACAGGCGCCGCGGCAGCCGACTCCCCAGAGGCTCCCCATGGCGCCGGTGCGACCGGCGGGCGCGGCCCGGCCGAAGCACCGGGTGGCTCCGGAGTCCCCGGGGTCGCCTCCAGTGGTGACCTCAACCCGCACGGTGTTGACTCAGGCAGCGCTCCGTGGAGCACCGGCGTCCCGGGGCCGCGAGGCGAGGCCGTACCACCGTGGCCCGAGCCATCGGCCGAGGGCTCGATGGCGCAAAGTGGCGGCCCACAGGGGCAGCAGGGGCAGCAGGGGCAAGGACAGCGACGGGCGCTGCGTCCGCTCGCCGACGAGCAACCGCGCCCCGGAACCGACGCGCGCCTGCCCGGCCAATCCGGCCCACCCGACACACGCCAGCACGGCGGCCAACCGAACGAGCAGCCCGCAGGGCGCCGCACGCTCGGCGACCCGAGCGCCGCGGCCCACGGGACCGGAGGCGCACCGGGCAACGCCCCCGACACCGGCCACGCCAGCAACACCGGCCACACCAGCAACGACGCCAATCGGCAGGCCGGGCCATGGGCCGGGCTGCCCGCACTGCCCGGCGCTGGCCCGCACCACGGCGAGCCCCAGCCCACCGGCCCCCACCAAGGCGGCTCTGACCAGGGCCAGTTGGGCCATGGCGAGATGGGCCGCGAGGCGCGGCATGGCGACACGCGGCATGGCGAGACCGGGAACGGCCAGGACACTCAGGGACGGGCGATCAGCGTGCGCACCCTCGGCCAGGGTGTTCCCTTCGGTCACGGCGCCCCCGATCAGGCCCATCCGCAGCAACACCAACAGTCACAGCCGCCTCACCCAGCGCAGAGCAGCGGCCCGGAACAGGGTGGTGGCACAGCCCAGGGCGGCCCCCCGACCCACCCGGCAGCGCACCAGTCGGGCCCCCCGCAGCCAGGTCACCCCTCCGCCGGCCAGCTGGACCAGCCACGTCAACCCGGCCACCCCGGCCAACCCGGCCAACAGAGCTACCCCGGCCAGCCGCCGGGCGGCGGTGTGGCGGGCTCGGGTCGGCGCCGCAAGTTGGCGGCCCGTTCCGATGCGGGCTATCCGATGGAGGCGACGGGTTCCGACGCGTCTGACGCCGCAGGTCAGGTACGAGACGGTGACGCGAACGGCACGGGCCACGCCCCCGGCATGCCGGGAACCGCCCCGCCGCCCGGTGCGCAGCAACCGCACCAATCGCCCCGCCCGCACCGAGGTGCACAACAGATGTCCCAGACCCCGCCGCAGCACCCCGGCCAGCCGCCGCAACAGCGGCTAGCCTCCGGCGCGGGTCGCGCCTTCGCCATAGGGGCCCCGGACGAGGGGGCTGAGGGCCCCGAACCGCTCGACGGGCCCAACGGAGCGGTCGAGGTCGTCGATGACCACCGGCCACCGATGGACGACGAACTGCCGCCGGAGCCTTTGGACAACCCGCGCCGGCTGCTGGTTTGGCCCGCTCCCGACATGTCCACGCAGCAGGCGTTGAGCGACCGCGGCTACCGCCCGGTGATCGTGCATTCCCGCGAGGAGGTGGACGCGCAGATCGCGGCGTACCCCGCGGCGCTTTTCGTGGACCCGCTGACCGGCCCGATCACCAGGACGGCCCTCCAGTCGCTGCGTATGGCGGCGGTGGCGGCCGAGGTTCCGGTGCTGGTGACGGCCGGCCTGGGGCAGGCCACGCGGGAGGCGGCGTACGGCGCGGACCCGGCCGTACTCCTCAAGGCGTTGGCCCCACGCGACAGCGAGCAGCATCCGCCTCGGGTGCTGTTGATCGAGGAGCACGAGCCGATCGCGGGCGCACTGACGGCGTCGTTGGAGCGGCGCGGAATGCAGGTCGCTCGCGCGGACACGGACGCTGCGGCGGTCAATCTCGCGGCGCAGATGCGGCCCAACCTGGTGGTCATGGACCTCATGCAGGTACGCCGCCGCCGCGCCGGCATCGTTGACTGGCTACGCGGCAACGGCCTCCTCAACCGCACCCCGCTCGTCGTCTACACCTCCGCCGACATCGACCCGGGCCAACTCTCCCGCCTCAGCTCGGGCGAAACCGTGCTCTTCCTGGCGGAGCGCTCGACGAGCCCGGAGGTCCAGGGACGGATCGTGGACCTTTTGGCCAAGATCGGTACGAACTAGCCCCCACTCTCGGGCCCGACGGGGGTGCCGACCTCGGGCCCGACAGGGGTGCCGGCCTCGGGCCCGACAGGGGCGGCAGCTCGGGCCCGCACGAGCCGCCACCCCCCGCGCCGGCCGCGGGCGCCGGCCCGCGCGCCCCATGCGCCCCGGCCACACCCGGTACGCCGCACACCGCACACCGCACACCGCACGCTCACCCGCCCATCCGGCCCGTATCGCCCACAAGACCGGACAGCCGGCACCGCACCTCGCCGCAGTTGCCCGCCGTGCAGCGCGCGCAGCGAATGCCTAGCCCTAGCCGAGCCGCGTGACGTCGAGCGCGCCCTCCGCGTACTGCTTGCGGATCACCTTTTTGTCGAACTTGCCGACGCTCGTCTTCGGCACCGCCGCCAGCACCGCCCACCGCTCGGGGAGTTGCCAGCGCGCGATGCGACCGGCGAGGAAGGTCTTCAGTTCCTCGTAGTCCGCGCTCGCGCCCTCCTTGAGGACGACCGTCGCCAAGGGGCGCTCGCCCCATTTCTCGTCCGGTACGGCCACCACCGCCGCCTCAGCGACGTCCGGATGCGCCATCAGATGGTTCTCCAAATCCACGGAAGAGATCCATTCGCCGCCCGACTTGATGACGTCCTTGGCCCGGTCGGTGAGCATGAGGTAACCGTCGGGCGTGATCGTGCCGATGTCTCCGGTGCGGAGCCAGCCGTCCGGGCTGAACTTCTCCTCGGGACGCATAGGTTCGTTCGCCGCGCCCCCGTAGTACGCCCCCGCGATCCACGGTCCGCGCACCTCAAGTTCGCCCGCGGACTGCCCGTCCCACGGCTGGAATCCCCCCTCCACACCGGCGAGCCTGGCCTCCACCGACGCGGGGAAGCGCCCCTGGGTCGCGCGGTAGGTCCACGCCTCCTCCTCGGAGAGGCCGTGCGGCGGGTGGGCGATGCAACCCAGTGGCGAGGTCTCGGTCATGCCCCAGGCGTGGATGACGCGCAGCCCGTGCCGCTCCCAGAACGCCTTCATCAGGGCGGGTGGACAAGCGGCGCCGCCGATGATGACGCTACGCAGCGACGACACGTCTCGTCGCCTGCCGTCCAGTTCGGCCAGCAGTCCCTGCCAGATGGTGGGGACGGCGGCGGCGATCGTCGGGCGCTCGCTCTCGATCATCTCGGCCATCGGCGCGGGCTGGAGAAATCGGTCGGGCATCAGCAACGAGGCACCGGCCATGAACGCGGCGTGCGGCAACCCCCAAGCATTTACGTGAAACATGGGCACCACTGGCAACGTGATGTCTGACGCCGTCAGACCAAACGACTCGGCGTTGTTGACCTGCATGGCATGCAGGTAGACGGAGCGATGGCTGTACGCGATGCCCTTGGGCTCGCCCGTGGTCCCGGAGGTGTAGCAGAGCACAGCGGCATCGCGCTCATCGATCTCCGGCCAGTCGTACGCGGTCTCCCGCCCGGCCAGCAATTCCTCGTACTCATGCACCCGCGGTCGCACATCCGCCAACACCGCCCGGTCGCCGGGCCCGGCGACCACCACATGCTCGACCGTGGGCAGCTGCGCAAGCAGCGGCGCGAGCAGCGGCAGCAGCGAACCGTTGACCAGGATGACGCGGTCAGCCGCGTGGTTCACGATCCAGGCGAGCTGGTCGGTGGGGAGGCGGAGATTGAGCGTGTGGAGAACGGCACCCATGGACGGAATCGCGAGGTATGCCTCAAGATGTTCAGAGTTGTTCCACATGAGGGTGGCGATCCGCTGGTCCCCGCGCACCCCCAGTTCATCGCGCAGCGCGTGCGCGAGCTGCGCGGACCGCTCCCCGACCTCGGCATACGAACGCCGCTCGGGCGCACCGTCCCCGGTCCAGGTGATGACGTGCGAGTCGCCATGCACCACGGAGCCATGCCGCAAGATGCGGCTCACCGTCAGCGGTACGTCCTGCATCGTGCTCAGCACCGGGTCCTCCCAGGAGGGTGTGGGTTACGCGCGAGTAAGGGATGCGCTGAATATGGCAGCCGACCGGCCGGTATGTCACTAGTGCTGGGAGACACCAGTGCTCTTTTCGGGCGCCATGACCAGACCGGCCCACCGAAACACGACGACGGGACCCAGCGGGGGCGCAGGGCCAGTCGGTGGCGCGTCGGCAGGCGTGAGATCCGCTACACACGGCCGTCCAACCAGGCCGTTTCGCGCTGTGGCGGCTACGCGGCCTGGCTCAGCTCCGGGTCCTCGCGGAGCTTGCCGAGGGCCCGTGAGACGGCGCTCTTCACGGTGCCTATCGAGACGCCAAGCACCTCGGCGGTCTGCGCCTCGCTCAGGTCCTCGTAATACCGCAGAACGACCATGGCCCGCTGCCGGTCCGGAAGCCGCACGATCGCGCGCCACATCGCGTCCCGCAGCACCTGCTGCTCGGCCGGGTCGGGCGCCGGGACCGGGTCGGGCTCGGGCAGGTCCTCGCAGCTGAACTCGTCCACCTTGCGCTTGCGCCACTGCGAGGTTCGGGTGTTCACCAAGGCCCGGCGGACGTAGCCGTCGAGCGCCCGGTGATCCTCTATCCGTTCCCACGCCAGGTATGTCTTGGTGAGCGCCGTCTGGAGCAGGTCTTCCGCATCGCTCGGGTTCGCGGTCAGCGAGCGAGCGGTACGCAGCAGCACCGGGCCGCGTGCCCGTACGTACGACGTGAACGACGGGAACACAACAGTGACAGCAGTGGATGCGCTGTTGCACACAGGCGTGGTCATGGCTTCAACGCTAGAAGCGCAGCCACTCCCGCGGATCGGCCGCAGGTGCCGAAACGGGGTCCGCCTCTGGTCGTACGGGTGACGCTGGCACCACCTCCTTCGGGCGGAGAGTTCTCAGGGTCTTTCAGGGTTTCTCTGCGGGGCGCTCTCCGGGTTCCCATCCGCCCCGGCGTGCGCTCGCGCACCATCCGGCGCCCCAACACCCTCATCCTCGAGTAGGACTCCAGGCGGATCGACGTCGGCACGGACATGCGTCCCAAGGCCGGTACGGGCCTACGCACTGGGGCCGATTCCGCCCTACGCGCCCGGGCCGCCACCCCGTGTCAGGGGCGGCGACCTGCGCTGGCCTGGGCCGGGGCCAGAACCGCCGAGCATCAGAGGCAGGCGCGAGGGCTCAGCGGATGATCGCGACGGGGGCGTCCATCTTGTTGCGGTCAATGGTGAGCTTGCGGCCCCCGTGTTGTTCGGTGACGTCGCCCGCGTACTGGTGGATGCGCCGATGCGGATGCCACGCCCGCCGGTCCAGCCACTTCTCACCGTACAACGAGGGGCGTACGCGCCAGCGAGCGAACCACATCACCTCCGGCAGATCCCGCTCCCCCGCCCTCCGGGACTGCTCCAGGTGTCGTACGCCGGAGTTGGCGCTGCTGTAGAAGCCCGGCACATAGCCGCGTTGGCGCACCTCGCGGCTCCAGGAGCGTACGAAGGCCAACGTGGTCCGCGCGCAACCGTGGTGCCGAAAGCGATACGCCTCCATATCGAGGTAGAGCGCACTGCCCCTGAGCATGCCCAGGCCCCCCGCCCGCTGGACCGCGTCCCGTGCCTCCTGTCGCCCTGCCGCCCAGGCGCTGCCCTTGATCCTGTACGGCTGCTTGGACTTCGCGATGACACACGGCGACTGCGAGCCCACGTACACCGGCAGGACCCGCCACCCCAGCTGCTTGGCCTCGCGCAGCCAGCCCTTGTCGAGGTGCTGCTGCTTCTTACAGTGCCGACCGCGCCCCGCGTAGTAGACGCCGACCGCACGGTAGGGAGAGGCACGCCAGGCGCGCATCGTGCTGATGGGCGGCGCCTGGCACCTATCGAAGGCCCACCCCCGGAAGATCTGTCGCTTGGCCGCCCCGCCCGCCGCCCCCGTATCCGGCTCAGCTTGCGGCTCAGCGTTCTGTTTCGCGTGCGGCTCCGCTGCCGGGCGCCGTTCGGAGGGCGCGGCCGAGGCAGCCGGGGCTGCTTCGGCGGGGACAGGGGGAGGCGGGGCTTCCCCCGCCGCGCGCCCGTGGCCCCGCTCCTCCGCCACGGACATCGGACCGGCCACCAGCACCCCACACAGCGAGGCGAGCGCCGTCAGCAACCCGACCGTGCGCCCAACAAAGCGTCGATGCTGTCGAGACGCAGGTCGCCGGAGGGGCCCGACCGGCCAACTGCGCCGAGCACGCCACGGCCGCGCTCCGTGCCCACGTGTGCAATACGTTCGTCGCATAAAACGAGTGAAGGCATCCGTCCCCTCGCCCCGCCCGCAGACACGCCTACTGTTCAGCCGTCTGCGCCCAGGAGCAGCCCGAATGGAGGAAGCCCAGCCCGTCACCTGGGGTGCGCCGGAGCTTCCGCCAGCGGCCTCGACGACCTACGGCGAGACGAGCGCGCGAGTACGGGACGGGTACGGGCGCGCAACAGCCGCGCGGCGGGCCCCGGGGGGGGCACCGCCGCACGACCGATCACCTCAGTTCAGCCTCATGACATCACCACAGCGGGCCAAAGCTCACATTGGTGTTGTACTGGCTGATCGGGGCAAGCCCCGAGCCGACGATGCTCGCATCGTTGGTGTTGTTTGTGGCCCCTGACCCGGTGGTGACTTGCTGCTTCGTGGACGGGTTGCCGAGGTTGAGACCTCCCACCCCGCTCCCGATCAGCGCCGGAGCAGGCTCGTTCGACTCGGCGTGTGAGTGGCCGGCCGCGATGGGAACGCTGTCCGCCTGAGCCACCCCACCCAGGAAGACGATGGCCAGCGGAAGCGCGGCGACGGCGGCGAGGATGCGTGCGGTGCGGGTGCTTGCCATGTCAATTCCTCCAGGAACTACAGGGGTTGGACGAGACTCAAGGTGGCGGGCCCACCACCTCGACTTATCGACGTCGCGACTTCAGAGTTGCCCACCACATCCGCACCGCACCACGCAATAGCCCTCGATTCCCCCGCAAGCATGAGGATTTATCGCTAAACCCACCCACCACAACTGGTCTGCCGTCGCCCCGTCAAACCCTGAGCCCGGCCGCCCGTTTGCCCTCATCCACCCTCGTACATCCCAACCACCCCACGGCTCGAAGCGCTCCTGCCCGCCACCTCGACCACGCGCCATGCCCCCGGCGCACGCCGGGCTCACGAGCTGCGCGTGAGTCCAACTCCGCAGCACCTCACCCCGGCACCGAACACGGTCCCGCACTCATCACTCGTACGAGTACCGCAATGTGTGTCCACGCCCCGGGCCCCCGCCGGCCCACCACGATGGGCGACCCGGACCGCGCCAGGAGACTCCCGTGAGCGAAGTGCGAACACCCCCGCAGTGCCCCGGCTGCGGCACCCGCCCCCTGTGGAAGGACACGAGCACGGCCAGGGCCGGCACGGAAGACCGATGGCTCTGGTACTGCACGACATGCCTCCGCAAGTACCGCCCAACCGGCGACCACAAGCGGACGTTCACCTGACAACTCATCCCTCAACAGGCCGCATACGGCGACAAGTTGTCAGCACACCCGTGCCGAGGAAGGGCGTGGACCGTGCCCGGCACAACGCCGCATCGATCCCACGTGGCGCCCAAGGGCACCGCGGACAACACCTGCTCGGACCGCTCCCGCGCAAGCGGGGGGTGGTCGGCCGCAACGACCACCCTCCGATGTTGAGGCATGGCCCTCACCGACTCACGTGAGAGCAAAAGCAACCGGGCACCGCGCATCGGGCATCGGGCGTCGGGCACCGGGCACCGCGCATCGGGCAGAACGATGAACGTCAGCGCGTCCTCAAGCGCGGCCAGGTGTCCGGCCATCTGATCAGCCAACCCCGCGGCACTCATCTGCCGGTCCATCGTCCGCAGCAGCTTTGTCTGGTCCATGAACGTCTTCACCATGGGGCTGGCCCCGCGGAGCGGGCCGAGTCAATGCGATCCAACAACACGCCCAACGCAGGATGGGGTCCCTCTCGCTGAGAGGCACCCCATCTGACCTGCACACACGCTGACCTGCTGCGGAGGCTGAGGGATTTGAACCCTCGGTGACATCGCTGCCACGACGGTTTTCAAGACCGTTCCCTTAGGCCGCTCGGGCAAGCCTCCCGTGCCCCGCCTACCTGTTGCGGAGCGCCTACAGCCTAGCGGCTCTTCAGCCTTGGTCGTCGCCCCGGCCCGAGGGCGTGGCTGGGCCGGGGCGTGGGGTGGGGTGTTAGCTGTCGCCCTCGCGTTGGCCCAGGGTGACCTGGGTCGTTGACTCCTTGCCGCCCCTGGTGAAGGTGATCGTGACCTTGTCTCCCGGTTGGTGGGTCCAGATCTCGCTGATCAGCGTGGGGCCGCTGTCCACCACCGTGTCGTCCAGCTTGGTGATCACATCGCCGGGCCGCAGTCCCGCCTTGTCCGCCGGGCCGCCCTCGGTGATCGGGTCGGCGCTCCCCTCGCCCTTGCGGGAGATGGTCGCACCGGCGCCGGTGTCCTTCATGTTCACCGTGGCTTCGATCACCGGGTAGACCGGCTTCCCCGTCTTCATCAGTTGCTCGGCGACCTGCTTGGCCTGGTTGATCGGGATGGCGAAGCCGAGGCCGATGCTGCCCGACTGCTGGCCCTGGCCACCGAAGCCACCGCCGCCGCCACTGCTCGCGGGCTGGATCGCGGAGTTGACGCCGATCACCGCGCCGCTGTCGTTGAGCAGCGGGCCGCCGGAGTTGCCCGGGTTGATGGATGCGTCGGTTTGTAGCGCGCTCATGTACGACGCCGAGCTTCCGCCACCGTCGCTGGAGGCGACCGGGCGCTTCTTGGCGCTGACGATGCCGGTCGTGACGGTGCCGGACAGCCCGAAGGGTGCGCCGATCGCCACCGTCGCGTCACCGACCTCGACCTTTTCCGAGTCGGCGAGCGGCAGCGGGGTCAGCTTGCCGGGCGCGTCCTTCAGCTTGAGCACGGCAATGTCGTAGCCCTCGGCTCGGCCGACGACCTCGGCCCGGTACTTCTTGCCGTTGGAGAACGTGACCCTCAGTTCACCGCTGTCCGCGGCCGATGCCACCACGTGGTTGTTGGTGAGGATGTGGCCCTGCTGGTCGTAGACGAAGCCGGTGCCGGTGCCGCCCTCACCGCTGGTGCTCTGCGCCTCTATGGTGACCACGCTCGGCAGCGTCTTGTCCGCGATGGCCGAAACGGAACCGGGGGCGCGGCTGTTGGCCTTGGAGTCGCCGGTGACGGCGGAGACGGTGGTGGAGCCGCCATCGTCTTCCCGGTCGGCGGCCCAGAAACCGATGCCGCCGCCGATGCCGCCCGCGACGAGCACCGCGGCCAGGACGGCGGCCACTATGCCACCGCGCTTCCGCCGCGACGGGTGCGGACCAGGCAGCGGGGCCACGCCCCACGGCGATCCGGGGCCGCCGGGGCCGCCAGAAGCACTGCCACCGCCGGTCGGGCCGCCTCCCTCTCCGTGCGGTTGGCCGCCGCCGGCCGCCCACCATCCGCCGCTCCCCGGGGCGCCCGCACCGGCTCCGCCGTCCGCTGCTCCGCCATCCGCTGGTCCGGGGGCCGCGGGAGCTCCCGCGGCGTATACGGGCTCGGCCGGGGCCGTACGCACCGCGTCCACCGGAGCGGCAGGCGCCGGGGCCTCCTTTGGAGGCGCGAGTCCGTAGTCAGGGGTGGGGGCCTCGGCACCGGGCGCGGTGTTCGACGCTGGAGGCGCCGTGCGCGGCTCGGTTTCGGGCGGAACAGCAGCGCCTTCGTGTTCCGTGCTCACAGCTCACTCCTCAGATGCACGACATTTTGGTCAGGTGGCGGACGGCCATCGCGTACGAAGGTCTGCCAACAGCCTTTCCCACGGCTTGTCAGGACACCGTAAGGAGCGGCAGACCACTCGCGGAGAGCAGCAGTCCTCCGTAAACCTCCGCCGACCACCCATTCCATCCGCAACAGAAACGGACGAAGTGGGCAAGTCCCCAGCAGGGACCGTGGCCGCCGAGGCGGCGCGCGCCGGGCGGTGGCACCATAACGCGGTGACCTATGCGCGCCCGGCCCGGGACATTCACTCCGACCCGCACAGCCCGTTCGTCGTCGCCCATCGAGGGGCCTCCGATGAGGAGCCCGAGCACACCCTGTCCGCCTATCGACGTGCCATCGAGGACGGCGCCGACGCCCTTGAATGTGATGTGCGGCTGACCGCGGATGGGCATCTGGTCTGCGTACACGATCGGCGCGTCAACCGTACGTCCAACGGTCGGGGTGCGGTCTCCAGCCTCGAACTCTCCGACCTCGCCACCCTCGACTTCGGCTCCTGGAAGGGTCAGGCCGCCGATGCCGAGTTGCCGGACCGGGACAGCACCTCTGTCCTCACCCTAGAGCGGCTGCTGGAACTTGTCGCTGACGCGGGCCGGCCAATCGGTCTTGCCATCGAGACCAAACACCCCACGCGCTGGGCCGGGCAGGTCGAGGACCGGCTGCTGGCGCTGCTGCGCCGGTTCGGCCTGGATGGTGGCCCGCCAGGGGGTGACGGGCCGGCGCCGGTACGGGTCATGAGCTTCTCGGCACGCTCCCTGCATCGGGTGCACGCGGGGGCGCCCGCGTTGCCCACCGTCTACCTCATGCAGTTCATCTCGCCCCGACACCGCGACGGACGGCTGCCCGCCGGCGTGGGCATCGCGGGCCCGAGCGTACGCATCGTCCGCAACCACCCCGGCTATATCGCTCGGTTGCACCGCGCGGGGCACCGAGTGCACGTATGGACAGTGAACGAGCCGGAGGACGTCGATCTGTGCGTACGACTCGGGGTCGAGGCAATCATCACCAATCGCCCGAAACAGGTACTTTCCCAACTCGGCCGTAGGTAACGCCCACGGCAAGGAGTGCGCCGGCGCATTCAGCGGGTACGCGCAGGTAACGAATACGTCGCCTGATCGCGGTTGGCCGGTTTCCGATCCACTTCCTCCGGGCATTCATCCCGTGGCATGGGGCAAAGGAGGTCCGGGGGTGGCGTTGGTGGTGGCGCAGGAAGTGCCGACGTCGTCAACTATGTGCGTGCCCCATGGCCCTATGGGCGTGGGCGAGGCTCGGCACCGGATGCGCGGAGAACTGCGCTCCAGCGGAGTGCCAGAGCCGGTCATAGACGACGCCGTATTGATCCTTTCCGAATTGCTCAGCAACGCGTGCCGACACGGCCGCCCGCTGAGTACCGATGACGACGGCGACGGGGCCGCGGGGGCGGGTTGGGGCACAGGTGACGGCGGGATGCGCGCGGCGTGGCGCGTTGATCGCCACGGCAGGCTGACGGTCGAAGCGACCGACGGCGGAGGCCCGACAAGACCACTTCCAGCCACCCCTTCGGTGACGGCCCGTGGCGGCCGGGGCCTGAACATCATTACCGCACTTGCCGAAGAGTGGGGCGTACAGGATGGGTACGGAGAAGTCACCGTATGGGCAATCTTGTCCACCCGGCCCCAGACCAATGGCTTGTCCTCTCGCGTCGTCCTCACCCCTGAGCTGCGCTGCGCCACGCCGGGGCTCGACGAGTGGGAAGCGCTCGACGGCTTGGAGAGCCTGGAAGAGTTGAACGGCCTCGGGGGCCTGGGCGAACTGGACGGCAAGGCGTAATTCCCCACGTGAGAGCGCCGGTGCGGCTTACGGGAACATCGGCGCCTTCCCCGGGAGCGCCGGTGCGTGCCCCGGGCGACCTTGCGTGTGCGCTGGCGGCTCCGCGCGGGGAAAGGGCTAGGCTCGCGACGTGTAGGAGCCGTACCGACCGGGAGACAGCCACACCATGGCCAAGAAGCGCCGCCCCCAAACGAAGGCCGAGCCCCAGGGCGCTGCCGCCGATGTCACCTACCCCGTGGTGGGTGCCCGCGAGCCCTGCCCATGCAACTCGGGCCGGCGCTACAAGGCGTGCCATGGCCGGGCCGCCGCGCATGCGGTGACCGAACTGGTGCAGCGTCCGTTCGAGGGGTTGCCCGGTGAGCCGGACTGGGTGGCCCTGCGCGAACTCGTGCCCGCGGCGACCGTCGAGCTGCACCTCAAGGGCGGGCTGCCGGAGGGCGTTCCCTCGGTCACCCTTGCGACCGTGCTGCCCATGGCCTGGCCCGCGTTGCGCCGGGACAACGGCGCCGTCCTGCTCGGCCTGCAAAACGACACCTCGTCCGGCGACCTCAGTCGGGACCTCGCCCACACCCTGCGGCGCGCGCTGGAGGCTGAGCCGGGCACGCCCGTCGCGGCCGGCGATACTCTGGACGGCGGCTGGGCCCCGGCCGATGGCCCGCGGCTTCAGGATCTTCTCGATCCGCAGGGCGCGTTCGAGCCGGTGGTGCACGAGGGGTTCGAGTTTTGGATCGAGGACGCCGAGAACGCGACCGGTGAGGTGGCCGCTTCCCTGGAGCGGGCCAACGACGCCGCCATCCCGACCGTGCGGCTCACCGGTGTTGAGTCGGCGTACTGGTGTGAGACCCCGGACAAGAACCACCTGCGCTGGGTGATGACCCACCCGGAGGAGAAGCTCCTCGACGCGCTCGCCCGGCTGCACGCGGCCGGTGCGTCCTCGCTTGCCGAGGGCACGCGGCTGGTTGGCTCGTTCCGCGCGCACGGCCTGACCGTACCGGTGTGGGATCTGCCGACCGCGATGCGAGCGGACGATGTGGAAAAGCCCGCCGCGGCCTTCGCGGAGCGGCTCGCCGACGCACTTGCCAACGACACCCCGCTGACGGCCGACGAACGGCGCGCACGCAGCGGGCTCACCAACCGCCAGGTCACCCTCAGCTGACTCGCGCACCCCACGACACGCCACGACACCCCACGACACTCCATGGCGTCCCGCGGTTCGCGGGGCGCCATGGCGTAGGTCCAACGCTCCGCTCGCTTTGGCCCCGGAACCCGTACTGACAGGCGGTGTGCGCCACCTTCGGTGTGGTCGTTTGCATGACCGTTCGTATGCCTGTTTGTCGTACGGGGAGAAGGCCGTTTGTCTGGCCGCACCGTGTGGTTGTTTCCAGCAGGGCGCACAGGTCCACGGAATGGCCTCATCCGCTTACTTGGAAGGTTCGCCCGACTTCCCCGGTTTTCCTTCACTTCACCCAGCGTTGAAGGCCGAACGGAGATATGGCCGTGCTGAGCGGAACGGGTCCGTTCGTACGATCCGGACGAATTTTAGTACGGCCCGGACTATGACTCTGACGGTCCCTGGCCGTCTCCGACTATCTAAGTCTGCGCCTATGTACGCACCGAAGTCACAGCGCAGCACATGCGACCCTCCCTCCATTCACCGAGCGACGCCGCACGGCGCCGCAACCCGGCGCCATGGTTCAGCAACGTCGCTGACTCCCGTACGACCCCACCGCAGGTCGCGGCGCGCGCATCCCGCCCCAGCGGCACGCGAACGGCTGCGGGGTAGCGGGCCAGCAACCCGGCGAACGACCACCGGGCCCGCCCGAGTGCCCCGGGTCGGGCAATCGCAGGGGCCCATGGGCACCGCGTCGCGGGCTGTCACCTGCTCAGTCCAGCCCAGCCCAGTTCGACCGCAAGAAAGCGCAGGCGATTGCGGTGTGGTGGTGGCGCGGTCAGGGCGCGGTCCACGCGTGCTGAGGGTCCGCTCATCGCACAGTCGAGGTGTGGTTGAGGTGCGGTCGGCGCGCGATGGGGATGCGGTGGTCGCGTCAGATGAGGTGCGCTCGGTGCGGGTATGGCCGCCGATTGCCGGGGATAGCGGAGATAGGGCGGACAACGTACGGCGAGAGATGCAGTGCGATCACAAAGCGTCCCCGTTGGGGCGCATACGGATGATCTCCAGGCGATCGAGGGACGTGATGCTGCTCACAACTCCCGGTATTAGCCAGGAAATACGCGTCTTGAAATCCGCGATGGAATTTGCGAACGGCCGATCTCTTGTTACCGTTCTAGGAGCCCGGTCGCTGGTGCATCCCCCGTCGCCAGCGACCGGGCGCTTCCATGCCCGACTGACCCCCCGACTGACCCACGGTGCCGGGGGAAGGTCAACCGGGTTAACCGCATCTCCGGCTCGGCTATTCCGCCCTAGTGGCTGACTGCTCCGCAGGCCGAGGAGTTGCCTCTCCAGCGCGACACAGCCGGCCTCCCAGCGCGGCACGGCCGGCCCCCTCCAGCGCGGCGCAGCCGCCCATTAGCCGAGGCCGCTGCCCACTTCGCCACCTCACCCGCGCGAGGTGCGCCGGCCCCTGGCTTCGCGTCAGACGCCCCCACCGTCCGCCCCGCAGGGGCCCACACCGCCGGCACGGCCCCACGGCAGCCGCACGCCGCCGCACGCCTGCCCAGCGCCGCTTCACGGCCCCTTTACGGCCCGGCCACCAGGACCAGTGGCCAGCGGGCCACGAATGGACCACGAGCGGGCCCCGGCAGGCACCGAACGGGCGTGGCACAACCACAGGTGACCGCCGCCGTCGCCAACAGCTCCACCGCGCCCTGCCCTCCAAAACCCTGCGCGGCGTCCGCCATCGCCGTACGGCCCGCATCGCGCCTGGTCCGCCGCGAATGAGGCCAACTGGACGTACGGGCTCGGGCCTGACCCGCATCGGCCGCCACTCCTCAAAACGCCAGGAAGAACCGCCTGTTCAGCACCCCATCCGCTGCCCTGCGTAGCGCCTCGCGTCCTTCGCCAGGCCAGAGCCCGGCCGATGCGAGGTGCTCCTGACGTCACGCACGGGGGCGGTGGGCCTACCGGGCTCGGGCTGATCTCGTACGCGGCGCGCGGGCGTGGCCATGGGTGCAGGGTCTGCCTGCCACACCCACAGGAGTCACTCGAACCACTTAAGCCACAATCACGGGTGGCTGGAGGGGCGATATTGAGCCAGTACGCGTGCGTTGGAAGCGGGAGTCGGCGACCTCAGCGTGGCGCGATCGCGCTTGTACTCTCCGTGATCCTCTGCGTCCAACTTCGGGCCGCACGCCGGCGCACCGGCACCGCGCCTGTCGCCCGGGCCGAAGTCCCGGCAACCGTACGCAGGACCACGTACCCGTAGGACGACGGGGCGGCACGGCGACGGGGGCACGGGCCGCCGCCGCTCGACGGGCCTTCAGTACGCGAGTTTGCTGCTGCTCCCACCGGGGGCGTTGGCGCTCGCCTCGACCAAGGCGTCGGCCACCGTGCCGACCTGTGGCAGCCATGGGCGCGTTGTGCCACGTTCGGCCGGGCGCGGGGCGCGCTCCCAGCGGACCCCACCGGTGCCGACCCGAGACGGCGGCAGGGCCACATAGCCGCCCTCCCCGTGGAAGCGCAGCGAACTGGGCACCCAATCCTGGTTGTGCAGCAGCTCGCCGAGTTCCTCAAGGGAGTACGGGGCGACCAGCAGCGACCACCGGGTGGGGGTCGCGACCACCGGGCCGATGGCGATCCGGGCCCGATCGAGTGCCGCGACCGCGCGCGCTCCGGCGACGGCGGGCAGGCTGACCGCGCACGGCGCTGCGTTGCCGGTCGCCAAAATGATTGGTGCGGTGGGCCGGTTGGTCCACCACCAGCGCACCATCCTGGCGTCGGCGGTGGCGGCGAGTAGACCCGGGTCGAAGGGGTGCGCACCGGGCACCACGCAGTCAGGATGCGGGCAACCGCACTCTCCGGGCCTGCCACCTGGTGGGATGCCGACGCCGGGAAGGATCGGCCAGCGCCACTCGGTGGCGCAGGTAAGCGCTGCGCCGAGCAACGCCGTCTTCCTGCCGCGCCGCATCGAGAACTTGCGTCGCCTTCCGAGGATCTCGCGCATGAGCGCTCGTTCCTTTCCGTGAACGCCGAGGGCTGCGGACTGCCGTCTAAGGCAGCGGACGTTTCATTTCCATAGCGCCGTATGACATCGATGCGACGCATGGCACTGCGATGGCACTGATCGCACGGTGGCGCTACCGGACACTTCTGACACTTCTCGCACTACGGACGCTGCGGCTACTTCGCAGCATCGCTTCGCTTCGCTTACGCGGCACGGCTTCGAACTGACGCCGTCGATCACATTTCGTGAAACTCACGGCACCGCATGTGCCGGGGGCGTGCTCTCCCCAGCGTGCTACATGGGGAGTCCCTAGCGGCCGAGCGTGGAACGTGGCGAGGGGTGGCGTGCGCATGGCGCTTGCCGGCTCGTACTCAGTGTGCGTCCCCCGCCACTGCTGAGGGTGGGCTCGACCGTCATCGATGAAGACGCTCGGACCCGCCACGGGGTTCCGGGTCTACCCAACTACCCCCGCCCTTCAACAAGTGCATACCCGCCGAAGTGGGTATGACGCGCTGCCGGCTGACGCCATCCGACCGCAATTTGACAGCTCGATGGGCATTTTCCAGACAACTTAGATTCGCCACAGACACCAACAACCCCACCGGCGCAGTGCTAGACATCGCCTCGCGGGTGCGTGTACATGTGGAGCATTCATAGCGACGCAACACGCAATGGGGGTTTGCGATGCTATTGAGAAGAATGCCCCTGCCTTCTGATCCCATGCTGTGGGTCGATAAAATGCCCCAAATCGCAATAGAGCTGGGCGCACCCCTCGGCGAACTCCAGTGCGTCCGCAATGTGCTGCTAGTCAGGACAGAGAGCGGTCAACCGTGAGCGTGCACCGCCTCCCGAAAGTGGCTGGAATCGATTCTCCCGTTCCCGCCCACTCGCACACTTCTGCGCTCTCTCCCTCCCCATCGGCCTCTGCAAGCCCTTCTTCCTTCGCCTCTTCCGGGCCCTGCGGCGCCCCCGCCACGGCACAAGAGTCAGCCACAGCACACCCCACGGGGCCGTTGGCCGCCGAGCCCCCTGCCGCCACCCCGTACACCGCCGTGCAGGACCGGCTCGCGCGCTGGGTCGCGGACCTCAGCAGCCTCCACGAGCTCACCGAGCGGCTTGCGCACGCGACCACGCTCGATGACGCGCTGCGCGAACTGCTGCGCGCCGGTGCCGCACTCGTCGGCGCGCAGCGCGGAATGGTCGCCATCGAACCCCCCGATGGGCTCGGCCCCGACCTGACCATCGGCCTTGGTCTAGGCCACGCCGAGCTAGGTCACATCGAGACCATCCCGCGCGCCGCCGGGTCGATCGGCCGCCTCCTGGACGGGTTGCCCGAACGTGCCGACGTCCCGCGCGGAGCCAACGAGCGCCCATCCAGGGCCTACGGGCGTCCACGCGGCGCCGCCAAGCGAGGGGACGAGACCGACGAGCGAGCAGGCGTAAGCCATGGCCAGTGCTCTGGTGCGGCCGGGCGGCGGGTCGTGGACGAGGTCGCCCATCCCGACCTCGCCAACGAGGACGACCTTGACCCCCGGCACAGGGAGGTGGCCGCCCGACTCGGCTATGCCGCCAGCTACGCCGTACCGCTGGAAGTGCGCGGGCAGTCGCCGGCTTTGCCGTACGGCGAAGCCGGCCCCGGCGCACCGCGGGGCCGGATCGGAGCCGTCGTCTGGCTTTACGACGAGCCCACCGAGCCCACCGAGCGGCAGCGGCGTCTGGTCGGCCTGTACTGCCGGTACGCAGCCGAACGCATGGCCCGCCACCTGGAACTGCACCGGTCCCGCCGCGCTCTGGTCGCCCTGCGCGAAGAGTTGCTGCCCGGTCGGCTGCCCCGGGTGCCTGGCGTACGGCTCGCGGCGCGGCACCATACCGGCCCGTGCGGTGGGGGCGACTGGTACGACGCGTTGGCGCTGCCCGATGGCGCGCTCGGCCTCAGCGTCGGTGGGGTCACCGGTGGCGGCCCGAGCGCCGTCGCGGCGATGGGACGGCTACGGGCCGCACTGCGGGCGTACGCGGTGCTGGAGGGTGAGGACCCGGTCGCCGTACTCTCCGACCTCGAACTCCTGCTGCGCCTCACCGAGCCCGCCCGCGCCGCGACCGCGCTCTTCGCCTACTGCGAGCCGGCCCATCGGTCGGTGTTCATCGCCGGGGCAGGGCACTGCCCGCCGCTGCTCATCGGCGAGGAGCGCACCACGTACGTGGAGACCTCGCTGTCCGCGCCGCTCGGCATGCTCGCCTGCTGGGAAGCGCCCAGCGTCGGCGTGAAGCCGGGTCCCGGCGAGACGCTGCTGCTATACAGCGACGGACTGCTGCATCGCGCCGGCGTCCCGATGGACCGGGCGTTCGCGCAGTTGCACGCGGCGGCGGCGAGCGTTCCGAAGTCCGCACGGCACGATCCGGACGCGGTGGTCGATCACATCTGGCGGACGGTGCTCCCCGCGGGCCGCGGCCCGGACCCATCGAACACTGACGTCGCCACCGCCACCGCCGGCACTGCCACCGCCGCCACCGCCACCGCCGGGATCGCCAACACCCACAAGAACACCGGCTTTGGTACTGGTGACAAGGACATCGTGTTGCTGGCGGCCCGGTTCGACTAGGGCCCGACCAAAGGCCCGGTCACCGGCCGGGCACCCACGGTTGCCTCCGGCCCAGCCACCGTTTTCGGCCCTCTCATCTGCGATGCATCACTCTCCTCCGGACTACGTGCCGTTCACACATACGATGGTGAGGGTCCCCAGGCCCGAGGCCAGGGGTGGTCCAGTTCGAGGAGGAAACGTGACCGAGGAGCCCACTCCGGAGACCCTGGAGAGCGACAAGCCGATCAAGCAGCGCAAGAACTCGCTCTACCCCGGCGTGTCCGATGAACTCGCCGAGAACATGAAGAGCGGTTGGGCCGACACCGAGCTGCACGATCTGCGGCCGATTCCGCAGGCCGAGCACACCGCCCGGCGGCGCGCCGCGCTCTCCGCTCGTTTCCCGGGCGAGCGGTTGGTGATTCCCGCGGGCAACCTCAAGACCCGCTCGAACGACACCGAGTACCGCTTCCGGGCCTCCAGTGAGTACGCGCACCTCACCGGCGATCTGACCGAGGACGGCGTCCTCGTACTGGAGCCGACCGGCACCGAGGGCCACCAGGCCACGCTGTACCTGCTGCCGCGCTCCGACCGTGAGAACGGCGAGTTCTGGCTGCACGGCCAGGGCGAGCTGTGGGTGGGCCGCCGCAACAGCCTCGGCGAGGGCGAGCAGCTTTACGGCATGCCGTGCTCCGACGTCCGCGAGGTTGCCGACAAGTTGGCGGACGCCACCGGCCTGGTCCGTATCGTGCGTGGGCATGACGCGGGCCTGGAGGCGGCGCTGGCGGACAAGGTCACCTTCGAGCGCGACGAGGAGCTGCGGTCCTTCCTCAGCGAGCTACGGCTGGTCAAGGACGAGTTCGAGATCGGCGAGTTGCAGAAGGCCGTCGATTCGACCGTGCGCGGCTTCGAGGACGTCGTGCGCGTCCTCGACAAGGCCGAGGCAACCTCCGAGCGCTACATCGAGGGCACCTTCTTCCTGCGCGCCCGAGTCGAGGGCAATGACGTCGGCTACGGCTCCATCTGCGCCGCAGGCCCGCACGCGACGACCTTGCACTGGGTGCGTAACGACGGCGACGTACGCTCCGGTGAGCTGCTGCTCCTGGACGCCGGTGTGGAGACCCACAGCCTCTACACGGCCGACGTCACCCGCACGCTCCCGATCAGCGGCACGTTCACGGAGCTCCAGCGCACGATCTACGACGCGGTGTACGCGGCACAGGAGGCGGGCATCGCGGCGGTCAAGCCGGGTGGGAAGTACCGCGAGTTCCACGACGCGGCGCAGCGCGTGCTGGCCACGCACCTCGTGGAGTGGGGCCTGGTCGATGGCCCGGTGGATCGGGTGCTCGAACTCGGCCTTGAGCGCCGCTGGACCCTGCACGGCACCGGCCACATGCTCGGCATCGACGTACACGACTGCGCGGTCGCCCGTCGGGAGACGTACGCGGATGGCACGCTGGAGCCGGGCATGTGCCTGACCGTCGAGCCGGGCCTGTACTTCCAGGCCGACGATCTGACCGTGCCCGTGGAGTATCGGGGCATCGGCGTCCGGATCGAGGACGACATCCTCGTCACGGAGGACGGCAACCGGAACATGTCGGCCGGGCTGCCCCGTACCGCCGACGAGATCGAGTCGTGGATGGCCCGGCTGAAGGGCTGACCCCACGGCCACCCACCCACGAACCGGCGGGTCCTGGCTCGCGGCCACCAGGCCAGCCGTGTCAGCAGCCGCACCGAGGGCCCGTACGTCCGTGCCAGCGCAGCCGGCCCGGGAGCGAAGCGGCGAGCTTCGTCCCCGGGTCGTGTGCTGTGCGAACTGTCCTTGGGCCCCGTGCTGTGCGAACTGTCCTTGGGTCGGGCTCCGTGAGGTCCCCCGCCTTCTCGCGCTTGCGCTGCTTCTCGCGCTTCCGCTACCCCAGCCGTGCAGGCGGTTCGTCGGGGGCTGCCGTGGATGGCGCGCCGGCGGGGGGCGTGCCACCGGGGGCCGGGTCGGCTGGCGCCGGGATGGTGAAGACGCCGGCGCGGGCCGCCTCGTAGGTGGCGGCGGCGGTGGTCTCGGCGAGCTCCTGGTCGATCTCGCCGCGCGAGATCAGCAACCGGTAGTAGAAGGGCGCGGCGAGAGCGGCGATCAGCTCGCTGGCATTCGTGTGCGCCGGCAACTCGCCGCGCTCGATGGCCTGCTGGACCAACGTGGCGGCCCGACATCGGCGCTCGTGAAAGAAGTCGCGGAGCATGTCATCGATGTACGGGTCACGCACGGCCGCCGCGACAACCGCCTCGATGACGCTGCGGTTGCGAGCCGCCCCGTAGAACCGCCCGATCCCCAGGGCCAGCGCCCGCAGGTCGCCGCGGAGCGAGCCGGTGTCGGGGAGCGAAATTTTGGCGCTTTGATCGGTCAGCAACTCGCAGATGATCCGCTCGACGCTCCCCCACCTGCGGTAGATCGTCGCCAGGTGAACGCCGGCGCGTTGGGCGATCTTCTCCATGGTCAGCCCGCTGTAGCTGCCATCGCCCAACTCGTCGAAGGCCGCGGCCAGCACGGCAGCACGGGTACGCGCCGTCCGGCCGCCCGGACGGACTGTCCCTGGGGTGAGGCGTTCTTCGCTCATGCGCTCCCCAGGTTGCCCTACACGGTCACGGCCCATATTCTCCTATCTAATCTAACGCGAACTCCCTCGCATTAGATTCGCGCGGCACGCCGTGTGGCAGGGGACCCACAGGGGAGGACCCGTGCCATGCGGCAGGCCTCGCCCGCCCGCACCGAGGCCCGCGCGGCCAGGCACCGGGGCCCGCACATTTGCGCACCCCATCCCCCGCGCGGGTTACCCGGCGCACGTCCCACGCTCGGTTACGCGTTGCGTGTCACTCGTTACGCGTTATGCCGCGTACACGCCCGTCAGCCACTCCTCCCAGTCCCGCTGCCACTTCTTGTGATCGACGCCGGCCGCCTGCGGCCTGAAGTCGTGAACGCCGATGCCCACCGGCGCGCCGAACGCATCGCGGCCGAAGAAGCGATACATGACGTCGCGCGTCCGCAGGCCGATGAAGTGGGCGTCGCGGTAGTCGAGTACCGCGTCCTGCGGGCCGTCCGAACCCGGCAGTTCCACCCTGACGGCCGTGCCATCGGCCGTGCTATCGGCCGTGTCATCGGTCAGGCCCAGGGCGCGGGCCACCGCCGGGAAGGAACCCGGCTGCGCCGATGCCGCCGGGGCGTCGGCCGAGACGAAGACGGCGGGCCGGCCCGTGAAGTGCGTCAGGTACTGCCGCAGGGTGTGGAGGTAGAAGGTGGTGTGCTGGTTCGCGCCGTCGTACTGGTTCTCCCAGTCGTCCACAAAGATCCCGCTGTGCGTGTAGCGCACCCAGGAGCCGCCACCCTCGCGCGGCTCGATGATGTGGTCGAGCTCATTGAGCGTCTGGGTGTCGATCTCCGCCACGTTCTCCACCCGGGCAGTGAGGTGGCGCGGCGGGTCCCAGGCGGTCACCGTGCCACCGAAGGGGGCGGCGCCACCCTCGCGCGGCTCGTACTCCACCGGCCACAGCCAGCCCGCGGTACCCGTGGTGATCGCCGCCCAGACCTCCCCCGGCGATGCCTGGACCTCGAACTCCTGGGCAATCTTGAATTCCTTCGACATGCGTTCTTCCTCGACTTTCCGATGCTCTGACCGCTGCTCGTCCTGCTTGTTCCGTTCGTGTGCTGGTGGTGCTGGTGGTGCTCGTACTGCTCGGTGTGGACGGCGTGTTGGGCGTGCTGGCGCCGTCCGTACGGCCGACATGAGTGGTGGGAGGCCGCGGTTGGGGTCGTGACCGGGCCACGGCTCCGGTCGTCTCGCCCGTGCGTTCTGCCCGTGCGTTCTGCCCGTGCGATGCGCTTCCCGGTTGGCCTTTACCGGCGTGGGCCGACTTCCGCCGATGGCCGGTTAGGGCTCAAGGGGCCCGGGGTCAGCGGGCGTGAGCGCGCCGGCCGGCTCGGTGGGCACCCGTACCGTGGGATGTACGGCGAGCACCACCCGGTGGCTTCGCCCGCCATCGGCCGTCGCATCGTGGTACTTGCTCACCAAGGCGCTCACACCGTGCGTCAACTCCTCGATGAATGCGGCCCGTTCGGCTGCCGATGCGAACCGCACCTCGCCGTCGAGTGCGAAGGTTGCCAGCGGCTTACGCGCCTTCGTCGCACCGGTGACGAGCGCGCCCACGTCCCTCACCAGCCGGGCGGCGACCGCGAGCAGCCAGCGCGCCGAGAGCTGGTCCCGAGAGCGCTCCGGGTCGGGCTGCACGGCGGGCAGCGCCTGCGGAGAGATCACATACGCGGCTGCCGTGGCCCGCATGATCCGCTCGGTGACGTTGCCCTTGCGCCGCTCGTCCACCAACTCCACGAGGCCGTGCCGCTCCAGCGCCTTGAGGTGGTAGTTCACCTTCTGCCGCGGCAGGCCGACCTTGGCGGCCAGCATGGCGGCCGACGCCGGCTCGACCAGCGCGGCGAGCAGCCGAGCCCGCATCGGGTCAAGCGACGCCTCGGCCGCGGCCGGGTCCTCGATCACTGTCACGTCCAACATGGCTCCACCGTCTCACCGAACATTATTATTGTCCAGACTCTTTTTGTTGTCGGTGTTCGGGGCCGCGCTCATTCGGCTCGGGACTGCTTCTCCGCACGAGGCCACCACAGCGCGCTGGGCAGCCCGGCCGGGCCAGCCCCCGCCAAGGCCCAAGGCCCGGGCGCCGCCCCGGCCTTCGGGCCACGCACGGTCAGCCTGAGTAGCCGCAAGGCGTGGCGCATGACGCGTGGCGCATGACGCATAACGCGTGCCGCGTGCCGTGCGCTACGGCGCGGGCAGCGCGTGCGGCGCGGCGCTGTGAACTGCGCCTGTGCGGCCGGGCGACGCCGCGAGCGAAGTCTGACATTCCGCTGTCAGGGCACGGCGGCTCTGGGAACATCACCTACCGGACGGGGGCGATCTGCGTGCCAGTTGTCCGCAGGTCCGTCACCGCCGACCGGCCACCCCCGTATCCCTCTCACCGAACAGGACACCTCTGTGGGCGACACCACTGCGTTCCCGCCGCCACCCGGCCACTACCCCTGGCCTGGCCCGCACGCCGCCCCACCCGCCGCACCCCGCCGCCGATCGATCCGGGGGCCGCTCATAGCCGCCGCCGTCGCGCTCGTCCTCGCCGCTGGAGGCGGCATCACCTGGTGGGCGCTGAGGGACCACGAAGACACCATGGGCCACGTCGAGGTCAACAACGGCAAGCACGTCTCCGGTTCAAGCGACTCGGACGAGGAGTGCGACGACTACGACGATTACACCTATAACGACTGCGACACCGAGGACGAGCCCGATAGCTCCTACACCTTCACTTACAAGATCACGAACAAGGGCGGCGACTACGCCAATTACCGGGTCATCGTCAACGCCTTCGACGACGACGAGGACTACGTGGGCCAGTCCTACCTCGCCACTTCCCACCTCGCACCGGGCAAGTCCGAGGCCGACAGCGCTGAGTTCGAGGACTACAACCTGACGGGCAGCAACTCCGCGGACGACATCGAGACCATCAAGCTCGCGCACGTGGAACGCACCGCGCTCGCCAACTGAACCCGCCGCCGAGCCGCCGCCCTGAGCCACCGCGCTCGCGTGCGAGGCAGCCCAGACGCACCGCTCTTACAGGGCCGGCAGCAGCGCGTCGTCCCGCCACTTGAGGATCTTGTCGAAGCTGACGATCGCGCCACTACGGCCCGGTCGGTTGCGGTAGCGAACGCGGTCGGTCAGTTCCTCGATAAGGAACAGCCCTCGCCCGTGTTCCGCGGCGGCGGGGGCGGGAGCCACCTCGTGAGGCATCGGATGGCGTTGTGGGCGTTGGTGCGGTTGGTGGCCCGGTTGCTGCGAGCAGCCGGGGCGCGCGACGGCTCCGCGAACGCGGGCGGCGCGGCCACGGGGGAAGCCGGGGCCGGAGTCGGTGACCTCGATGCGGCAGGTGTCACCGTCGATGAAGGCGGTTACGCGATAGTCCGTGGTAGAGGCATCGCCACCGTGCTCGACCGCGTTCGCGCAAGCCTCGGTGAGGGCCAGGGATAGATCGTAGGAGACGTCGGGGTCTACTCCCGCCGTCTCCATCGCGCCCAGCAGCAGTCGCCGGGCGAGTGGCACGCTCGCAGCTTCGCGCCGTAGATGGAGAGACCACCAGATGCTCATGCTCCAGCCTCCCGGTCGCGGCTCGACATACCGATACGTATTGCCTGACTCCAAGGTCCGTAAGCACATCGTTGGTGTGACTACGCTCATTCGGCGGATGCGGTTGAGGGCGTAAGCGGTGTATAGACCTGCGCCGAGGGGCCATCTGTGTGACGTCAGGGGCATCCGCAGGGCCCGTTAGTACGGCCTTCACGGTGGGGCAGGGGCCGAGATCGGGCGGGCTTTCGGGCAGGGCGCACGCGCCGGATGTCGATGCGGGGCACGGTCGGGGGCGTGCGCGGGCCTGGCAGACCGGCGCGCCCGATGACACCCGGGCGGGGCCGCGTCGTAGGAGCCCGCCGTAGGCCGGCCGTAGGGACCCGCCATAGGAAACGTGCAGAAAACCGGCGGAGGAAACCCACCGAAAGGCCCCTACCCCTGCCGTAGGGCGGAGTTCCTGCTGATGGGATGATGTCGCAGCCATGTACTGTCGCACGTCGTTTCGTCTCCACCCCTCGGGGAGCACTCCGCTCCGTGGGCCGATGACGTGTGCCGGTACCGGGTTGCGCCTGCTGCGTGCCGCCTTCTTCACCACCGCCTGTGTCGCGCTGACCGCCGGTGGCCATGTGCTCGCCTCCTGCGCGGCCGTACCCCCGTGGACGCTGGTCGCCGCCTGGGCGGTGACCTTCGCGGTGGTCGCGCCGCTCGCGGGCCGTGAGCGTGCGCTGCTCGGCATCATCGCCGGACTGGCCGCCGGCCAGCTCGTACTGCATTCGCTCTTCGCACTCGCACAGCGTGGCGTGGGTGGCCTGCCTGGTACTGGGGCGCATGCGGGGCATGCCCACGCTGGCGGGTCCACGGTTTTGCCCGCTGGGGTGCCCCCCGGGAGCGCCGATGCCAGGTTGATCGAGCTCGCGGCGCAACTGCTCTGTGCCGAGCCCGGCGGCATCTCCGCAGCCAAGGCCCGGCAGATCGTCGGCAACGCCGGCCTTGACCCCGCCTCGCACGCCGAATCGGGCGCACCGATCGCCGCCGTTGCGCCCCATGGCTCCGGCTCGATCATCGAGGCGATCACGCCCTCGCTGCCCATGGTGCTCGGGCATCTACTGGCCGCGCTCGCCGCGGGGTGGCTGCTGCGACGCGGCGACGCCGCCTTGTGGCGCATCGTCACGCTGTCCGCCGCCCCCGCTCGCGAGGTTGCCGAAGCCACCCGCGTACGCACGCTGCGTGTGGCATGTGCGCTGGTACGAGCCCTACGCGCCGGGCTGCCCGGTACGGCGGCCGGGCCGGCGCCGCGACCGGCCAGCGCGTTCGATGACGCTCCCGCGCGACCCCGGGTGCTTGCGCTGCACCACGCAGTGATCCGGCGCGGGCCGCCGCGCTACGACCTGGCGGCCTGACGGCGCCCGCTCCCTACGGCTGGGGACGGTGGTGCCGCGCGGTCGCCTGCCGCTGCGCCTTGCCCCGCCACGCCTATCTGGAGACCCGGAGACCTCGTCATGAGCACCTCGCGCCCAACGCACCCCTCAGACCTCTTGCGCCCAACGCATCCCTCGGATCACCTGTACCCCACGAACCTCGCACATCCCTCGCCCTCCTCATGCGCCGCACCTATCGCGGGCGGGCGGGTGCCGTACGGACGGCGACTGGCTGTCGTGGGTGGCCTCGCTGCCGGTGCGGTCCTGCTGTTCTCCGCCCCCGCCCTCGCGCACGTCAGCGTGCAGCCGGGCGAGGCCGAGCAGGGCGGGTACACGACGATCAACTTCAAGGTGCCGAACGAGCGCGACAACGCATCGACCGTGCAGCTCGAAGTCACCTTCCCTGCCGACCACCCCATGACATCGGTGATGCCGCAGCCGGTGCCCGGCTGGCAGGTGGAGATCACCAAGGCAAAGCTGGACAAGCCGTTGGAGTCACACGGCAAGAAGATCACCGAGACGGTCAACAAGGTGACCTGGACCGCCGACAAGGACGGTGTCGAACCCGGGCAGTTCCAGCAGTTCCCGCTCTCCGTGGGCCAGCTCCCCGAAAACGCGGACCACCTCGTCTTCAAGGCCCTCCAGACGTACTCCAACAAGGAGGTCGTCCGCTGGATCGAGGAGCCGAAAGAGGGCGCCGCCGAGCCGGATAACCCGGCTCCGGTGCTGCGGCTCGTCGCCCCCGCGGACGACGGCGACGGCACCAGCTCGGACGCCGACACCAGCGACACCACGGCCCGCGTGCTCGGGGTCGTCGGCATCGTCGCCGGAGTCGCGGGCGTCGCCTTCGGTGTGTTCGCCGGCCGCCGCCGCTCGGCCTGACCCAGCCGTTGCTGACCTAGTCGTTGCTGACCCAGCCGTTACTGACCCAGCCGTTGCTGACGTAACGGGTGCTACGTAGCCGTTGCTGAGCTAGCCAGCGCTGACGCTGCCGGCCATCGGTGGTCGGCAGCCGGCGTGCTACCTCAACCCTCACCAGACCATCCAGCACCACCCACCCTCTGGAGACGAACTCCATGCGCAGCAAGACCACGGGCGCCACCCTGGCTGCCGTCACCGTGCTCAGCCTCACCCTCGCCGCATGCGGTGGCTCAGACGACAAGAGCCTCGCTACCGTCAAGGCCTCGCCCTCCGACAAGGACAAGGGCGCGATCGTGCTCGACACGCCCAAGCCGAAGCCCGAACTCGTACTGACGGATACCAGCGGCAAGAAGTACGACCTGCTGGCGCGGACCAAGGGCAAGCCGACCCTGGTGTACTTCGGCTACACCTACTGCCCCGACGTCTGCTCGATGGTGATGAGCAACGTCGCCCTCGCCAAGCAGAAGCTGCCCAAGGCGGAGCAGGACGACCTCCAGGTTGTCTTCGTGACCACCGACCCGGAGCGGGACACCCCCAAGCGGATGCGTACCTGGCTCGACGGGCAGGGCGGTAAGGACTTCACCGGCCTCACCGGCGACTTCGAGACCATCGAGGATGCCGCCCGGCCGCTCGGCATCCTCATCGAGAAGCCGAAGAAGGAGAAGGACGGCTCGATCACCGTCAACCACGGAGCCGAGGTCATCGGCTTCTCGCCCAAGGATGACAAGGGCCACTGGCTCTACATGACGGAGACCACGTCCAAGGCGTACAGCAGGGAGCTGCCCAGCATCATGAAGGGGCAGAACCCGTGACGCACGCGCCTCGCGACGCCGGCATGCCGCGGGGCCCTGGCATACGTCACGTGAGCAAGACGACCGTCGCCGCGGCCGTGTCGCTCGCGCTCGGTCTTACCGGGGTGCTGCTCACCGCCTGCGGGTCGGACGGCGATTCCAACGGTGGTGCGGCCGGCGCTCCCGAGTTGGCGGTGGACGGCGCGTACCTGCCGCGCCCACCCACCCCGGACATGGCCGCCGGCTACCTCAGCGTGCGTAACTCCGGCAGCGGTGGCGACAAGCTCACCTCGGTCACCACCGCACTTTCGGACGACGTCACGATGCACACCACCGAGGGCAACGCCATGCGGAAGGTGACGGAGTTCGAGGTTCCGGCTGACGGAGAACTGGACCTCGCCCGCGGCGGCAACCATCTGATGTTGGCGAAGCTGACGCGTCAGCCGAAGGTGGGCGAGACCGTGACACTGACCCTGCATTTCGCCACGTCTCAGCCGATCGAGGTCAAGGTCCCGGTCAAGCCGACGTCGTACCGACCCGAGGACTGACCCCCTATGCCCGCGCCCTTTGACCAGGCCACTCCACGGCCCGTGACACCGCGCCGCCTTGGCGCGCCGTCCCGGCAGGCGCTCACCCCGGCGGCTCCGGCAGCATGGTGTTCGCGGGTGGCGTGTCGGCGGGCGCGGGCCGTACGACGGCCGCTGGTGGGGCGGCATCGCCGGCCGCTGACCGTGCTCGGCACGCTGCTCGCGGCGCTGCTGTGCGCGCTCGGCGTCGGCGCGACCCCGGCCGCAGCGCATGCCGCGCTCACCGGGACCGACCCGGCAAAGGGCGCGGTGCTGCGGGAGGCGCCCGAGCGCGTATCGCTCACCTTCTCGGAGGGTGTGCTGCTCTCGGACGACTCGGTACGGGTGCTGGACCCGCGGGGTGAGCGGGTGGATGACGGCAAGCCGGCGCACGTGGGCGGCAAGTCGTCCACAGCCGCGGTGCGGCTGCGCTCCGGGCTGCCTACGGGCACGTTCACGGTGGCCTGGCAGGCGGTGTCGGAGGACAGCCATCCGGTGGGCGGCGCGTACACCTTCTCCATCGGCGCGCCGTCCAAGACCTCGGTCACCGTGCCAAGTGCGGAGCCCGACGACACGGTCTCCGCGCTGTACGACATCGTCCGGTACGCGGCGTACGGCGGCTTCGTGTTGCTCGTCGGGGCGTGTGTGTTCGCCGGGCGCTGCCACACCACCCGCGGTGTGCAGCGGGTGGCCGCCACCGGCTGGGTGGCGTTGTTCGCCGCCACCGTCGCGCTGCTGATGCTGCGCGGCCCGTACACCAGCAACGGCAAGGGGCTCGGCGCCGCGTTCGACCTCGGGCTGTTGCGGGACGTCTTGGACACCAAGCCGGGAACGGCGATGCTTTCACGGCTGCTGTTGCTGGCCGCGGCAGCCGTGTTCTTGGCGGTGCTGTTCGACTCGTACGCGCCATCCGGCCAGTCGCGGGCCTCGGCCAGCGGCACCAGCCATGGCACCAGTCGTAGCGCCGCCGGCCGGGGCGCGGGGCAAAGCCGGGGCATGGGGCAAGGCCGGGGCGCGGGGCTGGGCCGGGGCGCGAGCCACGGTCGAGGCGAGGGCCACGGTGGGGCCGAGGGCCCCGCGCTCGGTGCCGGGCGGCCCGACCTGGCGTGGGGGCTCGGCATCGTGGGCACGCTCGTCGCCGTGGGCCTCGCCGCGACCTGGGCGATGGCCGAGCATGCGTCGGTGGGCCTCCAAAGGTCGCTGGCGATGCCGGTCGATGTGCTGCATTTGCTGGCTGTCGCGGTGTGGCTGGGCGGACTGATCGCCCTCCTGGTCTCGCTGCGCTCCGAGGTGGCGCTGCCACGGCTCGCGGTGCGGCGCTTCTCCCAACTCGCCCTGGCTTCGGTTGGCACGCTGGCGGCCACCGGGCTCTACCAGTCGTGGCGGCAGGTCGGTTCGTGGGCGGCGTTGACCGACACGGAGTACGGGCGCTGGCTCCTGGTCAAGGTCGGCCTGGTGGCGCTGCTGGTGGGGGCGGCCGGATTCTCCCGCCGTTGGACGTCCCAACTCGACGCCGCACCGGCGATCCGCACCACGAAGGGCACAACGAAGGGCCCAACGAACGCCAAGGCCGAGCGAGCATCGAGTACCAAGGCCGACACCGAGCCTGACGCACAAACCACCGCACCATCCAACGCGCCGGCCACTCCACACACCATCCCACCGGCCGTCCCACCGGCCAACGCACATCCCACCGCACGACCTCGCGCCACCTCCGCAGCAGAAACAAAAGCCGGCAACCGTCGCGCAGGCAAAGGCGCTCCGTCCGATTCCGCGCGGGCTGCGCAGCTCGCGCGGCAGCGAGCCGCCGTCAGCGTGACGCGGACCCGGCGTGAGCGCGACGCAGACCCGGTCCGTACCGGACTGCGCCGCTCCGTGGCCGTCGAGACCGGCATCGCCGTCGTCCTGCTCGCCGTGACGACGGTGCTCACCGGCACCCAGCCGGGCCGCGCCGAGACCGAGCAGGCCGCGGCGCAACAGGGCGCCACCGCTGATGCGGCCACCGTACGCATCGCGTACGACACCGGCGGCCCGAACGGGCGCGGCACCGCGCAGGTGACGCTCGACCCGGCGCGCTCGGGCGACAACCAGTTCCACGCCTATCTCACTGGACCGGGCGGCCGGCCCGTTGACCCGCCTGAACTCAAGGCGTCCCTCACCTTGCGGGAGAAGGGCGTCGGGCCGCTGTCCGTGGCCTTGAACCGGGTGTCGGCGGGCCACTGGAGCGCGGCCGGCGTTCAACTCCCCATGCCAGGCGACTGGCAACTCTCCTTGACCGTACGCACCTCCGACATCGATCAGGTGACGGAGATCGACACTGTGAAGGTCGGACCATGACTCAGGACTCCATTTCGCGCCGCCGTCTGCTGGGCACGGCGGGCGCGGCGGGCGCCGCCGGGCTCATCGCCGGCGGGGCGGGTGCCGTGGCGGCGGACCGCGTCTCACGCGATACCGACTCCACCGCGTTGACCAGCATCGGCACCACATCCGTCGCCTTCGCAGGCGAGGCTCGTGCGCACGGCACTCCGCAGGCCGGGATCACCACCGCGAACCAGACACACGGCCATCTCATCGCCTTCGACCTGGCCCCCGGCACCGACCGCAAGGCCACCGCCGCGCTGTTGCGCCGCTGGACGGAAGCGGCGCGGGAGATGTCGGACGGCCGCGCACCGGACCAGGACAGCTCCGGTATCGCGCTGGACGCGGGCCCCTCATCCCTCACCGTCACCATGGGCTTTGGGCGCACCTTCTTCGACAAGGTGGGCCTGAAGGACAAGCTGCCGCAGGCCCTGAGCCCGCTGCCCGACTTCTCATCCGATGCGCTGGACCGCAAGCGCAGCGACGGCGACCTGTGGTTGCAACTCGGCGCCGACGACGGCCTGGTGGCCTTTCACGCGCTGCGTACGCTGCAACGCCTGGCCGGCGATGCGGCCCGTACGCGCTGGTACATGGCCGGCTTCAACCGCACCCCGGGCGCGACCACCGAGCCGCGCACCACGCGCAATCTGATGGGCCAGATCGACGGCACCAACAATCCCAAACCGGAGGAAGAGGACTTCGACACCCGGATTTTCGTGCCCAAGGGCGGCGACGACAGCTCACCGGAGTGGATGGCCGGTGGCTCGTACGCGGTCGTACGGCGTATCCGCATGCTGCTCGACAGTTGGGACAACCTCTCCCTTGCGCAGCAGGAGCGGGTCATCGGCCGCCGCAAGTCGGACGGCGCCCCGCTCTCCGGCGGCACCGAGACCACCCCGGTGGACCTGAACAAGTTCGCCGCGGACGGCTCGATCGCCATCCGCGGCGACGCACACGTACGGGTCGCGGCGCCCGAGTCCAACCAGGGTGCGGCGATGTTGCGCCGCCCGTTCTCGTACCACGATGGCTTCAGCGACGACGGCACCCCGGACGCGGGTCTGCTGTTCATCGCCTGGCAGGCGGACCCGATGAAGGGGTTCGTGCCCGTGCAGCGCAAGCTGGACCGCGGCGACGGGCTCTCCCGCTTCCTACGACACGAGGCCAGCGGCCTCTTCGCGGTCCCGGCGGCGGCGGGAGACGGCGAGTACGTGGGGCAGCGGCTGCTTGAGGGCTGACGTACGTGAGGCAGCGGTTGCTTGAGGGCTGGCCTGGCTGGCGTCCCGGTCCGGGCCGGTGCTCCTCCCCGCTCGGAGTGCCGATCCGGACCGGAGCGCGGCTATGTCAGCGGCGCCGTCCCCGTGTTGGCCGCTCCCGTATTGGCGTCACTTCACGTGTGGGCGCCGCCCGCTCGGACCTGTCCTGCCGCGTAGTACGCCATCAACTCCGGTGCCAGCGGCGGCACATCGAAGGGTGTGCCGCCGTTGCGTAGGGAGCGCGTCGCAAGCTCGCCTGCCGCCACGCTCATTCGGGCGGCCACCGGTGAGGTGTCCGTCGCGCCGCCTTCGCGCACGAAGCGGCAGAACTCCTCGATGATCCGGGCGTCCGCACCGCCGTGCGTGCCCTTCGCCTCCGGGACGCGGAACTCGGCGTCGCCGCTCGCCCGGTAGCCGGTGGGGCCGGTGTTCCACAGCCGCACCAGGTCCCCGGGGCCGTCGCCGAAGTTCTCGATCCGGCCCTCGGTGCCGATGACCGTGTAGTTGCGGAAGTAGTCGGGGCTGAAGTGGCACTGCTGGTACGCGGCGATGACGCCGTTGTCCAGCCGCATGTTCATCACCGACACGTCTTCGACGTCCACGATGTGGTGGAGGTCGCGGCGCGCGGTCGGTGGCCAGTCGAACTCCCGCAGCCAGCCGTCAGGGCGCGGCGTATCGGGCTCCCGGCGCGGCAGATCGCCGTAAACCATCAGGTCACCCAGCGCATTGACCCGCTGGGTGTAGCCACCGGCCAGCCAGTGCACCACGTCGATGTCGTGCGCGGCCTTTTGGAGCAGTAGCCCGGTGGTGCGCCGCCGATCGGCGTGCCAGTCCTTGAAGTAGTAGTCGCCGCCGTACGAGACGAAGTGCCGCACCCATACCGTCTTGGGCTCGCCGATGTCACCGCGCGCAATCAGATCGCGCATGAGTCGCACGACGCCCATGTGGCGCATGTTGTGCCCGACGTAGAGCCGGGTGCCGGTCTCGTAGCCGGCTCGCAACATCGCGTCGCAACTCTCGACGGTGATGCCCAGCGGCTTTTCGACGTACGCGGGTTTGCCGGCGCTGAGCGCGGCGCAGGTGATGGCCTCGTGCGTGTCGTCGGGCGTGGCGACGATGACCGCGTCGATGGACGCGTCGTCAAGGAGCTTGCGGTAGTCATCCACGGCGCTCGCGCCCGGAAACCGCTCGGGCACCTTCGCGCGCACCGCGGCGTCGGTGTCGGCGACGGCGGCCACGACGCTGCCGTGGCCGGGACGGTGTGCGGCCACGGCCAGGTTGGCGCGCAGCCCGAGGCCGATGACGCCGATCCGGAGGTCTTCGCTGGCTGTCATGTGTCTCTCCCCTGTGTCATCGGTTGCTCGGCCCCGGTCTACTTCTTGGCGCTGGCCAGCGACTCTTCATACTCCTTGCGGATGCGGTCGCCGCCGCCCGAGCGCCAACTCCGCAGGAGACCGTCGAAGTCGGAAAGCGACTTGCGGCCGGCGATGATGTCGAGGACGCCGTCGTTGAGTGCCTTGGTCAGGGAGGCGCCCTTGTCGGCGTTGGTGTCGGAGTAGTGGCCGATCACCGGGCTGGCCTGGCCGATCTTGATGAGTTCCTGCTGCCAGCCGTGGATGCGCCGGGTGAGATCCGACTTGCCGGGGAGGTAGAGGTATTCGGGGGTGTTGGCGAGGAACGCGAGCGGCATCGCGGTGGTGACGGCCTCGGCGTTGCCCTTGTCGGTCAGAACGACATCGCCACGGTCGGTGCGGCGGTGGTGGGTGCCCTCGATGCCGTTGTCGAGGAACAGCCGCTCCTCAGTGCCGAACGGGGCGGCGAGATAGTCGAGCACGCCGAGCAGCGTGGGGATGCGTTTCTTGTCTACGTTCTTGCTGATGGCGGTGAAGCCAACAGAACCGGCACCGAAGTCGAAGTGGGCGGTCACCCCGGGCTTTGCGGCGAACGGCTTGATGATGCCGAACGGGAAGTCGTACGTCTTGACGTCCACCAGGAAGGACGGAAAGGACTGCACATAGGCACCCAATGTGCCCTGGGCCATCTTTTCGCGTGTGGTGGTCAGGTTCGGGTCCGGCCAAAACAGCCCGGCCTTGAACACCTTCACCGCGAATTCGAGCGCCTCGAAGTATTCATCGGTCTCATAGCGATTTGTGAGCTTTCCGCCATCGAGGCGCCACGACGAGGGGGCGCCGAACCATTGCGCGAACATATTGTGCGCATTGACGTACGCGGGCTCCAGGACGTACTTCTTGCGCTTGGTGTCAAGGAGTTCCTTGCCCTTGTCGAGGAAGTCCTCGGCGCTGGCGAAGGTGGCCCCGCCGACCGGCTTCCAGAAGTCCTCGTTGATGACGTAGATCTGACCCATACGTCCGTACGCAACGGGCACCCCGGCGATCTTTCCATTGATGACGGCCGTCTTCCACGCATAGTCGGGAAGGTTGGCCAGGTTGGGGTATTTCTTGATGGCCGCGCCCGACAGATACGAGGTCACGTCGTGGAATTTCGCCTGAAGGAGCTGCGGGACCTTGCGCAGGCCCTGGTTGGGTGGGAACCACACCAGGTCGGGTATGTCGCCGCTGGCGATGATCGCATTGAACTTCGTCAGATAGGCATCGGCGCCACTGTCCACGACGATGTTCATCTTGAGCTCGGAGCCCAACTGCTTGTTGAGCTCTTTCCAATAGCGGTTGCGGCCCATCGCGGGGGCGGGCGTGGTGAAGGTCTCGGTGAGTGCGCTGATGGACTCCCCGTCGCCGGGAGGCTTCGGCACCGACCTGACCAGCTTCGTCGGGTACCGCAGATAGGCGGCGTCCAGGCCCTCGGTGTTGCCGGCGAGGTCGGCGGGTGCGACGTTGGCCGGTACGTACGCGGGGAGCTTGACCTTACGGAACCCCTCGGCGCCCTTCCCGGACGCGGCCGTTCCTGTGGTGCAGCCGCTCAGCGTGGTCAGCCCGGCGACGGCGATTCCAGCGACGCCCGCCACCCCGAAGAAACGGCGGCGGTCAAGTCGATTGAGCTGCCACTCACCGGGGCGCCGCACGTTCGCTTGTTGCGTGTGCGGGGACGTCTGCTGCGTGTGCTGCATTTCCTGCTGCTGCATTTCCTGCCGGCCGCTGTGCTGCACGCCGTTCACCTGCTGCCTGTCGTTCTGCTGGGGTGCCATGGTTCTCCTGGTTCGGTGGGTGCGGTCGGCTGGCAACGGCGGTGAGGCGACTACGGCAACTACCTAGGTGCGCAGCGTCGCTTAACCCTTGACCGCGCCGGTGAGCACGCCCTTCGCGAAATACTTCTGGAGGAAGGGGTACACGCACAGAATGGGGATGAGCGCGAGGATGAGGACGGCCATCTGGAGGGAGATAGACGGCGGCAGCGTACTGACGCCGAGGGCACGGGCGTTGATGCTTTCGCCCTGCACGACATAGGACCGCAGCACGACCTGGAGCGGGTATTTTCCGGAGTCGTTGAGGAAGAGCAGGGCGTTGAAGAAGCTGTTCCAGTAACTCACGCCGTAGAACAGACCGACGACCGCGATGACCGCTTTGGACAGCGGCAACACAACACGGCACAAAATAGTGAGCTCGCCGGCGCCGTCGAGCCGCGCGGCCTCGTACAACTCGGTGGGAATTCCCTGGAAGAACGCCCGTACGACGATGACGTTGAAGACATTGAGCAGCACCGGCAGAACCAGCGAGGCATAGCTGTCCAGCATGCCGAATTCCTGCACCACCAGATAGGTGGGGATGATGCCGGGCGTGAACAAGAAGGTGCCAAGGACCAGCAGCAGGATCGGCTTGCCCCACACCACGCCGGGCCGGGACAGGCCGTACGCGAGGGCGACCGTGCACACACGCTCAGCGCCGTGCCGATCACCGTGATGACGACGCTGACCAGTGTCGCCCGAGTCACCACGCCGCCTTGGAGCAGCACGTTGTACGCCTCGAACGTGGGGTGCTCCGGGATCAGCACATAGCCGCCGTTGGCGTCGAGTTCCTGCTGCCCGGCCAGGCTGGTGCCCAGCGCGAGCAAGAACGGGTAGCAGACGACCACGACGATCAGGGTCAGGGCCACCGCCTTGGCGATCTGCCCGTACCAGCTGGGGCGCTCCATCCACGGTGGTCGCTCGGGCCGTGGGCCCCGAAGCCAGGGCCAGGCGCGGTTGCTCGGCGCGCCACTCTTGCGGCCAGGCCCGGACGGCTTGCGCGAGGTCAGCAGCGAGGTGGTCACTTGTACACTCCCTGCTCGCCCAGGCGGTGGGCCAGTTTGTTGGCGGCGACGATCAGCACGAGTCCGATCACGCCCTTCATCAGTCCGGCGGCCGTGCTCATGCCCCAGTCGCCGTCCACGACGCCGTGGAAGTAGACGTAGGTGTCCAGGACCTCGGAGGCCTCGGCGCCCACCGCCTCGCGCTGGAGCAGCATCTGCTCGAAGCCGACGGAGAGGATGTCGCCGAGGCGCAGGATCAGCAGCATGATGATCACCGGCCGGATGCCGGGCAGCGTCACATGCCAGATCCGCCGCCAGGGACCCGCGCCGTCCATCGCCGCCGACTCGTACTGCGCGGTGTCGATGGAGGCCATCGCGGCGAGGAAGATGATGGCGCCCCAGCCGCAGTCCTTCCAGATCATCTGGGAGGTGACCAGCAGCTTGAAGGTGTCGGGGTTGGTCATGATGTTGCCGACAGCGACGCCGTTGTCATTGAGGAAGCTGCTCACCGTGCCGGTCCCGCCGAGCACCTGCTTGAACATCGCCACGACCACGACCCACGACAGGAAGTGCGGCAGGTAGACGACGGTCTGCACGAAGCGCCGGGCCGTCTCACCGACCAGCGAGTTCAGCAGCAGGGCCAGCGCGATCGGCGCGGGGAAGTAGAGCAGGAGCTGAAGACCGGTGATCTCCAGCGTGTTGTACACCGCCGTCCAAAACTCCGGCTGCTCGACGAGCGCGGAGAAGTTCTGGAAGCCCACATACGGGCTGTGCTTGAAGCCGAGGAACGGCTGGTAGTCCTGAAAGGCGATGACGTTGCCGATGAGCGGCAGGTAGAAGAAGGCCGCGAAGTAGGCCACCCCGGGCAGGCACAGCAGCAACAAGACCCAGTCGCGCCGCAGCCGTTGGCGCAGCGGGACGCGCCCGAGCTTGCGCTGTGCCCGCTTCCCCTTCGGGCGCGGGGCCGCAGAGGGTGGGGCTTCGTGTTGCGACGTGCCCGGACGGGCCGACGACGATACGGAAGCCGTCACATTCACCTCCGGCAGTGAGAGCGAGAGCGGACGCGGGGCAGCCCGCCCAAGGCACGCGGAAACCGCCGTGCAGGGAAATGCGACTGCCGAGTCCTCGCGGTAGGGAGCACGCCGGGCACGCAGCATGGAGCGGCGTGCAGCGGCGTTCACCACGAGGCGGCTTCATCTTGCACGCCACTGCGCGAAGGTGACAAGAGGTGTTCGTAAACTTCTAGAAACGCGCAGAATTGCACTTCGCTGCGCGGGAACCTGGGACGACACCGCCGCCCCAGGCACTGCTCACGCCTGAATGACGGTCACCCCACGCTCCTCGAACCGCTTGGCCTGCTCGGGCGCCTTCGAGTCCGTGACCAGCACATGGATGGCGCTGACCGGGCAGATCCTGGCGAACGCCTGCTCGCCGAGCTTCGAACTGTCCGCTACGACCACGAGCTTGCGGGCCTGCGCGGCCAACAGAGCATTGATGCTCGCTTCACCCTCATCGTGCGCACTGGCGCCAAGCTCCGCGTTCAGCGCGCCCACGCCGATGAAGGCGATGTCCAGGCTGATCTCCCGCAGGATGTGACCGGCCAACGGGCCGATGAGCTCGTACGACTGCGGCATCGCCACCCCGCCGGTGGCCACGATCTTCACATGGGGGCGTACCGCGAGCTCGTTGGCGATGTTCAGAGCATTGGTCACGATGGTCACCACCGGCTCATCGGACTTGTCGGGCCCATCCGTCCTGGTGGCGATGGCCCGAGCCACCGCGGTCGTGGTCGTACCACCGTTGAGCCCCACCACCATGCCCCGGCTCACGAGTGCCGCGGCGGCACGCCCGATCCGCTCCTTCTCCTCACCGTTGCGCATGGCCTTGTAGCGCAACGGCAGGTCGTACGCGACGGTGTGCGCCACCGCCCCACCCCTGGTCCGGGTCAGCAACCGCTGCTCGGCCAGATGGTCCAGGTCACGGCGGATCGTCGCCGCGGAAACATCCAATTCGATTGCGACATTGTCCACTTCAAGCTGTCGCCGTTCGGCAAGGAGACCAAGCAACATATTGTGCCGTTCGTACCGGTTCACTACACCTCCACCACTTCGCGACCGCGCGCTGGCGGCGCGTTTCCCTAGCCGTGTGATCGCTTACTGTGCGATTGCCTTCTGTGTGACTGCCTTCGTGTGACTGCCTACTGCGCGGTGTGCGCTGTCTGCTGCGCGTTGTTTGCTGTGCGTTGTTTGCTGTGCGCTGCGCGTTGTGCGTTCCTCGTTGTGTCCACTGTGCCCCGCCGCGGCCTCCTCGGCACACGCACTGCGTCTTCATGCGCACTCATGGGAGACCAGTCACCCATTCAAACAAAAACGTTCAAGACTGCACAGCAGGGACGCAGGGGCCACGTCGTGTACGCATGATCTCGCGTGTCCCCCCAGGCGCGGTTGCGGGGTACGGGGTGTGGGGTGCGGGGTGTGGGGTGCGGGGCCTCGCGTTGTCGCCCTCGGCGGCGGTTGCGGCTTCGGCGGCGGCAGCGGCGGTTTCGGCGGCGCGGGCGTCCGCCGCGGGCGGGCCAGGCGGGGGCGAGGGAGGTGGGCCCGGGGGAGGCGGCACGAGGTGCCGGACCGGCGAAGCCTCGGAGAGTAGGCCGGCGGCGGGGTGCGAAGGCCGAGAAGCGCGCCGGCCCTGCGACGTCGTTCCAGACTTGCTATCCCCATGCATAGTTTGATCTGGGTACCGTCTGGCGTATGAGCCCGACATACGGAACACCACTGCCTCGCTACTTGCGTGAGATCAACCGTCGCCCCGCAGCACTGGGGGCACGCTGATGTTGGAAGAGGCTGAGGAGATCGGTCGCCGTGTTCGGCGCGCGCGGCTTCGTCTCGGGATGCCACAGGCCGACCTCGCCGCAGCCCTGGGCAAGTCTCAGGGCTGGGTCTCCAAAATGGAGCGGGGGCATATTGAACTCGATCGCGTCGGGCTACTCAATCTCATCGCCTCCGAGTTGCACGTGCACCCCAACGATTTGATCGGTCGTCCGTACAACAGCTCGCCGGGCGAGAACGGATGGCAGGTCACGGCATCGTCCATCCTGCGCGAGCTGCGCCGTTACGACCTCACGCCTGTGTTCGACGGAACGCCCCGCTCTTCCGGGGATTTGTGGCAGGAGATGACCCGCCTACACCGGCTGCGGGACGCGGCGGCCAACGTTGCGATTCTGCGGGTTTTGCCCGACTTGCTGCGCGAGGCTCGCGCGCTCGCTGAGGTGGCCACGGGGCATGAGCGCGAGGAGGCATACGCGGTCTACGCGGTCGCTTGCAAGTTCGCCCACACCGCCGCCCACGCTCTTGGGCACCCCGAGCTGATCGCCATGGCTGCCGAGCGCGCAGTATGGTCCGCACGGCTGTCCGGCGACCCTGTGATGCCCTCTCTAGCCGACTGGATGCGGGTATGGGACATGTGGGCCACGGCGGATTGGTCTGACTCGCTCACCCTCTCCGACAAGGCCCTCACCGGGATACAAGATGACTACGACCGCGGTGACCTGCCCGCCCTGCGTATGTGGGGGTCACTGCAACTCCGCGCCGCAGTCGCCGCTGCGCGCGCCAACCGGACGAGCGAGGCCGAGGACCGCATCGGCTACGCCCAAGATGCCGCCTACCGGGTGAGCAACTACCAGGGCCCGCCGGTCTACGACCGCCACTCCGTGACGTTTTCCACCGGCAACGTGCAGATTCACGCGATCAGCGTCGCCTTGGAGGCGGGTGACCAGATCAAGGCACTCGCCATCAACCGCCGCACGAGTCCCGAAGTTGTCGCCGATCTGCCCAGTTCTCGCCAGAGCCATCACCATATGGATCTCGCTCGTGCGTGGCTGTGGGACGGCAACCGCGACAAAGCGCTTGTTGAACTGGAGACCGCCGAGCGGATCGCTCCCCAACTCGTGCGCAACCACCCCATCGCTCGGTCCACGCTCCGGAGCATTGTCTACGCCGAGCGAGCCGCGACGCGCGAGAAGTTGCGGCGCATGTCCGACCGCTTTCACCTCGACGGATAGAGGGTGTATTCCTCCGGCTCATGTTCGCCCCCTGCCATGTCTCTAGCTTCGACGCATGGTCGAACAGAACCCACCCCAACTGCCCAGTGTGCGCGGTAAGTCCTGCGTTGGCACACCATTCCACCCCCGCCTTGGCGACCTCGCTCTCGACCTTGCCAGGGGAGAAGAAGGGGAAATCGGCGTCGTCGTTGCCCTCCCAGACAAGGCAACGGCGTCTTACCACTTGCATCCGCTGAGGGAGGGGCATGACTGGTGCGCGCCGGCAAACGGCACGACCTTATGCCCAGTGTCCGCCCCCGTCACGCACGTGACGCCCTTGCACCACGATGCCAGTTACGACCCTCGGGCGCAGCAAGGGGCGCTGCCCGTTCAGGTTCATCATGAGAACGGTAAAACTTCCGAGTCGTTACTCATCCTGACCCCCGGGCAAGTCGAGCTCTACCGTGTCCAACTGGACCAGCTCATCGGGGGCAGGGAGCATGCCCAGGAAAACGGATGGTGATCGTGACCTTCCATCCCTCACACCCAGCCCCCTCGCCCGCCCGGGCCTGTGTCGCCTATCGCTGTGATGCCACCCGCCAACGAACTGAACGGCCACCGGCAGGTGTCATTGGCGATGTACCACGCTCGCACGCCGGGCCTCGCCGCGCGATGGCTGCGGGCAGAAGCACACCACTTGGCCCACCTGCTTGCCCGTGGGCCGACCGCGCCATGCATGTGCGATGTCCCCTTGCTCGCGCTGGGGCTGACACGCTCCAGCCTGATGCTCATCTGCTCAAGTAGGACAGCGACGACGGCGAGTACGAGCGCGCCCTACATGCTCTGAGTGCCGGTAACGCTTACGTACTTGGTGTCATCGATTACGACGGGCGGTACTTCGTCTGTGTCTACCCAACACGGGGCCTTCCGGCGACCTGACTGGGGCGAGACACCGGCACTCGAAACGGTGAGGACGAGTCGCCCCCAACGAGCCGTCATGGGAGGGTGCCGTCACCCGCCTGGCCTCAACATTCTGGGGCGGGAAGCCTTGCCCTCCTCTTGCGCGCCGGGCGGTCAACACATCACGGCGACAATCACCGATCGGAGCCCCATGGCAAGCATCGAGTATGAAGCGAAGGCCCTGGACATCGACCCTGCGAAGACCGCGCAGCTCATCCTCGACGCCGGTGGCGTCCAGCGGGACAAGACTCGGCTCATGCGTCGGTACGTCTACGACACCATCCCGGCCGTTCCCGGGCGATGGGTGCGGCTGCGTGACACCGGCACGGGCACCACGCTGTGCGTCAAGCAGGTCTCTACGGACGCCGTGGACGGCACCCACGAGACCGAAGTCACCGTCGGCTCGTTCGAGGAAACGAGCGAACTGCTCGGCCTGGTCGGTCTCACGCCGCGCAGCTACCAGGAGAACCGGCGTACCTCCTACACCCTCGGCGAGGTGCGGCTGGAAATCGACGAGTGGCCCCGCATCCCGCCGTATTTGGAGATCGAGGCAGACGACGACACCCAGGTCTGGGACACCGCCGCCGTCCTAGGGATCGACCGTGATCGTCTGACGTCGATCAACACGACCAAGGTCTATGCCTTGTACGGCATCGATCTCGACTCCATCGCCGACCTTCGGTTCGAGTAGGTCAGCGTCCGCTAGCCCCGGCCGGGGCACCGTGCCCCGGCCGGCACGGAGAGGGGGCACCATGCACGACCTCGAAAACTTGCCTATCGAGGTCAGGCCCGACCGTACCTTGCGCGTCAAAATCATCGACGCATGCGGCCTCGCCTGTCAGTTCTGCCACAATGAAGGCACACCCGTTACCACCGACAACTTAGGTCGTGCCGCAGGCGAGTTCATCGGCACCTCGGGGCGTACCGGGCGCGTGTCGATCTACCTCAAGACCAACGGGGCGAGCTTTCTGCCAGCTAAAATCGTGGCTGATTCGGACTTCGCCCTCGCACTCGCCGCAGTCCGCGGCAGCCTGCCCACCAACGAAGTGCACTTCACTGGAGGGGAACCTACCCTTCATCCCGAGCTGCCTGACCTGATCAGGATCGCACGTCACCTCGGCCTGACTGTCGGTCTCACATCGAATGGCGAGAACGGCGCGGCCGTCCTGCCCGAGGCCGCGGCCGCTGGCCTTGACCGCATCAACCTAAGCGTGTTCGGCACCACCCCCGACGAACTCGCCGCCGTACAAGCCCCGCGCCTCGCCTCCCCGAAGCTCGCGGCCCGAAAATTAGAAGCTCTCACGATGACGATCGAGGCCGCCCACGAACACGGCGTCAAGGTCTCCGCGAACATCGTGATCCCCGACAGCGATCACGTCGAGCGGGTGCTGCGCATCATCGAGCAGCACGGCCGGTCCGTCGTGGTGCGCATGCTCGTCTCCCTGGAGGACGGCGGCGCGTCGCTCGCCGCCATGCAGAAAGTCGTGGACCACCTCGGCGCCGTCCCCGTACGTCGAATCATCACGGCCGGCGCTTCGGACCAGCGGGTTCGATACCGTTTGCCGGACGGGCGGACGTTGTACGCGAAGAGCATCCGGCCCGTGCGCCTCCCCGAGACCTGCGCCGACTGCCGGTTCAACAATCCCGATGACTGCCAAGAGGGTTACTACGGGATACGCATGTACCGGGCTACGAACGGCCCGTTCATCATCGGTGTGTGCATCCAACGCATGGACTTGTGCATGCCGCTTGGCGAGTTTGTCATGAGCCAAAGGTGTCGGGAAGTCGCTGCCTTCCGGGACGACGAAGCGACTCGACTGGCGCGCCTTTACTCGGTGAGGGAGCCCGCGTGATGATCGACAGACGTGATCGTGATCGTCACTTCTGCCCCGTGGCCGCAGGTGGCGAGTAAGCCTGCAGGTTGGGACACGCCCTCGACGGAGACACGTCGGGGGCGCTGTTCGTACACGTCAGCCGATGATGGCGCCCACTTATTTCACGCGTGTCATCCAGGATCAGCACTCGCATCTTCACCAGGAAAGGTTCCCGCGCGTGCAGGGGTGGACCCTCACCGCGTACGACTTCCTCTTGGAGTTCGGGGTGGTCCCCGCACCAACAGGGCAAGCCCCCACCATCGTCGGCCGCTCACCAGCGACAGTGAGCGGCCAACGGCATACGGCCAACGGGCAACGGCCAGCCCATACAGGATCAACGCGCGGGCCCACCAGCCTACTTGCGTCGCTCAGCCCGCGCCAAGGATCACCGAGTGGGTCAGGTTGCGCGGGTTGTCCGGGTCGAGGCTGTGGCGGTCGGCGATGGCGAGGGCGAGGCGCTGCACTCGTACCAGCTCCGCCAGTGGGTCTAGGCCGCCGGCCACCCACTGGGCCCCGGTCTCCCGCACCTGGTCGGCCAGGCCGTCCGGCGCGGTGCCGAGCATCCAGGTCGCGGTGCCCTTGGTGGTGATGCTGATCGGGCCGTGCCAGTACTCCATCGCCGAGTACGAGCGCGCCCTACGTGCTCTGTGTGCCGGTAACGCTTACGTACTCGGTGTCACCGATTACGACGAGCGGTACTCCGTCCGCGTCTACCCAACACGGGGCCCTCCGGTGACCTGACTGGGGTGAGACACCGGCACTTGAAACGGTGAGGACGAGTCGCCCCCCAACGAGCCGTCATGGGAGGGTGCCGTCACCCGCCTGGTCTCAACATTCTGGGCCCCCACCGGGTGTCAGCCCCCGCACCCTAAGCGATCTTGACGCCGGGCTCGCTACAGTCGGTGCTGCGGCAGACCGGGACCATCGTGATGGCGGTCTGCTGCGGCACCGATGTGATCAACGGATCTGGAGTCATGGGTTACACCGTGGGAGCGCGAGCTATCTGCGTCGAGCTGGAGAACTGAGAACCCTCTCAGTCCCTGTTCTCGGCCCGGCTCGGCGTGTGATGTTCCCCCACCTTCCACGACTCTTTCGTGAGGCCATGCCGTTATGCGCTCGACGCAGATCCGCAACACGTTCACCGACTTCTTCACCTCCCGTGGCCACCAGCCCATCCCGTCCAGCCCACTGATCCCCAACGACCCCACCCTGCTGCTGGCCAACGCCGGGATGAACCAGTTCAAGCCCTACTTCCTGGGCGAGGGCACCCCGCCCTCCCTCCGCGCGACCAGCATTCAAAAGTGCGCGAGGACCTCGGACATCGACAACGTCGGCCGCACCAACCGGCACGCGACCTTCTTCGAGATGATGGGCAACTTCTCCTTCGGCGACTACTTCAAGGAAGACGCCATCGCCTTCGCCTGGGAACTTCTGACCCAGGGCTACGGGCTGGAGAAGGACAAGCTGTGGATCACCGTCTTCAGGGACGATGACGAGGCCGAGCACCTTTGGCGCCGCATCGGCGTCCCCGCCTCCCGCATTCAGCGCCTGGGCATGGAGGACAACTACTGGTCCATGGGCGTCCCCGGCCCCTGCGGGCCCTGCTCGGAAGTCAACTACGACCGCGGTCCCGACTTCGGCAAGGAGGGCGGCCCGGCCATCGACGGCGAACGCTACGTCGAGATTTGGAACCTGGTGTTCATGCAGTTCCAGCGCGGCGAGGGCGACAAGAAGGGCAACTTTCCCATCCTCGGCGAGCTCACCAACAAGAGCATCGACACCGGCCTCGGCCTGGACAGACTCGCCGCGATCCTCCAGAACGCCCACAACGTGTGCACCACCGACCTGCTGTTGCCCACCTTCCACACCATCCAGGACCTCGCCGGTCGTGAGGCCCCCAGCGAGGGTGAGGAGAAGGTGTCCTTCCAGGTCGTCACCGAGCACGCCCGCTCCATCGCCTTCCTCATCGCCGACGGCGTACTCCCAGCCAAAGACGGCCGTGGCTACATCCTGCGGCGCCTGATGCGCCGCGCGATCCGGCACGCGCGTCTGCTCGGCATTGACGGGCCCGTCCTCCCCGCCGCGACCGCCAGCGTCATCGGCAACCTCGGCAGCGTCTGGCCGGAGCTGACGGCTCAGGCCGCGCTGATCGAGCAGGTCGTCACCGCCGAGGAGGGGTCCTTCACCCGCACCCTGGCCCAGGGCACGCGGCTTCTGGACGCCGCGATCACTCGCACCCAGGGCAACGGCTCAGCCGCGCTGCCCGGCGAGACCGCTTTCGAACTCGCCGACACCTACGGATTCCCCCTTGAGCTCACGGTCGAGGCTGCCCGGGAGGCTGGCCTGACTGTCGGTGAGGACCGGTTCGCCGCGCTGTTGGACGAGCAGAGGAAGCGAGCGAAGGTCGGCGGCAATGCCAAGACCGCCGAGGCTCTCAAGAAGATGGACACCTACCGCGAGCTAGCCGGGAGCCTGCCCCGCACCGAGTTCCTCGGCTACGAGCACCTGAGAGCCGAGGCCACCGTCACCGGGCTCATCTGCGGCGGCACGGTCGTCCCCACCGCCGGCGAGGGCACTGAGGTCGAGCTGGTGCTCGACCGATCACCGTTTTACGCCGAGGCCGGCGGACAGATCGGCGACACCGGCACACTGACCATGAGCGACGGCACCCGCCTGCGAATCACCGACACCCGCTACGGCCTGGAAGGCTTCCGCGTCCACACCGCCCACGTCATCGAAGGCGAACTGAGCACCGGCGTCAGCGGCGAAGCCGTCGTGGACGGCGATCGCCGCAAGGGCCTGATGCGCTCCCACTCGGCCACCCACATCCTGCACGCCGTCGTCATGGCCACCCTCGGCGATCACGCCCGCCAACAGGGCTCCCTCGTCGAACCCGACCGGCTGCGCTTCGACTTCGCGCACTTCACAGCCCTAACCCGCGACCAGCTCACCCGGATCGAGACGGCCGTCAACGGCCACGTCCTCGATGACCCCGCAGTGCGGGCCTGGCACGCCGACCGCGCCGAGGCCGAAGCTGCGGGCGCCATCGCTCTGTTCGGAGAGAAGTACGGCGACACCGTCCGCATCGTCGACATCGGCGGCTTCTCCCGCGAGCTCTGCGGCGGCACCCATGTCGCCCACGGCTCCCAGGTCGGCGCGTTCCGCCTGCTGTCCGAGTCCTCGATCGGTTCCAACCTCCGCCGCGTTGAAGCCCTCACTGGCCACGGCACCCTCCGCCACACCGACACCGAACGGCGCCTGCTGAACGAACTCACCTCAGTGCTTGGCGCCCGCCCCGCAGAAGCCGCTGAAACGCTACGTAAGCGTCTGGAGGCTCTTGCGACCGCCCAGGCAAAGCTAGGGCAGATGCGGGCCACCGAACTACGCTCCCAGGCCGCCCAGCTTGCCGGCACGGCCCGCCGGGTCGGCAGCGGGCAACTCGTCGCTCAGAACGTCATCGGCGTCACGCCGGACGAGCTAAGGCAGTTGGCATCCGAGACCCTGGCCCACCTGTCTACCGGCCCTGCGGCCGTGGTCCTCGCGCTGGAACACTTCGGCAAGGCCCTGCTCGTCGCGGCCGTCTCGCCGGACCTACTCAGCCGCGGCGTCCAGGCATCTCAGGCCATCACCCGCGCCGCGAAGACGGTCGGCGGAGGAGGAGGCGGCACCGGAGCCCTTGCCAGCGCCGGCGGACGCCACCCCGAACACCTCGCCCAGGCTCTTGCTTCCGCAGCCGAGGACGCCGCCACCTTGCTCGGCGACCGATAACGTCACCCCTAATCCCGTTCGCCGTACCCGCCGTCAGCCTTGGCGCTGTATACGTTGGGCCCAACGGAAAACTGGGCAGTGCGTGCGGGGCAGCACTCCCAGGAGACAGCGCCTGGCGACATCTCCTCGCGGCGAGGCAGGCGAAGGACAGGTAGCCGGTTGGGCACGGTTCCTGGCTACATGCGCCGGCAGCACAGTCAAACACGGCCTAGTCAATGACCTGCGAGAGGCGAGGAGATGAGCGGCTTGCGCGAAATGCCGGAGTTCGAAGAAGTGGGTAAAAACCGGGGTAGCGCGCGGTAAAACTGCTGGTCGCGAACTGTGGTCCCCGCGCGTGCGGGGGTGATCCCTGCGGCGGAATCAGCCCGTGATTCGCCGCAATGTGGTCCCCGCGCGTGCGGGGGTGATCCTGGCCATCAGGACCGCCAGGCCCCAGGTGAGCCAGTGGTCCCCGCGCGTGCGGGGGTGATCCCGCGGGCGCATCCGGTCGGCTCCAGCGGGGGTCGTGGTCCCCGCGCGTGCGGGGGTGATCCCAGCGCGTCCGTGGCGACGGGCGTGTGATGGGGGTGGTCCCCGCGCGTGCGGGGGTGATCCCCTCAGGTGGATGAGGGCTGGTGGCCAACAGACGTGGTCCCCGCGCGTGCGGGGGTGATCCTTCAAGGAACGTCATCTCTTCGTCCACGTGGTCGGTGGTCCCCGCGCGTGCGGGGGTGGTCCCCGGTCCATCGACGCCGTGCTGAAGGAGCTGCCGTGGTCCCCGCGCGTGCGGGGGTGGTCCCTGGAGCTGGCTCTCCCCCACCCGGAAGTTCTTGGTGGTCCCCGCGCGTGCGGGGGTGCTCCTACCCAGGGCGTACATCAAAACGATGACGTCGGTGGTCCCCGCACCAACAGGGCAAGCCCCCACCATCGTCGGCCGCTCACCAGCGACAGCGAGCGGCCAACGGCATACGGCATACGGCATACGGCATACGGCATACGGCCAGCCCATACAGGGTCAACGCGCAGGCCCACCAGCCTACTTGCGTCGCTCAGCCCGCGCCAAGGATCACCGAGCGGGTCAGGTTGCGCGGGTTGTCCGGGTCGAGGCTGTGGCGGTCGGCGATGGCTAGGGCGAGGCGCTGCACTCGTACCAGCTCCGCCAGTGGGTCAAGGCCGCCGGCCACCCACTGGGCACCGGTCTCCCGTACCTGGTCGGCCAGGCCGTCCGGCGCGGTGCCGAGCATCCAGGTCGCGGTGCCCTTGGTGGTGATGCTGATCGGGCCGTGCCGGTACTCCATCGCCGGGTACGACTCCGTCCAGGCGAGGGCCGCCTCGCGCATTTTGAGCGCGCCCTCGTTGGCGAGACCGACCGTCCAGCCCTGGCCCAGGAAGGCGAACTGTGTGCAGTCCACCAACCCTTCCGGCAGCGGTTCGGTGACTGCGGTCTGCGCGTCCCGTACCGCGGCCTCGGTGTGCAGGCCCAGGTGTGCGCGGAGCAGGGTGAGCGCGGAGGTGGCGAACCGGGTCTGTACGACGGAGCGCTCGTCGGCGAAGTCGAGCACGATCACCTGGTCGGCGGCCTCCATCACCGGCGTCTGCGGGTCCGCCGTGATCGCCGTCGTACGGGCACCGCCATCGCGCACCCGCGCCAGCAAATCGAGCACCTCCGTGGTGGTGCCGGAGCGGCTCAGCGCCACGATGCGGTCGTAGCGGCGGGTCGCCGGGAATTCGGAGGCGGCGAACGCGTCCGTCTCACCCTGCCCGGAGCTTTCGCGCAGGGCGGCGTACGCCTGGCCCATGAAGTACGAGGTCCCGCACCCTACGACCGCGATCCGCTCCCCTCGCTCGGGGAGCGCGTCGCGCTGCGCGTCGGCCAGTTCGGCCGCGCGGCTCCAGCACGCGGGCTGACTGGCCAGTTCCTTCTCGACATGCGTCACGTCTACTCCGAAGCGAGAGGGGGATGTTTGATGATGCAGTCTAGGCGAGCGTTTCGAACAGCTTCAAGCATTACGACTCAGTGAAAGTGGTGCGATGAGGCAGAAGACAGCTACCCAATGCGCGAGGCCGGACAACACCACGGACGGCAGCGCCCCCACTCGGCGCTCCCGAAGACGTACGGCATTGCCCGCGGTGGCGCGCCCGGAGCCGCGCCCGAGCTGCCGACTGGCTGCCCCCGAACTGCCCGACTGACCGCGTACGGGGCGGTCCGGCTGATCAGGTCGCGGCGCGCGGGTATCGTGGCGATCTCCCACCAGATCCACGGGCCGTACGCCGCGAGGCAAGCGCACCACGCCGCCAGGCGCGCAGGGGGTGTCATGCGGCGGGGGTTTTCTCCCCGGCCGCGCGCCACCACCCCGCATGCCACCACCCCTCGCGGCGACGCACCCACCGGACGTCAGATCGCGAGGAGCCATGGTGATGTCGCCCAGCCGCTATACGTATCTCGGCCCCGAGGGCACGTTTACCGAGGCTGCACTGCGCACGCTGCCCGAGGCGGCCACCCGGGAGCTGATTCCGATGGTGTCCGTGCCGGCCACGTTGGATGCCGTCAGGTCGGGGGAGGCCGCCGCCGCGCTCGTACCGATCGAGAACTCCGTCGAGGGCGGCGTGACCGCCACGCTCGATGAACTCGCCACCGGCGAGCCGCTGATGATCTACCGCGAGGTGTTGTTGCCCATCGCGTTCGCCTTGCTCGTACGCCCTGGCGTACAGCTCAGCGACGTCAAGACGGTCACCGGCCACCCGGTGGCCCAACCCCAGGTACGCAAGTGGTTGGCGGAGCACCTGCCCGAAGCCGTCTGGGAGTCGGCCGCGTCCAACGCGGACGGCGCGCGCCTGGTGCAAGAGGGGCGTTACGACGCGGCGTTCGCGGGTGAGTTTGCGGCGCCGACGTACGGCTTGGTGCCGCTGGTCTCGGATATTCACGACGCACAGAACGCCCAGACCCGCTTCGTGTTGGTGGGCCGCCCGGCCCGGCCCGCGTCGCGCACCGGCGCGGACAAGACCTCGGTTGTCATCTGGCTCGGCGACGACCACCCGGGCGCGCTGCTCGAACTGCTCCAGGAGTACGCGGCGCGCGGCGTCAACATGATGCGCATCGAGTCCCGTCCCACGGGTGAGGGCATCGGTCGCTACTGCTTCTCCGTGGACTGCGAGGGCCACATCACCGACCGCCGGGTCGCCGAGGCCCTGATGGGGTTGAAGCGGACCTGCCCGAAGGTGCGCTTCCTCGGCTCGTACCCGCGTGCGGGCGTGGACCTGGCCGACGTCGCCGAGTTGCGGAATGGCACAACGGACGCGGAGTTCGCGGCGGCTACCGACTGGCTGGCGCGCTGCCAGGACGGCCGGGCCTGAGCCAACGGGCCGCAGCCCGAAGCCCGCAACCCGCAACACAAACGCGGCGCCAACAGCCCGCAACGCGAACGCAGCACCGGCAGCAGTAACGCGGCGCCTGCGCATGCCGGTGTACGCGGATACGGGGCGTACGGGAGCCGCTGGCGTCGGGCTGCTGGTGGCGCGCGCACTGCCCTGACGTCAGGTGTGGCGAGCCGGTCTGCGGTTGGAGCACCAGATAGGGGAGCGGCTCCCGCCGTATGCCGCCGCCTACCCACGCCCGCTCGCGACGGCCCCGCAACCACCACCGCCGCCCGCCCGCGCACCCGCACCGGTCCACGCCCACCCGCAACCGCGACGGCCCCCAGCGACCTGCGCCGGCCCCCTTCGCCCAGCATGGCCATCCACACCGCAGCGGAGTTATCCACAGCCTCGACTCGACCTGTGAATAAGTCGACAAGGCGATTCCGACCTAATAGACAAATGCCCCAACTAACACAATCCACCACACACCCCAGCAGCTCTCCCACAACGCCCACGCTTTCTTGGTCCGCGATGAATCAACTCCCAAGAAGGGACCGAACTCACTCGAAAGAGGGTGTGAGGCGGCGACGGCTGGGGAATCCATGGTCCAGCAATTCTTGGTCGATATGTCCGACCAGAAAGTCCACAGATTGTGCACACAGCCTGTGGATAAGTCACCCCCGGAGCTGCGCCCCTGTGGACAACCTAGGCTCGCCAACTCCCCCATCCACAGCGGAAATCAGCCACCTTGGCGCATCTACATGCCTCGGGAGAGCGAATGCGTCGCGCATTCTTGACGCGCCGGAGAACGTATTCTCGCGCCATCAAGGGTGCAAGCACCCTCACCTCGCTCGACCTTCTCTTCGGTGCAAAAATGGGCAAATGCGAGCGCAACGGAATATCGCGTCGAGGTGTCGGAGCCCGCACCGGTAACCTGGAGGAGTGATTGACCTTCGCCTGCTCCGTGAGGACCCCGACCGTGTGCGCGCGTCTCAGCGCGCCCGTGGAGAGGACGTCGGCCTCGTCGACGCACTGCTCTCCGCCGACGAACGGCGCAGGTCGTCCAGCGTCCGCTTCGATGAACTGCGCTCCGAGCAGAAGCAGCTCGGCAAGCTGATCCCCAAGGCCACCGGCGACGAGAAGGCCGAGCTGCTGACGAAGGCCGGCGAGCTGTCCGCCGCCGTCAAGGCCGCCGACGCAGCTCAGGACGCCGCCGCGGAAGAGACCCAGCGGTTGCTGCGCCAGCTCGGCAACCTGGTCCACTCCGACGTCCCGGTCGGCGGCGAGGAGGACTTCGTCGTCCTGGAGACCATCGGTGCCCCGCGCGACTTCGCCGCCGAGGGCTTCGAGCCGAGGGACCACCAGGAAATCGGCCAGCTCCTCGGCGCCATCGACACCGAGCGCGGCGCCAAGGTCTCCGGATCGCGCTTCTACTACCTCACCGGCGTCGGCGCGCTCCTAGAACTCGCCCTGGTCAATGCGGCCATCGCCCAGGCAACCGCCGCCGGATTCATTCCCATGCTCACCCCGGCGCTGGTCAAGCCGCGCGCCATGGAGGGCACGGGCTTCCTCGGCCAGGCCGCGGAGAACGTGTACCACCTCGAAAAGGACGACTACTACCTGGTCGGCACCTCCGAGGTCGCACTCGCCGCGTACCACATGGACGAGATCATCGACGCGGCCAAGCTGCCACTGCGGTACGCGGGCTTCTCGCCCTGCTTCCGGCGCGAGGCCGGCACCTATGGCAAGGACACTCGCGGCATCTTCCGGGTGCACCAGTTCGACAAGGTCGAGATGTTCTCCTACGTCGCGCCGGAGGACGCCGAGGCCGAGCATCAGCGGCTGCTCGACTGGGAGAAGCAGTGGCTGACCGGGCTCGGATTGCCGTTCCAGGTGATCGACGTGGCCACCGGCGACCTCGGGGCGTCCGCGTCCCGCAAGTTCGACTGCGAGGCGTGGATTCCGACCCAGGGCAAGTACCGCGAGCTGACCTCCGCGTCGAACTGCAACGAGTTCCAGGCCCGGCGACTGTCCGTACGGATGCGAGACGGCAAGCACGTGAAGCCGCTGGCGACGCTGAACGGCACGCTGTGCGCGGTGCCCCGCACCATCGTCGCGATCTTCGAGAACCACCAGCAACCGGACGGCTCGGTCACCGTGCCCGAGGTGCTGCGCCCCTACCTCGGTGGGCGCGAGGTACTTGAGCCGGTCACCGCGTGACCGACATACCGCGCCCCCAGCTCCCGTACCAGCTCGTGGCGACCGATCTCGACGGCACACTCCTGCGCTCCGATGAGACCGTCTCCGAGCGCACCCGGGCGGCGCTAGCCACCGCTACGGCGGCCGGGGCCGCGCACATCGTCGTCACCGGTCGTGCCGTGCCCTGGACCCGACACATACTCGATGACCTGGGCTATCAGGGCATCGCGGTCTGTGGGCAGGGTGGGCAGGTCTACCACGCGGGCGAGCGCCGACTCCTCACCTCCGTCACCTTGGACCGGCAGGTCGCAGCCCTCGCGCTCGCCAAGGTCGAGACGGAGACGGGGCCGCTCTTCCTAGCCGCGAGCCGGGATGGGATCGACGGGCAGGTACTGGTCGGTCCCGGCTATCGCATTCAGGAGGGGCCGCTGGCCGCGTCCTCGTTCGAGCGCCCGGACGAGGTGTGGGAAGCGCCGATCAACAAGCTCTACCTCCAGCATCCGACGCTCGGCGACGACGAGTTGGCCGCCATCGCGCGCACCGTCGCGGGTGACCTGGTGGGCGTCACGATGGCGGGCCCGGGGATAGTCGAGATGCTGCCGCTCGGCCTGACCAAGGCGACCGGGCTCTCGCTCGCCGCCCGCCGCCTCGGTGTCACCGCCGCGCAGACGATCGCCTTCGGTGACATGCCCAATGACATACCGATGTTCGGCTGGGCGGGCCACGGCGTGGCCATGGCCAACGCCCACCCCGAACTGCGGGCCGTCGCCGACGAGATCACGGCGTCCAACGAGGACGACGGCATCGCGGTGCTGCTTGAGACGCTTTTCGGGTAGCGAGCGGGCCCGGCTCGGGCACGTGCCGTCCGGACGAGCCCGCCAGGCACGTCACCTGCCGGCGGCCTTCTTCCCGGGCTGGGCAGCGCCAGGGAAGGCCCGGGCGCATCAGCCGAACTGCTTGACTGCCTGGTAGTACGTCCACGCCGTGCTGTTGCACGCTGTCTCCTGCGCACCGCTGTAGCGGTTGCACACCCGCTTCAGGTCCTCGTAGAACGCGCTGTCGAGCCGCGGCTTGTTCGCGCTGAACGAGCCCGCCTTCTTGTAGTTGCGGTAGCCGAAGTCGTGCCGCGCACAGGAGGTTTGGAACGGGAAGCCGAACGGGTTGTCGGGCGAGCTGCTGCAATAGTCCGTGGACCAGTCGAAGCCGTACGCGGCCCACTGGCCCTGGCTTTGCCGGGCGGTGTTCCACGTGTTGTAGCTGGTCGCGCTGGTCTGCGTCCAGCCCGAAAGGACCTGCGGCTTGTCGGCGGGGGCAGCCGAGACGGGCGAGGCGAGGGCCACGGCGGTGACCGTGGCAACCGCGGTGGTGGACAGGGTGGCGACCAACCGGCGCATGGGGTTCCTCCGTTGAGAGCGGTGGTTGTGGTGCGGGTCGAGCGACGCGTGAGGGGTGAGCGACACGGCGTATACGCGCATAGACACTGCGCGTAGAACCGTGTGCGAGGAACAGCGTTTCGCAGGTACCTGTCAAACAACAAGAGTCATGCACGGTCGTTCATATGAACAGCACGCAACCACTCGCTTCGTAGCGTGATTGCCGCTCGGAAATTAGTGGCACAGCGCCGCTGTGGGCCATTACCGTGCTGCCGAACCACGGCACCTAGTGAAAGACGTCCCGTTGTACACCGTTTGAGTCCTCCCGAGCGCTAAATCGTCGCGCGTCGCCTCTGTGTGCGCCGCGCTCCTTTTTGCTGTGGATTTCTCACTGGAACCGGTGTACTTCTGTGCTCAACACCTGGGTGGTCATGCCCACCTGCCTACCGCTCATCCGCCGCCGTTGCCACGCGTGCGCGTCCGAGCGCTTCCGGTCAAGCGGTAAGTTTCGCGTCAACGCACACCACAAGCTCATCGACGCCTGGCTCCTCGCGCTCTGCACCGTTTGCGGAGAAACGTCAAAGCTCACGGTCCTGGAGCGGACGAATGTGCGCTCCGTACGGCCTGAGTTGCTGGACCGGCTGCATGGCAACGACCCTGGCCTGGCAACTGAGTTGCTCCAAGACGCGACGGTGCAGCGCCGCAATCACATCGCCCTCGACTGGGACAACGCCTGGCGCCTGGACACCGGCGGATCGGATCACCTGGGCCGCGAGGTGATCGACATCTCGGTTCGCTTCGCGGCGCGGATACCGGTGCGACCGGTGCGACTGATCGCTGATGGGTGCGGTCTTTCGCGGGCCGAGGTCGAGCGACTGATCGAGGAGGGGAGCCTCGTTTCAGCAGTTCGGTTGCGCGGCAAGCTCTCCAGCGGCTTCACCTTCACGCTCAAGCGCTGAGCCCTCCGCGGGGCCGGGGGCCTGTCCGGCACGTTCCGCCGGACAGGCCCCCGGGGGTGGGGCCGATCGGGGCCACAATGCGCGTCAGCAGGACTTAGTTGATGAGCGAGACGAGTTCGAAACCGGCCCGGTAGCGGGAGGCGAGTGCGTCGAAACGGGTCACGATCGCACGGAACTATATGGTCCGCCAACCGTCTCCAACGCTTTCAAGCTCTTTTGTTTCAGGGGCGCTTCGAGTTTCCGCCACCCCCTTGGGCAACTGCCGCAACCCATCACATACTTCGAGTGCATGCACGGTATGCGAGGGGCCTACAAGGCCCTTGTCGTGAACTGTCATTGGGGGAAAGTTGCGTACAAGAAAACGGGCTGTATGGGTCGCCGGTGTAGCCGCCGCTGCGGCCACCGCACTCGCGGCGGGGATGACCACCCCGATCGCTGTAGCCCAGGAAAATCCCGCCGCTTCGACAGCCGTCAAGCACGCGGGGAAGCAGCACAAGGCCGCAGACGCCCGCACCTGGATCACCCTCATCACCGGTGATCGGGTCGCGGTCGATGCCAAGGGCCGCCCGGCTTCCATCCAGCCGGCCAAGGGGCGCGAGCACATCCCCGTCCAGGTAGAGCGGCGCGGGGGCCACGTCTATACGATCCCGCTCGACGCACGTCGCCTGATCGCCCAAGGCACGGTGGACAAGCGGCTGTTCGACATCACCACACTGAGCAAGCCGGAGTACGTGGCGAGCCAACGCGAGGGGCTGCGGCTCATCGTCAGCTACCGGGGCGACCACCCCGCGGCCAGGGGCGAACTACGCGCCGCGGAGGGCACCGAGCTGCGGCGCACGCTCCCGGTCATCAACGCCGACGCGGTGACGACGCCGCCCGAGCACACCCAGGCCGCCTGGGAGGCGCTGACCAACGCTTCCCGGAACATCACGCACCGTACGGCGGCCTCCGGGGTGGCCACGGTATGGCTGGACGGCATCCGCAAGGCCACCCTCGACAAGAGCGTGCCGCAGATCGGCGCACCCGCGGCGTGGAAGGCGGGTTACGACGGCAAGGGCACCAAGATCGCCGTACTGGACACCGGTGTCGATCAGACGCACCCGGACCTGGCCGGCCAGCAAGTCGCCGAGAAGAATTTCACCGGGTCCCCCGACACCAAGGACCGCGTGGGCCACGGCACGCATGTGGCCTCCACCGCGGCCGGTACCGGCAAGAAGTCCGGCGGAAAGTACCGGGGCGTCGCCTCCGGCGCGAAGATCCTCGACGGCAAGGTCCTGGACGACGAAGGTTCCGGCGAGGACTCAGGCATCATCGCGGGCCTGGAGTGGGCTGCGGCCCAAAAGGCCGACGTGGTCAACCTCAGCTTGGGCGGGTTCGACGAACCCGGCCTTGACCCGCTGGAAGCTGCGGTCAACAAGCTCTCGGCCGAAAACGGCATCCTGTTCGCCATCTCGGCGGGCAACTCAGGCGAGTTGGGCTCCGGCACCGTCGGTTCCCCCGGCAGCGCGGAAGCCGCACTGACCGTGGGCGCCGTCGATAAGAAGGACAAGCTGGCCGAGTTCTCCAGTAAGGGCCCCCGGGTGGGGGACGGCGCCATCAAGCCCGATGTGACCGCGCCCGGCGTGGACATCGGCGCCGCGGCGGCGCCCGGCAGCCTGATCGCCGAGGAGGGCACTCCGGTAGCTGACGGCTACGTGGCGATCTCTGGTACCTCCATGTCCGCTCCGCACGCCGCGGGCGCGGGCGCGATCCTCGCTCAGCAGCACCCGGACTGGACCGGTGCGCGGATCAAGGCCGCGCTGATCGGCTCCACGATCCCGGGCAAGTACACCGCCTTCGAGCAGGGCTCCGGCCGCATCGACCTGCGCAAGGCCATCACACAGTCGGTGGTCGCCGAACCGGCCTCGCTCTCCTTCGACAAGCAGCAGTGGCCGCACGCCGACGACAAGCCGCAGAGCAAGGAACTGACCTACCGCAACCTGGGCAGCACACCAGTCACCGTGGAGGTGTCGCTGACCGCCACGGACCCCAAGGGGAAGCCCGCCCCCAGCGGCTTCTTCACCGTCAAGGACAAGCGGCTCACCGTCCCGGCGAACGGCACGGCGAGCACGTCCGTGTCCGCCGATACCCGGCTCGGCGGCACCGTTGACGGCTCGTACAGCGCACACGTGACCGCGACGGCCGGTGGGCAAACCGTGCGTACCGCCGCCGCGGTGGAACGCGAGGTTGAGTCCTACGAAGTGACCCTCAAGCACCTGGGCCGGGACGGCAAGCCGGCGCAGTCCTTCGACAGCAGCCTGTTCGGGGTCAGCGGCCTTGCCACGGGCCAGTACGCCAACGTCGATGAGACCATCAAGGACGGCAAGGTCCGGGTGCCCGCGGGTCGTTACCTGCTCAGCGGGACGATCGAGGTTGGCGCCAACGGTTACGACTGGCTCAATCAGCCCAAGCTGGTCGTCGGCAAGAACACCACGGTGACCCTCGACGCGCGCACCGCGAAGCCGATTGACGTGACGGTTCCGGACCGGGGCGCAGCCTCGCAGTTCGCCTTCACGCAGGTCGATGTCCTCCGGGGCACGGCCGGCACGGGCTGGATACTGGACTCCTTCAAGAACCTCAGGACCGCACACATCGGCCCGGCTGTTCCCGCCGGCGAGTTGTCCCAGCAGTTCACCAACACCTTCCAGCGGGACGAGAAGAGCCCCGCGTATCACGTGGCCTACGGCGGTCCCACCACCAAGGCGGCGACCGGGTTCGTCCGGCACGCCAAGACCGCTGACCTTGCCAAGGTCACCGCCACGCTGGGCGCCTCGGTGCCCAACAAGACCGGCTATCTGTACACGTATCCCCTCATTGGCGACATGGGCTCCTTGGTGATCGGCACTCCCACCAAGTTGCCGCACACCGCGACGCTCTACGTCAACGGCAAGGGCCCCCGGTGGCTGCTGGAACTCGAGCAGGACAACACCGAGGGCGAGCTCGACGCCTACTACAGCACCGACGAACTCCGCTTCACACCGGGCAAGTCCTACTCTCAGCAGCTCAACGTGGGGGTCTTCGGCCCCAAGCTGGGCGCGACAGACGGCATCTTCCGGGAGGGCAACGAGATCGTCGGCGCACTTCCGCTCTTCGCCGACGGTAAGAACAACTCCGGCGCATCGACGTACGACAAGGTGCAGACCACCCTCTACCGCAATGGCAAGAAGGTGGGCAGCAACGCCGACCCGCTGACCGGCAACGGAGTGTTCAAGGTGCCCGCGGGGGCGGCCAAGTACAAGCTCAGCACCTCTGTCAGCCGCAGCAAGGTCGCCGGTGTCTCCACCAAGATCACCAGTAGCTGGGCCTTCTCCTCGAAGAAGACCACCGGTGAGGTGAAGCTGCCGGCCTCGGTGGTGCGGTTCTCTCCCGCCCTCGCGGCGGACAGCACCTCCAAGGCAGGGGCGACGGTCAAGGTTCCCGTTTTGGTGCAGGGCTCCGCGGCCGGCAAGAATCTGAAGTCCCTCGCCGTGTACGTCAGTTATGACAACGGCGCGCACTGGAAGAAGCTGACCGTCAGCGCCGGCAAGGTGTCGGTGAAGAACCCGGGCGCGGGCAAGAGCGTTTCGTTCAAGGCGGACGCCACCGACAAGCAGGGCAACACGGTGAGCCAGGCCATCCACCACGCCTACCGCACCCGATAACACCCGCGCGCGTCAGCGCATCAACGCACTAGCGCACTGGCCCGCCGGGGAGCGTGATCCCGGCGGGCCAGTGCCGTCCACAACCTCCCGAGACAGAACACCTAGCCCGCCGTCGCATCGCCTCACTCATCCGCTGGCTCCGCGGACAGTGATCATGCGCCAGCTGGAAACCTAGCGCCGCCGCCGCGTCGGCGCTCCCGTGAGCACCGGTCCTGGCCCCTTGACCCGCCGGATCATCGGCAGGGTTTCCAGCTGCTGAATGGCGGGCAGGGCCGCGATCCGTGTCGTGAGGTAACGGTAGAGAGCCCGTACGTCCGAACAGATCACCATGGCGAAGAGGTTGTGCTTTCCTGTGCTCGCGCAGCAGAACGCGATCTCCGGGTGTTCGGCGATCCGTTGCCCCGTCTCGTGCAATGCGGACGGTGGCACCGCCATCCACAGGGCAGCCCTCGCGCCGAGCCCGAACAGCCTCGCGTCGTAGTCAACGTCGAAGTACAGCGTGCCATGGGCCTGTAGCTCGGCCAGCCGGCGACGTACGGTCGATGGTGACCAGGCGGTCGCGGCGGCGAGTTCGGCGATCGAAGCGCGCCCGTCGATCCCCAGGACCGCCAGCATCCGCTTGTCGGCATCGCTGAGTGTCGCCGGAGCGGCCGACTCCGCCTGCTCGGCCGGGGCCGGCCCCTGACCGAGCCCAGCATCCGCCAACGGGTCCGAGCTCCCCACCGCGTACGAGCCCGAACTCCCCGCCACGTACGGGTCCAGGCTCCCCGCCACGTACGGGCTCGGGCTCCCCGCCGCATACGAGCCCGGGCGTCCCACCACGTACGCGCACCGGGGCGAGTCGGACTCAGAGCCCGGGCCCACCGCGGCGCCGGTGCCACGCGCCACGTCCGGCGCCGCCTCCGAGGCGGGCTCGGCCGCCCGCTCAGGGGCAGGCCCCCGCGCCCCCGCGCGCAACAGCTCCACCTGCCGCTGCGATAGCGAACCCGACTTGTTGACCAGACCCTGCGGCCCGCCAAAGAACTGGTGCAGCATGCACTGCGCGGTGATCCCCACGACCTGGGGCGTACGCGGCAGATCGCGCAGCAGCAGCGCGTCACTCGCCTGCTCGCTGCCGCTGCGTACGACGACGGCGATCTCCGTACCGCCGGACATCAGGCTCACCCAGGACGTGTCCATGCGCCGGGCCAGTGCCTCCGCGACGGCTACGGACGAGTCGGGAGTGCACTGCACCCGCACGAACCACACCACCTCCCCCAGCGTCGCCGCATCGGGCAGGCCGAGCACCTTCGCCTGGCCGTTGGTCCGTAGCCGGGTGTAGCGGCGGGCCGCGGTCTGGTCGGAAACGCCCAGCACCTCGGCGATCCGCGCGAAGGGGGCCCTGCCGTCGAGCTGCAAGGCATGTACGAGCTGTCGATCTAGGTCATCGAACTCGTCGGTTTTCACCACCACACGCTAGCTCGTGTCGATTAACGCCGCGCAATAAGGGTCTGGCTTAGAAACAGGGCGTGGTCAGCCGGAATGTTGTCGGCGTATGCCAAGCAACACAACGAGGGAGAAAATCATGTCGATACCCGGCGGAGCCGGTGCCCCAGCCGGTGTGCGCGGTAAATGGTGGCCACTGGTCGCCATCACGCTCGGCAACTTCATGCTGATCATGGATGTGACGATCGTGAACAGCGCGCTGCCCGAGGTGGCGCGCGACCTGGACGCATCATTCACCTCCCTCCAGTGGGTGATGGACATCTACGCGCTGGCGCTGGCCGCTCTGCTGATGGCGGCGGGTTCAGTCGCCGACCTCTTCGGGCGGCGCCGGGTGTACCTGCTGGGCCTGGCCGTCTTCGCGCTGTCCTCGCTGGCCTGCGGGCTCGCCCCGAACGAGGGGCTGCTGGTCGCGGCCCGGGCGGTGCAGGGCGTGGGCGCCGCGGCGATGTTCGCGACCAACACTCCGCTGCTCATGGCGACGTACACGGGTCGCGATCGCGGCGTGGCGTTCGGCGTGTGGGGCGGTACGAGTGGCGCCGCGGCGGCCGTGGGCCCCGTGCTCGGCGGGCTGCTCACCGAGTACGCCGACTGGCGGGCGATCTTCCTGGTCAACCTGCCACTGACGGCGTTCACTGCCTGGCTCACGCTGCGTACGCTCGGCGAGTCCAAGGGCCGCACGGATGTGCGCGTGGACTGGGCGGGTGCAGCCTTCTTCACGGCCTTCGCCGGCGCCCTGACGTACGGGCTGATCCGCGGCGGCGAAGCGGGCTGGAGCGATACGGGTGCGGTCCTTTCGCTCGCCGCTTCGGGCCTGGCGCTGATCGGCTTCACGGTGGTGGAGCGGCGGTTGAAGCACCCGATGTTCGATCTTGGGCTGCTGCGCCGGCCGTCGTTCGTGGTGTTGATGGTGGCCGCGGCACTGCTCCAGGCGTGCGCCTTTCCCTACCTCACCTACGTGGCCATGTGGCTTCAGTCGGTGCTGGGCATGAGCCCGATCGAGGGGGGTCTTGCGGTGACCCCGCTCGCGGTGGCGGCGCTGGTCGTGGGCGCGGTCGGCGGGCGGCTGCTGAGCAATTTGCCGCCCAAGGTGCCGGTGGGGGTGGGGCTGCTGCTCGTGGGGGCGGGGGCGCTGATCAACGCCGCGCTGGTGGACGGGGATGCGGACTGGACCGCGCTCACCCCGGGCATGACCGTGACCGGCCTCGGTGTCGGCCTCGCGATGACGGTCCTGGTCTCGGCGGCGCTCGGGCTGGTCCCGGCGGAGCGGTCCGGGATGGCGAGCGGCGCGGTGAACACCGCGCGCCAGTTCGGCTACGCGCTGGGCATCGCGGTGCTCGGCACGATCTTCGCGGCGCGCGTACGGTCGGCCTTCACCAGCGGCGCCACGGCGAACGGCACCGGAGCGGACGCCGGCGTGGGCGGGGACGGCGGTCAGAGCGAGGCCGCCGCCAAGCACGCAGCCGACCACGCGGCCGAGGCGATCAGCGGCGGCCATGGCGACGCCGTCATCTCGGCCGCTTCGCCCGGCCCCGCCCGGCATGCCGTCGAACGGCTCGTCGGCGACTCCTTCACCGCCGGCATCGACCGGGTCTGCCTGATCGCAGGCTTTACGGCGGTGGCCGCGGCGCTGCTCGTCTTCGCTGTCGTACGCGATGAGCGCGCCCCCACCGGTGCACCGCACGCCACGTCCACGCCACCCGCCGCGGAAGACCCGGATCGCCGGGAGCCCGCCGCCGCCATGGAGTAGCCGATGGGCTCTTGATGGCGTACCCGGCGGCCCGTCCTGCTCAGGCAGCGGACGGGCCGCCGTCCTGGGTGCGGAATGAGTAGCGGTACTCATTCGGCGACCAGCCCCCGCTGACAGGGTCGTGCCCATGCCGCACACAACCCGACTCCACACCAGCGCGGGCAACAACGCGGGCGCCATCGCGCTCGGCCTGCCGTTGTGGTTCACCGCCGTCTGTTGCCTGTACTACGTGTTCTGGCAGTGGGCCAAAGTCATCGTCGGCATGGTGCTCGGCGCGCTGGCTGGCATGTTCGGCGCCAGTCCATCGCTGGATGGCTTCGCACCACGATGGGAGGGCCTGTACCTCACGGTATTGATCATGGTGGTCTCTCCCCTACTGTGCGCCCTCTCGTACTGCTCACCGGCCATGCGAGGGCTCCCCGGAACCCACCAGTTCGCCGTGCTCGGAGCGATCGCCCTCATCGCCCCACTCGCCTGCGCGCTCTGGGTGGCCTGGTGATCGGTACGGCTTAGGGAAGGCGCACGACAGGCACGCGGACAGCCTCCTGAAGGCGTGCGAGCAGCCCCATAGAAGGCTCGTTAGGGCCAGCTAAAGCCTGCAAAGTCCGTAAATACCCGCGGAATCAGCGGCAAAGCAGAGGTCTTCTCCAGCTCGCCTTTGATCATCAACGCCCCGACCACATGCCGGAATACGGGAAGCGGAACCGGTCCCGAGCGTCGCACGTCAGACGGCTGGCCCACCCGTGCAGCCGGGCCTGCCATCACAGATTTATGCAACTCTGTTGAAAAAACACCCGTGAAGAAACCTTGTTCGCGAAGTGTTTGCTGCGTCACAGTTCGGTTCGCGGCGATCGGTCCCCACCCACGCCGCCAGACGAGCGCCCTCCCTGGAAGCACGTTGGCATTTCAGCGTGTTTCCCAACCCCCCTGCCTGGGCGCCCGTTCTGCAACCGGAAGGAAACACCGTGAGAGTTTCCCGGAAGTACGTCCTTGCCGCCACAGTTGGCGCCCTGCTCTCCGTCTCGGCCGTGTCCGGCGCGCAGGCCAAGGATGACTCGGGTTCGGCAACCCCTCGCTACGAGCCGAAGATGGTGCAGGCCCTGGCCACGTCGCTTGGCGTGAGCGAGAAGGCCGCGGTTGAGCGGTTGGACTCCCAGGCGGAGCAGCAGGGCACGTTCGCCGGTCTCGCCAAGAAGGGCATCGCGACGGAGGGCGCGTTCTTCGACAAGAGCGGCACGCTGGTCGTCAACGCCCCCAACGCCAAGACCGCCGACAAGATCGAGGACGCGGGCCTGAAGGCACGGGTCCCGGCGCGCGGCGAGTCCGCGCTCGACGCGATCAAGGCCAAGCTGGATGCGAAGGCCACGAAGCAGACGCCGTCCGGCGTCTCGGCGTGGTCCGTGGACCTCGCGTCGGACACCGTCACCATTGAGGTGGCGAACGACAAGAGCGCCGGCGCCCGCGCGTTCCTGAAGCAGGCCAAGTCGTTCGGCAAGGCCGTTCGCGTGGTCGAGGGCAAGCAGCAGCTCGCCCCGCAGACCGTGGTCTACCCGGGCAGCCGGATGACCTTCAACGGTTACCTGTGTTCGGTGGGCTACGGCGCGAAGGACTCGTCGGGCCGCCAGTACCTGGTCACCGCGGGCCACTGCATCGCGGACCTGCCGGTCCTCTCCTACAACAACGAGCGCTTCGCGAAGGGTGAGCACACCCGCTTCGGGATCGGCACCAACAGCGTGGACATGGGCATAGCCCGCGTGGACTCCGATGACTCGATAGCCACCAAGGTCGGCACGTACGGCTCGGCGGGCACCATAGCGGTCAAGGGCAGCAAGCGCGCCGCGTCCGGCGCCTCGATGTGCAAGTCCGGCCAGACGACCCAGTGGACCTGCGGCAAGGTCAAGTCGTACAACGTCACGGTCACCTACACGGACGAGAACGGCGGCCCCGACACGGTCGTGCGCGGTCTGGGCAGCTCCTCGGTCTGCACCGAGGGCGGCGACAGTGGCGGCGCGTACATCTCCGGCAGCCAGGCCCAGGGCATGACGTCCGGCGGTCCGATCGGCCAGCAGTGCTCCGGCGTTAACTCGGCCGGTTCGTCCTACTTCCAGCCCCTCGACGACGCCCTGTCGTACTACAAGCTGAGCCTGAACCTGGGCTAAGTCACACTCACCCCACGGGACACGGGGGCCGCTCGCCGGATACGGTGAGCGGCCCCCGCACTGTTTGGCATCGGGACCCCGCGAGGCCACGCCGTCGCCCCCAACCGATCACCACGACGCGCGTCACGCCATCGCAACACCGTGCGATCCACCGGAGACGTCATGACCAAGACGCCCCACGGCGGCCCAGGTGACGGCCCAGGCGGCAGAGCCGCGCCCACCCTGGAGGCCAGCGCCACGAACGCCGCCGCGCCCCCCGACCCGACCGACTCCCCGACCCCCACCCCACCATCGGGCCCGGCTGCCTCCGCCGATCCCGCATCCGTTCCCCCACCCACGCACAGGCCGGCGTCCGTCGTTTGCCCACCTGCGCCCGGGGCCTCACCTGTCGTTTTCCCGGCCGCCCTTGGGCCCGTGTCCGCCTTGCCTGCGGCCAGCAGGACGCGGGTGGTTGCCGCCACCGGGGCGCCGCCCATGACACGAGTGCACGCCACCACGTCGCGCCCGGCCCCCGTCGAACCGACCGCACCCACCGGACCAACGGCTCCCATCACCAGACCCACCGCACCCACCGCACCCACCGCATCCACCGCATCAGCCGCGCACACTGGACCAGCCACGCCCAGCGGGCCGAACGCCGATAGTGCAGCGAACGCGGACAGTGAGCCGACCCCACCCACCGGACCGATCGCGCCCGGCGGCTGCGACAGCGGCGCCGCTCACGCCCCGCGCTTCACCCACGCCACCGCCGCAACATCGTTCGCCACCGTCTTCCGGGAGGCGCTGCGCCAGCGCGGCCTCCCGCTGGAGCGGGTCAGGGAACGGCTTGAAGCCCGTGGCATACGGATCAGCCTGGCCACCCTCAGCTACTGGCAGCGCGGCCGAAGCCAGCCGGAACGGGTCCAGTCGCTACTCGCCGTGGACGAGTTGGAGAACATCCTCGCGCTGCCCGTAGGCGCCCTGCGCTGCCTGCTCGGCCCGCACCGGCCGCGTGGCCGAGCGGTCAACGAAACACAGGACCTGACCGCATCGCAACGGATCTTCGGCGAGAACTCGACCGTCGAACAGGCGCTGGGCGCGGCGTTCGCGCACTTCAACGAGGACGTCAGCTCTCTCGTCATCCGCGAGACGGTGCGCCTGGACGAGCATCGATGCATACGCAACACGGCCGTGCACCAGGTGCTGCGCGCCACTCGCGCCGGCGCCAGCCGCGTCACGGTCGTGCACTGCATCGACGACACCGCGGCCGAGTCGATCGACGTGGTCGTGCGGTGCGGCAAGCCCGGCACCATACGCTTCCTGCCCGAGCTCCGCAGCATCGTGATAGAGATCCTCTTCGGCCGGGAACTGGCCAAGAACGAGACCGTGGTGGTCGATTACGAGATCTCGCTCGGCCGGAGCCAGCTGGTCTCCACCCACCACGAGCGCCGTACCCGGGTCAACCTGCGCGAGTACCTGCTCCATGTGTACTTCCACCCGGACGCCCTACCGGTGAGTTGTCACCGCTATTACCGCGAGCATCTCGGGGCGGAGCAGCGGTACAGCCGGCGGATAGCGATCGATGTGTCCCACACGGCCCATATGCTCCCTATTCGCTGCCCTGCGGGCATCCACGGCATGTCGTGGGAGTGGCCCGACGACTGACGAGTCGGGCTCCGCGGTGTCGGCAACCGCGCCCCGCTGTCCTTGGCAGGCCCTGACCCGCTGTTCTCAGTAGGCCCTGGCCCGCTCTCCTTGGTAGGCCCCGTGCGTCCGAGGAGGGCGGCCAACCACGCGGGCCGCGCCGTCCTTGCGAGGAGGGCGGCCAGCCGCCGAGGCGGGGCCCCTGCCCGTGGTCACAACGATCGGGACACTTCCACCCACCGGGTGAGCACATCGCGAGCGGTCCCGTCGTCGATGGCGTCGGCAGCCCGCGCCACCGCCTGGTCCCACCCCTCGCACCGGCCCGTGATCCGCAAGGCCGCCGCGGTGTTGAGCAGGACGACGTCACGGCGCGGGCCCTGCTCCCCGGCCAGCACCCCGCGCACCATTGCCGTAGCGGACAGAGCGGACCCGCGGCGGACGGGCCCCACCCCGCAAAGGCGAGCGGCCAGACGTCACGCGCCACCAGGGGGACAGACGGCGCACCCCGCGAGCGGGACACACGCCACACCCCGCAAAAAACGGCCCACCCGACAAAAGAGGAGCCGACAAGACAAGGGGTCGGCACCCGGCCGTCACCGCGCTGCGCGTCCGGACACACACCGCCGATACGGACGGGTTGCCGCCCCAGGGTGAGCGGCTCCGCGGTGCCGACTTCGCCCTGCACTTGAGGATCTGCGCTGGCCATCTCCAAGTCAATCCACGGGTTTTCTTCCAACTCTCCAAGCTCTGGCTTGGCCATCGCCTCTCATCTAGCGTGACCGGATGACCCTCGATGATCTCCGCGCCTTCGTCGCGGTCTGCGATGCGGGCAGCCTCAGCGCCGTGGCCCGCGATCTGTCCTGCACCCAGTCCGCCGTAAGCCAGCGGGTGCGCCGTCTGGAGCGGGAGTTGGGCCTGCCGCTGTTGGAGCGCCAGCCGCGCGGGGTCGCTCCAACCCAGGCCGGACGGCTGCTGCGACGCGCCGCGGGCGACGGGATCGGCACGCTCGACCTGGTCGTACGGCAGTTGCACGAGATACGCGACGGCGCGGCAGGAACGGTACGCATCACCACGGGCGCCATCTCCGTACGCCACTTCATGTCACAGGCCGTCGTCGCCTTCCGAACCCGGCATCCGCAGGTCGGCCTGGAGTTCCAGACCTCCCATTCGGGACGCGGCTGCCTCGATGCGCTGGCCGCCGACACCGCCGACCTGGCCTGGATCACCATCGGCCCCTCGGCACGCGGCGTAGCGCAGCGCACCGTCGTCCATCTGCCGTGGGTACTCGCCGTACGCTCCAACGATCCACTAGCCACCCGCGCGACCATCCACCGCGACGACCTGGCCGACATCCGACACATCCGGCTCCCCGAGAACTCCACCTCGCGCCGCTCCCTGGACGGCCACTTCGCCCAGCACGGCACCGAACCGGACGCCTCCACCAGCGTCGCCGATTGGGACACCGCGATGCTGCTCGCCGAACTCGGCCTCGGCCACGCGATCGTCCCCGCCCTCCCCGGCTGGCGCGCCGCCGAACACCCGGGGCTACGTCTCATCCCCATCCCCGACCTGCCCCCACTCGCCACCGGCTGGGCGGTCCGCCGCTGGGAAACCCTCAGCCCAGCCGCCCTGGCCTTCGCCGACGCGGTAGCCGAAAGCCTGACCCCACCCACGCTCACCCCACACATCCCGGGCCGGGGACCGGTTCGCGAACCGGAAGCGGTCACACCACCGGCCACCCAAGCGACCAACTGACGTTCGTGTGCGCCCAGTTGACCCGTACTCATCGACACCCAACCGCCGACCCAAGCCATCGCCGACCAGCCGCAGAAAGGCTCCGGTACGTGAGCACAGCTCCGGTACGTGAGCACACCCACTTAACTGCGGGCGGCCCCGGCGGACAAGCTCGCCGAGGGCGGCGCACTCACCGACGCCACGTGGCGCGCTGCCGCCGAGGCGATCCCTCGGGAGGGTTTCACGGGCCCCATGTCAACCAGCTGCCCGGCAGTGCCCCAAAAGCCCGCCCACTGAAGACGTTTGGTCGCGCGCGTTCCGTGTACCAAATCCAATCTTTCCGCAAGGCTTAAGGCATCTAGGGGTTGCACCTCTCAGGGACGTAGGCAGGGCGACGAAGGCGGTTGGAACGGTGAGCGCAGACAGCACAACAACGGAACCGGTAGTGCCCATGCCGGAACTCGAACCCGTGGCGCACCCCGACTGCCGGGTGTGCTTCGCGGCGGACCGCGGCCGGACGGCTGCCAGAACACAACAGGCGGCCGGAAGGGTGAGCGACTTCAACCAGATGATCACCGAGCACCCACACCCCGACAACCAGAGCGGCGAGGGCGACCCGGGCTGAGCAGCACCGGCCGATCACCGGGCCGGGCACCCATCCCCTCCGGTGACGGCGTCACCTCAGCGTTCCCTGTCGTGGACACGTAGTGCCCATCACGTCGTACGGGCCTGCCCAGGGCGTCAACGCAGTTGTAGGATGACCCGGTAACCCCATCTAGCAGCGCCCCGTACAACCACCTCAAGCCCACCCCACGCCTCCCCCAAGCTCGCCCGCCTCCGCGCCCCCCACACGCACAGCGCCCCGACCCACGCCCGTACTCACCACGCACGGCACCCCCGACCCACACCCACGCACCCACGCACCCACGCCCACGCACAGCACCCCGAACCACATCCGTACGCACCAGCACAGGAGAGCGAAGGCCATGACACTGCGGGCAGCGGGGCGGCAGTCCCTGGTGGATACCGTCGTGGAGCAGCTACGAGCGCAGTTGGCCGGTGGCGAGTGGCAGGTGGGGGACCGCGTGCCGACCGAGCACGCGCTCGCCGAGCAGCTCCAGGTCGGTCGGAACACCGTTCGTGAGGCGGTACGCGTCCTCGTTCACGCCGGAATGCTCCAGTCCAGGCAGGGCGAAGGCACCTTCGTCGTGTCCACCACCGATCCGGCCGCAGTGCTGCGCGGCATCCAGCGCGCGGGAATCCGCGACGTCCTGGAGCTCCGCATCGCCCTGGAGGCCGAAGGCGCCCGGCTCGCCGCGCTGCGGCATCAGCCCGCCGATTTGGAGCGGATGCTCGGCGCGCTCGCCGCGCAGGCCGAGCTGGTGGGCGCGCAGGGCCAGCCGCCGTACGACAACCTGGAGCTGTACGCGGATCACGACGTCGAATTCCATACCGCCGTGGTGGACGCGGCGCACAACTCCGCGCTCAGCGCCACATACGGCTGGTTCAGCAGCTCCGTACGCGAGGCCCTGGTCACCGCGCACGGCGACCAGGACATGCCGCACATCGACCCTGTAGACCATCAGGCGCTGGTCGATGCGATCGCCTCCGGCGACCCGGATGCCGCGGAAGGCGCGGCCCGAGCGCTGCTCGATGTGCCAAAACGGGCAGTAGACGCGCTGCTCGCCCCGGGCGCGTAACCCCGCCGCACACCCCCGAAACTCCACCCCGTAACACGCGCCAAAAACCCACCTGGCACATCCCCCGGCGCCCACCTGGCACACCCCCCGGCGAATTCAGCCCAGCCCGCCCCAGCCCCAGCCCACCCCAGCCCAACGAAAGGTATGCCGCCTATGTCCGGGCCCAACACCACGCCCGATGCACGACTCATCGACGCGGAAGAGGACCTGGTCCCCGCCCCACCGGTGGCCGTCGCGCGCCGCACGCTGCGCGCGCACCCCGCTCTGCTCCTCGTCGGCATCGTCCTCGCCTCGCTCAACATGCGCGCGGCGCTGGCCGCGGTCTCCCCACTGCTCAGCGAGATCAGCGACGACTTCGGCCTCGCGGCCACCGCGACCAGCCTGGTCACCACCATTCCGCTGATCTTCATGGGGCTGGCATCGCCGCTGGCACCGAAGCTGGCTCGCCGGTTCGGTACGGAAACCGCGCTGCTCGGCGCGTTGGTGCTGCTCTGCGGCGGCATCCTGCTGCGCGTCGCGCCGCCGGTGGTCACGCTCTTCGTCGGCAGTGCCTTCGTCGGTACGGCGATAGCCCTGCTCAACGTGTTGATGCCGGGCCTGGTCAAACGGGACTTCCCGGACCGTGCGGCGGCCATGACCGCCCTCTACTCCACCTCGATGATCATCGGCGCGACCACAGCCGCCGCCGCAGCCGTCCCCCTGGAGAACGCGCTCGGCAGCTGGCGCGGCTCGCTCGCCTCCTGGGCCCTGCTCGCCGCCTTTGCCGCGCTGCTCTGGGTTCCGCAGGCCGTCATCTCCCGCCGCGGCACCCAGCACGGCCAGCCGGCCGCCACCCCGGCCCACCCCACCACCGGCGCGAACACCACCACCGACGGCACCGGCACCACCGGCACCACCACAACAACCGACACCGCCGCCGACTCATCTCGGCGCCTCTCCCGCACCCCGCTCGCCTGGCAGATCACCCTGTTCATGGGGTCGCAGTCACTCGTCGCGTACGTCGTGATCGCCTGGCTGCCCACGGTCTTCACCGACCACGGCATGAGCAAGTCCACGGCCGGGCTCGTCTTCGCGTACAGCACCCTGCTCCAGGGCGTTGGCTCGTTCGTCGTGCCGCTGCTCGCCGGGCGGATGCCCCGCCAGCGGATGCTCGCCGTCACCGTCGCCACCCTGATGGCCAGCGGAGTCGTCGGCCTGCTGATCGCGCCCGTGGGCGGCGCCTGGTTGTGGGCCACGCTGCTCGGCATCGGCCAGGGTGGTGCGCTCGGGCTCGCGCTGACCATGATGGTGCTGCGCGCACGGGACGCCCATACCGCGGCGCGCCTGTCCGGCATGGCCCAAACCTGGGGTTATCTGCTCGCCGCCGCGGGCCCGCTCGCGCTCGGCGCGGTGCACCAGGTCACCGATGGCTGGACGCTGCCGCTGCTTCTGCTCCTCGGCGTCTGCGTGGGCCTGGCCGCCCTCGGCCTCGGCGCGGGCCGCAACCTGAAGGTGTGAGCAGCACGAGGCCCGAGCCGCTCAGGGCCCGAGCGGCCCAAGCCCTGAGCGGCACAAGCCCTGAGCACGCCATCGCGCCCGCCGACGCCGCTACGCCAGCCCCTCGCACTCCACCTCGTACAGGGACCGCGCATCGACGTCGTAGATGAACCCCCGCACCGCGTCCTTGTGCGGCACGAACGGGTTCACCAGAACCCGAAGTACGGACTGCCGTACGTCCTCCTCAAGCCGCTCGAACCCCTCGACGGCCCACGGCGGCCGAATGCCCGTCTCGTCCTGGATCTCCCGCTTGAACGCGTCATCGGACAGGCCGAGCATCCCGCACTTGGTGTGGTGGATCAGCATCACCTCGCGCGTCTGCAACTCGCGCTGGCTGACGACGAGCGAACGAATCGCGTCATCAGTGACGGCGCCCCCGGCATTGCGGATGACGTGCGCCTCTCCCACCTTGAGGCCGAGCATCGCGTAGATGTCCATCCGCGCGTCCATGCAGGCGATGACGGCGAGGCGCTTGGACGGGGGCTCGGTGGCGTACGCGTCGCTGGCGGTGGCCGCGTAGGTCTCGCTGTTGGCCAGGTAGACATCGGTGACGGACACGGGGAGCTCACTTTCTGTAGCCGACACGATCTGTAGCCGGCACCCCGCACCGTAGAAAGTCCGCAGCCCGTACGGAACGCGCGCGCCGGCGCATACACGCGCGCGAAGTACCGCAAGACGGCGCGAACGGCGCATTCAGCCCAACCGCCCACCCGGCACCGGCACCGCGACCCAACCAGCCCCCCGCCCCCGTCAGCCCCAGCCAGCAATCAGCAACCAGCAACCGAGCAACTTCGCGTACGGGCAGGCCCCCGCGTGCGCGCCGGGGCGCGCGCACGGGGGCCGGCGGTTCACTTCACCTCGTTGAGCCTGCCCGTCGCCACGTCGAAGACGAACCCGCGCAGGGCATCCGTATGCGGCACGAACGGGCTGGCCTTGATACGCCGTACCGACTGCCGCACATCCGCCTCCACGTCACCGAACGCCTCAGCGGCCCACGGCGGCCGGATGCCCGTCTCCTCCTCGATCTGCTGCCGGAAGGCATCGTCGGAGAAGGTGAGCATCCCGCAGTCGGTGTGGTGGATGAGGATGATCTCCCGGGTGCCCAACAGGCGCTGGCTGATGGCGAGTGACCGGATCTCGTTCTCGGTGATCGCGCCCCCGGCGTTGCGGATCACATGCGCCTCGCCCTCTTGGAGTCCCAGCGCCGCGTAGACGTTGAGCCGTGCGTCCATGCACGCCACCACCGCGACATGGCGCGCCGGAGGCAGCGGGAGGGGGCCGCTGAACGAGTCCGCGTAGGTCGCGTTGTGAGCCAGGTACTCATCGGTGACGGACATGGGACGCCCACTTTCTGTAACCACCACACGGCCACTTCCTGTAACCGCCCCAGCACGGTATGGCCGCCCGAAACCGGACGGAAGGCGACCGGCCCTGCCCACACACGCCTGTATCACCCCCGCAACAAACACGGGCCGCACCGGAGTTGAGCAGACCCCGCAGCACGCGTCCGCAGGGCCGCCCGTCACCGCGCCCGCCGCCCGTCACCCCGCAGGTGCGTGGTCTCCCGTACGGGCGAGCGCCGTACCCAGCCGCAACTGCCCCTTGAGGCCGTTCACACCGAGATACGCCTCCACCTCCTCCGGCGGCGCACACCGCGCAAGCGGCGCGAGCCCGACCACGACCGCCACCGGTACGCCGCCGCCCACCTGCTCGGCCCACCACGCACCGACCTTCACCTCCATCAAGTAGTCAGCCCCCGGCACCTCCAAGGCCACCCGCGTATCGCCGATCACCGTCACCCGTTTCCCGAGGTACGGAAGCTCAGCCGCCGGTTCCACGAGCCCCAGCGCGTCCGCGAGTCGCAGCAAAGGCGGGCCGCTCGCCTCAGGCCGGGCCAGCAACAGGAACGCCAGCGGCCCCGCCCCCGTCTCCTCCACCCACGACCACGCCCCCACCGACTCGATCAGCGCCGCCGTCACGGGCCGCCGCCCCGCGCTCATCCGGCCACCTCCCGCAGCACTGCCCAGACCTCTTTGCCGGTCTCCGTCGCCTCCGTGCCCCACCGTTCGGCGAGCGCACCGACCAACAGCACCCCGCGCCCGCTCTCCACCCACAACTCGGCCCCCTCGACGGCCACCGGCCGGGAGTTCGACCGGTCGCTTACGGACAGCCGCACACCGTCCGGCAGGTTGCGCAGCGTCAACTCGCACTCGGGCGGATCGACATGCTCATGCACATTGGCCACCAGCTCCGTTACGCAGTAGGCCGCCGCCTCCACCAGCTCATCTCCCCACCCCCACAGCCGCAGGTGCGCTCGTACGATCCGGCGTACGCCTGCGAGGTGTTGAGGCTCCGCGCGCAACCTCTGCTGATACGTGTGGGGCCAGCGAGGCGGTCTGTCCACCACGAGGGGTGGCGAATTTCGGTTCATGCCCCCAACGCTCTCGACCCGTGGTTAGCCTGACCAGGCCATACGACCCCACACGGAGGGTGCGGGGTGCCTTACGGTGCGTGTGCGCACCGTGATGAGAGCGGAGGCCACAATGTCGGACCGAGCCAGCTCCCCTCAGATGAAGATGTTCGGCGCGGTAGTCCGCGCGCTACGCGAGGAGAAAAACGTCTCCCGCGAAGACCTCGCCGTCCACGTCGGCTACTCCCAGTCCATGGTCTGCGCTGTCGAGTACGGCGAACGCCTGGCGAGCGAGGCGTTCGTGACGAAGGCGGGCCAACTACTCAAGGCGACCAAGACACTTGAGGCGGCCGTCCCGTTCCTGTCATGGGACAAGCACCCGTGGTGGTTCGGCGAGTACGTGGACCGGGAGAAGGAGGCGGTGTGCCTGTACTGCTACGACTCGCACGTCATCAAAGGGCTGCTACAGACCGAGGCGTACATGCGGGCCATTTTCAATTCGCATTGCCCTGCGCTGGACGACGAGGGGGTCGAGAGCCTCGTACAGGCGAGGCTCGAACGGCAAGTGCTGCTCACTCGCGCCCCGGCGGCCGACCTAGCCTTGGTCATCGAGGAGTCGGCGCTGCGACGCCCCATCGGGGGCAGGGCCGTACACAAGGAGCAGTTGGGCCGCATCCTGGACCTCACATCCCAGCGCAACATCTCCCTTCAAGTCATGCCGACTTCCTATGAGGGGCATTCCGGTCTCGATGGCTCGATGACACTGCTCCAGTCCCCCAACCAACGCTGGCTCGTCTACCTCGAAGTGCAGGCCAAGAGCATGGTGATTGACGACCCGCGAGAGGTGGCGGAGTTCCAGTCCCGTTATGGGATGATCCGAACGCAAGCTCTCCCCCCGGGAGAATCCGTCAAGTTGATTGAGCAGATGGCAGGGGAGCTATGAGCAGCAGCGAACTCCGCTGGTTCAAGTCCAGCTACAGCGGCAGTGCGGGCGGCGACTGCGTCGAGGTAGCCATGGAGTGGACGAAGTCCAGCTACAGCGGTGCCGAAGGCGGCGAATGCGTCGAGGTAGCCGCGTGCCCGGGAACGGTCCACGTCCGCGACTCCAAGGACAAGACCGGCCCCGCCCTCACCTTCACCGCCGAGGAATGGACCCACTTCCTCACCTTCGCCGACACCACCGGCACCACCACCTGACGTAACACCCGAACGGCGCCGGGGCCACGAGCCACCGGCGCCGCTCATGCTCGCGCCGATGCCCCCGTAACAGGCGGCATCCGGCGCGGTGCGATGCACAGCCCCCGCAGGCACGGGACGACGCGCTCGGCACCAGTCTCGGTACGCCACGGGGAGACTCCGTACGTTCCACCGAGCAACGGTCAGGAGAGCGCCATGAACAGCAGCACCGCACTCCACTGGTTCACGTCCAGCTACAGCGGCGGCGCGGGCGGCCAGTGCGTCGAAGTCGCCCGGGAATGGACCAAGTCCAGCTACAGCGGAGCCGAGGGCGGCGACTGCGTGGAGGTCGCCACAAGCTGGCACGCGTCCACACACAGCGGAGCCGAAGGCGGCGAGTGCGTAGAGGTAGCCGCCACCTGGCACACCTCATCCCACAGCGGCGGTGCGGGCGGCGAATGCGTCGAGGTAGCCGCGTGCCCCGAAGTCGTCCACGTCCGCGACTCCAAGAACAAGACCGGCCCCACGCTCAGCTTCACCGCCGAGGCATGGACCCACTTCCTCACCTTCGCCCGCGCGGCCGACGCCGCCGCTTGAGCCCATCGCGGCACACCTGGCGCCAGTCCGAACGACGCCCAACCAGCACGCCATCGGTGGATGCGCTACAGCTCGACGAAGACCCGCCATCTCGATCGATAAGGAGATGCGCCACCATGCGTTTGCATTTCACGCTTCTCGCAAAACCGGCCTTAGCGACGCTCCTCGCCATCGGCCTCGCCACTGGTTGCAGTTGGGTCGAGACCACCCCCGAAAGCAATTCAGACTTCCAGGAACGCCTCCCCGCCGACCCGGACAAGGCGCGGTCGAAGAAGAACGCTCTTGACTTCCGCGCCTGGGTCAGCGCCCATGGAACGCCACCGCAGAGGGAAGCCGCGACCCACGTGCAACGCATAATCGGGGAATGGGACGCACAGACCGGCAGGGCTTACATCTCCACTGACATCAACGGGGGAATCAAGCCAGTAGAAGACAGCATGGCTGCCGCCATGGCCCTCGCCGCTGCTTTCGACCATTGGAAGACCTCGAAGCAGAGCAGTGTTTCAGTGTACGACGTAATGGGAAACGCTCTGATTGCCAATTACGAATTCTGACGAGGCTCACCTCATGGCACGTTTTCAGCGTTGCCTCCCCCTGGCGTAGGCAGCTACCAGCCACGACGGCATGACCTGTTCGCCGACGAGAGCAAGGCGACCAACTGCCGCCGAGGCGGCAGCACCTGACGCGCCGCCGGGGGTTCCACGACGTGTCGGTCCCCCGTCGAAGATCGCGGGGCGCTGAGCCGGCACGGTTTCGGGGACGGCGCCTGCCCCCTCCTGAAGAGGCGCCCCGCGCCCGTTTCCCTTCGACCGGGAGGGCCGCAGCCGGACCCGACGGGCCGGGGCGCCCACCCGGCCCGAATCAGCCGGACTGGTTGTTCTCCTTCATCGAACCCCAGCCGTGCCAGCGGTCCACCGTGATCCAGGCACTCACGCGGGGGCGTTCGCGGTCCGGGTACTGCTGTCCGAGGTAGTGCTGGGCGAGCCGGTCGATGTCCGACAGGTTGTCGTCCGCTCGGATCTCCTCGACCCGGCCGATGATGCTCAGGTGCGTGTACCAGCTCTCCTGGTCGAGCGCGGTGAGCGTCACACGCGGATCGTTGCGGATGTGGGTCAGCCGCTTGCGGCCCTCGTCCATGTTGACCAGCACGCGGCCGTCATCCCACAGATACCAGGTGGCCGTTGACACCGGCTGCCCGTCCGAGCGGAGCGTGGTGATGACAGCGGGGTTCGGCTTGGACAGCATGGCGACTGCCGCCTCGGTGAGCGGTGGCTTCGACACGTGACTCCTTCTGGATGCGGGTGCGGTTCATTCACGCGGCCGGGTGCTGGCCCAGCTTTTCGTCATCTGGTATCGCACAGGGGCGCGCGGCCAGCCTGGCACACGCCCCTCCTGTCACGTGCGGGAAGACACGTGATGGAGAGCTTCCGCTTGCGGTTCGCCGCAGTGGCCCAGAAACATTCGCCGCGGCCGTACGCGCCTACGCCCCGGCCCGCCACGCACCCCACCCAGCCCAGCCCGCCCGACACCAGCCCGTCACGCCGCCCGGTGTATCTCGACCCCCTCCGGCAGCCCGAAGCACCTCAGCAGGTCCGAGTACCAGCCGTCTCGGAACGCCGCTTCGACGCGGCGCGCATCGGCCCGGCTCAGTCCGGCCTCCGATGCCCAGACGAGGGCGTCGGCCACGGCCTGGCCCCGGCGGTAATCGGGCGGCAGCATCGCGTACTCCCTGGCCGCTTCCTCGGAGAAGACGCCCTTCCAACATCGACCCGATGGCGTCGCCGCGTGGGCCACCGCGCAGTCCTCGTCCACCACGTGCACCGCCAACGCGGGCGCGCCGGTCGCCGCGGCGACCTCCACGACCGATGGGCTCGGCCGCGCCCCCGGTCTCTCATCGAGCCATATCTCGCGCCAGTCCCCCCGGACGTACTCCCCCAGCACCGTGCGCCCATGGGCGGCGACGGCAGGTTCTTTCTTCAGCGTGTCATCGCCTTTGGCGACGATGATCCATCCCCAGTACCCCATGCCAGGAACGCTACTCGCCACCTCTGACACAACCCCCTGCAAGAACCCCAGTTCGAACGGTCAAGAACTGTTCAACATTCGGCCTGCGGTAGGAAATGGAGACGTTTCGGTCACCGTCAGGCGATGCTCAGGTGACTGTGGGGTGTCCTCAACGGGCCATGGCACTCTCACAACAGAGCGCCCGCACAACAGAGCGCCCGCACAGCAGAGCGTCCGCACAGCAGAGCGCCCGCACAGCAGAGCGCCCGGACACCGGAGCGCCCGCGCCACCGACATCCCAGGCTCCCGCCCGACAGCCGGCGACGCACGCAAAGTGGCTCGTACGGCAGCGCCACTCCGCTCCCGTACGGGCCACACACACGCTGTATCCACGCTCACGCTCGCGTCCGCGCCGGCCGGTCGCCGTACGGCCGTATCCGCCGCGCCGCGCCGCGCGCTTACTCCTCGCCCGCGAGTGTGAGGCTGCGCAGCTTCTGGCCCGCGTACCAGGTGGCCGCGACCGTGACGCCGACCAGCAGCACCACGGCGACGGGCAGGCCGACGTCCGAGGTGATCAGATCGCCCTGGCCGATCTTCTCGGCGGCGGCCAGGGCCCACTGCTGGACGCTCAGTTGGCGAGCGCCGGAGACGTACGTGCCGAACACGGACTCCCAGACCAGCGCGTACACCAGGCCCGCGACCACCGCGTGCCGGGTGATGGTGCCGAGCAGCAGGAAGATCGCGCTGTAGGCGATGGATGCCATGGCGGCGGCCGAGGTGTAGGCGCCGGCTATGCCCTGGCTGTTGCCGTTCAGGATCAGGCCGGCTATCAGCGTGGGGATGGCCGAGAAGGCCATCGTGACGCCGACCGCGACGAACAGCTTGGTGACGATGATCGTCGGCCGCTTCACCGGCTTGGCCAGCAGATAGACCACCGAACCGTCGTCGATCTCGGGGCCGATGGCGCCGGTGCCCGCGATGACGCCGATCAACGGGACCATCACGGACAGCGCGAAGCCGCCCAAGATGCTGTCGGCCGTCTCATCGTCGGCGCCGGTCATGAGCCGAATCGCGATCGAGATGACGATCAACAGCGCGGGCAACGTGCAAAGGATCAGCGCGCGGCGCCGGCCGAGCAGCGCCCGGTAGGTGAGCCGGGCGACCGTGGGGTTGTACATCGCTGAGGGCTCCTTGCGTTATGCCGCGACGAGGTAGGAGAAGACGCTCTCCAGGGACTCGTCCGAGGGCGAGACCGTGAGGAGCGTGATGCCGTGCTCGCGGGCGACGCGCGGCAGGAGGGTGGTGAACCGGTTGAAGTCGATGGCCTGGATACGCAGCGCGCCCTCGGCCGTGTCCACCTCGATGCCCGCTGTGGAGGCGTCCGCGATGAGCGCGGCGGCCAATGTGCGGTCGTCGCTGGAGCGTACGAGATAGCGGTGCGGGCGGTCGGTCATCAGGCGGCGGATCTTGCGGAAATCACCCGACGCGGCATGGCGCCCGGCCACGATCACCTCGATGTGCGCGGCCAGTTGCTCGACCTCTTCGAGAATGTGTGAGGAGAACAGCACGGTGCGGCCCTCGGCACCCATCTGCCGCAGCAAATCCATGAGTTGCATGCGCTGGCGCGGGTCCATGCCGTTGAACGGCTCGTCGAGCAGCAGCACCGACGGCTCGTGGACCAGCGCGGACGCCATCTTCACGCGCTGCCGCATGCCCTTGCTGTACGTGGAGATCTTGCGGCTCGCCGCGTACTCCATCTCCACCGTGGCCAACGCCCGCTGCGCGGCGGCCCGCGGCTTGGCCAGACCGTGCAGCTCCGCGTTGGCCAGCACGAATTCCTGCCCGGTGAGGAAGTCGTACATCGACTCGCGCTCGGGCACGATGCCGATGTGCCGGTAGCTCTGCTCATTGCGCCAGATCGTCGTGCCGTCGAGGGTGACGGAACCCGTCGATGGCGCGAGGAAGCCGGCCATCATGTTGATCAGGGTGGACTTTCCGGCCCCGTTGGGACCGAGCAGGCCGGTCACGCCCGGGCTGATCGTCATCGTCACGTCGTTGACGGCGACGACATTGCCGAACCAGCGGGAGACGTTGTCGATGGTGAGTGTGCTCATGGGCGCGGCCCATTCCTTCGGGAGGTGGTGGCGGCGAGCGATGGCCGGGAAGGGGAAGCCGTGGGCCGGCCTTGCGGGGTCACAGTCCGACCTTCCGGTAGCGGCGGATCAGCAGCGCGTACGAGCCGGCCACCAGGGCCGCGAGCACCAGCAGGTACACGATGCCGGTGCTGGCGTCGGGGCCGTACTGACCGGGTGCGGCGGAGGTCGCGCCGAGGAAGGCGGAGCCGATGCCGTCGATGAGCGTGATCGGCGAGAACAGGCCGAGCCACTCGATCGAGCCGGTGCTGGCCTGCTCGTCGGCGATGGCCTGCATGGTGCTGACGGCACCGTAGGAGATGGTCAGTACGGCGATGACGGCGGCGACGCCGAAGCCGCGGCGCGGGGTGAGCGCGGCGATCACCAGGCCGATTCCCGAGAAGAGCAGCGAGAGCAGAGCGACGGACACCATTCCCTGTGCGAACCCCTTCGTCTGGTCCACGAAGTCGAGCTTCCCGAGCAGCGCCCCCACGTACAGGATCGCCACGGGCACGGCGGTGAGCATGAACACGGCCGATGCCATCGCGGCGAACTTCGCCGCCACATAGTCCGCCGTCTCGATCGGCCGCGAGAAGTACAGCGGCACGGTCTTGAACCGCAGGTCGCGCGAGACGGACTGAGGTGCTTGCGAGGCGACGAACAGCCCGATGACGGCCTGCAAGATGATCGCGTACCGGGTGTACTCGACCGGCAGTTCGTCGGTATCGGTGGCCACGGCGACCGCCACGAGAATCCCTGCGGGCAGGCACATCACGGCAAGGAGCAGCATCGGCAGCACCTTGGACTTGGCGGAACGGCCGAGTCCGTAGGCGCCGCGCAGGCTCTGCGAGAAGAGGGAGCGGCGAGCGTAGGCGCGGCCGAGGCGCGGCCCGTCGTAGTGCCGGTAGCCGATGTTGTGGATGACATCGGCTGGGGCGGCGCCGGGCGGGGCCTGCTGCACGCTCGCGGGCTGCCCGGTGTGTGACGTACCGGTGCGCGTCTTAAACGACATCGCCGCTGCCTCCTTCCTGGGGTTGGTGCTGGTGCTGAACTTGGGGCTGGGGCTGGCTGGTGGGGTCGGGCGGCGGGGCGGCCTCGTTCGGCTGCCCGGGATCGTTGCGGAAGACCTCCGCTATGCGATGCCTGCGTTGTTCCATCCGCACCAGGCCGAGGCCGAGGCCGGCGACCGCATCGCGCACCGTGTCGTACGTGGGGTCGCCGGTGACCTCCACGAACAGCACCCGGCCCGAGGCCGGCGAACCGTCCGCCTCACGCTCCGCGGTGGCAACCGCGAGCCCGGCCTTCTCCAGCGTCTCGCGCAGCGCCGCCGTACCGTCCGCATACGCGTCGCTGTCCGTGACCTCAACCGCGATCGAGGCCGTGGCCTGCGTGAAGTCGTCGGTGGAGGAGGAGCGCAGCAGCGCACCGCCGTCGATGACGACCACATGGTCGCAGGTGCGCTCCAACTCACCGAGCAGATGCGAGGTGACCAGGACGGAGATGCCGAAGTCGGTGTGCACCCGGCGGATGAGGCCGAGCATTTCGTCTCGGCCGACCGGGTCGAGGCCGTTGGTCGGCTCGTCAAGCAGGACGAGTTGAGGGTCGTGGACGAGCGCCTGGGCGAGCTTGACCCGCTGCTTCATGCCGGTTGAGTAGCCGCCGATGGGGCGGTACCGCTCCTCGTACAGGCCGACGTGGCGCAGCGTGTCCGCGGTGCGCTCACGGGCGGCGGACGGCGGCAGCCCGGACATCCGCGCCATATGCACGACGAACTCCGTCGCCGACACATCGGGCGGCAGGCAGTCGTGCTCCGGCATGTATCCGACCCGCTCTCGGATCGCTCCGCCCTCGGTGGCGACATCGAGGCCGAGAACGGCGGCCTTCCCCTCACTGGCAGGGGAAAGCCCGAGCAGGATCTTGATCAGCGTGGACTTGCCGGCGCCGTTGGCGCCCACAAGGCCGGTCACGCCCGGGGCGATATCGAGAGAGAGCCGGTCCAGCGCGGTCACCCGGGGGAACCGCTTGCTCAGACCTTCGGTAGCGATCACAGTCACGTCTTCGACCGTAGTGCCGCCCATCCATCCCGGCCTCAGTCCAGATGGCTGGATCGCCCTACGACTGGAGTCGTAGATGCCCGTAGGGGTGAGGGGCCGATCGGGGGTGGTCGCGGTTGTCTTTCGTCGCTTCCGCCCCTATGGCCAGCGCAAACGCATTTCGCTGCCCGGTAGGGGCAGCCCGGTCCCAAGGGAGGAGACGGCTGATCTTCGGCCGCGGGAATCGGGATTCATTGGAGGATGAGGACGGGGCGTGGCGGGGTGGCGGGGGCCGCGGGGTGGCTGGGGTAAGCGCGCGGGGTGGCGGGATGAGGGGGTGGCGGGGTGGTGGAGGTAAGCACGCGGGGTGGCGGGGGTTGCGGCCATGAAGTGGCGAGGAACGTGGTGGCGAGCCGGGGAGCCGAGGGCCGCCGAAAAGGGGCATTCGGGCCGGCAGCACGGGCCGACTTGCCAGGCCAGAGTGGTGTTACCCACGGTTTTCCACAGGCTTGCTGGAGCTATTGACGTAACCGCCAGGCATTGTCACATTCATCAGTGTCAAGTTGCGGGGCCGGGTTAGGGACGTCCTCCGCGCCTTCAGGCGGACTGCTGCCCCGGTTTCCGGGCGCCGAGGGATCGCCGGGCAGGTCGCGGGGGCCTCATTACTCAGGGACGGACGGGGTGCCATGACAACAACTGTGGACGATCGACTCAGCGTGCGGACCGGCGGTCTCCCGCCCGAGCTGCGCGGATTTCGCGAAGTGCAGCGGCTCAGTTACGAGTGCGCGGAGGCCGTCGCCGCGCAGTTGCGGCCCGGAGTGACCGAGCGCGAAGCGGCGCGTATGCAGCGGGAGTGGCTGCGCGAGCGCGGCGTACGCGACTGGTTCCATCTGCCCTTCGCCTGGTTCGGCGACCGCACGGCCTTCACCAACTTCCGCATACCGCTCCAGTTCTTCCCCACGAACCGGAAGCTGGAGCCGGGCATGCCGTTCATCCTCGACATGGCACCCGTCTACCAGGGCTATACGGCGGATATCGGCTATTCCGGTTGCCTTGGCCCGAGCCCGCTGCACGACAAGTTGCTCGCCGACCTGGAGGCGCACCGCGACTTGCTGCTGCGCGAGGTGCGCGAGCGGCGCTCCCTGCGCGAGATATACGAGGACGTGGAACGGCTCATGGTGCGCCAGGGGTACGCGAATCGGCATCGCGCCTACCCGTTCGGCGTCATCGCGCACAAGGTGGACCGGGTCAAGGAGCGCCGCTGGTCACCGACCGCGTTCGGATTCGGCACGCAGAGCCTCAAGGGCTTGGCCAGCGATGCGTTGCACGGCCACCGTGAGGGCTGGTCTCCGCTGTGGAGCCCGTACCGCTTCTCCGACCACCCCCCGCAGCCGGGCCTGTGGGCCGTGGAGCCGCACCTCGGGTTCCGGGGCATGGGCGCGAAGTTCGAGGAGATCTTGGTCGTCACCGACTCCAAGGACCCGGAGCACAGCGCGTTTTGGCTGGACAACGACCTGCCGCATGTGCGGCGCTGGGCGGAGGAGAAAGCCGCGTGAGCACACGGAACACGGGTGCGGGCAGCGAGCAGACGGACATGGGCGAGCAAGCCGAGACGGACGAGCGACCTGCCCCGGATGGACGGGTCCAAGCGGACGGACGAGCCGAGACGGACGAGCGGCCTGCCCCGGATGGACGGGTCCAAGCGGACGGACGAGCCGAGACGGATGAGCGAGCCGAGACGGACGAGCAAGCCGAGACGGATGGGCGGGCTGAGACGGATGGACGGGCTGACGCGGTCGGGGCGGTAGCGACCAGGACCGTGGAACCGAGTGGGATTGACGTAGGGCCTGACGAGCCGGAAGAAACAGGCGAGTTCGTGGGCGCAACCAGGGTGGAGGGAATCGCAGTGGCAACGAGCACGGGGTGGGCGGGCACGGAGACGGCGGGTGCGCTGGCCGGGGCGACCGAGCGCTGGATCGGCACCGGCGGGGTGCAGCTGTGCGTGGCCGAGTTGGGCGACCGCGCACAGCCCACCGTCGTGCTGGTGCACGGCTTCCCGGACAGCAAAGAGGTGTGGAGCGAGGTCGCCAAGCGACTCGCCGACCGGTTCCACGTCGTGCTGTACGACCTGCGCGGTTGCGGCCAGTCCAGTGCGCCCAAACCGCTGCGCGGGGGCTACACACTGGAGAAGCTGACGGACGACTTCCTCGCGGTCGCGGACGCGGTCAGCCCGGACCGCCCGGTACACCTCGTCGGCCACGACTGGGGCTCGGTACAGGGGTGGGAGTTCGCCACCGTCAAGCGCACCGAGGGCCGGATCGCCTCCTTCACCACCATGTCGGGGCCGTGCCTTGATCACCTGGGCATGTGGTTGCGCAAGCGGGCCGTGCGGCCAACACCGCGCCGCGTCGGGCAACTCTTCGGCCAGGGCATCAAATCCTGGTATGTGTACGCGTTCCACACCCCGGTGTTGCCCGAGGCGATGTGGCGCGGACCGCTCGCCAAAGCCTGGCCAAAGCTCCTGGAGCGGGTCGAGAAGACGCCGGGTCGCGGCGAGCCCGGCGGGGACTACCCAACGCCGTCACTGCCAACGGACGGCGCCCACGGCGTATGGATGTACCGGGACAATGTGCGCTCCCGGCTGCGCCGCCCGCGTACCGATGCCTACGCCCATGTGCCGGTCCAGCTCATCCACCCCACCGGCGACATCTTCGTATCGGAGCAAGTCTTCGATGAACTGGAGCTGTGGGCACCGCAGTTGACGCGGCGCAGCCTCGCCGCCAAGCACTGGGCGCCGCGTACGCGCCCAGATCAGATCTCCGCCTGGATCGCCGAGTTCGTGACCACGGTCGATGAGGGCGCGGCCCCCAAGGAACCGCGCGCCACCAGCCCGTACGCGGCGCGGTTCGGCGGTCAGCTCGTCCTGGTGACGGGCGCGGCCAGCGGCATCGGCCGGGCCACCGCATTCGCCTTCGCCGAGGCGGGCGCGCGGGTGGTCGCCGTGGACCGGGACACCGAGGGGGCGGCCCGCACCGCCGAAATGGCCCGCCTCATCGGCGCCCCGCAGGCGTGGGGAGAAACGGTGGACGTCTCCGACGAGCAAGCGATGGACAAGCTGGCGCACAAGGTCGCCGCCGAGTACGGCGTGGTGGATGTCCTGGTCAACAATGCCGGAATCGGCGTATCCGGCGCATTCATGGACACCAGCTCCGAGGACTGGCAGCGGGTCCTCGACGTCAACCTGTGGGGCGTCATCCACGGCTGCCGCACCTTCGGCAAGCAGATGGCTGAGCGCGGCCAGGGCGGCCACATCGTCAACACGGCATCAGCCGCCGCCTTCCAGCCCACCCGGATGCTGCCCGCCTACGCCACGTCCAAGGCCGCGGTGTTGATGCTCAGCGAGTGCTTGCGCGCGGAACTGGCATGCAAGGACATCGGCGTATCGGCCATCTGCCCGGGCATCGTCAACACCAACATCACCACGACGACCCGCTTCGTCGGCGTGGACCAGCAGGAGGAACAGCGCCGCCGAACCCGAAGCACCCGGCTCTACGGCAAGCGCAACTACCCGCCGGAAAAAGTCGCGGACGCCATCCTGCGCGCCGTGGTCCGCAACCAGGCCGTAGTGCCCGTAACACCAGAGGCCCGCGGCGCCCACCTAATGTCGCGCTTCACCCCAAAGGCACTACGCGCACTGGCCAGGCTCGACCCCAAGATGTAGCGCCATGCTCGTGGCGAATGCGGCGTCCCGCTGCTTGGTGGCCGCGCGGGCTGCGGGTAGCGGGAAGCGGCGCGCCAGGCCCGCCCTGCCGGCCGTTGGCAGCCGTGCCGGCCCCCGTGCCGGCCCCGGGCAGGCGACACCTCGGGCCGCCGCGCCCGAGCAGGAGCGGAGCAGCGGACGCCACTGGCCGGACCGCGCAGAGCAGAAAGGACGAGCGTTGACGGAGCCACCCCCCGAACCGGTCACACCCCCGACACCGGCCACATCCTCAAAACCGGCCGCGGTCACCGAACCGGCCACCACTCCCGAACCGGCAACCGTCCCCGAGTACCGCATCGAGGACCTCGCCCATCGCAGCGGCGCCACGGTCCGCACCATCCGCGCCTACCAGGATCGGGGACTGCTGCCGCGGCCCGAGCGGCGAGGCAGGGCCAACGTGTACGGAGACGAGCACCTGGCCCGACTCCAGCAGATAGCGGCCCTACTGGAGCGTGGTTACACCCTCTCCAGCATCAAGGAGCTCTTGGAGGCTTGGGACGCGGGCCGTGACCTGGGCGGAGTACTCGGGCTGGTCGCCGAGGTCGAGGGGCCGTGGACCGACGAGAAGGCCGTACGGATCAGCAGGGCGGAGCTGTCCGAACGGTTCGGCGGCAACCCGGGCGAGGCGGCCGTCTCCGAAGCCGTGGAGCTGGGCATCTTGGAGCTCGTTTCTGACTGCCCCGATGAGTTCCTGGTGCCGAGCCCGCAGGAGTTGGCCGTCGCGGCAGAGCTCCACACGGCCGGTGTGCCGTTGCCGGCCATCGCCGACCACGTACGCGAGCTGCGGGGCCAGGTCGAGCACATTGCGGGCCGATTCCTGGACTTCACCACGGAGCACGTGTTCCAGCAGTACCTGGGGCATCCGCCCACGGACGCGGAGGCGGAGGAGGCCGCGTTCTTGATTCGACGGTTCCGGCCGCTCGCGCAGCAGACGATCGACGCGGAGTTGGCCCGCGCGATGCGTACCGTCGCCACCCGCCATCTCCACCATCACCTTGGCCAGTTCACCCAACTGGCCCGTGGCGAGACGGACCCACCCGACCCAGCTCAACCCAACCTGCCACCTGCCGCCCCGCTCCCGTGTGCCCCCACTTCCTCCAACACCACCCGTCTCGCGGCGCCCCCCATGCCAACGCCCGCCCTGCCAGCTCCTTCCGTACCGGTTCCCTCCATACCGGTTCCCTCCATACCGGTTCCCTCCATACCGGTTCCCTCCGTACCAGCACCGCCACAGACACCGGGCCAGGAAATGGAACCGTCACAGGTGGCGCTGCCTGCCCAGACGTTGCGTGCGGTACGGGAGTTGGTCGGTAGCGAAAACATGGCCGCGTTTATAGCGGGCGCGGTCGAGCGCGAGGTGTGGGCCCGCCGCATGGATCGCCTCACGACACACAGCCCAACGCCGCAAGACACCGACGACCTGCCCAGCTCAGCTAACGTGTCCAGCTCCGCCGACCTACCAAGCTCCGCCGACGTGCCAGGCACCACCGACGTGCCAGGCACCGACATCTGAGTCAGCCGGCGGGTCCGCCGGAGCCGTCCCCGGCCGAAACAGACCCCGCCCGGGGGATGGGGGACCCAGCTATCGCGGGGCGGGTGTGGTCAGGCGCCGGGTGTTCAGGCGCCGAGTGTGATGTCACGCGCCGTGCGTTCCGCGGCAGCGGTCCGGGCGGCCCGTACGAAGTCGGCTCGCGTTGCGGCCAGGCTGCGCGGGCGCCACGCTAGAACCAACATGGTGCCCGGATCATCGGCCACGGGCACCGCTACGACGCCGGGCCCAACCGGCGCCTGATGCTCTCGCCCACCACCGTGGTGAGCTTCCCAAGGGCCACCAGATCGACGATCTCGTCGATTGCGGCCGGCGGGGAGGGAGCCTGGAAGGTCGGGTCCCGACGACATGCCGCAGCAGTTCGTCTATCGCGGGCCCGGCGAGATCATCGACCGGCCTGAGCCCCTGACCGAGCTGTTCATCAGGGACATCACCGAGGGCATCGCCGACACCGGAGTACGGGCCGGCGTTCCTCAAGTGCAAGCCTCACCCGTAGCCCGCTCAGCCGCGATGGCATGGGCTCCAGCGTCGCAAAGCCCTTCGTCCGTGCCGAGTACCTCGGAGCGGCCGAGCATCGCTAAGCCCTGCGTGCGCCCCCGAACCTTGCCGCGCCACAGCGCGTCCCAACGCACCACACCGACCACCGCCAACCGTTACCCATCGCGTGGGCGCAAGCTCCGGGTAGACCCCGTTACGGATGCGATGCCAGGGCACCAACCGGCTATTAGCGGCCTGTTAGGGCAGGGGGCGAAGCTACTTGATGTCGGGAACACCGGGCATCGACTATCTCAGGGGACATCATGGCTTTCTCTGTCGCTTCCGCTCTTTCCACTCGTGTCCTGCGCGGTGCCGCGCTCGCCGCCGTGGCGGCCGTGAGCGTCACGGCGTTCGGTGCCGGCTCGGCCTCGGCCGCCGGCTCCCAGAGCGCCAAGTCCGCCAAGGCGGTTACCTGCACCACGGCGGAGACCAAGGTGACCGTGCAGAAGCTCCAGCGCCCGATCAACCACCTGCTGATCACCGCGAAGAACACGTCCAAGAAGACCTGCTACGCCTACAACTACGCGTACCTGCGGTTCCACGACGACGCCCAGTCCCCGGCGCAGGTGTGGAAGGACACCAAGCCGCAGGCCGTGGTCACGCTGAAGCCGGGCCAGTCCGCGTACGCCTCCGTGCAAACCTCGTCGGCCGCGGACGACAGCAACGACGGCTACTACACGTCGAAGCTCGGCCTGTACTTCAGCCGCGGCGACGGCAACGGCAGCGCCGGGCGCGAGGTCGTCGTGAACCTGCCGGGCGGCAAGACCTACGTCAACGACCCGTACGTGACCTACTGGCAGAACAACGTTGACGACGCCGTCAACTACGGCTGAGCCTGCACCGTCCCGGCCGCATGACGCACCGACCACCCCGCGCATGCGGCCGGCCTGACCGGCTTCATCGACCATGCTGGCCTTACCGGTCGCACCGGTCGCACCCGTCGCACCGGCCCTCAACGTGCGTCTGGTGCAGCCAATTCGGCGCTCGGCGTCAGGGCGCCGTAAGGCATCATGACAACCCATGGGACCTAGGGACTCCGCACGGGATGCGAGCACCGGAGACGGCGAGGGAGACGGGCACGGCGGGGGCGGCGGAGACGAGGGCGGCGACCACCGCGTCACCAGCACCGAAAGCGCCGTCGCCGTCGTGCGGGCCACGGCGGAGCGCCACGGCCGGCGGATCGTCGTGGAGCATTCCATCGGCGCCGACCAGTCCGGCCGACGCTCCAGCGCCGGGGCGTTCACCGTGGCGGACCCGGACGGTTCGCTTCCGCACGAGGCGTTCATCGAAATCGATGGCTCGCCCGCGGTAGAGATCCAGACATTCAGCGAGGGCGACGCGAACATCACCGTGGACGGCGTGGAGTTCGTCGGCGTACCCCGCGAACGGCTGCCCGCGTTCCTCGACGCCGTCTACGGCGGGTCCGCATGGGTACGGGCACGGACGTTCCCGCCCTCGCAGACGCTGATCGTTCCGCTGCCAGGCGACGTCACGTATAAGGAATTGATCTTCGGAATGTGGAGCCTGACGCCCTGGCTGAACAGGATCACCCGCTGACCGTGCACCCGCCGCCGGCGTCCGTTCCCGCCAGTCGTCTACAGCCCCGGCGCGCCCCATACCGGGAACCAGCGGCCCAGTTCCTTCTCGATCCTTAGATCTTCCGCGAGTAGCGCTCGCACCTGGAGTTCAAGCCCGTTATCCCGCTTGTCGGTGGTGCCGGGTAGCGGGGCGAAGGGGTAGAAGGTGCCGCGCTTGTAGAGGTAGACGAGCGCGAGCGGCCGATCCTGGGCGTCGCGGAAACTCAGCAGCGAGCAGAGCAGTTGCGGCCCGAACCCGCCGTCGCGCAGCGTGGTGTTGACGGCATGTAGGTCATTGACGAGGCCAGCGCTGTCCTGTGGGGCGTGCCGGGTGAGCAGCCAGGTGAAGCCGTAGCCATCCTGGCTGAACTCGACCGGGATGCCGCCGCGTTCGGTATCGGCGTCGAGCAGGTCACGCACCTCTTGTTGCAGCCCGGCGAACGCGCCACCCTCCACACTCGCGAAGCACACCGAGCCCAGCCCGGTCGGGGTGAACCCGGCACCCGCCTCCAGCGCGATCGCTGCCGATGGCAGCGCGAAGAGCTGGTCGAGATGGGGACGGGCCGGCTTGCTCCGTCCGAGCAGGGTGTCCAAAAAGCCCACGGGGCTGTCCTTCCGGGATGGCATGTACTTGCGAGCAGATGACAGTGCGGCGGCCAGGGGTCGAGGGTCGGGCCATGGCTCACACGAGGGACTGGGCGATCAGGGGCGGCCCAGCTGGGCCGAAATCCGGCCGAGCTGGTCGAGCCGCTGTTCCAGCGTCGGATGTGACGAGAGCAGCTTGCTGAAGCTGCGGCCAGAGAAGGCGGGGGCGAAGTAGAAGGCGTTGTACGGCTCGGCCTGGCGCAGATCGCGGGTGGGTATCTGCGCCATCTCGCCGGTCACCTTGGTCAGCGCGGCAGCGAGCGCGGAAGGCCGACCGGTCAGCAGCGCGGCGGCGCGGTCGGCGGACAGCTCGCGATAGCGGGAGAGCAGCCGGGTCAGCAGGTAGCTGATGACGTAGACGACGGCGCTGACGAGAGGGACGAGCAGGAGCGCGGCACCGAGGCCGTTGTCACGGTTGTTGCCCCGGCTGAGACCGCCCCATAGCGCCATACGGGTGATCAGCCCGGCCAGGACGCCGAGGAACGAGGCGATGGTCATCACCGCGACATCGCGGTGCGCCACATGCGACAGCTCGTGTGCGAGGACGCCCTCCAGCTCTTCTGGCTCCAGGCGTCGCAGCAGCCCGGTGGTGGCACAGACCAGCGCCTTGCGCTGGCTACGGCCGGTGGCGAAGGCGTTCGGTACGTCGCTGTCGGCGATGGCCACCCGCGGCTTGGGCATGTCGGCGAGTGCGCACAGCCGGTCTACGGCGCCATGCAGCTCGGGCGCCTGGTCCGGGGTGACCTCGCGTGCGCCCATGCTGAATGCCGCGATCCGGTCGCTGAACCAGAACTGGGCGATGAACATCCCGCCCACCAGGAGCACGATCAGAGGCCACGCATTGCCCAGCAGCGCCACCAGGACGCCGACGATGACGACGTAGAGCAGCCCAATCAGGAACATGGTGCTGACCATGCGGGTGGCGAGCCCTCGGTCGGGCGCGAATCGCGTACGTGACATGAGCCCCTCCTCTGCGCTCTCTTCCGATTCTCCCCCTTTGTGGGGTATTCGTGAGATAAACACAGAGGTCCGGGTGCCATGCCGAGACACGGCACCCGGACAAAAACCTGGAGCTCGAAAGAGGAAAGGCGGCCAGCCGAGCGCAGCGGACCCGGCCGGAAAAATCCCCGGAAGCCCAGCCGAGCAACGCCCAGCCCGCCATGCCGAGCCCGGCCCGCGCGATGCCTAGATCGTCCCGCCCCGGCCCGCGCGAGGCTCAGATCGTCCCGACCCCGGCCCGCGCGGAGCTCAGATCGCGCGCAGGAAGGCGCTCGTCGCTACCTGGCCGATCATGCGGAGTCGGGTCTCTCCCGCAAGTCGCTTCTCGGTGGCCTCGCGCACACCGGCCCACCGACCGTCACCGTAGTCATCCATGACCACGACGGCGCCGGGTGCGGCGACCCGTTCGGTCCACTCCAGGTCGTTGGCGACGCCTTCGAAGGAGTGATCACCATCGATGATCACGACACCGTACTGCCGGTCGGACAGCTCCTCGCGTACGGCGGGGTCCTCGGAAAACCCCTTGCACAGCCGCAGCCGCGCGTCATCGACCCCGGCGTAACCAAGGTTGGCGCGCACCACGGCCTCGGTAACAGGGGTGCCCGATGGGTCGGATGAGATTTCGAAGCCGGGCTGGAGCTGTACGGGGGAGAGCGGGTCCACGATGGTCAGCTCGTACGGGAGGCCGGCGCGCAGCAACTGGCGGGCCATACCGCCGGCGAAGAGCCCGTACAGCGTGCCGATCTCCAAAATTTCGCCGTTCGGCGGATTCAGCAGCGGCGTCGCGGTGAGCTTGCCGAGGATGTTGCGGGTGGAGCCGGCGATGCGGCCGACGCCCCGGTTTTCCAGTTCGACCAGGGTGCGGTAAGCAAGGACGGTTTCCTTGTACGCACCGTCCCGGCCGGTCAGGACGGCGATCTGGGCTGCGAGTTCCACGATCTCCTCCCGGCTTGGCTGCCGGTCGGTCAACCTGCCGTCGCGGCCGAGCAGCAGTTCGGTGGAGTGGGCCTTGCGCAGCTCCTCGCGAAGGACGGTGAGTTCACGGCGGGCTGAGCGAAGTTTGCGGTCAATGCGCTGATCAAGCTGATCAAGTACGGGCCGCAGCGCGCGACGGGCGGAACGGGAGGCGATCAGAGAGCTGTGGAACTTCACACAGCGGACCCTAGGCGCGCGTCTAGGTGCTGTGAAGGCATGGCAGCCTGGCGTTGGCAGCCATCAGTCAGATGACCTACATAGTCAGCGTGCGTCTCTGATCCGTTTACCGATAGTTGCCTGACCAGCCATCTTCTCGTCATCAGGAGGGGCGGAAGGTCTCCGTCCTGTCGCGGAAGATCTCGATCCTGTCGCGGAACGGCATAGTCCTGCGGCGGAACGGCTCCGTCCCGTTTCGGCTCCCCACGATCCCGTTGCGACTCCCCGCGATCACGCCGGCGCGCACTTCACGCACCCGCCACCCCAAGCACGCTGAAAGCTTCCGCGACTGGACGTGGGGGGCGCTCCCCGCGCTGGCCGTTACCGCCACGACGGCCACCGAGCGACCGCGGTGGGACACGCTCGTCACGTCGGTCGAACCTCATGCACGCATCATGCGCTGACCTGCGGTTTCGCGAACAGGGGCACCCGGCGATGAGGCGCTCACCCTGCGGCTAGTGAGCAGCCGCTGTAAAGAAACGCGTCTCATGAAGCCGGGCCCATGCGGTGGAGGTGGATGCGGTACAGCATCGGCGACCGTGGTGCGAAGTAGAACGGTGCATAATCGGCGACTACGCCCCCCGGACCCGCTGACACGGCCTGACTACGACGCCGCTCTTTGATACTCAGGTCCGCGCACTCGACTGTCCCAGCGGGTTTGTGCTGGTCGGCAACAAGTCCGGACGCTGCGATCCCCGCAAGGTTCTCCCCATGCGTGAAGTGCGGGAGGCGGGGGTCGATGATGCCGTCATGATGCCGCAGCATAGGCCGCACTAATGCCACGGTCGGCGTGAACCTCACCTTCTCGTATCGTCGTCCCTATGCACCTGAGCACCGTGATCCTTCCCGTCCACCGCTGGCACGAAGACGGCCGCGAGCGCTGGCAGCGTGCGGAGGAACTGGGTTTCCACACCGCCTACACCTACGACCATCTGTCCTGGCGGACGTTCCGAGACGGCCCGTGGTTCGGGGCGATACCCACCCTGACCGCCGCCGCTGCGGCCACCGAGCGCATGCGTTTGGGCACGCTCGTCACCTCACCCAACTTCCGGCACCCGGTGACCCTCGCCAAGGAACTCATCGCGCTCGATGACATCTCCGGCGGACGCATCACGCTCGGTATCGGCGCCGGCGGCAGCGGCTTCGACGCCACAACGCTGCTGGGTAACGGTGCGGAGCCCTGGACGCCGCGTGCACGCGCCGACCGATTCCAGGAGTTCGTGCCACTACTCGACCGGCTCCTGTCCGAGGACTCGGTGACCTACGAAGGGGCCTTCTACTCCGCGCACCAGGCGCGCAACATCCCCGGGTGTGTGCAGCGCCCGCGGCTGCCCTTCGCCGTCGCGGCCACCGGCCCCCGCGGTCTGAAGCTCACCGCCCGGCACGGGCAGGCATGGGTGACCACGGGGGACCCCAAGCTCTTCGATACGGGCACGCCCGAGGAGTCGCGCGAAGCGATCCGAGGACAAATCGGCAGGCTTGGCGCAGCGTGTGCGGAGATCGACCGCGACGTGGCCGAACTGGACAAGATCCTGCTCACGGGGTTCACCCCAGACCGCAACCGTCCCCTGGAATCCCTCGACGCCTTCGTGGACTTCGCGGGTCGGCATGCGGAACTCGGCTTCACCGAAATCGTGCTGCACGCCCCTATTCCGGACTCGGACTTCGCCACGGACCAGGCCGTCTTCGAGAAGATCGCGACCGAGGCGCCCGCGCAACTCGGCTGATCGGTCGCGCGCACGGGCGAGCAAGGGCGGGGCAGGGGGCGAGCAGCGGCTGGGCAGGGGGCAGACCCCGCGGCCCCGACGCCCGACCCCGGCCCCCAGCCCCCAGGGCCCGCCGCCCGGCCGCCTACTCCCGCCCCGGAGTGATGGGGCGCACGGCTCAGCGGCGCGCCCGTACGCACACCAGTGCGCGCCGATGCGGAAGTATGGAGGCCGTGACTCCAGCTACTGAGCAGCCCAAACCTCCCACCTCCGGTGGCGCAGGCTCTGCCCCCGCACCGCCCGCCGTGCCCCGGCTCATCGCGACCGATCTGGACGGCACCCTGCTGCGGGACGACAAGTCCGTGTCCGACCGCACCATCGCTGCGCTGGCCGCTGCCGAGGCCGCTGGCATCGATGTCTTCTTCGTCACCGGCCGTCCGGCACGCTGGATGAGCGTCGTCAGCGATCACGTACACGGTCACGGCCTAGCCATCTGCGCCAATGGAGCGGCCGTCGTGGACCTGCACCAGGGCCTGCGCTTTGTACGGGTGCGCCCGCTGCTCCGCGACGATGCGCTCGCCGTCGTCCACGCGCTGCGCGCTGCCGCGCCGGGGACCTCGTTCGCGGTCGAGCGGACCGGCGGCATCCATAACGAACCGCTGTACCCGCCACTGTCCTTCGACGCCGCCACATCGATAGGTCCCGCGGAGAAACTGCTGGCCGACGACGCGGAGCAGGCGGACCAGCCGATCATCAAGGTGCTCGCCTACCACCCCGAACTGGCCCCCGACGACTTTCTCACCCTGGCCCGTACGTCCGCCGGGGCCCATGCCTCCTTCACCCGCTCCAGCCCCACCGCACTCCTGGAGATCAGCGGTCTCGGTGTCAGCAAGGCCAGCACCTTGGCCCAGTGCTGTGCCGAGCGCGGCATCACCCGCGATGAGGTGATGGCCTTTGGCGACATGCCCAATGACCTGGAGATGCTGGCCTGGGCCGGGATGCCGTACGCGATGGCCAACGCCCACCCCTCGGTCCTCGCCGCGACCACCCGGCAGGCCCCGGCCAACTCCGATGACGGCGTGGCGGCCGTCATCGAGAGCGTGCTGAACCGCTAACCGCCCCCGCCCCCGTACCACCGCGCACCCACCACGGCCCCGAGCCATCCCCATGCACCGGCCGCCCCCACCCGTGCCGCCCCCACCCGCCACCTGATCAACTGCCGGCCACCAGCCGGGCAGCGAGCGCTTCTCTGTCAGGTTCACCGTGTTGAGCATGAGCTGACCTCTGAGGCGGAGGCGGCGGTGGTGTGCACTGATCAACATCAGCGCGGAAAGCGACCTACGCTGGTGGCCGCATAGGCCCCGACCTGTTTCATCGGTGCCCCGTGAGGGACCGGTCAGCCGGTGAAGGGTTCCAGTGCGAAGCGGCCGACCGCCACGAAGGCCGTCAGGGCGAGGTAGCCCCCGTCCAGCAGTGCGGCTTTGGGTTCGCCGCGGCGAGCCCGCAGGATCACGGCGCCGGTCATGATCAGGGCCAGGCCGGTGGCCGCCAGCGGCACCAGGATCGGCGCGATGCCGAGTAGGGCGGGCAGGACGAGGCCCGCGGCGCCGAGTATCTCGAGTGCTCCGATGGCCTTGAGGGCGCCGGGTTTGCAGTCGAGGACCCAGCGCGCGGCGTCGCCCATCGCGGCCATCTTTTCCCGGGGGACGAACAGTTTCCCGAAGCCGGAGAGTAGGAAGACGGCGGTCAGCAGGCCGGTGGTGATCCACAGTGCGGTGTTCATGAGTCTTGTCCTTGGTGATGCCTTCGGTGGCGGAGGCGGCGGATTCGAGGCCGTCCCGAATCCGCCTGGGGGGCGTGTCAGCCGAACTGGCCGGGCTGGTACTCGCCGCCGGGCGTCTGGGTGATCACGTTCAGTCGGTTGAAGGCGTTGATCACGCAGATCAGGGCCACCAGGGCCATGAGCTGGTCCTCGTCGAAGTGCTTCGCCGCGTTCGCCCACGCCTCGTCGTTGACGCCACTGGAATCGGCGAGGCGGGTGCCCTGCTCAGTGAGTTCCAGCGCCGCCCGCTCCGCCTCGGTGTAGACGGTGGTCTCCCGCCACGCCCCGACGAGGTTGATCCGCACCTGGCTCTCGCCGGCGGCCACCGCGTCCTTGGTGTGCATGTCGAGGCAGCCGCCGCAGCCGTTGATCTGGCTGGCGCGGATCTTCACCAGTTCCTGCACCGCCTTCGGCAGCGCCGAGTCGGTGATGACCTTGTTCGACGAGATGATGTACCTGGCCCACTTCGCCCCGACCTCGTTGGCCATGGGGTTGATCCGGGTTTCCATCGCGGTCTCCTTCGTCTTCCAGGTGCTTGCACTCCTACGACGAAGCCCCTCGCGAAGACGTAACAACCCCATGCGCTCGACGTGTTCTACTCGGGACGCTCGGGCAGGCCCATGGCGTCCAGGCGCTTACGGTCGCTCACGGTCAGGAGCTCGACGATCCGGCCGTCGACCACGGTGCACGCTGCCACGCCGAGTACCTTGCCGTTCGCACCCCAGGACACGAACCCGGGCTCGCCGTTGATCAGCACTGAGAGCACCGCGGTCATCGACCGGGCCCCGCGCAGGACCGGACCGGCCACCTCGGCCGCCCCGACCGTGGTCATCACGCCCTGCGGGTGGTACGTGCGCCAGGTCACCTGCGGATCGAGCAGCCGGACGAGCCCTTCGAAGTCCCCGTTCCGCGCGGCGGCGAGAAACGCGTCGACCACCGCGCGCTGCCGCCTCGGCCTCTCCTGCGGCAGCGGTGTGCCCCGCACCTTCCGGCGGGCCCGGCTCGTGAGCATCTTGGTCGCGTCGGTGGACCGGCCGATGATCTCACCGATCTCGGCGAAGGGCACCGCGAACATGTCGTGCAGGACGAACGCCAGCCGCTCCGTGGGAGTGAGCGTGTCGAGCACCACCAGCAGCGCCAGGCCGACCGATTCGGCGAGCACCGCGTCGTCCTCGGGCGCCGCCCCGTCGTCCACGGTCACCACCAGCTCGGGCAGCCAGTCCTCGTACGACAGCACAGCCCGGTTCTTCCGCGACCGCAGCACATCGAGGCAGACCCGGCCAACCACGGTGGTCAGCCAGCCGGCCAGGTTGTCGATCGCCGCCGCGTCCTGCCGCGCCAGCCGGAGCCACGCCTCCTGCACCGCGTCCTCGGCCTCCACCCGCGACCCGAGCATCCGGTGCCCGACCGCCACCAGGCGCTCACGCTGCTCCTCGAAGGCTCTCGCCAGCACGTCGGTCGGACCTGATCCGGTCATGTCGTTACCTTCCTCGCGTGAACTCGTCATGATCATGACGGGTCCGAAGGCACCGAGGTAACCGTTCGGCATGCGGCCTGTTGGCGGCGAAGGAGCTGGTTCTCAGTTGTCGCCTGGTGCACCCCGGGTCGCCCCGCGGGTCAGCGTCAGCAGCGCGGCGATGCAGGCGGCGGCGAGGAGGATGCCGAAGGCGACGGTCAGGGCGGTGGTGTAGCCGTGCACCGTCGCCGCGGTCGGCGTGGGATGCCCCGACCTCGTCAGATAGGACGCGGCGGCGCTGGCGGCCACGGTGTTGAGCAGGGCGGTGCCGAGTGCCGCGCCGAGTTGCTGGGCCGCGTTGTAGGCCGCCGAAGCGGCCCCGATCTCGTGCCACTGCATATCGGCGGTGGCCAGGCTTGCGGTCGGGGGCATGACACAGCCCAGGCCCAGGCCGGTGAGGATCAGCGCGGGCACCAAGTACAGCGGCAGGACATCCGTACTCTCCGCCGTCAGCCGGGTCAGGATGAGCATCCCCGCAGCCGCCGCGATCAGACCCGGCAGGATCACTGCGGCGGGCGCGACGCGGCCATGCAGCTTGCCGGCGATGAGGGTGGAGCCGAGCAGGGCGGCCAGGGCGTTGATGATCAGCGTGAGGCCGGCTTCGACCGGCGAGTAGCCGAGGATCGTCTGCGTGTAGTAGCTCATGAAGAGGTAGAAGCCGAACATCGCGACGAACAGCAGCGTGATCGAGGCGAACGCGGCTCCCCGAGCGCGGTGCAGGAGCACGCGCATCGGCAACAGCGGATGGGGCACCCTCGTCTCCACCACGACGAACGCGGCCAGCAGCAACACCCCACCCAGCAGCAACGCAAGCACCTTCGGTGACGACCAGCCGTGCGGTTCGGCCTCGTTGAAGCCGTAGACGACCGCGGCGAAGCCCGTCGCGCTGAGCAGCGCGCCCGCGACATCGAGCCGTCCACCATCACGAACCGGGCGGTCCCGTGGCACGAAAGTCGTGCCGAGCACGGCGAGCAGCGCGACGGGGACGTTGATGTAGAGGCACCAGCGCCAGCTCGCGTACTCGGTCAGCAGCCCACCCGCGACCAGGCCCAGGGCCGACCCCGCGGCACCGACCGCGGCGAACACGCCAAAGGCGCGGCCCCGTTCGCGCGTCTCGGTGAACGTCATCGTCAGCAGCGAGAGCCCGGCCGGAGCGAGCCCGGCGGCGAACACCCCCTGGAGGGCCCGCGCCCCAAACAGCATCTCGGCATTTACGGCGGCCCCGCCCAGCGCGGACGAGGCGGCGAAGCCGACCAGCCCGATGATGAACGTACGCCGATGGCCGAGCGCGCCGCTGACCCGGCCGCCGATCAGCAGCAGACCACCGAAGGCCAGGGCGTACGCGGTGATGGCCCACTGTCGGTTCGCATCGGACATGTCGAGCGCGCTCTGTGCTGACGGGAGCGCAATGTTCACGATCGTCCCGTCCAGGACGACGAGGAGCTGAGCCGTGCTCACCGCCAGCAGCGTCCACCACCGTCGCCGCCCGGAGGCCGGCTCTCCCGGGGTGTCAGTCATGACTCCACCACCTACCTAACCACGTATGAGTCTCTCGAACAGTGTTAGTTACGTCGAACACGCTACTACACTGGCCCGACCGGTCCCGGTGATCGGCAGCGCCCGACTCAGCGCCCGACCCAGCGGCCAGCCGGGGCAGGCCAGCCGATGACAGGGGGCAAGGGGCCGGGGCGCACGCGCTGCACATACGGGCTGTACGCAGCGGGCTGTGCAGGGCGGCGAAGGCCGGTCGAGGCGGCAGCTGTTGCCGAAATATCCGGCAAGAGCAGAGCCGCCCGAGACGATCAGAACGTCAGGCGAGAGCGAGGGGCATCGTGGGTGAAGCACGCGGCCAGCAAAAAGGCGGCGACGTACGGAGCGTGTGGCTGCGGCCTCGCCGTAGCTCCCGGGGCGAGCCGCCGCTGACGCGTGCGCGCATCGTCGAGGCGGCCGTCGCCCTGCTCGACGAGGAGGGGATCGAGCGGCTCACCATGCGGCGCCTGGCCGAGCGGCTCACCGTCATGGCCCCGTCGCTGTACTGGCACGTCGATACGAAGGACGACGTGATCGATCTCGCCGTGGACGCCATCTTCGGCGAGGTGCCCCCGGCCACGGGGCACGCGTCGCACTGGCGCGACGACGTCAGCGCGGTGTTGACCGCATGGCGGGCCGCGCTGCTACGCCATCCCTGGGCCGCCGCGGTCCCGGCCAGACGCCGGCCGACCATCGGCCCCAACTTCCTCGCCTGGATGGAGATCCTGCAAGCCACCCTCGTCCGTGCCGGCTTCACCGAAAAGAGCCTGTCCGCGGCGACCTGGGCGCTGTACAACCACGTCATGGGCTCGGCCGCGTCCGAATCGGCCCTGCACATCACCGACGAGGAACGCCGCGTGGGCCAGGACCAGTTGCAGACCCAGCGCGATCGCTATCCCACTCTGGCGGCCCGCGGCTACCTCTACGACGACGACTGGGACGGCAGCTTCACCACCGGCCTCGCCTACCTGCTCGACGGCCTGGAGGTCCAGCTCAACCGCGCCCGATAGCCGACACCACCGGGCCCGGCGCCCTCGCACCGGCCCCAACTGGCCCAACTGGCTCAACTACCAGCGCTCACCAAGCGACCACCAAGTGACTAGAGCGGCGCCTCCCACACCACGGCCGTACCAGCGCCACCACCAGCACCCAAGCTCGCACCGTCACCGTCACCGTCACCGAGACGGGCCCCCGAGCTCGCACCATCACCATCACCGTCACCGAGACGGGCCCCCGAGCTCGCACCATCACCATCACCACCAGCACCAGCACCATCACCACTCTCCGCACGAGAGAGCCCGGGCCCGTACGTACTGGAGCCGCCCAGCGCCTCCGCGCGGCGCGCCAGGTTGCGCAGACCGCTGCACCGACCGCCCTCCGGGATGCCCACGCCGTCGTCGGCGACCGTCAGCCGCACCCCCTCGCGCCCGTCCGGCAGGCGTACCGCCGCATCCACCACCACCTCGATACGCGACGCGCGCGCGTGCCGGACGGCATTGGACAGCGCCTCCCGCAGCGCCGCGATCAGGTTCTTTCCGGTCAACTCGCCGACCCGGGCGTCCACGGCGCCGACGAACGTCGCCGAGGGTTGGAAGCCCAGCGACACCGCCGCCGTGCCGACCTCCCGCAGCACCCGCGTACGAAGCCCGGACGGCGCCTCCGCCGGGCCCTGCTGGAGCGCGAAAATGGCGGTGCGCACCTCCTGAATGGTGGCGTCCAGTTCGTCCACGGCCTTGCCGATCTTCTCCCGCACCACCGGGACGACAGCCTTACGTTGCGCGCCCTCCAGCATCATCCCGGTCGCGAACAGCCGTTGAATGACCAGGTCATGTAGGTCGCGCGCGATCCGGTCGCGGTCCTCGTACACCGCGAGCCGTTCCCGATCCCGCTGCGCTTCGGCGAGTACGAGCGCGAGCGCGGCCTGCGCCGCGAACTGCGTCGCCAAGGTCCGCTCGGTGTCCGTGAACGGGCGCGCGCCGCGCTCGCGGGGCGTGGTCAAGATGCCGAGCACCCGCTTGCCGCTGCGCAGCGGCAGCATCATGCTCGGCCCGAACCGGTGCGAGATGCTGCTCGTCATGCGCGAGTCGGTCGCCGAGTCCTCGACGAACACCGGGTGGCCGTGCATGAGAGGCGACACGATCGGTGCGTCGGGCGAAACGACCGTCCCGAGCAGTCCCTCCGGTTCCTCGGCGTCCACTGCCACGATCTCCAGGCCACCTTCATCGGTCGGCAGCAGCACGATCCCCGCCGTGGAACCCGCCAACCGCCTGGCCTTCTCGGCGACGACAACCAGCGCGTCCTCCGCGTCATTGCCGGACAACAGGGAGGTGGTGACGGCCACCGAGCCATCGATCCAACGCTCCCGCTGCCGGGCCGCCGACTCGTCCATGGGTTCGGTCGTTGGTTCGGCAACCGACGTGGTCGCTGGCACCGCCGTTGGCGTGGCTGGTTCGTTGGGCTCGGATGCTGCCGTGGCTGCCATAAGGCGAGGGTAATCAGTCCTTTTTGTACGAGAAAGCGCTAACCGCGACCCGGTGTCCGCGCCACCTCTCTGGCCCCATCTGCCCGCCCATCGCGGCCGGCTCGCACACGGCGGCGAGGTAGTCCTCCGTGGCACGCTCGCGTTCCAGCATGAGCCGGAAGGGACCCGCGGTAGCAGCCAGTTCCGCGTACGAGCCGCGCTGCGTCACTCGGCCGCGGTCCAGCACGATCACCTCGTCCACCGCGTCGAGCCCCACCAGCCGGTGGGTGATCAACACGGTCGTACGGCCCTCGGTGACCGTGAGCAGATCGCGGGTCAACGCGTCCGCCGTGGGCAGATCGAGGTGCTCCGCTGGCTCATCGAGCACCAACACGGGGAAGTCGGCGAGCAGCGCACGGGCGAGTGCGAGCCGCTGGCGCTGGCCTCCGGACAGTCGCGCGCCGTTCTCGCCGACCAGCGAGTCAAGCCCAGCCGGCAGCCGGTCGGCCCAATCGAGCAGCCTGGCCCGCGCAAGGGCCGCGCGCAGCTCGTCCTCGCTGGCGCTGGGCCGCGCCAGACGCAGGTTCTCGCGCAGCGAGCTGTCGAAGATGTGCGCGTCTTGCGCACACAGCCCGACCACCTGCCGCACCTCGTCACCGGGCAGCCCGGCCGCGTCCCGCCCGGCCAGCGTGTACGTCCCCGACTCCGCGTCCAGGAACCGGAGCAACACCTGCGCGAGCGTCGTCTTGCCCGACCCGGACGGCCCCACAACGGCCACCCGCCGCCCAGCCACCAACTCCAGGCCGAACCCCTTCAGGGCAGGCCGCCGCTGCCCGGCATAGCGAGCGGTCACGTCCCGTACGACCAGGGGATACGGCCCCACAGAGCGCGGATCCACGCCCGCAGCCATACGCGCGTCCGTACGCATTTCCGTACGCGCGTCCCCACGAGCCCCCGCGGCCCCGACCCCGTTCTCGGCTCCGGCCTCGTTCCCGGCCCCGGCCCCGGCCTCGTTCCCGGCCCCGGCCCCGGCCTCGTTCTCGGCCCCGGCCCCGTTCTCGGTCACGGTCTCGTCCTGCACCGGCTCGCTGACCGGTAGCGGAGCGTCCAGCACCTCGCTGACCCGTTCGGCCGCCCGTCGCACCCGTTGCCGGTACCGTACGGCGGCCGGCAGGCCGGCGACCGCCTCGAACGCGGCGAGCGGGGTCAGGACGACGACCGCGAGCCACAGCCCGTCAAGCCGTCCATCCGCCACCGCTCGGGTCCCGACCCACGCGGCAGCCGACACCGTGACGCCGCAGCTCAGCGCCGTCAGACCGGCACCGAGCGCACCCGCCAGGCTGGCGCGCCTGGCGATCGCGGTCAGCACCGCATCGGCGCGGCCGGCAGCGGCCGTACGGGCGGGCAGCGCACCGGCGACCGTCAGTTCGCCCATACCCGAAAGCAGATCGACGACCTGTACGGACAGCGCACCGCGTGCGGGTGCGAGCTGCCTTTCGGTACGTCGGGCCAGCACGCTCGACAGCAGCGGCACTCCGGCCCCGGCCAGCAACAGCCCCGCCGCGAGCAGCGCGCCCGCCTCCGGAAGCAACCACCCCAGGAAGCCGATCGATGCGGTGCTCACCAGCACAGCGGAGCCGACCGGCAGCAACCAGCGCAAAAAGTAGTCCTGCAACGCGTCCACGTCCGCGACCAGTCGGGACAGCAGATCGCCACGCCGGCTCTCCCGCAGCCCAGCGGGCGCGAGCCGCTCCAAACGTTGGTACACCGCCACCCGCAGGTCGGCCAGGACGCGCAGCGCGGCATCGTGCGACACCAGCCGCTCCGCGTATCGAAAAACGGCGCGGCCGATACCGAACGCCCTGGTCGCCGTCACCGCGACCATCAAATAGAGCACCGGTGGCTGTTCCGACGCCCGGGAGATCAGCCAACCCGAGACGGCCATCAGCCCCACCGCGCTGCCCAGCGCGAGGCTGCCGAGCAACAAGGCAAGGGCGAACCGCCCCCGCCGGGCCCGCGCCACCGCACGCACGGTGGCCAGCGCTCCCCGCCCTGGACTCGTCCCCCGCCCCGAGCTCGTCCCCCGGCCCCGGTCTCGTTTTGCGCCCCGTGCCACGCCCCGCTTGGTTTCCGCGTCCGCGAGGCCCGACGTCGCACGCTTGGCAGTGCCCCCGTCCATGGCTCCGTCCATGGCTCCGTCCATGCCATCGGTTATGCCATCGGCCGCATCCGGCTCCCCCGGGTCGCCGTCGCCCGCCTCAGCGAAAGCCCGCATTCCAGGCCCGGGAACCGTGCCGGCCACCGCGGAGACCGTGGGTGCCGCCGCCACGAGAGCCGGCCGCGCGGCGCGTTCGGGAGCCGGCCGCGGGTCCGGTCCCGAGCCCACCCGCACCACGCGGTCCGCGATCGTCAGGAGGGCCGGGCGATGCACGACCAGCAGTACCGTACGACCGACAGCCAGTCGCCGTACCGCATCGACCACGACCGCTTCCGTCTCACCATCCAGATTCGCGGTCGGCTCATCGAGCAGCAGCACGGGCCGGTCGGCAAGGAAGGCCCGCGCCAGCGCCAGGCGTTGCCGCTGGCCCGCCGAGAGCCCCGCGCCGTCTTCACCGATCACCGTGTGCGGCCCGGCCGGCAGCGCCAGGACGAAATCCAGTGCGCCGGCGTCCCGTAGCGCGGTCCGTACGGCCTCGTCGTCGGCGTCCGGACGCGCAAGCCGTACGTTCTCCGCGACCGTGCCCGCGAAGAGGTGGGGCCGCTGCGGCACCCAGGCGATCTGATCCCGCCAGGCACGCCAGCCCGCCTCCGAGAGCGTGGCGAGGTCCGTGCCCCCCACGGTCACCCGGCCCCTTTCGATACCACTGCCCGGGCCCACGAAACCGAGGAACACATTGAGCAGCGTGGTCTTGCCGACACCGCTCGGCCCGACGACGGCCACGGTCTCACCGGGTTCGACGGTGAACGAGGTCTCGTCGAGCGAGGGCTCGGTACGGCCGGGATGCCGGACCACCAACCGGTCCACCACCAGCGCGGCGCCCCGCGCCTCGGGCCGCACGGCCCGGCCGCCACCATCAGCCCTGCCAGCCTCCCCGACGCAGCCAGCCTCCCCGACTTCGCCAGCCTCCTGGTCGCCGCTGGCCCGCCCGACGCCGCTGGCCTGTCCGGCCTCCCCGGCCTCAAGAACGGCAAAGACCTCATCGGCCGCCGCCAAGCCCTCCGCCGCCGCGTGATACTGCGCTCCGACCTGCCGCAACGGCAGATACGCCTCGGGCGCGAGAATGAGCACCACAAGACCCGCGTACAGGTCCATGTCCCCGTGCACGAGCCGCATGCCGATACCCACCGCGACCAGGGCCACCGACAGCGTCGCCAACAGTTCCAGCGCGAACGAGGAGAGGAACGCGATGCGCAGCGTCTTCAGCGTCGCCTGCCGGTAGTCGGCCGTGATCGCGCGGATGGACTCGGCCTGCGCCTTGGCGCGGCCGAACACCTTGAGCGTCGGAAGCCCGGCAACGACATCCAGGAAGTGCCCCGAAAGCCGCGACAGCAGTCGCCACTGCCGGTCCATTCGATGCTGGGTCGCCCAGCCGATGAGCACCATGAAGACGGGAATCAACGGCAGCGTGACCACAATGATCAGCGCCGACACCCAATCCTCGGTGACGATGCGGGCAAGGACCGCCACGGGAACCACCACGGCGAGCCCGAGTTGGGGGAGGTAGCGGGCGAAGTAGTCGTCCAGGGCATCGACGCCCCGGGTGGCGAGCGTGGTGAGTTCGCCGGTACGTCGCGTACTCAGCCATCCCGGGCCCAGCCTGGTGGCCTGTGTCAGCAGCCGCATCCGTAGCTCGGACTTGACCTCGGCACTGGCCCGGTGCGCGGCAAGCTCGGTCAGCAAGGAGACCACCGCACGACCCACCGCGACGGCCGCGAGCAACCCCAGCGGTGCGGCCAGTTCGCCGGCCCCTTCACCACGTTGGAAGGCGCCCACCACGATCTCAGCGATGAGCATCGCCTGAGCAATGACCAGCCCGGCGCCGACCAGCCCCAGGGCCACCGATGCGAGCAGGAAGAACCGGGTGGCTCGGGCGTAGCGCAGCAGACGCGGATCGATCGGTTTCACGTGAAACACCCGCCCGGCTCATTCGGTTTCACGTGAAACACCCGCCCGGCTCATCGTCATGTCTCATGGGTCGCGCCGCCATCAGTGCACGTCTACGGGGATGTGCTGGGTGCCGATCCGCTGCCGGAACACCCAGTAGGTCCACGCCTGGTAGGCCATCACCACCGGTGTCATCACACCCGCGATCCAGGTCATGATCTTCAAGGTGTACGGGCTGGAGGCGGCATTCTCGGCGGTCAGACTCCACGCCGGGTCGAGCGAGGACGGCATGACATGTGGGAACAGCGACAGGAAGAGCATGGCGACCGATGCCGCGATGGTCACCCCGGACAGTCCGAAGGCCCAGCCTTCGCGGCCCCGGCCATTCATGACCAGCGCCCCGGCCAGCGCGAGCACGGCGACGGCCATCGCCACCAGGCTGCTGGTGCTGCCCGAATCGAGTTGCGTCCACAGCAGGAACCCCGCGGCCAGCGCCCCGGCGCCGAGCCCGAGCCAGCCGGCGAGCCGGCGAGCCCTGGTCCGAATGTCGCCGACCGTCTTTAGGGCGGCGAAGACCGCGCCGTGAAAGGTGAACAGCACCAACGACATCAGCCCGCCGAGCAGTGCGTACGGGTTGATCAGGTCGAAGACATCGCCGGCGTAGTTCTTGTCGGCGCCGATCGGCACGCCACCCACCATGTTGGCGAAGACCACGCCCCACAGGAACGCGGGCACCAGCGAGCACCAGAAGATGGCCCGCTCCCAGTTGCGCTGCCAGCGCTCCTCGCTGCGCTTGTGCCGGTATTCGAAGGCCACCCCGCGCACGATCAGGCAGACCAAGATGGCGAGCAGCGGCAGATAGAAGCCGCTGAACAGGGTCGCGTACCAGTCAGGGAAGGCCGCGAAGGTGGCACCGGCCGCGGTCAGCAGCCATACCTCGTTGCCGTCCCAGACCGGCCCGATGGTGTTGATCAGCACCCGGCGCTCGGTCCGGTTGCGGGCGAGCAGCTTGGTGAGGACGCCGATGCCGAAGTCGAATCCTTCGAGGAAGAAGTAACCGGTCCACAGGACGGCTATCAGCACGAACCAGAAGTCGTGGAGGTGCATGGTCGGGTCTCCGTTCCAGCCGTCGTCAGTACGCGAAGGTCATCGGCTTGTCGGCGTCCTCGGCCGCCGCGGCGTCCGCGTCAGCGCCGCCACCAGCGCCGCCGGGCCCGCCGGGACCACCCGGACCGCCCGGGCCGCCCGGCTTCGGAAGGCGGAGCTTCGGGTCCTTCGCCGGCGGCTTCTCGTCGATATCGGGCCCGGCCTTGGCGTACTTGGCGAGCAGCCGCACCTCGATCACCGCGAGCACCCCGTACAGCAGGGTGAACACGCCCATCGAGATCAGCACCTCGGTTTGGCTGACGCCAGGTGACACTGCGTTATCCGTACGCATCAGCCCGTACACCACCCATGGCTGGCGGCCCATCTCGGTGAAGATCCAGCCGAAGGAGTTGGCGAGTAGGGGGAAGCCCATGGTCAGGACGCCGATCCGCCAGGACCAGGTGGTGAAGAAGGCGCTCATTTCGCGGTTCTTGGTGAGCATCAACCGCGGCACCTCCTCCTCGCCGGTGCGCTTCTCCGGCGCGAGCCACAGCTTCCTGCGGGTCGTCCATAGCCCGATCAGCCCGACGGCGAAGGAGGTCATCCCGAACCCGATCATGAGGCGGAAGCCCCAGAAGGTCATGAAGATGCTGGGGATGTAGTCCTCGGGCTCGCCGCCGTAGCGCTGTGCCTCCTGCTCGGCGAGGTCGTTGATGCCCGGCACGGATGCCGAGAAGTTGTCGTGCGCGAGGAAGGAGAGGATGCCAGGGACGCTGAACTCGACACTGTTGTGGCCGTCACCGACGTCACCGATGGCAAAGATCGAGAAGGGTGCCGGCGCCTGGGTCTCCCACAGCGCCTCGGCCGCGGCCATCTTCATGGGCTGCTGCTCGAACATCACCTTGCCGAGCCGGTCACCGCTCAGTGCCGTACCCATTCCCGCGATCACCGCGATCACCAGCGCGGCGCGCAGCGACGAGCGCATCGCGCCGATCTGCTTCCGCTGCTTGGTGGGCAGTTCTTCGCCCCGGTCCTGCGCGCGCTTGGCGCGCCACAGGTGGTATGAGGCGATGCCGACGACGAAGGCCGCACCGGTGAGGAAGGCTGCGGTCAGCGTGTGGAAGACCACGACCAAAGTGGTGTTCTGGGTGAGGACCGCCCAGATGTCGGTCAGTTCGGCCTTCCCCGTCGTCTTGTTGATGGTGTAGCCAACGGGGTGCTGCATCCAGGAGTTGGCGGCCAGGATGAAGTACGCGGAGAGCGTGGTGCCGATCGCGACGATCCAGATACAGGCGCAGTGGATCTTCTTGGGCAGTCTGTCCCAACCGAAGATCCACAGTCCGATAAAGGTGGATTCGAAGAAGAAGGCGATCAACGCTTCCATGGCGAGCGGGGCGCCGAATACATCACCGACGAAGCGCGAGTAGTCGGACCAGTTCATGCCGAACTGGAACTCCTGCACGATGCCGGTCACGACCCCCATCGCGATGTTAATCAGGAAGAGTTTTCCCCAGAACTTCGTCGCGTGGAAGTATTTTTCCTTCCCCGTACGGACCCACGCGGTCTCCAGACCGGCCGTGAACGCCGCGAGGCTGATCGTCAGCGGAACAAAGAGGTAGTGGTAGACGGTCGTGATGCCGAACTGCCATCGCGCCAGGGTCTCCGGAGCCAGAGCCAGGTCCACGTCGAGTCTCCTTGCCGTCTTACTGAGCCGCGCGCCACCGTGCCGTTCCGCCCCATTGATCACGTTCAAAAGGGGACGCATCGGACGCGCTTGTGAACGCGTTCACATTCACAAGCAATTATGACGCACACCCATTCGCCCCTCCGCACCGGGGGTGCCCCGGGAACATCCCGCCCAGGTGAGGCGTCGATCGCGTACGTCTCATCGCACGCCGGCGCCGCTCACCTGACGCCGGCAGCACCGGGCGCCAACGCACGGCGCCACACCGGATGAGCCCCCGGCCCGCCTGGCCATCCACGCAACAAAAAGGCGCGGCCAACGGCCGCGCCCGCTCCACCACATCCCCCAGCACATCAGGCCGAGAGGCAAAAGACACCCGCCAGGCCCTCGGAAGCCGGCACGCTTCCGGGGCCTGGCGGTCTGCGCTACAGCTCCTTGCGGAAGCTCTCCGCCGCCTTCAAGAAGAGGTCGTTCGCCTCGGTTTCACCGATCGTGATCCGTACGCCGTCGTCCGGGAACGGCCGTACGATCACGCCGCCGCGCTCACACGCCGCCGCGAAGTCCAGCGTGCGGTCACCGAGCCGCAGCCAGACGAAGTTGCCGTGTGACTCGGGCGTGGTCCAACCCTGCGCGATCAGCGCCTCGTACACCCGCGCCCGCTCCACGACCAGCGCGTCCACGCGCTCGCCCAGCGCGTCCTCGCTGCGCAGCGAGGCGATGGCCGCCTCCTGCGCCACCTGCGTCACACCGAACGGCACCGCCGTCTTACGCAGCGCTGCCGCGACCCGGTCATGCCCGACCGCGAAGCCGATCCGCAGTCCGGCCAGCCCGTACGCCTTGGAGAAGGTGCGCAGTACGCACACATTCGGGCGGTCGCGGTAGAGCTCAAGACCGTCCGGAACGTCCTCGTCACGGATGAACTCGCGGTACGCCTCGTCCAGCACGATCAGGATGTGAGAGGGCACCTGGTCAAGGAAGTGCTCCAGCTCCGCGCGGTGAATCACGGTGCCGGTGGGGTTATTGGGGTTGCAGACAAATATCAGTCGGGTCTTATCGGTAACCGCAGCGAGCATCGCATCCAGATCGTGGTTCTCATCGGCGGTGAGCGGCACGGGCACCGCCGTCGCACCGGCGATCTGCGTCATGATCGGGTACGCCTCGAAGGAGCGCCACGCGAAGATGACCTCATCGCCGGGCCCGGACGTCGCCTGCACGAGCTGCTGCGCCACACCCACCGACCCGGTGCCGGTGGCCAGGTGCTCGATCGGCACGTCAAATCGGGTGGACAACTCGGCCACCAGCCCGGTGCAGGCCAGATCGGGGTAGCGGTTCAGCGAACCCGCGGCCCGTACCGCCTGCTCCAAGACGCCGGGCAGCGGCGGGTACGGGTTCTCATTCGAGGACAGCTTGTACGTGACGGCACCCCCCGGCCGTGCGGTGGCGGGCTTACCTGGCTTGTAGGTCGGAACACCATCGAGCGCAGCACGCAGCTTGGGGCTCTTTTCAGACACCGCAGGTCCTCCTTGACCATCCTGGGCACAGCAGTCACCAACAGACACGCAATACTGTTTACCTTATGAGGATTCCCCCAGGTTCGGTAAAGACCAGGGGAAGCATTCTTCGTTTGCGCGCGCGCCGGTGGCGAGCGCCGTGGCGCGCGTCACCCGTGAGAGTGAGTTGAGACCTCTCCGAAACATAGGGCAATCGGCAGGCATGACCCCGTCATCACTGAGCAGACCCCTATAAAATCACCCAACTGCCTTGCTTTCCCAGGCAGTTAAGGGGAGATGGTCATGCAGAATCGTGCCTGTTACCAGTGGATTACCGATTCCTCCGAACGCACCCTTCGAGCCCTACTATCGGCTCGCCATGACAGCAGCAGGGAAGCACCAGGTGAGCCGGTCGTCCGGCCGCCGGTTGGGGCGGGCGGGCATCCGGGACGTGGCCGCCGCAGCCGGGGTCTCGATCACGACCGTCTCCGACGCGCTCAACGGCAAGGGACGGCTACCGGATGCCACCCGCCGCCACGTCCGCGAGGTCGCCGACCGGCTGGGCTACCGCCCCTCCGCCGCGGCCCGCACGCTCCGTACCGGCAAGTCAGGTCTCATTGGCCTGACCGTGACGACATACGGGGATGAACCTTTCACCTTCACCGAGTTCGCATACTTCGCCGAGATGGCCCGCGCGGCCACCTCCGCCGCGCTGGCCCGCGGCTACGCCCTCGTCATCCTGCCCGCCACCTCGCGCCACGATGTGTGGTCCAACGTCGCACTGGACGGCACCGTGGTCATCGACCCCTCCGATCAAGACCCGGTGGTGGCCGAACTCGTACGACACGGCATTCCGGTCGTCTCTGACGGCCGCCCCGCCGGATCGCTGCCGGTCACCGCCTGGGTGGACAACGACCACCAAGCTGCGGTGCACGGGCTGCTCGACCACCTCGCCGAGGCGGGCGCACGCCGCATTGGGCTGCTCACCGGGACCACCACCGATACCTACACCCGGCTCTCCACCTCCGCATACCTCGCCTGGTGCGAGCACGTGGGCCAAGACCCGGTCTACGAGGAGTACCAGGCACACGACCCGTGCGCCGGAGCCGTCGCCGCCGATCGACTCCTGGCCAGGCCCGACCGGCCGGATGCGGTCTACGGCCTCTTCGATCCCAACGGCACCGACCTGCTCGCCGCCGCCCGGCGCTATGGGCTGCGGGTCCCAGATGACCTGCTGCTCGTGTGCTGTAGCGAGTCCACCGTCTACACCACCACCGACCCGCCCGTCACCACCCTCTCCCTCAAACCCCGCCGGATCGGCACCGCCGTCGTACAACTCTTGATCGACGCCATCGAGGGCGTGGACGGCGGCGGCCCAGTCGAACAGGTGATACCTACCGAGCTCATCGTGCGGACGTCGTCACAGCGGCGACCTCCGCGTACCACCGTGAGCGCCCCGCGCGGTCCCACCGGCGCCTGACGTCCGGAACCCACCTCCCCCGCCCCTGGACGTGTGTCCTCCCCAACACGCTCACCCCACCCCATCCGCCGTACCCGGTTCCGCTGGGCTGGCCGGTCTGACCTATGTGGTCGGCCGGCACCGGCTTGTTACGACGTAATGTGCCCCTTCTAAGCGGCCAATTCGGGAGAAATGCCCGGCGAACCTTGCACGCGGCCCATTTGGCCACCCCTGGTGCGTCACAACCCACGACGGTCATTCCTATGATGGGCGGACGACACCGCGGACCGCCAACGACCAGGCAAGGTCCAGAAGGTGCACGGCGGCGCGATGGTGGAGGGGTCAATGACTCAGGGGGCCGGTCAGGGACCCACGGCACGGACCACGTCTACGCATCCGGATGCGGGACACGACACGCAGCCCGAGCAGGGCGAAGCACAACACCCACCCGCCCCACCGGCGCCTCCCGCCCCGGCGCAGGGCGGGCCCATCGCAACCCAACCTGCCGCACACCAACCTGCCGCGGCCCACGCCGCTCAGGCGCACGCCGCTGAGGGCCACGCACACGCGGCCCCCCTGGGCGCCGTCAACGCGGCCCCCCTGGGCCCTGACAGCACCGGTTCGCTGGGCCCCGACGGCACCGGCTCGCGCCCGGCGCAGCGCCCCGGCGCGCCCGAGGCCACTGCTGCCAACGCGCAGGCGAGTGCGCCCACCGTCCGCATGTCGCACGTCAGCCCCGCGTCCGCGCGGGTACGGCCGATCGCCGCCGGGTCGTCCCCGGCTGGTTCGCCGCGCCCACCGTTGACGCCGCCGCCCGTTACACCACCCGGGCCCACGCCCGCGGCGCCCGCGCCACAGCCCCGGCGAGAGCACCAGGCGCCGGCGCAGCGCGCGGCCCCGTCGTACGCGCCGCCGCCGGCCCCGTTGCCGAACGCGCCGCAGCCCACAGCACCGCAGGCGGCACCGGCGCACCACTCAACCGAAGCGCCCCCGCCCCACGCGCTCCCACCGCAGACTGCTCCGTCCTCCCTCACGCCGTCCGCGTCGCAGTCGGCCACCCGTCAGCCGTCCCACCCGCAGTCGTACGCCCCCGGCGCAGCTACCGTGCCTGGGCAGCGGCAGCCGACCAGCACGGGGCCCGACGCGCGGATGGCAGCGCCCGATGGCTACCGAGCCCCGGCAGCCCCCGCCGGCGCGACCAGCAGCGCGCTTGGCACGGCTGGCACCGGCAACACGCCCAGTACCAGCAGAACGCTCGGCACCATCGGCACACCCCGCACCAACACCACGACGAGCACCACGGGGACAGCGGGCATGGCAGGTCATGCCGGCCCCGCCGACCCGTTGCACGATGACCCCGAGTACACGCCGACCGAGCGCGACTTGCCCGTCATCGCCCGGGGCGTCGGGCCAGGGAGCACCATCGCCGATCTGCCCACGGCCGGCTTCGCCGACGCGCTCGGGCCCGAGCCCGCCCCCGTACTCGCGCGGCCCGAAACCGATGGCCTCGGCCCGTTGTTCGTGGTCGGCGATGTGCACGGCTACCTCGATGAGTTGCGCGCGGCACTGGCCGAACAGGGGTTGATCGACGCCGAGGCCAACTGGGCCGCCGGCAACACCCGGCTGTGGTTCCTCGGCGACTTCACCGACCGCGGCCCGGACGGCATCGGCGTCATCGACCTGGTCATGCAGCTTTCCGCGCAGGCCGCCGCCGCGGGCGGCTACTGCAAGGCGCTGATGGGCAACCACGAACTGCTGTTGCTCGGCGCCAAGAGATTCGGTGATACTCCCGTCCAGTCCGGTGCGGGCACCGCCTCCTTCCAGGCAGCCTGGCTGCTCAACGGTGGGCAGCGCACCGACATGGAGCGTCTCGAAGACCACCACTTGCAGTGGATGTCCCGACTGGATGCGATGGCCGAGGAAGACGGCCATCTGCTGCTGCACTCCGACACCACCGCGTACCTCGATTACGGCGATTCCATCGAGGCCGTCAACGACACCGTCACCGAGACGCTGCAACGCAGCGATGCGGACGAATGCTGGGATTTGTTCCGCAAGTTCACCAAGCGCTTCGCCTTCCGAGACGAGGCCGGGGCGTTGGCCGTACGCGAACTCCTCGACGCCTACGGCGGCGAACGCCTGGTGCACGGGCACAGCCCGATCCCGTATCTACTCGGTGAGGTGGGTGCCGAGGACGCCGATGGCGAGGACGGAGCGCCGGCCGTCAACGGTCCGCATGTGTACGCCGACGACCTCGCGATCGCCATGGACGGCGGCGTCACCATGGCTGGAAAGCTGCTGGTAGTGCGTTTTCCCTTGCGTGATTGAGGGTTCGGTCGGCGGGTAGGCGGGCAGATAGGAGTTCCACTCGCGCGGGGCGTTTTCGGAAAACCCTCTGTTACCCCGTGCCGGTACGGCTCTACCATCGGCTTATCCGTAGCAGGCTCTCCTCCGTTTCCGCCCGTGACCGGTAACAGCCGGCATCAAGGCCCTACGGAGCATCGGGGGATGCATACATGAACAGCGCTCCACACCTACTCACCGAGGATCGCCCAGATTTTGAGCGCATTCTCGATGAGGCGCTGCGCACGGCAGACCACCACCCTGGCCTGAACACTGTGGGTCAGCGGCTCAGTAAGCAACAACTGCGCACCGTGGCGCTCGGCGCAGCGGCTGCCATTTCGGCGTGCGCAGCAGCGGAATACGAACGATATGTCCAGGCACGCGATGAACTACGTACGCCCCAGGCTGCCGCACGGTCCGCAGCAGACGAAGGCGATGCGGATCGTGGCACGCTGTCGCTGGCCACAGCGATGGGTGACGTCGCCGACAGCTCCGGTGCCGGCCTTGTCGCCGTGCTCGCGGTGCTGGCACCGGTCCTTGCCGGCGCCGCTGCCGCGATCTTTCTCGTCGTCGGCTACGTCCTGCGGGTGTTCGCCCCGGACGCGACCGTTGGCGAACCCTTGGTCACGGCGGGCTGGGTGTTCGCGGCGTGCGCCGCGGTTGGCGTCCTGATAGCCGCCGTTGGGCTGCTGATCACCGCCCTGCGCAACAACGGTGACGGACGCGGTCAGCGCCCCCGCACCCGGACTGAAGAGGTCAATAGCGCGCGGGAAGCCTGGCATCAGGCCCTGTTGGAGCGGGGCATATTGCCCTTCCTCAGCGAGGCACTGGCGAACCCGGACAGCGTCGCCATCCCACCAGCCGTCACACCAGGCGCCTCACCCGCCTCTTCCGGCTACCGGGCCAAGCGCTCGGACCCGGTCAGCCGCACGCCCCACTTGGGCTACAGCCGACCAGGCTTCACCAGCCCGGGAGACAGTGACTCCGAGACGGCGAACCGGCCGCGCTACAGCAGCCCGGACTTCTCCAGCCCGGAGTTCGGCGGCCAGGACCATCGATCGAACTAGCGCAACCGGGCGGGCGGATGACGGCACACACCGCCAACCACCCGCCCCCGTGACGCTTCCATGCCCGTCCTTACGCCTCAGGCGCCCACTGACACGCCCTCAGCGAATCGTCGGACTTACTCCGCGATGGGCAGATAGACCCGATTGCCCGCAGCGGCGAACTCCTTGGACTTCTCCGCCATGCCGGCCTCGGCCGCGGCGGCGTCCATGGCGCCACCGTGCTCTCGACGGATGTCATGGGAAATCTTCATCGAGCAGAACATGGTAGAAAGCACCACACGACGAGCTAGCGCGGAGCGTCGCGGACGCTGCGTTGGAGGATGTCGGTCAGCACCCCAGCAGCGGTGGCGAAGTCATTGTCGTCGTGCAGCACGATCAACCCGTGGTGGGCCGCGGTGGCGCAGATCATCAGATCGACGGTGGACAGCGCCCGGACAGCTCCACCGCTCTGGGCGAGCCTGAACTGGGCGGACTCGATCCAGCCCCACGTGTTCTTCGGCAGGGGCACATCGGGATACAGGTCGGCGAACATCTCGCCCATCTGCTCGTAGTGGGCGAGGTTGCGGGCGGAACGCCGGAACTCAGTGCGCTGGGGAGCACACGAGCCGATGACACGGAGATCGATGTCCTCACCCCACGCGTCGTTCAGGTGCTCTTCGCGTAACAGCCGCCACACGGCGGTCGAGTCCGCGAGGTAGCGGATCATCCGTCCCTCCGCTTCTCGGCCTCGTGGAGCAGCTGCCACCCCTCGTAGTCCCACTCCTGAGCGGCCTGGAAGTGCCGAGCCCGCCGGGCGGCCCGCTCGTGTCTCTCGGCGTACTCGCGCAGGGCCTCGTTCACCACCTCTTTCTTGGTCGCGCCCCCGGAGAAGCGAAGGGCCTTCGCGAGGGCGTCTTCGTCCAGGTCGATGGTCGTCACGCCCATATGTTCCTCCACTATATAAGACCAACAACGCTCTTGAATATAACAGCGACCGCCCGATCCCGGCCCGTGAACGCGCCCGAGCGCCGTCCCGGGTGGGTCGGGACGGCGCTCGGGGGAGGGTGGGTCAGTCGGCGATGGGCAGATAGACCCGATTGCCCGCAGCGGCGAACTCCTTAGACTTCTCCGCCATCCCGGCCTCGGCCGCGGCGGCGTCCATGGCACCACCGTGCTCTCGACGGATGTCATGAGAGATCTTCATCGAGCAGAACTTCGGGCCGCACATCGAGCAGAAGTGTGCGGTTTTGGCGGGCTCGGCTGGCAGCGTCTCATCGTGGAAGGCGCGCGCCGTGTCCGGGTCGAGGGCTAGGTTGAACTGGTCCTCCCAGCGGAACTCAAACCGCGCATCGGACAGCGCGTCATCCCAATCCTGGGCCCCCGGGTGCCCCTTGGCCAGGTCGGCCGCGTGCGCGGCGATTTTGTACGTGATGACGCCGGTCTTCACATCGTCGCGATCTGGCAGCCCCAGGTGCTCCTTGGGCGTGACGTAGCACAGCATCGCCGTGCCCCACCAGGCGATCATCGCGGCGCCGATGCCCGAGGTGATGTGGTCGTACGCGGGTGCCACATCGGTGGTCAGCGGGCCAAGGGTGTAGAACGGCGCCTCCTCGCAGATCTCCTGCTGAAGGTCGATGTTCTCCTTGATCTTGTGCATCGGGACATGCCCCGGGCCCTCGATCATGGTTTGCACATGATGCCGCTTGGCGATGGTGTTCAGCTCACCTAGCGTCTTGAGCTCGGCGAACTGCGCCTCGTCGTTGGCGTCCGCGATGGAACCTGGCCGCAGCCCATCACCGAGGGAGAACGTGACGTCGTACGCCGCGAGGATGTCGCACAGCTCCTCGAAGTTCTCGTAGAGGAAGCTCTCCTTGTGGTGCGCCAGGCACCAGGCCGCCATGATCGAGCCGCCGCGCGAGACGATGCCGGTCTTGCGGCGGGCGGTGAGCGGCACGTACCGCAGCAGCACGCCCGCGTGCACCGTCATGTAGTCAACGCCCTGTTCGGCCTGCTCAATGATGGTGTCCTTGTAGATCTCCCAGGTCAGTTCCTCGGCCCGGCCATCGACCTTCTCCAGGGCCTGGTAGAGCGGGACGGTGCCAATCGGCACGGGGGAGTTGCGCAGCACCCATTCGCGGGTGGTGTGGATGTTGCGGCCGGTGGACAGGTCCATGACCGTGTCCGCGCCCCAGCGGGTCGCCCAGGTCATCTTGTCCACCTCCTCCTCGATGGAGGAGGTGACGGCCGAGTTGCCGATATTGGCGTTGACCTTGACCAAGAACCGCTTGCCGATGATCATCGGCTCGATCTCGGGGTGGTTGACGTTGACGGGCATCACCGCGCGACCTGCGGCGATCTCCTCGCGGACCACCTCAGAGGAGACGTTCTCGCGCAGCGCGACGTACTCCATCTCCGGCGTAATATCGCCGCGCTTGGCGTACGCGAGTTGGGTGACGGCCTGTCCGTCACGCCCACGGCGCGGCTGCCGAGGGCGGCCGGGGAAGACCGCGTCAAGGTTCTTCAACCCACCGCGCGGCGACGTGTGCTTGATGCCGTCGTCCTCGGGGCGCAGGGGGCGGCCCGCGTACTCCTCGGTGTCGCTGCGACCAATGATCCAGTTCTCGCGCAGCGGCGGCAGCCCGCGCCGCACATCGGTGTCGATGGTGGGGTCGGTGTACGGGCCGGATGTGTCGTACAGCGTGACGTCCCGGCCGTTGGTGAGGTGCACTCGCCGCACCGGAACCCGCAGGTCGGGGCGCGAGCCATCCAGATAGCCCTTATGCCATCCGATGCGCTGTGACTCGCCGTCGGTGTCGCTAGCCTCAACGGAGGCAGGCGTGCGTGCGTCCTGAAAGGTCATGAGACCTACTCCCTACGCCGGCATTACCCGGTAACAGGTTCGGCGGTCGGCGCAGCCGCTTCCGTCCAGAACCACCGGCGTCTGCCAGTCGTCTCGTACGGAGATCAGCGCCCTCTCAGCCCGGTGCTCCGAGCTCCCGCGATTGCAAAGGTGCCACCACGCTAGCGGTTCCCAGACGGATTGGACCAGAGGGCCTTGCGATGATCGGACCATGACTCCCACCGAGCCAGGGCCGGAGCGGCGGCCAGGACCCCACGCCGAGCAGCCGCACGCCCCCACCCCGCCGCCCGCCACCGGGCAGCCGCAGGGACCCGGCCACCCCCACCCGCAGCCACCTCCCCCGCAGCAGCCCCCCGGACCGCCGCGGCCACCCGGCAACGGTGGTGAGGGCGGCAACGGCAGCGACAGCGGTGGTGGTGGCAGCGACGGCGATGACGAGCTCGGCGGACCTGATCACAGGCACGGGCCGGGACCGGGGCGGGGACACAGACACAGTCCTGGCCAGGGCCAGGGCCGCGCCGATGGCCACGGGCAAGGGGGCAGTCACGTACACAGCCATGGGCACAGTCACAGCCACGGGCCCGCCGCCCCGGTCTCCTCACATCTGCGCAAGGTCATCGCGGCGGTGCTCATCCCGTTCAGCGTGGCCGTCGTCGCCGGGCTGATCGTGTTGTGGCCGGGTGGCGCCCCCGGGCACGAGGGCCAGTCGGGACTCGGATTCGACCAGAAAACCGAGTCGGGCCGGGTGGTGCAGCTCGACACGGTGCGATGCGCCGACGTGGGCGCCCTGCCGCCGGCGCAGCAACCACCGCCGGGCGAGCAACCGGGCGGCACAGAGCCGGCGCCCGCGGCCAAGGATGACCCCTGCAAAAAGGCGACAATCGAGGTGACGTCGGGCAAGGACAAGGGCCGCCGATTCACCGAGATCGTGCAGCCAACGCAATCCCGGCAGTACGAGAAGGACCAAAAACTCCTCCTCGCGTACGCCCCCAAAGCACCGAAAAACCTTCAATACTCGGTCTCCGATGTCGATCGGAAACTGCCGATGATGCTGTTGGCGGGGCTCTTCGCACTGGTCGTGGTCGCGGTGGGGCGGATGCGCGGCGTCTTCGCGCTGGTGGCTCTCGCGATCAGCTTCGGCGTGCTGACACTCTTCATCCTGCCTGCGGTCCTGCAAGGTTCGAACCCGCTGGTCGTGGCGGTGATCGGGGGCAGCGCCATCATGTTGATCGCGCTGTACCTGTGCCACGGCCTCACGGCCAGAACCTCGGTAGCGGTGGTCGGCACGCTGATCTCCCTGCTGCTGATCGGCCTGCTTGGCTCGCTGTTCATCGGGTGGGCACATCTGACCGGCAACACCGACGACCAGACCGGCCTGGTGCACGGCCTTTACCCCGACATCGAGATCGAGGGCCTGCTGCTCGCCGGGGTCATCATTGGCTCACTCGGCGTCCTTGACGATGTGACGGTCACCCAAACCTCGGCGGTGTGGGAGCTCAAGGCGGCCGACCCATCGGCGCATTGGCGCACGCTGTACGCGGCGGCCATGCGCATCGGCCGAGACCACATCGCTTCGGTGGTGAACACCCTGGTGCTCGCCTACGCGGGTGCCGCACTGCCGCTACTGCTGCTGTTTTCCATCGCGGACAGCGGGGTGAGCACGGTGGCGACCAGCGAAATCGTCGCGGAGGAGATCGTACGAACCTTGGTCGGCAGCATCGGCCTGGTGGCCTCGGTCCCGGTGACCACCGCACTCGCGGCGCTGGTGGTCTCGGCCGACCGGTCACGCCCGGGGGCTGCGAGTACGCCCGCTCCGGCCGGGGCGGTCGGCGCCGCCGGCACGGGAGCGGGAGCGGGGCAGTGGACCGAGTCCGGCCCGCTGACGGCAGAGCAGCAGCCGTCCGGCGAACCCGAGGCCGGACCGGCCACCGGCACGAGCCGAGCCACGAGCACCGCGGCGGGGCGCAGGGCGGGCCTACCGGGACGCGGCAGCGGACGACGACGCCGGGCGAAGTGAAAAGGCGACGCTGAGCGCAGCGAGGCAAGGCACAGAGCGAAGCGAAGCACGGCACAGAGCGAAGCGAAGCACGGCACAGAGCGAGCCAGGGCATGGCGCTGAGTGAGCCAGGGCATGGCGCTGAGTGAGCCGGGGCGGAACAAGGCCAGGCCCAGGCGGGCCAGGGGCCCGCTGCAACGGGCGGCGAGGCCAGGTGCCCGGGCCGCGTCAGCGCGTCGGGCGCCGCGACGTGCGCGCAAAGCGCCGCGACGTGCGCGTAAAAACGTCCAGGCAACGCGCCGTGGGCGGCACGTTCTTACCCTGCGTAGCGGTCCTCCGCCAGGATGCGGTCCAGCACCGCGTCCAGGCTGCTAGCAGAATCGCTCGCCTCCTCCTCGGAGCCGACCGGGACCAATCGGTCCGTACGATCCAAGAAGGCCACCAATGGGGCTGCACTCACCCGGAACAGGGCACCCTCGGCGCCCACTTGGAGCCGGATCAACGTATCCGCCAGCTCCTCTGGGCCGGCGGGGCAGATATGAACATCGCCCTCACCGGTGGGCCCACTGAGCCCGTCGAGCAACAACTCCCGGGCAAACGCCCAGCTCACGGGAGCATCGCCGGGAAGGTGGAAGGTGAACTGCACCGCGTACGGGTCGGCCTTGTCGTACCCGAGCTCGACCGGAATGCGGAAGGAGAGCTCCTCCGAGACGAAGAAGGTCATCGTCACCTCTGCCTGGACTGTGTCACGCATCGTTCGCCGCCCCGAGTCGGTAGGAATGGCCAGGTTTAAGCCCTCCTGGCCCTCTTGACGCCATCGTCCGCCAACGCTTGGCGGATCACAAGGAGTGAGTTTTCAGATACTGATAGAGAACGACAGAGAGCTGATGAGCGCTCCGACTCTGGAGCGTAGCGAATTGACAGCGGGACGGAGCCGTTCCGCTTTGTCTGAGGGTGCGGAAACCGCCAAGGTCGCTGTGGCGTAGGCGGCGGGTGCGGGGAAGGCGACACAGAGTGTGCCGGGCGCATACTTCCCCTGCTCACAGACCGGCTGAAAACGCCGCCTTGCGGCGAGCCGACGCCGGAAATCCGCCTCGTGAGAGCCTGAGTTCGGGGCGCGGGGCCGCATGGGACAGCGGGCGAAGTGGTCGCGGCACTCCACCTCATCGAGGTGCGCCAGCAGGCACTGACCGATGACGTGTGCGTGTGCGGCCTCCCGGAAGTCGGCCCGTTCCACGACCGCTTGCGCCCCGGGCGCGTCGGCGGCAACAAGCGCCTCGACCTCACCCGCACGGTAAACGGCGAAGTAGACGGCCACGCTCAGCTCGTGGGCGAGCGCGGCAACGGTGTTGGTGACGCGCCCGCACCGCCGCCTTGGCCGGAAGGCGGACGGGCGACACCTGCCGGACGGGGCCACCCTCGCCACCGCTGCGTCATCCGGCCCGCGTGTCCCGCTGGGGCTCGAACCGGACCGCAACATGTCGCGCTTTCAGCGGCGTACGAGTTTCGAGTGGGCTGGCTCAGCACCTGCCGCGCACTGGGTCAGGTCCGAGCCAGCCGACGCATGAGGAGGGTCGGGCCACAGGGCGTTGGTGCGCTCACCAATCGTCGCGCGAGGAGCGAGACAACGAAGACGAGGACGACGATGAGGTGAATTTGCGCACCGCGTAGATCAGGCCACCGATGATGGCGACCAGAAGCAGTGCCCGGAACAGCAGCCAGGCGACGAGACCAACGACGCTGGTGATGGGGCTACTGAACACGGCGATGATCAGGAGGGGTGCGGCGATCCACTTCACCCACCACGGAAGGCCCTGGAATATCCGCTTCGCGGCCACGATGGCACCCTGCTTTCTGCTTGCCCTGCTCGATCCCGTGATCTGGCTGCTTCGTTGCTCTCCCCCTCGCAGTCCCGATGCTAGAGCGGCGCACCGGCATATGGGGATGTTGTGGCCCTTGTACTCCCCTGACCCATCCCCTACGGGTCGCGTCGCCCCGATGTGCGGGTTCCGCTGCCACGGCCTGCGGGTTCGCTACCGCGGGCCTGCGCATGGGCTACCGCGGCGTCGGGTCAGCTCTCCGGCGGGGAGAAGACGACCATGACCCGCAGGTCCTCCGTAATGTGGTGAAACTTGTGCGGAACTCCGGCCGGCACATAAACGACGCTACCGCGCGCCACCGCGGTGGTCTCGGTTCCCACCGTGATCGCAGCCCGGCCGCTGACCACCAGATACACCTCGTCTTGCCGATGCGGTTGCTGCGGATCGGTGTTGCCCGCGTCCAGCGCATACAACCCCACGGACATGTTGCGCTCGCGCAGGAACTGTAGGTACGCGCCGTCATTCGCGGCGCGCTCCGCCTCCAGCTCGTCTAGCCGGAACGCCTTCATGCCCTCTCCACCCCTTGCCGTGTCATCTGCAACGATCGTTTCCATGAAGAATTTCATCATCAAGACGCTCGCCAACGCCGCCGCCCTCGCGGTCGCCATATGGCTGCTCAAGGACATCACCTTGACCGGTGAGAACACCGGCCGCAAGACGATCACCTTGATTCTGGTCGCGCTGCTCTTCGGCTTGGTGAACTTTGTCGTCAAGCCGGTTGTGAAGCTGCTCTCCCTTCCCCTGTTCATCCTCACCCTCGGTCTGATCACGCTGGTCATCAATGCCCTGATGCTGCTGCTGACCTCGTGGCTGGCCGACAAGGCGGACCTGAGCTTCCAGGTGGAGGGCTTCGGGACCGCGGTGGTCGGCGGACTGATCATCTCCGTCGTCTCCTGGATCATGCACCTGGTCCTGCCGGACAAGGATTGATCCCATGACACATGCGGAAGGGCGCGCGGCTGACCGCGCGGCAACGAGCGCGGGTACGGCGGGCGGGCCGGCGGCGTACCCCCGCGGACGCAACTGGAGGGTGCGATGAACCAGCGACCACAGGGCTCGGAGGCAGCAGGCGACGGCGCTCGAAGCCTTGGGGCAGCCGGCGACGGCACCCGTGCGGTGCGGGCCGGGCTGCCCGCGCCTGCGGCGTACGAACCGACACTGCCGGGCCCCGTCTTCGCGGCCCACTTCCATCTACCCGGCGACGCCGACCCGCTGGACGGCCCGTACACCTACGGCCGTGAGGCCAATCCGACCTGGTCACTCCTTGAGCGCGCGATCACCGAGCTGGAGTGCCCAGCCGATTTCGACCCCGCCGAACCCCGCCCCGCCGCGCCGCCGACCCAAGACGGTCCGGCGCGGCCCGAGAGCGTCGTTTTCGCTTCCGGTGCCGCGGCGACGTCGGCCGTACTGTTCTCACAACTGCGGCAGGGCGACACGGTGGTGCTGCCTTCGGACGGCTACCACCTGCTACGCACGCTGCGCGACCGGCTCATCAGTTACGGCATCACCGTGCGCACCGCGCCCACCGGCGGTGACGCCCAACTCGACCTGCTCGACGGGGCCCGGTTGCTGTGGCTGGAAACACCCTCCAACCCCGGCCTCGACGTCTGCGACATCCGCCGGCTCGCCGCGGCGGCACACGAGCGGGGCGCGCTGGTGGCCGTCGATAACACGCTGGCCACCCCGCTCGGCCAGCGCCCACTTGAGCTGGGCGCCGACTTCTCGTTGGCCAGCGGCACCAAGGCCGTCACGGGCCACGGCGATCTCCTACTCGGCTACGTCACCTGCCGCGACCCGGCGCTCGCCGCGGAGGTGCGCACCTGGCGTAAGACCGTGGGTGCGATCCCGGGGCCGATGGAGGCATGGCTCGCCCATCGGTCGCTGGCCACGCTTCAGCTGCGCGTGGACCGGCAGGCGTCCAACGCGCTCGCCCTCGCCCGGATGCTGCTCGACCGCCCCGAGGTCACCGACGTACGCCATCCCGGGTTGCCCCAGGACCCCGCGCACGAGGTTGCGGTGCGGCAGATGCGGCGGGGGCGCTATGGGTGCGTGGTGTCCTTCACCCTGTCGGATCGCGCATATGCACAGCGGTTTTTGGCCGCACTGCGGCTTGTGGACGACGCGACGAGCTTCGGCGGCGTACGGTCAACCGCGGAGCGTCGAGAACGATGGGGCGGGGATGCCGTTCCGGAGGGCTTTATCCGCTTCTCGGTCGGTGTCGAAGATCCGGAGGACCTCATCGCGGACGTACAACACGCGCTGGACGCGGCACTCGCCGAGGCCGTGGTCTAACGACGACCTGGCGACGACCTGGCGACGACCTGGCGGTGGGCGCCTGGGCAACGCCGTACGAAGCCGCGGCTGCCCCGTCGCAAGGCGAATGCCAAGGCCAAGGCCGGTGGAAACCGTTCGCGGCGCGGGCAGGTCGGCATGGGACGTCCGGCACTGTGCGGCACGGAGGTCGCGACAACGATTGCGGCACCGGGGCGGCACGGCAGTCGCGACACGGACTCGCGCGGCGGTCGCGGCCCGAAGGCCATGCGGCCCGCGCTCCCGGCACCGGAGCCGCGGTGACTCTCGGCAGGGATCTACGACGGTCGCAAAAAAAGCAGGCTGGCAGAACCTCCCCCCTCGTGGCTCTGCCAGCCACGGTTCAACGCTCACCGAACCGCGCGCATAAGGCTAGTTGACTCTGCGTCAGTGTCCAATCACCCTAGCGGCATGAACCTATCGACATATTTATAGTTGATGAGCGGTGGGGCATCTGATGTTGAGGGGAATCGATGGACTTAGCCCTGCTACGCACGTTCATCGCGGTCTACCGAGCTGGGTCCCTGACGCGCGCGGCGACCCTGCTCGGATTGTCCCAACCCGCCGTCACCGGCCAGATACGGTCACTGGAACGCCAGTTGGGTCGCCCCCTGTTCATCCGCCGCGCCCGGGGCGTCACCCCGACCAGCGCCGCCGACGAACTCGCGCACAAGACCGCCCCGCACATCGACGCCCTGTTGGAGATCACCGAGTCCGACAGTGCGGACATCACCGCACGACGCACTCTGCACCTCGGCGGGCCGCCGGAGTTCACGACGCTGCGCGTGCTGCCCGCGCTGGCCCCGCTGGTACTCGACGGGCTCGCGGTGCGCACCACATTCGGGACCGCGGAGGAGCTGTTCACCGGCCTGTCCGTCAGCCACTACGACCTCGCCATCACCACCTCAAGACCGCGCGGCCGGCTATTGACCGCGACACCGCTGTGCGATGAGGAACACGTACTGATCGCTGCCCCGCGGTGGGCCGCCCGACTCGGCACCTCACTGCTCCGGGCGAGCGGCGGCCCCGCCGTACTCCATCGGGCGCTCGAACCGGTGCCGGTGATCGAGGTACACGAAAGCCTGCCGCTGGTCACCTCGTACTGGGCGGCCGTGTTCGACGCCCCGATCGCCGCATCCGGCACCATCATCGCCCCCGACCTACGGGCGGTGCTCGCCTGTGTGATGGCGGGTTCGGGGCTCGCCGTCCTACCGCGCTACCTCTGCATGGAGGCACTGGACAAGGGCGAGGTGGTGGCCCTCCTCGAACCACCCGTGCCGCCGCTACGCACCTACTTCCTGGTCGTACGGACCGGCACCCTGGCCTCGCATCTCGCCCGAGCACATGACTGGCTGCTCCGCGCCGCCGTCGATTGGTGACCGGTCTGGTTCGTATAGCCCAATAGGGCGCGCGCGAGGGTGCGCGGAGGTGCGCGCGGAGGTGTCGGACGGATGGGGGTGGGGGCGTCGGACGGGTGGGGTGGGGGCGTTCGGGTAAACGGCCGGGGGTGGCCAGGCAGACGTTGAGCGGACTGGGAGGCTTACGTACGGGGTTGCAGGGCTTGCCGGGCTCGGGAGGAGCGGGGCAGGTGGACGAGCCGACTCCGGGGCCTCCAAGGGGCGCCTTGCGCGGCAGAGCTGGCGGCCCGGAGTGCGCGCCGGGGCGTTCGGGCGCGCCGCCGTACCAGGCCGGACGGGGTTTCGCGCGGCGCCACGCGCGGCAGATCTCCCCTATGACCGAACGGCCAGTGGTCAAGCGCACCGCCCGTGCCATCCTGCTCGATGGTGACCGTGGCGAGGACACCACGCCCCAACTCGTCCTCATTAAGCGGACCAAGCCCGGCGAAGATCCGTACTGGATCACTCCTGGCGGTGGTGTGGAACCGGGTGACCCCACCGTCATCGACGCCCTGCACCGCGAAATGGATGAGGAACTGGGCGCCAAAGTGACCGATGTGGTACCCGCCTTCGTGGATACCGTCCCGATCGACGCGACGCGTGACAGGCTCCCCGAGGACGTCGTGCCCGATCGAGGCGTCAAGGTTCAGCACTTTTTCGCCTGCCGGCTAGCCACCATGGACCTGACCAAACGGCACGGCCCCGAGGTGGACGAGCCGTGCGGCGAGTATGAGGTGGTACGAGTGCCGTTCACCCGCGAAGGCGTCGCTTCGGTGGACGTGGTGCCGCCGTCGCTGCGCCACTACCTCGACACGAACATCGAGGGCGTACGGGCGCTACTCGCGGGCGACCTCGGCTAACGGGCCGAACCCGCCGCACCTCGGCCGACGTCCCGCTATCCGAACCGACCCAACAGCCGCCGATCGGCGCCCGGGCCCACTCATCGGGCCCCGACGCTGCGGTGCGGCTCCGGCGGCGAGTCGGCGACCACCGGATGAGGGCGAAACTCGGGCTGGGACTGGGACTGGGGCTGGGACTGGGACTGAGGCCGGCGCTGGGGCTGGGGCTGGGACTGGGACTGAGGCCGGCGCTGGGGCTGGGGCTGGGACTGGGACTGAGGCCGGCGCTGGGGCTGAGGCTGAGGCTGAGGCGACGGTTGTGGTGCTGACCGCGACTGGGCGACGAACCAGCCACGAAACGCCTCCCGTTCACCGTCCGGGGTGGTCACCGGGCGCCGAGCCCTCGCCAGTACGCTTTCCACCGCTTCCCGCCACACCGCGTGTTCCCTTTCCTGGCTCTCGTCAGGGCGCCGTCGCCCGCCTCGTGCACCGTTCACCTGGGGGCGGGTGGGTGCCTGGGGTTCGCTTCGCTCCGCGGCTGGGCCCCCGCGCCGATCGCGTTCAGGGGCGCGGTCACAGTCGTGATCACGGTTGTGATCACCGTCGCGGGCTCGATCGCGGGCCGCGGCGATGGTGCCGAAGTAGTCGCCGCCCTTGCGCCTGTTGTCGTCTGTTCCCCAGGCCCGGCCCTCACCGTGCGGCGTGCGCGGCACCTTCGTCAGATGCGGGATGTGCTTGGCACAGTGGATGTACGCCTCTGTGACCGTGATCTCGACCCACACCACGGGCCGGCGGCCCGGCACCGGGTCAATCGGCAGATAGGGACGCTGGGCACGCATGGCCTCATCCGCGATGACACGGGCCCGACCGTTGATGTGCAGGCCGACCCGGTCGTGCTGGAAATCCACGAGGAGAACGGCAACCTGCGGGTTCTCCTCGATATTCCCAAGGCTCGCAAAGACCCCGTTGCCCCGGTATTCGGGATAAGCGATGGTGCGCTCGTCAAACACCTGAAGAAACCCGGGTGTTCCGGCCCGGAACGTGCTATCGCATGCGCCGTTTCCGTCCGAGGACGCCAGGAAAAACATCTCCTGGCGCTGCACGAACTCCCGCATGGGCGCATTGAGGTGGCCGAGCACTTGCTCACCGTAGAAACGCTCGGCTCTTTCCTTCGTACCAAGCCGGTGCTGCACCTTTCGTTCTCCGTCGCCGGCCCATCGCTGTCCGGATTGATCGCTCCCGGGGACCGGTTCGGCCTGGTCCCGGGCCCAGTCTTCGACCATCTCGCTAGCTCCCGGGCGGTTGCCGTCTCCCATGCCGCGCGTTGCTCCCCACCCACCGCCGGCCGCGTTATCAGCCGTGCGTTCCGGATCGGTTTCCATGCCTTTCACCGTCCCGTTTCCTCATGTGCTTCCCCGCCCCGGCATTTCGCCCCCAGCGCCCCACGGCCCGCACCCAACGGCCTCGCCTACCTGGCCGCTCCTACCAACTCCTCAAGGGAGTCGTGACGGATGCGGTGGGACGGAATCCCGATGCCGCGCAGAGTGCTCACCCCGCTACGAATAAGCCCGGGCGGTCCGGAGAGATAGGCGTCGTACGTATTCCATGGCCCGTATTGCCGTACAGCATCCGGTAGTTGTCCGCTCAGTCCGCTGGTGGGTCCGTCCGATATGACGGACCGCACCGAGAGCCAGGGATGCTCGCGCTCAAGCCGCGTCATGGTCTCGATGTCATACAGGTCGTGATCGCTGCGTGCGCCGTAGAAGACCTCGACCGGACGCTGCCGACCGTGCACGGCGACGTCCTCGACGAGCGCCTTGATCGGCGCAATACCGGTCCCCCCGCCGAGGCACAGCAACCCGCTGTCGGTCGCGTGGTCCACCACCATCGAACCGGCGGGGGAACCGAGCCTGATCACATCTCCCGCAGTGGCGTGGTGCACCAGCGCGGAGGAGACCCAGCCCGCCGGGACGGCTTTGACATGGAACGACAACAGCCCGTCCGAACGCGGCGCCGACGCAAAGGAATAGTGCCGCCACACCCGCGGCCACCAGGGCGTCTCCAGGCTCGTGTACTGCCCGGCCAAAAACGGATACGGCTGGTCCGGGCGCACCGTGACCACGGCTATGTCCGGCGTGCGCAGCTCATGGCTCACGATCTCGGCCTGCCACCAGGCGGGCGCGTACTGTTCGTTCTCGGCCGCGGCATCGATCATCACCTGCGAGATGACGGTGTACGCCCGCACCCACGCCGCTTCCGTCGCCTCGCTCCAGCTCCCGGGCGTGTATCGGGCCAGCGCACCGAGCAGACTCTCGCCCACCGCCGGATAGTGCTCGGGCAACGTCCCGTACTTGCGGTGCCCTTGCCCGAGATGGGTGAGGTACTCATCGAGAACCTCCGGTTCATCTGCCTTCCGCGCAGCCGTGAGCAGCGCCTTGAACAGACGATCCCGCTGCGCATCCATGGCAGCCGGAAACAGCTCTCGCAAATGAGGGTGGCGTACGAAGAGCAATGCGTAGAAGTACGAGGTGACCTTGTCGGATATCGGCTCAATCTCGGCCAGGGTGCGCCGGATGAGCTGCGTATCGGCCGATGAGCTCTCGGGCAGGTCAGCGAACGCGCTCTTCTGGCCGGGCCCGCTATCGCGCCCCCCGTCGTTGGACCGCGAGCCGGAATGGGGGGCTGGGCCGGGGTCGGGACTGAGCCTGAGATCGAAATGGGGGCCGGCACCGAGGCTGAGATCGCGATCGTGGCCGGCTTCGGTGCTGACGCTGCGCGGGGCCGTTGTACCGGAGCCTCCAGGATCGCGGACCTCCCGGAAGGGAGCCACAAGAGCGGCAGAGGACGTACGGGCCGGGTACCCGGTCGGGTGCGCAGTCGGATGAGCGTCCTGGGGCGCGGCCGGAGCCGCGGGGTAGCCGGCAGACTTGGTCGGGTGCGCGGCTCCCCGGCCGGTTGCAGGGGCGGGGCTAAGTGCAGGTACAACGCGTGCGGGGCTCATCGCCGCCGCGGCGATCACTCGATGATCGCGCGGCTCAGCGGGACGCCGGTGCTCCTCCTCCTGCTGCCCCGCGGCCGAACCCTCGTACCCCAACTCCCGTGTCAGTCCCGGAGAATGCTCCTGGCGGGGTTCCGTGACGTGTTCCTCGCGCTGAACCTCTGCACGGCCTTCTCGGCCGCGCCCCCGCGTTTGTTCCTGGCCGCGCTCCGGTGCCTGTTCGGAGCCGCTGTGCTCCGGTACCTGTTCCGGGGCGCACTCCAGGGCGCGCTGCTGGGAACGGTCCCGCTCCCGCTGCTGGGGCTGCGCCCGAGCGCGGTCACGCGTTTCGGGGGCGGTGGGTCGCGCGGCATGAGGTAGCGGCGCGGTGGTACGGCCCAGGCCTCGCCCCACCGGTCTGATCGCCGCCACCGGACGGCTGGGCAGCCGCCCGGTTTCGCCGGAACGCGCTGCCCCCCGAGCCACAGCACGACTACCCGCGCCGCCGGCAACGCCCCCCATCGCACCTGCGCCCCCTGCCGCAACTACGGACCCATCCGCACCTTCAACCCCGGCCGCGCCTTCAGCCTCCATAGCCTCCGTGCCGTCTTGGTTCCGCGGCCGTGCGTCGGTGCTCTGCTTGCTCGGAGTGAACCAGCCTCGTTCACGGTTCTCGTCATGGCCGTCGCCAGGACCACCGGGCTCGTTGTCGTCGGCTGACGTGGTGGTCGGAGCGTTCATGGTTGCCTCGCCTCGAACATCTCTCTGCCGGACTTCACCAGTCTTCGTCACTGTTGGTCTGCGTCACTGCCACTCCGTGTCGCTGTCAGTTCGAGTCGCTGCGAGCCCGAGCCACCGTTAGCCCTAGCCTCAGCCGCTGCACGCCTGGACCGCTGGCGCCTCGCAGTCTGGACCGCTGGCGCCTTGCGCACCGCCCGCACCTACCGGTGAACAGGAGGGCACATCACACGCCTTGCTCACCCGCGACCCTTCCCCCTCCCCGGTTCCCTTCTTTCCGGCGACACGTCACTCATGCAACGACTCACCGTTCGTCTGGCAGGTCGCGGCGCCCGCCGCCATTTCGCCCTCTTGGGCACCTCACGCACCCATGCAGAGACCGGTTCCCACACCGACTGACGGTACGCATCGCCCCCGGCTCTTACGCGCCACCGCGTGATGTGCCCATGGCCTCGCACACGGCTCTCACCGCTCACATCATTTCCATGGCGCGTACGCCCTGGTGCGGAGCTCTTCGTCCGTCAGTGTGTCGCCTTCGCACGCAACCTGGAGCAATAGTGAGAACTCCCCATACCAGCACTTCCGTTCCCGATAGGCTGAGTTCACGGGTGTGCCCAGCGGCAGCGTCGATGGCGTTCCTGTGTTCGAACGGGGTTGACCATACCCGCCCCGGATAAATGCACAAGTCCCGTGTGCGCTGACTTTTATGGCCTTCTTATCGATGCAATCACCGGCGCTTGTTGGTCAATTCGTACGCCGCCCGAAGGTCGCGCCCCACATACGCATATGAGGCGAGTCCGTTCACGTGCTGGTCAGCGTTGACGGCAACCGACGTCGGGAGCACGGCGAAGAGGTCTACGTCCGACATGGAGTCGCCATACGCCACACACTCCGACCGCGTCACCCCAAACTTTTCACATAGTTCATCCGCGATCTTCACCTTCGCCGCCGGGTTGAGGATGCCGTCCGGCCTCACCGGCTCCCGGAACGGAACGGCTGGAAAGCGTGACCCGTAGGTGGCGTGCGCGCCCCACTCCAACAGCCGCCGTACGAAGAAGTCCGGGGAGAGCGAGATCACCGCGCAGTGCTCGCCGCGCCCCGTGATGTCCGTCCACACCTCCCGTATCCCGGCCAGCCAGGGAGCCCCCTCGAATGCGTCCGCCACCTGCTGCTCGGTGAGCTCCGACCACAGTTCGCGAACTCGCAGCGCGAAGTCCTGCGGCGCCAACGCCTGCCGCGCGAACGCCCGCTCCAACTCGGTGATCTCCCGCTCAAGGCCTAGTTGCCGGGATATCTCCACAGGAGCAGCCGATCCATAGATCAGGGTCCCGTCCAGGTCGAACAGATGGAGTCTGGTCATGTCTGCCGAGGGTAGGGGGCCAGCTGCTCTGGTGACGTGGCTGGTGTGTTGCCCCGGTGGGCCACTCGGGCTTGCTCTTGGGACTGCGCTCACGCCGGGCGGGCTGTAACCGGCGAAGGTTTTGGTGCTACCACGTCTCCGCGCTCAAGCCCTGGTGCCTGACGGCCCGGTTAGAGGTCACCGGGACCGGCGGGGCGTCAGGTGGTGAGGTCGGCGGCCGGCTGATGCCCACTGTCGGCTGTTGGGGTCTGCGCCGCGGCCCCAGTCGCTACCTTGCTCACCGCATCCGCCGCCGGACCGCCCGCCGCAATGACCCGGCCCTCCCGTCCGCCCGCGGTTCCCTGGCGGCGCTCCAGCCAAGCCGAGAAGGCGGCGACGCCAAGGGCGGATATCGCGAGCCCTACACCGACCACATTGGGCGCGGTGTATCCAAAGCCGGCGGATATGACCAGGCCACCGAGCCACGCGGCGAGTGCGTTCCCCAGGTTGAAGGCGGCGATGTTGGCGGCCGACGCAATGGTCGGGGCGGCCGAAGCCTGGTCCATCACACGCTTTTGGAGGGGCGGTACCGTCGCGAACCCGAAGAGCCCGATAAGCATGAGAGTGATCGCCGCGGTGATCTTGTTATGGGCCGTGAAGGTGAAGAGCCCCAGCACTATGGCGAGCCCGGTGAGACTCACGTACAGCAGCGGCATCGCGTAGCGGTCGGCATATCGGCCACCGATCACGTTTCCCATGACCATGCCGACCCCGAACAGCGCCAGCAGCCACATCACGCTGGACTCGGCGAAGCCCGCGGTCTCGGTCATCATCGGCGTGATGTAGGTGATGGCCGCGAAGACGCCACCGAACCCCAGCACCGTCATCGCCATGGCCAGCCAGACCTGCGGGTTACGGAAGGCGCCGAACTCCGTACTCAACCGCGCCGCGGCGGGCTCCGGGCGGGCCGGGATGAGCTTGGTGATACCGAGCAGCCCCAGCACGCCGAGCGCAGCGACGATGAAGAAGGTGACGCGCCAGCCCGCATGCTGGCCGATCAACGTGCCGGGCGGAGCGCCGATGACATTGGCGAGCGTCAAGCCGGTGAACATGCTGGAGATGGCGCCGGCCCGCTTGTTCGGGGCGACCAGGTCAGCGGCGACCACGGAGCCGACACCGAAGAAGGCACCGTGCGTGAACGAGGCGAGCACGCGCCCCAGGAGCAGCACTCCGAACGTGGGGGCCAGCGCCGTGAGCAGGTTGCCGGCGATGAACAGCGCCATCAACATCATCAGCATCTGTTTGCGGGTCAGTCTGGTGCCGAGCGCCGTCATGAACGGGGCCCCTACGACGACGCCCAGGGCATAGCCAGTGACCGCGAAGCCCGCGGTCGGGATCGACACTCCAAAGGCATCCGATACCTCCGGAAGCAACCCCATGATCACGAATTCGGTCGTTCCGATACCAAATGCACCGATAGCCAAAGCGACGAGTGCAAGCGGCATGACGGCCCCCCTGAACATTGTGCACGACGGATACCTGCTCACACAATAATTGCAGACGCGGGATATACGCAAGCGCCGACTATTTCGCCGGTGACCTATCCTGGTGTGTACGACACCGAAGGGGGCGTCTCATGGCACAGCAGCTCGACTCGGCCACGGACCACCGACAGGCCGCTGACCAGGGTGAAGCCCAGCGCCAAGAGCGGAAGCAGCCTTATGACCCGGCCACCCAGCAGCGTCCGACCCCACCCCGCGTCGGAGCCCCGCCCCCCAGCCCAGCGCCGACGCCCGACGAGTCGGCAGACCAGCCTGACCGGCCAGTTCGGTCGGACCAGTCAGACCAGCCGGACCGGCGGCCAGACCAGTCGAATCAGCGAAACCAGTCGAACCAGCCGGATCAGACAGGCCCGTTGAATGCGCCGGATCTGTCGGAGCAAGAGCCGAACGCCGAAGCGCCGAAGCCTGGACGCGCTCTCGCCCATGGTTGGTGCGCCCTGTCCGCGCTCCACAGCCGCCTGGAGGCGCACATAGAACGTGCCCTTGAGGCCGAGGCAGAGCTGAGCGTGCGGGAATACTCGGTGCTCGATGTGCTGAGCGACCAGCACGACGGTGAAGGTGGCCATCTGCGCATGAACCAGCTCGCCGATGTCGTCGTGTTGAGCCAGAGCGCCACGACTCGCCTGGTCAGCCGGCTGGAGGACCGCGGCCTTTTGATCCGCTATCTCTGCCCGACCGACCGCAGGGGCATCTACACGAATGTCAGCGCCGATGGCCGGAAACTGCTGGAGAGGGCGCGCCCCGTGCATGACATCGCGCTTCGCGAAGCCCTGCACGATGCCGCCCAACGCCCCGAATTGGCACCTTTGGTCACGGCTGTCCGTACTTTGGGGCCGACGTCGAGGCCCTCATGACCGAGGCGTAGCCTCCGGATCATGAGCGATTTCGAGAAGCCTGGGGTGACGGACGTCGCCTTTCGACAGGCTCGGGTGGAGGACCTTCCCGCCATCGTGGCGATGCTGGCCGACGATGCGCTCGGCGCGGTGCGTGAGTCGCCGAACGACCTCGCTCCGTACCGTGCGGCCTTCGACCGGCTCGCCACCGATCCGAACCAACGGCTCATTGCAGCCGTCCGCGACGGTCACCTCGTGGGCACACTGCAACTGACCCTCGTCCCCGGTCTGTCACGACGCGGCGCCACCCGCTCGATCATTGAGGGGGTGCGCGTCCACTCTGACGAGCGCGGCAGCGGGCTCGGCACGCAGCTGATCGAGTGGGCCATCGACGAATCGCGCCGCGCGGGCTGCCAGTTGGTGCAACTCACCTCGGACGCCACGCGGATCGACGCGCACCGCTTCTATGAGCGGCTGGGCTTTGAGGCATCCCACCTGGGCTTCAAACTTCAGCTCTGACCTGCGGCGACAGCACCGTACGAGGCCCATAGCCGCTACCGCAGGCACAGTCACGGCCGCAGCCGCAGCCGAGTTCCCCCTACACACACCGCGGCCGAGCGCGCCCCGAGGTCATCGGGGCGCGCTCGGCTGGTGGTTGCTAGGTGGTGCCGTGGGCGAGGCGTACGAGGTGGCGGAGGCAGCGGGAGTAAGCAACCGGCAGGGCAGCCAAGGGCTGGCGGTGAACGGCCAAGCGGCCCAGCCCGGGCAACAAACCACACCCAGCCCCAGCCCCAGACCCGCACCCGCACCCGCACCCGCACCCGCACCCACACCCACACCCACACCCACACCCACACCGTGGTGGTCGCGAGCGGTCAGATCGTGTCAAGGTCGATCGCTGCGGCCATCGCCTTGTACCCCGCGTCGTTCGGGTGCTTGTGGTCACCGCTGTCGTACGCGGGGTTGAGCGCCAACGAGTCGCCGGGGGACTCCACCGCCTTGGCGAAGTCGGCATATGCGTCGAACTCGCCCGAGGTACGAATCCACTCGTTGATCTGCTGGCGCTTCTGCTCGGCGCGCGGCGTGTGGTACTCCGCTCCCTTGAAGGGCAGGATCGTCGCCCCGACGACCCGCACACCGCGCGCATGGGCGCGGGTGATCAGTTCGCGATAGCCGGCGATCAAGTCATCGGCGGAAAGTTGCGGATTCGGCTTATAGGTGGGCAGGTCCACCTCGCTGAAGCCGATGTCGTTCAGGCCCTCAAAGACGATCACCGAACGCACCCCCGGCTTGTCCAGCACGTCTCGGTCAAACCGGTCAGCGGCTCGATCGCCGTACCAGGCCGAGTCGTTGAGCAGCAGGTTTCCGCCAATTCCGGAGTTGAGGACCGGGCGCGGAGTACCGGCCGCCGCCAGCCGCTCCGCAAGCTGGTCCGGGTAGCGGTTGTTGGCGTCCCCGGTGGAGCCGTAACCATCGGTGATCGAGTCGCCAAAGGCGACCACGGTGTCGCGACGGCCCGCTTTCGCTCCGTCACCGTCCTTCGAGCCGTTGCCGGACGGGCCACTCGCGCCCCCGGCTGCCCCCGCCGGACGACTACTCAGTTCAACATCGGACAGGTAGTACCAGGAGTTGGTGTGCGCGCTGAACGCATAGTCGGCGCGGTCTTTGCGGTGATCGCCCTCAGCGCGGTAGCTCTTGGCGTATGCCTGCGAATGGAACGTCGCGGGCCCGGTCGGCTCGGCGAAATACAGCGTGACGGTCACCGAGTCGAACTGCTCCACACCCAACGGAGCTGCATCGCTGGCGCGTTGGCCACCGGCCGGAATCGTTACCGTCGAGCGGTCGCCGAACGTCAGCTTCCGCACGGTGTGTGGCCTTACGGACGCGCCACCGGCACTGCGCGCAATGGTCGCCCCGGAGATCTTCAGGGGCTGGTCGCCGTAGCGGTTGGATAGCTTGATCCGGGCCGCCGTGCCGCTGCCGGTGACCCGTACGACCTGGCGCACCGTCTGATGGGCGAAGCCGGTTTCGGCCCAGTTTTCCTCAAACCCTGTGCTGGGGCGTTGCACGGGGGCGGCCCACCCCGCTGACCAGTTCGTTTTTGCTCGGTGCCGGTCCGTATCGCTCGCGTCGGCGAAGGTGCTCGCACCGGCTGCCGTGCCGTCGGTGGTTCCGGTACGGGAGTGCGCACTGACGGCACCGGATGCGGCGAGTACGGCGGTGAGCGCGACGAGCGAGGTGGCGAGTCGCAGCGGGGCGGAAGGCATGGCTGTTCTCCTGATGTGCTGGGTGAGGTGCGGCGTTGAGGCCGAGACGCGCTGGCGGCCGGGTGGCCGCAGCGGTCGCGGGCTGGCTGAGAACAGCGTGCGGCTTGTTCTCATCCGCACCCAGCCATCGACTGTGCGTAGGCATGCCGTGCGTACACACGCGGTGCGTACCAATGACAGGGGCAGGCTTGGCGTCGGCTACGCCACGAGGGCTTCCGTCACGCCAGCATGATCAGCAAGAACAACACACAGCCACCATGCCCGGTCGCAGGAGGCCAAGAGACGGCAGAGGTGGTCCGATCACGTGCACCAATGATCGGACCACCTCATGGTTGCTCAGAACCCGCGCCAACCCTCGGGGTCGAGTGTGCCCGGAACCGAGTCGGCGGGGTCATACGGCCGGCGGGTGAATACGAAGGTGCCGACGTCGAGATGGGTGACCGTACCCAGGATTCCTGGGGAGCCATCGCCTGCGCTGCCCTGCGCCGACGATTCCGTACGCACCACGCGCAGCGTCTCACCCGCGTAGTAGCCGTCGAGCCCGGTCCAGGTGCCGTCTGCCTCCGGGCGGAATCGCGAACCGCGCCCACCACCCTGCAACGGGCCGAGTTCCAGCCATCGATCGGCGCGCAACCGCAGCCCGATCGTGCTGGTGCCCCAGTACCAAACCCCGGTGAGGTCAAGGAGGTCCGCATCCGCCTGGGGCAGCGGACGCCAGGGTGTAGGCAGCGGCGGCTCATGCTCGGCGACGATGCGTACCAAATCCGCGGCGATGAGCGACGTCGCAGGTCCTGACGTCGCATTGGCCAGCACAATGCCGGCGAGCTGCTCTTCCGCGCTAATCCACAGTGTGCTGACAAAGCCTGGCATCGACCCGGTGTGGCCGAAGAACAGCCGCCCGTCCCTACGGAGCAGTTGCAGCCCGAGGCCGTACGCCGCCTCCCACGCCGCACCGTCCGGCGGCGTCGCGGGCCGTCGCATTTCAGCCACTGTTGTGGCGCTCAGCACCCGGTCATCACCGTTCGTGAGGAACACCGCGAAGCGCGCCAGGTCGGCCGTCGTAGACCACAACTGTCCCGCCGGCCCCATGTGGCCCATGTCTTCTGTAGGTTCCTGCTGCATCACATCCGCCCACGGATGTACGGCCCAGCCGCCCGCGTGTGGCGCCTGAGGAACAATTGACGTACGCGGCATACCGAGCGGCTCCAGGATCTCGCGGCGCAGCACCTCACCCCACGGCGCGCCCCGCTTCTGCTCGACGAGGGCGCCAAGGAGCGCGTATCCGGGGTTGGAGTAGTGGAACCTGCGCCCCGCCGGAAGCCGCTGAGGCCGCTCGCCGAACACCTCGCCCAGCCCTGGCCGCAGCTCGCCGGGCGTACGCTCCCACCACGGACCACGGGCCTCCGCCGCGATGCCGCTGGTGTGAGCCAGCAACTGTGCGACGGTCGCGTCCCCCATGGACACGTCCACGCCCTCCACGTCCAGTCGGTCCGCCAGGTGCGTACGCAACGGATCGGCGAGGTCCAAGAGACCTTCGTCGCGCAGCCGTAGCACGAGGACCGCCACGAACGACTTGGTGATCGAGCCGATGCGGTACTGCGTGTCGGCTTCGGGCGCATGGCCGTCCATCATGCTGCGCGCACCGGACCACACCAGCTGTCCCTCTCGAACCACCGCCCCCATCAGCGATGGCGCCCGGCCGTCCGCCTGGCCGACCGCGATGCGGTGGAGCAGGGCACGGCGGGTGGCGGGAAACAGTTCGTCACGCGGGGCGTCGGGGGGCGCTGTCTCGGTCATGGTGCTCCTCGTCGATCAGTCGAAGCGGCGGGCCCGCCAAAGGACCTTAACTACCTCGCCCCGCGCCCCGTCAGCGATTTCGGACACGGTCGTTACGGGTGCGGTGTGCGGTGTGCGGGAACCGGGGGCTGATGGCCGAAAAGGCGCGGCCGTCTTCGTAGGACCGAGTGATGTGACCCCCGTGATGTGCTGCGTACAGCCGCGGTCGATGTGCTCCGCCATCCCACGTCCGATTCGTTCAAGACCGCGATCCGCACGTACGCCTAGCGTGGCCGCATGACACCTCGATTCGATCTCATCGGCATGGTCGTTGACGACATGGCCGCGACGCTCGCCTTCTACCGCCGGCTGGGCCTCGACCTTCCCGCCGATGCCGACAAGCAGCCACACGTCGAAGCGCTGCTGCCCGGTGGTACGCGCATCGCGTGGGACACCGTAGAAACCGTGCGGTCCTTCGACCCCGACTGGGCCCCGCCGCAGAGCGGCGGAAACCGTTTGGGGCTGGCCTTTTTGTGTGCCAGTCCTGCCGAGGTCAACACGGTGTACGCGGAGCTGACGCGCGACGGATATACCGGGCACAAGGAGCCGTGGGATGCCTTCTGGGGGCAGCGATACGCGGTACTCCACGACCCTGACGGCAACACGGTTGATCTCTTCGCCGCGCTGGACACAGCCGCGACGTGACCGCGGCCGGCCTGCGCAGGCCAGGCAGGGGCGCGGAGGCCACAATCGTCAGTCGCCCCGCTACCTAGCCGCTGCTTAGCCACTGCGTAACTGCTCAGTAGCGGCTGCCTAGTCGCTAGGCAGCCGCTAGCAGTTCCGTCACCGACGTGCCCGCCAGGGCCCGTATCTCGCGCGCCAGATGGGCCTGATCCGCGTAGCCAGCGCGGACGGCGACCTGGACGAGTGGCACCCCCGAGCGAGCCAACTCCAGCGCACGTCCCATGCGAAACACCCTGGCCAGCATCTTGGGTCCATAGCCGAACGCATCCACACACTTACGGTGGAGCTGCCGTTCGCTGAGCCCGACGTCGCGGGCCACTGCGGCAACCGTGCCACCGGCGCGCAGCCCCTTCGCCACCACGGAGGGCAGCGGGCTCGGCCCCCCGCCGCCCCACAGCGTCCCGTCTCGCAGCGGCCCACCCCCCAGCGGACCAGCCGGCAACCGCCGCGCAACAGCCTCCTCCAACAGCCGGCCGCGGGCCTCCTGCGGCGTTGCCGCGATCCGCTCCGCCAACCGCTCGGCCTCCCACGCGGGCCACACCTCATCGAGCGGCACGCGCTGGTCCCGTAGCTCTGACGCGGGCATGCCGAACACGGCGGGCCCCACCCCTGGCGCGAACCGCAACCCGGTGTGCATCGCTCCCGGCAGATCGGCGCACAGCTGGGCCCGGGTGTCGGGGCCCGCCGTCAGCAACCGGCCCGCGTACCAGATCAGGTCCATGCACCCATCGGGTAGCACCCGCGTCACATCCGCATGCACCGGGGCCCGGCGCTCCCACACCATCGCCCCCACCAGCCGCGACCGCCACTCTCGATACATGCCCTCAGCATGCCTGGCCCGAAAACCGGCCGAGCACCCCCGTACGCCCGACTCACCCCCCTTGGTACATTTTCCCGCCCACTCCCAACCCGCCGCCGAGTGCTGGACGCGGCCTCCGCGCCGCGGAGGCACGCCGTACCCCCGCTACCGCGCGGCAACCCCACCCGTCGTCGCCCGGCGACGGAACCATCGCGAGGAGAGACGTGAGCCCCGAAACGCAGGCCGAGCCGGCACCGCCGCATGAGTCCACGTTGGATGCCGCGGCCTGGCTGGCGACCGTCAGCATCGACCCGGCCCTGGCGGGTCTACGCCCGGACTACCACGTGCTGCTCATCACCGCGGAGGGGCTGCGCCCTGGCCCGAGTGACGCATTCAGCGAAGAGTTGCTGGTCGCCGCCGAGGCCACCGCCCGCGAGCGGATTGGCGAGGGACCGGTGGAGGAACACCCACACATCGCCGCGTGGCGCGAGGCGTTTCGCTCCTTCGGCGCCAAGCCTCAGCGCACGCGCCCCAGCGCGGAGGCTCTGTTGCGGCGCGCCTCCGCCGGACTGCCCCGAGTGGACCGGCTGACCGACATCTACAACGCCGTATCGGTGGGTCACTTTCTGCCACTCGGCGGCGAGGACCTCGACCACTACGTCGGCTCGGCCCGTCTGGTCCGGGCAGCGGGTACGGAGGTGTTCGACACCACGGCTGGCGGTGAATCCGCCACTGAACACCCTTCCGCGGGCGAGGTGGTGTGGCGAGATGACCTGGGCGTGACCTGCCGACGCTGGAACTGGCGCCAGTGCACACGGACCCGGCTCACCCACACCACCACCCGCGCCCTGTTCATTCTCGACGCACTCGGGCCCATGGACGATCAGGCGCTTATCGCCGCAGGTGAAGCGCTCACCGACGCGCTATCCACCAGCAGCCCCGGCGTAAAGATCGCCACTCGGTTGCTGCACGCGTCCCCGGCTTAGCCCTCGACGAGCGACGACGGCACCGACCACGGTGAGGGCCTGCGCTGTCCGTGGTCGGTTGACGCCGGCCTACGCTCCAGACCCCTCGCCCCCCACCGCGTACATCACCTGCACGGCGCCAAACTCCTCGAACGTGTCGATCCGGTGCATCCCCAGCGCCTCAAGCAGCCGGCACGACCGGACATTCGCCTCCTGAGTGACGGCAATCAACGAAGCGCTGTCCGAGGCCACCGCCTCCAGCGCCCACTTCACCACCGCTCCCACGGCCTCGCGCGCGTATCCGCGGCCCCAGTGTTCGGGCAGGAAGGAGTACGAGACCTCGGGCCGCCCGTCGAACCGGGACCTCGGCTCCACCGACACCACACCGACCACCACGCCCGCCGAACCTGCCACCTCGGTCAACACGCTGAACACATTTGGCCTGTGGGGACTGTCTGGCCTGTCTGACCTATCTGACCTATCTGGCCTGCCCGGTCTGTTCGGTCCGTCCGACCTATCCGGTTCGTCCGGTACATCTGGCGTCACGCCTGCCACACCCAGCACACCCGCTACACCCGCCGCACCCAAGGCGCCCAAGAGAGCACCCACGGCCCCATCTCCGACCGGCCCGCCGAGAAAGTGCCTGACCTGCGGGTCCGTCAGCAGCCTGCGGAGCTGCGGCGCGTCGGTGGCCGCGGCGGGCCGAAGTACCAGTCGTTCCGTACGCAGGGTGACCGGCCAGCTCCGAGCACCGACGACCTGGCCCGTTCTCTCGCTCGCAACCGCGCACCGATCCATCCACGCATCTCACCATGCGACTCGGTGCCCCCTCGCCACACCTCCCTGCCGACACAACGTGCACAACAACCTCACCCCGACAACTACGCGCCCAAACACCGCACTGATGTGACGCGCCGGCCGCTCCCATCAGCGTCACCACCAGCCAGCCAAACCGCTATTTACGGAACAAAAGGTGCAGACATTGGCCATGAGAGGCCCAGCAGTCGAAAGAAACAAGAACTGCCGCCCCTTCCGCTTCTCGCAGCCATCGAGGAACCTCAAGAGCACCGAGATCCGGTACGCCCCCATATGCCGCGCCAGAGGTGAGTCACGCCATGGACGACGAACGCGCCGACGCACAGTCCACCCCGCCTGAACCAGTACGAGCGACCCCAGCCACCCAAAGCGCCGAAGACGCCCACGACCACCAAGACTCCCGCGGCTCCCACAGCCACCAAGGCCCCCACAACTCCCACGAAAACGCCACCACGAAACCCACAGCCACCACACAGAGCCCAGCCACCACAGCCACCAACTGGCACGTGGACAACCGCTGTACGAACTGTGACGTCGCCCGACAACTCGCACCGGGACTCATCGGCGAGGTCAGTGGCCGTTCCGAGGTACTACGTCAGCCGAGCAGCGAGGCGGAGGAACGGCAACTACACGCCGCTGCCTTCTCCTGCCACACGCGTTCGATTCGCCGGCCTTCTCATCGGCTGGACCCGGTGCTGGACCCGTTCCCCATGCCGCTGGACGACACCGTCTCTCTTTGCGGACACAACTCACCGCACACCGCCGCCGCCAACTCCTACCTCGTACGGCGGCCCTCCGGGACCGCGGTCATGGTGGACACTCCTCGCTGGAGCGAGCTACTGGCCGCCCGGTACGAGGAGTTCGCGCCCATCACCGATGTTCTTCTCACGCACCGGGACCACGCGGCGCACGGCCGCCGCTACGCCGACCGCTTCGGGGCCCGGCTGTGGATTCACGAAGGCGATCTCGACGCAGCTCCCGACGCCGATCGCGTCCTGCGGGGCACCGCGAGCATCGAGGTCTCCGATGGTGTGCTCGCGTACCCGTTAGCCGGCCACACCGAGGGAAGCGTGGTTTACGTCATCGATGAGCGGTACTGCTTCAGCGGGGACAGCTTCTACTGGTCGCGTGCGACGGACGACATCGAGGTCGCGGAGAGCATCACCTGGTACTCCATCGAAGAGTTGGCCTTGTCGTTGAGCCGCACGGCCGGCCGTCTTCACTTCGAGTGGCTCCTCCCGGGGCACGGCGACCGCAAGCACCTGCCCGCGCCTCAGATGGCCCGCCGGATGCGGGAGTTGACGGTACGCGTGCAGACTTTGCGACCCCAGCCGATCGACTTCACCGCAATGCGCTGGTGACCGACCCTGCCGAGCGCCCGCAGCCGCAGACGAGGCCGCGAACGACGCCACAGGCCCCCACCCACACCGGTCCAGCGGCAACAACTCTTCCCGGCACCGCCATCTCTGCGACAACAGCACCATCCTGCGTCTCCAGGTCAGCTAGCCGCAGACATATGAGGCCGCAGCAACGACCGAAACCAAACATATCGTTCACCACGAATAGTTGTCAGTAATACGTTGACAACAAATCACACTCCAACCCACCCTGTCCGCATGGTCTCGACTCCCGATCAATCCGCCGCCTCCTTCACGCCCCAGCACCCCGAACAGGCGCGAGCTCGACGCGTCCACGCGTCCCTGTTCCGTATCGCCGAGCGCCACGCAGCCGATGATGGGCAGCGCGAACGGCAGATCCATCCGTCCGTCATCGCGCCGCACGAAGCCATCAGACTCGTGTCGTTCCTGCTCAGCGGGGCCGCTCAACTCGTTGACGGTGAACCGGAGGTGGACCACGCGGACATCACCGCCGCCCTGAGCCTGGTGCCGCTGGCTCGCGGGGACATGGACGAACTGGAGATCGGCCTCCTCCAGATGGCGCGAGGCCGCGGCATGACCTGGCCGGAGATCGCCTTCGGCCTCGGCCTCGGCACGCCACAGGCCGCCAGGCAGCGCTACGAGCGGCTGATCGCCCGCACCACCACCGACACCGAGCAAGCTCCCAACGAGAACGGAGCGTCGCCAGCTTCATGAGTACGGCAGCAGTCGTCGTCCTGCGCGACTACGCACCGGCCTCCTGACTCCCTGCTCCTGCTCCTGCTCCTGCCCTTCGACTCTCCACCACCGCGCGGCGTCCTGGTCATGCCGTAACACCGCTTTTCCTTCTGCCACACCGCGCGAGGTGGCCCGCTCCGCAGCACACAAGGTGGCGGCTACGGGACCCCGTGAAACGACGCCCAACTCTGCACGCCTGGTCATCTTCACGCCTGGTCCTCCTCGCCCGCCGCGTGGGGCAGCAAAGGGAAGAGACGGGTGATGAGGGCCACCGGCCGGGCGCCATCGGGTCGGGCCAAGGGGCGCTGTTCGCGGTCTTGGTAGGGCGCGAGCGCCCCACGAACGACGTCCGCGACCCGGCTCATCTCCTCGGGTGTGAGGTAGGTGACGGCGCTGAAGGCTTCGCCATGACGCCATTCGGACGGTGCCTGGTCTCGCTGCGTCAGCCAGCGCTGCCAGCTCTCGTCCTCCAGCCCTCGGGCCAAGACGCCGAACTCCTCGCCAGTAGGCCCCTCACCATCCGTAGGCCCTCCGACAGTGGGGTCAAGCCGCCTCAGCCGCCAGGGGCGTGCGCGCCCCCCGCTGTGGGGGGCCTCTTCGATGTGTCCGTGACGCGCGAGCTGCCGTAGGTGAAAGGAGCAAAGGCCAGAGCTGTAGCCCAGCCGGGAGGCGGCTTCGGTCGCCGTAGCCGTGCCGACGTCGGCGAGAAGGCTCAGCAGGGCCGTGCGGACCTCGTGCTCGCGCAGTTCTTCGCCGGCGCTTCCCCCGTTTCCGCCATTTCTGGCGCTCCCGGCGCTCCCGGCGTGGTCGTACGGCGTGTTGAGCTCATCTTCAGTCACTTTGCAAACTCTGCTACTTTGCAAAGTGCTTGGCAAGTTCCTTGTTGAGGGCATCACGGCGCGGTGCTGTCCGCGACATCCGCGGCGTGCGCAAAAGGGAGACCAGCTATGCCTGTTCGTCATGAGCGGTCCCGGTCCACCGATCGGCCGGTTCGCGTACAAGGCCGGCCCGTTGACTCGTATCCGGAGTTGCCACCGGAGGTGAAGCGGGGCTCGGTACGTCGGGTCACGGTGGTGGGTGAGGAGGTTTTGAGCCGTCCGTGTCGGGAGGTGACCACGTTCGGTTCGGCCGAGTTGGCGTCGTTGATCGATGACATGTTCTTGACGATGTACGTGGCCGCCGGTGCGGGCCTTGCTGCCAACCAAGTAGGCGTGGACCTGCGAATATTCGTCTATGACTGCCCGGATGACCATGGGATTCGGCATGTCGGCCACCTGATCAACCCGGTGTTGGAGCTGCCAGAACCAGGTAGCCGGCGGCTAGTTGAGGAATCCGAGGGCTGCCTGTCCGTGCCTGGTGCCGCCATGCCGGTACCCCGTACCGATCGTGCCGTCGCTCGCGGGTTCGACAAGGACGGCAACCCCCTCGCCATCGAGGGAACGGGTTACTTCGCACGGTGTCTACAGCACGAGGTTGACCACCTCCTCGGCCACACGTATCTCGACCGGCTCTCCCGGCGGGACCGCAAAGACGCCCTGCGGCAGATGGCGGACCGACGTGCGGATGTCCTAGCGCAACGCGCGATCAGAGCAGACAAGTTGAGTCGATGAGGCAGCTGATTTCAGTGTGCTGTTTCGTGGTGTCGAGACGGAGAAGCGGACGGTCGTCCGCACCGCTGGACCGCTGGTCCGGCGGTGCGTTAGACAGCTATCCGGATGGGCACAGCGTCCGGACGTCCGTAGGCAAGGGCCTGAGCAAGGACTGGCCGGAACAGAGCGACGTCTTGAGCTGAGCAGCCCTGGTCAGCCCCGCTGCCGTGGCGCCCCCCGTACGTCACGGCAGCGATCGTCCGACATCAGCCATGCCTCCGCGTCCCGCCGCATCCGCGCCTCGTCGAAGCCCTCGTACTCCCAGGTCACCGACCTGATCGTGCCTCGCTCGCGGTACTCGTTCATGATCGCGACATGCTCCGGCAGGCGTACGAACTCCGCCAGGGCCCGCCGCCCCGTCCACACCGAGACCGATCCGCTACGTCGGGCCAACGGCTCGCCCCACAGCCACATGCCGACTGCTCCGTCGAGATCCGGCCAGCGGCGCCGCAGCGCGAAGCCACGACGCGCGATGCCGGGCAAGTCCCGGTATGCGTCGCTGGTGAAGTCGGTGACGCTCACGATCAGCGGGCCGCCACGGCCACCGCTCACGCCGCTGCCGTCGCCGTTCGCCGCGGCGCGGCCATCGGCACCCACCGCGCCGCTGTCGCCACCACTCACCGCGGCGCGGTCGCCGGGGGACCCTGCGGCCGGGCCCTGGCACCAGCGGCTCGTCAGCATGGCCTCGGTGTCCAGGACGGGTCGCGGCCGAGCAGGGCGAGCAGCCGGTCACCCGGCGGGGCGTCGTCAGGGACGGCGATCCGCCGGCGGAACGCGGCACCGGCCCCGCGGCCCTCGTCCGGAACCAGGGCGGCGACGCGCAGCGCGGCGGTGGTGAGTTCAGGGCCGGGCTCCCAAGGGGCGCCGATCGTCACCGCGACGTCCCAGGCGTGGGCCACGTAATCGACCAGGTGGAAGCCGATCGCGACCCGCCCGGGCACAGCGAAGCCCTCGCTCACCTCCGGCAGCGCGAACTGCCGCTCCAGCACGCCGTCTTCCGCGAACGCCGCGGTGACCTCGCCCGCCGACGCCTCATACGCTCCGGCCGGATCGTCTGCGAGGTCCCCGTCGCGCCATACGGCCCACGGCTCACCAGCGCCGCGGGCCGAGGCGGCGAACCCCTCGTTCTGGCTGACTAGATGGCGAACCAGGCCATACAGGGTCCAGTCAGCGCAAGGCGTCGCCAGCCTCAAGTGATCGGCCTTCACCCGGGAGACCACCTCCCCGGTCAGTGACAGCGCCTGGTGGTCCAGTCGTCGTATGTCCATGGCCGAAGCGTAAGATCACACATCGGCTCAACTCCAGAGCCAATAAGCTGCCACATCATTGAGCCAATTGCCGGCCGAAAGCCCACAGGGCAGGCAGCCAAAAGCCGATAACAACCGATAACAGCCGATAACAGCCGAGCCGAGGGCCGTGAGCCGAGATGGACGTGCACGTCAGGCTCGACGGGCAGCGCGACCTATCCGGCCAGATCTACCGCCAGCTGCGCACCGCAATCCATGACGGGCTGCTGCGGCCCGGCGAAACACTCCCCCCGACCCGGGAGTTGGCCCGCCGCCTCGCGGTGGCCCGCAACACCGTCAGCGTCGCCTACGAACGGCTCGTCGCCGAGGGCTACGCGGACAGCAGGGTCGGCTCCGGGACCTACGTGCGTATAACGGGCCTGCCCTCGCGTGCGGCCGTGCCCACCACCGACACCACCGGCTCGGGGCTGCGCCCGCGCGCCCTGTGGGCGGGCCTGTCCCCATGGGCCGGCCCGGAAACCACGGGACCGACCAAGGCGGCCCACGACTTCCGGGCCGGCCTGCCGGACGCCCGCCTCTTCCCGTACGACGCCTGGCGCCCCCTGGTCTCCCGGGAGCTGCGCCTCTCGGCGGCCGGGGCGGCCGGATACGGCGATCCGGCCGGCCATGCCGGACTACGGGCCGCACTCGCCCGGCACATCGGACTCTCCCGCGCCGTCCGCACCAGCCCGGACGATGTGCTCGTGACCACCGGCACGCAGCAGGCCCTCGACCTCATCGGGCGGGTGCTGCTCGAACCGGGCGACCGGGTGGCCGTCGAAGAGCCCGGCTACCCACCGGCCCGGCTGCCGTTCCTGGCGCAGGGCGCCACGGTCACGGGGATACCGGTGGACGCCGAGGGCCTGCTGGTGGACGCCATCCCGCCGGACACCCGCGCCGTGTACGTCACCCCCGCCCATCAGTTCCCGCTCGGCATGCCGATGTCCCTGCGCCGCAGAACGGCGCTCCTGCGGTGGGCACGGCGGCACGGCGCGGCGGTGATCGAGGACGACTACGACAGCGAATTCCGGTTCGGCGGGCGGCCGGTCGAGCCGCTACAGAGCCTGGACCGGGACGGACACGTCATCTACGTGGGCTCGTTCTCCAAGGTGATGCTGCCCTCCCTGCGCGTCGGCTTCCTGGTGGCGCCCGCCTCGCTGCGCACAGCGCTACGCACCGCCAAGTACACCGCCGACTGGCATACAGCCGTCCCCACGCAGGCGGCGCTCGCCCGCTTCGTTGACGATGGGCTGCTCGCCCGGCACATCCGCCGGATGCGGCATACATACGCGACCCGGCACCACGCCATCACCCACGCGCTCACCAGCCACTTCACAGACCTGACCGAACTACTGCCGTCCACCGCGGGCCTACACGTGACCGCATTCACCCGAGGCAACCTCGCCGACCCCAAGGCCCTTGCGGACCGGGCCGGCCGGGCTCGGGCTGCCGGCGTCGCGATCTACACCCTGGCGGAGGTCTCCGCGAACCGCTCCGCGCGCCCGGGCTTCGTCTTCGGCTACGGCTCCATCAGCGCCCCGGACATCGAGCCGGGTCTGCACCGCCTACTGCGGACCGCCTAGAAACCTGCCGAGCGCGACAAGAAGCACCGGCACCCGGCTCACCCAAGTCACCACCACGGCGACCTGCTGGACATGCTTGAACCTGACCCTGGGGACGGCTACATCGCCGCGCCTGCGATGTCTCACGGCCCGCCTGGACCCGTCTTCGACCATGCCGTCCTCCTGGCCGAGGTGCCGGACGGCCATCGGGCGATGGACCACCGGTCGGCGCTGCGGGTGTACGTCACCTTCTGAGCGCGGGGGCCGACGGCACGGGTTTGGCTCCTTCCGCGCCGCGCAGAGCCCTCGTGATGTCAGGCGGCGCGCTTCACGTGACGGACCAGCCACAGCAACAGGGCGTCCAGGTCAGCGGCGGCCGACAGGACCCGGTCAACCACCTCGGGGGTGTGTAGCCACTCCTCGCGACCGAGGGGACGAGCGGCGATCAGCGAACGGTGGCGCAGCAGGTTCGTACGGGAGTGGTCTGTCAGATAGCCGCGCGGTGGGCGTTTCATCACGTCCCCGGAGACGTCGTAGCCCTTCTTCCGCACATCCTCGATGATGACGGCCAGCTCGCGGCCGGTTCCCTCGGAGGCCACGGCTTTGCGGAACGTGTCCACCTGACCGGGATCGGGGTACCACCAGGCGCCCTGGATGCGCAGGCCGTCCAGAGAGAACCGGAGACCAATCTCGATCTTGCGGCCGAGCCGGATCACCGCGCACTGGTGCTGCCACCACCAGGAGTTGGTGCGGTAGTGCCAGACGGAGAAGTCCTCGTACCGGGGGTCGGTGTCCGCGACCTCGTTGAGCAGGGCGATCATCGGCTGCCGGACCAGGCGTTCGCGGTCCGCGCGGTAGCGCTCGCGGGTCGCGTGGGTCGGTTCGCCCTGGAGCTGCCACAGCACATCCATGGCTTGCTCCGGCCAGCCGGTGAACTGTCCACGCATGCGCGGAGGATAGCTCACCCATGATCCGCACGCGGAGAGTGAGACGGGTAGGCAGGCGTAGCCCCAGACAGGTGGGGATCGTTGCGGCGGGGCTCGCCGGCCAGTTCGGTGTGCCGTGCGCGGTGGGCGAGTTCGTCGAGGAACACGGAGAGTGCAGTCGATATGAAGCATGCGGTGAGATGGTGCAGCCGAACTTGAGATCGCACAGCTCGTGCCCTTACGTCTGCGCCATATCCACAAACCGTGAGTAGTGCCCCTGGAAGGCGACCGTGATCGTCGCCGTGGGGCCGTTACGGTGCTTGGCGACAATGAGGTCAGCCTCGCCCGCACGGGGTGACTCCTTCTCGTACGCGTCCTCGCGGTGCAACAGGATGACCATGTCGGCATCCTGTTCGATCGACCCCGACTCACGCAGGTCGGAGACCATCGGCTTCTTGTCCGTGCGTTGCTCGGGTCCACGGTTCAGCTGGGAGAGCGCGATCACCGGGACCTCCAACTCCTTGGCGAGGAGCTTGAGGTTTCGGGACATGTCCGAGACCTCCTGCTGTCGGCTTTCGGCACGCCTAGAACCGCCGGACTGCATCAGCTGGAGGTAGTCGATAACCACGAGTTTGAGGTCATTACGCTGCTTGAGGCGGCGGCACTTGGCGCGAATCTCCATCATCGACAGGTTCGGGGAGTCATCGATGTAGAGCGGAGCTGCGGTCACCTCGGGCATGCGGCGGGCCAGTCGGGTCCAGTCGTCGTCCGTCATGCTGCCGGACCGCATATGGTGCAGCGCCACCCGCGCCTCGGCCGACAGCAGACGCATCGCGATCTCGTTGCGGCCCATTTCGAGCGAGAAGATGACGCTTGGCAGATTGCTTTTGATCGAACAGGCGCGGGCGAAGTCCAGGGCGAGCGTGCTCTTACCCATCGCGGGACGCGCCGCGATGACGATCATCTGTCCCGGGTGCAGGCCGTTGGTCAACGAGTCCAGATCCGTGAAGCCCGTGGGCACACCGGACATCTGGCCGCTGCGGGAACCGATCGCCTCAATCTCGTCGAGAGCGCCTTCCATGATGTCGCCGAGCGGGAGGTAGTCCTCGCTGGTGCGCTGCTCGGTGACGGCATAAATCTCGGCCTGCGCGTTATTGACGATGTCATCGACGTCACCGTCCGCCGCGTACCCCATCTGCGTAATGCGGGTGCCCGCCTCCACCAGCCGACGCAACACCGCCCGCTCGTGGACAATCTCCGCGTAATACTCCGCGTTGGCCGCGGTGGGGACGGACTGGACGAGGGTGTGCAGGTACGAGGCGCCGCCGACCCTGGTGATCTCACCGCGCTTGGTCAACTCGGCCGCGACGGTGATGGGGTCGGCCGGCTCGCCCTTGGCGTACAGGTCGAGGATGGCCTGGTAGATCGTCTCGTGCGCGGGACGGTAGAAGTCCTGCCCCTTCAGGACCTCCACCACGTCGGCGATGGCGTCCTTGGAGAGCAACATGCCGCCGAGTACGGACTGCTCGGCGTCTAGGTCCTGCGGGGGTACGCGCTCAAAGCCGGAGCCCTCCCAGGACCCGCCCTCGCGCCCCCGGTCGTGCTGCTCGTCGCGACCGCGCCCCTCGCCGCGGTTACTGCTGCGGCCCTCACCCCGCCGGGGGCGCGGCGTCGCGGGCAACTGGTCGCTGGGGCCGGGATCGGGCCAGGGGTCTTCCATGGGCTCGGGCATGCTCACCCCGCCACCTCCTCCCGTCCGCGACGCGGACCTCGCAGTGCCTTCTTTCTTACGGCACGGCTCTGACAAAGACGCTCGACCCCGCTTGCGGCGCGTCGATTCCGACAGCTTTTCAACGTCGGAAGTGGTGGCCTGCGCCGGACCACGGTAGGCCCAGATAGGCCGTCCGCCAATCTGGTTATCCACAGGCCATGTGGATGACGGGTGCCATCCTGTGGAGAACTCCCGAAAAGCTGTGCACGGCACGGGGGACGGTGCTGTGGACAAGCCCACGAGTATCCCGCTGTCACGGCCCTGACCTGGGCTTTCTCTATCTCAGGGCTGTGCAGAAGAAAAACTTTCCCACTCGGCCGAAGATCGCGACAAACGGCGCAGAGAAGACCACGCAGAGCGACCAGAGGTAAGGACTGGAAGGCGCTTGCGTCTCTTACCTGTGGACGATTAGATTGACCACATGATCCAGGCCCCCGCGAAGGACCGTCGTACGCGCAGTCGCCACGACCGAGAGATCATCGCGCTCGCCGTCCCCGCCTTCGGCGCCCTCATCGCGGAGCCTCTGTTTGTGATGGTTGACAGCGCCATCGTCGGCCACCTCGGCACCCCTCAACTCGCCGGACTCGGCATCGCGGCGGCCCTGCTGCTCACCGGTGTCAACGTCTTCGTCTTCCTCGCGTACGCCACCACCGCGGCCGTCGCCCGCCGGGTGGGCGCGGGCGACCTGCCAGGCGCCATCCGACAGGGCATGGACGGTATCTGGCTCGCCCTCTTCATCGGCATCGCCGTCATCGCCGTCACACTGCCCACCGCGCCCGCACTCGTCGATCTGTTCGGCGCCTCCAGCACCGCCGCGCCCCATGCGATCACCTATCTACGCATCAGCACCCTCGGCATCCCGCCCATGCTCATTGTCCTTGCCGCCACCGGCGTGCTGCGCGGCCTCCAGGACACCCGTACACCGCTGTACGTCGCCATCGGCGGCTTCGCCGCCAACGCCGTGCTCAATGTCGTGCTCGTTTACGGCGCCGACCTCGGCATCGCCGGTTCGGCTTGGGGCACGGTCATCGCCCAGTGCGCCATGGCCGCCGCCTATCTCTTCGTGGTGGTCCGCGGCGCCCGGCGGCTCGGCGCCTCGCTGCGTCCCGACGCCGCCGGCATACGCTCCTGCGCCCAGGCGGGAGTCCCACTCCTGGTGCGTACGCTCTCGCTTCGCGCCGTCACCCTCATCGCCACCGGTGTCGCGGCCCATCTTGGGGACACCGAGGTCGCCGCCCATCAGATCATCCTCACCCTGTGGAGCCTGCTGGCCTTCGCCTTGGATGCCATCGCCATAGCGGGCCAAGCCATCATCGGACGCTATCTCGGGGCGGGCGACACGGAAGGCGCCCGCGCCGCGTGCCGTCGCATGGTGGAGTGGGGGATAGCCGCCGGCGTGGTACTCGGCCTGCTCGTTGTGCTCGCCCGGCCCCTGTTCATTCCGCTCTTCACCTCCGACCAGGTGGTACGAGATGCCCTGCTGCCCGCCCTCTTGGTGATCGCCGTGGTCCAGCCCATCGCTGGGGTGGTGTATGTCCTCGACGGCGTACTGATGGGCGCAGGCGATGGCCCGTATCTCGCTGGCGCAATGATCGCCACTCTGGCCGTCTTCGCCCCGGTCGCCCTCCTGGTGCCCACCATGGGCGGCGGGCTCACCGCTCTGTGGTGGACGATGGGACTCATGATGGCGACGCGCATGGCGACCCTGTGGATACGCACCCGCTCGGGCCGCTGGCTGGTCACGGGCGCGACCCGCTAACTCCGCATGGCCGGCGCCGCCCGCCGTTTCACGTGAAACAGCGAAGCCTGCACAGTGGACGCCCTCACGAGCTCGCGGCGTGGTCACACCCGTCACCCCCGTCCGCAGTCGCGTTTCACGTGAAACAGAGCACCGGGAAAAGCCCGAGCCGAAGCGCACCCGAAAAGCCGAAACACACGGCGCGCTCTTGCCTGCGTTTCACGTGAAACGGACCCGACGCCCACCAAGATCGGCTCGGACCCGGCGCAACGGGTGCCCCACCCGGGCTCACGCAGCACCCCACGCGAAATCCCTTGCGGGGTCGCACGCAGAAGGGGCCGCACCCCGCAGGGTGCGGCCCCTTCTTTTGCTCTACTGAGCGCAGCCGTTACGCCGCGACAACCTCGATGCCGACCTTGGCCGAGACCTCGGGGTGCAGACGCACGGACACCTCGTGGGCGCCCAGCGTCTTGACCGGCGTACGGAGCTCGACGCGACGCTTGTCCACGTCCGGGCCACCGGCGGACTTGATCGCCGAAGCGATGTCAGCCGGAGTCACCGAGCCGAACAGTCGGCCGGCCTCGCCAGCGCGAGTCGCCAGCAGAACCTTCAAGTTCTCAAGCCGCGACTTGATCTCGTTGGCCTGCTCGATCGTGGCGATCTCGCGGATCTTGCGACCGCGACGGATCTGCTCGACGTCCTTCTCGCCACCCTTGGTCCAGCGGATCGCGAGACCGCGCGGGACCAGGTAGTTACGAGCGTAGCCGTCCTTGACGTCAACGACGTCGCCCGCGGTGCCGAGGCCGGAGACCTCGTGGGTAAGGATGATCTTCATCTGTCGGTCACCCTTCCCTTATCGCGCAGACGAGGTGTAGGGCAGCAGCGCCATCTCACGGCTGTTCTTCACAGCCGTAGCGACGTCACGCTGGTGCTGCGTGCAGTTGCCGGTGACGCGGCGGGCACGGATCTTGCCGCGGTCGGAAATGAACTTCCGCAGCATGTTCGTGTCCTTGTAGTCCACGTACACGGTCTTGTCCTTGCAGAACGCGCAGACCTTCTTCTTCGGCTTGCGCGGAGGCGGCTTCGCCATGGTTTTTCTCCTGTGTGATCAAGAAGGGGGTAATCGCCCTCAAGAGCTCACGCTCTAGAAGGGCGGCTCGTCCGAGTAGCCGCCGCCCTGCTGGCCGCCGCCGGAGCTACCGCCCCAGCCACCGCCACCACCCTGCTGGCCACCGCCGGCCGGAGCGCTGGTCGCCCAGGGGTCGTCGGCGGGAGCCCCGCCGCCGCCCTGCTGGCCGCCGCTGGAGCTACCGCCCCAGCCACCGCCACCGCCGCCGCCCTGCTGGCCGCCGCCGCCGAAGCCGCCACCCTGCTGGCCGCCCTTGCCGGAGGTCTTGGTGACCTTCGCCGTGGCGTTGCGCAGGCTGGGGCCGACCTCATCGACGTCCAGGTCGTAGACCGTGCGCTTGACGCCCTCACGGTCCTCGTAGGACCGCTGCTTCAGTCGGCCCTGCACGATGACGCGCATGCCGCGCTGCAACGACTCGGCGACGTTCTCTGCTGCCTGGCGCCAGACCGAGCAGGTGAGGAAGAGGCTGTCGCCGTCCTTCCACTCATTGGTCTGGCGGTCGAAGGTGCGGGGAGTGGACGCGACGCGGAACTTCGCGACCGCCGCACCAGACGGGGTGAAGCGCAGCTCGGGGTCGTCTACGAGATTGCCGACGACCGTGATGACGGTCTCGCCTGCCATTGGATGAACCTCTCGGCGGGTGTGCTGCTGGCTGCTTGCTACTCGAAACGCGACCCGATCGCCGCTGAACGCTTACGCGGTCAGTGCATCTCGGGGCGGAGGACCTTGGTCCGAAGGACCGACTCGTTCAGGTTCATCTGGCGGTCGAGCTCCTTGACGACCACAGGCTCGGCCTGCAAGTCGATGACCGAGTAGATGCCCTCAGGCTTCTTCTTGATCTCGTACGAGAGACGACGACGGCCCCAGGTATCGACCTTCTCGACCTTGCCGTTGCCCTCACGGACGACGGAGAGGAAGTTCTCGATCAGGGGGGCGACAGCGCGCTCCTCAAGATCGGGGTCGAGGATGACCATCACCTCGTAGTGACGCATGTGGAACCCACCTCCTTTGGACTCAGCGGCCACGGTCGTTCCGTGGCAGGAGGGTCGTGATGCGTAGCACCGGGTACGTAACGAGTTCCCCGTGGGGACCCCGGTCAGACACCGGCGCAGACGGTCCACACTACCCGCCGCTGTGCTTCCGGTTGAAATCCGGCCGTGCTTGCCCGCAATCTGGAGGCAATCAGTGTGAGCGGCGCTACCCTGCGCCGCCCCGCGTCCCTCGCAGGACCGGAGGTGCCCCATGGCCCATGCAGCGCGTTCCCAGCACGGTCTCCTCTCCTTTCTCGACACCGACGGCAAGCCACATCCCGTGCAGAACACCTTCGCCGCGGCGACCGTCGTCCTTGGTGTGGTGGCCTTCGTCACAGCGATGTTCCACGACCTGCACCTGATCAGCTCCTGGACCGGTCTGGTCGGCATCATCACCGGCGCCTGGGGGCAATTCATCTCGGCCACGACGGCCGAGCGGTTCGTGCTGATCATCGGTCTTGGCGCGGCGGCCGTGGGCTTCTTCCTCGGCATGGCGCGCGGCGGCCTCTTCGGCGGCGTGCTGGGCTGACGCCCACTCCCCTTCAGCCGTAGCCCGCCATGCGGGCTACTCCCCATCAGCCGCGGCCCGCATGCGGGCCGCGGCCCCGCCATGCCAGCCCACGACGCTTCCACCAGCGTCCATCGGCGTCCGCCCACGCCCCCACCGCCCTGTTCGCCTTACGCCGGGCCGGCGGCGTGCCCTGTCGCAGTAGGCTTCGCCGCGAGAGCCGGAGCCCCGACCCTGGGGACACACCTGCCGAGGAGCCCCCGCAATGAGCCTGACCCTGAGGACCATCAGCCGAGAGCAGCATCTGGCGTATATCCAGAGTCTGCCGTCGGCGAGCCACATGCAGGTCCCGGCGTGGGCAGACGTCAAGACGGAGTGGCGCTCGGAGAGCTTGGGCTGGTTCGACAGCACGGGCCAGCTGGTCGGCGCGGGCCTGGTGCTCTACCGACAGCTCCCCAAGATCAAGCGGTACCTGGCCTACCTGCCCGAGGGCCCGGTGCTCAACTGGTACGCGCCGAACCTGGAGGACTGGCTGCGCCCGATGCTCGCGCACCTCAAGCGGCAGGGCGCGTTCTCGGTGAAGATGGGCCCACCCGTGATCATCCGGCGCTGGGACGCCGCCGCGATCAAGTCGGGCATTCAGAACCCGGACGTCAAGCGGCTGCGTGATGTCGAGGCCACCCACATCGAGCCGCGCGCCTTCGAGGTCGCCGATCGGCTACGGAAGATGGGCTGGCAGCAGGGCGAGGACGGTGGCGCCGGCTTCGGTGACGTACAGCCGCGCTACGTCTTCCAGGTGCCGTTGGAAAACCGTTCGCTTGAGTCCGTCCACAAGGGCTTCAACCAGCTGTGGCGGCGCAACATCAAGAAGGCCGAGAAGGCGGGTGTCGAGGTCGTTCAGGGCAGTTACGAGCACCTGGGCGAATGGCAGCGGCTGTACGAGATCACCGCCGAGCGCGACCACTTCCGCCCGCGCCCGCTCAGCTACTTCCAGCGCATGTGGACGGCCCTCAACACCGAGGACCCCAACCGGATGCGGCTGTACTTCGCCATGCACGAAGGCGAGGCGGTGGCCGCCGCGACGATGCTGATCGTGGGTGGGCACGTCTGGTACTCGTACGGCGCATCTGCCAACCACAAGCGGGAAGTACGCCCCTCGAACGCGATGCAGTGGCGGATGCTGCGGGACGCGTACGCACTGGGCGCCAGCGTGTACGACCTGCGCGGCATCAGCGACTCACTCGACGAGAGCGACCACCTCTTCGGCCTTATCCAGTTCAAGGTCGGCACCGGTGGGCAGGCAGCCGAGTATCTGGGGGAGTGGGACTTCCCGCTGAACAAGCTGCTACACAAGGCGCTCGACATGTATATGTCCCGTCGCTAAGGCCCGGGTTCCGGGCCCGGCAGGCCGTACGCACTGCGCGACCGTCCCGCTTCGGCGCACCCACCCCGCGCCCTGCCCACCAGGCCCGGCCAACTCCGTATCCCGTACCGACTATTAGCTGATACCTGAGCCGACTGACGAGAAAGGTCCCCCTCCAGCCATGGCGCTCACTCTCTACGTTGACACCGCGCGGTGGCGGGCCCACCAACAGAGCGTCATCCAGCAATTCCCTGGCATGGTCCCGGTGTGCAAGGGCAACGGCTATGGCTTCGGCCATGACCGGCTGGCCGAGGAGACCACCCGCATGGGCTCCGACATCCTCGCGGTCGGCACCACCTACGAGGCCGCGCGCATGAAGGACACCTTCAGCGGCGACCTGCTGGTCCTCACCCCGTTTCGGCGCGGCGAGGAGCCGGTCCCGCTGCCGGACCGGGTGATTCGCTCAGTCTCCTCGGTTGATGGCGTGTATGGGCTGGTCAACGCCCGCGTGATGATCGAGGTCATGAGCAGCATGAAGCGGCACGGGGTCACCGAGGAGGACCTGCCGAAGCTGCACGCGGCCATCGAGAACGTGCGCCTTGAGGGCTTCGCCATCCATCTGCCCCTGGACCGCACCGACGGCTCCGACGCGGTGGAAGAGGTCCTCTTCTGGATGGACCGGCTGCGCGCGGCGCGGCTGCCGCTGCACACGATGTTCGTCAGCCACCTCAAGGCGGACGAACTGGCCCGGCTTCAGCAGCAGTTCCCACAGACCCGTTTCCGCGCCCGTATCGGCACCCGCCTCTGGTTGGGCGACCACGACGCGACGGAGTACCGCGGCTCGGTGCTCGACGTCACTCGGGTCGCCAAGGGTGACCGCTTCGGCTACCGCCAGCAAAAGACAGCGGGCGACGGCTACCTCGTCGTCGTCGCGGGCGGCACCTCGCACGGTGTGGGCCTTGAGGCCCCGAAGGCGCTGCACGGCATGATGCCGCGCGCCAAGGGCGTGGCCCGCGCGGGCCTGGCGACCGTGAACCGCAACCTGTCCCCGTTCAGTTGGGCCGGCAAGCAGCGCTGGTTCGCCGAGCCGCCACACATGCAGGTCTCCATCCTGTTCGTCCCCAGCGACGTGGCGGCGCCACAGGTGGGCGACGAGTTGGTGGCCAGCCTGCGCCACACCACGACCCAGTACGACCGCATACTGGATCGCTGACCGCACCCGTACGCCGGCTTCGCCGCGGCGCAGCGGGGACGAAGACGCGGCGCAGCCGGGCCGAGCCGAAGAGAGCCCGCCTACGCGGCGGGCTCACGTACGGCCGCGCCGCGAGACACGCAAGCCCCGCACTTCTCGTGCGGGGCTGCGTCGTACACAGGACTTCTCCCGTGCGGGGCTGTGTCGTGCGCCCCGTACCACTGTCGTGCGGCCACGCGGGGCCCGGGCGCGCTACTCCCGGTAGGTACTGCCGTGCGGTCCGGCCCCGGACGAGCCCCAACTCACGTAGCCCTGCGCTACGCCTTTCCCGCTGCCGCTGTCCCGTCGCCACCTGCGCAGAGCGAACGCGTCCGGCGCTCCGTCCAGCACACCGCCCGACGGGTCATCGGAGCCGTCCAGGCGAACGGGATCACGCTCGGGCAGCAGCACGTCCCTGATGACCACCGCGCACAGGTACAGCGTGCCGAGCAGGTGCAGCACGATGGCCAGTTGATAGCCCTCGGTGGGCAGGCCCTGGTGTTTGTCGCCGCTGCCGGTGTACGCCAGGTACATCCAGATGCTCACGAAGTACAGGACCTCTCCCGCCTGCCAGATGAGGAAGTCGCGCCAGCGGGGCCGCGCGAGCACGGCCAGCGGGATCAGCCACAGCACGTACTGCGGTGAGTAGACCTTGTTGGTCACGATGAACGCGGCGACGACCAAAAACGCGAGTTGCGCCAGCCGAGGGCGGCGCGGGGCGCACAGGGTGAGGGCGGCGACGCCGGCGCAGGCGACGAGCATCAGGAGCGTGCCGTAGGTGTTGGCGTCCTCCAGCGGGTCGCCGGTGCGCTGCGAGATGATCAGCCAGATGGAGCCGAAGTCCACGGGTCGCTCCTGGCTGAAGGTGTAGAACTTCTTCCAGCCCTCCCTGATCGCCAGGTCCCCCTGCTGGTCCTGGGTGAGCATGACCGGCAGGTTCACCACGAGCCACGCTGCGAGCGCGCCGGCGGTGGCCGCCCACCATGCGCGCCAGCGCCCGGCCCGCAGACAGAGCAGGAAGATCGGGCCGAGGATCAGCACCGGGTAGAGCTTGGCGGCGGTGGCCAAGCCAAGCAGGACGCCGGCGGCCAGCGGGCGGCTACGGGACCACATCAGCATGGCGGCGGCGGTCAGGGCGACGGCGAACAGGTCCCAGTTGATGGTGGCGGTCAGCGCGAACGCGGGTGAGAGGGCCACAAGGAGCCCGTCCCACGGGCGGGTCCGGTGGGTGCGGGAGACGCAGACGGCGATGACCGCTGTGCAGATCATCAGCATTCCGGAGTTCACGAGCCAGTAGATCTGGGCCCGGTGCTGGCTGCTGCCGCCGTGCGGCGTAAGCCAGGAGGCGACCTCCATGAACAGCCCGGTCAGCACCGGGTATTCGAGGTAGTCCATGCCGCCGGAGACGTTCTGCGGGATGCGGTCGAAGTACGGGACGAGGTCGATGGCGAAGCCGCGTCCGCCGTACAGGTGCGGAATGTCCGAGTAACAGGCGTGCGTGTACTGGCTGGTCGCTCCGAAGAACCAGCCACCGTTGTAGCAGGGCACCTTCTGCACCATGCCGAGGGCGAACATGCCGATCGCGACGAGCGCGATGATCCGTACCGGCGTCCACCAGTTCACGCCGAGCAGCGCTCGCCGCCCGATGGGCCCGCCGATCAGCTCGCTGCCCGCGGCGGCCACCTCGTCCTCGGCGGTGGGCCGTACGGGATTCCGGGCGGCGGTGCCGCTGGAGTGGGGGCCGTTGACGCTCGTCATGCGCACATCCTGCCGTACGAGCCGTTCGGCGGCATCGAGGGTCGGCGGCAGGAGGGGCTTGGGCACGCAATGGGCACGGCTCAACAGCCTCCCACCGGGCCGAGCCGAGCCAGCTATGCCGCACGGCGGGGCTGATCCAGCAACGCCACAGCGTCGGGCCGCCCCGCAACGCCACAGGGCGGGCCCGCGAACGGACCCGCCCTGTGCATCGTCGCTGTGCTGTCTCACGGCGCCCCGAGGGAGTTCCCCGGCTCTGAGCTGCGGCTAGAACCAGCCTCCGCCGTCGCCTCCGCCCGGTCTTCCCGTGTCGCCGCCAGGCCCGCCCGGATCGCTCGACCCACCGGGGCCGCCACCGGGTCCGCCCGGATCACCACCGCCCGGGCCGCCCGGGTCACCACCGGGTCCACCGGTATTACCACAGTCCGGGTCGAGGGGCCCGCAGGAGGTGCTGGGGGAGGTCGGCGGCGTCGTCGGCGTCGTCGGTGTTGTCGGTGTCGTCGGTGTCGTTGGCGTCGTCGGCGTATCGGACGGAGACTGTGTCACGGACTTCGACGGAGTCGGTTCCGTCGTTGCCTCCGTCTCAGACGCGGTCGGGCCAGCGGTAGGAGTCGGCCTGGCGCCATCACCGTAGATCTTGTCGCCGATCGGGGACGGCTCCGGGAAGGTCAGCTTCTTCTCGCCCTTGAGTGCTTCCTTCATGTATCCGGCCCAGATCTTCGCCGGATACGACGCACCGTGAATGCTCTCCGAGCCGGTATCCGAACCGACGCCGTACATGGGCAGGAACTTCTGGTTCTTGGCCTGGTCGTCCACGCGCCACATGCCGATCGCGGTGGACAGCTGCGGGGTGTACCCGGCGAACCAGGCCGACTTGTTGTCGTCGGTGGTGCCGGTCTTGCCCGCTGCCTCGCGGCCGATCTGCGCGGAGGTGCCGGTTCCGTCCTCCACGACGGTCTTGAGCACGTCGGTGACGTTGTCCGCGACGTTCGTATCGAAGGCCTGCTCGATCTCGTCCTTGTGCGCGTACTCCTCCGCCCCGTCCCGCTCGACCTTGGTCACCGAGTACGGTTCCGCCTGCTTGCCGCTGGCCGCGAAGGTCGCATACGAAGTGGCGAGTCGGATCGCGCTGGGCGAGGAGGTACCGAGCGAGAACGTCGGTGTGATGGAGGCCAGTTGCTCCTTGCTGAGCCCGGCCGCGAGCGCCGCGTCACGGACCTTGTCGGTACCGACGTCCATGCCGAGCTGGATGAATGGCGTGTTCACCGAGAACTGCATGGCAGTGCGCAGATCGATGGGGCCCCTGCTCTCGTCCCCATCGTTGCGCTGGTGCCATTCCTTGTTGTCCTTGTCGAGCCACACCTTGCCCGTGTAATCCCGCAACGTGACCTTGTTGTCACCGTCGTAGATGCTCTTGGGCGAGACGAGGGTGCGCTCTGACTTGTCCTGGTCGGGGCCGAGGGCGGGGTTGCGTTTGCCGTCTGTCATGGCCGCTGCCAGCACGAACGGCTTGAACGTGGAGCCGACCTGGACACCGGTGTCGTCCGCGTTGTTGGTGTAGTGCTCCAGCGCGTCCTTGCCGCCGTAGACGGCGACGATCTTGCCGGTCCCTGGTTCCACCGACGCCCCGCCGAACTGGACATGCTTGTCCTGCGGGCGTTGACCGGGCTTGATGTTCTCCTTGGAGACCTTTTGGACCGTCTTCTCCAACGCCTTCATCTTATGGCGGTCGAAGGTGGTGTGGATCTGGTACCCGCCCCGGTCCAGCTCGGCCTTGGAGATGCCGGAGTGGTTGATGATGTACCTGTCGGCGAGGTCGGTGAGGTAGCCGATCTGGCCGCCCTTGTTCGTCGCCAGCTTCGGCTTCTGCGGCTCGGGGAACTTGGTGATCTTGTTCCGCTCCTCCCCGGAGAGCCGGTCCACCTTCACCTCGCGGTCCAGCGTCCACGACCAGCGGGCCTCGGCCCGCTTGCGGTTCTTCTCCTTGGTGGCCGCAAGCCCAGTGCCGCCAGCGGGGTCGTAGAGGTTGGGGCCGTTGAGCGTGGCCGCGAGGAACGCGCTCTCGCTGGTGGTCAGGTCCTCGCAGTCCTTGTCGTAGAACGCGCGGGCCGCCGCCTGGATTCCATACGCACCACGGCCGTAGTAGGCGGTGTTGAGGTAGCCCTCCAGGATGTCGTCCTTGTCCTTGGTGGCACCCACCTTGATCGAGATGAACAGCTCGGTGACCTTGCGCTTGAGCGTCTGTTCCTGGCCCAGATAGGTGTTCTTCACGAACTGCTGGGTGATGGTCGAGCCACTCTGCGTCTGGCCGCCCTTGGCCATGTTGACCACGGCGCGCGCGACGCCCACCGGGTCAACGCCGGCGTCATCGTAGAACGAGGCGTTTTCGGCGGCGATGACCGCGTTACGCATCGACTTGGGAATCTTGGAAAGCGGCACGATCTGACGGTTGAGGTCGCCACCGCCGGAGACGACCATCTGCTTGCCGTCTTTCCAGTAGTAGACGTTCTTTTGCGTCTTGGAAGCGGCCTGCGCTGTGGGCACCTTCACCACCATCAGCGCGATCCCCACGGCGCCGACCAACAGCGCGAGGAAGACGAAGCAGGCGCCGGTGACCAGCTTCCAGGAGGGAACCCAGCGCCGAAAACCGCGCTTGCCCATTCTCGGATAGTCGATGAATCGCTTTTTGGTACGGCCTGGACCGCTCGCCCCGCGACCGCGTCCACGGCCGCCTCCGGCAGGGCCTGCACCCCGGCGGCCACCGCCGGGGCCGCCAGGGCCACCGCTGCCGTGCCCGCCGGGCTGATCGGCACCGGCGGCCCCGTGGGCTGCACCGGCGCCGGCCCCAGCCGCGGCTCCTCCGCCCCCAGCCCGGCGGCGGCCACTGCCGCCACGGGCCGCGCGGCGGGATTCGGCCCTGCCGCCGCTTGGCTGTTCTGCTTCTGGTGACTCGTATGGATCGGAGCCCGACCCCGTGCTGCTGCGCGGTGGCGCTGCACGGCGGCCTGACGGCTGCTGCGGCGCGGCGCGCCGGGCCGCTGCTCGTCCGCCGCCCTGGGGCTGCGGCGGCTTGCGACGGTGCTCGCTCATGGAACGACTACTCCTCGGGCAGGCGCGATCGCCTGGAAGCGGCAAGTGGCTTGCGGTCCCCCCAACGTGCGCGCCAGCGCCGAAGGGCGGCCGGACGCACGGCATCCAGGACGAAGACGCCTCGCGACGTCTCACAGTTCCCGGTGGTCTGCATGGCGGACAGACTACGCACGGTCAAAACCTGCCCACCTATCATCTTCGTGCCAAATCAGGCACGTTGAACACCACGAATCAGTGATGTGACCGCGTTCACCGTGCCCCCTCTTGTCCCAGCCGGAACAACGTTCTATCTTCTGGATGTATCGAGTCGATACATCAGCTCGACACATCAGCTCGATACACCAGCTCGACGTAAAGGCCGGCAGCTAGCACCAAGGAGGCGGGATGAGCAGGCGCTCCGGCGTACTGGAGTTCGCCGTCCTCGGCTTGCTGCGCGAATCCCCCATGCACGGGTACGAGCTCCGTAAACGCCTCAACACCTCGCTCGGGGTTTTCCGCGCGTTCAGTTACGGCACTCTCTACCCCTGTCTCAAGACGCTGGTCGCCAACGGCTGGTTGATCGAAGAGCCGGGCAGCGCTCCCAAGGACGCTCCCCCAGCCGCCACGCTTGCGGGACGGCGGGCCAAAATCGTCTACCGGTTGACGGCGGAGGGCAAGGAGCGTTTCGAGGAATTGCTCTCGCAGACCGGGCCGGACGCCTGGGAAGACGAGCACTTCGGCGTGCGCTTCGCCTTTTTCGGCCAGACCTCGCGAGACGTGCGGATGCGCGTGCTGGAAGGGCGGCGCAGCCGCCTGGAGGAGCGCCTGGACAAGATGCGAGCCTCGCTCGCCCGTACCCGCGAACGACTCGATGACTACACGTTGGAACTCCAACGCCATGGCATGGAGTCGGTGGAACGCGAAGTCCGCTGGCTGAACGAGCTGATCGAAAGCGAGCGGGCGGGGCGCGATCAGCGCCGGCCCGCTGAGCAGGACACATCAGAAGACACGGGCGGCCTGCCCCGGCACCGGGGTAGTACCCGACCGGACCCGTCCGACGATACCGACAAGTGAGGCCCTGCACTCCGCAGGACCTCATCGAATACACACAGGGAGCAACCGGAATGGGTTCGGTTCGCGTAGCCATCGTTGGCGTGGGCAACTGCGCCGCCTCGCTGGTCCAGGGCGTCGAGTTCTACAAGGACGCCGACCCGGACAGCCGCGTCCCGGGTCTGATGCACGTGCAGTTCGGCGAGTACCACGTGCGGGACGTTGAGTTCGTGGCCGCCTTCGACGTGGATGCCAAGAAGGTCGGCCTGGACCTCGTGGACGCCATCGGCGCCAGCGAGAACAACACCATCAAGATCTGTGACGTGCCTTCGACGGGCATCACCGTCCAGCGCGGCCACACCTACGACGGCCTGGGCAAGTACTACCGCGAGACCATCGACGAGTCGCCCGAGGCGCCCGTTGACATCGTCCAAATCCTCAAGGACCGGCAGGTCGATGTTCTGGTCTGCTACCTGCCGGTGGGTTCCGAGGACGCCGCGAAGTTCTATGCGCAGTGCGCCATCGACGCCAAGGTCGCCTTCGTCAACGCGCTGCCGGTCTTCATCGCTGGGACCAAGGAGTGGGCGGACAAGTTCACCGAGGCCGGTGTGCCGATCGTCGGTGACGACATCAAGTCCCAGGTCGGCGCGACGATCACACACCGTGTGATGGCCAAGCTGTTCGAGGACCGGGGCGTCATCCTGGACCGCACGATGCAGCTGAACGTCGGCGGCAACATGGACTTCAAGAACATGTTGGAGCGCGAGCGCCTGGAGTCCAAGAAGATCTCCAAGACGCAGGCCGTCACGTCGCAAATCCCCGACCGCGACATGGGCGCGAAGAACGTCCACATCGGCCCGTCTGACTACGTGGCCTGGCTGGACGACCGTAAGTGGGCCTACGTCCGCCTGGAGGGTCGTGCGTTCGGCAACGTTCCGCTGAACCTGGAGTACAAGCTTGAGGTCTGGGACTCCCCCAACTCCGCGGGCGTGATCATCGACGCGCTGCGCGCCGCGAAGATCGCCAAGGACCGCGGCATCGGTGGCCCGATCCTGTCGGCCTCCTCGTACTTCATGAAGTCCCCGCCGGTGCAGTACTTCGACGACGCCGCCCGAGAGAGCGTCGAGAAGTTCATCGCGGGCGAAATCGAGCGCTAAGCGCTCAGGTCAACTCTTCTCCGCGCGCGGGCCCCCGGGTAGTGAACCCGGGGGCCCGCGCGCTGTGTGAGGCTTTGCGCCATGTCCGCTGTCCGAGGTCTGCGCGTACTCCTGGCGATCGGCAACTTCCGCCGGCTGCTCACCGTCCGGCTGCTGTCCCAGGCGGCCGATGGCGTCTACCAGGTGGCGCTCGCCTCCTACGTCGTCTTTTCTCCGGAGAAACAGACATCGGCCGCAGCCATCGCCTCCGCCATGGCCGTGCTGTTGCTGCCGTACTCGCTGCTCGGCCCGTTCGCCGGGGTCCTCCTTGACCGTTGGCGTCGTCGGCAGGTGCTGCTGTACGGAAACCTCGCCCGGACCGTACTGGCCGCGGGTACGGCCGCACTGATCGTCGCCGAGGTCCCCGACGCGCTCTTTTACGCATCCGCCCTCACCGTCACGGCCGTCAACCGCTTCGTACTGGCCGGGCTTTCGGCCGCGCTGCCGCGGGTGGTGGCCGGGGGCGAACAGCTCATACTGGCCAACTCCCTCTCCCCAACGGCCGGCACACTCGCTGCCACCGCGGCCGGTGGCCTGGCCCTCGCCGTTCGACTGGCCGCCCCCAACGGTGCGGCGTCGGACGCACTGGTCATCCTGCTCGGCGCCGCGCTCTACCTATGTGCCGGCCTCGCCTCGCTGCGCATGCCGCGCGATCTGCTCGGCCCCGACCCGGAGCGGCTGCAACCCCACCTGAAGCACGCACTGTTGAGCACCGCACGCGGCCTCTCCGCCGGGCTGCGCCATCTCACCGAGCACCGTGGGGCCGCCCGCGCCCTGGCCGCCATGACGCTCATGCGGTTCTGCTACGGGGCACTGACCGTGATGGTCCTCATGCTGTGCCGCTACGCGTGGAGCGACGCCGACTCCGATGGGCTCACGCTGCTCGGTATCGCCGTGGCCGTCTCCGGGGCAGGCTTCCTCGCGGCGGCGGTGTGCACTCCCTGGGCCACGGCACGCCTTGGGCCACTGCGTTGGGTGGCGACCTGCGCAGCCGCGGCGGCCGTGCTGGAACCCGCTCTCGGGCTGCCCTTTGCGCCGGTGCCCATGTTGTTCGCCGCCTTCGTGCTGGGCCTCACGACCCAGGGAGCGAAGATCGCCACGGACACCATCGTGCAGTCGTCCATCGAGGACTCCTACCGGGGACGAGTCTTCTCGCTGTACGACGTGCTCTTCAACGTCGCCTTCGTCGGCGCCGCCGGCGTAGCGGCTCTCATGCTGCCGCCCGATGGCACCTCGACGGCCCTGGTGCTCGTCGTGTCCGCGCTCTATGCCGTCGCCGTGAGCCTGGTCGTGTTTCACGTGAAACGCGACCGGCCCGTTGATTCACGTGAAACCACCGAGCACCGTTTCACGTGAAACGGTGCTGTCGCCGCAACCGAGGCCGCCACGAGAGGGCCAGCGCTCGCTGGTTGTACGGGCACGCAGACATCCGGGCAGACCCGAGCTACGCAACAGCGGACAGGCAGATGCGCTCTACACAACGGTGTACGGGCGGGCCCACCACCCTCAAGGGTGGGTCCTCTTTCTCCATCAGCTCCCCCATCCGCTTTCTCCACCGGCGCCAGGCAAGACCGCCCTGCGCACCGATCCTCAGCCTTGGGCCGCCCACCACTCCTTGAGCGCGGCCACGGCCGCCTCGCGCCCCAGTGGACCGTGCTCCATCCGCAGGTTCAGCAGATGCTTGTACGCCTTGCCCACCTGCGGTCCCGGCCCCACTTCAAGGACCTGCATGATCTCGTTGCCGTCCAGGTCCGGTCGGATGGCATCGAGCTCCTCCTCGCCCCGCAGCCGCGCGATGCGCTGTTCCAGGCCGTCATACGCCTGGGAAAGCGCGGTGGCCCTGCGCTTGTTTCGCGTGGTGCAGTCGGAGCGCGTCAGCTTGTGCAGCCGGTCGAGGAGCGGCCCCGCGTCGCGCACATAGCGGCGAACTGCGGAGTCGGTCCACTCGCCTGTCCCGTAGCCGTGGAATCGCAGGTGCAGCTCGACCAGCCGCGAGACGTCCTTGACCATCTCGTTGGAATACTTGAGCTTGGCCATCCGCGCCTTGGTCATCTTCGCGCCGACGACCTCGTGATGGTGGAAGGAGACCCGGCCGTCCGACTCGAAGCGTCGGGTCTTCGGCTTCCCGATGTCGTGCAGCAGCGCGGCGAGTCGCAGCACCAGGTCCGGCCCGTCCTCCTCCAGATCCATGGCCTGCTCCAGCACGGTCAGGCTGTGCTCGTACACGTCCTTGTGCCGGTGGTGCTCGTCCCGCTCCAGGCGCAGCGCGGGCAGTTCCGGCAGTACCCGGTCAGCGAGCCCTGAGTCCACGAGCAGCTTGAGGCCCTTGCGGGGGTGCGGTGCCAGGACGAGCTTGTTGATCTCGTCGCGTACCCGCTCGGCGGAGACGATGTCGATGCGCTCGGCCATGGCCTTCATCGCGGCAACGACCTCTGGTGCCACCTGGAAGTCGAGCTGGGCCGCGAAGCGCGCCGCACGCAGCATGCGCAACGGGTCATCGGAGAATGACTGCTCGGGCGTCCCTGGAGTGCGCAGCACTCGGGCAGCGAGGTCTTCCAGGCCGTGATGAGGGTCGATGAACTCCTTCTGCGGGAGAGCAACGGCCATGGCGTTGACGGTGAAGTCTCGCCGGACGAGATCTTCCTGGATGGAGTCTCCGTAGGAAACGTCCGGCTTCCGCGACGTTCGGTCATACGCTTCCGACCGATATGTCGTGACCTCAATCTGAAAGGTCTGGTTTCCTCCCCCTTCGCCCGGTGCCTGCTTCTGGCAGCCGACCGTACCGAAGGCGATTCCGACCTCCCAGACTGCGTCCGCCCACGGTCGAACGATCCGCAATACGTCCTCGGGCCTGGCATCCGTGGTGAAGTCCAAATCGTTGCCGAGCCGACCGAGCAACGCGTCCCTCACCGAGCCACCGACCAGGGCAAGTGAGTGCCCGGCCTGCTGGAAGCGAATGGCAAGATCGTCGGCGACGGGGGAGACCCGCAGCAGCTCGCTCACCGCCCGGCGCTGCACCTGGCTGAGCTCGTGGGACGACTGCGAGGTCTGGGTGTCATGGTTGGCGTTCGGCACAACAGAACAGGGTACGTTGCCTACAGGCCTCCGGCCTCATCGATCGCCGTGGGCCGCCCCCCAACGCCGGCCCAGCCGCCCTGTGACGATCATGTGGAGCACACCCCAGCACTTCGCCACACCGGATCTCGTTACCATGCGTGGACGCACAACCGACGACCACTGACGACGACGAGGGACGGGCGAGCGCGTGGCCGAGGCGGCAGAGCTCCAAGGGACGACTTCTGCTCCTGCCCGACGATGGCTACGGCGCGCCGCGGCACTTACGGCCGCCGTGCCGCTCCTCGCGGGTCTGGTGCAGATCTCAGCGCCCCCGAACGCCGATGCTGCCTCCAAGCCCACAGGTTCGCGCACCGTGGACGTGTCGATCGACTCGCTGACGCCCGCGACGCCCACCGGCAACGACACCTTGACCATCAAGGGGACCGTCACCAACAGGGGCCGCTCGGCCATCAGCGTCTCGCATGCCGGACTGCGGATCGGCCCGATGATGGGAGGCCGCAGCGCCATCGACACCGCCGCCACCCGGACCGGCTACGTTTCCGGCATAGACGGGGTGGAGATCGACCGCAAATACGCGGAGAAGATCGGCACGCTGCCCGCCAAGGTGAGCCGCGACTTCAGTATCGCCGTGCCCGTCAAGCAGCTTCCTCTGCACCAGGACGGCGTCTACCAAATCGCCGTATCGTTCACCGGCCAGACAAAGGCCCTGCCCTACCCGCAGACCCTGGGTATCCAGCGGACGTTCCTGCCCTGGCAGACCATTGCGCCCGGCGAGAAGACCAAGCTCAGCTTCCTTTGGCCAGTCATCTCGACCACACAGATCACCGCGCGTACCGACTCCGACAGGCAGCAGACCCCGATCTTCCGCAACGACGACCTGGCCAAGGAACTCGCCCCCGGCGGTCGGTTGCAGCAAATCGTGGCGCTCGGCAAGGACCTGCCCGTCACCTGGGTCCTCGACCCCGACCTGTTGGCCACGGTGGACGCCATGGCCGGCAAGTACGACGTACAAAACGGCGACGACACCACGCCCGGGCGTGGGCAGGCAGTCGCCCGACAGTGGATGGCCGCCCTCGACGATGCGGTAGAGGGCCACAAGGTGGTGGCCCTGCCGTTCGCCGACCCCGACCTGGCCTCACTGGCCCATCGCGGCAAGGTGGTGACCGGCACGTTGAGCCATCTACAGTCGGCCACCCAGTTGGCCACCAACACGGTGGAGTCCATCCTCCAAGTGACGCCCACCACCGACTTCGCCTGGCCCGTAGAGGGCGCGATCGACTCCTCCATCGTGGACGTCGCGACCTCGGCGGGCGCCCATCACATCATCACCCGCAACGACAGCCTCCAGGAGAATCCCGGGCTCACCTACACGCCCACCTCCACCCGACCGATCGGCGGCGGCACCAGCGCCATCGTCGCCGACGCTCGCCTGTCGACCGTCTTCGACGGTGACATGACGCGCGCCGAGAACTCCGCCCTTGCCGTTCAGGAGTTCCTCGCTCAGACGTTGATGATCACGCAGCAGAGGCCGGAGTGGCAGCGCAGCATCGTCGTGGCACCGCCGCGCATGCCCACCGCGAACCAGGCACAGGCCATGGCCACCGCGCTCGGCGGCCTGGAGTCGCAGCGCTGGAGCGAGCCACAGGAGCTGAGCGACGCGGCCAAGGCCAAGCCCGACCCGGCCGCGGCCCGCCAGGTGCCCAAGCGCCGCGACTACCCGTCTTCGCTGCGCAAGCGGGAGCTGCCCACCTCGGCCTTCTCCCAGATACAGGAGACCCAGCACACGCTGGACCGATTCCGAAAGGTCCTTACGTACAAAGAGCGGGTGGTCACGCCGTTCAGCACCGCGATCACGCGGGACATGTCCACCTCCTGGCGCCATGATGCCCGGGGTGCGACGGCCTTCCGTAATGATGTGAGCGGACATCTGCACAACCTCACCGAGCAGGTTGGCATCATCCAAAAGTCGCCTGCCACCCTCTCCGGGCGCAGCGCGACCCTGCCCATCACGGTCAAGAACGATCTGGTGCAAGGCGTCGATGGGCTGCGGCTCGTGCTGATGTCGAAGCAGCCGCTGCGCCTCAAGGTCAGCGACCACCAAGACATCGCGATCGACGGCGGGCACAGCCAGTCCGTGAAGTTCGAGGCGTCGGCCCGCGCCAACGGCCGCACCACGGTCGTCGCCCAGCTGTTCACCAAGGACGGCCAGCCTTACGGCGAGCCCATGACCTTCGAGGTGAACGTCACCTCCATCACCTCGACTGTGATACTGGTCATCGCGGTGGGCGTGCTGCTCCTCATCCTGGCCGGCATTCGGATCTACATCAAGCGCAAGCGGTCGGGTGGCAGCCCCGCTGGGCCCGGCGGCAAGCCCGGTGACCAGGAACCGGATTCGACCCCCGGCGCGCGCCCCGGCGCCGGCGACACCTCCGATTCTCCCTCCGAAGCGGGCTCCCAGGACCCCGTGCAGCCGAGTGACCCAAACCCGGACACCGGATCGCAAAGCACTGGCCCATCCGGCTCAGGTGAGAAAGTGGACCGTTGAGGAATGGTGGGGCCACACGGCCGCGGACAATGAGGTGGGGTAGCGATGAACGCGCCGTACGACGGTGACCGCGACCGTGACGCGGGCGCTGACCCTGCTCATCAGGATTCCGCGTACCAGTCCGGCACCCCCGCGCAGGACCCGCACTACGTCGCCCCCACGTACCAGCAGCCGTCGTATCCGCAGGACCCCTACATCCCCGACCCCTACGCGCAGGCCGCCTACCAACAGGGCTTTTATCAGGAGCCGTACGTCACGGGTTCCTTCCCCGTCTACACCGACGAGGCGTACCAGCAGTACGCGCCGTACGACCAGGCTTCCTACCAACAGGACCCGTACGCCCAGGGCAGCTACGCCCAGGATGGATATGCGCAGGACGGCTACGCCCAGTACCCGTATCCGGCACACGACTCGCGGGCTCAGACAGGCGACGCGCTCTACGACCAGCAGGCGCATCCACCGCCCGGCTCGGCCGACCCGACGCAGCACATGTATCACCAGCCGCCCCCCGAGCAGCAGCAGCCGGACCCCCGCCTGTGGGCGCCCACGCCCGCTCCGGAGCCCGATGGGCCCTCGCGGTACCTGCCCTACGGTGACAGCAGTGCGGACACGCAGTATGTGGGCGTCGATGACCTGATCAGCCAGGGCGCGGACGAGCGTCCGGAGCCCGACGCCTTCGCCCACCTCTTCCGCGACCAACAGCCGTACGAGCCGCAGCAACACCAGCCGCAGGCCCCCGACGCATACGGCCAGTACAACCAGCAGCAGGCCCAGGCGGACTACGCGCAGGGACAGCAACAGCAGCCCCAGCAGGGGGGACACTACCCACAGCAGTACGGCGGGCACGCTCAGTACCAGCAACAGGCCGACTATGACCAGCAGGCTCAACAGCCCCAGCAGTACCAACAAAATCAGTACGGCCAAGGCGCCCAGCAGGGTCAGTACCAGCAGCAGGGCCCCACCCCGCGCACCCACCAGGACCCCCGTGCGCCCCGCCCCTCGCAGGGTCGGCATCACCGGCCGGCGCCCCCTGGGGCGCCCGGCGGGCCGACGAGCCCGACCGCGAAGCCCGGCATCGACGCCACGGTGATGCTCGGGTCTCCGGGGGCGGCGATGGCCGCCCAGCAGCGAGGGCGCGGCAAGGCCGCCAGCCTGTTGCAATCCAGTGCGCTGATGGCCGCGGGCACCATGGTCTCCCGGCTCACCGGTTTCGTTCGACAGATGATGATCGTCGCGGCCCTCGGCGCGGCCACCCTCGGTGACACCTACACCGTGGCCTGGAACCTCCCGGCGATGATCTTCTTCCTCACCGTCGGCGGCGGCCTGAACTCCGTCTTCGTGCCGCAGCTCGTGCGGGCGATGAAGGAAGACAGGGACGGCGGCGTGGCCTACGCCAACCGCCTACTCACCTTGGTGATGGTGACACTCGCGGTCCTTGTCGCACTGGCCGTCTTCGCCGCCCCGCTGCTGATCCAGATCATGTCGCCATCGATCGCGGACGACCCAGCGGCCAACGAGGTGTCCATCACCTTCGCCCGCTACTGTCTGCCGACCATTTTCTTCATGGGCGTGCACGTGGTCATGGGCCAGATTCTGAACGCGCGCGGGAAGTTCGGCGCGATGATGTGGACCCCGGTCCTCAACAACATCGTCATCATCGCGACCCTGGCCATGTTCATCTACGTCTACGGGTCGGCCGGCAATTCCGAGTTCGGCGTCACCACCATCCCGCCGGAGGGCATCCGGCTGCTCGGCGTCGGCACGCTGCTCGGCCTTGTCGTCCAGTCTCTTTCGATGATCCCGTACCTGCGGGACGCGGGCTTCCACTTCCGGCCCCGCTTCGACTGGCGCGGCCACGGCCTGGGCAAGGCCGCCAAGCTCGCCAAGTGGACCGTGCTGTTCGTACTGGCCAACCAGGCCGGTGTGGTCGTCGTCACCGCGCTGGCCACCGGCGCCGGCTCGGCCGCGGCCGACGACGGCTACCCCGGCACCGGCCTCATCGGTTACTCCAGCGCCCAGCTCATCTGGGGCATGCCGCAGGCCATCATCACCGTCTCGGTGATGGCCGCCATGCTGCCCCGGCTCTCCCGGGCCGCCCACGACGGCGACGCGGGCGCGGTGCGCGACGACATGTCCCAAGGGCTACGCACCTCGGCCGTGGCGATCGTCCCGATCTCCTTTTCCTTCGTGGCCCTCGGCATCCCGATGTGCACCCTGCTCTTCGGTTCATCAGGCATCGAATCGGCCCGTTCGATGGGCTACATCCTGATGGCCTTCGGCCTCGGCCTCATCCCGTTCTCCGTGCAGTACGTCGTCCTCCGCGGTTTTTACGCCTACGAGGACACTCGCACGCCCTTCTACAACACCGTCATCGTCGCGGCCATCAATGCCGCCGCGTCCGGCCTGTGTTACGTACTGCTGCCCGCGCGCTGGGCCGTGGTCGGCATGGCCGCGTCCTACGGTCTCGCCTACGCGGTCGGCGTGGGGGTCGCCTGGCGGCGGCTGCGCGACCGGCTGGGAGGCGACCTGGATGGCCGTCACGTAATGCGCACGTATTCGCGCCTCTTCGGCGCCTGCATTCCCGCCGCCGCAGTGGCCGGGGCGGTGGCATACGTCATCACCGGTGCACTCGGCAGCGGATTGGCCGGCTCACTCGGCGCTCTGGTCGGTGGCGGAATCGTCCTTATCGGGATCTTCTACGTCGCCGCAAAGCGCATGCGCATCCAGGAACTGACCACCTTGATCGGAATGGTCCGCGGTCGTCTCGGCCGCTGACCGCAGCACAACCATCGCCCGCCACCGCGTGTCGTGCACAGTGGCGGTCTGTGGGCACAATTGTCGTGGCCGTGGAACAGGCGCAACGGATGGGGAGGCAGGGAACGACGGTGGCGGACCGGAGTACAGCTGCCGTCGACGTGGCCGATAACAGCGGCGAAGAACCGCTGTCCGCCAAGGCGGACAAGGCCACGACCGACGAGGCTAAGGCCCAGCAGAAGGCCAGCAACAACACAGAGACCGCGCGCCCTGCCGAGCAGGACACGAGCGCATCGGCCGATACAGGCGCCCAAGAACTGCACAGTGGTCACAAACTCGCCAGACGCTATCGCCTGGAGGAGTGCGTCACTCGACTGGACGGATTCAGTAGCTGGCGTGCCGTCGATGAGAAATTGCGCCGGGCCGTCGGTGTGCATGTCCTTCCTGCCGACCACCCTCGCGCCCGCCCTGTTCTCGCCGCCGCTCGCTCTGCCGCGCTCCTCGGCGACCCGCGCTTTGTCCAGGTTCTGGATGCCGTCGAGGAAAATGACCTTGTCTACGTCGTCCACGAATGGCTATCCGACGCCACCGAGCTCACCACGGTGCTGGCCACCAGTGCGCTGGAGCCACACGATGCCTTCCAACTCGTCAGTCAGATCTCCCAGGCCATGGCGTCCGCCCATCGCGAGGGGTTGTCCCATCTGCGCCTGACCCCGAACTCCGTTTTGCGAACGGAATCGGGTCAGTACCGCATTCGTGGGTTGGCCGTCATGGCCGCGCTACGTGGCATCACCACCACCGAGCCGCAGCGTACGGACACCGAGGCGATCGGCGCCCTGCTCTACGCCGCGCTCACCCAGCGCTGGCCGTATGAGAGCGATGCCCACGGGCTGGCCGGGCTGCCCAAGGGTGTTGGCCTCATCGCGCCCGACCAGGTGCGCGCCGGGGTGCATCGGGGGCTGTCCGAGCTCGCCATGCGGGCGCTCGTCAATGACGGGGCCACCGCATCCCGTCAGGACCCGCCCTGCACCACGCCGCAGGAGTTGGTGGCTGCCATCGCCGACATGCCGCGGGTCCGCCCCCCTGAGCCCTCCTTCACCGCCACACCGGCCTACCAGCGCACCACCTACCAACAGGGTGCGTACGCCCAGCCGCCGGCCCGAGGCGGTACCGGTGCGGCCCGGATGGCCCCTGTTCCGCCCCCGCCGCCCCCCTTGCAGGGGCGCGCCGGCCGGGCCCTCAAGTGGACCGTCTCCGCGCTGCTGATTGCGGCCATCGGGCTCGGAAGTTGGCAGCTCGCAGACAATCTACTCAAGAAGGAAAGCAAGACAGGGAGCTCGGACAACAACCAGCGCCAGGACGACGAGCGCCCCAAGAAGCATGCCGGCAAGCCGTTGGCGATCGACGACGCCGGCGAATTCTCGCCGCTGGACTCCCCGCTCGCGCCGGAAAAGGTCTCCGCGGCCATCGACAAGGAGCCGGGCACCGCCTGGATCACCAAGCGGTACGAGGGCTACGCCAACTTCGGCAACCTCAAGAACCGGCTGGATGGCAGCGGCATCATCGTCGATCTCGGCAGCGCCAAGAACGTCTCGGGCATCGACGTCGATTTCTACGCCCCTGGGCAGACCGTCGAAGTTCTCGCCGCCGACCCCGCAGCGGCAGACCCCACCGCCCTGGCAGACTTCCCCCACAAGCTCACCACATTGCAGAGGGCCGACGACAAACTGTCGGCAGCCCTCGACAAGCCGGTCCGAACGCGATACGTACTGATCCACATCACCGAGCTGCCCAGCGACGGCACAGCCGACGGATACCGCGGAGGTATCTCGGAGATCAAGATCACGGGCTGACCCGCATCGGGGAGGCAGGCACGAGAGGGGGCTCCCCGTTGCAAGACGCCGCGCACGGCGCCGCGAACGACCGCGAGCTCCTCGCACGCCATGTAGCGGGCGATCCCGACGCGTTCGGTGAGATAGTCAGGCGCCACCGCGACCGCCTGTGGGCGGTCGCGCTGCGTACCCTCGGCGACCGCGAGGAGGCCGCGGACGCCGTCCAGGACGCCTTGGTGTCCGCCTATCGAGCCGCCCACACGTTTCGAGGTCAGTCGGCCGTCACCACGTGGCTGCACCGGATCACGGTGAATGCCTGCCTTGACCGGGCCCGTAAGGCAGCCACCCGCAGGACTTCCCCGACCGACGACACCGAGCGCCTTGAGCAGCTCCTCGAACCCGAGGAATCGGCCGCAGTTCCCGCCGAGCGCCACGACCTCCACCGCGAACTCCTCCAAGCGCTGCGTACGCTCCCCCCCGAACAGCGGGCGGCCCTCGTGCTCGTCGATATGCAGGGCTACCCCGTGGCCGAGGCTGCCGAGGTACTCGGAGTGCCGACCGGCACCGTAAAGAGCCGGTGCGCCCGCGGGCGGGCAAGACTTCTGCCCTTGTTGTCACATCTCCACCCGAAGGAACGGAATAGCCCGGGTTCGAGTGGGGGAAGGAACCGGGCGCAGGGGACATCCGTCTCACCGCCGATAGGACCGAACGACGTAGATCCCGTGAAGGGCGGAGGTGGGCGAGCATGACATCGACGACCGACACGGACGAGCACCCCGAGGTATCGGAAATCTCCGCCCTCGCCGAGGGCGCGCTGCGCCCCGACCGCATGCGTGCCGTGCGTGAGCACCTGGCGGAGTGTCCGCTGTGTGCGGATGTACATACCTCGCTTGAGGAGATCCGCGGACTGCTTGGAACGCTCCCCGGCCCAGCGCGCATGCCCAACGACATCGCGGGCCGCATCGACGCGGCGCTGGCCGCCGAGGCGCTGCTGGACGCCACGGCCGATCGTCATGGCGATGTTGGCGCTAGCGCCGGCGCGAAGATCGATACCCATGCCGGTACCGAGACCGGCGCCGTTTCACGTGAAACAACGCTTGAGCCGGCCGACGTTTCACGTGAAACGGCACCCAGCGGACCCGATCGCCCGCCTGGTCGCGCTCGCTCGACCACCGGCCCTGGCCGACAGGCCCCCGGCGTCCGTGCCACGCGGGGGCGCCGCTGGCGCACCGCGCTCCTCAGCACGGCCTGCGCGGCTGCCGTGCTCGGCGTGGGTACCTTCCTCGTACAGAACGGCCCCGATGAGGGCTCGTCCACGCAGAACTCCACCACGGAGGGTGGTTCGGGGGCCACGACGCTCTCCTCCCGCAGCCTGGAGAGGCAAGTGCGGGCATTGCTGACCGAGACGGATGAGTCCGCCCACAAGGCCCTGCCCTCTCAAGGGGCGGGTGTGCACACCTCTCCCAACAGTCCGATGAGTGATGGCGGCGACGCCATCCCGTCATGCGTCAAGGAAGGCACCAAGCGTCCCGAGACGCCGCTCGCCGCCAAGAGGAATACCTACGACGGCAAGCCCGCCTACCTCGTGGTGTTGCCCCATCCGGGTGATGACACCACGGTGGACGCGTTCGTGGTGAGCGCCGACTGTGTGCGGCAGAGCCCCTCCCCTCCCGGCACCGTGCTGATGCAGCGCAACTACTCACGAGGCTGAGGCTCCCCGACGAGCGCCAGCTCGCGCCGTCATCTGGACACGGACGATGGTCCAGATAACACGGGAATGCCGGGCCCGTAGTATCCGTTGGGTGGGATGGCAGCAGTTTTCCGGGAGCGATCGCCGGTCCGGTTGCCCCCAGTCCGTCGTCGGCAGAGACAAGGAAGACATCCCGTGAGCGACGTCCGCAACGTGATCATCATCGGCTCCGGGCCCGCGGGCTACACCGCCGCGCTCTACACCGCCCGTGCCGCGCTGAAGCCGCTGGTCTTCGAGGGCGCCGTGACCGCCGGGGGTGCGCTGATGAACACCACCGACGTGGAGAACTTCCCCGGCTTCCGCGACGGCATCATGGGTCCGGACCTCATGGACAACATGCGCGCTCAATCCGAGCGCTTCGGTGCGGAGCTGATCCCGGACGACATCGTCGCGGCGGATCTCAGCGGCGAGATCAAGATGGTCACCGACTCCGCCGGTACGGTGCACCGAGCCAAGACCGTGATCATCACCACCGGTTCGCAGCATCGCAAGCTGGGCCTGCCGCGCGAGGACGACCTATCGGGGCGGGGCGTGTCCTGGTGCGCCACCTGTGACGGGTTCTTCTTCAAGGACCATGACATCGCCGTGATCGGCGGTGGCGACACCGCGATGGAAGAGGCCACCTTCCTCTCCCGCTTCGCCAAGTCCGTCACCATCGTGCACCGGCGGGACACCCTGCGCGCCTCCAAGGCCATGCAGGACCGTGCCTTCGCCGACCCGAAGATCTCGTTCATCTGGGACAGCGAGATCGCCGATATCCACGGTGAGAGCAAGCTCTCCGGGCTGACCCTGCGCAACCGCACCACGGGGGAGACGTCGGAGCTGCCGGTGACCGGCCTGTTCATCGCGATCGGGCACGACCCGCGCACCGAGCTGTTCAAGGGCCAGCTTGACCTAGACGACGAGGGCTACCTACAGGTGGAAGCCCCCACCACCCGCACCAAGCTTCCGGGTGTCTTCGCCGCCGGTGACGTTGTGGACCACACCTACCGCCAGGCCATCACCGCCGCCGGTACGGGCTGCTCCGCCGCGCTGGACGCCGAGCGCTTCCTGGCCGGGCTCGCGGACGACGAGCCGCCTGCTGCCGCCGTCTGACGCTTCCTTCTGTTACCTCCGCCCCCGCATTATCGAATCGAGGAAATCGCCGTGGCTGGCACACTCAAGAACGTGACTGACGCCTCCTTCGAAGAGGACGTCATCAACAGCAACAAGCCCGTACTCGTGGACTTCTGGGCCGAGTGGTGTGGCCCGTGCCGCCAGATCGCCCCGTCCCTTGAGGCCATCGCGGCCGAGCACGGCGACAAGATCGAGATCGTCAAGCTGAACATCGATGAGAACCCGGCCGTGGCCGCCAAGTACGGCGTCATGTCGATCCCGACCATGAACGTCTATCAGGGCGGCGAGGTCGTGAAGACCATCGTCGGCGCCAAGCCGAAGGCAGCCATCGAGCGCGATCTCTCCGACTTCCTCGGCTGATCGCACCCACCGCGCTGACGACACCCACCGCCGTCACGCATCACGTTTCACGTGAAACGGGCCCGCTCCCTCCAGGGAGCGGGCCCGTTGGCGTAGCAAGGCGAGTGGTGAGTGCTGTGACCGACACGGTTCGCCGGGCTGACCAGCAGGGGCAGTGGCGGTGCTCATCACGAGGATGTGTCGAGCAGCGGCTGCGTAGGATCTGCCGAATGACGCTCTCTCATGATGTGGTCGGAGACGGCCCTGTACTGGTGCTGTTGCATTCCGGGGTGTGTGATCGGCGGATGTGGGATGCCCAGTGGCCGGCCTTGATCGACGCCGGTTATCGGCTGGTGCGTTGTGATCTTCGAGGCTTCGGTGAGACTCCGCCGCCGGACCGGCCTCACAATGACGCCGAGGATGTGCTGGCCCTCCTGAGCAGTCTTGGCATCGCGCAGGCGGCACTAGTCGGGTCCTCGTACGGCGGACAAGTCGCCTTGGAGATCGCCGCGCGCTGGCCGGATCGAGTGAGCGCCATGGGCTTGCTCTGTTCCGCCCTACCCGGTCACGAGTCCTCTGCCGAACTGAGGGCGCTCGCAGAGCGCGAGGAAGCGCTGATCGAGGCGGGGGACATCGCCGGTGCGACGGAACTGATGGTTGAAACCTGGCTCGGCCCGGACGCCGACGAGACCGCCCGTGAGGCGGTACGTCAGATGCAGCGGCACGCTTTCGAGCTGCAACTGGCCGCCGCTGAGCAGTTCGAGCCCATCAGGGCCGTGGTTGAACTGGCGGCGATTCAAGCGCCCTGCCTCGTCCTGTCGGGAGCGCATGATCTGGCGGACTTTCGACAGATCGCTGCCCGACTACCGCATCTGCTCGCGAAAGCCGACCACAGGGAACTGCCGTGGGCGGGTCACCTTCCCAGCTTGGAGCGGCCATCGGCCGTCACCGATCTACTGATCGACTTCCTCAAGGAGAGAGTCCCTGTCGGTTGAGCCCGCTACAGCGGACGGAGCACCGGTTCCTTCTGCACAGCGCCCAGCAACCGATCGAGAGCCAGTTCCACGTCTTCCTTCCATGAGATGGTGGTCCGCAGTTCCAGCCGAAGGCGCGGATAGCGTGGATGCGGCCGTACGGTCTTAAAGCCCACCGCGAGCAGATGATCGGCGGGCAGCACACACGCCGGCTCCTCCCACCGCGCATCCCCGAAGGCCTCAATGGCCTTCACTCCGCGCCGTATCAGGTCCTTGGCCACGGTCTGCACCATCACCCGCCCCAGCCCCTGACCCTGGTACCCCGGCATCAGCCAGGCCGTCATCAACTGCACGGCATCGGCGGCCACCGGGCTGGTGGGAAAGGCAGTGGAGCGCGGCACATACGCCGGAGGCGCGTACAGCACGAAGCCCACCGGCACCTCATCGACGTAGACCACCCGGCCGCACGAACCCCACTCCAGCAGCACGGCCGAGATCCAGGCCTCCTTCTCGACCTCTGGCCGACCGGCCCGCACCGCGGCTTCGCCACTCACCGGGTCGAGCTCCCAAAAGACACAGGTGCGACAGCGCTTGGGGATGTCGGGGAGATTATCGAGTGTGAGCGGTACGAGCTGACGCCCCATAGAGCTAGTTCCTCGCTTCCCTCATCAGCCGCGGAGTGAGCGGCCGACCGTGCGCTGCGTTTCCTAGCGAGGCTGCCCATCAATCCGGCAACGGCCCCTCAGCCCAGATCTCGCCGCCACCCACCCGATGCGGTTCCTCCTGCGACGCATGGCGGCCCTCCTCGTGGACGCGCCATATCCGCACGCATCGTATCCGCGAGCCGATTTCCCCGGTACCGCTTCAAAAGCAAAGAGCGGGTCGAGTCCCCGTTCGGGGGCTCAACCCGCTCCGGCGAAACCACTACTCAGCGGATGCGCCCTGCGTCGTCGTCTTCTCCGCCACCTACTCGGCCACCTGCTCCGACGTCCGCTCCGGGGTCTGCTCCGCGGTGAGGCTCTGCTCCAGAACCCGACCTTCACCGGGCGCCAGGGAGCCCAGGATGCGCTCCAGATCGTCTATCGAAGCGAACTCAACGACGATCTTTCCCTTCTTTTGGCCCAGATCGACCTTCACCCGCGTCTCGAAGCGATCAGAAAGCCGTGCGGCCAGATCCGTCAACGCGGGCGACACCCGGGCGCCGGCACGGGGGCCCTTGGTCTTCGGCGTGCTGTTCGGTCGCGACCCCAGCAGGGTCACGATCTCCTCCACCGCACGAACCGAAAGCCCCTCCGCAACGATGCGCTGCGCCAGCCGGTCCTGCTCTAGCGAGTCATCGATCGACAACAGTGCCCGTGCATGTCCTGCCGACAGCACCCCGGCCGCCACCCGCCGCTGCACCGACGGCGGCAGCCGTAGCAACCGCAGCGTATTGGAGACCTGGGGACGAGAGCGCCCGATCCGGTCGGCCAGCTCATCGTGCGTACAGCTGAAGTCCTTCAGCAACTGATCGTACGCAGCGGCCTCTTCGAGCGGATTGAGCTGAGCACGGTGCAGGTTCTCCAGCAACGCGTCCAGCAGCAGCTTCTCGTCGTCGGTCGCCCGAACGATCGACGGAATCTTCTCCAGACCCGCCTCCCGACAGGCCCGCCAACGCCGCTCACCCATGATGAGCTCGTAGCGCTCCGCGGCCAACTGCCGGACCACGACCGGCTGAAGGAGGCCAACCTCCTGGATGGAGGTCACCAACTCCGCGAGGGCATCCTCATCGAATGCCTCGCGCGGCTGCCGCGGGTTGGGCGTGATGAAGTCGAGCGGCAACTCGGCGAAGTGGGCGCCCAATCCGTCATCCACCACGCCAGTCGGAGCAGCCTCCGCGATAGGTGCGGGTTCCGTTTCACGTGAAACGCTCTCCACAACGGTTGCCTCTTCCTGGAGGCGATCGCTGGGAGGCGTAGTCGTCGCCTTGGCCGCCGCGATGCCTCGCTCGGGCGTCAGCACGGGGACCGCCGTAGGTGAGGCTGCGCCCACACTTACCGTGGGCGTCGGGCTATCCACGCCCTTGGGTGCGGCAGGAATCAGAGCACCGAGCCCTCGGCCTAGCCCTCTCCGTCGCTCAGTCACTGCGTCCCCTCCGACATGGTGTGCTGGTCAAGCTGTGAATTCTCGCGCGGCACCGCGCGCGCGTGCTGCCCGTCGTAGTAGACACCAGCTCCGCGCAGCGCAACCTCCCGGGCGGCCTCAAGGTAGGACAGCGCCCCGCTCGAACCGGGATCGTAGGTAAGGACCGTCTGCCCATAACTCGGGGCTTCAGAAATCCGCACCGACCGGGGGATGCTGGTCCGCAGCACCTCGTTCCCGAAGTGGCTGCGGACCTCGTCGGCCACCTGAGAGGCCAGCCGCGTCCGGCCGTCGTACATGGTCAGCAAGATCGTCGAGACATGGAGCTTGCGGTTCAGATGACCCCGCACCAACTCGACGTTACGCAGCAACTGCCCCAGGCCCTCCAGCGCGTAATACTCACACTGGATGGGGATGAGCACTTCTACGCCCGCCACCAATGCGTTCACGGTCAACAGGCCGAGTGAGGGTGGGCAGTCGATGAGAATGTAGTCAAGCGGCTGCTCGTACGCCTGGATGGCGCGGTCCAGCCTGCTTTCCCTGGCCACCAACGAGACCAGTTCGATCTCGGCACCAGCCAGATCGATGGTGGCAGGGGCACAGAACAGCCCCTCCACATCCGGGACCGGCTGCACGACGTCGGACAACGGCCGGCTGTCCACCAGAACGTCGTAGATGGAGGGGACGTCGGAATGGTGATCGATACCGAGCGCCGTGGAGGCGTTGCCCTGCGGGTCCAGGTCAACCACCAGTACCCGGGCGCCATGCAGGGCAAGGGAGGCCGCCAGATTCACGGTCGTGGTGGTCTTACCGACGCCGCCCTTCTGGTTGGCGACAACCATCACTCGGGTCTGCCGCGGACGGGGTAGACCCTCACCCGCGCGCCCCAGCGCCGCTACGGCAACCTGAGCCGCGCGGCCGATGGGGGCGGAGGCATCCCGCTCGTACATGGGAGAAGCATCCATCGGAGGCGGCGTTTCACGTGAAACATCCTCCGATGTTGGCGGCCCCGTGGGCGCGCCCGGGGAGGGCTCAGCGGTACGGGGGCCGGGGACCGGTTCGGTCATCGGTCCCGCGATGTTGGCGTCGGACCGCAAGGCTTCACTCTCCTCGACATCAGGCTCGCAATGAACAGAGCCTGCCATGCTTTCGGGGTTGCGAACCAGCGAGGCCCGTTCTCCTGTGGATAAATCGGCCTTCTTACGAGGTTGAGGGTCGCGTGGCGCGGCAGCCGCACGGCCGCGGCTGATGATTCCATGCAGCAGGGAGCGACGTTTCACGTGAAACACGATGCACGGACGCGCCCGTCAGACCGCCCCGACACTCCGGCATGCGTACGTTTGCCAGCTTGTAGGAGCACTGCCCCTTCAGAAGTCGCATCTGGTGCTTCTAAGAACAGCCTTGTACGGCCCCTGGCGCTTCAGCGACTTCCCACCCCTTGCGCCGGTCTCACCGGCGACGACGCGGCCCCTTACGAGCCGCCTTGGCCCGCTTCGCCGCGAACCGCACACCGCCTGGGCTCTCGCCCACCTCCGCACGCACCACGGTGGACAGCGGATCGACGATGCCCTCACCGACATGCAGCACCGAGCTGGCGACCACGCCCAGCTTGCTCAGCGCGGCCCGGGCGCTCTTCAGCTCCTCCACCGCCGTATCGCCCTTGAGTGCCAGCATCTCCCCGTACGGGCGAAGCAGCGGTACCCCCCAGCCGGCCAACCGTTCCAGTGGGGCCACCGCGCGGGCCGTCACCACATGCACCGGCTGGAGCTCGCCCAACACCTCTTCGGCCCGACCACGCACCACCGTCACATGATCAAGGCCGAGCAGTTCCACGACCTCCTGAAGGAAGTTCGTCCGTCGCAGCAACGGCTCCAGCAAGGTGATTCGCAGGTCCGGACGGGTGAGCGCGAGGGGAATGCCCGGCAGTCCGGCCCCTGAGCCCACATCACACACCGTGACCCCCTCGGCCACCGCCTCCGAGAGCACGGCGCAGTTCAGCAGGTGCCGCTCCCATAGCCTCGGTACCTCGCGTGGCCCGATCAGGCCGCGGGTCACACCCACATCGGCCAACAGCTCGGCGTACCGCACAGCGTCTGGAAACCGGTCACCGAACACCTCCCGCGCCGTCTCCGGCGCTGGGGGAAGTTCTTCCGTTGCCTCCGTCACGAGGGACCGTCCTTCCTCTCGACCTGCTGTTGCCGTTGCTGACATGCACCGGCCCCGCCTGCGCACAGACGGGGCCGGACGTACTTGTCTCCCTCGGGCTCGGCCCGGGGCGGACTCACCGGATCATGCGGGAAGCACGACCACCCGGCGCTCGGGCTCCTCACCCTCAGACTCGCTCCGCAGACCGGCCGCCGCCACCGCGTCATGCACCACCTTGCGCTCGAAGGGCGTCATCGGCTCCAGCTTCACGGGCTGGCCGCTGTCCTTGGCCTCCTCAGCGGCCTTACCGCCCAGCTCGGACAGCTCGGTGCGCTTGCGGGCCCGAAAGCCCGCGACGTCCAGCATCAGCCTGCTGCGGTCGCCGGTCTCTCGGTGCACCGCGAGCCGGGTCAGCTCCTGGAGCGCCTCCAGCACCTCGCCGTCGCGACCGACCAGCTTTTGCAGGTCACGGCTGGTCGAGTCGCTAATGATGGACACCGCGGCGCGATCCGCCTCAACGTCCATGTCGATATCGCCGTCGAGGTCAGCGATGTCCAGCAGACCCTCAAGGTAGTCGGCCGCGATCTCGCCCTCCTGCTCCAGGCGGGACAAGGTATCGACACCCTCGGCCGGGGTGGTGCCTTCCGTCACGGATGGACTCCTTCGTTACTTCTTGGATGGGTGCTTGGGGCCGCGCTGGCCCTTGCGCTGCCCGGGCTTGGCGTTACGCGAGGAACCGGAGGCGGAACTGCCGGCCGACTGACCGGGCTGCGCCCCCTTCTTCCCCTTCTCCAACGAAGGCTTGCGATCTTCCGCCCCCGACTTCGCCGGGGAATCCTTCGTGACATCGGACTGCGCCGTAGCCCGTGAGCGGCCCTGCCCCCGGCCCCTCTTCGACCCGCTGGGCTGAGACGCCGCGGCTGGCTGCGACGTGGTCCCCGAGGGGGACTTGGCGCCACCCTGCGCGGGCTTCGGGGTTGTCGGCGCGGGCTTCGAAGCGCCCTGCACCGCGCTGGTCTGGCGCCGCGACTTCGTCTGCCGCTTGGGCTGCTGCCGGTTCGCCCGAGCCGTCTCGACGGCCTCTCGCGCCTCGACGACCTCCGGGTCGTCCTTCAGCTTGCCCTTGGCCCGCAGCCGCTCCTGGCGGTGGGTGAAGGCGATGCTGCCCGGGGTGGGGTTGCGGCGGATGATGAACATCTGCTGAGCCATGGTCCACACGTTGGTCGTCAGCCAGTAGACCAGCACACCGACGGGGAAGTTGATACCGAAGATGGCGAACATCAGCGGGAAGATGTACATGAGCATCTTCTGCTGCTGCATGAACGGCGTCTTCACCGTCAGGTCAACGTTCTTCGTCATCAACTGGCGCTGAGTGAAGAACTGCGACGCCGACATCAGGATGATCATCGTGATCGTGACGACCCGGACGTCGGTCAGCGAGGCACCGAAGCCCTCGATCTTGGACGCGCTGCTCATGAACTTCACGGACAGCGGGGCGCCGAAGATGTGCGCCTCACGGGCGCTGTTCAGCAACTCCTGGTCGATCGACCCGACCGTGTGGTTGTTCGCGATCTTGTTGAGCACCTGGTAGAGCGCGATGAAGAACGGTGACTGCGCCAGGATTGGCAGGCAGCTGGAGAGCGGGTTGGTGCCCGTCTCCTTGTAGAGCTTCATCATCTCTTCGGACTGGCGCTGCTTATCGCTCTTGTAGCGTTCCTGGATGGCCTTCATCCGAGGCTGTAGCGCCTGCATATTCCGCGTCGCCTTGATCTGCTTCACGAAGAGCGGGATCAGGCAGATGCGGATGAGCACCACCAGCGAGACGATCGACAGACCCCAAGCCCAGCCGCTGTTCTTGTCGAAGACGAGGCTGTACAGCGAGTGGAACTGGACGATGATCCAGGAAACTACGGCATAGAGAGGACCGAGGATCGTGTCCACGAATCAGGCTCCTTGGGCGTTGGGCTGAGACTCAGGCTGCGCGGCGGGCTCGGCGCCAGCGGAAGGTCCACGAAGACGGCTTCGCAGCCACTGATGCCATACCGGGTGCTTTCGGGCGGGTACGTAATCAACGCCACCGTGCGACCACGGATTACAGCGCAGAATGCGCCAGGCCGTCAGCGCCGTGCCTTTCACCGCGCCGTGCACATCGATGGCCGTGTGGCCATAGTGCGAGCACGACGGGTAGAACTTGCAGACCGGCCCAAGCATCGGGCTGATGGTCCACTGGTAGAGCTTGATCAACCACAGCAGCGGGTACTTCATCGCGGCACCCTCCCCTTGGTTTCTCCCCCGCACTTCACCGAGGGGGTCTCAGGGGAGGCCCCGCCCAGCAGCCGCCGTATCGCGGTGTCGAGGTCGTGGGCCAGTTGTTCATGGCCCGCCTCGCCCGCGCTGGGCAGCGCCCGTACGACTACCAGGCTACCGGGGGGAAAGCGGTCGAGCCGGTCACGCACAAGATGGCGCAACCGCCGCTTCACCAGGTTTCGCGTGACGGCGTTGCCGACCGCTTTGCTGACGACGAAACCCGCACGCACCGGGGGAGCGATCTCCCCAGGTGGGTGCGGGTCCGATGTACCGCTTCGAAGGTGCACGACAAGGAGCGGGCGCCCGGCCCTGCGTCCTCGGCGTACCGCGGTCGCAAAGTCCTCGCGCCGCCTCAGCCGATGCTCGGTAGGCAGCACGTCATGACCTGCGGGTTAGGCGGACAGGCGGGTGCGACCCTTGCCACGGCGGGTCGCGAGAATCGCGCGGCCGGCACGGGTGCGCATGCGCAGCCGGAAGCCGTGGGTCTTCGCGCGGCGGCGGTTGTTCGGCTGGAAGGTGCGCTTGCTCACTCGGGGGCTCCAGAAATAAATCGTGTGATGGCGGGACATCGCCTGGCTGTCACCGTGCGCCCACGAAAAGCTCGTATACGCCCGATTGCACCGCTTTTTCACCACGGATCGTGGATGTATGCCCATCGGAGGCAGGCGGCAGCAGCCATCGACAACTCGACCTGGTCACGGTACGCGTGGCTACGCCATCCGGTCAAACCAGCATGGGTGCAGCGGTCCACCGCCACCGTATACCGGGGCGCCAGAACACGGAGCGACGCCGCATGGCACATTTGTACACACCCTGTGGACAACGACTTGAACCGCGCGCGTCGGCCTGACTACCTTGGCGGAACTTCGGTTCCTTCCCTCCCGTCCAAAGATCCGCGCATTCCTGGGACCCGTCGTCGTCCCCTTCCGAGTGAGCGAGAGAGCGTGCCCTGTGGCTGATGTACCTGCCGATCTTGCCGCAGTGTGGCCACGTGTACTGGAGCAACTACGCGGTGAAGGCAGAGATCAAGGCGTCGAGGCCAAGGACGAGCACTGGATCAACCGCTGCCAGCCGCTGGCGCTCGTCGCTGACACCGCGCTGCTCGCGGTGCCCAACGAGTTCGCCAAGGGCGTACTGGAGGGCCGGCTCGCGCCGCTGATCAGCGAGGCGCTCAGCCGCGAATGCGGCCGTCCCATCCGCATCGCGATCACCGTGGACTCTCAGAGCGAGCCCAGCGGACCGCAATCCCAGGGCCCCCCTCAGCAGCACCAGTCACCGCCGCATCAGCCGCATGCCCAGCAATCCCGCTATGGCGACGCTCCGCGCGAGAGTTATGAGGCTCGGGACGGGGGTTATGACGCACGCGATGGCCGTGACACCTATGACGGACGCGACGCGCGAAGCGGGCGTGATGCGCGTGAGAGTCGCGATGTCTACGAGCCGTACGACGGCAGGGACACCTACGACAAGCGGGAGCCCTACGACGGACGCGAGACGTACGACGGGCGCGAGTCCCGCGACACCTATGACGGACGCGATGCGCGCGAAAGTCGCGATGGCTATGACGGGCGCGACGCCTACGGCCGCCCCGGCGATGACCTGCCCAACGCCCGCCCGGCCTACCCCGACTACGCCCAGCCGCGCCCTGAGCCCGGGTCCTGGCCGCGGCCGGGCGGCGCCGCGCCGCCCGATGCGCGCGGCGACTACAACTGGCAGCAGCCGCGGCTCGGCGGCTTCCCCGACACCGACCCGTACGCCCAGCGCGGGCAACATCCGCAGCACGGCCCCCCCGCGCACGGCGGCCCCCTCTACGATCCACAGCGCCGCGACCCCGCCTCCTCCGCCCTGCCCCGCTCCGGGCAGGGGCCCGGCGGGCCGCCCACGCCGACCGGCGCGCCGGGGCCGCTGGCCGCACAGCCCGCGCCCGCGCCGGGCCCTGGTGAGCCGACCGCGCGGCTGAATCCGAAGTACCTCTTTGACACCTTCGTCATCGGCGCGTCCAACCGTTTCGCGCACGCCGCTGCGGTGGCCGTGGCGGAGGCACCGGCCAAGGCGTACAACCCGCTGTTCATCTACGGCGAGTCCGGGCTCGGCAAGACGCACCTCTTGCACGCGATCGGGCATTACGCGCGCAGCCTGTATCCGGGGACACGGGTGCGGTACGTGAGCTCGGAGGAGTTCACCAACGAGTTCATCAACTCCATCCGCGACGGCAAGGCGGACGCGTTCCGCAGGCGATACCGCGATATGGACATCCTGCTCGTGGACGACATCCAGTTTCTGGCGAGCAAGGAGTCCACGCAGGAGGAGTTCTTCCACACCTTCAACACGCTGCACAACGCCAACAAGCAGATCGTGCTGTCCTCGGACCGGCCGCCCAAGCAGTTGGTGACCCTGGAGGACCGGCTGCGCAACCGCTTCGAGTGGGGCCTGATCACCGATGTGCAGCCGCCCGAGTTGGAGACGCGGATTGCGATCCTGCGCAAGAAGGCGGTGCAGGAACAGCTCAACGCCCCGCCCGAGGTGCTGGAGTTCATCGCTTCCCGGATCTCGCGCAACATCCGCGAGTTGGAGGGCGCGCTGATCCGGGTGACGGCGTTCGCCAGCCTCAACCGGCAGCCGGTGGACCTGGGGCTGACCGAGATCGTGCTGAAGGACCTGATCCCCGGCGGCGAGGACGCAGCCCCGGAGATCACGGCCACCGCCATCATGGCCGCGACCGCCGACTACTTCGGCCACACCGTCGATGACCTGTGCGGCGCCTCCCGCAGCCGGGTACTGGTGACGGCGCGGCAGATCGCCATGTATCTGTGCCGGGAGCTGACGGATCTGTCGCTGCCGAAGATCGGCGCGCAGTTCGGCGGCAGGGACCATACGACGGTGATGCACGCCGATCGCAAGATCCGGGCGCTGATGGCCGAGCGTCGTTCCATCTACAACCAGGTGACCGAACTGACGAACCGGATCAAGAACGGCTGACGGGCCGTCCACCGGTGGTGACCGGCAACCTGTACTGGCCGGGGCTGGCCCGAGCCGGCAGGCGGGGGGCCTCAACACGCCCCTGCACGGCCGTACTTCACCTTCGCTGCCGCCTCGGTGGCCAAGCCCTGCCTTCGTGCGCCCGCCCGCGAGTCCGCATCGCAGACCGGTTCACGGCCTGGCTGGGTGACCGGTGCGCAGGCCGCTGGGCGCGGCTTTGGGGTGCGTGGCCGGCTCCGTTCCGTACGCCTGCGCCGGCTCTCCCGCTTCCCGCTTCCCTCCCGCGATGTGCGTACGGCGGGCTCTCCTCCCCTCTGTCCTTGCGCCTACGCGCTTCTCACAACGCCTCTGGGACGGCTCCGCAGGCGCCTTCTCGCGTTCACCGATCGGCTCCAAACGCGTCGTGGAACAGCCATAGGGCGGCCATGAGGCGGCCACGGCACGGTCATCGGGCGGGGAAGGTGTTCGATTACCAGCCGGGACACGGGTGTTGTCCACAGATGTGCCAACTATTTTGTGTCCACAGCCTGGGGACACGCGGACTGTCCCGAAAGTATCCACAGGTAACCCCAGCGAAGGAAGATCAGCCCAGCTCAGCAGCGTGTGGATTTGTGGCAAACCTTTATCCACAGGGTGTGGATAAAAAATCATCCACAGGGCGGACGAGACGCTTGTCCACTGGCTACCCACAGCTCGCCGGCTCTTGTGCACAGCTTTTCCATGCTTCTCCACACCGTTGTCCACTGTTCGGCAACACGACACCCTCTCTCACCGCTCCGAGTGAAAGGCGTCACACTGAGGTGCCGGGTTGGGCTGTGGGGAACCGGGGTAAATCTGGGGACGCAGCTGGGGAGAAGTAGGCCTTCCCTGTGTACCGGGTGTGCAGAACTTTCGGTGGTCCACAGCAACCCCTAGTTATCCACCGCCGTCGCCCACAGGGTCGGTGGATAAAAAACGCGGCTTGACCTGCGAAAAGGGAGTTATCCACCGTTTCCACAGGCCCTACTACTACGACTACACAGTGAGAGCGAGAAGTTCGTTTGGAAGTGGGGCCTGTGCACAACTCGCCTCCGGACCGCTCAACCGCTCTCGCACCGACTTGACCCCAGCGCGCATCCACTGTCGGTGGCGTACGTCAGACTGGTCACCGGCAAGCAGCCGACGACGAAGGCCAGCAGGGCGAGTCAGCAACAGCAGGAGGCGGTTCCGGTGAAGATCCGGGTGGAGCGCGATGTACTCGCGGAGGCAGTGGCCTGGACGGCTCGTAGCCTCCCGGCCCGTCCGCCAGTGCCCGTCCTCGCGGGCCTGCTGCTGAAGGCGGAGGAGGGCGTGCTCAGCCTCTCCGGCTTCGACTACGAGGTCTCGGCCCGCGTCTCGGTCGATGCGGACGTCGAGGAAGACGGCACCGTCCTGGTTTCGGGCCGGCTGCTGGCCGACATCTGTCGCTCTCTGCCGGGCCGACCGGTGGAGATTTCCACAGAAGGTGTACGAGTGACCGTGGTGTGTGGCTCCTCACGGTTCACCCTGCACACCCTGCCGGTGGAGGAGTATCCGGCGCTGCCGCAGATGCCCACAGCCACCGGCACCGTGCCCGGTGAGGTCTTCGCCGCTGCCGCTGCCCAGGTGGCCATCGCTGCGGGCCGTGACGACACGCTGCCGGTCCTGACCGGTGTGCGCATCGAGATCGAGGGCGATCACGTCACCCTCGCCTCCACCGACCGCTACCGCTTCGCGGTCCGCGAGTTCCTGTGGAAGCCGGAGGTGCCCGATATCTCCGCTGTCGCGCTGGTCCCCGCCAAGACGCTTCTCGACACGGCCAAGTCGCTGACCAGTGGCGACACCGTCAGCATCGCGCTGGCCGGATCGGGCTCAGGCGAGGGCCTGATCGGCTTCGAGGGTGCGGGACGCAGGACGACGACCCGGCTGCTCGAAGGTGACCTGCCGAAGTACCGGACGCTGTTCCCGACCGAGTTCAACTCGATCGCGGTCATCGAGACGCCGCCCTTCGTGGAGGCCGTCAAGCGGGTGGCCCTGGTCGCCGAGCGAAACACTCCGGTGCGGCTCAGCTTCGAGCAGGGTGTGCTGATCCTGGAAGCCGGCTCCAGCGACGATGCACAGGCTGTGGAGCGCGTGGACGCGCAGCTTGACGGCGACGACATCTCGATCGCCTTCAACCCGACGTTCCTGCTGGACGGGCTCAGCGCGATCGACTCGCCAGTGGCCCAGCTTTCGTTCACCACCTCCACCAAGCCCGCTCTGTTGAGCGGGAGGCCGGCCGTGGACGCGGAGGCGGACGACGCATACAAGTACCTGATCATGCCGGTGCGCCTGTCGGGCTGAGCCCTTTGAAGCCCCTGTGGCCCTGGCTCTCGGCTGATCTTCGGGGGCTGGCGCTGGCCTCGGGGGCTCAACCCGGTTGGGCGGTAGACACCCCGTGAGCGGCCGGGGACGCGGTGGCTGAGCGTGACCATGGCAGTGGGACTTTCCGCGTGGCGAATGGTGTGATCCAGGCGTAAACGGACACTCCGTATGAGCGGCGGAGCCCACAGCCGTGCACGCGGGGTCGGGCGTAGGCTCGGCAGCGTTACCCAACGCACTCACTCCGGCAAGAAGGATTAGTGATGGAGCTCGGTCTCGTCGGTCTCGGCAAGATGGGCGGCAACATGCGCGAGCGCATTCGCCGCGCAGGCCACACCGTCATCGGATACGACCGCAACCCGGACCTCGCCGATGCGGCGAGCCTGGAGGAGCTGGTCAGCCAGCTCCAGGGGCCGCGCGTGGTGTGGGTCATGGTCCCCGCAGGGGCGGCCACCCAGTCCACCATCGACGAGCTCGGATCGCTTCTGTCGCCCGGCGACGTCGTCATCGACGGCGGCAACTCCCGGTGGACGGACGACGAGAAGCACGCAGCGGAGCTGGCCGACAAGGGCATCGGCTTCGTGGACTGCGGCGTCTCCGGTGGCGTCTGGGGCCTGGAGAACGGCTATGCGCTGATGTACGGCGGCGACAGCGAACACGTCGCCAAGGCGCAGCCGATCTTCGACGCGCTCAAGCCGCCGGGGGACCTTGGCGCGGTGCACGCGGGCAAGGTCGGCGCCGGCCACTTCGCCAAGATGGTGCACAACGGCATCGAGTACGCCATGATGCAGGCCTTCGCCGAGGGCTGGGAGCTGCTGGAGGCGGTGGACTCGGTCACCGATGTCCGCGAGGTCTTCCGTAACTGGCAGGAGGGCACGGTCATCCGGTCCTGGCTACTCGACCTGGCCGTACGCGCGCTGGATGACGACGAGCACCTGGAGAAGCTGCGCGGCTTCGCGCAGGACTCCGGTGAAGGCCGGTGGACCGTAGAGGCGGCCATCGATCACGCGGTGCCGCTGCCCGCGATCACCGCCTCGCTGTTCGCCCGCTTCGGCTCGCGGCAGGACGACTCGCCGTCGATGAAGATGATCGCCGCGCTGCGTAACCAGTTCGGTGGCCACGCGGTCGAGAGCAGCAAGAAGTAGCTCACGCACGACAGCAAACAGCAGTAACAGCAGGTCGCGCGGCCCTCGTTGGCCGCGTACGCAAAGCGCTCGACGGGGGAGGTCGGTACGGAAGCCATGCACGTCTCGCATCTGTCACTCGCCGACTTCCGCTCGTACGCCCGGGTCGAGGTGCCGCTCGATCCGGGCGTCTCTGTGTTCGTCGGCCCGAACGGGCAGGGTAAAACCAACCTCGTCGAGGCCATCGGCTACCTCGCCACGCTGGCCAGCCACCGGGTATCAGCGGACGCGCCGCTGGTGCGCATGGGCGCCGAGCGGGCCATCGTGCGGGCCGCGGTGGTCCAGGGCGAGCGGCAACAGCTCATCGAGCTTGAGCTGAACCCAGGCAAGGCCAACCGCGCCCGGATCAATCGATCTTCACAGGTCAGACCGCGTGATGTGGTCGGCATCCTGCGTACGGTGCTGTTCGCGCCCGAGGATTTGGCGCTGGTGAAGGGCGACCCCGGGGAGCGGCGCCGGTTCCTCGATGAGCTGGTTACGGCCAGGGCGCCGCGCATGGCCGGGGTGCGCTCGGACTACGACCGGGTGCTCAAGCAGCGCAACACGCTCCTCAAGACGGCCGCCATGGCTCGCCGGCACGGCGGCCGACAACTCGACCTGTCCACGCTGGACGTGTGGGACGAGCACCTGGCCCAGGTGGGCGCGGAGGTGCTGGCGCAACGCCTCGACCTGGTGGCCACGCTGCGCCCATTGACCGACAAGGCGTACGAGCAACTGGCCCCCGGCGGCGGGCCGGTGACCCTGGAGTACCGCAGCGCCGCGAGTGAGGCGGCGGGGGGTGCGGAGCTTGGCACCGCGGACCGCGGCGAGCTGTTCGAGCTGTTGCGCACGGCGCTCGGCGAGGCGCGCAAGCGGGAGATCGAGCGGGGCGTGACGCTGGTGGGGCCCCACCGCGACGATCTGCTGCTCAAGCTGGGCGAGTTGCCCGCGAAGGGGTACGCGAGCCACGGCGAGTCCTGGTCGTACGCGTTGGCGCTCCGGCTTGCCTCGTACGACCTGCTGCGTACCGAGGGAAATGAGCCGGTGCTGGTCTTGGACGATGTCTTCGCCGAGTTGGACGTACGGCGCAGGGAGCGGCTGGCGGAGTTGGTGGCGCCCGGCGAGCAGGTGCTGGTGACGGCCGCGGTGGACGACGATGTGCCGGGCGTGCTGGCGGGCGCACGGTACGCGGTCTCGGAAGGCGTGGTGGAACGCGTATGACGTGGTCGGTGGCGGGTGGTTCGTGGCCGAAGCAGGACGGGGCCGCGGGGTCGGTGCCAGGCAGTGCCCAGGGGCTGGGTGCCGGGGCTCGGACGGGTGCGGGCGATGAGGCTGGGACCGGTACCGCAAGTGCCGCCGACGGTTCTGTGGCGGCGCCTTCGGGCGTGGACTTGGCGCGGGTCGCGCTGCGCGCCGCCAAGGAGCGGGCGCGTGCGCATGGCGCGGCGGCGCAGCAGAAGAAGCAGGCCAGGCGCGGCGGGCTGCGGTCAGGGGCGCGAGCGGACGGGCGCGATCCGCTGCCGCTCGGCGCGGCCATCAACCGGCTGATCACCGAGCGCGGTTGGGAAGCCCCGGCGGCGGTCGGCGGGGTCATGGGGCGTTGGCCACAGCTTGTGGGGCCCGAGGTGGCACAGCACTGCGAGCCGCAGCGTTACGACGAGGGGCCGCGCGTACTGACGGTGTGTTGCGACTCCACCGCGTGGGCCACCCAACTACGACTTCTCGCACCACAGCTCGTGGCCCGGTTGAACGCGGACCTCGGGCACGGCACCGTGCGGTTGCTCAAGGTGCTGGGCCCCGGCGGCCCCCCGCGGCGGTACGGACCGCTGCGTGCGCCGGGCAGCCGGGGCCCGGGCGACACCTACGGCTGAGCGCGCCGGCTCCGGCTGAGCGCGCGTCAATTGAGCGTGTGCTGACCCCCGGTTGTGCGTGCTGGCCTGGGGTTGCGCGTGCTGGCCTGCGGTGAGCGTGCGCCGGCATCGGTCGAACCGTGTGTATAGGCCCCGCAAACGATCTCGTATGAGGGAATGGGTGGGCGCGCAGTGCGTGCGGCGCGCGCCGGGGCGCCCACCCACACGCCGCGGTGCTCCGCAGGCCTCCGGCGGCGCTTCTCCGAGTTGCTCGTGGTGCGGCAGCCGCTCCAAGGCGTGCGTACCGCTCTCTGGTGCGCCCCCGGTGTGTCCCCGACGAGGCAGCCCACGGCGTGTCCCGGGTGTGGCAGCGTTCCTTGGCACTGCGCTCGCCGAGACAGTTTCGCGCTCGCTGGCCTGGCTGCCTGCCGCGCTCGTTATCGCGCCACCCTCGCTGAAGGAAACGGGTCGGATGCTGGAGTACGTGTGCAGTGGACTCGTATGCGGCCTGGGGGCGGGTGTCGCGGGGGCGCACTCCCCCGAGGCGGTATGCGATGTGTTGCTGGCATATGCCCTGCGACCTGCGAAGATGCGTTTGCGGGGCGTGTGTGCCGTGCGTGTGTGGGCGCGCGTCGCGAGCGTTCACAGCGTGCTGGTGGTGGCGCGGGTGGCTGAGTGCGCTGGTCCACGGCCTTTCGGGTGGCGACCCTGAGTGGGGCCGTACGGGGCTGGGACGGGCGGGAAGGGTGAGACACCGCTCACGTTGCCGGTCGTTGATAGGCGGAAGCGCTGAGTGCCGGTGTGAGCCTCCTAGAAGCCCAGACCAGATATGGGGAGTAGGAAGGCGCCGGTTCAGGGCGCCAGTAGCCGACTCAGGCACCCGCAAGCCCCAATTCTGTCGGCACTTACCGGTAGACTGAGGTACACCGTCGCCGCTTGCGCACACTGTGGGTCACAGTGCGTGCGGGGCATTCGAAAGACAAGGCCGGTCCTCCGTACCAGGGGTTCGGCTCTGCTGTGCCAGAAAGGGCGCTTCGTGGCCGATTCCGGCAACCCCAACGAGAACATCACTGCTTCCCCGACCCCGGAGGTCACTGACGTCACGGGGGCGCCGCCCTTGTACGACGCCAGCGCGATCACGGTCCTTGAGGGTTTGGACGCGGTCCGTAAGCGACCCGGCATGTACATCGGGTCCACCGGTGAGCGCGGCCTGCACCACTTGGTCCAGGAGGTGGTGGACAACTCCGTCGATGAGGCGCTGGCCGGTCACGCGGACGCGATCGACGTGACGATCCTGCCGGACGGGGGCGTGCGCGTTGTCGACAATGGGCGCGGCATCCCGGTTGGCCTGCACCCGGTGGAGAAGAAGTCGGCCGTCGAGGTCGTGCTGACCGTGCTGCACGCGGGTGGCAAGTTCGGCGGTGGCGGTTACGCCGTCTCCGGCGGTCTGCACGGCGTGGGCGTATCCGTCGTCAACGCGCTGTCGTCGCGGCTGGCCGTCGAGGTCAAGCAGGACGGTTTCCGTTGGACGCAGGATTACAAGCTGGGCGTGCCGACGGCCCCGCTGGCCAAGAACGAGGCGGTGGAGGATACCGGCACGACGGTGACCTTCTGGGCCGACCCGGACATCTTCGAGACCACGGACTACTCGTTCGAGACGCTCGCCCGCCGGTTCCAGGAGATGGCGTTCCTGAACAAGGGGCTGACGATCTCCCTTACCGACGAGCGCGAGGCGCACGTTGATGAGGAGGGCAAGCAGCTCTCGGTCACGTACTACTACGAGGGCGGCATTGTCGACTTCGTGAAGTTCCTGAACGCCCGCAAGGGTGAACTGGTGCACCCCACGGTGATCGACGTCGAGGCCGAGGACAAAGAGCGGATGCTCTCCCTTGAGGTCGCGATGCAGTGGAACGGCCAATACACCGAGGGTGTCTACAGCTTCGCGAACACCATCCACACCCATGAGGGCGGCACGCACGAGGAAGGCTTCCGTGCGGCGCTGACGTACCTGATCAACAAGTACGCGCGCGAGAAGAAGTTCCTGCGTGAGAAGGACGACAACCTCGCCGGTGAGGACATTCGCGAGGGACTGACCGCGATCATCTCGGTCAAGTTGGGCGAGCCGCAGTTCGAGGGCCAGACCAAGACCAAGCTGGGCAACACGGAGGCCAAGACCTTCGTCCAGAAGGTCATCAACGAGCACCTCACGGACTGGCTGGACCGTAACCCCAACGAGGCCGCGGACATCGTCCGCAAGTCGATCCAGGCGGCGACGGCCCGGGTGGCGGCCCGTAAGGCGCGCGACCTCACGCGTCGTAAGGGCCTTCTAGAGACGGCGTCGCTGCCGGGCAAGCTGAGCGACTGCCAGTCCAACGACCCGACGAAGTGCGAGATCTTCATCGTCGAGGGTGACTCCGCCGGTGGTTCGGCGAAGTCGGGGCGTAACCCGGAATATCAGGCGATTCTGCCGATCCGGGGCAAGATCCTCAACGTCGAGAAGGCGCGGATCGACAAGATCTTGCAGAACACCGAGGTGCAGGCGCTGATCTCGGCGTTCGGTACCGGGGTGCAGGAGGACTTCAGCATCGAGAAGCTCCGCTATCACAAGATCATCTTGATGGCGGACGCCGATGTGGACGGCCAGCACATCAACACGCTGCTGCTCACCTTCCTCTTCCGCTTCATGCGACCGCTGGTGGAGGCCGGGCACGTCTTCTTGTCCCGCCCCCCGCTCTACAAGATCAAGTGGGGTCGGGACGACTTCGAGTACGCGTACTCCGACCGGGAGCGCGACGCGCTGATCTCGGCCGGGCGCGAGCAGGGCAAGCGCACCAGGGACGACTCCGTACAGCGCTTCAAGGGCCTCGGTGAGATGAACGCCGAGGAACTGCGCGTGACGACCATGGATGTCGATCACCGCGTTTTGGGCCAGGTCACGCTGGACGATGCGGCGCAGGCCGACGACCTGTTCTCGGTGCTGATGGGGGAGGACGTCGAGGCACGGCGCTCGTTCATCCAGCGCAACGCCAAGGACGTCCGCTTCCTCGACATCTGAGTCGGCCCATCCCCAGCCCACCGGTGCCAGGGCCCTAGCCGCCGCCTGAAAGGACTTTGACCAGCAATGGCCGACGAGAACCCCCCCACCATCGAGAATCCCGAGCTGACCCCGCAGGCCGTGGGAGCCGGAATGCGCGTCGAGCCGGTCGGGCTCGAAACCGAGATGCAGCGCTCGTACCTCGACTACGCGATGAGCGTGATCGTCTCGCGTGCGCTGCCCGACGTGCGGGACGGCCTCAAGCCGGTGCACCGGCGCGTGTTGTACGCGATGTACGACGGCGGCTACCGGCCTGAGAAGGGCTTCTACAAGTGCGCTCGCGTCGTCGGCGACGTCATGGGTACGTACCACCCGCACGGTGACTCCTCCATCTACGACGCACTGGTGCGGCTCGCGCAGCACTGGTCGATGCGCATGCCGCTGGTGGACTCCAACGGCAACTTCGGGTCCCCCGGCAACGACCCGGCCGCCGCCATGCGGTACACCGAGTGCAAGATGGACCCGCTGGCCATGGAGATGCTCCGGGACATTGACGAGGACACCGTCAATTTCCAGGACAACTACGATGGCCGTAACCAGGAACCGACGGTCCTGCCTGCCCGGTTCCCGAACCTGTTGGTCAACGGCTCGGCCGGAATCGCGGTCGGAATGGCGACCAACATCCCGCCGCACAATCTGCGCGAGATCGCCGAGGGCGCCCAGTGGGCCCTGGCCAACCCCGAGGCTTCGTCCGAGGAACTGCTCGACGCGCTCATCGACCGCATCAAGGGCCCGGACTTCCCGACCGGCGCCCTGGTGGTGGGCCGCAAGGGCATCGAGGAGGCGTACCGCACCGGGCGCGGCTCGATCACCATGCGTGCGGTGGTCGAGGTGGAGGAGATCCACAACCGCCAGTGCCTGGTGGTCACCGAGCTTCCTTACCAGGTCAACCCGGACAACCTCGCGCAAAAGATTGCCGACCTGGTGAAGGACGGCAAGGTCGGCGGCATCGCCGATGTGCGCGATGAGACCTCTTCGCGCACCGGTCAGCGACTGGTGATCGTGCTCAAGCGGGACGCGGTCGCCAAGGTCGTACTGAACAACCTGTACAAGCACACCGACCTCCAGTCCAACTTCGGCGCCAACATGCTGGCCCTGGTCGATGGAGTGCCGCGCACCCTCGCGCTCGACGCCTTCATCCGGCACTGGGTCACCCATCAGGTCGAGGTCATCGTCCGGCGTACCCGTTACCGGCTGCGCAAGGCCGAGGAGCGGGCGCACATCCTGCGTGGCCTGCTCAAGGCGCTGGATGCGATCGACGAGGTCATCGCGCTGATCCGGCGCAGCGACACGGTGGACATCGCCCGTGAGGGCCTGATGGGCCTGCTGGCCATCGACGAGATCCAGGCCAACGCGATCTTGGAGATGCAGCTCCGCCGGCTGGCCGCCCTGGAGCGGCAGAAGATCGTCGCGGAGCACGACGAGCTTCAGGCCAAGATCAACGAGTACAGCGCGATCCTGGCCTCCCCCGAGCGGCAGCGGCAGATCATCAGCGACGAACTGGCTGCGGTGGTGGACAAGTTCGGCGATGACCGGCGCAGCAAGCTGGTGCCGTTCGACGGTGACATGTCCATCGAGGACCTGATCGCCGAAGAGGACATCGTCGTCACCATCACGCGGGGCGGCTACGTCAAGCGCACCAAGACCGAGGACTACCGCTCGCAAAAGCGCGGTGGCAAGGGCGTCCGGGGCACCAAGCTCAAGCAGGACGACATCGTCTCCCACTTCTTCGTCTCCACCACCCACCACTGGCTGCTGTTCTTCACGAACAAGGGCCGGGTCTACCGGGCCAAGGCGTACGAGTTGCCGGACGCCGGACGGGAGGCGCGCGGCCAACACGTCGCCAACCTGCTGGCCTTCCAGCCGGACGAGCAGATCGCCCGCATCTTGGCCATCCGGGACTACGATGCGGCGCCGTACCTGGTGCTGGCCACCAAGGCCGGTCTGGTGAAGAAGACCGTGCTCAAGGACTACGACTCGCCGCGCTCCGGTGGCGTCATCGCCATCAATTTGCGCGAGACCGACGAGGGCGGCGAGGACGAACTGATCGGCGCCGAGCTGGTGTCGGCCGAGGACGATCTGCTCCTTGTGAGCAGGAAGGCGCAGTCAATCCGGTTCACTGCCACGGATGATGCACTGCGCCCCATGGGCCGCGCGACCTCGGGTGTTAAAGGCATGAGCTTCCGCGGGGGTGACGAACTGCTCTCGATGAATGTCGTTCGGGCCGGTACGTTCGTGTTCACCGCCACCGATGGCGGGTACGCCAAGCGGACGGATGTGGATGAATACCGCGTGCAGGGGCGTGGCGGTCTCGGAATCAAGGCCGCGAAGATCGTGGAAGATCGCGGCTCGCTCGTCGGCGCGTTGGTGGTCGAGCAGAGCGATGAGATCCTTGCGATCACCCTCAGCGGCGGTGTGATCCGTACGCGGGTCAACGAGGTCAGGGAGACGGGCCGTGACACCATGGGCGTTCAACTGATCAATCTAGGCAAGCGGGATGCCGTGGTAGGTATCGCGCGCAACGCCGAAGCGGGTCGCGAGGCCGAAGAGGTCGAGGAACTCGTTGAGGCGGTCGAGGCAGCCGAGACGGACGATGATGTCGAGGCGACCGAGGCGACCGGCCCAGAATCAGCCGAGGGCGAGGCGCCCCCGGCCGGGAGCGATGAGGAGTAAGTCGTGACTGGAGCCACGGGCGCTGCGGGTGCTGAGGGCGGGCAGCCCATCGGACCTGCGACGGCGCCGGACAGCGTCCGTGGCTCGGCCGCTGACTCCCGCAGGGGAGCGGCTGACTCCCAGAGGGGAACCGTGACGGATACCCGAGGTGCCAAGCAGGGCTATGAGCCGTACGCGGCGAGCCCACTGCCCAGTGAGCGGCCGGCATCACAGCAGCAGTCCCAGCCCTATCACCCGCCCCACGCGTACGCGCCGCCGGCGGGTGAGACCGGCGGCGCACAGGCCGGCGGCCAGCACCAGGGCAAGGCACAGAACGTTGGTTCGGTGGGCGGGCAGGGCGCGGCGGGCGGTCAGCAGGCGGTGCGCCGCCCGCGCACGCCGGCGGGCGCGCGTACCGTGCCGCGCACCCGAAAGGCCCGGTTGCGGGTGGCGAAGGTCGATCCGTGGTCCGTGATGAAGGTCAGCTTTCTGCTCTCCATCGCGCTGGGGATCTGCACGATCATCGCGGCCTCCGTGCTGTGGATGACGATGGACGCGATGGGTGTCTTCTCCACCGTGGGCGGCACGATCACCGACGCCACCGAGTCCAACGAGGGCGGCGGCTTCGACCTTGAGTCGTTCATGTCGCTGCCCCGCGTGCTGATCTTCACCTCGATCGTCGCGGTGATCGATGTGGTGCTGGCGACGGCGTTGGCCACGCTGGGGGCGTTCATCTACAACCTGTCGGCGGGTTTCGTCGGCGGGGTGGAGCTGACGCTGGCGGAAGACGAGTAAACCCACCTAAAAGAGCAGAACGAGCAGAAACGAGCAGGCCGGCCGGCACGGGAACCAGGACTGGACCAGCGCCAGGACGGAACCAGTGCCGGCCAGCACCGGGCCTGTGCCGGGCCCGTACCGGCCCGGGAAGCGCGGCGCGAAATGGCTTCCAGAGGGCCGGGCGGCGCTGAGGCCGGGGCGACGCGGGGATAAATCCGCCGGGGGTGTCCGGGCCGTTGTACGAGTGATTCAGGGCCCGGCCCGATACCGATTTTGGGACAGGGCTGGTGGTGCGCTAATCTTTCGGTGCAGCGCGGGGCTATAGCTCAGACGGTTAGAGCGCTTCCCTGATAAGGAAGAGGCCACAGGTTCAAGTCCTGTTAGCCCCACCGATGCGAACGGCCCGGATGGAGGGATATCCATCCGGGCCGATTCTTTTGTCCATCCACTGAGTTGGGCCAGGGCCTAGGTCACTGATCGGTATCGGCCGGTGTGTATAGTCGGGCGCCAGAAGGTCTCCTACGTCAAGGAAAGACGAGGTCGCGCGGTGAAGAAGCTTCTCCTGGTCGCACTGGCCGCAATCGGCGGGCTCCTCGTGTACCGCCAGATCCAGGCGGATCGCGCCGAGCAGGATCTGTGGACGGAGGCGACCGACTCCGTGCCCGCAGGTTCGGGTGTGTGAGTCGCACTAATCCTCTTACGGGGCCTCGATCGCTCGCAGCGGTCGAGGCCCCGTAGTTTGTCGTGGCAGTTGTCGTGGCAATTTATGGTGGACGTTTTGTGGTGGTGGGGGCGGCAGTGGGGGTGGCAGTTTGTGTGGTGGGGGCGGCCGGCGGCGCCGGCGCGGGGTTCAGCGGCGTTTGGGGCGGAGCCTGACCTGCCCGGGTCGGGGCGGCGCGGGGGTTGTGGCATGGGCGGGGGGCCCGGTCATGTCGTTGTTTCTCGTCTCGCCCCTTGAGTTCACGTAAGCAAACAATTAGCTTGCACGAGCAAAACGTGGTGCCGGAAACCGCTACGACGAGGAGCGTCGCCCGATGAACGACCGCCGCCGTAGGCATCGGACCAGCCTCGCCGCGGTGGCGGTGCTCTGCACTGCGGGCGTCGTGGGCGGCCTGATACCGGGGTCGGCGCAGGCCGCGCCGGGCGCCCACGAGCGTACGTACCGCACCGCGGGACCCCGCATCAGCGGCGGTGAAAGCAGCGACAACGCCGCATCGCTCGCCGCCGGTGGGCCCCGCGTGGACAGCATCGGCAACGGCGAGACCCGGTTCTACTCGGTCGATCTCGACGCCAGCTCCACCGCCTACGTCTCGGCCGTGGCCATTCCGCCGCCAGGCTCCGGCATCGACGCGTACAAGGACGAGATCCGGATAACGCTGACTCGGCTGGACGGCGGGCGCTGTGATGCGGCGCTCGCCGGGGCCGACGCGGACGACGTGGCCCACCCGTTCGGCACCGCCGTCGTACGGCAGCCCGGTTCCGGCACCTCGGCGCGATGCGGCGACGCGGGCCGTCATCTCGTCAAGGTGGAGCGGCCCAGCACGCCGACACCCCGAGCACAGCGCTGGACGCTCGAAGTCCGGCACATGCGTGAACCCGCGGTCAAGGGCGGCCCCACCGAGCAACCCCCGAAGGGCAGTTGGAGTTCCCAGGCGCCCCTACCCACCACCGAAACCCCCAGGCCACGCCCGGGCGGCACCGGCTTCAACGACGCCACAGCACTGTCGCCCGGAGCCTGGAAGGACACCGTCGAGCCCGGCCAAACCCGCTTCTTCAAGGTCCCCGTAGATTGGGGACAACAGTTGCTGACCAGCATCGAAGTCCCCAGCCCCGCGGGCTCGACGGGCAAGCCGACCGGCAGCGCGGGCTTCCTCAGCGACGCACTCGGCGCGACGCTCTACAACCCAGGCCGCGCGCTGCTCGCCACCAACCATTTCATCTCGTACAAGGGCGACCAGAACGGCTCCCGGATCGGTACCGCGCCCCTCGCCTACGCCAACCGAGCGGCACACTCCCAGGCGGCTGTGCGGGCCGCGAGCGTTGCCGGCTGGTACTACGTCGCGGTCTCCATCAGCCCGGAGATGGAGCGGTACTTCAAGGACGGCGTCCCGGTGACCGTACGAGTTCACCTCAAGGGCACGCCGCGGCCGGGCCCCCGCTACGACGGCAGCGCAACGGCGGGCGGCTTCGGCGTCGGCAAGGACGACGAGCGCGCCGCACGTCGCGGGCAAAGCGCCGCCGAGGTACGGCAGAGCGACCAGTTGCGGGCCGTTGCGTACGGCGGTTTCGCCTTGGGTACCGCGCTGTTGGCCGGCCTCGGCGCCTGGAAGCTGACCGCTCGCCGCCGTGCGGCCTCGCCCGGGGCCTCGTCTGCGGCTGGCGGGGGACCGCCGGGCGGAGGCTCGCATTCCGGTTGGTAGTGGGGGTGTTGGGGAAGTGACGGGCCGTGGACTGGTGGCCTAGTTGATGAGACGCCTTAGCTGGTGGTGTGCCCGGCCGGTGAGTTGGGCTAGTCGGCGCCGATGTGTTCGTTGGGGTAACGCGCTAGCTGATCCACTGCGCTAGCTGGCGAGGAGCGCCCAGGTGCCCACGCCGAAGCAGATTGCTGCGGCGATCAGGATGATGAGCGTCATGGCGCGCGATGGCCCGGGAGGGCGTGCGGAAGCGTGCCCGGCGTGCGGGATGTCTGGCAGCGCCGTAGGGGCCGAGGCCGTAGGGGCTCCCGAGAGCAGAGCCGCACGTACGGGTCCGCTGGCGGTCGCCGACGAGATCGAAGTGCCCAAGCCGGCCGGGGAGTTGGAGGAAGCCGGGTCGAGAGGCGTGCTCGCTGCCGAGGGCTTTGGGGGGTCCGTGGCACCGGAGGTCATGGGCGTGGTGGAGGCGCCGAAGGTGCCAGAGGTTCTGGTGAACGCCGAGGAGTCCGTGTTGGCCCGGGCCGCGTCGGTGGCCGCTGTGGGGGAGGTTGGTGGCGGCACGGGCAGGTGCGGGCCGTATGGCTGGGGCGTAGCGCCTTGTGGGTAGGCCGCCGTGGTCGGCCCCGGCTGCTGGCCGTACGCGTGCGGGAGCGTGTACGGACGGGTATGTGGCGTGTGTGGTGTGTGTGGCGTATGTGGGTCGTTGGGGTAGCCGTATGTGCCCTGGTAGGGCGGTAGTTGCTGGGGCACGGTGGGTGCCGTGTGCGGTGGGTTAGCGGGCGCGGGCGCGGCTATCGGCGGAGGGGCGGGGGCCGGGGGTGTGGGTTGCTCGGTGCCGGCTCGGGCCTGTCCCGGCGCGCCTGACGGCGGTTGTGGGTCGGCCGCCGCGTGACCCGGTGTGGGCTGTGGCGGGGCCAACGGGAAGCTGTCGGTACGCGACATCGCCGGCTCGGAGGATGCGGGTTGCGCGGGTTGCTGGGGTTGCGCGGGTTGCTCGGGCGGGGTGGGCCGCTGGGTGGCTGCTGTCCCCGTGGTCCCCGTGGTCCCCGTGGTTCCCGTGGTTCCCGTGGTTCCCGTGCCCGTAGTCCCCGTACCCGTTGTTGGGCCGGCTGCTGGATCGGGGGCTTTGAGCGGGTCTTGCCAGGGGCTGGTGGTGCCAGGCGCTGGTGCGTTCGGCGGCTGAGGGCCTTGCCAGGAGCCCTGCGGCAGCCCGAACCAGGAGTCGGCCGTCGCGGAGGTGCCCGTGGCATCCGCTCCGGTGGGGTGGCTGCCCGTGGAGTACGGGCCCGCGGTGTGTTCGGTCGGCGCGGCAGGCGGGCGAGGGGCGTGCGGTTGGGGAGCTGCGTGCCGAGCGGCGGGCTCGGGGACCGTCTCCCGGCCGCCGGAGTTCGCCCCGGCCCCAGCCCCAGCCCCGGAATCCGATCCGGAATCCGCCCCCGCCCTGCCGTCAAAGCCGTTGGGGCCGCCTGAGCTACCGGGGTTGGTGGGGCCGCCGGGGCTGTCAGCCCTTGGCGTACCCGTCGTGCCCCCCGTACCCGTCGGCCCGTGTTCGTCCGCCGTACCCGTCCCGCCCGCCGGGGCCACCGGCGTGGAGCCGCCCGGATACCGGCCGAGTGAGGCGGCTTCGGCTGGATACGGCCCCGTGGCGTACGGGCCCGTGGCGTACGTGTCCGTCATGTCGGGTTGCGCCGGGCGGTCGTACGCGCCGTACGCGTCGTACTCCTTCGCCAGGGCGAGTGGGTCCGGGCGCTGGGCCAGCCGGGCCGATCGGGGGCGCGGGGTTGGCGCCGTTGGACCATCGGGGCCGAAGCCGGGCGGGAGCGGGCCGAGGTGGTCGAAGACCTCGACCACCTCGTCGTCGAACTCCGGTTCCGGCAGGAGTTCGACCGCCGACAAGAGTGCCTTGCGGGCGCCCGTCGCCGTGCGGAAACGGGCCTCTGGGTCGGGCTGGAGAAGGTTTGCGATCACCTGCCAGAGTGGTTCGGGAATGCCGTCGGGCGCATTCGGTACACCGTGTTCCATAAAGCGCTTGATGAGGGCTTCCGCGTCCGGCTTATGGCCGCTGAGGAGATACAGCGCCACCAGACCCACCGTAAACAGGTCCGCCGGAAAGTCGGGTTCCGCGCCCAGAATCTGCTCCGGCGCGAAATAACCGGGTGTCCCCACCACGAAGTTGGTATCCGTAAGCCGGGGCTCCCCCTTGGTCATGGCGATACCGAAATCCGAGAGCCGCAAATGTGGACGCCCCGTCCCGGTGGCCTCAAGCAGCACATTGGCGGGCTTGATATCGCGGTGCACCACGCCCTCCGCGTGCACCGCTGCCGTCCCGGAGAGCAACTGGTCGAGGAGCATGCACACGAAGGAGGGCGGCAGCGGCCCGTAGTCGCCGATGAGGTGTGCGAGCGAGCCGCCGCGCACCAGGTCCATGGTGAACAGCACCTTGTCGTCGTCCGCCGCCCAACTCGCCGGAGCCAGCACATGCGGATGATCGATCCGCAGGGCCTGCTCGCGTACGAACCTCAATAGCGTGTGGGCATCGCTTTGTTGGAGCACCTTGGCGGCGACGTAACGCGCTCGACGGTGATCCCAAGAGCGCCACACCGCACCTACCCCGCCGCGGCCGATCGGATCGACCAACTCGTACCGACCAGCGAAGATCTCACCCATCGCGCCCCGACCGTCCGCTCACCCATCGACTCGAACCGGCTCGAACCGACCCGGCTCAGTTCGGCTGAGCGGCCGGTGCGGCCCTCAACCTTGGTGTGACTCGTAGTGGGCGACCGCTTCGCCGGTGCGCCCCGCGCCGTACACGCGAAGGAATTCTGCCAGTTCAGGGTGGGCGGGGGTGAGGGCGTCGGCCGCATCGATGATGTCGCCTGCTGCGGCGACCGACCGCAGCAGCGACTGGATCTCGCGCACCACGCGCCGCACCGTGGGAGCGCCGCTGCTGGCCGTGGTCTGCGAGGTGTTGTTCAAAACGGAACCGCCGGCCGACTTTTTGACCTCCTCCATACGTTCGGCGGCCTCGGCCGCGCTGATCCTGCCGTCTGCGACCTGGCTGGAGAGCTCCTGTAGCGCCTGTACGCGCTGGACCACGGCCGGGTTGCCGATCTTGGCCCGTTGGCCGCTCATGAGCTGCGACAGCATCGGTGCTGAGAGTCCCAGTACCGCGGCGAGGCGGGCCTGGTTGAGCCCGAGGTCGTCGATCAGACGGCGGAAGAGAGCGCCCAGCGGTTCCCCATACCAACTGCGTTGCAGGTCCCGTGCGCGGGCGGTGGCATCCTGCTGTGCTGCGTCCATCTCGCTCTCCCCTTCGCTTCGCTGCCGCGAATCTTGCGTGGCATCCTACGGAGAGCGGTACGTACGAGCGATACCCGGTCGGGAAAGCTATCAAGTAACAGGTATCCTGTATCGGCAACGGGGCCTTAGCTCAGTTGGTAGAGCGCCGTCTTTGCATGGCGGATGTCAGGAGTTCGACTCTCCTAGGCTCCACGTTGTGAGACCCCTCTGACCTGCGGAAACGCAAGTCGGGGGGTCTTTTTGTGTCAATTTCTGTGCTGACGCGTCAGCACAGCCGTGCTGACGTTTGACTTCGGCTGGCTGCTGCTTGGGCGTGGGCAGTGTCCGTGCCCTCTCTGCTGATCCCCTAAGACCGACGGGTGGACTGAGGTGCGGCCCTGATCGTGGTCATCATGCTCAGCCGATCGAGGCGGTGCGCTTCTAGGTGAGGTAGGACGCTTCGCGTCTCCCGCTGGCGACTCTGGACTTGGTGATTGATGACAGTCCGGGCACGGGCCGACTTGTCAGGGAGCGTGGACGATGGCTGGTCGTCTGGCGCTCGTGCATATCTCCGAGACTCCGCGGCGCTCTTCAGGCTGTGGGCCCCCGCCACCTCAGGGGTTGTCGGGTGTGGTGTGGTGTGGATAACCTGCCCAGAAGTAAGGAGTTCGGGATAGGACCTGAACCACCGCTGATCTCTTCGAGGCATGGAGCGTCGGAACGCGCCCTCGCCACCGCCTCTTTCCGTGTTCTCTTCCGTTGCCGCCGGGATGTCAGCGCTCCAGCGGCCGAAAGGCGTTTGCATGACTATCTACTGTCAACACGCGAACCGTGGGAAGACGCAGATTCTGGCGGTCTACCGGCGTGCGGACGATGCCGTGTCGTCCACCGTGACGAGCCTCGGCTCTGCAGGGCTTGCAGCACCGATCGTCGAAGCGCTCAATCGGATTTCCGCCCTTGCCACAGTCCCCCTGGGCCTCTGGGACGAGCGGGGCAGGCGGGTGGCTCATTATCCCACTGAGCATCTGGCGGCGCTCACCGACCGGGCGGCGCGTGCTGGGCTCCTTAGCGGATCGCACAGTCTCTGGTACGAGTGGGTCTGCTGGGATCTTCACCAGGCGCTGGCCGACCTGGACAAGGCGGTCGCGGCCGCGCCCGCTCCGATCAGGATCGCGATCGAGGCGGAGCTGGAGATGGAGGAACGTGAGCTGCGCGATGCGCTCGCCGAGTACTCGGAGGCAGTCCCTGTGCCTGAGGAGAACCAGCGTTCCTGGGATTCCGGGTTCCCGTTCGTTCCGTACAGCGGCGGTATGCACCTCCTGACGCGTGAAGCGAGGAAGGAATTGGACCGTCTCGAGGAAGGCATCACCCGCGAGAAGAGGGAGGCGGCAGTTTCGGACTTGCGGCTGCTGGTCACCGCCTTCGACCAGTGGTCGGCCGCGCAGGCGGACGACGGGATGTTCTCGCTGGAGTTCCCCGAGATCTTTGCTGAGCCGTACGACGCGGATCACCACTTCCTGACCGTCTCCGCACCAGATCCCGGTGGTGAGGGCATGGACGCCTGGCACGTCGATGTGTGCCGGTGGGTGCCCGATGATCCTCAGGAGAAGGGGGAGGAGGAGTACAGCAGCGCCACCGGTAAACACCTCCTCCGGTGCGTACTGCCCGCGACTCCGAGTGCCGAAGACGTCGCCCAGTTGTTGTCCAGGGTCTCTGCGGAGCCGGTGGTACTCACGGAGTGGGCTCAGACGACCGTGGGGAGCCCGCTGAAGGGGACGAGCCTAATCGTCACCTCATGCCTGGCCGATGAGTCTTGAGACAGTCCGCACCGGGGCAGCCTTTGCTGTCTCAGCTAGGCAGCATCCGTGGGGGGAGGAGGGCTGACGAGAGGAGCTGCCGTCGCTTTAGGCGGGGCTGCTGCTGCCCGTGCCGAGTTGGAACACTAAGCGGTATCGGGTGAGTGGGTGCACTTGCAACGGGTTTCTCATCGAGCTGGCCGCCGGGCGGACCTACACCCTCAACCTGGACATACTGCCCCGCCCCGAGCCTGAGAACAACCCCGCCTGACCTGTTTGTATGGCGATCTAGCCGGACTGGAAACGATGGGAACGGGGCTGGACCTTCTGAGTTGCGGTGCAGGTTTGCTCTCATGCGGATCTCCTGGGACCAGGTGGGGCTCCTTCGTCGGAGGTGTGCCGAGTCGGGGGAGGGGCCGGTTATGGCGTTGGGTCTGCCCGTACGCATCTCTTCGGAGGTGCGGCTCTCTCTATACTTCAGATATGGATCAGGAACTGGAGCGAGCCGCACTCGTCGCACTGCTGCGGCGTGGGGACCGCTCCTGGTCCGAGATCACGGACCAGGTTGAAGTCGTAGGCAGCGCTCGCACCGTGCTCGAGGATGTGCTGGACACCACGGGGCAGGGTTCTCTCTTCGATACCCAGCCGCCCGCAGACCTGGACGCGGGCATTGCTGAAATCGCGGCCTGGGAACGTGAGGGCATGCGGTTGGTCACCATCCTTGATGAGGACTACCCGCTCTATCTGCGTTTGGTCCACCAGCGCCCGCCCTTTCTCTTTCTGCGCGGTGCATCCGTTGAGGACGATCTGCGGGTTGCTGTGGTGGGCACCCGTACTCCGACGCCGGAGGGCGTAGCGCACGCGCGCGCAATCGCTGGCGGACTTGCGGAGCGTGGTGTCACCGTGGTAAGCGGCCTGGCTGCGGGAATCGACACCGCAGCACACGGCACCGCGCTTGCTGTCGGTGGCCGAACCGTAGGAGTCATCGGTACCGGTCTCCGACGCTCCTACCCTGCGCAAAATGCCCGGCTGCAGCAGGAGATCGCCGAGCGGGGGCTACTACTTTCCCAGTTTTGGCCGGATTCGCCTCCCTCAAAGGCGTCATTCCCCCTGCGCAACGCGGTGATGAGTGGCTACAGCCTGGCGACTGTCGTTGTGGAGGCTGCCTACCGCAGCGGGGCCCGCATGCAGGTCCGACTTGCGCTGGAGCACGGCCGAAGAGTCTTCCTCATGCGATCTCTTATGACGCACGAGTGGGCGCGAGAGTACGCGTCCCGGCCGAATACCACCATCATCGACGGCCCCGACGACGTCTTCACCGAACTCGACTCCCTCGTCCCGGTCACGGGCGAGCTCACCTGGGCGTAGAGGGCGGCTGCGGGTGGCATCCGTCGTTGGGCTGTCCGCCAGGTATGCCAACTTCCTCGTCCACCCTTTGGTGGCCGGTCCAGGCGTATGCCAGACGTGCCGAGGCCCGGCGAACGCTGGATACCCCACCTGTTGGCCCTGTCAGCAGGCCGCCATGGTTTTCGGCACCGGCGCAGCGGACACGGTGGTTCCGATCAGCCTGGCCCTCAAGAGGGAGCAATACGCCAACGAGCTATGGCGGTACAAGAACGCCCAGGGCCCGCAGCAACAGTACTTCCGCATGGGATTGGCAGCCGTATTGTGGCGTTTTCTCGCCGCACATGAAGCCTGCATCAGTGCCAGCTGCGCCGTTCCACACTTCGACACCGTCACCACCGTTCCCAGCACCCAGTGGGCGCAGTGCTCATCCGTTACGCGACATGGCGGCCGAGATAGTCGGCCCTACTCGTGCTCGCTACCGAGACCTGCTCACGGCAGCCCCGGAAGCGGCGACCCTTGGCCGTGCAGTCTCGCCCGCCCGGTACACCTCAGCCGGCCTGTGGGGTGACAACATTCTGCTCATCGATGACACCTGGACCACCGGCAATCATGCCCAGTCCGCATCCGCCGCGCTAAAGGCAGCCGGGGCGGGCTGCGTGGCCATCGTCGTACTCGGCCGCCACCTCAACGTGGACTATGGCGACACCGCCTCTCACGTCGAACAGGCGCGACTGCGTCGGTTCTCCTGGGGCGTCTGCGTGCTGCGGCGAGGGGCACATGGATGAGGAGCGTGTTCTCCCGTGAGCCGTAGGACGAGATGCTCGTGAGCTCGATGGGAGTCGGCAAAGAAGGCAGCTGCCGAGGTGGCCGCAGGTAGGGTCTGGGCTCCGGGGAATTGTGGCGTGGGGGAGATGGGGACATGGCCGACTAGAAGTCGTGCCCGGATGTGCCGTAGGCCGTGTCGGATGCGCTGGATGAGGTGTTCGGGAGTGCTGAAGGCGACGTTGGAGAGCCAGCCGCGTCGTAGGAGGGACCAGATCCCCTCGACAGGGTTGAGGTCGGGTGCGTAGGGCGGCAGGTAGTAGATGGTGCGCCAGTCCCGGGAGGCGGCGAACTCTCGCAGACCGGCGGATTTGTGGACGTTGAGGTTGTCCCAGATGAGCACGATCGGGCCGCCGAGCTGTTGGTGGGCGGCGATCAGCAGGTCCCGGTAGTCGCGCCAGAGGAAACTCTTGCGTCCGTCGCGGCGGCCGTCGTCTCGGCGTGGCCGGTAGATTATCCTGGAGCAGTGGCCGGGTTTGTAGCAGGTCAGAGCCGCGATGGATATGCGTCTGCGGGAGCGGCCTCGGACCCGCACGACCGGTGTCCGGCCGCGCTGGGACCAGGTCTTCGCCTGCGGCGGCGTCATGGAGAAGCCGGCTTCGTCCTCGAAGACGAGCCAGGCTCCACGGGCCGCCGCGAGTCTTCCGCGCAGGGCCATACCTCTTTGACCCACCCGGCGACCGCCTCGTCATCCCGTTCGATAGCTCGTCGGGCCGGGATCTGGCAGGACCAGCCGTTTCGCACTAAAAGCGTGCGCACGCCCTGGATCGTGTAGGCCAGGTGGAAGCGCCGGCCGATCACCGCTTTCACACGGCTCAGGGTTCAGCGTTGGTCCTCCCAGCCGTGCGCAGCGGGCCCCTTCGCCAGCTCCGCCTCCAGCTGGGCGAACTGCTTCTCGCTCAGCCTCGGCAACGAGGCCGGCCCCTGCGACCGCAGAGCCCGCGGACCGCCCTCATCCCACATCCGCCGCCACCGCTGCACCGAGATCGGAGAAGGCGAAGGACGTCACGGACAAGAACGGCTGGTACGCCCGCGCCGGAGTTGCTGCCCTGCTGATCCTCGATCCCCGCACCGGCCGTTGGGCCCTGCACACCCGGCCGAAGGACGGCGAGTACCACGGTCGGGTCGATGGCGTGTACGGGGAGACGATCGACCTGTTCGCTCCGCTGCCGTCTCCCATCGATACCGGTGTTCTTCCGCGCTACGGCATCTGAGCGGTCCCAGGGGCAGACCCGAGGCCGCGATGCCGGGCAGTGACGCATTGAGCGCTCTCTCGGGCGGGGGCTTCGGGGTTTGCGGGGTGGCCTTCACCGGTCAGGCTTCGGGTATGCGCGGCCGGAGCGTGGAACGCCGACTGCTGCTGTGTCGGGCATGCGCGTGTGCGGGACCCCTAGGGAGGGCCCCGCACCGTGCGCTGTAACTGTGGGGTCAACTGGTGGCGCACAAGGCGCGGTTGCCGGGGGGTCTGGCGCTGGATCTGTCGTGAGGTGGTGCCCGCGTTCCCTTCTCGTGTGGTGGCTGTCGGCTTCGCCGGTTACTTCTTCTGGCCCGGCGGACCGGTGTTCTTCGTGCTCACGCCGTTGCCGGTGCTGCCGTCGCCGGGCTGTTGGGCGTGCGAGGCGGTGCCCCGGTCCTTGCCGGTGGACTGCTGAGGCGTGGGAGCCGCCCGCGTCGTACCAGCGGGTCGGGAGCTTCGCCACCGGTGGCTAGCCGGCCGGCTTGCCCGCCAGCACCGTCTTGGTGGCGGTGGTCGGGAGCACGAGGTGGCGAATGCGGTTGCGGGGAGCGCTGGGCTTGTCCTAGGACGCCTGGGTCTTGACCCAGTCGCCCATCTCGTTGGTGAGCCGTCCCCATGCGCCGTAGCTCGTGCAGCCGGTCTTCACCCACGAGGCGACACCGACCACGACGCCATCCACGACCAGCGGGCCGCCGCTGTCGCCCTGGCAGATGCCGTCGTGGCCATCGGCGTACCCGGCGCAGACCATGACCGAGTCTTGGAAGGTGCCGAAGCGACCGCAGGTGTTGCGTCCGTCCACGATCGGCAGGCTGGCCTTCTTCAGATGCCCGTACTGGTTCTCATTGACGCGTACGCGGCCATAGCCGATCGCGGTGCCGGTCTTGCCCGGCTTGGACAGGGCGCTGTCGGCCGACGTGGCGAACTTGGCGTACTGGCCTCCCTTGACCGGAATCGTCTGCTTGGTCTTGACGACAGCCACGTCGTAACCGGTCGGTCGGCCGTCCGGTGACGAGTACTTGGGGTGCTGGGTGTAGGACGCGACGTCGATCTTCACGCCTCCTTCCGGCTTGGTGAGGTCGTCGACTCCGTAGAAGAAGGACTTGGTGCCCTCGCCGTTCTTGCAGTGCGCGGCGATCAGGATCGTCTTCGGGCCGATCACCGATCCCGTGCACGTCTGACCTAGCGGGCGCGGCCCGCCCTCGCGCAGCGCGGCGATGATGTAGGGATACGCGGCAACCGTGGTGGGCTGGCCGCCGATGATCCTGGTCTGCGTGCCATCGGGCGCGGGCGCCGTGTTGGTCGGGTTGACGGCCTGTGTGCGGGGGGCGGTGTCACCGGCCGCCGCCTGAGCGCCTCCGGCGAACAGTGGCGCCAATGCGAGGGCCGCGACTGCAAGGCTGGCCGTTTTGGCTAGCCGGTTGTTTCCGCTCATGCTGTTCCCTTTCTCAGGAGAAGCCCGTCATGGGGCGGGCGCCCTCCAACTGGCCGATAGCACCCGTTGTGCCCCGTCTCCGTGGCCACGCCGCGGCGGTGTGTCGTTCCGTCGCGACGCTTGTTGCGTGCTGGAGGCGGTGCCGGGAAGTTCCCGTACGGTGCGGGCTCGGGCGCCTGGTTTCGGTTCCGGGGCGCCCGGGCTCGCCCCTTCACCAGGTACTTTTTGTCGGGTGCATGTCGTGTTGGGGGGATGAGAGGACCGTAGAGGCCGTACTCAAAGGGCAGCAATCCGTGTTTTCATCCGTAGCCGTATGCGTCAGGTACGCGGCCCGAAGGAGGCGTTGACCTCTCCCCCCGGACCAGCGACACGGTCACGCCCGAGAGTTCGATTCGGAACCGGGACCGTGTCACGCCGAATCAGCCGCGCTCGAACCGCGCCCGACCATGCCCCGGCCGCAGGGACGGCCCCAGGTACGGCCGCAGGTACGGCCCCAGGTCCGGCCGTACCGGATGGCGGCTGGTCGTGGCGTGTCTCCCTCTTGCCCCGGCGGCCTGCGGTGAGTAGCTTCGCGTTACCGCGGTGGCCAACTGGTTACGGGAGAGCCGGAAGTGACAGCAGACCGGTGATGACCGGAATATCGGTGCGGTGTCCACAGACGCCCGGCCGGAGCAAGACGGCCAAGCCGGGCGCGTCGGTGCCCGCCTGTCATCGCGGACCACGGCCTCGGTCTTCCCTCGGGCACGGAGTCCCCCATGACCAGTCCACTTTTTCACCGTTCGGGGGCCCCGGTCCTCGTCGGTCGCGCCGGCGAACTGCATGCACTGCTCGACGCCATCAACCATCCACCCTCGGTCGCCTTCGTCGAAGGAGAGGCCGGGATCGGCAAGACCCGGCTGATCCGGGAGGCGTTGCAGCACCCGTCCGTACAGGGCCGCCGCGTTGTGCTCAGCACCTGCCAACCACTGCGCGAACCGTTCCCTTACGGCCCGTTCTTCGATCTGCTGCGGCAACTCGAAGGCCAGCTGCCCTACAAGCTCAACCCCGTGTGCGGGGCGCTGCGGCCCTATCTGCCGGAGCTGGCCGATGCGTTGCCGCCCGCGCCGGAGACGCTTCATGACCACCAGGCCCGCCGGCACCGGCTCTTTCGCGCCGTGCGCGCGCTGCTCGCATCACTCGGCCAGGTCGTTGTGGTCGTGGAGGACCTGCACTGGGCTGACGACGGCACCCGCGACCTGGTCAGCTACCTCGTTGACGATCCGCCCGCCGGGGTGTCCACGGTGCTCAGTTACCGCCGCGAGGACCTTGTGGGCGCCGGGCTACAGTTGGGCCGCGCCTACCGGCACCCGCCCGGCATCACCTCCGCCCTGATACCGCTCAAACCCCTGGACGTGCCGGCCGTACGCTGCCTCACCGCCGCCATCGCCGGGACCGATGCCGTACCCGCCGATCTCGCCGCCGAGCTCCACGAACGCACCGCAGGCATCCCGTTCGTCCTGGAAGAGGTCGTCCGCGCGCTCATCGTCAGCGGTCTGCCAGTGGGCTGGGGCGCAGAGCGGGAGACACTTGACGCGATGGAGGTGCCCAGGCTGCTGCGCGAGGCGATGGCGGACCAGATGGCGGCGTTTTCTACGGATGCCATGGCCGTGGTGCGTGCGGCGGCCGTGCTGCGCGTCCCCGCTACGGAGGACCTGATCGCCACCGTGGCAAGCGACGAACCCGGGTTCGCCGGAGCCGATGAGCCCCGGCCCTTCGCAGGCGCCCGCCCGGCGGGCGCGCGCCGGGACGCACCCGGCGCCCCGCCCGGGCACGGGGTGCGCGACGGCGCGCACGCCCGCGCGTCCTGGCTCCCGATCGGTGTCGATGCGGGCAGCGGCATCAGGGAAGCGTTGCTTGCGGGCGTGCTCTACGACTTCGGTGGTGACCGCTACGGCTTTCGGCACTCCCTCGCCCAGCAGGCGGCCTACGATTTGTTGCCGAGTCTGGACCGACGCCGACTGCACCGACGAGTGCTGGCCGCGCTCATCCACGCCGAGCCGCCACCGCTGGTTCAACTCGCCTACCACGCGCGGCAGGTCGGCGGCCTCGACGCCTGGCTGCGGTACAGCGAGGCGGCAATCGACGCCGCCAGGAGGCTCGGCGACACCGCCGTCGCCGTGGAGATACTGGAGGGCCTGCTGTCCGACCCACGGCTACGTACCGGCGACCGGGCCAGATTCGCCGTCCAGCTCAGCCACACCGCGGTGTTGGGCCACTCCTACCGCAGGGCCGCTGAGCTGCTACACGGCATCGTGCGCGACGGTGATCTCCCCGATGTCGTACGCGGTGAGATCCGGCTCAACCTCGGGAGGCTGCTCAGAAACCAGGCCGGGCAGTACGAGCAGGGCCGGCTGTACACCGAGATCGCGGTCGAGGAACTGCGCGACTCCCCCGCGCTCGCCGCCCGGGCCATGGCCGCGCTGGGCATAGCGAGCTGCGGCGAGCACCCGTACGGGGTGTACCAGCAGTGGCTCGACCGCGCCGAGGAACTTGTCACGGACCAGTCGGACCCGGCCCTGCGGCTGGCTGTACGCGGTAATCGTGTCGTCTTGCGCATGATGGCGGGCAACCCCACGGCCTGGGCCGAGGCACAGGAACTGACGAGCACCGGGCAGTCGCCCGGTGAGTGCCTGCAACTCGCCCGGCTGTACGGCAATCTGGCCGAGGCCACCACCTGGCTCGGCCACTACGCGGCGGCGCAACGGTTCCGGCGTGAAGGGCAGCGGTATGCCGCCGAGTGCAGGGCGCCGTTCCTCCAGGGGGTCATCGATGGCACCTCGCTGCGGCTGGAGTGGAGTATCGGTAACTGGCGGGGTTTGGCTGAGAGATCGCGCCAGGTGCTCGCTATGGTGCAGGGCATCTCCGGCACCGCGGCCGACGCGCAACTGGTCCTCGGGTTGCTCGCCATCGCACGCGGTGAGTGGGACGCGGCCACCGACGCACTCGAAGCCGCCGCACTCAGTGACCCGGCCAACACCCGGGCCTCCATCCTGCCTGCCGCCGCGGGGGCGGTGATCCGGGTGCGGATGGCCCGCGGCGAGATGGAGTCGGCCCGCGCGGAGGCGGAGCGGGCCATCGCCAGGGTCCGGCGCAAGGGGATGTGGGTGTGGGGCGCGGAGCTGATGCCGATGGCGGTGGCCGTGCTCGTGCGCTGCGGACGGGTAGCGGAGGCGGAAGCCCTGGTCGCGGAGTACGCCGCGGGGATCGCCTGCTGCGATGCGCCGCTGGCCGCCGCCGCGCTGGACGCCTGCCGCGGGACGGTGGCCTACGCACAGGGCCGTCGGGCTGCGGCCATCGCGGCTTTCGAGACGGCGAGTGCCCGGTACGCCGCTCTGCCCTCACCGTATTTGGCAGCTCGTACGGCCGAAGCGGCCCTGCGCTGCCGTCTCGCTACGGGCGCCGTTGGCGGCAGCGCCGACCTGGGCGGTATGGCTGGCCTCGGTGATGCCCGCTACGCGGTGGGAAAATCCGGGGCGCAGCTGGCGACGGAGCTGACCGAACTCGCCGAGCGATTCGCCGCGCTGGGCGCGACGCGGGATGCGGCCCGTTGTCGTCGGGTGCTACGTGATAACGGTGTCATCATCCCTTCGCGACGCGGTCGGCGTGGGTACGGCGACCGACTCTCGCCGCGCGAGAAGGAGGTGGCCCGTCTCGTGGCCATCGGGCATACGAACCGGGAGATCGCGGATGTGTTGTTCTTGTCGCCGCGAACGGTGGAACAGCACGTGGCGAAGGTCCTGCAAAAACTGAACGTCACCTCCCGAAGCGAGGTGCTCGCAGACGGCTAGCGCCCATGGCCCGGATCGGCCCGGGCCGTGCGGCAGTGGCGGTCCGGGCCGTGCGGCAGCGGCGGCCTCAGCGTGCAGGCGTGTGCCGTGTTCCGTGTGCCGCGGGGTGCGATATCGCTGAGGTGCGCGCCGACTATGGCGTGCTGGTCGCATCCGCACTGGCAGCCGCGGTGGCAAGCGTGCGATGTACGTGCCGGCCGAGGGGGGACCAGGCGCGGGCGCCGAGCTTGGTCAGGAGCACCGGGGTGACCACAAGGACCAAGAACGCCTCGACCATGACAGCGGCGGCCAGGCCCAGGCCGAACTGCTTCATGATGCGGTCGGGCGACAGGACGAAGGCCGCGAAGACCGCCGCCATGATGAGGGCTGCGGCGAGGACGACCCGCCCGGAGGAGCGCACGCCCTTGGCGACGGCCTCGCGAGCGTCGTGTCCGTGGTCGTACGCCTCTCGGACGCGGGAGAGGACGAATACCTGGTAGTCCATGCTCAGGCCGAACAGCAGCGCCATCAGGGTCATCGGCATATAACTCTCCAGCGGGCCGGTGCTCCCCACCCCGATGAGGCCAGCGCCCCAGCCCCACTGGAAGACGGCCGTGAGCAGTCCGTACGACGCGCCGAGCGCGAGCAGTGTCAGCGCGACGGCCTGAAGGGGGACGAGCAGGGAACGGAACATCGCCGTGAGCAGGATCAGCGAAATGACGACGACGGCCAGGACGAAGACGAGGAGCTTGTCGGCCATGCGCTCGGTGAGATCGACGGACGTGGCGGTCAGTCCGCCGACGTGCAGGCGCAGTGGTGTGCCGGCGGTGGCTCGCGGGAGCACCTGCGCGCGCAGGGTGCTGACGAGTCGTGGCGTCGCCGCGTCCTGAGCCGCAGTCGTGGGGATGACGGTGACCAGTGCGGCCTTGCCGTCACGGCTTACGGCGGGCGGGGTGACCTGGTGTATTCCGGAAGTCCGGCGTAGCCGGTCCGTCAGGCTGTCCAGTTCATCGGGGTCGGTACCGCGCAGGTCGGCGACGACGGACAGCGGGGCGGTCGAACCGGTGCCGAACGCCTGCTGCTTGAGGTCGTGGGCGCGGCGCGTGGTCTCCGATGTGGCGGCGTTCTTGGCGTCTGCCGCGCCCAGGCGCATCGACAGGGCGGGGGCACACAGCACGAGCAGGACGGCGACTCCGGCGCAGGCGATCTTGCCGGCGTGCCGGGTGAGCACGCCGGAGGGCGACAGGGTCGTACGCGGTGTGCGCCGCTCCAGGCGGCCGGGCCGTGTGAGCCACCGGTCGCATAGACCGAGTAGCGCCGGTACGAGGGTCAGGGCGAGGGCGAGGGTGGCCAGTACGCCGAGCGCGCAGCTGGCGGCGAGGCCGTAGATGAAGGGGATGCCCATGAACAGCATGCCGCCCAGCGACACGATCACTGTGGTGCCGGCGAACAGCACGGCTCGCCCAGAGGTGGTCGCTGCCGTGGAGACGGCCTCGGCGGGCGGCTGCCCGTCCTGGCGTGCGGAGCGGTAGCGGGTGGCGATGAAGAGGGCGTAGTCCACTCCCACCCCCAGGACGATCATGATGGCCACGGACATGCTGAAGCTGGGCACAGTCATGATCTTCGAGAGGAGCATGACAAGACCCATGCTGGTGAAGAGTCCGACCAGCGCGACCACGATCGGCAGCCCGGCCAGGGCAAGTGAGCCGAAAAGCAGCAGGAGGAGCACGACGGCGGCGGCCAGGCCGACGGTCTCGCTCAGGCCGGTGCTCGGCACCGGGGCGAACATCGAGCCGGACAGCTCTACTTGGAGCCTGCTGGTGCTCAGCGCCGTCAAGCGCTGCGCAATGTCCTTGGCGTCGTCCTTCGGCACCTCGGTGCGTGGTGCGGCGAAGACCAGGGTCGCGACACCGGTGGTGGCATCGGCGTTGACGCGTCCGCCCCGGCGGGTGTCGTCGTAAGGGATGACGTTCTGCACGGCGGGACCCGCCTGCCGGGCAGCCGCAAGCACCTTGTCAGCATCCGCCCGCACCTGGGGGTCGGCCAGGCCCTTCGGGGCGTGCAGCACTATCTCGCCGCGGCCCGTGGCCTGTTCGGGAAAGTGCTTCTCCAGAAGGGAGTACGCGCTCTGGGAGTCGGTGTCCGGCAGGGCGTACTCCGCGTCGAACTCGGGCTTGGCCATGCCGCCGGCACTGACCAGGATCAGGGAGGCCAGTACCCAGGTGATGAGGGTGGCCCATCGGCGCCGGTGGCAGGCGCGGGCAAGGCGGCTCAGCATGTCAGTCACGACCCATCCCTTGGTTGTTCTACGTCGCGTAGAGCAATGTGACGGGCACCGTACCAGGCCCCGCGCGAAGTGTTCTACGTCAGGTAGAATGAGGCCGCACACGCCACCCGTGGCCCGTCGCCCGCTACCTGGCACGGTCGGGCCGCGGCAGGTCGGAAAGGACCCCCATGCGCCGCTCAGGCGAACTGGAACGCGCCGTCATGGACGTGCTGTGGGAGTCCCGAGAACCCCGCAGTGCCAAAGAAGTCCTGGCCGCCTTGCCCGAGGAGAAGCTCGCGCACACGACGGTCATCACCGTCCTTGACCGGCTCACGCACAAAGGACTCGCCCGCCGCGAGCGTGCGGGCCGTTCTTGGCGTTACGCGCCAGCAGCCAGCCGCGAGTCCTACGTCAGCAGCCTCATGATCGACGCGCTGGGGCGGGCCCCCGACCGAGAAGCCGTCCTCGTCCACTTCGCCCACGCGATGACCGGGCCGGAGGCCGACGCGTTGCGCTCCGCACTCGCCACCGCGGACGGTGCGGGCGATGCCGTCGATGCGAGCGGTGCCGTCGATGCGGGCGGTGCCGATAACGCGGGCGGTGCCGATGACGCGGACGAGGGCAGCCAGAGCGGAGACACCGGTCAGGACCGGCCCACATCATGAGCCATCTGCTGCACTTCGCCGTCCTGATCGTCTGCTGCATCACGGCAGTGCGTCCGCTGGCTCGCGCCCGCTGGGTGCAGCGCATGCCCCGCACTGCCCTCGCCCTGTGGCAGGCGATCGGCCTCACCCTCGAACTCTCCCTGATCGGGCTGTTGTTCTCCGCCCTCTTCGCACCGGCCAACCAGGGCCTGTTGCCCGGGCTCGCGCGCATCGCCACCGGTTCGGTCGCAACCGATCCCGTGGGGCTGCTCGCCGCCACCCTTGGCGGGCTCCTCATCGCGGCCCGCCTCATCACCTTGGCCATGACGTGCGTGACCACGGCCCGCGAACGCCGCAAGCACCGGGACCTGCTGCGGCTGGTCGCCCGCGCCGACCCCGCACTGCCCGGCGTCGAGATCCTTGACCACCCCGCCGCCGCGGCCTACTGCCTGCCCGGCCGGGACAGCTCCATCGTGATCAGCACGGGCGCCCTTGGCATGCTGGATTCCGCACACATCCGGGCCGTCATCGCGCACGAGCGGGCCCACCTGCGCCAGCGGCACGACCTGTTCTTGCTGCCGCTGCTAGCGGGGCGGCGACTGGCACCGCGTAGCACAGCGCTGAGCGAGGTGATCACCGCCGTGCGCCTCCTGCTGGAGATGCTGGCCGACGACACCTGCTGTCGCACCCGCTCGCGCCACGACCTCGCCGACGCCCTGACCCGCTTCTCCCATGACCCCAGCAAACTCGCCACCCCCGCCGGCGGGTTCGCCGCCGCCGACACCGGCCTCGCCGCCCGCACCGCACGACTTCTGGCCCCCGAACCAGCGCACTCGGCAGCCAGGAGCATCACCGTGATCGCTGTCGCCGCCACCCTGCTGGCGACGCCGCTCAGCCTGTTCGTGCTGCCGATTTAGGCCCAGGCGGTCGAGGGCGAGTCGCCCACATGCGCGCAGAATGCGCACACACGCCTAAAACGCTTACATACGCGGAGGACTCGGTCAGCGGGCCCGGCGGCACCGGGCCGCACCGGGCAGCGCCGATGCAGATCGTCGGCGAGTGCGATCACCCCGGCCAAAGCCGTGGCTCCCGCATTCGCCCCACGCTGCAAGACCCCTTTGATCTACGGAAACGTAGATCAAAGGGGCCTACCGGAGTCGGGGGATGGCCTTGGTCTCCTTGAGGGTTCGGCTAGTGCTTCACCGAGTGGCAGGGAACCGCTGTGCTCGGCAGCCTTGGTGACGGCGGCAGCGACGACGCCTTACGACTTGTCGCCCTTCCCCGCGTCCGCATCGGCCTGCTTGGCCCGGACCTCGGCGTCGAGCGAGCTCGGTTCGCCGGTTTCCACGGCCGTCAGGGTTGCGCGGTCGCCGACCTCGGTCGCGGCGGGCGGCTCGACCAGCCAATCCGGGTTGGCCTGCTTGTCCCACCACTTCCAGGCGGCGTATCCCCCGCCGGCCAGCAGGCCGAGCACGACGAACCGCTTCGTGAACTTTCCCCGCCTGGCCCGGCGCCGCTGCTTCTTCTGTACGCGTTGCACATCGGCCGCGGTGATCTGGCCGCGCAGCGCGGCCAGCGCCGCACCGCCGCGCGCAGCGGCTTCGCCGCGCACCGGCTCGGCGGCGGCGCGGGCGCTGGCGACCGCGCTCTCCACGCGGGGGGCCGTGTAGTCCGCGGCCTGTCGCGCGACCTTGCGCGTGCGCACCGCCGCCTGGTGAGCGGCCTGATCGACCTTGGGCGGAAGTGCGCCGCGCGCGTGGTCGAGCCGCGGGGCGAGATGCGCGTGGTACTGGCCGCTGGCCGTCGTGCGGGCCTGATGTGCTGCGGATGACACCTTCGGCCCAAGCTTGGCCCGGGCCTCATGCGCGTACTGAACGGCGGTGTCCTTGGCCTGGCTGGCGTGTGGCCCCACCACCTCCGCCGCGTGCCGGACGCTCTCCTTGGCCGGGCCGATCGCGTCTCGTACGCTGTCCTTGCGGGTCACGGGATTCCTCCTCCTCGGTGGCGTATCCGGGGGCAGGGGCTCCCCCTCGACGCGTACTGTCGCCTTTCCGCCCATTTCCAGATCATGCCTGTTCGCTGATCGCCAGGCACTCGTGGCTAGGCATCCGGGTCAAACGGGCCTTCTGCCGACAATGCCACGGAATGGGGCGCCGCGCGCCGATTCCGGCGGCTACTCGTCTCGTCGGCGTCCGTGCGAGGATCGGGAGACGTCAGTGAACACTATGGAAGGTAGATCGTGGCTGAGCAGCTCTACGCCACCCTAAAGACCAACAACGGGGACATCGAGGTCCGGTTGCTGCCGAACCACGCACCCAAGACGGTCAAGAACTTTGTTGAGCTCGCGGAGGGTACTCGCGAGTGGAAGGACCCGACGACCGGTCAGACGTCGAAGAAGAAGCTGTACGACGGAACGGTCTTTCACCGGGTGATCAGCGGCTTCATGATCCAAGGCGGTGACCCGCTGGGCAATGGCACCGGCGGCCCCGGCTACAAGTTCGGCGACGAGTTCCACCCGGACCTTGGGTTCAACAAGCCGTACCTGCTGGCCATGGCGAACGCGGGCCCGGGCACCAACGGCTCGCAGTTCTTCTTCACCGTCTCGCCGACGACGTGGCTCACCGGCAAGCACACCATCTTCGGCGAGGTCACCGACGCGGCCAGCCAAAAGGTCGTGGACGCCATCGCCGCCACACCGACCAACTCGCGCACCGACCGCCCCGTCAACGACGTGGTCATCGAGTCCGTGGTGATCGAGACCCGCGAGGGCTGATCCAGTGGGCTCGTCCGCACCCTCCGCCCCGGCTCGCGCCGGGGCGGACGCGTGCGGCGGCTACGGAATTCCACCCCGGCTCAGCTGGTTTTGGCTTGGCCGGCGCTGGCCTGGCATGGTTTGGTTTTAGCTTATTTTATTCGGCTTTATCTGGCTTTATCTGATTCCAGCGAGTTCGGGCAGTTCAGCCGGTTCTAGCCCGGCTTCGGCAGGTAGCGGGCCGGCTGCCGGTCGAGGGTTGGCTGCCTGGGGTTGGCCGTCGGGGCGGTCGCCGATCACGGATCGGTTCCGGCCCGGCATACGAGGAACCATCCCGCCCTGCCCATCCGTACACAGTGGGCGGGGCGGTGGCCGTACATTGCCCGGCGCACGCACGGGCCAGGGGGAGAGGTAAGGGGAGACCATGGAGGACCAGGCGGTCTGCTGCTACCGGCACCCGGAGCGAGAGACGGGCATCAGCTGCACCCGCTGCGACCGGCCCATCTGCCCCGAGTGCATGGTCAATGCATCGGTCGGCTTCCACTGCCCGGAGTGCTCGGGCGGTACCCATACGACGGGTGGCGGCGGCGCGACGGGCGGTAGCGCGCGGCGCATGCCGGGCGGTGGACAACTGCGGGCATTGCGGGGCGGTTCACTCGCGGCCGATCCCCGGCTGATCACCAAGATCTTGCTGGCGATCAATGTGCTGGTGTGGATCACGGTGCTCTCGAACGAGCAGATGATCAATGACTGGGCCCTGGTGGGTCAGTGGCCGCCGGCGGACTCTGGCCTGAGACCGGACCAGGGAGTCGCGGAGGGCGAGTGGTACCGCCTGGTGTCCGCGATGTTCCTCCACGAGGAACCGTTCCATATCGCCTTCAACATGCTGTCGCTCTGGTGGCTCGGCGCTCCCCTTGAGGCCGCGCTCGGTCGGGTCCGCTTCCTCGCGCTCTACCTCCTGTCGGGGCTTGGCGGCAGCGCCCTGAGCTATCTGCTCGCGGACGCCTCCCAGGCGTCGCTCGGCGCGTCGGGCGCCATCTTCGGCCTGCTCGGGGCGACGGCCGTGTTGATGCGGCGGCTCAACTACGACATGCGGCCCGTTGTCGTGCTGCTCGCGCTGAACCTCGTCTTCACCTTCGCCTGGAGCGATATCGCCTGGCAGGCGCACATCGGCGGCCTGATCATCGGCACGGCGGTGGCCTACGGGATAGTGCACGCACCGCGCGAGCGCCGCGATCTCGTGCAGGTCGGGACCTGCGTCGCGGTGTTCCTGGTGATCGTGGGGACCGTACTGCTGCGCACCGCCCAGCTCACCGGCTGAGCCGCGTACGCCGGGGCGCGCCCGAGCGCTGGGGCGCGGTCCGGCTCGTACCGAGCTGGCGCACCCCAGCGCGTATGCGGCCCGCCAGCCGTAAGCCGATCCGGGCGTGTGCCAATCCCGGGCCGCCACAAGCCTGTGCCGGACCCGAGACGTACGCTCGCTGCGACCCCGGAGGTACGCCCATATCTACGCTGGGTGTACGCCCACACCGCGGTCCGTGCGGCGCAGAAGAGCCGTGTTGACGGCGGTTCCATCGTGGTTGTCCACAGCAAGCGGCGCTCCCTGTGGGAACACCTGTCCGAGTCCGTGCGCAGTTGCATTTCCGCAGGCAGACGCCCTATCGCCGAAGGGGGCGGGCACCCGCTCCAGTCACACTGGCGTCAACCTGGCGGAGGTTATCCACAGATCGTCGTAAGTTTTCCCCACTGTGGATCGCTCTGTGGATAACTCAGGTCAGAGCTTGCCGAGGTCCGCAGGTGGGAGCCGCCAGGCGCAGCCTGCTGACGCGGCGGCCACGGCGTCCGTCACCGTGTCATGCTGCCGCGCGCACGGTGTCGCGCGGCTACTTCCACTGGGTGGAGACGACGAATCCTGCCGCGATGAAGCCGAAGCCGACGACGATGTTCCAGTTGCCGATCGAATCGATGGGCATATCGCCCGTCGTCACGTAGAACAGCACGATCCACGCCAGGCCGATCAGGAACATCGCCAGCATCAGCGGCGCGACCCAGCTCCGTCCGCTGGTCAGCCTTATGGTCGTGGCCTGCTTCGCCGACTGCGGCGTGAAGTCGTCCTTCTTGCGGATACGTGACTTCGGCACGAGGAACTCTCCTGTCGATGCGCTGCGTGACCGCGCGGAAACCGATGGGGCAGGGCGCCGGGGGGACCGAGCGAGGAGCACTGCCATATTCCCGGGCGTCCGTTAGCGTAGTGCTTCCGCGGCGCCGAGAGAGATAAGGGTACGTTGAGTAATTCAGCCGACTCCTCCGCCCCGGCCCGTCGTCGCTTCACTTTTCGCCCGATTCGGCTGTTGACAGCAAGCATCTTCGCGCTCGCCGGACTCATCTTTTGGATCAGCTTCAACACCGCCCAAGGCACCAACATCCGCAGTGACGAGTCGATGCTGCGGCTCTCCGACCTCATCCAGGACCGTAGCGACAAGAACGCCGCGCTGGACGAGAAGACCGCGGCGATGCGCTCCGACGTGGATGCTCTGCTCCACCGGGACGACGACCGTAGCGCGGCCGATGACAAGAGGCTAGGCGCATTGGAAAAGTCGGCTGGCACCCAGAAGCTGCGCGGCAGCGCGGTCACCGTCACCCTCACCGATGCCCCGCCGAATGCCACGCCCAAGGTGTCAGGCGTGCCCGATCCGCAACCCAACGACCTCGTCATCCATCAGCAGGACCTCCAGGCGGTGGTCAACGCGCTGTGGCAGGGCGGCGCCGATGGCATCAGGGTGATGGACCAGCGGCTCATCTCCACCAGTGCCGTGCGCTGCGTCGGCAACACCCTGATCCTTCAGGGCCGCGTCTACTCCCCGCCGTACAAGGTGACCGCCGTGGGCGACGTCTCCAGCCTGCGTGATGCACTCGACGACGACCCGGCGATTCAGAACTACCAGGAGTACGTGAAGGCCTACGGCCTTGGCTGGAAGGTCGATGAGCACGATTCGGTGACGCTACCCGGGTACTCCGGCACGGCGGACCTGCACTACGCGAAGCCAGTGGACTAGCCGGACTAGCCGGACTAGCCGGACCAACGACCGCTCTCGGCCCTCGGCCTCCGGTTCCTCCTGGCTGGCCGGCCTCGGCCCCCGCGGGCGCCACCTGGCTCCCCGTGCCGCGGCTCATCCGGGTCCCCTCCGCCTTCCGGACCCCTGCCCCTGCGGGCGTTCCGTTTGGCTGCGGCTTCCGGCCCACCCGGCGCTCGTGCCCAGCCCGCTCCTCGCCGTGCCGGCCTCGCGGGCGATGGACACGTGATCACCGCAGTCACCGCAGTCCTCGGGCCTCTTATCCGGCTGGCCCACGGCCCTGCCAGCTGGCCCCTTACTCTGGTTGCGCAAACGACTCTTTCCATCGGCTCATCGGCAAGTAGGGACAGCATGTACGGCTGGATCTGGCGGCATCTGCCGGGCAACGCGTGGCTGCGGGCACTGGCCTCGCTGCTGCTCGTGCTCGGCGTCGTATACCTGCTCTTCCAGTACATCTTTCCGTGGGCGGAGCCGCTGCTGCCGTTCAACGATGTGACGGTCGATGAGTGACCGCGGTGACGACAGGGACCGATACGGCAAGGACGGCAGGCATCCGATGACCGCGCGCATTCTCGTCGTGGACAACTACGACAGCTTTGTCTTCAACCTCGTTCAGTACCTCTACCAACTCGGCGCCGAGTGCGAGGTGCTACGTAACGATGAGGTCGAGTTGGCGCATGCCGAGGACGGCTTCGACGGGGTGCTGCTCTCCCCCGGACCCGGTACTCCGGAGCAGGCGGGCATCTGCGTGGACATGGTGCGGCACTGCGCGCGTGTTGGCGTGCCGGTGTTCGGCGTATGCCTGGGGATGCAGTCCATGGCCGTCGCGTACGGCGGTGTCGTTGGGCGCGCCCCCGAACTGCTGCACGGCAAGACCTCGCAGGTCACTCACGACGGCACGGGCGTCTTCGACGGGCTGCCGTCTCCGTTCACCGCGACCCGCTACCACTCGCTCTCCGTCGAGCACGACACCTTCCCCGACGAGTTGGAGATCACCGCCTATGCGGGGCGCCCCGACGATCCGGCGGGGCGGATCGCGATGGGGCTGCGCCACCGCGAACTGCCCGTCGAGGGAGTGCAGTTCCATCCGGAGTCGGTGCTCACCGAGTGGGGGCATCTGATGCTGGCGAACTGGCTGACCCGCTGCGGCGACCCTGGTGCGGTGGAGCGGGCGGTGGGACTGGCGCCGGTGGTGGGCAAGGCCGGGGCGTGACCGCACTGCGCCCCGAGCGCGAGGGCGCCGCATCCGGCGCCCAACAACCCGCCGCGAGTGAGCCACCGAACGACGAGACGGTGGGGTTGCGCATCATCAGCCTGGAGCGCCGCGGCACCCCAGGGCCCGGACCGATGCCGCCGCTGGCCGACGCGGAGACGATGGCGCTACGCCAGGCGGAACAGCCAGCCGAATCAGCGCAGCCAGCTAAGCCGGTGCAGCCAGGTAATCCGGTGCAGCCAGGTAGTCCGGTACGGCCGAGTTCGCCGGTGCAGCCAACCCTTCCCGTACCCGTACGGCCAACGCCGCCAGGGGAGCCAAGCCCGCCGCAGGAGTCGAACGCGCCTGGCCCGCCGAGAGAACAACCGGGCCCGCCGAGAGAACAAAGCGAGCAGAGCGAGCAGGACGGGCAGGGAACTGAGCCCGCCGGTGGTCGGGCAGCGCGACGCAAGGCGGCCCGCCAGACCGCCAGGCGCGCCGGCAGACGCTTACCTGGCCGTGGCGGAGGCCGAGGGCCCGGCCGGGCCGGCAGCGGCGCGTCAGCGGCCGGCAGCGCCCCCCTGACAACCGGCCGCGGGGCACACGCCGGCGCGGACCAAGGCGCGCATCAGCTCGCGAACCAGAGTGCGCAGCACAGCGCGGGCCAGGGCGCGGACCACACTGCGGCCCCCATGAGCCGGCTGGCGGCGCGGCGGGCCGAGCGGGCCCGTAAGCCCAGCGTGGGGGCGATGCTCAGCCGGGGGATCGGTGAGCTGTTCATCACCATCGGAGTGCTGATGCTGCTGTTTGTGACGTATCAGCTGTGGTGGACGAACATCCTTGCGCACCAGCAGGCGCAGCGCGAGAAGGACAAACTGCACAAGCAGTGGGCGCAGAACGACGAGCGGGCGCCCGGGGAGTTCGAGCCCGGCGAGGGCTTCGCCGTCATGTACATCCCCAAGCTGGACGTGGTGGTTCCGGTGGCCGAAGGCATCAACAAGCACAAGGTGCTCGACCGGGGCTTGGTCGGCCACTACGGGACCGGGAAGCTGAAGACTGCGATGCCGTCCGCCGAGCGGGGCAACTTCGCGGTCGCGGGGCACCGCAACACCCACGGGGAGCCGTTCCGGTACATCAATCGGCTTTCGCCCGGTGACCCGATCGTCGTGGAGACGCAGGACGCCTACTACACGTACGAGATGGCGGCTATTTTGCCGCAGACCTCGCCATCGAACGTCGGCGTCATCCGCCCCGTACCGCCGGGCTCTGGCTTCACCGAGCCGGGCCGCTATCTCACGATGACGACCTGCACCCCGGAATTCACCAGTAAGTATCGAATGATCGTGTGGGGCAAGATGGTTGAGGAGCGACCGCGTACCGAGGGCAAACCGGACGCGCTGGTGAACTGAGCGTCACCGGCGCGTCCACCTCGATGCGGCGGGAGTTCCGGCGGGGCGCGAGGGCGCCCGGCGCCTGAGAACCACAGGGAACGAGGTACGACGCGGTGGTACGGACCGACGAGGACGAGCGGAGCGAGGCGGGTGCGCCGGCCGCCGCACCGCCGCGGGGGCGCCGTGCCCGAGGCCGGGTCGCGACCGCCGTCGGCGTCTTCGGCGAGCTGCTGATCACGGTAGGGGTGCTCCTCGCGCTGTTTGTCGTCTACTCGCTGTGGTGGACGAACGTCATAGCCGATCGAGAGGCGAAGAAGCAGGGCGACAAGGTGCGCGACAACTGGGCCAGCAGCCCGGGCCAGCTCGACACCGAGGACGGCATCGGCTTTCTGCACGTACCCGACCTGAACGAGGGCGACATACTGGTCAAGAAGGGCACCGCGGCCAAGACCCTCAACAACGGCGTCGCCGGCTACTACACCAAGCCCGTGAAGTCGGCCATGCCGTGGGACAAAAAGGGCAATTTCACGCTGGCCGCGCACCGCGACGGGCACGGCGCGAAGTTCCACAACATCAACAAGCTGGACGAGGGCGACGCAGTGGTCTTCGAGACCCGCGACGTTTGGTACGTCTACCGCGTTTACGCGAAGCTCCCGGAGACCTCCAAGTACAACGTGGACGTCCTCGACCCGATCCCGAAGGAGTCCGGCAAGAAGCGCCCGGGCCGCTACATCACCCTGTCGACCTGCACCCCCGTCTACACCTCCCGCCACCGCTACATCGTGTGGGCGGAGTTGGAGCGTACGCAGAAGGTGGACGCGGACCGCTCCAAGCCGAAGGAACTGCGCTAGCACACGGCCGGCGCCGGCCGCGAAGAACGGCCCGATCGGCCGCACGGCCGCGGCGTGTCCGATGACGATCGCACGGCAGCCCGCCTGAGGGACCACGGAAAACGCCTCCGCTGTACACACTGGCCAGTGTGTACAGCGGAGGCGTTTCTCTTCGTCTACTCGCGGAGCCACGAGCCCCCGGCGGACCCGGTCACCGGCCCCGACAGCGCCTGCCGGGCACGGGATCGGTCTTGGCGGGGGCCCTAGCAGGCCCCGCCGTGCCCTCAGGCGCCGTTACGCCCCGGGGCGGGCGTCAGCCGAACCAGCCGCCCTCATTGCCTCCGATGCCGTTGCCCCCATTGCCATTACCGTTTCCGTTGCCATTACCGCCGCCCGGAGTGCCGCCTCCGCCGATGGTGGTGAGGTTCACGGCGGTGTCCGTCGGTACCTCGCTGCCCGCGCCGGGGTCGCTGAACATGACCGTCGCGTTGTCGTCTTGCGGGCCGGTGATGCTGCCGACCCGCAGGCCCAGGCCCTCAAGGGAAGCGCGAGCGTCACTCAGCTTTTGCTGGGTGAGCACGGGGACACGGACCGGGGCGTCGCTCTCGTCTCCGTCGTCGCCGCCCTCGTCGCCGCCTTCAGGCGCCTTCGCGATGGTCAGGGTGATCTTCGAGCCGGGAACGACCGGGGTGCCGCCGGTGGGGGTCTGGCCGATGACCGTGCCCGGCGGCTTGTCCTCGCTCTCCTGCTCTTGCGTCTCGACCTGCAAACCCTGGCCCTCCAGGAGCTGCTTGGCCTCGGCGGTGGACTTGCCCATCACGTCAAGGACGGTGATCTGTGCCTTCTTCTTGGCCACCGTCAGCGTGACCTCGGAGCCCTTGCGGACCTTGGTGCCGCCGTCCGGGTTTTGACTGAGCACCTTGCCCGGCTCCTGGTCGGACTCGGTCTCCTCGGTGATGACCGTGAACTCCTTGGCATCCAGGAGTTTCTTGGCGTTGTCCACCTGCTTCTCGGTGACGTCGGGAACCTCGACCTTCTCGACCGCAAGGCCCTTCGACATCACCACCTCGACGACGCCGTTCCGCTTGACCTCGACGTCCGGGCTGAACGCAGGGGTCTGCTGGCACACCGTCCCCTTGGGCTCCTTGCAGAACTTCGAGCCCGTCTCCTTGATCGTGAAGTCACCGTTTTCGGCTTCCTTCTCGGCGTCTTCGATCGTCTTGCCGACGAGGTTCGGCACATCGACCATGTCGTCGGTTTTGTCGTTGCCGAGCAGGGACTTGCCGATGAAGATGGCGCCGACCAGGACCAAGATGGCCGCGAGCACCAGCAGAATCGTGGAGGTGTGGTTCTTCTTCTCGCCGCGGCGGCGGTCGGGCCGATCGTTGTAGCCGAAACCGCCGTCGTCATCGCGCGTGGGCGGCAGCATGGAAGTCTGCGCCGCCGCGTCCTGCGGCCGGAGCATGGTGGTGGGCTGCTCATCGCCATAGCCGACCGCGCCGAGCGCTGCCGTGGCCGCCACCGGCTGCCCGTCGAGGGCCGCCTCGATGTCGGCACGCATCTCGTCGGCGGACTGATAGCGGTAGGCCGGGTCCTTCACCAGCGCCCGCAGGACGATCGCGTCCATCTCGGGGGTGAGCTCCGGGTCATACGCGCTCGGCGGCTGCGGCTCTTCCCGTACGTGCTGGTAGGCGACAGCCACCGGAGAGTCGCCGATGAAGGGCGGCCGGACCGTGAGCAGCTCGTACAGCAGGCAGCCGGTCGAGTAGAGGTCGCTGCGCGCGTCCACCTGCTCGCCCTTGGCCTGCTCGGGCGAGAGGTACTGGGCGGTGCCGATGACGGCCGATGTCTGCGTCATGGTCATGCCGGACTCGCCCATCGCGCGCGCGATGCCGAAGTCCATCACCTTGACCTGTCCGGTGCGCGTCAGCATGACGTTGGCCGGCTTGATGTCGCGGTGGACGATCTGGTTGCGGTGTGAGTACTCCAGCGCCTGGAGGATGCCGACGGTCATCTCCATGGACCGCTCGGGCAGCAACTTTCGCCCGGAGTGCAGCAGTTCACGAAGGGTGGAGCCGTCCACGTACTCCATCACGATGTACGGGATCGAGACGCCATCGACGTAGTCCTCGCCGGTGTCGTAGACCGCGACGATCGCTGGGTGGTTGAGCGAGGCGGCCGACTGGGCCTCACGGCGGAACCGGGCCTGGAACGACGGGTCGCGGGCGAGATCGACCCGTAGCGTCTTCACAGCGACGGTGCGGCCCAGGCGCGTGTCATGGGCGAGGTAAACCTCCGCCATGCCACCGCGGCCGAGCACCGAGCCCAGCTCGTACCGGCCGCCGAGGCGACGCGGCTCTTCCATAGCTTCTCCAGCCCTCTCCGTCATTCCCGACCGCACCGGTGTGGGGCCCGGCGGTGTGCTGCTCGGCATACCGTACCCGGCGAGTCTCGCGGGTCCTGGCCGCCACCGTGACCTGATATCCGACCGGTATCGCGCCGTGCGGGATTCGGATTCACAAGGTGGTCCGGGTCACTTGTCGCTGTCGAGCACTGCCTTCATGACGTCCTTGGCGATCGGGGCCGCTAGGCCACCGCCGGAGATGTCATCGCGTTCCGCCTCGGAGTCCTCGACCACGACCGCCACCGCGACCGGAGAGCCGTCATCGCCCTTGGCGTAGGAGATGAACCAGGCATACGGGTTCTCACTGTTCGCCACCCCGTGCTGGGCGGTGCCAGTCTTGCCACCAACGGTGACGCCGGGAATCTGGGCGCTGGTTCCCGTGCCCTTCTCGACGACGTTCTCCATCATTTCCTGGAGCTTGTGCGCGGTGTCCGACGAGATCGGGCTACCGGCCTTGTCGGGGCTGGTCTGTTCGACCACGTTGAGGTTCGGTGCCCGCAGCTTGTCCACCATGTAGGGCTTCATCATCTTGCCGTCGTTGGCGATGGCGGCGGTGACCATGGCCATCTGGAGCGGCGTCGCGCGGTTGCTCGCCTGGCCGATGCCGGCCATCGCGTTCTGCGGCCGGTTGTCGTCGGGGTAGACGCTGGCGTCGGCGCGCACCGGGATGTAGACCTCGTCGTTGAAGCCGAACTTCTCGGCTTGCTTCTTCATCTTCTCGTTGCCGAGGTCATCGCTGATCTTGCCGAAGACGGTGTTGCAGGAGACCTGAAGGGCGACCTTGAGGGTGGCGTTCTTGCACGGGATGTTGCCCTCGTTGGGAAGCGGCTGGCCGGTGGTCTGCGGCAGCTTCCATGGCAGCGGCGAGTCAGTGGGCTTGTCGATGCTGTCGTAGAGGCCGTCCTCCAGAGCCGCGGCGGCGGTGACGACCTTGAACGTAGAGCCGGGCGGGTAGGTCTGGCGCAGCGCCCGGTTGAGCATCGGCACGTTCTTGTTGTTCTTCTCGTCGAGGCGCTTCCACTCCGCCGCGTCCTTCTTGGAGCCGCCCGCGATGTTCGTCGGGTCGTAGCTCGGCGTGGAGGCGAGGGCGAGGACCTTGCCGGTGCGCGGGTCGAGCGCGGCGACGGCGCCCTTTTTGTCGCCGAGGCCGCGGAAGGCGGCCTCCTGGGCCTTGGCGTTGAGGGTGGTGATGACGTCGCCACCCTTCTTGCTCTTGCCCGTGATCATGTCGAGGGTGCGGTTGAAGAACAGCCGGTCGTCGTCACCGGTGAGGATGCCGTCGTGCAGGTTCTCCAACTGCGTGGCGCCGTAGACCTGCGAGGCGTAGCCGGTGACCGGGGCCCACATCTCGCCGTTGGTGTACGTGCGCTTGTACTTGAAGTCGGTGCCGTCCGTCTCCTTGGAGCCGGTGATGGCCTTGCCGTCCACGATGATGTTTCCGCGCGGCTGGCTGTAGCGCTCGATCTCGACGCGGCGGTTGTGTTTGTGGTCGGCGAGCTCGTCGGCTTGGACGAACTGAATCCAGTTGTCCCGTATCAGCAGGGCGAGAACGAGCAGTCCGCAAAAGATCGCGATGCGGCGCAGTGGCTTGTTCACGGTCGGACCACCTGGGTCATCTCGGCGTCGGGGGAGGGCGCGGGGGCCGGGGCCGGGCGGCGTGCGGTGTCACTGATCTTGATCAGGATGGCGATCAGCGCCCAGTTGGCGAGCACGGAGGAGCCACCGTAGGCGAGGAACGGCATCGTCATACCGGTCAGCGGGATCAGGCCCATGACGCCACCCGCGACGACGAAGACCTGAATGCCGAAGGCGGCGGAGAGGCCGATGGCCAGCAGTTTGCCGAACGGGTCGCGGGCGGCCAGCGCGGTGCGCACGCCGCGCTCCACGATCAGCCCGTACAGCAGCAAGATGGCCATCGTGCCGGCCAGGCCCAGTTCCTCGCCCACGGTGGCGAGGATGAAGTCGGAGTTGGCGGCGAAGCCGATGAGGTCGGAGTTGCCCTGGCCGAGGCCGGTGCCCATCACGCCGCCGGAGCCGAAGGCCATCAGCGCCTGGGCGATCTGCTCGGTTCCCTGGCCGGTCTCGAAGACAGCGAACGGGTCGAGCCAGGCGTCCACACGCTGCTGCACGTGTGGTTCGAAGGTGGCCACGCCGACAGCGCCCACGGCCGACATCAACAGGCCGAACACGATCCAACTCGTGCGCTCGGTGGCCACGTACAGCATGACGACGAACATGCCGAAGAACAGCAGCGAGGTACCCAGGTCGGTCTCGAAGACCAGGATCAGGATGCTCATCGCCCATACGACGAGGATCGGCCCCAGGTCACGGCCGCGCGGTAGGTAAAGGCCCATGAAGCGGCGGCTGGCCAGCGCCAGGGCGTCGCGTTTGACCATGAGGTAGCCGGCGAAGAAGACCGCGATCACGATCTTGGCGAACTCCGCCGGTTGGATCGAGAAGGAGCCGACGGTGACCCAGATCCTGGCGCCGAACTTGGCCGGGAAGAAGACCGGCATCACCAGCAGGATCAGCGCGCCGGCCATCGAGATGTAGGTGTAGCGCTGAAGGATGCGGTGGTCCTTGAGCAGCATGAGCACGCCGACGAAGAACGCCACGCCCATCGCCGAGTACATGAGCTGGTTGGGTGCGGACGCCCCGTAGACAAAACCCTGGGCCTCGGCGGCACGGGCCAGCCGTTCCGACTGGTCGAGCCGCCAAATCAGTACCAGACCAAGCCCGTTGAGCAAGGTAGCCAGCGGCAACAGCAGCGGGTCGGCGTACGGGGCGAACTTGCGCACCACGATATGTCCGACACCCGCGAGCAGGCCAAGGCCGAGTCCGTAGCTGAGCATGCCCGATGGCATCTCGTCGCTGAGAGCAAGGCCCACATTGGCGTACGCGAAGACCGGGATGAGTACCGCGAAGGCGAGCATCGCCAGTTCGGTGTTGCGTCTGCTCGGCGGTCCCGCCGTGCTGATCGTGGTGGTACTAGTGGTACTGCTGCTCATTGCTGGCGGCCCCCTACCGCTTCACTGCTGGGTGCCGCCGCACTCGTCGGCCAATGCGAGCTCCGCCTGCGACAGCGAGGGGCTTGGCTTCGGGGTGGGAGACGGTGTGGTCTTGTCGGTGCGGGGCCCGTTCTCGCTCATTACGCCGGTCGGGACGCTGATGCCGTTGCCGGTCTGGCCCTTGTCCTTGTTTTCGTCCTTGTTCTTGTCCTTGTTGAGGTCCTGCTGGCTCTCCTCAGCACGCTTGCGCTCTTCTTGGGCGCGCCTTTGCTGGTCGAGCTTCTCGCAGGTGCTGGCAAGCAACTCCAGCTTCTTGGCCTTGTTCCGCGCCTGACCGAGGTCGCTCACCGCGATGGTGTCCTCGACCCGGGAGCGCTGGTCTATGGGCAGGTACTTGAGTTCGGTGTCGCGGTAGTCCTCGTGGACCTTGTTGAGGCTGATCCACGCCAGGTCCTGGCTGATGCCCTGGTAGATCGCTACGTGATCGCCGTTGGCGCCGACGTAATACTGGTTTTGCGTCCAGCGGTAGCCGCCGTACAGGCCGCCACCAACCACGGCCAGCGCGAGCGCGATGTACACCGAGCGCTTGGCCCACTTGTTCCGTCCGCCCTTGGCGGACGGCTCGTCGGCGTCCGGGTAGCTGCCGAAGGCGCCATCGTTGGGACGGCCGATCGACGCGTCGCCACTGCCGGGCGGGCCGAAGCCGCCCGCATCCTCGCCGGCTGACTGCGGCGGTACGGGCTTGGCTCTGCCGAGTTCGGCGGCGCGCGCCGCGGGGGTCGTCGCGGCGCCGCCGTCGCTGAGCTGGATCTGGTTTTCGGCGACGGCTCCGACGATGACCGGGGTGTCGTTGAGCTGCGCGGCCATGGCGTCGTTGCCGTCCACGTCCAGGACGTCGGCGACGATGCACGTGATGTTGTCGGGGCCGCCGCCGCGCAATGCGAGCTGGATCAGCTCCTGCACGGTCTCGTGCGGGCCCTGGTAACTGGCCAGGGTGTCTTCGAGGGTTTGGTGGCTGACCACGCTGGACAGCCCGTCCGAGCAGATGAGATAGCGATCCCCGGCCCGCACCTCACGGACCGAAAGGTCCGGCTCGACATGGTCACCGCTGCCCAGCGCCCGCATCAGCAGCGAGCGCTGCGGGTGCGTGGTGGCCTCTTCCTCGGTGATCCGGCCCTCGTCCACCAGACGCTGCACCCAGGTGTGGTCCTGGGTGATCTGGGTGAGGGCACCGTCACGCAGCAGATACGCGCGGGAGTCCCCGACGTGGACGAGGCCGAGCCGCTGACCGGTCCACAGCAGGGCCGTGAGCGTGGTGCCCATGCCTTCGAGCTGCGGGTCCTCCTCGACCATGACGCGGAGTTGGTCGTTGGCGCGCTGTACGGCGTTGCCCAGCGCGGTGAGGATGTCGGAGCCGGGCACGTCGTCGTCGAGCTGGACGAGAGTGGAGATCACTTCCGAGCTGGCGACCTCACCGGCGGCCTGGCCGCCCATGCCATCGGCAATGGCCAACAGCCTGGGGCCGGCATAGCCGGAGTCCTCGTTGCCCTCCCGGATCATGCCCTTGTGCGATCCGGCGGCGAAACGCAGCGACAGACTCATGCGCACCTCGCCCGTCGGCTCCGGGTACATCCGCACGGTGCCCACCCTCCGGTCGTCATGTTTCTACTACTTCCGCAGCTCGATGACGGTTTTGCCGATGCGGATCGGCGCACCGAGCGGAATTGGCGTCGGTGTGGTGAGCCGGGTCCGTTCGAGATACGTACCGTTCGTGGACCCGAGATCTTCGACGATCCACTGCCCGTCACGGTCTGGATAGATCCTGGCATGCCTGCTGGACGCGTAGTCGTCGTCCAGAACAATCGTCGAGTCGTGTGCTCGACCGAGGGAGATCGTCTGCCCCTGGAGGGCGACGGTGGTGCCGGTAAGGGTGCCCTCGGACACCACCAGCTTGGTGGGGGCGCCACGCCGTTGCCGGCCGGCCCCCCGGCCGCTGGGCTGTTGTTGCCGCTGTTGTGGTGCCGCCGCCTGTTGCCGCTGCGGCGTCCGGTCGCTGCCGCCACGGCGTGACCCGCGCTGGGTCACCCGCGTGCCGAACAAATCGCTGCGAATGACCTGTACGGCCACGATGACGAACAGCCACAGTACGGCGAGGAAACCCAACCGCATGACCGTGAGGGTCAGCTCTGACATTGCCCCCGCTTCACCCTTCGGCTTGCCGATAAACGATGGTGGTGCTGCCCACGACGACGCGGGAGCCGTCGCGGAGCGTAGCGCGCGTGGTGTGTTGTCCGTCTACCACGATGCCGTTGGTCGATCCCAGATCCTGGATCGTCGGAGGCGTTCCGACCCGGATCTCGCAGTGCCGACGCGAGACGCCCGGATCATCGATCCGCACGTCAGCGTCGGTGCTGCGGCCCATCACCAAAGTGGGCCGGGAGATTTGATGGCGGGTGCCGTTGATCTCGATCCACCGCCGCGTCTGCGTGCCGGGCTGCGGCCCCGCGCTGGGTTGGCCCGGACGGGGCCCTGGGCGCGCGCCAGGCGGTGGAGCGTTGGGCATGGGCGGCGGAGCGCCCTGTGCAGGCCCGGGGCCGCCACGCGGCGGCACCGCGCGCAACCCGGGCCCCTGCCCGGGCGGAGGGCCCTGCTGGGCGCCTGGCGGCGGCCCCTGCGCCGGTCCCGGCTGCGGGCTCTGGCTCTCGCTGGAGGCGAGCGTACGGCTGCGCACGCGGTACAGACCGGTGTCGAGGTCGTCGGCCTTCTCCAGATGGACCTTGATGGTGCCCATGAAGGTATAGCGCTGCTGCTTGGCGTACTCGCGGACCATGCCGGACAGCTCGTCGCCAAGTTGTCCCGAGTACGGGCTCAGCCGCTCGAAGTCGGGCGGGCTCAGTTCGACGATGAAGTCATTGGGGACGACGGTGCGGTCACGGTTCCAGATGGTGGCGTTGTTATCGCACTCCCGCTGGAGCGCCCCCGCGATCTCAACCGGCTGCACCTCAGACTTGAACACCTTGGCGAAGGTGCCGTTTACGAGACCTTCGAGACGTTGCTCGAAGCGCTTCAGCACTCCCACGGGGCACCTCCTTCCTCAGTCTTCCTCGGCCGAGTCGTCTTGATACTGCTTACTGATCGTATCCACGCGTCGGGAAATCGGCTGGTTCCACTTCCTGGCCCGATGCGAGGAGTGTCACCTCTCACAGCGGAGTGTCCCCCTTCACGGGCTTCACGGGCTTCACTGGGCTTCATGCGCTTCACGGGGATCGTAGATGTGCCCTGTGCCAGTGTCCCGCAACTGGGGCGGTCCCTGAGCCGGTGGGACGCCGATAACGGATGCGAGGGCACCTCATCCAGCGTGCTAATCTTCTCGAAGTCGGAAGGCGCTCCCACCCAAAACGGACGGATCTCCCCGGTCGATTTTGATCGGTACGATCACACCGCATAAGGTGAAGAAGTCTTACGGTGACACCCATGCGCGGGTGGCGGAATAGGCAGACGCGCTGGATTCAGGTTCCAGTGCCCGAAAGGGCGTGGGGGTTCAACTCCCCCCTCGCGCACCAGTTGAAAACCCCTGTTGATCAGGGGTTTTCTGCTTTTCTGGGCCATGTCGTGGCCCACCACATGGCCAACCAACGCCACGTGATCGTGGGGTCGTGTAAGAGCCAGTACCCCAGGCCGAGGTGATCGGCGTGGCGTGGGCTGTAGCCAACTTCCGGGCCTTGGCCTCACGACCGTGGCCGTACCGGGCCATCGATTAGCCACAGGTGAGTGGTGTCGAACGTTGGCTGAAACCTCGGCCGTGTTCTCCACGGCGTCCGGGGCGTTTGTCGCGTAGGTGTGTCTTAGCTCGTGGATGCGGCAGTCCTGGGGCCCTGGCCAGCGCATGTCGGCGGTTCGCCACAGAGAGAAGAACCCCCGTTCTGGAGAGATCCAAAATGGGGATTCCTTGTGGTGCTGGTGCTGGTGCTGTGGTGCAGTGCGGATGGCGGGGCGGGGTTGTGTGGCGCTGAGGCGGTGGCGGGTTCGGCTGGGGCCGTGTGCGCGGTGCCTCGGCTAGCACAACCCCTCGCGTGCGCTGGTTCAGCCCGCGAAGCGAGCGGCCAGGGCCTTGGCCTTGGTGGTGGCGTCCTCGTATGCCTTGGCGCGTGAGGCGTCGGACAGGTCGATCAGGTTGGCCATCGACGGCGTGACCCGGGCGAGGGTCAGCTCGGGGACGATGAAATCGACGTTGAGGCCGAGCATGCCGTTCAGGACCGCCTCCAGATAGTTCTGGACAAACTCGAAGGTTTCGCGCGGAGTACCCGGCGCGTAGGAGCCGCCACGGCTGGCCACCACGGTTACCGGAGTACCCGCCGCCGAGGGCGTTTCGCCCGCTGTCCGGCCCATGATGATCACCTGGTCCAGCCACGACTTGAGCGTGGAGGAGATCGTGAAGTTGTACATCGGGGCGCCGATGACTATCGCGTCCGCACGCTCCAACTCCTCGGCGAGCTCGACGCGCAGCGCGAAGGCCTTCTGCTGCTCGGGGCTGTGCTCGGCGGGGTCGGAGAAACCAGCGGTTGCGGAGACGCCATCGATGTGCGGCAGCGGGTCGGCGGCCAGGTCACGGTAGATGACGGTGCCCGCCGGGTGCTGCTCTTCCCACGTCTTGCGGAAGGAGGCAGTCACACCGCGGGAGGCAGAACCCTCGTGCGGATAGACGGACGAGTCAAGGTGCAGCAAGGTGGGCATAACGGTGCCTTCCGGTATTCGTACTACTCAAGGCGTGAAAATGGCAAAGGTGACATCGGGGGTGTCGTACGGGCCAGACGTGTGCTGCGCTTCCGTACGTCCCTATTGATAACATAGTAGCTTACTTTTCTATAGCTACGAAGAGGCTGAGCAGTATCCTGGAGTCATGACGGACCACACCGCACAGAGCTGCAAGAGGGCCGACGCGGGCGTGGCGCGCGTCTTCGAACTGTTCGGCAAGCGCTGGACTGGGCTGATCGTGGCCACGCTGATGGGCGGCGGCGGGTACTTTGCCGAGCTGCGGAGAGCGGTCCCGGGCATTAGCGAGCGAATGTTGTCCGACCGGCTCACGGAGTTGGCGGCGGTGGGGCTGGTCTCACGCGAGGTGGACGCCGGTCCGCCGTTGCGGGTGTTCTACCGGTTGACCAAGGGCGGCGATGCGCTGGAACCCGCGCTGAAGGCGCTCGGTGCGTGGGCGGAGACGTATCTGCCGGACGGCGGCGAGTGTCCGGACCGCTTCCGCAGCTAGCCGGGGCGGCCCTTTGGACGCCGAGCGGAAGCGGTGTACGGGTGATGGCGGAATGGGGTGCGGCGTGGGCGGGGTGGCGGTGGGACGTCATGAAGTGGTGGCGCGCGACGTCATGGGGTGTGGTCGGTGGGGTTGAGGTTGTCCCCCCGTCGCGTTGTAGCGGCGCAGATAGGCCGCGAATCGATCGAGGTCGGCCGCGTCCCAGGTGGTGAGGCGCCGGTGCATGAGTGCACGGCGGTTGGCTGTGACGCCGCGCAGCGCCTCGGTGCCGGACGCGGTGAGGTGCAATACCCGCACCCGGTGGTCGCCGGGGTCGGTCCGCCGCTCGACATAGCCGAGTTGCTCCAGCGCGGAGATCTGGCGGCTGACGGTGGACGTGTGCAAGAGGTAATGGGCCGCGAGATCGGTGGCGCGGCAGCCGTCTGAGTCTTCCAAGTGCGCAAGCAAGGTGAAGGAAACCAACGAGAGTTTTCCCGATGCAGACGCGCCGCCACGGCGCGCGCTCGCCGGACGAAGGGGGTCATCTCACGGCGGATGATCTCCACGGAAGAGTCTCGGTCGGCCCTGCTCTCCCCTCATTTTCCCTGGTCAGGTAGGGGCGCTGGCACCGAAGAAGACCAGACACAATGACGTGCGTATGACAACGCCACAGAGTTATCCACAGGCAACCCCCGACACTGGGCTTGCTCTGTACCGTCGTGAACACGCACTGGTTGGTCCTGGTGCGAACGGGGATGGGGAGGTCAGGGCATGGCTGCTGAGAACAGATGTGGGGTGGCCGGCGCGAAGGTGGCTAGCGCGGAGGTGGCCGGCGGCGATTCGGCGGTGCCGTCGGCTGTCGGGTCGGCTATGGCGCTGGTGGGGGCGGGGCCGAACGGTCCGGAGGTGGTGGGTGCGGGGTCGGCGAGCGTGGAGTCGGTGAGCGTCGAGTCCTCAGTTGCCGAAGCGGGAAGCCCGAAGGTGGTGGAAGCGGTGTCGGAAAAAGCAGACGCGAGGCCGCTCGGTTCAGCGGCGGCAGGTAGTGGCTCTGCGGGTGCGGCGCGGACCCGCCCGGCGAGCCCGCGCGGGCTGGTGGGCCTTGCGCCGGTGGTGGCTGGTTCCCCCGAAACGGAGCGGGTGCCGCATGTGCCGGGCTTCGCACGTCGAGACGGGCGAGGGTTCGGCAAGCGAGCGGGAAAGGCCCTGCGGGAGGTGTTGCCGCGCTCTGTGCACGGCCATTTCGCACCGGATGCTCACCGCCCCGACGCGGTCACCGCCGTACGGGAATCCAGCGCTGGGCGCCTGCCGGAACTGACTCCGATACGGGTTGGCCGAATGGCGGCGACCCCGTTCGCATTTCTGCGCGGCGCGGCCGGGTTGATGGCGTACGACCTGGCGTGTGGGCCCGTGACCGGGATCGGGACGCAGATATGTGGGGATGCGCACGCCGCGAACTTCGGCCTGTACGGGGATGCGAGGGGGCGCCTGGTCATCGACCTCAACGACTTCGATGAGACCCTGTACGGCCCCTGGGAGTGGGACCTCAAGCGATTGACGACCTCGCTGGTGCTGGCGGGCCGGGAGACCGGCGCGGACGAGGAGGTGTGCCGCACAGCGGCCAAGGACGCGGCGGGTGCCTACCGGCGCACCATGCGGCTGTTGGCCAAGCTGCCGACCGCGGAGGCGTGGGGCGCGATAGCCGACGAGGAACTGGTCTCGCATGCAGACGCCAAAGACCTGCTCGGCACGCTGGAACGAGTGTCGGAGAAGGCCCGGCGCAACACCAGCGCGCGCTTCGCGGCACGGGCGACGGAAGCGTTGCCCGATGGTGGGCGGCGGTTCGTGGACGCGTTGCCGGTCCTGCGCCGGGTGTCGGACGAGGAGGCGGCGGCGGTGACGCTGGGGCTCGGCGACTATCTGCGCACGCTGCCGGAGGACCGGCTGCCACTCCTGGCCCGGTACGCGGTGCACGATGTGGCCTTCCGCGTGGTGGGCACCGGCAGCGTGGGGACTCGCTCGTATGTGGTGCTGCTGCTCGATCACCGAGGTGAGCCGCTGGTGCTTCAAGTGAAGGAAGCAAGGGAATCCGCCCTACTCCCGCATGTGACCAAGGTCTCTCTCGACCCACGCTGGAGCGGCCTGCCGCTACCGGGCGTCAGTGGCTGGCCGACAGCTGGAGCCGTGGCTCTGGTGGGGCAGGACGCAGCGCACGAGGGCAGTCGTGTGGTCACCGGACAGAAGCGGATGCAGGTGGTCAGCGACCAGTTGCTGGGTTGGACCACCGTCGCTGGGCGGCCGTTCCAGGTGCGGCAGTTCCGCAACCGAAAAGGCAGCGTGGACCCAACGGCATTGGCTGCCGACCAGATAGATGACTACGGACGAATGACGGGCGCGCTCCTGGCACGGGCCCACTCGCACAGCGCCGACCCTCGTCTCATCGGCGGGTACTGCGGTAAGGGAGAGGAGTTGGACGAGGCGATGGCGGAGTTCGCGATGGCGTACGCGGATCGTACCGAGGCCGACCACGCGAGGCTGGTCGCGGCGGTGCGCAGTGGGCACATAGCCGCCGAGCTGGGGGTCTGAGCCGTACTCGGCGGGGCAGGTGAGGCGGCCCGTAGGCTGGCTGGGTGACGAACTCCGAAGCGCAGACGAACCAGGAAGCGCAGCAGGCACCGCAGTCCGCGCCGGGAGCCGCGCCACGGCCCGAAGAACGGCTGGAACGGGCGGTGCGGGCCGCCGAGCAAGCTTTGATCGAGTTCGAGATCGCCCTGGAGACCTTTCGGGTCGAGGTCGAGAACTTCTCCCGACTGCATCATCAGCGGCTCGGCCCCATGTATGCGCGGCTGGATGAGTTGGACGCGCTGATCGCCGAGGCGGTGGCGACTCGGTCGGGTGACGCGGAGGACCTGCGCCGAGCCCAAGAGGCACGTGCTCTGGTGCTGCCCATGCCGCAGGTCGAGGAGTTGTTCCAGGGCTGGATGGACTCGGATGGGCTCTCGCCCGAGGCCCAGTCGATGCTGACGGAACGCTCGGTCCAGCCGCCGGCACGGGTCCGGCCCAGTGAGGAAGCCCGCCGAATCTTCCGCGAACTGGTCCGCAAGGCCCACCCCGACCTGGCCCGCGAGGAGGCCGAAAGGGAACGCCGGGAGGCATTCATCGTCCGGGTCAACGCTGCCTACGCGGACGGCGACGCCAAGGCGCTGCATGAACTCGCTGAGGAGTGGGAGGCGGGCCCGCGGCTTGAGCCGCAGTGGCCAAGCCGCAGCGAGGAACTGTACGCGCGGCTTGAGTGGCTGGCCCAGCGCAAGGAAATGCTGGCGACTACAGCCGCGGAACTGGAGTCCAGTGCGATCGGCGCCATGATCAAGATGGCCCAAAACGATCCGGACGGGCTACTCGAAGAGATCGCCGAGCAGCTGCTCGCCCAGGTCGCCGAGCGCGAGGCCCGCTTGGCGGAACTGCGCAACTGACCCTCACGGCGTGAGTCGGCCGGTCGAGACTGGCGGCATGAGCAGAGTGGCTGAAACCGGCGACGTGAGCTGGCCAGCCCGAGACTGGCAGCGCCTTTAAGCCGTGAGGCAGCAGCGATTTCGTCGCGAGCTCACGGGGGGTTGGCTGCCCGCGGGGCGCGGGGCTCGGCGCTCGGGGTTAACGGTCCTGGGCTCCAGGGCTTGTGGTCGGGTTTCTGGCTGGGAGGCTGCGAGGCTCCGGCGCTGTGAGGTTCCGGGGCTTCATGGGCCTGGCTTCGGGTTCCTGGGCTTGGCTCCACGAGGTCTTGGCACCACGGGCCTGGCTTGGGCTTCTGGGCTTGGCTTACGGGCTCTGCCCCCGCGGGGCTTGGCCGTACGAGGTCTCGCCGTACGGGGCGTGGTCTTACAGGGCCTGGCTCCTGGGTTCCACGGGTTTGCCCGTGGGTTCCAGGGGTCTGGAAGTCCGCGAGCCGACCGGAGCTGAAGCCTGGTCGTGCTCGACCGGGGAGGGGAGGGCGGGGGGGTGGGGGTGGGGGCCCCAAGGAACGTGTGTTGGGCACCCTGTGCGCTGCGATTCCCTCTCCATCTCATGAGCGCCCCGCCCTCGGATGGTTGAGGTTGTGGCCGCGGGTACGCCCGCTGCGGTTGTGGGTACGGCCGCGATCGTGGCTATGGCTACCACGATCGCGGCGGCGGCGGCGGTGGCAGTGACAGCGGCGGCGGTGGCAGCAGCGGCGGTGGCAGCAGCGGCGGTGGCACATGGCAGTGATGGTGGATGCGGCAGCGACTGTGGATACGACAATGACCGTGGATGCAGAAGCGTTGGTGGATGTGGCTGCGATGGTGGGTGCGGCAGTGACCGTCCACGTGGCGGTGGCTGTGGGTGTCACTGTGATGGTGGTTACGACCGTGATCGTGGTTACGGCTGCGTGGGAGCCACGGGGATAGCCCTTAAGGACTGGGACTGGGACTGGGACTGGGACTGGTGGGTCGGGGCGGTGGGGGCCTGCCGGGTTCGGTGGGAGAAGAGCAGATGAGAGATCGCGAAAAGAGTGAAAGAAGAGGTGCTTTGATGTCATTTGCCAAGATGCCGGAGGTGGAGGCCGCGGCGGTACCGGCCGATGGGTTCCTGCTGGATGTCCGCGAGAACGATGAGTGGGCAGCAGGGCATGCCGAGGGCGCGCTCCATCTACCGATGGGGGAGGTCGTCGATCGGTTCGGCGAATTGACCGATGCGGTTACCGATGGGCGCAGAGTGCACGTCGTATGCCGCGTCGGTGGACGGTCTGCGCGGGTGGCTCAGTACCTGATCGCGCAGGGCCTGGATGCGGTGAACGTGGACGGCGGCATGTTGGCCTGGCGCGCCGCGGGTCGCCCGATGGTGAGTGAAGGTGACCAGCCCGCGTCCGTGCTCTAGGGTCCGTCCGGCGGATCTTGCCGGGGGGCCCACCGGCGCTGACTGGCTGTGGCGACCCACCGGACAAGGAACTGGGAGGGGCAGGTTGGGCCCGCCGTTAAATGCCTCGACATCGGGCGCGGTGGTCGGGGACGCTTCGCGCGATGACAAGAATCGACGACACGCCGCCCGCGTGGGACGAGCGCACCCAGCTCACCACGTTTCTCGACTACGCACGTGACACCGCCCGCGCCAAGTGCGATGACGTCTCGGCGGAGAACGCCCGCAAGGCGCTCCTGCCGGGGTCACCGCTGATGACCATGAGCGGAGTGATCAACCATCTCCGCTGGGTCGAGTACTACTGGTTCCAGGTGGTCTTCCTCAGCGAGGAAGACCGGGGCCCCTGGACCGAGGAGGACCCCGACCGCGAGATGCGTATCGCCGTCGACTTCCCGCTCACGCAGTTGCTCGACGAATACGCTGAACAGAGCGCCCGGTACCGCGAACTGGTCGCCGGGAATGGCCTGGGCAAGCAGGCCCAGCGAGCCATCCGCGACGGCCTCCATGTTGACCTGCGTTGGATTCTCCTTCACCTCACCGAGGAGACAGCCCGCCACAACGGCCACCTGGACATCCTGCGCGAGATGCTCGACGGCACGACCGGCGACTAGATCCGGCAGAGATCACGGGCGGAGCCAGAGTCGGATCGAGGCGACGGTGACGGTGCCGTGGGAGACGTAGCCGCGCTTGTCGAACCTCGTCGCCACGGCCCGGAAGTTCTTCAACGCGTTGATCGTCCGCTCGACTTCGTTCCTGCGCTTGTAGATCGTCTTGTCGAAGCCTGCGGGCCGGCCGCCCTTGCTGCCTCTTCGTTGGCGGTTGGCCCGCTGGTTCTTCGGTTCGGGAATGGTGTGCTTGATCTGGCGTCGTCGCAGGTAGCGGCGGTTGCGGCGGGAGGAATACGCCTTATCGCCGCCGAGATGGTCGGGCCGCGTGCGCGGGTGCCCGCCGCCGAGGCGTGCGACATGGATACGTTCCATGACCGGGATGAGCTGCGGAGCGTCGCCCCACTGACCCGGAGTGATCAGCAGGGCCAGGGGGCGGCGTCCACCCTCACCGGCGAGGTGGATCTTGCAGGTCAGACCGCCCCGGGAGCGTCCGAGCCCCTCGTCGGGGCGGTGCTGCCGGGGCGTGCGTCTTTTCCCGGCACTCGTGGCGGTTTCCTACGAGCCCCGGCGGCGTGCTGATGGGCCCGGCAGGAGGTCGAATCGACGCTCACCATCGACCAGTCGTTCCGGCCTTCCGCGTCGGCGTCGGCCAGGACGGCCGCGAAGATCCTGTCCCAGGTACCGTCCGCCGACCAGCGTCTGTGCCGTTCGTACACCGTCTTTTAAAAACCGAAACGCGCAGCTAAATCCCGCCACGGCACCCCCGTGCGCAGTCGATACAGGATCCCGTTGATGACCCTGCGGTGGCCAGCCCAGCGGCCGCCGCGCTGCCCGGACTTCGGCAGATGCGGCTTCAGCCGGGCCCACTCTGCATGCGTTAAATCTCCCCGCGCCATGCTCATGCCAACGACCCGAAGCCGCGACGGTCACAAGATCCACCGGACAGGCCCTAGCGAGGTGGTGCCGCGCCGGGTACGGCGGCCGGGCCTTGGCGCCTGGCCGTCGCCGGGCCGCGACCGCCTGCGCGCAGGGTGTGCTTTGGGTCGGATGAGTCCGCGGGGCGAGAGAAACCGGCGGCGCAGCAGGAGTCCGCGGAGTGCGGGAAAACCCGCTCTGTGGAACGAGCCCGCGGTGCGGGAAGAGTCCGCGGTGCCAAGGGCGTCCTCGATCAGTGTCGCGTGGCGTTGTGTCGTGGCGAGAGCGAGCGGGACAACGGGCGTAGCTGGGGTGAGCGTGATTAGCGGTCGAAGTCCAGCTCCACCTGTTCGCTGACCGGATGGGATTGGCAGGCCAGCACATACCCTGCTTCGATCTCCTCCGCTTCCAACGCGAAGTTACGGTCCATCTGGACCTCGCCGCAGACCAGAAAGGCCCTACAGGTGCCGCAGACGCCGCCCTTGCAGGCGTATGGGGCGTCGGCGCGGTTGCGCAGTACGGCCTCCAGAAGCGATTCCCTCTCCCGTACCGCCCAGTTGCCCGACCTGCCGTCAAGGGTGGCGGTCACCATGCTGTGCGCGGGGGCGACACTGCTCGCGACGGGCACGGAGCCGTCGTCCACATGGAAGACCTCCTGGTGTACCCGGGTGCGGGGGACTCCGAGTTCACGCAGGGCCGCGTCAGCGGCACGCACCAACCCGTAAGGCCCGCACAGGAACCAGCCGTCCACAGCGGCCACCGGCAGCAATGCAGGCAGCAGTCCAGTCAGCCGCTCCTGGTCGAGGCGCCCGGACGGTAGTCCTGCCTGCTGTTCCTCGCGGGAGAGCGCGTGTATGAGCTGGAGCCGGTCCGGGTAGCGGTCTTTGAGGTCGGCGACCTCTTCGAGGAACATCGTTGAGGCGGCGGAGCGGTCGCTGCGGATGAGGCAGAAGCGGGCAGTGGCGCGGCGAGCCAGCAGCGACGAGACGATGGACAGCACAGGGGTGATGCCGCTGCCGCCGACGATGGCTGCATAGTGCCCGTCGCGGTTGGGGTGCCCGTTGCGATCAGCGTGAGCTTGCTGCTCGGTGCTGTCCGCGACGGGGGCTCGTTGCAGATCGAGTGTGAACCGGCCGGTCGGCGCCATCACCTCCACCTCATCGCCTACCGCGAGTTCCTTGAGGGCGTAGGTGGAGAACTCACCTCCGTCAACCAGACGCACGCCCACCCGCAGGCTTTCGGGGCCGTCCGGGTCGCACATCGGGGAGCAGATTGAGTAGGTGCGGCGTATCTCGGTGTCGCCGGTGAAGCGGCGTACGGCGATGTGTTGGCCCGGGGTGTAGCGGTAGACGTCGCGCAGACCGGGCGGCACGGTGAAGGTGATCGCTACGGCGTCGTCGGTGAGCCGGTCGGTGGCCGCCACGCGCAACCGGTGAAACGCGCTATGGCGGACCGTGCTCATGACAGCTCCTTGAAGTGGTCGAAGGGTTCGAGGCAGGACTCGCAGCGGTGCAGTGCCTTGCACGCGGTGGAGGAGAACCGGCTGAGCAGGGTGGTGCGCGTCGATCCGCAGTGTGGGCAGCGGATGGCCAGGTCCACCGCCACCGGCCCATTGGTGGCGGGCCCGGTGGTGCGCGGCGGGGCGATGCCGAACTCCTTGAGCTTGCGGCGGCCGTCCGCGCTGATGGCGTCGGTGGTCCAGGGCGGCGACAGCACGGTGCGGACCGTGACCTCGGGTATGCCGTGTTGGTGGAGAACCCGCTCGATGTCGGCGGACATGGCCTCGATCGCCGGGCAACCGGTATAGGTCGGGGTCAGCTCCACCTCGACCCTGCCCGGCCCGGTGACCCGCAGCCCACGCAGGACACCGAGCTCGGCGAGGCTGATCACGGGCAGCTCGGGGTCGGGCACGGACCCGGCTGCCTCGCGCAGTTTCCGCTCCAGCGGCGTCTCCTCCACGGGGCCTGCCGTCACCATGCCGCCCCCGGGTGGCTGCGATGCAGATGCTGCATCTCGGCCAGCATCCGCCCGAAGGGCTCGGTGTGCACGCCCTGCCGTCCGCCGCCTGCGGTCCAGGCGTCGCCCTGTGGACCGGACGGCATGGTCAGCGTGGCCTGTTGGAGCACGTGGGCTATCTGCTCGGTCCAGCGCTCGCGCAGGGTCGGCCAGTCCACCGATAGGCCTTCGATCGGCTCGAAAACCTCATCGGTGTACCGCCACAGCGCATTGAGGCCCTGCTGCATTCGCTGGTGGCTCTCGGCCGTTCCGTCGCCGAGGCGCAGGGTCCAGTGCTCGGCGTGGTCGCGGTGGTAGGCGACTTCCTTGACTGCCTTCGACGCGAGCTCGGCCAAGGCGTCGTCGCCGCGGGCCAACTCCTCGTACAACAGCCGCTGGTAGCTGGAGAAGTAGAGCTGGCGCGCGATGGTGTGAGCGAAGTCGCCGCGGGGTTGTTCCACGAGCTGGAGGTTACGAAAGGCGCGTTCCTCACGGAGGTAGGCCAATTCGTCCTCGTCGCCGACGAGCGATAGCAGTATGCGGGCCTGCCCGAGCAGGTCGAGCGAGATGTTGGCGAGGGCCAGTTCCTCTTCGAGGACGGGGGCGTACCCGGCCCACTCCCCCAGCCGGTGCGACAGGACCAGGGCGTCGTCGCCCAGGGCCAGCGCCGCGCTTGCGGGTAGGGGGCTCATAGGTGCCGTACTCCCTCGGGAATCTCGTAGAACGTGGGGTGGCGGTAGGGCTTGTCGGCGGCGGGGTCGAAGAATGAGTCCTTCTCGTCCGGCGATGACGCGGTGATCTCCGTGGAGGGGACGACCCAGATGGAGATGCCTTCGGAGCGGCGGGTGTAGAGATCGCGGGCGTTACGCAGGGCCATGGCGGCGTCCGGGGCGTGCAGGCTTCCGGCGTGGGTGTGGCTCAGGCCGCGCCTGCTGCGCACGAACACCTCCCACAAGGGCCAGTCCGTCGTACTCATGCGATGTCCTCTTCCCGCGTGTGGCGCTGCTGCTGGACTTGCTTGGCCGCGTACTCGGCGGCGGCCTCGCGCACCCAGGCACCTTCCTCGTGTGCCGTGCGGCGCTGGCTTATGCGTTGTTCGTTGCACGGTCCGTTGCCGCGGAGCACTTCGCGGAACTCTTCCCAGTCGATGGGGCCGAACGTGTGGTGCTCTCGTTCCTCGTCCCAGGACAGGTCGGGGTCGGGCAACGTGAGGCCGAGGGACTTGGCCTGCGGGACGCAGATATCGACAAAGCGCTGCCGCAGCTCATCGTTGGAGTGTCGCTTGATCCGCCAGGCCATGGACTGGGTGGAGTGCCCCGATTCGTCGTCTGGCGGGCCGAACATCATCAGCGACGGCCACCACCAACGATTGACGGCGTCCTGCGCCATGGCGTGCTGAGCCTCTGTTCCCTGGCTGAGGGCGAGCAGCAGTTCGTACCCCTGGCGCTGGTGGAAGGACTCCTCCTTGCAGATCCTGACCATGGCGCGGGCGTACGGACCGTAGGAGCAGCGGCAGAGCGGGACCTGGTTGGTGATCGCGGCACCGTCCACCAGCCAGCCGACGGCGCCCACATCAGCCCAGGTCAGCGTCGGGTAGTTGAAGATCGACGAATACCTTTGGCGGCCGGTGTGGAGGCGGTCGAGGAGTTCGTCGCGGCCCGTGCCCAGGGTTTCGGCGGCGCTGTAGAGATATAGGCCGTGGCCTGCTTCGTCCTGCACTTTCGCTATCAAGATGGCCTTGCGGCGCAGCGAGGGGGCGCGGGTGATCCAGTTCGCTTCTGGTTGCATGCCGATGATCTCGGAGTGGGCGTGCTGGGCTATCTGCCGCACCAATGAGGCGCGGTAGGCGTCCGGCATCCAGTCGCGCGGCTCGATGCGCTCATCGGCGGCCACGGTCGCGTTGAACCGCGCCTCGTGTGCCGCCTCGTCCTGTGTGCCGGCGTCCGGCGTCATCGTCGTCATGCCACGTCCCCTCGCCACCCCGACCCGCAGGCCATCGAGACTTCGGTGGCCGATGCGTCCCTCGGGGGGTCCCGTGGGCTCACCGAACCAACCAACCGACCGATCGTTCGGTTCAATGGTGTCTCGTGCCTCAATCGGTGTCAAGGCTGTGGATAACTCGGAGCCACTGTGCTCAGTGGGGGCAGCCTGGGTACGGTCTCGGGGCGTAAGTGGTGCGGGGTGACGCGCTGCCAGAATGGGAAACGGGGCGGGTATGCAGCCGGAGGAGCGAGCCGAGCAGCCTGAAAGGGCCGGCGCGGACGGCAAGGAGTCGTGCCCGGATGGGCCGGCGGCCGGTGTGGTGCCTCCACCGCGGGCCGCTGCCCCCGATCCTCGCCCTGTCACCGTGCTCGGGCCCCGCCTGGGTGACCTCCCTGGCCCTCGCTTTGGCGATGCCCCGGCCCTTGGCTCCGCCCGCGCACCCCATGCTGATCCCGCTAGCGAAGCGGCGCGTGGCCATCTGTCCTTGCCTGGCCAACTCGTGATCGGTGTGGCGACAGCGGTGGCTGCGGTGGCCATCGCCGTCCACCTGGGGATGTCGTTTCTGTATGTAGCGCCGTCCAATACGGTCAATAAAAAGCACGGCGAGATGATCAGCGATTATCTCTATCCCGAGTTCGAACAGAACTGGAAGCTCTTCGCTCCGAACCCGCTTCAGCAAAATGTCGCCGTGCAAGCGCGCGCCGAGGTGCGCACTCCCGAAGGTGGCATGGCCGTCACCTCTTGGTCCGACCTGACGGCCCAAGACGGCGAAGACATCCGACACAACCCGCTGCCCAGCCACTCACAGCAGAACCAACTGCGGCGCGCCTGGGAGTTCTACGCAGGCTCCCACGATGCCAAGGAGCAGCCGATCGGTCTGCGGGGGCAGCTCTCTGAACAGTACGTACGCCGCATGGTGGCGCACCGCTTCGGTCCCGAACACGATGGCGGCACCGTGGAGCGCGTACAGGTACGGGCCGCCACCACCCCCGTCGCACCGCCCTCCTGGAGCGAGGAGAAGATCGACCTGAAGCCGGTCGTGCGCGTCCTACCGTGGTGGCCGGTCACCAGCGGCGATCTGCCCGGCAAACAGGCATCGGGCGATCGGCGGTCAGCGGACGGCCAGGCGAAGGAGAGCGACCGGTGAACCTGCGCATGCTGGGAGGCCGTCTGGAGCGCGCCGCGGTCCGCGGTCAGACGAAGATCACGGGCGCTGCGCTCGGCCCGTATCAGAGCGCCGTGGTCAGGATCGGGTTCTCCTTTACCTGGCTGCTGTTCCTGCTGCGCGAATGGCCGCACCGGCAGGTGTTGTACGGACCGGATAGCCCATGGGCCGCGCATATGGCCCGGCAGTTGATCGAGGGCAACGGCGCCTTCACCGCGCTGATGTGGTCGGACAGCCAGGCGTGGTTCGAGGCGGTATACGTCGTCGCCGTGCTCTCCAGCGCGTTGCTGCTGCTGGGCTGGCGTACGCGCACCATGTCCGTGCTGTTCATGGTGGGCGTGCTCTCGCTGCAAAACCGGAACATCTTCGTGGGCGACGGCGGCGACAACATCATCCATTTGATGTCGATCTACCTGGTACTGACCAGGTGTGGCCAGGTGTGGTCGCTGGACGCCCGCCGCGCGGCGCGTAGGCGTCAGCGGCCGTCCAGCCCCATCAGCCCCGCCAGCCACGTCCCGTCGCACGCGTACGGCACCAGCGCTCCTCCTGCCCCACCCAGCAACACCAGCCCACCTGAAATCATCCGTACCCCCGGTCTCTTTGGCAGCGACAGCACCGGTGTCGTGCTGTGGACGCTGCTAGGCACCACGCTCGCCGTGATCACCGCGCTCGGCGAGCTGAGCGGCGGCTGGGCGCTGATCTTTTGGGGGCTGTGGGCGATACACGCGGCGTGGTGGGCGGTGTGCCGGTACGCGCCGGGGGAGCCGCGCGCCGTCATGGACGCACTCGCCAACCTCGCGCACAACGCCACGCTCGTGGTGATCATGGGCCAGGTCTGTCTGATCTACGCCACCGCTGGTTGGTACAAGATCCAGGGCACCCGCTGGCAGGACGGCACCGCCGTGCACTACCCGCTGAATTTGGACTACTTCTCACCATGGCCCGGGCTGACCGATGTCCTGGCCAGCAATGGGACGATGGTCATGGTGCTCAGCTACGGGACGGTTTTTGTCCAGGTTGCCTTCCCCTTCGCGCTGCTCAACCGGCGGGCCAAGAACACCCTGCTGGTCGTGATGATGCTGGAACACGTTGGCATCGCCGTCGTGCTGGGGCTGCCATTCCTCTCGCTCGCGATGATCGCCGCCGACTCGGTGTTTCTGCCGACGATCTTCCTGTGCTGGTTGGGTTCCACGTTGCGTCGCGGTCGGGAGCGGCTGCTGCGTCGTCCGGCGGACAAGCCCGAACGGGACGCCGGGCAGCGAGCGGCCCGTACCCTCGTGGGGTGACCAGTCAGACCTCACCCGACGCCCCGGACCGGCCCGTTCCCGCCGCATCCGAGGACGAGCCGCTCCAGTACGACGAGGGGTTCCAGCAGCAGATCGGGGTCGGGCCGCATCCTCGGCCGTGGCCGGTTGGCGACCGATATGACCCGGAACTGCTCGCTCACGGAGATCGCCGCAATGTCGTGGACCCTTACCGCTACTGGACCCACGACGCGATCGTCGCCGATCTGGATACGCGGCGGCATGACTTCCATGTCGCGGTGGAGAACTGGAGCCACGACTTCAACATCGGTTCCGTGGTCCGTACGGCCAATGCATTTCTCGCCAAGGAGATCCACATCGTTGGCCATCGGCGCTGGAACCGGCGTGGGGCGATGGTCACCGACCGCTATCAGCATCTGCGGCATCATCCGGACACCGCCGATCTGACGGCGTGGGCCGCGGCCGAAAAGCTCCCGGTGATCGGGATAGACAACCTCCCGGGGGCGGTTGCGCTGGAGCGCGTCGAGTTGCCGCGCCGTTGTGTGCTGCTGTTCGGGCAGGAGGGCCCCGGGCTGACCCAGGAGGCGCGAGATCAGGCGGCGATGGTGTGCTCGATCGCCCAGTTCGGCTCCACGCGCTCCATCAATGCCGGTGCGGCGGCGGCCATCGCGATGCACTCCTGGGTGCGGGTGCACGCGACGATCACCAACTGACCCGTGTGAGCCGCGTTTACACAGCCACGGTCGAAACCGGCTTGCTCGGTCCGAGCAGGGCGAAGGCGGTGCTCAGACGCCGGCCGACAATTTGAGGCCGACCACGCCGCCGATGATCGCCATGAAGGAAATCACCTTCGCCATGGTGATGCGCTCCTTGTAGATGAGGGCGCCGAAAGTGACGGTGCCGAGTGAGCCAAGGCCGGTCCAAATGGTGTAGCCGACGCTTACGTCCAGCGTTTTCAGGGACAGGCTGAGGAAGTACACGCTGACGATGGTGGTCGCCACGGCGGTGATGGACGGCCAGAGCCGGGTGAAGCCCTTGGTGGCGTTGGTGCTGAGGGCGAAGGCCACCTCGAACACGGCGGCGATGAACAAGTAGGTCCAGGCCATGGGGCGGTCTGCTCCTCGGCTATCAGTGGGCTACGGGCGCACCGGCGGTTCCCGCTGTCCCCGTGGTGTCCGGTGGCGTGGGGGCCGGTGAATCGGCGCTGGGCGGGGCGGGGCGGTCGGTGAGCTTGAGGCTGATCACGCCGCCGACGATGGCGAGGAAGGAGACAACCTTGCCAAGGCCAAAACCCTCGTCGTAGATGACGGCGCCCAGGCTGAGTGCGCCGAGTGAGCCAAGGCCGGTCCAGATGGTGTAGCCGACGCCCACGTCCAGTGTCTTCAGCGCCAGGCTCAGGAAGAACACGCCGCCGGTGGCGGTGACGACGGTCAGCAGCGATGGCCAAAGCCGGGTGAAGCCCTCGGTCGCGTTGGTGCTGAGGGCGAAGACCACCTCGAACGCGGCGGCGATGAGTAGATAGATCCAGGCCACGGCGGTGCTCCCTGGGCGTGGTCGAGGTGGTGCGTCGCGGGCCGACTGATCGCCGGGTAGAAGCTCGGGGGCGTACGTAGGCGACGGGAAGAGGGGCTCGGTCGATGAGCCCTCACTCATCTCGTCAGGTAGCGAAGAGGCGAGGGAACGAAGCAGATGCATGTACGTGCAACTTCTTTGGGAAGTTTGTATGTGCAGGTAATGTCGTGTCAAGCGGCCTGGTGCACGGGAGGTGCGATGGATGACGAACTGCTGTGGGGCGGTGTCATCGCCCTGCACGCGCGCGTTGAGCAGCGACTGTCCACCGCGCTCCAGCGCCAGCATGGTCTCGGGCTTTCGGAGTACCGCGCGCTGGGGCATCTGGCGCTGGCCACGGCGAGTGGGCTTCGTATGCAGGAACTCGCCGCTCAGGTCGGGCTGAATCAAAGCTCGACGACACGGCTGGCCGCTCGTCTGATCGCGGCTGGTTTTGCCTTCCGTGATCTGTGCCCGGACGATAAACGGGGGGTCTACACGGTGATCACCGACGCCGGCCGTACGCGGCATGCCGAGGCCCGCGGCACCTATGGCGACACGCTGGGCGCCGCGCTCGCCGACGCCGCTGCCGATCCGGAACTGGGCATTTTCGCAACCGCCTTGCGCACGTCCCTCCTTAAGGACGCGGGGCCACCAAGCCCGGCCTCTTCACCCACGGCGCCCCAAGCCGCCGGTTCCTGAGAGCCCCCTGCGCACGCTGCTCGTCGGGCATGCCCAGCGCACCTCGCACCCCGCGATCCCGTACGCTCTGCCGCCGGCGTTCCCGACGGCTCGAACGCGGCTCGCAAGGCACGTGCTCGGACGGGCTTGCCGCCGGCCTCTGCTCCTGTTTCCGCCCTGGCCTCCGCCACCGGCCGTCGCCGGCGGCGGAGGGGCCGTGTGTTGGTTACGCCTGGCGGCGCACCTCGACCGTACGGAAGCGGTTGGCCACGAACGCACCGTCGCACAGTGCCGCATTGGCCGCGGGGTTGCCGCCTGAGCCGTGGAAGTCGGAGAAGGCGGCGGTCTGGTTCACATAGACCCCGCCGGTGAGGTTCAGCGAGAGCTGGGCGCACTCTTCCAGGCACGCCTCTTCGGTCAATCGCTCGACGTCGGTCGATGTCGTGTACGCGCCGACCGTCATCGCGCCCTGTTGGCGAATGGTGTGGCGCAGCAGCTCGATCGCATCCGGCGTGGAATCGACGGCCACGGCGAAGGAGACAGGCCCGAAGCACTCGGACAGATAGGCCGTGTCGGCGTCCGGCCCGTCCCAGAACTTGCGGGCGCCATCCGCCTTGACGATCGTCGGCGTACGAACCGTGGCCCCCGGGAAGTCGGGGTTGGCGACCGTACGCGAGGCCAACGCCACCTGCCCGAGATCCGATGCCTTCTCGACCCGGTCCTTCACCTGCGGGTTGACGATGGCGCCGAGCAGTGCGCTGGCCCGCGTGTCGTCACCGAGCAGCCCATCGATGGCTGCGGCGAGGTCGCTGACCACCTGGTCGTAGGACTTGGCACCCGCGTCCGTGGCGATTCCGGCGCGGGGGATGAGGAGGTTCTGCGGGGTGGTGCACATCTGGCCGCTGTAGAGGGACAGGGAGAACGCGAGGTTGCTGAGCATGCCCTGGTAGTTATCCGTCGAGTCGATGACGACGGTGTTGACCCCGGCCTTCTCCGTGAACACCAGCGCCTGTCGGGCGTTGGCCTCCAGCCAGTCGCCGAACGCGGTCGATCCCGTGTAGTCAATGAGACGCACCTCGGGGCGCACGGCGAGCGTCTTGGCCAGCCCCTCATCGGTGCGCTCGGCGGCGAGCGCGACCAGGTTGGGGTCGAAGCCTGCTTCGGACAGCACCTCGCGGGCGACCTGCACGGTCAGCGCGAGGGGCAGCACGGCACGCGGGTGCGGCTTGACGAGCACAGGGTTACCGGTGGCCAGTGAGGCGAACAGGCCCGGGTAACCGTTCCACGTGGGGAAGGTGTTGCAGCCGATCAGCAGCGAGATGCCGCGCGGGACCGCCGTGAACTCCTTGGCCAACTGAAGCGGGTCCCGCTTGCCCTGCGGCTTTGACCAACTCGCCGACTGGGGAGTGCGCATCTGCTCCTGATACGCGTACGCCACCGCCTCAAGGCCACGGTCCTGCGCATGCGGCCCACCGGCTTGCAGCGCCATCATGAACGCTTGCCCCGAGGTGTGCATGACGGCGTGCGCGAACTCGTGCGTCCTTGCGCTGATCCGGGCCAAGATCTCCACACAGACCGCGGCACGGGTTTGTGGCCCGGCGTCTCGCCATGCCGGCATGGCCGCACGCATGGCCGGGAGCAGCACCTCGATGTCGGGGCGCGGATACAGCACGCCCAGCTCGATGCCGTACGGAGAAACCTCGTCACCGACCCAGCCGTCCGTGCCCGGCTGGTCGAGCTCGAAGCGCGTTCCGCGCAGCGCGTCGAAGGCGGCCTGCCCCTCGCCGGCGCTCAGGCTGCTGCGCCCGGACTCATCCGTACCGCCGTACGCCTTCGGGTGCTCCGGGTGCGGTGACCAGTAAGCACGGGTGCGGATCGCCTCCAGCGCCCCGTCGAGTGTGGGGCGGTGCTTGTCGATCAGTTGCACTGCGGTGAGCTCGGTGGTCATGGAGGACCAACTCCTCGTCGAGCTGGGCGGGACGGGGGAACAGAGCTAGATTAACCGAACGATCGGTCGGGACAAGAGGGCCCGGCGAACCTGTGGATAAACATCGCAAGAGGCTGGATCAAGCCTGTGGATAACAAAACGTCTGGACCTATCTTCGGGGAGGATTAACGGCATGACCACCGCAGCGGGAGCCGTCGCCAACACCATCCCCACCGACTCCGCGGCCGAGGCCGCCACCCGGGACGGGAGCGCCGAATCTGCCGCGTCCTGCCCTGACAACGGAGCCGGCGCCGAAGCCCGCCAGGTCACCGGGGCGGCTCGGGGCCCCGGCCCGGCCCCCGGCGGCCGGGCCGACGACTCCCCGAAGCCGGACGCCACAGCCGCACCAGCAGCCACCGACGAGCCCGCCACGAGGCAAAAGCCGGGCGCGGCGGATGGCCAGGGGATAGCGCGCCATCGGGCCGTCGCCGTCGTCGGCACCGGAACGATGGGCCAGGGCATCGCACAGGTGGCGCTGCTCGCCGGGCACCCGGTGCGGCTGTACGACGCGCTGCCGGGCCGTGCAGTACAGGCCGTTAACGCCATCGGGGGCCGCCTTGATCGACTGGTCGAAAAGGGCAAGCTGGCGGCCGACCGGCGTGATGCGGCCCGCGCCAGGCTGCTGCCCGCCGATGACCTTGCTGAACTGGCCGACGCCGTCCTGGTCATAGAGGCGATCGTGGAACAACTTCCGGCCAAGCAGGAGCTGTTCACCGAGCTCGAACGGGTCGTCTCCGCTGAATGCCTGCTCGCCACCAATACCTCCTCGCTCTCGGTCACCGCCGTCGCAGGCCCCCTCCAGCGCCCCGGCCGCCTCCTTGGCCTGCACTTCTTCAATCCAGCCCCGCTGCTCCCGCTGGTCGAGGTGGTCCGTGGATTCGCCACCAAGGAGGCCGCCGCCGACCTCGCGTACGCGACCATGGCCGGGTGGGGGAAGACGCCCGTGCGCTGCGCCGACACCCCTGGTTTCATCGTCAACCGGATCGCTCGCCCTTTCTATGCCGAGGCACTGCGTTGCTATGAGGAGCAGGCTGCCGATCCCGCCACCATCGACGCGGTGCTGCGGGAGTCCGGCGGCTTCCGGATGGGCCCGTTCGAGCTGACGGACCTGATCGGCCAGGACGTGAACGAGGCCGTCACCCGCTCCGTGTGGGAAGCCTTCTTTCAGGACCCCAAGTTCACGCCATCCCTGGCTCAGCGACGTCTGGTGGAGTCCGGACTGCACGGCCGTAAGTCGGGGCGCGGCTGGTTCGGGTACGAAGATGCCGGCGCAGGCGGCGGCCAGTCGGCGGGCCGGCCCGAGCCGCGGACCGCGGAACCGCAGCAGGCGCCCGAAGCGGTGATCGTGCACGGCGACCTGGGGCCGGCGGCGGTGTTGCCCGAGCTCATAGCCGACGCGGGCATCAAGGTCACCTTCCAGGGCTGGGCCGATGGCGGCGCGGGCTTCATCGAGCTCCCCGGTGGGGCCCGACTCTCCCTCACCGCCGGCTCACCTGCATCGGCCGACCCAGTTGCCGAGACAGTGTGCTTCGACCTGGCACTGGACTACCGCACCGCGACCCGCATTGCCCTGGCCGCCTCCGAAACCGCACGCACCAGCTCGCTCAACGCTGCCGTAGGACTCTTTCAGGCGCTCGGCAAGAAGGTCAGCGTCATCGACGACATACCGGGCCTGATCGTGGCCCGCACGGTGGCGATGCTGGTGGACTTCGCGGTGGACGCGCTTGGACGCCAGGTGGCTGCTGCGCACGACATCGACACGGCGATGCGACGGGGGGTGAACTACCCGCGCGGCCCACTGGAATGGGGCAGTGAACTGGGTGCCGATTGGGTTCTGTGCGTGCTCGGTAACCTACACACCGCCTACCCCACCGGGCGTTACGCTCCGTCCACGTTGCTGCTCCGCCGTGCGGCGGCGCGACGGGACCTGCTGTAATCAGGTCCATGGTCAAGCGCGACACCTACACGCCCGAATCGCTGCTCGCGGTCGCCGTTGAGGTGTTCAACGAGCGCGGCTACGACGGCACCTCCATGGAGCACCTTTCGCAGGCTGCCGGTATTTCCAAGTCCTCGATCTACCACCACGTCAAGGGCAAAGAGGAGCTGCTGCGGCGGGCGATAAGCCGGGCGCTGGACGGGTTGTTCGGCATTCTCCAGGAGTCGGAAGCCTGCCAGGGCCCGGCGATCGACCGGCTGCAATACGTGGTCCGGCGCACCGCCGAGGTGCTGATGGCCGAGCTGCCGTATGTGACGCTGCTGCTGCGGGTGCGCGGCAACACCGACTCCGAGCGGTGGGCCATGGCGCGGCGGCGCGAGTTCGACCACGCGGTGTCCGAGCTGCTCAAGCAGGCGGCGGCCGATGGCGATCTGCGCCCGGATGTGGATGTGCGGCTGGCCACTCGGCTGCTGTTCGGGATGATCAACTCTCTCGTGGAGTGGTATCGGCCGGGCAAGGGCGGGGCGGCGACCAGCGACGAGGTGGCCGACGCGGTGGTGCGCACCGCGTTCGCCGGCCTGCGGTTGTAGGGCCCGCGGTCTCGCGGGACCGCGAAGCCACCAGGCTGCGGGGCCGCTGCCGGGCTGGGCCCAGCCGTCGGGATGAGTTGTACGGGCTCGACACATGGGCCTAGTGCATGGGTCCGGGCACTGGGCTCGACCGGGGCCGCACGATCGCGCCGCGGCATGGCGGGTCCACGCCGCCGCAACGTGGTGATCACGCCGCAGCTCGGCGATCGATCGCCGGCCTCGGTCACCGCTGGCGTCCTCGCTAGCCAGCAGCCAGCCAGCCGTCAGCAGCTAGCCAGCCGGCAGCCGCCGTTACGGCTCCGCATCGAGGTCGGTCTCCTCGAATACCAGCAGTGTGCGGGTACTCAGAACCTCCGGTATGGACTGGATGCGGGTGAGGACCAGCTCGCGTAGGGCGCGGTTGTCGGCCGTGTGGACCAGGAGTAGGACGTCGAAATCGCCGCTGACCAGGGCGATGTGCGCGGTCCCCGGCAACTGCTCCAGCTTCTCCCGGACCGTACGCCAGGAGTTCTGCACGATCTTGAGCGTGATGTACGCGGAAGCCCCCTGGCCTGCCCGTTCCTGGTTGATGCGGGCGCTGAAGCCGCGTATCACGCCGTCGTCGATGAGCCGGTTGATGCGGGCGTAGGCGTTGGCGCGCGAAATGTGTACGTACTCGGCCACGGACCGTATGGACGCGCGGCCGTCTGTTTGCAGCATGCGAAGGATGTCGCGGTCAATAGGGTCGAGCGGCCGAGCGGGCGGTCGCTCGCCCGGATTGACCATCTGTTCGGCCGGCATACCGTCCCGCCTCCCCTGTATGGACGCACTGCCCTTATCTCAAGGTGTGGAGAACCGTTTGTCCACAGGCTAAGCCCGCCTGTAGCCAAAATGCCGGAACGACCGAACAATCGGTAGGGGAGGCGCGGTGCATCGCGTCCCCGGACGCAGCCCCATGAGGAGGTGCTCGACATGACGGTCCTTGAGCAGCCCGGCGCCTACCGGCCAACCCCGCCCCCGGCCTGGCAGCCTCGCACCGACCCCGCACCGTTGCTCCCCGAAGCGGAGCCGTACCGCCTCCTTGGCACCGATGCCGCGGCAGCCGCCGATCCGGACCTGTTGCTCAAGCTCTATGCCGAACTCGTGCGGGGTCGTCGATACAACACACAGGCCACGGCGCTGACGCGGCAGGGCAGGTTGGCTGTGTATCCCTCGTCAACCGGGCAAGAGGCGTGCGAGATCGCCGCGGGCCTCGTCCTTGAGGACCGGGACTGGCTCTTCCCCAGCTATCGGGACACGCTGGCGGCCATCGCGCGTGGCGTTGACCCGGTGTCGGCGCTGACGCTGTTGCGCGGCGACTGGCACACCGGCTACGACCCCACCCAATACCGGGTCGCGCCGCTGTGCACCCCGCTGGCCACCCAGTTGCCGCACGCCGTGGGGTTGGCGCACGCCGCGCGCCTGAGGGGCGACGATGTGGTGGCGCTCGCCATGGTCGGCGATGGCGGCACGAGTGAGGGCGATTTCCATGAGGCGCTGAACTTCGCGGCGGTCTGGCAGTCCCCGGTGGTCTTCCTCATACAGAACAACGGCTTTGCGATCTCCGTGCCGCTCGCCAAGCAGACCGCCGCGCCCTCCCTCGCGCACAAGGGCGTTGGGTACGGCATTCCGGGCCGACTCGTTGACGGCAACGACGCCGTCGCCATGCACCAGGTGCTCACCGAGGCTGTCGAACGAGCGCGCACGGGCGGTGGTCCGACCCTGATCGAGGCCGTCACCTACCGCGTAGAGGCGCACACCAATGCCGATGACGCCACCCGCTATCGCGCCGACTCCGAGGTGGAGGCGTGGCGTGCGCATGACCCGATTGAGTTGCTTGAGCACGAGCTGCGGTCGCGCGGTCTGCTGACGGACGACGTCATACGAGACGCACGGGAGGCCGCCGAGCAGATGGCCGCCCGACTTCGCGAGCGGATGAACGAGGATGCGCCGCTCGAACCGATGGACCTGTTTGCGCATGTGTACGCCGAGAAGACCAGCCAACTGCGCGAGCAGGCGGCCCAACTGCGTGCCGAGCTCGACGCTGAGCTCGACGCGGAGGAGGAACGATGACCACCACGGCCGTCCCCACCGCCCCCACAACCGGTCGCAAGCCAGCGAGCATGGCGCAGGCGCTGACCCGAGCCCTGCGCGACGCCATGGCAGAGGACCCGACCGTGCACGTGATGGGTGAGGACGTCGGCGCTCTCGGCGGCGTGTTCCGCATCACCGACGGGCTGGCCAAGGAGTTCGGCGAAGACCGTTGTACGGACACGCCGCTGGCCGAGGCCGGAATACTGGGCGCGGCGGTCGGCATGGCGATGTACGGGTTGCGCCCGGTCGTGGAGATGCAATTCGACGCCTTCGCCTACCCCGCCTTCGAGCAGTTGATCAGCCATGTTTCCCGGATGCGTAACCGCACCCGGGGCGCGGTGCCGCTGCCGCTGACCATCCGTGTTCCGTACGGCGGTGGCATCGGCGGCGTCGAGCACCACAGCGACTCGTCCGAGGCGTACTACATGGCGACGCCGGGCCTGCATGTCGTTGCCCCGGCGACGGTCGCCGACGCGTACGGGTTGTTGCGGGAGTCCATCGCCTCCGATGACCCGGTCGTCTTTTTGGAGCCGAAGCGGTTGTACTGGTCGAAGGCTGACTGGGCACCGGATGAGCCGCAGCGAGTGGCTCCGATCGGGCGGGCGGTCGTGCGTCGTACGGGGACCAGCGCCACCCTGATCACGTACGGCCCCTCCGTGCCGGTCTGTCTGGAGGCAGCCGAAGCGGCGCGGGCCGAGGGATGGGACCTGGAGGTCGTCGATCTGCGTTCGCTGGTGCCCTTCGACGATGAGACGGTCTGCGCCTCGGTTCGCCGCACTGGGCGGGCAGTGGTGGTCCATGAGGCCACCGGGTTCGGTGGTCCCGGTGGGGAGATCGCCGCGCGGGTCACCGAGCGTTGCTTCCACCATCTGGAGGCGCCGGTGCTGCGGGTTGCCGGCTTCGACATTCCGTATCCGCCGCCGATGTTGGAACGCCACCATCTGCCGGGCGTGGACCGGGTGTTGGACGCGGTCGCCCGTCTCCAGTGGGAAGCCGGCTGGACGCCGCAATCGGAGCAGGGCGCGGACGACGAGCGTGCGGCTGGAGGTGTCTACTGATGGCCGAGGTACGGGAATTTGCCCTCCCTGACCTGGGGGAAGGGTTGACCGAGGCGGAGATCGTGCGATGGCTGGTGGCCGTTGGCGATGTGGTGGTGGTGGATCAGCTGGTGGTGGAGGTTGAGACCGCGAAGGCGGTGGTGGAGGTGCCGTGCCCGTACGGGGGCGTGGTGACCGCGAGGTTCGGCGAGGAAGGTGCGGAACTGCCGGTGGGCGCCGCGCTTTTGACGGTAGCGGTGGGCGAATCGGCCGAGCTGTCGCAATCGTCCGGGCGGTCAGCGGGCGGTACTGGCGGGCCCGGCGGTGCTGGTGGCACCGCTGCGGGCAGCGATGCGGCGGTAGGTGCGGAGGGTTCGGGGAACGTTCTGGTCGGCTACGGGACGGGGGCGCCAGCGGCACGCCGGCGACGATTGCGGGCTGCCCCCGTGGGCGCTTCTGCGCGCGGAGCGGCACACACGGCTGAAACCGCCGCGGGCACGATACGACCCGTGACCGGGACAACGCCGCCTCCCTCGCCGTCCCCCTCGCCGCCCTCCTCGCCAGACGGAGCCGGCGCGATGGGCGAGGCGCGCTCGGCCGGTGCCGGTAGCCGCCCGGCTGCGGCGGCGGACGCGTTCGCTGCCACATCCGCGGCAACCTCGGCGGCCTCGGCGGCTGCGGCTGCGTCGGCGGTACCGACGGCCGACACGGTGACGGCCGCCGGTGCGAGCGCAGCACAGCGTCCGGTACCGGTGATATCGCCGCTGGTGCGGCGGTTGGCCAGAGAACACCGGTGTGATTTGACGGAGGTGACGGGTTCGGGGCCCGATGGACTGATCCTGCGGTCGGACGTCGAGCGCGCCATTGCGGATCAGGCCGCAGCCGGGGCCCAAGGCGCCGGCGCTCGCTCGGGCACGGGCGTAGGTGATGACGTGGCGCGGGCCTCGCACTCGACCACCACGGCAGCAGCTACGGCCGGACCGGCGCAGCGGGCCGGGACGACGGGAGCCCTGGCGCGAGTGGCCGAAACCGGCGCCATCCAGCCCGCTGAGCGCATACCGCTGCGCGGGGTGCGCGGCGCGGTGGCCGAGAAGCTGGCCCGCAGCCGGCGGGAGATCCCCGAGGCGACATGCTGGGTCGATGCCGATGCGACCGAACTGCTAGCGGCCCGCACCGCGATGAACGCGGCCGGTGACGCATCGGGCGGACCCAAGATTTCTCTGCTCGCCGTGTTGGCCCGGATCTGCACGGCTGCGCTCGCCCGTTTCCCCGAACTGAACTCCACGGTGGACACCGAGGCACGCGAGATCGTCCGGCTCCCCGCCGTGCATCTGGGCTTCGCCGCCCAGACCGACCGGGGCCTCATGGTCCCCGTCGTACGCGATGCACACCTGCGGGACACGGAGAGTCTGTCGGCGGAGTTCGCACGGCTCACGGACAGCGCGCGGGAGGGAAAACTCAGTCCGGCCGAGCTGACGGGGGGAACCTTCACGCTGAACAACTACGGCGTGTTCGGGGTGGACGGCTCCACGCCGATCATCAACCATCCCGAGGCAGCGATGCTTGGGGTGGGGCGAATAGTGAACAAGCCCTGGGTGCATGGCGGGGAGTTGGCGGTGCGCCGTGTCGTACAGCTCTCGCTCACCTTTGACCACCGGGTGTGCGACGGCGGGATCGCGGGCGGATTCCTGCGCCATGTGGCCGACTGTGTTGAGCAGCCGGCGGTGCTGCTGCGCACGGTGTAAGGGCTGGTGCGTACGGCCTGGTGGTGGCAGGCCGTGGGATCGGGGCCGCCACCCGAGGTGGGGCGAGGGGCGGCGGCCATACTCGGGGCATGACAGGTGAACGGGTGACGTATGACGCCGTGGTGCTGGCCGGGGGCGCAGCACGGCGGCTCGGGGGAGCGGACAAGCCCGCGCTCCGGGTCGGCGGGCGTTCGCTCCTCGACCGGGTGCTCGCCGTGTGCGCCGACGCGCGGGTCACGGTTGTCGTCGGCCCGCGCCGCCCCACGGTGCGTCCCGTTCACTGGGTGCGCGAAGAGCCGCCCGGTGGCGGACCGGTGGCGGGTCTTGAGGCCGGCGTGCGGCTTACGCGGGCCGATAGCGTGCTGGTGCTCTCCGCTGACCTGCCGTTTATGTCGCGCGCTGCGGTACGGGCGCTACTTGCGATTCCGCCCGATCGGGAAGGGTCGCAGCTCATCGATGCGGAGGGGCGCGACCAACCGCTTGTCGCCGCGTATCGGGCCGAGCCGCTGCGTCGCGAACTCGGCCTGTTGTTCGCCGAACATGGCACCTTCTCCGGGTTGCCGCTACGGCTGCTGACGAGCGAGCTGCGGCTGCACGGGCTGCGCTGGCACCCGGACGCCGCGTTCGACTGCGACACCTGGGACGCAGTCGGCGCCGCCCGTGCGCGAATCAGGGAGCATGGGCGTGTGCTTGATGAATGGATCGACGCTGTCAAAGCGGAACTCGGTATCGACCTCGACGTCGATACAACGGCACTTCTCAACTTGGCCAGAGACGCGGCCCACGGGGTGGCTCGTCCTGCCGCCCCACTGACGACTTTCCTCGTCGGCTACGCGGCGGCACGCGCGGCTGATGGCGGTCCGGACGCGGTGGCGGAGGCGACGCGTAAGGCGGCGGCCCTGGCCATGCGCTGGGCCGAGGAGGCTGGGCCGGAACCGGCGGCCGGGGCGAAGACGGCCCGAACCGAGCATCCCGGGCCCGTGGTCCCCGGAGCGGGTGGACCCGAGGGGCCCGGCATGACGGGCGAACCGGAGCAGCCCGCAGGATGACTGGACGACAACGCGCGGATTCGGCGCACGAGAAGAGCGACGAAAGCGACGAGGCAGCGCTGGATCGCGCGACTGATGAGGCGCTCGCCGTAGCGGCCTCGGGCCGTGCCCCGCGGGTCGAGCGCGACGAGTGGGACGGGTGGGTCAGGTGGGTCGAGCGCGACGAGTGGGGCGAAGGAGCCGAGCGCGACGCATGGGGTGCGGTGGCCGAGGCGGCTGAGGTGGCTGAGGCGGAAGCGCCTGGTCCGGACACCGAGCGTGGCTTCGTCCCAGTGTCCGGCCGTGACCGCCACCGCGATACGGACCCTGCCGCCCCTGGCTCCGGCTCTGACGCCGTCTCTGCCGCCAGCTCCGTCTCTGCCCGCTGCGCCGATGCCGACTCCGATGTTGGCCGCGGCCTCGGCAACGGAGCCGGTACGGGCCACGATGGTGCGCGCGAGCCGGAGACAGGTGGCTGCCCAGGCGAGGCAGGCGAGACCGGTGGGCCAGTCGATACCGGTGGGACCAATGAGGCAGCCACTACCGATGGGGCCAGCGGGTCAGTCGATACCGATGGGGCTGGCGGGTCAGAGAAGGCCAATGGGCCGAGCGAGACGCATAGACCTGGTGGGCCAGGCAAGGCAGAGGGGACCGGCGAAGCCAGTGGGTCAGGTGGTTCCTCACCCGGTGGTACCGGTGAGCTTGATGGGGCCGCTGGCGGCGCGGGCGGTTCTCATGGTGAGAGCGGAACTGGTGGAGCAGGTGGTTCCGGTGATGCGGACGGGCATGGTGAGGGGCGTGGTTCCGGAGGCGAAAGGGCGCGGCATGGCGGCAGGCCGGTGAGTTGGCCGGAGGCTCGTACGATCGCGTCCCGGGCGGTTGATGGACCGCTGCCCGCGGCCCCTACCCCGTTGGGTGAGGCGCTGGGCAGGGTGCTGGCCGAGCCGTTGACCGCCCTGACCGATCTGCCGCCCTTCGATACCTCGGCCATGGACGGCTGGGCGATCGCGGGCCCGGGCCCTTGGCGGTTGCCCGTGTGCAGCCAGGGAGTGTTGGCGGGCCATGCCCGGCCCGAGCCCTTGGAAGACGGTCGGGCGGTACGCATCGCCACCGGCGCCAGAACACCGCTGGGCGCGACCGCCGTGCTGCGCAGCGAGCACGGCACGACCCGCGACGGGCGTGCGCCGCGAGCGGGCCGGGCGGGCGAGAGCGTACGCCCCGACCCGGCGGACGGGCACAGGCAGACGTCCCGCGACGCGGGCTCCATTCCCTGCGCTGACTGCACCTCCACCGCGAGCTCAACTACGTCCGCAGGCTCGAAGTCGCCATCAGGAACGGAAACCGACGGACCAGGGCCCGCCAACGCAAGCGGCCACGCCAGCAGCACCAGCAGCACCAGCAATGACAGCAATGACAGCGGAAGCGGCAGCGGCAGCGAGGACGCCTACGGAAACCGCGGCGGGCACGGGACCAACGAGCACAGGCACGGGCACGAGCACGGGCAAGCACAAGCGCAAAGGCACGGGACCAACGAGCACGAGCACGGGCGCGGGAACAGCAATGGGGAAGCAGACGGTTGGTTGTACGCGTCGGCTGCGCATCCCGTATTGCCCGGGCAGGACATCAGGCCACGGGGCCAGGAGTGCGGCAGGGGCGACCAGTTGTTGCCCGCCGGGACGTTGGTCACGCCCGCTGTGTTGGGGTTGGCGGCGGCGGCGGGTTACGACGAGTTGATGACCGTCCGCAGGCCATGGGTGGAAATCCTGGTGCTGGGTGATGAGTTGCTGCGTTCGGGGCTGCCGCACGATGGACTCATCAGGGATGCGCTCGGTCCGATGCTCGGGCCCTGGCTCCAGGCGCTAGGCGCGGATGTGTTGGCCACCCGGTGGTTGGGGGACGACGCTGAGGCGCTTTGTGCCGCCGTCGCGAATGCTCGTGCCGATCTGGTGGTCACCACGGGCGGCACGGCGGGTGGGCCGGTGGACCATGTGCACCCCGTGTTGCGACGCCTTGAGGCGCGGCTGCTGGTTGACGGAGTAGCCGTACGCCCCGGCCACCCCATGCTGCTCGCCCGGCTCGACGAGCACCGGCATCTGGTGGGGCTGCCGGGCAATCCACTGGCCGCGGTGTCCGGGCTGTTGACGCTCGCAGAGCCGCTGCTCCGTTCGCTCGCCGCCCGCCCCCAGCCGCAGCACCGGCCCGCGGCCGACCCCCGAGCGGCGACCTCACGCGCCACCCAGGCCACCCAGGCCGCCCTGTCCGATGTGTCCCGCGGCGGTCAGCCGGACGCGCCGTGGCCCACCCATCGCGCTCAGGCCACCGCGTTCGACGCGCCGGTGGTGACGCTCGCGCCGCTGGCGGCCGATGTGCCTGGGCACCCGCGCGACACCAGGTTGGTGCCGACACGCCACCACGCCGGTGCCGCGGTGCCGGCGCACTTCAACGGCCCGGCGATGCTGCGCGGTGTGGCGGTCGCCGATGGCTTGGCCGTCATTCCGCCCGGCGGCGCGTCACGCGGCGCGGAAGTCGAGGTCATGGGCCTGCCGTGGGCCGGGATGGATGGCATCGGGCACTGGCCGGGAACGGCCCACTCCAAGGCGTACCCCGCCACCGAAGCGTCCGCGGCCCCGCCGACACCCTGCGCTGCGGCCACACCAGCGCCTGCGGTCACACCAGCGCCTGCGGCCACGTCAGCGTCCACGCCCTCGCCGGCCGCCGGCGCATCAACATGCGCATGCGCCCTCGGGCAACCCAGTGCCGTGCCTGACTCGTCTATCCCTGGGGCACCCGGCGCGCAGCCGGGTATCCCCACTCCGGACGCGCGGGCCGCAAGCTCGTCGCTCACCCGCCGCCCCGGAGACGACACACCCCCGAAAGCCCGGCCGCCCGGAGGAACCGAGTGAAGCTGCCCACGCATGACGCGGCAGCGCGTAACCAGGAACCCGTCTCGTACCGCGTTCAGTTGCCCCGGTTTCCGGTGGGGCCGCTGCGTCAGGTCGGGCAGCGGCTGCTGGTCGCGCTTCTTGTGATGATCGTGACGGTCATGTTGGTCTACCTGGACCGCGAGGGATACCACGACAACGCAGACGAAACCGTCGATTTCCTCGACTCCGTCTACTACTCGACCGTCACGCTGTCGACGACCGGCTACGGCGACATCGTTCCGTACAGCGACAGCGCCAGGCTCATCAACATTCTGCTGGTCACGCCGCTGCGCGTGCTGTTTCTGATCATTCTGGTCGGCACCACGCTGGAGGTGCTCACCGAGCGCACCCGCGAGCAATTCCGTCTCAATCGCTGGAGGAGCGCCTTGCGCGACCACACCATCGTCGTCGGCTTCGGTACCAAGGGCCGGTCCGCCGTGCAGACGCTGTGTGCGACGGGGCTGCGCAAGGACCAGGTCGTTGTCGTGGACCCGAACCACAAGGTGATCGAGTCGGCCAATGCCGAGGGCTTCGCCGGCGTCGTCGGTGACGCGACGCGCAGCGATGTGTTGTTGCGTGCGGAGGGGCAGCGGGCGCGCCAGTTCGTCATTGCCACCCAGCGCGATGACACGGCCGTGTTGGTGACGCTCACGGCGCGGCAGTTGAACAAGGGAGCCAACATCGTTGCCGCCGTCCGTGAGGAGGAGAACGCGCCCCTGCTGCGGCAGTCGGGCGCGGACGCCGTGATCACCAGCGCAAGCGCGGCCGGCCGGCTGCTGGGCCTGTCCGTGCACAGCCCCAGCGCGGGCGCCGTGATGGAGGACCTGATCCAGCAGGGCAGTGGCCTGGATCTGGTGGAGCGCCCGGTGGTCAAGGCGGAGGTCGGCAAGCAGGTTCGGGAGACGGAGGACCTGGTGGTGACGGTGTTGCGTGGCCACCGGCTGCTCGGTTATGACAACCCGGAGGCGAGCCCGTTGCAGGCGACGGACCGGCTGATCGCGGTCGTACGAGCGCAGCCGCCCGGCGGAGTACCGGGTGCCGGCAGATAGCTGGGCAGGCGGCCGAACCAGCGAGGCGTAGGGGCGGGGGCGGAAGCGGACGGCACGGGAACGGAAGAACGAAACGGGCGGATGGCCCGGGGCTGCTAGTGGACAGCGGTGGCATGGCGGTCCGGTGACCGGGTGGTGGCGCCGTGGCGTGGTGGTGGCGTAGCCGGAGTGGGACGAGCCGCCGGGGGTAGCCTCGCGTGCATGCGTGCGATCACCATTCCAGAGCCAGGCGGACCCGAAGCCCTCGTCTGGGACGAGGTTCCCGATCCCGAGCCCACCGAGGGAGAGGTACTCGTCGAGGTGGCGGCCAGCGCCGTCAACCGCGCCGACGTGATGCAGCGGCAGGGTTTTTACGACCCCCCGCCTGGCGCCTCGCCGTATCCGGGCCTGGAGTGCTCGGGGCGAATCGTCGCGCTCGGCCCCGGCAGTGGCGGCGGCTGGGCGGTCGGCGACGAGGTGTGTGCGCTGCTGAGCGGCGGCGGCTACGCGGAGAAGGTCGCGGTGCCGAGCGGCCAGCTCCTGCCCGTGCCGTCCGGCATGGATCTCGTCACCGCGGCAGCCCTGCCCGAGGTGGTATCGACCGTTTGGTCGAATGTATTCATGATTTCTCATCTTCGTCCCGGTGAAACCCTGCTTGTGCACGGCGGCTCCAGCGGCATTGGCACGATGGCCATCCAGCTCGCGAAGGCGGTGGGCGCGAAGGTCGCGGTCACTGCGGGCAACGCGGAAAAGCTGGCCGCGTGCGCGGAGCTCGGCGCCGATGTGCTGATCAACTACCGGGAACAGGACTTCGTCACCGAGTTGCGCGCGGCAACGGGCGGCACGGGCGCTGACGTCATCCTCGACATCGTCGGGGCGAAGTACCTGGACGCGAACGTGCGAGCGCTCGCCGTCAACGGACGGTTGTCGATCATCGGCCTACAGGGTGGCGTAAAAGGCGAGCTCAACCTGGGAACGCTGCTCGGCAAGCGAGGCGCGGTCACCGCGACATCGCTGCGTGGGCGTCCGCTGGCGGAGAAGGCGACGATCGTCGCGGCAGTACGGGAACACGTGTGGCCGCTGATCGAAAGCGGTCGGGTGCGAGCAGTCGTGGACCAGACGCTCCCGATCAGCGACGCGGCCGAGGCGCACCGCGTCATCGAGGGCAGCGGCCACGTGGGAAAGGTCCTGCTGAGGGTCTGATCCAGGCCCCCCCCCCCCCCCCCCCCCCCCCCCCCCCCCCCCCCCCCCCCCCCGGCGCCCCGCGCCCCCAACGCAACGGCTGCTGCGTCGCTACGCACCACCACGGCGTCCCCGCGCAAAGACCGCAGCACCGCCGCCGCCGCTATCTACCACCGCGACCCCGTTATCTACCACCGCGTCCCAACGCAACCATCACGACCCAACGCAACCATCGCGACCCAACGCAACCGCCGTGCTGCTACGCGCCGTGCGCCGCCCTGGCGCGCCCCCCGTAACGCGTCGTGGGCCTTCGGCCCGTGCGTACGTACGTCTACGTTCTCCGTCTCTGTCTCTGTAACCCAAGATGCCGGATATGTCGCGCCGTGTGACGCTGAGAACCGTCAGTCGATGGATGACGGGACGGGAGGGACACGGACGTGGTCTCAGCGCACCGGCACCGCTCACGACCCGCGGACGCTCCGCGACGAGACACCCCAGCTTTCACCCCCATCCCAGCCCCGAAAGACACCCCGGCCCCAGCCCCCAGCATCACCCCAGCCCCAGCCCCAGCCCCAGCCCCCGCACCGAGCCCCACCCCAGCCCGGCGGCGTACGCCCTGGGTGTTGGGCGGGCTGTGCACGCTCGTCCTTACGCTGCCGGGGCCCGCTCCCCTCGCAGAAGCCGCGTACGCAACGCAGCCTGACCCCTTCGGGGCGTTGTTCGCCGGGAACGGGCCGGGGGAGGGGCGTAAGGCTCCGGGACGGCCGGGCTCTCACGCCTCGGCACCCGGCGACCACTCCCCCGGCACGCCTCCTCCCACCACCCCCGGCAACGCACCCGACGCACGCGACGCACCCGGTACCTCGGGCGCGTCCGACGCCCCCGACGAGGCCGCCCGACACCCCTCACTCCTCCGCCCCGACGCCCACCCCCGCCCCCGCCCACACCCCAGGCCCGACTCTGGCGCACGCCCCGACACCGGCAGGGACCAGGGCTCCGAGGCACCGCCCGATGGCCACGCAGCCGCCGATAAACCCCACGACGCTCCCCACAACAGTCCCCGTGGCAACCCCCACAACAGGCCCCACAACAACCCCCACGACGGTCCCGCCGCGCGGTCTCCCAGAGAGTCCGTGGAAGGGGGCGTCTCCACCACGCCCAGCCCGGGTAAGGCGCGACGTGACCAGGCGCAGGCGGGGCGGCTGCCGTGGCCCGCGCCGGCCTGGCACCCGCCGGGGCACCGCCACCGGGTGCCACTGCTGCCCTCGACCGGGACGGACGGTACGGGCGGTGGGGGCAAGCCGACCGGGGGCGGCGGCGTGCGGCCGACCTCCGAGGGCGGCAAGGGCGGGGAGAACGCCGAATCGGGCGGCCGGGTGATGCGCGTGCTCCCACTCGGTACCGGGATGGCGCTCACCGGTCTTGGCCTCGCCTACTTCGGACTGCGGCTGCGTCGGCACTGAGGGCCATGGTGGCTCGGATACGCCCCCGCACCGGCCGACTCCGGCGGCGTGCGGAACAATGGGGGTATGAACCAGCCGATGAACGAACGAGCACAGGAGAGCCCGCACGTCTTGGTCGTCGGTCCGGACGGGATGGCTCTTGGCAGCGCCGGCTCCGGCGACGGCAGTGGCGGCAGCGGCGGCGGCGATGTGTCGCGTGAGATCCCTGTGACGGACATGGTGGAACAGCCCGCGAAGGTCATGCGTATCGGCAGCATGATCAAGCAGCTTCTGGAAGAGGTCAGGGCCGCGCCTTTGGACGAGGCGAGCCGGGTCCGGCTGAAGGAGATCCACTCCAGCTCCGTGAAGGAGCTTGAGGACGGTCTCGCGCCGGAGCTGATTGAGGAGCTTGATCGGCTGTCCCTGCCCTTCACGGACGAGACCGTGCCCACCGAGGCCGAACTGCGGATTGCTCAGGCCCAGTTGGTCGGCTGGCTTGAGGGGCTGTTCCACGGCATCCAGACCGCCTTGTTCGCCCAACAGATGGCGGCTCGCGCGCAGTTGGAGCAGATGCGTAGGGCGTTGCCGCCGGGTGTCGGTGGCGGCGATGAGGAAGACGACACCCAGCCTCCCGGAGGCGCCCGCTCCGGCCCGTACCTCTAGCCCGACCGGGTACGGGGGCCGCCCGCGGCCCCGCGCTTGCGAAGCAACTCCGGCAGGCCCAACAGCCCCGCAGGCCCCGTACGCACCTACGACCCGTACGGGCGCCCGCAGCCCCTTCCCGCAGGTCCACGCACGCACATCCGGCTGGCCACCCGGCACATCTCGTGCCGGGTTTCGCCGCGTTGTAGCGCTGCGAATACGCCGTGCAGGGCTGCCGATGTGCCCGGGCTGTCAGTTACTCGGGTTTGCCCGTGGACACGGTCAGCTCGACCGTGTCTTCCTCGGGGGCGAAGGGCTCACGGTTGTCGAAGGTGTACTCCATGACGGTGCCCTTGCCCCAAGTGTTTTCGTTGATGGGGATGACCTTGTACTTCCAGCCCGACGCCTTGAGGCAGTCCTTCACCGAGTCGATGTAGAGGTACTGGAACTCCGGCATGATGTACGAGCCCGGCTTGTCCGTGGCGTCGTACGCCTCGGTGCACTTCTCCGGGTCGATGGTCTTGCTCTTGTCGCCTTCTTTGAAGCCGGCGGCCTCCGACGTCTGGGTCGGCTTCGCCTGCTCTTCCTTGCCGCCGTCGTTGCCGTCGCCGTTGCTCTTCAGCGCGAAGCCGACGATCACGGCGATGACCGCCACCGCGGCCACCACGGCCGAGCTGATGATGACCTTCTTGTTCCCACCGCCGCCGCCGGCTGGCCCGCCGCCGGCCGCCGGACTCGGCGTGGTGTTCGCCATGACGTACGGGGGCGGGGTGCTGGTGCCGCCGGCGTGGTACGGGGACGGTGCCTGATAACCCTGCTGCGGCGCGTACGGGCCTGGCGGCGGGGTGGAGGGGCCGAAGCCACCGCTTTGCTGGTAGCCGGACTGCGGCTGGTACGGGGTCTGGACGCTCTGCGGACTCGGCATCTGAGCGGCCTGCTGATCGACGGGCGGGAAGACCGCCGAGCCGACGCCGGCGCCGCTGCGCGCGGGGCCGCCGCCGCTGATGACGGCCGGCGCAGCGCCCGTCTGACCGCTGCCGAGGACGCGCGCGCACTCGTCGCGCATTGCTTCGGCGGTCGGGAAGCGCTCGTTCGGGTTCTTCTTCAGCGCGCGGGCGACGAGCGCGTCCATCGCGGGGGTCAGCGAGCGGTTGATGGTCGAGGGGGCGACCGGCTCCTCCTGCACGTGCGCGTACGCGATGGCCAGCGGCGAGTCCGCCTCGAAGGGGAGCCGCCCGGTCGCCAGCTCGAAGAGCATGATGCCGACCGAGTACAGGTCGGAGCGGGCGTCCACGCCGCGGCCCAGAGCCTGCTCGGGGGAGAGGTACTGCGGGGTGCCGACGACCATGCCGGTCTGAGTCATCGAGGTGACGCCCGACTGCATGGCGCGGGCGATGCCGAAGTCCATGACCTTGACCACATTGCGCTTGGTCATCATCACGTTGCCTGGCTTGATGTCGCGGTGCACCAAGCCCATCTCATGGCTGACTTCGAGGGCCGCGAGCACATCGGCGGTGATCTTGAGAGCCTTGTCGGCGGGCATCGCGCCGTACTGCCGGGCGTCCGTGTCCAGCACCGAGCGCAGCGGCTGGCCCTCGACGTACTCCATGACGATGTACGGCATCAGACCGCCGCCGAGCTCGTCCTCGCCGGTGTCGAAGACCGAGACGATGTTGGGGTGTGACAGCTTGGCAACGGCTTGGGCCTCGCGACGGAAACGTTCGCGGAACGATTGCTCTCGGCCGAGTTCGGTGTGCAGGGTTTTGATGGCCACCTGGCGGTCCAGGGCACTGTCGTACGCCAAGTGCACCGAGGCCATTCCACCCTCGCCAAGGAGGTCGTGCAGCTGGTAGCGCCCGCCGGCGATGGAGCGGCCCTGATAGCGGCCTGGTGCGCCGTGCTGGCTCATTGTTTACTTCCCCCTTGGCGCACTGCCCTGGCCTTTTGGCTCTTCAAACGCTCGGTGATCCCTATTTCTCGGCCAAGTCTGCCCGAGGGCGCCGACACGTCAAGCCACGTGCCCGTTCCGTGACCGGATGCGCAAGAAGCCGTCACGAGATTTGCCACTCTCCGCCCAAAACGGGTTTGATGGCCGGTCCATCACGAACCGGCGGCCCCCGCGGAGCCTGTAGCGTGCCTTAGCGGAAGTACGACCCCCAGCCGCTGGCATGGGGAACCCTAGCTCGTGCGAGTGGATAGAAACGACGGCGAGGACTGATGGCACAGACCCAGGGCCCCCATGGGCCCTCCGACTCTGACGCCACCGGGGTTGGAATGACCGATTCGCCGGAATTTTGGGGAAACGGCGGTCTGATCGGTGACGGACGATACCGGCTGACGCACAAGCTCGGCCGAGGTGGCATGGCCGAGGTCTTCGCGGCTGAGGACGTGCGCCTGGGGCGCACGGTGGCCGTCAAGCTACTGCGCGCCGACCTCGCGGAAGACCCGGTCTCCAAGGCACGCTTCACCCGCGAGGCGCAGTCCGTCGCGGGCCTCAACCACCATGCCGTCGTCGCCGTCTACGACTCGGGCGAAGACATGGTCGGCGCCATCGGGTCCATGCAAAACGTGGTCCCCTACATCGTCATGGAGCTGGTCGAGGGCCACACCATCCGGGAGCTGCTGCTCAACGCGGAGGCCCCGCCGCCCGACCAGGCGCTGATCATCGTGTCCGGCGTCCTCGAAGCACTCGCGTACAGCCACCAGCACGGCATCGTCCACCGCGACATCAAGCCCGCGAACGTCATCATCACCCACAGCGGCGCCGTCAAGGTCATGGACTTCGGCATCGCCCGCGCCCTGCACGGCGCCGCCAGCACCATGACGCAGACCGGCATGGTGATGGGCACCCCGCAGTACCTCTCCCCCGAGCAGGCGCTCGGCAAGGCCGTCGATCACCGCTCCGACCTGTACGCCACCGGCTGCCTGCTCTACGAACTGCTCGCGCTGCGCCCGCCGTTCACCGGCGAGACTCCGCTTTCGGTCGTGTACCAGCACGTTCAGGACGCGCCCGTGCCGCCCTCCGAGGTCTCCGACGGAGTGCCGCCGGAGCTGGACGGGCTGGTCATGCGCTCGCTCGCCAAGGACGCGGACGACCGCTTCCAGAGCGCTGAGGAGATGCGCGGTCTGGTGCAGTACGCGCTCCAGATGCTGCACGAAGAGGGCGGCTACAGCGGCACCTGGAACACCGGCCCGGTCGGTCACATCGGTGCCGCTACGCCCGCGATGGGGGTGCCGGGCGCTTCCGCGCTGCCGCACCCCGGGCACGGCGACACCTCCCAGCAGCCGGTGCTGATCGGCCCCGGCGACCGTGACGATGGCGGGTTCGACGGCGGTGATCCACGGCGCAGTGGACGCGGCAAGGTGTGGCTGTTCGCTGCTATCGCGCTGATCGCCATCGTGGTGGGCGTCGTGTGGGTGATCAGCGCGGGCGACGACGGTGGCGGCAGCAAGAAGCCGAGCGAGAAGGTCACGCCATCGACGTCGGCGACGAAGAGCAAGGAACCGTCGAAGAAGCCTTCGAAAACGACGGGGCCGGCGACCGAGCCTGGCAGCGGCACCACGGGCACCACGGGCGACTGGGACCCGCCGGCAACGGCGACGACACCGCCGCCCCAGACCCACCACACGACGCCGCCTCCTGACACCACCGGTCCCACCGGTGACCCGACGACGCCGACCGACCCGCCGACAACGCCCGACGACCCCAACCCCACGGGCTCCTCCGACACCGGGCTACCTACCGACCCGGGTGGCGAGGGCGGTCAAGGCGGCGAGGGCGGTCAAGGTGGTCAAGGCGGCGAAGGCGGTCAAGGCGGCGAAGAGGGCGTTCCCGGCGGCGGCATGGGATAGCACGGCGAACTCCGACCGCGGCCGGCCACACCGGCCGCGGATCGCGGATCGCGGATCGCGGATCGCGGATTGCGGATTGCGAAAGCCGAACGCGGACCGGCCGCACCGGCCGCGGACCCGCACCGGCCGCACGCCCGGGCAGGCCGCAGGCCAGGTCCGTAGGTCCGCACCGGTCGTAGGCGGGTCGTAGGCCGGCCGTAGCGTCAGCGCGTCAGGTGCAAAACGCCTCGCACACCGCTTCGTACCGGCTCGTCCACCACACCGCCAGGGCCGCCACGGCGGGGAACTGTGGGTCGGCTCTGTGGTCGCCGAGTTGGTAGCGCCAGCGCAGCATCCAAAAGTCGTTCAGCCGCTCCCACCACACCCGATGTACGGCGGCGGCCAGCTCTGCTGGGCTCGCGCCCGTCGCGGTGCGGTAGCCACGGGCGTACGGGCGGACCTTGGGCAGCGCGAGCGTGCCGTTGGGGCGTACGAAGAAGATGGCGGCGGCCCGTACCGCCTCCTCCGCGCGCGGCTGGACCCCTAGCCGGTCCCAGTCCACGATCGCGGCCGGCTCGGCGCCCCGGTAGAGCAGGTTCAGCGGGTGGAAGTCGCCGTGCACCCAGCCCGAAGCGGGGGTGGTCGCGGCCGTGGGGCGGCGGTGGGCGTGCCGTTCGATGAGCGTGCGGCGTTCGACCAGGCGGTGCTCCGCGAGTTCGTCGAAGGCGTTGCGTGGGTGCCTGCGGCGGGCGAGGGCGAGCAGCTCGTCGATGAGCGCGAAGGTCTCCACGGGATCGGCCCCCGCCTCCGCGCCAGCTCCGGTCCCCGCGCCAGCTTTGGCCCCCGCTTCCACGCCAGCTCCGGTCCCGGCTTCCGCGCCCGCCCCGGCTTCCGCCCTGGCCCCGGCTTCCGCCCCGGCCTCAGCGCCCGCCCCGGCCCGAGTCTCCCTTCCGGACCCCGTCTGCGCTGGCACAGGCGGGGTGTCGAGAAGCGGCGGCTGTACCGGGCGAAGAGGCTGAGCAAAGGGCCCAGCACAGTTCCCAGCAAAGGCCCCAGTAGAGGTCCCAGCAAAGGACGCTGCAAAGGTCGCTGCAAAGGACGAAAGGTGCGGCGACAGGGACGGCGCGAGAGTCGCCTCAAGTGAGGGCGAGCGGGGCGCGGGAAGGCGAAGTCCGGGGAATTGCAGGCGGGGGAGCGGGGCGCCAGGAATTCCGGTCGCGGAAGATGCCCGGGGGAAAGCCGGGGAGAGCGCAGCGGTGACAGCCGAGGGGAAAGCGGAGGGGAAAGCGGATGGGGCAGTCGCCGGAAAGGCCGTGGGGGAACCGAGTGGGGTGTCGAACGGGTGCGGGTGGCCGGCCGCTTCGGGTGGCATGACGCGGTCAAGGCAGACGTGGACGCGGCCGAGCAGCGAGCCAAGGGCCAGGCACTGGGGGGCAGTGAGGTCGGAGCCGTCGCGGTGCTCGCCGACGATCCAGGGGTGCAGGGCGTAGCAGCGCCCGCCGATCACGGTGACGGTTCCGCCGTCAGCCGCGGTCACGGGCGGGGCGACGGGCACCCCGAGCGCGGCGAGCCGCAGCGTCGCGCCGTGCTGCCGGGTGATGGTCGCCGGGTCGCCGTCGAGATGGTGCTTGAGGAAGTACCGGCCGCGCGTGGTGACAAGGCGGTAGCCGCGGTTCAGCAGCCCCTGTTCGAGCGGCCGACAGGACACGGGCTCTCCGGGGCCCTCGTAGCGCCTTAGCAGGGCGCTGAGCGTGTCCGGGGCCGGGGATGCGGCCCTGTCGTGGGGAGCGCGCCCGCGGGCGGCGACGGCAGTAGCAGGTGAGCGCAGCACGCGCCAGATGTTAGATCACATAGAGTGCGCGGCTCGACGCGCAGGGACACCACCCAGATGATGCACCGTAACGAACTGCGGTTCAACGCGCAGATAGACCGGGTCGTACGGGACGCCATCGGCGGTACTCGGCATCTCGCCGAAAAGGGCCAGTTCGGACGCGTTGGGCGTGCAGAGACGGGCCGTACCGACGAACTGGACCGACCAGACCTCGTTGGCACCCGAGCCGAAATCGGTGCTGCCGGTGCCATCAGTGCCATCAGTGCCATCAGCGCCATCGGTGCCATCGGCGTAGCCAGTGTGGTCGGCGTGGTCGGCGTTGTCGGCGCCGTACGCGACGACGTTGCCGTCACAGGCGCGGTGGTAGCCGTAGCCGCGGTGCAGGCGCAGCAGCGCATGGCCATCGACCACGATGTGTCGAGCGACCGTCACGAAGGGGAGCGCCCGCATGCACACGGACACTCGGCCGTAGCGGGCGGTGCCAAGGAGTTCGATGGCGCGGGAGTCGTCCATGGGCGTGTCGGTGGGCATGTCACCACCCTGCCCGCTTTCGTACGCCCCTTAAAAGGGACACCCGCCCCGATGGATCGGGACGTTGGTCCCAAGTCCGGCGGATGGCCGGCGGATGCCTCCTACCGGCCCCGCCCGGCCGGGCCACCTCACCACTCCCGGGCCAGCCGCTGAGCCAGCCGCTGGGCCAGCCGCCGCGGACAGCGTCAGGGCCGCTCCGCTTGGAGGCGGGCCACGTAGGCCGCGGCCTGGGAGCGGCGTTCCATGCCGAGTTTGGACAGCAGGCTGGAAACGTAATTCTTAATCGTCTTTTCGGCGAGGTGCAGCCGCTCGCCGATGACGCGATTGGTCAGGCCCTCTCCGATGAGGTCCAAAATTCGGCGTTCTTGCTCCGTGAGGGCGGCTAGGCGCTCATCGCCCTTGGGGGCGTTTCCCTCGCGCAGGCGTTCCAGGACGCGGGCCGTGGCGGCCGGGTCGAGCAGGGACTTTCCGGCGGCGACATCGCGCACGGCGGATAGCAGTTCATTGCCACGAATAACCTTGAGTACGTAACCGGATGCCCCGGCCATGATCGCGTCGAACAGGGCCTCGTCGTCCGCGAAGGAGGTGAGCATCAGGCACTTGATGCTCTCGTCCCGAGAGCGGATCTCGCGGCAGACCTCGACCCCGCTGCCGTCTGGCAGCCGCACGTCGAGGATGGCGACATCGGGCCTAGTGGCAGGGGCGCGGACCAGCGCATCGGCGGCCGTACCCGCCTCGCCCACGACCTCGATGTCCTCCTCGGCGGAGAGCATCTCGTACACGCCGCGACGTACGACTTCATGGTCATCGAGTAGGAATACCCTGATTTTTCCCTCTTCGTGCACGATGCCAGTCTCACACACCAACTCTTCCCGTGCTCTTGCCCTCCGGGATAACGTGCCGTTGTTCCGGCAGCCTGCGAGGCTGTGACCAGTGATTGTTCCCCGCTTTCTCGTTTTACTTGGAAATCCAAGCAAAATTGCAGGTCAAATGGGGTTTCGCAGACGTGCGACGCACTAGGTAACGTGACTTTCGCGGGCCGCCCGCCGGAGCACCTGTCACGCCCGGTCGGGCATCGGCGCACCCACCCCGTGCGCCGGGGCCGGCCGAGCGGAGCCGCCCTTTCGCCTTCGGCGAAAGGACCACCAGCCGCCGGCGGACCCCGGGGGCCGGACAGACGGAGGAGCACACGTGACCGTGGACAGCACTGCCGCGCGCAAGCCACGCCGCAGCAGCAGCACCAAGCGCACCAGGGCCAAGCAGCCAACGGCTGACCAACCCGAGCTCGTACAGCTGCTGACGCCTGAGGGCGAGCGGGTCGAGCATCCCGACTACTCCATCGACCTGACCCCCGACGAGCTGCGCGGGCTGTACCGGGACATGGTGCTGACGCGACGCTTTGACGCGGAGGCGACCACCCTTCAGCGACAGGGCGAGCTGGGCCTGTGGGCCTCGCTGCTCGGCCAGGAGGCCGCGCAGATCGGCTCGGGCCGCGCGCTGCGCGACGATGACTACGTCTTCCCCACTTACCGTGAGCACGGCGTTGCCTGGTGTAGGAACGTCGATCCGACGAACCTGCTCGGCATGTTCCGCGGTGTGAACAACGGTGGTTGGGACCCGAGCACCAACAATTTCCATCTGTACACGATCGTCATCGGTTCGCAGACACTGCACGCCACGGGCTACGCGATGGGCGTGGCCAAGGACGGCGCGGACTCGGCCGTCATCGCCTACTTCGGGGACGGCGCCTCCAGTCAGGGCGACGTCGCCGAGGCGTTCACCTTCTCGGCGGTCTACAACGCGCCGGTGGTCTTCTTCTGCCAGAACAACCAGTGGGCCATCTCCGAGCCCACCGAGCGGCAGACCCGCGTCCCGCTCTACCAGCGGGCGCAGGGCTACGGCTTCCCCGGCGTACGGGTGGACGGCAACGACGTTTTGGCCTGTCTCGCCGTGACCCGTGCCGCTTTGGAGCGGGCGCGCAGCGGCCAGGGCCCGATGCTGATCGAGGCGTTCACGTACCGGATGGGCGCGCACACCACGTCCGATGACCCCACGAAGTACCGCGCGGACGAGGAACGTGAGCTGTGGGAGGCCAAGGACCCGATTTTGCGGCTGCGGGCCTACCTGGCAGCCGAGAACCTTGCCGACGAGGACTTCTTCACCACGCTTGAGCAGGAGTCGGACGCGCTGGCCAAGCGGGTGCGGGACGCGGTGCGCTCCATGCCCGACCCCGACAACATGGCGATCTTTGAGCACATCTACGCCGACGGGCACGCGCTCGTTGACGAGGAGCGCGCGCAGTTCGCCGCGTACCAGGCTTCGTTCGCCCAGGAGGGTCACTGAGATGGCTGCCGGTACTACCGTGGAGAAGCTGTCGATCGTCAAGGCGATCAACGCCTCCTTGCGCAAGTCCCTGGAGACCGACAACAAGGTACTCATCATGGGCGAGGACGTCGGCAAGCTCGGCGGCGTCTTCCGGGTCACTGACGGGCTCCAGAAGGACTTCGGTGAGGAGCGGGTCATCGACACCCCGCTCGCCGAGTCCGGCATCGTCGGCACCGCCATCGGCCTAGCGCTGCGTGGCTACCGTCCGGTGGTGGAGATCCAGTTCGACGGGTTCGTCTTCCCCGCGTACGACCAGATCGTCACGCAGTTGGCCAAGATGCACGCCCGGGCGCTCGGCAAGATCAAGATGCCGGTCGTCATTCGCATTCCCTACGGCGGCGGCATCGGCGCGGTCGAGCACCACAGCGAGTCGCCCGAGGCGCTGTTCGCGCACGTCGCGGGCCTCAAGTGCGTCTCGCCCTCGAACGCGTCGGACGCGTACTGGATGATGCAGCAGGCCATTGCCAGCGATGACCCGGTCATCTACTTCGAGCCCAAGCGGCGCTACCACGACCGCTCCGAGGTGAACACCACCGCCATTCCGGGCCCGCTGCACGCGGCGCGGGTGGAGGTGCCGGGCAGCGATCTGACGCTGGCGGCGTACGGGCCGATGGTCAAGGTCTGCCGCGACGCCGCCGCGGCGGCGGCCGAGGAGGGCAAGTCGATCGAGGTCTTGGACCTGCGGTCCATGTCGCCGATCGACTTCGACGGCATCGAGGCATCGGTGCGCAAGACCAGGCGGCTGGTCGTCGTACACGAGGCGCCGGTCTTCTACGGCGCCGGTGCGGAGGTCGCCGCGCGCATCACCGAGCGGTGCTTCTACCACCTGGAGGCACCGGTGCTGCGGGTCGGCGGATACCACGCCCCGTACCCGCCGTCCCGGCTTGAGGACGAGTACCTGCCGGGTCTTGACCGGGTGCTCGACGCCGTTGACCGAGCGTTGGCGTACTGAGGGGCTTGAGGAGCAGTGACGATGAGCAACACCGCACAGCGCTTCCGTGAGTTCAAGATGCCCGATGTGGGCGAGGGACTGACCGAGGCGGAGATCCTCAAGTGGTATGTCAAGGTCGGTGACACGGTCACCGATGGGCAGTCGGTCTGCGAGGTCGAGACCGCCAAGGCGGCGGTCGAGCTTCCCATTCCCTTCGACGGCGTGGTGCATGAGCTGCGCTATGACGAGGGCGTGACGGTCGATGTCGGCACCACCATCATTTCCGTAGACACCCAGCCGGGTGCGGGCCCCGCCGAGCCCGCTTCGGAGCAGGCAGCCGGCCAGTCCGAAGGCCAGCCAGCCGGCCAGCCCGCGGCCGGCGCGGCCGGCGCTGCCGAGGGAGCCGAGCCCGAGCAGCAGGGCCGGCAGGCCGTGCTCGTCGGGTACGGGGCGGCGCCGTCCTCCACCAAGCGGCGGCCCCGCAAGGCGCAGGCAGGCGAGCAGGCAGGCCAGCAGGCGGGGCAACCATCGGTGGCCTCGGCGCTCCAGGCGGAGCTGAACGGGCACGCCGCCGCACCGCAGGCCCCCGCCGCCCCGGCGCCGGCGGCCGTGCAACCGCCGGCCGCACCCACCGTGCCCGCTGCGTCGGCTTTCGCCGCGCCGCAGGCGCTCGGGGGCGGGGCGCGTCCGCTGGCCAAGCCGCCGGTGCGCAAGCTGGCCAAGGACCTCGGCATCGATCTGGCGACCATTGCGCCCACCGGCGCGGACGGCGTCATCACGCGGGAGGACGTGCACGCGGCGGCCAGCGCCGATTCGCGTCCGGCCGAGGCTGCGGCTCCCGCGGCTCCCGCGGCCAGCGCCCTCGCGGAGGAGGGGCAGCCGGCCGTGGCGGGTGGCGAGAGGCGGGTGCCGATCAAGGGCGTACGCAAGGCCATCGCGCAGGCGATGGTCACCAGCGCCTTCACTGCGCCGCATGTCACCGAGTTCATCACGCTGGATGTCACCCGCACGATGAAGCTCGTGCAGGAGCTGAAGCAGGACCCGGAAATGGCCGGCCTGCGAATCAACCCGCTGCTGCTCGTGGCCAAGGCGTTCCTGCTGGCGATCAAGCGGAACCCGGAGGTCAGCGCGGCCTGGGACGAGGCGAACCAGGAGATCGTCCACAAGGACTACGTGAACCTGGGCATCGCCGCGGCCACACCGCGCGGCCTCATCGTCCCGAACGTCAAGGACGCGGGCCGCAAGACGCTCCCGGAACTGGCCACCGCTCTCTCCGAGTTGGTCACCACCGCCCGCGAGGGCAAGACCACTCCGGCGGCCATGTCCGGCGGCACGGTGACCATCACCAATGTCGGCGTCTTCGGCGTGGACACGGGCACGCCCATCCTCAACCCGGGCGAGTCCGCGATCCTCGCGGTCGGGGCGATCAAGCTCCAGCCGTGGGTCCACAAGGGCAAGGTGAAGCCCCGCCAGGTGACCACCCTCGCGCTCTCCTTCGACCATCGGTTGGTGGATGGCGAGTTGGGCTCGAAGGTGCTCGCGGATGTCGCCGCGGTCCTGGAGGACCCGGGGAAGCGGCTGATCACTTGGGGCTGATCGGGCTGGCCGAGCTGGCTGGGCTAGCTGGGTTAACTGTCCTGACTGGCCTGCCATCCACCGGCCCGGTGTGCTGTGTGCGTGCCGCGTACGCAGCTACCCCGAGCAACTGATTCCCGAACGCCTGCGGTCCACCGGACCGCAGGCGTTTGTGGTGTGTGCCGCGACACGCACGGGCGCGTAGGGGGCGGGCGCACCCTGGGGATGGGGCGTACGGGCGTGCCGGCGAGGGGGGCCGCCCGGGGCGTAGGCGGTTGTGCCGTAAGGGTGTTGGGGGCGGACGGCTGACGTGGGCCCCGGTATCTGCACCCATGCGCCGGCCGGTGGACACCCCCTGGGTGCTGATGATCGGGAACTCGCTCGCATGAGGGTAAGGTAAGGCTTGCCTTGCTTCCCCATTGGTGCTGAGGAAATCCGATGACGCTGGCCCTTGCCCCGGCCTGCCCGCCCGATGACGCGACCGCCACGGACTGCGCCCGACTGCTCGCCCGTGGGTACGAGCGCCTAGCGGCATTGTGCGAGCCGTTGCGCCTGGACGTTCGATGGCCCGGCACGCGAACTGGCCACGAGCCGTACACGACTCGGCAACGTCCCACAACTCAGGTCGTGGGCAGTGTGAGCAAAGCGCACAGTGCGGACACGCTAACTGACGCCCCATCGGCTAGCGTCCACGCACGCTACAGCGTGCAACAGCTCGCCTCCGAGCCCGAGTTGCTCGCCGGCTTCCTCGACGCCGAAGCCTCGCGCATCGCCGCCGACCACGTGCCGGTCCCGCGCCGCCACGTGGTGGCCGCTCGTGCCCTGCACAGCTACCTATGGTCCGTATCGCTGCTGCTCAGCGGCCCGTGGTACCTCGATCGCCGGGTGCCGGTGCTCGGGCCGCGCGCGGTACGCAGCGAGTTGGTCGGCGACCGCTACGAGGTCACCCCCGGCGGCTTCATCTGTCTGCCGGACGACCCGGCCGCCAGGCTGCCCGGGGTGCAGATCGCCCCCGACGAGGCGGCGCTGGGCGCTGCCTTGCGGGACGGCTTCGCCGAGCTCGTACGGCCGCTCCTGGTGGCGATCGCGCCCGCCTACCGGCGCGGGCCGCGCGCGCTGTGGGGGATGGCGGGCGACGACCTCGTCTCCGGCATCTGGTCGCTGGGCCGCACCCTGGGCGAGGAGGAGCGCGCGGTACGCCTGGCCGGCGAGGTCCTTCCGTACGGCATCGCGCCCTTCCCCGATGGGGCGAACTTCCGACGCCTGGCAGGGAGCGACGGCCGAACACACCTCACCCGCACCCGCACCGGCTGCTGCCTGTACTACGCCATCCAGCCCGCCGAAGCCTGCGGAACCTGCCCCCGGACGGGGGACGCGGAGCGGCTACGGCGCCTGGAGGGCTGAAAATGCCAGGCCGTTGCGTGACTGCACTGCTTCGATGAGCGCATGAGTCTCGATGGAAACACGAGTGCGACAAGCGGCGGAGCACCCCCGCGCACGATCGGCATCCTGCTCTTTCCCGGCGTGGAGGAGCTCGATGCGATCGGCCCGTGGGAGGTCCTCTCGTACTGGACCCAGCACTTCCCAGACGACGGCTGGCGGGTCTTTTGCTTCTCCGCCGATGGCAACCCGGTGACCTGCGCGAAGGGCCTGACCGTCCAGGCGCACCGGAGCGCGGCCGAACTGCCTGCGCTGGACGTCCTGATCCACCCGGGCGGCCGTGGCACTCGCCCGATGCTGACGGACGAGGCCCATCTGGCGTGGGTGCGGCGCGAGCGCGAGCGGGTTCCGCTCATGGCCAGCGTCTGCACGGGGGCGCTCGTCTACGCGGCGGCGGGCCTGCTCTCCGGCCGCCCGGCCACCACCCACTGGGCCTCGCTCGACGAGCTGCGCGAGCTTGACCCCACCATTGATGTGCGGGCGGGCGAACGGTTCGTGGACGACGGTGACGTGCTGACCTCCGCCGGCATTTCGGCCGGCATCGACATGTCCTTCCACCTGGTCGCCCGGCTCACCTCACCGGAGCGCGCCGAGCGGGTGCGCAAGGGCATCGAGTACGCACCGGAGCCCTTGGTTCCGGCGGGTGTTGTGGGGTTGTCCCCACCCCGCGAAGGGTTGGTAGCCGGTTAGTCGGGACCTGGTGCACGGCGGAGCATGGTGATCGCGAACGTGCAGCATCAGGTACCTGGCCTCACGCATCACACGTGAGGCCAAGGAAAGGCGGGCTGGGTCATGGGGCAAGGCAGGGGGCCGGGCGGTTTCGGCACGGCGGTGACCGCGGCGGCATTATGCGCCGTAGCCGGTGGGTTGGTTCTCCCCCCGGCGGCAACGGCGGCGGGCCCGGCCCCTGCCGGCCGGACGGGCGGGGCGCACGGCGCGGCCCCTTCGCTGGACGGCGTGTGGCGCGTGGACGGCTACGGCAGCGTCATCACGGTGCAAAGCGGCGCGTACCAGGAGTACCAGACGACGGCGGTGAGCTGCCTCAAGGGCGAGCCCGCACACCGCACGGACCAGGGCGGTGGCGCGCAGCGCTATGCCACCCGAGAGGGCCGCACCTTCTCGTTGCGCCTGGCCGCCCGTCCGGGCCTTGCCGCCCAGCACCGCGACGGCTCACCCGGGTACCGGGGGCTGCGGCGGCTGAGCGCGCTACCCGCCCAGTGCAACCCGAATGACGACGGCAAGCCTGGTCAACCCTTCGACGCACGCCGAACCTTCGACGTCTTTTGGCAGAACTTCGAGGAGAACTACCCCTTCTTCGCGGCCAAGGGCATCGACTGGCACGCCGTGCGAGACACCTACCGGACACGGATCGGCGCCGACACGTCCAAAGACGAACTCTTCGGCATCTTCCGGGACATGGTGACCCCGCTGCACGATGCGCATGTCTTCATTGACGCCGAGCCCACCGGCACCTTCGGTCAGGTCAGGCCGGGCACCGTCGCGCCCACCGAGGAGTTGGACGAGCGGGTGCGTGCGTACATCGTGGAACGCGACCTCAAGGGCCGCCCGCTACAGGAGTTCGCGCAGGGCCGCATCGGCTACGCGGACCTCCCCGGTGACCGGGGTTATCTGCGCGTCTCGGGCTTCATCGGATACGCGTCAACGCCCACCTACGCCGCCAACAAGGCCGCCCTCGATCGCGCACTGGACACGATCTTCAGCGCCGAGCGCACCCGCAAGCTGCGCGGGCTCGTCATCGACCTGCGGGTCAACGGGGGCGGGGCTGACAGTTTCGGCCTCGACCTCGCCGCCCGGCTCACCGATCGGCCCTACTTCGCGTACGCCAAGCGCGCCCGTAACGACCCGGCCGACCCGACCCGGTTCACCACCCCGCAGCCGCTGTTCGTCCAGCCCGCGCGGGCGCCCCGGTACACCGGCCCGATCGCGGTGCTCACCGGTGGCTCGACGGTCAGCGCGGCCGAGTCGTTCACCCAGGCCCTCATCGAGCGGCCCGGCCGTACCGTACGGATCGGCGAATCCACCCAGGGCGTCTTCTCCGACACGATGGGCCGGAACCTGCCGGGTGGCTGGCAGGTCTCGCTGCCCAACGAGGAGTTCCGCACCCGCTCCGGCCAGACCTTCGACGGCTCCGGCATCCCGCCACATCTGCCAGAACCGGTCTTCACCGACGAAGAGTTCGCCCACCGCCGTGATTCGGCCTTCGACCGGGCGCTACGGGAGCTACCCGGCGCACGGGAGTGACCACGGGGCCGCGCGGGCAGCGCGGCCCGCGGTGCGGGCAGCTGGGTCAGCAGGGAGAGGGCGTCCGCGCTGGCTCAGCCCTGCGGGTGCTTGATGCTCTCGAACATCCGGGTGGCGCTGTCCGCGCCGTGGCCCGCCCTGATCTGACGGTCCATCAGCTCCATGATGAGGCCCGGCACATCGGTGCCGATGCCCTGGTCCTGGCTGACGTGCACGATGTGCTCAAGGGCCGACCGGTTGAATTCCAGGCTCTGCACATCGGTGGTGTAATCGCCCTTGTCGATGAATTCGGCGTCCAGCGGCAGCATGGTGGCCATTGCCTGAACGAACGGCACGGCGTATCCCGCGAATTCGGTCGCTGATACTCCTCCGGTGCCGATCAGAGCGGCGCCGTGCTGGAAGCCCGCGAACATTGCGTACATGCCGGAAAGCAGCGCGGTCTCGTACAGCGCCGACGTGCCCGGGTCCTCACCAACGTGCCGGCTGACGCCTAGCAACTCCAGCGGCTTGTGATAGGTGTCGAAGAGGTCTTTCGGGCCGCTGTAGAAGAGCTGGGACCCCGGCGTGCCGATCATGTCGGGCACGGCCATGACCGCGCCGCCCAGATAACCCGCCTGTTGCTCGGCCAACCAGGCGGAGGTCTCCACCGCGCTCTTGGGCGTGAAGGTGGTGAGCATGGCGACTGTGCGCCCGGCCAGCGACGAGCCGACCGGGGTGAGCAGTTCGCGCACCGCAGCCTCGTCGAAGACGCACACCACGATCAGCGGGCTGGCCTCGATGGCCGCGGTCAGGTCCGCTGCCTCCAGCGCGCCCTGGGCGACCAGTTCCTTCGCCTTGCCGGGAGTGCGGTTCCAGACCGTGGTGGGGTGGCCGCCGGCGACAAAGGCCGCGGCGAGCGCCCTGCCCATGGCGCCAAGACCGATTACGGTGACGGGGGTGTGTTCCGGGGACTTCGCGGTCACTGTTCTCTCCAGAAAATAAGGGATAGGGACCGGCAGCGGCAGGAAAAAGGGTAGGAAAGGGAATGTGCCACTGCGGCGTATGTCTGGCTCAAGGTGCTCTTCTCCACGCTGCTGACCCGATACGAAAGACGAACGTGCTGCCGGCGATGCTGTGCAGTAAGTGCCGTAGACGGTGGTGCGGCGGGCTGGCGAGAAAAGGCGGCGAATAACGCTGTGGAAATGGGAGATGAGCCTCTCCCGTGGTGTCCCTGGCCGTGGCTTTATCGTCACGTGCTTCGCCACGGTTGCCAAGTACCGACTTACAAGTGCGTGCTTACCAAGGGGTAAGCGAGTGCGCGGCTCAACGGCTCACACAGCCGCCGGCATGTGCTCCACCTCACGTACCGCCGTCCGCATGCCGGACGGGGGCTTCGCTCGCATACCTGTTGTATCTATCCTGTGCGCATGGCTCCAGCCCCCACTGTTCCCGCCATTCCGCCGACCTCCCCGACAGCCTCCACCTCCCCCTCCGCGCTGCCCGCCGGCAGCGACTCCCCCCACGCCGGCTCCCCCGGCCCCAACTCCCCCAGCGGCGGCCCCGGCGAGAGCAGGCCCGCCGCCGGAGCGACTGGTTCCGCCGCCGAGCGGGTCTATGCGCACATCAAGTACGCCGTCCTGGAGCGCCGCTACGAGGGCGGCACGCTGCTGACCGAGGGCGGCCTCGCCGACGCCGTAGGCGTATCCCGTACGCCGGTACGCGAGGCATTGCTGCGCCTCGAAGTGGAAGGGCTGATCAAGCTCTATCCGAAGAAGGGCGCCCTGGTGCTGCCGGTCTCCGCGCAGGAGATCACCGATGTCGTGGAGACCCGACTGCTCGTCGAGGAACACGCCGTACGCAAAGCCGTGCCCGCCCGCGCCGAGTTGATCAGCCGGCTTGAGGAACTGCTCGACCAGCAGCGCGCCCAGGCCGCCACCGGCGACCTGGCCGCCGTCGCCGTCAGCGACCGCAGCTTCCACGCCGAGATCGTCCGCAGCGCGGGCAACCAGATCCTGAACCGGCTCTACGACCAGTTGCGCGACCGACAACTGCGGATGGGCGTCGCCGTGATGCACGCACACCCCGACCGGGTGGCGAAGGCCATCGTCGAGCACGCCGAGATCTTGGAGGCGCTGCGCGCCGGTGACCCGGATGCGGCGGTGGCCGTCGTGCACCAGCACGTGAGCTGGGTGCGCAACCTGGCCAGGGGTGAGGCCAGGTGAGCGCGCCGGGCGAGATACGTGCCAGCGGCGCGCCGAAGCTGCCGGGTGACCCACCCGGTGGACGCCGCGCCGTCGCCATGTGGGGCCTTGGGGTCGCCGTCTACTTCGTGGCCATCACCTTCCGTACCAGCCTCGGCGTCGCGGGCATCGACGCGACCGAGCGGTTCCACATCAACGCGTCGGCCCTGTCCACCTTCTCGATCCTGCAACTCCTGGTCTACGCGGGCATGCAGATACCGGTCGGCCTCATGGTGGACCGGCTCGGCACCAAGAAGGTGCTGACCCTCGGCGTCGTGCTGTTCACCATCGGTCAGTTCGGCTTCGCGTTCTCCCACTCGTACGCCATGGCCCTCGCCTCCCGCGCGCTGCTCGGTTGCGGTGATGCGATGACCTTCATCAGCGTGCTGCGCCTTGGCTCACGCTGGTTCCCGGCCCGCCGCGGCCCGCTGATCGCCCAGGTCGCCGCGCTGATCGGGATGGCGGGCAACCTCATCTCCACGCTCGTACTGGCCCGGCTGCTCCACCACGCGGGTTGGACGATGACGTTCGCGGGTAGCGCGGCCAGTGGGGTGCTCGTCCTCGCGCTGGTGCTGCTGTTCCTGCGCGATCACCCCGAGGGACACGAGCCGGCGCCGCATCCGCATGTCGGCAACGGCTTCGTCCGCAAGCAGATCGCGGCAGCCTGGAGCGAACCGGGCACCCGGCTCGGCATGTGGACGCACTTCACCACACAGTTCCCCGCCATGGTGTTCCTGCTGCTGTGGGGAATGCCGTTTCTGGTCGAGGCGCAGGGCCTCTCCCGCGCCGAGGCAGGGGAGTTGCTGACCTTGGTGGTGCTCTCGAACATGGCGGTCGGCCTGGTCTACGGGCAGGTCATCGCCCGCCACCACGCCGCCCGCGCACCCATTGCCTTGAGCACTGTCGCCGCCACCGCCCTGCTCTGGGCCAGCGTGCTCACCTGGCCGGAGCAGCATGCGCCGGGAGCGCTGCTGATCGCACTGTGTGTGGTGCTCGGCGCGTGCGGCCCCGCCTCGATGATCGGCTTCGACTTCGCCCGTCCCGCCAATCCGCCGGAGCGCCTTGGCACCGCGTCGGGGATCGTGAACATGGGCGGCTTCATCGCGTCGATGACCACGCTGCTCGCCGTTGGCGTACTCCTGGACGCGACCGACGACAACTACCGCATCGCCTTCGCCTCGGTCTTTTTCCTTCAGGCCCTGGGCCTGTCCCAAATGCTGCGGCTACGCGGCCAGGCCCACCGACGCGAGCGCGAACACGTCATCGCGAGCCGGGTGCAAGCGGTGCATGTGCCGGCGTAGGGGCGTACGGGCGGACGGGTGTGCGGGGGGAGTTGCGTACTGGCGTAGGCGCGGATAGGGCGTGCCGGCGTAGCCCCGGGTACGGACGTAAGCGCTGATCGGCGGCACGCGGCTACCGGCAGCGGCGGTCGCTGGGCCGCCGGGGGCCCGCCGTTTCGCGCGGGCCCCAACACGGCAATGGTGCGCTACGGCGTGACCGCGAAGTTCGCCAGGACCGCCTCCGCCAGCGGGCGATCACCGTCGATCTTCACCTTGTCCGCCACGGCCTCCGGACGGACCCGGCCGGCCGCGAGCCGCAGATAGGTCTCCCAGTCCAGGCTGAGCGTCACCGCGGGGCCGAGCGACACGCTCGCGTCGAGCTTGCCGTTGCCCTCCGCATCCACCCGCACCGTCCGCATGAACTCCAGCGGCCCCGACACATCGAAGACCACGGCGGAGTTGGCGGGTGCCTTGGCCTTCTTGGCGACCACCTCGGGCAGGCTCTTGAGCAGCACATCGCGGGTGATGCTGGCGCCGGGGGAGTCCAAGTTGCCCGGCTTGTTGAGCGCCCGGCGTAGGTCCTGCTCGTGTACCCATACGTCGAGGACCCGGGTCGTCAGGGTGCGGTGGATCGAGCGTTCGCCGAGCGGGCCGCGGATGATGGTCTCCGGGTCGCGGTACTCGTTTCGCAACTGACGCGAGCGGCGGATGATCGTGTACTCCAGTTCGGAGGTCATCTCCGGCGCGGTGTGACAGCGGCGGACATCGACCTGGACCTCCACGTAACGCGCGAACTCGCTGGTCACGTGGTACAGATCGCGCGGCAGGCTGTGTATCGGGCGTGGGTCGCCAAGCAGTTCGCACTCAAAACCAATGACGTGCGAGACGACGTCACGCACCGACCACCCCGGGCAATCGGTGGCCCGGTTCCACTCCCCCTCGACGAGCGGCGTCACCAACTCGGATATCGCTTCGATGGAGTGGGTCCATGCATCGATGGCGGGTTGAAGGCTTGGATGGACGGTCACGGGACCCCTCGGGCGGTTCGTACGCGGGCTGGGTGCTGTTTGGCAGTTAAGTTACGCTGCGCACGGGCACCCCGGCAGTGCTTTCCAGACTGATCGTAGGCCCGGTTGGACAGCTCGATCGTCGAGAGCGGTGGTAATGTGCGCGCTTCATTGATCCAGATCGGTGTGGACCAGGACGAGCCGGTCGAATCACGACGCAAGCGCGCGTCCACCCTCGTACGGGACACACACCATCAGACCGGTGCAGACCTCATCGTGCTCCCCGAACTGTGGAACGTCGGAGCCTTCGCCTTCCAGGCGTTCGCCGCCAGCGCGGAGCCGGTGGACGGGCCGACCGCCGAGGTGATGTCCGCGGCGGCGCGCGACGCCGGCGTCTGGCTACACGCCGGATCGATCGTGGAGCGGGCACCCGCCGCAGGCGGCGAAGAGGCCGCCGGCGAAGAGGCCGCCGGCGAGGGCCCGGCCGGCGGCGGCAGTGCAGCCAGGGACGATGGCGCGGCCGGCGGTGACGGCACGACGCTCTACAACACCTCGCTGCTCTTCGACCCGTCCGGCACGCTCGTGCGCACGTACCGCAAGATCCACCGCTTTGGCTTCGACAAGGGCGAGGCGGTGCTGATGGGCGCCGGCACCGAGGTGGTCACGGCATCGCTGCCAGACACCACGATCGGCCTGGCGACCTGCTACGACCTGCGTTTTCCCGAACTCTTCCGGCTCCTCATCGACGCAGGCGCGCAGCTTTTGGTGATCCCCGCCGGCTGGCCCGAGCGGCGGCGCGAGCACTGGACGCTGCTCGCACGCGCCCGCGCCGTGGAGAACCAGGCGTACGTACTGGCCTGCGGTACGGCCGGCACCCACGCGGGCGTCGAGCAGGCGGGGCACAGCATCGTCGTGGACCCGTGGGGCGAGGTGCTCGCTGAAGCGGGCGCCGGCGAATCGGTGCTCACGGTGGACCTGGATCTGAACCAGGTGACGACCACCCGGGCGCAGTTCCCGGTGCTACGGGACCGGGTGCTGGACGTGCGCTGAGCGGGCCGCGCGGCTGCGGCTGCCGCCGGCGGGGCCGCCTGGCGGGGCTGCCCGGACAAGCAAGGGAATGCTCGCCGAAGCGGTGCTGTTGGATGGAAGCATGGCTTCACGTGCGCGCGTCCGGGCCCCCGAACTGATCGGTGCAGGCGGCTGGCTCAACACTGGCGGGACCGAGCTGTCCCTCGCTGACCTGCGAGGACGCATCGTCATCCTGGATTTTTGGACGTTTTGCTGCGTCAACTGCCTGCACGTGATCGATGAGCTGCGCGAGCTTGAGGAAGCGCACCGCGACACCGTCGTGATCGTCGGAGTGCACTCGCCGAAGTTCGTGCACGAGGCCGAGCACCAGGCGGTCGTGGACGCCGTCGAGCGGTACGAGGTGCGGCACCCGGTCCTAGACGATCCCGAGCTCGCCACCTGGAAGCAGTACGCCGTCCGCGCCTGGCCCACCCTCGTCGTCATCGACCCCGAGGGCTATGTCGTCGCCCAGCACGCGGGCGAGGGCCATGCGCACGCGATCGCCAGGCTGGTCGATGAGCTGGAGGCCACCCACGAGGCGAAGGGCACGCTGCGGCGCGGCGATGGCCCCTACCGCGAGCCGGAGCCCGTCGCCACCGACCTCCGCTTCCCCGGCAAGGCCATCGAGCTGCCCGGCGGCACCTTCCTCGTATCGGACTCCACCCGGCATGCCCTGGTCGAGCTGGAGCCGGACGGCGAGACCGTCATCCGGCGCATCGGCACCGGCGAGCGCGGCCTGGCCGATGGGGACGCGGCCACCGCCAGCTTCAACGAGCCGCAGGGCCTCGCCCTGCTGCCCGCGTCGGCCGATGGCCGGCAGCTGGTCGCCGTCGCCGACACCGTGAACCACGCCCTGCGCACCTACGACCCGGCCACCGGCGCCGTCGAGACCATCGCGGGCACCGGCCGCCAGTGGTGGCAGGGGACGGCGACCGCGGGCCCGGCGCGCGAGGTGGACCTGTCATCGCCGTGGGACCTGGCCTGGTTCGCGGACCGGCTGTGGATCGCCATGGCCGGAGTGCACCAGCTGTGGACGTACGACCCGGCCACCGGGACCGTAGGTGTCGCGGCGGGCACCACCAACGAGGGCCTGGTGGACGGCCCGGCGCACGAGGCGTGGTTCGCCCAGCCATCCGGGCTCGCCGCCGCCGAAGACCGGCTGTGGATAGCCGACTCGGAAACCTCTGCCCTGCGCTACATCGAGCGCGACCCCGGCCGCCCAGACGGCTTCGTGGTGCGTACGGCGGTGGGCACCGGGCTGTTCGACTTCGGCCACCGCGACGGTCCAGCCGACCAGGCCCTGTTTCAGCACCCGCTGGGAGTGACGGCGCTGCGCGATGGCAGCGTCGCCGTATCCGACACGTACAACCATGCGCTGCGCCGCTACGACCCGGCGACCGGCGAGGTCAGCACGCTCGCCACCGACGTGCGGGAGCCATCGGACGCGGTGCTCACCGGCGACGACATCGTGGTGGTCGAGTCGTCCCGGCACCGGCTGACCCGGCTGCGGCTGCCCGAGGAAGCAGTGCGCGTGGAGTCCGTAGCCCACCGCACCCAGCGCGCGGCCACCGAGGTCGCCGCGGGCAAGCTGCGCCTCGACGTGGTCTTCCAGGCGCCGAACGGCCAAAAGCTGGACACGCGGTACGGGCCGTCCACCCGGCTCCTGGTCAGCGCGACGCCGCCGGAGCTGCTGGCCGATGGCGACGGCGCGGGGACTGACCTGAGCCGCGAACTGCTCCTCGCCGATGGCGTGCGGGAGGGCGTCCTGCATGTCTCGGCCATGGCCGCCTCGTGCGACGACGCACCCGATATCGAATATCCGGCCTGCCATGTCCATCAGCAGGACTGGGGCGTTCCGGTCCGCGTGTCGGCTGCTGGCGTGGACCGGTTGCCGCTGGTGCTGGCGGGCCTGGACACGCCGTAAGCGGGGCTGCGGCCCGGGGCAGCGGGCGCGCAACGGGGCGGTGCGCACCACGACGGCAGGCCCGCCCCTGGTGGGGGCGGGCCTGGGGACGGTGGACGCGGCCCTGGCTCCGGGGGGTGCCGGCGGGGCCGACGTCTCCGTCGTCTGTGGGTGCTGCGGAGTGCTTGTCTCAGCTCATCCGGCAGCGGGTGTTACTGCCCGTCTCCCGTGGCGCCCCACCAGCTCACCGAGGAGTCGGCGTCAAGGAGGAGCCCGGCGCCGGCGGGCGCGGGGACGGTTGCCTGGCCCGGAAGGGCAGCCCCGGTGGCGCCCTTGAGGCTGACCGTGAGCTGCTTCGCCCGGTGCGGGTTGGTGCCGTCTTCGCTGCCGAGCGCGATGGACGCGGTCACGCTCGCGCCGGGGGCGAGCCTGCGCACGGACTGTGGCGTCCCGCTGTCGCTCACCGCGAGCGCCGACTGCGCGCCCGGGTAGCCGATGACCGGCGCGTAGTACATGTTGCACGCGGTGGCCCCGGTGTTGGTGGCCCGCAGGATCACCATGGGAATGGTGCCGCCCGTCGTCTCCACCCGCACCGTGGTGCCCGCGACGGTGCACGCGGTCTTGGTCGGGCCGGTGTCGCCCTTGCCGCCGGTTCGGGCGTTGTCGCCCCCACCCGTGCCGCCCTGGGAGTCGGGGGTGCCGGTCGGCTGCCCCTTGGTGCCCTCGACACCGGGGCCCTTGCCGCCGGTCTGCGCGTTGCCCCCACCCGTGCCCGTACCGCCTGCGCCGCCCGTGGTGTCTGTGGCGCCCTTGTCGTCGGTGCCAGCGTCGTTCGTGCTGTCCTTGCCGGGGGTGTCCGTGGCGGAGGGCTCCATCGTCGCCGCCGCATCGGCCTTGCCCTCGGTCTTGGCACCCGAGCCGTTGTCGGAGCCGCAGGCGGTCAGCGCCAGCGCGGCGACCGCAGTGACGGTGGCGGCGGCGATCCGTACCGTGTTGCCCCGCAGCCGGGCGCGGCGCTCGGCGCGCTTGGTGGCGGTGCTGGTGGTGGCGGCGGTGGCGTAGGTGGTGTTCGACATTTCTGGTCCCCCCAGGAGCGCTGCTCGGTTGGTATGGCTCCAGCTTGTCGGGCCGCATTGGCGTGTGACTAACCCCTGCCTAACAGACGGGCGTTAGCCACCCGACCTGGTCAAACGAGCCGTCGATCAGCGCCGTTAACGCCTTCGGTAGCGCTTGTAGGTGTCACACAACGGTGCGGGGCCGCCCAGTAGGACGGCCCCGCACTGTTCGACTCCCCGCGGCGAACGCCGCGTTAGTCCCCGGCCTCTGGCGGCGGGGCGGCCGGTGGTGGGCCGGCTGGTGGTGGAACGAGTGGTGGGCCAGCCGGTGGTGGGACAACCGGCGGCACGCCCGGTCGCCTGACCTGGCCGCCGCTGGTCTCGCCGTTTCGGGCGAAGAGCTTGACCAGCCCGGTCAGCGTGTACCGCCCGGTGGCCTCCTCATCGACCAGGTGCATCTCCGCGAGTCGGTCGAGGCCGTCCTGCGTCAGCCCCGGGTCGGAGCCCGCGAACGCCGCCACCGCCGTGGCCTCCACCTGCCGGTCGAACCCCGTGCCCAGCGCGGAAAGCAGCCGCGCATCGTCCGCCGAGAGCCGGGCCACGGACATCCGTAGCGCGGCGGCGATCCCGGTGTCCTCGGCCGACAGCAGAGCGAGCCGCCGCTGTTCGTCGCGCAGCGCCGCCGTCAGCCGGGCAAGCCGCCACCGGGGCCGCGCGGTGAGTTGCGCGGACGCGGCGCGCAGCGCCAGCGGCAGCCCATCGCACAGGGCCACCAACTCCTGCGCGGCGTCCAGGTCGTCGGTCACCCGGTCGGTGCCCAGCATGGCGGTCAGCAGGGCGACGCCCTTCTCGGGCGTGAGGGCCTGCAACGGCACAGGTCGCGCGGCGTCGGTGGCCACGAGCCCGTCGAGCCGGCTGCGGCTGGTCACCAGCGTCACGCAGGCCGCACCCGCCTGCGGATCATCGCCCGCTCCCGGGCCGGGCTGCGGCCCCCACGAGGTGCCGCCCGGCAGCAGTGGGCGAACCTGTGCGGAGCTGCGCGCGTTGTCCAAGACCACGAGCAGCCTGCGCCTGGCGACCCGCGACCGGTACAGCGCCGCGGCGCTCTCCGGTGAGCGGGGGATGCGGTCGGGCGGAGTGCCGAGCGCCAGCAGGAAGTCCCGCAACACCTCGACGGGCAGCGCCTCGTCCCGCTCGCCGAAGCCGCGCAGGTCCGCGAAGAGCAGCCCATCCGGGTACGCGGCGGCGTGCTGGTGCGCCCAGTGCACGACATACGCGGTCTTGCCGACTCCGGCCGGGCCCGTCACCAGCGCGATGGGGCTCTCCCCGGGCGCCGTGGCCCGCACCAACGCGGTGAGCGCGGCGAGTTCGGCGTCCCGCCCGCGGAACCGGGTGGGCGGCCTGGGCAGCAACCATGGGGCGCCCGCACCGGACCGGTCACCCCCGGCATCGGAGGCGGCCCCCGGCGTACCGTACGCACCGGCCGACCCGGCGCCGCTGCCCCCACCGGCCCCCGACGCCACTCCCGCACCAGCCTCCGCTGCGGACGGCGCTGCTGGTGCGGATGGCGCTGCCGCTGCCGTATACGTTCCCGGGCCGCCCGTGGCGCCGGGTGGATACGGGGCCGCAGGGCCGCGGTGGCCATCGCCGGGGGCGTACGCGGCGGCCGAACCCGGGCCGCCGTCCCCGGGCGGATAGGGACCAGTGCCCGCCCCACCCTCGGCACCCGACACCGCGCCTGACGCACCACTGCCCGGGTGCTGGTCCGCGCCCGGCACTCGGTACGGAGCCGGCTCCGTACCGTACGGGCCCGCGGGCACCCCGTATGAAGCCGCCTCGGCGCCGTGCGTGCCGTATGAAGCCGCCTCCGCACCGTACGAGCCGGCGCCACCGGACGAGCTAGCGCCACCGTACGAGCCAGCGCCGCCGGCCGGACCCGCGCCGGCCCGCGCCGCATTCGCGCCGCCCGGCAGTCCCGAACCGCCGCCCCCGAGCGTGTCATCGGAAGCCGCCGCGCTCCCGCGCGGCGTGCCCGATGTGCTGGGGCGGGGCGCTGGCCGCTGGGCGCGCTGGGTGGGGACGGTGGTCGTGTCCGCGTGCAGGATCTCCTCGTAGGCGCGGCGCAGGCCCTCGCCCGGGTCCACGCCGAGTTCGTCGCTGAGCAGCCCACGGGTCCTGTGGTACCAGTGGATCGCGTCGGACTGGCGGCCCGCCCGATACAGGGCGCGCATCAGCGTCGCGATCAGCCCCTCGCGCAGCGGGTGGGCGACGGCCTCCGTGTGCAGCACGGCGGCGGCCACGTCGTACTGCCCCAACTCCTCGTGCGCGTACGCCAGCGCCTCCACGGCCGACAGCCGCCGCTCCTCCAGCGCGTGCGCGGCGGCGGCGAACGGCGGGCTGGTCACGGTGCCGGTCAGCGCCGGGCCGCGCCAAAGACCCAGCGCCTCGCGCAGCATCGGCACCGCGCCGGCTGCCGCGTTCGCGCCGGTCGTCCCGGCGGCAGGCCCCGTGCCGGGGCCCGGCCGGCCGGCGGCGTCCCGCCACCCGGTCATTTCCCGCGCCCGGCCCACCAGTTCCTCGAACCGGTGCGCGTCCACCCGGTCTTCGGGCAGCCGCAGCAGATAGGCCGAGCCCTGCGTGGTCAGCTCGATGCCGTACGCCTGGGCCCCGCCGTCCGTGAGCGTGGCGCGCAGCCGCGACACATGCCCCTGCACGACGGTGCGGGCATGCTCGGGTGGCGCGTCCTCCCACAGCGCGGTGATCAACCGCTCCACCGGGACGGTGCTGTTCACCTGGAGCAGCAACATGGCTAGCACGCTGCGCCGCTTGACCGGGCCGAGTGGAAGCTCGCCGTGCGCGGTGCGCACGGCGACCGGGCCAAGGAGTGAGAATTCCAAGTCAGCTCTCCAAGAAGGCGGCCAGCACGTTCGCGAGCAGGAACGGGTCGTCGGCGCCGCACAGTTCGCGGGCCGAGTGCATGGAGAGGATGGCGACACCGATGTCTACGGTGCGAATGCCATGTCGGGCCGCGGTGATCGGGCCGATGGTGGTACCGCAGGGCATGGCGTTGTGCGAGACGAAATTCTGCCAGGGCACGTTGGCACGTTCACAGGCGGCGGCGAACACCGCGCGCCCGCTGCCATCGGTGGTGTATCGCTGGTTGACGTTGACCTTGAGGATCGGGCCACCGCCCGGCATCGGGTGGTGGCCCGGCTCGTGGCGCTCGGCGTAGTTGGGGTGCACGGCGTGCCCGGTGTCGGAGGACAGGCACACGGTTCCCGCGAGGGCCCGGGCCCGGTCCTCGACGCTTCCGCCACGGGCGTAGACGGACCGCTCAAGCACGGTGCCGAGCAGCGGGCCATCGGCGCCGGTGTCGGACTGGCTGCCGCTCTCCTCGTGGTCGAAGGCGGCGAGTACGGGAATGTACGGCAGCCGCCCGCCGCCTGCGGCAGCCCCCGAGCCTCCGGCTGCTCCGGCCGCTGTGGGCACTGCGGTTGCTGCTTCGGTGGCGTCCATGCCGGGCGCTTTGGCGCCGCTGGCGACGGCGGCCAACGCCGCGGTACCCGCGTGTACGGAGATGAGGTTGTCCATCCGTGGCCCGGCGACCAGTTCGCGGTCCCGGCCCAGGTAAGCGGGTGGTTCGACGCTGTGCGCCATCAGGTCCCAGCCCGCGATGTCATCAGCGGCGACGCCCACTTCACCCGCCACGAACTCGATCAGATCCCCCTCGTGTACGCCGCCGATGCCCCAGATCGGCGTCATATGCCGCTGTTTGTCGAGTTTGAGGCCATCGACGTTGACGCTGCGGTCGAGGTGCACGGCAAGCTGCGGCACCCGCATCAGCGGCCGGTCAACGGCTACCAATCGGTGCTCCCCGCTGCGTAGCGTCAGCCGTCCGCTCAACCCCAGGTCGCGGTCGAGCCAGGTGTTGAGCAGCGTACCGCCGTAAACCTCGACGGCGATCTGCCGCCAACCGAACGAGCCGGTATCCGGCGTCGGCTTGACCCGCAGATTGGGCGAATCGGTATGTGCCCCGACGATGCGGAACGGAGTCGCCGGGCCCGCACCCTCGGGCACGTACCAGGCGATGATCGCACCCCCGCGCAGCACGAACTTGCCTCCGCTCCCGCCATCCCACGCGTCGGTCTCCACGACCTGCCGAAAACCGGCCTTCTCCAGCCGCTCAGCAGCGTTCGCCACCGCGTGGTACGGCGACGGGCTGGCGGTGAGGAAGGTCATCAGGTCATCGGTGTGGCCGCGATCGAAGCGGGCGGGGGTACTCATGTCCTTAGCATAAGGAGCAGGGCCATACCGCCCGAGATGAGACGACGGCGCGTCGCCCGATGATCAGCTCATCGCCATGGCGTAGTCGCCTGGAGCCCCGCCCTGCGCCGGGTTGCCCCCCGTCCGCAACAGCCGGCGGGGCCCGCTGCCCTGTGGGGTGGGAAGCGGGCCCCGCCGATGGGGTGTGGACAGTGGCTCGTGCGTACTCAGAACGTCAGAGCTCAGACATCCGAACATCCGAACCCAGATCTCAGAGTCCAGACCTCAGAAAGCGGCCTCGTCCAGCTCCATCAGGGACTGGTCGATGGACTCGGCGAGCGCGCGCTGGACGCCGACTCCCGGCAAGACGTTGTGGGCGAAGAACTTCGCCGCCGCGACCTTGCCCTGGTAGAAGGGCACGTCCTTGGCGGACACGGTGGAGCGGTCGGACAACTTGCCCGCCGCCACCACGGCACCCCGCAGCAGTAGGTAGCCGATGACCACGTCGCCGGAGGCGAGCAGCAGCCGGGTGGTGTTGAGGCCGACCTTGTAGATGGACTTGACGTCCTTCTCGGTGGCGGCGAGGTCGGTCAGCATCGCGCCGACGATCGCCTCCAGGTCAACGGCCGCCTTGGCCAGCTCGTCGCGGGCCGTGGCCAGCTCCTCGCCACCCTCCGCCTCGGCGAGGAACTTCTTGATCTCTTCGGAGAGCGTGGTCAGCGCCTGGCCCTGGTCGCGGACGATCTTGCGGAAGAAGTAGTCCTGGCCCTGGATGGCGGTGGTGCCCTCGTACAGGGTGTCGATCTTGGCGTCCCGGATGTACTGCTCGATCGGGTACTCCTGGAGGTAGCCGGAGCCGCCGAAGGTCTGGAGCGACTGGGCTAGCTGCTCGTAGGACTTCTCCGAGCCATAGCCCTTCACGATCGGGAGCAGCAGATCGTTCAGGCCGCTCAACGCCTTGGAGTCCTCACCCGCTGCCTCCTTGACCAGGATCTCGTCCTGGACGGATGCGGTGTACAGGACGAGGGCGCGCATGCCCTCCGCGTACGCCTTCTGCGTCATCAGCGAGCGGCGTACGTCCGGGTGGTGGGTGATGGTGACGCGCGGGGCGGTCTTGTCGGTGAACGCGGCCAGGTCCGGGCCCTGCACGCGCTCCTTGGCGTACTCCAGGGCGTTGAGGTAGCCGGTGGAGAGGGCGGCGATGGCCTTCGTGCCGACCATCATCCGGGCGAACTCGATGATGCGGAACATCTGCCGGATGCCGTCGTGCTTCTCGCCGACCAGCCAGCCCTTGGCGGGGTGGCGGTCGCCGAAGGTCATCTCACAGGTGTTGGACGCCTTGAGGCCCATCTTGTGCTCGACGTTGGTGGCGTACGCGCCGTTACGCGCGCCCAGCTCGCCGGTCTCGAAGTCGAACTCGTACTTGGGCACCAGGAACAGGGACAGGCCCTTGGTGCCCGGGCCGTGGCCCTCGGGGCGGGCGAGGACGTAGTGCAGGATGTTGTCGGACATGTCGTGCTCGCCCGAGGTGATGAAGCGCTTCACGCCCTCGATGTGCCAGGAGCCGTCGTCCTGCTGGATGGCCTTGGTGCGGCCCGCGCCGACGTCGGAGCCCGCGTCCGGCTCGGTCAGCACCATGGTGGAGCCCCACTGCTTGTCCACGGCGAGCTTGGCGATGTGCTTCTGCTGCTCGGTGCCCTCCTCGAAGAGCACGCCGGCGAAGGCCGGGCCCGACGCGTACATCCATACCGCGGGGTTTGCGCCCAAGATGGTCTCTGCGAAGCTCCACAGCAGCGAGCGCGGCGTCGTGGTGCCGCCCAGCTCCTCCGGAATCCCAAGGCGCCACCAGTCGGCGTCCATGTACGCCTGGTAGCTCTTCTTGAAGGTCTCCGGGACGGGAGCGGTGTTCGTGGCTGGGTCGAAGACCGGCGGGTTGCGGTCGGCGTCCACATACGAGTCGGCCAGCTCGTTCTCCGAGAGCCTGGCGATCTCGGACAGCACGCTCTTGGCGGTCTCGACGTCCATCTCAGCGAACGGGCCGGTGCCGTACAGCTTGTCGCGGCCGAGTACCTCGAAGAGGTTGAACTCGATGTCGCGGAGATTCGACTTGTAGTGCCCCATGGCGACGGCTCCGTAAGGCTCGACCCAGCGCGGGGCAGACGGTGCCTGCGCTGGGAGGTGGGATCGGTTCTCGTATGCGTTTCAAACGATGAACTCCATAATGCTACCCGTGGGTAATAAGAGGCAACCCTCAAGCGGCCAACTGTGACTCAGTACGCTCTACGACATGTACGGCTACGACCAAAACGCGAGCGGGGGGCAGCAGTACGCCGCCCCGCCGCCACCGCCGCAGCAGCCGCCGCACCAGTCCCAGCACCACCATCAGCCCCAGCATGGTCATCAACCGCATCAGCCGCATCAGGGCCAGTCGGGTACGGGTTACGGCGAACAGCCGCTGTACCCGGAGCCGTCACCGCCATCGCTCGCCGACGCGGTGCGCGCCTTCACCACGGGCACCATGGCCCCGGAGGACTTTCAGCAGATCTTCTCGACCTCGAAGATCTACTGCCCGCGCGGCGACAACCCCGGCTTCCTCGCACTGCACAACACCCAGCAGCCCGTCATCCCGATGTTCACGTCGCTGAAGGAGCTGCGCCGCTACGCGGGCAAGGAGTCCAAGTATTTCGTGATCACCGGCGCCGAGGTCCTCGACCTGCTCCCCACGGGCTACGGCTTCGTCCTGGACATGGAAGGGGACCATCGGATGGTCTTCGACGCCAAGGCGGTGGAGCAGATGGTGGACTACGCGATGCGGCAGATGTACGGCTGAGGGGGCGGTGTCGGGGGTCGCAGCGTCGAGGACCGGGCACATTTCTGGCTGAAAGCCTCCCATCCCTCACTGGGCGGGAATGGTGCCGCCTTGCCAGTCGTTCACTATTCAACTAAGTTGAAAGTTGAACGACCCAAGGAGGCCGTCATGCCCGCCGTAACCGTTGACAACCCGCTGTCCCTGCCGCGCGTCGTCGCGCCCGCACCGCAATCTGCCCAAACCCTCCACACAGGAGCGAACTCGTCGCGGCCGAGACCCGTGGTGACGGTGTCCACCGCGCCCAGCGGGGTGGAAGGCGAGGGGTTCCCTGTGCGTCGGGCCTTCGTCGGGATCGACTACCGGCACCTCGACCCGTTCATCTTGATGGACCAGATGGGCGAGGTGGAGTACGCGGCGGGCGAGCCGAAAGGCACGCCCTGGCACCCCCACCGTGGCTTCGAGACGGTCACGTATTTGATCGATGGAACGCTGGTGCACCAGGACTCGAACGGTGGCGGTGGGGTCATCAACGACGGTGACACCCAGTGGATGACCGCCGGGTCCGGGCTGTTGCACATCGAGGCGCCGCCGGAGGCGCTGGTGCTCAGCGGCGGGCTCTTCCACGGCTTGCAGCTCTGGGTGAACCTGCCGCGCGAGAACAAGATGATGGGCCCCAGATACCAGGAGATCGGCGGTGGCCAGGTCAAGCTGCTGACCTCCGCCGATGGCGGCGCGCTGCTCAGGCTGATCGCCGGCGACCTCGGCGGTCACCAGGGCCCCGGCTCCACGCACACCCCGATCACCATGGTCCATGCCACGGTGAGCCCGGGCGCCGAGGTCACCCTGCCGTGGCGGCCCGACTTCAACGGCCTCGCGTACGGGATGGCCGGGAGCGGCACCGCCGGTGTTGAGGGCCGCCCCTTCCGGGTGGGTCAAACGGCCGTGTTCGGGCCGGGCGACACGCTGACCATCCGGGCCGACGAGACGCAGGAGTCGCGCAGCCCGAACTTCGAGGTCGTGCTGCTCGGCGGGCTTCCAATCCGCGAGCCGATGCAGCAGTACGGGCCCTTTGTGATGAACACGAAGGCCGAACTGACCCAGGCCTTCGAGGACTTCCAGGCCGGACGGCTCGGCAAGGTGCCCGCCGACCAGTCTTAAGCCCCGGTACGGTCGCGCCTATCGCGACCGTGCTGGCGTTGCGTACCGCGAGCGCGTTTGCGACCGTGATGGTGATGGCGACTGCGCTCGCGTCAGCCGCACGAGCCGACGTGCGGCCTCGCGTGCGGGGGCGTCGGGCGGAGCTGGACCGGCCCCGGGCGCAGCCGGGCCCGGGCGGGAGCCAGACCAGGGCGATTCGATGGCGTGCGGCTACCGCATCGGATCTGCCGGGTCTTGTGGCGGCGGCGCCGGCCGTTGGGGCGGCCGGCGCCGCCGGGAAGTGTGTGTTCGTTCCCTCGCTCGTTCGGAGCCTGCTGGTGGGCGTCGGGCACCGAGATAGCGTCGCCGGCGAGGGGGGCCGCGGTGAACCAGTTATCGACCGTGATCGGCGTCATATTGGGTGCTGCCTTGTCGTACGTGGTGGGGATGCTGAACGAGCGCACACGATGGCGAAGAGAGCAGGGAGCGCGGTGGGATGCCTCGCTCCTCCAGGCGTACAGCGACTACGGGCAGGCCATCAAGGAGTGCGTCCTGGCGTACCGGCGGCTCGCTGTCCAGCAGGGACTGATCGATGACCCCACGCCCATGGAGCCGTCGAACGATGCCTTGGCGGAAGCGGCACTTGCGGAGCTACGCCGCGCTGCCACGACCGAACCTTTGCGCCTGCTGGCCGACCCGGCGACAGCCGCTGCCGTGCGTGCCCTGAACGACACCGTGTGGCACTTGGAGTGGATCGCGCGAGGGCGCCTAACGGGCGAAGCCGCCGCGTGGGGCCAGGCGTTCAGCGCGTACCGGGCTGCCCGGCGCACCTTTTACGAGAAGGCCCGGGCGAGTCTGCGGGTTCCGGGCGAGGTGATCCCTGAGCGTGCGAGCTGGCCACCGTCCTGGCGAACGGGCGGCTGAGCACGTACCGCTCACCATGTCGTGGCCCCCCTGCCCAACGCCTCCTGGCATGGCCCGCTGGCCCAACGCCTCGTGGTCCGCCTGCCTGTCGCCTGCCACGCATCCGGCAGGGCTCGGCCGCCGCGCTGCCCGGCGATGACGGTGTGTCACTCGCGCGGCGGTCGCTGGCGGGTGGTGCGGGGCGCTCCGTGGTGGGCTGGGTCCGTGCCCAGTGATCACCGTGCCCCCTCGCGACCGGGAGAGCCCGCCCTGTTGCCGTACGCGGTGCGTAGGGCCGCCGCCTGGTGCGGGGTGCTGCTGCTGATGGCTGCCGTCGCCGGGGTCGGCATCTGGCTCACCGTCGCGCTGAAGGCCGCGGTCACGCCCGTCTTGCTCGCGCTGCTCGGGTCCGCCCTGCTCGGACCGCTCTACCGGCGGCTGTTGCGGATGCGGCTGAACGCCTCGCTCGCTGCCGGGATCACCTGCCTGGCGCTGCTTGCCGTGGTCGGCGGCGCGGGGTACATCGTCGTCAAGGCGCTGGTGGACAGCGGCGACCAGATCGTTGCCTCGCTCAAGGACGCCGCACGGGACCTGTCCACGCACTTCGATATCGCGGGCAACTCCGTCGATGACATGGCCTCCAACGGGCGTGAGTTGGCCAGCAAGTTCGGCAGCACGGCCGCCATCGGTCTGGTCTCCGGGCTCAGCGTTGTCGCGCAGCTGGCCGCTACCGCCTTTCTCGCGCTGCTGCTCACCTTCTTCTTCCTCCGGGACGCCGACCGGGCGATGCGTACCCTGCACGCGTACGCGCCCGGCGGCAGCGGGCCCCGGCTTGAGGCCGTGGCCAGGCGTGCCTTTCAGGCCGTTGAGGGCTTCATGCGCGGCACCACCGTGATCGCGCTCATCGACGCGGTGTGCATCACCGTTGGGTTGCTGGTGTTGAGCGTGCCCGGGGCGGTGGGGCTCGGCGCGCTGGTCTTCGTCGGCGCGTACATCCCCTACCTCGGGGCCTTTCTCTCCGGCGCGGTGGCGGTGCTCGTCGCCTTCGCGGACGGCGGCCCCGCCATCGCGCTGTGGGCGCTTGGCGTGGTGCTGGCCGTGCAGGTCCTTGAGGGGCACGTGCTGCAACCCGTGGTGCAAAGCCGTACGGTCCAGATGCATCCCGCGGTCGTGATGATCACCCTCACGGCGGGGGCCAGCCTGGCGGGCATCCTCGGCATGCTGCTGGCCGTACCGCTGACGGCCGCTGCCTTCGGCATCCTGTCCGACCTGCGCGAACAGTACGGACGCGGAGCCGGCCCAGGCGGGCAGGCTGTAGGCGACGAGGCGGATGACGGGCCGTACGGCCGGTACGGGCCCGGCGGTGGCCCGCATGGCTGCGGCGGCGGCTCGGAGCGGCACGGTGGCCCGTATGAGCACGGTGGCCCCTACGAGCACCGTGATACTGGCGACCCGGGCGACCTGGGTGATCCCGGCGATCCCGGCAAGCACAGCCCCCACGAGGAAGGCGGCTCCCACTGAGCTCGGCGGCCCCTATGAGCGCGCTGACGGCTCAGCGGAGCCCGGTTCAGGGGCCTCGGGTCCGGGCGGTTCGGCGGCGGATTCGGGCCCGTACCGGGAGTCGGGCACGAGGCTGTTCTCTTCAGCGCTGTGCTCCGCAGTGCTGTTCTCCTCAGCGCTGTTGTCCGCAGTGCTGGTCTCCGCAGCGCCATGTTCTTCGGCGAATTCCGCGCTGCCGCCGCCCTGCTCCGCGGGCCGCGCAGCACCGTGCTCCTCCGTAAGGTCCATCTCCGTGCGGTCCGTCGCGCCGTTGTGCCCCGCCGCACGGGACGGTTCGTACAGCTCGAACCAGATGCATTTCCCCTCGCCGCGCGGGTCCACCCCCCACGAACCCGCCAACATCTCCATGAGCAGCAGCCCGCGCCCCGACGAGGCCAGTTCGCCGGGGTGGCGCCGGTGGGGCAGTTCGTCGCTGGCGTCCGCGACATCGAGGCGCAGCCGCCGGGCGCCGATGCCCCCGCTGATCTCAGCGATCACCAGCGCATCACCATCCGTGTGCACCAGCACATTGGTGACCATCTCGGAGAGCATCAAGACCGCCGACTCCGCCTGGTCCTGCGAAGTCCAGTCGTGCAGCATGTCGCGGAGCTGCTGGCGGGCCTCGGCGATCCGTTGCGGCTGGGCCTGGGCGACGGTGATGGCGGCCCGGCGCCTGCGCGGGCCCGCGGCCTCGGGGGCCATCAGGCCGCGCGATATCAGGACGAACGCGATGTCGTCCTCTCGGCGGTCGGCCAACGGCCCCGTTCGGTAGTGCGAGGGCGGGCCGTGTACGGCCTGTAGCAGTGCGTCGGCGAGCGCGTTGAGGTCCTTGCGGCTCCGCAACCACGGTTCGGCATCGGGCCCGGTCGGGGCCGCTGTGCCGTGCGCTTCGGTGCCGGTGCCGGTGCCGGTGCCGGTGCCCGCTGCCCCGGTGGCAGAGGGCGGGGTCCCGGTGGCCGATGGCGGGGCGCCGCTCAGGGCGCGTAGATGCTCGCCGAAGATCGCGCGGATGCGCTCCCAGCCGGTCTCCAGGTCATGGCCGCCCGTCTCGATCAGGCCATCCGTGCACACCAGGAGGGTTTCGTCCGGCTCCAGGGTCAGCCGGGTCGTCGGGTAGTCGGCGTCGGGCACGATGCCAAGAGGTAGTCCCCCCGCCGTGGGGCGCACCAAAACCGTGCCGTCGCCGTGCGCGATGGCCAGATCCGGGTGGCCCGCGCGGGCGACGTCCAGGGTGCCGGTTGCCGGGTCGATCTCCATGTAGAGGCAGGTCGCGAAGCGCGGATCGGACTCCCCGCCGTCTTCCCCTGCCTCGGGGGTCTCGGGGGTCTCGGGTGCCTCACCCCCGTCTCGGCCGCCGATGTCGGTCAGGCTGGCGAAGAACCGGGAGGCCCGGGAGAGCACCGCGTCCGGGTGGTGGCCCTCGGTGGCGTACGCGCGCAACGCGATCCGCAACTGGCCCATGAGCCCCGCCGCACGCACATCGTGCCCCTGTACGTCGCCGATGACCAGCGCCGTACGCCCCGATGGCAGCGGGATCACGTCGTACCAGTCGCCGCCGACCTGGAGCCCGCCGCCGGTGGGCACGTACCGCGCGGCGATCGTCAGGCCCGGCACGTCCGGATTGCGGTCGGGCAGCATGGTGCGCTGGAGCCCGTCGGCCAGTGCGCGCTCGGTGTCGTGCAGGCTGGTCCGGGACAGGGCCTGGGCGAACATCCGGGCAATGGTGGTGAGCACCGCGCGCTCGTCGGGGGTGAAGGACACCGGCTGGGAGAAGGCCCCCATCCAGGCCCCGATGGTGCGCCCCGCCACGATCAGCGGCAGATAGGCCCACGACCGGCGCCCGAACGGCTTGGTGAGCGGCCAGGCGGTGGGGAAGCGGCGGCGGTACTCCTCGGGGCTCGGGATGTAGATCGCCCGCCCGGTACGTACCGCCTCGGCTGCTGGATAGTCGGTTTCCAGCGTCATGTCCATGAAGGGTTCCTCGTCGCCCTCCTCGTACCCCTGGTGCCCGAGGACCATGATCCGGTTGCCCTCGACGCCGAAGACCGCCAGGCCATCCGGGGTGAAGCCGGGCATGGACAGGCCCGCGGCGACGCGTAGCACCTCGGCGCTGGACTGCGCCTCGGCCAACGCACGGCCCGCGTCCAGCAAGAACGCTTCTCGATTGCGCCGCCAGTCGCCCGTAATAGGGGTGGCCACCGCGGTGCCTGCCATCGGCTCCGGCACCTCTTCCAGGGTGCCGACCATCTCCAGGCGCTCGCCGTGCGCGACCGGCCTGGCGCGGCTGCGTACGGTACGGAGCACGGTGCCGTCCTCGTCCACGACGCGCAGCCTGGCCTCGGCAAGGGAATCCTCGGCGAGGGCGAGGTTCACGATGCCGCTGACCTCGACCCAGTCCACGGGATGGAAGCGGGCGCGGCCCGCGGATTCCGAGAGCGTGACGGACACGGCGGGCAGCCCCAGGAGCCGGGCGGCTACGCCATCGAGGGTGACGGCCCCCGAGGCGTTGTCCCAGCGCCAGAGACCGGTCCCGATGGTGGCCAGAACATCCTCGGTGCGCATTGCCCTACTTTAAGTTCATTTGAGGGAGGGCTACCAGTGAGAATGCGTACCGGCAGTATGGACAACAGCGGAATGCAGGCCGCCGACAGGCATGGCGGTAGGCTGACACCTTGCCCGCAGTGGCGCTCACGCCGGGCCCGGGCCCGATAGGCCCGCACCCGCCTGGTCCACGCCCCCGATCAGATGACTTGGATGAACGATGCATCGGTACCGGTCCCACACCTGCGGCGAGCTCCGTGCCGCTGACGTTGACACTGAGGTGCGGCTGAGCGGCTGGCTGCACAATCGACGGAACCTGGGCGGCATCCTCTTCATCGACCTGCGCGATCACTACGGCCTGGTGCAACTGGTCGTACGGCCTGACACGCCCGCCAACGAGGCGCTCAGCTCGATCACCAAGGAGACCGTCGTCCGGGTGGACGGCAAGGTCATCGCACGGGGTGCGGACAACGTCAATCCGGAGCTGCCCACCGGCGGCATCGAGGTCGAGGTCACCGCCGTCGAGGTGCTGGGCGCAGCCGAGCCGCTGCCGTTCACCGTCTTCCCCGAGGACAACGTGAACGAGGAGCGCCGGCTTGAGTACCGCTTCCTCGACCTGCGCCGCGAGCGCATGCACCGCAACATCATCTTGCGTTCGCAGGTGATTTCCACGCTGCGCTCCAAGATGACCGCGCAGGGCTTCAACGAGTTGGCGACGCCGATCCTGTCCGCCACCTCGCCCGAGGGCGCGCGCGACTTCCTCGTCCCGTCCCGGCTGCACGCGGGCAAGTTCTACGCGCTGCCGCAGGCCCCGCAGCAGTTCAAGCAGCTCTTGATGATCGCGGGCTTTGACCGCTACTTCCAGATCGCGCCCTGCTTCCGCGACGAGGACGCCCGCGCGGACCGCTCGCCGGGCGAGTTCTACCAGCTCGACGTCGAGATGAGCTTCGTCGAGCAGGAGGACGTCTTCCAGGTCATCGAGAAGGTGATGACCGACCTGTTCACCGAGTTGGGTGGCGGTCGCGAGGTCACCTCGCCGTTCCCGCGCATCCCCTTCCGCGAGTCGATGGTCAAGTACGGCTCGGACAAGCCGGACCTGCGGGCCCGCCTTGAACTGGTGGACGTCTCGCACGTGTTCGCCGGCTCCGGCTTCAAGGCGTTCGCCGACAAGCACGTACGCGCCCTCGCGGTGCCCGACACCGGCGACCAGTCGCGCAAGTTCTTCGACCAGCTCGGCGAGTACGCGATCGCACAGGGCGCCAAGGGCCTGGCCTGGGTGCGGATCGGCGAGGACAACGCCCTCACCGGGCCCATCGCCAAGTTCCTCACCGAGGACGATGTGACCAAGCTGATTGCCGAGGTCGGTGGCAAGGCCGGTACGTCGATCTTCTTCGGCGCGGGCGACTTCGATGAGGTCTCCAAGATCATGGGCGCGGTGCGGGTCGAGGCCGCCAAGCGCGCGGGGCACTTCGAACAGGACGTCTACCGGTTCTGCTGGATCGTGGACTTCCCGATGTTCGAGAAGAACGAGGACACCGGCGCCATCGAGTTCTCGCACAACCCGTTCTCCATGCCGCAGGGCGGCCTGGAAGCGCTGCGTACCAAGGACCCGCTGGACATCCTGGCCTGGCAGTACGACATCGTCTGCAATGGCACCGAGCTGTCCTCCGGCGCCATCCGAAACCACGAACCCGAGGTCATGTACGAGGCGTTCGGGCTCGCGGGCTACTCCAAGGAGGAAGTGGAGCGCGAGTTCGGCGGCATGCTCCGCGCCTTCCAGTTCGGCGCCCCGCCGCACGGCGGCATCGCGCCGGGCGTGGACCGCATCGTGATGCTGCTCGCGGACGAGCCCAACATCCGCGAGACGATCGCGTTCCCGCTCAACGGCAACGCACAGGACCTGCTGATGGGCGCGCCCAGCGAGGTGGACGACGCGCGGCTGCGCGAGTTGCATCTTGCGCTCCGTAAACCGGCAGCGGCGAAGCCGGCAGCCGCGAAGCCTTCGGCTGCGCCGCAGGGCGAGTCCGAGTCGGAGTAACCAGCCCCGCGGCGAGCTCCTACGCTCAGCAAGGCGCCCCGGACCCCCGCGCATCGTGGTGGTCCGGGGCGCCTTGGCGCGTGGGGCGCGCGGGCGGCGGGAGCCCTGCGCGCGGTGCGGCAGCCGTGGCCGTGGCCTACCCGCCGTTGACCAGCGGGCTGAAGGCGGTCCGCACATCGGCCTTGGACGCCTTGACGAGCATGTCGGACGGTGGGCCAGCGCCGATCATGTCGGTCTCGTGCCGGAAATGCTCGGGGCAGCTCGTGCCACCGATCTCCACCGTACGGTCGGCCACGCGCTTACCGGTACGCACCTCATAGACCTGCACCGGGATCGCAATCTTATGGAACGTCACGTCCCCTTGGGCGTACGGGGCGTTATCGGACTGGTATGAGCACGTCTGGACGGCGGTCCCCTTCTCGTCGTCTTCCGCCTCCCCCACGCACACCACCAGCACGGCCTTGGCCGCGTCGTCCGTACGCCAATGGCCGGGGAGCTTGTTCGTATAGGCGTCATTGCCGTAGAACAGCGCGCGGTTGGTGGCGCCCTTGCGGTACGGGGCGGCGCCGCTGTACTTCGCCGGGTTGGTGCAGTACGGGGGCTGAGCGTCGCGCATGCCACTCAGCAGCAGGCTGCGCACGTCGCTCAGCTCGATGGCCAGCGTGGCCTTCCTGGCCCCCTTGCGGGCCTTGGCTGACAGTGCGTTGTCCGGGTATCGAGCGAGCAGTTGCTGGTAGCGGCTGCGCGCCTGTGGCCAGTCGTCGTCCTCACCGAGGTGGTCCCCGCAGGCGACGAGCGCCGCGGGCGCGACCCGCTGGACGGTGTCGGCCGAGCGGGCCAGCACGTCGTGGCGAGGGTTGCGGCGTTGGAGCCAGTCGGTGACCGCCACCGTACGACAGGGATTTTCCATCGGCAGCGCGTCGAGGAACGTGCTGAGCACCGCGTCCACGGTCTGGTCATTGCCGGGCTTTTCGAGGGCAGCGGACAGTGTGTCGAAGCCGCTGGCCAGGGCCTTTTCATCGCCGGTAAGGCCGGTGGCCAATTCGTCCCGGGCCGTCTGGAGCCGGCGGCAAACCCGCTCGGTCTCATCGCTGCGTTCGGCCAGCGGGGCACCGGCCAGGCGGTGGCCGAACCCCACCTCGTCCTGGGCCAACAACACCCCCGCGCAGTTGCCGTGTTCGCGGGCCTCGGTGACGTCCCGATCAATCCGCACCGCATCGGCCCGCAGTGCCCCGACGCCCAGCAACACCGGAATCGCGAGGCCGAGCGCCACCAGGCGCTGACCGCGCAGCGTGACCCGCCGAGCGTGTCGGTCAGCGAGGAGCCAACCGTGCGCGATGACGGCCACCCACCACCCGAGCAGCACGAGCTCGCACCAGGTCTCGGCGACCGAGACGAGCATCGACGCGAGCCCGATGGTGATGAGGAGCTGGGTGGTGGCGAGTCCGTACCGCCTCAGCAACACGTAGCCGATGCCCAGGAGGGAGGCGTTGCCGAAGGCCACGGCCAGCGGGTCGTGTTTCCGCGCCTCGGGTGGCACCGGCTCTAGTACGACATGCGTCGGGTCATCCATCGTGATCTCTTCCCGTCACGGAACGAGCGTGGGCGAGCCCCATTGTTGGCTTCGCTTCCGGGACGGGTCCCGAGCACCTTTTTCGCTATGCGGGCCGCCGTGTCAACCGCCCGCTGCCTAGCGTGCGTAGAGGTAAGGGGAAGAACCCGCGATCACGGCGGCACACTGGGCAGGTGTGACACGTTGGGACGTTGAGCGGCTTTCGCCCCCGTGTGAGCCGTCCGTACCATGTGTCACCGACCCACTTCAGTCTCAGGCCCCCGCCCTGCCCCGGAAGAGAGCCGATCATGCCCCCGCATCCGTCGCCGATGACGCCTCCGCAGTCGTCGTCGCAGCCATCCCCCCGCCGCTCCTTATCGCAAGGCATCATCGCCACTCTCGTCGTCCTGGGCACGCTCACCGCCTGCGGCGGGACCACGGACGACGGCGGGCACCAGACGGAACCTTCCGCCAACGCCGCGGCCAAGCCAGAGCCCAACGGCGGCAGAGTGGGCAGGGCCGCGCCCACCTCGCTGCCCGACGAACTACCAGGCGTAGGCCCCAAGACGCTCGCCCAGGTCCCCGAGCGCAGCCGGCAGGTACTGCTGGTCACCGGAGAGGGCCGCGACTCCGCGCGGTCCAGGGCCGTGCTGTACGAGCGCGCCGCGGACGGCGATTGGCGCCCCGGCACGTCGTGGCCCGCGCACAACGCGCTGCGCGGCTGGACCGATAAGCACCTGGTGGGCGACCTACGCTCACCCAACGGCGTCTACGCCCTCACGGACGCGGGCGGCCTCCTAGAAAACCCCGGCAGCAAGCTTCCGTACGATCGCTCACCCGGCTTCACGGCATTCGGCACCGGCTCCGAGGGCGAGCCCCTTGAGGGGTCCTTCGACTACGTCGTAGCCATCAACTACAACCGCAAGTCCGGCACCTCCCCACTCGACTGGACCCGCCCGATGGGCCCGGCCCGAGGCGGCGGCATCTGGCTCCACGTGGACCACGGCGGCCCCACCCAGGGCTGCGTCAGCCTCGCCGAACACCACATGCGCGACCTACTCCGCGCGCTCGACCCGGCTCACCACCCAGTCATCGTGATGGGCGACGAAAAGTCCCTGGCCCGCTGAACCCCGCCGTTCGCGGGGGCCTCGGGCGGACTGGTCGGCTGTCCGGCCATGTGGCCAATCGGCCGTCTAGTTGGCTGGCTGTCTGGCTGTCTGGCTGCCTGGGACGCGCCGGGTACGCGCCGATACGCGCCGGAACGCGGGCAGGCGCGGGTACGGCCGGTACGCGCGGCTACGGTCAGGGCTGCTCCCTGCGTGCGCAGTCCGCGCGCAGGCACTCGCGCCGCGATCGCTCGCCGCGGGCCAGCAGCGTCCTGATCCGATCGGGCGGAAGTACGCCGCCATCGCGCGCCGTGCGCTGCACGGCGCGCAACAGCCGCTTACGGGTGGCTTGATGCCGCCACAGGACCGCGCGTACGCCGTACTCCAGGACGGTCATCAGGTCGTTCTCGGGCAGCTCGTCCGCTATCACCACGACCCGCCGCTGCCCACCCCGCACCAGCCGCCGCAACTCCGCCCCGGCCAACTCGTCAAACCGGCCCGCAAGCAGTACGGCAACGGCTGTGCTGCCCGGTGGCGTGGCTGTTTCCTTACGCGGCCGATCCAACAACTCCACACCCGGTTGGCCTCGCAAGTGATCTATGATCCCGGCCCGCGAGAGGGGGTCGGTGCCGTGCACTGTCACGGCCACGCGTTGGTCGTCCACCACAGCTTTCCTCGTTCGTCTTGTGTCCCTGCCTCTCACAGGGTGGGTGGGCGGTCTAAACGTTCGGTTGTCGAAACGTCAACGCGGGGCGCGAGCGCTCGTATCGACTGAGCGCTCGTCGCCTTCTGGTGCCACACGCTGCTCGGTGGCGCCGACCCGCTCCCCGCGTACAGCAAGCGCCGCCGCCCCCCGCTGGACAGCTACGGCCGTCACCGACCCCTGCACGGTGGCGTCGGCCCCCTCCGCCTCGTCGAATCACGCACTGGAGAAGCGGGACTTCACCTCTGCCCCAGTCGGGACGGCACCCGATCTCGGTGTAGCGCAGCGATGGGTCAGCACATGGGCACCCGGCGAATCCTTCCCTGTCAAAGGAAGGGCCTTAGCGGATATGGTTGCCGTCTGTAGCGGTGCGATCACGGACGTCGAGGTGTGTCCAGTGGTGGAGATCGACAAGATCATCGGCAAACGCATCGAAAAGGGCAGAAGGCGCAAGGGCTTACTCCAGCACGAACTCGGGGCTGCGGTCAGCCGGTCCGAATCGTGGGTGGGCCAGGTGGAGCGTGGCGGAGCACATGGCCCGCACGTTAGGGCTGACTGTTGATCACATCCTGGCGTTCGACGTGCGATACGCCACGGTTCCGTCGGTCGCGCAGTCACTCAGATCACACCCGTCTTCGCCGCGTTCACCACACATGATGTCGCCCGATGCGGAAAGCTCAGAGACTGTGCTTCGACGTTCCTTCACCCTCGGCTCGCTGGCCGGTCTGACCGCCGCCATCTCGGGTCTGTCACCCGACGCCCGAGCTCAAGTCAGCCGCCCTTCCGGCGGCAGCGTGGATCAAGCCACTGTGGACGAGCTGCGGTCGATCGGTGCCAGCTACCGGCGCTCCTACAAGTCGTTCCCGGCCTCCAGCCTGGTCCCGGTGGCCCATGACCAACTCCAGCTGGTCACCTCGCTCCGGCCGAAGGACCAGCCCGTCCACCTGCGGAACTCGCTGCTGGCGCATATGGCGGAGATGGCGGCACTCGCCGCTGTCCTGCTCTCGCTCGACCTCGGCGACCAGGAACAGGCCGACGCCTACATGGATCTCGGCTACCAGCTCGCGAAGGAGATCAGTAGTTCGGAGCTGACGGCGCTGGTCCTGGGCGGGCGGGCCTTTCGCACGTCCTACGGCGGCGATCCAGACGGCGGCCTGGACTACGCGCTCGCCGCCGTGGACGCCGCCGAGCGCGGGGCCTCGAAGCGGATGCGCGCGTGGACGAACGCGGTCGCCTCCGAGATGTACTCCTCGACCGGCGACGACCACGGCTTCCGTTCCTCTTTGGAGGAGGCCCGCACTTTGCTGTCCGGCCCGATGGACGATGAACTGTGGGGCGGCATCGCCTGGTTCGACCTGTCCAAGGCCGACGCCTACGAGGGAAGCGACCTGGTCCGGCTCGGTCGGCATGTGGAAGCCCTGCCGTCCCTGGACAAGGCGATCGAACAGCTGTCCCCCGAGATGCTGCGGCACCGGTGCACCGCGTACATCTCCCGCGCCGAGGCCCACGCCGGCGCCAACAACGTCGAGGCCGCCTGCGAGGACGGCCACGCCGCCCTGGACCTAGTCGCCCAGGTCCAGCACCGCGAGACCCTTCGCCGCGTCACCGAACTGCTCCGTGGCCTGCGGACCCACAAGACCGCGGGCACACGGAGTCTGGGCGAGCACGTGATCGACACCCGAACCCTGATCAAGGCCACGGGGACTGCCGCATGAGCCGCCGGAAGGGCCTGATCCTTGACTTCGGCGGAGTGCTGACCACGAGCGTCCCCGCCTGCTCCGTCGCATTCGACCGCCGGGTTGGCCTGCCCGAGGGGACGTTCCTGTCCGTGATCGCCAAGAATCCTGAAGGGGCCGCGCTCTACGCCGACTTGGAGCGCGGGACGATCACCCAGGCCGAGTGGAACGAGCGCACAGGCGCCCTGCTCGGCATCGACGGCACCAACCTGCTCGGCCGCGTCCTTCAGGACCTGCACCCCGAGCCGTCGGTCATCGCCGCAGCCCAGGCCGCCCGCGCCGCCGGGATCAAGGTCGGGATCTTCTCCAACAGCCTCGGCACCGAGCCGCACGACGTCTACGCCGGTTACGACTTCGACCAGCTCTACGACGTGGTGCTGATCTCCGAGCACTACAAGATGCGCAAGCCCGACCCCGAGATCTACGCGGTCATGCTCGATCTCATGGAACTGCCCGGCGAGGCATGCGTGTTCGTCGACGACACCGCCCGCAACCTTCCACCCGCCGAAGAACTTGGCATCGCCGCGATTCTCGCGAAGGACCCGGCGGACACGATCGCCCAGCTGGAAGCCCTGCTCGGCCTCCCGCTCACCGAGCAGGTCTAGACCGACCCGTAGCCGGGTTGCGGGTCCGCAACCCGGCTACGGATGCGACGGACGCCGGGGCGGCACTGTGGTCTCCAGGCCGGCCCGAGTGCGACATGGTTACTCCCGATCCGGGGCGGCCGGCCAAGCCGTACGGCACCCAGCATGGTGCCCCATCTGGAACGGAGACCCAGGTGACCACCACCGTCGCAACCACAACGATTACGGTCGAGCTGCCCGAGGCGTTCGACCAGCGTTGGAACCGCTTGCCCGGCATCACCGTGGACGGCAAGCGCATCACCATCGACCCGCAGACGTACTTCTTCCGCTTCGAGAACAGCTCCTGGCTCGTCATCGACTGGGAGACCGTCACGTCCGGCCTGCTGCACGCCGAGGAGACCGAGGCCTCCGCGGTCGAGCAGATCGCCCTGGACTTTGTGAAGGCCCATGGCCGCTCCGCCAGCGACGCCGGCGAGGTCCTGGCCATCGCCTACCAGGTGTACTCCTACCTGTTCCGCGACGAGCACCTGGCCACCTTGGGCCTGCCGAACGTCACCGCCGACCATCTGCGGATGCTCCGCGAGGCGGCGACCTTCATGGCCCTGAACAAGGTCGAACTGGACGGACACATCTCCAACGTCGGCCCGTGCTGGTTCTTCCCCTCCGCCACCGGGGTCGTCTTCGACCTCTGCGAGGAGGACGGCCAGATGCTCGACGAGGTGTACCACGGCAGCTGGTTCAACGAGCACCGCCGGATCGAGGGCATCAAGGCCCACACCGCGCTCGGCGGGCGGCTGGTGCACGGCTGCCAGTCCGCGCCCGACCAGTCCGGCGGCGTCGTCGCCGCCTACGGCACCTCGATGGCGCAGTTCGCCGTGGAGCTCGCCGGGATGAAGGGCGAGTGGGTTCAGCGGGTCGAGTCGCACCGCGTGACCGCTGTCTGATCCCTGCGTTGACCCACACCGGTCCGGGACGGCAGGTGCCGCCGCCCCGGACCGGACCGCCCCTCAGTCCTCACGTCGTACGGAGCCCGCCCGTGGACACCCAGCTCGTCACCGACATCCTGGCCGACATCTGCTCCAACGCAGGCTTGCCCCATCCCAGCCGCGACCCGGTACGTGTGTGGTCGCTGTCCGGCGTGGAGCGCATCACCTTCCCTGACGGCACCACCGCGATCTACAAGTACGCAAGCGAGCCGTTCACCAGCGAGGAACGGAAATTGCGCGCGGCAGGCACAGCCAACATCCCGGTGCCCGCCGTCATCGGCGCGATCGTGCGCGATGACGTCCTGGGCATGGTCATCGAGGACCTGGGTGAGCCCGCCCGGGACGCCGTGGACGCTGACGGCATCGTGGCCGCTGTCGCCCTGCACGACGCCGCCCCCGCCTCGATGCTGCCCGTTCTCGACGACGACGCCTTGTCCGCGCTTCCGGCTCTGGCGCTCGGTCACCTGCGCCGTCTGCAAGACAAGGGCCGGTGGGCGGCGGGCGCCGGCGACACCGTCGGCATGCTGGAAGCCCTTACGGATGCCGCCGCCAAGCGGGCCGAGGGTGCCACTACCGCCCCGTGGGGCTGGGTGCACTCCGAGTTCCACCCCACCAGCCTCCACATCGGTAGGGACGGTTGGCGCCTGCTCGACTTCGCTCGCGCGTTCACAGGCCCCGGCCTGCTCGACCTCGCCTCCTGGCACGGCACCGTCGAGCCCGCCGACCCCGTTCGGCTCCGCCGCTTCATCCAGGCGTACGTCGCCGCCGGCGGACACCCCAGCGCCTTGGCCGAGCGCGGCGGCCTTGCCCCGCAGGCGTGGGCACTGGGCTGGCACCGTGTCTGGGCGATCGAGTGGTTCATGGAGCAAGCCCTGCGCTGGATCAACGACCCATCCAAGGACGAGGCGTACATCAACGTCGTTCGTCGCCACCTGACGACGGCCGTGCGACTCCTGGAACCGTGACGTGGACCTGTGGGACGCCCACGCCGCCGCCCGGCTCGCCCAGCGGTCCACGGGCCGTCTGGAGCCGCCGTCGAGGATGGAGTGGACCCAACGGCCGGGTATCGGTCCCGGAGCCGAGATCCTGGGCGAGGACCTGACCGGCCGCCGGATCGTGGAGCTCGGCTGCGGCGCCGGCCACAACACCGCCCACCTCGCCGCAGCCGGGGCCGCCGTCGTCGGCGTGGACCGCTCGGCTGGGCAGATCCGCCGTGCCGCCGCCCACTACGGGCACACCAGAGCCCAGTTTCTGCACGCCAGCGCGACCCTCCACCTCCGCCGGGAAGCCACACGCCTGGATGCGATCGTCTCCGTCTTCGGCGCGATCGGCACGACCGAGCCGTCCCGGGTCCTGAGGGCGTGCTTCCGCAGACTCGCCCGCCAGGGCGTCCTGGCCTTCTGCCTTCCGCACCCGCAGCGCACCGGCGCTTTCCCCCTCAGCCCGCGCAACCGCGACACCGTGACCCTGCCGGACGGCACCACCGGCACTGTCACGCGCTGGGACGTGGACCCCGCCGCGTGGGCCCGCGCGCTGAACCGGGCCGGGCTGCTGGTCACCGGCGTCCACAACCTCCACGCGCCGGCCGACGCCCACTGGCCCACCACGCTCCTGATCACCGCACGGAAGCCCTGACCAACCCCCGGAGGCCCCGATGCACCAGATCCCGTTCCTGCTGCTGGACATCGACGGGGTCCTGATCCCGTTCCCGGACCAGGACAAGTCCACCCCAGCGACCCACACCCGCCACCAGGTTTACATGACCGGCTACCCCGACCCGATCTGGGTCTGGCTCAACCCCGAACACGGGCCGCTGATCACCGACGCCATCAACACCGGGCTCGTGCGGCCGGTGTGGTGCACCAGCTGGCGCATCGACGCCCCGCGCCTGATCGGCCCCCTGCTCGGCCTGCCCGACTTCGAGCACATCGAACTGCCCCGCCTACCCATCACCACCAGCCACCCCGACGGCTACCTGTGGAAGCGCGACCACGTTGAGCGGTGGCTCGCCGGCGCCCCGGCCGTGTGGATCGACGACGACTTCACCCCGCTCGACCACCAGTGGGCCGCTGACCGCACATCCTCCGGAAGCGCGACCCTGTTGGTCGGGCCCGACCCGCACGCGGGCCTGCGGCCCGAGCACGTCCTGACCGCCCTGGAGTGGGCCAGCGATCACGCCAGCAGCAAGGAAGCAGCCTGACGAGCGCCCGCCGCGCGGCACCTGACCGCGACCGGTTCGGCACCGTCCGCACCGGCAGGTTCCCCGAGCGGATGGCCGCAGCGGTCGGTCTAGCCGTAGCCCTGGTGCTGCTGCGGCTGCCGTTCCGGCACACCGTCCACATCGTGCGCTGGGCCCGGCGGGCGGGTCGCCGGCCGCTCACTTCGCAGCGGGCCGAGGTACTGGTCGAAGCAGTGCGGCACACCGGCCGCCTGTGGCCCGGCCGCGCCGCCTGCATGGCTACCTCCCTGGGCGCCGTACTGGCCGCCGCCCTCATGGGGCGGCGCCTGGACTGGTGCCTGGGGGCCCGATCGCCTGGCGAGGCGAGGACGACCACCTGCACACCGGAGCCCGCACCGCACTGGACCGGCTGCTGAAGGACGCGCACACCGAGTCGTACGCGGGTGCGGAGATCGACCTGCATGGCTTCCCCGAGCGAGCCCCGTATGACCGGATGGTGGCCTGGTAGACCCCGCGGCTGCTGCCCCAGGCGTGGGTGGGCCAGGTCGTCGAGACGGTGGCTCGCCGACGCCCCCGACTCCCCGTCCCTGATCGTCCTGCGCGACTGGCTGGGGCAGTGGGAAGAGGCCGGGCGCCCCGCCCCCGCCACCTACACCCCCACCCTCGTGCGCACGGGCGAAGGCTGGGACCTGCGACTCTCCCGCTGATCCTGCTGCTTACGCATGGTGCCCGGAACGCTTCACCGTTCCGGGCACCATCGTCTGTGCGGGCTGACCAGGACGGCGGTCCCGGTCGGGGATCGCGGAAAGCGAACGCCTCGGGGCTGAGGGCCCTCGTGTAGGTCAACCGGGGAAGTCGCCTGCCTTTATGCCGGTGATGAACGAGGTCCAGGCGGTGGTGTCGAAGACGAGCGCGGGGCCGTGTGGGTCTTTGCTGTCGCGGACGGGGACTGTGCCGGGGAAGCTGTCGGCGACCTCGACACAGCTTTGGCTGCCGTTGCTGTAGCTAGATTTCTTCCATGGTCCGTGCGGGGCGCTCTTCATCACTCGGGCTCCTCGGGTTGTGTCAGCCGGGGAAGTCGCCGGTCTTTATTCCGGCGATGAACGAGGTCCAGGCGGCGGGCTCGAAGGCGAGGGCTGGGCCGTGTGGGTCCTTGCTGTCGCGGACTGGTACAAGGTCATGAGCGTGTGCGTGGTCGGGGGACCACTCGATGCACTGCCCGCCGTTGCCGCTACTAAATGACGACTTTGTCCAGCTATATTCGTTATTCATCGGCTGTACTCCCTGATTGCGTCGGCCAACAGCCAGAGGGTCTTCTCCGGCGACAGCGCGTCTGCTCGTAGCCGTTCGTACTGCTCAGTGCTGGTGCCTACTACGGGCGCCGAGTCGATGACGTGGCCAATGCCCATCATTTCCGTGTACAGCACGGGAGGACTGGCATCGTCTACCGACGTAAGCAGCGTAAAGGGTTCACCGGCTGCTGGGGCGCCGGAATCGAACGGTAGGACCTGGAGAACGATGTTCGGGTTCTGGGCCTGCACCAGGAGGTGATCTAGTTGCTGACGCATGACTTCGCGGCCTCCTACCTGACGTCGAAGGCAGCCTTCGTCCAGCACCATCCATAGCAACGGTGGGGCAGGGCGCTCGAAGATGCCACGACGTTGGAGTCGCGCTTTGACCTTTTCCGTGATGGTGGCGTCTGAGTCTCGGGGATGCGACGCCCTGTACAAAGCCTCCGCATACTCCGCTGTTTGGAGAATTCCCATCACCAGGTATGCCGAGAAGTCGAGGATTTTGGAAGCCTGCTCCTCAAGTAGCAGGTACGGGATGAACCACTCCGGATGACCTTGACGGCTTACCCGCCGCCGTAACCGTGCGAAGTGACCGGATGTTTGGAACACCCGGTCACACGTGTCCGCGAACGCCTCCGACGCGAGCAAACTGCCGTTCTCCATACGGCTCACGTACGGCCGCTCGTATCGGGCCTCTTTGGCTAACTGGGCCTGTGTCATTCCGGCGTGCTCGCGTGCATGGCGTACCTCGCTGCCGAAGTACGCCACTGCGTCTTGAGGTTCAGGGGCCTCTTTTTGGGTCGCCGCCATGGCTGACCTCCACGCTGTGCGGTTGTTCGAGTTCCTGCTGGGCCTTAACTCCCTTTGCCCTACCGAGATTACGCTCGGCCTGGCGATGCTGTGAGTGAACGATCACATTGAGCAATCACAGCGCTGACGTCTGCCGACAGGCAAGCGAATAGGGCTCGCCGCACAGCGGCTTACCGGGTGCCGGACCTATCACTTGTTGGTCAGCGCGTCGAAGGAGCGGGAAGTTGAGCGACCAAGTCGTCATGAGTCTGAAGATCTACCGCAAAAGTCCCGGCTCGCCGCCGCGGGCGGTGCGTAGCACCGTCGTCCGCATCGACACCAACGCCGTCACTCGTAGCGACCTGGAAGCGGCTAACCGCGGGATGTGGCCGCCGTGTCGGTGTGAGCGGCATCGCGATGCCAATGGTGGAGAAGGCGGTGTGCGGTGATGAGTAGCTATCACGTCCTCGCCGAGCGGGAGTTGGCCGCCGCCACGCAGCTCGTTGCGGGTGACCGGGCCGCTGACCACGGTGCGCTGCTGCGCTCACTTCAGGTGGTCGTCGGAATCGCCCGCGTACGAGGGGATCGGCTGGACCAACTCACCAACGGGGTTGAGCCACGTCAGCTCGCGTCCTTGAACGCGGCCAGGCTGTGGGAGGCGGTTGAGCGTGCGCAGCCTGGTGCCTGCCTGGATGAGCGCGAGGCGCGGTTGGCCGCCGCCTGTTTGGCTGGTGGGGCGCGGTCGCTCCTCGCCCATCTGGGCGCTGCCGCGTGGAACGACGCGGAGCGCGCCCGTGGTCGCGCAGTTGTTGACGGCGGTGGGGCGGTGACGAGCGCACCACTGGAGGGGACCGGGACCGGGGCCGATGGTGCCGCGTACCCGCCCGATCTGCGGGATTTGGTGGGCCGCCTGCGCTCCGGACAGCAAGAGCACGCCGCGCTAGGCGAGTTGGCCGCGCTGGTCGGGCCCGCCATGGTGGCCAACCTCGTGGCTCGGGGCATGTGGGGGAGCGCTCCGGCCAGGTTGCGGCGGGCGATTGGGAGTGCGGGTGCCGCTGGTGTTGAGTTGGCTGAGGCCAGTGATGATGAGGGGACGCCGGTTGTTCTGATCGCCTGGGTGTTGGCGGAGACCGTTGACCGGGTGGCGGACATGTGCGACACGTTTGACCGGCGTCCGCCGGGGACGTCGGTGGTCATCGTGATGAGGGGCGAGGGGTGACCGCCCCCCGGCGTACCGCGGGTGCCTCTCTCATACGCAAGGAGCGCCCGGCCGAAGTCATCGGCCGGGCGCTCCACCGCAAGCGCGACGCAACAGCGCAGCGATCACCCCTTCGCCGGCTCCTCAAGGCGCGGGAAGAGGACGTCGCCCTTGGTCACCGTGGTGCCTGCGGGCAGGATGCCCCAGGTGCCCGCTTCCTGGACTCGCTGGACCGACAGCGGGCCGATGTGCGGCTCGGCGCCGAGGGAGATCCACAGCTTTTCGCAGGTGGCGGGCATGACCGGGGCGAGGAGTACGGCCATTCCGCGCAGCGCTTCGGCGGCCGTGTACAGGATCGTCGCCAACCGGGCCTGGGCCGCATCCGCGGTGTCCTTGGCGACCTTCCACGGCTCCTGCTCGGTCAGATAGCCGTTGACCTGCTTGATGAAGTCGAAGACCGCCGCGATGCCGCCGGCGAAGTCCAACTCCTCGCCGATCTTGGCGTCCGCTTCCGCGACCGCCTTGGCGAGCCCATCGGCGACGGCCTGTTCCGCCTCGCTGTGTGCCGTGGCCTCGGGCAGCGTGCCGCCGAAGTATTTGCCGACCATGGCGGCCACCCGGGAGGCGAGGTTGCCGAAGTCGTTGGCCAGCTCGCTGGTGTAGCGGGCGCTGAAGTCCTCCCACGAGAACGAGCCGTCCTGCCCGAAGGCGATGGCCCGTAGGAAGTACCAGCGGTACGCGTCCACGCCGAAATGTGAGGTCAGGTCCTGCGGCTTGATGCCCGTCAGGTTGGACTTCGACATCTTCTCGCCGCCGACCATCAGCCAGCCGTTGGCGGCGATCTTGCCCGGCAGCGGCAGCCCGTTGGCCATCAGCATCGCGGGCCAGATCACGGCGTGGAAGCGCAGGATGTCCTTGCCGACGAGGTGCACGCTCGCGGGCCACGTTTCCTCGAACTTCGCCTGGTCGGAGCCGTAGCCGACGGCCGTCGCATAGTTGAGGAGGGCATCCACCCATACGTAGATGACGTGCCCCGAGTCCCACGGCACCGGCACGCCCCAGTCGAACGTGGACCGGGAGATCGACAGGTCTTGCAGGCCCTGCCGGACGAAGTTCACGACCTCGTTGCGGGCCGACTCGGGCTGGATGAAGCCCGGGTTCTTCTCGTAGTGCTCAAGGAGTCGCGGGCCGTATTCGGAGAGCTTGAAGAAGTAGTTCTCCTCCTTCAGCATCTCCACGGGCTTCTTGTGGATCGGGCACAGCTTCTGGCCCGCGAACTCTCCCTCGCCGTCCAGCAACTCGCCGGGCGTCTTGTACTCCTCGCAGCCCACGCAGTACGGGCCCTCGTAACCGCCCTGGTAGATCTCGCCCTTGTCGTACAGATCCTGGACGAATTCCTGAACGCGGTCGGTGTGCCGCTTTTGCGTGGTGCGGATGAAGTCGTCGTTTGCGATCTCCAAGTGCTCCCAGAGAGGCTTCCACGCCTCCTCTACGAGCTTGTCGCACCACTCCTGCGGGGTGACCCCGTTCGCCTCGGCAGTGCGCATGATCTTTTGACCGTGCTCGTCCGTGCCGGTGAGGAACCACACCTTTTCGCCACGCTGACGGTGCCAGCGGGTGAGCACGTCGCCTGCGACGGTCGTATAGGCGTGGCCCAGGTGGGGAGCGTCGTTCACGTAGTAGATGGGGGTCGAGACGTAGTACGCGCTCGCCCCTCGCTGCTCGTTTCCAGTGGCCGCCATGGTCGAAATCCTAACGGCCATCGGAAGCCGGTTCCGACGCATTTACGCACGGTAATGGCGGTGTGGAGGGTGGTGGGGCGGTCATGCGGGGACGATGTGTACGGGGACGGGGCGGGAATCGTGTCAGGTACGGGGTCGGGCCCGGGGCGTGAGCGCCCGGGCCCGCGCCCGGCTCAGCCCAGGACGCCCGCTTCGCGCGCCTCGATCAGCCACTCGGGGAACTCCACCATCAATTGCCCGTACAGCTCGGCGTCCGAAAGGAGCCGCGGTTCAAGGCCCGCGTGGAAGAAGCCCGCGTTGTCGATCGGGCGCCGCTCGGGTACGGCGAGGTCATCCAGCTTGCGGAGGAAGTCGAACCCCTTGCTCGTCGGGTCGCCGAAGCCCACGAACTGCCAGAAGATCGGCAGCCGCGCCGCCTCGCACAGCGCGCGTTCGGCCGCTGGCCTGCTGGTGGGGGCGCCGTCCGTCTGGAAGATCACAAACGCGGGGTCGGTCACACCGGACTTCTCGTAGTGCTCGACGACGGCGTTGATGGCCCAGTGGTAGTTCGTACGCCCCATGTGCCCGAGCGACGCGTGCAACTCGTTCACCCGGCCCGCGTAGTGGGTCAGGTCCAGCTCTGCGGAGCCGTCCACATCGGTGGAGAAGAAGACGACGGGCACGACGCCGTCGTCATCGAGGTGCGCCGAGAGGCCGAGCGCCTGCTCCGCGAGGTGCTGGACGGTGCCGTCCTTGTAGTAGCGGCGCATGGAGCCCGACCGGTCAAGGACGAGGTACACGGCGGCCCGCTGCCCCGCGAGCCCATGCTTTTCGACCACGGCGGACGCGGCCTTGTAGAGGCTGACCAGCTCCGGAGCGGTGTCCGCGACCTTGGCGAGCGAGATGGCGGCCCCGGGGTTGGTGGCCTCGGGAGTGGCCTCGGGAGTGGCCTCGGGAGTGGTGGGCTCGGGGTTTGTGGGTTCGGCCACGGCCGTTGATGACTGCGCGGCGGGCGGGGTGATGGGTTCCGCCGCGGGCTCAACGGCCGGCTGTTCCGCGGGCTCCGGCGCCGGCTTGGCCGGGTCCGCCGCTGAGGTGGGTGCGGGCTCGGGTTCTGGCTTGGACTTCGGCTCGGGCTCGGGCTCGGGCCCGGTCTCCGGCTCCGGCTCGGGTGCGGCCTCGGCCGGCGCTTCGGTCTCGGCCTCAGACTCCGGGAATTCGGCTGCGGCTTCGGCCTTGGGGTTGGTGGAGGCCGGTACGGGTGCCGGCTCGGGCTCGGGGGCCGCCGCCGGTGTGGTGCTGGCATCGACAGCTGGGCTGGGCGTCGGCTCGGGAATCGAGACGGGCTCGGGCTCTGTCGGGGGCGCCGTCGCCGCATCCGTGGCTGCCGCATCGGCGGTCGCCGCTGCGTCTGATGCCGCTGCGTCCGATGTCGCGTCTGATGCCGCCACATCCAACGCGGCCGGGGCCTCGGCGTCCGCCGCCGCGGCGGACCGGTCGAAGGCCAGCGGGGCAGTGAGCGGAGCAGAGGTCAGCGATGCGGTGAGCCGATGGGAGCGCTCGCCGATGGACGCCACCGGCCGGGCCGAGACGGTGGGTTCGGCTGTGGTGTCAGCAGTGTCAGTGGTGCTAGTGCTGTCAGCAGTGCCAGTGGCGTCAGTGGGTTGGATCGTGGGCACGGTCGCGGGTTGGGTGGGCTCGGTCGTGAGTTCGGCCGCGACCGTCGTGGTGACGGGCGTGGTCGTTGGCTCAGGTACGGAGTCGATCGTTGACGTTGACGTTGACGTGGATGTGGATGTGGAGTCGGTCGTGCTCGCCGGTACGAAAAGGCCCGTTGACTCAGGCGTTGAGTCGGCCGTTGGCTCAGACGTTGAGTCGGCCGTCGGCTTGGGGGCGGGCTCGGCCGGCGACTGCGAAGGCGCGCTGTCCTCGGTTGCCTTCTGTGAGCGACCAAAAACTTTGCGCAGCAGGTCCCGTATGCCCATGGATGAAACCCCTCACCTGTCGAGTGCGATGCGTGTCCGTGGTACCGGAAAGAGCCGGGGATGCCGAACGCGCCTGGCCGGGCCGGACACGTAAGGCTAACGGGCCCTTGGCCGTTGTCCGGAGCGAGCCCGCGGGCCGTGGCCCTGCCGGTGCTGCGGACGACGGTGTGGTCGAGGGTGCGCCCACGGCGAGGAACGAAGCGCGACCCATCACATGCCGGACATAGCCGGCGCGATGTGGCGTCCCCATTGTGGAGTGCTCGGGGCCGATCCTCACCGTAAGTAACGACAGACGTGCGTCGTTCACCTTCGATTCACTCACACGTTGCCGGCTCGCGACACCACCCCCATAGTTTCGCGGCGGGATGGATTCCGACACCGTGTCGGCGCGGGCCTGCGCCGGTAGACCCAAGACGAAGGGCAAAACGTGCGCAAGCTCCTGCCATTGATCAGCTCCCACCCGGGCGGCCGTTCCGCGCTGACCTGTCGTTACCGCTGCGGTGACGCCTGCTTCCACGAGGTACCCAACACCAGCGGCAACGCCTATGTCGGTGACGTCATCGCGAGCGCGCTCTCGCGCCGTAACGTGCTGCGCGCCAGCGCCGTCGTCACCGTGGCCGCCGCCACTGGTGCGGCCGTTGGTCTCGGCCAGGCGCCGCAGGCGTCCGCCACGCCCGCTGTGGCCGCGCACGGCGGCAAGGGGCACGGGAAGTCGCACGGCAAGGCTCAGGGGGCGCGCGGTCTGCGGTTCGAGCCGGTTGCGCCGAACACCAAGGACGCCGTCGTCATTCCCCGGGGGTACGACCAGAACATCGTGATCCGTTGGGGCGAGCCGATTCTGCGCGGAGGGTCGGACTTCGATCCGAACAGGCAGAGTGCCAAGGCACAGGCCAAGCAGTTCGGTTACAACAACGACTACATGGCCGTACTCGACCTCCCGCACGAGCGGCACCGGCAACTCCTCGTGGTCAACCACGAGTACACCGACGAGGTGTTGATGTTCGCCGGGTACGACGCGGACAACCCGACCCGCGAGCAGGCCGAGATCGCCATCGCGGCGCACGGCCTGTCCGTCGTGGTGGCCGCCGAGGACCGCCGCTCGGGCAAGCTGACCGCGCTGCGCCGCCACCACCTCAACCGCCGCATCACGGGCTCGACGGCGTTCGAGGTGACCGGCCCGGCCGCGGGCAGCTCGTACCTGCGGACCTCCGCCGACCCGCGCGGCAAGCGCATCCTCGGCACGCTCAACAACTGCGGTGGCGGCATCACGCCGTGGGGCACCGTGCTCTCCGGCGAGGAGAACTTCAACCAGTATTTCGCCAACGGCAGCAAGGTCACCGACCCGAAGATCAAGGAGCGTTACGCCCGGTACGGGATCGGCGGCGAGGCCAGCGAGCGCAAGTGGGAGCGTTTCGACAAGCGCTTCGACACCCTCAAGGAGCCCAACGAGCCCAACCGCTTCGGCTGGGTCATCGAGATCGACCCGTACGACCCCGACTCGACCCCGCGCAAGCTCACCGCACTCGGCCGCTTCAAGCACGAGGCCGCCGAGCCGCGGCTGACGGATGACGGTCGGCCCGTGCTCTACATGGGCGATGACGAGCGGTTCGACTACTTCTACAAGTTCGTCTCCGCCAAGCGGATGAAGAAGGGCAACAGCCGCGCCGCCCGCGAGCACAACCGCACGCTGCTCGACGAGGGCACGTTGTACGTCGCGAAGTTCACCGGCGACAGCCCGGCGCAGGAGATCGACGGTACGGGCAAGCTGCCGCAGGACGGCGAGTTCGACGGCAGCGGCCAGTGGATACCGCTGGCCACCGGCACCACGTCGCACGTCGATGGCATGAGTGCCGAGGAGGTCTACGTCTTCACGCGGTTCGCCGCCGACAAGGTGGGCGCCACGAAGATGGACCGCCCCGAGGACGTGGAGCCCAGCCCGCGCACCGGCCGGGTCTACATCGCGCTGACCAACAACAAGGACCGCGGCGCGAAGGGCAAGCCGGCGGCCGACGAGGCCAATCCGCGCAACGCCAACAAGCACGGCCAGATCCTGGAGCTCGCGGAGCACTGGGACGACCCGGCGGCCGACCGCTTCAACTGGCGCCTGTTCCTGGTCTGCGGCGATCCGAACGACCCGAGCACGTACTTCGCCGGGTTCCCCAAGGACAAGGTCAGTCCGATCTCCTGCCCGGACAACATCACCTTCGACGCGTACGGCAATCTGTGGATCTCCACCGATGGCAGCGCACTCGGCACCCACGACGGCCTGTTCGGCGTCGCGACCGCGGGCGAACGGCGCGGTGAGGTCAAGCAGTTCCTGACCGTCCCGAACGGCGCCGAGACCTGCGGGCCGATCGTTCAGGACCAGCGCGTGCTCGTCGCGGTCCAGCACCCGGGCGAGATCGACGGCGCGTCCGTAGAGAAGCCCAAGTCCGCTTGGCCGGACGGCCCGGGCAAGCTGGTGCGCCCGGCGGTCGTCAGCGTCTGGCGGCGCGACGGCGGCGACATCGGCGCGTAGCGGCGCTGCGCCCGTACGGGAGTGACGCGCCTGCTCCCGTACGGGCGGCCCGCTGGCTGTGGCCGCTCGGTGGGCGTTCGGCCCGAGGGCGCTGTACGGGGGTGCGCTTGCGTGTTTCCTTCGTTCGGGCGGTGTTGTCCCTCCTTCCGCCCGCTTCGTGCTCTGCTTCCGCCCGTGCCCGCGCCCTACTTCAGCTTGGCCAGCTTCTGGCGCGCCGCGTGGAGTGACCGTCCACGGAGCGCCGCCGCCGGCCATGGGTTGTCGCCGGTGAGGCGGTCGCCGATGGTGGCCAGGGTCCAGCGGTCGGCCCGTAGCTCGGGGTCGTCCAGCTCGTCGGCGGTGATCGGGGTGGCGACCGGCGCGCCCGGCTTGGCCCGTACCGCGTAGGGTGCCACCGCCGTCTGCGCGTACCCGTTGCGCAGCGTGTCGAGGTAGATCCGGTTGCCCCGGTTTTCCTTGCGCGCCTCGGTGGTAAGTCGGTCCGGGTATCGGGCGGCCAACAGATCGGCCGCGCCCCGGGCGAACTCCCGCACCGCGTCGAAGTCGTCCCGGCGGTCGAGCGGTACGACGACGTGCAGCCCGCGCGAACCGGTGGTCATCAGCCGGGCGGGCAACCCGAGTTCAGCGAGCAGCTCGCACGTCCGATGGGCGGTCCAGCGCACCTCCTCAAAGCTTGCGGCCTGCATGTCCGCTGGGTCCTTGGGGTCCTTCGGGTTCCTTGGGTCCTTTGGGTCCTTTGAGGACTGCTCACCGCTGCCGCGCGGCGCGTCGGACGGGTCGAGGTCGAAGATCAGGCGGTCGGGGTAGTCGGGCTTGTCGATACGCGAGAGCCAGCGGTGCGGGGTGATGCTGGCCTGGCCAGCGAGGTAGGCGAGGGTGGGCGCGTCGTCACACACCACATGGGTGACGGTGCCGCCTTCCTTGGTGACCTCGGCGAGCGGGACCCAGTCGGGGAAGTAGTCGGGGGCGTTCTTCTGCATGAGCGGGCGCCCAGCGATCCCATCCGGGTGCCGCTCCATCATCACCGGGCGCCCGCGCAACTCGGGCAGCGCGCGCCGGGCCACGGCACGGTAGTGCTCGACCAGATCGGCCTTGGTGATGCCGTCATCGGGGAACAGCACCTTCTGCGGTCGGGTGATGCGCAGGACGCGCTTGCCCACGCGTACCTGACGCTCATCACGCCCACCACTTGCGCCCGACTCTTTGCCGGCGCTCGGCCCCGTGTCTTTGCCGGTGCTCGGCCCCGTGCGGCTGGTCGATCGTTTTCGGGTATCGCTCACGCCGGTCACGAGTAACCCCCTGAGTGTTTCCCCAAACCTGCCGCGCCCCCGGCTCCGGTGTGCGTAAGGGCAGGTCAGAGGGGCGGGGGAGAGTTGTTGGAGGCGTGCTGTTGACCATGACACCGTGTGAGGCACTGCACTGGAGGACGTCATGTTCAGCATTGGAGACTTCGCCAAGCACGGCCGCGTATCGGTCCGCATGTTGCGTCACTACGACGCCATCGGGCTGCTGCGGCCCGCCCACGTCGATCCGTACACCAGCTACCGCGGTTACGAGGCGAGCCAGCTCGCCCGCCTCAACCGGGTCATCGCCCTGAAGGACCTCGGCTTCACGCTCCAGCAGGTGCGGTCCGTCCTGGACGAGGAGGTCAGCGTCGGGGAGCTGCGCGGCATGCTGCGGCTGCGACAGGCCGAGGTGGGGGCGGCGATGGCGGCCGACGCGGCGCGGTTGGCCGGGATCGAGGCGAGGCTCCAGACGATCGAAAGTGAGGGAACCATGTCCGCTAGTGAGGTCGTGGTCAAGACCGTTCCGGGGGCGCGGGTCGCCGAGTTGACCGGGACCGCCGAGAGCTTCGGCCCGGAGCACATCGGCCCGGTCATCGGCCCGCTGTACGAGGAGCTGTTCCGCCGGCTGGCGGCGGCGGGCGTCACTCCCACGGGAGCCGCCATCGCGTACTACGACGAGGCGCCGGGCAGCGCGCTGGAGGGGGCGGTCACCGTGCACGCCGCGGTGCCGGTGGGAGTCACATCGGCCGCCGGGCAGCCGTTCCAGATCGTTGATCTGCCCGGCATCGAGCAGGCGGCGACGATCGTGCACCGAGGCTCGATGGACGCCATCGTGCCCACCGCCCAGACGCTCGCCCGCTGGGCCGACGCCAACGGATACCGCTCCACCGGCTACGCGCGCGAGCTCTACCTGGACTGCGAAGGGCCCACGGACAGCTGGGTGACGGAGATGCAGGAGCCGGTGACCCGGGCGTAACGCCCACGGGCGAAGGGCGGGGGACGCGGCAGAGGCGCCACGCCGGGCGCCCCTGCCCGTCGGCCTTGGCGACTCATCAGGTCCGCTCGTCCTGGGTGGAGGAGTGACGCGAGTCCTCACGTGTGGGTGTGCCTTTGTCCAGGGCTCCGGCCTTGGCGGGGCCTCGACGCCGATACCGCGGCTCCGCCGACGCGGCGGCTGCGCCGCTCGCTACCCGTGCAGCTCCAGGTCCACGAGCAGCGCCCGGTGGTCGGTGTCCGCCAGGTCGATGAAGCGTGCGTCGTGGGCCGTCCACGCGTCGCTGACCAGCACATGGTCGATCTGCGTACCGAACAGCGGCGTGGTGAGGGACGGCCAGGACGGGGTGCGCGAGACCCCGGCGAGCCGAGTGCTGTCCCGCATGCCCGTGTCGAGCAGGCGCCGAAACGCCGCGTGGTCCTGGGAGGCGTTGAAGTCGCCCGCGATGAGGGTGGGAGCGTCGCCGCGGCGCTCCGCGTAGGTGCGCAGTCGGCCCAGTTCGGTGCGCCAGACGTCCAACTCGCCGGGGAGGGGCGGCATCGGATGCGCGACCTGGACCCGTACCCATCGGTCGGCGATCTTCGCTCGCGACGTGGGCATCGCGAGCGCGGCCGGCACGCCCTTCTCGTTCCGTAGCGGATAGACGCTGAGGAGCGCGGAGCCTTCCGCCGGCTGGCCGGTGACGATGTTCCGATACGGGTACGCGGCGCGCAGCGCGGGCGTACTGAGCGCCGCCGCGCACCGGCGGTCGCACTCCTGGACGGCGACCAGGTCGGGCCGCTCGCGCCGCAGCGTGGCCAGCAGCCCCTCGGTCGCCTGGCCGTACTCCAGGTTGGCGGTGAGCATGCGGGGCCGGGCGAGCACCGGGCCGCTTGGTTCGCCACCGGCCCCGGGGCCCTCATACGGCTGGAGGTACCAACCCGTCGTGGCGAGCACGGCCAGCGCCCACGCGCAGCCGAGCGTCCAGCGGGCCAGCACCGCGAGCAGCAGCCCGAGCGCGGCAGGCACCAGCAACCAGGGGAGGAACGCGAGCAGTTGAGGGACCGGCGTAAAGCCATCCGCATCGGCGGCCCGATGCCCGGCCACCAGGCTGACCAGGGCCAACGGCAGCACCGCACAGCAGGCGAGCACCCGCCGAGCCCGTCCGCGAGGTGCCCGCACCACCGCGCGAGCACCCCGAGCGCACCGCTGCCACCTGGAGCGCGGTCGCTCGGAGGCCAGCTGGTCGGTGGCCAGCTGGTTGGAGGCCAACTGGTCGGTGGCCAACTGGTCGGTGGCCAGCTGTTGGGGTTCCGGCCGCCCGGTAGCTGGCAGTCCGGTAGGTGGCAGTCTGGCTCCCGGCCGTCCGGCGGGCGTCTCGGCTGGGTCGGCTGGTGATGTTGGGCCCTTTGGTGGCACCGGGTCGGCTGCTGTGTCGCCCTGGTCTATCGGCTGTGGTTCGGCGACTGCGTCCCGGCTGTCCACGCTGTGGCCCTTCGTCGGCGGATGAGGGCACGGCCGCTTCGTACGCACCACCGCCCTCGTTCCCGATCCTCCTACACCAGGGCGTACGCCCGGCGGGGCGGCTCGGTTCCCGCCGCCGCGCCGGGCGAGCGAGGCGACGGGAGGCCAGCGTGAGCCGGGGCTCCGCGTGAGCCGGGGCCCCGCGGGAGTACGGGGTCTTACGGGAGGGCGGGGCCCGGTGCGCGGTCGGGCCCCGGTACGCGGACGGGCTCGTTAGCGGCCCGTCGCGAACACCTGTGTCCACCAGGGGCCGCCGGAGCCCTGATCGACGCCGAGGCCCATCTCGCGGAACGAGCAATTCAGTATGTTCGCGCGGTGACCCGGGCTGCCCATCCAGGAGTTCATGACCGCGGACGCGTCCGCCTGGCCTCGGGCTATGTTCTCGCCGACCCGGGACCAGGTGTATCCGGAGCGGGTGACCCGGTCGCCCACGGAGGAGCCGTCCGGGCCGGTGTGTGAGAGGTTTTGGTGGTCGGCCATGACGCCCGAGTAGGTGTCGGCAACCTGGTTGAGTGTGCTGTTCGCCATCACCGGCTTACAGCCGGCCGCTTCCCGTTCCTTGTTGACCAGCGCCAACACCTGCGATGTTTCCCCACTACGCGCGGCCGGTTTCGTAGCCTGGGAGTCGCGCTGCCCATTGTCCCCGCTGCCGCCATGTCCCGTACCGCTGCCGGCGTTTGCACCGGAGTCGGTGCCCGTGCCAGGGCCCGCCGTGCCAGTCCCGTCGAAGCTCCCTGAGCCGCTGGAACCGTGAGCTCCGCGGGACTTCCGGGAGGACGGGTTGCCGTCCTTGTGGTCGGCGTGATCGGACGGCGTGACGCCATCGCGCTGGGGCTTCGCCGATCGGGAACTACGCCCTGCGTCGGGCTTCTTGGAGGCGTTGGCGGATGGCTTTGCGCTCTTCGCCGCGTCGGGCCTGTCCTTCTTTTCCTTCGCCTGTTCCGACGCGTTCGATGACGGGTGCAGGGAGTCAGCGGCCCGGACCCGGTTGGCCCCGTCCGCCACGTTGTTTCCCTCCGCGCCGGAGCCACCACCGGAACCACCCAGCGCCACGTACGCGGTTACACCTCCCCCCGCGACCAATGCGGCGACGGCCAGTGGCAGCCACTTCGGCTTCTTCTTCGCGTGGTCCCGGTGGCCTGGGTGTGCTGCCCGGCGAGACGGAGAAGAAGGCGTGGGGGGAGAGGTGTTGCGGCGTTGGCTCATCAGTTCGGGTCCTCCATGGGGGTCGCACAAAGATTTCATACGCGACGCCCGTGGTCACCCGTCCGAGTGGCCAGTGTCTTCCTCGCGTGCCCCTCGCACATCGTGCATTTCCGAATAAACCCCGCTTGCTGACCGCTAATTGCCCGGTCTCATGGAAGGTCGATATGTCATGTCGTGTTCCAGTTCTAGCTCTTGGTCCCGCTCTGCCTATAGGTCGCCTCATTTGCCGGGTAATTTCTCTCTGCTTTGCGGGCTGTTTGTGCTTTATGCGCTTTACATGCCTTACGCGCTCTATGTCTTTTGCTCGTCCTGTTCGGCCGCCGCTCGGCCCGTTCTGTGGTCTGTGGTCTGTGGTCTGTGCTGCCTTCCCTCGTCTGGTCCCGCCGTCTCCCTCGGTGTGTCGGTTCGCCCGCGCGTGCGCCTGTCCGCTCGGCTTGTCGGCGGCGGCCGGGCGCTGTCTCACGCCTCGGTACGTGACCCTTGATGCGAGGGGGCGACATGTGGTTACTTTCGAGTAAGAAATGGTCTGAGCGGGCGCGCGGCGCGATGTGGCCCGCAGGCCCGGTCTGACCTCGGGCCTCTCATGCGCTGGAGTTCTCGATGGCCTTGCCCCGTCCCACCGCCCGCGCGCTGGCTGGGTTGCTCGCCGGTGCGGGCGTTGCGCACTTCGCGGTGCCCAAGCCGTTCGATGCGATCGTGCCGCGCGCCCTGCCCGGCAGCCCCCGTACCTGGACGCACGTGAGCGGGGTCGCGGAACTCGCGCTCGCGGCGTCCATCGCACTGCCCCGCACCCGGCGCGCCGGTGCCCTGGCCGCCGCCGGATTCTTCGCCGCCGTCTACCCGGCCAACGTCAAGATGGCCCGCGACTGGCGGCACCGACCCGCACCGCTCAAGGCGCTTGCGTACGGTCGGCTTCCGTTCCAACTGCCGTTGGTGGGATGGGCGTTGTACGTGGCGAAGCAAGCCAGCCGCTGAGCTGAGAGCTGCCCCGGGGTCGGCCTCGGTGGTGGTGGGGGCCGGGCAGCACCCGGGCCTCGGTCGGCCGGTCACGGGCGGTTGATCACCGGCGGTCGGTCGCGGCCCGCCGGTGACGGGTGGCCGGCTGCTGTGCGCTACGGATGAGCCTTGGCCATGACCGCTGGCTCCCGCGCCCAACGCGTTCCCTACGCCCCGCGTTGCTTGCGCCCCGCGTGCCTCCCACCTCCCGTCTCCCGCCTCCGCCTCCCGTGACGCTTCCGCCGCCAATTCTGCCGCCGACACCTCTTCGCTCTCGCGCCCTCACCGAGTGGTGCCCAGCGCCCTCGCTGCCGCCGCGCTCCTTCGTCCCGGCTCGGCCCGCACGCCCCCGCACCCTTCGCCGCAGCGCTCGGCCGTCCCCGGGCCAGGCCCTTCGTTCGCGGGCCCGGCCGCGGGCCCGGCCGCGGGCCCGGCGTCTGACCGCCCGGGTCGCGCTCGGCGCCGCGCGGGTGTGCGCTGAAGGGGTGAGGAGGTTGCATGAACACCCGTGACCTGCGCGGATTCGCGATCCAGAGGGCGTTGTCAGACCCCCGTACTACAGTCGTCGGCAGTAGTCACCAGAGCGAATGTCACCCAGAATCGCCGGGTCATTCCGGCGGCCCAGAAGCGTTCGGCGACTTCGGTGCGCACCGTTGTCGCCGTTGCCGCGCTTCGCTGACCTTGACCGTTACGTCATGCCTCACTGTGCTCCCTAAGCCACGGCGTTTCCCCCTGTACTACCCCGTATGCCCCGTATACCCCGTTGCGTCGGAGGATTTCGGACGCTTCGAAGGCGTACCCCGAGGCGTCCTCGCCACCCCACGGCGTTGGGACGCCGCGGCGTCCTCAGAGCGGTGCTGAGCCGCTGCCCTGAGCCGCTGCCCTGAGTTGTCCGTCCCCCATTCTCCATCTACCCCTCCATGTGCCCCCCGATGCGCTGCCCCTGTGAAAGGACCCTGCTCATGAGCCCACCCGGAGCCGACCTGGCGATCGAGACATTTGGCCTGGTCAAAGTGTTCGGAGAGACCCGAGCTGTGGATGGTGTGGACCTCGCGGTTCCCGCCGGCACGGTGTACGGGGTTCTTGGGCCCAATGGCGCGGGGAAGACCACCGCCGTCAAGATGTTGGCGACGCTGCTGCGCCCGGACGGTGGCGAGGCCCGGGTATTCGGGCATGACGTGCTGCGCGAGGCCGATGCCGTGCGCAGCCGGGTCAGCCTTACCGGTCAGTACGCGTCGGTTGATGAGGACCTGACCGGCAGGGAGAACCTCATCCTGCTGGCGCGATTGCTGGGGCACCGCAAGCCCGCGGCCAAGGAGCGTGCGGCGCAGTTGCTCGATGCCTTCGGGCTCACCGAGGCAGCCGACAAGCAGGTCAAGCACTACTCCGGCGGCATGCGGCGCAGGATCGATATCGCCGCGAGCATCCTCAACACCCCTGACCTGCTCTTTTTGGACGAGCCCACCACGGGCCTCGACCCGCGCAGCCGCAATCAGGTCTGGGACATCGTGCGGGCCGTCGTCCAGCAGGGCGCCACGGTGCTGCTGACCACGCAGTATCTAGACGAGGCTGATCAACTCGCGTCGCGGATCGCGGTCATTGACCAGGGCAAGGTCATCGCCGAGGGGACTAAGGGGGAGCTGAAGGCGTCAGTGGGTGCGGGTTCGGTGCACGTACGGCTGCGCCATGCCGAACAGCGCCCCGAGGCCGAGCGATTGCTCACCCAATATCTCGCCGCGCAGGTGCAGTTGGAACATGACCCGGTGGCGTTGACCGCCCGTGTCGGCCTTGCGGGCGACGGGGGCGGGGCCGCGGAGCAAGCGGCCCGCGCGCTACACGAGTTGTCCCGATCCGGCATCACGGTGGACAACTTCTCGCTCGGCCAGCCCAGCTTGGACGAGGTCTTCCTCGCCCTCACGGACCACCCGGCCACCGGGCCGGACCGTGCGACTGACCCGACTGACCCGACTGACCCGACTGACCCGACTGACCCGACTGACCCGACTGACCCGACTGACTCAACAAGTCCGCTCGATCCGACCGCTGCGCGAACGCCGGTCGGCTCTGGCGGCCCCAGCAAGGGTCCGACCAGCAAGGGAGGAGCGGCGAAATGAGCACCGCACCGACGACCGAGACCCGCGCCACCCGTGCCAGCACATCCGACGCACTCGCTCCAGTCACAGCCGAGGGCCTGGCCGCCGTGCTGATCTCCAAGGAGCGACCGCCCCGGCCCAGCGCCTGGACAACGTCGCTGGCCTTCGGCTGGCGGGCCGTGTTGAAAATCAAGCACGTACCGGAGCAGCTGTTCGACGTCACCGCCTTCCCGATCATGATGGTGCTGATGTACACGTACCTCTTCGGTGGTGCGCTGGCCGGCTCGACCACGGACTACCTGCAATTCCTGCTGCCGGGCATCCTCGTCATGAGCGTCGTCATGATCACGATGTACACCGGCGTTGCGGTCAACACCGATATCGCAAAGGGCGTCTTCGACCGCTTCCGCACCTTGCCCATCTGGCGCCCATCGGCCATGGTCGGCTACCTGCTGGGTGATGTGCTGCGGTACGCCATGGCGTCGGCGGTGATGCTGACCGTGGGCCTGATACTCGGCTTCCGCCCGGATGGCGGCGTGGTCGGGGTGCTGGCGGGGATCGTGCTGTTGATGATCTTCTCGTTCTCCTTCTCCTGGGTATGGACCATGTTCGGGTTGTTGTTGCGGAGCGAGAAATCGGTCATGGGCGTGAGCATGATGGTTCTCTTTCCGCTCACGTTCCTCAGCAACATCTTCGTGGACCCCAAGACCATGCCCGACTGGCTCCAGGTGTTCGTCAACAACAGCCCGGTGACCCATCTGTCATCGGCGGTGCGCGACCTCATGGACGGTGGCTGGCCGGCCGTGGAGATCGCTTGGTCACTGGGGTGGTCCGGGGCCTTGGTGCTGGTCTTCGGAACGATCACGATGCGGCTGTACAACAGCAAGTGAGGACGTGAGGACGTACCGGCAGCACGCGGAGAGGCATGCGGGTCGGCATGCGGTGGGCGTACGCGGCGGGAGAAGCGCGTCGCGTGAGCGCGCACGGTGACGTGCAGATACGTACGGCTCGGCCCGGTCTTGCTCGGCCCGGTCTTGCCCTGGGCCGGGCCGCCTCGCGCCGAACGGCGAGTGTCAGTGGTCGCTGCCATGCTGAAAACAGGAAGAGCACGGGTTGCCACGCTGGGTCCGGCAGGGCCTTGCCACCACACAACGTCGGAGGACCATAGTCATGCTCACGACTCACTATGTGCCAGGTGCTCCGGTCTGGCTCGACCTTGGGGTGCCCGATGTCGGGGCCGCTGCCGCGTTTTACGGGGCGGTCTTCGGCTGGGAGTTCCGGTCGGCGGGTCCCGACGCGGGGGGATACGGGATGTTCGACCTCGACGGAAAGACCGTCGCAGCCGCTGGGCCACTGCTGGGCGAGACCGCACGACCGGCCTGGATGTTGTACTTCCAGACGGCCGACGCGGACGCCACGGCCAGCGCCGTTCAGCGCGCGGGTGGCACGGTTCGCGGGGAGCCGATGGACGTTTTCACGGCGGGCCGGATGGCTCAGTTCACCGACCCGACGGGCGCGGAGTTCGCCACCTGGCAGCCCGGTGACACCAAGGGCGTCGATGCCGTGAACCTGCCGAACTCGCTGTGCTGGTCCGAGTTGCACACGACGGATGCGGTGGCCGCGATCGAGTTCTACCGCCAGGTCTTTCCCTGGGACATGGAGAAGACACCGATGCTGGAGTTCGACTACACGGTCATCGCACCGTCCGGCGGCGGGCAAGAGGCCTCGCATGGAGGCATCATGCAGTTCCCGCCGCAGACCGAGGTTACGGAGCTGCGTTCCAACTGGCATCCGTACTTTGAGGTGGAGGACTGCGATGCCGCCGTGGCCACCGCCATCGAGCACGGTGGCACCGCGTTGATGGCCGCCGACGATGCCCCGGGTGTCGGCCGCATGTCCATGCTGCTCGACCCGTTCGGGGCCCAGTTGGCGCTGATCACCAGCGAGGAGCCGTAACCGCCGCTCTCGTGCTGCGGTCGTGACGGCGGCCACCGACCGCTCCCACCTCGTCGAAAAGGGGCGTTCGCTATTCCACCGTGGCCTCGAACAGGGCGGTGCACCCGTGCACGGTGAGCGTGAAGGTGCTGAAGCGGGCGCTGAGTTCGTGGCGTAGGTCGTGGAGGTTGTCATGGCGGTTGTTGAAGTCCCTGCCTGCGTTGAGGCGGTCTAAGGCGAGCCGCGCGGCCTTGGTGACCGGCACCCCCTGGGAGAGCACGGTGCTGCCGAAGATCTTGCCGCCGGGCCGTACGCATGCGGCAGCGTGGTCGAAGGCAACGCCCTTGTGCGCGAAGTCACCAGGCACACAGTGCAGCATGAGGTTGAGGGCTGCTGAGCCGTGTGACCGCTCAGGCAGTGGGAACGGCTCCAGGACATTGCCCTGGGCCGTGGAGATCCGGTAGCGCGAGAGTCGGCGCGAGACGTGGGACAGGCAGTGTGGATTCATGTCGAGCAAGGTGATGCGTTGGTTGGCACTCGGCATGGTGCACTTGCTCAGCAGATATCCCGAGCCGACGCCGATGTCGAGGTGCTCTGCGGAAATGTTGCGGTTGTAGAGCTTGAGCAGTTCGTGGCGCGAGACTTTCCACAGCAGCGGGCAGGTGACTCCGTAGACGGTGAGGTCGTAGAAACTCAGGGTGAAGGGCGTATACGACTTTTGCCCGGCGACGACGTCTTCGATTGTAGGGATAATGGCCATAAAAAACTCCTAGCGGTAATGCGGTACGCGAGGGAGTGGAATCCGGTTCCGCGATGGCGGTTGGTCTTGTTCACGGATTTCTTGGCGGGCGTGAAAGGTCCCGGCGTTCTGAGTTACGTCGGGAAAGGGAAAGGGATTGGCGAAATACATGCAGGGGGGCAGGGAAACGTTTCCTTCAGGTCGTGAAGGATGATGGCCCGCCTTCCGAGGGTAACGGGAAGGCGGGCCAATTGTCGCCTGCGCAATGAAAGGCAGGTAATAGGATTAAATGAATTCTCTTAGGAGTGGGCGTCATGCTCACACACGAGCGGGGCCGGAAGACCATCCGACCCCGCTCTGTTTGGTTGTGGTTCTCCCACGGTGTGCGTGAACGTTTAGGTCAGCGCTCGGAAGCGGCGCAGCCGCAGGCTGTTGCCCACCACGAAGACCGAAGAGAACGCCATGGCGGCGCCGGCGATCATCGGGTTGAGCAGCCCGGCCGCGGCCAGCGGCAGCGCTGCGACGTTGTAGGCGAAGGCCCAAAAAAGGTTGGACCTGATGGTGCGCAGGGTTCGCCGGGAAAGCCGGATGGCGTCGGCGGCAGCCCGTAGATCTCCGCGTACGAGCGTCAGATCGCCGGCCTCGATCGCGGCGTCCGTGCCGGTTCCCATCGCAAGGCCCAGGTCGGCCTGGGCGAGTGCGGCGGCGTCGTTGACGCCATCGCCGACCATCGCCACCGAGCGGCCCTCGGCTTGCAGCCGCTTGATCACGTCCACCTTGTCCTGCGGCATGACTTCGGCGATCACCTCATCGATGCCGACCTCGTGCGCGACGGCGTGGGCGACGGCCGCGTTGTCCCCGGTCAGCAGAATGGGAGCGAGGCCGAGTGCGCGCAGTCGGGCGACGGCTTCCGCGCTGGTGTCCTTGACCGCGTCGGCGACCTCAAGGACGGCGCGGGCCCGCCCGTCCCAGGCGACGACGATGGCGGTTCGCCCGCGGGCCTGCGCCGCGTCCTTGGCCTGGCGCAGCGCGTCGGGGAGGTCCATGGCCCATGCGTGGAGCAGCTTTTCGCGGCCGACCAGGACGGCGTGACCGGCCACGACGCCCTGCACGCCGAGCCCGGGCACGTTGGCGAAGTCCTCAGGGGTCGGCAGCGTACCGACGCGCTCCATGGCTCCGGCGGCGACCGCCTGCGCGATCGGGTGCTCGGACGCGTACTCCAGGGCGCCGGCGAGCCGCAGTACCTCGTCCGCATCGGTGCCGTCGGTGGTGTGCGTGGCGAGCAGGGTCATCTTGCCGGTGGTGACGGTGCCGGTCTTGTCCAAGACGATGGTGTCGGCCCGACGCGTGGTCTCCAGCACCTCCGGCCCCTTGATCAGGATGCCGAGTTGGGCGCCGCGTCCGGTGCCGACCATGAGCGCGGTCGGCGTGGCCAGGCCCAGGGCGCACGGGCAGGCGATGATCAGTACGGCCACGGCCGCGGTGAACGCGGCGGTCAGCCCTGCCCCGTTGCCGAGCCAGAAACCGAGCGTGCCAACGGCCAAGGCGATGACGACGGGTACGAAGACGGCCGAGATGCGGTCGGCGAGGCGCTGAGCGGCGGCTTTCCCGTTCTGTGCGTCCTCCACCAGCTTGGCCATCCGGGCCAGTTGGGTATCGGCGCCGACCCGGGTGGCCTCGACCACCAGGCGACCACCCGCGTTGAGCGTGGCCCCGGTTACCGCGTCGCCGGTCGTGACCTCCACCGGGACGGACTCGCCGGTGAGCATGGAGGCGTCCACGGCCGAGCTGCCCTCGACGATCAGGCCATCGGTCGCGATCTTCTCGCCGGGCCGCACCACGAATCGGTCGCCGACCGCCAGGTCCTCGACGGCGATCCGCTCCTCGCGGCCCCCGCGGACCACGGTGACCTCCTTGGCGCCCAGTTCAAGGAGTGCCTTCAGGGCGGCCCCGGCCTTGCGCTTGGACCGGACCTCGAAGTACCGGCCAGCCAAGATGAACGCGGTGACGCCGGCCGCCGCCTCCAAATAGATGTTGCCCGCGCCATCGGTACGGGCGATGGTCAGCTCAAAGCCGTGGGTCATGCCGGGGGTGCCGGCAGTCCCGAAGAACAGCGCCCAAAGGGACCAGAGAAATGCGGCGCTGGTGCCGAGCGATATCAGCGTGTCCATGGTGGCCGCGCCGTGCCGCGCGTTGGTGAATGCGGCGCGGTGGAAGGGCCAGGCCGCGTACGTCACGACGGGTGCCGCGAGCGTGAGCGACAGCCATTGCCAGTTCTCGAACTGCCAGGCGGGCACCATGGCCATGGCGATCACCGGCACGGCAAGCACGATGGCGGTGATCAATCGTTCGCGCAGCGTGACGAGCGGATCGGGCGCCGCACCAACGCCCCCAGCGCCGGGGGCTCGCGGCTGCGCGTGTCCGGCATCGTCCGCCGCCGCGACGGCCCGCGCGCCGGGTGCGCCGCTGGGGGCAGACCGCCGCGAGCGGGCGGGGGCGGGCGGCGCCGCGCTGTAGCCCGTGGCCTTGACCGTGTCGATCAGGTCGGCCACCGTGACGCCGTCGCCGTAGCTGACCTTGGCCTTTTCTGTGGCGTAGTTGACCGTGGCGGCCACGCCGTCCATGCGGTTGAGTTTCTTCTCGATCCGTGCGGCGCACGAGGCGCAGGTCATCCCGCCGATGGCGAGCTCAACCTCGGCCGTCTCCGTCACCGTGCTGGTCATCCTCTGCTCCTTGTGCCTCGCGGTGGAGTCCCTCTGCTGACGAATTTCTGGCGCGGTAGTCCGCCGACGGACTACCCCCGGGGGGTATCTCTACTTCCTCTCCATGTATACCCCCGGGGTGTAAATGAAGCAAGAGTGGGCGACTCCTTGACTTGCTACCCCCTAGGGGTACCTTGACCAGTGCGGACACTCAGTCCGCTCTCTTCCAGAGGTCTGGCCATCGAAGGAGATCTGCCATGGAAACCGGCGGAAGCACCGACCCTGCCAGCGCCGCCCCGGCCACCATCGCCCCGGCCACCGCCGCACCCACCGGCGAGAACACCGGCACGAGCGCTGCCCCGTACGCGGCCAAGGACACCGCTTCGCGCGGCGGCGAAAGCGCGGTCAGGAACTCAGGTCGCGGGGCGGCGCTGAAGGTGGCGCTGAAGGTGGCCGCGTTCGCCGCCGTGCTCGCCGCGACATTCGGTGTCGCGTACGGCGTGGGCTCGGCCATCGATCCCGTCTCCGACCCGAAACCAGCTACCCACACCGACCACCCGACCGGACCCGAGTCCCACGCCGGGGCCTCCCGTGCCGCCTTCCGTATCGCGGCTCCGGGGGCGTGAGGTAGGGCCGAGTGACTAGACGGTTGTCGGCGCGCTGAAGCGAGTTGTTGACGTAGGAGTACGCGCCGTTGACGTCGGGGAACGCGAGATTGACGGAACGGGAGGCGGCCTTGGGAAAGCCACCGGGCGGGGAAAAGGCGCTGCCCGCGACGCATAAGCTCGCCCGCAAGGGCGGCTGGGCGAATGTCGGGGGCGAGAGTTGTGAGGTGGGTGAGGTGCACGGGGGGGAGGCTCGGCCAGGAGAGCGGGTGTGACCTAGGAAATGGTAGTGAGGTTCCGGAGAAAGCGCGTGGAGGGTATCTACCCCGGAATTCGGCCCCGCCCTCGCCCCGGCCCTGGCCCGACCTTCGGCCGTGACTTCGGCCGTGACTTCGACCGCAATCTCAGCCCCAAGCCCGCCCCCATTCCGACTCGGCAACGACCTGGCTCGCGATGGTCCCCGGCGCATCAGCCGTACTCCGGTTTTCGGAATTGGTACCGCGCCAAGACGGTACTCTCTGGTCGAACGGGCTAAGGCAGTCAGGCTGACGATGCGAGCCGAAATGCGCGAGGCGGCAACGGCACCTCTGGAGCGAGTTCTCCCCACAAAGCCGGGACCTCAGATTCCTAGTACAGAGCCCACGTGAGATTCCGTAGCGTCAGGACCGCAGGCAGGACCGCAGGCAAAGCCCTCACCGCAGAGTCCTTAACGTAAAGCCTCAAGGAGGCAGAAAAACCACCAAATGGGGGCGGGCGCCGATGGCGTAGAGGGAGATCCGTCTCAGATCGGATGCCGAAATTGGGTATCCGATTTGGATGGCGTCTGAGAGGGTGGCAATCCGACGAGGCTCCACGGTGCCTGGTGATCGCACGCGAGCGCGGTGCGCGGTGCGCGCGGCATCGCGGCGTGCGGCGTGCGATGTGCGACGTGCGATGTGCGATGTGCGATGTGCGACGTGCGACACGGAACGTGGAGCTCAGCCGCGGGAGTTATCGACTGCCGCGCCAAACTGAGGAGCCGTATGACTGACACCGCCTCGACGCCGGCTTGGACGCTCAAGCCCGGTGAGAAGATGGCCCGTAGGGACCTGCACACCACCTACGGCGGGCGGACTCAGGGAGGCATCGGGCCCTCGGCCAAGAGCCCTCACGTGTTCGTCTTCACCGACCCCGTCGCTGGCGAGAAACACGGGTACTACGACGACTGGATGCCGGATGGCCTCTTCCACTACAGCGGCGAAGGTCAGTACGGGGACCAGCGGATGATCTCCGGCAACGCCAGCATCCTCAACCACCAGGCCGAAGGCCGCGCGTTGCGGGTTTTTCAGGGTGCCAGGGGCATCGTGACGTACCTCGGCGAGTTCGTCGTGGACCAGGACGACCCCTGGTACGAGGCCGATGCGCCCGAAACCAACGGCGGTCCGCTGCGCAAGGTCATCGTCTTCCGGCTCAAGCCCGTGGATGCCGCCCCGCAGAGCCCGGGCACCAGGCTCGGCCGGCTGCTCGACAGCAAGCCGAACCTGGTGGATGAACTGCCGCTGGAACGCAACGAGAGCGAAAAGACGTTCGTCAACCCGAACCGCGAGCCCTACCAGGCCGAACGCAAGGAGGCGCGGCTCGTCGCTGACCTTGCTGATCACCTGAAAGGCAAGGGGCACCGCCCGCACCGGCACCGGTTGTTGCCGCCCGGTGAGAGTCGCCCGCTCTTCACTGACCTGTACGTCCCGGAGTTGGGGCTGTTGATCGAGGCCAAAGGAAGCGTGACACGGGAGAACATTCGTATGGCGCTTGGTCAGTTGGCCGATTACGGACGGTTCGTAGAGCACACGACGCGCGCCATCCTGCTGCCTTCCCGACCGCGTCAGGACCTGTTGTCCCTGGCCGAGAGCCAGGGGTGCGCCGTGGTGTGGCCAGCGGGAAAGGGGTATGACAGCACGCTGTTGGAGCTCCCGCTGTAGCCGGGCAACCCAGCTGCTGCGAGCGAGCACACCACCAACGCGTCCCCGTGGCTGGCCAAGCTCCCGCACCCGTCACCAATTCCGCCTCCGACCTGGCCTTCCGTCCTGATTCGTGCTCACGGATCGGCGTGCGCGAAGGGCGAACATCAGCGGAATCTTGGGGTCGCGGGCGGGCAGGCGCCACCAGCCGTCGTCGGTAGGTTCCATGCCCTCGAAGCGTGGCCAGGGCAGGAGGTCCGTCTCGCGGAAGACCTCGATACTCAGGCCCGCTCCCAGCAGGGCCGTCACGATATCGCCGAGGCCGTGCCGCCATTCGTAACACGTGGTCGCCTCGGCCAGCGGGGGCCCGTCGGTGTAGGTGCGGGGTACGTCGGTACGCAGCGGGCCGCGCCCTCCCAGGTAGTCCTGCCGCAGCCGGAGGAACTGCTCGTCCGGTTGCGGCACCGAACCGAGGGAGTTCAGCAGGGGGTGGAACTCCACCAGGTAAAGGAAGCCGCCCGGCCGTAGCAGCGCCGCAACGGTCCGAGCCCAGCGAGGAAGATCCGGCAGATAGCACAGGGCGCCCTTGCCGGTGTAGACGACATCGAAGCGCTGTCGGCTGAGCGCGGCCACCGCGTCATGGACATCGGCTTCCACATACGTGACGTCTTGGCCCGCGCTGGCCGCGAGGCGGCGTGCCTGGGCGATGGCGGCGCCGGAGAAGTCGAGCCCGGTGGTGTGCGCCGCGCCGCGCTCGGCGAACGCCAGGGTCTCGGTCCCGAGGTGACATTGCAGGTGCAGGACGTCCTGCCCCGTGAGGTCACCCAGGTCCTCCCACTCGAAGGCGGTGAACCAGTGGTCGGAGGTGTGGGAGCCGTTGAGGCCGTAGAACTCGCTGGCCACATGGACGGGTGTGCGGGCGTCCCAGTTGTGCCGGTTGACGCTGACCATCTCATCGATAGTGAGTTCGTGTTCGTCGGCAGTCATCCGCTCTTTCTACTCGGCGGTTACGGAGCCCACTAGGGCGCCAGGCCACGGGGCCGGTACATCCAGTCACCCGGTCAGCCATCCAGCCACCCGGTCGCTCGGGCTGCCATTCGGTCGGCCAACTCCGGGTATGCGTCGGCCCAGGCCTTTCACCGTCGTACGCGGGCCACCCGGCACTGCTCACACCGCGAGTTTGCGGGCGTGAGCAGTGCCACCCTCGTCGTCCGGATCGTGGCTATTCCGACCGACCCGGGCCCGGCTCTCCAGACCCTCCCGGTCGTCCCGATCATCCTGATCGTCCCGGTCGTCCCGGTCGTCCCGATGGCTTTCGACCGTCCGTCGTTGCCGCCGTCGCGGGTGGGAGAGTTGGTGAATCGTCGCCACCGCTCGACCCGTCGATGACCTCCCGCCAGTGGTGCGGGAGGTGGGCAGCGTTCGGTAGGGCCTCGTCGTACACCACTCCGCACCGGATGACACCGCCCGCCCGTGTGAACGACACGTAAGCGAGCAGCGCGTCATGCACGTCGTAAAACATCGAGGCCCCGGTGAGGGGCGCCCCAAGGCAGGTCACCTCGTCGGCGAGGGTGACCGAGCTGGCACCGATCGGCACCGCGTTCTTCACGAAGCCCATGGCCCACTCACCCACGCGGTGCGGCACGTTCTGCATGACGACGCGGCGCGCGTCGCGGGTCCGGGTGCGGCGTACGGCATCGGTCTGGCGGCGCACGCGGGCCGCGGCGTCCGCGAACCGGGCGGTACCCGATGGCAACACCAGGCGATACCCGACCACATGGTTGCCCGGCACGTACTGCTCGCCGGGGCCGCGCGTGGACATCGCCACAAGGATCGGCAGGTCGGGACAGCCGGACGCGGACGCCGCATCGGCCAGGCGCCAGGCCCGCACTGCCTGCGCCAACCCGGCCAGACAGACATCGTTGACGCTGATCCCCCACGCGTCAGCCAGCCGCCGCACATCGCGTACGGGCACGTCTTGGCTGGTCCACGCGGTGCGGCGGGCAGGCGGGACGCGCAGCGTGGGCCACGACCGGTAGGGGCGGAGCTGGCGCACGGCGTCCGACGCGCCCCGCAGCACGCCCGCCGGCGTCGGCCGGCGGGCCGGATACAGAGGCGGGCCGGCCACCGTGGCGTCACCCAACAGGGCCAGCGCCGTATACGCCGCACCCACACCGTCCTGCACGGCGTGATGCACTCGCAGGCACAGCCGGAACCGGCCCACCACCACCCCATCACCGTCGATGGCGCCGGATGCGGTGCTGGTCGTGCTGGTGTTCTCGGTGTTCTCAGCGCTCTTGGTGATGGCAGCGCTCTCGGTGCTCTCAGTGGTCTCGGCGAGAAGCCACAGGTCCCACGGCGGATGATCCGCTCCGGGCAGCGGCTGGCGCAGCAACGCGTTCGTTGCGGCGGCCAGTTCGCCGGGCCCGGACAAGCCGCTGCGCTGACGACAGTGCACGGCGGCATCGAACTCGGCAGTCCGTGGACGCCACCGCCGCCGCTGCCGCCCCCGCTCGGCAGGGCGTAGCAGATTCAGCGCGGGCAATTCGGCCGCACGCCGAATGACCCGGCGCGTCAGGACTTCGAAGTCGGGTACGGGGCCGGCGAAGTCGAGGAAGAAGCCGGTGGTGGGCTGGTGCTGCCTGGCGAGCGCCAGGAAGGCGTGATCGATCGGCCCGGTGCCGTAGTGGGCGGATGTATTCATCTGCGACCTCTCATCCCTCTGCCACCTGCCACCTGCCACCTGCCACCTGTCACCTGCCCCTGATGGTTGACGACGGGGCCCAATGGCGGGGGTGTGCGGCGACTCTACGTCGGGCCCACCGCCGGCCGATTGGCCCGACGGCGCAGAGCTCCGCTGTACCGGCTTACGGCCTCGCGACCAGGGCGAACCGATGGCACAAGGCCTGCAACGGCTGCCCCGCGCTCATGGTGGAGTGCAGGTCGCGCAGGGGGCCGGCGTAGCGCTCCACGGTGAAGTCGGGGACGTGCCAGGGGGTGATGCGGAGGAAGAGTACGAGGGCGCCGATGTCGTGGAAGGTGGCCGGCAACCGGGCCTCGCCCTCCCAGGTCACGGTGAACCCGGCGGCGGTCAACTCCTCGGCGGCGGCGCGCAGGTTCCAGTCGGCGTACTCATGCTCGGGTGCGCCGAGTGCCTGGTTGACCTCCGCGAGGTCGCCGCCGCCGACCTGCTGGGTGACGAACACTCCACCGGGCGCAAGGACGCGGCGAATCTCGGTCGGGTCGTAGGACTCGTGCCGACTGACGATGAGGTCGAACGCAGAGTCAGCGAAGGGTAGTTGATCGTCGTCGCCGACCTCGGAAACCTCGATGCCCATCGGCTCAAGGCGTCGCCGGGCCACCGGTACGTTCGGTGCGAAGCCCTCGGTCGCTGCCGTACGAGCGGGCAACGGCGCCAGTGACGCCAGCACCTCACCACCGCCCGTACCCAGGTCGAGCAGCGATGCAGCAGCCGGTAGCTGGTCGCGTACGAGCTGCGGATAACTCCACGGCAGGTCGGTGACGCTTGCCTCGGCGTAGCGCCCCCGAAAGACCCCGAAGTCCCAACCCTCGAACGGCGTCGTCAGCCCCTCGTCGATCAACTCGTCGTAGTCCACGCTGGTCTCCCTCGCCAACTCATTCGCCCTGCGCCCGCATATCGGACGCCTGTGAGGGACGCTACAGGGGCCGATTGCCTGTGCGGTTGGGCGGTCACTGCGCGGGGTGTACCGGGGCTAGTGAGCCGTTGCGGGGGCGTGCGGCGGGCCATGCGATGCGCGGTGTCCACATCGTTAGCATCAGCGTGGACGTGCACGCCTTGACCGACGAGATTGCTGAACACCCGCCCCCGCCCCCGGCCCCGGCCCAGGCCCAGGCCCAGGCCCAGGAACCGGAACCGACGCAGCAGCTCACACTCGGTTGTGGATCGCTGACGACCTGGGCACCTCTTGGGCTCGTGTGGACTATGACGGCCAACGCTCGGACCGTTTTACTGTCCGGCAGTACGGCTCGCACCGGTTGTGGGATCGGATCGCGAGGGCCTACGGGGCGTGGGAGCCGGCCGGACGGCCAGGCGTGGGCCAATACGGGGTGACCGTCCGCCCGGATGGCACGATGCGGGTCTGGACCGACGCGGGGTGTGGCTCGCCAGAGGACCCCGCCGCCCCCTATACAGAGTGCGGCCACTCGTAGATCATTTGTAGCCGTGACGCATACGACAAGCGATACCGCGTGGCCCGGAAGCGTGACGCTGCTCAACGGTCCGTTGGACCGGCCCTAGGGAACACGGGCCGTCGGCTTCCGTGATCCGGGCGTACACAGCTGGGAGATTGCACAGTGACCACGACCTCAACCGCGGCACCGAACGCCGAGATCCGGGCACTCCTTTTCGTCCTGGACGGACAGCGCCGGCACGTCCTCGGCATACTCGAAGGGCTCGACACGGAGGCATTGCGGCGGACCGTGCTGCCATCCGGATGGAACTGCCTGGGGCTCGTCCAGCACCTCGCGCTCGACGTCGAGCGATTCTGGTTTCGCGCCGTCGTCACTGGCGACCCGGCCGTCATCAAGGCCCTGGACGACATCGACGACGCCTGGCAGGTGGCACCCGACGTCTCGCACACCGAGGTCCTCGGCCAGTACCGCACGGAGGTGGAGCTCGCCAACACCGTCATCGAAGCTGCGGCTGCGGACACGCCCCTGGTCTGGTGGCCCCACCACCTCTTCGGTGAACCACACTTGCACACCGTTCGGGACGTCCTGCTGCACGTCATCACCGAGACCGCGTGCCACGCCGGCCATCTCGACGCGGCACGAGAGCTCATCGACGGCCGACGATGGAAGGTCCTGGCCTAAGACCGGCCGCCTCGCAACTCCTTCGGCCAAGGCCGGATGCGGCGCGGTACATCGTGGGCGTACCCGCCTCGGTGGCAGTGTGGTTGACGGCCTGCGCGAACTGACGCAAAGTCCAACCGGTCTCTTGGAACAGTCCTTCCAAGTTGGTGTTCGGCTTTGGTGGCGGCATCTGACTGCACACTTCCCAGCGCATCGAAGCTCTTGAGCGTTCTTGAGACGTGAGCTCCGCCCCACGGTACCGCCGTGTGTGGCGAGTCGGTTACCTAGAGCGACAAAGCTCCTGTGCGGTCGGCAACCTGTGCAGTACGCCGAGCGCCGGGATCGGCCCGTAGGTGGCCGACTCCAATGACCCCGAAAGCGCGTTGGCAGTGGACAACATGCTGTGCAGGCACACCTGGTTCACGGCCACTCCGTAAGAACGCGACTCGCCTGCCCTGACGGTGGGCAACTTGGAAGAGGTGGGTCAAGGTGGGGAAGAAGGGCGAAGACGGGTGGGGCCCGCAAGAACACCAGGACGCCGTCACCGATCCCGACTCGCGGGTGTCTCAGAACGGAGACGTGTGGTCCTCCGCTGCGGACGATGAGGAACGCGAAGCTGCTGGTGAGGGCAGGGGCGTTGTCGTTTGGTTGTGTGCTGTCGGTCGGCCTGCCCGTGCGGGGGCGCAGCCCGGCCCGCGCGGACGGCTCGGCCTCCGGCCCTGGACTGCCGACCCGTCCCGCAACGCGCTCACACACCCGAACTGCGTACCAACTCGGCGACCTGGCTCAGCAGTTCAGCCGGCGCCCCCGTCGCGCCGCCGCCCTGGGCTACCTCGGGGGTGCCGCCGCCGCGTCCGCCAAGGAGGTGCTTGACGAGGGTGGTCGCGGACAGGCCGGCGGCGGTACCCGTCGCGTTCACGGCTACGGCTACTACCGCTCGGTCTCCGCTACGGGCCGCCGTCGCCACCAGGCCGGGCCGGTCGGCGGGTAGTCGGTCGCGTACGGCCAGGGCGAGCGCGCGGGCGTCGGCGGCGTCGCCGTCCGTCTCCGCCGTCACCACGAGCACATCGCCCGGCCCACCCGGGGCTCCGGCGTGCGAAGGACCCGCGTGCGCCGCCCCCGTACCGCCCGGTGCCGGGGCCGTCGCTGTGGGCACCGGCACCGCTCCCGCCGCTAGGGCTGCGGCGTGGGAGAGCAGTGCGCGCTGTCGCAGCCGCTGGTTTTCGCGGTCCACCGTCTTCAGCCGGGCCAGCAGCGCGGCCACCCGATCCGGGAGTTCGGCGCGCGGCGCCTGAAGTTGTTCCGCGATCTGGGCCACCAGGTCACGCTCGCGCGCCAGGTAGCCGAAGCCCTCGATGCCCACGGCAGCCTCCAGGCGGCGCATGCCCGCGCCGACCGAGCCCTCCGCTGTGAGCGCGACCGTGCCGATCTGCGCCGCGTGCTCCACATGCGTACCACCGCATAGCTCCCGCGACCAGGGACCGCCGATCTCGACGACCCGTACCTGTTCGCCGTACGTCTCGTCGAACAGCGCCAGCGCGCCCAACTCCTTGGCCTGCGGCAGCGTCATCCACCGCACATCGACCGGCAGGTCGTGGCGCAGCGCGCGGTTCGCGGCCTCTTCGACCTCGCTGCGGGCCGCGGCCGACAGGCCGCCGCGCCAGGGGAAGTCGAGGCGTAGATAGCCGGGTCGGTTGTACGAGCCGGCCTGGAGGGCGGTGGGGCCTAGGATCTCGCGCAGCGCCGCGTGCAGGACGTGGGTTCCGGAGTGGGCCTGTCGGGCGCCGAGGCGCCACTCGTCATCGACGGCCGCGTGCACGCTGTCCCCGGGGGCGAGTTCGCCGGCCGTGACCCGGATCTGATGGGCGACGAGCCCGGTCAGCGGTCGCTGTACGTCGATGACCTCCGCCTCGGCCGATGCGCTGGACAGCCGTCCCGCGTCGCTCTCCTGCCCGCCCGACTCGGCGTAGAACGGCGTACGGTCCAAGATCGCCGTGACGAGTTCGCCCTCCCGGGCCACGGGCACGGGACCGGCCGGGCCGAGCAGGGCCAGCACTTGCGATGTGGTGGTCAGGGCGGTCCAGGCTCGCCAGTCGGTGGGCCCGTGAGCGTCCAGTACCTCGCGTAGCGCCGTCGTATCGGCCGCGCCGCCGGACTTGCGGGCCCGCGCGTCGGCCCGCGCCCGCTCGCGCTGCTCGCGCATCAGCGCGGTAAAGCCCTCGCGGTCCACCTCCACGCCCTGTTCGGCGGCCATCTCCAACGTGAGGTCCACGGGGAAGCCGTACGTGTCGTGCAGCCTGAAGACCTGCGCACCGGGCAACTGGCGCCCGCCCGCCGCCTTCACCTGGGCGACGGCGGTGTCAAGGACGGTCGTGCCCTGGCGCAGCGTGGCGCCGAACGCGTTCTCCTCCGCCTCCGCCTGGTCCGCGATCCGCTCGTAGGAGTCCACGACCTCCGGGTAGCTGGGCGCCATGCGGTCGCGGGCGACTGGCAGCAAAAGGGGCAACACCGGGTCGTGATAGCCGAGTTGGCGCATGGCGCGGATGGCGCGGCGCAGGATGCGGCGCAGTACGTAGCCGCGGCCCTCGTTGCCGGGGGCGGTGCCATCGGCGAGCAGCATCAGGGCCGTACGGACGTGGTCGGCGACGACCCGCAGGGCGACGTCCGAGCCGTGTGCCGAAGCCCCGGCTGCACTGTTCGCCTCGCGCGCACCATCCGCTAGGGCTGCACCGTTCGGTCCGCCCGCACCATTCTTCCCGGCCGCGCTGCCCACCCCGCTCGCGTCACGCACCCCGCGCCCCGCACCGTTCGTCGCGCCGTAGCGCACGCCGGCCAACTCGGCGGCGCGGTCCAGGATGGGGCGGGTCTCATCCGTCTCGTAGAGGTTGCCGACGCCTTGCAGGAGGGTCGCCATGCGCTCCAGGCCGAGGCCGGTGTCGATGTTGCGCCGGGGCAACTCGCGCACGATGGGGTAGCCCGACTTGCCGGGGCCTTCCCCGCGCTCGTACTGCATGAAGACCAGGTTCCAAAACTCCATGTACCGGTCCTCGTCCACGGCGGGACCGCCTGGCCGGCCGAGCGCTGGGCCCCGGTCGTAGTACAGCTCTGATGCGGGTCCGCACGGGCCCGGTACGCCCATGGACCAGAAGTTGTCCTCGTCGCCGCGCGTCACGATCCGCTCGTCGGGCAGCCCGGCGAGGCGCTTCCACAGCGCCGCGCTCTCCTGGTCGGTGTGGTGGACGGTGACCCAGATGCGGTCCGGGTCGAGTCCGTAGCCACCCTCGGCGATCGGCAGCGTGGACAGCTCCCACGCGAACCCGATGGCCTCTTCCTTGAAGTAGTCGCCGAACGAGAAATTGCCGTTCATCTGGAAGAACGAGCCGTGCCGGGTGGTGCGGCCCACCTCCTCGATGTCCAGCGTTCGCACGCACTTTTGCACGCTGGCCGCCCGCTGCCATGGCGCCGCCGCCTCGCCCGTCAGATACGGCTTGAACGGCACCATGCCCGCGTTGACGAACAACAGCGTCGGGTCCGGCGTCGGCAGCGGGGCGCTGGGGACGATGGTGTGGCCGCGCTCGGCGAAGTAGTCGAGGAAGCGGGTGCGGATCTCGGCGGTACGCACATCAGGCTCCGGTCAGACGGGGGGCTGGCGCGGTGGGGGCTGGCGCGGCGGCGCCGCGATGCCACCGCCGGCCGGGGCGGGGAGCGCTGCGCCAGGCGCGCTGCTGAGGCTGGGGACAGGGGTGGGGCGGGGAGTGGCGACAGGGTGCAGGGCCGCGTACTCCAGGGGCGCGGACGGGTCGATCGACACGTCCAGCGGAGCGGGCTCGGCGCCCGCCCGTACCAGCAGATCACCCACGGCCGCGATCATGGCCCCATTGTCGGTGCACAGCCGCGGCGGCGGCACGCGCAGCGTGATGCCCGCGGCCCGGCAGCGTTCTTCGGCCAGCGCCCGCACCCGCGAGTTCGCGGCGACGCCGCCCACCACGACCAGCGTGCGCACCTCGTGCGCACCGCAGGCCGCGACCGCCTTGCGGGTCAGCACATCGGCGATGGCCTCTTGCAGCGCTGCGGCCCCGTCGCTGACGGGCAGCGGGCGGCTCTGGTGGCGTTCGGCCCAACGGGCGGCGGCCGTCTTGAGGCCGGAGAAGGAGAAGGTGTACGGATCGTCGCGCGGGCCGGTCATCGGGCGCGGAAACGCCACGGCGCGCGGGTTGCCCTCGCGCGCCGCCCGGTCGATGGCAGGCCCACCTGGGTACGGCAGCCCGAAGACCCGCGCCACCTTGTCGAAGCACTCACCGGCCGCGTCATCGAGGGTGTCCCCCAGGTGGGTGACCGCATCGCGGGCGAGATCCCGTACGAGCAGCAGCGAGGTGTGCCCGCCGGAGACGATCAGGACCACACAGGGGTTGGGCAACGGCCCGTGCTCCAGGGTGTCGGCGGCGACATGCCCGGCCAGGTGGTGCACGCCATACAGCGGCACCCCCAGCGCGTACGCCAGCGCCTTCGCGCCGGACAGGCCGACCTGAAGTGTGCCGGACAGCCCGGGACCCGTGGTCACGGCGACGGCTCCGATGTCGCCCATGCCGAGCTCCGCGTCTGCGAGGGCCTGCCGCACGACCGGGGCCAGGGCCTGCACATGGGCGCGGGCCGCGATCTCCGGCACCACACCGCCGAATCGGGCGTGCTCGTCCATGCTCGACGCGACGGCTTGCCCGAGCAGTCGCCCACCCACCACGAGCCCCGCCCCCGTCTCATCGCACGAGGACTCGATGCCGAGCACGATGCGCTGCGCACCCGCCGTAGGGGCCATGGGGAACCTGCCGTGATCGAGCGGTCTTCGGGCGAGAGCCGGCGCGGGGCGCACACAGGAAGGTGCTGCCTTCCGGCTAGTGGCGCCCCGGGCCCTCCCCTTCTAGGAGTCCGGTAGGCGTTCGAGACTGATCGCCAGGCGCAGTGGGGGATCGTGGGGGACGCGGTCCCAGCGGATGGCGAACACCTCGCATCGCGGGTCGGCGAAGAGCCAGTCGGCTGCCGCGCGGAACAATTCGGCTTCTCGTGTGCCACCGAATACCACCGTGTTTCCCTCGGCTACGGAAACCCATAGCCCTTCGTGCTCATCGGCGAATACGCCGGCCTTAGAACGCAGCTCGTCGGTCAAATCCATGCGCATTTCCTGCCCCCCACGATCGTTCGATTTTCATTGTCGCAAACGGCCACTCGCAAACGGCCCGCTACGAATAGCCCGCTACGAAAAGCCCGCTAAGCACGGAACACCGGTCGGCGGCACCCTTCTTCTGCCCCTGCCGTCATGTCTCAACCACCCGCGGCGCGGCGGCAGTACCAGCGGCCTTGGCTACGGGGCCGCGGGGCCATCGCGTACGGCGTGGGCTCTGGCATGGACCCTGGTATGGGCTCTGGCGTGGACCCTGGCGTGGGCTCTGGCATGGGAGCCGCCGCTGGGCACGGCGAGACCCGGTTGCCAGCAAACCTTGTTGCCGTTACCGGGAGGGGTGCGGTGCAATGGGCGACGTGGAGCATTCACCTGCCATCGCCCAGGCCCTGGCCGAGGTCGGCCCCCGGCTCAAGCGGCTGCGCCTGCGGCGCGGCGTCACGCTGGCCGGGCTTTCGCGGACCACGGGCATCTCCAAGAGCACTCTCTCGCGTCTTGAGTCCGGCCAGCGCCGCCCCAGCCTGGAGTTGCTGCTGCCGATCGCTCAGGCCCACCAGGTTCCGTTGGATGAGTTGGTCGGCGCTCCCGAGGTCGGCGACCCCCGTATCCGGCTCACGCCGCAGCACGTGAACGGCAACACGGTGCTGCCCTTGACCCGGCAGCCCGGCCCGCTCCAGACGTTCAAGATGGTGCTCCCGGCCAGCCGCAGCACACCGAAGCCGTGCACGCATGAGGGGTACGAGTGGCTGTACGTACTCTCCGGGCGGTTGCGCCTGGTGCTGGCCGACCACGACTTGGTCATGGACCCGGGAGAGGCCGCAGAGTTCGACACCCGGCTGCCGCACTGGTTCGGCACCACCGGCACCGGCCCGGTGGAAGTGCTCAGCCTCTTCGGCCGGCAGGGCGAGCGCATGCACGTACGGGCCAAGCCCCGCCGCCTTCGAGACGCCCCAGACAGCGCCCCAGACAGTGCCCCAGACAGCGCCCCAGACGGCGACGCGAACCCAACCCCGCGCCCCGACACCGAACCAGCCCCGTACCCGGACACCGGCTCCAGCCCAGGCTCGCGCCCAGACCCAGACCCAGACCCAGGCACCGGCGACCGCTGACCCCCGGCGCAGGACGGCAAACCGCCACCGTCCCCGCCGTGGGGGCGGCGGGGACGGTGGCGGGGGAAGCGCCGGCCGAACCGGAGTGACATCGGCCGGAATGGTGCGGGTGGGGCCGACGCGGTTAGAGCGCCTGGCTGCGGCGGCGGATGCGGAGCACGACCGTTCCCGCGCCGAGGAGTAGCGCGCTGCCCGCAACGCCGGTGGCGGTGATCGCGGAGCCGGACATGGTGGAGGAGTCAGACCCGGGAGCCGATGCGGTGGTGGTGGTCTTGTCTGCTTCGGCGGCGGGCGCCGCGTCCTGCGGTGCGATGCCGCCAAGCTTGCCGGAGCGCTGGTATGCCGAGCCGGGCAGCTTGTCGGCGTACCGGTCGTGGACGCGCTCCTGGTACGCCGCGACGGTGACGCCCTTCGCGCCGACCGCATCCCGCGCGGACTTGTTGAGCGGCAGCACCCGGCTGCCGTCCACCGCGTACCAGGCGGCTATCTGCGGCTCGGTGAAGACCAGGTCACCGGCGGTCTTGCGACCGAAGCTGACCTCGTCCGTACCGGATATGACGTTGGCGACGCTCCACGCCTGCGTCTTCGCGTCCCGTACGGTCCACACCGTCGCCGCTTCGCCGGAAGCGGACCTGGCCTCGGACGCCAGGTACGCGAACTCCGCGACCGGCACCGAAGCGGAGCTGTTGCCCCGCACGAAGTCGGGGTTCAGCGAGTAGACGGGAACCGTCGAACCCACCACGCGCGGCGCCTGCTTGGCCGCTTCGCTGCGCGTCACCGTGGAGTCCACGGTGGTGCCCTTCTTCCCGTTCTCGCGCTGTTCGAGGCGCACGAAGAAGGACGCGATGCGGTCGGTGGTGTCCTGGCTGGTCAGGGTCTTCGCGGCGGCGGTGCGGTCGGCCGCGGACACCGAACTGGGCGCGTCCGGCTGCGCGGCGTCGTTGGCCATGGCCGAGGTGGGCGCCAGGAGGACGAGGGCGCCGACGCCTGCGACCAGCGAGGCACCGCCGAGCCCGCGCAGGGTGGGTGAGCCGCTGCCGTTGCGGTTACGGGAGGCGTGCAGGCGGGATCGATTCATGTCCGTCATCGCGCTCACTTCTCCCCGTACAGCGACTCGGCCCAGCGGAACTGGTTGTTGCGGACGTAGGTGTTGTAGTTCATCTCGCCGTAGCGGGGGCTGCTGGGCCAGGGGTCGGCGTACATCAGCGTGCTGCGGTTGGCGTCGAACCCGTACAGGACCTGCGCGTGTCCGCCGCCCGAGGTCCAGTAGATGCCCGTCTCGACCGGCGAGTTGGCGTTGATCGTCTGCTGCACCGACGCGAAGGGCAGCACGCCGGTGGTGCGGCCCACGCTCATGCCGAGCTTGGACCACGAGCGCTGCACGTCGGTGAGGAGCCCGGGGCGGTTGGGGCACGCGGAGGTGGGGGGTAGGCCGCGGGCGTAGGTGCAGAAGGTGTTCTGCGAGGTGCTCTGGCCGTAACCGAGGTAGCGGGCTATGGACAGGCCCGTGGCGGCCCAGCACCACTGGTTCTGGCTCTGCACCAGCTCGGTGAAGGCGAGTTGGGCCGATGCGCCGGCGGCGGGAGCCGACGCATCGGCAGCGGCTGGGGCGGCTGCGGGCGCAGGGGCCGCAGGCGCCGCTGCGATGGCCGTGCCCGACAGCGGTGCTGCCAGACAGGCCGCTGCGGCGACCCCGGCGAGCGCGAGGGTCAACCGCTTTCGCGTTTTCATCGGGACCGAGGCGGGCGGTGTCGCCGGGGTGTCTACGGCACCCGTTGGCGTCCAGTGATTCCGCGGAATCATCGTGTTCTCCTTCTCGCCCGGCGGTTGAGCGCCGGGCGACATAGGGGGAAGTGGGCGGTCGCAGTGCGGCCACACCCGGGCACAGCAGGGGTAGGTGGGCCAGGGACACGTCACGAGGTCGGGCCGAACGCACGGGGTGAAGCAGGGGCGCGAGGCGTGCACGGGGGGCAACGCGCGGTGAGGGTGGTGCGAGGTGCGGTACGTACGGGGTGTGCATGGGGTGCGTACGGCGGGGCGGGGGTGCGCTGACGGTGGGAATGTGGCGCTCGTGACGCCTGTGACCGTTGTTGAGCTGGGGGCTTGTGGGGCTGAGGGTTGGGTGAGTGCGTGGGGCGTGGGAGTGGGGCGAGTACGGGATGTGGTGCGTGTGCGGGGCTCTGCCGCGAGCGGTTGTGGCCTCGCCGCCCGACTGGGGAAAGGCTGGTCCTGCCGCCGCGCGGCCCGGAACCCCCCCGGCCCCAAAGCAGGGGGTTTCCCGGTAACCCCCTCACCCCCGCGCGAGCCCGACCGATTGCCCCGCTATGTCCAGAACGGCCGGGCGGTATAGGCGAATGCGGGCGATATGGGGGCGCCGAGTGGTTAGCTCGTCGGGTCGCTCGCCCGTTCCGGGGCGTGGCGCAGTCGGATCAGTTCGGCGCGGGAGCGGATGCCGAACTTGCGGTAGACGCGGGTCAAGGTGGACTCGACCGTCTTGGCCGAGAGGAACAACCGGCTTGCGATCTCCCGGTTGGTGGCACCGTCCCCGACCATCTCCGCCACCCGGTGTTCGGCGGGGGTCAGCGCCCGCCACAGCGCCACCCCGGGCGGTGCTGTGGCGGGCGGTGTGCACTCGCCCGCGCCGTGCCCCATGCCCACGCCGATGCCCGCATGCCCGCCGATAGCCGCCCCCGCGCCCGCGCCCGTACTCGCGCCGATGTGCGCCCCCGCGCTCACGCCCCTACCCGCGCCGGCGTTCGCCCCCGCACCTGTTCCCGCGTACGGGCGCGGCCCCGCCGCCCCGTCCTTGGCCGTACCCCGGCCGCACGTGACGCGGTGCAACTCGGCGTTGGCCTGATCGAGCCAGGGCCAGGCATCGGCCGCGCGAAAGACACTGACGGCCTCCCGCCAGGCGGTGAGCGCTGCCGTGGCGTGCCGGCTCCGCCGCTCCACGGCGCCGAGGGCGAGCAGATCGCGCCCGTACTCCAGTGGCAGCCCCAACTCGCGGTGCCCGGCCGCGGCCTCGCGCAGCCGCGATGCCGCGCCCGGCAACTCGGCGGACTCCGCGCGCAGTAGCGCATCCACCCGTAGCAGTGACAGGGACACGCCCCGGCGCCCGAGCCGATTCGCCGTGTCGCGCACCTCGCGTACGACCGCCCACGCCCCCTCGTGGTCGCCCACCGCGACCAGCGCTTCGGCCAGGTCCGCAGCCCAGGGCACGGGCGCCGGATCGACGATGGCGCGGCGGTGCGCGATCGTACGCGCCTGGCTCAGGCACTCCACGGCGGCCACCGGTGCCCGCGACCGCAACTGGATCTGGCCCAGCAGACACAGGGCGAGCGGCAGGAACACGAGGTCGCCCTCGTTCCGCGCCACGCGCACACTCTCGCGGGCCAACGCCTCGGCCTGCTCCAGGTCACCGCCCGCGGCCTCGGCGACAGCGGCCGAATAGCAGACCGACCCGAGGGCGGCGCCGAGTGCGCGGGCCAGGCTCAGGGCCTCGTGCGCGGAGCTCAACGCCTTGCCGCAGCGACCCGCCCGCACCTCGACGTCGATGGACGAGCACAGCAGGAACAGGGTCTCCTCGGCGCCATCGGACTCCTTCGCGCGCCGTATGAGTCGGTCGAGTTCGGCGCCCGCGTCGGCGAGCCGGTCGGCGAAGAAGTCGAGCCGCGCCTTGATGGCCCGAGGTCCGTTATGTCCGCCGGTCGGCCCGGCGTCCTGCGGCCTGGCGAGGGCGCGGACCAGCGGCTTGTCCGCGTCGGGGCGGCCCTGGAGCGTGCCCACGAACGCCTGGAGCGAGAGGGCGAGCAGTTCGGTGGAGCGGTCGCCACCGCGCTGGGCGAGCCCGGCGGCGCGCGCCCCTTCCGCCCATGCCAGGGCCGAATCGCCGTCGCTGATGTGTGCCTTGACGGCCCGCAGATAGTGCAGCCGCCCCCGGGCACCGGGGTCGTCACCGGCGTGCGCGAACGCCTCGGCGAACACCTCGTCCAGGTCGTGCAGCGCCTGGTTGGCCGCGCTGATGATCAGCACGCACGCGCGGACGTGCTGCGCCGGGGCGGGCGCCCCCGCGGTGACGAGTTCGGCCAGTTCGCGGCAGAGCTCGTAGTCCGCAGCCGCGTACGCGTGTCCGGCGCCGCCGAGCAGCCGCTCGCAGCGCCGATCCGGATACGCGGCGGGAGTACGGAGCGCGGCGAGTCGGGCCAACATCGCGGCGTCGCCAGGGGCGCCGCGCCGGCGGGCCTGCTCGGCGGCGCAGGCCAGGGCCGCCGCCACGGCCTCATCGGGGCCGGGGGCCGCGAGCGCCAGATGGCGGGCGTGCTCGGTGGCGTCGAGCGTCGCGGCGGCAAGTCGCGCGTGCGCCGCCCGCCGTTCGGCGGCGGACGCCTCGGCGTACAGGGCGGTGGCGTACAGCGGGTGCGCGAAGCTCACCGCGGTGCCGTCGTCGGAGACGACGAGCAGGCCGGCGGCCACGGCCTGCGTGATCGCCCGGTCGGCGAGCCCATCGGGCGCGGCGGGCAACAGCACGGCCGCGCTGTGCGAGGTGGCCTCCGCGGCCAGCGCGGACCCGGGCGAGGTGGCCGCCGCGGACCGGGCGGTGGCACCCGTTGTTTCGGACGCAGCCTCGGCCGTGGCCTCGGCCGCGGTGGGGCCCGGGTGGGCGTGAGGGAACGGGAGAGCGGGGCCGCGCACATCCGGTACGCCGGGGACGGGTTTGGGACCCGCTGCGGTGCCGGCTCTCGGGCTGGTCGCCGCGCCGGGTAACAGCGCGGCATGGTCGGTGATCACCGTACGGGCCGCTCCGCGCAGCACCTCAAGTTCCACCGCCGCCCGGCGCACGGCCGAGGCCATCAGCAACAGCCCCCGCCCGGCCGGCTCCACCCGCCGAAGCCGCTCCGCGACCGCCGCGCCGATCCGCTCTGGCACCGGCAACGGCTGGTCGCGGGAGGGGAGGTGGTCACTCCGGTCGAGGATGCGCACGATGTCCAAGGCGTCCAAAAGGTCGCCGTCACACGCCTCGTGCACCCTCCTCACCAGCCAGTACGGCAGTTTCCGCGCCGCGTGGCGGTCCAGCATCTCGCGTAGTTCGGGCGCGGCGGGGATGGGCAGTTCCCGGCTGAGTACGGCGCCGGGGCACCAGGCCGCGCCGTAGCGCGGGCCGGTATGGGCGCTCGCGGTCTCGGTCACGATCGCGCGTACCCGGGTGGAGCCAAGACGTCGCGCGGCGAACGCCAACGTCTCGGCGCTGGGGGCATCCACGTACTGCGCCCCATCGACCGCGAGCAGCACCGGACCTCGCGCGGTCAGCCCCCGGAGCAGGCCGAGCAGGCCGAGCCGTACCCCCAACGGGTCGGGTCCGCCCGCCGCGGGTTCTTCTCGCCGCAACACGGCGCGCAGCGCGGACCTTTGCGGCGGGGGCAGCGCGGCCAACGCGTCATCGGGCAGCGGGTCGAGGAGGTCGGCGAGCGTGGCGTACGACAACGCGCGCTCGGCACGGTCGGGTTCGGCCCACAACACGCTGCCGGCATGGTCCCGGGCGCCATCGACGAGGCCGCGCAGGACGTAGGACTTGCCGGCACCGCGTGGCCCGTACAGGACGACGCTGCCACCATCGGCGAGATGGCGCCGGGCCGCGAGCACCACATCGTGCCGCGTAACGGAATCACTGTGCACCACGTACGGTCCTCACAGCGTGCGGTCCCCACAGCGCGGGCCTCACCACGCCGCTGCCGCGTTGTGCCGAGGCTTCGCGGCGCACGGCGGTTCCGCGTCGCTGCGCCGTAAAGCCGAAGTGTGGGTGTGGGATGGGCGACGACAGAGCTGAGCTCTCTGCATGGTCATGCCATAGTTGCCTTGGCGTCAACGGCCCGCACATCTATCGGCCATGCCCAGGTCATTCACGGCGTCATTCACGGCGTCATTCACGGGGTCATCCACCAGGGCAACCACAGGGCCGTCCGCAGGGTCGTACCCGGGGCCAGCCGGCCGCAGGCAGGCTCTCGCGTAGCACCGCTGCCAACTCGGCCACGAAACCGAGTACCACGGACCGCGCGGTGGTCGTGGCCGGGAACCGGGAGCGGAGAAAGAGGCCGTCCTGCGTGCGGGAGAGCCAAAACTGCGCGTCGTCCGCTGTGGTCACACTGCTGATGTGCTGGGCCCGCAGCTCGGTGTGCCGGTCGGCGCCGGGGAAGCGTCGGTAGTCGATGAAGGACACCATGAACACGTCATCACGGCCGCGCCGGAACGCGTCACCGAGCGCCGGAAGAACCTGGGCGATGGGCAGTTCGGCCAGGGCTCGCCCGGAGGCGAAGGCGGCGCGGGTGCGGGCGGCGCCCGCCACGGCGTCGGGCACACCACGGACCTCGACCGTGAGCGGGGCGACGGTCGTGAACCAGCCCATGGCATGCCGCCACCGGGCCTCATAGCGTGTGTGCAGCGGCGTGCACATCCGCAGCACATCGCCGGCCCCCAGCCGCCGCGCAGCCAGCGCGAACGCGGTGAGCGCACCCGTGAACGCCGAGCCGCCCGCCGCGCCGCACCGCGTCTCAAACGCGTCGGCCGCGGGCCCATCGAGTACCTGCCGTACGTCCGTGCCCTGTGCCGCCCGCTCACCCGGCGCAAGCCCCAAAGCCAGCGGAAAGGCGGGCGTCGTACCCGCACAGGCGGCGAAGTACGCACCCCAACCCCGCACCAACGGATGGTCAGGCCCCGGCGGCGGACCCGCCAGCGTGGCCTGTTCCTGCGCGCAGTAGTCCACGAAGCTGCCCACGTCAGGCAACCCGCGCGGCGTGCCACCGGCGGCGAACTCCTCGTAGAGTGCGGGAAGTTCGGACACGACGAGGGCGAGCGAGTACCCGTCCGCGGTGGTGTGGTCGAACCCGCAAAAGACGGTGGCTGAGCCGGGCCGCACCACGGCGGTCAGCAGATACGGCGGACAGCCCAGCGGATGGCAGCGGTCGGCCAGCCGCTCCGCAAGCCGAGCGCGCAGCGCCAACGAGGAACCGAACTCGCCGTGATCCACGGTCGTCAGCTCGTATTGCTCAGCGGGTACGAGCAGCCGCCACACCTCACCACCGTCGGCCGCCCGAAAGCCGCTGCGTAGCGCCTCGTGGCGGCGTACCCAGTACGTAAACGCCGCCGTCAGCGCCCGCTCGTCAACTGCACCCGCCAGCTCGAAGGAGCAACCGAGCCAGTGCCGTGGCCCGCCCGGATCGCGGTCGGCCGTGGCGAGGTGGAACCGTTGGTTGAACGAGGGCGGGACGGGGGACAAGTCGCCGCGTTCGCCGCTCGCGGTGCGCGCCCGGGTGGCGGTGGCCTCGGTTGGGGCGAACTCCACGAGGCGGCCCGGCGGTGGGAGGTAGCGGTCCATCGTCGTGACGCGCATGGCTCACCCCCGCCCGACCGGGAGCCGCACCCCACCATCGGAGCTGGCCACACCGCCGCCCGGCGCCACCGGATAGACCCCTTGCGCCACCGGATGGGTCTCCCGCACCGCGGGGCCACCATCGTGCCCGCCGTCCTGCCCTACATCGCGGCGGGCGCCGTACGCGTACGTCCCCGTCCGCGCGATCTCCCGCAACACCTCGCGCAGGTGCTCCAGGAACTGCGGGACGTGCGTACGGGCGGCCGGGGTATCCGGGTAGCGGGTCTTGAGGTACGTACGGTCCCACAGCCGGTTCACCCACATCGGCACCTCGCTGCTGCGACCGGGCCCGACCAGGGCGTTGCAGTTCGCCTCCACCCAGTCCCGCGACCCGGGCGCGTGCCGCAGGTCCAGGTACGAGGTCATGGGCAGCACCGTGGCCGCGTCGGACTGCAAGCTCGCGCCGGGTATCAACTCGGCCACCCGCAGCGGGGACACGGTGGCCAGCGTCCGCGCCGCGTCGAAGGAGCGCTGCGCGCCGGCGAGCGCTTCGGCGAAGCCGAGACCGCGGCCGTCAGCCGCGACGGGGAACTGCACGGGCACCAGGTTGATGAACCAGCCCTGCGTGAACTGCCAGCGCCGCTCGTCCCGGGTGTGCACAACGGTCAGCCCGCGGTACGTGTCGTGCCCACCGAGTTCATGCCCGACGATGCCGAGCGCCGTGAGCAGCCCCGCCGAGAACCCGGACCCGAGCGCCTTGCACACCTGGGCGAACGCATGCGCCTGCGCCGTGTCGAGGAGGTCCAACTCGACCGAAACACTGGGGTAGCTCTGCCCCGGCTGCGTGCCCAGGTCCAGCGGGAACCCCGGCGGCGGTCCGGCGAGGAAGAAGTCCAGCCACTGGCGTACCTGCGGTGAGGACGCCTCGATGCGCGCGGCGCGCTCCCGATCCAGGGTGCAGGCGTCCACATAGCTGCCGGTCTCAGGCAGCGCGGCCGGCACTCCGGTGATCTCCGCCTCGTACAGGGCGCGCAACTCGCTGAAGACCAACAGCACCGAGAAGCCATCGGAGTGGGCGTGGTCCACCGCGAAGTACACGGTGGACGCGGCACCGTCCGCGCGCAGCACCGCCCCCGCCGTGAACGGCGGCCACCGCATCGGATCGGTGTCAGCGGCGAACCGCTCCGTGAGATGCGCCAGGATCTGCGCGGAGTCCCGCACCCCATGCCGTACCGACTCGATGGACACGAGCTCAGCGGGCACGGCATGCCGCACCAGCCGGGTGCCGTTGCCGCTGCCGGGAACGGAGCCGCTGTCCAACGGCGCGCCGGAGTCCGGAACAGGTTCGCCATGAGGAACGGAATCCGCACGCGAGAACCAGGTCAGCAGCGTGCCGTGGCGCAGCACCCACTTCTCCACGGCGCCGGCCATCGCGGTGGTGTCGATGCGACCCGGCAGGTCGAAGACGATGCCGAGCCAGGGCGACTGCTCGCGGCCCGCGGCCTCGTTGGCGAGTCTGCGCAGGATGTGGTTCTCCTGCACGTACGAGGGTGGCGCGGGGTGCACCGGTGCGTGCGTGGCACGCTCCACCGCGGCATCCGGTATGCGGAATTCGATCAGCTCGCCGGGGTCGGGTACGTAGTCGAGCAAGGGTGTCATCAGCATGGTGCGGGTTCCTTTCCTCGGCTGCCCGGACCATCCGGACGGCCCGGGCTCTGCGGGCTCTGTGGGTTTAGTGGGCTCTGTGGGCTCTGTGGGCTCTGTGGGTCCCGTGTGGCGTGTGAGTCTTCTGGGTGGTGGGGATGACGCGGCGTGCCGGGGCTCCGCGGGAGTTCCGAGATGTTCGGCACATCCGGTTCGCCTTGGCCTGCGATCTCCCGCACCAGCCGCGCGACACGGGCCAGATACCCCGGCACGACCGCCCTGGCCTGGGACGTGTCCGGGTGCCGATAGCTGAGGTAGATGCCGTCGTGCGAGCGCATGATCCACAGGTAGACCTCGTACGCGTGACTGCGCCGACTGCGCAGCGCCGCGGCCTTCCAGGCGCTCCACTCGCGGGCGCCCGGCGTGTTGCGGATGTCCATGTACGAGACCATGAAGTGCGGTTCGAGCGGCTGCCCCAACAACTCGGTGACCCGCGGGAACGGCACCGTAGCCATGGCCTTGGCACGCTCCAGCGCCTTGGCCGCGGCCCCCATCACCTCAGTGAACGAATCGGTGCTGCGCACCGCGAACCGCAGCGGACCAAGTCCGACGTACCAGCCGACCGACTGTTTCCACTGGTGCTGGCTGCGGGTGTGGAAGGGCGTGAGCGCGCTGAAGTCCTCCACCCCGGCGATCTCATGTCCGCTGCGCGCGAGGGAGGCGAACACGCCGGTATAGACGTTGCCACCTCGATTCTTGCATGCCTGGTCAAAGGACTGGGCGCCCTCGGCGTCCAGGAGCCAGTCACAGCCGCCGACCTGCGGCACGTCGAGGGTCACTCCGTCGCTGACCACCCCGGGAAACTCGGGCAGCCGCCCGCCGTTGTCGGTGAGGAAGTCCCGCCAGTGCGCGACGGTCTCATGGTCATCGCGTACGAGCGCAGCACCTTCGCGCTCCGTACCGGCGAAGTCCAGGTAGCTGCCGACCTCACCGAGTTCGGCACGGCAGCCGCGCAGCGCCGCCGCGTACAACTCCCGTATCTCATGTGCGATGAGGAAGATCGAGTAACCATCGACGTTCGAGTGGTCGAAGCCCAGGTACACGGTCGTGGAGCCCGCCGGCTCGCAGGGCGGGCGAGGATGCGGGACGACGACGGGCCCCGGGGGCGAAGCGATGTCGCCCGGGTGAGGGACGGTGTCGCTTAGCCGCTGGGTGGCGTCGCCCAGGTGCCGGGTGGTGTCGCCCGGGTGCTGAACGGTGGCGAACACGAACGACGGCCAGGCCAGTGGGTCCGTCGCCTGGTCGAGCAACTGCTCTATGCAGTCGGTGAGTTGGGCCGGATCGTCAAATGCGCCAACGTCGGAACGCCGCAACGTCACGGCACCAGCCCGCACCGTGGCCCGCGTCATTCGGCCGCCCGACTGAGGCGTACCAGGTATGAGGCGGCTACGCAGCGCCTCGTGCCGATCGATCCACCCGAGCAGCGCGACCTCCAGCGCCCCGGCGTCCAGCGTTCCAGGCAACTCGAAGGTGGTGGCCAGCCACGAAGGCCCGCGCAGCCCGGCGGCTGCGGCGCTCTGCGCGGCCATCACATGCGCCTCCTGAAGATAGGAAGCGGGCCGGGTGTCGGGGCGCCAGTGCGCCGGAGACGGATGCTCGGTGGTGGGCCGCCATACGGTGAGGAGACCGGGGCGGGCGTCGAGGTCGCAAAGGTCGATGAACTTCATGTACGCGCCTTGGGGCCGACGTGGTGCGGGGTGCGGCGCCCGGGCAGACGTGGGGGGAGCCCGAACGCGCGTGAGGTGGGGAGCGGGGGCCCGGCAACTCGGCGGACGTCGTCGTCAGGGCCGATGCGAGCCGCTGGTGAAGCGGGGGAGGTACGCGCCGCCGAGGGGGCCCGGGCCTGGGGGTGGGAGGTCCGGACGCCGAGGACGCTGAGCCGCGCTTCCCGCTGGGGGTGTCAGGGGCGCTGGCACGCTGGCCCGAAGGCCGTACACGTTCTGGGTGGTGCGGGTGGTGCGGGTGGTGCGGGTTGCTTGGGGGGTGTGGGTGGTGCGGGTGGTGGGGGTTACTCGGGAGGTGCGATGGTGCGGGTGGTGTAGATGCGCTGGTGAGCGCGAGCGAGGGGTGAGGGGTGGGGGGCCTGCACAGGGCGATGGTGCGACCGGCCGTACGCCACCGGACCTCGCCATTCCGCGAAGTACCAGCCGATCTGTCCCCGCTTCGGTCATCCGATCAGGAACTTGTTTCCCATGGTGCTACCGCAAGGTAACAACTGCGTGCACGCTACATAAAGAACCGGCGCGCGACACCCCGACCGACGCGCTGTCGGCGTGGGCGTCGGCGTCGGCCTCGGCGTCTGCGTCGGCCAACCAGGAACGGCGCGGCGCGGACGACACCGGCCCCGGGGGGCACCCGAGGGCCGGCGGCATCCATCGGCCGCCGAAAGGTGGCCCACCCGCACTCGACAACGGCCCATCCGGCCGCCCAGTCGTCAGGCCGCCGGAGATGGGGCTGCCCCCGATGGGGGTGGCAGTACGGGAAGGTGGGTCACCACGTGTCCCTCTTCGTCCTCGATGATGAGGGCGGTGATGGTGTTCTTGCGCATGGCCGTCACCATGCGGGTGGACACCTGCGCGTCGGACACGGCACGAATGCTGCCGCCCGAAGCGCGCGCGCCGCTGGCGTTGACGGTCATCATCCGATAGGTCTCGCCCGCCTTGAGCCCCGACAGTGCCACAGGTACCTCGGTGCCCCCCGGGCGTTCGACCATCTTTCCCTCGCGGACTAGCGCCACGGATGTTACGGGCGGCTGATCTTGGCCTGGGCTTTGGTCCAGCGCGAACGGGGCGATCACCGCTGCCGCCGTGACGAAGGCAGCGGCGGCACCCAGCGCAATACGGCGCCTGGGCCTGATCCGAGGTCGGGCAGATTCTGCGTCGGCCACAACATGGCGAATGCGGTCGCTGAGTTCCTTCGAGGGCCGTGCTTGCGTTGCGGAGGCTCGGGCGCCCGTCCAGCCTGCGAGCGGGTCCGCGCGCTGGAGCGTCCGGACCACGTCATCGGTCTCGGACGCCGCACGGGTACATTCCGGGCACTGGTCGAGGTGCCGGGCCAGGTCCGCCGGCAGCGGCGTGCCGAGGAGCAGGTGCTCGGTCAGCAACGGGCGGAAGGGGATGCATGCCTTGTTCATGGTGCCAGCCACCCGTTCTCCTCAAGGATGAGCCGTAGCGCGCGCACACCGTAGTACAGCCGGCTGCGCATGGTGGATGCGGAGATCCCCAACTCCGTACCCAGCTCGGCGCAGGTACGGCCGCCGAAGTACACCTCCACCACCGCCTCCCGGTGCTGCGGGCTCAAGCGCTCCAATGCCTCCCCGAGCTGTATCCGCTCAAGAAGCTGATCAACGGGGTCGAACGCTGAGGGCACCTCGGACACGCTCTCCCACGAGGAATGACCAGCACCCTCCCGAACCTTGCGCTTGCGCATGGCGTCCACCACCGCGTTGCGGACGATGGCGAACAGCCAGGTCCGCATGCTGCCCTGGTCCGGATCGAACCCCCGGGGCGACCTCCAGGCGCGAACGAAGGTCTCTTGCACCACGTCCTCGGCAAGCTGCCGGTCGTCCAGCGCTTTGAAGGCGAACCCGAAGAGTTCACCGCCGTACAGGTCGTAGGCAGCCTGTACCTCGCGCTCGGTCCGCAGTCCGGCGGGCTCCGCGTCCTTCGACGCCAACCGCCCACGCAACCACCGCACAGGACTACCGCTTACCGACACGGCCAGCCACATCCGATCCGCGCCAGAACGCCATGGTGCTTTCCATTCCCGCAGAAGACGTAGTCACCAGGGGATACGTAGGCCCCGCCGGCAGTGTTGAACGGGCAGGGATTCTCTTTTCGGGTGGCCGAAGACGCCCTGGCCACATGGTCCCGCCCGAGCACCGCACCGATGGCGCCCGGGCGGCGGAGCCAGCCCCATCTCCCAACCAGCCCCATCTCCCAAGGTGTCGGTCCGCCGTGCGGACTGGTCACATGCAGCGCATCATCGTGGGTCGTCAGGCGGCGGATACGAGGCCGGCCAGGGCCTTCCGAACCACCGGACCGGACTTCGCGGGGCCCTGGTCGGCGCTCGCCGAGGGCGCGCCCGTCACGACGAACCCGGCGAGCACCGACAGCGCGGACGCCACCAGGGCGGAGCGCCGGCGGCGGAGAGGCGACGGCGCCGAGGCACGGGACTGGGACTGGGACTGGGACACGAGACAACTCCCGGCTGTATGACTGCTGTTGATGACCCAAGCCTGTCGCGGACCCGATCATTCATCGATCCGCGGGCTGCCTAGTCGAGGTAGCGCAGGCACTACCTTTCGCGGCGGGCGCCGCGGCGGACTGTCCATGTGGCGCGGCGGGTCAAGGCAGGTGGTGTGCCGTGTCACGGCAGGTGATGCGGTGGCCCGGGGGCAAGGGTGACGGCCCGCCGACGATGTCGGCGGGCGGTCACACGGAATCGAGAGCGCGGCGGGCTTTACCGCGTTGCGGCGAACGGGGGAGCTGCTGGCTAGGGCGTGGTGGTGGCCGGGTGCGACTTCCCGAGCTTCTCGGTCACGCTGCGTGCCGCCACGTCGATCTTGGCGATGGTCAGGTCCGCGTTAAGCGCCCACGCGGTTGCCGAGTTCGCACTGAAGGCGATCGCCTGGCGCGGCTTATTCAGGTAGCGGTCTTTGTCCAGGAGGTCCGCAGCCGCACCCGTCTCGGGGTTGATGGCGGTCACCGTGCTGTCCCCTTCGTTCCCGGTGAACAGGACCGTCTCATCGGGAGAGATCACGGCGCCATAGGGCTTCTTGTTGGGGACGCCGTCGCCATCCACCTTGAGTGTCTCTACCGTTGGCTTGCCGCCGTCTACGAGTGTCACCTTGGCGATCGTGTCGTCGGCGCTGTTGGCGGCGTACAGGTGCTCGTTGTCCTGGGAGATGGACAACCCCCGTACCCCGTTGAGCCCGGTGATTTCTTCTTTCGTCAGCATCTTCGGAGCCATGTTGGGGTCGGCTACATCCAGCACCTTGATGCTGCCCTTGGTCTTCCCGTCTGCGTAGTTGGTGACGTAGAGCTTCTTTTGCGAGGGCGCGAGCTTTACGCCCTGGCGTGGCTGGTCGAATCCGGTGACGATGTCCTTCGGGCTGCTGGCGGGCGGGGCAGACGGGTCGGACGGACCGGGCTGGGCGACGACCGTGACGGTGTCCGCGGCGAAGTTGTTGGCAAACAGCCGCTTGCCGTCGTCACTCTGTGCGGTACCGAAGACGCCGGCGCCCAGCGGCATGCGCTCCTTCACCTGGTACCCGCCAGACTCGGTCTTGCCGATCCGGTCCACGACACCGAGTGTGCTGTCGGAAACGGTGAAGCTGTCGCCGTTCGCGGCGAATTGGATATCGCGCGGGTTGGCATACCCGTGGATCTGCGCAATCTCCTTGCCATTGACCAGGTCGATGACGACCAGGAACTTGGCGGTAGACCGCGTGACCACGGCGATCTTCTCATCGGGGCTGACCGACATGCTGTTGTTCTCGGGCACGACGCGCTTCCCCTCCTTCGCGTCGTACCTGCCGAACAGCGGGCTGTCGTTGTAGGCACCGAACTTGGGGATGGGGTTGTGGAGCGCATTCGTCGACTTCTTCGGCTTTTTCGGCGAGTCCGCATTCGCCGAAGCCAGCGAGACTGGCAGAGCCAGGGCGGCGAGAGCGGTGGTGACGAGAAGCATCCGGCGAGTGTTCTTAGCGCTTTTCACCTGAAATATCTCCCTTTTTCCTGGTGTCCACCCACTGTGGACACCTTGGCCATACACAACGGCACTACCCGAGTCATTCGCGGACCTGGTCACCAGACGTCCGCCATACCCCGGGACCCGATCAGAAGAGCCACCGGCTTTGTTTCGCTCGCTATTGAGGCGCTAATCCGGAGAATGCTGAATCTAGAGTGCTGAGGGTGAACGCTGCATGCGAAGCGATGTGCCGTTCTCCAACCAGTTCGCGTTCTCTGTTGGGTCGGTGGCTGTGCAGTCACCAGGGGATACGCGGCGGCACCGCGTCGCGTTGAAGGGAAGCGAAAAGTATTTCCCTCGCCGGGAAAGGGGAGGGGGGACCGGCTTCAGAAAGCGACCATGGCACCGCCCGGCCGGGGATCGGCGCCCACCCCGGCGGCTAGGCAAAGCCAAGCCAGGCCAGGTCCGGTCCGTAACGCTGCCCGCCCCGGTCTCCGACTTCCGGCCAGCGCACCGGCTCCGCACCGTGAGGGGGCCGCGTAGTTCGGCCAGCTGCACGCGCGGGGACGGTGAGGTTGCCGGCTCGGCCTGGCTCGGTCTGGCCCCCTGGGGCCGGCGCCGCGTGCGGGGGGCCACGCGCCCACGAGTCGCCTCCCACGTTGCCCGCCGAGACCACCCCGCATGCGCGGGGACCACGCGGTCACTACGACGGACGGCAGTGTGGGTGAGGGACCACCCCCGCATGCGCGGGGACCACGTGGTTACGTTTGCGGCCAGTGTCTCCACGTGAGGACCACCCCCGCATGCGCGGGGACCACAACGCCACGTACACGTCAGCGTCCTGCCACAAGGGACCACCCCTCATGCGCGGGGACCACGGTCGACGTTGACCCGAACGACCCCGGCGATAGGGACCACCCCCGCATGCGCGGGGACCACGAGTTGGACGTCATCGGTGTAGAGCGGCGCGAGGGACCACCCCCGCATGCGCGGGGACCACCGCATGGCCATGCGTACGGCTCTCAACTCCGAGGGACCACCCCCGCATGCGCGGGGACCACGGGCCGGGGCGTGCCGGACGGGAACGGGACGACGGGACCACCCCCGCATGCGCGGGGACCACTGCGACCACAACGCAGCCACCGCCGCCTGCTGAGGACCACCCCCGCATGCGCGGGGACCACCCCTCCCCGCCGTACACGATGCTGCCGGGGTTGGGACCACCCCCGCATGCGCGGGGACCACTTCCCCTGCCGCCGCATGGCTGGCCAGCTGATGGGACCACCCCCGCATGCGCGGGGACCACCACTTCCCCGGGGTCCTCGCCGTGGCGCACGAGGGACCACCCCCGCATGCGCGGGGACCACGCTTGATGTGCCGCCGGAGCCACGTCTCCGTGAGGACCACCCCCGCATGCGCGGGGACCACGCGGGTCCGGTTCTTCCGGAGACGAGCGGTGGGGGACCACCCCCGCATGCGCGGGGACCACGACGTGACCGATCCGGATGGGCGTCTGATGCCGGGACCACCCCCGCATGCGCGGGGACCACTCGCCGTCGTCAGCCTGGAACCACCTCGCAGTGGGACCACCCCCGCATGCGCGGGGACCACCGTAGTGGTGCTGATCGATCGGGTTGTCGAACGGGACCACCCCCGCATGCGCGGGGACCACGGAACCGCATCATCTCGCCTATCTTCGACTGGAGGACCACCCCCGCATGCGCGGGGACCACTGCCTGCATCTGTGTGTGCAGCCAAGCAGCCTGGGACCACCCCCGCATGCGCGGGGACCACCCAGGTCAGAGAGTGTCTGGCCAGTGCGCGTGAGGACCACCCCCGCATGCGCGGGGACCACGACGGAATGGCAATCGTCCAGGGTGCCCCGGAAGGACCACCCCCGCATGCGCGGGGACCACAGTTCGCGACCTGCGGCTTTACCGAGCGCCACCCCGGTTTTTACTCACTTCTTCAAATTCCGGCATACTGCGCAAATCCCTCAAATAAGAAGCCGTCCCCGATCATCGCACCGGCACAAGAGGCCACAACGTAACCGATCACACCACCCATCCGACACCCCGCGCCGACCCGCATCGCGGCCACGCGTCCCACGCAGCAAACTCGGCGATCCTCCGCAGCCCAGCCCAGCCCAGCCCAGCCCAGCCCAGCCCAGCCCGCGTTCGCCACCTCCCGCTCGGTGGTCCGTCCAGCGCCGCTAACTGCTCCCGACGACCGCGTAGGCCCGTACCGGGAACGTGCCCATGCCCTCGATGGCCGGGGGCGCGGCGTGGAAGCGGAAGCCGTTCGGGGGGAGGTGTTCCAGACCGCGCAGATGTTCCACGATGGGAATGCCCGCGGCCAGTAGGGCGGTGTGCGTGGGGCGGGTGCCGTCGTCGGCGTCGTCAATGTTGAGGGAGTCGATGCCCACGAGGGCGGCTCCCTGCTCGACCAGCCACTCGGCGGCGTCCGCGGTGAGGTAGGGATAGCCGTTCGCGTACTGCTCGGTGCCCCAGTGTCGCGACCAACCGGTGTGGATCAGCACGGCCCGGCCCGCGACGTCGTGGGGCAGCAGCAGTTCGCGTTCCACGGACCGTCTTTCGCTGCCCAGTACCCGTACGACGACACCGTCGAGGTCGGTCAGCTTGCCGAGCGGCAGTCCGGCGAGGTCGGGGCCATCGGGGAAGCGGTGGAAGGGGCTGTCGAGGTAGGTGCCGGTGTTGGAGACCATCGAGATACGGCCGAAGACGAACTCGGTTCCGGGGGCGTAGCTGTTCCGGGACGCTTCCCGGGAGATGTGGTCGCTGATCTCGGGTCCGGGCAGACCGGGGTAGGTGATCATGCCGTGCCGGACGGTGTGGCTGAGTTCGATGACAGAGCGGTCGGCCGCACCGTATGGGCCGGGGGCGGCCCGGGAGTCGGCGGCGTTCCGTGTTCCCTTGTGCGGCTCCGATATGGTCTCGCGCCCAGTGATCCGTACGTCGTCCACCATCAGCAGCCCTAGTTGCCGGACGAACAAATCGGCCACTTCGCGATCGCCGATATCCGGCCCGGACACGTCCAGTCGAAATCCTTGAGTCTGAAGGCCACCGCCGTTGCTGAAGGTCACTTCGGCGTCGAACCGCACACGCCACCGCTCACCGTTCTCGTTCATGGCCCGATCCTCCGCGCAGTGCGGATCGGGAGCAAACAAGAATGTACGAAGTGGCCCTGTAGTCCGGCCGATGAAACTGGCCCTCGGCGACCGCATGTCCCACGAACCGTGGTGTGCCGCGCGGCGTTGTCGGACCACCCCCGCACGCGCGAGGACCACGCTTGCCCGAGCAGGCGCCACACCATCGCCTCGGGACCACCCCCGCACGCGCGGGGACCACTAGGGTCTGCTTGATCTTGGCGGACGCGCCGGGGGACCACCCCCGCACGCGCGAGGACCACAGTTGCCCACCCGCGGTTTTACTCCGCTGAGCGGCGGTTTTTACTCACTTCCGCGGAGTCCGGCATACCGCTTTTCATGGCTAGCCCTGTGTCAAACTGGAACATATCCCCACCTTCCATCAGCTCCCAAAGCGCCGACGTTTCGATGCCTTGCTCCAGCCTCGTTGGGGCGGGGGCGCGGTGCGGGGCTCCTCGTGGTGGGTTTTCGGGGCGGGGCGGTGGATCAGCGTGAGCCCTTCGTGCTCCTTGGGCTGCCAGGCGTGATCGTGAGTGGCGAAGGTGAAGCCTTGCTCGTTGTCGGCCGGGTGGACGAGCAAGGCGCGGCCCTTTCCCGCGTACTGGCGGACCTCCTCCCACAAGATGTCGCGTACCCGGGTCGATGGGGAGCCGAGGAAGACGCCGGGGGAGATCTCCAGGAGCCAGCGGGTGAGGAAGCCGCGGAGCCCCGCGGGGCAGTTGGCCAGGATGATGACGGTCACCAGATCGGCTCATCCCCATAGTTCCGGCCGCCTTCCACGAACGTGTCCCCGTCCGATTGCAGCGTCATCCGGTCTGGGGCTGTGGCCGGGTCGCGGGGTTCCTCGTAGCTGAGTAACTGCTTGATGTCGCGTACGCAGCGGTCTAGCAGCCCCGTGTCTTTGATGCGGTCCCGCAGTGCCCTGCGGGTGCGGGTCGCCACGTCTTGCTCGCCTTCTGCTGCCGCGTCGAATGCTGCGGGTATGGCGACATCGGTCTTGTAGAGGTCTGCCACATCCAGCACGAACGATCGCTCGTGGCCTGAGTGGACGAAGCCGAGCGCCGGAGAGCAGCCCAAAGCGGTGACGACCGCGTGGGTGATGCCGTACATGCACTGGGCCGCTGCCGTCACCGCCTGATTCGGAGCATCGCCCGCAGAGAAGTCGCCCCGGTGGTAGTCGCGCCGCCGCCAGGGGACTCCGGTGCGGGCCGACTCAAGGCGATAGCAGTCCTTGAGGCGCCGGCCCTCCATGCCGAGCAGGTCCTGTCGGGTGCAACCGGCGGTGTCCTCGCCGGGGAAGCGCAGCCGGTACATGGCCCGGGCCACCTCCAACCGGGTACGCCGATTCGCCCATGCCGTGGCGTGCGCTTCGGCCAGGCCCGAGGAGCGGGTCAGGGCGCGCCCACCGGCATAGAAGCGCACACCCTGCTCACCCACCCACGCCACACCGGCCCCGCATTCGCCGAGAACGGACATGGCCTGGTGCGTGATTCGCGTCCCGGGGCCGAGCAGTAGGGTGCCGATGGTCGCGGAGGGGATGTGGGTCACCCCGTCCACGTCCGTGGCGGTGATCGCGTTGTCGTCGCGGTGTACGGTGCACCGCTCCAGGTAGACGAAGGAAATGCGGTCCCCAACCCGGGTGAGTTCGCGAGGCGTGGACTCGCGCCGGCTGCCGACGGTGGTCATTGCTCACCTCGCGGGGGCGTCAAGGGAGCCAACGTCATCAGGCCGCAGCCGTACGCTTTGGCCTTGCCGAGTCCGTGAGTGAGAGTGCGGCGAAAGACCTCGGGTTGGGTGATACGCAACCGTCCGTCGTACGTGACCCGGGTGAAACGCACATCGTCTCGTGCGGAGCGGGAAGCCGAGCGACCGAACTGAAGCGGGACATAGTCGCGGACGATGACCTCATGCTCGTCACCGTGTTCCAGCAACTGACGGTCGGCGGGCTTTCGTATCACTTCGAAACCCGCCGTCTCCTCCCGTTCCAGCAGCCATCGCAGTTGGTGGTGGGGTGTCCGGTGGGCGGTGCGCTTGGTGCGGGTCCCCGGCGCGTCGTCCGGCATGCGGATGTTGTGTACGGGATTGGCGGTGAGCCGGAAGCCCCACGTATCGCCCGCCGCCAACGCATCGAGGAACGCCGCGTAGTCGAACGACTGCCAACCCGGGGTGTCCAAGGTCGGCCAACCCGCCTGCTCGACCAGGTGCGTGAGGTCGGGCCGGGACGGGCTGACGATGAACAACGTCATCCGCGACTGTTGATTGCGGTCGATGCGCCATAGGACGCGTGGGCCGGAACCGTCCCGGGGTGGCGGTTCGGGAAAGGCCATGTTCACGGCGCCGTGCATCAGATGGGGCGAGCTCAGCAGCCGCCGACCCTCGGGGCGACCGGTGTTGACGCGGAACTGAGTCAGGAACATCAGGTGGTCCTCGGGTACATCAGGCGGTCGTCGGGTGTGCCGGGGGTGGTGCCTGCGGGACGGCTGCGTCGGAGCCGGGCAGCGCGGGCGTCAGCAAGGTCGTCGGGTCGTGCGGTGGTGCTGCCGCGTCCTTGGCTGAGCCCGGTGGCACGCCCGCTTGCGTGCCACGCACCCCGCGTAGCCCGTAGCGCCGGTGGCGGGGGTCAAAGCTCTGCGGCGCGTCCCGGAGCGAGAAGTCCGGGATCTGGTCCGGCGGGCAGTCGATCAGCAGATCCAGCGAGTGGGAGCTCTCGCCGCCATCTCGGCGCGTCTCCCTCCCGATGAGCTTTCGGTGCCAACGGGACGCCTGCCACTCGGCACCCCGCAGCGCCTCTTCCAACGTGGACTCGCTCGGAGGTCCCAGGTCCAACGGCTGCGATGGGGGACATGAGCGGCGGCCGAGGAACGGCAGGAAGCGTGGTTCGAGCAACGCCTCGTAGAGCCGCTGGAGCAACAGAGTGTCGCCTTCAAGCCCCGCTACGAAGACGGCGTCGGCGAGGTAGAACCGCTCCGAAAGCGGCATAGCCTTGCCGGAGTCGGCGTGGTGCGCCGTGTGGAAGTCCCGCAGCCGCGAGCCGGGTTGGTCGATGCGCACGCCGAACCGCAGCGCCACCAGGTCGGAGAGGTCCGCATCACGCGTGCGGCCCTGTGCCGAGGCGAGCAACCCGAGCACGCCGCTCTTCGTGGGTGCGTTCTCCGTACTGCGCCGATTGAAGCGGGCGGCGGAGCCCCACGACTGGAGTGGGCCAGCGAGCCGCAGCAGCAGCACGCTCACGCCCCGGCCTCCAGCCGCTGCGCCACCGCGCCCTTAACACCGGCCACGAGGTCCGCCAACGTCACCTCGGTGCCGAGACCTGCGAGCGCCTGGGTGTCGTCGCCTACTCGTAGCACCCAGGTCTGCTCGTCCTTGGGCGCCCCGTACTGCCTCTCCACGTCCCTCACGTGCGTGGCGAGGCGCTCGCAGCTCCCGGCGAGGAACCCACCTCCCGTGGCCTGCCTCACCGGCTCTTCGAAGGCGCCGACGAAGCTGATGGGTCGCCGGGACCGCAGCTTGACGATCACCGCTGCCGGGAGGGTGTGGTGGCCGAACGTGTTGATCTTTCCGGTCGGAAGCGAGGTGATGAATGCTTCAAGGAAGGCGCCCACGGCCTTTTCCACCGGCGTTGACGGGGCTTCGCCGGTGCGCAGCCCGACGCCGAGGTTGCGCTGTAGTTCGTTGACGTCCACGGCGGCATAGCGGTAGAGCGTCGCGGAGTTGAAGTCGATGGAGCCGATCATGCCGGCGCCGGATTCGGCGTCGGTGTTTTTGTCGTCCACGGCCGTGTAGTAGTCCGACTCGATCTCCGATTCGTGCACGCCAATCGCATGGGCGACCTGGGTGGCCGCCTCGACATTGAGGTCGCTGGAGTCGGCGACCATCCGACCGAAGAGGGCGATGTCCACCGAGTGCCGAGTGTCCACCGCCTGCCGGGCCAGTGCCTTGTTCTCCTTCTTCTCTTTGAAGAACTCCTTCAGGCCCGAGACCCCGCCCTTTGCACCCTTTTCCACGGCGAGCGCGGCCAACGCGTCGAGTTGCCGCCTGCTGAGGAACATCAGGTACGAGGACTCCGGGGCGACGGGCCCAGCTCCATCGGCGTCGGGGTCCTTCACCTTGCGCTTGGGCACCTCGATCTTGGAGCCGGTGGCGGTGTGGATGAGCTCGGCGGCGAGTTCGATCGCCACGGATGGCTGTGCTGCCGACGCCGACTCCGCAGTCGGGGCAGCACCGAGCTGCGGGTCCAGCACGATGATGCGCTCGGCCAGGGCTTCGACGACCTTCTTGGTGCGCACGCCCAGTTCAGAGGCGGGCAGGAGGTCTTCGAAGGACTTCCGGGTGGCGCGCTTCCACGCCTGGCTGGATACGCGGGCTCGTCGTACGCCGCCGTACACAGCGGTCTTGGGAGCGCCCGTATCGTCCCTATTGATATTGCTCGGCGGGACGGTCTGGAGGATGTGGATATCGAGGATGGTTCGCGTCACCGGGCGTTCCGTTTCTCGTCGTGTCGAAGGGCGGGTTGGCGCTTCGGGCGTGCGGTGGATGGGGAGCGGTCGATCGTCGGGGGGCGCTAGGTCAGTCATCAAGGTGGCCAGCGGACCGCGGGCCGAGGCGCGTGCGGGCGCTCGGGCGCCGCCAGTTGGTCCGCGCGCCGGGTACGGGCTGCCACTGTCCGCCGGGGCCCGTGCCCGTGGCGTTGACTCGGGCGGTACGTGGCGGCGGGGCGTGATGCGTGCGGAAGGGGAGGGTCTATTCGCCGGTGTCGTACGCGTCCTCCGCGAGTTCGCTGTCGGTCTCGCCGGAATGGGCTTCCTCGGTGGGTTGGGGCCGAGGGTTGTGGCCACCCGACGCATGGAAGTCGCGGCCCCAGGAGCGGCGGATGTCTGCCCGCCGACTCACGTCCTGCCAGGCGCGCAGTTCGTCGGCCAACCGTGCATAGTCGAGGGGAATCCGCGCCTGCCGCAGGAGGAGCACCACCTCGCGCAGCCTGACCCCGAGGTTGGTGAATGACGTGGCAGTGCCGAGCCGTACGAAGCGCTTGCGTAGCGCCTCGTTCAGCGTCTCTTCCGGCCGGCCCTCGCCTGCTTGGCCCTCGGCGTTGGCGCGCGGAGCGCCGTTGGGTCCCGAGCCGTCCGTTTCGCTGCCCGCCGCACCGGTCCGCCCCTGCGCCAGCCGGCGGACGGAACGACCGATGCCCCACCCGGGTGCGTGCATGTCCGCGTCCCGCACGGACTGCTGGTGCAGGGCCCACAGGGCCACCGCGAGATGGACCGCTTCCTCCTCGGCGAGTTCGGCCGATTCCTTCGCTTTCCGCTGGCTGGCCGAGAGGAGCGGTGAGGGCGCGGCTCCTTCCTTGGCCTTCTCGGCATTCAGCTTGTCCTCGCGGGCCAGCGCCAGCCCGTCCGATGCGCCGCTGCCCCACGCTTCTGGGTCCTCGAATGCCTTCTTGCCAACTCCGCGTCGTAAGCGCGCTACCGCCGCGACTCCGGCCGGGTTGTCGTTGCGGTACTGGCCCTGCAACTTGCTGATGTAGCGGGCCGTCGCCAACCCTGTGGCGCCCAGCCGCGCTCCGTGGCTGCGTCCCGGGCGTGGGGAGCTAGCTGCCGGTGACCGCTTGACCGTCGTCATACGGCGCCACCCTTTCCGTCGTCCTGGTCGTCCTGGTCGTTGTGTTTGTCGTGGTCATTGCGGTCTTCGTCATCGTCATCGTCACCGTGCTCGTGATCCCCGCTGGCTTTGTGAGCGAGGCCCGCACTGGAACCTGTGCCGGAAAGCGGTGGGGTTGGGGCCAGCTCTACGTGACCCTCGGCACCCGCCCCTTCCGCGGCCGAGTCGGCCAGCGACAGCACCTGCTTCAGCCGGCTGCGGAACCACAACTCGGCGCGGGCGTCGTTGATCCAGCGGCTGCCGAGGCCCGGAATGTCGGCGACTCGTCCCTCGGACGCCGCCGAGCCGGCCGAGTTGAGCAGGGTGCGGCCTAGCCGAAGGACGTAACGGCGCACGGTCACCTGCCACCGGGCTCTGGCCTCCTGCGGGTCGGAGTATGCAGCGAGGCTGGTGAGCCACTTGCGGTACGGGCCGTCGAGCGCCCCGAAGCCCATGTCGCGGGCGGTCGCCATGGCGGAGCCGGATTCCGATCCCACCGCTCTGGCCAGGTTCCCGGCGAGCTGGCTGAGCGCGCGTACCGCCTTGTCCGCGTCGTCCACTGCATCGATCGCCGCGCTGCCATATATCGGGTTCTCACCGTGCAGCACGATGACCGGCAGCACGACCGCGTCGTCTACGACCTCGTCCACGACCGACTGCTGCGTGCCGTACTGCATTCCGACGAGTCGCACCCGGATGAGCGCAAGTGAGGGCAGTTCGCCCTCGGTGGCCAGCATGGAGGCCCAGGTGACGACGGCGGGGGGCAAGGACTTGGCCGCTTCTCGACGTGCCTCGTCCGTCGCGGCTCGCTGGGCGCGCAGGAGACCGGCCAACCCACGCCAGGCTGCCCGACTCGGGTCGTGCTGCTGCGGCATGTAGACGGTGGACCGGCCCTGCTTCTTCTCCTGCGTCGGGCTGCGGCGCCAGCCCGACATGGGCTCAAGCCGCCAGGGCGAGGCCAGTTGAAGCGGGTCACCATAGCCGAGGACCACGCCGGTGACCTGCCCGTCACGGTGGTGCAGCCGGACCCGGCGGGACTGCCAGGTGTACAGGTCACGCAGGCCGCGCGGACGCCGCCCGCCGGGTTCGTCGTCGGGGCCGGGCCCCACGGGTGGCCGCCGCCACGCAGGCAGGTCGCAGTCGGACGCGCCCGCGTCGGCATCGCCAACACCCACGACGTCCTCACGCAGCGGAATCAGGTTCAGCAGCAGCGTCTCGCGCAGCGTGGCGCCCTCGGCGTACACACCCCCCAGGGTCCCGACAGACCCCACCCCCAGCGGATAGACCTTCCCGGCCTTGGCACGCCTATCGCCCACCATGCCGGACTTGATGCCTGCCGGGTCGAAGGCGTGCGTGTGCACGAGCCAGCGCGCCGCTTCCGCACACGACAACCGCTCCACGCCCGGTCGGCGCATGGCGAAGAAGGGGTCGCCGTTGGGCACATCGGCCACGATGCGGTTGAGCGATGCGACTTCGTCCTTGGCGGTACGCAGATCGGCCACCTGAAAGAACGGCTCACGTGGGTGAAGGAGGTCGAAACGAGCGCGATGCTGGTCCAGATATCCAGGCACCGCCGCGAACGGATCGGCGTCGTGCCACAGTTCGCTCCAGTCCTCCAACTCCTCCGGCCCGTCCAGCGCGTCGTACACAATCGCGAGCAACAGCCGCAGGAGGGCGAACTCCTGGGTGGGGAGGTCACCAACCAGGCGCCGCAGCTTGGACGCCTGGACGAAGACCTCCCGCAGGGACACCTCGTCGATGCTCCCGTCGATTCGCTGGACCGGCACCCACGGGGCCGTCAGCAGGTCGAACGACGGAGGTCCAGCAGGCGCGTTGACACTAGCCACCACCGGAGCCTCTGCCGCCGGACCTGTCGCTACCGCACCTACCTCTGCCACCCCACCGGTCACCACGAAAGCACCGGCCGAGGCGCGGCTTTCGGAACCGGCCCCTGTATGAGTCCCGTCCGCCGCAGTCGGATCGGGCGCTGGTGCGTCCGCCGATACGGTGCGTGCGCCGGGCTCTTCGGCCGTCCGCTCACGTGCCTCGTCCTCTCCTGAACCGGCCCCGTTTCCAGGCAGGCCGGGGGCCGTCGTGGGCGCGCTGGCGGACGACACACGCAGTCCGTCGGCGCTGCTGTACCTGATGCGAAAGCCTGCCAGACGGGTCTGACAATCCTCGTCGAGGACGAGGATCAACTCCCCTGCCAGCCAAGGGCATTCCTTGGCCTGCCAGGCAGGAACCGCGAAACGTTCCAGTTCGGCGATGGTCCGGTCGATCGACCACCGCCCGGAGAACTGCCAAGGCAGTGAGATCGCGCTGGCCGCGACAGCTTCGGCGGCACGTCTGTCCGGCGGGAAGTCCGTGGAAAGCTCCAGACCCCCACGCCCCCGGTCGAGCCAGGGCACTGTGGTCAGCCGGCCGTCCCGTAGCCGCCGTACGACGAGCACCTCAAGGCTCTCCGCCGAGTCCCGAACCTGCGCTCGACCTGCACCGGTGTCGTCCGTGTCCCCGGCCCCAGCGCCCAGCCACCCGTACAACGGTCGCCCCGCCCGACGCACCGGCCCGAGCAGGAAAGACTCGGCGAGACTTCGCTTGTCCGCCAGAAGCGTCACATGTTTGTCATGGGCCTCGTGCAGGGCATCGGCCCAGTTGGCCGGGCCCACGGGCGCCTTACCGTAAGCGGCCTGCACCAACGTGCTGATGTGGTCAGGAAGTACGAGCGGCGCGCCGTCCAGATGCGGGCCGAGTACGGCCAGCGCCCGCAGCAGCGTGAACTCGCCCTGATAGACCGCGATCGATCCGCGTACGGGGGCAGGGGGCGACTCCTGCCAATCCTCCACACCCGTCACCAGACAGCGAGCCTGTGACAACCGCGGCGGGCGTGCGCGCGGATGGCGATGCAACCGCCCCATCCGCTGAAGCAGCAGGTCAGCGGGCGCCAGATCGGTCACCAACAGATCGAAGTCAATATCGAGCGACTGTTCGATTACCTGACTGGCGACCACGATGTGCAGACCTGTGGGACGGTCTCCGTTCGGGCCGAAGCGGTTGCGCAACTCGGCGTCCCTCGCGGCGCGATCGGCGGCAAGGAAGCGCGAATGCGCCACGGTCACCGCACCATCGCCGAACCGGCCCCGCAAAGCGTCGGCCGCCTCCAAAACCCGGTCCACCGTATTCCGCACGACCAGGGCACAGCCCCCATCGACGAGTTCCGCGGCCAAGCGGTCAATGAGGGTCGGGAGATCATCTCCCAGCCGCTCCACGGACACCTCCGTACGCCGCCCTGACGCGGTGGCGGGCCGCGCGGTAAGTGGCTCGACCCCCGGCGCGACGGCCGTGATCAGCGGGTAGTCGGTGTCATCCGGCGCCCCGCGGCCATCGTGCGACGACGCTTCCGCCGCCTCCCCGGCCCTCGCATAGGCGGCGAGCAGCGCCCGTCTCCGGTCGGCGGGGAGCGTCGCGGAGAGAAGCACCACCGGAACGTGATAGGCGGCGAGCCACCCTAGAACGCGGTCGAGGTAGCGACTCATGTACGCGTCGTACGCGTGCACCTCGTCGATGATCACGACCTTCCCTGCCACCGCCAGATGCCGCAGGGCCAGATGCCGACTTTTGAGCCCCGCGAACAGGACTTGGTCGATGGTGCCGACCGCGAACGACGCCAGCAGGGACTTCTTGCGCCCTCGTAGCCACTGGTGCGCATGGAGTCCGGCCGGCTCGGCACGCCGCTCTCGCACTTCGCTGGCCTGGTCGGTTTGCTGTACGCGTCGTTCGCCGGCCCGTTCGGAGGCGTCCATCTCCACGGCCATGATGGAGCGCTGGCCATGCTGCATCATGCCCGCCCACACGTCGTTCAGCGCGGCCTTGGCGTGTGCGAGGACAACCGAGCGGGGTCCGCCCAGCGGCAGCCGATCCAACCAGGCCAGAAGCCGGGGAAACATGGCGTCACCCGTCGCGCGCGTCGGCAGCGCGACAAGACAGCCACCAGCACCCGTTCTGGCCGCGAGGATCTCCGCCGCTGCGAAGGCGGCTTCGGTCTTGCCCTCGCCCATGGGCGCCTCGATCATCAGCAACCCAGCGGCCGGCATGGCGCGCGCCATCCGCACGGTCTCTGCCTGCACCGGCCGAATTCTCGCGCCCGGCGGAAGGTCGAACCGCTCCGCGAACAGCACGTCGGCAGGCTGCTCGGGCTCCTCGGGCGCCCATGGCCCGGGCAGATCAAGTCCCTGCCAGGCGGCCTGCAACCGACGTGCCTCACCGGCCGGCCCCGCGGGCAGCCAGGAGGCGGGGTCGTACGGAAACAACTCGGGGGAACTGGCGATCCAGTCGGCCAAGATCACCACGGCCGTCAACACCACCTGGACGGGCTGGGGAAGGCGCACTTCTCGCCATGCCCGCAGCCGCTCGCGTACGCCCGTGAGCTCGGCGCAGCCATCCATGAACTCGTACTGAACACTCCGCCAGAGCGCTTCACTTGACCCGGGATGACGCAGGAGATGCGGCCGGAGTTGCAGGTCATGGATCTGCTGATGCTCGGGCGGTACGCCATGATGTCCGCCCGCCACCACCGCGAACTGCCCGGAGACCCGGGCGCTCAATCCATGCTCCGCAGCCAGCCACTCCTGGAGCAACAGTTGTCCGGCAAGCCCGTGCGGCGCCATCCGCCGGTCCGTGCCGTACTCCTTGGCGGTACGCATGTGGAGTCCGGCAGTACGCATGTGGTCGGCGAGGGGGTCAACCTGGCAGGAGAAGGCTGGCGTGGCCTTGCCGGTGTCGTGGGCGGCGGCCAGAAACGTCAACGCTAGACGAGCGTCGGAGTCTCCCTCGGGGAATGCCTCGGCCACGAGCCACTTGACGTTGCGCGGCACCCACTCGTCCCACAACTTCCCTGAAGCCGCAGCGCTGTCGGCCATATGCCGCCACAGCGGTAGCCAGGAGTCTGAGGGCCGATCGTGCTTCGCCCAGACGGTCTTCGCCGCGGGGGAGAGGTTCGGGAAGGGCGCGTTGCCTTGGGGTGGTCCTGCGGGCATGGACGTAGGGGACATGGCTCAACTCCCTGGAGGAGCGGTGCGTCGAATGACGAAGCGAGGCGGTCTACGGCCGGGGTTCAGGCGGTCGATCAGGTGTCACGCCCGTGCGGCCTGGCCTGCGTGACTATCGCCCACACCGAGACGACAACAGCGCCGTGCCACAGCCACGGAGTAAGTGGCGAAGGGGCGGACGGCGCTGCGGCGATGAGGACCAGCAAGAGGTCGAGTTGGGTTACGGGAGGATCGCTGGGCTGGCCCGGGTTTGACGGACTGCCTAACATGTAGGGGTTCCCTTTCTGTTCATGTCGGACTGGGGGGAACGGGCCGGGCCCCGCTTCTTCGTTGGCGCGATGAAGCATCAAGGGGCTCGGCTTTTTTGCGTACGCGCGAGGGCTGCTCGCCGGGGTCGCGACGACCCTTGCGTGACGCCAACTAACGTACAACACAGGGAGGTTAGGGGCCGACGCCTTCTCTTGTGTACCTCAGTTAGGGTCTTAGGTATCCCAGTATGGAGAGTAGAGAAGATTTCCTGCCAGGTACTCCATCGCGTGCAATCGCGGTGGAGTACCTAACCTTCAACCCCGCAGGGGGCGGGGAGCACGGTCCAGGTTTCTTGAGGACGTAGGTATCCCAGGGGCCACCCCCGCATGCGCGGGGACCACTGGTGCCGAGCATTCGCGTTGACTTCCTTCGGAGGGCCACCCCCGCACGCGCGGGTACCAACCGTACGTCAGCAGCAGCCGACGGCCCCAGTTAGGCCCCAGCCCCCGCTCACGCGGGGAGCACACCACACGCACCGCAGCGGCCTCCGAGGCGTGCCAGGGCTTCCCTCGCCCGTGTGGGGACCGGCACGATGGCCTGCATCGACACATACGCGCCCTCCGCCGAACCACCCCAGCAGCGAATTTCTACAGTGCTGTAGTTTTGACAGGGCAATCAACGAGGGCGAACGCAGGGGAAAGGAAGCATCGTGGGAGTTTCGCTGTCCAAGGGTGGCAACGTTTCGTTGAGCAAGGAGGCGCCGGGGCTGACCGCGGTGATCGTCGGGCTTGGGTGGGACGTGCGGACGACGACCGGTACCGACTACGACCTCGACGCCAGCGCCCTGCTGTGCAACGACTCGGGCAAGGTCGCATCGGACCAGCACTTCGTCTTTTACAACAACCTCACCAGCCCGGACGGTTCGGTCGAGCACACCGGCGACAACCTCACCGGTGAAGGTGAAGGAGACGACGAAGCCGTCAAGGTGAACCTGGCCGCCGTGCCTGCCGACATCACCAAGATCGCCTTCCCGGTCTCCATCCACGACGCCGAGTCCCGTGGCCAGAGCTTCGGTCAGGTGCGTAACGCCTTCATCCGCGTGGTCAACCAGGCCGACAACGTCGAGCTCGCCCGCTATGACCTGAGCGAGGACGCATCGACCGAGACCGCGATGGTCTTCGGCGAGCTGTACCGGCACGGCACCGAGTGGAAGTTCCGCGCTGTTGGCCAGGGGTACGCGTCCGGCCTGGCCGGCATCGCCAGCGACTTCGGCGTCAGCGTCTGACCCGACCCACCCACCAGGGCTGCCCGGACCCGCCCCTGGCCGGGCAGCCCTCCTGCGCGCCGCGGGCCGCCGCGCCCCCGGCGGTCCGCGGTCACCGCGTTCGGTAGGGGCCCGTCACAGCGGCGTAGCCGCCGTCAGTACCACGAACAGTGCCACCGCCGCGTTGAGCGAGGACAGGGCCGAGGCCGCGGTGCCGGCCGCCGCGATTAGGGCCGCCGCACACAGCGAGCCATCGGCGGGTGGCCACAGCCGTGCCGATGGCATGGGCCCGAGCAGCGCGGCGATGCGGCGCGGCACCGGTCCTGCCGCGGCGAAGCTCGCGATGCTGGGCGCCAGCGCCGGCCCGGAGAGCAGCGCGGCCTTGCCGACCGCCGTGGCGACCACGCGGCGGCTGCCCACCTGGCGGGCGGCGTCCTCGTCGGCCCAGCGTTCCGCGCTGAAGGCGACCGCGGTCCGTAGGGGGCGCAGAAACGGGTTGGCGCTCGCGGTCAGCCGCGAGGCCAGCAGATAGCGGTGGTGCCGCCCGGCGAGGTGGGCCCGCTCGTGTGCGAGCAGCGCCCGGCGTTCCGAAGCCGCGAGCCCGGCCAGCATGCCATCCGATACGACGATGCGCCCGGGGCCGGACCGGCCCGGCAGGGCGTACGCGTACGGCTGTTGGTCCGGCAACACGGTGAGCCCGGTGACCGGCGCCGCTGCTCCCGCCTGTGGTTTCGCCCCCGCTGCGACTGCTTGGGCTGCCGCTGCCGCCGGCGCCGCCTCGGTCGGCAGCCCGTCCAGTGCGCGCCAGGCGCCGTTGCGTACCCGGTAGTGGCGCCACAGCGTGCTGCCGCAGGCCGTCGCCACCAGGGTCAGTGCGCCGATCGCAGCGATGCCGACGTTCTCGTCGTACGGCACGGCGGCTCGCACCTCCGGGGCGGCCCAGCCGTCCGGCAGCGGGTTGCCGGGGAGTTGAGCGGTGCCGACGACGACCAGCAGGGCCAGGCACAGCGTGCTGCACAGGGCGAGGATCGCGCCGACAGCGGTCAGGGCGATGGTGGCGGTGCGGGGGTGCAGGCGCCGCTCGGCCAGCCGCGATATCGGCCATGCCGTCAGCGGTAGCACGAGCGGGAGGACGACGAAGACTCCCATGGGTCAGGGCTCCCGTTGGTTCCCCGCGTGCCCGGTGTTTTCCGGGGGGACGCCGGGGTCGTCCGCGTCGGTGGGCGCGCCCTGGAGTAGTTCGCGTACCAGCCGCTCGTCTTCGTCCGAGAGCCCGGACACAAAGCTGGCGAGTACCGCGTCCCGGTCGCTGTGGCCGTCCAACATGCTCCGCATCCGCTGCGCGGCGAGCCCCGCCTCATCGGCCGCGGGCGCCCACAGGAAGGACCGGCCGGATCGGTGGCGGGTGACGCTGTGCTTTGCGCGCAGCCGGGTCAGGATGGTGACGACCGTGGTGTACGCGAGGTCGCCGCCGAGCTCCCGCTGCACCCGGGCGGCGGTCACCGGCTCCCCGGCCACCTGCAACACCCGCATCACCAGCGCCTCCAGCTCCCCCTGACCACGCCTGCGCCCTCGGGCGGGCGGAGGCTGGTCTCCGGCCCCGGCCCCGGCCTCGGCTCCGGCCCCAGGCCGGGCTCCGGCCCCGCCCCCGCCTGCGTCCCGCGCATCGTCACCCACCGGCCCCGCTCCTTCCCGCCGCGCCTGTCCCTGATCGATGGAGGTGTTCGGATGCCCCTGGTTGCTGGCGGCGTCCGGTCCGCTCCAGGCCCGAGGACAATGCGGACCCGTACGATCCGGTGCGGTTCTGGGCGGGCCGTTTTCGTCCTGGCCGATCCGAGAGAGCGTACGGCATGAGGGCTGGTGGGCGGGGGCGGCCCGGGCGCTGGAGTGGGCGTATGCGCGGCGGCTCGGTGACGGGCGGCGGGGACAGCGCAGCCGGGCGGGTGAGGCCGGCTCGACGCGTCGCGTCGTGCATGGCCGCGGGAGCCTCGCATCGACTGGCAGACGCGTCGGCTGGTGGCCGAAAAACCGTGTGCACGGCGGCAGTTGGTGCCGTGGAATGTAAGTGTTATGTCTCAGTGTCCGGTACACGTTGCACCGGATCGGGGTGTCGCTGTGTACTTGTGATCAGCACATTGTCATCGCGTCCATACGACGTGTGATCCACGGGTCGCGTCTGATGTCGTGGACGGGGCCCGCGCGGGAGGGGTTACCAATGGGCATGAGGTTCGATATGGGCAATCAGACGCTCTCCACGCTGACGAGTCAGTCCCGCTATTCCTCGGACGACCTCGGCGGGTTGATCAGGCAACTGGTGGACGCCGCCCAGCCGTTGGAGGGCAAGTTCAACGGCCAGGGCAAGGCGGCCTTCGATCAGTTCAAGGCCCGCTCGGACGAGGTCACCGCAGGACTGAACGCGGCGCTGGCCCAGATCCTGGGCGGACAGACAGGCATGGACGCGGCCTTCACCTCCGGCGACCAGGAGGCGGCTGACAACGCGAGCCAGTCGATGGCGTCCGCCAACTTCGACGCGGCCCGCTTCGGCGGGCGCTGACTGAGGGGGAACACGCATGGGCACCAACGCCGACCGCAACAGTTACGACGGCGGCGCCTCCAGCGAGGTGCAGGGCAGCCTGGGCAGCATCGTGGCCCGGCTTGAGGCCGTCATCACCGAGCGCGACCGCCAGGTCAAGGCCGCCATGGCCGACTTCCAGGCGGATGGCGTGTCCGATCAGTACCACGTCGCTGAGCAGCGTTGGAACCGTTCGGCCAACGAGGTGCGGGAGATCATCCGCCTCGTTCGTACGACCTTGGAGAAGAACGACGGCACGGCCCAGTCGGCCCTGAGCCGCGCCAAGTCGGCCGTTGACGGCATCGGCTGAGGGCAGGTACGAGCGCCCGGACGGAGGCAGGGCTCGGCAGAGCTCACATCGCCGGGCGGATGGGCCGTTGGGAACGGTTGAGCCCACTGGGGCTGGCATGCACGGAAGCGACGGTCACGGGCCCGACCGGGCACGGGGCCGCCGACGGTGGGGAGGCAGCGGGTGACGGGTTGGGACTTACGGCCCCCGGACATCGGGCGGACGCTGGAGGCGACGATCGCGATCGCCAAGGAGATCGAGGGGCAGGCCAAGTCCTTCGGCGAGCATGTGAAGAGCGCGGCGACCAACGCGGGAACACTGGCGATGGGGGGCGAGAAGCCGGAGGCCGGGCTGGTGGGGTTGGCGCTCTCGGAATTCGCGGCGCAGTCGGAGAAGGACCTTCGGTTCATCGCGGCGCGCGCGGCCAAGTCCATTCAGGGCGCGAGCGATGCGACGACCGCGTACATGAACGGCAACTTGCAGATGGCTGCCGATACCCAGCGGGAGGCGCGTAAGCAACCCGATCCGGACTTCGGTAAGCCGCAGGGGGACAAGAAGTAGGCGGGGGGCCGCAATGGGTGACATACCGGACCGGATTGATCCTTCGGGTATCCCTACGTTCACGGGGAACCTGGAGTTGTTGGAGCAGAACGCCACGGGTCTGCGGGGGGATGCGGGCAAGATCCGCGGGACGGGTACGGACACGCATACGGAGTTCCAGAAGCTTTCGGCGTTCTACCAGGCCCCCGAGGCCGATCAACTCTTCGCCACCACTCAGCCGGTCAAGGACACTGCCGACTGGCTTGCGGACGACCTGGGCACGGTCGCCTCCGCACTGGAGGGATACGCGAGCGAGGTCCGGCCGATCGTGAAGAGGCTGGAGAGCCTCAAGGTCGAGGCCGCAGCCTTCGTCGAGGACATCAAGGACGACGACGACTGGAAGTACGACGGCGACAAGATCGAGAAGAACGCCGACCTCCACCAGGACGTCTCGACGGCCGTGGCTCAGTTCTGGGCCGCCGAACGCACCGCCGCCAACAAGATCACGAGTTTGGTCAACGGCGGCACGGTGTGGCTCGTAGACGACGGGTCCGGCGCCAAGAACATGTACGGCTTCAGCGTCGAGGACATGAAGAAGGCGGGCGAAGCCCCTTGGGGCAAGGTCGTCGAGGAAAAGCACCACGCCTGGGAGATCGGCCATTGGGCCAAGAGCTTCGTTTGGGACGGCTTCATCGTCGAGGGCGTATGGGGAACGCTCAAAGGGCTCAGTGGACTCGTCGGCTTCCAGGGGTGGGACACGTTCAAGCAGTCCTGGAAGGGGCTGGGCCAGCTTGCGACGGGGCTGACCATCCTGACGATTCCCGGCGGGCTCGCCGTGTACAACGCGCTTCCCCACGGCGCCGTCAAGAAGTGGGCGGACGACAGCGTCAAGACCACCAAAGCAGTGGGCAAGTCCCTGGTGGCCTGGGACGAGTGGCGTAAGAACCCAGGCAAGGCTGCGGGCCTCGTCGCGTTCAACGTCATCACCACCGTGGGGACGGGTGGCGTGGGAGCCGCGACGAAGGCGGGCACGGCGGGAAAGATCGCCGCGACGGCTGGCAAGGTCGGCAGGGCCGTGGACCCCATGGCGTACATCGTCAAGGCCGGCGCGGCGGGCTTCGGGAAGCTACCGAAGATCGGCGATGTGACCGCGAGCCTGAAGGGCCTGACCACGGTCAGGGGCATCGACCTCCCGGATGGCACCATCCGCCTGCCGGACGGCCAGATCTTCGATCCGACCAGCCCCCACATGCCCCAACTACCGCCCGGCAAGGCGGGTGTGGAGCTGCCGAACGGCGTCCCGCGCCTGGACGTACCCGAAGGCTCCGTCCGGATGCCCGATGGCACCTTCATCGACCCGGACGGCACCATCCGCCACTCCGACGGCACCGTCAAGCAACAGGGTGAGCAGGCGGTCCACGAGCCAAACGCGAACGACCGGGCAGCCCTGGACGGCGAGGCCCCCAGCGGGGCGCGCGTCCCGGACGGTTCCCCCACCGGCCGCCCACCCGACACGGCGGCCCGGGTCCCGGAGCCCGAGCCTGCCGCGGTGGGCGGGCGGCAGGGCGACGACGCGGCGCGGGTCGGCGACGATGCGGCTCGCGTTGACGGTAACGTGCAGCGCCCCGGATCGATCGGTGACCGGACCCCGTTGAGCCCGGTGGCACACGCGGGCAACGACGTACCTGGTGGCGGCTCCGGGCCCTCGGGGCCCGATGGACCGCCTGGGTCGAGCGGACCGAGCGGACCAGGCGATGGGCCGGGGCCTGGTTCCGGCCGGGATGTGCCTGACTCCGGGCCTGGTCGGGAGGTGCCTGGTTCTGGGCCTGGCCGGGAGGTGCCTGGGGCGGGGGCGGCGGATGAGGGAGCCGGCGGGGCTGAGCCGGGTTCGGCTGGTGACGATGCCGCGCGGGAGCCAACGGGCTTCGCGCCTCAGGACCCTGACTTTCCACGTCACCTGGAGCCGGAAGACTTTGGCCCCACCGGCCCTATGAGCCGGGGAGGGGACGAGGAAAGAGCGATCCGGGAGATATTCGGGAATCGGGCGCAGCCCAAGCCGAACGACTTGGAGAAAGCTCTGCGTAACCTTGCTTCAGATCCACGAGGCCAACGAGCGGCAGAGATTCTGGCTTCGGGAAGATTGGACGGGAGTAAGGGGCTGAATGACCTAGTGTCCGACATGAGCCAACCGTCCATGCTTTCGGGGGTTATTGATCAGCTACAGTTAGGCGATCGGCTAAACGGGAGCGGCGTCAATGAGGTCTCCTTCTCCGTAAAAGAAGGGCTTAAGGAAGGGCGTCCATGCGACATGGACGTTTTTGCTCGCTCCGCAGACGGCACTACGTACGGGTATCAGTTCAAGGATATCGCACAGCCAAAAAAACTGTTTCAGAAAATCTCAGCGAGCCTTACGCAGCTCACTAAAAGTGACGCAGATAGGAGGATATTTGTACTAAAGACTAAGGGTACCTTGGCGGACCTTCAGGCTGCGAACATGCCGCAGCGTTTGCAGAGATACTATGCCGACGAAAAAGTCATGTTCGCCATACGGGTGGAAGACGGTACTCTCTATGTGCCACCCAATGGCGATTTCTATCCAAGGGAAGTGTAGTGATCACTTCGAAACCCATCGCTCGATGGGGGTGGGCCCGAGAAGAAGAGCCCGCTGATCCGATTGACGCCTGCGCTCGGGCACAAATGTTTTTGCTCGGCTCGCTACGCGAAAAGAAAATGGCGGTGGGTGAGTCACGCCTCAACTTCTCTGTAATGGAGCGTGGTTCGAGTAATTCCTCTCTTTTCGACGAACACTTTCCCATTGACCTAGCTGGCGATCTGGATGCGCAGCGGCATCGTATAACTGAGGAGGTGCGCGGGCGATTGCGGCCCGGAATGGTGGGAATGATTGATACTTCTATGTACTGCGCGGGCTACCGTATGACGCCCATGGGTGCGAAACTGGATGATCAGATGTTCTATCTCGGGGCCATTGTGGCCTCGGGATATGTGGCCGTTTACTTGCAAACGTACTCAGATGCGTGGTTGTCACATGACCTGCGAGGTCGAAAGCAGGACGACATCTATGCGCTGAACCACCAGAGATTGACGGACGTTCTGAACAGTGTTGCTCTAGAAATGGGTGACGAGACTGACCCTGACGGTCCTACGTATTACGCCATTCCCACCGCTACCGGTGCTGATGTTCATCTGGAAGCAGATGGGACGGTGAGTGATATGTGGCAGGAAGGCCATTTTATCGAGGAATGATGATATCTCTTGTCGGTGACAAGATTGTCATCGACGGGCATTTTCGAATGGCCAAGTCATTTCGCTGCCGCAGGCCACTCCTGCTGACACCACGGCGTCATGTCGTACCGCGGAGAGTGTCGGGTCATGCCCTGCAACAGGCTCTTGAACTATTGCCGTCCTCAATGCACACAGCGCGCGCGAGTTCACGGCAAGGCGTATGTCGGAGGTGTAACACTGCGCAAGAAGACACAAGCCGTATTCCATCTGTGCTTGGCGGAGGGGCTTATCGCCGTGTCGGCACGCGGAGAGCTGTGTCCTTAAGGAGATGGAATGCCCCTGCTGGAGCGTGCACCGGAAAGCTGCGGCGCATGGATCTGGGAGCTAGAAGAATATGCTCCGGCAGGGCTAGGTAATGCCTTGTTGGTTGCGGCAGAGGTCGCCTCGGTGCTCGAAAGGAGACGACTCCATAAAGCGAGCGCATTACGTTTTGATTGGTATGCGAAGGAGGGAGGCGGCACGGGTTTCGCGTCGCAACTCAGCCTGCGAACGCCACTGTCGGATCGCAGGCTCACTCAACGAATTCGAGATGCGCAACCGGTCGGTGTGCCGGAAGCCGAGGTCGGTGACATCACTGTTCTCGGTTCTGGTGAGTGGCTAGACGAACAGGGGGTGCCTCACTCAGAAGTTAACCTCATCAGCCTCATTACATCTCCCGACCCTACCGGGCTTGCTATTGAACTTGCGGTCTGTCATGACGTGTGGATGCAGAATGACTTCCGTGGGCGTCCGCATCCCGAGCTGTACCAACGCAACGCGCCACGCCTGGCCGCCGCATTGGAGGAGCTGGACACAGTCCTCGGTGTCACTGCTTTTCCCGGAGAGCCCACTTATTTCGGGATCGCCGAAGGTCATGGCATCGCTATGCCGGATCTCGATAAGGACGGTTTCGGGCCTGATCTTACTGACAAGTTGTGACCGGTCGCTCGGCTTGAGGAATGGTTGGCTGCGCAGCGCGGGGAATGCGCGTGCTGCGTCCGCAGGAGCCGATTCATCGCGTGTTTCTCAATTGGCGTCGGAAAAGAGACGCCCGAGTCGGAGGGAAATAATCCAGAACAAGGTTCCGGGAATGACTTGTAGAAGGACAAGCTGACCCGGGTAGTAGGTAACCAAAGCGAGTTCCTTGGCCTGTCGGTCGGAGCGTTTAGGGACCGGCCAAAGGCTTGACACTTCGAGAGCCGAACCCTCGCCACACCATCGAAGACGTGAGGAGTGGGAGGTGACAAGAAAAATCGATGATCGAGCCCGACTACCGACAGGCCGTACGGGGCGACATAGCGAGGTTCACAATGGACCCTAAGTTCCCTAACAACTTGGATTCAGTGGAAAACGCCTCCTTCTATCGGAGGTGCTAAAGTGATATGCAATTTCCTTCTCGTGGGGTCAGACAGCTTGGATCGCCTTTCGGTTGTGCTTGCCGGTATTTTCGGCACGGCCACGGGAGATGTGGACGTTTCCTCTGTGGATGAGTTCGATTCGCGCAATTGGGAGGCCCATGTCTCTTGTGAATATGAGGGGAAAGAGGGCGACCTGCAATGGTCGCTCAGTGTCTACATCACCGATGCTGTGAGGGTACGTCCCAGCGAAGGTCAACTGGCGGTGGAGATGGCACGTATTTTGGACGTACCGGTGCTGTTTCCTTACGAGGGTTCCATTCCCAGTGTGCGGCGATTGGCAGACCCGGATGGACATTTGCTCTACGCCAGAATCCAGGAGCCTGAGACGGATAGTGGCGGACTTGTCGTACTGCAAGTAGAGCGGCCCGTTGCGGCTTTTCCCGCTGCGGAGGTGTCAATGCTTGCGGACGTAGTTCGGGAACACGTAATCCCTACTCCGATAGTGGAGGGCGCATTTTCTGCGCAGATTGCCCTGAAGGGAACGGGGGCTGTCGTCAGGCTCTGGGAGCGGCTGCTTTTGTGGGAGCGCTTGACGTATCGCCTAGCACACCACTGGCCACCATCTGGTTGGTACGCGGCTGATATGTATATAGACGACCTTCGGGCGCGCGATGAAGCCACTCTCTTGGCGCGGGAACTCGGTGGCGGCTTCGAAGAGGCAGCATCTCAGGCCTTGATCGCGCTCGATGCCAAGTATGACGAACTAACTGTCGATGACGGTGGTAAGGCGTTGTTGGAGGCTTCGGTGGTTTCGGCAGCAGAGGTACATGAAGGAGCATGGTACTGGCGTCGGCGACCCAGGTCTCTGCCCTGGAGAGGCGACCAGGAATCGTCGTAGAGTATCGGAGGTAATCGGTTGCAAATAGGAATCCGACTTCCAGGTTGTGGACTTTGAGTGAAGAGCCGATTAAGCAGGTCACGGATCGCTGCTGAACATTGACTGGAGGGACGAGGGTGCTGCTCTACGTGAAACGCCCTCCCTTCGCGCCTGATGCGGGAGTATCTGCGGCGGATGGCGTTGTGGTCGGAGAAGTTGGGCGGCCTCTCCGATGGGCCATTCACTGACCTGGCGCACGAGGTGTCGCCACGCGTCGTGGGGACGCCCTTCCGGCGAGCAAAAGGGAGGTTTCATCCACCTGACCGGTCCAGCGGAAGTGCTAAACCACGCAGAAGTCAAAGCTGTCAATGACCTGTTATGGGCTCGTCGAGAACGAGGGTTACCTGACGGCCCCGAGGCGCTCCGCGACTTTCGGGCATCAGTCGAGTTCGTCTTCATTCGCGATCAGAAGACAGGCCTTCCGGGCAAACCCGCACCTTTCTGTGCCAACTGTTGCGTCATGTTGCGCGAGGTGCCTAGCAGTAACGGTCGCTTCACTGGCTCTCCGCCGACGGGTGAGAATTGGATTCCGGGATAGATATGAGCAACCGTATTGATATTGACGACGACGACGTGGATATGGACGTCGAGGGGCGCTTGTTCTACCACGGTGCCCCGTACAGCGGAGAGGTGGTCGAGTACCGGGAGAACATTGTGATTCACCTTGACCAGTACGTGGACGGTCGGTTGCACGGTCTGCGACGCGCGTGGTACTCGAACGGAACGTTGAAAGGAGAAGAGATGTGTCGGTATGGCCGTCCGTCCGGCGAGCAAAAGGAGTGGCACCCTAACGGGCAACTCGCGCATCGACAAATTTTCACGTCGGAGAGCGGCAAGCTAGTAGCCGAGTACCACTGGGACGAAGAGGGGCGTGTGACAAGCTCCTGGGTGGCCAGTGAAGGCTGAGAGCGCGTCAGGGCAAGTCGTTCGGGGCGAGCCGTTCGAGCAGGTCGTCGCGCGCTTGTTGGCTGTTGACTGGCGGGCTATGGATGCTGACCTGCGGCACGCGCCGTCCCGGTCGCGCCTGATGCGGGAGTACCTGCGGCGGATGGCGTTGTGGTCGGAGAAGCTAGGTGAATTCGCCGACGGGCCTTTCGCTGATCTGGCACGTGAGGTGTCGCCTTACGCCGTAGTAGAAGAAGAGCGCGTTATCGAGCGGGTGGTTGAGCAACTTGCCGAACGCGGGGCACAAATTCGAGCACAGGCACTGTGCCGTGCGTCCCTGCGCTGGGCAGGATTGCGCGCGAGGAAACCCGCCGGCTCAAGCCTGTTGCCTGACCCTTTCGAGCCTATGCTCATGCTCTTCGAGCGAGGTGGTGGCTTCAATGTCGAGAACGGCGTGGCGGACTTTGGGTTTCTGTGTGTGTCCTTGCGTTCGTGGCAGGAAAATGCTTTGGCAAGCCCTATCGTCGAGCTCGACGATGGGGTGTTGGACGACCTCGACGCGATGGCGGACTAGGACGGCTTGCCCGCTGGGCGGAGAAAGCCCTCCCCGCCTATCGTCGCGCTGACCTCGAATAACCCGAGACTGATTTCTGGTTAGCGTCGTAAAATCAGATTTGCTCTTTCGCTTCAAACGGAACTCCCTACGCGACGAGCTAGCTCGTTATTAGCTAGGAGATCACAGATGCCTACGCGGATCACTCGGGACGATTCCTTGCCCGTTGACGGCGACTCAGCCTTCAGCGGCAAGGCAGACGAAGACACCGAGGAGGGAATAAGTCGCCTGGAAAGTGCGCCGCAGGTGTTCGGGCTGACCTTCGCGGACACCGTGAGTACGGCCGAACTGCACTGTCTGTCCGACCCCGCAGTGTCAAAGGTGGAGACCTGGGAGGCATGGCTGACGGCAATGCAGACTGGTTCCGCGTTGTTCGCCGCTGCGACCGCTCCTGCTGGTACCACGGTTTCGTGTCGCATCGGCGGAAAGGTTCGGTCCATCCCAGCGACGGGGCCGCAGCACTTCACTGACGCGGGAAACTGGCTGACCGCCTTCTGGCTGGCTATCACGTGTCGCGACCAGGCTCGCATGACCGAGCTTAGCCGGGTTTCCATCTCGCTGCTTCGCGAGTCGGGGGCAGTGTATGACGAATACATCTACCACTGGGTGGATTCCCTACAGACTTACTGGGCGGAAGGGCCTGGGCTCGGGGAAAGGCTGGTACATGCGGTCAACGGCACCGATCCGGACGAGGCGGGGATCGCGGGCCGTGAACTGGTGCTGAAAATCCTCTATCCGCCTCTCAACATGTTCTTCCGTTTCGTCGAGCGCGACGTCGCGGCCTTCAACGAGGCACTGGTGCAGGCTCTGCAACTGCACAAGGACTACTGGGCGGCTGACGAGGAGCGCGCCGAGACCACGGCCAGTGCCGTCGCGCTGGGACCACTGGCTGTCGCGTGTCTGGCCTACGACGCCGGTATTCCCATCGACGTCGAGTCGGACTACCTCCCCCGGCATGTCTTGGTGCGTAGTTGGGTTGGCGAGTTCGAGACGTGAGCGACAGCGCTCGGTCGCTTGTCTACGGTCGCGAGTGAACGCGGCAAGCGATCGACCGCCTGCCGCCGAGTACCACACCGCCTAGGTTTTGCGACTGGGTGGCCACGGGCCCGTGCCCAGCCCCGGAGCGCTCGCATCGGGCGTGCTCATGGTGGTGTCGCGCCCGAAAGCCCGGCGGCGAACGGTGACTTGACCTGCGCTGTCGCTTGGTTGCCGCGCTCCAAGTGCCCGGTTGCTTCGACGGCGAGGACGAGGGCGGGGGCGCAAGTAGGCATGAGGTGGGGTGCCCTGGCTGCCTCGGGGGCTGGTGCCGGCCGTTCTGCCTCGGCCTCAACAGGCCGATCACGGTGGTGTGTTGCCTCGTCGCTAGTGCCCAACCAACACAAAGCGGTGGCGATCCTCGTACGAGATCGTGGCGTGTCTTCGTGCGAGGGCTCCTTCTCCGCCCCGCTGTCAGTCCCACCCCGTAAAGTGTGGGCATCGCAACACGGAGCGTGAGGGAGGGGCGCCTTGGCGCGGGACTACGACAGTCAGTTGCTGGAGTCGGTTGCCGTGCGACGGCGGCGGTTGCGGGACGCTTCGTTGTTCGGCGCGCAGCGCTCGCGTCGGACCCTTGACGAGAACGTGGGCAAGTTATTCGGGGGAATCGCCTTGGCTGCTGTCGTGTGTGCCGGGTGCGTCGGGTGGTCCTTCATTTCGGAGAAGTTCGCCGACAAGGAGAAGCAGGACCAGCGGGACGCGTATCGGTCGGCTGTGGTGGTGCGGGACGGTGAGCCGCGGGGTGTTGAGCTGTGGACGCCGGTGGGGCGGGTGGGCGCCTCGTGGTGAGTTCGGCGCAGCGGCGTGCGGGGTTGAGCCGGGTGACGTTGGTGGGGGAGCGTCGGCGGATTGACATGTTGCTGCCCGCCGACGAGCCGGTGGGTGAACTGCTGCCCGACATCCTGGAGATGATGGGCAGCCGGCCCACACACAAGCCGATGCTGCGCCGGCTCGTGCTGGCCAACGGGGCGGTGCTGGCCCAGGACGACACGCTGGAATCCCTGAACGTGCCTGATGGCGCGGTGATTCGGCTCGTACGGGAGCAGGAGACGCCGGCAGCGCCCGTGGTGCACGACGTGACGGATGAGGCTGCTGAGGACCTCGATGTGCGGGGTTGGCGCTGGAACGAGCGGGCCCGGGTGTGGACGGCGGGTGCAGCGCACCTCGTGCTTGCCCTGGTCGCCGCCGGGTACGCGCGGGACTGGCTCGGGGCCGACAGGACAGGCGTCCCGATCGTGGTCACAGCGCTGGTGGCCGCTGCCATGGGGGCGCCGGTGGCGCGTTGGGCCAACCACATGCTCGGCACGGTCCTCATCCTCCTTGGCGGGGTGCTCGGTGTGTTCGGAGCCTGGACTGTTACTGCCGCGTCCGGCGTCGCCGAGACGCGGCTCGCGGCAGTTGGCCTCGCGGTGACCGGCACGCTCGCGCTTCTTGGTCTGTGCACGCCGGCCGGGCGGGGCGGGTTGGTGGGGGCGGGGGCCGTCGCTTTGGCCACGGGCGGCTGGGAACTGGGCTGGATGCTGACGGACGGCTATCGGGTGGGCGTCGCTGTGGGGACGGTCTCCGTGCTGGCGCTGGGTTTTCTGCCACGGCTCGCGCTGATGAGTGCGGGGTTGACTCGGCTTGATGATCAGCGCTCCGGTGGTGCTTCGGTGAGCCGGCACGGGGTGGATGTGGCGCTGTCCGCCACGCACCGCGGGCTTGTGCTTGCGACCGTGACCGCGGCCGGTTCCGCGGCCGTGGGTGGCTGGTTGGCGTTGGAGCGAGCCGACGCGTGGACCGTGACGGTGGTGGTGCTGCTGGCTGTTGTGCTGCTGTCCCGAGCGCGGGCCTTTCCGCTCGGCCTGGAGGTGGTGGCGCTTCAGGGGGCCGCTGTGGTGTTGGCGGTGCGGCTGGTGGTGCTGTGGTCCGACCGCGGTACGACGTATCCGCTGATCGCGTTGGCCGGTGCGGCCGTGGTGCCGCTTGTGGTCCTCGCGGTGCGTCCGCCGGACCATGTGCGAGTACGGCTGCGGCGACTGGCGAACCTGGTCGAGTCGGTGGGTGTCGTCGTGCTGATACCCGCGGCCATCGGGGCCTTCGGCGTATATGACCGGCTGTTGAACACGTTCTGAGAAGGGGCTATGTCGGCAGCGCAGCGGGACTGGCAACACGAGGTGTTCCGAGACCTGGGCGGCGGCCCGCGCGGTGGCGTGCCTCCCGCACCCGTGCCTGAGCCCGCCCCGCCGGCCTTGCCCGCGTCGGCGCCGACACCGGCAGCGCCCGCGCTACCGACAGCGCCCGCGTCGAGGACCTCTGCGCCGGCAGGACCCCAACCCCCGGCCCAACCTCCGGCCCAACCTCCGACCCAGGACCAGGGGCCCGGCCCGGGTCAGCACCAGGCATCCCCTTCGGGGGCTGCGCAGCACCAGCAGCCCTCGGCGTCCGATCAGTTGCCCCCGTACAGACAGCCGGGGGTCCCGCAAGGCCGACCAAGCCCGCACGACCACCCAATTCCGCACGACCAACTGCCCGCTCCCGGCCCTGGCCCCGCTCCCGCACCCGACCCCACCCCCACCCCGCAACCTCCCCCGCTTCCCAGCCCCGAGTCCGTGCCCGTCGTGCGGCCCGAGATAGCGCGGGTGGAGGGACGGGCGAGGAGTGGCGACAGCGTGGCTCGGCGCACCGGGCGGACGTTGCTCAGGCTCGTGTCCTCCGCGACGCGGGAGAGCACCGCCGTCACCGAGGCCGCCCGTGCCATTCAGCAGCCGGTGACCACCGGACGTCAGATAGCCGTCACCAGCATCCGCGGCGGTTCAGGCAAGTCCACTGTTGCCGCGCTGCTCGCCCTCACCTACGCGCACTACCGGACGGACCCGGTACTGGCAGTGGAGGCCGATCCCGCGCTGGGTACGCTGCCTCGGCGGCTGGGGGTTGCGGAGGTGCGGTGGACCTGCGCCGATCTGGCCCGCATTGTCGATCCGTCGATGCGCATCACCGACCTCACCGGGTATCTGGTGCCGCATGCGGGTGGTGGTTGGTTGCTTCCGGGTAGCCAGGGGGCAGTGGGCACGCAGCTCGACATCGAGGCGTATCGGACGGTGATGACGTCCGTTCGGCGGTACTTCGGCATGACGGTCGTGGACTGCGAGACGCTGCCGGCCGAGGTGGCTCGCACGGCCCTGACCACCACACAGGCTCGGGTGGTGGTCGCCCCTGCGACCGTGGAGGGCGTCGCCGCGACGCGCGCCGTGCTCGACTGGGTCGGCGGGCTGCATCGCAGCATGCTGCCGACGACCGTGGTGGTCCTCAACCACACCGTGCCCCACGCCAGTCTCGATGCGGGCAAGGCCGCCGAGCACCTGGGCAGGGACGGTGCGCAGGTGGTGACGTTGCCGTATGACCGGCATCTGGCGCCGGGCGGGATCGTGCGTACGCGGCTGCTCGCACAGCGGACCGTGGACGCCACCGCCCAGCTAGCGGCGGCCGTGCTGGACCGGGCCGTTTCACGGGAGCGGCGGCGATGAGCGTACGCGTCGTGCACCGCCCGGCCCGTACCACCCGCCCGCTCCCGGCGCCCGCCGAGCGGCACCTCGAACCGCCGCCTAACCTGCCGGAGAGCAAGGCGAGTTCGGCGGCCACTTCGCTGCTGCCCATGGCGGGGGTGCTCAGTTCGGTGGTGATGATGACCGTCGTGCGCAACAGCCAGTTCGCCGCGATCGGCGCGGTGGTGCTGGTGGTCGCGGTCATCGGGGGTGTGGCGCTGTTGTTCTCTCAGCGCGGGCGGGCCCAGCGCACTCGGCGTACGCAGCGCGAGCGGTATTTGGAGTACCTGGAGGAGTTGCGGGAGGAGCTCAGTGCCGAGAACCGCGAGCTTCGGGCGGCGGCGCGCGTGCTCGCGCCGCCGCCGGAGGCCCTGTACGACCTGGTGAACGACCCCGCCAGATTGTGGGAGCGGCGCCGGCTGGAGCGGGACTTCCTCGATGTAAGGGTCGGTACCGGTGAGGCCCCGGTGCGGACCTTGGTCATGGAGCGGCAGGCGAGTACCGTGCTGTCGCCACCCGACCCCTTCATGTTGAATGAGGCAGCTGGTCTCCAGGAGCGGTTCGCCACCGTGCCCGAGGCGCCGCTGACCGTGTCGCTGGACCGCGCGGGCAACGTCAGCGTGGTCGGGGAACGGGCGCACGTGCTGGGGATCGCCCGGACCATCGCCATGCAGGCAGCCGTCTTGCACGCACCCGACGATGTGGCGTTCGCACTGTCGTGCCCCGAGTCGCGGCTCGCTGACTGGGCGTGGGCCAAGTGGTTGCCGCACATTCTTGATCCGCAGGCGTGGGATGGGCCGGTGAACGCCCGGCGGATCGCCCCCTCGGCGCGGGAGTTGGATGCCGCGCTCGGTGCTGAGCTGCGGCAGCGGGCCGCGTACGCAGCGGAGGTGCGGCGCGGCCTCGCCGGCCGGGAGGCGTTGCGGCTCGGCAAGCGGCTGCTGCTGATCCATGACAGCCACGGGGATACGGCGCATGAGCCGCACCGCCCCGATGAGGCCATCACCCTGCCCGACATGGGGGTGACCGCGCTGCATCTGCTGGCCCGCCGCGTGGACGAGCCGGGCCAGGTCTCCATACGCATCAGCGCGGGCGACGATGGGCGGACCGTGACCGTGGAGGATCTGCGCGGCGACGAGCCGGTCACGTTCCATGGCACCTTGGACGAGGTCACCGCGGCCGGCGCGCTGGGCCTGGCCCGGCTCATGGCCCCGTTGCGGCTGTCGGCGGAGTCGGCCGCAGCGGGCACTCCGCTGTCCGGGCCGGTGGACTTCCCCGCGCTGATCGGGGTGGATGACCCGGGCGCCCTGGATATCCCCAGGCTGTGGGCGCCGCGCCGGGACCAGAACTACCTGCGGGTGCCGATCGGTTTGAGCGACGCCCGCGAGCCGGTGCTGCTGGACCTGAAGGAGTCCGCCGAACTGGGCATGGGGCCGCACGGGTTGTGCGTGGGCGCTACCGGTTCGGGCAAGAGCGAGCTGCTACGCACCCTGGTGCTCGCCCTCGTCACCACGCACCCGCCGCAGGATCTGGCGATGGTGCTGGTGGACTACAAGGGCGGCGCCACCTTCGCGCCCTTCGCGCCACTGCCCCACGTGGCCGGCGTCATCACCAACCTGGAGAACAGGGCCGGGTTGGTGGAGCGGGTGCACTCCAGCCTGTCCGGCGAGGTCAAGCGGCGCCAACAGGTACTCAAAGATGCGGGGAACATCGCCGACATCTCTACGTACGCCGCTACTCGCGCCCAGCGCCCCGAACTCGGTTTGGAGTCGCTGCCGCATCTGTTCGTGGTCATTGACGAATTCGGTGAACTGCTGACTGCCAAACCCGATTTCATCGACCTGTTCCTGTCCATCGGGCGCATCGGGCGCTCCATCGGGGTCCATCTACTGCTGTCCAGCCAGCGCATCGAGGGCGGCAAGCTCAAAGGTCTGGACACCTACCTCTCCTACCGGCTGGGCCTGCGCACCTTCTCGCCCGACGAGTCGCGCACCGTCTTGGACACCACCGACGCCTTCCATCTGCCGCCCATTCCCGGCTTTGGCTATCTGAAGGTGGACACCAGCGCGTACGAGCGGTTCAAGGCGGGGTATGTGTCGGGGCCCTATCGAGGCCCGGCCCGGCACGACGTTGAGGAGGAGCGGGGGCCGGCGGCCTTGCCGTACCCCACGTACAACACCCTGGCCACCGGGGAGGACGGCGGCGGCACCGGCGAGGGCGAGCCCGGGAGCCCGGCCGCGCCGGCGCGCCGTACGGTCGGGCCCACGCTCATGTCCACCATGGTTGACCAGCTCATCGGCGCGGCCCCACCGGTGCAGCAGATTTGGCTGCCGCCGCTGCCCGAGGCACTCACCTTGGACGCGGCGGCCGGCCCGGTGCGGGCGGGCACGCGCGGCATGGAGTTGGCGGGCCGGCCGGGTGGCGGTGCGCTGCGGGTGCCGCTGGGCCTGCTCGATGACCCGGCGCGGCAGTGGCAGGGCCAATGGGTCCTGGACCTGACCGTCGCCGGTGGGCATGTTGCCGTCATCGGCGGGCCAGCCTCGGGCAAGACGACCCTGCTGCGCACTCTGGTCCTCGCGCTCGCGCTGACGCACACGCCGCAGGAGGTTGGCGTCTACTGCCTCGACCTGGTGGGGGGCGGGCTCCAAACGATGGCCGGCCTGCCGCACGTCGGCGGGGTCGCGGGCCGGTCGGACCGGGAGCGCGCGTCCCGTACGGTCGAGGAGGTGCGCAGCATGCTCGCGGCCCGCGAGGAGGCATTCCGCGAGCACGGGATCGACTCCGTGGAGGAGCTGCGCCGGCTGCGGGCTCGGGGCGGGCTGCCCGAGTTGGGCTCCACCGACATCGTGCTCGTCGTCGATGGGTTCGGCGAACTGCGCGATACGTTCGAGGCGTTGGACGACCCGGTGACCGAACTCCTCAAGCGCGGAAGTGGCTACGGCATCCATGTTGTCGCCGGCATGCTGCGCTGGAACGAGGTGCGCATCGTCGCCCAATCCGCGTTCGGCACCCGGATCGAGCTCCGGCTCAACGACCCGTCGGACAGCACCGTCAACCGCCGTCTCGCCGAAACTCTCAGTCCTGACGAGCCGGGTCGGGCGCTGACCGATGCCAAGCTGTTCGCACAGGTGGCCCTGCCTCGTATCGACGGCCTGGGGGTGGCCGACGAGTTGGGTGGCGCCACCGAGCACGCGGTGCGCGCGGTCAGTTCGGCCTGGTCGGGCCCCGCGGCGCCGCCCGTGCGGGTGCTGCCTGCCCGGCTGGGCCTGCACCGGCTGCCAGGCCCCGAGGCTGAACCGCGCCGGGTCCCGGTGGGCCTTGACCAAAACGCGCTCAGGCCAGTGCTGCTCGACCTGTTCCGGCAGGATCAACACCTGCTCGTCCTCGGCGACGGCGAGTGCGGCAAGACCAACATGCTGCGGCTCATCGCACGCGGCCTGATGGAGCGGTACGCGGATGACCAACTGGTCTTCGCGGTGCTGGACCCGCGGCGCGGTCTGCACAGTTTGGTGCCCGATGACTACCGGGGTGGTTACGCGCACAACGCCAAGTTGGCCACCGGGTTATCCGGTGCTATCGCCACCGAACTGGCCAAGCGGTTGCCGGACGAGGCGATGGCCCCCGAACAGCTCGCCGCGGGCGGAATCGATTTCTCGGGGCCGCGGATCGTGGTGCTCGTGGACGACTACGACGTGTTGGCGGTGGCCGGCCAGCAGCCACTGGAACCGTTTCTGCCCTACCTGCCCTCGGCACGTGACATCGGACTCCACTTTGTCGTCACCCGGCGGGTGGCCGGTGCATCGAGGGCCATGTACGAACCGTTTTTGATGACGATGCGCGAGAGCGGGACCGCCGCCCTGGTCATGACAGGCGACCGGTCGGAGGGGCAGCTTTTCCCCGGCGTTTACGCCCAGAACCAGCCCGCTGGCCGGGGCACCTTTGTCCGCCGTGGCGCCCCGCCACGCCTGGTGCAGACGGCAGTGGCACCGGATTCCGTAGTACGGGAACGAGAGGACGAGCACAGGTGAGGGCCGTATGACCAAGGACGTGATCGCGCTTACCGAGCGCATGCCCCAAGCCTGGAGCCTGATGGCCGGGTTGGTGTCCGGCGGGCCCGATATGACCATGGCCACGGCAGCCGATGGGGCGGTAGTTCAGCTTTGTGATGCCGATGGGCGCCCGCTGGTCTCCATCGAGACGCCCCTACTGATCCGGGTGCCCGGCGAGGCGGCCCGGCTGCTCGACGTACGGGTGGAAGGACCGGTGTGGTGGACGGAGATACGAGCGGCGACCGCGGCGCAGCGGTCCGGGCGGCTCGCCGGCGTCATCGCCTCGCGGCTCGTATCCCAACTCGGCGGCAGCGTTTGGCCTCGCGAGGCGGCCGTCACCGACTTCGGCAGGCCGGTCACCGATGTGGCGAGTGCGACCGCGCCCGCCGCCGCCCAGCCTGCCGTTGACGTACTGAGCGACAAGGTGGCCGTCGTCATCCAGGATCGGCCGCTGGTGGCGATGACGTCATGGCTGGCGGAGGCGCTTGAGGCCGCGGTGAGCAGCGACCGCGGATTGCAGATCGTCACGCAGGCGTCGGCGCGGCTGACGCTGCCCCTGCGGGCAGCGCTTTCGGGCGCCCCCAATCGCTGGGTCGTGGGCGATGGTGTGGGCGGTTACTACGACGGTCTGTCGGGCAGTGAACTGCGCTGGACGGACGGCGCCTTCGTCGCCACGGGCGTCCCGGCGCCTGCTTTCCTTGCCGCCGGCGAGTCGCAGATAACGGGCTGCCAGCTCGCCCTCTCCTTTCGTACGCGCAAACCGGCTGAGGCCGATCTCCTGCTCGGGGGCGCGCTGGAGTGCGCCTGGCGGCGCCTGACGGGTGGGCCGCCGCACGGCTGGGGCAGCGCAGAACCGGCCGGTCAGCCCTGGTCCCGTCCCGAACTCACGGACTTCGTCCGGGAGCGCTCGCCGCAACCTACCTGGACGGTTGCCGTTGGCAGCCCAGACCACCCGGCGCTTGCGACGCTGCGTACGGGGCTCACGACCGGTGGTGTCGAGGAGGACGCGACACTCACGCTGGGCTTCCCGTCCCCGGCCGACGAGCCCGACTCCGACTGCTTCGCCGACCTCGTCGCCGAGCTGGCGGCCGAGCATGGCCTGGTCTCCCTCCTGGTGCAGCGACGTGCGGCCCGAGCGGACCTGACCGTGCCGCCGGTGCTGGAGGGCGCGCCCGTACCGCTGGGCTTCGCACTGGGGCGCGACGACGTGCGCGCCATCGGCGTCACCGCCGCCCGCCGCCCCCCATCGCTGGCACGCCCGGTACAACTGGGCTCGCGCGACAAGGCCGCCTTCTACTACCCCCTCGACGCGTCCGCGGCAGGCCCCGGCTGGGCCTCCCTGGAGCGGCTGATGTCCTATCTGTATGGCGATGCGCTGGCCGGTGTGCGGGTCGCACCGGCTGCGGCGGACGACGAGGAGCGAAGCGGCCCGGGCAATGCGGGGAGCGCCGCGCCCAAGTAGCGCCCGCCCGGCCGGCTGACCGCCGCCTCACAGGCCGGGTGGGGCACCGTGCCCCGCAGCGCGGACGTAGGCTGTTTCGGTGGCATGCGTCGGACGGGTGGTCCAGTCGGCACACGCCCCACCGTGGGCGTTCGACGGGGTGCCCACGCCCCGCGGGTGCGCGCGGCCCGGGGGCGCGCAGCGTACTCAAGAGGCGCTTGCCGTGCGCGTAGGGCGTGCGGCAGCGTGGGCGGGTGGGGAGGCGTCGTGCGGAAGCCTCGCGCGGCGGGCCGGGGGGGAATCCTGGTGCGGGCGCGTGCCCGAGTCCCGGACGCGTGCCCGGGATTGACGTTGTTCATGACATCGACTCCTGCCGTGCTCCGGTGGCGCCCGCGCCAACCGGGTGGCGCGGTTCGGACCACCGGGGGGAATCCGTGCTGAGGGTGGACTGGCGCCTTTTCCGTACACAGGAGGTCAGGCCCGTCCCGGAACCCGTGGCCACGCCGCGCGTGCTGGGCGTGGCGTACGGCGGGGCGTTCGCCTTGGTCGCGCTGCTCGGCGCCCTCGGCCTGCTCAGGGACCCGGGCACCGTGCTAGCCGTGCTGTCGGCCCTGGCCGTGGGCCTGGGGATCTGTGCCCGGTTGATCGCCGCCCCGGGCATCGCCGTGGTGTGCTGGGTGTTCCTCAACAGCTTCGCCGTCACCCCGCGGGGGCGGCTGAGCTGGGCCGGCTATCCGGAGGCGGGCCGCCTCGGGTCCCTCCTGGCCGCCGCCGTGCTGGGCACTCTCATCGCCCGCATAAGTCACGCCCGTAGGGCGTACCGCCGCACGACCACGGGGAACGGCTGAAGCGCAGCACCAACGCCCCCACCGCACCAACAGTCCCACCGCGCACCAGCAGCCCCCCAACGCCCCCACCGCGCAGCAACCTCACCAAGCGCCCCCATTACAAGCACCCCACTCTGCCGCTCAATTGCCCCGATAGCGCACCAAAAGCATGGCCGCGTCGTCATGGAGAGGGCCGCCCGCATAGGTGACCAGGTCCTTGCGTAGTGCCTCCACCGCGTCTTCCGGGTCTGCTTCCCGTAGCAGGGCGGCGCGTGCGTCGAGGGGGTAGAACTGGCCTTGGGTGTTGCGGGCCTCGCTGACACCATCGGTGTAGAAGAGCATCTGGTCCCCGCGGGCGAAGTCCACCGTGTGCGGATGTGGGCCCTTCATGCCGTGCAGGGCGAGGCCGAGGGGCAGGGCGCGTTCGGGTGGGGCGAGGAAGGTTGCGCCGCCGTTTTGCCACACCAGGAGCGGGGCCGGGTGGCCATAGTTGAGCAGGGTCATCGACCGCTCGGTGGTGGACTCGGCGAGCACCGCGGTGACGAATTTCTCCGCCGTCAGATGACGATCCAGCGCATGCTCAAGCCGTTCCCCCACGGCCGTCAGTTCGGGCTCGTCGTACGCGGCCTCGCGGAAGGCGCCCAGCACGACCGCCGCCGTTTCCACTGCCTCCAGGCCCTTGCCCTGGACGTCACCCACGATGGTCCGTACCCCATACGGCGTGGCCACGACCTCGTACAGATCGCCGCCGATCCGGGCGTCGGCCATCGCCGACGTGTACGAGACGGCCACCCGCAGCGACCCCGCACATCGCGGCACCGGGCGCAGCAGGACGCGCTGCGCCACCTCGGCGATCGACCGCACGCTAGCCAGTTCCGCCTCGCGTCGCTGCCGCATCACCGCCGCGACCAGGCCCGCCACCGTTACGCCGGTGACCGACACCAGCGCGGTGATCCCGCGGCGGTGCGCCCACAATCCGTCGTACAGGCCAAGGCCCAGGCTCAGCGCGAGCGCGAGGGCGCCGATCCACGCCGTACGCCGCCAGCCGCCGACGAGGCCGGCGAACGCGGGCCCCAGCGATATCAGGGGCAGAAATCCCGCGTCCGAGCCGGCGGCCACGTCCACCACGGCCACGATCGCCATCACCGCGTAGGGGATAGCCGACAGCACGCGAGAAGGCCGATTCATCATCACCACCGGACACATAACCTTTCGTCAGGCCCGCGCCCCTTGCACGCCTACCGGCCCAGCCTCCCGAACGGAAAATCCGTCCGGGCCGCGCGGCACCGCCCCTGACCCGGCCCCGCACTCCAACGCTCAATCACCACACGTCATCGAACCATCATCACGTACTCGCGAGTACCAACCCGCAGTGCGGGCAGCGTCGGGGGCGAGTGGACAGCCGAGGACGGCCGCGCACAGGAAGGGCGGCGAACCCCTACTGCCCTCCGTCGAGTGTGCACCGCCCCCGCTCGTCCGTCTCTGATCCGTGCACCCCGTTTTTGTCCGTTTCCAGGCCGTGCGCGCTCCCTATCCACCCGCATGGTGTTCCTGTGTTCCGGGCCGTGCGCGCTCCCTGCCCGCCCCTGCTTTTTCGTTTGTTCCGGGCCGTGCGCGCTCGGCGTCCGCCCCCGCTTCGTTCGTCCGTCCTTGGTCTGGCCGTTCGTTGACCGGCCGCCTTTTCGGTCGCGGCGCAGAGCGCGTACGGGGCTTCCGCGCGGTGCGTCAGGCCCGTAACGGCGCCTGATGACAGTCGTTGCAAAGAGCGATGCCTACGCCCTCAAGCGGCACTGCCGCCACGCCTGTTGTGGTCATTGGGGCCGGCCCCAGCGGCCTGGCCGTTGCCGCGCGACTGCGCAGGGCCGACGTGCCCGTCGTCGTCTACGAGCGTGCCGGCCGGATCGGCGCGCACTGGCGCGGCCACTACGACCACCTGAGCCTGCACACCACCCGGGCGCTGTCCCGGCTACCCGGTCTGCCGATCCCGCGCGCCGCCGGTCGCTGGGTCGGCCGCGACGATTGGGCGCGCTACCTGGAACGTTACGCCGACCACCACCGGATCGACGTCCGTACCCATACGGTCGTGGAGCGGATCGAATTGGCGGCCTCGCTCGCCGACGCCGACCAGACGCCGTACCCCGCCGCGCTGTGGCGGGTGCGTACCGGGAGCGGAGTGCTTCGGGCCCGCGCGGTGGTCGTGGCCACTGGGCGTAACCATACGCCGCGCCTACCCCAGTGGCCGGGGCGCACCACGTTCACCGGCACGCTGCTGCACTCGCGGGACTACCGCAGCCCCGCCCCGTACCAAGGCCGCGAGGTGCTGGTGGTCGGCGCAGGCAACAGTGGTACGGAGATCGCCGTGGCGCTGGCCGAGGCCGGCGCCGCCCGGGTGTGGCTGTCCCTACGCACCCCGCCGCACATGGTGCCGGCGGCCACCAACCGATGGCAGTTGGCCGGCCTCTGGGCGCACCGGCTTCCGCCCGCCGTCGGGGATCGGCTCAACGGCCTCATGCGGCGCCTGCTGCTGCCGGATCTGACCGGGCACGGCCTGCCAGAGCCGACCATGGGCCTCTACACCCGCTCCGCGCGGGATGAGATGAGCCCGGTACACGACCGGGGCATCGTCGAGGCCATCCGCGCCGGGCGGGTGCGGCCCCGCGCCGCCGTCGTCGGCATCGATGGCGCTCGCGTTGTGCTGGCCGATGACTCCGACGTACAGCCGGAGGCCATCATCGCCGCCACCGGCTACCACTGCGGCCTCGGCTCCCTGCTCGACGCCCTGCCGGTGCTACGCGCCAACGGGGAGCCGGTCGTACGCGGCGCCGAGACGAGCCCGTGCGCCCCGCACCTGTACTTCGCCGGGTACGGCAACCCGCTCAGCGGGGCGCTCCATCAGGCGGGCATCGACGCGCGGAACATCGGCCGCGCGCTGCGCCGCGCCTCAAGGCCCCGCGCTGCCACGGCATGACGGGGGCGGGGGCACGCCGCGCGACGGAATATCCGTACGCGGCGTGCCCCCGCCCCGAAGTCGTCCTCATTGCGTGTCACTCACCGTGTCACCTGTGGTGACCATGTCAACACGCTGCGAGGGGTGAAGCGTTGATCAAACGCCCGTTACGGGATCAAGCGCCCGTTGACGGGATCAGATACCCGCGACGGGATCAGACGCCCGCGACGGACTGAATCCAGGAGCGGTACGCCGTCACGTTCGTGTACGCCGTGGTGGTCTGCCGGTCGCTGGTGGACGCGACACCGACCTGGATGCCGTTTGCCATCATCGGACCGCCGGAGTCGCCACCGGCCGTGATGCCGTTACCGCGGCGTGCGCAGATCGCGGAGCCCTGGTAGGCATCACTGCAACCACCGGTCACGGTCACGTTCGCGACCTTCAGGAACTGCGACTGGCAGTTGATCTCCGAGCCGCACTGGGACGTGGCGCCCCAGCCGTAGACCTGGACGCTCTGGCCGACGGACACCGAACCCGGCTGCCCGAGCCGCGCGTAGGTCGCCGAGACGGAACGGTCGAGGCGGACCAGCGCGAGGTCCGACGAGGAGTGGGTCACGGTCTGAGCGCCATTGGCCATGGTGCCGCCGCTGGTCTGGTCGAGGCTGCCGATGCGGAACGACAGCCCACCGCCGGTGACGCAGTGCTTGGCGGTGAGAATCCAGTTCGAGGAGATGATCGTGGCGGTACAGGTCTGCCGTCCGTTGGAGAACAGCCGGGCCGCCCAGGGACCGCTCTGCGCCTGCCCACCACCGATGATCGGCTGCGGGCTTCTCGGCTGCTCGACGCTGGGCGCCTGTGTCGCGGGCTTGTCCGCGGCGGTGGCGGTGACGGAGAGGGTAAGGACGGAAAGCAAAGCGGCCAGGAGTGTGGGGATTAGCCTGGTTATTCGCAAGGTTCCTCGTTTCCAAGACACACGAGAGATCGTGTGTGGTGGGCAGGGGCTACCAGGATTACGAAAGCTAGTTGAACAGGGTAGTAACAATGTTCCATAACATTCGGATATAGCGCTGGCGGCCCTTGGGTGATCCCTTGCGAGGGCGTTGGGTCTGCTGGTGACGCGCGACGCGCCCGTAAAAGGCCAGGTCGGGGCGGGTGGAGCGTGATCTATTGCGGGTGATCGGGCGGCTTTTCCCGGAAGCTAATTTCTCCGCATAAAGGGCGTAAAGGCGCGAGAATGGCGCACATCTTTCCCATCTCGCTCAAAGGCCGCTTTAAGTTTGTTGAGTGGGAATTTACGTTTCTTGGGTAGGAAAGAGTGAGGTAATCGGAATGGGAAAGCCGTCGCGGAGAGCGCCCCAGCGTTCGGGGAACTCGGCGTTCGAGAACCCGGCGTTTGGGAGGGGACCCGCCGTAAACGTCCTCTGATAAAGCTGACGAGGAAGTGGGGCCGGAAGGTTCCCCGCGGCGATGCCCAGAGCGCCTGACGGCCCACCGTTCACGGCTCGTTCACACGTCACACGGGCCCCGTTCGGGCGGCGTCCGGGCCGTGTGCGGGCGGCGTCCGGGCCGTGTAGGGCCCGCTCCAGCGCCCGTACGAGGCCCACATGGCCCAGCGGTATAGCGTGGCCCGGATCGGTCGGCGAGACGGCACACGATGCCGCCCCGGTCGGGGAGCAGAAGCAAAGAAGAAGCGTGAGGAGCGGGGTCGGCGGTGATTCGGGTGGTGATCGCGGACGACGAGATGATGGTCCGGGCGGGGATCAAGGCAATCTTGTTGGCCGCTCCCGGTATCGACGTGGTCGCCGAGGCGGGCGACGGGCGGGAGGCTGTCGAACTCGTCCGCAAACACCGGCCCGACGTCGTACTCCTGGACATCCGCATGCCGCGGCTCGACGGCTTGGAGGCCGCAGCCCAACTACGGGAACTCGCCCCGGACACCGCGGTCGTCATGCTCACCACCTTCTCCGAGGACGCGTATATCGCTGCCGCTCTCTCCCTGGGGGTCAGTGGCTTTCTGCTCAAGTCCGGCAACCCGCGGGAGTTGCACGCGGGCATTGAGGCGGTCGCCGATGGTGCGGCCTTCTTGTCCCCGAGGATTGCCCAACGGGTCATCGCCCTCGGTGACTTCTCCGCCAAGCGCGGCGCGGCGCAGACGCGCATCGAGGCCCTTACCCCGCGCGAGCGCGAGGTGCTGGCCCTGGTCGGCGCCGGACTCGCCAACGCCGAGATCGCCGACCGACTCCATGTGGTGGAGGGCACCGTCAAGGCGTACGTGTCCACGATGCTCGCCAAGCTGGAGCTGAAGAACCGGGTGCAGGCGGCGATCCTCGCGTACGAGGCAGGGCTTGCGGGCTGACCGCCCGGCGGGGCCCTTCGCTGTGGGCCCCGGCTAGCCTCACCGGTGTGCTGACCCGCTTCGTTCGTCCCTGGTGTGCACTCGGTTCTTTGGGGAGTGCGCTCGCCGCGACCCTCGTCATCGGCGCGGCCTTTCCCGACGAGCTGCCGGTGGGCCTGGTCGCGGTCGCGATGGCCGGGGGGTGTGTGGGTGGGCGGTGGAGCCGTTACGACCGGCTGGCCCGGTGGGCGTTCGGTGCCGTCGCGGCTGCCGGACTGCCGGTCGTCCTGCTCGCCGGGCACGATGGTTGGCAGTGGGTGTCGCTGCTGGCCGTGCTCGGCGGCGCGGTCGTTACGCCCTGGGCGCTCGGTCGAGGGTGGCGCCGGCAGGTCGAGCGGGGGCAGGCCGCCGCCGCGGAGACGGCACGCCTACGCGAGCGCAACCGCATCGCCGAGGACATGCACGATTCGCTCGGCCATGACCTGAGCCTGATCGCCCTGCGCGCGGGCGCCCTGGAACTCGGCTTGGCGGGGCCGCAACAGGACGCCGCCGGCGAGGTACGCGAGGCCGCCGCATCCGCCACCGAACGGCTGCGCGACATCATCGGCGTCCTCCACGACGGCGCCGCCGCCGCGCCCCGCGCGCCAGCCGGCGACATCGGGCACCTCATCGAGGGGGCCCGCGCGGCCGGCGTCAGGCTCACCCTGCACGACGAGGCGGGCGAACTGCCCGGCGATCTCGCTGTTACCGCCCACCGTGTCGTCCAGGAGGGACTGACCAACGCGGCCAAGCACGCGCCACGAGCCGCCGTCGAGGTGCGGCTGGCGCGGAAGGCGGGCGCCCTGTGCGTATCCGTGGCCAACGGTGGCCGCTCTGGAGCCGCGCACCCTCCCGTCTCGGGCGGCGTCGGTCTCGTCGCACTCGGCGAACGAGTACGGCTGGCCGGCGGAAGCCTGACGGCCAGCCCCCAGCCGAGCGGTGGCTGGCTGCTGACCGCGGTGCTTCCGCTGTAGCGGCGGCGACCCGAACGCCCTCGCGGGCAAGGGCAGCGGGTCACGGGTGACGGAGCACGGCTTTACGGGTTACGGAAGGTCACCTCGGGGTGAGCGTGCGACGGGCCGGTCAGCAGCCGCTGGTGAACTCCGCGCAGGTGTTGATCGAAGAAGGCGCCCACATACGCAGTGGTGATCTTGCCTGCCCGACGCCCGGGGAGCGGGGCGGTGGGGTCCGTGATGCCGAGCTGGGCGCCGAGGACCGGCAGGTCGAGGAAGGAGAAGTGGCCCGCTCCCCGCACCGTAAGCCAGCGCTTCCAGCCGTCGAGCCGTGCCCAGTCGCGTGGCCAGGTGGTGTCCGCGCCGTTGGGGGCGTGGTCGGTCTCGGTCCCGAGCATCAGGAAGGGCCGCGCTCCGAGGCCGGATCGCGGCACCGGGGCGAAGAACGAGCCGTCCATGTTCACCCCCGCACGGATGCGGTGATCCACGCTCATGGCGTACGCCGCGGCATTGCCGCCGATCGAATGGCCCGCCGCACCGATACGGGAGAAGTCGATCATCGCGGAGTGTTGCCAGCGGGCCGGCTGGCCCGAGACGGGGTGGCGCCGCTTCAGCTCGTCGATGACAAAGGAGATGTCGGCCGCCCGATCTTCGGCGGCCTCGCCCATGCGCCTCTTCTCCGCCGCGTCCGTCGGCTCTTGTTCCACCACCTCGCAGGCTCGGCAGGTCAGGACGCGGCCCCCGGGAAAGGTGGTGCCGAACGTTTCGTAGGCATGGTCGAGCAGAGCGACGACGTATCCGCGCGACGCCAGGTCCTCGGACAGCAGAGTGAGGGTGGCGCGGGGGAGCGTGAAGCCCGGTGAGAGCACCAGCAATGGATGGGTGCCACGGGCAGGCCGTGCGTCGGTACGGGCGTGGGTGCGGGTCGCACTGACCTGCTCGGCGTCGAGCACGGCGTCCAGCTTCTTCCCCTGGAGGAAGAGTCGGACCTCCTCGATGGACATATAGGGGGCACGGGCCTTGCCGCTCCCACCGCCGTCGAGGCGGGCCGGGTGGGCCGGGCGGGCCGGGTAATAAACAGACACCATCAACTCCCGCTGGGCGCTGGGCACCCAGGGGTCCTGCCGGGTGTGATCCACGAGGTGGCGGACGTTCCGTCCGACCGCGTACGGCCCGCTGAGTCGAGGAATCCTGAGCTGGGTGTCCGCAGCAGGTGCGGCGGTACGCGAAGAGATCGCCTGCGCAGCAGCAGTACGCGCAGACGGGGCCGAGGCGGCCGACTGTGGTGCGGCGGCGCTGGCGTAGGCCGTGCTGAGCGGCAGCGCCAGCGCCAGCGAGAGGACCAGGGCGGCGGATGTACGGCGTATGCGGGACATGGCCCGAGCGTAGAAACCCCAGGTCGCCGCGCTGCACTGGCAAAAGGCAGCCGTACACATGACTTTGGTGCATGTCGCGCCTTGTCTTACGGCTTACGGCTTACGGCCACCCGACACATCGGGCGACCCACTCCACCAGCCCACCACTGCGCTAGCTCACTAACCCGTCACCGCAGCGCGGCCCGGCGGCCGGTGGATGGCCCGCGGGGGTGCGGAACACGTAGCTATGCCTTGGACTCACGAAAATCTATTGCGGCTGGAGTAGACATTGCTGTTGTAGCTGGCTAGAGTTTCTCGTGTAGCCAACGACATCACAGATGCGCGGCAGAGACGAACTGGCGCGCTGAGCACGGGGCACGACAGCGGACTCGTGGAGCCAGCAAGACGAAAGGGTTCCACGCGTGGTTGTCGGGCCAGGCGGCCTCAAGGGCCGCCGAGCCGGATTTCCGTGCAGAGCAGCACAGCAGCAGTACAGAGGAGTGCGACCCAAAGGAGGAGCAACACCATCAGGATCGCCCGAGCGAAGTGCCAGCTCACTCGGGTACCGCAGCTCCCGGATTGGTAGGTGGTCCCCAGTCACGCGTTCGCGACCCCCGCATCTTCGGGCTCCCAGCCGAACATGCGGTAGACGAAGGCCGACGCACAGCGTCGGCGGATGGTGTTGAAAACCCCTCGGGGCCCTGGTGCCAGATGGCGCCGGGGCCCCTCGACGCGTTGCCCGAGAGGTGCCCATGCCCCCGGCAGACCGCCCGCGTGCTCCGCGCGACAGTGATCGATTCGATGATGACGACTATCCCGCCTACACCATGGGGCGCGCCGCGGAGATGATCGGCTCCACCCCTGGTTTCTTGCGGGCCCTTGGTACGGCCCGGCTGGTCACCCCGCTGCGTTCCGAAGGTGGTCACCGCCGCTACTCCCGCTACCAGTTGCGCATCGCCGCCCGAGCGCGCGAACTCGTCGATGGCGGCACGCCGATCGATGCCGCGTGCCGCATCGTGATTTTGGAAGACCAGCTCGAAGAGGCCCTGCGGCTCAACGAGGAACTGCGCCGGAACGAGGCGGGAGCCGAGAACGCGGCCGGGGGCGCGGCTGAAGGGGCGGCTGGGCCCGCGGCTAACGGCGCGGCCGGGGGTGCGGCGGGGGAGGCCGCTGAGAGGGAAGGCCCCTGAGCCCTGAGTGCCGGCGTTCGGTCACGCGTCGTCCCGCGGGCGTTGGCCCGCAGGCGACGGCCCGCTCCGGGCGGGGCGCCCTCTCTAGCCCTGCCTCGTCCTCCTGCCTGTATTCCCCTGCCTCCGCCCCCCTGTCCTCGGCGTGACACTCCACTCGCTGAGACCGCATATCTATCGTGACGGGTGCAGACATGCGAGGAAGCTGTGATGAGGCTTTATGATGCATCAAGGGCAGATAGGTGGCGTGTCGTGCTCGGCCGTGCTTGGTCGTGCTTGGCGTGCTACTGTTGATCTCAGTTGTTGCAGTTGTGCTTCCGTATTTCCGGTGTTGTTTTCCGGACGGGGCAAAAATCGCGGCGACGCGGGGCTCGCGCAGTGCGGGTTCCGGCGCACTGCCCCGAAGGAGATTTAGATTATGGCTACTGGCACCGTCAAGTGGTTCAACGCGGAAAAGGGTTTCGGCTTCATCGAGCAGGATGGCGGCGGCGCTGACGTCTTCGCCCACTACTCGAACATCGCGACCCAGGGCTTCCGCGAGCTGCAGGAGGGTCAGAAGGTGACCTTCGACGTTACGCAGGGCCAGAAGGGCCCGCAGGCCGAGAACATCGTTCCTGCCTGACGCTGAAGCGTGTTTCGCAGCCGGGACCCACGCCTTTGGGTGCGGGTCCCGGCTCGTTCATTTCTCCGGTTGTTCCCCCTGCCTCGCGGCGTTGTCGCAGGTGGGGGCCCGGGTTTTTCGCCGCAGTCTCCTCGCGAGGCCGCCGCACAGCCCCAGCGCACGCCGCCCGGCAGCTGCCGCCCATGGCGCCCTTTGGGCCTTCGGCCCCGCACACGGCTCGGCACTATGGCCCATCGCTCCGCGCTTCTTGTGTGTCCGACGTCTCGGATCACACTCCTGCTGCTCGGCCCGGGCTCGTCTTTCTTGTTCCTCCCTGTTTCTCGGCTCGTCTGCGCCACGCTGCGCCCGAGCCGGACACCTGCTCAGATGCGACGGAGCGGCCGATATGCGGCCCAGGTGACCGAAGTCAGTTCACCCACCGCCGCAGCAATTCGTGGTTCACTGACTTCACCCGCCTGTGGGGCCTGGCCACCACTTGCACACCGCTCACCCGCTCCGGAACGTCTTCTTGCGATGCGTTCCTCTGAAACGCCTCAGTACGACGCGGCACGTGCCTTGCGCGACCGCACGCAGCACGCTCCCCGCTCCCCCCGTGGTTGACGACGAGGGTTATGCCCTGGGAGTCCCTGTTCTGTCCCGCTGATCCGACTCGGGCCGGCACTGTACGTACGGCTCCCGAAACCCCTTGAGGCACTATGCGTTGCGTCATCGCCCGTTTCCCGTTCAACCTGGAAAAGAACGACGTCGAGCAAGCGATGAAGGGCGTCAAGCCCGAGCCCATCACGGGTGAGTCCGTGATCGTCGGTCGCCGGCACTACCCCGTCAAGCAGGTGGGGGAAGCGATCACCAGGCAGGACCGTCGTGACTTTTCCGCCGGCGAGGTGACCAGGGCGCTTACCCGTCTCGGCTTCACCTGCCGCTCCGTCCCCGCCCCCGCTGCTCCCGTTGACCTCAGCCCGGTCGAGGCTGCGTCGGCGATGCTCGGGGAGGCCACCCCCGCGGTGACCGACGCCGGTGGGCCAGAGGCCACCCAAAGCTGAGCAGCCCCGGCCGAGCCGGTGCGCTCTGTCTTTCGCTTCATGTCTTCGACCTGTGGCCAGCCCCTGGGCCCCGGTCGGGGCCCTTGCGGCAAGGCCAGCCGCCCGCCCAGGGGCGGCGGGCGGCGGCTGTGCGGTCAGCGGTAGGCGACGGGTGTGGCAATGAGTGTGATGACGGGCGCTGGGTCAGCGGTCGGAGTAGCTGAAGTCTCCTACCGTCCAGGCACTGACGTCCTTGATGGCAATGCGGTACATTCCACCGGTTTCGGGAATGCCCAGGCTGCCCTGGAGAATCCTCGCGACGTGGAAATGCAAGTGTGAGGGAACCTTGCCTCGCTGGGCGCGGCGATCCGCTCCCTCCCCTGTGAAGATGGGGGCGAAGGCGCCCAGTTGGTTCGAGTCCTTGAGGACCTCGGCCACTCGCTCTCGCCAGACGGCTTCCGGTGCCAGCCGTCCAGTGATGACGGCGCCGGGGACTACCACGGTGAGAGACATCTGATTGGTGTGCTCTGACTCCACCGCGGTGGCGATATCGACGAGCAGATCATCAGGCTTCGACATGGATAGCGATGCTACCGGGCGGGCACCGGTCAAGGGTCAACTTTCGCGCCGCTGTTGCTCCGTTGCGTGCTGTGTCCGTGCGGGACGCGAAGGCGCGGGATGGTGCTGGGTGGTGCCGGCTGCACCGGGTGCCCCGCCGCTCGTCACACGAGGATCACCAGGATGGCGATGAGCACGGAGATCAGACCCGCGCCGGCCGCCACCACGCAGCCCGGGCTGGTCAGCAGGTCGGAGAACCGGTCCGCGAGCGAATTTGGCGCGGACGCATCGACGGCGAGCTCCGGAGCCGAGGCGGGCACCGAGCCGGCGAAGGACGTGTGGGCAGCCGCGGGCGGCACCTGGCTCGGTTGGAGCATGTCCCGCAGGATCTGTTGCCACAGGGTGGGCGGCAGGTCGGGAGCCACGCCGCTGTGCGGGGCGATGATGCTCACCCGGAGCCAGCTTTCGGCGGTCGGGCGGTCCCGAAACATCCGGTACAGCAACTCCCGTAGATCGGGCAGATAGCGCTCGTCCCGAGCCAGCGGGGCAACGGCCCAAGTGAAGAGGTCGGCCGCCCGATGGACCTGGTCCGTTCGCGAGACGGGCTCACCGCCAAGGCCGTTCGGCTCGATGTACAGGTCGTTGCTCAGCACCACCGTGCACAGCTTGTGCTGCGTGGCCGGCTGACGGGCCTGGACGCGTGGGGCCCTGCCCAACTCGTCCAGCAGCAGTTCCAGGGAAGGTCTCGGCAACTCGCCCAGGTGCATCTCGTGGAGGAGTACCTCGTCGGACACGGTGCGTAGCTGCTCTCGCAGATGTTCGCGCAGTAGGCCGCGTTGCATGGGGTTTCCGTGTTTGCGATCTCGCAGGGCTGCGTGGAGTCCGGGCGCCTCGTGGGTGAGGGCCTGCTGGCCGGCGCCGGGCGCCGCTTGCCATGCGGCGGGCGCGGGCGCGGCCGGGGTGGGGGCGTGTGGTGCGGCTGGGGGCGTGGGGGAGGGGGCCGCGGGGGTGGTGCGGGCGCTGGGTGCGCGGGTCGGGGCCAAGATCTTACGGAGCCGTGCGCTTCGCTGCGCCCAGCTCAGCTCCGTACCGTCTTGGAGTTCCTTGACCAGTTGGGGCAGTCCTGCGACCTCGGTCGGGTGGGTCAGGAGGTATTCCACCAGCCGGGCGGCGGCGCCCTGCTCGAACTCGGAGTGGGCCGGCGGGCGGCCCATGACGCGGGCCAGTGGGCCGGTCCCGCCCGTGTCCGGCTCCCAGCGCGGGACGCACATCAGACGGAGCTGGTGGGTGTCCACCGTGTCGTAGGTGGCGAACGTCCACTCCTGGCGGAACCAGCTGCCGAAGAGCATGAACAGGCCCAGATACACCAGCGGCACCGCGTCCCGCTCGGGCCAGTGGGGTAGCACCGCTCCATCCGCGAGCAGGGAAACGCGCTGCGTCGGGTCGCGCAGCCATTCCGCGGTGACCAAGGTCAGCGCCTTGCGCACCATCGGGAGCGCAGCCGACATGCCATTCAGCCGCTCGCGGGCCAACGCGGCGAGTGTGGCGCACTCCAGCGGAGGTAGTTCCCCGGTGACCGTCTCGGCGTACTCCCGCTTGCTCCAGCCGCCGTGTGCCAGGCCGATGCACTGGCGGGTCTTCAAGCTCCCTGGCTCGCCGATCAGGACGTGGCTGACCGTGCTGGGCCGGCCGCTCGGGTCGGTGGTGGGCCAGCGTTGGATGAGCATGACGTGCCCGTCGCGGGACATGGTGCGTACGACGCTGCGCCGAGGGCTCGTCGTGCCGGAAACCCAGAGCAACGGGCCCAGTTCCCGGCCCAGTTCCGCGGCGCGCTCGGGGTGGCAGGAGTGGGCTACGGCCTTCATGCCGGTGCCTTGGCGGCCCTGGTTGCCGTCCCACCGAAGGAAGACCTGGTCCACGTGGGCCCCGTGGGCCTCGTGGTCTGCCTGATGTGCGGTATCGCTTCCGCTCGGCGTCCGGTGGGCCGGGCGTTCCTGGAAGTCGCTCACTGTGCTTCCCTTCGCACTGATCCTTCGGCTGCCGGTCGCCGCGCCGCGTGGCTGCCCGGTGCTGCTCCTACGGCGTACGCATCGGCGCCGCCCGGCACCTCGATGAGCCCCTGCATCGCCAGGAGTGAAATCAGCGGCTCCAGCACGCGCCGCGGCCCCGCCCCGGCCGGGTAGCGCCCGTGCACCTCCTGGCCGCCGGTGGCCGATGCGATGTGCAGGGTGCAGCGGCGGATGGCGTCGAAGGGGCGGAGCCACGCCTGGCCGGCGTGGTGGCGCAGCAGCGTGTAGACGTCGCGGCTCTCCTCGCGTGCGAGCTCGGGGTCGAGCGAGGTGCGCGGCGTCTCGTCCAGCCATCGGTCGATGGGCGGCTGGAACCGTAGGAGATCGGCCTTGCCAAGCACCACAGCGGCGGCGACGTCGAGGTAGGGGCCGTTCTTCGGCAGCCGGTCCAAGACGGTGCCGAAGGCGAGGTCACCGTCCCGGTTGACCTCAAGATTCCAGCGTTTTCTGGCGTGATCCAAGTGGGGCAGCGGGAGCGCCAAAGCCGGGTCCACCACGAAGATCATGGCGTCGACTCCGAGGAGGAAGCGGAGCGCCGCATCGGTGCGTACCAGGTCCTCACCGCCCAGATCGAAGAAGGCGACGGGGCGTACCTGCCCGGAGGCGTCGGTGAGCAGGAGGGATTCCACGAAGCGGGCGAAGCCGTCCAGGCCGAGGCCGCCGGTGTGGTCGAGGACCTTGCCGTTACGCAGCGGCTGTACTCGTTCGCGTACGAACCGCGCGTGCTGTTCGGGGTTCACGGACTGCCACTTCACTCCGAACGGTTCCAGGCCGCCATCGGTGATCTCCGCGATCATCTGGGTCAGCAAGTGGCTTTTGCCGGTGGAGGACTGGCCGACCATCGCGATCGTCAGCGGCCGGCCGTAGGTGAGGTAGGGCACCGGGATGAAATGCTCGGGGAAGTCCGGGTCCGCCGTGCACTTTTGGACGGCGCTGCGCATGATGTCCTGGCGTCGGACGGGGTTGCCGATGCCGGCGATGTGCAGCTGCTGGTACTGCATCTTGTTGTCGGTGACGTACAGCGCTGTGAGGTCGAGCTGAATGGTCTCCAGGCAGTACGGGCAGAGCACTTCGCCGCCGCTGTGCTCGGGCTCGGGGGTGGCGGCGGGCGCCTTCCGCTTGAGGCGTAGCGCGTGGTGGAACGCCTCCTGGTGTGGGCGGGTCTCGTCGGCGGGCGGGTTGAGCGTGCTGCGCCGGGCGGCGCCCGGGGACAGCAGGTCGAGCAGGTGGGCGGGGGTCGGGCGGTCGGCAGCAAGCGGGGCGAAGGCCCCGCGCAGCGTCTCGGCCAGCACTCGGTGCTCGGCGAGGTCGGTGGGCGCCCGGTCGGCGGGCCCCGGCCGGCCGGTCACGAGTTGGTAGAGCACCTGGGCCGCGCTCCACACCGCGTCCCGGGCGTCCACGGCGCCCTCACCCCTGCGTTGTTCGGGCGAGCAGTACGGCGGCCTGCCCCACGGGGTTCTGGGGCGGCCGGTGCGGGAGACCCCCTCCAGGCCCCAGAGCTGGATGGAGGTGCCGTCCCAGAGCACGGTGGTGGGCGAGATGCCGCGTAACACGAGACCTTGTTCGTCCAACAGGCACAGCGCCAGCATCAGATCACGGGCGAAGACGCGCTGATCGGTCGCGGACATCACATGGGTGCGTACGGCGGCGGTGCCGCGCGGCGCCGCGTACAGCAAGTACGGCTCGGTCGTGTCCAGCTCGTAGCCGATGATCCGCGGGAACAGCGCCGCGTGCTCCGTTTCGGCGAGCGTGCGGTGCAGGCGCAGGGCGGTGCCCGCCTCCGCGTCCAGCAGGGCGCGGGCCGCCGGGTTGGCCGCGTCGGCGGCGCTCAGGCGTACCTGGACACACTGCTGCCCCTCGTCGTCCAGGAGGCCGTTACGGACCCGCTGGGGCAGCAGCGGATCGCGGCGGGATTCGCGGCCGAAGCGGACCGGGGCGGCGCGCCGGCGCCCCGCTGGGGTGGCGAAGGCCAGCGTGGCCTGCCGCGCCGCCTCCGGCTCCACCCGGTTGGAGCGTGAGGTGCTGGTCACCAGCGGTCGCCGTCCCTTCGTTCGTACGCATCCACGCGGTCGGACGTGGGGTTTTGGCGGGGCCGCACGGTGTCCACCACGCCCGTGCGCAGCGGGGTCAGGCGCAGCAGCCCCGCGTAGCGCCCCGACGCGGTCCACAGCGCTTCCTCCGGTTGGGCCGAACCGCTCGTGCGCCAGGCGTGCTCCACCTCGCCGCGCACGGCTTTCGGGGCGAACCTGAGCCACACCGCCGCTGCCGGGTCGCGGCTGAGCAGCGTGCCCTGCTCGGGTGAGGACAGCTGCACCACGGCCTGCCGTTCGGCCTCCGCGCCGACCAGTTCGGCCACCCGGTGCGGGTCGGTGCCCAGGAGGTTCGCCGATGTGGTGCGGGTGCGGTGGCGGGCGGCGAACGGGGGCGGGGCCAGCACCCCGCCGCGTTGGAGGTGACGGCGGGCCGTTGACAGGAGGTCGCGGACCCGTTCCTCGGTGCGCTGGACGGCGAGGGCGCCGGCCTGGCCGCGTTCGACGGCACCCCAGTAGGGCGCCATCGCCACCAGGGCGGCGTCCGTCAGATCGCCGGCCAGCGTGGTGACGAGCTCGGGACCGCCCTCGCCGCTCTCCCGCTCCAGCCAGCGCGGAACCCGCACGGTGGGCGGGGCCCAGGGGTCAACTGGGCTGGCGGTGCCGGCGGGGCTGCCTTGTGCGGCGGGCTCGTCCCACGTGGGCTCGTCTTGCCAGGCGTACGCGTTCGCCCAGTCGCTGTCCGTGTCGTCGGCCGTCGCGAAGGCGCCCGTCTCCAGGGCGGAGGCGCTGGAGAGCCAGTCGTCCGCGGCGAGCGGGTCGGTGCCGCCCGCGGTGGCGGCCGTGGGCGCTGCCGGCTCGGGCACGGCCTCGGCGTCCGCTGCGGCGGCCGTCGCACGCAGCATGCCGGCGACGGATCGGGCGGCGTCGGCGCAGTACAGGCGCTCATCGGCGGCCCAGTGCTCGCGGACCGCCTCGGCCAGCAGGGCGTCTAGGCCCTCCAGGGCGCGATGAAGCGTGGCGATCCCGTGGCTGGCGGCCCACAGGTCGGCCACTGCCTGCCAGGTCCGCCGCGCCGTCTCCACCGCGGCGCCAAGGCCCACCAGCAGCCCGGCGGCGCTCAGCCACAGCGGGGGATCGGTCGCGTACGCCACCACCAGCCCGGCCACGGCGCCGCCGCACGCGGCGACCTGCGGACCCAGGGCCCAGCGGCGTGCGGGTTTGGAGCCCCGCAGCCGGGCCGCGCCGAGCAGGGCCACGCCGATGAACACCAGCGGCACGGCGATCGCCAGGGCCGCGATGGGCCCCTGCCACAGCGCGCTGAGCAGCCCCGCTGTGGCGGCGATCGGCGGGCCGGCCGCAGCGGCGGGCACCGGGCCGCGCCCCAGCGCAGATCCCCGGGCCCCCGTGGTGGCGTCGTGCGCGGCCAGCTTGGGCAGCAGAGCCGAGCCCGGCACCGGCTCGACGCGCCCGGCAAGCCCGGTGAAGCGCTGGGCCACCGCGCGAAGGGCGAACCCTTGCCCAAGCAGCTTTTCGGCGAACTCCCGTAGGCCCTCGCCTATCCGCTCGCCCACGCCTCCGGCCGGTGGCACGTGCAGGCCGAGCGTCGCCAGCCGGCTCGCCGCCTCGGCCGCGGACGCGGGCGTGCCGGAGCCGCCGCTGCGCAGGGCCGTGTCCACGACGTCCCGGTAGCCGCTGAGCGCGCGGTGCGCCTGGTCGAGATCCGCCTCGAAGGTATCCCTGCGGGAAGGGCGCAACAGGCCCGGAAGCGCCTGGAGTTCGACCAGCGCGTCCTCGGCGTCGGCCAGGGCGTCCGCACAGGCCCGGTACGCGCCGTCGGCCACTCCGCCCGGCTCCCGGTGGCGCTGGGAGCGCCCGCCGCGGCCCGCCACCAGGGCGCGCAGTGGCTCCGGCAGGTCGGCGCCGGACCAGGTGGCCGGCGGCAGGTCCGGTGTGTGCTCCGCGTCCGTGCCCGCGAACCGAGTGAGCGCATCGCGCCAGGCCCGGTCACGTACTTCTGGCGGCAGGTCCTGTTCCAGCAGCCGCACTCCGGGCGCGGCGATGGCGTCCGGTAGCGATGCGACGTCATCGAGCACCCGAAGGAAGACGTCCGGGACCGACAGCAGGTCCACCAGGACCGCCAGCGCATCCGGATCGTCGGGGGCGGGCTGCTCCAGTGCCGTGCGGGCGGAACGCAGATCGCCCGCCCACACCAGGGCGGTGCCCGATGACCGCAGCAGCGCGGGCCGCAGCAGCCGGCGGTCCGCCTCGTACGTCTCGTCCTCATCGCCGTACGAGCCGGGTGCGCTGCCCACCAGCAAGATCAGGAGCCGGATCTCGCCCACGGCCCGGTAGGTGGTGAGCAGTTCGTACTGCCACTGGTGGTCGGTCAGCCCGGCCGGGGTGTCCACCACCAAGAACAGCGGGTGGTCGGGCTCGGGATAGCCGGCCAGGCCGAGCTGCCGGGCGACCTTGGCGCGCAGGGCCGGGGCGGTGTCGAGTTCCGCGGCCCCGGCGCGCAGGTCGAGATGGATGACGGCGCCGATGTCCTCGTGCGAGATCACTCCGCATCACCGTCCCAGGGGTTGCGGCGCGAACGGTCCCGTCCAGTGGCGTCGCTGTCGTCGGCCCCGCCGGGTGGTCGGGGGTCGCCGGAGTCGTCCCACGGCGCCCAGGGCCGGTCGCTGCCGGCGAGGTTCCCGTTGACGCGGTCGGTGGCGGACCGCCGCGAGGTGGTGTCGTAGACCTCGTCGCGGTCGGCGGGGCTAGTGCGGTCAGTGGGATTGGTGCGGTCGGCGCGATGGTCGCGGGGCTCGCGGGGGTCGGGCGGCTCGTGGGGCTCTCGAAGACCACGGTCATTGCGGTCGGCGCGGGGGTCACGGGTGCCCCGCGCGTCACGGGCATCCCGGGTGTCCCGGGTGTCCCAGGTGCCGTGGGCATCCCGGGTGTCCCGGGTGTCCCAGGTGCCGTGGGCATCCCGAGCGTCACGGGTATCCCGGGGGCCCCGAGCGTCACGGGCGTCGCTGCTGGAGGCGCGCGGCGTCGGCTCGCCCCAGCGGTCACCGACACCCCTGCCACTCCGATCGTCCCTCTCGTCCCAGCCGTCCCTCTGGTCTCTGTCGTATCCGCCCCTGCTGGTGCGCTCGGCCCGGTCGGTGCGCTCGGTGCGGTGCTCGCGCTCGGCGCCACGGCCGTCAGCGAGCATGTCGTCAGGTGTGCCGTACGCGCCGTACGCGCTGCCGTACGCCTCGTCGCGGTCGTTCGCCGGCGGCGCCTGCCGTGGGCGGTCGTCGGCGTCAGCCGGGTACGGGTCGGGGGCGGCGGACCGCGGTGCGGTGCCCCAGTCGTCGTCCACGGGGGCGGGGCGCCGGGGTTTGGCAGGCTCCTCGCGCGTACATGGCTTCGGCGTTCCGCCGCGCACGTGCTCAAGAAGGGTGCGTAGGGTCGGTTGGATGGCGCGCTGGTCTGCGAACTCGGTGTCCAAGGCGGCCGGCAGGGTCTCCGCCCAAAACTCCCACAGCGGTCGCACCCACCCCTCGACCCGCTCGCCGCCCTGCTCCCGGCGGTCCTCAAGGAGTTCAAGCTGACGCGGGGCGATCTTGTCGATCAGCTCGACGAAGTACGGGTGTGGTGCGCTGCCACTCCTGGCCAGGCCCAACGGCTGGGTGTTCATCAACTTGCGGCAGTAGTCCTCGACGATCCGCTCGTCATCCAGGACGGTCCAGCGTTCGTACGAGCGCAGCAACTCCGCCCAACTCGACACGCCGCCAGGGAAGTCGCCAAGGCGCAGCCGGACGCCGGGCACCTGATCGCCCGTCTCGGGGAACAGCCGCAGCCGCACCCGGCCCGGCGACGACACGTCCCCGTCCACCACGTCCACCTGGCCGTTCCACAGGCAGCACAGCAGTCGGTGCAAAATGACGCGGCGGTCCTCCTCGCTGCTCACCATCCAGCTATCGCGGAAGCCGAGCCGCTGACGCCAGCGCAGTACGTCCTGGGCCTGCTCGGACTCCTTGGCCCTGGCCCACTGGCGCAGCACCTTGCGGGCCTCGGGCACCTGGGTGAGGCTCATTTCGCTGCGGAAGAGGACCACGGTGATGGAGTCGCTTTCCACGCCCCGGTACTCCACGGAGTTCTTGGCGTCGGACGGCAGCCGAAGCGCCTTGCCGAGGTACTCCTGCACCTCTTCGATGGCCTGCACCCGCGGATGCGTCACCAGGGCGCGTAGCGGGCCGGTGCCCTCCGGGGTGAAGCCCACCGGCAGCAGCCCGGTGAGTTTGCGGCCGAACAGGTCAAGGGCTTCCTTGCTGACCTGGTCGGTGGCGTCCGCATCCCCCGCGGCGGCGGCCAGCAAGGTGCCCATGGACGGCAGCAGCGGGCGCTCCTCAAGCCGTTCGCCGCTCTCCGCGAACAGCCGTGTGATGCGCCCCTCCAACTGGGCCTTGACGACCGCCACCGCGTTGTCCGGGTTGCGCCGGCTGATGGAGTGCACCGAGCGCCAGGTGTCCCCATCAACCAGCTTCAACAGCAGCGTGGCCTCGTCGTCGTTCTCGCGCAGCCCCTCTCGGCGGATCAGTCGGGTGACCAGGTCCTCGTAGAAGTGGTTGAGGGTGCGCTGCGGCGGCAGCAGATACGAGATGCCGGTGCGGTCCTCGTACAGTTCAAGGCCCTTTTGCGCGGAGATCTTGCGCTCTCGCTCGGAGTGTTTGAGGAAGGCGTTCACCAGCCGGGCGAGGTCGGTGCCGGCCGATTCCGCCTGCGGCTGCCAACGCTGCTGCTGGTCGCGCCACGCCTCGTGCCACACGGCGCGGCTGCGCCACCGGTACCACGCGTCTTGCTCTTGGAGGGCTGCCTGTACGTCGGCGTCGCCCCAGCGGGCCGGCGACATGCCGGCCAGCCGGCCTCTGATCCGCGGGGCCTTTGGCGGCTGTTCGGACATCCCCGGCGGGCGCGGCGGAGTGACGGAGCGGCTGCTCAGCATGCCGAGGAAGCCCAGTTGGGCGATGGGTTCGTCGCTCTTCGGGATGCCCTTGACGACGCGTTCGGCGAGGAAGGGGTCCACGGTCTGGAGGAGCTTGTCGATGGCGGGGCGCGGGGCGAACCGCTCGGCCATCGAGGCGCATTGGCGGTCGGCGATGGACTGGAGGTCGGACAGGAGTCGCTGCATGTCCGAGATCCGCTCGCCCAGCGCCTGCTCGATGGCCCGGCTGCCGCGCGGCAACGGATCGGGTTCGGGCACGGGCAACTGCTTGCGCTCCCACAGCTCTTCGAGTTGCGAGTCGGCGAACAACTGGCGTACCAGCGGTACTGAGTCGTCCCGCAGCGCGGTACGCGGCTGCGCCGCGAGGTCGGTGACCGCCTCCCGCAGTAGCCGGCCGGCCACCAGGTCGGCGAGCTGGTCCATCGGCGCGGTCATCGAGGCCACCAGGCTGGTAGACACGCCCTGGCGGCCGATGCCGGTGGGGGACATGGCGCTGCGGTGCACCCCGCGGTTGATGAAGCTGGCGGCGAACGTTTGGAAGTCGTCGTCCGCCGCCATGGTCCGGCCCCGGGATGGGCCGTCACCCAGTTCGGTGCCGACCAGCGACATCACCAGGGAGACGATGGAGCGGCGCAGGTCGTCTTGGCGAATGCCCGCGGTCGGGCTGAACAGGAACGCCGTGGGCAAGATGCCGGTCCGCAGCCGGATCGTCGTCGTGCCCGGGTAGCGGATGCCGAGTCCGGCGTCATGGTCGAGGTCGCCGATCTCCGCGCCTTCCGTCGGCGCGTTTTGCCCGTCCACCATCCGGAACAGATCGACCAGTGCGCGGGCCGCGTTGAGGTCCGCCTCGCGCCCGCCGCCGGCTGCCGAGGGGAACGAGGAGGGCATGACGACCAGCGGGTAGATCTTCACCCCGTCGAAACGGCGCAGTTGGAAGGCGTAGTTGATCAGATGGAGGTAGTCCATGAAGATTCCGGCGCCGGTGCCGCCAGCCACCGAGAAGGCGACGAACACATCGCACCCGTTGACCTTGCCGCCACCGAGTTCGCTCAGCTCACCGGCCGACTTGGCGATCGCGTCGATGGCCTGGAGCAGTGGCTCAAGGACCGGCGCGAGGCTGTGCCGCAGGGTGGCGAACAGGGCGGCGCGCCCGACCGTGGGCAACTGGCCCGCACCGTTGTGCAGCGGGGTGACCTTGGGCTCGTCCATGCGCGGCGGCAGCCAGTCGGCCACCTCCTCGCGCAGGCTCGCCCGAAGCATCTTGGTCACCTCGGGCGAACTGTCGAAGTTCGGCAGCAGGTTGTGGGTGGCTCGTGAGGTGCGGGCGTACGCGGCGCGTAGCGAGGGGTCCACGTTGAACTGCGGCAGTCGTTGCAGGTCGGACTCGCTGTAGTCCGCGTACACGAACTGGAGACAGTCGGGCAGCTGGTAGGGGGCGTGGCCGCTCAACCGGTTGCTGAGGGCGACTCCGTCCGGGCCGCACAGCTCGGCGCGCAGCTTGCGTTCCAGCTCGGAGCCGACCAGGCCGCCGGTGCCGCCCAGGCCGACGAAGAGCATCGGCTGGAAGATTTTCATGGGTTCCTCCCCGTTGCCGGCCGGATCGGCGGCCGGTGTTCCTCGGTAGCTCGGTAGCTCGGTGGGTCCGTGGGTCCGTGGATTCCTTGTGGCGCGGCGCGGCGCGTGCGCGTGCGTGGGGGCGCGTAGGCGCGCGGCAGCGCGTGAGGGTGCCGCGCGGGGCGGGCCGGCGGTGGTGCGCCGGCTCCTCCCCACGCGTCACCGGTACGACTCGTAGGTGCCTGCGCTCTCGCCCTCACCGGTCACGGGGGTGGTCGCCGTGGTGGCCCGGGTTCGGGAGGTCCGGGAGGTCCGGGAGCTTCGGGTGCGGCGGTTCCTCGGGGTGCGGGTCTCATCGCCGAGCGACAGACTCAGCGTCTCGGTGAGCAACACAGCGCCACCCGCGGGCAGTTTGGTCCGCCCCGCACCGCGCTTGCGCACGATCGCACCGCCCTCGGGGTTGCGCTGGATGGCGAACGGGCCGTGGTTGCGCCGCTCGATGCGCGGGCTGCGGTGGGGCTCGACGACGGCGAACTCGTACCACTGCTTGTGGCCGTGTCCGGCCGGGTGGTCATTGACGACCTCCCCCTCCTCGGTGACCAGGTGCAGCATCAGACCGAACGGGTCCCGGCGGCTGCGACGTAGCCGTAGCCAGGCGACGACGGCCACGGCAGCCACCACGAGCACCACGGCGGCGGACACGAACGCCCACCAGTACCTGTCCCAGAACCCGGGCTCCGGCGTCACCGGCACCGAGATCGGGGACCGCACCAGCGTGCGGTCGCCATCGCTGGTGTCCACCACCGTGACCGTCCCGGCCAGCCGCAGCCCATCGTCGAGGCGGCTGCCGAACACGTTCTTCGGAGCGACCTTGAACCTCACCTTGTGGGTCGTGGACTCGCCCGGCTGCACCGTGAGCTCGGTCGGGGTGATGGCGAGCAGCCCGGGCTGGAGGTCACTGAGGGACAGCCGCAGGGTGTGCGGGGTGTTGCTGGTGTTGTGGACGGCCAGGTTTCCGGTGACCGTGGCGCCGGGGTGAGCGTCCGCCGTGGGCCCGGTAAGTGCGGTGGTGACGGGCAGTACGTCCGGCGCGACCAGGCCGTTCTCGCTACGGGTGTCAGCGCTCAGGCCCGAGGCCGTCAGCGTGCCGCTCACCTTCAGCGCCCCATCGGCGCCCTTGGGGATCTGCACGGAACCGGTGAACGAGCCGTCGCTGCGCTGCGGGTCGGGCCCCTTCCCATCGTCGGTCAGGCGCAGTGCCTGTCGGGCGAAGCCATCCCCGGTCAACTCGCTGCGCACCCGTAGCCCCGCATAGTCGCGCGGGTCCTTGATCTCGTAGCCCTCGCGCGTTTGCAGCCGCATCGTCACCGTGGCCTTCTGCCCCGCCTGCGGCGACGGCGGGTCCATGGTGATGGAGCCCCGCAACTCGCCTTGCCACAGCACGCTGACGCCCACCGGCAACGAGCGGTGCCCCTCGGGTGCTTCGACCTTCACCTTCCAGGTGCCGGGCACCGGATCGGTGATCTTCAGTGCCTCCACGGTGTGGCCTGCGCCCGCCAGCTCGAACTTCGACTTCTTGTACGTGCCCGTGGTGGGGACCTGGTGGCCGGTCGGGTCCAGGTAGCTGACTGTCACCTTCGAGTCGCTCTTGTCCACCACGATGCTGCCCACGGTCGCCAGCGGCGAGATATCGATCTCCAACGTGGCGGGCGGTCGCTTGCTCGTGCCCTGCTCGTACCGCAGGCAGTGGGCGGCGGCGAAGATCTTTTCCAGCTTCGCGCCGACGTCCTTCGCCCCGGTCACCTTGTCGGCCTTCGGGCGGGCCGATGGCAGCGCGACACAGCCCTTTTGGTAGCCGCCGGCGGCCATCCGGTCCAGCTGCTCCTTGTTCGGGTCGGGCCCAAAACCCAGCGGCCAAATCTGCACACCCTGGGCGGCGGCGTTCTTCAGTTCCCGCTCCAACTGCCGCTCCCCCTCGGCCTCCCGGTGCGCGGGGTCCCCGTACTGGGGGCTGCCGGTGACGTCCATCTCCCCATCGGTGAGGAGGAACAGCACGCGGGGCTGCGAAGGATCGGTGCCGCTGCTGAGGTCGTGTACGCCCTGCCGTATCGCGCTCGGGAAGTCCGTTCCGGTGCCCTCGTCCTTCTTACGGCTTCGCAGCTTGTCCACGCACGCGCCGATCGACTCCCGCCCCGCCGCGTCCAGCGTGGTACGCGGGCACACCGGGTCCACCGCACGCTGATCGTCGGACTCGGCTGCGGCGAAACCAAAGACCGTGACATGCGAGGACGAGGACACATCGCCCAGCGCGATCCGCGCAGCCGCGGCCTTCTCCGCCTTCATGTCCTCGGGCGCCAAACTCGCGGACTCATCCACGGCGATCGCGTAGTTGACCGCTGAGAACGCCGACGTGGACGCCGCCGCCGGCACCGGATCGGGGTCGGTGGGTGCCAGCGTGGACGCCAGTATCGCGGCGCCGCCCAGCACGGACAGCACGACGCGGCGTGCCAACACCCTTCGTGTCCGCCGTCTTCCCCTGACTGTTCCCACGGCCGTCCCCTCATGTCATCAGTGCGTCGTGTGCGTAGTGGCGCGCCACCTCGGCGGCGCGGGCCGGCCGCGGGTCAGCGCGCGGTCAGGCTCCAGACCAGCGCCAGCGCCGCCGAAGGGGCCAACGCCCCCGTTCCCCAGCGGATGGCCCGGTATTTGGCGGACAGGATCGAGCTGACGTCCACGGCCTGGATGAGCAGCCATCCGGCCGGATCACGCCCGGCCTCGGCGAGCTTCGCGGACAGTCGTACGGGGTCGAGGGGAGGCAACAGATCGTTGAAGAACGTCACCGCGTCCCGGCGGCGAACCGTGCCCGTACGCGGCATCAGGGCCCGGATCAACGCGACCACAGCGACCGTCCAGAGCACGCCCGCCACCAGCAGCGTCACATCGGATGGCCCGTACCAGTCGGGCGCGCCATGGCACCCGATCAAGAACGCGGGCAGCGCCAGCGCCCCGGAGAGCAGCACGCCCGCCTTCGCGTCGGCCCGGCCGAGATCCTCCCTGACCGTGTTCAGCAGGCGTTCGGCGATGCGCTCCCCCGTCCGGTCGAGGCCGTGCTGACCCCCGTCCGGCACGATCCTGACCGGATCGGGAGAGGTGCGGATTCCGCCGTCCGCCGCCATTAGTCCCCCTCCGCCCACGCCCATCCGTCGTCCGGCCTGCGGCTTCGGCGTCGCGGCGGCTGCGGTGTGTCGTCCTTGCCCGGTGGCGGGTAGGGCCGGCGCCGCGCGGGTGGCGGCGGCTCGTCCTCGACCCAATCGGGAGTGAAGGGTTCGTCCGCGGACGGCTCCAGTTGGGGGCGCTCCCGGTGGGCCGGCAGCGGACCGATGGGCCCCCGGACGTGCTGACGGCCCTGGTTGAGCAGACTCAACGCCTGCGCCTCCACGTCGTTGGACTGGATCTGACCGCTGGCGACCATGGCGAAGAGCCGATCGATGCGCTCCTTCTCGTCCTGCCTGCCCTCCTGCCGGACCTTCTCCAGGAAGTCCTTCGCCGCCTCCGGGTCGGCCGCCAGCATGTAACTGAGCCGGTCCAGCTCGTTGCCCTGCAACATGGTGCGGAACATGCCCTGATGCACCTGGGTCACCTCGGCCGATGCCCGCGCATCCCGGATGCCGTCCATGTGCTGGATCGTTCGATCGTCCACGCGCAGCCGCACGTACAACCTGACCCGCAGGCCAAGGTCGGCCCCCAGATCGTCCCAACGCCCGCTGGCGCACTGCCGGGTGATGGCGCGGTCGGCCTGCTCTGCCTCGTTCACCCGGAACTCGGCGGATACCTCACGTAGGCGCTCCAGCGTCGGGGCGGTGAGTCGCCCGGCGATATCGGTCACGACCTCGGTGGCGACCAGGTGCGGGTTGGTGACATTCCAGTGAATGTCCACCTCGGCCTTGAAGAACGTTGTGCCGCCCGCGGCCGGCAGCTCCATGTGGAGCGTCGTCTCGAAGGTGCCGAGCGCGATCTCGCAGACGGTGTACGGGCGACCCAGCATCGGCTTGTCGAAGTGCTGGGTGCCGGAGACGGTGGCCACGCTGTAGCCGCCGTTCCGGTAGAACAGCACCGAAGCCGTCCGGGCGCTCGTGAGCCGAAAGGGGCCGGTCGGCGTGTAATCCCCCAGGTACGGGCCCGCCGGCGCCCCCGAACCAACCGTGCCTTCGTTCACCGCCACGCCCTCGTCCCTATCCATGTCTTTCCCCCTGACCCTTCTGGTCCCACTGGTTGCTCTGGTGCTACTGGGCTCACTGGTCCTACTGCGCTCGCTGGTCCTGCTGGTCCTGCTGGTCCCTGTGGCCTTGTTGGCCTCTCCGGCACGTGCTGGCCCCTTTGATTCCGTAAGCCCTGCTTGCTTCCGTCAGCCCCGCTCGTCTCGCTCGTTCCGTTCATCCCGCTTATCCCGCTCGTCCCGCTCATTCGTCCGGTCCTGGCGCGGTACGGCGAGCCACCACAAGGAGCGCGCCTGCGCGTCCGGAAGCGGATCTTCCGGATCGTTCATCATGCGGCGCAGCAGCCAGTCGAGGCGGCGTCGGTCGGCCTCCTCGGCCGCCAGCGCGGGCAACAGCGCTGCCACGCCAGGCCGCGTCCACTCCGCGCCGTTCTTGCGGACGGCGGAGCGCAGCAACGTCTCCAGCGCGTCCGTGGCCACTTCCCTGGACCGCGGCGTGTTCAGCGCGGTCCACATCAAGTCGGCCAGGGGGCCCACGAGTTCGGGCCGCGTGGCCGCGAGGGCGAGGGGCAGTGGCCAGTCGCCGCGGTCCCCGAGCGCGGAGCCGGGCTCGTCGCCCAACACCTCGTCCACATCGGTCACGGCCAGTCGAACGGTGGCTACCAATCCCAGGTCCTGATACGCCTCTTGCTTGTGCCGAGTCCACTTGGCCATCCGCCGTAGCACCCGCATGCTGTCCGGAAGGGCCAGCAGCCGTACGACGTTGAACGAGGCAACCGCAAGCTGGTCCCCGTCGTCGCGCACCCCGATTCGGGCCAGGGCGTCCAGGGTGTCGTCGGTCGTGGCCGCGCAGTTCCCGTACCCCAGTGCCATCGCGGCGGTCCAGCGCAAGGACCTCGTCCCGTGCCTGCTCCAGTCGCCGACCAGCTTGCGCACCGCCTGACGGTGTGAGGCGTAGCTCGCCGCCTGGTCCATCGTGGTGGCCGCGAAGATCCTTCGGCGTTGGGTGGACGCCTCCGCGAGCGGCCGGATCAGCTCCGCGTAACCGTGATCGAAGTCCCGTACGCACAACTCCCCGGCGGCCACCGCGGCCCGCATCCACACCTGGGGACGGAAGTCGTCCGCCAACAGCCGCAGCCAGCGCACGACCGGCGCGCGCACGGGGAAGTGCCGATCCCACACCTCGGTCAACACCGCGCCGGGCAGGGCGGAACCCCGGTACCAGATCAGTTGGGCGGCCACCTCGGCGCCGGCCACATCAACCCGGCCATCGGTGAGTTCGGCACGCGACAGCGCCAAATCGGACTCCGGGTCATCACAGAACAACGGGCGCGCCGGAGTGTTGTCCGGGTCGCTCTGTACGGACAGTTCCCAGGTCAGCAGGTGAGCGGCGGCGGCCACAGCGCTATGCGACGCTCCACCGAGTACGGCCAGCGCGATGCGAAACGCCACCGGATGGAACAGGGCCGCGGTACCCGGCCGGGCCGTATTCCCCTCCGGTTCGAAAGAGGGCGCAACCAGCACCCGATCCACGCCGGCGAACCACTCCTGGGCCTGACCCGCGGCCAGGCTGCGACAACCGGCCAGCAACTCCTCGTAGGACACGTCCTCCAACAGATGCCCGGCCAGCAGCGACGCGAGTACCTCGGCCTCGGTGGGACGCAGGTCCTTCAAACCAACCGCTTCGCTGACCGCCCCCCGACTCGCCAACTCCTCTGCGCGGTTGAGCAGGTCCGCCAGCTGGGGGGCGTCATCTGGTGCGTCGGACGCGGCGGCGGCGACATGGTCCTCCAGCCGCTCGCGCAACCGGGTAGCGAGCAGCGCCTCGGTGGGCGCAGGCGGGCAGAGCATGCCGTACCGGCCAGCCAGCAGTGGATTCGCCGCCGAACCGACCGCTACGACGATCACCGCGAACCCCTCGTGCTCATCCAGGGCGGCGGCCAACCGGTCCAGGTCCATCGCGTCCGGCGGCAGCGCGCCTGGCCGAGTGAGGGAGAGTTCCAGCACATACCCGGTGGCGCGCCGATTCTCCGCGCCCTCGCCGTTCGACGCGCCGACCAGCGAATCGGCCAACTGCCGTACGCCACCGTCCGGATCGACCCGCAACACCCGGGGGCCGGCCGCGGGTTCGGGCTGCGCGCCACCCAGCGCGCCGGTGGTGACCTCGTCGAGGAGGGAGAGCGCGGTGCTGGTACGTCCCGTACCGGGTGCGGCCCCAAGGACCAGCAGCCGTCGGGCACTGAGAGCGTTGCGCAGCCGCACATACCCATCGGGCTCCACGTGAACCCGGCGCAGTCTGCGTAACTCTTCATCCGGCACGGGCCCGCTACGCATCCCCGCGGAGGACTGGCGGGCATCCATCCGCAGATGAATGTCGCCGATATGGGCGCTTTGGATGTACGAACGGTCGAAGCTGTTCAAATCCCGGCCGGTGTCGAACAACAACCGGGTGGCACGGCGAGTCCGCGAAGCAGCGGCGAGATCGGTGGGCCCGTCCTCGCTCTCTTCCCCGGCGAGCGGATCACGGGTGTGCTCCTTGAACCGCCCCGCGGCACGCTCCCGTTCCCGCTCTTGCTCCGCTGCCTCGCTGTCGGCGGCGCCATCGGCATCCGCCCCGCCCTCGGGCCCGTGGCCCTTACCGTCGCGCTCGCGGTCCCGCTCCTTGCCCCGATCCCTGTTGCCGTCCCTGTCGCGGCCCTTGGCCTTGGGATCGGCCTCGGGGGAGGGGCCATCGGCCGCCTTCGGGGCCGCGGCCTCGGGTGCGCCAGCTGCCTGCTGTTCTTCAGCCATGTGGCTCAACCCTTCCGCGGCCCGGCGCCGCCGGTGGTCCGCCCGATGTGCACGGGCCGTAGATAGACGTTGTGCCGGTGCTGAGACATGTCGCCGTGCACGGTGTACTGGGCGCCCGATGCCCCGGCCTGGTCGTCGCCGCCTGTGTCTGTGCCTGTGCTGGTGCCTGTGCTGGTGTCCGTGGCTGTGCTGGTGTCCGTGCCGGCGTCCGTGGTGGCGTCTGCGCTGCCGTCCGTGACGGTGGACGGGGGCGTGGGGGCGGGCGTTGTACCCGTCTCAGCCGATGTGTCGGCGGCCGGCGGCGAATCGGCCGGCGGCGAATCGACCGGCGTCCGCTCGATGGGCGGCGTCATCACGGGCATGGTGGGGCGGGGCCGGCCGGGGAGCTGGAACCAGGCGGTGACCTCGCCCTCCTTGAGCTGAAGCCGGGCTGAAGAGTAGTGCGCGGGCTCGATGAACTTGCCGCCGCTGCTGACGACGTCCGCGTACAGCGAATCCGAGACCACCAGGACGAGGTCGGCCCCCTCGGCGTCCAGCAACTGCCGGGCAACGGAGGAGTCCGCCAGCCGGCAGGCGAGATCCACCGCGCGCCCGGCGATGCCCCGCTCGTCATGCCGGACCGGGCCGACGTGCATGCCAACGCGCAGCCCCAGCGGTACGCGCAGGGCGCGGTTCTCACCCCGCAGGTTCTCGTGCACCTCGACCATCCACAGCCCAAGGAGTCGGGTCACCGCGATGTGGCCGGCCACCGACACCAACACGCCGTCGCCGCGGTCCTCCAGGTGCAGGGCGTCCCGCGCGACCTTGGCGTGGGCGAATGCCGCCTCTAGCACCCGGTAGATCTGAGCGCGCATACGTGACTTGTCCACGTCGTCGTACTCGCCGGAACGCCGCGCATCGACGCTGATCACCAACTCGTAGCGTGCCTCGGCGACGTCCATCGCGACCTGGTCCACCCCGTGCCCCCGTTCTCTTCGCTTGTCGTCCCGCTCCAGCTTCCGACCCGGGACCAAGGGCCGTCTGTAGCCGTTTACACACGGCCCGACTCCGGCTACTCCCGATGGCCCTCCGCGAGAAGGGCGAGCAACTCCGGGTCGAGCACCTGCACCATGCGATTGCCGGTGCGTACGACGTCTTGGGTACGCAGCAGCCGCAGCGCCTTGGCGACGGCTTCGCGGGTGGCGCCAACGGTTGCGGCCAGTTCGTCCTGCGCCAGATGGACGGCGGTGCCCGTGGGTGAAGGACCGGAAACGGAGCGGGTGTACGGGCCGGACGGGTCGGCGCGCGAAAGTTCCGACAGGCGGGAGGCCAGGCGCTGCAACACGGTGAGAGAGGCGAGCGCGGACCGCTCCTGGTCGGCGTTGCGAAGGCGGAAGGTGAGCTGGCGTATCACCAAACTGCTGACCCGGGGATGCAGGGCGAGAAAGCGGCGGAACGCGTCCCCGGCTATGAGGTGGGCCTCCACCGGGCCCAGCGCGCGCACGGTGGCGCTGCGCGGATGACTGTCCAACGCGGCCATTTCACCGACGAGTTCGCCGGGCCCGCGCAAGCCGAGTATCAGCCGCGTGGCGCCCCGGTCCGTGGCCACGGAAACGGTCACCCAGCCCCTTATTATGATCATGATGTGACGTGTGCGGTCGCCCTGCGTCATGAGATGGGCGTCGGCTATGTAGTGCTTTGGGTTTCCGAGGGCCATCACGCTCTCGTGCTCCTGAGTTGTCAGAGCGCGCGCGAACCCCAATTCGTTGCCGAGCAGCCCCATGGCCTCTCCCCCCACGGCAGACCGTATGGCTGGATTTTCACTAGGGCGTAGATGGTCGCAGAGCGACGTTCCCAAGAGGGTGAAATGAGCCACATCGAACGTACGCACGAAACGCGCCGAATCCCCAGGTAGACCGCCCGGCCTCGCCCGCTGCGCCCATCACTCACCGCTGCCGCGCACGCCCAGCCGCTCGGGGAGCACTCGGCCGGGTCCGCCTTTGCCCGAACAACCCGAAGGTCAGGCCGTACACCCGAAGATGCGGGCTCGCCGACGCACGAAATCAGACACCCGGGGCAGGCTTGGCCGAATCTAAGATTTTTGGCCGACAATGCTCGAACTCCCGGCGTAGGGAGGTGAGTTGACCGCGAAGTGGCAGGCCCACTATAAGCGCCACTTGGCGCGCTCTGCCGTACGGCGTCCATGCGCGCCCCGATGCCGGTGGCGCTCAGGCCCGCTGGATGGCCGCCCCTTCGGTTTCGGGCCTTTGCGGCCCGCCCACAGGCCGGGGCTCGGTGGCCCGCCAGCTGCCGGGAAGGGGCCCGGTCCTAGGGTGAGGGCATGTCGTCCCCTCGCCGTCAGGCCGCATCCTGCCCGGCCCCCGGTGCCCCGCGGGTGACTCGGGAGGTGCGGACGCTGCCGGTGGTCGCCGCGGGCGCGGTGGCGGTGCCGTTCGCGATCCAGGCGTACGACGAGATCGTCGCGCACGACACCACCTGGGGCGAGCATTCCCACCCCTTCCACGAACTGCTGTGGAACGAGCGCGGCGCATCGATGGCCGTCGTCGGGGCGCGCGTGTGGACGATCACCCCCGCGCTCGGCCTGTGGATGCCCGCCGGCACGCTGCACTCGGGTTCGGCGATCGCCGGGACCTGGTTTCGGGCGAGCTTCTTCGGCTTCCACACCACGCCATCCATCTCCGACACACCGGTGGCCGTCGAGATCACCCCGCTGCTGCGGCTGCTCCTTGAGCGACTCGGCGATGCCCCACTGGCCCCCGCCTCGCGGACGATCACGGAGGCGATGGTGCTTGACGTGCTCGAACCCTCACCGCGCGAACTGCTCGTCCACACCCCCACCTCGGCCCTGCTGCGCCCCATCGCAGACGCCCTCCGCGCGGACCCGGGCGACCAGCGCACGCTGGCCAACTGGTCGGCGCAGTTGGGTGTCAGTGCCCGCACGATCAGTCGCGCTTTCAGCGCGGAGACCGGCACCAGCTTTGCGCGCTGGGTCGCCTCGGTCCGGGCTCAGCACGCCGTTGCCCTGCTCACCCGGGGCCGGGAGGTGGAGGCCGTGGCCGAAGAGGTCGGTTACCGGTCGGCGAGCGCCTTCGGGGCGGCCTTCCGGCGCACGACCGGGCTCACTCCGGCCGCGTTCCGGGCCCTTTGAGTCGCCCTTTCCAGCCAAGCGGGGCACATTCCTCCTTGCGCTGTATGGGTATGAGTCCCAATCGCTACAACGGGTGTCTCATAAGGCTGGTTGCGACAAAGATCCACGGTCTCTTAGGGTACGAAGGCAAGCCTTACCTAAGTGCTTGTGCTGGCGTTTGTACTCGACGTTTGTCCTCAGTGCTTGTCTTCAGCGTTTGTACTCAGTGCGGTGCGCACAACTCCACGACGGCATCCCGGGCCCAGGCGTGTGAGGGCCGGCACCTGGCATCCGGATCAGTGGAGTTTGTCCATCATGCGCGCATATCGCCTGCGTCTGCTCACCGCAGCAGCCGCCCTTATGACCCTCGCGGCCTGCGGCGGCCCCTCCTCGTCCGGGGACGACGCCAAGGGCGGGGGAGGGAAGAACCCCGCCGCCGATTCCTCCGACTCCTCTTCGACTTCCGGCGCGTTCCCGCTCACGGTTGAGCACGCCCTGGGCAAGACCGTCATCCCTAAAAAACCGAAGCGCGTCGCCACGGTGAATTGGGCCAACCACGAGGTGCCGCTGGCGCTCGGCGTCGTCCCTGTCGGCATGGCCAAGGCGGACTTCGGGGACGACGACGGCGACGGGGTGCTTCCCTGGGTGGAGAAGAAGCTCGACGCCTTGCACGCGAAGACTCCGGTGCTGTTCGACGAGAACGACGGCATCGACTTCGAGGCCGTCGCCGACACCAAGCCCGACGTCATCCTCGCCGCCTACTCCGGCCTGACCAAGCAGGACTACGCCACGCTCAGCGAAATAGCCCCCGTGGTGGCGTACCCCGATGCCCCGTGGGCGACGCCGTGGCGGGAGATCGTGCGCACCAACAGCAAGGCCATCGGGCTCGGCGCCGAAGGCGAGAAGCTGATCGGGAACCTGGAGGGTCAGATCACTCGGACCGTCGCCAAGTACCCGCAGCTCAAGGGCAAGTCGGCGATGTTCATGACGCACATCGACCCGGGAGACGTCAGCGAGGTCGGCTTCTACACCGCCCACGACACCCGGACGCTGTTCTTCGAGGACCTCGGCCTGAAGATCCCCGACAGCATCGCCAAGGCGTCGAAGGGCACCGACAAGTTCGCGCTCACGCGCAGCGCCGAGCAGATCGACGCGTTCAACGACGTCGATATCGTCACCGGCTACGGCGACGACAAGGGCAAGCTCGCCAAGACGCTGCGCGATGACCCGCTGGTGTCCAAGGTCCCCGCGATCGACCGCGGCTCGATGTACCTGCTGCCCGGCAGCTCGCCTCTCGCGACGGCGGCCAACCCGACGCCGCTGTCGATCTCATGGGTGCTTGATGACTACGTCGCCGCGCTGGCCAAGGCCGCGGACAAGGTCAAGTGAAGCCGGCCACTGCCCGCCGCCTGCCGGACGCCGCCGTGGTGCGGCGTCCGGCGCGCGTGCGGCTGCTGTGGCTACTCGTGGCGGCTCTGGTGTTGGCCGCGCTCATGGTGGCCTCTGTCGCGTTCGGGTCCCGGAACGTCGGCTGGTCCGACATCTGGGCCGCCATCGGGGGCGCGGACGAGTCCCTGGAACAGGCGGCGGTCGGCAAGCGCATACCCCGTACGGTGCTTGCGGTGCTGATCGGTGCCGCGCTTGGCCTCGCGGGCGCCGTCATGCAGGGGGTGACGCGTAATCCGCTCGCCGATCCGGGCATCCTCGGGGTCAACATGGGCGCATCGCTCGCCGTGGTCACGGCGGTTGCCTTCTTCGGACTCTCCTCACCGACCGGCTACATATGGGTCGCGATGGCGGGAGCGGGGCTGTCGGCCGTGTTCGTGTACGGCGTCGGCACGCTCGGGCGAGGTGGCGCCACTCCACTGAAACTGGCACTGTCCGGAGCCGCGACATCGGCCGCTTTCGCCTCCCTGGTCACCGCCGTGGTGCTGCCCCGCAACGACATAGCCGGCAGCTTCCGGCTCTGGCAGATCGGCGGGGTGGGCGGCGCCTCCTACGAGCGCATCGGGCACGTGCTGCCCTTTCTCGCGACAGGGTTCGTGATCTGCCTGCTGTCGGCCAAGGCGCTGAACTCGCTGGCGCTGGGCGAGGAACTCGCGGCGGGGCTCGGCGAACGGGTCGCCGTGGCCCGGGGCGTGGCCGCGCTCGGCGCCGTCGTGCTGTGCGGCTCGGCGACCGCGGTTGCCGGGCCGATCGGCTTCGTCGGCCTCGTCGTCCCGCACGCCTGCCGGCTCCTCGTCGGCGTGGACCACCGCTGGCTGCTGCCCTTCGCCGCGCTCCTTGGCGCGGCACTGCTCACGGCGGCCGACGTGGTCGGCCGAGTCGTGGCCCGGCCCGCTGAGATCGATGTGGGCATCGTTACGGCGCTCATCGGGGCCCCGTTCTTCGTCTGGATCGTCCGTAGCCAAAAGGTGCGTGCGCTGTGAGCACCGTCGTCCTTTCCACGCCACCGCCTCCCACCGAACTGGTGGCCCGCGGCCGGGCGCGCCGGGCCTTGCGCCGCCGCGCGGTCATCGTGTTGCTGGCCGCCCTGGTGCTCGTCGCGTTCATCGTGACCCTCATGTGCGGGCAGACGTACTACCCGCTCGACGCCGTGCTCCGGGTCGTCATCGGCGAGCAGGTGCCGGGGGCAACGTTCACGGTCGGGCGGCTGCGACTGCCGCGGGCCGTACTCGCCATGGTGGTGGGCTTCAGCTTCGGCCTGGCCGGCGTCACCTTCCAAACCATGCTGCGTAACCCGCTCGCCAGCCCCGACGTCATCGGCATCAGCTCGGGCGCGAGCGCCGGGGCGGCCATCGCGATCGTCTCGCTGTCCCTCGGCGAGACGCAGGTGTCGGTCATCGCGATCGCCGCCGCCCTCGCCGTGGCGCTGCTCGTCTACACCCTGGCGTTCACGGACGGAGTGGTCGGCACCCGGCTCGTACTCATCGGCATCGGCATCGCGTCGATGCTCGACAGCGTCGTCGCGTACGTGCTCTCGCAGGCCGCCGAGTGGGACCTGCAAGAGGCGATGCGCTGGCTGACCGGCAGCCTCAACGGCACCACCTGGGACCAGACCAGGCCCGCCGTCATAGCGCTGGCGGTGCTGTGCCCCGTACTGCTGTCGCACGCGCGAAACCTGTCGGCGATGCAACTCGGCGACGACACCGCCTCCGCCCTCGGGGTCCGCGTCGAACGCACCCGCCTCACCGTGATCGTCGCCGCTGTTGGCCTGATCGCGTTCGCCACGGCCGCTGCCGGGCCGATCGCCTTCGTCGCCTTCCTGTCCGGGCCCATCGCGGCGCGCATCACCGGGCCGGGCGGCTCGCTCCTGGTACCCGCAGGACTGGTCGGCTCGCTGCTGGTCCTGGTCGCCGACTTCACCGGCCAGTACGCCTTCGACACCCGCTTCCCGGTGGGCGTCGTCACCGGCGTGCTCGGCGCGCCCTATCTGGTCTACCTGATCATCCGCACCAACCGGGCAGGAGGCTCGCTATGACCACGACCCACTCCCTGGCCGCCGAACGGCTCACCCTTGGCTACGGCGACCGCGCCGTGGTGAACTCCCTCGACCTGACCGTACCGCCGGGTGAGATCACCGCGATCGTCGGCGCGAACGCCTGCGGCAAGTCCACGCTCCTACGGTCCATGTCCCGCCTCCTGAAGCCGCGCGAGGGCCGCGTCGTTTTGGACGGCAAAGAGGTGCACCGCGTACCCGCCAAGGAACTCGCCCGTACGCTCGGCCTGTTGCCCCAGTCGCCGGTCGCTCCCGAGGGGATCACCGTCGCCGACCTCGTCGGCCGCGGGCGCCATCCGCACCAGCGGGTGTTCTCCCGTTGGAACGCCGAGGACGACACGGCCGTGGCGGCGGCCCTGGAGGCGACGGACACCACGACCCTCGCCGACCGCTGCGTGGACGAACTCTCCGGTGGCCAGCGCCAGCGGGTGTGGATCGCGATGGCGCTCGCCCAGCAGACCGACATCCTGATGCTGGACGAGCCCACCACCTTCCTTGACGCGAGCCACCAGGTCGAAGTCCTCGACCTGCTGACGGACCTCAACCACGCGCGGGGAACGACCGTCGTCATGGTCCTGCACGACCTCAACCTCGCCGCCCGATACGCCGACCACATCGTCGCGCTGGCAGCGGGCCGGCTGCACGCGGCCGGGACGCCGCACGAGGTACTGACAAAGGAGAACGTCCGCGCGGTGTTCGGCCTCAACAGCCACATCATCGAGGACCCTGTTTCCGGCCGGCCCCTGATGCTTCCCATCGGACGGCACGGCGTCAGACAGCCGCAAGATACGCCGGCGAGGCCCGCCCCGGTGCCCACACCCCGCTGACGCATCGGCCGCGCCCCACCCGCAGCCGGGTGTTCACGCCGAACTGCCGTCCTCGACGATCAATTCCATGACCGCGGGCAGACCGCCGTCAGCCAAGGCCCGGCGTTGCCGATCGGCGCCGTTTCCCTCCTTCAACAGGCGGTGGACCAGCGCAGTCACCTCATGCGCGTCAGTGGCCCCCTGCAACGCCGGGGCGAGGTGATGCAACAGCTTGCGCACCACGTCGCCCGCGGGTCGGCGCCGGCCCAATGGGTCGAGTAGCTCCCCGTTCAGCCCGTGCCGAGCCGCCTGCCACATCGCTACGCGCAACAACTCCGCGTCGATGTACAGCGGGTCGATCCCCGCTTCCAGTTCCCGCACCGCGGTATCGACCAGCGCGCGCACCAAGCCCGCGAACAACACCGCGTCACCCGGGCGTAATTGCACGTCCAGGGAACGCACCTCAACTGTCGGATAGCGCTCGGACAACCGCACCTGCCAATAGATCTGGGCCACATCATTGATGACACCGGTGTCCAACAACCGTCGTACGTGGTGTTCGTAGTCCTTCTCGTCGGTGAAGCACGGCGGAATGCCGCTGACCGGCCAGCGGTCGAAGACGATGGTGCGCCAACTGGCGAAACCGGTGTCGTTCTCCCGCCACAGCGGGGAGTTCGCCGCCATCGCGATCAGCGTCGGCAGCCACACCCGTATTCGATTGAGCACTTCGACGCCCACCCGCCGGCTGGGAACCGCGACATGTACGTGCATGCCATTGACCAGCTGCTCCGCCACCAGTTGCGGCGCCTGCCGCTGTATGGCCTCGAACCGAGCCTGCTCGGTGAGCAGCACGGGCCCGTCTTCTCGAAACGGCGGCGTCCCACTGGCCGTGACTCTGCACCCGTGGGCCCGCGCCGCCTTGGCCATGGCGCGCCGTAAGCGCAGCAGGTGGGCGCCGACGTCCTGCAAGGAGTCACATACCGGCGTGGCCACCTCAACCTGCGCTTGTAAGAGCTCCGGTTGGACCTCACCGGAGGCAACGAGGGGCGCCAACTCGGCCTCGGCCAAAACCGCCGCCGCACAAGGTGCCAGGCGCCCCGTCACCGGATCGACCAGCAGGTACTCCTCTTCCACGCCAACAGTCGCCATCAGTCGCCCTCTCCATTGCCACCGCACACTGCCAGCAAGAGGGCAAGTGTGCTCCAGCCGGACGCCTCCTGGTTGGCCCGGCACCGCACGTGTGCTCCAGGGCACCACCATCGTGTGCCGCGAGGACGGCATTCCCCCACCAGCGCGCGTTCACTCTGTGCGGACCTCGGCACCGAGAGTCGTTGCGACCTGATAAGCCGGGCTTACCACGTCAGCAAAGGGCGCTGCGGGCACGTGTCCGAAAGCCGCGCCCTGGGGGGAGAGCGCCGAACAGGCCAGCCCCGATGCGACGGTGTCCCGCGGTGGCGGGGTCCTCCGGGAGGCGGACACCACCTGGACGGAGACCGGTCCGGCGCCGCCGTAACCCACCGGCCCCACGCCAAGCGACGCGGCAGCTAAACGCCGAGCCGCGGATGACCCCCCGCCCGCCGTCTCCGCCATCGCGGGTGACGTACGCAACCGGCCTGGCGGAGTACGCCAACAGCATCGATCGGACACGCGGCCGGCGACGGCGAAGTACGCGACACGCAGCGGCAAAGTACGCGACCGGCATCGGCCGAGCACTCGACCAGCGACAGGAAAGCACGCGACCGGCACCGGCCGAGCACCCGACCAGCGACAGAAAAGTACGCGACCAGCGACAACAGCGAAGTAGTACGCGACCAGCAATGGCGAGTAACCGACCAGCAACTGACCTGGTTGGTTCAGGGGCGGGGCCGGGTGGCGGTGTCGAGGTAGAAGGAGTCGATGTTCTGGACGGCCTGCTCGAACTCTTCCAGATTGACGGGCTTCGTCACGTAAGCGTTGGCGTGCGAGCTGTACGCGCCGGTCACGTCGTCCGGGGCGGTGGACGTGGTGAGGACGACCACGGGAATGGTCTGCAAGTCCCCGTCGCCCTTCAGGACCTTCAACAGTTCGCGACCGTTCATTCGCGGCATGTTCAGGTCAAGGACGATGAGGTCGGGGCGCGCGGTCCCCGGGGCGCGTAGGTGCTCCAGCGCGGCGACTCCATCGGTGACCTGGACCAGGTTGCGGGCCCCGCGTTCGGAGAGCGCTTCCTCAATGAGCATGGCGTCCGCGACGTCGTCTTCGACCAACAGGACGTCGAAGGGGCGGGCGGGGGTGGTCATCATCGGATGCTCCGTGGGTTTCTCGTTGGAGTGCTGGTAGAGCCCTGGCCAGCGGCGCCGGGCGCCTTGGCGGGTCATGCCGCATGCGGCGCCGAGCTGCGGGTAGCCGGCGCCCGCCCGGGCGGCGGCCAAGGCCGCTTCCCGTTGGAGCCGTTCCGTGGCCTGCTGGAGGTGATCCAACATGTGGAGCAGGGCCAGGGCCTGTGCCGGGTTGTCCGCTGCCGGGTGCGACGAGGCTGTCAACAGCCGATGGGCGAGGCGGTGCGCAAGGTTGCCAGCCGCCGCATCCGCGATGGCGGCCGTCTCTTGCGGAGTGGTCCGCAACACGAAGTTCTTGCCTGGCATGCCTGGCACTCTAGGTCCCGGGGCAGCCTGCGACAACAGGGGTTGTCGCCCTCTAGAGTGTGCTGGCCGCATTTGAGGGCGGCTTTCACGGCAAGGAGCCCCACGGGATGACCGGCGATGAGAGGCCACCGCGTAGGCGAGGGTTTGCTGCATGGACCACCCGGCGGTGGCTGCGGGTGGGGGCAGCTGTGTCCTTGGCGATTTTGGCCCTGCTCGGAACAACGGGGGCGTGGGTCCTGGCGCGGACCGAGTCGATCAGCAGGGACCTCGTGGATGTGCGATCTCCCGCGCTGACCACCGCGACCCGCCTGGAATCGGCCATTCTCAACCAGGAAACCGGAATCCGCGGCTACGGCCTCACCGGTAAACCGGAGTTCCTCACCCCCTACGGGCAGGGGCTCACCGAGCAGAAAACAGACATGGCGCGACTTGCGGAGCTGCTTGCGGACGACCCCGCCGGCCTGGCGGATCTCAAGGCCGTGCAGAACGCCGTGGCACGGTGGCAGGAGCGAATCGCCCGACCCATCGCCGCCGCGCCGGCCGGGGCACCCGCAGCGCTGGCCATCGAGCGGGCAGCGGAGGGCCAGACGACCTTCGACGCGGTACGTGCCGCCCTGACCAGCCAGCAAGAACGCCTACGCGCGGAGCGCGGCCAGGCAAGGGACGATCTGGCAGCCACGATGACCTTCCGGAACTGGCTGTTCAGCGCCTTCGCGATACTCATCGTCGTGCTCACGGTGTTGATCTTCGAGGGGCTGCGCCGCGGCATCAACAGGCCGCTGGACCAGCTAGGCGCGGACGCCCGCACCATCGCCGGCGGTGACTTCGACCACCCCATCACCCCGACCGGCCCCGCCGACCTGCGGCGCCTTAGCGCCGAGATCGACTTCATGCGCCGGCGCCTCGCGCGCGAACTGGACTTCAGCGAAGAGGCACGCCTACGCCTCGACGCGCAGGCCGCGGACCTTCAGCGCTCCAACACGGAGCTGGAGCAGTTCGCGTATGTGGCCTCCCACGACCTCCAAGAGCCGCTACGCAAGGTCTCCAGCTTCACCCAACTCCTCCAGCGGCGCTACGGAGGGCAGCTCGACACCCGGGCTGACCAGTACATCGACTTCGCGGTGGACGGGGCGAACCGTATGCAGATCCTCATCAACGACCTGCTTGACTTCTCCCGGGTCGGGCGGCTGCACAATGCCCACCAGGGCGTGGATCTGGACACGGTGCTGGAGCGGACGTTGTCCGCGCTGAGCGTCGGCATCGAGGAGGCCGGCGCGACGATCACTTACGACCCGATGCCGACCCTGGTCGCCGACCCGACTCAGATAGGCATGCTCTGGCAGAACCTGATCGGCAACGCCGTCAAGTTCCGCCGCCAGGACCAAGCGCCGGACATTCACATCACGGCGGCCCGCGAAGACGACCTGTGGCGCTTCACCATCACCGACAACGGCATCGGCATCGCGCCGGAATACGCCGACAAGGTCTTCGTGATCTTCCAGCGGCTGCACACCAAGGACGTCTACAGCGGCAGCGGCATCGGCCTCGCGATGTGCAAGAAGATCGTCGAATTCCACGGCGGCACCATCGCCGTCGATCCGACCTACCAAGCCGGCACCCGCATCACCTTCACCCTGGCACCCGAGCCGCCGGAAAGCCCAAGCCCCGGCCTGCCCACCATGCCGGAAGCCACCCGCTTCGATCCGGAGCAGGCGCCATGACCGCAGCCATGACAGGCACCCCGGAAGCGGCCCCCGACAAGCCGCTGTACCGCATCCTTTTGATCGAGGACGACCAGGGCGACGCCCTGCTCGTCGAGGAACTCCTGTACGACACGGGACTGCGCTTCGAGCTGACCACCCGTACCACGTTGGCCGAGGCCCGCACCGAACTGGCCGACCTCCCCATCGACTGCGTCCTCCTCGACCTCCACCTGCCCGACGTGGCGGGCATCGACGCGGTCGCCGCCGTCCGGAACCTGGCCCCGCATACCGCGGTCATCGTCCTCACTGGGCTGTCCGAGGCCCAGGCGGGCACCGAGGCCATGGCCGCCGGCGCTCAGGACTACCTGGTCAAGGGCAAGGTCGAGGCGGATCTGCTGCATCGGACGGTGCGCTACGCCGTCTACCGCAGCCGCACCGAACGCGCGAGCGCCGAAGCCCAGGCCGTCCGGCTGCGAGCGGAAGAAAACGCCCGCCTGGAGCGCGGCCTGCTACCTCAGCCGATCCTCGACACCTCCACCGTAAAAGTGACCTCCCGCTACCTGCCCGGCGCCGCGATGACCCTGCTCGGCGGGGACTTCCTCGATGTGGTGGAGGGGGATGACGGGCTGCTGCACGCCGTCGTCGGCGACGTCAGCGGACACGGCCCCGACGCCGCCGCACTCGGCGTCTGCCTCCGCATCGCGTGGCGCTCGCTCATACTCGGCGGACACCGCGGCGATGACCTACTGCATCTGATGGAACGCATCCTGATCGCCGAACGCGGCAGCCAACAACTGTTCGCCACCTGCACCCTCCTCACCCTCGACCAGGACGCCGCCACCGCCACCCTGCACCTGGCCGGCCACCACGAGCCCCTCCTCACCACGGCTGAGGGAACCCGAGAACTGATCGCCGCACACGGCATAGCCCTGGGCATCGTCCCCGAGCTGCGCAGCTGGCCCCCCACGGTCATCCCGCTCCCGGCCGCCGGAGCCCTGACCCTCTACACCGATGGCCTCACCGAAGGTCACAACGGGGCACACGGCGAGCGACTCGGCGTCGAAGGGCTGCTCGCACTGATCGAAAACCTGCCGCAGACAGACCCGGCCGTCCACATCGACCTGCTCATCAAGGAAACCCACGCGCTCAACGCCGGCCGCCACTCCGACGACCTGGCCGTACTGCGCCTCGACTGGGATGGCCTGTTCGGCCGCGCCTGACGATCGGCTCACCTCCGGACGCGAGGCGCGCAGAGCTGCGCCATGCCGTCGCCGTCGGACGTCAGCAGCGCGACCGGCCTTGGCTGGCGACGTGCCACTTCGGTGACGGTGGCGCCGAAGACGTACGCACGGCGGTGCGGTCCATTCCCTTGGCCAAGCACATAGCCTCGTCGGCTTGGCCGCTTGCACCGTGGTTCCCCCTTCACCGTGGTTGCCCGCTGACTTCGGGGCGGTTGTCAGTACCCGGTTCTAGGGTGACCCTCATGGCAACCTTCCGGTCCAGCTTCACGCTGCGGCGCATGGTGCAGGCGGCACGAGAACTCACCGAGCATGCGGGCGTACGGCGGCGCATCGACGCAGCGTTGGGCATCATGGGGGGCCTTGGCGGGACGTATGGCAAGGGAAAACCGCTGGTGGATGCCTTAGAGGATGTCGCTCAAGAAGCGCTCCTGCACGGGGACACCGGGTTGGTTCGTCGCTTTCAGCATTTCGCTGCCTATGCCCGAGGCGAACTTTTCCTCGACATCCTGGAGAACTATTACGACGAGGGGGCGCGGCAGCGCAGCGAGGAGTACATGCGGCGGATGGCCGCCATGGGTGCCGAGCGGGCGGTGGCCGTCTTGGACGTGCTGTGTGACGAAACTCCCGATGCCACCGCCGCCGACGCTAGAGCACTCTTCCACGGCATTGCCCAGGCGACTGACTACCTGGGGCTCGGGACCGGCGAGGGCGGAATCCAGTTGTCCACCAAGCATCTGAAGTGGCTCCAGAAGTACGGGCACATGGAGTTAGTCCTCCGGAGCTTGCCCCGACCTGCCTCTGCCGAGGCAGCCCGGATGATGGGCGACGTCCTGGTGGACGCGGACGCGGGATTGCTGGCGCAACTGCTCGAACTGAAGGCCAGACGGGCCGGCCTCGCGGCCCTGCGCGCTGCGGTGGACGACGCTGGCAGCTCCGAGAGCGTCCTCCACGCCTGTCTGAAGGATCAGGAGTGGATTTTCGGCGGAGCGTACGTGTCCGAGTTGGCCCGCCGCCAGTACACTCCGCGCACCATTCTCGACATTCCGCTGCTGCGCGGTGACGGCTCCTTGCACGTGGTGGAACTCAAGCGTGCCTACATCGTCGACCTGGTCATACGGCCCGGCGGCCAGCTCATGTTGGGTTCTCCTGCGCACCACGCAGTCTCCCAGGCGCAAAATTACCTTCGAGCCATGGATGAGAACCGGCAGACCATCCTCACGCGATACGGCGTCGATACCCGCAGGGCATCGGCGACTGTCGTGATCGGGCACCCGCGGTACGTGCGCGGAAGCATCACACCCCAAGAGATCGCGGAGACGGTGCGGACCTACAACACGCACACCGCGCGCATAGAAGTCATCACGTACGAGACTCTGCTGGATTCTGCGGCCCGGATGCTGGCGCTCTCGTCGGCTGGGCACAGTTCCGACGTGGCTGAGGAGCCTGCGACATGAACGACAACACCACGGCGATCGAGCCCTTACTTGCCCGCCTGTGCGGTGGTGCGATCACCGGCAAGGATTATGTCGGCTACTTTCTGAACGAGCACGGCGAGGAACTCGTCTTCGCCCAGCGACGGGGCGAAAAGACCGCCCGGCTCTGGCACAGCGACATGGACTGGCAGATGTACCGCGTCGGTGATCACTCGATACGGATGGACGGCGAACTGGAGGGAATGATCACTGTGAGCGGTCTGATCATTCACCGCGCCGAGGCGACGTGGCTGTCCTCTTGTCTGGCAGCCTCCGGCCACCTGCGCCCCGGGCGTACCTGACACGTTCGGGGATGCCCCGTGCAAGGGCGCTGGCCGCTCTGCACCCCCGTGGTGATCCCGTGGCTGCTAGAACGCGTACCTAATCCGCAGCCACGGTGCGTGGGCCGCGATCAGCTCTTGAAGTCGGGCGAGGGCCTCGTGCTTGACCTCACGGGCGTAGCGGACGTTGAGGGCGCCGTTTTCCGATCGCTTCGTCTCCTGGGCGGCCGGCTGCCACAGGACGTCTTCGGCTTTGGGGTGCCAACCGAGGTTGACCTCGTGGAGCTGCTGGTTGTGGGTCAGCATGATGATCTCGGCGGCCGACTGCTCCTTCACGCGGTGCGGGAGGACGTCGTCGAGGTGGACGAGAAGGTCGGCCCAGTCCCGCTGCCAGCCGGGGCGCAGCACCACCGGGGACAGGTTGAAGTGGACCTCGTAACCCGCGTCGAGGAAGTCGGCCGCGGCGGCGATGCGGTCCGCGACCGGGCTGGTGCGGATGTCCAGCAGGCGGGAATCGTTCGTGGGCATCACCGAGAACCGCACCCGGGTGCGGCCCTGCGGGTCCAGCGTGAGCAGGTCGGGGTTGACGAACTTGGTGGCGAACGACGCCTTGGCGGTGGGTAGCGCGCGGAACGCGGTGATGAGGTCGGCTGTGTTGTCGCAGATCAGGGCGTCAACGGAGCAGTCGCCGTTCTCGCCGATGTCGTACACCCAGGAGTGTGGGTCGCACTGGTTGGGCTCCCGCTTGCGTCCCTGAGCCCATACGTGTCGGCGTACATGGGTGACGATCGCCTCGATGTTGGTGAACAGCGTGATCGGGTTGGCGTAGCCCTTGCGCCGCGGGACGTAGCAATAGGCGCAGGCCATGGCGCAGCCGTTGGAAGCGCCGGGGGCGATCCAGTCGGCCGACCTACCGTTGGGACGGGTCGTCAGCGTCTGCTTGACGCCGAGGACCAGAATCTCGCTCTTGATCCGGGTCCAGCGGGCGATATTGCCGTCGTTGCCGTGCAGGGAGGGGATGCGCCAGTGCCCGGGCACCTCGGTGACGGGCACCCCCGGCAGCCTCGCCAGGATCTGCTGGCCGCGCGGCGAGGCGAGCGCGGCGGGTTCCGCGTACACCTCCCGTACGTCCAGCATCCGTCTCGCCCGTGGACTGTCCCGGAATCCACCGCCGTCCGGCGGGGTGGCGGGCACCGTGTCTCCCCAATCGAAGAGGGCCGGCTGCTCGGGTTTTTCGGGGGAGGGCCCGGCTGGAAGCTGATTCACAGCACTTCTCCTGCTCCTGCTTCTGTTGCGGCCCGAATGCCCGTGTCCATGAGCGGGTCCCCGTGGCCGCGCACCACTTCCAAGCTTCTCCACCTATCGGCGTGTGGGTTGCCTGTCGGCGTGTGGGGGCATTGCGGGTAGTTCCACCGTGATGCGGATGCCGCCGGTGGAGCGCGGGGTGAGGGTGAGTGTTCCGTCGTGTGCGAGGACGATGGTTTTGACGATGGCCAGGCCGAGGCCGACGCCTGCGTGGTCGGCGTGGAGGCGCTCGGTGCCGCGCTGGAACGGCTCGGTGAGTGTGGAGATCAGCTCGGGGGCGAGCTGCTCGCCGGTGTTTTCCACAGTGAGCGCCACGGTTGTGGGGTGCACGCTGGTGTTCACCCACACGGTGCCGTGTGCGGCCAGATTGTGCACGATCGCGTTCTGCACGAGGTTCGTGACCACTTGCAGCAAGAGGGCCTGCGATCCGATCGCGGGGGTGATGTTGCCGTGGGTCTCAATGGTGACACCCCGCTTTTCCGCGAGGGGGAGGAGCGTTTCGGTGGCTTCTTCCGCGATGAGGGACAGATCGACGGGCTCTCGGGTGAACGACCGCTGGTCAGCGCGGCTGAGCAGGAGCAGCGCCTCGGTGAGGTCGATCGCTCGGGTGTTGACGGCGTGGAGCCGGTCGATGATTTCGTTGATGTCGCGGTTCGGATCGGCGCGGGCCACATCGAGGAGTGTTTGCGAGATCGCCAGCGGTGTGCGGAGTTCGTGGGAAGCGTTGGCTGCGAATCTCCGCTGTTCGGCGACGTGCGCTTCGAGCCGTGCAAGCATCGTGTCGAAGGCGTCGGCGAGTTCGCGGAACTCATCGTTGCGGCCCGGTAGTCGGATGCGGTGGGAGAGCGTTCCGTTCGTGGCCATGCGCGTGGCGCTGGTAATCCGGATCAGGGGCGCGAGCATGCGGCCGGCGAGGAGCCATCCTCCCACGAGACCGAAAACCAGCAAGAATGCCAGCACTGCGGCTGCCCTCGGAGCGAAGACATCCAGCAGGGCGGACCTGATGGGAAAAACACCATTTCTCGGCCGATCATCGGGGTTGTAGAGCATCGCTCGGTCGGGGACGTAACGCAGGAGGAACATCCACACCGCCGCGAGCAGCAGGACGCCGGCGAACATGAGGAATCCGGCGTAACTGAGGGTGAGTTTGATGCGAACACTCAACCCGGGCGTCCTATTCACGGTCTTTTTCTTCATGCTCGGCCTCTGGTTGGGTGCCGATGCGGTACCCGGTGCCGGGCACCGTGGTGATGACCCACGGTTCGCCGAGACGCTTGCGCAGTGCCGAGACCGTGATGCGTACGGCGTTGGTGAACGGGTCCGCGTTCTCATCCCACGCCCGCTCCAGAAGTTCTTCGGCGCTCACGACACCGCCTTCGGCACCGACGAGGACTTCGAGTACGGCGAATTGCTTGCGGGTCAGCGCCACGTAGCGGTCGTCCCGATAAACCTCTCTGCGGAAGGGGTCAAGACGCAGACCTAGGATCTCTTGCACAGGCGGCCTGCTGTGTGCGCGTCTGCGGTCGAGCGCTCTGAGCCTGAGCACGAGTTCTCGCAGGTCGAATGGTTTTGTGAGGTAGTCGTCGGCACCGAGTCCGAATCCGGTGGCCTTGTCGTCGAGACGGTCGGCCGCAGTGAGCATGAGAATCGGCATGCCGCTGCCGGAGGCGATGATGCGTTTGGCGATCTCGTCGCCGGAAGGCCCAGGGATATCGCGATCGAGGACGGCGATGTCGTAGGCGTTGATGCTCAGCAGCTCAAGAGCGGTGTCCCCGTCACCCGCGATGTCGGCGGCGATCGCTTCCAGGCGGAGGCCATCGCGGATGGCTTCTGCCATATAGGGCTCGTCCTCGACAATCAGCACACGCATGGTAGTGATGCTACGAGGCGGCGCATATCGTCGGCGTATCGAAAACCACATACGTGCTGGCAACACCATGCTGCCTTGACTGGCAGCATGACCCGAATCCCACCATCAGTACGAATAACGACCCACCGGATTCACCAGCTCCGTGTCGTCGGCCTGATGGTCGTCATAGCAGCGATCACCGCAGCCCTCGGCTACCAGCTGTTGAAGTCCTCGTCCGTCTCATCTGCCTCGACCGTTGCGTCTGCGTCGTTTTCCCCGCACTCCTCGGGTGCCCCGCACACCTCGGTCGCCCCGACCCCCTCGGTCGCACCATCCTCCTCTGCCCCAGCGGCCTTGCGTCCCTCTCACCGAGAGCACCGAGAGCACCGGGAACACCGTGAGTACCAGGGTGCTCACGGTGCGGCTGACGGTGTCGTACCCGACGGCGTGACGGTCTTCGATGACAAGACTCCGGCCGTGGCCAACCTCGATCCAGCCTTACTCAAGGCCGTCCGCCGGGCTGCAACTGGCGCCCATGGCACCGGAGTTGAGTTCCGCGTCAACAGTGGCTGGCGCTCCCCTGCGTACCAAAATCGGCTTCTTCGTGAGGCAATCTCCCGGTACGGGTCCGAAGACGAGGCCGCCCGATGGGTGGCCACCGCGACGACGTCCCCGCACGTATCGGGGGACGCGATCGACGTCGGGGGCTCCGATGCGACGGCGTGGCTGTCCGAACATGGTGCCGAGTACGGGCTGTGCCAGATCTACCGGAACGAACCCTGGCACTACGAACTGCGCACCAAGGCGATCGAGCGCGGTTGCCCGCGGATGTACGCCGACCCCACCCAGGACCCGAGGATGCAGCGGTGACCGGCGGTGCACGTGGGCAGACGGTGGAGCAGGTGGACACGGGGGAGACCGAACAGGGCGGCGCCGACCGCGGCGACACCCGCTCCGGTACCTGGCGTACGCGCATCCTGGGTATCTGGCGTACGCGCATCCGCCGGGGCGGCGGGCTCGGCACCTGGCGTACGCGCATCCGCCGGGTGGTCCGCATCGGCTTCCGGCCGGGGCCCTGGAAGCGCGGCCTGGTACTCGCGACGCTGGCGCTGCTGCTCGGCCTGCTCATGCTGCTGCGCGCGGAGATTCCGAACCGGATCGGGGGCCTCGGCAGCCTGGTGGAGACCTTCCTGCCGTGGTTCGGCCTGTTCATCCCGGTGCTGCTGGCCGGAGCGCTGTGGCGCCGCTCCGCCTCCGCGGTGCTTGCGCTGCTGCTGCCGGTCATGGCGTGGCTGAACCTCTTCGGCGGGCTGCTCATCGACAAGTCCCACCGGGGCGGTGACCTCACCATGGCCAGCCACAACGTCAGTGCAGACAACCCCGACCCGGCCGGCACCGCCCGCGACCTGGCTGCCTCAGGTGTGGACGTGCTGGCACTGGAGGAGCTGACCGAGCAGGCCCGGGGCACGTACGAGGAGGGACTGGCGAGGGCGTACCCGTACCACACGGTGCAGGGCACGGTCGGGCTGTGGAGCAAGTTGCCGCTGTCGGACACCCGGCCGGTTGACGTCGCGATGGGTTCGACCCGGGCGCTACGTACCACGGTGGCCACGAGCCAGGGGCCGCTGGCGGTGTATGCGGCGCACCTGGGGTCCGTGCGGGTGTTTCCCGCGAACGGCTTTTGGACGGCCACGCGGGACGCCGGCGCGCAGGCGCTCGGCAAGGCCATCGCCGCCGAGCGGAACGAGCGAGTGGTGCTGCTCGGCGACCTGAACGGCACCATGGACGACCGCGCGTTCGCCGACCTCGCCTCGCAAATGGACTCGGCCCACAGCACGGCCGGCGACGGCTTCGGCTTCAGCTGGCCGGCGTCCTTTCCGCTGGCGCGGATCGACCAGATCCTGGTCAGGGGCGTGGAGCCAAAGAGCTCGTGGGTGCTGCCGGCAACCGACAGCGATCACCTGCCGGTGGTGGCCGGAATCAGCTGGTGAACACCGCGTGAAGCCGCCGAGACCGTCCCCGCCTCCCGCACCATCTGCTGTCGCGGATCATGGCGCGTACCGGCAACGCCACCTCGAACTCGCCACTGGCCGAACCCCGCCGCTGGCCGAGGTCCCCGCTGGCCGAGATCGCCGAGATAGCCGAGGCCGCCGTAACTCATGGCGTACGCGCCCTAGGCGTCCCCGCAACCACCACGGGCATCGGGTCCCAGGCCCATCGATCGACGCCTCGTGAGGCGTTGGCCCGGAACATATCGTCGGCATATCGAAATCCGCATACGCGCCGGCAACACCGCGCTGCTTTGACTGAAGGCATGTCCCACAGCGAACCAGCACGAACAGCAGCCCAGACCCGGTGGCACCCGGGGCGCAGCAGCGCCCCGACCGCGAACGTCGGCGTGGGGACAGCAGGCCAGTGAGCCGAACCGCGCACCACCGAGGGGCCAAGGCCGCGAGCGCGAGTCTGACCGTTGCGCCGATCAGCGCGGTCGAGCACTTGGCGTTCGTGCGGACACAGCGGTCGGTCAGCTTCCTACAGACCCCGGCATGGGCCAGCGTCAAGACCGAGTGGCGCAGCGAGAGCCTCGGCTGGTTCGACGGTCGGCAACTGGTCGGTGTCGGGCTCGTCCTGCACCGCCCGGTGCCGCGACTGCAACGCTTCACGCTGGCCTACCTGCCCGATGGCCCGATCATCGACTGGACCGGCGAGATCGACGCGTGGCTCGACCCGCTCGCGGCCTATCTCACGGCACACGGCGCGTTCGCGATCCGGCTCGGCCCGCCGGTGTGCACGAACACCTGGAGCGCCGCCCAGGTCAAGGAGGGCATCGCCGATCCGGGCAGCAAGCGGCTCACCGAGATGCCCGGCCAAAGTGCCGACCCGGTTGGTGCCCGCGTAACCAGCCGACTCAGGGCCGCCGGCTGGCTGCCGCAGAGCCCGCAGGACGGCTTCGGGGTCGGGCATCCGCAGTTCAGGTACGAGATTCCGCTGGCCGGCAAAACTGAGGACGACCTGCTCAAGGGCATGAACCAACAATGGCGCCGCAACATCAAGAAGGCAGCCAAGGAGGGAGTCGAGGTCACGGTCGGTACGGACCTGAAGGCGTTCCACGACCTCTACGTCCACACCGCCGAGCGCGACCACTTCACGCCTCGGCCGCTGCGCTACTTCCAGACCATGTTCGCGGCCCTGATGGCCGAGGACCCCGAGCGGATCAAGCTCTACCTGGCCCGCCATCGAGGCGACTTGGTCGCCGCCACCATCATGGTCCGCGTCGGCGCCCATGCGTGGTACTCCTACGGCGCGTCCTCCACCGACAAGCGCGAGGTGCGCGGCTCCAACGCCTGCCAGTGGACGATGATCCGCGACTCGCTGGCGGCCGGCTGTGACGTCTATGACCTGCGCGGCATCACCCCCACCCTCGACGCCGCCGACCCACACGTCGGGCTGATCCAGTTCAAGGTCGGCACCGGCGGCCAGGCGGTGAGGTACGTCGGCGAGTGGGACCTGCCACTACGGCCGATGGTCTACCGGGTCTTCGACCTCTACATGAGGCGGCGTGGGGGATGAGCGAGCTGAGCGAGATGAGCCTGGTGCGCATGATGGACGGCGACCGCCGGCGCGCCCATGTGCGCGAGACCGCCGGCGTGGTGCTCGGCGTGGTGCCGGGCGTGGTGCTCGGCGTGGTGCCGGGCGTAGTGCCCGGCCTGGTGCCGGGCGTAGTGCTCGGCGTGGTGCCGGTCGCCCGAGGCAACAGCTACGGCCTCGGCCTGTGATCTGTGACGTGTGACTTGTGACCTGTGATTCGGGATCTGTCATCTGTCATCTGTGACCTGTGGCGCGGCCGAGCAGGCGCGGCACCGCACCTTCCGATGGGCCGGAGGGCGTAGTGCCGCGCTTTTCGTTGGGTGAGGAGAGGGCGTGGCGCCGCGCTTCCGGCCACGCGGATCTCCTCCGACTTCCCCCGCCGAGCTACGCGAGCACGGCCCGACGGCACCGAGCTACGCGAGCACGGCGGCGACCTCGTCGAGGCGCGCCCCGCGGGATGCCTTGACGAGCACCACATCGCCGGCGGTGACGTGGCCGCGCAGCCAACCGACGGTTGCCTTGTTGTCGGCCAGCACCATCGCACGCGCTCCCGCGCCATCGGCGATCGGCCGGGCGGCCTCGCCGACCGCCACCACCACATCGGCCCGGGCGGCGGCGTACTCCCCGATGGCGTGGTGCCAGGCCGCGCTGTCGTCGCCGAGTTCGAGCATCTCGCCGAGGACGGCGATGCGGCGCCTGCCCTCGATTGCCGCCAGCGCGTCCAAGGCGGCGCGGGTCGAGTCGGGGTTGGCGTTGTAGGAGTCGTTGAGCAGCGTCGCGCCACTGGCGAGGTCGCGCAGCTCCATGCGCCACCGCGACAGCGATGCGGTAGCCAGTGCCGCCGAGGCCATGGTGAGGGGTACGCCGGCCGCCAGCCCCGCCGCCGCGGCAGCCGACGCGTTGAGCGCCTGGTGGGCGCCCACATGCGGCAGCGCGACGGGGGCCGAGGCGTCGGCGGTCCGCAGCGTGAAGGACGGCCGGCCGCGCCGGTCAAGGGCCAGGCCGCACGCCCGCGCGTCGGCGTGCTTCGCCCGGCCGAAGGTCAGCACCGGACCGTTGGTGAGCGAGCGCATCGCGACCACCTGGGGGTCGTCGGCGTTGAGGACGGCGGTGCCGCCGGGCGCCAACCCCTGCACCAGCTCGCCCTTGGTCTTGGCGATGGCCGCGCGCGACCCGAACTCGCCGAGGTGAGCCTGGCCGACGTTGAGGACGACGGCGATGTCGGGCGCGACCAGGCCGGTGAGCTCGGCGATGTCGCCGACGCGGCGGGCTCCCATCTCCAGGACGAGGAACCGGGTGGCCGCGTCGGCGCGCAGCATGGTGAGCGGCACGCCGAGTTCGTTGTTGAGCGAGCCGATCGTGGCGATCGTCGGCCGGGCGCTCGACAGCACGGCCGCCAGCAGGTCCTTGGTGCTGGTCTTGCCTTGGGAGCCGGTCAGCCCGACAACGGTCAGCCCGTCGCGCAGCCGGGCCACGACGTGGGTGGCCAGCGCCTTCAGCGCGGCTTGGGCGTCCTTGACGACGACGGTGGGCAACGGCGTGGGCCGGGAGCCGAGCACGGCCACCGCGCCGGCCCGGCCGGCTTGGCCGGCGTAGTGATGGCCGTCAACGTGCTCGCCGGCAAAGGCGACGAAGAGGCCGCCCGGCTCGGCCTGCCGGCCGTCGAGCACGGCCGGCGCGGTCACCAGCACGGTGCCGTCACCCTCAACCGTCCCGCCGGTGACCGCGGCGATCTCCCCGAGACTGAGCGGAATCATGACCGGGCGTCGCCGGGGCCGACGAGCGGAAGCGTGCCGGCAAGACAGAGGATGGCGGAGGTCGGTTCGCTGTAGATCATGCCTCCAGTCAAGGTGGCGTGACGTTGCCGGTACGTATGCGCTTTTCGATACGCCGGCGATATGCGACCGGTGTGTAGCTTCGAGGTCGTACGCGTGGTGATCGCCGCGGACCGAGGCGAGGGCCGAAAGCCGAGGATCGCGGGCGGCGGGCCTCGGGCGGCGGGCGGCGCGGGCCCGGTGGCCACGCCGGCTCTCGCCCGGGGTGATCACGAGAGGGCTGTTACGGGGCCCTCACCAACGCAGCGGCCATCGGTTCGGACGGCAGGCATCGCGCACAGCAGATGCGAACTGACCGCAGGCTTTACGGATGCGCGAGGACCCCAGCGCGATCAACGCAGACACCCTCTACATTACCGGACGGTAATATATCGTCGGCGTATCGAAAACTACATACGTGCCGGCAACACCATGCTGCCTTGACTAGAGGTATGACCTACAGCGAACCAGCTCGAACGGCGGCCCGCCGCACCCGATCGCCGGTCACCTCAACCGTCTCGGCAGCCCCGGCAACGGGAATCACCATTTATGGATGCGGGCAGGGCGAGGCCACTTTGTTTCGGGAGCTGGCACCCCGTTTCGGGGTGCTACCGACTATTACGGAGGAGGCGGTATCCGAAGCCAACGTTGAACTGGCTTTCGGAAACCGATGCATCACCGTAAGCCATAAAACCCGGATAGCAAACTCCACTCTTCTTGCCCTCGGTCAAGCCGGCGTCACGTATATCTCCACAAGGAGCATCGGCTACAACCATATCGATGTGGAGTACGCGAAAAGCGTCGGTATCACCGTCGAGAACAGCGCCTATTCGCCCGACAGTGTGGCCGACTACACGTTGATGCTCATGCTGATGGCGGTACGGAACGCAAAAACCACCGTCTGCCGCGCAGCCATGCACGATTACAGGTTGAGCGATGTGCGTGGGAAAGAACTACGCGACCTGACCATTGGTGTCATCGGAACGGGACGCATCGGTGCAGCAGTCGTGGACAGGTTGCGGGGTTTCGGCTGTCACATACTGGCCCATGACAACCATCCCGAAATCGCCGCCGATTACGTTCCGCTCGATGATTTGTTGCAGCTGAGCGACATCGTCACGCTCCATACACCGCTTGCCGCGGATACGCACCATCTCCTCAATCACCGACGCATCGAGCAGCTGAAGCACGGCGCGTACATCATCAATACCGGACGCGGCCCGCTAATCGACACCGAGGCCCTTGTTCCGGCATTGGAAAGCGGGAGGTTGGGCGGTGCGGCGCTGGATGTTCTTGAGGGAGAGGAAGGAATATTCTACGCCGACTACAGAAACAAGCCCATCGAAAACAAGGCATTGGTGCGGCTACAGAATCTGCCGAACGTGCTCATCAGTCCGCACACCGCCTATTACACCGACCACGCCCTGAGCGACATGGTCGAAAACTCCATCTCCAACTGTCTCACATTCGAAAGCAGGAACCAGCATGGCTAGGTTGAAGGTCGGAATCATCTTCGGAGGTTGCTCCGAAGAACACCCCGTCTCCGTCAAGTCTGCGCAACAGGTCGCGCGAAATCTCGACATGGAGAAGTACGAACCGTTCTATATCGGCATCACGAAGAGCGGTGCTTGGAGGCTCTGTGACGGGCCTGACGCGGACTGGGAGAACGGCAGCTGCCGGCCGGCTGTGCTGTCACCGGACAGGAGCGTCCGCGGGTTGCTCGTACTGGAGAAGGGACGGTACGAAACGATCAGTTTGGACATCGTGTTGCCCGTTCTGCACGGCACACTCGGCGAGGACGGCGCCATTCAGGGCCTGCTGGAGCTCTCCAGCATCCCCTACGTCGGCTGCGATATCCAAAGCTCTGCGCTGTGTATGGACAAATCCCTTGCCTACATCATCGCCAGAAATGCGGGAATCGCCACGCCGGAGTTCTGGACCGTCATGACGGACGAGAACATCGATCCCGACCGGCTCACCTATCCCGTCTTCGTGAAGCCGGCCCGTTCGGGCTCATCGTTCGGCGTCAGCAAGGTATCCCGGAAAGAGGAACTGCTGAGCGCGGTGGACACTGCGCGACAGTATGACTCGAAGGTGCTGATTGAAGAGGCTGTCGTCGGCAGTGAGATCGGTTGCGCCATCTTGGGAAACGATCCAGACCTGGCAGTGGGCGAGGTGGATCAGATCGCTCTCTCGCACGGCTTCTTCAAAATCCATCAGGAGAGTAACCCGGAAAGCGGCTCCGACAACTCAACGGTCATCGTTCCCGCCGACATCCCGGCAGCGTCGCGATCACACGTCCAGGAGACAGCAAAGGCCGTATACCGCGCATTGGGGTGCAGGGGTCTTTCGCGAGTGGACATGTTCCTCAAGGACGATGGAGAGGTAGTCCTCAACGAGGTCAACACGCTGCCTGGCATGACCTCGTACAGCCGGTATCCGAGGATGATGGCAGCCGCAGACGTGCCGTTCTCCGAAGTGATCGACCGGATGGTTTCTTTGGCATTGACGGGGAAAAGCCAATGAAAGACAAATTCGTCTACGTGGACGAGCTTGTACCCGGAATACGTTGGGACGCCAAGTACGCCACCTGGGACAACTTCACCGGCAAACCGGTGGACGGGTACCTGGCGAATCGAATCGTCGGCACGAGGGCTCTGTGCGCAGCTCTGGAAAGAGCACAAGAAAAGGCCGAACCTCTCGGCTTCGGCCTGCTTATTTGGGACGGTTACCGCCCTCAACGCGCCGTAGACTGCTTTCTGCGCTGGTCACAACAGCCAGAGGACGGCCGGACGAAGCTGCGGCACTACCCGAACATCGACAGAGCCGAGATGTTCGACCTGGGATACGTGGCCGCCAAGTCGGGCCACAGCCGCGGCAGCACCGTTGACCTGACGCTGTACCACCTGGCTACGGGTGAACTAGCTCCCATGGGCGGTGGCCATGACCTGATGGATTCGATCTCACACCATGGAGCAACAGGGATCACGCAAGCAGAAGCGGCAAACCGTCAACATCTGTGCTCCATCATGGATGCCTGCGGTTTCAGCTCTTACGCTTGCGAGTGGTGGCATTACACACTGAAAGCCGAACCTTATCCAGACACCTATTTCGACTTTCCCATCACATAGCTAAGCCGGCCAAGATACGAAGCTGGCGCGGGAAGCACGGATAGCAGCTCTCCGCAGTGGACGCGGTCACCGCGGACATCACCGAGGGCGCGCTGACCTCACGGGCCCCTCAGCGTGGGCACCCTCGACACCGCGCTGCGCTGCACCATCGGCTTGCCGCGAGAACGACGGCTGTGGCGGCCCCGCCACCGACATCCCATTCGTACAAGAAGAGTCGGCAGCCACCTACCTCGATCTGTCCGTCACCGAGGTGGTGACCCGCTGCTGTGTGCCGGCGCTGAGCCCCCCTCCCGGAGCTGACACCGGTGCCCTCCACCGTGGCCAAGCACGTCGTTCCCCCATGGCGTTGAAGCGCGGATGAGCCATCTCGCCACGGTCGTCCTCGGCGCGCGTTCCCTCCTCCGAGGGAGTGCTTCGGGGCCCACCGTCCGCGGCCGGGGCAAGCCTCGCCTGCACAGTCGCATGGGCGGACGGACACGCGTTGCTCCTCCTAAGAACATCAGTTGGCTTGCAGGACGGGGGCGAAGTGCTCCACGCTCACCGAGCGGCTGGCTGCGATTAGATCCACGTCGCCGGCCCCGCCTCGCGCCCAGCGGTGTGAAGACCGAGTACCCCCCGCCCCACGACCTGGCTTCCAACCGCTCGGCGTCTTCGTGACAACGACGTACTTCAGCGGACCGTCCGTGCGGACGGTAGTGAAGAACGGAGTGCTCGCCGTCCACCGCGATCACCTCGGATTGTGGAACAATGCGGCCACGCTGCTGTCCCTGGGCGACGTGAACGGTTCGGGCCAAGGCGACCGACGTCACCGCGAGCGGCGTCGGAACACGTACGAATAGGCGGGGACGCCCGGGCAGTTGCGTCTGCCGGAACCGATCAAGAAACTGCGCTTGCCCATCACAGCACGGCGGGTACGCAGTGACATCAGGCGTCAGCCCAATTCATAACGGGGGGCATTTCGGTGCCTCAAGTGGTGCGCAAGTGGCGTGAGGGGCACGGAGAGGTCTAGACAATGAACAACCCAGGCCGCTGACCTGGGGGTTCATCATGGATCGGGTGACGAGAATCGAACTCGCGCTCTGAGCTTGGGAACTAGCGGGGCTTGGACTGGTGCAATCGCCCTGACCTGCATGTTTGTCCGGTCCGGGTGAGGTCGGCGAGGTCTCTGGGAGCCGTACTTGACCGCGGCTGTCCACTCCGAAGGGCACGGATGGGGCACGGCGACCGAGGGGCGATCAGTCCCTCTCGCGAACCGCAATCTGTCACGCAGCCGGCATCGTCGGGCCATCAATCCTCGTGCGGGGACTCGAGCTCGTGAAGTCGTTCCCCGATGTCGTCGGCCCAGGCCTGTGCCCACTGACGCAGCCCGGCGATCGCTTCCTCGCCGAGTCCGTACGCGGCGAATTCCGTGTCGTCGATCCAGTCGGCTCCGCCCAGCCGAGCTTGGAGCTCGCTGAGATCGAAGGAGTCCCGGGCATGGCGCCGGCCGAGCTCTTCGAGTTCGACGGGGTTCCAACGGCCCGTGGCGGCCCGCACGTCGATCAGGTCCCTGGCGAGTCCGCGGTCGGCCAGGGCGCGGACCTTGGTCCCGACGACATCTTCAAGCGACAGCACCAGGCCGTGTTCGGTGTGTACGGGTGGCCGCCAGAGTGCTTCCTTGAGGATGTCGACCTCGCACTCTTCATGGCTGGTGGGGTCGGTGACGATCAGACGTGCGGACAGCGGGTCTGTCTCCAGGGCTTCCACGTGCCATCCGCGCCGCTCCAGTCCGGTGCGCACCACAGCCGCGATGTCTTCCATGGGATCCGGGTTCTCCGTCGCGACATCGAGGTCCTGGCTGAGCCGGTCGACCAGGCCGTGCGCCTGGACGGCGTAGCCGCCAGTGAGCGCGAGGGGGTAGGTGCCACCTACGGCAAGGACGTCTGCAAGCAAGCGGCGGTGCAGGTCCGTGAGGTTCACGCAGCGGCCCGGGCGCTGGCGGCCAGCTCGCCGAAGGCGTTCTCCCAGACCTCGCGGAGGTCAGGGCTGATCAGTGTGCGCAGTGTGGGCCACAGGCCGACCAGAAGGTCCTGGTCGAGGTACTGAACCAAGTCGTCGTGCCGGCCCTCGGCCAGCACGATCCGGTAGTAGCTCATCCGTAGCCGGGGCCGGTCGAGGTCGAACGTGGTCAACCCCGACCAGGCAAGGTGGAGCGGCAGGTGTACCGGGCCGTGCTTGGGACCGGCAAGCTCGGAGAGCGTTGCGGGCAGGCGCCGGACGAACTTGGCACGACGGAGGTCGGAGAGACGAGGCTGTGATGCCATGCATCGATTATCCAGGGCGAGCCGACGATGAGCCGCTCGGACCGCAGACATCACTCCTGCGAGCAGGACACCGGCCCGTTGCCCCCGTCGCCGAATAGTCCGCCTCAGAACTCCGGCAACACGAACACTCCTTATGTGTCGACCGTTCCTGCTTCCTGAGAGCCGCCTAGAAATGCCCGAGGTGGCCCTGGTGTCTTGCCGAGATCTGGCGGCCGAATCTGATGCGGTCAAGCAGGCGTTGCTCCTATCCACCTTTCTCCGCAGTAACCTTCGACGTCACCTGAACTGGTGGGTGGAGAAGGGCTCGAAGGGTCTGCCACCCAAACCGGGGCCACCCTCAAGGACGCGATGATCCACCAGCGATCCGTCCTTGAGCGGCAACAGGAGCCAGCCGGCGGCGTGGACGACCTCCTGCGCGCCGCCCGTGCGAAGGCCAAGGACAAGCCTCCTGGTGCGGATCCGGTGCGCGACGCCTGAAGTGGTCCAGGCAACAAACAAGGCCCGGGTCGATGACCTGGGCCTTCGTGGTGGAGCAGGTGACGAGAATCGAACTCACGCTCTGAGCTTGGGAGTCAGCGGTTCTTGGGCCGCAGGAGGGGCCCTGAACTGCGCTTTTGTGTTGGTCGGGATGGATGGTCGCGGTCTGTGGAAGCCGTACCTGACCGCAGTTGTCCGCTCTGCTGGGCACGGAGGGGGCACGAGGGCCGAAAGCGCAACGGGGCCAGCCAAGGCGAGTGCTCCGGATGGGCCGACGGGTCAAAGGGGGATGATGCGGACCTGGTTGCCACAGAGCTTGGTCATGTCGTCGCCGTCGGAGGTCAGGAGGGCGACGGGTTTCGGCTGACGTAGGGCGACCTCGGCGACAGTGGCATCGATGGCGTACTTGTGCCCGTGCAGCCCGGCGCCCTTGAGCAGTTCCGCTGCCGCTTTCGCCGCATGTTCGGTGACCGGCTCCACCTTGACACGGGACAGAGCCCAGTTCAGGCGAGGCATGTTGGTACGGGAGTGGCTGACTTCCACGATGGTGTTGGCCCCGATCACCAGGTCGGCTCCCATGTCGTGGAAGACCTGAAGCATCGCGAGAAGCTTGCGGTCCTGCGCGATCCAGGCGGAGAGCCCCTCCGAGTCCAGGACGACACTCTCGATGCGCTCACTCACGCGGCATCCGCGCTCTTAGCGGAGCCATCGCCGCCGAAGATCTTCGAGCGGGCCTCGGCGAGCTCCTCATCGCTGAACGGGCCGTGTTCCTCCTCGTGCCGGCGCAGGTCGTCGCCCAGAAGCTGATGCCGGATTTGGCGGGCTACCGCTTCCGCCACGTAGCCGGAGACGTTGTCCGTGAGCTTGCGGAGCTCTGCCACCTGGTCGCTGGGGAGCGTGACGGTGATGCGAGTCGTTGAGGACATGAGCTAAGCATACTGGAGTATGCATATGTCGGCTCGGGCTATTGGCCCCGGCCTTGGCGACCGCGACCACATGCTGCGGGTGCAGACAAGGGGCGGTCGCTCCCCGGCTGTCCACGGCGGGGTGAGGCTCGAGGCCGGTGCTGCTGGGGGCAGGCGAAAGGCCCCGGTCATCGACCAGGGCCTTCATCAAAGAGCGGGTGACGAGAATCGAACTCGCGCTCTGAGCTTGGGAAGCTCATGTTCTACCATTAAACTACACCCGCGCAGCGTGGCTGATCATGGCCTCGCGTCGCCCATACTCTACCTCATCTCAGACCCCCGACGCATAGGTCGTGGGGTCTTTGTGCTGTTCGGGGTGTGGGGCGTGGGTGTTGGAGGTGGGGTTAGGGAGAGGGGTGGGATGTGGATGAGGGTGGCGGGAGTTGGGGCGTACGGTGGGATGCGGGGTGCCGCGTGGAGGGGTGCCCGGACTATCCCCTAATGTGGCTTTTGTTGTTCACATAGCTGGGGAAGGGGACCGATGGAGCGCACCGTCGTCCGTTGTGCCGAAGGGCATGTATTCAGCACCGCTTCGTTCCCGATGCAGAACCTGACTGCCGATCGCCTTGGGCCCGGACGCTTGTTGCGCTGTCCGCGGTGTGCCCGGCTGCGGCATGCGGTGCCTGTGGTGCTGGAGAAGCGGTAGCTCACGTGCGGCGAGAGCCCGGCCCGTTGGGTCGGGCTCTTGGCGTTTGGTTATCCGCGTATCCTCGTGGCGTGCTTCTCTCTGACAAGGACATCCGAGCCGAGATCGAATCCGGCAGGGTGCGGATCGACCCGTACGACGACCAGATGGTGCAACCGTCGAGCATCGACGTGCGCCTAGACCGCTACTTTCGGGTGTTTGAGAATCACCGTTACCCCCACATCGATCCCGCCGTCGAACAGCACGACCTGACGCGCGAGGTGGTGCCGCAGGGGGATGAGGCGTTCATTCTGCATCCCGGTGAATTTGTGCTCGCCTCCACGTATGAGGTCGTGAGCCTGCCTGATGATCTGGCCTCGCGGCTGGAGGGGAAGTCGAGCCTGGGACGGCTGGGGCTGCTGACGCATTCGACCGCTGGGTTCATCGACCCCGGGTTTTCTGGGCATGTGACGCTTGAGCTGTCGAATGTAGCGACGCTGCCGATAAAGCTGTGGCCCGGGATGAAGATTGGTCAACTGTGTTTGTTCCGGCTGACCTCGCCCACTGAGCATCCGTATGGCTCCGCGCGGTATGGGTCGCGCTATCAGGGGCAGCGCGGGCCGACCGCGTCGCGTTCTTTTGTGAATTTCCACCGTACGCAGGTCTGAACTGGGCTGCGGGCACGGGAGAGTGTGGCGCCGGGCGCGGGGCTGTCGGCCCCGGGTACGAGTGCGGGTGTACGAGAGTCAGCGGGGCTGAGTGAGATGAGTGCGGTGCGGGAGAATCTGACATACGACGTGTTCGGGCGGGCCGTTCGCGAGTTGGCGCAGACGATCGCCGACGATGGATACGAGCCGGACATAGTCCTCTCCATCGCGCGCGGCGGTGTGTTCGTCGCGGGCGGGCTCGCCTATGCGTTGGACTGCAAGAATATCCATCTGGTCAATGTCGAGTTCTATACCGGAGTCGGAACGACTCTGGAGATGCCGGTCATGCTCGCGCCCGTCCCCAATGTCATTGACTTCTCTGACAAGAAGATCCTCATTGCGGACGATGTCGCCGACACCGGGAGGACGCTCAAGCTCGTGCACGACTTCTGTCTCGGCACGGTCGCCGAGGTACGCAGCGCGGTGATTTACGAGAAGTCGCAGTCGTTGGTGAAGTGCGAGTACGTCTGGAAGCGTACGGACGAGTGGATCAACTTCCCCTGGTCCGTCGAGCCGCCCGTGGTGCGTCGTGAGGGCCAGATTCGCGACTCTTGAGACGTGCGAACTTTTGAGTCGCTCGTGTTCGTGTGTGGTCGTGCGCGTTGTCTGTGCTGTTTGGGTGTGTGCGGCGCGTGGCGTGTAGCGGGTGGTGCTTGGCGTGTGACGTGCGGATGGCTTCGGCTACGGCTGAGGGCCCGGAACCTTTCGGTTCCGGGCCCTTCGTTCGTCGCGGCCGGTGTTGCGTCCGGCGCCGGTCGGCCGTGCCGGCCCCGGCGCCCCGGGGCGGCACCGCCCATGGTTCGTGCCGTCTTCGGTTCGTACGGCCTTCGGGCCTACAGCGTGCCCAGCTTGATGATCGACAGGAGGGCGATGAGCTGGATGGCGCTGGCGCCCAGTGCCTTGGGCCACGGCAGGTCGTGTGACTTGCTCACCATCGAGGTGAACAGTGCGCCCGCCGCGACCCACGTTACCCAGCCGAGGAGTTGCACGAGCGAGCTGTCGCCGCCCAGGAACATCGCGAAGAGTAGGCGGGGTGCGTCCGTGAGCGAGGTGATCAGCATCGACAGGCCGATGGTTGGCGCCCAGGCGCCGTCGCCGCCGAGTTGGCGGGCGAGGGTGTGGGTGACCGCGCCCAGGATGAGGCCGCTGAGCATGACCGCGACCGCCGTGCTCAGCATCCACGGGATGCTGTTGGTCAGCGACACGCTGAGGACCTCGTCGCGCGCCTTGTCGAGGCCGAACACCGCGAGCAGCCCGTAGATGAAGGTCACGATCAGCGCCGTGGGCCACATCGGGTGGTCACGCATCTGCCAGAACGTCGGGCCGGGGCGCAGCACGATGCCGCGCAGCAGGTCCTTCCAGTGCAGTCGGGGCCCGGTGGGCGGGGCGGGGGTCTGGCCGGCGCGGTAGGTGTTGGTGTGGTCGGCGTCGTACCCGTCGTCGCCGTAACCGCCGCCCTGCGGCCCGTACGAAGGGTCATCGCCGAGGCTGAACTGCTGGGTGTGGCCAGGGTTGTCGTTCGGGTCGTACGGGGGCTGGCCGCCGCCGTAGCCCGGGTAGCCGCTGTGCCCGGCCTGGCCGCCACCGGGGCCGTAACGCGGGTCGTGGCCGCCGGGCCCGTGCTGGCCAGGCTGACCGTGCTGGCCGGGTTGGCCGCCGCCGGGTCCGTAGTACGGGTCGTGGCCGCCGTCGCCGAAATACTCCGGTTCGTCGTTCGGGTGCCCTGGCGTCGGGTGCGGCCACTGGACGCGGCTCGCGCTGGGGCCGTGCGGCCCCGGGCCCTGCCCTTGGCCTCGGCCGTAGGGCGGGCCGCCGTAGGGAGCCGGACCGCCGCCGGCCTGGCCGTACGGCGGGGGGCCGCCCTGCTGCCCATACGGAGGGGGCGCCTGCTGCGGGCCGGGACGCCCGGCTTGTCCGCCGGCCCCCTGGCGCCCACCGGGCCCGCTGGGGCCGGGGGGCCCGGGGTGCTGTCCCCGCTGCCCCTGCTGCCCCTGTTGTCCCTGCTGCCCTGAGCGGGAGCCGCGTCCGCGTCCGATCCTGAATCCAGCCACGATTCGAACGTACCTGGTCTCGCCAAACTCGGTGACGGGCCCAGGGGAACAGGCCGGGCATTGCGGCCGAGCTGTGACATCCCTTAAGGGAACCCCGGGGGGATAGCCCCCCGTTGACCTTGGTGTTCTACGTACCGAGCGGCGGCTTACGGCGGCCTAGCGAGCCTAGCGAGCCTAGCGAGACGTGCGGGGCCAGGCGCGGGCGCGGGGCCGGGCGCCGGCGTGTGCGAGTTACGGGGGCGTGTGGGGGCGGCGGGGTGCTCGCAGGCGCGGGCCGGGCGCGGTGCGCAGGCAGGGCGCGCAGGCGTGCACCGTACGCCCCTAGCCGCCTCACCCCGCCCCGCCCGCTAGGCCCCACCGGCACCACCGGGCCCGCCCCAGCGTCGGCACCACCGGCACCACCCCGCCCGCCCCACCGAACCCACCCCACCGAACCCACCCCACCCACCCCACCCACACCACCAGGCCCGCCCCGCCCGCCACCCGCCTTACGCGTTACCCGGCACGTATCACTCGTCGATCGTCGCGCCGAAGGCCGCGTCCGCGCTGGGGGCGTTGAGGGAGCCGCCGCCGTACGTCCAGGAACCGGCCGACGTCAGACCGCCCGCGTTGGCCGAGAGGACCCAGACCACGCCGTCGCCCGTGTTCTCGCCGGGGGCCGCGGCTAGCAGGCCGAACTTGCCGTCCTTGTTGGGGTCGATCAGGCGCACCTGCCCGCCGAACGCGTCCGCCTTCTCCGCATCTCCCGGCACGTTCACGCTGTTTTGGTCGTACGAGACCGACTTCGTCGCGGTGAGCCCCTGCGCCGAGCCGCGCAGCAGCCAGACCGCGCCCGCGTCCGGCACCGTGCCGATGTCCTCGCCGGAGGCGCCGATGGCCAGGTCGGCGTACCCGTCACCGTTGGTATCGCCGAGCGAGAGATCGCTGCCCCAGCCGTCGCCTTGTTCGGCGACGCCGGCGACGCCCGGCGAGTCCTGGGTCCACCACTGCGGCGGACTGCCGACCGTGCCCTCCTGGCCGACCGGCCCTTCCTCGCTGCCGAGGTACACCCCGACCAGGCCGCCGGTCATCGTCTCGCCGCCGTCGTCAGGGCTGTGCGGTTCGCTGGTGACCAGGTCGTCGTACGAGTCGCCGTTGATGTCACCGGAGGCGGCGACCGGGCCGCCGCGCAGATCGCGCTGATAGACCAGCCCATCGGCCTGCCCGGCGAGCAGCGTGGACCAACCGTGTCCCGGCTCCTCGCCCGTACTGGTGCCGGATATCACGAGGTCCGCGTAACCGTTGCGGTCGTAGTCGCCGGTCGTCAGCGACGAGGGTGCGATGTTCTTGCCCTCGTCGGCCAGCGCCGACTTCTCCAAACCGCGCGGGGCCGCCGCCCGCTGCTGTGCGCCGGAGGCCCACCAGGAGACCTCAAGATCGTCCCGGTCCAGGATGGCGAGCACGTCACCCGGCGTGTCGCTGGTGAACCGCGCGGCGGCGACGCCGATGCCGTACGTCTCCTTCGCGGTCGGCTCCTGGGACTCAAGCCACGAGGAATCGCGGCCGGTCAGACCGCTCTTCGAGCCCCAAAGGACGGTGACGCCGCCCGCATCGGCGACAGTGCCGATGTCCTCGTTCGGGATGCCGATGACGGCGTCATCGAAGCCGTCCGAATCCAGGTCGCCGGTGGCCAGCGCCTGACCGAACGCGTCACCCGGCTCCGGCGAGCCGGGCACGCCCGGCGTGGACTGGTCGATGATCGTCCGGTGGGAGGTGTTGATGCCCTTGGCCGACCCGTACTGCACGGCGACATAGCCCGCGTCCCGGTCGCCCCCAACGGTCGCCTTCGGCGCCGCGAGCAGCGCGTCTTCATAGCCGTCACCGTTGAAGTCGCAGTTTCTGTCGTTGGCGGCGGTGCCACCGGGAGTGCCGGCGTGGGCGGCGGGCGCTAGCGCGATCGCTGCGCCGGCCATGAGCAGGAACGAGGCCGCAGTCACAGCGGCGGAACGGTTTTTACGCACAGTACGGCTCCTAGCGCGAGGAAATCCTGACGAGTGCGGGGGTGTACCGGAAGGCGGGCCCGTTCCCTTGCCGATGTGTGTTGGACGGCGGATGGGGCGAAAGGGTTGTACGGGGTGGTGACGGACGTCCGAATCCCCGCCACCTTGCCCCGTCGCTATACCCGTCACCATGCCGGCAACATGCCCGTCATCAGGCCCACTCAGCGGACCACCGGGGCGCGCCAACTCCCCTGCCAAGCCGTGGTGTTACGCGACCGGCGCTCTCCGAGGGGCACTACCTGGCTCGTGTCCCTTACCGCAGTTCCCTGACTGAAGTGCCGTAGCGAAGATGTCGCCTAAAACCCATCCATCGTGTGGGGTGCCAACTCGGTGTGCAGGGCAGCGTCGAGTGTCGCCGCCGCGCCCGCCGTGTGCTCGGTGACCAGGCTGGCCCGTACCAACTCGCGTACGGGCGTATCGCCCAGGTAGCAGGCGGCTAGTTCGCGTACGTCCATGCTCAGATCGGCGGGTGCGTCAGTCGGCTCGTACGCGCACCCGTCCGGCGCTGCGGTCAGTCGGAAGTGGCCTGCGTTGGCGGGAAGTTGGCCATCGCGTATGTCAAGTACGACATCGACGTCGGCGGCCCAGGTACGGGCGCGCAGCGCGGCGGGTACGTCAATGAGGCGTACCCGCAGTGAGGGCACCACACCCGTGACTCGGACCTGGTCCCGATCGGCGCAGAAGTGCAGCAGCGGGTCGTCGAACGGGCGGCCCCACGCGGTGACCTTCTGGGTGAGGTCGATGGAGGCGAGATAGCGCCACAGGGCCGCCGCGACAGCTGGAGTGTCTGCCTCCAGTTCGTCCAGGCGTACGAGGCCGGGCCCGTCGTTGTCCTTCTTAGTGCGGTAGATGACGTAGCCGGCGAGCGGCTCGCCCAGCGCGACGATGCGGGGCGGGCTCATGCTGGCGTCCTCTTCGTCCTTCTCGACCAGCCACTCCTCCCGCCACCACGCCTCCGTACGGGCCATCCGGCCACCGCGCTCGGCACGAGTGCGCTCGTAGTACGGGCCGAGCAGCGCGGGCGCATCGGCGGCGGCAACCAACCGCAGGGGCCGACCGTCAGGCTCGATCCGCAGCGCCAGCGGCCGGGACGAGTCGATCTCCACGGTGAACCCGCGGGTGCTGGTGCCGAAGCCGAAGCGGCCGTAGATCGCGTCCTCGGAGGCCCACAGGCAAGCCAGCGGCACATTGGCCTCGCCAAGCCTGCGGTACAACTCGGCGATCATGCCGGCCAGCGCGCCCCTACGTCGGTGGGTGGGGGCCACGCTGACGAACGTGAGGCCGGGGGCCGGCAGCTCCCCGCCCGGCAGGGAGAGCGTGAAGTCGTACGTGGCCATGAGGCCCACCAGCCGGTCACCGTCGTACGCGCCCACGCGCGCGCACTCGCGCAGGGTGTCGTAGTGGTGCTTGCGCTTGGCGTCGTCTTCGGGGGTGGTGTGGAAGGCGAGGTAGGCGAGGGCCAGAGCCTCGTCGAGCCGGGTCTCGGGTACCTCTCCGAATCGCAGGACGGAGTCGTGTTCCATATTCCGGACACTAGTTCTGAAAGGTCGTTCGAGCATCCGGTTTTCACCGGCCATGGTCACGCAGCGCTACCCGCCGCCCATGCGGCGCAGTCGGAGCCCCGCATCAGATCGCACCACACGTACTTGCCCGGCGGCTCCAGCAATCCGCTCATCAGCGGGGACCAGCCCCAGTCGTCGGCGTAGAGCGCGACGAGCAGCAGCCCGCGCCCGCTCTCGGCGATCCCGTCCACGCGAAGAAGCGCGTCGGTGTTGCTGTGGGTGTGGGTGTGGGTGTGGGTGTGGGTGTTGGTTTTGGTGGCGTCGGTGGTCGTGTGGTCGTACGGTCCGGCCTCGATGGTCGCGTTGCCGAGCGGGTGGGGTGCGGTGGAGAACGCGTCGGGCGGCGTCGGGTCGCCATCCCACACGCCGATCCGCAACGTGTTCTCCTCGTCGTCGTATCGCAGGCGGAGACCGGCCCTGCCATCGGTGTGCCGGAGGGCATTGCCGAGAAGTTCCGAGGTCAACACGGCTGCGCGGTCGTAGAGTTCGGGCATGCCGTGCGCCCCGAGGATCATGCGCACTGCGGTCCGGCAGATCCCCACGGCTCGGGTATCGGGCGGGACCTCAATCGTGTATTCCCAGTGCTCGGGCTGGGGCGCGGGCTTTCGCTCCGGCTCGGGTGCGCGTTGCTGCGCCGGTGCGGGGTCAGGCTGCTCTGGTGATGTTGGTGGCAACTCGGCTTGCGCTTGCGGCTGTTGTGGCTCGTCGTGTGCGTAGTGCTGTTGTGGCTCGGTGGTCGGCTCCGTGGCGGGGTTGTCGTCGTGCGTCATGAGGTACTCCCGTGGGGTGACGCGGCTTTGGGCCGCCGCTCACGTCGTCCCACCACCCGGTGTCCTTGCCGTCCCTCCGCTGGGCATGGCTCCGCCCGGGCGGGAGGAGGCAAGGGGAGGTCGGTGCACTTCCGGGAGACGGAGCGCTCGGTGAGCGGTGCGTCACACACGGTACGGGTCAATGTTGGTCGGGGTCAACGTTGATGGAGATGCCCATTGGTGATCACATGGACCGGCGGGCCTGAAGCGCGGCAAACTGCACGCAGACGAAGAAGAAGGGCCACATGCCAGCACGAACCACCACGACGGCGCGACAGGAGCGGCTGGGCGCCGAGTTGCGCAAACTCCGTGAACGTGCCGGTCTCACGGCGCGGGACGCTGCCAGAGGACTGGCTATTGACCACACCAAGATCTCGCACATGGAGGCGGGGCGAGTCGGAGTGAGTGCCGAACGCTTGCGAAGTCTCGCTTCCTTCTATGCGTGCCCTGACACGGCCTTTGTGGATGCATTGGCGGTTATGGCCGAGGAGCGACATAGAGGTTGGTGGGAGGAGTATAGGGACGCTCTAGCGGCGGCCTTCTTCGATCTGGCTGAACTTGAGCACCACGCGAGCAGCATACGCACGAGCGAGATCTTCCACATTCCTGGATTGCTGCAAACTGAGTGCCACGCGAGGGCGCTTATTTCCTACGCGGAACCTGCAATCAACGGTGCGGACCTAGAGGCCCGAGTAGCCTTCAGGATGAGGCGACGAGCGGTGCTTGAGGGCGAAGAGGCCGTTACTTACGAGGCGGTTGTCCACGAAGCCGCCTTGCGTATGAGAGTTGCTGACCGCGACGTCTCACGTGCGCAGCTTAACTTTTTGCTGCAAGCGTCGGAGCGCCCCAACGTCACTTTGCGAGCGATCCCCTTCGATGTTGATGGCTTTGGCGGAGCCGGATTTTCCATGGTGATCGTTGGCGGACCCGTGCCGCAACTAGATACAGTGCTGCTCGATGCAGCATTTGGTGGTGTTTTTCTGGATGCGGAGGCTCAGGTCGCTAAGTATCGATCTCTCTTCCAAACGGTTCGGGAATCATCGCTCGGTACTGCTGAGTCGCGGGATCTCATTCGGCGCATCGCGCAGGATATGTGAGAGGTTGAAAATGCTTGAAGAGCCGACGTGGCGTAAGTCCTCTTTTTCGGGAGGTAACGACGGAAACGCCTGTGTCGAGGTCGCATCTCGTGGTGCCGACATCTCCCTCCGCGAGAGCGAAATACCCGGCACGGTCATCACCGCTTCCCCACGCCAACTCGCCGCGCTGCTCGCTGCCGTGAAGTCGGGAGCGCTGGCCTAACGCTCCTGTGAGCCTGTCGCTCCCGTGAGACTTCACGGCCTTGTGTGCGTATTGGTCCGGGGTGGGGTGCGGCCACTGCCCGATGACCTCGATGGTGCGCAACCGCCCAGCACGCGAGGTGCCAGTACGGGGGTTGCAGGACGACGGCATCGAGCAGGGGCCGCGCAACGGTGTAGCGGACGGCTTAGACGATCACGACCCGGCGCCCGCGCGTGTGACCGGCTTGGCTGTCGATGTGTGCCGCCGCGGCCTCAGCGAGCGTGTAGGACTTCTCGACCGGGATGTGGAGCTTCCCCCGCGCGATGAGGCCGGTGGCCTCGGCGAGCGCTTGCGGCACGCTGCCGGCCACGCCGGAGAAGCGGACACCGAGCTTGGGCGCATCGAGGTCGGCGATGGAGATCACCTTCCGCGCGTCCCCGGTCAGTTCGATCAGCTCGCGGATCACGCCCGAGCCGGCCAGGTCGAGAGCGGCGTCGATGGGGCCGAGTTGCCGCACCCGCTCGACCCAGCCTTCGCCGTAGGTCGTGGCGAGGGCGCCCAGGCTGCGTAGATAGTCCTGGTTGGCGGCCCCGGCCGTGCCGATCACCGCGATGCCGCGTTCGCGGGCGATCTGGAGCACCGCCGATCCGACTCCCCCGGACGCGCCGCTGACCAGCAGCGTCTGCCCGGGCTGCACGCCGACCTCGCGGATGATGCGTAGTGCGGTCTCCACTACGGACGGGTACCCGGCCGCCTCTTCGAACGTCAGCCCATCGGGCATCCGGGCCCAGGCCGACAGCACGGCGAACTCGGCGTAGGTGCTGGAACCTTCGCCGAACACGTGGTCGCCGACCGCGACCCCTTCGACGCCCTCGCCGATCTCGTCCACCACCCCGGAGGCGTCGAGCCCGACTCCGGCGGGCAACTCGATCGGATGGGCCCCCAGGACCTGGCCTTCACGAACCCGCCAATCGACGGGGTTCACGCCCGCCGCCCGCACGGCTATGCGTACCTGACCGGGGCCCGCGTGGGGCTCCTCGGCGGTGACGAGTTGCAATACGTCCGGGCCGCCGAACTCGGCGAAGCTCACTTTCTTCATGCCGTCGAACGTAACACTAACGGTTAGTGTTTAACAACGAGTACGACTATGCTCCTGTTAGCATGAGCGCATGACCGTGCCGCCCGGACGTCGTGAGCGTAAGAAGGCCGCGACCCGTCAGAAGATCGCGGATGCCGCCCTGCGGCTCTTCTTGGAACGCGGGTACGAAGCGGTGGGCATCCGTGATGTGGCCGCCGAGGCCGATGTGGCCGTCACCACGCTCTTCGCCCACTTCGCCTCAAAAGAGGCCCTGGTGTTCGAGCAGGACGAGGACTTCGAGCAACGCCTCGCGCAGGCGGTCACCGGCCGGGCGCCGCATGCGCCGCTGATCCCCGCGCTCCGCCGCGAGATGCATGCCCTGGTGCGGCATTGCACGGCGGACGGCGCCGCTCCGATCTGGCGCATGATCGACGCCTCATCTGCCCTGCGGGAGTACGAGGAGTCGATGCGGCTGCGCCATGCAGAGGCGCTGGCAGCGGCCATTGCCGCCGATCTCGACCTGGCGCTGACCACGACGGCCTGCCGGACCATCGCGAAGTTCGTGGTCGACGCTCATTCGCTGGCCCGCGAGGCGGCCGATCCGCAGGCCGCGGTGGACGAGATCTTCCGGATGATCGAAGCGGCCTGGGAGGTCGCCTCCCCCGCTCGACGTGCGTGAGGAACTGGGCATCCAGCCCTTGAGTAGCCCTCAAGTAGCTGCTCAAGCGGTGGCCGCGCCACTGTGCGGACTCACCACGCACCGCTAGGTAACGACGCAGCCTCACGACCCGCGGAGCGGCCAAGCCCGACCCCGCGGGTGCGGGGTCGGGCCTGCCGATGCGGTCAGGTCAGCGGAGGGTTATTTCCGGGCATGAGTGGCCGGCGGCTCGGGGCCGCCGTGCGCCAATCCGCCGGGTTCGGTCATGACTGCCGACAGGGGACCGGCCTCAAGATGCCCTGGAATCCTCCTCTCGGCGGGCACTTGGCAGGTCCGTGTCGGACCAGATTTCCACTGCCTCCTCTGCCGCGGCGCGCAGGGCCGTGGCGTCGAAGGTCGTACGGGCCTCGGGGATGTCTTCGTCCAGCCACTCCACGAACAGTTCCAGGTTGCCCTCGGGAGGCAACTGGGAGAGGTGCAGCACGAGGTGCTCGTGGAAGCCGCCTTCGCCGCCGCCCTCCAAGCGCAAGGTCGGAGGAGTGGTGCCGTTTTGGGGTGAGGGGGTGGAGGATTGGTCGAGGGTGGTGAGCCTGCGGCCGTCCGCGAAGAGCATCTCGCACCGCAGCGCGCCGGCCGGTGAGCGGCCGATGTCCTGCGAGTTCGTGCTGTGCACGATGCGCCGGCGAAAGACCTCAAGGCGGATGGTGACCGACCGCCGCCACACATGCCAACCACTGAGCATGACACGGGTGTTGGGTCCCGCACCGACCTCGGCGGTGTGCGGTAGGCGGGCCGGGATGAACCATTGATCGGGTGCGTGCGGCTCGTCGTCCGGCGGTTCGTAGGCGCACAGAGGCGGCTGCTCGGACGGCTCGGTCGAGTCGGGAACGGTCAACCCTTCGAAAGAGTTCATGTACGGATGGTGACACCCGACGGAGATGTCTGTACGTAGAACGGGAATTTACCGAGGTCGGAGAGGCCTCTGGGGCGGGCGGGGAACCGCTGACGCCGAGGCGTACGCGCCGGCGATCCGCAGCGGTGGCCCCGAGCCGAACCGTTCGCCGTGCGGGAGCGCGCCCCGGGCCGGGGTCGGAGCGCGCCCCGGGCCGGGCCTCATCGGCGCAGGAAGGGCCTGGGCCCCGCAGTTGACCTCAAGCTTGGTTGAACTTCTACCGTGTCCACGACCTCGGCTGATCGACAGCGGTGGTGCGGCGACGGAATACGAGATGGGGACGGCCATGATCCTGGTGACGGGTGCGACGGGGAACATCGGGAGCGTGCTGTTGCGCCGGCTGCACGACGGCGGGACGAGGTCGGTGCGGGGCCTGACGCGCGATGCAGCGCGGGCCGCGTTTCCGCAGTCGGTGGAGGCCGTGGAGGGGGACCTCACACGTCCGGAGACGTTGAAGGCCGCCCTGCACGGCGTGCGTTCGCTGGTGTTGGTGCCGTACGCGGGCGGGGAACGCGAGGTGGTGGCGGCGGCCGAGCGCGCGGGGGTGGAACACGTGGTGCTGGTGTCGTCCGTCGTTGTCGAAACGCATCCGCGTCTTCCGGCCAGCCGGGAGAAGGCGGCCATCGAACAGGCCGTGCGGGACAGTGAGATGGCCTGGACGATCCTGCGGCCCACCCAGTTCGCCTCCAACGTGCTGTGGTGGGCCGAGTCGATCCGTACCGAAGGCGCGGTCTCGGTCCCGTACCCGGACGTCGGGCTGCCCGTCGTGCACCCCGCGGACATCGCCGACGTGGCGTACGCGGCACTGACCGAGCCGGGCCACCGCGGCCGGACCTACTCGCTCACCGGCCCGGAACGGATCACTCCGCGGCAGCAGGTGGCGGCCATCGCCGCGGCGGCCGGTCGGGACATCACCGTGGTCGGCATCAGCCGCGCGCAGGCCCACGAGCAGTTGGCCGAATTCCTCGGCGGCGAGACGGCGGACGCGGTGCTCGACCTGACGGGCGGAGACGTTACGGCGGCACTGGCGCGCGTACGGGACACGGTCGGCGAGGTGACCGGCCATCCCGCCACGCCGTTCGCGCGGTGGGCGCAGGAGCACGCTGCGGCGTTCCGCTGAGGCCACCACCCGCTGGCTAGCGTGCGCGTCCCGCGCCGGCGCGGGGCGCGCGCCGGGCGCCCGTACCCTGCCCCCGCGTCTGAGCGGCCCTGCGCCCGTACTCGCGCGGCCCGTTCCTCGTCCCACGCTTGAGCGGCCCGCCCCGCTCCCGCGGCCCCCGTACTCGCGCAAGCCCGTACCCGCCCAGCCAGCCAGCACGTACCCGCCCGCCCAGCCAGCCCGTGCCGTCAGCGGTAGCCCGTCGCGTTCGCGGGGTGGTCCGGATCTTGGACCTCCACCACGTAGCGCCAGGCGTCCGGCCGGCTGCCGTCCAGGTCGGTGAACCCGTATTCCTGGGCGAGTTGACCGCTGGACAGCGAGGTCCCATTCCAGCGGGCCACCTGGGGGTCGTGCGCCAGCGCGGCCACTGCCCGGCCCGTGTAGTACGGCGTCTCCGCGATGCAGAAGTGTGGCTGGGCCGCCAGCGCGTCCCGCCAGTTCTCCTCGGTGACGCCGTAGTGGTCGAGCATGATCTCCGAGCGCATCCAGCCGGGCGTCAGTGCTACGGCGCTCGCGCCGCGCGGGCCCAGCTCGTGGCCGAGCGAGAACGCCATGCGCAGCACCGCGGCCTTGGCAAGGTCGTAGAAGAACGACACCCGGTAGTGCGAGCGGTTGTACACGTCCGTGCCATCGGTCATTTCCACTACGAGGCCGCCCGGCGTGCGCACCAGGAGCGGCAGCGCGTGGTGGCTGGTGATGGCGTGCGTTTCGACGGCGAGCCGCAGCAGCCGCAGGCCGTTGTCCAGGTCGTGCTCCCACAGCGGTTTGTCCCACTCGAAGAGCAGTTCCCCACCCCAGACGTCGTTGACCAGCACATCGAGCCGGCCCTGCTCGGTGGCGATCCGGTCCACCAGGGCGCGCACTTGGGTCGGCTCCAGATGGTCGGTGGGCACCGCGACACCGCGCCCGCCCGCCTCGGTCACCAGGTCCGCGGTGTCCTCGATGGTCTCGGGCCGGTTGTACTCGGAGCGCCGGGCGCGCGTGCTGCGGCCAGTTACGTACACCGTGGCCCCGGCCGCCCCCAGCTCCACCGCGATGCCCCGGCCCGCGCCCCGCGTTGCACCCGCGACCAGGGCTACCTTCCCGTCGAGCGCCCGCGAGCCCAGCGCACGCCCCCCGCGCGGCACGCTCCCGTACGCCATGCCGACACCAGCACCACCGCCGACACCGACACCGACACCGACACCCACACCGGCACCGGCACCGGCACTGGCATCAGCACCGCCACTGACATCAGCACCGCCACCGTTGCCCGCTGCCCCAGCTCGCGTTTGGCCTGTGGTCCCGCCGCTACCTACCGCTGCCGCAGCCCCTGTTGCGCCTGCCCCGGCCGTTTCCGCCGCTGCCATGTCTGTCCCTTCGCACCCACAGGTCATCTGAACGCACCGATGCGCCCCCGGGGAGGGGAACCGCACCGACTGCTCGACGATCGTGGCGTGTAAAGGCGTCATCTCCTGTCGTCTTTTCGGTGGGGCGTGCCGCATCCCTCCTGTTGCCTGGCCGATACAAACGCCGGTGGGCGTGGACCGTACGTACGATCCACGCCCACCGGCGTGCACATCCCGAACCCACCGGTCCGGCGACCCCGCGAGCCCACTGGCCCAGCGGCCTACCAGCCACCGGCCCGCGGCCCACCGACCTCGCGCTGGGCCCCACGGCCACTACTCCACCGCGGCTCGGCCTACTTCACCGGTTCCGGCTCCGGGGCCGTCGCTGGTTCGCCGTCGCCCTCCGGGCCTTCCGGCTCGGCCGGGGTCTTGACCGATTCGAGGAGGAGTTGCGCCACGTCCACGACCTTGAGCGATTCCTTGGCCTTGCCGCCCGTGCCATCGGAAGCGGGCTTCTTGCCGTTGACCGAGTCGGTGAGCATGACGAGGCAGAACGGGCAGGCCGTGGAGATGATGTCCGGGTTGAGGGACAGCGCCTCATCCACCCGCTCGTCGTTGACCCGCTTGCCGATCCGCTCTTCCATCCACATCCGGGCGCCACCGGCGCCGCAGCAAAAGCCGCGCTCCTTGTGCCGGTGCATCTCCTCGTTCCGCAGCCCCGGCACCTTGGCGATGATCTCGCGCGGCGGTGTGTAGATCTTGTTGTGGCGGCCCAGGTAACACGGGTCGTGGTAGGTGATCAGACCCTCGACCGGCGTCACCGGAACCAGCTTGCCCTCGTCGATGAGGTGCTGGAGCAGCTGGGTGTGGTGGATGACCTCGTACTCGCCGCCGAGTTGCGGGTACTCGTTGGCGATGGTGTTGAAGCAGTGCGGGCAGGTCGCGACGATCTTCTTCTTCGCCTTCTCGACCCGCACGGCCTCGGCGCCCTCTGCGCCGTCCTCGCCATCGCTCTCACCGAAGGCCATGTTGAGCATCTCGACGTTTTGCTGACCGAGCTGCTGGAAGAGGAACTCGTTGCCCATGCGGCGGGCGGAGTCGCCGGTGCACGCCTCGTCGCCGCCCATGATCGCGAACTTCACGCCCGCGATGTGCAGCAGTTCGGCAAACGCCTTCGTCGTCTTCTTGGCCCGGTCTTCGAGCGCGCCCGCGCAGCCGACCCAGTACAGGTAATCGACCTCGGTCAGGTCCTCGATGTCCTTGCCGACGACGGGAACCTCGAACTCGACCTCTTTCGTCCAGGCGAGCCGCTGCTTTTTGGCCAGGCCCCAGGGGTTGCCCTTCTTCTCCAGGTTCTTCAGCATCGTGCCCGCCTCGCTGGGGAAGCTGGACTCGATCATGACCTGGTAGCGGCGCATGTCCACGATGTGGTCGATGTGCTCGATGTCCACCGGGCACTGCTCGACGCAGGCACCGCAGGTGGTGCAGGACCACAGCACGTCCGGGTCGATGACGCCGTTTTCTTCGAGGGTGCCGATCAGCGGGCGCTCGGCCTCGGCCAGCGCGGCGGCGGGCACCTGGGCGAGCTGCTCCGCGGTGGCCTTCTCCGCGCCTTCGGCGTCCTTGCCGCCGCCCGCAAGGAGGTACGGCGCCTTGGCGTGCGCATGGTCTCGCAGGGCCATGATCAGCAGCTTCGGGGACAACGGCTTGCCGGTGTTCCAGGCGGGGCACTGCGACTGGCAGCGGCCACACTCGGTGCAGGTGGAGAAGTCGAGCAGGCCCTTCCAGGAGAAGTGCTCGACCTGTGAGACGCCGAACTGGTCGTCCTCGCCCGGGTCCTCGAAGTCGATCTGCTTGCCATCGGAGACCATCGGCTGAAGCGCACCGAGCGCGCTGGAGCCATCCGCCTCGCGCTTGAACCAGATGTTGGGAAAGGCCAGGAAGCGGTGCCAGGCCACGCCCATGTCGGTCTTGAGGGAGACCGTGATCATCCAGATGAAGGATGTCGCGATCTTGATCATGGCGACCAGATACGTCAGGTTTTGCAGAGTGCTCGTGTCGAGGTCACGGAAGGCGACGATCAGCGGGTACGAGGCGAAGAACCCGGCATCGTACGAGGTCACGTGGTGCTGGGCGCCCTCAAGACCGCGCAGCGTCATGATCGACAGGCCGACGATAAGGATGACGGCCTCGACGAAGTACGCCTGGCCGAAATTCGACCCCGTGAAGCGGGACTTGCGGCCTGCCTTGCCGGGCTTGCTGAGCTGTCGGATGACGATGAGGGTCACGATGCCTAGGACCGTCATCAAGCCGAGGAACTCGGTGAAGATCTCGTACGGCAGCCAATCGCCGATGATCGGGATCAGCCAGTCCGCCTGGAAGAGTTGGCCGATGGCGTTGACGATGGTCAGCAGCAGCGAGAAGAAGCCCACCGCCACGAACCAGTGTGCGACGCCGACGACGCCCCAGCGGTTCATGCGGGTGTGGCCAAGGAATTCCTTGGCCACGGTGATCGTGCGTTGCGCGGGATCGTCGGTCCTGGTCCCCGCGGGTACGGGCTGGCCGAGCCGTACGTAGTGAAAAATCTGTAGCAGGGCACGGCCGAACAGCGCGACGCCGACCGCGATGAGGACCAGCGACACAATGATCGCGGCGAGTTGCATGGCGGCTCCTCGAACCTACGAGAACGGGATTACTGAGCAGTAACTTAACTGGTCTTTGCCGAGATTACCGAGGATCACGAGAGCGGTGCACTCGTCCGGCCGGTGATATGCATCGCTCAGGGTTGCCTAATCGCCTTCCAGAGCCCCCAGGGCGCCCTTCAGTGTGGCTGCTCGCCGGGTGGGTGCGGGCATCCGCCTCGGCTTCCGGGGGCCTCGCGTCGCGTCGTCGCGTGGCTGGGTGGCTGGGTGGCTGTGTTGCCGGGTTGGCGTGCGGGGCGGGCGTGCTGCTGTCGCCTGCTGGTCGCGTGAGACCTGCGCAGAGTCGCGTAAGACCTGCGTGCTGGTCGCGTAAGGCCGCGTACAGAGCCGCGTAAGACCTGCGTACAGATAAGGCCCGTATAAAAAGTTGAGCGCCCTTGACTCAGCTCTGTTGACAGGAAAATCTGGATCGTGCACCCTTGAGTCTGTTCCACTCAAGTCAGTTGGAGGATTGACATGGCACGTGCGGTCGGCATCGACCTGGGTACGACGAACTCCGTCGTCAGTGTTCTCGAAGGCGGTGAGCCCACCGTCATCACCAACGCCGAGGGCGCCAGGACCACGCCGTCCGTCGTCGCCTTCGCGAAGAACGGCGAGGTACTGGTCGGCGAGGTTGCCAAGCGCCAGGCGGTAACCAATGTGGACAGGACCGTTCGCTCGGTCAAGCGCCACATGGGCACCGACTGGAAGATCAACCTGGATGGCAAGGACTTCAATCCGCAGCAGATGAGCGCCTTCATCCTGCAGAAGTTGAAGCGGGACGCCGAGGCTTACCTGGGCGAGAAGGTTGCGGACGCGGTCATCACCGTCCCCGCCTACTTCAATGACTCCGAGCGGCAGGCGACGAAGGAAGCCGGCGAGATCGCGGGTCTGAATGTCCTGCGTATTGTCAACGAGCCCACGGCCGCCGCTCTCGCCTACGGGCTGGAGAAAGACGACCAGACCATCCTCGTCTTCGACCTCGGTGGCGGCACCTTCGACGTCTCGCTGCTTGAGATCGGCGACGGCGTGGTGGAGGTCAAGGCCACCAACGGTGACAACCACCTCGGTGGCGACGACTGGGACCAGCGGGTCGTGGACTACCTGGTCAAGCAGTTCAACAACGGCCACGGCGTGGACCTTGGCAAGGACAAGATGGCGCTTCAGCGTCTCCGCGAGGCCGCGGAGAAGGCGAAGATCGAGCTGTCCTCGTCCACCGAGACCACGATCAACCTGCCCTACATCACGGCGTCCGCCGAGGGCCCGCTGCACCTGGACGAGAAGCTCACCCGCGCCCAGTTCCAGCAGCTCACGTCCGACCTTCTGGAGCGCTGCAAGACGCCGTTCCACAACGTCATCAAGGACGCCGGCATCGCTCTCTCCGAGATCGACCACGTGGTGCTGGTCGGTGGCTCCACCCGGATGCCCGCCGTCGCCGAGCTGGTCAAGGAGCTGACCGGCGGCCGGGACGCCAACAAGGGCGTCAACCCGGATGAGGTCGTCGCCATCGGCGCGGCCCTCCAGGCCGGTGTCCTCAAGGGTGAGGTCAAGGACGTCCTGCTGCTCGACGTCACGCCGCTGTCGCTTGGTATCGAGACCAAGGGCGGCATCATGACCAAGCTGATCGAGCGCAACACGACGATCCCGACCAAGCGCTCCGAGATCTTCACGACGGCCGAGGACAACCAGCCGTCCGTGCAGATCCAGGTCTACCAGGGCGAGCGCGAGATCGCCGCGTACAACAAGAAGCTCGGAATGTTCGAGCTGACCGGGCTGCCCCCGGCGCCGCGCAACGTGCCGCAGATCGAGGTCACCTTCGACATCGACGCCAACGGCATCATGCACGTCTCCGCCAAGGACCTGGGTACCGGCAAGGAGCAGCGGATGACCGTCACCGGTGGCTCCGCGCTGCCGAAGGACGACATCGAGCGCATGATGCGCGAGGCCGAGCAGTACGCGGACGAGGACCACAAGCGCCGCGAGGTCGCCGAGACCCGTAACCAGGCCGAACAGCTCGTCTACCAGACCGAGAAGTTCCTCAAGGACAACGAGGAGAAGGTCCCGGGCGACGTCAAGACCGAGGTTGAGACCGCCGTCAGCGAGCTGAAGGAAAAGCTCAAGGGCGAGGACAACGCGGCGATCCGCGAGGCCACCGAGAAGGTCGCCACCGTCAGCCAGAAGCTTGGCCAGGCGATGTACGCCGACGCGCAGGCCGCCGGTGCCACCGCGGGCGCCGATGGCGCTGCCGGTGCCGACGCCGGTGCGGGCCAGGCCAAGGACGATGACGTCGTAGACGCCGAGATCGTTGACGACGAGAAGACGGACAACCGCCGGGATGGTGCCGCGTGACGGAAGAGACTCCGGGCTTCGACGAGCAGCCCGACGTCCCTTCCGACGCCACTCCCTCCGCCGCGTCGCAGCCTGACGCGGCGGAGGGGGCCGGGTCCGCCGAAGCGGCGGGTCCGGCGGCCTCGGCCGGGGACGCACAGCGAGATGGCCTCGATCAGAGCGCCAAGCAGGATGTGGCGCTGACGGCCCAGCTCGATCAGGTCCGTACGGCGCTGAACGAGCGCACCGCTGACCTCCAGCGCCTCCAGGCGGAGTACCAGAACTACCGCCGCCGGGTGGAGCGGGACCGGGTCACGGTGAAGGAGATCGCCGCGGCCAACCTGCTCTCCGAGCTGCTGCCGGTGCTTGACGACATCGGCCGCGCGCGAGAACACGGCGAGTTGGTCGGCGGGTTCAAGTCGGTGGCCGAGTCGCTGGAGATCGTGGTTGCCAAGCTGGGCCTTCAGCAGTTCGGCAAGGAGGGCGAGCCCTTCGACCCGCTGGTGCACGAGGCGCTGATGCACAGCTATGCGCCGGACGTCACCGAGACCACGTGCGTGTCGATCCTCCAGCCGGGGTATCGAATCGGCGAGCGAACGATTCGCCCCGCGCGGGTCGCCGTCGCCGAGCCGCAGCCCGGTGCCTCTGGCGCTCAGGCAGAGCAGGGCGACGGCGCGTCTGACGAGGAAAACGGTGGCCCGGACGAGGGCTGACGTGACATACGGAGAGGAGGGACGTCGGGGATGAGCACCAAGGACTTCGTGGAGAAGGACTATTACAAGGTCCTCGGCGTCCCCAAGGACGCCACCGAGGCCGAGATCAAGAAGGCGTACCGAAAGCTCGCTCGCGAGTACCACCCGGACGCCAACACCGGTGATGCCAAGGCCGAGGAGCGCTTCAAGGAGGTCTCCGAGGCGAATGACGTCCTCGCCGACCCCAAGCGCCGCAAGGAGTACGACGAGGCGCGGGCGCTCTTCGGGAACGGTGGCTTCCGCCCCGGTCCCGGTGGCCCCGGCGGCGCCGGAAGCTTCAACTTCGACCTGGGCGACCTCTTCGGAGGCGGCGGCCCGCAGCAGGGCGGTGGTCCGGGCGCCGGAGGCTTCGGCGGCGGACTCGGGGACGTGTTCGGCGGCCTGTTCAACCGCGGCGGTGCGGGCACCCGCACCCAGCCGCGGCGCGGCCAGGACGTCGAGTCCGAGGTGACGCTCAGCTTCACCGAGGCCGTGGACGGCGCAACCGTGCCCCTGCGGATGTCCAGCCAAGCGCCCTGCACGGCCTGCCAGGGCACCGGTGACAAGAACGGCACCCCTCGGGTGTGCCCGACCTGCGTCGGTACCGGGCAGGTCAGCCGAGGTGGCGGGGGCGGCTTCTCGCTCACCGATCCGTGTGTGGACTGCCGGGGCCGGGGCCTGATCGCCCAGGACCCGTGCGAGCAGTGCAAGGGCAGCGGGCGCGCCCGTTCCTCGCGCACCATGCAGGTTCGCATTCCGGCGGGCGTCAGCGACGGCCAGCGCATCCGGCTGCGGGGCAAGGGCGCCCCGGGCGAGACGGGCGGCCCAGCGGGCGACCTGTACGTGGTCGTCCATGTGGACGCCCACCCGGTCTTCGGCCGCAAGGGCGACAACCTCACCGTCACGGTCCCCGTCACCTTTACGGAGGCGGCCCTCGGCGGCGAGATCAAGGTCCCGACCCTGGGCGGCCCACCGGTCACCTTGAAGCTGCCCGCTGGCACGCCCGGCGGCCGGACGATGCGAGCCCGCGGCAAGGGTGCCACCCGCAAGGACGGCACCCGGGGCGACCTGCTGGTCACGATAGAGGTGACGGTGCCAACCGACCTCGACGACAAGGCGCGGGACGCGCTGGAGACCTACCGCGACGCCACGGCGGGTGAAGACCCGCGGGCCGAGCTGTTCCAGGCCGCGAAGGGAGCATGAGATGGACGTCCGAGGCACACGCCCAGGCGGCGGCAGCCGCAACCCGTACGAGCTGACCGACGACTCACCGGTGTACGTCATCTCGGTCGCCGCTCAACTCTCCGGCCTGCACCCGCAGACCCTGCGTCAGTACGACCGCCTAGGCCTGGTCTCGCCCGACCGCACGGCGGGCCGCGGGCGCCGCTACTCGGCCCGCGACATCAGCCTGCTGCGCCAGGTGCAGGCGCTCAGCCAGGACGAGGGCATCAACCTGGCCGGCATCAAGCGCATCATCGAGCTGGAGAACCAGGTAGCCGCGCTCCAGCAGCGCGCAGCCGAGCTCCAGCAGGCGGTGGAGGGCGCAGCGGCGGCCATGCAGCAGCGCGAGGCCGCCGTCCACGCCTCGTACCGCCGCGACCTGGTCCCCTACGACCAGGTCCAGCAGACGAGCGCCCTGGTGGTGTGGCGCCCCCGCAGGCCGGGGCAGGAATAGCTCCCGAGTGCGCGTAAGACCCGCCCCGGGTGCGCGTAGCCGAACGACAGGCCCGTCGTCCCTCGCTGGGGCGGCGGGCCTGTCGCTGTGGGTTGCCGGGGCGTGCGGCGGTCGGGGTCCCGGTTGGGGTCCCGGTCGCGTGGTCGGGCGGAACCGGCGTCAGCGCGTGGTGCTGGGGTCACCTCATCGGGTGATCTGATGTGCGGTGGTCCGCCACCCCGCGGTCGGGCTCCCTAACGTGGCGGCGTCGCTTGTGCCACGAGGGGCGCCCACCTCCACTTGAGGAGGAGGTACCGCGCCATGACCGCTCTCGCCCACGAAGCCCCGCCGGAAGTGCCTGACATGCCCCCTCCGACGCTCGATGAGGCGCTGTGGCAGGCGTGGCGGACCTTGGAACTCAACTCCCCGAGGGCTTCCACGCCGAGATCGTTGCGGGGTTCATCGAGGTGTCGCCGACGGGACGCTTGGACCACGGCCAGATCGCCAACCGCCTGCGCCGGGCGCTGGACCGCTACCTCCAGGGCAGTGGCTACGCGGCCCACCAGGACATCAACGTCATCCACGGGCTGAAGCCCTGGGTGCCGGACGTCTTCGTCGGCCCCGAAGGCCCCGAAGACCGCGAAGAACTCGTGCCTGAGGATCGCCTCGGGGTCCGTGCGGGTGGGGTGCGTCTCGTCGCGGAGGTGGTGTCCCCGGGGCGCACGGACAGGGAGCGCGACCGGGTCCGCAAGCGGCGCGCGTATGCGCAGGCCGGCATCCCCGTCTATGTGCTGATCGATGACTACGACAACCACGGCACGACGACGGTCCTGACCAACCCTTCCGCCGAAGAAGGCGTCTACGCAGCGGCGATCCGCGTTCCCTACGGTACGGACGTGGATGTTCCGGAAGGCCCGGCGAAGGGCTTCGTGATCACGGAAGCGATGACGGGGCCGCGCCGGGCGAAGTGACGGCCCCTCAGCGGCGGCTGGGCCCCGGCGCGCTGCGGGCCGCCGCGGCCCTGAGCACCACGGATGCCAACCGCTTGTCCAGAGCGTCGCCGCACGCCTACGGCTTCGCCGCACCGGCCTGGATGCGGAAGCTGATGCGCTGGGATTGCGGAGGCGGAGGCGGGGGCTCGGGCGGTTGTCAGTGCCCGTTGCTACGTTCGAGGCGTTCACATCACTCACGCCAAGGAGCACCAGATGGGGTCTCAACTCAACCCATGCCTCGCCTTCAAGGGGAACGCACGGCAGGCGATCGAGTTCTATCGAGACGTCCTGGGCGGCCAGTTGGACATGGGCACCTACGCCGAATACGGCTCGCCGGACGTGCCTCACCCCGACAAGATCATGCACGCCACGCTCCGCACCTCAGACGGTTACACGCTGATGGTGTGGGACGTCCGGGAAGAGATGCCCCACACCGCGGGCAACAACGTCGCGGTCTTCCTCGGCGGCGACGACGCTAAACTCCGCGACCACTTCGAAAGGCTGTCCACCGGCGGCACCGTGACGCTGCCCCTGGAGAAGCAGTCATGGGGTGACGAGGCCGGCTCGCTCATCGACCAGTTCGGGATCAGCTGGATGGTCAACATCACCCAGCAGCCCAGCTAGGACCACGGGGCAGCGGCAACGTCCGATTCCGGGGTGTAGAGACGTTTTCCATCGATGGCGCGAGTGCAGCCAGGGCGAAGAGTTGCAGATCCGGTTTGCCTTCGACGTGGTGGTCCCCGGCAGGCTCAGCCGAGCCGCCGGGGACCACTAAGCCAACCGATCCGCCGCCCGAAGTCCGGGGCGGAGAGGCTGTGTTACGACGTCACGACGTCACGACGTACGACGTTACGACGTCACGACGCGCCCTGGGCCAGGTCGATCAGCAGCTCCGCGAAAAGGTGCGGGCGGCTGAAGTATCCGACGTGGGACGCGGCCAACGTGCGGACGTCGAACGGGTTCTCAGGCGTCAGCTCGTCCGCCTTGCGGATCATGTAGTCCTGTACGGCCGGGGGGATGCTCAGGTCGTCCGAGAGGCGTACGAAGGTGTGCGGTACCCTCCCCCATTCCGCGGCCAGGGCCACCGCGCCCTGCTCCAGCACCGCGTAGTTCTCGTCCGGGTCCATGGAGTCCAGCAGCATCCGGAACTGGTGGTCGGTGGCGTCTGCCATGACAGCGGCCTTGAGCTGTGCGAACAACACCGGGTCGGCGTGCGCGCTGCGCCAGTTCAGCCGTACTACCCCCTGGTTGCCCGTGTCGGGCACGGTGATCCGTGCCGCTAGGGCGTCCAGCAGATTGTCATCGACGACGTCCCACTCGTCGGTGACCATCGCCGGGTCGCTCAGGCAGACAGCGGAGAGGTACACGACGCGGTCCAGGAGTTCGGGCACGGCGTTCGCGACAGCGGTGACGGTCAGGCCGCCGAAGCTGTTGCCCGCCAGGATCACGGGCCCCGACGGAGCGAGCCGGTGCAGGACGTCCACCACGTGACGCACGTTGTCCTGCAACGTGATGCCGCGCATCGGGGAGGGTGCGGTGGCCAGTGCGGCCAGGTCCTGCGGCTGCCGATAGTAGGCGGCCGGGTGGTCGGCGCGGTCGCCGTGCCCCGGCAGGTCGATGGCGTACGAGCGGTGCCCGTACAGGGCCAGCTCGTTTTGCAACGGCCCCCAGGCTCGGGCGTTGCTGGACCCACCGGGAATGAACACGAAGGTGGGTTGTGAGGTGGTGCGCATGAAGGGATTCCTCGTCATCCTGATGCGAACGGTGAACAGCGCGCGGATGACCAGGTGCCGACGAACGCTCGGGTCAGCACCGGGTCCGGGACACCGAACGGATGCGCAGGGAATGCCAGTTATGCGTGACCGAGTACATGATCGAGACGTTAGGCCCCGATCGGCACACCTGCCATCGCTTTTTTCTGCCGCCTGTGTGGAGCCGCGGTTCCACCGATCACAGGCCGGGTCCTCACCTCGGGCGTGGGCTCCGCCTCGGGCCTGGTCCTCACCTCGGGCCTGGTCCCCGCCCACGCGACCGCGACCGCGACGGACAAAAAGGCCAGACCCGATGTCATCGGGCCCGGCCTTCGCCGTGGGTGAGGCTTGCGGCCGTGACCGGGAGCCTTGCGGGCCGGCAATGCGCCAGTTAGGGATCTTGACGTCCCATGTCAATCGGCGCGGACCGCGCCGACCTCGATGGTGCTAGCAGGGGCGGCAGGAATTGAACCTACAACCTTCGGTTTTGGAGACCGATGCTCTGCCAATTGAGCTACGCCCCTTCGACACGAGTAGCTTCCCACGGCGTCGGGAGCGATCACCAGAGCATTGTTTGGCCATCTGAGCGCGGGCTGCGGCGCCGCGGTGGTCGGGCCGGTCGAGCGTGCTGGTGACGCGCCGCCAGCGCCGTGAGGTTGCGGGGCGTGCGTCGCCCGGATGGGGGTACTCGGCGCTGTGCTCTGACGCCTGTCGGCCCCTTGTGCGCGGTACGGGTGCGGTGGGGGCGCCGCGACTGTTGCGCACGCGGGGTATGTGCTCATCTGTCCTGGTGGCGGGTGGTGTGCCCGGGCGTGGGGCGGGTGGCTGCCTGTCGCCGTGTTCGGGCGGTACGGCCCGTCGGTGCGCCGCTTGGCAGACGGTGGCGTGCCGGCGCATCGCGGGGTCGGGGGCGTCTTGCCACCCCGTCCACTGATGGGGGTGCGGTGGGGATGCTGCCAGGTGACAGGGGTGCGCTGCTGCCCCTGATGGACCTCATCCATGCCGCTGGAGCGGCCATCACAGGTTCTTGTCAGGTAGGCCCGTTTCGCTGGGGAGGGTGGCTCCGCGGCTGTTGTCCCTGTCAGACATTGCCCATGCCTCGGGTCAGGCTGATCTTGATGGCGACCCGTTCGGGGTTTGGCCTGGGCATCCGGCCGTAGCGCTCGGCGTAGCGGCGCACCGCCTCCGCGATGCTCTCCGCATCCGTACGCACCGTCGCGCGGCCTTCCAAAGTGGCCCAGCGGCGGCCTTCGAGCTGGCAAACGGCCACCGGGGCGCCCGCCGGGCCAGCGGCGATGACATTGGCGACTTTGGTACTGGTCTTGCGGCAGATGATCCATGCGGTGCGCGCCTCGGGGTCGTACGTCACGCCGACCGGGGCCACATGCGGGGTGCCGTTCGGGCGCGGGGTGGTGAAGGTGCACAGGTGGCGCTCGCGCCAAAAGGTGACGTAGTCGGGGGCGGGATGGTCGAGGTCGATGGCCATGCCCGGCAGCGTAATCCGTGGTCAGCGGCGTTCGGGGCGCCCGAGGGTGCCGGTGGGAGTCCCTGCCCTGGCTTGGACGCTGGGCATCGAATTCACGCAGTTGTTCACGGGCGACTGATCTTGTCCAAGAACAGCGCCGACGGCAGAGCGTCACCCGGATGGGTTACCCGTAAGTGGCGGTTCTCGTAGAAGCCAGGTCCGGCGGACTATCCATCAACAGGGTCCCGCCGGTTCAGATCCCCGTGACGTGCGAGCCTTCCGGACGAAGTGCTGCCACGACTTCCGGAAGTTCTTCGGCCTTGCGCGCCATGAGGTAGACACGATGGTTCGTGCGCTGTACCTCGTGCATCAGGCTGAAGCCCTGGGTTTCGTAGTAGCGGACGAGGCCGGGGAACATGCAGCCGCGTCGCACCCACGCCCGGCCTTGGCGGGCCGCGCGGTCTACCGCCCACAGGGCGAGGAGTGTGCCGGGGCGGTGTGCGCGGTCGGCCGGGTCTGTCACGGTCGTGTACAGGTAGTCGGCGGGCTCCGCGAGTTCGTGCTCCGTCCACCCCCACGGCGGGGTCTCCTGCTGGACGGTAGTGCAGCCGATGATCCGCCCCGAGGTCTCCTCGGTGAGGACCCACATCGTCCCGTCGGTGTTCTCGGCCTGCCCGGCCACGTGGTCCGCGCTCTCCCGCCACGAGGGCATCTGCCGCGCTTCCAGCCATGCGGAGCGGGTGAGAACGAGGGTGCGGACGGCGGGGATGTCGGCGGCCGTGGCCGGGCGGACGAGGTGCATTCGGGGGCCCTTCTTGAAGGGGTTGGGTGAAGGCTGGTCTACAGGAACGCGGCGGCGGCCAGGTGGAGGTCGATGACTTCGAGCAGCTGGGCGTCGCCGTCCTCCCGGTAAGGTCCCGAGTCGAGCTGCCGCAGCCCATCGCGGAGGCCGTCGGGGTCGATCAGGCCCTCCTCGAATAGGGGTGAGCCGTCCTTGAGTATCGCGTCGAAGAGGGGCCGGGCCTCGGTGGTCAGTGCGTGCTGGACGACTTCGGCGAAGGACTCCCGGGTGCGGGACTGCGTGACGTCGGGCCCGAGCCCGAGGGCGGCGAGGCGGCGGCGCTGGAGCTGCTTCAACTCCCGCCAGTCGTAGGGCAGCCACTCGCCGAGCTGGATCATGTCGGGGTCGGTGAAGGGGTGGACGGGCCAGATCCCGGCGCGCAGGAGAACCGGGGCGGTCGTCTCCAGCGACAGCAGGGTCATGGAGTTCACACGGGCAGGCGGGGCAATGGCGTCGTCGGCGAACTCCAGGGCGGCACGGGCCCGTGCGCCGATCCAGGTCAGGCCGTCGCTGATCTCGCCCATCGGCTTGTGCGGGTACTCCTGCTGGGACAGGGCCACCATCTCGTCACCCCCGAGCCCGGTGACGACGGTCCGGGCCCCGTGCTGGGCGATCAGCTGGGTCATGCGCGTGAAGGGGTGGTGCAACGGCTCCTCGTACGGGCTGATCCGCCCGCCGCTTCGGCGGACACAGCCCGGAGCGAGCACGCCGGTCTCCGTAGCGTCCACGATGAGGTCGGTGCCGGCAAAGGACACCGCGTCACGTATCTGCGCACGGCGGCGTAACTGGGACTCCCGGCCGGGCCCGGCGATGAGGAGGGTGGAGGTCGCGTACTGGCCGGGGAGGCGTTCAGCGGCCCGGGTGGCGACGGTGCCGGAGTCGAAGCCGCCGGTGAGGTGGAAGACCGTGGCTTCCGCGTCCAGCGGCCGGGCGTCCAAGGCGTCGTCCATGGCTGCGACAAACGCGCCCAGGACGTCGGCGGTATCGGCGAGTTCGCGGGGGCCGCTGTGCAGGGCGGGTTCGGGGTACTGCACGTGCAGGTGTCCGCCGAAGTGGGCGGTGGCCCGCTCGGTGACCCGGTGGATGCCCTGGAAGACGGTCTCCTGGCTGTAGCGGGGGCGATAGATCAGCAGGCGGGCGACCTCGCGCGGGCTCAGCGTGCGGGCGTGCTGGGCGAGGTCGGCCATGTCCCAGGACCCGAACAGCGTGGTGGCGTCGTGCGCGACGTACAGCGGGGCGATGCCGCACGGCCCGGCGGTGACCCGCACCGGCACACCGGGGGCGGTCTCAACGAGGACGTAGTCCAGCGGCCAGGTGACGGCTGTGGTGCGGGCGGCGTCGAAGTCGGCGGCGGTGAGCGTGCGCGGTTCGGGCCGGGCTACGGCCCGACCCGCCGTGCGCTCCCGGACGACGACCAGGGTGCGGGTGCCGTCGGTGAGCCCAAGGTGTTCAAGCATCGGGTGGCCGTACGGGGTGATTTCGCTTTGGCCGTCGGCGGTGCGGTAGAGGCCAGTGGTGGTGTCCCAGGCCCATGCGGTGTTGGCGTACGGGGTCAGACGCAACTTGATCATGTGAGCCCTTCCGAGTGGGGCCCGGTGGGTGCGCCGACGGCGCACCCACCGGGCGAACGGGACGGATCAGGTGGCGGTGGTGTCGTACGTCTTCGCGCCGTCGGAGGACCCGGAGGTCTTCTTGTATTCGTGGCACTCGCCGGGGGTCTGAACTCGGCGGTTCGCCTTCGTCGTGAACAAACGTTCTGCGGGGGTGGAACGCTTCGCAGGCGGCATGAGGTCGTCCATGGGGTGCCCTTTCTGTTCGTCGTGTTCCGGTCTCGGCAAGGGTTCGCCCGAGTTCATGGGGCGGGGGGTGGCGCCGTTCACGTGGCCGGCGCTGGGGCTCGGAACCCCTTGTCTCGACGCGGGGTTGGGCCCCACGAAGATCGGGCAAGCCCGTTCAGTTAAGGACGGTGACGAATGTGCGGTAACCCCATCAAGGGGCCCCTACGGTGGGTACACATCAGAGGGGGGACCGCCGACTGAAGGGGGCAGGCGTGAGACTTCCGGCACCGCCGACAGCACTGACGGATCAGCTGCTAGCGGACCAGCGGATCAGTGATGCTCTGGCCCGCCGTGACGTCGGCACCCTGTTCTCCCTGGTCCACGAAGAAGCGGGCATGAGCTTCAACAAAATCAGCGAAGCGTGCGGCATCCGCGCCGAACGGGTCAGCAAGATCGCCCGAGGCGAAGCCGCCGTCACTAGCCTGGCCGGACTGGAGAGAATCGCCGACGGGCTCGGGATTCCAGGCATCCGCTTAGGCTTGGCAACACGGCCGTGGGAGGCCGCAAACACGCCAACAACCGCACCGGACACAGTAGGGGGAGACGACCCCATGAAGCGCCGCAATGTTCTTCGCGGCGCGCTCGCTGCCGGACTGGCAGGTCCCGGGCTCGCCGCTGCTTTATCGAATACCCGCAACGACTTCGACGCCGCCCTCGCCGCCGATCACGGCCCGAACGATCTCGGGTTCTGGGAGTCCACCGCCGAACGCTACGGGTACGGCTACCACGGGCAGGCTCCCGCCGACGTCCTTGCAGACCTCATCGAAGACCTCCTCGAACTCAAACCCCTGCTGTCCCAGGCCCGGACCGTGAAGGGCCGGGCGACCCTGTGCCACGTGTCCGGGCAGATGGTGGGCATGGCCGCTATCGTCCTCCACGACCTGGGTCAGCACCGCGAAGCCCACCGCTGGTTCGCGACCGCCGGACGGGCTGCCGAACAGTCCGGAGACCAGCTCCTGCACGCCTGGGTGTTGGGCCGGGAAGCGATGGTGCCGCTGAACTACGGGGCGCATCAGGCCGCTGCCCAGCTCGCCGAGAGGGCCCGGTACCTGGCAGGCGACAAGCCGTCGGCTGCCTCCGCTCTGGCTTCCGCCGTGGCCTCCAGGGCGTACGCGATCGGCGGTCACACTGAACAGGCCCAGACCGCCGTTGCGGACGTCGAGACGCTGGCGGAACGACTCAGCCCACAGCAGCACGCGGACACCTGGTTTGGGTACCCGATGCAGAAGCATCACGTTCACATGTCCCAAGCGTTGACCCACCTCGGCGAGTCCGGCCGGGCCTACGAGACGCAGAAGGAAGCGCTACGACTGTCGCGGGCCCCTTCGTACATGACACGGGCCCTCCTCGCCATCGACAAGGCCACCTGCCGGGCCCACGACGGCGACCGCGCCGGAGCCGCCCACGTTGCCTCACAGGCGTACGGCAGCCTCCCGGCCTCCTACCGGACCGGACTCACCCGCACGCGAGCCCTGGCGCTGTACCGAGCACTCCCAGCCGACACCCCGGGCCTAGAAAAGCTCGATGAGGCCCTGACGCTGGCCAGGTGAGCAGGAGCACCTGGCCAGCAGTTGTGCTGTTCAACACCTGCCGAGAGCTGGCCTTGGGCCCATTCGCCCGCCGACTCGCTCAGGGAAGCTCGTCCACCCACGTCTTCAGATCTTCTGCGTATTGGTCGAACTCATTCGGGGCCGAAGCCAGTTGCTACTCCGACTCCGTCGCCAGCTCTGTGCGGTCAGCGAACACGGTGACGCGCGTCTCGAATGCCGCCGCACCGGTGGCCTCCACTCGCAACAGGTGATGCGGGAAGCTGTAAAAGTTCATGATCGCGCTCATCACCCCCGAGGAGATGTTCCGTGCCTCGGCTGGGGTGGGCACCGAACGGCTTTGCATGAGCGTCACGTAACCGGCCCGGACGTGAGTGGCACGATGATCCGGTAGTCCGGACGCACATTCATCACGACCTGGCACTGGGTAACTTCTTCGATCACGACGGCACAATCCTGGCTCGCACGCCGGTGCGCGAGCCGCTTGAGGTGATCGACGAACTCATCGGAGAAGTAGCTGTGCCCTCGACGGGCCCCTGGCCGAAGGGCGCTCCGGAGAGGACGTCGCACGCGAGTCAGGTCCGAGGCCAGGAGCTTCCTCCAGCTACGACGGTAGGGCACTGAACTGACTGCTGAACTCGCTCGTGCCGTCCTACACGGAACCGCCCCGCGGGTGTCATCGGGGCGCGGGATGGCGGCAAATGTAAGTTGAGTGGATTAGACTCAACTTATCGTACGTTGAAACAGGCAGGAACAGGCTGGAACGTCGGACTGTCGAGGAGCGAGGAGGAGCGCGGGACTGTGGATGCCGAGCTGACGAACAAGAGCCAGGAGGCGCTGAGCGCCGCCAACGAACGTGCCGTGGCGGGTGGGCACGCCGATCTGACGCCCGCCCACCTCCTGCTCGCCCTGCTCAGTGGGCAGGACAACGAGAACCTGATGGACCTGCTCGCCGCCGTCGAAGCCGATGCGGTGAGCCTGCGCTCCGGCACCGAGCAGCAGCTCGCCGCGCTGCCGAGCGTCCAAGGCTCCACCGTCGCGCCTCCGCAGCCCAGCCGGGACCTGCTCGCCGTGCTCGCCGACGCCTCGCAGCGTGCCAAGGAGCTGGGCGACGCGTACATTTCCACCGAGCACCTGCTCATCGGCATTGCCGCCAAGGGCGGCCAGAGCGGGGAACTTCTCAACCAGCAGGGTGCGAGCGCCAAGCGGCTGCTCAGCGCCTTCGAGACGAGCAGGGGCGGAACGCGGGTGACCAGCCGGGACCCGGAGGGTACGTACAAGGCGCTGGAGAAGTTCGGTGCGGACCTCACGGCCGCCGCACGGGACGGCAAGCTCGACCCCGTCATCGGGCGGGACCAGGAGATCCGGCGCGTGGTGCAGGTGCTCTCGCGGCGTACGAAGAACAACCCGGTGCTCATCGGCGAGCCGGGCGTTGGCAAGACCGCCGTCGTGGAGGGGCTCGCACAGCGGATCGTCAAGGGCGATGTGCCCGAGTCGCTGAAGGACAAGCGGTTGGTGTCGCTTGACCTGGGCGCCATGGTGGCGGGTGCGAAGTACCGCGGCGAGTTCGAGGAGCGGCTGAAGACCGTGCTCGCCGAGATCAAGTCGAGCGACGGCCGGATCATCACGTTCATCGACGAGCTGCACACGGTCGTCGGCGCGGGCGCCGGCGGCGACTCCGCGATGGACGCGGGCAACATGCTCAAGCCCATGCTGGCCCGCGGCGAGCTACGGATGGTCGGCGCGACCACGCTCGATGAGTACCGCGAGCGCATCGAGAAGGACCCGGCCCTGGAGCGGCGCTTCCAACAGGTGCTGGTCGCCGAGCCGTCCGTGGAGGATTCGATCGCGATTCTGCGCGGCCTCAAGGGACGGTACGAGGCGCACCACAAGGTACAGATCGCCGATGCGGCCCTGGTCGCCGCCGCCGGGCTCTCAGACCGCTACATCACCTCCCGTTTCCTGCCCGACAAGGCCATCGACCTGGTCGATGAGGCCGCGTCCCGGCTTCGGATGGAAATCGACTCTTCCCCGGTCGAGATCGATGAGCTCCAGCGCGCGGTGGACCGGCTGCGGATGGAGGAGTTGGCCCTGAAGAACGAGTCGGACGAGGCCAGCAAGCAGCGCCTGGAGAAGCTGCGCCGCGACCTCGCCGACAAGGAGGAGGAGCTGCGCGGCCTAGGCGCCCGCTGGGAGAAGGAAAAGCAGGGCCTCAACCGGGTCGGTGAGCTCAAGGAGCGCCTGGACGACCTGCGCGGGCAGGCCGAACGCGCCCAGCGCGACGGCGACTTCGACGCCGCGTCCAAGCTGCTGTACGGCGAGATCCCGGCCGTGGAACGGGAGTTGGCCGCTGCCGCCGAGGCGGAGGAAGAGGCCAAGAAGGACGACCGGGACAAGATGGTCAAGGACGAGGTCGGCCCGGACGACATCGCCGACGTCGTCGCCTCGTGGACCGGCATCCCGGCGGGACGACTCCTGGAGGGCGAGACGCGGAAGTTGCTGCGCATGGAGGACGAGCTGGGCGGACGGCTGATCGGCCAGAGCGAGGCGGTGCGGGCGGTCTCCGACGCCGTACGCCGCACCCGGGCCGGCATCGCCGACCCCGACCGGCCCACCGGCTCCTTCCTCTTCCTCGGCCCGACCGGAGTGGGCAAGACCGAGCTGGCCAAGGCGCTCGCCGACTTCCTCTTCGACGACGAGCGGGCCATGGTCCGCATCGACATGAGCGAGTACGGCGAGAAGCACTCGGTGGCCCGGCTGGTCGGCGCGCCCCCCGGTTACGTCGGGTACGAGGAGGGCGGTCAGCTCACCGAGGCGGTACGCCGTCGCCCGTACAGCGTCGTCCTCCTGGACGAGGTGGAGAAGGCTCACCACGAGGTCTTCGACATCCTGCTCCAGGTCCTGGACGACGGGCGGCTCACCGATGGGCAGGGGCGGACCGTGGACTTCCGCAACACCATCTTGATCCTCACCTCCAACCTGGGCTCGACGTTCCTCATCGACCCGCTGTTGAAGGAGGAGCAAAAGCGCGCGAAGGTCCTGGAGGCGGTGCGGGCCTCCTTCCGGCCCGAGTTCCTGAACCGGCTCGATGACCTGGTCGTCTTCCACGCTCTGGGCACGGGGCAGCTTCGCCGCATCGCCGAATTGCAGATCGACCACCTCCAGCGGCGGCTGACCGACCGCAGGCTCACCCTCGACGTCACCGAGGCGGCCCTGGAATGGCTGGCGAGGCTCGGCCACGAGCCGGTGATCGACGCCCCAGATGCCGGCGGCGGGCCCGACCTGACGTACGGGGCAAGGCCGCTGCGCCGGCTGGTGCAGACGGCGATCGGCGACCAGCTCGCCCGGGCCATCCTCGGTGGCGAGGTCCGCGACGGCGACACGGTCCGGGTGGACCACGAACCGGGCAGCGGCGGGCTGTCGGTGGTCGCGCTGTCCAAGGCCGCAACCGCGAAGCCGGCGGCAGACGCGGCTGCGGCTGGCTGAGTCGTTGCTGCTGCCGTAGCCGTAGCTGTAGCTGTAGCTGTAGCTGTAGCCGTAGCCGTAGCCGCGCCGAACCGGTGCCGGAGCCGACCGCGCGTGCGGGGTTGCGGTGACTGGGAGGTGATGAGGGAGGATGGCGGAATCCGTACGAAGGGAAAACCACGGTGAGCATCGACCCGTCCTCGATTCCGAATTTCGGGGGCCAGCCCGAACCTCAGGAGGCTGGGCCGAACGGCCCCGTCATCCCCGACCAGGAACTGGTCAAGCAGCTCCTCGACCAAATGGAGCTGAAGCATGTCGTAGACGACGAGGGAGACCTCGCCGCGCCGTGGGAAGAGTTCCGCACGTACTTCATGTTCCGCGGCGAAGAGGAACAGCAGGTCTTCTCGGTGCGCACGTTCTACGACCGGCCGCACACGCTGGAGAGCAAGCCGCAGCTCCTTGAGCTGACAGACGACTGGAACCGCCGCACCCTGTGGCCGAAGGTCTACAGCCACACGAACGACGACGGCAGCGTCCGGCTGATCGGCGAGGCGCAGATGCTGATCGGCACCGGCGTGAGCCTGGAGCACTTTGTCTCCAGCACGGTGAGCTGGGTGCGCGCGTCGATCGAGTTCGACAAGTGGCTGGCTGAGCAGCTCGGCCTGGAGGCCAGCATCGAGGGCAAGCCCGGCGACGACGAGGCGCCCAGCGCGGAGTAAGTCCGCACACCCGGCCATGCCTGGGTCGGCGCCGGCGCCTTAGCGCTGACGTTGGCCGAGCCGTGGCGGGCGAGGTAGCAGGGCCCGACGAGTGCGAGCCGCCTCTTTGGGGGCGGCAACGGCACTGGCCGGGCCCTTTTGCCTGCTCTGCCCTCGCCGGGCCACCGGCAGGGCCGCGTCAGCGGGCGGGCCGGGCCGGGCGGACCTGGGCTGGGCGGTGCTGCCCCGGGCCGGGCCGGGTGGAGCTGACCTGGGCGGACCTAGGCGGACCCGGGCGGACCCGGGCGGATAAGTAGAGCCGGGCGGAAAATTGAGCCGGACCCCCGGGAATGCAGGCGGGGGCCCGGCAGTTTGACCCTGCGCCCGCTTCGTCTTGGCCGCGACCGGGGACGGCCGAAGGAGGCCGAACAGCACTCGGTTGGAGGACACGGGGCGGGACGGCTGGTGAGGGAGTGGCCGGTTGCGGGTGATGAGAGCTGTTGAGGTCGGTAGGCGTTCTCTGGGGTTGCGCACGATGCGGCTGCGGGGGTCGGCGGGGGCGGCTGTGACGTCTACGGCCCGGCCGCGCCGGCGCGTACGCCCATGAACGCGCCCTGCGTACGCCCCCTCTCGACCCGCGCGGACGAGCGTGCCGTGGTCGTACGTCGCACGCACGCGTAACGTCTCACTCCACTCGCTGACCTACGTCATGCACCGGACATGGTGCTGACCGCTGCGCACGCGGAGTACGCCGAAGGAACCTGACTACCGCCTCCCGGCTTACCCTCGCACTGATGAAGCAGGACGATGGGGCCAGGTCGCTCCTGCTCGCGCTGCCCGCGAGCCGACCCTGACCAGCTCGGGGGATCGCTGTGCCAGCTCGATGGCCACCGCTGTCCGCCACATCCTGACCACTCAAGGGAAGGAGCCGTCCATGAGCGTTGAGGCGATCGTGCACACCGAGTTCCCCAAGGGGTACACGGTCCTGTTCGGGGCAGACGAAAAGGTGATCATGGCTCCGCAGAGTGAAGAGCACTCCAGCACCATCAGATTGATGCAGATCGACTCTGCTCTCACTCTCGGCCGTCACGCGAAGGTCACCTCCCATGTTCATATCGACTTCCCCGCCGACGAGAACTCCGCACCCGATCTGGCGATCCTTCGCGAGGACGCCCGTCGAGAAGGCAAGCGCTACAGCTTCGAGGACGTCCTGCTGATCTCCGAGGTCGTCTCGACCTCCTCCGCACGCAAGGACTACGACGACTGCACCGCGAAGTACGGCCGCTACGGCATCCCCAGCTACCTGGTCGTGGACCCCTACGCCCAGGAGGTCGTCCTCCACACTCAGCCCACCGCCACTGGTTATATCGGGGCACACACCCACAAGTACGGCACGGGCAAACTCCCCATTCCCCTGGCTGACGGCCGGACCTTCACCCTCGACCTCGACGAACTTCCGCGCCCGGCGCCCGAGGCAGACGTCCGCTGACAAGGATTCCTCGTGCGGCCGGGCAGCGCCCTCGGCGTCTCCGGCGACGGTTGGTGTTCAGCCGCCGAAGACAGTTGCGGGTGCACGGTGGTGCGGGGCAATCAGCTCGTGTGATCGGAACCTTTGCCGGTGCGTCTGCTGGTTGTTACGCGGCCAGCGACTTCAGCCGCTCCACCGCATGCTCCAGGACGCTCATCTGTTTGCAGAACGCGAAGCGGACGAAGGGCGCGCCCTGTTCGCGGTGGTCGTAGAAGACCGCGTTCGGGACGGCTACCACGCCGCAGCGTTCGGGCAGGCTTCGGCAGAAGGCGAAGCCGTCGCCATCGGCCGAGATTTCGGGGCCCAGGGGGCGGATGTCGGTGGTGATGAAGTACGTGCCGGCCGGGCGGTAGACCGCGAACCCCGCTGCTGCCAGGCCGTCCGCGAGGACATCGCGCTTGAGGGCGAGGTCGTCACGGAACGCGGTGTAGTACGCGTCGGGCAGGGCCAGCGCCTCGGCTACCGCGTACTGGAACGGCCCGGAGGCCACGTACGTCAGGAACTGCTTGGCCGAGCGGACCGCCGTCACCAGTTCGGGGGCCGCGGTCACCCAGCCGACCTTCCAGCCCGTGAAGGAGAACGTCTTGCCCGCCGACCCGATGGTGATCGTGCGCTCCCGCATGCCGGGGAAGGTCGCCAGCGGAATGTGCTCGCCGTCGAAGACCAGGTGCTCGTACACCTCGTCCGTGATGACGTATAGGTCGCGCTCGCAAGCGAGTTGAGCGATGGCGGCCAACTCCTCCCGGCTGAGCACGGTGCCGGTGGGGTTGTGCGGGGTGTTGAGGAGGATGAGTCGGGTGTCGTCCGTGACGGCGTCGCGCAACTCGTCGAGGTCGAGACGGTAGCGCCCGGCCTCGGCGTCGGGGCGCAGCGTGACCGGGACCCGGGTGCCACCGGCCATGGCGATGCCGGCGGCGTACGAGTCGTAGTACGGCTCCAGGGCGATGACCTCGTCACCCTGTTCGAGCAGCGCGAGCAGCGCGGCGGCGATGGCCTCGGTGGCGCCGGTGGTGATGAGGACCTCGCGGTCGGGGTCGTACTCAAGGCCGTACCAGTGCTGTTGGTGCGCGCACACGGCGGCGCGTAGCTCCGGCACGCCGGGGCCTGGTGGGTACTGGTTGCCCCGGCCGTCGCGCAGTGCGCGTACGGCCGCCTCTCTGACCTCCTCGGGGCCATCGGTATCGGGGAAACCCTGTCCGAGGTTGATGGCGCCTGTGCGTGCGGCGAGGGCTGACATCTCGGCGAAGATCGTCGTGCCAAATTCGGCGAGGCTGCGGTTGAGGGGCGGTCGCTTCATATGGCACATCCTGCGCCGAACCTCTGGATTTGCTCAACTCGGCTTTGGTGCGGAAAGGCCGCGGGCATCACCTCCTCACGCGCGGAGACTTCCGCATGGCCGCGACGGGGCGGCAGCTGTGGTGTATATGGCGCGCTTTGTGGACTTCGTGAAGTCGCGGCACGCACACAATCACGTACGGCCGCGTGGAGTTTCACCGGACGATCCCATAGCGCAATAACGGCATACCTATCAATAAAGAGATCGAGACCGGAATCTACGGGGCAACGGGGGCAACGAGGACAACGGGACCGGAGCAGCGGGCTGACTGACTGACCGCGTTCACACTCTGCTCACGGCGGCCGACGACGGCCCATGAGGGAGGCGCGGGAAGGCCCGAGTGGCTCAAGGAGCCCGAAAGCCCGAGGAAAGCCGCCTCGCTTCGGGGGCTACGGGGGACGAAAGGGCAGTGAGGGCATGGGCTTTGTAGTGTTTTTGGTCATCATCTTGGTGGTGGCGGTGACGATTGGTGCCGCCCGCAGGCCGGGGGACGGTCGTGGTTCTCGTCGCTCGAAGGGCGGCGACAGCAGTTGGGGGGCGTCCGATGGCGGTGGTAGTTCCTCGTGCGGTGGGGGCGGGGGCTCCAGTTGCTCGGCCGGTTCTTCGTGTGGCGGGGGCGGTTCATCGTGTGGAGGTGGTGGCGGTGGTGGCGGCTGTGGGGGAGGTAGCTGAAAGGCAGTAATGCGGCTAACTCATGCCGTTTCGCATATGCGCCCGGCGGGCTAACGCGTGCCGGGCGCTCAAACGTTGAACAATTGATCTGGAGGGCGCCCGGGGGGATGGAAACCTGGCGAAGATGGGTAAAAAGGCTGTGGCGCCACGCATTTCATGATTCCGTGTCTCTCGGACCCTATGGACCCCACGGACCTCACGTGGTCAGCCGCCGGCGCCTATTTATCCCTTGGTCCTCCTTTGGATGGGGTCTCCCTGTCAGGGGTATGGGCCGGCCCACCTTCCACTGCGTGCTAGCGGAGCCGACCCATGCTCACGACCCTCAAAACTGCCTATACCGATACCCGATCCGCCGACCTCGCGTGGTGCCTGGGGCGCGAGCCACAACCCGCGCTCGCCGCCCTTGACCTCCAACTGGGCACGTCCGCCGTGCAGTTACGTCTGCTCGGAGCCTCGCACCAGGTCATCCTGGAGGAGCGCGACGGGCGTTGCTCGGAGACGGTGGCTTGCATGCCAGGAAGCAGCACCCCACTCCCCTTGGGGGTGTCCAAGCTGGTCGAAGGCCGGGAGTACGAGTTCGCGGCCAGAATCGAGACCCTGTCGCGCGGCTCCTTCGCAGGCCGCGCGCAGGAGTTGCTGGCGCTGGTCGCCGACCACCCCCACGGTCTCGCGGGTACCTTTCCCGGTAGCCCGCACGCGTTCACGGCCATGCTCGCCCAGCGCCACGACGGCCAGATCGGTTGGCGCACCTGGCATGCGTATCCGCAGGAAGGTTGTCTGGTGGCGACCCGTACGCGGTTGGGCGCGCAGATGGTAGCGGCGATATAGCCGTGCGCGGGCGTTCATCGCTGCCAGGCGAGGGCGCTATTGAACCTCAAGTTGCCCCGGAATGCCGCGCATTCCCCCCGTGTGAGTGACAGAGGGCGAGAGGGGTGTCACGTAACGTTCACCCCATGATCGACCCGCCGGTGCCCCTTGTGTCCGTTGCCGAGGAATCGCCGCCGGTGCCCGAAGGGCCACCCCGGTTACCGGTCCCGGCCCCGGTTGGCCGTTTCGCCGTCCTTACCGCCGTCTTCGTCTGCGCGGCCTGCGGACTCGTCTACGAACTCGAACTCGTGGCGCTTGCCTCGTACTTGCTTGGTGACTCGGTGACTCAGGCATCCGTCGTGCTGTCCGTCATGGTCTTCGCGATGGGCATGGGCTCACTGCTCGCCAAGCGGCTGCGGGGGCGCGCGGCGTTGGCGTTCGGCGCCGTCGAGTCGCTGCTCGCGCTCATCGGCGGGGCGTCGGCGATGGCGCTGTACGCGTGTTTCGCCTGGTACGGGGAGTCGCGCAGTGCCCTTGTCGGCTTCTCGCTGGCCATTGGCGTGCTCATCGGCGCCGAGGTGCCGCTGCTCATGACGCTGATCCAACGCATTCGGCGACAGGACGCGGGCGGTGCGGTCGCCGATCTGTTCGCGGCGGACTATGTGGGCGCGCTCGCAGGGGGCCTGGCCTTCCCGTTTCTTTTGCTGCCGCACCTCGGTCAGTTGACGGGTGCGCTGGTGACCGGAGCGGTGAATGTCATCGCTGGCGGAACGTTGGTGCTGTGGGTCTTCCGCCATGACCTGACCGTGCGAGGCCGCTGGATGCTGATCGCCACCAATGGGCTCGTACTGCTGCTACTGGCCACCGGGGCAGTGCTGACCGGCCCGTTTGAGCGAGCGGCGCGGCACGCGGTGTACGGGCCCGATGTGCGGGTGGCCCTGCGGACGGACGTGCAGGAGGTGATCATCACGGGCGGGGTGCCGGACGTACGCGGGCTGGACATCGCGCCCGATGCTGCGCCGGAAACTGCGCCGGGCGCAGCGCCTGGTGCCGTTCCTCATGCGGTTCCTGGTGCCGCGGCGCACACCGCACCGCACGCCGTGTCGGGCGCGGCACCGGATGCGGGGGGCGCGGGGGGCACAGTCGCAGCCGCGGAGGCGGGCGCTGGTGGTGGCCGCGGCGGTGGTGGCGGTGGCGGGGACGCCGTCGATGGTGGCGCTGCGGGGGGTGGCGATGGCGCGGGCGCTCGCAAGACGTGGTGCGATACGCGGCCGGTCCGCGGCGGCGGGGGCGGCGTGCGGGGCGGGGGTGGGGCGCGGGGCGGGGCGCCGCTGGCGCTCTTCCTCGACGGTCGGCTGCGGGTCAGTGAACGCGATGAGTACCGCTATCACGAGGCCCTGGTCCACCCGGCCATGGCCGGTCCGCATGGCCGAGTCCTCATCCTCGGCGGGGGCGACGGGCTCGCCCTGCGGGAGGTGCTGCGCTACCCCGGGGTGCGTGCGATCACCGTGGTCGAACTCGACGAGAAAATCGTGGACTTGGCGCGCAAGGACCCCGGTCTCAGCGCGCTCAACCAGCATGCGTACCGCGATCCCCGGGTGCGGGTGGTCGAGGCGGATGCCTTCACCTGGCTGCGGGGGCGCGGCCGATCGGATGGGACGACGCAGAGCGGGGCCGAAAGAAAAAGCCCAAGCGGGAGTGGGAACAGGGGCAGGGCCGGGGGCAGCGGGGCCGGTATCGAGGGTGGCGGGTTCAGCGGATACGACGTGGTGCTGTCCGACCTACCCGGCCCGGGCAGCACCGCCAGCACCAAGCTCTACTCACAGGAGTTCTACGGCCTGGCGGAGCGGGTGATGCGGCCGGGCGGGCGGCTCGCCGTGCACGCGGGGGGCCCGGCCGCACGCTCCCTGGCGTACTGGTCGGTGGACGCCACCGTACGGTCCGTGGGGCTGCACACCATGCCGTACCGCATCACGGGACGGCTTGCGGCGCCCGACCACGCCTCGCATTCGACAGGGCCGCCAGGTGACTGGGGCTTTGTGCTGGCCAGACGCGGCCCAGCCGACCTGCGTCTACCGACCGCGCGGCCCGTGCTGCGCTCGCTCACCCCGGACACGCTGAGCGCGGCGGGGCGCGCGACGCAGGCGCTTCGGCGAGCAGGGGCGCCGGTCTCCACCCTGATGCACCCGCGCTACGCATCGGGGGACGGGTGAGCGGAGCGCATGTGCTCACGGACCCTAGCCCGCAGTGGGGGTGTGCAGTGGGGGTGCACAGTGAGGGTGGGATGGGTCGTGTGGGAGGGCGCGCGGATGGGCGGATGGGCGCTGTCTGCGGCGCTAGGGCGAGTCGGTGTACGCGGGGCGGATCGGTGTGCGCGGTGTGTGCACAGGCGCGCGGTCCGGAGCGGGTACGTGTCGCGGGCGCCTGGGTTGTGGAGGGGGTTGGGGGCGTGGGGGAGACGTGGCTGGGTTGAGGTGGGCTGGGGAAGGAGCTGGGGCATGGCGGTTCGGTTCGGCGTCGGCTTGACACGTACGCGTCGCTGATGGTGCTGGTCCGGGCACATTCGGCGACGTCGGGTCCCCATCGGGGTGCAAGGAGGCCGCACAACGCGGTGAATTCAAGCGGGGCGATGTCTGATCCCTGGCACGGTGAGTACGCTCGGGGACTATGGAGCATGAGGTGTTCGTTCCGGTTCCCGTAGATGACGTACGGCGCGCGCTCGCCGAGCCCGCGCGCATCGCCCGTTGTCTCCCGGGCCTGCAACAGGACGATGACGCCGCCTCAGGTGGCATCACTGGGCGTCTGCGGCTGCGCATCGGCGGCTCCTCCATCACCTACCGCGGCGTGCTGCGCATCACCGAGCGCGGCGGTCGCTTCGAGTACGCCGGCGAGGGCGCCGAAGCGCGGGGCGGTGGCAGCGTCACGGTGACGCTGGCCGTAACGCCGGAACCGGCCGATGGCGGTACGACGCTGCGGTGCGACGGGTCGGCCGAGGCCGTGGGCGGCGAGGGCCGCCTCACCGCGTTCGACGTGGAGACGGTGACGGCCGCGGCCCGCCGGCTGCTGGACAGATTCGGCGAGGAACTGGCCACGGACCTGGCGGCCGAGCCGGCGAAGGACGGCAGCGGCGCCGACCACGGGGCGGGTGTTTCCAGCGGCCCGGTGGGCTCTGCGGATGAGGCCGGCGGCCCGGCGGATGGCGGCACTGACTCGATGAACGGTGCCGCTGATGTCTCGCGCGCTGCTGACGGCTCACTTGCGGACGACCGGCCCGACGACGAGGCCAGCGAGAGCAGTGAGGCCAGCGGGCTCGGTGAGGTTAGCGAGACTAGCGAGACCGGGGGGACTAGCGAGGCCGGTGGGACTAGCGAGGCCGGTGAGGCCGGTGAGGCCCGAGTCGAGCAGCCTACTGACGAGACGCGGGCCTCGCTGTTCGAGACGGAGATTCCGCCGGCTTCGCTCGATCCGCTCGTACTCCACGGCGCCGAGCCGGACGAGCCACCCGCCGAGGCGGCCCACGCACGGCGGACGATGATCGGCCGAAGCGCGGAGGAGGTGGACCATGCGCCGCCGCGTGGCCGGTACGCGCCGGTGCCCGCGCCCGAGACCGCTTCCACGGTAGCCACGCTGCGCTGGGCCGCACCCGCGGCGGCGGCCGTGCTCGCCTCAGTGGTCGTCATGGGCCGGGTCCTGCGCCGCCGCAAGTAACCGCTCGCCGTCGTGCGGAACTCGTCGCCGTGCGCGTCGCCCAGCGGCGCGAGCGTCAGGTACCGCAGCTAAGGTCGGCAATGTGAGCACCCAAGAGACCACGGATGGCGCCCCCGGGGCGCACGGCGTACGACTGGTGGCGCCGGGATACGCCGAGTTGACGATCCGTCCGGACGACGGTTGTCGCATCAGTTCGCTGATCATCAATGACCTGGAAGTGCTGCGCCAAGGCGACCGGTACGGCTCCTTCCCGATGGTGCCCTGGTGCGGGCGGATGGAGCTGGGGCAGTTCCGCAGCTTCGTCTCCCCGCACAAGGAGGGCGAGGGGTCGAGCCGTACCGGGGAAGTACGGCACCAGATGCCGGTCAACGCACCGCCGCACGCCATCCACGGCATGGGCCGTGACCTGGCGTGGCGTACCGCCGCAGTGGACGAGCAGTCCGCCACCTTCTACTGCGACCTGACCGACCCCTGGCCGTACCCCGGACGGGTCACCCAGTCGTTCGAGCTGACCGACGACTCGCTGAAGCTGACCATGAGCGTGGAGACGCACGGCGACTCGTTCCCCGCACAGGCCGGCTGGCATCCATGGTTCCTGCGTCAACTCGGCCCCACCGGCGCGCCGGTGCAGGTCGCGTTCGACCCTGCTTGGCAGGAGGAGCGCGGTGCGGACCACCTGCCCACGGGCCGCCGCATCGAGCCGCGGCCGGGACCGTGGGACGACTGCTTCGGGATGCCGGATGGTGTGGATGTCACGCTCACCTGGCCCACCCAGTTGGAGCTGAAGGTCACCAGTGGGGCCGAGTGGGTCGTCGTGTACGACGAGCCGGAAGAGGCGGTGTGCGTGGAGCCGCAGTCCGGCCCGCCGAACGGCCTCAACACCGTGCCGCGCCTGGTGACGCCCATCAACCCGCTGGAGGTCTCGACCACCTGGAGCTGGACCCGGTTCTGATCGGGCCGCCGGCCACGGCCGGCCGCCGCTCCGGTGGGCCCCGGTGGGCTGCGGTGGTCGGGACGGTGTGGCGGTCGGGTTGGTGTGGCACGGCTAATCTCGTGCGTATGAGCGACGCGCGTGATGCCCTCCTGGAGCAGATCAAGAACAAGGCCGTGGTGCACGGCAAGGTGACCCTTTCGTCCGGACTTGAGGCCGATTTCTATATCGACCTGCGGCGGATCACCCTGGATGGCGAGGCGGCGCCGCTGGCCGGTCAGGTCATGCTCGATCTGACCGCCGACCTGGACTACGACGCCGTGGGCGGATTGACGCTGGGCGCCGATCCGGTGGCGACGTCGATGATGCACGCCGCCGCCGCACGGGGCCGGCGCCTGGATTCCTTCGTCGTCCGCAAGGCCAACAAGGCGCACGGTCTGCAACGCCGCATCGAGGGCCCGGACATCGCGGGCCGCCGGGTGCTGATCGTGGAGGACACCTCGACCACGGGTGGCTCCCCGCTGACCGCCGTCGAGGCGGCGCGGGCGGCGGGCGCCGAGGTGGTGGCCGTGGCCGTCATCGTCGAGCGCGGCGCCGCGCCCACGATCGAGGCTGCCGGATTGCCGTACTACCAGGCGTATGGGCTCGCCGATCTCAACCTCGGCTGACCGTAAGTGATCACCTGACCTGCGGTGTTACGGACGGCGGGGCCTGTTTCACGTGAAACAGGCCCCGCCGTCCGCACACAGTGGCGGGTCTTGGCCGCACGCCGTGTGGAGTAGCGGGGTGAGTCTGGAAGGATGGAGGCGACGATGACGTCGCCCCCTAGGTCAGGGCTCTCACCACGCAATCCGGCACTTCACAAGGAGCGGACCCATGCCCATCGCAACCCCCGAGGTCTACAACGAGATGCTCGACCGGGCGAAGGCAGGCAAGTTCGCCTACCCGGCAATCAATGTGACCTCGACCCAGACTCTGCACGCGGCGCTTCGTGGCTTCGCCGAGGCCGAGAGCGACGGCATCATCCAGGTCTCGACCGGCGGCGCGGAGTTCCTCGGCGGCCAGTACAGCAAGGACATGGTTTCCGGCGCGGTGGCGCTGGCCGAGTTCGCGCATGTGGTCGCTAAGAAGTACCCGGTCAACATCGCGCTGCACACCGACCACTGTCCGAAGGACAAGCTGGACGGTTTCGTACGTCCGCTGATCGCCCTCTCGCAGGAGCGGGTAGCCGCCGGTCAGAACCCGCTCTTCCAGTCCCACATGTGGGATGGCTCCGCCGAGAAGCTGGACGACAACCTGTCCATCGCCAAGGAGCTGCTCGCCAAGGCCGTCAAGGCGAAGATCATCCTTGAGGTCGAGATCACCCCGACCGGTGGCGAGGAGGACGGCGTCTCGCACGAGATTAACGACGAGCTGTACACCTCCGTCGCCGACGTCGAGAAGACCGTCGAGGCGCTCGGCCTGGGAGAGAACGGCCGCTACCTGCTGGCCGCCTCGTTCGGCAACGTCCACGGCGTCTACAAGCCGGGCAACGTCGTGCTCCGCCCCGAACTGCTGCGTCAGCTCCAGGACGGCGTGGCCGCCAGCTCCGGCAAGACCGAGCCGTTCGACTTCGTTTTCCACGGCGGTTCTGGCTCGTCGGAGGAGGAGATTCGCATCGCGCTCGGCAACGGCGTCGTGAAGATGAACCTCGACACCGACACCCAGTACGCCTTCACCCGCCCGATCGCGGACCACATGTTCCGTAACTACGACGGTGTGCTGAAGGTGGATGGCGACGTCGGCAACAAGAAGGCCTACGACCCGCGGAGTTGGGGCAAGCTCGCCGAGGCCGGCATGGCTGCCCGCATCACCACGGCCTGCGCCCACCTGCGCTCCACTGGTACGAAGCTGAAGTAAGCACGCCGACCACCAGCCGCCAGCCACCGACCGCCAGCCACCGGCTCTCGGCCCCGCTTTCCGCGAGGGCTGAGAGCGGGGGGCACGGCCGATGCGCGACTGCGTCATCGAGGGTCCGGCACGTCCGTTCACACGGAAGTGCCGGGCCCTTCGTGTGTGGCGTGCGCCGCAACTTCCTTGCGTGGCGTGGGCCGGGCGCCTCGCCGCTGCCGCTTGGCGCTGGTTCGGGTAGCCAGGCGGGGCGGCGGCACGGAGGATCAAGGGCATGACGGACCCGCGACCCGAGCGCGAGCACGAATCCGCATCTGAGCCCGCGCATGAGCCGGCACCCACGCCCGCACCTGAATCCGAGCCCGCGCCCGAGTCCGCACCCGAGCGCGTGGCTACGGAAGCGGCCGGGAGCGTACGCCTTGGCACGCCCACCGGGCGTTGGGTGCTGCTCACGACGGTGCTCGGGTCCGGCATCGTCATGCTCGACAGCACCGTCGTCAATGTGGCGCTGCCGCACATCGGTGAGGACCTGGGCACGGATCTGGGCGGGTTGCAGTGGACCGTCAACGCCTACATGCTCACCCTCGCCGCGCTGATCCTCCTCGGTGGTGCGCTGGGTGACCGGTACGGGCGGCGGCGGGTGTTCGTCATCGGCGTGGCCTGGTTCGCGCTGGCCTCGCTGCTGTGCGGGCTCGCGCCGAACGCCGAGGTGCTGATCGGTGCGCGGGCCCTCCAGGGGGTGGGCGGCGCGCTGCTCACGCCGGGCTCGCTGGCCCTCATCCAGTCCGCGTTCCGGCCGGAACACCGGGCCCGCGCGGTCGGCGCCTGGTCCGGCCTTGGCGGCGTGGCGGCGGCGATCGGCCCGTTCGTCGGCGGCTGGTTGGTGGACGGGCCCGGCTGGCGCTGGGTGTTTTTGCTGAATGTGCCGGTGGCGGCCGTGTGCATACCGATCGCGCTGCGGCATGTGCCGGAGTCGGAGGACCCGCGCGCCCACGGCGGATTCGATGTGGCCGGGGCCGCGCTCGGCGCGCTCGCGCTCGGAGCCGTGACGTACGCGCTGATCGCCGCGCCCGACGCGGGGGCATCGCCGCTGGTGATCGGGGCGGCCGTGGGCGGGCTGCTGCTGGCGGTGGCGTTTTGCTACCTGGAGTCGCAGCGTGCGGAGCCGATGCTCCCGCTGGAACTCTTCGCGATCCGTCAGTTTTCGGCGATCAACGCGGTCACGTTGTGTGTGTACGCGGCCTTCAGCGGCTTTTTCTTCCTCTCGGTGGTGCAACTCCAGGTGGTCGTGGGCTACTCGGCGCTCCAAGCGGGGACGGCACTGCTGCCGACGACGGTGCTGATGCTGCTGTTCTCGGCCAAATCGGGCGAACTGGCCCAGCACACCGGCCCCCGCCTGCCCCTCACCGTTGGGCCAGTGTTGTGTGCGGTGGGGATGCTGCTGATGATGCGGGTCGGTACGGACGCGGTGTATTGGCGCGATGTGTTGCCCGCACTCGTGGTGCTCGGGGCGGGCATGGTGACGTTGGTCGCGCCGCTCACGGCAACGGTGCTGGCCTCGGTGGACGTCGGCAGGGCCGGGCTGGCCAGCGGCATCAACAACGCGGCGGCCCGGGCAGCGGGCCTGATCGCGGTGGCGGCGCTGCCGCTGCTCGCGGGCATGGGCCCAGAGGCGTACCGCTCGGCAGCTGAGTTCGAGGAAACCTTCCGCCGCGCGATGCCCTGGTGCGCGGGAGTGCTGCTGCTCGGGTCCGTGCTCGCGTGGAGCCTGGTCCGCACGGACACGCTGGCCCGCGCGGCGGAGCCGGGCACCGAGCCCTGCCATCCGGAGTGCGCCCACCACTGTGGCGTGGCGGCACCCCCGCTCGACTCGGGAGAGCCGCCACTCGACCGAGGCGGGCCCACAGCCGACCGAGGTGAACCGCGAACTGACAGAGGTGAGCCGCCATCCGACCGGGGACAGACGTCAGCTGACGCGGGAGAGCCGCCCCGGGAACGCGATTAGGAGAAGCCGACCGCACGGTACAGAACGAGGCAAACCTCCGCGTAAAAACTCGCATACCCCTCCGCGTAAAAAATCGGCCATATGAAGCCACCCTCCGCGGGGCGCGCTCGGGGCGAGCGGTCCGGCAAACTGGAACTCATGGCCATCAATGAGAACCTGCTCGGGGGACCTCCCCCGACTCATCTGCCCGACGACCCCGAGCCGCGTGAGCTGCTTGCCAGCGGTGCCGCGCCGTCCGAGGTCGCCGCGAAGTACCCCGTTTCCTCGCTCGCCTGGGCGCAGCTCGCCGACGAGGCGTTCGAGGCGGGACGCGTCGTCGAGTCGTACGCGTACGCCCGTACCGGCTACCACCGAGGGTTGGACGCGCTGCGCCGCAGCGGCTGGAAGGGCCATGGCCCGGTGCCCTTCGAGCACGAGCCGAACCGCGGCTTCCTGCGTGCCCTGCACGCGCTCGCGCGTGCCGCGCAGTCCATCGGTGAGGAGGAGGAATACGAGCGCTGCGCGACCTTCCTCCGGGAGTCCTCGCCGACCGCGGCGGCAACGCTCACCTGAGCGTTGCGCCGATTGCCGGCGGGTGCGCCGCGCGGGTCCTAACGATATCCCGCAGGCATTTCGGACGTATGCGGAGTAATTCATAGGCGTTCACCCGCTGTGGGTGACCGATTTCAGGGCCTGCCTGTCGCGCATAGCGGCTAGGCAGGCCCTTGCCGTTTGCGCCAAGAACCGCGCATGATGCGCGCAGGACCCATCGATCAGGCATCGTGGGTTCGAGAGGGGACCGGGGCTCCGTTGCCAAACAGGAAGGAGCGGACCGCTACCCGGAAGCAGCACTGAGGAGACAGCCATGTCCCAGTACGCTGGACACCCCGGCAAGGTCGAGGCCGAGCCCGAGACCCCGAATCTCGACTTCCAGGGCAGCACGCCGTACGACGACTACGTACAGGCGTCCGTGCTCACCCACCTCCAGCACCCGCTCTCCGATGACCCGGGCGAGATGGCCTTCCTGGTCACCACGCAGGTGATGGAGCTGTGGTTCACGGTCATCACCTATGAGTGGCAGACCGCGGCCGACGCGCTGCGCGAGGACGATTTGCCGGCCGCGCTGGCCGCACTGAAGCGATCCACCTACGAACTGGAATCCCTCAACGCGTCCTGGAAGCCGCTCGCCCATATGACGCCGGGCCAGTTCAACGCGTACCGCGCCGCGCTCGGCGAGGCATCCGGGTTCCAGTCCGCGATGTACCGCAAGTTGGAGTTCCTGCTCGGCGACAAGTCGGCGTCGATGCTCGTCCCGTACCGCGGTGCGCCGCGTGAACACGCCGAGTTGGAGAAGGCGTTGGGTGAGCCCAGCCTGTATGACGAGGCGTTGCACTACCTGGCCCGACGCGGCTTCAGCATCCCCGACGAGGTGTTGAGCCGGGACGTGACGCAGCAGTACACACCGCACCAGGCCGTCGAACGGGTCTGGGAGCAGATCTACTCAGGCACTACAGGCACTACAGGCACTACGGGTGCCGGTGCGGCGCAGGGGTCCGAGGGTCAGGATGCTGCGGGCGGTCAGGACGCTGCGCGAGCCAAGGAAGCCGCGCGTGCGGTGGCAACGGCCGCCGCTGTCGGTGGCCCGAGCGGCAGTCTGGTGGCCTTCGGCGAGGCACTGACCGAGGTCGCCGAGCTGGTGTGGCGCTGGCGCAATGACCATCTGGTGGCCACGCGTCGTGCCATGGGCGCGAAGACGGGGACGGGCGGTTCGGCCGGTGTCGCGTGGCTGGAGAAGCGCGCGGGCAAGCAGGTGTTCCCCGAGCTGTGGACGGCGCGTAGCTATGTCTGAGCGGATGTCTGAGCGCACCCATACGGAGGCTCACGCGGTGGCTGTTGCGGACGCCACCCGGGCGCCGAACGCGCGCCCAGCAGCGGACGCCTCGGTGCTGGAACAGGTCGGGTGCAAGGCCGTGGAGGCGGAGGCAAACGCTCCGGTCTCCCGGGCGGAGCTCGTGGCCGAGGCTGCCCGCCGCGACCGTGAGGACCCGCTGGCACCGGCCCGCGAACGCTTCGTCGTGGACGCCTCCGACGATCCGAACGGCACCGTCTACCTCGACGGCAACTCGCTCGGTGCGCTACCGCGTGCCGTGGCAGGGCGGATGACCGAGGTCATCGAGGGCGAGTGGGGCCGCGACCGCATCCGCTCCTGGTCGGAAAACCAGTGGTGGACGGCGCCGGAGCGCATCGGCGACCGGCTGGGCAGCCTGCTCGGCGCCGCCGCGGGACAGGTCGTCGTCGGCGACTCGACCAGCGTCAACGTCTTTAAGGCGGTGGTCGCGGGCGTACGGCTGGCACGAACCGGCGACGCACCCGGCGCGCCGGCTGCCGGTGGCGGTGCCAGTGGCATCGCCGCTCGTACAGGCACGGGTGCAGGCACGGGTACGGGCACGAGTGCCGGTGGCGGTGTCGAGCGGGATGAAATCCTCGTGGACGAGGGCACGTTCCCCACGGACGGCTATATCGCGGAGTCCGCCGCCCGGATGACCGGGTGCACGCTGCGCGTGGTGCCCGCTGACGAGATCCCGGCCGCGGTCGGCCCCCGTACCGCACTCGCGCTCGTCAATCACGTGGACTACCGCACCGGCCGGCGCTACGACCTGCCCGGCACCACCGCCGCCTTGCACGCCGCCGGGGCGTTGGCCGTCTGGGACCTGTGCCACAGCGCGGGCGCGCTGCCGGTCGGCCTGGACGGGCACGGCGTCGATCTGGCCGTGGGCTGTACGTACAAGTACCTCAACGGCGGGCCAGGTTCACCGGCCTACCTGTACGTCGCCGCCCGGCACCAGCCGCGCTTCGACTCCCCGTTGCCCGGCTGGAACTCGCATGCCGAGCCCTTCGCCATGGCCTCCGCTTACGCACCGGCCGATGGTGCGGTCCGCGGTCGCGTCGGCACGCCGGACATCCTGTCCATGCTGGCGCTGGAGAGCGCGCTCGATGTGTGGGACGGCGTCAGCATCGAGTCCGTACGGGCCAAAAGCCTGGCCCTGACGGACTTCTTTTTGGCCTGCGTCGCCACCTACGTACCGGCCGGTGCTGTCGAGTCGCTGACGCCCCAGCCGCACGCCTCGCGCGGCAGCCAGGTCGCGCTGCGGTGCGCGGACGCCGAGCAGGTGACGGAGCGGCTGCTGCGGCGCGGCGTGGTCATCGACTTCCGCCGCCCGGACGCGCTGCGGTTCGGGTTTACGCCGCTGTATACGAGCTTCGCCGACGCGGAGCGCGCCGCCTGGACGCTGAGGGAGGTACTCGACCCGTCATGACCCCCGCGATGACGCGCGCGGAACGGGAGGAGGCCTCGGCATTCGGCCACGCCGATGTCCCCCCGGACGCCACGGCGGCCTACGGGCCACACCCGGACCAGGTGGTGGACTTCTTCCTGCCCCGGGGCGGCCCCGCACCGCACGGGCCTCCCACCGCGAGCGTCATCGCGCCAACGGCTGCGCCTCACATCGGCACAGACCACACCGATCGAGCGCCCGCCCCGCGGGTGCCGCCGGTCGTGCCGCCGGTGGCGTCGCGGGCTGTGCCGTTGGTGGTGCTGTTCCACGGTGGCGCCTGGCGCGCCTTGCACGACCGGCGCCATCTCTCCCCGCTCGCCGCATACCTCGCGGGTCACGGCCTCGCGGTCGCGTCGGTCGAGTACCGACGCGGCCCGGCCGCGGCTGCCCGACCACCGTTGTCTGCCCAGCCGTTGTCTGCCCAGCCGGGGTCTGCCCAGCCGGGTTCTGCGCACGAGGCGGGGCGGTCGCGGGCGGGCCGCTGGCCAGCGACCTTCGACGACATCGCGGCAGCCCTCGACGCCCTGCCCACGCTGGTACGCAGCCTCGCCACCGGCCCGAGCAGGGGCCCGCACGCGGCAGCGCAGTGGGCCTCGATCGATGCGGACCGACCGATACTGGTGGGGCACTCGGCCGGTGGGCACGCCGCGCTGTGGGCGGCGGCGCGGCACCGGTTGCCGGTCGGTTCCCGGTGGCGGTTGCCCGCGCCGCCCACCCTGCGCGGCGTGGTCGCCCTCGCACCCGTCGCGGACTTCACCACGGCCCGCGCCCTGGACGTATGCTCCGACGCCGTTACCGAGCTGCTCACCTCACACGCCTCCGACGAGCCCGCCGCCCCCACGGCCGCACCCATGACCGCCACGTCGGACGCCGCCGCCACGCTCTTGGCCCACCGGCTGTCGTGTACCGACCCGGCCGTCCTGCTACCAACCGGCATCGCCACCACCGTCGTGCAGGGCAGCGCGGACATCGATGTGCCGCGCGCGGTGGCAGAGGCGTTCGTGACAGCGGCCGGCGCCGTCGGCCAATCGGTGCGCCTCATCACCATGGAGGGCGTCGGCCACTTCCCCCTCATCGACCCAGCCACGCCCGCGACCCACACCGTCCTAGCGGAGATCACCCGCCTCGGCTGAGCCCCGTACCGCCCTGGACGGCGGAGTGGCTTTGGGGACGCTGCGGGCAGTGGTGGCCTCGATGATCAAGGTGGACGGGTTATCCACAGGCTGTGGATAGAGCTAGGCGCTGCCGATCACTCGGTCAGACACGGGCAGCGCGGGGCGCTACGGCGAACCGCGGGGCACGCAATATGAAGTGCGGCGCCGGACTCCGTTACGGGGGTGAACGGAGTCCGACGCCGCACATCTTGCGGACCTGGCAGGTGCTCACGCGCCCACGTCGTCACCCGGACGCGCTGCCAGGGGGCCCGGAGGCCCAGTTGGTCGGTGGTGGTGGCCGGTGGTGGTCGGGGTGGTCGGGGTGGTCGGCCACCGTACGTTTCGCCAACGGCTCGCCCTAGGTGCGGGCTTGTGGCGGTTGCTAGTTGCTCATGTCACGTCGCCGCAGCCCGGCCAGGCCCGCCGCCAGGAGGGCGGCGGTCAGGAGCAGCATCCAAAGGAACGGGGCGGCGGTGATGTCGCCGCCGGGCACCTTCGGCAGGTGGCCGAAGGGCGACAGGTTCATCACCGACTGGGACAGGTCCATCGCCGGGCCCAACCAACCGATGGCCACCACGAAGCCGACGACGCCCCAGGTGGCCGCCGTGAACTTGGGTAGCACGCCGAACAGGAACACCGCGATGCTGGTGATCACCCAAACCGCCGGGGCCTGGAGCAGCGTGGCGCCCAGCACGCGCGGGAGTTCGCCACCCAGGTCACCGGAGGCTGCCCCGTAGGCGACGCCGAGCGCTAGGCCGCCGGCCGCGAGAATGACGATCGGGCCGAGGAAGGCGACGGCAAGATGGCTGGCCGCCCAGTGCACTCGGCTGACCGCGTTGGCGAGCAGCGGTTCCGCGCGCTGGTCGGTCTCCTCGCTGCGCAACCGCAGGACGGCGCTGGCGGTGTGGATGGTGACGACCAGGCCCAGGATGCCGACCATCGAGGCGAGGAACGCGTCGGTCAGGCCCTCCTGACCGCCCATCCGGATAAAGGTGTCCCGCGTGCTGTCGCTGTCGCCGAGGAAGTCCTCGGCGCCGTCCGCGATGCCGCCGAACACCGCACCCGCAAAGGCGAGGCCAGCAGCCCAGGCCAGCAGCGTGCCGCGCTGTAGCCGCCAGGCCAACCCGTAGACGCTGCCCAGGCCAGGGCCCCCGGCGGGCGGCCCTGGCCGGGAGGCGAAGAAGCTGGCGCCAACGTCGCGACGGCCCGCGAGGGCGTACGCCACACCGATGGCGACCGCGGTCAAGGCGACGAGGAGCAGCAGGGCCCACCAGCGCTCGTCCGCGAACGGCCGGGCGTTCTCCGCCCAGCCCAGCGGCGAGAGCCAGACCAGGATGTGGCTGGAGCCGTCCGACGCGTCCTTGGCCGCGTCGCCGCCCATCCGCAGGACGAACGCCACGCCCACGGCGGCCGACGCCAGGCCCCTGGCCACCCGTGCGTTCTCGGTGACCTGCGCGGCGACGGCGGCGATCGCACCGAACACCATGCCGCTGAGGCCGACAGCGAGCCCCAGCGCGAGCGCGCCACGACCGCCCTGGCCCGCCAGGCTGGCCGCGATGAGGAGTGCGATGGCGCCGTTGGCGATGCCCACGGTGATCAGCGCGGAGGTGAGCCCGGCCCGGCGGCCGACCATCCCGGACGACAGCGCCTCCTGCCGGCCGGTCTCCTCCTCCTCGCGGGTGTGCCGTATGACGATGAGCAGGCTCATGATGGCGGCGAAGACGCAGAGGAAGGCCCCCACGCGCCACACCGTCAGGGCGCCGAGCGAGTCATCGAAGGCCGCACCGAACAGCGCTCGCGTGGAGCCGTTGCCGTTCATGTCGGCGGCCAGGTCGGCGCGCTTGGCAGCCGTGTCGTACGAGCTGTCGAGACGGCTGACGGTGCTGCTCGCGCTCAGGCCAAGGCACAGCACCCAGATCGGCATCATGACCCGGTCGCGGCGCAGCGCGAGCTTCAGCAGTGTGCCGGTGCCTGCCAGGTCACGGGACGACCCCTTGGGCGGGGCCGCGATCCGCGCGTCGGCTACGGCGGTCATCGTGCGATCGCCTCTTCCCGAGCTGAGTCGTCCTGGTAGTGGCGGAGGAACAGTTCCTCAAGGGTGGGGGGCGTGGAGGTGAGGCTGCGCACGCCCGCCTCGCTGAGCTGCTTGAGCACGCCGCTCAGCTTGTCCGTATCGACCTGGAGCTTGACTCGTAGCCCATGGACGTCCACGTTGTGCACGCCGGGGAGCGTGGTCAGGCCGTTCGGCGCGCGGTCCAGCTCGGCCGTCACCGACGTACGGGTCAGGTGGCGCAGTGCGGTGAGTGACCCGGTCTCGACGGTTTGGCCCTTGCGGATGATGCTGACCCGCTCGCAGAGCGCCTCAACCTCGCTGAGGATGTGGCTCGACAACAGCACGGTCCGGCCGCGCTGCCGCTCCTCGGAGACGCACTCGCGGAAAACCTCTTCCATGAGGGGGTCAAGGCCGGAGGTCGGCTCGTCGAAGATCAGCAGCTCGACATCCGATGCGAACGCCGCGACGAGCGCGACTTTTTGCCGGTTGCCCTTGGAGTACGCGCGGCCCTTCTTGGTCGGGTCCAGGTCGAACCGCTCCAGAAGCTGGGCGCGCCGGGTCTTGTCCAGGCCGCCGCGCAGCCGCCCGTACAGGTCGATGACCTCGCCGCCGCTCAGGTTCCGCCACAGGGTGACGTCACCGGGGACGTACGCTAGGCGTTTGTGCAGGTCAACCGCGTCGTGCCACGGGTCCTTGCCCAGGAGTTGAACGGAACCGCTGGTGGCCCGAAGCAGCCCGAGCAGCACACGGATGGTGGTGGATTTCCCCGCGCCGTTGGGGCCGAGGAAGCCATGAACTTCGCCCGTCTCGACTTCGAGGTTGAGGCCGTCCAGTGCGTGGGTCCGGCCAAAGGACTTGTGGAGGTCGGACACGGTGATTGCCGTCGTCATGGTTCCGAAGTTACTCTTCTTTCAGAAATTTGTGAAGTTAAGGAAACGTATAATCGGAGGTGAGGCTCTGAGCAGCGGGGATGATGGGTGTTGGGCGAGACGACGGAGTCCAAGATGACGGAACTCAAGGCCGCAGCTGGGTCGGGGGCTGAGTCCGGCGCCGAGCAGGGCGCGGTCGGTGCCGCAGCAGGCGGCGCACGCCAGGCGACGGAGCGTTCGGCCGCCGGTGCGGTGGAACACCAGCTCGCGGAGTTGGTGAACGCCGGCCGACCAGCGGACCGGGGCGCAGGTCAGCCACTGGGCGAGCCGCGTGGTGGATGGGGCGAGGGCGCCGGTTCGTCGGAGGCGGAAGCGCCGGGCAGGCGGGACGAGGACGCCGTCTCCCGGTTCGTCGAGCGGTTCGCCGCCGAGTTGGTGGAGGCGGGCGTGCAGCGCATGGCCTCCCGGGTCTTCGCCGCGCTCCTTGCCTCCGACACCGGCTCGCTGACCTCGGTCGAACTCGGCGACCAGCTCCAAATCAGCCCCGCCGCGGTATCCGGTGCGATCCGCTACCTCTCGCAGGTCCACATGGTGGGCCGGGAGCGCGAGCCGGGTTCCCGGCGCGACAGATACCAGGTTCATACGGAGCAGTGGTACGAGACGATCACCCGCCGCGACCAGGTCCTTTCCCGTTGGGAGTTGACCCTGCGGGATGGCGCGGACGCGCTTGGACGCGACACACCCGCGGGGGAGCGGATGGCCGAGACGGCCGACTTCTTTGAGTATTTGCAGGGCGAGATGCTGGTGATAATGGATCGCTGGCGCGAACGGCAGTCCGCCCGCCGCGAGGGCCGTACGGGCGAGAGCTGACCGCCTTGGCGAGCTGAATGGTTACTTCTCGGAGCCGCTGCCCGGGCACTGGCGCAGACCAGGCCGCGCCAGGGGGCGCGAGCCCAGGCCAGATCGCGCCAGGCCGGTCCAGCCGAGCTAGCCCCAGGCCGGACCGGGCCAGGCCGCCCCAGGCCGGGCCGGACCTGCCCACGCCGGGTCGGTCCCCCTGGGCGCCCGGGTCTCCTGCGTATGTCTAGCGCGGCAGGGTGACGGACCAGGCGGCCGGCAGCAGCCGCCAGGTACGGGTGCGTACCGGACCTGCGGTCACCGCGTCGGCGCGGTAGTGGAAGTCGGGCCCCGACACCGTGACGGCCCGCGCCCTGAGCCGTACCGGTGAGCCCGACGCATGTCCGTACACAACGACCTCGGCGAGGCCCGACGAGGGGTTCGCAGGGTCGGGTGGCCGGGCGGTCGGGGCGTCGTACGCCAGCGGGCTCGTCGCCACCGTAACCCGCTCCACCGGATGGTCCAGATCGGCGAGGAGTACCCCGTCCGCTTCCACGCGGAGCCGTACGGAGGGCTGCTTGGCCCGCCGCCCGGCCGGGCCGCCGCTGACCCCGGTGCGACCCGAGACGGGTGTGGTCAACAGGGCGAGGGCCGAGCGTGCGGTACGGGCCGCAGGTGACCACCACGGCTGAGGCCGGTCCGGCACCGGTGAGGAACCGGGCCGCTGCCGCGGGACCGAGTCGTCCCGGGCTCCGTCCTCGCCGTGCAGGATGTCGCCTCCGTTGTACGCACCGGAGGCCAACGCGCCCGGGGCCGACGCGCCGGGGGCCAGGACAGGCCCCGATGCCGCGTCCCGAGCCGAGGCGGCACCGGGGCCGTCACTCCTCGTCCGTTCGCGGGTCTGGCCACCGTGCCTTCCTTCGGCCTGGCCGTCGTATCCGCCGCCCGCCGGATCGCTCGGCGCCGGGCCGGTCACATCCGCTGAACTGGTCACGTCCGCTGAACCGGCCGTGTCCGTGCCGACTGGGCCCGTACCGGCCGCTTCCGTACCCACTGCTGCCGCGCCAGCCGTCCCTGCGCCAACTGTCCCTGCGCCAGCCGCACCCCTACCGATCACACCCATGCCGATCGCACGCGTGCCGGTCGGGCCCGGGACGGTGAAGCCGGTCGCAGTCGAGTCAGTGCCAGTTGCGGTGCCGGTCTCGGTGCCGGTTGCGGTGCCGCCGTACGGCACGCTCAACTCGCCGATGACGACACCGTCGCTGTCGTCAACCAGCAGGTCAAAACGGTGGTCGGCGCCGTCGATGACCGTGCGGGCCGCGGTGACCGCATCGGTGGGGATGCCGAGTGCGCTGGCCAACCGAATCGCCGGCGGCGGTCCGACCGGGACCATCGCGATCGGTGTCGTGGCCAGCGTGCGCTCCCGGTGCAGCAGCGTCACCACGTGCAGCAGGGCGCGGTCATCACCCACCACGACGGGCCGTCTGCTGCCCCGGCGGGCCAGCGCCCGCGCCACGTCGTCGGGGCCTTCCGGCAGGCACACCTTCGTGATCGCCCGCGCGCACAGCACGTCTCTCGCGATGCGTACGGACTCCCCGTCGGTGCGTCGGGCGCCCGGGTCGATGATCATGAGCAGCGGTGGCCTGGTGCTCACGCGGGACTCTGGAGCCGACACCTCGGTCCTTCCTCATCAGGTAGCATCTCGGTGCAAGAGCCCCTTGCGCTATTGCGCCAGGGGCTTGGTCTATTCCGGGGCACCGGTTCGACGGCTCTGATGGCGGAAACGCGTTGCTGCGCACCGCCACGCACGTTGGACATGCCCCGCCCGGAAGGGGTGTACGCCTGTGCCCGCACTTGTGCTGCTCGGTGCTCAGTGGGGTGATGAAGGCAAGGGAAAGGCCACCGACCTGCTCGGTGGCTCGGTGGACTATGTCGTGCGCTATCAGGGTGGCAACAACGCCGGCCACACGGTCGTCGTCGGTGACCAGAAATATGCGCTGCACCTGCTCCCTTCCGGAATCCTTTCCCCCGGTTGCACGCCGGTCATCGGCAACGGAGTCGTCGTAGACCCGGCTGTCCTGCTCTCCGAGCTGAGCGGGCTGAACCAGCGCGGCGTGGATACGTCCAAGCTCCTCATCAGTGGTAACGCCCACCTGATCACGCCGTATCACCAGACGGTGGACAAGGTGACAGAGCGTTTCCTCGGCAAGCGGAAGATCGGCACCACCGGACGCGGCATCGGCCCGGCGTACGCGGACAAGATCAACCGTGTGGGCATCAGGGTGCAGGACCTCTTCGACGAGTCGATCCTGATCCAAAAGGTCGAGGCGGCGCTCAACGACAAGAACCAGATCCTGGTCAAGCTCTTCAACCGGCGCGCGATGGGTGCCGAACAGGTCGTCGAGGAGTACCTCGGCTACGCGGAGCAGATCAAGGGATACGTCGCCGACACCACGCTGATCCTGAACAACGCCATCGACGAGGGCAAGGTCGTCCTCTTCGAGGGCGGTCAGGGCACGCTGCTTGACGTCGATCACGGCACGTACCCCTTCGTGACCTCGTCCAACCCGACCGCGGGCGGCGCCTGCACGGGTGCGGGCGTGGGCCCCACGAAGATCAGCCGCGTGATCGGCATCCTCAAGGCGTACACGACGCGCGTCGGCGCGGGCCCCTTCCCGACCGAGTTGCTCGACGCGGACGGTGAGGCGCTGCGCACCATCGGTGGCGAGCGCGGTGTGACCACCGGCCGCGACCGGCGCTGTGGCTGGTTCGACGCGGTGATTGCCCGCTACGCGACCCGGGTCAACGGCCTCACCGACTTCTTCCTGACCAAGCTCGACGTGCTGACCGGCTGGGAGCAGATCCCGGTGTGTGTCGCGTACGAGATCGAGGGCAAGCGGGTCGAAGAGTTGCCGTACAGCCAGAGCGATTTCCACCACGCCAAGCCCATTTACGAGAACCTGCCGGGCTGGTCGGAGGACATCACTCAGGCGAAGACCTTCAGCGACCTGCCGAAGAACGCGCGGGCGTACGTGAAGGCCCTTGAGCAGATGTCCGGGGCGCCTATTTCGGCCATCGGGGTTGGCCCGGGCCGGGACGAGACGATTCAGGTCAATTCCTTCCTCTAAGGCCCATCGGGTCCCTTCGAACACCGGGCGTGCTGGTCTGTTGGCCAGCCCGCTCGGTGTTCGGCTGTCTCGGTAGGGCACCGGCGCAAGGGCCGCCCCGGACCCGCGCGTTCCGGGTAGCCGGAGCGGTCCCCGGCGTGCGTCCGAGGCCGCTGCTGTACGAGGGGTGCGGGCGTAGCTGCTGGCGTGAATCGTTCGCACGTGGCTGCCGGGATGAGTGGCGCGTAGGGAACTGATGGGAAGGGCGAGTCCGTACGTAGCTGCCGGCGGTGTGCGGCGCGCGCTAGCGGCCACCGGGTCCGTACGGCATGCCGTAGCCGCCGCTCGTCGGGCCCGGTCCGCCGGACATCGACTGGCTCGCGGCCCGGCGCTCCTGCATCGCCGACAGCTTGAGCACGACGCAGATGGCGAGGACGGCGCAGGGGATGGACACCACGTCGGTGATGCACGACCAGACGACGGAGCCCTCGTTCTGGTCGTACGTCTCGGCGTCGCCGTACACCGACAGGCTGATGATGCTCACGACGAACATCGTCAGGAACAGCACCCACCACCAGTTCAGCAGCGCCCGGGAGGCGCCGTCCGACCGCATCGGGTAGTTGGCCGCCGGGGTGGCCGGGGCGCTGGAGCGCCAGATGTCGTTGGCGATCTGCTTGGGGAACCAGAACTGCACCACCGGGATGAACCACGACCCCGCGGCGAGGCCCGAGCCGAACCGCTGCCTGCCTGGCGCCAGCACCTGCGCGTTGACATAGGTCCGGCGGAACCAGATCACCCACAGCACGACCATGGGGATGCTGACGAAGAACCACAGCACGTCGAGCGTCTCCGTGATCTCTTCGTCGCTCTCGATGGCGGAGGACTCGGCGGTGTCCGCGAAGTAGTCCTGGTACGTGCCGTACAGGCTCAGGCTGAACACCAGGTCCAGCAGCATCAGCACCAGCCCGACGGAGAACAGGGTCACGGTGGCGTTGGCGAGCCCGCGCGGCGAGCGCCAGACGGCGAAGGGGCCGTACCCGAGAGCGGTGTTGAAGTACGGCTGCGGCGCGATACCGGAGTACGGGGACCCGGGGTGCGGGCCGTGCATGGTCGGTTGCTGGCTGGTCAGCGGTGGCTGGTGGGATATTGGGGGCGGCGAGGGTATGGGCGGCGAGGGCTGGAGCGGCGGCCCGAACTGCGTGCCCGGCATCCCTGGCATCCCCGGCGTGCCCGGCATCCCTGGCGCGCCCGGCGCGCCCGGCGTCCCCGGCGTGCCGAGCGGGGCGAAGCCCACCCCGGTCTGTGGCATCTCCGCCTCAAGGAGCCGCAGCGCGTCCCGGCCCAGCCTGGCCAGGAGTTCGCCCGGCAACCAGGGCCCCGCGTCACCGCCGCTGACCTGCCCGGCCTGCCCGGCCTGGTGGTGGCCGGCGGCGTAGGGGCTGGCCCCATAGGGGCCGGCGGCGTCGCCCGCGCAGGCGAGGACCTGGTCCACCGTGAAGCGGCTGCCCGCGTCCTTGATGAGGCAGCCCTCGACCAACTGCCGTAGCCCGTCCGGCAGCCCGGTGAGATCCGGGGCCTCCTGCGCGACCCGGTACATCAGCGCGTGGACGCCGCTGTCCGAGGTGCCGAACGGGGCGCGCCCAATGGCCGCGAAGGCCAGCACCGAACCGAGACAAAAGACATCGCTCGCGGCGGTGATCTGGTCGCCGCGTACCTGCTCGGGGGACATGAAACCGGGCGAGCCGACGACCGCGCCGGTCATCGTCAGGCCGGCGTCGCCAACCGGGTCGAGCGCACGGGCGATGCCGAAGTCGATGACGCGCGGCCCGTCGATGGTGACCAGCACGTTGGACGGCTTGAGGTCGCGGTGAATGAGCCCGGCGCCGTGAATGTCACGCAACGCCAGAGCGAGGCCGCGGGCGAGGGCGCGTACGGAGTTCTCGGGGAGCGGGCCGTAGTCGTGGTTGATGACGCTGTCCAAGGAGGGCCCGCCGATGTAACCGGTGGCGACCCAGGGCGTGGCCGCATTGGTGTCCGCGTCGAGCACGGGCGCGGTCCAGTCGCCGCCAACGCGCTGTGCGGCCTGCACTTCGGCCTGAAACCTGCGTCGGAAGTCGGGTTGACCGGCCAACTCGCCCCGTACCAGCTTGACCGCGACGGTCCGGCCGCGTGCCGAGCGAGCCAGGTACACCCGACCCATCCCACCCTCACCGAGCCTGCTCAGCAGGCGGTACTCGCCGATCCAGCGAGGATCGTCGGCCCCCAGGTCTTCCATGCTGTTGTGGCTCCTGCCGTCGATGTCGCGCGTGCTGCCGCCTGCTGCTGCCGCGCCGGACGCGTGCCGTACGGGCGTGTTGCCTTATGCCCGCCGCGTACGCCGTGCTTTGTGCGCCGTACGTCGCGCCGTGTACGCCCCGCCCGATGCGCTGTGCTGTGTCCGCCCTGCCGTTGTCCGCCCCGCCGCGTGTGCCCTGCCGCTGCGGTGGGCCCGACTGGTGGCTTGCCGGCCGCTGGTTTCCCCCCGCTGCCGTGCCGCGCCGGACTCTCCGCCCCGCCGAGAATAAGGGGCGCGCGCCGGAAAACAGCCTGCGCCTCACCCCCGGATCACGTCGTTTTTGGGTTCCGGTCCAGACCTGGCGGGGTTACGGCACAGCACGCTCCGGAAACCCGTCGGTAACCGTGTCATGGGGCGGTCTCCGCCCCACCGCTGGGGGTGTCAGACCGGTGCACCCACCTCCCCGCACACCCGCTTCGCGGCTCGCCCCCGCCCCGCCCGCCCCGCTCACCCCCGCCCCGCTCGCCCCGGCCCCGCCCGCCCCGCTCACCCCCGCCCCGCTCGCCCCGGCCCCGCCCGCCCTGCTCGCCCCCGCCCCGCCCGATCCGTCGCGTGGTGCTGGGGTCCCGGCAGTGTGTCCGGGGGCGTGGCGAGCGCCATACACAGTGCCGGTACCAGCCCAGCGCCGGTCTCCCTACGCTGATGGGGTCGGCACCCGGCGCCACCAAGCGTCCGCGCACCACCCGCACCGCGAACTACCGGCACCGAACTACCGGCAGCACGAACTATCGGCACCCGAACTATCGGCACCGCGAGCGATCGAGGTATTGAACGTGTCCACGCACTCTGCCCCCGCCCCCGACCCCGCCCCCGGACCTGCTGCCGATGCGCTCCAGCAGGAGCCGGGTGCGTACCCGTCCGGCGCGGCGGTCAAGGCCGCCGACCGCGCGCACGTCTTCCACTCCTGGTCCGCGCAGGGCCTGATCGACCCGCTGGCGATCGCTGGCGCCGAAGGCTCGTACTTCTGGGACTACGACGGCAAGCGCTACCTCGACTTCTCCTCGCAACTCGTGAACACCAACATCGGCCACCAGCACCCCAAGGTCGTGGCCGCGATTCAGGAGCAGGCCGCGAAGCTGTGCACGATCGCGCCCGGCTTCGCCGTGGACGTACGGTCCGAAGCGGCTCGGCTGGTCGCGCAGCGCACGCCAGGCGACCTGGACAAGATCTTCTTCACCAACGGTGGAGCCGAGGCGGTCGAGAACGCGGTACGGATGGCCCGGGTGCACACAGGGCGCCCCAAGGTGCTCGCCGCGTACCGCTCGTACCACGGGGCAACCTCCGCCGCGATCAACCTGACCGGCGACCCGCGCCGTTGGGCGTCGGACAGCGCATCGGCGGGCGTGGTGCACTTCTGGGCGCCCTTCCGCTACCGCTCGCCCTTCCACGCCGAGACCGAGGATCAGGAGCGCGACCGCGCGCTGCGCCATCTCGACGACACCATCGCCTTCGAGGGCCCGCAGACCATCGCCGCGATCATCTTGGAGACCGTGCCGGGGACCGCGGGAATCATGGTGCCGCCGGCCGGCTATCTGGCCGGGGTCCGGGAGATCTGCGACCGGTACGGGATCGTCTTCGTGTTGGACGAGGTGATGGCGGGCTTCGGACGCACGGGTCGCTGGTTCGCCGCCGATCACTGGGACATCACGCCCGACCTGCTGACCTTCGCGAAGGGCGTCAACTCCGGATACGTACCGCTCGGCGGCGTCGCCATCTCCGCTGAGATCGCCGCCACCTTCGACCAGCGGCCCTACCCCGGCGGGCTCACCTACTCCGGACATCCGCTGGCCTGTGCCTCCGCGGTCGCGACCATGAACGCGATGGCGGATGAGGGCATCGTGGAGAACGCCGCCGCGATCGGTGAGCGGGTCATCGGCCCCGGGCTGCGGGCGATCGCCGAGCGGCACCCCTCAGTTGGCGAGGTACGCGGCATGGGCGTCTTTTGGGCACTTGAGTTGGTACGCGACCAGGAGACCCGAGAGCCGTTGGTGCCGTACAACGCGAGTGGGCCAGCGAACCAGCCGATGGCCGATTTCGCCGCGGCGTGCAAGCGCGGTGGGCTGTGGCCGTTCGTGAACATGAACCGTACGCATGTGGTGCCGCCATGCACCGTCACCGAGTCGGAGGCGCAGGAGGGCCTGGCCCTCCTGGACGAGGCGCTCTCGGTGGCGGATGCGCACACCACTGCCTGACGGATGCTGCCGTTTGTCGGGGCCTGCCGCCTGTCGGGGCCTGATGCCTGGCAGAGCCTGCCGGTGTTCACTGGCTGCCGGTGGCCACTGGCGTAACGATCCCCACGAAATCCCACGAAGTTCTTCGCCAGACCGCCCATCCGTGGGCCAGAGCACTGCACTCCGTGCAACACCTCCACACTCCGCGCAACGGCCCTCGCATATCGTGATGCGAGGGCCGCCCGCATTTGTCCGCCGGCGTACGCGCCGGCGGACCCCCACACGACGCGCGCGGCCGTGGAAGGAGACGGACCCATGCCCGGCACCAGCCAGGTCAAGCGCAGCACGCTGCGGCAGCAGATAGCCGACGCGCTGCGTGACGAGGTGCTGGCGGGGCGGTTGCCGGCCGGACAGCAGTTCACGGTCAAGGAGATGGCGGAGCAGTACGGGGTCTCCGCGACGCCGGTCCGCGAGGCGCTGCTCGACCTGTGTGCACAGGGTCTACTCGATGTGGAAGAGCACCGGGGCTATCGGGTCCACGAGTTCACCATCGGCGACTACCGGGACATGGTCGAGGCACGCACGTTGATCGTGGAGGGCATGTTCCGGCGCTCGGTCGCCGCGGCTCTAGACACCACGACCCCGCAGGCGCTCGCGTCGGTGCGGCGCCGTGCCGAATCGGCCGAGCGCGCGGCGCGCGGCGGCGACCTCGACGTTCTCATCGGCTACGACCTGCGGTTTTGGCGTGAACTCAGCGGCCTGGTGGGCAACTCGTACATCTCGGGCATCTTGGAGAGGGTCCGCGTGCAGAGCTGGGTGTTCAGCGTGCCCTATCTGCGCCGCGCGGCGGATCTTCGCGGCCGGCTGTGGGCAGACCACTGCGAACTGGTGGAGGCGATCACCCGGCGCGATATCAAGGCCGCCGAAGAGATCGTGACCGCGTACAACGCGCACAGCATCATGCTCATCGAGTCGCTACCCGAACCAGGCTCCAAGGCCAGCTCCTGAGCGCGCTGCTCGGGACTCTTGAGTCTCGCGCCCATCCGCCCCGCAGGTCGCTGCAAGCCCTGGCGTCGCACCTGCGGGCCGGGGAATGCGCATCCGATCACGTACGGCACCCTTCGCGCAGCGGTGGCCGGGCATTACGCTGGCTCGACCGCCGCCAACGAGAGTGAGTACACGTGGCATGTGACCTCTGGCTGGTCCCGCTCGTCGATGTGCTGTGCCACAGTCCCGACAACCCGTTCGCGGAGGAGATCGCCGCGTACGACCAGGCACTTGACGAAGCCGGACTGCCCCCGGTGCCCGTCTTCGGCTACACACCCGGACTCTCCGGCGCGGTAGCGCCGATCGCAGGGTTCGACTATGACGCCTTGCACTATCTGCGCCGCGCCTATCTGTTGCGGGTTTGCGGACTCGAAGTGACCCCGATCGGTGAACTCGGGGGTGACTACGAACAGTTGCTGGAGATGTTCGAGAGTACGGCGCAACAGTCACATTTGGTCTGGCACTACGACCACGCCGGGGCGTACGTTCCGGTTGACTTCACCAGCCCGCTGTCCAACGACGGCCTCCTCGAAGGAGGTGGGCCCCTCGGTTCAAGCCATGGTCTGCTGCGGGAACTGCTGGAGGTCGGCCCGTCCTTGGGCATAGATCCGGCCAACCCGCCCGCGCCACCCGCCCCGCCGATCCGGCCCACCGATCTGGAGGAGCCGGCGGCCCCGATTCCGTACGAGGACAGCCCGTTCGCCCGAGAACGGCACGTATGGCTGTCGCTGCACGCCGCCGCGACCCGCAGCCTGGGTCAGGGCTCGATGATCGTCTTCAGTTGAGCGCCGCCCGCAGGGGTGGCCGGGTGCGGCTCGCACGGCCGGTCCCACGGGCCGGCGAACTGCCCGTCCGACGAACCACTTGGTTTTCGGAAGTCTCGGGGTTTTTGGAGTTTTCGGAGGAGTGGTACGCGGCCGAGTCCGGTCAGCGGGGAGACTCCGGTGGGCGCTGCCGTGGCATGTTGGGCCGGGTGCCCGGCGGCATCAGCAGCCGACTCGTGGGGGCGCTGGCATCCGGGCGCGCGCTCCACACCAGCGACTGCGTACACAGCGGCGCGGCACTCGACCCGAATTGGACCATCCAGTCCGCTGTTTCGGCCCGTACCAGCTCCGTCACGTCGTCCGAAAAGCGCCGCAGCACTCCCAGACAGCGTTCCGCCGCCTCACTCGCGGTGCCTTCCGTGGGGCCGAGCACCTCGCGCACGTTCTCTACAGCCCAGTCGAACTGAAGCGCCTCAAGCCGCCGTTGCACTGCTTGCGCCGTGGCCACGTCCCGCATCCAGCCGGAGGTAAGGCCAAAGAAACGATCACAGGCCAGGCAGGCGACGGCGGCGACAAGCGAGAGGCAGCCCCAGGCGGCACCGCCACCGAGCGTGTCGGTCAGCTCAAGCAGGGGGAGCACGCCGGCCGCAGTCGCCGCGAGCGCGGCACCGGTGCGCAGCGTGCGGGCGGCGCGCCGCTTCCAGGCCCGGTCGGCGAGATACCAGTTGGCAGCGCGTAGCGCGCCGTCCTGCGCCCAGTGGTAGAGCTCTTCGAGGCGTTCCGTCGGCTCGCCCCAGTCGCCGAGCGGAAACGGGCGCCCCAGCAGATCGGCGGGCCGCCGGTCCGGCGCTTCTTTGCGGCTGGGCACACCGTGGCTGGGCACACCGCCGCTGGGCGCACCGCCGCCGGGCACGCCGCCGGCCTGCTGCCCGGACCACCCGCCCGGCCACCGCTCGTGCGGCGATCCGTCGTCGGGGCCCGGAGGCCAGGGACCGCCGCCGGCCCCTGGGTCGCCTGGGTCGCCTGGCCCACCGGGTTCACCGGAGCCACCGTGGCCGCCGGGACTGCCGTGACCATCGTGGCCGCCGGGGCCACCTGGCGTGCCTGGGCCGCAGCCGGACCCACCCGACCCATCGGCCGCGCCTGTCTCGCCTGCCCTGCCTGTCCCGTTCGCCCCGCCTTCGCCGCGCGGAAGCCCCTCCGGTCGCATCTCCGGCTGACTCACCCGTGCACTCCCTGCGTGATGGCTGGCTGCGTACTGACTGGCTCTTCGGCCCATCGCCTGTCGCCTGACGTCCAGGCCCGTGAGCCCGTAAACCCGTGAACCCGTAAACCCGTAAATCTGTATGTCTGCGTTGGTACGACGGCGTCTGTACTGGGCCACGCTCAGTCATCCTCCTACCGCCGAACGGCTGGCGTAGCGCACGGGATGGAGACCTTCCCTCGCAGAATCGGGCTAGAAGCGGCGTTACGTCGAATATCGGGTCAGGGTCGCTCTCACTCGAAAGAGTGGCCAGCCGCCCGGTGAGGCATCGCCCGGCAACCCTCCGCGCCTCGATCGCCCTAGCCCGGCCTCTCTCGTAACGGACAGCGGCGCGACCTTGTTACGGATCGAGCGGCGATCCGTCATCGGCGATCCGTGATCGAGCAGCAGGCGGGGAGCGCGTGGGGGCGAGTGGAAGCCGCGACGCAGGGGCGTGCGAGCGGGTGTGTAGGGGACGGGGCGTACAGGGCGTAAGGGGCGGGGCGTACGGGCCGGGGGTGGGCGCCGGCGCGGGCATCGGGGCGCGTACCGGGTGCGCGGGGGCCACCTGTGGCGCCCTTGCGCACGGGCCCTGGGATCGGGGGCCGGACCGTGGGTTTAGGGCAGTCGTGGCCGCGGCGTTTAGGGTGAGCCCGTGAAGGTCCTCGTCATCGGCGGCGGCGCCCGCGAACACGCCCTGTGCCGCTCACTCTCTCTCGACCCCGACGTCACCGCCCTGCACTGCGCGCCGGGCAATGCCGGCATCGCCGAGGTCGCCGAGCAGCACTCGGTGGATGTCCTCGATGGTGCCGCGGTTGCCGGGCTCGCCAGCACGCTCGGCGCGGACCTTGTGATCGTCGGCCCCGAGGCGCCGCTGGTCGCCGGGGTCGCCGACGCGGTGCGCGAACGCGGCATCGCGTGCTTCGGGCCGTCCGCCGCTGCGGCCGAGCTTGAAGGGTCCAAGGCGTTCGCCAAGGACGTGATGGCCGCCGCGGGCGTGCCCACGGCGCGTAGCTACGTCTGTGTCGACGCGGCCGAGGTCGATGAGGCATTGGACGCTTTCGGCCCGCCGTACGTCGTCAAGGACGACGGGCTCGCGGCCGGAAAGGGCGTCGTGGTCACGCCCGACCTCGCCGTCGCCCGCGCGCATGCGTTGGCCTGCGACCGGGTCGTCATCGAGGAGTTCCTCGACGGCCCCGAGGTCTCGCTCTTTGCCATCACCGACGGCGAGACCGTCCTCCCGCTTCAGCCGGCGCAGGACTTCAAGCGCGCTTACGACGGTGACGAGGGCCCCAACACCGGCGGCATGGGCGCGTACTCGCCGCTGCCGTGGGCGGACCCCAAGCTCACGGATGAGGTGCTCGCCACCGTTCTTCAGCCCACGGTGGACGAACTGCGCCACCGGGGCACGCCGTTCGCCGGTCTGCTGTACGCGGGGCTCGCCATCACCTCGCGCGGTGTGCGGGTCATCGAGTTCAACGCCCGCTTCGGTGACCCGGAGACCCAGGTCGTACTGGCCCGCCTCAAGACACCGCTCGCCGGCGTGCTGTTGCGGGCCGCGACCGGCACGCTGGAGATGGAGCCCCCGTTGCGGTGGAGCGACGGCGCGGCGGTCACCGTCGTCATTGCCTCGCACAACTATCCCGGCACGCCGCGTACCGGCGACCCCATCACGGGTCTGGCCGAGGCCGCCGAGCGCGAGAAGGCGTACGTTTTGCACGCGGGCACCCAGCGCAATGACGCGGGCGACGTGGTGAGCGCTGGTGGGCGAGTGCTCTCTGTGACGGCCACCGGCTCGGACCTGGCCAAGGCGCGGGGGCGTGCGTACGGCGCGTTGGAACTGATCGCGCTGAAGGGCTCGCACTACAGGACGGACATCGCGGCCCGCGCGGCGCACCCTCAGTGACGCTCGCGCCCGTATCGATCGGTCTGCCGACCCGGCCGGCGCTTGCGTGAGCTGGCCGCTGCGGGCAGGGCCCGTTGGCCGGCTCCTGTCTCGGTTGCCGAGGTTTCGGCGCGGCGGCCCGCCTCCGCTGTGGTACTCCGGGGCGAGGTTCCGCTATCTGACCGGAATGGTTCCTACCGATGTGTGAAGCCATTCCATCGAGTGAGCGCCTCGCTATGTGGGTGACGTGTTTCCCGGGCCCCAACTAGTGTGCCGCGCAGACGCTCTGCGGCAACTGGCTCAGCGACCCCTCGCGCAGGCGAGAGTCCCTTCGGACACCGGCATTGCGGTGTCAGTCGCCGGTGCGACAGTGGTGGGTATGCACGCCGTCGGCGTCCGCTGTCGCACTCACCGCAGGGCAGTAGGGGGTGATCAGACTCATGGCAGATCCGGAAGCGAATACGCCCGGAGCCCGTGCGCGGGCCCTCGCGGTGCTGCGGGTGCGCGGGACTGCGCAGGCCGTGGCGCTGCTGCCGGCCGCCGTCGCCGTCGTGCTCATCGCGGGCGGCGCCACCGGCCATATCGGCGGCTCGGGCGCTGGGTGGCGGATGGCGCGCTGGGTGGCGGTCGGCGTCGCGGCACTGGCCCTTGTGGTGGCCGCGGGGGTGACGGCGGTCATCGCACGGGCGCGGCCCGCGTTGAGCCCCACCGTGCCCATTGCGGAGGCGAGGGCTCCGGATCTCTACCGGCTGGTGCGCGACCTAGCGGACCAGCTCGATGTGCCCCCGCCATCGGCCATAGCCCTCACGCCTGACTGCGACAGCTGGCTTGAGGACCGTACGCACCGCGCCCAGCGACCGCGCCGAGCGCGGGCGCGAGCCGGGGCGGACGGTTCGGCCCAAGGCGGCGGGCGCGAGCGCCGCACGCCAACGGCTCCGGTGCTGGTGATCGGCTCGCCGTTCCTGTGGTGGATGCGAGTCGCCGAGCTACGCGCGTTGCTCGCCCCGGTAGTAGCGGGCACGGGCCCGGCCGCGCACCCCGACATCGCCGCCGCCCGCCGCTTCGTGCGCGGCCTGGACGCCGCCGCGGCGGTTGCCGCACGGGGCAACCACCCGATGGCAGACACCTTTACGGACACTTTTACGGACACGTGTCCGTACCCGGATACGGACACCCACACGGATTCCCCTACGGGCGCCCCCACGGACGCAGGCCCCTACCCAGCTTCGTACCCGGCTTCGTACCCGGGGGCGGATGCTGACCAGGAGCCGGACGCGGACCCCGGCTGGGCCGCCGGTGCAAGCCCGGCGGCCGGCCCGCGCGAAGCGGAGCCGGCGCGCGCCCCGTATGCGGAGGAACCGGCCCCCGCCCCGTACGCCACCGCTCCCAGCGATCCGTACGCCGTGGGGGAGGCGGAGCCGCCGCATCGGACGGACGGCGGCGTGGCCGATGGCGGGCCGGGGCCCGATGGCGGCGCGCGGTTGCGAGCGCCCGGCCGGCCGGGGCCGCTGGCTGCCCTGGGCAGGGCCGTGCGGCGGCCGGGACTCGCCTTCGTCGGCTGGGTGGCCCGCATGCTGCTGCGAGCCTGCCGGGATCACGCCGCCGAGATGGAACGGGGCGTGGCTGCCGCCGCCTCGCAGCGGGCACAGGGCGTGGACTACGGGCTGCGCATCGTTGCTCAGGAGCAGGTGGGCCTCGCGTACGCGGGCTGGGACCGGTTGCTGACCCGGGTGGCGCTGCCCGCCTGGCGCATGGGCCGCTGGCCGTCCCGGCTCGACGCAGGCGTGGTGGCGGCCCTCACCGAACTGTCCCGCCGCGACCGGCTCGCGGAAGGCTTCGCCTCCCGCCTGGGCGAGCGGCCCGCCTGCGATCTCCTGGAGGAGCCGGGCGCCATCGACGAGGCGACCTCGCTGCTCGCGGCCCGCCTGTTCCACGGCGGCCCCTCGGCGCCGGGCCCGGATTGGTCGCCGGTCGATTGGGGCCAGTATCCGGAGGAGGTCGTGGACCGAAAATGGCGCACGGAGGCGGCCCGGCTGCACACCGCGCTGGACACCCTCCCGCGGCGCGTCGCCAGCCCAGCCCCCTACGACCCGGTCAGCCCTGCCCACCCGCTGCTGCCTGGCACGGGCCCCTCGGCCGCCCCCGGTCTTGCATCTGACGTACCCGACCTCGGCGCCGAGCCCACGCTGGACCGGGTCCTTGACCGACTGAGCGTGCCCGGCGGGGCGGATGGTGATCCGGAGGGGATGGCCGAGCGGTTGGCCGCGCGGCTCACCTCCGCGCTGGCCCGTGAAGAGGCCGCGCAACGCCAGACGGCGGCTTCGGATGGCATGGCGGCGGGCCCCGCGGCGGCCGGTCCTGGGACGGGCGGGGCCGGAGAACCATGGCTGGACGGCATCGTGCCGCTGTTCCCGCTGCAACCACCGCGTACGGGCCGTGAGCTGCTCGCCGACCATGTCACCGCAATGATCTGTTGCGCTGCCGTGGACACGGCGGGGGCCGCGCCCGGTCTCGACTGGCTCGACGGGCCTGTCCTCCTGGTGGACGGCCGCCGGCGGACGGACCTGGCCGCTCCCGTGCTCAGCCTCATCGAGGACGGCGACCCGGACCCGCTGCGCACCTGGCTCGGTGACGTCGGCGTCCGTCCGGACAAGCCGATCCGCCTGGTCTGACTCCACCTACCAGCCCCCTCGCTGGCTCACCCCTCACTGGTCTGACCTTCACCCCCACTGCTGGGCGTGACCCGCTACACCAGGTACCGCAGGGGGCGCCCGCCGCTGCTTCCTGCCCCCGGCTCGCGCCGTGGTGTCCACCAACTGCCCCGAGGGCACCACCAGGGCGCCCCCGCCGTGCGGGCTGCGCGCGGTACGCGGACCCCACCCCATCGACTCTGCCGCCGCGCCCACCGCGGTCCAGGCCCCCCACCAGCCGCTTTACCCCCACCAATCGCTCCGCTCCCATCAACCGTTCCGGTGCCCGCGGGTCGCCGCAGAACGGCGCGCCCCCCAGCCCGCGCGGTGGCCGCAAGCGGTTTCACAGGGGCGCGACTCTCAGTAACGCAGCGCGCACGCCTCGCCGGGCATCGATCCGCCGGTTCCCTATGTCATTCCGCGACGAACAGTGATGGTGTGGGCGCGAAATGTGATGTGCTGGGATCGGTTGTTGTCATCCGGAGGGGCAAGCGCGGTGGCCAGCAGGCGGCCGGCCGGTGGGACGGAACGTTTCGCATCGGGTAACGGGGAGTGAGGTATTCCCGTACGGGCCCGGTTCGCATCCATCCGCCAGCACGACGCGCGCAGTCGTGCGGACGCGCACGCGGATGCGGTAGGCAGGGGAGGGATCGAACGTGGGCACGGAGCACATCCGGCGCTGGGAGTCCGGCGCCCTCGCACACGCCGTCTCGGACCCGTTCGGCCAGGGCCCGCTGCCCTGGCTGCGGGGGAGTGAGCACTACTTCGACGACACCGGGCATGTGGTGCCCTGGTACGTGGACCATGTGGACGCGCCCGGCGCGACCACCTTCCCGCTGCCCCGCGCATACGCCGCGGGCTCCGGCGCCGCGGGCGCGGAAGGGGCAGACAGCCGGTTGAACGCCCGCTGGGGCGCGTACGCCGCCGCACGCCGCATGGGCCGCGCGGGACACCGCAGCGGCCCCCGGATGGCCGACGACGTGCAGCGGCAGATCAAAGGATTCGCCTCCGTCGGCGCCGTGGCGCCAGGCGAAGCCATCGACTTCCGGGTGACCGTCAACCCGCCCCAAGAGTTCAGCGTGGATATCTACCGCATCGGTCACTACGCCGGTGAGAACGCCTCGAAGATCACCACCAGTCCGCGCCTGGCCGGCATCGTCCAACCCACCCCGCTCGCCGCCGACCGCACCGTCTCCTGCCACCATTGGTGGCTCTCCTGGCGGCTCCAGGTCCCCTCGTACTGGCAAGTGGGCGCGTACGTCGCGGTCCTCACCACCCTCGACGGCTACCACCGCAGCCACATCCCGTTCACGGTGCGCGACCAGGACCCGGCCGATTTGCTGCTCGTGCTGCCCGATGTCACCTGGCAGGCGTACAACCTCTACCCCGAAGACGGCAGGGCCGGCGCCAGTTTCTACCACGCGTGGGATGAGAAGGGGCGGCTACTCGGTGAGGAGGAGGCGGCCACCACGTTGTCCTTTGACCGCCCGTACGCGAGTGCCGGCTTGCCGCTGCACGTCGGGCACGCCTACGACTTCATCCGCTGGGCCGAGCGCTACGGGTACGACATCGCCTACGCCAACACCCTCGATCTGCACGCGGGTCGCATCGATGCGACGAAATATCGGGGCCTGGTGTTCCCCGGACACGACGAATATTGGTCCGTTCCCATGCGCCGCGCGACCGAACGCGCCCGCGACAGCGGCACCTCGCTGGTCTTCCTCTCCGCCAACACCATGTACTGGCAAGTGGTGTTGACCCCATCCCCGGCGGGTAGCGACCGGCTGTTGTCGTGCCATAAGCGCCGCGGCCCCGGAAAGACCGCGCTTTGGCGTGAGATGGCCAGCCCTGAGCAGCAGTTGATCGGCATCCAGTACGCGGGCCGAGTGCCCGAGCCGTCCCCGCTGGTCGTGCGCAACGCCGACCACTGGCTGTGGGAGGCGACGGGCGCCGGGGAAGGGGACGAACTGCCGGGCCTGGTCGCCGGCGAGGCCGATCGTTACTTCCCGCGGACGAGCCTGCCGCAGCACATCCGCCGCATCCTGCTCGCGCACTCCCCGTACCAAGACAGCGAGGGCGTGCTGCGCCACCAGGAGACCTCGCTGTACCGCGCGCCGAGTGGCGCCCTGGTCTTCGCGTCCGGCACCTTCGCCTGGTCACCCGGGCTCGATCGGCCCGGCCATGTGGACACCAGAATCCAGCGGGCCACGGCAAACCTGCTGGACCGCATCTGCAAACGCGACTGACCCACGGGGCCCCGGGCCACCCGCTCGGCGCGGCGCTCGACCGCGCACGGGCGCCGACCCTCCGTGGGCACCTGCCGACCGTGGGCGCCGACCGTCCGTAGGCACCCGCCGACCGTGGCGGCCGGGGCGCCCGCCGAGCGTGGCGGCCGGGGCATCCCGAGTGCGGTGGCAGGGGCCCAGGTCTGCCGCTCATGGCCCGATACGCGAGAATCGAGGTTCTTGGACCAACCACCGGGAGGAACCGTGTCCGGATTCGTCGAGAAGCCCGAGCCCGCGCAGGTGTCGGGCCTGGTGCATCTGCACACCGGAAAGGTTCGCGATCTCTACCAGAACGCGTCCGGTGAGCTGGTGATGGTGGCCAGCGACCGGACCTCTGCGTACGACTGGGTGCTGCCCACCGAGATCCCGGACAAGGGCAGGGTCCTCACCCAGCTCTCCCTGTGGTGGTTCGACCAGCTTGCCGACCTGATGCCCAGCCACGTCCTGCGCTCCTGCAACACCCCGGCCGAGCTGCCCGATGGCGCCCCCGACGACTGGGCGGGCCGCACCCTGGTGTGCAAGTCGCTACAGATGCTCCCGGTGGAGTGCGTCGCCCGCGGCTACCTGGCCGGCTCGGGCCTGATCGAGTACGAGGCGAACCGCACCGTCTGCGGCCTGGCCCTCCCCGAAGGCCTGCGTAACGGCTCCGAACTGCCCGCCCCCATCTTCACGCCGGCCACCAAGGCCGCAGTCGGTGAGCACGACGAGAACGTCAGCTACGAGGAGGTCGCACGCCAGGTCGGCGCCGAGACCGCCACCGAGCTGCGTCAGGCCACTCTCGCCGTGTACAGCAGGGCCCGCGACGTCGCCCGTGAGCGGGGCATCATCCTCGCGGACACGAAGTTCGAGTTCGGCCACGATGGCGATCACCTCGTCCTCGCCGACGAGGTGCTGACCCCGGACTCCTCGCGCTTTTGGCCGGCGGACCTGTGGGAGCCGGGTCGGGACCAGCAGTCCTTCGACAAGCAGTTCATCCGTGACTGGCTCACCTCCCCGGCCTCCGGCTGGGACCGGGCAAGCGAGCAGCCCCCGCCGCAGCTCCCGGCCGAGATCGTCGAGCAGACCCGGGCGAAGTACGTGGAGGCGTACGAGCGCCTTACGGGCCTGAGCTGGGCGTAGCCCCTCCCGCTCGGCACCCAGCGACAGCCCCGGCCCCCGGGACCGCACCACTGCACGGCCCGGGGGACCCGGCGGCCAAGCTCGGTACCGTACGCCGAGCCATCGGGCACCCGAGGCGAGCGGCCGAGACGGCGCGCACGACACCACCAGACGGGGCTCATGGCCACCCAGACGGGGCTCATGGCACACCGAGCACCACGTGGCGCGCACGGCACACCACGCATCAAGCGCCGGCCCCCTCACACCGGCCACCTCACACCGGGCACCCACGACGAATAAGGCCCCCGGTCCTAGACCGGGGGCCTTCGCTGAGCGGACGACGAGGTTCGAACTCGCGACCTCAACCTTGGCAAGGTTGCGCTCTACCAACTGAGCTACGTCCGCACGCGCCGCGCGTTTCCGCGTGGTGCGGGTCCTACTATAGCCAACCCTGCGCGCGGGCGATGCGCGCTGCCGTATGCCTGTTCTCCGCACCCAGTTTCGCTGCCGCCGCCGAGAGGTAGTTGCGCACCGTTCCCTGGGTGAGCGAGGCGCGCTCAGCGATCTCGGTAACCGGCGCCCCGCCCTCCGCCAGTTCCAGCAATTCCGCCTCGCGCGCGGTCAGCGGCGAGTCGCCCGCACTGATCGCATCGGCCGCCAACTCCGGGTCAACGTAACGACTTCCGCTGTTCACCGCCCGGATGATCTCCGCCAACCGTTGCGCCGAGACCGTCTTGGGGACAAACCCCCGCACCCCTGCCGCCAACGCCCGCTTCAGATGGCCGGGCCGACCGTGACTGGTGACGATCATGGTGCGGCAACCCGGAAGTTCGGTCCGTAGCGATGTGGCCACCGCCACACCGTCGGAACCCGGCATCTGGAGATCGAGCACCGCCACATCGGGCCGGTGCGCCAGCGCCATCGCCAGGGCCTCGGGCCCGGACGCCGCCTCGGCGACGACTCGCAGGTCGTCCTCAAGCGCGAGCAGCGCCGTCAGCGCGCCCCGAATCAGATGCTCGTCGTCGGCGAGCAGCACCCGCACGTGTTCAGCTATGCCGGCCGACGTTGCCTCGCCGTCATTCACCGTCCGCCTTCCACCACCCACCGGACCCGCCCCCTTCGTACCTGCACCGCCTCGGCCCGCCCTGCCTCGGCTTGCCCCGTGTGCGTCTGCCCCGCCTCCGCGCTGCCCCGGGTCTCTATCGCACCCGTTGCCTTCATCGCCTTCATCGCCTTCGGCGCGTCTGGCGCGTCTGCTGCGTTCGCCGTATCTGCCGTATCTGCCGGCCCGGCCGTGGCCCGTAGTGGCACCCGTGCCGTTAGTCGGAACGCGTCGTCGGGGGCTGGGCCCGCGGTGAGCGTGCCGTGTACGGCGGCGAGGCGTTCGCGTAGACCGGTGAGGCCGGAGCCGTACGGTATCGAGCCCTGCGTTTCCCCGGAGAGCGCCGACGCGGCGGGCACCCCGTCGTTCTCCACGATGAGCAACGCAACCTCAGCGTCCTCCACCGCCCCGGCGCCCGGCACCTCGGTCGCCACCCCCACCACCACAGCCCCCGATTCCGGGTCCGACCCGGTGCCCGTCCCCGGCTGCCACCTGGCGCGCGGGCCCGTCACCCGCAGCGTCAGCACGCAGCGCTGCGCGTCCGCGTGCCGGAGCACATTGGTCGTCCCCTCGCGTACGACCCAGCCGAGAGCCGACTGCACGGCCTGCGATAGGCGTTCCCCACCCGCGTCCTCGATGCGGCAGTCCACTCCGGCGGCCCGCAGCACCGAGCGGGCCCCGGCGAGCTCGGTGTGCAGATCGGCCTCGCGATAGCCGCGCACCACCTCGCGGACCTCGCGCTGGGACTCCTGCGCGATCCGCTGGACCTCCGCCATGTGGTCAACCGCCGCCGGGGACCCGCGTCGCGCGAGCCGCACAGCCAGCTCACTCTTCAGGGCGATGACCGACAGATTGCGGCCGAGCACATCGTGCATGTCGCGGCCGAAGCGCAGCCGTTCCTCGGCCACCGCGAGTCGCGCCTGTACGTCTCTGGCCGCGTCCAATTCCGACATCGAGCGCAGTATCCACGCCGAGCAGCGCACGGTGATCAGCGCGAAGCAGCCGAGCAGCACGGTGACGAGCGCGGTCGCCGCCAGGGTTCTGGCGCTAGACCCCACCGCCGCGAACCCCACCAGCACACCGGTCGAGACACCGCCGTAGATCAGCACAAAGGTTCTTATCGGCACGGCCAGCGTGAGGGCGATGGCCAGCGGCCAGATGATCGCGGAAGCGACTTGGGCCAGCGACGGCGGATCGGTCAGGCGGCCCGTCGCCCCCAGCGTGGCCACCAAGGCCAACGCCACGGACACCGGTGCCGCCGTGCCCCACACCGCCCGCCACGGCGGGGCCGCTCCATTGACATAGTGCGCGAGGCCGTCTCGGATGGCCCAGCACGAGCACAGGCCCGCGAGGACGACAGCCGACGCGAGGGCCCAGCCGAGAGCCACCGCCATCCCGTCATCGGCCAAGCCATCAACCAACGAGCCGAGCGCCATCGCCAGCGAAAGCCAAGGGACCGCGTACAGGGTCCATCGGGTGAACAGGTCCACCTGCGCGAGCCTGCTCCGGCTACGCCAGCCACCCCGCACCCGGCGCCCGGAGAACCGTCCACCACGCGGCCAGCGAGCCCCCCGCTCCCCCGGCGCTCCCCGCTCACTCCGGTAGGCCCGCGCCCCCCAGCGCCAGCGTCCCGCGTCGTCGTCCCGAACGGCCCCGTGTCCTGAGCCCATCGCGTCCCCCCGAGCCCTCCCGCGGGCCACCTGGCCCTCCTCACACCGCACTCCCGACCGGCAGCTCGCCCGCACAGCACGCGCCCGCGCGCCCCCTTCGCCGGGGCACAACGGTCACCGTCGCGGTTCCCAGCGGAACCACCGTCGCACAGCGAACACCGAAAGCACCGCCCAGGCCACCGCCGTGATCAGCAGCTTCGTCACCTCACCCGAGTCAAGTGCACCCGTCCAGCCGCCCCGCAGCAGCTCGATCACCGCCGTCAGCGGCAGCAACTCGCACACCGCCGTTACGCGGTCCGGCATCACCTCCAGCGGTACGAAAAGTCCCGAGCCCATGAGCGAGACCATCAGCAGCGGCATCACGCTGACCTGCGCGGCCTCCGCCGAGTTGGTGACCGCAGCGGTCACAGCCGCCAGCGCCGTCAGCATCAGTACGCCGATCAGCAGGCCGATCAGCACCAGCGGTGGCGCTTCCGGTATCGCCACGCCCAGCAGCCACGCACTGCCCACGCCCAACACGAGGCACTGCACGAGCGCAACCACCACCGATGGCAGTGCCGTACCGATGAGGATCTCCGTGTCGCTGAGCTCGCCACAGCGCAACCGCTTGAGCACCAACTCCTCACGCCGTACGACATAGGCGAGCACCAAGTTGGAGTAGACGGCGAACAGCAGGACGAAGCCGATCGCGCCAGGCAGCAAGACCGTCCCGGTGTCGAGGCCGGTGCCGTCCAGATCGAGCCCATCCACCGTGGATTTCACGGCACAGGTCAGCGCGATCGGCACACCGAGCGCCGTGAGCAGCGCTGCCTTGCTACGCCCGAGCAGCGTCAGTTCGGCCCGCGTCAGCGCGCGCAACCGCCGCCGACCCCCCGGCCCGCCAGAACCCAACCCGCCAGAACCCAGTCCTCCAAAACCCAGCCCCGCCACCTCGTCCTTGGCCACGTGCGCCACCTCGTGGCGCGCCTTGACACTCACCGCGCGCCCCTCTCCCCGCGCTCGCCAGCACTCACAGGCTCACCAGCACCGACATACTCACCAGCACCGACATGCTCACCAGGACCCACAGGCCCGACAGTTGATCCCCACCCCTGCTCGCGGCTCCGCTCTCTTGCGATGTGCAGGAACGCCTCCTCCAATGAGGCCGACCGGGCATCAAGGGCCGCCAACTCGACCCGTGCGTCCCGGGCCCACAACAGCAGTCCGGTCGCGGCGCGCTGGAGATCGGGGGTGCGCAGCCGAACCGTTCTGCCCGCCGTTTCGTGCTCCGTGACCCCCAGCTCGGAGAGCGGTGGCAGATCTCCGACGAAGTAGCCATCGGGAAGCCGGAAGGAGAGCTGCGACGGCCGCTGGCCCACGATGTCGCTGACGCTCCCCGCGGCAGCGATCCGGCCCTCGTGCAAAATCGCGAGCCGATCCGCCAACTCCTCGGCCTCTTCCAGATAGTGGGTGGTCAGCAGCACCGTCGTACCGGCGTCCCGCAACTCCCGCACCAGCTCCCATGTCTCGCGCCTGCCTTCGGCGTCGAGCCCGGTCGTCGGCTCGTCGAGGAACAGCACCTCGGGCTCGCCAAGGAGTGCGAGCGCAAGGTCGAGCCGCCGCCGCTCACCGCCAGAGAGCTGCTTGACGCGGACGTCACGCCGCTCCGCCAGCCCGACCCGCTCCAACGCGGGCATCTCCCGCCCCCGACCGACCACCCCGGCGCCCGTAAGCCCGCGCTCCGTAAGCCCGAGTCCTCCAAGCCCGCGCCCCGCAACGCGGCTGTTCCCAAGGTGGTCGCCCTTGCGCCGGCTTCCCCCTAGCCCATGTCCTCCGAGGCCCATTCCCCGAAAACCACTTCCGCCGCCACGCGAGGCCGCCCCCGCCCCGGTCCCGCTGGGCGCCGCGCGCCGCGCCCCCTCCGACCGGTCGAGCTCCCGCGCTCTGCTGGTGCACCCGGCCCACATACGTATCGTCTCGGCCACCGTCAGCTCCGCGGGAAAGCCGCCTTCCTGGAGCATCACGCCGATTCGGGGCCGGACCGCGGCCCGCTCGCGGTAGGGATCGTGGCCGAGGACCCGCACCTGCCCCCCGCTGGGTTGCGCCAGGCCCTCCAGCAGTTCGACGGTGGAGGTCTTGCCCGCCCCATTAGTGCCGAGGAGCGCGAAGAGTTCTCCGCGCCGCACGGAGAAGGAAACACCGCGCACTGCCTCGAACCCCCGCTCGCCGGCCGCGCCGTAGCGCCGCCGCAACCCCGTGACGTCGATCACGCTGCCGGTGCTGTCGCCGCTGCCATCGCCTTCATCGCCTTCCATGTGGCCAGCATTCCGGCGCCCGGCGTGCTCGGGCAGTGCCAGCTGTCATGAGAGTGAGATGACGAATGTCATCCGGCCTGGCCCGAGGGCCGGTACACGGTCCGGATGAAGTTGTCCGCTAGACCGTGTGCCGAACTGTGCGCCGCACACGCCACGCGGCAAGCCACACACGCCACGCGGCAAGCCGCATACCCCACACAGCAAACTGACGCTTGGCATGCATACGTCGCGTGCGACAGCTGATCGCTGTGCCTACCGCGCGTACGGCGACGGTTACTGCGCACACGGCGCGTACAACGCCGATCGCTGTGTCTACAGCGCGTATAAGCACGGTCACCACAGCGGTCACCCCATCAGTCACCCCATCAGTCACTACATCAGTCACTACATCAGTCACCACACAGGAACTCGCACGCCTTCGATTGCCGTGCGCACGACCCGTACGGCCTCGATTGCGCTGCTTACATATGCCGACGTCGCAGCATTCGCTGTGGCATATGGCGCGTGCGTTGGCCGCGGATACGACGAAGGCCCCGATCGCGATGATCGGGGCCTTCGTTACTTATCGCTGAGCGGACGACGAGATTCGAACTCGCGACCCTCACCTTGGCAAGGTGATGCTCTACCAACTGAGCTACGTCCGCGTTTGCTACCGACTAGCTTTCACCAATCGGCGCGAGGGCCACCCTACCTGATCGAATAGATCGGTAGGGCAGTGGAGCGGGTGACAGGGATCGCACACTGCGCCTCCCCCTTGGAAAGGGGGCGCTCTACTACTGAGCTACACCCGCATGATCGAAGTTCTGGGCTTTTCGGCCCGTGCCCTTCGGCGTGCTCCAGACTCTAGCGGATCAATGGGGGTGCCTTGCAACTCCGTGTACGGAGTTGGCGGGAGCGGCCCATCCGGGTCGCGCCGGGGCAGGCCCCGGCGCAACCCGGATGAGTGACCCCTAGCGGCGCCGGTCAAAGACGCGAGCCGGGGACCGGTTCAGCTCGCCGCGTTAAAGGCCTCGTACACCTTCTTCGGGATGCGGCCACGCGGCGGCACCTCCATGCCGTGCGACTGCGCCCAGGCCCGCACCGTCGCCGGGTCGGGTGCGATGGAGGTGCGGCGGTAGGTCTTGCCGGAGCGGGACCGCTTGCGGCCCGCGTCCAGGTACGGCGCGAGAGTGCCGCGCAGTTTCTTCGCATTGGCAGAGTTGAGGTCGATCTCGTACGACTTTCCGTCGAGACCGAACGTGACCGTCTCCGAGGCTTCTCCGCCATCGATGTCGTCAGAGACTGTGACCACTACACGCTGTGCCACGGATATCGGTCCTTTCGGGCTGCACCGCATGACTGGCGCCAGGTTGACGTGCCGCGATGCATGGGTTCCGGAGGTAAGGGGTCAATGCTTTTTCATTTGTACAGCGACGAGCATTGCATTGTGAAGCCCCGGTAATTCTGTCCGCGTGTCCCTGCGCAATCGGGACGATACGTTTTCCTCTCGATTTTCCCCAGGGTTCGGCGCTGCTCGATGCTTAAACGTGACCGGGGGTGCACCATATCTATGCGCGTAGATTTTGCGGCGGGGTAGGGTTATGACATCTGCCTTCGGGGCCCTGGGGTCGCTCCCCAGAACTCACAGCCGCACCACACCACCGGGAGTGCCAGTGGCACGCGTCGTAGTGGACGTCATGCTCAAGCCCGAGATTCTCGACCCGCAGGGCCAGGCCGTGCAGCGTGCGCTGCCCCGCCTGGGCTTCGACGGGATCTCCGACGTCCGACAGGGCAAGCGCTTTGAACTTGAGGTGGAGGGGCCGGTCGATGACGACGCCCTCGCCCGTATCCGCGAGATGGCGGAAACGTTCCTCGCGAACACCGTCATTGAGGACTTCGTCGTAAAGGTCGAGTCGTGACCGCACGCGTGGGAGTTGTCACCTTCCCCGGGACCCTCGATGACCGTGACAGTCAGCGCGCGGTCCGTATCGCGGGTCTTGAGGCCGTGCCGTTGTGGCACCGAGACAAGGATCTTCATCAAGTTGACGCCGTGGTGTTGCCTGGCGGCTTCTCGTATGGCGATTACCTCAGGGCCGGAGCGATCTCCCGCTTCTCGCCGGTGATGGAATCGATCATCGAACAGGCCAAGGCGGGCATGCCGGTCTTGGGTATCTGCAACGGATTTCAGATCCTTACGGAGACGCATCTACTGCCCGGTGCGATGCTGCGGAACGACCACCTGCACTTCGTCTGTCGCGACCAGAAGCTGCGCGTTGAGAACACGCACACCGCCTGGACCGCCAACTTTGCGCAGGGCCAGGAGATCCACATCCCGCTGAAGAACATCGATGGCCAGTTCGTCGCCGACGAGCGCACCATCGATGAGTTGGAGGCGGAAGGCCGGGTCGTCTTCCGCTATCTGGATGTGAACCCGAACGGCTCGCTGCGCGACATCGCCGGCATCACCAACGCCACCGGCAACGTCGTCGGCCTGATGCCGCACCCGGAGCACGCCGTCGATCCACTGGTCGGCACCGGCGGCAGCGATGGCCTTGGATTCTTCACCTCGATTCTGCGGAAGTTGGTGAAGGCATGACCCTGGACACCACCAAGCATGCCGCCGAGACCCCCGACGTCGAACTCCCCTGGGCCGAACTGGGCCTGAAGGAGGACGAGTACCTGCGGGTACGGGAGGTCTTGGGCCGCCGTCCGACCGGCGCCGAGCTCGCCATGTACTCCGTCATGTGGTCCGAACACTGCTCGTACAAGAGCAGCAAGGTGCACCTGCGGCAGTTCGGCGAGAAGGCCCCGGCCAGCGACGCGCTGTTGGTCGGCATCGGCGAGAACGCCGGCGTCGTGGACATCGGCCAGGGGTACGCGGTCACCTTCAAGGTCGAGTCGCACAACCACCCCTCCTACGTCGAGCCCTACCAGGGCGCGGCCACCGGCGTCGGCGGCATCGTGCGGGACATCATCGCGATGGGCGCCCGCCCGGTCGCGGTGGTCGATCCGCTACGGATGGGCGCCGCCGACCACCCCGACACCAAGCGGGTGCTGCCCGGTGTCGTCGCGGGCATCGGCGGCTACGGCAACTGCCTCGGTCTGCCCAACATCGGCGGCGAGCTCGTCTTCGACGCCTGCTACCAGGGCAATCCGCTGGTCAATGCCGGGGCCATCGGCGTCATGCGGCACGAGGACATCCACCTGGCCAAGGCGAGCGGCACCGGCAACAAGGTCATCCTGTACGGCGCCCGCACCGGCGGCGACGGCATCGGCGGCGCCTCCATCCTGGCCTCCGAGACCTTTGACGACGCCAAGCCGTCGAAGCGCCCCGCGGTCCAGGTCGGCGACCCGTTCCAGGAGAAGCTGCTCATCGAGTGCACCCTGGAGGCGTTCGCCGAGAAGCTGGTCGTCGGCATCCAGGACCTCGGCGCGGCTGGTTTGTCCTGCGCCACATCCGAGCTGGCCTCCAACGGCTCCGGTGGCATGCGGGTCGAGCTCGATGACGTACCACTGCGCGACTCCACGCTCTCGCCCGAGGAAATCCTCATGAGCGAGTCGCAGGAGCGCATGTGCGCGGTGGTCGAGCCGGCGAAGGTCGAGCGCTTCCTCGCGATCTGCGAGAAGTGGGACGTCATCGCCACCGTCATCGGTGAGGTCACCGACGGCGACCGGCTGGAGATCTTCTGGCACGGCGAGAAGATCGTGGACGTCGATCCGCGCACGGTCGCGCACGACGGCCCGGTCTACGAGCGCCCGTACGCCCGCCCCGCCTGGCAAGACGCCCTCCAGGCCGACGACGCCGGCAAGCTGCCCCGCCCGGCGACGTCCGATGAGCTGCGCGAGCAGGTCCTCAAGCTGGTGGCCTCGCCGAATCAGGCGTCCAAGGCCTGGGTCACCGACCAGTACGACCGCATCGTCCAGGGCAACACGGTGCTCGCTCAGCCCGAGGACTCCGGCATGGTCCGGGTCAGTGAGGACACTGGGCTCGGCGTCGCCATCGCGACGGACGGCAACGGCCGGTTCGCGAAACTCGACCCGTACGCCGGTGCGCAGCTCGCGCTTGCCGAGTCGTACCGCAACGTCGCCGCCGCGGGCGCCAAGCCGCTCGCCGTCTCGGACTGCCTGAACTTCGGCTCCCCCGAGGACCCGGCGGTCATGTGGCAGTTCGCGGAGGCCGTCCGCGGTCTGGCCGATGGCTGCCAGCAGCTCGGCACGCCGGTGACCGGCGGCAACGTCTCGCTGTACAACCAGACGGGCGATGCGGCCATTCACCCGACCCCGGTGGTCGCGGTGCTCGGCGTCATCGACGACGTCAATCGCCGTACGCCGATCGCCTTCGCCACCGAGGGCCAGCTGGTCTACCTCCTCGGCGAGACCCGGGAGGAGTTCGGCGGCTCGGCCTGGTCTCAGGTCATCCACGACCACCTGGGCGGACTGCCGCCGAAGGTGGACCTGGAGCGGGAGCGGCTGCTCGCCGAGATCCTGGTCTCCGGCTCCCGCGACGGCATGATCGACGCGGCGCACGACCTGTCGGACGGCGGCCTGGTCCAAGCGCTGACCGAGTCCTGCCTACGCGGCGGCAAGGGCGCCCGGATCGTCCTGCCCGAGGGCGTCTCGGAGTCCGGCACGGTCGTCGGCGACGCGTTCGTGGCGCTGTTCTCCGAGTCGGCGGGCCGCGCGGTGGTCGCGGTCCCGCGCAGCGAGGAACTCCGCTTCACCGACATGTGCGGTGCCCGCGGCCTGCCCGCGGCGCGCATCGGTGTTGTGGACGGCGATGCGCTGGAGGTGCAGGGCCAGTTCAGCATTCCGCTGACGGAGCTGCGCCAGGCGCACGAGGCGACGATCCCGGCGCTGCTGGCCTGAGCCCGACGCGTACGGGGCGGCCGTCCGATGGCCGCCCCGTACGAGCGTCTTGGGCGCCGGGGACAGCTGGGGTATCCGGCGTGTGCCCGAGGCGTCCGGGGCAGGCAGCAGCTCCATGACCGGCGGCCCGTCGCCCGCCACATGGCCGATGCGGGCACAGCCACAAGCCCTACGCTGTGGATCATGGCTTCCGCTTCGCGTCAACCTCGTGCACGTAGCTATGACCCCGTAAAGGTGCGGGCCGCGCTCGATGGGCAGGTCCGGGCCGTGCGCAGCGCGGTCACGGTGCTGTGCGCCGCGCCTGACGCCGTTCCGCTGCTCGCCGCGCCGTCGCGCCTCGAAGCGTGGACGGTCCGGCAACTCATCGTCCACATCGCCGTCTGCATGGAGACCATGCCGCGCCGGCTCGCCGAAGACCCGGCGCCGCAGGGGACGAAGGCCGATCTTGACCTTCGCGGGTACGTGCGTTCGCTGGGCGCCCAGGCCGCGGAGATCGCACAGGCCGCCGTCACCGAGACGGACGACCTGTCCGGGGCGGGGGAGCCGGCCGAGTTGCTGGCCCGTTATGACGCTGCCGCCACCCAGCTGATCGAGGTGGCGGGCAGCGCCGAGGGGAATGACCTGGTCAGCACCCGGTTCGGTTGGATGACCGTGGACGACTTCCTGGTCACCCGGCTCCTTGAACTAGTGGTGCACGGCGACGATCTGACCGCCGCCACCGGCACCGCCGTCACCCACGACCGCCAGGCCCTGGCCACCGTCGCCCGGCTACTGGCCGACGCCCTCGCTGCCCAGGCCCCCGGCGGCTCCGTCGAACTGCGGGTGCCGCCGTTCGCCGTGGTGCAGTGCGTGGCGGGCCCCCGGCACACCCGCGGCACCCCGCCCAATGTCGTGGAGACCGACGCCCTCACCTGGCTCCGCCTCGCCGCGGGCCGCACCGCGTGGGAGCGCGAGGTCGATGCGGGCACGGTCAGCGCCAGCGGCGAACGGGCCGATCTGACGGAGCACTTGCCGCTCCTTGGCTAGAGGGCGCGAGCGCGGGCGGGTGGGAGCGAGTGCGGGCGGGCGAGCGGGTGGGCGCGGGCGAGCGCGGGCGCAGGCGCGGGCGAGCGGGCGCGCGAATGGGGCCGATCGGGCCGGGCGCACGGGTACCGACCCGCAGCCTCTCGCCCGGCCCGCGTGATGCAGCAGCTTGCGCAAGGCGTCAGCCCTCGTACGGCATGAGACCGTGCAAGGCGTCAGCCCTCGTACGGCATGGGACTGCGCAAGACACCCTCGTACGGCATGAGACTGCGCAAGGCATCAACCCTCGTACGGCATAGGACCGTCGCAAGGCATCAGCCCTGCGACGGCAGCAGCCTGCGCAAGGCATCAGCCCGGGTAAGGCAGCAGCCCCGCGTCCACCTTCTCCCAGGCGGTACGCAACCGAGCCAACCGCTCCTTGTCCGTCGCGGACCCGCCCGCCCGGTTGGCCTGCTCACGCGGGTCCTTCGTGACGTTGAACAGCTTGTCCTTGCCGTCCGTACCCCGGTGGTACTTCCAGTCGCCCCGGCGGAGCGCGCGCTCACCGCGTACCCGCCAGAACAGATCGCGCTCCGCCAGCCGTTCGCCGCGCAGCAGATATCCGGCCAGGCTGCCGCCGTCCAGCGGGTACGCCGGGTGCGGCCGGGCGCCCGCGATCTCCAGCAGGGTCGCCGTCCAGTCGTACGTGGCCACCGGCTCATGGCTGACCTGGTTGCGGCGCAGCCGGGCAGGCCAGCGCACGATGGTCGGAACGCGGATGCCACCCTCCTGGAGGGTGGATTTATTGCCGGACAGCGGCCACTGGTACGACCAGCGCTCGCCGCCGTTGTCACTGGAGAACACCACCAACGTGTCCCGCTCTTGGCCGGAGTCGCGCAGCGCGGCGAGCACCGTGCCGATCGAGGCATCGAGGTCCTCAACCATCTCCCGGTACTTCGCGAGCGAGCCGCCGTCGCGGTGGTTGAGCGCGCCCTGCTCGCCCGCCTTGATACGGGCGGTGACCCGAGCGCTCTCCTCTTCGTCCCCCTCCGCTATCCACGGCCAGTGCGGCGTGGTGAAGTTGAGGTTCAGCAGCCAGGGCTTCTCGTCGTGCCCACGCCGGACGTACTCGCTCGCACGCTCCGTAAGAATCCGTGTGTAGTACCGCAGATCTTGATACGTAGCGTCGCCCTCATACAGGTCGTACTCACCGTGCAGCCCCAGCTTCGAGTAATACTCCAACGCGCCACCGAGGTTGCCGAAGAACTCGTCCCAACCCGACGCGGTAGGGCTGTAGTCGGGCAGGTAACCGCAGTGCCACTTGCCGATGAGCGCCGTCGCGTAACCCGTGCCGCGCAGCAGCGATGCGAGCGTGGGGTGGTTCGGGTCGAGGCCGGTAGACCGGTCGGCGATCGGTTCGGCGAGCCCTCCCCTCGTACGCCCCGGATAGCGCCCGGTGTAGAGGCTGAACCGGGTGGGGGAGCAGGTCGCAGACCCGGAGTACGCCTGTGTGAAGCGCACGCCCTGGCGCGCGAGCCGGTCCAGGTGCGGGGTGTGAATGTCCGGCGAACCGTACGAGGACAGATCGGCCCAACCGAGGTCGTCGGCCAGGATGAACAAGATGTTCGGCCGCCGCGAACGCCGCTGCACGTCGGCTGCAAAGGGCCGTTCCCGTTCCCCGCCCTCGTGTCCCGCGACGCGTGCGTCGTCGGTGGGCGCACCAGTTGAACGGATGGCCCGACTGGTGGCGGCGGACGCGGACGCTCCGGCGGCCACGGTGGCCGCCGTCGCCGCCGTGGCACCCACCACGCCGCCGAAGGCACGCCGGCTGAGCCGCGGGGTGCGCTTGTCGCCGCCCGTATCGGGCTGTTCGGGGCCGGGCGGCTGTTGCTGGCCCGGCTGATGTTCGGACTGCGGGTCGTACGAGGTCACGGTGGGTCCTTCGCTGGGGCAGGGCGCACGGGGGTGACCGCCCGGCGCGCTGAAGGAGCTAGCTACGGCAAGGCGGCGGCCGTCAGGCGCCGGAGAACCGGAAGAGAGAAACCGGAAGAGAAACCGGAAGGGAATCCGGCAGGAAGAGCGAACGGAAGCCATCGCGAAAGGGGCGCGGGCGCGGAGGGGCGTATGCGAACGGGAACGCGAGGCGGAGCAAACGCGTCGGGACAAGCCGACGCGGGCCGTTCAGGCTTGACGACAGATCGCGCTCGCGACACGGACCAGGTCAACGTGGCGGCGCGCTACCAACATGATCGAAGGACCAGGGCGGAGCGGCATGAGCCAGGAGCCTGTCTGACGGCGTACGCACCTGTCAATGCCAGGCGCCCATAGGGGAGCGGCTGCCATGCGGCTGCAACACCCGGACCTTCGGGACCGGCGCGAGCAGCACCGCCTGCACCACCGCTACCCCGGCTACCACCGCCACCAACGAGTCCGCGCCACCTGACCCTCGTCGAACCGTCTGCATCACCGAAGCGCCGTAATCGGGCCGGGGCGCGTGAATCACCCGAATCACTCGCTGGGGTCGCGTAGTCATGAAATGTCACCTTGTGTGGGGTTTGCGATCCGACCGTTCAGAAAGGAACGTCACGCAATGTCCCCACTCCGTTCCACCACTGCCCCTCGTGGCCCGCGTCGCACCGCCGCCGCACTTGCTACCGCTGCCGTGGCCCTGGGTCTCGCGGTTGCACCGGGGGTAGCCGTCGCTGCCGTCCCCGACGCGGCCGACACCACCGTTGTCGCTCCGGATGACGCTCCCCGCGGTGCCATCCCGGTCGTCGGCGGCAGCACGCGGCTGACCACAACGCCACAGATGCTGGAACGACTTCGGGAGCACGGGCTGCGACTGGTCCGCGTAGACGACAAGGCCCGCACCCGGGAAGCCGTCCCCACCAACGCCCCCTTCAACCTCACCGTCACCAGTGGTGTCGTCACCAACATGGATGGCCGGATCGGTGGCCGGGTGCTGTACGAAGACCGCGCCCTCGCGGTGGTGAACACCAAGACCCGCCAGATGGTCAGGCTGGCCGATTTCCAGAGCGACATGACCCGCAACGCGGTACGGGCCTCGGTCAATCAGGCCGACTCGATGGCCATCGGCTCGGCCCGCAGCCCGCGCATTTCGCGCGAGACGCTGAACGTGGCCGAGCGCGAAGTGCAGTTGGAGGCCCACGTCCGTCTGACCGAGCGCGCCGCCGAGCGGCTCAACCAGCTCATCGAGACGGACGCGTTCGACGAGGGCATCGTCTTCGCGCAGACGAACAGCCGCTTCAACCTGGACGAAGACCAGGACGTACGCACCGCCCTGGGCCTGGACCGCGACCTAAAGACCACACCTAGGGCCCAGGACACTCGCCAGGACACCGCCCGGGACCGCGACACGGGCCGCGCCGAGGACGAACTGGCCACCGAGGAAAACCTGACCGAGGCCTTCCCGAACGCGGTCGCGGAGCCGTTCCCTTCACGTCCCGAAGCTACCGGCTCCGCCCCGCAGCCCCTTGCCCCCACCGCACGCCCCGCACGGGACGAGTCCCATACGGACACAACGGGCCGTGTGGCGGCGGGGCTTGGGGCTTTCGCGGTGGGACGCCCCGCACGCGCGGGGACCATTCGATGTCGAGTTGAGCGACCACGGCGACAGCGGGGCCACCCCCGCACGCGCGGGGACCATGCGGGGTGCGCCTGGTGGGCGCGGGCGTAGTAGGGGCCACCCCCGCACGCGCGGGGACCATCGCACAGGCTGTAGCCCTCCAGGTGCGCTTGCGGGGCCACCCCCGCACGCGCGGGGACCATCGAGCGCACACGGCCCGCATGGTGGCCGCGACGGGACCACCCCCGCATGCGCGGGGACCATATGGTTCGGAGGCTTCTGGGGCGGGGAACGTCGGGACCACCCCCGCATGCGCGGGGACCATGTCGCCGGTGAAGTGGTGAAGGATCAGGGTCTGGGACCACCCCCGCATGCGCGGAGACCATCCGCCCAATACGTCCCGGTAGTACCGGGAACCGGGACCACCCCCGCATGCGCGGGGACCATTCCTGATCGACGGCAAAGGGGAAGAGGGCACCGGGACCACCCCCGCATGCGCGGGGACCATTGCCGCCCACGCCCCAGACGAGGGCGGCGTCTCCTAGCCAGGGACCACCCCCGCATGCGCGGGGACCATCGTGGGAGGGAATGACGCGAAATCTGCACTGGAGGACCACCCCCGCATGCGCGGGGACCATAGTTCGTGACCTGCGGGTTTACAGCGCGGATAGCCGGTTTTTACTCACTTCCGCGGATTCCGGCATAGCGCTTGTACAGCACATATCCATCGCAGCCCTCCTGTCAGATCGCTCTGGTGGAGAATCTACCGCTCTCGTCTCGCCCTCAACGCGTCACCCGCGCGTGGCACGCCTTGGCCAACGTTCTGGCCCTGCCTCGATAGGCGGTCCAGGCGCGAGAGTTAGGCGCGGCGTCGCCCCCTGATGCGGGCGGTGTTGGTGGTGGTGGCCTGTTGGGCGCAGGCCGGGTGCATCAGATACTCGCTGCCGTCTGTGTCGGTGCCGGGGGCGGCTTGGTCGCGGTAGACGGGGCCGCCGCATAGGCAGCGGATGGGTAGGGGGCCGCAGGTGGCGAGGGTTGCGGGGGCGAGGTCTCCGGCCAGAGTGATCGCGCACGCGAGGTAGCGAGGGCTGCCCTGCGCCCCCGCGGGGCGAGCCCAGTGGGGGCCGGGGCCGGCGGTGCGGTCTGAGTGTGGGATCAACGCTTGTCCGCTGGTGGTGACTTGGACGTAGCGGGTGAGGCGGGCGTAGGACCAGGGCGAGCGCCCGGCATGCCCTACGGGGATGAGCCAGGCGCAGTGATCGGCCTCGGGTGCGGTGATCATGGCGTCGCAGAAGGTGTCAAGCAACAACCGAGTACCTGTGGCCAAAGGCGCCTGTACGAGGTCGAAGTGGTGGCCGATGGGGAGCAGGGAGTACCCGCGCCCGGGTGGCGGTGTCCACTCATACGTCACGGGTGGCTCCAGGCGCCTTCGTCGGCGGTGGGTCCGATGTCTTCGGCTGGGGTGATCAGCCATCCGAAGGTCACGTTGGCGGTGTAGTGCAGGTGTCGGCCGCTGGGGTGGTCGGTGGCGGCGTGGGTGCGGCACCAGTGTTGGGCTTGGCTGTGTTGGCCGGTTGGGCCTTGGTCGGGTTCGGGTTGGGGGGGTTGTTCGCCGCAGGTGGTGCAGGTGGCGCGGACTGTGTAGGGCGCCCCTTGCGGGTCGGGGCCGATGGTCATGTCTACGAACCGGTAGGTGCTGCGGGTCATCGCACGGCTCCCCGGGGGGTGCGGGCGCAGGTGGGGTGGACGGTGAGCTGACTTGTTACGGGGTCGTTGGGGTGGCGGCGGCCGGTGATCTTTACCGCTGTTGCGCGGTCTACTTCCTGGTCGCATAGGGGGCATAGGAGCGTGAGGGCTTCGGGTCCGTGGGTGTGGATGACGGCCGGGGCGAGGAAGGAAGCCAGGAGGTAGGGGTGGGCCAGGTAGTGGCCGGACCAGTTGTGGGGGATACGCCAGTGCAGTCCGGCGCCGAATCGGCGGTGGGCGGGGGGTACGCCGACGTAGTGTTCGGCCGGTTCGCCGGTGATGACGGTGACGTGGGGACGTAAGCGTTGCCAGGAGGTGAGGGTGGCGCGTGGGGCCGTGCCTTTGGGCGTGAGCCAGTAGACGCAGTCGCGGACTGGGTCCATGATCGCGGCGCTGTTGTCCTCGCCGCCGTCCAAGAACTCCAACGCCCACTCAGCGACCGCCGTGCTGGTGCGGATGGCGTCCCATTCGCGGCCTGCGGGCAGCATCATCACTTCATCGCAGGGCGGGGGAAACCACGTGATGCTCGATGCTGTCATGCCACACCCCCAACGGCGCGAGCGGTGGTGATGGCTTCGGCGAGGTGGCCCGCGTCGGTGAGCAGGCGCTTGGGGGTGGGCTTGACTCGCCACCACACCAGGTCGGTTCGGGTCATGCCGGGTACGAAGACGTACGAGCTGTCGTCACCGGAGATGGTGATGTTGTCGTCGCCGTACAGGTGTTGGAGGGCTGGTGCGTGGGGCTCGGTCAGCCAGGTCATCTGGCGGCCGATGTCCTCTTGGATGACCGCACCGCTCGCTTCGCCGAGGTGCGCGAGAACGCGGTTGCCGAGGTAGGTGGTCAGGGTCAGCGTGTGCCAACCGAGGTCACCGACCCGGGTCCAGTGCACCCCGCCACCGGACGGAATCCAGTCGTGGGGCGGGGTGGTGGGCATGCTGGTTTCGGTCGGCATCGCGCAGCCTCCGGCGTCATCAAGGGTGAATGCTTGATGACTGAACGTAAGAGCTGGCGGACTGCGGTAGGGACACAGTGTGTGTCCCTACCGTCACAGCAGGCCAAGTCGCATTCCGAACTCCAACGCGTCGGTTCGGCGACGTGAGGTCAGGATGACGTTCATTGTTTCGTGTACTGCCGGATGCATACGAGTGGCCTGCGGGGCCAGTCGCTCGGCGTGCAGAAAAGACTCCAACGCTTCGGCGTGCTGCCCGTTGTAGTGATGGGCCCTGCCTACATCAATGCAGTGGTGGCTGCGGCGCTCCTTTGCGTAGTCGGTAGGAAGGTTGGGCGTCACTCGTGTGGCGCGTCGTACGGCTTCCTGTCCTCGCCCCATCTCAACCGAGAGCGATACCGACCAGATGGCGACGTTCGTGGGGCCAAAGTGCAGTTGGAAATCGTTCCGGTCTTCGCCGAGCGTCTCGGCCAGTTCTCGGGCCTCAGCAAGGTGCCGCTCTGCGGGCTTTGGCTCACTTGCCCGCGCGTGGTTCAGGCTGGCTTTTAAGTGAAAGGCTCCTTTGAGTGAGATCTGCTCAGGGCTGGTGCTCAACCGGTCGAGCTCGGAGAGTGCGCCGTCGATGATGACGCCGGCCTCTTCGTGCTCCCCGATGGCCAGGAATTCGCCGCTCTCGTACCAATGTCCCGACAGAGCCCGTAGCGGATTGCCTGTCGCCGCGGTAGACCAAACCACTCGCTCCGTGGCCAGCGTGGCGTCTGTGCCGTATCCGAGCTTGTAGAGCATCTGCATGGCGCACTCGTAAGCAGACGCGAGCATGTCGTGTGCTTCTCGCCGGTCGGCTTCCTGGGACACATCGGCCGCAACTTGCAGGTCACGCAGGAGAGCCGGAAGGTATTTGCCACTGTTGGTGAGCGCGGACTTTTGGCGGTCATTGTTGGCAGCGGCGACACGGCTGCGGAGGGTGCCGAAGTCCACTTCTGCGGCTTCGTGCTCTGACGGCCTAGTGGGCCGACCGTGGCGCAGGAGAGCGCGTCGGATGGCCGCGACTGACAGCAGGGCTGAGTGCCCATCGAGGTCACTGTCAGGCGGGGAATACGGTTGGCCGGTGATCTCGGTGGGGTGGCAGTCAAGAGTTCGCGCAAATCGTAGAATCACGTCCGCGCGGTCTAACGAGCGACGCCCCTGCTCGAACTTCTTCACGGCGGACAGGGAGTAGCCGCTTTCCGTGGAGAGGCGCGTTTGGGTCCAGCGGCGACGATCTCTTATGCGGGCAAGGCGTTGACCGTTGGTTAACAGGCTCGTCGGAACGTTGGAGTGGGGCATGTGGGCTCCTCGGCATCCAGCTCTACTCGAACGGTACCCCCGACCCGAGTTGCCGGGCCACGTTGCGCAACCGCAATACGCGGGAGGGGGCGGGGACTTGGCAGTCAAGTGCGCCAACCAAGGCGACGATCAAACGCGGGCCAGCCGCCCGCCCCCAGTCTGAGCGTGCTGTACCCCTACACGGTAGGAAAGGCGGTCTCTCAGCCCGTACGTGAAGTGCGCGATAAGATCCGCGACCTGCTGTCGAGCTGAGGGAGCGCTCATGACGATCCTGGCTGTGACCGGTCACATGGACCTCACCGATACCGCTATTCCCCTCGTTCGTGCGGCCCTGCGCGATGTCCTGCACTATCGAAGTGATGGTGATCTCGTCGGGCTCTCCTGTATCGCGGCCGGTGCGGATTCGCTGTTCGCTGAGGCTGTGCTGGAGGTCGGTGGGCGGCTGGTCGTGGTGATCCCGTCCCGGGACTACCGGCAGGCGAAGGTGAAGCTGCAACATGCGGAGACTTTCGACCGGCTGAGCCAAGCCGCATACGAAGTCCTCGTCATGCCGCACGAGACGGCCAACCGGGCGGCCTACGAGGCAGCGAACGCTGTCCTCCTTGCGCGAGCCGATCGCTTGATCGCCGTGTGGGACGGTGCGCCGCCCAGCGGCAAGGGCGGGGGGACAGCCGATGTGGTGCTGGCCGCGCGAGAGGCCGGGACGCCCGTGGACGTCGTATGGCCCGAAGGCGCGCAGCGGCGGAAGTGACCGGCGGCATCGCGAAGGCTTGCGCAACAGCCGGGGGTGCGAGCTCTCGACCACCTCGCACGCGCAGGCGCCCGCCCCCAACTGCCCGTACGCGGACCACCCCCGCACGCGCGGGGACCACCGCCTCAGCGACTGGAGAGACCGGCGTCCCAGAGGACCACCCCCGCACGCGCGGGGACCACTCATAATCGGCGCAACTCTCGGCGCCGTCGTAAGGACCACCCCCGCACGCGCTCGGACCACGCGAGCCCCGCCGTGACCAGGCCACCGCCGAAGGGACCACCCCCGCACGCGCGGGGACCACTGGCGCCTCGACGGCGAGTGGCAGATCGAGAAGGGACCACCCCCGCACGCGCGGGGACCACGACTCGCAGCGGGACGTGGGCCTCCGCGGTGAGGGACCACCCCCGCACGCGCGGGGACCACAGTTCGCGACCTGCGACGTTACCGCGCCGCACCCCGGTTTTTACCCACTTCTGCGAACTCCGACATAGCGCCCGTACGGTGTTTACGTACCACCCTGGGCACTCTATGGCGCCGGGCCGTACCCCGCCCCCGAAATCCGAGCTGGTGCGTACGCCCCGCCAGCCCTCCAACCCGGCCAGCAACAAAAGCCACCCAGCCCCCGCAGCCGCCGAGGCGCAACCGGCGCCACCCCCAAAGCCCCCAAGCCGCAACCGCTACCCCGCAGAACACGCCCCCAGCCCCCGAAGCCCCCCAGCCCCGCCAGTTCCCCAAAGCCCCCAGCCACAACCACCTCCAAGCCGCACCCAGCGGCCACCACCCCCGCCCCCGGAACCACACCCCCACCCCCACCAAAAACGCCCCCACCCACCCCCACCCGCAATGTGTCCCTGATCTCATCTGAGACCCCAGGCGGGGAAGAAACAAACGAGCCACCACCCCACCACCACGCTGTCCACCCCGTGTGGGAGCCCGATCTGAGCCCGATCCCGCCAGCTCGAACCGGAAATGGTCACGGAGAGTGACAGCTTGCTGCCGGGGTAGACCGAACGTATGACTCCACTACCCGGGTACAGTGGTGTTTGTGCGTGGTGACGGACGACTCAGCCACGATCTCCTTCCCGGTGAGAAGGGCCCCCAGGACGCTTGTGGCGTCTTCGGTGTCTGGGCTCCGGGCGAAGAGGTCGCCAAACTCACCTATTTTGGGCTGTACGCGCTGCAGCACCGTGGACAGGAGTCCGCGGGCATTGCAGTGAGCAACGGTTCCCAAATCCTCGTCTTCAAGGACATGGGCCTGGTCTCTCAGGTCTTCGATGAAACTTCCCTCGGCTCCCTCCGCGGTCATATCGCCGTAGGTCATGCCCGCTACTCCACCACCGGTGCCTCGGTGTGGGAGAACGCGCAGCCGACCTTCCGGGCTACGGCTCACGGCTCGATCGCGCTCGGTCACAACGGGAACCTGGTCAACACCGCCGAGCTGGCGGAAATGGTTGCTGCGCTGCCCCGGACCGGGGGGCGGGCCACTCAGGTGGCCGCGACCAATGACACCGATCTGGTCACCGCGCTGCTCGCGGGGCAGGTTGATGAGGACGGCAAGCCGCTGACCATCGAGGCTGCCGCGCAGAGCGTGCTGCCGCGGGTGCAGGGCGCCTTCAGTCTGGTCTTCATGGACGAGCACACGCTGTATGCGGCGCGTGACCCGCAGGGCATCCGCCCGCTGGTGCTCGGCCGGTTGGAGCGCGGCTGGGTGGTGGCCTCCGAGAGTGCCGCGCTTGATATCTGTGGCGCGAGCTTTGTCCGTGAAATTGAGCCGGGCGAGATGATCGCCATCGACGAGGACGGTCTGCGTGCCTCGCGGTTCGCCGAGGCCAGGCCCAAGGGCTGCGTCTTTGAGTACGTCTACCTCGCCCGCCCCGATACCGATATCGCGGGCCGTAACGTCTACCTGTCCCGGGTCGAGATGGGTCGCAAGCTGGCCGCCGAGGCGCCTGCCGACGCCGACCTGGTGATACCGACGCCCGAGTCGGGCACCCCTGCCGCCGTGGGCTACGCGGAGGCCAGTGGCATTCCGTACGGGTCCGGGCTGGTGAAGAACAGCTATGTGGGCCGTACGTTCATCCAGCCGAGCCAGACCATCAGGCAGCTCGGTATCCGGCTCAAGCTCAACCCACTCAAGGAGGTCATCCGGGGCAAGCGCCTGGTGGTGGTGGACGATTCGATCGTCCGCGGCAACACTCAGCGCGCGTTGGTTCGGATGCTCCGCGAGGCCGGGGCCGCCGAGGTGCATATCCGCATCTCCTCGCCGCCCATCAAGTGGCCGTGCTTCTTCGGTATTGACTTCGCGACCCGCGCCGAGCTGATCGCCAACGGGCTCTCCGTCGAGGAGATCGGCAAGTCGCTGGGCGCGGATTCGCTCTCGTACATCTCCATCGACGGGATGATCGAGGCGACCACGATCGAGAAGTCGAAGCTGTGCCGTGCCTGCTTCGACGGCGAGTACCCGATGGACCTGCCCGACCCGGAGCTGCTGGGCAAGCACCTCCTGGAGTCGGAGACGGCCGGGGCGGTCAAGCCCGATGCGGACGGTGTCGAGACGCTGACCGCGGGTGTGGGCGGGGCCGACGCGCTCCGGCGCCCGTAATCCGTATCTCGTCCTCTTCATCACGATCTGATTCATCACGATCCGAAGGTTCTTAAGCCATGCCTGAGACAGTTCCCGGCGGCGGCGCCAGTTACGCCGCCGCGGGCGTTGACATCGAAGCGGGCGACCGCGCCGTCGAGCTGATGAAGAAGTGGGTGAAGAAGGCCACCCGGCCGGAGGTCGTTGGCGGCCTCGGCGGTTTCGCCGGGCTCTTCGATGCCTCCGTCCTCAAGCGCTACGAGCGTCCGCTGCTCGCCTCGGCCACCGATGGCGTCGGCACCAAGGTGGACATCGCCCGTCGCCTAGGCGTTTACGACACCATCGGCCATGACCTGGTCGGCATGGTGGTGGACGACCTGGTGGTATGCGGCGCCGAGCCGCTGTTTATGACCGACTACATCTGCGTCGGCAAGGTGCACCCGGAGCGGGTCGCCGCGATCGTCAAGGGCATCGCCGAGGGCTGTGTGCTCGCGGGTTGCGCCCTGGTCGGTGGCGAGACCGCCGAGCACCCGGGCCTGCTGGGTCCGGACGATTTCGATGTGGCGGGCGCGGGCACCGGCGTGGTGGAGGCCGACCAGTTGCTTGGTGCCGAGCGAATTCGTACCGGAGACGTCGCCATCGCCATGGGGTCCTCTGGACTTCACTCGAACGGGTACTCGCTGGTGCGGCATGTGCTCTTCGACCGAGCCGGCTGGGAGCTGGACCGGGAGGTGGCGGAGTTCGGCCGCACCCTGGGCGAGGAGCTGCTGGAGCCCACCAAGATCTACTCGCTGGACTGCCTGGCGCTCACTCGTACCGCCGAGGTGCACGCCTTCTCGCACATCACCGGCGGCGGGCTCGCCAACAACCTGGCCCGGATCATCCCGGACGGGCTGCACGCCGGCATCGACCGCACGTCATGGACCCCGGACCCCGTATTCGGCGTCGTCGGGCAGGCCGGCTCTGTCGAGCGTAGTGAGCTGGAGAAAACCCTCAATATGGGGGTCGGCATGATCGCAGTCGTGCCTCAGGACGCAGTGGACGTGGCGCTGACCACCCTGGCCGATCGAGGCGTGGATGCCTGGATCGCCGGAGAGATCACCGACCGTGGTGACCGCCGCGAGGCCGTGACCCTGACCGGTGACTACGCGAACTAAGCGCAGCACAGAACCCGGTCCGGGGCGAGCCCTGGACCGGGTCAGTGGTGCTGTTGTGAACGCTGTAGACGCCGTGCCATGGACGCGGAACGTCAAGCGCGACGGCGGTACGCAGAAGAGTCAGATGGCTCTTCCTCGCCCTCGTCGTTGTAACGATCCGCGTACTCCGCGTACGGATCGTCGTCTTCTTCTTGCTCATCGTCGAGCGGCTCGCTGTTTGGCGGCTGCTTTGTCGTCGATGCGCCCAGCTCGCTGGCCAGACGTGAGAGATCCGTCCCACCGCTGTTGTACTTCAGCTGGCGGGCGACCTTTGTCTGCTTGGCCTTGGCCCGGCCGCGCCCCATGGCTCGACCCCCTCGGTGACGGGGCTCGACGGCCCCAGAGTCTTGACACGCGTTCATGAGTCGGAGCGGACTCTCGACGGAGAGACCGGTCCGTAGGGCTTCAACGGTACCTGCTTCTCTGGCCATACGGTACGTCGCCCACGGCACGTGCCACTCGGCAGGACCCGCGAGGCGCCCCGTCCTCGCTGGTCAGCAGCGATTTTAACGCTTCTTGAGCGGCGACCCGCCGGCGGGCCGTGAGCGATCTCTCCCTCGTGGCCCGCCGGGGGGTGCCAAAAGCGTGCCAGGGGCTTCCTGGAACGGCGGTCAGATAACCGATCGGCGGCGATCGAGTGACCCCCGGATGGCGGTCGGCTCAACGCTGGGCCACGGCTGGGCCACGGCTGAACGATGCCTGGCCGGCGCTCTCGCCTTCGATTCCGCTTAGGAGGGCGCTAGCCCGTAGTGGGCGACGCAGCCCGTTAGTGAGCGGCGCAGCCCGTAGTGAGCGACGTAGCTCGTAGTGGGTGACGCAGCCCGCACTGGGCTGCGCTGGCCCGTTAGTGGCCCCGTGCCTCGGCCATGCGCTGCTCGGCGATGCGGTCGGCCGCCTCGGCGGGTGGGATGCCCTCGGACTGCGCACGGTCGAATATGGCCAGCGTGGTGTCGTAGATCTTGGTTGCCTTGGCCTTGGCCCGGTCGAAGTCGAAACCGTGCAGCTCATCGGCGACCTGGATCACGCCACCGGCGTTGACCACGTAGTCCGGGGCGTACAGCACGCCGCGGTCGGCGAGGTCCTTCTCGACGCCGGGGTGGGCGAGCTGGTTGTTGGCCGCGCCGCAGACCACCTTGGCGGTCAGGGCTGGCACGCTGACGTCATCCAGCGCGCCGCCGAGCGCGCACGGAGCGTAGACATCCAGTTCGCCCGTGATCAGCGCACTGGTGCTGTCGGCGACCGTGACCTGCGGATATGTCGTACGTACGCGGTCGATGGACTCGCTGCGTACATCGGTGATCACCACATCCGCGCCGTCTTCGACCAGGTGTGCGACCAGGTGGTGGCCGACCTTGCCGACGCCGGCGACGCCGACTCTGCGGCCCCGCAGCGTGGGCGTGCCCCACAGGTGTTGGGCCGAGGCCCGCATGCCCTGGAAGACGCCGAAGGCGGTGAGGACGGAGGAGTCACCGGCGCCACCGTTCTCGGGGGAGCGGCCGGTGGTCCAGCGGTTTTCGCGGGCCACCACATCCATGTCGGCCACATAGGTACCGACGTCACAGGCGGTGACGTAGCGACCGCCGAGCGAGGCGACGAAACGTCCGTAGGCGAGCAGCAGCTCTTCGCTCTTGATGCCGCCCTGTTCGGTGCTGGCCGGATCGCCGATGATCACGGCCTTGCCGCCGCCGTGGTCGAGCCCGGCGAGGGCGTTCTTGTACGACATGCCGCGGGCGAGGTTGAGCGCGTCCAGGACGGCTTCCTCATCGGAGGCGTAGGCGTGGAATCGGGTGCCGCCGAGGGCCGGGCCGAGGGCGGTGGAGTGAAGGGCGATGACGGCCTTGAGGCCGGACTCGCGGTCTTGGCAGAGCACGACTTGCTCGTGGCCGCCCTGATCCGACTGGAAGAGCACGGAGAGCGGGTTGCCCGCATGGCTCACGGCCGGGCCGTCAACGCTGACGGTAGGACGTACGTCAGTCACGGTGGTGACTCCATATGTCGCGGTGGGTGCCCTCCGGGGGGTGGGGGAGGGCCGGTTGGCAAAGAGCGTAAGACCTGCGGCCCCAGGCGTTGGGCACAGTGCGGAGGATCACGCACCGAGAGCGGATCGGCGTGGGACGATGCGAGCGGCCGGGAGGCTCGGTAGGCGCCTCCTGGCGTCGGACGTTGCGACAAACTCTGGCTTAAGGGAGCGGGCGTGACCTTGGCGTCTTCGGTGATTGTCCCGTATGCCTCGTATCTACGGGTTTACGAGCCGCTCGCCGCTTTCCCTGAGCCGGAGCGCAGCCACTGGGCGCAGTACGCGCGGCGCGAGCGCACCCCCAGCGCTCAGGATGAACTGCGGCGGTCGCTGGCGGATTTGTTGCCGGTTCCGCCGGTGCCGGTCCCGGTGCACGAGAGCAGCGATGCGTTCGTGGCGTTGGTGGACGGCATCACGTGTATCTGCCCTTGGCGCACGCGGCTGCGCGGTTGGCTGGCCCTGGAAGAGGTCTCCCAGCTCCTGCCGGCCTCGTTGCTTGACGCTGCGTTGCCGCCGGTGGTGCGCAGGCAGGCGGTGGCTGATTTCGAGCGGTGGTCGGAGCGCAACCCGGACGCGCGGCCTTGGATTCGCAGCGCGACCTGGCACGTACCGGTGCGCTGGTTCGTCCTGTTCGCCGATGCGGAGCGGGAGTACACCAAGGACGAGGACGCCCTGGTGATGCGCTACCGCACGCCCATGGTGGAGGCCAGGCGACGGGTCGCCCGGGGCCTGAAGGCGCTCAAGGAGGCGCTGGAGGAAGGGCCCTTGATCGACGGCCTGGTGGATGTGGGGCGATGGCTTGAGGAGTTCCATCCGCGTTCAATGGTCGAGTTGGACTACGGCGGTCTGGTGCACGCGGTGCCCGAGGGCGAGTTGGACGAGGACCATTCCGCGGCGGACGTCGCGGAGGGGCTCGCGGCGCTGCGGGCGGGCGATGGGGCAAGGGCCGGAGTGGCGTACGAGCGGCTCACGGACCGCTGGACCGCCGTGCGTGATCGGCAGCGGTCGAGCTGAAGTAGCGTCACAGGGGGCCGTTCACAGGCGTTACGGGGTGTCGCGCGATGCGTTGCCGGGTGAAGCTTGGGAGCGCGGCCATGGGGTGGTGGCGCGATGGTTTGGTCGGACCGGGACGTAGGTCCCGATCCGGGCGATTGCCTCAACCGTGATCTAAAGCACTTACTTCGGGCCTTGCGGCCATCCCCCATCCTCGTGTCAAAATAGGACAAGGAGTCCGGGAAGGGCTCCTTCCGTCCAACTAAGGGCGGAAGTATCGGTATTGCGCTCCTTGGTGGGTCTGGTGAGTCTGATCCCGTTGTGACTGATCGTTACGGTGGTGTGACTGCCCGCTATGGCATAGTCCATCGGCTTCCGTCGAGGTTGAACACCTGAGAGCGCAATTCCATCGGTTTGGCCGACGAGGCTGGACAGATGGTGTAGTTGTAGTGCCGAGGACAAGCCGTTCGTCCTATAACCGACTCGGCCCGCGTCCGCCATTTCGGGCAACGTGGGTCAAGGTGCAGAATTTAGAGGAAAGAACCGTGATGGTTCGGTTCTCCCGAGGAGGCCGCTCATGACCGCTCGCACCCCTGATGCCGAGCCGCTGCTGACCCCGGCTGAGGTTGCCACGATGTTCCGCGTGGACCCGAAGACGGTTACACGCTGGGCAAAAGCAGGCAAGCTCACGTCCATCCGCACGCTCGGAGGACACCGGCGCTACCGCGAAGCGGAGGTCCGTGCACTTCTGGCGGGCATCCCTCAGCAGCGCAGCGAGGTCTGAATAACCGCATAACCGGGCAATTCCGGGTCCCCCAATCCGGTGTTCGCCCGTTTCGCTCCACACGACTGGCGTCTGCCCCAACAGGCGCCACGCCCGCAGCACATGGGTGCGTCGTCGATCGCGCTGGACTCCGCCGGGTCCAGCGCGATTTTTTTATGGCCTGCTCCACCCCGGAAGCCGCTCGCTGCGAGCCCTCCCCGCCGCGTATCACGGGGCTTTGGTGGCCGGTGAGGCCGCCTTGGCCGCTGCGGGATGGGGTGGTATATCGGTCGAACCGACCCGCCTGCGTAAGCTCTTCGCGACTCTGTGCAGCAGAGTGCAATTGCACATATTAAATTGAGAGGGTGTAGGGGAGGCGTAAGTTCCTCCGCTGCGGAAACTCTTTCGGTGACACCCGTCACAGTCCGCCGCACTTGTCGCCTATGCCTCAAGTGCGCTAGGCGTTCCTCGTATTCGGGCGCTTCCAGCCTGTCACTGGACGCTTGGCGCACGCAGCGTCATTGGTCACTGCCCGGGGGAACCTTCGCCCTGCTTCGCCCCGGCGGCCTCAGCGGCCCGCTCAGCGGCCCTGGCGCGGCTGGCGGGGCTGGTGCCGTCGCTTCCCGCCGCTGTGGGCTCGTCGGGCTGGCTCTGTCGCTCGTGTGGGCTGTGGTTGCTGTGCTGGTCGTGCGGGCTGTGTTGGTCGCGATGGTCGCGGTGGTCACGGTGGTCGTGTTGGTCGCGGTGGTCGTGTTGCGCTGGGTGGGCCTTCCACGCCTCCTGTGCTTGCTGTGCTTGTTGCGTCCGCTGTGTCTGCGGGGCCTGCCGGGCCTGCTGCGCCTGCTGCTCAAGGGCTAGCCGCAGGAGCCGATGGCAGACCGGGCAGTGCCGGGTCAGATGCCGGTAGCCAGCCGCTGCGGAGAGATGGGCGCGCAGCAACGCCCTCGTTTCGTGCCTGATCGACGTCGCCATACGTGTACCTCCCGGCCCCCACGGCCTCTTGCTTGGGTACCGCCGGTACGTGCCCCAGTCAAGGCGAACGGACGGCCCGCATACATACGGGTTGGGCGATTCCGCTCCATCGGGCGCTGAGCGGGAACCTTGTCCGCTGTCGAAACCGTCGTCCGCACCACCGTTGGCAACGTCATTGCAACGTCAACGGCTACGTCAACGGCTACGTCAACGGCTACGTCAACGGCAACGGCGACGGGAATGGCGACGGGAATGGCAACGGCAACGTGGGGCGGCGCGGCAGTCCCCGAGCGCGGGCGCGGACCCGGACCCGGACGCAAAGCCAGGGAGCCCGCGGGAGGGCTTGTCGGGCGCTGGGGAGGCCGGGGGCCTGGGTTGGTGGTTCCGCCGGTGGGGCGCCCGACGTACGCGCCGTTGACGGCCGTTGACGGACGCCGCGCCGTAGACGCGTTGGTGCGCGAGCTGCCGCAGGTGCCCGCTCTTGCCCTCAACGGCGATGAGGCCCACACCCCGAGGGGCGTGAGCCTCACCAATTACTGCGGTCCTGACGGGATTTGAACCCGCGGCCTCCACCTTGACAGGGTGGCGAGCACTCCAAGCTGCTCCACAGGACCATCTTTTCGCGCCGCGCTTTTTGCGTTGCCCGGCTGCGAGAAGAAACTCTACAGCAGGTCAGGGGGTGGGGTCGAACCGCGCTTCCGGGTCCTTCGCCGACCCGGCGCCGGGTACCGCCGACCTGCCCCGCCGAGCCGGCCCACAAACCAGCGCACACGCCCGCCCAGCCCGTCCACACACCAGTGGCTACGGTGCCGCCGCGTCCACGGCCTTCACGATGCGCTTGTCCGAGATCGGGTAGGCCGTACCCAGGGCGTGGGCGAAGTAGCTGACCCGCAGTTCCTCGATCATCCAGCGGATCTCCAGCACATCGCGCGGCACCGGACGCCCCGGGTGGGCGCGCTCAAGCTGTTCGAGCAACCACAGATACTCATCGCGCATCTCGTGCACCTTGACCATCCGGATGCGGTCCCGCTCGGCGTGGTGCGGCAACTGCTGTAGGCGCCGGTCGATGGCCACCAGATAGCGCATCACATCGGGCAGCCGTCGTACGCCGTGCTCGGTCACGAAGCCCGGCTTGATCAACTCGGCGAGTTGCTGCTTGATATCGGTCAGCGACGGCACCAAGACCATGCTCGTGGTGGCCTTGAGGCGCCGCTCACACGACTGCCAGGCGGCCAGTATCTCGCGCACCTTGCGGATGGTGTCCATGGTCACGTCGGTCAGGTCGGCGCGTACGGCGTCGAAGAGCTTACGGAAGGACTCCTCGTCCCAGGCCGGGCCGCCGCGCGCCGCGATCAGCCGGTCGGCCGCGGCCGAGACGCAGTCGTCGAACAGCGCCTGCACACTGCCGTGCGGGGAGCGGGACAGCGCGAGCTTGGCGCTGTTGTCCAGCTTGCCCTGTGCGAACTTAGCCGGGCTGGAGGGCAGGTTGAGCAAGATCAGCCGGCGGGTGCCCACCCACATGGCCCGCTCCTGTTCGGGCTCGGAGTCAAAGAGCCGGATCGCAACGGACGCACCCTCGTCCACGAGCGCCGGGTACGCCTTTACGGGCTGGCCGCCGCGTCGGGTCTCGAAGGTGCGGGGCAGGGCGCCGATGGTCCAGGAGGTGAGGCCGGAGCGCTGCTCGATGCCCGCGCTCTCCCTCGACGTCGCGAACACCTTGGTGATCGCGGCCTGCGTCTTGGGCTGGAGCCTGGCCTTGAGCGCGACCAGGTCCTTGTCCTCAGCGAGCTTGTGGCGCCGCTCGTCCACTACCCGGAAGGTGATCTTGAGGTGGTCGGGGACCTTTTCCGGGTCCCAGTCCTCGGGGGCGATCTGTACCCCCACCATGCGCTGGAGCTCTCTGCCGAGTGCCACCGTCAGGGGGGACTGTGGCTGGCCGCCGGTCAGCCCCGCGGTGGGCTTGACCCGCTCAAGGAAGCGGCGGGCGTAGTCGGGGGCGGGTACGTAGTTACGGCGGATGGGCTTGGGCAGTGAGCGGATCAGCTCCGTCACCAGGTCCTGCCGCAGGCCCGGGATCTGCCAGTCGAAACCGTCCGCCGTGACCTGGTTGAGCACCTGAAGCGGAATGTGCAGGGTCACGCCGTCCGCGTCCGCGCCCGGCTCGAACTGGTAGGTCACTCGAAACTTCAGCCGGCCCTGCCACCAGGTGTCGGGGTAGGCATCCTTGGAGACGTCCCGTGCCCGCTCGTTGATGAGCATCGACTTCTCAAAGCTCAGCAACTCCGGCTCGTCCCGGCGTTTGTGCTTCCACCAGGAGTCGAAGTGCGCGCCGGATACGACGTGTGCGGGGATGCGCTGGTCGTAGAAGTCAAACAGCGTTTCGTCGTCCACCAAAATGTCGCGGCGACGGGCCCGGTGCTCCAGTTCCTCGACCTCGCCGAGCAGCTTGCGATTGTCGTGGAAGAACTGGTGGTGGGTGCGCCAATCGCCCTCGACCAGGGCATTGCGAATGAAAAGGTCGCGGCTGGTCTCGGGGTCGATCTTCCCGTAGTTGATCTTGCGCTGGGAGACGATCGGTACGCCGTACAGCGTCACCCGCTCGTACGCCATGACCGCCGCCTGCTTCTGCTCCCAGTGCGGCTCGCTGTACGTGTGCTTGACCAGGTGCTGGGCGAGCGGCTCGACCCACTCCGGCTCGATCTTGGCGTTGACCCGCGCCCACAGCCGCGAGGTCTCGACCAGTTCGGCCGACATGATCCACCGGGGCGGCTTCTTGAACAGGGCGGAACCGGGGAACAGCGCGAACTTGGCGTTGCGCGCGCCCAGATACTCGCCCTTGCCACCCGGCTTGCCGGTGCTCTTGCCGGGAGCCTTGTTCGCGGACTTCGCGCCGTCCTCGACGGTCTCCTTGAACCCGATGTGCGAGAGCAGTCCCGCGAGGAGTGCGAGGTGCACCTGGTCGGGGGAGGGCTCCGCATCCGACGTGGACACCTCAATGCTCATGGACTTGGCGACCGTACGCAACTGGCTGTAGATGTCCTGCCATTCGCGTATGCGCAGATAGTTCAGGAACTCCGTACGACACATCCGGCGGAAGGCGGACGAGGACAGCGCCTTTTGCTGCTCTTTGACGTACCGCCACAGGTTGAGGAGCGCCAGGAAGTCGCTCGACTCGTCCTTGAACCGTGCGTGCTGCTGATCGGCCTGCTGCTGCTTTTCGGTGGGGCGTTCGCGCGGGTCCTGAATGGACAGCGCGGCGGCGATGACCATCACCTCGCGCACGCTGCCGTTGCCTTCGGCGGCCACGATCATGCGCGCCAGTCGAGGATCGACAGGGAACTGTGCCAGTTGGCGGCCCAGCGGGGTCAGCCGCTGCCTACCGCGGCCCGCGCGTCCCGGGCTCTGGGCAGAGCTTTGGCGGTTGTTCTGGCCACCGCGCTGATGAGCTGCGTGTTGTGGGGTGGCCGGTTGTTGGGTGGCGCGGTGGCTGGAATGTTGGCTGAGGCGTTGGTCGCCACCTAGCGCGGGGTCCACGTCCGCGCGGAACTTCGCGTCGAGTTCTGCGACGAGTTCTGCGTCGAGTCCCGGGCCCTGCTCCGGGCCCTGCTCCGAACCGTGATCTGCATCTCGCCTCGGACCCTGCTCGGTGTATTGGTCGAGGTCTTCGCCCGCGGCTTCGCGCTCGGGGCTCTGCCGCTGGGCTTCGAGGGCGCCCAACTCGTGCAGCAGGTCGATGCCGTCCTTGATGTTGCGCCGGTCCGGCGGGTCGATGAACGGGAACTTCTCGATGTCCCCGAGCCCGGCCGCCGTCATCTGCAAGATGACCGAGGCGAGGTTGGTCCGCAAAATCTCGGCATCGGTGAACTCGGGGCGGGTGAGGAAGTCGTCCTCTGAGTACAGCCGGATGCAGATGCCGTCGCTGGTCCGGCCGCAACGGCCCTTGCGCTGGTTGGCGCTGGCCTGCGAGACCGGCTCGATCGGCAGCCGCTGCACCTTGGTGCGATGGCTGTACCGAGAGATACGGGCCGTGCCGGGGTCGATCACGTACCGGATGCCCGGGACGGTCAGCGAGGTCTCCGCCACGTTCGTCGCGAGCACGACGCGGCGGCCGGTGTGCCGCTGGAAGACCCGGTGCTGCTCGGTGTGCGAGAGCCGCGCGTACAGCGGGAGGATCTCGGTGTTGCGTAGCTTCTTCTTCTCCAACGCGTCGGCGGTGTCCCGAATTTCCCGCTCGCCGGAGAGGAAGACCAAAACGTCCCCCTCACCCTCGCGCTGGAGCTCGTCCACGGCATCGCAGATGGCGGTGACCTGGTCGCGATCGCCGTCCTGGCCGCCCTCTTCGAGGAGCGGGCGGTAGCGCACCTCGACCGGGAACGTACGACCGCTGACCTCGATGATCGGCGCGCCGGCGGCCTCCGCGCCACCGTCGCCGTCACCGCCCTGCTCCCGACCACCGACAGCGCTCTCGCGGCCCCCGTGGCCCTTGCGCTGTGCGGCACCCGCACGGCCGGTGCCCTGAGGGTGGCCGCCCACGGTGGCGACGTGCCCGAAGTGGCGGGAGAACCGCTGCGGGTCGATGGTGGCCGAGGTGATGATGACCTTGAGGTCGGGGCGGCGGGGCAGCAACTGCGCGAGGTACCCGAGGATGAAGTCGATGTTGAGGCTGCGCTCGTGTGCCTCATCGATGATGATCGTGTCGTACTGGCGCAGCTCGCGGTCGGTCTGAATCTCGGCCAGCAGAATGCCGTCCGTCATCAGCTTGACCAGCGTTTCCGCGCCGACCTGGTCGGTGAACCGCACCTTCCAGCCAATCGTTCCGCCGAGCTGGGTATCCAGTTCCTCGGCGATCCGCTCGGCGACTGTACGGGCCGCGATCCGGCGCGGCTGGGTGTGCCCGATGAGCCCGCGCACGCCCCGGCCCAGCTCCATGCAGATCTTCGGAATCTGGGTCGTCTTACCGGAACCGGTCTCGCCCGCGACAATCACCACCTGGTGATCGCGGACCGCCGCCAGAATTTCGTCCTTCTTCTGGCTGACCGGCAGCGACGGCGGATAACTGATCTCGGGCACGCAGGCGCGGCGATCGGCAACTCGCCGCTCGGCCTGCTCGATCTGGCCGGCGATCTCGGCGAGTACGGCCGCGCGGGCCTCGGGTTTACGAATCCGGCGCGCACCGTCGAGTCGGCGCCCCAGCCGCTGCTCATCGCGCAGCATCAGCTCGGGAAGCCGCTCCAGCAGGGCGGGCAGGGCAGGGGCAGGCTGAGTGGTCATACGGCCCCCAGGATCTCACCTCGCTGAAAGAGCTGGCGAACCATTTGTGCACCAAGGCGCTCGCGGGGGCCTCGGGACTGTCTGCGTACGGGCCCGGCCGCGGGTTTACGGCCCGCGAATCGAGGCCGGCCGGGCCGGGGAATCATCGGCCGCTCGGGAAGAATGTCCGTGATGGGTGTTTTAGCGTGACCTCATGGATGACCCGCGTGAACGGCCCGTGCCAGGCGGCGACCCCCCGGAGCAAGCTACGAAGCAGCCCCGGGAGCAACCCCAGAGCGGCGCGGCCCCAGCTGGCTGCGGGCCGGCGGGAGGGGCACACAGTTGCGCACGCTCGTCGTCTCGCTGGGCAGCCTTCAAGGGCACCCCGTTCTTCCCGGCCACCGTGCTGGTCGTCATCCTGGCGGCGGCTGCCGGGCTCTTCGCCGGCTCGTATACGTACGTGATGGCCAACCCCACCCCGCACCACGTGCCGACAGCCGTGGTCGGGGCGAGCGACAGCCCGCGCGGCAAGGCGTTCGTACGCGGCATGGAACAGGCCCTGGACGCCTCGCTTGAGCTGCGCGAATACGACACGTACGAGGAGGCCAAACGCGCCGTGGACGAGCAGCGGGTGTTCGCCGTACTGAACGTGCACCGCCCCACCGCGGGCGCACCCGGCACCGCAGACCCAGCCGGCACCGTGGAGGGCCGGGGACCTGATACCGCGGGGGACCGGGGATCTGACGCGGGGAGAGAACGGGAATCTGAGGCCGCAGGCGACCGTGTCGAACTGGACATCTCCGGCGCGTCCGGGGCCTCCGTCGCCGAGGTCTTCGCCACCGCGGGGCCACGGGTCGGGGAACGGGTGGACATTCCGGTGACGGTGCGGGACCTCAACCCGCTACAGAAGGGCGACCCGCGCGGGCTGGCGATCTTCTACATCTCACTGGCCGCGGTGATCATCGGCTTCGTCGGCGCGATCCAGCTCAGCGTCCACGCCCGCTCGCTCAACCCCGCGGAGCGGATCGCGTTCACGGCTGCGTACGCGCTGCTCGGCGGGTTCGCCATCGCGGCGCTGGTGGACTGGTTCCTTGGCGCGCTGAACCTGCCGTTCGTGGAGTCGTGGCTGATCTTGGCGCTCACGCTGTTCACGTCGGGGATGGTCTTCACCATGTTCAACACCCTTTTCGGCCGCTGGGCGATGCTGCCCACCTGGGGCCTGATGGTGCTGCTCGGCAATCCGTCGTCGGGTGGCGCGGTCTCTTGGCCGCTGCTGCCGTCTGTTCTCGGCCATATCGGCCGGTGGCTCCCGCCGGGTGCGTCCGTGAATGCCCAACACACGGCGGTCTACTTCGGCAATTACCAGCACGCCTTCCCGTTTTTGGTGCTGGCGGGCTGGGCGATCGTGGCCAGTGCGGTCTTCTGGATCTGGCGCCACCGCCACCCGGGCGGCCGTGCGGCGCAAGCACCCTCCGACGCGGCGGCAGCCTAGCGTGAGGCGTCCTCCATCCGCCCCCTCCACCCCACCCATCCCGTCCGTCTCGTCTGTCTCGTCTGTCCTATCTATCCCGTCCACTGAGTCCGCAGCATGAGGTTTCGAGGAGTACGAGCATCGTGAAGGCTGTGAGCTACCGCGCGTACGGCGGTCCCGAGGTCCTGGAATACGGCGACTTGTCAGAGCCCAAGGTCGGGCCCGATTCGGTACTGGTGCGGGTCAAGGCCGCCGCGGTGAACCCGGTGGACTGGAAGGCGCAGGGCGGCCACCTGGATTCGCTCTTGGACGTGGTGTTCCCGGTCGTCCCCGGCTGGGACGTGGCCGGCGTCGTCGTCCGTGCGGGGCTGGACACCCCGGAGTTCAGCGAGGGCGACGAGGTCATCGGCTACGTACGCAAGGACACTCTGGCGGGTGGGACCTTCGCCGAGTACGTGGCCGCACCGGTACGCACCCTGGCCCGCAAGCCTGCCAACCTCACCTTCGAGCAGGCCGCGGGGCTGCCGCTGGCCGGGCTCACGGCGTACCAGTCCCTGATCAAGGTGCTACGGGTGACGAAGGGCGACACGCTGCTGGTCCACGCGGCGGCGGGCGGCGTCGGCTCCATGGCCGTCCAGGTCGGCCGCCACCTGGGCGCCCGCGTGATCGGCACGGCCAGCCCGCACAACCACGACTTCGTACGCTCTCTGGGCGGCGAACCGGTCACCTACGGAGACGGTCTACGCGACCGGGTACGCGCGCTGTCGCGGGAGGGCGTAGACGCGGTGCTCGACCTGGTGGGAGGGGACGCGGTGACGGTCTCGGCCGACCTGGTGAAGGACCCGAGGCGCATCGCCTCCATCGTTGACCCCGCGGTCGCCCCCCTGGGCGGGCGCTACCTCTGGGTACGCCCTGACGCGGCCGACCTGACGGCCCTCACCGACATGGCCGAGTCGGGCGCACTCACGGTGCAGGTCGCCAAGACCTTCCCCCTCGAACGCGCGAGCGACGCCCAGCGCCTCAGCATGGAGGGCCACACCCGCGGCAAGGTGATCGTCACAGTGCCGTGAGCGGCGGCTGCCCGGCGCCTTCTCGGCAATGCGGCGCCCTTGGGGAGCGCGGTGCTCCTCGGGAGCGGGGCGCTCCGCAGGGGATCGGGCCGGCCGGGGATACGGGAGTGGCCAAAAGGACACCGCGGGCAACGAAAAAGCCCCTCCGAGTGACCTCGGAGGGGCTTCGACTTGTTCGAGCAGCGGTGGCTGGGGCCGGGTTCGAACCGGCGACCTATCGCTTTTCAGGCGATCGCTCGTACCAACTGAGCTACCCAGCCGCAGCGGTCCTGACGGGATTTGAACCCGCGGCCTCCACCTTGACAGGGTGGCGAGCACTCCAAGCTGCTCCACAGGACCAAGCACACGTGCGAGCACTAGTCTCGCACATGGTCTTGCGTGCCCCCAACGGGATTCGAACCCGTGCTACCGCCTTGAAAGGGCGGCGTCCTGGGCCACTAGACGATGAGGGCTGATGGCCCACCTGGGCACCTTCCGGCGCCTTCGGGGACGTGAGAAGCATATGGGATGCCGACGGGGTTCGCCAAAACGGTTTACCGCCGGGTGGGCGGTGGGGCGGGTTAGGGGGGTGCGGCGGAGCGCTGGGCGCCGGGGGCTCTGGCTCCCGTGGAGGTGTTCGATGCATGAGCGGGGCGCGCGGGGGGCGCCTGCCCGACAATGGCCGGGTGCTGGAAATGACGCGCGAGGAGTTCGAGGAACTGGTCGCCGAGGCCCTGGACCGCATTCCGCCCGAGTTGACGCGGCTCATGGACAACGTGGCGGTGTTCGTTGAAGACGAGCCTGATGCGGCTGAACCGGAGTTGCTCGGGCTTTACGAGGGAACGCCGTTGACCGATCGAGGGGAGTGGTACGCGGGCGTGTTGCCGGACCGGATCACGATCTACCGGGGGCCCACGCTGCGGATGTGCGGGAGTCGGGAGACGGTGGTGCAGGAGACAGAAGTGACCGTAGTTCATGAAATTGCCCACCATTTCGGCATCGACGATGAGCGGCTGCACGCGCTCGGTTACGGCTGAGCCGCTCGCTCGCTCGCTCGCCCGCCAGGCAGCCCGCCCGACCGACCGCCCGCCCGCCCGGCAGTTGGCAGTTCGGGCTAGCGGTTCGGGCTGAATGTGCGGGTCGTGCTCCATCGGTGGCGGCCGTGGCGGCTGTAGCGGCCGGGGCTCGGGTTGTGGCGTGAGGCGGGTCTCCTGGATGGGGCGCGTGTCCTGGGTGGGGCGGGGCCAGTTGGGCAGGAGGCCCCACCCTCGCGCCGGAAGGCAGCCCTTTCATGTCCGTAATGCCCAAAAATGAATCGCCTATCTCCCGCCTTTCGCATTTCCCGCCTTTCGTGCGCATGGCGCGCATCGCACCCCACGCCGCGCCCCGCACCTCAGCGCGGGTAGCGGCCGTGGTGCTCGCCGCCATGGCCTTGGGGGGCTGCATGAGCGTCTCCGAGCCGGATCGGGCGCATGCGCAGCGCAGCGGGTCCGGTAATGGGCAGCGGGACGGTGTGGCTCCTGAGTCCGTGGGGGGCGCCGTGGTGCCGGACGGGGCTCGCCGGGCTGATGCGCAGGCCAAGCGGGGCGGCGTCTCGGGCGATGCCTCCCGGGCGCCGGATCGCCGTGATCGCAAAAAGCGGGATGCGGAGCGCGGCCGGGGTGGCGGCAAGGAAACGGGCGGGCCGGATGCGAAGGAGCGACCATCCGACCCGCCGGCCGCCGAGGAGCCGGCGCCCCACCCCGGCACCCCCGCCCCCTCGGCGCCCGGCGCGCCGCCCCGCCCCCGGCCGACCGCGCCACGGCCCAGCAGCCCGCCACCGGAGCCGAGCATCCCCGTACCGACCGCCGAGCCGACCACCTCGCCGCCTCCCACCGAGCCACAGCCGCCTGCCGGGACGGCGGGCGAACCGCAGGCGAGGCCGTTGCGGGAGCGGTGAACCTGTCGCGGGAGGGAGAGGGATTTGCCTTCCCAGGGAAGGGGTGAGTATGGTGGTAGATCGTTTGATCCCATTTGCCCGGCCGACTTCGGAGAACCCTCCCGGAGCGCGCCGCGTGGCGCGTTCCTTTCCTTGCCGTGGCTGGCCGCATCGAGGCGGTTGTTTGCGAAATCACACGGAGTCTGGGCGCGTGCCGTAACTCCGGAAGGTTCCGCGTTTCGCATGTCCATTTCTGCTGAGCACACCGTCATGCCCGAGGTCGATGAGACCGGCGTGATCACTGAGAACGCCACGGCGATCGCCACCGCCGATGCCGTAGAGCCCGCTCCCGTAGTCGAGTCCGCTCCCGTCGTTGAGATCGCTCCCGTCGTTGAGACCGTCGATGCCGATGCCGATGCCGATGCCGATGCCGCGGCCGAGGTTGTCGCCGATGCGACCGAGGTCATCGAAGCTGTTCAAGCCGTCGAGACCGCTGAGGTTTCCGGCGAGACCGGTGAGACCGCTGAGGCGTCCGACGAAGCCGTTGAGACTGCTGAGGCGTCCGACGAGAGCGCTGAGACTGCTGAGGCGTCCGACGAGAGCGCTGAGAAGTCGATCACGTTCACCGATCTCGGGCTGCCCGAGCAGGTAGTTCGCAAGCTGAACCAGAACGGCGTCACCACCCCGTTCCCGATCCAGGTCGCCACGATCCCGGACGCGATGGCAGGGCTGGACATCCTCGGCCGTGGCCGTACCGGTTCGGGCAAGACCCTGTCCTTCGGGCTCCCGCTGCTCACCCAACTCTCCGGTGGTTTCACGGAGAAGAAGCGTCCGCGTGGCCTGATTCTGACCCCGACCCGCGAGCTTGCGATGCAGGTGTCCGACGCGCTTCAGCCGTACGGCGATGTGCTCGGCCTCAAGCTCAAGGTCGTCTGCGGCGGTACGTCGATGAGCAACCAGATCTACGCCCTGGAGCGGGGCGTAGACATCCTGGTCGCCACTCCGGGCCGACTGCGCGACATCATCAACCGCGGCGCCGCCTCGCTGGACCGGGTGCAGGTCGCCGTGCTCGACGAGGCCGACCAGATGGCCGACATGGGCTTCCTGCCCGAGGTCACCGAGATCCTCGACCTGGTGCCGTCCGGCGGCCAGCGGATGCTGTTCTCCGCGACGCTGGAGAACGAGATCGACACCCTCGTCAAGCGGTACCTGTCCAACCCCAAGACGCACGAGGTGGACGCGGCGCAGGGCGCGGTCACCACCATGAGCCACCACGTGCTCGTCGTGAAGCCGAAGGACAAGGCGCCGGTCACCGCCGCCATCGCGGCGCGCAAGGGCCGCACCATCATCTTCGTCCGCACCCAGATGGGCGCGGACCGCGTCGCCGAGCAGCTCGTGGACGCCGGCGTACGGGCGGACGCGCTGCACGGCGGCATGACGCAGGGCGCGCGGACGCGCACCCTGGCCGACTTCAAGGAGGGTTACGTCAACGTCCTGGTCGCCACGGACGTCGCTGCGCGCGGCATCCACGTGGACGGCATCGACCTGGTGCTCAACGTGGACCCGGCCGGTGACCACAAGGACTACCTGCACCGCTCCGGCCGTACGGCCCGCGCGGGGCAGAGCGGCACGGTCGTCTCGCTGGCCCTGCCGCACCAGCGCAAGCAGATCTTCCGGCTGATGGAGGACGCTGGCGTCGATGCCTCACGGCACATCGTCGGTGGCGCGGGCGTCTTCGACGCGGACGTGGCGCACATCACCGGCGCCCGCTCCCTGACCGAGGTGCAGGCGGAGTCGGCGGCGAACTCGGCCAAGCAGGCCGAGCGCGATGTGCAGGACCTGTCCCGCCAGTTGGAGAAGGTCCAGCGGCGCGCGGCCGAGCTGCGCGACGAGGCCAACCGGCTGTTGGCCCGCGCGGCCCGTGAGCGCGGCGAGGACCCGGCCGCGGTCGTGCCGGCGACGGCGTCTGCTGCCACCGACACCGCCGACACCAGCTCCGCATCGGTGCCCGAGCAGTCGTCCGAGGCCACCGCGCAGGAAGGCGGCCAGGCCCAGGCCGGTTCCGCCGCCGATTCCGTATCGGCGCGTGCCGAGCAGCCTGCGGCCTCCGCGCCGTCGAGCCGCCCGGAGCAGGAGCGTGGCGGGGACGAGCGGCGTGATGACCGGGGCAACTTCGACCGTCGCGACCGGCGTGACGACCGCCCCCAGGGCGGCAGCCAGGGCGGCAACCGCTCCGGCGGGTTCCGTCGCGACGAGCGTCCCTCGGGCGGCTTCCGTCGGGATGACCGGCGTGATGACCGTGGTGGGCGTTCCTTCGAGCGTCGTGATGAGCGTCCGTCCAGTGGTGTCCGTCGTGACGAGCGTCCCTCGGGTGGCTTCCGTCGCGACGACCGTCCGACCGGTGGCTTCCGGCGCGACGAGCGGCGCGACGACCGCGGCGGGCGTTCCTTCGAGCGTCGTGATGACCGGCGTGATGACCGTGGTGGGCGTTCCTTCGAGCGTCGTGATGAGCGTCCGTCCAGTGGTGTCCGTCGCGATGAGCGTCCCTCGGGTGGCTTCCGTCGCGATGACCGTCCGACCGGTGGCGTCCGTCGCGACGACCGTCCGGCGAGTGGTGGGTTCCGTCGTGACGAGCGGAGCGACGATCGTGGTGGGCGTTCCTTCGAGCGGCGCGATGAGCGTCCCTCGGGCGGCTTCCGCCGCGACGAGCGTCCGACGACCGGTGGCTTCCGCCGCGACGACCGCCCCTCCGGTGGCGCCCGCTCGGACCGCCCGTTCAACCGCGACCGTCGTGACGAGCGTCCCGCAGGTGGCCACCGCCCGGCGGCAGCCAACACTGACCGTCCCCACGTCCGCCGCGACGACCACCGCAGCACCGGCACCGGGACCGGCACCGGCACCTTCGGCCGCCGCGACGACAAGCCGCGCTGGAAGCGCAACAGCTGATCGATGAACGTAGGCAGGGCCCGGATGGCACGGTGTGATGTGTCGTACGGGCCCTGCCGCCATCTGGCGGGAGCCAGCCGCGGCTGACCGTGTATGACGCAGCGGTCGTGGGCGTGTGTCGCCGCGGTTGTCCGCGTACGGAGTTACGGCTGTACGCGGACGGCGCCGCGGCTGTACGCGTATGACTACGGCGCCGTGGCTGTACGCGTACGGCGCCCTCGCCGGTCGGGCGGAACCCCGAACCGCTGGTGCGCTCGGGGCTCGCCGGATCGCCGGGATATGCTGCGTGGTGCGGGCCATTAGCTCAATTGGCAGAGCAGTGGACTTTTAATCCATTGGTTCAGGGTTCGAGCCCCTGATGGCCCACCAGAAAAGACCAGGTCGGACGCTGTTGGCCCGGGTACTGGAGCGGTGCTGGAACGCCGAAGGCGTCCGCGTGATCGTGGGCTGGCGCCCGCTGCTGGATCGAAGGCTGACGATCATCAGCCATGTCTACGACGTGGCGAAGGCCGGACCCGTCGTCATCGGGTCCGGTCTTCGCCGTGTCCGTCTCGCGCAGCAGCCAGCAGCGGGAAATAGGGACACCACCCACGCTACGACCCACCACTGACAACTCCGCCTGCCCCGTAGGCCATCTCGAAGGGCCCGTACGGCCGCCCGTCACGCCGCTGCCCCTGATCACCGCCCCGGCCCGGCTTCTCGCGGCCGTGCTCATCGGCCTTGTCCTGGTGCTTGCTGTGCGCACTCAACGCATCGTCTTGGGTAGCCGCGGGTCGGGCCCCGCGTTGACGAGTGGGCGATGGGGCTGACGAGTGGGTGCTGGGGGGCCGGTGGCCGGACGGGGAGGCCGTCAGGTGCGCGGTCGCCTCTTGTACGAGCCGCAGGGGTCCGCCACCTGGCCGCGAAGGTCCGGGTATCCCACCCGATACGTCAGCGCGTGCGGCGGGTGCCGTGCGGGGCGACGCGTAGTCGCAGGCCCGAGCGGAGGTCGTCCAGGCCCGCGCAGCGTTGCGCGTCGGCGATGGGGCCCGTGCACAGGGCGGTGAGCACTGCGCGAGGGTCGGCGCCGGTGTCGAGTATCACCGTCAGCCGGGCGCGTGGGCGGCGCGGGCCGCCCGTGAGTCGTACGCGCGCTCGTCGCACCCCGGGTACGTCAGCCGCCTGCGCGGCCATCGCGTGGGAAAGCGCGGCGGTACGCAGCGAGGGGCGTGGGGCCCGCGCGGCGGTGCCGGTGGAGCGCTCGGTGCCGGACGCCGGGCCCGGGAGGGCCAGCCGCCGGGGCTCGCGGGGTCCGGTCTGTACGAGTAGCCAGTACGCGAGGACCAGCAGGCCGACCGTGAGGCAGCCGAGGACGGCCGCGGGCCACCACCCTTGGTCGCGTAGCTCGGTGGACTCCAACCAGTCGGTCAGTTCGGTCCGCGGGTGCCAGCGGGGCCACCACGGGGGCAGGGCGAACGGGAGTTCGCCGCGTGCGTCGAGGCTGGTCCCCGTGGTCCAGCCGCCACCGACCAGACCCGCCAGGCCCAACAGGGCCAGCACGGCCCTGTTCAGCCAGTGGCGTACGGGGTTCCCGCCCATCGTGTTCTCCTCACTGCTGCTCCGTGCGGTGCTGGGCTGTGTCGTTCTCGGCTGCGCCGTCCTGGGCCGTGCCTGTGTCTGTGCCTGTGCCTGTGGCCGTGCCTGTGGCTGTGGCTGTGATGGGCGGTGGTTTCTGCGCTGCCGTAGGCGTCAGGTGGGTGGGGGCGCCGGTGGTGAGCCCAAGGCGTAGGCGGGGTGGCTTGGCCAGGCCGAGTCGGTCCGTCTCGGTGGCAAGTGCCTCGTGGAGCGCGGCACGGATCGTCGTGGACTCGCCGTACGCCACCGTCACCCGAATCACGGCCCGACGCCGGCCGCGCATCCGTGCCCGGGCGTTGGTGACCCCCGGCACCTGTAGGGCCGCGTCCCGCAGGAGCGTTACGGCGCTGGCGCGGTCGAGTACGGCGCGTACGGCCGGTGCCGCCGGCGCCATGGGCAGCCTGCGCCGGCCGCCGGGGGTGAGGGCCAGCACCATCAGATACAGGCCGAGTAGCGCCAGCGCGGCGGCGGCCCCGATCACCCAGCCACTGGTGCCGGGGGTGTCGGTCAACCAGCCCTCGGTACGGGAGCGCCAGGGTGCGGCGGGGCGGCCGTAGTGCAGCGCCACCTGGTCGTACAGGAGCATGCCGCAGGCGGTGGCGCCGAGGAGCGCGAGCACGGCGGCTGGGCCGCGCCGCGCGGACCAGGGGCGCCGGGCCGGGCCCCGACTCGCGCTGGTCAACGTGTTGTTGTGGGCCGGCCTCACTGCACCCCCCGGCCGTTGCCGGTGATGGCTTGGGGGAGGACGAGGTGTTCGATGCGTACGTTGATGGTGGCGATGGGGAGGCCGGTGAGTTGCTGGGTGCGGTGGGTGACGTGGCGTTGGATGGTGGCGGTGGTGGTGGGGAGGTCAAGGGGATACGGGAGGGTGAGCGAGAGGGTGAGATGGGCTTTGCCGCGGCGAGTGGTGCCGGTGGCGTGGGCGGTGGCGGTGGGGTTGTTGAGGTGCTGGAGGGCTTCGCGGGCTGCGCCGGTGGCGGTGTGGCTGAGGGCGCGATCGGTGAGGGTGGTGGCACCGCGCTCGGGGGCGGGAATCGTCATTTGAGCCTGCTGCGGCGAGAGTTGGCGTTGGTGGTGGTGTGGCGGGTGGGTGCGGAGTCGTCGCGTCGGATGAGTTGGGACCAGTGGAGCGTTCCGTCAGCCATGCGGCCGATGATGAAGCCGATGGTGCCGAGGGCGGCGACGAGTAGGAAGGCGGTGAATCCGCCGAAGTAGCCGGCGAATCCTAGGGCCATGCCGGTGGCGAGGCCCACGACCGCTGTGCTCATGTCCTACTCCTTGTGCGGTGTGGGTGGGGCGGGGGTCCGCCCCCGGGTCGTGTGCCCGGGGGCGTGGGTGGGATGGGCGTGTGGGGTGGGGCGGGAGTGGGTCTGGATGGTGAGAGGGTGGTTATTGGACGCGGGTTTCGTCGTCCTCTTCTTCGTCGAAGGGGAGGTGGACGTCGATGACGGAGATGTTGACCTCGACGACTTCGAGGCCGGTCATGCGCTCGACGGCGACGATGACGTTTTCGCGGATGTCGCTGGCGACGTCGGTGATGGGGACGCCGTATTCGACGACAATGTCGAGGTCGATGGCGGTTTGGCGCTCGCCGACCTCGACCTTGACGCCGCGGGTGACGTTGGGGCGTCCGCCCGGGACGCGGTCGCGGACGGCTCCCAGGGTGCGGGCGAGGCCGCCGCCGAGGGCGTGGACACCGGAAACCTCACGGGCGGCCATGCCGGCGATCTTTTCGACCACGCCATCGGCGATGGAGGTTTTGCCGCGGGTTGCGGGTTGGCTGTCCGCACCGGCGGAGTTCTCCAGGGTGGTGGTGCCGGTGGTGGGCTTGCTGTCACCGGCGCTGGGCTTGCTGTCGCCGGTACGGGGCTCATTGATCGCCGAGGTAGCCGTCTGGGGCGTCATTGAAGTCCTCTTTTCGGTGTCGTTTTTGGTGCTGTTGTCGGTGCTGTCAGTGTGTTGTCAGTGTGTTGTCGGTGTTGTTTAGTGTTTTTGGCGTTTTTGGTGTCGCAGGGGCTCGGTGTTCTGTTTTCCAGCGTCCCGGTGGCCCGGCATGTCGGGTCCCGGTCTTTCGGAATGCCGCCGCGTGTTGCGGTGGTGTGGTGCCGGCTTGCGCTGGGCTGGATGCCGGTGGCTGTTCATTTGTCCGCTGCGGGTGGTGTCTGCCGCGGCGTCTTCGGGCCGTCGCCGTGCCGTATTCGTGCCGTATTCGTGTCGTGTTCGCGAGGTCGCCGCTGTTCGCCGCTGTTCGTCGTTTTGTCGATGGCCGATGGGGCGACGGTGGTGGGACCGCCCGATCGGTGTGTACTGGCGGGGACTTGGACCCGGCATCGAATCGATCGTCACGCATGGGCCGGGAATTTCTCTACGCCCGGTCACTGGTTGATCGTCATCGGTCCGTCGTCTCCCGGGCGTACCCCGCAGCCGTCGCGCTGCGGGCTCGGCAGCGGGCCGAGGGGGTAGGCGGGGCAGGAGCGTATGGGGGTTGTCCCGAGCCGAGTTCCTTGCCTGTCGCGGTGCTGTGGGGTTTGGCTGGGGGCTGATAGCGGCTGGTGAGCCCGGTGGTGGCAAAACGGACCTGTGAAAGGTGGAGTGTGGCGGTGAGTACGTGGACGACAGCGGCGCTGACTGGTGCGGGGCCCGTCACGCTTCGCGGGGTGCTGGAGCTGGAGACGACCGCGCGCGGGACGCTGCCACACCGGCTGCCCGCCGCCGCGCGGGCCCAGATGTCCGATGACCTGTGTGCGTTGGCGGAGGCCCAGCCGTCAGGGGTGCGGCTGGCGTTTCGTACGGCGGCGACGGTCGTGGAGCTCGACGTGGTGCCCTTCGCGGGGATGGCCGAGAGCGGTGACGTATCGGTTGTCGGCCCGGTTGACGGCCGCGGTGCCGAGGCGCGGGACGAAGCTGGCCCCGATGCCGCGGCCGACGAGGGGGAAGCGGGCCTGGGGGGCGGCTGCGCGGGGGTGTATGACCTCGTCGTGGACGGGCGGCTCGCCGCGAGGGTCTCGGCGCCCCTGTACGCGCACAGCCAGCGGGCGGGGGACGGCGCCGCCGCCGGGCCGGAGCACGCCGGGGCAGACCGCGATGGTCAGGCTGGGGCTGGCCGCAATGGTCGCGCCGGGGCCGACCGCGATGGTGGCCCCAGCACCGACCGTGACAGTCGTACCGTGGCCAACCGTGGCGGTGTGGTCGCCGTACGGTTCGACGGGTTGTCCGGGCGGGACCAAGAGGTCGAGATCTGGCTGCCGCACGCGGCGATCGTCGAACTGGTCGCGCTGCGGGCCAACGCCCCGGTGCATCCGCCGCGTACGGCCGGGCCGAAGGCACCGCGGTGGGTGCACCACGGCAGCTCGATCAGCCAGGGTGCGGGCGCCGCCGGCCCAACCGGGGCCTGGCCCGCCGTCGCCGCCAGGCGCGCCGGCGCAAACCTGGTCAACCTGGGGCTGAGCGGCAACGCGCTGCTCGACCCGTTCACGGCCCGGGCCATCCGGGACACCCACGCCGACCTGATCAGCGTCAAGGTAGGCATCAACATCGTCGCGCTGGATGCCTTCCGGCTACGGACGCTCGGCCCGGCGCTCCACGGTTTTCTCGACACCGTGCGCGAGGGGCACCCGAAGGTGCCGCTGCTGGTCGTATCGCCGCTGTACGCGCCCGTCGTCGAGCAGGTGCCGGGCCCCATGTATCCGGACCCCGACGCTCCGGGGCCTGGCCTGAGCTTTCGCGGCTACGGTGACCCCGCCGAGATCGCCAGCGGGGCGCTCACCCTGACATCGATCCGGCGCGAACTCGGCCGCGTGGTGGCACAACGTGCCGAAACCGATCGGCACCTGTACTACCTCGACGGCCTCGCGCTGTACGGCGCATCCGACTATGCCGAACTGCCGCTGCCCGACCAACTCCACCCGGACGACGCCGCCCAGCGGCGCATCGGCGAGCGCTTCGCCCGCATCGTGTTCGGCCCCGGTGGGCCCTTTGATACGCAGGCCGCCGACGCACCTCATCGAGTGGCGGCCGACCGTCGCGACGCCGACCGTCGCGACACCAACAACAGGGACGCTGCCCGGGGTTGATCGCGGCTGCCGAGGTCGTGCGTGGGGACAGGCTCGTAGCGGGGTTTAGCGGGGTTTAGAGGTGTGAAGGCGTAGAGGCGTAGAGGTCTCGCTGAGAAGCTGCCTGGGGGCGTGCGTAGGTGCGCGGTACGCGCGTAGGTGCTTTGGGGGCGCGCGAGATGCGGTCGGGCGGGCCTTTCTGACGCGGTTGGCCGCGCTCCGGGCAACGACCCGAAACCATGGGTGGTGAGCGGACGGGGTGCCACCCAGCACCCTCGAAGGCTCCCACGCACAACTGATCGGCTATCCCGCGTCGTTGCTGGTTGCTGGTTGCTGGTTGCTGGTTGCTGGTTGCTGGTTGCTGGTGGACGGTGGACGGACATGTGATGTGTGATCTGTGTCGCACGCTGGGTGGTCGCTGCGGTGGCGTGCGCGGTTGCTGGGACCGTCGATTTCGCGTCACGATTCCGGTGCCCCGTACGGCTACCGCTGTCCGCCTAGCGGCTCGTATTTGCGGTTGAGTACGGGCAAACGACCGGCTCACGCGGTTGTCAGGGGCTTAGTTGGGGGCGCGTTATCGCGTACGGCGCACGCCGCGGGGTGTGATGTGCGGCCCTGGAACTGGGGTGCGGCGTGGGTGTGGCCCATGGCGTGGAAGTGACAGAAACGCGCGCTACGAAGATGGCTTCACCGAAACCGCCGGCGCTTGCCGTGTTCACTTCGCTACCGTAAGTGGTGAGGGGGTCGCTGGGGGGCGCGGCGTGGCGATGGCCGGGAGGAGAGGAACGTGCGGCAGGTACGACCGGGCGGGGATAACCCCGCCGCGCATCTCGACGGGTTGCTGGCCCGTGCCCAGAACGGTTTCGACATCGACGACGCGCTGACCGCACGGTTGCGGACTGCGCTTATGCACCAGTCTGAGCTGCGCTCTTGCCGTCATTGCAATGGGCGTTCCGATCCGGTGGGGTGCAATACCTACCGCCATGTGTTCTTGCTCCCAGACGGCAGCAGCGAGCTGCTGTGGGAGCTTGAGCACAACACGGCGCCGCGTGGGGGAGCGACCCGCGCGGCTCCAAAGGGCGAGCCGTCACCCGAGGATGAGACGCGCGGAGAATGGCGGCTCGGGGTGGAGTCGGTCGGCGAGGAGCGCCCGCGGGGCGCGGCGATCGAGCTCGGCGGTGGCACGGGCGGGGAGCCGCACGTGTCGTACGAGCTGTACGCCGACGAGCGCGCGCTGGAGGTCGCGGAGCGGCGGGTGCACGAACGGATCGGCGGCGTGCTGTGGGACGAGTTGGATAACGTTCCTCATTGGTTGCCTGAGCAACTACGCGCTCAGATCGGTTCCTTCACACCGCAGCGGGCGTACGCGAGCGATGACTCGGCCGATCACGCGCGCCGGGTGCTCCGGCGGGCAGAGAATCCGGACCGGCCGGGCGAGGACGTACGCGAACTGTTGACGACGGCCTTCGCGCACGACATCGCGCTCGCGACCAAGCCCCGGCTGCGTACGGGGAACACCGACGCGACCTGGTGCCGGTTCTACGAGCATGCGTTTTTGCTGGTCGGAGGCGATGAGGTGGTGCTGTGGGAGTTGGAGCACAATCTGACGCCGGACGGCCGACTCGTATGCGAGGTGTACCTCAACGAGGCCGCGGCGGAGTGCGCGGCAGATCGGCACGCGCGGGCGTGGGGGGTTGATCTGTAGCCCTGCCCCCGCCGCAGATCGAGCGCCCTGCCCCCGCCGCAGATCGAGCGCGCTGCCCCCATGGTGGTTGTGGTGCGCTGGCCTGGCGGGGCGGGTTGCCTTGGACGGTGGTGGGGCGCCTTGGGTAGCTGCGGTGCGCCGCTGAGGGGCTTAGTGGCGCACCGCAGGGCGCGGGAACACCCCCTAGGGGTACGCCGTACGCCCGCTTGGGTGTCTTCGGGTCGCCTCAAGGGTGTGGGGGTTGGAGCCTGGGACGGGCGTCATGGTGGGCGCTGGGCCGTGTGCGGGCTAGCCGAGAGCGGGAGCAGCCGGTGGGGAATCCTGGGTGGGCCGGTGCCGGTGCTGGTGCCGGCACAGAGTCGCCGAGAGCGGTGCGCGCCCGCCGTATAGCCCGCTGGCTGCCCGCTGTCTTCCTCATTGGCGGCGTCGTCTTTGATGTGCTCACGCCGATGCATTACACCGCCTCACCGTTCTTGTCGGCTGCGCCTTTGGTCGCTGCTCCGCTCTTCTCGCTGCGCGGGACGATCGCGGTCGCGGTGGTGGCCGGCGCGGTCTCCTCGGTGCTAGCGATCTACCACAGCGGGGATGACCAGGCCCTGTCGGTGACCGAGGTTGTCACCGTGTGCACTGTTGCGCTCCTCGCGTTGGCGATCAACCGGATGGTGCGCCGCAACTTTCGACAGTTGGCGACCGTACGCGTCGTCGCCGAGGCCGCGCAGCGCGCCGTGGTGCCCATGCCGCCGGCGCGCATGGGGTCGCTGCGGATCTCCGCCCGCTATATGGCGGCGCAGACCGACGCGCGCATCGGTGGCGATCTGTTCGCGGTGCAGGAGACCCCGTACGGCGTACGGATGATCATCGGCGATGTGCGGGGCAAGGGACTGGAGGCCGTGGAGGCCGTCGCTGTGGTCATCGGGGCTTTTCGGGAAGCGGCGGAGCAGGAACGGGCGTTGGAAGGGTTGGCGGACCGGCTGGAGCGCGCGTTGGATCGGGAGGGGGCGCGGCGGGCCGGGCTCGATCAGTTCGAGGGCTTCACCACGGCCGTACTCGCCGAGATCAGTGCTGGGGGCGGCAGGCTGCGGCTGATCAACCGGGGCCATCCGCCGCCCCTTCTGCTGACCGCAGACGGGCAGGCTCGCGAACTGGGGCCCGCGGTCAATGCCTTGCCACTCGGCATGGGGGACCTGGCGGCCTGGCCGGATGTGGTGGAAGAACTGGCCTTTCCGGTGGAGGCGACGCTGCTGTTGCTGACGGACGGGGTGACCGAGGCGCGGGACGCGAGCGGGCGGTTCTACGAACCGTTGCGGCATCTGAGCGGGCGCCGTTTTTCCGACCCCGATGCGCTGCTGGACGCGCTGATCGCGGAGGTGGACCGGCATACACAGGGGCAGCGTGCGGACGATATGGCGCTGCTCGCGCTCCGCCGAACGCCGAACGCGGAACGCCGAACGGTTGACTGAGAGCTAAGAGCCGAGGACTGAGAGCTAAAAGCCGGGGACGGAGGGCCGGCCGAAGGCTGACGACCGAGGCCCATCGTGCACCCAACGGACCGCACCGACTCCGCGGTTCTCACCGCCCACAGCAACCTCATGGACCCGGTGGGGCCCCACCGGGTCCATGGCTCGTCATCGGTGGTGCGAGGAGGTGGCGACTGCGGTGGGTAGCCGATCTTGATCCCTGTGCTTGGGCGCTGTTGGGGCATCGCCAAAGCGGTGGCTCTAATCCCCGCAAGAGCTTGGAATCACACCCGGCTCTCTATTAACGTTCGATAACGCAGCGCGGTTGTCACTGTCGTCGCAAGAGACGGCACCGTGCGCCGTCGCCGAATCTTGTAGGCGCGTCACCGCAGAGCACGGCGGTCGCGTGCCAAGGGAACCGGGGAACCAACTTTTGGGGTGAATCGGGCCGAGCCAGGCCCGTAGGAGACCTTCCTGCTCCGAACCCGTCAGCTAACCCGGTAGGCGAGAAGGAAGGAAAGGAGCGCGCCCTCGTGGCGTCCAACAGGTCTGCCCTCGACCAGGCTTCTCCCGGGTACGACGATGGCGAAGAGCCCGCCGCACCGCCCTGGGAAGAACCCTGGGAGGAATGGAATCCCACCGCCGAGTCCATCGCTCCCATCCGCGGCAAGCATCGGGTGGCCAAGCAGCGCGGCGGCACGATGGCCCGCAGCGGTGCCGTACTCGGTGTGGGCGTCATCGCGGCGGTCGGCGCCGGCGGCATGGCGAGCGCCAAGGAGCGCCCCAAGGCGCCGATATCGATGCCGGACCTCGGGCACGCCGCCGATGAGGTCATGGACACCCTGCCCGACGCCGATGAGCTTCCCGGCGTCGGGTCACTCATATCCGAAGGCGGCCACGGTACGGCGGGTACGGCCCCCCAGGCCCAGCCCGCGTCACGAGCGCCGCTGACCCAGGCCGGGCTGACTGCCGAGGAGTCCGCGAGCGGCACCGCCAACGCGGGCGAGGTGCTGCGCACCCGCATCCTGCGGCAGGCCGAAACCCAGCGGACCGCGGCCGAGACGGCGCAGCGTGTGGCGGCCGAACGTGCGGCATCGGATGAGGCCGCGGCCGATGCGGCCCGTAAGAAGGCCGCTGAGTTGGAGGAGAAGCAGGCCGCGGAGGCGGAGGCCAAGCGGAAGGCAGCGGTGGAGGCAGAGCGGAAGGCAGCGGTGGAGGCGGAGCGTAAGGCGGCGGCTGAACGCCGCGCGAAGCTCGCCGCCAGCTATGTGCTGCCGGTCGGCTCGTACACCCTGACCTCGTCGTTCGGCCAGGCCGGCGACATGTGGTCGGCGAACCACACGGGCCAGGACTTCGCCGCTCCGACCGGGACGCCGGTGAAGGCGGTGCACGGCGGGACGATCACGCAGGCCGGGTGGGCGGGCTCGTACGGGTACCGGATCGTACTCACCCTCGATGACGGCACCGAGGTCTGGTACTGCCATCTGTCGTCCATGACTCAGACATCGGGCGAGGTGTCCACGGGCGATGTCATCGGGCGGGTGGGCGCGACCGGCAACGTGACCGGTCCGCATCTGCACCTGGAGGTGCGGCCCGGCGGGGGCGCACCGATCGATCCGGTGGCGTGGATGCGGGAGCGCGGACTGCAACCGTAGGCGGGTGGCTCGCGCGTGCGGTGGGCGGGGCTGGTGGCGCGTTACGCGGGCGGTGGTGTGGGGCGGGAGCGGGGCGGGAATAGCGGGGTCGTGCCTGTTCGCTCGATCTTTGGCATGGTGGATCAAGCACACAGCACGCGTACGCGCCGGACGGCGATATCGAGGTCTTTCCGCTCGCGTTCGGGGGCAACGTCTTTGGGAGAGGCGCTGACCAGTCGCAGCCTTTTGCCGTCCGCGCCGCCTACACCAGCGTGACTGGCAACTTCATCGATACTGCCGATGTCTACTCGGCTTGGGCGCCGGGCAATGTGGGCGGCGAGTGGGAGGCCATCATCGGCAACTGGCTCGCGGCGCGCGGCAACCGAGGGCACTGTGCACAATCACCTCACTGGGCAAGGGGTGTCCGGCGCGGCACGGTTCGGGGAGCACGTCACCAGGGCCACAGACAGGAACGAGGGCCGCTCCAGGTAGAAGCCGCGCGACACGTCCCCACCCCAACCGAGCCGTTCGGCAGCCGCGTTGACCAGTGTCGCCAGACGCGTACTGTCGCGGTCCGGCTCGGCCATGAACCGGGGCGCGTACTCGGTGAGCTGTTCCCCGAGCCAGCCCGCCGCGTCCTTCGGCTCCTGCCAGGTACCACGAACGAGGCGCCCGGGTTTCATGAGCCACAGGGCCGTTTCCATCGGGGGGAGGTCACCTGTGCGCAACTCCGCGACGGCTTCCTTGTACCGCTGGTTGAGCCTGTGGCCGTTCGTATCGTCGTCCCCCGTCGGCGGGGGTGGCGGGTCGCCGGGGGGCCGTCTGTGGCCCTCCTTGTCGAACCGCTTCTTGTCACCCGTCCATAGGTAGCCGTGGTAATGCAACTGCTGTTCCGTTCAACGCAGGAGCAAGAGAACGGCGACCGATCCCAGTCCTCGGGGAAGAACCAGAACCGGCCGCCGAAAGGGAGCGGCCGTCAGGCCGACAGACCAAAGCGCGCCGGGTCGATACCGGCTGCGTCCAGCTCGGCGGTCGTGAAGCGCAGCGGCGCCATGTCGGGGCGCTTGTCGTCGCCCAATGCCCACGCATCTGGGCTGATCTTCGCCAGCGTCGCGCACGACTCACCGTCCGGATGCGTGTTGCCTCCGCACGCCTTGAAGAATGTGGCTTCGTCGATAGGCAGGCTGTACAGGTCGATTCCGGGCATGGGCATGCCTTCCTGTGAGGTCAGGGAAAGGGGCAGGCTCAGAGCTGGTATTGCTCCGCCTTCGACACGTACACAACGCCGGGGCCAAGAGCCATCGCCGACTGACGAAACAACTCGTGCAGCATCGTTCTGGAGTTGTCCCGCATGGCGTTTGTCAGGTTGTCCGCCAGTAAGGCGGTCTCAGACGAAGCAGAACCATTTCTGTGTCTGCCATATGCCGACCGTTCTTCGTTAGCCACAAGGGCCGTTCTCCGTCGGCCACATGGGCACACGGATGTTCCCGTCACCATCCTGGTATGCCGGACGGCTTGTGACGGGGTCCATCCGCCAACCCTGCGGGGCCTTCCGGTTGTCGCCCTTCGGTTCGGTCGGCATGGGTACATCCTCGGCCTATCGCCGACGGACCTCTAGCCTCTTTCCTGTTGTCTCAAGAAGTCGTCCCGAAGTCCTGCAACGAAGGCCCGCATTTCCTCGCCCGTGAGGGACGCACTCTCGAACCCATCGAACTTGCTCACGTACAGTTCGACGTCTCTAGCTTCGGTCGTGGTGATCTCGGCGTGAGGGATTTCTACAATGGCTAGGCTGGTGTCGAAGAGGGCGAACGAGGAGCTAGGCAAGTCCGTCATGGGCGCTGACTGGGGAAGAACTCCGATACGCACGTTCGGCATTCTCGACATGGTGATGAGCTTGTCTAGTTGCGCCGCTAGCATCGATAGGCGGACGATTCTCCATCTGAGTACGGACTCAGTGATCACGAATCGAAAGGTTCGGTGAGTGTCGTGTAAAATCTCTTGCCTGAGCAGACGTGCGCCCATCATCTTCTCCAGGGCGCCTTGCGTGTAACCATGTCGGCCAAGGACGGCGCGCGCATATTCAGGAGTCTGGAGAAGGCCAGGAATGCACGACGGCTGAAAGAGTCGCATAAGCATTGTCTGAGACTCTATGGCCCTGATCTCGTCCTGATGCTTGTGGAGTCCGGTACGGCGCAGGATGCGCCACGCTGTCGCCTCTGTGGCCGCCTTGCGGGCTGCTTCGGTAAGCCGGGCCTTGACCTCATCCGACACTTCCAAGGCCGTGAGGATTCGCTCTACGTCCATCAGGCTCGGTGTAAGGGCTTCGTTCTCAATCTTGCTGAGCTTACTTGGAGACATGACAGCGCTACGGGCGACTGTTTTAGCCTGCTTCCCGCTGGCTTCCCGCAGTTCCCGTAGCGCCTGACCGATATTGATGGTGTTCACGCTGGCTTGTGCTGCTCCCACCAGTCACGGAAAGGGGCAGCGTTACTCATGGCCGAGTCTCGGCGCTCTAGCCATTCCTGAGCTTGCTCCTCGGGGATCAGTTCAGCCCCCAGAAAATCACCGCCGTTGCCGTAGCGCATGGTTACGACGGTGCTTTCATCGAACGCCCAGAAGTCCGGCACGCCCTCTAGTGGATTCGGCTGGTCGGTGGTGTCGAGGATGAAGAACTCTTCTCCCGCCTCCTGGTTTCGGACGTAACCCCACCCGAGTTCAAACCTCAGGTAGTCGCTGAGGGGGCGGGAGAGAAGGTGAACCCGGTACATGCGCTTACCGGACTGCGTGGCGCCCCGTACGGTCTCAACCCAACCGGCCGACTTGTACTCTTTCGGTTGTGGCTTGCCAGCCAAGAAAGCCTGATAAGCCTCGACGCCGCCCGACTTGCTGTAGTCGTCCAAGGTTTCCAGCCGAAATGCTTCGCGCTGAAATTCCTTAAAGAGGTTCCCGAAATCTTCAGGTGAGATGTTCACGGGCCACCCTCAAGAGCAGAGACATAGGGATGCGCACGGCGGTTTCGTTGTTCGGTAACTGCATGGTGGTGAGTGCTTCTGCGTCGTCCACCTTGAAGCCCTGCACCAAGACGCTCTCTGCGCCCTCTATCGCCCACACGGTCGGGCACGGCCCTGCGTCACATTCGCTTGCAAGCTGGGTGAGCTTCACTGACTGACCCCCTGCGTAATTGGTGTCCTGTTCGATCCTTGCGGCGCTGTGATGGGCGGGTCAAGGCGGCCCAGTTGAGAGAACAGGAAACTCGGCACGGTGGCGCCCATGCGGCAGCCGCGAGAGGGGTCCCCGCATGAGCTGGCCCGGGTCACCGCAGAGCGCGGCCTGGCCGCGGTCCCGTACTACGCGCTGGCGTCCGGCTTCCTCACGGGCAAGTACCATCCCAGTGGCGCGGATGTGGACAGCGTACGGGCGGGGAGCGCGGCGAAGCATCTGGAGAGCGAGCGCGGGCCGCGGGTGCTGGGAATGTTGGACGAGGTGGCCGCCGCGCACGGTGCCGAACTCGCGTCGGTGGCGCTGGCCTGGCTCGCGGCGCAGCCCACGGTCGCGGCCCCGATCGCCAGTGCCCGCACGGTCGAGCAGCTTCCGGCCCTGCTGGCCGTCGCCGAACTTGAGCTCACGGACGCGGAGGTCGCCGCGCTGAACGAGGCGTCCGCCTGACGGTTCGATGGGCCAGCCCGATACCGCCTTCCGGGCCGCCAGGCTGGTCCGTTCCTTGCCGAGAGCTGTGGTGGGCCCGCCTTGTGACGACCTTTTACGACGGCTCCTTGTGACGGTTTCTTGTAACGGCTCTTTATGACCGTCCTTTATGGCGCACGGCGACCCTCAAGCCATAACGATCCTCAAGTCATAACGAGTGCCGAGCCATTACGGCTGAACGTCGATTGGCGTCACGCTGTTTCTGCCCCCCCCACGCACATGCCCATACTCATTCTCATACGCTTCTTCATCCGCGTCTTCTTGTGCGTCCTCGCGTTCGTCCTCGCGTTCGTTCTCACGCGCACCTTCATGTGCGTTCGCGTGCTTGTCGGGCACGCTCCTGCATTCCGTGCGCGCGGTGGCCGGCCGTGTCAGAAGGCTGTGTAGCGCACTAAGCCCCGCCATGTGGATGTGCTAAGTTCCGGCTACTCGACGGGGCCGCCGAGTAGCCGGTGCCGCTCGACGTCTGACCAACGTCGCTAGGCATTGCGTGATGACTTTCTGGAAGTATTCGACTACCAAAAGTGTGTACTGCCGGAAGTTTCTGCCAGCTTGGCTGCCCTGTTCAGGCGCATCGGCGGCGTTGTCGTCGATGTGAATCCAGGCAGGGGAAGCCATGGGCCGCATTGTTCTCGTTATCAGTTCTCCGTCGCTGCACCGGCGCGTCAGCGAGGCGTTGACCGCGCCCGGCTGGGGCGTCGCGTCCTGGACCAGGGCCCAGCGGGGCCGCGCCGATCCGGCCGTGGATGTGGCCGTCGTGGAGTCCAGGGCGCTGGCTGTCGAGCCGTCGCTCGCCCGCCTCGGTATGCGGGTCATCGCGCTGGTGAGCGGCGAGCACGACCCCTTCTGGCGCTCGCCGTGGCGCCAGTCGGTGGCCGGCGTAGTGGACCGCGATGACCCCGACCACGGCTATGTCGCCGCGGTACGCGAGGTGTTGAGCGGCCGTGGCTGGATTTCCCCGGAACTGGTGCCCTGGGTGCTCGCCAACTCCGGTGGCCCGCCGCGCCCACCGGGTCCGCCGCGGCCCGTGCCTGGCCAGCTCACCAAGCTCACCGGCCGCGAGGAAGACGTCGCGCAGCTCGTCGCGGAGGGCCTGTCCAACCCGGAGATCGCCGACCGGCTCTGCGTGGAACTGAGCACCGTGAAGTTCCACGTGTCCAACGTGCTGCGCAAGCTGGGCTGCCGCAGCCGCGCCCAACTGGCCGCCATCTTCCACACGTACGACACGGCGGCGCGCGCGATGCTGCCGACGTAACTGGGTGGTGCGGCGGCGTAGCGGCGTGAGTGCTGAGCGTCAGCGTTCGGCGTGGGTCGAGAGCACGTCCACGATGGGGGCGTCTCGCAGCGCGGAGACCTTCGCGCGGAAGTGTACGAGCCTGCGTTGCGTATCGATGGCGCTCTTCGGCGGCAGCAGGGCGAAGGCCATGATGACGCGGGACGGGTCCGCGACGCCGTCGCTGACGACGTCGTGGATGGGCGGCCGGTCGCCGGTGATGTCGAGTACGGCGTAGAGCAACGCCACGCCCCGCAGCGGCGGGACGAGCGCGCCCGCCGAGCCCGCCTCGTTGATCAACCGCTCCGCCGCCACCCGGTGCTCGTATCCGGTGACGCGGGCGAATGACTCCGAGTACGGCGCCCTGCTGCGCTGTGCCAAAGACAGCGGAGGCGAGCCCAGCAAAGTGGCCTCGAATCGGTCTCTGGCCACCAACTGCGGGGCGATGAGCAGCCAGTCCTCCACCTTCGCCAGCGTCCCGTCCAACTGCTTGAGGTAGGTCAAGTGTGGCTGGAAGAGGTCGGGCCGGCTCCACTCCAACCCTTCGAGCACGCCCACCAGACGGGAGTGCCCGACCACGCTCGTACGGGCCGGGAACCGGCGCACCAGGGCGCTGGAGCTGTCCGGAGGGTTGGTGAACAACTGGTCGGCGCCGCCGAGATCGTCAAGGAGCGGCCTCCAGCGGGCCGCGTTGCGGCGTACGGGGGGCGCGCCGCCGGGGTAGGCGGCGGGTTCGATCCAGGTTCCGGGCGAGCGAATCTCGATCAATTCGGCGTTATACATCTTGTTGGCGCTCGTCGGCTTGAGCCACGGCAGGTGCTGGGCCACGAGCGGGGGCACCTGGGCCGGGGTGACCTGGGGTTTCCCATCGATCAACGGGGCATATCGCTTGAGTTCGGCGCGGAAGCTCTCCTCGTCGCGGCAGACCGCCTCAAAGGCGTCGTAGAGGTCGATCTCCTTCTTTCCGTACGATTCCCCGCGGCTGATGTACAAGCGCACCAAGTCCCGGTAACCCTTGCGGAATCCGAACCAGCGTCCCATCTGCATCAAGGTGTCGGCCTGCGTTGTGGTGCGCCGATAGTAGGAGATAGTCAAACCCTCGACGGTGAAGCCACGGGAGAGTTTGGCGCCACCGACCAGAATTTTCCACAGCGATCTCTTGTCGAAGTCGGCGGTGCCCTGCTCGATGTCCTTGTCGCTGTTCACGACCAGTACGGGATTCTCATCCCCACCGATGCGAATGCAGGCGGCGCCGATATGCGGTGCCACCTCCGCGAAATCGGCCGGAGTGGCGAATCCATCGGCCCTGGCGGCGGATACGGGAGCGAAATCGGTGTCGAAGAGGGTACGCAGCCGGGCGTGGCCGGTCGGCCCCATGTAGCCCGATGCGTGCCAAAGCCCGGTGAGGCGCTCGGCCAGGGCGCGATGATCGACCGTTCGTACCGACTCGTGGACCAGCATGGTGTGGTGCGGATAGGAGAGACCGCGCGGGTCGTTTTGCTCCCGGTAGAGCTTGATGGCCGCGGAGAGGACGAAGGCGTCCAACGCTTGCTGGAGCGTGTCGGTGTCCTCCTCCTCAGCGGTGGGCGGAATATCGCGAACATGAGCCTTGCCCTGGGAGTTGGCGTAGGTGCGCTCCTGCCAGGGGACGCCGGAATCCAGATCGTGGAAGGCCCGTACGCCCATGTATCCGGCGGGCGCCGGCAGCGAGACGATGAAGTCCTTGGGGAAGATGTCGGCGGTGTCGCTCGGGTCGATGAACACGTTGGCGAACGGCGTCGCCGTATAGCCGACGTACTGGGAGCGGGGCAGCAGCGCCAGCAGGCTGGAGACCAGGCCGTTGATGGCGGTGCGCTCGGCCTTGCCCTCGCGCAGCTTGCGCGGGTCGGAGGTGTTGACGGATGCCTGGTCGGACTCGTCATCGATGATGATGACGGGGATCTCCGCGAGCGGAGTGCGGATCTTTTGGAGATCCTTGAGCAGCTTCGTCAGCACGGTCTTGTTCTTCTTCACCACCATCAGGCGGGCCGCGCTGCGGTGCACATTGCGCGGGTCGTGCAGCGGGAGCGCCGGCTCCTGTTTCTCGAACTCCAGCGCCGTGATGCCCTGGAGCAGCCGCTTGTAGTCGTTGTCGCGCGTCGTCATCCGCACGATGTCGAACGCGCCGAGCACGGACGGCAACCCGCCGTGGGCCAGGAAGCCGTCTCGGTGCCACTCGGGGTCATCCGCGTAGTCGGACTCGGTCTCATCCCCACCGCGCAGGATGTTTTCGCGGCCGATGAGCTCCATATCGAGCCGGCGTTGCGTTTGTTGGCGCAACAAGTTGAGCGTGCCGGCGAGGACGATGACCAGCCGGTAGCCGGAGTCGATGGCCTTGGCGATGACGCCGGTGAAGTTGGCCGTTTTCCCGGACTGTACGTGCCCGACGACCAGGCCTTTGGACTGGTAGATGGCAGGCGTTGCCGGGTTGGCGAGCCGCTCCACGACGCGGTCGGTGGCCTCGTCAAGGGCCGCCAGCGCCGCCGCGTTCCAGCCCTTGCGTTCGAGCACCCGCTCGTATGCGGGCCAGTACCAGTTGCGGCTCTGCTGCGCGGCCGGGGTGTACCAGGGGGTGAACTCGGTGCTGATGACGGTGGGCGCGTCGGCTACGGCCACGGGGACCAGCTCGGTCAGCACCTTGCGCGTCTCGTCGTCCAGCGCGAGCAGTGCGTAGATGTCCGTGCGGCGCGCATCAGTACAGGGGCCGGCGGCTGACCACGGCGGGGACTGCGCGAAGTCCCAGGCGGTGACCGCCCGCCGCCACAGCTCCACCAGCGGGTGGCCCGCATAGCCGCCGAGCAGCCGGTCGCGGAACCCTTCCTGCGTGGTGTCCGGTTCTGGCGCCAGCCCCTGCGACCAGTAGCGCAGGCCCCCCACCAGCGGCTGCGGGCCGGCCTGGCGCAGCGCGGCGAGGACGATGGAATGCAGGCGCAGGGTGCTGTCGTCGCTCATGTCACGCGCTCCGGATGGTGGGGTCGTGGCCCGCCGCGGGCGCCTTGCCGGCAGGGCGCTGTGCGGGCATCTCAGCAGCGCGAACATGCGGGGGCATCGCTTCGGCGGGGTGCTGCGTGGGCGTCGCATCGGCCGGGCGTCGCGCGGGCGTCTCGTTGGCTGGTAGGCGTAGGGCCGCTGGTGCGGTGGCGGCAGCCGGCAGGCCGGTCAGGTCAACTCCATACGTCAGCGAGACGATCCGCTGCCTGGCCTCGGCGGAGAGCGCGGCCAGCACCTCGGGGCCGAGCCGTGGCAGCCGCTCGTCAGCGGAGCTGACAACCAGCGGCTGGGTACGCAGCGACCAGCGCTCCGGGTCGGGCGCAGCGGCCAGCGGGCCAAGCCACTCGCACCGGGTGAGCTGGTCCGCCAGTTGCTGGCTCAGGTCAGGGGCGTGCACGGCGACCTGTTCTCGTATGGCGCGCACCCGTTCACTGAGCGAGCTGCCGGCGGAGCCGCCCCGGGTGAACTGGAGGGACAGCAGCCACAGCGGTCGGTCTCCGGTGGGCACGAGTTGGGTGAGGCCGCGGATGCTGTGCAGGCGGCGCTCGCTTGCCGTGCTCTTGACCTCGACGTCGTACGCGGGCAGCCCGAAGTCGTGCTCCTCGCTGTGCGGCCCCCGCCAGGCGGCTATGGCGATCGGCCAGGTGAAGGAGTACGCGAACCGCTCCAGTGCGTAGAGCTCGCCTAGCAGCCCGACGCGCTTTTCCTCGCTGATGCCTCGGGTGCGGGCCAGCAGTTCGGTCCAGGAGGCCAGCGTCTCGGTGAACGCGCGGGCGGGGCTGTGCCCCTCGCGCCGCACCCGGTCGGCCACGCCCTGGAGCAGGTCGTGGAAGTCGCGGAACAGGGCCCGTTCCGCCGTGGCGATCTCCAGCATGCGCCGCCCGCGGGCCGCGACGGGCCGCACCACCACGGCGGTGAGGCCCGAGAGCGGCACCCGGTCCGCCGGGTCGAGCGCGATGCGCAGGCCGGTGCGGGCGCCGTACGCATCGACGAAGAACTCGATGCACGGCTCGCCCGCTAGCGGGATCAGGGCCGGGGTGCCGTCGTCCAGATATCCGGCGACCGTGGCCCACTCCACGTGCGGTGTGCCGGGCGTCGGCCCGCTGTGCAGTGTGCCGGGCGCCGGCCCGCTGGTCACTGCTCGTCCATGCGGTCCAGCTCGGTCCGCGCGGCGGAGAGCAGGATGCTCTGCCACAGTTGGAGGTTGTCCTTTTCGCGCGGGCCGCTGTACTCCTTTTCGAAAATCTGGTGCAGCAGCAGGTAGAGCAGGGATTTCACCATGGGGGCGTCGGTGAGCCCGCCGCGCCGACCGCCCAGGAGTGCGGGCCGGTACGTCTTGTTGAGGTGAATCGCCCGCTCCTCCCGGTCAATGGCGAAGAAGACGTCGCTGTCCAGCTTTTCCCAGCGAATCGCGATGGTCTCCTCGCCGGAAATCAGCGGGAGTTCCTCCTCGACCGTCCGCTTCACCTCGGGAGCCAGCCCCTTGCCGGGGGCGATGACCGGCTTACGGTCCACGCCGGCGCGTTTACGGGCCTCGCGATAGGTGGCCTCAGCGGCATCCAGATACTCCTTGAACGCGTAACCGCTGGCGTCCTTCGCCTCGTTGAGTGCCGACGCGAAGGATGGTGACGCCTCGACTCCGGCCTTTTTTACGGTGAGCCGGAAGGCATCGCCGCCGTCAGGCGGGAGCTCAACGGCGACACGGGCGAGCGCGAGGTGTTGTTCGGGCTGCCGGTAACCGTTCCAGCCACCCGCCTGGACGAGGCGGTCATTGCGGTAGAAATAGAACCCCTGCTTGTCCAGGACCGTGCCAACTGCCCGATATTCGTCCAGGTTCGACTTCGGTGTCCACACATGGCCGGTGAGCGGTACGTCCCCCACCCCTTCGACGTCCGCCGTGAAGACCCGGGGGAAGCCGGCGGACCCGGTCACCGGGTAACCGAACGGGTCGAGCGACTCCACGCCGAAGTCCATATAGACCGTTCGGGTCAGCACGTCCTCGACGGCGATGGTGATGTTGAAGTCATCGCGGGCCAAGAACCGGTGCAGATAGAGCCCAAGATGCAACCCGAGCTTGGGAATCATCCGGGTCAGATAGCGGTCCGTCTGGCCGCCACCGCCGTGCTTGGGAAAGTCGCGCACCCCGTCCCAACGGATGATCGTGCCCTGCCAGGTGATGGGCCGGCCGTGATACCGGTCCATGAGGTCCTGTGCATAACCGGTTTCGACGATGTCGCACTGGAAGCCCTCTTTGGCGTGCGCGGTCACCCAGCGGCGACCCACGGAGCGGGTGCGCTTGGTTTTGCTGATGACGGTGACGGAGTCGGCGTGGCTTAGCGAAGCTGCCTTGAGGCCCGTACCGAAGATACCGAGGGACTTGTCCCCGTAGTCGCGGCGGCCACCCACCGTCATGGCGACGTCGAGCGCTTCCTCATCCATACCGCGGCCATCGTCCACGACGAGGAGGCTGACGAGTTCGTCGCCGTTGCGCAGCACGTGGACGACAACATCTTTGGCCCCGGCATCGATTGAGTTGTCGATGAGGTCGGCTATCGCGACTTCGAAGCCGTAACCCTGGCTGCTCAGCGCTTCCATATAGCGGGGGTCCGGCGGAAGACGCTTGCTGCCGGTGGTGGGAACTTCGAAATGCCAGTCGCTCATGACCTGCCTCAGGGACACTGCTCGCAACGTTGCCCGCCCCGACGGAGGCGGTGGGGGGTGAAGCGCACGTCGGAGGGTCTCTGGGATCGAGAGCGACTGTACTGGATAGCTCTCACAAGGGGGAGAAGTCGTCGTAATTCAGTTTTCTGAAATCAGCGACAGAATGAGGGGTTTGTCGATGGTGGGCTGCTTTGTGCGGTGTGGTGTGGACGTGATGCTGTGCGGCCGTGGCCGGTGTCGTCTCCGAAGGTCACCCCGGTGGCCACCTGGGAGGCCGTTTCGGTGACACGTCGGGGGCCGCATCCGGTGGCCGGAACTGGCTTGCCCACCTGGCGCGTTAGGCGCCGGCCGAGTTGCTGGGGCGGCGGGCTGCTGGGGTGCTGAGCCGCTGAGCCGCCGGGGTGCTGGGGCGCTGGGCCTCGGGCCTCGTGTCGATCGGGGCATGTGCAGTCAGTGGCCGCGGGGCTTCGACGGGTCGATTAAGGGAAATAGCATTCGAGTGTGCCGCGCCGCCGGATATCGAGCGTCGCGCAGTGAAACGAGCCGCCGAACGGCGCGTAATGCAGCAGGTCGCACGGGATCGGTTCGAATCCCCATTGTTCAAGCGCGCGCAGCATGCCGGTGTGGTGCCGCTCCGCGATCACGCGTTTCTCATCGACCATGAGGACGTTCATGCTGAGCCATTTACCGCACATCGAGGTGATCTTCAGCAGGCGCTTGTCGATGGGGTTCGGCTCGGGGGCAATCAGGACGTCCCATGAACTCAAGATGTCCGGCAGGCGGTTGACGTCGATGTATTCGGGATTGACCAACACCTTGCCAGGTGCGAGCAAGAGGAACGTCGTGTCGATGTGCATGGGCATGCGGCAGCGGCTTTCGATCTCGTGAATGCGATAGCGAGGCCCGAGGTGGCGGCGCATCCAGTCGATGCCCATGTGGTTGGTGACGTTGCTCCGCAGGACGAAGAGGTCGCGGCCCGCCCGCACGAAATCCGCCGCGTCGAAGACCGGCTCGAACTCGGTGAGGATGTAGCGCATGGGCTCGCCGACCTTGGGGATACGGAAATCCTCCTCGAACAGCGCGTCAGTGAGCTGCGGCTTCGGCGCCGCCGTCCACCGCGCGCCGCGTCGAAAGTAGTCCTTGAGGATCGCCCGATAGGAGTGGGTCTCGAAGTATCGGCACGGCCATGCCATCGGGGTCTCGATGATCTCGTCGCCGATGACGAGCATGCTGTCGCGCGGACAGGTATTGCAAAAACCGCGCGACGACCAGTCGGGGGTACCGAAGCGCCGCCGATGGTTGACCGCCTCCGGGCGCGTGACCTGAATGCCGAGGGATTGCAGGAGAGAAACGAACTGATCGAGTTCATGCTGGGCCGGCTCGATCAACTTACGTGGATACGTGAAACCGCCGGCGAGCCTCTGCAACCGTGCCGCCCCCGGTGGAATGTTGCAGGACACGACCGGATGGTCCGATGGGATCGTCGCGCCTTCGAGACGCCCGACGATGATCTCCTCCAGCGGGTCCCACTCATTGTGTGAATTGACCGGCGAAAGGAGAGGGGCCGCAGTGTCGTGGGCCGTGGTCGATGGCGCTGACATCACGCGCCGCCCGTGGCCCGCGTAGAGGCAACGTCATGCGCCGCCGTCACCATGCCGGACCGCTGTGATACCGCCATGCTCAACCGCTTTCGATCGCGGAAGTAAGAAACGTCATGTATCTAATTCATCACGGATCGTGGTGATGCGCGGGCGGGGCTGCGCCGGGTGGGCCTGTGCTGCCGGGTGTGTCGGGGTTATCGGAGTAGTCGCGTTTGGCGAGGTTACGGTCGGCCGGGCGCCTGCGGCCCTTGCCAGCCCCCGGGCGGTCCGTACGGGGGAGGCCACGGGCCGGGTCCGCTGGTGCTGCCGCCAGGGGCTGGGCCGCTGGTCGGGGTCGGACCCGCGGTGGGGCGCGGGCCTCCGCCAGGGGCTGGGCCGCTGGTCGGGGTCGGACCTCCGGTGAAGGTTGGGCCGGTTCCGTAGCCCCATCCGTACCCGTGACCCCACCCGTTTCCGGGGCCGGTGCTGGGCCCGTGAGGGCGATAGGGGGCATAAGGCCCGTAGCCCCCGTAACCCTGCTGCCTCCACTGCGGTGGGGGCGGCGGTGTCGGGATGGAGAGGGCGGCGTGGGCCAGGGCGGGCTGAGCGATGTCCTTGCGTTGCCAGAGGTGGTTGAGGAGGGCTCGCTCACGGGCGGCGAAGTCCTGGCCGGCCGTGCCGCGGTAGGCGCGTTGGCGCAGAAAGGCGAGCGAGGTGGCGTACGAGGTGTACTCCGCGACCGCACGCGCCGCCGCGTGCCCCCGGGTGCGGCGCGCGAGGTCCTGGGCTATGGCCCGTGCGCGCATCGAGGACAGGGCAACCGGCTCGGGCGGCGTCAGCCAGCCCGCCGCCTGGTACGCGGGGAGCTGGGTCCTGATGGTGCGCAGCTCCTTGCCGCGGGACCAGATGGTGAACCAGGTCAACAAGGCGAACAGCGGAACCATGCACAGCCCGTAGACCGCCAGGAAGCCATAGCCACCCAGGCTCGCCGAGCCGTTCCACACGCCGTGCAGCAGCATGGAGGTGAGCAGCGCGACGATCGGAATGAGCACCCGGCGGGTGCGCTGCCACGGTGGCCGGGCGGCGGCGATGCCAAAGCCGATGCCGGTCAGCGCGGTGAACAGCGGGTGCGCAAATGGCGACATAACGGCCCGGATGAAGAACGTCGCTGCGGTGGTCGATTGCAGTCCCGAGTAGCCGAACGTCTGGTCGCTGACGAAGGCGTTGCCCAGATAGAGGATGTTTTCGGTGAACGCGAAGCCGGTGGCCGTGACGCCGGCTATCACCACGCCATCCACCACGCCGTTGAAGTCGTGGCGCCGGTAGAGGTAGAGCAGCAGTACGGCGGCGGCCTTCGCGGATTCCTCGACCACGGGCGCGACCAGCGTCGCGCCCCAGGTATCTCGGTCGGCCGATGACGACTCGGCAACCGTCGTCATGATCCAGTCGGTGGCCAGGCCGTTCGCGAGCAGGGCGACCAACGTCGCGGCGCACGAGCCCCAGGCGAAGGCGAACAGCAGATTCCGCCAGGGTTTGGGCTCCACGCGGTCGGCCCAGCGGAACGCCGCGATGAGCAGGGGCACGGGCAGGATGGCCAGCCCAAGACCGACCAGGAAGCCCTTGGTCCCCGTCTGCTCTCGGACGAGGGCGAGGATGACCAGGCCGGAAAAGGAAAGCAGCACAATCAGCGCGGTGGCACGCAGCACCCGGCTCTCCCGCATCCGTTCCCACTTCTCCCAGCCATGAGCGAGCGCCCGGCGCCGCCGATCACCCTTGCGCGCAGCCGCCGGCCCCGACGCGGCACCACCGCGCGGCACGGGTGCGTATGGCGGCGGCGCAGGCGCATACGACGTTGGTGCTGGTGCTGGTGCTGGTGCAGCCGGGGTAACGGGTGCTGCCGGGGTAACTGGGGCAGCTGGGCCGGTCTGCGTTGCCTGGGGCTGGTGTGTCCCGTCCGTCACCCCCGCCGTGGGGGCCGCGGCAGGCTCAGGGCCTACGCGGTCCGATGGGACGGACGGGTGAGGGGGCGGGGACTCGTGCACTCGGCGACCCTAACGAAGGGAGCAGTGGTGGCTCTCCGGATTATGCCCGCACTGTCACGGTCGTGCGGGGTGGTCTTGGGCGTCGGGGTGAAGACGCTCCGTGCGCCGGGCTTCGCGCCCCGTAGCGGCGCTGCCGGCCGCCGGACGTCGCACGTCGGGCGCGACGCGCTCGGTCTCAGCGGCGGTGCGCCCGGCTTCTACGTCGGTGCGCCCGGCGGGGGTGGTGTGCGCTGCGGCGGGGGGAGTGGGATTCCCTCCGGCGCGCGTGGCGTGCGCCCCGATGCTCTCAGTGACCTCTACGCCGTGCGCGCGCCGGAACAGCAGGTCGTGGACCGGGTGACCCTTGTCGATGCCCTGGCCCTCGAACCTGGTCAAGGGGCGAAAGTCGGGCCTCGGTGCGTAACCGCCATCGGGTTGGGTGTTCTCGAAGTAGGGGCTGGCGGTCAGGACCTCCAGCATCTGTTCGGCGTACGGCTCCCAGTCGGTCGCACAGTGCAGCAGCGCGCCGGGACGCAGGCGGGTTGCGGCGAGCGCGAGGAACTCCGGCTGGATCAGCCGCCGCTTGTGATGCCGCTTCTTCGGCCACGGGTCGGGGAAGTAGACCCGCAGCCCGGAGAGCGAGGCCGGGGCGAGCATTTCGCGAAGCAGGATGATGGCGTCGCCGTTGGCGACCCGCACGTTCGACAGGCCCTCGCTTTCCGCGAGCGCCAGCAGGGTCCCCTGGCCGGGAGTGTGTACGTCCGCCGCCAAAATGCCCGTGCCGGGGTCGGCCGCCGCCATCTGCGCCGTGGCCTCACCCATGCCGAAGCCGATCTCCAGGACGACGGGCAGTTCGGTATCGCCGAAAAGCTCGCCCAGGTCGATGCGGTGCAACCCGTCAATGTCGAACCCCCACCGCGGCCACAGGCGGCGCAGTGCCTCACCCTGGCCCGCGGTCACCCGACCGCGTCGGGGCCGGAACGAGCGAATGCGGCGCTCATGGTGCGAACCCGCCGGGTCGGCGGCGGGACCATCGGGAAAACGGGGGACGCGCGAGGCGCCCGTGGCGGGCTGCGCGTGCTGCTGGGGGGCGGTGTGGTTCTCGGACACAGTGCTGCGATTCTACGGGGCCATGGCCCGTCACCTCCGCCGCTCACGGGCGGCCCACGGCCCGGTAGAGCTCAGCGCAGCGCAGCGTGAAGGAAAGGCAATGTAGCCGCAATGCGAAGGTAGTGCGGAAGTAAAGAATCGCAGCGAAAACCTCGGTGACGTCTGTGGCGAAAGCGCTGTTGTGAGGTGAACTAGGACGGAGCACGTGGCGGAAACAGACGCCACATAGGTCGGATGAGGCGCGAACGTACGGGGGCGACGATGGCCTGGCAGCGGCCTGAGGTGCAGGGAAAGAACAGACCCGGGGCACTGTGGTTCAGCCCACGGCCCGAACGTCGTCCAATTCCCGCCCTCCCCTCGTCCCGGCCGCGCTGGATACGCCTCCTCACGGGCCTCATCACGGGAGCGTTCGCGACCGTGCTGTTGGGCGCCGCAGGCAGCGCGCTCGGCGAAGAGCGTGGCCACCGCACCCCACGGGGTGGCGGCGGCCACCGCCATGAGTCCCCGTCCCACCGGCCCATGGACGACCCGTCCCGCCGGGCGCACCCCGTATACCCCCTGCGCCCTGTGAGCCCCTTGCGCCCCGTGAACCCACCGGAAGCGAGCGTGCCCCCGAGCACGGGCCGGGGTGCGCCTACGGGTCCGAGCCCGAGCCCGAGTGCCGGGGCACGTACGGGCGCGAGCCCGAGCACCACCGCGGGCCCGACACCGGGCATCGAGGCACCTACGAGCCCGAGCCCGAGCGCCGACGCGGCTACGGACGCGAGCCCGAGTTCGAGCGCTGACACGCCTGCGAGTCCGAGTCCGAGCCCGGGTACCGAGGCAGGTGCGAGCCCGAGCCCGAGCCCGAGCCCGAGTGCCGACGTGCTCACGAGCCCGAGTCCGACCGTCAGCGCATCTACGAGCCCGACCGTCAACGCGCCCACCTGCCCGAGCACGGACGCATCTACGAGCCCCGACCCGAGCCCGAGCAGCGACGCGAGCACGCGCGCTGACACGTCTGCGAGCCCGACCCCGAGGTGACGCCCGGCTGGTCGGCGGGCCGGCCGGGGCGGCGGGTCTCGCGGCGGCGGGCGGCCTCACCCTGTCGGCCTCACCCTGTCGGCGTCGGCCTCCGCGGTGGCGCGCTTAGAGCTGCCGGAGCGCTCGGCGTGCCACCTCGCGGCCGATGGCCAGGGAGGCCGTTGCCGCGGGGGATGGCGCGTTGAGCACATGCACCACGCGGGCCGTCTCCTTGAAGAGGAAGTCATCGACCAGCGTGCCGTCTGGCAGCAGGGCCTGGGCACGCACCCCTGCCGGGGCGGGTATCAGATCGTCGGCCGTGACGTCGGGCAGCAGCCGGCGCACCGCCCGCGTGAAGGCGCGGCGCGATAGCGAGCGGTGCAGCTCGCCCACCCCGTAGCGCCAGTGCTTGCGGGCTATCTGCCAGGACCCCGGATACGCCAGCGTGCTGGCCAGCTCGCCGGGGTGCACCGTGAGCCAGCCGTATCCCTCTTTGGCCAGCGCGGGCACCGCGTTGGGCCCGATGTGGACGCTGCCGTCGATGCCCCGGGTCAGATGGACGCCGAGGAAGGGAAAGGCCGGGTCGGGCACCGGGTAGACCAGGCCGCGCACCAGGTCTGCGCGGGCCCGCTTCAGCTCGTAGAACTCACCCCTGAACGGGATGATGCGCATGCCCGGGTCGTCACCTGCCAGTCGGGCGATCTGGTCGCTGTGCAGCCCGGCACAGTTGACGAGGACCCGCGCTCGCAGCACATCCCCGGACGCCGTGCGCACCGCGACGCCGCCGCTACGCCGCCCGATGGCCTCCACCCGTGCGTCGCACCGCACGGATGCGCCCGCGTCCTGCGCGAGCCTGGCGAGCTGCGTCGAGACCGCGCTGAAGTCACAGATCCCCGTCGTCCCTACGAAAACCGCGGCCCGGCCGCGCACACGTGGCTCGTAGGCAGCTATCTGCGCGGGCCCCAGCTCGCGCACCGGAATAGCGTGCTGCCTGGCGCGCTGCACCAGGCCGTGCAGGCGGGGCAGTTCGGAGCGCTCCGTGGCGACGATCAGCTTCCCGGTGACCTCGTGCGGAATGTCGTACTCCGCGCAGAACTTCACCATCTCCGCCGAGCCCTGCACCGCGAACTTGGCCTTCAGCGAGCCGGGTGGGTAGTAGATGCCGCTGTGGATGACGCCGCTGTTGCGGCCGGTTTGATGGAGTGCGGGGCCGCTCTCCTTCTCCAGCACGATCACCCGTGTGCCCGGCGCGGCACGCGTGATCGCGTACGCAGTGGACAGGCCGATGATCCCGCCCCCGATTACCAACACATCACCGTCGTACCTCACCGCGTCACCTCCCCAACGCCCCTGGCACTCGCCCTGTCTTCCCGGCTCTTACGGTCCGCACCGACCGCATAAACCGGGGCGTTCCCATCAGCGCGGTACAAAACCACCCCGCGACACCCGCCCGCTTTACCGACGCTCACCATCATGACCTGCGCCACTGACAACGGGCCGAAACCAAAGCGGCGCTTGGGTTCCGATGGGGTGTGCGAAAGACGACGCGCGTGTGACGGCGTGGGGGCTGGCTGGCCCGGATGTCGGTGTCGGTCCGGTCTGAGTTCTCGCACCGACCGTCCGGCGCCCGGCCCGGCCCGTAGCCCCACCACCGGGCAGGCGCCGCGCCGCCCGGGCTGACGGCGCGCAGCGGCAAGCGGACCGCTCGGCGGGCGGCCGGACGGGGAGCGGGCCCCGGTCTCACGCCGGGGCAACCAGCAGGGGCCGCGCTCGCTCGCGCAGCTCCACGACTCGGGGCTCGTCGCCGTATGGCTCAAGCCGATGCAACAGGTCCCGTACGTACTCGGTGGTGCGTGCCGATGAAATGCGCCCGGCGACCTCCACCGCCCGGGTGCCAGCGGCGCAGGCGGCGTCCAGGTTGCCGGACTCCAGTTCGGCGACGGCCGACACCACGAGCCGCAGCCCGTGCGAGCGCACGAACTCCTCGGTCGGACAGGCCAGCGCGTGCTCGGTGAAGCGGCGCACCTGGCGGGGCAGCTTCAGGTCGCGGTAACACTCGGCGGCGTCGGCCGCGAACCGCTCGTACGAGTAGAAGTCCAACCACGACGGGTCGCAGTCGCCCTGCCGGGATCGCTCAAGCCAGCCTTCGGATGCGCGCAGCGCGGCGCCGCAGGCCGGCCCGTCCCCGGCCTTGGCCTGAGCTCTGGCCTCAACGAGTCGAAAGAAGCTCATGGTGCGCGCCGTTGCGAGGCCGCGATTGCGTTCCAGGGCTGCTTGTGCGAGGTCCACGCCTTCGTCAGCGAAGCCCCGATAGGTGGCTTGCAGGCTCATCGACGCCAGCACATAGCCGCCCAGCGGCACGTCCGCGGCGGCTCGCGCCAGCCGTAACGCCTGGATGTAATAGCGTTGTGCGGCCTCCTGCTGGCCGGTGTCGAACGCCATCCACCCGGCCAGTCTGGTCAGTTCGGCGGCAGCACCGAACAACGCGCGGCCGACCTCGTCGGTGTACGCACCGAGCAACAGTGGCGCCGCGTCCACGCGCAGACACTCAGGCACCATGGAAGAACGCCAGTCTCCGCCGCCGTACTTGGAGTCCCAACGGCGGGCGTCGTCGGCGGCCTCGCGGAGCTTCTTCACATCGCTGTGCGCCACGCGTTGGGGTGTGCCGCTCAGGCCCGCTTGGTGCTGCTGGTGGTGCGGAGGCTGCTGGTGACGCTGGCCCTGTGCTGGTGCGGGCTCGCGTGCCACCGAGCTGTCGGCGGGAGATATCAGCCAGCGTGAGGCAGGAGTGGCGTACGCGGTGACGGCGAACGATCCGGCCAAGCTCTGCCATATGCCACCGCCGCCACGACGACCAGCGAGATCCAGCCGGTACAGGTCCGTTGCGGAGCGCACTGCTTGGCCGATATCGCGCGGAAAGGCGAGCCCTACCTCGGGTGCGGGGTCCGCGTCCGCGAGACCGATTTCATGGAGTGGGACGGGACGCCCGAGCTTGCTGGCGATTGCCGCCGCGATCAGGTGCGGGGCGGCTCCCTGCGGCACCATGCCCTTGGACACCCATCGGGCCACCGACGTCTTGTCGTAGCGCAGTGTCAGACCCCGTTGCGCACCGAGGTCGTTGACTCTTCGCGCGAGCCCGGCATTGCTGATTCCCGCGAGGGCGAGAACGGTGCCGAGCTTCTCATTCGGCCCGCGTAGCTCCCTAGACATGCGCACCCCTCGACAGCACCGACGGCCGCCCCGGCATAAGCACGGGGCATTCGTAAACCCAGCGTAGTTCGCCGCATCCCGACCGTTAAGAGGCGATGTCCCGGATGGCGAGATTGTGGTCTGTGCCACGGTGCGGGGCGTGGCATGTGCTCCCGGTGTGTGTGGCTGTGCGCCTACCTGTGCGCTCTGCCCTGCTTCGGTGGGTGCCGCTTCCCTTGGGGAGCGTGGGTGAGCCCGCTGCGCTCTGGCTGAGTGGGCTGGGGGCACCGCCGTCTCATTCCCCGCGGGCGGCGGATCGGTCCGGGAGGTGTGGTTGGCCTCCCGGACTGTGAGGACCGGGCCTTTCGTGCGCGATAACCACCCGTGCCGGGGCGACCGTTGTCCCCGGTGGGCGGGAAAGAGTGGCATGGGGGGTGGCTGAGATTGGCTGAAATCCGCCCCTGGCAGGGCGGCTTGCGTGGAACCGGAGGCGCCGACCATCGCTTCGGCCGTCCTGCGGACCGGTCGCGTGCTGCGTATGCCGTGGCTGTCAGCGGGGTCCGGTAGCTTCCGGGTGCCCGGAAGCGAGTTCCTGTCGCCGCCGCTCTGTTCCCGCCGTCGCTCCGTCGTCTGCATCGCCGCGGCCCCGCCGTCGCTCCGATTTCGCCTCGGTGCGCCGCCGCTTGGCCGCCGCCCTGCGCCGCGCCCTGTACCGCGCCCTGCCTCCCGCTCCGCCTTGCAAGGGATGCCGTGTTCTACGGAGAGTGACCACAACGTGCCCGCACGGTCCGGCGGGAGCCTCGAAGGCCGTCCCCGGGTGGCTTGATTGTGGCGGGAGTTGGTCTGGATGTGGGGGCCGGTTCGTCTGTTGCTCGCTTCGCTGGGCTCGGCTGTTACTGCTCGTACCGCGCTCCGCCCGAATCGCGTGGACGTGGCAGCATTGGCCCTGACGGAGAGGCATCACACGGTGATGGCCGGCCCGTTGGGGAGCGTCCGTGCACGCTCGGCGCCCGCGTGTTGGCTCCGACGATGCGGAAAACGTGGGCTTACTGTGCATGATGACGACTCCTTCTTAGTTGTCCACAGCCTGTGGAGGCGGCGATGCGGTGGTTGGTGGGGTGGGGCAACATCGCCTCGGGGCCTTCCCTCGCCCAGGGCGGCTCCCTACAGCCGGTCGGTGCCCAACTTGTGTGGGGAGGCCCCGATCCGTTGTGGGCTGTCGGTGACTGGCGCCTTGACGAGGTGCGCGTGGTGCACGCCGATCGGGCCTCGCGGCTGGCCGTGCTCGGCTGCTGTGGCGCCAGCGACGAAGAACTGCGCACGGGCTTGTTCGCAGCCAGGGGCGGCGCGCTTCGACACCTCACTGCCTGGCCCGGCAGCTATACGGCCGTCGCGCAGGTTGGCCGCCGGGTCACCGTCGCCGGCGACCTGGCCGGCGCGAGACCCGTCTTCTACACGCCGTGGGAAGGCGGCACGGCGTACGCGACCGCCGCACTACCGCTCGCCGACCTCATCGAGGCCCAACTCGACATCGGCCACCTCGCCGCCCTGCTGGCCTGCCCCGATTCGCCCGAGGCGATCGGCGACGGCACCCCGTACCTGGGCGTGCGGCGGGTGCCGCCCGGCCATGCGTTGGTGCTCCGCGGCTCCGCGTCGGACGGAGCGGACCTAGGCGGCAGGGCGTACGGGCGGGACGGGTCGGGCGGCGCGGCGCGTCAGGCACACGGCGCTTACGACGGGCGCCACGCCTCCGGCCAGGCATACGACGGCTCATACGACGGTTCGCGAGGCGCGGCCTATGGCGACAGCAGCTACAGCGGCTACAGCAGTACGCACGGCAGTGGGTACGGCAGCGCGTATGAGAGCGCGTACGGTGCCGCGCCGGGCGGCTCGCGCGGGGGAGCGCGCAACGGCTCCCGTGGCGGCTCGCGCGATGTCATCGGCTACGAGCCGACCGCCTCGCTCGCCGTCGCCGCACCCCAGCTCGACCCGGACCGGGCCGTGGAGGGCGTACGCGATGCGCTCATCGAAGCGGTACGCGTCCGACTGGCCGCGCCCCGGCACGCTCCGGAGGCCGAGGGGCCCGGCCTCGACCCCGGCCCCGTACCCGGCATGGGGCCCGCCGAGCGCCGCGCCGCCCGAGGCGCGCCCGCAGCCGGAGTCGGCGCCGACCTGTCTGGCGGCAGCGCATCCGGCACCCTCGCGCTGCTCGCCGCCGGGCTGCCCGGTGTGCCGGGCACCCCGCTCGGGCACGCGGCGGAGGCGGGGGAGCGGCTGCTCGCCGTCACCTTCAACGACCTGGCGATCGCCCCGGGGCGCATTCGCGAGGCCGAGTTGGAACGCGCCCGCAGCATCGCCTCCAACCCCCGCTTGCACCATGTCGTCGTCGCCGCGGGCGTGGAAGCGCTGCCGTACGCCGCACTGGAGCGCGGCCCGCTCACCGACGAACCCGGACCCGCGCTGATCAGCGCCGAGCGGCACCGCCTCAGACTCGCCGCGGGCTCCGCCGACCATCTCGTCGGCCACGGCGCACGGCAGGTTCTCGACGCGCACCCGGCGCGCCTGGCCGATCTACTGCTCGACCGGCGCCGCCGCCATCTGCTGCGCCCCGCCACGGCACTCGCCCGCGCAGACGGCCCCTCCGCGCACTCCTTCTTCGTCCCCTTCACCGTCTACCGCGCGGCCCGCAAGCTGGCCCGTACGCCCTATCGCGAGGGCGTCGAGGAGGTGGCGAACCTGTTGCTGCAACAGCGCTTCACCGATGCCGGCGACCGGACAGGCGATGACAGCGGCGGAATCGGCGGCGCGGTCGGGGCCTCGCTCGCCGCCCTCGCCTGGTGCCGTCCCGGGCCCGCGGCGCGCTGGTTGACGGGGGAGGCGCTCGCGGAAGTATCGGTTCGCCTGGAGGAGGCCGCCGCACGACCCGTCCTGCTGCGCCGCCCCGGCGAGCGCCGCGCGGACGCCTCGCTGGCGCGGCACGCCGCCGATCACCGCGTCTTCGAGCAGGCCACTGAGATCCGCAGCCAGCGGCTACACGCGCCCTTCCTGGACAACCAGGTGGTGCGGGCATGCCGCGCGCTTCCCGAAGCGCTCCGGGTGCAACCGGGGGCGCGCGTATCGGTGCTGCGCGCCGTGCTGGCGGGAGCGGGCATCCGCGACCTGCCGGCCGGCTGGGGCGCGCCCTCGCACGCCACGCACAACGTCGCGCTACGAGCGGGGCTGCGCCACGCCATCGATGACCTGATCGCGCTTTTCGACGCACCCTTGCTCGCTGACGCCGGCCTCGTGGAGGCCCGTGTCGTGCGCAAGGCGCTGCGCGCGGCGGCGCAGGGCGAACGCGTTCCCCTGGACGGCATCGCCGAGCTGGTCTCCACCGAGATCTGGTTGGGCCGCCTACTGTCCCGCCGCGGCACCTGCTGGACCGGCAGCGCGGCCCCACGCCAACGCGCGGTTGCCGGCGGAGTCGTGCCACGGCCCAGCATCTGAACGAGCGCCGGCTGGGTTGGCCGGGTCGGCTGAGGTGGCTGGGTTGTGCCTGGGAACCTGGTCGGGCGTTGAGTCCGTGCGAGATGAGGCGGTGTGCTGCGGGCGGCAGGGCGGCGTTGCAGGCCGGCGAGTATGTCCCGGCTGAAGGAGTTTTCGGGCGCGGCCAGCGGGCAGCGCCGCGGCACGGACGAGGTGGAATCAGTGGTTCGCTCAGCTAAGCGAGGACAATGAGCGGGTGCGGTACCTGATTCTTGGCGTCACCGAGGCGTACGACCACCGCGGGCAACTACTGCCCGCCGGCGGTCCGCGTCTGCGTGCGCTGCTCACCTCGCTCGCCCTGCACGCCACTCGCCCGGCCTCGGCGCTTGCCTCCGTCGATGTCCTCATTGGTGACGTATGGGGCGACACCCCTCCGCACGACGCCCCCGCCGCACTCCAGGCGCTCGTCGGACGGCTGCGCCGCAACCTCGGCAAGGAGGCCGTTCAGTCGGCCCCCGGCGGCTATCGGCTCACTGCCGCGCCCGACGACATCGACCTCGCGATCTTCGAGCAACGCGCGAGCGCGGGAGGCCGCGCGCTCGACGCAGGCGACGCCGCGACCGCCGCCACGTTGCTGCGCGACGCGCTCGCCCTGTGGCGCGGCCCAGCACTCGCCGATCTGCCGGACCGTGAGGTGGCCGCCGCGCGGGCCGATGCCCTGCGGCTCACCGCCCTTCACCAGCGCATCGAGGCGGACCTTGCGCTCGGCCGCAAGACGGAGGTCATCCCCGAACTGCGCGAACTTGTCGCCCAGCACCCGCTCGACGAGCCCTTCCACGCCCAACTCCTGCGCGCCCTACGCGCCGCGGACCGGTCGGCCGACGCCTTGGCCGCGTACGAGGTGGCCCGCCACATCTTCGCCGAACGCCTCGGCGCGGACCCAGGAAGCGAACTGCGCCATCTGCACGCCGAGTTGTTGGCGGGACCGCCGCGCGCAGCGACGGCAGCGACGGCAGCGACCAATGGGGAGGCCGGCGCCACGGGAGGCGCTGGGGGTCTCGTACGGGGGGAGCGGTCGGTAGGAGATGAGCGGTCGATACGGGACGACAAGTCGCCCGTAAGGGATAAACGGCCCGTCCGCGACAACCACCGGGAGCCCGGCCCCGCTGTCGGGCTTGGCGCCGAAACCGCACCGGGCGCCGAAGCCGCACCGGCCCCTGACGCCGCACCGGGCGAGCCGTCCGTACCGGCTGGGCCGTCCACACCCGACGCCGTCGCCCGCCGCGGGGACGAGCCCGGCGTACGCGAGGGGCGCGCGGCCGACGAAGGGCGCAGCGTGGGCGGCGATCACGCCGCGTACGACGCACAGGCAACATACGACGCACAGGTCGAGCACGGCACACAGGCCGCATACGGCGACGACGCCGCGTACAACACACGCGCCGTATCGGATACGCATGGGTCACGCCCGGACGCGGCGACCGACATCGATGCCGTGCGGTCAAGTAGCCGTTCCGCTGCGCCGCGCGGAAATCTCCGCGCCCGGCTCACGAGTTTCGTCGGGCGGCGGTCCGAGATCCGTTCGCTGCGACAGGAACTGCACGGGGCGCGGCTGGTCACGCTGACCGGACCCGGTGGTTCCGGCAAGACCCGGCTGTCAGAGGAGACCGCCGCCACGGTCAGCGACGCCTACCCCGATGGCGTGTGGATCGCCGAACTCGCCCCGCTGGACAGCCCAGCCGCTGTCTCCGGTGCGGTCCTGAGCGCCATCGGCCGCCGCGATACGGCCCTGCACACCGGCGGCCTGGAGACGCGCAGCGGTCCGGACGCCACCTCGCCGACCGCACGGTTGGTCGAACAGTGTGCCCACCGCAAACTGTTGCTGCTCCTCGACAACTGCGAGCACGTCATCGAGGCGGCAGCCGAGCTCACCGAAACGCTGCTCACGCACTGCCCTGGCGTCACCGTGCTTGCCACCAGTCGCGAGCCGCTCGGCGTGCCCGGGGAGACCGTGCGCCCCGTAGAGCCATTGGCGCCCGCGCCGGCCCACCAGTTGTTTGCCGAACGCGCCGCCGCCGCACGGCCGGGCTTCGACCCGGCCGGTGACCGGGAGACGGCCGCAGCCGTCGCCGAGATCTGCCGCCGACTGGACGGGTTGCCGCTCGCCATCGAACTTGCCGCCGCACGACTGCGGATGCTCTCGCCACGCCAGATCGCCGACCGACTTGATGACCGTTTCCGGTTGCTGACCAGCGGTAGCAGGACCGTACTACCCCGCCAGCAGACGCTGCGCGCGGTCGTTGACTGGTCCTGGGACCTGCTTGATGAACGAGAGCGCACCGTGCTGCTCCGCGCCTCCTTCTTCGCGGGCAGTTGGGACCTGCCGGCGGCGGAGACGGTCTGCGCGGACGACACACCGCAGCCGTCGACCGGGTCAGTACAACCAACGGGGGCGACACAGCCAGCGGGGCCGGGCCCAGGGCGAGAACCGGTGCGTCCGGCGGGGTCAGTAGCGTCTAGGGGGTGGCGGGTCGAACGAATCGACCCAGCCGGCGTCCTTGACCTCCTCGGAGCACTGGTCGATAAGTCGCTCCTCGTCGTCACGCACACGCCCCTCGCCGCGGACGGAACGGGTGGCGACCCTCGGTACCGCATGCTGGAGACCATCCACGAGTACGTCACCGAGCGGGTCGCCGAACGTGCCCTGGGCAGCCAGCGCGGCCGGGCCGAACGGGACGCGACCGCACGCCGGCACGCCCACTACTTCCGGGATCTGGCCCAGGCCGCGGCGCCCCGGTTGCGTTCCGCGGAGCAGCTGTCGTGGCTACGCCGGGTGGAAACCGACCTCGACAACTTCCGCGCGGCATTGCACCGCTGCCTGACACCGGCCGAGCGCGTCACCAACGCGCCGACCTCCGCCTCCCAGCCCGCGATCGAGGGGTTCGCGATGGGCGGCAGCCCTGTGACGGGCGGCCCCCCTGCGACGAGCGGCAGCCCCTTCGAGGACGGTAGCGACGACCTCGCCACGGCGGTTGATCTGGTCTTCAGCCTCGGTTGGTTCTGGTGGCTGCGGAACTATCGGGACGAGGGAGCGGTCTGGGTCCGTCACACCCTCGCCTTCGAGTCGGCACACCACGAGGCCACCCATCGCTCAGACGGGGACAGCGCAGCGCAGGGGAACTACGAGCCGGCGCCCGCGCCGGCGCCCCCGCCCGAGTCAGAGTCCGTATCCGAGCCCGAATCCGAGTCAGAGCCATGGTCGCTGCCGCCCGGCACAGCCCCTGCGCAGCCCGAGTTCGCAGGCGCGCCGCCCGAGGACGATCCGGCCGCTGTCGCTCGCTACTGGCAACGCCTCGACCTGCAACTTCTGCTGTATTTCCTGCTCGCCGAGCAACGCTCGGCCGAGGTGCTGCGCGATCCCACGGCACTTGCCATCGCCCGCGCCATCCGCGATGCGTACGGGCCACGCCAGGGGACGCGCAGCGCCCAGTTCCCCGGTCTGATGTGGCCGTTCGCGGGGTACCTCATCGACGGGCACGCGGGCGTCCTCCCGCTGCTCGATCAGGCGGTCGTGAACTGCCGGACATACGGGGACGATTGGGCGCTCGGTGTCTCGCTGATGTTCCGTACCCATATGGCCATCGACATGCCCGGCGGCATGCACCGCGTTGACCGCGACTGGGCCGAGCTGCGCGCTATCAGCCGACGCGTCGGCGACCGCTGGATGCTGGCCCAGGTCGAGGAGGCCAGCGCCGAGATGGCGGCGGCGTACGGGCGTTACGCCGAGGCCCGTGCCTCTTATCGCGAGGCGCTGCGCCTGGCCCGCGAACTCGGCGCGTACACGGATGCACCGTTCCTCATCTCCCGGCTCGCCGAACTCGCCTTTTCCTGCGGCGACCCCGTCACCGCGAGCAAGCTTCTCGACCAGTCGGAGGAGGAGACCGAACGGTTCGGCGGGGCAGACGCGGCGGCGTTCAACGGCTCGCTGCGTGCCGCCATTGCGCTGCTGTACGGGGATGTGGTGGATGCACGGGCCCGCTGCGACCAGGCCCGCGTGGCGGCCGAGAGCGTGTCGCCACCGCCGCAGTTCTCGCTGATGTTGGGCAGCCTTGAGGGCCGTATCTGCGCCGAAGAGGGCGACGTGCTGAGGGGGCTGCGCAGCCTGCGGGACACGCTGGCCAGCAGCGTCGCGGCGAACTGCACGGAGGTGCTGCTCGCCCACGCGGCCGAGAGCACCGCGTACATCCTCGCGAAGCACGGCACACACGGCACACACGGCACACACGGTGCGTACCGCGCACCTGACCCACGCGGCACATACGACGCGCGTCACCCGCACAGCACGCACGACTCACGTGATACGTACGGCGCATACCGGGCCGCGGCTCAACTGCTCGGTGCGGCCGATGGTTGGCGTGGTGTCTTTCCGCGCAGTCCGCTGTCTCGGGCCGAAGCGGATCGGGTCGCCCGCGCGGGCGCCAAGATCCTCGGTGACGAGGAGTTCGCCTCGCTGCGCGCGGCGAGCCGCGAGTTGCAGGTGGCCGACGTGGTCAAGGTGGTCAACGAGGTCATCGGGACAACCGAGTGCGAAGCCTCGGGGGAGACACCATAAGCGGCCCGCTGTGTGTGCTGGTGCCCGGATGGTGAGGTCTGGGTGGTGAGACCCGGGTGGCCGGCCTCGGGTGGCCGGGCCCCGCGTGGTGCGGCGGCCCTCACCGACAGCCGATGCGCGACTCGGCCCAGTCGCCGAGTGCCACCCGACCAAGCACGGAGTGCGGCTCCACCACCAGCCTGATCGACGTGCGCCCCGCCAGCGCAACCCGTACCGGAACGGCCGGCTGACCCGCCCGTACGACCCCCGAGCGCCATAGCCGCGCCGAGCCGCTGTACACGGAGAACCGCGCTGCGCCCAGCCCGTACGTCAGGTCGTCGAGGCCGACGAGCGCTTCGTAGGACACACAGGTGCGGTTCAGATCGATCGTCACCGACGACGGCGCGTGCATCGTCGCGCCGTGCGCATAGCGCTTGCCCCCGATGGACAGCCCGTCGCGCTGCCATATCGGGCTGCTGCCGGCGAGCCGCAGCTCAGGCTTGGTGCCGTCGCCGACGCCCCCGTACTCCAACCGGTTGACCTGAAAGACGGTCGGCGGCGGCTTCGGCCGGGCAGTCGGGGTGGGGGCTGGGGTGGGCGTTGGCGTGGAAGACGGGGTTGGCCGGGGAACGGGAGGCGGAGGCTCCGGCGCTGGTGTGGTGGGCGTCGCCGAAGGGGTGGGCTGGGTTGTCGGCGGCGTGGGCTGCGGTGTCGGTCGCGGTGCCGGCTGCTGGGTCGGCTGCGGTGTCGGCTGCTGGGTCGGCTGCTGGGCCGGCCGTGGTTTCGGTTTCGGCTTCGCCGGAGAGGGCGCGATGGGCGCAGGCGCTGGGGGCTTGGCTGGCGGCGGGGTCGGCGGCGGTGGGCCCGGCTTCGGCGGCGGGCTGTGCGGGGTGCTGGGCACCACGGTCGTCGGCTCCTTGGCCTCCGGCTTCTTCGGCGCATCGGACCCGCCCGACAGCGCGTACGCCAAGATGGCCCCCGCCACGACCACCACGCCCGCCGCGATCCCGACCTTTGCCGTGGAACCGAGGCCCTCGCCGGCTGCGCCTCCCGCCGATCCCCCGACCCCTCCGGCGCCGCTCCCGGCCGTCCCGCCGGCCGCTCCCGTCCCGCTTCCGACCGCCGCAGCGCCGCCGGCACCCACCGCACCAGTGCCCGAGCCCGCCAGGCCCCCCGCCGCGCTCCCAGCCGAGCCGCCTGCCGCGGCTGCCGCACCACCCGCCGCGGCAGCCGCGCCGGCACCCGCGCCTGCGGCACCTCCGGTGGCGGCCTTCGTCGCGTACGCAGCCGCGAACCAGCCAATGACCGCGACCGGCAACGCGGCCCGCAAGGTGGCGTTCACGTCCGCGACCTCAAGGGCCGCCATGCGGCACTTGACGCAGTCCTCAAGGTGCTTACGCAGCCCGCGCTCGGCCCGCATGCGCAACGCGCCCCGGGCGTACGCACCGAGCCGGTCCGCATAGCGCGCACAGTCCTCACCCGCCGCCTGTGAGGTGTTCACATGGGCCTGGAGGTACGCCTGCTTGAGCTTCTCCCGCGCCCGGTGCGCGAGCACCGCCGCCGCGTTGTCGGTCAGCCCGAGCAGCGGTGCCACATCACGCAGCGGCTCGTCCTCGACCGTGGTGTGCCACAGCACCGCCTGATAGTGCTCAGGCAGACTGCGGAACGCCTGCACCGCGAGGGACTGTTCGGCCTCATGCATCGCCCGTACGTCGGCGCCGACGTCGAACCCGGACCCCGGCGTACCCTCCTCGTTCGGCGCCGGCCGGTCGGCCGAAGCGGCGAACACCGCGAAGTCCTCCACCAGTTGCTCCCGCTTGGCGGTCTTCATCCACGTGGCAGCCACCCGGCGCACGGTCGTCAGCAAATACGCACGCACCGCAGTGTGCGGCCCGGCCCCGCCGCGTACGGCCTGCAACGTACGGGCGAATACCTCCGCCGTCAGATCATCCGCCGTGTCCGCGTCCCGACAACAACTACGGGCGTACCGTCGCACCGCGTGCGCATGCCGCCGATACAACTCCTCGTACGCCCGCTCGTACGCCGTACCGTCACCGCTGCGCATCTGCTCCAGTAACGCGCCATCGGTCGGCGCCAATTCCACCGGCAGGCTGCCGTCGCCGCGGTCATCGCCGCCGCCACTGCCCTCACCGCCACTGCTGCCACCCTGGTCACTACCGCCACCATCGGCGTCGCCGCCACCGGAAGCGCAGGAGGCACCAAGAGCGCCGGGGGGCCTGGCAGCGTCCGAGGCGCCCGCGGCATCCGCTTCGTCGGTCTCGCCAGGGTCCTGAGCGTCAACGCCCTCGACAACGCTGGCTGTGTTGGCTGTGTTGGCTGTGTTGGGGCTGACTGTGCCGGCTGTGTCGGCTGTGCTGACCGTGTCGGGATGCGTGTCGAGGCCGCGAGTACGGGCCTGATACCCGCGCCGTCCGGCCCGCTGCTGCGGAATGCTGGGATCGGGGGCGATGCCATCCCGCCGCCTGCGCTGGGCGGCCTCCGCACCGCCCTGGCCCGCACCCACGGCCTGGCTGGAACCTGGCTCGGCGGCCCCGTCGTCGTCACGGTCGCGTCGGTTGTCCGGCCCCTCAACGCCCATAGCCACAGCTCCCATACACGCCAACAGACCCAAACACGCGGCAAAGAGTGTCACAGCCGTCACTGGCCGGACCCGTCTCTCCCTCAGCAACCACCCTTCCGGGGACCCTTCGCAAGGGTGAGCCCCCTCGTTCACCCGTATGGGGCCAGCTCGCTCGGTCACCCCCCGCCCGGTCACCCCCGCCGGCCCACCCCAGCCGCGTTTGGGCCGCCAGGCCCCGCCATACGCAGATGGCGGCCCGCCGCGACGCACCAACGTCGCGACGGGCCGCCGCCCGCACAGCATTCACTCAGCCCGTGAACCTTGCGCGACGAGCGCTCCCGTTCACCACGGGCCCCAGCGTCCCCGAGGTCGATGGGGTGCCGGGTGTTGACCGCTCGTCGGCGCGGTGTCGGCCTGCTCAGCCCACCGGGCGAGACCGAAGTCCGTCCAGCAAAATGTCGAGCAGCCGGGCCGATGCAGCCGCCTGCTGCGCTGCGTCGGGCAGCGACGGGGCTGCCGTCGCAATCACCAGCAACACATCTGCGACCGTGACGTCCACCCGCAACTCGCCCGCCGCCCGTGCACGTTCCACGAGCTTGCCGACGACCTCAAGCAGCGCCGTAGCACCACCGTCGTCCGGGTGGTGCTCTAGCACCGTGCCGTTGCTCACCCCGGTCACTGTGCCGTGCACCGGGCTGTTTCCTGACTGTCCTGACTGTCCTGGCTGCGCTGAGTGCGTGGCCGAAATGGTCGGTGCGGCAGCGACCGGCGAGACCGGGCCCGTACCGACGATCGTGCCGGCACCAGCCACGACTCCGCGCCCGACCCCGTCCAGCGGGTCAGGCGTGCTGCGCTGTTCCACGAGCCGTAGTTCCGGCGCGGCGGGTGAGGACTGCCGCTGATGCGGCACCCGTATTCCCTCCACCTCCGTCTCGACGTCAACGCCCACCCGCAGCACCTGTGGTGGCAGCAGCCGGCCCGCGCCGGACGCCACCGAAGTGCGCAGAAAACGGGAGAGCGCCGACCACGGCTCGTCCTCCTGTCGGAGGGCAGCGCGCGCCTGGTCGGTGAGGCGCGCTGTCTCCTCTTCGGCTATGCGGCGGACCAGCACGTCCTTGCTGGGAAACCGCCGGTAGACCGTTCCGACTCCGACGCGGGCCCGGCGCGCGACGTCTTCCATCGGCGCCCCGTAACCCAGCTCTCCGAAGACCTCGCGGGCAGCCCGCAGCACGTGTTCAAGATTGCGCTGTGCGTCTACGCGTAGCGGCGTGTGACGGCCATTGCCCCCGTCTGTCGTAGCAACGCTGGATGACCAATGAGAACTCTGAATGTGCATAACCGATCCCCCGGTAATGACGTCTCCCCCCGGAGACTCCCCGCCCTGACTGTCGGAGCTGTGTCGATACCCCGACGAAGTACGAACATAGTTGAGCCCAGGTCAAGAATGAAGGGGTAGTTCCGTCCGGAGCGCCCCTCGATCGGAGTACGCGGCCGTTCTCTCCCGATTCGCCGCTGGACCAATCCCCGGTGGCCACGCGCTGACCTGCACACCTTCCACATCCGCGGCCGAACCAAAGGTTCCGCTTTCTCCGGGACCTCCGGTCACACATTTCGTCGGGGCTGTGGACAAAGTCCGGCCACCGGTGCGTCATGGGAGGGTGAAGGAACCCGTGCGCATTCTTGTTGTCGGCGGTGGCTACGTCGGGATGTACACCGCGCTGCGCCTTCAGCGGAAGCTGAAGCGCGGCGAGGCCCAGGTCATCGTGGTAGACCCCGAGCCGTATATGACCTACCAGCCGTTTCTCCCCGAGGCGGCGGCTGGCTCGATCTCGCCGCGCCATGTGGTGGTGCCGCTGCGCCGGATCTTGCCTAGATGCCAGGTGGTCATAGGCGAGGCCACGGCCATTGACCATGCCAACCGCACCGCCTCTGTCCGCACTCTCGCCAGCGCCGAGGAAGGCACCGGTGCGATCGACATTCACTACGACGAGCTGGTACTCGCACCAGGTTCCGTTTCCCGCACCCTCCCGATCCCCGGACTGGCCGAATATGGAATCGGGTTTAAGACCGTAGAGGAGGCCATCGGGCTGCGTAATCACGTCCTGGAACAACTCGACATCGCCTCGTCCACCCGCGATCCAGCGGTCAGGGATGCCGCGCTCACCTTCGTATTTGTCGGCGGTGGCTACGCGGGCGTGGAGGCGCTCGGTGAGCTGGAGGACATGGCTCGATACGCGGCGCGTTATTACCACAACCTCTCGCCGGATGACTTGAAATGGGTGCTAGTCGAGGCCACCGATCGCATCCTCCCGGAGGTTGGCGAGGAGATGGGCGAGTACGCCGTACGCGAGTTGCGCCGCCGAAACATCGATGTGCGGCTGGAGACCCGACTCGACTCGTGCGAGAACCGCGTCGCCGTCCTGAGCGATGGCTCGCGCTTCCCCGCCCGTACGCTCGTATGGACCGCGGGCGTCAAGCCGCACCCGATCCTGGCCGCCACCGATCTGCCCGTGAACAGCCGAGGGCGGCTGCCGTGCACCGCAGCGCTACAGGTGGACGGTGCCGAGCACGCTTGGGCCGCCGGAGACGCCGCCGCCGTCCCCGACCTCACCTCGGACGCATCCGGCGCGCTCTGCGCCCCCAACGCCCAGCACGCCGTGCGCCAGTCCAAGGTGCTGGCCGGCAACGTACTCGCCGCACTGCGCGACCAGCCGCTCACCGACTACGCGCACAAATACGTCGGTTCCGTCGCATCCCTTGGCCTCCATAAGGGCGTGGCACACGTCTACGGCCGCAAGCTCAAGGGGTACCCCGCCTGGTTCATGCACCGCGCCTACCACCTCAGTCGGGTGCCGACCCTCAACCGAAAGGCCCGGGTGTTGGCCGAGTGGACCTTGGCCGGGCTGTTCAAACGGGAGATCGTCTCGCTCGGCTCGCTGGAACACCCGCGTGCCGAGTTCCAACTTGCCGCGGGCACCGGTCGCCATCCGGAAGCCAGCTGATCCACGCGTTGCGCCGCGCACGGCGGAGCCGGGAACTCCCCCGGCGTGACTGGCGTCTGACGGATGTCAGTCCGGTCGGTCACACTGGACGTGTGACCATGGGTGGGCTCGTATCTGCAAAGAGTGACAATCACGAGGATTTGGACGTTTGCTGCACTCCCCAGGGGGCCGATCCCCGCACTGTTGTCCGCCACCCCGCGTCGGTGCGCCGCTCCGCCACGACTCCGCGAGGTAATCCTCTGTGAAACTCACGCGTTGGAGCGTCCGATTCCCTGGCTCCCAGCGACGTACCGGCCGCGGTGACCACGCCGCACGGACCCCGTCGGCGGGCAGCGGCTCAGTGCCCGCCGCCAGGGGCGAGCGCGGCGAACCCGGCCCGGCCGCCGATACCAGCTCGGACGCCAGCTCCGACACCGGCGACATCCCCACCCTGGAAGAACTGTCCCTCCAGACCCTGCTCACCCAGGTCCCGGCCCCGGTGGCGATCGTCTACGGGCCGGACCACCGCATCGCCTACGTCAACGACGCGTACGCCGCCCTCTTCGGCACCCGCTCGCCCGGCCTGACCGCACGCGAGGCGCTGCCCGAACTTCAGGAAATGGGCGTGCTGCCGCTGATGGACCAGGTGCTGCGCAGCGGCAAGCCGCGTACGGTCAAATCCCGCCGCGTTCCCCACGGTGGAGCGAAGCCACCCGCGCCCTCCGGCGCGCCCGCCGCTGATCCGCCGCACCGTGGCCAGCACTCCGCCGCACGCCCGGCCGCAGGCGCCGGCGCGTTGGCCAATGCCCACCACCCTCCTACGCCACCATCCGCCGCCAGCCCCCACACCCGCTCAACGGGGCAGGGCACGAGCCCGCAGCGGGACGCGACCCCGGAGCGAAGTGCGGCCACGAGCCAGGCCCCAAGGCCGACTACACCGACCGTCCCGACTGCACCGACTGCTCAGGGCGCGCTTGGTGGCGCATCCAGCGGCGGGCCCGCGGTGGGCGAGCTGGCCGATCCCGTCGCCGACCCGATCAGGGAGGCAGCAGCCGACCCGCTCATGGACCTGGCCACCGAGGGCGTACGGCACATCGACCTCGCCATCGACCCGGAGACCGGCGGCTTTGGCATGCCCGAGCCCCAGGACGTTGAGGTTGCGCGGCTGGGCGCGGCACTGCCGGGTGTTGCGCGACACGAGTCGGCGGCAATGCCGGTAGCCGGCCTCGCGCCCGGAACGCGCACCCGGGACAGTTACTACACCTTCACCTGCACCCCCATCCGCGTCGCGCCATCCATCACGACCGCCCACGAGCACCTCGAAACCGCCTGGGCACCGGCCACCACCCAGCCCTCTGACACGCACAGCACCGCACACCCAAACCCAACGGCAACCACCGGCAACGGCGACGTGGGCATGCACGATGTCAGCAGGGACGGTGCGGGCAGGGACAACGCAGGCAGGGACGGTGCACAAGACCGCGCAGACGGGGAGCGCGCAGGTAACGGCCACTCAGTCGAGGCCCGCGCAGTAGGGGGTCGAACGGGTGCCGACACCACCCCGAACGCTGGCCCGCCCAGCTCCACGCCGGCCCCGGCCCCGGGCGACCTGATCGTCGGCGTTCCGGACGGCCGGAGCACGCTGTGCGCACCAGACACCACCGAGCCCTGTGACGCCCTCCCGGAAAGCAGCCCGACAGGCACCGCCCCATCGGCAACGCGCGCCCCAGCAGCCGCTACTCCGTCAACGAACGCTCTGTCAACGAACGCTCCGGAAACGAATGTTCCCGCAGCGAACACCCCCGCAACGAATGACCCGTCAGCCAACACCCCCGTCGTCACATCAGCACCGGCTGCCGCACTAGCACCAGCCGCTGTCACCGCCGTCACCGCTGACCGGCATCAGCAGCCCGCGGCCTTCTACCGGGGCGTCCTCGTCTACGCCGCCGACGTCACTGACCAGGTCGAGGCGGTCGAGCGGCTGCGCGTCAGCGAACGCCGCCAGCGTGAGGCCGCCGTCACCCTTCAGCGCAGTCTGCTCCCACAGGAACTTGAGCAACCCGACGACCTACGCGTGGCCGCCACCTACCAGCCCGGCGGCACCGACGCCGCGGTCGGCGGCGACTGGTACGACGTGATCACCCTCGGCGCCGGCCGCACCGCCCTGGTCATCGGCGATGTGATGGGCCGCGGCCTGCGCGCCGCGGCCGTCATGGGCCAGTTGCGCACCGCCGTACGCGCCTACGCCCGCCTCGACCTGCCACCGCACGAGGTACTGCAACTCCTCGACGGACTGGCGGCCGAGATCGACGCCAGCCAGATCGCCACCTGCGTCTACGCGGTCCACGACCCCAACGAGGGTCGCCTCCTGTACGCCTCCGCCGGCCATCTGCCCATCCTCGTCCGCGACCCCGATGGCACGGTACGGCGCGCCGCCGAGCCCACCGGGCCACCGCTGGGCACCGGCGGATGGCAGCACGCGTCGAGCTCGATGCCGCTCGGCCCCGGCTCCAGCGCTGTCTTGTATACGGACGGCCTGGTCGAGCGGCGCGATCAGGACATCGACGACGGTGTGGCCGAGCTGGAACGCGCGTTCGCGGGCGCCACCGGCTCACCCCAGGTGATGTGCGATCGACTGATCAGGGCGCTTGGCATCACCGCGGAACACGATGACGACGTCGCCGTCCTGGTGCTCCAGCACCCCGCCCGCACCGGACACGATGCCGAACTGTTCCACAATGCCGCCCTCGAACTGCTCGGCGGCATCGAGGCTGCACCCCGCGCCCGCGCCTTCGCCTCGGGCGTGCTCGCGAGCTGGCGGTTCCCGACGGAACTCCGCGACCTCGGCGTCCTCGCCGCCAGCGAACTCGTCGCCAACTCCCTCCAACACGGCACACCCCCGATGCGCCTGCGCCTACGGCGCACCGATCGCAGGCTGATCATCGAGGTCACGGACGGAGACGACCACCTGCCCCGGCGCCGCCGCGCCGAACCGGTGGACGAGGCCGGCCGCGGCATCTCGATCATCGCCACCATCGCCTCGTCCTGGGGCTCCCGCCGCACCCCGGACGGCGGCAAGGCCGTCTGGTGCGAGTTCGCCCTACCCCGCACCTAACCGCCCGTACGCGCCTGGCCTTGGGAGGGCCTCGCATCCATAGCTGCCGTTCGCACCCTGAAGCGGCCCTCCCTTCCTCGGTTCAGGCGGCGGTGGTCACTGCCTCCTGTGCCGGCGCCGGAACAGGAGCATGGGCATGGGCATGGGTATGGGCAGGGCTCGGTATCCGTTCCGGTCCCGGTCCCGAGAGCGACTCGACGCCCTCGGCCTCCACCCGCGGGGCGGGAGCCAGAGCGGTCGCGGTGGTGGCCGCGGACCGGTGCGGATTGTCCTGGGCCGGTGTGAGCCGGCGCCCCATCCGCAACGCCAGTGCGGTGATGCCGAGTGAGCAGCCGATGAGCATCACGATGTACGCCCCGTACAGACCGCCTGCGGCCATGAGCCCACCCACCGCTGGCCCAACCGCCAGCGCGAGCTGCTTGACCAGCGCGAACGCCGAGTTGTACTGCCCGATGCGCGAACCGGGAGCCAGATCCGCGACCAGTGGGGCGACCGTGGGAGACAGCATCGCCTCGCCGAGCCCGAACAATGCGTATGTCGAAATGATCGCGGCGGTCGCGATCGCCTGGCTGCCGTGCACCAGGCCGGAGGCGCCAGCGGTCACCCACGCGACCGTCCATATGAGCCCGACCAGCGCGATCACCCGGCTACGGCGGCGCCGCTCGACGAGCTTGAGCACCACGAACTGCGCGACCACGATGACCGCGGTGTTCGCGGCCAGTGCCACCCCCAGCGTTGCGGGTGAGATCCGAGTGACCTCCACGGCAAATGCCGAGAGTCCGGACTCGAACTGCCCGTAGCAGGCGAAGAACATCACGAAGCCCAAGACGCACAGCTGCACCATGGCCCGGTCAGCGAGCAGCGCTCGCCAGCCGCCCTTGGCGGGCCCTTGGGTCGGTATCGCGTCCGCTACCTTCGGCACCCGGGGGAGCCGCACCGAGGCGATCGCCGCTCCCAGCACGAGGAACATCACGGACTCGATCGCGAACAGCCGCACGAAGCTCGACGGGTGCGCGGTATCCACGAGCAGTCCGCCCAGCAGGCCGCCGAGGCCGAGGCCGAGATTGTTGAGGAAGAACTGCGTCGCGAAGGCGCGCGATCGCGTCGTCGGCGTCGAGCACCACACGATCATTGTGGCGAGCGCGGGCTGGATCACGGCTATGCCCGCGCCGAGGACGCCGGCCGCAGCGATCACATATGGCTCACGGGACGCGAGCCCGAGGCCTAGGGAACCGATGGCGGCAGCGACAGTGCCCGCGATGGCGACAGGCAACGGCCCTCGCCGGTCGATGATGCGACCGGTCACGGGAAGCACGATGAGCGCGGCCACGGCGAACGTCGCGAGCACCACGCCCGCAGTGCCCGAACCAAGATCGCGTACCTGCGCCACATAGATGAACAGGAACGGGACGGTGAAGCCGTTGCCGAACGCGCTCAACGCGTTGCCAAGCTGGATACGGCGCAACGCGGCGCCCATCGCGGTGGTCACACTCACCTACCTAGATCGTAGAGACGGACAACGAGGAGACCTGAAGCCTCAAGACTTCAGATCTAAAGTTCGATAGTTAAGAGTACACACAGAAGGACTTCGATGCCAATGAGATGCGTGCCATACTGCGCGGCATGCCCGAGACACCCAGCCCGAGCGGCAGTGCGAGCGAGCCGAGCCTTGAGGAACAGATCGCGGCTTACCAGCGCGAATTCCGCGACCTCGACCCCCAGGTCGAGCAGGTCGTCTCCGCACTCCAACGCCTCAACCGACGTATGAACGTCGCGTACGGCCGTCAGACCTCGACCCTTGGCATCAGCAATACCGAGTGGGAGGTCCTGAAGGCCCTGGTGCTCTCCGGGGCGCCGTACCGCCTGGGGCCCGGCGACCTCGCCAAGCGGCTCGGGCTGACCCCCGCGGCGATGACGCACCGGATCGACCGCATGGCAGCGGAGGGGCTGGTGACCCGGGAACGCGATGAGAACAACCGCGTCCGCGTCATCGTTGAACTGACCGATCAGGGCCGCGAGCAATGGCTTGAGGCGATGCGCATGGCCACTGTCTTCGAAGAGGACCTGCTCCAGGACCTCACCACCGTCGAACGACACCTCCTCGGCGAGCTGCTGACCCGCCTTCTGCGACGCGTTGAGGACGCCCAGCCGGACGCCGGCGGCCGGCTCAGCGACCTCGGCTGACGCAGGTTGACACTCCCTGAGCCCATCCGTAGTGTTCTCCGAGTTGCCACGGCGCCGTAACGGTTCTGTGGCAGCCACTCGCGCCGCACCGGCGGCACACCATTACTGCGCGGCCCTTGATCGGGATGTATTTCGGCATGCCGGAATGCGAATCGAAAGCTTCGATTATGAAGCTCCGGGGAAATCCGCTAACGTAGTGGACACGCCGGAAGGCGCGAAACAAAACCCCGCTCCAACAGGGGACCGG
>NZ_JACHJL010000001.1 GCF_014203645.1 Streptomyces zagrosensis | reverse complement strand
GTGGGAGACGGGGTGTCAACAAATTTGGCGTTGACTTTTGGCACGCTGTTGAGTTCTCAAGGAACGGACGCTTCCTTCGGTCCCGTTTCACCGGGGCCCTCCGGGCGCTTCCCTTCGGTGTTTCCAACCTTACCAGATCCTTTTCCCGCTGTTTCCAGCGGAATTTGTTTCCGGTCCCCTGTTGGAGCGGGGTTTTGTTTCGCGCCTTCCGGCGTGTCCACTACGTTAGCGGATTTCCCCGGAGCTTCATAATCGAAGCTTTCGAATCGCATTCCGGCATGCCGAAATACATCCCGATCAAGGGCCGCGCGTCGTAGTGGTTTTTGCCGTCTGGGGCGGCATCTGCGCGATCTTCCGATCGCACTGACAGCACTGCCCGTCTCAAGCGGCTCGGGCTACGTTAGGCGCCTGGACGCTTCGAGTCAAGCTTCGTCCCCGACGCTGAGCGGTTGCGGCGCCTGGGGGCGTGGGCCCGGTAGGGGCTGACCGTGGGGTCGTCCGCAATCCAAAAGCGCCATGGGTGGGTCGCCCCCTCCCCACCCACTCCTGTGCGCGGGCCACTGAGCACCTGATCGGCAGGAGCGGGGTCGCCGTGCAGCACGCTCAGCGCGCTCTTCGGGCCGGCACAGATGTCACTGCCGTTCAGGACCCGGTCCACACCCAGCCCCGTGGCCAGCCGCGCCGGCCCCTTGGCGAGTTCGTGGTCGTTGCGCGCGGTGGGGCGGTGGGGGCGGACCAACTCCTGGCCGTGAATGATCTCGCCCGCACGCAGGAGCACACCACTGGGAGTCCCGGCCTCGCCGCACACCAGATTGAGGCAGTGCCACATGCCGTAGGTGAAGTAGACGTATGCGTGTCCGGGCGGGCCGAACATCGAGGCGTTGCGCTCGGTGCGGCCCCGGTAACAGTGCGAGCCGGGATCGGCTGACCCTGCGTACGCCTCGACTTCTGTCAGGCGCACCTCGATTGGTCCCTGCGGTGTGCGGCGGACGAGTGTCCGGCCCAGTAGGTCAGGAGCGACCTGGAGCACAGGGCGGTTGAAGAACGAGCGGTCGAGCGGCGTACGGTCAGGTCCCACAGTCACGCGGTCCGAGGGTACGGCACCGCTCGTGCGAACTGCTTGGAGCGGGCGAAGCGGGCTGCCGAGGTCTGTGGCGCGGAACCGGCCGACACGGATTCGCGTGTGTACCGATCGACAGGCATCACGACCGAGGCGACGAAAGTGTGTCGCGTCCTGGGGAGGAAGAACATGGGCTTCAAGAAGCTGCTCGCGAGCATGGGAGCTGGCGGTGCTTCGGTGGAGACAGTGCTTACCGAGGAGAACGTCGTACCCGGCGGCGTGGTCCAGGGTGAGGTGCGTATCCAGGGCGGTTCCGTGGCCCAGCAAGTCGAAAGTCTCTCGGTTGGCCTTCAGGCCAGGGTCGAGGTAGAAGGCAACGACCAGGAGACCAAGCAGGACATCGAGTTCACCAAGCAGCGGCTGGGCGGCGCGTTCGAGGTGCAGTCCGGTGCCGTGCACGCCGTGCAGTTCTCCCTAGAGGTTCCGTGGGAGACGCCGGTCACCATGTTCTTGGGGCGTCATCTCACCGGCATGAATGTCGGTGTGACCACGGAGCTGGAGATCGCGCGAGCCGTGGACTCCGGCGACCTCGATCCGGTCAATGTGCACCCGATCCCCGCCCAGCAGGCGATTCTCGATGCGTTCGGCAGCCTTGGCTTCAGCTTCAAAAGCGCTGACCTGGAGCGCGGGCACATCCGCGGCACGCGCCAGCAGCTGCCCTTCTACCAGGAGATTGAATTCTTCGCGCCCCAGCAGTACCGGGGTTTGAACCAGATTGAGCTGACGTTCGTCACCGACGACCGGGCGATGGATGTCGTCCTGGAGATGGACAAGAAGCCCGGTCTGTTCACCGAGGGCAGCGACTCCTACCGCGCCTTCACCGTAGGCCTGGCTGACTACCAGGACACCGACTGGGCCGCGTACCTCAATCAGTGGCTGGCCGACGTGGGCGGCAAGCGCAACTGGCTCTGACCGGCAGGCGCGCTCGCCATCCGAGCGCTGTGTGAGGCGTGCACCGAGCGACTCGGTGCGCGCCTCACGCGTTTCAGCGTGTCAGCGGTTGGCATTCCGCGTTCGCCGCGCGCCTTGGCTCACCCTTGGTCGAACGTCACCGTCAGCGTTGTGCCGCGTTCCGACCAATACGCGATCGCGTCGGCCAGGACCTCGGCCGCCGTGTTAGCTGTATCGGGCGCCGCCGCACGGAACTCCTGCCAGCCCCGTACCCGAATCTCGTAGCCGCTGGGACGCCCCCACCAGGACAGGTCGCGCAGACACTCGTCGAGCGCGTCCCAGTTACGGCCGAACCATTCGGGGAGGTCAAGGTCCCGGGCGCAGCGGTCGAGGAACGTGGCCTTGTCGCGTACGCCGTCGAGATGCAGGTGCGCGGTGTGCGGTCCAGTGTCGGGGGTACCGCGTTTCGGTTCGGTCATATGAGCCATCGTCGCAGCACGGACGGCCGTGGGCCGGCGGTGATCGCTAGGCTGGCCGTGACCGCATCGTCACGCGAGCCGAGCAGAGAGGATTCAACGTGTCCGAGCAGAACCGGCGCCCGCTTCCCCATGACTTCCATCCGGCAGTGCCCTCGTTCACCGTGCAGAGCGACGATGTGACGCACGGCGGCGTGCTGAAGGACGATCAGGTGTACGGCGCGGGCAATAGGTCCCCGCAGTTGCGCTGGTCGGGCTTTCCTGAGGGGACGAAGAGCTTCGCCGTCACCTGCTTCGATCCCGACGCGCCGACCGGCAGCGGGTTTTGGCACTGGACGCTTTTCGACATCCCGGCCCATGTCACCGAGCTGCCCGCCGGCGCGGGCAGCGAGGGGTTCACCGGGCTGCCCGAGGGCGCGGTGCACGCGCGAAACGACTACGGCACCCGGGACTTCGGCGGTGCCGCGCCGCCGCCCGGCGACGGCTCGCACCGCTATGTGTTCACGGTGTATGCCGTGGACACGGACAAGTTGGGCCCCGACGCGGAGGCGTCGCCCGCGTTCGTGGGCTTCAATCTGCGCTTCCATACGTTGGGGCGTGCCCAGTTGATCGGCGAGTACGAGGCTCCCGCTGAGGGCTGAGAGCTGAGAGCTGTGGGCTGAGGCGACGAGCGCGGGGGCCCTGGCCCGTACCGCCCCCGGCTCTTCCTCTCGTACGTCATGCCCGTCATGCCCACTGCCTGACGTCCGATTCGCCCTATGGGGGCTGAGCGCACGGGCCTTCTCGTTTCGGACAGTGCCCGAAATTGCGTTGTCGTCCCTGGCTCGCGCGTCCAGAGTTAAGCCGTGCCCGAAACGGGGCGGGCCGGGATGCGGGAGGTGTTCGGGATGCGCGAGACCCTGGTGCTCAATGCCAGCTTCGAACCACTGTCCACGGTGACGTTGCGGCGTGCAGTTGTGCTGGTGCTTCAGGGGAAGGCCGTTGTCGAGCAGGCCCATCCCGAGCTTCGGGTGCGGGCCGCCGCGGTGGAGTTGCCGGTGCCGCGTGTGATCAGGCTGAGCCGCTACGTGCGGGTGCCCTTCCGAAGACGGGCGCCGTGGTCGCGGCGCGGGGTGCTGGTCAGGGACCGGTACCAGTGCGCGTACTGCGGACGCAAGGCTACGACCGTGGACCATGTGGTGCCCCGGTCGCGCGGGGGCGGGGATACCTGGCTGAATACCGTCGCCTCGTGTGCGGAGGATAACCACCGCAAGGCGGACCGTACGCCGGAGCAGGCGGGGATGCGGTTGCTGCGCGCGCCCTTCGCGCCGTCGCCATCGGACGCCCTGGTCCTGGGTCTCGGTGGTGCTGGTCGGCAGGCGCTCCCGGACTGGCTGCCGGTGCCCGCCTGACGGCACCGCAACGGTGTGAGGCAAAAACGATGGCCCCGTCGCTCGGTGGAGCGGCGGGGCCGTGTCGTGCGCCGGGTGCGGTCACCATGTGTACTGACTGCGGCGCGGTGGCTCTTGGGCCGCCGCGGGCGCGGATGGCCGGCGCGTGCGTAGTGCGGCTGTCGTCAGTCGATCCCGGGCTGCTCGCGACGCTGCCTGGGCGCAGCTTCCGAGCCGCCACCCGACCCTGAATTGCCGCCCATGGGGCCGAAGTTGCCGAGTGCGCCGCCTAGGCCCTTGAGGGCGTCACCGATCTCGCTGGGCACGATCCAGAGCTTGTTGGCGTCGCCCTCGGCGATCTTCGGGAGCATCTGGAGGTACTGGTAGGAGAGCAGTTTTTGGTCCGCGTCGCCCGCGTGGATGGATTCGAAGACCGTACGGATCGCTTGCGCCTCGCCCTCGGCACGCAGCGCGGCGGCTTTGGCATCACCTTCGGCGCGGAGGATGGAGGACTGCTTTTCACCCTCAGCGCGCAGAATTTCCGACTGCCGGACACCCTCGGCCTGCAAGATCGCGGCGCGCTTGTCACGGTCGGCGCGCATCTGCTTTTCCATCGAGTCCTGGATGGAGGTCGGCGGCTCGATCGCCTTCAGCTCAACGCGGTTGACGCGGATGCCCCATTTGCCGGTGGCCTCGTCCAGCACGCCGCGGAGCGCCGCGTTGATCTCCTCGCGGGAGGTCAGGGTCCGCTCCAGGTCCATGCCGCCGATGATGTTGCGCAGCGTGGTGACGGTGAGCTGCTCGATCGCCTGGATGTAGCTGGCGACCTCGTAGGTCGCGGCGCGGGCGTCGGTGACCTGGTAGTAGATGACGGTGTCGATGTTGACCACCAGGTTGTCCTGGGTGATCACCGGCTGCGGCGGGAAGGGGACGACCTGTTCACGCAGGTCAACGCGGTTACGTACGGAGTCGATAAACGGGACGACGATGTTCAGTCCGGCGTTGAGGGTCCGTGTGTAGCGCCCGAAACGCTCGACGATGGCCGCGCTCGCCTGGGGGATGACTTGGATCGTCTTGATCAAGGCGATAAACACGAGCACCACCAGGATGATCAGGACGATGATGATCGAGTCCACTGTGGCTCCCCGTGCCCTTCGGTTGTCGGTCGATCTTGGATAGGTGAGTCTGTCAGATCAGCGGACCACCGCACAGCCGGGGCGCCGCTTCGTGTGCACAGCTCATATCCCTGTTCGTACGGCTCACATCACGACGGCGGTCGCTCCGTCGATCTCCACCACATCGACCTGTTGGCCCGGCTCGTATGCCTGGTCGTCGTCGAGGGAACGGGCGGACCAGACCTCGCCTGCGAGCTTGATGCGCCCGCCGCCTCTGTCAACTCGCTCCAGGACGACGGCCTGTCGGCCTTTCAGCGCTTCGATGCCACTGGCCAGGGACGGGCGCTGGGTACGGTTGCGCGCGGCGATCGGGCGCACGACGGCGACCAGCGCGACCGAGGCGATGGCGAAGACCACCACCTGGAGCACGACGCCACCGCCGAGCGCGGCAGTGAGGGCACCGGCGACGGCACCCACGGCGAACATTCCGAATTCGGGCATCGCCGTCAGTACGAGAGGGATACCCAGTCCGACGGCGGCAATTAGCCACCACACCCATGCGTCCACGGGGTCATGGTAGTTGTCGGATCACACCGAGGACAGGGCACCGCACAGTCTGCGCCATTACGGGCCGATCGGCCCCGTCGCGCCCAGGCTTCGACGCGGGATGCCGGCCGCGCGGCGGATCACTTCAGTGGCAGGCCCTGCGCGGTCCAGCGCTCACCGTTGCGCCCCACGACCAGGGGAAGGCCGAAACAGTGCGACAGGTTACGGGAGTTGAGTTCACTCTCCATGGGGCCGGCGGCTAGCACCTCACCCTGTCGGATCATCAGGACGTGGGTGAAGCCCGGGGGAATCTCCTCGACGTGGTGCGTCACCATGATCATGGAGGGTGCGTACGGATCGCGGGCGAGCCTGCCAAGCCGGCGCACGAGGTCCTCACGTCCGCCGAGGTCGAGACCGGCGGCGGGCTCGTCGAGGAGCAACAACTCGGGGTCGGTCATCATGGCGCGGGCAATCAGGGTGCGCTTGCGCTCACCCTCGGAGAGGGTGCCGAACTTGCGGTCGAGGTAATCGCTCATGCCCAGCCGGTCGAGGAAGGCACGGGCGCGGTCCTCGTCCACGGACTCGTAGCTCTCTTGCCAACTCGCGGTCATCCCGTAGGCGGCGGTGAGTACGGTCTGCAACACGGTTTGGCTGCGCGGCAGCTTGTCGGCCACGCCGATGCCTGCCATGCCGATGCGCGGCCGGAGGTCAAAAACGTCTACTCCGCCGAGCTTTTCGCCGAGGATCTGCACAGCGCCGGCGGTCGGGAACAGATAGCTGGAGGCAATGTTGAGGAGAGTCGTCTTGCCCGCGCCGTTGGGGCCAAGGATCACCCATCGTTCTCCCTCGGCGACCGACCACGAGACATGGTCCACCAGAGCCCGGCCGTCGCGGACCACAGATACGTCCACCAGCTCCAGAACATCGCTCATGAGCGCGTTGTCTCCCATTGCAGTCTCGTCATGTCGCGTGTGCCGGCGGGCACAGCTCCCAAGCAAAACCTACGCCACCCGTTGTCGGTGCCAGTCCTTAGGCTGGTGGCATGCTCGATGAACCTCGTTCAGGACGCCTGGCCGCGTGGGGAAACGCCCTTCTTGCCGGGCTTGTCTCCCCTGATGACGCGGCGCACCGTATGACCGGCGCGGATGCGTCACACCGCGTCGCCGACCTGCCGGAGAGACCTGCTCCGCCTGGTGTGACGCCGAATGCGGCGCCGGTCGGTCTGACGCTGGCGATAGGACGGTTGCGTGCGCTCGGCGCGACCGGGCTGTGTGTGGCGCTGCCGGTGGCGGGGCATCCGCTGGGGCTGAGTGGGCCCCCGGAGTTCAACGCGCGGGCGCTTGAGGCGGGTGAGGCGGTGATCGCGGTGGGCGTAGCACTCGGCCTGGTGCCCGAGGTGCGCCGGGCCGGGCCACAGGTGCCGGACGGCGCTGTGGGCCTTGGGTCGCCGAACGGCGGGGCGGTGACCGATGAGGACGTCCACACCGAGGTTCTGTGGCGCTGTCTGCCGGTCCGCGAGGCGCCGCCCGCGGATGTGCCCTCGCTCGGCGAGGCGGAGCGGGAGCTGCCCGATGCGCTGCGGGAGGCGACGCAGGTGCTGTCCCAGTTGAATGTGGCGGGATCAGGTCCCGTAGCCGCCGCGGCGCTCGATGCGTACCGGGCGCGGGCCGAGCGCAACCGTGAGGTGCTTGCGCCGGGCTATCCGCCGCGCGCGGTGCGGGTGCTGGAGTTGGCACAGCGGGTGGCTGCGCTGGTGGACATCGCGTACGGGCCCGAGCACGGTGGCGCGGTGAGCGCGTCCGAGATCGCGGCGCGGGCCGCGGCGCTGCGTCCGGTGGAGCGGACTGCGCGGCGCGCTCAGGTGGCGGCCTACAACGCGTACGTGGAGCAGCGGCTACGGCAACCCTAAGACGGGATCGGGGAAGCGGCGGGGTCTCGGGGGCGGACGAGAAGCCGGGGAAGGGCCGGAGGGAGGGGACAGGGAAAGTCCCCGCGGACCAGACGGCGGGTCCGCGGGGACTTTCGACTACAGAAGGCGCTGTGATCAGGCGTTGATGCAGGTGTTGCCCACGGCAGGGTTCAGCACGGCGATGACGCTGACCGTGTTGCCGCAGAGGTTGATCGGCACGTGAACCGGGACCTGGAGCTGGTCACCGGACAGGACACCGGGCGAGCCAACGGCGTTGCCGCGGGCCCCGCTGTCGGCGAACGCGGCGCCGGACGAGGCTCCGACGGCCACGCCGGCGGCGGCGATGACCAGGGCGGCCTTCTTGACAGTGCTCATGGAGTTCATGGGGTTCTACCTTCTGCTGGAATGTCCTAACGGCCCCAGCCGCGGGGCCGCATGTTGACAACGTTCGGGTGACTGACGTGACACGGGTGGCGGGCGCGTTTACCCACGATCGGGTTGAATCCGGCGACGGACCGTAACCTCTGGGTCACCCGTGAGGGGCCAGACAGCTCTGTTGTGGACTGCCCCGGACTGCCCCGGACTGCCCTGGCCTGTTGCGCCCCGGACCGGCCCGACGAATGCTCGCGGCCCCGGGGAACGCCCTCGATGGACGTATGTGCTCCGGTCGCGGGGCCGACCCCAGACACGAAGACCGTACGAAGGCCCGCAAGCATCCCCGCCGAGAAGGCGACCGGCCCCGTGTTGCAACGACCACTCGAATTCGCCAGGTGCCACGGGGCCGGAGGGGCTGCGGGGGGCGTCAGATCAGGGTCCGGGGGCGCGGCGCTCAGCCGGGTGCCCCCGGCCTGGCGAGAACAGCGCGCTACGGACCCGATCGGTCAAAGGGTGCGTACCCGATCAGACGTTGATGCAGAAGTTGCCGAAGGTGGGGTTCAGCAACCCGACCACGTTCACCGAGTTACCGCAGGCGTTCACGGGCACGTCCACCGGGACCTGGATCTGCTTGCCGGAACCGACCCCGGGCGAGCCCACGGCCTTGCCGTGAGCGACGGCGTCGCTCACCGAGGCGGCGCCCGCCCCAGCGACAGCGAGTCCGCCGACCATGATCGATACGGCGGCGGCCCTCTTGGAGTTCTTCACTGCTCAGCCCTTCTCAGCTTCGCCGCGGCTTGCCGCCGCGGCGTGCCCTGGAGAACGGCTGACCGCCACAGGGGCTGCGCTACCAGCCTGTCAATCACACGACCGTATGAAACGTCAGTCGCCAATCCCATGACGGACGGCCCACAGGGCAGCCTGGGTGCGGTCGGACAGGTCGAGCTTCATCAAGATGTTCGAGACGTGCGTCTTGACGGTCTTCTCCGACAGGACCAGGGCCCGGGCGATCTCCCGGTTGGAGCGGCCGTCCGCTATCAGCGCCAGCACCTCCCGCTCACGGTCGGTGAGGGTGCCACTACGCCCGTGGCCGCCGTGCGTCTCTTCCTGGGACAGCAGCGCCCCTGCCACCTCGGGCTGAAGCAGCACATGCCCGGCGTATACGGAGCGGATGGCGCCCGCGAGGGCCTCCGGGTCCACGTCCTTGTATACGTAGCCGGCCGCGCCGGCGCGTAGCGCAGGGACGACGGTGCGCTGCTCGGTGAAACTGGTGACGATCAGCACCCGGGCCGGATTGTCCAGCTCGCGGAGCTTGCGCAGTGCGTCGATTCCATCGGCGCCCGGCATCTTGACGTCCATCAGGACGACGTCGGGCCGTAGCTCCTCGGCGCGGGCGACGCCCTCCTCGCCGTCCGACGCCTCGCCGACCACCTCGATGTCCTCCTGCACTTCGAGGAAAGTGCGCAAGCCCCGGCGCACCACCTGGTGGTCATCGACCAGCAGCACCGAGATGCGCTGCTGCCCGGTGCGTGGCGGCTGGGTCGCGGCCGTTTGCTGTGTGCTCTCCGGTTCAGCCACCGGGCACCTCCATCTCGATCACGGTGCCCTTGCCGGGCGCGGATTCCACGGTGAGTGCGCCGCCAACAGCGGCTGCCCGGTCGCGCATGGAGACCAGCCCCAGATGCCGTCCGGCGCGGCGGACTGCGGACGGGTCGAAGCCACAGCCGTCATCGCGTACGCACAGCAGCGCGCCGCTGTCACCGTGCCGGGCCAGCGTCACCTCGACGTGGGCCGCTCCCGCATGCCGCAGTGCGTTGTGCAGGGCCTCCTGGGCGACCCGCAGCAGCGCCTCCTCCTGGGCGGACGGCAATGCGCGTACGCCCTGGGAGGCAAAGGTGACCTGGGCGTTCTGGGCGCGGTCGAGGACCTGTACCTGGGTACGCAGGGTAGCGACGAGGCCATCCTCGTCGAGCGCGGCCGGGCGCAGTTCCACGACGGCGGCGCGTAGCTCGTCGGCGGCTTCCGCGGCCAGGGCCGCCACCTGTTGCAGCTCGCTCTTGGCTCGGTCCGGGTCGCGGTCTACGAGGGCGGTGGCGGCCTGGGCCGTCAGGCGCAGCGAAAAGAGCTTTTGGGCGACGGCGTCGTGCAGCTCGTGGGCGAGCCGGGCGCGCTCGCCCGCGATGGTCAGCTCGCGGCTGCGCTCGTAGAGCCTGGCGTTGGTCAGCGCGATGGCGGCGTGCTGGGCGAGGATGCCGAGCAGTTCCTCGTCATCGGCGGTGAAGCCGCAACCACCCGCCGGCTTGCGGCACTGCTTGTTGGCCAGGAAGAGCGCGCCGAGCACCTCATCGCCATCGGCGATGGGCAGGCCGAGGAAGTCGGACATCTCGGGGTGCGCGGTGGGCCAGCCTTCGAACCTGGGGTCAGTCCTGACGTCGGCCAGCCGCTGCGGCGTCGCGTCCTTGAGCATGGCGGCGAGGATGCCGTGCTGGCGTGGCAGCGGGCCGATGGCCTTCCACTGCTTGTCACTCACGCCGTCCACGACGAACTGGGCGAAGCCCCCGTGATCGTCGGGGACGCCGAGCGCCGCGTACTTGGCGTTGAGCAGTTCGCGGGCCGAAACGACGATCGTCTTAAGGACGTCACGAACCTCCAGTTGTCGGTTCATGGCGAGCAGCGCGGTACTCACGGCTGCCAGGCCGGTTCCGGGGCCGAATCCCGGTCCTTTGGTCATGGCCTCACCGTACCGGCGGGCTCAGGGGGGCGTATCGGGCCGGCGACGGCAGGGGGCTGGGCCGTGGGACCTAGGCCGAAGGGCCCTGGCGGGGCGGGAAATTCTGGCATCCGTCCCCCATGACGACCGGGCCAGGGCCAGACTCGGCGTATGTCTGTACTCACGCGGAACTGGACCCCAACCCACGGCGACCCCTACCGACCAGTCCCCTACCGCCCTACGCGGATGGACCCGACCGAGTCCCTGGAGCGCGCAGCCGAACTGCGGCGACGGATGGATGAGCGCAGGACCGTACGGCAGTTCTCCGCCGATCCGGTGCCTGAGCAGGTGGTACACGACGCCATCGCCTGCGCGGCCACCGCACCTTCCGGGGCGCACCAGCAGCCTTGGACCTTCGTTTTGGTCAAGAATCCCGAGGTGCGGCGCCAGATCAGGGAGGCAGCGGAGGAAGAGGAACGCCGTTCCTATGAGGGGCGGCTCGGCGAGGAGTGGCTGGCGGCGCTGCGGCCCCTGGGCACCGACGAGGTCAAGCCGCACCTCACGGACGCGCCGCAGCTCATCGTCGTCTTTGAACAGCGCTACTGGTTGGGCGAGGACGGCGCCAAACGCAAGCATTACTACGTGGACGAGTCGGTGGGCATAGCCGTCGGGATGTTGCTGTCCGCACTGCATCTGTCGGGGCTCGCTGCCTTGATCCACACGCCCAGTCCGATGCGGTTCCTGTCCCAGGTGCTGGGGCGGCCGGAAAACGAGAAGGCGTTCGCCGTGATTCCGGTCGGCTATCCCGCGGATGACTGCGCGGTTCCCGACCTGACGCGCAAGGCGCTGCCACAGGTGATGGTCGAGGTCTGATTTCGGCCACCGTTCGTAGGCAGGTGCTCACACCGGGCGATGCTGTGGGGTGCCCGGTGTGAGCCCGCGCATAGGACCCAGATCACCTACGAACGGGAGTAGTGGACGATAACGCCCTCATGGGCGGGAACCCACCCCGATTGGCCAGGTCCGACTACCCCCCTTTGCCACGAAGCGGGGTAGTACGTCACACCTTTGCCAGGGGTTTTTGCGGCCGCTAACAATTGCGGAGTCGCACGGCGCCGTCATCAGACGCGGCGCTCTTCTTTCGCGCCGATGCTCCGGCCACTGCGACTCCCGCGATCAGAAGAGGTTCCCCCGCATGCCCGTCCCCAGCATTCGTGGTTATCACCGCCTGCCCAAGACCCACAAGTTCTCCACTGCCGGCATAGCCGCCGCGGGCGCCGTCGCTCTGGCGTTCGCGGTTGTCCCCGGCCAGTCCGACGCCAAGCCGAACTCGACGGCGCTGTCCGCACAGCCCGTCGCCCTGGCTCAAGCGGCGTTCGGCGGCAAGGCACTGCACTCCAGCCTGACCCAGCAGTCGCAGACCGCGCAGAAGCAGGCGAAGACCGAGGCCATCGCGCGTAAGACGGCTGCCGTCAATGCGGAGCAGAAGGCCACCGCCGATGCGCTGAAGTCTCGGCAGGTCAAGGCCGCGGCCGACATGAAGGCCGCGAAGGAGCGCACCGCTGGGCAGAGCGCGGCCAAGGAGCGCTCGGGCAAGACCGCCAGCCGGTCCGCCGCGCGCCTGCCGGTCCCGACCACCTACGCCGACAACCTCGATGGCTGGATCAAGGAGTCGCTGTCCATCCTGCAAAAGAAGGGCATCCCGGCCAGCTACGAGGGCATTCACCGCAACGTCATGCGGGAGTCCAGCGGTGACCCGCAGGCCATGAACGACTGGGACGTCAACGCGGTCGCGGGCATCCCGTCCAAGGGCCTGCTTCAGGTGATCCCGCCGACGTTCAAGGCGTTCCACGTCGAGGGCACGTCCTGGAACATCTACGACCCGGTCGCCAACATCACGGCCGCCTGCAATTACGCGGCTCAGAAGTACGGCTCGATGGACAACGTGGACTCGGCGTACTAAGCGGTACGGCCGGGCCTCCCCCACCGGCCGTGTGCGCGCCAGGCTCCCGCTCGGGCCTGGTTGCGCGCAACCGCATGGTGCACCTCCCGTAGGTGCGGGTTCTGTGCCGTGTGGCGCGCATCCTGTAGGACGCGCTCCTTGCCTCGCATGACGTCGAAGGGCGGCACCCTCCCCGGGGTGCCGCCCTTCGACGTCGTCGTATGGTCCCCCGCGCGTGACGCGTCAGGCCCGTGTGCCGCTACTTGCGCATGACCTCCGGCTCATGGCGACGCAGCAGCCGCGCGACGGCGAAGCCGCAGATGACCCCCAGGGCGATCAGCATGAACATGTCGATGCTCCACTGCCCGACCGAGTGCTCCCACAGCGGGTCGAGGTCCTTGGGCTTCTTGCGATCCCAGGGGTTCATGACGTTTCCGAGGTCGAGCGTCGCGCCCGAGGCCCCGATGGCCCAGCGGGAGGGCATGAGATAGGCGAACTGCTCAACGCCGGGCGAGTCGTAGATCTTGAACAGCACACCGGTGAACACGACCTGCACGATGGCGAACATCACCAGCAGCGGCATGGTCTTCTCGGAGGTCTTCACCAGCGCGGAGATGACCAGGCCGAACATCATCGAGGTGAAGCCAAGGGCGATGATCACCAGACACAGTTCGGCCGCGGGCGGGATGATCAGCCCGTCGTCCGGCAGGTCGCGGGTGGAGAAGCCGATCGCGCAGATGATGACGCCCTGTAGCGCGGTGATGAGGCCCAGCACGATGACCTTGGACATCAGGTAGGCGGAGCGGGAGAGGCCGACCGCTCGCTCTCGTTCGTAGATCACCCGTTCCTTGATCAGTTCTCGTACGGAGTTGGCGGCGCCGGAGAAGCACATGCCGACCGCGAGGATCAGCATGATCGTGCCCGCGTCCTGACTGTGCTGTCCCTTCGGCCCGGCGACCAGGTCGTACTCGGAGGGGATGACCACGCTGACCGCGCCGAGCACGGCGGGCAGGATGATCATCAGGCCGATGAATCCCCGGTCCGAGGCGATCACCGACACATAGCGCCGCATCAGCGTCCACAACTGCGACACCCAGCTCTGCGGCTTTTGCGTGCGCGCCGGTGGCGGCTGCACATGGACGGACTGCGCGGCGACGGCGTCGATGTCGGCCGCGTACATCTGGTAGTGCTGCGAGCCGCGCCAGCGGCCCGCCCAGTCGTAGTCGCGATAGTTCTCGAACGCGGAGAAGATATCGGCCCAGGTCTCGTAGCCGAAGAAGTTGAGCGCCTCCTCCGGCGGGCCGAAGTAGGCGACGGAGCCGCCGGGGGCCATCACCAAAAGCTTGTCGCACAGGGCGAGCTCGGCGACGGAGTGCGTGACGACGAGCACCGTACGGCCGTCGTCGGCAAGGCCGCGCAGCAACTGCATCACATCGCGGTCCATGCCCGGGTCCAGGCCCGACGTCGGCTCGTCGAGGAATATCAAGGACGGCTTGGTCAGCAGCTCCAGGGCCACCGACACGCGCTTGCGCTGGCCGCCGGAGAGCGAGGTGACGCGCTTGGCGGAGTGGATGTCGAGCTTCAGCTCGCGCAGCACCTCGCCGATCCTGGCTTCCCGCTCGGCCTCGGCAGTGTCGCCGGGGAAGCGGAGCTTGGCCGCGTACCGGAGCGCCTTTTTTACGGTCAGCTCCTTGTGCAGGATGTCGTCCTGCGGCACAAGGCCGATGCGCTGCCGCAGCTCGGCGAACTGCTTGTACAGGTTCCGGTTGTCGTACAGGACGTCGCCCTGGTCGGCGGGGCGGTAGCCGGTGAGCGCGCGCAGCAGCGTCGATTTGCCGGACCCTGAGGGGCCGATGACGGCGACCAGCGACTTCTCGGGGACGCCGAAGGTGACGTCCTTGAGGATCTGCTTGCCGCCATCCACGGTGACGGTCAGGTGGCGGGCCGAGAAGGACACCTCACCGGTGTCAACGAACTCCTCAAGGCGGTCACCGACCAGCCGGAAGGTGGAGTGACCGACACCGACGATGTCGCTGGGGCCGATGATCTGGCGGCGGACCGGCTGGCCGTTGACATAGGTGCCGTTGTGGCTACCGAGGTCAACGATCTCGAACCGGCCATCGGACATGGCCCTGAACTCGGCGTGGTTTCGCGAGACTTGGAGGTCCGAGACGACCAGTTCATTCTCCAGCGCACGGCCGATTCGCATCACGCGTCCGACAGCGATCTGGTGGAAGGTGGTCGGGCTCCGATCCCCGTGCGCCGGTACGGCACCGGGGCCATCCCCACCCGGCGTCTTCTGCGCGGGGATCGCTTGTGGCGCCTGCTGCGGTACCTGCTGCGGGTGTTGGTGCTGCTGGTGCGGGACCTGCTGCTGATGTTGCTGCTGGTACGCCTGCGGGGGCTGCATGTGCGGCGCCTGCTGCTGCCCAGGGAACTGCTGCGGCTGGGCGGCGTGCTGCTGCCAGCCCGGCTGTTGCTGGCCCGGCGGCTGAACCGGCTGTTGCTGGCCCGGCGGCTGCTGGCCCGGCTGTTGCCAGTGCTGTTGCTGCTGCGGGTGTTGCTGCTGGTTTCCGCTGAAGCCCGACTGTGGCTGCGGGGCGGAAGCCTGCTGCGACGCGGCTATCGCATTCTGCGCGCCGTACGCCTCGGCCTTCAGCGGCGCTTCCCCAGCGGCCCCGGCGGTCCCAGCGGCCACGGGCGCGCCGGTGAAGTTCAGCCGCGGGCCGTCGGAGGCGTTGCCCAGATGGACGGTCACACCCGGGGCGATCTCCACGTGCTGAATGCGCTGGCCTTGCACATAGGTGCCGTTGGTGCTGCCGTGGTCCTCGATAAGCCAGCCGTGCCCACCCCATCGCACGGTGGCGTGCCGCCACGAAACCCGAGCGTCCTCCAACACCATGTCGCCCTGCGGATCGCGCCCGAGGCTGTACGCCCTGGACGGATCGAGCGTCCAGGTCTGTCCATTCAATTCCAGTACGACTTCCGGCACTCCATGCCCCAATTACTTGTCCCCCGAGTTACCCCCTACAGCAGGGAGTCTAGGGATGGCGAACATCGTGAGGAACTATTTCAGGCTCGGTCCCCTAACCGAAAGCCGGGCCTTGACACGGCCCTGTAACGGGTGCCGTGAACTGCGGAGAAAATCCCCCGGAGAACAGTAAGCACCACGGATGCGTACGGATCACACGTATCCGGGCACTCAGTGCGGTAATCGAGGGACGGCGAGCAGCAGAGCGGGGGCGGGCTCCCAAGCGCCTGCCAGCGGAGTGCGCCGGCTCCACACGGCTCCACAGCCTCACCGAGATGGCAACAATACGGTCACGATCAATGACCTCACCCTTGCCCTCGACGATTCCTTGCGCTTGGCGATGCCCTCGTCGATTTCGGCGACAGTGACGGAGCCGGCCGCCAGAGGAATCCCCGGCAATCTTGGCGGCGAACTCCGAGATATAGCCGATTTCGGCGATATCGGCAGCAGTTCGCTGGACCGAATCCCCCGACCGCCCGCACACAAAGGCCACGGAGGCTCCGTCTTTGCTCCCTTCCCTCCTCCCTGCACACTGGCGAATCGCTCCCCGGCAGCGCTCACGGGGCGCGCCGCTGTCTCGCGCACGGGCATGGGGCCGCCGGCTGGAGGAAGCCGGGCTCGCGGCCAGCGACTGGAGGGGGCCAGGCTCGCGCGACCCTCCCCCGCGCACCACCATGTGTCGCGTAACGCACCGGACAGTGTAAGAGGGCCCCGTAGCGGCTCGGGGCGCAGTCCCCGACTGTGGGAACCACCCGGACAGCCGCATCATCGTCTGATGAGCACCGTGCGGTCGGTGCAGCCCTTGCCGTACGCCGCCTACGCCGCACAGCGACCGCGCAGGAGCCGCGGCGGAACCAGACAAAAACGGAACCTCACGTGCCGGTGACAGCCCGGCGACCAGTAGCCGTACGACTGTCCGCGCTCCGGACAGGCGGACGGTATACCTCCCGGGCCAGCTACCGTGGAATCACCATGAGCACCTCGCAGACCATCCCTGTCACGTCCGTGCCCGGCGACGACGTACCCACCCTTCTCGTCAAGATCTTCGGCAAGGACCGCCCCGGCATCACCGCCGGACTCTTCGACACACTCGCGGCCTTTGAGGTCAACGTTGTTGACATCGAGCAGGTCGTCACCCGCGGCCGGATAGTGCTCTGCGCTCTGGTCACCGCGCCGGAGGGGAACGGCGCCACGGAGGGCGAGCTGCGCTCGACCGTGCACAGCTGGGCCGACGCTCAGCAGCTGCAAGCCGAGATCATCTCCGGCCTGGGCGACAACCGACCGCGAGGCACGGGCCGCTCGCACGTCACCGTGCTCGGCCACCCGCTGACCGCCGATTCGACGGCGGCCATCGCCGCGCGCATCACCGGCATCGGCGGCAACATCGACCGTATCTTCCGGCTCGCCAAGTACCCCGTGACGGCCGTGGAGTTCGCCGTGTCCGGCACTGAAACGGAGCCCTTGCGTACGGCGCTCGCGCTGGAGGGCGCGGCACTCGGCGTGGATGTCGCGGTGGTGGCCTCCGGGCTCCAGCGGCGCGCACAGCGGCTGGTGGTGATGGATGTGGACTCGACCCTGATCCAAGACGAGGTGATCGAGCTCTTCGCGGCGCACGCCGGCTGTGAGGCCGAGGTCGCCGAGGTCACGGCGCGGGCGATGCGCGGCGAGCTGGACTTCGAGCAGTCACTGCACGAGCGGGTCGCGCTGCTGGCGGGGCTCGATGAGTCGGTGGTGGACAAGGTACGGGCGGAGGTCCGGCTCACGCCGGGGGCGCGGACCCTGATTCGTACGCTCAAGCACCTCGGCTATCAAGTGGGCGTGGTGTCCGGGGGGTTCACCCAGGTCACCGACGACCTCAAGGACCGCCTTGGGCTCGCCTTCGCCTCGGCCAACACGTTGGAGATAGTGGACGGCAAGCTCACCGGGCGTGTGGTGGGTGAGGTCGTGGACCGCGCGGGCAAGGCCAGGCTGCTGCGCAGGTTCGCGGCCGAGGCCGGGGTGCCACTGGCGCAGACCGTGGCGATCGGTGACGGCGCCAACGACCTGGACATGCTCAACGCAGCGGGACTCGGCGTCGCCTTCAATGCCAAGCCCGTGGTGCGGAAGGCCGCGCACACCGCTGTCAATGTGCCGTTTTTGGACACCGTTCTGTATCTGCTCGGCATCACCCGCGAAGAGGTCGAGGCCGCGGAGACGCACACGCCCGAGGATTTCTAGGGTCCTCCACGCGATCACCGGGCACACTGGCCGCCATGCCTATCTCGCTTCATCACATCGTCATCGACGCCCATGATTTGCCCGCCCTGGCCCGGTTTTGGGCTGAGGTGCTGGGTTGGCGGATTCTGTCCGAGCGGGAGCGGGAGGTCGTGATCGGTCCGGACGAGAGCGCGCCAGTGGGTATCTGCTTCATGCCGGTGACAGAACGTAAGGCCGGCAAGAACCGTCTGCACCTCGATCTGACGACCGCGGCGCGGGACCGGGAGGCCGAAATCGAGCGCGTCATCGCACTCGGTGCCCGCATGGCGGACGTCGGCCAGAGCGGCAACGAGTCATGGACCGTGCTGGTCGATCCGGAAGGCAATGAATTTTGCGTGGTTCGCCCGAAGGAGACCCTTATCGGCTAATGGCTGTTTCGGGCCATCGCATTCGGAGCTCGGGGCCGCCCAGCAGCGCGGCGCCGAGTTTCCCGCGTGGGCCGCTCATATCGCGAGCCGGGGCCGCAGCGGCGCGGTCCCGGCTCGTGATGCCGGCCCGGCGGGCCATGGGGCCACGGTCGCCGGCCGGCGGCTGGCACCGGCCGGCGCGCGGCTCACTCCTGCGGTGACCAGTAGGCGGTCAGCCGGCCCGCGCCATGCTCGACCGACTTCCAAGAGCCCTGGAAGGTCAGCACCGCGATGGCCGCGGTCGGGAAGCCGCCCCGCGCCATTCGCGCCAGCGCATCGCCCTCGGCGTCGCCCGCCAGGGCATCGGCTAGGGCGTGCACGCTCGGGTTGTGGCCCACCAGCAGCAGGTCGTTGACGTCGTCAGAGGTTTCGTTGATCAAAGCGATGAGTTCGCCGAGCGACGCCTCGTACATCCGGTCCTCGTAGACCGTCTTCGGGCGCTGCGGCAGTTCGTGGACCATGAGCTTCCAGGTCTCGCGGGTACGGACCGCACTGGAGCAGAGGGTGAGTTCCGGGGTGATGCCGGCCGAGGCGAGCCAGCGTCCAGCGACCGGAGCATCTCTGCGACCACGCTCCGCGAGAGGCCGCTCATGATCGGCTTCTTCGGCCCACTCGGCCTTCGCATGTCGGACAATGACAATCCTGCGGAGAACATCGACGCTCATGCATTCCAGCTTCGCATGAAACGAACTGCAAGGCGCGGGGTGTTGGGACGCTGGCCCGGTACGAGTGGCGGCGCGCGCGGGGGCGCGGCCATCAGCATGTGTGCTGGTACGGGCCCTGTTCGCGCCGGGAACAAGGCTCTCGGCCCCGGGTAGGCGCACCCAGTGTCAGGGGGCCGCACGGTCCTCGCCGAGCCCGCTGGGCCGGCCCCGGAACCGTTCGCTCCGCGGCAGTAGCGCGGCCGAGTGGCGAGGCGCTGCCAGAGCGGCGGCAGCGAACGGGCAGGGGCGGCGGAACGGTGCCGGGCAGGGGAACGGGCAGCGGCAGGAAACGGGCGGCGGAACGGGCACCTGTGAGGTAAGGCCCGGATGCCGGTGCGGTGGCTGAGCCGTGGTCCGTGGTCCTACGACAGCAGCTGAACGATCGAGTCCCGGACCCAGGTGAAGAATTGCGCGATATGTCCCGTACCGCTCTGGGCGGCATGGGCGTCAGACGGGCTGAAGAGCAGCAACAGCAGAGCCGCGAACACCACGGCGGGCAGCGCGATGGCCCACCACGGAAGCTGCACCTCCACCCCGTCCCGGTGGACGCCGGCGGAGCGCAGCCCTGCGCCGGAAGCGACACGAGTACCGGAGGCCCGCGTCCGGTCGGGCCGTCCGGCGTGGCTGTACGCAGGGGCTGGCATGGGATCGCCTCCGGAGAACGATGGGGCGGCGCACCCGCCTGCACGGCCGCGCCCACCGCTGCGGCGCGGTGTACATCGAACCTATGAAAGCTTGACCACTGAGCCCATCCGGTGACCCACCCACTTACCCCTGAGCCTTACCCCCTAGGGGAGGGTGGGGCTAGCACCACCATGCGAGCGAACGGGCGGCGGCCAGGTCGTACCGCAGCCGAGTGCGCCCGCGGCATCACCAGGTCGGGCGCACCGCGCCGACCAGCTCCGCCACACCGCGCCGACCAGCTCCGCTGTACCGCGCCGTCCAGATCCGCCGCACCGCGCTGGGTGCCGTGCCGCGCTCCGTGTGGGTGGTGGGGTTCAGGGGGAGGCGATCGTGGCGATCACGCCGATGACGATGGTGATGCCGAGCATCACGCCGAGGATGGTCAGCAGCTTCTTCTGACCGTTTTGGGGGTTCGGATCGAGGACAGGCATGCGCCCAGTGTCCCACTCCCCCGTGACGGGCCGCGCCGAGGTCAGATCTCGTCCTCGACGGTGCGGTCGCGGCCTGCCAGGACCCCCGCGGCGATCTGCGGTATCAGCAGCCCGGCCATCAGGATGATCGGCAGATCCCAGCCGCCGGTGTGCTGGTAGAGCACTCCGACCAGCAGCGGGCCAGGGATCGAGATGAGATAGCCGACGCTCTGTGCGAAGGCCGACAGCCGGACCACTCCGGCGCTGCTTCGGGCCCGCATGCCGATCATGGTGAGGGCGAGTGAGAAGGCGCAGTTGGAGATGCCGAGCAACAGTGCCCAGGCCCAGGCGCCTGCGGCGGGTGCCAGCCACAGTCCCGTGTAACCGACGAGCCCGCAGGACCCGAGGACGACCACCAACACGCCCTGATGCCGCAGCCGGGACGCGAGCTGGGGCAGCACGAAGGAGAGCGGCACACCGAGGGCCATGGTCAGGGCCAGCAAAACGCCCGCGGTGGAGGCGGAGACCCCGGCGTCGCGGAAGATCTGCGGCATCCAGCCCATGGTGATGTACGCGCCGGTCGCCTGGAGCCCGAAGAAGACCGCGAGGGACCAGGCGGTGGGGCTGCGGGTGATGCGGCGGCTTCCCGGCTCGGCGGAGCCGGCGAGGGCGCCCTGCGGGGCCGGGGCGTCCGCACCGGTGGCGACAGGTGCGGCGGGGTTGGCCGGTGAGGCGGGTGCATCGGATGGGGTGCGTGCGGCGCCCGCTTCGGATGGCGCGGGTGTGGCGCCCGTACGCGCGGGCCGCTCGGTCCGCACCACGGCGAGCCAGGGCACCACCGCTACGGCGGCGAGCGTGGCCCAGAGCACGAGACCGATCCGCCAGTTGTCGCCCAGCGCACCGGTCAGCGGCACGGTGCTGGCCGCGGCGACCGATGTACCAAGGGCGAGCGCCATGGTGTAGATGCCGGTCATCGACCCGACCCGGTCGGGGAACCGGCGCTTGACGATCACCGGCAGCAAGATGTTGCTCACCGCTATCCCGGCGAGCGCGAGCGCACTGGCGAGCAGGAACCCAACGGTGCCGCCGGCGAAGGGACGGATCAAGGTGCCCGTGCCGATGGCGGCCAGCCCCGCGCAGACCACGGCCGCCGGCCCCCACCTGCGGGCCAGGCGGGGCGCCGTCAGGCCGAAGACGGCGAAGCACAGGGCGGGCATGGAGGTGAGCATTCCGGCGGTGGTGCCGCTCATTCCGAGCCCGTCGCGTACCTCCTCAAGCAGCGCGCCGAGGCTGGTGATGGCGGGTCGGAGGTTGAGCGCGGCCAAGATCAGCGCGGCGATCAGCAAGCGGCGCTGCCATGGCGCACCCCGCTGCGCCGCATGGTCGGCCGCTGCGCCGCGTTCCAGGTCAGCGCCGGCAGCGGCCCGTGTGCCGTGCTTGGTGAGCACGCCCGTGCCGGCGGCTCCCAGCGCACCGGGGGTCGCCGGCGCTCCCTGCATGCCCCGGGCCGTGGGAGCGGGCGGGCGGCCTGGCGCGGGCGCGGGTTCGCCGCGCGGGGCCGTATTGCCGCTCGTAGGAAGGTCGTCGTCCGCCATGGCGCCATCATAGAATCATGGGATGAATGACTGTCCAGTCCGCTGGGGTGCCCGTTGGCCGGTGCACGGGGCCGTGCCGCCGCGCGGGGGCACTCCTCGTACGGGGAGCGGTCGAACGACCTGTGCGCTACCCCCTAGCGGCGGCGCGGCATCATGGAGGCTTCGCCAGCCGCTCGGCCGTCACCGTCCAGGAGAGTCATGCCACTGACCTCACCCCGGCGTTCCGCGCTCGCCGACCAGGTGATCGCCCAGCTCCGCGCCCAGATCACCTCCGGCGAGTGGCCGGTGGGTTCGCGCATCCCCACCGAGCCCGAACTCGTCGAGCAGCTCGGGGTGGCCCGTAACACCGTCCGTGAAGCGGTCCGTGCCCTCGCGCACAACGGTCTGCTCGACATCAAACAGGGTTCGGGGACCTATGTGATCGCCACCAGCGAGTTGGCCGGGGTGATGAACCGCCGGTTCGCCGGTGCAGACCCCCGGCACATCGCTGAGCTGCGCAGCGCGCTGGAGGCGGAAGCGGCACGGCTGGCAGCGCGGCGTCGTACGGAGCAGGACATGGCGCAGCTCAGCACACTGCTAGAGCGGCGCGAGCGGGCTTGGGAGTCCGGCGCCGCGGAGAGCTTTGTCGAGGCGGACGCCACGCTGCACATGGCCGTCGTGGCTGCCTCTCACAACGAGGTGCTCGCGGAGTTGTACGCGGACCTCAGCATGGTGCTGCGGGACTTCCTGCGCGCCGACGTCGGCGACCGGCTGCGGCCCGAGTCCTATGTGGACCACGCGCGGCTGGTGGCGGCGATCCGCGAGCGGGACGACGTACGGGCCGCTGCGGAGGCGAGTGCGCACCCGTTCGGGTGCCGTTTCAAGGACGAGTGAGGGGCACCCACTGCTCGGCCGCGCCTGCCCACGGTTCAGCCGTGCGTGACCCAAACGCGCTGCATGTCCTTCCAGCAGCGATCCGGAAACGTGCTGACCTGGGCCGGGCCCACCTCGACGGCGCGGCCGTCGATATCCGGGTCCCACCAGCGGCGGCACTCGATGTGCAACTGGATGCAGCCCGTGTCCGCGTCGGGGTTGAAGCAGGTGGCGGTGCCCACACTGCCGCGTACCGAGGTGCGGCATTTCGCCTCGGTCGGCGCGGCGTCGGCGAGCGGCGCCACCAGTACGGTCAGGCCCGCCGCGGCAGCGGCCAGAGCGGCCATCCGGCGATGGCGCACGCGCCCGCCGGCACCTCCTGCGCACGCTGCCGGGAGGCAGTTTCCCGGCCCTTTCAGTGTGGCCGCGGTCGCTCGACCGCACGCATGGAGACGCCGGACGCCCGCTCGCCCGAGGGCGAAGCGGGCGTCACATCGGCTTGTACGAGCGCACGCCGCACGGGCGCACCTCGTACCAGACTCAAGGAGCCGATCGGCCGGCGTCGGCGTGCGACGTCGGTGCGGCACACCCCACCGATGCAGGTCGGGTGCCCGCGCGGGACGATTGACTGCCAGGCCAGCGGGCCGGGCCCGGTCATCGGGCCAGCAGGCTGGGGTCAGGCGCCCATCATGTGTACGCCGCCATCGACGTGCACGACCTCGCCGGTGGTCTTGGGGAAGAAGTCGGACAGCAGCCCGACCACGCCACGGCCGGCGGGCTCGGGGTCGGCCAGGTCCCAGCCGATGGGGGCGCGGTGGTTCCAGACGTCGGCCAGTTCCTCGAAGCCCGGGATGGACTTGGCGGCCATCGACTTGAGCGGCCCTGCCGAGATCATGTTGCAGCGGACGTTCTTGGCACCCAGATCGCGCGCCAGGTAGCGGCCGGTGGACTCCAGGGCGGCCTTGGCCACGCCCATCCAGTCGTACTTGGGCCAGGCGATCGACCCGTCGAAGGTGATCCCGACGACTGACCCACCGCCGCGCTGCTCAAGCAGCGGAAGGCAGGCCATCGTCAGCGACTTCAGCGAGTACGCCGAGACGTGCAGCGCGGTGGAGACATCCTCCCAGTCCGCCTCAAGGAAGTTGAACGCGCCCGGCGGGCCGAAGGCGATCGAGTGCACCACGCCGTCCAGGCCGGTGTCGTCGCTGGAGTGCTCGCGGATCTTGTCCGCGAGCGAGTCCAGGTGCTCCTGGTTTTGTACATCCAACTCGATGACCGGCGCGGGCTTGGGCAGCCGCTTGGCGATCCGCTGCACCAGCGTGACCCGCCCGAAGCCGGTCAAAATGACCTCCGCGCCCTCCTCCTGCGCCACCTTCGCGGCGTGGAAGGCGATGGAGTGGTCGGTGAGGACGCCGGTGATCAGGATGCGCTTGCCTGCGAGGATTCCACTCATGTCGTTCAGTGACCCATGCCCAATCCGCCGTCGATGGGGATGACGGCTCCAGTGATGTACGCGGCCTCGTCAGAGGCCAGGAAGCGGACCGAGGCGGCGATCTCCTCGGCCTGGCCGTAACGGCCCAGCGGCACCTGCTTCACAATGCCCTCCCGCTGCTCGTCGCTGAGCGCACGGGTCATGTCCGTATCGACGAAGCCAGGGGCGACGACGTTCACGGTGATGTTGCGGGACCCGAGCTCGCGCGCGAGGGAGCGGGCGAAGCCCACCAGACCGGCCTTGGAGGCGGCGTAGTTCGCCTGACCCGCGGAGCCGAGCAGGCCCACAACGGAGGAAATGAGCACGATACGCCCCTTGCGGGCGCGCAGCATGGCGCGGTTGGCGCGCTTGACGACGCGGAAGGTGCCGGTGAGGTTGGTGTCCAGGACGGTGCTGAAGTCCTCTTCCGACATGCGCATCAAAAGCTGGTCGCGGGTCACGCCCGCGTTGGCGATCAGCACCTCGACCGCGCCCTGCTTCTCCTCGATCTCCTTGTACGCCTGCTCCACCTGCTCCGGCTCCGTGACGTCGCACTTCACGGCAAGAAACCCGGCCGGCGGCTCGCCGGAGCGGTAGGTAATGGCAACCTTGTCCCCCGCTTCGGCGAACGCACGAGCGATGGCGAGGCCGATGCCCCGGTTTCCTCCGGTGACGAGAACCGAGCGGCTCAAGGGTTCACCCTTTCGATAAGCGGTCTGGATACCCGAAAACTATCTCTCCACGGCTGCCGCGGCGAAGCCGCCTCCGACAGGGGCGTACGGCCCCCGCTGTGGAGTCCCTACAGAAGCGGGCGCTCCACCGGCCTCGGCCGGCTCCCGGCGGTTCCCGGCGTGGAGGGACGCGGCGCAGGGGCCGCTCCCGTACGGGCGGCGCAGTCACCGCTTTTCTGGCGGCAGAGGCGCTGTTCTTGTGGCGGCAGAGCCGTCTCGTCACGCCGGCGCGAAAGTTCGCCTACCCGGCGCGGTGGCGTGATTCACTGCCGTGACGCATCGAGTCATCGAGAAGGTGAGGCGCCCGTGGCGCACGAGATTGACGAGTCCTTCCTCGCGCTGCCGCTCCGCGCGCTCGCCGACGCGGCGCTGGCACGCGCTCGCGCCCTGGGCGCCGCACACGCGGAATTCCGCTTCGAGCGGGTGCGCAGCGCATCGTGGCGACTGCGAGACGCAAAGCCTGCGGGCTCATCGGACACCACCGAACTGGGCTACGCGGTGCGGGTGGTGCACGGTGGGGCGTGGGGGTTCGCCTCGGGTGTGAACCTGAGCATGGACGCGGCGGCGCGCGTGGCGGGGCAGGCAGTGGCGATGGCCCAGTTGTCCGCGAAGGTGATCAAGGCGGCCGGGTCCACCGAGGTCGTGGAGTTGGCGGACGAGCCGGTGCACGCGGAGCAGACCTGGGTCTCCTCGTACGAGATCGACCCGTTCGCGGTGCCCGACGCCGAGAAGACCGGCCTGTTGGCGCAGTGGAGCGAACGGCTGCTCGCCGCGGATGGCGTGGCGCACGCGGACGCGTCGCTGCTGACCGTGCACGAGAACAAGTTCTACGCGGACACCGCTGGCACCGTCACCACCCAGCAACGGGTGCGGCTGCACCCGGAGTTGACGGCCGTGGCCGTGGACCCGGCGACGGGTGAGTTCGACTCGATGCGCACCCTCGCGCCGCCGGTCGGCAGGGGTTGGGAGTATCTGACCGGCACCGGTTGGGACTGGGACGGCGAGCTGGCGCGGATGCCGGAACTGCTCGCGGACAAGATGCGCGCCCCATCGGTTGAGGCGGGGGCGTACGACCTGGTGGTGGACCCGTCCAATCTGTGGCTGACCATCCATGAGTCGATCGGACATGCCACCGAACTGGATCGCGCGCTTGGCTACGAGGCGGCGTACGCAGGCACCTCGTTCGCCACCTTCGACCAGCTCGGCTCCCTCGCGTACGGCTCCGGGATCATGAACGTGACCGGTGACCGCACCGCCGAGCACGGCCTGGCCACCATCGGCTACGACGATGAGGGGGTGGCCGCGCAGTCCTGGGACCTGATCAAGGACGGCACCCTCGTGGGGTACCAGCTCGACCGCCGGATCGCGAAGCTGACCGGCTTCGAGCGGTCCAACGGGTGCGCGTACGCGGATTCGCCGGGCCATGTGCCGGTGCAACGGATGGCGAACGTCTCGCTCCAACCCGCGCCGCAGGGCCCGTCCACCGACGAGCTGATCGGGGAGGTTGAGCGCGGCATCTATGTCGTGGGTGACCGCTCCTGGTCGATCGACATGCAGCGGTACAACTTCCAGTTCACCGGTCAGCGCTTCTTCAAGATCGAGAACGGTCGGCTGGCCGGCCAGTTGCGCGACGTCGCCTACCAGGCGACCACCACCGACTTCTGGGGCTCGATGTCGGCAGTCGGCGGGCCGCAGACCTATGTGCTGGGCGGCGCGTTCAACTGCGGCAAGGCCCAGCCGGGCCAGGTGGCGTCCGTCTCGCACGGCTGCCCGTCCGCACTGTTTCGCAATGTGAACATCCTGAACACCACGCAGGAGGCCGGGCGATGAGCGCCGCCACACCGAGCACCAACGCACCGCACGAGATCGTCGAGCGGGCCCTTGAGTTGTCCCGTGCCGACGCCTGCGTGGTGATCGCGGACGAGCAGTCCAGCACCAATCTGCGCTGGGCGCGCAACGCGCTGACCACCAATGGCGTCACCCGCGGCCGTACGCTCACCGTGATCGCGACGGTGAACGGCCGCGAAGGCACCGCCTGCGGGGTCGTCTCGCGGTCCGCGGTGACCGCCGATGACGTCGAACCCTTGGTACGGGCCGCCGAGGCCGCCGCCAGGGACGCGGGCCCGGCTGAGGACGCCGGGCCGCTGACCAGTGGCGCGGGCATCGTCCCGGCCGCGGACTTCGCCGGCGCCCCCGCCGAAACCTCATCCGATGTGTTCGCGGCGTTCGCCCCGGCGCTGGGTGAGTCCTTCGGCCTGGCCCGGCGCGCCGGGCGCGAGCTGTACGGCTACGCGTACCACGAGATGGTCTCCAGTTACCTCGGCACCTCCACTGGGCTGCGGCTGCGGCACGACCAGCCCAGCGGCACCCTGGAGTTGAACGCGAAGGCACCGGGCACCGGCACCACGACGACACCACGCTCCGCGTGGGCCGGGCGCGCCACCCGGGACTTCACCGACGTGGACCCGCTGGCCCTGGACGCGGAGTTGGCCCAGCGCCTGGAGTGGGCGAAGCGGCGCAGCGAGTTGCCCGCCGGGCGGTACGAAACGTTGCTGCCCCCGACCGCCGTGGCCGACTTGCTCATCTACCAGCTCTGGTCGTCATCGGGCCGGGACGCGGCCGAGGGCCGCACCGTGTTCAGCAAGCCGGGCGGTGGTACCAGGATCGGCGACAGGCTGTCCGAGCTGCCGCTGACGCTGCGCAGCGACCCGGCCGAGCCCGGCCTTGAGGCGGCGCCGTTCGTGCTGGCGCACAGCTCCGAGGGCGATGCGTCGGTGTTCGACAACGGGCTGCCGCTGGGGGCCACCGACTGGATCAAGGACGGTGCGCTGACGCGGCTGGTGACCAGCCGGCACAGCGCCGAGCTGACCGGGCTGCCGGTGGCGCCCGCGGTGGGCAACCTGATCTTGGACGGGGGCGGCTCCCGGACCCTTGACGAGATGGTCGCTGACGCCGGACATGACGGGCCCGCGCTGCTGCTGACCTGCATGTGGTACATCCGCGAGGTCGATCCGGCGACATTGCTGCTGACCGGTCTCACCCGCGACGGCGTGTACCTGGTGGAGCGGGGCGAGGTCACCGGCGAGGTGAACAACTTCCGGTTCAACGAGTCGCCGGTGGACCTGCTGTCCCGGGCCAGCGAGGCGGGCCGCACCGAGCGCACGCTGCCACGCGAGTGGGGTGACTGGTTCACCCGGGCCGCCATGCCCGCGCTGCGGGTGCCGGATTTCCATATGAGCTCGGTCAGCCAGGGCGTATAACCTCATACGCGGAAAAGAGTCGGCCCCGCGCGGCCGGCCGAGACAGCCAAGGAGATACGAGAACCGTGACGGACATCGTCGATGACCTGAAGTGGCGTGGGCTGTTCGCCCAGTCCACGGACGAGGACGCTTTGCGCAAGGCCCTCGCGGACGGTCCCGTCACCTTCTATTGCGGCTTCGACCCGACCGCCGCATCGCTGCACGTCGGCCATCTGGTGCAGGTGCTCACGGTGCGGCGGCTCCAGCAGGCCGGGCACCGGCCACTGGCCCTTGTGGGCGGGGCGACGGGGCAGATCGGTGACCCCCGGCCGACCGCCGAGCGCACGCTGAACGATCCCGAGACGGTCGCGAACTGGGTCACACGGCTGCGGACCCAGATCGAACCGTTCCTGTCCTTCGACGGCGAGAACGCGGCCGTGCTGGTGAACAACCTGGACTGGACGGCGGGCCTGTCCGCGATCGAGTTCCTGCGGGACATCGGCAAGCACTTTCGGGTCAACAAGATGCTCACCAAGGACTCGGTCGCCCGCCGCCTTGAGTCCGAGCAGGGCATCAGCTACACCGAGTTCAGCTACCAGCTGCTCCAGGGCATGGACTTCCTGGAGCTGTACCGGCGATACGGCTGCGTGCTCCAGCAGGGCGGCAGCGACCAGTGGGGCAACCTCACGGCCGGGATCGACCTGATCCACCGCCTGGAGTCGGACGCCGTGGTGCATGCGCTGGCGACGCCGTTGATGACCAAGGCGGACGGCACCAAGTTCGGCAAGACCGAGGGCGGGGCCGTCTGGCTCGATCCGGAGATGACGACTCCGTACGCCTTCTACCAGTTCTGGCTCAATGTGGATGACCGGGACATCGGCCGGTACGCGCGCATCTTGTCCTTCAAGAGCCGCGAGGAGCTGGCGGAGCTGGAGCAGCTGACCGAGGACCGGCCGCAGGCGCGCACCGCGCAGCGTGCGCTGGCCGAGGAGCTGACGGCGCTGGTGCACGGGCCCGACCAGTGCGCGGCGGTCATGGCCGCCTCCCGGGCACTCTTTGGGCAGGGTGACCTCGCCGCGCTGGATGGGGCGACGCTCAACGCGGCGCTGTCCGAGCTGCCGCACGCGAGGATGACCTCGCTGGCGCCGGTCATTGATCTGTTCGCCGCGGTGGGTCTGGTGGCGAGCAAGTCGGCCGCACGGCGCACGGTGAAGGAGGGCGGGGCGTACGTGAACAACGTCAAGGTGACCTCTGAGGACGCCGTGCTCGACGAGGCGGACCTGCTGCACGGCCGCTGGCTGGTGCTGCGGCGGGGCAAGAAGAACCTGGCCGCGATCGAGGTCGCGGCCGGCTGAGCCGCCGGTCCTCGCTCGCGCGATAGGCCGCGGCACCGGCCGGCACAACCTGGCGTGCGATGTTCTGGCCGGCCTACACCGGACGGTCACGGTGGCCGGCCGGCCCACGCCAGACGGTCACCGTGCCGGCCGGCCCCTGTTCGGCGGTCAAGCGCGGCGTTTGCCTCGGATCGAGGCCCAGAGCGAATCGCCGACGCCGACGACGAGAACAGCACCGGCCAGTTGCAGCAGGTGCCGAATCCAGTCCACGCCCTTGGTGTCGTCCACTCCGATCCAGCCGGCAACGGAGTTGCCGATGATGCTGCCGATGATGCCGAAGATGACCGTCAGCCAGAGCGGGATGTTCTGTTTGCCGGGAAGGATGGCCTTGGCCAGTAGGCCGAGTACCAGACCCACAATGATTGCCCACAACCAGCTCATGTCGCCTCCTCGTGCGGCGCCGTGTGCGCATGACGTCATCAGTGTCCGGCCGGTTCGGCTACGCCGCATTTCGGAGCGCGCCATACGCGGCACGGCGCCGCGTGGTCGAGCTCATCGCGCGCGCCCCGGTCTCGTAGCGGCATCAGCCTCGGCGTACCGTGGACGGTGTCCGGAACCGGGTACGTTCGACCCGTCAGTCAGGTGGTGGAGCCAGATGCGGAAGCAGAGCGAGCCCGAGGTTTTCCGGATTACCGGAGCCAGGCAGGGGTTGGCGGACGATGTGCGGGGCAGACAGCGGCGCTATATGATTTCGATGAGTGTTCGAACGGTGTCGGTCGTGCTGGCGGCTGTACTGTGGAACGTTGAGCGCCATGTCGCCATCGTCGCCCTGGTGTTGGGGATTTTGTTGCCGTATGTCTCGGTAGTGATCGCCAACGCAGGCCGGGAGAACGCCCCGCGGCTGCCTTCGACATTCGTTCCCGCGCCCACTCGGCCCGCGCTCGCGGCCCCGACTGAGCCGTCAGCACCGGAATCCGGACGCGAAGAGCCCACCTCCGCTACCGGCGACGCACGAGAGCACCACGGCTGACCTGCGGTGACGTAGCTACCTCAAGAAAACCTCAGATCAATCATGCGGTTCCGCTGCACCGCGATGGGTCCCCCGTGACATACTTCGTAGGCGCTCCGCATCCCCCGTCGGAGCGACGGACCGACGCCGGGCGGCTCCCCCCGTGGCTGCCCGGCGTCGCCATGTCTAGACCAATATCGCGAGGCAAACACCGTCGCGTAGGGTCGGACGTGTGAACTCGCCCGATACATCCGATGCCATGTGCTCTGCCAAGGGTTGCCGCGAGGCCGCGGTGTGGGTGCTCGCTTGGAACAATCCGAAGCTGCACACCCCCGAGCGCCGCAAGACCTGGCTGGCGTGTGCGGAGCACCGCGAGTATCTCTCCAACTTCCTTGGTATGCGCGGCTTTTTGAAGGACGTCGTGCCGCTGGCCGAATGGGCCGAATGATCAGCCACCGATCGCTGACATCGGCCGCTGCGGCTGGAGGAAGGACGGGTCGTCCAGCCCTGACCCTGCCTTCTTGCCCCACATGGCGCGTTGCCACAGCTCGGCGACCTCCGCGTCCGACGCATCGGAGCGCAGCACGGCTCGTAGGTCCGTCTCCTCGCGCGCGAACAGACAGGTGCGCACCTGACCGTCGGCGGTGAGCCGGGTGCGGTCACAGGCCCGGCAAAACGGCCGGGTGACGGAGGCGATGACGCCGACGCTGGCCGGGCCGCCGTCCACCAGCCAGCGTTCGGCCGGGGCCGAGCCGCGGGCGTCGTCGCTCTCGGGGGTGAGCGCGAAGCGCGTGTGCAGGCTGGTCAGGATGTCTCCGGCGGTGATCATTCCGTCGCGCTTCCAGCCGTGCTGGGCATCGAGTGGCATCTGCTCGATGAAGCGCAGTTCGTAGTCGTGTGTGATGGCCCAGGCGAGCAAGTCGGGGGCCTCGTCGTCGTTCAGACCTGGCATCAGGACCGCGTTGACCTTGACCGGGGTGAGCCCGACGGCGCGGGCCGCGGACAACCCGTCGAGCACGTCCTGGTGTCGCTTACGCCGTGTCATGGCCTGGAAGACGTCGGGGCGCAGGGTGTCCAGGGATACGTTGACCCGATCGAGCCCGGCGGCGCGTAGCGCGGCGGCGGTGCGGCCGAGGCCGATGCCGTTGGTGGTCAGCGAGAGCTGCGGGCGTGGGGTGAGGGCGGCGCAGCGTTCGACGATGGAGACCAGGCCGGGGCGTAGCAGTGGCTCGCCGCCGGTGAAACGGACCTCGGTGATGCCGAGGTCGCGTACGGCTATGGTGACCAGCCGCACGATCTCGTCATCGGTGAGCAGGTCGGGCTTGGCCAGCCAGCTCAGGCCCTCTTCTGGCATGCAGTAGGTGCACCGCAGGTTGCAGCGGTCGGTGAGGGACACTCGCAGATCGGTCGCGACCCGACCATAGGTATCGAGCAACATGGCGGCGACCCTTCCCACGAAATGCGCGTCTTGACGTTAACTGCGGGTCCCCCATGACCCAAGGTCCCCACGCCAAGTGTCCCGCAGCGTACGCGATGCCCCCGAAATGCAACAGAAAGTTGAAATGCTGCCACTGCCCCACTGCCGGCCGAGCTCGGCGGGGCCCCACCGGGTGCTGGTGGAGGCTCGAACCGGCGAGGGCTCGCGAGGCACGCGGGGCCCGCGCCCACGCCGGCGCGGACGCGGGCTCCGGCCCGAGACGGGCTCCGACGCGGGCTCCGACGCGGGCTCCGACGCGGGCTCCGACGGCTCGGCCCCGTTGCGGGGCGCCCCCGTTGCGGGGCGCCCCGTCATGGCCCGGTCCGGCCCCGCGCCGGGCGGGGTCAGTGTGCTCCGTACCCCGTGAGCGACCTCACCTCAAGTTCCGCGTACTTCTCCTTGTTCACCGGCTCCTTGGAGACCAGCGAGCCGATCCAGCCCAGCAGGAAACCGAGCGGGATGGAGACCAGACCCGGGTTCTCCAGCGGGAACCACTGAAAGTCCACGTCCGGGAACATCGAGCTCTCCTTGCCGGAGACCACCGGGGAGAAGAGCACGAGGAACACCGAGGAGACCAGGCCGCCGTAAATGGACCACAGCGCCCCCTGCGTGGTGAACCGCTTCCAAAACAGGCTGTACAGGATCGTCGGCAGGTTGGCGGAAGCGGCGACGGCGAAGGCGAGGGCCACCAGGCCAGCGACGTTCAGGTCGCGGGCGAAGACGCCCAGGGCCACCGCCACGATGCCGATGCCGACCGTCGCCCAACGGGCCGCCGAAAGCTCCTCCTTCTGGGTCGCCTGGCCCTTGCGGATGACGTTGGCGTACAGGTCGTGGGCAAAGGAGGACGAGGAGGCGAGGGTGAGCCCGGCGACGACGGCGAGGATGGTCGCGAACGCCACGGCCGAGATCACCGCGAGCAAGATTGCCCCGCCGGTCGAGTCGGGCCCACCCCCGATGTTTTGCGCGAGCAGTGGCGCCGCCGTATTGCCGGCCTTGTTGGACTTGATGATGTCGGTGCGTTCCAACAGTGCGGCGGCGCCGAAACCGAGCGCGATGGTCATGAGGTAGAAGCCGCCGATGATGCCGATCGCCCAGTTCACCGAGCGGCGCGCGGCCTGCGAGGTGGGGACGGTGTAGAAGCGGATCAGGATGTGGGGTAGGCCGGCCGTGCCGAGGACGAGCGCGATGCCGAGCGAGATGAAGTCGAGCTTGGTCGTGGCGTCTATCCCGTACTTGAGCCCTGGCTCAAGGAAGGCGCCGCCCGCGCCGCTGTTTTCGGCGGCCTCGCCGAGCAGCGCGGAGATGTTGAAGTCGTACTTCAGCAGCACCAGGAACGTGATCAGCAGGGTTCCGGCGATCAGCAGGACCGCCTTGATCATCTGCACCCAGGTGGTGCCCTTCATGCCGCCGATGGAGACGTAGAGGATCATCACCACGCCGACCAGTACCACGATGAGAATCTTGCCGACCTCGCTGGTGATGCCAAGCAGCAGCGAGACCAGCACGCCGGCGCCCGCCATCTGGGCCAGCAGATAGAAGATCGACACCACGATGGTGGAGACGCCGGCCGCGGTACGCACCGGGCGCTGCCGCATGCGGTACGCCAGCACGTCCCCCATGGTGAACCTGCCGGAGTTACGCAGCGGCTCGGCCACCAGGAGCAACGCCACCAGCCAGGCGACGAGGAAGCCGATGGAGTAGAGGAAGCCGTCGTAGCCGAAGAGGGCGATGGCGCCCGCGATGCCGAGGAAGGACGCGGCGGACATGTAGTCGCCGGAGATGGCGAGTCCGTTTTGGAAACCGGAGAACTGCCGTCCACCCGCGTAGAAGTCGTTGGCGTCCTTGGTCTGTTTGCCTGCCCATACCGTGACGCCGAGGGTGACCAGGACGAACGTCCCGAACAGCGAGATGATCAGCGGCCGGTGTTCGCTGACCCCCTCGGCCGCGAGTTGCAGCGTATCCGTCACGACTTACCCTCCAGGCGGGCCTTGATGGCGCTCGCCCGCGGGTCGAGCTTGGCGTTCGCGTGGCGGGCGTACCACCAGGCGATGGCGAAGGTGGACAAGAACTGCAACAGGCCGAAGACGAGGGCCACGTTGATGTTGCCAACAACCTGCTGGCCCATGAAGTCGCCCGCGTAGTTGGACAGCAGCACGTACAGCAGATACCAGCTGACGAACGCGATGGTCAGCGGGAAGGCGAACGAGCGGTGGGCGTGGCGCAGCTCGGCGAACTCCTCGCTCGACTGCTCCTTGATGAAGTCAGGCTGTCCGGCGTTGTGCGCGGGGTCTTGGGGCGGTGCGGGGTCCACGGTCTCTCCTGACGGTGGCGACTGGCTGGGGACGGAACTCGAAGACGAGTCTCGAAGACGAGTCTCGGAGACGAAGTCTCGGAAAAGAATCTTGGGAAAGGACCGGGCGCGGGTCCGCGGCGGATGGGGGCGGGGTGCACACGAGTTGAGGCAGCGGTCGGGGCAGTGATCTCGGGGCAGTGGCGGTCTCGGGGACAGTGGTGGGGAGTGTGGGCGGGGCTCGATGCTGCATGGATGGGACGGGGTCGCGCGCCGGGGGCGCGGTGGGGACGGGGCGGCGACGGAGTGTGGAGTGATCCGAGTCACGCATGGTAGGCCCAGGTAACGCCGTCGAACAGAGGACAGCGGTCGAAAGCGAAAAGATCCTTTCCGACACTGCCGCCCCACCCGTCACCCGGCCAGTCCTGGCGGGTTTTTGTACGTTATCCATTGAAGACAGGCCTTGATCAGCGCTAGCTTCACTCGTCATATACCGGCCCGAGCGCACCCTGCGCACGGGTGGTCCTACGGATGATGCGGAGAACCCATGGTTCAACTGAAGTCCAGACGTCGGCGCGCCCTGTTCGCGGTGCCTGCGGGACTCGCACTCACCGCGTCTCTCGGCTTTCTGCCCGGCGCGGCCTCGGCCACCACGCAGGACGCGCCGTCCTCCGCCACCACTACGGCGGCCAACGGCCCCACACTGTCGTACGTGGTGAACACGACCCCGGACAAGGCCACCGTCAACAAGGTCAAGAAGGAGATAGCCAAGGCCGGGGGCAAGGTCGTCACCGCTCACCAGCGGATTGGCGTCATCGTCGCCCATTCGGCCGCATCGGACTTCGCGCAGAAGATACGCAGCGTGGGGGGCGTACAGTCAGCGGGTGCCACCCGCACCGCGCCCCTGAAGGCCGCCGCCACCACCGAGGTCGGCAAGCCGCAGAAGATCAAGACCCCGCGCGTCACGGCGCAGAGCGAGGCAAAGGCCCTGGCCAGCGCCAAGGAGCCGCTGGAACCCCTACAGTGGGACCTTCCCGCCATCAAGGCGGACAAGGCAGCCAAGATCAACCCGGGCAGCAAGAACGTCACTGTCGCAGTGATCGACACCGGCGTGGATGACACCCACCCCGACCTCGCCCCGAACTTCGACCGCAAGGCGTCTGCCAACTGTGTGGGCGGCGTGCCGGACACCTCGAAGGGCGCCTGGCGCCCGTACAACGCGGACGAGGACTACCACGGCACCCACGTGGCCGGCTCGATCGCCGCCGCGCGCAACGGTGTCGGCGTCGCGGGTGTGGCCCCCGGCGTCAAGCTCTCCGCCATCAAGGTCAGCGAGCCCGAGACGAGCCTGTTCTACGCGGAAAGCGTGGTCTGCGCCTTCGTCTTCGCGGCCGACCATGACGTCGAGGTCACCAACAACAGCTACTACGTAGACCCGTGGATGTTCAACTGCAAGGACGACGCCGATCAAAAGGCCATCCTTGACGCGGTCGGCCGAGCCGCCAAGTACGCGCAGGACAAGGGCGCCATCAACATCGCCTCCGCCGGGAACTCAAACTTCGACCTCGGCGCGAAGTCGATCAAGGATGCTTCAAGCCCGAACGACACCAAGCCGACTGAGCGCACCATCGACCCGGCGAACTGCCTGGACGCGCCGACCCAGTTGCCCGGCGTCGTCACGGTGTCCGCAACCGGCGTCAAGTCGCTGAAGTCGTACTACTCCAACTACGGCCTCAACCCGTCAGCGGCTTCCGGTCAGATCGACGTCGCCGGCCCCGGCGGCGACCGCTACCAGGTGCCTGAGCTGCCCGCCAAGGACGGCCGCATCCTGTCCACCATGCCGGGCGGCGACTACGCCTACCTGCAAGGCACCTCGATGGCGGGCCCGCATGTCGCGGGCGTCGCGGCGCTGGTACGCAGCACGCACCCCAAGTCCAGCCCGCAGGAGGTGCAGTGGCTGCTGAAGCAGCAGGCCGACAACCCGGGGTGCCCGACCGCCCCGTACGACCCGGACAGTGACGGTGACGTTGACGCCACCTGCACCGGCACGAAGCATGTGAACAGCTTCTACGGGTACGGCATCGTGGACGCACTGGACGCGGTGAAGAAGTAACCAAGTGGTACGCGTGAGGCGCGAGTGACGCGCCCAGGCGTGGGGCCGGGCCGCCGTTGATTCGGCGGCCCGGCCCTTTCTTGTGGGCGCTCATGAGATGAGCCGGCGCACGCGTTAGCGCCCCCGATCGACAGGCCCGACGTGACGATCGCGATCCGTCACACCCCGGCCGTCAACGACCACCTCGCATCCTCGGGCCGTCTCGTCCGTCCCCGGCAACGCGCCCCATAACGTCCCCGCGCCCGACGCGTTGCCCAACAGCCCACGTGCCAATAGCACCTGGGCCCCCAGATACGTCAGCATGATCCAGAACTGGGGCACCGGGAGTTCGGGCCAGTCCGCGAGGCCGGCGGCGATCAACGTGTCGGACAGGAGGAACAACGCACCGCCCACACCGGCCACCACGCCAACGCGTAGTGCCCCGAGCGCCATCGCCGTGAGAAGCAGGCTGTACACCGCGACCGGCACCCGTAGGTCGGACTCCAGGTCGGGCCACAGGGCAGCGACCGTGACCAGCCAGGCGGTCGCATAGCCGATGACGATAAGCGTGACCGTGCGGCGTGGTGCCGTGACCGGGCCGCGTCGGGCGAACAGCACCAGATAGCAGCCGTGGCCCGCCGCGAAGGAGCCCATGCCGGCGAGGAATATCAGGTCCCCGCCGAGCTGAAGCAGCGTGTCACCGCCGCAGCCGAAGAACAGCGCCACCACGAGAAGCCGCGGCCCTCCTCGCAGCACTACACAACCGGCGAGCACCGGCATCAGCGCGGGCTTGGTGGCGTACTCCACCGGCTCGACGCCCGCGAGCAGCGAGAGGAGGTGGACGGCGGCGAGCAGCACGAAGGCGAGCAGCACGAAGGCGAGCAGCACGACCCGGGCGAGCCGCTCATCGTCCCCGCGGATGGCGCGGCGCTCCCCGCTCGTGATGTCGCGGCTCATGCGAAGCGCTTGGCGCGCTGAACCGGCACCGACTCACCGGCGGGCTCGTGTTCGGTTGCGCACGCCTCGCCGGAAACGGCCGCGGAGGCGAGCACGGACTCGGCGGCGGCAGGGGGCACGGGGGTGGCAGGGGGCACGGGGGTGGGGGCGGCAGGGAGCGCGAGGTCAGTTCCTGCGGCTGCAACCGCCGGCGCGTGCGCCGTTCGTAGGCGTTGTGGCTGCCAGCCGGGGCCGCGGAAGAGGCGGCCAGCGCGTTCGCTCCAGTTCTCGGCGGCGGCCAGATCACGGGCGATGGCGGCGTACTCGTGGGTGGCCACTCGGAATGGATGGTAGGTGTGAATGTTCTTGGTGAGGCCATAGACGGGGCGCTCCGTCTCGGCCACGAAGGAACCGAACACACGGTCCCAGACGATGAGGATGCCGCCGAAGTTGCGGTCGAGGTAGCCGCCCTGGGACGCGTGGTGAACCCGGTGGTGAGAGGCCGTGTTGAAGACGTACTCAATCGGCTTGGGCAAGGTGCCGACACGCTCGGTGTGCACCCAGAACTGGTAAACCAGATTGACGCCGGACAGGAAGGCGACCGCCGCCGGGTGCACGCCGCACAGCACCAGCGGAACGTAGAACGGCCAGACCGTCAGCGAGGTCCACGGCTGCCGCAGCGCCGTGGTGAGGTTGAACTTCTCGCTGGAGTGATGGACGACATGGCACGCCCACAGGACGCGGACGACGTGATGTCCGCGGTGCGACCAGTAGTAGAAGAAGTCCTGCGCCAGGAGCATCAGCGGCAGTGTCCACCACAGCACGGGCACGCGAAGCGGAGTTACTTCATAGAGGCTGGCGTAAATCGCGACAATCGGTATCTTCCATAGGAAATCAAAGAGGACACTGCCGACTCCCATCGTCACGCTGGTCGCGGCGTCCTTCACGTCGTAGCCCGCCGCGTCCTCGTCGGGACGCAGCCGATAGCTCACGATCTCGACAACGGTGAGCAGGACGAACGCCGGTATGGACCAGAGCACGGCATCGGGTAGGTGCGGCATAACCGCAAGATAGGGGCCTGCCGAGACGATGAATAGACGTTGTTACTGATGAGTTTCGAAACTCAGTAAGTACGCGGCCCCTGCGCGTCACCCAGCAGGATCGACCGACCACGTCGGGGGCAGCCGCTTGTCCCTTGCCGCGCCCGTCCCGGCCAAATAAAAATCGGATGTGTGCCCTTCAACCTCACTTCCGCGGCGAAGCGTTGACTATCCGATATCTCAACTGTCCAAGCCTGCACAGGAGTTGTGCGGTGCAACGTGGCGCGTATACGTGCCCACCGGCGCGGGCGCCGGTGCTCGCGGGCTCGCCCGGGATGCCCGCCGCAACCGGGTGTCAGCCGTGGCCCGTATCCTCATGGACCATGCTTGAAGACCGACCGGCAGCCGCACCGCGGATTCCTCCGCAGTCCGCTCCGCCGTCCCCGTGGCCGACCGCCTACCCCGAGGGGTATGCGGTCGTTGACGTGGAAACCACCGGGCTCGCCCGCGATGACCGCATAGTGTCGGCCGCCGTCTACCAACTTGACGCGCATGGCGAGGTACAGGACCACTGGTACACGCTGGTCAATCCGCAGCGCGACCCGGGCCCGGTCTGGATTCACGGCCTCACCAGCAGCGAACTGGCACATGCCCCGCTCTTCCCGGCCATCGCCGACGAGTTCGCGCGGCGCCTGGACGGCCGAGTGCTCGTGGCGCACAATGCCGTCTTCGACTGGTCGATGATCGCCCGGGAGTACGCACGCGCGCAGGGCGCCGCCCCGGTCCGGCAGCGGCTGTGCACCATCGCCCTCTCCAAGGAGCTGGGGCTGCCGCTGCCCAACCACAAGCTGGAGTCACTGGCCGCGCACTATGGCGTCATCCAGCGGCGGGCCCACCATGCGCTGGACGATGCGCGGGTGCTCGCCGAGACCTTTCGGCCCAGCCTGCATCTCGCGGCGGCGTCCGGCGTACGGTTGCCGCTCCTCGCCTGCCAGCCGCTCACCGAGTGGTCAGACGCGCCCACGGCTGGCGACCGACTTCCGGGCCAGCGCGCTGGCTACCGCCCGACGAGTTGGCGCCCCAGCCGAAAGCGTCCCGCGTGCCCGTATCCCAACCCCGGACGCTACGTACCGGGTGGACGGCTGTCACAGGGGATGCGCGTGGCATTTTCCGGCGACACCTCGGTCGATCGGGAACTGTTGGAGGATCGGGCCGTCGATGCCGGGTTGCACGTGGCGACCAGCGTCTCGCGGCTCACGAGCGTGCTGGTCACCAATGACCCCGACTCCCCCACGTCCAAGGTGATCAAGGCCCGCTCGTTCGGCACGCCGGTGATCGATGAGGCGGCGTTCATGCAACTGCTCCAGTCCGTGGAAGCGGCATCGGGCTGAACGGCATCGGGCTGAGCTGCATCGGGCTGAGCTGCATGGGGCTAACCGCTCGGTTCACGGCCCGTCGCACTGCTCACAGCCCGGCAGTCCCGCTCAGCACACCCTGGGCACACCACATTGGCCGCGCCCAACACGGTCGGAGAACGGCCCCGGGCGCTTCCATCCCGCGACCGAGTTGTACGGTCGTGGGGTGTACCGCTTCCTGTTGTCCCGGCAGTGGGTGATTCTCACCCTGGTGGGGCTCGTCCTCATCCCCGTGATGATCGAGCTGGGCTTCTGGCAGCTCCACCGCCACGAGCAGCGAGTCGCGCACAACCAGCAGGTGTCCAAGAGCCTGAACGCTCCTGCGGTCCCGGTGGGCGAACTGACCGGGGTCGGCCGCGACGTGGCGAAGAAGGACACCTCCCGCAAGGTGACGGCCGCCGGCAGGTACGACGCCCGGCATGAGGTGGTGGTGCGCCAGCGCACCGGTGCCGACGAGCAGTCCATCGGCTACTTCGTCGTCACCCCGCTACTCCTGGCTGACGGCAAGGCCGTGTTGATCAACCGAGGCTGGATTCCGGCACCGGGCAATCTGACCCGCTTCCCCAAGGTCCCCGCCCCGCCCTCGGGCGAGGTCGCCGTCTCCGGCCGGCTCAGGGCGGACGAGAGCACCGGCAGCAGCGGCATCAAGGACAAGAAGGGTCTGCCGCAGCGCCAGGTCATGCTCATCAGCAGCGAGCGCCAAGCCGCGTCAGTCGGCCGGCCCATGCTCAACGGCTATATCGAGCTGACCGGGTCCACCCCCAGGGGCACTAACCAGCCGGAGCCGGTCCCCACCCCCGACACCAGTGGCATCGGCTCGCACATGGCGTACGCGGTCCAGTGGTGGCTGTTCACCGCCGCCGTACCGATCGGCTGGGTGGTGCTCTTCCGCAGGGAGCTGCGCGATCAGGCGGCAGCAGCGGCGAAGGCCGCGAAGGCTGCGAGGAAAGCCGAGGAAGCGGCGGCAGCTGCCAGCCCCAGCGGCGACGAGCCATCAGCCGACGCGGACCTGTCCCCCTCAACGACGGGCAGCGGGGCGCACTCCACACTCCGGCCGGTTTCGCCGAAGTAGCCACGGCCGACCACCGGTGCAACGTGTAGCCCAGACGGCCGCCGCTGCTGCGTAGGGCCCCGTTCAGCGGGAACACGCCCGGGCATGGCCCAACGCATCGAAGATTACGCCATGATCGGCGACCTCCAGACGGCCGCGCTGGTCGGCCGGGACGGATCGATCGACTGGCTCTGCCTGCCCCGTTATGACTCGGGCGCCTGTTTCGCGGCGCTCCTCGGCGACCGTGACAACGGCCACTGGACCATCGCCCCCGCCCCCGTGGACGGCGAGCACGGTGCCAGGGCCCGAGACGGGCGCGCGGACGCGCATGACGACGGCGAGCACGGTGGGTCAGCGCGAGGGCGGGGGGAGCCCCGTGGCGGCGACGGCGCGGGTGAGGGCGAGCGCGCCCGCTGTACGCGCCGTTCCTATCTGCCCGACACCCTGATTTTGGAGACCATTTGGGAGACCACGACCGGTTCCGTCCGGGTGCTGGACTTCATGCCCCAGCGCGACCGCGCCCCGGATGTGGTCCGCATCGTCGAGGGCATGTCCGGACGGGTCGAAATGCACAGCGTGCTGCGGCTGCGCTTCGACTACGGCCATGTCGTCCCGTGGATGCGACGGTGCGACGGCCACCGGGTCGCCGTCGCGGGCCCCGACTCGGTCTGGTTGCGCAGCGAGCCCGAGGTGCCCACCTACGGCCAGGACTTCAGCACCCGCTCCGAGTTCAGCGTTGCGGCCGGTGAGCGGGTGGCGTTCGTCCTGACGTGGCACCCCTCACACGAGCAGCGGCCGGAGCTCATCGACCCGTACGAGGCCCTGGAGCACAGCCGCGAGGACTGGTGCGCCTGGACGTCACAGTGCACCTACGAGGGTCCATACCGCGAGGCCGTCGTACGGTCGCTGATCACCCTCAAGGGACTGACTTACGCACCGACCGGCGGCATCGTGGCCGCGCCGACCACCTCGTTGCCGGAGGAAATCGGCGGCGTACGCAACTGGGACTACCGCTACTGCTGGCTGCGCGACTCCACCCTGGCGCTGGGCGCGCTGGTCCGCACCGGGTTCACCGAGGAGGCCGCCGCCTGGCGAGACTGGCTGCTGCGCGCGGTCGCGGGCGACCCCGCCGACCTACAGATCATGTACGGGATCTCCGGCGAGCGCCGACTGGCCGAGACGGAGCTCGGCTGGCTGCCGGGTTACGAGGACTCGACGCCGGTACGTATCGGCAACGACGCCGTCAACCAGCTCCAGCTCGATATCTACGGTGAGGTGATCGACTCCCTCGCCCTCGCCAGGAGCTTTGGCCTCCAGGCCACGGCGACGGCCTGGAGCTTGCAATGCGAGCTTCTCGACTTCCTTGAGTCGCGGTGGCGCGACCCGGACGAGGGGCTGTGGGAGGTCCGCGGGCCGCGCCGACACTTCGTGCACTCCAAGGTGATGGCCTGGGTCGCGGCTGACCGCGCGGTGCGCACCCTCGAAAAGCACCCCACGTTGCACGGCGACCCGGCGCGCTGGCGGGCGATGCGCGATGAGGTGCACCGCGAGGTGTGCACGAAGGGCTTTGACGCCGAGCGCGGCACCTTCACCCAGTCCTACGGCTCCACCGAATTGGACGCGGCCACCCTGCTCATCCCGCGGGTCGGGTTCTTGCCACCGAACGACCCGCGCGTCGTCGGCACCGTGGATGCGGTGCAAAGGGAACTGAGCGAGAACGGACTCCTGCGCCGCTACAGCACGGACGGCACCTCGATCGACGGGCTGACCGGCACGGAGGCGCCGTTCTTGGTCTGCTCGTTCTGGCTCGCGGACGCGCTGCACCTCATCGGCCGCACCAAGGACGCCACCGCCCTTTTCGAGCGCCTGCTCTCGCTCCGTAACGACGTCGGTCTACTCGCCGAGGAGTACGACGTCCAGCACGGCCGCCAGCTGGGGAACTTCCCGCAGGCATTCAGCCACATCGGCCTGGTGGGGACGGCCCTCGCATTGTCCGGGCTGATCACGGCAGACTAAGGCCATGGATCTTGGACTCAAAGACCGGGTATACGTCGTCACGGGTGCCACCCGCGGCCTGGGCAACGCCACCGCGCGCGAACTCGTCGGCGACGGGGCGAAGGTCGTCATCAGCGGCCGGGACGAGGAGAAGGTCACCGCCGCGGCCCAGGCGCTGGGCTCCGGCGCGTTCGGCGTGGCCGCGGACAACGCCGATCCGGCAGCTGCCGGGCGGCTGATCGACACCGCCCGCGAGCGTTTCGGCCGCTTCGACGGCATTCTCATCAGCGTCGGCGGCCCGCCAGCGGGTTCGGCAGCCGAGAACACCGACGCGCAGTGGCTCACGGCCTTTGAGTCGGTGTTCCTCGGCGCGGTGAGGCTGGCTCGTACGGCGGCCGAATCGCTCACCTCCGGTGGGGTGATCGGCCTCGTCCTGTCCGGGTCCGTGCGGGAGCCGATCCCGAACCTGACCATCTCCAACGGGCTGCGCCCGGGACTGGCCGGCTTCGCCAAGTCACTGGCCGCCGAGGTCGGCCCGCGCGGCATCCGCGTCGTGGGATTGCTGCCCGCGCGCATCGACACCGACCGGGTACGGGAGCTCGACGGGCTCTCGGGCGACACGGACGCGGCACGCGAGCGGCACAGCGCCACCATTCCGCTGCGCCGCTACGGCACCCCCCAGGAGTTCGGCCGCACTGCCGCGTTCCTGCTCTCGCCGGCCGCTTCGTATCTGACCGGCGTGATGCTGCCGGTGGATGGCGGTGCGCTGCCCGGGTTGTGAGCTGGTTTCGCGGCGGGCCGGACGTAAGCGGGACGTAAGCAAAACGTGAGCGGTGCGGGACAGGCTGGATTTCGCACCGCCGCCCGTACTCGGTCAGGAGTTCCATGACCCGCACCATCGCCCGCGCCGACGGCGTCCGACCGCCCCGGCGCTCCCGCCGGTTGGCCGTTCTGGTCTCGGCCGCCTGCCTCGCCCTGAGCGCCACGCTGCTCAGCCCCGCCACCGCCGGGGCGGCCGGTTCGACCAACGAGGACGCCTTCAAGAACCTCGGTCAGGCGGACCGCGCCGAGTGGATGTGGGGCATCGCGAGCGACACCAAGCTCTCGAACATGTCCATCCCCGGCACCCATGACACGCTCGCGATCCACGGCGGGTCCTGGGTGCAGACGCAGGAGGACTGGGGGGACAGCGCGGACACCCTGACGGCCCAGTTGGACCGCGGCATCCGGGCCATCGACATCCGGGCCCGCGTCTCCGGGAACGCCTCCTTCACGATCCACCACGGCGCGTACTATCAGAACGCCAATTTCGACGACGTCCTGAGCAAGGCGCAGTCGTTCCTCCGCGCGCACCCGACCGAGTCGATCATTATGCGCCTGAAGGCCGAATGCCCGTACACGGGCGTCGACGCCCCTGAGTGCGCGAATGACCCCAAGTCGGTGACCCCGGAAAAGGTCCGGGCGATCTTCGGCGACTACGTGCGGAAGTACCCCGGCCTCTTCTACACCGCCTCGGTGTCCGGTGCCGGCCGGGCGAGCGTGCCCACGCTCGGGCAGGTCCGCGGCAAGGTGGTCCTGGGCAGCTTCGACAGTGCCGAAACCGACGACTACGGGCTCAAGGGCTTCAACGACAGGCAGGAAGACAACTGGGCGCCAGGGAGCATCGGGGAGAAGTGGGGTGACGTCAAGGACAACGTCGACAAGGCGATCGCCGGCTCCCCCAATGATCTGTACGTGACATATTCGTCCGGGTCCAAATTTCCCAATCTTTTCCCGTCCCTGCTGGCCGGTGGATGGTGGGAGAACCGGAACGGTGTGAACACCCAGGTCCCCGGAGTCAACTACCACCTGATGAAGCACCTCAACACCAGTGCGGGCCGCGTCGGCATCATCATGACGGACTTCCCGGGCTGGGGCCTGGTGAACGCGATCATCGACCACAACGGCGACAACGAGGTCAAGGGCGGCCAGCGATCGATCTGGCTGGTCAACCCCGACAAGACGTACAACAACAGCCAGTACCAGGACCGGTGCATGGTCCGCGGACCGGAGTTCGACAGCTCCAAGAACGGCGGCCTGGTCACCCAGCGCGCGTGCCAGTCGAGCCCGCCCAGTAGCCACCAGTGGGTGGCTACGAAGCCGGACACGTTCGACGGCAAGGGCCACTTCTGGATCAAGGCGAGCAACGGCAAGTGCCTGACCATGCCCTACAACGACGGTGTCACGCCCAAGGCCGGCACCCAGCTCTTCTGGTGGCCGTGCGAGACCCGCTGGTTCTCGGGCAGTCAGATGTGGGAGGTCATGCCGACCAAGCTCGCCACCGCGAACGGGTCCCGGCCGGCCTACTGGTTCAGGAACAACTGGACGAACCTGTGCCTGTCGATGGACCCGGCCACCGCCTCCAAGTCGGGCGGCAAGGTCACCCAGGACGTCTGCCCCCGGTAGCACCGCGCCCCTGTCGAGCATGCCTCAGGCCGTCCCCCTTCCAGGGGGGGGCGGCCTGTTCGCTCACCGAAAGCCGCTACGGAAGTGGCGATCGCCCCCGTGCCTGGTACGCCCAGTCGCTCCCGCACCCGCCCCCGGCCCCGCACCCGGCCCGCGTGCCCGGCCAGGCACCGGGCATCGCCGCGTCAGCTCACCCGTTCCGCCCGATGCCGTACCGCGCGCAGCCTGACCTCGGCGGGCAACTGCTCAAGTCCGGCCGATGCGCGGGCGTGCTCCAGGGCCTCGGCGCGCAAGGTGGCCAGCGTCTGCGCTGGTTGGGCATGCGCGGCCAGGGCGAGCCTGACCCGGGCCTCGGGGGCGGTGCGGCGACCGCGCAGTGTGACGTGGGCGCGTTCGACCCCTTCCATCGCCTCGGCCTCAGCACTCAGGACGCCCTCAAGGGCTCGGCCGCGCAGCAGCGCGCCCTCCCCCTCGCCGCTGTCCACCAGCACCTCGCTCAGCCGCCGGCGCCGCAGCTGGGCAAGCAGCCACCACAGGGCGAGTAGCACGGTCAGCGCGAGTGCGGCGATGACCACCGGCCACCACCAGTTCTCGTCCCGCCAGCGCCGCCGGTCGCCGTGGGTCAGCAGTACGTCGTCGGGCCCGTCGAAGGGCCAGCTGCCGGGCAAGCTGAAACTCCAGCGGCGTTGCAGATCGAGCCCGCCGATCAAAACGGCTGCCCCCAGGGCGAGCAAGAGCACTCCGGCCAGTGCCATGAGCACCCGGTTGACGACCCGCGTCTTGGCCCGTCCCACCCGAACCGGCTTCGCCGACATCTTCCGCCTCATCTCTTCGTCGGCCGTCGAACCTGTACCCGCAGGCCCGGCCGGCGGGCCAGGCCGAGTTGCCGAATGCCGTCGTCGAGCGCGGCGTCCAGGTCCGTGCGCACCTCGTCCAGTTCCCTGAAGTGCGCCAGCGCGCGCACCTTGACCCGGCGTCGTCCGGCATGGACGCGTACGGCCCGCACGCCGGGTACTTCCATGGCCCGGTCCCGTAGCACCAGCGCCACTGCCGAGCGGTCGAGCCCGGCGCGTACCCGCGTGTCGGGGCGCATCGGCAGTACCCCGCGCCGTCCCGGAGTAAGCGCCAAAATGATCAGCCACAGGCCGAGCGCCATGGCGATCGACGCCCCGGTCACGATCCACACGTCATCCAGCGACCGGGTGGCCAACTCGTCGCTGAGCCGTCGCCGCCAGCGCATCGCGGGCCGGTCGGCCCGCACTGCCGACACGTCGTACAGCAGTAGTCCGGTCGCGCCGAGTACGACGAGCGCGAGCAGCGCAGCGGGCACGCGGCGGGTGGACCAAAAGCGTCGAGCGCGTTCGTGGGCGCCGGGGGCGGGCGTGTACTTGGCTGACGAGGTGGTCTGGTCCGACGTGGTGCCGCCGCCGTCTGACTCCGCCGCGTCGGAAGCGGCGGCCTCGAACGCGCCACCGCCCAGGGAGCCTTCGGCGGTGGACGAGGCGAGCCCTTGGGAGGAGCGGCTGCCGCCGGCGGGCGCCTTCTCCAACACCGGCAGTCGCCGTGTCGTCTTTGCACTGGACGCCAGTACGCCGTCCGGAGCTGATCCGGCGTCCGATGAGGGGGCGCCTCCGGTTCTGGATGCGCCGGCTGGGCCGGCCGTACGCGCCTCGCGCGCATCGCTGGACGGGGCGCCGTCACCCGAGGCGGGGCCAGAGCCCGTTGCGGAACCGGATGCTCCGCGGGTGTCCGATGCGCCGTCTGGCTCGCGCCGGCCGTCGCCTGCACCCTCGTCGGCAGTGGGTTCCTCGTCGCTCACTGCACCCTCCCCTGGCCTGCGCCCTCCAACGCCGGTACGTGCAGCCGCTCGACCGTGACCGCCACCTCCCGCACGTCCATCCCCGCCAACGCCCCTACCCGCCCGGTCACCTGACGACGCACGGCGCCACACTGGGCACCGATGTCGCAGGGATAGCCAAGTTCCACCGCGACCCGCACCCGGGCCTCGCCGCGCAGCCCGTCGCGGCCTGGTCGGTCGCGTACCGCGACGGCGGCGTGTGGCGGCTTGCCGGGGGCTCTTTGCGTACTTTGGGCGCCGCGCACCGCCTCCCGTGCCGCCTGCGAAGCGATCTTCGCGATGACACGGTCGGCGATCCGAGTCGAGCCCCGTTCACCAGATCGCACCACGCGGCCTCACCGCCGTCGGCCGTCGCGCTCACGAGGGCGGAAGAAGTCGCCCAACTCCAGTTCCCCATCGAGGAATTTGCCGGCCACGAACCCAATCAGTCCTAGCGCCGCCACCAACAGAAAGGCCCCGAACCCGCCGAAGTATCCGGCAAATCCCAGCGCCATCCCGGCGGCCAGGCCGACAACGGCCATGCTCATCGTGAACTCCTTTTGTGTTCACTACATCCACTGCGTCCGCTCCACCTCACCGGGTTCCATCGGGTCTCACCGGCTCTCACCGGGTCTCCCGATCCGATTCGACCCGACTACTGGAGCCGCGACTCAGACTCGTCCTCTTCCTCGTCAGGCAGCTTTACGTCGCTGACCACGATATTGACTTCGACCACCTCAAGGCTGGTCATCCGCTCGACCGCGGAAATGACATCTTCCCGCACACTGCGTGTGACATCGCCGATGGATACGCCGTAATCCACCACGATTTCCAGGTCGAGCGCCGTCTGCACCTCGCCGACCTCGGCCTTGACGCCGCGCGTCACGGACCGGCCGCCGCCCGGAACCCGGTCCCGCACCGCGCCGAAGGTGCGCGCGAAGCCGCTGCCCATGGCGTGCACGCCCGGCACATCTCGCGCGGCCATGCCCGCGATCTTCTCCACGACGCCGTCAGCGATCGTCGTCTTGCCCCGGGACGCCGGAGCGCCGCCCCCTTTGGGGCTCGACGCTCCAGGAGCGGCGTTCCCCGTCTGCTGCTTTTGTGTCGTGTCCGTCATCGCCCATCGTCCCTTTCCATGCGGAGCGGAGGGAGCGGCCTGACCGTTCCTTATGCCACCGTAAGCACGTCTGAAGCGAACCGCTCTTGGAGCGTGGCAGTCGTGGGAACGCCTGCCTGACTGGTGGGTCGGGGCCAGCTCGCGCCATCGGGTACGGCAGGCTGAGCGGCGGACGGCGAAGCGTGCGTACGGCAGGAAGGGTGGCGGGCCGTGGTGGCGGACCGGTTGGCGCAGGCGGTACGGCAGCAGCTGGGGCTCGGCAGGCTACTGCCACTTGGCGAGGCGCGGGACGGCGCCTGGCTGACCGAGCACGCGGCTACGGAGGTGTTGCGCGCCGCGGCTGCGGCGGTGCCCGGGGTGCGGCTCGCTGCGCTGAGCGTCGATCTCGCCGACCCGGCAGATGTGGCCAAGCCCGCTGTTCCGGCGCCGCCGACCGCGCTGTCGCCCGGTCCGCTGCGACTGGCGGGCGAGTTCCTCGCGGCGGCGGACCAGCCGTTGCCCGCAGCGGCCGATCGGCTCCGCCAGACGCTGTACGACGCCTCGGTCCACCAGCTCGGGCTCGTGGTCAAGACGGTGGATCTACGCGTGACGGGTCTGCTGGACGACGAGGCGCACCCCGCCGGTGAGCCTGCCGGGGCAGCCGGGGGCGCGGCGGGCGGCGCAGGCGCGCGCGAGGCAACTGGCGGCGGCGCCCGCAAGGACACGGAAGCCGCGGATGGACGGTCCGGCCGAGCCGCCGACGAAGGACGAGTGCCGGCTCCGGCTGCTCCGGCGCACCGTGGGCCCAGCGGCGCCGCCGAAGCGGAGGCGCGCGTCGCCGATGCCGTCGCGGCCGTACCGGGCGTCGCTCGGCTCGCGCCGGCGTTGGGCGGTCTGACCCGCCCCGTACGGATCGACGCCCCGGCAGCTGAGAGCGCCTACGCGAACGCCCACGCGGACGCGGGCACGAACACAGACGCCGCCACTGACGTGCGCGACCCACGCCCTGGCCCCCGACCCGCTCCCGGCGCTGCGGGGGCAGCCGCCCCGGCGGCACGCCATGTGCAGGTGCAGGTGGCGGTGTCGGTGGGGCATCGGGCGGTGGAGGTCGCGCGCGCCGTGCGAACGATGGTCGGCGCCGTGCTGACGGCCGAAGCGCCGGGTCAGGTGACGGTAGCCGTGCTGGTCACGGCCGTGGAAGCGCCGGATGGGACGGGATCGGGCTGAGTCCGCGCGCCGCCCGCTAGCGCGCGCTGCGAGCGCGCGCTACCGCCGGCTACCGCAGTCACACCGCAGCGTCGCTATTCGGCCAGACCCGCCAGGTCCTGGAGGCGACGGCCCTGCGCTGCGCGCTCTGCCGCGCGCTGCTCATCGAGGGTGCGGCCCAGCGCACTGCGCAGCAGCGCCTTCGTTTCGATCACCGCGTCGCGGGGGGCGGCCAGCAGCGCGGCGGCAAGGTCTTGGGTCGCCGCATCGAGTTCGGCGGCGGGCACGACAAGGTTGGCGAGACCGGTGCGCTCGGCCTCGTCGGCGTGCACAAAGCGGCCCGTGGCGCAGATCTCCAGCGCCCGGGCGTAACCGACGAGGGAGACCAGTGGCTGGGTGCCCGTGAGATCGGGCACCAGCCCCAGGCTGGTCTCGCGCATCGCAAATTGAGCGTCCTGAGCACAGACGCGCAGGTCACACGCGAGTGCCAGTTGGAAGCCGGCACCGATGGCGTGCCCCTGGACCGCGGCTATGGTGACGATGTCGTTGCGGCGCCACCACGTGAACGCCTCCTGGTATTCGGCGATGGTCGCGTCACGTTCCGCCTCGGGGCCGCGCCCCAAGGCGATGAAGGACGGCTCACCGTCGAAGCCATCGGGCGTGAACGCCTGGCGGTCCAGGCCCGCGGAGAAGGACTTTCCCTCTCCGCGCAACACCACGACGCGCACATCGCCCGGCAATAACTGCCCGACCCTTGCCAGGGCCCGCCAAAGAGCGGGCGTCTGAGCGTTGCGCTTGGCCGGATTGGTCAAGGTCACCGTGGCAATGGCGTCATCGATGGTCAGGCGTACGCCGTCCGTGTCGAGCAGGGTCACAGAAACCTCCGGTCGGTCGCGAGCAGTCACTGCCGTAACTTAACTGCACAGTAACTACTCGGCCGACCGGACCGCCGACCGGGTACCACCATCGACGCACCTCATGCGCCGCGGCGGCATGACGCGATCTCGGACGAAAACTACAGATCAGGTCGAGGCAACTTTTTTCCCTCGCGTCGCTCCACCGCGACCACGCAGCGTTACTCCTGATTCGCTGAGCATGCGATGGACGAAGCCGTAGGAACGGCCCGTCTCCTCGGCCAGCGCGCGGATACTCGCGCCGGAGTCGTACTTTTTCTTGAGGTCTGCCGCGAGCTTTTCGCGCGCGGCGCCGGTTACCCGGCTGCCCTTCTTCAGAGTCTCGGCCACCCGTGCCTCCTCATGGGAAGTGCGCTATGGGACTCTCATGATCACCCCTAGGCGCCTTCCTGGCCACCCATTCGACAAGGTCCGCGTGAGGAGCTTCCGGCCAACAGGCGGCTCTGGCGGCGCCGAAACGTGAGATTCCGGATGCTTGTACGCGTACGCCCATTCGGAGTGCTCGGCGAAGCGGCAGGTCAGAGGCGACGTGAGCGGACCGCCTCGAACGCACCCGGCGCTACGCTCCGTGCGCACGTCCGGGCCATAAAGACGCGCCGAAAGATGAGCCCTTCTCACTCAGATGAAGGATCACGCCTCGGCCGAATGATCCAGAACGCTTGGATCAAGCCGAACCGCGCACACATCGTGAACGTCAGGCGAGCGCCACCAGGTCCGCATAGTCCTGGCCCCACAGGTCTTCCACGCCGTCCGGCAGCAGGATGATCCGCTCCGGCTGGAGCGCGTGCACCGCTCCCTCGTCGTGTGTGACCAAAACGACGGCGCCGCTGAAGGTGCGCAGCGCGCCCAGGATCTCCCCGCGGCTGGCGAGGTCGAGGTTGTTCGTCGGCTCGTCAAGGAGCAGCACATTGGCCGACGACACCACGAGTGTGGCCAGCGCGAGGCGGGTCTTCTCACCGCCGGAGAGCACACGGGCGGGCTTGTCCACGTCGTCGCCTGAGAACAGGAACGACCCGAGCGTCTTACGGATGGCCACCAGGTCCAGATCGGGCGCCGACGAGCGCATGTTCTCCAGGACGGTGCGGTCCGGGTCGAGCGTCTCGTGCTCCTGCGCGTAGTAGCCGAGCTTGAGGCCGTGGCCGGGGGTGACGGCGCCGGTGTCGGGTTTTTCGACGCCCGCGAGCAGCCGCAGCAACGTGGTCTTGCCCGCGCCGTTGAGGCCGAGGATGACGACGCGGGAGCCCCGGTCGATGGCGAGGTCAACGTCGGTGAAGATCTCCAGCGAGCCGTACGACTTGGACAGGCCCTCCGCTGTCAGCGGGGTCTTGCCGCACGGTGCAGGGTCGGGGAAGCGGAGTTTGGCGACCTTGTCGGAGGCCCGCACCTCATCGAGCCCGGCGAGCAGCTTCTCGGCGCGACGTGCCATGTTCTGCGCGGCAACCGTCTTGGTGGCCTTGGCACGCATCTTGTCGGCCTGCGTGTTCAGCGCAGCGGCCTTCTTTTCGGCGTTGGCGCGCTCGCGCTTGCGGCGCTTCTCATCGGCCTCGCGCTGCGCCAGGTACAGCTTCCAGCCCATGTTGTAGATGTCGATGTTGGCCCGGTTGGCGTCCAGGTAGAAGACCTTGTTGACGACCGTCTCCACCAATTGGACATCGTGCGAGATGACGATGAAGCCGCCACGGTAGGTCTTCAGATAGTCCCGCAGCCAGATGATCGAGTCGGCGTCGAGGTGGTTGGTCGGCTCGTCCAGCAGCAGTGTGTCGGAGTCCGAGAAGAGAATGCGTGCCAGTTCGACGCGGCGGCGCTGACCACCGGAAAGGGTGTGCAGGGGTTGGCCGAGCACTCGGTCGGGCAGTCCCAGGCTGGCAGCGATGGTCGCGGCCTCGGCCTCGGCGGCGTAACCGCCCTTGGTGAGGAATTCCGTCTCCAGGCGCTCGTACTTCTTCATCGCCTTTTCTTGGGTGGCGCCCGACCCGTTCGCCATCCGGTCCTCGTTCTCGCGCATGTTGCGCAGTACGGCGTCCAGGCCGCGGGCGGACAGGATGCGGTCCCTGGCGAGTACGTCGAGATCGCCGGTGCGCGGGTCCTGCGGGAGGTAGCCGACGTCTCCGGAGCGGGTGATGCTCCCCGCGGCGGGCGTGCCCTCACCCGCGAGGCACTTGGTGAGCGTGGTCTTGCCAGCGCCGTTACGGCCCACAAGTCCAATGCGGTCACCCTTGGCGATACGGAAAGAGGCGGATTCGATGAGCACTCGGGCGCCTGCGCGCAGCTCAAGGCCAGTGGCGGTGATCACGGGGAAGACTCCAGGGCGGAAACGGACGGCGGAAAGGACAGGCGCGCAATCTCGGCCGCATGCAGCGCACCGGGCGATGGCGGCGGCGGACGACGCACCCCGGGCGAACACCCCGACGGACAGCCGGCGAAGCGCCAACAAAACGCCAACGAACGCCAACGAAACCCTGCCGAGGGGAGAGGGCCGGGCGGAAGCCGTCTAATGCGCAAGGAGAATGGCCATACGGACCACTGTAGCGGTGGCCGGCAAGTGCTTTTCCTCGGGTACGACAGGAACGCGCCGCTCCAGGCGTTGCCGCACCTTGGTGTCAAAATGTGAAGCGAGTCACAGTAAAGGGGCTCGGCGCCGTCAGCACACCGGAAAAGCGATCGACATGGCAGGCACTCCCCTGGGCCACGCGACGATTTACCCGGCCTTGCTCTACCGCGACGCGTAGTCGGGCGCGCGACATTGAGGGCAATGTGTGGAGCTTGAGGACCTACACACCGGGCGCCTAGTACATCCGGTGTGCAGCAGCACACCAGATGCCCGGCACAGGAGGCTGGCCGGCCTCGGCGGAAGCGGCCAGCCTCGGCGGAAGCAGCAGGCCCAGGAGAGAGCGGCCGGCCGCGCTGCGCGAGGCCGGGTGGCTCGGCGGCGTCGAGGCGGTGCGGGGCTGCCCCGGATGCAGCTGAATGCGGCCGGGTGCGGCTGGATGTGTGCGCAAACAGCCACCGGAGGGCGTGCGGACCGGCACGCTGCGCCCCGCCCTAGGGATGCAGGGACTACTCCCCGCCCGTATGGACCTGGAACGCCGCGCGGCGGACCGCCTTGGCCAGGGCCGGATCGGGGTGGGCGGCTGCCAGGGCCACCAGGACTTGGACCGTACGCGGGTGGCCCACCTCACGGACCTCGGCCAGCAGCGCGGGGACCGTGCCCTGGACCGCCGATTCGAGATGGCGTACGAGCAGTCTTATCTCCCCGTGATCGGCGATCGCCGCGGCCGTGTCCACCCAAAGCCAGGTCGCCTCCTCGCGGGTGAGCACCTCCAGGGTGTCCTCCGGGTCGGCGCCTGCCTGTTCGGCGAGCCACAGCAGGGCGTAGGGCCGTAGCCGGGACTCATCCACGGCGACGCGCACCGCGGGCTCGGCCGGGGCGCCCACCACGCGCAGCGCCTCGAAGGCCAGCCCGCGCAGCAGTGCGTCGTCGCCACGGGCCGCGTCGAGCAACTCGCCGACCGCGCTGCCGACCGGGCGCGCGGCAAGCCAAGCACGGTACTCGGCGCGGGCCGGACCCGGCGTGAGCTGGGCGCAGCCTCGCAGCATGTCCTCGGCGGGCTGTTCGATGTTCCCGGCGGGGCTCTGTGCGGCGACGCAGATTTGCTCCAGTTTGACCCACACTGCCCAGTTGCCGAGCGCGGTCAGCTCGGCCTCTCGGCGGTCCTTCGTGTCCGCGTCGCGCACGACGAGCGCGCCGACAGCAGCGAGCCCGTCCAGGGCCCAGCTCAGCAGCTCCTCGGGGACGTCGCACTCGGGCGAACCGGTAGCGCGCCCCTCCCCCGCACCTGCCGTGGCGGCCCGCGGCCCGATGGCGGCTTCGGGGTCGTCCGGCGCGAGCGCCGTGGCCCTACCGAGGGCTGCCGGCGGCTGAGCCAACGGCTGAGCTGGCGCCGCCGCCGTGCGGCCCGCCGGGCCTGGCGTCGATTTCGGGGCGCGCTGCCCGTACGGCACCTCGCAGCGCTCCGTACGCAGCTCCGCGACCCGCTTGCGGAGCAGGTCGAGGAGTGCGGGGAAACCCACGGGGCCCGCCGAGAGCTGAAGGAGCGAGAGCAACTGCGGTACGGCCTCGATGACTTCCGCTACGGCGGCCGGATCGGCCGCCGCGCCGGCCTCGGCGTGTGGCTGCCGGCCCTCCGCAAGCCAGGGGCGGGCGATGGACCAGGCGTCGAAGAGCGCGACCCAGCCGCGGAGCACGGCGGAGTCGTCGCGGTCCCAGGCGCGCAGCCGCCAGCCGGCCCGGGCGGTGCCGCCGTGCAGTTCGATCAGGCCCGCGAGCCGGGCCCGATCCCAGTCGGTGCGTACCTGAAGCGGCGTCAACGCCAGGGCCTTGGCGGCTCGGTCGGCGGCCACGTCGGACAGGGCGCCATACGCACCTGGCCGCAGCGCCGCGTCGCCGCCTGGCTCGGCGGCGGCCCAACGGGCCACGCGGACGGCACCGGCGAGCGAGGCCCGTGCCTGGCGGGCGAGTTCCGCTGGTGGCGGAGTGCCCTCCGGTGGTCGCGGCGCGGGGCGGGTGCCGCGCTGCGGCACTGCCCTGCGGGCACCGGCGATCGGCCGGTGAGGGACAAGTCGGAGTCGGGAGTCGCGCGGGGTACGGGACGTCACAAGAGCAGTCTTGCCCCTGACGGCCCGAAAACCCAATCGGTGGTCATCCGGCCGCGTTCCCGTAACGGGTGGGGGCGATGAGACGCATGTGTCAGCTTCGTTCGCGCCCCGGCCCCGCCCGGCACAGCCGCCCCGGCGACGCCCAGGCGACGACAGCAGGAGGAACAGGCAACGGCAGCACTACGACAAGATGAACCGCGCTCGCCCGCATGGGCACCCACCTGCGCGCGCTGCCATGCGGGCGGCGCTCACACCAGTGGGGTCAGAAATCGGCGCAGGGCCTCTTCGTACCCGGCGGGGTCGGCGTTCCACATGGCCGCGTGCGGCGCACGCGGGACGCTGCGCAAGGTGATGAGGTCGGGGCGGCGGTCGGCGAGTTCGCGGGAGGTTGCCCAGGGCGCCAGATGGTCATCGGGTCCGTGCACGATCAGTGCGGGGACGGACAAGCGGCTCACATCCGCGAACTCGGCGAGGTGACCCGCATGCAGCGAGGTGCGGCCCTGCGCGGCACGCACCACGAGCGGCAACAGGAAGCGCGGGGTGCCGCGGGCTGCGGCGAGCGCACGCAGCGTGGTCTGCCAGTCGAGCACGGGCGAATCGAGGATGATCCCGCTGATCAGGTGCCGCAGCGAGGAGTGCATGGCGGTGTGCAGGGCCATGGAGGCGCCGGTGGACCAGCCGAACAGCACGACGCGCCGCGCCCCGCGCTGTGTCGCGTACCGTACGGCCGCGTCGAGGTCGCGCCACTCGGTGTGCCCCAGGCGGCTGACGCCATCGGGCGAACGGGGCGCGCCGGCGTCCCCCCGGTAAGCCACATCGAGCACCGGCAGTTGCTTGCGGTGCAGAAAGTCCATGACGACCAAGGGGTGCTCGCGGGTGCCGCCCAGACCGTGCGCCGTGATGACCCAGGTGTCACGGGCCGCGGGCACGAACCAGGCGGGCAGGGGGCCGAGTTCGCCCGGAATGTCAATCTTCTCGTAGGCGAGGCCCAGCGCCTGGCTGGGGTCGCCCGCGTACACCTGCGGGGTGAGCCAGACCCGCGCGCCTGGTTCCAGGGTGCCGCGGGTGACCGTCTCCAGGCGGCGTACGACGCAGTCGGGCGGGTGCGGCGCGCTGTCGACGACGGGTCCAACAGCCGCATGACAACCGTCGCCGGTCAGTCCGTACATGCCCGGGCGCTGCGTGGCGAGGGTGCGGGTCAAGGTGACGTGTCCGGCGGCGGTGGAGTGCACGGTGAGCTTGGGTTCGCCGGGGAGCGGGCGACCTGGCATGAGGGCAGCCCCGCTCGCGTACCGCCCGGCCAGCACGGCCGTCCCGGCACCCAGCACGGTGGTGGCGGCCACTGCCGCCGCTGTACGTGAACGCATCCTCCCCAGTGTGGGCGGGCAGACCCGAGCCGGCCAGTGGACGACCGTCACCGGGTGAGCCCGTCGCCGTGATCGCCATGGCGCAAACGCGTCGCTGTGAAGGGCCCGAGTTGCCAGCTATCCGCGCGCTGGCGCGAGCATGGGCGCGCATGGTCCTCGAACTCCCCTTCGTGGAACACTCCGTGGGTGCCTATCTGGATAACCCCGCGCCGCCTGGGCGCCAGCGCTGCCTTGTACGCCGTCTTCGTCTTCGGCTGGCACCTCGGTCAGCCTCTCCCCGACGTCGGCTGCGCCACCGAATCGGCTACCGCATCCGACGAGCCGGTGGAACTCGGGGAGCCCGGCGACGTCACCAGCGACCTGTACGGGACGGCCCAGCAGCTTGTCACTTACGACTTCGTCTCCACCGCAACGATCCTGTCGTGCGAGCCCGGGACGGCCCGCCCCCGCTTGTTGGCCTGGGTGACCGGCGACTGGCGCTGAGGAACTGCCGCTTTTCGATCGGTGGGTCGGGCGCGGCTAGCTGGACGGTTGGCCGTAGGTACGCAGGCGGTGCGTCGCCTCGTCGAGTTGGGCCTCGGTGAGCAGAGTGGGGGTGTGGCCCGGGACGGTCACCGCCGTCAGCCAGACCCGGCACATCCACTCCAGTTGCGCGGTGCGGTCGTACGCCTGACGCAGAGTGTCCCCGTAAACGATCGTGCCGTGGTTGCGCAGCAGACAGCCGGTGCGGTCGCGGAGGGCGGCCAGCATGTGTCGGGCCAGTTCATCGCTGCCGTAGAGCGCGTACGGGGCGACGCGGACGGGGCCGCCGAGCGCTCCCATCATGTAATGGACGGCGGGCAGTTCCGTAACGAGCGTGGAGACGGCCGTGGCGTGCACGGCGTGGGTGTGCACGACCGCACGGGCGTGGGTGGCGCGGTAGATCGCGAGGTGCATCGGCAGTTCGCTGGTGGGACGGCGGTGCCCCAGCAAGGGGTGGCCTTCGAGGTCAACGCCGACGATGTCATCCGGGCCGAGTTCGTCGTACGGGATGCCGCTCGGGGTCACCAGGACCGTGTCGCCGACGCGTGCCGAGACATTGCCTGATGTGCCGACGACCAGCCCGTCGTCCGTGGTACGCCGGGCCGTGGCCACCACCTCGTCCCAGGCCCGCCACACCTCGGCTGCGGCTGGGCCAGGTGCCGGGGCAGTGGCCCGCCCCAGGTCTGGCTGCGCCGCCGCTCGTGCTCCGGCCGGCTCCGCCGCCGCGGCCGGTTCGGTTCCCCGCTGCGCCTGCGTCCCCTGCGTTTCGCTCGCCATCCAGGCCACCTCCGGTTTCGATCCTGTCAGGTCGGCCCACCGTCGCCCGGACGGCGGTGGCATGCCGCACACCCCGGAAGGCGCTGAGAGCCGACGAGGACTGACGAGAGCCGACGAGAGCTGACGAGAAGATCCAAGGAGGGGATCGGGAGAAAAAGAGACAAGAGGAAAAGAGGAAGAAGGGGTGCAACAGGGCGGGTGTGGGGCGCTGAGGGTCAAGGGGTAACGGCTACTTTCCGACACTTTCCGAGTAACGGTGTGAGCACCCAGTGCGAGGAGAGCGACGGCATGGCGGAAGCGCGTACGGAGGAGAACGAACACCGAGGCACCTCTCGGCACGAGCACGGGGGTGCGTACGAGGACGCGTACGGGCGTGAGCGCCCGGGCCCCCACCCGTTCGCACGCTGGGGCACGTACGGGCTTGAGCGCCGGGGCGCGCACCGGCGTCGGCGCGGGCAGCGGCTCGTGCGGGGCGTCGGGGCGATGCTCGCGGGCGCCATCGCGCTCGGGGTGCCCGCGCTGGCCGCGCCTACCCCCACCGCCGCGGCCGGAGCCATCGCACCCGCCGCAGCCATCGCACCAGCCGCCGCACCACCTCGCGCCGCCGCGCCCGTCGCGGCTGCCTTCCCCCGCGTTGTGGCCGCGCCCAGCGCGCGCCGGGCGCAGGCGCTCGGAAGACCAACCAGGGCGCTGCCTGGGGCCGCACCCGCCCGGTGGGCCTACCGACCCCGCGGGCACGATGTGTCCTCGCACCAAGGGAACGTGAACTGGCGGGCAGCCAGGAACGCCGGGGCGGCGTTCGTCTACGTCAAGGCCACCGAGTCAACCACCTACCGGAACCCGTACTTCAGACAGCAGTACAACGGCGCACGGAGCGTCGGGCTGCTGCACGGGGCGTACCACTTCGCCCTCCCGAACACCTCCTCCGGCGCCGCCCAGGCCGCGCATTTCCTCCGCAACGGGGGCCGGCCGGCGAACGACGGCTGGTCGCTGCCGCCAGCGCTGGACCTTGAGTCGAACCCGTACCACACAAAACGGGCGTGCTACGGGTTGAGCGATGCGGCGATGGTGGGCTGGATTTCGTCGTTCAGCGCCGAGGTCCGACGCCAGACGGGGCGGCATCCGGTGCTCTATACCACAACTCGCTGGTGGCGCCAGTGCACCGGAGAGAGCAGGGCCTTCGCCGACCGGCACCCGCTGTGGCTAGCGAGTTGGAGCAGCACCCCCGGCCCGCTTCCGGCAGGCTGGAAGGCATACACATTTTGGCAGCACGCGAACCGTGGAAAGCTTCCAGGTGACCAGAACATGTACAACGGTTCCATGGCCGCTCTGCGGCGCCTAACAAGCCGCTGACCAGGGGAGTTACAGGGCCCCCCGGTCACCCCTGGGGGCGCCACCTAAGCACCCCCCATATCCCGTCACCGCAATGCCCTACCTAGTTCACCTTCCGTTCACTGTGCCTCCTTACGGTCGCCGGGACGTTGTCCCCTCAACGATTGCCTGGGTGAATGGAACACATCACGCTTCTCATCGGGATCGTGATCATCACGGCCTTGGTGTTCGACTTCACAAACGGCTTCCACGACACGGCCAATGCCATGGCCACCACCATTTCGACCGGGGCACTTCGGCCGAAGACGGCCGTGGCCATGTCGGCGGTGCTCAACCTTGTCGGCGCGTTCTTGTCGGTGGAGGTTGCGAAGACCATTTCCGGAGGCATCGTCGATGAGGGCTCCGGCATTCAACCCGAAGTGATCTTCGCGGGGTTGGTCGGTGCGATCGTCTGGAATCTCCTGACCTGGCTCGCGGGACTGCCCTCTAGTTCCTCGCACGCCCTGTTCGGTGGCCTCATCGGCGCCACGCTGGTCTCTGTCGGCATGGACGGGGTCAACGGGGACGCGGTCGTCATGAAGGTCCTCATCCCGGCGGTGGCCGCACCGCTGGTGGCCGGCATCGCCGCCTTGGTCGCCACTCGGCTCACCTACCGGATCGCCCGCGACCGCGATCCGCAGGACACCGCCAAGGGCTACCGCGCCGGGCAAATCGCTTCCGCCGCCCTGGTCTCCCTCGCCCACGGCACCAACGACGCGCAAAAGACGATGGGCGTCATCACCCTGGCCCTGGTCACCGGTGGCGTCGTCGCGCCCGCTTCGGACCCGCCGATGTGGGTCATCGTCTCGGCCGGTGTCGCCATCGCGCTCGGTACGTACCTGGGCGGTTGGCGCATCATTCGCACCATGGGCAAGGGCCTCACCGACATTCAGCCGCCGCAGGGCTTTGCCGCCCAGACCGGCGCCGCCACCGTCATCCTGGCCTCCTCACACCTCGGCTTCGCGCTCTCCACCACCCAGGTCTGTTCCGGCTCCGTGATGGGCTCGGGCCTGGGCCGCAAGGGCGGAGTGGTGCGCTGGTCCACCGCCGGCCGAATGGTGATCGCCTGGGGACTGACCCTGCCCGCCGCCGGGCTGGTGGCCGGCGCCGCCGCGCTCCTGGCCGATCAGGGCAACTGGGGCGTCGCCATGGTCGCCGTGCTGGCCGCCATCGCGTGCGGTGCGATATGGGTGGCCTCGCGGCGCCAGCCGATTGACCACACCAACGTCAACGACACCAACGTCAACGACACCAGCGGCGCCGAGAGCGCTGCCGGTCCTTCGGTACTCGCCCCGCCGTCCACCGGAGCCGCACTCGCGCAGTCGGCCACCGAAGCCGTACCGGTCACGACGACGCCTGTCGCAGCCCCCGTCGCAGCTCCGGTTCCGAGCGCCGCAATTGCAGCTGCTCCGATCCCCGCCACCCCGACTCCGGTCACCCCAGCTACAGCCGCGGCCACCGCGCCCGCCAAGGCCACGGTCTAGCCATCGCCCCAGCCGCGTTCGTACGAAGAGCAGCGGTACCTCCCGCGGACGACAAGGAAGCATCGCCATGAACATTGACTGGGCCGCACTCGGCCAGGTCTTCGGCGTCAGCCTGGTGGTGACCGTCGCCATGGTGGGCGTCTTCACGCTCGGCATCGTCGGCACCTCCGCCAAGCCTTCCCGCAGCGGCGCCGGCAGCGGCACCGTTACGGCAGGGGCCACCGGCCCCAGCGCGCTGGGCCGCTCCGGTGCCTACCTGTGCTTCGCGCTGTGCGCGGCGGCGGTGGCGTACGGGATCTATCTGATCGTGGCCTGACTCCGCGCGCCGACCCCGTCGTCGTCGAAGGCCCCGCCCATCGGGCCAGACGTGCCCTTGCTCGGGTGCGTTCCGCCCGGTGGGTCTTCCTCTTGGGCAGGTCAACTGCGAGTTGACGGGTCTTCCCGGAGCGTGGTGGACTGCCGGGGCCAAACGGCGACATGAGAGGAAGCCGGTGGAAATCCGGCGCGGTCCCGCCACTGTCACCGGGGAGCGCTCCCCCAGCGCATGGCCACGGCTCGTACATCGAGAGCTGGAAGGCCGGGGGCGGCGTCGATCCGGGAGCCAGGAGACTCTCGCCGCCGATCACGTCGAGCCAGGGCGCGGACCCTGAGTGAGGACACCATCGCCATGGCTTGCTGCCACAGAGCGCTCCGTGCCGCGCGCACCTCCCCGACCGTCGCCGGTCGGCCTCTTTCTCGTATCTCTCGTAGCCGCACCGCTACCGGTGCCGCCGGAGCCCCGCGTGCAGTGCCCGCTGCGTTCCTTGGCGATGCCCGCACCCGCGGCGGCTTCGGCGCTGCCCGCTGCCGTGCCGACAGTGCCGGTGCCCTCGCGCGGCCTGCGCGGTGTCCCGTCCGCCTGCCGCTTCGAGGCGTGACGGCGAACTGACGCGATGCGTGCCGACCATCTTGCGTACGCGTACGGCGCCGCCATCGGCTTCCTCTGCGACCGCGCCACAGGTGACCCGCGGCGGGGCCACCCGGTGGCTGCCTTCGGGCGCGCTGCCGGCGCCGTGGAGCGGGGCCTGTGGGGCGATGACCGGGCCCGGGGCGCGCTGCACACCGTGCTGTGCGCGGGGGGCGCGGTGCTGGGCGGGGCGTTGCTGACGCGCGCCGTGCGCCGACCTTCCGCGGCGCTCGCCGGTGAGGTCGCGCTGACCGCCGCCGCCACCTGGGCCGTGCTCGGCGGGACCACGCTCGGCCGTGAGGCGCAGGCGATCGGCGCCGCGCTGGCCACCGGGGACATCGCTGCGGCCAGGGCCGCGCTGCCGCGGCTGTGCGGCCGTGACCCGCAGGCCCTGGATGCGCAGCAGATCGCGCGGGCCGTCGTGGAGTCGGTCGCTGAGAACACCTCCGACGCGGTGGTCGGCGCCCTGGTGTGGGGCGCGGTCGGCGGCGTGCCCGGGCTGCTGGGCTTTCGGGCCGTCAACACGCTGGACGCGATGGTGGGCCACAAGTCGGCGCGCTACCGGCGGTTCGGTTGGGCAGCGGCCCGCCTCGATGACGTGGCCGGCTGGCCGGGGGCCCGGCTCACGGCGGCCATCGCCGCGCTCGCCGGTCCTGACCCGCGCGGCGCCTGCCGCGTCGTGCGCAGCGATGCGGGCAGCCATCCGAGTCCCAACGCGGGCCCCGTGGAGGCGGCGTTCGCCGGGGCGCTCGGGGTGCGGCTGGGCGGCACGCTGGCGTACGCGGGGCGCGTCGAGCACCGGCCGGTGCTCGGCGCCGCGAATCGACCGGTCCAGGTGGCCGACATCGAACGGGCGGTGCGGCTTTCGCGCCGGGTGAGCACCCTCGCCCTCGTGGTGAGCGTCGCGGGGCGGCTCGCGTACGGCGCCGCCACCGTGGGCACGCACCAGGGGGAGCGATGAGGGGGGCCGGGCGCATGGGTGGTGGGCTGCTGGTTGCCGGGACGACGTCGGATGCCGGCAAGAGCGTGGTCACCGCGGGCATCTGCCGGTGGCTGGTGCGGCGCGGTGTGCGGGTCGCACCCTTCAAGGGCCAGAACATGTCCCTCAACTCCTTCGTCACGCGCGAGGGTGCGGAGATCGGGCGGGCGCAGGCCATGCAGGCGCAGGCCGCCAGGATCGAGCCGACCGCGCTGATGAACCCGGTGTTGCTCAAGCCGGGCAGCGACCGCTCAAGCCAGGTCGTCCTGATGGGCAAGCCGGTGGGTGAACTCAGCGCCCGCGGCTTCTTCGGGGAGCCGGGTGCCGACCTGCGCACGCGTACGGGCGCGGCACAGGGCCTGGCGCACGGCGGGCGGCAGCAACTGTTCGAGCCGGTCATGGCGTGCCTTGAGGAGTTGCGCAGCACGTACGACGCGGTGATCTGCGAGGGCGCCGGCAGCCCGGCCGAGATCAATTTGCGCCGTACGGACATTGTGAACATGGGCATCGCACGCGCCGCCCGACTGCCGGTGCTGGTGGTTGGTGACATTGACCGCGGTGGGGTCTTCGCGCAGTTCTTCGGCACGACGGCGCTTCTCGCGCCCGAGGACCAGGAGTTGGTCGCGGGCTATTTGGTCAACAAGTTCCGCGGCGATGTGACGCTGCTCGAACCGGGCCTCGACATGCTCCAGGGGCTGACCGGGCGGCGTACCTACGGCGTTTTGCCGTACGCGCACGGGCTCGGCATCGACGAGGAGGACGGGCTGCGGGTCTCGCTGCGTGGCGCGGTGCGCGATGCGGCCGTGGCGCCGCCGGTGGGCGCGGAGGTGCTGCGGGTCGCGGTGTGCGCCGTGCCGCTGATGTCCAACTTCACCGACGTGGACGCGCTCGCGGCTGAGCCCGGAGTGGTCGTACGGTTCGCCGACCACCCCGCCGAGTTGGCCGACGCCGACCTGGTCGTGGTGCCGGGCACCCGTGGCACCGTGCGCGCCCTGGCCTGGCTGCGTGACCGCGGCTTCGCCGACGCGCTCGCCCGGCGGGCGGCCGAGGGGCGGCCGGTGCTGGGCATCTGCGGCGGCTTCCAGGTGTTGGGCGAGCGGATCGAGGACGAGGTCGAGTCGCGGGCCGGCACGGTGGACGGGCTCGGGCTACTGCCGGTGCGGGTGCGGTTCGCGCCCGAGAAGACCCTCGCGCGGCCGGTCGGCACGGCGCTGGGCGAGCGGGTAGAGGGCTACGAGATTCATCATGGTGTCGCCGATGTGCTCGGCGGTGCGGCGTTTTTGGATGGTTGCCGGGTCGGCTCCGTGTGGGGCACGCACTGGCATGGCTCGTTGGAGAGTGACGGCTTTCGGCGGGCGTTCTTGCGGGAGGTCGCGGCGGCGGCAGGGCGGCGGTTCGTTCCGGCTCCCGATACGAGCTTTGGCGCGCTGCGCGAGGAGCAGCTCGACCGGCTCGGTGACCTGATCGAGGAGCACGCCGACACCGAGGGGCTGCTGCGGCTCATCGAGCAGGGGCCGCCCAGCGGGCTGCCCTTCGTACCGCCGGGAGCACCCGCCATGCCGCGCGTACCCGAACCGGCTGGGCCTGCTGGGCCTGCTGGGTCCATTGGGTCCATTGGGTCTACTGGGCCCGCCGGCATCGTCCCGCCCGCCGACACCGCCTTCACCGCCGACACCGCCAAGCCCGCCGCCAGCGCCGCCAGCGCTACGGCCCGCCAAGAGCGCCACCCGCGGCGGGCACCAGGCGCCCCTCCTGACACCCCACCGAACGCTCCCGCGCCCGCCCCGCCGCACGCAGTGCCGGACGCAGTGCAGTCCCATGGTGGCGGGCCCAGCGCCGTAACTCAGCCCACCGCCGGCGCCGTCACCCAGCCCAGCGCCGCCGACACACCCCGCCAGAGCTCTTCCCTCGAAAGGGGCACAAGCTGATGACCTCAGCCACCTACCCGTTCACCGCCGTCGTCGGCATGGACGACATGCGGCTCGGCTTGCTGCTCAACGCCGTATCGCCGTCGATCGGCGGGGTGCTGGTACGCGGCGAAAAGGGGACCGCGAAGTCCACCATGGTGCGCGGCATCGCCTCACTCCTGCCGGAGATCGCCACCGTCGCCGGGTGCCGCTTCTCCTGTGACCCGGCGACGCCCGACCAGGCGTGCCCGGACGGCCCGCACGAGCCGGGCACCGGTACCACGCGGGCATCGCGCCTGGTGGAGCTGCCCGTGGGCGCGTCCGAAGACCGGCTCGTTGGCGCGCTCGACATCGAACGGGCGCTGGCGGACGGCGTGAAGTCCTTCGAACCGGGGCTGCTCGCCGACGCGCACCGGGGGATCTTGTACGTGGACGAGGTCAATCTCCTGCACGACCATCTGATCGACCTGCTCCTCGACGCCGCCGCCATGGGCTCCTCGTACGTGGAGCGCGAGGGCGTCTCCGTACGGCATGCCGCGCGTTTTCTGCTGGTTGGCACCATGAACCCGGAAGAGGGAGAGCTGCGCCCGCAGTTGCTGGACCGGTTCGGGCTGACCGTGGAGGTCGCCGCTTCGCGGGAGCCCGATCAGCGGGTCGAGGTGGTGCGGCGCAGGCTCGCCTACGAGGAGGGCCCGGCCGCCTTCGCGGCCCGCTGGGCCGGCGCCGAAGGCGAGTTGCGGGAGCGCATCGCGGCGGCCCGCGCGCTGCTGCCCCAGGTGAAGCTCGGCGACGGGGTACTGCGTCAGATCGCCGCCGTGTGCGCCGCGTTCGAGGTGGACGGGATGCGAGCGGACATCGTCACGGCGCGTACCTCGACGGCGCTAGCGGCCTGGGCCGGGCGTACCGAGGTCACGACCGAGGACGTACGGCAGGCGGCGCTACTCGCCCTGCCGCACCGTAGGCGCCGCAACCCCTTCGACGCACCGGGCCTCGACGAGGACAAGCTCGACGAGATCCTTGACGCGTACGCACCCGAGTCGCCCGACGACGAGCCCGATGGGCCCACCGATGGCCCGGGCGACGACTCGGACCCGGACGGTCCCGGTGGCGGCCAACCGCCGCACGACGGCCCACCGGACGGCGGGGGCGACGGGCGGGACGCCGGGGGCGCCAGGGATGACGGGAGCGGTCAGTCCGGCGCCGAGCCGCCAGTTCCGGACCAGCGCGAGGACGGCGACCAGTCGCAGGAAGGGCCCGATGCGCAGTCCTCCCCCGCCACCGGCGAGGACGGCGAGGGACCGGGCGCGCAGGCGCAGGGCGCGGCGCCGGAGCGGGCGGCCGTTGCCGCGGGTGAACCGTTCGCGACGCGGATGCTGAATGTGCCCGGGCTCGGGGAAGGCGCGGCGGGGCGGCGTTCGCGGGCGCGTACCGCGCACGGACGCACCACGGGCTCGCGCCGCCCGCACGGCACGCTGACGAAACTGCACCTGACGGCGACGGTGCGCGCCGCCGCGCCACACCAGCGGGCCCGTGGCCGCTCCGGGACCGGCCTCGTGCTGCGCCGGGACGATCTACGAGAGGCGGTACGCGAGGGCCGCGAGGGCAACCTCGTGCTGTTCGTGGTGGACGCGTCGGGGTCGATGGCCGCGCGGCAGCGGATGAGCGCCGTCAAGGGCGCGGTGCTGTCGTTGCTCCTTGACGCGTACCAGCGGCGGGACAAGGTCGGCATGATCACCTTCCGGGGCCGGGGCGCGGAGCAGGCGCTGCCGCCGACGTCGTCCGTCGATGCGGCGGCGACCCGCCTTGAGAAGCTGCCGTCCGGTGGCCGCACCCCGCTGGCCGCCGGCCTGCTGCTGGCACGTGAGGTGCTGCGGGTGGAGCGGCTACGGGACCCCTCGCGCCGTCCGTTGCTCGTGGTGGTGACCGATGGCCGGGCCACCGGCGGCAGGGAGCCGGTGGTCGAGGCCACGCGCGCCGCGCGGCTGTTGGCGGGCGAGGGCGTGGCGTCGGTGGTCGTGGACTGCGAGTCGGGGCTGGTACGCCTTGGTCTGGCCGCTCAGCTCGCCCGCGAACTGCGCGGACCCGCCGTGACGTTGGACGAGTTGCGGGCGGACAGCGTCACGGCCCTGGTGCGCGGGGCCCGTGCGGCACAGGATGGGAACTTCGCACCGGCCCGACACGGCGAGCGGGCCGCGGGGAGCGCAGGTCGCAGCCGCGGAGCACACCAGGGGCGCGACAGCACCGCTGGCACTGCCAGCACTGTCAGCACTGTCAGTACCGCCAGTACCGCCAGCACCAACAAGACCGGCAGCACTCACCACACCGAGAGGGCCGCGTAATGCCACAGGGAAAGCCGTCCATGGTGCCCGATGATGGGCTGACTACGCGCCAGCGCCGCAATCGGCCGTTGGTCTTCGTTCACACGGGCGTGGGCAAGGGCAAGTCCACGGCCGCGTTCGGGCTCGCGCTGCGGGCCTGGAACCAGAGTTGGCCGGTCGGGGTGTTCCAATTCGTCAAGTCGGCGAAGTGGAAGGTCGGTGAGGAGCGAGCCCTACGAGTGCTGGGCGACTCCGGCGAGGGCGGAACGGTCGCCTGGCACAAGATGGGCGAGGGCTGGTCGTGGGTGCAGCGCGACATCGCCTCCAGCGAGGAGGCGGCGCGCGAGGGCTGGGAGCAGGTCAAGCGCGACTTGGCCGCAGAGACGTACCAGTTGTACGTGCTGGACGAGTTCACGTATCCGATGCACTGGGGCTGGGTGGACGCCGACGAGGTGGTCGCGGTCCTGCGGGACCGGCCCGGCAATCAGCATGTGGTGATCACCGGTCGCAACGCGCCGCAGCAGCTCATGGACTTCGCCGATCTGGTCACGGACATGTCCAAGGTCAAGCACCCGATGGACACCGGGCAGAAGGGCCAGCGGGGCATCGAGTGGTAGCCAGCACAATTACCGTTCCCCGCCTGGTCATCGCCGCGCCGGCGTCCGGCAGCGGAAAGACGACCGTGGCGACCGGTTTGATGGCGGCCTACGCGGCGCGCGGCCTGGCCGTCTCACCGCACAAGGTCGGCCCCGACTACATCGACCCCGGCTACCATGCGCTCGCCACCGGCCGCCCCGGCCGCAACCTGGACGCGTATCTCTGCGGCCAGGAGTTGCTGCCCGCACTGTTCGCGCACGGCGCGCGGGGGGCGGACCTCGCCGTGGTCGAGGGCGTGATGGGCCTGTACGACGGGGCTGCCGGCCAGGGCGAGTTGGCCTCGACGGCGCAGGTCGCCAAGGTGCTGCGGGCGCCGGTGGTGCTCGTGGTGGACGCCTCGTCGCAGTCCCGCTCGGTGGCGGCCCTTGTGCACGGCTTCGCGTCCTTCGACCCGGCGGTCCGGGTCGCCGGGGTGATCCTCAACAAGGTCGGCTCGGACCGACACGAGGAGTTGCTGCGCGACGCGCTCGCGGAGTCTGGCGTTCCGGTGTACGGGGCGCTGCGCCGGGTGGGCGCCGTGCACACCCCGAGCCGCCATCTGGGGCTGATTCCGGTGGCCGAGCGCCGTGCGGAGGCGGTGGAGTCAGTTGCCGCGCTGGCCGAGCGGGTGCGCGCGGGCTGCGATCTGGCGGGGCTGCTGGAACTGGCCCGCTCGGCTCCCCCGCTGCCGGGGGCCGCGTGGGACCCGGCGGAGAGCCTGCACGGGGCGGCGCGCGAGGAGGCCGCACGCGGCGATACGGCACAGCCCGGGACGGTTGAAGCGGCCCCGTTCGGGTCACACGGCACGGCGCCGGCCGGGCTGCTGAGTACGGGGCGGGGCACGGGGCTGTTGGGCACGGGGCGCGGGGCGCGGCCCGTGGTCGCCATCGCGGGCGGCTCGGCGTTCACCTTCTCGTACGCCGAACACGCCGAGCTGCTGACGGCGGCGGGCGCGGACGTCGTCACCTTCGATCCGCTGCGCGATGAGCAGCTGCCGGACGGCACCAGCGGGTTGGTCATCGGCGGTGGCTTTCCCGAGATGTACGCGGCCGAGTTGTCGGCCAACGAGCCGCTGCGCGCCGCCGTCGCCGCACTCGCCGCATCGGGCGCGTCGATCGCCGCCGAGTGCGCCGGGCTGCTGTATCTGGCCCGCTCGCTCGACCCAACGGCCGATGGCGAGGTGGGCACGCCGCTGCCCATGTGCGGCGTTCTACCGGCCGAGGCCCGGATGTCGGGGCGGCTGACGCTCGGCTACCGGGAGGCGGTGGCCCTGTCCGCCAGCCCGCTCCTGCCGGTCGGCGCCCGGGTGCGGGGGCATGAGTTCCACCGCACGGTCATCACACCGAGCGCCGGCGCGGGAGCTGGTACGGACCCGGTGCGCGCCACGGCGGGAGCGGGGCCCACCGCCCCGGCAACGCCAACCGGCGACGCCGACGCGACGCCAGGCCACCTGGCGACGCGGCCAGGGCGCACGCTGACGCGGCCACGCCGCGCGACGACGGAGCCACGTGGCGCGGCAGCGCAGCTCAGCGGGTCGGCAGTGCCGGTCGCGCTGCCCGCGTGGGGGATCGTACGGCCCAGTCGGCAAGTTGAGGGCTTCGTCCACGGTGGGGTCCACGCCTCGTATCTGCATCTGCACTGGACAGCGACGCCCACCCTGGCGGCGTCCTTCGTAGCGGCGTCCTTCGCGGCGGCATCCTTCGTGGGGAACTACACGCCGTGAACGCAGTGCTGCCCAGGCTGGGGCGCCCTCGCTCGCACCCGCCGGTGTGCGGCCTTGCGACGGGGCCCGCGCGGGCCACCGGGCCAAGGGCAGCGGGCGGACCGCGAAGGGCCTGCGGCGGCGCGTCAGCCGGCCGCGCCGACCACGAGCCATACGAAGCCGACCCCGGCCACGGTGCAGCCCAGCGTGCTCAGCGCCGGGTGGTCGTGGTGCGCCTCGGGCAGGATGTCAGCGGCTGCGAGGTAGAGCAAGACGCCGCTGAACAGGCCCAAATAGATGCCGAGTACCTGGTCCGGCACGGTGAACAGCAAGGTGGAGGCGGCGCCCACCACCGGGGCGATGGCGTCGGCGCCCAACATCAGCACGGCTTTGCGCCGCGCGTTCCCGTACAGGCTGGTGAGCGTGTACGTGTTGAAGCCGTCCGCGAAGTCATGGGCGATGACGGCGACCGCCACGGCCAACGTCATGTCCCCGCTGATCTGGGCGGCGAGGCCCAGCGCGACGCCGTCCATGGCACTGTGCCCCACCATCGCCGCTGCTGCGGTGAGCCCCACCTGCGGCGCCCTCCCTGGCATGGCGCTCGCCGTGTCCTGCGTGGTGGCCTCGCCGGTGGCGCCTGGCTTGGTGCCGCGCTCCGCCTCGGGAACCCGGCGTACGACGTGGTGAGCTGCGACCCGTTCGGCGAGCAGCCGCTCCACCGCGTGGGCGAGCAGAAAGCCGGCGACGAAGCACAGCAGGGCGGTGGGCACGCCGTACACCTCCTGCCCGGCCACCTCCAGCGCCTCCGGCAGCAGGTCGAGCCCCACGACGCCGAGCATCAGACCGCCCGCGAGGCCCAGGATCAGATGCCTGCGGTCGGTGACACGGTGCGCGGTCCAGCCGCCGAGCAGCGTCATCACCATCGCACCCAGCGCGATCACCACCGGCACGGGCTCGCTCCTCTCCTACGCACCGCTCGCCGGCGGGCCACTGTGCTCCACGCCGCGGGGGATCCGCGGGCCACTCGGTGCGCCCGGTACGAGTTCCAGGCCCATCGCACGCACCGGGCAGCTATCTCCAGCGCGCCACTGTGGACACGCAGCGTACGCGGGGCTTCCGGGCGATTCCATGACCAGTGAGCGACCCACCGCCGAAAACCTCCCGGCGCCGGTCTTCGTCGGTGTGGGGGCCAGCCGGGACGCCCCCGTCAACGAGGTGCTCGGGCTCATCGCGGCCTGCCTGGCCGAGGCGAACCTGGCACCCGCCAACGTCGCCTCCCTGGCCACCGTTGACGTCAAGGCCGACGAGCCCGCGCTACGGAAGGCCGCCGAACAGTTCGAGGTGCCGCTACGCGTCTACCCGGCCGCCGCCCTCGCCGCGGTGGCGGTGCCCAATCCGACCCGTGCCGCGCTCGCCGCGGTCGGCACGCCGAGCGTGGCGGAGGCGGCTGCGTTGTTGGCGGCGGGGCCCGGCGCGTGGTTGGTCGTGGAAAAGCGCAAGTCCGCCCCCGCATGCGGCCCGCCGGCCGCGACCTGTGCCCTGGCACTGCCCGGGCCCGGCAGCGGCCCGCTGAGCGACTCCCTTCCCGATGGGCCCCAGTGACCATGACCGTGACCATGACAAACACGCACGCCACGCGTACGCGTACGACCCCCAGCACCAGCACCAGCACCAGCACCAAGGAGATCGTGTGATGAGCCCGCCAGTGCCGCCTACCGCAGGCCACGGCGCCCCGGGCGAGGGCGAGGGAACCGGCGTTCCGGCACGGTGGCGGGGTGATCATGACGCCGCCCACTGACCGCACCGCGGCCACGCCGCACGCTCCGCCCACGCCCCCACCGCCCACGGGCTCGGCCGCCGCCCCGCTCCCAGCCCAGGAGCCAACCCCGGCCCCGGCCCACGATTTGCGGCATCACGGGGACGCCGAGGTGCGTGGCCCCGCGGCCGGGCTCACCGATCTCGCGGTCAATGTGCGGGCCGACACGCCGCCGAACTGGCTCAAGGCCCGCATCGCCGCATCGCTGGACACGCTGGCGGCCTACCCCGACGGCACGGCTGCCCGGCACGCGGTGGCCGAACGGCACGGCCTGCCGCCGGAGCGGGTGCTGCTCACGGCGGGGGCGGCCGAGGCGTTCGTCCTGATCGCCCGGGCGCTGCCGGGCCGCCGCCCCGTGGTGGTGCATCCGCAGTTCACGGAGCCCGAGGCGGCGTTGCTCGACGCCGGGCGACCGGTGGAACGGGTGCTCTTGCGGTCGGGCGACGGCTTCCGGCTCCGGCCCGGTGTCATTCCCGAGGACGCCGACCTGGTCGTGATCGGCAACCCCACCAACCCGACCTCTATACTCCATGGCGCCGACGCGCTGGCGCGTCTCGCGCGCCCCGGGCGCATGCTCGTCGTGGACGAAGCGTTCATGGACGCGGTACCGGGCGAGAGCGAATCGCTGGCCGCGCGCACCGACGTACCGGGGCTCGTGGTCCTGCGCAGCCTCACCAAGACCTGGGGCCTGGCGGGGCTGCGCATCGGCTACGTCCTGGCCGACCCCGACGTCATTGGCGTACTGGAGCGAGCCCAGCCGCTGTGGCCGGTGTCTTCGCCCGCGCTGGCCGCCGCGCAGGCGTGCAGCGCGCCGATGGCCCGCGCGGAGGCCGCCCACGCCGCGCATCGCATCGCCGCCGACCGGGCACACCTCATCGAGCGGCTTACCGCGTTCGACGCCCTACGGGTGTGCGAACCGGCCGCCGGGCCCTTCGTCCTGATCCGGCTGCCGGGCGCCGACACGGTACGCGAGCGGCTGCGGGACCTCGGCTTCGCCGTACGGCGCGGGGATACGTTCCCCGGCCTTGGCCAGGAGTGGCTGCGGCTGGCCGTGCGGGACCGGGCGACGACGGACCGCTTCGTGGCAGCACTGGCGCGCGCCCTACCGGCCGTAACGGCCGGCTAACCGACAACCACCGACACCCGCCGACAACCACCGACAACCGCCCACAACCACCGACGACGACCGACGACCACCCGCCGCCTCACCCGCGCCCCCGCGCTCGTACGCTCCCCTGCCGCCCCGGCACGGCCCCTGCCGGGCTCAGCCGCGTCGTCGGGCCGCCTGCCTGCGGCGCGCCAGGATGAGGGCGCCGCCGCCGGCCGCGAGAAGGACCGCGGCGCCGCCCGCCAGGTAGGGCGTGGTGGAGCTGCCGCCGGTCTCGGCGAGTTCTTGCTCGCGCTCGGCGCGGGGCGCGGTTGCGGGCTTGGGGTCGGTCTTAGGGCCCGGCTCCGTCACCGGCGTGGTCACCGGCTTGGGCACCGCCTTGGTGGGCGGCGCAGAGGCCGGTGGGGTCGCCGGTGGGGTAGCCGGGTGCTCCCCCCGCTGCTTGGTGGGCGTCGCGCAGGTCGCCTCGGCCAGCGTGACGCGGCCGGTGACGTCGGCCACGTTGAGCTTCAGTGGATTGATCGAGACGCGCAGGTCCAGGGCGGCAGCGGCGGCCGTCTTGGAGGTCGTGGAGGTCTTGCCCAGGTGCAGGGCCACCTCACCGACGCCGGGCACGCTGACGTTGGTGGTGCCGCTGCTGCTGAGCGTGACGCGCTTGCCGAGCACGGTCACGCTGCCCAGCGGGTTGGAGGTGGCGACCGGCTTGGCGCCGACCGCGCACACCGCCTTGGAGGTCACCCCTTCGACCTCGACCAGCGGCAGCGTCGCAAGGCCGGGGACATGGACGCGGGCACGGGCGAGGTGTGCGTAACCCGCCGTCTCGCGCTTGCTGACAGTCGCGCGGGCGGTGGCGACATCGGCGCGTAGGACGTTGACCGGCTTGCCGTTGTTCACACCGTCCAACAGGACGGTGAGCGCGGTCTTGTCCGCACTCGCGGGTGCCCGCACCTCGTTGACGGTGACGTTGAGCGGCACATGGAGCGACTTGTCGAGCAGGGCGACGTCAAGCCCGGTACGCAACACAACGGCGCTCGACGTGCCGCTTTCGGCACCCGTGCCCGCGGATTCGCCGGTGGTGCCGGTGCCGTACGCGGGGGCGCTCGCCGCGCCGAACAGGAGCGTGGAGCAGGCCGTCAGGGCAGCGGCGCGGCGTACGGGCATGCCTAAGAAGGAGTCGATGGAACGGGACACGTGTGGAACCCCCACAGGAGATCTGGAGTCGCCAGCTCACGCCGATGGGAAACATCGTGCGTGCCGACGACCTCGGCCCGGCCATATTTACGCACGAAGGGTGAACAGGCGCCTACCTGACGTGAGTTCACTACATCGGGTGACGACCGTCCTTCTTTTCGATTCCCTGGTCGCGGCGATCCCCACCCAGCCACTCCCAGATCCCCGCGCCCTCACCCGTCTGCGGCCCCATCCAGCTCCCGCCTCGTCAGCGGGTCAGCCGATGACCCGGCCGCGCAGCACCACGCGACGGGGCGCGGACAGCACCCTGATGTCCTCGCGCGGGTCACTGTCGTAGACCACGAGGTCCGCGGGGGCACCCTCGGTCATGCCGGGGCGGCCCAGCCAGGTGCGCGCGCCCCATGTGGCGGCGGACAGCGCATCGGTGACGGGGATGCCCGCCTTCATCAGTTCGGCCACTTCTTGGCCGATCAGCCCGTGGGCCAGCGATCCGCCGGCGTCGGTGCCCGCGTAGATGGGCACGCCCGCGTCGTAGGCGGCACGCACGGTGTCGTAGCGGCGCTCGTGGAGGCGTCGCATATGCGCGGCCCAGTGCGGGAACTTGGCCTCGCCTCCCGCAGCGAGCTGCGGGAAGGTCGCGATGTTGATGAGGGTGGGAACGATGGCCACACCGCGCTCGGCGAACAGCGGGATGGTGTCCTCGGTCAGCCCGGTGGCGTGCTCGATGCAGTCGATGCCCGCTTCCACCAGCGGGGCCAGGGTCTCCTCGGCGAAGCAGTGCGCCGTGACCCGGGCGCCGAGCCGATGCGCCTCGGCGATGGCCGCCGCCACCTCGCCGCGCGGCCAACACGCCGACAGATCGCCGCTCTCCCGGTCGAGCCAGTCACCGACGAGCTTCACCCAGCCGTCGCCGCGCCGCGCCTCCTTGGCCACGTAGGCGACCAGGTCATCAGGTTCGATCTCGTGTGCGTAATTGCGGATGTAGCGACGGGTGCGGGCGATATGCCGGCCCGCGCGGATGATGCGAGGGAGGTCGTCACGGTGGTCTATCCAGCGGGTGTCGGACGGCGAGCCCGCGTCACGCAACAGCAGCACGCCGGCGTCACGCTCGGTCACGGCCTGCATCTCGCTGGTCGAGTGGTCAACAGGGCCGTGGGCGTCCAGGCCCACATGGCAATGCGCGTCAACCAGGCCAGGCAAGGCCCAACCCGTCACGACCCGCACATCACGGGCGCCGGCGGGGCGGTCGAAGGTGATCCGCCCGTCGATCACCCACAGCTCGTCGTGGACATCCTCATCGGCGGTCGGCCCGGCCAGTACCCGCCCCTTGATGTGCAGCACCGCGCTATCGCTCATGAACGAACTCTACGAGCCAGCCTAGACGGGCTCTATCCCACCCGCGACTCACGCCCGCGACATGAGCCTTGCAGAACGCCGCACAAGCCTTCCAGAACGTCGGCGAACGCCAACTGACGCATACACAACACGCTTATGCTAATGATTTCCTCGGGGTTGGAAGATACTTATTTAGCTCAGCATCCCATATTCTCCTGCCCGCTTTACCGGAGCTTAAACGCAAAGATTTCGCTAGTGCTGAGCAGGTAATTACGAACCAGCTCAAGGCCGTTATAGACCTGTGACCAACCCAACACTCCGCCCGTTTCGCCCCGTAAATACCGGCTAAACCGGCATGTTTCGACGGACCGTCGCGCGCCCCCGCGACCCCGCGCGATACCATACGATCCCCACTTCACGTAACCCCTCCTCGCGATGCAATTTCCGATTCAGCTAGGTAAATTCAATTTGCATGACCGCCGCACAAGCAGACCTTGCACGTGCCCACAGCGAATTCCTGGAAATACCGAAGGGACTGAAGCTCGACACGCCACGAGTCGAGGACGGAGCCGCGATCTGGCGCATCGCCCGCGACTCGAAGGCACTGGACCTGAACTCCTCGTATAGCTACCTCCTGTGGTGCCGCGACTTCGCCGCCACGTCCGTGGTGGCGCGCGCCGAAGACGGCGCGCCAGTCGGCTTCATCACCGGGTACATCCGCCCCGAGCGCCCGCAGACCCTCGTCGTCTGGCAGGTAGCCGTCGATGACGCGTGCCGCGGCCGGGGGCTCGCGGGAGCACTGCTCGATGGACTGACCGCGCGCGTCACGGCTGACAGCGGCGTGCGCCGCATGGAGACCACCATCACGCCGGACAACGCCGCATCCAACCGGCTGTTCACCTCGTTCGCTGAGCGACACGGGGCCGCGGTGGAGCGTGAGGTGCTGTTCGACGGGCAGATGTTCCCTGACGGTACGCACGAACCCGAAGTGCTGTACCGCATTGGACCGCTCACACCACCAGCCGATGGCCGCTGACCACGGCTCGGCCCACTCGCCCCACCGAACCACTCCCCCCTCCCGCCACCCCTCGCCACTCATCTCCCAGGAGAATGCTGTGACCATCACCCAGCCGGATCTAAGCGTCTTCGAGACCCTGGAGTCGGAGGTGCGCAGCTACTGCCGAAGCTGGCCCACCGTCTTCGACCGCGCCCAGGGCAGCCGCATGTACGACGAGGACGGCCACACCTACCTCGACTTCTTCGCGGGAGCCGGGTCGCTCAACTACGGGCACAACAACCCGGTCCTCAAACGCGCGCTCATCGACTACATCGAGCGCGACGGCGTTACGCACGGTCTCGACATGAGCACCACCGCCAAGCGCGCCTTCCTGGAGTCGTTCCAGAACACGATTCTGCGTCCGCGAGACCTGCCGTACAAGGTCATGTTCCCGGGCCCGACAGGCACCAACGCCGTGGAGTCCGCGCTGAAACTGGCGCGTAAGGTCAAGGGCCGCGAGTCGATCGTCTCCTTCACCAACGCCTTCCATGGCATGTCGCTTGGCTCGCTCGCCGTCACGGGCAACGCGTTCAAGCGCGCCGGTGCGGGCATCCCGCTCGTGCACGGCACCCCTATGCCGTTCGACAACTACCTCGACGGCCGAGTGCCCGACTTTTTGTGGTTCGAACGTCTCCTTCAGGACCAGGGCTCCGGGCTCAACCAGCCCGCCGCCGTGATCGTGGAGACGGTGCAGGGCGAGGGCGGCATCAACGTCGCCCGCGCCGAGTGGCTGCGCGAACTGGCCGCCCTGTGCAAGCGCCGCGACATGCTGCTGATCGTGGACGACATCCAGATGGGTTGTGGACGCACCGGCGCCTTCTTCTCCTTCGAAGAGGCGGGCTTCGTCCCCGACATCGTCACCGTTTCGAAGTCCATCAGCGGCTACGGGCTGCCGATGGCCCTGACCCTGTTCAAGCCGGAGCTCGATGTGTGGGAGCCGGGCGAGCACAACGGCACCTTCCGCGGCAACAACCCCGCGTTCGTCACCGCCGCCGCCGCGCTGGAGACCTACTGGGCCGACGGCATGATGGAAAAGCAGACGCTGGCCCGCGGCGAGCAGGTCGAGCAGGGACTGCGCGCCATCTGCGATGAGCACGCCCGACTCGGCGCCGAGTACCGAGGCCGCGGCCTGGTCTGGGGCTTGGAGTTCACCGACAAGACGCGGGCAACGGCCATCGCCCGCCGCGCCTTCGAACTCGGCCTGCTGATCGAGACCTCGGGCCCGGAAAGTGAAGTCGTCAAGCTGCTGCCCGCGCTGACGATCACCCCCGATGAGCTCGACGAGGGTCTGCGCACCCTGGCCCGCGCCGTCCGCGAGACCGCCTAACTTCCTACCAGCCCCGCGGACGACCACCGCGGGGGACCCACGCGCCCAGACCGGGCGCGACAGAGAAAGGCACCAACTCACCGTGATCGTCCGTTCGTTCAAGGACATCGAGGGTACCGACCGGCACGTCAAGGCCGCGTCGGGCACCTGGGAGAGCAAGCGCATCGTGCTCGCCAAGGAGCGCGTCGGCTTCTCCCTGCACGAGACCATCCTTTACGCCGGTACGGAGACATCGATGTGGTACGCCAACCACATCGAGGCCGTGCTGTGCGTCGAGGGGGAGGCCGAGCTCACCAACGAAGAGACCGGCGAGAAGCACTGGATCACGCCCGGCACGATGTACCTGCTGGACGGCCACGAGAAGCACACCATGCGACCGAAGACCGACTTTCGCTGCGTATGCGTATTCAACCCGCCGGTTACGGGCCGCGAGGACCACGACGAGAACGGCGTGTACCCGCTGCTCACGGAGCCCGCGGACGCCTGATGGGCGGGCGGCACCCGGCCGCCCGCCGGTCACCTGCCGGTGATGCGGCCCGCCACGTACGGACCGTACGAGAGGAGAGGAAGGCAACACCATGACCACCGCACCCGAGCGCACCGCCGACCTGTACCCGACCCGTGGGGCCACCGAGGTGTCCACCCCGCGGCAGGACCCGGTGGTGTGGGCGATGCCGGATGGCGAGCGGGCGAAAGGCCCCATCGACGACGCGGAGCTGAGCGGCTTCGAACGGAACGGTTTCCTCACGGTGGATCAACTCATCACGCCGGACGAGGTGGACGTCTACCGTGCGGAGCTTGACCGGCTCATCACCGACCCCGTGATCAGGGCCGATGAGCGCTCGATCATCGAGCCCACGTCACAGGACGTGCGGTCGGTGTTCGAGGTGCACAAGCTCAGCGAGGCGTTCGCCAAGCTGGTCAGCGACCCGCGGGTGGTGGGGCGGGCACAGCAGATTTTGGGTTCGGAGGTCTACGTCCACCAAAGCCGCATCAACGTCAAGCCGGGCTTTGGCGCCTCCGGCTTCTACTGGCACTCCGACTTCGAGACCTGGCACGCCGAGGACGGGCTGCCGAACATGCGGACGGTGTCCGTCTCGATCGCGCTGACCGAGAACTACGCCACCAACGGCGGGCTGATGATCATGCCCGGGTCGCATCACACGTTCCTCGGCTGCGCGGGTGCGACGCCGAAGGACAACTACAAGAAGTCCCTCCAGATGCAGGACGCCGGCACGCCATCGGACGAGGCGCTGACCAAGCTCGCCGACGCGCACGGCATCCGCCTGTTCACCGGCCGGGCGGGGTCCGCGACCTGGTTCGACTGCAACTGCATGCACGGCAGCGGGGACAACATCACCCCGTACCCACGCAGCAACGTCTTCATCGTCTTCAACAGCATGGAAAACCAGGCGGTAGAGCCCTTCGCCGCTCCGGTGCCGCGCCCCGACTTCATCGGCGCGCGCCCACCCTTCGTACCGGTGCGGTAGCTCGTCGCACCCCCGACCGGCTGACCGGCGGGGATGACGCGTCCAGCGGGGCGGTGGTGGCCAGCGGCCAGCGCCGCCCCGCGGCTCTTTCAGCCAGCGCCACCCTGCGGCGCTGTTCCTCGTCGCCGTCAATTCGCGAGGACGGACAGCGCCCGGTCCACGTCCGCCTCCGTGTTGTACAGATGGAACGCCGCACGCAGGTTTCCCGCGCGGTTGGACAGGATCACATCGGCATCGCCCAGCCGTTCCGCGCGGTGGCCGAGCCCCGGTACCGCGACGATCGCCGACCCGGGGGCCGCAATCGGCTCGTGGCCCAGTGCGGCGAGCCCGGCGCGGAAGCGGTCGGCCAGCGCGGTGTTGTGCGCGCCGATGCGCTCCGGGCCGAGCCGCTCGATCAGCGCGAGCGAGTGCCGGGCCGCGTTGTACGCGAGCAGGGCGGGGCTCTCGTCGAAGCGTCGCGCGGAGTGCGCGAGTTGGGCGACCGTTCCGTAGCAGGAGTCATATGGCTCCTCGCCCGCGACCCAACCGGCGAACACCGGCGTGACGCTGGAATGGTCCTCGGGCGTGACCAGGAACGCCGCGCCGCGGGGCGTCATCAGCCACTTGTAGCCCACCGTCACCAAAAAGTCGTAGTCGTCGGCGCGCAACGGCAGCCAGCCGGTGGCTTGGCTGGCGTCGATGAGCGTACGAGCCCCATGGGTGCGGGCGGCGTCCCTGATCGCGGCGAGGTCGGCGATGCGGCCATCCGCGGACTGTACGGCGCTCACGGCGACCAGGTCGGTACCCGGCCGCACCGCGTCGGCCACCTCGGTCAGCGGAACACTGCGCAGCTTGAGATCGCTCCGCATGGCGAACGGGTTGACCAGTGAGCTGAAGTCGTTGTCCGCGACGACCACCTCGGCGCCCGGCGGCAGTGAGGTTGCCAGCAGGCCGGCGTACACCGCAACCGACGCCCCGGCCGCCACCCGCTCGGTACCCACACCAACCAGCCGGGCAAACGTTTCCCTAGCCTCCTGAACCGCCCCGAAACCCTCGCGAAGATAGGGCCGCCCGGCACAGAACTCGGCGACGGCGTCGCGAACGGCATCCGCGGCGGCGCGAGGCAGCACGCCGGTGGAAGCGGTGTTGAGGTAGGTGGTCTCCGTCGCGAACTGCTCGCGTACCGTCTGATCCAGTGCCAGGCTCTCCATTCCCTCACTATGCGGGGCGTATGCCTGGCGCGTCCATGCCGCCTCACCACCTCCCCGACGCCGATCGCCGCTGGCCACCGCTGGCCACCGCTCGTCACCGCTCGTCACCGCACAGAGCCGGTGGCGGCTGCGGGGCCTGGAGGAGGATGCCTGCTCCGCCGTACGGTGGAGGGGCCTCGGCACCGTGGGCGATGCGTACGCGGTAGCGCGCCCGGAAGCCTGGTGTCATGTCGCAGCCACCCGCCCCGCGCGGCCAGCGCCCCAGCGCCCGCACCGCAGCACGCGCCACTGCCCCATCGACCACTGCCCCATCGACCACTCCGCCCACGGCCACCGCGGACGTACGGTCGGCGGACGGCGTGCCACTGACCGGTACTGCCCCTACGGCTACGCCCACGCCGCGCGCCCCGTCGCTTGCGCCTTCCACCACCCCGCCGCACCTCGACCCGGACGACGCGGCGCCGCTCCGAAACGCGGCCCCCGTCCGCGGCGCGGCTTCCGCCCTACCGCCACTGGCACGGGCCCGGCAGGGTTTGGTGGCAGTCGCCGTCCTGGCCTGCGTGCCCTACCTGGCGCTCAAGATCGCCTGGATCTGCGGCAGCCAACTCGGCATCCCGGATGGCAGTACGCTGCTCGACCCCGACCACCGCACGACGCTACGGCTCGTCAACGGCCTGTCCGTAGTGCTGGATTCGGCCGTCATCGGCATCGCCTTGCTCCTCACTCGCCCCTGGGGCACGAGAGCCCCGGCCTGGCTTCTTGTGGTGCCGATGTGGTGCGCCGTGGGACTTCTGACGCCGATCATGATCGGTTTTCCCGCCCAGTTGGCCGGCGCGGCGCTGAGCGGCGGGCACGACTCGGGCCCTGCGGGTGGTGGCAGTGACGACAGCGCGTTCCTGGCCGATTGGGTGTTCGGCGTCGTCTACGGCGGCTTCATCGTGCAAGGGCTCACGCTCGGCACGCTGTTCGTCCTGTACGCCCGCGACCGCTGGGGCCACCTGTGGCACGGCCGGCTGGCCGACCTGCCGCCCAGCCCCACCCGGCCCGCGCTGCGCATCGTCACCGTGGCCGCGACCGTGCTGGCCCTGTTTCCCCTGTGTGTGCACGTGCTGTGGGCGACCGGGTCAAACGCTGGGTTAAGCCCCGGGCGGGCCTACGAGCGCGACCTCGACTTCACCATCTTGGAGACCATCTATCCGCTGCTCCTGGTCAGCGCAGTGGCTGGGGTGCTGCTGATTGCCTTCCGCCCTGGCTCGGCCGTACGGCTGTGGGTACCGCTCGCGCTCAGCGGGGTGGGCTCGGCCTCGGTGGCCTGCTGGGGTGGTTGGCTGCTGCTCGCGTCGCTGAGCGAGGAGGGGAGCGACGAGCGGATGACCGCCCTGATGTCCCTCACCTACGCTGTGCAGGTGATCACGGGGACGCTCATCGCCATGGCCTGCGCCTACTTCCTCGCCGAGCGCGGCGCCGGGGCGGCTCCTTCGGGGCCCGCGGCGAGGCGAGCGCTGGGGATGACGGGCGAGCCGAGGCCCGAGTCGAGGGAGAAGTCGAAGCTGCGGGCAGGGCGGTGGCCGGTGCCGGGTGCGCGGCGCGGTCCGTGCTAGGCGGCGGTTCGGGTGTGCGGCGGGTGCTGCGTGCGGGGCTCGGGCGGCGGGCGCGGCTGCGGTGGGTGCATCTGGTCCTCGGCGGCGCACTGCTCATGCCGTACTACCTGCTGTGCGCCGTGCTGGTGATGGTGATCTCGCGCAACGTCAACCCCTTCATCTCGCTGGCCTGGCAGCTCGCCGTCTTCGTGCTTGCGGTGCCGGTGGCAGCCGTCACCGGTCTCGTGCCCCTGGTCCGCACCCTGGAGGCCAGCGCCGTCCGCTGGCTGTGCGATGTGCCGGGTGAGCGGCTCGCCGAACGCCCCGCCGACTCCTGGGACGCGCGCAGCCGCACCAGCCTTTGGTACGCACTCCATCTGGCGGTGGGCGGCCTGGTCAGCGCGCTGACGCTGGCCCTTACCCCGGCCGCGCTGCTGCTCCTTACGCAGCCCATGGAGCCTCCACACGAGGCGGACGACATCAGCTGGGTGGCTCGACTGCGGGACGGCGGCGTTGCCTTCGCGCCCCTGGCCGGGTTGCTGTTGCTCGCCGGGCTCATCGGGGTGATCGCGGCGGCGGGCTCGGTGCTGGCGCGCTGCGCACCTGTGTTGCTCGGCGCCACGCCAGGCGACCAACTCGCCGCCGCCAGGCGGCGGGCGACCGAGCTCGCCGTGCGCAACCGGCTTGCCAGGGAGTTGCATGACTCGGTCGGGCATGCCCTGAGCGCGGTGACGTTGCAGGCGAGTGCGGCGCGCCGGGTGCTCGACTGCGACCCGGAGTTCGCCCGCAGGGCCCTGGCCGCCATCGAGGACACCACGCGCGATGCGGTCAGCGAACTCGACGGCGTACTGGGTCTGTTGCGTGAGGACGGTGAACCTGTGCCGGCTACCGAGGGCGCCGCGGCGGCGACCGCAGGCACGGCGCGGGGCACGAGCCGTTGGGGGCCGGTGGAGGCGACGGAGCCGGTGGAGGCGACGGGAGCTCCCGAGGCGGTCGGCAGAAAGCTGGTGTCCGACACGGCGAAAGCGCCTGCCTTGCCCGCAGCCGCCCCGCTGTCGCCACCCGGGGCTGCACGCCACGGCTTTGCCCCGCGCCCACTACTCGCTCTCAGCACTCCCACGCTCGCCGATCTGACCGGTTTGCTCGACCGCACCCGGGCAGCCGGCGGAACGGTCGCGCTCAGCACGGCAGGCCCCATTGACCTCCTGCCGCCCGTGGTGTCCCGCGAGGCGTACCGGATCGTGCAGGAGGGGCTCAGCAACGCATTGCGGCATGCCGGGGACGTACCGGTACGGCTGTGCGTGACGGTCAGCGAGAGCGAGGTGGCGATCCAGCTGGAGAATCCGGTCACCGGCGTACGCCGCGCAGCGTCGGGCGGGGGCCGCGGCCTGCGCGGCATCGCGGAACGCGCGGCGCTGCTGCACGGCAGCAGCAGCGCAGGCGTCCACGACGGTGTGTGGCAACTGATGGCGCGGCTCCCCCTCGGAGGTGTGTGATGCACGGCGGCGAATTGGCAGCGCCCGTACCCGATCCTGTTGCGGGCCCTGTTGCTGAGCCCACTGCGGGCCCTGTTGCTGATTCCTCCCCCGGCCCCGTCCCTGGAGCGGCGGCCACGCTGCGGATCGTGCTCGCCGACGATGAACATCTGGTGCGCACCGCCCTGCGCGCCATCGTGGACAGCGAGCCCGGTATGAGCGTCGTCGGCGAGGCACGCTCGGGGGCCGAGGTGGTGCCGCTGGTACGGGAACTGCGCCCCGACATCGTGCTGATGGACGTCCGGATGCCTGAGATCGACGGCATCCGCGCCACCGAACAGATCCTGCGCACCATGCCGTCCCCGCCCCGCATCATCGTCGTTACGACGTTCGAAAACGACAGTTACGTGTACGACGCGCTACGGGTGGGCGCCAGCGGCTTTCTCCTTAAGCGGTCCGGCGCGGACGACCTGATCCGTGCGGTGCGGCTGGTCGCCGCCAGCGACACCCTGTTGTTCCCCGCAGCCGTCCGCGCGCTCGCCGCCCAACACGCGGGCGCTTCGTCCGAACGGGACGCCGCCCGGGCCCTGCGGCGCCGGCTGTCCGGGCGCGAGGCGGAGGTGTTGCGGCTGATGACGGTGGGACTGTCCAACATGGAGATCGCGGACCGAATCGGCGTCGGCGCGGCAACGGTGAAAACGCATGTGGCCGCCGTGCTCGCCAAGCTCGGGGTACGGGACCGGACGCAGGCGGTCATAGCGGCGTACGAGTCGGGCTTCGTGCGCTCGGGCTAGGCGAGGCCGGCGCGGAACCCGAGACAGCCGCGCACCAGACGGCGACCCCAACCCAGCGGCCCCCGATCCAGCGCCCAGCGCGGCGCGCTCCCGTGCGGCCTACGTCCCCACAACACCGCGCTGCGCCAGCGCTCGTACCGCGACGTCGCGCGCTAGGCGCACCGGGGCGTCCACGATGGCCAGCCCGCTAAGCACCATGGCGCCCTCGTGGAGCAGGACCAGTTCGTCCGCGAGCGTGTCCGGGTCGCTCGCCGACGCCGCGTGGCACAGCTCCCGCAGATAGCCGCGTAGCCACCGCTTCTGGTCGGCAATCACCTGCCGCCCGGGGTGCGCGGCATCGGGCAGCTCGGCTGCGGCGTTGACGAAGCCGCAGCCGCGCGGGTTCTCACGGCGCATCCACCGCTCCAGCGCATCGAACGTCGCCAGCACCCGCACGGCGGCACGCGCCGCTTCCTGCTCAGGGGCGCCGACCTCGGCCAGGTCCGCAGCTTCCGCCGCCTCGTTGACCCGCGCCGTGAGCCAGCGGCGCCAGCGCTCATCACGCTCCCGCAGATAGGCGGCGACCAGTGCCTCTTTCGAACCGAAGCGGTCGTAGAGGGTCTTCTTGGTGACCCCGGCCTGCTTGGCGATGAGGTCTACACCGACCGCGTTGATGCCGCGCCCGTAAAACAGTTCGGCCGCCGCGTCGAGCACCCGCCGCGCACCCGGCGTGAGCGCATCGCCCGTCGGCGGCGCCCCTGTGACCTCGGAACTCATCCTCGCTCGCCTCCCACGCTCAGCCAATTTCACGGCACCGACCACTCCACCGCGCGAACGGGCCGTCGCCGGCCTCCCGCCTCGGCTTCTTACCCCCGGCAGCTCCCCGCTGGAGGTCCGCACACCGGGCCCGTCCTCCCGAGTGGGCCCCATACAGCTTGACGGTAAACCGATCTGTCTAGTCTAGTGGGAATATCGAGTAAACCGATCGGTCTACTCGTACGCATCGGGCGCGCTCAGTGGCGTGCCCGTGGATCGAGGGAGACGTCGTTCCATGCCTACGCCCATGTCCAGCACCATCGGCTCGGCAGGACTGGCCACTGGCCTGGTGGTGATGTGGAGTTCCGGCTTCATCGGGGCCGAGTTGGGAACCCGGGACGCGACCGCGGACACCCTACTGATGTGGCGGTTTATCGCCGCTGCCGCGCTGCTCGGCGGCGGGTGGCTGCTGCTGCGACGCAGGCGACTTCCCGTGCGTGCAGTGGTCGAACAATCCGTGATCGGCATCCTCTCGCAAGGCTGCTACGTCGGCCCCATCGTCTGGGCCGTGGGCCTCGGCGTGCCATCGGGCACGTCAGCGCTCATCGCCGCCCTTCAGCCACTCGCCGCTGGCGCCCTGGCCGGACCGCTCCTCGGCGAGCGGGTCGGCAGGCGCCAGTGGGTGGGGCTTGGCGTCGGGCTGGCCGGGGTGGCGCTGGTCGTACGGGACGACCTGTCCGGCGCGACCGCCCCAGCCTGGGCCTACGTGCTGCCGTTCACCGGCATGGTGGCGCTGTTGGCCGCGAGCTTCCTCGAACGCCGAGTCACGGTGCCGCTCGCCACCGCCGACGCGCTACCGGTGCACTGCATGACGAGCGCCTTGCTGTTCACCGCCGTTGCCGGAGCGGCCGGGCATGCCGCCGCGCCCACCGCGGGCTCCTTCTGGGTGGCGGTCGGTTGGGTGGTGGTGCTCTCCACCGTTGGCGGCTACGGCTTCTACTGGCTGAGCCTGCGCCGCAACGGCGTCACCCGTACCAGCGCGCTCATCTACCTCACCCCACCGACAACGGCGGTCTGGGCCTATGCGATGTTCGGCGACGGGCTCGGTGCGACAGCCCTTGTGGGCATGGTGATATGCGTGGCAGGCGTGGCCGCGGCGACCCTGGGCACGAGCGCCCCCGCCGGGCACGGCACCGAAGCCATCCCGCGCACTCCCGAACCGACACCGACCACGGCCGCAACCACCTCGCCGACGCCCACGCCCACGTCTCCACCTACATCTGCAACTCCGGCTACCCCTGCAACCCGAGGTCGGCGGACAACCAACGCTCGGTGCGCAGCCGGAAGTTGACCAGGTCCGTCGCGTTGGCCACCGCCTGGGTCAGGTAGTCGGCAACCCCATCGGCCGGCAGATAGCGGGCCGCCAGCACACGGTGTTCCTCCTCCGTGGCAGGCTCAATGGACGCCACCGGCCCCTCGACGCTGACGTACCGGAGCGTGGGGGACGTCCGCTGCACCAGAAGCGAGAACCGGCCCGCCGCCGTGATCAGTCCCGCCTTGCGGGACCCCCGCTCGGTCATCACCAGCACGTCCCCGCCGGGCTCGTACATGTACCAGACCGGCACGGTCACCGGGGCCCTCCCCTCTTCAGCGGTGACGGCGAGGGCCGCGACATGCGGCTCGGCGAGGAAGCTCTGACGCTCTTCGATGGATAGGGGCATGCGGTTCCATACCTTTCTCCTTGCATCCACGGGCGGGGCACTGTGCACGGCGGCCAGGGCGCTGGTGCTGCTGGTGGCGCACCCGGTGACCCGGTGTCCCGCTGGCCACTGCGGCCATCGGCACCAGCACGCGCGGCCGGAGCGCTATTTCCCGCACCGGCCGCCAGCGGCGAGATTCGGCCACTCAGCGCCCCGTCAGCAACCCCCGGCACGTACGACATACACGACACACGCCGTCCAAGACACGCCGCCCAAGACCCCTGCCGGGTGTCCGCCGAACTCGCGTCGGGTCCCCGACAAGCTCCCGACGAGCTCCCGACGAGCAGGGGGCACAGGCCCTTGACCGGGGCAAGTCGGCATGTCCCGGCCAAGGCCGCTGGTCAAGGAACCGCAAAGCGAGCCCGGTCGTTATCTGGAGCATGACCGCTATGACTCCCGGCTCGAATCTCCCTATCTCCGTCCCGCGCGTGACGGTGGACGTCACCGCTCCGGTGCGGCTCGACGTGTCGGGCCTGCTGCTCACCGCCAACGGCAAGGTGCGCTCCGACGACGACTTCGTCTTCTACAACCAGCCCAACGGGCCCGGCGTGAGCCACCGCGCCGCGGCGGGTGGCGTGGGCGACTCCATCACCGTGGACACCGCCGCCGTGCCCGCCGACATCGAGAAGATCGTGGTGACGGCCAGCCTGGACGCACCGGGTGCGACCTTCGCCGGCACCGAGCCGACGGCCACCGTGCGCGGCGCCGACGACGGTTCGGTCATCGCGAGCTTCACGCCGCCCCAGCTCGGCGCCGAGACGGCACTCGTCGTGGTCGAGGTGTACCGGCGGGCGGGCGTCTGGAAGGTCCGCGCGGTCGGCCAGGGATACGCGAACGGCCTGTCGGGCATCGCCACCGACTTCGGCGTCAGCGTGGAGGAGCCCGCCGCCCCCACGCCGCAGCCCGCCGCACCCCCGGCTCCCACCCCCGCCGCACCTCAGGCCCCGCCCGCGCCTCCGGTGCACGCGCCGCCGCCCGCGCCCGCCATGGCCGCCGCCGCGCCCCCGCCGCCCCCGGCGAGCGGCGGGAAGATCAACCTGGACAAGGGCCGGGTGAACCTGCAAAAGCACCAGACGGTTTCGCTGGTCAAGGGCGGCAAGCCGCTGCTGAGCTCGGTAAAGATGGGCCTCGGCTGGGAGCCCGCGTTCCGTGGCAAGGACATCGACCTGGACGCGTCCGTCATCGCGTACGGCTCCAACCGCAAGAAGATCGACGCCTGCTTCTTCGGCAAGCTGTCCATCCTGAACGGTGTGATCCAGCACTCCGGTGACAACCTCACCGGTGAGGGTGGCGGCGACGACGAGGTCATTACGGTGCACCTGGGCGGGCTGCCGCCGGAGGTGACCGGGCTGGTCTTCACGGTCAACTCCTTCACCGGCCAGAAGTTCACCGACGTCGCCAAGGCGTACTGCCGGCTGATCGACGCCGGGAGCGGCGAGGAACTGGTCCGCTTCGACCTCACCCACGCCGAGTCGCGCACGGGCGTGCTGATGGCGAAGCTGATCCGCCAGTTCTCCGGCGAGTGGGAGATGACCGCGCTGGGTGACTACGTAGACTCCCGCACTGTTCGCGGCATGGTCAAGCCTGGCGGCGCTGCACTCTGACACCCCGGGCCCGCGCTGCCGCCCCCGCCTCGACATCCCAGTCCGCGGCGGGGGCCGTGCCGTGCCGTGCCCTAGCAGCAGACACCACCCCAGCGCGCCGATGGCCCGGTGGTGGGGCAAAAGCGGGGCGGGGCACTCAAACTCCACCGCCCGGCAGCCCCTGAAAGAGCGTAAGCAGCTCACTTGGTAGGGGTTTCCGCGACGCCCGGTGTGCACCCATTGTCAGTTCCTGGCTCTAAGGTGTTTCGTATGGTTCCCACCAACTCTCCGACCCCCGGACCTCGTTCGCCCGCCGCCCTCGCCAATGACGCGATCCGTGCGTACGTGGCGGGCAGGCGGTCGTGGTCGCCCGCGGAGCTGCGGGAGTTGGACAAGCTGCGCGCGGCATGGCGGCAGGCCATACGGGACGAGGTCGTCACGGCGGCCTGACGCGCCCACACCTCAGCGCCGCATGCCCCGGCCGCGCAGTCGGCCGCATGCCCCGGCCGCGTGCCCCGGCCGAGCGGCTGAGGCGACTTGATCCGCCACGCACTCGGCCGCATGCCGCGGAGCACGCCGCGCGACCCGCCGGTCATCCGCACCGGCACCGCCGCCGCCCGGTTACCAACTGCTTAGTGCGCTGCGGCCAGCGGCCCCGAGCCGAGTGGCTGAGGCGAATTGGTCCGCCGCCCCTGCATCGTCGAGGACGGGTGGACGATGTGAGCGAGCCGCCGGTAGGAGTCGAGCATCCCCTCACGGTCGTAGCTGCTCGTGGTCACCAACACCTCATCGGCGCCGCTGCGCGCGATGAGCGCATCCAGTGCCGAGGTGACCTCATCCGCAGTGCCGTGAATATGGCCGCGCATCGACTGCTCGTACAGCGCGCGTTCGCGGTCGGTCATCGCCAGCGCAGCGATCTCTTCGGCTGGCAGCAGGGGCGGGAAAACGCCGTGGGTACGGGAGTACGCGCTCGACCACGCCTCGGGCATCAGCAGCGCGCTGGCCTGCTCGGTCGTGTCGGCGACCGCGACGGTGCCGGCCACCACGACGTACGGGCTAACGGCCTGCCTCGAGGGACGGAAGGCAGCCCGATAGCGGTCGATGGCCTCCAGCATGCGTTCCTCGCCGACCACCGCAGCGATCACCAGCGGCAGCCCTGCCTCGGCGGCTATCAGCGCGCCCGCCCCCGTGGCCAGCACAAACGCCGGCACCCTTAGCCCCTCAGCGGGCCGGGCATGGACCTCGGGGTGGGCCAGCTGCTCGCCGGTGAAGTAGCCGAGCAGCTCCGCGACCTGGGCGCCGAAGTCCTCGGCCGCGTCCTTGTCCCGGCCCAGCGCCCGCCGGATGCCATCGGTGAATCCGACCGACCGGCCGAGCCCCATATCGATCCGGTCCGGGTAGAGCGCGGCGAGCACCCCGAACTGCTCGGCGACCACCAACGGCTGGTGATTGGGCAGCATCACACCACCGGTGCCCACGCGGATGCGGCTGGTCGCCGCGGCGACGGCGGCGGCAAGGACGGTGGGCGCCGAACCCGCGACGCCGGGCACGCTGTGATGCTCGGAAACCCAGAACCGGTGGTAGCCGAGCTCCTCGGCATAGCGAGCGAAGGCAACGGTGTCGCGCAGCGCCTCGCCCTGTTCCCGGCCCTGCCGGGTGCGGGATCGGTCGAGTACGGAGAAGGGGGTGGTCGTCACACGTGAGGTCACTCTTCTGTCAACGTTCTACGGCGGCCACGATTCCCGGCCCCCCACCCCCACGCCCCCGCCATCGCTCCCGTCTCCGTCCCACCGCCAGCCGCCCCCTCTCAGCAGGGGGCGGGCCGGCAAGGGCGCCCGGAGCGCCGGGAGGGGCAAGGTGCGCCGGGCCTCCGGGCGCCTGGGCGCGGTCAGCCGCGGTCGTGCTGGTGAGGACGGTGGGGCTGACGCCGCCAAGGCCCGGTGATCGCCAGCATGATGCCGGGCACCTGGATGTTCGCGTACAACGTGTCCCCATCGGGCGAGAAGACGACGCCGGTGAACTCGCTGTACGAGGGCTTGTCCGCGGTGCCCGCGTTCAGCTCGTTACGGGCGATCGGATAGGTCTCGCCCTTGTCCGTGGCGCCGAACAAGTGCTGGATGCCGTCGCCGTCCTCGGCGATGATCAGGCCGCCGTACGGGGAGACGGTGATGTTGTCGGGGCCGTCGAAGGCGCCGTCCTTGGCCGGGTCCTGGTTGACGCCGAGCAGCACCTTGAGGGTCAGCGTGCGGCGGCGCGGGTTGTAGAACCACACCTGGCCGTCATGGGCGACCGGGCTCTCATTGCGGGCGAAGGAGGCCACGATGTACGCGCCGCCGTCCGCCCACCACATGCCCTCCAGCTTCCGCGCCCTGGTGACCCTGCCGTCCTTGAACTGCTTGCGTACCGGTACGTCCTTGGCGTCGCGGTCCGGTACGTCGATCCAGTCCACGCCGTAGACGGTGCCCACCTTCCGCGCCCGCGACAGGTCGTCCACGAATCGGCCGCCGGAGTCGTAGCACTGCGGGGCCTGGAGCACGCCGGCGTCGTCAGCGAGCCTGCGCAGCTTGTTGCGACCGTGGTGGAAGCCGTGCGGCGGGACCCAGCGGTAGAACAGGCCGTTGGGCTTGTCGGCGTCCTCAGTGAGGTAGAGGTCGCCGCGCCGCGGGTCTACGACGACCGCCTCGTGTGCGTACCGGCCGAGCGCCTTGATCGGCTTCGGGTTGCGGTTGGCGGCTGCGCTCTCCGCCGCTGCCCCGGCGTGGTGCCCGCGGGGGTGGTCGTACGGGTCCACCTCGAAGACGTAGCCGTGGTCCTTGGTCATGCCGTTCTGGCCGGCCTTCTCCTCGGTCTCCTCGCACGTCAGCCACGTGCCCCAAGGAGTCCTGCCGCCTGCGCAGTTGGTGGCGGTGCCGGCGATGCCCACCCACTCGCTGACGTGGTCGCCGTGCCGCGAGACCTCCACGATGGTGCAGCCGCCGGAGGCCGCGGGGTCGTACACCAGCCCCTCGACCAGCGGCACCGGGTGCGGCCACTTCGACCGCGGCCCGCTCAGCTCATGGTTGTTGACCAGCAGCGTCGTGCCGCGCGGGCCGTCGAAGGTGGCGGTGCCGTCATGGTTGGACGGGGTGGGCTCGCCGGACTCCAGCGTGGTCTCGCCGCTGCGGGTGATGACCCGGTAGGTGAAGCCCGCGGGCAGGGCGAGCAGGCCCTTGGGGTCGGGGAGGAGAGGCCCGTAGCCAAGTGGTGGCCGGTGCCCCCGCTCGTCCGCCGCCTCCGCGGCGATCGCCCCAGGGGCGGTGGCCAGCACGCCGACCGTGCCGACGAGTGCGACACCAGCGCTGGTGTACGCGGATTGCTTCGCGAAGTCTCTGCGGGTGAGCGGCATCTTCATCTCCTGGTGGCCGGATCTGTCCGCTGACGTGCCGGGGTCAGGTTTGCGCGCCAGGCCGAACACCAGTTGAACGGGACCCGTCATCGGAAGGGCTGGTTGGCCGTCCCGTTCGCCCGAAAGGTGCCACCTCTCGTCCCCTTCGCACCCCGCTCCCCCATGGGGCACACCCGTGCCTCTGATCCGGCTGCCCGCGCATGCCGTGCGGGGCCCAGCCCACACCGTGCGGGGCCCAGCGCCCGCCCGGCCGAAAGGCCCGGCCCCCGCGTACCGACGTACGCACGAAGGAGACCGGGCCTAGCCGGGACCGCTACCGGGCCCACCGCGGCCCGCCAAAACGGCTCAACGACTCAACCGCTTCAACCGCTTCAACCGCTTCAACCGCTTCAACGGCTCAACCGCTCAGGCGCGCGAACGGGCCTTGAACGCTGCCTTGCGCGCTTCCTTGGCGGCCTTCTTGTCCGGGTGCAGCCGTCCCATCGCCTCCAGGACCTCCACCGTCGCCGGGTGCTCGACGCGCCACATCGTGTCGAAGAAGCCGCCACTGCCGTCCGCCAGGCCGCGCACCAGGTCCCGCAGTTCCTCCGAGTCACCACCGGCCGCAAGCTGCGCCGCGATGGTGTCCACGGTGAGCCAAAAGACCATGTCCTCCGGCGGCTCGGGTACCTCTCCCACGCCCTGCTCGGCGAGCCACACGCGGGCGAGCCCACCCAGCTGCCGATCGTCCAAGACCTCGCGCAGCGCCGGCTCCGCCTGCGCACCGAACAGGGTCAGCGTCTGCTGACAGGTGAGGCGGCGCAGCGGCGCCTCGGCGTCGTCGCCACGGGCCGCCGCGAGCAGGGCGCGGGCGGCGTCGGCCGGCTGTCGCCCGGCAAGCCACTGTTCGGCCTCGGCGCGCGCCGCGATGTCGGGGAAGTGCGGCAGGGCGGCCAGCAGCGTCTCGGCGTCGGCCTCGGCCAGCTCACCGACGACGGGAGCCTCGACCCCCGCCTCCAGCATCCGGGAGCGTACAGCGAAGACGCCGAGCGGGGTGAGCTTGACCATGCCGTAGCGGGCGACGTCCTCCTCGTCCACATCGCCGGTGCTGCGCTCTGGCTCTGCGACCCGACCCTCGCCGTCCACCTCCTCGATCAGTTCCTCGTCCACCGGCTGGTACTCCACGATGCCGGTCGGCGCAAGCATCCGGAACTGCTCGTCGAGCCGCATCATCGCGTCGGAGACCTCTTCCAACACGGCATCGGTCGGCTCGTCCATGTCGTCCGGGACGATCATGGATGCGGCGAGCGCGGGCAGCGGCACCGCGCGGTCCAGCATTTCCTCGTCCAGTGCGCTCAGGAGGTAGAGGTTGCCCAGTACGCCATCGAGGAAGTCGGCCTCCTCCTCGGGGTTCCAGTCCAGGGCGCTGAGGTCGAGTTCGCCGCTGTCGCCGAGCTGATCGACGAGGTCCGCGAGGTCGGGGGCTGCCGCGTCGGCCAGTACGGTCTCCAATCCGGCCAGCCACAGGTCCAACACCTCCTGCGGGCTGCCGCTGCCGGTGAACAGGGCCAGCTCGGCCCCTGGGTGGGCGGTGCCGGTGGGCTCGGACGCGGCGGAGTCGGGGGCTACGCGCAGCGCGGAGGCGAAGGCCGGGCTTCCCTCGCCCGCAGTCTCGGCGCCGGGGAGCGCGCCGGCAAGTGCGCCAGGGAGCGTGTCAGGGCGGGCGTTGGGCAGCTCATCCGGCAGGTCTGGCCGCTCGCCGTCGGGGCGGTCGGCCAGTTCGTCAACGACGCCGTCGTCGGCCCCATCGACCTCGACGAGGCCGATGTCCAAGGCGAGCTGCCACGCCTCGGCGGCGTAGCCGGGGCCGTCCTCGTCGTCATCGAGGTCGAGCTCCTTGGCTGCTGCCCGCAGGTCGTCGGCCAGCAGTTCGCCGCCCGCGCCCACCGGCTTGTGCGGGTCGGCCCAGCGGGCGAGCCGCACCGCGCGGACGAAGAGCGGCGCGCTCAGCGCGTCCCGCGCGAGCTCTGCCTCGGTGTGCAGCATGACCGGCGGCATGGTGGGGCGATCTTCGGGCATGTGCTGGGTCATCTCCTCGGGGGTGGTGGCCATGCGGTTCTGCGTGATGGCACGGTGTCCCAGCGTAGACGGATTCGCCCCTAGCTATCCCGTTCATATACCCGACAGCGACCGGCCACCTGGGGGTCGTTGACAACCCCCTTACGCGCACATGAGATTGACGCGCGTAGACGATGTCATGCTCGCGCCTCAGCGCCGTCCAGCAGGCCACCGGAGCGGCCCGGCGACCGCGCCTCCCCGCACCCCCGGCCTACCTCCATCCACCACCCGTGCCCACCCGACACCGCCTGCCCCGCTCGCGTTTCCTGCCCCACTCGATCGCTGCGCCCGCGCCCTCTCGGAGGCCCACCACCATGTCCCCGCGTTCCTCAGATATCGGCACGTCCATGCCCCGCACGTCCATGCCCCGCGCCGCGTCCGCGCCCCGTACCGCGCGGCGGTCCGTTGCCTGCACGGCCGTCGTCGCGGCGGCGCTCGCGGCCGGATTGCTCGCCGTGCCGCAGTCCGCGTCCGCCACCGAGATACGGGTGCACGACATCCAGGGCAGCACCCGCATATCCCCGCTGGCGGGCAAGGCCGTCACCGACGTGCCCGGCACGGTCACGGCGGTACGCGCCTTCGGCTCGGCCCGCGGCTTTTGGGTGCAGGACCCGAAGCCGGACCGCGATCCCGCCACCAGCGAGGCCATCTTCGTCTTCACCGGCTCCAGCACGCCGAAGGTGGCCGTGGGCGACCTCGTCGAGGTCTCGGGTACGGTCACCGAGTTCTACCCGGGCGGCGCCGACGCCGGACTCCAGTCGGTCACCGAGATCACCCGGGCGACGTGGAGCGTACGGTCCTCGGGCCACCCACTGCCCGCCGCCTTCACCCTGAACCCCAGCGCCATCCCGCACCGCTACGCGCCCACGGGGTCGGCCGTTGGTATCGAGACGCTGCCGCTGCGGCCGCGCAGCTTCGCGCTGGACCGGTATGAGTCGCTGGAGGGCATGCGGGTCGCCGTCAAGGACGCCCCCGTCATCGGCGCCACCAGCACACACAACGAGCTGTGGGTCACCGCGGAACCGCACCGAGGCCGCACCGCACGCGGCGGGGCGCTCTACGACTCCTACCGCCACCAGGGCCCGGGCCGGGTCAAGGTCGCCTCGCTCATCCCGTACGCCGAGCGCCCGTTCCCCGTCGCCAACGTGAACGACAAGCTGACCGGCGTCACTGCGGGCCCGCTCGACTACGACCAGTTCGGCGGCTACGAGATCCAGGCCACCCAGCTGGGCGAGTTGGCCGATGGCGGGTTGGAACGGGAGAGGACCCGCCACCAGCGCGCCGACGAGTTGGCCATCGCCACGTACAACGTCGAGAACCTGTCTCCGAAGACCACTCAAGCCAAGTTCGACCGGTTGGCCGAGGCGCTGGTCCACAACCTGGCCACGCCGGACATCGTCGCCTTGGAGGAGGTGCAGGACGACAACGGCCCGACCAATGACTCCGTCGTCTCCGCCAACGCGACGCTCCGCAAGCTCACCGAGACGATTACGGCAGCAGGCGGCCCGACGTACGAGTGGCGTCAGATCGACCCCGCCGATGACCAGGACGGCGGCCAGCCCGGCGGCAACATCCGTAACGCCTTCCTCTTCAACCCCAAGCGGGTGTCCTTCACCGACACGGTGGGCGGTGACGCGGCCACCCCGGTGCGGGTGCTCGATCACGGCGGGAAGCCCGCGCTGTCAGCGTCACCTGGCCGGATCGACCCGGCGAACGAGGCGTGGCAGGACAGCCGCAAGCCGCTGGTGGGCCAGTTCGCCTTCCGTGGCCGCCCGGTCTTCGTGGTGGCCAACCACTTCAACTCCAAGGGTGGCGATCAGGGCCTGGACAGCCGGTTCCAGCCGCCGAAGCGAAGCTCGGAGGTGCAGCGGACCCAGCAGGCCAAGGTGGTCAACGCGTTCGTGCGGGACGTGCTGAACGTCGAGCCCAAGGCGAGCGTGGTGGTCGCGGGTGACATCAACGACTTCCAGTTCTCGCCGGCGCTCGATGCCCTCACCCGCGGCGGCGTACTCACCGACCTGGTGAACCGGCTGCCGAAGAAGGAGCGTTACGGCTATGTCTACAACGGCAACTCGCAGGTTTTGGACCACATCCTGACCAGCAGGGGCATACGCAAGGCGGAGTACGACATCGTGCACACCAATGCCGAGTTCGCCGACCAGGCGAGCGACCACGACCCGCAGGTCGTCCGCATCCGCCACTGACCGCACGACCCGCGACCACGCAAGCAAGGACGGTGTGCGCGCACCGCGTCACCGTGGGGGTCGCACGAGGCCCGACTGATACGCGAAGACGACCAGTTGGGCGCGGTCGCGGGCGCCGAGCTTCGTCTTGGCGCGCTGGACGTGGGTGCGCACGGTCAGCGGGCTGAGGAACAGCTCATCGGCGATATCGGTATTCGACTTCCCGTCCGCGACCAGGGCCATCACCTCGCGCTCGCGGGCGGTGAGGGCGGCCAGGCGGCCGGGGAGCGTCGCGTCGGTGCCGGGCTCGGGGGTGGCGAGGAAGCGGGTGATGAGGGAGCGCGTGGCCGCGGGGGACAGCAGCGTGTCCCCGGCGGCCACGGTGCGGATGCCGGCCAACAGCGCCTCGGCGGATACGTCCTTGCCGAGGAAGCCGCTCGCGCCGACGCGCATGGCACGGGCGACATGCTCGTCCGTCTGGAACGTGGTGAGGATCAGGACCCGGGTGGCCCGCAAGTCGGCGTCGGCGCAGATGGCGGCGGTCGCGGCGAGGCCGTCGATGCCGGGCATGCGGATGTCCATGAGGACGATGTCAGGGCGGTGTGTACGGGACAGGGCGAGGGCCTTGCCACCCTCGTCGGCCTCACCGACCACCTCCATGTCATCGCAGGAGTCGATCAGTATCCGGAAGGTCGCCCGCAACAGGGTCTGGTCGTCGGCGAGCAGTACGCGGATGGTCATCGGGGCCCTTCCGGGGGTCAGGGATGGATGGGGAGTTCGGCGGTGACGGCGAAGCCGCCTTCGAGGCGGTGGCCCGCCTGGAAGTGGCCGCCGGCGGACCGGGCCCGCTCGCGCATGCCGATGAGGCCGAACCCGCTACCGGGGGCCGGCGGCTGCGGGGCGGTGCCGCCGTTGTCGCTGACCGTGAGGGTCAGCCTGTCGTGGGCGTACGCGAGCCGTACCTGTGCCGCGCTTGCGGCGGCGTGCTTGGCGACGTTGGTGAGCGCCTCTTGCACGATCCGAAAGGCGGTCAGGTCCACTCCGGGCGACAGCGGCCGTTGCTCGCCGTCCACCGTGACGGTGACCTGGAGCCCGGCGGCGGCGAACGCGGAGACCAACTCGGGGAGCCTGCCGAGTCCGGGGGCCGGCTCCAGCGGCTCTGCATGGTCGTCGGGGTCGTCGGGGTCGTCGGGCTGGCGCAGCAGGCCCACGGTGGCCTGGAGTTCGCGCAGCGCAGAGGCGGTGGTACTGGTCAGTTCGACGAGGATCTTCGCCGCCTGCTCGGGCCGGGTTCGGGTGAGGTGGGCGGCGGTGCCTGCCTGGGCGTTGGCCAGGGCCATGTGGTGGGCGACGACGTCGTGCAACTCGCGGGCGATGCGGACGCGTTCCTCGGCAACACGCTGGCGCGCCTCCTCCTCGCGGGTGCGCTCGGCGTGCTCAGCGCGGGTGTGCACGGCGTCCAGGTAGGCGCGCCGCGCCCGTACCGCCGAGCCTTGGACGGCCGACAGCACGATCGAGAACGCGGGAGGGATCGCTCTCTCTTTCCAGGACTGGTCGTTCTGCTCGGAACGCAGCGACGCGAAGACGACGACCGCGATGACCGCGACGCAGCACAGGCGCGCGGTTCGTTGCGGCGCCCGGACGGTCAACTCGTAGAGCGCCACGAGGACCGGGAGCAGCACGATGGGAGTGATCAGGTAGCCCAGGCCGCCGGTGATGCTGGCGCAGAGCGTGGTGAACGCGACGACAGCGCCCGGGTGACGGCGACGCCACAGCAGGGCGAGGCAGGCGGCGGCTGCGATGCCAAGGCCTGGCCCCCAGCCGGGTCCTCCTTCGTCGTACTGCTTGGCGGTTGCCGCGTACAGCAGCAACAGGAACACCGCCTCGACGAGGCGGGGGTGACGGTCGGCGTACCGCCGCAAGCTGGGGAGCATGGAGCTCTCCGATCAAGGGGGAACTGGGCCCATGGTGGGTCACGCGACGGGTGCACGGCCAACCACCGCCAACCACCGCCGGCGAGGGCCGCCCCTTGTTTCGGGGCAGCCCCTTGCGTACGTGCGGGTCAGACCCGCTCCGCGCCCTGCCGATGGTCGGTCCGGTCCGGATGCGCGCCGGTGCGGCGGTGGCTGAGCGCCTCGCCCTCCACATCGACGCGCGGCAGCAGCCGGTCCAGTGGGCGCGGCAGCCACCAGGCCGCCGTGCCGAGAAGGGCGAGTACGGCGGGTACGAACGCCATGCGTACGACGAAGGCGTCGAACAGGACGGCGCTGGCAAGACCGAACCCGATCGTTTTGATGATGGCCTCGCTGCCGGTGATGAACCCGGAGAACACCGCCATCATGATCAGCGCAGCCGCCGTCACCACCCGCGCGCTGTGCCGGAACCCGGTGACGATGGCCTGATCGGGCCGCTCCCCGTGGACGTACGCCTCGCGCATCCGGGAGACCAGGAAGACCTCGTAGTCCATGGCGAGGCCGAAGACGATGCCCGCCAGGAAGATGGGCATCAAGCTCATGATCGGCCCGGTCTGCTCGACGCCCAGGAGTTCGGCCCCATTGCCCTGTTGAAAGACCAGGACGACCGTGCCGAGCGACGCGAGGACCGACAGGAGGAACCCGAGCGCGGCCTTGAGGGGCACCAGCACGGAACGGAAGACCAGCATCAGCAGTACAAAGGCCAAGCCGACCACGGTCAGCAGGTAGGGGATCAGCGCGTCCTGCATCTTCTGCGCGACGTCGATGTTGAGCGCGGTGGTACCGGTGACCTCGAAGGACGCACCGGTGGCGGACTCGGTCGCCGGCCGCTCGTCGCGGATGGTGTGGACGAGGTCCTTCGTCCGCTCGCTGGTGGGCGCGGTGGAGGGGACCGCGGTCAGTACCGCGGTGTCCCCCGCCTTGTTGAACCGGGCCGGGGAGACGGAGACGATGCCTTCGGTATCGGCGATCTTCACGGCGACCGCCGACACCGCGCCCTTCGGGTCGTCGGCGTGCCGCACATCCACGACGACGGTCAGCGGGCCGTTGAACCCGGGGCCGAATCCATCGGCGAGCGCATCGTAGGCGCGGCGCTCGGTGGTCGTGGTGGCCTTGGCCTCATCCCCCGGCATGCCGAGTTGCAGATCCATCGCTGGGATGGCGAGCGCGCCCAGGCTGGCGACCGAGCCGATCAGCACGGGCACGGGACGGCGCACGACAAACCGGGCCCAGCGGGTGCCCCAACTTTCGGCTCCTTCCGTCGAATCGCTGTCACCTCCGTTACGGAACCGGTCACCGCTCGTACGGAACCGGTCACCGCTCGTACGGAACCGGCTGCCCCTCTTACGCGCCGGGTCGCCGCCCTGACGGGCGCGGCGGGTGAGGACGGCGTTCGGCCACCAGCCGAGCAGCGCCGGTACCAAAGTCAGCGCGATCAACACACCGACCACGACCGCTCCCGCGGCGCCCAGCCCGATCTTGGTCAGCATCGGCACCCCCGCCACCGAGAGTCCGGCCAGCGCGATGACGACGGTGAGTCCGGCGAAGACGACCGCGGAACCTGCGGTGCCCGTCGCCAGGCCGGTTGCCTCCTGGGGGTCGTGCCCGTTGGCCCGCTCCTCGCGGTAGCGGGAGACCACGAACAGGGAGTAGTCGATGCCGACCGCGAGCCCGAGCATCATGGCCAGCTCGCCGGTCGTCGATGACAGGCCGAAGGCGTTGCCCAGGGCGATGATCGAGGCGAGGCTGATACCGACGCCGAGCAGGGCGGTGAGCAGCGGTAGCCCGGCGGCGGCCAGCGAACCGAAGGTGATCAGCAGCACCACCGCGGCGACGGCGACGCCGAGCACCTCGCCTATCCCGGCCGCGGATTCGCTCTCCAGCGCATCGCCGCCGACCTCTACGGTCAGGCCCCCGTCCCGGGCCTCGTCGACGGCGCCTTCCAACTCCTTCTTACTGGCGTCGGAGAGGTCGTCTGCCTTGGCGTCGTAGGTAATGGTGGCGTACGCCGTGGACGCGTCCTCGCTCACCCCTCGCCCTTCGAACGGGCTCACCGCTTCGGTGATGTGCGGCCCATCGGCCACCTTGGCGACCAGCGCGTCGATGGCCGAGCGGTGCTCGGTCGAGGTGACCTTCTGCCCGCCCGGAGCGACAAAGACAATCCGAGCACTGGCCCCCTCCGCCTCACCCCCGGGGTACCGCTCGTTGATGAGGTCGAACGCCTTTTGGGCCTCGATCCCCGGCATCGACGACGCGTCGTCGGGAGGGTCGGAGGCGTTAACTGCGCCGAAGAAGGCGGCAGCCAGGACCACTACCCACAGCAGCCCAACGCGACGGCGCCGCCGAAAGGCCCAACGGCCCAGTCGAAACAAGAAGGTCGCCATGGAAGAGGTCTCCGTATCTACTCTCGGGAACCTCTCCAGCCTTTCCGGGCGGGCCCTACCCCGTCGTCCTCGCTGCCGACCCTCCGGCGTACTCAATAACACGTACCTGCCGCCCTGAGCGTCGTCTCCCACTAGTACGACGAGGGCTCCCCTTTGCCACTTTGTCGCCAGCGCGCCCGGGCGCGGGGGCGCTGGGGCGCGGGGGGTGCGCGGGGCGCGGGGGGTGCGCGGGGCGCCCGGCGGCATGCGGGGCGCGCGGGCACTCAGCGAGCACGGGGCACCCGGGCGGGGGCGCGCCCGTCTGCACAACGCACCGGCCGCCCGGCGGAATGACTCCGCCGGGCGGCCGTTCGCCACCATTCGTCACTATGCGCGCGCAGCCGGCCCCGGAACGGTTGCCGACCACGCACCGTGGCCGGGCAGCCTGCCGGCTGCGCAGACAACGCCCCTAGCCGTAGGCGTTAGTTGTGGCTGTGCAGCGCCTCGTTCAGCCCGCCCCAGGAACCCGAACGCTGTAGGGCCTCAACGCGCCCGGTCGTGGAGTTTCGGCGGAAGAGCAGGTTGGTCACGCCTGACAGCTCCAGCGCCTTGACGACCTCCCCGTCCGGCAGCGCGACCCGCGTGCCTGCGGTGATGTAAAGACCCGCTTCCACCACGCAGTCGTCGCCGAGCGCGATCCCGATCCCGGCCTCCGCACCCAGCAGGCAGCGCTCGCCGATGGAGACGATCTGCTTGCCGCCTCCGGAGAGGGTGCCCATGATCGACGCGCCACCGCCGATGTCGGACCCGTTGCCGACGACGACACCGGCGCTGATACGGCCCTCGACCATCGAGGTGCCGAGGGTGCCCGCGTTGAAGTTGACGAAGCCCTCGTGCATGACCGTGGTCCCCGCGGCCAGGTGGGCACCGAGCCGCACCCGGTCGGCGTCGCCGATCCTGACCCCGGCGGGCGCCACGTAGTCCGTCATCCGTGGGAACTTGTCCACGCTGGTCACCTGGAGGTGCAGCCCCTCGGCGCGAGCCGCGAGCCGTACCCGCTCCAGCCGGTCCACCGGGACCGGGCCGAGCGAGGTCCAGGCAACGTTGGCCAGCAGCCCGAAGAGCCCGTCCAAGCTGACGCCGTGCGGCCGTACGAGCCGGTGGCTGAGCAGATGCAGTCGCAAATAGGCGTCGTGCGCGTCCAACGGCTTGTCGTCGAGCGAGGCGATGACCGTACGGACGGCCACAACCTCGACGCCACGGCGCAGGTCGGCGCCGAGCGCGGCGGGAGCGCCCGGGCCCAGGAGTTCGGCGACCCGCTCGTCGTCGGTGATGCGCTCGGTGCCGGCCGGCCCGGGCTCTGCGGCCAGTACGGGGGCGGGGAACCAGGTGTCGAGGACGGTGCCGTCCTCGCTGAGCGTGGCGAGCCCGGCGGCGACGGCGCCGGTCGTGCGGTGAGTAGCTGCGTCGGTCATGCTCGAACGCTAACCGGAGGCGGCCCACCGAGGCGAACCGGTCCGGCAGCCGGCCCCCACCTCGCTCACGGCCCCAGCACCCGTGCCAGCGCTTCTCGCACCTCGGCCCGCTCGAACCGCCGCCCCGTGAGCAGTGCCTGCAAGACCAGCCCGTCCGCCAGCGCGAGCAGCGCCCGGGCGCGGGCCTCGCCCCCGGTGTGCTCGGTGAGCAGCTCGACCATCGAGTCGAGCCACTCGGCGGCGATCGGCTGTAGCGCCTCGCGCCGCAGCGCGGCCAGATACAGCTCGTACTCAAGGCGGGCTCGCCCGGGGTCCCCGCTCAGATAGTCCATCAGCACATCGGTGACCGCGTCGGTCAGGGACTTCTTTCCCTCCAGCGCCCGCCGCCAGGTCAAGGGCGCCATTCCCGGCTCCGAGCACACCTGCCGCAACGCGGCGACCAACAGTTCGTCCAGGGTTGCGAAGTGGTACGTGGTCGAGCCGAGCGGCACATCCGCCTCGGCGGCAGCGGCCCGGTGGCTGAGCGCCTCGATGCCGCGCTCGGCCACGATGCGGATCGCGGCGTCGATGATGCGCTGTCTGCGGTCGGGATCGTATCGGCGGGCCATCAGTGCGCACCGCCGAGATTGAGTACGACGACTCCGGCGATGATCAGCAGCACCCCGCCGATCCGGGCGGCCGTCGCGGCCTCACCGAGAAAGATCATTCCGATGGCTGCCAGGACGGCCGTCCCGACGCCGGACCAGATCGCGTACGCCGTGCCAATGGACATGCTCTTGAGCGTGTGCGCGAGCAATGTGAAGGCGATCAGGTAACCAACTGCCGTGCCCAGCGACGGCCACAGCTTGCTGAATCCGTCGCTGAACTTCATGGCGGTAGTGGCCAGGATCTCGGCCGCGATCGCCAAGGAAAGCGTGAGGTACACCATGCGTACGAGCGTACACATCGTTGCGTACGTTCGTACATAACTCGGCCGGATTGGCTGCCCGACGCTCACCAATGCGGCCAGGATCTGACCTACATGCGGTCTACAGTCGGGCACGGCCGAACGGGAAACACCGGCCCGAGAAGACCCCCACCCGGCCACCCACCCGCGTACAAGGGACAGGAAACGCCCATGACCACAGCCCCGACGACACCTACAACCGCACCTGCCTCGTCACCCGCGCCCACACCCACATCCGCTACCGGGTCCGCTTCCGCCACGGTGGCCGCTGGCCCCGGGCCCGCGCCGGACGGTGAGCGCGCCGAGTTGCTGCGGGTGCTCGGCGAACAGCGCGCCACGCTGCTGATCGCCCTCCGTGGGCTGACCGACGACCAGGCCGCGCAGCGTTCCACGGTGAGCGAGCTGACCTTGGGCGGCATCGTGAAGCACCTCGCCCAGGGTGAGCGGGTGTGGACACAGCTGATGAGCGAGCGCCGCGGCAACACGCCTGACGGCATGTGGGACATGGGCCAGTACCAGATGAACGCCGGCGAGAGCCTGTCCGCGCTCCGAGACGCGTACGCCGCGGCGACTGCCGCCACGGACGCGGCCGTCGCGAACCTGCCCACCCTGGATGTGCCGGTGCCCCTACCGCCCGTCCCGTGGGACCCCCAGGCCACGCCCGAGACCTGGTCGGCGCGCCTGGTCCTGCTCCAACTGCTGCGCGAGACGGCCCAGCACGCGGGGCACGCCGACATCATCCGCGAGTCACTGGACGGCGCGAACACCACGGCCCAACTGGGCGACGCCGCCTGACGGCCGGCACCGTAGCGCCCGGTACCTCGGGAAAGCGTGAGGTGGCGAGGGCCGCGCACGGGCAGCACAACGCTGGGTCAGGCTCGCGTCCGCTGCCGCCTTCAGTAGGCTCAGCGACCGGAAAGTACGCGGCTTACGCGACTTCCTGCCATGTTCCAGTTGAGGAGAACCGTGCGCCTGACCATCGACCGACGCCTCACACTCGGTGCCGCCCTGCTCGCCATCGCGGTGACTGCGCCACCGGCTTCCGCCGCCACTTTTGCTCCGTCCGCCCCGTCCGCCCCGACACAGCAGACGGTCGCGCCCGCGCCTCCCGCCCCCGACAGTGCGGGCATCACGAAGGCCCTGCGCAACACCATCGCCGCCGGGGCCCCGGGCGCCATGACCCGCTTCACCGGGCCGACCGGCGTCCTGACGCGGGTGGAGGGAGTGCAGGACCGCACCACGGGCGCGGCCATGGACCCCCGCTCCCGCTTCCGCATCGGCAGCGTGACCAAGACGTTCTCGTCCGTCGTGCTGCTCCAGCTCGTGGACGAGGGCAAGCTGCGCCTGGACACGTCCGTCAACACCTACCTGCCCGGCCTGCTGCCCGACGACAACATCACGGTTCGTCATCTGCTGATGCACCAAAGCGGCTTGGCGGACTACACGAACGCGATGTTCGCGAAGACGGTCCCGGGGTTCGAGTCCGTACGCAACCGGGTCTTCACCTACCAAGAGCTCGTCAACCTCTCGCTGCGCGAGCCGTTGACGGCCAAACCAGGTGTCGCTTACCAGTATTCGAACACGAACTTCGTCGTGGTCGGCATGCTCATCGAGAAGGCCGCGGGCCGCTCGGTGGCCACGGAGTACGAGCGCCGCATCTTCAAGCCCCTAAAGCTGAAGAACACCTCGTACGTGCACCCCGCCAAGACCATCAAGGGCACGCACGCACGTGGCTACCTGCACCCGGACGAGGAGGGGGCGCCGCTGGTTGACTCAACCGAACAGACCGCGTCCTGGGCCCAATCCGCGGGCGCGATCATCTCCAACGAGGCCGACCTGAACACCTTCACTTCCGCCCTGCTCCGCGGCCGGCTGCTACCGACCAACACGCTGAACGCCATGCTCAAGATGAACCCGACCGACGCGGCCAAGACCCGGTTCTACGGCCTGGGGCTGCGCCGCTACGACCTCACATGCGGCACCTCGGTCTACGGTCACACCGGCACGGTGCAGGGCTTCTACACGTACGCGTTCAGCACCCGGGACGGGAAGCGCAGTCTCGCGTCGATGGCGAACACCTCAAACCGCGGAGCGGCCAACACGGCGCTAGGCGGCACCCTTGAGGCAGCCTTCTGCGGCAAGGCCCCCTCGCCGTCCGTAGCGCAGCAGCGCTCCAAGGCGGCTGTTGCACCCGAGGCCGACCTGCCAGAGAACCGCTGATCCCAGGCATTACCCCCACGGGCCGGCCGCCACTTCGCGGCGGACCGCCCCAGCGGATAGTCCCAACAGGGCCGGAACGGACACACCGTTCCGGCCCTGTTGCTGTCACCGCACCTGTCGTGCGGTGTACGAACTGCTAGGCCCTAAGCCAACTCCCCGGCTTTGACCCCGGCAACGAACGCCGACCACGCGGCGGCATCGAAAACGAGCGCCGGACCATGCGGGTCCTTGGAGTCACGAACGGGGACGCCACCCGCCTCCGCAGCGTGGGATGGAGCCCACTCGACGCAGGCATTTGCTTCGAGGCCGCTGTGGCTGGACTTGACCCAGCCTGTGAGGTGAGACGAATCCGTAATCACAAGTAAGTCTCCTCAAGGTATTGGCTGTTGTGTACCCAAGGCTCCGGTCGCACGCGACCGGAATGTCGCACGTCCCGCACCGCCCGCGCCCCTACAACGCTAGAAGAGCTCTCCGGTCTTGACCCCGGTAACGAACGACGACCAAGTCGCGACATCGAAGACGAGGACGGGGCCATCGGAATTTTTGCTGTCCCGCACCGGCACCGATCCCGTCGCTGGTATCTCATCGGGCGCCTATTCGACGCATTCGCCTACGTTTGCCCTGAATGTGAGGAGCCGGCCCACCGAACGCCACTCATCCGAAATCCTCCTTGATTATGGCGTCAAGCAGCCCCACCGAGTCGTTCGGAGAAGCTGACATGGCACTGAGTTGATCGTAGGCATCACACGCCTCGCGCACATCGTCCTCCTCAGCCAGAACGAACCCGCGGGGGAAGCCGTCAACGTGAGCAACCCTGCGCCCTTCAGCGAGGGACAACACCCCGAACGGGCAGACCCACCCGTGACGACTGCTGCCGACAGGCAGCATCTGCACGGCATTCGGTGGTGACGCCGCCAACTCACGCAAGCGGACGAGTTCGCGGCGGCCCGTGGAGCCTGGCTCGCCTTCGAGGATGAAGCCGCATTTTCCATGACGCCGCCGCAAACCAGGACCTGGTCGCGGCGTGGACGGACCCCGGTGGTGCGCGTCCGGGGCCGCCCCCGCAGACGGATCTCCATCGCCGCGCTGACCTGCTCTGAACCCGGCCACCGGTCCCGGCTGATCTACCGGCCGCGCAGGGACGACGGTCAGCGCGACGGACGCAAGAGCTTCGCCTGGCGCGACTACCGCGACCTGCTAATCGCCGCCCACCAGCAGCTCGGGGGCCCGATCGTGCTCGTCTGGGACAACCTCAACGTCCACAAGGCCGCCGGCCTGCGGGAGTTCGCTTCCTCCCGGGACTGGCTGACCATCTACTACCTGCCGCCCTACGCACCCGACCTCAATCCCGTCGAAGAGGTCTGGTCCCTGCTGCGGCGCGGCTGGCTCTCCAACGTCGCCTTCAACACCCCCGAACACCTCATCGAGCGCATCCGCCGCGGCCTGCGGCACATCCAGTACCGCAGCCACCTCATAGACGGCTGCCTCGCCGAAACCGGACTGACCATCAGACCCACCTGACCAGCAACACGACATCACGAGTTCAAGCTCAGCAGTCGCCACAGGGCCGGAACGGACACACCGTTCCGGCCCTGTTGCTGTCACCCGCACCTGTCGTGCGGTGTACGAACTGCCAGGCCCTAAGCCAACTCCCCCGCTTTGACCCCGGCAACAAACGACGACCACGCGGCGGCATCGAAAACGAGCGCCGGACCATGCGGGTCCTTGGAGTCACGGACGGGGACGCCACCCGCCTCCGCAGCGCGGGACGGAGCCCACTCGACGCAGGCGTTCTCGACGCCGCTGTGGCTGGACTTCACCCAGCCTGCCAGCCGGGACGAATCCATGATCATACGTACCCCTCCACATAGGATTGGATCAACGGCAGGGACTCAGCGTGGGTCAAAGCTTGCGACCGTACGACGTCGAACCGCTGCTCCAGATCAACGATCTCGCGCGGTGTATCGATAACAGCCCCGGTGGCGAAGCTTTCAACCAGGCAACGCTTCCGCCCCTCCTTCATCGTCAGCATAGTGAGGCTACCCCCCAGAAATGGATGGAACGCCTGCCCGAAAGGCACGACTTGCAGCCGCGTATGAGCACTTTCAGCGAAGCTCAGAAGGTGCCGTAATTGTTCAACCATGACGCCTCGGTCCGAAGTTGGCCGCTTTAGTGCCGCTTCGTCCATAACTGCCCAAATGAGTGGCGGCGGCGTGCGGTCGAACAAGCGCTGACGATTCATACGCCTCTGCACTCGCTTTTCAACCTCTGGGATAAGAGCAGCCGAGAGACCGGTGACCATCAACTCTCTTGCGTAGTCGGCCGTTTGCAGGAGACCAGGAATCAGGGAGCTAGCGAAGACTTCGACGCGCTCCGCACGAGCTTCCTGATCGATGAAATCCTGAGAATAGGCAGTAACGAGCGATTCCTGGGCCATACACACCAGATCGATGAACATTCCCTGCGTACCGAAATGCACATCAAGAGCGTCCGCGAGAGTTTGCGAAGGTAGCTGCTCGATTCGTTCCACTCGACTGATGTAGGAGTACGGAAACCCAACGGATTCCGCCAGAGCCCGTTGCGACTGGCCCGTTGCCTCACGACACCTTTTGAGTTGCCTTCCGATCAAGGCATGCGGAGTCACCTTGTAGTCGTCGTCGTGAAGTTCCACTACGCCTCCCGCTTTGCGACTAATGGCCAGTCGGTCTCACCAGCAATGTGGACCCACCGCGACCATAGCGCAAAACTGTGATGACCTGATCACGTTCGGTGACTCAGGCAAGCAACCGCCCCTGCCGTCGAGAGACCCCGACATGCCTGATGGCCACCTCACCCGCATGACCCTCCGCTGCTACCGAATGTCTCCCGGGTTGCCGCCCCAGCCGCTCGGTCCGACAACCGTGGTCACCATCGACAAAGAGTTCACTCCCCCATCGGAGAACCGCAGTTGGCCCCCATGCCGGTGCCCTCGTCACCGCTACAGCGAGGAGGAGGGCGTATGACCAGCATCGGCAACCGCGCCCTCGTTCTGACCGGTCACCACACCGTGCGCACCGCCGATGGCACCGTTCTGCGGTTCTTCCTCGGCCGCGCCCGCGCCCAAGCCCATGCCAACCTGTCCCATCCCACGTGCGGATGGGAGCCCGTGGCGGACTTCGAGTTTCAACACGCTTACGAAAACGCGCTGTTCGACCCGCAAGGGCTGAAGTCCGGTGAATTGCGCGCCAACGCGCACCGTATTCAGCTTCCGCTGGACGCGCTCGCCGGGGCGGGTGGGTTCTTTTGGTCGGACGGGGCGGACGAGGCCGGGATCATGACCACCAACGGCAACACACCCGGCGAGTGCGGCCTCGACCATCTGACCGACCTCCCCAGGGGCTCCGGTGATGCGTCGTGACCAGTCGGCACATCCGAGTCGCCTTGCTGGTGTGGAAGCCACTGAATCCTGACGCACCGGGGGACGTGACCTGCGGCATGCCGCAGGTCCTACTGACCCGCTCCGACACCACCCCGTGGCAGGTGCCGAGCGTCGTCCTGCGCCCCGGTGAGCTGGTGATCTGCGCAACCGAGCGCGCCGCGTACGCGCTCGGGTTGGACCTGACCCCGCAACACCGGGTCTTGGCTACGAGCCTTCGCCACCCCGAGAGCATGACGCTGGTCGTGGACGGCGGGTGGGTCTCGGGCACGGATGCGCGGGTAGCAGCCGGCGAACTCGGCCCGTGCCGCTGCCACCCCGGCTCTCACCGCAGGCGGTGGGCAGCCTGGTCGGAACTGGACGACGTGATGATCCGCGCGCTGCGTGCCGCAGTGATCATCCAGCCGCTGAAGGAGACCCGTCGATAATGCCCTTGCCGCGCCATTGGGAGACACACACGCACGGCTATGCCGCGTTCTGCCTCAGGGACGGCGACGAGTGCGAAGCAGAGGCAGACGACAGACTCACCGTCGCCGAAGTAGACGTATGGATGGCCACCCACCGCGCACACAGCGGCCATGCCCGATTCCACGTCACCAGCTTCGGCACTGCCAGCCTCTGCGAGAGCGAAGCGCCGCTGCTCTTGCCCGCCGCCGTGCCCGCCTTCCGACTTCTCGCGACCGCCGCCCTGGCATGTATCGACCACGTGTGGTCACGCGGTTACGTCCACGCGCTCGCCCGCTTGAACAAGCAGGCTCGATGACAGACGCCCCTACGAGGGAGGCGCTACGGCCCGGCGTCTAACGGGAGGCGCACACCCCCCTGTACTCCGAAAAGCAGGAACGCCCGGTGGGCGACACCGACCCCCACAAGAGGTCGGCCTCACACACCGGGCTGTCACACTGGCCTCACACACCGGGCTCTCACGACGAGCCGTCACCGCGAGGCGCGACTCAGACGTTGAAGCCCAGCGCCCGAAGCTGCTCGCGGCCATCGTCGGTGATCTTGTCCGGGCCCCACGGCGGCATCCAGACCCAGTTGATACGCAGCTCGTTGACGATGCCCTCGGTGGCCGACTTCGCCTGGTCCTCGATGACATCGGTCAGCGGACAGGCCGCCGAGGTCAACGTCATGTCGAGGGTGGCGATATTGGCATCGTCGACGTGGACGCCGTAGATCAGGCCCAGGTTGACGACGTCGATTCCCAGCTCGGGGTCCACGACGTCGTACAGCGCCTCGCGGACCTCCTCCTCGCTGGCGGGCTTGGTGGTCGTTGCGTTCTCGCTCATGCGGTCTTCCTCCCAGTGCCCTCGCCCAGTGCCTGGGCCGTGGCGTCTTTCCAGGCCATCCAGCTCAGCAGTGCGCACTTCACTCGTGCCGGGTACTTCGAGACGCCCGCGAACGCGACGGCGTCCTCCAGGATCTCTTCCATCGCATCGTCCGGCTCGACCTTGCCCTTGGACTGCATCAGCTCAAGGAAGGCCCCCTGGACCTTGCCGGCCTCGGCGAGGTCCTTGCCGACGAGCAGATCATTGAGCACCGAGGCGCTCGCCTGACTGATGGAGCAACCCTGCCCCTCGTACGAGATGTCGGCGATGGTCTCGCCGTCCAACCGCACCCGGAGCGTGATCTCATCACCGCAGGTCGGGTTGACGTGGTGCACTTCGGCATCGCCATCCCGAAGCCCCCGGCCGTGCGGGTGCTTGTAGTGGTCCAGGATGACGTCCTGGTACATCGAATCCAGCTTCACGAGTCAGCAGCCCCTACCCGAAGAAGTTCCGTACATGCTCCAGCCCATCGACCAGGGCATCGACCTCGGCCGGCGTGGAGTACAGATAGAACGACGCTCGCGTCGTCGCAGGAATTCCGTACCGCAGGCAGACGGGTCGAGCACAGTGGTGGCCGACCCGGACCGCGATGCCCTGTTCGTCCAGTACCTGCCCCACGTCATGCGGGTGGATGTCACCGAGCGTGAAGGAAATCGCCGCTCCGCGGTCCTCGGCCGTCGTCGGGCCGATGATGCGCAGATCGGGCACCTCGTGGAAGCGGCGCACCGCGTACTCGGTGATCGCGTGCTCATGCGCCTCGATACGGTCCATGCCGATCGCTGTGAGGTAGTCCACGGCCGCGCCAAGGCCAACGGCCTGGGCGATCGGGGGCGTCCCCGCCTCGAACTTGTGCGGTGCCGGAGCGTAGGTCGAGGAGTGCATCGAGACGGTTTCGATCATCTCGCCGCCACCGAGGAAGGGCGGCAGGTCCTCAAGGAGCTCTTGGCGGCCCCACAGCACGCCAATGCCGGTGGGGGCGCACATCTTGTGGCCGGTGAAGGCCACAAAGTCGGCCTGGAGCGCCTGCACGTCGAGCACCATGTGCGGTGCCGCCTGCGAGGCGTCGATCAAGACCAGCGCACCGACCTCCTGGGCGCGGCGCACGATGGCCTCGACCGGGTTGATGGTGCCGAGGATGTTGGAGACCAGCACAAACGAAACGATCTTCGTTCGGGGCGTGATGATCTCGTCGATGTTCGACAGGTCGAGACGGCCCTCGTCGGTGAGCCCGAACCACTTCAGCTTCGCGCCCGTGCGCTGCGAGAGCAACTGCCACGGGACGATGTTGGAGTGGTGCTCCATCTCCGTGATGACGATCTCGGTCTCGTGGTCCACGCGGTAGGGCTCATCGGCCCAGCCGAGCATGTTGGCCACGAGGTTCAGCGACTCGGAGGCGTTCTTGGTGAAGATCACCTCGTTGCGGCTGGGCGCGTTGATGAACTCCGCGACCTTGTCCCGCGCGCCCTCGTACAGCGCGGTGGCCTCTTCGGCCAGGACGTGGACCCCACGGTGCACGTTGGAGTTGTGCCGCTCGTAGTACGCGTTGAGGGCGTCGAGCACCTGGCGCGGCTTTTGCGATGTCGCCGCGTTGTCCAGGTAAACGAGCTTCTTGCCATCGTGGACCACACGGTCCAAGACGGGAAAGTCCTTACGGATCGCCTCGGTGTCGAGGAGGCCCGGCAACGGTGTCACGCCCCTCCCCTTTCGGTCGTGGCTTGGCCCGCGCGGCCCTTCCTCGCCGCTGGCGAGCGGGAAAGTACGATCCGCGGGTCATGGTCCTTCCGCGGGCCAATGGCCTCGCGTGCGGGTGTCACGAGGTTGCGCCGCCCTTCACGTACGCCTCGTAGCCCTCGTTCTCCAGCTTGTCAGCAAGCTCGGCACCGCCGGACTCGGCGATCCGGCCATGTGCGAAGACATGCACGAAGTCAGGCTTGATGTAGCGCAGGATGCGGGTGTAGTGGGTGATCAGCAGGGTGCCGACCTCGCCGCTCTCGCGCACTCGGTTGACGCCGTCGGACACGACGCGCAGCGCGTCCACGTCCAGGCCGGAGTCCGTCTCGTCCAGGACCGCGATCTTGGGCCTGAGCAGTTCGAGCTGAAGGATCTCGTGGCGCTTCTTCTCGCCGCCGGAGAAGCCCTCGTTCACGTTGCGCTCGGCGAACACGGGGTCGATGGAAAGCCGCTCCATGGCCGCCTTGACCTCCTTGACCCACAGCCGCAGCTTGGGGGCCTCGCCGCGGATGGCGGTGGCGGAGGTGCGCAAGAAGTTGGAGACGGAGACGCCGGGCACCTCAACCGGGTACTGCATGGCGAGGAAGACGCCGGCTCGCGCCCGCTCATCGACGGACATCTCCAGGACGTTCTCGCCGTCCAGCGTGACGGTGCCGCCGGTGACGGTGTACTTCGGGTGTCCCGCGAGGGAGTACGCGAGGGTGGACTTCCCGGAGCCGTTCGGGCCCATGATCGCGTGCGTCTCGCCCTGCTTCACGGTCAGGTTGACGCCGCGCAAGATCTCCTGGGGGCCGTTGTCGGCCTCGACGGAGACGTGCAGGTCGTGGATCTCAAGCGTTGCCATGGGTGCCTCAGGACTCCTGGGTGACGGAGACGAGCACAGAAGCCTCTGGGCCGTCCCCTTCGATCTTGACGGGGTATACGGGTACGGGGCGCGTCGCGGGTAGCCCGGACGGCTTGCCGGTGCGCAGATCAAAGCTCGATCCATGCAACCAGCACTCGATGGAGCAGTCGTCCACCTCGCCCTCGGACAGCGAGACGTTCGCGTGCGAGCAGATGTCGTTGATCGCGAACACCTCACCCGCGGTGCGGACGAGCGAAACGGGGACCCCGTTCAGCTCCACCCGCTTGGGGGCATCCTCTTCGAGCTCGCTGAGCGCGCAAGCCCGCAGGAAAGGGGCAGTCATCCGACGGACGCCTCCAGTTCGGCTTCGATCTTGGTGAGCAGGCGCTCCTCGACGTCCGGGATGCCGATCTGCTGGACCAGTTCGGCGAAGAAGCCGCGGACCACCAGGCGGCGGGCCTCATCGGCCGGGATGCCGCGCGCCATCAGATAGAAGAGTTGCTCATCGTCGAACCGGCCAGTTGCCGAAGCATGCCCGGCCCCGACGATCTCACCGGTCTCGATCTCCAGGTTCGGCACCGAATCCACGCGCGCGCCATCGGTGAGGACCAGGTTCCGGTTGAGCTCGTAGGTGTCGGTGCCCTCGGCCGCGGCGCGGATGAGTACGTCACCGATCCACACCGCGTGCGCGCCCTGGCCCTGGAGCGCGCCCTTGTAGACCACATTGCTCCGGCAGTGCGGGGCGTCGTGGTCCACGAAGAGCCGGTGCTCCTGGTGCTGACCGTCGTCGGTGAAGTACAGGCCGTACAGCTCGGCCTCGCCACCGGGACCGGCGTAGGTGATCCGCGGCTGCAACCGCACGAGGTCGCCGCCGAAGGTGACGATGACGGACTTGAACGAGGCGTCCCGGCCGACCAGCGCGGTGTGCTGTGCCACGTGCACCGCCTCGTCGTCCCAGTCCTGCACGGACACGACGGTCAGCTTGGCGCCGTCGCCGACGACGAACTCGACGTTGGCGGCGAGCGTGGCGTCACCGGTGTGGTCGATGACGACCAGGGCCTCGGCGAAGGCGCCCAGCTCAATGACCTGGTGAGCGAAGGCCACGCCGCCCTCGCCGTGGACGCCGATGCGCACCGGCTCGGTGAGCACCGTGTCCTTGGGCACGGAGATTACCGACGCCTTCTCGAACGCGCTGTACGCCTGGGCGGCGACGCGGTCCACCGGCTTGCCGGCCCGGCCGAGCCTGGGGTCCTGTCGGTCCACGGTCTCGACGGTGACGCCCTCGGGGGCGTCCACATCGATCCGCAAGCCCCCCTTGGCTTCGGCCGTACCGTCGTGCAGGCCCCGTAGGCGCTCCAGCGGCGTGAACCGCCACTCCTCCTCGCGGCCGTGCGGCACCGGGAAGTCCGCCACGTCATACGAGGCGGGGGCGCTCACCCGGGCATCGATGGGCTGCGGCGCCCCGCCGACCTGAATAGCGCCGTCGGTGGTGCTGCCGGCGGGAGTGTTCTCAGCCATGGCTGTCGTGGTGCTCTCTCTCTGCGTCAGAAAACAGTGCTGCTTTTAGCGGTACGCGCCGGCCATCAGCCGACCGCACCCTCCATTTGCAGCTCGATCAGCCGGTTGAGCTCCAGCGCGTACTCCATGGGCAGCTCGCGGGCGATCGGCTCGACGAAGCCACGCACGATCATGGCCATCGCCTCGTCCTCGGACAGACCGCGGCTCATCAGGTAGAAGAGCTGGTCGTCGCTGACCTTGGAGACCGTCGCCTCGTGCCCCATGGACACGTCGTCCTCACGGACGTCCACGTAGGGATAGGTGTCCGAGCGCGAGATGGTGTCCACCAGCAGGGCGTCACACAGCACGTTCGACTTGGAGCCGTGGGCCCCCTCGGCGATCTCGATCAGACCGCGGTAGGAGGTACGACCGCCGCCTCGGGCCACCGACTTGGAGACGATGTTCGAGGAGGTGTTCGGCGCCATGTGGACCATCTTGGCGCCCGCGTCCTGGTGCTGGCCGGCGCCGGAGAAGGCGATCGACAGCGTCTCACCCTTGGCGTGCTCACCCATCAGGTAGACGGCCGGGTACTTCATGGTGACCTTGGAGCCGATGTTGCCATCAACCCACTCCATGGTCGCGCCCTCGTAAGCAACGGCGCGCTTGGTGACCAGGTTGTAGACGTTGTTCGACCAGTTTTGGATCGTCGTGTAGCGGCAGCGACCGCCCTTCTTCACGATGATCTCCACGACGGCGCTGTGCAGCGAGTCGGAGGAGTAGATCGGGGCGGTACAGCCCTCGACGTAGTGCACGTAGGCGTTCTCATCGACGATGATCAGCGTCCGCTCGAACTGGCCCATGTTCTCCGTGTTGATACGGAAGTAGGCCTGGAGCGGAATGTCCACGCGGACACCCGGCGGGACGTAGATGAACGAGCCACCGGACCACACGGCCGAGTTCAGCGACGCGAACTTGTTGTCGCCAATGGGGATCACGGTGCCGAAGTATTCCTGGAAGAGCTCCGGGTGCTCCTTGAGCGCCGTGTCAGTGTCCAGGAACAGCACGCCCTGCTCCTCCAGATCCTCACGGATCTGGTGGTAGACGACCTCTGACTCGTACTGCGCGGCGACACCGGCAACCAAGCGCTGCTTCTCGGCCTCCGGGATGCCCAGCCTGTCGTAGGTGTTCTTGATGTCCTCCGGCAGGTCTTCCCAGCTCGTGGCCTGCTTTTCGGTGGAGCGCACAAAGTATTTGATGTTGTCGAAGTCGATGCCCGACAGGTCCGAACCCCACGTCGGCATCGGCTTCTTGCCGAACAGCTTCAGGCCCTTGAGCCGAAGCTTCAGCATCCACTCGGGTTCCGACTTCTTCGCGGAGATGTCGCGGACGACCTCTTCGGAAAGGCCGCGCTTGGCACCGGTACCGGCGACGTCGGAGTCGGCCCAGCCGTATTCGTACGTGCCCAGGCCCTCAAGCTCAGGGTGAGCAGTCTCCGTGGGGAGAGTCATTCGGGTTTCCTCCCGGACGTGCTTGCGGATGCTGTGGTGAACGCGTTGGTCGCGTTGGTCTTCTTCTTCGGGATGAACGTCGTGCACACCCCGTCGCCATGGGCGATGGTGGCCAGTCGCTGCACATGGGTCCCGAGCAGGTGGGAGAAGACCTCGGTCTCCGCCTCACAAAGCTGCGGGAACTGCTCGGCGACATGCGCAACCGGGCAGTGGTGCTGGCAGAGCTGTTCACCTAGTTGAGGGTTGGGTGCGCTGCGCGCCGTAGCAGCGTACCCGTCGGCGGTCAATGCCTTGGCCAGGGCCTCCGTGCGGGACTCCGGGGCCGCGGCCTCGATTGCCGCTCGGTATCCCACCGCCTGCGCGGCCAGCCGGGCGCGGGCAAACGCCGCTACGGCGGCCTCGCCCATCTGTCCCCCGCCGGCCGACTGCGCGATCCAGCGCAACGCATCGGTGGCCAACTGGTCGTACGCCTGATCGAAGGCGTCCCGGCCGCAGTCCGTCAGCACGAAGACCTTGGCCGGACGGCCCCGGCCCCGCGCGCCATACACCCGCTGCTCGCGGGGCTCGACGACGCCCTCGGCCACCAAAGTGTCCAGATGGCGACGCACGGCGGCCTGAGTGATCTTGAGCCGCTGGGCGACCTCGGCCGCGGTGGACGGGCCATGGTCGAGAATGGAGCGCGCCACCCGGTTACGGGTGCTGCGCTGGTCGTCATGGGTGGTTACGGGAGGCACGCCAGCCACCGCGGCCGGCTGGGCCGCGGGCTCCTGGTGTTCGCTCACGTATTTCACAACGCCATTGTTGCGTAATTCCCCAGGCCGATACAACCCGCTCCGAAACTGCCTTCGGTGGGGTGCGTCACTTAGGGAGACCTAAGTTGACCTGCGTGAATGATCACGAGCCAGGAACGGTAGTGGAGGGCTCGCACACCACTGGAGTCATCCCGCGGACCACCGCGACCGCCGGCCCAGCAGCCGCGCTCCCCAACGATCATGGATTGACCTGCGGGTACGCACAGGCTTCGGAAGGCGACCCGCGACAGGCAGTACCGCGCCGCGCACCGGGCCGGCTGGTGCGGAAGGGCTGCCGCCCGGTGGACGGCCGCTAGACGGCGTGGCGGACTCCGACGGTTCGCTGCCTAAGGGAAGACCGTAAACCAGCCATCTCGTGAAAAACCGGCAAAGGCGCCGGACCCTTGGCAGTCCCAGCCATCGCTCACGGCAGGCGGCGAAGTCGCACCCCACCAGCCCGCGCACCCCACAGGCCCCGAAAAAAGCATGCGCCCGGGCCCCACGGGGGTGGGCGCACGGAAGCTGCCGCCCGGCGCGGGGCCGCTCGGGGCAACAGGCGTACGCCATGGGAGCGCTCCGCACTCGGTCGCGCGCCCCCTCACCTCGCCCCCTAGCAGGGGCCTGCCGCCCAACGGGTGGTCATCGCTTCGTAGACTGCCGCCTATGCGAGACGAGCCCTCCCCCAGCCACCTCCCGCGGCCCGCACCGGGAGGGGCTGCCGGGGAGGCGCCGGCGGTCGAGATCGTGGGCCTGTTCAAGCGGTACGGGACGAAGACGGCCGTCGATGGGCTCACGCTCTCCGTCGCGCGGGGCAGCGTCACCGCGGTGCTCGGCCCCAACGGCGCCGGCAAGACCACCACCATCGAGACGTGCGAGGGCTACCGGCGCCCGGACGAGGGCAGCGTGCGGGTGCTCGGGCTCGACCCGCTCGCAGACGCGGCGCGACTGCGTCCTCGCATCGGCGTCATGCTCCAGTCCGGTGGCATCTATCCCGGCGCCCGCGCCGCAGAGATGCTGCGCCACACCGCGACCCTGCACGCGCACCCCGTGGACGTGGACACCCTCATCGAACGCCTTGGCCTCGAAAGCTGCGGCCGTACGGTCTACCGACGGCTCTCCGGTGGACAGCAGCAGCGACTCGCCCTGGCCATGGCCGTCGTCGGCCGCCCCGAGCTGGTCTTCCTCGACGAACCAACCGCCGGGCTCGACCCCCAGGCCAGGCGCGCCACCTGGGACCTGGTGCGCGAGCTGCGTACGGACGGCGTGAGCGTCGTCCTCACCACGCACCACATGGACGAGGCCGAGCAACTCGCCGACGAGGTCGCCATCATCGACGGCGGCAAGGTGATCGCCGCCGGCAGCCCGGAAGCCCTGTGCCGGGGCGGCGCGGAGAACTCACTGCGCTTCTCGGGCCGCCCGGCGCTCGATGTGGTCTCGCTGCTCAAGGCCCTACCCGTGGAGTGCACGGCGATCGAGCTCACCCCCGGCTCGTACCGCATCACCGGCAACATCACGCCCCAGTTGCTGGCCACCGTGACCTCCTGGTGCGCACAGCACGGCGTACTGCCCGACCGACTGTCGGTGGAGCGGCACACCCTGGAGGACGTATTCCTGGAGCTGACCGGCAAGGAGCTGCGCGCGTGATCGCTGACCCCACTGACACTGCTGACACTGCTGACACTGCTGACACCACAGGGCCCGCCGACACCACAGGACCCGCCGCTGCGTCGGAGCCCGCTGGGACGTTCACACCCCGACCCGGCGCCGCCCCGCTCGGGCGGATGATTCGGGCCCAGGCCGCCTTGGAGACCCGGCTGCTACTGCGTAACGGCGAACAGCTGCTGCTCGTCATCATCATTCCGACGCTGCTGCTCGCCCTGTTCAGCGCCGTGGACATCGTGGACACCGGCGACGGTGACGCGGTGGACTTCCTTGCGCCCGGCGTACTGGCGCTGGCCGTGCTGTCCACCGCGTTCACCGGGCAGGCCATCGCCACCGGCTTCGAACGGCGGTACGGGGTGCTCAAGCGGCTCGGCGCCTCGCCCTTGCCGCGCTGGGGGCTGCTGACGGCCAAGACGTGCGCGGTGCTGGTGACCGAGGTGCTCCAGGTCGCGCTGCTCACGGCGGTCGCCCTCGCCCTTGGTTGGTCACCGCACGGCAACCCGGCCACGGTCGCCCTGCTGCTCCTGCTCGGCACCGCCGCGTTCTCCGGCCTCGGACTGCTGATGGCCGGCACGCTTCGGGCGGAGGCCACGCTGGCCGCGGCCAACCTGGTCTTCTTGCTGCTGCTCTTTGGCGGCGGGGTGGTCGTGCCGCTGGACAACTTCCCCGGCGGCGTGGAGTCGGTGCTGAGTTTCCTGCCCGTCTCCGCGCTCTCCGATGGGCTACGCGACGTGCTACGGGACGGCGCCGGAGTTCCCTGGGCCAACCTCGGCGTATTGGCCGCGTGGGCCGTGCTCGGCCTCGGCGCGGCGGGGCGCTTCTTCCGCTGGGAATGACACCCACGCTGCACTGCCAGACAGCCGCCGATCCCCCGTGAGACAGCCGTCAGCCCATCGTCGGGCAGCCGGCAGCCCGACGTCGGACAGCACAGTCCTTGGCCGCGGGGCCGGGCGCGCGGGCTCCGTGTCCACCCCCCTCGTGAATGCATGCACAAGGTGCGCCCTACCATGAACCCGTGCCGAATTCGTGGAATCCTTTTGAGCTGATCGCCCGCCGCTGGACGCCGTCAGCGCGGGTCGTACGGCTGACTGCGCTGATCACCGTGGTGATGGCCGTGGTCATCGTCGTGACCGGTGGCGCCGTGCGGCTGACCCAGTCCGGGCTTGGCTGTGAGACCTGGCCCAAGTGCACGGACAACAGCCTCACGCCCACCTCTGACATGGGCATTCACGGGGTTATCGAGTTCGGCAACCGCATGCTGACGTACGTGTTGTGTGGCGTGATCGGGCTGTTCATCATTGCCGCCCGCTCCTATAAGCCGACGCGGCGCTCCCTGACTCGGCTGGGCTGGGTTCAGTTCTGGATCGTGATGGGCAACGCCGTGGTCGGCGGCATCACGGTGCTGACCGGGCTCAACCCGTACATCGTCAGCTCGCACTTCCTGATCTCCATGGCACTGCTCACGGTGGCGATGGTCACCTGGCAGCGCACCCGCGAGGGTGACGCGGCTCCCCGCGGGCTGGTGGCGACCCCCGTACGGCAGCTCTCCTGGCTTCTGGTGGGAGCCGCCGGCGTACTGATCGTCATCGGCGCGGTGGTCACCGGCTCAGGCCCACATGCGGGCGACGCCACAAAGGTGCACCGCATTCCGCTGGACTGGCAGGAAATCACCCAGTTGCATGTGGACTTCGTCTACATCGTGTTCGGTCTGACCGTCGCGCTGTGGTTCACGCTGCGCGCGGTCGCAGCCCCCAAGGTCATCTCGCGCACGGTGGTCGAACTTTTCGCTGTGCTGCTCTCGCAGGGCTTGATCGGCTACATCCAGTATTTCACCCATTTGCCGGAGTTCGTCGTCGGGATGCACATGCTCGGCTCCTGCCTGGTGTGGATCGCGGTGCTGCGAGTCTTCCTCGCGCTACGGGAGCGGGGCGAGGCACCGGCCGCCGTCCCCGCGCCCACCGGTGAGCACGAGGCGCTTCAGCCCGCCGAAGAAGACCCGGCCCCCGCCGCCAGCCGATAGACCCGGCGCGCGGTACCCGCCGCCACCAGCGAGGCGATCCGCCACGCCTCGGGCTCCGTGCACACCCCCTCGGCGGCCCACTCCCGAGCCAGCTGCGCCATGCGTTCCGCGAAGAGACACGCGGCCACCACGTACAACTCCGGCAGCGCCCGCGCGCCAGTTGAAAACAGCAACTTTCCAAACGGTGCCTGCCGCAGCGTCTCCTGCGGCGCGGGCCCCACGTCCGCGTAGACATGCGGAAAGACGGCCGCAAACCGCGCCGCACGCTCATGCCCGCCGTGGCCTGGCAGCAGCACCAGGTCAGTACCGAGCCCTGCCGTCGCGGCGAGGAAGGTGGCGATCTGCTCCGGTTGCGGGCAGTGCAGTTGGACGGGCAGGCCGGTAGCGACGGCGTTCCACATCAGATGGCGCAGCAGCACCGGGTCGTCCAACCCCGCCCCACGGGTGCGCGTGCCCAGCCAGCGATCGGCGGCCCGCCGCACGGTGGGGGCATCCGGTGGCTGCGCATCGCCAAGGCCCGGTGCGCAGGCGAAGGCCACGGCGTACCGCGCTGCGGTGTACAGCGCCTCCGCCGTGTTGCCAAGGAAGTCGCCGACAGTGCCCGAGGTGTCGGCGACCTGTTCCGCGAGGGGTTCGAGCCGGACGATCTCGTGGGCGGGCGCGTCCGCGGCCGAGGCCAGCTCGTGGGCTGAGGTCAGCTCGGCGGCCGTGCCGGTCTCCAGTAGGTACGCACCGATGCCGCAGCCGCGCAGCAGCAGTCGGGTGGCGCGGTAGGCGCCCAGCTCACGTCGTGCGGCGAGATAGCGCACGGGCGTGCAGTGCGCTTCGAGGCCAAGCAGTGGCGGGCACCAGCGGCGTACGGCGAGCCCGGTCCAGGTGTCGAAGAAGGTGGTGCCGGGCGGGGCGGCGCCGTGGGAGCCGCCCGCGGTGGCCAAAAGTGACTCAAAGGAGCCGAGTCCGAGTTCACCATGCGAGACGCCGAGGCCGTGCTGGTCCACCAGTGGGGGAAGCGCGAAGCCTCGGTCCTCGGCCGCGATGGGGCCGGGCTCACAGCCAGGCTCACCCCACGGTGCTTCACCGGCCCCGCCACCTTGGGCCCAGCCCGCTGGCCGAGGGCCTGGCGGGCTGGGTCGCCGCCGCTCGGGGCCGTCCAGCAGCATCCGCGTCTCCCTGCCCGTGCGGGTCCCCCGGCGGTCTAACGCGTGCGGACACGTGAGGTGTCGGTGCGGGGAAGGCTACGGGTTGCTGGGGCCGCCGAGCTGGATACCGGCCATCCGAGACCACTCGTAGGGACCGGTGCGGACCTTGGCTGCGAACTCGCCCGAAAAGTCCTCGTGCACGGTCAGCCCGGACAGCTCGACGGCGCGCTGAGCGCTCTCATGCGAGGGGGCCACCAGGGTGCCCCACTCGCCGTTGGCGCCTACCAAGGCGATGCGTACGGAGCCGCGTCCAATATGGGCGAGTTGGCCCTCGGCGCTGCCGCCGTGGCTGCGGGCGAAGGCGTTGATCTGCTTGGCCAGCCGGGCTGCGCGGCGCTCCGCCCTGGCGTCGCGGACGGCCTCGGTGGCCGGGGGCGGCGTGCTCTCTTCGGCCTGCTCGGTGTCTGCCATGGGCACGATGCTACCGAGCGGTAAATGACCTTGGCGACGGGCCGTGCGCGTGGCCTGCGCCACCCACGCGGGGTGGGCGGGCGCCGGATCAGCACGAGCCGGCGCCGCACAAACCGCCCAAACGAGCTAAGGAGAGTGGCGCGCTGCGCGTTCAGCGCAGGAACGGGTCCACGGCCACCGCCACGAAGAGCAGCGAGACATAGGTGATGGACCAGTGGAAGAGCCGCATCTCGTTGAGCTTGGCGCCCGTTACTCCGGCCTTGGCGCGCGAGTAGAGCCCGTGCGCTTCCTTGAGCCAGAGCGCGCCAAGCGCGGCGGCGACCACCGGGTAGAACCAACCGGTGAAGCCGAGCGGCCACAGCGCCAGCGACACCAGCACCATCATCCAGCTGTAGAGCACGATCTGCCGGGCCACGGCCTTGTTGCCGGCGACGACCGGCAGCATGGGCACGCCCGCGCGCTCGTAGTCGTCCTTGACCTTCATCGACAGCGGCCAGTAGTGCGGCGGCGTCCAGAAGAACATGACCGCGAAGAGGACTACCGAGGCCCAGGAGACGGAGTTGGTGACGGCCGACCAGCCGACGAAGACCGGCATGCAGCCAGCGATGCCGCCCCAGACGATGTTCTGCGCGGTGCGCCGCTTGAGCAGCATCGTGTAGCCGATGACGTAGAACAGCAGCGCGCCCAGTGCGAGCATCGACGACAGCGGGTTGACCAGGAACCACAACCAGGCCGTGGAGACCACGGTGAGGGCGTAAGCGAAGATCAGGCACTCGCGTGGCGAGACCATGCCGGTCACCAGGGGCCGCTGAGAAGTGCGGTCCATCAGGGCGTCGATGTCCCGATCGATATACATGTTGAATGCACCGGCGCCACCGGCGGACATGAATCCGCCTAGGCAGGTAGCAAGCACAAGCCATAGGTCGGGAACACCCTCGGCGGCCAAGAACATCACCGGAACGGTCGTCATCAGCAACAGCTCGATGACGCGCGGCTTCGTCAATGCGAGAAACGCCTTGGCACGGGCCCCGAACGGCCGGTGACTGTGGCTCTGGGTAGAGAGCGACCCCGCAGGACGGGATTCGACGGCCGTCACGCACACCCCTGGTTTAGTGACATCAGCGGCAGGAAGCCGCAGGCAGACCAGCAAGCACCGGATATGAAGCCCCGGTTAAGACTTGCGCGTACCACGCCACTCTAGACGTTGCCGCTACGCCGCCCGTCGCCGGGGTGGGGTCGTGTTGGGGGTCGGTCCGCACCGTGATGGGCATCGACAACCCATCGAAAACTCATCGAAAATCGACCGACAACCCATCGGCGAGCCATCGATAAACCACCGCATCCCGCGGTTCCGACGCGCGCGCTCATGCCCGTGCGGGCAAGGTGGAAAGGTGCCACGACAACGGCCGATGACTCAGCCGATGACTAAGGGACGACACCCCGGGGAACCCGCGTGGCCAGCAGGTCATGGCGGTGTCCACAGGGCGCAGCGGTCGAAAGAATGAGCGCTGTCGCGGGGGTAGGCTCGGCCCTGCCCGGCGTGAAGAACCCGCACCGGATTCGACCTTGTGGAGAGGAGCCCTGACTCAGGGTGAGCACCAAGCCGACCACCACAGATCTTCAGTGGACCGAACTGGACCAGCGGGCCGTGGACACCGTCCGCGTCCTGGCCATGGATGCCGTGCAGAAGGTCGGTAACGGCCACCCTGGCACGGCCATGAGCCTGGCTCCGGCCGCGTACCTTCTCTTTCAGAAGTTGATGCGGCACGATCCCACGGACGCGAACTGGACCGGCCGTGACCGGTTCGTTCTCTCCCCCGGACATACCAGCCTCACGCTCTACATTCAGCTCTTCCTTTCCGGTTACGGACTGGAGCTGGAGGATCTCAAGGCGTTCCGCACCTGGGGCAGCAAGACCCCCGGACACCCCGAGGTCGGTCACACCACCGGTGTGGAGACCACCACGGGACCGCTCGGTCAGGGCATCGCGAACGCGGTGGGCATGGCCATGGCCGCCCGCTACGAGCGCGGGCTGTTCGACCCTGACGCGCCCAAGGGCAGCTCCCCCTTCGACCACACCATCTGGGCGATCGTCTCCGATGGTGACCTGGAAGAGGGCATCTCCGCCGAGGCGTCGTCGCTGGCCGGGCACCAAAAGCTGGGCAACCTGGTCGCGCTCTACGACGACAACCACATCTCCATCGAGGGCGACACAGCCACCGCCCTTTCGGAGGACGTGCTCAAGCGGTACGAGGCGTACGGCTGGCACGTCCAGCGCATTGACCAGGCGGCCAGCGGCGACTTCGACATCGAGGCGCTGCACGCGGCGTTGCAGGCCGCGCAGGCCGAGACGGAGCGGCCGTCGATCATCGCGGCCCGCACGATCATCGCCTGGCCCGCGCCGAACGCGCAGAACACCGAGGCCTCACACGGCTCCGCGCTTGGCGCCGACGAGGTCGCGGCCACCAAGGAGGTGCTCGGCTTCGACCCGGAGCAGCACTTCGACGTAGAAGAGGCGGTGCTCGCGCACGCCCGTAAGGTCATTGACCGCGGCCGACAGGTCCACAGCGACTGGGACAAGCAGTTGCTGGCCTGGCGCGAGGCCAACCCGGAGCGGGCCGCCGAGTTCGACCGGATCAGCTCGGGCGAGCTGCCCGCGGGCTGGGAGAAGTCCCTGCCGTCCTTCCCCGTGGGCAAGGACGTGGCCACCCGCAAGGCATCCGGCGAGGCCCTCAAGGCGCTCGGCGCGGTCATTCCCGAGCTGTGGGGCGGCTCCGCCGACCTCGCGGGCTCGAACAACACCACGATCGACGCGTCGTCGTCCTTCCTCCCGGCGGACAACCCGCTGCCAGAGGCGAGCCCCTACGGCCGCACGGTGCACTTCGGCATCCGCGAGCACGCCATGGGCTCGACCATGAACGGCATCGCGCTGCACGGCAACACCCGCGTCTACGGCGGCACCTTCTTGGTGTTCTCCGACTACATGCGCCCGGCGGTGCGGCTCGCCGCTTTGATGAAGCTGCCGGTCACCTATGTGTGGACGCACGACTCCATCGGCCTCGGTGAGGACGGGCCGACCCACCAGCCGGTCGAGCACATGGCCGCGCTGCGCGCGATCCCCGGCCTGAACATGGTGCGCCCGGCCGACGCCAACGAGACGGCGATCGCCTGGCGCGAGATCCTGCGCCGGCACCGGGACAAGCCCGCCCCGCACGGCCTGGCCCTGACCCGGCAGAACGTGCCCACCTACGAGGCCAACGAGAACACGGCCAAGGGTGGCTACGTACTGCGCGACGCCGAGGGCGGCCAGGCGAAGGTGATCCTGATCGCCACCGGTTCCGAGGTGCACCTCGCTGTCGAGGCGCGCGAGCAGCTTCAGGCTGCCGGGGTGCCCACTCGCGTGGTGTCGATGCCCTCGGTCGAGTGGTTCGAGGAGCAGGACCAGGCTTACCGGGACAGCGTGCTGACCCCGACCGTGAAGGCGCGCGTCGCGGTCGAGGCGGGCATCGGCCTGACCTGGTACCGCTTCGTTGGTGACCACGGCCGAATCGTCTCGCTTGAGCACTACGGCGCGTCCGCGGACTACAAGGTGCTGTTCCACGAGTTCGGCATCACCGCCGACGCGGTGGTCCAGGCCGCGCGGGAATCGATCGACGCCGCCGGGCGCTGACGCTCGTATACGACTAGTAGGAGTTGCAATTCCCATGACAGACGCACTCAAGCGCCTCTCGGACGAAGGCGTCGCGATCTGGCTGGACGACCTGTCCCGTAAGCGGATCACCTCCGGCAACCTCGCCGAGCTGATCGACCAGCAGCACGTCGTCGGCGTCACGACCAACCCGTCGATCTTCCAGAAGGCCATCTCCCAGGGTGACGGCTACGACCAGCAGCTCGCGGACCTCGCGGTGCGCGGGGTGACCGTCGAAGAGGCCGTTCGCATGATCACCACAGCGGACGTCCGCGACGCCGCCGACATCCTGCGCCCGGTCTTCGACGCGACCGATGGCCAGGACGGCCGGGTCTCCATCGAGGTTGACCCGCGCCTTGCGCACCGTACGGATGCCACCGTGGCCGAGGCCAAGCAACTGGCCTGGCTGGTGGACCGGCCGAACACGCTGATCAAGATCCCGGCCACCGAGGCGGGACTGCCGGCGATCACCGAGACCATCGGCCGCGGCATCAGCGTCAACGTCACGTTGATCTTCTCGCTTGAGCGCTACCGCAAGGTGATGGAGGCTTACGTGGCGGGCCTGGAGAAGGCCAAGGCCGCCGGAATCGACCTCTCCACGATCTACTCGGTGGCGTCGTTCTTCGTCTCCCGAGTGGACACCGAGATCGACAAGCGCCTTGACGGCCTGGGCACTGACGAGGCCAAGCAGCTCAAGGGCAAGGCCGCGCTCGCCAACGCCAGGCTCGCCTACCAGGCGTACGAAGAGGTCTTCGGCTCCGCTGACGGCTCGGTCGCCCCCTCCGAGCGGTTCGCCGCACTGGACAAGGCGCAGGCCAACCGGCAGCGCCCGCTGTGGGCATCGACCGGTGTGAAGGACCCCGCGTACAAGGACACGCTGTACGTGGACGACCTGGTCGCGCCCGGCACGGTCAACACGATGCCGGAGGCCACGCTGGAGGCCACCGCCGCGCGCGGTCAGATCACCGGTGACACCGTGCGAGCCACTTACGCCCAGGCCCAGGCCGACCTCGATGCCCTCGCCGCTATCGGCATCAGCTATGACGATGTCGTACGGCTGCTCGAAGAGGAGGGCGTGAGTAAGTTCGAGGCGTCCTGGACCGATCTGCTGAAGTCCACCGAGGCCGAGCTCAAGCGCCTCACTCCGGCAAAGGACTGACCTTGTCTGAACCCGCACGCGGCGACAATCCGCTGCGTGACGCTCAGGACCGACGGCTCCCGCGTATCGCGGGACCGTCGGGCCTGGTGATCTTCGGCGTCACGGGCGATTTGTCACGTAAAAAGCTGATGCCAGCCGTTTATGACCTGGCTAACCGTGGGCTGCTGCCTCCGGGCTTCTCCCTCATCGGATTCGCCCGCCGCGACTGGGAAGACGAGGACTTCTCCCAGGTCGTGCACGACGCAGTCAAGGAACACGCCAGGACCCCCTTTCGCGAGGAGGTCTGGCAACAACTCGCCGAGGGATTTCGCTTCGTTCCCGGCGAGTTCTCCGACGACGAGGCGTTCAAGCTACTCAAAAGCACCATAGAGGAGCTGGACGGGACCCGCGGCACGGGCGGCAACTTCGCCTTCTATCTGTCCGTACCGCCGAAGTTCTTCCCCACCGTCGTCCAGCAGCTCAAGCGACACGGCCTGTCCGAGGGCCAGGGCGACTCCTGGCGACGGGCCGTCATCGAAAAGCCCTTCGGTCACGACCTGGCCAGCGCGCAAGAGCTCAACCAGGTCGTCCACCAGGTCTTCAGGCCCAGCGATGTCTTCCGCATCGATCACTACCTGGGCAAGGAGACGGTCCAAAACATCCTGGCGCTGCGCTTCGCCAACACCATGTTCGAGCCGCTGTGGAACCGCTCGTACGTGGACCACGTGCAGATCACCATGGCCGAGGACATCGGCATCGGCGGCCGGGCAGGCTACTACGACGGCATCGGCTCCGCCCGTGACGTCATCCAAAACCACCTGCTCCAACTCCTCGCGCTGACCGCCATGGAGGAGCCCGCCTCCTTCGACGCCAAGGCCCTGGTCACCGAGAAGCTGAAGGCGCTCACCGCCGTCAAGCTCCCCAACGACCTGGGCAGGCACACCGTGCGCGGCCAGTACACGCACGGCTGGCAGGGCGGTACCGAGGTCTGCGGCTACCTCGAAGAAGAGGGCATCGATCCGGCGTCGAAGACCGACACCTACGCCGCCATCAAGCTGGAGATCGACAACCGCCGCTGGGCGGGCGTCCCCTTCTATCTGCGCACCGGCAAGCGGCTCGGGCGCCGGGTGACGGAGATCGCCGTGGTCTTCCAGCGCGCCCCGTACTCCCCGTTCGACACCACCGACACCCAGGAACTGGGGCAAAACGCCCTGGTGATCCGGGTACAGCCGGACGAGGGCGTGACCATCAGGTTCGGCTCCAAGGTGCCCGGCACCTCGATGGAGATCCGGGACGTGACCATGGACTTCGCGTACGGCGAGTCCTTCACCGAGTCCAGCCCAGAGGCGTACGAGCGGCTGCTCCTTGACGTGCTGCTCGGCGACGCGAACCTCTTCCCGCGACACCAGGAAGTCGAAGAGTCCTGGCGCATCCTCGACCCGATCGAGACGTACTGGGACAAGCACGGCAAGCCCGAGGAGTACACCGCCGGGACCTGGGGTCCCAAGGCTGCGGACCAGATGCTTGCACGAGACGGACGGAGTTGGCGGCGGCCATGAACATCGATCTCACGGACACCACGTCCAGCCGGATCAACTCCGCCTTGGTTCAGGCGCGCCGGGCAACCGGCACGCCTGCCGTCGGGATGGTCCTCACCTTGGTCATCGTGACCGACGAGGGCAACCACTACGACGCGCTCAAGGCCGCGAGCGAGGCATCGAAGGAACATCCCTCGCGGACGCTGGTCGTCATCCGACGCCCAGGGCGATCACCTCGCGACCGTAAGATCGCCCGACTCGACGCCGAGGTGCGGGTCGGTGGGGACAGCGGGACCGGCGAGACGGTGCTGCTGCGGCTGCATGGCGAGTTGTCCAGTCACGCGCACTCGGTGGTGTTGCCGCTGCTGCTGCCGGACGCCCCCGTCGTGGTGTGGTGGCCGGAGGACGCGCCGGATCACCCGGGGGACGATCTGCTCGGTCAGCTCGCCGCGCGCCGTATCACCGACGCCCAGGCCACCGAGGACCCGGTCGCCACGCTCGGGCTGCGGGCCGACACCTACACCCCGGGCGACACCGACCTGGCCTGGACCCGGATCACCCCGTGGCGCAGCGTGCTGGCCGCGGCCCTGGACCAAAAGCACGCGACGGTCACCTCGGCCTCGGTCGAAGGGGAGGCGTACAACCCCAGCAGCGAGTTGCTGGGACTGTGGCTCGCCGAGCGGCTGGGCGTACCGGTCGAGCGGCAGGTCTCGGAGGGCCCCGGGCTCACTGCGGTGCGTCTGGAGACCGCCGATGGCACGATCTGCTTGGACCGGGCGGACGGCTCGCTGGCGGAGTTGGCCATGCCGGGCCAGCCCGACCGGCACGTTGCGCTGCATCGGCGGGAGACCTCCGAGCTGATCGCCGAGGAGCTGCGCCGCCTCGACCCGGACGAGACGTACGCCTCCGCGGTGAAGTACGGCGTGGCACGACTGGGCAGCAAGGCTCCGGCAGCGAGGACTAAGGCCCCGGCAACAGGAGGCAAGGCCCCGGCCGCAGGAAATAAGGCCAAGGCCGACAGCGTACGGATCGACCAGGCCGGCACCGCCGCCCCAGCCGCGGGAACGGAGCCCGCGCCGGACGGCAACAGCGGTGCGGATGGCGGCAGCGGTGGCGGGAGTGGCAAGAAGAAGTCCGCCCCGCAGGCGGTCAAGAGGGCGGCGTCGAAGTGACCGCGCCGCAGGTCGTCGTCCACCGCGACAAGGAGCTGATGGCCCGGGCCGCCGCCGCCCGGCTGATCACGCGCATCGTCGATGCGCAGGCCGCCCGCGGCTCTGCGTCGGTCGTCCTCACCGGGGGCCGCAACGGCAACGGGCTGCTGGCGGCGCTCGCCGAGTCCCCTGCGCGGGACGCGGTGGACTGGTCGCGGCTGGATCTGTGGTGGGGCGACGAGCGGTTCTTGCCGACCGGCGACCCGGAGCGCAACGCCACCCAGGCCCGGGAGGCGTTGCTCGACGCGGTGCCGCTGGACCCGGCTCGGGTGCACCCGATGCCCGCGTCGGACGGCACGTACACCGGCGATGCCGACGCGGCGGCTGCCGCCTACGCCACGGAGTTGGCCACCGCAGCCGCCCAGGAGACCGCCTCGCCGCCGGCCGGTGCCGGCGGCGGTGGCGTGCCCGCGTTCGACGTGCTTCTCCTTGGGGTCGGCCCGGACACGCATGTGGCCTCGCTCTTTCCGGAGCTGCCCGCGGTACGCGAGACGGAGCGAACCGTGGTCGGCGTGCACGGCGCGCCCAAGCCGCCGCCCACGCGTATCTCGCTGACCCTGCCCGCGATTCGCGCGGCCCGCGAGGTGTGGCTGCTCGCGGCGGGCGAGGACAAGGCCAGGGCCGTGGCCATCGCACTCTCGGGCGCCGGTGAGGTGCAGACCCCGGCCGCCGGTGCCCGCGGCCAAAGCCGCACCCTGTGGCTCCTGGACCGGGCAGCCGCCGCCGAACTCCCGCGCGACCTGTATCCGCCGTCGTCGCCCTGACGATGCCAGGCCCGCGCTGACGGCGCCGTACGGTCGCCTTGGGGGTGGCGGTCGCCTAGGCCGGCAGCGGCTACCCGGGTCGGTGCCGGTCACCTTCGGCCGGTGCAGGTCACTTCGGCCGGTGCTGGTCGCCTGCTCGGGCCGGGTGCGGCGCGGTGGACTTCCGCCGCGCCGCGCCCGGCGAGCGCAGGGGCTGTGTCAACTGTGTCAACGCCCCCGCAGCGTGCGGTACCGCTCCACCAGGGCCGCCGTGGAGCTGTCCAGCCCCGGCACCTCCTCGTCGGCGAGCAGCGCGGGCTCCACCTCCTTGGCGAGCACCTTGCCCAGTTCCACACCCCACTGGTCGAAGGAGTCGATGTTCCAGATCGCGCCCTGCACAAACACCTTGTGCTCGTAGAGCGCGATCAACTGGCCGAGCACCGAAGGCGTCAACTCGTTGGCGAGGATGGTGCTGGTCGGCCGGTTGCCGGGGAACGTCTTGTGCGGCACCAACTCCTCCGCCACGCCCTCCGCCCTGACCTCGTCCGCCGTCTTACCGAACGCGAGCGCCTGGCCCTGCGCGAACAGGTTGGCCATCAACAGGTCGTGCTGCCGGGCGAGTCCAGGCGACAGGTCGTTCACCGGCTTGGCAAATCCGATCAGATCGGCCGGGATGAGCTTCGTCCCCTGATGCAGCAACTGATAGTAGGCGTGCTGGCCGTTGGTGCCGGGCGTGCCCCACACCACGGGGCCGGTCTGCCACGTGACGGGCCTGCCCTGGCGGTCCACCGACTTGCCGTTGGACTCCATGTCGAGCTGTTGGAGGTACGCGGTGAACTTGGCCAGGTAGTGGCTGTAAGGCAGTACGGCATGGGCCTGGGCGTCGTGGAAGTCGCCGTACCAGACGCCGAGTAGGCCAAGGAGCAGCGGCACGTTCTCCTCGGGCGGGGCGCTGAGGAAATGCTCATCGATCAGGTGGAAGCCCGCGAGCATCTCTCGAAAGCGGTCATGGCCGATGGCGATCATGAGCGAGAGCCCGATCGCGGAGTCGTACGAGTAACGACCGCCGACCCAGTCCCAGAACTCGAACATATTGGTCGGATCGATGCCGAACTCGGCGACCTTCTCCGCATTGGTGGACAGCGCCACGAAGTGCTTGGCGACCGCGTCCTGATCCGCCCTCAGCTCGGACAGCAGCCAGTCGCGGGCCGACTTCGCATTGGTGATGGTCTCGATGGTGGTAAAGGTCTTGGAGGCCACGATGAACAGCGTCTCGGCCGCGTCGAGATCGCGGATCGCCTCGTGCAGGTCGGCGCCGTCCACATTGGATACGAAGCGAAAATCCAGGTGGCGTGCGCTGTAGGCGCGTAGCGCCTCATAGGCCATGGCAGGGCCCAGGTCGGAGCCGCCAATACCAATATTGACGACCGTCTTGATCGGCTTACCGGTGTGCCCGGTCCAGTGGCCCGACCTGATGCGGTCGGCGAAAGTGGCCATCTTGGTGAGTACCGCGTGCACGGCGGGCATCACGTTCTCGCCGTTGGCCTCGATGACCTTTGACAGCGGGGCCCGCAGCGCCGTGTGCAGTACGGAGCGCCCCTCGGTGGTGTTGATTGCGTCGCCGCGGAACATGGCGTCCCGCAACTCGGCGACGCCGCTCGCCGCTGCCAGGTTTCGCAGCAGTCGCAGCGTCTCGTCGGTGACCAGGTGCTTGGAATAGTCCAGATAAAGATCGCCGACCCGCAGGGTGTAGCGCTTACCGCGCTCCGGGTCGGCCGCAAACACCTCACGCAGTCGCACCTGCCCCAGTTGCTCGCGGTGCTCTTCCAGCGCGATCCACTCCGGCATCTGGTCGAGCCGGGTTCGGCCTTCAGCGTTCATCTCGGACATCAGCCCTATTCTTCTCGTCAGTGCGCCAGCGCCGCCCAACCTAGTTGATCAGGGCCGCAGCTACGCCGCAATCGCGGGCTGGGGCGCCGCCCACGAAAAGAGCCCGGCAGCCTTCCGTAACGGAAGCGCTAGCCGGGCCCTGCCCGTGTCGGAAAGGCGCGACGCGGGCCGCGTGGCCCGCTGCCGGTCGGTGCCTGCGGTGGTGTCGGCCCCGCAGGCAATCGCGGTCGTGCGTCAGATTTCGCCGCGGAGCTTGGCGAGCGCCTCGGCCAAAATTGCCTCGCCGTCCGCGTCACTGCGCCGCTCCCGTACGTACGCGAGGTGCGTCTTGTACGGCTCGGTACGCGGCGCGGCCGGCGGGCTCTCCCGGTCTTTTCCAGCGGGGAGGCCGCAGCGCGGACAGTCCCATGTGTCGGGAATCTGCGCGTCGCTGGCGAAACTCGGCTGTGTCTCGTGCCTGTTCGAGCACCAGAAGGAGATACGCAGGCGGGGCGCTGACTCGCCTCGCTCGGCCTCTCCCATCGGCCCCGCTCCGACCCGACTTCCTCGGATCGCGTTGCCACTTGCCACGGTTGTAACTCCCTGCGTGATGGTGCCGCGAAGCATCCGATAGGCGGCTCCGCTGCCGGGCGCCCCAGTCTATGTAGGCCCAACGCGCGTCCAGTGACAGGAGTTACACCCGTCCCCGGGGACGCAAGCCCAATAATAGGCTGCGTTTACGACGGTACGTCAGTTAATCCAGCTTCATCATCACGCCCAGCACGACAATGCATACGAACCACAGCACACCGACCACAACGGTGATCCGGTCAAGGTTACGCTCGGCGACAGAAGACCCGCCGACTGAGGACTGCATTCCGCCACCGAACATGTCGGACAGGCCGCCACCCTTTCCCTTGTGCATGAGCACGAGCATCATCATCAGCGCGCTGAAGACGATGAGGGCGATTGAGAACCCAGTTTCCACGGCTGGACCAACTCTCTCGGACGCAAGAATTCTGAAAACGATCTGATGAAACGCATGTAACCGTTGAACGTTGTCGGGGCCGGACAGCGCGTTAGCGCCCGTCCCGGCCCCGACAGGGTACGACGGGGTAGCCCCGTCGTCATAGCTGCTACTGGTCGCGGAAACGGACGATCTTGACGAACTCGTCCGCATCGAGCGCCGCCCCGCCGATCAGCGCGCCGTCTACGTCCGGCTTGGCCATGATCGCCGCGATGTTGGCCGCCTTGACGGAGCCGCCGTACTGGATGCGCACCGCGTCGGCCAGCTCCCTGCTGTACAGCGCGACCAGGCGCTTACGGATCGCCCCGCAGACCTCCTGCGCGTCCTCGGGCGTGGCAACCTCGCCGGTGCCGATCGCCCAGACCGGCTCGTAGGCGATGACGATCGACGCGGCCTGCTCGGCCGGGAGGTCCTGTAGCCCGCCGTCCACCTGGGCGAGGGTATGCGCCACGTGGTTGCCTGCCTTGCGGACCTTCAGACCCTCGCCGACACACAGGATGGGCGTGATGCCGTGCTGGTAGGCGGCCTTGACCTTGGCGTTGCAGGTCTCGTCCGTCTCTGCGTGGTACTGGCGGCGCTCGGAGTGCCCGACTGTCACATAGCTGCACTTGAGCTTGGACAGCATGGGTCCGGAGATCTCACCGGTGTACGCACCGGAGCTGTGCACCGAGATGTCCTGAGCGCCGTACTTGATCTTCAGTTTGTCGCCGTCCACCAGCGTCTGCACCGACCGCAGGTCGGTGAACGGCGGCAGGACTGCGACCTCGACGGTTTCGTAGTCCTTGTCGGCGAGCGCGAAGGCGAGCTTCTGGACGTGCGCGATGGCCTCAAGGTGGTTGAGGTTCATCTTCCAGTTGCCCGCCATCAGCGGGGTGCGGTCACTCACGGTGTTCAGTCCTCCAGTGCGGCGAGGCCGGGGAGCGTCTTGCCTTCGAGATATTCGAGGCTGGCGCCGCCACCGGTCGAGATGTGGCCGAAAGCGTTTTCGTCGAAGCCCAGGATGCGTACGGCCGCGGCCGAGTCCCCGCCACCGACCACCGAAAAGGCGGGGCTGTCGAGAAGTGCCTGGGCGACGGCCCTGGTGCCATCGGCGTAGTCGGGGTGTTCGAAGACGCCCATCGGCCCGTTCCAAAAGACGGTGGCCGCGTCGGCGAGCTTCGATGCGTACAGCTTGCAGGTCTTGGGACCGATATCCAGCCCCCCCTGGTCGGCCGGCATGGCGTCCGCAGCGACGGTCTGCGGATGGGTGGGGGCCTTGGCCTCAAGGTCGGGGAACCCGGTCGAGACCAGCACATCCACCGGCAGCACGAACTCCACGCCGCGCTCCTCTCCGCGCGCCAGGTACTCGCGGACCGCGGGCAACTGGTCCTCCTGGAGCAGCGACGTGCCGACCTCGTGGCCCTGTGCCTTGAGGAAGGTGTACGCCATGCCGCCGCCGATCAGGATGCGGTCGGCCTTCTCCATCAGGTGGTCGATGACGGCGAGCTTGTCGGAGACCTTGGCGCCGCCGAGCACCACGGCGTACGGCCGCTTGACGTCCTCGGTGAGCTTCTTCAACACGGCGACCTCAGCGGCGATCAGATCGCCGGCGGCGTGCGGCAGCCGCGCCGGAAGGTCGTAGACGGAGGCGTGCTTGCGGTGCACGGCACCAAAGCCGTCACCGACGTAGACGTCCGCGAGCGTGGCGAGCTGGTCGGCGAAGGCGGCTCGCTCGGCATCGTCCTTGCTGGTCTCGCCTGCGTTGAACCGGAGGTTTTCCAGCAGCGTGACCTCGCCATCGCCCAAAGCGGCGACGGTGGCCTTCGCGCTGTCCCCCACGGTGTCGTTTGCGAACGCGACATTTTTGCCGAGTAGTTCACCGAGCCGGCTCGCGACGGGGGCGAGCGAGTACCGCTCCTCCGGCGCGCCCTTGGGGCGGCCGAGATGGGAGGCGACGACCACCTTGGCGCCGGCTTCGGCGAGCCGTGCGATGGTCGGCACGACGGCCCGGATGCGACCGTCGTCGGTGATGGTGGCGCCCTCAAGCGGCACATTGAGGTCGGCACGGACGAACACGCGCTTGCCCGCCAGACCGTCCTTGCTGAGGTCGTCGATCGTCTTCATGCTTCCTGGACTCCTTGAGTCTCCACGGTGGGCCTGCACGGAACGGGGCCCGGACGACGCACCGTCGCGTCACCCGGGCCCCGTCCGCTACACATCTGGGTGACCCGGTGGCTGGGGACACCACCCCGGACTACGCGCCCGGGGCCACTCCCGGCCGCAGCCGGAAGGAAGCGAGCCGGGCGATGCGGCTGCGGAATGTTAGAGCTGGCCGCCAACGAACGTGGTCAGGTCCACCAGGCGGTTGGAGTAGCCCCACTCGTTGTCGTACCAGCCGATGACCTTGACCTGCTTGCCCTGGGCCATGGTCAGAGAGGAGTCGAAGGTGCAGGAGGCGGGCCAGTTGACGATGTCCGAGGAGACGATCGGGTCCTCGGTGTAGTCCAAGATGCCCTTGAGCTCGCCCTCGGCGGCCTTCAGGAACGCGGCGTTGACCTCTTCCTTGGTGACCTCGCGGTCCAGCTCAAGAACGAGGTCGGTCACCGAGCCGGTGGGCACCGGCACGCGCATGGCGATGCCGTCCAGCTTGCCCTTGAGCTGCGGAAGGACCAGGGCGGTGGCCTTGGCGGCGCCCGTGGAGGTCGGGATGATGTTCTCGGCTGCGGCGCGGGCGCGGCGCAGGTCCTTGTGCGGGAAGTCCAGGATGCGCTGATCGTTGGTGTACGCGTGCACCGTGGTCATCATGCCCTTGACGATGCCGAAGCTCTCGTCGAGGACCTTCGCCATCGGCGCCACACAGTTGGTGGTACAGGAGGCGTTGGAAACGACGTGGTGGTTGGCCGCGTCGTACTTGTTCTCGTTGACGCCCATCACGATCGTGATGTCCTCGTCCTTGGCGGGCGCGGAGATCAGGACCTTCTTGGCGCCTGCCGTGAGGTGCTTGGCAGCCTCGTCACGCTTGGTGAAGATGCCGGTGGACTCGATGACGATGTCGGCGCCGAGCTCGCCCCAGGGAAGGGCGGCCGGGTCACGCTCAGCCATCGTCTTGAAGGTCTGGTTGCCCACCGTGATGGTGTCCTCGGTGTGGCTGACGTCCTGCTTGAGACGGCCCAGGATGGAGTCGTACTTCAGCAGATGAACCAGGGTGGCGTTGTCGGTCAGGTCGTTGACACCGACGATCTCGATGTCCGCACCCTGCTCAAGGAGCGCGCGGAAGTAATTGCGACCGATACGGCCAAAGCCGTTGATGCCTACGCGGATCGTCACGAACCGATCTCCTCGTTGGTGTGCCGGTCTGGACGCCGGCGAGCTGTATGGGATGTCCCCGACCGCCTTTGACCCTACCTCGTACGCGAGACGTACGTGACATTGACAGAAGGCCGGGAAAGCGCTGGGCGAGGGCGATCGACGGGGCCTGTGCCCAGGGCAACGCGGCCGGGCCGTCCCGTCGTACGACACCGGGAGAACGAACCTCGGGGCTCGTCGATACGCGAGCGGGACCACCGAGTCACCACCGGTTCGGGACCGCTTTGGCGCCAGTCGTGGGCTGTTTCAGCAGGGTTCAGCAAGGTTCAGCAGGGTTCGGCGAAGTTCAGCAGGGTGGTGACGGTCCGCCTCGACCGATCCGCGCCTGGTCAGCCCCCGCTCCGCCTTGGTCAGCCTCTGACCCAGCCAGGCCCACCTCAGCCCGTCCCGACCCTGCCCCAGTCCGTCCCGGTCTGCTCGCAATCCGGTCACGGTCCGGTCAGCCCGCCTGCTCTCGCACGGCTCAGCCGGCCAGTCAGCCGACGACGCCCTCGGCCATCTCCTCGCCGAGGTCGGCCAGGTTACATTCGGTTCCCGGGATGCCCAGGTCCTGGGCGCGCTTGTCGGCCATGGCGAGGAGTCGTCTGATCCGGCCGGCCACGGCGTCCTTGGTCAGCGGCGGATCGGCCAGCGCGCCCAATTCCTCAAGGGACGCCTGCTTGTGCTCCATGCGCAGCCGGCCCGCGGCGGCCAGGTGCTCGGGCACCTCTTCGGCCAAGATCTCCAGCGCGCGCTGCACCCTCGCGCCCGCCGCGACGGCAGCTCGGGCGGAGCGGCGCAGGTTGGCGTCGTCGAAGTTGGCCAGCCGGTTGGCGGTGGCCCGCACCTCGCGCCGCATCCGGCGCTCCTCCCAGGCAAGCACCGACTCATGGGCGCCCAGCCGCGTCAACAGCGCGCCGATCGCGTCCCCGTCCCGGACGACGACCCGGTCAACACCGCGCACCTCCCGGGCCTTCGCCGCGATCTGCAACCTGCGGGCCGCACCGACGAGCGCGAGGGCCGCCTCTGGCCCGGGGCATGTCACCTCAAGGGATGACGAGCGGCCGGGCTCGGTGAGTGACCCGTGTGCGAGGAATGCGCCACGCCAGGCCGCCTCCGCGTCGCAGGTCGCCCCGGAGACCACCTGCGGGGGCAGGCCACGGATCGGCCGGCCGCGGCCATCGACCAGGCCGGTCTGCCGCGCGAGCTGATCGCCGCCGGCCACCACCCGCACCACATACCTGCTGCCTCTGCGCAGCCCGCCGGGGGCCATCACCACCAGGTCGGAGGCGTGCCCGAAGATCTCCAGGATGTCCTTGCGCAGCCGCCGCGCGGCGATGCCGGTGTCGAGCTCGGCCTCGATCACGATGCGCCCGCTGACCAGGTGCAGCCCGCCCGCGAACCGCAGGATCGCCGAGACCTCCGCTTTCCGGCAGCAGGTCCGGGTGACGGGAAGCCGGGAAATTTCGTCCTTCACCGCAGCCGTCATCGCCATGGGCCGATCCTTCCATGCATACGAAAAATACGGTCATACGCGGCGGCCAACAGCTCGGGGTCGTGCCTGGCAGAAGCCCCCCCGTCAGCCGGCTGGGAGCTGCTGTCAGGCGCAGCCACCGGCGCCAGCTCGACCGTGCCGCCGAGCCGCGCTGCGGCCTCCCGGAGGATGTCTCGATCGGGCACGGCGGCCTCGTCGGCCAGCACCACGTCCAGGGTGAGTTTAGGGGCGTGTCGGGCCAAAACCTCCAAATGACGCTGCGGAGAGAAGCCGTCTGTTTCACCGGGTTGCGGAGCGAGGTTCAGCGCGAGCACCCGCCGGGCCTTCGTCTCGATCAGCGCCTCAAGCAACTCGGGGACCAAAAGATGCGGTATTACCGAGGAGAACCACGAGCCGGGACCGAGGACCACCCAGTCCGCGTCGAGCACCGCGGCGACCGCCTCCGGCACGGCGGGCGGGTCGTGCGGCACCAGGTGCACCGACTGCACCTCGCCGGGCGTGAGCGCTACCGTGGCCTGCCCTCGTACGGTGCTGATCTCCTCCGGCAGCGCCGGATCATGGCCGCGTACCAGCGCTTGGAGCTCCAGCGGGACGGCCGACATGGGCAGCACCCGGCCGTGCGCGCCGAGCAGCCTGCCGACCCACTCCAGGGCCTTGACATGATCGCCGAGCTGCTCCCACAGGGCGACGATCAGCAAATTGCCCACGGCGTGGCCGTGCAGCTCGCCCTCGCTGGCGAAGCGGTGCTGGATCACCCGGGCCCAGGTCTGCCCCCAGTCGTCGTCGCCGCACAGCGCCGCCAGCGCCTTGCGGAGATCGCCGGGGGGCAACACGCCGAGCTCGTCGCGCAGCCGACCGCTGGAGCCGCCGTCGTCGGCGACGGTGACGACGGCGGTGAGGTCCCCAGTGATGCGACGCAGCGCCGCGAGCGAGGCCGAAAGACCCCGGCCGCCGCCGAGCGCGACGACCTTGGGCTGGGCACCTCGGTTGGTACGGGCTCCGACCAGCCGCCGGAACCGTCGCGAGCGGATGGTCACTCGCGCCCCATGTCCCGGTGCACGATCACGGTCTCCACTCCCTCGGCGGCCAGCCTGGCCGCCAGCTTCTCCGACATGGCCACGCTGCGATGCTTGCCGCCCGTGCAGCCCACCGCGATGGTCACATAGCGCTTGCCCTCGCGCCGGTACCCGGCGGCGATCAACTGGAGCAGCTCCGTGTACCGGTCAAGGAACTCCTTGGCGCCCGGCTGATGGAAGACGTAGCTGGAGACCTCGTCGTTGAGGCCCGTGAAGGGCCGCAGCTCGGGAACCCAGTGCGGGTTGGGCAGGAAGCGGCAGTCCACCACCAGATCGGCATCGACCGGCAGACCGTACTTGTAGCCGAAGGACATCACCGTGGCCCGCAGCTCCGGCTCCTCGTCGCCAGCGAACTGGGCGTCCATCTTGGCGCGCAACTCGTGCACGTTGAGGCTGGAGGTGTCGATCACCAGGTCGGCGTCACCGCGCAGCTCACGCAGCAGGTCGCGCTCGGCCGCGATGCCGTCCACGATCCGGCCGTCGCCCTGGAGCGGGTGCGGGCGGCGGACCGATTCGAAGCGCCGCACCAAAGCGTCGTCGGATGACTCCAGGAACAGCACGCGGCGCTTGACGTGCTTCGCTTCCAGGTCGGCCAGCGACTCGCGGAGGTTGTCGAAGAAGCGCCGGCCACGAACGTCAACGACCACGGCGATCCGGGCGACATTGCCCTGCGAGCGCGCCCCGAGATCCACCATGGTGGGGATCAGGGCGGGCGGCAGGTTGTCCACCACAAACCAGCCGAGGTCCTCCAGACACTTGGCTGCGGTGCTGCGGCCCGCGCCCGACATGCCGGAGATGATCACCAGTTCGGGAATGGCTACCGCGTCGGTGGCCTCGCCCGTCGTGCCCGTACTCACCTGTGTTTCGTCTCCATCGATCTCGTTCACGGTGTCTGCCCCCGTTCCGATGATGGCGCCGTGGTCGCGACGTCATCCTCAATAATCTCTCCTGTGGCGGTATTCACCGCCGGAGCGGCCGGAGCCGCCTGTGCCAGGGCCACGGCGACGGTTTCAGCCGTCTTACGGCCGATGCCGGGGACCTCGCAGAGCTGGTCGATCGTCGCGGCGCGCAGCCGCTTGAGTGAACCGAAGTGCTTGAGCAGGGCCCGCTTACGGGTGTCCCCCAGCCCGGCCACCGAGTCCAGCGGCCCGGCCTTGAAGCTCGATGCACGCTTGGTGCGCTGGTACGCGATGGCGAACCGGTGCGCCTCATCGCGCACCCGCTGCAACAAGTACAGCCCCTCACTGCTGCGGGGCAGCACGACCGGATCGTCCTCGCCGGGCAGCCAGACCTCTTCCAGCCGCTTGGCGAGCCCGCAGACGGCGACGTCGTCTATGCCCAACTCCTCCAGGGCCCGCTGAGCCGCGGCGACCTGCGGCTGCCCACCGTCCACCACCACGAGCTGCGGCGGATAGGCGAAGCGGCGGGGCCTGCCGTCCTCATCACGGATGGAATCGCCGGGGCCGCCCGCGGGATCGCCACCCGAGCTTCCCGAGCTGCCGGGCTGGCCAGCGCCCTCGGGACGGTCTGGGCTGCCGGGACTGTCTGGGCTGTCTGGACTGCCGGGGCCGCTAGGGCTCGCAGAGCCGGTCGTGACGCTTGCGCCAATGGAGCTGCCGAGCCCATCAGGGCCGCTACCGGAAGCGTCACTGCTGCCAGTGCCGTCTGCGTCGTTGTTGCTGCCAGTGTCGTCTGCGTCCCCAGTGGTGCCGGTGCCGTAAGAGCCGTCAGGGTCGCTGGTGAGGCCATCGAGGTCGCTGGTGTCATCAGGGTCGCTGGGGCCGTCGATGGAGCGCACCGACCGCTCGACGCCCGCACCCTCGGCGACGTCCCACTCGCCGGTCTGCTGTTTCTCCTGGACATAACGCCGAAAGCGGCGGCCGATTACCTCGTGCATCGAACGGACATCGTCCTGTCCGGCGAAGGACTTGATCTGGAAGCGGCGGTACTCGCTCTTGCGCGGCAGGCCGTCCTCGAAGACCACCATCGAGGCGACCACATCGTCGCCCTGGAGGTGGGAGATGTCGAAGCACTCGACTCGCAGCGGCGCGGTTTCCAGGCCGAGCGCCTCGGCGATCTCCTCCAGGGCCCGGGAGCGCGTGGTCAGATCCGAGGCCCGCTTGGTCTTGTGCAGCACCAGCGCCTGCTGGGCATTTCTGGCGACGGTCGCCATCAGGTCCTTTTTGTCGCCGCGCTGGGGTATCCGCAAGGACACGTTCGAGCCGCGGCGATCGGTAAGCCACTGATTGACGGTGGCAGGGTCCTCGGGCAGGACCGGGACCAGCACCTCCTTGGGAACGGCGTCGCCCTTCTCCTCGCCGTACAACTGCTGGAGCGCGTGCTCGACCAGCCCGGCGGTGTCCACGGCCTCGACCTTGTCGGTGACCCAGCCGCGCTGGCCGCGCACGCGCCCACCGCGCACGTGGAAGATCTGCACGGCGGCTTCCAACTCGTCCTCCGCGACCGCGATCAGATCGGCGTCGGTAGCGTCGTTGAAGACGACGGCGTTCTTCTCCATGGCGCGCTTGAGCGCCTCGATGTCGTCCCGCAGCCGGGCCGCCTTCTCGTACTCCAGCTCCGTCGCCGCCTCCCGCATCTGCCTCTCAAGGCGGCGGATGTACGCGCCGGTGCGGCCGGCCATGAAGTCGCAGAACTCCTCGGCCAGTGCCCGGTGTTCATCGGGGCTCACGCGGCCGACGCAGGGCGCGGAGCACTTGCCGATATAACCGAGCAAGCAGGGGCGGCCAATCTGGGCGGAGCGCTTGAACACCCCGGCAGAGCAGGTCCGTACGGGAAAGACGCGCAACATCAGGTCAACGGTCTCGCGGATCGCCCACGCGTGTCCGTACGGGCCGAAGTAGCGAACGCCCTTGCGCTTGGGCCCGCGCATCACCTGAACCCGAGGGAACTCCTCGTTCAGCGTGACGGCCAGGGAGGGGTAGCTCTTGTCATCGCGGTACTTGACGTTGAACCGGGGATCGAATTCCTTGATCCACGCGTACTCCAGTTGGAGCGCCTCGACCTCGGTGGACACGACAGTCCACTCGACGGAGGCAGCCGTGGTGACCATGGTCCGGGTACGCGGGTGGAGATGTGCGAGATCCTGGAAGTACGAGGAGAGCCGCGGGCGCAGACTCTTCGCCTTGCCGACGTAGATCACGCGCGCGTGTTGATCCCGGAACTTGTAGACCCCGGGCGAGTCGGGGATCTGTCCCGGCTTGGGTCGGTAACTGCTGGGGTCGGCCATGCTCACCACCCTACTGGCGGGCAGTGACAGTCCGGCCGTGGTGCGACGCCACGGCCGCTGCCACATATGGCGCGCCCCGGCCATAGGTCCACGCCCGCCGGGCGACCCCGGCCAGCCGTCGCGCATCGCTGGCCCATGCCGATGGCGGTCGGCCCCGCCGCCGCGGGGCCGACCGCCATTTTCGGCTCCGTACCCCACCGGTCACACTCGACAGGTGAGGCACGGTCCGTGTTGTTCGCTGCACGCTTCGCGTGCTTTTACGTGCTTTTACATGCTCTTGCGTGCTCTCGTGTGCTCTTGCGTGCTCTCGTGTGCTAGCGACGCCGTAGCCGCAGCGCCACCGCGCCGGACAGACCGAGCGCCACGAGCGCCGCCAGCGCGGTGAGTGCGGACGTCGCGGTCAGCAGGTCCTCGCCGCCCGTAGCCGCGGAAGCGTTCTGCCGCACCGTGCTCTTCGCGTCGCTCCCCCGGTGGGAGTTGTCCGCGCCGTTCGGGCTCTTGGCGTCACGCGCCTCGCCCATGGCTTCCGTAGCACCGGATGCGGCCGGAGCGGAGCCCGGGCCCTGCTCGTAGCCGCCCGCCTTGCCCTTGTCCGCGTACGCGGAGCCGGGGAGCTTGTCCGCGTACGCCGTGTGGACTCGCTTCCGATACGCGTCCACGGTCATTCCGCCCGCGCCGATGGCCTGCACGGCATCGGTGTCCAGCGGGAGCACCTGGGCGCCACGCTGTACGTACCAGGCATCGATCTGCGGCTCGCGGAAGACGGTGCCGCCGCCGAGCTTCTTGGCGCCCTTGGCGGCGTAATACGTCTCATCGCCGCCGGTGGCGATGTTGACGACCTTCCAGGAACCGCCGGTGTGCGCGGTCCACACGGATGCGACCTGCCCATCCGCGGAAACGGCCTTGCTGGCCAGGAAGTCCATCGTGGCGATGGGCTGGTGGCCCGCACCGGATGCGTCGGCGACGAAGCCCGGCGAAAGGGTGTAGACGGGCACCGTCGCGCCCTCGACGCGCGGCTGTGCCTTCGCCTTGGCGACGGCTCCGTCACGAGCGAAGAAACGCGCGAGGCTGTCGAGGGTGCCAGGCGCGGTGACCGCGTCGTGCGCCGCGCTGACGGTGCTGGCGGCCGGGGCCTTGGGCGAGGCGGGGGCCTCGGTGGCCGCGGCCTGCGGGGCACCGGCGAGCAGCGCGGCGAGAACGGTCGCGAGGGTGGCCGCGCCCGCCGCGGACCGCGCGATGACCGGCTTGGACGGCTGGGGAGTGTGCTCGGCGCTCATGACCTCACGCTCCGATCCGGTAGAGCGAGTGGGTCCAGGAGAACTCGTTGTTGTTCACGTACCAGTTGTGCGAGGCCCAGTTGTAGCGGTTGTTGGAGCGCCACGGGTCGCCCCAGTAGACGAAGCTGTTGGAGTTGTCGTAGCCGTAGATCACGTGCATGTGGCCTCCGCCAGAGGACCACTGGATGCGGGTCTCAACGGGGCGCTTTGCGTTGATCTCGGTCTGTATCGCGCCGTACTGCAACCAGTCATCGATGTACGAGCCGGGCCTGATGCCCGTCCAACGCAGCGCTGTCTGCACGTTACCGAGGGTAGCCTGGTTGTTGGGGCACTCGGTGTTCTGTTGCCGGTTGAAGGCAGCGTTGCAGAACTGGTTTTGGCTGTAGTTCTTGCCCATCCAGGTGGCGATGGTGTTACCAGCAGCGGACCAGCACCAGTTGGTCTTCTCCTGCGCCTGCATGGTGATGTCCAACCGGTTCGCGGCGCGGGTGCTCGGCGCGTCGTCCGGCGCGGCGGTGGCCGAAGCCGTGGGGACGGCGAACAGGGCGGCCAAGGCGAACGCGACAACGGACAGCTGTCTGGTGCCAGACCGGCTTGGACGCCGTGTACGGCGTAGTCGAGAGGTGAGGGGCATGGCGTTCCTCCCAAGAAAGGGGGGTGGGGTGGAGGAGCGCGTCCGGACGCTGCCTGGAGCATCGGGTGTTGTCTGGTCACGGTCAACACGCTTCAATGCGAGGTGAAAACCGACGTGAACAGTCAGCGCATCATGTGAACGCCCGGTGCCCCGCTAGCTGGATCACGGCGTACGAGGCGCCGAAGTGGCGAATTCCGGTCGTGAACATTCACTTACGGCACCGGTGTGTGAATATCCGTTCCTGACCTGCTCACGAGAGGCATGCGATGCGACAGACCGCCGCGCAGTCGGACGTGGCCGAGGCGGAGCTGGCCCAGGCACTGCGGGCTGGGCCGTTCCACCTCGCCCTACGCGCCGCACTCGCCGCGCGCGGCCTGGCCCTGCACCGGGTGCAGCACCGGCTGGCGCAGCGCGGTGTCAAGGTCGGCATCACCAGCCTCAGCTACTGGCAGCAGGGCGCGAGAACCCCGCGCCGGGCCGAATCGCTGAGAGCGGTCCGAGCGCTTGAGGACGTCCTCGAACTGCCCGTCCACGCCCTGACCCGGCTCCTTGAACCTGCCCTACGCCCCGGGACCGACCGCCCCGCCGCCCGCTCCTACCGCACGCTGCACGAGCAGTCCACATCGTTGGCCCGGCTGATCGCCGACCTCGGCTCGCCGATCGACGGCGGATTGCACACCGTCTGCCATCTGGAGCGCATCCAGATCGGCGCACGACAGGAGCTGTACGCACGCGAGTCGCAGCACGTGGTGCGCGCCCACCGGGACGGCGTGGACCGCTATCTCGCCATCCACCAGGGCGATCACGGCTGCGACCCCAGCCAGATACGGGTGCGCGCCACGGACAACTGCCGGGTGGGCCGCATCCGTTGGCAGGCGAGCACCGGCGTCCTGGTCGCCGAACTGCTCTTCGACACCCGGCTGAGCGCCGGGGATACGCATGTGTTCAGCTACGTCGTCGAAGACGGCACGGGAGGGCAGAGCACGGAGTATTTCCGCGTCATCCCGTTCGCGGGTGGTCAGTATGTGCTGCAAGTACGTTTCGACCCCACCGCACTGCCCGTACGCTGCCACCGCTTCACGCAGGGCTCCGCCGGTGCGGCCCGCAGCGGTCAAAAGGAACTCACCCTGAGCGGCCACCGCACCGTCCACCTGGCCGAACAGGGCGTCCGCCCCGGCATCCTGGGCGTCGCCTGGGACTGGTCCTAGCGTGTCGGGTCCAGCGGGACGCCGGGCCGCACACATCACCCAGACCCGTCGGATCTCCCGACCTGCTGGCCTGGCGCACTACGCGAAACCGGCGACGAAGCGGCGCTGCCAAGGCGTCTCCACGGCCCGCGGCGCGTAGTGCTCCCGTACGTATGTCACGGCCTCGCCCTTGGGCACCCCGTCCAGCACGGCGAGGCAGGCCAACGCGGTACCCGTACGCCCGACCCCACCACCGCAGGCGATTTCGACGCGTTCGGTCTCGGCCCGCGTCCACGCCTCACGCATCGCTGCGCTGGCGGCGGTACGGTCGGACGGCAGCCAAAAGTCCGGCCAGCGAAGCCAACGAGCCTCCCAGGCGACGGGCGGTGGCGTGCGGCCACGCAGATACAGCGCGAAGTCAGGTACCGGCCCAACTGGCAGGGCACGCCGCAGCCCTCGCCCCCGGATCAGTCGCCCCGATGGCAGTCGTAACACGCCCGGCGCCGCGGGCTCCCAGGTAGCGATCACTCGGTGAGCGTAACTCGCTTGTTATCCCCAGTGGCGCATCGGACCAGCGGCGTTCAGCTACGCCGATGGTCCCGCCACCAACTTGCCGCCCTCAAGTCGCACCGGTACGGACAGCAACGGCTCTCCAGCCGGTCCATCCAAAACCTCGCCCGTGGCCGGGTCGAACATGCTGCCATGGCAAGCGCACTTGGCCTCGCCGTCCTCGATCTTGCGAAGGACGCACCCCTTGTGCGTACACACCGCGCTGTACGCCTTGAACTCCCCCTTCACGGGCTGCGCGACCAGCAACCTGTCGTTGCGGTAGAGCTTCGCCTCCCCCACAGGAACCTCGTCCGCAGAGCCCAAGTGCACCGGCGCGGTCGGGGTCACCGGTCCGCGGGCGGACTCGCCGGGCGAGCAGGCGGCCACGCCGAGCCCCGCAGCGCCGGCCAGCGCCGCCCCTCGCAGCACGGTCCGACGGCTGGCGGGCTGGCAACTCATGGCGAACTCCACGGGGGCACTGTGAAACTGGTTCAGGGAAAGAGCGTTCCGACAATACCTGGCCAATTGAGCACGCCATCGTTTGCACAAGCGTTTACGCCGTGTGATCACATGCGATAGCTTCCTGCCCGTCCGCCAAGCCCATCGGCCTCCTCATCAGCAAAGCAACGGCCCACGGCGACCCGGGCCGCTGCCGGCAGCGGCAGCCGAGAACTAGCGCGGCTGGGAGGCGGTAGCGGGTGGCCATGCAGCGAGGGGCACGAACCAGGCCGGCTGCCCGGCCAGCTGCCCGCCCGCACCAAGGAGAGGATTTCCGCTCGTGATCGTCGTCGCCGGAGAAGCCCTGATCGACCTCGTCCCCAGCGCGTCGGCGACGCCCGAGGCAGCCGGCGGACTCCTTCCGCTGATCCCCCGCCGCGGCGGGGGCCCCTACAACACCGCCCTGGCCCTCGGACGGCTCGGCTCCCCCACCGCGTTTTGCTCACGGGTCTCCGAGGACAGCTACGGTGCGGCCCTCCTCGATGGGCTGCACGCCGCCGGCGTGGATACCACCCCGGTGCAGCGCGGCCCGGAGCCGACCACCCTGGCCGTGGCCGAGGTCAGCATCAACGGATCGGCCGGCTATGTCTTCTACGTCGAGGGCACCGCGGACCGGTTCTTCCAGCTCCCGGCCGCGCTACCTGCCGGGACCACCGCGCTGTCCCTGGGGACGTGCTCGCTCGTCCTGGAGCCGGGCGCCACGGCATATGAGGAGCTGTTGCGGCGGGAGGCTCAGCGTGGGGTCTTCACCACGCTCGACCCCAACATCCGGTCAGGTCTGATCCCGGACCCCGCCGCGTACCGGGCCCGCTTCCTCAACTGGCTGCCACACATCAACCTCCTGAAACTGTCGGTCGAGGACGCGACGTGGCTGGCCGATTCCTCCGACATCACCGACACCGTGCAGACGTGGCTGGCGGCAGGCCCATCGGCCGTCGTCCTCACGCACGGCGCGGACGGTCTCAGCGTCCACTTGGGCAACGGCGCTGAACTGCGGGTGCCGAGCGTGGAGGTCGCTGTCGTGGACACCATCGGAGCCGGTGACACCGTCAACGCCGCACTGCTGCACCGGCTCGCCTCGCACGGTGCACTGTCCGGAGCGGCCCTCACCGAACTGGCCCCCGACATCTGGCGTGACACGTTGACCTTCGCTGCTCGTGCGTCGGCCCTCACCTGCTCCCGCCCCGGCGCGGAGCCCCCTTTCGCTGCGGAACTCGCCTGACTTCTCCCCGCCTATCCCGCCTATCCAACCGGCCTCCCCGGCCGTGAACGATCGGCCGTGAACGATCGGCCGGGCATTGCGGTGAGACATGAAGACCTCCGGCGCAGTGGGGCCCTGGACAGCTCCACCACACCGGAGGTCTCCGCCATGAACCGGCCCAGCCAGTAGCAACAGCGCACGCGATCAGCGCACCTAGCGTGCGGCCCGCTTCGCAACGGTCTTCTTAGGCGCGCTCTGAGTGGTGCTCTTCGCCGTACTCTTCTTCGCCACGCTCTTCTTCGCCGTACCTGCCTTGGTGGCTGCGGCGGAGGCCGCTGCGACCGTGGCGGCCGTCTTCTTGACCGTTGCAGCCTTTTTTGCGGCTCGCTTACGGGTGGGAGGCAACCCGACGTCGCTCACCCGGTCACCCAACAGGTCCCGGAGGAACTTTCCGGTGTGACTGGTCGAGACGGAGGCCACCTGCTCCGGGGTGCCCTCGGCGACGACGAGGCCACCGCCACTGCCGCCTTCGGGCCCCATGTCCACAACCCAGTCCGCCGTCTTGATCACATCGAGATTGTGCTCGATGACGATCACCGTATTGCCCTTGTCCACCAGCCCCGACAGCACCTTGATCAGCTTGCTGATGTCTTCGAAGTGCAGACCGGTGGTCGGCTCGTCAAGGACGTAGACCGTGCGTCCCGTTGACCGCTTCTGCAGCTCGCTGGAGAGCTTGACGCGCTGGGCCTCGCCGCCGGACAGCGTCGGCGCGGACTGGCCGAGCCGCACATACCCGAGGCCGACCTCGTTGAGCGTCCGCAGGTGCCGGGAGATGGCAGGCACCGCCTCGAAGAAGTCCAGAGCCTCCTCGATCGGCATGTCCAAGACCTCGGCGATGGACTTGCCCTTGAAGTGCACTTCCAGCGTCTCGCGGTTGTACCGCGCGCCGTGGCAGACCTCGCACGGCACGTACACGTCCGGCAGGAAGTTCATCTCGATCTTGATCGTTCCGTCGCCGGAGCAGTTCTCGCACCGGCCGCCCTTGACGTTGAACGAGAACCGGCCCGGCAGATACCCGCGGACCTTGGCCTCCATGGTCTCCGCGAACAGCCTGCGAACGTGGTCGAAGACGCCGGTGTAGGTCGCCGGGTTGGAGCGCGGGGTCCGGCCGATCGGGGACTGATCCACGTGTACGACCTTGTCAACCAGGTCGTCACCCTCCACCCGGGTGTGCCGACCCGGCACCGAACGCGCCCCGTTCAGCTCCCGCGCCAGGTGGGTGTACAGGATGTCGTTGACCAGGGTTGACTTCCCCGATCCCGAGACGCCGGTGACCGCTGTGAGAACGCCCAGCGGGAACGACACGTCGATGTCTTGCAGGTTGTTCTCCCGCGCACCGTGCACGGTCAACTGGCGTTCTCGATCCACCGGGCGGCGCTGCTCCGGGGTCGCGATGACCCTCTTGCCCGCAAGATACTGGCCGGTCACCGATGCCTCGTTGCTCAGCATTTCCGCCAGTGGGCCGCTGTGCACCACGTTGCCACCGTGTTCCCCCGCACCCGGGCCGATATCCACCACCCAGTCCGAGGCATTGATGGTGTCCTCATCGTGCTCCACGACGATCAGCGTGTTACCGAGGTCGCGCAGTCGCACCAGGGTCTCGATGAGCCGGTGGTTGTCGCGCTGGTGCAGACCGATGGACGGCTCATCGAGCACGTAGAGCACGCCGACCAGGCCCGAGCCGATCTGGGTGGCCAGCCGGATGCGCTGGGCCTCGCCACCGGAGAGGGTGCCAGCCGCCCGGTTCAGCGAGAGGTAGTCGAGGCCCACATCCACGAGGAAGCGCAGGCGCTCGTTCACCTCCTTGAGGACCCGCTCCGCGATGGCCTTGTCGCGCGCGGTCAGCTTGAGCGCCCGCAGGAATTCGGCGCACTCGCTGATCGACATCGCCGCGATATCGGCGATCGACCGGTCTTGCACCGTGACCGCCAGCACGATGGGCTTGAGCCGCGTACCGTCACACGTCGGGCAGGGCACCTCACGCATATAGCCCTCGAAGCGCTCACGGCTTGAGTCGCTCTCCGCTTCGGAATGCCGCCGCTTGACGAACGGCACCACGCCCTCGAAAGCGGTGGTGTAGGCGCGCTCGCGCCCGTACCGGTTGCGGTAGCGCACCTCGATCTGCGTCTTGTGCCCGTTGAGCAGAGCCTTCTTTGCCCGCTGCGGCAGCCCTGCCCACGGGAGATCGGTGCGAAAGCCCAGCGCATCCGACAGCGCGCCCACGAGTCGCGCGAAGTAGTCCTTGGTGTGGCCGTGCGACCAGGGGTGAATGGCCCCTTCGTCCAGCGACTTGTCCTCATCCGGGATGATGAGCTCCGGATCGACCTCCATGCGAGTGCCGATGCCGGAGCAGTCCGGGCAGGCGCCGAAGGGCGAGTTGAAGGAGAAGGAGCGCGGCTCAAGCTCCTCGAAGGACAGGTCGTCGTACGGGCAGTACAGGTGCTCGGAGAACATCCGCTCGCGCTGCGGGTCGTCCTCGTCAAGGTCCACGAAGTCGAGGATGACCATGCCACCGGAGAGCCCGAGCGCGGTCTCCACCGAGTCGGTCAGCCGCCGCTTGGCGCTGTTCTTGACGGTGAGGCGGTCCACGACCACCTCGATGGTGTGCTTCTCCTGCTTCTTGAGCGTGGGTGGCTCAGCGAGCTGGATCGTGTCCCCGTCCACGCGGGCCCTGCTGTAGCCCTTGGTCTGGAGATCGGCGAAGAGATCGACGAACTCACCCTTGCGTTCGCGCGCCAGCGGTGACAGGACCTGAAAGCGGCTGCCCTCCGGTAGCTCCAGGACTCGGTCCACGATCGCCTGCGGCGACTGGCGGGCGATGGGACGGCTGCACTCCGGGCAGTGCGGCTTGCCGATCCTGGCGAAGAGCAGTCGAAGGTAGTCGTAGACCTCGGTGATCGTGCCGACCGTCGAGCGCGGGTTGCGCGAGGTGGACTTCTGGTCGATGGAGACAGCCGGCGAGAGACCTTCGATGAAGTCCACATCCGGCTTGTCCATCTGGCCAAGGAACTGTCGTGCGTAAGAGGAGAGCGACTCGACGTACCGGCGCTGCCCCTCGGCGAAGATCGTGTCGAACGCGAGAGACGACTTGCCCGACCCCGAGAGCCCGGTGAAAACGATGAGGGAGTCACGCGGGAGGTCGAGCGAGACATTCTTGAGATTGTGCTCGCGAGCGCCACGGACGATGAGACGGTCGGCCACGCCGGTCGGCACCTTTCTTGAGGAAGGCGGAGGAAGCGATGCCCCGAAACCCAGGGTATGGGGGCGCCCCTATGAGGTCGTTATTCGATGCCACAGACGAGCTTATAGCACGCACATTCGAATTACGGAGGAAGGCAGCGACCTTCACCCGATCGAGTGGCGAGCACTACCTTTGGATCATGACTGACTTCGCGCACGACGCGGCTGCCGTACAAGCGGCCACCGACCGTCTGCTTACCGCGGTGACCTCGCTGGACGACGCGGCGGCCACCCGCCCGTCGCTGCTGCCGGGCTGGACGCGCGGCCATATCCTGGCCCACCTCGCCCGCAATGCCGACGCCATCGTGAACCTCCTCACCTGGGCGCGCACCGGCGAGGAGACGCCGATGTACGCCAACGACGATGCGCGCAACGCCGACATCGCCCGCGACGCCGACCGCCCACTGCCCGTCCACCTGGACGACCTTCGCACCAGCGCGTTCCGCTTCAATTCGGCAGCCGCCGCCCTCACCCATGATCGGTGGGAGTTCGTGGTCGCCATGCGCAACGGTGTGACCGAACGCGCCGCCCGGCTGCCCTTCCGCCGTCTGATCGAGGTCGAGTTGCACCACGTCGATCTGGACATCGGCTACCAGCTCACCGACCTCCCCGACGACTTCGTCGAACGGGAGGTGGAATTCCTCACGAGCGGCAAGTTCGCCGGGCATGCCGACGTGCCTGCGCTGACACTCACGACCCCCGCGGGTCGCGCCTGGCACACGGGACGATCCGAGGGGAAGCCCATCACCATAGAGGGTACGCCCGTCGCGCTGCTTGGTTGGCTCACCGGCCGCGCAGACGGCTCCGAGCTGGTCTCACCGGTCGCCCCGCTGCCGACCCTGCCGCCGCTAGGCTGAGGCCATGACGTACAGCGGAGCGGTGGAGGTCGGCGGTCCCGCCGACGTGCACGAACTAAGCGACCTCGTGATCTCGAAGATCGCCGTGGGCCCGATGAACAACAACGCCTACCTGCTGCGCTGCCGGGCCACGGACGAGCAACTACTCATCGACGCGGCCAATGACTCTGCTCGCTTGCTCAGCCTCATCGGCGACGACAGCATCGCCTCGGTCGTGACGACGCACCAACACGGCGACCACTGGCAGGCTCTCGACGAGGTAGTCCGGGTGACCGGAGCGCGCACCTACGCCGGACGGCATGACGCCGAGGGCATCCCGGTCCCGACCGACGTGCTGGTGGACGACGGCGACACGATTCGAGTAGGGCGTGTGGAGATGACCGCGCGCCACCTCGTCGGCCACACGCCCGGCAGTATTGCCCTGATCTACGACGACCCGCATGGCCATCCCCATGTCTTCACCGGCGACTGCCTCTTCCCCGGCGGCGTCGGCAACACCTGGGGCGAGGAACGGTCATTCGCCAGCCTCATCAACGACGTCGAGACCAAGTTCTTTCACGCCCTGCCGGACGAGACCTGGGTTTACCCGGGCCACGGCACCGACACCACGCTGGGCGCTGAGCGCCCCCACCTGGCCGAATGGCGAGAGCGCGGCTGGTAGCGGGGCCGCGGCCCCACGCACGGCAAGCCCAAGTGCCCCCGGCGTCACTCGACGCTGGGGGCACCGTACGTGGTGGGGCCATGCCACGGAGTTGCACGCCCGACAAGCTGTGGCGCACCGGAGGGGCGCTACCGGGGACCTCACACCCCGGCGCGCCCCTCCGGACCAACCCATCAGACGTCGAGGCTGTCCTTGGTCTCGGCGTCCGCCTGGGCCTGCTTCTTCGTCGCGCGCAGGCTTGTGATGGTGGTGATGACGAGCACTGCGCAGATCACGCCGAGCGAGACCGGAATGCTGATCTCGGGAACATGCACGCCGGACTCGTGCAGCGCGTGCAGCACCAGCTTCACGCCGATGAAGCCGAGGATGACCGACAGCCCGTAGGAGAGGTGGACCAGCTTCTTCAGCAGCCCACCGATCAGGAAGTAGAGCTGCCGCAGTCCCATCAGGGCGAAGGCGTTCGCAGTGAACACGATGTACGGGTCCTGCGTGAGGCCGAAGATCGCGGGAATGGAGTCCAGCGCGAACAGGATGTCCGTAGTACCGATCGCCAGCATGACGACGAGCATCGGCGTCATCAACCGCTTGCCGTTCTCCATGACGAACAGCTTGGTGCCGTGGTACTTGTCGGTTGAGGGAATGCGTCGCTCCACCAGCTTCAGGAAGCGATTCTCCTCGAATTCCTCGTCCTCATCGTCGGCCCGTGCCTCCTGGATGAGCTTCCAGGCGGTCCAGATGAGGAAGGCGCCGAAGATGTAGAAGACCCAGGCGAAGTTGGCGATGATCGCCGCGCCCGCGCCGATGAACCCGGCCCGCAGCACCAGCGCGATGAGTACGCCCACCAGCAGCACACGCTGCTGGTAGATGGACGGCACCGCGAACTTCGACATGATCAAGACGAAGACGAAGAGGTTATCGACGCTCAGGGACTTCTCGGTGATGAAGCCCGCGAAGAACTCACCGGACGGCTGGCCGCCCCCGAATATCAGCAAGCCGAGCCCGAATAGCACGGCGAGGGCGATCCATACCACGGTCCATATTCCGGCCTCCTTGATGGAGACGTCGTGCGGTTTGCGGCCGCCGATAAAGAAGTCGATGGCGATTAGGGCACACAGACCAACGATGGTCAGCACCCACATGGTCAAGGAAACGTCCACTGCTCCTCCGGCAGATTGCGTACGGCAACTATCAGCGTCGTCGCTGCCGGAGGTCTCTTCCGCCCAAGACGGCCATACGTGTCAGCCGTCCAGGCCGACGCCCCGGGACCCTAGGGTCCGTGTTGACGGGAACGCCGCAGCAGGAGTACTCCCCTCCGTGTAAAGAAGAGTACAGGGGAGACCAAGGAATAGTAAAGAGGGTAAAGAGCGAGCTAAAAGCGCAGAACGAACGTGCCCCGCAGGCCGCCGAGAGGCAACCGCGCCAACCGGGCACCCGCCCGTCAGCCGGCCACGTCGTGCCCTCCGTAGGACTCCCGGGCCCGGGCCACCTGACGGAGCACCCGCAACACGACGTCACTGCCGGGGGGCGCCAGCGATGGTTCAAACGTCCAGGCGTGCCCGACCCAGGGATCGGCCAAGTGGTCATCGGGGACGGGGGTGACACGCAGCAGCGCACGCCACAGCGGGTCGAGCACCGGCCCGTAGGCCCGCGCGTCCTCCCGGTCGGCCACCATCATCAGATGTACGCCGACGGAGGGGCCCTCATCCGCCAGGTAACGCAACTGGGTGACCGCCCGGTCATCGAACCCGTGCGGGAAGTCGTTCACGATCAGCAGTTGTTGAGCGGTGTCCAGGTCAGGCGGCAGCGCATCGACGGCATCGCTACGGATGGCCATCTGCACCAGATCAACCCGCTGAGTCAACTTCGCCAGCACCGCCGACACGCCCTGCGCCCCGGCCGCTGGCGGCGCAGGCAGCGCCCCGGTGCTGGTCAACGGGGTGAGCGCAGACGCGCCCGCCCCCGCCGGGTCGATCACATGGACGGTGAACTCACCCACCGGGTAGACCGCGATCAACCGGGCCGCGTGCGCGACGGCGCTCTCCATCGCCAGCCGCCGCAGTTCGGTGGAGTCCACCAGGGCCGCGTCCGGGGAACCGCCCCGACCGCTGTCCACCCATAGCCCGCGCTCCAAAGGCAACCGGACCATCATGGGGATGCGCAGATCCGTGCGCTCGGGCAGGTGCAGGTCACCGACGCGCAACGCCATCGGCAACTCCATCGGCACCTCGTACGCCTGCCAAGCAGAGCTCTCCCAGCGGGCGTAAGCGGGCGGCAGCGCGGGCTCGACCACCTGTGCCTCGGCAACGAGTTGAGCCAGGTCGCGATCGAGTACGGCGCGGGCCTGCTCCACGAGCTGGGTGTGCCGGGTCCGCGCCTCGGTGCGCGCGGCATCGGCGAGCGGCCCCACCCGCGTACGCGGGTCGGAGAGGACCGAGTCGAGCTCCTTCTCCATCCGCGAGTCCGCGAAATCGACGGCACTGCGGTAAGCCGCCGTCGTCCTGGCCAGGTCCTCGAACATGCCCCAGACCTGGTTGTACAGCCGCTCCTCCATCGTCCAGCCGGAGGCATCACCCGCAATCGGCTGCGGCGGCTGCCCCGGCGGGCCGGGCTGTGAAGCCGCCGGAGGCGGGGTCGGCGTGGCGGTGTGACGGCCGGGGTGCCGGTAGTTCACTGGGCTGCCCGACGGCGAGGCCGAGGCGTCCGCACCCCCGGAGGCCGGCGTTCCGATCGGGGCGGTTGCCGCCCCCGCGCCGGTTGTGCCACTGCCACCCGTAGGGCCGTGTTGCACCGGGGCCGTGTCGCCGCCTGCCGCGGCCGTACGCACCCGTCCCCCGCCCTCGCTCGCCCGCACCGCCGGTGGCTTGAGTGATGTGGCCATGCCGCGCACCACCGCGTCATTGATCTCCCCGGCCAGCGTGACCGCCTCGGGCAGCCCCTGGTCCTGGAGCATGGCCGCGAGCCCGCCCGCGTACCCCTGGCCGACAGCTCGCACCTTCCACACACCGACCCTGCGGTATAGCTCCAGGGCCGTCACCGCCGACTCCGCGTCCAGGTCGGTGATCGTGTACGTGGCGATCTCGACCCCGTCGAGATCCGTCACCGCTATGAACGGGGCCGCCAGGCCACCGAATCGCACTGGCCCGCCCACTCCGGTCGGCAGGGCGAGCAGCACCGTGACCCGATGTACCGCCTCCGGCAACGCACTGAGATCAACCGCGAGGCGGTGGTTGACCGCGGCCTGCCGGGACACCTCAAGTCCGGAAATCTGCGGGGCAGCGGGATGCGCGACCCAGTCGGCGCCCCGCACCTTCCCCTGGTCGTCTCCGAGTGTCGCTCCGGCGACGACGGGCTTGCCCGCCGAAATCCGGACCTCCAAACGGGTCTCAGGCAGCGGGTGGTTCTGCCCCCGGACCAGCTCGGCCGTCATCACTGCGCCCTCTCGTCGTGGTGTGCGTGGTGTGCGTGCGTACTGCGGCGGAGGCGGTGATCTGAGTTGGCAGCGGACAACCGGTGGCCCCGTCAGCCGCCCCGAGCGGGCCGGCACGCACGCCCCACGCGACCTGGCCACAGACGCCCGCCATGACGGGCCAAGCGACGTTCCGCTTTGGGGCGGTCTGGCGGTGTGTTCGGCCCTGCTCCGCGGCCAAAGGTGCGGCATCGGCACCGCGGTGCCGAGCGGGGGTACACCGACCACTGTCCGTTCGACCACAGCGCCGGCTCCAGGGCGGGTCAGACCAGGTGACAGCTGGCGCCCGCCTGGTGCCAGAGGTGCTTAAAGGTGCGGGACGATCGACGGCATCAGGTCCTGGAAGGTGCGGCCATTGGCTGGGCTGCCGAGGGCCGTCATCTGCCAGCCGTTGCCCGCACGGTGCACCTTCGCCATGATCTGGGCCGTGTACTGCCCGCCGCCCGTGAGCGTGTAGCGCGCCATCTCCTCACCGTTGGTCTCATCCACCAAGCGGCAGAAGGCGTTGGTGACCTCGGCGAAGGTCTGCCCGGTGAAGGAGTTGACGGTGAACACGATCTGGTCCACGTGCACCGGGACCCGCTGTAGGTCAACGAGGATCGCCTCGTCGTCACCACCCTGCCCCGCACCTCCGACGAGGTTGTCACCGGTGTGCCGGACCGAGCCGTCGTCGCTCGTCAGGTGGCGGAAGAACACGACATCCACCGGCTGGTTGTCCGCGAACAAAACGGCCGACGCGTCGAGATCGACCTCCTTGGTCCGCTTTCCGAACAGGCCGCGGCGGGGCGCGGACTGCCAGCCCAGACCCATCCGCACGGCAGTCAGGGTGCCACCATCCGCCTTTTGAAGGCTGATGGCCTGTCCCTTGGACATATTGACCGTCACGCGCTGTCCCTCTCTCGAATTTTCCCCGGTCGCCCGTCTGTACGACCTGCTTAAACCCTATGCACTGCCCCCGCCGGTGCGGCTACCCGCATCGGGCTTTGTGTCGCTCTTGCAACACACCAGGCGGCATGCCAGGCCCCAGCACTCCGAACAACGCGTGGCCCACCCTTCCGTCAGGACTGTCCCGCTTCGCGCATCTGCCGCAGTTCCTTCTTCAACTCACCCACCTCATCGCGCAACCGCGCCGCGATCTCGAACTGCAAGTCTGCCGCCGCGCCCCGCATCCGCTCGGTCATCTCCTCGATCAGAGCGGCGAGTTCGGCGGCCGGACGGTCCGTGAGCGCTCCGTCCTTGGCTCCCACCGCGCCCTTACCTCCGCCCTTCTGCTTCGCCAGCGCGGGCACCGGGGCCTTGCCCTTGGTCTTGTCCGTTTGCCGGTATCCGCTGCCGAGCAGTTGCTGGGTATCGACTTCCTCGCGGGCGATGGTCGCAACGATGTCGTTGATCTTCTTACGAAGCGGCTGGGGGTCGATGCCGCGCTCGGTGTTGTAGGCAACCTGCTTTTCCCGGCGTCGGTTCGTCTCGTCGATCGCCGTCGCCATCGCTGGTGTGATCCTGTCGGCGTACATGTGTACCTGGCCCGATACGTTGCGCGCCGCGCGGCCGATGGTCTGGATCAGCGACGTCCCGGAGCGGAGGAAGCCCTCCTTGTCGGCGTCGAGGATGGCCACCAGCGACACCTCCGGCAGGTCGAGCCCCTCGCGGAGGAGGTTGATGCCGACCAGCACGTCGTACTCACCGGCGCGCAGCTCACGCAGCAGTTCGACGCGCCGCAGCGTATCGACGTCGCTGTGCAGGTATCGGACTTGGATGCCCAGCTCGACCATGTAGTCGGTGAGGTCCTCGGACATCTTCTTGGTGAGCGTGGTGACCAGGACGCGCTCGTCCTTCTCAGTGCGGGTGCGGATTTCGTGGATCAGGTCGTCGATCTGCCCATCGGTGGGCTTGACGATGACCTCGGGGTCCACCAAGCCGGTGGGCCGGATGATCTGCTCCACATAGCCGTCGCCGCGCGCGAGTTCGTATTTTCCGGGGGTCGCGGAGAGGTAGACGGTCTGTCCGATGCGCTGTTGGAACTCCTCCCACTTCAGTGGGCGGTTGTCCATCGCGGACGGCAGCCGGAAACCGTGCTCGACCAGAGTGCGCTTGCGGGACGCGTCGCCCTCGTACATGGCGCCGATCTGCGGAACGGTGACATGCGACTCGTCGATGACCAGGAGGAAGTCCTCCGGGAAGTAGTCAAGGAGCGTGTGCGGGGCGGTGCCGGGGTCACGACCGTCGATGTGCAGCGAGTAGTTCTCGATGCCCGAGCAGGTGCCGATCTGCCGCATCATCTCGATGTCATAGGTGGTGCGCATCCGCAGCCGCTGGGCCTCCAGCAGCTTGCCCTGCGTCTCCATCCGGGCCAACGTGTCGGTGAGCTCCGCCTCGATGCGGGCGACGGCCTTCTCCATGCGCTCGGGACCTGCCACATAGTGGCTGGCGGGGAAGACGTACAGCTCCTGGTCGTCGGAGATCACCTCACCGGTCAGCGGGTGCAGCGTGGACAGCGCCTCGACCTCGTCGCCGAACATCTCGATCCGGACGGCGAGCTCCTCGTAGACCGGGAAGATCTCGATGGTGTCACCCCGCACCCGGAAGGTGCCGCGTGTGAACGCCACGTCGTTGCGCGTGTACTGGATGTCCACGAAGCGCCGCAGAAGCTGGTCACGATCGATTTCGTCGCCGAGCTTGAGGTGCACCATGCGATCGACGTATTCCTGCGGCGTGCCCAGGCCATAGATGCAGGAAACGGAGGCGACGACCACCACGTCCCGCCGGGTGAGCAGCGAGTTGGTTGCCGAGTGGCGCAGCCGCTCAACCTCCTCGTTGATCGAGGAGTCCTTTTCGATGTACGTGTCCGACTGCGGCACGTACGCCTCGGGCTGGAAGTAGTCGTAGTACGAGACGAAATACTCGACGGCATTGTTCGGCAGCAGTTCGCGGAACTCGTTGGCGAGCTGGGCCGCCAGGGTCTTGTTCGGCGCCATGACCAAAGTCGGCCGCTGCAACTTCTCGATCATCCACGCGGTGGTGGCGGACTTGCCCGTACCGGTCGCACCGAGCAGGACGACGTGCTCCTCACCTGCTCGGACGCGCCGTTCGAGCTCGATGATCGCCGCTGGCTGGTCACCGCTCGGCTGGTAGGGGCTGACGACCTCGAAAGGCGCCACAGTGCGTTGGATGTGAGATACGGGCCGCATGGAACCACCGTACGACTCGCCACTGACAACGGCCGGCCGCTCGACCCGTAGCCTGACCCCCACCGATCCAAGATTGACAGCGAAACGCTACCGATCGATCACGCTTCGAAACCATACGCTCCCATACGAACAGATCCATCGTCTCAGTCCACCCATACGCTGCACGGGCGCAACGAAAGGTCATCGGCCATGTACGAATACAAGGTGATCCAAATTCGCGAAAAGCTGATCGGCGGAAAGATGTCGCCGGACAAGGTCGAAGATGTGCTGAACAAGTACGCGGCCGAGGGCTGGCAGGTCAAGGCCATAACCGCCGCCGATGTGAAGGGGCGCGTGGGCCCCGGCGGCGTGGAAGGGCTGCTGGTCACCTTCGAGCGCCCGCGCCGCTGACCCACCACCCACGGTCGGCCCGAGCCCTGGCGGGCAGGTCGCAAGCGTGTACGCCGCTGTGCCATCGGGTGCCAGCGCCCGGTTGCTGACCCGACTGTCATTCGGTCCGATGCTGATCCCGCACGGCGCGCGTGTAGCGGCACCGCTCGCATCCCGCACGGCGCGCGCGTGAGCGGCACCGCTCGTATCGTTCGCGTGGGAGGCGGCCAACTCCGCACTGCGGTGTAACCGGAGCGCGCCGTCGCCCCCGCACATCCCCCGCAATCGCCCCCAGCCGTAGGACGACTACTCGAAGCTCATCCGGAAGCGGAGCCTCGAAGAACAGCGCGGAACGCCTCTCGTTCAATTTCTGTCCATCCCACACCTGTCTTCCGGTACGGAATGACTGGGACTCTCTGCCCGTCGTGTCCATCCCTGAGTCTCTTGACGCGAGGAGCCCGTATGCACATCCGCCCTGTCGCCGCAGCCACCGGCGTGTTGCTGGGAATGTCCGCGCTCTTCCTCCCCGCAACGTCGGCCCAAGCCGCCGACCCCTCCCCCGCACCTGTGACCGTCGCCCATCGGGGAGCGTCCGCGTACGCCCCGGAAAACACGCTCGCCGCCATCGACGCAGCGGCCGAGCTGGACATCGACTGGGTGGAGAACGATGTCCAGCGCACGAAGGACGGCAAGCTGGTCATCGTCCACGACACCACGCTGAACCGGACCACCGACGTCGAGCAGGTCTTTCCCCACCGCGCGCCGTGGAACGTCGCCGACTTCACGCTCAAGGAGATCAAGCGCCTGGATGCGGGAAGCTGGTTCGGCCCCAAGTTCGCCGGTGAGCGGGTGCCGACGCTGGAGCAGTACATGAACCAGGTCAGCAGCAACCGGCAGAGCCTGCTGATGGAGATCAAGGCGCCCGAGCTCTACCCCGGCATCGAGCGGCAGACGCTGGACGTGCTGCGCCGCCAGGGCTGGCTCGACGGTCATCATGTGAAGCGCCGGCTGATCATCCAGAGCTTCAGCGCCGACTCCGTCAAGATCACACACGAGCTACGGCCGGAGGTGAAGACGGGCTTCCTCGGCACCCCCGCGGTGGCCGACCTGCCGAAGTACGCGAAGTTTTCGGACCAGATCAACCCGAGCTACAAGACTGTCAACGCCGACTACGTCGCCGCGATCCAGGCAGTACGGGGCGCGCACGGCAGGCCGTTGGAGGTCTACACCTGGACGGTGAACGACGCCCCGAACGCGGTCAAGGTGGCCGACATGGGAGTGGACGGCATCATCACGAACACCCCTGACGTCGTGCGCGACGCGGTGGAGCCTGCAACGAAGTCCGACGACGGCGACGCGGCTCGGACAGCGGCTGCGGTGGCGTAACACCACTCGCCGTACGCGGCCAGCCCGCCCGGCGTGGGGTGGCGCCTGCGACGCCGGTTCGGGCCTCAAGTCTCGCGCCCCGCACCACGGCGCCACAGCATGGGGCCCGTACGGCCCCATGCCCCGTGTGGCAGGCATCCAGCGGGTATTCATGCTGTTGGACGCCTGCCGCACAGCCGGCCCTCTGCCCTGGTCTCCGCGTCCGCCACCGCCGGGCGCCCTCCCGCCCCTCGCCACCGTACGGCCCGCGTTCACGCAGGTCAGCGATGATTGTCAGAGGGTGGTTCTACGCTGAAGGCGTGAACATCTCAGAGCAGGTGGATCAGGGGGCGTACGCGGGGGAGCAGCGCCCGACGCGTGAGCAGAGCTCGGCGCATGAGCGGGGCCAGCGGCGGGGCTCGGCGCACCGGGAAAGGCCAGCAGTCCAGCTTGCCAGTCGGTCCTGGGCATGGCAGGTGACCGACTCGACCATAGGTCCCCTCCTTCTCGTCGCGACGGACCAGGGGTTGGTCCAAGTCGTCTTTCACGCCGACGAGAAGAGGGTTGCCAATTCCCTCGACGGTCTGGGCCGCCGTCTTGGGGCCGCCGGATCTCCCTCCTGCGACCACCCGGTGATCGCGGAGGCGGTCCGTCAGCTCGACGCGTATTTCGCCGGTGAGTTGCGCGACTTCACCCTGCCGCTGGACTGGTGCCTGACATCTGGCTTCAACCGCCAGGTACTGCGGGAACTGGTGGCCCACGTTTCCTATGGCGCCGTCGTCGGCTATCAGGACCTCGCGATCCGCGTGGGTGAGCCGGGGGCTGCTCGCGCAGTCGGCGTGGCCATGGGGGCGAATCCCCTTCCGGTCGTTGTCCCCTGCCATCGCGTCGTCGAGAGCGACGGAGGGATAGGCGGCTTCGGGGGCGGATTGGAGACCAAGCGCAGTCTGCTCGCGCTGGAGGGCGTTTTGCCGCAGCCGTTGTTCTAGGTCGCTTCTCGTTCTTCCGGCTCCGCGAGGCGGGCGCTTATCGCTCCGCGCGCCCGTCTGCCACGCAAGCCTGATCACGCACTGTCGGCGCCGTTCCACGCCGGGTGGCGAAGGTCGTCCACGCGCACGACAACGTCCGCATGGTCGGCGGGGTGCACCTCTGCCTCGTACCGGGCGAAGGCGGGCAGTGTCCACCGCTCGCTTTCCTGCGCACGCCGTGCGAGGGCAGCTGGTGACAGCCGCAGATGGACGCAGACATCGAAGGGAAACCCATGGCCAAGCAGCAACGGCCCGTGCAGCACCAGCACGCCGCCGGGCGGCAGCCGCACATAGGGCGATCGTGTCGCACGGTCGGTGGCGGGGTCCCAGAGGTCAGGCAGTACGTGCCCGCCGCCGCCGGGGTCGAGAGGGTTGAACACCTCACGCCACAGGGCGCCCGTATCGGTCCATCCGTCGTAGTACGCCTCGACGTCCTGCCGGCCGTACTCGTAGCGCAGCGACGCGGGGCGCAGGAATCCTTCCGTGCTCACCACCAGCACCGACCGCCCACGCAGGCGCAGGCCATCGGCGAGCCGCTCCGCGAGTTGTCCGGCCTGGGCGGCCGGCGCGCCGTCGATCCCCACCCGCAGCCAGGTGCCGTCGTCCGCAGCCCGCGTACGCGTCACGCGGTCGGCAAGCGCATCGGTCAGCCGTTCCCAGGAGATCGCTTCGAGCCGCACTCCCCCATCATGCCCCGCGGGTTCGACACCCTCATCGAGGCCCCCGTTCCCGAGCGCCGACGCAGCACCGACGCAGCACCGAGGCAACACCGACCGAGCAGACGTCCTGGCGGCAGCCATCCCTACGCTGCGGAACCGAGCCAGGGCGGTCCCTTGCCTACGCCCATGCGCCTCTTGCGCTCGCACGGTACTGCTGGGCTGCAGCGACGTCCGCCATCGCGTGCGGCGACGCTGCCGCCCGGGCCGTCAGGTCCAGCCGTATCGCTGCCGCAGCCGGGCCACGACACGATCGAAGCACGGGCGATCGAGCGCGCACGCCTCCCGGCGCATGCCGCGAGGGTGCACGCGCAGCACCCGATCCAGGTCCACCCACGACTCCCGCCCAGCGGCGTCCCATGGGCCCGACCCGATGGGCACCCACTCTCGGTCCGCGTCGTGCCGCTTGCTCGTCAGTTGCACCGCAAGCAGGGTCCCGGCCGCCTGCCGCGCGACGACCAACACCGGCCGGTCCTTGCCCCGGCCATCGTTCTCCTCATAGGGCACCCAGGTCCAGACGATCTCGCCGGGGTCGGGCTCTCCGTCCGGGTCGGGCGCGTACTCGGTCCGCACGGGGCCGACCTGCCGAGGATGGGCCTGTGCGGTGGCTGAAGGACCGCTGCGGCCCGGGACCACAGGGGCGTCCTGCGGGTCGTTGATCGCTGACGTCATGCGAACACGCTAGCTCGCGCGCCACCGGCCGATGGCCGCGGGCGCGGGCACACGGTGCAGCGTGCCAGAGCACGGCAAGACGACGAGAACGGAGAGGCCGATCATGCCCACCGCAGGCTCAGCGCAGCGTCAGCCCGTATGCGGCCAGCACCGGCACGATCGGCTGGTAGTACGTGGTGCCGCCACTCGCGCAGCCCTGTGCCGCAACGATGAACCCGAGCGCGGTTCCCCCGGAGAACGCGGGACCACCGGCGTCCCTCGGCTCCGCACACGCGCTGGAGGTGAACAGCCCGAAGACCGTGCCGCCGGGGAAGGCCACCGAGACGTTCACGGCGCGAACGGTGCCGCAGTGGTAGCCGGTCACCCAGCCGAGATGGCACAGCGGCTGTCCGACCCGCGGGCTTGCGGCGCCGGTGATGTCGATCGTGCCACCGGTGCCGAGCCTGACCTCACCGGGATAGGACACGGCCGTGTTGGTGTAGCGGATCACGCCGTAGTCGGCGCTGGGAAAGCTGGCTCCCGCGGTCGTGCCGATGGGGATCTTCCTCGCCTGATCCGCATACCAGGTGGTGCCCGCCTGTGAGCAGTGCCCCGGCATGATGCCGTAGGCGTCGCCGCCCTTTTCGGCGTTGAAGCCCACGGTGCAGGGGCCGCCGACGCTGTAGACCACATCACCGCCCATGACGACCGTCTGCTGACCAGCGGATGCGGCGGACGGCTGGGCTCCGGCGATGAGTATGGCGAACACCGTGGGCAGCACACCGGCCCACATCTGGCGCAAGGTACGAGCGGTGAAGCGGCAACGTCTCATGGTTCCTCCCAGGTCGGGCGAGCAGGCCAGGTCGGGCGAGCAGGGACGATCTTCGGCCGCGCTGAACTGGTGGAGGTTCGCCACCGAGGTGGCGCCGACAGCGGACAGTATGGTGCGGCGCACGGCCAACGAGGCACCCTTGTGCGCCGAGTCCGCTCTATGACCACCGCGCCGAGTCCGCTCGTGTGGTCACCGGCCGCCGCACCAGCAGCGCGGCAGGCCCGCCACCGAAGACGGTCACCCTGGCATGGCCGCTGCCCGCACCGCGCGCCACTCGCTCGCCCCGGGTATGCGGGCAGGCGGGCAGAAAACCACCGCTGTCGAGCGGCATTTCCGCGCGGGCCGCGAGGCGGGCTCACCTAGATGCAGGAGTACGTTGGAACTGGGAGATGCGTTGCGATGCTACGTACCGGAGATGAGCCACTGCACGCGCGCAGCCCACTGCGGTTGCGCCTGGGCCTGGCCCTGTGGGGCCTGGCCTGGTCTATCGCGGGCGCGGTGGCCTTTGCCGTTGTCAGCAGACCCGGCTGGGCAGCGGCCTGTGCGGTGATCGTCGTGGTGACAGCCACCGACCTGGTGTTCGTCATACGGCGGCTACGCCAGGGAGCCCACTACCAGCCCGGTAGAGAGGTGCCTCCATACGAGCCCAGCAACGGCGATGCCTCCGGGCCCGCACCCGTGCACGGGAACGGCGGCGGTCGCCAGGACCGCCGCCGTTCGAGAGCGCCCTAAGGTCCCCAGCTGAGCGCATGTGCTGAGCCCAGCGCTACGCGGTGACCTACGGGTTCCGCTGGAGGCATCGCCACCGGAACTCCGCACCTGACCACCCGGGGCCGCGGCGTCCCGCGGAAAGCCCATCGGCCACGCAACGCGGTTGCGCTCCGTGGTCCTAGCCTTCGTCGCCGAACCGGGCCGCTGCCATGAAGTCCGGGCGGGGGTCGAGGGCCGCGGCCAGCCGGAAGTGGCGCTTGGCCTCGTCGGGACGGCTGGCGCGCTCCAGGGTGCGTCCCAACGCAAAGTGAGCGAAGGCGTTGTCGGGCTCGCGCTCCAGGACGAGTTGAAACTCCAGTTCCGCGGCGCGAAGCTGGGCGCCCAAGAAGAACGCACGGGCACGCAGCAGGCGAACAGCGGTGTTGTCCGGGTGCGCGGATATGACGGAATCCAGCAGTTTGACGGCGCCGCGCGGGTCACGCGCTGCGAGCAACTGCTCCGCCGCGCGGTAGTCGATCACATGCGTCTCGGGCGTGTGCTGCCTGGTCACTGCCGTCTCCTCTCCCGGTTTCCCGGTCACTGGTCGCCGGCTCAGGGGCAGTTGAGCCGCGCTGATGTCCCCGTACCACCAGCCGTGCGCCCCCACCGCCGGCGGCGCGCGTCGCGCCACGGGGATCGCCACTAGCTCGACCGTACGGTGTGACGCCAGTGAGCAGCACAACGATCGGTCCCGCATCGGTATTCCCATGGCGCCGGTCGCTCACTCGCCCATCGGCCTCTCGTGACCACTTCGTTGGTCACCTCGCTCGCGTCACGCTGGTCGCGAGGCGAATGCGTCACGTTGGCCGTCGCGAGCGCATGCGGGACATCCGAGTAGCTACGAGGTAGTCGCCACCCGCTCCTTGAGCTGCGCCCAGGCTGCCCTGACTTGCGGCTCCAGCGCTTCCAACGGGCCGTCGTTGTCGATGACCAGATCGGCTACCGCCAGCCGTTGTTCCCGCGTCGCCTGCGCCGCCATACGTGAGCGCGCGTCCTCCTCGGACATGCCACGCAGCCGCACTAGTCGCTCAAGCTGCGTCTGCGGAGCAGCATCCACGACCAACACCAGGTCGAAGAGCGGGGCGAGTCCGTTCTCGGTGAGCAGCGGTACGTCGTGTACGACGATCGCTTCGGCTCCTGCCGCGCGTTCCAGTTCGGCGGAGCGCTCCCCTACCAACGGATGGACGATCGCATTCAGGGCTGCCAGCCGCTGCGGATCGGCGAACACGATAGAGCCCAGCCGCGGCCGGTCGAGCCGCCCCTCCCCATCCAGCATCTGTGGTCCGAACTCGGCCACCACGGCAGCGAGGCCGGGAGTTCCCGGCTCCACCACCTCGCGCGCGATCTTGTCGGCGTCGATCACCACTGCCCCGTACGAGGCGAGCAGCCGCGACACCTCGCTCTTGCCCGCACCGATTCCGCCCGTGAGCCCAAGCTTCAGCATGAACTCACCCTATGCGGCCGTGTGTCGATGGCCGGGCATGCCCCGAGGCACTCCCGCCGGGAGCCTGCCCCGTCCCGTACGCCTGCGCCCTACCACAGCCCCGTTGCTTCTGCCCCCACCACTCGCAGGGCGACGGGCACGGGCACTCGCCTCGCCATGCGAGACGGTGGTGCTCTCAGACGTCACCGTCGCGCTCTGCTCGTTCGGCGAGGAACTGCTCCAGCTCCGCACCGAGTTCCTCCGCCGAGGGCAACTCCGTAGGCTCGGCCACCAGGCTGCCGCGCGTTTCGGCGCCAGCTATGGCGTCGTACTGGTGCTCAAGGCCTCGAACCAAAGACACCAACTCCTCATCCCCTTCGGAGATCTGCCGCTCGATCTCCTCCTGGGTCCGCAGCGCGGCCGTGCGCAGCGTGTGCGCGACGCCGGGGAGAACCAGTCCTGTGGCGGCGGTGACCGCCTCAAGCGCCGTCAGCGCTGCGTCCGGATACGCCGACCTGGCCACATAGTGCGGCACATGGGCGGCCACCCCGAGCACATCGTGTCCGGCTTCGCTGAGCCGGAACTCGATCAGCGCCTCGGCGCTGCCCGGCACCTGTGCCTCGTCAAACAGGCCATGGTGGCCCGGCGACAGGTCGATGCGGTTGCCATGCGGGGTCAAGCCCACCGGCCGGGTATGCGGCACGCCCATGGGGATGCCGTGGAAGTTCACCGTGAGTCGCACGCCAAGCCGCTCCACGAGCTGTCGCACCGCCGCCGAGAAGCGTTCCCACTCCACATCCGGCTCCGGCCCCGCGAGCAACAAGAAGGGCGCGCCGGTGGCATCGCGCACGAGATGGAGCTCGATCACGGGCGTGTCGTAGGCCGTCCAGTGATCGCGCTCGAACGTCAGCAACGGGCGCCTGGCCCGATAGTCCACGAGTCGATCGTGGTCAAAGCGGGCGACCACCTGATGGGGCAGGCCAGTCAGCAGCCTGTCCACAATCTGCGCGCCCGTCTCGCCCGCGTCGATGTAGCCGTCGAAGTGGTAGAGCAGCACCAACCCGGCCGAATCGCGAGACGTTATCGCGTCCACCGCCGCAAGTCCGCTCGGCTCCCATGCGTACAAGTCCTGGGGTTCCAACACCGTTAGCGCTCCTCCTCATTCTCGTTGAGGCCAACGCCGATGCCCACCCGAGCATTCCCGATGATCGATCTTCGTTGCGCAGCGGGAGGGCGCCGGCGCTTCGATGCGCTCCACCGGGCATCGATACGCGGCTTGCACACCAGGATTCGCGCGGTCCTGTGACGCCTCTAGCTTCCGCACTCCGTGTTCACGCGGCAACCCCTCGTCATCGATGAGAACGGGAGTACCCCAAGAGCCACACCGCTGCCCGGTCACGGTGACGAGCGGCAGCACCGAATCAGGCGGAAAGGGCTTGACCAACCCCGACGTCGCCGTAAGCAACGGACTATATTCCGCTTTTCTCGTGGCGGCTCCCGCGGGCAGCAATACGGCGAAGGCCCACCCCCCGCCAGGGGGTGGGCCTTCGCCGTCAGCTAACGCCTAGCAGTGAGGCAGAGCTCAGCTCTGTCCACCCGCCAGCTTCTCGCGGAGCGCGGCCAGCGCCTCATCCGACGCCAGGGCGCCGGAGGTGTCGTCCGACTCCGAGGAGTACGAGCCGCCGGAGACATTGCCTCCGCCGCCTCCGCCGCCCGTGCCGCCACCACCGGCCGCCGGGGCAGCAGTGCCCTCGGCAGCGGCCTGCTCGTCGGCCTCGCGGGACTTGATGACCTGCGCCTGGTGCTGCTCGAAGCGGGTCTGGGCCGTGGCGTACTGGCCCTCCCACTCCTCGCGCTGCTTCTCGTAGCCCGGGAGCCAGTCGTTGGCCTCGGGGTCGAAGCCCTCGGGGTAGATGTAGTTCCCCTGGTCGTCGTACGACGCGGCCATGCCGTACAGCGTCGGGTCGAACTCGACCGAGGCCGGGTCGGCGCCGAAGGACTCGTTGGCCTGCTTCAGCGAGAGGCTGATGCGACGGCGCTCCAGGTCGATGTCGATGACCTTGACGAAGATCTCGTCGTTGACCTGGACGACCTGCTCCGGGATCTCCACGTGGCGCTCGGCCAGCTCGGAGATGTGCACCAGGCCCTCGATGCCCTCATCGACGCGGACGAACGCGCCGAACGGGACGAGCTTGGTGACCTTACCGGGGACAACCTGCCCGATCTGGTGGGTCCGGGCGAACTGCTGCCACGGGTCTTCCTGCGTCGCCTTGAGCGACAGGGAGACGCGCTCGCGGTCCATGTCCACGTCGAGGACCTCGACCGTGACCTCCTGGCCAACCTCGACAACCTCGGAGGGGTGGTCGATGTGCTTCCAGGAGAGCTCGGAGACGTGCACGAGGCCGTCCACGCCACCCAGGTCCACGAAGGCACCGAAGTTGACGATGGAGGAGACGACGCCCGAGCGCACCTGACCCTTTTGCAGGGTGGTGAGGAAGGTCTGGCGGACCTCGCTCTGGGTCTGCTCCAGCCAGGCACGGCGGGACAGGACCACGTTGTTGCGGTTCTTGTCCAGCTCGATGATCTTGGCCTCAAGCTCCTTGCCCACGTAGGGCTGGAGGTCGCGGACACGACGCATCTCGACCAAGGAGGCCGGCAGGAAGCCACGGAGGCCGATGTCAAGGATGAGACCACCCTTGACGACCTCGATGACGGTACCGGTGACGATGCCGTCCTCTTCCTTGATCTTCTCGATGGTGCCCCAAGCACGCTCGTACTGGGCGCGCTTCTTCGAGAGGATCAGGCGGCCTTCTTTGTCCTCCTTCTGGAGGACCAGGGCCTCAATCTCGTCACCAACGGCGACAACCTCGTTGGGGTCAACGTCGTGCTTGATCGAGAGCTCTCGGCTCGGGATAACACCTTCGGTCTTATAACCGATGTCGAGCAGGACCTCGTCCCGGTCGACCTTCACGATGACGCCGTCGACGATGTCGCCGTCGTTGAAGTACTTGATCGTCTCGTCGATCGCGGCGAGGAAGGCTTCCTCGTTACCGATGTCGTTGACCGCTACCTGCGGGGTGGTGGCGGTGGTCTCGGTGCTGCTCGTCATGTGGGAAAGGGCTCCGGTACGGACAGTGAGTCGTAGGTACTGCTACGCCGAGAGCCCGTATCGCACTGCCGAAGCCGGCCAGCCTTGAGGCGTGAACTTGACGGACTTTCCGCAAGGAAAGCCGCAAGCGCCTCGACGACCGAGGGGACATACAACAGATGCAAGCGCAACCTGCTCCGTCTGAGGTACGCAGGCTCGCAGCGCAACTTGTAGCATACGGGGGCAGCCGGGCAGGGTCAATGCGCGAAGGGCGCACGGGGAAACAAGCGCCATACACCCGGCACACGCGTGGTCCGGGCCGCTATCGGGGGGTCACTCACGGTGTTCGCGGCCGCAGGTCGATTCAGAGAGTACGACGACACCGACGATGAGCCAAGACCGCCAGCCAGCCGACGCGCCCGACTCTCTCGCGGCGCTCCGCAGCAGCCTCCTCTCCTCCTCTCACGCCCCGGCGCACGCCCCTGGCGCGACGGGGGACGGCGCCGGCACCCATGCGCTGGCCGACAGCGATGAAGATGACGCCACGGCGACCCGGCGCCTTGCCGGGGAGGAAGAAAGCAGCCGGGCCAGCCGGGGCTGGTGGGACTGCAATGCCGATGAGTACCAGGACGAACACGGCGCGTTTCTTGGCGACGACCGGTTCATCTGGGGGCCTGAGGGCCTTGACGAGGTAGAGGCCGGGCTGCTTGGGCCGGTAGAAGACCTCAAGGGGTTGCGCGTGCTGGAGATCGGGGCGGGTGCCGCACAGTGCTCGCGCTGGCTGGCGGCGCAGGGCGCCCATCCTGTCGCGCTGGACCTCTCCCACCGGCAATTGCAGCACGCGCTGCGGATCGGCGGTGAGCTCCCCACGGCCGCCGCGGTGCCGCTGGTGCAGGCCGAGGCGGGCGCACTGCCCTTCGCTGACGGCAGCTTCGACCTGGCATGTTCGGCCTATGGAGCAGTCCCCTTCGTGGCCGACCCAACACGGGTGATGCGCGAGGTGCGGCGCGTGCTGCGACCCGGCGGTCGTTGGGTGTTCTCGGTGACCCACCCCATTCGCTGGGCGTTCCCCGATGAGCCGGGCCCGCAGGGGCTCTCGGTTGCCGCCTCGTACTTCGACCGCACGCCCTACGTCGAGCAGGACGCGGCCGGCCACGCCAGCTACGTCGAACACCACAGGACGCTCGGCGACCGGGTCAGGGACGTGGTGGGCGGCGGCTTCCGGCTGGTCAATCTCGTCGAGCCCGAGTGGCCGCACTGGAACACCCAGGAATGGGGCGGCTGGTCTCCGCTGCGCGGGCGGCTGATACCGGGCACGGCGATCTTCGTGTGCGAACGGGACTGAACTGCTGCGACAAGGCGTCCACGCAGCGCCGCGTGGACGCCCGCTGCTACGGAAGGGTCAACGAGGGGTCGGCGGGCCCGCGCACCACGCCGTCACGGTGCGTCACCCACACCGGCGGCATGGTGATGACGCCGGGCGCCACGCCCCGAAAGCACTCGGCGGGCTCGTGAGCTGGGCTCATGGGTGGGCCGTGCGGCGATGTCAGTGGTCGCTGCGAGGATAGGCACCGTGACGATCCGTACTGATGCGCTCGACCAATTGCCCGTGCGTACCGCCGTGCCCGAACTCCGGCGCGCGCTGGAGACGCACGGGGCAGCCGTGCTGTGCGCGCCGCCCGGCACGGGGAAGACGACGCTCGTTCCGCTGGCGCTGGCCGGGCTGCTGCGCGCCGGCGACCGCCCACGCAGGGTGCTCGTGGCCGAGCCGCGGCGGATCGCGGCGCGGGCGGCGGCTCGTCGGATGGCCTGGCTGCTGGGTGAGGAGGCCGGCGATCGGGTCGGGTTTACGGTGCGCGGCGAACGACGAGTCGGACGGCAGACCCTGATCGAGGTCGTCACCACTGGCGTGCTGTTGCAAAGACTGCAACGAGATCAGGAATTGGCGGAGGTCGATGCCGTCATGCTCGACGAGTGCCACGAACGGCACCTCGACGCGGACACCGCCGCCGCGTTCCTCCTTGACATACGGGCGACACTGCGGCCCGAGCTGTGGCTGCTGGCGGCGTCGGCCACCACGGACGCCGCAGGCTGGGCGAAGCTGCTCGGCAGGGCCGGCACCACTGACACTCCGCACGCCGAACGCCCCGCTGATACGCGGGGCGGGCCGGGCAGTGGACGCATGGCGGCGGACGATTCCATGGCCGACGAGCCAGCCAAAGCAAGGGGCAGGGGCGCGGTGGCCGGCGTTGCCATGGGGAACGACGACTCCCCCGGCGATGCCTCCTCGGCGGCGGCACCGGGCACCATCGACACCAGCCCGCCCTCGGCGGATGGTGCGGCGCCCATCGTGACGGCAGCCGGCATCTCGTACACCGTGGACGTCGTGTGGGCGCCGCCGGCGCGGGCGGTGCGGCCGGCCCACGGCATGCGGGTCGACCCGGTGCTCCTCGACCATGTTGCGGCAGTCGTCCGGCGCGCCCTGCGAGAGCGAGACGGCGATGTGCTGTGTTTCCTCCCGGGTGTCGGGGAGATCGGCCGGGTGGCCGGGCAGCTGGGGGATGCGCAGGCGCTGGGGGCCGAGGTGCTGCGGGTGCACGGGCGGGCGCCCGCCGCCGTACAAGATGCGGTCCTGGCGGGCGGGGCCGGCCAGCGCCGGGTGGTGCTGGCCACGTCCGTCGCCGAGTCGAGCCTGACGGTGCCGGGGGTGCGGGTGGTCGTGGACGCGGGGCTGGCACGCGAGCCGCGTACCGATCACGCGCGAGGTCTCAGCGCGCTCGCGACAGTGCGGGCCTCGCGGGCTGCGACTCGGCAGCGGGCCGGGCGCGCGGGCCGCGAGGCGCCCGGCACCGTCTACCGCTGCTGGTCCGAGGCGGATGACGCACGGTTGCCGCGCTGGCCTTCGCCGGAGATCACCGTGGCCGATCTAGCCGCATTCGCCTTGCAGTGCGCGTGTTGGGGCGATCCGGACGCAACGGGTCTCGCGCTCCTCGATCCGCCGCCGAGCGGTGCGATGGCCGCGGCGCGGGAGGTGCTGACGGCGATCGGCGCGGTCGGCGAGGAGGGCAGAGTGACGGGCCGCGGCACACGCATGGCCCGGCTCGGCCTGCATCCCCGCTTGGCGCGGGCACTCATCGACGGAGCACGCGAGTTCGGCCCGCGCCGGGCGGCGGAGGTGGTGGCCCTGCTGAGCGAGGAACCGCCTCGGGAGTACGGGGACGATCTCGCCGCGGCCTGGCGGGCCGTGCGGCGGGGCGGTGACGCGTACGCCGGGCGCTGGCGCCAGGAAGCGCGCCGGTTGGCGGGGGCCTTGCAGTCCGTGGAAGCGTCCGCCCCGGACGCAGACGATAGGAGGCCGTCGCCCCCGCCGCTGGCGGCGCCAGCAGGCAGCGGCATGGTGGGCGCGGCCGTTGCCAAGAGGCACGCACAGCGTGCCGCCGATTCCAGCGCACCACGGGAGGCAGGCTCCGATGACGCGGTCGTCGGTCTGATCGCCGCGCTGGCCTTCCCCGAGCGGGTGGCGCGGGCGCGTGGTGGCAACACGTTGCTGATGGCGTCGGGCACAGGAGCAGAGTTGGCTGCCGGGTCCACGTTGGGCGAGGCGGCATGGCTGGCGATCGCCGTCGCCGATCGGCCGGTCACCGCGGCATCGGCGCGCGTGCGGCTCGCCGCCGTGATCGACGAGGACACCGCGCGCACCGCGGCGTCCGCGCTCCACTCCACCACCGATGAGATCGGCTGGGCCGCCGAGCGTCGCGACGTGGTGGCCCGCAGGGTGGAGCGACTCGGGCGCATCGAGCTGCGGGCCACACCACTGACTGCACCCGATCCAGCGCGGATACGGGCGGGACTGCTGGAGGGGCTGCGGCGGGAAGGGCTTGAGCTGCTGCGCTGGTCGGCGGATGCCCGGACGCTACGGCAGCGGATGGCGTTCGCGCACCGCGCGCTGGGCGAACCGTGGCCCGATGTCTCGAACACCGGGTTGCTGGAGCGTGCGGAGGAGTGGCTGGCCGGTGCGCTGGGGCGAGCCCGCGGCAGGACGGATTTGGAGCGGGTCGATGCGGGGCAGGCGCTGGCCAGGCTGCTGCCGTGGGCTTCGGGGGATGCCGCGCGCTTTGACGAGCTGGTGCCGGAGCGGATCGAAGTGCCGAGCGGCTCGCGCATACGCGTGGACTATGCACAGCAGGAGCCGGTGCTCGCCGTGAAGCTGCAAGAGCTGTTCGGCTGGCAGGAGACACCGCGCATTGCGGGCGGCCGGGTGCCGGTGGTCGTTCATCTGCTGTCGCCCGCCGGGCGCCCGGCGGCCGTCACAGCGGACCTGGCGTCGTTCTGGCGCGAGGGCTACCGCTCCGTACGGGCCGAGTTGCGTGGCCGCTATCCCAAGCACCCTTGGCCGGAGGACCCCACGGCTGCTGCACCGACCCGGCATACCTCAGCGCGTTCACGGCGGAGTTGATGACCAGCGCGGGCGACGACGCGGCGTGGTGCACGGCGCACCAGAGGTGAGCGAGGCCCATGTCCGCTCTCGTCCGGTGCGCCCGACCGAGTTCGCGCTGGGCCCTGTCCCCGGAGCGGACCGGTATGGCCGCGGGGGCAGCACGGGCGATATGCCGCCTGGACCTGGCTGGCGTCTGGCCGGACCTAGCCAGGGCCTGGCCTGCGGTCGGAGCGCAGTTGGTGCCTGGCTGGGGCCGGGGCCTAGTTGGTGCCTGGCCGGGGCCGGGGCCCAGGGCTCTGACCAGCGACGATCACCGGATTCGTGCCGACTGACCTTGCACCGATCGAGTGTGAAGACACATCCGAGGGGTGCGTGGAGGCGGAATGGCAGAGACGGTCAGGGTTCGGAGAGTGACTGAGCAGGAGGGGCGGCAGGTGCAGCGGATCGTGCGGTGGGGTACCGCTAGTACGGTGGCGCTTCCGCCGGACGATGATGCTGCTGGCCTCGGCGGGTGGAGACACCGTGCCGGTGATCGCGAACCTGGTGCAGGCGGACGAGGGCACCGTCCGTGAAGTGATCCCGCTTCCACCAGATCGGGCTGACCTGCTTGGACCTTGGTAGGTGGGAGGCCGTACCCGCCTGCTTAGCGATGACGACGAGGAGTGGTCATCCAGACGGCCACCACCCACCCCGCCAAGCTCGGCCGGCCCTTCACGCGCTGGTCGATCCGCAGGCTCGCCGACTACCTGTGGTGCAACGCCGCCCGCCCGATACGCATCGGCCGCGAGGCACTGCGCTGCTTGCTTCGCCGTCGCGGCGTAACGTTCCCGCGGACCAAGACGTGGAAGAAATCCAGCGACCCGGACTTCGACGGGAAGCTGGACCGGACCGAGTACGCGATCAACGAGCGGCCCGATCACCCCTTCGCGTTCGGCGGGTTCGACGGGTTCGGGCCACTGGGCATCCGCCCGATCGGCGGAGCCTGCTGGGCGAAGGAGCGTAGCCCCGACCGGTTGCCGACGACCTTTCACCGCACCCACGAAATCACGTACTTCCATGGCTGTCATTCGGTCGGCGCCGACACGCTCTGGGGTGTCAACCGGCGCCGCAAGGGGATCAATCCGATCTGCGCGGCACTCAGGAGCGTTCGGTCAGCGCATCCCGACTGCGCCCCGAGCTACGTGGTCCTAGACAACCTGACGCCCGCAAGAACGCGCGCATCCTGCGCTGGGCAGCCAGGAGCAGGGTCGAGCCGCGTTTCACACCGAACGCGTCCTGGGCGAACCTGATCGAGGCGCGCTTCGAGCCGCTGCGGAATCCACCCTCGCCAACTGCCACCACCGCAACCACACCATCCGCACTCGCGTTCTGCACGCCTACTTGCGCTGGCGCAACCAGAACGCCCGGCCATCCCGGCGTCCTGGCCGTGCAACGTTGCGAACGCGCCCGCGTCCGCAACCACAAGGGCATCCGCTGGAGAGGCTGCCCCGTCGCTACAGCGGCCTGATCAGCACTGGATCGCTAGGGGATCTCCTTATGGGCGGCTTCAATGTTGTTGCCGTCCAGGTCGCTATGACGACCGAGCCCACGGAACGAATCGACCGACACACTCCGACGTGTGACGCCATCCCGGCGAGCGTTCCCGGTCACAGCACTAGCTGGCTTGGCCCTGGCCGGAAGCTGCCCCGGCGCGTGCTGGGCTTAGCCGACCGTCAGCGTGAGAGTGGAGGTCAGGCCGTTGGCAGTGGTGAGGCGGAGGAGGAAGGTGCCGGTGTTGCCGTCGGTGTAGATCTTCGGGAGGGTGAGCCGACCGTTGGCGTCCGTCGTGAGGTCGCTCAGGAGGCGCAGCGGCTTGCCCTTCGCGTCCTTGAAGTACGGGCCCTTGTCGTTCTGGGTCGCGTTGTCCGCAGCTGAGGTGATCATGGTCGCGGTGATCTTGACGTTCGCCGCGGGCTTGCCCTGGCGGGTGGCCTGGACCACGATCGGCTCCGCGTAGGAGGCGGAGGGTTTGGCGGTGAGCGGCTTCGTCTGCGTAGGGGCCAGGGCATCGGGTGTCGGCGTGGGCACGGGGCGCGCCTTGACGGTCGCGGTGAAGTCGATCGCGCTCTTGCTCTCGCCCACGATCGTGGCCCGCACGGTGAACGCGCCCGCCTGCTTGCCCGCGATCAGCTTCGGGGCCTGGGCCGTGCCGTCCTGCCGCGAGAACACCGTGACCGTGTCGGTGAGGCCGTAGAAACGCGCCTCGGTCTCGCCGTGTATCTCGAAGCGCACCCGCACCCCGGAGAGCGGCTTGCCCTTGGTGTCCTCCACTCGGGCCTGGGGTGACTCCGCGAACGCTTCACCCTCGGTGGCCGTGAGCTGCCGGGCGCCGATGTGCGTGAGGCGCTTGTCCGGTGTGGGCGTGGGCTTGGGGGGCGTCGTCGTCGGGGGAGGCGTCGTCGGAGGGTGCGTGGGAACCTGGGTCGGTGGCGGGGTCCCGGGACCTGGCGTGTCCGGCGTGTGAGGCGGTTTCGGCTGCTGGGGCTGGTTCGGCGGCGCGGGCCGCTGCGTGTGACCGCCCGGCTGCTGCTGGCCGCCCGTGGTCTTGCCCGGCTTGCCCTTGCCGTGCTCCTTGAACGCGTCCGCGCCGTTGTCACGACTCTTGTCACGGTTGCCGCCCGTGCCGGAGCCGCCACCCACTGGCAGCACTCCGGTGCCATCGGGCACCTCGTGCGTGCCGTTCCGATAGAACTCGAACCAGGACAGGACCGTCCGCAGGTACTCCTGGGAGCGGTTATAACCGAGGATCGCCCGGTCCAGGTCGGCCTTGACCGATAGATCGCGGTCGTTGGCGCACAGGTAGTTGGCCGCAGCGAGCGCCGCGTCGTAGATGTTGTTGGGGTTGCGCTCGCCATCCCCGTTGCCGTCCTGGCCGTAGATCGCCCAGGTGGACGGGATGAACTGCATGGGCCCAACGGCCCGGTCGTGCGTTACGTCGTCGTCGTAGGCGCCGCCGTCGGTGTCGGTGATCTTGGCGAAGCCGTTGCCGTTGAGGACCGGGCCAAGGATCGGGCTGAGGGTGGTGCCTTCGCGGTCCACGGCGCCACCGCGGGCCTGCCCTGACTCGACACGGCCGATGGAGGCCAGGAGTTCCCAGGGGAGTTGGCAACCGGGGGTGCTGCCCTCCACGGCCGACTCCGCACGCTGGTAGGCGTCGAGCACCGTGGCGGGGATGCCGGAGTTGGCGTCGCCGCCCATCGCGCCCGGCTTGTTGGCGCCGGGTGGGGCGCTGGGATTCGCCGACTTCGCCGGGTTCTTCAAGGGGGGGAGGTCGGTGTGGTAGGAGGAGTCACCGCTGATCGGACCGCCTGAGGGCGAGAGCGTCTCGCTCGCGGCGTCTGTGTCCTTCTCCTGGTGGCCTCCGGCGAATCCCGGGGCCTGAGAGGCAGTGAGCGCGGCCATCGCAACCGCTGCCACCGCAGTGGTGGTCGCTCCCTGGCGCAGTCGCCGACTGATGTGCGCTGCCATCCGTCCATCCCTCCCATCGACAGTGACGCGCTCCCCCGCGCGACAACGATCGCGACACTACGGCAACTTATGGCCCGCAGCTACCGACGTAAGGCGTTCCTTTTTGAGCGAAAACGACGGGCAGCGCGTCGGTGCTGATCGGGACGGGTCTGGCGGGGTCCGTCTCCTGCAAGGACGTCGCTGACCGGGGCTCCGTTCCCTGCGCCAAGCAATCTTTCGCACAGCGACGGCGGGTTGAGACACCCCGGTGGAGGCCGCATCACGGGGCCGCTGCCCACTGCGATCCCCCACCGCGGGCTGCCCTCACCGCTACCGGCCGCTGCCCCTTCGTACCGCAGTGATGCCCCGACGACCACCAGGCGCAGGGAGCTCCAGGGCTCGCTTCCCGCGGACCATCGCGGGGTGGTCGCCAGGCGCAGGCGGGCGTACCGGGCGTACGACCCGTACCGGGCGTGCGGGGCGTGCGGGGCGTGCGGGGCGTGCGGGGCGTGCGGGGCGTGCGGGGCGTGCGGGGCGTGCGGGGCGTGCGAAGGAAAGCGCCCCGCAGCGCGGGCTCGACGGCCGAGTGCCGGGCCAGCGGGTAACCGGCCCGGCACTCGGGGGCGCACATGAGGGCAGGAGGACGAAGGCGGATAGGTCCGTGGAGGCGCTACGCGAGGCAGCACCTCCACGCCCATGGGCCGCACCCCCATGGGCCGCACGACTCAGCCGGGGCGCTCAGTGCGCCGCCGACTCCCAGTCGTCGCCCGAGCCGACCGAGACATCCAAAGGCGCGCTCAACTCGACCGCGCCGGACATCTCGCGACGGACCAGCGTCTCCACGCGCTCCCGTTCCCCCGCCGCGATCTCCAGGACGATTTCGTCGTGGACCTGAAGGAGCATCCGCGACGCCAACCGCTCCGCGCGCAAGGCACGATCCACCCCCAGCATGGCGACCTTGACGATGTCGGCGGCGGTGCCCTGGATCGGGGCGTTGAGCGCCATCCGCTCCGCCATCTCGCGACGCTGCCGGTTGTCGCTGTTGAGATCCGGGAGATAGCGGCGGCGGCCCAGCATGGTCTGGGTGTAGCCGGTGGCGCGAGCCTCCTCCACCACGCGCTGGAGGTAGTCGCGCACCCCACCGAACCGCTCGAAGAACGTGTCCATCAACTTCCGCGCCTCGTCCGGCGCGATGGACAACTGCTGAGAGAGCCCGAAGGCGGACAGACCATAGGCCAGGCCGTACGACATTGCCTTGATCTTGCGGCGCATCTCCGGATCGACCTCGGACTTGGCTACGCCAAAGACCTGCGAGGCAACCGTGGTGTGCAGGTCCTCACCGGAGGTGAACGCCTCCAGCAGGCCCTCGTCCTCGGAGAGGTGGGCCATGACCCGCAGTTCAATCTGGCTGTAGTCGGCCGTCATCAACGACTCGTACCCCTCGCCGACGATGAAGCCGCGGCGGATGGCACGGCCCTCGTCCGTGCGCACCGGGATGTTCTGTAGGTTCGGATCGGTGGACGACAGCCGCCCGGTGGCCGCCACCGTCTGGTTGAAGGTGGTGTGAATGCGGCCTTCTGGGGCGATCGTCTTGATCAGGCCCTCGACAGTGGAGCGCAGCCGGGCCTGCTCACGGTGGCGCAACATGATCACCGGCAGCTCGTGGTCGGTCTGCGCGGCGAGCCAGGCCAGGGCGTCGGCGTCCGTCGTATAGCCCGTCTTGGTCTTCTTCGTCTTCGGCAGACCCAGCTCGCCGAAAAGCACCTCCTGGAGCTGCTTGGGCGAGCCGAGGTTGAACTCATGGCCAACCGCGGCGTGCGCCTCCTGCACCGCCTGCTGCACGGCAGCGGCGAACTGCTGCTCCATGCGCTCCAGCCAGCCACGGTCAGCGGCGATCCCGGCCCGCTCAAGCCGGGCCAGCAGCTCGGAGGTCGGCAGCTCCACCTCGCGCAGCAAATCGGCGGAGCCGACCTCGGCCAGCCGCCCGCCAAACGCCTCGCCAAGATCGACAATGGCCCGCGCCTGCGTCATGAGCGCATCCTGCTCGGCCTGGTCATCGGCGCCGAAGGCGAGCTGTCCGCTATCGGCCGCCGCTGGGGCCAGCTCACGGCCCAGGTACTCCACGGACAGCGCATCCAACGCGAAGGAGCGCCGCCCCGGCTTGACCAGGTACGCGGCGAGCGCGGTGTCCATGCCCACCCCGGCGACGGTCCAGCCGTGTTCGGCGAAGACCCGCATCACGCCCTTCGCGTCGTGCGTCACCTTCGGCCGCTCAGGATCGGCGATCCACTCGGCGAAGGCCCGCTCGTCCGCCTCGTCCACCTGGGACGGGTCGAACCACACCGCGGGCCCGGCCGCTGTCGCCAGCGCGACCTCGCTGACGCTGCCGCTGCCCAACGCCCAGGCATCGACGGTCGCCAAGCCAAGGAGCGCCCCCGCGTGCTCGGCGAGCCACGGCGCCAGCTCGCCGGCGCCCAGCGCCACCCCGTCCACCTCGACACCGGCCGCCGGCACCACCGTCTCCTCGACCGCGCCCGGGTCGGCGGCCAGCAGCCGCTCGCGGAAGTTCTGGTGCCGAAACTCCAGCGCGTCGAGCACCACCGTCAGCGCCTGCCGGTCGTATGGCGCCCGCAGCAACTCCGCCGGGCCACAGGACAGCTCGACGTCCCGCACCATCTCGGTCAGCCGGCGATTGAGCTTGACGGACTCCAGATGGTCGCGGAAGCTCTGCCCGACCTTGCCCTTGACCTCATCGGCCCGCTCGACCAATGCGTCGAAGGAACCGAACTGGTTGATCCACTTCGCGGCGGTCTTCTCGCCGACGCCCGGAATGCCCGGAAGGTTGTCCGATGGGTCACCGCGCAGCGCCGCGAAGTCCGGATACTGCCGCGGCGAAAGACCGTACTTCTCCTGCACCTTCTCCGGAGTGAACCGCGTCAGCTCAGAGACGCCCTTCGTCGGATACAGCACCGTCACCTGGTCGCTGACCAACTGGAAGGAGTCCCGGTCACCGGTGACGATCGACACCTGGAAACCGTCCGCCTCCGCGCGGGTCGCCAGCGTGGCGATCACATCGTCCGCCTCGAAGCCCTCGATCGCGAAGCGCCGCACGCTCATCGCGTCCAGCATTTCCCCGATCAGTTCCACCTGCCCCTTGAACTCATCCGGGGTCTGCGAACGCGTCGCCTTGTACTCAGGGAACTCCTCGGAGCGCCAGGTCTTACGGGACACATCGAAGGCGACCGCCAAATGCGTCGGCTGCTCGTCACGCAACGTGTTCGCGAGCATCGAGGCGAAGCCGTAGATGGCATTGGTCGTCTGGCCCGTGCTCGTGCTGAAGTTCTCCGCGGGCAGGGCGAAGAACGCCCGATAGGCCAGGGAATGCCCATCCAGCAGGAGCAGACGGGGATGCTCGCCTGACTCGCCGGAGGGCTGCGCTGCTGTCGTCTTCGATGCTTTCTCTGCCACGCCCCCGATCCTGCCACGGCCCACTGACAATCCAGCGCCACCGGTGGTACGGCCCGGCCGCCGACCCCAAACAGCCCGGCCGGGCCGTACCAGAAGCCAGCGGCACAGCCCCGGCCCGGCGGCAGCCACCTCAGCCCGCCAGCAGCCACCCCAACCCCGGCGGCAGCCACCCAACCCCGGCGGCAGCCACCTCGATCCGCCAGCAGCCACCCCGACCCGGCAGGCGGGCGGGCGGGCGCCCAGTCCGGCGAGAAAGGCACGGCCCCAGCCGGCAGCGGGGGCCCCAGCCACTGTCAGTGCCTCGTGACAGGATTTACCTGTACCGGTCTTGGTACCGGGACAGCCGGCCCAATCACGTACGGGCCGGGCACCGACGGCCACCGTCGGCGACGGACCGCACACCATCGGCCCGCCCCGCGGCGACCCGCAGACATGTCAGCGACGACCGATCGATCAAAGGGGAGCGCCATGGCAGCCAAGCCGCCCACAGGTGACCCGGTGCAGGACGCGCCCGAGGTGAGCCCGCCACAGCAGTCCGCGGCCGGACTGCCCGGCGTCGCCCACTCCCTGCTCGCCGCGCAGCGCCAGATGGGTGTGCGCCGCACCGCGCTCACCCTCCTCAAGGTCAACCAAAAGGACGGCTTCGACTGCCCCGGTTGCGCCTGGCCCGAGCCGGACAAGCGGCATGCGGCGGAATTCTGCGAGAACGGCGCGAAGGCCGTCGCGGAGGAAGCCACGCTGCGCCGCGTCACACCCGACTTCTTCACCGCGCACCCGATCGCCGACCTCGCCACCCGCAGCGGGTACTGGCTCGGTCAACAGGGCCGTCTCACCCAGCCGATGTTCCTCGACGAGGGCGCCGAGCGGTACGAACCGATTGCTTGGGACCGCGCGTTCGCCCTGATCGCCGAAGAGCTTCAGGCCCTCGGCTCACCAGATGAGGCGGTGTTCTACACCTCGGGCCGTACGAGCAACGAGGCCGCCTTCCTCTACCAGCTCTTCGCCCGCGAGTTCGGCACCAACAACCTGCCCGACTGCTCCAACATGTGCCACGAGTCATCCGGTTCCGCGCTGACCGAGACGCTCGGCATCGGCAAGGGCAGCGTGCTGCTCGACGACCTCTACCAGGCCGATCTGATCATCGTCGCCGGTCAGAACCCGGGCACCAACCATCCCCGCATGCTCACCGCACTGGAGAAGGCCAAGGCCAACGGGGCGCGCATCATCACCGTCAACCCGCTGCCCGAGGCGGGCATGGAGCGGTTCAAGAACCCACAGACCGCGCGCGGCCTCACCCGCGGCGGCACCCCGCTCACCGATCTGTTCCTCCAGGTCAGACTAGGCGGTGACCAGGCCCTCTTCCGGGTACTGAACCGGCTGATCCTGGAGAACGACGGGGCCGTTGACGAAGAGTTCGTCCGCGAACACACGCACGGCTTCGAAGAGTTCGCTGCCACCGCCCGCGCGGCCGACTGGGACGAGACGCTGCGCGCCACCGGGCTCGCACGGGCCGACATCGAACGAGCGCTGGAGATGGTCCTCGCCTCCCGCCGCACCATCGTGTGCTGGGCCATGGGGCTCACCCAGCACAAGCACTCGGTGCCCACCATCAGGGAGGTCGTCAACTTCCTGTTGCTGCGCGGCAATGTCGGCCGCCCCGGGGCCGGCGTGTGCCCCGTGCGTGGCCACAGCAACGTGCAGGGCGACCGCACGATGGGCATCTTCGAGCGACCCGCACCCGAGTTCTTGGACGCGCTGGAAAAGGAGTTCGGCTTCGCACCGCCGCGCGCGCACGGCCTCGACGTCGTACGGGCCATCCGCGCCCTACGAGACGGGCACGTCAAGGTCTTCTTCGCGATGGGCGGCAACTTCGTGGCCGCTTCGCCGGACACCGACGTCACCGAGGCCGCCATGCGCCGCGCCCGGCTCACCGTCCATGTGTCCACCAAGCTCAACCGCTCGCACACGGTCACCGGCGCGCGGGCATTGATCCTGCCCACCCTCGGCCGCACCGAGCGCGACACCCAAGCCGGCGGCGACCAGTTCGTCACCGTCGAGGACTCGATGGGCATGGTGCACGCCTCGCGAGGCCGACTAGAGCCAGCCCACGCCGAGCTGCTCTCCGAGCCCGCCATCGTCTGCCGGCTGGCCCGACACGTACTCGGCGAGCAAAGCCGCACCCCCTGGGAGGAGTTCGAAGGGGACTACGGGCACGTCCGGGACCGGATCGCACGCGTCATCCCCGGTTTTGAGGATTTCGACGCACGGGTACGCAAGTCCGGCGGATTCGCGCTACCGCACGCCCCACGCGATGAGCGCCGCTTCCCCACCGCCACCGGGAAGGCCAACTTCACCGCCGCCCCCGTCGAGTACCCCAAGGTTCCCGAGGGGCGACTGCTCTTGCAGACGCTGCGCTCGCACGACCAGTACAACACCACGATCTACGGCCTAGACGACCGCTACCGAGGCATCAAAAACGGCCGCCGAGTAGTCCTCATCCACCCCGAGGACGCACGCGAACGAGGCCTTGCAGACGGTGCGTACGCCGACTTGGTCAGCGAATGGCGAGACGGCATCGAGCGGCGCGCACCCGGCTTCCGCGTCGTGCACTACCCGACAGCACGCGGCTGCGCCGCCGCGTACTACCCGGAGACCAATGTCCTGGTCCCGCTGGATGCGACGGCGGACACCAGCAACACGCCTGCCAGCAAGTCCGTGGTGATCCGGTTGGAACAGACAGCCCCCGTATAAGCGCTCGCTCAGGGAGCTGATAGGTAAGACGGTGCACACACCACTGAACGAGAGCCGCTGATCGGAGCCGGACGCCATGGGCGAGCAGAGCACCACCACGTTCCCGCAGGAGATCATCGACCAGTACGCGGGACGCGGGATCGACCTCCCCGCCCTCTTCTCCGCCGGGCACCTCGGTGAACGCATGGGGCTACGCGTTCTGGAGGCCGCACCCGACCGCGTGGTGGGCACCCTCCCGGTGGAGGGCAACACGCAGCCGTACGGGCTCCTGCACGGCGGGGCTTCGGCGGTCCTCGCCGAAACGCTGGGCTCGGTGGGCTCGATGCTGCACGGCGGACCACACAAGATCGCCGTTGGCGTTGACCTCAACTGCACCCACCACCGGGGCGCCCGATCCGGTCTGGTCACCGGCGTCGCCACTCCCATCCACCGAGGTCGCACCACCGCCACTTACGAGATCGTCATCACCGACGAACAGGACAAGCGCCTGTGCACCGCCCGGCTGACCTGCCTGTTGCGCGCGGTCGATGACATCGCCAGCACGGGGGCTCCGACCGCAAACTAAGCACCCGGACCGCCTGACCACCATCGAAGGGGCGCGACCCAGTGTCGCGCCCCTTCGGCGTGCCCGAGCTGTCATGAGTACGGGGCGAACACGCGGGAATGCGCCACCGCCCACTGAGCACACCGGCGGCCCAGCAACCCAGCAACTCGACGCCCCAGTGATCTAGCGGCCCGGCACTCGGCAGCCCGGTCCGATCAAGCTCACCGCCATATGACTCATCGACACATCACCCACACACCCATACCACCCGCGTCACATCTGCCTGCCCCGCCCGGGCCACCCCCTCCCGCCTGCGGCAAGGCCCTCACGCGACAGCAGCGACCCCGAGCGAATCGCCCCTACTCAGGCCGCACCAGACCCCGGAGGCGACAGCGTTGCCGTAACACAAAGTAGCGAGCGTACACCTCTCGCTGTGACTGCCGTCACCATGCCATCAGCGGGCTTGTGACCCAAAGCACAAACTTTTTAGTGATCTAAACCATGGCTCAACCGAGCCGCACCTCAACCCCTTAGCGGAACTGCGAGTTCTCACTATCCGGACGACAGTTTCGGGGCGATATGCGGCATTTATATGATCCACAGCGCTACATAATCGAGCACGTCATAACAAGAGCGTCACATCCTGCCCAGGACCTCTGCCCCAGGCACGCACACCGGCTTAGAGTCACCGCCAGTCACCGCGCTGCCGGGCGCCCGACTCAGCACGGACTCGGTACGGCCCCCGTACGGCCCGGCGCGCGACACGGCCACTTACGCCAAAGAGGCCGCGCCAGGGAAAGGACTGATTGTGCGTCACCGTTCCTTGCTTGTACTCACCGCCGCTCTCACCACCGGGGCCCTGACCCTGAGCGCATGCGGCTCTCGCGACGACGACAAGGAGAAGAGCGACGGCGGCAAGACCACCGTCGTCATCGGCCTCGACGCGCCCATCACCGGAGACCTATCCGCCCTCGGCCAAGGACTGAAAAACTCCGGCGACCTCGCCGTCAAAACCGCCAACAAGGTCGGCGAGGTCTCGGGGGTGAAGTTCGAACTCAAGGCCCTGGACGACCAAGCCCAGCCCTCCGCCGGGCAACAGAACATCACCAAGCTCGGCGGCGACGACGACGTCATCGGCGTCGTCGGACCGCTCAACTCCGGTGTCGCCCAATCGATGCAGACCGTCGCCGAGAGCAACGGGCTGGCCCTGATATCCCCGGCCAACACCACCCCCGACCTCTCCCAGGGCAAGGACTGGAAGAAGGACGTACGCAAACGCCAGTTCAGCACCTACTTCCGCACCGCCACCACCGACGAGGTGCAGGGCGCGTTCGGCGGCGCGTACGCCTGGGAGAAGATCAAAGCCAAGCGGGTATACGTCATCGACGACCAGAAGACCTACGGCATCGGGCTCGCCTCGGCCTTCCAGGACAAGTTCACCGCTCTCGGCGGCAAGGTCGTCGGCACCGAACACGTGAACCCCGAAGACCGAGACTTCAAGGCCATCGTCTCCAAGGCCCGCCAAGCCAAGCCGGACCTGATCTTCTACGGCGGCGAATACCCGGTCTCCGCGCCCCTGAGCCAACAACTCAAGGACGGCGGCGTCCGCGTCCCCCTGATGGGCGGAGACGGCATGTACAGCGCCGACTTCATCAACCTCAACAAAAAGGCCGAAGGCGACTTCGCCACCGCCGTCGGCAAGCCCGTCGAAGAGCTGGAATCCGCCAAGAAGTTCATCGCCGACTACAAGGCCGCCGGCTACAAAGACGCCTACGAGGCCTACGGCGGCTCCGCCTACGACGCCACCTGGGCCATCATCCAAGCCGTCAAGGCCATCGTCGCCGAAAACGACGGCAAGCTCCCCGACAAACCCCGCGAAAAGGTCATCAAGGCACTCAGTTCCGTCAAATTCGAAGGCGTCACAGGACCCGTCTCCTTCGATGAATACGGCGACACCACCAACACGATGATCACCGCATACAAGGTCGAAAACAAAGCCTGGAAATCCCAGTACAGCGCGATCTACAAGGACTGACCCGCGCTCCCCGAACGCACCACCGGCCGGCCGCGCGGACGTCACCACCCACGCCGCCGCGCGGCCCAACGGCAGCCCTTGCACGCCCTTCCCACCTCACGGAGGCCCTGCGGTGCACGAACTGCCGCAACAGCTGGCCAACGGACTCATCCTCGGCGCGATGTACGGCCTCATCGCGATCGGCTACACGATGGTCTATGGCATCGTCCAGCTCATCAACTTCGCCCACGGCGAAATCTTCATGGTCGGCGGCTTCGGCGCACTGACCGTCTACCTGGCCCTCCCCGGGGGCACCGCGCTCATGCTCGCGCTGCCCCTGATGCTCATCGGCGGAATCGCCACCTCCGTCCTCGTCGGCGTCGCCGCCGAACGCTTCGCCTACCGCCCACTGCGCGAAGCACCCCGCCTCGCCCCACTCATCACCGCCATCGGCCTCTCCATCGCGCTCCAACAAGCGGTGTGGAAGTGGTACCCCGACGCCAAAAAAGCCCGCACCTTCCCCCAATTCAAGAGCGACGCCTACGAGTTCTGGAACATGACCATCCAGCGCGGCGACCTCTTCGTCCTCATCGCAGCCCCGCTGTGCATGCTCGGCCTCGGCCTGTTCGTCTCCAAAACCCGCACCGGACGCGGCATGCAAGCCACCGCCCAAGACCCCGACACCGCCAAACTCATGGGCATCAACACCGACCGCATCATCGTCATGGCCTTCGCCATCGGCGCCGCCTTCGCCGGCGTCGCCGCCGTCGCCTACGGGCTACGTACCGGCGAAGTCCAGTTCCGCATGGGCTTCATCCTCGGCCTCAAAGCCTTCACCGCGGCAGTCCTCGGCGGCATCGGCAACATCTACGGCGCCATGCTCGGCGGCGTCGTACTCGGCCTCGCCGAAGCCCTAGCCACCGGATACATCGAGGAGATACCCGGCATGACCCAGTTCGGCGGCGGCTCCTGGAAGGACGTCTGGGCCTTCGTCCTCCTCATCCTCGTTCTGCTGCTGCGCCCCCAAGGGCTGCTGGGCGAACGCGTCGCGGATCGGGCGTGATTGCCATGACCATCCACACCACGACACTGGACGGCACCAGCCCGCCCCTGCCGCTCTCCCCCACCCTCGCCCGCGCCCTCACCGCCATCGGCACCATCGGCGCCCTCATCTCTACCTTCGTCGCCTGGACCTGGACCACATCCTTCCCCGGCAACCTCACCGTCACCGGATACCCCGGCGGTCTCCAACTCATCACCCTCACCGGCGCCGTCCTCACCACCGTGTACCTCATCGTCGGCTACGGCATCCGCGGCCTACGCTGGCTCGCCCCCGCCGGAACCAGCGGCCCCGTGCTCTACCTAGCACTCGGCACCCTCGGCACCACCTGGTACACCCTGCTCGCCATCACCGTTGACCTCGGCGGGCTCGCCAACCTGGAACCCGGCGGCTACATCGCCGCCGCCACCACACTCATCGCCGTCATCGGCGCCCTCGGCCTCCCCACCGACAGCGCCACCGACCCCAGGCCAAGCCCCAACGCCCCAGGCCCACCCAGCTGGTACCGACTACGGCGCGCACTCGCCTCCGTACCGCCCCAGCGCGCCAAACCACTGCCCGTCTGGGCCGAAATCCTCGCCATAGCCATCGCCTTCGGCATCGGGCTCTACCTGTTCACGTACGGCATCGACACCGAGTACGCCGAACTCTTCCTCGGCTACCTCATCCTCACCAGCTTCGGCTTCGCCGCACTCAACAGCGCCGGACTGATCGCCCGGCTCACCGCCCTCACCACCAAGCACCACAACATCGCCCTCGCCGCCGCCTTCGTCGCCGCCGCCTGCTTCCCCTTCACCCAAGACAACGACACCTACACCTCGGTCGGCGCCTACATCCTGATCTTCGCCACCGTCGCCCTCGGCCTCAACGTCGTCGTCGGCCTCGCCGGACTACTCGACCTCGGATACGTCGCCTTCCTCGGCGTCGGCGCCTACGCAGCAGCCCTCGTCTCCGGATCACCCGAATCATCCATCGGCGTGCACTTCCCCTTCTGGGCCGCCATGCTCACCGGGGCCGCCGCCTCGCTCGTCTTCGGCGTCCTCATCGGCGCTCCCACCCTGCGGCTACGCGGCGACTACCTGGCCATCGTCACCCTCGGCTTCGGCGAGATCTTCCGCATCAGCATGCTCAACCTCAACGGCACCACAGGCCCCGACGTCACCAACGGCTCCATGGGCATCCCCAACGTGCCCAGCCTCAAAATCTTCGGCTTCGACTTCGGCGAAAACCACAACATCCTCGGTTACCCCATCGGCCCCTTCGGCAACTACTACCTCCTCATGCTCCTCGTCACCGCCTTCGTCGTCCTCGTCTTCCGCCGCGCCGCCGAATCCCGCATCGGCCGCGCCTGGGTCGCCATCCGCGAAGACGAAACCGCCGCCACCGCCATGGGCATCAACGGCTTCCGCCTCAAACTGCTCGCCTTCGCCCTCGGCGCCACCCTGGCCGGCCTCGCCGGAACCGTACAAGCCCACGTCACCACCACCGTCACACCCGAGCAATACCAGTTCGCCGGGCCCGTACCACCCAACTCCGCATTCCTCCTCGCCGCCGTCATCCTCGGCGGCATGGGCACCCTCAGCGGACCCATCATCGGCGCCGCTCTGCTCTACCTCATCCCAGCCAAACTGGACTTCATGGCCGACTACCAACTCCTCCTCTTCGGCCTCGCACTCATCCTCCTCATGCGCTTCCGCCCCGAAGGACTGGTCGCCGACCGCAGAAAACAACTCGAATTCCATGAGACCGGACAACTCGACGTACCGGACCAGGACCGCCTGCCAGGCCAAGGCATCGGCATCACCAAGGCGGAGGCGTAACCGATGACGACCACCAGCCTCACCAAGACCGACGACCACAGCACCCCCATCCTCGCCGCGACCGGAGTCACCATGCGGTTCGGCGGCCTCACCGCCGTACGCGCCGTAGACCTCACCGTGCGCCCGGGAGAAATCGTCGGCCTCATCGGCCCCAACGGCGCGGGCAAAACCACCTTCTTCAACTGCCTCACCGGCCTCTACGTCCCCACCGAAGGCCGCGTCGCCTACCAAGGCACCGTCCTGCCACCCAAACCACACCTCGTCACCCAAGCCGGCATCGCCCGCACCTTCCAAAACATCCGGCTCTTCGCCAACATGACCGTCCTGGAAAACGTGCTCGTCGGCCGACACACCCGCACCAAAGAAGGACTCGCGTCGGCGCTCCTACGCCTCCCCTCCTTCCGCCGCGCCGAACAAGCCTCCAAAGAACGCTCCATGGAACTCCTGGAGTTCACCGGCCTCGCCACCAAGTGCGACCACCTCGCACGCAACCTCCCCTACGGCGAACAACGCAAGCTAGAAATCGCCCGCGCCCTAGCCAGCGAACCAGGTCTTCTCCTCCTCGACGAACCCACCGCAGGCATGAACCCGCAAGAGACCCGCGCCACCGAAGAACTGGTCCTGGCCGTACGCGACCAAGGCACCGCCGTCCTGGTCATCGAGCACGACATGCGGTTCATCTTCCGTCTGTGCGACCGCGTCGCCGTCCTCGTCCAAGGCGAAAAACTCATCGAAGGCACATCAGAGACCGTCCAGGCAGACGAACGCGTCATCGCCGCCTACCTCGGCACCCCCTTCGAAGGCGCACCGGGCAGCGACGAAGTCGCCGAGGTCGAAGCCGCCGAAGCGCACCAGCACACCGCACAGACGGAGGACGGACAGTGACGGCACTCCTTGAAGTCGAGGACCTACGCGTCGCCTACGGCAAGATCGAGGCCGTCAAAGGCATCTCATTCAGCGTGGAAGCGGGCCAGGTCGTCACGCTCATCGGCACCAACGGCGCAGGCAAAACGACCACCCTACGCACCCTGTCCGGACTGCTCAAGCCGCTGGCCGGCACCGTACGGTTCGAGGGCGAAACACTGACCGGCACCCCAGCACACAAGATCGTCAAACTCGGCCTGGCGCACTCCCCCGAGGGCCGACACATCTTCCCCCGACTGACGATCACGGAGAACCTCCAGCTCGGAGCCTTCCTCCGAAAAGACGCCGCAGGCATCGACAAGGACATCCAGCGGGCCTACGACCTGTTCCCCATCCTCGGCGAGCGCCGCGGCCAAGCCGCGGGCACGCTCTCCGGCGGCGAACAACAGATGCTGGCCATGGGCAGGGCGCTGATGTCCCGACCCAAACTGCTGATGCTGGACGAGCCGTCCATGGGCCTCTCGCCGATCATGATGCAAAAGATCATGCACACGATCCGCGAGCTGAAGTCCAACGGCACCACGATCCTGCTGGTCGAGCAGAACGCACAGGCAGCCCTGTCCCTCGCGGATTGCGGCCACGTGATGGAGATCGGCAAGATCGTCCTATCCGGCACCGGACAGGACCTGCTCCACGACGAGTCGGTACGCAAGGCCTACCTGGGCGAGGACTGACCGAGGGCAAAAAGGGGGGCCGGACCGGGCACGCACAAGGACATCCGGCGGCGAAAGAAAGCGGGGCCCGTCCAACCGGACGGGCCCAGAACTCGTGCCGATCGGACGCCACCGGCCAAGCCCGAGCCTCCTGCTCACACCGGGACTCCACCCAAGCCACGGTTCCCAGCAGACCAAGGCTCGCGACAGGTCAGGACTCCTTGACGCCCCTAGCCGCCTTCTTCTCCGCCGCGTCCTCGATGACCGCCTCGGCCACCTGCTGCATGGACATCCGCCGGTCCATCGACGTCTTTTGAATCCACCGGAACGCGGCTGGCTCGGTCAGCCCGTACTGCGTCTGTAGCGCGCTCTTCGCTCGGTCCACCAGCTTGCGCGTCTCCAGCCGCTGCGAGAGGTCAGCGACCTCAGTCTCCAGCGCCTTCAGCTCGGCGAAACGAGAGACAGCCATCTCAATGGCGGGCACCACATCGCTCTTGCTGAACGGCTTGACGAGGTACGCCATCGCCCCCGCGTCCCGGGCCCGCTCCACCAAATCCCGCTGCGAAAAGGCGGTCAGCATCAACACCGGCGCGATACTGTCCGCCGCGATCTGCTCAGCGGCGGAGATACCGTCCAAGACCGGCATTTTCACATCGAGGATGACGAGGTCGGGCCGGTGCTCCCGGGCCAACTCGACGGCCCGCTGCCCATCCCCGGCCTCACCGACGACGGAGTACCCCTCTTCTTCGAGCATCTCCTTCAGATCGAGGCGGATCAGCGCCTCATCCTCGGCGATGACGACGCGTGTGGTCAGCGGGGGGACGTGCGACTGCTGCGCATCGACGGACTCAGGCTCGACGTCGCTCACGGGACTCCTCGGATCAGGCAGGTGGTGCTCCATGAGCCTACCGGTGGGACCTCCGCGCGCCAGAGAGGGTAAGCTGTGGGCGTCCCACCTAGCCGGGTTGGCGGAATAGGCATACGCGAATGTCTCAAACACATTTGTCCGAAAGGGCGTGCGGGTTCGAGTCCCGCACCCGGCACCCAAAATAAGCGGAAGCGCTCCTTCTCGTGAAGCTTTCGCCTTCATAACACCGTGTCGTCATGTATCACGCACAGTGGAAACATGAATGCGCATGGTACGCACGTACGACACTCAGCTCTTGTTCGACTCCGCGCCGGCATGAAGAACGCGGATGTCGCACGAGAGCTGAATGTCCCCGTAGGCACCGTTGGCTACTGGCTCCACGTCGAACGGGCGAAGCACGACGCTCTCCCGGGTCGGCCGAAGCGGCCGTGTCCTCGCTGCGACAACGCACCTTTGGACGAGTCGGCATACGCCTATCTCTTAGGTCTCTACCTAGGGGACGGGCACATCATCCGTTATTCGCGACATCGCGCCCCAAGCCTCATGGTCACGTGTGCCGAAGCCTGGCCCGGCCTCATGACGGAATGCGAGGAAGCCATGGCGGCGGTTTTCCCGCACAACTCTGTCTCCCGGATGCGGAGGACAGGGTGCAGCAACGTGAAGGTCTATTCCAACCATCTATGGTGCCTCTTCCCCCAGCACGGCCGAGGTAAGAAGCACGAGCGGTTGATCGAGCTGAGCGACTGGCAGCAACGCATCGTGGACGCATACCCGTGGCGGTTCCTGCGCGGACTCTTCCACTCCGACGGGTGCCGCGTCACCAATTGGACAACGCGGCTCGTGGGTGGCGAACGTAAGCGATACGAGTATCCCCGCTACCTCTTCACCAACAAGTCCGACGACATCCGCAAGCTGTGCTCGGACACCTTGACGCAGGTCGGAGTGGCATGGACGACGTTGGCACGCGGTAGCGATCCTTTCCATATCTCCGTCGCCCGCCGCGCGTCCGTCGCGCTCATGGATGCGCACATCGGGCCGAAGTGCTGACGTGTCGCGCCCGGCCCGCTGTGCGCGTGGTGCTCTGCGGTGTGGGTCACTGCCCCGGGTCGTCGCCGATGTGGTGGACGCGGACCAGGTTGGTGGAGCCGGCTACGCCGGGGGGCGAGCCGGCGGTGATGACGACAATGTCGCCCTTTTGACAGCGGCCGATGCGCAGCAGTTCCTCGTCTACCTGGGCGACCATCGCGTCCGTGGACTCGACGTGTGGGCCGAGGAAGGTTTCCACGCCCCAGGTGAGGTTGAGCTGGGAGTAGGTGTCGGGGTCGGGGGTGAAGGCGAGGACCGGGATTGGGGAGCGGTAGCGGGAGAGGCGGCGGACGGTGTCGCCGGACTGGGTGAAGGCGACGAGGAACTTGGCGCCGAGGAAGTCGCCCATTTCTGCTGCCGCTCGGGCGACCGCGCCGGCCTGGGTGCGCGGCTTGCTGCGTTCGGTCAGCGTCGGCAGGCCCTTGGCCAGCATGTCTTCCTCGGCTGCTGTGACGATGCGGCCCATGGTTTTGACGGTCTCGATGGGGTATTTGCCGACGCTGGTCTCGCCGGAGAGCATCACGGCGTCGGTGCCGTCCATGACGGCGTTGGCGACGTCGGATGCCTCGGCGCGGGTGGGGCGGGAGGCGTCGATCATCGAGTCGAGCATCTGGGTCGCGACGATCACTGGTTTGGCGTTGCGCTTGGAGAGTTTGATGGCGCGTTTTTGTACCATCGGCACGGCTTCCAGGGGCATTTCGACGCCGAGGTCGCCGCGGGCGACCATGATTCCGTCGAAGGCGTCCACGATGGCTTCGAGGTTGTCTACTGCCTGTGGTTTCTCGACCTTGGCGATGACCGGGAGGCGGCGGCCTTCCTCGGTCATGATGCGGTGTACGTCGATGACGTCTTCGGCGTTGCGGACGAAGGACAGGGCGATGATGTCGGCGCCGATGCGCAGGGCCCAGCGCAGGTCTTCGATGTCCTTGACGGAGAGGGCGGGGACCGAGACGGCGACGCCGGGGAGGTTGAGGCCCTTGTTGTCGGAGACCATGCCTCCCTCGATGACCGTGGTGTGGACGCGTGGGCCGTCTACGGAGGTGACCTCTAGGGTGACGCGGCCGTCGTCGATGAGGATGCGCTCACCGCGCGTGACGTCGGCGGCCAGACCTTCGTAGGTGGTGCCGCAGCAGTGGCGGTCGCCTTCCATCTCCTCGACGGTGATGGTGAACTCGTCTCCGCGTTCAAGGAGTACAGGCCCTTCGCGGAATCGGCCGAGGCGAATCTTCGGGCCTTGAAGGTCGGCGAGGATGCCGACGCTGCGGCCGGTGTCCTTGGAAGCTTGGCGCACCCTTTGGTACCGCTCCTCGTGTTCCACGTACGTGCCGTGGCTGAGGTTGAAGCGGGCGACGTCCATGCCGGCCTCGACAAGCCTCTTGATCTGCTCATACGAGTCGGTGGCGGGGCCCAGGGTGCAGACGATTTTTGCTCGGCGCATGCGTCGAGCCTACGACTTACCAGCGGGTAGAGGACTGTGGACTGTCTACAGCCCAACGACCTTTACATGAAAGGCTCTTGACATCTAATGAAACGTGCGCGGGGGCGCTCCGATGAGCGCTTTCGGCGCCCTGCGCACGTTCTTCTCATAGTGCGGGGCGCGTCATCGTAAAGCGGGCGTTGACGTGCGCGTATACGGTCTGTTGCTGTGGTTCGAGGTCGAGGGCGGGGGCCGATTCGGCGGAGCCGCCGTATCCGGCGGCTGCGGCTCGGTGCATGCCGGGGGCGGGTAGGGGGGCGTTTTCGGCGCCGATGTCGGCGAGTTCGACGATGGCGGAGAGTTGTGCGCCTAGTGCCTCGGCGTATTCCCGGGCGCGTTTGACCGCTTCGCGTACGGCTTGTTGGCGGGCTTCGCGGTGGGCGGGCGAGTCGGGGCGTAGGCCCCACCAGGGGCCGTCCACGCTGGTGAGTTCGAGGTCGGCGAGGCGGGTGGTGAGTTCGCCGAGTGCGCTGAAGTCGGCGAGGGTGGCGGTGAGGTAGACCCGGCCGTGGTAGGCGCGGATGCGTTCGTGGCGGCCTTTGTCGGTGAGTTGGGGGGTGATGCTGAAGGCGCCGGTCTCCAGTTTTTCTACGGCTTCGCCGTAGGTCTTGACGAGGTCGAGGACGTGGTTGTTGCGGCGGGTGAGGTGGTCGATGGCGCCGCGGCGGTCGGTGCCTCGGGCGCTGACGGCGATGCCGATACGGGCGATCTCGGGATCGACCTGGAGGTTGGCTTCGCCGCGTACCGCGACGCGTGGGGTGTCGGGGGTTCCGTAGGACAGTGGTGTCGGTGTGGTCATGGGCTCACTCTCGCAGTCGGTCCGCGCATCAGGTAGTCATGTGATCGAAACCTGTGCTGGGTGTCGTTTGGGCCTGCATGGGTGGAGAATCCTCGCGCGTTACGCGGTGTGCGTGCGCGCTACGTATCGCTGTTGGGAGAGATGGCATGCCGTTGGATCGCAGGAAGTTTGTGGGACGTGTCGCTGGGACGGGCGCTGTGGTGGCTCTTGCGGGGACGACGGTCGGTGCGGCGGCTGAGGGGCGTGCTGTGGGCGGGCGGGGTCGGCGGTATGCGTTTACCGTCATGGGGACGACGGATCTGCATGGCAATGTGTTCAATTGGGATTATTTCACTGGTGCGGAGTTTGACGATAAGGATCACAACGACGTTGGCCTCGCGAAGATTTCGACGTTGGTGCGTCAGGTGCGTGCGGACAGGGGGCGCGGGAACACGCTGTTGATTGATGCGGGTGACACTATTCAGGGCACTCAGCTGTCGTATTACTACGCGAAGGTCGATCCGATAACGGGGCCTCGGGGTCCAGTGCATCCGATGGCGCGGGCGATGAATGCGATCGGGTATGACGCGGCGGCGCTCGGTAACCATGAGTTCGACTATGGCATTCCGTTGTTGCGGAAGTTTGCGGAGCAGTGTGATTTCCCGCTGTTGGCGGCGAATGCGTTGGATGCGAAAACGGCGCGGCCGGCGTTTGCGCCGTACTGGATGACGCAGTTGCGCACGCCGTTCGGCCGTCCGGTGCGGGTGGCGGTGTTGGGGCTGACCAATCCGGGGATCGCGATCTGGGATAAGGTGCATGTGCGGGGGAAGATGACATTTCCTGGCTTGGTGGAGCAGGCGGCGAAGTATGTGCCGCGGTTGCGGTCGATGGGTGCGGATGTGGTGCTTGTTTCGGCGCATTCGGGGACCAGTGGTACGTCCTCTTATGGTGATCAGTTGCCGCATGTGGAGAATGCGGCGGCGTTGGTGGCGCGGCAGGTGCCGGGGATTGATGCGATTTTGGTGGGGCATGCGCACGCCGAGATTGCCGAGTATCGGGTGAAGAATGAGAAGACGGGGCGGGAGGTTGTGTTGTCGGAGCCGCTGAAGTGGGGGCAGCGGTTGACGTTGTTCGACTTTGATCTGGTGTGGGAGCGGGGGCGTTGGCAGGTGGAGTCGGTGGGGGCGAAGGTGTTGAACTCAAATGTGGCTGCGGAGGATCGGGAGATTGTTGCGTTGCTCGGGGGTGAGCACCGGAAGGTTATGGCGTATGTGGGTGAGGTGATCGGTACTTCGGTGCGGCGGATGATGGCGGACGAGGCGCCGTACAAGGATGTGCCAATTATTGATTTCATTAATCATGTGCAGGCGCAGACGGTGCGTGCGGGGTTGGTGGGGACGGAGTACGCGGGGTTGCCGGTGTTGTCGCAGGCGTCGTGTTTTTCGCGTACGGCGGTGGTGCCGGTGGGTGACGTCACGATCCGCGAGGTGGCTGGTCTGTATCCGTTTGATAATACGTTGGAGGCGCGGGTGTTGACTGGCGCGCAGTTGCGGGCCTATTTGGAGTTTTCGGCGCGTTATTACGTGCGGACGGCGCCGGGTGGTGGGGTTGAGTTGGCGAAGTTGACGAATGCGGATGGCACGCCGGATTACAACTATGACGCGGTCAGTGGTGTGACGTACGAGATTGACATAGCTAAGGCGCCGGGTGGGCGGATTACGAAGCTGTGTTGGGAGGGGAAGCCGGTGGTGGACGATGCGCGTTTTGTGTTGGCGGTGAATAATTATCGGGCGAGTGGCGGCGGTAATTTTCCGCATGTTGCGTCGGCACCGCAGGTGTGGTCGGCCTCGGAGGAGATCCGGAACACGATTATTGCGTGGGTGCGGGAGAAGGGCACGATTGATCCGGCGCAGTTTGCTTCGGAGGGTTGGATTTTGACGCGGGAGGGCGCTCCCGTGTTTTATTCGCCGCTTGAGCACCGGCCGTATAAGCAGTGCTTCTGCTGTCGTTGATGCGGGCTCGCCGGGCTCGGGGCGGTTTTGGGGTGCTGGACGCGGTTGGGGTGGGGATGGCTGTGGGGCGGGGGTGACTGGTGTGTGCAGTGTGGTTTGGATGTTGAGTTGGGGCGAGTGTTACGGGAGTGCTGTGGGGTGCGGCTATATGTGGGGTGGCAGTGCGGGGGCGCGGAGGTGGTGCGGGAATGCGCCATGGCGCGATGTTGTGGTGTAGCGGGGCGTTGGCGTGCTCCGGCGTGCGGCGAGGTCGTTCAGGACGCGTTAAAGGGCGTCAATAACCGTTAAAGGGTGCCCACTAAACGGTCACTAAAGGGCCGTTCCTCAGCACAATGAAAGGATGGATGAGGAGTTCGCCGTTGCGTTCGAAGCCGTACGCCGGGATCTATCTGCTTCGTGCGCCGTACGGGCACATTTTGCCGAAGATGCTTGGGCGCGGGAACTCGCCGGCGTGGGCGGTATCGCCGGGGTGATGCTGTACGAGCCGGACGGCTCCGGGATGGGCATCTCCACGATGCTCGGGCAACCGCGGGCGCAGCAGGTCGCGGAGCTTGCCGATCAGGTGCAGGAGTGGGCCGTGGAGGCGCTGTGCGCGGCGATGAGGCCTGCGGTGTGGCCCGAGTGTCCGCTCCATCCGAATGCGCATCCGCTGGCACCGGTGGTACGCCATGGTCAGGCGGTGTGGTCATGTCCGCGCAGCGGTGTGACGATCGCGCTGATCGGGGAGCTTGCCGTCACGGTGGCCGGTGTTTCGGGGGGCGGGGGTTGTGTCGAGGCCGAAGGTGGTGAACGCGGTTCGGCGCGGAAGCGGAAACGCCGTGCGGCCCGTGACTGAGTTGAGGATGACCGCGCCGCGCCAGGCTGCGAGTCCGAGGTCGGGTGCGCCGACGCCGTGGGTGTGGCGTTCGGCGTTTTGGACGTAGACGGAGCCTTCGATGGCGGGGTCGAAGACGAGGCGTTGGTGTTCATCGACCACAGGGCGGTCCGCGCTGTCGCGGCAGAGTTGCGGGTGCAGGTCTGCGAGGAGGGTTTCGATGCGGCGTTCTCGGTAGCCGGTGGCCAGGACCACGGCGTTGGTGGTCAGGCGTTGGCGGGCGTGTTGGTGTTCGTGCTCGACGTGCAGTTCGATGTGGGTGGTGCCGACGCGGCCGGCGGTGCGGACGCGGACGCCGGGGCTGAGGATGGCGTCGGGCCAACCGCCGTTGAGGGTGCGGTCGTACAGCTCGTCGTGGATGGCCGCGATGGTGGCCTGGTCGATGCCCTTGTAGAGCTGCCATTGGCCGGGGATGAGCGCGTCGCGGGTGTTTTCGGTCAGCGCGTGGAAGTAGCGGGTGTAGTCGGGGGTGAACTGTTCGAGGCCGAGCTTGCTGTATTCCATGGGGGCGAAGGCGGGGCTGCGGGTCAGCCAGTGCAGGCCCTCGCGGCCGGGTGGGCGGCGGCGTAGTAGGTCGAGGAAGACTTCGGCGCCGGATTGGCCGGAGCCGACGACGGTGATGTGGTCGGCGGCCAGGAGTTTGGCCCGGTGGTCGAGGTAGTCGGCGGAGTGCAGGACGGGCACGCTGGGTGCGGCGGTGAGCGGGCGCAGTGGTTCGGGCACGTGAGGTGCGGTGCCGACGCCGAGGGCGAGGTGGCGGGCGTAGGTGCGGCCGAGTGCTGTTGCTTCGCCTTCGGTGTCGAGTCGGGCGAAGTCCACTTCGAACAGTGCGCGTTCGGGGTTCCAGCGGACGGCGTCGATGTGGTGGCGAAAGTGCAGGCCGGGGAGGCGTTCGCTGACCCAGCGGCAGTACGCGTCGTATTCGGCGCGTTGGATGTGGAAGCGCTCGGCGAAGTAGAAGGGGAAGAGCCGTTCGCTGTAGTGGAGGTAGTTGAGGAATGTCCAGGGGCTGGTGGGGTCGGCGAGGGTGACGAGGTCGGCGAGGAAGGGGACTTGGAGGGTGGTGCCCTCGATGAGGAGGCCGGGGTGCCAGCGGAAGGTGGGGCGTTGTTCGTAGAAGGCGGTGCGGATGCCGGGTACGCCGTGGGCGAGGGCGGCGAGGGAGAGGTTGAACGGGCCGATGCCGATGCCCAGGAGGTCGTATGGCTGCTCCGGGCTGGTGGTGGGGTTGTGGTGGTCGGTGGCTGGCTGCGGTCTTGGGGTGTTGGTGCTCATCCGGTGCGGTGGCCTTCCACGAGTTTCACCAGCGTTTGTAGGTCGCTGGGTTGGATGTGCGGGTGCAGCAGGGTGGCCTTGAGCCATAGGCCGTCGGGGCGGGTGGCACGGCCGAGGACGGCGCGCCCTTCGGTGAGGAGTTGGCGGCGGATGTGGGCGATGGTGGATGCGTCTGTTTCGGTGGGTCGGAAGAGGACCGTGCTGATGGTGGGCCGGGAGTGGAGTTCGAGTCCGGGGGTTTCCTCGATGAGGTCGGCGAGGTGTTGGGCGGCTGCGCAGGTGCGGTTGATGAGGTCGGCGAGTCCGTTGCGACCGAGCGCGCGCAGGGTGACGGCGATTTTGAGGATGTCGGGGCGGCGGGTGGTGCGGGGGGAGCGGCCGAGGAGGTCGGGGAATCCGGCTTCGGTGTCGTCGTCGGCGCTCAGGTACTCGGCGCGGTGGCCAAGTGGTGCGAGGTCGGTCGTGTGGGGGACGGCCAACAGGCCGGCTGCGACGGGTTGCCAGCCTAGTTTGTGCAGGTCGAGGGTGACGGTGTGGGCGCGCTCGATGCCGCGGAGCTTGTGTCGGTGGATGTCGCTGAACAGGAGCGGTCCGCCGTACGCGGCGTCGATGTGCAGCCGGGCGCCGTGGGCTGCGGCGACGTCGGCGAGTTGGGGCAGTGGGTCGATGGCGCCGCAGTCGGTGGTTCCCGCGGTGGCCACGACCAGCCGCGGCCCGGTGTCGGGGAGTTCGGCCAGGTGGGTGGCGACGGCGGCGGGGTCGAGGATGCCGCGCGGGGCGGGGATCACGATCGGTGTGGGCAGTCCCAGCAGCCAGGCGGCGCGGAGCACGCTGTGATGTGCGTTGTCTCCGCAGATGACCCGTAGGGCCGGTGCCCCGTGCGGTTGCCGGTGGGGCGGCCGGTGCAGGTGGGTGCAGGTGTGGTGGGACGGTGCGTACGGGAGCGGGGGGTGGTGGCCCGGTCCTGGTGGCGGTGCTGCGGGGTGGCCGATGGTGGATGTGAGGGGTGCGTGCGGTGCCAGTTGCGCGGGGATGGGCGTGCGCATGGCCGGCTGGTCTGCTAGGTGGGCTGCGGGGATCGCCGCTGGTTTGGCGGGCCGTGCGGGGGTGGCTTCGCGGGCGAGTAGCAGGGCGAGTTGGTTGGATTCGGTGCCGCCGGTGGTGACCAGGGCTTCGGGGGTGCGGGCCGTCGCGTACACCAAGGCGGCGAGTTCTCGGGTGGTGAGGGCCTCCATCTCGGAGGCGGCGGGTGCCTGGTCCCAGGAGTCGAGCGAGGGGTTGAGTGCGCTGGCGGCGAGGTCGGCCGCGACGGCGACGGCCAGCGGCGGGCAGTGCAGATGGGCGACGCAGTGGGGGTGGGCGGGGTCGGCGGCACCGGTGGTGACGGCGTGCACCAGGGCGCGTAGGGCCTCGTGAGCGCCGGTGCCTTCCATGGGGATGGCGCGGCCGACCGTTTCTCGTACGGCCCGTGCGACGGCCTCGGGTCCGCCGGGCGGAAGGGGTCCGGCCCGGTCGCGGGCGCCGGTGGCGAGTGCGTCAAGGACGGTGTCGAGCAGCGGGCGCAGCGCGCGGGGACCTGCGGCTTCGCCTGCGAGGTGCGGGAGGAGTGGTTCGGCGGCGGCAACGGGCACAGGCACGGATGTGCCCTCCATACGGAGTCGCGGGGATGAGGTCGGCCTAAGCTACTTGTGGCACTACCGGCGGCGACGGCGCTTGGAAGGACACCACCCTTACGAGGGAGGGACGTGCCCTTACGAGGGGGGACTGGGCCTACGTCGGAGGCAGATCTGGTAGGGCCGCCGGCGGCTGCGGGGTGCGGGGCCGTGCTGAGGTTGCAACGCTGCGGGGCCAGGCGGGGCCACGAGGCCGGGCGGGGCCGCGGGCGGCTGGGCAACCCGCTCAGCGGAGCGCGGGCCAAACCGGGCGCCAGCCGGGCGCAGTGGCCTCGTGCCGGGCCGGTCGGGGAGGCCGCGAGCGGGCCGGGGCCAGGGCCAGGGCCCGCTTGGGGGTCAGGCGGTGGGGCGTTGGAAGTCGGCGACGTGGTCCGCTGCCCAGTGGGCGAAGGTCAGGGCGGGGCGGCCGGTGACCTGGCCCACCGTGGTGGTGACCTCCGTCTCGGCGGTGACCGCCGCGGCGAACGCGTCCAAGATCGTCTCCAGCATCTGCGGCGGGACGTGCGGGAAGAGGTCTGCCCCGACGTCTTCGCGTGGGACCTCGTCGAAGCGCAGTTCGCGGCCGAGTGCGGTGCCGATGGCCTGTATTTGTTCGGCCGTGGTGAGGATGTCGGGGCCGGTGAGTCGGTAGATCGCCGTGTGGTGTCCGTCGTCCACGAGGGCGCGTGCGGCGACGGCGGCGATGTCGGCCTCGTGGATCGGCGCGGTACGGGCCCCGGCGAACGGGCCGCGTACGACGTCTCCGCTGCGGATTTGCGGCGCCCACTGGAGGGAGTTGGTGGCGAACGCGTTGGGCCTCAGCAGGGTCCACTGGGCGCCGCTCGCTTGGACCGCGCGCTCTGGCGCGAGGTGGTGGGCGACGATCGGGCTGTTTTCGTCAGCGCCGTCCTCGACTGCGCCGCTGGAGAGCAGCACTACGCGCCGTACGCCTGCGGGGATGGCCGCGGCGAGCAGGGCGGGGGTGTGGTCGCCGACCGCGCTGAGGTTGATGAACAGGCTGGTGGCGCCGGTGAAGAGGGCGGGTAGGCCGGTGGTGTCGGCGAGGTCGGCCCGTACCGCTTCGGCGCCTGCTGGCAGCGCGGCCCGGCTCGGGTCACGGGTGAGGGCTCGTAGGGGATGGCCATCGGCGACGAGTTGGGACACGAGCGCGCGTCCTACGTTTCCGGTGGCGCCGGTCACGACGATCACGTTTTTCTCTTTCTGTTGGCCGCACGCCCCGGCGGACCAGCAGAGGTTGCCCAACCAGGGCGAACTACGAGGGTGGAGCGAGGTGTTCGGGGCGGGTCCGGCGGGTTGTGGGGCTTGGCTTGGGGTTTGACGATGCCAGCCTAACTAACCGGACCCTGCCTCCGAATCGCCTTCTTGACCCAGTGCGCATACGACCGCAGACCTACGACGGCGGCCCCACCTGCGCCATCGTCGGCCCGCACCACGGCCCCCTATCCGCGAGGTCCGGGCCCTTCCGCGGGCACCACGGGCTCCGCGGGACCGCAGGTGGGCCCCACGGCCCTAACCCTGGGCTCCCCCGTGCCCGGCGGTGGCGCCCTCCCGTACGCGCAGCGCGCGGCGCAGGTCGTCCAGTTCGTCCGCAAAACGGCGCCGCAGCGCGGGGATGGGGTTGGCGTCGCGCAGGCACTCCTCGCCGAGCCGCAGCGTTGACGCGTCTACCGCGTACTGCGGGAAGCCGAAGCGACCCACGGCCTGGGCAATGGCGGGGCCGCGTCGGGCGGCCACCTCGGCGACGGCGGGGAAGTAGCGCGGCAGGTAGGCACGGAGGAGTTCGTGCTGCTCGGGCTGCCAAAAGCCCTCGGCGGTGGCGGTGGCCAGGTAGGTGGAGAGGTCGTCCTTGTCGAACAGTTCCGTCCAGGCGGCTTCCTTGGCTGCCGGGTCGGGCAGCGCGGCCCGGCAGCGGGCAGCGCCCTCCTGGCCGGTGGCGCTGGAGTCGCGGGCGAGTTCCGCTTCGATGTCGGCAGGCGTGGCGGCGCCGAGGACGGCGCGCCGCAACAGCAGTCGCCAGCGCAGTTCCGGGTCGAGCACGGGGCCACCGGGCACGGTGCCTGCGGCGAGCCACTCGTCCAGTTCGGCCGGGTTGGTGGCGCTGTCGGCGAGGGTGCGTACGGCCGCGAGCCGCAGCCCGGGCGCCGAGCCGTCGTGGGTGCGGCGGAGCAGGTCACGGCAGGTGTCGGTGAGGGTGGCCAGGGCCGCGGGGCGCTGCTTGGCAGTGAGGTAGCGGTCGGCGATCTGGGTGCGGGCGAAGGCGAGGACGCCCTGCACGATGGCGACGTCGCTCTCTTGCGGAAGGTGGGCGCGCAGCGCGTCGAGGTAGGCGGTGGGCGGCAGCTTTCCGTCGCGTACCAGGTCCCGGGCGGCGTTCCAGATCACGGCGCGGGAGAGCGCGTTGGGCAGCCCTGCCAGGGCCGCGGCGATGGTCGCCCAGGACCGGTCGTCGAAGCCGATCTTGGCGTAGGTGAGGTCGGCGTCATTGACGAGGACGAGGTCGGGGCGGCGGCCATCGGCGGTGTGCACGACGTCGTCGGGCACGTTCCAGTGCAGCGGTGTGCGGGGGACGAGGCGGCTCGTCGCCTGGTCGAGGTCGTACAGGCCGATGGTGAGCTGGTGTGGGCGGCTGCCCTCGTGGGTCAGTCGTAGCTCCCAGCCGTTGGGGGTGTCGCTGACGGTGGGCGTGAGCGTGTCCACGCCCGTGGTGCGTAGCCAGGTGTCGGCCCAGGCGTGGACGTCACGGCCGGAGGCACGGGCGAGGGAGTCGATGAAGTCGGCGAGCGTCGCGTTGGCGAAGCGGTGCAGCGTGAAGTGGTCGTTGATGCCCGCGAAGAAGTGCCGCTCGCCCAGCCAGGCGACGAGTTGCCGCAGCGCGGACGCGCCCTTGGCGTAGGAGATGCCGTCGAAGTTGAGGCGGGCTGCGGCCGTGTCGGGTACGCCGTCTGGCTCGGGTGCTACGGGGTGCGTGGAGGGCCGCTGGTCGGCGTCGTAGCCCCAGTTCTTGCGGCGGACGCCGAAGTCGGCCCAGGTGTCGGTGTAATGGGTGGCCTCGGTGAGGATGTGGAAGCCCATGTACTCGGCGAACGACTCGTTCAGCCAGATGTCGTCCCACCAGCGCATGGTGACCAGGTCGCCGAACCACATGTGGGCCATCTCGTGGGCGATGACCATGGCGCGGCTTTGTCGTTCGGCCTCGGTGACGGCGGAGCGGAAGACGAATTCGTCGCGGAAGGTGACGAGCCCGGGGTTCTCCATGGCGCCGGAGTTGAATTCGGGGACGAATGCCTGGTCGTAGGAGTCGAAGGGGTAGGGCTCGTCGAAGATCTCGTGGTAGCGGTCGAAGCAGCGGCGGGTGATGTCAAAGATCTCGTCGGCGTCCGTGTCGAGGTGGGCCGCGAGCGAGCGGCGCACGTGCAGTCCGAACGGTAGCCCGGCGTGTCGGGTACGCACCGAGTGCCAGGGCCCGGCGGCGAGCGCCATCAAATAGGTGCTGATGGGTTTGGTGGCGGTGAGCCGCCAGCGGCCATCGGCGGTGTCGCCGACGCGTTCGGCGATGCCGTTGCCCAGGACGGTCCACTCGGGCGGCGCGGTGACGGTGACCTCGAAGACGCCTTTGAGGTCAGGTTGGTCGAAGCAACCGAAGACCTTGGGTGCGTCGGCCATGCAACACATGGTGTACAAATACGTTTCGCCATCGGTTGGGTCGGTGAAGCGGTGCATGCCCTCGCCGGTGTGCGAATAGCGCATGTCGGCGTCGAGCAGCAGCTCGTGCTCGCCCTGACCGAGCCCGGTGAGCGGGTAGCGGCCATCGACGTACAGCGCGGGGTCGAGTGTGGTGCCGTCGAGGACGACCCGGTGCAGTGCGGCTGCCTCCAGTTGAATGAAGGTGTCGGTGCCCGCCTCGCGCACGCAAAAGCGCACAGACGTGATGGAGCCGAACACTTCGACCCCTCGTGTCAGGTCGAGGTCGATGGTGTAGCGGCGAAGGCCGATGAGGGCGGCGCGGGTCTGCGCTTCATCATGTGTGAGTACGGACATGGGGACATGCTGCCGTACGGCTTCGCCGCCGTGCAGGCGGCGGGGGGTGCCAGGCGTCACTCCGGGCGGTGGCCCGCGGGCTGCGGCCTTCGTGTACCGGCCTTTGGGCCCCGACCTTCGCGTCCCTGGTTCCGGCCGAAGGGTGCGGCTGGGTCAGGGGACAAAAGCGGCGTAACCGCGCGCCTCGGGTGGCGGGCGCCTTGGCATCTGCCGGGCGGATGACAGTGCGGAAGGGCGGGAGGCGGGAAGGCGGCAGGTGGGAGGCGGGAGGCGGGAGGTGGGAGGTGAAAGGCGGAAGGGCGGGAGGTGGGAGGGTGGGAAGCATGACGATCGCTGTACGTCCCACGCGCTTTCTGCGGCCTCGGCGCCTTCCAGGGCAATGCCGCGCCACCGCCACCGCCACCATCGCCGTACGCGCCGGGGGCCCGCGATGACGCGGCCGGGGCACGGGCCGGCGGCAGCGGAAAGCGCGGGGGCCCGGCATGCGCGGACCGATGCGGCCACGGAAGCCGACCCAGGCACGGACGCCAGCAGTGACCAGGGGGCGGGCCAAGGCGCCGGCCAGGAGGCACACGGGGTCAGTGGCTCCCGCGGCGGCGAAGCCGCGGCGCGGCGGCGGGCGTTGGAGCGGATCGACGCGGTCGCCGGACGGCTGAGCGAGCTGAGCCGGAAGCTGCACGCCGACCCCGAGTTGTCGTTCGCCGAGCACCGGGCCGCCGACCGGTTGGCGGAGCTGATGGAGGAGGCCGGATTCACGGTACGCCGCGGCCCCTGCGACCTGCCGACCGCGCTGATCGCCTCCTACGGCAGTGGACCGCTGACGATCGGGGTGTGCGCGGAGTACGACGCGCTGCCGGGCATCGGGCACGCCTGCGGGCACAACATCATCTGTGCGGCGAGCGCGGGCGCGGCCATCGGTTTGGCGGCGGTCGCCGATGAACTCGGCTTCACCGTTAACCTCTTGGGCACCCCGGCCGAGGAGGCGGGTGGCGGCAAGGTATTGATGCTGGAACGCGGTGGGTTCGACGGCGTGACGGTGGCCATGATGGCGCACCCGGGGCCGGCGGACGACGTCGATCCGCGCTCGTCCACCACGACAGTGGCCCGCTTCGCGGTGACCTTCACCGGGCGGGCCTCGCACGCGGCGCTGGCCCCGCACCTCGGAGTCAACGCGGCCGATGCGGCGGTGGTGGCACAGGTGGCGGTGGGGCAGCTTCGACAGCAACTGCCGGACGGATACCGGGTGTCGGGCATCGTCCGCGACGGCGGTGAGCGGTCGAACATCATCCCGGAGCGCACAGTGCTCGAATGGGAGGTGCGCACGCCCACGGCCGAGGAGCTCACGACGTTCCGCGAGCGGGTGACCGCCTGCTTTCGGGGCGCGGCGCTCGCCACGGGTTGCGCCGTGGCCATCGAGCCCACCCAGCCTGACTACCTCGACGTACGCAACGACGCCTGGTTGATGGCGCGTTACGCGGACGGGCTACGCGAAGCGGCGGGCCGCTCGGTGCCGGAGCCGGCAGGCGAGCCCCGCCGACTCGGTGCATCGACGGACATGGGGAACGTGTCCCATGCGCTGCCCGCGATCCATCCCCACCTGGGCATCATCGGCTCGCACGGCACCCCGCACACCCGGGAGTTCGCGGACTGGACGGGGGGCGAGGCAGCCGACGACGCGGTGCTCGCGGCGGCCCGCGCGATGGCCTGGGCGGGCATCGCCCTGGCCACCGACGAGGAACGACGGGCCCACTATCTGGCCCTGCGCGCCACCGGCCCGCACGGCTGAGCCCGCGGCGATGGCGGCGTACGGGTGATCGGGGGCACGGGGCAGCGTGCGAGCGACGCGGCGGCGTGGTGCGGTGAGGCTGCCTCGTGCGGTAAGGCTGCGGTACGCGGTAAGACGGCGGTACGCAGTAAGACGGCGGTACGCGGTAAGGCTGCGGTACGCGATGGGGCGGCGAGCCGGCCGGGGAGGCGGTAGGGCCGGGGTGCCGACCGATGCCGGCTGGTACTGACCGGTGCCGGTCAGCGTTCGACCGCTCCGCTACCGGTCACCGCGTCGCCGGCGAGCTGCTCGTGGTGCCTGATCACCTCGGCGATGATGAAGTTCAGCAGCTTCTCGGCGAACGCCGGGTCGAGCTTGGCGTTCTCGGCGAGTTCCCTCAGCCGGGCGATCTGCCGGGCCTCGCGTGCGGGGTCGGCTGGGGGCAGCTTGTGGTGGGCCTTGAGCCGGCCGACCTGCTGGGTGCATTTGAACCGCTCGGCGAGCATATGGACGACGGCCGCGTCGATGTTGTCGATGCTGTCGCGAAGCCGCACCAGTTCGGAGCGTACGGCCGCCTCGTCCAAGGCGGTGGTATCCGCACCCTGGCTCAGCGGCGCGGGCAGGGTCGGCTGGGTGGGGTGTGCGGGCAGGTCAGGCTGGTCGTTCATCGCGTGGATCTCCCGATGCGATCACGGGCGGCAAAGTGGCGCCACGCTAACAGGGCTTACGAGGTGGCGCCCGACCGGCCACCCACAGTGCCGGTGCGCAAGCGCTGTAGGTGGCGTACGCGTGCCGCGTGCCGCGTGTCGCATATCGCGGGAGAGCGCTCGGTGCCCCGCGCGCCGTGTTACGCCGTGGCCGTGGGGGTGATGGTCGGCGGGTGCTCGGGGTCCGGGACCTGGTCGCTCCAGCCGCCGGGTGCGGCGCGCCCTTGTTGTTCGCGGAAGCGGCCGGGGGCGATGCCGACGCGGCGGGTGAACAGCCGGCTGAAGTACGCGGGGTCGGCGTAGCCGACTCGGCGGGCCACGGCCGCGACGGGGAGGTCGGTGCCGACGAGGAGTTCCTTGGCGCGGCCGAGCCGGATGCCGAGCAGATAGTCCTTGGGGCTGGAGCCTGCCGCGCGGCGCACCGCAATCCGTAGCTCCGCGGCCGTCATGCCGTGCCGCGCGGCGTGTTCGAGGACCGACAGCGGCTGGAAGGCGTCGCGGGCCAGCGCGCGCAACACCGGGTCGGTGTCCCCACCCGCGTCGGCGCGCGCCCGGCGCAGTGCGACCAGGAGTTCATGGACGGCGGCGGACGTCTCGACTTCGAGCAGCGGGTTGCCGCGCCGGGCCGCGCGGGTGATGCGGCCGATGGCGGCGCGGGCAGTGGCGGTGTCGGTCAGGGGCACCACGGGCCGGTCGCCGTCGATGTAGCCAAGTTCCGTGTACGCGGCGACGGCTGGCCCGGTGAAATCGACGAAGCTCTCGTCCCAACCGGTGGTCGCGTTGGCGCCGTAGTGGTGGAGCACGCCGGGGGTGAGCCAGATCAGCGCGGGCGCGGTGACCGGCCGACGACGCCCGTCCGTGCCGCGAAACCAACCGCTGCCCGCGCCGATCACCACCGCGACATGGTGGTCAAGGGTGCGCGGGCCGACCGTGGGCAGCGCGCCATGCTGAAGACCGACGCCGAGGCAGACCAGGCCGAGCCGGTGATGGGCAGGGCTGGGCGTGAAGTACCGCATCCAGGTCTGGTACGCGCTCTCGCCCATGAGTGGCCTCCCCGCCTCGCTCGCCGCGCCGTGGTCTGTGCGCACCACGCGGCTGCTCTCCCCTGCCCCGTGCAGGCTTGCCCCGTGCAGGCTTCCCGCCCCGCGCAGAAACCGTAACCCGGCAGTCCGCCGCGCCGCCCCCTCGGCGGCCATGGAGCGCATCCCCGTCCCACCAGTCCCACCAGCCCCTGCCATCCGTCCCACCAATCCGTCCCATCCGTCCCACGAGTGCCACCCGTCCAAGTAGCGCCGACCTTTGTCCATGGACCGGCCGCCTGCCGCGCGGTCAGGGTGAGGGGGATCTGTGGTGAGTAAAGGGAGAGACGGGGCGGGGCTGTGGCGGAGTTCGTGATCACGGACGAGCGGTTCGAGCTGGATGGGCAGCCGGTGCGGCTGCTTTCGGGAGCCCTGCACTACTTCCGGGTGCACGAGGGGCACTGGGAACATCGGCTGGCCATGCTGCGTGCGATGGGCCTGAACTGCGTGGAGACCTACGTACCGTGGAACGCGCACGAGCCGCGGCCCGGGGAGTTCCGCGATGTGGCGGCCCTAGGCCGCTTTTTGGACGCGGCGCAGGCGGCCGGGCTGTGGGCGATCGTTCGCCCGGGCCCGTATATCTGTGCCGAGTGGGAGAACGGCGGTCTTCCGCACTGGCTGACCGGGCCGCTGGGCTCCCGGGTGCGCACCAGGGACCCCGAGTTCTTGCGGCCGGTGAGCGCCTGGTTCGAGCGGGTGCTCGCGGAGGTGGTGCCCCGGCAGGTGGACCGCGGGGGTCCGGTGCTCATGGTGCAGGCGGAGAACGAGTACGGCTCGTACGGCAGCGATCGGGTCTATCTGCGGCACGTGGCCGAACTGCTGCGGCGCTTTGGGGTGAGCGTGCCGCTGTTCACCTCGGACGGCCCCGATGATCACATGCTCACCGGTGGTTCGCTGCCCGGTGTGCTGGCGATGGTCAACTTCGGGTCGGGGGCGCGGGAGGCGTTCGCCGCGCTGCGCCGCCATCAGCCGCGTGGGCCGCTGATGTGCATGGAGTTTTGGTGCGGCTGGTTTACGCACTGGGGCGCCGATGCGGTGCGGCGTGATGCGGCGGATGCCGCGGGGGCGCTGCGCGAGATCTTGGAGTGCGGTGCGTCCGTCAACCTCTACATGGCGCACGGCGGGACGAACTTCGGCGGCTGGGCGGGGGCCAACCGCGCCGGCGATCTGCATGACGGCACACTGCGGCCCACGACCACCTCGTACGACTACGACGCCCCGATCGATGAACGCGGCGCTCCGACCCCGAAGTTCTGGCGCTTTCGCGAGGTGCTCGTCGATTACGCGGTGGGGCCGCTGCCGCCGGTGCCGCCCGCTCCCCCGGCGCTGGCCGCTCCCGTGCACGCCACCTTCGACCGGTGGGCGCCGCTGACCGGGGTGCTCGATGCGCTCGGTGGCGCACAGACGCACACCGCGACGCCGCCCACCTTCGAGGAGGTCGGGGTCGATCGCGGGCTGGTCCGTTATCGGGTTGAGGTGCCGGGGCCGCGTCGGGCCTATCCGCTGCGGGTAACGGGGCTGCGGGACCTGGCGCTGGTGTACGTGGACGGGGTGCGTACCGCCGTGCTCGACAGCGAGGACGCGGTGGTCGGCGAGGTCGGCGGGCCCGCGTCCGTGGAGCTGTGGGTGGAGTCGCTTGGGCGGGTCAACTACGGGCCACGGCTGGCCGAGTCGAAGGGCATCACCGGCGGTGTGCTGCATGAGCGGCAGTATCTGCACGGTGTACGGGCCAGGGGCCTGCGGCTCGACGCCCTGGAGGAGGCGGGCGCGGTGGAGCGGGTCGCGTTCGGGCCGGTGCCGGATGCGGCGGGGCCCGGTCTGTTCACCGGCTCCTTCGAGGTGGCGGCGCCCGGGGATGCGGCCTTGGAGTTGCCCGGCTGGGTACGCGGCTTCGTCTGGGTCAACGGCTGCTGCCTGGGCCGCTACTGGGAGGTCGGCCCGCAGCTCACCCTGTACGTGCCGGGGCCCGTGCTGCGGGCCGGCCGCAATGAACTGCTGCTCTTGGAGGTTGCGGGGCCGGCCGGCGGGCCCGTACTGCTGAGTTGAGCAGCACGGGCCCAACGTCAGTCCAGTTCACGCACCGTGAACGCGTCCAGCACGAACTCCGCCGTGCCGTCGCCCCCCGCCTTCCGCAGGCCGACCCAGGCCGCGCCGTTGGCCGGTGCGGTGAAGGTGTACGTCCACTGCGCCGGGGCCGTCGCGACGGGTAGCGCCGTGCGGCTCAGCTCGCGCGTCGCTGGCTCGTCCACGCCGGTGATCCACGCGTACTGGCCTGCCTTCTCGTTCTCGTAGCGGAAGGACACCTCGTAGCGGCGCCCGGCCAAGAAGCGCACGGTGTGCGGGAGGGTGCGGTAGACGAGCCCGGTGTTTTCGCCGCGGGACTTGAGGGACTGGCCGCCGTCGATCACATCGTCGATGGCCTTGCCGTTCCAGCCGCGCTGGGTGTACGGGGCGTGCCGTTGCGCGATGTGGGTGCGCGGATCGTTGGACTTGCCCGCATCGCCCTTGACGAACGGCCCCCACCCCTGGGGTACGTTTTCGAAGTCCTCGTGGACGAACGCGCCCGGGGTGGCCGGGACGGTCGGGCGCTGAGCCGGGACGATGCGGACGTTGTCGAAGCGCACTCGGGCCTGGCCCGCCGCCGCGCGTAGCGTCAGGTGCGCGGCGCCGCCGCCGTCAGGGACGGTGAAGTAGGTGAACATGCGCTGGAAGCGGGTGTCCTTCTTGCGGTCGGACGCCACGTAGTTGACGGCCGTCGAGCTGTCGGTCCAGTTGCTTGCGGTGACGCCATCGGCGGTGCGTACTTCAAGGGCGGCCCTGCGGGTTTCGCCCGCCGCTGCGCCCACCTCGACCTGCACCGATGCTGCGTATTCGCCGGGGGCGAGCCGGCGCAGCCGCTGCCCGACCGCGGCGGCTTGGCCTGAGCCGACGACCAGTTCGTAGTCGCCTCGCTCGCTGCGCACGACCTGTGCGGGGCCGCTGACGCTCCACGCTGCCAGGGCTCCGGAGGCGAAACTCGGGTCGCGTAGGGCCGTGTGTGCGCCCCAGTCGGGTGCGGGCTGGTGTGGGGCGCTGCCGCGGTAGAGCACGTAGGGCTGTCCGGCCTCGGCGACCACGGTGATCTTGCCGGAGCGCACGGGGAGCGTGTGGATGCGCTCGCGCCCCTGGTCGGTGAGCCGGTAGACGGTGACCTGGGAGGCTCGGGACCAGCCGCGCGGCAGTTGCCAGGTGGTGCTGCCGCCGCCCGGGCTGTAGTGGTACAGCTTGGCCGGGTTGGTGGCCTTTCGTGGCTCCCAGGGCAGCAGATAGGTGCCGCCCGCGTAGACGACCCGCCCATCGGTGGTGATCGTCCGCTGGCCGGCTGCGTCGGATACGACGGTTCCACTCGGCCCGAAGAAGGTGATCTCGTGCTCGCCCCAGGTCTTGATCGGGTACGCCTGGAGGTACTTGGCGGGCAGGCTGTCGGTCCAGATCTGTCGGTAGAAGGTGTTCCAGTCGGTCTTGCCCACCCAGCCCTCGAAGTTGCCGGTACGGGGGATGCCGAGCAGCGGCCACTTGTCGGCGAAGACGTCCTTTTGGTGGTTGCGGATGAAGCGGATCAGCTGGGAGTTGATGCCGCGCGAGGTGTCCGGGCCGTAGTCGGTCTCGGTGGCCCAGTGCGACCACAGCGAGGAGCGTTCTAGGCCATGGCCCCATTCGGTGGTGATGTGCCAGCCCTGGGCGCGCAGCTCGCGTTGCAGCCGGTCGGAGTTCCAGCCGGACTCCCGGAAGACGTCGATGTAGAGGGTGTTGAGGCCGGCGTCGGTCTCGTTGCGCAGTTGCTCGAAGCGGCGAGCGATGTCACCGGAGGCCAGGTCGCGGCGGGCGTCGATGCGGTACGACTGGTCGAGCCAGTCCCACTGCTCGTCGGCCTTGTTGACCAGCGTCTCGGAGAACGCGTTGGCCACCGGATAGGACTCGGTGGCGTTGACGTGCACAGCGAAGTCGCTGTTCCACTTCTTGCCCTCGCGCAGCAGCGTGTTGAGGTCCGTCAGCCCGCCCGCGCGCTGGTTGTAGTTGCCGCCGTAGTCGGGGTGCGCGGAGTCATGGCCCTCGGACGCGTACCCCTTGAGCAGCGTGTATTGCCGCAGTCCGTCCGTGGCCAGCGCGATGCGCTTGACGTTGTCGAGGGTGGCCAGAAACGGGTTGGTGGCCTGGCTCGCGAAGTTGAACGGGATGTGCGGCACCACTCGCAGGTGCTGTGTGTCGGCGCCCAGCGGGCTGACCATGATGTCCCGCATCGCGATGGCCGCGTCCTGCCAGTCGGCCCGGCCGTCGCCGTTGCGGTCGCGGGTGACGATGACGGTGGCGTACGGCAGGGGCTCGGTCATCTGCACCGGTGCGGTCGCCGCCCGGTGGGTCCACTGCCCGCATGCGATGCGCGCCGCTGTGTGGCCGTCCTTCGTGACCGTCTGCCGCCACAGTCTGCCGTTGTCCCAGGTGGCGCCAGGCGTCTCGGACGGCTTGTCGAAGACGGTGTTGGTCTCGATGGCGGCGGCGAGCGTGCCGGCGGCCACGACGGCGTAGGCGCAGCCGAGTGGGGCGGGGTCGGCCGGGGTCGTGCCGGTGAGCTTGACCAGCGTGTCGCCGCTCTTGGCCTTGTCGAGGTCGATGCGGGCGGCGAGCAGCGTGGCGTGGTCCTGGTCGCTGCGCACGCTGAGCAGGGCGAGCGCGGGGATGCGCAGGGTGCCAACGCGCAGGGTCGCGGTGTCGAAGATGCGGGTGATCCGCCAGTCCACCTGCCAGCCGGTGACCTGGATCTGCACGTCGATCTCGGTGCCGCCGGCGAAGGCGAGCGTGTAGGTGGCGCGGTTCGCGCGGACGTTGCTGCGCACCTCGGGCGTGTGCGTGGTGCCATCGATGACGACGGAGGTGACGGGCTCCTGCTGGCCGTGCAGGAGGGCGCCGGTGCGCCGGTCGGTGTACGACACGATGCGCGGGAAGGCCCTGGCTACCCGTACGTCGAGGTCGGCGGAGCGCAGGAGTGCCTCCCCGCGCGCCCGCCCCGGTGCTGCCTGTGCGGCGTAAGCGGTGCCGCCGTGCAGCGCGAGCGCGGTGCCGGCGAGGGCGGTACTGGCGACAAGCGTGCGTCTCGTTGGCCGTCCCGTCACGTTCTCCTGTGCGCTCTCCGACTCCACGATGCTGCTCCTTAACGCTGTCGGTGTCCTGGTGTGGGACACCCTGAGCCGGGGGCGCCTGGCGCGCCTATGGACAAAGCCGGGGCGGCTATTGGACTAATGGGCCGGGCGTGGGCACCCTGCCGTCATGATCGCGACATTGCAGTGCACCGTCATCGACTGCCCCGACCCGGCCGCGCTGGCCGCGTTCTACGAGCGCGTCCTGGGGTGGCGGCTGAACGCCGCCGACCCCACGTGGGTCACCCTGACCTCGCCGCAAGGCCAACAGTTCGCCTTCCAGCAGGTCGCCAACTACCAGCCACCTCGCTGGCCCGACCCGGCCCACCCGCAGCAGTTCCATCTGGACTTCGAGGTGGGGACGCGCCAGGACGTGGAACAGGCGCAGCGCGAGGTGGAGGCCCTGGGCGCCACGTTCCTGCACGACAGCGGGGGCGCCCGCGCGGGCTTTCGGGTCTTTACGGACCCTGCGGGGCACCCGTTCTGCTTGTGCTACGGGCAGGGGTGACGGGGCGGAGGTGACCGGGCGTGCGGGGCGGGGAGCTGCGGTACGGCACGCGGGCAGCGCGGCCGGGCGCGCCCGCGGGAGCGGTCCCGCCCGACCGCCGTTACTCCAGCCGCTCCGCCACCGCGCGCAGCGTCGCCGCCGCGCCGCTGGTCAGCGGGTCACCGTGACCGAAGCAGGCGACCTCCACGTTCAGTGCCGCCTGTCGGTGGAAGGAGGAGATGGCCAGGGCCCGATCGATGTTGAAGACGCCGAGCATCACGCCGTCCGCTCCGTTGGCGACCGTGTCGCCGGTGAACAGCACGCCCGAGGAGGGCAGATGGAGCGCGATGCTGCCTGGAGTGTGCCCGGGAACGGCCACGATGGCGGCCGGTTCGCCCCAGTTGGCCTGTGGTTCGCCGTCGGCGGTGTCGTGTGGTGTGTGCAGGTCGTCGCCGTCGCCGAGTTCGCGGTGGACGGGGGCGGGCGGGGCCGGGGGCACGGGTGCGGCGTAGGTCTCGAACAGTGGGCGTTCCCAGTCGAGCAGCACGGGCGGTGGTTGGGGCGCCTCGCCCCGGATGATCGCGGCGTCGGCGGCCCCGGCGAGGATGGGGGCGCGGGTGATCGAGGCAAGGGCGGCGGCCGAACCGGTGTGGTCGGGGTGGGAGTGGGTGAGCAGGATGGCGCGCAGCTCGTCCGGGTGCGCGCCCAGTCGGCGGAGGGAGCCGAGTATCTCCTGGGCATGGCCGGTCGGACCGGTGTCGATGAGTGCCCAGCCTTCGGCGAGTTCGACGGCGTACGCCTGCCCGACGTCGAAGCGCAGCATCCATACGCGGTCCGCTACCTGTGAGGTCTCCATGCGCTGACGCTAACGACACGGTGACCGCGACCGCTTGGGATTGCGCCCGCCGCGTAGGCGTTGGGCCATGGGCGAACACGGCGGCCCGCTGCGGGCCGGCCACAGCCGGTCGGCCCGGCCCAGCCGCCGCGCCCTCCTCGACTGCCTGCGGCCCCACCGGCCCCCGGGCGGCCTCCGCGGGGGCAAGGGGCCGCGCGGGGGCAGGGGCCGCGCGGGGCCCGGCGTACGCGGCGTAAGTGGGTCACGGAAGGGGCGCGCCCGGTGCACGCGGCATGGGCGGCCTGAGTGGTCGTTCGCGCCCCGTGGCACGATGCGGTCATGGGTGAGCAACTGCCGTTCGGCAACGAGCTACGGGAAAGGTGGGGCCGGCCGCACCGCTCTGAGCGGCTCGGTAGCAGCCCGCGCTCTCGGGTGTGGCGTGTTGAGTTGGACCGCGGACCGGTGGTGGTCAAGCAGATCGTGGGCGGGGTTGACGTCGAGGAGCGGTACGCACGCGAGGTGACGGCGCTGCGTCTCGCTGGCCGCGTTCAACCGCCGGTGGTACCGGCCGTGTTGGGCACTGACGACCGCAAGCGGGTCATCGTCTTGGAGCACCTGGTCGGCCAACGGCCGCCCCTGGACTGGATCGTCGGCTATGCCCAGGCGCTGGCCCGGCTGCATGCCGCCGGCGGGCCGGACATCACCGAGGTGCTGCCTCGGTGGTCGGGGCCTGGCGAGGCCGACGTCGAGGCGTTCCTCGCGTTGGCCGAGGCGCTGGGGGCCCGGGTGGCACCCGAGGTGGCGGCCGAGCTCCACGCCCTGATCCACCGGCTCGATCAGGCCCCTGGAACCGCACTTCTGCACGGTGACCCCTGCCCCGGCAACGATCTGCACACCGCCGCCGGCGTCACCTTCATCGACCTTGAACAGGCGTCCTGGGGCAGCGGCCTGGTGGAACTCGCCTATCTGCGCATCGGCTTCCCGACCTGCTGGTGCGTCACCACCGCAGCGCATTCGCTGGTGAGCCGGGCGGAGAGCGCGTACGCCACGGTGTGGCGCGCGATGACGGGAACCGAGCTTCACCTTGACCTTGCCGACGCGTGCGCCGGCTGGTTGATCCGAGGTGACGCACTGGTCGAACGGGCACTGCGCGGCACCGCGGATCAGCTGGCCCACCTCATCGACCGGGACTGGGAGTGGGGCACCGTGACGGCCCGGCAGCGGCTCGCGTACCGCCTCGCCGTCGTCGGTCAACTGACGGCCGACCGCGGCGATCTGCGCGGATTGGGCGCGCTGTGCTCGGACCTGCGCCACCGCATGCTCACCCGGTGGCCCACGCTCGCCCAGGTCCCCTCGCAGCGCCCGTACCCATAGGAAGCACGCCACCTGCCCCGAGCGGGCGCCCGCTCGGTCGGCGCGTGGGCGCCTTCGCGTCGGCGCGCTGCCGGCCCGGCCCCCAGGCCGCGGCCGGACCTAACAGCATGCACGGGCCGCGCCCTGGGGCGCGGCCCGTGCGATGGTGCGATCTGCCCGGCTGGGTTCGCCGCGCCGTGCCGTGTCAGATGGTCCGGACTGCCCGGTTCGCACGCTGAGCGTGCCCGGGGTCTTGGGAGCGCGGCCGGACGGGCGGCGGATGCCGCTCAGTGGCGGCGAGAAGGTGCGCCGGAAGGAGTTAGCGGAGCTGGCCAGCGGCGGTCTGGATGGCCGTCGCGAAGTGGCTCACCTGCGTGTAGACGCCGGGCTTACCGGCACGCGCGCAGCCCTCGCCCCAGCTCACGATGCCGACCTGAATCCAGGCACCGGCGTTGTCCTTGCGGAACATCGGACCACCGGAGTCACCCTGGCAGGTGTCCACGCCGCCCTGCCTGACGCCGGCGCAGAGCTCTTCGGCGGCTATCAGACCGCCGTACGAGCCACCGGACGCCTTGCACGTGGCGTCGTCGATGAACGGCACCTTGGCCTTGAGGAGGTAGCGCTGCTGGCTACCGCCCTCGCGGTTGGCGCCCCAACCCGCGATGTCGAAGGTGCCGTTGTCGTACGCCGAGGTCGTGGCGATCTTCAGCGTCGGCAGGTCGATCGGCTTGGCCAGCTTGATCAGGGCCCAGTCCTTGCCCGTGCCGTTGTAGCCGGGTGCCTGGAGCACACGGGTGGACTTGACCTTGATTGCACTGGTGCTTTGCAGGTCAACGTTGCCCGCGGTGGCGGTGATGCTGGTGTTGGGGCCGCTGCCGTCCACACAGTGGGCGGCGGTCAGCACGATGTCCTTGGTGTACAGGGCGCCACCGCAGCCCATCGACAGCCGGACCATGAACGGGAATTCGCCCTGGGTGGCCCGGGTGCCGCCAACGACCTTGGTGCTGGGGCCGGTCGGATCGCTCTGCGCCATCGCGGTGCCGGGGCTCATGCTGATGGCAGCCAGAGCGACGGCGCTTGCCGCAATACATCTCTTCAGGTGCTTGATGAGCTTCAACGGATGTCCTCTCGTGGGCGGTTGACGCACAATTGGCAGAATCATGACAACCAGAATCCGGACGCCGCCGCCTTAGAACATCCATTGAACACAGGCAGCAGACCGCACAACATCCGGACTCAATGGAACAAGACCGTGAAAGTGCCGCTCGAATTATGTGGAGCCTATGGACGCGGTGGCAAGGGCCGCGTTCCGGACAGCGCACACAATTTTCCGGACAGTCTACGAACGTGATGTTCGACTCCACCGAATAGCGGGGCATATTGACCGGTCAGCGAACGCCGAGATCTCCGATAAACGGACACCACGCCGCGCATTGGGTCATCGGGGTCACTCGCGCACCGCCCCGACGTGCACCAACGCGCCGCTACGGGTTCGTGGGAGCAAGCGAGTAAGAGCGGGCTGCGAACGGCGCACGCGCCAGGGCGCCGCAGTCGCGGCAGCGCGCGGGAGATCCAGGAACTCGGGCCGGAAAGGCAGCGCGCGAACAGCGGCGGAGAAAGCTCCCACGAAAAGCGGCGGCGGCGGCCCATCGCCGAACCAGGCCTGCTCGTAAACGGCGCCAAAAGCACCACGGAAGCACTCACGAGCAAAGGTATCGAGGCGTAAGAGGGCATACCAAAGTCGCGTACACGAAATGCGCGTACGCGAAATAGACCGGGCGCAAAGAGGGCATCGCCCAGCCTCAAACGGGCATTGCGAGCACCGCAGGCACGACCCCCGACCACCCATCAGCCACCAGCCACCAGCCACCAGCCACCAGCCACAGCGTGAGCCGCGGCCGAGCGTGCCGTACGAGCGCGGCGCGGGCGCCGGCCCATACGGCCGCTCAGTCGTTCACCTCAGCCGTGCGTCACTCCCACTCGGGGGCGTGGCGCGCTAGAAGAGGCGCGGTAGAGGTTGCGCGGCAGAAGAGGCGCGGTAGAAGAGGCGTACGGGGCCTGCCGGTTGCTCAGCCGCCGAGTTGGCCAGCGGCGGTCTTGATGTCCGCGGCGAAGTGGCTCACCTCGGTGTACACGCCGGGCTTACCGGGCCGGGCGCAGCCCTCGCCCCAGCTCACGATGCCGACCTGGAGCCATTCCCCGGCGTCGTCCTTGCGGAACATCGGGCCACCGGAGTCACCCTGGCAGGTGTCCACGCCACCTGGCTCAAGACCGGCGCACAGTTCCTCGTCCTCCACCAGATTGCCGTACGAGCCGCCCGCTGCCTTGCAGGTGGCGTCGTCGATGAACGGCACCTTGGCCTTCAGCAACTGCTGCTGCTGGCTGCCGCCCTCCTGGTCGGCGCCCCAGCCGGCGATGTCGAACTCGCCGTTGTCGTACGCGTTCGTCTCGGCGATCTTCAAGGTGGGCTGGTCGATCGGCTTGTCCAGCTTGATCAGGGCCCAGTCCTTGCCCGTGCCGTCGTAACCCGGAGCCTGAAGCACCTCGGTGGACGTGGCCTTCTGTGCGGCCGGATCATCGAGGTCCACGACGCCGCCGGTGACCTGGATGTCGGTGTTCGGTCCGCTGCCGTCCACACAGTGCGCGGCGGTCAGCACGATGTCCTGGGCATACAGAGCGCCGCCACAGCCCATCGATAGCCGGACCATGAACGGGAATTCGCCCTGTTCGGCCGGGGTGCCCCCGACGATCTTCGTGCTGGGGCCACTCGGGTCGCCCTGCGCGAAGGCAGTGCCGGGGGTGAGGCTGAAGGCAGCGAGGGTAACGGCACCGACCGCGGCGCCTCTCTTAACGGTCCTCAGGATGGACAACGGTGTTCCTTTCGTGGGGGGTTGACCACGTTCGGCAAGCCCGTACCACAAAGGAATCCGGAGCCCTTCGCCACAGAAAATTGGTGCAGACCAGGCGACGAGCCGTAAAGCGTCCGGACCCCGTGGGGTGAGCCCGCAAAGCGCACTGTGATTATGTGTAAAGAGTGAACCGGGTGACAAGGCCTTCCTACTGGCTAGTTGAGGCCGTACTACCCGCGGTTCGCCCGGTGCCGCTGACGGCATCGGTCCTCGTCCGTAGAGTTGAGCCAGGTCAGCGGTCCAGACGGCGCGGGGGTGGGACGTGGCGGCGACGGGCAGCGAAATCCAGCACGGCTATCCGCACGTGGAGACGGTACGAGCCGCCATCACCGCGCTCTACAAGCGTCTCTCGCACGACACCGTGCGCACCTTCGCCCTGAGCGTGCCGCCCGTCGATGTGGCCTTCCCCGACGATGACGATCTCTACCTCGGGGTGCAGCGCATCGCCCGCGTCATGGTCAGGCATCTGCGGCTCCCCGACGCGCGCATGATCATCAGCTTCCGCGACATGGAGCACGCAGGGAACGTCGAACTCACGGCAGGCCCCGAGTATTTCATCGAGCTCAACGCCCGGTTCAAAAACCACCGCCGCGACATCGGCGCCGCCCTGGCGCACGAGGTGATGCACGTCTATCTGCACCGCCTGGACCTGTCGTTCCCCGGCACCCGGGACAACGAGATCCTCACGGACACCGCAGCCGCCTACCTCGGCGCGGGTTGGCTGCTGCTCGACGCGTACCGGGAGAGTTCGGTCTCCAGCCAAAAGCTCGGCTATCTGACGCCGGAGGAGTTCGGCTACGTACTCGCCAAGCGGGGGCAGGCGTTCGGCGAGGACATCGCGCCGTGGTTCACCAGCCCCCAGGGGTACGACGCGTACGCCAAGGGCCTGGCGCGGGCCCGCCGTGACGAGCGGCAACCGCCGCTGGCCGCCAGCAGCTGGCCCGGCCGCCGCCGTTACGCCAAGGACCGCCGGCACGCCCAGGACCTACTCCGTACCCGGGCCCCGGCCGCTCGCCCCACTGCGAGTGCCGCGCCGGAGGCCGGTTACGCCTTCGATGGGCAGTCTCCGCTCCAGGTTCGTTTCCCCTGCCCGGTCTGCAACCAGCGCATCCGAGTGCCGGTCCGGGGCAGGCTGCGGGCCCGGTGCGGGCTGTGCGGCACGGTGTTGGAGTGCGAGACGTAGCTGCCGCCAGGGGCGGTAGTCCCGGTACGACACGACCCGGCCGTACGACACGACCCGGCCGTACGACACGACCCGGCCGTACGCCGTACGGCACGACCCGGCCGGAACGGCCGAAGCGGCCGAACCGGCCCCGGAGGCAACGGGGCAACGGGGCAACGGGGCAAGGGAAGCAGCCGAGGCGGTACGGCCCGCCCCGGGCGTCGCTCACCCGGGGCCCACCGGCGCCTCGCCTCGTATCTCGCCTCGTACCCAGCCCAAGACCGACTCCATGAACCCATCGAAGTCGTCCCGGTGGATGGAATGCCCCGCCTTCTTCAGCGTGTGTACGGCGAAACCCTGCTCGCTGAGGCGGTCCTTGAGCTCGCCCGATAGCAGGCGGCTGGGGTCGGCCGCCTGCACCAGGGACGGCACGAGGGGCCGCTCCGGAATCCAGTCGATCGCGTTCTCGCCGCTCACCGAGTACGCCGTCGCCGGGTCCCAGGCGGCGATGCCGGCGAGTTCCGCGTCCACGTCGCCCTCATCCCACAGCGGGTTGAAGTACGCGATCACGCTCCGGGTCGCCTCCCGCAGCCTGACGAACATGTCGGCGTCCACGGGGCGTTTCCCACTGCGCAAAGCCCAGGCGGGGTCGCTGTAGATGGCGCGCTGGGGGCGCAACCGGTCCACCGCGAGGGAGAGCGAAAGGCCGCCGAGCGAGTGCCCGATGGCCAGTTCGGCTCCGACCGGCAGGTTCTCCACCAGGTCAGCGGCGAACAGCGGCACGGTGTACTCATCGGCGCGCTCGCTCATACCGTGCCCGCGCAGATCGACCGCGATGACGCGGTATCCGCTGTCGGCCAGCGCCGGGCCGACCCGCCGCCAGGTGCGGTGGTCCGACATCATCCCGTGGATGAGCAGCGCGAGTCGATCGCCCGTGCCCCATTCCCGCGTGTGCAGCCGCATGGTGGTGCTCCTCCCCGTTCGTACGCCCGGCGATGCCGCATCGCACCATCCCCGGTGGCCTCGTCCAGCTCCGCCCGCAGCGGTATATCCCCCGTGCGCGCCACGCCGCTGCCCCATGGGCCTTGCGGCCCAACACAGCACTCCGCCAGCGGCCAAGGTGCGCGATGCAGGGACTGCTGGCCGTATCAACGTACCGGTGCGGGCCTGGTCAGTGCCGCCGACCGGCTGCGCTGCGGGCCGCGTCATCTCAGCGCCACCGCCCGTGAACCGGGCCGTCTACCGCTGTCAAGACATCGTGCCGACGCGTGGCGCCCACCCCGCCCAGGGATGGCCGCCACGCGCCAGCTTCGTCCGATCGGCGGCGGCCCGCAGGGGGGCACCGGCTCAACGCGTCATGTGCGACCCGCCGTTGACGTTGAGCACCTGGCCCGTGATGTGCCGCGCGGCGGGTGAGCACAGAAAAGCGACCGCGCCGGCCACATCGTCGGGCACCCCGGCGCGGCCCACGGCGGTGGCGGCCACGAGCTGCTCCCGGCGCTCCGCGGTCAGCACATCGCGAAAGAACTCGGTGTCGGCGATATAACCGGGCGAGACGACGTTGGCGGTGATGTCCCTGGCCCCGAGCTCCCCCGCAAGGTCGAGGTTCCAGGCGGCCAGGCCCGCCTTGGCCGCCCCGTACGAGCCGGCCCCCTGGTCGGCCGCGATGGAGCCGATGTGCACCACGGCCCCGCCGCCCGCCAGCCGGTCGGCGACGGCGTAAGTGGTCAGCGCCGCACTGACCAAGTTGGCGTCGAGGTTGGCCCGGAACCGGGTGGCATAGGCGGTGAGCGCGGCGGTGGCGTCCAGGCCGTCCGGCTCCTGATCGGCGCCGATGTCCGTGTTCCCGCCCGCGTTGTTGATCAGCACGTCGATACGGCCTGGCAACGCGGCGAGCAGCGCCGCCAGGTGTGAGGGGTCCGTGTGATCGCAGACCAGTGGCTTGGCGCCGGTCTCGTCGGCAGTCGCGGTCAGTGGGGCGAGGCGGCGGCCGGTGAGGAAGACGGTGTCGCCTTGGTGGGCGAAGTGCCGGACGACGGCGCGGCCGATGCCGGTTCCGCCCCCGGTCACCAGGATGGTGCGGGACATAGAGTGACCTCCGAACGTTTCGTTAAGACCTAAATCTAACCTACGTTTAGATCTAAACGTACTCTGCACCGAAGGACAACCATGGCCGCCGCCCGCCGCCCAGCAGCCCGGAAGAACCGAGGGAAGGACACCGCGGCCGACCACGTCACCGATCCGATCACCGCGGCTGACCCGGCCGCTTTGACCGACTCGACCAGCGCCACCGCCCCGACCGCTGACCATCCGGTCGCCGAGATCGCCGCGGCCTGGCAGCGGGAGCGTCCCGGCACCCCGGTGTCCTCGATCGGGATCGTGACGCCGATCTGGCGGCTTGCGAAGCTTCTCGGCGATGACCGGCGGCGGGTGCTCGCCCGGGCCGCGGTCGATGCCGCCACGCTGGATCTGCTGAGCGTGCTGCGTCGCAGCGGCCCGCCGTACACGCTCAGCACCCGCGAGCTCAGCGGGCGTTCCCTGGTCACGGCGGGTGCGATCTCGCAGCGCGTCACCCGCGCCGAACGCGACGGACTGGTGACCCGCCGCCCCGGCGCAGGCCGCCCGCGTACGGTCCTGGTCCACCTCACCGACGCCGGGCACGCACTGGTCGAAGCCACGGTGGATCAGGTACTGACCAGGGAGGCGGACCTGCTGACGGGGCTGTCGGCCGAACAGCAGCGGCAGTTGACGGAGTTGCTGGAGGTCTTGCTGCGCGATGTCCAGCAACGCCTCGGAGACGACCGGATCACCCATGTGGGGCACGACTGATCGGGCCGTAACGCCATCCGGGGTGGGCAAACCCGTACACCCCCGACCCGGCCCCATCGAACCGGGAGCGCGGTCAGCGAACCGTTAGCCCCTTGAGTGCGGCCACCTCACGGGCTCGCCCCGCTAGGTGGCGCACCGCGCGCACGCGGGAGTGGGCGAGCAGATGGTGGCGCAGGGAGGCGAAGTGCTCATCCCCGCGGGCCGTGGACAGCACCAGGTAGTCATCGAGGAACGCCGACCACGTGGCGCAGCCCGCGTCGAGGTGCCCCAGGGCGAACTGACGCTCGGCCAGCATGGCGTGGGCGTGCAATCGGCCTTGCCGCTGCTGTTCCGGCTGGGCGCGTAGCGAGGCTTGGAGCGCGGCGATGGAGCCGGGCAGATCGCCGAACTCGGCGCGTACGTGGGCCACATGGAACTCATACGCGGCCCGGTCGTAGCCGCCGACCGCGTCGCGCCGCGAGTCCGCCTTCGACAGGGCCGACTCCGCCTCCGTGAGCCGAACCGATGCCTGGCGCCGGTCGCCGACCATGGCGGCGCCGTGCGCCTGCTGACCACGGAGGAACGCGACAAGACGGGGCCCGGCTTGCGGTGCCGCCTCGGCGGCCGAGTCCGCGAGTTCGTGCGCCTTCTTCCCGTAACCGAGATGCGACGCTTGCAGGCTCATGCCGCGCAGCGTGCGGCAGTAGGTGAGGTGGTCCCCGGCCGCACGCGCCAGATCCAGAGCCTTGACGTAATACTGCTGGCCAAGGCCCTGGCGGCGCTCGTACATCGCCATCCAGCCGGTGAGATACGTAAGGTCGGAGGCGGCGGACAGCATGTCCTTTCGTACGGCCTCGGTAGCCGATGCCCGCAGGTACGGCGCCACCGTGTTGACCAGGAAGGCCGCCGCCATCGGGCGGGCATGGCCGCCGCCGAGATCGTCCAAGATGTCGGCGATACGGTCCGTCATGGTGCGCACCGTCGCCACTTCGCCCGGGCCGATACGACCCGTGGCCCGGGCTTCGCTCGTGCGGCCCTCGGCTCGGGCCGTGCCGGCGAACTGGGGCGCGGCGAGGGTCGCCGAGTACAGCCCGGCGGCGAGCACGCCGCGACGGGCGGGGTTCATGTCCGCGCCCCGCGGTCGATGAGCTCCCCCACCGCGTCCCGGCTGCCCTTCGCTTCGGGAATGGGCCTTGTGTTCGTCACCGGTACCGCCACTCGTCCTCAACTCCTCGCGCTGGGAAGCGGTTCACCGCGTCACCGTCCGAGCTCCCTCACACGGTACCGCCGGGTAGCCGACCAGTCGCGGTACGCGAGGGAATCGGCCGCTGCCGAGTGCGGAGCAGCCCACGGAAGGCGCCCGTTGCGGCCACGCCCCGGCCTGAAAAAACAAAGGCGGCGCCTGCCATCCGGTCGGGGACGGGCAGACGCCGCGTGTTCCGTACCGCGCTGTACGGGACACCTTCCGGCACAGGCCGGTAGTTCGGGCGGTCGCGGCAGGGCCGGCGACGGGTCGGGCGGTCAGGCGGTCGGGGCTGCGCGGCTGCGCGGCCGTACTCCGACAGGTTACGCGGTCAGCGCGCGGTCCGTGGGGCGGATCGGTGCGGGTAGGGCGCTGGCGCCGGTCAGATAGCTGTCCACCGCGCGGGCGGCGGAGCGGCCTTCGGCGATGGCCCAGACGATGAGCGACTGGCCGCGGCCCGCGTCACCCGCGACGTAGACGCCCTCCACGTTGGTGGCGAAGTCCGCGTCCCTGGCGACGTTGCCGCGCGCGTCTAGCTCAAGACCGAATTGTTCGACGAGGCCGTTGCTCTGGTCGGTGCCGGTGAAGCCCATGGCGAGGGTGACCAGTTCGGCCGGGATCTTACGCTCGGTGCCCGGCTGCTTCTCGAACGTGCCGTCCTTGAATTCGACCTCGACCAGGTGCAGGAACTTCACGTTCCCGTCCTCGTCGCCCTCGAAGTGGGTGGTGTTGACCGAGTAGATCCGCTCGCCGCCCTCCTCGTGGGCCGAGGTGACCTTGTACAGCATGGGGAACGTCGGCCATGGCTGGTGTCCGGGGCGGTCGTCTCCCGGCTGGGGCATGATCTCCAGCTGGGTGACGGACGCGGCGCCTTGGCGGTGTGCGGTGCCCACGCAGTCGGCGCCGGTGTCGCCGCCGCCGATGACCACGACGTGCTTGCCCGCGGCGGTCAGGGGCGGCGCCACGAAGTCGCCTTCTTGCACCTTGTTGGCCAGCGGCAGGTACTCCATCGCGGCGTGGATGCCCTTGAGCTCGCGCCCTGGCACCGGCAGATCGCGCGAGACCGTGGCGCCGGCGGCGATGACCACCGCGTCGTAGCGCCTGCGGAGCTTCGCCGCGTCAATGTCGCGGCCGACCTCCACCTCGGTACGGAACTTGGTGCCCTCCGCGCGCATCTGCTCGATGCGGCGGTTGATGTGCCGCTTTTCCATCTTGAACTCGGGAATGCCGTAGCGCAGCAGTCCGCCGATGCGGTCGGCCCGCTCGTAGACGGCGACCGTGTGGCCGGCGCGGGTGAGCTGCTGGGCGGCGGCGAGCCCGGCCGGGCCCGAGCCGATCACGGCGACGGTCTTGCCGGACAGCCGCTCCGGCGGCTGCGGGGTGACATCGCCCGACTCCCACGCCTTGTCGCTGATGGTGACCTCGACGTTCTTGATGGTCACCGCCGGCTGGTTGATGCCAAGGACGCACGCCGACTCGCACGGCGCGGGGCACAGCCGCCCGGTGAACTCCGGGAAGTTGTTCGTCGCGTGCAGCCGCTCGCTGGCCTCGCTCCAGTCCTCGCGGTAGGCGTAGTCGTTCCACTCGGGGATGAGGTTCCCTAGCGGACAGCCGTTGTGACAAAACGGAATGCCGCAGTCCATGCAGCGGCCCGCCTGCTTGCTGATGATCGGCAGCAGTGAGCCGGGGACGTAGACCTCGTTCCAGTCCTTGACGCGCTCGCCGACGGGACGGGTCGTGGCGACCTCACGGCCGGTGGTCAAAAAGCCCTTGGGGTCAGCCATGCGTCGCCGCCTCCATCATCTTTTCGGTGGTCTCGGACTCAGAGAGTCCAGCTCGCTCGGCGGCGTCCTTGGCGGCGAGCACGGCCTTGTAGGTGTGCGGGAGGACCTTGCTGAAGCGGGTCTTCGCTTGGTCCCAGTCGGCGAGGAGGGTGGCGGCGACCGTGGAGCCGGTCTCCTCCTGATGGCGGCGCACGACGTCGTGCAGCAACTGGGTGTCGGCGTCGTCAACGGGTTCGACCGCCGCGACCAACTCCCGGTTGACCTGGCGCAGATCGAGGTCGATGACGTACGCGACGCCGCCGGACATGCCCGCCGCGAAGTTGCGCCCGGTCTCGCCGAGCACGACGGCCAGGCCGCCGGTCATGTACTCACAGCCGTGGTCACCGACGCCTTCGGACACGACGGTGGCGCCTGAGTTACGCACGCAGAACCGCTCGCCGACCCGGCCGCGCAGGAACATCTCGCCGCCGGTCGCCCCGTAGGCGAGGGTGTTGCCCGCGATGGTGGAGAACTCGGCCAGATGGTCGGCGCCGCGGTCCGGGCGCACGATGATCCGGCCACCGGACAGGCCCTTGCCGACATAGTCGTTGGCGTCGCCCTCAAGCCGCAGGGTGATGCCGCGCGGCACGAAGGCGCCGAAGGACTGGCCGGCGGAGCCGGTGAAGGTGATGTCGATGGTGTCGGCGGGCAGTCCCGCGCCGCCGAACTTCTTCGTCACCTCGTGGCCGAGCATGGTGCCGACGGTGCGGTTGATGTTACGAATCGCGATCTGGGCGCGTACCGGCTGGGCGGACTCGGCATCGGGCGCGGCCAGCGCGTCGGCCGCCAGCTTGATCAGCTCGTTGTCCAGCGCCTTCGCCAGGCCGTGGTCCTGCGCGGCGACCTGGTGCCGTACGGCGCCGTCCGGCAGCGCCGGGACGTGCAGCAGCGGCTCCAGGTCGAGGCCGCTGGCCTTCCAGTGCTCCACGGCCCGCGAGATGTCCAGCAGTTCGGCGTGCCCAACCGCCTCTTCCAGGGTGCGAAAGCCCAGCTCGGCCAGTATTTCGCGGACCTCTTCGGCGATGAACTGGAAGAAGTTGACGATGTATTCGGCCTTGCCGTTGAACCTCTCGCGCAGCACCGGGTTTTGGGTGGCGATGCCGACCGGGCAGGTGTCCAGGTGGCAGACGCGCATCATGACGCAGCCCGAGACCACCAGCGGCGCGGTCGCGAACCCGAACTCCTCGGCGCCGAGCAGCGCCGCGATGATCACGTCACGGCCGGTCTTGAGCTGGCCATCGGTCTGGACGACGATGCGGTCGCGCAACCCGTTGAGCAGCAGCGTCTGCTGAGTCTCGGCGAGGCCGAGCTCCCAGGGTCCGCCCGCGTGCTTGAGGGAGGTCAGCGGGGAGGCGCCGGTGCCACCGTCGTGTCCTGAGATCAGCACGACGTCCGCATGTGCCTTGGAGACGCCGGCCGCGACCGTGCCGACGCCGACCTCGCTGACCAGCTTGACGTGGATACGCGCCAGGGGGTTGGCGTTCTTCAGGTCGTGGATGAGCTGGGCGAGGTCTTCGATGGAGTAGATGTCGTGATGCGGCGGGGGCGAGATGAGGCCGACGCCTGGCGTGGAGTGGCGGGTCTTGGCGACCCACGGGTAGACCTTGTGGCCGGGCAGTTGGCCACCCTCGCCTGGCTTGGCGCCCTGCGCCATCTTGATCTGGATGTCGTCGGCGTTGACCAGGTATTCGCTGGTCACGCCGAACCGGCCGGAGGCGACCTGCTTGATGGACGAGCGCCGCTTCGGGTCGTACAACCGCTCCGGGTCCTCACCGCCCTCACCGGTGTTGGACTTGGCCCCGAGCTGGTTCATGGCGATCGCCAGGGTTTCGTGCGCCTCGCGGGAGATGGAACCGTACGACATGGCGCCGGTCGAGAAGCGCCGCACGATCTCGCTCACCGGCTCGACCTCCTCGATGGGGATCGAGGGATGGTCGCTCTTGAGGCCGAACAGGCCCCGCAGCGTCATCAGCCGCTCGGACTGCTCGTTCACCCGCTCCGTGTACTGCTTGAAGATGTCGTAGCGGCGCGTACGTGTGGAGTGCTGGAGCCGGAAGACGGTGTCCGGGTCGAAGAGGTGCGGCTCGCCCTCGCGGCGCCACTGGTACTCGCCGCCGATGTCCAGGGCACGGTGCGCGGAGGGTACGCCGCTGGCCGGGTACGCCTTGGCGTGTCGGGCGGCGACCTCCTTGGCGATGACGTCGAGCCCAGCCCCGCCGATCTTGGTTGCTGTGCCGTGGAAGTACGTGTCCACGAACCCCTGGTTGAGGCCGACTGCCTCGAAGACCTGGGCACCACGGTAGGAGGCGACGGTGGAGATGCCCATCTTGGACATCACCTTGAGCACGCCCTTGCCGAGCGCCTTGATGAGGTTACGGATCGCGGCCTCGGCCTCGATGCCGGGCAGGAAGGTCCCCGCGCGCACCAGGTCCTCGACCGACTCCATGGCGAGATAGGGGTTGACGGCGGCGGCGCCGTAGCTGATGAGCAGCGCGACGTGGTGCACCTCGCGCACATCACCGGCCTCCACGAGCAGCCCCACCTGGGTGCGCTGCTTGGTGCGGATGAGGTGGTGGTGCACGGCCGAGGTGAGCAGCAGTGAGGGGATGGGGGCGTGCTCGGCGTCGGAGTGCCGGTCCGACAGGACGATCAGCCGGGCGCCATCGGCGATGGCGGAGTCGGCCTCGGCGCAGATTTCGGCGATCCTGGCGGCCAGCGCCTCACCCCCGTCGCCCACCCGGTACAGGCCGGACAGGGTGGCGGCCTTGAGGCCAGGCAGGTCGCCATCGGCGTTGATGTGGATGAGCTTGGCCAGCTCGTCGTTGTCGATCACCGGGAAGGGCAGCGTGACGCTGCGGCAGGAGGCCGCGGTCGGCTCAAGGAGGTTGCCCTGCGGGCCGAGCGAGGAGATCAGCGAGGTGACCAGTTCCTCGCGGATGGCGTCCAGTGGCGGGTTGGTGACCTGCGCGAAGAGCTGGGTGAAGTAGTCGAAGAGCAGCCGGGGCCGGTCGGAGAGCGCGGCGATGGGCGAGTCGGTGCCCATCGAACCGATCGGTTCCGCAGCGGCCTTGGCCATCGGCGCGATGATGAGCCGTAGCTCTTCCTCGGTGTAGCCGAAGGTCTGCTGGCGGCGGGTGACCGAGGCGTGGGTGTGCACGATGTGCTCGCGCTCGGGCAGGTCCTCCAGCTCGATCTCGCCCGCCTCAAGCCACTCCTGGTACGGCTGCTCGGTGGCGAGGGCGCTCTTGATCTCGTCGTCCTCGACGATGCGGTGCTCGGCGGTGTCCACGAGGAACATCCGGCCGGGCTGGAGACGGCCCTTGCGTACGACGCGGGCCGGGTCGATCTCCAGGACGCCGACCTCGGAGGACAGCACGACCAGGCCATCGTCGGTGACCCAGTAACGGCCCGGACGCAGCCCGTTGCGGTCCAGGACGGCGCCGACCTGGGTGCCATCGGTGAAGGTGACACAGGCCGGGCCGTCCCAGGGCTCCATCATCGTGGAGTGGTACTGGTAGAAGGCGCGCCGGGCGGGGCCCATCGATGCGCTGTTTTCCCACGCCTCGGGGATCATCATCAGCACGCTGTGCGGCAGTGACCGGCCGCCCAGGTGGAGCAGTTCGAGCACCTCGTCGAAGGAGGCGGAGTCGGAGGCGTCGGGGGTACAGACGGGGAAGATCCGGTCGATTGCCCCGGCCTCACCGCCCGGCCGGCCCGCACCGTCGAGCAGCTCGCTGGCGAGCTGCGACTCGCGGGCCCGCATCCAGTTGCGGTTGCCCTGGACCGTGTTGATCTCGCCGTTGTGCGCGACGAAGCGGTACGGGTGTGCCAGCGGCCAGGACGGAAAAGTGTTGGTGGAGAACCGGGAGTGCACCAGCGCGATGGCGGTGGCGAACCTGCGGTCGGACAGGTCGGGGAAGAAGGGCTCCAACTGTCCGGTGGTGAGCATGCCCTTGTAGACGAGGGTCCGCGCGGAGAGCGAGGGGAAGTACACCCCGGCCTCCCGCTCGGCGCGCTTGCGCAGCACGAATGCCTTACGGTCCAAGTCGATGCCGCTGCGGGAGCCTTCGGCGTCTTGGACGAAGAGCTGCGAGAAGGCGGGCATGGTGGCCCGGGCCCCGCTGCCGAGCAGGTCGGGGGCGACGGGGACGACTCGCCAGCCAAGGACGGTCAGGCCTTCTTCGACGGCGATGGTCTCGGTCCGGGAGACCGCGGCTGCGGCCTCTTCGCCGGCGCTGGGCAAGAAGGCGATGCCGACCGCGTAGGCGCCGGGCGCCGGCAGCGGAAAGCTGACGCAGTCGCGCAGGAAGGCGTCCGGCACCTGGAGCAAGATGCCCGCGCCGTCGCCCGAGTCGGGGTCGGAGCCGGTGGCGCCGCGGTGTTCGAGGTTACGCAGGACGGTGAGGGCCTGCTCGACCAGCGTGTGGCTGGCTTCGCCGGTGAGCGTCGCGACAAAACCGACGCCGCAGGCGTCGTGCTCGTTACGGGGGTCGTACATCCCCTGTCGGGCAGGTCGCCCCTGCAACGGTGACCAGGCGATGGCGTCGCCGCTGGGCACGGAAGGCACGGGCCGGGGGTGCGCGGAACGCATCGGCTCTCCCGTCGTCGTCGGTGGCAAGTGCTGGTGCCGAGGGACGACGTTGGCCCTCTGCGAATTTCGTGCAGGTTACATGATGGCCCGCTTACCAAGAAGCGGATACTTCATTCCAGCATGCGGACACCGCGAGAGTGCGGTGGCGGGGGTGTGGGGGGCTGAACTGGGCGCGCCTGCACGGTCAGCGAAGCGAGCGACGTTGCCCGCGGCGCCTGGGCCTTATGCCCGCTCGTGAGCGAACCGAAACCGCAAGGTAATATGCATATTATTCAGAGCGCCGTATGAATCGTCATCGGCGGTCACCCTATGGCCGTGCCGAACAGGGTGCCCAGGGCGTACGTCACACCGGCCGCCGCGCCACCGAGCGCCAGTTGTCGCAGCCCGCTGAACCACCACGACCTGGCCGTCACCCGGGCCACTACAGCACCGCACCCAAACAGCCCCACCAGCGAGAGCAGCACCGCGGGCCACAGCACCGACGCGCCCAGGAGGTAGGGCAACACCGGCAGCAGCGCGCCCAGCGCGAAGGCACCGAACGAGGAGACGGCCGCCGTCAGCGGGGACGGCAGATCATCCGGGTCCACCCCCAGTTCCTCGCGGGCATGCACCTCAAGGGCCCGCTCCGGGTCCAGCGAAAGCTGGCGGGCCACCTCACGGGCCAGCTCCGGCTCCACACCCCGCGACTCGTACAGGGCGGCCAGTTCCAATAGCTCGTCCTTGGGGTGCTTACGCAGCTCACGGCGCTCCACCTCCAACTCGGCAAGGACCAGCTCGCGCTGCGAGGCCACTGAGGTGTACTCCCCCGCCGCCATCGAGAACGCCCCGGCCGCGAGCCCGGACAAACCGGTGATGACGATCGTCTGCTGCGACACGGCACCGCCCGCGACACCGGCCATCAGGGCCAGGTTGGAGACCAGGCCGTCCATGGCGCCGAACACTGCGGGCCGCAGCCAGCCGCCGTTGACATCGCGGTGGGTGTGGTTGTCGCGGTGGGCGACGTGGGGCGGTTCCGTGGCGCTGATGACGGACATCGGGTAGAGCTCTCCCTCTTCGGGGCGACGGACGTAGCACCGCCGCCAACGCCTCGAAGGTACGCTCGAATTCCCCGCCTCCGCCAGCAAGGAAGGCCAAACTTACCTCGCTGACCTGCGCAAACAATAGATGGTTGGCTAACCTAACTTCTCGGGGAACTGGGCTGCCCCGCCCACCCCGCACGGCCGCCGGGCCACCCCCCGAGGAGCGCAGACGGCTGGCACAACGGCCGGAGGCCGCAGGACCTCTTCGGTCCTGCGGCCTCCGGCCTTGGCTGTGCGGCGCCTGCCCGGCGCTCAGGTCTTGTTCGACGCCTCGGCGCCCGCGGCCTCGCCGGCCTCGGCCTCACCATCTCGCGGCGTACCGTCGTGCGCCTCGCCATCTCGCGGCGCCTCGCCATCTCGCCCCGACTTTTGGGGCTCGCGCGGCTTCTTCACCGTGGAGACGGAGCCCGCAGACTGCGCCGCCTTCGGCGCATCGTCGTCCGCGCCGTCATCCGCGCCATCGATCGGTCCCTCAACTGGCCCAACGACCGCGGCCGGCTCGACCACCAGCTCTCGGCCCGGGTTACGCCGCGCCGAGAGGACGAAGTAGGCCACGGCCGCCAGGAAGACAACGATCGCGGTCCAGTTGTTCAGCCGCAGGCCCAGCACCTCGTGCGCCTCATCGACGCGCAGGTACTCGATCCAAAACCGGCCCACCGTGTACGCCGCGACGTACAGCGCAAAGACCCGGCCGTGCCCGAGGTTGAACCGCCGGTCCGCCCAGATCACCAGCAGCGCCACGCCCAGGCACCACAGCGACTCGTACAAGAACGTCGGGTGGTAGGTGCCGGCGAGCGTGGCGGTGCCGGGGTCGGCGTCGATCTTCAGCGCCCACGGCACATCGGTCGCCTTGCCGAACAGCTCCTGGTTGAACCAGTTGCCCCAGCGGCCGATCGCCTGCGCGAAGGCGATGCCCGGGGCGAGCGCGTCCGCGTACGCCGGCAGCGGGATGCCTCGGCGGCGGCAGGCGATCCAGGCGCCCACCGCGCCGAGCGCGATGGCGCCCCAGATCCCGAGGCCGCCCTGCCAGATCTTGAAGGCATCGACCCAGTTCTCACCGTCACTGAAGTACAGCTGGTAGTCGGTGATCACGTGGTACAGCCGGCCACCGATCAGGCCGAAGGGCACCGCCCATACGGCGATGTCGGCCACCGTGCCGACCTGGCCACCACGGGCGACCCAGCGCCGCCCGCCGTACCAGACCGCGACGAAGACGCCGATGATGATGCAGAACGCGTAGCCGCGCAGCGGGATCGGACCGAGATCGATCACGCCGGATGAGGGGCTGGGGATATAAGCGAGGTCCATGACAGGGTTGACGCTACCCTGCCGGGCGGGAAGCACGGCAACCCACCCGGCACAACGGCTGCATAACGAGACCGGCGCCCACGCCCGCCCGATGCCAGCGGCTAGCCCTTCTTTCGAGCCGCCTGCGTCACCTCCTTCTTCAGCTTTTCCGGGGTCAGCGGGTCGCTCTGGTCCCCGTAGACGTTGTCTCCGTTGAGCAGCACGGTCGGCGTGGCACTGTGGCCCGAGGTACCGAAGGCCGAGTTGACCTTCTTCACCCAGCTCTCGTGCGTCCCCTTGTTCACACAGGCACGGAAGTCCGGCGTGTCCAGGCCCGGCACCTTTCCGGCTAGGTCGATCAGATACCCCCGGTCCGCGAAGGCGTCGTCCGATTCCTTCGGCTGGTTCTCGAAAAGCATGTCGTGGTACCCGGGGAACTTCCCGGCATCCTGCGCACAGGCCGCCGCGTTGGCCGCACGGAGCGAGCCGGAGCCGCCGAAGTTGCCATCGATGAGGGTCACGAGGTGGTACTCGGTCCTCAGTTGCCCGGCCTCGCGCAATTCGTTGATCGTTTTACGGAAGCCGTTCTCGAAGCCGGCACACCCTGGGCAGCGGAAGTCCTCGTAGACGGTGAGGGTGGACGCCGCGCCTGCCGCGCCTGCCGGGATGGCCACCCGCTTCTTGCCGGCCGCGCCCTTGGGCTCGACCACGGGGCCCCGCGCGTCGCCGGCATCGTCATCGTCCTGGCCGGCGATCAGGGCGCCGATGCCGCCCACCGCGCCGAGCACCACCACGATGACGCCCGCCGCGATCAGGGCGCGCTTCCGCTTTCGCCGCGCCTCGTCCATCGCGCGCTGTTCTTGCAGTCGCTCGCGAGCGCTGCGCTTATCCGTACGGTTGTGACTCACGCCCGTGCACAACGACGCACCGGAGCACGGCTGCGCTCCGGTGCCAGGTATTCGCCCGATCGAGCGATGGTTGCGCAAGGTGGCCACACGGCGGGCGACGGGCTGGCAAGTGCGTCGAGGCCCGGCTCAGGTGGTGGCCTTCCCCGCTCGCACGGCGCGAGCCCGGCCCACAAACGGCCGGCAGACGGCGGTGCCGACAACCGAGGCAGCGGCGGGAGCGGTGACCGCGGCGCCCGGAGCACAGTGCTGGGCGAACCCAGCACCGGCGAAGAACACCGCCACCGACACCGCCGGTGGGAGCGCGAACACACCGCACCCCGGACAGCGGGAGCTGCCCGGGGTGCGGGTGCGGGTCGGCGGCGGTGGCGTACCGCTAGCGGCGTTACGCGCGCTGGCGTACCCCCTTGGCCAGGTCGGCCGCTAGCGTGCGCACGCCGGCCAGGCCCGTTTCCAGGTCGGGCGCGTCCAAAAGTTGCTTGACGAAAGCGGAGCCGACGATCACGCCGTCCGCGAACTGCGCCACCTCGGCGGCCTGTTCGGGGTTGGACACGCCAAGGCCCACGCACACCGGCAGTTCGGTGCTGGCGCGGGTGCGGGTCACCAGGTCCTGGGCCTGGAGACCAACGGACTCGCGGGTTCCCGTGACCCCCATCAGCGACGCCGCGTAGACGAAGCCGCTGCCCGCGGCCGTGATGGTGGCCAATCGCTCGTCGCGGCTGCTCGGTGCGACCACGAACACGGTGGCAAGCCCGTGCTGCTCGGCCGCGTCCCGCCAGACCCTGGACTCCTGTACCGGCAGGTCGGGCAGGATGCACCCGGCGCCGCCGGCCGCGGCGAGATCGGCCGCGAAGCGCTCGACGCCGTACCGGTCCACCGGGTTCCAGTACGTCATGCACAGCACCGGCGCGCCGGTGGCCGCATGCACCTCGCGGACCGTGCGGATCACATCCACGATCTTCAGGCCGCCGCGCAACGCGATGTCGTCGGCGGTTTGGATGATGGGCCCGTCAAGTACCGGGTCGCTGTGTGGCAGCCCGACCTCCACGATGTCGCAACCGCCCTCGACCATCGCGGAGATGGCGCGCACGCCGTCGTCCACGGTGGGGAAACCAGCCGGGAGATAGCCGACAAGCGCGGCCCTGTTCTCGGCTCTGGCCTGGGCGAGTACGCCGTTCAGCAGGGTGATGTTGCCGCTCATTTGGCCCCCTCGTCGTCCGACCCGTCATACAGCCCGAAGTAACGGGCGGCCGTGTCCATGTCCTTGTCCCCACGCCCGGAAAGGTTGACCAGGAGTAGTCCATCGGGGCCCAGCTCGCGACCAAGCTCTAGCGCCCCGGCGAGCGCGTGCGCGCTCTCGATGGCGGGGATGATGCCCTCGGTTTGCGACAGCAGCCGCAGCGACTGCATGGCGGCGTCGTCGGTCGCGGAGCGGTATTCGGCCCGCCCCACGTCCTTGAGGTAGGCGTGCTCGGGGCCCACGCCCGGGTAGTCGAGCCCGGCCGAGATCGAGTACGGCTCGGTGATCTGTCCGTCCTCGTCCTGAAGGACGTACGAACGAGAGCCGTGCAAGATGCCGGGGTCGCCGACGCTCAGCGTGGCAGCGTGCTCGCCGCTGTCGATGCCGTGCCCGGCGGGCTCCACGCCCACCAGTCGGACGCCTTCGTCAGGGATGAAGGCGTGGAAGAGGCCGATCGCGTTGGAGCCGCCGCCGACGCAGGCCACGGCCACGTCGGGCAGTCGCCCGGCCCGCTCCAGGATTTGGCGGCGGGCCTCGACCCCGATCACTCGATGGAAGTCGCGTACCAGTGCCGGGAAGGGATGCGGGCCCGCGACGGTGCCGAACAGGTAGTGGGTGCGGTCCACGTTGGCGACCCAGTCCCGGAACGCCTCGTTGATGGCGTCCTTGAGGGTCCGGCTGCCGGACTTCACGGCGATGACCTCGGCGCCGAGCATCCGCATCCGGGCGACGTTCAGCGCCTGCCGCTCGGTGTCCACCTCGCCCATGTAGATGGTGCATTCGAGGCCGAACAGCGCGCACGCGGTGGCGGTAGCCACGCCATGCTGCCCGGCGCCGGTCTCGGCGATGACCCGGGTCTTGCCCATGCGCTTGGTGAGCAGCGCCTGCCCGAGCACATTGTTGATCTTGTGGGAGCCGGTGTGGTTGAGGTCTTCTCGCTTGAGGAAGACCCGCGCTCCCCCCGCGTGCTCGGCGAACCGAGGCACCTCGGTCAGGGCGCTTGGCCGCCCCGTGTAGTTGACCATCAGCTCGCCGAGTTCGGCGGCGAACTCCGGGTCCGTCTTGGCCTTGTCGTACTCGGCGGCGACCTCATCGACCGCGGCAACCAGCGCCTCGGGGATGAACTTGCCGCCGAACGCGCCGAAGTACCCCTCGACGTTCGGGATCTGACCCTGGGGGTCGGGAATAAAGAAATCGGAAGTCATCCGGTGCACTCCTCAGCCGGGGCCTTGGCCCCGCGGATGTCACGGGCGCACCCAGCCGCGCCGCCGGGTCGGCAGCAGACCGGGATCGTCAAGATCGCGGTGCGCCGCTCGGCGGGTGGCAGAGTACGCCGTAAGGAAAAGACACGGAAAGTCACGATACGAACCGCGAGCGCCGGCGCGGCGGCCCTGTCGAGGGACGCGCCGCAGTCGGGCGCTCGATACACCGAGCCACCACCGCGATCAGCGCACGGCCAGCCCTCGGCACGGCCTACCGGTGCGCCACCCCGGCAGCCGGATGGCTGGCGGAGGGGGCTCGGCATGGCTGCGTACCCGCAGGGGATGGCGGGGCGCGGTGCGGCTCAGCGGCCGGTGGGCGCCCCCGGCCATCGACGGCCGTTGACTTGTCCTGGCTCACAGCCAATGTGGTAGCGCACCCGGCGCCCCCGCACTCGACGAGCGGGCGCCCGGCAGCCGCGGTGCCAGGGAGGCAACGCGCGGCGATCGGGCTCGGCGCAGGCGGCGAACATGGCGGAAAGTCAGCCCCGTCCGTGCCGCAGCGCGGGGTGGGCGCCGGCGGCCACGAGGTCCGCGACGGCGGTCTTCGGGTCGCGGCCGGTGACGAGCGACTCGCCGACGAGCACGGCGTCCGCGCCCTCGTTCGCGTAGGCGATCAGGTCGTGCGGGCCGCGCACGCCGGACTCGGCGATCTTCACGATGTGCGGCGGAATCTCGGGCGCGACCCGGGCGAAGTTGCCCCGGTCCACCTCAAGGGTCTTCAGGTTGCGGGCGTTGATGCCGATGATGCGTGCGCCGGCGGCCACCGCGCGCTCCGCCTCCTCCTCGTCGTGCACCTCCACGAGCGGGGTGAGCCCGATCGACACGGCGCGCTCGATCAGCGAGACCAGCGCCTCCTGGTCGAGGGCCGCAACGATCAGCAAGATGACGTCGGCACCGTACGCACGGGCCTCCCACAACTGGTAGGAGGTGACGATGAAGTCCTTGCGCAGCACGGGGATGTCCACCCGGGCGCGCACGGCCTCCAGGTCGGCGAGCGAGCCGCCGAAGCGACGCTGCTCGGTCAACACGCTGATGAGCGCCGCGCCGCCCGCCTCGTAGTCGGCGGCGAGCCCGGCCGGGTCCGCGATGGCGGCCAGCGCGCCCTTGGACGGGCTGGAGCGCTTGACCTCGCAGATCACCTTGACGCTGTCGCCCTTGAGCGCGGCCACACCGTCCTTGGCCTGCGGTGCCTTGGCGGCGCGCTCCTTGAGCTCGTCGAGGCTGACCTGAGCCTGCCGTTCGGCGAGGTCGGCACGGACTCCGTCGATGATCTCGTCGAGCACACTCACGGAGCGGCCCCCTTCCGATGGAGCTTGGTGGTCGGCGCCGGTGCGGCGGATGACCGCATCACCAGGCACTGGCGATGGTAACCGCCGCGGGACTGAGGGCGCGCATCCGGTTGACGACAACGCCATCATCTGGACGCCCCGGCAGGTGACGGACAGGCATCAAGGGGCCAGCGCAGTCCCGTATGGCAGGTTGCGGACGAGTGTGAACATCAGCACCAACAGGCCCAGGGACCACCAGGCGCGACGCATCCGCTGAGGGCGTACGGGGCGCGTGGCAAACGCCGGGCGCGCAGTGCGTGCGAGATGTGGCAGGCGTGCGCACCGGGCGCACCAAACCGTCCACGCGACGGCGCAGGCGACGTACCCGGCGACCGCCAGCGCATTGGCGCCCAGCGCCGCGGCAAGGTCGCCGTGGGCCAGGCAGTACGCGCCGCGCAGCCCGCCGCAGCCGGGGCAGAGCAGACCGGTGTGTTGGAGCATCGGGCAGGCGGGGTAGTGCCCCGGCTCGTGGGGATCGACAGCGGCCACACTCGCGAAGGCGGCCACGGCGCCTACGAGTACACCGATCGGGGCTGCCAGGCGGCGCGGGAGTGAGACGACGCGGGAGTGGCTGGGCCGGAGCTGGTCGGACACGGTTCGAGTGTCCGCCCGATCGGGCCCGCGCGCAGCTCAGGGGGCGCGGCAGGGGCCGTTCCGGGCGGCGAGTGACGGGGGCGGAGGCCCGTACGGAACCGCCGACACCCGGGGGGCCGTGCAGGGCGTACGAGAGGGAAGTCGCACGGGGGGCGCCCGGGGGTGGGGGCAGGGGGCGGGGGCCCGGGGGTGGGGCCCCCAGGCCCGGCCGACTACGGGCGTCGGTTACGGCTGCGGGCTGTGCTGCACCACGTGCGGTCGCCGCTTGGGCTGGCCCATTCCGGCCGCGCGCATGGCCATGCCCACGACGCCGCCGACCACCACCACACCGAGCCCCGCCCAGAAGCCCACCGGGTTGGCCAGCACGGTGAACGCACCGGAAATGCAGAAGCCGATGAAGGCGATGATGACGCCGGTCCAGGCGGCCGGGGTGTGTCCGTGACTGGTACCCGACATGAGTTCTCCTCGTTCGCTGTGTCGCTCCCCCCACCACGCCAGACGGCCGGACACCGGCTGGGCGCAGTTCGCGGGGAGTTGCCCTCAGATTCGGGGCATGGGGCTGCGTTGGACCATTGTCCCTGACGTGCTGAGGTGAGATCAGCCTGGGGTGGGCCGAGTGGGAGGCCCACGGGCCGGCAGTGGCTTTCGGGGCGGGCGGCTCGGGGCGGGCGGCTCGGGGCGGGCGCGCCAGGGTAAGCGTGCGCGGGCGGGGGTGAGCGTTCAGCCCCCGGCTCAGCCCACGCGGCCGGTCGGGTCCTCGCCTCGGTCCAGGGCCTTCCACAGCTCCTCGGGCCGATCGGGGTCGGGCGCCGGGCGGGAGCGGCGCGGGCGGGGCCGGTCCGTGTCGCCACCGGCGCGCTCGTACCGCCCCGACATGGCGGGCCAGGCCCGGCCGTAGCCCAGCGCCAGCACCCCGGCGAGGAAGATCAGCACGCCGCCGGTGAACGCCACCCAGGGCCAGGGGGTGTGGCTGACGCCGTGGATGGCGGTGTCGGCGATGCCTGTGGTCTCGGCGGCCTTGGCCTCCAGGGCGGAGGTGTCGTCCAGCGCGAGCAGCGAGCCAACGGCGATGCCGGCCCCGCACAGGGCGAGGACGCCGGCGACCGCGTACCGGCCAAGGCCACGCGCGGCGAACACCGCGATCAGTGCGGCAAGGCCGACGATGGCCAGCGCCCCGGGCAGACCGGTGATGTCCTGGCCATCGACCGCGCGCCGCAGGTCTCCTTGGGCGAAGACCGCGTTGCCCTCGGCCCAGGTGCGGCCCGAGGCGAGCAGAACGAGGGCCGCGCCGAGCGCGGCGAACAGCAGCGCGGCGGCAAGGCTGAGCTTGGTGCGCTTGCCCGCCGCGCTGCCGCTTTTGGCGCGTGCGGCGGCCTCGGCTTGGTTACGGGGCTGGGGAACAGCGGCTGTACTCACGCCTACCACTATCCCTCACCCGATGGTGCGGCAGGTTGCGCGGGGCCCCTGCCCGCAGCACAGGCCCACCAAGAGCGGCCCCTGCCAGCAGCGAGAAGGCCGGCTCTTCCCCGTACGCGAGACCCGACCCGCCCGCCCCACACCACATGACCTTGCCGAGGGCTATCCCCGCTGGAGTCGGTTGGCCGTGGCGACGGCCCGCAGTACCGCCGCCGCCTTGTTGCGGCATTCGGTGTTCTCCGCAGCCGGGTCCGAGTCGGCGACGACGCCCGCGCCCGCCTGCACGTAGGCCGTTCCGTCCCGGAGCAGGGCGGTGCGGATCGCGATCGCCGTGTCCGAGTCGCCTGCGAAGTCGAGGTAACCGACGCAGCCGCCGTACAGACCGCGCCGGGTGGGCTCCAGCTCCTCGATGATCTGCATGGCGCGCGGCTTGGGCGCGCCGGAGAGCGTGCCGGCCGGGAAGCAGGCGGTGAGTACGTCGAAGGCGGTACGTCCGGGCGCGAGGTTGCCGGTGACCGTGGAGACGATGTGCATGACGTGGCTGTAGCGCTCGACGGACATGAAGTCCACGACCTCCACGCTGCCCGGCTCGCACACCCGGCCGAGGTCGTTGCGCCCCAGGTCAACGAGCATCAGATGCTCGGCCCGCTCCTTGGGGTCGGCCAGGAGTTCATCCGCGAGGGCGGCATCCTCCTGCGGGGTGGCGCCGCGCGGCCGGGTCCCGGCGATCGGGTGCAGCATGGCGTACCCGTCCTCGACCTTGACCAGTGCCTCCGGGCTGGAGCCGACCACGTCGAAGGCGCCGGTGGCGGTGCCATCGGCGCCCGGGAAGCGGAACAGGTACATGTAGGGGCTCGGGTTGGTGGCCCGCAGGACCCGGTACACGTCCAGGGCACTGGCCTCGCAGGGCGTCTCGAACCGCTGCGAGGGCACGACCTGGAACGCCTCGCCCGCGTGGATGCGCTCCTTGATGTCCCGTACGACGTCCATGTACGCCTCGCCGCCCCACAGCGCGGTGAACTCGGGTAGTTCGGCGGGCGGCAGCACGGCGGGGCTGGTGGGCATGGGTCGGGCGAGGTCGGCGGTCATCGCGTCGAGCCGGGCGACGGCGTCGTCGTACGCCTCGTCGATGCCAGTGTCGAGGTCGTTGTGGTTGATCGCGTTGGCGATCAACAGCACCGTGCCGTCCCAGTGGTCGAGCACGGCGAGGTCCGAGGTGAGCAACATCGTCAGTTCGGGCAGCTGCAGATCGTCCCGGCCGCTGTCGCCGATCTTCTCCAGCCGGCGCACGATGTCGTAGCCGAGGTAGCCGACCATGCCGCCGGTGAACGGCGGCAACTGGATGAGGCCACCTAGGTCGCGGGGAGTGTGCAGGGCCTCGACGGTGGCGCGCAGCGTCTCCAGCGGATCGCCGTCCGTCGGCACGCCGACCGGCGGGGTGCCGAGCCAGTGGGTGCGGCCGTCGCGCTCGGTGAGGGTGGCGGCGCTGCGCACGCCGATGAAGGAGTAACGGGACCAGGAACGGCCGTTCTCCGCCGATTCGAGGAGGAAGGTGCCCGGCCGCCCGACCCAGTGCGGCCCGCCGCTCTCACCCTGGCCCGAGGTCTCGTCGTGGCCGGTGGCGCTGCCTTGGCGCGCGGCACCGTCTTGGCCAGCGGCACCGTAGCGGCGCACAGCGCTGGCTGGACTGTTTGGGCTGTCGGCGGGGGAACCCGCCAGCTTGCGGTACAGGCCGACCGGTGTGTCCCCATCCGCGAGCAGCCTGCGGCTGACGGGGATGACGCGGCGGTCTGCCGCCAGCTTCCGGAAGGTCTCGCGGTCCATGGTGCCCGTCGCGTCCGTCATACCCGCATCGCCCGTCGTGTCGTGCGCATCGCCTGCGTCCTGGTGGCCCCGGGGGCCTGGTCTTCGAAGTTCCGGGGGCGGTCGGGGCGCCGAGCGTGGCCGGAGCCCGGGAGATCCGGGAACCAAGCCGTGCCCAGTGCCCCGGCCGGAGCCGGGAATCCGCTCGCACTCATCGTCCCGGGGCACCCGGTCCCGACCGGTGACCCCATCATGGTCGGTGTCCGCGCTCGACGGCACCGGTGGTCGTCATGGCAGCGGAGCCTACTGCCCCAGTGGCAGCGTGCCCGCGTCGAAACAGGTGCGGTCGCCGGTGTGGCAAGCCGCGCCGACCTGGTCCACCTTGACCAGCAAGGTGTCGGCATCGCAGTCCAGGGCCACGGACTTGACGTGCTGTACATGTCCGGAGGTGTCGCCCTTGACCCAGTACGCCCGCCGGCTGCGGCTCCAGTACGTGCAGCGCCCGGTGGTCAGGGTGCGGTGGAGGGCCTCATCGTCCATCCAGCCGAGCATCAACACCTCGCCGGTGTCGTGTTGCTGGGCGATGGCGGGCACGAGGCCATCGGCGCTGCGCTTGAGACGATCCGCGATGGCGGGGTCAAGTCCGCTGGTGGGGCCGGCCGGGACGGCGTCCGCGGCATCATACGAGGCGCTCGCTGCCGTGGCCGGGGTCGCTGCCGGGGCGCCAGGGGTGGGGTCGAGACGGGACATGGGCCCATTATGCCCAGCGGGAGATGCCTCGGCGGGCGCCTTTCCTTCAGTCCGTACATCGCCACTGCGGCACCATTCGTCACGCGTAGCCCACAGCCGTCAGCCCAGCGCTCCGTGCTCATCCCCCTTCCGTACCCACCGCGTACCCACCGCATCCGCCGCATCCGCCGCGTACCCACCGCGTGACCGCCATGTGCCCGCCCCGTACCCATCGCGTCCCGACCCCGTACCAGGAAGCAGCCCGGTGGTGGCGAGACCCGGACCATGCGGCATGCTGCTGATATGACATATCCGCCGCCGCCGAACGACCCTCACCAGCCGGGAAACTACGGCGGCTTCGGCCCGCCGCAGCAAGGTTTCGGGCCGCCCGCACAGCCCGGAGGGCCGCCTGCGGGCGGACCGCCCATACCGCCGGGCGGGCCGTACATGCAGCCGGGTGGGCCGCCCATGCAGCCCGGTGGCTTCGGGGCGTACCCGCCGCCTCCGCCGCCGCCCCGCCGTAACAACGGGAAGATCGCGGCCATCGTCGTGGGCTCCGTAGTGGCGATCGCCGTACTCGCGGGCGTCGTGGTCGCCGCGACCGGGGATGACGGCGACGACAAGGCGGCCAAGGAGAAGCCTCGCGACGCCCCGATCTCGTCCGTGCCGAAGGTGCCGACAGGTGTGCCGTCCCTCGATCTGCCGTCCGCGTCGGAGTCCCCGGGCCAGGGAGCCCCGGTCGGGGGTGGCAGCCAGACGCCCAGCAGCGGTCCGTCCAGCACTCCGTCCGCCGCGCCCACCGACCTGGTGCCCTACGTCGTGCTCAGCCCGGGCACCTGCTTCGACCACCCGGGCCTCGACCCCAGCGTGAGGCAGGTCGAAAAGCGGGCGTGCACCAGCGCGCACGACGGCGAGGTGATCTCCAATGCGACGCTGACGGGCACCTTCAGCACCGAGAAGGAGATTCAGACCAAGGCTCTGTCGCTGTGTGAGCCGGCCGCGAAGGCCCGGTTGCAGAAGATCCCGGCGGGCAAGACGTACTTCTACTACGCGCTCTACCCCTCGCAGTCCACCTACAGCATTCGCGGTATGGACCAGGTCTCCTGCTCGTTGACGCTCAGCGCTTCCCCGGGCGGCGCGAAGTTGACGGAGAAGCTGCCGTCGAAGTAGCAGCCCGGCCGCCGATCCATCGACCAGCCGGCCCTCGACCAGCCGCCGCTGGCTCCGGGCCCCACCCGCCGGGACGACTCGCGGGTGGCACGGCCGCGCCGCGCGGGTGCGCGGCGCGGCTGCACCCGCCGCCGCGCCGGCTGTGCCAGCCGTGTCAACCGTGTCCGGGCGGCTTCGCTGGCCGTAGGGTGGCGACATGTCTACGTACGCGAAGCGCGAACGGCTGGTGCTCGCCGACCTGTTGGAGGGTGCCGGGCCCCAGGCTCCGACCCTGTGCGGCGACTGGACCACCCGCGACCTGGCGGCCCATGTGGTGGTGCGTGAGCGCCGCAGTGACGCCGCCGCCGGCCTCCTGATCAAGCCGCTGGCGGCCCGGCTGGCGCGGGTGCAGGGCGAGTTCGCGGCGAAGCCGTACGAGGAGCTGATCCAGCTCATCCGTACGGGCCCGCCCCGGTTCTCGCCCTTCGCCCTGAAGCAGGTCGATGAGGCCGCCAACATCGTCGAGTTCTACGTACACGCCGAGGACGTCCGCCGCGCCCAGCCCGACTGGACCCCGCGCGAGCTGGACCCGGTCTTCTCCAGCACCCTGTGGAGCCGCGTCGAACGCGTGGCCCGCGCACTGGCCCGCAAGAGCCCGGTGGGCCTGGTCGTACGCATCCCGGATGGTCGCACGGCGGTAGCCCGCAAGGGCACCCCGGTCGTCACGGTCACCGGCGACCCCGCGGAGGTACTGCTCTTCCTTTACGGCCGCCAGGACGCGGCACGCGTGGAGGTAACGGGCGACAAGGAGGCGGTAACCCGGGCCCGCGAGGCAAGCCTGGGGTTGTGACCTCGGGGGCCGCGGCTAGCTCCCGACAGCGTCGGGCGCGAGCTGGTACAGGGGCGGGCCGGCCCGGGCGCCCGGGCCGGCGTCCGGGGACGCGTGGCCCCCGTGCTGCTCACAGGTGCGCGGCCGACATCGGCGGCATCACGGCCCAGGACGGTCAACTGCGCAGCCAGGCGCTCTACCTCGGTCACGACCTCTGCGGGCAGGCCACCCACGACGTGCTCGGCGTCCGGGTCGTAGCTCCAGGTCCAGCCGCCGCTCACGAGGAGATCTCGTGGTGTGCCAGGTCGGTGATCTGTTGCAGCTCGGCGAGTGCAGAGCGAAGAACCTCTCGGTCCGTCGCCTCTTCGGCCGCCCTCTCCAGCTCGCGTAGCCGTGCGGCGCGGGCCGGGTAGCGCTGGATGGCGACGAACTCGCCCCACCACTGCAAGAAGGTACGCAGTGGGGCGATGGTGCTCTGAGCCGCGGCCTGCTCGACCGCGCGATCGAGATGCTCGGCGAAGGACGGCAGCTGAGCGGGGGCGATCTGGGCGACCGCGGCGCGAAGAGCTGACAGAGTGAGTGCCGGCATGGGGATGAGGGGCCCATCGGGGGCAGCGGGCTGCTCGGTCATCGAAATGTCTCCTGGGCGGCGATCCGCGCGATCACCATGTCCGGGCCGTAGTGGGAAACGCTGAACTGAGCCTACGCCCGCTCCTCGCCAGCCACCCAGCAGCCGACACTCCTCGATCGCCGCGGAGCGCGTGGGACCGCGGCCAGCCCGGATCTCTGTGCGAAGACGCAGGCACCCGGAGCGCGCACCCATCACACACCGGCCCCTCCCCCACTCACCCAGCAGTTGGGCACCCCGCCGCCGCTCCTCGCACCGACCCGCAGCGCACTCACGAAGTAGCCTGCTGCGCCCACGCCTTGTGGACGTCGAAGACGACGAGCATGCCGCCACATCCGTCGGGCTCCGACCACCACTCGTCGGCCAGCGCGTCCACGATCATTAGGCCGCGCCCCCAATCTCGTCCGGCTTCGCCCTGCGCGGCCGTAACGTGGCGACGCGTCCTGGATTGCGGACTTTCACCCGCAGCGTGGTCCCCACTCGATACCAGTCCACACGCACACGCCACACCCCCTCCGCGTCCCCGCACCGGATCGCGTTGGTGACGAGTTCCGAAAGCATCAACTCACAGTCGTCCACGGCGCAGACAAGGTGCTCGTAAGCGACGATCTTGCGGAACCAGCGCCGCGCTCGCGCGACGGACTCGGGCTCCGGACGCAGCACTATGGCCCCAACCCAGCGGGGACCCAATTCGTCGTCGCGTACTCCCCATTCGGGCGCCATCGAGCCACCTCCGCAAGAGACTTCTCTAGAGAGATTCAGACGCCCCAATGAAACCCAAACTTCTCTAGAGATGTCAACCGGCCTATCACCCCCGCCGCTCACGCCAGCGCGACGCGACCTAGGGTGTCTCTAGAGAGGATGGAGGACGAGCGTTGACAGCAAGCCGAGGCGACGGACAGCTCAAGTACCAGCGCATCGCCGAGACGCTCAAGGCGGCGATTGCCACGGGTGAGTACGGTCCGGGCGACCGGCTCCCCGGCGAGAACGAGCTGATGGCCACGCACCAGGTCGCCCGAATGACGGCACGGCAAGCGCTCGGCGTGCTGCGGAGCGAGGGGATTGCCGAGGCCCGCAAAGGCGCTGGGGTTTTCGTACGCACCTTCCGCCCCATCCGCCGGCACGGCATCCAGCGCGTGGCCCGGGAACGGTGGGCGGCGGGTCAGTCCGTTTGGACGGCCGACCTGGACGCAGGGCGGGAACTGATCGTGGATGACGCCTCGGTACGCGAGGGGCAGGCCCCTGAAAACGTGGCGGCTACGCTCGGGCTCCGGCCAGAAGAACCAGTGTGTGTCCGCACGCGCCGCTTCGTACTCGACGACAAACCCGTCCTGCTCTCCGCCTCCTACCTCCCGGCCTCCCTGGTCGCCGGTACGGCCATCGCCGAGCAGGACAGCGGCCCCGGCGGCATCTACGCCCGACTCGCCGAACTCGGGCACGCGCCCGCCCACTTCCGCGAGGAGATCCGCTGCCGGATGCCCACGGCGGCCGAGACGCAGCGGCTCCAGCTCTCCAGCGGCACGCCCGTCGTGCTCATCTGCCGCACCGCCTTCACCGCCGATGACCGGGCCGTGGAGGTCAACGAGATGGTGCTGGACGCCAGTTCGTACATTCTGGAGTACGACTTCGACGCCTGAGCCACCGAGAACGCCCGGCGCGCCACCGGCGCCGCCGCCCCTCGCACCGGCCCGCAGCGCACTCACGAAGCGAGCCGCCCGCGCCGCGCGCCCTACCCCCGGCCCGCGCGCCCCCGCGGCAGCACACAGGCCGGCGCCAGCCCCTGCCCGGCGGGCCCGTTCAGCGCGGACCGCCCTGCACTCAGGGCCCGGCTACGGGGGCTCATCACCCCCGGGGGCCCCGCCACGGCCCCTACCGAACCGGCTGCCCCGCCTCCCGTAGAGCCCCCTTGACCTCGCCGATGCGTAGGTCGCCGAAGTGGAACACGGAAGCCGCCAACACGGCGTCAGCACCTGCCGCGATGGCCGGGGGGAAGTCGGCGAGCTTGCCGGCGCCGCCGCTGGCGATGACCGGGATGGTGACCTCCGCGCGGACGGCCTTGATCATCGCCGTGTCGTAGCCGTCCTTCGTGCCGTCCGCGTCCATGGAGTTCAACAGGATCTCGCCGGCGCCGAGTTCCGCCGCGCGGTGTGCCCACTCGACGGCGTCCAGGCCCGTGCCGCGGCGTCCGCCGTGGGTGGTGACCTCGTAACCGGAGTCGGTCTCGGTGCCCTGCGGGCAGCGGCGGGCGTCCACGGAAAGGACGAGGACCTGGCTGCCGAAGCGCTCGGCGATCTCGCGGATCAGTTCGGGTCTGGCGATCGCGGCCGTGTTGACGCCGACCTTGTCCGCGCCCGCCCGCAGCAGCCGGTCCACGTCCTCGGGGGCACGTACCCCGCCGCCGACCGTGAGCGGGATGAAGACCTGCTCAGCGGTGCGACGGACGACGTCGTAGGTGGTCTCGCGGTTGCCAGACGACGCGGTGATGTCCAAGAACGTCAACTCGTCGGCGCCCTCGTCGCCGTACAGCCTGGCCATCTCCACCGGGTCGCCCGCGTCCCGCAGGTTTTGGAAGTTGACGCCCTTGACAACGCGGCCGTTGTCCACATCGAGGCAGGGGATGACTCGGACCGCGAGGGTCATGGCATTCGTCCTTCGGTGGTGCGGGCCGCGCCGTCGTCGGTGGCGCGGGATGTGCTGTCGCCGCTGGTACGGGCCGTGCCACTAGCCTCTTCCGCGGCCGGGGCGGCGGCGCGGCCGGGGCGGAACGCTTCGAGTTCCACCTCGACCAGCACCCGCGAGTCAACGAAGCCCGAGACCACGACCAGCGTGGTGGCCGGGCGCACGGCGGCGAAGATCTCCCGGTGGGCGCGGCTGACGGCGTCCACATCGCGGGCGTGGGTGAAGTAGACGCGCGTACGAAGGACGGCGTCGGCGCCGAGGCCGAAGCCGCCGAGCGCGGCGAGCGCGTGGCGCAACGCCGCCAAGGTCTGCTCGTACGGGTCGCCTTCACCCTGGAGTACGCCGTCTACCAGGGGCATGGTCCCGGCGACGAAGACCAGGTCTCCGGCCGCCACGGCCCGCGCGGAGCCGATCGTCTCTTCCCAGGGGCTCTCGCTCTGGTGCCGCTCGATCGTGTGCTCATGCCGGACGGGCTCGGGTGTGGTCATACGGACACTGCCTCCAACGCCTCTTCCAAGGTGAACGCCTTGGCGTAGAGCGCCTTGCCGACGATGGCACCCTCGACGCCCTCCGGTACCAGCCTGGTGATCGCGCGCAGGTCGTCAAGGGAGGAGACGCCGCCGGATGCGACGACGGGCCGGTCGGTGACGGCGCAGACGTCGCGCAGAAGCTGGAGGTTCGGGCCCTGGAGCGTACCGTCCTTGGCGATGTCGGTGACCACGTAGCGGGCGCAGCCCTCCGCGTCGAGTCGGGCCAGCGTGGTGAACAGGTCGCCGCCGTCGCGGGTCCAGCCCCGGCCGCGCAGCGTGGTGCCTCGCACATCGAGGCCCACGGCGATGCGGTCGCCGTGCTCGGCGATGGCCTTGGCGACCCACTGCGGGGACTCCAGGGCCGCGGTGCCTAGGTTGACCCGGGTGCAGCCGGTGGCCAGCGCGGCCTTGAGCGAGGCGTCGTCGCGGATGCCGCCGGACAGCTCGACCTTCACGTCCATGGCCTGGGTGACCTCGGCGATCTGGGTGCGGTTGTCGCCGGTGCCGAACGCCGCATCGAGGTCCACCAGATGCAGCCACTCGGCGCCCGCTTGCTGCCAGGCGAGCGCCGCGGCCAGTGGGTCGCCGTAGGAGGTCTCGGAGCCGGATTCCCCGTGGACGAGGCGGACGGCCTGGCCGTCGCGTACGTCTACCGCGGGGAGGAGTTCGAGCTTGCTCATCTGGGTCCAGTCTTTCGAGTCAAGGACGGATAAGACGGAGAAGGGCCAGTGAACGGCGCCTAGAGGGTGCCGAGCCAGTTGGTCAGCAGGTGCGCTCCGACGTCGCCGGACTTCTCGGGGTGGAACTGGGTGGCCCGCAGCGGGCCGTTCTCCACGGCCGCCACGAACGGCTCGCCGTGCGTGGCCCACGTGACCTGGGGCGGGCGCATGGCGGGGCTGGTCGCCTCGAATGTCCACTCCTGTGCGGCGTAGGAGTGCACGAAGTAGAACCGGGCGTCCGCGTCAAGGCCCGCGAACAGCGCGGAGTCCTCGGCCGCGTTGACCGTGTTCCAGCCCATGTGCGGTACGACGGGCGCCCGCAGCGGGCCGACGGTGCCGGGCCACTCGTCCAGGCCTTCGGTCTGTACGCCGTGCTCGATGCCGCGCTCGAAGAGGATCTGCATGCCGACGCAGATGCCGAGCACGGGGCGCCCACCGGCGAGCCTGCGGCCCACGATCCAGTCGCCGCGCGCCGCGCGCAGGCCCTGCATGCAGGCGGCGAAGGCGCCGACGCCGGGAACCAGGAGCCCATCGGCCTCCATGGCCCGGTCGTAGTCGCGGGTGATCTCGACGTTCGCGCCGACGTGGGCCAGGGCCCGCTCGGCGGAGCGCACGTTGCCGAAGCCGTAGTCGAGGACCACCACCGAGGGCGTGCGCCGGGTCATCCCCACACCCCCTGGATGCGCAGCACGCCCGACACCAGGCACATGGCGGCGCTGATGCCGAGCAGTACGACCACGCCCCGGGGCATCCCCTGCTTGGTAAAGGAGTAGACGCCGCCGAAGAGGAAGAGCCCGACGACGATGAGGATGGTGGACAGACCGGTCACAGCGTTCTCCCGTTCATGACGGCCGTGGGCGCCGCGGAACTAGCCGTGGGCGCCGCGGGGGTGGGGGCTGCGGGCGTGGCGGTCTCGCGGCGGCTCACAGCGCGCCCTTGGTCGAGGGGAGGATGCCGGCGGCGCGCGGGTCGCGCTCGCTCGCGTACCGCAGGGCCCGGGCGATGGCCTTGAACTGGCACTCGACGATGTGGTGCGCATTGCGCCCGTACGGCACGTGGACGTGCAGCGCGACCTGCGCCTGAGCGACGAAGGACTCCAGGATGTGCCGGGTCATCGTCGTGTCGTACGCCCCGATCATGGGGGCGATGTTCTCGGGCTCGGTGTGGACGAGGTAGGGGCGCCCCGAGAGGTCCACGGTGACCTGGGCGAGCGACTCGTCCAGCGGCACCGTGCAGTTGCCGAAGCGGTAGATCCCCACCTTGTCGCCGAGCGCCTGCTTGAAGGCGGCGCCCAGGGCGAGGGCGGTGTCCTCGATCGTGTGGTGCGTGTCGATGTGCAGATCGCCCTCGGTCTTGACGGTAAGGTCGAAGAGGCCGTGCCTGCCGAGTTGGTCGAGCATGTGGTCGTAGAAGCCGACCCCGGTGGAGATCTCGGTCCTTCCAGTGCCGTCCAGGTCGATCTCGACCAGCACGGATGTTTCCTTGGTCGTGCGTTCCACGCGTCCTACGCGGGTCATCGCTTGTTCTCCTTCAGTACCGCCCGGACCGCGTCCAGGAACGCGTCGTTCTCCGCGGGAGTGCCCACACTGACCCGCAGCCAGCCCGGCACGCCGTTGTCGCGGACCAGCACACCGTGATCGAGGATCGCTTGCCAGATCGCCTGCTGGTCGGCGGGGGGCGTGTCCCCTGACTCGCCCGCCGCACCCGGATGGGTGGAAGGGAAGCCGAACTGCACGAAGTTGGCATCCGAGTCGGTGACCGCACAGCCCATGGCGCGCAGTTCCGTCACCAGCCGGTCGCGCTGGGCCTTGAGCTGCTCCACGTACCCAAGGAGCGTATCGGTGTGTTCCAGTGCGGCGAGCGCGGTGGCTTGGGTCACGGCGGACAGGTGGTAGGGCAGCCGCACCAACTGCACGGCGTCCACGACGGCCGGATCGGCGGCCAGGTACCCCAGGCGCAGACCGGCCGCGCCGAACGCCTTGGACATGGTCCGGGTGAGGACCAGCAGGGGGCGGTCCGCGATCAGCGGCAGCAGCGACGGCTGGTGGCTGAACTCGCCGTACGCCTCGTCGATCACCACCAGCGCCCCGCCCTCCCGCTCCCTGGCGGTCTGCGCCGCCTCGTACAGGGCGAGCACGGTGGCCGCGTCCACGGCGGTGCCGGTGGGGTTGTTCGGCGAGCAGATGAAGATCACGTGCGGGCGCAGCCGGGCGATCTCCGCGGTGGCGGCGGCCACGTCGATGGTGAAGTCGTCGCGCCGCGGCCCGGAGATCCATCCGGTGCCGGTACCGCGCGCGATGAGGGCGTGCATGGAGTACGAGGGTTCGAAGCCGATCGCGGTACGGCCGGGGCCGCCGAAGGTTTGCAGAAGCTGCTGAATGATCTCGTTCGAGCCGTTGGCGGCCCAGACGTTCGCCAACTCCACCGGGTGGCCCGCGGTGGAGGAGAGGTAGCCGGCGAGGCCGGTGCGCAACTCGACCGCGTCCCGGTCCGGGTAGCGGTTGAGGCCGCGGGCGGCCTCGGCGACCCGTTCGGCGATCCTGGCGACCAGCGCTTCGGGCAGCGGATAGGGGTTCTCATTGGTGTTCAGCCGCACCGGGACATCGAGCTGCGGCGCTCCGTACGGGCTCTTGCCGCGCAGTTCGTCCCGGATGGGGAGGTCATCGATTCCGGTCACGTGCCTTGCGGAGCCTTCCGTGCGGTGGCGGCGTTGCCCGGGACGGCCGGGGTCGCGTGGGGTGCGGGCGGTAGCGCGTCGCCGAAGCGCGCCGTGAGGGCGGCGCCGTGCGCGGGCAGGTCCTCCGCGTCGGCGAGGGTCACCACGTGTCCGGTGACCTCGGCGAGGGCGTCTCGCGAGTAGTCCACCACGTGGATGCCGCGCAGGAAGGACTGCACCGACAGGCCGGAGGAGTGGCAGGCGCAGCCGCCGGTGGGCAGCACGTGGTTCGAGCCGGCGCAGTAGTCGCCGAGCGAGACCGGTGCGTAGGGACCGACGAAGACCGCCCCTGCGTTGCGGACCCGGGCGGCGACCTGGGCCGCGTCCCTGGTCTGGATCTCCAGGTGCTCGGCGGCGTACGCGTCCACGACGGCCAAGCCCTGGTCGATGTCGGACACGAGGACGATGCCCGATTGCCGCCCGGCCAGCGCCTCGGTGATGCGCTCGCGGTGCTTGGCCTGGGCGACCCGCGTCGTCAGCTCGGCTTCGACCGCATCGGCCAGCGACGGGGAGTCGGTAACGAGCACGGCGGCGGCCAGCGTGTCGTGCTCGGCCTGGCTGATCAGATCGGCTGCGACGTGGCCGGGGTCGGCGCTGTCGTCGGCGAGGATCGCGATCTCGGTGGGCCCGGCCTCGGCGTCGATGCCGATGCGGCCCTTGAGCAGGCGCTTTGCCGCGGCCACCCAGATGTTTCCGGGGCCGGTGACGAGCTGCGTGGGGCGGCACTCATCGGTGCCGTACGCGAACATGGCGATCGCCTGAGCGCCGCCGGCCGCGTACACCTCATCCACGCCGAGCAGGGCGCAGGCGGCGAGGATGGTCGGGTGCGGCAGGCCGTCGAAGGCGGCCTGGGGCGGTGAGGAGACCGCGAGCGAGGACACGCCCGCCTCCTGCGCGGGCACCACGTTCATGACCACCGATGACGGGTAGACGGCGTTGCCGCCCGGCACGTACAGGCCGACCCGCTCGACCGGCACCCAGCGCTCAGTGACGGTCCCGCCGGGCACCACCTGGACGGTGTGGTCGCGGCGGCGCTGCTCGCGGTGGACGATCCTGGCCCGCCGGATGGACTCCTCCAGCGCGGCCCTGACCTTCGGGTCGAGGTCTTCCAGGGCCTGGCTGATGGTCTCGGTAGCCACCCGCACGCGCTCGATGCGCACACCGTCGAACCGTTCCGCGTAGTCGATCAGCGCCGCGGTGCCACGATGATGCACGTCGTCGCAGATGGGCCGCACCTTTTCCAGGGCGGCTTCGACGTCGAGCTCGGCACGGGGCAGCAGGTCGCGGTCGATCCCGCCATTGGCCCCAGGGGCCACAGCGGTACCGCGCAGATCGATTCGGGAGATCACGCAATCAATTGTCTCAGACGTGTCCCGAGCCCCGCCCCGCCGTATCAATCACTGATACCAGCCCCCTAGGTTGGCGCTGACCAGTGGTGTTCAACCGGTCACGCAACGGGAATGTGGTCCGTACAGGCGTACGGGGCATAGGGAGGGGACACAGCGGTGACGGAACCACATGACGGGGACCCGCCCGACGGGCTTGGTCTGACTCCCGCCGAGTGGGGTATGTGGCAGGCGTTCCGCACCGGCAGCACCTTCGATTTACGCTCCCCCAACCAGCACCGCAACGACCCCACAGGCCCGCACGCCTGGGGCCCCGAGCGCAGCGTGCGGGCCCGGGTGCTGGCGCTGCTGCTCCTTGAGCCGCCGGCCGCCCAGCCGGGCCGGGTGGCCGCGCTCAAGCTGAACGGCGCGTACGTCACCGGCACCCTTGAGCTGTCCGGCGGCACCATCGCCCCCTTCGTCGAGCTGCGCAACTGTCGCTTCGAGCAAGAGGTGTTGCTGCCCGAGAGCCGGTTCACCACGCTGCGTCTGGTCGGCTGCGCCATCCCGCGCATCGAGGCGGCCCGGCTGCACACCGAGGGAGACCTACACCTGCCGCGCTGCACGGTGGACCGGGGCATTCGGCTCACCGACGCGCATATCGGTACGGACCTCCTGCTCAACCAGCTCGTGGTGCGCAAGGACCGATATGGCAGGTCGATCGCCGCCGATGGGCTCAACGTGGCCCAGGACCTCCAGGCCGAGCTCATCGAGTCCTACGGCGAGTTGACCATGCGCGGCGCGCACATAGGCGTCTCGCTCAGCCTGCGCGGCAGCAAGCTGCGCAACCCGTACGGCCGCAGGGCGCTCAACGCCCCGCAGCTCAGCGTGGAGCGCACGCTGTACCTGACGCCCGCCGGCCTCACCGGCTCGCCCAACTCGACGGACTTGAGCGGTTTAAGCGATTTGAGCGGTCTGCCGTATTCCACCGACACCACACCGCCGTACGGCATCGCGCTGCCGCCGACCGGCGGCGTGCGCACCCAGCGCTTCGAATGCGAGGGCGGCGTCCGGCTGGACGACGGCCGGTTCGGCGACGCGATCGACATCGACCAGGCGCGCTTCACCATGGCCAGCGACCAGGAGTTGTCGCTGCGCCGGGTACAGACGCCGGAGCTGCGGTTCATGTGCGAGCGCCAGCAAAACGGGCGCGTGGTGCTCTCCGGCGCGAAGGTGGTCAACCTCGTGGACAAGTCCACGAGCTGGCCGGGGCCCGGCGGTTTGGCCATGGCGGGATTCGCGTACGAATCGCTGATACCGCGCGGCCACTTTCCGCTCGCGCGGCGCCTTGAGTGGGTGGCCGCCGCCACCCCCGAGTACGCGCCGGAGCCGTACGAGATGCTGGCCACCGCGCTGCGCGACTGCGGCGAGGAAGAGTCCGCCCGCGAGGTGCTGCTCGCCAAGCAGCGCCGCCGGCGCGAAACGCTGCCGCTGGTCGGGAAGATGTGGGGCTACCTCCAGGACTGGATGGTTGCTTACGGGTATCGGCCGGGCCGGGCGGCGGTGTGGATCGCCCTGCTGTGGGGCGTCGGCGCGGTGTTCTTCTCCAGCCACCAGCCGGCGCCGATCAAGGGTGATGAGGGCCCGGAGTGGAATGCGGCCCTGTACACGCTGGATGTGCTCCTACCGGTCATCGACCTCGGCCAGGCCAATTTCTGGACGCCGGAGGGCCGGGCCCAGTGGGTGACGGCCGTGCTGGTGCTCCTTGGCTGGATCTTGGCGACCACGGTCGCGGCGGGCGCCTCCCGCCTACTGCGCCGCAACTAGCCAGGGCCTGCACATCTCAAGGCGGCTTCGTCACATCGAACCTGACGGCGAAAACCCGCCCCAACGGGCAGACTTGGGGCCCCGTACACCCGCGCTACCCGCGCCGCGACCAGGGATACGGGCGCAGCCCATTAGGCTTACCCGTCGTGACTGCCGCCCGCCTGCCGCTCTTCCCGCTGAACACCGTGCTGTTTCCCGGCCTCGTGCTGCCGCTGAACATTTTCGAGCAGCGGTATCGCGCGCTGATGCGCGACCTCGCGGCGCTTTCGTCAGACGAGCCGCGCAACTTCGCCGTCGTCGCCATCCGCGACGGCCGCGAGGTCGCGACGACCGCCCCTGGCATGCCCGATCCCACCGCCCAACCGGAGCGCGGGGCGGCAGCGGGGTTCGGTGACGACCCGATGCGAGCACTGCACTCGGTGGGTTGTATCGCCGACGCGGCCACCATCCGAGAGCAGCCAGATGGCACCTTCGAGGCGATCGCCACCGGCACCACCCGCTTCAAGCTGCTGTCCGTGGACGCCTCGGGCCCGTATCTGACCGCGGAGGTCGAGCCGCTTGAGGAGACCGCGGGCGACGGCGCGGGCGCGCTGGCCTCGGGCGTCGTACGGGCGTTCCGCACCTACCAAAAGCGGCTCGCAGGGGCCCGCGAACGGAGTGTGACCACCTCTGACCAGGACCTGCCGGACGAGCCATCGGTGCTGTCGTATCTGGTCGCTGCCGCGGCGGTGCTGGACGTTCCTGCCAAGCAGCGGCTGCTTCAGGCGCCCGATACGGCCAGCCGGCTCGCGGAGGAGCTGAAATTGCTGCGCGCCGAAGCCGCGGTGATCGGTAAGCTCCCGTCCCTGCCCATGATCGACCTCACCCGGCGCCCCACCAGCCCCAACTGACCAGCAGGGCCCGTTCGCGGCGATAGTGGCCGCGAGCAAGCCTCTGGGCCGAGCGCCCCGGCTCAGCACCTGAGCGCGCGCACCGGCCGAGCGCCCCGACCGAGCGGGAGGAAGCCCTCGTGGCAAGGAAGCCGCAACAGCATGCGAAGGCGGCGAAGGGCAAGAAGCAGCCATCCGGTGGCACTCCGGCCACGGTCGTGCTCACCGAGGCCGGCACGGATTTCACGCTGCACTCCTACCCGCACGATCCGGCCGACCCCGCGTACACCTCCTACGGCGAGGAGGCAGCCCGTGCGCTGGGCGTCGCCCCCGAGCAGGTCTTCAAGACGTTGGTCGCGGACGTGGACGGCGCGCTGACGGTCGCCATCGTGCCGGTTTCGGGCTCGCTCGACCTCAAGGCGCTGGCCGCGGCGGTGGGCGGCAAGCGGGCCACGATGGCGGACCCGGTAGCAGCCGAGCGCGTCACCGGGTACGTACGAGGCGGCATCTCGCCCCTGGGCCAGCGCAGGCGGCTTCGTACGGCCCTGGACGCCTCAGCGGCCGGCCATGCCACGGTGTGCGTCTCGGCGGGGCGGCGCGGCCTGGAGGTCGAGCTCTCCCCCACCGACCTCGCGGCCCTCACGGATGCGGTGATCGCCCCCATCGCCCGTGCCTGACCCCTGGACGTTGGGCGCGACCTCCGCTACGACAGACAGTGCGGGCCGCCGCACGCGCGCCACGCACCGGGGAGGACGTCCATGTCCAAACGCACCCGCAAGCGCCGCTGGCGCCTGAAGAAGTCCAGAGCCAACCACGGCCGCCGCCCGTCGTAACCCGCACCGGCGCGGGCAGCGATCAGCGGACAGCGGACAGGCAGAGCCGGCAGGCAGGCGCGGGCCAGCGGGCAGAGGCACGTAACGCGGCAGATGCTTGCGGCCCAGCCCACCACCGCGTCTACCAGGCAGCGCTGATGACAGCGCGCTGACGACACTGGCGGGTACGAGACGTGCGCCTACGAAGCTCCCGGCGCGGGTCAAGAGCCCTGCGGCGGCTGTCCTGCGGACGATCCGTGCGGCGGCTCCGGAGACTGCACGGGCCGTGCGGCCGGTGCGGGCTGCCCGGACGGCTGTTCAGATGGCGCAGGCTGCTGCCCGGGCGGCGCGGGCTGTTCCGGCTGCGCTCCCCACGAGCTCTCGCCCTCATGCGCTGCCCCCGGTCCGGCCGCGAGGTGCTCCGCCTCCTGCGGCTCGGGGTCGCGTGGGCCCCACAGCCCGCTGAGGATGAGCTGCATCACCATGGCGGCCACGGGCCAGGCCAGCAGCGCGCCCTTGGCCTTCAGTTCGAGTGGCCCGTCGAAGGGCACCCGGTTGCCGGCCTCCCGCGCGCTGACCGCCAGATCCGTCTCCGGGCCGAGCCGGACTCCGAGCCGCCAGCCGAGCCAGGAGGCGAGCAGGCCGCCGATGGCCAGGGCGAGCACGAGCGGCACCCCGCCGGTACGGCGGAACCAGAAGACGAGCGCGGCCGTTAGCAGCCCCAGGCCGAGCGCGATCAGCACGAACGTGCCGTCGCCGCCGATCGCCTCCTCGCCCTCGGAGTTCTTGAGGTAGACGACATTGCCATCGGCGACCATCTGCACGCGCGGCGCCAGCCACACCCACAGCAGGCCAAGGATGACGCCGGCAACAGCGACGGCGACCGTGATGATGGCCGCGTCCCGAAGTTCGGACCGCGTTCCGGGCCGCGCGCTGGACCGCCCGGCGCCGTGCGCTCGCCCGGCGTGCGGGTCATCGGCAGCGGCCGGGGGCCCCGACTGCGGCTGCGACTGCGCAGGGGGCTGCGGGCCGGAGTCCGGTGAGGGCTGGTCGGAGGGTGTCAACGGTGCGGTCACTCCGTCATCGTGCCAGGTGGGGGGTGTACGTGGGTCGGCAGGCGGCCCACTGCGCTGCGTCACTGCACCGCCGCCTTGCGGTAGGCCCAGGTAGCGGCGGCCAACGATACGACCCCCACCGCCGCACAGACTCCGAGGTTGATCCCCACGGCCAACCAGTCGGTGTGCGTGTCGAAGGAGTGGGCGAGCGCCTCCACACCGTACGTGGAAGGCAGCAGATCGCGGGCGAACTGCACCGGCGCGGGCATCCGTTCGGGGGGCAACACGCCGAGCAGCAGGGCAGCGGACATGCCGAGTTGCCCGCACAGCGTGGCCAACTCGGGGCGGGGTGCTAGGAGCCCAAGGGCCGCGCCGAGCCCGGCGAGCGCCGCCCCGGACAGCGGAATCACGGCGAGCAGCACCCATAGGTGCATCATCGGCAGCCCGAACAGCATGCTTCCGACGACGGCCGTGACGATGGTCCCGGGCACGGTGAAGGAGGCGTACGCGCCGGCGGCGCCGAGCACCACGGCCGCCGGTGGCACCGGCAGCGTCGCGTAGTGATCGAGCCCGCCGCTGGCCCGGAGCTGCCCGAAATACTGGGCGAGCAAGTTGAGCGCGACGAACGCGACGACCAGGACGCTGGCCCCGGCGACCACGGCGCGCGCCTCGCTCCCACCGTCCACGACCCCGCGCATCATGACCATGATGCCGATGGACTGGAAGGTGGCCACGAACAGCAACGGGATACGGGCCACTCGGGCCCGCGACAACTGGGCCCGATACACAGCGGCAAGCGCGGGCAGCAACCGCGCCCGCGCCGCAAGCGGGGCCGCCTCGCGCACCCCGGCATCGGCACCGGCGTTGGCGTCGCCGCCCGGCTCGGCTGCGGCACGGGCGGGCACGGCCTCCGCAGACACGGCACTCACGTTGTGCGGCTCCTCTTCAGTACGTTCCGTACGAGCTGACCAGCGACGGCGCCATGCGCTGCGCAGCGGCCCGATGCGCTGCGCAGCCTCCCGCACCCTGTCACGCGCCCCGCCTCCCAGTCCGCCGCCCGACCACTGTCGTCCCGTGCTCGCTGCCCCGACCGGACGGCTCACGCCTTCACCAGGCCGTCCGTACCTTGCGTGCGCCCACCCAACGCCAGGTAGACGTCCTCCAGGCTGGGCGTGGTCAGGGTGAAGTCGTCCAGGGCTGCGAAGGCCGGGCCGCCGGTCACCGCGGCGATCACCGCGCGTGCCTCTTCCGGCGCCAGCCGCAGCGTCCAGCGCCGCCCCGCCGCGCGGGCGGCGTCCTGGAGTGCGGCGACCTCGGGCACATCCAGCGGCGGCTGATCGCGCCACACGAGATCGACCCGTACATCACCGGCGACGAGCGCCTTGAGCCCGGAGGGCGTGTCACAAGCGATGACCCGGCCGTTGTCCATGACCGCGACCCGGTCCAGGACCGTCTCGGCCTCGATGACGTTATGGGTGACCAGCAGCACGGTGGTGCCGCTCTCGGCCCGTCTGCGGTCGATGGCCGACCAGACGGCGCGGCGCGCGATGGGGTCCATGCCGGTGGTCGGCTCGTCCAGCACCAGCATGGGGCGCTCGCCTACCAGCGCCGCCGCCACGCAGGCCAGCCGCCGCTGCCCGCCGGAGAGCTTCTTGATCGCCCGGCCGGCGATGGGCGCCAGGCCGAGTTCGTCGAGGACGGCATCCCGCTCGGCTCGGGCTCGGCGAGCGTCAAGCCCGCGCAGCCGCCCGGTCGTCTCGGCGGCCAGCGCGACGGTCAGTTCATCGAGGGCGGTGGATTCCTGGCCCAGATAGCCGACGAGACGCGAGGCCCGGTCCGGATGCCGTACGAGGTCGTGGCCGAGCAGATCGACGCTGCCTTGCTCCGGCTTCAGCAGCCCGGTGAGCTGACGGACCAGCGTGGACTTCCCCGCACCGTTGGGCCCGAGCAGTCCAAAGATCTCGCCCCGCAGCACGTCGAGGTCGATGCCGTCGCTGGCACGAATGGCGGGCCCCTGGGGGGCGCCGCGGCGGGCGCGGGCGGCTGGGTACGTCTTGACGAGGCCGCGCACCACGCACACCGCGTCGCTGCTCGCCGTCTTGCCCCCGGAGCCGCGCTCCGTCTGTTTCGCGCCCGTCCTCACGAGCTATGAGGGTACGCGCCTTGAGGTCACCGCCCTGCTTCGGGGCCGCTTCGGCACCCTTCCGTCGCCACCCGGAACCCGCCCGCAACGGTGTCAGCACCCGGTGAGCTACGACGGCTATCAGCCACCGCCACACGCGCCCGGGCGACGGTCGGGCGGCGCGGTCCATGGCACATCCGACGGCGAATGGGCCAATGAGTTGGCGCAGGTCACCGCCCGCAGCGCGGCACAAGACGGCGCAAACCGTGACGGAATTGCGTCGGCGGCCTCACGAGATGGTGCCGAATCACACCGAAATCAGCGCTCGCCCCCGCGCGACAGGGCGGGTTCCGGGGTGGCTACTGCACGGCGGGGGCGTGATCTACCGCCATCCGAGTGTCGATTTCACGCCAGAAGCCGGCTCGGATCGCGTAGCGGTCGTGTTCGTCAATCTGGTCGTCCTTGTGCGCCAGCAGCCCGAAACGGGCCGCGTAGCGCAGCAGTTCGCCGTCGATACGGTGGGGAATGCGCGGGTACTCCGTGGAGAGCTGTTGAACGTGCACGGAGTCCGAGAGCCGCTCGATCCAGCGCCTGGCGAAGACCTGCCCGACCTCGAAGGGGTCGCCGCTGACGGCGGTGATGTCCTCTTCCCGGTCGGCCCAGCGCTGTTCGGCCGTCGTGAGCTGGGCCAGCATCGGCAGCGAGGCGGTCTCGGAAGGTTCGCCGGTGGCGGCGGCCGTGCCCCGCTCCACCCACCCCTTGTCCGATGACCAGCGCAGCGTGGCGGTAGCTACCGGCTGGGGAGGCTGGGAGCCCGCGGCGCCGAGGGCCGCCGCGCCCGGCCGCCCGAGCCCGGCGAGGTCTTTGGGCGTGGGGACGCCGCCCCCCTTGCTGCCGCTGCCGGCGGTGCCGTCAGCGGGAGTCGTTTCGGTGGCCGCCGCGGAGTCGGCGTCCCGCTGGTCGGTGCTGGTGGACCCGGCGGGCGCGGGGCGTGCCGTGCCGTTGCGCCCGGTCGGGCGGCTGGTCTGCGATCCGGCGGCGGCAGCGGCAGCGGCGGCGGCCGTCTCGGGTAGCGGTGCGGAAAGGATGGCGGCGATCTCGGGGCGGGGCTCGGAGCTGGACGCACAGGGACCGCCGAGTTCCTTGGCCCGTACCGCCTGGGTGATCCACGTTCGATCGAGCACGCGCCGCTCATCGGCCTCGGCGACCAGGTCCTCGGACTGGTTGTAGTCGCCGTCAGCGGCCTGGACCGCCCACAGGTGCACGGCTACGCCGTGTTCCTTGGCTGACATCAGACCGGGCAGCAGATCGCCGTCTCCCGTGACGAGAACGATGTCGGAACACGCTCGGTTGCGGGCGAGTTCCGTCAGTTCCGCATGCATGGCGGCGTCCACCCCCTTCTGCGCCCAACGGCCGTCGCTGCGGGTCAGAGCCCCGAGTCGGACGGTGACCCGAGGCATCACGCGCAGTCGGCGGTGCTCGGGCTGCGGCACTCGATCGGGGGCGCCGTCAAACCAGTAGATACGCAGCAGCGGCCGTTCCGTGTCGGCCTCGGCGCGGTCGCGCAACCCCTTGATGAGGGCGGTGTGATCGACGGTGATGCGGGAGCGGGCAGGTTCCCCGGCGAGCAGGCTCGCGGCGGCGCCCAGCAGATACCCGGCGTCCACCAGGACGACGCAGCGGTCCACGTTCCACCCTCTTTCCTCACGGTCCAGTGTGCGGCAGCCCCCCGGCACAGCCCTGCCCCGGCATTTTGCCTCGGCTTTCCTTTGAGTCTGCCCGACCGTACGAGGGTTATCAGCCCGAACTCGATCATCGGCGTGGCGGATACGGAAGGCCCTAGCCCATCGCGCCGTTCACACAGGGTAATTGCCCGAAATGCAGGCTTCTGATGGTCGTGCCAGGGTGTTTTTCCAGGGGGTAACCCTCTCACTGGAGGCACGACGATGGGCAAGCACAAGCGCGAGCGAAATCAGCAACAGAAGGCCAGCGCCGCCGAACGCAGCCAGCAGCAGGCCCAAAAGTCCGCTGTGGAGGCACAGTCCCCAGGCCAAGCGCAGGCACAGGGAAGCCCGGCGGATGTGGCCCGCAAGCATCAGCGCAGGTTCGGACACAACTGATTTCCCGCATCAGCGCGGCCACCGCCGACCGACCGACTCCGCCCTCACCATGCCCCTCACAAGCCCCTGTGAGGACTCTCCCGTCCCACGAACGCGACGCAGCTAAGTACGCGGCGAGCAATGACCGAGCCGCCCTGCATACGCGGTGCCGGCACGCGAGAAATCGTAGGAAAAGCACGGCAGTAACCCGGGGCAACAGAGGAAAAGGGCCCGTAAAACACAAGGAAAAACTGCAAGAAAGAGCTCAAAAAGGGGGCGCGTTCACGAAAGAACGCGCCCTCTTCCGATGCCTCCACCACCACGCTACGCACGGCCGCTACTCCTGCACCGTGGCCACTGGCATCACCATCACCACCAACACCACCGGCACCGGCACCGGCACCGGCACAGCCGACGCGCCGTACGGCCGCCGCCCCCGGCCCCGGCCACCCACTCCCCGGTAGCGGGGGCGCGAACGACCGGGCTTGTCGTTACGCGCCCAGGCAGGACGGGCCGAGCAGCACCTTCAAGTCGCCGAAGAGTGCCGGGTCGGCGGTGACCCGGTGCCGGTCGAGCCGCAGCACGGTGGTCTTGCGCGCGCCCTGGAGCTTGATCCGCACCTCGGTGGAGCCGCGGTGATGGGTCAGCACCTCGCCCAACTTCTCCACCAGCGGCGGAGTGACCTTCACGGTGGGGATGGTGATGGTGACCGGCGCATTGGCGGACGCCTCAGACACATCGGGGACCATCATCTCCATGGCGACCAGCCGGGGCACGTCCTCACGCTTGTCCAGCCGGCCCTTGACGAAGACGACGACGTCCTCGATCAGTTGGGTGGAGACGAGTTGGTAGGTGGCGGGGAAGAACATGCACTCGATGGAGCCCGCGAGGTCCTCCACGGTGGCGATGGCCCAGGCGTTGCCCTGCTTGGTCATCTTGCGCTGGAGGCCGGAGATGATGCCGCCGATGGTGACGATCGCACCGTCCGCGTGCTCACCGCCGGTGAGCTGCGAGATCGCCGCGTCGGCCTTGTCATTGAGCACATGCTCGATGCCGAACAGCGGGTGGTCCGAGACGTAAAGACCGAGCATCTCCCGCTCTTGGGCGAGCAGATACGACTTGTCCCACTCGATGTCGGAGAACTCCACGTCGAGTCCGAAGCCAGGCGTGTCGTCGCCGCTGTCATCCCCCATGCCGCCGAAGAGGTCGAACTGCCCCTCTGCCTCCTTGCGCTTCACCGCAACCACGTTGTCGATCATGACCTCGTAGTGCGCGGTGAGGCCCTTGCGGGTGTGGCCCATCTCGTCGAAGGCGCCGGCCTTGATCAGCGATTCAGTGGTGCGCTTGTTGCAGCAGACCGCCTCGACCTTGTCAAGGTAGTCGGGGAAGGACGCGAACTTCCCCTTCGCCTTGCGGCTGCGAATGATCGAATCGACAACGTTCTGGCCGACGTTGCGCACGGCGGTGAGGCCGAAGAGGATCACGTCGTCACCCTGCGCGGCGAAGTTCGCCTCCGACTCGTTGACGTTCGGCGGCAGCACCTTGATGCCCATGCGGCGGCACTCGTTGAGGTAGACCGCGGACTTGTCCTTGTCGTCGCGCACCGAGGTCAGCAGCGCGGACATGTATTCGGCCGGATAGTTGGCCTTGAGGTAAGCGGTCCAGTACGTGACCAGGCCGTACGCCGATGAGTGCGCCTTGTTGAACGCGTACCCGGCGAAGGGGACCAGCACGTCCCACACGGCCTGGACCGCCTCGTCCGAATAGCCGCGCTCGCGGCAGCCCGACCGGAACGGAATGAATTCCTTGTCGAGGACTTCCTGCTTCTTCTTACCCATGGCACGCCGCAGCAGGTCGGCCTGTCCCAGCGAGTAGCCGGCGAGCACCTGCGCGGCCTTCTGTACCTGCTCCTGGTACACGATGAGGCCGTAGGTGATGCCGAGGACCTCCTTGAGAGGCTCCTCAAGCTCCGGGTGAATCGGGGTGATCTCCTGCTGGCCGTTCTTGCGCAGCGCGTAGTTGGTGTGCGAGTTCATGCCCATGGGGCCCGGCCGATACAGGGCCGAGACGGCGGAAATGTCCTCGAAGTTGTCGGGCTTCATCAGCCGCAGCAAGGACCGCATCGGGCCGCCGTCGAACTGGAAGACGCCCAACGTGTCGCCTCGGCACAGCAGTTCGTAGGTCGTCGGGTCATCGAGCGGAAGCGAGAGCAACTCGATGTCGATGCCCTTGTTCCGCTTGATGAGCTTGACCGCGTCATCCATGATCGTCAGGTTGCGCAGGCCCAGGAAGTCCATCTTCAGCAGGCCGAGGTCTTCACAGGTGGGGTAGTCCCACTGCGTGATCGTCACGCCGTCGGAGTGCCGCACCCAGACCGGAACGTGGTCGGTGATGGTCTCACTGGACATGATCACGCCGGCCGCGTGCACACCCATCTGCCGCACCAGGCCCTCGACACCCTTTGCCGTGTCGATCACCTTCTTCACGTCCGGCTCGTTCTCATACATCGCCCGCACCTCGCCCGCCTCGCTGTAGCGCGGGTGGGAGGGGTCGGTGATGCCGGCGAGATTGATGCCCTTTCCGAGTACATCGGCCGGCATGGCCTTGGTGATGCGGTCGCCCATCGCGTACGGATAGCCGAGCACCCGGGACGAGTCCTTGATGGCGTTCTTCGCCTTGATCGTGCCGTACGTACCGATCATCGCGACCTTGTCGGCCCCGTACTTCTCGGTCACATACCGAATCACCTCGGCGCGCCGACGCTCGTCGAAGTCGATATCGACATCGGGCATCGACACCCGCTCGGGGTTGAGGAACCGCTCGAAGATCAGCCCGTGCTCGATCGGGTCGAGGTCGGTGATCCCCAGCGCGTACGACACGATCGAACCGGCCGCCGAACCGCGCCCGGGGCCCACCGCGATCCCGTTGTTCTTCGCCCACATGATGAAGTCGGCAACCACCAAGAAGTACCCCGGGAACCCCATCTGAATGATGACGCCCATCTCGTACTCGACCAGCTTTTGCCGATCCTCGGGAACTCCTGCCGGATAGCGCCGGGCCATGCCTCGCTTGACTTCCTCCTGGAACCAGGAGACTTCGGTGTAACCATCGGGCACATCGAAGCGGGGCATCAGGTCACGCTTTTTGAACCAGCCTGTCGTATCGACCTGTTCGGCCACCAACAGCGTGTTGGCGCACCCCTCCTGCCATGCGTCGGATGAGTCCACCGCATACATCTCATCCGTGGACTTGAGGTAATAACCCGTCCCATCGAACCGGAACCGGTCCGGGTCCGAGATGTTCTTCCCCGTCTGAATACACAACAACGCATCGTGGGCGGCTGCCTCATGCGCATACGTGTAATGCGAGTCATTGGTCACCAGCGGCGGGATACCCAGCTTCTTCCCGATCTCAAGCAGGCCGTCCCGCACCCGCTTTTCGATATCCAGGCCATGGTCCATCAACTCCAGGAAGTACCGGCCCTTCCCGAAGATGTCCTGATACTCGGCCGCCGCCTTCAACGCCTCATCCGCATGCCCGAGCCGCAGCCGTGTCTGCACCTCACCCGACGGGCACCCGGTGGAGGCGATCAAACCCTCCGCATGCTGGGCGATCACTTCCTTGTCCATCCGGGGCCACTTCGTCAACCACCCCTCCTTGTACGCATCCGACGACAACCGGAAAAGGTTGTGCAGCCCCGTCTGGCTGGCCGCCCAGATCGTCTTATGCGTATAGCCACCCGAACCCGACACATCGTCGCGCTTTTGATGCGGCTGACCCCATTGAATACGCCGCTTGTTTCGCCGCGACTCGGGCGCCACATACGCCTCGATCCCGATGATGGGCGTAATGCCTGCCTTGGTCGCCTGCTGGTAGAAGTCGTAGGCACCATGCAGGTTCCCGTGGTCGGTCATCGCGATATGCGACATGCCCATCTGCTTGCACGCATCGAACATGTCCTTCAGTCGCGCCGCACCATCGAGCAGCGAATACTGAGTGTGCACATGCAGATGCGTAAAGGGCGGTTTGGCCACGGTGGAAGACCTCCGGCGAACAGTGGGTGACGGCTGTTCCCCTCCTCCCCGCAGGGTGAGTCAGGAGGGAAAGATGGCTCTGAAGTCTACGTCGAGCGACCGACACCATGCGGGCACTCGCGGATAGCCTTGCGCGTTGGTACCGGCGGAACAGCAGTTCCATGCGACGCACCCCAGGAGGACCAAGCGATGGCGACCGAGCACGGCCAGGCCGCACAGCGTGGCGAGCGGATTCTCGCCGTCTTCGACACCGCCTTCGGCGAGCTGCTCGCCGCCGATCCAGCGGCCTTCCGGGTCAAGTTCCGGAAGATGGCCGCCTCCGCGTTCGCCTTCTACCGGGGCACGGCCTGCCTGTTCTACGGCGATCTTGAGGACGAGCGGGACGGCGGTCCGTATCTGGACGAGCGCACCAGCCGGGTGTGGATGCACGGCGATCTGCACGCCGAGAACTTCGGCACGTACATGGATGCCAACGGTCGGCTCATCTTCAACGTCAACGACTTCGACGAAGCGTACGTGGGCCCCTTCACCTGGGACCTCAAGCGCTTCGCGGCCTCCGTGGCGTTGATCGGCTACACCAAGGCACTCAGCGACGAGACGATCACGGCGCTGGTGCGCGCGTACGCACGCGCCTACCGGGAGCGGATTTCGGCCCTCGCCTCCGGTGCCAAGGACGACGAGGTGCCACCGTTCACGTTGGACACCGCGGACGGGCCGCTGCTCGACGCGCTGCGCGACGCCCGCTCACTCACCCGATTCGGGCTGCTTGAGTCGATGACCGAGATCCGCGACTTCGAGCGCCGGTTCGCCGCGGGCGGCGGCTCCATCGAGCTGGACGCGGCCACCCGGTACAAGGTCCTGGCGGCGTTCGACGGCTATCTGGAGACGCTGCCGGAGTCCAGCTTGGACCGGCCCGACTCCTACCGGGTCAAGGACGTCGTGGGCCGCCGCGGGATCGGCATCGGCAGCGCGGGCCTGCCCTCGTACAACATTCTCCTGGAGGGCAACAGCGACGCCCTGGAGAACGACGTGGTGATCTACATGAAGCAGGCGCAGACCCCCTCCGTCGCCTCGCACATCACCGACGAGCGGGTCCGCAGCTACTTCCAGCACGAGGGACACCGCACGGTCATCTCGCAGCGCGCCCTTCAGGCGCACGCCGATCCGTGGCTGGGCTGGACCGAGTTGGACGGTTCGGGCCAGCTCGTGGCCGAGGTGTCGCCGTACGCCGTTGACCTGGACTGGTCGGACATCGACGACCTCGATGAGATCACCCAGGTCGTCGCCGACCTAGGCCGCGCCACCGCCACGATGCACGCGGCGGCCGACGACGAGAGCGGCCATTCGCTGGTGCCGTTCTCCACCGAGCGCGCCATCGACGCGGCGATCGCCGCCGATGAGGACGGTTTCGCCGACCTGCTGGTGGACTTCGCGCACTCCTACGGCGCGCGGGCCCGGGCGGATCACCAGATCTTCGTGGACCTCTTCCGCAACGGAGCCATCCCGGGTCTGTGACCCAGCCCCGCGGGGCAGCCAACGGTCGGCTCGCGCTGCTGGCTGCGCTGCCCCGTACGGGAAGCGCGAACGGCCCCATGGAGGTACGAGCCGGTCCCCAGGGGGCGCGAGCGGGCCCATGGAGGGTTGGGCGTGAGCCGATCCATGGGGGTAGGCCTAGACCACCTTGCACGAAGGCGGTGGTAGGCGTTGGGCGGGCGCTGCGGCAACGCGCCGGTGAGGGCCGAACCCGTGTCCGACCCCGCTATGGTTGCTCGCCATGCAGCCAGGTCAGCAGCAGCCCGGGGAAGAGCAGAACCCACAAGGACCGCCTCCCAGCCCGCCGTTCCCGCCTCCTCCGCCCGCTCAGCAGCCGGCGGCAGCGCAGCCAGGCCCCTACCCGCAACAGCAGCCGGGGCCGTACCCACAGCAGCCAGGCCAGTACCCGCAACAGCCGGGACAGTACCCGCAACCGCAGGGGCCCGGCGACCCGCAGTGGGGTCAGCCCGGGGTGCCCGCACCGCGCAAGGGCGGCTCGACGCGCCGCACGACCATGGCCGTCGTCGCGTCGATCGCCGCGATCGCGCTGGCGGCCACCGCGTTCCTTGTGCTGGGCAACGATGACGCAAACAGCGGCAGCAGCGCGAATGACGACACAGCAACCGCCGGAAAGCCGGCGCTCACGGGCGGCAACGACGGCGACGACGCCAGCACTTCGGGCGGCACCGGCGGTGATACGGGAGGCCCGAGCGGTGGCGCTCAGGAGCCGCCCGGAAAGCTCGTCAAGCCCGCGAACAGCACGGGCGTGGACGGCACCACGGTCATCATCGGCCCATCCGATGCCTCGGCGACCCTGGACGTCTACGAGGACCTGCGCTGCCCGCCGTGCGCGCACTTCGAGCAGAACGTCGGCGAGACCATCATCAAGGACGTCAAGGCCGGCAAGTACAAGGCGTCCTTCCACATGGCCACGTTCCTGGACGGCTCCATGGGCGGCAACGGCTCCAAGAACGCCCTCAGCGCCCTGGGGGCGGCCCTAGACGTCAGTCCCGAGGCGTTCCTCCACTACAAGAAGGCCCTCTACGCCCAGGGCAACCACCCCGAGGAGGGCACGGACGCCTTCGCGCAGGACTCCCACCTGTTGAAGGTCGCCGACCAGGTCCCCGAGCTCAAGACCAACACCAAGTTTCAGGCCCATGTGCGCGCCGGGACCTTCGATGCCTGGGCGCTGAAGATGTCCGCGGCGTTCACCGCCAGCGCGGTGCAGAGCACACCGACCGTCGAACTGAACGGCCAGAAGCTGACCGCGAACGGCATGGGTGCTCCGATGACCGCCGAGGAGTTCACCGCAGCGGTGGACGGGCGCATCTAGGTTTCGCGGCCACCGCTCGCGATGCGGCCAGGCGCGCGGCGGGCGCGGGCTGAAACGCCCGCCGCCCGCTCCCGCCACGACACCGTATGATCAATTCCGAAAAAGTAATGTGAAATACGCCACACCGGCGCGGCTGAGCGGCCCTGTCGCCGCGACCTGCACGGCGATGCCGAATCTTGACACGCCACTTATCCGCGCCCGTGGCACACTCTCGGGCGATGGACATATCGGCGGCACGGTTGCGAGCGGTGCGCGCAGCGCTGTTCACAGCGCTGTGCGTGACGCTGTCCGCTGCTTCCCATGTGCTGCTCTCCCGAGCCCCGCTCCCGTTGCCGATCATCGTGCTGCTGTGCGGTGTCGTCTTCGGCATCGCTTACGCGCTGGCGGGCCGTGAGCGCAGTTACGGTGCGATCGCCGCCCTGCTGATTCCGCTTGAACTGGCCGCTGACACCGTTTTTACCGCCGGTCAACACGCCTGTTACGGGCAGGCGGGCGGGCCCGTCGCAGGTCCGCTGCGCACGATGGGCGTAGATCTGCTGTGCCACGGCGGCGATGTCGGCTCCCCGCTGGCCCAACTGACCGCCGATGGCGGTAGCGCCGCCGTCACGGCCTCGGCAAGCGCTCATTCGGTGGCGCCCTGGCTGCTCCTCACCGCCCATGTGGCGGTTGGTCTGATCGCCGCCGCCTGGCTGCGCCGGGGTGAGGCCGCGCTGAGCCAAGTGGTACGGGCCCTCACCTCCTTCGCGTTCCGCCCGCTCCTGGTGGCGTTCGCCGCCGTCGTCACCGACCGGCTGCCCCGCTCGGCCACCCGCCCCGCGTGCCGTCCGCTGACCGCGCGCAGCCTGCCGCTCCTCCTGCACTCCGTCGTCAGACGCGGCCCGCCGCCCGTCTGGGCCCTGGCCTAAGCACAGCGCCCCTAGGCGCCCCGGGCACCGCGCCGCGTGCCGCCGCCATCTCGCGGACCTACGGCACTGCGCGCACCGGCGCATTGGCGATCACCGCCAGTCGCCGCAGCCGACTTCAGACATACGACGACGGAGAACACAGTCATGAGCAATCGAAACAACCAGCAGAACAAGCAGGCGGCCCGAGAGCGGCTGCGCGCCGAGCGGGAGAAGCAGGCGAAGAAGGAGAAGGTGCGTCGGCAGCTCGTCGTCGGTGGCTCCATCGTCGCGGTCCTCGCCGTGGCGGGCGGCATCGGCGTGGCGGTCGCCAACATGGGCGGCGGCAGCGAGAACAGCGAGATGAGCGGTCCGGAATGGCGTTCCGCCGCCGCGAAGAAGACGTATGCGCAGCCGGCCAACACGACCGGTGACAAGGGCACGGCGATCGTCATCGGCGACGAGAAGGCCAAGGAGACCATCGACCTCTACGAGGACCCGCGGTGCCCCGCGTGTGCGACTTTCGAGCAGCTCAACGGCAAGCAGGTGGACCAGGACACCAAGGACGCCCGCTATAAGGTGCGGTTCGTCCTGGTCAACTTCATTGACGACATTGCCGGAGGCAGCGGGTCGAAGAACGCCGTCAGTGCGCTCGGCGCCGCGCTGAACGTCAGCCCGCAGGCCTTCCTGGACTACAAGACGGCGCTCTTCACCAAGGACAACCACCCGGAAGAGCGCGACGACCAGTACTCCAACGACAAGAAGCTGTTGGAGATCGCCAAGCAGGTTCCCGCGCTCAAGGGCAACCAGAAGTTCGAAAAGGCCGTGAAGGACGGTACTTACGACAAGTGGGCGCTGGAAATGGGCAAGCTCTTCAAGAAGAACAACATTCAGGGCACGCCCGCGCTCATGCACAACGGCGAGAAGGTCACCGTGAACGGCAAGGACACGCCCATGGCCCCCGAGGACTACATCAAGGTCATGGACGAGAAGTTCCCCAAGAAGTAAGGGTGCGGGGCGTGGGTGGGCCGCTGCCGCCCACCCACGCCGGGCTCCGTCGCCCAAGCCGCCCGCACGGAACGCTGCCCTAAACGTTGCCCCGAACAAGCCGCCCGTACGGAGCGCTGCCGCGAAACGACGGTTGCACAGTTCAGTCCGCATAGGCAGTGCCAGCACGGGACTTCGTCTCGACGCCGGCCGCGTGCTGGTGCCTCGATGGGCGCATACCGCTCGTGAACGGGGGCCGTCCGGCTCCGGGCCCTGCGCATCGCTGGCGTGACCAGCAGGTGTCGAGCACGCCACATCTCGTCGCAAGCCTGCCACTGACGCCTACCGGCCAGTATGGTCATCGGCCGTGACCTCTCAAGACGCCATATCTCGCCGCTCCGCCGTTACGGCCGTCGCGGCCTCAGCGGCCCTGCTGCCCCTGGCCGGCCTCTCCCTCGCGCACGCCGCGACCGATGGCCCCGCTTTCCTGCACGGCGTGGCCTCCGGTGACCCGCTGCCCGACGGCGTGCTGCTGTGGACGCGAGTCACCCCGAGCCCGGACGCCGTGCCGGGGTCCGGGCGCGGGCCGGCCGTCGAGGTCACCTGGGAGGTGTCCGAGGCGGAGGACTTCGCCACCGTCGTCGCGCACGGCAGGGTGAAGGCCACCGTGGACGCCGACCACACCGTCAAGGCCGATGTGCGCGGGCTGCGGCCCGGCACCGCGTACTCCTACCGCTTCGCGGCGGGCGACGCCGTCTCCCCCGTGGGCCGCACCCGGACCGCCCCGGCGCACAACACCTCGGACGGCAATGTGCGCTTCGGCGTGGTCTCGTGCGCGAACTGGGAGGCCGGGTTCTTCTCCGCGTACCGGCATCTGGCGGCCCGCAGGGACGTGGACGCGGTGCTGCACCTGGGCGATTACCTCTACGAGTACCCCGCGGGCACCTACCCGGCGGCGAAGTACGGCGTGCGCCGGCACTCCCCCGCCCGTGAGATCGTCACCCTCGCCGACTACCGCGTTCGGCACGGCAACCACCACACCGACGCCGATCTACGGGCCCTGCACGCGGCGCATCCGGTGATCGCCATCTGGGACGACCACGAGTTCGCCAACGACGCCTGGTCGGGGGGCGCGGAGAACCACACCCCGGGCACCGAGGGTGAGTGGGCGGCCCGGGTGGCGGCGGCAAAGCAGGCGTACTTCGAGTGGATGCCGGTACGGCCGAGCACGGCGGGCACCACCTACCGCAGGCTGCACTTCGGCTCACTGGCCGAGTTGCACCTGCTCGACCTGCGCTCGTTCCGCTCCCAGCAGGTGACGGCGGGCAGCGGGAGCGTGGACGACCCGGATCGCACGATCACCGGACGAGCCCAACTCGACTGGCTCAAGGCCGGGCTCGCGACCTCCAGCGCGCGCTGGAAGCTCGTCGGCACCTCGGTGATGATCTCCCCGTTCGCCTTCGGCGCGCTCCCTGCCCAACTGCTGAAGCCGCTGGCCGAGTTGGTGGGGCTGCCGAACGAGGGGATCGCGCCCATCGTGGACCAGTGGGACGGCTACACCGACGACCGCCGCGAGTTGCTGGGCCACCTACGCGAGCGGAGCATCGACAACACGGTCTTCCTCACCGGCGACATCCATATGGCCTGGGCCAACGACGTGCCGGCGAAGGCCGCGACGTACCCGCTCTCGCCCTCCGTGGCCACCGAGTTCGTGGTCACGTCGGTCACCTCGGACAATGTCGATGATCTACTGCACGTCGCCCCACACACCCTCTCGCTCGCCGGGGTCACCGCGATCAAGGCCGCCAACCGGCATGTGAAGTGGCTGGACATGGACTCACACGGCTACGGCGTGGTCGATGTGACGGCGGAGCGCACGCAGATGGACTACTTCACCATCTCCGACAAGACCGACCCGAACGCCACCACTTCCTGGGCTCGCTCCTACCGAACCCAGTCGGGCACCCAACGCCTGGAGCGGGCCGACCAGCCGGTGCGCTGACACGGCCAGAGCCGGGGGTGCGGTGTCGCGGGCGCGGCCCCGCGGGCCGACCGCCCCCGGGGGCTCCTCGGGGGCCCGAGCCCCCTACAGCTCGTCCAGGAACCCCAGCGCCACCTTCCAGGTGCTTTCCGCGGCCTCTTCGTCGTAGTCCGGCAGGTCCGGGTCGGTGTAGATGTGGCCGGCGCCCGGGTAGCGGTAGACCTCCACGTCCGCGCCGGCCCGGCCCATCCGCAGATACCAGGCGTTGAGCCAGTCGTGCGGCTCGAACGGGTCCGGGTCCGCCACGTGCAACTGCACCGGCAGCCCGTCCGTGGCAGCGTCGTCCGCGATGTCCGACGTGCCGTGCAGCAGGAGCAGCCCGCGCGCCTTGGTGTCGCCGAGTGCGAGAGTCTGCGCGATCGAGCCGCCGAGCGAGAAGCCCGCGTACACCAGGCCACGCTCGGAAAGCGGGGCCACGGCGCGCACGGCGCGCAACAGCAGCTCGTCCTTGCCGATCGCGTCCTTGATCGCCATGCCGGCTTCGACGGTTTCGGAGGTTCAACCCTCGTAGAGGTCGGGCAGGTGCACCTCATGGCCCGCGGCACGCAACCGCTCGGCAGCCGTGTGCACGGCAGGGCGCAGCCCATACGCGGAGTGGAAGAGCACAATTGTCGATGGCCGGGCCACTGGAGTCACATCCCTGTCGCTGTTTCGTAGGTATCCCATCGTGCCAGTTACGGTGGCGGACGGTGACCCGCGAAGAGGACCCGAAGAGGAGCTGAAGTGTCCATGGAGGACGTGCTGCGACCGCTGATCGTCATCGGCGGTTCGGTCACGCTCACGGTCGTCGTCGGCTGGGTGGTCGATCGGCTGTTGAACAAGACCGACCAGCGCCACCCCGAGACGCCGCTGTGGGGGCTGCTGCGCCGCTGCCGATACCCCTTTCAGGTGGCGATGTGCACAGGGCTCATACACGGCTCGTACCGCGAGACCCAGCTGCTCGACAAGGACAGCCACTGGGACGCGATCGGCCTCGTCCTCACCCTGATATTCATCGTCATGGTGGCCTGGCTCGCGGTGCGGATCTCGGCCGCCGTGATCGAGTCGAGTTACGCGCGCTACGCCACCGGCCGCCGCGATCCGGCGCGTGCCCGCCGGGTGCGTACCCAGCTCACGCTGATTCAGCGGGTGGTCGCCGCGGTGGTGGGGGTGGTGTCAGCCTCCGTGGTGCTGCTCCAGTTCCCGGCCATGCAGGCGTTCGGCACCTCGATGTTGGCCTCGGCCGGTGTGCTCGGCATCGTCGCCGGTATCGCCGCCCAGTCCACCTTGGGCAATCTCTTCGCCGGGCTACAGATCGCCTTCGGGGACACCGTGCGCATCGGGGACACCGTGGTGGTCGAGGGCGAGTGGGGCACGGTGGATGAGATCACTCTCACCTATCTGGTCGTCCGCACCTGGGACGAGCGGATGATCACGATGCCTGTGTCGTACTTCACCAGCAAGCCCTTCGAGAACTGGTCGCGCGGCGGCGCTCAGATGACCGGCACCGTGTTCTTCCAGCTCGATCACGCGGTGCCGGTGGAGAAGATGCGCGAGCGGCTTCGGGTGGTACTCGACGACTGCCAGGCGTGGGACGGCCGGGCCTGGAACCTGCTCGTCACCGACACCACGCCCAGCACCGTCGAGGTACGGGCGCTGGCCACTGCACGCAACGCGGATGACCTGTGGACGCTGCGCTGCGAGATCCGTGAGCGGCTGCTGACGTGGCTGCGCGACGAGCACCCGTACGCCCTGCCGCGCATCCTCACCGCCCCCGCCCCCGGGCGGGACACCGGCCACCTTCCGGCCCAGGGGCCCGCACCGCAGTCCCCCGGGGACGTCCTGGGCGCTGCGGGCGCTGCGGGCGCTGCGGGCGCAGCCTCGTCGTAAGCCCCTACGCACCGCACCGCACCGCCGCGCTGTCGCACCGCTGCGCCACCACACCGCCGCACCGCTGTCTCGCGTCGGCGTCGGCGTCGGCGTCGGCGTCGGCATAGCCGCACCCCGCGTCAGGGCCGATCCGGCGGCAGGGTCCCGCGCAGGCTGCGCATGTCGAGCTGGTGGAGCACTCGGTCGGTGATCTCCGGGTCGGCGCCTGGCTCGCTGCGGACGGCCAGCACCTCGTGCCGGGCCGCCGACAACAGCTCGCCGTGGATGTGTTGGAGCCGCTTGCCGCGCGCCACCCGCCGTTCGTGGCTCTCCCGCCGGTCGTCCGCGACGATGTCGGGGCAGATGCGGGCGCCGAGGTCGTACGCGCGGCGGGCGAGCTGTTCCAGCAGTTCATCCGGGAGATCCTCCTCTTCCTCGATCTCCTTGAGCCGGCGCCGGGTCGCCTTCAGCACCCGTTCCGCCAGCTCCCGCTCGAACGCCTCCTCCGCCTTGGCATCGGGGCTCACCCGCAGCCGGCGCACCAGCCACGGCAGGCTGAGCCCCTGGATGAGCAGGGTGGCGAGCACCACCGAGAAGGCAATGAACAAGATTTCGTCCCGGGCCGGGAAGTCGCCGCCGTCGTCCACGGTGAACGGAATGGCCAGGGCCAGCGCAACCGATGCCACGCCGCGCATCCCCGACCACCACATGATGACCGTCTCCCGCCAGCTCATCGGGATGTCCTCGTCGTAATCCCGCCGCTGGTGCAACCGCTTGGCCAGCCACGCCGCGGGCAGCAGCCACAGCAGCCGCATCCCCACCACGACCGCGACGATGGCCGCACCGGTGCCAAGGAACTCGTCCCAGCGTCCAGCCGCGGTGCCCACGACGGCATGCAGCTCAAGCCCGATGAGCCCAAAGGCCACGCCGGTCACCAGGGTGTCCACCACCTCCCAGAAGGTGCGCCCGGCCAGCCGGCCCAACACGTCGTCGGCGTCGGCCGCGTGCTCGGACAAGAAGAGCGCCGTGGTGAGCACCGCGAGCACGCCCGAGCCGTGGAACTCCTCGGCCAGTACGTACGCGGCGAAGGGCACAAGCAGCGTCAGCCCGATCTGGAGCGTCGGATCATCGAGGAGCCCCATCAGCTTGGACGTCGCCCAGCCGAGCAAGAGCCCGACGGCGACCGCGACGACCGCCGAGAGCGCCAGCGTCCCGGCCGCGCTCGGCAGCGAGAAGCTACCGCTGACGGCGGCGGCGATCGCCACGTGGTAGAGCACGATGGCGGCGACATCGTTGAACAGCCCCTCGCCCTCCAAGATGGAGACCATGCGGCGCGGCAGCCCAAGCCGCCCCGCCACCGCGGTGGCAGCGACCGGGTCCGGTGGGGCGACCAGCGCGCCGAGCGCCACGGCGGCGGCAACCGGCAGCCCGGGCACCATGGCATGCGCGAGCGCCGCCACCGCGGCGGTGGTGACGAAGACCAGGGCGACGGCGAGCAGGAAGATGGCCCGCTTGTTGGCCACGAACTGCCGCCACGAGGTGCGCTGCACGGCCGCGTACAACAGCGGAGGCAACACCAGCGGAAGGATCAGGTCCGGCGGCACCCGAACGTTGGGCACCCACGGCAGCAGCGCGAGGGCCACACCGATCAGCGTCATCAGCACCGGTGGTGGCAGGCTCAATCGCTCCCCAACGGGAACCATCACCACGGCCCCGAGCAGCAAGAGGAGCAGTAGGGCTAGCTGATCCACGGGCCGTGCCCTTCCGGAGTCGGTCAGACGATCACGGCTTCAAGCCTGCCATGCGGTACGACAAATACCGCACTGAGCCCTCGCGTGAGGCGCACTCCGCGCTCCGTTGGACCACCAGCCAGCCCCGCACCGCCATGTCATCGGCGGTGGGGCCGTGCAGGTTAGGCGCTTTCCGCCCGCACCCGGTCCAGCGCCTGCTGCAAGTCCTGCGGGTAGGTGCTCTCGAACTCCACCCAGCGCCCGTCCGCCGGGTGCTCAAAGCCCAGCCGCATGGCGTGCAGCCACTGCCGGGAGAGCATCCATCGCTGGGCAAGGGTCGGGTCTGCGCCGTAGGTGAGGTCGCCGACGCACGGATGGCGATGCGCGGCCATGTGCACCCGGATCTGGTGCGTACGCCCGGTCTCCAGCTTGATGTCCAGCAGGCTCGCGGCCCGGAACGCCTCGATCAGGTCGTAGTGCGTGACGCTGGGCTTGCCATCGGCGGTGACCGCCCACTTGTAGTCGGCGGTGGGGTGCCGGCCGATCGGCGCGTCGATGGTTCCGCTCATCGGGTCCGGGTGGCCCTGCACCAGCGCGTGGTACCGCTTGTCCACCGTGCGCTCGCGGAACTGCTGCTTGAGCAGGGTGTACGCGCGCTCCGACTTGGCGACGGCCATCAGCCCCGAGGTGCCCACGTCGAGCCGGTGCACGATGCCCTGACGCTCGGCGGCGCCCGAGGTGGAGATGCGGTAGCCGGCGGCGGCGAGGCCACCGATGACGGTGGTGCCACTCCAGCCGGGGCTCGGGTGTGCGGCAACGCCGACCGGCTTGACGATGACCACGATGTCCTCGTCGTCGTGCACGATCTCCATGCCATCGACGGGCTCGGCGATGATCTGCACGGGCGGCGCGGCCTGCGGCATCTCTACTTCAAGCCAGGCCCCGCCGGAGACCCGGTCGGACTTCCCGGCCTCTGAGCCGTCCACCCGCACCTTCCCCGCGGCGGCCAGCTCGGCCGCCTTGGTGCGGGAGAAGCCGAACATTCGGGCGAGTGCGGCATCGACACGCTCACCCTCTAGGCCATCGGGTACGGGCAGCGTGCGGATTTCGGGAAGCGTACTCACCCAACGAGTATGCCGGACGGCCACCGCGTCTTCGTACGCCCGTCCTGTTCCCCATACCGTGCGGGACCGACAAGCGACACGGTCAACGACCCGCGAACCCGGAGCCAACTGGGCCGTGGCGCCCGTGGCGCCACTGACGTCGGGTGGGGTTACTCACCGTCCGACGTCAGTGCGGATGCACCGTGCCGTCTGGGTCCAGGCCACGAAAGGAGAGGATCACGATCGTGATGCCGCCGCAGACGATCGCGGAGTCGGCGAGGTTGAAGACCGCGAAGTTCGCGGGCGCGATGAAGTCAACCACCGCGCCCTTGAACCCGCCGGGGGTACGAAACAGTCGGTCGGTGAGGTTGCCGAGCGCCCCACCGAGCAGCATCCCCAGCGCGATCGCCCACGGCACGCTGTACAGCTTGCGGGCGATGCGGGCGATCACCACGATCACGATGGCGGCGATGCAGGTGAAGACGATGGTCATCGCCTCGCCGAGGCCGAAGGCGGCACCACGGTTGCGCACCACCTCAAACCGCAGCCAGCTCCCCAGCACATCGATGGAACCCTCGTGCTCAAGCTGGGACACCACAATGATCTTCGTGCTCAGATCGAGCAGGTAGGCGACCGCGGCGACCGCGAGCAGCACAAGAATGCGCCGCTCGCCCCGCCCGCCGGTCGTGCCCGGCTCCGCCGAGGCGCCGGCTTCTTCCACCTTCGCCGGCTCTGCCGAGGCGCCGGCTTCTTCGGCCTTCTCCGGCTCTGGCGTTCCGATGGCCTGCTCCGCCTCTGTCACGTGAGTCCCTCAACGTCGCTTCCCCCGGGCGCCAAGCCACCCTGGTAGAGCACGAGCGTACGACACCCCCGTTACGCCATCGTCAGCGGCGTTCTTGCCGTTGCTTGCACTCCACGCACAGCGTGGCCCGCGGAAAGGCCTGCATCCTGGCCTTGCCGATCGGATTGCCGCAGTTCTCGCACAACCCGTACGTCCCGGCCTCAAGCCGCGCTAGCGCACGCTCGCTTTGGAGCAACATCTCGCGAGCGTTGCTGTTCAACGCCATCTCGTGCTCGCGCGTGACGTTCTTGGTGCCGGTGTCGGCCTGATCGTCGCCTGCCCCATCGCCGGAATCTCGCAGCAGACCACTCAGCGCCTCCTCCGATGCCTGAATCTCGGAGCGCAGCCGCTGTGCCTCCTCTTCCAACGTGGTACGCGCCTGGTCCACCTCGGCCGGTGACCAGGGGTCCTCGTCCGGCCGGATGGCCAGCTCGCCCGGTTCCGCGGGGGCAGCCACCCGGGCTCCCGGCACCGCGCCCACCTCCGGCTCGGCCCGCTTGCCGATCGACGCCCCACCCGGAGTCTCCTTAGCAGCCACCTTCTTGGCTCCCGTCTTTTTCGCGGGCACCGCCTTCTTGGCCGGTGCGGCCTTCTTGGCTGTGTTCTTTTTTGTTGTGTTCTTCTTCGCTGCGCTCTTCTTTGCTGCGCTCTGTTTTGCTGCGCGCTCCTGTGCTGTGCGTTCCTTTGCCGGGGCCGCCGCGGTGGCCTCCTTGGCTTGGGCCTTAGCCGGTGCCTTAGCCGGTGCCTCAGCTGCCGTGGTGGCCTTCTTTGCCGGTGTCGTCTTTCGCTCGGGTGCGCCCCGGATGGCAGGTGCGTCCTTCCGTGCCGATGCCGCCTGCTGCCCGGGCGACGACGACGTTGCGGAGGATGTGTGTGGCGCGGGTGCGGCCCGCCCGGCCGACGCCGTGGACTGCTGCACGGCGGTCTTCCTCACCACCTTGGCCGCGCCCCCTTCACATACTGTGATCTTGCGCGCGCATCGTGCCGGAACGATAAAACGACTCCCACCACGCGGCAACAGGGCACGCCGCCCTCCGAAGCCCCGGGCACCTCCACCCGACAAGACGCGGTATGCGGCCCGCCACCTGGCAGACCGGTCTCAACCGTTGTGCCCCACGGCACGCGGGGTAATCCGACCTCGATCGCGCCCGCCGCCGCGATGGCCACCGCACGCCGGAGTCGGGCAGATCGGCAGGTGGGTGAGGTGCCGATGAGAGCCACGGGACGACAGCAGCCAAGGCCAGGCGGCCTGCGACAAGAGCGAGAGCGCGGGAAGAGGCGAGTGCAAGAGCGCAGCAAGAAGGGCAGCGCGGTGGGGAGAAAAACACGGTCGGCCGCCCACCGCACGGGCCGTACACTGAGCGCAGCGAGAGGCGTAGAAGGGGACGAGTAGCGCCGTACGCAGCCAGGAGCGATCCGGGGATGGTGTGAGCCCGGAGGCCAGCGCGACGTGAAGATCACCCCAGAGCCGCCGGAGGAAAGCTCCCCGCTCCCGTAGCGGACGGACGCGAGTAGAGCCGGCAGCGCGACCCCAATGAGGGGGCCGTGAACGGTGTTCACGGCCAAGGAGGGTGGTACCGCGGGAGCAACCTTGCTCTCGTCCCTTCGACGGACCACGCAAGCCGTTCCGCCGGAGGAAGAGACAGTTTCATGACGTCGCAGCCGTCCCAGCCGCCGCTGTACCGCCAGGTACCCGCCCAGGTGGACCTCCCCGCCCTGGAACACGCCGTGCTCGACTTCTGGCGTGAGAACAAGGTCTTCGCCCGCTCGCTCGAACAGTCACAGGGGCGCCCGGAGTGGGTGTTCTACGAGGGCCCGCCCACCGCCAACGGCATGCCAGGGGCTCATCACATCGAGGCCCGAGTCTTCAAGGACGTCTTCCCGCGCTTTCGCACCATGCGCGGCTACCACGTCGCCCGCAAGGCCGGCTGGGACTGCCATGGGCTGCCCGTGGAGCTGGCGGTCGAGAAGGAACTGGGCTTCAACGGCAAGAAGGACATCGAGGCGTACGGCATCGCGGAGTTCAACGCGAAGTGCCGCGAGTCGGTGACCCGGCACACCGACGCCTTCGCCGAGCTGACCACGCGCATGGGGTACTGGACCGACCTCGATGACGCCTACCGCACCATGAACCCGAGTTACGTGGATTCCGTGTGGTGGTCGCTGAAGGAGATCTTCGCCAAGGGCCTCCTCGTCCAGGACCACCGCGTCGCCCCCTGGTGCCCGCGCTGCGGCACCGGCCTGTCGGACCACGAGCTGGCCCAGGGCTACGAGACGGTGGTCGATCCCTCCGTCTATGTGCGCCTGCCGCTCACCTCCGGGCCGCTCGCCGGCGAGGCCGCGCTGCTGATCTGGACGACCACGCCGTGGACCCTGGTCTCCAACACCGCCGTCGCCGTACACCCCGACGTTCGCTACGTGGTCGCCTCCAACGGCCAGGAGAAGCTGGTCGTTGCCGAGCTGCTTCTTGGCAAGGCGCTGGGCGAGGGCTGGGAGGCGACCGGCCAGTCGTTCACCGGCGCTGAGATGGAGCGCTGGACCTACCAGCGCCCCTTCGAGCTGGTCGAGCTGGCGGACGCCAACTTCGTCGTCAACGCCGAGTACGTGACCACCGAGGACGGCACGGGCCTGGTCCACCAGGCCCCGGCCTTCGGTGAGGACGACCTCAAGACCTGCAAGAACTACGGACTTCCGGTGATCAACCCGGTCCGCCCCGACGGTACGTTCGAGGCGGAGCTGCCGCTCATCGGCGGCCAGTTCTTCAAGAAGGCCGACGAGGTCCTGGTCGCGGACCTCCAGGCGCGTGACCTGCTGTTCCAACATGTGGCGTATGAGCACAGCTACCCGCACTGCTGGCGCTGCCACACCGCACTGCTCTACTACGCGCAGCCGTCGTGGTACATCCGCACCACGGCCATCAAGGACCGCCTCCTGGAGGAGAACGAGCGGACCAACTGGTTCCCCGACTCGGTCAAGACCGGCCGCTACGGCGACTGGCTGCACAACAACATCGACTGGGCGCTGTCCCGCAACCGCTACTGGGGCACCCCGCTGCCCATCTGGCGTTGCGAGGAGGACCACCTGACCTGCGTCGGCTCCCGGGCCGAACTCAGCGAGCTGACCGGCAGCGACCAGTCGAGCCTCGACCCGCACCGCCCGTACATCGACGAGGTCACCTTCGCCTGTCCGCACGACGGCTGCGCGCTCACGGCCGTCCGCGTGCCGGAGGTCATCGACGCCTGGTACGACTCGGGAGCGATGCCGTTCGCGCAGTGGGGCTACCCGTACCAGAACAAGGAACTCTTCGAGAAGCGCTACCCGGCGCAGTTCATCTCGGAGGCCATCGACCAAACGCGCGGCTGGTTCTACACGCTGATGGCGATCGGCACCCTGGTCTTCGACAAGTCGTCCTACGAGAACGTGGTCTGCCTCGGCCACATCCTCGCCGAGGACGGCCGCAAGATGTCCAAGCACCTGGGCAACATCCTGCAACCGATCCCGCTGATGGATCAGCACGGCGCGGACGCGGTGCGCTGGTTCATGGCCGCGGGCGGCTCCCCGTGGGCGGCACGCCGAGTCGGGCACGGCACGATCCAGGAGGTGGTGCGCAAGACGCTGCTCACCTACTGGAACACGGTGGCCTTCCAGGCGCTGTACGCGCGTACCTCCCAGTGGGCGCCCAGCGCATCGGACCCGGCCCCGGCCGAGCGCCCGCTGCTCGACCGCTGGGTGCTCAGCGAGTTGCACGCGCTGAGCGACCAGGTCACCGCCGCCCTGGAGGCGTACGACACACAGCGCGCGGGAAAGCTGCTTTCGGCGTTCGTGGATGGCCTGTCCAACTGGTACGTGCGCCGCTCCCGGCGCCGCTTTTGGCAAGGTGACGCGGCGGCGCTGCGTACCCTGCACGAGGCGCTGGAGACCGTCACCCGCCTGATGGCGCCGCTGGTCCCCTTCATCACGGAGCGAGTCTGGCAAGACCTGGTCGTGTCTGTAGACGCGGACGCCCCAAGCTCGGTGCACCTGGCGACGTGGCCGGAGGCCGACCCCGCGCTGATCAACCCACTGCTGTCGGAACAGATGCTGCTGGTGCGCCGGCTGGTCGAACTGGGCCGCGCCTCGCGCGCCGAGTCCGGCGTGAAGACCCGGCAGCCGCTGTCCCGGGCGCTGATCGCGGCGAGCGGCTTCGACACCCTCCCCGACGAACTGCGGGCGCAGATCGCCGAGGAACTGAACGTGACGTCGCTGGCCTCGCTGTCCGATATGGGTGGCTCGCTGGTGGACACCACGGCGAAAGCCAACTTCCGTGCACTGGGCAAGCGGTTCGGCAAGGGAGTCCAGGTGGTGGCCAAGGCCATTGCGGACGCCGATGCCGCCGCGCTCTCCCTGGCGCTGCGCGAGGGCACCGCGGCGGTGACGATCGACGGCGAGCGCGTTGACCTCGCGCCCGACGAGGTGATCATCACCGAAACCCCGCGTGAGGGCTGGTCGGTGGCGTCCGATGCGGGCGCGACGGTCGCCCTCGACCTGGAGATCACGCCGGAGTTGCGCCGCGCGGGCCTGGCCAGGGATGCGATCCGGCTGATCCAGGAGGCGCGGAAGAACTCCGGTCTCGATGTGGCGGATCGGATCGCGGTGCGCTGGTCGGTGACGGAGCCGGAGACCGCCGAGGCGGTCACCGAACACTCCGCGCTCATCGCGGACGAGGTGCTGGGCACGGACTTCGCCCAGGGCGCGGCCGACGACAGCTTCGGCGAGCCCTTCACGGACGAGGCCCTGGGCCTGACGTTCCGGTTGCGCAAGGTGTAACGCCGACCGCTCATCGAGCCGGGCCACGCCCCTCGTTCCGCGCACACCGCGCGCGGGCCGGGGGGCGTGGTCGTTGCCGGGCAGGAGCGTGTCGCGCAGAGGCACGCTATCGCGCGCGGGGGCGCGCCAGGCAGGCGCCGTCGTGCCCGCACCGCCGCGCAACAGGGCACCCCCGAGCGCTCCCTCACGCCAACCACCACAATCCACTCACCGTGCGTTCACGCCACGCACCACAATCCGGCACGACAACGGGCCGGGCCCCTGGGAAGTCCCAGGGGCCCGGCCCGTAAATCCGCCGACGACTAGCGCCCAACGACGCTGCGCGGCCTAATCAGTTGTCGTCCTCGTCGATCAGGAAGCCACGCATCGGCGACGGAGCTTGCTGCATCGGCTGCGGACCTTGCGGTCGCACCGGCGCCATCGGCTGTGTCATCGCCGGGGACATCTGCTGCTGCCCACCGTACGAGGGGGCGTTGCCACCCATGCCCTGGTTCCCGCCCATGCCCTGGTTGCCACCCATGCTCTGGTTTCCACCCATGGTGTGACCACCGCCGCCCATGGCGCTCGCACCGGCCGAGGCCATGGAGCCGCTCATCGAGGGGGACGGCGGCAACGAGGCAGTGGCCGGGTTGCGCGGCGGGGCCAGCGAGTCATCGGCCTGGTTCTCCAGCTGACGGAGCTGGCTCTCCAGGTACGACTTCAGTCGCGTGCGGTACTCGCGCTCGAAGCCACGCAGGTCCTCGACCTTGCGCTCCAACGTGGCGCGGGCCGACTCCAGCGAGCCCATCGCTACGCGGTGCTTCTCCTGCGCGTCCCGCTCCAACGCATCCGCCTTGGAGCGCGCGTCGCGCTCCAGGCCCTCGGCACGGCTACGCGCCTCACCGACGATCTTGTTGGCCTCGGAACGGGCCTCCGCGATCGCCTGGTCGGCGGTCTGCTGTGCCAGCGAGAGCACACGGGCGGCGCTGTCGCCGCCGGGGCCCTGCCCGGGCTGCTGATGCTGCGGGCCGGGGCCACCCATGGGGCCACCCATCGGGCCGTGCTGACCCATTGGGCCAGGGCCGCCTTGGCCCATCGGGCCGGGGCCGTGCGGGCCCTGCGGGCCATGGCCACCGGGGCCTGGCGGAAGCTGCGGTGCACCACCGGGCAACTGGGGCGGGCCGCCCATCTGTTGCTGTTGCTGCTGCGGCGGCACCGGCTGCGGTCCTGATATGGCAGCGGGCACGGGGGCGCCGGGCCTGTCCTGCGGCTCCTGCTTACGCATGCCTTGCTGCTGGTTTTGCGCAGCGGCACGGGTAGCAGCGGCCAGCTTGGCCCGGAGGTCCTCGTTCTCGCGGAGCAGTCGGGTCAGTTCCGCTTCGACCTCATCGAGAAAGGCATCGACCTCGTCCTCGTCATAGCCTTCTCGGAGGCGGACGGTCGTGAACTGCTTGTTCCGCACGTCCTCGGGGGTCAACGGCATCTCTTCTTCACCTCAACGTTGTCGTCGGCAATCGGCAAGACCGTATCGTTCACAACCCGCTCACCACGGAGATCAGGATGTAAACGATGATCATCAATACGAAGAAGGACAGGTCGAGCGCCACGCCCCCGAGACGCAGCGGCGGAATGAACCGCCGCAGAAGCTTGAGTGGCGGATCGGTGACAGTGTAGGTGGCCTCAAGGACCACCACCATCGCCTTGCCTGGTTGCCATGAGCGAGCAAACTGGAAGACGTAGTCCATCACCAGTCGGAAGATCAGTACGACCAGGAAAACCAACAGCACGACGTGGATCACGTCCAGTGCGATGTTCATCCCCGCGCGTCCCTCTCCCCTTGCTCATACCTGGCCTTGCGGCCGCCGATTGCCTGGTGTTGCGTCTCAGCTCTGGTTGAAGAACCCACCCTCTGCGATACGGGCCTTGTCCTCCGCCGTGACATCGACGTTAGCAGGCGACAACAGGAACACCTTCTGAGTCACCCGTTCAATACTTCCGTGCAGACCGAAGACTAGACCGGCCGCGAAGTCCACAAGCCGCTTCGCGTCAGTGTCATCCATCTCAGTCAAATTCATGATCACGGGTGTGCCCTCGCGGAAGTGTTCCCCGATAGTACGGGCTTCGTTGTAGGTACGAGGGTGCAGTGTGGTGATGCGGTAGGGCTCCCGCTCGGACACGACCTTGGGCATGATCACCGGTGAGTTCTTCTCCAGGCTTTGACGTTCGGGTGTGATAGATGCCACGGGGGCGATTCGGGCGGGACGTCCGGTTTCGGTGACGAGAGGAGCCGGTTCACGCTGTGCGGGTGGATGAGCAACTCGCACCGGTTCGTCCCTTTCCGGTCGCGTTTCGACCTCCGACTGGTGCTGCCGCCGCGCACGTTCCGGTTCCGGTTCGGGCTCGAAGTCATCGTCGGGGTCGAACCCCCGGCCGTCGTACCCATCGTCCTCCACGAGGCCGAGGTAGACCGCCATCTTGCGCATAGCGCCGGCCATTCTCTGCGTCCTCCGCTCTGTGGTGGATCGCTTCCGCCACCAGATGCCTTGAATCCACGCGGCCTGCCCGCCTTTTGGCGGGAATGACCATATTTTCTACTGTGGTCCGACTTGCTTGGCGACGTTACCCGAGCCGAGGTCGGACTCCGAGTACCGCAGTCCCGACGCGTAGATGTGTCGCACCGGCCGCTACGGCCTCTTCGAGGTCCGAGCTCATTCCGGCCGAGACCATGGTGGCAGTCGGATGAGCCACGCGCAGGCTGGATGACATTTCCCTCAATCGCTCAAAAGCCGCCCGCGGCCTACCCGCGTAAGGCCCAACGAGCGGAGCAACCGTCATCAGCCCACACAGGCGCAGCCCTTCGGCCTCCGCCACCGCGTCAGCGAGCTCATCCACCCGGTCCGGAGCGACGCCGCCCCTGCCTTCGGCGTCCCCCGACTCAGCGTCAAGGGCCACCTGGAGCAGACAGTCGAGCTCACGACCGGCACGCACCGCGGCCGTCGAAAGCGCGTTGACCAACCGTTTCCGGTCAACAGACTGCACAACGTCAGCGTAACTGGCTACGGAACGAACCTTGTTCGTCTGCAATTGCCCCACAAAGTGCCATCGCAACAGCAGGTCCGTACAGGCCGCAGCCTTGGGAGCGGCGTCCTGATCGCGGTTCTCGGCGACCTCGCGCACCCCGAGCTCCGACAACAGCCGGACGTCATCGGCCGGGTAGGTCTTGGTGACCACGATGAGCGTGACCTCCGAGCGCTGGCGGCCAACGGCCGCACACGCGGCGTCGATCCGCTCCTCCACCCGGGCCAGATTGTCCGCCAATTCGCTTTTACGGTCCGTCATCGCGCTGCCTCCCCACCCTCGTCGTACGCCCCCGGAAGCCAGACATAGCTCGCAAGCCGCCCCGTACTGCGCTCACGCCGATAGGAGAAGTGGTCCGCTGACTCCAGCGTGCACACGTCGGAGCCTACGAAAGACGTCGTCACGTTGACGCCGAGCCCAGCTAGTTGGGCTCGTACCCCGCGGGCGACATCGACCGCTGGGGTGCCCCAACTCGTGGTGGCCCAGGCCTCGGGCACCACGGCGGCCACCGCGGCGCGCATCTCCTCGGGCACCTCGTAGCAGTGGCCGCAGACCGCCGGGCCAGTACGGACGACCATCCGTGCGGGCTCGGCTCCGAGCCCGACCATGGCCTCAACCGTCGCCGGAACCACCCCTGCCACCAGCCCCGGCCGCCCCGCGTGGGCGGCACCGGCCACGCCGGCGATCGGGTCGGCGAGCAAGACCGGGGTGCAGTCGGCCGTGAGCACCGCAAGGGGCAGACCCCGCTGAACCGTCACCACCGCGTCAACCTCGGGGATCTCCCCCTCCCCCCACGGACCGCGGACGACGGCGACGTCTCGACCGTGCACCTGGCGCATCCACACCACGCGCCCCGCGTCAAGACCGAGCGCCCCTGCCGCGCGTGCGCGGTTGGCCCGTACCGCGGCTGGGTCGTCACCGACCGCGCCACCGAGGTTGAGCTGGTCATACGGAGCGGCGCTCACCCCACCCCACCGGTCGGTGAAGGCGAAGTGCGCGCCGCTCGTCTCGTTGTGGTGCCCTATCACTGTGTGCTGTTCACTTCAGTCGTGCTCACGCAAGGCCGGTCACTTCAAGAAGTCCGGCACATCGAGCTCCTCGGCCGCGCTGTCCTGGTAAGGACGGGCCGGGGGCACCTGCGGTGAACTAACGGGCGGAGCGGGAGTCTGACCGTGGTGGCCGGGGTAGGAAGACGGCACCTCGGCGACCGGGGTTGGCTCGGGCTCAAGCGGCTCCCCCTGCTGCGAGCCCGGCACGCCCTCGCGCGAGGTGACGCTGCCAAGGCCGCCATAGCTGGACCGGGAATCGGCCGGCGCGCTCGGCCGACCGCTTTGGCCGCTGGAAGCGGAGGAGCCGTCATCGCGGCCTCCGTACGAGCCGAGCGCCTTGTCCCGGCTGCCCTTGGGCGGGGGCTGTCCCCCGTCGAAGCCGGCGGCGATGACGGTGACCCGCACCTCGTCGCCGAGGGCATCGTCGATCACCGCACCGAAGATGATGTTGGCCTCCGGGTGCGCCGCCTCGCTCACGAGCTGCGCGGCCTCGTTGATCTCGAAGAGACCGAGGTCGGAGCCGCCGGAGATGGAGAGCAGCACGCCCCTGGCGCCGTCGATGGACGCCTCAAGGAGCGGGGAGGAGATGGCCATTTCGGCGGCGGCCACCGCACGGTCGTCACCGCGTGCGGAGCCGATGCCCATCAGGGCGGAGCCGGCTTCCGACATCACGGACTTGACGTCCGCGAAGTCCAGGTTGATCAGGCCGGGGGTGGTGATCAAATCGGTGATGCCCTGCACGCCGGACAGCAGCACCTGGTCCGCGGACTTGAACGCGTCAAGCACGCTGACCTGACGGTCCGAGATGGACAGCAGTCGGTCGTTGGGGATGACGATCAGGGTGTCAACCTCGTCCCGCAGGCCCGCGATGCCGTCCTCCGCCTGGTTCGCACGGCGGCGGCCCTCGAAGGTGAAGGGGCGGGTGACCACACCGATGGTCAGTGCGCCCAGCGAGCGTGCGATGTTGGCGACGACCGGGGCGCCGCCGGTGCCGGTGCCGCCACCCTCACCCGCGGTGACGAAGACCATGTCGGCCCCCTTGAGGACCTCTTCGATCTCCTCGCGGTGATCCTCGGCCGCCTTGCGGCCGACGTCGGGGTTGGCGCCCGCGCCGAGGCCACGGGTGAGTTCACGACCGACGTCGAGCTTGACGTCGGCGTCGCTCATCAGCAGGGCCTGCGCATCGGTGTTGATCGCGATGAACTCGACGCCCTTGAGCCCGACCTCGATCATCCGGTTGATGGCGTTCACGCCACCGCCGCCAATGCCGACGACCTTGATGACTGCGAGGTAGTTCTGCGGTGCTGCCACGTCGAAGGCCTCTCGCCTCGATTTACGTGTCGTCGCCCGCTGTTGTTGCGGTGCGCCGACGGATGCCGATGGGGCGGTCCTCAATGCCGACCCAAACCCTAACCCTGAAGTTTAGGGTTATCTCTGTCACTGTTCCGTGAAGTCTTTGGAACAGGACACTAAGTCGACAAGTGGCGCGCGTTCAATGAACACGCCGAACCTCCCGTTTTTCTTTTCACCCTATGTGATCACCCAGGGGGCTAGCCAGCCGGGGGCTGGCCAGCCTCGATGCGCGTCAACTCAACGACAACGCGCCAACAAGTCTGAAGTCAACTCCCTGACACAGCAGGCGCGCCCGGCGCGCTGACGTCGAAGTGCTCCGCCTCGCGCTCCGCTTTCAACAGCGCGACCAGAGCGACGGACTTCGCCTTGTCCTGTTCCGGGCTTCCCCACTGCACCGTCCGGCCGTCGGACAGCTCAAGGCTAATGGCGTCGTAGGAGCGTACGCGGATGACTCGGGTATCCGCGCGAACCGTGGCCGGAAGGCTTGACGCGACCTCCACCGCCGCCCGACGCAAATATTCTTCACCGAATCTCCGCAGACTGGGCGAGCGCTTCGCTTCCATTTCCAGTCGGGGAATGCCCTTCGGCGCCTTGGCGACGGTGGCGAAACGCACTCCCTCAGCGTCCATTTCGATGAACTTCCCGGCTTTTTCCAGGAGGAGTTCTGGCTGACGCTCAGTCACTTTAAGGCCGATGGTGTTCGGCCAAGAGCGCTCAACGTGCACCGAAGCGATCCGCGGCAGCTTGGCACGCAACCGCTTCGCCACCGTACCGGTGTCCACCGACATCAGCGGCGCATCCATGGGCACCGCCGCCGCCTCGCGCACCTCCTCGGGCCGCAACGCCTCGGCGCCTTGGACCGTCACCCGCTCCACACGCAGCCAGTCGGAGCCGTACAGCACCCAGAGGCTGACACCGCCGAGCAAGACGGCGACGATGGCGGCCAGCACCAGGGTGCGGCGAGGGGGAAGCCGCAGTCGGTCGCGGATTCGCCGTGGGGGCGGGCCGGAGGACTGCGAGCGTTTCTCGCGGTGTGCGCTCCCGCGCTGGGCGGTCGTCGGTCCGGCCACGCTCCCCAAGCCTCCTGCTGTTATTGGCCGCTACCCGGCCCTGCGGGCAGCGATCGCCTCGTACACCATCCCGACGAGGAGTTCGTCGGCGTCCCTGCGGCCGAACTCGGAGGCGGCACGCGACATTTCGAACAGCCGGTGCGGATCGCCCAGCACGGGCAGCACGTTGCTTTGCACCCACTCCGGCGTCAGCTCGGCGTCATCGACGAGCAGTCCACCACCCGCCTTGACCAGTGGCTGGGCGTTCAGTCGCTGTTCGCCGTTGCCGATCGGCAACGGGACGAACGCGGCGGGCAGCCCAACAGCGGACAGTTCGGCGACGGTCATGGCGCCCGCACGGCAGAGCATCATGTCGGCCGCCGCGTACGCCAGGTCCATCCGGTCCACGTACGGTACCGGGATGTAGGGCGGCATTCCGGGCATGTTGTCCACGCGCGGCATTTCGTTCTTCGGGCCGACCGCGTGCAGGATCTGAATTCCGGCGCGCTGCAAGAACGGCGCGACGGACTGCACCACCTCATTGAGCCGCCGCGCGCCCTGCGAGCCGCCGGAGACCAGCAGGGTCGGCAGGTTCGGGTCGAGCCCGAACGCGGCGCGGGCCTCGGGCCTGACGCGGGCGCGGTCAAGGACGGCGATGGTGCGCCGCAGCGGGATGCCTACGTAGTGGGCGTTGCGCAGCTTGCTGTCCGGGGTGCTGACCGCGACGAACTTGGCGTACCGGGAGCCGATCTTGTTGGCCAGGCCCGGGCGGGCGTTGGCCTCGTGGACGATGATCGGCACTCCGAGGCGCTTGGCGGCCAGGTAGCCGGGGAGCGCGACGTAGCCACCGAAGCCGACGACACAGTCCGCCTTGGTGCGTTCCAGGATCTGCTCGGCAGCCTTGATGGTTCCGCGTAGCCGTCCGGGGACGGTGATCAGCTCAGGTGTGGGCTTACGGGGCAGCGGTACGGCGGGGATGAGCCCGAGTTCGTAGCCCCGCTCGGGCACGAGCCGGGTCTCAAGACCCTTCTCCGTGCCCAGCGCTGTGATCCCCACGGTTGGGTCCTGCCTGCGCAGGGCATCCGCGAGGGCGAGCGCGGGCTCGATGTGACCGGCGGTCCCCCCACCGGCGAGTACGACATGCACCGAAATTCACCGCTCTCCGGACGGACGTTTCTTGACGCGCCGTCTCATCGTCTTCCATCTCACCCCAGGCTGCCGCATGGCCAACGCAGCTCGGGCACCGGGCTCTGCACGCGCGAAGGCGATCAACAGACCGATGGCGAACATGGTCGGCAGCAGGGCTGAACCTCCGTAGGAGAACAGCGGCAGGGGGACTCCGGCGATCGGCAGTAGACCGAGCACCGCACCGATGTTGATCACGGCCTGCGCCGTGACCCAGGTGGTCACACCTCCCGCGGCATACCTCACGAAGGGGTCCTCCGTGCGTCCGGCCACGCGGATACCCGCATAGCCTAGAGCCGCGAAGAGGGCGAGCACTGACAGTGTCCCTGCGAGGCCGAGTTCCTCGCCGGTGATGGCGAAGATGAAGTCCGTGTGAGGCTCAGGGAGTTCACCCCATTTTTCCATACTGGCGCCGAGTCCGGAACCGAACCATCCGCCATTGGCCAGAGCGTAGATGCCGTGCACGGCCTGCCAGCACTGATCGTTGGAGCCGGGATCGGTGGCACCGATACAAGCCAGCCGCGACATCCGGTTGGGGCTGGTCTTGATGAGGATGAGACCCACGATGGCCGCCGAGCCGAGTACGCCGACAAAGAGTCGGGTCGGTGCACCGGCCAGCCACAACAGTCCGAACAGCACCGCGGTCAGGATGATCGCTGTGCCCATGTCGCCGCCCAGCATGATCAGCCCGAGCAGGACGAAGGCGGCCGGAACCAGCGGCACCAGCAGATGCTTCCACTGGCCCAAAAGGTGCTTCTCCTCCTTGCGTGCGAGAAGATCGGCGCCCCACAGCACGAGTGCCAGCTTGCCGAACTCGCTGGGCTGGAGCTGGAAAGGACCGCCGAGCGCGATCCAGTTCTGGTTGCCGTTGACCGCGACTCCGATCCCCGGCACTTGGACCAGGCACATCAAGACCACGGATACGGCCAGCAGCGGGTAGGCCAGCGCACGGTGCAGCCTGATGGGCATCCGCACGGCGGCCAGCATCAACAGCCCGCCGATGATGGCCGCGAGCAACTGCTTACGGAAGAAGAACGAGGGGGCGAGCCCAGACTGCAACGCCTTGATCTGGGATGCGGAGTAGACCATCACCAGGCCGAGCACGATGAGCAGGACGCTGCCGCCCAGGATGAGGTAGTACGCGGTGAGCGGCCGGTCCCAGGCGCGGCGGGCCCGCTCGCGCAGCCGTGCCAGCGCCACCAGCGGGCTGCGGCGTGGCGGCCTCGACGTAGGCGGGCGCCTGGCCGTGCCGCGGCCTGCCCGAGCGCCCGCGGCGCCCGCCCGCGCGGGCGGTGCGGTGGCTCGCCCGCGTAGCGCGATACGGGCAGCAGAGCGCGGAGCGCGGGCGACAGAGCGCGGGGCGCGGGCAGCAGAGCGCGCGGAGTCGTCGGCCATCATCTCGGTGTCCCCTCCACTGATGTGCGGCGCCGCGGTCCACGGCGCGGGGACCAACGGCTAGCCGTGCTCGGCTCGGCCGGGGGCGAGCGCGCGCACCGCGTCGGCGAACGCCTCGCCGCGCTTGTTGTAGTTGGTGAACATATCCATCGATGCGCACGCGGGGGCCAAGAGCACCGTGTCGCCCGATTCCGCGAGCCCCGCAGCTGCCTGGACCGCCGCGGACATCGCACCAGTGTCCGTCCGGTCGAGGTCGACCACCGGGACCTGCGGGGCGTGTCGCGCGAGGGCTTCCCTGATCAGCGTGCGATCGGCGCCGATGAGGACCGCGCCGCGCAGCCGTGCGGCCGACGCGGTGACCAGCTCGTCGAAGGTGGCGCCCTTGGCGAGGCCCCCCGCGATCCACACGATGGGCTCGTACGCGGCCAACGACGCCTGCGCGGCGTGCGGGTTGGTCGCCTTGGAGTCGTCCACGAAGTCAACGCCGCCCACGGTCGCGACGTGCTCGATGCGGTGCGGCTCGGGCCGGAAGGCGCGTAGTCCGTCGCGTACGGCGGCGGCGGGCACACCGTAGGCGCGGGCGAGCGCGGCGGCGGCGAGCGCGTTGGCGATGGTGTGCGGAGCGGCGGTGCCTGCGCCGGCGGCCAGGTCCACGACCTCGGCCAGCTCCTGGGCCTGGCGCTGCCGGTTCTCCACGAAGGCGCGGTCCACGAGGATGCCGTCCACGACGCCGAGTTGGGAGGGGCCCGGCGCGCCGAGGGTGAAGCCGATGGCGCGGCAGCCTTCGGCCACATCCGCCGCCCGTACTAGTTCCTCGGTCCCCGGGTCTGCCGCGTTGTAGACGCAGGCGATCTGGCTGCCCTCGTAGATGCGGCCCTTGTCGGCCGCGTACGCCTGCATGGAGCCGTGCCAGTCGAGGTGGTCGGGGGCCAGGTTGAGTACGGCGGCGGAGTGGGCGCGCAGCGAGGGCGCCCAGTGCAATTGGTAGCTGGACAGCTCGACGGCGAGGACGTCGTACTCCTGCTCGCCGAGTACGACGTCGAACAGGGAGACGCCGATGTTGCCGACTGCCGCGGTGCGCAATCCGGCGGCCTCCAAGATGGCGGCGAGCATCCGTACCGTGGTCGTCTTGCCGTTGGTGCCGGTGACGGCCAGCCAGGGCGCGGCCGGCCGGCCCTGGCTGCCGCGTAGCCGCCAGGCGATCTCCACGTCGCCGACCACCTCGACGCCCGCCGTGGCCGCCGCATCGAAGAGCGGGCTGGTCGGCTTCCAGCCGGGCGTGGTGACGACCAGTTCGGTCCCTGCGGGCAGGGTGTCGCCGTCGCCTAGGCGCACAGTGACACCCAGCGCCTCAAGTTCGGTGGCCTCGGCGCGTTGGCGCTCCCCGTCGCTGCTGTTCACGACGGTCACCTGGGCCCCGAGGCCCCGCAGCGCGCGCGCTGCGGGGACGCCGGACACGCCGAGGCCGGCGACGGTGATGTGCCGTCCTGCGTACGTGTCCGTCACTTGGCCGCCGCCCAGCCCGCGTAGAAGATGCCGAGCCCGACGATCACGCACATGCCTTGGATGATCCAGAATCTGACCACCACCAGCACTTCGCTCCAGCCTTTGAGTTCGAAGTGGTGCTGGAGTGGCGCCATGCGAAAGACGCGCTTTCCGGTCATCCGGAAGGAACCGACCTGGATGACGACGGACATCGTGATCAGGACGAACAGGCCGCCGAGCAGCGCGAGCAGCATTTCGGTACGGGAGCAGATCGCAAGCCCGGCGAGCGCGCCGCCGAGGGCGAGTGAGCCGGTGTCGCCCATGAAGATCTTGGCCGGCGAGGTGTTCCACCACAGGAAGCCGAAGCAGGCGCCCATGAGTGCGGAGGCCACGATCGCCAGGTCGAGCGGGTCACGCACCTCGTAACACGCCTGCCCCGCGGTCGGCATGTTCGCGCACGACTCCTGGTACTGCCAGACGCCGATGAAGGTGTACGCACCGAAGACCATCACCGATGCGCCGGTGGCCAGGCCGTCGAGGCCATCGGTGAGGTTCACGCCGTTGGACATCGCCAGGATCATGAACAGCGCCCAGATCACGAAGATCACGGGGCCGATCTCCCAGCCGAAGTCCTGGGTGAAGGAGAGCCGGTCGGAGGCCGGGGACTGGCCGCGGGCGTCCGCGAAGTTGAGCGAGAGGATCGCGAAGCCGATGCCCACGATGAGCTGCCCGGTCATCTTCGCCTTGGCGCGTAGCCCCAGGCTCCGCTGTTTGACGATCTTGATGTAGTCGTCGAGGAAGCCGACCAGGCCCATGCCCGTGAAGAGGAAGAGCACGAGCACGCCGGAGAACGTCGGCTCGCTTGAGGTGATCACCTTCGTCAGGACGTACGCGATGATCGTGGCCAGGATGAAGGCGATGCCACCCATGGTCGGAGTGCCGCGCTTGCCGTGGTGGCCGCGTGGGCCATCGTCACGGATGTACTGCCCGTACCCCTTGCGGGCGAGGAGCTTGATCAGCAGCGGGGTGCCGACCAAGGTCAGGAAGAGTCCGATCACTCCGGAGAAGAGGATCTGCTTCATCGCGCGGCACCCTCGCCCTCGGCAGCGCCCGGTTCACTCAGTAGCTCCATCGCGACCTGCTCCAGGCCGACCGACCTGGACGCCTTCACCAGCGCGATGTCTCCCGGGCGCAACTCTCTGCGCAACAGTTCGACCGCCGCCCGCGCGTCGGACACGTGCACCGACTCCTCACCCCACGAACCCTCGTTCTTGGCGCCCATGTCGATCCAGGCAGCCTCCCGGCCACCGATCGCCACGAGCTTGCTGACGTTGAGCCGGACGGCCAGCCGTCCGACCGCGTCGTGCTCGGCGAGTGACTCCTCGCCGAGTTCGGCCATCTGACCGAGCACCGCCCATGTGCGTCCCCCCTGTGCCCTATGAGCCGAGCCCATCGCGACGAGCGCGCGCAGCGCGGCTCGCATGGAGTCGGGGTTCGCGTTATAGGCGTCGTTGACGATCGTCACGCCGTCCGCGCGCTCGGTGACCTCCATCCGCCAGCGGGAGAGCTGTCCGGCCTCGGAGAGCGCACGGGCGATCTCAGGGGCTGGCATGCCCAACGCGTGGGCGACGGCGGCAGCGGCGAGCGCGTTCGACACGTGGTGCTCACCGTACAGGCGCATGGTCACGTCACCGCACCCGGTGGGTGTGCGAAGCGTGAAGCTAGGTTGTCCGAGGTCGGTAAGCCGGACATTCTCGGCGCGTACGTGGGCGTCAGCGGCCTCGCCGAACAACAACACGCTGGCCTTGGTGCGCGAGGCCATGGCGCGTACCAGCGGATCGTCGGCGTTGAGCACCGCGACTCCGCCCGCATCCGCGGCCGGCAGCACCTCGACGAGCTCGCCCTTGGCCTGCGCAATCTGCTCCCGGCTGCCGAACTCCCCGATGTGCGCGGTGCCGACGTTGAGCACCAGGCCGATGTGAGGTGGCGTCAACTCCGCGAGGTAGCGGATGTGGCCGATTCCGCGCGCCCCCATCTCCAAGACGAGGTGGCGCGTGGTGTCGTCGGCGCGCAGCGCGGTGAGCGGCATGCCGATCTCGTTGTTGAACGAGCCAGGCGTCCACACCGTGGGCCCGAGCCGCTCCAGGAGTTGGGCGATGAGGTCCTTGGTACTGGTCTTGCCGGCCGATCCGGTGAGGCCGATGACACGGGCGCCGAGCCGCTCAACGACGGCGCGTGCGAGCGCGCCGAGCGCGGCGACCACGTCGTCCACGACGATCGCGGGCACGCCGACGGGCCTGGCGGCGATGACCGCTACCGCCCCGTCGGCGATGGCGCCCTCGGCGTAGTCGTGCCCATCGACGCGCTCGCCCGCGATCGCGGCGAACAGGCCCCCGGGCCGCACCTCGCGGGAGTCGATGACAACGGGCCCGGTGACGAGCCGCTGGAGGTCCGGTATGTCGTGCGGCTGTCCGCCGACGAGGGCGGTGATCTCAGCGAGAGACAGCGAGATCACAGGTCACCTCCGGCGTTTCCCGTGGGCTGCCTGGGAGAGGGTGATGCGCGCATGGCGGTGGGTCATCCCTGATCGTCGTGGTGCTGCGTACGAGAAGCGCTGGGCGCTGCGGATGTGTAGTGCTGAGTGCCGGATTCTGGCCGGGCTGCCACGATGGCCTCGCGCAGCACCTGCCGGTCGTCAAAGGCGCGTACTACGCCAGCGATGTGCTGGCCCTGCTCGTGGCCCTTGCCCGCCACGATGACCGTGTCGCCGGGTTCGGCGCGGGCGACGGCCGCGGCGATGGCGGCGGCGCGCTCCTCTTCGACCAACACCGTGCCGCGCTCGTGCGTGGGCACATCGGCGGCCCCCGAGAGCATGGCAGCCAAGATCGCCAACGGGTCCTCGGAGCGCGGGTTGTCCGAGGTGAGGACGGCGGTGTCGGAGAGTCGGGCCAAGGCCGCGCCCATGGCGTGCCGCTTGTGCGGGTCGCGGTCGCCGCCGCAGCCGAGTACGGCGTGCAGTTTGCCATCGGTGACCTTGCGCAGTGCGCGCAGGACGGACTCGACGGCGTCGGGCTTGTGCGCGTAGTCCACGACCGCCAGGTAGGGCTGGCCCACATCGATGCGCTCAAGACGGCCCGGCACGCCGGGCACGGCGGCGACGCCGTCCGCGGCGATCTGCGGGTCGATTCCGGCGACGACCAGGGCGGTGATCGCGGCGAGCGCGTTGGCGACGTTGAAGGGGCCAGGTAGCGGGGCGCTGGCGCGCACCGCCTGGCCCGCGGGGCCGAGCGCGGTGAACGTCGAGCCGAGTTGGCCGACCTCCACGTCATCGGCACGCCAGTCGGCGTCCGGGTGTCCCTCGGCGGAGAACGTGGTGACGGGAATCTCGGCCTCGCTCGCGAGGCGCTTGCCGTACCCGTCGTCGTAGTTGATGACCGCGGCACGGCTGCGATCCTTGGTGAACAACCGCGCCTTTGCCCGGTAGTAGTCCTCCATGTCCGGGTGGAAGTCGAGGTGTTCGGGGCTGAGATTGTTGAAGACGGCGATGTCAAAGACGCAGCCGTCAACGCGGCCCAGGACCAGCGCATGGCTGGAGACCTCCATGGCGACCGAGCGCACACCGCGCTCGCGCATCACCGCGAACAGCGCCTGGAGGTCGGTCGCCTCGGGCGTGGTGCGTTCGGACTTGATGCGCTCGTCGCCGATGCGGGTCTCTACGGTCCCGATCAGGCCGGTGAGGCCCGCGGCTGCCGGCTCTGCGGCGCCGCGCGCGCCGGTCTCGGGTCGTGCCGGGCCGCTCTGCACGGCCAGCGCCGCGCGCAGACCGCCTTCCATGAGGTACGCGGTGGTCGTCTTGCCCGACGTACCGGTGATACCGATCTGGAGCAGGTCATCGCCCGGCTCACCGTAGATCGTGGCCGCGAGTGCGCCCATGCGGGCCCGTGGGTCCGGCACGATCAGCGCCGGGAGCCCGGCTGCCCGGACGCGCTCGGCGCCCGCCGCGTCGGTCAGCGCGGCGATGGCGCCGAGATCGGCAGCTTGGGCGACGAAGTCGGCGCCGTGCAGGCGGGCGCCGGGCAGCGCGGCATAGATATCGCCGGGGCGTACCGCGCGGGAGTCATGTGTGATGCCGGTGGCCTCGGCGCTCTCCTTGGCTGCCGCTGGGGCCTCGATGCCGAGCTGACCGGCCAGCTCCGCGAGGGGGGTGGGGCGCACCCGGGTGGGGCGAGGCGGACCTGGATAGACCGAGGCCGCTTCTTTCTGGGTGGTTTGGGACTGATCAGCGTGTGGCACGGCGGTGAGCGTACCGGGCGCATGGGGTCCGCCGCTAAATGAGGGTGGCGCGAGGGGAGCCCCTGGTGGCTGGGCGAAAGCCCCACCCGTCGCCGCGAGCGTGGCGCAGGGGCCCGGCGCCACTGCGCCGGTGGGCGTGGATGACCCACCAGGCGCGCCTACCGCGGGCGCTGGGGCGATGCCGGGCGGGTGGTGGGTCGGGCGGCGGGGCCCACGGTTCCCGGGTTCGGGGGTGATCGTACTCACGGCTGCCCGCGCTCACCCTCCGGGCTGGTACGTCACGGGCAGCCGCACGGGCGGCTTGCCGGTAGGCGCCACCCGCATGGTCTTCAGCGCGAACTCCATCACCTTTTTGTAGACCGGGCCGCAGACCTGGCCGCCGAAATAGCTGCCCTTGGTCGGATTTTGAACCGCGCAGTACACGGTCACTCGCGGCTTGTCCGCGGGCGCGAACCCGGCGAAGGAAGCGGTGTAACCGTGGTAGCGACCGGTTTTGGGGTCTACCCGGTTGGACGTACCCGTCTTGCCCGCGACGCGGTATCCGGGGATCTTCGCCTTCGCCCCGGTGCCCTCCTGATCGTCAATGACGGACTCCAGCATGTGAGCGAGCGTCTTCGCCGTCTGCTGGCTCACCACGCGGCTGCGCGCCGGCTCGGGCGCGGGCGTGAACTGCCCGTCTGGCCCCTTGGTGCCTCGTACCAGCGTCGGTACGACGCGCTCGCCGCCACCCGCGATGGTGGAGTACACCGACGCCGCCTGCACGGCGTTGAGCGATAGGCCCTGTCCGAAGGGGATCGTGTACTGCTGCGAGGCGCTCCAATCCTGCGGTTTGGCCAAGATGCCGGGGGTCTCACCGGGAAAGCCGAGGCCCGTTGGCCGGCCCAGGCCGAAGCTACGCAGATAGGAATAGAGGATCTGATTGGACGCAGCCTGGTTTTTTCCTAGTTGTTCGGTGGCCAGGATGGTGCCGATGTTGCTGGACTTGGCGAGCACGCCGTTGAGCGTCAGATGCCAGGTGGGGTGGTCGATGTCGTCGGCAAACGCCCGGTCGGCGCGCGGCAGGCGGTTGGGGACCTCGACGGGGGTGCTCGGCGTGGCCACGCCCTCCTCCAGGACGGCCGCAAGCGACATCAGCTTGCTGGTGCTTCCCGGCTCGTACGCGTCGGTGAGCGCGGCGTTGCCCAACGCCTGCGGATCGGCCGCCGAGACGTTGGCCGGGTCGAAGCCGGGCGCGTTGGCCAACGCCAGGATCTCGCCCGTCTTGGTGTCCTGCACGACGACATAGCCGCGATCCGCCTTGGACTCCTGCACCTGGTCGCTGATCGCGCGCTGCGCGGCCCATTGCAGGTCACGGTCGATGGTCAGCTCCACATCGGTGCCCGGCACCGCGGACTGTTCCTTCACATCGCCGGTGGGCACCTGCCGGCCACCGGATTGGGCGTACACCCGCTTGCCGTCCTTGCCGGCCAGCTTCGCGTTCAGCAACTGCTCGACTCCGGCGCCGCCCTTGCCCTGGGAGTCAACGAAGCCGAGTATCCCGGCGGCGAGTTCGCCATTGGGATACACCCGCTTGCTGTGGGCCTCCCGGTTGATTCCGGCCAGCACATTGACGCCCCGGCCCTTGGCCTCCTTGTCGGCGAGCGCGCTCTTGAGGTCCTTGAGCTGATTCCACACCTGCGGCGTCTGCTGCCGGGCGAGCACGGCGTACTTGGACTTGGGGTTGGCCGTAAGCGTCCTGACCAGTGTCTCCTCGCTGACGCCCAAAATCGGCGAGAGCAGCACGGCGGCCTGTCGTGGCGCATCGGCGGTCTTGGCGCGTTCGGGGGTGAGCAGGTCGGGCGCCGCGGTGATGTCGTACGCGTCCACGGTGGTGGCCAGGTCCACGCCGCTGCGGTCGGTGATCGATCCACGCTCGGCGGCCAGGGTGACCGGAATGTAGCGGTTGACGTTGGCCTTGGCGGAGTAGGCGTTGGCGTCCACGGCCTGTACCTGGAGCAGCCGCACCACGAAGGCGAGCATCACCAGCGTCAGGCCCAGGCTCACCAGTCGCAGCCGGGGCCGCGGATTGCCGAATCGCACCGGCGGGCCGCCCGAGCCCCGCGGGCGGGGCGCCCGGGGGCGCCCTGAACGGTCGCGGGCGGGCTTGCGCCACTGCGCCGCGGTCATCGACCGGCCGGCGACCCGATCGCGGCCGGCCCCCCGGTCGCCATCCCCGCGATCGCCATCCCCGCGACCCTCGGGGGCAAGTCCGCCACCGAAGCGGCCGTTGCCACGGTCGTCACCGTTCCCGCCTCCGGCGGCATCGGCGCGCTCCGGGCCGACGTCGCCGCCGCGGGCCCCTACGGCGCCCGCACCAGCCCCGGCGTCGTTGTGGGGATGCTCCCGCCGGCGCGTGCGGCCGGCCCCCGACTCGCGCCGCTCCTCGCCGGTCCGCTCCTGGCCGTTCCGTGCCTGCCCGTTCCGTGCCGCTTCCCGCGGGTGGATCACACCGGGCGGGACGCCGTCACGCTGTCCTGGATCACCCTGGCGAGCCTGCGCACGCGGACCGGCCTGCGCGCGCAGGCGGTTCTCCTCGCGCGTGCGCAGGCTCGCGCGCCGGGCGCGCTCTCGCGAGCGCGCGCCATCGTCCGAGCCGGAGTCCGGCTCACGTCGCGAGCGGCCCCCTGGTCGCGGGCGCTCGGCGTTCTCGTCGTAGGAGCTGTCCCCGTCGTAGGAGCCGGCTCCGTCGTACGAGCCGTCGCCGTCATACGGGCCAACCGGTCGCAGCCGGCTGCTGTCGCCGCGGAACGGGCCTGCCGACCGTGCGCGGTCGGTGCCGCCGGGGTACGGGCCTGGTGAGGGGGCACGGCCGCCCTCACGGCGGGGCACCGCGCCACGCATGCGGGAGGCGCCGCCTTCGCGCGGCCGGGGCGCGCCACCCCAGCGCGGCCCGGGCTCACTGGCGCCTGGGCCGCCCTGACGGGGCGCGCGCTCGCCCTCGCGCGGGCCTGGGCCCTCTCGCCGGGCGCCGGTGCGGTCCGTGCGCGGGCCGTCCGCGCGGCGTACGCGGTCATCGGGGTACGGGCTTTCGCCGGCGCCCGGGCGCCCCGCCGGCCGGGGCCCACCCCCGGGGCCGGGGCGAGCACCTGGAGCAGGGCGGGCGTCTGGGGCAGGGCGAGCGCCGGCGCGCGGGCCTCGCGCCGCACGGTCCGTACGGTCCGTACGGTCCGTACGTTCGGCGCGTTCGGCGCGTTCGGCCCATCGGGCACGCTCGGCTTGCTCGTCTCGGCTGGCACGCTGGTCCCGGCGTCCCGGTGCCTCGCGTGGGGTCCTGGGCTCCCCCGGCGGCTGCGGGTCGCGGGGCGGCTGCCGTCCCTCGCGCCGCTCTTGGCTGCTCCGTGGCGGCTGCCCTGGCCGTTGGCCGCCGGCGGCCCGTGCACGTTGCGCATCCCGCGCAGCACGGCGGTCGCTCAACTGCCGCTCGTCGGCCGGGCCTGAGCCACGCCGCTCCCCCGGGCCGTTGGGGCCTCGGCGATCACGTGGGGCGCGGCGGTCGCCCGGCTCTCGCGGGTCCCTCGGCTCCCGGCCGGTCATTTTCGGCCTCCGTCCTGGAAGTGCGGCACCACGTCACCTGCCGGAGGTCGGGATGGAATTCGCTGGCGTACGGGCGCCGGGCGCCACGGGCTGGCCGGCGAGCGCCCCCGCATCGGCGGGGGCGGCGTGCTGAGCGGTCGGGGCGGCACCCTGAGCACCCTGAGCACCCTGAGCACCCTGAGCACCCTGAGCACCCTGCCCGATGGTCGGGGCGGCGCCTGGCATCGCGCCAGGTTGCACAGCAGTGTTTCCGGAGTACCCGGAGTTCCCGGAGTACCCGGAGTTCCCAGAGTTCCCGAAGTCTCCTGAGCCGAAAGGCGGTGTCAAAGTGCCCGAGGACGTACCGGACGGCGTGGCCCCAGGCCGCAGCCCGGGCGGTAGGGAGCCGGTCGGAGCGCCTTGGGTCAACGGCTGGCCGGTCGCCGGCGCTGGCACGCCGCGTACCGTGCCGTCCGGGTTCAAGAAGGCGGGGCTGCCGCCCGGTACCAGGCCCAGCTCACGTGCCCGCTGCTCCAAGGTGTCCGGTTGCGCGAGCGCGTCCACCTCCTGCTGAAGGCCCTGTTGCTCGTCCGTCGCGTCGTTGGTTTGGCGTTCCAGCCGGCTCAACTCGAAGGAGCCCTGGTTGAGCGAGGAGTTGAGGAGCAGCAGGGTGATCAGCCCGGAGCCAAGGAGCACGACGACAAGGAGCACGAAGGGGGTACGCCGCGCATTTCCCACCCCGTGCGGGCCCGCTGGCCGCAGCCGGACCAGCCGGGGCACCCTGCCACCGCCCCCGCGGCGCCCCGGGCCACTCACGGGGCCTCCTCGCGAATGCGCTGCGCGCCGCGCAGCCTGGCCGGGGCGGCACGCCGATTTTCGGCGACCTCCGCCTCGGTGGGCAGCTCGGCGCCACGGGTGAGGAGGCTCAAGCGCGGCTGGTAGCGCTCGGGCACGACGGGCAGCCCAGGTGGCGCCGTGTTTGCGGCTCCGGCCGCAAACACCCGCTTGACCAGGCGGTCTTCAAGCGAGTGGTAGGCGAGCACGGCGATACGGCCACCGACGGCCAGGCGGGAGACGGCGCCGGGGATGGCCCGCTCAACGCTCTTCAGCTCGCCGTTGACCTCGATGCGCAGGGCCTGGAAGGTGCGCTTGGCCGGGTTGCCGCCGGTGCGCTTGGCCGCCTGCGGGAGCGCGTTACGGATCAGCTCGACGAGCCGGGCGCTGTTGCGGAACGGTTCCTGGTCGCGTTCGCGCACCACCACTTCCACGATCTTGCGCGCGAACTTCTCTTCCCCGTACGTCCGCAGCACCCGCACCAATTCGCCCGGCGGGTAGGTGTTGAGCACCTCGGCGGCGCTGATTCCGGTGCTTTGGTCCATGCGCATGTCCAGCGGCGCGTCCTGGGCGTACGCGAATCCGCGGTCGGCCTCGTCCAACTGCATGGAGGACACGCCGAGGTCGAACAGGACGCCCTGCACCCGGGGCACTCCCAGCCGGTCAAGGACATCGGGCAACTCGTCGTAGACCGCGTGCACCAAGGTGGCGCGGTCGCCGTACGGGGCGAGGCGCTCGGCGGAGAGCTTCAATGCGGCGGTGTCGCGGTCGAGCGCGATGAGGCGGGCGGCGGGAAAGGTGCGCAGCAGCGCCTCGCTGTGCCCGCCGAGTCCCAGCGTGCAGTCCACCACCACCGCCCCGGGCTCAGCAAGCGCCGGGGCGAGCAGATCCAGACAGCGGTGGAGCATGACGGGAACGTGGAGAGCGTTGCTGCTCATGCGCCCTTCCAGGGAGGGTGGGGGTCGCGTGCCGCTGGGTCCCCGCCCGCTCGCTGAAGGGGAAGCGGCCTACTGGCGCCGGGGAAGTGACGTCAGGCGGCCGGGAGCGGGAGGAGGCCGAGTGGCACGTACACGCCGCACACGCGGGAGATTTGTCGATTCATAGGGGAGCACCACGTCTCCCACTTCGCGTCACTTTAGTGCACTCGTCCCCTCGGTCAACCAACCCACCAGCGCGTCTCGCGCCTGTTCTTTACCGCTTGGACCACCCGTACGGAGTAACCGACAACCCCCCTGTGGGTTACCTCACATGGAGTCGGGTTGATCGCGTTTGCCCGACCCTCCCGCGTCGTCCCGCCCCGCTGCCAGTTACGGTCGTGACATGCCGACCTCCGCGCCTTCACCGCTGCCCCCCTCTCACGACAGCGACAGTGCTCCGCTGGGCACGGTGACCGACTCCCTCGTCGAGGCCAATAAGCGTTACGCCGCCGAGTTCACCGACCCCGGCATGGACGCTCACCCGGTACGCCGAGTCGCAGTCGTCGCCTGCATGGACGCCCGTATCGACCTCCACGCTGCGCTGGGCCTCGAACTGGGTGACTGCCACACCATCCGCAATGCGGGCGGCGTGGTCACCGACGACATCATTCGCTCGCTGACGATCAGCCAGCGAGCGCTCGGCACCCGCAGCGTCGTACTGATCCACCACACCAACTGTGGCCTACTCACCCTGACCGAGGACTTCCGGCACGAGATCGAGGAGGAGGTCGGCCAGCGCCCCGCGTGGGCGGTGGAGGCTTTCCGAGACCTGGACGCGGACGTTCGGCAGTCGATGCAGCGGGTGCGCACCTCGCCGTTCCTGCCGCACACCGATGACGTGCGCGGTTTCGTCTTCGATGTGGCCACGGGATTGCTGCGGGAGATCAGCCCGCGCAACTGAGTGTGCCGCCCTGCCGCCGGTGCGGCCGGTTCCGGAACCTGCGATCATGCCTGGCCAGACCAGTACGGTCGGGCAGGAGTGCGGACACGCCTGGCCAGGTGCCGCGAAAGCAGGCAATCGATACCGAATCAGCGAGCTCAATCCGCTACAACGCCTTCGTTCCCGGCATTTCGCCCCCGGTTATCCACAGGCGAGTGACGGAAAGCGGCAAGGGCGGCAAGAATGCGTAGGTGACATCACCCCTCGCCACTGTGAGGGGTGCGGTGTCGGCATTTGGGGTGGACCGGTCCGCATCATGGACGTGGTCTGGAGAACGGGCCGAGGAGGGCCGGGTGACGACCTATGACGAACGAGCGAGCCTCAGCGATCTGACCACCACAGCGGATCGGGTCCGCAGGTCGGTGGAGGGTGTGATCGAGGGCAAGCCCGAGGTCGTACGGCTTTCGCTGACCGTGCTGCTCGCCGAGGGACACCTGTTGATCGAGGATGTCCCAGGGGTGGGCAAGACGATGCTCGCCAAGGCGCTGGCGCGGTCCATCGACTGCTCAGTGCGCCGCATCCAATTCACGCCCGACCTGCTGCCTTCGGATATCACCGGAGTCAGCATCTATGACCAGCAGCGCAAGGAATTCGAGTTCAAGCCGGGTGCGATCTTCGCGCAGATCGTCATCGGCGACGAGATCAACCGCGCCTCGCCCAAGACCCAGTCCGCCCTCCTTGAGTCGATGGAGGAGCGCCAGGTCACCATGGACGGGCAAACCTACGAGCTGCCCGACCCCTTCATGGTCGTCGCCACCCAAAACCCGGTCGAGATGGAGGGCACGTACCCGCTGCCCGAGGCCCAGCGCGACCGTTTCATGGCCCGCGTGTCCATCGGCTATCCGCACCCCGAAGCGGAGCTGCAAATGCTCGATGTGCACGGCGGCGTGTCGCCCCTGGACGATATGCAGCCGGTGGCGCACGCACACGACATCATCAAGCTGGTCGATGCGGTGCGTACGGTGCACGTCTCCGAGCCGGTGCGGCGTTACGTAGTCGAACTGGTCGGCGCCACGCGGCACCACCCGGATCTGCGACTGGGCGCGTCGCCACGCGCCACGCTGCATCTGATGCGGGCCGCGAAGGCAGCGGCGGCGCTCAGCGGCCGGGAGTATGTGCTCCCCGACGACGTGCAGGCGCTGGCCATATCCGTCCTTGCGCACCGGTTGTTGCCCACGGCGCAGGCCCAGCTCAATCGGCGTACTGCGGATCAGGTCGTCGGCGAGATCCTGCACCGTACGCCGGTGCCTTCGCCGTACGGCCAGCAGCCTCCGGGCGCCCGGGGGGCGTGATGTCCGCCGGGGGGATGTCGGCGGAGCAGGACCCTAGTTTGGGGGGTGCGCGCGCGGCGCTCGCCGGGCTGACGACGCGCGGCAGGTCCTTTCTCGCCGCGGGCGTCGCCGCCGCGGTGTGCAGCTTTGTGCTGGGCCAGGCGGACCTGCTGCGGGTGGGGTTGCTGCTGACTGCGTTGCCGCTGGTGTGTGTCGCGGTGGTCTACCGCACCCGGTATCGGGTCTCGGGCAGTAGACGGCTCACCCCCGGCCGGGTCCCAGCGGGCTCCGAGGCCAGGGTGCACCTGCGCATCGACAATGTGTCTCGGCTGCCCACCGGCGTGCTGATGTTGCAGGACCGGGTGCCGTACGTGCTGGGCCCCCGGCCTCGGTTCGTGCTGGACCGGGTGGAGACGGGCGGTCAGCGCGAGGTGTCCTACCGGGTGCGCTCCGATTTGCGCGGGCGCTATCCGCTGGGACCGTTGCAGTTGCGGCTGACCGATCCGTTTGGCATGTGCGAGCTGACCCGTGCCTTCAGTAGTTACGACACGCTGACGGTGGTTCCCCGTGCGGAGCCGCTGCCCCCGGTGCGGCTCTCCGGTGAGGCCGCTGGGTACGGGGATGGCCGGCATCGCTCCCTGGCACTGGCCGGTGAGGACGATGTGATCCCCCGCGGCTACCGGCACGGTGATGATCTGCGCCGGGTGCACTGGCGCTCTACCGCACGCTACGGCGAGCTGATGGTGCGCCGCGAGGAACAGCCGCGGCGAGCCCGCTGCACGGTGCTCCTCGACACTCGCCGGACGGCGCATCGAGGCGCCGGGCCCGACTCTCCGTTCGAGTGGGCGGTATCGGGCGCGGCCTCGACCACGGTGCACCTGCTGGAGCGGGGGTACTCGGTGCGGCTGCTGACCGACACCGGCAGCTCGGTGCCCGGCCACGACGGCGCCGGAGGCTACGCCGGCTCCCACGACTCGGCGGACGCCGCCGGATTGATGCTGGACACTCTCTCCGTGGTGGAGCACTCCGACGGCGCCGGGTTTTCCCGCGCCCACGACGCGCTGCGCGGCGGGAACGAGGGGCTGCTCGTCGCCTTCCTGGGCGAGCTGGACGAGGAACAAGCGACCTTGGTGGCTCGCATGCGACAACGCAGCGGCGTGGCCGTGGCGTTCGTGCTGGACGGTGCCGCCTGGGCCCGTGGCGTGCACGGCCCACCGTCACAGCGGTTCGATGAGCGTCTGCGACTCCTACGAGACGCGGGGTGGACGGTGCTGCCCGTCGCCCCAGGCATGCCGCTGCCCGAGCTGTGGCGGCAGGCCGACCACTACCGCACGCAGCACGGCGGCATGTCGGCGCCGGGCGGCGCGAGCGGAGGCTGGGCATGAGCGGAAGCGCGCGACTGGCGCTGTGCGCGGCGCTGGCCACCTTGGCGGCGAGCTGCGCGATGCTGCCGCTGATCGATACGTCCGGCTGGCTCCTGCAAGCGACGTTACTGCTCGGCATCCAGACCTGTGTGGGCGTGCTGGCCCGGCGAGTGCCGTTGGCCCGCCTGGTGACCGTCGCGGCCCAGGCCCTGGTGGGGCTGCTGCTGCTGACCGTCTCATTCGCCCGTGGCCAAGCCATCGCGGGGGTGTTGCCGAGCCCGGCCGTCTTCCGCGAGTTGGGCCGGCTCATGTCCGAAGGCGTCGATGACGTCGGGCAGTACGCCATCCCCGCGCCCGGGACCACCGGCATCAAGCTGTTGCTCGTGGGTGGCGTCCTGGTGATCGGCCTGTGGGTGGACGCACTCGCGGTGACGTTCCGCAGCGCCGCGCCCGCCGGGTTGCCCTTGCTCGCGCTGTTCTCGATCGCAGCAGGCCTATCCGATGACGGAACGGACTGGCTGTGGTTCTTGGCAGCGGCGGCCGGCTATTTGTTGCTGCTGCTCGCCGAGGGCCGGGACCGGTTGTCGCAGTGGGGGCGCGTGTTCAGTGGCGGCGCCGGGCCGCGCGGGCAGGGACGGGCGTCTTCCGGTCTCGACGGAGCGGGCAGTACCTCGCTGTCCCCGGTGCGGACCGGACGCCGGATCAGTGTGCTCGCGCTCGGCATCGCGCTCGCCGTGCCGGCGATCCTCCCCTCACTGAACAGCGGGCTGCTCAATGACCAAACGAGCGGCGGCACGGCCGGCGACGGCACGGGCGGCACCATTTCCGCGGTCAATCCGCTGGTGTCCCTACAGAACAGCCTCAATCAGCCGGAGGACAAGGAGGTGCTGCGCTACCGCACCTCCGCTTCCGACACCCAGGACATGTACCTGCGCATCGTGGCACTCGATACGTTCGACGGTGCCGCGTGGAAGCCATCCGAGCGCCGAGTGCAGGACGTGCCGGATCAGTTGCCGACCCCGGTAGGGCTGCGCTCCGACGTGCGTACGGGCTCCGTAGACACGGTGATCAAGGCCGCCGACTGGTACGCACAGAACTGGCTTCCGCTCCCCTACCCCGCATCGACGGTGCGCATCGACGGACGCTGGCGCTTCGAGCCGGAAGGCCGCACGGTCGTCGGCGACCGAGGACAAAACACCCGCGGCGCGCAGTACGAAGTGTCCAGCCTGACCGTGCAGCCCACCGCCGCGCAGCTAGCGCAGGCCCCGGCACCCCCGGCACAGCTGCTGCGCGAATACACCCAGGTGCCCGACTCGCTGCCGTCGGTCGTGGCCAGCACGGCGGAGCAGGTGACCAAGGGCGCAGGCAACGCGTACGAACAAGCCGTGAAGTTGCAGAAATGGTTCTCCCTTGAGGGTGGTTTCCGCTACGACACCCAGGTAAAGGCGGGTAGCGGCAGCAAGGCGATCGCCAAGTTCCTTGAGCAGCGTGAGGGCTTCTGCGTCCACTTCTCGTTCTCGATGGCGGCAATGGCCAGGACGCTCGGTATCCCGGCCCGAGTCGCGGTCGGCTTTATGCCGGGCGCCGCTCAGACGGACGGCTCGATGTCGGTTGGCCTGCGGGACGCGCACGCCTGGCCCGAGTTGTACTTCGAGGGTGTCGGCTGGACTCGTTTCGAGCCCACGCCCAGCCGGGGCACGCAGCCCGACTACACCATCGATGAGACGCCATCCGAGGACGACCCGGCCGTGCCGCTGCCTCAGCCGACCAGCGCGGACGAGCCGTCCGCTCGCCCTTCGCCTTCCGAGAGCTGCACCGCCGACATGAAGCGACTCGGCGAGTGCGGTGGGCCGGCAGCCAGGGAGCCGGACGAAGACGACAAGGACAGTGGTACGCCCTGGGGCAAGATCACACTGATCAGCTCCGGTGCGTTGGCGGTGGTGGTGATCCCCCTGTTGCCGCTGCTCTGGCGAGTGCGGATACGGTCCCGCCGGCTGAGCGAAACGGCCGGGCGTACCCCGGAGGCCGCCGCGGCCCGCACGGTGGCCGCCTGGCAGGAGCTGCTGGACACCGGCTGGGACCACGGCATCCTCCCGGACGAGTCGCTCACCCCGCGCAAGGCGGCGGCCCGGATCGTCGAGGCGGGCTCGCTGGAGGGGCCACCGGCGGACGCGGCACACCGGGTGGCGGCGGCCGTGGAGGAGACCTGGTACGCCCCGCGGCCCCGACCTGTGGCGAGCCTGGCGGCGGACGTACGACTGGTGGCGACCGGGCTGCGCGACGCAGCCACCAAGCCCACCCGGCTGCGTGCCCTGCTGCTGCCTCGGTCGGCGTCGCGAGTGGCGACGGAGGTGTCTCATCGCGGGTCCGTGCTGATCAACCGGTGGCATGACTCCGCCTGGCAGCGAAAGCTCACTAGCCTGCGCTTCCCGGGACGCCAGCGCGGCTGAGCCTCGATTGAGCGGGCGCGTCGCGCCCGCACCCGCGCCCGCACCCGCACCCGCACCCGCGGGGATGGTCCATCGGGCCTCGTGCACTCGTCACGCTGTGACTCGTCGCCCCCGCACCCGCGGGGTGTCCTCTCCTGGGGCGGCGGCCCACCTCTTGGCGCCGCTGTCGCCGCCGCCTTCTCGGGGCGGCGCGCTGCGGGTGCGCTCCCTGGGTATTCGGTGCGCCTGTCCGTCGCGGCCTGTACGGGGAGCCCGCACGGGTCTGCCCGCGCCGTAGCCGAGGTGGGCGAGGCCGGGGACGGCGAAGCTCGCCGCTACACCATGACAAAAGAGCTATGAGCGGAGCGTCACTCGTAAGTGACGCTCCGCTCATAGCTCTTACCGTTAGACGGCCTTCAATGAGTCGTCAAGCAGCCTCAACCTAAGTCCTACACCGTGCGCGGTTTTCGTCGTCCAGGACAACCACGCCTTGGCATGTGTGGAATCCAGCGAACTCCTAGTGCCCCTGCTCATCGCGGCGACGCTGCCACCGCTCCTCGATTCGGTTCATCATCGAACGGCGCTGATGACGGCTTGGCCTGCGCGATGCTGCTGCCCCGCCGTCTCCTGTTCCCTGGGTCTGGGCCTGGGCCTGCTCACCTGGCTTGGGTGCCTTACGCCAACCGGTCACGGCCAGAACGGCGCATCCCAGCATGACGAGGAACCCCACAACGCTGATCCAGATCTGCTGGGCGACCATCCCAGCCATCAAGAGCGCGATGCCCACCAAAAAACCCGCGACCGCCTGGTAGACCCGGCGACGGGTGTATGTGCGCAGGCCGCTACCCTCAAGCGCTGTCGCGAATTTGGGATCTTCGGCGTACAGCGCTCGCTCCATCTGCTCGAGCATGCGCTGCTCGTGCTCCGAGAGCGGCACGGAGTCCTCCTACTCGTCGGTCGCGGGGGGCGACCGGGGTGCGACCCTTCCAGGATAGGCAGGGAATCGCCCCCGTGAAACCCGCCCCTCTGCGCCAATTCACCCACCAGTACCGCAGTGGTGCCTGATGGCTCTGAGACGTCCATTCCCCACCCACCGACCCGCCATGCCGGACCGTGTGCCTTCGATCATACGGTGGGAACGAGCTGATCGGGTGGCCTGTGGCCGACTGCACGCCGCTCTGGCGGCCGTTGCCACGCGCTAGTCCACGCGAGTGACGGGTGGGACGGGGATCACTGCCGCTCGGCCAGTACGTGCAACTGGGTGGCGACAGAGTGGAACGCGGGCTGCTCAGCCGCCGCGGCCTCCAGCCGCAGCAGCGCGTCCATGGCCCCCGGTTCGGTGTCCACCAGGACGCCCGGGACCAGGTCAGCGAAGACGCGCACGCCGTGTACGGCACTCACGCGCAGCCCCGCCGCCGTCACCAGCTCGGACAGTTGGTCGGCCGTGAAGCGCCGCGGCACCGGGTCGCCCTCGCCCCAGCGGCCCGCCGGGTCAGTGAGCACCTGCCGGGCCTCCACGAAGTGCCCGGCCAGCGCGCGGGCGAGCACCGCCCCGCCGAGCCCGGCGGCGAGCAGGCTGAGCACGCCCGCGGGCCGCAGTGCTGCGACGGCGTTGCGTACGCCTTCGGCCGGGTCGTCCATGTACTCCAAGACGCCGTGGCAGAGCACCACGTCGTATCCATCGCGGTTCACCACGTCGAACAGGCCGTGGGCGTCGCCCTGCACACCGCGTACCCGATCGGCCACACCGGCCTCGGCGGCCCGGCGCTCCAAGGCGAACAGCGCGTTGGGGCTGGGGTCAACGACCGTGACCCGGTGTCCCAGACGGGCGACGGGAACCGCAAAGTTGCCGGTCCCGCCGCCGGTGTCCAAGACGTCTAGGGCAGTGTGATCGAGGTGATCGAGGTGGTGGTCGGGGTGGTCTGGGTGGTCGGGGCTGCCGGTGTGGACGGGGTGGCCTACCGTGCTCGCGCCGTCCTGGCCCGCGGCCTTGACCCGGCGATCCAGGGCGCCCCGCAGGACCTCCCAGACCACGGCAGTACGAAGAGACGCACGGGGGCGCAACGGGTCTGACACAGCGGGTGGCTCCTCGGCGCGGTGCCGACACGGCCTGCGGCGGTGTCGGCGAGAAACTGACGTCGTAGAACCCCAGCCTATTGCCTCCGATGCGGTGACCGGTCGCGTGGTGTGGGTCGGCCGCGTCAGCCTCCCGCCGCGTCGTCGCGTGGCGCGTCGTCGCGTGGCGCCTGCCGGGGCAGCACGGGTTGCAGCACCAGCATGCGCTCCACTATGCGCAGGAACATGCCGGCGTCCCGCAGCAGGTCGTCCGCGTCTCGGTCGCTGGCCGCGCCGTGTATGCCTGCCTCGGCCCGCGCCCTGCGGCCGGCGCCAGAGGCGAACAGCGCGCTCCACTCGGTCAGTTCCGGCATCACCTCGGGCAGCACCTCCCACGCGCTGCGGATGCGCTGGCGTCGCCGTGGGCTGGTTTCGGGACGGCCATGGACGGCGAGCACGGCGGCAGCCGTGCGCAGGGCGGCCAGATGCGCAGTGGCGAAGCGCTCGTTGGGCGCCGCCAGCACGGCGGCCTCTTCCAGTCCCTGATGGGCCTGGGTGAGCAGGTCGAGGGCCGCGGGCGGGGCTGTGGCACGGCGGAGTACGGGGTGGACATCGCTCGCGGGACCGGTCAACGAAGGGGCAGCGGCGGCATGGTGCCGTCGTGCGGCGGCGGTACTGGCCATGACGAACCTCCTGTCGTCGTCGGGCGGTCCGTCATGTGGTAATGGGACCGCCTTATGTGCCCATCGTGGGGCACACCACTGACAATCGGCTCTGACCTGCGTTAACGCCGATAGCACAGCGGGCGGCAGGGCGCCGACGCGGCACGCTGACCACACCGCGAAAGCCGCTGCTGCCACGTCGGTTCGGGAGTGGTCCAGGCCGTCTTCGGCAGCGCACCGAACCAGCACCCACCACATCGAGCCGATTCCCACAGCAGAGCCACGGCCGCGACCCACGCCCGTCAATCCGAGCTCCACATTCCGAGCTCCGAACCCCCCGACTGGTGTGACGACGGCTGGTCCGTGCATACTTTTTAGACTGACCAGTCAGCCTAAAAGGAGTCTCGTGAACCAATCTCCTCGTCCTGCCGGGGAGGCACACTCCCCGCCCGGGGCGGCCGTCATGACCCAGGGGCTGGGCGTGCGCGGCCCGCGCGGCTGGGCGTTCAGCGACATCAACATCACTGCGGCGCCCGGCGCGCTGATCGCCGTCGTGGGCCCGTCCGGCACTGGGCGCACCTGCCTGCTGCTCGCGCTCACCGGCCGCATGCGCATCACCGCCGGGCTGGCCGAAGTGGGTGAGTACCGGCTGCCGCGGCAGATGACAGCCGTGCGCCGCAGCACCGGGCTCGGCCCCGTGCCCGGCGTATCGGATCTCGAACCGGCGCTCACCGTCGCCGAGCAGCTACGCGAACGGGCCCTACTCGCCCGCCGGTTCGGCGGCTCCCTGCGTGGGCTGCTCCGACCGCGCGCCGAGCGTGCGGCCGACTCCCGCGCGCGGATCGACAACGCGTTGAGCCGTGCCGGTCTTGACCTGGACACGCTACCGAAGGGGCCGCGCACGGCCGTGCGCGATCTGGAGCGCCTTGAGGCCCTACGGCTCTCGGTCGCCCTCGCGCTGATCGGCTGCCCCCGGCTACTGGCCGTCGATGACGCCGACCTCAAGCTGTCGGCGGCCGACCAGGCCCGCGCCTGGTCGATGCTGCGCGGCATCGCCGATGGCGGGACCACAGTTCTCGCCGTATGCAGCGAACCGCCGCAGGGTGCCGTGGTGGTCACCACTAGGCGGGCCGACCGCCCGCGAGAGGCCAGCGGGCTCAACGCAACCAGCACAACCAGCGCAGCCAGCACAACCAGCGGGCCCGGTGAGCTCGACGGGGCCAGGAAATCCAGCCAGACCAGCAAGACCCGTAAGACCCGCCAGGACCGCACGGCACATGAGCACGAGGAAGGGGCGCCGGATGCGATCGCCGAAGCTGGCCGCGCTTGAGCTGAAGCGATTCGGTCGGGGCAAGCTGCCGCGGGCCGCCCTCGCCGCGATACTGCTGCTTCCCCTGCTGTACGGCGCGCTGTACCTGTGGTCCTTCTGGGACCCGTACGACCGTCTGGACAAGATTCCGGTCGCGCTCGTCAACGCCGACAAGGGCGCCACGGTAGGCGGCGAGAAAATGGTCGTCGGCGACGAACTCGTCAAGGGACTACGGGACAGCAACACGTTCGAGTGGCACGAAACCACCGCCGAGCAGGCACGCAAAGGGGTCGAGAAGGGCACGTACTATCTGTCGCTGACCGTCCCCTCCCACTTCAGTAATCAGATCGCCTCAAGTTCCGGTGATGCGCCGGAGACCGGTGCGCTGAAGGTGCGTACGAACGACGCCAACAACTACATCGTCGGACAGATCTCCCGCACCGTGTTCTCCGAGGTGCGCGCCGCCGCCTCCAGCAAGGCGTCGCGCGGCTTCTACGACAAGATCTTTGTGAGCTTCTCCGACATCCATGGAAAGACGGCGGAAGCGGCCAAGGGTGCCGACAAGCTCGGCGACGGGATCGGCAAGGCGAAGGACGGCGCCGACAAGATCCACAAGGGGCTCGACAAGGCCGAGAAGGGCAGCAAGTCCCTCAGCGGCGGGGTGACGAAGCTCCACACCGGCTCGGGCCGGTTGAAGACGGGTGCGGGCGACGTCGCCGAGGGCACCCAGCAGCTCGCCGACAAGGTCAACGGTGCCTACCGCGACAACGCGAACGCCCGCCGCTTCCTCACGGAGCACGGCAAGGACATCGGCGACGCCTCCCAACTCGTCGCCGACGCCTCGCGGCGCATCGGCGGCGACCTCGACACGCTGCCCGCGTCCACCACCACCGCCGCGACCAAGGCCCGGACGGCGGCCGATGATCTCGCCGCCGAGCACCGGAGCCGCTGTACGGGGCTCACGCCGCCGACGAGCGGCCCGACCGGTGGCGCCGGCCCTAGCCAGGGCCCGGGAACCGCTAGCCCCAAGGACACCACTGGCCCCAGTGACCCCGCTGGTCCTCACAACGGCAGTAGCGCGAGCGCCCCGGGCGCCGGTCGGACCGCCCCCGGCGCGCGGTCGGGCGCACCCGAGGCGAACGCCTCGCTGCCCGCGCCCGTGTGCGACTCCCTCAACAAGGCCGTGGACGCCGCCGACAGCGCCGCCGACGTGGCGGAGGACCTCGACACTCTGGTGCACAAGAACACCGATGGTCTGGACAAGCTCGCCCGCGACCTAGACGACGTGCACGACAAGGCCGCCTGGCTGGCGCAGCACGCCCCGAACCTGAGCAGGGACATCGACGCGGCCGTAACCAAGATCAACGCGCTCAACGCGGGCGCGCACAAGGTCGCCGCCGGCGCCGGGCAACTGCACGGCGGTCTCAGCACCGCCAAAACCGGCGCCTCGTCCCTGCACACCGGCGTTGATGACCTGCACACCGGAGCGGGCAGCCTCGACGGGGGCCTGTTCAAGCTCGTGGACGGCTCAGGGAAGCTGTCCGGCGGGCTGCATGACGGCGTCAAGAAGATCCCCGACTACGGGAAGCAAGAGCGGGACGCTCGTACCGAGGTCATGGCCGACCCCGTACAGCTCGCCTCCCAGTCGATGCACGCGGCACCCAACTACGGCACCGGGTTCGCCCCGTACTTCATCCCACTTTCCCTGTGGGTCGGCGCGATGGTGGCGTACATGCTCATCCAGCCGCTCAACCGGCGCGCGCTGGCCGCCGGGGCGTCACCGCTGCGGATCACGCTAGCGGGCTGGCTGCCGGTCGCGGCGATCGGTGCCGTGCAGACGATGGTGTTGATGTCCGTGCTGCACTGGGGCCTTGGCCTGGAGATGGCTCGCGCCGCGGGCACCGTGGGCTTCCTGCTCCTGGTCACCTGTTGCTTCGCTGCGATCGTGCAGTGGTTGAACGCGCGCTTCGGGCCCGCCGGACGCATTCTCGTCCTCGCGCTGCTGATGCTTCAGTTGACGTCGGCCGGCGGTACCTATCCGGTGCAGACCAGCCCGGCGTTCTTCAACGCCCTGCATCCGCTGCTGCCGATGAGCTACATCGTGGAGGCGCTCCGCAGGCTGATCACCGGCGGCGGGCTGGAACCGGTATGGCAGGGCAGTGTGGTCCTGCTGGCCTTCACCGTGGGCGCGCTGGCCCTGACGACCGTGTCGGCCCGCCGCAAGCAGGTGTGGTCCATCGACCGGCTGCACCCGGAGCTCACCCTGTGAGCGGCGCGAACCGCCGACCCGCGCCGACAGGCAGAATCGGGGGCATGGACACCAGCGCCGCGCCCGCATCACGAACACCCGCGGGATCGCCCGCCGACAACCGCAGGCAGGCCACCCGGCGCAAACTCTTCGAAGCCGCCGTCACGCTCATCGCGGAACAGGGCTTCTCCTCCACCACGGTGGACGAGATTGCCGAGCGGGCAGGCGTTGCCAAGGGCACCGTCTACTACAACTTCGCCAGTAAGTCGGTGCTGTTCGAGGAGTTGCTGCGGCACGGCATCGAACTGCTGCGAGACGCGCTCCAGGAGGCTGCCGACGAGGTGGCCGCGCGCGGCGGCAGCAGCGTTGCCGCACTCGACGCGATGATCCGCTCCGGACTCGTCTTCATCGACGGCTATCCGGCGCTGACCCAGCTCTACGCCGCCGAGTTGTGGCGCACCAACCGCGCCTGGCAGTCCACGCTGATGGTGGTACGCGCCAAGGTACTGGCCGTGATCGAGTCCGTACTGCACGACGGGGTGGCCAAGGACGAACTGAGCGCGGAAATCGACATCGGCCTGACGGCGTCGGCCCTGTTCGGGATGGTGTTGGTGGCGGCCCTTGACTGGAAGTCCTATCAGCCCCAGCGCTCGCTCGACGATGTGCACGCCGCGCTCTCCCTGCTGATCCAGGGGCGAGTGAGCGGCAACCGCGCGACGGGCCCGGCCCCGGCTTCGTAGCGGCGCACGGGGGAGCGGCGTGCGGGGGCGGCGTGCGGGGGCGCGAGGCTACGCCGTGGTGCGGGCTCTGCGCGCCGGCTCGACAACGGAGAAGGCGCTGTTCTGGCGTTGATCGATCCCCCTCGACCGACCCCAGAACAGCGCCTCCCCCTACGCCCCCGCGGCTCCCCCGAACCCCGCCCCCGTACCCCGTGCTCCCCCGTGCCCCCGTCATCCCCCGTGCCCCAGTTGCCCGAGGCTCCCCCGCTGTCGGGCTCCCCCGAACCAACCCGCCCCCCGTCACGGCCGGGCCGCCGCGCCGTTCCGCCGCCCCGTGTCGGCGGTGCGGCGCCAGCGCCCCTTCCGTGCCCCTCACTCTTCCGTCTTCCCAGGCCGGGCCCCATCCGCGCGGCTACTCATCTGTGCGCCTAGGTAGAGGTACTCAGGCTGTGAGTGGCGGCGCCCAGCCGCAGCCGCGACCGGGCGGCAGCGTTGTTAGACGCAGCCGGGCGGCGGCCTTGTCAGTGGTGGCGGATAAAGTCGTTGGCATGGCACGGATTGCGGTGATCGGCGCGGGGATGGGCGCGATGGCAGCCGCCGCCAGGCTGGCCGTCGCGGGCCACCGGGTGGCGGTGTACGAGCGTGGGCGAACTCACGGCGGCGGCGTGGGCCGTCGTGAGCGGGACGGGTTCGCCTTTGACACCGGCCCCGGGTTGCTGCATCTGCCCGCCGTCTACCGCGATCTGTTCGTCAAGACCGGCAAGGAGACGCTGGAGCAGTGCGTCGATTTGCGGCAGGTCGATCCGGCCGCTGCCCACATCTTCCCCGGCGGGGCGCGGGTCGCCCTGCCGAACGCCTCCCGAGCCGGGGTGGTCAGTGCGCTCGACGCCGCGCTTGGCACGGGTGCGGGTGAGCGGTGGAGCGAGCTGATCAACCGCGCACGCGAGGTATGGGATGCCACCCGGCGGCCCCTGCTTGAGGAGCCGTTGCGCGCCGACGTGGCATCGCTGGCCGATGACCCGTATCCGGCACTGCGGCGCGGCTGGTTTCCGCGTGGCGGCCCGGCCCCGCTAGCCAAGGTTGCCCGGCGTGAGCTGGCCGACCCGCGGCTTGCCGCACTCTTGGAGAGTCACGCCCTGGCGTACGGCCTCGATCCGCGGCACGCGCCCGCCAGCGCAAGCGTGCTCGCCTATATGGAGCAGACCTTCGGCAGTTGGTACGCACGGGGCGGGATGCGGGCTTTGGCCAACGCGCTCTACGAACGCTGTCTGGCCCGCAGGGTGGAGTTCGCCTTCGACGCGGAGGCCGTGGCCGTGCGTACCAAGGGGGGCCGGGCCGCGGGCGTTGAGTTGGCGAACGGCTCGGTGATCGATGCGGACCTGGTGGTCGCCGGGGTGAGCCCGGCGCGGCTGGAGCACCTGCTTGCGGCGGGCGCCACCGTGGCCGACCCCGCCCTCGCCGCTACCGGTCCTGCTGCGGGAGCTGGCGTCAGCGGCGCGAGCGCGGGCCGCCCCGGCCCGGGTCGGGAGCAGGCGCCGCTCGGCCGGTTTTCGGTGTTCCTCGCGCTGCGCGGCGCCAGGCCCGCCGGAGCGGCGCACCGCACGGTCGTGCACTCGGCGGACCGCGACGGGGAGTACGCGGCGCTGTTCCCGGCGCTGCCCGGACGCAGCCGGCCGGGCAGCGCCGAGCGGGCAGCGCCCGGCGCAGGGGTGGCAGAGCAGCCGACGGTGACCGTGTTGCGCCCCGATGACCTGGAACTGGTGCCGGACGGCGATCACGAGGCGGTGACCCTCACCGCTGCCGCGCGCCCGCATGGCGCGGTGGACTGGGCCCGCTCTGCGTCATGCACCGCGCTGGCCGAGGAAGCTGCGGACCGGCTGGTCACGGCCGCCGAGGTGGCGGTACCGGGCCTACGGGACCGGCTGCTGTGGCGCGAGATACGCACCCCGTACGACACTGCCCAGGACACGGGCGCGGCGACCGGCGGCGTGCCGGGCCCTGCCCTCGCGGGCGCCGGCGGACAGTTCCTGGCACCGACGAACCTGAGCCGGCTGCCGGGGCTGTATGTGGTGGGCGGTTGGGCGCATCCGGGCGGCGGCCTCGCGCACGCCGGCATGTCGGGCGCTATGGTCGCCGGCCTGATCATCGATGGCGCGGACTGGCGCGGCTCTCAATAGCGGTATTGCTCGTCGTGGCCTGTGTCGCGGTAGTCCGGGTCGTACGGATAGGGCTGCGGTTGCCCGGCGGGCGGAGCCCCCGGTGGCATCTCGCCGTCGCGCTGCTGCGGCACCCACACGCCGTCCGACGGAGTCTGCGGATACTGTTGCGGCGCTCCATAGCCATCGGCCGGATAGCCGCCCTGGCCATAGCCGTCGCTGCCCGGATCGCCGATGTCATAGCCCGCGCCATAGCCGCCGCCTGGGTCTCCTGCGTATCCCGGTCCGGCGAACTCCTGCCCGGAATAGCTCGGCTCGGCGAGCTGCGGCTCGGGGTAGCCGCCGCCGTCAGGAACGCCCTGGCCGTCGTAGCCGGCTTGGGGGTAACCGTCTGGGGGGAAGCCGGCTGCGGCGTAACCGTCCTGGGCGGGTGCCGGCGGCTGACCGTAGGGATCGTAGGGGCCCGGCGTGTTCAGGGCGTCCTGACCGTAGGCGTCGAGCGGATGGCTGGTGTAGGCGTAGGGGTCGTCGGTGGGCGGCGGGGCGCTGCCGTAGGACTGCTCGGAGTTGCCGGCGTAGCCCCCCGCGCCGTAACCGTAGGCGTCCCCGGCATGACCGTCACCGCCCGGCGGATAGCCGTGCTGGCCGTCGCTGGCGTCTTGCCCTGCGTATCCCGCGTACGCCTCGAACCCACCGGCTGCGTCCGCTGCACCGCCGTCGCCGCCTGGGGCTTGGCCGCCCTGGGCGCTGGGTGTTCCGTGCGCGGCGTCCGGAGCACCGGGGGCGGAGGCGCCCGGAGCACCGGCTGCGCTGTATATGCCGTAGCCGTCGGTGTCGTCAGGTAGCGGCTGCGGCTGGTAGGTGGGCACGGGCTGGGTGACGAGCGGGGCGGCGGCCGGGGGCGGCAGCGCGTCCGGTTCCGCTTGTAGATCGGAGACCCGCAGCGTGGGCTTGGCGGCCGGGGCCGCGGCGCCCCTACGTCGCTTGCTGCCGCCGCTGCCCCGGCCGCTGTTGCTGTTGCTGTTGCTGTCAGGACCACCGCGCAACGACCAACCGGTGGCGAAACCACGTCGGAAGGACAGCGTGACGTAGGTCTGCCCGACCGCGAAGGCCGCCGCACCCGCCGCGATGACGAGCACCGAGGGAAGCACGACGCCCACCACGACGCAGAGGAAGCCGCCAAAGGCCAACAGCCGCCAGCGCAACCGGGCCTTGTACTGGAGCAGTACCTCACCGAGCAACCACAGTGCGACGACGCCGAATGCGCAGTAGAGGACCGCCCAGCCCATGTCCGCCCCTCTCGTCCGGCCGCAGAGGTCCGGCCGTCACCGCCGTCAGGACCGTTGGTGCAGCCCCAGGTTCTCGTAGATCTCAAGCGTGGCCGTGGAGTGATTCAGGGTGATGAAGTGCAGCCCGGGGATCTCTTCGGCCGTCAACCGCGCGCACAGCTCAGTGGCGTAGTCGATTCCGATTGAGCGTACAGCCGCTGGATCGTCCTTGACCGCCAGGATGCGAGACGCAAGTTCGGGCGGGAAAGCGGCGTTGCTCAACTGCGCGAAGCGCTCGATCTGCCGAACGTTAGTGACCGGCATGATCTCGGGGATGATTGGGGTCGAACAGCCCGCTGCCGCGACCCGGTCCCGCAACCGCAGATAGTCCTCCGGATAGAAGAACATCTGGGTGATCGCGAAGTCGGCGCCCGCGCGGCACTTGGCGACGAAGTGCCGGACGTCGGCGTCCCAGTCTTGTGAGCGCGGGTGCATCTCGGGGAACGCCGCGACGCCGACGCAGAAGTCGCCGGACTCCTTGATCAGCTCGACGAGTTCGGCGGCGTAGCCGATGCCCTCGGGGTGGCGCACCCACTCGCCCATCGGATCGCCGGGCGGGTCGCCGCGCACCGCGAGCATGTTGCGGATACCCGCGTCGGCGTATTGGCCAATCACATTGCGTAGCTCGGACAGCGAGTGGTTAACGGCGGTGAGATGGGCGACCGGGGTGAGAGTAGTGTCCGTGGCAATGCGCTCCGTCGCACGCACGGTGCCCTCGCGCGACGAGCCTCCTGCACCGTAGGTGACAGAGACAAAGGTGGGCGCAACGGCCTCAATGCGGCGAATGGCATTCCACAGGGTTCGCTCGCCCTTCTCAGTCTTCGGGGCCGAGAACTCAAAAGAATAGGACTGTTCGCCGGAAGCGAGCAGGTCGCGCACGGTACGGGCGTGGTCGGTCCGGGTGGACGCTGTGCCTAGGGCCATACCAGCAGGTTATCCAGCCGATCGGCGGGCCCCCAACCTTCCGTTGCGATATGTCCGCTAGGCCCGGATCGATGTCCAGCTTTCGGACAACGACCCGGGGTTCGTTGGCGCGGCTGCGCTCTCGGAGCAGGCCACTTTCTCAGCGCAGGCCGCTTCGCTCACCCGAAGGCGGCGACAGCGGGCTAGCGGTGGCTCTGTTGGGCCGCGCGCTCCCGCACCCGCTTGGCCAAGCTGGCGGTGGCCTCGGCCGGGTCATCGGCCTCGGTGATGGCGCGCACCACCACCACCCGGCGCGCTCCGGCGTCGAGGACCTCCTCCAGGTTGGCCGCGTCGATCCCGCCAATGGCGAACCAGGGCCGGTCGCAGGCGAGCGACGCCGCGTACCGCACCAGGGGCAGCCCGGGGGCGTGCCGGCCCGGCTTGGTCGGCGTCGGCCAGCAGGGGCCCGTGCAGTAGTAGTCAACGCCGGGCTCGACGGCCGCGGCGGCGGCCTCCGCCTGCGCATGGGTCGATCGCCCGATCAGCACCTCGTCGCCGAGGATCGCCCGAGCCGCGGACACCGGCAGGTCACCCTGGCCCAGGTGCAGCACCTGGGCCCCGGCCGGCTGCGTCCCGGCCGGCTGTGCCCCTGCCCGCTGTGGGCCGCGGGTGGCGAAGGCGACATCGGCGCGGTCATTGACTGCGAGCAGCTTGCCATGCCTACGGCACGCCTCGGCGAACACCGCGAGGTGATTGAGCTCCTCGGCCGCCTCCATGCCCTTGTCCCGCAGTTGCACGATGTCCACACCGGCGGCGAGCACCGCGTCAAGGAACTGCGGCAGGTCGCCCTGGCGCTTGCGGGCGTCGGTACACAGATACAGCCGGGCGTCGGCGAGTTGTTGGCCTGCGGTGGCCATGGAGCGGTCTCCCCCCAAATCGGCGGCGTACGGGCCGGGCGAGGTGAGCCCCGGCCCGTACGCCGGTCGGTTGCGTTCTCTACGTATTACGAAGGAGCGCGGACGGCGGAGCCTCGCGGGCGCGGGCCCGCTGCTGGCGGCGCCGCCCCGCGCGCTCGGCTCACACCGCGAGCGCCTGCGCCCGGCGCTTCACCTCCGTACCGCGGTTCTCGCGGAGCGCCTGTGCTGGGGTGCCGGGGAGCGTTGGGTCCGGAGTGAAAAGCCACTCCAGCATCTCTTCGTCGGTGAAGCCGTCGTCCCGCAGCAGCGTCAAGGTGCCGACGAGGCCCTTGATGATCCGGCCGTCCTCAATGAGATCGGCAGGCACCTGGAGCACGCGGTTCTCACCGCGGCGCACCGCAATCAACTGGCCCTCCTTGACCAGTTGCCGAACGCGGGTCACCTCGACGTCGAATTGTTCGGCGATGTCGGGGAGGGTGAGCCAGGCAGGGACGAGAGCATCGGTCTTTGCGTCAATCTCGGTCACGGGACAAGCCTGCCATCTGGGACTGACAGTGGGTAGCCGGAGCGGCCCGCCTGTCGTCGCTCCGACCGCGGCTACGTCCCGTCTGCCGGGCCGTGACCTGCACGTCCTGGCCTGCGGCTGGCGTCTCGTGCGCCGGCTGGTGGCGGCGATGCTAGGCCGGGCCGGGGGTGCTGGGCTACGCCGTGTGCAGGCACCATAAGGACCTCACCGTACGGCGGATTTCAACGGAATTGAGGGGTCGGCCGCGCGGGTCGTGTCCAAACCGGCGCCGCGCTCGATGAGCTTGCGGCCCTGGGTGAGGTCACGAGGACGGCCCACCGCCAGCAGAGCGATCAAGACGCCCTCGCGTAGCCAGCACACGGTCCACGCGGCGCTGGTCGGGTCGCCGCGCCACACCAGCGTGTCCGCGGCCGTGTGGTGCCCCGCGTACTGCACGAACCGGCCGAATTGCTCGGACCAGAAGTACGGCACCGGGTCGTAGACGGGGCCAGTGAAGTTGGCGGCCTCGCCGCCGACGATGTGTGCGGCAACCGTGCGCGGGCCCTGAAGCGCGTTGTCCCAGTGGTGGACGAGGAGGCGCTGTCCATAGCGGGCCGAGGGGAAGGAGACGCAGTCACCGACCGCGTAGACGCCGGGTACTGAGGCTCGGAGCGCGTCATCGGCGAGGATGGAGCGGTCCGGCGCGAGGGCGATGCCCGAGCCAAGGAGCCAATCCGTCGCCGGCCTGGCTCCGATGCCGACGACCACGGCGCCCGCGGGCAGCCGGGTGCCGTCATCGAGCAGCACTACGCCGTGCTCCACCGCGCTCACCCTGGCCCCGGTGCGCAGCACGGCACCGCTGTCCGCGTACCAGCCGACCATGTGAGCGGCCACCTCGGCCGGCAGCGCGCCCGCTAGCGGGCGCTCCGCGGCCTCGACGACGGTGACCGCACAACCCGCCTCGCGAGCCGCGGTCGCGAACTCGGCGCCGATCCAACCCGCCCCGACGACCACGATGTCGCGCTGCGCGGCAAGCACCGGACGCAGCCGCTCCGCATCGTCCAGCGTCCGCAGCACATGCACCCCTGGTACGCCCTCGCTGCCGGGCAGCGCGATCGGCTCCGCGCCGGTGGCGATGACGAGATGTCCGTACGGCACGGGGCCCGCATCGGTCTGAACGAGTCGTTCCGCAGGGCGTACGCCGGACACCCGCCGCCCGAGCTCCAGGTCTATGCCGAGCGCGGCGAAGTCCACGTCGAACGCCGAGCCATCGGCCTTGCCTAGCAGCACCGTCTTGGAGAGCGGGGGCCGGTCGTAGGGCGGGTGGGACTCGGCTCCCAGCAACGAGATGTCGCCGGTCCAGCCCTGCTCACGCAGGGCGACCGCGGTCTGCACCCCGGCCATCCCGGCACCGACAATCACGACCTTTCGGTCGTCGCGGCCCAGGCCACCGGTCACGTCGCCGCCACTGCGGCCGATGCTCGTTGCCTCGGTGTCCTCGCTCACGCGATCACTGTAAGACGACGGGTGTCGCCCGCCGCAGCGCCGTGCGGGGAGATCTCCGACACAAGACGCCACCCGGTACAGCGGCGTGAGCTGCGACCTCAGCCCCGGTCCACGCCCGCACCCGCCCCATCCGGCGGCCCGGACCGCACTCAACCCCGCCCCGCCCGGTGGCCCGGACCGCACTCAACCCGCCCCGCCCGGTGGCCCGGACCGCACTCATCCCGCCCCACCCGGTGGCCCGGTCGGTGCCCTGACCACCGATGCGGGTCAGCTCCATTCCGGGCGCCCCCGCGCCCGTACTAGGGTGGCGGGTGCACACCACTCGCGGGAGCCCGGACGCACCGGGCTGAGAGGGGGGCTGGCGGCCCCCGACCGTACGAACCTGATCCGGGTCATTCCGGCGAAGGGAGGGGCTGGACGCCCATGCACGCGTCTGCCGATGGCGGGTCCGCTGCGGCCCCGCCACCCCACCACGATCCCCAACACCCCACGAACCCGCAGCACCCCATGAACCCGCGGCGCCGCGGGTCCCCTGGCGCCGCGCGGCATGAGCCCGCGCACGGCACGGCGACGTTCGCGGCCCACCCAACGCCATCGGCCGCCGCCGGCGAGCCCGAAGCCACCTCCGGGCCGACCCCGGCTACCGCGGCGCAACCGGTCGAGCCCGCCGCCCGGCAGGCCGCGCCGACAACCTCCGATGTCCGCTGCGATGTACTGGTGATCGGCGGCGGCATCATCGGCCTGGTGACCGCCTGGCGGGCCGCGCAGCGCGGGCTGCGCACCGTGGTGGCCGACCCGGCGCCCGGTGGCGGGGCAGCTCAGGTCGCTGCGGGGATGCTGGCCGCGGTCACCGAGACGCACTTCGGTGAGGAGCTACTGCTCGGCCTCAACCTGGCATCAGCGCGCCGTTACCCCGCATTCGCCGCCGAGCTCGAAGAGGCGAGCGGCCAGCCAACCGGCTACCGCACCTGCGGCACCCTCGCCGTCGCACTCGACTCCGACGACCGCGCCCAGCTTCGCGATCTGCACGCATTGCAGCAGCGCTGCGGGCTGGACGCGCAGTGGCTCACCGGGCGCGAGTGCCGCCGGCTTGAGCCCCTGCTCGCGCCCGGCGTACGCGGTGGCCTACAGGTCAGCGGCGACCACCAACTCGACCCCCGGCTGCTCGCCAGCGCCCTGCTGACCGCCTGCGAACGGGCCGGGGTCGGCTTCCACCGCGCCTGGGCGCAACGGCTGACCCTGACCGGCGCCGAAACCGGGGCCTGGACCGAAACCGGGACCGGAACCAGGACCAGGACCGAAACCGGAACTGAGTACGGAGCCGGAACTGGGCACGGAGCCGACGACCACACCGCCGGCCTGGGGCGCGCAGCGCAGGGCGCAGGGCGCGCGGGGGCAGACCACCGCGCCACCGATGGGCTGCGCGCCACCGGCGCCGTACTAGCCGATGGGACCCGAGTCGCGGCGGGCCAGGTCGTGCTCGCGGGCGGCAGCCTCAGCGGGCGTCTTGCCGGTGTGCCACCACATGTCGTACCACCGGTACGGCCCGTGAAGGGGCAGTTGCTGCGGCTGCGGGTGCCGACCGCGCTGGCCGCCGCTGGGCCGTTTTTGTCCCGCACGGTACGAGCCGTCGTCCGCGGCGGGCACGTCTACCTCGTCCCCCGAGCCAATGGCGAGCTGATCGTCGGCGCGACCACGGAGGAACTCGGCTGGGACACCACCATCACCGCGGGCGGCCTCTATGAACTGCTGCGGGACGCGCACGAGGTGGTGCCCGGTATTACCGAGCTTGAGCTCGTCGAAACGATGGCCGGGCTGCGGCCTGGCTCGCCCGACAACGCGCCCCTGCTGGGCCCGACCGGACTCCCCGGGCTGCTCCTCGCGACCGGCCACCACCGCAACGGGGTGCTGCTCACTCCGGTGACCGGCGATGTGATGGCGGAGGTACTGACCGGCGGCCAGCTACCCGCGCTAGCGCGACCCTTCACGCCGCTGCGCTTCACCGCGCCCCCCGAACCTGCCCCGGCCGCCCCCTATGCGCGCCCGGACACCGTCCCCTTGGCCCACCACACCCGCACCGGGGCGCCCCGGCCAACCGACGCATCCCAGGAGCAGCAAGCATGACCGTCTCCGTTTCCCTCACCGTCTCCGTCAACGGTGAGATCCGACAGGTGCCCGCTGGCATCACTCTCGACCAACTCGTCGCCACGCTGACCACCGCACCGGGTGGGGTAGCCGCCGCCGTCAACGAGACGGTCGTGCCGCGCGGGCAGTGGCCCGTCACCGCGCTGTCCGCCCAGGACCGCGTCGAGGTGCTCACCGCCGTCCAGGGAGGTTGATCCGTACCCATGTCCCATACCGCCCTCAACCACCTCCAGGCCGCCACGGCCCACGCGTCCCTGCCGTCCACCCCATCCGTCACGCCCACCTCCTCCGCCCAGCCCGCCGGGGCCGCGGCCTCCACCGGAACCGCGGACTCCGCCGGGGAGCACGGGTTTACGCCATGCCCCGATCCGCTGACCATCGCCGGGCAGCAGTTCGCCTCCCGACTGATCATGGGGACCGGCGGCGCCCCCAGTTTGGAGATCCTGGAGCGCGCGCTAATCGCCTCCGGCACCCAGATGACAACCGTCGCCATGCGCCGCCTCAACCCCACGGTTCAAGGCTCCGTGCTGTCCGTACTCGGCAGGCTGGGCATCCAGGTGCTGCCGAACACGGCGGGCTGTTTCACGGCCGGTGAGGCGGTGCTCACCGCCCGGCTGGCGCGGGAGGCGTTGGGTACGGACTGGGTGAAGCTGGAGGTCGTTGCCGACGAGCGCACTCTGCTGCCGGACCCGGTTGAGCTGCTGGACGCGGCGGAGACGCTGGTCGAGGACGGGTTCACAGTGCTGCCCTACACCAATGACGACCCGGTCCTCGCCCGCAAGCTGGAGGACGTCGGCTGTGCGGCGATCATGCCGCTAGGCTCCCCGATCGGCTCCGGGCTCGGCATCCGCAATCCGCACAATTTCCAGCTCATCACCGCGCACGCCCAGGTGCCCGTCATCCTCGACGCGGGCGCCGGCACCGCATCCGACGTCGCGTTCGCGATGGAGCTTGGCTGCGCGGCCGTCATGCTCGCCTCCGCCGTCACCCGAGCACAGGAGCCTGAGCTCATGGCGGAGGCGATGCGGTACGCGGTGTCGGCGGGCCGCCTCGCCAGCCGCGCGGGCCGCATCCCGCGGCGGCACTTCGCCGAGGCGTCCTCACCTGCGGACGGCCGGGCGGCCTTGGACCCGGAGCGCCCGGCGTTCGGCTAGGCGGGGGCGCGGGCCACAGGGCGGAGGCCACGGGGCGGGAGGCGGGGACTACCGGGCGGGAGGCGGGGACTACGGGGCGCAGGCCGGCGCACCGAGCCTCCCACTCGAACAACCGTCCGATCCTCCTGTCACCGTTCGGCTTCAGTCGTCTCTTCCCCGATGCTGGTGAGCGCGGGTGTCGGGGCCTACTCGTAGACTCCTTTGTCGTGGATACGACCCTGCAAGACCCTCTCGTCGGGCACGTGCTCGACGGCCGCTACCGGATCGAGGCGCGAATCGCCATCGGCGGTATGGCGACGGTCTACCGGGCCGTCGATACTCGCCTCGATCGGGTGCTCGCGCTCAAGGTGATGCACCCCTCGTTGGCCGCCGACGCCGCGTTCGTCGAACGGTTCATCCGGGAGGCCAAGTCGGTGGCCCGGCTCGACCATCCCAATGTGGTGGGCGTGTTCGACCAGGGCACGGACGGCACCTACGTCTACCTCGCGATGGAGTACGTCGCGGGGTGCACGTTGCGCGACGTGCTGCGCGAGCGCGGTGCGCTCCAGCCCCGCGTCGCACTCGACATCGCGGAACCGGTGCTCGCGGCGCTGGGCGCGGCCCATCTGGCCGGGCTCGTGCACCGCGACATGAAGCCGGAGAACGTCCTGATCGGGGACGACGGTCGGGTGAAGGTCGCCGACTTCGGGCTCGTACGGGCCGTGGACACGGCGACCAACACCTCGACCGGCGCCGTACTGGGCACCGTCTCCTATCTGGCGCCCGAACAGATCGAGCACGGCACGGCCGACACACGGGCAGATGTGTACGCGTGCGGCGTGGTCCTGTACGAGATGCTGACCGGCGCCAGGCCCCACTCGGGCACCACTCCGGCGCAGGTGCTCTACCAGCAGTTGCACGAGGAGGTACCGGCCCCGTCGCAGAGCGTGCCCGGGCTCGCGCCCGAGCTGGACGAGCTGGTGGCCAGCGCGACCGCACGCGACCCCGAGCTGCGCCCGGCCGGTGCCGTTGAGTTCCTGGGCCTGGCGCGTACGGCGCGCTCGGGCCTCACCGATACGCAGCTCGATGTGGCCCCGCCGCTGGCCAAGGCGGGGACGCTTGACACCCCGGTGCGACGAGCGGGCAGCGGCCCCGACGACCGTACGAGCGTGCTCCCGCGGGCCGCCGCGGCCCGGGCCAGCACCGCGCAGACCCAGCGGCAGCCCGCCCCCCGCGCCGAGGCCGACCCGAGCGCAGGGGCAGCCGGGGAGGACGAGCTGAACCGCACCAGCGTGCTGCGGCCCCAGCTGCTGCCGGAGCGCCCCGTCAACGACGAGCCCCCGCCGCGCCTGCCCCGGCGCGCCCCCGGCGGGCTGCGCATGCCACGCCGTCCGGTGCTGACCCTGGTGACGGCGGTGCTGCTGCTCCTGGGCATCGGACTGGGCGTTTGGTACATAAACTCCGGCCAGTTCACGCATGTGCCCGCGGTGCTCAGCATGGAGCAGGGCAGGGCCGAGAAGAAGATCCATGACGCGGGTCTCGACGTGAAGGTCAAGCACGGCTTCAGTGACGTCGTGGACAAGGGCAAGGTCATCTCGACCCATCCAAAGAGCAACGCCCGCATCCGCAACACGGGAACGGTGACGATCACGATCTCGCGCGGTACGGAGACGGCCGAGGTGCCGAATGTCGCCGGGATGTCCCTGGACGACGCCAGAGCGAAAATCGAGGACGCCGGGCTGAGCGTCGGCAAGGTGACCAAGCGGTTCAGCGATGAGACGCCGCGCGGTGACGCCTTGACCACCGACCCCAAGGCCGGTTCGGAGCGCAGGCCGGATTCGGCGGTGTCGATCACCGTGAGCAAGGGTGCACCGATCGATGTTCCCGATGTGATCGGTGACGAGATCGAAGAGGCCGAGTCCGCGCTGCGCGACTCAGGGTTCGAGGTCAAGATCGCCGAGGAGCAGGTGTTCTCGGACGAGGACAAGGACACCATCGCCGCTCAGAACCCGCCCGAGGGGTCCCGCGCAGCCGAGGGCGACACGATCACCCTGACGGTCTCCAAGGGCGAGGAAATGATCGAGGTGCCCTCGGTCGAGGGCAACAGCCTCGACGACGCACGGGACAAACTGGAGGAAGAGGGCTTCGAGGTCGGCGTCGATCGCTTCTTCTTCGGCGACACGGTCTTCCACCAGTCGGTCGATGGCGGCGACGAGGCCCCCAAGGGCAGCAAGATCACCCTGCGGGTGCGCTGAACGCGGCGAGCACCGTAGGACCAACAACAGGACCGACCGCACCCAGCACGCAAGCACGCCCGCCCCGGCCATGCGCCACCAGCAGCCGTACGGCGGCCAGGACAGCCGCACGGCCCTGCCGCAACCAGCAACCAGCAACCGTGCCGCCGTACGGCGGCCGTGCAGCGGCTGTGAGGTGGCCGTGAGGTGGCCAAGGACACCGGGGCCAGCGCTCCGCGGGGCCGTTTCGGCTGGCACCCTGGGTACGTGAGCACGTCTGTTATTCGCACCCGCAACCCCATCGGTGGCCATGTTCCCGTCGCCGGAGGACTCGCCTCCGTGGGGCTCCCCTACGCCCGTGACCTGGGTGCCGAGGCCGTTCAGGTCTTTGTCGCCAACCCGCGCGGCTGGGCCACACCGCTCGGGAATCCGCGCCAGGACGAGGAGTTCCGTGCGGCCTGCGCCGCCGATTCGATTCCGGCGTACGTCCATGCGCCGTATCTGATCAATTTCGGCTCGCACACCGAGGCGACGGCCGAGAGGTCGGTGGACTCGCTGCGGCACTCGCTGCGCAGGGGCCGGGCGATCGGGGCGCTCGGGGTGGTCGTCCACACCGGCTCGGCGACCGGCGGACGACCGCGCGAGACCGCGCTGGCGCAGGTCAGGGAGCGGTTGCTGCCGCTACTTGACGAGCTGACGCACGACGATGACCCGTGGCTGTTGCTGGAGCCGACCGCGGGGCAGGGGGCGTCGCTGTGCGCCCTCGCCGAGGACCTAGGGCCCTACTTCGAGGTACTCGACCGCCATCCGCGGCTCGGCGTCTGTCTGGACACCTGCCATGCGTTCGCGGCCGGGCATGACATGGCGGCCATCGGAGGCACCAAGGCGCTGCTGGATGAACTGGTCGAGGTGACGGGCGAAGGTCGGCTGAAATTGATCCACGCGAACGACTCGAAGGACGTCGTCGGCGCCCATAAGGACCGGCACGAGAACATCGGCGCCGGGCACATCGGGGCCGATGCGTTCGGCGAACTGTTCGCCCATCCGGCCACCGCCGGTGTGCCGCTGGTCATCGAGACGCCCGGCGGCAAGGAAGGCCATGCGGCGGACGTGGCGCGACTCAAGGACCTCCGCGCGGCGGCCTGAGAGCCCCCGCGCGGCGCCCACCAGGGCCGCAGCCCCGGCACAAGCGAGGCGCCAGCGGGCTCCTGACCCAGGCAAGCGAGGCGCCGGCTAGCAGTCGGCTACAGTTCGGGCCCCTCGCCCGGCTTCTCCTGGTAGGAGTAACGCTGTTCGCGCCAGGGGTCACCGACGTTGTGGTAACCGCGCTCTTCCCAAAAGCCCCGCCGGTCCGCGGTCATGTACTCCACGCCGCGGACCCATTTCGGGCCTTTCCACGCGTAGAGCTGGGGCACGATGAGTCGGACCGGGAATCCGTGTTCGGCGGTCAGCGGTTCGCCGCCCTTGTGCGTGGCGAAAATCGTCCGCTCGGCGGCGAAATCTTCCAGTGGCAGATTCGAGCTGAAGCCGTATTCGGCCCACACCATCACATGGGTGACATCGGGGGCCGGTGGCACGCGTTCCAGAAACAGTTGGGCCGGCACGCCGCCCCACTCCGCTCCCAGCATGCTGAACTTCGTTACGCAGTGCAGATCGGCCATGATGGTGGAGTACGGAAGCGCCGAGAATTCCTCGTGCGTCCAACAGCGCTTGTCGCCGTCTGCTGTCGCGCCGAATACCCGGAACTCCCAGCGGTCAGGGCGAAACCGCGGCACCGGCCCGTAGTGCGTGACCGGCCAGCCCCGCTGTAGCCGTTGTCCCGGAGGTAGCTGCCCCTGCGCCCCTTCACGACCTTCCGGCTGACCCATGCCTCCATGGTGTCAGACCTTCGGGGGTGGTCGTGACCAGCAACTCTGCTATTCGGGCAACTCATACTAAGCATGCACTTACTGGACGGTGTCGCCGGCGCGGTGCGAGGATGCGCACGAACTCCCGTTCCCGCTTGCTTTGGAAGGAGCCTCTGCGATGCAGGGCGACCCCGAGGTCCTTGAATTCCTCAATGAACAGCTCACCGGCGAGCTCACCGCGATCAACCAATACTTCTTGCACGCGAAAATGCAGGAGAACTTCGGTTGGACCAAGCTCGCGAAGTACACCCGGCACGAGTCGTTCGACGAGATGAAGCACGCCGAGGTGCTGACCGATCGGATTCTGTTCCTGGAGGGCTTGCCTAACTACCAGCGGCTGTTCCACGTACGAATCGGCCAGACGGTCACCGAGATGTTCCAGGCGGACCGGCAGGTCGAGGTGGAGGCGATCGACCGGCTGCGGCGCGGCATTGAGGTCATGCGGGCCAAGGGCGACATCACGTCAGCGAACATCTTCGAAAAAATCCTCGAAGACGAGGAACACCACATCGACTATCTCGACACCCAGCTTGAGCTGATCGAGAAGCTGGGCGAGCCGCTCTATATCGCGCAGATCATCGAGCAGCCCGAGAGCTAACCGGCGCCGGCTTCGGCAGATCGTATGCGCCGCCGGGCGGGCGCCTCATGCAGCCGGGTCCGCTCGCTTCGGACGGCGGTGCGATAGCGCTGATCGGCCGACAGCACGCAGTCAGGCCGCTTCGGCAGCGGGCAGCGCCGAGGGCACATCGGCCGTCTCCGACGCCAGCGCCGGGGACAAGTCGGCCATCTCCGACGCCAGCGCCGTGGTCGCACCGTCGGCGCCGAGTCGGTCGAGCACCTCGCGCCGGGGGCACCCAGCGCCTCGCCCGAGCAGCGCCTGTATGCGACGTACGCACGAGCCGCAGTCGGTGCCAGCCTTGCTGGCAGAGGCTATTTGGCGAGGCGTACAGACACCGCTGTCCGCATGCTCACGTACTTGCTTCTCGGTGATGCCGAAGCATGAACAGACGTACACGCGGTCACCACCCGGACGGATTGATAGGGAAACCCCATCGCCATTGATTGATGAGGTTACCCTTACCTTACCCGGCCTCCCTGGGTGATAACAGCTCAGGCAACAGCAGTGGGGCGCGGATCACAGATCCGCGCCCCACTCGCCATCTCACTAGCTGATTTTTTACTGGTGGCGGTACATCTCCGCGACCAAGAAGGCCAGGTCAAGGGACTGGCTGCGGTTCAGTCGGGGGTCGCACGCGGTCTCGTAGCGCTGATGTAGATCGTCCACGAAGATTTCGTCGCCGCCGCCCACGCATTCGGTGACGTCGTCGCCGGTCAGCTCGACGTGGATGCCACCGGGGTGGGTGCCCAGGCTCTTGTGGACCTCGAAGAAGCCCTTGACCTCGTCCAACACGTCATCGAAGCGTCGCGTCTTGTGCCCGGAGGCCGCCTCGAAGGTGTTGCCGTGCATGGGGTCGCTGATCCAGACGACCTGAGCGCCGGACGCGGAGACCTTCTCCACCAGGGTGGGCAGCTTGTCGCGGACCTTGTCCGCGCCCATCCGGGCGATGAACGTCAGCCGTCCCGGCTCGCGGTCCGGGTCGAGGCGCTCGATAAGGGTGAGCGCGTCCTCGACCGTGCTGGTCGGGCCGAGCTTCACCCCGATCGGGTTGCGGATCTTGGAGGCGAACTCGATGTGCGCGCCGTCGAGCTGCCGGGTGCGCTCACCGATCCACACCATGTGCCCGGAGACGTCGTACAGATCGCCGGTGCGCGAGTCAACGCGGGTGAGCGCCGACTCGTAGTCGAGCACCAGGGCCTCGTGGGAGGAGTAGAACTCGACGGTCTTGAACTCTTCGGGGTCCACCCCGCAGGCGTTCATGAAGTTCAGCGCGCGGTCGATCTCGCGCGCCAGCGCCTCGTAGCGCTGCCCGGAGGGGGACGACTTCACGAAGTCCTGGTTCCAGGCGTGCACTTGGCGCAGGTCGGCGTAGCCACCGGTGGTGAAGGCGCGCACCAGGTTCAGCGTTGCGGCGGACGCGTGGTACATCCGCTTGAGCCGCTGCGGGTCCGGAATGCGGGCGGCCTCGGTGAACTCGAAGCCGTTGACGGAGTCACCACGGTAGGTGGGCAGCGTCACACCGTCGCGGGTCTCGGTCGGCTTGGAGCGGGGCTTGCTGTACTGGCCCGCGATCCGGCCGACCTTGACCACCGGCACCGAGCCCGCGTACGTCAGGACGGCGCCCATCTGGAGCAGCGTCTTGAGCTTGTTGCGGATCTGGTCTGCGCCGACGGCGTCGAACGCCTCCGCGCAGTCACCGCCCTGGAGCAAAAACGCCTCACCACGCGCCACCGCGCCCAGCCGCGCGCGCAACTGGTCGCACTCGCCTGCGAAGACGAGCGGCGGATACGACTCAAGCTCAGCGAGCACATCGCGCAGAGCCTCGTGGTCCGGCCAGTCGGGCTGCTGCGCCGCGGGAAGGGAGCGCCAGGTGTGGCCACCGGCGTGGGTTTCAGCGTTCACGGTCACGTCGTCAACATTACGGGGTCCTGGCGGGCCCCTACGCCTTCGCCCATAAGTTGAGACACTTCCCTGATTGATTAGCAGCCTGATTCGCAGCCGGCCACACGCGACCCCCGCCCCGTTGCTGACCTGCGCCGGAGGCTTCACGACCGGTTGCGCGCCGTCCGCTCTATCTGGCCGGCCGGCGCTCGACGCACTGCTCGGCGTCACCGACCACCGGCATACCCCGCCCGGTCGGCGAGCCCTCGCGGAGTTCCTCCGGTCGCCAGCTGCCGGCAGCCGCCCAGCGTCAGGTATGGTGCCGCTCATGTACGCGCAGCCAGCTAACTTCTGGTGGTGGACCGCTCACTCGGCGGCCCACTAACGCGCGTTTCACTCAACGCCACGCGAAGGCCGCCCCGAGGGGCGGCCTTCGCTGCGTTTGCAGGCCGTTCCTCCCCTGAAGGTCCACGACGAGCCCCGTGGACTCCGTTCCGGCAGGAAGGACCCCGCCATGTCCCACCACACGCCACCACCTACCGCATCCGAGCTTGTTCGGCGCCTGCTGACCGCCGGCTGTCCGCCGTTCGCCCTCCTGCGCCGCCGCACCCCGGGGCACGACCAGGACACCGTGGAGGTGCTGATCGGGCCGGTCTGCGAGGTGTCTCGGCTCGCCGATATCCCGCTGCCGGCCGAGGAGGCGGGCCCGCTGCCGGACGGCACAGCGGTATCGGACGCGCTCGCCCTCGTACCGTTTCGGCAGATCCGCGAGCGCGGCTTCGACGCGCACGACGATGGGACGCCGCTGGCCGTGCTGCGTCCCGACGAGGCGTACGCGCTGCCGCTAGGTGACCTCCTGGACGCGCTGCCCGCCGACCCGGTCCAGGTGCGTGACGGCGCCTTCGACATCGATGACGACGCATACGCGCAGATCGTGCGGCGCGTCATCGATGAGGAGATCGGCACCGGCGAGGGCGCCAACTTCGTGATTCGACGAACCTTCCAGGGCGAGATTCCCGGCTTCGGTGCGCAGGAAGCACTCGCACTGTTCCGGCGGCTGCTGGCCGGCGAGCGCGGCGCGTACTGGACGTACGTGGTGCGCACCGGCGAGCGGACGCTGGTCGGTGCCAGCCCCGAGGTGCACGTGCGGATGTCGGGCGAGACGGTCGTGATGAACCCGATCAGCGGCACCTACCGCTACCCGGAGCAGGGCCCCGACGCCGAGGGGCTGCTCGCCTTCCTGCGCGATCGCAAGGAGGTGGAGGAGCTGTCGATGGTCGTGGACGAAGAGCTGAAGATGATGTGCGCCGTCGGTGACCGGGGCGGGGTGGTCGTCGGTCCCCGGTTGCGGGAGATGGCGCATCTGGCGCACACCGAGTACGAGTTGCGCGGGCGCAGCACGCTGGATGTGCGGGAGGTGCTGCGGCAGACGATGTTCGCGGCGACCGTCACGGGTTCTCCGGTGCAAAACGCGTGCCGGGTGATCGCCCGGCATGAGCCGCCCGGTGACGACGGCCGGGCCCGCGGCTACTACGCGGGGGCGCTCGCGCTGATCGGCCGGGACGCCGGAGGCGCCCGCACCTTGGACTCCCCCATCTTGATCCGTACCGCCGACATCGACGTGCACGGACGGCTGCGGGTGCCGGTCGGGGCGACCTTGGTGCGGCACTCAGACCCGCGCGGTGAGGTCGCCGAGACGCACGCCAAGGCGGCCGGGGTGCTGACCGCGCTGGGCGTGCGGGCAGCGCCGGCGCGCCCCACCGGAGCGAGCCCCACCCGGCTCGCGGACGATCCCCGGGTGCGGGCCGCCCTAGATGCGCGGCGCGCGGATCTGGCACCGTTTTGGCTGCGGATGCGCACGCCAGGGCCTGACGAGGGGCGGGCGGGGCATGCGCTGGTGATTGACGGCGAGGACACGTTCACGGCGATGCTGGCGCATCTGCTGGCCACGTCCGGGCTGCGGGTCGAGGTGCGGGGGTTCGCCGAACCAGGACTGCGGGAGGCGGCGCTGACGCATCCGGGCCCGATCGTGCTCGGCCCCGGGCCCGGCAATCCCATCGACAGCTCCGCCACCTCCCCCACAGCCGACCCGAAGATGCGGCTACTGCGCGCTCTCGCGGCCGATTTGGTACGTCACCATCGGCACGGGCTGCTTGGCGTGTGCCTGGGCCATGAGCTGATCGCGGCGGAGTTGGGGCTTGACATCGTACGCAAGCAGGTCCCGGCACAGGGCGCCCAGGAACGGATCGACTTCTTCGGGCGGCCGGAGACCGTTGGCTTCTACAACACGTTCACGGCCCGGTGCGATGAGCCCGTGGTGCACAAACTGGCCCTGCAAGGCGTGGAGTTGAGCCGCGACTCGATGAGCGGTGAGGTGCATGCGCTGCGCGGGGCTGGCTTTGGCGGGCTCCAGTTCCACCCGGAGTCGGTGCTGACGTTGAACGGTGCGGCGTTGGTGGCGCAGGAGTTGACGCTCGCCCGGGAGACGGTGCCGCTGAGCTGACGGGAGCGGCGGCGCCAGCGGACGAGTGGCGAGTGGACGGGGCCGGGCCACGGCCCCGTCCACCGGTGTCCACCAGCATCCGCCGGCGCCGGCCCATCCGATCCGGGCCAGGCCCGGTAGGGCTAAACCGAACCAGACCTGCCGAACCAGACCGGGCCGAAGCAGACCGATCCGGGCCAGACCCGGCAGGGCCAGCCGGGCCGCCCCGAGGCGCGCTCGTGCCGGGGCGGCCGGTGGCGCGTCAGCCGAAGAAGACCCCGGCCTCCGCGTAGAGCTTCGGGTCCACGGTCTTCAGCTTCGCGGTCGCGTCGGCCAGCGGCACGCGCACCACATCCGTGCCACGCAGCGAGACCATCACGCCGTAGGCCTCGTCCCGCACCGCCTCGATGGCGTGCAGACCAAAGCGGGTGGCCAGCCAGCGGTCGAAGGCACTGGGGGTGCCGCCGCGCTGCACGTGGCCGAGCACGGTGGTCCTGGCCTCTTTGCCGGTGCGCCTTTCGATCTCCTTGGCCAGCCACTCGCCGACGCCGGAGAGCCGCACATGCCCGAAGGAGTCCAGCGAGCCGTCCTTGAGGACCATCTCGCCGCCCTTGGGCGTTGCGCCTTCCGCGACCACGACGATGGGCGCGTAGCGAACCTTGAACCGGGACTCGACCCAGCCGCAGACTTGCTGCACGTCGAATCGCTGCTCGGGGATGAGGATGACGTTGGCACCGCCCGCAAGCCCCGAGTGCAGGGCGATCCAGCCAGCGTGCCGGCCCATCACCTCCACCACCAGGACCCGCATATGCGACTCCGCCGTGGTGTGCAGTCGGTCGATGGCCTCGGTGGCGATGTTGACGGCGGTGTCGAAGCCGAAGGTGTAGTCGGTGGCGGACAGGTCGTTGTCGATGGTCTTGGGGACGCCGACGCACGGCACTCCGTACTCGTCCGACAGGCGTGCCGCGACGCCGAGGGTGTCCTCGCCGCCGATCGCGATCAGCGCGTCCACCTCGTACTTGGTGAGGTTCTCCTTGATCCGACGGATGCCGTTCTCCGCCTTGAGGGGGTTGGTCCGCGACGATCCGAGGATGGTGCCGCCGCGCGGCAGGATGCCGCGCACGGCGGGGATGTCGAGCGGCACGATGTCGCCCGCCAGTGGCCCGCGCCAGCCGTCTCTGAATCCGGTGAACGAGTATCCGTAGTCCTGGACGCCCTTACGCACCGCTGCGCGGATGACCGCGTTGAGACCGGGGCAGTCACCGCCTCCGGTCAGCACTCCGACCCGCATCGCATCTTCCCTTCTCCCGTGAATGACCCGATATGACGGACCACGCTAACGGTGATCCAGGTCACAGGGGATGGGGCGGTTGATGAATTCCGTTGCCCCGCGGGGAAGTTGAGTTGCCGCGTTCACCCGTACGAGGGGCACGGACGGCGCAGCGCGTTCGTTCGGCGGTCGCCTGCGGCTTAAGCGCCGTCGTCCAGGCCCCGTTCGATGGCGTAACGCACCAGCTCGACGCGGTTGTGCAGTTGTAGCTTGCCGAGGGTGTTTTGGACGTGGTTTTGCACGGTGCGGTGAGAGATGACCAACCGCTCGGCGATCTGCTTGTACGAAAGGCCCTTGGCGACCAGGCGCAGCACCTCGGTCTCCCGGTCGGTCAACCGTGGGGCGCTCGGTTCGTTGGCCCGGGCCGGGGCCGGGTCGGTGGCGAGCCGCCGGTACTCGCCGAGGACCAGGCCCGCGAGGCCAGGGGTGAACACCGTGTCGCCGGCGGCCGTCCGGCGTACTGCGTCCACGAGTTCGGCGGTGGACGCCGACTTGAGGAGGTAGCCGGTGGCGCCCGACTTCACGGCCTCCAGCACATCGGCGTGCTCGCCGCTCGCGGACAGGACGAGCACCCGCAACGCCGGGTTCGCGCCCACCAGTTCCTTGCACACCTGCACGCCGGGCAGGCCGGGCAGATTGAGGTCGAGCACCAACACCTCGGGCTCGACCGCCATCGCCCTACGCACCGCCTGCGGCCCGTCACCTGCCGTCGCCACCACATCGAAGCCGGCCTCGGCCAGATCGCGGGCGACCGCGTCCCGCCACATCGGGTGGTCGTCCACCACCATCACTCGTACGGTCGCTGCCTCGCTCATGACGCGTCCTTCCTCCCCCGCGGAACTCTGAGCTCCACCTCCGTGCCCTGTCCGGGGACCGATACGAGATCCGCGCTCCCGCCCAGGTCGCGCAGGCGTCCTCGGATCGAGAGGGCGACGCCGAGCCGCCCCTCGCGTTCGGCGTCCGCGAGCCGCCCCTCCGGTATGCCCGGGCCGTCGTCGCGGACGGTGACGATCACGGCGTCCGGTTCGTCCTCGACGAGAATCCACGCCTGCGCGTCGTCCCCCGCGTGGTTGCGCACATTGTCCAGCGCGGCACTCACCGCCCCTGCCAGCTCTGCCGCGGCGGAGCCCGGCAGCAACACGGGAGCACCCGGTTCGGCGAACGAGACTTTGGCCCCGGCGTGCGGCGCCAGCAGCGCCCGTAGGTCGTACGGCTCGTCGCCCGGGTCATCTGCGGCGTCCGCAGCGCGGCCCGCGATCCTGACGGTCGCCACCGGCAAGGCGTCGCCTCCCACCGGCCCGGCCGCCGGGCCGTGGCCGCGCTGGCCAAGACCGCTGGAGATCAGGGTACGCAGCGCCACCTCCTGCTCGCCCGCCATCCGGCCGAGCTCGGCCGCGTCGCCGCCGATGGCGACGCCGCGCCGCTGCACCATGGCGAGCACCTGAAGCACACTGTCGTGGATGTCGCGGGCGAGTCGCTCCCGCTCTCGGGTGGCCGCCTCGATCTGTAGGGCGCGGGCCAGCGTGCGCTCACTGGCCCTGGCCACCTCGACCACGTAGCCGATGGCCACGCTGGCCACCCACACCAGCAGCACGTTGTGCACCGTGTTCTGCGCGAAGGCCCCGCGCTCGGCGATGTTGGCGACGCCCGCCACAGCCGACGCCACCGCGCCCCAGCGCCAGCCGCCCTTGATGGCGAAGCCGAGCACGGCGCCCGCGGTCCAAATCGACGGCAGGGTTGGCCCGCCGTCCACGATCCGCTCATGGGTATCGACCAGCGGCGTCAACAGGATGCCGACGATCGCCACGCCGAGGTCCACGATCAAAAAGCGCTTGGTGCATCGCTCGGCAGAGGCCACCATGCGCCAGGTGAAGGCCATCCAGCCGGCCAGCAGCAGCATGTACGCCCCGGCGCCGAGGGGATGCTCGTACTCGTGGTAGCCGTGGGCGTACAGGGCAATCGCATACAGCGCGGCGAGTATGCGGTAGCCGGTGAGGGCGCGCCACAGTGGCTGCTCAACGGACATGCGCACCACGCGCTCACGCACCGGACGCTCACGTACCTGCCGCTGAGCCATCTCCCCCACCCCCGCTGGGCACCGCTCCCCTATCGGCGTCGGTGGCCTAGTCGGCCTTGTCCCGCTCCGCCGTGTCCTGGCCGTCTGCAATACGCGAGCTATCCGCGAGGCCCGAGCTGTCCGGAGCATCCGACTGCGTTGGCCTGCCGTGCTGTTCGTGCCCGGTCTTGGCAGGGGGCGCGACCCTTTCGGCCTTCGCGACCTTTGCGCCCTTTACTCCTCTTTCTTCCTCTGCCTGCTTCTTCGCCGCATCGGCGAGTTGCCGCTTGGCGGCGGTCGCGTAGACGTCCACGTACTCCTGGCCGGACAGCTTCATGATCTCGTACATCACCTCGTCGGTGACCGAGCGGAGGATGAACCGATCGCCGTCCATGCCGTAGTAGCGGCTGAAGTCCAGCGGCTTGCCGATCTTGATCCCGGGGCGCATCAGCTTCGGCATCACCTTGCCCGGCGGCTGAATCTTCTCGGTGTCGATCATCGCGACGGGGATCACCGGAGCGCCACTGGCCAGCGCGACGCGGGCCAAACCACCGGGCTTACCGCGGTAGAGCCGCCCGTCCGGGGAGCGGGTGCCCTCCGGGTAGATGCCGAACAGCTCACCCCGCTCCAGCACCTCGATGCCGCTCTTGATCGCGGCCTCGCCGGCGCCGCGGGCCCCCGAGCGGTCCACCGGAAGCTGGCCCACCCCCTTGAAGAAGGCGGCGGTCATCTTGCCCTTGAGGCCAGGTGAGGTGAAGTACTCCGCCTTCGCGATGAAGGTGACCTTCCGGTCGAGCATCGCGGGCAGGAAGAAGGAGTCCGAGAAGGAGAGGTGATTGCTCGCCAAAATCGCAGGCCCCTCAGCTGGGATGTTCTCCAAGCCCTCCACCCAGGGCCGAAAGGCAAGCTTCAGCGACCCACCGATGGAAAGCTTCATTGCGCCGTAGAACAAACCGAGGACCTCCTGTATCCGACGAGGAGACCTTAACCCGCCGCGCGGCGGGGCTCTCGCCCGACGTTCGAGCGGGCTCGCGCGCCCTGGCCCGTGGCCGGCCGTACCACCGCTGACCAGTGTCCGCCGGGCCCATATCGGGCACCGATCGGCCTACCCGGCGTGCGGCGCTCCGCGTAGGCTGAAGTCCCAACCGTCCGGCCGCGTCCGGCCCCTGACCGAACGGAGACCCCGGTGCCGCTGTCCCCCGGAGCCGAGCCGTTCCACCACATCGGCGGAGCTGTCGGCGTGCTCGTCTGCCACGGCTTCACCGGCTCCCCGCAGTCCGTTCGGCCCTGGGCCGAGTCTTTGGCCGAGCGCGGCCACACCGTTTCGCTGCCCCTGCTGCCCGGTCACGGCACCCGCTGGCAGGACCTGGCCGTCACCGGTTGGCAAGACTGGTACGCGGAGGTGGACCGGGAGCTGCACAGGCTGGCGAAACGCTGTGAACAGGTCTTTGTGTGTGGCCTTTCCATGGGTGGCGCGCTGGCGTTGCGGCTCGCGGCCCGGCACGGGGACACCGTCAGGGGACTGGTTTTGGTCAACCCGGCGAACAAGGTGCACGACGTGGCGGCCAGGGCGCTGCCGGTCGTACGGCATCTGGTGCCTTCGACGAAGGGCATCGCCAGCGACATCGCCAAGCCGGGCTCCCAGGAGTACGGCTACGACCGGGTGCCGCTGCACGCCGCGCACTCACTGCGGCAGCTCTTCCAGCAAGTGGACGCCGATCTTCCGCGTGTCACCCAGCCGCTGCTGCTGTTGCACAGCCCCCAAGACCATGTGGTGCCGCCGGTGGACTCGGCGCGCATTCTGGGCCGGGTCGCGTCCACGGACATCACCGAGCGACTGTTGGAGCGCAGCTACCACGTGGCCACGCTGGACTACGACGCGGACCTGATCTTCGCCGACACGCACCGGTTCATCAGCCGCCTCGCGCCCGGTGTCAGCGCGCCGCATCCGGATCGGGTGGGCTAGCCGTGCCACGGGCTGAGGGAGAGACGGGCCCGGGCCCGGTGCCCGAGCGCGACGCCAACGCGGACGCGGACCAGAAGCTGACCGGTCCCGCTGCCGACGAACAGCCGGACCCCCACCCCCAGGACACCGCCGCCCCCGTGGACGCTGACACCCCGGGCCACGCCGTCCGCCCGGACGACACCCAGACGAACGACGTAAGGGCGGATGGCGTACAGGGCGACGGTGTACGGGGCGATGGCGTACGGGCGGAGGCCGTGCCAGGCGATGCCGCGCAGGCCAACGACGTACAGGCGGACGCCGCACAGGCCGATGCCGTACGCACCGACGACGGCGCGCTCCCGACCGCAGGTCCAGCGGAGTCAGCCAGCCAAGCGGCGCCCGGCCCGGACGGCGACGACCACGCCGGCACTGACACTGGCGACAGGGGCGAGGGCACGAACGGTACGCACCGCACGACGGGTGATCTGGCAGCTCATGGCGGCGCGGCCGACCAGGGTGGGCCAGCCGGACAGAACGGCCCCACGGCCAAAGACGGCACGGTCAAACACGGTGCTGTCAGAGACAACGCGGCCAAGAACGACGCCACCGGCAGCGGCCGGCCTGGCAGCGGCGGGAGCAGCGCCGAGCAAAAGCGTGCGGCCTCGGAGCGCTCGGCCGACGACGACGCCTGGGCCGAGATCGTCGCGGCCTATGGCGAGGAGCCACCGGACCCGCCGGGCGTGGCCCCCTGGTCCGCGGCCGATGGCCGGGCCGAGTCAATGATGGACGGGTCCGGCCGGGAGATCGCCCCGGGCAAGCCCGACAAGACGCTGGGCACAGCGGACGACGCCACGCCCACGCGGCGGGCCGGGGCGGACGGCAGCGAAGGCCGGGGGCCCGACACGGACCCGGACGATTCGCAGGCGCGACCGGCGGTGCCGGTCGGTAGCTCCGTCGTCTTCGCGCCGGGCGTGGGCCCGCGCGATTGGCGGCCCGCCGAGCCATCGGACAACGACCTCGACGCGACCGACGAGGGCCATTTCGTCCCTCCGGAGCCGCCGCCGCTGCCGCGGGCCGACACCACGGCGCGCTTCGCCTGGCTCGCCGTGCTCGGCGGGCCGCTCCTGCTGCTGCTGATGGTGGTGTTCCAACAGGAGATCACCTGGTGGATCGCCACCCTTGGCGTCGGCGGCTTCCTCGGCGGCTTCGCCACGCTGGTCATGCGGATGCGGAGCGATGACGAGGAGGACGAGGACCCCGGACGGGGCGCGGTCGTCTGACCGCGCGGGCCGTCGTCTCGCCCCGCCAGGTCAGCTGGTGGCCGTAGGGGGTTGGGGCAGGCGAAGTGCGGCCAGCACCGGCAGATGGTCGGCGGCGGCGTGCAGATCGGCGGCGCGCACTCCAGCGAGCCCGTTCGGCACTCCGCAGCCGAGAACCTCGACGCCCTCGGTGGTCAGCACGGCATCGGGGCGCTGACGCGGGTCCGCGGGTGTCGAGGTGTACTCGCTGCCCCACGGTTTCGCCACCCAGGCATCGCACAGGGGGCCGGTCAGGCGCTGGAACGCCCTGCCGTCCGGACGCTCGTTGAGGTCACCCGCCAGCACCGCGTACGGAGCGTCCAACCCGGACAGCCGGTTAAGCAGCGCCCCCGCCTGGTTGTACCGTTCGCCGGCGGCGGGGCTGAGGTGGCAGCTCACCACGCCGAGCCGCACCTCGCCGAACCGCAGCACGGCCGCGGCGAAGCCGCGCCGGTGCTGACCGGGCGTACGCGGCAGCAATACCTCCTCGGTGTGCTCCACCTGGGCCCGTAGCGTGCTGAAGATTGCCGGGCCCGTGGTGGTGGCGCCGCCCGTCACGTGGAACAACTCGGCGTCGCGGGCCAGCCGTGCCAGCGCCTTGCGCCAGCGGAAGAATCGCGGCGCCTCCTGGACGCACACCACATCGGGCGCGGTTGCGCGGATCACCCGGGCCACCGTCTGCCGGGCGGTGCCCGGCCGCTGGCCGGGCTCGTCGCGCAGTGAGCGGATGTTGTAGCTGAGCACCCGCACCACGACGGAGCCGTCTGGCTCCCTACCGGATGCGGGCAGATCGTGCTGATCACTTCGTACGGCCGCGAGCGTCACTTCGCCACTCCAGAACTGAAACCGGACCCTGATGTTCTTCTCTGCGGTACTGCCGTGCGTGGTACTACCGTTGCCGACGATGCTGGTGCGGCCGAAGTTCCCCAAGTAACCGGCGAGTTCGACAGGCCCCGGACGATCGCGGAGTTCCCGCGTCCGCTCTCGGGCCCTCCCGGCGTTCGCCGCATCATTCCCGGCCGCAGCGTTCCCGGCCGCACCCGTCCCTGCCTTCGCCGCATGGGGTTACAGGCGCCTTCAGGAGTGACCGATGCCGGCGCGAGCCCGCCCCCGGCGCCGGCGGGGAGCGCGCGCCGCCTTGATCAGCCCTGACGGGCCAGGTCCGCCGCGCCGACCAGCCCTGCCTCGCCACCGAGTTGGGCCGCCAACACCTGTGCGTGGGGGCGCCATTGGCCGCCCACCAGCCAGCGCCGGAAGGACTTGCGGATCGGATCGAGTACGAGGTCGCCCTCGTCGGAGACGCCGCCCCCGACGATAAACGCGGACGGGTCGAAGAGCGAGGCGAGGTCGGCGAGGCCCGAGCCAGCCCAACGGGCAAGTTCGCGGAAGGAGTCGATGGCGACCGGGTCGCCGTTTCTGGCGGCCTGGCTCACATGCCTGCCCTCGATCCCGGCGGCGGTGCCGTCGCCGAGGCTGAGCAGGACCGTCGCGTTCTCCGGGGTCGCGGCGGCGCGTTGCTTCGCGTACCGAACGAGAGCCCGTCCGGAGGCGTACTGCTCCCAACAGCCTTGGCTGCCGCAGCCGCACAGCAGGCCGTCCGGCACTACTCGAATGTGCCCGAACTCGCCCGCGACGCCGAACCGGCCTCGACGTAGCTTGTTGCCGATGATCACGCCGCCACCGAGCCCGGTGCCGAGCGTGATGCAGATGACGTCCTCATGGCCCTGGCCCGCGCCGAACCGGTACTCGCCCCAGGCCGCCGCGTTGGCATCGTTCTCCACCACGACCGGCAGCCCGACGCGCTGTTCGACCTTGTCCTTGAGCGCCTCATGGCGCCAGTTGATGTTCGGCGCGAACAACACGGTGGCGCGCTTGTCATCCACGTAGCCGGCGGCTCCGATGCCGACCGCCTCCACCTCGTGGTCAACGCTGACGGTACGTACCGCCTCCGCGATGGCGTCCACAACGCCCTCTGGGGTCGGCGGTGTCGGCACCTTGCAGGTGTCGAGAATCGAGCCCTCTTCGTCAACCACGCCTGCTGCGATCTTGGTGCCGCCGATATCGACGCCGATGGTGAGTCCCATGTGTCCCTCAGTTCTCGGTCGAACCTCGCCGCGGCTAACCGTACCGGAGGGCGGCCTCAGTCGAGGTCGATGCGTTCACTTCCTGGAGGCGTATCGTCTCGATCGTCCCCCGAGTCATGCTCCGCAGCCGCCCCCTTCGCGCTCCCGCGCGCTGCCTGGTCATCGCCCTTGGTCCATTGCTGCTCCTGCCCGATGACCGCTGCTCGATAGGCTGCAAGCAGCTCTGATCCGGCCGTCGCAAGGTGATCGAAGACATCGGGGTTGCGCTCGATAACGGGTTCCACCACGGCCTTCGCCTGCCCGATGACTTGCCGTACGACGGTTTGGGCAGCTATGCCAGCGATCGGGCCTTGAAGCGAAGAGAGCTTGTTGGCCACCGCTTCCGCCAACTTCCGCAGTTCCTCGGCGGCGCTGGTCGGCTGCGGTCCGTAGTGGGCCCGTCGCCTGGCGCGTTCGGCGGCGAGGTCCTCGGCACACGCCTGCTCCCAGGCGTTCGGGTCGGGCACGGACCGGGGCTGGCTCTCCTGGCCCTCCTGGCTTGGCTGGTCGGCTGGGGTGGCGTCGTCTTCTTGGGCGGCCTGGTGGGCCCGACTGGCCCGCCCTGCCCGGTCGGGTTGGGGGGCCTCTCGTCCGCTGTCCGCGCCGTCCTGGCCGGGTTCAGGGGGAGGGCTGGGCACGCCTTCGACGTCGTCCGGGCGCTCGGTGGCATCGCTCATGGCGGACTCCTGCGGTGCGGCTGGCCGGTCGGCCCGTCCGGGGCGATCGGCCCGGCCTGTTCTGGTCGGCCCATCCGACGTTACCCGAACGGCGGTGTGCCGTTCAGGGCCTGCGGGGCCACAGCTGCGGATCGGGCGCGAAGCGCACCCGCAGCTCGCCCTCGTGCAGACCCGCGCCGGATACGGTGCACCGGCGCAGCGCGGACGGCAGCGGCAGCACCCGGCGGAACTGCCCCGCGGTGATCACCAGTTCATCACCGCGCCGCACCAGCCCGATCTCGCCCCGCTCGGCCCCCTCCAGGGGCAGCCGCCACACCAGCAGCCCCTCGCTGGCCAGCCGGTCCTCGATGGTCCGGGGGTCGGCTGCGGGCCGATCGGGGCGCAGATCGGGGGCGCCGACCACGTCCGCGATCATCCCGAGGTCCGCGAGGCCGCGCGGATCACGCCCCAGATGCGGCACCTCGCGCACCAAGCTGCCGGGCGGCCTGGCCCTTGGACTGGCCGATGGGTGGGGCCCGGTCCGGTCGGCGGCGCGCTGCTCGTCGTACGGGCCTGCCGGCTCCGTCCGCTCGTACGCCTCCCGCAGCTCCTTGAGCGCGGCCTGCTGCTGACCCGAAGCGGCGGTCAACCAGGGGTCGGCGGAGCCCATGGGCAACAGCCGGTTGGCGATCACCGCATCCACCCGGCACCCGTAGAGGGCGAGCCCGGTGCGGGCCGAGCGCAGGGCTCGGGCGGCCAGCGGTCCCGGCTCGGTGACCAGTCGTACCGTCAGCGCGTCGGAGTCGATGATCCGCTGCACGGCGTCCAGCTCGCTGTGCCACTGCGCCACCGTCTCGTACAGCCGCTGTGTCGGTACGGGCACGCCGGCGAGCTGTGCCAGTACCGGGTGCAGCGCACGAGCGGCCTGTCGCTCAGCCGGCAGCAACCGCCGCAGATAGCGGCCGAGTTGCTCCGGCAGCGCCAGCAGTCGGGCCGCCTCGGGCGCGGGCGGCATATCGATGACGAGCACGTCCCAGACGGGTTCGCCCGCGTGGTCGTCGTACGGGCCGCCCCCGCCCGCGGGGTCCGCGTCTGCATGGCCCAGGTCCGCGCGCTCAACGCCCCTGTGGGCCGCTCGCACCGCTGCCAGCAGGGCGAACGCCTCGGCGCCGGGCAGCTCGGTGGCTTCCTCGGCCTCCAGGGCCGTGGCACCGACGAAGTCGAGAACGGCGCGGGCGCGGTCCTGTACGGCGGTCAGCTCGGTCCGGAAGTGCTCGCCCGTAGCGATCCGGGCCGCCCACAGGCCGCTGGCCATCTCCACGGGCGGGGTCCAGGGCGCGGTCTGCTCGGCATCGTCAACAGCGGAAGTGGAGGCAGCACCAGAAGGGCTAGCAGAGGCGTAGGAAGCGGAAGCGGCAAAGGCGACGGCAGCCGGCGGCGCGCCGTCAGCGCCGAAGATTTCGTCCAGGGTGCCGTCGCGGCCGGTGGTGAGCAGCAGGGTGCGGTGCCCGGCGCGGGCCGCCGCAAGTGCGGTGGCGGCGGCAATGGTGGTGCGGCCACTTCCGCCGATGCCGGTGATGAGGACGGTACGCATCTGGGTCAACCGGTCACGCCGGTCTCCACGCGCTTCTTCAGGCCCGCCAACGCCCGGTCGATGATGACCTTCTCGGCCTTGCGCTTGATCATGCCGAGCATGGGGATCTTGACGTCCACGGTGAGTTGGTAGGTCACCTGGGTGCGGGTGCCGTCGCCGATGGGGGCAAGTCGGTAGGAGCCGTCGAGCGAGCGCAGCATCTGGGACTTCACGAGCGACCAGCTCACCTCTCGCTCCCCTGACCAGGTGTACGCGAGGGTGTGGTCGTCCTTGATGGCCCCGGCGTCGAGTACCAGCCTGACCTGTTCGGCACGGCCCTGTGGGTCCTTCGCGAGGACCTCGGCCTCCTTGACCTCCCCGGTCCACTCGGGGTAGCGGTCGAAGTCGGCGATCACCCCCATCACGTCGGCCGGGGCCGCTTCGATCGTGATGCTTGAGCTGGTGTGTTCCGCCATCGCCGTGGCTCCTCCATACCGGTCCGCCGCCTCGTACGCCTGCCGCTGAAGGCTACCGCGCGCCGCCCACCCGCCCGACCGCCGGCGACCGGTCCCGCCATACGGCCCCGCACGGGGGCAAGTCCGCGCCGTGGCGCACCGCGCTTCATGGCGGGCTCAGGGCAGGCGCACAGCATGTCCACGGCGGGCCCACAGCGGGAGTACGGCGCCCGGGCGGCAGCTCCATGGCCCACCGGGGCTCGTACAGCCGTACGGGGGCGTCCAATGGGCGTGGGGCGGGTCTACAGCGAGCGTGCGGCGCGGGGGCGACTGGCTGCGCGACGCATGGCTGCGCTGCGCCGGACGGCCGGCGACCGCCTCACCACTCCAGGACCCAGGGCGTGCCCGTCGAGGCGAAGTGACCGACGTTGACGCACTCGGTGGCGCCGACCCGCATCCGGCGGGCGAGCGGCTGGTGGACGTGGCCGAACAGGGCGTACATCGGCCGGGTCGCGCGGATAGCGTCGAGCAAGGCCGAACTGCCGCGCTCGAAGCGCCGGGCGACGGTGTCGTAACACAGTTCGGGCACGTTGGGCGGAATGTGCGTGCACAGCACGTCCACCTCGCCGAGTGCGGCGATCTTCGCCGCGTAGGTGTCGTCGTCGATCTCGTACGGGGTGTGCATGGGGGTTCGTAGTCCGCCGCCGACGAAGCCGAAGACCCGGCCCCCGATCTCCACCCGTTCGCCGTCCAAGACGGTGGTGCCGGCGCCCGTGTACTCGGGCCACAGAGCCGGGATATCGACGTTGCCGTAGGTGGCGTAGGTCGGCGTCGGAAAGGCGGCGAAGAGCTCGGCATACTGCCTGCGGACCGCTACCTCCACGGCCGCCTCACGGCTGCCGCCGCTTCGCTCCTCGACCTCGGCCCACAGCATGCGGGCGAACTCGCGGGCCTCATCGAAGCGGCGGGCGGTGCGCAGGGCCACGATGCGGTGGGCGTTCTCGATGCCGAACAGGTCCGGGAAGATGCCGCGCGAGTGATCGGCGTAGTCGAGGAAAAGCACGAGGTCACCGAGGCAGACCAGGACATCGGCGCCCTCGCCCGCCGTGCCCAGATCCCGGCTGTTGCCATGCACATCACTGACCACGTGAACTCGCATGCGCCTCACCCTAGGCCCGGTAAGTGGTTCGCCGGAAGGGCCCCCACCTGCGGTTACTTCCGCGTCACCCTGCTTTGGCACTACTGTGCGCGAAGCAGCCTCCATGGTGTGTGACGCATAAAACATCTAGGCGTGACCCCTATACCAATAGCCGTACCGATGGGTAACGTCCGGGCAGTCCTACCCCACTGCCTGATCATGGACCGCAGCCGACGTAGCACGCCACAGCGACGTGGCGCCGGCGCCCGACGAGGAGCAGCAGTCTTGCGCGAGTTCAGCCTCCCGGCCCTTTACGAAGTACCGGCCGTCGGCAATTTGACGGACCTCATCCGGCGCAACGCCGCCCAGCATCCGAACGTCGCCGTGCTCGGCCGCAAGGTCGAGGGCCAGTGGCAGGACGTCACGGCCGCCACCTTCCTGGCCGAGGTGCGCGCCGCGGCCAAGGGGCTGATCGCCTTCGACGTGCGGCCGGGCGACCGGGTCGGCCTGATGTCCCGCACCCGCTACGAATGGACGCTTCTCGACTTCGCGATCTGGAGCGCGGGCGCGGTCACGGTGCCGGTGTACGACACCAGTTCGCCCGAGCAGATCCAATGGATTCTCAGCGACTCGGGCGCCGTGGCCTGTCTGGTGGAGACGCCGGAGCACGAGGCCATCGTGGAGTCCGTACGCGACGGATTGCCCGCCCTCGACCATGTGTGGCAGATCGAACAGGACGCGGTGGCGGTGCTTGAGGCCGCCGGCGATGAGGTCACGGACACGGCCGTCGATGAGCGCAGCGCCGCGGCGACCGCCGACTCCCCCGCCACGATCGTCTACACCTCGGGTACCACCGGGCGCCCCAAAGGCTGTGTGCTGACCCACCGCAGCTTCTTCGCGGAGTGCGGCAACGCCGTCGAACGCCTGAAGCCGATCTTCCAGACCGGCGAGTCATCGGTACTGCTCTTCCTGCCGGTGGCGCACGTCTTCGGCCGTCTGGTGCAGGTGGCCGCCGTACTCGCGCCGATCAAGCTCGGCCATGTCGCCGACGTCAAGACCCTCACCACCGAACTCGCCTCCTTCCGGCCGACGTTGGTGCTCGGTGTGCCGCGCGTCTTTGAGAAGGTCTACAACTCGGCGCGGGCGAAGGCCCAGGCGGACGGCAAGGGCAAGATCTTCGACAAGGCGGCGGAGTGCGCCATCGCGTACAGCCGCGCCCTCGACACCTCGGGCGGCGTGCCGCTCGGCCTGCGGCTCAAGCACAAGGTCTTCGACCGGCTGGTGTTCAGCAAGCTGCGCGCCGTGCTCGGCGGCCGGGCCACGCACGCGATCTCCGGAGGCGCACCGCTGGGCGAGCGGCTCGGGCACTTCTACCGGGGCATCGGCTTCACGGTCCTTGAGGGGTACGGCCTGACGGAGTCCTGCGCGGCCACCACGTTCAACCCGTGGGACCGGCAGAAGATCGGCACGGTGGGCCAGCCGATGCCGGGCTCGGTGGTGCGCATCGCGGACGACGGCGAGGTGCTGCTGCACGGCGAGCACCTGTTCAGTGGCTACTGGAACAACGAAACGGCCACCGCCGAAGCGCTGTCCGAAGGCTGGTTTCACACCGGCGACGTGGGAACGCTCGACGAGGATGGCTATCTGACGATCACGGGGCGCAAGAAGGAGATCATCGTGACGGCGGGCGGCAAAAACGTCGCCCCCGCCGTCATCGAGGACCGCATTCGGGCGCACGCGCTGGTTGCCGAGTGCATGGTGGTGGGCGAGGCGCGACCGTTCGTCGGCGCGCTGATCACGCTGGACGAGGAGTTCTTGCCCCGCTGGGCGGCCGAGCACGGGAAGCCCGCCGACAGCGCCGCTGCCGACCTGCGTTTCGACCCCGAACTCCGCGCCGAGGTTCAGCGCGCGGTGGACGACGGCAACGCGGCGGTCTCCAAGGCCGAGTCGGTCCGCGAGTTCCGCATCTTGCCCACGCAGTTCACCGAGGACTCGGGCCATGTGACGCCCTCGATGAAGCTCAAGCGGAATGTGGTGGCGAAGGACTACGCGGACGAGATCGAGGCCATCTACCACGGCTGAGCCCGAGCCGGCCCCAAGGACGCGGCGGCTCCTCTCGCCGCGCCCACACCTCGCCCCTGCTCCGCCGCGTGTCGCCACTTCCCCACCCCGCCCGTGAAGCGCACAGCGCAGGCAGCAGCGCACGCCCCCGCTCAGGGCGTGCGCGTTAGAGCAGTTCCGCCAGGCGCTGGGCCAACAGGTCCCAGCGCCAGCGTTCTTCGACCCAGGCCCGGCCGCGCTCGCCCATGCGGTGGCGTAGGTCCGGGTCGGTCAACAGGGTGACGATCCGGTCCGCGCTCTCCTCGGGCGAGCTGCCCCGTACGACCCAGCCGCTCTCCCCGTCGAGTACCGCGTCCGGCGCGCCACCCGAGTCTCCGGCCACCACGGGCAACCCGGTCGCGGACGCCTCCAGGTAGACGATGCCAAGGCCCTCGACGTCGAGCCCACCACGCCGGGTGCGGCAGGGCATCGCGAAGACATCGCCCGCCCCGTAGTGGGCCGGCAGCTCCGCCGCGGTCACCGGGCCGGTGAAGCGCACCGAGTCCGTCACGTTGGTCTGCCGGGCGAGCCGTTCCAGCTCCGCCCGGTACGGGCCGCCGCCGACGATCAGCAGCACCGCGTCCGGCACCCGGCTCAGGATGCGCGGCAGCCCGAGGATCAGTGTGTCCTGCCCCTTGCGCGGTACGAGCCGCGATACGCACACCACCACGGGGCGGCCGGCGAGGCCGAGCCTGGCCCTGAGTTCCTGGCCGCCGGAGCCGGGGTGAAAGGTCTTCTCGTCCACGCCCGGCGGCAGGGGGACCATGCGGTCGGCGGCCCGCCGCTCAAGTGCGCCCGCGATCCGGGAGCGGGTGTACTCACCGAGGTAGGTGAGGGTGTCGGTGCCTTCCCCGATCCGGCGTAGCAGCTGCCGGGCGGCGGGGAGCTGGGCCCAGCCGGCTTCGTGCCCGTGGGTGGTGGCAACCAGCCGCCGCGCGCCCGCGGCGCGTAGTGCGGGGGCCATCAAGCCCAGCGGGGCCGCGGCGCCGAACCACACCGAGGAGCAGCCGTGCGCGCGCAGCAACTCGCTCGCCCGCCGGGTGACGCGGGGCGTGGGCAGCAGCATGGTCGTAGGGTCGCGCACCACCGTGAAGGGCTGCTCCGCGTCGAAGGCGGCGCATGCTTGTGCGCCTTCCGGTCCGCGCTTCCAGGTACTGGCGTAGACGACGAGCTGTGCCGGGTCCAGGCGCAGCGCCATGTTGTGCAAAAACGTTTGGATGCCGCCGGGTCGGGGCGGGAAGTCGTTGGTGACGATCAAGGTCTTGTCCATCGCCGCCGACAGTACCCAAACCGATCCCTCCACGGCGTCGCGCAGCGGCATTGCGAAGGGGGCATTACGCAGGGCGTCCCGCAGTATTCCCGGTCAGTGCTCCCGTCGTGCTCCCCTCGTGTTCCCCTCGGCGTTCCCCGTAGGCGTCCGCCGTCGCTCGCGCTGGACCACGGCCAGCTTGGCGGTCCTACGGCACCTGCTGTCGCCGTGGCTGCGGCTCGGCCTGCGCGCCGAGTTGTTTCTTCAGGTAGGACCGCCAGCGCTCCGTGAACTCATCCTCACTGATGCCCAGTTCTCGGCGCAGTGCCTCGCGCACGGCTCCTTGGCGATCAGGCGCCTTGCCGACCGCGCGGTAGAAGGCGACCAGCTTCCGCTCCCCCCACTGGTCGGCGATCATGCGGCAGGCGAGCCAGCCCTGCTCGTACGCCTGGGCCAGCACATTGCCGTCTCCGGTGAAGCCGAAGTCGGCGTCGCCCGGCAGCTCACGGGGCAGCTTGCCGCTCTCGACGGAGCGGGTCAGCTCGGGGGCGACCTGACGGGGGTAGGTCTTGGTCTCGCGGTAGCCGATCCAGTCGGCGAAGCCCTCGGAGAGCCATAGCGGGGTGCTGGGGGAGGTGTGGGCGCGGGTGGCGACATGGGCGCTCTCATGGGTCATCACGACCCGCCGCCCGAGGTCGCCGAGCACGTCGTACGCGTCGGGGTTGACGATCACCCGATCTGCGGGCACGGTGCCCGAGCCGCCGATCTCGCCGGTGGTGACCGCGGCGATCCCCCGATAACCGGAAGCGGAACCGCCGAGTAGGCCCGCCATGTCGCCCAGCGAGCTCGGCACCTGGACCACCACGCGGCCCGCCCACGGTCCGCGCCAGGCCCGCTGCACGGCGGGCACCGCGCCGTCCGCGGTCTCGGCGACGTCCTGGAGGTAGCGCCGGTCATGGCCGACGCCGAGCACCAGGCTGTGCCGACCGCGGACCACCGAGACCCGGCCCTGATCCCATAGTTGCTGCACGTCGCGCTGGTCGGCCACCGGCGCGGCAGCGCCGGGCTCACCGTCGAACACCTCGTCCGCGGCCACGTACCAACGGTGGCCGTGCTGGACGAGGGTGAACCGCTGCGGTGCGACCACGGGCGCGGTGTCGTATCCCTTGATGCGGTAGCTGAGTTCAACCTGCACGGCGACCCTGCGCCCAGTGCCCACGACGGGCGGGAAGCCGCCCTTGCGGACCAGGCGGTACTGCCAGGAGCTGAGCGGCACCTCGGCCAGGTCGTCGAACATCCGCTGCTGGTCGGTGCGATGGCGGCTGGCCACGCGGTCAACGGTCGCCAGATACGCGTCCTTGTCCCGGTCCCGCACGGCCTCGGCACGCCGCTCCAGCAACCGTTGGATGCTTCGGACATCGGGGTCGGGCTTCTCCGACTCATCGTCCCAGCCCGCCATCGCGGCCAGCGCGCTGAGCATCGCCGTCAACGCCACCAGGACGGCCACTACGCCACTGACCGCCCACCGTCCACCCCACCGCAACCTGCCCGCCACGCCGTCGATCGTACGGGCTGCCCGCCGGCAGCATCAGCCGAACACCGATGCCGAGGCGGCCGACGCCGCACTCCGTGTCAGGGCCGGTTGACGGAGGACACGGGCATCATCTGGACGGGGTCGTAGCGCACCTGCGCGCCCGGGTAGGGGGCGTGGATCACCTGTCCGCTGCCCACATACATCCCGACGTGGCTGGCGTCGTCGCGGTAGACCACCAGGTCGCCCGGTTGCGCCTGGCTCAGCGGCACCCGTTGGCCGGCGCCGGCCTGCCCCTGCGAGGTGCGGGGAACGGACACGCCAGCCCGGTGCCACGCCCACTGGGTCAGCCCCGAGCAGTCGTAGGCGCTGGGCCCCGCCTGCCCCCAGGCGTACGGCGATCCAACGGCCTGCTGGGCGGCGCGCACGGCGGCGGCGGCGCGCGAGGAAACCGTGACCGCACCCGCCACACCCGCCTCGCCGGGCTGCTCGTCCGGCCGGCCCTGCCGCTCCGTGCGCTGCGCGCGCTCGCCGCGCCGCACCTCGTCCCGTTCGGCTTGGGTGAGGCCGTTGAGGACCGTACGGGCGGCGGCGAGCTTGGCCGTCACCTCACGCTTGTGCTGGGAGACGGCCTTTCGGCTGCGTTCGAGCTCAACGAGCTTGCCTGCGGCCTCGGTACGTTCTTGCCGCAGCACCCGTTGTGCCGTGCGCAGCATCCGGAGTTGGCCCGTGTGCCGGTTGGTGATGCGGTCGAGCGTCGCGGACTTGGTGAGGAAGCCGTCCGGATCCTCGGTGAGCAGCAGGGTCAGGCTCGGGTCAACGCCGCCGGAGCGGTACTGGGCGCCGGCGAGCGCGCCGAGCGCGCCGCGCAACTGGTTGACCTTCTCCTGGCCACGGGCCACCCTGTTGTGCAAGACGTTCACACGATCGCGGAGTTCGTCGGTGTGCTCCTTGGCCAGGTTGTACTTCTCGGTGGCCCGCTCGGCCTGGTGGAAGAGACGATCCACGGTCCGCTTGGCGGAGCTGGTGCTCTGCGCGCCGTGGGCATCACCGCGCTGGGCGTCGCTGCTTGGCGGGCCGGCGGGCCGGGCACCGGGGTCGGCCCCGGCCGGGGCCGCGGAGAGCGCGACCGCTGAGGCGGCCAGCGCGGCGGACAACATGGTCACCCGGGCCGGCCGGTCATGTGCTGAGGGCGAGGTACGGCGATGGGACGCCACTGGAGGCCGCTTTCCCTTCCGCTGGGAGCGGTCCCCCGCGCCCACGGACAGGCGTACGACAGGGCGTGACCGCGCCGCAGACAGTAGCCGTACGACCACGGAGCATCCAAGGACCGTTCGGCGCACAACGCGCCGCCCTGCCCTGCCCGTCTCTCCCAAGGTGCAGGTCACCGGCATGGCAGGCGGTCAACCCGAAGCCCGGCGGTTCCCTCGAACGGGCGCTACGTTGGCGCGTGTATCCGCGCAGCGGTCGCTCGACGTGGGCAGCAGCACCGCCACAGCCCCGACGACCGGTCGGCGGCGGCGCCTCGCCTGCGCCCAACCCAGGGGCGTAGAGCGGCAATTGCGCGCGGTGTGCACAGGCCAGCGACGGGCGCTCAACCGAAAGCGCCCGGGCCGCCGTGCGGCCCGGGCGCCCGAAGTATGTACTCAGCCGACGCGGACGCCGAACTGGAACGGCATGTTGTTGATCGACTCGAAGCGCACATTGGCGCCGGGCTTCGGGGCGTGCAGCACCTGGCCGTTGCCCGCGTAGAGACCGATGTGGTGCAGGTCCCCGTAGAAGAGCACCAGGTCGCCGGGCTGGAGTTCGCTCTGCCCAATGCGGGTGCCGTTGTTGGCCTGCGCCTGCGAGGTGCGATCGAGCGAGACGTCAGCCTGGCCGTACGCCCAGGAGGTGAGTCCCGAGCAGTCGAAGGAGCTCGGCCCGGTGGCTCCCCACACGTACGGGGAACCGATCTTGGTCTTCGCGGCGGCGAGGGCGGCGCCGGCGCGGCCCGACACCGGCACGTCCTTGCCCGTGTCACCGGTGTCACCAGTGCCGCCGGCGTCCTTGCCCGTGTCCTCGCCGGTTTTCGTGTCGAGGTTGGCGCGCTCGGAGGCGGAGCGGTTGGCGCGCTCCTCCGCCTCGGCGATCTTCGCGCGTTCCTCGGCACTCAAAGTGTTGAGTAGCGACTGGGCCTTGGAGAGCTTGCCCTGGATGTCCTTCTTCTTGCCGCCCAGCGCCTTGCGCGTCTCGGCCAGGTCCTTGAGCTTCGAGCCGGCCTCCTCACGCTGCTGCTGGAGGGTGCGCTGCTTGTCGGCGATCTTCTTGAGGGAGCCCGCCTGCTTGCTGCTGACCTGGTTGAGCGTGGACGCCTTGTCCAGGTAGTCATCCGGGTCTGAGGCGAGGATGAGCTGCAAGGAGGGGTCCACGCCGCCGGAGCGGTACTGGGCGGTGGCCATCGAACCCAGGCCGTTACGGAGCTGGTTGAGCTCCCCCTGACCGCGTGCCACCTTGTCCTGGAGCGCGTCCACCTGCTGTTCGAGGGTGTCCTGCTTTTCCTTGGCCCCGTTGTACTTCTCGGTGGCCACCTCGGCCTCTTCGTACAGCTTGTCAACCTGAGCCTTGACGTCCTTCTTGGTCGGCTTCGGGTCGGCGTGCGCGGCCTGCGAGGTGAGGGCGACGGCAGCGGCGGCGGTCGCGGTGAGGACGGTTACCCGAGTGCGGCTCGGCTGCTTGGGACGACGGTGGGACGCCACAGTGGGCGAGCTCCTTCTTCCTCCAGCCGCCTACCGGGTGCTGGGGCGCTAACCCGGCTCTGTGTCACAGACACCCAGGGCGAGGGTCGGCAGCACAGACTCGGCGGTACCTCCGCTGCCACTCCGGATGAGTGATCAACCGCGCGAAGGTTCGAGGCTCGACCTTAGTGACCTCCCCGTGATCCGTTCAAACTCACAGGGGAAAATCTTGGCCGTCGGACGCATCCTTTACCAACATCACACATTCGGTGACCCCACACTGACACACAGCTCACCTCCGAGCAGCACATACGCGGCCATTGCCCGCGACCCGACGGAAGTTGACCGGTTCGTCCAAAGCTGCTCGTAGATGAGCCGCTATCAGATCGGATGCCGCGCCATTCGGCGCCGCGGGTGGACCGACCGCAGTGAGCGGCAGCCTGCGCGCCCCAGCGCGCCGCGGGGCGCACCGGCCGCTTCCCGTGCGCGCTTCCGGTACGCCGCTTCCGGTACGGGCCGACACCGGGGTGCGCCGGGCCAAAAAGATGCTGGGGCAAGGAGATGCTGGGGCCAGGGAGCGCCGACGTCGGCGAGTGCCCTGGCCGCTGGGGATCAGGTGCGCGCGAGGCGCTTGAGCAGCAGCGCGGACGCCACCGGGCGGGCCCCGGCCTTGGCCACGCCATCGGCCACCTCACGGTCGGTGGAGACCACCACCACGGGCCGACCGGGTGGCTCGGCCCGCACCAGTTGCCGAATCAGCTCGTCGGCGGTCACACCCGGCTTGCTGAACATCACCCGTACCCCGCGCGGCGGCGCGAGCAGCACCGGGGCGGCCAGCTCGGCCCCGTCGAAGACACAGGTCATCTCGGCGCCGGTCTGCGCCGCGAGCACCGCGAGGCCACCGAGCAGCCGCAGCCGCTGCTTTTCCAACGGCATCGTCGGATAGCCGGTCTTGGTGACGTTGTAACCATCCACCACCAGATGGGCCTGCGGCAGGGCGAGGAGTTGGTCGAGCAGCGCGGGGTCCATGTCGGACAGAGCGCGGGCCGCGATGTCCTTGGGCGTCATCTTGCCGGGCTCCACGGCGTCCACCGTGTCGGCCGGTCGCATGGAGGCGGGCGGCAACGCCAGTTCGCGGCGCAGCCCCTGAGCCGCATCGAGCATGGTGTCGAGCAACAGCCGCAGGCGCATGTCCTCCACGCTGCGTCCCTCGCGCACGGCACGGCGGCTGGCCTCAAGGGCCGCGTCGGTCTCGGCGAGCTTGGCCTTCAGGCGCCGCGCCTCCCCCTCGCCCCGCGCCTGCTCGGCCGCGGCGGCGGCGCGCTGGGCCTCCAGTTCGCTGGCGGACTTGCGCAGCGCCGCCTCACCGCGCCGGACGTCGCTGAGCGCGCTGCGCAGCTTGCGTTGGAGCGCGTCGGCCTCCTTGCGGGCCGCCTCAAGCTCCGTACGCGCGCGGTCCCCATCGCTGCGGGCTGCCGCGCGCACCTGATCCAGTTCTTCGCGCACCCGCCGTAGCTCGTCAAGGACCTGCTCCCCGGCGCGCTCGGCATTGACCCGCTGCGCCTCCTCGCCGGCGGCCTCGACGAGCTTGACCCAGCCGGTGGGCCGCAACACGTAGGCGATGGCGGCGACATCCACCGGGTCGGCAGCGGCCGGCGGCGATCCGGCGTCGATGGCCTCGGCCAGCTCGGACTGCGTCTCACGAAGCCGGGCGGCGATCCGCTGCCGGAACGCCGGCACCGTCGCGACGGCGACGGCCATGGCGTTTCCCGCGAACTTCGCCCGGCGCGTTGGGGTGAAGCGGGCGTACTGTCGCAACTGAGGCGGTAGCTCACCAACGGTCAACCCGCCGAAGGCATCGGCGACCAGGGACACGACCCGATGCCTGACCCCTTCGGGCAGCGGGCGGTCGAGCACCTCGGCAGCCTCGCCGGCGCCTTCGCAGTCGCCAGAGTCCCCGGCGTCCCCAGCACCATCAACAGCGTCTGGGCCGCTCGTCCGCTCCACCACCTGTCACCGCTCCGTTCTCAGGCGCTCGCGCCCGGGCGGTCCACCAGCTCGATCTGATCGACCGCGTTACACCAGCGGCAGCGCACCGACTCAATAGTCTCACTGACCACCTCGCGCTCCTCGATCCTGTGCTCCCCGGCCAGGTCGAGGTGGACGTACTCGACCACCTTGGTCGAGCGGGTCACATCGAAGCGGGTGAGGTTGCCGCACAAGGTGCAGCGCCAGCGAGTGTCCGCTGTCGGCTGGGGAACGGCCATGGTGTCGTCCTTAGTCTTCTTCGCGTTCGTTCGCGGCCCACGCGGTTTCCCGCCCGGCCTGCCGCGCGATACGGCCGCGTCCACACGCGTCGCACCAAGCGCGGTAGGCCACACACGGCCTACCGCCTGCCCCCGGAGCGCCCGGACCCCACCGCGGTGCGCCCTCGGACTGCGGGAGTGCTTCCCGTAACCCTACGGCCTGATGGACGTCGGGTGGGGGCCACAGCGGTACCCGGCACTCGGCGAGGCGATCCGCCGGGTTCATACGGATACGGGATGATCTGGACATGTTCAAGAAGGCGATGTCGTTCGACGGCCCTCTCATGACATATGCCCTCATCGCTAGTTGCTGTCTCCTCTTCTTGGTCAGCCCATCGGCCGAGCTGTCTCCCCCGGATGGGGCCCGGTCCGAACTCCTGCGCGCGCAGGCCGACTACTTTGCGCGCTGGGGTGTGGTGCCCGCGCAGTTGTGGGACGGTCCCGTTCCACTGGCCCTTGACCCACTGACAGCCCTCTTCGTCCACGGGAACTGGCTACACCTGCTGGGCAACATGCTCTTCCTCCATGTGTTCGGGACGATGGCCGAGGCACGCCTTGGCCGGCTGCGATTCCTGCTGTTCTACCTGGCCACCGGCTATCTAGCGCTCGTCGGCTTCGCCGCTGCGCACACGGAGTCCACCCAGCCGCTGGTGGGGGCGTCCGGGGCGATCTCCGGGGTGCTCGGCGCCTTTCTCTTCCTCTTTCCGCAAGCCCGGGTCACCAGCCTCTTCCCCTTTTTGTTCTTCCTACCGCTGCGCTTTCCCGCCTGGCTGGTCCTGCCGTTTTGGTGCACACTCCAATGGCTGGCCGCCCGCCAGAGCGGCCCCCGCCCCGGCGTCGCCTATCTCGCACATCTGATCGGCTTCGGCATCGGCTTCCTCTACGCCCTGGCCTGCTGGCGCGGGCGGGCGGGGGCTGAGCCGGACCCGAAGCGTCCGGCTACAGTGAAAGGGCCCGTCCAGGCCACCGAGGGAGACAGCCAGCCGTGATCACGTCGATCGTGCTCATCAAGACCAGCGTGGACCAGATCCCCGAGATCGCCGAGAAGATCGCCGCGCTGGAGGGCGTCAGCGAGGTGTACTCGGTCACCGGCGCGCACGACCTGATCGCCATGGTGCGAGTGGCTGAACACGATGACCTGGCGGACGTCATCCCCGGCCGCATCAGCAAGGTGCCCGGCGTGGCCGCTACGGAGACGCACATCGCCTTTCGTACGTACTCGCAGCACGACCTGGAGGCGGCGTTCGCCATCGGGCTCGACTCGTAGCGGCTCGCCCCGTAGCGGGCTCGACCCCGTAGCGCCTTGGGTGGCGCGGGACGTGCCGTCGAAGGTCGAACGCGAATTTGGCCCACCCTCGCGCGGCACACCCTCGCCCAGCTACGCCCGGCGCAGCCAGACCCGGGAGCGCGACACCGGATCAAGCCCGCACGGCTCCCGGGCCCGCGGGCCCGGGAAGCGCCAGTGTGCTCAGGCCGCCGCTGCTCCGCGGTCCGGTACGCAGCGGCCGTCCTCGGTGCGGTAGCTCCACCGCGCCCCGTCCTGCACCAGTTCCCGTACCGCCCGCACGAATCGCTCCACGTGCTCATCGGGCGTTCCCGCACCAAAGCTGACCCGAATCGCGTTGAGCGAACCCGCGCCGCCAGGCCCGTTGGCCTGCTCCGGCGCACCGCACTCCCCGGGCTCCGTCTGCTCTCCACCGAGCAGCGTCCGCACCAGCGGGTGCGCGCAGAACAGCCCGTCTCGTACGCCGATCCCGTACTCCGCGGACAATGCCGCCGCGAAGTGCGAGCTGTTCCAGCCGTCCACGACGAAGGAGAGCACTCCGACTCGGGGCGCGTCGTCGCCGAACAGTGAGAGCACCCGCACCTGCGGCACATCGGCGAGCCCGTCTCGTACCTTCGCGATCAGCTGCTGTTCCCTGGCCACCAGCGTGTCGAACCCCGCCTCGGTCAGCGCCTTGCACGCCGCCGCGATCGCGTACACGCCGATGACGTTGGGCGAACCGGCCTCGTGACGGGCGGCGGTGGTGTGCCACTCGACGTCCACCCCGCCGTCCACACGCCGCGCCACCGTGCGGCTGGCGCCGCCACCCGCGAGGTACGGCTCGGCTTCGCGCAGCCAGTCCGACCGCCCGGCGAGCACCCCGGAGCCAAACGGCGCGTACAGCTTGTGCCCGGAGAACGCGATCCAGTCCACGTCCAACTCCGCGACGCTGACCGGGTGGTGCGGCGCGAGTTGCGCGGCGTCAAGGACGATCCGGGCGCCGTGCGCGTGCGCCGCCTGCGCCAGCTCCCGCACCGGCCACAGCTCTCCGGTCACATTCGAGGCACCCGTCACACAGACCAGGGCGGGCGTCGCGTCCCGCTGCTGCTCGGCCAGCGCGCGCTCCAGCGTCTGCACGGCCTCGCCCGGCGACCGGGGGGCGCTGAGGTAGCTCACCTGTACGCCCTCGCGACGCTCCCAGGGCAGCAGCGACGCGTGGTGCTCGGTCTCGAACACGAACACCCGGGTGCCGGTGGGCAGCACGGCGGCCAGCAGGTTGAGCGAGTCGGTGGTGGAACGGGTGAAGATCACCTGGTCATCGGCGCGGCAGCCGAGGAAGGCTGCCACATCGGCACGACTGGTCTCGAACAGGTCGGTGGACAGCTGTGAGAGGTAGCCGGCGCCGCGGTGCACACTGCCGTAGTAGGGGGCGTACGCGGCCACGTCGTCCCACACCCGGCGCAGGGCGGGCGCGCTGGCGGCGTAGTCGAGCGCGGCGTAGGTGACCTCGCCGCCGGTGACCAGCGGAACCCGTACATCCGCACCCAGCACCGGCAACGGCGCAGCGGTCGTGGCGAGCGCGCAGGCGGGGTCGGATGGCGCGGCGCCGCCAGCGGAAGCAGCAACGGCGGGCGCCCCGCCGGCGGCGGCATGGGCCGGGGCAGATGCGGCCAAAGCGGTGGCCGGGGCGGTAGCAGAAGGGTGCGTGGACATGGCGAGATCTCCCGGCAGGGCAGGGCTTCGCAGCGAGGAAGCCGCATGGCTTTGAGGAAACGCACGACCGATGGCGCCGCCATCGGCTGGTGCAGAAACGGCCCTGACACGCAGGCGGCGGAGCTCATGCGAGCAGGTCAAGGGCCGGAATAACCGGAGGACCGGAAAACCGGTCAGCGGGAAAAAGGGGCTCGAAGCCCTAACGCATTCGCTGATTCACGGAGAATCTCCCTCGACCACCAGGACCCCTGGCTGTCTCACTCAGATCGAGTGCGAGGGGTCCGCGCTTGCCGTAGGCCTCGCTGCCTACGACCTGGTCATCACCCGGGGCACCCCGCCACGGACGGAGGGTTGCCGGACAGCGGGCCGGGGCCTATGTCGCTGTCACTCGTGACCTAGGCAGCATCATGCCACACACCGCGCGCACCGCAAACGCCCCCCGCTCCGCACCACTTCACGCCACCGCTCTCACCCCCACACCCCCGCTCGCACGCCCACGGCCCGCAGCGGCGCGCACCCACCCGCGCGCCCCAGCCCGCAGCGCACCCGGCCTTAACCGCACGCGAAGGGCGCGCCCCTGAGCGAGGCACGCCCTACACGAAGCAGCCGCGTCTACTGCTGGCTGACGGCAACCCACCGTTCGAGCGTCTGCTTCGCCGCGCCCGAGTCGATGGACTGTGCGGCCCGGCCCAGCGCTGCGCCGATCCGTTCGACCAGCGGCGGCAGCTCAAGGGGCGGTGCGCCCGCCTCGAAGCGTGCGGCCGACTCGGCCGCGGATGCGCTCAGCAGCCCGTCCAGGGCGACGAGCGCCGCCGCCGAGTTGAGCAACACGGCGTCTCGTACGGGCCCTCGTTCGCCCGCCAGGAGCCGGCGGGCCACATCGGCGTTGTACGAGGCGTCAGCCCCCCGCAGCGCCTCCACCGGCACCAGTTCGAGGCCGACGTCCCTGGGGTCGAAGATCTCCTCTCGTACGGTCCCGTCGCGGACCTCCCACACGCGCGAGGTGGCGGTGGTGGTCAGTTCGTCCAGGCCGTCGTCGCCCCGGAAGACCAGTGCGCTGACGCCCCGGCCCGCCAGCACCCCGGCGAGGATCGGCGCCATCCTGAGATCAGCGACGCCGGTGGCCTGGGCCCCGACGCGGGCCGGATTGGTGAGCGGGCCAAGGAAGTTGAACGTGGTGGGGATGCCGAGTTCGCGTCGGGCGTTGGCCACATGTCGCAGCGACGGGTGGAACTTGACGGCGAAACAGAAGGTGATGCCGGCCTGCTCGGCGACCTCGGCCACCCGTGCCGGCGTCAGCTCCAGATTGACGCCGAGCTTCTCCAGGACGTCGGACGAGCCGCTGGCCGACGAGGACGCCCGGTTGCCGTGCTTGACGACCCGGGCGCCGGTGCCTGCCACGACGATCGAGGACATGGTGGAGATGTTGACGGTCTTGGCCCCGTCGCCACCTGTTCCGACGATGTCCACGGTAGGGCCCGGGACTTCGATGAGGTTGGCGTGGTCGTACATCGTACGCACCATGCCGGCGACCTCGTCCACCGTCTCGCCCTTGGCTCGCAGGGCAACCGCGAACCCCGCGATCTGTACGTCGCTGGCCTCGCCCCGCATGATGCGATCCATCGCCCAGGCGGAGGCGTCGGCACTGAGATCCTGGCCGGCGAGCAAGGTGCGCAAAATGCCTGGCCAAGTGTGGGCCGTCGCGCTGTCGCCGCCTGCCGGGGTCACAACGTTCATGGTCCACGCTCCTGGTGGTGGGTTGAGTTTGCGGTCAGCCTATCCAGGGCCAGGGAACGGCGAAGAACCCCGTCCAGACCTCGGACGGGGTTCTCGCTGTGGCGATCAGTAGATGACCAGGCAGAGATCAGTGGTGGCCGTGGCCGCTGGTGATCTCCTTGTACTCCTCGGGGGTCGGCTTGGGGATCTGGGTGTCCTCGCCGTACAGACCCTTCGAGAGCTTGACGCGAAGCTTCTCGGAGCGGCTGGGCTTGCGCACCACACCGTTCTCATCCACCTCGGGCTCCAGCTCAAGCGGCTTGTACTGGTCGTGCGCCGTGAGGGTGTGCAGCTCATCCGACGACAGCGGCTCGTGCACCTCGATGAACTCGCCGTGCGGCAGCCGCTTGATGATGCCCGACTCGCGGCCGTGCAACACCTTGTCCTTGTCACGCCGCTGGAGACCCAGGCAGATCCGCTTGGTGACGATGAAGGCCAAAACCGGTGCGACGAAGAACGCAACCCGCGAGAACCAGGTGATCGCATTGATCGACAGATGGAAGTGCGTAGCCCAGATGTCGTTACCGCCAGCGACCAGCATGGTGAGGTAGCTCACGCACCAAGCGACACCGAAGCCTGTGCGGACCGGAGCGTTGCGCGGCCGGACCAGCAGGTGGTGGTGGCGCTTGTCACCGGTGGCCCAGGACTCGACGAACGGGTACGCCGCGATGGACACCAGCAGCAGCGGGAAGATCAACAGCGGAATGAACACACCGAGTACCAGAGTGTGGCCCCAGGCGTTGATCTCCCAGCCAGGCATCACCCGGATCAAACCCTCGGCGAAGCCGAGATACCAGTCCGGCTGGGCACCCGTGGACACCTGGTCCGGTCGGTAGGGGCCGATCGCCCACACCGGGTTGATGGTGGCCACGGCGGCGATCGCCGCGATGACACCGAAGACCAGGAAGAAGAAGCCTCCGGCCTTGCCCATGTACACCGGCAGGAACGGCGTGCCCACCACGTTGGTGTTGGTCTTGCCCGGTCCTGGCCAGTGCGTGTGCTTGTGCAGGAACACCATGATCAGGTGCGCCACGACCAGGCCGAGCATGATGCCCGGTAGCAGCAGGATGTGGATCGAGTAGAACCGGCCGACGAAATCGTGTCCGGGGAACTCGCCTCCGAAGAGGAACATCGACAGATACGTGCCGATCACCGGGGCCGACAGGATGGCGCCCTGGGTGAAGCGAACACCGGTACCGGAGAGCAGGTCATCTGGCAGCGAGTAGCCAGTGAGGCCGGTGAAGAGGCCGAGCACCAGCAGCAGGAAGCCGAAGACCCAGTTCATCTCGCGCGGCTTGCGGTACGCGCCGGTGAAGAAGACTCGCATCATGTGCACGAACATGGCGCCGATGAAGATCAGCGCGGCCCAGTGGTGGATCTGCCGGATCAGCAATCCGCCGCGGACCTCGAAGCTGATGTCCAGCGTCGAGGCGTACGCCTCCGACATCCTGATGCCCTGCATGGGGACGTAATCGCCGTGGTAGACGATCTCACCCATGCTGGGGTTGAAGAACATCGTCAGGTACACACCCGTGAGGATGATGATGATGAAGCTGTACAGGCAGATCTCACCGATCATGAACGACCAGTGATCCGGGAAGATCTTGCGCAGGTTGGCCTTGGCGAGGCTGTATACGCCTAGCCGGCTGTCGGCCCAGTCAGCGACACGCTCGCCCGCTGGAGCCTTTTTGCGCCGAGTGTCAGTTGCAGTGCTCATCCGCGCTCCCAGTAGGCAGGACCGACGGGCTCCGCGAAGTCGCCCATCGCCTCAAGGTAGCCCTTGTCATTGACCGTGATCCGAAGCTGCGGCAGTGAGTGGCCCGCTGGCCCGAAGATGACACGTCCGCCATCGGTCAGATCGAAGGTCGATTGGTGACACGGGCACAGCACGTGGTGCGTCTGCTGCTCATAGAGGCTGATCGGACAGCCCACATGGGTGCAGATCTTCGAGAACGCGACAATGCCCTCGTGCGACCAGTCCAGTTCGCGCTTGTCCTTGATGTTCTCCGGCTGTAGCCGGACGATCATGAGCGCCGCCTTGGCGATCTCGTTGTGGAAGTCGTGGTCTTCCTCGCTGAGACCTTCGGGCATGGCAAACGTCAGCGAACCAACGGAGATGTCCTCGGGGCGAAGCGGCTCAAGCGTGTTCTCGTTGATGAGCATCTTGCCCTTGGCCCACTTGGTGTGCCGGAGCTTGGTGCCCGGCAGCGGGCCGAGGTCGCGCAGCAGTACCAGACCGGTGAGCGGCACCATGGCCACCGCACCGATGAGGGTGTTGCGGACCAGCTTGCGGCGCCCGATGTCTGACTCGCGGGCACCCTCCTGGAAGCCTGCGAGCACCTCCTCGCGCACCTCGGGGGAGGCATCGAGGTCGTGTCGCTCTTCGGCGACCTCAACATCGGTCATCAGGGTGCGGGCCCAGTGGATGGCGCCGGCACCGATGCAGAACAACGCCAGACCGAGCGTCATGCCCAACGAGAAGTTGAGCGCGCTGACGCGTCCGATCGGGAAGATGTAGACGATCTTGTCAATGTCGAACGACACGTACGAGACGATGAAGCCGATCGTGGACAGCATCGACAGCGTGAACAGACCGGCAACCGCGCGCTCGGAGCGCTTGGCGGCCTGCTCATCAATGTCCTGAACACGATGCTCGTGGGGCGGCAGCCCGGGGTTGGCGAACGGGTCGTCCCGTTTCGACAGCGCTCCGCTGTCGGCACCTTCCGGCTGCTGCGGCAGGTTCTCTTCGGAGTTGTCTTTGGAGTTGTCTTGGCTGCTCATGACTTCTTGGCCTTCGTGGTCCGGGCTGCGACCCAAATGGTGATGGCGATCAGCAGACCCAGGCCGAACACCCAAGCGAACAAGCCCTCAACCACCGGGCCAATCCCGCCCAGCGTGAAGCCACCAGGGGTCGCGGCGTCTTCGCCGTTGACCTTGTCGAGATAGGCAATAATGTCCCTCTTTTCCTTCTCCGGCATGACCGTGTCGGGGAAAGACGGCATGTTCTGCGGGCCGGTCTGCATGGCCTCGTAGATGTGCTTCGGGTCCACACCGTCAAGGGAGGGCGCGTACTTGCCGTTGCTCAGCGCCCCGCCCTTGCCAGAGAAATTGTGGCACTGGGCACAGTTCGAACGGAAGAGCTGCCCACCGTTGGCAGCATCTTCCTTGCCATCAAGGCTGTACTGGCTCTTGGTCGGCGTTTCCGGGCCGGCACCGAGCGAAGCGACGTACGCCGCGAGCTGCTCGGTCTCGGCGGCCGAGTACACCTTGGGCTTCTTCGGCACCTGGGCACCGTTTTGCTGAGCCGGCATGCGGCCGGTGCTCACCTGGAAGTCCACGGCGGCGGCGCCGACGCCTACCAGGCTCGGACCGTCAGATGTGCCTTGGCCGCCTGTGCCGTGGCAGCTTGCGCAGCCCACGGCGTAGAGCTTTTTGCCCTCGTCGATGGCGAGGGAGGTCTGGGCCTCTTCGGCCTTGGCCTTGTCCGCGGGTGCGAACGCGGCATAAAGCCCCCCCGTGGCCGCCAGCGCGAAGAGTAGGACGACGAGCGCCGCCAGCGGGTGGCGCCGTCGTGCGGAGAGCTTTTTCACGGATTACCCCGGTGTCAGGATCTTCTGCGTCGATGCTTGGCTACGTCTCTGGTGAAACGCGGGTCCGGTGCGGGACCGGTTACTTGATCATGTAGATCGTGGCAAAGAGTCCGATCCAGACGACATCGACAAAGTGCCAGTAGTACGACACGACGATGGCCGCCGTCGCCTGTTCGTGTGTGAACCTCTTGGCCGCGTACGTCCTGCCTAGGACCAGCAAGAACGCAATGAGTCCGCCCGTCACGTGCAGACCGTGGAAGCCAGTGGTCAAGTAGAAGACCGAGCCGTAGGGGTCAGACGAGAGCGAAAGACCCTCGTGCTTGACCAACTCGGTGTACTCGAAGACCTGACCACCGACGAAGATCGCACCCATCACGAAGGTGACCACGAACCACATGCGCAACTTCTTCACATCGCCACGCTCGGCGGCGAAGACGCCGAGCTGGCAGGTGAGAGAGGAGAGCACCAGGATCGTGGTGTTCGTCGCGGAGAACGGGAAGTTCAGCGCATCGGCCATTTCCTTCCAGTGCTCGGCGCCCATCACCGATCGGATGGTGAAGTACATCGCGAAGAGGGCCGCGAAGAACATCAGCTCGGAACTCAGCCAGATGATGGTTCCGACGCTGGTGAGGTTCGGTCGGTTGACCGACGGGTGCGCGTGCCCGGTATCTACTGCTGTTGCTGTCGCCACGACCGACATTATGTCGGTCGCTTATCCCGCCCTCACCTCGGGGGGTCCCGTTCGGAGTGTCAAGGCTGTTCAAGCGGCTCGTACGGCCTATTGGCCCGGTCCCTCGAAGGAGCGAAGCGGTAGCCGGTGCTCCGTGGCACGTTCGGTGCGCCAGCGCTCCTGACGGCTCGTCGGCCCGATCATGAATGCGTACGACCCCTCCTCTCAGCGGGCCGTGGCGCAGTAGCATCCGCCCAGCGGACCCACTCCGTTTTGTGCTGTCCACCTGCCTGGAGGAAAGATGCGGCCCACTGCCACGGTGCTGGTCTACAGCGATGACGCGGGCACCCGCGAGCAGGTGCGGCTGGCCGCCGGGCGGCGACCAGCGGCCGATGTGCCCGAGATTGAGTTCTTTGAGTGCGCCACCTTGCCCGCGGTCCTTGAGGCCCTGGACGCCGGCGGCATCGACGTGTGCGTTCTGGACGGGGAGACGGCGCCCGCTGGAGGCATGGGCGTGTGCCGGCAGATCAAGGACGAGATCTACGCCTGCCCACCGGTGCTGCTGCTCATGGGCCGTCCGCAGGACGCCTGGCTGGCTACCTGGAGCCGCGCCGAGGCGGCCGTGACGCACCCGGTGGACCCGGCGGCGCTCGCGGACGCACTGGCCGGCCTGCTGCGCCGGCAACAGGCCATAAGCGCCTGAGCGGACGCCTGAGCGCTACGCGTTAGGGGGCTTGGCCAGCGCTGGCCAGGCCCCCTCGTGCGGTGCTGGGCCGGCGGGTGCCTGGCACGGGTGGCGCGCCGTCAGGCAGCTCAGATGGCCGGGCGCAGCCGGGCCGAGTCGGCGGGGCCGCTGCCGTCCCTGCGCCCTGCCGTCAGGGCGCTGCCCTGACGCCACTTGTCCCAGGACAGATTCCAGTCGCCGAAGCCGTTGTCGAACGGCGTCATCGTGGCGCCGTTGCTGCCCACCACCGTGACGAGGTCACCCGGGCGCACGGTGTCGAAGAACCAGTGGGCGTTGGCCGTACTCATGCCGGTGCAGCCGTGGCTGACGTTGGCGGAGCCTTGCGAGCCGACCGACCAGGGCGCGGCGTGCACGTACTCGCCGCTCCAGGTGACCCGGGTGGCCCAGTGCACCGGCAGGTCGTAGGACTCCGAACTGCCCTCGGCGATGCCGATGCTGGTGCCGCGCATTCGGACGAAGGACTCCTTGGCGAGAATGACCTTGACGCCGTTGCGAGTGTCGAAGCCCGGCTTGCCTGTGGTGATGGGGATGGTGCGGATCGTCTTGCCGTCCCGTGTGACGGTCATTTGGTGCGTGCTCGCGTCCGTGCGGGCCTCGATCCTGGCGCCGGTACGCAGCGTGAGAGGCTTGGTGGGGCCGCCGTGCAGCCCGTCTGCGAGCTTGATGCCGTCCAGGTGGCTGCGCACCGTGATGGTGGCTTTGGTGGGCCAATAGGCACGCGGGCGGTAGTGCAGCGTCCGACCGTCCACCCAGTGCCAGCTGCCCTCGACCGTGGGCTGGGAGCTGACACGCAGGGCGCGTTCGACGGTGGCGCGCGCCCCGCGATCCTCGACCGGGGCGCTGAGTTCGGCCGTAACGGGCTGGCCGACGCCGTAGGTGCCGCTCTCGGGGCCAAAGCGCACCCGCAGCCGCTTGTCGGCCGGCGCGGTGTTGAGGCCGATGGTCTTACGACCCGGCCTGCCGTCGCCGTTCTCGGTGCTCACGCGGAGCGTGTAGTGGGCTCCTGCGGCGAGCGGGGCGGTGGAGCGCCACCGTTTGCCATCGGCGGTGAGTTCGCCGCGTAGATAGCGGCCTGTGGCGTCGGTCGCGGTGACATCCGTGATGCGGCTACCGCCGCCCTTGGCGGTGATCTCCAGAGGCTTGTCCGGGTCGGCCTTGCGGTCGTCCCGGCCGCCGCTGAAGGAGATCTGTTCCGCCGCGTCGTACGGCTTGTCCGCCAGCGGGTCCGAAGAGGAACTCCCGCAGGCAACGACGCCTATCGCCAACGGCGCCACCAGCAGAGCACAGCGGATGGGTATTCGGGAGCGAGAGGTGTGGCTCATGACCACACGCTAAGAACGGCGGCGGGATTCGGCGCGCGCAGCGGCGCAAACGAGGGGCGGGCCCGCGGCCTACGGGGGCCGGCACGCGCCCCACACGCCGGGGGCACGCATGGCAGTACGCCCAGTACGAGCAGTACGAGCAGTACGAGCAGTACGAGCAGAGCCCGGACACCTGGGCGGTGTCCGGGCCCTACGCGCAAGCGGGTGCGAGCTACTGGGTGCGGTTCTCGCCCCGGTAATACTCGAAGACCCAGCCGAAGATGCTGATCAGGATGATCGGGGCGGAGAAGTACATCAGCCACCAGCCGAAGACGACGCCAAGGAAGGCGAACGCGCTTCCGACCGCCAAGGACAGCGGCTGCCAGCTGTGCGGACTGAAGAAGCCCAGCTCACCGGCGTCATCGGCGACGTCAGCGTCCTTGTTGTCCTGCGCTCCGGCATCCACCCGGCGTGCCGTGAACGCCAGGTAGTAGCCGATCATGATGCTGAGCCCGAAGGCCAGGAAGAGCGCGGTCGTACCGGCCGGCTCCTTCGACCACACGCCATAGACGATCGCCATGGCCAGGACGAAGACGGCGAGCCAGATGAACAGCCGGCCTTGGATCTTCACTTGCCTGCCTCCTTGCCACCCGCGAGGGCCTTCTCATCGGTGTGCTCGACGTTTTCAAGCTGGTCGAGCGCGGCGATCTCCGGGTGGTGCAGATCGAACGCCGGGGATTCGGAGCGAATACGCGGCAGCGTAAGGAAGTTGTGCCGCGGCGGCGGGCAGGAGGTCGCCCACTCCAGGGAGCGGCCGTATCCCCACGGGTCGTCCACCTCGACCTTCTTGCCGTACTTCGCGGTCTTCCAGACGTTGTAGAAGAACGGCAGTACGGACAGGCCGAGCAGGAACGAGCTGATCGTCGAAATCGTGTTCAGCGTGGTGAAGCCGTCCGCCGCCAGATAGTCGGCGTACCGGCGCGGCATGCCCTCGGCGCCCAGCCAGTGCTGCACCAAGAACGTGCCGTGGAAGCCGATGAACAGCGTCCAGAAGGTGATCTTCCCGAGTCGCTCGTCCAGCATCTTGCCGGTGAACTTCGGCCACCAGAAGTGGAATCCGGAGAACATGGCGAACACCACGGTGCCGAAGATGACGTAGTGGAAGTGCGCGACCACGAAGTACGAGTCTGAGACGTGGAAGTCCATCGGCGGCGAGGCCAGGATGACACCGGTCAAACCACCGAAGGTGAAGGTGATCAGGAAGCCGACCGCCCACAGCATGGGTGTCTCGAAACTCAGACTGCCCTTCCACATCGTGCCGATCCAGTTGAAGAACTTCACACCGGTTGGCACCGCGATAAGGAAGGTCATAAAGGAGAAGAACGGTAGGAGCACGCCGCCTGTGACGTACATATGGTGCGCCCAGACCGTCACCGAAAGACCGGCAATGGCGATCGTCGCGGCCACCAGACCGATGTAGCCGAACATCGGCTTGCGGCTGAAGACCGGGATGACCTCGGAAATAATGCCGAAGAACGGTAGGGCGATGATGTACACCTCTGGATGGCCAAAGAACCAGAAGAGGTGTTGCCATAGCAGTGCGCCGCCATTGGCCGCGTCAAAGATATGCGCCCCGAATTTTCGATCCGCCTCAAGGGCGAACAGCGCGGCGGCCAGCACCGGGAAGGCGAGCAGCACCAGCACACCGGTGAGCAGCACGTTCCAGGTGAAGATCGGCATCCGGAACATCGTCATGCCAGGTGCGCGCATGCAGATGATCGTGGTGATGAAGTTGACCGAGCCGAGGATGGTGCCGAAGCCCGAGAGGGCCAGACCCATGATCCACATGTCGGCGCCGATACCCGGCGAGCGGACCGCGTCCGACAGCGGGGAGTAGGCGAACCAGCCGAAGTCGGCTGCGCCGTCAGGGGTGAGGAACCCGCCGACCGCGATCAGCGAGCCGAGCAGGTAGAGCCAGTAGGCGAACATGTTCAGCCGCGGGAACGCCACGTCGGGCGCGCCGATCTGTAGCGGCATGATCCAGTTGGCGAATCCGGCGAAGAGCGGCGTCGCGAACATCAGCAGCATGATCGTGCCGTGCATCGTGAACGCCTGGTTGAACTGCTCGTTCGACATGATCTGCGTGCCAGGTCGAGCGAGTTCGGCGCGCATGAAGAGCGCCATGACGCCGCCGATGCAGAAGAACGCGAACGACGTGACCAGGTACATCGTGCCGATCGTCTTGTGATCGGTGGTGGTCAGCCATTTCACCACGGCGCTGCCGGGGGCTTTCCGATACTCGGGCGGTGCTGCCTTTGCCGTGTCGGCGGCGGCACCCTGAGGTTCGTTGAGGATGCTCACTGGTTCTTGGTCTCCGCGTTCTTTGCGGCGTCCGTCTGCTTGATGGTTGCCGGGAGGTAGCCGGTCTGACCCTTCTTCGCCAGGTCCTTCAGGTGCTTCCGGTACTCCTCGGGGGAGACCACCTTGACGTTGAAGAGCATCCGGGAGTGGTCCTTGCCGCAGAGCTCGGCGCACTTACCCATGAAGGTGCCCTCCTTGTTAGGAGTCACCTCGAAACGGTTGGTGTGGCCGGGGATGACGTCCTGCTTCATCAGGAAGGGGATCACCCAAAACGAGTGGATGACGTCTCGTGAGGTGAGCACGAACTGGACCGTCTCGCCCTTCGGCAGCCACAGCGTCGGTCCGGGCCAGCCCTTGTCAGGGTTGCGGTCGCCCGGGGTGCCCTTTTCGTACACGCCCTCGGCGCCCTTGGGCACGGCCTTCAGCATTCGGTCAGGAATGCCGGCGACCTCCTTGGGAGTTTTCGCGGGTGTGGACAGATTGCCGTCCACGTTCTCCATGTAGTTGAAGCCCCAGCTCCATTGGAAGCCCACCACGTTGATGACGTGGTCGGGCTTCTTGGAAGTCTTCAGGAGCTCGCTCTCATCGCGCGCGGTGAAGTAGAAGAGCACCGAGACGATGACGAGCGGCACGACGGTATACAGCGCCTCGATGGGCATGTTGTACCGCGTCTGCGGGGGTACCTCGACCTTGGTCCTGCTGCGCCGGTGGAATACGACGCTCCACAGGATCAGGCCCCAGACCAGCACGCCTGTGGCAAGTGCTGCCGCCCAGGAGCCCTGCCACAGGGAGAGAATCCGCGGCGCCTCCTCCGTGACGGGGGTGGGCATTCCGAGGCGGGGGAAGTCCTTGGATGTGCAGCCGGTAGCGGTCGCAAGGACCAGGCCCGCGGCCAGCGCCTGCGGCAGCTTCCGCCGCATCGGGCGCCGCGACGAGCGGTCGGAGCCGTTGGGACTCACGTAGCGCCTTCCCGAGAGTCTCGCCCGTGCGGCCGGCTGCGGCCGTCTCGCTGGTCGGTCGCCGGCCCGCTGCGGGCAGGGGTTTGGATGTTTATGCGGACCAAACCCTACTGGACGCTATTTGGGGCCGCGCGGGGAGGGTGCCCAACGCGCCGGTCCGCACCCCGAAGGGGTGGAACGGCCGGCTCCAGGCGGCATCTGACGGACCGCTGAAAGGGCCTTGAGCAGGGGATCGATGCGGCAACGGCGGCGGTCGCGCACGGGGTGCGGTACGGGCCGGAAGCCCGGCGGGGCGGGGCAAGGACACGTCGCTGACGGCGCTGACAGCGCTATCGGCGACCGCGCGTACCGCCCACGAGCTGGCCCGGTCCCCTCCGGCAACGGCCCGGGAGCCTCTTGGCCCACCTGGGCGACTCTGCGTGAGCCGCACTACGGCGTGCCCCCAACTGCGTCGTCTAGCGTTCCCCGCGTGCCCTACTTCGACGCGGCTTCCTCCGCTCCCCCGCACCCCGTGGCCCGGCAGGCGCTGCTCGCCGCCCTGGACGAGGGGTGGGCCGACCCGGCTCGGCTCTATCGCGAGGGCCGGCAGGCGCGGCTGCTCCTTGACGCCGCGCGGCAGACCGCGGCGGAAGCGGTCGGCTGCCGCCCGGACGAACTGGTCTTCACCCCTTCGGGGACGCGCGCGGTGCACCAGGGCATCGCGGGCGCGCTCGCGGGCCGCCGCCGGGTGGGCCGGGGCCTGGTCATCTCGGCCGTCGAGCACTCCGCCGTGCTGCACGCGGCCACCGCGCACACGACGGCGGGCGGCACGGTCACCGAGCTCGGCGTGGACCGTACGGGCCGGGTGTCGCCCGCCGCGTATGAGGAGGCGCTACGCCAGGGCGGTGACCCGATCGCGCTCGCCTGCCTCCAGTCCGCCAACCACGAGGTCGGCACCGAACAACCGGTGGCCGAGGTCGCCGCGATCTGCCGCGAGTCGAGCGTGCCGCTGCTGGTGGACGCCGCGCAGTCGCTGCCCTGGGGCCGGGTCGCGGACGGCTGGTCGCTGCTGACGGCGAGCGCGCACAAGTGGGGCGGCCCGGCGGGCGTCGGGCTGCTGGCGGTGCGCAAGGGCGTACGGTTCGCGCCCCAGGGCCCGCTGGATGAGCGGGAGTCGGGGCGTTCGGCGGGCTTCGAGAACCTGCCGGCCATCGTCGCGGCTGCGGCGTCGCTGCGGGCCGTACGGCAGGAGGCCGAGTCCGAGGCGCTGCGGCTGCGGGCCCTCGTGGAGGGGATCAGGACCCGGGTGCCGGAGCTGGTGCCGGACGTGGAGGTGGTAGGCGACCCGCTGCGACGGCTGCCGCATCTGGTCACCTTTTCCTGTCTCTATGTCGATGGGGAGACACTGCTGCATGAGTTGGACCGGGCGGAGTTCGCCGTCTCGTCCGGGTCCTCTTGTACGTCGAGCACGCTGACTCCCAGTCATGTCCTGCGCGCGATGGGCGTGCTCTCGGAGGGCAACGTGCGCGTCTCGCTCCCCCGCAGCACGACCGCCGAGGATGTGGACCGGTTCCTGGCCGTGCTGCCCGGGATCGTGGCGTCCGTACGGGAGAAGTTGGGCGCCCCCGTCGCGCGGCGGGCGGGCCCAGACACTGCGGCGGGCCCGGGTGATGCGGTAGGGGCAGGGGCCGCTGTCACGGCCGAGGTTCCGGCGCTGACCGTGGACGCGCTCGGTAAGCGGTGTCCGCTGCCCGTCATCGAACTGGCCAAGGTCATCGACAGTGTGCCGGTCGGCGCTGTGATCTCGGTGCTGGCCGACGACGATGCGGCGCGCCTGGACATTCCGGCGTGGTGCACCATGCGGGGCCAGGAGTTCGTGGGCGAGCGAGCGGCGCAGCGTGGCGTGGCCTACTGGGTCCGCCGGGCGTAACGGCCCTACGGCCCCGAAGGGCAGCCGACGAGCCGCAGCAGCCGAAGAAAAGTGCGGAAAGCGGCGGCGGGCAGGGTGCCGCGGAGGCAACCGATGGGTAGGGCCGAAGACGCGAGTGTCCGCATCTTCGGCCCTACCGAAGGCCGTCCGCCTCGTGCTGGCCCCGTACGGGGCCAGCCTCACAGCGAACTCAGGCTCGTGCGAGACCCGTAGCAGGCCGCTGACTTGTTGAGTGGTTCGCAGCTGCTCGGCCGATCAAGCGCGTATCAGACCAGTTCGGCCGGCAAATGCGGCTTGACCTCGCCCGCCGCCTCCGCCCCGTAGGCCTTTTGGAACCGCTCCAGGAAGCGTCCGGAGCGCAGCTCGTACTCCTGGGTACCCAGCGTTTCGATGACCAGCGTTGCCACCATGCAACCGACCTGGGCCGCTCGCTCCAAGGAGAGCTCCCAGGACACGCCGGCGAGGAAGCCGGCGCGGAACGCGTCGCCGACGCCGGTCGGATCGACCTTGGCGTTCTCCTCGGGCACGCCCACCTCGATGGTGGGCTCGCCGGTGCGCTCGATGCGCACGCCGCTCGCGCCCAGGGTGGTGACCCGGGTGCCGACCTTGCCGAGGATCTCGTCGGCGGTCCAGCCGGTCTTGTTTTCGATCAGCGCCTTCTCGTACTCGTTGGTGAACAGGTACGTGGCGCCCTCGACCAGACGGCGGATGTCCTCGCCCTCCATCCGGGCGAGCTGCTGGGAGGGGTCGGCGGCGAAGGCGAGGCCGCGTGTGCGGCACTCGTCGGTGTGCCTGACCATCGCCTCCGGGTCGTCGGCGCCGATCAGCACCAGATCGAGGCCGCCCACGCGGTCCGCGATGGGCTGGAGCTCGATCTGTCGAGCCTCACTCATGGCGCCGGTGTAGAAGGACGCGATCTGGTTGTGGTCGGTGTCGGTGGTGCACACGAAGCGCGCGGTGTGCAGCAACTCCGAGATGTGGACCGACTCGGTGTCCACACCGTGTCGGTCGAGCCAGGCGCGGTACTCGGCGAAGTCCTCCCCGGCCGCGCCGACCAGGACCGGGCGCAGACCGAGCGCGCCCATCCCGAAGCAGATATTGGGGGCAACTCCGCCCCGGCGGATGTCGAGAGCGTCAACCAGGAAGGACAGCGAGACCGTATGCAACTGATCGGCGACCAGTTGGTCGGCGAAACGGCCCGGGAAGGTCATCAGGTGGTCAGTGGCGATGGAGCCGGTAACAGCAATGCGCACGGCGAGTCTGCTCCTGCGGGCGACGACAAGGACGTTGGTAAGGACGATCGCTTCACGCTATCGGGTTCGCCCTCTCGCGCCGAACGGGCAAAACTACCCGATAGTAGGGCTTTCTTCGCGCCGTATGCCCTGCATACGGTTTCCTTAGCCGGGGTGTGCGTCAGTCCGCCCCACGGACCGGGAGAGCTCATGCATCAGCACGCCACCCCCGACCTTCCCGTTCGCGCCGCCGAACCAGAGTCGCTGGATGAACTGCGGGCCGACTGTGCGCGGATGGCATCGCGCTGGACAACGCACCACGGTGGGACCGCAGGGCCGCCGGTGGGCCCGGCGCAGATCCACGGCGTACGAGTGCCGTCGGCCTCCGCCCATTTGGTGGACGGGATGTCCGAGTACGGCGACTGAGGCTAGCTGCCGGCCGCATCGGCCGCACAGTCGGCACGGGCCGCGGGCCGCTGCGCGCGCCGCGCAGACCGGCCGCGCGCCTTGTGCGCGGGGTGCGTGCCCAGGCCGTGTGCGTGGGCCCGACACACGGCGCTCACCTCCGGTTTTCCGGGAGAAGTCACGCATCGCTTCGGTGGCCTAGGGGGGTCGTTGCGGGCCGCTGTGACATCTCGGGGGAACCGGCTGCTCCTTCGTTCCGTCCCATCGGCGTCCCTTCCAAGGGGATGGAGCCGAACCGAAGAGCGGAGCCGAAGGAGTAATACCGTGAGCACCGAGGACACCCCCGAGGACCTCTCCAAGGAGACGTCCGACTACACCGACACGAAGACCGCACGCAAGCGCCGCTCGCCGCTGACCATAGCGACGGTGGCCGCAGCGGTGCTGGTGGTCGGCGGCGGCGGCGCCTACTGGGCGTCGGCAGCCTCCGACGACGGCGGCTCGAAAGACGGCGGCCGGTCGAGTGACGCCGCAGAACCCGCGCCGCTGGCCCTCGACTCAACTACGGGTGAGGCGCGCGAGGGCATCGCCGTTGGCGAGCCCAGCCCCACCCGAGCCCGCTATCAGGCGCCCGGCGAACTCCCCGACGCACCGCGCGAGACAGCCCCGGTCTACCGCAGCGGGCAGAAGGTGGCCCGCGCGGATGTTGAGCGGCTGGCCGCGGCACTCAAGGTGTCCGGCACGCCCCGGCTTGAGCAGGGCGTCTGGACGGTGGGCGGCACCCCGAACCGGATGAGCCCGACGCTTCGTGTGAAGGAGACGGGCGCTGGAGGCTGGTCGTTCACCAAGGCCGGGGCGCCGGGCGGGGACGGCTGTCTGGAGCCGCCGCACACCATGGAGAACGGCGACAGCCCCGACTCATCGGCCCCGAGCTGCGGCTCGCTGCGCGATGGCAGGGGCGAGCGTGCCGGCGGCGCGAAGGATGCGCGGCAGAGCCGGGACGCCAAGGACCCCAAGAGCGCGCCGGCCACGGTGGACGGCGGAAAAGACCCGGTGTCGGCGGCCGAAGCGAAGGACGCAGCGCAGCCGGTACTGAAAACCCTGGGCCAAAGCGACGCCAAGCTGGATGCGAGCCGCACCTACGGGGCGATTCGCGGCGTGACCGCCGACCCTGTCTTCGACGGGCTGCCCACGTACGGCTGGCAGACCAACGTGGAGGTGGGCGTGGACGGCGAGGTGGCCGACGCCAGTGGCTTCCTCAGCAAGCTGACGAAGGGCGACGAGTACCCGTTGATCAGCGCCGACCAGGCGTTGAAGGCGCTGAACGCGCAGGGCGGCAGCGAGGGCGGAGTGTCCATCGGCGGCTGCGCGTCGGCCGAGCCCGCCACACCCGACAAGGGCAGCAAGGGCGATGAAGCCCATCAGGGTGGCGACGACAAGCGGGAGATCGCGCCGTGCGAGCCGTCGCCCGGCAAGCAGCCCGCCGCAGAGGTGCGCAAGGCCACGTTCGGGCTCGGCATGCGGTTCGTTGAGGGCCAGCAAACCCTGGTGCCGTCGTGGATGTTCACGGTGCACCCGGCAGACGCGAAGGACGGTGAGGCCGACTTCACCGTGACGCAGCCGGCCGTGGACCCGAAGTATGTGGCAGGTCCCAAGACCGCGCCCAGCACGCCGGCTGACGAGGGTTCAGGTTCGAAGACCGGCGACGGTGCGCACCCGTTGAAGCAGGTCGAGTCCTACCGCACGCACGGCAAGGAGCTGACCGTGCGGTTCTGGGGCGGGGTCTGTTCGACGTACACGGCCACCGCAGACACGTCGTCGTCCACGGTGAAGGTGCAGGTCAACAGCGCGCCGGAGAAGCCGGGCGGAAACTGCATCCACCTCGCCAAGGAATTCGAGAAGAAGATCACGCTGGACGGGCCGCTGGACGGCCGCGAGGTGATGGACGCGGCGTCGGGCAAGACGGTGCCCAAGGGCTCATCGAAGAACAAGTGAGGGCGGCCCTCGACGGGCCGTGACGGGCAGCACCATACGCAAGGCGGCGGTCCCTCAGTCTGTGGCTGAGGGACCGCCGCCCTGCGTACGTACGCCTTGTGCGCGTCAGCGTGGCCGGGGCGCGGGCGCCCCGGCAGGCTTCGCGGGTCCGCTCGACCAAGGCGCTTTCGCCATCGAGCGGACCCCGATGGCCTTAGCTGAAGGAGTCACCGCAGGCGCAGGAGCCCGTGGCGTTCGGGTTGTCGATGGTGAAGCCCTGCTTCTCGATGGTGTCCACGAAGTCGATGGAGGCACCACCCAGGTACGGGGCGCTCATGCGGTCGGTGACGACCTTGACGCCATCGAAGTTCTTCACGACATCGCCGTCGAGCGAACGCTCGTCAAAGAAGAGCTGGTAGCGCAGGCCAGAGCAGCCACCGGGCTGGACAGCGACGCGCAGCGCAAGGTCCTCACGGCCTTCCTGCTCCAGCAGTGCCTTGACCTTGCCCGCGGCGGCATCGGACAGGAGGATGCCGTCGATCGTGGTGGTGTCGTCCTGAACCGTCATCTGCTTCTCTCCCGGGTTGTACGGACTGCTTGCCCTCGGCTCCAACCCACGCCGCGCCGAATTCATTCCGACTCTGGCGCGTGTCTTCCCTCTTCATGCTCGCACACCGGTGTCTGGCCGGACATAGGCCGCCGGACCGGGAATGCGTCACATCGACATGATGGCCATCGTCAGGGTGACGCAAAGCGGCTATGATAGATAACGTCAATCAGACGAAAAGGCTTGTCTGCGGAAATAGAAAGGGTGCGTGCAGTGACCACCGCCCAAACTCTCGACGTCCAGCCCACGCCACTGGCCCTGCTACTCCTGGGCCGCGAAGCCGACCCCCGAAGCGAGCGCGGCGTGGAGTGCCCAGGGGACCTCCCCGCAGCCTCCGACCCCGACCTCGTGGCACGCGCCCGCGCGGCCAAGGAAAAGCTCGGGGACCGGGTCTTCGTGCTCGGCCACCACTACCAGCGCGACGAGGTCATCGAGTTCGCGGACGTCACCGGGGACTCCTTCAAGCTCGCCCGGGACGCCGCAGCCCGGCCGGACGCCGAGTTCATCGTCTTTTGCGGCGTGCACTTCATGGCCGAATCCGCCGACATCCTCACCGGCGACAATCAGCAGGTCATCCTCCCCGACCTGGCCGCGGGCTGCTCGATGGCCGACATGGCCACCGCCGAGCAGGTCGCGGAGTGCTGGGACGTGCTGACCGAGGCGGGCGTCGCGGAGGCGACTGTGCCCGTCTCGTACATGAACTCTTCCGCCGACATCAAGGCGTTTACCGGCAAGCACGGCGGCACGATCTGCACATCGTCCAACGCGAAGCGGGCGCTGGAGTGGGCCTTCGCCCAGGGCGACCGCCCTGCCAGCCCTGGTAGCCCTGCCAGCCCTGGCAGCACCGGCAGCACCGATACGAAGGTCCTCTTCCTGCCGGACCAGCACCTCGGGCGCAACACCGCCGTCCGGGAGCTGGGGATGACCCTGGAGGACTGCGTCCTGTACAACCCGCACAAGCCAAACGGCGGCCTGACCGTCGAGGAGCTGCGGGCGGCGAAGATGATCCTGTGGCGCGGGCACTGCTCGGTGCATGGCCGGTTCTCGCTGGAGTCGGTACGTGACGTACGAGAGCGCATACCCGGTGTCAACGTACTGGTGCACCCCGAGTGCAAGCACGAGGTGGTTGCAGCGGCGGACTACGTGGGCTCGACCGAGCACATCATCAAGACCCTGGAGGCCGCCCCTGCCGGGTCGAAGTGGGCGATCGGCACTGAGCTGAACCTGGTCCGGCGACTGGCGAACCGGTTCGCCGACGAGGGCAAGGAGATCACCTTTCTCGATAAGACGGTGTGCTTCTGCTCCACGATGAACCGCATCGACCTCCCACACCTGGTCTGGACCCTGGAGTCGCTCGCGAACGGCACGGTGATCAACCGCATCGAGGTCGATCGGGAGACGGAAAGCTTCGCGAAGCTGGCGCTTGAGCGCATGCTGTCTCTGCCGTAGCCGGGCGAGTCGCAGCGTGGGAAGGCCCGCGCGAGCAGGCCGGCGCGGATAGGCCCGCGCGAGCAGGCCGGCCCGCACATCGCACGCCCCGGCCGGCATCCTTGCGGTCTTACACCGTGGTGCCGGCCGGGGCGTGCCTGCGCGGGGCTCCAGGCACCCGCGGGCCCCGCCCCGTATCGCGGTGTGTTCTCGCCCCACCAGAGGGAGACAGCCCCGTCGATGCCCAGGTGGTTCGCGCCCCGGCACATGCCGCAGCCGCACTGCGTACGGCACTGCGTACGGCACTGCGTACGGCACTGCGTACTCGCCCGGTCTCACTCCGTTCGAGGGCGCACCAGTCCGGTTTCGTAGGCGATGACGACCAGTTGGGCGCGGTCGCGGGCGCCGAGCTTGGCCATCGCCCGATTCACATGGGTCTTGACGGTGAGCGGGCTGACCTGGAGTCGTTCGGCGATCTGGTCGTTGGAGAGCCCGCCGGCGACCTGCACGAGCACCTCGCGTTCGCGCACGGTGAGCGCCGCAAGCCGGGCCGTCTCGTAGCCGCCCCCGGCGGCCCCGCCGGAACCACCGCCCTGGGCCAAGAACTTGGCGATCAGCCCCTTGGTCGCAACCGGCGAGAGCAACGCCTCGCCCGCCGCCGCGACCCGGATGGCGGCCAGGAGTTCCTCGGGTTCGGCGCCCTTGCCAAGGAAGCCACTGGCACCAGCGCGCAGCGATTCCACCACGTACTCGTCCACTTCGAAGGTGGTCAGCATGACGATGCGGACCTCCGCGAGCGAGGGGTCCGCGCTGATCGTGCGGGTGGCGGCGAGCCCGTCAGTGCCGGGCATCCGAATGTCCATCAACACCACATCGGCGTTCGTGGCGCGGGTCAGTTCGACGGCCTCGGCGCCGTCCGACGCCTCGCCGACAACCTCCATGTCGGCCTCGGAGTCCACCAGGATGCGGAACGCGCTGCGCAACAGCGCCTGGTCATCCGCGAGCACCACCTTGATCGTCATACGCTCTCGTCCCCTCCCGTACGGCTGCGTACCGGAAGTGTCGCGCGCACCCGAAAGCCGCCTTCCGGGTGGGGGGCTGCCTCGCAGGCGCCGCGCAGCGCGGCGACGCGCTCGCGCATGCCGATCAGGCCGTGGCCACCGCCGTCAGCCGCCCCGGGCTGGACGCTTGGTGCCTCGGCCGTGCCGTTGCGGGCAGCGCCGCCGCCCCGGCCGCTGGTCTGCCCCGCCCTGCCGGCTGCCGGGCCTGCCTTGCCGGACCCCGGGGCTCCCTTGCCGCCTTTGCTGCCCTTGCCGCCACTCGTGCCGCCGCTGCTCCCCACACCGTCCGCGCCGCCTGTACCGGCGTTGGCCACTCCCGATGTCCCGCCGTCGTCGATGACGGTGATCTCCAGCTCGTCGTGCTGCCGGATGATGTGGACCTCGGCCGCCGCGGCCGGTCCCGCGTGCTTGTGCACATTGGTCAGCGCCTCCTGGATGACCCGGTAGGCGGTGAGATCGACGGCCGTTGGCAGGTCGCCGGAGACCTTGGCCACTTCCGCCGCGTCGGTGACCAGCGGGCCCGGCTCGCGCCGGCTGGCGGCCTCGACGGTGACCCGCAGCCCGGAGCGTACGAAGCCGTCGATGAGTTGGTCGAGCACGCCGAGCCCGGGGGCGGGCTCGGTGGGGGCCTCTGGATCGCCGTACTGCCGCAACAGGCCCACGGTCGCACGGAGTTCGCCGAGGGCCGACCGGCTTGCCTCGCGTACGTGCGCGAGCGCCTGCTTGGCCTGGTCGGGGCGGCTGTCCATGATGTGCGATGCCACCCCGGCCTGCACATTGACCAGCGCAATGTGGTGGGCGACCACGTCGTGCAGCTCGCGGGCGATGCGCAGCCGCTCCTCGGCAACCCGGCGCCTGGCCTCCTCCTCGCGAGTGCGCTCGGCCCGTATGGCGCGCTCCTCGATCGCCGCGACGAAGGCGCGGCGGCTGCGCACCGCGTCACCGGCGGCTGCTGCCATGCCGGTCCAGGCGAAGATGCCGAGGTTCTCCTGTGCGTACCAGGGCGATACGCCGAAGATCATCACGGTGCCGGTGAGCAGGACGACGGTGGCAGCGCCGATGCGCCAGGTGGTGTGACGATCGGTGGAAGCGGCGACGGTGTACAGCGCGACGACGACGCTGATCGCTAGTTGGGAGGGCGGCACGGTGCCCTCGCGGGAGCACACGATGCCCAGCATGCTCATGACGGTGGTCGCGGCGAGCACCGTACGGGGCATCCTGCGGCGCAGCACCAGGACGGCGCTGCACAGCGCGGCCAGGCCCACCAGGAGCGGCCCGACGTCGGGCCTGTTCTGGGATGGCCCGGACACCGAACTCATCAGGACGCAGAAGAAGACACCCGTAGCGATCAGGGCATCCACCGCGAGCGGATGCGCACGGAGCCAGGAAAACCGGACCGGCACCGGTCGCGGGGTGTCCGGTCCTGGGGCAGCGGGAGTCACGACATCCAACGGTACGGGCTGAGGCATGGGGCCGTTACCACTTCATAGCGCGGCTCGCCCCCGTCCCGAGAGGGGGAGTCCTCCGGTAGACGGGGGCGGTGGGAGCGCTGGTGTCAGGTGGGGTGCTGGGTGGCGTGGGCGGTGAATCGTGTGCGGTGGATCGTGTGCGGTGGGCCGTGGGGCGTTTTTCAGCCGGGGATCAGTCCGTCGTCGCTGAGCATCGCCTTGACCTCCTCAAGGGTGGCGTCAGGGCCGGGCAGGATGAGCTCCGATGGCTGGAGCGCAGCGTCGGGGAGCGGCTTGCCGAGGCGCCGTACGGCATCGAGCAGCGCGATCAACGTGAGCCGGAAGGCGGGGTGGTCACCGCGCTGTATCTCGGCGAGCAGCTCGTCATCCAGTCGGCCCAGTTCGGCGAAGTGGGCGTCGTCGAGCTCTACCTGTCCCTCCCCCATGATCCGTACGATCACGACGGCCTCCCTTGCTTACGATCTTGCTCAAGATTTCGCTCGGGGTCTTGCTCGGGCCTTGCTAGCGGGCTTGCTGGGGGCTTGCTAGCGGGCTTGCTCAGCGACGGGGCGCGACTGCTGCCGCGCCCCTGCCATCATTGCTTGTCGAAGCGCGGCTTGTGCTGGTCAACGGGCTGTACCTGGCTACCGGGCGAGCTTTTTCCGCCCTCGATGGACGGCGCTCCGCTGCCCCCGGCGAGCTCGGCCTTCATCCGCTGGAGTTCGATTTCCACATCCGTACCGCCCGAGATGCGGTCGAGCTCGGCCGCGATGTCGTCCTTGGCGGCCAGGCCGGACTGATCATCGAGCGCGCCCGAGGCGAGCAGCTCGTCGATGGCCCCGGCGCGCGCCTGGAGCTGCGCGGTCTTGTCCTCGGCCCGCTGGATCGCCATGCCGACGTCGCCCATCTCCTCGGAGATGCCGGAGAACGCCTCGCCGATGCGGGTCTGGGCCTGGGCCGCGGTGTACGTGGCCTTGATGGTTTCCTTCTTGGTGCGGAAGGCATCGACCTTGGCCTGCAACCGCTGCGAGGCCAGGGTGAGCTTTTCCTCCTCGCCTTGCAGCGTCCGGTGCTGCGTCTCCAGGTCGGTGACCTGCTGTTGCAGCGCGGCCCTGCGAGAGAGCGCCTCACGAGCCAGGTCCTCGCGGCCAAGGGCGAGGGCCTTGCGGCCCTGATCCTCAAGCTTCGACGACTGGCCCTGCAACTGGTTCAACTGCAGTTCGAGCCGCTTGCGGGACGTCGCCACGTCGGCGACTCCGCGTCGCACCTTTTGGAGCAGCTCAAGCTGCTTCTGGTACGAGTAGTCAAGGGTCTCGCGCGGGTCCTCGGCCCGGTCCAGGGCCTTATTGGCCTTCGCGCGGAAGATCATTCCCATACGCTTCATGACACCGCTCATGGGCCTCGCGCGCCCCCTTCTGACGGACTTCGGCTCCAGCACCCTCTACAGACCCAGCGTACGGGCCCTGCATCTATTACCGCACTGTTCAGGCGTTCCCGGACTCCTCCTCTAGGACGATCAGAGCTGCGCCGTCTCCCGCCCGAGGAGTAGGTGACGCCCGGGGAAACGCCGCTACACACAGGTACGACGTATGGCCGTTGCCGGATCGTTCCCCCCGCGGCTGTGGTCCATACCCCTACACCCCGTACCCTTGGGTTTCGTGTTCCGAAGCCGTTCGAAGGATGAGCAGTCCGCGCCCTCTCAGGTGTCCGCGGACCAGTCGCAGCAGACCCGTAACCCGCAGGCGCCCAAGGGTCGCCCCACGCCCAAGCGCAGCGAGGCACAATCGCAGCGCCGCAGTGTGGCCAGCACGCCAACCAACCGCAAGCAGGCCGCCAAGCGGCAGCGGGAGGCCCGGCGTGCGGACCTGGCCAAGCAGCGGGAGGCTCTCGCCAACGGCGATGAGCGCTATCTCCCCAACCGGGACCGTGGCCCGATCCGGCGCTTCGCCCGGGATTATGTGGACTCCCGGTTCGTCGTCGCGGAGTTTTTCCTGCCGCTCGCGGTGATCATCTTGATCCTGAGCATGGTGCAGGCCGGGGCCATGCAGCAGTACGTGCTGCTGCTGTGGATGATCGTGATCTTGCTGATCGTCATTAACTCGGTGTTCATGGGCATCTCGATGAAGCGCCAGTTGCGCAAGCGGTTCCCCGATGAAAACTTGCGCGGCGCCGTTCCGTACGCCCTGATGCGCAGCCTGCAAATGCGCCGACTGCGGTTGCCCAAGCCGCAGGTCAAGCGCGGAGAGCGGCCCTGAGTCCGGGGGCTGCCTTCGCTCGCGGCGCGGAGAACTGGCTCAGCGGCCTCGGCGCGTTGCGCAACACCGTCCGCCAGGAGCTCGTTGCACGGCAGTTGGACGAGCAGCTGGCCCAGCGCTTTCCCGCCGCGCAGCGGCTTCGGGTGCTCGACGTCGGCCTTGGCCATGGCACCCAGGCCCTTCGCCTGGCCCGCGCGGGGCACGAGGTCACCGGCCTTGAGTCGGACCCGGCGATGTTGGCCGCCGTGCGCGCCGCGCTCAGCAGCGAGCCGCGGTTCGTCCGGGAGCGCGTGCGACTCCTGCACGGCGACGCCCGGGATACCGGGGCGCATTTCCTGCCCGGCGCCTTCGATACCGTGCTCTGCCACGGTGTGCTGATGTACGTGCCCGAGCCCGATCCGATGCTCGCCGGTCTCGCTCGGGTGCTGGCCCCCGGCGGGCTGCTGTCGCTGGTCGTACGGAACGCCGATGCGCTCGCCCTACGGCCCGGGCTCGCCGGCGACTGGTCGGGCGCGCTCGCCGCGTTCGACTCCCCCGCGTACCGCAACCGGCTCGGCCTACACGTGCGCGCCGACCGGCTCGCGGACCTCACGGCCACGCTGGCGGGCATCGGTGCACCCGTGCACGCCTGGTATGGCGTGCGGCTGTTCACCGATGGCGCCGCCGATGGCGCCGCGCCCCCGGCCGCGCACGCGTTGGCCACCTTGCTGGACGCGGAGGACCGCGCCGGCCGCACCGACCCGTACCGGGCCGTGGCGGCGCTGCTGCACCTGTGCGGCGTCCGGGGCTGAGGCTGCTCCGTCAAGGCGGCGGAGGCCCGCGCCCGCCCGCGCCTGCCCGCGTCTGCGTGGCACACGCGTGGCGGCCACTGCGGCCCTGCCTGTGCCCGATAGCCCCGATAGCCCCGATAGCGGAGCACCCGCACAACGGCAGCGACAACAGTGGCGCCAACAGCAGCGACAACGGGCCACCTAACACAACGGCCTAAAATCGGCCGCGCGTTCGCGTCAGGCAAGGTGCTCCGCGGTGCGTCTGCCTTCCTGCCAGGAGTGGTTTCACAGTCAGGAGGGAACGTGCCCGCCCAGCAGGACGCCGCCACGCCGACGACACCCCCGGCCCGGCCAACGCCTCCCGCCCCCAGCTCTTCGTCAGCTGGTCGGGGACGGCCGGCCGATGTACCGGAGCAGCCGACGAAGCTGCCCGCGCGGGAGACTTGGGCCATCCTCTACGCGCACATTCGGCCGCACCGCTGGACCATCGCCCTGGCCGGGTTGTTCGCACTGTTCGGTGCGGCAACTGGGCTGGTGCAGCCGCTGGCCGCCAAGGAGTTGGTCAACCGGCTCGGTGACGGTGAATCGATCGCCGGCATGCTGATCGCGCTCAGCCTGCTGGTGGTGCTCGGCACGGTGATCGACGCGCTCGGCGCGTATCTCCTGGAGCGCACCGCGGAGTCCGTGGTGCTGGCCGCACGGCGCCGCCTGGTAGGGCGGCTGCTGCGGCTGCGACTGCCCGAGATCGAACGCACCCAGCCCGGCGACCTGATGTCGCGGGTCACATCCGACACCACCCTGCTGCGCTCGGTGGCCACGGAATCGCTGGTCGGGGTGGTCACCGGGGGTTTGACGCTGGTCGCGACCATCGTGCTGATGGGGCTGATGGACCCCCTGTTGCTGCTGGTCACGTTGGGCGTGATGACGCTGATCGGCAGCGCGGTGGGGCTGGTCATGCCTCGTATCGCTCGCGCCAGCAAGGCCGCCCAGGAGGCGGTCGGGGCGATAGCCACCGTGCTGGAACGCACCTTCGGCGCCTTCCGCACGGTCAAGGCATCCGGTGCCGAGGATCGTGAGAACGCCGCGGTGGACGCGGCGGCGCAGGACGCGTGGCGACATGGCGTACGAGCCGCCAAGTGGCAGGCGCTGGCGTGGTCGTCGGTGGGCCTCGCGGTCCAGGTCTCGTTCCTCGCGGTGCTCGGCGTGGGCGGCGCGAGAGTGGCGTCCGGGGCGACCGATGTGGGCACGCTCATCGCCTTCTTGCTCTTCCTGTTCTATCTCATCGACCCGGTCAGCCGGCTGGTGGGAGCCGTCTCGCAGTACCAGGTGGGGGCGGCTGCCGTGGCCCGGATCAACGAGGCCGAGCAGTTGGAGACGGAGGACGTGCCGGCGACGAGCGCGAAGGCCGCACGCAGCGCGACCGAGTCCGGCCGAGCAGCCGGCTGCGGTCCGGCGACGGTGGCCTTCGATGAGGTCACCTTCCGGTACCGCGAGGATCTGCCATACGTCCACCACGGTGTCAGTTTCAGCGTCCCCAGCGGCGGCCTGACGGCGTTCGTCGGCCCGTCAGGTGCCGGAAAGACCACCGTCTTCGGGCTGATCGAGCGGTTCTACGAGGCCACCGGAGGCCGCGTGCTCGTAGACGGCCAGGACGTCATGGACTGGCCCCTCGACCAGCTACGGGCCTCCATCGGGTACGTCGAGCAGGACGCGCCGGTCCTCGCCGGCACGCTGCGCGACAACCTCTTGTTCGCCCAACCGCACGCCACCGAGCAGGACATTCAGGACACCCTCGTCCGCACCAAGCTCGACGGCCTGGTGGAGCAACTGCCGGACGGTCTGGAGACGGTCGTCGGCCATCGCGGCAGCAAGCTGTCGGGCGGGGAGAAACAGCGGGTGGCCATCGCCAGGGCGCTGCTGCGCCGCCCTCGGCTGCTGCTCCTCGACGAGGCCACCTCACAGCTCGACGCGGTCAACGAGATGGCGCTACGGGACGCGATATCGGAAGCGGCACGCGAGACGACGGTTCTCGTCGTGGCCCACCGGCTGTCCACGGTCACCCTCGCCGATCGCATCGTGGTGATGGAGGCGGGCCTCGTACGCGCGGTGGGCACGCACGACGAACTGGTGGCGTCCGATCCGCTTTACGGGGAGTTGGCCGCGGCCCAGCTCCTCGCCACGGCGTAACGACGGGGCTGCGGCACAAGGCCGGGTCCACCGCGCACCCCGTGAGCCATGAGGGTCCGCCGCGCTTGGGCGACGGTGGCCCAAGCGGCGCAGTCCGCAGGCCGACAGGCCCACCAAAAGGGACACTTCCGGCATGAATGTCTCACGCGAACACGGTGTTGCGCGTCGGCTGGCAGGAGCGGCGTCCGCCGTGCTGTGTGCGGCGGCGCTGTTGAGCGGATGCACCTCCGACTCCGGCTCCGGCTCCGCCCCGGGCCCGGGCACGGGCTCAGCCTCCGGGGCCGACTCCGAGGCGGCGTCCAAGACGCCAGGTGAGGCCGCGCAGCCGTCCGTGCGGAGGGGCGACGGCGGCGAACGGGGTGGCGGGCAGGCGCTCCAGAGCGCCTACCAGCAGACCGTTCAGGCCGTGCTGCCGTCCGTCGTACAGATCACCACAGGTCAGGGCCTGGGTTCAGGCATCGTCTACGACAAGCGCGGCCATATCGTCACCAATGCCCACGTCGTCGGGGACGCCGAGGCGTTCGATGTGACGCTGGCCACCGGCCGGGACACGCTACGGGCGCGCGTCGTCTCCAGCTTTCCACCGCAGGACCTGGCCGTGATCAAGCTGGATGACCCGCCCAAGGGACTGAAGCCCGCGGTGTTCGGCGACTCGGGAAAGGTGGGCGTTGGACAGCTCGTACTGGCCATGGGCAGCCCACTTGGCCTGTCCGGGAGCGTTACCCAGGGCATCGTCTCGGCGGTGGGCCGCACCGTGAACGAGGGGAGAAGCGGCGGCGGCACGGGGGCGACGATCAGCAATCTGGTGCAGACGTCGGCCGCCATCAACCCCGGCAACAGCGGTGGCGCGTTGGTCAACCTCGACGAGCAGGTCATCGGCATTCCCACCCTGGCGGCCACCGACCCGGAGCTCGGCGACGCGGCGGCCGGGATCGGCTTCGCCATCCCCGCATCGACCGTCACCGACATCGCCGACCAAATGATCAAGAGCGGCAGGGTGACGGAGTCGGGCAAGGCCACGCTGGGTATCACCGGACGCACCGTGCTCGGCGCCGACTACCGCCCCGCCGGGGTCGCGGTCGCCGCGGTCGCCCGGGGCGGGGCCGCCGCGAAGGCCGGGGTCAGGGCCGGCGACATCGTCGTACGGTTGGGCAACGCGAAGATCACCACGATGTCTGCGCTCTCCGAGGCGCTGGCCCGGTACGCGCCGGGCGACCGGACGAAGCTGACGTACGCCCGCGATGGCGACGAGCGAACCGTCTCCGTGTCCCTGAGCCAGCTCTGAACCCCGCTCGATCTCCCTCGGGCCACGACTAGCTCCGCCGGCGCCCCGGCTAGACCTCCCCCGGCTCTTCCAGCTTCCCGCCCCTCCCCCGGCGCCCCAGCGCCTTTGGCATCTCAGCTCGGCGCCGCGAAACACCGGCGGACCCCGGCGGCAGGCCGGCGCACCCTGGCGGCAGGAAGGAAACACCAAGGCGCCCGCCCCCGGTGCGGGGACGGGCGCCACCTGGATACGAGCGCGTTCAGCCGGCCGCCTCGGCCTGGTCCGCGTGCAGGCTCATCGGCCCGTAGATCTTGGTGTCGTCCTCGAACAGGAACACCTGGTCCACGCCGCCGTCGAGCAGGTCTTTCCACACCTCACCGATCCAGGACTCCGCGTCCCCCTGGGTCGGAAAGTCGTCCGGCTCCACCGGAGAAGCCGTCTGCGTCCCATCGGCCTTCTCGAACCGCCACGTCCACGCCATGTCCGCTCCGTCTCTGCCGCCGTGTTGCCGTACGCCCCGGTGTCGGAGCGCACGCCCGCGGGCGTGCGCCGCAACCTGCGCTGCCGTGCACGCTCCGCGTCGCAGCGCAGAGCGTGCGGCCGGTACCGGATACGGCCTGCTTCCCAGGCAGACTAGCCCGGCCGGACACTCCGTCGGAGGTGGCCCCGCGCGCTCGCCGTCCGCGGACGCGAGACGATCAGGGTGTGGAACTGACTCTCCTCGGCACCGGAACCCCCAGCGGACTACCCCGGCCCGACTGCCCCTGCGCTACCTGCGCCACCGCCATCGGGCCCGGCGCACGGGCCGCGACGGCGCTGCTGATCGACGGCGCGCTGCTGCTCGACCTCACTCCGGGACCGGCCCTGGCCGCCGCACGGGCCGGGCGCACGCTCGCCGGCGTACGGCAGGTACTGCTGTCGCACCCGCACGACGGGCCCGCGGTCGAATTCCCGGCCGGGCTGCCCGCGCCCGGCCGGGCCGCGGACGGGCGGGAGCTGGCGCTGCTGAGCGGGCATCGGGCGCGGGCGATCGCGCTGGACGCGCCGGGTACGGGGTACGACGTGACAGGGCCCCAGGGCGAGCGGCTGCTGTATCTGCCGCCCGGCGCCGCCCCGGCGGGGCTGCCGGACCCCACGGTGGCGGGCACTGCGACCACCGCGCGCGGCGGCGCCCGTCCGTACGACATGGTTCTGCTCGACGTGCTGGGGCGCCCCGACGCGCTGGCCCGGCTGCGCAACGCTGGCCTGGCCGCGCCCACCACGGACGTCCTGGCCGTCCACATCGACCACACCGCGCCGCCGGGGGCCGAGTTGCACCGCAGGCTCGCCGCGGCGGGCGCGCGGACCGTCACCGATGGCGAGACGCTGATCGTCGGCGAGTACCACGCGGTGCCCGATCTGCCGCGGCGCACGCTGGTCCTCGGTGGCGCACGCTCCGGCAAGTCGCTGGAGGCGGAGCGGCGCTTGGCCGCGTTCCCCGATGTGCAATACGTGGCGACCGGCGGCGGCCGTTCGGGCGACCCGGAGTGGGCGGCGCGAATCGCCGCGCACCGCGAGCGCCGGCCGGGGAGCTGGCGTACGACCGAAACCTGCGATTTGCCGCCGCTCCTGGCGGGCGAGGGTCCGCCGCTGCTCGTGGACTGCCTGTCGCTATGGCTGACCGACGCGATGGACACGGTGGGCGCATGGGACGACCAGCGGTGGGCCGGCCGCGGTGCGGGGGCCCTGCGGGAACGCGTTGTGGAGCTGGTGGCCGCGGTGCGGGCCACCCGGCGCCCACTGGTGGCCGTGAGCAACGAGGTCGGCTCGGGCGTGGTGCCCGCGACGGCTTCGGGGCGCCGCTTCCGCGATGAGCTGGGCCGCTTGAACGCGGCCATCGCGGCCGAATGCGAGCACGTGCTGCTCGTAGTGGCGGGCCAGGCGCTGACGCTGCGCTGAGCGCTATGGGCGATCGAAGCGACGTGGCAACCGCGCTGGCGAGCAAGGCCGATAGGGAGAGCTGCGTCATCGATGCCGAGGGGGTGGCCACCCTCAGCACGAGCGCCGGCTCGTGAGCCGCGCTGCCGGGCACCCGGCGGGGTGGGACGAGTACAGGAGCGGGCCCCTGTGGGGCGCCCAGGGGCGATAGGGTTCGTCGGATGAGCGGCCTACACCTCGATGACTTCGTCGATCTGATCGAACGCCCCGACGGCAGCGTGCGACGCGACGCCGAGGAGCGCCGTGCCCAGCTGGTGACGCCACCCGGTGCGCTGGGGCGGCTTGACGAGCTCGGCGAGTGGCTGGCCGCTGCGCAGGCGAGCGTGCCGGTCAAGCCGATCGAGCGCCCGCGGGTGCTGCTGTTCGCCGGCGACCACGGCGTTGCCGAGCTGGGCGTCTCGGGGCGCCCGGCGGGCAGCACCAAGGAGCTCGTACGGGCCACGCTCGACGGCAGCAGCGCGGTGGCGATCCTCGCCCGCCGCTACGGCGCCGGGCTGCGCGTCGTGGACATGGCGGTGGACTGCGATCCGGCCGAGCTGCCCGACGAGGTCACCAAGCACCGGGTACGGCGGAGTTCGGGCCGCATCGACATCGAGGACGCACTCAGCGCCGACGAGGCAGAGCGGGCGTTCCGGGCCGGCATGGCGGTCGCCGATGAGGAGGCCGACTCCGGCACCGATCTGGTGGTGCTCGGCGATCTGAGCGTGGGCGGCACCACCGCCGCCAGCACCTTGATCGCGGCGCTGTGTGGCACGGACGCCTCCGTGGTCACCGGGCGCGGCGGGGTCAGCATCGACGACCTGGCGTGGATGCGTAAGTGCGCAGCGATCCGCGACGCACTACGTCGAGCCAGGCCGGTGCTCGGCGACCAGTTGGAACTGCTCGCCACATCGGGCGGTGCCGACCTGGCCGCGATCACCGGATTCCTGCTGCAAAGTGCGGTACGCCACACGCCCGTGATCTTGGACGGGGTGGTCTCGGCGGCGTGTGCGCTCGTGGCGCAGCGGGTCGCTTTCCGGGCCCCGGACTGGTGGCTGGCGGGCCAGGCGAGCGGGGAGCCGGCGCAGGCCAAGGCGTTGGACCGCGTCGCGCTCAACCCTCTTCTCGACCACGGCGTCAGTGTGGGTGAGGGGACCGGGGCGCTGCTCGCACTGCCAATGGTGCAGGCTGCGGCGGCCCTGGCAGCGGAGCTTCCGTTGCGGGACTGACGCGGGACCGACCGCCCGCGTGGGACACCGCGACCCGGCACGTACCGCAGGGCGCACTGAGGCAGGAGCCGCACGCGCCTCGTGGGACCTGTCGGAGCCCGGTGGGGAGCCGTGCGTCGCGGCATCCCCAGCAGGTGCGGCTGCCGAGCGCTGGCAGGTGCGGGCTGACCGAGCACCGGCAGGTGCGGGCTGACTGAGCACCGGCCAGTACGGGCCGACCGAGCATCAATTTCGGACAAATAGCTTTTCCCTCATATGCTCTATTTTTATGGGAGAAGTGCGCTTGAATCGGGATGAAGACGTGCAGCGGGGCCCGTGGGCCTATCGGGGTGCGGTGTTCGCGGTCTGGTATCTGCGGGCCATCACGTTCATCAACCTGCTGAGCGCCGTGTGGGTGTCCTTCGGCAACGATGTCCGCCGCCATAACGTCGATGAATACTTCACGCCCTATCTGCTGACAGCGGGCTTCTTCTCGGCCGCACTCTCGTTCTTCCTCGCCATCACCATGCGGCGCCGCAAGCGCGCCGCATGGATTCTCAACCTGGTGCTCAGCGGGCTGCTGCTGGCCGTCCTTGCGCTGGCCATCCCCTTCCACGAGTTTCGGCAGCACGCCCAAAACTGGGTCTCGCTGCTGCTGACCGCGCTGTTCGTGGCGGCGCTCCTGGTGGGCAGGCGCGAGTTTTACGCGAAGGGCGACCGCTCCAACCCCAAGCTCGCCGCGGCCGTCGCGGTGGGCGGGCTACTGGTCGGCTCGCTGTTGGCCGCAGCCCTGGTCACCATCGCCAATACCGCCGCGGACGACGAGCGCTCGACCTTCCTCACCCGCTGGCGGTACGGCATCATGCGGCTGATCTCGTTGGCCGCCGACGACGAGCGCTTTCCCGGCATTGTCACGCCCGGCTGGGTGGACGTGTTCATCAACATGCTGAGCACACTGTTGCTGCTGCTCGTGCTGTACGCCGCCTTCCGCTCCCGCCGCGTCGTCGATCCGATCACACCCGGTGACGAGGAGAAGCTGCGCACTCTTCTGGAGCGGCACGGCGAGCGGGACTCGCTCGGCTACTTCGCGCTACGGCACGACAAGAGCGTCATCTGGTCCCCTTCGGGGAAGTCCGCGGTCACCTACCGCGTCGTCGGCGGCGTATCGCTCGCCTCCGGTGACCCGATCGGCGATCCGGAGGCGTGGCCAGGGGCGATCGACCGCTGGCTCGCCGAGGCCCGCGAACACGGCTGGGCTCCCGCCGTGATGGGCGCCAGCGAAGAGGGCGGCACGGTGTACGCCCGGCACGGCATGGACGCGCTGGAACTGGGTGACGAAGCGTTGGTGGACACCGACGAGTTCACCCTTGAGGGCCGTGCGATGCGCACCGTGCGGCAGGCGTACAACCGGGTCAAGCGGGCCGGGTACACCGTTCGTATCCGCCGCCACGAGGAGATCCCCGACGAGGAGATGCGCGAACTCGTGCGGCTCGCCGACGACTGGCGCGACGGCGAGACCGAGCGCGGTTTCTCGATGGCGCTTGGCCGCCTCGGCGACCCGAACGACGGCCGCTGCGCGATGCTGGAGTGCTTCGACGCGGACGGCGAGCCCAAGGCCCTGCTCAGCTTCGCGCCCTGGGGGCCGCGGGGCCTCTCCCTCGACCTGATGCGGCGGGACCGCAACTCCGACAACGGGCTGATGGAATTCATGGTCCTAGAGCTCATCCAGCGATCGAAGGAGGTGGGCATCACACAAATCTCACTGAACTTCGCGATGTTCCGTTCCGTCTTCGAACGTGGCGCCAAGCTCGGCGCGGGCCCCGTGCTGCGGCTGTGGCGCTCGCTGCTGAGCTTTTGCTCGCGCTGGTGGCAGATCGAGTCGCTCTACCGCGCCAACGCGAAGTACCGGCCCATCTGGGAGCCGCGCTACCTGCTCTTCGAGAAGAGCACCGACCTGCTGCGGATCGGCCTGGCCAGCGCCCGGGCGGAGGGCTTCCTGGAGGCGCCCGGCCTGCCCAAGTGGCTCAACCGCAAGCATCTGGAGACCCGGCGATGATCCTCACAGCAGCGCGCCGTGCCGTACGGGCCGAATGGGGGCCGCTGGCCGGGGCCATCCGGGCGGGTCTGGTGCGTCGCAAGGCCGCGGCGTTGTCGGTGACGATCGCGGCCGTGTGTTTGATCGTGCTGTGCCAGTACCTGCAAAACCAGTCCTGGGGCCGCGGACCGGTCGAGTACCTCGGCTATGTCCAGACGTCCCAGCCCTGGTGGGTCTCGCTGCTCCGCACCCCCCTGTCGCTGTTCGTGCCCGCGCCCGACCTGCCGGTTTGGGGCGGACTGCTTCAGGTCTTCGTCGTCTTCGCCGTGTGCGAGTGCGCTCTTGGCTGGCGGCGCACGCTGCTGGTCGCGTACGTCGCCACGCTGGCGGGCACCACGTACGCGCGCATCGGTGTCGCGCTGGGCCCCGGTGGCCTCCTCGGCCTCCCCGCCTCCACCGCGGACATCCACGACACCGGCCCGTCCGCGGCCGTCGTCGGGCTGTCGGTGTACGTGTGCTGGCGCTACCGCGCCTGGTTGACCGGCACCGCGGTGGTGGGCTCGATGCTGTGGGAGATCTACGCCAAGCCGAACCTGGCGGGCCGGGAACATCTGGTGGCGATCATGGCGATCGCCGTGGTGTGCGCGGTACGTACGTACCGGGAACGCCGACGACGGCTCGTGCCCGCCCCTACCGCGGGGAAAGCCGGGGAGAAAGCCACGGAGGGAGCGGCACGGCTAGCCCCGCAGGGGCGGGAAGGACCAGCCCCGCAGGGGCGGGAAGGACCAGCCCCGCTGCGGGCGCTGGGCGAACGGCGGACACCGCGGGAGCGGCCAGCCCCGCAGAAACCGCGAGAACCGCGAGAACCGCAGGCAGCGCAGGCAGCGCAGGCAGCGCAGGCGCCGGAGGCTTCACGGACACCGTGGGAGCAGCGTCGGCGGGTCGTGCGTACGACCGGCTCCGCCAACTCCCCCCGCGGTCATGGCTCCGGAAAGCCGCCCAGCCAGTCCTGGGCCTTGCGCCGCAGTCGGTTCCATCGGGCGTCGTGACGCCGGGCGCGGTGCAGCGCCCTGGCGCGGGCCGCCGGCCGGTTTCGGTAGCGGCGCTTGGCCCACGGCGAGTTCGGGCGGGCTAGCCGCAGCGCGCCGAACAGCGCCACGAACGGCACCAGGACGCCGAGCACCGCGATGCGTGGCTTGCCCTTGGCCAAGGCAAGCAGCGAGAACACGAAGTTGCCGGTCACATTGAGCACGACCACGCGCCGGTCATGCCGCTCAGTCGCCGTCAGATCGTTGACGCCGAACGGCAGCAAACCTCCGAGCACCAGCGTCACCAGGGCCGCCGTCAGTACCACGACCTCCACGCTCTTGCGGCCCTGCTCCGTCCAGTACACGTCGTCCAGGTGCAGTACGAGCGCGAACTCGTCCAGCACCAACCCCGCCCCCAGCCCGAAGAGCACCGCGAAGACGGCGGCCTCGGCCCCATGTCGCCCGCTGGCGACCGCGCCGAACCCGCCGATGACGGTGAGCACCACGCCCGGCACCACGTGGTGCACATGCAGCCCGCCCGCCATCACGTTGCGGAACGGCCCCCTCCCCGCGCGGATCAGCCGGGTGATCAGCCGTACCGCGACGAACGCCAGCACGAACGAGGCCAACGCCAACAGCAACGGCAGCTTGCCGGGCTCCACGACGTTCCGCTGCCACCAGTACCCCATGGCCTCTCACCGTGCGCGATAACCTGCGGCGCGATGGACACCACGCCGCACCCGTCCCCCGCACGCCCGCCCCGCGCCCCGCGCCCCGGCCCGGGCGCCCTCGCGTCCGCTCTCGCGCACGGGATGCGGTTCGCCTTCGGCACGCTCACCGCGCTTCCGGTGCGGGTGACCCGCTGGGATCGGGCCGCCGCACGGACGGGCATGCTCTGCGCGCCGTTGGCCGGTCTCGTGGTGGGCCTGTTCGCGGCGGCCCCCGGCGGGTTGCTGCTCCTTGGTGGCGGCGGGCCGCTACTCGCCGCCGTCGCCACGGTCGCGGTGCCCGCTGCGGTGACGCGCGGGCTGCATCTGGACGGCCTCGCGGACACCGCGGACGGTCTTGGCAGCGCGAAGCCACCCGAGGACGCGTTGCGCATCATGAAGCGCTCCGACATCGGTCCGTTCGGCGTGATCACGCTGCTCCTGGTGCTGCTCGCGCAGGTCGCCGCTGTGTACGAGTTGTACGCGGACCGCTGGGCCAGCGGCGCGCTCGCGGTGACCGTGGCGGCGATCGCCGCGCGCTGCGCGCTGACCTTGGCCAGCCGCGCCGGGGTGCCCGCCGCGCGCCCTGAAGGGTTGGGCGCGGCCGTGGCCGGAGTGGTCCCGGTGCGCGCGGCGCTGGCCGCCGCCGCGCTGACGGCCTCGTGCTGCGCGGGCGCGGGGGCGCTGGAGGGCCCGTACGGCGCGCTGCGCTGCGGCCTTGCCGTGCTCGCTGCGCTCGGCGCCGCCGAACTGCTGCTACGGCACTGCCGGCGCCGTTTCGGCGGGGTGACCGGCGACGTGTTCGGCGCCTTGGCGGAAACGGCGATGACGGCGGCGCTGGTCGTGCTGACGCTGGGCTGAGGCAGCCTCGGCGACGGCCGGGCGGGCGGGCGCTGCCCTGCGCGCTGCCGGCGCTGCCCTGCGCGCTGCCGGCGCCCGCTTTCGCGCTACCGGCGCGGACCCCGCGCGGGGCACGCCCCCTCGTGTGCGCGGCCGGTCGCGCCCCAACCCCCGGGCGGAACACCGCAGATGAGGGGGCCGGCACCGCCCGTGCCCGCCGCCTAAGTCTCACCTTCCATCGTCCATCGGGCAGGTCAGCCCGATGCGGGCACAACACGCCCCGTACAGCGCGAGTTAGGCTCGCGATGGCCGCCACGACCACCGCACCGGGCCGCACCCCGTCATGGGATCAGCGCATACGATGCCCACGGCACGGCCGGCCCACCCAACGGCCCACACCTCAACGGAAGAGAGACCCCACCACCGTGACTGCTCTGACTCTCAGCACGTCCAGCGCGACCACACTGCGTGCGGACGCCGTCGTCGTCGGTGTGGCGAAGGGCGCCAAGGGCCCCATCGTCGCGTCGGGCGCCGAGGCCATCGACAAGGCTTTCGACGGCAAGCTGGCCGCCATCCTAGAATCCCTCGGCGCCTCCGGTGGCGAGGGCGAGGTCACCAAGCTGCCGTCCGCAGCCAGCATCAAGGCCCCCATCGTGCTGGCGATCGGCCTCGGTGACGCGCCCGCCAAGGGCGACGGCTTCGACGCCGAGACGCTGCGCCGGGCCGCGGGTGCCGCTGCCCGTGCGCTAGCCGGTACCAAGAAGGCCGCGTTCGCGCTGCCGCTGGAGGACGTCGAGTCCGCCGCCGCGGTCGCCGAGGGCGCGCTCCTCGGTGCGTACGCGTTCACCGCCTACCGAGGCGGCGACGACAAGGACAAGAACGCCAAGGGCAACGGCGCCGGCGCCAGTGCGCCGCTCGCGGAGATCACGCTGCTCGGCGGGAAGCCGCGGGACAAGGCGTACAAGGCGGCCACCGAGCGTGCCATCGCCGTGGCTGCCGAGGTCAACCGCGCCCGCGACCTGATCAACACCCCGTCCAACGACCTGAACCCGAAGTCCTTCGCCGAGCAGGCGCAGGCCGCGGCCAAGGAGTTCGGCCTGACGGTCGAGGTGCTGGACGAGAAGGCGCTCAAGAAGGGCGGCTACGGCGGCCTGCTGGGCGTGGGCCAGGGCTCCGAGAGCCCGCCCCGGCTGGTCAAGCTCACCTACACGCACGCCAAGGCGAGCAAGACGCTGGCGCTGGTCGGCAAGGGCATCACGTACGACTCGGGCGGCATCTCGCTCAAGCCCCCGGGCCACAACGAGACGATGAAGTGCGACATGAGTGGCGCCGCCGCCGTGTTCGCCACCGTCGTGGCCGCCGCCAAGCTGGGCCTCCAGGTCAACATCACCGGCTGGCTCGCGCTCGCCGAGAACATGCCGTCCGGCTCGGCGACCCGCCCCGGCGACGTGCTGCGGATGTACAGCGGCAAGACCGTCGAGGTGCTGAACACCGATGCCGAGGGCCGGCTGGTGCTCGCCGACGCGCTCACCCGCGCCTCGGAGGAGAAGCCGGACGCCATCGTGGACGTGGCGACCCTGACCGGCGCCATGGTGCTCGCCCTCGGCAACCGCACCTTCGGGATCATGTCGAACGACGAGGCCTTCCGCACCACCTTGCACGAGCTCTCGCAGGAGGCGGGCGAGCAGTCCTGGCCGATGCCGCTGCCCGCCGAGCTGCTCAAGGGCATGGACTCCCCGATCGCCGACATCGCCAACATGGGCGAGCGCGCGGGTGGTGGCCTGGTTGCCGGTCTGTTCCTGAAGGAGTTCGTGGGCGAGGGCATCACCTGGGCGCACCTGGACATCGCGGGCCCGGCCTTCCACGAGGGCGCGCCGTTCGGCTACACGCACAAGGGCGGCACCGGCTCCGCCGTGCGGACCCTGGTGCTGCTCGCCGAGCGCACCGCCGCGGGTGACCTGGGCTGATCGTCCAGCTCTTCGCGTGGTCCGGGGGCACGGGTGGTCCGGCAGCCGTCCCCCGGATGAACGCGGCAGTACCCAGAGCGTGACCAACGGCCCCGTGCGTCCAGCGCCCGGGGCCGTCGCACGTTCGCTGACAGCGATCTACTAGTCAGTACGAGCGGTGCGGGGCACCGCATCCGCCGGGGATTCGGGCCGTACGGGCGCTTTCGACCACCTCGGACACCGGCCCGGCGTCCCGCCGTCCGCGAACAAGTGCGAAGATGTTGTCTCGGCAGGACAGGGCCCCGGCTCACGCACACACCGAGCCAGACCGCATGGCCGAGCAGCTAGCGGCCGAACAACAGCCGCCGCCCGGTCACCGGCTCTGCTTCCGTAGGCTCTGCTGGAGACAGCAGAGAAACCGAAGCGCAGCGGAGTGACCGGCTCCGGCGTACCCATGCATGGAGGACGTGACGTGGCGAACGACGCCAGCACTGTTTTCGACCTAGTGATCCTCGGGGGCGGCAGCGGTGGTTACGCCGCAGCCCTGCGCGGAGCTCAGCTGGGCCTGGACGTCGCCCTGATCGAAAAGAACAAGGTCGGCGGCACCTGCCTGCACAACGGCTGCATCCCCACCAAGGCACTGCTACACGCCGGTGAGATTGCCGATCAGGCGCGGGACAGCGCCGAGTTCGGTGTCAAGGCCAGCTTCGACGGCATCGACATGGCGGCCGTGCACCAGTACAAGGACGGCGTGATCTCCGGCCTGTACAAAGGCCTCCAGGGCCTGATTGCCAGCCGCAAGGTCACCTACGTAGAGGGCGAGGGCCGGCTGTCGTCGCCGACCTCGGTAGATGTGAACGGCCAGCGTTACGAAGGCCGCCACGTCCTGTTGGCGACCGGCTCCGTGCCGAAGTCGCTGCCGGGCCTGGAGATCGACGGCAACCGCGTCATCTCCTCCGACCACGCCCTCGTCCTGGACCGCGTGCCGCAGTCCGCGATCGTGCTGGGCGGCGGCGTCATCGGCGTGGAGTTCGCCTCCGCCTGGAAGTCCTTCGGCGCCGATGTGACCATCGTCGAGGCACTGCCGAACCTGGTTCCGGTCGAGGACGTGAACAGCTCCAAGCTCTTGGAGCGCGCGTTCCGCAAGCGCGGCATCAAGTTCTCCGTGGGCTCCCGCTTCTCGGGCGTCGAGTACACCGCCAATGGCGTAAAGGTCTCCCTGGAGAACGGCAAGACCTTCGAGGCCGAGCTGCTGCTCGTCGCCGTTGGCCGCGGACCGGTCTCCCAGGGCCTGGGTTACGAGGAGGCCGGGGTCGCCACCGACCGCGGCTACGTCCTGGTGGACGAGTACATGCGCACCAACGTGCCGACCATCTCGGCCGTTGGCGACCTCGTCCCCACGCTCCAGCTCGCGCACGTCGGCTTCGCCGAGGGCATCCTGGTGGCGGAGCGGCTCGCCGGCCTGCCGACGGTGCCGATCGACTACGACGGCGTGCCGCGCGTCACGTACTGCCACCCCGAGGTCGCCTCCGTTGGCGTCACCGAGGAGAAGGCCAAGGAGCGGTACGGCGCCGACAAGGTCGTCACCTTGAAGTACAACCTGGGCGGCAACGGCAAGAGCCGCATCCTGAAGACCACGGGCGAGATCAAGCTCGTCCAGGTGCGGGACGGTGCCGTGGTTGGCGTCCACATGGTCGGTGACCGCATGGGTGAGCAGGTTGGCGAGGCACAGCTCATCTACAACTGGGAGGCCCTGCCCGCCGAGGTGGCGCAGCTCATCCACGCACACCCGACGCAGAACGAAGCCCTCGGCGAGGCCCACCTGGCGTTGGCCGGCAAGCCGCTGCACTCGCACGACTAGTAGTACCGGGCGCGACCACATCCGCAAGATTGTTAGGAGCAACCGAAACCATGGCGGTTTCCGTAACCCTGCCGGCGCTCGGCGAGAGCGTCACCGAGGGCACCGTCACCCGCTGGCTCAAGGCCGAGGGTGAGCGCGTCGAGGCCGATGAGCCCCTGCTTGAGGTCTCGACCGACAAAGTAGACACCGAGATTCCGGCCCCCGCGTCCGGCGTCCTGGCCTCCATCAAGGTGGCCGAGGACGAGACCGTTGAGGTCGGCGCCGAACTGGCCGTCATCGATGACGGCTCCGGCGCCCCCGCCCAGGCGGCCCCGGCCGCTGAGGCCGAGGCGCCCGCCGCACAACCCGCCCCTGCCGCACAGCCCGAGCCCGCCGCGCAGCCCGAGCCCGCCCCGGCGCAGGCCGAGGCCCCGCAGCAGGCCGAGGCCCCTGCGGGCGCGGCCGAGGGGACCGCGGTCACGCTGCCCGCACTGGGCGAGTCCGTAACCGAGGGCACCGTCACGCGCTGGCTCAAGTCGGTGGGCGACTCCGTCGAGGAAGACGAGCCGCTGCTTGAGGTTTCCACCGACAAGGTGGACACCGAGATCCCCGCCCCGGTCTCCGGCACCCTGCTGGAGATCGTGATCGGCGAGGACGAGACGGCTGAGGTCGGCGCCAAGCTGGCCGTCATCGGCGCCGCCGGTGCGGCTCCGGCCGCTGCCCCGGCCCCGGCAGCCCCGGCCCCGGCTGAGCAGCCGGCCCCCGCGCAGGCGCCCGCTCCGCAGGCGGCACCTGCTCCGCAGGCGACCCAAGCAACGACGCCTGCTCCGCAGGCGGCTACGGCACCCGCTCCGCAGGCGCCGACCGTTCCCGCCCCGCAAGCAGCCACCCCGGCTCCGGTCGCCCCGGAGCCGACCCCGGCCGCCCCGGTGCCCGCTCCGGCGCCGGCCGCGGCTCCGGCTGCGACCAGTGCGGACGCGGACGGTGCCTACGTCACCCCGCTGGTGCGCAAGCTCGCCGCCGAGAGTGGCGTCAACCTGACCACGGTCAAGGGCACCGGCGTCGGTGGCCGCATCCGCAAGCAGGACGTCGTAGACGCTGCTGCTGCTGCCGCTGCCGCTGCCAAGGCACAGCAGGCCGCTCCGGCGCCGGCCGCCGCCGCGTCGAAGGCTCCGGTCCTGGAGACCTCGCCGCTGCGCGGGCAGACCGTCAAGATGCCGCGTATTCGCAAGCTCATCGGCGACAACATGCTGAAGGCCCTGCACGAGCAGGCGCAGCTCTCCAGCGTGGTCGAGGTGGACGTCACCAAGATCATGCGGCTGCGGGCACGGGCGAAGGACGCGTTCGCACAGCGCGAGGGCCTCAAGCTCTCGCCGATGCCGTTCTTCGTGAAGGCCGCCGTCCAGGCGCTGAAGGCCTACCCGGCCGTCAACGCCCGGATCAACGAGACCGATGGCACCATCACCTACTTCGACACCGAGAACGTCGGTATCGCGGTGGATGCCGAGAAGGGCCTGATGACCCCGGTCATCAAGGGTGCCGGTGACCTCAACCTGGCGGGCATCGCCCGTAAGACGGCTGAGCTCGCGGGCAACGTCCGGGCGAACAAGATCAGCCCTGACGACCTGGCGGGTGCGACGTTCACGATCAGCAACACCGGCTCGCGCGGTGCGCTGTTCGACACGATCATCGTGCCGCCGAACCAGGTGGCGATCCTGGGCATCGGTGCGACCGTCAAGCGCCCCGTGGTCATCGACCACCCGGAGCTTGGCGAGACCATCGCCGTCCGCAACATGACCTACCTGACGCTTTCCTACGACCACCGGTTGGTGGACGGCGCCGACGCCGCCCGCTACCTGGGGGCCGTGAAGGCGATCCTGGAGGCCGGCGAGTTCGAGGTCGAGCTCGGCCTGTGAGCAACGCCGCATTGACGCGGTAACCCAGCGGCCCCGGTTCACCACGGTGAACCGGGGCCGCTGGCGTTCCGGCACCGGATGAAGGGCGAAGACAGGACCGGCCCCGGGGCCGAAACGAAGCCCGGGGGCCGAGACGAGACTCGGCTCAAGACGGCGTTACCGGGATAATGGCCGTCGTTTACCGCGCTCACCCCCCGTACGGCGCGCGACCACGAGGAGCACTTCCATGACCCCGCCAGTCGTCCACTCGCTCCGCGAGCAGATCCGCGAGCACATTCTGGAGGGGATCGTCAGCGGTCGCTGGCAGCCGGGCGAACGGATCGTAGAGCGGCACATCGCCGTAGAGCTCGCGGTCAGCCAAACGCCGGTACGCGAGGCACTGCGCGAGCTGGAGTCGCTGCGGCTGATCGAATCTGCTCCCAACAAGGGCGTACGCGTACGCAACCTGACTGCTGACGACCTCAAGGAGAGCTACCCGGTGCGGGCCGGTCTTGAGCAAGTGGCCGCTGAGCTGGCCGCCGGACGGCTGGCTGCTGACACGACGGCGCTGGAGCACGAGGTGGCAGCGCTGCGCGACGCGGACCGGGAACACGACGGCGAGGCTCAGGTCAGGCACACCGTGGCCTTCCATCGCGAGATCGTCATGGCCTCCGGCAACAGCGTGCTGCTGCACACCTGGGAGTCACTGGGCATCGAGGTCTGGACGACGCTGTCGATCCGCTGGCTGAGCCCGGAGCCGCGCTCCCACGCCCAAGAGCACCAGGAGCTCGTGGACGCCTTCCGCCGCCACGATCCGCAGATAGGGGATCTCCTGCGTACCCATGTTCTGAGTTGTGCCCCGCGTCTGTAATTCCGTCTGTGATCCCGTCTGCGATCCCGTCTTTGCTCCGGTCGCGCCCCGGGGCAGCGCGTCTGGCCGCGCGAGGAACGCGACGGATCGCGGCCTGAGCCATCGGGCATCAGGCATCGGGCATCGGGCATCCCAGACGGTCACGGGTCGGGGCGGTAGACGAGGACCATGGCGATGATCGCTGCGAGGAGTAGCCAGGCCATGTGCACGTTCTCTCCTCTGGGACGGATGGGACGGCTGAGGCAGCGGCGTAACGGTGCTCGGGTGCTGGCGCTCGGGTGCTTGGGGGGTGCTGGTGCTGATGTTGACGCTGGCGCGGGTCTGACCGCGCCTAGCGGACGGTGGCGGTCCGGTGCGTACGCCGTCGTGCGTACGCCGTCGTGCCCAGCCGCCTCCAGGCGCTCGCTTGGGCCGTTCGCCGCGGTGGGTGGCGGGAGGTCTCACGATGCCGCGCCTGGCACCCGGTGGGCATCGGACCACCGGTCACACCTTGGCTCGCACGGGTAGCCCGTGGGCTTACGTCCCCGGGCTCATGTCCCGCCGCAGGTCAGGTGGTTACGATCGCGCAGTGCCCATCACGTCTGCCATACCGCGCCCGTCGCGCCCTGCGCTGCCCCAGCGGGTGCCCACTCCCCAACGGATATGGCGGCGTGCACGGCCGGTCGCCGCGGCGGCGCTGGCCTGGTGCGGGGCCGTCGTGTACCCCTTCGCCCTGTTCTCAGCGGCGCAAGCGGGACCGTATCGCTCGGCTTCCCTACGGTTCACCCTGACGGCCGCCGCCACGGTGCTGCCGGTGTGGCTGTTACGGCGACGCCCGATGGCGGCCCTGGTGCTGATGCTGATCGGTACGTTCGCCGGAGCGACGCCGCAGGGGCCGCCCTGGGAGCAGGGAGTGCCGTGGGAGGTCAGCTATCTGCTGGTGTTGGTGGACGACGCCGTGGTCGGCTACATCGCCGCTACCAGGTCGCGCCGCACGGGTCTGGCCGCCGCCGCGCTGACCCTCATCGTGCAGATCGCTGTCGCGACGTCTCGCACCAGCGCGACCGATTCCTTCACCAACACCGTGCTCCTGTGCCTGGTGGCCCTCGTCGCCGCCTGGACGGCCGGTCGCGCACTGCAAGAACGCCGCGAGCACGCCGCCGCGCTCCGTACACAGGCCGCGGCCCAAGCGGTCACCGCCGAACGGCTGCGTATCGCCCGAGAGTTGCACGACATGATCGCGCACAGCATGGGCATCATCGCCATCCAAGCGGGCGTGGGTAGCCGGGTCATCGACACCCAGCCCGCCGAGGCCCGCACCGCCCTCACCGTCATCGAGGCCACCAGCAGGGAAACGCTCGCCGGGCTACGGCGGACACTCGGCGCCCTCCGCCGCACCGAGCCGACCGCCGGCTATGGCAGCGGCAGGGGCGGCGGTGCCGGCGCGCCCCACGAGCCCGCTCCCGGCCTCGATGACCTTGGCCGGCTGGCCGCCGCGACGGCGGACGCGGGCGTACGGGTGGAGGTGCGCTGGCGAGGAGAGCGGCGGCCACTGCCCGCCGATATCGATCTGGCCTGCTACCGGATCGTCCAGGAAGCCCTGACCAACGTCGTACGCCACGCGGGGACGAGCGCGTGCCGGGTGACCGTCGCCTATCAGGAAGCGGAACTGTTGATCCAGATCGACGACGAGGGTCGCGCAAGCACGACCGCGCCCGGCGAGAGGTTCGGCATCGTCGGCATGCGAGAGCGGGTCGGCCTGCTGCGCGGACAGTTCACCGCGGGGCCGCGCCCCGAAGGGGGGTTCCGGGTGGCGGCTCTGCTGCCGGTGCCGGTGTCGGTGCCGGTGGGGACAGCAACTGGCAAGCACGTGGGTGCGGACGTGAACGTGGGCGCTGATGCGGACGTTGATGGGGCCGTTGCTGGGAACGCGGGCGCTGATGCGGACGCAAACGCTGACGTGCGGAGGGTGGGCACAAGCTTGAGTACAGGCACGAGTACGAGTGCGGGTACACGCACGGGCCTAGGCGCGCGGCGGGGGGATCGATGAGTGTTCGTGTCGTGCTCGCCGACGACCAGCCACTGGTACGAGCCGGCCTTCGGGTGCTGATGGCTGACACGCCCAGCATCGTTGTCGTCGGCGAGGCCGCGACCGGCGCCGAGGCGGTCCGGCTCGCCGACGAGGTCCGACCGGATGTGGTGGTGATGGACATTCGGATGCCCGACATGGATGGAATTGAGGCTACGCGCCGGATCACGGCCGGCTCCCCATTGGTGCGCAGCCTCATCCTCACCACCTTCGATGACGACGACTACGTTTACGGCGCGCTGCGGGCCGGGGCCAGCGGGTTCCTCGTCAAGGACATGGCGCTCGAACACATCCTGGAGGCCATTCACGTGGTCGCCGCCGGGGACGCCCTGATCGCACCGAGCGTCACCCGCCGGCTGATCGAGGAGTTCGCGGGCCGCCCCGAACCCGCGCCGCCACCGCTGCCGACACATGGCATCACCGATCGGGAGCGCGAGGTGCTGACACTCGTGGGCCGCGGCCTGTCCAACGCGGAGATCGCCGCCGAACTGTGCATCGCCATGGCCACCGCCAAGGCCCATGTCGCACGGCTTTTCACCAAGCTCGGCGCCCGCGACCGGGTCCAGTTGGTGATCACGGCCTACGAGTTGAGGCTGGTCAGGCCGCACCGCTGAGGGGCCGTACGGGACCAGAAAGAGTTCGACGGAGCCAGCCACGGGACGTCCGGCGCCGGACGGGTGCCGCGGGAAAGGCCGCCGGGCAGCGAGCGCCGCGCTGGCATCTCGCTGGCGCCGCGCCGGGTGAGCTGCCGTGGCCGGGCGGTGGCCGACCCGGCACGGAGTGCCGGCGATCGAGACACCCCGTGCCGACTTTTGCCGATTCGCCGCGAACCATTGATCGATCATCGATCAGAGTCGTATGGTCAAAACGTGGGGCGCGACACCCCTGCCTGCCGCTCTCGCTCTCCCGTCCGGAAAGGGGCCACCCATGCCCGATCCCGTACGCATTCCGTACAGCCAGCTTGACCAGATCCCGGACCGGGACCCGCAGGAGACCGCCGAGTGGTGCGCGTCGCTTGACGCCGTAACCAAGGCGGCGGGCCCCAGCCGCGCCGCGTACCTGATGCGTCGCACCCTGGAGCACGCCGCGCGCTCAGCACCCTCGTCGCACGCCCCGCACGCCCCGCACCTGGGGGGTTTCCCGGGCCTTCCCGACCTGCTGGAAACCGACTACGTCAACACGATCCCCACCGCCGCCGAGCCCGCCTTCCCTGGCGATGAGGCGATGGAGTCCCGGATCACGGCGTGGACCCGGTGGAACGCCGCAGCGATGGTCACCCGTGGCGCGCGCTACGGCCTCGGCGGGCACATCGCCACCTATGCCTCCGCCGCCTGGCTGTATGAGATCGGCTTCCAGCACTTCTTCCGCGGCAAGGAGAGCGACCGTTCGGGGGACCAGCTCTACCTCCAGGGCCACGCATCCCCCGGCATCTACGCCCGCGCCTTCCTCGACGGTCGGCTCAGCGAGGCGCAACTCGACCGGTTCCGCCAGGAGGCGGACCCCGGCATGTCAGGGCTGCCGTCCTACCCGCACCCGCGCCGGCTGCCGTGGCTGTGGGAGTTCCCCACTGTCTCGATGGGGCTCGGCCCGCTCTCGGCCATCTACCAGGCGCGGTTCAACCGCTATCTGGAGCACCGAGGCGTCAAGGACACCTCCAGCTCCCATGTATGGGCCTTCCTCGGCGACGGCGAGATGGACGAACCCGAGTCAACCGCTGCCCTCGCGCTGGCGGGTCGGGAGAGCCTGGACAACCTCACCTTCGTCATCAACTGCAACTTGCAGCGCCTCGACGGCCCGGTGCGGCCCAACTTCAAGATCGTGCAGGAGCTTGAGGCACAATTCCGCGCCGCCGGCTGGAACGTGGTCAAGGCGCTGTGGGGCGCCGCCTGGGACGAGGTGCTGGCCCGCGACACCGAGGGCGCGCTGCTGCGCAGGCTGCGCGAGGTGCCGGACGCCCAGTTCCAGACGTACGCCACGCGCGACGCGGCCTATCTCCGCGAGCACTTCTTCGGCGCCGAGCCCGCGCTGACCGCGATCGGCCGCGAGCTGACCGACGCGAAGCTGCTCGAACTGTTCCAGACCTCGCGCGCCGGGCACGAGCCCCGCAAGGTGTACGCGGCGTACCGCGCGGCCATCGAGCACAAGGGTGCGCCGACGGTGATCCTGGCGCAGACCGTCAAGGGGTACACGCTCGGCCCCGGCTTTGAGTCCCGCAACGCCAACCACCAGATGAAGAAGCTGACGGGCAAGCAGTTCCGCGCCATGCGGGACCTGCTCGAACTTCCCATCCCGGACAGCGCGTTGAACGACGACCTGGTCCCGTACGCACACCCAGGCGAGAACTCCCCCGAGCTGCGCTACCTACGCGAGCGCCGCGCGGCTCTCGGCGGCCCCGCCCCCGCCCGCAAGGTGATCGCGAGGCCGCTGCCCGCCCCGGCCGCCACACCGTTCGAGGCGCTGTACAAGGGCTCCGGAAGCCAGGAGATCGCCACCACGATGGCGTTCGTCCGCCTCGTCAAGGACTTGATGCGGGACAAGGAGACGGGGCACCGCTGGGTGCCGATCGTGCCGGACGAGGCCCGCACCTTCGGCATGGAGTCACTGTTCCCCTCGGCCGGGCTCTACTCCCCGGTCGGCCAGACCTACGACCCGGTCGATCGCGATCAGCTCCTCTACTACAAAGAGGCAAAAAACGGTCAGATCCTCAACGAGGGGATCACCGAAGCGGGGTCGCTGGCCGAGTTCACCGCTGCCGCAACGGCGTATGCCACGCACGCCGAGCCGATGATCCCGTTCTACATCTTCTACTCGATGTTCGGCTGGCAGCGCACAGCCGACCAGTTTTGGGCACTGGCCGACCAACTCGGCCGCGGCTTCGTCATCGGCGCGACCGCAGGCCGTACGACGATGACCGGCGAGGGCCTCCAGCACGCCGATGGCCACTCCCATCTGATCGCCTCCACCAATCCGGCGGCGATCTCCTACGACCCGGCGTTCGCGTATGAGGTCGCGGTGATCGTCAAGGAGGGTCTGCGCCGAATGTACGGCGAGGTGGTCGATGGCGAGGACCCGAACGTCTTCTACTACCTGACGGTCTACAACGAGACCAAGGTGCAGCCCCCCATGCCCGAGGGCGTCGAGGAGGGCATCATCAAGGGCCTCTACCGCTACCGACAGGCCGACCCCACCGCGGTAGCCGCCGCCAGAGCCGCCACCGCCTCCGGCAACGCCACCGTCTTGGGGGGCGGCGACGCTGCCCCGCCGCACCTTCAACTCCTCGCCTCGGGCACCGCCATCCACTGGGTGCTGGACGCCCAGCGCTTGCTGGCCGAGGAATGGGGAGTGGCCGCCGACGTATGGTCGGCACCCTCATGGACCGAGCTGCGCCGCGACGCCCTGTCCTGTGACGCGGCGCAGCTCAAGGGCGAGGATCGGGTCCCATACGTCATCCGTGCCCTGGCCGGCGTATCGGGCCCGGTCCTCGCAGTCAGCGACTGGATGCGGTCGGTTCCCGACCAGATAGCCCCCTGGGTAGAGCAGGACTGGTCCTCAATCGGCACGGACGGATTTGGTCTCTCCGACACTCGCGAGGCCGCCCGGCGCCACTTCGGCGTCGATCCGCAGTCGATAACGGTGGCGGCACTCGCGGCACTGGCCAAGCGCGGCGAGATCAAACCGGAAACGGTCCGCGAGGCCGCCCAACAGTACGGCCTCTGATCCGCGCGGGCCGCAATCGGGGCGTGCTCCGAGCGGTGCGGGCTCTTCCGTGCCGCGGCGCGTGCGGTAAGCCGGCCGGCCCGTGGCGAGCCCGGCTCGGCCCCCTTCCCTACCGGCAAGGCGACTGTCAGTGGCCGCGTGCATGATGACCCCATGCGCGCGGCCCGACTGATCAAGATGGTGTTGCTGCTCCAGTCTCGGGCCTCCATGACGGGGGCCGAGTTGGCGGACCGGCTGGAGGTATCGGAGCGGACGGTGGTCAGGGATGTGCTGGCCCTGTCCGAGGCTGGAGTCCCGGTGTACGCAGACCGGGGCAGAGTCGGTGGCTACCGCCTCATCGGCGGCTATCGCACCCGGCTCACCGGCCTCGGCCGCAGCGAGGCGGAGGCGCTGTTTTTGTCCGGAGTGCCATCCGCCCTGCGCGAGATGGGCCTCGCGGACGCGGCTTCGGCGGCGCGGCTAAAGGTGTCGGCCGCGCTGTTGCCCGAGCTGAGCGACGCTGCGGACGGTGCGGCCCAGCGCTTTCATCTCGATGCGCCCGGCTGGTATCACGAGCCGACCCCGCCGCAGTTGCTGCCGACGATCGCGGACGCGGTCTGGGACGACCGGCGGATCACCGGGCGCTACCGCCGTAGCGGAACGGAGGTGGAGCGCACGCTGGAGCCGTACGGGCTCGTGCTCAAGGCAGGCGTCTGGTATCTGGCGGCGCGAGTCGGCGAGTCCTGGCGGGTCTACCGTGTCGATCGGTTCGCCGCCATCACCCGGTCCGATGAGCGCTTCGAGCGCGATACGAGCTTCGAGCTGCCCGACTTCTGGGCAAAGCAGGCGCAGCAGTTCCTACGCTCCATCTTGCAAACCGAGATCGTGTTGCGACTGTCCGAGCGTGGCGCACGACAACTGCCGCACGCCACGGACCCATTGGCCGCCCGGGAGGCGATGGCGGCGGCGGCCGGCCCCGATGAACAGGGGTGGATGACGGTCACCCTCGCCGTTGAGACGCTGGAGGTCGCCTACGAGCAACTGCTGGGGCTGGGCCCGGAGTGCGAGGTGCTCCAGCCATTGGCACTACGCGAGCGCGTCGCCGCAGCACTGGCCCGAGCGGCGGCCCTCTATGGTGAGCGATCCCCGAGGCAGTAGCCGGCCACCGCGGCACAGCGCCCCGGGAAGGCCCGGGCACTGGGCGGCCCCCCAGACAAGACCAGCCCAGACCGGCCCAGATCAGACCTGCCGAGATCCGAGCTGGCAGGGCCCCGCGGACCAAGCTCGGGCCAAGCCTGTACGGGGCTCGGGGGCTCGGGGGCTCGGGCCAAGCCCGTACGGGCGCGGAGCGCGGGGCCGCGGAGCGCTGGCCGAGCCGGTACGGGCCCCTGCCCGGCGTGGCACGGCCCCAAAGGCCCCGGTCACGCCGGCAGGGGTTCGTCAAAGGCCGCGCCTACCGGTAGTCCGCCGCCGTGCCGTCCTTGCCGCCGTAGACGATGTCGCGGAAGTAGCCGTCACAGTCCGGCTGCGAGCCATCGGTGTCCCTGAAGCCGTACACCTTGGCCAGTTCGCCGCTGGAGAGTGAGGCACCGTTCCATCGGGCCTTGCCCTCGTCTGCGGCGAGCGCGACGACCGCCTTGCCGATGAACGCCGGCGACTCGGCGATCGCGAAGTGCGGCTCCTGCGCGGTCGCGTCGCGCCAGTTGTCCTCCGTCACCCCGAAGTGGTCCAGCATCTCTTCCGAGCGCAAGAAGCCGGGCGACATGCTGACGGCCGTGCCGCCGTACTCCTTCACCTCCTCGGAAATGCCGAACGCCGCCCGGATCGGCACGTTTTTTGCAATATCGAAGAAGAGGTTGCTGCGATAGGTCTTGTTCGACTCGGCCGTGCCATCGGTCACCTCGACCACCAGCCCGCCGGCCCTGCGGATCACCAGGGGCAGCACGTAGTGGTTGGTGATGAGGTGGGTGTCGATGCCGAGCCGCAGCATGCGCAGCCCCTTGTCGAGGTCCACATCCCACGCCTTCGTATCGAACTCGATCAGCCGGTCGCCGCCCCACACCCCGTTGACCAGGATGTCCAATCGCCCTTGCTCGCCGTCGATGCGTTCCGCCAAGGCGCGTACCTGCTCCGGCTCCAGGTGGTCGGTGCGTACGGGGATACCGGTGCCGCCGGCCGCCGTCACCAACTCCGCCGTCTCCTCGATGGTCTCGCTCGCCCGGCCCACCTCGCTCACCAAGATTCCGGTGCCATCGGGGCCACCGGCCTGACGCGAGGTGCGGCCGGTCACATAGACGGTGGCGCCCGCCTGCCCCAGCGCGACGGCGATCGCCCTACTCGCGCCGCGCGTCGCCCCCGCGACCAGTGCGATTTTATCCGCCAGCGCGACTGTTCCCTCAGTCTTCACCTGCGCACGTCCCTTCCGCTTAGCGTGTCGCGTTGTTGCCGCGTGTTGCGTTGTTGCCGCTCACGACAGTGCCGGGAAATCGAGTCATCTCCTGTCGTGATTCCCGCGGGCGTGCCATGTCGGTACCCCGCACCGATGAGGCCACCTGGAACAAAACAATACAAAGCAGCCCGTCTCGTACGAGCGAATCGCACGACGGTCGTACGAGCTGGGAAATAACGGGCCGACCTGTGCGTGGTAACGACACAGCAGCATCCGGGGCACTCGGCGTGCATGGCCGGGGCGCAGGACCGATGCTGGTCCCTGTGATGGACGAGACGGAGTTCTGGGCACTGATCGACTCATCTCGTGAGGCCGCCGATGGCGATCCCGAGTATCAAGCTGACCTGCTGATCGACCGGCTGCTGCAACTCGACCCGGACTCCGTGGTCGATTTCGCCCGCCACTTCGACGCGCGCTACAACCGCGCCTATCGCTGGGACCTGTGGGGCGCCGCCGCCGTGCTGCTCGACGGCGCGAACGACGATGCGTTCGACGACTTCCGATGCTGGCTGATCGGCCAGGGCCGGGAGGTCTTCGAAGGCGCGCTGCACGAACCCGATGACCTGGCGCACCTGCTCGATGACTTCGACCCGCGCGCGGACGGTGATGCGGAGGATCTGGGCTACGCGGCGGACGAGGCGTACGAACAGCTCACCGGCGTAGAAACGCCCGACCTCGGCCTTGCCGAGCCCCCGAGCGAGCCCGATGGCCCCGCGCTCCCGCTCCGCGACACCAAGGCCCTGGCGGACCGCTTTCCCCTGCTCTGGACGCGGTTCCGCAAGGCCGGGACCTGACACCCGTAGCCCAGGGCCCGGGGCCGGGCGGCGTCAACTCGCCGGGCCCCGGGTCATCGGGTGCCAGGCCCACGGGCACCAGCTCGCTGGAACGCACCCGGGCACCACGTCTACAGCCGGCAGACAACGCCCTCAGAGGCTTCGGCCCATCAGCACATCGTCCACGTACGCCCCCTCCAGCAGGAACTCCCCCGCCAGCACCCCCTCCACGGCGAAGCCCGCAGCCTCGTACAACCGCCGCGCCGGCGTGTTGTGCCCCAGCACCCGCAGCGTGAGCCGCACCGCGCCTTGCCGGCGGGCCTCCGCACATGCCGCGTGCAACAGTCCCCGCCCCACGCCGCGGCCCCGGGCCCACTCATCGACGGCGAGCCCCTGGATCTGGCGTACATGCGCATTGGCGGCCAGCGGCGTCGGCGGGAGCAGCCGGATGTAGCCCGCCACCCGGCCGTCCACCTCGGCGACCAGGTGCTGCGCGGGCGGGTGCTGAGCGTCAAAGAATGGCGCGTAGGGGGGCGTGGGTCGCGGTTGCACGGAGTGCAACCGCGACCAGGCGCGCCGGTCGAGGGCGCCCAGCGCCGCTCCGTCCGCCGACCGCGCGAGCCGCACCGTCAGGCCACCGGCGGAAGGCTGCGCGGCGGGAGGCTGCGCGACGGAGGGCTGTGCGGCGGAGGGCTGTGGCGCAAGGCCGGCCGGGTGCGCGGACGACGGCCGCACCGGTTCGGGAACGGCGGGAGATGGCACCGGTGCGGGTTCAGACATGCGCAACACTGTGCCATCCGGTGCCGCGCCTCGGACATCCCTTTTCGCCCACCCCCCAGCGCTCCCCGCCGCTCGCCGCCCGCTCCAAACGCCTACTGCTCGCGCGTCCCCACTCTTCTTCCCACTCACCGCCCCCCGAGCCGCCCGCCACTCCTCGGCTACTCAGCTCCCCGGCTCGCCCGCTCCCCGTCCGCCTGTCTCCGCACATCCCGGTGCCCATCGGGGGCAGGATGGCCCCTATGCGTATCGCAGTCACCGGTTCGACGGGCCTCATCGGCTCCGCCCTCGCCCACGCGCTCCGCACGGACGGCCACCATGTCGTACGCCTCGTACGCCATACCCCGCGGACGGATCACGAGGTGGAGTGGGACCCGCGCAGGCAATGGGTGGACGCGACCGGGCTCATCGGCTGCGAGGCCGTGGTCCACCTGGCGGGCGCGGGCATCGCGGACCGGCGCTGGAGCGCTGCCCGCAAGCGGGAGTTGCGGGACAGCCGAGTGCTGGGCACCGCCGCCATCGCCGAGGCCGTCGCCTCGCTGGATACCCCGCCCGAGCTGATGATCTCCGGCAGTGCCATCGGCATCTACGGCGACACCGGCGACCGCCCCGTGGACGAGTACGCCCCGCCCGGGCATGGGTTCCTGGCCGATCTGTGCCAGGAGTGGGAGGAGGCGGCGGCGCCAGCCGTCGAGGCGGGCATCCGCACCGCGTACGCCCGTACCGGACTGGTCGTGGCGCGCCAAGGGGGCGCTTGGGGGCGCATGTTTCCGCTCTTCAGGGCGGGTCTCGGCGGACGGCTCGGCGCCGGAGACCAGTTCTGGAGCTTCATCGCGCTACGGGACGAGATCGCGGCCCTACGCCACATCATCGACACCGAGTCGCTGTCGGGCCCGGTGAACCTCACCGCACCGCACCCGGTCACCAACCGCGAGGTCACCGCCGCCATGGGCCGGGTGCTACACCGCCCCACCGCACTGGCCGTGCCCCGGCCCGCGCTACGCCTCGCCCTTGGCGAGTTGGCCACCGATGTCCTCAGTAGCCAGCGGGTCATCCCCCAACGCCTGCTCGACTCCGGCTTCACGTTCGCCTTTCCCCGCGTCGATGATGCGGTGCGGGCCGCCTGGACCACCCGCGGCACGGCCCAGGGAGCGCCCAACAGGCACTGAGCCCGCGGCAAGCCCCAGCCACTGCTCCGCCCAAGCGCGCCGCACGCCCCCTACCCGAGGGTCATCCCCGCCTCGTACGCCCGCACTCGCCCCGCACCCCGCGCCCGCGCTCCCCTACGTGACAGCTCACGCCTCCATGGTTGGGCTCACGCCCGCACCGTGGGGCTCACGCCCCCAACTCCCCGCGCCCCCGTCCCACCACCAGCACCCGAGGCGTCCGCCAGCGACGCACGACCACCGTGCGACCGCCGTGCGACCGTGCACGGTCCGTGCGCGACTGTCGTCGCCTGGCTCTCTCAGTACCGTCAAGCCCCCAAGACTGCGTCATGCATCCCCGTAGCCAGTTGAGGGCATCAAGGCCCAGAACACCTCGCAGCGACCTCGGGAGGGGCACGTGCTCAGCAGCACACGCCACACGGACGTCGTCATCGTCGGGGCCGGCCTCTCTGGCCTCGCCGCGGCCCACCAACTGACCAGCGCCGGACTGACGGTGACGGTTATCGAGGCCAAGCGGCGAGTGGGCGGGCGCATGGCGACCGAGGAAATCGACGGCTTCCGGCTCGATCACAGCAGCCAGTTCCTCAACACTTCCTTTCCCGAGCTCTGGCGCACGCCGGGGCTCAGGGGGCTGCCACTGCGGCCCTTTTCGCCCGGCGTACTGGTCCACGGCGAGGGCCGTACGCACCGGATCGGTGAACCCCGCAGTACCGGGGGTGTGTTCACCACGGCGCGCGCGCTCGCCACGGCGGCCCGCGCTCCGCGCATCGGCGGACTCGACCAGGCCCGGCTCGGTGCCGCGCTCAGCAGGCTCGCCATGGTGCCCACGCACCGGCTCCTGGCGCGCCCCGAGCGCCCCACGGCCGCCGCGCTCTCGGTCCGCGGCCTTCCCTCCCGCACGATCGACGGCTTTGTGCGCCCGCTCCTGACCGCGCTGCTCTCCGACCCGGATCTGGTGACCTCCAGTCGCTGCGCCGACCTCGTGCTGCGCGGCTACGCCCGGGGGCGCCTGTGCCTGCCGGCGGGCGGCGCGTCCGCTGTTCCGGAACTGCTGGCCCGTGCGCTGCCGCCGGGCACGGTACGTACCGGCGTACGGGCCGTCTCGGCCTCCACCACGACCGTCACCACCGCCGAGCACGGCGAGTTGAACTGTCGCTCCGTGCTGGTGGCCACCGGCGCCAAGGCCGCCGCGGAACTGCTGCCCGGGCTGCGGCTGCCGGACTTTCACCCGGTCACGGTGCTGCACTACGCAGCCGACGCGGCGCCACTGCGCGAGCCCGCCCTCATCCTGGCCAGCGACCGGCATGGCCCCGTCGCGTACACCACGGTGGCCAGCGAGGTGGACCCCTCACGGGCCAAGCCGGGCCATGCGCTGATCACCTCGGTCACGCTCGGCGCCGCGGCAACGGCCCCGACTGCCACGCTCGACCACGCCGTGCGCAACCAACTCGCCCGCGCCTACGACGCCTCAACGACCGGCTGGCGACTGCTCGCCGCCTTCCATGATCCCTACGCGGTGCCGGCCATGCCCGCCCCGCACGACCTGCGCCGCCCGGTCCGACTGCTCCACGGCCTGTACGTGTGCGGCGACCACCGCGACACGAGCTCGGCCCAGGGCGCGCTCTACTCCGGCCGCCGGGCGGCCCGTGAAGTCCTCCGTGACTTCGGCCTCACCCCGGGCTGCGACCCGGCGCCGCTCAGCGTGGCGGCGTAGCCGCGTAACCCGCCGCGACCGCCGGACGGGCCGTGCGGCACCCGTCCGGCGCCCGCGCGGCGGCCCATCCGGCACCGTTGGCCGGGGCGCTCCCCCGCAAGGCGCAGGGCGGTGCCCCAGGGCCACCAGCAGGCATCATCCGCGCCGGCGCTCGGACCTCACCCGAGCGCCGCTACCCGCTCCCGGTACCCGCGTACGGGCGCGGCGTCTCGGTACGGTTCGAGTCGGCGCTCGAAGTCGCGCACATACTCCACCGCGCGCACCGACCGCATCTCCGACGCCTGCTGCGCCGCCTCGGCGCCGAGCGCGCACGCCTGCTCCAACTCGCCAAGGCCAAGCCGGGCCGTCGCCAGCACCACTCGGCAAAAGACGCGGCTGCGTGCATACGCAGCGCCTCGCAGTTGCAGCGAACGCTCGGCGTGCTGGGCCGCTGCGCGGTACTGCTGGAGGTCCCGATAGCAGTGCCCGAAGTCGTCCGCGAGCTGCGACTCGTCGAAGAACCGCGCCCAATACGGGACGTCGTCTCCAGGCCGGGCCGTCTCCAGCGCCCGTTCCGCCCGCGCCAGCGACGCCGTGCAGGCGCGGGCCTCGGAGAGTACGCCGTGCCCGCGCGCCTCAGCGGCGTGCAACAGCGCCTGCACCACCGGCGGTGCGCCGGAGCCCACGCCCTGCTGGGCGACCCGCGCAAGCTGCACCGCCTCCCTGCCGTGCCCCAGATAGACGGCCTGGCGGCTCATCGTCACCAGCACATAGCTGCCGTACGCCCGGTCGCCGGCGGCCTGGGCAAGCCGCAGCGACTGTACGAAGTAGCGCTGTGCCAGACCGTGCGCGGCGATGTCGTACGAGGTCCAGCCGGCCAGCCGGGTCAGGTCCGCAACCGCGGCGAACAGCCGGCGCCCAACGGACTCCCCGTAGCTGCCCCGCAGCATGGGTTCGCCCTCGTGCTCCAGATAGCGCACCAGCGCCTGCCGCGCGTGCCCACCGCCGTACGCGTGGTCCAACGCCCTGAAAAGCTCACCGACCGAGCGCAACGCGGCGATATCGCCGGAGGTGACCCGATGCCCCGGGCCCCGGTCGGTGCGGTCGGTGAGCCGCTGTCGCGGCACCGCGACCCGGTTCTGTAGCGGAACGCGTGCGCTGCCCACACCTGCGACGGCGCCTGCGGCACCGGCCACCGCGGTCTGCCCAGCCGGCGCGCCGTGACCACCGCCCGGGCCACGCGCGGCCCCGCCGACGCCACCGTGCCCCACGGCACCGCCGGGGCCTGCGGCACCGCTGCTCCCCGGGCCGCCGGGGCGCCCTCCTGCGGGCCCCGCTCCTGGAGGCCCCGCTCCTGGGGGCCCCACGCGCCCGGGGCCCTCGGGCCCCCCGTGCGAGGGTCTGACGGGGGCCGGCGCGCCACGTGCCACCCGCTCGTCGGCGCGCCCGATCAGCCAGTCCCGGCTCGGCACCACCAGCCCGGCCGGGGTGAAGGCGATCTTCCGTAGTTCGCTGTGGCTGCCGGAGTCCTTCCGCCACAGCCCGCTGACGATGTCCACCGCCTCCTCGGGCGAGGAAGCGAACTCCAGGCCCGCGTACACCGGGGCGCACGCGTCAAGGCCGAGGTCCTGCGCGGACAGCCGTCTGCCAAGGCGCCGGGTGAAGACCTCGGCGATCAGCGCCGGTGTCGTGCCACGCGGCTGTTGTCCGCGCAGCCAGCGCGTCACCGACGTCTTGTCGTATCGCAGGTCAAGGCCGTGCTCTAGCCCAAGCTGGTCCACTCGCCGGGCGAGCCCGGCGTGCGAGAAACCGGCCTCGGCAATGAGCGCGGCGAGCTGACGGTTGGGGGTGTGCTGCGGGGGTCGTTCCGTCATCAGCCTGCCGGTCTCCCTGATCGCGTCGCTCTGTGGAACGGCGTGAATTTAGCGGTTGGCGGTGCCCTTCTCGCCACCTTCGCCCCACATTCATCCGATCGTGTGAGAAGCGATGAGATACGTAACGCCCGGCGCACGCCTACCTGCGCCGCTGTATCCCTACCCGCTTGCTCGGCGCCTCCCCTGTCTTTCTCTGCCCCTCCTTCCCCCCTGCCCCCTCTGCGCCGCCCTGCCCCTATCCACCCCCCTCTCTGCCCCTCCTCCGCCTCGTTTCAGGCTTGCCCCAGGCGCGTCTCACGCTCATCTCGGCCCCAGCTGCCACACGTGCCACGCCCTTCGCGCCCTCGGTCCCACCGACCGGCACGACGGCCGCGGAACAGCCGGCGGAATCGTCAGCGCACGGCCGCCTGCCGGTGGCCCGCACCGCCGCCGTACAGTGGCTGAGGCGCATCGGTTGCGAGTTTGTTCGAAGGAGCTGCCATGGGGCTTCCCCAGCCAATCGCAGAGCAGGACGAGCTGCGCTTCGTACACATGGGGTTCGGCGCAGAGGCCGTCGAATACCAGGAGGCCTGGCAGGAACAGCGCCGGGTGCACGCGGCGCGCTTCGCCGACGAGATCCCCGACACCTGCCTCCTCCTTGAGCACCCGCCGGTCTACACCGCCGGGCGGCGTACGGCCGACAACGAGCGCCCCCTAGACGGCACCCCCGTGGTCGACGTGGACCGCGGCGGCAAGATCACCTGGCATGGCCCGGGCCAACTCGTCGGCTACCCGATTGTGAAGCTGCCGCGTCCGGTGGATGTGATCGCCCACGTACGCCGCCTGGAAGACGCGCTGCTGCTCACCTGCGCGGAGTTCGGTGTGGAGACCACCCGCATCGAGGGCCGCAGCGGCGTATGGGTCCTGGGCGACCCCGTCGAGCAGCGTCCGGCCATCGGCGGCCTCAAGTTGGACTTCGATCCCCGGCTGGCCGACGAGGAGTTCGACGCGCGACTCAACGGTCCTGAGTACGCCCCCTCCAACGCGGGCCAGCGGCGCGAGGACCGCAAACTGGCCGCCATCGGCGTACGGATCGCCAAGGGCGTCACCATGCACGGCTTCTCGCTGAACTGCAATCCGGACAACACCTGGTTCGATCGCATCGTGCCGTGCGGCATCCGCGACGCCGGGGTGACCTCGCTCTCGCATGAGCTGGGCCGTGACGTACCGGTGGCCGAGGTGCTCCCCGTGATCGAGGGACACCTTCAGGACGTACTGAGCCACAGCGTGCCGCTTCCGCGCGCCGTGTGAGGAATGCACCCCGCAGCTCTCCGGTTGGTCTCGACAGAAGAGCATGTGTTGCACGGGCGTACCCTGGTGTTCGCCGAAGATTCGAAAGCCGCGCCGCCAAGCGAAGTGGAGTGCCGGACGTGTCCGCAGTCGCACCCGATGGACGCAAAATGCTGCGCCTGGAGGTCCGGAACAGCCAGACCCCCATCGAGCGCAAGCCTGAGTGGATCAAGACCCGGGCGAAGATGGGTCCTGAGTACAACCAGTTGCAGAAGCTGGTGAAGAGCGAGGGCCTGCACACGGTGTGCCAGGAGGCGGGCTGTCCCAACATCTTCGAATGCTGGGAGGATCGCGAGGCGACATTTTTGATCGGCGGCGACCAGTGCACGCGGCGCTGCGACTTCTGCCAGATCGACACCGGCAAGCCACAGGAGCTCGACCGCGACGAGCCCCGCCGGGTCGCGGAGTCCGTGCAGCAGATGGAGCTGCGCTACGCCACCATCACCGGCGTCGCCCGCGACGACCTGGAGGACGGCGGCGCCTGGCTGTACGCGGAGACCGTGCGGCAGATTCACGCCACCATGCCGGACACCGGCGTCGAGCTGCTCATCCCGGACTTCAACGCCGTACCCGAGCAGCTCGCCGAGGTGTTCTCCTCCCGCCCCGAGGTGCTGGCCCACAACGTGGAGACGGTGCCGCGCATCTTCCGCCGCATCCGCCCCGGCTTCCGTTACGAGCGCTCCCTTGAGGTGATCACCAAGGCCCGCGAGGCCGGCCTGGTCACCAAGTCCAACTTGATCCTTGGCATGGGTGAGGAGCGGTCGGAGGTCAGCCAGGCCCTGCGCGACCTGTACGAGGCGGGCTGCGAGCTCATCACGATCACCCAGTACCTGCGCCCCACCCCTCGGCACCACCCCGTGGAGCGCTGGGTGAAGCCGCACGAGTTCGTCGAGTTGAAGGACGAGGCCGACGAGATCGGTTACGCCGGCGTGATGTCGGGCCCACTGGTCCGCTCCTCGTACCGCGCGGGCCGGCTGTACCAGCAGGCCATCGAACGGCGTAACGCCACGCTGCCCGCAAAGACCGCCTGAGCGGCTGGTCGCCACCCCGGCCGCGACCGGCCGCGAGCTGCCGCCTTGGCCTGCTGTGCGGCCCGTACGACCTGCGAGAACATGCGCACGTACGGGCCGCACAGGCGTTACATGGGGCGCGACCACCTCGACACGCCCCGGTAACACCGATGAGTGACGATAGAGGCACAGAACGTTCACCAGTGGAATGACTCGCCCCGAGGAGACCGCCACCATGCTGGCCGCGCCTGTAAGCCCGCTCGCACGCCCGTCCGTCGCCGGGGCCCTGCGCACGATCGAGGGCCTGTTGATGAGCGCAGGGCAGCGCACTGCCCGTCGTAACGCGTGGACATCGGTGCTCGAAGACCGGCGTCGCGCCGAGGACCGTCGGGAGGCCGAACACCTGATGGAGGCCGTGGCGACCCGCACCTCGCAGGCGACGTAAACTGCCGTACATGGCGAGGAAGGAAACATCCGAGAACCCCGGGCGGCTGAAACAGATCGCTCTGACCTACAAGATGACCAAGAAGGCCGACTCAAAGGTCGGTCTTGTCGTCGCGGCTGTGGGAATCGTCACCTTCGGTGTCTTCCTCGCCATCGGCCTGTGGATCGACCATCCGATCCTGCTTGGCATCTTGGGCTTCGTGCTGGCCTTCCTCGCGATGGCCATCATCTTCGGCCGCCGGGCGGAGCGGGCAGCCTTCGGACAGATGGAGGGCCAGCCGGGCGCGGCTGCGGCCGTGCTGGAGAACGTGGGCCGTGGTTGGTCCGTGACGCCTGCCGTGGCCATGAACCGCAGCCAGGACGTCATCCACCGGGCAGTCGGCAAGGCAGGCATCGTGCTCGTCGCCGAGGGCAACCCGAACCGGCTCCGGTCCATGCTGGCCGCCGAGAAGAAGCGCATGGCCCGCATCGTCGCCGACGTACCGGTGCACGACGTGTTGGTCGGCAAGGGCGAGGGCGAAGTCCCGATCAAGAAGCTGCGGGCCACGCTGCTCAAGCTCCCCCGCGTCCTACCCGGCGCGCAGGTCACCGTGGTCAACGACCGGCTCAGGGCGCTCGGCGACTTGATGAGCAATATGCCGATCCCCAAAGGCCCCATGCCCAAGAACCTACGGATGCCGAAGGGCCGCTGAGCGAGCCTTCGAGCGGCGGCGACAGCCACCGCGAGCGCCGCACCGATGGGCGGTCCGGAACGAGTGTTCCGGACCGCCCATCGGCGTTCTCAGGACGGCTCGTACGCCTCGTGTACGTACGCGAGGTGTACGTACACGAGGTATCTGCGCGGATAAGGATCGGCAGGCTCGCTTGCCGATCGGCAGACAGGCTCACGGATCGACAGGCCGACAACCGAACAAGGCCGCGGATCTACGCACCTTCACAGGCGGATTTGGATGGCTCCCGCCGCACGGTCGTGTAGCCCGCGGGCGTCGCGGTCCCAGATCACGGCGGGGACCACGAGGCCGAGCAGCACGCAACGCAGCAGGGTGCGCGGAAACGACAGTCGGTTTCCGTCCAGGCCGATGACGCGCACGCGGCACAGCATCTTGCCCGGCGTGCAGCCGAGCGTGCCCACGGTCAGCAGGGACATCACCAAGAAGACGGGCAGCGCCCAATTCCCGGCCGACGCCGCGTTACGGTCGGCGATCAGGCCGTACGCAACGAGGAGGCACAACCCCCAGTCGACGAGGAGGGCCAGCATCCGCCGGCCGGGCGGCGCGATGGCGCCCTTCCCCTCGCGGGGCAAACCGAGCCGTTCGCCCCGGTAACCGAAATCGACGCCCATCTCCTCGGCCGTCGCGCGCGGCCCGGAGAGCCACGATCCGAGAACCTGCCTGTTATCCACTCCCCTACGGTACTGCGACCGCATACGCCCCCGTCCGCTCGGGGCCGGGAACGGCCTGATGGCATCGCCGTACACTGCCGCGAAGGGCGCACCCCGGCCCGCGTGCCGGTTAACCTCAGCGAAACAAATGGGTCATGCTCGGGAAATCCCGGCTACCTATGGTCGGGCCCAGCGCACCACCGCACAGGTCAGCGCGATCGAAGCAACCCCGACCGCTCCCGGCCGGGCTAGGAGGAGTGGGATGTTCCAGAACGGCGACGACGCCAAGAAGTACATTGCGGATGAGGACGTCAAGTTCGTGGACGTCCGCTTCTGCGACCTGCCTGGCGTGATGCAGCACTTCACGATCCCGGCGACGGCGTTCGACCCTGCCGAAGAGCTGGCCTTCGACGGCTCCTCGATCCGCGGCTTCCAGGCGATCCACGAGTCGGACATGGCGCTGCGCGCGGACTTGAGCACGGCGCGTCTCGATCCCTTCCGCCGGGACAAGACGGTCAACATCAACTTCTTCATCCACGACCCGATCACGGGCGAGCAGTACAGCCGCGACCCGCGCAACATCGCCAAGAAGGCCGAGGCGTATCTGGCCTCCACCGGCATCGCGGACACCGCGTACTTCGGCCCCGAGGCCGAGTTCTACGTCTTTGACAATGTGCGCTTCAACACCGCCGCTAACGAGTCCTTCTACCACATCGACTCCGAGGCGGGCGCCTGGAACACCGGCGCGGTGGAGAACAACCGCGGCTACAAGGTGCGTTACAAGGGCGGCTACTTCCCGGTTCCGCCGGTGGACCACTTCGCCGATCTGCGTGCGGAGATCTCCCTTGAGCTGGAGAAGTCGGGCCTACAGGTCGAGCGTCAGCATCACGAGGTGGGCACCGCAGGCCAGGCCGAGATCAACTACAAGTTCAACACGCTGCTGGCCGCGGCTGACGACCTGATGCTCTTCAAGTACATCGTGAAGAACGTCGCCTGGCGCAACGGCAAGACCGCGACCTTCATGCCCAAGCCGATCTTCGGCGACAACGGCTCCGGGATGCACGTCCACCAGTCGCTGTGGTCCGGCGGCGATCCCCTCTTCTACGACGAGCAGGGCTACGCGGGCCTTTCGGACATGGCCCGCTACTACATCGGCGGCATCCTCAAGCACGCCCCGTCGCTGCTGGCCTTCACCAACCCGACGGTGAACTCCTACCACCGCCTGGTCCCCGGCTTCGAGGCCCCGGTCAACATGGTCTACTCGCAGCGCAACCGCTCCGCGGCCATGCGCATCCCGATCACGGGCTCCAACCCGAAGGCCAAGCGCGTCGAGTTCCGCGCCCCGGACCCGTCCTCGAACCCGTACCTGGCCTTCTCGGCCCTCCTCCTCGCGGGCCTGGACGGCGTGAAGAACAAGATCGAGCCGGCCGAGCCGATCGACAAGGACCTCTACGAACTCGCCCCCGAGGAGCACGCGAGCGTGCCCCAGGTCCCCACGTCCCTGCCGGCCGTCCTGGAAGCCCTGGAAGCCGACAACGAGTACCTCCAGCAGGGCGGCGTCTTCACGTCCGACCTGATCGAGACCTGGATCGACTACAAGCGCACCCACGAGATCGCCCCCATCCAACTCCGCCCGCACCCGCACGAGTTCGAGCTGTACTTCGACCTTTAACGGGCCGGGGTCGAGCCCGCCCGAGAAAGCTCCCCGACGTTGCTGGCGTAACGCCAGGTGAGTTGTCGAAGGCCGCCACCGCGCAGGACGATTCCTGGGGGTGGCGGCCTTCGTGCTGCCCCGACCGCTTCAGGCGATGCGCGACGGGGCGATACGAGCGTCATCGTGGCAGGGCGAGAGGTCGGTCAGCGCAGTGCCCGGGGCAATTCCTCTCGGTGGACGATGCCCAGGCGCTGGGTGGCACGGGTCAGCGCTACGTACAGATCGCTCGTTTCGAACTGGGCGGGCTCCACCACCAGCACATGGTCGAACTCCAGGCCCTTGGCCTGGCGTGGGTCGAGTAGCACCAGCGGGCGCGTGAGGTCGGGCGTGGTGCCCGCGGTGACTCCCGTCAGGGCAGCGGCGATCTCCTCGTGCAGTGCCCTCGGCGCGATCACCGCGAGGCGCCCCTCGTGGGGTGTCAAGTCCGCGGCGGCCTGAGCCACTGCGCCCGGCAGGTTCTCGCCGGCATGCCGTTTCCACGGTGCCTCGCCGGTTGAGCGCACTGAGGTGGGGGACGCGATGGAAGGGTTCTTCTCCCGTACCACCCTGGCGGCCAGCTCCATGATTTCGGCAGGCGTGCGGTAGTTGACTCCCAGCGTGACGTGCTCGAAACGGTCACCGACATACGGTTGCAGGATCTTCTCCCACGACCCGACGCCGGCCGCATCGGATGTTTGGGCCGGGTCGCCGACCAAGGTCAGCGAACGGGTCGGTGAGCGGCGCATCAGCAGCCGCCATGCCATCGGCGAGAGCTCCTGTGCCTCATCGACGATGATGTGCCCGAATGCCCAGGTACGGTCGGCCGCGGCGCGCTCGGCCGCGCTGCGACGGTCGGCCTCCTCGTGCCGCTCCGCCATCCGTTCGGCATCGATGATGTCGTGGGCGGCGAGGACCTCGGATTCCTCGTCCTCGAACTCGTAACTCTCCGAGCCCCGCGACAGCTCCAAGACGCCCTGGGCGTAGGCGATCCGCTCCTGTCGTGCCGCCTCGGCCGCGGCCTGCTCGGCGCTGTCGTCGGCCCCCAGCAGCTCGGCCGCTTCGTCGAGCAGCGGGACGTCGGCCGGGGTCCACTCACCGTCGCCGGGTGCACGCCGGATGGTGTCGGCGTCCTGGTCCGATACGTACACGGGTGCGGCCAGGTAGTCGGCGAGGAACCCTTCGGGGGTGAGGGGCGGCCACAGCTCATCGACGGCGGCATGCACTGCCTTGCTCACGGCGATGCCGCTGCCGAGCTGGGCGATGTCGTCCGGGCCAAGGAAGTTGGGGCCGCCGTGAAGGTCGGCGCCGATGCGCTCGGTGAGCTGGGCGGTGAGGGCGTCGATGACCCGAAAGACGAAGTACGGGCGGGCGAGGTTGTGCGGCAGACGGGTGTCACGTGCTGCCTGGCGAGCCTCGTAGGCGATCTCCCAGTCGAGGACGAGGTCCCCTCCGTCGTCGTGCGGGATGATCAGCGGGGCGCCGGGGGCCGGCAACTGTTGCCGGTCGCGCACGGCGAGGGCGAGCGCCTCAGCCATCTGCTCGCCACCCTTGACGGCGCCGGCCCGGGGCGTGTCGGTGCCGGTGGCGTGGACGCCGGGGAAGAGTTCGGCCTGCGTGGCGAGGAGAACGCCGGTCTCGCCGAGCGCGGGCAGTACCTCCTCGATGTAGCGCAGGAAGGTCGGGTTGGGGCCCACGATGAGCACGGCGCGCCTGGCGAGCAGCTCGCGGTGTTCGTAGAGCAGGAATGCGGCCCGGTGCAGCGCCACGGCCGTCTTTCCCGTGCCAGGGCCACCCTCGACGACGAGGACACCACGGTGCGGGGCGCGGATGATGTTGTCCTGCTCCGCCTGGATGGTTCGCACGATGTCGCCCATGCGTCCGGTGCGCGCGGAGTTCAACGCCGCAAGCAGGACGTCGTCACCGTTCGGGTCCTCGAAGCCGGTGCGTTCGCGGTCCTTGAGGTCGAGGATCTCATCATGGAGTTCGATGACCGTGCGGCCCTCGGTGGCGATGTGCCGACGCCGGCGCATACCCATGGGGGTGTACCCGGTGGCGAGATAGAAGGGGCGGGCCACCGGCGCACGCCAATCGATCAGAAGTGGAGTGCGTGCGGCGTCGTCCTCGCGGATTCCGATACGCCCGATGTGGTGCGCAACCCCATCTGAGAGATCGATGCGGCCGAAACACAGCGAGCCGTCCACCGTATTCAGCGCGGCCAGCAGGCCCGAGCGCTCCGCGACCAGGACGTCGCGTTCGAGGCGGGCCTGCATGCCCGTCCCGACCGGCGTCAGTGCGTCCTCGACGTCTCGCGCGGCGACGAGGCGCAGCGCATCAACACGGGCATGGAGTCGATCGATGAATTCCTGCTCTCCCCGCAATTCGACGTTTTCCCGGTTTGACAAAACGGCTCCCTGTCGGATACAGTTCTCACTGTGAGGCCCCTTTGCGGGGCTTTTTTGCGTGGGCATAGAAGAACCCACTATACGCGAGATAATCCCCGGTCCGCCATTGCGGGCCGGGGATTACTCATATCGTCGCGGCAGCCGGTTTCCCTGCCGATCAGCGGCGCGTTCTCATCGCAGAACAGCCGCGTGGTGGGGGGCTTGCGCCTCCGCTAAGGGGCGCGTACGGCAATATCCGCACCGGCCGCGCTGCCCCAGCCGTAAACCGCAGCCCCGAGCCCCAACTCGGACCCGCAGCCCTCGCCTCCAGCTCGGACCCGCAGCCCCGGTTCCAGCCCCGGGCCCGCACCGCCTCCACCGCGCCTACTCCCCCTCAGCCGCCTCGTCCCTGGCGCTGAGGGCCACGTTGTTGGTGACCGTGAAGAAGGGCTTGATGCGGGTGGTGCCGCGGGTGGGGTGTTCGTGGAGGGCCGGGGGGACGTAGTCGGTCTTCTTGCGGTCCACGAGGTCGCCCGTGATGCGGCCCAGCGGGACGGGGGGCTGGTCGGCGGTGCGTACGGTGAGGTCCCACAGGTCGTGTTCCACGGTGCGGCGCTGGAGCGCCTCGGCGTACGGGAGCGTGAAGGTGAACAGGTCATCGCCCAGCGGGGTGACGGGGACGGCGAAGTCGTGTGCGGCGTCTTCGCGCGCTGCGGCGTGCACGGTCGCCTCGGTCAGCGGCAGCCCGGTGGGGGCGAGCACACGGGCGGTGATGGTTGCCGCGTCGTGAGTGATGGCGATGCGGGTGACCTCGGCGTGGGCGGGGCGTTGCCAGGTGCGTAGGGCGAGGAAGCCATCGGTGGTGGTGTACGGGACCCAGGCCGCGATGCCGTCTGCGTTACGTACCGGGGGTTGGCCGATCAGTCGGGCCTGTTCGGTGAGGGCCGCGGTCAGGCGGGTGCGGGTGTTGCTGCCGCGGGGTGCCACGTAGCAGTCCCAGCGGCCCTCCGGCAGCGTGTGTTCGCTGTGCTGGAGTGTCACGTTGACGCTGCCGTCGCCGGCGCCGGTTTCGGTTTCGGGTAGGGGGACGCGGACCTCGCGGCGCTGCGGGTCACGGCGCAGGCGGGCCACGAAGTCGAGAGGGCCGGCCGGTGGGGCATCAGCGGTCAGCCGGATACGGACATCGCCGATGGCGCTGGAGCGGGCGAAGGCCAGGTGTCGGGGTGTCGTTTCGGCTGCGCCCGGCGTTCCCGACTTGGCACCGGAGGCCGATGCCGCGCCGTCGTCGCCGCGCAGCGCGGCGCGCATGCGTCGCAGTAGGCCGGGGCGTTCGGCCTTGGGCGCGCGCTCGCGGTCTCGATCGCCGGCCCGGCCGGGGGCGCGTTCGCGCGAAAGGGTGGTGAAGAGTTCCTCGTACCGACGCCCGATGACATCAGGCGCGAACGAGGACGCCTTGGCGAGGGCTCCCGCGCCGAGTTTCCGGCGCAGCGTTTCGTCGGACATGAGGGAGCGCAGGGCATCGGCGTACACGCCGGCGCCCGGTATGGGTTCGTCTTTGGCGAGGGGGACGAGCAGGCCGTCCTGGCCGTGGCTGATGATCTCCGCGGGGCCGTGCGGGCAGTCGGTCGCGATGACCGGGACGCCGCAATGCATGGCCTCCACGATGGTCATGCCGAAGGACTCCATGTCCGAGGCGACCGCGGCCACGGCACCCTTGGCCCACTCGGTTTCGATGGGAGAGACCGCGCCCATGAGGAACACGCGGTCGTATAGGCCTAGTTCATCGATGAGCCGACGCAGCTTGGGCCGCTCGGGGCCGCGCCCGTACAGCCTCAGCGTCCAGTCCGGATAGTCAGCGGCCACGGCGGCAAAGGCGTTGATGAGCCGGTCGTAACGCTTGACGGCAACCAGCCGGCCAGCCGACACGATGACGCGGGAGTCCAGGCTGGAGGGTTCGACCTCGGGTCGGGGCACGCCGTTGGGGATGGCCAAGATGGTGGTGCCGATGCCGGGCAGGGCCGTGCGGTACTGGCGGGCGTCGGCCTCCGACACGGTCACGAAGGCATCGAGGTCGCGTAGCGCGGTGTTCTGGTCGGTGCGCAACTGGTCGCTGTGCGCGTCGAGCGAGAGGTGTTCTTGGCCGATGCGCAGACAACGGCGCTGCCCATAGCGGGCGAGGTAGCCGTTGAGGATGGGGCGGGTGGCGATCACCACGTCGGCGTCGGTTCGGCCGAGGAAGCCGGCGATGCGCTCATCGTGCAGTGCGGTGTAGCGCAGCCGGCCGAAGTCAACGCCCTTGTCGGGGAACATCGTGTTCGGCAGCTTGGTCAGTTCGTGCTCGCCCTCGTAGGTGGGGCTGTCCTCGCGCATATCGATCAGCGAGGTCAGGGGCACGCGAGCGTCGTACGACAACTGCGGCTCGTCGGCTACCCGGTGCACGCTGACGACCTCGACGTCGTGCCCGGCCGCCAGCGCGGTGGACAGGTTCAGCGTTGAACGGATAGTCCCCCCGATGCCGTACGCATTGTGGATCAGAAACACGATCTTCATCTGGGAGGCCCCCACCGCTACTGCCACCACGACCCACCGATGGGCTCGTGGACTGATGAACCTCTGGCCCACGCGGACAGAGGGCGCCCCTCGCTCAGGAGTACGGGTTACTGGAAGGGCACGAACGTGACCGCATGTGTCACATTCCGACAGCAAAATTAACCTAAACCCCGCGCACGCGTCATCTTGCGATCAGTTTTCGGCCTATGGCTTTCGCGTGCGCGAGATCAACATCGTGCGGAATGGTTGCCTTCTCCACCCTGCATGTGATGAGCGTCACAGCGAGTGTCGTCGGTGGCGTGGGTGCGTACGGGCGCGGGCGGTACGGCGACTACCGCCAGGGGCGCACGACAGCGGGCCGCCCCGTTCAGCTAGGAAACGGGCCGGCCCGGTCAGAAACGAAACTCGCGGCGTCACCTCTTGGCCCCGACTGTCGGGACGGCGAAGCCAGAACGGCCAGAAAAGCAGCGGCTCGGCAGGGGGCCGAGCGGGGCCGGGATGCCGAACGGGGCCGTCAGTTCTCCTGCTCTTCACCCAGCAGTTCGCGCAGCTCCCCCACCGCCTCCCGGAGCCGGGTGGCGAACGTGTGCATCTCGGCGGCCACCGGGCGCGGAGTGCTCAGATAGACGTTGAAGCGGTCGGGGAGCAGGACGTACGCGACGCCGATGCAGCGGCTGCTGGTGGAGCCGAAGCCGAAGTGCTGGATGTGTGCTGAGGGCGCGGAGCTGGTGCTCAGGTAGTCGTCCCGCATGATCCGCCAGCCGGGGCTGCGGTAGAGGGCGGGCTGTTCCGTGATCCCGAGGGCCTCGCCACGGCGGCGTTGGATCAGTTCCAGCTCCCACAGGTGCTGTTCGGGCGCCTGGCCCAGCTGGCATTCCTTGGCGCGGGCCACATGCTGGTCGGCGGCGGTGCGCAGCGCGGCGCGGCGGGTAGCCGCGTCCGCCGCCGGGTCCTCCATCGCCGCAACGAAGCGCTGGATCTCGGGGGTGACGACGCGCATCGCCTCGGTGCGCCCGCGCCGATACGAGCGGGTGGCGATCGACTCGTATGTGGCGCCAAGACGGCCCTTGGCACGCTGGTGGGCCAGTTGGTAGGCGAGTTGAACGAAGGCGTCCGGTGACACGCGCAGCGACTTGGCGGTGTTGGCGCCGAAGTCGGCGAAGGGGACGGTGCACGTCGCGGTGGCCTCGCCGTAAGCGGCGAAGGCGTCGGCGGCCGAGCGCACCTGGCCACGTAGCGCCTGGTCCAGCTCGAAGACGATGGGGCGCGGCGTCGGTGCGCCCTGGTCCGTGGCGCCGGATCGCCGGGAGTGCTCATCGGCCGGGGTGCCCAAAACGGCGTCCACGAAACTGAGGACGGTCGTTCCGTCCAGTTCGCAGTGCTCGACGTTGATGCCTGCCTGGCCATCGGCGAACACGATCAAGGAGAGCGCCTTGTCGAACCAGCGATTGCCCCGGTCGCCGTAGAGCAGTTCATCGCAGGTGTGCTGGATGTCGGCGGGGGCGAAGTCCTCAAGGCAGACGCAGAACAGCGCGGTCTCGACGTCGTCCAGCGCGTCCGCGTTACGCGGATGGCAGGCGAGCAGCGACTGGCGGGCAGCGGCCCACTCCGCGCGGGCCATGGTGGTGAGGTGCCCAACCGAGGTGTCGGGCGCCGGCGGCTCGGCACCCATCTCCAACACCGCGTGCAGCCCAGCCTCCACATCGTCCAGGCTGTGCGGTACGCCGTCCGGGCCGAGCACATCGAGGCGGAACATGGCGCCCCGGTGGAACACCACGATGTGCCGGGCCGGCGAGGGACCTGGCCAGCCTTCGGTGTACGGGGCGCGGACGGTGTCCTGGACCGTGCCGGGAATCCGGGTGGCGGAGAACAGGAATTTGTTCTGCTCCATCGTCTGCGGCTGCCCACGCTGCACGATCGGCGGCACCAGCTCCTGGTCGAGTTGTCGCTTGTAGTGCACGGCGCCGGCAATGAGCCCGGCGGCCCGCTGCACCTGCAGCTGGGCCGCGTCCTTGAACAGGAAGAAGAAGTTGGCGTTGAGCGCGATGCGATCGCGCCGACCCAGGTAGCGGTACGGCCAGAAGGTGTCCAGCCAGCTGTGCACGCCGTCGCTGGCGTCGTACGTCGCCAGTGCCGCTTGCAGGGCCTGCCCCGGGCCGTCGGCAGCGGCGAAGGCGGCCACCTCAGCCTCGGTGTCCGCCAACTCTTCGGCGGTCAGCAGTGGCGCGCACCAGGCGAGAAACCGCTGGCAGCTTTCCTCCAGCGTGGGCAGCGGAACACGCGGAAGTACGTCTTCATGCGCGAAGGTGGACGTGGTGGCCGCCGCGGCGGGTGCGGGCTCCCCGGTGCCCGTGGGCACGGTCGCCGAAGCGGTCACCTTCGGGGACGCCCCAGGGGTCGCCCCGGGCATCGCCCCCGGCATCGACGGCGTGGTTTCCGGTCCCTGACTCGTATGCATGTCTGCTCTCTCTTTACTCGTACGGGGCTACGGGGCTACGGGGCTAAACCAGCTTCGGTGTACCGGCTCGTGGACTCATAGCGGCCTGTTGGCGCGGGCGAGGGGGAAGCGGGCCAGGGGGCGAGGAGCCAAGGGTGCCAACGGCCGCTAATCGAGGAGCCGGTCACCACGGGCGGCCCCGCCTGCGGCTACGAGGCGTGCAGCCGCGAGGTGTTCGGGCAGCACCCGGCCGAAGAGCTGTCGGGTGCGCGCGACGCTGCCGACGACGCCGGGGCGCTCGCTGTAGGCGAAGATCGCGCAGTGCCGGGCGCTTACGCCGCGTACCGGGCTCACCCGGTGCAGCGAGTGACGGCCCTTGAAGAGTTGGAGGTCGCCGGCGCGCAACGGAAGGCGCCGGATGAACCGCTCGCCCCGCCCGTGGAGGACGTCCCCGACATCGTCGAAGTTCTCGGCGTGCGCGGACCTGATGTTGGGGCAGTATTCGAAGAGGCCGCCGTCTTCGGGCACTTGGGTCAGCATGCTCACGGTGAACTCGTTGGTGTCGAAGTGCCACGGATGTTCCCTACCTGGCCCCACGACGTTGAGCACGAGAGCGGAGAGCGGGTCCGCGAGCTCGTGCAGCGTGGGAAGGGTGAAGCAGCGAGCGATGAAGCGCTGAAACGCCTGGTGCGCGTACAGCTGGCTGATCAGGGCGGCAGCGGGAATACGGTCCCGGGCGACGAACGCGTTACCCCGCTCGAAAGACACCTGCCCAGGGTGTCCATCAGGTAACTCGGCGCCCACGGCGATGTTGTAGACATTGACCGTTTCCACGTCATAGTGCGCCCGGGGCGCGAGTGCCGCGCATTCCTCCCGTAGGGCGCCGTGCAGTGCCGGACGGATGAAGTCGCGCAGTACGGTGCAGCCAGCAGTGGCCAGTTCGCGCTGCGCATGGGCCACCACGGCCTGCCCCGCGGCCCCTGGGAGATCCAGCAAGGGGTACCGGGCCGTGTTGACCACCTGGTCAAGCCACGTCGCTTCCACAGTGCCCATGGGGGTCCTCTCCACGTACGAGTCGGCCAGTGCGAGCGAAAGGGCAGTTGCGGTACGTCCGCGGCCCCGCCGCCGGTTGCTCGCTGCGGCGTGGGGGCGGACCGTGGGCACCTGGCCCGCAGCATCGATTTCGGTAACTGTACTGACGGGTAACGCAGTTCGCGGTGCACACGTCACCACTGAATCTGTGACACGTCACACTATGCCGATGCCCGCACACCGCAGCGTGTGGGGGCACACCGCCCGCCTCTCCCCGCTCAAGCACCGCAACCTGAACCTGCTCGACCGCTACAGCTTCACCGCCAGCGTCCCGGCCGCCGGCGCCCTGCGCCCGCTGCGCGATCCGGACGCGCCCGAACTGGACGAGGACGACAGACGGGAGCGGGCAGGACTACGGGTGGCTGACTGGGGCGGTGATGAGCTTGCGGGCCGTCTTGTGGCGAACTACGGCGGTCAGGCGCCCGCGATCAGCGTACCGAGGGCCGTGCGCTGGTGGGTGACCGAGCGGCCTGTGCGGGTCGTCGTCACCATGCCTGCTGATCTGAGCGCCGCTGCGTGGGACGAGGCCGTCGCGTTGCTGACGTGGAGAGCGTGGGCCAGGGATGTCGTGGTGTGAGGCTCGGTGAGGAGGCGCAGGGCGTCCAGTCGGGTGCGGCCCAGGACGGCGGCCAGGGTCTCGGCGGGGACGACCGGACGCCCCGCGGTGGGCGGGAGCCCGGGACCGGCTGGGTACGTCAGGACTGCGGGATGGCCCGGGGTGACTTGGAGAAGTGGGCCCGCCGGGTGGTGGAAGGTGGGCAGCAGAACCAGGCCGCGCCCATCGAGGCAGACGTCGCGGTCCGGCGCTGCGCCGGGCCATTCCCACACGTCCTCGTGGAGTCGGCTGCCCGGGGCCAGGCCAGTCAGCGTGGCGGCCACGCCGTGCTCGGCGACCGTCAGGGCGCACCGGGTGAACTCCGCACGGTGCAGATCCTGTACGACGCACCAGACCGGCGCGAGGACCGTTTCGTACGCAGCCTGCTGGGCGCGGTGCAGGGTGCGCCAGGCCGTGTCGTCGCCCGCGTGCAGGCCGCGGATCCAGAGGGGGGCGGGCATCGCCCCGTAGACCCGCTCCAGTTCGGAGCGGACGAGACCGGGGCTGGTGGCGCGGATCTGTTCGAAGCCGTCGGCCATGGTGTCACCGAGGACGTCGAGGAAGGATGGCGGGCGGCCCGCTGGAACCAGGTCGGCGAGCGGGTTAGCTGCGGCCGGGAGGGAGCGCAGGACGCGTCCGCGCCACGGCGCGAACAGCGGCCCGCCATGCCGGTTCACGGCAGTCCTCAGGGTGGCGTGCAGCTCCTGGAGCGGCGCCGGGCGGGGAGCGAAGCGGATCTGGACGAAGTCCTGCGCGGTGAAGTGGATTCGCAGCACCCTCACAACTCCCCATCCCGGGCCAGCCTTTCGGCCAGGGCCTGAACCTTCGCACTGTGACGGCCGCCGCCCCAAGGATATTCGTATGTCTGCTCGACGCACTCTTCTGAAAGGCACCCTATTCGGGAGTGCCGCCGCCCTGCTGCCCACGGCTGTGTCCGCCTTCGGTGGCGGCCCGTTCCTCCGGCTGCCCGCGCCCGCCGGCCCGTACCCCGTAGGCATGCAGACGGTCCATCTGACGGACCCTGTCCGTACCGACCCATGGGTGGGTGGCGTGCGGGAGTTGATGCTGACCGTCCTGTACCCGGCCCGATCGGTACGCGGCTTCTCCCGGGCCCCGCAGCTCACCCCGGACGAGGCCGGGGTGTTCGCCGAGTACGCGCCGCACGTTCATCCGGGACTGCCGGAGCCGGGAGCGGTGGACTGGGGCGCGGTCCTCACCCACGGGTACGTGGGCGCGCCGCCGCTGCCCGGGCGGCGGCCGGTGCTGGTGTACTCACCAGGCGGCGGTGATTCCCGCACGCTCGGCACAACCCTCGCCGAGGACCTGGCGAGCCACGGCCGAGTGGTCGTCCTCGTCGACCACCCCGGTGACGCTTCTCAGGTGGAACTGCCCACCGGGATGCGCACGACGGTCCTGATCGGACCACCGGACCTGGTGACCTTCCGCACGATGGTGGACACCCGGATCGCGGACCTCCGCCTGGTCCTGGACCGGCTCAGCGACCTGCCACTCGCACCGGTCATGGACCTCTACCGGATCGGTTTGTACGGGCACTCCGCAGGCGGCACGGCGGCGGTGTACGCGGCCCGTCGCAACCGTAGGGTCGGCGCGGTGGCGAACCTGGAGGGCTATCTCGACCTGTACCCGTCGGTCGGCTTCGACCGGCCGCTGCTGCTGTGCCGCACCGACGGATTCGAGGGTGCCGCCCGTATTGAGTCCTCCTGGGCGACGCTTCCTGGCCGCCGCGTGCTGCTTGCCGACGCGAACCACTGGGCGTTTACCGACTACGGCCCGCTCGGCGCACGGCTCCAGACCGCGGGCCTGGTGACACCGACAGTACGGGCCGCGCTTATCGGCACCGGCGACCCGGCTGTGACCCTCGCTGAGGTACGACGCCGGGTGAGGACCTTCTTCGCCCACCATCTGTCGTAGCGGAACTACGAGGAGACGGCCGGTGGCCTGTCCAGTGGACCCGGACTCTCCGTGCTGGAGTACGCGCGGCCGGGCGACACCGTGCACATCTCCGAGGTGTTCCGCCTCATTCGCGGCACCGGGCGCATCGCCCGGTCCGCGATCCGCTACGGCGGTTCCGCTGCCGCTGAGGGGACGCGCGGGCGCGCCGCCGCAATGAAAGCGCCGCCGAGCCCGCCAACTCCAAGCCCGCCGCCCCGGGGCCAGGGCTCCGGGGCGGACGGTCGTCAGTGTGGTCAGTCGTCGATGTGACCGGTCAGTCGTCGAAGTGGATGAGGGAACGCACCATGTGGCACGTGGTGTCGGACGGCGGATGCACTCCGATGCGGACCGCGATATTGCGTATCCGGCGGTTGGATGCCTGCTCTGGGCGGTACACCCCGGCGTGCAGCAGGGCGATGGCCAGACGCATGGCCTTCAGGCGGCGGTGGTGGGTCTCGTACCACTCACGCGGGTGCCCGGCTGGCATCCGCTTCTTCGGCAGCGTCGGGAAGCTCGGCAGGTCCGGCAGGTACGGAAGAGGTGTTGCGGCAACGGCCATCGGCGTCCTCCAGAGGCGGTCGTTTGCCCTCTCTCTTACTCCTTGTATTTTACGCCAGGACACTGACAATCGCCCCAGGCCAGACGGGGTTTGGCCGAGGTGGAGGGGAGCGGTTGGGGGTACGGTGACGGGCATGGAGATCTGGATCAATCCGGCCTGTTCGAAGTGCCGCGGCGCCCTCGCTCTACTCGATGAGGAAGGCGCGCGGTACACCGTCCGTCGCTACCTCGATGACGTGCCGAACCACGAGGAGATCCGCGCCGTGCTCGACCGACTCGGGCTGGAGCCTTGGGACATCACGCGGACTCAGGAGGCCACCGCGAAGGAGTTGGGGCTGAGGGACTGGCCGCGCGATGCGGATGCGCGCGGCCGTTGGATCGCGGCGCTCGTACAGCACCCCACATTGATCCAGCGCCCGATCATCACGGCGGATGACAACTCGGCCCTGGTGGCACGTACGGATGAGGCGGTACGGGAAGCGATCTCCCGTTCCAAGGACTGAGCCAGCGCACGGCGAGATGCGGCGGTTGCGGCAGGTCGCAGCGCCCGGCGAGTGCACGGGCGCAGGGGCGCTGCCTGCGCCGTTGAGCCGGCGTGGAATTCGGGCCCGCGGGTCCGGTACGGAAGGGGTGCGCCGGCCTCCACGGCCCGGGCCGTTAGCCCAACGCCGGTGCCTCGTGCTCGGTCGGCGGCGGGGTGGGTGGCTCAGCCGACGACGGCGGGGACGCGGAGGGGGATGCGGCGGCGGACGCAGACGCGACAGCCGCAACGGAGGGCGCGGGGTGCGGGACTGCCGGTGGCACGGTGGACGGCGCTGCCGGCGTTGTCGGTGCTGGCGTTGTCGGTGCCGGCGGCGTTGCAGGGGCCGGTGCCGACCGGGGCACCGCGGATGTCAACGGCTCAGTCGCGCGCCCAATGGCCAGCGGGTTGGCGCCGTAGGTGATCCGGATGACGCCATCGGCGTGCCGCTCGGCGACGGCCTGGACACCGAACACCTCGCGCAGGACCTCGGTGGTCAGCACGTCGAGCACCGGGCCCGCCGCCGCCACGGTGCCCTCGTTCAGGACCACGAGGTGGTCACAGAGCCTGGCGGCGAGATCGAGGTCGTGCAGGACGGCGAGTGTGGTGGTGCCGGTGCCGCGGATGAGGTCGAGGAGTTCGAAACGGGCGCGGATGTCGAGGTGGTTGGTCAGTTCGTCGAGGACCAGCAGCTTCGGGCGCTGGGCCAGCGCGCGGGCGAGCAGTACCCGCTGGCGTTCGCCGCCGGACAGGGAAGCGAAGTCCCGGTCCTCCAGCGTGCGGGCGCCGCAGGCGTCCAGGGCCTCCTCCACCGCCCGATGGTCATCGGCGCCGTCTCGGCCGAGCAGCCCGTGGTGGGGGGTGCGGCCCAGGGCGACGATTTCCTTGACACACAGACCCACCGCGGTGCCGGCGCTGTCTTGCAGGACCGCGGCGGTACGTCGGGCCGCGGCGCGAGCCGGCAGTTTCCATACGTCGTCGCCGGCCACGCGCACCACGCCCCGGGCCGGGCGCAGCGACCGGTAGACGGCGCGCAGCAAGGTGGACTTGCCGCTGCCGTTGGGACCGATGAGTCCCACGATGTCGCCCTGTTGGGCCTCCAGGCTGACGTCACGCAGGATGGGCTGATGATCGAGGACGACGTGCAACCCGTCCACGGTGAGCTTCATGCGGTCCTCACGCTCCCCATCCGGTGTCCAAGGCAGTCGCTCCCGTTCTCAGTGGTCGAGCCGTGGCCCCGGGCCTGCGTCAAGGTCCCGGGCCGGCGTCGAGGCCCCATCGCAGCCGGGGGCAACGTCAGGTCCTCGACCCCCACGCCGAAGGCCAGTGTGCGTCCCGGGCTCGTATCGTGCCGCTCATCCGGCATCCAGACTCCTGTTGCGGCGCAGCAGCCACAGGAAGAAGGGTGCCCCGAACAGAGCGGTGAGGATGCCGAGCGGCAGTTCATTTGGCCGGTTAACGGTGCGCGAGAGCAGATCGACGACGACGAGGTAGATGGAGCCGACGACGGCGGCGAGCGGCAGTAGCCTGCGGTGATCGGCGCCGACTGCCAGGCGTACCAGATGCGGGATCATCAGCCCCACGAAGCCGATGCCGCCGGCGACGGCGATAACGGTGCCGGTCAGCAGCGAGGACAGCACCAGGAGCACGGCGCGCAGCCGGTGTACGTCCACGCCGAGCGCGGTGGCCGATTCATCACCGGCGAGCAGCGCGTTGAGCTGGCGGCCGAACAGCGCCAGAAATAGCGTGCTGCCGATGACGACGGTGCTCACCAGGCCGAGCTGGTTCCATTTGGCGCCCGCGACGCTGCCGAGCATCCAAAACATCACGGAGCGCAGTTCGGTGGGCGTGGCCTGGAGCTGGAGGTAGCTCGTACCGGCGAGGAAGAGATAGCCGACCGCCACGCCGGAGAGCACCAGTCGGGTGGGGGCGACGCGGCCTCGGGTCTGGCCGAGTACGAAGACCAGGGCGACGGCGATCATCGCCCCGGCGAACGCGGCGGCCGATACGCCGAGCCCACCGAGCGCGCCACCGGCCATGGTGATGACCATGACGGCGCCCAACGAGGCGCCGGAGGAGACGCCGAGGACGTACGGGTCGGCGAGCGGGTTGGCCACCACCGCTTGCAAGACCACTCCGGAGACCGCGAGCCCGGCGCCGACGAGTGCGGCGAGCACCACACGGGGGGTGCGGAAGTTCCATACGATCTGGTCGAGCGCGGGGTCGGCGGCGGAGCCGCTGCCCGTGAGGTGGTGCCACACGATCTGCCAGACATCGGCCACCGGGATGGTGACCGCGCCGATGCTCACGGCCACCATCATCGTCGCCGCGAGCACGGCGAGCAGGGCAACGAGCAGCGGGGCGGTGGGAATCTTGACGATACGCGGGCCACGCGGGCCCTTGACCGGGTGCGACGGGGGCGGCGGGCGCTGTTCCTTGGCGGGTGCGGGCGAGGTGTCGGCGGTCCGCGCGGCGAAGACGCGCAGCAGTACGCGACCGCGCGCCCGTGCGAGGCCGCGGGACAGCGTGGCTTTACGCGCCCGTGCGAGGCCGCGGGGCAGCGCGGCAGCACGTCGCGGTGCGAGGCCGCGGGGCAGCGCGAACGGGAACGGCACGGCAAGCGCATGAGACAGCGGTGGCAAGCGGGACACTAGGGGCGTGCGCGCGGTGCGCTGCCACGCGCTGGTGTGCGCGCTCACCGGTCCCCCAGCGCCTCCGGATGCAGCATCTTGCCGAGCTTGTCCACGGCCACGTCGTTGCTCGGTCCAAGGTAGATCGAGTCGGAGAGCACGATGTACCGGTTGTTCTTGGCGGCCGGCCACTGGGGGAACTCCTTGATCAGCTTGCGCGCGTAGGCTGCCGGGTTCTTGTCCTGGTACCCCATCACCACCAGCGCGTCCACGGGTTCGGCCGCGACCTTCTCCTTGCTCAGATCCGCGAAGGTGTTCTTGGTGGCCGATGAGAAGGCGTTGGTGCCGCCCGCCTTGGCGAGGATGTCATTCCAGATGCCGTTGGCCGCTACCGAGCTGAAGTCGTTGCCGCCCATCGACATGTTGGAGAAGACCACCATGACCCGGGGCTTCTTCTTGTCACCCTTGGCCTGGATCTTGTCGCTGACCTCGGCGATTCGCCGCTTCGAGTCGGCGATCAGCTTCTCCGCGCGCTTTTCGACCTGGAAGATCTTGCCCAGGTCGCGCAGCAGTTGATAGCTGTCCTCGATGGTCATCTTGGAGGTGTCTTCGTCGCAGCCCTCCGGTGAGATGTAGCTGTTCGCGGCGACCGTGGCGAGGTCGTCGCGAGTGGCGAAGCCGTTGCCCGAGGTGAATGCGTACCCGGTGGTCCCCAACACCAGGTCGGGGCGGAGTCCGAGCATCGCCTCGCGCGCGATGCCGAATGCGTCGTTGGGCTTGATACCACCGTCCGGCAGCTCTTTGATGGCCTTGGCTCGGCCTGCGACCTCGGAGGCTCCGTACCACTGCTGGTTGGCCACGATGCGGTCACCGAGGCCAAGGGCGAGCAGCGCGGAGACCTCGGCCACCGAGGCGCCGTTCGTGACGACGACGCGGCTGGGCGCCTTGGTGTACGTGGTGGTGCGCCCACAGTTCTTCAGCGTGACGGGGTAGCCGGCGCCGGAGCGTTCGCCCTTGCCTGCATTCTCCGTGTCCGTGGACGACGAACTGCCGCCGCAGGCCGCCGTGACCAGGCAGAGCGCTCCGGCCAGCACCGCGATGGCGGGCCGTTTCCTATGCATGCGGGCTCCTCGGGATGGTTCGGACTCCGCCTCAGTAGTCGGGGCGGAGTCCGCCCGGGTTCCCGACTTGGTCTAACCAGCCGCGACTGGCTCTGGTCGATCATCGCCCGTGGGGCGAGGCAGGATTCCGGTTTTTACGCAGTGGTCCAGATAACGGAAAACCAATGACCGGTCGATGGCTGGGCAGCTGATGCCGGTGCCCGCGAGGCCGCGCAGCACGTTGTCCGCCCGGATTTCCCCGAGTCCCAACTCGGGCTCCGCCGCGCCATTCGCCTCATCGGTGGCCGCGCCTGACTTCCCCGGTCCCTCCTCCGAGACCGTCTCAAGCTTTCCGCCGGTGGCCACTGCCCCGCCCTTGTCTGCCCCGCTTGCTTCTTCCGCACCGCCGAAGGTGTCGAAGAAGGCGAGTGTGGTCGTCGCCACATCGGCGGCCCGCGGCAGTTCGGTGCGCCACTGGCCCAGCGGCAATTGGCGTACCGGATAGCCGTAGGCCCGTACCCACGCATACAGGTCATTGAGCCGCAACTGAGGCGCGGGCGCATGGTTGTACACCACGTCCGCGTCCGGCCCACCGCTCAGCGCGAGCCGAACGACGGCGCGCGCCACGTAGTCCACCGGGGTCCACACCTCGGCCTCGAAGAGGTCGGGCACGATGCCGGCGGGGATGCCCGCGCGCAGCACGCTCCAGACGAAGTCGCGCTCGTTGACATAGCCGGTGTCGGGGGCGCCGACGATCCGGCCCAGGCGGTGCAGGGTGACCGGAAGACCGCGCTCCGCGGCTTGTTCGAGGAGCCGCTCGGAGGCCCATTTGCTCTGCTGGTAGCCGTAGATGAGCCCGGCGTGCGGCGGAAAGAACGCCTCGGGGACCTCGGGGCTGTGGCTGTAGGGCGGGGCCGTGGAGAGCGTGGAGATCAGATGGAACGGAACGCTGCGGGGCGCTGCCAGGCGCAGCAGTTCCCGGGTGGACTCGGTGTTGGCGCCCCGCAGGCTGGAATATTCGCGCATGATGCTCACCGTCGCGGCGTTGTGGAACACCGCGTCGCAGCTTGCGGAGAGTTCGGCCAGCCGCGCCGGGGCGAGGCCCAGGTGAGGTTTGCCGAGATCGGCGGGTTCGGCGACGATCCGCCGTGCCGCCTCGCCCACGGTGAGCTGCTGATCGTCCAGCGCCTGGCGGAGCCGGGCGGCGGCCTGCTCGCGGTCGGCCGCGCGTACCAGGCAGACCACCTCGGCGTCCGTGCTGGCCAAAAGCTCGGCCAGCAGATGGGCGCCGACGAAACCGGTGGCGCCGGTGAGCAGCACCTGGCGCGGCGGCGCAGCGCGGTCCACGGGCACGGGCCGCCTGGTGTCGGCGCTACCCGCGGGCCCGGTGGACTTGTTGGCAGCCCCGCCTGCGGACTCGGCGTCCGTCGTGGGAGCGACGCCGCTCCTTGTGCCGGGCACGATGTCGGCCGCTAGCACGGCATCGCGAGCGACCGCCGCGACGGCGGCGGGCAGGCCGGCGGGGATGCCGGCAGTGGCGTCGGCCGCGGCCAGCTCCTCGCTGGCCGGGCCCTGCGCCGCTGCCCCGGATGTGGCCGCGGCACCCTGCGCAGGTCCGCCGCCCGCGCGTTCGTCGAGGAAGGCGGCCAGCTCGCCGGCCGTGGGGTACTGGAAGAGCCAGGCCACCTTCACCTCGCGCGCCAGCTCCACGCCGAGCCGGTTGGCGACCTGGATGGCTTGGAGCGACTGGGCGCCGAGGTCGAAGAAGTCGTCCTGCGGAGCGATGTGTTCGGTGCCCAGAATCTGCTCCCAGACGCCGGCGATGGCCCGCTCCAGCGGATTGCCGCCGGGCTGCGCCGCGGCCTCGTCGGCGCCCCGGCCGGTGGCCGGGGCATCGAGCGCGGTGAGCGCATTACGGTCGATCTTGCCGGAGCTGGTCAGTGGCAGCCGCTCGTGGAAGGTGAGCGCGGAGGGAATCATCGCGGCCGGCAGCACCGCCCGCAGCCCCTCGCGTACCGCGGTCGCCTCCGGCGCCGTGCCATCGGCCACGAGGTGGGCGACGAGCCGGCGGGTGCCATCGGGCAGGATCTGCCCGACCACGGCGGCCTCCCGAATGCCCGGGTGGCGCAGCAGGGCCGTCTCCACCTCGGTGGGGTGCACCCGATGCCCGCTGATCTTGAACTCGCCGTCCACCCGGCCGATGAACCGCAGCAGTCCGTCGCCCGCGAGCCGCACCAGGTCGCCCGTACGGTACGCACGCGGCGCCCCGTCCAGCGCGGCCAGCGGGGCGAACCGCGCGGCGTCGGCCGTGTGCGCGCCCCGGTAGCCACGGGCGAGCGCGTCGCCCACGAGGTGGAGCTCGCCCACCGTGCCGGGCCCGCCCGCATCGGTACCGGGGCCGTCCGCCACCGGTACCAGGACGGCCCGGGTGCCGGGCAGCGGGCGGCCGATGGGCACATCGCCCGGGGCCAGTTCGGGGGCGTGCAAATCCGCGACGGTGGCGACCACGGTGGCCTCGGTCGGACCGTAGGTGTTGAACAGCCGCACCGAGGTACCCACCGCCCGCCGCCATCGATCTACGCGCTCGGGCACGGCAGCCTCGCCGCCGATGATGACGGTGCGTACGGCGGCGGGCAGGGTGGCGGCGCCGGTGGACAGCGCGTACGCCATCTCGTGCCAGTACGCCGTGGGCAGGTCGAGGACGCTGATGCGCAGCCGCTCGCAGGCGCCGGTGAGCGTGGGCACCGACTCGGTCATCTCGTCGGTGCGCACGACCAGCGTTGCGCCCGCGCACAGGGTCAGGAAGATCTCTTCGACGCTGGCGTCGAAGTGCAGCGGAGCGAACTGCAAGACGCGGTCTTGCGCACCGAGCTCATAGCGCTCGGTGGCGCCGGTGACGAAGTGGGCCAGCGCGCCGTGGCTGATCTCCACGCCCTTAGGCGCGCCGGTGGAGCCCGAGGTGTAGATGACGTACGCCAGGTCGTCCGGCGCGACGGCCGGCGGCGCGACCTTGCCATCGGCAACAGGATCGGCACCGAAAACGGCATCGGCATCGGCATCAGCTTCGGCCTTGGCCGTGGCTTCCGTGCGTGCGGTGGCATCGAGCAGCACCACCGGCACCGCCCTGGCGCCCCCTGGCAGCGGCACGGCACGTTCTCCGGGCCCGCTCTTTTCCTTGGCCCTGCCGGCACCTTCGGCCTCACTGGTCCCGCCGGATTCAGCACCGGGCAGCTTCGCCGCGTAGGCGGCGGTGGTGAGGACGGCGCCGGCTTCGGCGGCTGCCAGCAAGGCGGTGGTACGCGACGTGGGCGCGCCGGGGTCCAGCGGGCAGTAGGCGGCGCCTGCGTACAGCGTGCCGAGGATGGCGGTCACGGCGTCGATGCCGCGCGGCAGGGCGATGGCCACCAGCGAGCCGGGGCCGAGCCCGCGCGCGGTGAGCAGGTTGGCCACCCGGCGTGCCGCAGTGGTCAGTTCGGTGTAGCTCATCCGCTGTTCGCCGTGCTCGACGGCGGTGGCCGCACCCTGGGTCGCGGCCCGCTCGGCGATCCGGTCGAGCACCGGACGAACGCTTTCGCGCAGCGGTCCGCCGTCGATGACAGGCAGCGCGGCTGTGCCGCCCGCAGCTCCTGCCGCTGAGCCCGGGGCCGACCGGCCAGCACCGGCCACAGCGGCCCCACCCGTAACGACGGAGGTGGCAGCAGCGGAGCCGCCAGCCGGGCCCGCCACTTCGGACAGTGGCCGGTGCGGCTCCGCGAGCGCCGCACGCAGCAGCGCGAGCAGCCCCCGCTGATGCCCCGCCAGATCACTGACGCTGTACAGCTCGGGGTTGGCGTCGAAGGCGAAGCGCAGGCCCGCGCCCTCGGCCCGGTCGTAGACGTTGACGGAGAGGTCGTCAACGGGGCCTGCTGACACGTTGTGCACGGTGCTGGGGTGACCGGCGAAGCGCAGGTCGTACTCGAAGGGCATGATGTTCACGCCGGGGCCCGACAGCCGTTTCTTGCCGCCGATCAGCTTGAGGTCGCGCCGCAGATGCTCGTAGCGGTAGCGCTGGTGCGGTAGGCCCGCGCGAAGTTCGGCGGCCACCCGCGGGGCGAGGTCGGCGAGGCTGTCGCGGTCACCGATCGGCACCCGCAGCGGCAGTACGTTACGCACCATGCACGGCACCCGCAGCGACACCGAACCGAGCCGCCCCATCACGGGCACGCTCAGCACGGCCTCGGCGGCGCCGCTGACCTGCTGGATGTAGCACGCGGTGCTGGCGAGCAGCACATCCGACCAGGTAACGGACAGCTCGGCGGCGACCTTGCGCAGCGCGCCGACCTCGTCCGCGGCCAGGTCGGTGACCTGCCGTAGGAAGTCGCGGGCGGGCAGCCCGGAGTTGCTGGTGAGGCTGGGCACGGCCGGCCGGTCGGCGTACCGCTGGGTCCAGTACGCGCGGTCCTTCTCGCGCCGGGGCGAGTTCTGGTACGCGTGTTCCTCGTCGCGGACCGACTGGAACGTGCCGAAGCCGCTGTCGCCAGCGGCCTGGTCCGAGGCCAGCGCGGTGTAGACGTCGGCGATGCGGCGGGCGACGAGGGACAGCCCGAAGCCGTCGAGTGCGATGTGGTGGACCCGGTGATACCACCAGTGCTCATGGGTGCCGACCCGGAACAGGGCGTGCTCGAAGACCGGTTCGCGCTCCAGATCGACGGGGCGTGCCATGTCGCGGGCCATCCACGCCAGCGCGGCGGCGCGCGGCGCCGCCTCGGGGGTCAGGTCGGCGATGTGCGGGCGCCAGTCGGTGGCGGGCGTGGTGACCTGCCGGGGCCGGCCGTCGATGACGGTGAAGCGGACGTTCAGCGCCTCGGTTTCGGCGATCACCTGGTGCAGCGCCCGTTCGAACGCCGCGGTGTCCACCGAGCCCGCGATGCACACGTACTCGGCCGTGTTGAAAGCGGGGCTTTCCCGGTCGAGTTGCTGGCCGGTCCAGATGCCTTCCTGTGCGGCGAGCAGCGGATGGTGCTCCCCCGCCGGCACCTGCTGCCCTGCGGGCCCGTCGCTTGCGGTGCGTTCCGGGCTTTTGGTCTGCTTCGTGCCGTCAGGCTTGGGCATGTTCGGCTCCCGACAGGCGTTCCGACAGGAGGTCCCACCATGCGGCGAACGAGGTGCGTTCGGCGAGCTCCACGAAGCTCACCTCGGCGCCCGCCGCGCGCCAGCGTTCGGCGAGGCTGACGATGCGTAGCGAGTCCAGGCCCGCGTACAGGGGGTTTTCGCTGAGGTCTACTTCATCCGGCTGCTGGTGCAGCACCTCCGCGAGGTCGGCGCGGAAGGTCGCCAGCGTCAAGGGCTCAGACATGTCGTTCTCTCTTGGGTAGCGGGTGCGGGGGGCTGCGGCGACGGCGGTCAGTTGACCTTGCGCTCCGCGTCCTTCCAGAAGCGGTCGCGCAGTTCGCGGCGGAGGATCTTGCCGCTGGGGTTGCGCGGCACCTGATCGATGAACTCGTAGTGGGCGGGCAACTTGAAGCTGGCGAGCCGTTCCACCAAGAAGCGGTGCAAATCCCTGGGGGTGGGCTGCTGGCCTGGGGCGACGACGACGAAGGCGTGGATGGTTTCGCCCCAGCGTTCGTCGGGCGCGCCCACCACACATGCCTCGGCTACCGCGGGGTGCCCTTCTAGGGCGCCCTCGATCTCGGCCGGATAGACATTCTCACCGGCGACGATCACGGCGTCCTTGATTCGGTCGCTGATGAAGACGTAGCCGTCCTCGTCCAGATATCCGGCGTCCCCGGTGTGAATCCACTCGCCGACGAGCGTCTCGCGCGTCTTGTCCGGCAGGCCCCAGTATTCGATCATGCGCGCCGGGGTGGCCAGGCACACCTCGCCTACGCTCCCGGTCGGCAACGGCTCCCCGTCGCCATCGATGATCTTGGCGCGTACGCCGGGGTACGGGTGGCCCGCGGCCTTCATCCGGGGGTGGCCGGGGATGTGGGCGGCCGGGGGGAGGCAGACGGCCGTGTTGCCGGTCTCGGTCAGCCCGTAGATCTGGGCAAACTCACAGCCGAACATGGCCAGGCTCTGCTCCAGCAGCGCCTCGGAGATGGGCGAGCCGCCGTAGACGATCTTGCGCAGGGTGTGGAAGTCCTCGGGGGCCATGCCCGGCTCGGCGAGCATCATGCGCAGCATGGCGGGCACCACGCAGGCGGTGGTGATGCCCAGTTGCTTGATGAGGGCGTTGGCATCGTGGGCGGCGAACGCGCGCATCGCGACGACGGTGACGCCCGCGTTGAAGTTCTGCGTCGCCCACCACAGGCCACCGACGTGGAACCCGGGGATGCCGATCAGCGCGATGTCACCGGCGCGCCAGTCGATCCAGTCAAGGCCCTCGGAGGCGAGGGCGTCGCGGATGGCGAAGAAGCTGCGGTGCGCGAGCACCACGCCCTTGGGTAGCCCCGTGGTGCCGCTGGTGTAGATCTGGGCGACGGCGGTGTCCTGGGTCACCTCGCAGCTCAGGTCGGTGTCCGGGTGCGCGCGCTTCCAGGTGGCGAAGTCGGTGGCCGCGGCGGCGGGCGCGCCACTGGGTGCGGCGTCGGTGCGTCCCGCGGCTGGGGTGGCGGTGCGTCCCGCCGCTGGAGTGGCGGTCGGAGAGGTGGCGGTACCGGGAGGCGTGGTGGCTGCCTGCGTGGCGCCGGTGGTGCCCAGCCGAACCACCGTCGCGGGGGCGGCGTCCGGCAGCCGGTCGATGACCGGTGCGAACTCCGCCTCCAGGAACAGCAGTTCACTGCCGGAGTCGCGCAGGATGTGGCTGACCTCGGGCGCGGTCAGCCGCCAGTTTATGGGGACGAGCACGGTCTCGCTCTTGGCGCAGCCGAAGAGGATCTCGTAGTAGTGCTCGGACTCCTTGCCGAGGTAGGCGACGCGCGTGCCGGGGCCAAGGCCAGCGGCCTTGATGGCGTGCGCGATGCGGTTGCTCTCCCGGTGAAGTTGCCCATACGTCAGGACACGGCCCTCGCACAGCACGGCCGGGACGTCCGGCTGGCGCTCGGCGTGAAAGCGTGCCGTCTCGTCGAGGGTGTGCAGGTTCGGGTGGTGAAGCCTGCTGTCCGCTGTACGCGTCATCGTGGAATCGGCCATGTCCTGCGCCTCCGCATTCGGTCCGTGGTGCGGGCCGCCGCCCGTTCCGGCGGCGCGCACCACGGCGGGTGTTATTGCTGTGTGAAGGTGACGGCTAGGCGACGTTGACAAAGGCGAGGGTGACCTCGCCGTCGCAGCGACCGCCGTCGGCGTCCCAATACCGGTACGACGTCTCGGCGAACAACATGGGATTGCCGCCGCCTGGCGTACGCCGGGTAATGGAAAGGAAGGTCATCTCACCGGAGAATGAACGGGGGTTGATCGGCCGCCGGAAATTGCTGCCGAATCTTGCGATGAGAATGTCTGGAAGCTGGTGCCGCCAGTAGTCCTCCATCGTCCAGGAGGCAAACCCCGGCATGAGCCCTTCCTGCACGGACTTGGCGACCAGGTAATACATCATCTGGTTGTAGCAGATGTTCACCTCGACCGCGTTCAGATGCCCCGTGTCGTCGATATAGCACGACTCCGGAATGGCGAACGTGCAGCGCGCCGTGCCATGCCCGGCACTGGTGCCGACCTCCGCGGAGAGCAGGTACTTGCAGTTCTCCTTGTACGGGCGCAGCACCGGGGCGAGGAGATTCTCGTCGGTGGGATACCACTCCGGCGCCGAAGGCGGAGTGCCGACGGCCTGATCGGTGGCGTGCGGGCTCATCAGGCCGCGATTCCGTCGAAGAGCTTGCGCTCGTCGTGCACGGTGACCCGGAAGGAGACGGTCGGCTCCGGAGCGGAGGTGTGCAGGGCGCGGTGGATGAGGCTGCGGTTGTCCCAGACCAGCAAGTCGCCCTTCTCGAAGCTCTGGAGGTGGATGTTGGGGTGCGTGAAGGTTTCGTCAAGCTGCCCGGTGGCCTCGAAGAGCTCGTGCAGCAAGTCGGTCTCCAGCGGCTTGCCCTCCGCGTCCTGGATGTCCACGGTGAAGCCCTCGCTGAGGTAGAGCACCGTCTCCCCGGTCATCGGGTGCGTGAAGGTGGTGGGCTGCACCACCGGCGGAGTCTTGGTCTCGACCTCCTCGATGATTTCGGAGATCGGCCGGTAGACATCGTGCGGGCGAATCTTGAAGTACTTGCGCACGGAGTGCTTGCACTGCGTGCCCGCTGCCGCCTTCTTCAGGTTTTCGGGCAGCGCCTCGTACGCCTTGCCCATGTCGATGAAGTAGGTGCCGCGGTTCTTCTGCGGAATGACCTGCGGGTAGATCAGGGTGATGCCGAACGGGTCCGGCATGAACATGTAGTCGGCGTGCCAGAACTTGCCGGTCTTCGGTACCCCGATCTGCTTCCCGTCCTTGGGAACGTTCGAGGAAACGAAGATCTCCTCGACCTCGGGGTGCTGGTACATCGGCTCGTAGTAGGTCTCCGGACGACCGAGCCGCTTGCCGAGCTCCAGGAACTGCTCGGGCGAAAGGTCCTGCCCCTTGAGGACCGCGATCTTCTGCGTGTAGATGGCTTCCTTGAGTTTTTTGATATCCGCCTCGGAAGCACTGGCGTAGTTGAATCCGTGCACGGCGGCGCCGAGCGTCTTGCCTTCCTGCGGGATGATCTCCATGGTGACTGCCTTTCGGGGAATGGGTGAAGCCGCGGTGATCAGAAGTGGCTGGGAAAGGGCGCGTACGGCTATGAGGCGAGCCGTTCGTCAATGAGCTTGGCGGTCGCGCCGAGACTGAGGTCGGGGTGCAGCTCGTTGTCCTCGATGCTGACGCCCAGTTCACGTTCGACGTGCATGCTGATCTCGACGAGAGTCAGCGAATCGACGTCGAGCTCCGCGTAGGTGACATCCGGGGTGATGTCACCCGGCGGCGCCTCGTGCAACTTGGTCAGCAAGGCGATGAGCTGGTCATAGGTGGCGCTCATGACGCGTGAGGTCCTCCCTCTTCTGCGGGTGCGGATACAGGTGTGACTGTCGTGGGTGCGGACGGCGTACGAGGTGCCAGGGTGGGCCAGCTCAACAGGCACGAACCCCAGGTCAGGCCGCCGCCGAAGGCGGTGAGCAGAACCCGGTCGCCGGGCTCGATGACCTTGCGCGCCGCCGCGTCCGCGAGCGCCAGCGGAATGGAGGCGGCACCGGTGTTGCCGACCGACTCGACGTTGGAGACGCACCGTTCAGGCGGTAGACCGAGGTCGTCGGCGACCGCGCGCAAGATGCGCTGGTTGGCCTGGTGGGGCACGAAGTGATCGACCTCGTCCACCTTCCAGTCCGCGGCGGTGAGCGAGGCGCGGGCCGATGCCGACATGCGGGTGATGGCGTGTCGGTAGACCGCCTTTCCCTGCATGGCGAAGTGCCGATCGGCGCGGCTGACCTCACCCGGTGTGGAGCGCTGGCGGGAGCCGCCCGCCGCCACGATGATCAGTTCTTCCCCGGCGCCGTCGCTGCCGAGGTCGAAGTGGCCGATGGCGCCCGGCTCTTCGGAGTGTCCGGCGCGTAGCACGACCGCTCCGGCACCATCGCCGAAGATGATCGCGTTCGTACGGTCATCCGGGTCCACGATGGCCGAGTAGGTGTCCGCGCCGATCAATAGGACCCGGGTTGCGACACCCGCTGTGATCAGGCCGGCGGCCGAGGCGAGCCCGTAGACGAACCCGGTGCACACGGCGCTCACATCGAACGCCGCCGCGCCCGTGAGGCCGAGCCGGTGGGCCACCAGCGGGGCGGTGGCCGGGCAGCTCCGGTCGGGGGTGGTGGTGGCGACGACGAGGGCGTCCACCTGGGCGATACCGGCCGACTCCAGGGCCCGGCGACCGGCCTCGACGGCGAGGTCCGAGGTGGCCTGACCGGGTTCGACGAAGTGCCGCTGACCGATACCGGTACGCGTCCTGATCCACTCATCACTGGTGTCAAGACGCTGCGACAACTCATCGTTGGTGACGATGCGAGGCGGCACCCAACCTGCGAGCCCACACAGTACGGCGGCGCGCTCTCGCCGTCCGCCAGCCGCCCGCGGGCCGGACGGGTGCGGTCGATCGTCGGGTTCGGGGGGTGGGTCGGCGCTGGGCACAGCGGTCTCCTCAATCGGCATGCACGGGGTGAAGGTGAGGTGATGAGTAGGGGAAGGGGAGCCCGCCCGAGGCGGCGGGCGGTGAACGTGGGGCTGTTGGGCTAGCGACCGTTACCGGCCTGGAGCCCTCCTCAGCGCGAGGAGCACCAGCGCCCCGCAGCAGATTCCGGCCGCGATCAGATAGCTGACCAGGCGAATGCCGTCGATCAAGCCATCGTGCAGTGCAACGCCGCTCAGTCCGTCACTGTGCGTGTTGGCGACGGCGACCAAGATGGCGAGGCCAACGGCGCCGCCTACCTGGAGCGTGGTGGAGGCGAGCCCCGAGGCGATGCCCTGGTCGCCGGGGGCGACGCCGGAGGCGGCCACGATCCACATGGCGGTCCAGGCCGCCCCTTGACCCAGGCTCAGCAGTACCAGGCCCGGCACGAGGCGTCCGTAGGAGCCGTCGTCGGTGAAGCCCACAGCGAGCGCAGCGGCTCCGGCCGCGCCGAGCAGCATTCCGCCGAGCAGCGTGACGCGCACACCGAAGGCGGCGATGGCCCGCTCTCCGACCTGGGTTCCGGCCGCAACCATCACGGCCGGCAGCAAGAAGGCCAGGCCCGTATTGAGCGCGCTGTAGCCGTGTACGACCTGGAAGTAGCGGGTCAGGAAGTAGGGGACCGAGGCGAAGGTGGCGTTGAAGACGGCGGCCAGTGCCATGGCGGCCACCAGCGAGCGGTGCGCGAACAGCCGTGCCGGGGTGAGCGGATCGCGGGTTCGCGTTTCGATGACCGCGAACGCGACGAGCAGCAGCAGCGCGCACAGCGCGCAGCTCACCGTGGAGGCGCTGGACCAGCCCGCATCGGGCCCGCGAACCAGGACGAAGACCAGCAACGTGATGCCCGATGTCGCGGTCAAAGCGCCCAGCACATCGAAGTCCCGCTTACGGGACAGCGGCGGGTCGGCGGGAAAGAGCAGCCACCCGGCGAGCGCGATGGCCCCGGCCAAGGGGACGTTGACCAAGAAGACCGATGGCCAGTCGAACGCCTCCACCAGCACGCCGCCAAGCAGCGAGCCGAAGCACAGCCCGCCGGCTCCGGCCGCACCCCAAACGGCCAACGCCTTGTTACGGCGCGGGCCTTCCTCGTAGATCGTGTTGATCAGGGAGAGGGTGGCGGGAAAGAGCAGTGAGCCGCCGATGCCCTGCACGGCACGCACGGCGACCAGCAGCCAGGCCGTGTCGGACAGGCCACCGATGAGGGAGGAGACGGCGTACAACATGGCGGCGAGGACGAACATCCGACGTCGGCCCAGCAGGTCGGTGGCCCGGCCGCCGAGTAGCAAAAAGCCGCCGGTGGCCACCACATAGGCGCTGACCACCCACTGCAAGTCCTGCTCGGAGAAGCCAAGGCCGTCCTGAATGCTCGGCAACGCGACGTAGACGATGTTGAAGTCGAGCGCGATGACGAGTTGCGCGGCAGCCAGCACGAGCAGGGACAGCCCGAGGCGTTGGCGTGGTGGCGCAGACGACGACGTAAGTGCGGACATTCTCAGACATTCCCCCCTAGGAACCTACCGAAAGCGCAACAGCGGTTCCCCATGCCTTGTGCGACGGATCATCACTGCGGTGCCAAACGCTGCACCGCACACCGAAATGACCGGCTTGGGCGGTGGGCCTCGCCAACCCAGGGCCCCTGGTCTAGGACGCCTGGTTCATATGCCGGCGGACGGCTCGTTGTGGATGCTTGCTCACGCCTTCCGGTGCGGCAAGCGTTCGACTTTCTTTTCGGCCTGGCTCAGATTCCGGTTGCGGCTCCGGTTAAAGCGTCACCGAGCGTCAGCATGTAAAGCTGAAATCAGCCACCTGAAGAGACGCATTCTCTCCCCTTCTTCCACCCGGCCGGCCGGCGACCCAGGGCGTTACCCAACGAGAGAGTCAGCGAAACACCACCCAGCTTCGCGCTTTTTGCCCGGTTCGACAACCCTAAAGTCGGCTCGCATGGGCGTTTTTCAGCCATCGCCAGACGAGCTTACCGCCCCAGGGATGGCCGATTCAAGCGGGTACGCAGCTGGAATGCGAGCATCCGAGACGCATTCACGGGGCCGCTCGGAGCCCTTCATTCCGGGCTCCCAAGAAGGGCCTTTTCCAGTAGTCGCGCGAGAACCCAATTGAGTTCCCAACAGATGCGAACTTCTTCATCACATGTTGCCTTGGCATAGACCAAGCTGTCCAGACGTTAGGCAGTTGACGCCTGATTTACGGCTACATACACGATGGCGGGCCATCGTTAACCCAAAATCCCACCGGATCGGCAGAGAGTCGCTGCGACAGTGCTGTATCGGACATCAAAAGTGTGCTGGGTACCGATGGTCGAGATCACCCGGCGCTCCCGCAAGCACACGGTTACGCGGACCCAGGTCGGGGGAGCATATACGGCCGCGACCCGTCGTTGTGACCTTGCCCACCGTTCACACCGCGTTCACTGAGAGCCGCTTCTCAACGCCGACTGCCGCCGCCCGTTGCCCACAGCAACGGACGGCGGCAGTCACCGCGCATGGCGAGGGAGGAGCTGGTCAGCCCTCTCCCATCAGCTTCCGGATCTCCGTGATGAGCGCGACCAAGGCCTTGCGCTCAGAGATGGTGGTGTCCGGATGCCACAGGTCCACCAGGAGGCAGGTGCGCGGTCGCGTCCCGGAGTTCCACGCCTCGTGCTCAAAGGAGTAGTCAAAGAGCAGGCATTTTCCCTCGTCCCAGCCGCGAGTCTCCCCCGCGACCTTGATTCCGCAGCCCTCCGGAATGTCCACCGCCAGGTGCAGGTTGATGCTGAAGTTCCACAAGTCGCAGTGCGGCTTGATGGCCGCACCGGGCAGCAACGTGGAGAAATGGCACTCAAGGAGCGGGCAGATCTTCTCGGTGTCCACCGCGAAGTCCTTGACCACCTGGTACGCGGTCGGTGCCGGCTCCGCCGACTCGGTCACCAGGCCGCCCTTGCGGTAGAGGTAAAGGGCCTGCCAGTCCTCCTGCGGCGTCAGGTAGTGCTCATAGTTGGAAAATGCCTCACGGCGCGCGGCCCAGGCCGTCTCCAGCTCCGCTTTGATCGAGCCGTGATGCGTCTCAAGGGCACCTATGAACGGTGTCAGTTCGGCATGGCCGTACGGATCATGCCAGGGCTGCTGGGAAATCCCCGGCATGATCCATTTTGCGCCCTGCTGCAACGGGTGTCGCTGCTGCTTCTTTGTATCGAGCATCTCCTCCACACGCTCGATGGAGTCGGAGCCGTACTCGCTCCGGATCGCGGCGAAGGCGTTCTCAATCTCCGGTGTCACGGGGAAGTCTCCTGATGGGTTGAGGAAAATTTGAGGTATCCCCAGCGGGATAGCTGGTGGAGGAAAGCCGGGGGAAAAGCCGAGGTAACGGAGGTAACAGGGGTAACGAGCGGCGGCGGAAAGAGACCAGGGCAGGGAGTGCGGGCGAGGGTGCCGACAAGGCGAGCACCACGGTTCGGGCAACCTGGGACATACCCCGGTGGCCGGATCGAGAAGCTCCTGCGACCCGGCCACGCCGGATGGCCGGATCACTCGCCTACGAAAACACGCCTTCCAACGCGGCGCGCCCCGCTTCCCCTTGAGGCGGACGTTGAGGCTGCCGTTTGGGCTGCCGTTTGGCGACGCGGCGCCGCGGTGCAGCGCGCCGTTCAGGCCGCGATCGCGACCCCGGACACTTCAGCGGTGCGCAGCAGCATGATGAGGTCATCTCGTGCGCGGGCCACCCGGGAGCGCACCGTGCCGACCGGACAGGCGACGACGGCCGCGGCCTCGGCATAGGGCAGGCCGAGCAGTTGGGTCAGGATGAACGCCTCCCGCCGCTGCGGCTCCAGCGTGTCCAGGAGGTCGAGCAGCGCAACGCCTTCCTCGAAGCCGGGCAGCCCGCAGGGCTGGGTGCCCTCGGCGGCCGACTGCCAGTTGGGCGCGTCGGCGACACGGGGCCTGGCGGCGGCTGACCGGTAGCGGTCGATGACCACGCGGCGCGCGATCGACAGCAGCCAGGTACGCGCGTAGGAGCGGCCCGCGAAGCGGGGCAGTGAGTTGAGCGCCCGCAGAAACGTCTCTTGAGTCAGGTCATCCGCACCGTGGACGTCAGCGCTCAGGTGAGTGACAAACCGCCAGACATCCCGATAGGTGGCGCGCACGAAGCGCTCAACGGCCACGGGGTCACCGTCTCGTGCCGCCAGCGCCCAGTCGGTCACCTCCTCGTCGTCCGCGGGGCGGGACGGTCCGGGGCAGGCCCGGACTAGGGCAGGAATCATCGCAACGGGGTCCTTTGGGGGCTGTGTGCCGTGCCATGGGTGAGCACGGCCCGGCGAGGACAGCTCCGCATGCCTCACATGGCCACGTCCGATGGCCGCGTTGCCGGCAAGGGCACGGTCGCGTCATCGGCGCGGGACACGGCGAGGGACCGCGGGGCTGGAGCCGACGCATCCGGGGCCGCCTTCGCGGGGGCGGCACCACGTCGGAAATACGCCCGTCACCAAGAGGCGGCGCCGCACGGCGCGAGTGACGGTGCGTTCAGCAGGGGGTGACGGACGCCGGCGGGCCCCGGCCAACAAGGACATGCCGCAGAAAGATCTGCCGGGGGCGCCGGAGGCGAAACGCGGCCATCGGACAGAGCCGAGGAGGCCGCCAGGCACCCGCGGCCAGGCCGCGCAGCGCGGTGCGCAACGGTACGAAGACGGCGGCGCCCAACGCCCGACCGAGCCGGAACGCGGCACGCTCGCCGCGCCACAACCACAAGCCGCACAGCAGCGCGGCCAGCACATGGGCCAGCAGCATGCCCCAGCCATGGCAGAACGGCGACAGGCCGGCCAGGGCCAGATCGCCATGGTCGGTGGCCAAGCGGGCCACGGAAGACGAACCGGAGGCAGCGGCCTCGCCCGCTCCCCCGCGCCCCGGCGGCGCCCAGTGGCCGGCATGCAGCGCATGCGCCGCGTGGGACATCCGAACCGGGCTGCCGTGCGCCCCCGACGTGGAGCCGGGAAGCTGCATCAGGGAGAACAGCAGGTGCAACCCGAGCTGCGCCGCGACCGTCGCTCCCGTCACGACGAACGCCCCACGCTCACGTCCGGCGAGCCACCAGGCAGCCGATGCCGTCCCGGCGAAGGCACTTGCCAGGGCGAGCGGCGGCAGGGCGGCACCGGACGCCAAGGAATGACCTGCGGCAGCGGCAGCGACGCATACGGCCGCGAAGGTCGCGGCACGTATGGCGCGGCACGCCAGTCCAGTGGTCATAATCGACATGTTGCCAGCCGCCACCGACAAGCGGAGTACCCGCGAAGGAAACTTTGCCGGCGGTCTGCGCCGCCGTAAGACCTCCATGAACAGCGCTCATGCCCGATCGGGCATGGGGCACTTGGGGTTGGTGATGCTGTTGAGGGGTAACCGGATGTTTGCATTCCGCACCCGCTGGCCAGCGCCGTGGCCGAAATTCCAAGCGCCGCGCCCCACGTTGCTCGCAGCAGCAGGTCATCCGGCCAGTTCGAGCGCAGGCCGGGGCGGGCACGAGGCAGGCAGGGTGCGCGCCCATCGGCGAACGGAGCCCGCCTCGCCTTCAGCAAACCGATGTGACCTGCGACCGAGCCGCGACCTCCGTCGGATTGTCTGCTTCAATAGAGGCATGGCCAGCCTCCACACCACCGCGACAGGTCGCACCGACCTTGAGCCGTTTTGGCCTTCTCGCCAGGGGCATCACTTCGATCGCGAGTGTTGTCGCGCGTTCTGACGCGCGGGCCCGCCCACTCCGCTGCCGCTGACGTTCCTCTGCATACGTCAACTCCCCGGCCGCCAGCCCTGCCCGTGCGCACGACGTCCACCGACGCCCGCTGCGCGAAAGAGCTGACCACCATGACGAATGTACGTCCGCTACCCCCTTCTTCCACTTCTTCGGGCCTTTCGGCCCCTTCCGTCTCTTCCCTCTCTTCCGTCTCTTCCGTCTCTTCGGTCACCGCCGCTTCGGCTGTGTCCGCTGCCCCCTCTGCTTCTTCCGCTGCTGCCACCGCTTCGCCGCAGTCGCTGCGGGCGGCGCGCGCACACCCCACCCGGCAGCGGCTCCGCGCGGTCGCCCCCGATGAACTGCCGCCGGTAGCCGACCTACTGCACGGCGACGCCACCTGGCTGCCCGCGCCCGCACACAGCCTCCCCACGCTGCCAGGGCAGCCGCCGATGGTCGGCTATCTGGTCCTGGTGCCCGCCGACCGGCGACCCGGCGGCGGACCGGTGACAGCCCCGCCACCCGCGCCGCCGCAGGGCGATGCGCTGATCCGTATCGATCCCGAACAGCGCACGGTCCAGGTCGCGGAACGACCGCTGGAGCTGACCTACCTGGAGTTCGAGTTGCTGGCCCACCTGGTGGCGCATCCGCACCGGGTGCACACCAGGGACCAGCTCGTGACCACCGTGTGGGGATACGGCCACATCGGCGACGGCAGGACCGTCGATGTCCATATCGCCAGGCTGCGCCGCAAGCTGGGCGCAGAGCACCGCGCGGCGATTGTCACCGTGCGCCGGGTGGGCTACAAGTACGCTCCCATGGGCTAACTCCCGTTCCGCAGGCGGCCATCCGCGGGCGCGGCCGACGGTATAGCGTGCCCGTATGGAACTCGATCGCTTCATGCCCGAGCACGACTTCCGGTCTCGTTACAGCCGCCGGATCGCGGCCGATCCGGTGACGACCTGGGACGCCTTTCAGGAGCTGACCGCCGAGGAGCTCCACATCACTCAGGTGCTGATCGGCATCCGTTCGCTGGGCACGGTGCGGCTCAGCGGGCGGGTCTCGTCGGCGGCTCCCGTCCCGCTGTTGACCAGCGGGACCGGGGAGGAAGTACGGGGCAAGATTGCGAAGTTCTGGCATGTACGACCCGAGGTGGCTCCGATCGAGGACGGCGACCCCGAGGCGTTCGTCAACTTCGTTGAGCCCGGCTGGGCCAAGACGGTCACCGGGGCACGGGTCGTTGCCGAGGGTGACGGCAGCGTGCTCACCATCGAGACCCGGGTGCGCTGCACGGACGAGCGGTCCCGGCTGATCTTCGCGGCGTACTGGCTGGCCATCCGGGCGGGGGGCGCTGGTCTCGTCCGGCTGGAAATGCTGCAAGCCGTGGCCCGCCGGGTGGAGCCCGCGGCGGAGTTGGCGGCCTAACGTACTCGGACGGCCGGGCGGCACGCGGCCCAGGGCCCCTACCCGCCGGGCCCGACACAGACTGGCGCACACGTAGCCGCCGGACACGGATATCCGTGTCCGGCGGCTACGTCCGTGGCTCGCTCGGTGGCTACCTCTTGTCCGCCTCCGTCAGCAACAGCGACAGCGGTGCGTAGCGTCATCCGAGACGTGGCGGCGACGTGCGCTGCCCAGGCAGCTCAGGCAGCTCAGTAGCGGCGCGCCTCGTCATCGTGTGGCTGGTCGTAGCCGGCACCGTAACCGTGGCCGTTCGCCGCATAGTGGTCCTGGCCGTACGCACCAGAGGTGGCGGCCATCGCCTGCTGAGCGGCCAGCGGTCGGGTAGCAGGCTCCGTAGGCTCCTCGCCGTGCGAGAAGTGCGGCAGCCAGTCCAGCCAGCGGGGCAGATACCAGTTCTTCTCACCAAGCAGGGCCATCACCGAGGGCAGCAGCACCATCCGGACCACGGTGGCATCGAGCAGCACCGCGACCGCCAAGCCGACACCCATCTGCTGCATGTCCTGCATGGACAGCATCGCGAAGACTCCGAACACCGCAACCATGATCGCTGCCGCGCCGGTGATGGACCCGGCGGTGGCCTGGATGCCTTCGGTGATCGCCTCACGGGTGGAGCGGCCCCGATCGTGGGCCTCGCGGATGCGGGAGACGACGAAGACGTGGTAGTCCATCGACAGGCCGAACAAGATCACCAGGACGAACAGCGGCATCCAGGACTCGATCGCACCGGCCTTCTCCATACCGAGCGTCTCGGCGCCCCAGCCGTGCTGGAAGACGGCGACCATCACGCCGTAAGCGGCGGCCACGGACAGCAGGTTGAGCACGATCGACACCACAGCGATGGGCACCGAGCGGAAGCAGACCAGCATCAGTACGAATGTCATCGCGATGATGAACAGGAAGACCGGCACAATGCCCGCCTTGAGCTGATCGTTGAAGTCCTCCGATGAGGCCAGGTCGCCGGTGACGTACACCTTCTCGGTAGCGTCGGCCAGCGTGCTGGGCACCACGTCCTCGCGTAGCGTCTCCAGGGCCCGCTTGGAGTCGCTGTCCGAGCCGTTGCCCGCCAGCGGTACGTCGATCTCCGCGACGCCCTTGTCCCGGTGCGTAACGACCTCGATCGCCTTACCGAACTCGCCGGTCTCGGACGCCTTCTTCTTGAAGTCGGCGACCGCGCCGCGGAATTCCGGCGAGGTCACATCGGCCTCCATCACCACCTGGGCCGGGGTGGGCCCACCGGGGAAGGTGTCGGTGATCTCCCCGAAGGACACCGAAATCTCGGCGTCCTTGCCGAACTGCTTCTCCAGCCCGAGTTGCTCGGTCTTCATGCCCAGTGCGGGTGCGCCCAGCACCACCAGCAGGGCCGCGGCCAGGACGGCGAACACCTTCGGCTTGGCGACGACGGGCTTGATCAGCTTGGTGACGACGCCACCGCTGGTGGCCCGCCCGGCCCGGCGCTGCGCCCTGCGGCCCACGAACGGCAGCCGTCCCTTGTCCACGCGGTCACCGAGCCAGGACAACATCGCGGGCAGCACCGTCACGGAGCCGAGCATCGCGATGAAGACGACCACGATGGTGGCGACCGCGAAGCCCTTGAACAGGAGCAGCCCCGAGAAGAACATGCCGGCCATGGCGACCATGACCGTGAAGCCGGAGACCAGCACGGTGTGGCCGCTGGTGGCCGCGGCGATACGCAGCGCGGTTTCCGCGTCCCGCCCAGCGGCCCGCTCGTCCCGCTCCCGGCGCAGGTAGAACAGGCAGTAATCGACGCCGACGGCGAGACCGACCAGGAACATCACCGAGTTGATGGTGGGCGTGAGGTGCATCTGATGGCTGACCAGTGCCAGTACACCGAAGGTCGCCACGCAGGCGGTGAGCGCGAGGATCACCGGCAGCAGCGCGGCGACGACCGCGCCGAAGACCACCAGGAGAATGCCGAGCGCCAGCGGGACGGCCGTGAACTCGGCCTTCTTCATGTCGTCGCTGAGCACCGTGTCCAGCCAAGTGCCGGAGCTGGCTTCGCCGAACTGGTAGACCTCCAGTTCCTTATGGGACTTGGCAGCCTTGTCCACCACCTCCATGACAGGGTCCACACGGTCCGATGAGGTGTCCGCGTCGCCCTTCATATCGAAGGTGATCAGTCCCTCCCGACCGCTGTCGGAGCGAACCGGCTCCTTGACCTGGTCCACCTCACCGGTCTGCTTGATGTCGGTGGTGAGCTGGTTCGCCACGCTTTGCCAGCCGTCCGGCTCAGCGCTGCGCACCATGACCATCTCGCCCGCTGGGGTGTCGAGGCCGGCATCCTCAAGGATCTTTTCGGCCTTGACCGAGTCGCCCGCACCGTCCTCGGAGTTGGTCATCTCGACCATGCCCGACGCGCCGCCGACCACGGCGAGCAGCACGACGAACAACAGCCACCCGAAGATCGCGGTCTTGCGGTGGCGGGTACTCCATCCGCCGAGCCGGGCAGCGAGGTTCTGCTTCATGGCGTCTCTCCCCCTGGGTTAAGGACCGAATAAGTCACGTCCCCAAAGTTAGAAATTGCGCGCCCTGCGTCACAGCCGCCAAGGCACCCAACGCCCGAAGCAAAAGGCGAGGTCAAGGGGGTGGTGCTAGATACACCCCGGCTCGGGGCCCGGGGCCAGTGCCCGACAATGGCCGGACAGCCACACTGGGGAAGTGCCCGTAATTCGGGCGAGAGATGGCATACGACGGGGAGACGTCAGATGAGAGTCCGCAACGCATTGCGCACCACCGCTCAGGGGTTCGCGCTGGCGTTCATCACGCTCACGGGCTCGATCACCCTCTTCGTGCTGACGGTGCTGTCGATCGCCTTCATCATGCTGGGGGTCGGGCTGATCACCACCCCGCTCGTCCTGTCCGCGGTGCGCGGCTTCGCCAACTTCCGCAGGCTGAAGGCGGCCGAGTGGGCCGGCATCACGATTCCCGTGCCCTATCGCCCGTTCCCATCCGATATGCGCACCGGGTTCACCGGGCAGGTCGAGCGGTGCACCCTGCTGCTCAAGGACCCGGCGACCTGGCGCGATCTGCTGTGGATGTTCACCGACATGATCGCTGGCTATGTCACCGCGCTGCTCTCCTTCATCTTCATCCCGTACGCGATCTACGGATGGGTCCTGGCAGCAGGCGTGTGGCGGCCGATCGTGCACAACGGGGGCAACGAGTGGTACGCGTTCATTCCCATCTCCTCGCAGTTCACGGCGAACCTCGCGGCGCTGCTCGGACTGGTCTTCCTGGTGGTTTCGCTGTACGTGAGCCCGCTGATGCTGCGCGGCCACTTCCTGCTCTGCCGCAGCCTGCTGGCCCCCACTCCGCAGATGGCGCTGACGGCCCGGGTCGAGCGACTGACCACGACCCGGCATGACGCGGTGGACAACTCAGCTGCCGAGCTGCGCCGCATCGAACGTGATCTGCACGACGGGGCGCAGGCCCGGCTGGTGGCGATGGGCATGAGCCTCGGCACCATCGAGGCACTGATCGAGAAGGACCCGCAGCAGGCGAAGAAGATGCTGTCGATGGCCCGCGCCAACTCCGCCGAGGCACTGTCCGAGCTGCGCGACCTGGTGCGCGGCATTCACCCGCCGGTGCTGGCCGAGCGCGGTCTGGGCGATGCCGTACGAGCCTTGGCGCTGCGCATGCCGATGCCGGTAGAGACCGATGTGGATCTTCCGGGGCGGTTCGAGGAGCCGGTGGAGGCAGCGGCGTACTTCGCCGTCAGCGAGGTGCTGACGAACGCGGCCAAGCACGCCGAGGCGGAACGGGTGTGGCTGGATGTGCACTACGCCGCCGGCATGCTGCGGATCGCGGTGACCGACAACGGCCTAGGCGGCGTGGACACCACACTCGGCTCCGGGCTCGCGGGCATCGAGCGGCGGCTCGGCGCCTTCGATGGGCTGCTGGCCGTCAACAGCCCGATCGGCGGCCCGACGATGGTGACCTTGGAGATTCCCTGCGAGCCCTACCCGGCACGCCCGACGATGCGCTGACCAGCTTCCCGGCTCCGCTGGGCCCCGTTTGGTCCCGTTTCCTTGGCTTCGTGTCCTTGGCCCGTTTCCTTGGCTTCGTCTCCTTGGCTCCGTCTCCACGGTGGGGGCGGGGCTGGCCCGGGGGCCGAGCCCAGGCTCGTAACGCACGGGCGGAACACGACCGAATTTCGCGCCCGGCGCCCCGTTTGGGACCATGGGCCGAGCGCTGGCGCCTGGCCGCGTCGTGGACCTGAGATGGATGCAGATGAACGAGTGGACCCAGATCCGGGACCGTGCGGGTTCCATCGTCCGAGAGGACGCGGCGTTCCTCGTTTTGAACAAGCCCGCCGGAATCTCCGTCATGGGCGAGCGCCATGAAAGTGACCTGGTCAGGATGGCCGATGAGGTCGGCGAGACGCTGATCCCGTGCCATCGGATCGACAAAGTGACCTCGGGTGCGGTGTTGTTCGCCAAGGAACAGCGCATCCAGTCCGAGGTGACCAGGCAGTTCAACAAGCGCACGGTGGACAAGACGTATCTGGCCTTGGTGCCCACCGCGGGGCTGCCCGGTGGCCTGCCGCTGCGCGGCACCATCGACATGCCGCTCAGCGTGGGCCGCAAGAACCGGGTGCGGGTCGGCGCACAGCGCGAGGACATCGCGGCCAGCGTGCCGCAGGGGCCGGCTGGCCCGGCTGGCCCGGACACAGCGCACGGCTCGTGGCGGGTGCCGCAGGAGAAGGTGTTCACACACGTCAAGACCTATCCGTCGATCACCCACTTCACCCGGCTGTGGTCGGATGACCGGCACACGCTGCTGGTCATCGAGCCGATCACCGGGCGCAGGCACCAGATCCGGGTACACCTGGCGTGGATCGGTTTTCCCATCGTGGGCGACCCACTGTTCGACAAGCAGGCGGCGGCCAGGGGCGAGCGCACGGGCCTGCACTCCTGGCGGTTGAGCTTCGATGCGACCTGGGCCGGCAACGAGCGCATCACGGTCTCGGCGGAGCCGAGCGACGACTTCTGGGCGCCGGTGGCGGACCGCCTACCGGCGGGTGGACCGGCCGCCGTGCTGGGCGGCTGGGCGGCTACGGGGCCTTCTGCCGCTTGAGTGGCACCGGGTCCAGCGGTGCCTGGCGTTCGACTTAGCCGCGCCCGCTTCCTAGGTAGAGTGCGGGGCACCCGCCGCCGCCGGAACCCGGTGGCCACCGCCCCGTCCGCTGGAGTCCGCAGTGCGCGTTGTCGTTGCCGAAGATCTCTTCTTGCTCCGGGACGGTCTGGTCCGGATGCTGGAGGCGTACGACTTCGAGATCGCCGCCGCCGTGGAGACCGGGCCCGAACTCACCCGCGCGCTCGCGGAGTTGAAGCCCGATGTGGCCGTGGTGGACGTACGGTTGCCGCCGTCCTTCACCGACGAGGGGCTACAGTGCGCGCTCGCCGCACGCCGGGCGACGCCGGGGCTGCCGGTTCTGGTCCTGTCCCAGCACGTCGAGCAGTTGTACGCGCGTGAACTGCTCGCCGATGGCAGCGGCGGCATCGGCTATCTCCTCAAGGATCGCGTCTTTGACGCGGATCAGTTCATCGACGCGGTACGGCGGGTGGCTGCGGGCGGTACGGCCATGGACCCGCAGGTCATTTCGCAACTGCTCTCGCGGCGCTCCCAGGACAAGCCGATGGGCAATTTGACGCCTCGGGAGAAGGAAGTGATGGAGCTGATGGCACAGGGCCGGTCCAACGCGGCCATAGCCGCGCAGCTCTTCGTCACCGAACGGGCTGTCGCCAAACACACCTCGAACATCTTCGGAAAGCTTGGAATGTCCCCCTCCGACGACGACAACCGCCGTGTTCTCGCCGTTCTTGCCTACCTCGACCGAGGCTGACGACACCAGCTCCGGACGTCTCGACCCCGGCAGTGCCAGCGGTTACCGTGCCCCTCGCATGTGTCCGCTGATTCTTTCGAGCCGTGGGGGCATCCGTGAGTGATCTGACCAGACGCACCGTCCTTGGCACCGCTGGAGCCATGGGAGTCACCGCCGCACTGGCCGCGCACGGCAGCGGGGCCAGCGCCGCCCCGCTCGCCGAGGCCCACGCGTCGGAGCAAGGCGAACCGTTCAGCATTGCGCCCGCCCGTGCGGCCTTGGCCCGGCTGCTGCCCGAGCACGCAGCACAGTTCCGGTTGCGGCAGATCAGCGGCGGCGCCGGGGAGCCTGGCGGCCCCGCGGGGTCGGGGGGCGCTGGCGGCTCGGGCCCCGGCCGCCACCGGCGCCCGGAGAGCTTCACCGTTACCGGCTCCACCGGCCATATCGAGGTCTCCGGAACCAGCCCCGCCGTGCTGCTGACCGGAGTTCACTGGTACCTCAAGTACGTCTGCCAGGCGCAGCTGACGTGGTCGGGCAGTCAGCTTGAGCTGCCGGATCGGCTGCCCGCGCCCGGCAAGGCGCTGCGCCGCTCCACCACGCTGCCGCACCGCTTCGCGTTTAACGACACCCATGACGGTTACACCGCTCCGTACGCCGACTGGGAACGCTGGGAGCGGATGATCGATCTGCTCGCGCTGCACGGCTGCAACGAGGTGCTGGTCACCGCGGGCCAGGAGGCGGTCTACCACCGGCTGCTCCTGGAGTTCGGCTACTCGGACGCCGAGCTACGTACCTGGCTGCCCGCGCCCTCCCACCAGCCCTGGTGGCTACTGCAAAACATGAGCGAGTACGGCGGACCCATCAGTCCCGAACTGCTGGCCAAGCGCACCGAGTTGGGCCAGCGCATCGCCCGCCGGCTGCGCGAGCTGGGCATGTCCGCGGTCTTCCCCGGCTACTTCGGCACCGTCCCGGCGGGCTTCGCCGAGCGCAATCCGGGCGGGCGCACCATCAAGCAGGGCACGTGGAACGGGCTGCCGCGGCCGGACTGGCTGGACCCGCGCACCCCCGTGTTCGACCGGGTCGCCGCCGCCTTCTACCGGCATCAAAAAGAGCTGTTCGGCCCGGCTGTCGGCTACAAGATGGACCTGCTGCACGAGGGCGGCAACGCGGGCGACGTGCCGGTGGCGGACGCGGCGCGCGCCGTGCAGCGCGCGCTGCACACCGCTCAGCCCGAGGCCGTATGGGTGATTCTCGGTTGGCAGGAGAACCCCCGCCGGGAGCTGTTGGATGCCGTGGACAAGGACCGGCTGCTGGTCGTTGACGGGCTCTCGGACCTGGAGCGGATCACCGACCGCGAACGGGACTGGGCCGGCACGCCGTACGCGTTCGGCACGATCCCCAACTTCGGTGGCCGCACCACGATCGGCGCGAAGACACATATGTGGACGGATCGTTTCACCGTCTGGCGGGACAAGCCCGGCAGCAAGCTGGTGGGTACCGCGTACATGCCGGAGGCCGCCGAGCGCGACCCGGCCGCATTCGAGCTGTTCAGCGAGCTGGCCTGGCGCGATGAGGCGGTGGATCGCGAAGCCTGGTTCGCGAACTACGCCGACACCCGCTATGGCGGCAAGGACGAGCAGGCGCGTGCGGCGTTCGCGGTGCTGCGCGACAGCACGTACCGGATCACCAGCAGCGACGGGCGCCCGCATGACTCGCTCTTCGCGGCGCGTCCCAATCTGACGGCTCGTTCGGGCACGCACCACGCCACCCGTGTGCCCGCGTTCGATCCCGCCGTGTTCGACACCGCGTTCGCCGCGCTGCTCGGCGTGCGCCCCGCGCTGCGCGGCTCGGACACCTACCGGCACGATGTGACCGACCTGGGCCGACAGGTTCTGGCCAACCGCTCCCACCAGTTGCTGCCGCAGCTCAAGGCGGCCTTTCAGCGCAAGGACTTGAGCACCTTCCGCGCCCTGTCCCGGCTGTGGTTGCGGCTGATGGGCCTGAGCGAGGAGATGACCGGGGCACACCGCCGTTTCCTGCTGGGTCCCTGGCTCGCGGACGCGAAACGGATGGCCTCCAGTGAGGCCGAGGAGGCGCAACTTGAGCACTCCGCGCGGGCGCTGATCACCATCTGGGCCACGCGCGCCACCGCAGATACGGGCCGGCTCGCCAACTACGGCAACCGCGACTGGCAGGGTTTGGTCGGCGATTTCCACCTTCCGCAGTGGCAGAGCTATCTCGACGAGTTGGAGGACGCGCTCGCCGAGGGCCGCGAGCCCAAGACGTTCGACTGGTATCCGATCGAGGAGCCGTGGACCCGGGAGCGCAAGAGCTACCCGGAGCGGCCGACGCGCGACGCGCATCGCACGGCGAGTCGGGTGCGCGAGGTGCTGGCGAAGGCCCCGTACCAGGGCACCACCGAGGTCAGCGCCGCCCCGACCACACTCGAACCCGGTGGCGCCGCGCTGGTCACCGTCACGTTCCGCAACGTCAATGGCTTCTCTCCCACCGGCCGCGTTGACTTCCAGTTGACCGGCCTTGAGGCCACCCCGCAGGGCCCCACGTCGGTGCCCAGCGTGCCGGCGGCGGGCAGCGCCGACGCCGAGTGGCGGGTCATTGCGCCGAGCACGCCGTTGCAGGCGCCGCTCAAGCCCGTGCCGTACGAGCTGAGCACGGTTTACGGGCCCCAGGGCGAGGAGCGCGTCACCGACGTGCGCACCGGCACGCTCTACGTCGCCGGCCGGCTGGCGCAGGGGCTGCGCACCGTCACCAACAACGGTGCCGTCTTCGGCCAACTCGACGGCCGGTACGCCATCGAGGGCGGCGGGCGGGACCTGTGGAAGGCCACCACCGAGTTCGGCTCGATCTATCGCGCCCAGGCGCTGTCCGCAGGCGGTGTGGTGACCGTACGCGTGGACAGCCAGCCCGCTACTGGGGCGTGGGCTCGCGCGGGCATCATCGTCCGCAACAGCCTCGCCACGGCGGGCTCTGCCGGTTTCCTCAACCTGTCCAGCACGCCCGCCAACGGCATCGTGCTGTCCTACGACACCAACGGGGACGGCACCTTGGACACCTACAAGCGCACCACGGGCGTGCAGGCCCCAGTCCTGCTGCGGCTGACGCGTGCGGCGTCCGGCGCGTACACCGGGGCCTTTTCGACGGACGACGGGGCGAGTTGGCGCACGGTGGCCACGGTCACCGTGCCAGGCGCCGCCGACCGCCAGGACGCGGGCTTGTTCATGACGGCAACGCACGGCGGGTCCGGGGCCCGCGGGCTGGTGGAGTTCAGCGCCTGGGAAACGCGCTAGCAGTCATCCAACCGAGGCGTGGGGCCCGGTTTCCGGGCCCCACGCCACACCCGTGTAGGTGACCATCCCTGCCCTCGCTCGTTCTACGGGCCGTGGAGCAGCAGCAGGCGACAGCGCCCCCCTTTGAGCCCTTTGTCCCCATCGACGTGGAGCTCGCCGAGGCCGCGATCATCGAGCACTATCCGCGGTTGGTGCGGCTTGGCTACGTCGTACTGCCACCCGGCCTGCGCCGTACCCGCCGCGTGCTCACCGCGCACGCGCTGACCCAGCGCGCACTGCCCCGCGGCAAGGTTCCCGACACCGACGCACCGGGCCCCGGGCGCGCGTGCGCGATGCCGGGCCAGCGCGGGGCGCCCAGCGGCGATGACGGCGCCGGCTACGCGTATGTGCGGCTGCGGGTGCTCCAGGCCGCGCTGGAGGCCGCGCGCCCGCGGCGGCCCTGGGAGCTACCTCGCAGGGCCGGGTTGCCGCCGCTGCTCCCGCAGGTGTGGGGGCTGCGGTTGTTCCCGCGCTCCGGCGGGGCGGATGAGATGGCCCTGGAGAACACGCTGGGTGCCCTGTCCGGGCCTGGCCGCGCCGCCATCGCGCTACGCAGCCTCGACGGGCTCGACGACCGCGCACTGCACCGAGTCCTTGAGGCGGCGGGGGTCACGGACGTACGGGCGGCGATCGCCGAAGCGGACGGCGTACGCGGCCCGGCGGGCAGCGCCGATCACGTGCTGTTGAGCTCACCGGGTTTCGACCCGTGTTCGCTGCGCGCCCGGCCAACGGATCTGATGCGGCGGCGCCAGCACACCCGGGCGGCGATCGCCGCGGCGGCGGCCCTCACGGTCTGCGGTGTACTGCTCGGGCTGCCCGGTGACGGCTGGGGGCCGGACGGTGCGGCGGCGCCCGCGTATGCGCGTAACCCCGCAGCCGAGGCGGCCCTTGACCCGGCGCGGCTGACCCGTGCCAAGCCCGCCGCCTGGCGCGCGGCCACCCGGCCCGACTTCGGTTCCTGGCCGGCCCGCGGCGACCGCGTCGCCGACCGCGCCCTGCTGCGGCGCGCGCTGGCCGTATGGGCGCGCCCCGGCGGCTCGGTGCGGGTCTCGGCAACACTTGGCACGCTGCCAGGACCGCCCGCAGGGCCGCCCCAGTTGCTGTACGCGGGGGTGGTGGACCGGGACGCCGTGGTGCTGTTCTACGACGGGCTGCGGGTGATCAGGTATGCGGAGGCCGCGCGCGGTGACGGGGGCGATGCCCTGCTGGACCTCGGGCGCGCCGACGCCGCCGACGAGGCGTCCGCGACGGCGGTGGTCGTCGGCCGCACCGATGGCAACGTGCGCTATTTGACCGCCCCGTGGGTGCGGTCGGTGGCGGTACGGGACCTGCTCAAGCCCCACGCGCCGAAGCGGCCGGTGCGCCGGGGCCCCGATGGTGTGACCGCGCCGGTCCGTAGCTCCGCTGAGGCCAAGGACTGCACGACGTGGTTCGCCCTCCAACTCGGCAGCCGCCTGGCCACCGATCTCGGGGAGCTCACGCCGGCACGACTGACGTACGGGTCGCCGCGCGACCGCGCTGCGGACGTCACCGAAGCGGCGGCGCGGGAGAGTTGGGCGCGCACCGCCTGCCAGCTGCCCGCGCTGCGCGGCGCGGGCGTACGCAGCGTCAACGCGTGGCCGTTCGCCACCCAGCCGTTGCCGGAGGGCGCCGGCACCGTGGCATGGCTGTGCACCAGGGCCGAGACCTGGCGCGGGACAGGCACCAAGACGCTCGCCCAGATCCAACTGCCCACGTCCGAGCCCAGCGCGCAGGGTGCTGTCGCCGCCCGCGCGGAGGACTCGGCAGCGTGCGGGCCGCGCGAGCCACGGGTGTTGTCGGGGGCGATGTGGAAGTCGCCGAGCAACCAGTGGTACGTACTGGCGGCGGGCAGTTCCGACGTCGCATCGATCACGCTCAGCGGCGGCGTCAGCGGCTCATCCCTGGGCAACCTGCTGGCCCTGCCGGCCGAGCGCGGCGCCAGCCCAAAGGTGAGCGCCACCCTCGCCGATGGTAGCCGCCTGTCCGCACTGCACTGACCGACGCTCCACTGACCGGCACCGTATTCACCGGCACCGTATTCACCGGCACCGTATTGACCGGCACTGCACTGACCGACGCTACGTTGCCGGCACTCCCGACACCGCGCTCTGGGCCCAGCACGCGACCGTACGGCGTACGGCATCCGCACGGGCAACTATGCAGGCAACCGCGCAGGCGTCCGCACGAGCAGCTGTACGAAAAACTCCTGCGCGCACCCCTATTGCCACATGCTTACTCGCCAGTACATTGACGGCATGTCTAATACGGCCAAGGCGCAGCCTGCCCCCGTAGCCTCGGAGTACATACCGCTCAAGGCGCGCAATGTGGACTTCGAGTGGTCCGGCACGCCCCTGCACTGGGTGCCCGGCGATCCCGCTACGACGCACACGATCAATGTGTTGCACCTGCTGCTTCCGGCCGGTGAGCGCTGGTTCGTGCACGTCTACAAGCAGGTGCTGCCGTTCATCCGCGACGAGCAGTTGCGCGCGGACGTGATCGGGTTCATCGGGCAGGAGGCCATGCACTCCCAGGCGCACGACGAGGTGCTGCCGCACCTGAAGGAGCTCGGGCTCGACCCGACCCCGTACACGGCGCAGGTCGATTGGCTCTTCGAGAAGCTACTCGGCGACCGGACGCTACCGCCGGGCAAGGCGCGCCAGTGGTGGCTGATGGAGCGGGTCGCGATGATCGCGGCGATTGAGCACTACACCGCGTTCCTCGGCGATTGGGTGCTGGGCGCGCAGGCGCTCGACCGCAAGGGCTGTGACCCGACCATGCTCGACCTGCTGCGCTGGCACGGCGCCGAGGAGGTCGAGCATCGGTCGGTGGCATTCGACCTGTTCCAGCACGTCGATGGCAGCTACCGGCGCCGGGCACGCACCTGGGCCACGGCCTTTGCCGCGCTGGTGTTCCTGTGGCAGCGCGGGATCAGGTTCTTCATGGAACACGACCCGACGCTACTCAACGGCAAGGCCAGCCTCCGAGAGTTCCTCCGCGCCGGACGAGAGGGTGTGCTGCCCCGCACCGGCGCCATCGCGCGCTCCATACCGGCGTACTTGAGCCGCACCTATCACCCCTCGCAGGAGTGCAGCACCGCCCAGGCCGTGGCGTACCTCGCCCGCTCTCCCGCCGCGCTGGCCGCCGAGGCCAAGATGACCCCCGCCCGCACGACCGGAGGTGCCTGACATGGCCCGCGTGCCGCTGCCCCGCCCCCGTACCGTCATCGTCGTGGCCGCAGCCGCGCTGCTCGTCAAGCGCGCCATGGGGCGCCGGGTCCAGCAGTCGCCGCTGTGGCCGATGCCCGCACTGGAAGACCCGATATCGGGGCGCGGCCGGTCCGGACTCGGTGGCGCGACCTTGCGCCTGCTGGTCACCGAGCGGCAGGAGGCGGCCGAAGGCGTCGTACAGCTGCGTCTGACCGGCAGCGAGCTACCGCCGTGGCAGCCAGGTGCTCACCTCGACCTCGTGCTGCCATCGGGGACCATCCGGCAGTTCTCGCTGTGTGGCGACCCGGCCGACAGCGGCTCGTACACCATCGCCACCCGGCTGATCGCAGGCGGCCGGGGCGGCTCCCGCGAGGTCCATGAGCAGGTGCACGAGGGCGAGGAGATCGAGGTACGCGGGCCGCGCAACCGCTTCCCGCTGGTCGATGCCCCCGCGTACGTCTTCATCGCGGGCGGCATCGGGATCACCCCCATCCTGCCGATGCTGCGCGCCGCGGAGGAGGCGGGAACGCCGTGGCGGCTGCTGTACGGCGGGCGCTCGCTGGCCTCCATGCCCTTCGTGGCGGAGGTCGAAAAGCTCGGCGGCCCGGAGAAGGTGACCCTGGTGCCCGAGGACGAGCGGGGCCTGCCGGACCTGGCGGGCGCACTGGCCGACGCGCCCGATGACGCGGCGGTGTACTGCTGCGGTCCGGACGGGCTGATGGACGCGGTAGCCGAGTTGTACGCGGCGGGCGCCCCGGGCGGCGGGCTGCACATGGAGCGGTTCGCGCCGGGCGGCAACCGGCACCGTACGGGCGTGAACGGCGCGTTCGAGGTCGAGCTGCGCCGCACCGGCGCCACGGTCGATGTGGGCCCCGAAACCAGCGTGCTGGCGGCCATACGTGAGCAGGCCCTGCCCGACCTGGCGTACTCCTGCGCCCAGGGCTTTTGCGGCACGTGTCTCCAGCGGGTCATCGCAGGCGACATCGACCACCGCGACGAGTTGCTGACGGACGCGGAGCGGGACGACCAGATGCTCATCTGCGTCTCGCGGGTGTACGGGGACAAGCTCGTGCTCGACCTCTGAGACGGCCGGCGGGGGCTTCCCGCCGGAGGGGCCGGGCACGGGGCCGGGGCCGCTGGTTCATTCGGCGGCCCCGGCTCGCTTCGGCCGGCTGGTGGTTGGCACGGTGGCCGGCTGGTTGCGGTGGTGGTGGTGGTGGTTGCGGGGCGGCTGCCCGTTGAGTGGCGGGCAGCGGATATCGCTTGGACGGTACGTAAAAACCGCGCTCACCTGCGGCCGGGGCGGCCAACTAGGATGTCCGCATGGCCAACAGCGTGCGCCGCAGAATGGGCGTCGAGCAGCGACGCGAGCAGCTCATCACCGTGGCGCTCGATCTGTTCGGCCACCGGTCGCCCGAAGACGTCTCGATCGATGAGATCGCCGAGCGGGCCGGGATATCTCGGCCATTGGTGTACCACTACTTCCCCGGCAAGCAGAGCCTGTACGAGGCGGCCCTGCGGCGAGCGGCCGACGAACTCAGCGCCCGCTTCGTCGAACCGCGCGAGGGCCCGCTCGGGGAGCGGCTACTGCGGGTCATGGGCCGTTTCTTCGACTTCGTCGAGGATCACGGGCCCGGCTTCTCTGCGCTGATGCGCGGCGGCCCGGCCGCCTCGGTCGGCGGCGGCGAGCAGTCCCCTGCCACAAGCAACGCCAGCGCGATGATCGACGATGTGCGACAGGCGGCGTACGAGCAGATCTTGACCCACCTGGAGATCGAACGCCCCTCAGCACGCCTGGAGTTGGTCGTCAGGTCGTGGGTCTCGCTGGCGGAGACGACCGCGCTGCTGTGGCTCGACGGGCGCCGGGTGCCGCGCGTCGAGTTGGAGGTCCAGCTCGTCCATGAGTTCGTAGCGCTGGCTGCGGTGAGCGCCGCGTACGACGCGGAGATGGCCGCGCTCGTGCGGCGAATGCTGGAACGGGAGCCTCCGGATGGCCTCTTCGCCGACCTGGTCACCCGGCTGTTCGCGCTGGTCCCCCAGGTGTAAAAGGCGGCTGCCGGTTTCGCGCCATGACGTCCACCGCCCGACGCCTGTTCGACGCCAAGTTGTCAGACACCCAGGGTAGCGTCACCTCGTGACCACGCACGCGATACCTCCGCACCCCCTCCTCACCCTGGCGGCCGACCCAACGGGCCGCTCTTTGGGTCTCGACTTCGACCTACCGCCAGGCACTTTGCACCGGCTCACCCTCGACGGCCTGTGGCACGAACCGCTGTTGTGGCGCGCTACCGAGCCCACCGCAGAGGAGACCTGGGGCCAGTTGTTGCCGGCGCTGAAGGCGGCCGGATTGCAGCCGGTGCTACTCGGCGGGGCGCGTGAGACCGATGGGGACCAGCCCTGGGACGAGGAGCTCGGCCCCGATATGGCCACCGACCCGGACGAGTTCGACGCCGCGGAGCTGCTCGCCGAGTGGTGGGCGGACAACACCGCTCCGGTGGAGGACGAGGAGCGGGGGGACGCCACCGCGCCGCAGCACGACGCGCGCGAGCACGACGGGCCGCGGGTCGCCGCCGGCGGCACCGGCACCGCCGAAGACACTGACGCCGCTGACGCCGCTGACGACACAGCGACCAACGGCGTAGTCGATGGCCTGGCCGACGGCGAGGACGAGGATGCCGGGCCGGCGCGGCGCGGCACGGGTTCGGCGGCGGACGAGGTCGATGACGCCGAGGCGCTCGCCCCGTACGGCATCGAGTGGCCGGGGTTGGCGCAGCCGCGCATCCCGCTGGTGGACCCGGACGAGCGGGCTGCCGAGGTGGCTGCGGCGCTGGTCGAGTACGACATCCTCACCGCGCCCCGGATCGCCCTGGTGCCGGCGGAGCGCAGCGCGGACATACTGGCGGCGATCGGCTGGCTCGGCACGCTGAACTACGACAACGACGCGGCCCCCTTCTCCGCCGTGCTGCGCTCGTGGGAGGACAGGTTCGGGATACGCGTGGTGGCGCTGGAGTTCGACGTCCTGCACGTGTCGGTGCCCCATCCGCCGCGCACACTGGAGGAGGCCCTGCCCATCGCCGCCGAGCACTTCGCGTTCTGCCCGGACAACATCTGGCAGGACAGCGAGACGCTGGAGCAGTACGCGCGGGAGCACCTGGTGGACAAGCACAACTGGTCGTTCTGGTGGGATTGAGCAGGTGCTCTGCGCACCTCGACCATGAGTGAGGCAGCGGCCTTTTCCGCGCCGTGGCCATGAGTTGAGGCAGCGGTTTTCTCAGCGCCTTGGCCGTGAACAGCGCAGGCCAACAAGCGGTGGTGCGCCCCCGGGCGCTTGGGGGAGACGGGGGGTGGAGCGGCGGCCAGGGGCAGGGGGCGGGACGCCTCGTGTGGAGCTCTGGTCGCCGCGGCGCGGTTCTTCGCGGCCTGCGTGCGGGTCGCGGCGCGCGGGAGCCCGGTGCGCTCCACCCGCGCGGTGCCGGGAAGGTACACCTGCGAGTGAGACGAGGGAATCACTCGTTAGCCAGGTCGGTTGGCATCTGAGCAACGCCCATTCAGCAGGCCGTAACGGGTGCTGAAGCAACCACCTTGCGCGGGGAGAGCTCATGAGTGGACTTCATCCCAGATTCATCACTTTCGACATGTACGGGACTTTGACGGACTTCGCCATAGGGCCCGCTGCCAGAGAGGTGATCAAGGATGTAGCTCCGCCCGAGAGGCTGGGCGCCTTTCTCCACCGGTTCGCCTGTTATCAACTCGATGAGGTGATGGGCGATTGGCGGCCTTACGACGAGGTCATTTCCCGAGCCTTCGAGCGGGCTTGCCGCAGTACCGGAATCGAGTTCCGGCCGAGCGATCCCGCCGCGGTATTTGCAGCGATCCCGCAATGGGGACCACACCCCGACGTCCCCGGGGCCCTTGCGAAGCTCGCTGAGCATTTCCCTCTCGTCATCATCTCCAACGCCGCAGACGAGCACGCTGACCACAATGTCGCGAAGCTCGGCGCATCGTTTCACGCGGTATATACAGCGGAGATGTCACAGGCATATAAGCCGAGACTGCGTGCGTTCGAGTTCATGTACGAGCAGTTGGGCTGCCGACCCGAAGAGACGATGCACGTGTCGTCCAGCCCACGCTACGACCTACAGTCCGCAACCGACCTCGGCGTGCGAGACACTGTGTACCTCAATAGAGGAAATGAGCCGTCGGCGCCTTTTTATCACGCCCACGAGGTCACCTCCCTTGCCGGCGTGGTGGACCTTCTAGCCATCTGACATTGCTGTTGTCATTGCGGCGCGTTACCGCACTCCCCACCGCTTTCCCGTCATACGCGGCGGCGCACGCCCCCGCCCCGCCCGCCCTCGGCAACCACCCGCAAGCCGGTCCGGCTCCGCTCACTGGACGCCCCATGACCGGCCTCGTCGGCCATGCCGGCCTCGTCGGCCTCGTCGGGCAGCCCAAGGCTCCGCCGTACGGCCGGGGGCGCCACCCGTTGGGACGCGCGCTGCTCGCGCCGCCCCGGCACCCGGCACCCGGCACCCGGCACCCAACGTCCAGGCGTCCGGCCGCGGCGCTTCCGCTCTGGCGGGCTCGCACCCGCTAAACAGGGAGCATGCAGACATTCCTCCCCTACCCCCGTTTCTCGGCCGCCGCTGCGGTGCTCGACGCGCGGCGGCTCGGTAAGCAGCGCGTCGAGACCATCCAGGTACTGCGCGGGCTGACCGTGCCCGGTTACGGATGGCGGCATCATCCCGCCGTGCGGATGTGGACCGGCTACGAGGAGGCCCTGGTCCGCTACGGCCTGGAGATGTGCCGGGTCTGGTGTGACAGCGGGCGCGCGGACACCTGCGCCGGCACGCTGGTGGCCGACTTGGCCACCAGCGGCTGGCACGGCGAGGTGCGCAGTCAAGACGAGCTTGCCCAGGCGGATGAGCTGCCGCCCTGGCTCGGCGATCTGGCGTTCCACGAGAGTCACCAGTCGGCTCTGGTACGCAAGGACCCGGACCACTACGGCCCGCACTTCCCCGGTGTGCCCGACGACCTGCCGTACGTCTGGCCAGAGTCCGACCGCGTGCCGTAGCTGAGTTGTTCACCAGTGGGGGCGCTCACACCGCCCACCACACCGCCGTATCAGCCGGCAGCTCCGTCATCCCTCCCTGCGCCGCATCGAGGTGGCCGCTGGCGACAAGCACGGGGCCGGGCGCGGGCACGTTCACGGGCCGCCCCGTGGTGTTGACCGTGCACTGCACACCGCCGCCCTGCGGCGATGCGCGCCAAAAGGAGAGCACCCCGGCTGGCGCCTCCAACCAGTGCACCGCGTCCCCGGCGCCGAGCGCGGGTTGCTCGCGCCGCACCGCGAGCGCCTGGCGGTAGAGCTCAAGCGTCGAGTGCGGGTCACCACTTTGCGCGGCCACACTCAGCCGCGCCCACGCGGCCGGCTGCGGCAACCAGCTCGGGCGGCCGGACTCGGGGCCGAAGCCGTACGAGGGGCTCTCGCCCGACCAGGGGATGGGCACGCGGCAGCCATCTCGTAGCCCGCCCTGGCCATTGCTGCGGAAGAACGAGGGGTCCTGCCGTACCTCGTCGGGCAGGTCCGTGACCTCGGGCAGGCCCAGTTCCTCGCCCTGGTAGAGGTACGCCGAGCCGGGCAGCGCCAGCATGAGCAGCGTCGCCGCCCGCGCCCGGCGCAGCCCCTGTTCCGGGCTGCTTTCGGCGAGCCGGGTGGCGTGCCGTACGACGTCGTGGTTGGACAGCACCCAGGTGCTGGGTGCGCCGACCGGCCGCATCGCCTCCAGCGAGGCATCGATGGCGGCGCGCAGCGCGACGGCGTCCCAACCCGTCTTGAGGTAGTGGAAGTTGAACGCCTGGTGGAGTTCGTCGGGGCGCAGATAGAGCGCGGTGCGCTGGGCGCTTGGGGTCCACGCCTCGGCGACGCCGATGCGCTGACCGGGGTACTCGTCGAAGACGGCTCGCCAGCTTCGGTAGATCTCGTGGACGCCGTCCTGGTCGAAGAAGGGCAGTGGCTGGCTGCCGAGCAGCCTGAGCTGTCCGGCGTGACCCGTGTCGGGCAGCCCCGCGGCCTTCACGAGCCCGTGGGCCACATCGATGCGAAACCCGTCGATGCCCAGGTCGAGCCAGAACCGCAGGATGGAGCGGAACTCGTCGTGGACGGCGGGGTGTTCCCAGTTGAAGTCGGGCTGTTGCGGGGCGAAAAGGTGCAGATACCACTCGCCCGGGGTGCCGTCCGGGTGGGTGGTGCGGGTCCAGGCCGGGCCACCGAAGATGGACTCCCAGTCGTTGGGCGGCAGTTGACCTGCTTCTCCCTTGCCGGGGCGGAAGTGGAAGCGGTCGCGCAGCGCGCAACCGGGTCCTTCGCGTACTGCCTGCTGGAACCACGCGTGCTGATCGGAGCAGTGATTGGGGACGAGGTCCACGATGACTCGCAGGCCAAGGCCGTGGGCCGTGTTGATGACGGCCTCGGCGTCGTGGAGGGTGCCGAACATCGGGTCGATCGCGCGGTAGTCGGCGACGTCGTACCCCGCGTCTGCCTGTGGCGAGGCGTAGAAGGGGCTGAGCCAAACGGCGTCAACGCCCAGGTCCTTGAGGTAGGGCAGGCGGTGGCGTACGCCTTGGAGGTCGCCCATGCCGTCGCCGTTGGCGTCGGCGAAGCTGCGCGGATAGACCTGGTAGATGACGGCGTCCCGCCACCAGTCCGGTTGTTGGTCACCGGCCGTCGTGCCGGGGGTGCCGCTGGTGAGGTGGTCCGTGGAGGCCGTACCGGTGGGAGTGGTGAGGTGCTGAGTCATGTCATCCCTGGAGGGCTCGAATACGGAACGACGGCGGCCGGCCGCTCGGGGCCGGGGCGCCGCCGCGGTGGGGCATGGCGGGCTGCCGTGGTCCGCCCGTCGGTCATGGCTTGGTGGCGCCGGCCGTCGGATCGGCGGGTGGCGCTGCACGCGAAGGTGAGACGGACGGCGATGAGCGAGGTCGGGTGGCGGGACGGACGGCGCATATCAACTCCTCCCCACCCCTTCCCACTCCACTCCCGCCCCTGCTGCTTCTGCTCCTGCTCCTGCTCCTGCTTCCGCCTGTGCTGCTGCCTGTGCTGACGCTGTCCGTTGCGTCGCGGCGTAGCGGCGTCGGGTTGTCCAGGAACGTAACAGGGCCGCAAGAAGCCGGAAAGAGCTTGCGGATTTTTTCCACCGAGGCAGCTAAACACTGCCTCCATGCGCCTACCTCGCGACCAGTGTGCGCACTTGACAGGCAGGTCACTGCCGTCAGTTGGCGTGTCGCTGCCGCGCTACCGCCTTCGAAACTTCTTGCAGAACTTGCAGCGGTGGCCTCGCTTCCGGAGGTCATCGGAGCGGTAATTCTCGGGGCTTGTCGCCCGCCTTGGCCCGTGGTGGGCATTCCGACAGCCGACCGGTACAGTCCCACTCCATGACCGCACGGCTTGTTGACATCGCAGTCCAAGCGGGGGTCAGCGAAGCCACCGTGAGCCGGGTGCTCAACGGGAAGCCCGGCGTGGCCGCGGGCACGCGCGCATCCGTGTTCGCCGCACTCGACGTCCTCGGCTACGAGCGCCCCGTACGACTGCGCCGGCGCAGCGCCGGACTGGTCGGGCTGATCACTCCGGAACTGGACAACCCGATCTTCCCCGCCCTCGCACAGGTCGTCGGGCAGGCCCTGGCACGGCAGGGCTACACCCCGGTGCTCGCCACCCAGACCCCTGGCGGCGCCACCGAGGACGAGCTGACCGAGATGCTGGTGGACCGGGGAGTGGCCGGCATCATCGTCGTCTCCGGGCTGCACGCTGACACCACGGCCGATGTACGGCGCTACGCCCGGCTACGCGGCCAGGGCGTGCCCTTCGTGCTGGTAGACGGTTACTCGCCCGAGGTGCGGGCGCCCTTCATCTCTCCGGACGATCGGGTCGCGATGGTGCTGGCCGTCACCCACCTGGCCGCACTCGGGCACACCGGGATCGGGCTGGCGCTCGGGCCCAAGCGGTTTGTGCCGGTACAGCGCAAGATCGAGGGTTTCCAGCGCGGCATGAGTGAACGACTCGGCCTGACGGCCCAGGCGTGCGCCACGTTGATCGAACACTCCCTCTACTCCCTGGAGGGCGGCCAGGCCGCCGGTGGCGCGCTGATCGAACGGGGCTGTACCGCCGTCGTATGCGCCAGCGACATGATGGCGCTCGGCGCCATCCGGGCCGCCCGCGAGCGGGGGCTGCGGGTGCCGCAGGACGTATCGGTGGTCGGCTTCGACGACTCGCCACTGATCGCCTTCACCGATCCCCCACTGACCACGGTCCGCAAGCCGGTGCGGGCGATGGGCCAGGCGGCAGTGCGGGCGCTGCTTGAGGAGATCGGCGGCGCGCACTCGTCGGACGCAGCGAGTGCCGCGCCCGCCCCCTTGTACAGCGAGTTCGTCTTCCTGCCCGAGTTGGTCGTACGAGGTTCAACCGCTTCCGCCCCACGCGTCACATAAGCCGACTCCTGCCCGCGTCGCGTAAGGGTCTGAGCAGCAGCTGTCCGACCCACGGGGGAGCCGGGCTTCCGACCTGGGGGTGAGCTGCCGAGCAGGCATGTCTGGCAGACTGTTCTCCTATGGGTGAAGCGACTCTGAGGACTCCGGAAGGCCGGAACGCAGCTCCCCCGCCACCCATCGAGGAGCGCGCGGGTGCCCGCCAGCCGACCGTTTCCGAGCGGCTGGCTCGACTGCGCCTGCCGCGTCGGCCACGGCTGTGGTTCGAGATCTTGCTGATCGCGGTCAGCTACTGGACGTACTCGCTCATCCGTAACGCCGTCCCGGCCCAAAAGACCACCGCGTTCCGCAACGCCGACTGGATCTGGCGCGCCGAAGACCAGCTGGGACTCGCCTTCGAGCACAGCGTCAATCACGGCATCAACTCGGTGACCTGGTTGATCGTCGGCATGAACTACTACTACGCCACGCTGCACTTCGTCGTGACGATCGGCGTCTTGGTGTGGCTCTACCGCTGGCATCCCGGACGGTACGCGGCAACCCGCCTGGTGCTGTTCGCGACCACCGGCGTGGCACTGATCGGCTTCTACTTCTTCCCCCTCGCCCCGCCCCGGCTGATGCCGGGCATGGGCTTCATCGACACCGTCATCGTCCACCACACGTGGGGCTCGATGGCCTCGGGCAATTTGGCCGAGGTGTCCAACCAGTACGCGGCGATGCCGTCGATGCACATCGGTTGGTCCACGTGGTGCGGCCTCACCATCGCCGCCCTCGCCAGCCGTCGCTGGGTCAAGGCGCTCGGCGTGCTCTACCCGATGGCGACGCTCGTGGTCATCGTCGCCACGGCCAACCACTTCTGGCTGGATGCCATCGGCGGCCTCATCTGTCTGACGATCGGTTTCACGGTCGCGGCATGGTGGTATACGGCGTCGCCGTACCAGCTACCGCAGCACATCGCTGGCCCTGCCCGTTCTGCCCAGCTGCGGCGCTGGGCACCGGCCGGGGGCGCAGGACGCGCCGCGCTGGCCGCGCCAGCGGCCGGGAGCCCGCGTACGCCGGGCGGGGCGACGGCCGCGCACGCTCCTAGCCGCCCCGCGCCCACTACGGACGCGCCGGCGGTGAACGCCTCCGCCGCATCCGTTCCGTACGCCACATCCGCTGTGTCCCGCCCGGACGGCGACTCCCCCGCAGTCGCCACTGCCCCGGACACCGCCGCAGACGACACCGCACCGCCCCGGGGGATGGGCCTGGCCGAAGGCCGGTCCGACCCCGCCGAAGACCAGCCCGCACCCGACCGGAGCCGCTCCGCGTCGCGCCGCACCTGACGACGTTCCGGGCGGCAGCGGGCGGCAGCGAGGGGCAACCGTCAGCAGCCTCCGCCCCGGGCTCCGGGCGCTGGGCTCCGAGCTTCGAGCTTCGAGCTTCGAGCTTCGAGCTTCGAGCTTCGAGCTTCGAGCTTCGAGCTTCGAGCTTCGAGGGATGCTCAGCCCGTGTAGTCGTAGAACAAGCGCTCCATCACCGCGCGGGCGCGCCGGGTCGTACGGCGGTAGTCGTCCACCATTTCGCCGACGTGACCCGGCTCGTAGCCGAAGTAGCGGCCAACGGCCGCAAGCTCGCGGCCATCGGCCGGGAAGGTGTCACCGGGTCGGCCGCGTACCAGCATCACCGCATTGCGCACCCGGGTCGCGAGCACCCACGCCTCGTCCAGCGTCTGTGCGTCGTCGGTGTCGATCAGCCCGGCCGCGTGCGCGGCGGCGAGGGCTATCCGGGTGCGGGTGGTGCGCAGTCCCGGTTCGCCCCAGGCGTGCTGCATCTGGAGGAGTTGCACCGTCCACTCGACGTCGGACAGGCCGCCGCGGCCGAGTTTGGTGTGCGTGGTGGAGTCGGCGCCGCGCGGCAACCGCTCGGATTCCATGCGGGCCTTGAGCCGCCGGATCTCGCGTACCGCGTCCTCGCCGAGCCCGCCGGCCGGGTAGCGCAACGGGTCAACCAGTTCGATGAACCGCTCCCCCAACTCGACATCACCCGCAACCGGCTCGGCCCGCAGCAGGGCCTGGCTCTCCCAGACCAGCGCCCAGCGTCGGTAGTACGCGGCGTACGAGGCGAGAGTGCGCACCAGCGGCCCCGACTTGCCCTCCGGGCGCAGATCGGCGTCGATGACCAGCGGCGGATCGGCGGTGGGGAGCTGAAGCAGCCGCCGCATCTCATTGGCCACGGAGAACGCGGCGCGCGCCGCCTCTTGCTCATTGGCCCCTGGGTGCGGCTCGTGAACAAACAGCACATCCGCGTCGGAACCGTAGCCGAGCTCGTGCCCGCCGAAGCGGCCCATGCCGATGACCGCGATGCGGGTGGGCAGAGCGTCGTCGCCGGCTCCGCGCACGGCGGCGCGCAGCGCGCCCGCGATGGTGGCCGCGTTGAGGTCGGTGAGTGCGGCGCCGACCGCATCGACGGCGGCTCCGACGTCGAGGCCCACCGGCGACCCGTCACCGACGGCGGCGGCGGAGGCGGCCGGTCCGGTGGCCGTGCCCCCCGTCCCGTGCGACGGCTGCGCCGAGTGCGAGGCGAAGGCGCCGATGAGGTCGGCGGCGGAGGTGCGGAACAGCTCGCGGCGCCGTACGCCACGGGCGGCGACAACCGCCTGCTCGGGCCCATCGGCGCGGCCTACGGCGGCAAGCACCTCCTGTTCGAGTGCGGCCCGATCGCGCGGGCGCAGCCCCTGCGCATCGCCGAGCAGCGCTACCGCCTCCGGGGCGCGGAGCAGCAGGTCGGGGGCGAGCCGTCCGGCGGAGAGCACGCGGGCCAGGTTTTCGGCAGCGGCGCCCTCGTCGCGGAGCAGCCGCAGGTACCAGGGGGTCTTACCGAGCGCGTCGGAGACCTTGCGGAAGTTGAGCAGCCCGGCATCGGGGTCGGCGGAGTCGGCGAACCAGCCGAGCAGCACCGGTAGCAGGGTGCGTTGGATGGCGGCCTTGCGGGTCACTCCGGAGGCCAGCGCCTCCAGATGGCGCAGGGCGCCCACCGGGTCGGCGTAGCCAAGGGCCCCAAGGCGCTGGCCCGCGGCCTTGGTGCTGAGTCGGGTTTCGCCCGGTTCGAGCTGGGCGACGGCGTCGAGCAGCGGCCGGTAAAACAGCTTCTCGTGCAGCCGCCGTACCTCGCGTGCATGCCGCTTCCACTCCTGCCGCAGCCGGGCCACCGGCTCGGTGCGCGGCCACCCGAACGGGCGGGACAGGGAGCGGCCGAGCCGCCGCAGATCGGTCTCGTCCTCGGGTACGAGGTGGGTGCGGCGCAGCTTGTAGAGCTGGATGTGGTGCTCCATGGCGCGCAGGAAGCGATACGCGTCATCCAGCGCAGCAGCGTCCGCACGGCCCACATAGCCGCCGGCGGCGAGGGCGGCGAGCGCGTCCAAGGTGGTGCCGCTGCGTAGGGACGCGTCGCTGCGGCCGTGCACGAGTTGCAGCAACTGCACGGCGAACTCGACGTCGCGCAGACCGCCAGGACCCAGCTTGAGCTCCCGATCCACCTGGGCGGCGGGAATGTTCTCCACGACCCGGCGGCGCATCTGCTGCACGTCGGGCACGAAGTTCTCACGCTCCGCCACCTGCCAAACGAGGGGTGACAGCGCGTTCACGTACGCCTGCCCCAGGGCAACGTCCCCGGCCATCGGGCGCGCCTTCAGCAGCGCCTGGAACTCCCAGGTCTTGGCCCAGCGCTGGTAGTACGCGAGATGGCTGGCGAGGGAACGCACCAACGGTCCGTTGCGCCCCTCCGGGCGGAGGTTGGCGTCCACCGGCCAGATGGTGCCCTCTGCGGTGACGTCACCGCAGATCCGCATCAGATGTGCCGCGAGCCGAGTAGCGGCCCGCAGCGCGGCCGGCTCGTCATCGGCCGACCCACCACCGACTGCCGCGCTGTCGGCTGCTGCGCCATCGGCTCCGCCGGGGCCATCTGCCGGACCGGAGCGCGCGGAACCGGAAGTCGCGGAACCGGGTCGCTGCGGCGCTTCGGCCACGAAGATGACGTCCACGTCCGACACGTAATTCAGCTCATGCCCGCCACACTTACCCATCCCGATCACGGCCAGCCGACAAGCAGCGGCGTCGTCGGGCGCCTCCTCGGCGGCGATCTTCAAGGCGGTACGCACCGTAGCGGTGGCCAGATCGGCAAGTTCGGCGGCGGTCTGGGCAACACCGGTGGTGCCGCAGACATCGCGGGCCGCAATGCCCAGCAGACACCTGCGGTAGGCGACGCGCAGCGCGTCGGGCCTGGTCTGCCCCTCATCGGGTGCGCCCCACACCCCGTGCTCCAGCGCCTGCTCGAACTGGGGCGTGGTCGGATGGAGATCGGCGGACTCGTACGTCACCAGCGAGTGCCAGTCGCCGGGGTGCCGAGCGAGATGATCGCCCAGCGCCTCGGACGCCCCAAGCACCCCCAGCAACCGGTCCCGCAGCGGCTTGGCGGAGGTAACGGTCGCCAGCAACGTCTGCCGCTCCTCATCGGCCAGCGCCTCCGCAAGCCGCACCAGACCCATCAGGGCAAGATTGGGATCGGCGGTCGCCCCCAGCGCGTCAAACAGCACCGGGTCTTCTCGTACGGTGGCAAGTTCGGGCACGTCAAGCAACCGCTCGGCCGTCGCCGGGTCGGTGAATCCACAGCGCAGCAGCCGTCCGAACCGACTGTCCCGTCGTCCCTGTAGCACGGCGTACCGCCTTTCCGCGCGGCCGTCACCCGGCCGCCGCACCGCTCCAGCCTGCCGGCCACCACCGGGCCACGGCCACTCGCCATGATCCGCGTCGGAGCTTAGTACCTGGCAGCCGCCCCGCTGGTGGCACGGGGTGCCTGTGCCCAGCGTGCCGTATGGGGCTGCGTGCGCTGGCGGCGCGGCGGGACGGGGCGGGAGACGCTGAGGGCGGCAAGCTGTGCGTGGGGCTGCCGTTCCCTGCGCCCGGCCACCTCCGGAGGGGCAAGGGACGCCCACCTCACGCCGGCACCATGCCCCCGCTGCCCCGTGCCGCGCAACGAGCCGACCCCGGGAAGTTACCGAGTAGCCGGGCAGCACGAGCGCCCCCGACTGGTCGCAGTCGGGGCTTCGCTGCGCGCGAGGCTACCTGGCTTCTTGGCGGATCAGGTGTGGGGGGCAGGCCAGCGGGGGCCGGTGTCCGGGTCGTGGCACCAGGCGTACTGATCGTCCGGGGTGACGGTGAGGCCGAAGTCGTAGAGGTCGGGACGGCCCTCGGCCTCCCACCAGTGCCATGCGGCTTCGAGTTGGTCCGCGAGGCGGTGGGGACCGCCCTGGTAGGCGATGGTGTGCCCGCCGGTGGTGACGATGTTGGCCCAGGACATCGCGTTGTCGTGGAGCCAGGCGTGTGCGCCGTCGTCATCTGCCGCGGTGGTGAGGTGGATGTGGGGGTGACGAGCGCGTACGGCGAAACGCAGATGCCAGTCGGCGTGGAGGACGGCGAGGTCGTGGGCGAAGAACCGTTCGTCGGCAGGAGGCCCGGCGCCACGGATGGCGGGGTAGGTGCAATTGGTAGGGGCGTGGCGGGCGGGCATGAACTGGGCGAGACCTTGCATCCAGCCGTGCGCCGACCGGCCGTCTGCGGCGACGGTCAAGGCGACGTGTCCCAAGCGTCCCCAGGGGGTGACGATGCGCCCGCCGGGTCGGGTCTGGACGATCCAGGTCCAGGGGATGGCCTCGACGGCATAGGTGGAGATGACGCGATCGTAAGGGGCGTCGGCCGGCCAGCCGCGGGCCCCGTCACCCACGTGCACCGCGACGTCCAGGCCATGGGCCTTGAGGCGCTGAGCAGCGGACGCAGCGAGGTCGGCATCGACCTCCACGCTGTCCACCCGGGCCGCGTGCCGAGCGAGGAGGCCGGCGTTCCAGCCGGTGCCGGTGCCCAGTTCGAGGACGCGGTGGCCCGGGTCGGTCTGGAGGGAGTCGAGCATGTCGGCGACGACTGAAGTGCACGACAGCGAAGAGGTGGCCCGGGCGCCGGTGAGCTGGGTGACGGTGGAGTCGTAGGGGCCTGCGTAAACCGCCTGGGCCCAGGCGGTGGGGTCGGCGCTGCGGTCGATGGGGCGATAGGCGGTGCCGTCCCACACCCACACTCGATCAGGTGCGAACTCGTGCCGTGGCAGGTCGTGCACGGCTTGCCGTATCCACGGGGAGCTTTCTGGCCAGGCTCCGGCGGCGGTCATGGCGGTGTCGAGTCGCTGTTGCTCGGCGAGCACCGGTCAGCCCTTCTTGCGCTTGCCGCCGGAGGGAGGCGGGGGCGGGACTTTGTGATCGGCGTTGTCGGGCGGCGGAGTTCCGCTGGAGGGGGGTGGTGTCGGCTTCTCGTGCTTGCCGGACATGGTCGTTTTCCTCCCTGTTCTTGGGAGGGCCAGCATCCTGCGATGGATCGGGCGCTTCTAGGGCGGCGCGGGGGCGCGTTGGGGTGCACGGTCAGCGGACGAGCGCTGCCGGGGCATGACAATGGGGACGCCCCTACTCAGGAGCCCATGCCCAGGAGCCCATACCCAGGAGGAGGACAGCGGCCTGCCGGGCGCAGTCGGTGTCGCTGGCCAACCACACCGCCCGGCACAGCTCGGACGGTGGGCGCGGGGCGGGGACCGGGGTCGGGTCAGGCGCGTGTCAGCGGTGCTGTCTGGGACGAGCCCGTGCTCCCCGCGTGGGCGGGGGTGGTCCGCAAAAACGCTAGCGCTCGCTGAGCGGATCAGCCGGTCTACCGCCTGAACTGCGTTGCTGCGGCGAGAGCCGTATCCCACGGGTACGGCCGCTTCTCTCCGGGCGGATTCGGCGCGAAGCCGCCCGCCCCGTACAGCACGGTGACGCCAACCGCCCGTAGCGTTTCGACGGAGCGCGCAAACTGCGGGTGCTGGGCGTAGGCCGAGTTCACACACGGCATGGTGACCAACGGGACATCCTTGCCAATGCCCTCGGCCACGACGCCCACCGGGAACGAGGACGTGATTCCCAGGGCCCAGGCGTTAAGGCTGTTCATGGTGATCGGGGCGAACAGGATCACGTCGGCCTTGGGCCACACATCGGGCTCGCCCGGCCGCTTGTACTGCGACCGTACGGGCCTGCCGGTCACGTCCTCCAGGTGGGGCACCTGGTCCGCCAGCCAGTCCGCCGCCGTTGGCGTCAACCCCACGCACACCTCCCACCCGGCATCCCGTACGCGACGCACGACCTGCGGGAACCCCGCTACGGGCGGTGCTGCCGCTCCAAAGAGGTGCAACACTCTCGGCATGCCCAGCAGTTCACCACACGCGTCCGTCCCCGCGTGGGCAGGGTGAGACGCGCGTACCGTTCCCAGCCTCCGAGCGGCACGGACTCGCAGCGGCTACCGCACGGGACGATCCCCCTACCGATGGCATTCACCGAGGGGATTAACCGTGGTCAATCTCGCCCAGCTGCAAGGTGGTTGCCACGCGGACTGAGATAGCCCGCGGCTACGGGCATCAAGCCGTGATCAGGCGCAGTAGCCCATCAGTGTCAACGAGGTCGGCGACGGCCGCCGAAGCGCCTGCTGCCGTCAGATCGTCCACACCAGTCCGGCCCGTCGCTACCCCGATCACCCGTACGCCGAGCGCCAGCCCTCCCTGCACGTCAGCCCGAGTGTCACCGAGCAATACCGCGCGGCTGGGTGGGACGTCGGCACGTTCCAAGGCTCGGCTCACCAGGCCCGGCCGCTCGTCGGCATCCTCCCCGAACGCGGCCACGTTGAGGTCCAGGAATCTGCCCAAACCGAAGGCCGCCAGTTTCACCTCGGCAGCCGACCGGATATTGCCGGTCACGACCGTCTGCCGTACTCCCCGACAGTCAGCCAGCGCAGCGAGGAGTGGCAAAGCCCCCGGCAAGGCACGACCGCGCTCGCGCATCGCGGTGACGTGACGCAGGTGCGCGGCTCCCAGTGCCCGCGCGAACTCCTCGAACAACTTCCGCGAGTACCGCACCCCGTGCAGCCGCGCCGTCTCGCGGACGATAACGGGCTCGGTCAGCCCGTCGATGCTCACCTGCTCCCGCATCTCCACGCCAGTCACCTCGTGAAACGCCGTAGCCCACAGCTCGCGTCCCACGCCGCGGGTCTCTACGAGTGTGTGGTCGATGTCCCACAGAACCAGGAGTCCTTCTGTCATCGCTGCAACCGCCCCTCGTCGGACTCCACGCTGAACACTCTCAACGGAGGCTGGCATGGTCGCACCCGAACTGCCCATCGGGGCGCGATCGAGCACTACCTAGGCCACCCGGACGTAGAAACGCGTGGCGGCGCTCATCGGCTCCGCTGCCGACGTGCGAGCCACTGTCGAGCATGGCTACAGGGCGCCGACCTTTTCGCAGCGCCGGCTAGGAGTAATGCCGACCCCACCAATCGGCGAAGGCCAGTGAGCGCATTCCGGCTGGAGCTCCCTCGGCAGCAAGTGTCCGGACGCTTGTGGGGTCGTGCACACGCGGTTCTACTCGTCGCTGACGCCCCGCCCGTACGCTGGCGACGACACCGAGCGCGCTGGGGGGCATCATGAGCAGTCCGCATATCGGGCACAACATCTCCGAGGTCCGCAAGATCCGCAAGTTGTCCGTCCGCCAGCTCGCCACGAAGGTCAACGTGTCGGTCTCCAGCATGGAGAAGTACGAACGCGGGTCCCGAACCGTCCCGCCGGGCATCATTGCCAAGCTCGCGCAGGCGCTCAGCGTTGGCCCTGAGCGGATCACCGGCCAGCCCTACATGAACGGTGCGGAGGCTGAGGACCAGGTGCAGGGCGTCATCCCTGAACTGCGGCGCATCATGCTCACCTACGACAGCCCGGACGATCTGGCGGTCGCACCCCGGCCACTTCCCGTGCTCGCCGCCGAAGCGGAGACCGTGGCGCGGATGCGCCAAGACGGCCGGTACGTACCCATGGGCCCACTGCTGCCGCCGCTGCTGGCCGAGTTGACGCACTTGGCCCTCGGGGCGCGTGTTGAGGAGGATCGTCGGTGTGCGTTCTGGTGGCTTGCCAGGGCCTACCGTGCCTCGAACAGCCTGGCTCACAAACTGGGCTACCACGACTTGTCCATGGCGGCGATCGAGCGCGTGCAGTGGGCAGCGGACAGGTCGGCAGATCCACTGATGCAGGTCACCGCCGCATACCTCAAGGCCGGGGCCATGCTTCGCGTTGGCTCTTTCCAGTCGGCCCGACGAGTCCTGACCGGCCTGGAACAGGAGGTGTCTCACCTCGCTCCGGAAGAGTCACTGTCCGACCCACAGCTCGCTGTTCACGGAGGCATCCTCCTCAAGCTCGCCATCCTGGAGGCACGCGACGGCTTCCCCGACCGTGCTCAGCAGCGCCTGATTGAGGCTCGGGCCACCGCCGCCTTCCTCGGGGAGCGCGACACGGATCACTACGAGATGAGCTTCGGCCCCACCAACGTGCGTATTCATGAGATTGCGAGCCTCATCGACTCAGGTGACACGGAGCAGGCACTGGCGAGGCTCGCCGAATGGGGCGAGGACCAACAACGCGACGAGTGGGCGCTACCGCTGGATCTCGCAGCCGAGCGGGCGAGCCATCACCACATTGATGTCGCATCGGCCCAGCTCGCAGAGGGGCACCGTGCTCAGTCGTTCGCGTCTCTACGCCGCGCAAGGACTCTGAGTCCGAACCACACGCGGTTTCACCCGACCGTGCGCGCGGTGTCGGGCACGCTGGTGCGGCTGGATCGGTCGCAGGACGAGGAGTTGGCCGCCTTCGCCCACTGGGTCGGCGCGTAGCTGTCAAGTAACTCTCTAGAAGTTCATCCGCATATTTCTGTGCGGTCAAGACAGCTACTAGACGGAATGATTCCCTTATCGACAGCGATTGCCAAGGGGATCATCCATGTTCACTTCCACGCCGTACGCCGCCCGCCAATGGCGCACCACCACCGAGCCGACCGCAAGCGTCGTGAAAGAGAACTGCGCGAGCGACTTCACCCCCGGGCTGGCGCACACGGACGGCATGGAGTGGTGCCCGGGGCCCGGTAGCGCCCCGCGTGGCCGGAGACTCGTTGAAGGGCGGCGCGGCGCCCCTTCAGGGGTCGTTATATCGCGGGCGAACGAAGACGAGCCATCGTCCAACTCACCGAGCCGCAGCCCCGCCGGCCGTCCTCTAACCTGCTTCCCATGATTCGCGCGGTGGTCTTCGATGTCGGTGAGTGCCTGGTTGACGAAACGCGAGAGTACGGAACTTGGGCTGACTGGCTGGGTGTGCCGCGGCATACCTTCGCGGCCATGTTCGGTGCGGTCATCGCTCAGGGGCAGGACTATCGAGAAACCTTCCGCATGTTCCGGCCAGGCTTCGACCTATACGCCGAGCGGGACCGTCGTGCGGAGGCCGGGCAGCCGGAGAGTTTCGGCGAGGGGGACCTGTATGCAGATGTGCGGCCGGCGCTACGACAACTGCGCGCTGACGGTCTGTGGCTGGGCATCGCGGGGAACCAGACCGTGCGAGCGGGAAAGATTCTGCGAGAGCTCTTCACTGACGACGTGGACCTAATCGGCACCTCCGATGACTGGGGCGCTGCCAAGCCGGAGCCACTGTTCTTCGAGCGCGTCACCGAGGTCGTGCCCTTCAGCGCCGAGGAGACGCTGTACGTCGGCGACCGCGTGGACAATGACATCGCTCCCGCCCGAGTTGCCGGGATGCACACCGCACTGATCCGGCGCGGTCCTTGGGGCGTCATCCAGTGGTCGAGCGAGGACGCGCAAAAGCTCCCGACGTTCCGAGTCGAGAGCCTACGCGAGCTGTCCGGGCTGATCTTGAACTTCAACGAGCGAGAGCGCTGACCGTCGTGCCCCATCCGTACAGCCGGTCGTCCAGGCTGCGGACGCACCGTTCGTTCTGCCATGGGGCCAGCGCGCGGCGTACCTCCTTGACACGGTCCATACCCGTCGCATACCAGGTGATCGCGAGCTGATCAAGTGCCTTACTCGCAGCCTCGCACGCGGCCTCGGGGTGGCCCGTAGCGGCCTCGACCGCCGCCAAGTCGCCGAAGACCACACTGCGTTGCTTGTCGGACTCGGGGGGAAGTTGCTCCAAGACCGCGAGTAGCGTTTCCCGTGCCTGGGGGAAATGGCCGGCCTTGAGCTGGGTGTTCCCCTTGAAAGCGGCCAACCGGATGGAGTCGAACCAGTCCAACCACTCGGGTGTCGGATGGTCGCTTCCGGCTGCGAGCAGGTCCTCACCATGACCGATGAGGTGCAATGCGGTACGGCAATTGCCGCACCGGGTCTCACATTCGGCCTCAACAGCGTCCAGCCACGCCAGCAATGTGGCGGGCGCGGGCCCTCGACGCGCGTAAGTCCGAGCCGCGACCATGCGTTCCGCAGCCTCGTCCCGCCGCCCGGCCCAGCCAGGGATGAAGGCGGTGTGGGCCAAGATGGCGGCGCCCAGCAACGGGTCGTCGGCCTCCCCTGCCGCTTGAAGGGCGCGGGTCAGGGTATCGGCTGCGCGGTCGGGGTCACGGAGGTCGAAGAACTCAATACGGGCGACGAGAAGGTACGACTCGGCGAGTGCCGTGGCACACCTCCGGCGGACCACTCCGGTGGTCTCGGGAAGGATCGCGCAACCCAGACGGGCATGTTCGAGAGCGGTCAGATGGAGTGCGGTGGGAGCGATGGCCCAGTACAGATTTCGGTGTGCGCGCGTGATGGTCTCGTACTGGACACCCACGCTGACAGGGTGGGAGACCGAGGTGGCTTGCACGGGCACGGTGGCCAGCGAGGATGCGCCACCCGAGGGTCCTGGCCGCCGCTGTTGTGGCCGTTCAATGCTCGCACCCCATGGCGGGGTGAAGCCAAGTTGCTCGATGGGCTGACCGAGAAGATGGATGAGGACTCTCTGGTGGTCGGGTTGCGGCCACGGCGGTACAGCTGACTCCCACCGGCGAACCTGCCGGACGCCCACAGACAGGCCCCGGATGCCCAGGGATGGGGCAGCCTTCGTCATGGCGGTCGCCAGAGCCCCTTGAGAGCGGTAACCAGCCGCTGCGCGAGCGGCCTTGAGCGCGGTGTTGCCTACGGATCGTGGCACCTTCACCTCCGGTAGCGGACGCGGATGTACCGCCAGAATGCCAGGATGGACCCCTCTAGCCCTCACTGTCACCCTTCAAGGTGCCAAGAAGTCCTTAACGCGTCCCATAAAAGTCCGCTGTAAGTCCTCGTCCAGAGTCCTCCCCAAAGGCACGCTGTAACGCACATCACCTTCCGAGGACCGGAGGCCCCATGGACACACACCATTCGCTAGTCGCAGCGGACGGCTGCACTCTGCCCCTGACCCGCGTTGAGTGGAACGCTATGCGGGTGCCACGCTCCGCAGGCATTGCGACCCTGAAGGCTCTTAGCCCTCGCATCGGAGCTGTCCTCGAAACATCGGACGATCTGTACTTTTTCATCGCGCCCGGTACGAGGAAGACGGTCGCCACACACGTGCCCGACACATGGGCTCTGAGCGTCCGCCGGCAACTCTCGATCCCACCGTCACGGCGAACGCAGGGACCGGGCCCGGTCTGGCATATTCACCCAGATATCAACTGGCATACAGATGGGGCCGCTCTTCTGGCAGCTCTGAGAGACGTCTCCACCTTCCCCGACTGGATTCCAGACGGCGGCGGCGTCCGCTGGACGCGGGTCGGTGAACTGGGGTGGCACGCCCTCACGTTGCCGCTGCATCTCGGCAACCGGGTCCTCGCTCAGCTCGGTGACACCAGCGGTGCGGTGATCCAGGAGGACATCGAACCGCACCTGACCTGGCTCATCGAGCCCAACGCTCCAGCCGTGCAGCACCTGCGCGCAGACGACAGGTGCACCCTGGCCGGGGACGACGGCAGCTTCCTCTTCGTCCCCGGCATGACCCGAGACCACCTCGTATGGTGGCGCATCACACCCGAGCCGGACCGGCTGCTCACCGACGCTCCCCGCCTCGCCGACGCCATCACCACCACCCTGCACCACCGCACCCCAGGCGGCGCGGCGCGATGAACCTCCCCTGGTCCCCACCCGCCAGCACCGACGCCCTACCGCTCCCCGCAGGCCACGTCTGGGACGCGGTGCGTACCAACGTCGCGGTCGCCCGCTGCGCGTTCGCCTTCCTCGACCACGAACACCCCACCTCCGCAACCATCATCGACGCCTTCGGCGGCTCCGCCTACTGGCTCGTCCCCAAGGGTCCGGCCACCCGCCAACCCGGCCTGCCCTGGGACCGCATGAGCCACCACGTCACCCTCATCACCGGCGAACGCGGCGCCCATTACGTCGCCGTGCCACCCGCACACCACCGCACCAGCCCCGGCATCTACTGGCGCATCCCCCACACCTGGACAGGCCACTACCTCACCGACCCCTACACCCTCGCCACATTCCTCGAACCCGCCGCCCTCCACATCCACGGCACACAAGCACTCGAAACACAAGCACTCGGGACACAAGCACTCACAAAAGGGCCAACCACATGACCCGCAGCACCTACCGCTTCGTAGACATGACCATCGGCCCCGACCTCGACGCCGAGCCCTACACCGCCCGTGCCACGTGTGCCACCTGCGGTGAGCAGTCCCCGCAACCGACCGCCGAAGGTCCAACGGGCCAGCACAGCCAGGCGCAACGCTGGTGCCGCACTCACGCCGCCATCGACCACCCCGGTGGTCGGCACCTGCACTACACCGCCACCATCACTTACGGGTGGCTCATCACCCCCGCCGAGGACATCGGACCCGCCGCCGAGTACGAGCCCGGGGGTTGATCGTGCCCCCGCTGGGCCCCGCCGCCCGGCAATCAGTCAGCCGTACGCTGGCCGTGAGTGCTCCCACCCATCAAGGGGACCCACATGATCGATCACACCGGCATGACAACGGGAGAACGGATCGCCTACTACCGCACCAAGGCCGGCCGCACCCAGGCCGCCGTCGCGGGCTTGGTGGACCGTTCCGAGGATTGGCTGAGCAAGGTTGAGCGCGGGGTTCTTCCCCTCGACTCACTGAGCATGCTGATTCGGATTGCCCGCGAACTCGGACTCAACAACGTCGGCGACCTCGTCGGCCCCTCGCTCAACCTCAGCCTCGTCGGCCCAGAACACCCCGCAGTGCCCGGTATCCGGCGCGCTCTCAATGCACCCCCATCGTTGCTCGGTGTCGGACTCCCCGGCGACCCACTGACCGCGCAGCAACTTGCCGAGCGAGTCGCCGAGGCGTGGGGCATTTACGAGACTCAAGTCGAACGGTATGAGCCGGTCGGCGAGATGCTGCCGGGGCTGCTCGCCGAGGCGTACACCACACTGCGCGCCACTCGCGGAGGTGAGGAGCTGACCGCGGTCCATGCGCTCGTATCACTGTTACACCTGCACCAGGTGTTCCTGCGGCGACTGGGCGAGCGAAAACTGTCCCTTCGTGCTGCGGACCGGGCTATGCAGATCGCGGACGAAACTGGTGACCTGGCGCTGACGGCTGCTGCCGCTTGGAACGTGTGCGGCATCCTGACCAGCTCTGGCGAAGTGGCCGACTCGTTGGAACTCGCCCGCAGCACGATCGCCCATTGCCGCCCCGGCGATGACCCGTCACCGGAGCATTTGTCGGCGTACGGTGCCCTGCACCTGGCTGCGGTCATCGCTGCCGTTCGGGACAACAAGGCGCCTACGGCGTGGGACATGCTGCGATCTGCCGATGTGGTCGCCGAACGAATCGGGGTCGATCGCAACGACTTCCATACGAGTTTCGGGCCCACCAACGTCCGGATGCACGGGGTGCACCTCGCGGCCGAGGAAGGTGACGTCAGCGAGGCCCTGCGGCTCGCCGACGATGTAGAAGTGCCCGAGCCCGGCGGAGTGCTACCGCTGGAGCGGACGACTCGCTACCGGGTTGAGGTGATGCACGCCCACCGGCTAAGCGGGGACGATTTCGGCGCCCTGTGGATGTTGCGGCAGATCATCGAGACGTCACCGGAGGAGGCCCGGTACTCCTCCCTGGTAAAGGGGGCAGTGCAGAACTTGCTGCAGCGACCCCGCCCGGACACACGCGCTGAGCTTCACCGTATCGCCCAACACGTAGGCGTTTGGGCTTAGGCGGGCCCGGAACGTTCATTCGTCCAGGCCGCCTCAGCGCTGCGGCGCCGCCCCCGAGCAACCAACCCGCTATCCGCGCCCGGTGCCTCAGCTACGGGAACACCGATGCGGCCCGCGAACGACGCGGGCACACCCACAGGGCCCGCCTGGTGCCGCACTCCACGAGACCCGCGCCAAGCCCCCCACCCCGGCCACCCGCCAGGGGCGCGCCGCCCTACAACACCGGCAGCATCTTCCGCAGTTCGAACGCCGTGACCTCGGAGCGGTACTCCTCCCACTCCTGCTTCTTGTTGCGCAGGAAGAAGTCGAAGACGTGCTCTCCCAGCGTCTCCGCCACGAGTTCGCTCCGCTCCATGAGGGCGATCGCCTCGCCGAGGTTTTGTGGGAAGGGTTCGATGCCCATGGCGCGCCGTTCGGAGTCGGACAGCGCCCACACGTCGTCGTCGGCGCCGGCCGGGAGTTCGTAGCCCTCCTCGACGCCCTTCAGCCCGGCCGCTAGCAGGACCGCGTACGTCAGGTAGGGGTTGGCGCCGGAGTCGATGGAGCGGACCTCCACGCGAGTTGAGCCGGTTTTACCGGGCTTGTACATCGGTACCCGGATCAGCGCGGAGCGGTTGTTGTGGCCCCAGCAGATGTACGAGGGTGCCTCGCCGCCCGCGCCCGCGGTGCGTTGGGAGCCGCCCCAGATGCGTTTGTACGAGTTGACCCACTGGTTGGTCACGGCGGAGGTTTCCGCGGCGTGCTTGAGCAGGCCCGCGATGAAGGACCGGCCAACCTTGGAGAGCTGGTACTCGGCACCGGACTCGTGGAAGGCGTTGCGGTCGCCCTCGAAGAGTGAGAGGTGGGTGTGCATACCGGAGCCGGGGTATTCCGAGAACGGCTTGGGCATGAAGGTGGCCTGTACGCCCTGTTCCAGCGCGACCTGCTTCATGACGAGGCGGAAGGTCATGACGTTGTCGGCGGTGGAGAGCGCGTCGGCGTAGCGCAGATCGATTTCTTGCTGGCCTGGCGCGCCCTCGTGGTGGGAGAACTCGACCGAGATGCCCATGGATTCGAGCATGGTGATCGCCTGGCGGCGGAAGTCCATGCCGACGTTTTGCGGGGTGTGGTCGAAGTAGCCGGAAGAGTCGGCGGGTACCGGCCGGGTGCCATCGACGGGCTTGTTCTTCAGCAGGAAGAACTCGATCTCGGGGTGGGTGTAGAAGGTGAACCCCAGGTCAGAGGTTTTCGCGAGGATGCGCTTGAGGACGTAGCGGGGGTCGGCGTACGACGGTGAGCCGTCCGGCATCAGGATGTCGCAGAACATCCGTGCGGTGCCGGGGGCCTCGGCGCGCCACGGCAGGATTTGGAAGGTGGCCGGATCTGGCTTCGCAATCATGTCGGATTCGTAGACCCGGGCGAAGCCCTCGATCGCGGAGCCGTCGAAGCCGATTCCCTCGTCAAACGCCTGCTCCAGCTCGGCGGGGGCCACCGCGACGGATTTGAGGAAGCCGAGCACATCGGTGAACCACAGCCGTACGAACCGGATGTCGCGCTCTTCGAGCGTGCGGAGCACGAACTCCTGCTGCTTATCCATAGTACCTATCCTCGCAGGTCAGACGGCCGATCTGGGGTGCTTGGCAGATCCGGCGACACCTCAGTATTACGCCACCGGGTTTCCGTTGAGTTTCGCATCCACACCGGCACTTCGCGCCAACACATACGAGTTCCCCGATACCGCGCGTTTCCCAGGTTTTTCCGAGGCCGTGTGATGACCCCGTGCGTAGCCCCTAATGCGCCTACGGGCCCTGGCACACCGGCCCTGGCGGTACGGGGCTTGGCGTGCCGGCTCTGGCGTGCGTACGCGGGCGGCGATGAGGCGCCGGCCCGATTAGTCCGTCCTTGGCTCTTCCCCGCGTGAGGTGGCATGTGAAATTTCACATGCCACACGCCCCGCGCGTGTCCATGCCAATGGATGTTCAGCGGTGCTCACCGTCCGCGGCGTGCCAGGCGACCTATCCCCACGGGAGGCACACTCTATGAGGACCACTCCGGTGCAACGGCGCACCGGCCCGCCAGCAACTCGGTCAACCCGGGCAACGCTGGCTGCCCTGGCTGCCCTGGCTATATCTCTGTGTCTGAGTGTCGGGCTGCTCGGTGCCCCCAGCCACGCGATCCCACGTCACGCGGCCTCCGCCGCCACCCTCGCCCCTACGTCCGCTGCCGCCCCAGCGCCAAGCCCCACCGGCGCCGAACCGCACGGTCCTTCCCCCGCCGATGGGCGGGAGGAGGACCCCAAGCACGTACGGGACGCGGCCATTCCGCTCGCGCAGCGCTCACCGCTCGCGGCCGAAAAGGACGCGCTACGGCGCTCGTACGGCGACCACCCCGCCAACCTCGCCAGCTCTCACGGGTCCGCCAAGTCCACCACGGCTGTCACACGGCCGTCACGGCTCTACCCGAGCACCGGCGCCCCTCGGCGCGCGAGGTGGCCCAAGTGGCGTGCAACGTCGGCGACTTCACCCAGAACACCGGTGCCTCGCTGGTCAAGAAGATCAAGGGCTCGTCCACCGACTGCATCAACACCCTCTTCAACCTCACCGGAACCAACGCGCGCGGCGCGTTCCGCGGGCAGCAGATGGTCACCGTCGCCCAGGCGCTTCGCGCCGGCTCGGACAGCTACCCGGGCAATGGCTCGACCGGCATGCCACAGGTCGTACTGTTTGTGGGCGCCGGGTACTTTGCGCACTGGTACCACCCGCAGGACGTCGGCGCGTACGGACCGGCGCTGCGCACCGCGATCCGGGGCGGGCTCGACGCGTTCTTCAACTCTCCGCGCTCAGCGGACGTCACCGACGCCAACGGCGAGACCCCGTCCGAGGCCTCACCCTGATCGACAGCGCCGAGGAGAATGCCCGCTACCTCCCGCTGGTGCAGCAGCCGTTGACTGCGTACGACGGCTCGTACAACGGCTCGTGGTGGATGCTCAACGCGGTCAACGACGTCTATATGGTGCTGTTCCACGGTCCCCAGGTGCCCGCGTTCGTGACCGCTGTGGAGCGGGACCCGGGCGTACTGCGGACGTTGTTCGACTTCGCCGGTTCGCACCTGGAGCTGCTGGGCGGCGAGCAGAGCTATCTCGCCTCCAACGCCGGGCGCGAGTTGGGCCGCTTCCTCCAGCACGCTTCGCTGCGGGCGGAGGCCAACCCGCTCGTTCGGGGCATCCACACCAACAACGGCGGCATGCACCTCGAAGGCGACCCGTCGATGCAGGGCAACCAGCCGCGGTTCATCGCTTACGAAGCGGAGTGGCGGCGGCCGGAGTTCGCGATCTGGAACCTCGACCATGAGTACACCCACCACCTCGACGGCCGGTTCACTATGCACGGCGACTTCGAGGCGGGCATCAGCACACCGACCGTGTGGTGGATCGAGGGCTTCGCCGAGTACGTGTCGTACGGCTACCGCAAGCTGCCCTGTCGGAAGGCCGCTGCCGAGGCCGGAAAGCATACCTATCGGCTCAGCACGCTCTTCGACACCACGTACGACGCCGACACCGGACGCGTCTACCGCTGGGGCTACCTCGCGGTGCGGTACATGCTGGAGAACCACCGCGCCGATAGGGAAACGGTGCTCTCGGGTACTACCGCAGCGGTGACTGGGCGGGCACCCGGCGGCGCCTCACACGCACCATCGGCACCCGCTATGACGCGGATTGGGACGTCTGGCTGACCGACTGCGCGGCGGGCGGCTGCACCAAGACGGCCTGACCCGAACGCCGCACGGGGCCCGGCCGCGTCACCCTCGGCCTCGAAGCCCTCAGTCCTGAGCCCTGCATGAGGCCCCGGGCTCTGATCCCGTACGGCGCGACGGAGCGCGACTGCGGTACGGGATGCCGAGCGGCCGGGCCCGCCGCCCTACCCCGCCGCCCTCGTCCCGCCCCCAACGGGACGAGGGCGGCGGTCCCCGTGGACCGGGCCGAGTAGGGGCCGAGGTGCGTTGCTGAAATGTGAAGTTATACTCTCCGTGCCCAACCTAGGACGGAGGGGCCCCACGTGGCTGACCTGCGCCAACGCAACCTGATTTTGGTCCAGGAGCGGTTGCGCGACCAAGTGGCGAACGCTCTGCGTGCCGCCATGATCGCCGGCGAACTCCGGACCGGAACGGTCTACTCCGCCCCGACGCTGGCCGCCGAACTCGGTGTCTCGGCGACGCCGGTCCGCGAGGCGATGCTCGCCCTTGCCCGCGAGGGCCTGGTGGAGCCCGTACGCAACAAAGGCTTCCGGATCACTGAGCTGTCCGACCGCGACCTCGACGAGTACAGCGAGATCCGAGAACTGATCGAAGTGCCCATCATCGGGCGGGTGACGCGCACCGTCTGTGTGGAGGACTTGGAGTCGATGCGCCCCGTCGCCCAAGAGATCGTCGCCGCCGCCGACCGTCATGACCTCATCGGCTATCTGGAGGCGGACCGCAGGTTCCACCTTCAACTCGTCGGCTTGGCCGGAAATGCCCGCCTGGTGGAGGTCGTCGGCGATCTCCGTAACAGGGCCCGGCTGTTCGGCCTCGCTCGGCTGGACGGCAACGGCGAACTGGTGGCGTCCGCCGGAGAACATCTCGAACTCCTCGATCTGATGATCGCCGGCGACGCCGAGGGGGCCCAGGAGTGCATGCGGCGCCATCTGGGGCATGTGCGGTCGCTCTGGTCTTCGCGGCCCAAGGCAACCAAGGAAACTAAGGAAACTAAGGAAGAAGCCCCGCATACCCCGCCGGGGTAAACTCGTCGCGATGAAGGCCCGCCAGCGCTCGGCACCGCGCACCCAGCGACGAGGCACCCCATGGGGTGCCCGCTTGCTGCTGTTCACGGCCCTGCTGTTCGGCGTCGTCACCATGCACACGCTGGGCCACCCCACGGGACACGGCACCCCGGCCGGACACACCGCGCCCGTGCAGACCCAGCAGACCCAGCAGACCCAGTCGGCCGCGGCCCGTCACCTGGACCACCCCACGGCCGCCGGGGCCGGTGCGTCCGTGCACCACACAGCCCACGCCGAGCGCCCCGCGGCACCGCACACCGCCGCTGCCCCACTGGCCGCCCCTCTCCATCTCACCGACCCCGCGCACGGCGGCATGGACCCCATGTCCGTCTGCCTCGCGGTACTCGGGGTGTGGACCATCGCGCTACTCCTCAGCGCCGCTGCCCGTCGCCGGGCCAGCGCCTCCGCCGCCGAGCGTTTGACCGCGCTGGCCCACGCCCTGCGGCCCGATCCACCACCCCGTCTCGCATCGTTGGCACGTCGCACGGTGCTGCGCATGTAGGACGGCCGCCGCCGTTCCCTCCGCCCTCTCGTCTCGACCAACCCGGTGCTCTTGCCCGCACGTTGGTCGGGCGCTACGGGGCGCCCGCGAGCGGCAGCCGGCCCTCCCTTACGCAACGACACCGATCCGAGGTGTATTTCGTCATGCGCACCACCACTCGGCGTACCCTGCTCGCCGCCACCGCCACCGCCACCGCCGCGATGGCGGGTGGCGGACTGCTCGCCGCTTGTTCATCCAGTTCCCACTCGGGTTCCCGCTCGGGTTCCCGCTCGGGTTCCCGCTCGGGTTCCGATTCCCGCTCAGGTTCCGGCTCCGGCTCGCCCGGCGGCCATGGCAAGGACGCGACTCCCGCCGAGGGCAGCGGCGACTATGTGGCACCCGACGGCGCCGAGGTCGCCGCCGCTGAGCGCCGGCGCCGCCCCGGCCCGGTGCGGGAGGTCAGCCTCACCGCTACGCGCGCCCGGCTCGACCTCGGCGGCGGGGTGGCCGTCAACTCCTGGGCCTACGGCGGCGCGTTGCCCGGCAAGGAACTGCGGATCACCGCGGGTGACACGCTCGCCCTATCGCTCGCCAACCACCTGCCGGAGGCCACCTCGCTCCACTGGCACGGGCTGGCGCTACGCAACGACATGGATGGCGTGCCGGGTCTGACTCAGCGTCCGATCGCTGCGGGCGCCTCGTTCGCGTACCGATTCACGGTGCCGCACCCCGGCACGTACTGGTTCCACCCCCACTCGGGCGTCCAGCAGGACCGCGGGCTGTACGCACCGCTCATCGTCGATGACCCGAAGGAGCCGCTGTCGTACGACAAGGAGTGGGTCGTGGTGCTGGACGACTGGGTGGACGGTGTCGAGGGCAGTACTCCGGATGCGGTGCTCGCCGAGCTCAGCGCCGGCATGGAGCACGGAGCCGGCGGCGGCGCGGGAGGCGAGGACGGCGGCGGCATGGAGCACGGGGGCGGGCACGGTGGGACGGGCCACGGCGGGAGCGCGAGCCCCTCGGCCAGGTCCGGCCCGTCCCGGATGATGATGGGCGCGACCAGCAAGCTACTTGGCGGCGACGCGGGTGATGTGGCGTACCCGTACTACCTCATCAACGGCCGTACGGCGCAGGACCCCCGCACCTTCACGGCGCGGCCCGGGGATCGGGTGCGTATCCGGCTGATCAACGCGGGCGGGGACACGGCGTTCCGGGTCGTGCTGGGCGGCCACACCATGACCGTGACGCACACGGATGGCTTTCCGGTCGAGCACGCAACGACGGATGCGCTACTCCTTGGCATGGGTGAGCGCTACGACGTGCTGGTCACGGCCAAGGATGGCGTCTTCCCGCTGACCGCGGTGGCCGAGGGGAAGAAGCGCGCGGCGCTCGCCGTGCTACGCACCGGAGGTGGCGCGGCGCCCACCGCCAAGACCCGCCCGAGGGAGTTGGACGGCACGTTGCTGACCGCGCTTGAGCTGCGGGCGGCCGAGCCCGTACGACTGTCGCGCCGCGCACCGGACCGCACGATCAGGCTCCGTCTGACGGGCTCGATGGCCCGCTACGACTGGGCGATCAACGGCAAGCGCTCCGACCCGGAAAGCCGGCTTCCGGTGCGCGCGGGCGAACGCGTACGGCTGTCGTTCGTGAACGACAGCGCGATGTGGCACCCGATGCATCTGCACGGCCACACCTTCGCCCTGGCCTCGTCCACGGCCGCACGGGGCGGGGGCACCGGGCGCCGGGCCGCTCCCCTAAGCGGCGGCCCGCGCAAGGACACCGCCATCGTGCTGCCGGGCCGCCGCCTCGACGTGGACCTCGATGCGGACAATCCGGGCCTATGGATGCTGCACTGCCACAACGTCTACCACGCGGAGACGGGCATGATGACGGTCCTTGGCTACCGCAGGTAGCAACGACAGCCGGTGCCGACTGAGGGGGCGGGGCCTTGGCTCCGCCCCCTCGCTCCGCCCCCGATTCGCCCCCCCGCTTCGCGCCCGCTCCGCGCCCCCCGCTCCGCCCCCTCGCTTCGTGCCCGCCACCAGTGCGCAACGCATGGGCTAACGCAGTGGTGGCCCCAGCCACATCGCGTCAGTAAGACGATTACACTGGCCGTGTGCCTCAACTTCGCCTCGCTCTGAATCAGATCGACTCCACCGTCGGCGACCTCGCGGCCAACGCCGAGACAGTCGTCCAATGGACCCGGCACTCCGCCGAACAGGGCGCCCACCTGGTGGCGTTTCCCGAAATGGCGCTGACCGGCTACCCCGTCGAGGACCTGGCACTACGCGCCTCCTTCGTCGAAGCGTCCCGCTCCGCGCTGACCGACCTCGCGGCCCGCCTGAAGGCAGAGGGGTTCGGCGAGCTACCGGTGATCGTCGGCTACCTCGACCGCAGCGACAAGGAGCAGCCGCGCTATGGGCAGCCCGCGGGCGCGCCGCGCAACGCCGCCGCAGTGCTGCACCGCGGGCAGGTGGTGCTGACCTTCGCCAAGCACCACTTGCCGAATTACGGCGTCTTCGATGAGTTCCGCTACTTCGTACCGGGCGAGACGATGCCGATCATCCGGGTGCACGGCATCGATGTCGCCCTCGCCATCTGCGAGGACCTGTGGCAGGACGGCGGCCGGGTGCCCGCCACCCGGTCGGCCGGGGCCGGGCTGCTGGTGTCCATCAACGCCTCCCCGTACGAGCGGGAGAAGAACGACACCCGCCTTGACCTGGTACGCAAGCGGGCGCAGGAGGCGGGCTGCACGACCGCTTACCTCGCGATGATCGGTGGTCAGGACGAGTTGGTCTTCGACGGTGACTCGATCGTGGTGGATCAGGGCGGCGAGGTGATCGCGCGGGCCCCGCAGTTCGCCGAGGGCTGTGTGCTGATCGACCTGGACCTGCCGGCCGCGGCCGATGAGCCGCCGTCCGGGGTCGTGGACGACGGGCTGCGCATCGACCACGTCACGCTCAGCCAAGAGCCGCTGCCCGCGTACGAGCGTGAGCTGGCCGGCGGACAGGCCGAGCGGCTCGGCGACGAGGAGGAGATTTACACCGCGCTGGTGGTGGGGTTGCGCGCGTACGTGGCCAAGAACGGGTTCCGTAGCGTGCTCATCGGGCTCTCCGGAGGCATTGACTCGGCGCTGGTGGCGGCCATAGCCTGCGATGCGGTCGGTGCGCGCAACGTGTACGGGGTGTCCATGCCCTCCAAATACTCGTCGAGCCATTCCAAGGACGACGCCGCGGAACTGGCCCGGCGCACCGGCCTGAACTTCCGTACGGTGCCGATCGTGCCGATGTTCGAGGCGTACATGGGCTCGCTCGATTTGACCGGACTTGCCGAGGAGAACCTCCAGGCGCGGCTGCGCGGCACGCTGCTGATGGGGCTCTCCAACCAGGAGGGCCATATCGTCCTTGCCCCCGGCAACAAGTCCGAGCTGGCGTGCGGCTATTCCACGCTGTACGGCGACTCTGTCGGCGCGTACGGCCCGATCAAGGACCTCTACAAGACGGCCGTCTTCCGGCTCGCGAAGTGGCGCAACCAGGCGGCCACCGATCGCGGCCAGACGCCGCCGATCCCGGAGAACTCCATCGCCAAGCCGCCGAGCGCGGAGTTGCGCCCCGGCCAGGTGGACGCCGATTCGCTGCCCGACTACGACGTACTCGACCAGATCCTGAACCGTTACGTGGACCGCGACCAGGGCAGTGCGGAGATCGTCGCGGCGGGCTTCGAGCCGCAGCTGGTCACCCGGGTGCTGCGGATGGTGGACGCGGCCGAGTACAAGCGGCGCCAGTACCCGCCGGGCACCAAAATCTCCGCCAAGGGCTTCGGCAAGGACCGCAGGCTACCGATCACCAGCCGCTGGCGCGAGTCGGGCTGATCTGCCGGCGGGCCCCGGCCAAGACGCACGGGAATGCCTGCCCCCGCACGCCGGTTGACACTGCGTGACGACGTGCGCGTGCAGGCGGTGCCGGCGAATCCATGAGACAACGCAGCGACAGGGAGTGACCCGGTGAAGGTCGAGATCTACAGCGACATCGCCTGCCCGTGGTGTTACCTCGGTAAGGCCCGCTTCGAACAGGCCTTGGCCGCGTATCCGCTGGCTGACCAGGTCGAGGTGGTCTACCGGCCGTTCCAGCTCGATCCGAGCGCGCCGCAGGAGCCGCTGCCGCACCGCGAGGTGCTGGCGAGCAAGTTCGGCCCGCGCGCCGCGGCGATGGACGCCCACATCACGGACCTCGGCACCGCCGAGAACCTCACCTTCGACTTCGACACCGTCGTGGAGAACAACTCTCTGCTGGCCCACCGTCTGCTGAGGTACGCGCTCGACGAGTACGGCCCGGACGCCCAGGCCCGCCTCAAGGGCCGGCTGCTTGCCGCCCACTTCGGCGAGGGCATGGACATCGGCGACCACGAACAGCTCACGGACGTCGCCGTCGCGGTCGGCCTCGACCGCGAGGCAGCCGCGGCGTTCCTGCACAGCGACGCGCTGCGCGACGAGGTCCTTGACGACATCGAAACGGCCCGGCAGCGCGGCATCACGGCCGTCCCCACCTTCGTCTTCGAGGGCCAGTGGGCGGTCCAGGGCGGCCAGGAGCCGGGAGCGTTCCTGAGCATCCTGGAACAGGTCGCTCAGGAGACGGCCGCCGCGCCGCCGCCGCCGTCCGGCCAGGCCGCGGCACCAGGCACTGCTGCCTCCCCGGACGCGGGGGCGAAGCCGGACGCCGAGACGCAGTCGGGCGCCGGGGCGGGCCCGGGTACGGCCGCCGCCTGCGAGGGCGATGCGTGCGAGGCCCCGCGCAACTGAACTCGCCGGTGCGCGGCCGGCTGGGCCTGCGAACCGCAGCCGGCTGGGCCTGCGTGCTGCGTGTCGCGTGTCGCGTGTCGCGTGTCGCGTGTCGCGTGTCGCGTGTCGCTACAGATTGACCGATGCCGCAACCGGCAAATGGTCGCTGCCGGTGTCGGGCAGGGTCCAGGCGGAGACCGGGTCCACGCCGCGCACCATGATCTGGTCGATGCGTGCCATGGGGAACGACGCGGGCCAACTGAAGCCGAAGCCGTCGCCCGCCGCGCCCTGTGCCGAGCGGAGCTGAGAGGTGACGGGGGCGAGCGCGCGGTCGTTCATGGTGCCGTTGAGGTCGCCGAGGAGGATTACCTTGTCGAGTTGCTCAGCCGAGATGGCCGCACCCAGGGCGTCCGCGCTGTCATCGCGCTGACCTGCCGTGAAGCCGGCGTTGAACTTGACCCGCACGGACGGCAGGTGTGCCACATAAACGGCGACCTCGCCCTTTGGCGCGACGACCGTGGCCCGCATGGCGCGGGGCCAGCCCATCTTGATGTCCACGGCTTGCGCGTCCTTCAGCGGGTACTTGCTCCACAGCCCGACCGTGCCCTTGACCGCGTGGTGCGGATACGCCGACCTGAGCGTCTTCTCATACGCGGGCAACGCGCCGCTCGTCAGCTCCTCCAACGCGACGACCTGCGCCCCCGAGGCCGCCACGTCCTTCGCCGTACCAGCCGGGTCGGAGTTGTCGGCGTTGACGTTATGCGTCACCACCGTGAGATCTCCGCCGGAACCGGACTTACTGGTCAGCAGCCCGCCGAAGAGATTCAGCCAGACGATGGAGGGGAGCAGCAGCGCGACCAGCGCCGTGGCCGAGCGGCGGATCAGCGCACAGGCTAGGAGCATCGGAATGCCCACCATGCCGATCCACGGCAGAAACGTCTCCAGCAGGCTGCCAAGGTTGCCCACGTCGTTGGGGATCTGCGCATGCAAGATCATCAGCAGCGCCATCACGACGGCGAGCGCCGCAACGATCACACCGCGCCGCCAGACGCCGCGCCCCCGCCAGCCGTCGATCAGACGCCGCGCCCGGGAGCGGGCCGGTCCGGGCTCGTCCCGGTCGTGCCCCGTCTCTTCCGCGTACGCCTGCGCCATGCGTCGTCCTCACTAGATCACCGGCCCGTCATCGCCTAGACCATAGGCGATGACCAGGGCGTTTCCCGACGCTCTGGGTGAGCGTCTCGAAAGTGAGGACGAGTGATGGGCAGGCCCGGGTTCCTTATCGGGGAACTCGGGCGCGGGCTGTGACAGAACGGGCACAAATCGGAACACATGGAGTGCAAGGCGTGCAACCAGGGCGACGAAGCAGTCAGCGATCGAGGGCAACCGATCGCCGTGGACCATGTGTCAGACCTGGCTGGAACTCCCCCGTACAGGGGGCGTCTCCCGCGCCGTCCCGGCCCCGCTCCTAGTGCTGCACCCAACACGCCGGGCCCTACCGGCCCCCACCGGCTATGCCCGCGGGCGTACTCCGTCGAGCACCGTGTCCACGATGCGCTCCGCGAGCCCTTCCGGCAGTTCCATCCACTCGTGCAGCAACACCCGCGAGAGCATCGGGCCGACGAACAGTTCGGCGAGCAGGTCGATGTCCTCGTCGGGACGGATTTCACCGGTGGTGACGCCGCGTCGCAGCACCGCGCGCATCGCATCGCGTCGCTTGCGCACCACCGTGTCGTGATACTCCCGCCACAGTTCCGGGTGCGCCTTCACCTGCGCGATCACCGTGCGAAGCAGCGCCGAGTGCCGTTTGGCCAGGCCCCGCCGGCGCAGGATTTCCAGCATCATGACGAGGTCATCGCGTACCGAATCGCCCACGGGTTCCGGGGACTCCACGTCGAGCGCCCGCATCACGTCGAGGATGAGTGCGGGTTTGCCCGACCAGCGGCGGTAGACGGTGGCCTTGCCGACGCCCGCCTCCCGGGCGATGCGTTCCATGGACAGCTCACCGACCGTGGCGCCGTCCTCCAGGAGGCGCAGCACGGTCTCGATGATGGCCGTGTCCGCCGCAGCGCTGCGTGGACGGCCCCGCCGCTCCCCCGCCCCATACGCCGGCTGCTCCGGTACGCCATTGACCGGCAACTCGGCGGTTGGTGGCCCATGGGGCGGTACGGCGTAAGCCGGAGCCGCTGGTGCCGCCGGTGTCATGGGAGGGAGCGGGGCAGCGGTGGGCTCGGGGGCGGCCACCGCCGGCGCAGTCGGCGGCGCTTCCGCGGGCGCGGCGCCCGGGGCGCCATCCGGCGCGGCCGGCCGGACGACTGTCACCAGGGGCGCGCCGTCGCTGGCGCGGCGGTGCTCCCGACCGGAGTGGTGGTCGTCTCGGCCGGGTGTGCGGCCCGCGTCGGATGGCGTGGAAATCACCGGTGTGCCTCCAGCGTCTTGTGCTCGCTGTCCGCCGCGCCTGGGCCCTGCGTCGGCTGCCGGGGCGGCTGCTTGCCAGGCAGGAACAGCGCGACCACCGCCGCGCCGATCAGCGCGACGCCGGCCGCGCTGATGGAGGTGATGTGCATGGCGTGGATGAAGGCGTCGTTCGCCGGCCCCACCAATGCCTTGCCGTGCACGCCCATGCGTTCCGCCGTGCCGAGCGTGGCCTCGATGGACTCGCCCGCGGTGTGGCGCTGATCGTCGGAGAGGCCGGGTACGGCCGCGAGTTCGTCGTTGATGCCGTTACGGTACGTGGTGGACAGCAGCGAGCCCAGCACGGCCACCCCCAGCGCACCGCCGACCTGCCGGAAGGTGTTGTTGAGCGCGGAGCCCGAGCCCGCCTTCTCGCGGGGCAGCGCCTGCATGATCGAGACGGTGACGGGCGGCATGATGTGCGCCATTCCCGTGCCTTGAACGAAGAAGAGGACCTCAAGCACCCAGATCGGGGTGTCCGTGTCGAGGAGCAGGAAGCCGGCGAGCGTCGCCGCGACGAGCAGCATGCCGACGGTGCACACGATGCGCGAGCCGAAGCGGTCCACCACGAGGCGAGCTCGGGGCGCGAAGATCAGTTGCGCCACGGCAAGCGGGATCAGCAAGAGGCCGGACTCCAACGGGCTGTAGCCGCGCACGCTTTGCGTGTAGAAGACGATGAAGAACGTCACGCCCATCAGCGCGAAAAAGACCAGCGCGATGGCGCCGATGGCGGCGGAGAACGCCGGATTGCGGAAGTAACTGACGTCGATGGCTGGATGTTCGCTGCGCTTCTCGTGCCAGACGAACAGCAGGAGGACCACCACCCCGCCGCCCACGGTGCCCAACACCTGCGGATCGGCGAAGTCCGCTAGTTGACCGCCCTTGATGATCCCGTAGACGAGCAGCACCAGACCCACGACGGACAGCAGCACACCCATGGGGTCGAACCGACCCGGTGAGGGGTCGCGCGAGTCCGGTACGAGGACGATCATCGCGATGAGGCCGACGATCACGACGGGGACGTTGATCAGGAAGACCGAGCCCCACCAGAAGTGATTGAGCAGGATGCCGCCGGTGATCGGGCCGATGGCGATGGCGAGACCCACTGCGGCGGCCCAGATGCCGATCGCCTTCGGCTGCTCGTCACGCTCGAAGACGTTCATCAAGATGGCGAGGGTCGCCGGCATCACCAGGGCGCCGCCGAGGCCCATGACGGCCCGGTAGGTGATCAGTTCGCCGGGCGAGGCGGACATGGCGGCGAACACCGAGCCGACGCCGAACACCACCATGCCGGCCAGCAGGACCTTCTTGCGGCCGATGCGGTCCCCCATCAGGCCGGCGGTGAAGAGCAGCCCCGCGAAGACGAGGGTGTAGGAGTTGATCGCCCATTCCAGCTCGCTCTGAGTGGCTCCCAGGCCGGTCGGTTCCGGCGACGAGATGGTCTTCATGGCGACATTGAGGATCGAGTTGTCCAGCACCACGATGAGCACGCTGAACATGAGGACGACGAGAATCGCCCACCGCCTGCGGTGGACCGCCTCGGGCACGGTGCGGGCCGTGGCTATGTCGGAAGGGGTTGCCATGCCGGCCAGGTTACGACCTTTTCGATACGAGACCGTCTCGTATTGGAAAGACTTTACGTACCGGTGCCCCGTGCCGACCTGCGCGACCGGCCCCGGGGCGACGAGCGGCGTGGGTACGGGGTGGGTCTCGTGTCCGGATGGTGGTCGTGGCTTGTGGGGCGAACAGAAACGGACGGCTCTTCCGCATCGAGTGGGCCTCGTGCCAGCATGGAGGCGGTCCAGGGACGCCGTCAGGGCGCCTTGAGATGACGAAGACACGAAAACGGAGCCATGTCATGACGACGCATGCCTCACACCAGGCTGCACCCACCGCATCGGCCGCGACGTCGGCCAGCGGAGCGGCAGCACCGACAGCGCCGACAGTCCCGGCAGCACCGACCGGGAACAAGCCCGACAGCGGCAAGTCGCTGTACGGCGGTAAGGGCTCCCGGCGGATCACCGTCCGGGACATCGCAGCCGCCAAGGAACGCGGCGAAAAGTGGCCCATGCTCACCGCCTACGACGCCATGACCGCATCGGTCTTCGACGAGGCGGGCATTCCCGTGCTGCTCGTCGGCGACTCGATGGGCAACTGCCACCTCGGCTACGAGTCCACCGTGCCGGTCACCATGGACGAGATCACCATCCTCGCCGCAGCCGTGGTACGCGGCACCAAGCGCGCCCTCATCGTCGGCGACCTCCCCTTCGGGGCGTACCAGGAGGGCCCCGTACAGGCCCTGCGCAGTGCGACCCGGCTGATCAAGGAGGCGGGCGTCGGCGCGGTGAAGCTGGAGGGCGGCGAGCGCTCCGCCGACCAGATCGAGCTTCTCGTACGATCCGGCATCCCGGTGATGGCTCACATCGGTCTCACGCCGCAGTCCGTCAACGCCTTCGGCGGCTATCCAGTGCAGGGCCGCGGCGAGGAGGCGGCCCAGCAGTTGCTCAGGGACGCCAAGGCGGCGCAGGACGCGGGTGCCTTCGCGGTGGTCCTCGAACTCGTGCCGGCTGAACTCGCCGCCGAGGCAACCCGTTCGCTGCACATCCCGACCGTGGGCATCGGCGCGGGCGTGGAGTGCGACGCACAGGTGCTGGTGTGGACGGACATGGCGGGCCTGACCAGCGGCCGGGTGCCGCGCTTCGTCAAGCAGTACGCGCAGTTGCGCGAAACGCTCGGTGAGGCGGCACGGGCCTTCGCCGACGACGTCATCGGCAGCACCTATCCGGCCCCGGAACACGCTTTCCACTAAGGTCGCGGGCCCCGCGGGAACACCGCCACGCCCTTGATCGGCCCCGCCCGAACTGCTGTTGGGGCGGGGCTGGCATCGCTGGTCTCGCTGGCATCGCTGGGGTGCTACGCCACGCGCCTGCGGCGTCTGAGGCCGCCGGGGAGCGCGTCGTGTCGCCGCGCGGTGGGCGGCCCACCTCGCCTTACCGACAGGTCCACCGCCGTTACCGACGGCTCGCCGACCCCCACATGTCGGCGGGGCGTCGGTGGGCTGTCGGCCGATTGTCAGTGGTGTCTGAGAACGTAAGTCCATGACGCGTTCGCAGAATTCACCACACGACACAAGTCCCGGCCGCGGCAACGCGGTCGAGGTACGGGGGTTGGTCAAGCACTACGGCACCACCAAGGCGCTCGACGGCGTTGACCTCGACGTCAAGGAGGGCACCGTGCTCGGTGTCCTCGGTCCCAACGGCGCGGGCAAGACGACGCTGGTGCGCTGCCTGTCCACCCTGATCACGCCGGACGCCGGCAGTGCGAGGGTGGCCGGCTTCGATGTGCTGCGCCAGCCGCGGCAGTTGCGTCGGGCCATCGGCCTCACCGGGCAGTACGCATCGGTGGACGAAAAGCTCTCCGGCTGGGAGAACCTCTACATGATCGGGCGGCTGCTCGATCTCTCGCGCGCCGCGGCCCGCAAGCGGGCCGACGCGTTGTTGGAGCGCTTCTCGCTGACCGAGTCCGCGAAGCGACCCGCAGCGCAGTATTCGGGCGGTATGCGCCGCCGACTCGACCTCGCCGCTTCGATGATCGGCAACCCCCAGGTCCTGTATCTGGACGAGCCGACCACCGGCCTCGACCCGCGCACCCGTAACGAGGTGTGGGAGGAGGTGCGTCGGATGGTCGCCGATGGCGCGACGGTCCTGCTCACCACGCAGTACATGGAGGAGGCCGAGCAGCTCGCTGACGAGCTGACGGTCATCGACCGGGGCAAGGTCATCGCCGGCGGCCAGGTCGCCGAGCTCAAGGCAAAGGTCGGCGGGCGCACCCTGCAAATTCGCCCCTCGGACCCGGAGCAGTTGCACCGGATGGTCGGCGCCGTCGCGCAGGCCGGTCTTGAAGGCGTCGCTGGTGCCCGGGCCGACGTGGCCGAGGGCCTGGTCAATGTGCCGATCGTCAGCGACGAGCAACTCACGGCGCTGATCGGGCTCCTCAGCGAGCGCGGCTTCAGCATCTCCAGCATCGACACCCATCTGCCCAGCCTGGACGAGGTGTTCTTGGCCATCACGGGCCGCAAGACCTCGGACAGCGAGCTGGGACAGGACAACATCAAGCTTGAGGAGGTCGCCGCATGAGCGCGGCTACCATCACCGCTCCGGACAAGGCTCCGGACCAGCAGTCGCAGGTGACCAAGAAGGTGGATACCGACGAGGGTCGGATCGGCCTGCGCGCCAATGCCCGGCACATCGGCGCGCTGGTGCGCCGTAACGCCATGCAGATCAAGCAGGACCCGGAGTCGATGTTCGACGCCCTGCTGATGCCGATCATCTTCACACTGCTCTTCGTGTACGTCTTCGGCGGCGCGGTCGGCGGCAGCCTCGGTGGTGACCGTGATGTGTACATCAACTACGTCATTCCGGGCCTGCTCGCCATGGGTGGCCTGAACATCGCGATGTCCGTGGGCACCGGCGTCAACGACGACTTCAACAAGGGAGTGATGGACCGCTTCCGCACCATGCCGATAGCCCGCTCCTCCGTGTTGATAGCGAAGTTGATCGTGGAGGGCGGCCGGATGCTGGTCTCGTCCCTGATCCTGCTCACGGTGGCCTTCATCATCGGCTTCGACCTGAAGACGGGCCCGCTGGAACTGCTGGCCGCTGTGGGACTCGCGCTGGTCTTCGGCGCGTCGCTCACCTGGATCTTCATGCTGCTCGGTCTGTCGATGAAGACTCCGCAGGCGGTGCAGGGCGTCGGCTTCCTCGCGATCATGCCGCTCCAGTTCGGGTCCTCGGTCTTCGCCCCGACCGGGACGATGCCGGGTTGGTTGCAGACCTTCACCGACTACAACCCGCTGTCCAACCTCGCGGACGCGGCCCGCGCCCTGCTGAACGGCGAAGGCGCGGTGGCCAGCCCCACGCTGACCACGCTGGCCTGGTCGGTCGGCATCACCCTGGTGACCGCGCCGCTAGCGGTGCGCAAGTTCCGTACGAAGACCTGAGCACATGGCACGGCCGGTCAGCCCTCGCCACCACCCCAGGGGCTTTCGGCCCCGCGGGCCATCCGCTGCGCCGGCCATCCTGGCGGCGGCGCCCGGGCGACGCCGGGTGCGAGGCCGGGCCCGCTGGTGGGGTGCGCGGCTGGGGCAGCGCCGAGTGTCAGCCCAGTTCAGCGACGCGTCAAATGAGGGTCGCGGCCTCCGCGAGGGAGAGGCCGCGGCCCTTCGCGTACTCCCGCTGATAGTCCGTGTCCGGCAGTACGGCGCGCGCCGCCCCCTCCGCCGCTGCCCGCACCGCCCGCTGCACTCGGGCGAGCACCATGCCGGGTGGGAAAAGCGCGTCGTGCGCCCCGATCAACTGGGCGGCGACGCATGCGTCATCGACTCCGCCCAGGCCAGCCCGCGCCCGCGCACCCGTTGCGAGCTGGACGACCGGCACCTGTGGCGCGACCATCGAAGTCACCGACGACCCGGTCTTGGCCACGGCCGACCTGAGTCGTTCGAGCGCGTCAGCGAATCGTCCCTCCAGCGTGTCCAGCCAGCCGATCAGCCCCTCCACCATGCCCTGGAACAGTTCAAGCGTGCGCGAACCGAACTCCACAAGCTGGTCTTCGAGTCGCGCCCGGGCCTCCCCGTAGCGGCCCTGTTCGGCGCACCACACGGCGTACTGCAAGCGCGCGTAGGACATCGCCTCGGTGCTCATGCGCTGGCCCTGATCCATGATCTCAACGAGCATGCGCGCGCCCCGCTCGGCCTCTTCCGCGCTGTCGGCGCACTCGATCACCACGCCCGCCAGTCGCGCCTTGAGCAGCCACACCTGGGCCTGTGCGCCAAGGCGCTCCGCGTAGCCGATCGCCTTGCGATAGTCGTCGGCCGCCGCCGCGTACTCGCCGCGCTCCTCACGTGCCTCGCCGCGCCCGGACAGTGCCTCGGCCGCGCCCCAGGCATCGCCGAGCCGCTCGAAGATCTCCAGGCTCTCGCCGACGTCGCGGTCCGCGCTCGACGGGTCCGTATGCCGGCCGGAGAGCACCTTCGCCCGGAGCTGCAAGGTGTACGCCAGCTCCCAGGGCGCGCCGATCTCCCGGCAGGCACGTACCGCGACATCGACCACCTCCCGCAGGTAGGGGAAGTCGTCGGCCAGCAGCACCGCGAAGAACCACAGAGCACCCGGCAGCCGGCAGGTTTGCGGCAGCCCGGGGCGGTATGCGTCGATAACACCCTGCAACTCCCGCTGGGCCGTGGGGTTGTCCATCCGGTGCAGATCGCCCTCGATGATGGAAAGGCCCAACAGCCGCACCCCGCGCCGCGCTTCTTCCAGCTGGTCGGGTGGCATCGGCGGCGGTGCATCAGTGGGCCGAGTGAACAGCGGCGGCGCGGGTTCGACCGGCGGCAGGAACGGATTGGGGCCGAGTTCGGCCGCTGCCTTGGCCCAGGTACGCAGGTCAGCGCGATGGTCTCGCAGATGCCAGAACCAGCTCAGCGACAACGCCAGGCACAGCGCCTCGTGCTCGTCCCGAGCGGCGACGGCCCGGCGCAGCGCGGTGCGTAGATTGTCGTGCTCCAACTCCAGTCGCCACAGCCAACTGCCCTGTTCGGCGCCGCGCAGCAACGGGTCGGCCAGGCGGGCGAGTTCGCGGTACGTCACGAGGTGCTGCCGCTCCACGGCCGCACGCTCCCCCGCCTCGTCCAGCCGCTCGGCGGCGTACTCGGCGACGGTCTCCAGGAGGCGGTAGCGCATGCCGCCGCAGAACGCCGCATCGGCGGCCTGCCCCACGCCCCCATTCGCCAGGCCCGCGCCCGCCTGGCTCGCACCCGCCAGGCCCGCATCGCGCGCCTGCCACCCACGCTCACCGCCGCCGCCGCCGCCGAGAGCAACGCCCGCGGCGTCTGTGCTGTTGGTGCTGTTGGTGCTGTTGGTGCTGTTGGTAGTCGTGCCTGCGGTGCCAGTTTCGGTGGTGGGGGTGGCGTTGCCCAGGTCGCCTCGCCGCGTGCGGTCGGTGCCCGCTTCGGCTACGGTCCGCGCGGTGGACTCGGGCGGGGCCGCGACAACCAACGACTTGTCGATCAGGGAACCGAGCAGCGCGGCGACATCACGCGGGTCCACGTGGTCGTCCTTCGCGCGGGCGACGCCAGCCACCGGCGCAAGTCCAGCGCCAGCGCTGCTACCGCTGCCAGCGCCGTTCCCGCTGCCAGCGCCGCTACCGCTGCCGATGCCGCTCTCCGGGTCGGCGCACACCGCCTCGGCGGACGTCAGGTCACAGCCGCCCGCGAACACCGACAGGCGCCGCAGCACGGCTCGCTCTCGCGCGTCGAGCAGGTCCCAGGACCAATCCACGACGGCCCGCAGGGTCTGTTGTCGGGGCAGCAGGGTCCTGCTGCCGGTGGTCAGCAGCCGGAAGCGATCGTCGAGCCGGTCGGCAAGCTGCCGGGGCGAGAGCAGCCGCAGCCGCGCGGCGGCGAGTTCGATCGCCAGCGGCAGACCGTCCAGCCGGCGGCAGATCTCGGCACAGGCCCCCGGGTCGTCCTCGACGCGGAACCCAGGCCGCGCGGAGACCCCCCGATCGGCCAGCAACCGCAGCGCGACCGGCTGCGGCAGCGGTTCTACGGGACGTACGAGTTCGCCGGGTACGGCGAGTGGTTCCCGGCTGGTGGCCAGCACCGTCACGTCGGGACAGTGTGCGAGCAGCGACTCGGCGACCCGGGCCGCGACCTCGATGACGTGCTCGCAGTTGTCGAGGACGAGCAGCATGCGGCGGGCGGCGCAGTGCTCGGTGAGCCGGATCAGCGGGTCGAGTGCGGTGCGGTCGGCGGCGGCCCGCAGCCCCTCGGCGGCGGTCCCCCTGATGACGGTCTCCCGTGCACCAAGCGTGGTCAGGACCGTCTCCACCACGGTATCCGGATCATCCACGGGCGCGAGTTCGGCGAGCCACACGCCATCCGGCCAGTCACCGGCGACGCTGCCGGCAGCTACCTGGGACAGCCGGGTCTTGCCCGAGCCGCCCGGCCCGAGCAGCGTGACGAGCCGGTGCGTGGCGAGGTCGCCGCGCAACGCTTGGAGCTCGTTCTCGCGCCCGACGAAGCTCGTGAGCGACGTCCGCAGGTTCCCGACCCTCGGGGTGAGACGAGCGCCGTCCCTACCCGGCCCGGCATCCGCGGAGGTCGCCCCCGCCGCACGGGAGCCCGCCACGCGAAAGCCCTCGGTACGCAGATCGGCCATGCCGGGGCTCGGCGCGTCGAGACCCGCGGCGGTATCGAGCGCCGCGGCATCGGGCGCCGCGGTGTCGGGCGCCGCGGTATCGGGCTCTGCCGTGTAGGGCGCCGCGGTATCGGGAGTGGTATCGGGGGACGCCTTCGCGGCGCCGCCCGTGGGCCGTGCGACTCCTCGTACGGCCCAACCATCAGGCACACCTGGCACACCTGGCACACCGCTCGAAAGTGCTCCCGGAGGGGTCCTCCTGCCGGTTCCGGTGGGCTGCGGCCCGGTCGGGGTGGGCGGCGGTCCCTGCGCGGCTTCGGCGGCTGGCCGGTCCGTGCAGGCCTCGCCATCCCCGGGGTTTCGGCCGCGGCCCGCGGTGGGCCGCGGGGGCGGGGTGGGTGCGGGATCTCGGGCGGGGGTTGGGGTCAACAACTCGGCGTGCAGCGCGCGCAGCTCTGGCCCCGGGTCGGCGCCGAGCCGATCGGCCAACTCAATGCGTGCCCGCTCATATTCGGCCAACGCCTCCGCCGTGCGGCCAGTGTCGCGCAGTGCGCGGATGCGTAGCGCGTGCAGCGACTCATCGAGGGGATGGGCACCGCACAGTTCGGTGAGGCCGGGCAGCGCGTGCGCCGCGCGGCCCAGCGCAAGATCGGCCCTGGCCCGATCGCGCCGCGCGTCCAGCCGCCGCGCCTCGGTCCGTACCGCCACGGCCGTACGACTGGGCAGGTCTGCCAGGGCCGGCCCACGCCACAGGGCGAGGGCCTCGTCCAGCAGATCGGCCGCCCTGGCCGGATCTCCGCTCTCCAGCGCATGAGCCCCGTCGCGGGCAAGCCTCTCAAAGCGGTGCAGATCAATTGATTCGGGATCGGCCTGCAACAGGTAGCCCCCATCGACGGAAACGATCGCCGCGCGACCTATCGCCCGCCGCAACCTCCCGACCAGGGCCTGAAGTGCCCCGCTGGCGTCGCGGGGCGCCGTGCCCCCGGCGCCGGGCGCGCCGGCGTCACCGTTCCAGATCTCATCGATGAGCGCCTGCGCGGTACGGGCTCGGCCAGGACGCAGCGCGAGCGCCGCAAGGAGCGCGCGCAGCCGGGCGCCACCGAGCGCGGCGGGGGTGCCGTCGTCGTGATGGGCCTGGGTGGTGCCGAGAATGCCGTAACGCACATGACCCATTGTGGTTGACGGCCAACTGCCGGAGTTCACTGGTCCTCGGTCTCCGGTTTCCTCACAGCGGTCTGTGCCGCGGTGTTGTCACGGTTCTCCCCGGCGGCGGCTGCCCTGCGGGGATGGCGCATGGCGCGGAAGCAGGCGCCGGTCGGGACGAGGTCCGCATTACGTAAGGGCGTACGCCTCGCCCACGCGGAGCGCTCCCGCTTCCCCTGCTCCAGCCCCTGCTCCAGCCCCTTCGCCCGCTTCCTATCGGCCGAGACCACCGTCCCCACAGCCCCTACCATCCCTGCCAACCCTGACCTCTCCACAGCTCCTGCTACTCCCGCAGCTCTTACCAGCCCCGCCAGCCCCGCCAGCTTCGATGTGGTCTCCCGCCGGCGCTGCCGGCTGCGCGGTTCAGGCCGCTGCGGTCCACCGCCCCACTCTGCCTGGAACTCCGGAGGTGCCGCGCGTCGTTTTCTGTGCGCCGGGCGCTGCCGCGCGGTTACCGTCGCCAGGGGCGCCGTCACGATCGGGTGCCCGGCCCGCCCTCGCCTCTTTGGAGCCGCGCCCGATGACCGCTCCCGCCGCTCGCCGCGACCAACGCGTCAGCCCCGTCTTTCTCGCCCTCGTGGCGATTATGGGGGTGTCGGCGTGGGCGGTGTGGAAGGACGCCGTCGCCAGCACCGGCTTCGCGGTGTTCTTGTTCGTGGTCTCCGGTTGGATCGTCTCGCTGTGCCTCCACGAGTACGCGCATGCGCGCGTCGCCCTGCACAGCGGGGACCTGACCATCGGGGCGAAGGGCTATCTGACGCTTAACCCGCTGCGTTACACGCATCCGCTGCTGAGCATCGGGCTGCCGCTGCTGTTCGTGGTGATGGGCGGGATCGGGTTGCCGGGCGGTGCGGTGTTCATCGAGCGGCACCGTATCCAGGGGCGCTGGAAGCACAGCCTGATCTCGGCGGCCGGGCCGCTGACCAATGTGCTGTTCGCGGTGGTACTGACCGCACCGTTCTGGCTCGGCTGGCTGGACGGCGCTCCGCTGGAGTTCCGGGCCGCGCTGGCCTTTTTGGCGCTGCTCCAGGTCACCGCGGCGCTGCTCAATTCACTGCCGGTGCCGGGGCTCGACGGTTACGGGGTGATCGAGCCCTGGCTCTCATCCGGGGTGCGGCGGCAGGCGGAGCCGTTCGCCCCCTTCGGCCTGCTCGCGGTCTTCGGTCTGCTGTGGATTCCCGAGGTCAATGTCGTGTTCTTCGACGCGGTGGACGCGATGTTGCGGGCCCTGGACGTATCCGAATACGAGACCTGGTACGGGCTCGAATCATTCCGCTTCTGGCCGGAGCAACCGAGCGGGCCGGCGGACTGGTTCCCCGTTCATTGAGCGGTCACTTCGCCACGAGAAGCGCTACGAAAGGCGCCGCGGGGAGGCGCCGCAGGAGTGCCGACGGCGTCGGGCGAGCCATCGGGTCGCCGCGGTGAGCGATCACCGCGGTGGGAGGTTGCCCTGGGCAGCCGCCCGCTCGGTCCTGACCTTGCGCACGTACAACCACCACAGGTTGCTGGTGACCCCGGCCAGCAAAACCCATACGACGCCCACCCAGTTTCCCTTGACGAAGGACACGACGGCCGCGGCGATGGCCAGGGCGCATACGGCCAGTGCGTACAGGGCGAGGCGCCGGGCAGAGTCGGTCTTCGACTGGGCGGACATGGGGTGGCTCCTGCGGGGGCGGGGCTGGGTCCTCGCCATTGTCCCTCACGCGCGAGCCCGGGCCGCGCCCGGTCCCGGGCCCGCCAGCTGCCGGCTTCGCAAAATGCCGGGTCATCCCAGATGCCGGGTCAGCTCAGGTGCCGGCCTCGCCAGACGCCGGCAGCGCCCGCCGGACGTACACACCGCCCGGCCGGGCCCGCCAGGGCGAAGCCTGCTCACACGTCCGTGACCCGCAGCCCCGCATGCGCCTTGTAGCGGCGGTTCACCGAGATCAGGTTGGCCACCAGGGACTCCACCTGGTGGGCGTTACGCAGCCGGCCCGCGAAGATGCCGCGCATGCCGGGGATGCGGCCGGCCAGCGCCTGCACCAGGTCGGTGTCCGCGCGGCGCTCGCCGAGTACCAGCACATCCGTGTCGATCTCGGCGATCTCGGGGTCCTGGAGCAGCACCGCCGACAGATGGTGGAAGGCGGCGGTGACCCGGGAGTCGGGCAGCAGGGCCGCGGCCTGCTCGGCGGCACTGCCCTCCGCCGGCTTGAGTGCGTACGCGCCCTGCTTGTCGAAGCCGAGCGGATTGACGCAGTCGATGACGAGCTTGCCCGCCAACTCGGTACGCAGCGCCTCCAGCGTCTTCGCGTGACCGTCCCAGGGCACCGCGATGATCACGATGTCGCTGCGCCGCGCGCACTCGCTGTTGTCGGCGCCGTCAACTCCGTGACCCAACTCGGCGGCTGCGCTTTGCGCGCGGTCGGCGGCGCGCGAGCCGATGATCACCTGCTGGCCCGCCTTGGCCAGCCGGTAGGCGAGGCCACGCCCCTGGTCGCCGGTGCCGCCCAGGACGCCGACCACCAGGTCGGACACGTCGGGCAGCTCCCACGGGTCCTTGGCCGGCGCCTTGCCCTCGGCTGGTGCCGTGGCCTTGCTCGCGTCGTCTGTAGAAGTCATACGGTCGATCCTGCCAGCACTCCCACGGCCCGGCCGTACCGGGCGGTAGTGGCGCGGCTCACGCCTTGACGCTGCCCTCGGACAGCCCCGTGCGCCAGTACCGCTGGAGCACCCCCATCAGCACCATCAACGGGATGACGGACAAGAACGCGCCACCCACTGTGTACTGGTAGAGCTCGGGCGCCCGATCGGCGTAGCCCTGCCAGCCGACCAGGCCGAGTTGGATCGGGTACAGGTCGGAGTCGTTGAGCATGACCAGCGGCAGGAAGAAGTTATTCCAGATGTGGACGAATTGGAACAGGAAGACGGTCACCAGGGCGGGGCTCATCAACCGCATCACCAGCGTGCCGAAGATCCGCAGTTCGCCCGCGCCATCGATCCTGGCGGCCTCAAGCAGCGAGTCGGGCACGGCGGCCGAGGCGTAGATGCGGCACAGGTAGACCCCGAAGGGGCTGACGACGCTCGGCAGGAGCACGGCCCAGTAGGTGTTGGCGAGGCCGATCTCGCTGAACAGCAGATACAGCGGCAGGGCGAGCGCCGTGCCGGGGATCAGCACCCCGGCCAGGATCACGTTGAAGATGGTTTCTCGGCCCCGGAAGACGAACTTCGCCAGCGCGTATCCGGCGGCGGCCGACAGCAGCGTGGCCGCCAGCGCGCCGACGCCCGCGTACAGCAGGCTGTTCAGCAGCCAGGTGACGTAGATGCCGTTGTCGTAGGTCAGGACGTCGTGCAGATAGTCGATGGGATGCGGGTTGGCGAACCAGAAGCCGAAGGTGCCGAAGAGGTCGCCGGTGTTCTTGGTCGCGGAGATGGTGAGCCAGTAGACCGGCACCAGGAAGTAGATGGCGGCGATCGAGAGCAGCGAGACGGTGATGATGCGGTGCCGCAAGGGCGGTTGCTGGCTCACTTGCCGTCCCTCCCGTCCCGGGGGCCCCGGCCGACGAGTCTGAGGAAGCCGAACGACAGCACGCAGGCGACCAGCGCGAGCAGTACCGCTTCGGCCGCCGCGATGTGTTGGTTGTTGCTGGTGAACGCCTGGTTGTAGGCGTGCAGGTTGGGGGTGTAGCCGGAGTCGATGGAGGTGCCCAGGGGGCGCAGCACCATCGGTTCGGCGAAGAGTTGGAGGGTGCCGATGATGCTGAACACGGTGGTGAGCACCAGCGCGGGCCTGATCAGTGGCAGCTTGATGTGCCGGGCGATCTGCCAGGCGTTGGCGCCATCGATCCGCGCGGCCTCGTACAACTCCTCGGAGATCGCCTTGAGCTGGGCGATCAGGACGAGCATGTTGTAGCCGGTGAACTGCCAGGTGACGATGTTGGCGATGGACCACAGGACGGTGTCTCTGGCCAGGAATTCCACCTGCCACCCGGCCGAGTCCGCCATCTCGACCAGTGGGCTGATGCCGGGGACGTAGAGGAAGCCCCACAGGATGGAGGCGATGACGCCGGGGATGCCGTACGGCAGGAAGAACGCGGTCCGAAAGAAGCCGACCCAGCGCGCCGATGCGGCCTCAAGGAGTAGGGCGAGCGCGGTGGCGAAGATGATCATTACGGGGATCTGTACGGCCCCGAACAGCAGCACCCGACCGAAGCCATTGATGAACCGTTCGTCTTCTAACGCGTGCGTGTAGTTGGAAAAACCCGCCCAGACCTCGTTGGTTCGGCCGCCGAGCCCCAGCGGCCCGGTCCGTTCGACCTTCAGCAGGCTCTGGTAGATGGCATAGCCGATGGGCGCGATGAAACAGAGCAGGAACAGGGCGAGGAACGGCACCAGGAAACCGGCCGCCGCGCGGGCGTTGCGGGCCTCGGTGCGGGTAGGGCGCTTCACGTTGCGGGGTACTCCTATCGCCTGGCGGTCCGGCTAGGTCTGCGAGCGGCCACCCGGCGGAGCCCGGCCGGAGCACCTACCGGGGCGCGCGCCGGAGCACATACGGGAGCACGCGCCGGGGCCCACGCCAGAGCGGCCCACGCCGGAGCACGCACCCCAGCGAGTTGGCCTCGTGGTGGCCACACACCGGCAGGTCACCCGCTGGCCGAGCCCGGGCCGGCCGCCACCTTGAGCCCCTTGTCCTTCAGGTCGTTGATGGTCTCGCCCTGCACCGTCTTCAGCACCGAGCGGAACGAGGTGCCGTCCGCGATCGCCTCCGTAAACGCATCGCCGAGCCGCTGATAGAGGGTGTCCACGGTGGGGCCCCACTTCCAGCTCGTATCCACGCCCTTGCCCGCTTCGGTGAACACTCGGCTGTAGTGCTGGCCGCCGAAGAACGCCTTGCGGCCCTCCAGGTCGGCGGCGCGGTAGCCGGAGGTGGCGCTGGGGAATCCGTAGCCGCCTTCGATCAGCAACTTGATGGCCTCGGGAGCGGAGTTGAGCCAGACGGCGAAGGCCAGGGCGTCCTTGGGGTACGCGGAGTCGTTGAACACCACCGTGGTTGAGCCGCCCCAGTTGGCGTGCGCGTTCTCGCCCTTCTTCCACTGCGGCATCGGGAGCACCCGCCACTTGCCCGCGGTCTTCGGCGCATTGCCGACCAACAGCGCATCTCCCCAGCTCGCGCCGAGCCAGGAAACGATGTCACCGGTCTGGATGTTCTTGTACCAGGCGTTCTGCCGGTCCGGGTCGGTCTTGATCAATCCCTCGTCCACCAGCCGGCTCCAGTAGTCGGCGACCTTGAGCGAGGGCGCGTCATCGATGGCGACGGTCCAGGTGTCGCCCTTGGTGTCGAACCAGCGCCCGCCCGCCTGCCAGACCAGGCCCGCGAAGCGATTGCCGTTGGTCGCGGAGAAGGTCTCGATCCAGGCGCCCTTCTTACGGATGGCCTGGGCCGCCCGCGCATAGTCGGCCCACGTTTGCGGGGCCTCGATGCCCCACTTGTCGAACAGGTCCTGACGTACGAACAGGCCCATGGGGCCCGAGTCCTGCGGAATGGCGTACACCGACGTACCGAACACCGACTGTTGCCACTGCCAGCCGATGAACCGGGACTTGTAGCGATCGGCACCGAGCTTGGACAGGTCGGCCAGGGCGTTGTCCAAAAGGAAGCTGGGAACGACCGAATACTCTATCTGCCCCAGGTCCGGGGCATCGCCCGCCTTCACGGCGGCGTGCATCTTGGCGTACTGCGCGCCATTGACCGCCGAGACCTTCTCCAGGTTGATCTGCACCTCGGGGTTCTTGCGGTTCCACAGGGCCACGGGCTTCTCGATGCCGGGCACCCAGGACCAGAAGTCGAGAGTGACCTGCTGCCCCTTCTTGCGCTCCTTGCCCCCGCCGCCGCTGCCGTCGTCATCGCTGCCGCACCCCGCGAGGGCGAACCCGGCCGCGGCGGCTGCCGCGGTGCCAAGGACGGTGCGTCGGTCGAGTCCGGATGGGCTCATGCCAGGTCCTCCACGGGGATGCGGCGGAACGTGATGGTCGAGTACGCGCTGAAGTCACCCGTCTCGTAGAGCAGCCCTACGGTGTCCGCATCGATCCGGGCGAGATCGCAGTACGCGGCGGGCAGCCCGTCCACGGTGTGCGCCGATCGCCAGGTGAGGCCGCCATCGGCGCTGGCTCGGACCGTCATCAGCGCACGGGCGTGGGGGTCGGCGGGCCCGGCGAACAACAGCGCATCGCCGGTGCCGGGCGCGGCCGGCTCCAGGTACAGCACACTGCACTGCACAACGGGCGCCACGAGACCGGCTTGCGGCCGAAACGGCTTGTCCAGCGAGGCACCGCCATCGGTGGAGTAGGCGTCGGCGCGGTTGCCGGGGGCGGCGGAGTCGGTGCGGGCATTGAAGTACAGCCGGCCGTCCGGGAGTTCGGTCGCCGTTGTCTCGTTGACATTGACATTGACACTGGCGTTCGCGTTGGCGTTGGCGTTCGCGTTGGCGTTGGCGTTGGCGTGACCGTCCGGATTGTCGTCCACATAGCCGATCCGCCAGCTCTCGCCACCGTCGTCGCTGAGCAGGGCATGCCCGCCGTTGTACTTGCCCTCGGTTCCGCTGTCGGAGCCCGATGGCGGCAGCGAGTGGTTGCCCGGCACCACGATGCGCCCGGCGTACTCGCCTTGGCGCACCTGGATGGCGTGCCCGGGCGTAGTCGCGTACCAACGCCACTCGGGCCGCTTGACGTCCTCGGTAATCTCGCGCGGTACGGACCAGTTCGCCCCGTCGTCGTCGCTGTGCTGCACCCACACCCGCCGCCCCGCAGCGGCTGGGACCAGCCCTTGCCGAATGCGGTCCTCGGTGGCGCTGGCCGCGCTGCGCACCTGCACCAGCACGATCCGGCCGCTGTCGATGACCACAGGGGCGGGGTTTCCCGCCGTGCCGTCGCTGTTGCGGCCCACGAGCTGAAGCGGGCCCCAGGTGCGCCCGCCATCAGTGGAGCGCCTGAGCACCAGGTCGATATCGCCCGAGTCCGCCGACGAGGACACCCGGCCCTCCGCGAAGGCCAACACGGTGCCCTCGCCCGTCACGACCGCCGCGGGAATCCGGTAGCTCGCGTATCCACCGGTGCCTGCCCGGTAGGGCACGGACATCTCGTACGTCGTGTACGCCTTATACGCCTTATACGCCGCCATTTCGTTTGCCATCAGAGCCTCCTGATGCTCCGTTGCAATCGAGCGCCAACGACAGGACGTAGGACGTCCCTTGTGTGCGGTGACCATAGGGAATGCCTCACAGAGCGTCAAGGCTCGGCACATGAACAGTTAGCGTTGCGCCCTTGAGGACTCCGCCAAACGATGCAGTGGCACCGCTCTCCGTCTCCTGCCGTGGGCTGAGGTGTCGAACGGCGAGCGGGCCTAGCGTGAACGGCGTGAGGAGTGCGCAGTGCACGCCGGCACGCATAAGGGCCGAACGCGCCGCCGGGTGCGCGTTTGGGGGACGGCTGTACGGCACGTAGGGGCACGCACGGCGCGCCCCGTTCCCGTTTTCCGCCTACGGCCCTGCACGGGGCGCAGGGGCGCAGGGGGCGCGCGAAACCGAGGAACGCACAGGGCGCGAAGAGTCGAACCCAAGCGGGAGTGCGGGCGGGGGTGCGGGCCGCGGAGAGGCCGTCCTGGTGTGCGGGCTGCGGTGCGAGTAAGAGCAGGGGTTCCTAGACGTGGCGAAAAGAGCGGTCACCTTGGCAGCAGGCGTGAGGCATCTCATCGAAGGGGCCGCGGCAGTCGTCGTCGGGCTCGCCCTGTGGCTGTTCACCGGAGGCGTGGAAACGCCGGTGATCACCCTGAAGAAGGTGGGTGTGGCGGTGATGTGCTTTGGCGCGGTGCAAATGATGGTCGGTACGTGGACGACGGCGCGTCAGCGGCGCTGAGGCGCCCGCCCGCGCGACGCGGAGGCCGGACGCCAGGAAGCCTAGGCGCCAAAAGGTGGGAAAGCCGAAAGGTTCTTGCCGGAGCCGCTGGGCGGCGACTGTGGGCAAGATCGCTCGATAATCGGTTGCTCGTGTTCGATGGTCGGCGGACGATGACCTTTCGTGACCCAACCCGAGCAGCCCGACGGGGCAGATCCCGGTAGCCAGCCCATCCAGGCCGCTGGGGCCGCCGAGACCACCGGGGCCGCTGAGACGGCCGAGGCCACCCCAGACGCCGAAGCTGCCACCGCAGGCGTCAAGGTCGCGGAGGCGATCGAGGTCACCGGCAGACCCTCACCCGCGCAAGGTGGCCGGCTCAGGTCGCTGCTTCCCGATCTCTCGCCCTGGCGCTCATCACGCGACTTCCGGCTGTTGTGGATGGCCGGTGCCGTGACCTCCTTCGGCAGCTTCCTGACCATGATCGCGCTGCCGTTGCAGATCAAGGAGCTGACCGGGTCGGCCTTCGCGGTCGGGGCCATCGGCGCGGTGCAGCTCGTGCCACTGATCGTCTTCAGTCTCTACGGTGGCGCGCTCGCCGACGCCATGGACCGGCGCAAGCTCATCTTGCTCACCGAGCTCGGTCTCGGCGTCCTCACCGCGCTTTTGCTGGCCAACAGTCTGCTACCGAGCCCCATGCTGTGGCCGCTGTACGTGGTGGCTGCCCTCACCAGCGCGCTGGCCGGGCTCCAGCAGCCGGCGATCGACGCGCTCACGGCCCGGATCGTCCCGCACGACCAGCTCACCGCAGCCGCCGCACTGAACTCCATCCGCTGGCAGCTCTCGGCCATCGTGGGCCCATCGCTGGCGGGCGTCATCGTCGCGTTCGCCGGGTTGCCCGTCGCGTACACGCTGGACCTGCTCACCTTCTTCCTCTCCTTGGTCCTGGCGCTGCGGCTGGCCTCGGCGCCGCCCGCGCACGACGCCGAGCGGCCCTCACTGACCGGAATCCTGGAGGGCGCGCGCTACGCCTGGCGGCGCAAGGAACTCCTGGGCACCTACGCAGTGGACATGGTCGCCATGTTCTTCGCCTATCCGAACGCGCTCTTCCCCTTCCTCGCCGACGACCTGGACGCCTCGTGGGCCCTTGGCCTGATGTACGCGGCCGGCTCGGTCGGCTCCGTCCTGGTCAGCATGACCAGCGGCTGGACCTCGCGGGTGCACCGGCACGGCCGGATGGTGGTGTTCGGAGCCGCGCTCTGGGGTTTGGCGATGGCCGCTGCCGGGGCGCTGCCCAACATCTGGCTGGTGCTGCTGTGCCTGGCGGTGGCGGGCGGCGCGGACATGGTCAGCGGCCTCTTCCGGTCCACCATGTGGAACCAGACCATTCCGGATGGGCTGCGCGGCCGGCTCGCCGGCATCGAGATGCTCTCGTACATGACGGGCCCGCAGCTCGGCCAGGTCCGTGCGGGCACGATGGCCGCGATGACCAGCGTGCGGACCTCGGTCTGGTCGGGCGGCGTCGCGTGCGTCGCCGCGGTGGGGCTGCTGGCGGCGTCGCTGCCGAAGCTGATGGCGTACGACGCGCGGACGGACCGGCACGCGCTCCAGATGCGCGCGGAGCGCGCCAAGCGCGAAGCGGGCCCTACCGCGAGCTGAGCCGGGGCCCGGGTCGCGAGTCCCGGGCCCGGGCCAGCCGGCGCAGGCCGGCTTTTGCTCCGCTGCTTCTACCCTGCTGCGGGGTCGGGGGCCAGGCCATCAGCGACCAAGCCGGCGAGGACGGCCTCCCCCAGCGCATGTACCGCCGATTGCGGACGCACCATCACGGTGAACTCCCCGATCCGCCCCGACGCGTCGAACTGGAGCAAGTCGATGCCATGGATCTGTTTGCCCGCCACATTGGCCCGAAACGGCAAGATCACCGACGGCACCTCTCCATCGGCGGCACTGGTCTCGGCCGAGCCCTCCAGGTGTCCGAGGTAGCGAAAATCCTCAAAGGTGCGCAAGAGCACTCCGAAAAGCGCCAGCACCATGGCCTTGCCCTCGAAGGGTGTGAACTTCACCGGGCTGTAGAGACAAACATCGTCAGCAAACATGTCGCCGAGCGCATCAAGGTCATGCTTTTCCACGGCGGTCCGAAAGTCTTCAGCAGTTCCCACTGGTCCCTCCATCACTCAATCCGCTGCCATGTCGGCTTCTCGACCATGACGCTGCGAGCGTGCAGCACGGAAGCGGGGAGGGGAAGAGCACCTTCGACGCACTGGCGGTGCGCAGGCGCTCCGTCCTCCCTGCCGTGGCCTCACCGATGCATCGGCGAGGCCCTGCCGGTGGCCTGCCGGTGGCCTGCCGGGCCCAGGGGCCCCGGTGCGGTGGTCGGACGAGGCAGCGCCGAAGGCCCGCGGCTTGGCCCGTAGCGCCGTGACTAGTCGTTCCAGCGGGAGTCCGCCTGCCAGTCGCGTTCGCGGTCCGCCACGTGTTCCATCGCGTGGGACGCTTCCTCGCGCGTCGCGTAGGGGCCCAGGCGGTCGGCCGCCCGGCACTGCGGGCCCTCCTCTACGCGCTGGTGCTGGACGCAGTAGTACCACTCGCCGGGCTTGCCCTTCGTACGCCTCTTGAACAGCGCCATCTCGTCCCCTTCTCTCGCATGCACCCCACCTGGCACCTCACCAACGTGTGCTGGCTCACTTGCCGCCATGGTGCCCGATGCGGCCTGGATACACTCGTTGGCATGTCTGGCCAGTCGCTTCTTGTCCCGGGGCAGCTCTCCCCCGCCCGCACCGTTCCCGCCTCCATTCCCCGACCCGAGTACGTGGGTAAGGACGCCCCTACCCCGTACACCGGTCCCGAGGTGCAGGATGCCGAGACGATTGAGCGGATGCGCGTCGCTGGGCGCATCGCCGCGCAGGCTCTGGAGGAGACCGCGCGGCATATCGCGCCCGGCGTGACCACGGACGAACTCGACCGCGTCGCGCACGAGTTCATGTGTGATCACGGCTCTTACCCCTCCACGCTCGGTTACCGCAAGTACCCCAAGTCGCTGTGCACCTCGGTTAACGAGGTGATCTGCCACGGCATCCCCGACTCGACGGTGTTGCGCGATGGCGACATCGTGAACCTGGACATCACTGCCTATATCGGCGGCGTGCACGGTGACAACAACGGCACCTATCTGTGCGGTGACGTGGACGAGGAGTCACGGCTCCTGGTGGAGCGCACCCAGGAGTCGCTGAACCGGGCCATCAAGGCGGTCAAGCCAGGCCGCCAGATCAACATCATCGGGCGGGTCATCGAGTCGTACGCCAAGCGCTTCGGCTACGGCGTGGTGCGGGACTTCACCGGCCACGGCATCAATACCTCGTTCCACTCGGGTCTGATCGTGCCGCACTACGACAGTCCGCACCACACCACCGAGATCAAGACCGGGATGACGTTCACCATTGAGCCGATGCTGACTTTGGGAACGTACGAGTACGACATGTGGGACGACGGCTGGACCATCGTCACCAAGGACCGCAAGCGCACCGCGCAGTTCGAGCACACGCTCGTGGTCACCGACACCGGCGCGGAGATCCTCACCCTGCCGTAGCCCCGAGCTCCGTAGCGCGAGCGCCCACATGGCCGCCGCGATCACCGCCCGACGGGCGGAGGTCGCGGCGGTGACGTTTTTACCGACAGCACGTCGGAAACTGATTGACTTAGGCAAGCCTAAGTAGACACAATCGGAGGGCAGGCCGTCCTCACATCGGGCATCTCGCACCGCTGCGACGTGCCGTTCGCCCCCACCGGCCCCCGGAGGTCCGTCTTGGATGCCATATCCACCCCTGAGCCGTTCTCGACGCTGATCCGCACCGCCTCGCGTGCCCAGCACACCGAAGCCGGGGCCGGAGCCTTCATGAGCGCCATGCTCGGCGGAAGGCTGGAGGTGCCCGCCTTCCGGTGCTACACGGAGCAACTCTGGTTCATTTACCGGGCGATGGAGCTCGCCTCCGAACAGCTGGTGGCCGACCCGGTGGCCGGGCCCTTCCTTCAGCCCGAGCTGTCCCGTACCAGGGAGCTGGAACGCGATCTGGCCTTCCTCGGCGGCGCCGGCTGGCGCGACGCCGTGGAGCCGCTGTCCAGCACGGTGGCGTACGCCGCGCGCATCGAGGAGTGCGCGCGGCAGTGGCCCGCCGGGTTCGTCGCCCACCACTACACGCGCTACCTCGGCGATCTCTCCGGCGGCCAGATCATCCGCGACATCGCCGAGAAGACCTGGGGTTTCGCGCGCAAGGGCGACGGGGTGCGGTTCTACGTCTTCGAGGACATCGGCAACCCGGCCGCGTTCAAGCGCGAGTACCGCGCGCTGCTGGACGCCCTCCCGGTGGACGACCTGGAGAAGCAGCGCGTCATCGACGAGTGCCGGCGGGCGTACGCGCTGAACACCGCCGTCCTGCGGCAGCTCGGCGAGCACCTCGGCACCGACGACCGCGGCTCGCTCAGCGCCTGATTCGGGCCGGGCGGCGCGCTTGCCGATCGACAGGTCGGCCCGGTACGACACCACCGTAGGCGCCCCCTACGACAAGGCCCGCGCCCGCCATACCCCGCCCGGGTCTGCCGGGCGCGCTGAGCCCGCTGCTGGGCGCGCTGAACCCGCCGCACGGGGAGTCGGCGCCCGCCGCAAAGTGGCCACGGCCCAGGGCGGCGCCCGCGCTCACCGGTGGACGGACCGGTGGGCGCGGGCGCCGTGTGGGGGGTGGTTCTCGACGTCGCGCCTGGGCGCGGCGTCCTTAGCTCTCCGCAGCGGTAGCGGTCGCCGCAGAGCTGCGGCGGCGTACGGCGAACGTTGCCGCCGCGCCACCGGCGACCAGCACGCCCGCCGCGCCGAGTAGCACGCCGGTGGGCACGTCCGAGCCGGTGGCCGCCAGTGAACCGGAGCCGCCGGTGGTGCCGCCACCGGTCACTCCGCCGCCGCCTTGCCCCTGGGTGACGGGGGTGGTGGCGGTGTTGCCGCCCGTGCTCGGGGGGACGGGCGGCAGGCTGGCGTTCTTGTCCAGCGACACGGCGAGGGTGACCGGGTCAAGCTGCTCGCCCGCTTGGTAATAGCCACCGAACGCCTTGGCGCCGCCCGCGGTCAGCGTCGCCGGAACGTTCTTGAGGGAGATCACCTTGTTCACGGCCGTCAGATCCCCCGTGGGCAGGGCCAGATGGGCGAGCTTTTGATCGTTGGTCCGGGTGACCTTGCCGGTGACCTTGTCCTTTGAAGAGATGTCGGCTACCAAAGTGCCCTTGCTGCCGCTCGCCTTCACCGTGAGGTCGCTGAACTTGAGGTCGAGCTTGCCCTGGTGCCCGGTGAAGCGCACCGCCCCGGCGAACTTGGCGTCCAGTGCCTTGGACGACGCGTCATAGGTGCCGCTGCCCTTGGGGAAACGGTAGATCTCGCCCTGCTTCTTGGCGCCGCCGGAGAGCGCCACCTTGCCGTTCGCCATCGGCCCGGTGATGTACGTGCGGAAGCCCTCCTTCACACCCCAGTCGAGGTCACCGGCGACGATCACGCCGCTCTCGGCGGGCTGCCCGGTGGTGGGGCTCGGGCTCGGCCCGCCCGTGGGGGGAGTCGTCGGCGGGGTCGTGGACGGTGTGGGCGGCGCAGTTGTGGGCGGGGTCGTGGACGGCGTAGGCGGCGGGGTGGTGGGCGGGGGCGTCGTCGGGTCGGGTGGCACCGGGCCGCCGGGGGTCACCGTCAACGTCGCCGGGTCCAGCTTCGTGCCCGGCTCGTACCCCGCGCCGAACACCTTCGCGCCGGCCTCCGTCAGCGTGCTGGGTATGTTCGCGTACTCCATGGCGCCGCCATCGCCGGTGCCCGGCTTGATGCCGGTCAGGTCCAGATCGGCGAGCCCGACGTCATTGCCCTCGGTGACCTCGCCAGATTCCTTGTCCTTCGACCGGAAGTCGGCGGTGATCGCGCCCTTGAGCTGCTCCGTGTTGACCTTGAGGTCACTCAACTCGAGGTCGAGCTGCTTGCCATGGCCGGTGAACCGCACACTGCCCTGGAAGGCGGTGGCGACGGCGTGCGAGCCGGTGTCATAGGTGCCGGTGCCGTTGACGAAGGTGAACGGCCCGTTGTTCGCGGCCTGCTTGGCGCCGCCCGCCACGGTGATCTTGCCATCGGCGATGGGGCCCACCACGTACTCGCGGAAGCTCTCCTTCACGCCCCAGTCCAGGGTGCCGTTCTTCAGCACCACCTTCGGCGGGGCGTCCACCTTTCCCTCGTCGCCGGTGGCGTACGCGGCGGCGGGCAGGCTCAGCGCGGCGGCGCCGAACGCGAAGGCGGTGGCAGTGGCGGCGGCCCGCGCGACGGTGGTGCGCCGCGTTCTGCGGGGCGCGGACGAAGTAAGGGACATCGTCGAATTTCTCCTAGCTACTCGATGCGTGGGACCGGCCGCTTCAAGCCTGGTAGGGCCCGGTGTCTGGTGGGCGGTGCGGGCTGAACCTGCTGGTCGATCCGCGCAGTTGCTGTGTGTCGTACGGAGGGCGGGTGTCATTCGGATGCGATACGAGTGTCACGCCTACGGGACGTGTGTGCTGTTCATAAGACGCCCGTGCGGTCGTGAAGGCTGTGTGATGGCGACAATCGGTTCACCGTGTTCATGGCGGGTTCAATCGGCTGCCGGTGCGGCGGTGTTGCCCTCGCCCGAAGGGGAACCAGTGACTCCGGCAGCGTCGGCAGTGGCGGCGGCGTGGCGCCTGCGTACGGTGACGAAGGCGACCGCGGCTCCCGCCGCGAGCAGCACCCCGGTTCCGGTGGCCAACACCGGGGCCGACAGCGCGCCGCCGGAGTCATCCGAGCCATCGGCATCCCCGGGCGCGGCGGCGGCGACCGGCGACGCGGACCCTTCCGCGGTAGGCGTGGCGGTCGGCTCGCTGCCCAGGTCGGGCAGGGGCGGCAGCTTCGCGTCCGCGTTGGTGGCGACGGCCAGCGAGAGGGGGTCCATGGCAGTCCCCTCCTGGTACATGCTGTTGAACGCCTTCGCACCATCCTTGGTGAGCCTGGTGGGCGCCTCCGTCACGGCGAGCAGCCCGTCCTTCGGTGTGGTGCCCAGCAACGCCTTGGCGTCGAAGGTGGCCAACGGTACGGCGCGGCGGGTCGCCCCCTCGGTGGTCACATCCGCCAAGAGCGTGCCCCGGCCATCGGCGACTCGGGCCCGCATACCGCTCAGCGCCAGGTCTAGACGATCGCCGGTGAAGTGCGTACGGCCGATGAAGGTGGCGTCTAGAGTGCCGGCGCGCTGGTCGTAGGAGCCCTTGCCGGTCGGGAAGCGGAAGAGCGCGCCGCCGTCCTGGGCTCCTTGCGACAGCTTCCAAGCACCCTTGGCAATGGGCCCGGTGACGTACTCCCGGAAGGTGCGGCGCACCCCCCAGTCGAGGGCGGCGTCCTGGATCTTCCCAACGGTCTTGCCCTTGGCGTCTCCCTCGGGCTTGCCCTTGGATGTGGGCTCGTTCTTGTCCTTGTCCTTGGCCTTGCCGTTTGGACCGTCCTTGGCCTTGCCGTTTGGATCGTCGTCGCCCTGCTGGTCGGGTTTCTCGGACGTCATGTCGGCCGACAGGCTGAGCGGGTCGAGTTGGGTGCCTGCCGTGTAGTACCCAGCGAAGGCCTGGGCCCCACGCGCGGTGAGCGTGGTCGGAATGGAGTTGAGCACCACGGCGGTGCCACCCCCGCGCATGTTCACCCCGGACAGGTCGAGCGACGCCAGCGGCACCTGACTGGTGTGGGTCACCGTGCCGGTGCCCTTGGCCTTGCTCACCATGTCCGCGTACAGGGTGCCGCTGCCAGCAGTGGAGGTACGCACCGTCAACCGGCTCATCCGCAGGTCCAGTTCGTACGCGCCGTCCGGCTTGCGGTGCCCGACAAAGCGCACCCCACCGGAGAACGCCGCGCTGAAGGAGCCGCTGCCCGGGTCGTACGAGCCCTGCGCGGAGTGGAAGCGGAACTGGCTCTCCCCCACCGTTGCGGCGCCGCCATCAAGGCTCCAACTGCCCTGGGCGATGGGCCCGGTGACATACCGTTGGAAGGAGGACTTCAGGCCCCAGTCGAGCCGACCGCCGGAGACCGTGCGGTCCGCCGCATGTGCGCTGGTGGCGGGTGACAGCGCGCCGAGCAGTCCGGCAAGCAGCACGAGCACACCGGCACGGGTCCAACTGGCTGGCAGCATCGGATGCCCCTCCCGGACGTAGCGACTCAGGTAAGGCTAACCTAAGCTACTGCTCGACCTGGGTGAAACCCCGGGGTGGGTGAGCCGGTAGCAGGACAACCGCGCAGGACAACAGGACAAGACGACAGAGAGGCGAAAACGTGCAGCAACGGCAGTCGGCGGGGACGTCGGCCCGTGTCCCGCGCCTCGTCGGCGCCCTCGTCACGACGCTGGCGCTCGCACTCGGGCTCACCGGTTGCGGCGGCTCGGGCGGTGGCTCGGGCAGCGGCTCTGACGGTGCGAAGGGTCCGGGCAACACGGCGGGGGCGCGGCAAGCGGAAGCGCTGGAACCGCTGGCGGGCCGGCCCGCTTCGCACCTCCCGGCGACCGTCACCTCGGCCGATGGGCACCGCACCACCGTGCGCAGCACGGAACGGATCGTGCCGCTGACCGGCTCCCTCGCGGAGATCGTGTTCACCATCGGCCTCGGCGACAAGGTCGTCGGCCGGGACATCACCGCCGACTTCACACAGGCCAAGGATCTGCCGGTGGTGACCCGTGCGCACGATGTGTCGGCGGAGAACGTGCTCTCGCTGAAGCCAACCCTCGTCCTCGCCGACACCAGCACGGGCCCGAGCGAGGCCATCGACCAGATACGGGACGCCGGCGTGCCGTTGGTCATCCTTGAGCCCGCGAAGAAGCTCGGCGATGTCGGCACCCGGATCGACGCGGTGGCCGCCGCGTTGGGCGTTCCCGCCGCCGGAGACACGTTGCGGCAGCGTACCGAGCGGCGCATCGACGCCGTACGCACGAAAATCAAGCGCCCGGCGGACGGCAAGCGCCCGCGCGTGGCCTTCTTGTACGTACGCGGCTCGGCCGCCGTGTACCTGCTGGGCGGACGCGACTCGGGAGCGAGTTCGCTCCTTGAGGCCGCGGGCGCGCTGGACGCCGGCAAGGAATCGGGCCTGAAGAAGGACTTCACGCCGATCACCAGCGAGGCCCTGGCGAAGGCCGCCCCGGACGCCATCCTCGTGATGACCAAGGGACTTGACTCGGTCGATGGCGTGGACGGGCTGTTGAAGCTGCCGGGCGTCGCCGAGACGCCAGCCGGCCTTGACCGCCGCGTCGTCTCCATCGAGGACGGCACGTTGCTCAACTACGGCCCGCGCACTGACCAGGTGCTGCGCTCGCTCGTGGACCAGTTGTACGAGGACGCCGCGTGACGGTGTCGGCCCAGCCACCGCACTCCCCCGGGCAGGCCGCGGACGCCGACACCCCGTCGCCCGCCGACGATGCCAACCGGCCAGCCACCCGCGAGCAACGGCCCAAGCCCGCGGTGCCGCAAGCCGTGGCCGACGCTGCCCTTGACGTTGCGCCCGACAAAGCGTCCCAAGACGCGCCCGGTGCCGCACCGGCCAGGCGGCGGCGCGGACGGGCCGCCACGCTGACGTTGGGGCTCGCCGTGGGGCTGCTCACGCTGTCGCTGATCTCCGCGGGGACCGGCGCGTACGACATTGCGGTGGGTGACATCGTCGGCTCGGTGCAGCACCGCATGGGCCTGGGCGGCAGCGCGTTGGACCGGGTCGGCGAGAGCGTCCTGTGGAACGTACGGCTGCCGCGGGTCGTCCTCGCCCTGCTCGTTGGGGCGTCGCTGGGCTGCGCGGGCGCGCTGATGCAGGGCGGCTTCGGCAACCCGCTGGCCGAGCCCGGGGTGATCGGCATCTCGGCGGGTGCCGCCGTTGGCGCGGTGGGCTCCATCGCGATGGAGCTGACCTTCCTCGGCGACTGGACGGTCACCGCCTGCGCCTTCGTCTCCGGGCTGTTGACGGTGCTGCTCGTCTACGTCCTCGCGCGCTCCGATGGCCGAACCGAGGTCGTCACCCTCATTCTCACCGGCATCGCCGTCAACGCCTTCGCGGGCGCCCTGATCGGCCTGTCCGTGTTCTTCGCCGACAACGCGCAGCTCACCCAGATCACGTTCTGGCAGCTCGGCAGCCTCTCCCAGGCCACCTGGCCGAAGGTGCTCGCGGTGCTGCCCTGTGCGGCGGTCGGGCTGTTCCTCGCGCCGCTGTTCGCCCGCAAGCTGGACCTGCTCTCGCTCGGGGAGCGCCCGGCCCGTCATCTGGGCGTTGATGTGGAGCGGTTGCGGCTGACCGTGGTGGTGCTGGTGGCGCTGCTTACGGCCGCCGCCGTCGCCGTCGCCGGCATCATCACCTTCGTCGGGCTGCTTGTGCCGCACCTGCTGCGGATGGCCGCAGGGCCCGGGCATCGCTTCTTGGTGCCCGGCAGCGCCCTGGGCGGCGCGGTGGTGCTGGTCGGCGCGGACTTGGCGGCGCGTACCGTGGCCAACCCCGCCGAGCTTCCGCTGGGCGTGTTGACCGCGCTGTTCGGCAGCCCGTTCTTCTTTTGGCTGCTCCGCAGGACCCGGCGCAGGCAAGGAGGCTGGGCATGAGCGTACGCACCCTCGCGGCCCTGTTGACCCGGCGCACCCGGCAGCTTCCGGGCCGCCCTGCGCCGGGCGATCTCGTCGCCGATGTACGGGACGTGCGGGTCACCCTCGGGGGCCGCCGGGTGCTTACCGATGTGTGCCTTGAGATCAGGGCGGGCCAGGTGCTCGCCCTGGTCGGGCCGAACGGGGCGGGCAAGTCCACGCTGCTGGCCGCGCTCGCCGCCGATCTGCCTGCCGAATCCGGCACCGTACGCATCGATGGCCGCCTTGCCGCCGACTGGAGCCCGCCCGAACTGGCGCTGCGGCGCGCCGTGTTGCCCCAGTCCGCCGCGCTGTCCTTTCCGTTCACGGTGGAGGAGGTGGTGCGCATGGGCCGCGCCCCGTGGGCGGGCACCCGCGCGGAGGATGAGGACGACCCGGCGGTGGCGTCGGCCATGGCGACCACCGAGGTCGCCGAGTTCGCGCAGCGGTCCTTCGGTGCCCTCTCCGGCGGCGAACGCGCCCGGGTCGCGCTGGCCAGGGTGCTCGCCCAGCGGGCGCCGCTGCTGCTGCTCGACGAGCCGACCGCCGCACTCGACCTGCGTCACCAGGAGTTGGTGTTGCGGGTGTGCCAGGAGCGGGCCGCGGCGGGGGACGCGGTCGTCGTGGTCCTGCACGACCTGGGGCTCGCGGCGGCGTACGCGGACCATGCCGCCGTGCTGCACGAGGGCAGCGTCGCAGCCGATGGGCCGCCGGGCGAGGTGTTCGACGCGAAGTTGCTCTCCAGCGTGTATCGGCAGCCGGTGGAGGTGCTGCCGCATCCGCGGACCGGAACTCCGCTCGTACTGCCGCGCCGTGACGTCCAGCGTGGCGAGCCGCGGCCCTGACACCGGTCCCCGGGCTTGGGTCCTCGCGTGCCCCGTATAGGGTTGCGCCGTTCGTGGCGTCCTCGATGGAGAACGAGGCGCACCCGAAGGAGCAGGAGCACCATGACTGGAAGGTTGCCCCGCCTGGAGTTGACGGCTCTGACGGCCGCGGCGCTGCTGATGCTGACCGGGTGCATGACGGTGCACGGCGAGCGGGAGGTCATCCCGGCGGTGAGCAAGGAGGAGGCCCCCAAGGTCCTCAAGGCGTTCACCGACACGTACAACAAGGCGTGGCGGACGGCCGATCCGGAGCTGATCTCCCAGGCCGAGACGGGCCCACTCCTCGCGATCGGCAAGGCGGATCTGACGGCGGAACGCAAGGTTCGTCCCAAGGGCAACCCGCAGGCGGGCGCGCTGGAGCTGAAGAACGCCCGGTTCACCATCCCCAAGCAGGCGGGCTGGCCGAAGTTCTTCGTCGCCGACGCGGACAGCAACCGAGGCACCGACCGTTGGATGCTGCTGTTCACCCGCAACGACATGGACGAGCCGTGGCGGGCCGCCTATCTGTCGCTGCTCAGCGACGACGAGGTGCCCGACTTCGCGCTGGACGGCGACGGCTTCGCCAAACCGGTGCAAACGGGCGCCAATTCGGGCCTTGTGGTACGGCCGGACCAGCTCAGTTCGTCCTACGCCGACTACCTGATGACGGGCAAGGGCTCGACGTTCGCCGACGGGGCGGCCACCTCCGCGCTGCGGGCGGAGCGCAAGAGGCATCTGCGTACCCCGAAATACTGGACGGAGTACATCGACACCCCGGCGCACGGCGCCGACTTCGCGCCGGCGGGGCTACGCACCAAGGACGGCGGCGGCGTGGTCTTCTTCGCCTCGGACCACCGGCAAAAGCAGACCGTGGCCAAGGGATACCGGCCCACCCCGCCCGAGCGCGTCGAGGCGGTCATGACCGGCAAGGCCCGCAAGGCGGTCACGCTCACCCGGGTCTTCGAGTCCTCGGTGCACGTCCCGGCCAAGGGCGCCGCGGACCGCAAGGTGGTCTTCCTCAACCGGCTTGAGGGCGTCACGGCGGCGAAGGGCGAATAGGCGAAGGGCCGGTAGCAGCGCGAGAGCGTTGCTACCGCGCCGCCGCTGGGCGCTGCGCCGCTGGCGGGGCCCGGCGTCCAGGGGGCGCTCCAGTAGCGGCAGTGATCGGTGGTAGGTAGGCGGTAGGCAGCAGCCAGCGCAGGGTGGTCGGCGGCCGGCGAGCGCCGGTCTGTCGTACCAGCCGGACGGCGCCGGCTCGCGATGCTGGCCGATGGTGCCGGTTCGCGCCCTGGCGCCGGCGGCTTCGAGGGCGCTCAGCGGCCGATCGGCCAGGCCGCCGTCTCGTGGTCCGCGTCATCGCTCGCGTACAGCGCACACGCGTCGGTGAGGGTCTCCAGCAAGGTCAGCGGGTCAGGCAGCGGGCGCTCGGGGCCGAGCAGCCAGGCGACGCGCCCATCACTCGGTAGGCGCGCGGGCGGCACCAGCACATAGCTCCCCCGGCAGTGCCAGCGCAGCCCCGGGTGCTCGTCCATGGTCTCGGGGTGACAGTCCAGTTCGCACGGCCACCACTCGTCCTCGTCGGCCGGGGTGCCGCGGGTCGCGGTGAAAAAGAGCATCCGGTCCGGGCTGCACGTGGCGACGGGGCCGACCTCGATGCCCGCCGCGCCCAGCCGCTCCAGGGCGTGCCGCCCGGCGTCCGCCGGCACGTCGAGCACGTCGTGCGCCATGCCGGTGGCGGTGATGAAATTGGCCTCGGGTTGGGTCCGCAGCCACTGGGTGACGCGCTCCGCATCGGTCGTGGCCTGGGTCTGCCAGCCGAAGGACACGGGGTGCCGGGCCGGGGTGGGACAGCCAACGCGGTCACAGGAACAGCGGTAGCCGGCGGGGTACGCGGCCGGGGCGAGTGGGAAGTCAGCGGTCGCCGCGGCCAACAGCAGATCCTCGCGTGAGCCCCCGGCGCCGGCGGCCGGGTCCGTATCGGCGCCCGATCCGCCCCTGGGTCGGCGCAGCCACTGGGAGAACCTGCCTTTGCGTTCCATCTATCCCCTCGCTTCGCCACTGTCCTGAGATCAATGCTGCCACCATCCTGCGCCCCAGGTGACCGCGGTGCGGAGCCGGGGGCGCAGAGACTATCCCCTTGCCGGGTGCCAAGAGCAGGCAGATCACGATTTTTGACCCTAGCGTTTTACTTATGATCACTCGGACCGTTGTGACGGCCGTCATCACGCTGTCCTTGAGCGTTCCCCTATCGACAGCGACCACTAGTGCACCCGCGCGCCCCGGCGCACACGACGGGGATTGGCTCCTGAGCCGGCAGCGCGAACAGCAGCCGGGGCTGGGATCTTGGCATAGGCCGGGGCCGGCCAACGTGGCCGCGCTGTCGTCCCTGACGTACGTCGCACACCGGGGCGGATCGCCAGGCCACCCCGAGAACAGCATGTCCGCGCTGGACAACGCCTTTCGCGGCGGCGCAGCCCAGGTGCTCGACTTCGACACCCGGATGCTGCGCGATGGCACCCTGGTGGCCCTGCACGACGCGACGCTGGACCGTACGACCGACCGGCAGGGGCCGGTACGGGCGCTGAACGCCAGGCAGTGGAGGCAGGTGCGGCTGCGACCTCGCCCCGGGGCCGGGGACGAGCCCGTGGAGCGACCGCCCACGGTGCGTGAGGTGCTCGACCGGTTCGGTGGTCACTCCGTGCTGATGCTGGAGGTCAAGGACCCGCGCGCACTGCCTGAGCTGGCCCGGATGATCCATGCGCGGGGCCTGACGCGCTCGGTCTTCGTCGCCAGCCGGCGCCCAGCGGTGGCCCGCGCCGTGCACCGCAAGGGGCTGCTCGCCCAGTTGTGGCGGTCGGCCGGGCAGTTGCGCAACGACCGGCCGGAGCGCTGGCGAGGCTTTGTGAGCCTGCTCGACGTGGACCATCGGGCGCGCGCTGGGGACCTGCGGCGCGCGGTCGCATCCGGCATACCGCGCGTATGGGCGCACACGGTGAACACGCCAGCCGACCGCGATCGGGCACTCCGGCTCGGCTGTCAGGGGATCGTCACCGACCTGCTGGCGCTGCTCGCCTCGATTCCGGCGCACAGGAGCTGACCGGCCCGCACAAGGGCTGGCCCGCCCGCACGGGAGCTGACCCGGCCGGGACCGGCTGTTCGGGCGACGACGGCCAGCGGGGGCTATGTCGCCGCGGCGGTCGGTTCGCCCACGGCGGTGAGCCCAGGGCCGGTGCCGGTGCCGGCACCAGGGCCGGTGCCGGTACTGATGCCGTGCAGCACCTGTTCCACGATGGCGTCCGCGTAGGCGTGGCTCATGGGCAGGGTGCGCAGCGACCAGCGGTGAAAGATGGAGCCTACGATCATCTCGACAGTGACCCGCATATCGATGCCGGCGGCGATCTGCCCGGCCTGTTGGGCCACGCGCAGCCGCTCGGTCCAGGCGGCGAGCTGCGGTTCAAGGATGCGGGCGTTGATCTCCGCGCCAAGTTCGGGGTCGTTTTGACTCTCGGCGATCAACGCCCGGGTGGGGAGCGCGTACTTGGGGTCGCCCATCCCATCGACGGTGGCACGAAGGACGGTCTTGAGGTCGGCGGCGAGGTCTCCGGTGTCGGGGAGGACGATTTCCGGCGCCCCGTCGCTCTGGTCGAGGAAGGAGTCGAAGAGCACGGCGGCCTTCGACGGCCACCAGCGATAAATGGTCTGCTTGCCCACGCCCGCGCGGGCCGCGATGGCTTCGATGGTGAGCTTGCCGAAGCCGACCTCGCCTACGAGTTCGAGGGCGGCGTCCAGGATCGCGCGGCGCGAGCGCTCGCTGCGGCGGCTTGAGTCAGGGGCCGTCTTACGGGCCATTCTCTCGGTCATACCCGGCAATGTACCAACTACGAGGCGAGACGTATCGTCTTGACAAGACGTATCGTCTCGCCGAAACTCAGGAGGGTCGCGAGGCGAGTTGTCCCGGGCCGAGGTCACCCGAACCACGGCGACCCGCACCAAGGCCACCCGGCTCGGGCGGCCCCGCGAGAGATCAACCCCGAAGGGCCCCACATGTGCACCAAGAGCAAGGGACTCGCGGGGCTTGGAAGTTTTCCAGCAGTCCAGCAGAACAGAGAGTAGGGAAGTTTTATGAGCAAGGGACGTTCCGGAAGCATGCTCGGCGTCGGCGGCACCCGCTCCAACCTCCCCCGGACCGCCATGCGCGGCGGGCGCGGCAAGCGGGGAGCCCAGGGCGATCTCGACCCGATGGCACAGAAGCGGGAATTGCTGCGCAAACTCCAGGAGAAGAACCAGCCATCGGGCGGGGATGCGGACGCGTGATCCGATCCCGCTCGCCGGGGCCGTTCGGTCCGCGTCTTCGCGCGGCCCGGACGGCCCGGCGCTTCAGCCGTTCCCGCCCCGGCCCGGAGGAACCAGGCGGCGACTGACACAAAAGGGCCATGCGCCGGGGCCCCGCAGACGCCTCGACACACACCAAGTGTGATGGATCGAGCACCACAAGCGACAATTCGCCGAGTAGGGGCAGCATGGGGGTCGATCTGAGTCAGGTGCAAACCATCCTTACGGTCCATGTACACCAGTCCGCCAGGGTGGACGATTTTGATGCGTACGCGACCCGTACGTATCCATCGCCATCGGGAGGAGCTCTCTTTGCGTACATCTCAGCGCCGCGCGACCCCGCGCCGCTACCTGATGTGCTCACCAGCGCACTTCAAGGTCACCTACTCCATCAACCCCTGGATGGACCCGACCAAACCCGTGGACCTCCCGCTCGCGGTCGCGCAGTGGGAGGACCTTCGGGACCGCTACCGCGCGCTCGGTCACACCGTCGAAGAGCTGACCCCCGACCCCGCACTGCCCGACATGGTGTTCGCAGCCAATGGTGCCGTCGTCGTCGAAGGGCGCGTCCTCGGGGCCCGCTTCGCCCATCCCGAGCGCACCGCCGAGGCCGCGGCACATGCCACCTGGTTCCGTACGCACGGCTACGCGGACGTGTACGAGCCGGAGCACATCAACGAGGGCGAGGGCGACTTCGCCGTCACCGCTTCCTGGCTGCTGGCCGGGCGCGGCTTCCGCAGCAGCCCGCTGTCCCATCCCGAGGCCCAGGAGTTCTTTGGCCGCCCGGTCATCGGCCTTGACCTCGTGAACCCCCGCTACTACCACTTGGACACGGCGCTGGCCGTGCTCGACGACTCCACCGACGGCGACATCATGTACTACCCGGGCGCCTTCTCCACCGGCAGTCAGGCCGTACTCGCCCGCCTCTTCCCCGACGCGCTGATCGCCGCCGAGAAGGACGCCGCGGCGTTCGGCCTCAACGCGGTCAGCGACGGCCGCCATGTGCTGCTGCCGCAGGAGGCGGTGGGCCTCTTCGAGCCGCTGCGCGAACGTGGCTACGAACCGATCGGACTCGACCTCGGCGAACTGCTCAAGGGCGGCGGCAGCGTCAAGTGCTGCACTCAGGAGCTGCGATAGCCCTGCATAGCCCCGCATCCGGTCGGTCCCTCACGCACGGCAACCGGGCCGTGCGTACCCGACCCCCGATGGCCCCAGCCTCCCTGGGCACAACAGCTAACCCGCACCCAGCGGGCCAAGCGCGGCTGACCGCCAACCGGCGCTCTTGCACCCGCACCGGGCTCGCCTGATCAGCAGGTCGAGCACCGCTCAGCGCGGGCCCTACGTGCCTGCTCCAACGGGCCCAGCCCACCGCACGAGCGGGTCCGGCCGACACGGCCGGACCCGTCTTCCTACCGCCCCGCTCCCCCACCACAAGTCCGGTCTGTCCCACCGGCCGTTCCCCGACTGGACCGTCCCCCACCGACCGTCCCCGACTGGACCGTCCCCCACCGACCGTCCCCGACTGGACCGTTCCCCACCGATCGCTCCCCACCGATCGTTCCTTACCGGCCGAGGTCACTCGTCGTCGGGTTCCGCCGCCGGGGGCCAGGTGTCCCCCCAGACGGTGTCGCGGGCCGCCCGGTAGAGCAGGCCGTGCCGCTTGGTGACCGTCTCGCGGCGCAGCGCCCCATCGGCCACACACAGGTCGAGCAATACCTGGCCCTTGCGAATCTGCGGATGGCGCACCACGCGGTGCTCCGCCGTCCGGCCGGACACGGCGGGGGTCACGGCCACCACATAGCTGAACTTCTCGTCCTCGTACGGTAGTGAGCCGCCCTTGACCTGCCGGTGGAGCGACGAGCGGCTGACCCGGGCCGCGAAGTGGCACCAGTTGGTGCCGGGGTCGATGGGGCACGCGTCGCTGTGCGGACAGGGCGCGAGTACGGTGAGCCCCGCTTCGATGAGTTGCTCGCGGGCGCGCAGCACCCGTAGATAGCCCTCCGGTGTGCCGGGCTCGATCACCGCTACGGCGCGCCCCGCACCGGCTGCCGCGCCGGTCACCGCCCGCTGGTCGGCCTCGGTCAGCTCGCCGAGTACGTACGAGATGGTGACCAGGTCGGCCGTCTGCGGCAGGGTGAAGCCGGCGCCGATCGGGAGCCGTTGCCAGCGCGCCGCGGCCAACGCCGTGGAGCCGGCTGCGGCGGCCAGTTCACGGCCCAGCGCGAGCGCGGGCTCGGCCCAGTCGTACACGGTGGTCGTGCGCTGCCCATCCGCCCAGGTCGCCGCGGCGGCCCAACTCGCCGCGCCGGTGCCGCCGCCGATGTCGCAGTGTGTTGCGGGCGTCCAGTGCGGGGCGGCGTCCCGGAGCGCGCCCAGTGCGTGCCGTACGGCCTCGAAGGTGGCGGGCATCCGGTACGCGGCGTACGCGGCGACGTCGGACCGGTCCCGCAGCACCGGCGCCGCGGTGGGGGTGTGTCCCCGGTAGTTGCTGATCAGCCGCTCGACGGCCTGGGTGGCCTGCTTCGGCGGGAGCCCGTCCAGGAGGGCGGCGAGGGCGATGCGCAGGGTCTCGCTGGTGACAGGGGGACGGCAGGCGTGCATCCGGTGGAGTTTAGTGCGTGCGGGCTGCCGTCGATGCCACGCTTCGCGCCGGGTTAGGCGGGGGGCTGCGGTGGGCGGTGGGCACGGAGGTGTTTCCGTAGCGCATGGGATGCGTCGGCGTCATGCGCTCCACAGCGGCTCGGGTGCCGACCGGGGCCAAGGGAACTGGCTTCGCGCAGGCCGTCGGGCCTGGCAGATGACGACCGCGGGGGGATACGTGTCAGCCTCCGCTACCGCCCAGCGGGGAGCGTGCCGCTGGTGGGCGCCGCCTCAGAAGCCGAACAGGTCGGCGTCGGTGACGTCGGCGAGATGGGCCAGTGCGTCCCTGAGACTGGAGGGGGCATCGGTGAGGGTGCGGCCGTGCTCCGCCGTGCGCCACAGTGTCGTGCGAACGCGCTTGGAGGAGCGCGTTTGAATCGCCGCCATCACCTGCTGGAGCAGTTGGTCGGCGTCTTGCCACGCCTGTTCGCGCAGCAGGCATTGCAGGAGTCGCGCGTCACTCATCCCGGCGTGACCAACCGTCGTGGTCACCGGACGGTTCACCACCGTCTGGAACACGTCGATGGCCTTGGCCGTTCGCCCTGCCTCCTGGAGCACATGGCCCAGGTGCCCCTCCACCTCCCCGGGAGTCACCCACCATGCCCAGTACGGGTCGTCATCGCGGGTGCCGTCATCCAGTAGTGAGCGTGCGGCCGACAGGGCACGAACCGCCTCCGTCGTACGGCCGACGCCGGCCATGGCCTTTGCCTCGCGGACGCGGAAGATGGCCTCGACCCGGGGCGCGAGACGACCACGCTCCAGCACTCCCTGCGTGATGGCCAATGCCTCTCGATGGTTTCCCACCCACTCACAGCACATCGCGGCGTTCTGCTGGATGAGCCGCTCCATGCACGTATCACCGGAGGAACGAGCCAGGGTGAGCGCCTCCTGATTGGCTCGCCGTGCGGCCGAGTGCAGCTCGGCGTCGAACAGCACCCAGCCGGCCACCTCCGCCAACTCCGCCGCGGCGGCTCGGATATCACGCTCGTACCGAGGGTCGTAATCGGCGTCTTCCAACCTCTTGCGGACGATGCGATACGCCCGCACCGCTGGCTCAGCCACGGGGACACCGAGCGGACCGTTGTCCAGGGCCACAAGTTGCTGTGACGTTTCCCGAATGGCATGGGCGAAGCCGGCCCCCCGGGTCCCGCTGATCCGCAGGGGCGCATCGGAGAACGTCGGCGGCCCAGCTTGCTCGGAGGCTGTCGCCAACGCCACGAGTTCGCCAGTCGCGTTCAACACGTGGCCCAGGGCTTCGGCGAATTGCCGTGAAGGCGCTTGCTTACCTGCGAGGACTCGACATAAGTAGGCCGGGTCGTAGATCATCTTGCGCGACACCGCGCGCATCGAAAGCCCCTGATCACGCAGCAGTTGTTCGACGCGTCGGGCGAAAGCACGACTTCCCATCCGCCTACGGTACTCGTCGCCGTTGGTCACCCATTGATCACCACGTGTGGTGGTCGATCAACAGGCATCTCCTGAGCAAGTCGGAGCTTGGCAGTTCCCGTGCGTGACGAGGCCGTCCGACCCCGCCACCGCGGCGCCCCAAGGGTGTGGGCCACGCTCGGGGCGCCAGGGCCAGGGCTCAGTCCTTGGTCGGGCTGCCCGCCACGGGGGCCATCGGCTGGGCCCGCATCATCTCGCTACCGTTCGCCCTGCGCTGCCACGGACGGCACAGCCCCACGAAACAGGCGGCTGCGGCGAACGTGCATCCGACCTGCACCAACGTCATCGGCACCGCCGTGTCCTCACCCGCGATGCCGACCAGCGGCGAGGCGATGGCACCAATCAGGAAGGAGGTCGTGCCAAGGAGGGCAGAGGCGGAACCGGCGGCGTGCGGCGTACGCATCAGGGCCTGGGCGTTGGTGTTGGGCATCACCAGGCCCATCGCGGACATCAGCACGAACAGCCCCACGGACATCGGCACCAGACCGACCGCACCGAATACACCGGACGCCATGAGCAGCAACGCCACCGAGGCCGCCATGATCACCGCGAGGCCCACGGTCACCGCCTTGTCAAGGCTGACCCGGCCGACGAGCACCTTGCCGTTGAGCTGGCCGATCGCCACCAGGCCGATCGAGTTCACGCCGAACAGCAGGCTGAAGGTCTGCGGCGAGGCCCCGTAGATCTCCTGGATAACAAAGGCGGACCCGGAGACGTACGCGAAGAGCGCCGCGAAGGCGAAGCTGCCCGCGAGCGTGTAGCCGGTGAAGACCCGGTCGGCGAGCAGCCCGCGCATGGTGTGCAGCGTCTGGCTCAGGCCACCGGTGTGCCGCCGCTCGGGCGGCAGGGTCTCATCGAGGCGGCGCCAGACGACCACGGTGAGCAGGATGCCGATGACGGTCAGGACGACGAAGACCCCGCGCCAGTCGGTGAGTTGCAACACCTGCCCGCCGATCACCGGCGCGATGATCGGTGCGACGCCCGAGATCAGCATCAGCGTGGAGAAGAAGCGGGCCATTTCCACGCCGTCATACAGGTCACGTACGACCGCCCGTGCGATCACGATGCCCGCGGCGCCCGCCAGCCCCTGGAGCAGCCGGAAGACGATGAGCAGTTCCGCGTTCGGGGCGAACGCGCAGATGGCGGTGGCGATGACGTAGATCACCATGCCGACGAGCAGCGGACGGCGCCGCCCCCAGCGGTCGCTCATGGGTCCGACGACGAGCTGTCCGAGCGCCATGCCCAACAAACACGCGGTCAGCGTGAGCTGCACGGTGGCGGCGGGACTGTGCAGCGCGTCGGTCACCTCCGGCAGCGCCGGGAGGTACATGTCCATGGAGAGCGGCGGAAGCGCGGTGAGGCCGCCGAGGATGAGAGTGACCAGCAGGCTGGTCCGGCGCTGGGCGGCGAGCTGCGGCGTGACGGGTGCGGCCGACGCCGTCGCGGCGTGCGAGGCGCGCTGACCGGGCACGGCCGGCACGCCGGGGTGCGATCCGGAGGCGGTGTTTTCCCAGTTTCCGGAGTGGTCCGGGTTTCCCGCGTGACCCGAGTTTCCCGAGTGGCCCGAGCGCGTCGGTGGGCCGGGTATGACGGGGTCGGCGGTGGCGGCCGGGGCATCGGCGACGCCGGCCGGGGCGTCGGGAACGGTAGCGGTGGCGGGGTTGTCGGTGAGCTCGGCCGTTCGCGGGCCGGGGTCCGTCATGCGTGACTCCATGGTCGTTTGATGGCCTAACCATGTTGTCATGCAGGCGGCGTGGCCTTACCCGGAATAGCACTCCTGGCCACGTGATTCCCGGCTCAGCCCGACAGTCCTACGTCGAAGTCCCTACCGGCTCTCCGCCGAAGGAAGGAGCGGCAAGACGCCGGTGCCACCCCGTGGAGGCACCGGCGCCCGGCAGCCGGCCACTGCTGACCGGCTTTGCTTCACTGCTGACCGACTTCCTTGTTGATGGCCGCAGGAGAGTCGTAGTTCTTCTCAGGGAGCGACTTCAACGCCCCCATGACGTCCTTGCTGGCTCCGTGCTCCTTGGCCTGCTCTACGATGTCGCCCTTTGAGGCGGGGTAGTGCACTCCGCCCAGGCACTTCTGCATTTCGATCGGGTTCACGTCCATACGGCCATGAGAGTCGCCCCGCCCCACGGTCGCCAATGGACATCCGCCAAACGGGTGACCCGGTGGGCGCCACTGCGTACGGCTCAGGCCGGGTTCAGACCCGGGTTGCCCGCCTCCGTCACGAAGGACGCCACGGTGGCGATCGGGGCGCCCGGCTTGGTGACGTAGGGAACGGTCTTGTAGTCGGCGCGCGCCTGCTTGCCGTCGAGGGTGACGGCCACGTAGCCACGCTGCCCGTTGTAGAACTTCAGGTGCGCGTTGGCCTTCATGTACCGGTCCCAGTCGGCGGGCTTCTCCGCGCCGTCCTTGCCGCTGGCGATGGACGTGGTGACGAACTCGACGCCGACGGTGCGCGAGTCGGGCTTCGCGAAGTCGCGCTTGACGTCGAGCGCGTAGTGCACGTGCACGTCTCCGGTGAGGACCACCAGGTTGTCCACGCCCGCCGACTCGGCGCCGGCCAGCACCCGCTGCCTGGATGCCGGGTAGCCGTCCCAGGAGTCCATGCTGAGCTTGTAGTCGGCGCTGGAGGTGCTGCGCCGCTCGGCGAACGTGACCTGCTGCGGGACGACGTTCCACAGGGCCTTGGACTGCCGCCAGCCATCGATCAGCCAGCGCTCCTGCGCGGCGCCGGTGAGGGTGCGCGAGGGGTCTTGCGACTCGGGCCCCGGCACCTTCCAGCCGTCCCCGTACGCCTGGTTCGAGCGGTACTGGCGGGTGTCCAAAATGTCGAACTGCGCCAACCGGCCGTACTGAAGCCGCCGGTAGAGCCGCATGTCGGGGCCGTTCGGCCGCTGCGGTGCGCGCAGCGGCTGGTTCTCCCAGTACGCGCGGTAGGCGGCGGCGCGCCGGATCAAGAACTCCTCCGGCGGCACGTCGTTCTCGGGGATGTCGCCCGCGTAGTTGTTCTCGGTCTCGTGGTCATCCCAGGTGACGACGAAGGGGTGGGCGGCGTGCGCGGCCCGCAGGTCCGGGTCGGTCTTGTAGAGCGCGTACCGCAGCCGGTAGTCCTCCAGCGTCGTGGTCTCCCGGTTGAAGACGGCGGGCAGCGTGCGGTCCGTGTAGTTACGGGCCCCGCCGACCGCGTTCACGGCGTACTCGTAGAGGTAGTCACCAAGGTGGAAGACGACGTCCAGGTCCTCGTTGGCCAGGTGGCGGTGGGCCGTGAAGTAGCCGTCGTGGTACGCCTGACAGGAGACGACGCCGAGCCGCAGATCGGAGATGCGCGCCCCGGCAGCGGGCGCGGTGCGGGTGCGGCCGACCTCGCTGATCCAGGTGCCGGTCCGAAAGCGGAAGTAGTACACCCGGTCGGCCCTGAGCCCGGTCGGCTCGACGTGCACCGTGTGGTTGAACTCGGGGTAGGCGATGGTCGTGCCGCGCCGCGCGATACGGCGGAACTCCTCGTCGTACGCGACCTCCCAGCGCACCTGGACCTGCTTGCGTGGCAGGCCACCGCCGGTCTCGTACGGGCGCGGCGCCAGGCGCGTCCACAGCACGACCGAGTCGGGGCGCGGGTCGCCGGAGGCGACGCCCAGGGTGAACGGATGATCGGCGATCCGCCGCGCGTCCAGCGTGGCCGATGCGGCCTCCGCGCTGCCCGGCAGGTTGGTGGCGAAGGCGAGCGCCGCGGCGGCGCCCGTGACGGTCAGAAACCTACGGCGACCGAGGTGCGCCGCGGCGGCCCGCATGTCCCGTTCGGCCTGCTCCTCGTGCGATGCGTACGTCATCTGCCTCTCCCCGGGCTGGTGTTGTCGCTGGTGATTGGAGTAGAGGCGAACGGCGGCACGCTGACTCGTGTACGACGCATACATGTCGGGTGGATGAGTTCCCTCCCCGCAACGGGCCCTTCGGGGCATTCCATGACAGGTCCCTGCCACGATTGCCGTCGTGGGGAAGCCCATGCGTGAGGACGCGGAATGAGCGGCCGGGCGAGCAGGCGGCAGCGCAGCTGGCCCCGAAGGGTGCGGGCCTGGGCACCCGTACGTCCCGGCATCAGCAGCCTGCGGTCCGCGCCGGCCTCGAAGCGCATACATACGGGCATACATACGCATATGAAAAGGTCCTGAAGCACAGTGAGATCGATCGCTGCGCTTCAGCCGGCCCATCAGCGGCTGGGTGGGCGGGCGTCACCCGGCCCGCACGGCCAAGTTGGCGCCGGAATAGCCGGCTCGCGGGGACGGTTGCCCCGAGCATGACGACGCAGCGTGACCAAGGCCCACGGCCCACCGCCCCAGCCACGCGGGCCAGCGAGCAGCAGCCCGCTCCCGGCCAGGACACCCGGACCGCCCAGCCCCAGACCGCCACTCCCCCGCCCTCCGCCCCGGAGGCCGGCCCGAACAGCACTGGTCCGAGGGGCCCAGGCGCCGCCGTGACTGCGGAGGTGCTGCGCTATGCGGCGTTCACACACGACCCGGAGGGTGGCAACCCTGCTGGTGTGGTACTCGACGCGGCCGGCCTGTCCGACGCCGAGCAGCTCGCCATAGCGGCGGAATTGGGCTATTCGGAGACGGCGTTCCTGACCTCCCCACCGGTTGGCCTCGGTGGCGCCCCGGGCCGGGCGTTCACGGTGCGCTACTTCAGCCCGTTGGCCGAGGTGCCGTTCTGCGGGCACGCCACGGTCGCCGCCGCGGTGGCGCTCGCGGAGCGGATCGGCCCCGGCGAGCTGATGTTCGCCACTGCCGCCGGCACCGTTCCGGTCTCTGTGACCGTCCGGGACGGTGTCCCGTACGCCACGCTCACCAGCGTCGAGCCGCACGTATCCGAGGTCGCGGACGCGGACCTCGCAGAGACGCTGGCCGCGCTCGGCTGGACGGCCGCCGAACTCGACCCGCGGCTACCTGCCCGCATCGCCTACGCGGGCGCCCGGCACCTGGTGTTGGCCGCCGCCACCCGCGATCGGCTGGCCCGCCTTGACTACGACTTCGACCGGCTCGGCGCCTTCATGCGCGCCCTAGACCTGACCACGCTCCAACTCGTGTGGGCGGCCCCCGGCGCGACGTCAAAGTCGGCCGTCTTCCACGTGCGCGACCCGTTTCCTGTCGGTGGCGTGGTCGAGGACCCGGCGACCGGCGCGGCAGCAGCGGCGTTCGGCGCGTACACCCGCGCCCTGGGCGTGGTCTCGGCGCCCGCCACGCTCACCCTGCACCAGGGCGAGGACCTGGGGCGGCCTGGCCTCCTTGAGGTGCGCATCGCCGCCGATGACCCGCGGATTCGGGTGACGGGAGCGGGGATACGCATCCCCTGACCGACCCGCGCCCGCCCGCTCTGCTCCGCCTTGGCCGGGCCAGGCCGGGCCGACATGGCGATGACCATTTCCCGCCAGCACGTTGACGAGCCACTCAGCAAGCTTTCCTCATGACCCGGAATTCACCCACCGAATTCGGGTGCCACAGTACGAGGAAGGCAATAACAGCAAGGTCAACGCGACTGGAATCCAAGGTCATCGTCATCACCGGAGGAAACTCGGATATCGGCAGAGCGGTCGCGGAACGCATCGCTTCCGAGGGGGCAATCGTCGTGCTCGGAGCGCGACGCAAGGATCTCGGCGAGAAAGTACCCCGCGGCGAGGTCCCCGACGTCGTCACGGGCGCGGCGTGGGGAAGATCCCCGCGCTGCTCGGGGGTGGCGTAATACGACGGACGAGTCGGCCATATACGCCGGGTTCTGTCACCCCAGTGCCTTACGGCCCAAGGGGAGGCGGCCATCCATCTAGGGCTGCCGTTGCCGACAGCCTCGTGCGGTCTACCCGCGAACTCGGGCTGGCAGCCCTCAACCGTTCGCGCAGAGCCACTTATTAGCGGCTCCTTTTGACCTTGCTCCGGGTGGGGTTTACCGAGCCATCCGAGTCACCTCGGACGCTGGTGGTCTCTTACACCACCGTTTCACCCTTACCGAAAACCTGACGGCTTTCGGCGGTCTGTTTTCTGTGGCACTGTCCCGCGGGTCACCCCGGGTGGGCGTTACCCACCACCCTGCCGTATGGAGCCCGGACGTTCCTCGGCGGGCATCTTCCGAATTCCGCAGAACTCGGCAGAGCCCGACGCGACCGCCCAGCCGACTCGTCCGTCGTGCGCACCATGCTACCCGCCGACCGAGGCGCTCTCGGCGCTGGTGGGGGCGCAGGCCCGGCCGGCGCCCGCCGCCCGGGCAGTGGGAGGCGAGGTGGTCAGGCCCACAGCCCATGGCGCCCGGCCGCCGTGGGCGACAGAATCGGCCGCATGCGAATTGAGGCGGGGCTACGCCGCGAACTCGGCACCTTCGACGCGGTCATGACCGGGCTCGGGGCCATGATCGGCGCCGGGGTGTTCGCCGCGTTCGCGCCCGCCGCCGACGCCGCCGGCTCCGGTCTGCTGCTCGCCCTCGGTCTGGCCGCGGTCGTGGCGTACTGCAACGCCACCTCATCGGCGCGGCTCGCCGCCCGCTATCCGGCCTCCGGCGGCACCTACGTCTACGGGCGAGAACGCCTCGGCCCGTTTTGGGGACATCTGGCCGGTTGGAGCTTTGTGGTCGGCAAGACCGCGTCCTGCGCGGCGATGGCCCTGGTGGTGGGCTCGTACGTATGGCCGGACCACGAGCGGACGGTGGCGGTCGCCGCCGTGGTGACCCTGACCGTGGTCAACTGCCTCGGGGTACGCAAGGCCGCCTGGCTCACCTGGGTGATCGTCGCGGCGGTGCTCGCCGTCCTTGCCGCGGTCTGCGTCGCCGCGTGGAGCGGCGAGCACGCCCGGGCACCGTGGGCGGCGGACGAGACCGCCACTGAGGTGACGTTCGGCGGGGTGTTGCAAGCGGCGGGCCTGCTGTTCTTCGCGTTCGCCGGGTACGCCAGAATCGCCACGCTCGGCGAGGAGGTACGCGATCCGACCCGTACCATCCCGCGGGCGATCCCCCTGGCCCTGTGCATCGTCCTCGTCGTCTACGCGGCGGTCGGGGCCGCCACCTTGGCCACGCTCGGGCCCGGCGGGCTGGCGGACGCGAGCGCGCCGCTCGCCGACACGGTGCGCGCGGCGGGCGCGGGGTGGCTGGTTCCCGTCGTACGGGTCGGCGCGGCGCTCGCCGCGCTCGGCGCGCTGCTCACGCTGATCCTCGGCGTCTCCCGTACCACGTTGGCCATGGCCCGTGACCGACATCTGCCGGGGCTGTTGACAGCGGTCCATGCGCGCACGGCGGCCCCCTACCGCGCGGAGATCGCGGTCGGCGCCGTGGTAGCCGTGGCGGTGACGGTGGCAGATCTCCGCGGGGCCATCGGCTTCTCCTCCTTCGGCGTGCTCGCCTACTACGCGATCGCCAACGCCAGCGCACTCACCCTCACCGCCGAGGAGTCCCGCCCACCCCGCCTCATCCCCGTCATCGGCCTCGCCGGCTGCGCCACCCTCGCCTTCGCCCTGCCACTGTCGGCGGTCGTGACGGGAACGGCTGTAGTGGCGGGTGGGGCGCTGTCGTACGGGGCACGGGAGCGCTGGGGACGGCGGCGCGGGTAGGCACGGTTTTCACGCGGCCCCGCCACCGGCATAGGCTGCGGCGGGGCCGCCCACCGGTCGCCGTCCCGGACCCGGCGAGCCAGGTGCAGGCCCCCACGACATGCCGGCGCCCACAGGTGCCAGCGCCCGTGAGGGCTGGTGCTCGTAGGGTCAGCGGCCCGGGCCCTCCCGCTCGTACCGCGCAGCGTGGCGAGGCGCCCGCGGCCGATACCGCTGGCCCACGTCGTCGTATGTCGTTCCACCGTGTCGCCGTCCGGGTGAGGAGAACCACCGTGCTCGTGTTGTTGCCGCCGTCCGAGGGGAAGGCCCCCAGCGGGTCCGGCGCCGCCCTGAAATTGGACGCGTTGTCGTTGCCGGAGCTCGGGGCGGCGCGGGCTGCGGTGCTGGATGAGCTGGTGTCGCTGTGCGCGGGCGACGAGGAGAAGGCCGCGGAGGTCCTCGGGCTGAGCCAGGGATTGCGTGGCGAGATCGCCAAGAACGCCGAGCTGCGCACCGCTGGGGCCAAGCCCGCCGGGCAGATCTATACCGGTGTGCTCTACGACGCGCTCGACCTGGCCACCCTCGATTCGGCCGCACGGCGCCGCGCGGCCCGCTCCTTGCTGGTGTTCTCGGGGCTGTGGGGCGCTGTTCGGATCGGCGACCGCATCCCCTCCTACCGCTGCTCGATGGGCGTCAAGCTGCCCGGCCTCGGCGCGCTCGGTGCGTACTGGCGCGGCCCCATGAGCGAGGCGCTGCCCGCGGTCGCGGGCCGGGGCCTGGTGCTTGACCTGCGATCGGCGGCGTACGCGACGGCGTGGAAGCCGAGCGGCGAGGTCGCGGAGCGCACGGCGACGGTGCGCGTGCTCCAGTCAAAGATCGTGAACGGCGTGGAGAAGCGGACGATCGTCAGCCACTTCAACAAGGCGACGAAGGGCCGCATGGTCCGCGACCTGCTGACGGCCGGGGCCGCACCCCGTGGGCCAAGGGAACTGGTCGAGGCGCTGCGCGAGCTGGGCTACGCGGTGGAGGCGGCGGCCCCGGCACACCACGGCACGGCGTGGGCACTGGATGTAGTGGTGACGGAGCTCTGACGGCCCTTCATCCAGCGCGTTGCATCATACGCAACCATCGTTGCGAATAATGGAGCGTGGGCGGAAGATGGTCGAGTGACTGGTGCTGCTTCTTCCTCTGCTCCCCATTTTCCTGATTCCCCTGGTTCCTCTGGTGTCTCTGGTGCCTCTGGTGTCTCTCATGCCACTGGTACCCCTGATTCCCCTCAGTCTCCTCGTCCCTCCGTGCTGGGGCTCACGCCCGTCATCCCCGTGGTCGTCATCGATGACGCGGCGGATGCGGTGCCGCTGGCGCGGGCCCTGGTGGCGGGCGGCCTGCCCGCGATCGAGGTGACGCTGCGTACGGCCGTGGCGCCGGACGCGATCCGGGCCATCGCCGCCGAAGTGCCAGGCGCCGTGGTCGGCGCGGGCACGGTGCTGACGCCCGATGACGTACGGACGGCGCAGGCGGCGGGGGCACAGTTCCTGGTCAGCCCGGGGTGGACGGAGCGGCTGCTGGATGCCCTCCAGGGCTCGGGGCTGCCGTTCCTGCCGGGCGTGTCCACCGCGTCGGAGGTGCTGGGCCTACTGGACCGCGGGGTACGCGAGATGAAGTTCTTCCCGGCGCAGGCGGCTGGCGGCGCAGCGTATCTACGCGCCCTGTCCGCTCCGCTGCCCCAGGCGAGGTTTTGCCCCACGGGCGGCATCGGCCTCGCCTCGGCCCCGACGTATCTGGCGCTGCCGAACGTGGGCTGTGTGGGCGGCAGTTGGATGCTCCCCACGGATGCGCTCCGTGCCCGGGACTGGGCACGCGTCGAAAGCCTGGCGCGCGAGGCGTCCGCGCTGGGGCACACCGCGTAAGCCTGCGCGAGCGCATCAGGCAGGCATGGCAGGTACGACCCACGGACGCGAGGTGGCGCGCAGCGGCTACCGCAAGTGCGAGGTGTCGTTCAGCAGCCGCAGCGACGCGTTGCCGTCGCCGAAGTAGGCCACCGCCGAGAGGGACGCCGCCGAGAGTTCCATGCGGAACAGGGACTCCGGCGGGGCCCCGATGGCCAGTCGGACCAAGGTCTTGATCGGGGTGACGTGGGTGACGAGGAGCACCGTTTGGCCCGCGTGGCGCGCGATGAGCTTGTCCCGGGAGAGCGCCACCCGGCGGGCCACCGCCGCGAAGCTCTCGCCGTCCCCGGTAGGCGCGGTCCTTGTCGAGGCGAGCCAGGCCGTGAGGTCGGCCGGATAGCGCTCACGTACCTCGGCGAACGTCAGCCCCTCCCACGCGCCGAAGTCCGTCTCGCGCAGCCCCTCGTCGATCTGCACCTCAAGGCCGAGCCGTGCCGCCACCGCGTCCGCCGTCTCGCGGCAGCGCCGCAGCGGGGAGCTGACGATCGCCTGAACGGTGCCGCGTGCGGCCAGCGCAGCCGCCGCGTACTCGGCCTGGCGGCGCCCGGCGGGCGACAGTTGCGGGTCGGACCCGGTGCTGCCGGAGAACCTCTTCTGCGGGGTGAGCGCGGTCTCGCCGTGTCGGAGCAGCACAAAGGTGGTCGGCGGGGCCAGGTCCGCTGAGGCCGCCCAGCCCATCGCCGGCAGGACGGGCCGCGCGGTGGCGCCGGCAGCGGGAGTGACCGCACCGGATTCAGGAGTGGCCGCACCGGGCGCCCATGCGGCACCAGTCGAGTCCAAAGCCGCCGTGGAGTGTGCCGGCTGCCACTGCTCGCCCCGGCTGCCCGCGTCCATCGCCTCGTTGGCGAGCCGGTCGGCGTGCTTGTTCTGCTCCCGCGGAATCCACGCGTACGTCACCTGGCCGGCCGGAAAGATGGCCTGTGCCTGGGTCGCGAGCGGGCGCATGTCCGGATGCTTGATCTTCCAACGGCCCGACATCTGCTCGACAACGAGCTTGGAGTCCATGCGGACCCGGACCTGTGCCGTGGGGTCGAGCGCGTACGCGGCACGCAGCCCGGCGATCAACCCCTTGTACTCGGCCACGTTGTTGGTGGCCGTCCCGATGGACTCTGCCGCCTCGGCCAGGACGTCGCCGGTCGCCTGGTCGAACACCACGGCCCCGTAACCCGCGGGCCCCGGGTTGCCCCGAGACCCGCCGTCCGCCTCGACGACAAAGTGGTTCGCCATGTGAACTCAGAGACCCGACTCGGGCGTACGGATCAGGATGCGGCGGCAGTTCTCGCACCGCAGCACCTCGTCAGGGGCCGCGGCCTTGATCTCGTTGACCTCGGTGATGTTGAGCTCCAGGCGACAGCCTTCGCAGTGGCGCTGGAAGAGCCGGGCCGCTCCGACGCCGCCCTGCTGGGCGCGCAGCTTCTCGTACAACTTCAGCAGGTCGGCCGGTACGGAACCGGCGACGATCTCGCGCTCCTTGGTAGCCGTCGCCATCTCGGCCTCGATGGTCTCGGCGGCAGCGTCGCGGCGCGTGCTGGCATCGGCGATCTTGGCCTCGACGGAGGCGACGCGCTCGGTGAGTTCGGCAGCACGCTCCTGCGCGGACTCACGCCGCTCCATGATCTCCAGGACGACGTCCTCCAGGGCGCCTTGCCGCTTGGCGAGCGAGACGATCTCGTGCTGAAGGTTCTCCAGGTCCTTGGGCGAGGTGGTGGCGCCGGAGTCCAGGCGCTTTTGGTCGCGGGCAGCTCGCTGGCGGACCTGATCGACGTCCTGCTCCGCCTTGATCTGCTCGCGGGCGGTGTCGCTGTCCTCAGTTTGCGCGGCCACGAGCAGGTCGCGAAGCTGCGTCAGGTCGGCGTCCAGGATGTCGATCTCGTCGAGCTCGGGCAGGTTCTCCCGCTTGTGGGAGAGCTGGGAGAGCCGTACGTCGAGCGCCTGGACGTCGAGAAGGCGGATTTGGTCAGCGGGCGCGGCGTTCAGTTCGGGGCTCCAGAAGGCTAAGAGGGCTTGAGAGGGCTAAGGACAGCTTGAGGGCTAAAGAGTGCGGGCTGGGGCAGGTGAGGGCGCGTGCGCGGTCCATGGGTCGGTGACCGTACGCGAAATATGGGTGCGCAGGCCCCAGCCGTTCCGGTCGGAGATCTCATCGAGCTGGGCCGCGGCCTGCTCGGTCCAGGGCCACTCGGTGGCCCAGTGCGCGGCATCGACGAGGGCGAGCTGGCCGGAGGCTGTGGGCTCCCTACGCTCCCTGGCCTCGGAGGCCGGGTGGTGGCGCAGGTCGGCGGTGACGTAGGCATCGACGCCGGCCGCTCGGACGGCGTCGAAGAGGCCGTCGCCCGAGCCACCGCAGACGGCAACCGTACGGATCGTGCGCTCCGGGTCTCCGGCGATGCGCACGCCCTGCGCGGTGCGCGGCAGGCGCTCCGCGACCCGCTCGCCGAACGCGGCCAGGCTCAGCGGCGCGTCCAACTCGCAGATCCGGCCAAGGCCCCGGCGGCCCGCCGGGTCGCTCGGGTCGGGTACGAGCGGGGCGGTGACGCGCAGGTCAAGGGCTCCGGCGAGCGCGTCGGAGACGCCTGGGTCGGCGCGGTCCGCGTTGGTGTGCGCCACGTGCAGCGCGATGTCGTGCTTGATCAGTGTGTGCACCACACGGCCCTTGGAGGTCGAGGCCGCGACGGTCGTCGTGCCCCGTAGGTAGAGCGGGTGGTGCGTGATGAGCAGGTCGGCGTCGAGCCGCACCGCCTCATCGGCGATGTCCAGTACGGGATCGACGGCGAACAGGACGCGCGTAACGGGCCGGTCAGGATCTCCGCAGACCGTGCCGACGGCGTCCCATTCCTCGGCCCGCTCCGGGGGCCACAGAGCGTCGAGCGCGGTGAGAACTTCAGCGAGTGCGGGCACGGGTCAGAGGTTACCTGCCCACCGCCCCCGAACGCCCCGGAGCTGGGGCACCGCCTCCCGCCGCCGGCGCACCGTAGCCGCCGCGCTACCCCAAGGTCATCACACCGCTGCGACACCGCTCCGACGCCGAACCGCCACCTAGTAAGCACAGCCAACGGCGCGCGTGCCGGGAAACCGGGCGATAGCCACCCTTTCGCGTGAAGTGCCGCACCTCTCCCCGTTCGCACCCCGGTCGGGAAAAGTACGTTCAGGCGCCGGAGGTGACCGTTCCATGACGGCCTGTGCCATCGAGACCGCTCCCCAGACTGATCGCGACACCCACCACATTGATCGCGACGCGCGCCCTGCCACCCTTGGCGCCGCTCCAGGCCCTGCCCCCGACGCCCCACAGGGCGCGGCCGGGCGCGAGCCCGGGGGCCCCGGAGGCCCCGGAGGTACCGCCGCGCACCGGGGCCGGACTGACGGGGCTCCCCTCACCCTCACCGCGGACGGCTCGTACGCCGCCAGGCTCGCGGTCTGCCGTACGACCGGCGAACGGTTCCCGGAGCGCTGGACGCTGGACGGGCCCGAGCCGTACGCCGTGCCGCTGCCCACCCACCAGCCGGAGGAGCCGGACAGCGAGGTGCTGCCGCTGGCGGACGGGCGGGTGCTGATCCGGCGCCGCGTCGCCGAACGGCACGCGCTCTCGCTGCTGTACCCCACGGGCCCCGGTACCGGCGAACTACCGCTCGGGTTCATCGAGTGCGACACGCTGTCCCTGCTGCCGCCGGCGCCGTGCGGCGTCCTGGCGTACGCGCTCGCACGGGGCGAACAGTCCACCCACATTTGGTTGGTGCACGGCGGCTCGCTCGGGCCCGAGCACATCGCGGAGGTGCCGGGGCAGTGTTCCGCGGGAAGCTGGCTCGACCGTGAGGGGCGACTTTTGGCCCTGGACCGCGAGTTGGCGGGCCGGGTCAAGACCGTCGTCGTGGACCTGCGGCGAGGCGGCGAAATCAGTCCGCTGCTCCAGATCACCGAGGACAGCGATGACCGCCTCCTGCTCGCCGACCCGGACAGCGGTCTGTTGCTCGTACGATCCAACGCGCCCGGCCGGGACCGGCTCGGCTGGGGCGTGCTCGGCAGCGCGCGCCCGGTGCGGTTCCCCGACTGCCTCGACCCGTCCCCGGACGGCCCGCACCGCGGCGCCGCGGTGCCATCGGCGGTGACGTTGACGCCGTTCGCGGCCCAACCGGGCCAGACGCTGACGCCGGAGAACTGCGCGGTGGCGTTCCGCCTGGCGCCGGTGCGACCTGTCGATGCGGGTCGTGGCCCAGGGGCGGGCTGTGGTGCGGGGGCCAGCTTTGCAACGGGCCCCGGCGCGTCGGCCGGCTCTGGCGGGACAACGGACTGCGCCGCGGGGGGTCGGCCGGGGTGGAGTGACGGCTGCGGGCCGGGTGGCGACCAGGGGCCGGCCGGCGGCTACTCGCCGGATCGGGAGACCCATCGGCCCACCGCCGGCCGAGCGACGGAGGAGGGCCGGGGCCGCGGGGATGACGGCGGTAGTTGGGTCGTCCTATGGCGCCCCATGGAGCGCCGGCTGCACCATGTGTCGCCTCCGCCCGGCTGGCTGGCGGGTACGGGGCTGTGGACCCGCAACGCAGAACTCCGCCTGCCCTACGCCACGCCGCAGGCTCCCTGCGGCGTGGCCCGCCTGCGCATGCCGGAGCCCACCCCGAAGCCACGAGCGAGACAGGCGGCCCAACCGGGGCCGATGCCTATGCCCATGCCCATGCCCATGGCGGTGCCTATGCCGGTGCCGGTGCCGGTGCCGGTGCCGGTGCCTATGACCGTGCCGCTGGCGCCTATGCCAGGACCGATGCCAGAGCGGATGCCGATGCCGTATCCGCTGCACGGCGCGGCGGGGCGCGAGTCAGCAACGCACACCCGGGCGGGCCACGAGCCAGCGGGCGACGAGCAGGCAGCGCACGCGGGCGCGGGTCACGAGCCAGCAGAGCACGCAGCGCCCGCCTCCGCGCGGGCATGGTCGGCCGATGCGCGTCAACGAACTGCGGCCCCCTGCTCGGTTCCCCCGCTCGACGACGTACCCCCCGATCGCGACGGTGGCGTATCCCCCGCGGGCGACGCTGCGGCTGCACACCACCAAGACCCGCCCCCGTGGCGCGCTGGCGCTATCCAGCTCCGCGGGGTGGTGCACCCCATCTGCCGGCCCGTACCGCTACAGCAGGCGCCACTCACCGGCGACCGCTAGCAGTACGGGCCGGCACGGTGCCGGATGAGCCGAAGGAACGGCCACGCTGAGTAGTCGCATGGACCGACACCGTGGTCGGTCGAGCTGTGCGTGCCGGCCGCACTGGGTAGCCGTACGGGCCGGCAAGATGGCCGAATAGTGGTACAGGACCGATGAGTTGACTGCGCAGGTGATGCCCTCGGGCCGGTCATCCCCCATGGCTCCGGCAGCTGCCCGTAGCCCGGTAGCCGTGGGTGATCGACGGCCTGGTTAGACTTCGGTGGGGGCTGCGCAGCCGTACGCCTGGCACATTTTTCGGGTGTCGAACGGTCCTGCGCTGGTGGCGCGTTGACGTCGGTCACAGCCCGCATGCACGGGCAGTGACTCCCCACGCGCACCACACATAGCGATAGTTCACGGAGTGACTTCCCTCATGGCCAAAGTCCGAACGGAAACCGCCGAGGCACGTCAATTGGGCTCGCCCGCATCGCAGCTGGGCAGCAATGCCACCGCCGATGTGATGGGCGCGGGCAAGCACCGCGGGCCCGCAGCCGCTGAGCACCGCCAAGAACCCGTACAAGGAAAGCACCGACGACCAGCGGGCGAATAACGGCGGGCTGGGGTGACGGCAGCATGTCCGTCTGCACCGAAACGACGCCCCTGGCCAAGGGCCATACGCTGCCCACTGTCCTCAGTGGTGCCAGGGCAGCTGAATCGGTTCAACAGGGACATGCCCAGCCACCAGCTCGGCCGCCAACTCGGCCAGGCCGAAGGGGTAGACGGTCTCATGGGTGGCGGCTGCCAGGTCAGCGATGGGCCACCAGTGATACCCGGCATGGTACTTGCGCTCATTCGCTTCCTGCCCCGTCACATCGACCTGGTGGGTGGTGACACGAAGATGAAAGAAGACGTCCCGGAAGACCCCTTCAGCCCATCCGATATCTGCGTACCCGCAGGTCTCCGCGACTGCCGGTCCCAGCGCCTCTGGCACCACCGACAGGCCCGTCTCTTCACACAGCTCGCGGGCTGCCGCCTCTGCCAGGGTCTCCCCGTCCTCGACGCCGCCACCGGGCGTGCACCAGCCGTGGCCGCTCCCGGGGGCATCTGGATGGACACGGAACGTGAACAACAGCAGGCGGTCCAGCTCATCGAGCAACAGCACACGAGCGGAGTCGCGACGGTAACTTCCCTGATCAGGCATGCCGGAAGCGTAGTTCGGACCACGCCCACAGACTCAACACCCACAGACTCCACGCGAACAGGCCCAACGCCAACAGACTCAGCGCGGACAGCCGTTGGGTTTCGCACCCTGCCAGGACTGCTCTGGTCTGGATGCGGGCGGCTGCGCGTCCGCATGCGGACGGGCGGCTGCGCGACCCACACGCGCGGACCGGCTCAGGTGTACTCGACCACGGTGTCGGCCAATACCGGGGCGCCGGCTCGCTCGCTATCGGGGCCTTCGTCGGCGATGGTCACAAGCACCCGCACTCGGCCGCTTTGTGGCCACATCCGCACACGCAGCGTCTCGCCCGGGTAGACGACGCCGGAAAAGCGGGTTTCGTACGCGCTGACGCGGCTCACGTCGCCGTCCAACACGGTGTCCACGACGGCCTTGAGCACGATGCCGTACGAGCACAAGCCGTGCAGGATCGGCCGGTCGAAGCCAGCGAGCGCCGCGAATTCAGGGTCGGCGTGCAGCGGATTCCAGTCGCCGGACAGGCGGTAGAGCAACGCTTGGTCCTCGCGCGTGGATCGGTGAACGGTGTGGTCGGGATCGCGGTCCGGGAGTTCGGCGCGCTGCGAGGGCCCGCGCTCACCGCCGAACCCGCCCTCGCCACGGACGAAGATCTGGCTGTCCGAGCTCCACAGCGGCCCGTCCGCGTCCGCGACGTCCGAGCGCAACACGATGACCGCGGCCTTGCCTTTGTCGTAGACGGCGGCCACCCGCGAGCTCTGGTTGGCCTGCCCGGACACGGGCAGCGGTCGGTGCATCGCGATGCGCTGACCACCGTGCAGCACGGCCGCCAAGTCGATCTCGATGCCGGGGGCCGAGAGCCCTGCGGCGAGCGCCATCTTGCCACCGGCGACGGTGGCGAAACTGGGTAGCACGTGCAGCCGGTCTTCCAGCGTGTAGCGCAACTCGGCGGGGTGGGTGGCCGCTGCCGGCACTTCGGTTCTGGAGCCGGCGCCGATGCCCAGGTGATAGAGCAGTACGTCCTTGGCGTCCCAGGTGAGGGGGGTGCTGGTCGGCTCGGCGGCGGTGGCCTTGGCGACGTCGATCGGCATGGGGGCGCTGCTCCTTCGGCACGGGCGGAAGGCATCCGACAGGAGATCCCGGCCCGATCCGTCCGCACCGTCAGCCGCGCCGGGGCCGTAGCTGGTCGGCCGCCGGTCCTCACCCGGGGCGCCCCGTGGTGCAGTGCGGACAACGGCACTGCACCGCGGACCCGTTCCTAGAACACGTTCTAGCCGATGCCTTCCCTGTATAGCCGACGCCCCAGCCCCGGGGAAAGGGCCCACGTGAGGAAAGGCCGCGAGCCACTCCCCCACGGGAACCCAGTCACCGTCACCAGCGGGCCCAGCTAAGACCGGTTACGACCAGTTACGACCGGCTAGGACCGGCTACCAACGCGCTGCACCGCCTGTGCCGCCTGTGCCGCCTTTCCCAACCACCGTCCGTGACATTTGTCCTGGTCAATCATCAACATTCACCTCTGTCGAGGTCAGGAGGCGCATCCGTAGCGTCAAAGGCATGAAGCACGCCGAAAGAGCAGCTCAGAAATCACCGATGGCGCCCAGCGCGCTGGGAGTTGGCAGGACGCCTAGCGCCCCGCTCGCCGTGCACCTGAGTAACGTCTCCCGCACCTACGGCCCGGTCCGCGCCGTGGACGGCCTGGACCTGGACATACCGCGCGGCCAAACCGTCGCCTTGCTCGGCCGCAACGGCGCGGGCAAGTCCACCTCGCTCAGCATGCTGCTCGGCCTGCTGCCCCCGTCGTCCGGGGAGGTCCGGCTCTTCGGGGCTGCGCCACAGCGCGCGGTGCGCGAGGGCCGGGTGGGGGCGATGCTCCAGGACGGGAAGCCCATTCCGCGCGTGACGGTACGAGAGTTGGTCCGATTCGTGGCCAGCAGCTATCCGGCACCCCTGCCGGTCGCTGAGACGCTGGCCATCGCCGGGCTCGATGAGCTCGCGCACCGGCGCGTGGACAAGCTCTCGGGCGGCCAGGCGCAGCGCGTCCGGTTCGCTGTGGCGCTTGCCGGCGACCCCGAACTCATCGTGCTCGACGAGCCGACGACGGCGCTGGACGTGGCGGCCCGCCGCGCGTTTTGGGAAGCCATGCGCCGGTACGCACGGCGGGGCAACACCGTGCTGTTCTCGACGCACTACCTCCAGGAGGCGGACGAGAACGCCGACCGAATCGTCGTCATCGACCGGGGCCGGGTCGCCGCCGATGGGCCGGCCGATGAGATCAAGCGGACGGTCGGGGGCAGCCTGGTCGCCTTCGACCTGGCAGGAGCGCCATCCGCGGGGCTCGCCCTGCTGCCCGGTGTGACCTCCGTGGAGGTCCACGGCGACCGCGCCCGGCTGCGTAGCAGCAACTCCGACGCCACCGTCATGGCCCTGGCACAGCGCGGCGCCATCCGAAGCCTTGAGGTGGCACCGGCCAGCCTCGAAGAGGCATTCCTGGCCCTGACCACGGCCCTGACCACGGCCCCGACCACGGCCCCAGCCCCGGCCCGCACCCAAGCCGCCACCCAGCGGCGGACCGCCGCCCCGATCCCTCCGCACGCCAAGGAAGCAACCCGGTGATCACCTACATCACGCTCGAAGTCCGGCGCACACTGCGCGACACCGGGTTCGTCGTCTTTGGCATCGGCATGCCGGTGGTGATGTACCTGCTCTTTACCAACCTCGGCATCAGCGGTGACGACAAGCGCGAGACCGCGATATCGCTCATGGTCGGCATGGCCGCGTACGGGGCGCTCGGTTCCGCGCTCAGCGTCGGCACGGGGCTCGCCGAGGACAAGACGATCGGCTGGCTGCGCCAGTTGCGGCTCATCCCGCTCGCCCCCTCGCACGTCGTCGCGGGCCGCGCACTCACCGGCTCCGTCATCGTGCTGCCCGCCATCGTGGCGGTGTTGCTCGCCGGCCGCCTCATCAACCACGTGGAGCTGGCCGCATGGCAATGGGCCGCGCTCCTTGGCCTGCTGTGGATCGGCACCGCGCCGTTCACGCTGCTGGGCCTTGGCAACGGCTATCTGCTGACCGCGCAGACCACGGGCGTGGTCAACGTCTCTTGCAATCTGGGCCTGTCCATCGTCGGCGGGCTATGGATACCGTCCACCAACTTCCCGCATTGGCTGCGCGCCATCTCCGACTGGACCCCCACCCACCGCTTCGCCGACCTGGGCTGGAGCATCACCGAGGGGCACGCGCCCGGGCTGCTGACGACGCTGACGCTGCTCGGTTGGCTAGCGGCATTCGGCGGCTACGCCCTGCGCTCGTACCGCGTCTGCGCCCGTACGGCGTGACCCGATGGCCGCCCGACCCGGCAGCCGGCGGGGTACCCGGGGCCCCCGAGTACCCCGCCGGCTGCGGCGAGCGGCAGCACGTACGCCCAGACGAGGCGCCCAGCGAGGGAGCGCACGGCGCGTACGGTACGCACTGGCCCGCAATCGGTCAGCCGAAACGGTCACACCGGCTGCCCCCGCCACGCGGAAGAACCGGCCGCGCGGAAGGGCTGGCCCCGCCGGAAGGGCTGGCCCCGCCGGAGGGATCAAGGCGGCGGGTCAGCCGGCGGCGCGGCGCGGAACGAAACGAGGGGTGGGCGGCATGGTGCTGGCGTGGTTGACGGGCACCCGGAGGGCCGCGGCGGACAGCGGACCGACGCAAGCGGGGCAACGGGCGGGTCGCGCCGCCAACGAGCGGAGCGACGTGCCCGACGACGGGCCGAACGAGTGGGCGCTGATGCCCTGGCTGCTCATGGCCAGTGGCTGCGCGGTGGACGTCTGGGAGGGCGATGTCGCGCATCGGTGGCTGGCCGCGGCGGGACTCGTGCTGTTCGTCGGGTGCTACGTCGCCGTCGTCTTTGTCGGCGCCAGTAGCGCCCCTTCCCGACGCCGGACCTCGATGCGTCTGCTGCTGCCCATGGCGGCCCTGGCCATCGCGCTTGGCGGGGGGTACGGCGGCACCTGGCTGTCCCTGTTCTCGCTGCTCTCCTTGGTCACGGGGGTCGCGGTGCGCGGGCGCTCGGCGCTGACCGCATTGCTCGGTGTGGTCGTCATCGGCATGCTGAGTGCCATGTACGGAGGCCACCCGGATCAGGTGATGACCGTCGCGTACTCCTCGCTGCTGTCCGGTGCGGTGGTCTCGATCATCCTGCGCCAGGTCTCCGCCGTGCACGCACTGCACAACTCCCGGGGTGCGTTGGCCCGTTCCGCGGTGGAGCAGGAGCGGCTGCGGTTCTCCCGCGACCTGCACGACCTACTCGGCCATACGATGTCGGTCATCGTGGTGAAGGCGGAGGCGGTGCGGCGGCTGGCCCCGCGTGATCTGGACGCCGCCCTCGCACAGGCTGCGGACATCGAGGCGGTCGGGCGCCAGGCCCTCACCGAGATCCGCGAGGCCGTCACGGGCTACCGCGAAGGCAGTTTGGCCACCGAGTTGGACCGTGCCCGCTCGCTGCTCGGCGCTTCCTGCATCGAGGCGGTCGTGCGGCAGTCGGGGCCGCCGCTGCCGCCCCAGGTCGAGGCCCTACTCGGTTGGGTGATCCGCGAGGGCGTCACCAACACGGTCCGGCACAGCGGCGCGACCCGCTGCAAGATCGAGCTGAATGCGGGTATCGATCGGGTGCGCCTCGACATCGTGGACAACGGAGACACCCAAGCGACGGCCACGGGCGGCGGCGGTACGGGACTGACGGGCCTGACCGAACGGCTGGCCGCCGCGGGCGGTGCGCTCCGCTCGGGCCCGGCCGGCAAGCGCGGCTTCCGGCTCACCGTCGAACTGCCCATAGACGCGGTGCGGGAGGCGTACGAGGCCCACGGCCCGAATGACCCGGTTTACCCGGACTACCCGGCCTCCCCGGCCCACCCGTTCAGTGCAGACAGGCCGGGCGGTGCGGGGGCGACGGCGCCCGGGTCCGCCCGTCAGTAGTAGCCCGTTTCGCCGTCCAGCAGTTCCCGAATGGTGTCCAGGTGCCCGGCGTGCCGGGCGGTCTCCTCGATCATGTGGAACAGCATCCACCGCAGGCTGGCGCTCCCGGAGGCGTACCGCGTCTGCTGGCCCAACGCGTCGAGCCCGTGCGCCGCGATGATCTCGTTGGAGAGCGCGCACTGCTGCTGGTAGTCCGCCAGCAGCTGGGCCAGCGGTACGCCATCGACCCGCATGTCGGCGTCCTCCGGGCCCTCAGCGAACCGCGGCCCTTCGGCGGGCCGGCCGAGAAACATGTACTCGAACCAGAGGTTTTCGACCCAGCGCAAGTGAGAGACGAGGCCTGCCACGGTCATCAGGGGAGAGGTGGGCAGGAGCGACCGATGGGCGTCCGCGTCCGACAGCCCTTCGCACTTCCACGCGATGACTGCTCGCTGCATATCGAGCCAGCCGATCAACTGGGTGCGCTCATCGGCGGTATGGGCAGGTCGCTGGCGGGGCGGTGAGGTCATGAGCGGTGACGGTACGCCCGGCGCCTTGGGGCTCGCATGTGGTTTTCCGGTTCCAGCGTTGGCAAGGCCCGTCTTTGTGCTGGTTAGGCTGGGGGCATGACCGATCTCGGTGGTGAGCAGCCGACCGCTCCCGAAGGCGAGCGGGCCATGCGGCGTACCCGGGTGTTGCTCGCCGAGGACCAGGGCATGATGCGTGGTGCGCTGGCGTTGTTGCTGGGGCTTGAGCCGGACATCGAGGTGGTCGCGCAGGTGGCCGCGGGAGACCAGATCGTGCCCCGTGCGTGGGAGACGCGCCCCGATGTTGCGCTTCTCGACATCGAACTGCCCGGCCGAAGTGGCCTGGACGCGGCGGCTGACCTCCGTGCCCAGTTGCCGGAGTGCCGGGTGCTGATCCTGACCACCTTTGGCCGCCCCGGCTATCTGCGGCGCGCGATGGAGGCCGGCGCGTGCGGTTTTCTGGTCAAGGACGGGCCCGTTGAGGAACTGGCCGCGGCGATTCGGCGGGTGCTCGCGGGCGAGCGGGTCATCGACCCCGCGCTTGCTGCCGCCGCGTTGAGCGCGGGTCCGAGCCCGCTCACCCAGCGCGAGTGCGACGTCCTGACAGCGGCGGCGGACGGCGCGACCGTCGCGGACGTCGCGGCGCGGGTTCACCTTTCGCCCGCCACGGTACGTAACTACCTGTCGTCGGCCATCGGCAAGACCCAAACCCGTAACCGCATGGAGGCCGTCCGCGCGGCCCGCCAAAACGGCTGGCTGTGAACCCCGGCCGCTGGCCTCTCCCGTGCCGCGGCGACGCCGTCAGGTGCGGAGGTAGGAGGCGCCGTTGAGGTCAAGGACCGTGCCGGAACTCCACTGAGCCTCGGGGGAGGCCAGCCACAGCACCGCAGCCGCGATCTCCTCGGGCGTCGCGACCCGGCCGAACGGGCTCTGGGCACGGATGGCTTCGCCCTGCGCCCCGGTCAGCCGGTGCGCGACCCGGTCGGTGTCGATGAAGCCGGGCGCCACGGAGGAAACGGCGATGCCGTACGGGGCGAGGGCGACGGCCAGTGACTGGCCGAGCGCATGCACGGCCGCCTTCGTCGCCCCGTACGCCGGGTGGTCGGGCTCGCCGCGAAACGCCCCGCGCGAGCCGATGTTGACGATGCGCCCGCCTGCACCCTGGTCGATCATGTGCCGGGCGGCGAGGTGGCTCAGATTGGCGGTGCCGAACAGATTGACCGCCACATGCGCCTGCCAGGCGGCAGTCCACTCCTCGTACGACGTGTGTGCCGGCGGATGCGGGGTGTTGACCGCCGCGTTGTTCACCAGGACGTCGATGCCGCCCAGCGCGGTGACTGTCTCGCGCATCAACTCCTGGGCGCCATCGGAGGTCGAGAGGTCGGCGCCGATCAGCGCATGTCCGGCCCCGGCCAGGCTGGCCAGTGTGGCCTCGGCGTCCGCGCGTCGCGTCCCGTAGTGCACGGCCACCTGGTCGCCCCGTTCCGCGAAGGCCGCCGCCACCGCCCGGCCGAGCCCACGCGAGGCGCCGCTGACGAGTACCCGCCGCCCGGTGTCGGGGAACGGCGCCGTGGCCGATGCGGGTGCGGCGGCCGACGCGGGTGCGCCGGGTGGGGCTGGGGCGTCGGCCATGGTGGTGGTCTCTCCTCGTGTACTCCACGCTCTCTCCGCGCGGTGCGGCGGCGTACGGTACGCGGTGCCGGCTGTTACGCGCCAGGGCGCCCGGGCGGGCGCGTGGCGGGTTCCGCCGTCGCGGAGCCGGCCGCATCCACCGCGCCTGGCCCCTGCGCCGTGTCGGGCACCTCTGCCGCGTCGGGCTCTGCCACGTCGCCCGCACCCTGCTGAGCCGTCGCATCCAGCGGACCAGCAGCCGGCACTCGTGGCCTTGGCAACAGCGTGACCAGCACCGTAGCCAGCGCCAGGACCAGCGCCCCGACCAAGAACGCCCGGCCGTAGCCCTCCGTCAGCGCGTGCGCGCCCGCGGAGCGACCGCCGAGCGCATCGGTGCGGTCGGCGGAGACGGTGACCAAAAGCGACAAACCGAGCGCACCACCGATGGTGCGGGAGGTGTTGAGCAGCCCCGAGACGACGCCCGCCTCGGTGACCTCGACGCCCGATGTCGCCGCCGCGGTGAGCGGGGTCATCATCAGGCCGGCGCCGAACGACATCAGGATGCCGGGCCCGATGATCGTGGAGAGGAACGTGCCGTCCACATCCATGGTGCTCTGCCAGCCGAAGCCCACCGTGGCCACCACCCCGCCGGCCAGCGTGAGTAGCCGCGGGTCCACGCCGCGCGCCATGAGTTTGGGAGCGAGTTGGGCACCAACAATGATCGAGATGGTGTGCGGCAAAAACGCCAGGCCGGTCCGAACGGCGCTGTAGTCGAGGACATTTTGCATGTACAGCGAGAGGAAGTACCACATCGCGAAGAAGCCGATGCCGCACACCAGCAGCACGAGGTTCGCCGACCAGACGGAGCGGACGCGGAACAGCCGTAGCGGTATGAGCGGCTCGGGTGTGCGGGATTCGACCACCACGAAGGCAGCGAGTGCGAGCAGCCCGCCGATGAGCGGCACCGCGGCGTCGGCCGCGCCCCACCCGTGTGCCTCGGTCTGCGCGATTCCGTACGCCACCGCTCCGACGCCACAGGTGACGAGCACCGCACCCGGTAGGTCCAGCGGGCGGCGGGAGGCTATCGCGTGCTTGCCGGTCAGCGCGCTGGCCGCGATGACGAAGACCAGTACCCCGATGGGTACGTTGATGAGGAGCACCCAGCGCCAGGACAGATAGTCGGTGAGTACGCCGCCGATGAGGCCACCGGCCGCGCCGCCGCCGATGCCGACAGCCATCCACAGCCCGATGGCCCGCACCCGCTCGGGCCCCTCCGGGAACGATGAGGTGATGATGGTGAGCGTGGACGGTGCGAGGGTGGCCGCGCCGATGCCCTGGACGGCGCGGGCCGCGATGACCTGCCAGGGCTCCTGGGCGAGCCCGCCCGCGAGGCTGGCTGCGGTGAACAGGCCGAGGCCGACCAGGAACACCTGCTTTCGCCCGAAGAGGTCCCCCGCCCTGCCGCCGAGCAGCATGAAACCGGCGTAGGTGAGGGTGTACGCGTTTGCCACCCACTGCAAATCGTTCTCGCCGAGGCCGAGCCCCGTACGCATGGAGGGCAGCGCCACGTTGACGACGGATACGTCGAGGACGACAAGGAACTGCCCCGCGCACGCTGCGACGATCACCGCCCAGGCGAGCGGCGTCGGCCGCGAGGCGGCAGGGGCCGGAACTTCGACTGCGGCGGGTCCGCCAGCATCTGTCTGCGACATGTCAGTCATGCTGGCAGCGGGTCGCCTCCCTGCCTCCGGTTGCCGGCCGTGAACCGGGACTCACACGTTCGAATAGGGGGCGAGGACGAGCGGATAGGGGTTCGCCTGGGGGGAATCAACCCGGATCGGTGCCGAAAAAACCAGAAGTAGCGGAAACATCAGGAAAACCCGGAAGGTCCAGCGAATGAAACAAATACAGCAAAACAGCAAATACAGCACACCATAAAGTCCGCACCCCGCGGACATTCCAGCAATACAGCACAACGCCCGTAGACAAACGCAAAGCAGCGTAGAGAGCAGAGGAATAGATCATGCCGCCCAAGACGGAGATCGTCGCCGCGTTCGAGGCGGCCAAGGGGTTCATGCCGCTCGACGAGGGGCTGGCGCTGTACGAGGCGGCCATGGTGGCGGGCGCGAGCGGGCTGCCCCTGCTGGAGGTGGGCACCTACTGCGGGCGCTCGACCATCCTGCTGGCCGCCGCCGCGCGCGAGACGGGCACCGTGGCCATCACGGTGGACCATCACCGCGGCTCGGAGGAGCAGCAGCCGGGTTGGGAGTACCACGACCCTTCGGTCATCGATCCGCACGTGGGCCGGATGGATACGCTGCCGACGTTTCGCCGCACGCTGCATGCGGCCGGCCTTGAAGACCAGGTCATCGCCGTCGTCGGGCGCTCCCCGCAGGTAGCGGCGGTCTGGGGCGGGCAACTCGGCCTGGTGTTCATCGACGGCGGGCACACCGACGAGCACGCCGGCGGTGACTACGAGGGCTGGGTACCGCACCTCGCACCCGATGGACTGCTGGTCATCCATGACGTGTTCGCCGACCCGGCCGACGGCGGGCAGGCTCCGTATCGCGTGTATCGCCGCGCGTTGGAATCGGGCGCATTCGCCGAAACGTCAGCGACCGGCTCCCTGCGCGTCCTGCGCCGCACGGCACCAGGCATCTGAGTCTCCCACCTCGCATCCCAGCCGTCACATCACTCACATCTGCCCCCATCAGCCCCGCCCGCGCGCCGTCTTGTGCTCTTACGCGGCCCGAGTACGCCCCACCGCGCACCGACCGGCGCGCGGCGGACTACCATCGCCCGCGTGTCGAACGGCAGTTTTCCTCCCACCCCGCGCCGACTCGGCGGCACGCTCGTCATCGTGCTGGCCGTGCTCGCGCCGGTCTGCTTCGCGGGCTGGCTCGTCTGGCGCTCCATGAGCGAGGACGACGCAAAGGCCGCCGGCGCCCCATCGGGTGCGTCGTCGGCTCCGTCCCTGGTGCCCAACGGCGGTGGAAAGCAGGGCGTCTCCGGCAGCCCCGGTGCTTCGGCGCAGCCCCAGTCACCGGCGCCGAGTCGTGCACCGGCCAAGAACGCGCTACGGGGAAAGGTCGTGGTGGTCGATCCGGGACACAATCCGCGCAACCGCGACCACACCGCCGACATCGCCCGCACGGTAGATGTTGGCACCCATCGCAAGGAATGCGACACCACAGGCACGGCGACCAATTCCGGCTATGCCGAGGCCACGTTCACTCTCGATGTCTCACGGCGCGTGCGGACCCTGCTCAGCGAGCGTGGTGCGACCGTCAAGCTCACCCAGAACGACGACCGCCCCTACGGACCGTGTGTGGACGAGCGGGCCGCGATCGGCAACGAGGCGCACGCGGACGCCGCAGTCTCGGTCCATGCGGACGGAGCGGGCGCCGGCCAGCGCGGATTCCATGTGATCTTGCCCGCGTCCGTACGAGGCGGTGGCGCCGACACCTCCGCCATCACCGGCCCCTCCCGCCGCCTGGGCAATCGCTTGGTGCGCGGCTTCACCGAGGCCACCCAAAGCGCCCCCGCCAACTACCTCGGCGGAGGCGAGGGCTTGACAGTCCGGGATGATTTGGGCGGACTCAACCTGTCCACGGTTCCCAAGGTGTTCATTGAGTGTGGCAATATGCGCGATTCGAAGGATGCGGCGCTGCTGACCGATGCGCACTGGAGGCAACGGGCAGCACGTGGTATCGCTGACGGCATTACGGACTTCTTGCTCGGCAAGCGATAACAACCCGATTGAGCAGCCGTAACAGTCGCTCCCGCAGGGGAACACCCGGCCGTTCCAGCGATACATTCACCCGTACGATGGGGGGCCACCCCCGCGCCCTCGCACTTCGCGTCCGGCGACAGCGACGAAAAACAGACGAGACCGACAGAGGACCTTACGTGAACATCCGCTCCCTCACTCGAGGCGATGGCGTGGTGATCGGAGCAGCGGTGTTGCTGTTCATCGCCTCGTTCCTCGACTTCATCGCCTACGACTGCCCGTCAGGCGCCCCGGACAGTGCATGCCCGGGCTTCAACGGCTGGGCTTCGGACTACGCTCCCGCGACGGCGGGCATCTTCGTCCTCGGTGTCGTCGGTGCGGCCCTGATCATCCTCTCGCGCCTGCTGCCTCAGGGCCGCAACCTGGTCGGCCTCACGCTCGACCAGTGGGGGATCGCCCTCGTGGTGGCGGCGGCCTTCACCGCCACCTGGACGATGATCTTCAGCCACCCGGAGAACCTCGAAAAGGGCCCTGGGCAGATCATGGCCTTCATCGCCCTTCTGGTACTGGCCGCCGCCGCGGTGCTCACGCCGCGCGTCCCCGCCCTCAAGGCCCCGCTCATGGGCTCCGGCTCGCCCCAGCCCGTCGCCCCGTACGGCGGTCACCCGGGCCAGCCGGCCGGCGGCTACGGCTACCCTGGCGCCGCACAGCAGGGCGCCCCGTCCCCGTATGGTGCGCCGGTCGGCGGTCCGCCCTCGTACGGCGGCCAGCCCTCGGGTGCGGCGCCGGCTCCGGTGGCCGGTGGCGGGGACTTCGCCCCGTTCTGGTTTGCGGTTCCGGTGGCGCGTCCGCTCTACGCCGAGGACGGGTCGGCCACGCCGATCGCCGAGTTGGCGCCCGGCACCTGGTACCTCGCCGTGGAGCAGCGCGGGCAGGCGCTCGTTGCTCAGACGCAGGACGGCCGTCGTGGCGTCCTCCAGGACACCACGGGCATCCAGCGCGGCTGACTCCGCAAGCCAGCAGAACCCCACGGCCCCTCGCCCCGCAACGGGCGAGGGGCCGTTGTCATCCCCGCGCCCGGCGACGGGCGAGAAGCCGGTGGCGTCCGCCTCCGCACGAGCAAGGCGACCGGTGGCACGCGCGTGCCCACCCCGTAAGACCGTCGCACGCTGGCTCCGTCCACTGGCTCCGCCTGCTGGCCCTGTTCGCTGGCCCTGTTCGCTGGCCCTGTTTACTGACGGAGCGTCGGCAAGTGCCCTTTGTAGGGGGGATCGCCCCGCTGCCCGGTCACCCTTCCCCTTTCTTCGAGCTGTTCCTTAAGCGAAGCTGGCCCGGTCCAGCCAGAAGTCCAGGACGGACCGGTCGCCGCTGATCTCCACCCGGTCGGTGCTGACCGGCAGCCGGCGATAGAAGACACGCAGCAGGTCGGTGAGCGGGCCGCGCACCGTCACGGTCGCCTCCCCCTTGGCCCGGCTCCATCGGATGCCGTCCGCGACCAGCTCGATGACCCAGTGGGCGGCCAACTCCGCGGGGGCGTCCGTGGCGTACAGGTGGATCGTCTCGCCCTTGCCGCGCAACTCGGCGAGCTTGGGGTTGTACTCGACGGCCAGCGGGTTGCTGATGATCTCAAGCCACTCGTCGATGGCGTCCGCGGCGATCTCCGGGTCCACCGTGTACGCGGCGCCCGTGGTGGCGGCGGCATCCGCCCGGTGGATCGCCGTCTCATGCGTCATCCGGCGCGCCCAGAAGGCAGGGCTTTGCTCCGGGGCCCAGGTCCACACCGGGGCGTCGGGGCCCGCCTCGCTCAGGGTCGCCGCGAACCTCGCCGCTCCATCGGCCAGCCAGGCGGCCATGGCCTGCGGATCGTCACCCTCGGGAGCCGCCGATTCGGGCCGCTCGTCCGCCACGTACTCCGTGGCCCGGGTGCTCACCAGGTACTCGGCCCAGCGCTGGGCCCGGCCAACGTGCCGCAGCAGCTCGGCGAGCGTCCACTCCGGGCACGTCGGCACCTTCACCGAGAGGTCCGCATCGGCGATGGTGGCGTGTAGTTGGTCGCATTCGGCGGTGAACGCGGTGCGGTAACGGTCGTACCCAAGACGGCTCATGGGCCTACCGTACGACCCACCTCTGACATCTCGGCCTGGAGGCATTCCGTCGCAGGGCGCGCCCAAGCGTCAGCGTGCCCCATGTGTACACAACGCGGATCTGGCGTGCGTATCACCGGGACGGGCGTGCGTGCTGGCTGGCCGGCGGGCCCGCGCTGGCCATCGGGGTAACCGAGCCGGATATCGGCGGCCCGCCCCGAGCATCGGGTACCCGAGCGCGGTCTCAGCAGCAGTCCGGGTCCAGCCCCCAGGGCAAGCGCTCGCCGCCGAAGACCATCGCGGTCGCATCGTCGCCCCCGAGCGCCGCCGCCGCGAGCAGCAGCGAGCCCGCCGTCCAGGTGGTCAGTTCGTCGGGCCAGATGGCGCCGTCGTCAAAGACGTAACCGGTCCAGTACATGCCGTCGTCGGCGCGCAGGTGCTGGATGGATTGCAGCACCTTCACCGCACGGTCGGACTCCCCTATCGCCCACAGGGCGAGGGCCAGTTCGCAGCTCTCACCACCCGTCACCCAGGGGTTCGGGGCCACGCAACGCACTCCGTATTCGGGTACGACGAACCGGTCCCAGCCCTCCTCGATGCGCTCCTTGGCGGCGGCACCGGTCAGCGCGCCGCCGAGAACCGGGTAGTACCAGTCCATCGAGTAGCGGCTCTTGTCGAGGAACCGTTCCGGGTGGTGCCGGATCGCGTGGCCGAGCCAGCCGAGCGCCAACTCCCAGTCGGGTTGCGGCTCTTCGCGGTGTTCGGCGATGGCCAGGGCGCAGCGCAGCGCCTGGTGGATCGATGAGCAACCAGTGAGCAGCGCATCGGAGACGATGGCGCCGCCGCGCTCGGGTGCCTCGCGCTTCCAGCCGATCTGGCCGCCGGCTGCCTGGAGTTCGAGCACGAAGGTGATGGCGGCGAAGACCGTAGGCCACAACTGGTCCAGGAATGCGTCATCGCCGGTGGCCAGGTAGTGGTGCCAGGCGCCGACCGCGACGTAGGCACAGAAGTTGGTTTCCCGGCTCCGGTCGGTGGGCCGGTCGGCGGCGACGCCATCGGGTGTGTCGGGGTAGGCCGCGTACCAGGAGCCGTCCGGGTTCTGGTGCCGGGCGAGCCAGCGGTACGCGGCCTCGGCACGCTCATGCTCACCCGCCGCGTCCAGCGCCATCGCGGCCTCGATGTGGTCCCACGGGTCGAGGTGGTGCCCGCGAAACCACGGGATGGCGCCGTCTGGGCGCTGCGCGGCGAGGATGCCGGCAACGGTGGCGACGGCCTGTTCCGCGGTGAGGACGCCGGGCAGCACCAGGTGTTCCGTACGCTCCGGCCCACGGTCCGCGACGGTCACTCCCGCTCCTCGTGTGAGGAGCGTGCGGTGCGCGAGGCACCAAAGGCGTCAGTGGGGCTAGCGGTACGGGGCGTGCCAACGGGGGCAGGCCCTTCGGTGGCGTCGGCCCGGGTCGGCGCGGCATCGGCCGCGGATGCGGCGGCATGCGTCGGGGGCGGCGTGGTGTCGGCGGTGCCCGGTTCGGGGTCGGGCAGCAGCCCGGCCGGGGGGTGCGGCTTCGTCGCGTACGCCACGAAGCTCTTGCCGATCAGTGGGTTCAGCGCGCTTTCCGCGACCCGGGTGGCGAGCGGCTTCTTCATGATGTCCCAGACCAGCAGCTTGTGGTAGGCGCGAACCGGCAGCGCCTTGTCGTTGTCCACGCCGAACGCGCACTTCAGCCACCAGTAGGGGCTGTGCAGACCGTGCGCGTGATGCGTGCCGTACGGCCGCAGCCCGGCCTCGCGCATCTTGTCGAGCAGTTCGTCGCCGCGGTAGATGCGGATGTGGCCGCCCTCGACCTCGTGGTACGCGTCGGACAGCGTCCAGCACACCTTCTCGGGGCCGTAGCGCGGAACGGTGACCGCTATGCGTCCGCCCGGGCGCAACACCCGCACCATCTCGGCAAGCACGCCCTTGTCGTCGGGGATGTGCTCCATCACCTCGGAGATGATCACCACGTCGAAGCTGTCGTCGGGGAAGGGCAACGCGAGCGCGTCACCTTCCATGGCGGTCGCGGTGGCCGTCGCCGGGACCTCGCCCGCCTCTCGCATCGCGGCGAACCAGCGGGCGACCTCACGGATCTCCTCGCCGTTGCGATCGAGCGCGACGACGTGCGCGCCGCGTCGATAACACTCGAAGGCGTGACGGCCCGCGCCACAGCCGAGGTCGAGGACCCGATCGCCTGCGGCGAGCGGGAAGCGGGAGAAGTCGATGGTCAGCACGGGGAGCTGCCCTCTCTTTCCATCAGGCGGCGATGCACGGCGGCGAGCGTACGACCCGGAGCCGGCGCTGGCACGGGGCGGGACGGTCAGACAGTTTTAGGTGATCAGTCAGGCAGGCGGTCGGGCGGTCAGGCGATCAGTCACAGCGACGGAGCGTGCGGAGTGGAGCCGGGCGGGTGCGCGCGTGCTGCTCTCGTGGGGTGGCGCGGGGCGGGGGGGTACGTGGTCGGGGGCCGGGGCCGGGGTCGGGGTCGGGGGCCGGGGTCGGGGGTCGGGGTCAGCGGCGGCGCGCTGCGGCGGCGGCCTGGACGCTGATGGCCTGTCGATAGTGCTCGACGGTGCCGCGTGCGGCCTGCTCCCAGGTGAAGCGGCGCAGCACCCGTTCCCGCCCGGCGGCGCCGAGGCGGGCGCGCAGCGCCGCATCGCCGAGCAGCCGCCCCAGAGCCTGCGCGAGCGCGCCCGCGTCGCCGGGGGGCACCGCTAGGCAGGTTTCGCCGTCCGGGCCCGCAACCTCGGGGATGGCGCCTCCGGTGGTGGCCACCAGCGGGGTGCCGGTGGCCATCGCCTCCGCGGCGGGCAGCGAGAACCCCTCGTACAGCGAGGGCACACACGCCACCTGCGCGCTGCGGACGAGATCGACCAACTCCGCGTCGGAGATGCCCTTGACGAACTCGACGGCACCTGCGAGCCCGTACCGCTCTATCGCCGCGGCCACCGGCCCGTCCTCGGCGCGTTTGCCGACGACGACCAGGTGGGCGGCGGGCTGTTCGGTGCGGAGCTTGGCAAGCGCCTCGACCAGGTGGATGAGCCCCTTGAGCGGCACATCGGCGCTGGAGGTGGTGACGATCCGGCCGGGGATCTCGGGGACGGCCGGGTCGGGTGAGAAGAGCGCGGCGTCGGCGCCGATGTGCACCACGTGCACGCGGCGCGGCTCCACTCCGAGCTGGTCCACGATCTCCTGCCGGGACGAGCCGGAGACCGTCAGCACGGAGGGGAGCCGCCGTGCGACCCGCTTCTGCATCCGTGTGAAGGCGTACCAGCGGCGCACGGAGGCGCGCCGACGCCAGTTGGTGGCGGCATCCAGCTCCAGCTTGCGGTCCACCGTGATGGGGTGGTGCACGGTGGTGACCAGCGGGAATCCGGCACGGGGCAGACCGAGGAGGCCATAGCCGAGGGTCTGGTTGTCGTGGACGACGTCGAAGGCGCCGCGGCGTGCGGCGAGGTGGCGGCGGGCCCGCAGGCTGAAGGTGAGCGGCTCGGGGAAGCCGCCGGTCCACATGGTGCCGACCTCAAGGGCGTCGATCCAGTCCCGGAACTCCCGCGCCTTGGGGGTACGGAACGGGTCGGGCTGCCGGTAGAGGTCGAGGCTGGCCAGTTCGGTGAGGCGGACGCTGCCGCCCGCGGGGAAGGCAGGGCTGTGCATGCCGTCAAGCGCACCGTCGAGCACCGGATACGGCTGGGCGCCCAGCACCTCGACCTGATGGCCGAGCCGGGCCAGCTCGCGGGAGAGGTGGCGTACGTAGACGCCTTGGCCGCCGCAGAACGGGTTGCCCTTGTAGGTGAGCAGCGCGATGCGCAACGGCCTGCCGTCTGCGGCGGGGGGCGCCGTCCGGAGCGGATCGGGTCCGGTCGCCTGCGCGGCCTCAGCGGTCACTCGCGGCCCCCTTCGTGGTGCAGTTCAGCGGGAGCGTAACCGCTCACCGATATCTAGAACAAGTTCCACTATCGGAACGGGTGGGAAGTCTTGAAGATACCCGCCGCGCCGGCGTGCCTTTGGTGCGGGCCGGGTGATTCGTACCACTGGTTGACCCGGGGTTGTGCCGCCGCGCTCGCGCGCCGTAGGGGCCAGCGAACCCCCCGTGCACGGGCCGGAGCGGCGCCGCAGGGTCGCGCTGAAGTGCAACAGGTTCCAGTGGCTCGCGCCGTCCCGCAGGCCCTGCCATCATGCACGGTGTTCGCAGCCGACCCAGCAGCCGCACCGCCATGGCCACTGTCACCGCCGCTATGGCCATTTCCACCGCCAGCACCGCCGCCACTATCGCTATCGCCACCGCGCCCGAGCCTGTGCCACAGCCCGCACCGAAGCCCGCATCGAGGTAGGACAGATGACCGCAGCCTCAAAGCCGGCCTCTTTGCCGCTCACCGAGCGGCAGGAGGCGCGCCGCCGCCGCATCCTGCATGCCAGCGCCCAACTGGCCAGCCGGGGTGGCTTCGAGGCCGTACAGATGCGGGAGGTGGCCGAGAGTTCGGGCGTGGCGCTCGGCACGCTCTACCGCTACTTCCCCTCCAAGGTGCATCTGTTGGTGGCGACCATGCAGGATCAGTTGCAGCGGTTGCACGAGACGCTGCGCAAGCGTCCGCCGACCGAGGAGGAGCCGTCGGCGCGAGTCGCGCAGACGCTGATGCGGGCGTTTCGGGCCATGCAGCGCGAGCCGCATCTGGCGGAGGCGATGGTGCGCGCGCTGACCTTCGCCGACCGCTCGGTCAGCCCCGAGGTGGACACGGTCTCCCGGCTGACGACGGCGATCATCCTGGACGCCATGGGCCTGCCCGGCTCGCCGACCCCGGCACAACTTTCGGCCGTGCGCGTGATCGAGCACACCTGGCACTCCGCTCTCATCACCTGGCTCTCCGGGCGGGCCTCGATTGCTCAAGTGAAGATCGACATTGAAACCGTATGCCGGCTTATTGACCTCACCAACCCCAACTGACCCACTAGGGGGCGCATAAGGAGCGTACGCCGTCTGTCGCGCGCCCCCTCGCCCCGTTTTGGCTAGTTATCCCCAGCCAAGTCCGTCACGATCGCGGGTATCTATGGACGTTGCTCGGCGCAGTGCCGAGGACGGGGGGTTGGGGAGGGGTACAGAACGTGATCAGAGTTCTTCTTGTGCACGACACTCGGCTGTTGCGGTCCGCGCTGGGGGCGCTGCTCAGCACGGCCCGAGACATTGAGACGACGGCCAGTTCCTGGCGCAACGCACCAAGCACTACTCGTTCCTTACGGCCCCATGTCTGTGTGGTGGACGTGGACTGTCCCGGCGCCGCCGGCATATCGGGCTTCGCCGGCGATACCGGGCTCACCAAGCTCGACCCGAGCGGCGCGCAGAACAAGCACCCACTTCTCGTACTAGCAAACGCGGGGCACCCGGGATGCCTGCGCCAGGCATACGAGGCGAAGGCGCTCGGCTATGTCGATAAGGACGCCCCGCCTGACCGGCTCTTGAACGCCATACGCCAGGTGGCGAAGGGGGAACGATTCGTCGATGACGCCCTCGGCTACGGCTTTCTCCAGGCGGCCGAAATTCCGCTCACCAAAAGGGAGTTGAGCGTGCTAACGCTCGCCGCCGAGGGTGCCTCGGTCGGCGACATCGCGCGCCGTCTGCATCTGTCCCATGGAACGGTGCGCAACTACATGGCCGCCATCACCCGCAAGACCGGCGCCCGCAACCGGGTGGACGCCATCCGCATCTCGCAAAGTGCCGGTTGGCTGTGAGGTAGCGGCCGGCAAGTCGCTCGCGGGGCCGGGTGCACACGGCGCAGGCGGCGCAGGCGGGGCGCCTGCGCGGTCGTGCCGGTCGTGCCGGTCCCGGGAGGTAGGGGCATCGGCCGGGGGGGACCAGCCGCCCGCCAGGTCCCGGTAGAGCGCGCAGGTGTTGAGCAACTCTTCGTGCGTGCCGCAGGCCGGGTGCTGGCCGTCCATGACCAGCACCCGGTCGGCCCGGCGGGCGGAGCTGACCCGGTGTGCGATGACGATCAGCGTGCTGCCGGGTCGGCGTGCGAACGCCTGCTCCGCGCGTGCCTCCGCCGCCGGGTCGAGGTGGCAGGTCGCCTCGTCGAGCAGCACGACGGGTGCGGGCGAGAGGTAGGCGCGGGCGAGCGCGATCAGTTGCCGCTGCCCCGCCGAGAGCGAGCCCGGCTCGACGCTGCCACCTGGCCCGCCCCACTGCGCCACGAGCGCGGTGAGCCCGATCGCGTCCACGGCCGCCATCAGCTCCGACTCGGGCACTGGCTCGGCCCGTAGGTAACCGAGGTTCTCGGCAACCGTGCCGGTGAACACGTACGCCTCCTGTGGGATCAGCACCCGCGCCGCGGCCAGGTCGGCGGCATCCCTGCCGCGCACCGGGACACCGCAAACGACGATCTCGCCGCCGCGCGGCACGAGCAGCCCGGCGATCAGCCCGGCCAGCGTGGACTTGCCGACGCCGCTCGGCCCGACGACTGCCAGGTGCCCACCCGCCGGCACATCGAGGTCAAGGTCGCGCACCACGGGCTCGGCGTGCTCCCCGTACGCGAAGGTGACGGCGCGCAGCGAGACGGCCGGTGAAATGGCGGGGACGGCCGGCGATGCAGCCGACGAGACAGCAGATGAGACAGTACGGGGCGCGGCGGCGGCCGGCGCGGATGAGGTAGCGGCGGTGGTGGGCTCGGGGGTGGGCGGGGGCTCGGCCGCGCGTTCGGCTAGTCGGCGGATCACCACGACCAGCCGGGAGCCGCTGAGCCCGATGCCCTGGATCAGGCTCTGCAAGGCGGGCAGCAGCGACTGGGTGAGGTAGGTGAGCGCACCGACCAGGGAGCCCGCGGTGACACCGCGGTCCAGCAACCACGGCGTGCACAGCAACAGCAGCACCACCGGCAGCCGTCCACCGACACCGAGCGCCAACTCCCGTAGCGTCCCCCAGCGAGCCAACGCCCGCGCCGCCGCCACCTCGGCGTCGATCCGTACGTCTACCTCCCCGGCGACCCGCTCCTCAGCCCCCGCCGCCGTGATGTCCCGTAGCCCGGCGGCTGCCTGGCCAAGCTCCGTCGCGATGCCCTCGTCCGCGTCCAAGAACACCTCTTGGACGCGGGCCATCGGCCGCAGCGAAGCCGCGAACAGCGTCAACCCCGCGAGCAGCGGTGGCACCACGATCAGCAGCAGTACGGGGGCGAGCGAGAAGAGCCCTACCAGCGCCCCGATCGCGACGAAGACGAACGAGCGCGAGACCATGACCAGCCCGGCGAAGGTGTCCCTGGCGATCTCCACCTGGTGCGTGAGCCGGGAAACGGCGGCGCTTTCGCCACGGCCGGCGGTACCCCGCACCGCATCCCCCACGGCGCGGTCCACCACCCGCCGCACCAGTCCGTCGCGCAGCGGCTCGACGAGCGCGGCGACCTCGCGATAGACCCGGCCCGTTCCGTACGCACCCGCCACAACGGCCAGCGCGGCCAGCCCGAGCCAGCCAAGCCCCGTCGCCCGCTCCCCCGCGAGGAAGCCGTCGTCCAGGGCGCGGGCCAGCGCGTAGCCGGTGAGGAACGTCTGCCCGGCCTCCAGGACCGACCAACCGGCGAGCCGCAGCAACACCCGCCACCTGCGCCGCAAAAAGAGCGCCCCCTCGGCGTACGCCCCTTCTTTGGCGTGCGGTCGGCCATCTTGACCGGGCGCAGGGGCGTCAACCATGCGTGGTGCCTTTCGCGTTGACGGCGGGGTCCGGTACGGCTTGGGGTACGGCGCCCGAGCCCGCGGGGCTGGTGGTGTCGGCGTTGCAGGCTTCTTCGGCGGTGCAGGCGTCTTCGGCGGTGCAGGCGTTGTCGGTGGTGCAGGCGTTGTCGGCGGGGGTGCTGAACACGGCGCGGTAGTCCGGGTGCTGCCACAGCTCGTGGTGCGGGGCGAGCGCGCGGATGGTGCCGGCGTCCAACCAGGCCACCTGGTCCGCGCGGGCCGCGGTCGCGACGCGGTGTGCCACGATCAGACAGGTACGGGAGCGCCGTTGGCGAGTGAGGGCTTCGCTGACGCGCAGTTCGGTGACGGTGTCCAAACTCGACGTCGCGTCATCGAGTACCAAAAGGCGCCCCTGGTGGGCGAACGCGCGTGCAAGACCGAGGCGCTGAGCCTCGCCGCCGGACAGTGGGGCATATGCGCAAGGGGTCGCGTAACCATCGGGCAGCAGCCTGATGAAGTCGTCCGCGCAGGCAGCACGCGCCGCCGCGGTGACCCGGTCGGGCGAGGGCGCCACGCCACCGAAGGCGATGGTGCCGCCGATGGTGCCGCCGAGCAGCGCGGGCCGCTCGAAGGCGTAGCCCACCTCGCGACGCAGCGCCTCGTGGGAGAGCGCGGTGAGCGGCACACCGTCCAACAACACCTGGCCCTCGTCCGGGTCAGCCAGTCGCCCGGCGAGCGCGGCGAGCAACGACTTTCCGGCGCCGGAGCGGCCAACGACGGCCACTGCCTGACCAGCCGGCACCCGCAGCCACACCTCGCGCAACACGGGCCGCTCGCCACGCGACACCCCCACGCCGCGCAACTCCAGCGCCCCGCGCAGGGGCTGCGGCTGGCTCGGCCCGGCTGGCCCGGCTGGCTCGGCTGGCCCGGCTGGCCCGGCTGGCCCGGCTGGCTGGTGGATGGTGGCTCGGCCCTTTGCGAGGTTCGCTGCCGGGCCTGTTGCGGGGCATGTTGCGGGACCTGTTGCGGGGTCGGGGGCGCGTAGTGCGGGTGGTAGGTCCTCGTTGCCGTAGGCCATGGGTCGCTGGCCGAGGATACGGGCCAGCCGGCGGGCGGCGCTGCGGCTGCGCACCAGGCTGTTGATCCGGCCGACGAGCATGCCGAATCCGGTGGCGAGGGTGGCGTACCGGGAGGCCGCGAGCAGACTGCCGATGCTGAGTTCGCCCGCCGTCAGCCGCATGCCGGCGACGGCGAGTACGGCGATCTGGAGCAGCGGCAGCACCGCGGCGGTCTGAGCGGTGGAGCGGCCCTGAACGCGCCACATGTGGAAGCCGTGGCGGCCGAGTTCGGGCAGCCCGGCGAGTATGCGCTCCCGTTCGCGTACGGCCGTGCCCGCGGCGGCCACCGTGCGCGCACCGTGCAGCGTCTCCACCAACCGGCCCGCGATCTCGCCCTGGCTGTGCTGGTAGCGGGCCACGCTGTCAGTGGTGTCCCGTACAAAGGAACGCAGGAGCGTTCCCAGGACGGGCAGGCCGACCAGGAAGGCGAGGGCGAGCCATGGGTCGATGAGGGCGAGGGCGATGAGGCCGCCGATGGGCGTGATGACGGCGGCGGCGGTCGCGGCGAGCGTGGTGGGGGCGGTTCCGGCGTGCACGGCGTTGCCTACGAGCCGGGACACCAGGTCACCGTGGGCGAGGCCGTCAGGGCGGGGTCCGAGGGCGAGTGCATGGCGCAGCGTGTGGCGGCGAACCCAGGCGGTGGCGCGGGCGTTGGTGGTGCCGGTGAGGAGTCCGCAGAGGGTGTCTAGGGCGATGAGCAGTGCGGTGAGGGCCGCACAACCGGCGACCCAGCGGCCGGCGGCGGCTCCGCCGTCATCGGCCAGCAGGAGATCGATGGTGTGTCCGATGGTGGCGGGCAGGGCGAGCCCCACACCCGCGGCGGCGGTGCTCAACAGGCACAACACGGCGGCACGCCCGGCGTGGTGCCGCAGCGCGTCCCGGAGCAGCCGATCCGCCAGTCGTACGGTGCGCGGATCGGAGTCGGGCTCGCGGCCCGCGCCGGACTTCGGATCGCGGGAGGGCTTCGGCTTGCGGCCCGCGCCGGACTTCGCGTCGCGGGCGGATGCCGAGGCGTGCCCTGGCTCTCGCGCGGGCCGTTGATCGGGATCTGGGCCGGTGGGACGGTCGGTTGCTGAGGCCATGCGCGGCGGGTCCTCGCGAGGGGGGTTGGTGACGAGCACGGTCATGAACAGCCTTGGCGAGCAAGGAAGTCGAGGTGCTTACGCCCATCGGGCTCCGCAGCTCGGATGCTCCGCTCTGGCGTCCCGGGTGCTTCGCTGCGGGCCCGTACGCACCGGAAGTTCGTCGAGTCGGGCGCGAGTTGAGGTGCGTACAAGCTGAGCTCTACGCCTCGCATCGAGGCCCGCGCGCGCCGTCGTGCGCGGTGGGGCGCTGTTCCCGGCTGATGTCGGGAGGTGACGGCGATCCCGGGCGAGGGCAGTTCCACCCGGGACCGCTCGTCGGTGGCCCGTTAGGTCACGGGCCGCTCAGCTGCGCCGAACGCTCACCCCAGCGGGGTGAGGACAGCTCAGAGACAGAGGAGCAGGCTGACGTTGCTGTCACAGAGCAGCAGGCTCGCGGTGCTCAGGTCGCCGCCGTTGCCGGACAGCTCGTCCTCGGACTCCAGCATCTGCAGGTCGAGTAGCGACATAGTGTCTTCCTTTCGTTGCCTACCCCGTGGGGCAGGTGCGGAGGTGGTGCGGGTACGGCCCCCCGGCGGGGGGCCGGCTCTAGGGCCGCCGAAGCGGCGGGAGGAAGGGCAGCGAGGCGGGCTCGGGGTGCAGTGCCGCGCCGAGCGCGAGCAGGGACCCCGCTCCGCCGGTGCCCAGGTCCATGGACAGACGCATCATCTGGTCGCCGGGGAAGGCAAGTTCGCCCTGGTACGGCACGGCGTACCAGCTCAGCTCCGCGAGTTGAGCGCTCAGATGTGCGGCATAGGTGGCTGTGGGTGTGGCTGTGGTTACGGCCGTGGCGCCGGAGGTGGCGGCCGTCGTGGCGGCCTCAGCGGCAGTACGGATGGTGGCGGGTGGGACGGTGCTGCGGCTGAGGTGCAGGATCATGCCGGCGCGCCCGTTGAACAACCCTGACTGCGCGTAGTAGCGCATCTGCGCGGCGGGCAGGATGGCGGCTGCGGCCTGTCTCAACTGCTCGTCGTCGCGGTGGGCGAGGTAGCTGTCGATGACCATGCCGATGCCGACGCTGCCCGCACCGAGGTAGGGCATGGTGCGTACCCGTTCGTCCACGGCCAGGGTGCCGTGCCGGTCGGTGACGCAGCGGGCCAGGTCGTGGCGCAGCGCGCGTGCCGCAAGGTCGAGGAAGGCTGGGTCACCGCCGTGCTCGTACAGCCGCAGAAAGAGCAGCGCCGGGCCGGAGGCACCGTAGAGCAGCCCGGCGCGGCCCTGCCGCGCACCGGCGCGTCCCCCTGGCGCGCCGGCGGCGGAGGCGCCGCCGGCCGACGTCCCGGCTGCTGATGTACCGGCTGATGTACCGGCTGCGGATGTCGCGTTGGGCGGCGTGCCGTTGGCCGAAGCGTGCGCTGCGGCGCCGTCATCGGGCTCGCTCTCGTATCGCTGCGCCAACAACCCGGCGGCCTCCAGGGCGTGGTCACGCAGTGCGCTCTCGCCTGTGGACCGCGCCAGCGCGTCCAGGGCCAGCCCGACGCCCGCGATGCCGCCGTACAGGTCGGGCACCAAGCGCTGCCACTTCTCGTCCAGCACCCGGCCGGTCAGCTCCAGCGCGCGCTCGGTGTGTCCGAGTCGGTCCAGGACGTATGCCACGCCCATCAGCCCGTCGTAGAAGCCAAGCGGTGTGCCCAGCGGGGGTGGGTCGGTGTGTGCGAGGAGCCATTCCTCGCCCTCGGGGTACCGCGCGGCGCCCACTTGGTCGAGCGTGTAGAGCACTCCGGCTGCCCCGTGCGCGACGCCGAGGCCACCACCGTCACTGAACTGGGCCACATCGCCAGGAAAGAGCCGGTCATCGCGGTCCGGGGTGGCCGAGGCACGGATGGCCGCCACGATCGAGTCGCGGCTCCGCGGCCAGTCGGCGGGCTCCACCGGCAGGTACGCGCTGGGCGCCGGCGCAGCGAGTGAAGCGAGCCCACGTGACGCGGCGGGTGCGGTGGGCACAGCGGGCGACGGCGTGCGTGCCGGGGCGGCCTGGGGGCGCGGGCCCTGCGCCTCCCCCGTGATCACCTGGACGGCCTCGTCAAGGAAGGCGCGGGGCACCGGGAACCGTTGGGCCGCGATCTCGGCGAGGTGTACCGCCTTGCCCCGGTCGAGGACGAACAGCGTGGTCATCGGCACGAACAGCGCCAGCCGCAGGCAAGCGAGCGCGTAGTGGTCCACGGCGAATCCGCGCCGGTCCGGCGGGGCCATGAAGCCCGGGTGCGCGAGGGACTGCCGTAGCCCTTCGTCGATGTGTGCGGCGGCCTCGAAGTCGAGCAGCTTCACCGACTCTTCGTCGGGTGCGACCATCACGTTGAACATGTGCAGGTCGTTGAAGACCACGCCCCGGCTGTGTACGGCGGCCACCGCCTCCTCGACGGCGCGGTGCACTCGCAGCGCCCAGTGGGTGTAGTCGGCCAGGGCCTGCGGGGCCGGGTCGGTGGCAAGCAGCGGGTGTCGCTGGGCGAAGAAGGAGTTGAGGGGGCGGCCCTCCAGAAAGTCCATGACCAAGAAGCGGTGATCGCCGAGCACGAACCAATCACGCACCCCGGGCGCCACCCCCAGCCCAGAAAGCCGTTCAAGCGCCGTCTTCTCCCGCTCAAGCCGGGTGACGGCGTCCGCGCCATCGGCGGCAAGCCCCGCGAACGGCCTGGCCTCCTTGAACGCCACCTGCTCACCGGTACGAGTGTCACGCCCTGCGTAGACCCCGCCGCCGTTGGAGAAGTGCAGCGCACGTTCGATCTGGTACGGCAGATCCGCCGTCGTCGTCGCATTGCGGGCCGCAAGCTGCGGCACGAGGAACTCGGGGAGCTTCGCCCACTTCGGGTGGTGGAAGGTGGGGTCACGGCGATCCGGTACGAGCACACCGGCGGGGTCTTCGATGGCGGGTACGAGGGTGCCGCTGTCATCCACGCAGTAGCGGGGGGCGAATCCGCCGTAGCGCACATACAGCGGGCCGTCCTTCCACCGTAGATCGCTGAGGATATACGGACCCTGCTCACCATCGAGTATGGCGCCCAATTCGGTGAGAGTGGTATGCAGTTCGCCCTCGTCCGCCGGATAGAGGGTGAAGAATTTCCCACTGGAACCGCGGCCCGCGTATTTGGAGTTGCGCAAGTGCAGCGCATTCGGACCGGGGATGAATTTGAACGGCAATTCTTTGGGGACGCAGTAGTCCCACACCTTCGCCGCGGTCTTCTCCGCGTTGTCAAGGCAGGCCGAGACATGGATCTTCCAGCCCTGCGAGGGGCGCCCGGGCCGTGGCGTTCCATCCGGCCGCACCGGGTGGTAGTGGAGCCAGTCCCCAGAGAGTTGGCGCAGCCACCCCGCTGGAGCGGGGCGCTGGGCGATGTCGAAGAGGCCGCTGCCGGCGACGCGCGCCCCGGGCTTGCCGGGCTTGCCGGGCTTGCCATCACCGGACGCCTGATCAGTCGAGGCGCGCTCGGAGGTACGGGTCAGGCGATCCGGGGTCTCGTAGAAAAACCTGTCGGCCAGGCAATAGACCTCGTATCGCTTGTCCATAGTGCTCCCTCTCTGTGGCGATGCCTTGAGAGTTGCACTCACTTGGGGTCAGCGAACAGTCGCATTCGTCATGAGAGAGCCGTGCGGAACGCATAGGTAACTTACGGGCGTTGTGCAGCGCCACCGGCCCTGACCTGTTCGTTCCGCCGGTTCGTCAGCCCATTAGTCCACGGGGGGAAAGATGAGTTCTCCGCTGGCCCGCGAACGAATCGTGATGGCCTCCACTGGGCAACTCTCTGCGGCGTCCAGCACCGGATCGGACGGGTCCGTTTCGGCGGCGATCGGCTCGGCCGCCCCCACCACGCCGCGCCGGAACGCGTCCGGCGCACTCCCCACACACATCCCAGAGCCGATACACGCGTCCTGGTCAACCTCGATGTGCCAGCGCTCCGTCATGCCGCCTCACCTTCTCCGTACGCCCCCGAGGGCACGTTCATCACCTTGCCCGCACCCTAGGCGGACGGCTCCCGAGCCCAACTCCCGCCCCCACGCGGCCTCGCACCCGACTTCCGCACCCGACTTCCGGCGTACGGTCCGACGCGCCCCGCCCCGCGCCCCAGCCGCACCCACCTCACCAGCCGCACCCACCGCGCGCTGGCCCGGGACAGCCCGCGCAGGGCACACCACGGGACACGAGCCTGACAGCCGGGCGCGACAGCCAGGCGCGCTGGCCGTGCGCGACAGCCAGGCGTGCCGGCCGGGCCTGGTGGCCAGGCGCGGCGACCAGAGACGGCAGCCGCACGGCGACCACCAGGCCCTCCTCGCCCACCCTGACGAGTTGCGAAGTCTCCGTGACCTACTTAGCGTGCGCTATGGCGGTTAAGGGCATTTTCATGCGATATGCCCCGCCCGCTGCTGGGGACCCCTGGGCGGGGAGCCGGTGAGTGTTCACCGTCACCGCCGACTGCCCCGGCGCTCCGCTCAGCCGCAGTTCTTGATTGGTCGGGCACTCCCCACCGGGGAGCCGCTCCCCCACGTCCCTGGAGACAACAGATGTTCCTACAGTCCACGGTCAGCAAGCTCGCCTTGGCCGCCGCAACCGGCGCCCTGGCGCTCGCTACCGCCGCCACCCCGGCGCTGGCGTCCACCGCCAACGCCACCCCGGATCGCACCACTACCGCCACGGAGCGCACCACCGCCACCGCGGAGACCGAGACCGCGCGTTACAACGGCCGCGTCATCGCGAGGAAGGGCCTGCTGATCCGGAGCGGTCCCAGCCAGCGGCACCGGGTCGTCGGCGCCCTTCCGTACGGCACGATCGTCCACATCGTGTGCAAGGCGAACGGCCAGAACATCGACGGCAACCCGCGCTGGTACCTGCTGAGCAGTGGCAAGTGGGCCTGGGGCGCGGCCCGCTACATCGCCAACATCGGCAGGGCCCCGCACTGGTGCTGAGCTGACGCCCGGCACCGCCGGAGCGACATGGCGTCGGCCTTCACCGCCCGAAGAGGGTGGTGGAGGCCGACGTTCTGACGTGCACCAGGACACCAGGCAGCACGCCCGCAGGGCGGGGGCCGGGGCGCCGTCACGAGCGGGGAGCGGGAGCCGAAACCGCGGCGGATAGGCTGTGCCGGACAACTTCATTCCGCCCCGGGGCGGGGAAAGCCGGTGCGAGACCGGCGCTGACCCGCAACCGTGAGTGCGGCGCGTGCCCTGCGCACGACCGCGCAAGCCGGAGCACCCGTACCGAGGCGACAAGGCTCCCGGAGCCGGTCACGCCCATCGAGGCGCGGTCCGGTCCGCCGGCACCCGTCGAGGTTTGCGGAGCTGAGCCCGGTGCCACCGCGTGTCACCGCGCGGGTGGATGGCCGTGCGCGGCTGTGCACCACCCACCGCGACGACCGATGCCGCGATGACCGACATCGCGGCGCTACACCGAGAGGCACCGACCATGGCCCCCTCCTTCGTCGTCCACGCGCGCCGCGGCGCCGTGGCCCTGGCCTGCATCGCCGTTTTGGGTGCAGCCGCGGCGCCCGTCGCCAGCGCCGATGAGTCGCCGTCCCCCAAGGGGTCGCCGTCCACGCCGGCGTCCGGGTCCGCACAGCTACCCAAGGGGCTGTACGGGGCGAAGGACCCGAAGTTCGACGGCGTATGGCGACAGTCGCTGGCCTTCCTCGCGCAGCACGCGACGGACATCACCCCGGCCACCGATGCCATCGACTGGCTCGCCGGCCAGCAGTGCGACGACGGCGGCTTCGCCACCTATCGGGCGGACCCGAAGGCTCCGTGCGAAGCGAAGAAGGGCGAGTTCAGCGACGCGACGGGGGTCGCGGTGCAGGCGCTCGCCGCGGTCGGCGGGCGGGGCACCGTGGTGGCCAAGGGGCTCGACTGGCTCACCCGGCACCAGAACGCGGACGGCGGCTGGGGCATGAACCCGGGCAGCCCCAGTGACCCGAACTCCACCGCCGTGGCGATCGGCGCGTTCGCCGCCGCCGACAAGGACCCGGCGAAGGTCGCGTCCGCGAAGGGCGGCAAGAACCCGTACGACGCGCTGTTGGGCTTCCAGCTCGGGTGTGATGCGAAGGAGAGCGAGCGGGGCGCGTTCGGCTACCTGCCCGACAAGAACGGAAAGCTGTCTCCCAACGCGCTCGCCACGGCGGACAGCACCATCGCCGCACGGGGCAAGGGCTTCCTCATCGACCCCGCCGAGCAGAGCGACAGCGCGGCCGTGCAGCCGCTGCCGTGTAAGGACGGGACGAAGAAGCCCAACCCGCAAGGCACAGCGGGCCACAAGACCGGAGACCCGAAGACCGCAGCCGACGCCGCCACCGCCTATCTCACGGCGGCGCTTTCCGCACAGGGCCAGCACCTGATGGCGGCGCTGCCCGGCGCGAAGCCGCAGCCCGACTTCGGCAGCACGGCCGACGCGGTGATCGCGCTCGCGGCCGGCGACCAGCGAAAGGCGGCGCAGGCCCCGCTCGGATGGCTCCAGGCCAGCAAGAACGGCGCGCTGACCTGGGCGAAGGGTGACCCCGGCGCGCTGGCCAAGCTGGTGCTGGCGACCCGTGCGGCCGGTGCGGACCCGCGCGCTTTCGGCGGTACGGACCTGGTCAAGCAGCTCAATGCCACCGGCCCGGCGCCAGCGGCGGACTCGTCCAACGACGACGCGAAGGACAACAACAACCAGGATGACAAGGGCGACAAGGGCGACAAGGGCGATGACGACGGTGGCGGCATGGCCGTCTGGTGGATCGTCGGCGTTGGTCTGGTGGGCGGCATCGGCATCGGCTTTTTGCTGAGTGGGCGTAAGAAGCAGCAGCTCTGATGCCCAACGGGTACGCGGCCGGGGAGTGCGCGACCGCGGGCAACGCGGCTGAGGTGCCTGCGACTGAGGTACGTGCGCCCGATGGGCGCGTGGCTGACCAGGCGACCGCCTGGTCAGCCACGCGGTCCGACCGGGCGACCACTGGCTCTGACGCGCGACGGTGGCCGCGGTCGCAGTGGTGGCCGCGGCCACCGCGGTCCTCGGTACGGTCCGTACGCCGCGCCGCGCGCACGCGGCGCTCCCGCGGCCGTGAGGTGACGACCGTGGTGGCCGTGGCGGCCACCGTGCTGGCCGGTCCGCTCCTCGGCATCTGGAGTGCCGCCCCGGCGGCGGCCGATGGGTACCGCTACTGGTCGTTTTGGGAGCGGGACGGCGACGGCTGGTCGTACGCGACGCAGGGGCCCGCCAGCGCGCGGCCCGGTGACGGCGACGTCGTCGGCTTCCGCTTCGCGGTCAGCAAGGACTCGCGGGATGCGGCGCGCCCACGCAGCGCGGCCGACTTCGATGCCAGCTGCGCCGAAACCCCCGGCAAGGGCGGCACGAAGCGGATCGCGGTCGTCCTCGACTTCGGTACGCCCCAGGACGCGCCGGACGGCGACCGGCCGCCCCGCACCCGTACCGCATGCGCGCGTATCGACGGTGACGGCACCGCGGCGGACGCGTTGGCGAGCGTGGCGCGGCCACTGCGGTACAACTCCGCTGCGCTGTTGTGCGCGATCGCCGGCTACCCCACGTCGGGCTGCGGCGAGCAGGTACGCGGTGGCGGGGACCAGTCGCAGGACTCGTCCGCAGCAGGGGAGGCCGAAAGCTCCGGCGGCACGGGTTCCACGTCCGACGCGGACGGGGCCTCGCACACAGCCGACGCCCCGGACAGCGACGCCGGCGACGACGGGCCGTCCGCGGGGCTGATCGGCGGCCTCGTTGCCGTCGTTGCGCTGGGCGCCGCGGCACTGTGGCAGGCGCGCCGTCGCCGCGGATGACCGCCAAGGACCACCCGGTGACCAGCGACCCCAACCGCGACGGCACCCCCGACGCACGCGACCGCGCCCTTCGCCCGCCTGACCGCGACCGCGACCCACGCGACGCTGCCCCCGATGCACGCACGTGGCGTGCCGCCCGCGCCTGGCGGGGCGTCCGGGCGCCGCTCACCACCCGGGCGCGCACCCTGCACGCCGGGGCGTGGTGGGTATGGGCGCTGGGGCTTGCAGTGGCCGCCTCCCGTACGGCCAACCCCTTGCTACTTGGGCTGCTGATCGGGGTTGCGGGGTATGTGGTGGCGGTGCGCCGCACGCAGGACCCGTGGGCCCGGTCGTATGGCGCCTTCGTCAAGATCGGTCTTGTGGTGATCGGCATTCGGCTGATCTTCGCGGTCTTCCTCGGCTCCCCGATCCCCGGCACGCACACCGTGCTCACCCTTCCGCAGGCCCCGCTGCCCGAGTGGGCCAAGGGGGTGCGGATCGGTGGCCGGGTGACAGCCGAGGGGCTGGTCTTCGCGCTGTACGACGGGCTCAAGCTGGCCACGCTGCTGATCTGCGTCGGCGCGGCCAACGCGCTGGCCAACCCGGCCCGGTTGCTGAAGTCGCTGCCCGGGGCGCTGTACGAGGCGGGCGTGGCCATCGTCGTCGCGATGACCTTCGCGCCCCATCTGGTCGCGGACGTCCAGCGGTTGCGCGCCACGCGGCGGCTGCGCGGTCGGGCCGACCGGGGCGTCAAGGCCCTTTGGCAGGTCGGACTGCCGGTTTTGGAGGGCGCGTTGGAGCGTTCGGTGGCGCTCGCTGCCGCGATGGACGCACGCGGCTACGGCCGCACCGCGCAGGTGCCGCGCGCCGTGCGGCACACAACCACCGCGCTCACGCTCGGCGGCCTGCTGGGCGTCTGCGCCGGAACGTACGGCCTGCTCGCCGCGCAGGGCGCGGGCTACGCGTTGCCCGTCCTGCTCGCCGGGCTCGCCGCGGCGCTCGGCGGGCTGTGGCTTGGCGGACGCCGCTCCGTGCGCACTCGGTACCGGCCCGATCGGTGGGGCGCACGGGCCTGGCTGGTCTCGGGGTCGGGGGCCGGGGTCGCCGGGCTGATGATCTGGGCGAGTGCGTACGCCCCCACCGCGCTCCACCCGCCCGCCGTTCCGCTCACCGCGCCCACCCTGCCGCTGTGGCCCGCCGCCTCGGTACTGCTCGGCCTGCTGCCCGCCCTGGTGGCCCCCGCCCCGCCTGCCCCGCCCGCTTCGCCATCGAAGGAGACCCCGCGGTGATCCGCTTCGAGCAGGTGTCCGTCACCTACGAGGACGCCGCCGGGCCCGCTCTGCGGGGCGTGGACCTGAGCGTTGATGAGGGCGAGTTGTGTCTACTCGTCGGTCCTTCCGGTGTCGGTAAATCGACATTGCTCGGCGCCGTGTCCGGGCTCGTACCGCACTTCACCGGCGGCACCCTGCACGGCAGAGTCACCGTGGCCGGCCGCGACACCCGTACGCATCGGCCTCGTGAACTCGCCGATATCGTCGGCACCGTGGGCCAGGACCCCCTTGCGCATTTCGTCACCGACACCGTCGAGGACGAACTCGCCTACGGCATGGAATCGCTCGGGCTGCCACCCGACACCATGCGCCGCCGCGTTGAGGAGACCCTTGACCTGCTGGGTCTCGCGTCCTTGCGGGACCGTCCGATCGCCACGCTCTCCAGCGGCCAGCAACAGCGCGTGGCCATCGGCTCCGTGCTCACCGCGCATCCGCGGGTCCTCGTGCTCGACGAGCCGACCTCCGCGCTCGACCCGGCCGCCGCCGAGGAGGTGCTGGCCGTGCTGCAACGCCTCGTCCACGACCTGGGCACCACCGTCTTGCTGGCCGAACACCGCCTGGAGCGGGTCGTGCAGTACGCGGACCAGGTCATCCTGCTACCCGAGCCGGGCGCGGCGCCGGTGATCGGTGCGCCCGCCGACATCATGGCCGTATCCCCGGTGTTCCCGCCGGTAGTGGCGCTGGGGCGGCTCGCCGGTTGGTCGCCGCTGCCGCTGTCGGTACGAGACGCCCGCCGCAAGGCGAAGGCACTTCGCGAGCGGCTCGCCCCGCTCGCGGCAGCCGCCGGAGCCGGGGCTGCATTTCAGCCCGAGGCCGGAGCTGCCCCGCTCGCCCCCACCCGGCCCGCCGCCCCCACCCTGCCCATGCTGCCCACCAATACCAGTCGCCCCATCGGCGAGGCCAAGGGCTTGTCCGTACGACGGGGCCGGATCGAGGCCCTGAAAGGGGTGGACCTGACGGTACGCCCCGGCGAGACCATCGCCCTGATGGGCCGTAACGGGGCCGGAAAGTCCACGTTGCTCTCGGCGTTCGTCGGACTGCACGAGCCAGCGGCAGGCACGGTACGGGTCGGCGACGCAATTCCGCACCGCACCAGGCCCGCCGAACTGCTGCGGCACGTCGGCCTCGTACCGCAAGAGCCGCGCGATCTGCTGTACGCGGACACGGTGGCGACCGAGTGTCAGGCGGCCGACCGGGATGCGGACGCGCCGGCCGGCAGCTGCCGGGCTTTGGTGACCGGGCTGCTGCCGGACGTCGCCGACGCCACCCACCCGCGGGATCTGTCGGAGGGGCAGCGGCTCGCCCTCGCGCTAGCGGTGATCCTCACCGCCCGGCCGCCGCTGATCCTGCTGGACGAACCGACCCGGGGCCTGGATTACGCGGCCAAGGCCCGGTTGGTGGACATCCTGCGCTCGCTGGCAGCAGCGGGTCATGCCACCGTGTTGGCCACCCACGATGTGGAGCTCGCCGCTGAACTGGCCCACCGGGTGGTCATCCTGGCCGATGGCGAGGTGGTCGCCGACGGGCCGACCGCCGAGGTCGTCGTCTCATCGCCCGCCTTCGCGCCCCAGGTCGCCAAGGTGCTGGCGCCGCTGCCCTGGCTCACGGTTCCGCACGTCGCGCGCGCCCTGGAGGCCACCGCATGACGGGGCCGCCCGGGGTGGTGAGCCAGACCCCTGCGCAACGCCAGGCTCGGCCCATTCGACTCGGCCCGCGATCCGTGGCCGCCCTCGCGCTCATCAGCGCGATCGGGGTGGCCGCGTTCGGCTGGCCGTTGCTCGCCGAATCCGATTCGGGGCTCGCACACTCACGGGATGCGCCCTGGCTGTTCGCGGCGCTGCTGCCGCTGCTGCTTGCCGTGGTGGTGGCGACCATCGCCGATACCGGCCTGGATGCGAAGGCCATCGCGATGCTGGGCGTGCTGGCCGCCGCCGGCGCTGCGCTGCGCCCGCTCGGCGCCGGCACCGCCGGGATCGAGCCGATGTTCTTCCTGATGGTCTTGTCGGGGCGGGTTCTTGGGCCCGGTTTCGGCTTTGTGCTCGGGTCGGTGGCCATGTTCGCCTCCGCCCTGCTGACCGGCGGTGTCGGCCCGTGGATGCCCTTTCAGATGCTGGCGATGGGCTGGGTCGCGATGGGCGCCGGGCTGCTACCGGGCCCGCACCGGCTGCGCGGCCGGGCGGAACTCGTGCTCCTCGCGGGCTACGGGGCGGTGTCATCGGCCCTCTATGGGCTGATCATGAACCTACAAGGGTGGCCGTACATCGGCGGCCTGGGCTCCAGCATCTCGTTCGTGCCCGGCGACCCCCTGCCCGAGAACCTGTCCCGCTTCCTCGCGTACCACCTGGCCACCTCGCTCGGCTGGGACCTGCCGCGCGCCGTGCTGACGGTCATCCTCGTCCTCGGCCTGGGCAGCACCATCCTCAAGGCCCTACGCCGCGCGACCCGCAGGGCCGCCTTCGACGCACCGGTAACCTTCCACCCGAACGAGCCCGGCACGTGACCCACCGGCCGCAAGCCGCGGCCGGAAGCCACAGCCCCAAGCCACAGCCCCACCAGCCCCGCGTGCCGGGCCCGAGCCCGGCGCGTAACCGCTGCACCCGCTGCACCCGCTGCGTAACCACTACAACCGCTGAAGGATCGTTCCCGCCGCCAGGCCGCCACCCGCGCTCATCGTGATGAGCGCGAACTCCTTGTCCTGCCGCTCCAGTTCGTGCAGGGCCGTGGTGATCAACCGGGCGCCGGTGGCGCCCACCGGGTGGCCCAGGGCGATCGCACCGCCGTTGACGTTGACCCGCTCCAGGTCCTGGTCGAAGACCTGCGCCCAGGACAGCACCACCGAGGCGAACGCCTCGTTGATCTCGACCAGGTCGATGTCCGCAAGCGTCATGCCCGCCCTGCCGAGCACCGCGCGGGTCGCGTCGATCGGGCCGTCGAGATGGTAGTGCGGGTCCGCACCGACCAGGGCCTGAGCGACGATACGGGCGCGGGGCCTCAGTTTGAGGGCGCGGGCCATGCGCCGAGATGCCCAGAGCACCGCGCACGCCCCATCCGAGACCTGCGCGGAGTTGCCTGCCGTGTGCACGGCGGCCGGCATGACCGCCCGTAGGGCCGCGAGCGTCTCCATGCTGGTGCCCCGCAGTCCCTCGTCACGCTCAACGGCCCGCCCCATGAGCTCGCCCGCTGCTCGTTCCTCCTCGGTGGCCGGCGCCTGTACGGCGAACGTCTCGCGTGTGAATCGCTCCTCCGACCATGCCCGCGCCGCCCGCTCCTGCGACATCAGGCCCACCGAGTCCACCCGAGCCCGGGTGAGGCCGCGGTGCCGGGCTATTCGCTCGGCGGCCTCGAACTGGCCCGGCAGGTCCACATGCCACGTATCGGGCCACGGCCTGCCGGGGCCGTGCCGGGCATCGCTCCCCAGCGGCACCCGCGACATGGCTTCGACGCCGCAGCCGATGCCCACATCGATCACGCCGCTCGCGATCATGTTGGCCACCATGTGGTTGGCCTGCTGCGATGCACCGCACTGGCAGTCCACCGTGGTCGCGGCCGTCTCGTACGGCAAGCCCATGGCCAACCACGCGTTGCGAGCCAGGTTCATGGCCTGCTCCCCGGCGTGGGTGGCGGTCCCGCTCACGATCTGCTCGACGCAGTCGGCCTTGAGCCCGGTGCGGGTGAGGAGTTCGAGGTACGTCTCGCCCAGCAGGCTCGCGGGGTGTACGGAGGCGAGCGCTCCGCCGCGCTTGCCGATGGGAGTGCGTACCGCTTCGACGATGACGGGTTCCGCGGCCATGGCTCGTCCTCTCCTCGCGTCCGCATGCAGGGCGAGCCGGTGCGTGCCCCCCAAAAAGCAGGACGGGTACGCGTATGCGTAACGGGCGTTAAGTCTGCGGAGACCCCGTCCGAAGGCGCAAGGGTCGTGCACGTGCGAAGCCAACGGACGGTAAAAGCCAACGGGCAAGCGGATAAAGGGAAATGGCGAAGTGGAGAGCGCACGAGTGGGAGCGGACGGGGCGGGGGACGAGTGGGGATGCGAGGACGCAGGGAGTGCCGGGGACGGGTGCGGAGCCGGGCAAGCAGGCCCCCTGGTCGGCCACGACACACCACTGTCGCGCCGGCCGTAGGCTCTGGCGCCGAGCAGCGGACGTACAGCCCGCCGCAGCGAGCCGGCTGGTTCGTGCCACCCCGTGACCCATGGCCAGAGCCTCGCCTACGGTGGACGCTATGACCGCCGACCCGCCTCCCGCCTCGCTCACCGACGCTGTCCCACTCGTCGGCGGCGTCCAGATACGCCCCTTCGCCGAGTCCGACGCCAAGGCACTGGCCGCGGCCTATTCGCGTAACCGCGACCACCTTCAGCCCTGGGAGCCCACGCGCCCCGACGTCTTCTACACCGCCGAAGGCCAGCTCGCCCGGCTGCGCGAGCAGGAGGAGGAGCGGCGCGGGGGGCGATTGATGGCGTGGATGCTATGGGAGGACGGCCAGATCATCGGCACCGTGTCGCTCGTCGGCATGGTGCGCGGTCCGTTCCACAGCGCCAACCTCGGCTACTGGATCGCCGCGGACCAGGTCGGTCGGGGCCTGGCCACGACAACAGTGCGCGCCGTGTGCCAAACGGCTGACCAGCGGATGCGGCTGCACCGCCTACAGGCGACGACGATGCTGGCCAATGCGCGTTCGCAGCGGGTGCTGGCCAAGTGCGGTTTTCACCCGATCGGCAAGGCGGAGCGCTATCTGCACATCGACGGCGCCTGGCGAGACCACCTGATCTTCCAGCTCATCCTCAACGACCGCCCCCCGAGCTGAATCCGCCTGCCCCGGGCTGTCGTCCCAGCGCCGAAGCCCGCCGCCTAGGGGCGCGGGTGAGCGCCGCCCGCGTCGCCGCCCGCGATGCTTCGCCGCTCAAGATGCGGGGAGCGGTGTGAGGTCGGATGCTGGCTGAACGCGACGATCCGTGCGGGGGCGAGCGGGAGGACAGGCATGTTCGCAGGTCTGGGCCGCTTCGTGGTGCGGCGGCCGTGGTGGGTGATCGTGACCTGGGTCATCGCCGCGGCGGCCGTCATCTCGCTCGCCCCCAAGCTCACCGCCACCAGCGACGAGGCGAGCTTCCTGCCGTCCAGCTACGAGTCGATCCGGGCGATGGACCTGCAAGAGGCCAAGTTCCCGCAGCAGCAGAACATCGGCGCCATCATCGTCTTCCAACGCTCGGACGGCGCGCGGCTGACCTCGGCCGACTCCGCCGACGTACGAAAGATCTCGGCCGCCCTCGCGAAGAAGAAGATCCCCGAGGTCCAGGACGTCGAGGCGGCTTCCGCGTCACCCAACAAGCGGGTACAGACCGCGATCATCGCCATGCCCAAGACGACCAACCCGGACGACACCTCACAACAGGACGCGGCGCAGACGCTGCGCGACAAACTACCCGCGGAGTTGGACGGCACCGATCTCACGGCGGGGGTGACGGGCTCGGCGGCCCAGGGACTCGACGAGCGGGAGTCATCCGAACGGGCCGGGACGCTGGTAGCCGTCGGCACCGTCGTGATCATCGTCGTACTGTTGCTGCTCATCTTCCGCAGCCCGATCATCGCGCTGCTACCCGTGGTGCTCATCGGCCTCATCTCGCCCATGACCACGGGCCTGATCGCCAGCGCCAACGAGATCTTCGATATGAAGGCGGATCGGTCCATCCAGGAACTGCTGACGGTGGTGCTGTTCGGCGTTGGCACCGACTACATCCTGTTTCTGCTGTTTCGCTACCGCGAGGCGCTGCGCGCGGGCGAGGACGCCAAGGGCGGGATGGTGCACGCCGTGGAGCGGGTCGGCGAGGCCATCGCTTCGGCCGCTGGGGCCGTCATCGTCGCCTTCGCCGCGCTCGCGCTGTCCACCCTTGGCATGCTCAAGTCCATGGGCCCGGCGCTGGCCATCGCCGTCTTCGTCACCTTGCTCGCCGGTCTGACGCTGGTGCCCGCCGTGGTGTCGCTGCTCGGCACCCGGGTGTTTTGGCCCTCACGATCGTGGCAGGCGGAGCCGACCGGCGCCGGCTTTGCCCGGTTCGGGCGGGTGCTCGCGCGCCGTCCGGCGGTGTGGGCCCTGCTGTCCGCCGTGTTCATGGGCGCCCTCGCGGTCGGCGCACTCGGCTACCGCGCCAACTTCGACCTCGCAGGCTCCTCGCTGCCCAAGTCCAAGGAGTCCATGGTCGCCCAGCGGGACATGGAGAAGGGGTTCCCGGCCGGGACCACCGACCCGACCTCGGTCTATCTCGACTCCACCGGCGACCGGCGGCTCAGCCGCGCCGATACGGCCGCCTTCCGGACCAAGCTCCGGGCGGTGGACGGCGTCGGCTCGGTCGATGCCGCGCTGCTCAGCAAGGACCGGCGGACGGCAGCGTACGAGGTGGTGCTCACCGACCCGCCCGCGTCCGATGACGCGCTGGACACGGTCAAGAAGGGCGTGCGCCCGGCGGCCGACGAGGCGGCGCCGCACGGTGCCCGCGCCCTGGTGGGCGGCTCGACGGCGGTGTACGTGGACATCAACAAGGCAGTGGACCGGGACTACGCCGTGGTCTTCCCCGTCGCCGCGCTGTGCATCATGGTCATCCTCGGGCTCCTGCTGCGCAGCCTGGTCGCACCCTGGTATCTGATGATCTCGGTCGCGCTCGGCTTCGGAGCCACGCTCGGCGCGACCTCGCTCCTCTTCCAGCAGATCGGCAGCCAGCCGGGGTTGATGTTCATGCTCCCGGTGATCATGTACCTGTTCGTTGTCGCTCTTGGCACCGACTACAACATCCTGATGGTGTCGCGGTTGCGAGAGGAGGCGCGCGAGGGGCGCGATCCGCGCGATGCGGCCGGTACGGCGGTACGGCACTCGGGACCGACCATCGCCGCCGCGGGCGTCATCTTGGCCGGTACGTTCGCCACGCTGATGCTCGCCGGCAACGCCACCCTGTCGCAGATGGGCTTCGCCCTGTCCTTCGGCATCGCGGTGGCGGCGTTTGTGATGGCCATGATTTTCACGCCGAGCCTGACGGCCCTGATCGGCCATACCGCATGGTGGCCCGGCCACGGCGACGAGCACCCCCGGCAGGGCGGACGTACCGCGCAAACAGCCCAGGCAGCACAGACCGGCCGCGGCTCCGCGGCACACAGCCCAACCGAGCCACCACCGGACGAGCCCCAACGCTGACCCGGCGTGCGGCGCGGCGGGGATGACGGGGGTGGCGGGGATGACGGGGCCGCGGTGCTGACGACGGCGGGGCCGTCGCCCCGCCGCTTCGGCGGCCGGGTTATCGGGCCGCGTCGGCGGGTGTGGGCCGGTCGCCCGGGTCCGCATCGGCATCGGGGCTGTCCAGCGCCGGTGCGTCAGGGGCTGTGGAGTCGCCGCCCGAGGCTGTGGAGTCGCCGCCCGGGGCTGTGGAGTCGCCGCCCGAGGCGGCGGAGTCGCCGCCCGAGGCCGGCGATGGCACCGCAGCCTTTCCTGCCGCGGGCCCGGCCGCAACGGTGGACGTGGACGCGGGCGCCGCCAGGGGTTCGGCCCCTGACAGCTTCGCCCTGGCCCTGGCCCAGAGCGCGACCACCGACTTCAGGCCCGCTCCCGCGCTGCCCGTGCCGGTTTCGACCGGGGCGCGGCCGGCGCCGGTCAGTACGTACTGGAGGCCGAAGCCGGCCATGACGACGGCCGCACCGCCCACCGCGTCGAGGAGGTAGTGGTTGGCCGTGCCGACGATCACCGCGGTGGTCAGCAGCGGGTACAGCACGCCGAGCACCTTCATCCACATCTTGGGCGCGACCAGGACGATCACCACGGCGCACCACAGCGACCAGCCGATGTGCAGCGATGGCATCGCCGCGTACTGGTTGGACAGCTTGGTCAGCGCGCCGAAGTCCGGGTCGTTGAGGTCCTGCGGGCCGTGCGCGGTGTCGATGTAGCCCATGTCCATCAGGCGCGGTGGCGCCAGTGGGTAGAGCCAGAAACCGAGCAGCGCGAGCAGCGTGCCGAGGGCAAGCGGCGTGCGCGCCCAGCGGTAGGTGGCGGGGCGGCATGCGTACAGCCAGGCCAGCAGCGCCATCGGGACCAGGAAATGGAACGTGGTGTAGTAGTAGTTCATGCTCGCTTCGAGCCACGGTGTGTCGGCCACGAAGTGGTTGAACCAGTGCTCCATGTCGATGTGCAGCCAGCCCTCGATGGTGAGGATCTGCCTGCCGTGTCCCTCGGCGAGGCTCCGTTCGTCCGGCGCGTGGCCGCGAATGAACGAGTAGCCCCAGTAGCCGACGCGGATGAGCATCAGCTCAAGGATCAGGTTCGGCCGGGACAGCGGGCGCCGCCAGAACTTCAGCAGCGGCACCCACGCGTACCGGCTCGTGGCGGGTTCGGCGTGCGGGGTCGGCAGCGGCTTGTCCCAGGCCGGGGCGGTACGGGAGAGGAAGGGCACCAGGCAGGCGGCGGCCAGCGCCGCCAGCAGTGGGGCGTTTTCGCCGAGGAAGCCCACGCCCTCCACGTTCGGCAAGAGGGCGGTCCGGTTCAGCGTCATCACCAGCACCACGAGCACCGGCCACACCAGCCGGTCCCCCTGTCGCTTGCCCACCCGGCCGACGACGGCGAGCAGTATCCACAGGAGTTGGTGCTGCCAGGAGGTGGGCGAGACGGCGAGCGCCACACAGCCGGTGACAGCGGCGGCGAGCAGAAGCTGTCCGTCCTTGGCGTATTGCGCGGCGCGGCGCAGGCCCACCCAGATCACCACGGCCGCGAGCACGGCCAGCAGCGCCAGCTCCAACGGGCCACGCAGCCCGACCCGCAGCAGCAGGCCGTGCAGGGACTGGTTGGACAGGCTGTCGGCGGGCTCGCCGAGGCCGGCGCCGCCGATGTGGTGCACCCAGTACGTCCACGAGTCGTGCGGCATGGCGGCCCAGGCCAGCGCGGAGCAGCTGGCGAAGGTGGCGCCGGTGAGCACGGCGGCGCGGCGGCGGCCAGTGAGCCACAGCAACCCGGCGAACAGCAGCAGGGCAGGCTGAAGCGCCGCGGCAACGCCGATGAGCAGGGCCGACTGTCGGGCTGAGGTCTTCGGCAGCAGGGTCAGCAGCACCAGCAGGACGGGGATGATGCTGGTCTGGCCGAGGGTGAAGGCGTTGCGTACCGGCAGGGAGAGGACGACCAGGCTGATGGCGACGGGGGCGGCGAGCAGCGCGGTACGCCGGGAGACCGGGGCCGGCAGCGAGCGTGCGGCGACCAGGCCGAGCACGACGACGAGGATGAGGGTGCCGAAGGTCCAGGCGACGCCGAGGCTCTGCTCGGCGGCGCGGGTCAGTGGCTTGAGGACGAGCCCGGCGAAGGGCGTGCCGGTGAACGCGTCAGTGTCGTACAGCGAACCCCGTACGTGCAGCACGCCGTTCTCACCGGTCCACGTCTCCAGATCGGTCAGGCGCTGGTCCGGTGGCAGCCGCAGTACGGCCGCCGCCTGTCGGACGGCCAACAGGCCAGCTAGCACCCACAGCGCGGCGAGCGCCATGCCGATCCGCGATCGGGCGGTCGGTTCCGACCGCGTGCCCGCGGAACCCCCCAGTCCACTCCGTTCGACGTCTGCCACGCCCCGCTGCTCCCCCACTCGCCGTGTCACTTGCATCCAATGTTTGAGACGTTACTGAGCCCGTAGAACAGACGCCGAAAACCGCCACGTCACCTGACTGCCGTCGCGGGTTGTCCGAAGCCGTGCGCCGTTCGACGGGTAACCGTCCATACGCGTACACGTCGCCAGGAGTAATTTCACCACTTTCCCCTAGGTCATCTCGCCACCGGGTCGCCAGGGGCGCCCGCCGCCCGCTGGAAGAGTCCTGGAGTCACTCCGAAGCTGCGCACGAACCAGCGGTGGAAATGGCTCTGGTCGGCGAAGCCCACGGCCAGCGCGGCATCCGCGGCCGTGGTACCCGCCGCGAGGAGGCGGCGGGCCTCGCGCAGCCGAAGCTGTCGCTGGAAGTCGCTCGGCGCCATCCCGTACTCGGCGCGAAACGCCCGGTACAGCGCATACCGACTACAGCCGGCCGCCGCCGCGAGCCGCTGCGCCGGGATGTCGTCGGCGTACCGCTCCAGGAGCAGGGTGCGGGCCTTGTGCGCGGCCCGTACGGAGCCGTCGCCGGGGCGGTAGCGGATGTGCGGCGCCCGGCTGCCACCGCGCCGCACCATGGCGGTGACGGCGGCGGTGAGTCGTTCGTCACGCACCAGCTGCCCGGCGCCGCCGAGCAGCGCGGTGTGCAGCCGTAGCACCGCGCGGCGCAGGACCGGGTCGGCGAGCACGGGCTGGTCGAACAGCGGCATGGCCGCGGTCCCCTCGTTCCCGCACGAATCGGCGGTCACCACAGACCCCACAGACCCCGCAGACCCCACAGACCCGGCAGCTCTGGCAGTCCCGGTCGCCCCATCGGCCGTCTCGGCGCCGGCCATGTCCGCGAGCACCGAGCGCACCACGCTGGGCCCGAGGTGCATGATGCGGTACTGGTAGCCGAGTTCGGCGGCGGCCTCCCCGTCGTGCGGGTCGTCGGGGTTGAAGGCCATCACCATCCCGGCGCCGCTGGTGTGCGCGGCGCCCCTACAGGTGAACCGCTGGGCTCCGGCCTCGGTGACCGCGAAGGAGTAGGCGTCGTGGCTGTGCCGGTGGAAGGTGTGCTGGAAGAAGTGGGCGTGCATGGCCTCCAGCGGGCGCTGGCCATCGCGCCAGTAGCGAGCCCAGCCGTCCGCGCGCGGCGGCGTCCCCATCACTTCCTCCATCACGTCATTGTGCCGCGCCCCCTGGGTCTCCCGCTGCGTGAACCGGTGACGGCCGGTGCCTACCGAGGGCTGCGCGGCGCCGCGCACCAGCGTTCAAGACAACGGGGTGAGCCCCACGGCACCGTGCTGGCATGCGCTTTGACACCAAGATTGCGGTGGTCGTCCGGGACGACCTCGCCAGCTGGCAGAAACTGAACGTGACCGCATTCCTGTCCAGTGGCATCGCTCACTGCGCCGACGAGATCGTCGGCAAGCCCTATGCGGACGGCTCGGGCAACGACTACCTGCCGATGTTCCGTGAACCCGTCCTCGTCTACGCGGCCGACGCTCCGGCCCTGAGCCGCACCCGTACCCGCGCCCTGACCCGGGGTGTGGCCACCGCGCTCTACCCGATGGAGTTGTTCGCCACCGACAACGATGACGACAACCGGGCCGCCGTGCTCGCCATCCGGGCCGAGGACCTCGACCTGGCGGGCATCGCAGTGCGCGGCCCACGCGCTGCCGTGGACAAGGTCATCAGGGGGCTGCGCCTGCACGGCTGAGCGGGCGCGGGCGTACGCGCCGGCTGGGTGCCCTCGCGGTCACCGCAGCCGGCGGTAGTTGCTACCGTCCCTGGCCCGTTCCAGCCAGCCATCGGTCACCAGGTAGCGACGGAGGGCGGAACAGTCGTCGTGCACCGTGCGCAGCGCCTCGTTCACCTCTGGCTCGGTGTAGGACCGTGCGCGCTCGAACAGCGTCTCGGTGAGATGCCTGAGCAACTGCTCGCGGCGCACCGTCTTGCGCGGGATGGCGGTCAGCCGCCCCTGGGAGAGGAGGTCGGACAACGGCGGCGGGGCACTGGGCATGCGGTTTCCTCCGGTACGGGCGATCCTGTACGGCGATTCGGTACGGGCGAGTTCCGTACGGGCGTTGGGGCCGGCCGGTGGCAGCGGTGGAACGTGGGCCGCTGGCGTCGGCGCGGCAGTCAACCGTCGCCGCGCCGAGCGTGCCACGGCAGACGGCCCGCCGCATCGGCTTTTCGCGGCGGCCGTCCGTCCCCGCGGCCGGCCGCTGTGCCCCCGCGCCACCTCGCCACCGCGTACGGAGCGAAGAACCGCGCTCGCGACGGTCCCCACACCGGTGGGCCCGCGGCGAGCGGGTCGCGCCCTCCCGGCGCCGCGGCTGCCTCGTATAGGAGACTGCTTGCACAGGCCAAGATCAGGTCGCCGTCGCGGTGACCGTGTGTGAGAGGTGCCGTGTGAGCGTCGTCAAGATCAATGTGCTAACCGTTCCCGCCGAGCAGCGCGAGGTGCTGGAGCAGCGGTTCGCCGCTCGGGCCGGCTCCGTGGAGAACTCTGACGGCTTCGAGTGGTTCGAACTGCTCCGCCCCGTCGAGGGCACCGACCAGTACCTCGTCTACACCCGGTGGCGCAGCGAGGCGGACTTCACGGCGTGGATGGAGACCACCATGAAGGCCAGCCACGGCGGCGACGCAGGCGCGGGCGGTGAGCGGCCCAAGCCCGCCGCGTCCGGTTCCACGCTGTGGTCCTTCGATGTCGTCCAGCAGGCGGCCCCCAAGGGCTGACCGCTCGGCCCCGGCACGCTGCGGCGCCCGGTACGCAGCCGCGGCAACCAGCAGAAATTGCACTGCGGCGGCCCGTACCGGGTGCTCACAATGACCGGCATGACAACGACCTCCATCCCCCGGCCGTCGTGGGACGTCGGCCCGCGACCCGTGCATGCGGCGGACTCGGCCGCGCTGCTGCGCGCGTACTTCATCGAAGTCAGCGACCGCTACTACCAGGTGCACCACGGACGCCGCTCGACCGATGAGGAGATCGAGTCGGGTCTCATCGAGCACCACAGCGATGATCTGGTGCCGCCCCACGCGGTGTTCCTGCTCGGGCGATACGGTCGCCGTCCCGCCGAGCCCGCGGGCTGCGCGGGGGTGCGGCTGCTCGATGCGGCGACGGCGGAGCTGAAGCGGCTGTACGTACGGCCCGCCCTGCGGGGGACGGGCGGCGGCGCCGCGCTGCTCACCGCCGCACACGCGGCGGCACGGGAGCTGGGTGCGGAGCGGATCATCTTGGACACCCGGCATGACCTGGTCGAGGCGCGGGCGCTGTACGCACGGCACGGGTACGGGGAGACCTCTCGGTACAACGACGACCCGTATGCGGAGCGCTGGTTCACCAAACAGTTGGTCTGAGCGGCAGCCGCGAAGCTGGCGGCGTAAAGCAGGAGGTCGCGAAGCTGGCGGCGTAAAGCAGGAGGCCGCAAAGCTGCCGGCGTAAAGCAAGGGGCCGCGAAGCTGGGGCGGCGCGGACCACACCGGCCCGCGCCGCACCGGGTCACGCCGTCCGGCGGCGTACGCCGGGCCCGGTCCGCCGGTAGGCGTCGCCGTTGTGGGGGCGCTCGCCATCGGAGCCGCAGAGCTCGCCCGTCAGCTCGCGGACCAACTCGATCAGGTCCGTTGGGCGATCCGGGCCCCACCAGTCGCCGAGCAGTTCGGCCAGCGACTCCTCGCGGGCGTGGGAGAGCCGGCCGGCGATCTCGCGGCCCTGCGGGGTCAGGACCAACGTCAGGCCCTGACGCGCGGCGAGACGCCGCTCCTCGACCTGGCGGGCGGCCTCGGTGACGACGCCGAGCGGTAGGGCGGCGCGCTCGGCGAGCAGGCCGGGCTCGACGGAGCCGTACCGGCTGATCCGCAACAGCAGCCAGCACGAGGCTGGCCGCAGGTCCACCCCGGCGCGTTCGGAGATCTTCGCGTAGATGTGCTTGCGGCCCTCGCGGCTGCCGAGCGTGGACAGGGCGCGGGCGACCTCGTCGCGCGAGGTGCGCTCGACGGGGTTGCTGGAGATGACCTCACTCGCGTCCGGGGCGGTCACCGAGCCGCGCAACGGCTCCTCGCGCAGAAACCAGGCCAGCGCCAGCGCGACGAGCACCAGCGGCACCGCGTACAAGAAGACGTCGGTGATGGAGGTGGCGTACGCGTCGAGCACCCCGTTTCGCGGCCCCGGGGGGAGTTGGCCAACGGCGCGCGGGTCGGCGCTGAGGGCGTCCGGGTCGGCGCCGGGCGGCAGCGGCTGGCCGGCGAGCGCGTCGGCGATGCGCGGGCCGAGCTTGTTGGCGAAGATGGTGCCGAAGATGGAGACGCCGAACGAGGCGCCGATGGAGCGGAAGAACGTGGCGCCCGAGGTGGCGACGCCGAGGTCCGCGTAATCGACGGAGTTCTGCACGATGAGCACCAGGACCTGCATCACCAGGCCAAGGCCCAGGCCGAACACGAAGAAGTACGTGCTCATCTCGGCGACGCCGCTGTGCCGGTCGAGCTGGTGGAGCAGCAGCAGCCCCACCGCGGTGACGGCGGTGCCGGCGATGGGGAAGACCCGGTAGTGCCCGGTGCGGCTGACGATCTGCCCCGACACCGTGGAGGCGATCAAGAGTCCCAACACCATCGGCAACATATGCACGCCGGACATGGTGGGTGAGACGTCCTGGACGACCTGGAGGAACGTCGGCAGATAGGTCATGCTCCCGAACATCGCGAAGCCGATGACGAAGCCGATGACCGAACACAGCGCGAAGGTCCTGCTGCGGAACAGCTCCAACGGCAACACGGGTTCCGCCGCGCGCTGCTCCACCCGTATGAAGGCGATGAGGAGCACGGCGCCCAGCACGCCGAGGCCGATGATCTGCCAGGAGCCCCAGTCGTACGTGACGCCGCCGAGCGAGGCCAGCAACACCAGGCATGCGGCGACGGCGGCGATGAGGAAGGTGCCGAGGTAGTCGATGGTGTGCCGGGTCCTGCGCCGCGGGATGTGCAGCACGGCGGCGATCACCAGGAGCGCCACGATGCCGACCGGCAGGTTGATGTAGAACACCCAGCGCCAGCTCAGATGGTCCACGAACAGGCCGCCAAGGAGCGGCCCCAGCACGCTGGTGGCACCGAAGACGGCGCCGAACAAGCCCTGGTAGCGGCCCCGCTCCCGTGGCGGCACCAGATCGCCGACGATCGCCATGGACAGCACGATCAGCCCACCGCCACCCAGCCCCTGGAGCGCCCGGAATCCGATGAGTTGCGGCATGTCCTGGGCGATCCCGCACAGCGCCGAGCCGATCAGAAAGATGACGATGGCCAACTGGTAGAGGTTCTTGCGCCCGTACTGGTCCCCGAGCTTGCCCCACAGCGGCGTCGCGGCGGTGGAGGCGAGGAGGTACGCGGTCACCACCCACGACAGGTGCTCCAGGCCGCCGAGGTCGCTGACGATGGTGGGCAGCGCCGTCGAGACGATCGTTTGATCGAGCGCAGCGAGCAACATTCCAAGGAGCAACGCGCCGATGGCCACCAGGACGGACCGCTTCTGGTGCTCGTCCTGGGTGCTGTGGGTGCTGTGGGTGCTGTGGTCGCTTTGGCTGCTTGGGGCTCCCTGGTGGTGGCCTGCGGGGTGCGGCGTGCTGGGCACGGGGCTGGGCGTGCGGGGGTCCTGGGCCACGGCGGCTCCTCGGGTCCGGCTGCCACTGATCCGCCAGCGGCGGTCAGCCTCTGCATCCCATCCTCACCCGTTTGCCCGCTTACGGCCTGCTGAGCGATGTCCTCACCCCGAACAACGGCGTGCGCGAACACCTGACCGGTCTGCATAATCGCCTGCGTCTTGAAAGGGAGGGAACACCGTGACGGGAGAGCTCTGCCCGCACTGCTTTGCGCCGCCACGCGCCGACGGACGCCCGGGCTGCACGTGCGCGGCGCGCACGGGCGACCGACCGGACGCCACGGCCACCACCGCGCTGCACGGCATATCCGAACCGGCCCGCTCCGGCGAGCAGCATCCGGCCGACGAACCGCCCCTGGGCGGCACCACGGGCCCGGGTGGCGCGCTGGCACCGGACGGCAGCGGGCCACACCCCGAGGACCTCATGCTGTTCGCCGACGAGCCGCCACCGGCCGCCACGGGGTCGGGCCCGGGGCCTGACAGCGCGGGGCCTGACGGCGAGGCTCACAAGGACGGTACAGGCGGCACAGACGGCGCCGGAGGCGCCGGTGACGAGACGCCCGACGGCCGCCCCGGTGGGCGCGCGGCGAGACCGGTGAGCCATCGAAGGCGGCGCCCGGTGGCGATCGTGCTCGTGGCTGCGGCCATCGTCGCCGTACTGGGCACCTTGGCGTTCGGGACCGGCCTGCTCGGCGGCGACGGGGGCGACGATGACCGGGGCGAGCGGGCGCTGCCCGACGCGCACCTGGCGTCCCCGTCCGAGGCCCTGCCCACCTGGGACGGCAAGATGACGAGCAGCGCGACGCCGCCACCGAGCGGCACCGCGACCACCTCGCCCTCCGCCTCGCCCTCCGCGACCCGGTCCGGCAGCCAGCGGCCGTCCCCCAAGGCGTCGGCAACCCCGGACGGCCGCAGCGGTGCGCCCCATGCGTCGGATGCATCGACGGCCCCGCCCGCCACCCGGCCGTCCCCGACCGAGTCCACCGGCGAGGTCGGCGACCCGCCCCAACCACCGAACTCGCCTTCCGCCGACCCGCCGAAGCCGTCTGGCCCGCCCGTTCTACGCGAGGGCGACAGCGGCCCGGAGGTGGCCGAACTCCAGGACCGGCTGCGCCAAACCTGGACCTACGGCGGAGCAGCGGATGGTGCGTACGACGCGGGCGTGACGGACGCGGTGCACGACTACCAAAGCCGCCACGACCTCGCAGGCGACCCCGAGGGCGTCTACGGCCCCCGTACCCGTGCCTACCTGGAAGCCCGTACGGACGAGCCGTAGCGCGGCGCCAAGGCTCCCCACCGAGGCCCCACGGGGCGCAGCCCCCACGGGGCGCGGAGCACAGGGCCCCGAAACCACGGCCGCGTGCTTCCCACCGGCAGCTGCCCGATGTGAGGTGTTCATCGGGGCTGTGGCCGGCGGCGCTGGCGTTTGGCGCAGTCTCTTTGTATGTTTGGGAAACAAAGTGGTTCCGCCCGCACCCCTGACCGCAGGCGGAACCGCTTGCCTTCGCGCACCGCGCGCCCACGTCGAGCCCAGGAGTGCCCCATGGCTCCCACGAGCACGCCCCAGACCATCGACGCCGTCAAGGCGCTGCTTCTCGACATGGACGGGACGCTCGTCAATTCCGACGCCGTCGTGGAGCGCTGCTGGCGGCGCTGGGCCGCCGAACACGGGCTGGACGGCGACAGCGTGATCAAGGTCGTACACGGGCGGCAGGGCCAGGCCACCATGGCCGTGCTCCTCCCCGACCGCCCGCACGAGGAGAACATCGCCGACAACGCGCGGATGCTCGCCTGGGAGACATCGGATCTGACCGGCGTGGTGCCGGTGCCGGGCGCACCCGCCTTCCTGGCCTCGCTCGCACAGTTGCCGCACGCCTTGGTGACCTCCGCCGACAAGGGCCTGGCACGGGCACGGATGGGCGCCTGCGGGCTGCCGATGCCGCGCGTACGGGTCACCGCCGAGTGCGTGAGCGCCAGCAAGCCGGACCCGGAGGGCTTCCTCAAGGGCGCGGCCGAGCTTGGCTTCGCGCCCGCGGACTGCGTCGTCTTCGAAGACTCCGAGGTGGGCATTGCGGCCGGCCTGGCGGCTGGAATGCGTGTCGTGGGCGTGGGCCCCCGCGCTGCGGCGTACACGCCCACCGCGCACGTACGGGACCTGGAGCACCTCCGCGTCGAGGCCCTGCCGGACGGCAGCATGACCCTGCACCTAACGCCCTGACCCCTACTCACCTAGCGCCCTGACCCCTGCGCCTACCCCTACCCATCGGCGTAGGGGTTGGCGCAGGGGTACGCCACGCCTCACTCGCCCCGCACCCACCCCACGCCCCGGACGCACACCCCGCCCCCACCGGACGCACGCCGCGCCGCGCTCCGGCGCACGGCGCGCCCCGCTCCAGCGGCACGCGCTCCCGCAGCGACGACGGCCGGCGGCGACACCTGCCCTCGCAGCGAGGCCAGCACCAGCACCAGCACCAGCACCAGCATTAACGATGCCGCCGGGCGGCGATACGCGTAGGGCGGCGACGCTGCGGGTATCGACGACGCGTAGGTTGGCGACGACGGCCGGCGAGGACGTCTGAATTGTCATCGGTGGGCGATGACGCACGGGTCGGCGAGGACGTGAAGACCCGCCGCAGCGGCTGGAGTTGTACAGACTGATTTCCTACCTGACGCGCCGTACATCCCGTCTTACCCGCCCCGCGCAGTTCGCTGGATCACTCTGGGCTGGGCACCGCGCGAGCGCGTACCGCGCGCACGCCTGCCCCACACCTCCGGAAGGGAACACAAGGATGTCCTCCATGGGGAAGCCTCCGGCGACACTGGACGATCCTGGTGACCCGCGGGCCACCGACGTCGGCGGCGGACCGGTTCGCGGGGATCTGGCCATAGACGAAGCGCTGGGCCGCATGGGCGTCATCCTGCAACGCGGCGCAGGGAGCGTCACGCTGCGCGCGCTCACCGGCGGCGCCCGATGGGACACGGCGCCGGCGAACCTACGGCCGCTGACGTCGCGCGAGCGGCTCAGCGCGCGGATCGCGGTGGTCAACGGGCGGTGGGGGAAGTGACCGAGGACGAGGCGATCGCCGCAATCGGCGACGCGGTGGAGGACACGGTCACCGGCCGTACCGGCATCATGACGGACGCAGGTCCGTACACCTCCCCGGTGACCCGGCGCACGATGTTCCTGGTCTTCATCAGGCCGGAGCGCGGTGGCATCGAGTGGACGGTGGAGCCCACCCAAGTGCGACGGCACCCGACCGACGCATCCGCGCCCCGGCGCTGCGCCCCCGCGCCACGCACAGCGGCCCGCGCCGACACCAGCCCTCCGCACGCGGCCCCGCGCCACTGATCCCATCAGCCCGCCGGCCCCGGGCGCGATCAGCCGTACGCCCGTCCACCCGGGGCACATCCGCCGGGGCGCCCCGAGCGGGGCGCATCGGCCGGCGTCGGGCTCGTTACGCCGAGACCGCCTCGTACAGGCTGACCGCGGCCAGCAGCAGCATCACGCACGCGCCGATTTTGGTGATCAGCCGGAGCGGTACGTACTTCATCAGCGTGCGCCCGCCGACGATGCCGATGCCGGCCACGGCCCACAGCGCGAGCACAGCGCCGACACCGACGGACAGCGGGCTGTCGTAGCGGGCGGCCAGGTTGGCGGTCATGATCTGGGTCAGATCGCCGAACTCGGCGACCAGGATCAGCATGAAGCCGCTGCCAGCGACCTTCCAAAAGCTCTGGTCAGCGGGCTTTTTAACCTCCTCATCGGCGTCGTCCTTCTTCAGCAGGAGCATGGCCGCGCCGGCCAGGAAGAGCACGCCGACGATCGCCTGGAGCAGTCGTTGCGGCAGCAGGGTGAGCACGCTGCCGGCGGCGATGGCGAGCGCGACGTGGACGGCGAACGCGGCGGCGACGCCGGCGAAGACGTACGACGCGCGGTAGCGGGTGCCCAGCATCAGACCGGCCAGGGCGGTCTTGTCGGGCAGTTCGGCGAGGAAGACGACGCCGAAGGTCACGGCGGCGACGGTGAGGCTGAACACGGGGTGGATGTCCTCATTCGGTCGGGCGACCGCACCGAAAAGGGCCCTGCGAGAGGGGTCGCTTCGGCACGGCAGCGTCAAACACTGCGGCCGAAGGTCTCGCTGGCACGGTGGTGTGCACGGAACAAAGGCGGCATATCTCGCGGATATGCCCGATCCGTACCCACCGGCCTCCGGGCGCCGGCTCACCTTCCCCCTGACGCGTGAGCGCCCCGCCGCAAGCGGCGGACGAGAGACGGGCGAGCAGTATGTCGACGGTCCGGCGAAGAGCTACTCCCCTTCTGCTGCCGTCGAGGATACGTCAGCGTCCGCGATCCGGTGCAGCCGTCCTGTGGCGACCAGCTCAAGCACCACTGCGACCGCCACCACCTGCACCGCCATCAGCGCGACCAGCACAAAGAGCTGGACCGCGCCGGCCTGCACCGGCGAGGCGCCACCCAGCAGCATCCCGACGAAGGCCCCGGGCAACGTGACGAGGCCCACGGTCCTGGTCTGGTCGAGGCCCGGCAGCAACGCGTCGGCGGCGGCGGGGCGGGCGATCTCCAGTCGGGCGTCGCGGGCGAGCAGTCCCAGCGCGAGGCCGGCCTCCACCTCGCCCCGCCGTACCTCCAACTCGTCCAGGGCACGTCGGCCGCCGAGCACCGTCGCGGTGAGCGCGCCGCCGATGAGAATGCCGGTGACCGGGATCAGCGTGATGCCCTTGACCGGCACCAGGCCGGTCAGCAGCAGCGCGGCGACCACCGGTACCACCCCCGCGGCGATCGGCGGCGCGGCCCAGCCCCAGGTGCGGTTGGTGGTGATGCGGCGGCCAGCCGTGCGTACGGCGACCGCGAACATCATGGCGATGAAGGCGAGCAACAGCGGCACGGCGCGTACGACCCAGCCGATGAGCAGGGCGACGGCGGCTAGTTGCAAAACGGCGCGCAACCCCGCGGTCAGCACAGCGCGCGCATGGCTCTGCCCGCCGTCACTGCGCGCCTGCGCCGCCGATGCCTCCGATGCGCCCGGCGCATGCACTCCGCCCAACGCACCCGATGCATCCGATGCGCCCGTACGCCTCCACCCGGTGCGTCGTAGCACCGCGCGCACCCCCCGCCGGCACCATCGCACCGCGCGCGAGATCACCGCACGCCAGGTGTGGGCGCCTCGCGCCGTGGCCGCGCCCCCAGCTTGTCGTGCGCCTATGCCATGCGTGAGGTGGGCGAGCGCGCCAACGGCCGCGGCGGCGATGAGCAGGGCGGCAAGCACCATCCCGAGCGTGGGACTCACGGGCAGCAGGGCCGCACCAGCGAGGTGGGTCACGGCAGGCACACCCTCACCTTACGGCGCGTCAAAGCACTGGCCATGGCCGCCGCGTACGGATACGCCAAACCCCTAGCGCCCCTTGCTTTGACATGACCGCGTCGTCACCCTGTTACCTAGCGCCTACCCCACGGAAACCCGGCGCCGAGAACATATCTGGGCCACAGCGCCCGCATCCCCCCACTTCAGAGGGAGTTCGCCATGTCCCGTACGGACACGACCTCATCACGTCGAGGCGTCTACGCGCGTCGAGCCACCGCCATCGGTGGACTCGTCACGCTGGTCGGCACGTTGGTGCTGAGCGGCCCGAGCGCGTATGCCGCTCCGCCCACCCCGCCGGACGCCGCCACCGCGCGCACCTACCTCTCGCAGCTCACCGTCAAGGCCGAGGGCTCATCGGACGGTTACAGCCGCGACAAGTTCCCGCACTGGAGCACTCAGAACGGCGCCTGCAACACCCGCGAGGTCGTCCTCAAACGGGACGGCAAGGACGTCGAGCAGGACAGCAGTTGCGCCGCCGTCAAGGGCTCCTGGTTCTCCCCGTACGACGGCGCTACCTGGCACGCGGCGTCCGACGTGGACATCGACCACATGGTGCCGCTGTCCGAGGCCTGGAAGTCCGGCGCCAACGCCTGGACCACGTCCCGGCGTGAGGGCTTCGCCAACGACCTCACTCGCGCCCAGCTCCTCGCCGTCACCGACAACGTCAACCAGGCCAAGGGGGACAAGGACCCCGCCGAGTGGCTGCCGCCCACCAACAGCTACCACTGCACGTACGCCCGGATGTGGGTCTCGGTGAAGCACTCCTACGGCCTGTCCGTTGACAGCGCCGAAAAGAGCGCCCTCAGCAGCATCCTCAACCGCTGCTGACCAGCCCGCACCACGCACCACCACTGGCCCGCCGCCCCCCGCACGGGGCGGCGGGCCAGCCGCATGGGTGGGCGACGGCGTGTGCTGTGTGACAGCTGGTGCGTGACAACTGATGCGCGACAACTGATCGAGGTCCGCTTCGATGCTGCTTCCTGCACGGGCCGCCACGTCGGCGGAAACTTCCCGTGCGGCCCGGTCATTCCGTACCGTACAAACGCGCGAACAGTAGAGCCGTACGGTACGTGCGTACGGCCGTGGCGAACGCGCCGGACGGCCGCGCTGGGCCACCGGGGGCGCCCCCACGGCCACATGGCCCCACGGCCACGCGGCGACGAAGCGACGGAGGGACAGCAGATGGCCAGGTTGCGCCTGGGGCCGTTGCTACGCCAGATCGACTGGGAAACTGGCGAGCGCGCCACCGTATGGGTGGAGACCGACGAGCCGTGCACGGTAGAGGTGCGCTGCGTACCCGTAGCGGACGCTGCCACCGGTGGCGCGCCGCAGGTAGCGCACACCGAGCCCGTACGAGAGCAGCTCACCGCCGGCGCACAGCCGGGCGGATCGACTCGCACCTGGCGGATCGCCGGGCACCACTACGCCCTCGTGGAGGTCACGGGGCTGCGCCCGGGCAGCGTGAGCGCGTATGAGGTGCTGCTCGACGGCGAACGGGTGTGGCCGCTGCCGGACTCACGGTTCCCCGCGTCCACGATCCGTACGCCGTCCCCCGAGCAAGCGACCGCACGCGGCCAAGCAGCCGCCTCCGCCACCGGTGGCGCGCCCGCCGTGCAGATCGTCTTCGGCTCCTGCCGATGGGCGGCGCCACCCGGAGCGGACGCCCATGATCCGGTCGGCCCCGACGCGCTGGACACCCTCGCCGGCCACATCGCCCACACGCCTGATGGCGAGCGCCCCGATGCGCTGGTCCTGCTCGGCGACCAGGTGTACGCGGACGAGACCTCAGCGGCCACCCGCGCCTGGCTGGCCACCCGGCGCGATGTGAGCCAGCCACCGTGGCACCAGGTCGCGGACTACGAGGAGTACACCCGGCTCTACTACGAGTCCTGGCTTGACCCGGAGGTGCGGTGGCTGCTCTCCACCGTGCCCAGCTGCATGATGTTCGATGATCATGACGTGGTCGATGATTGGAATACCAGCGCCGCCTGGTTGGCGCAGATGCGGGCCACCCCCTGGTGGCGCACGCGGGTGCTGAGCGGGCTGATGTCGTACTGGGTGTACCAGCACCTGGGCAACCTCTCCCCCGCCGAACTCGCGGCCGACGAACTCTACGCGGCGGTCCGCGCGGCAAGCACAGCGCAAGAGCAGCAGGAGAACGAGCAACGGGAGCGCCGGGAGAAGCTCCAGGCGCAGAGCGCGACGGCGGAGCAGGCCAGTGGGGCAGCGCCGGCCGATGAGGCGAGCGCGGGGCCCGGTACGACGGTCAGCTCCGTGTCGGCGGCGGGTGGTGCCGCCGCCGAAGCGCCTACCGGACACTCGGGGTTGGCTCATCCCACGACGGCGCCGGACGCCACCGCTGTGCTGCGCGACTTCGTCGAACGCTCCGACGCCGACCCGACGTTCGCCCGCTGGAGCTATCGTCGCGACTACGGTCGCGTGCGGTTGCTGATGGTGGACACCCGGGCAGCCCGGGTGCTCGACGAGGGCGCCAGGTCCATGCTCGACGAGAAAGAGTTGACCTGGCTCCGCGACCAGGCGCACGCGGGCCAAGGCGAGATGGACCATCTGCTCATCGGCACCTCGCTGCCGTGGCTGTTGCCCCACTTCGTACACGACGTCGAGGGGTGGAACGCGGCGCTGTGCGCGGGCGAACGCGGGCCCCGCTGGGCGCGGATCGCCGAGAACGTACGGCAGCGCGCCGATCTGGAGCACTGGTCGGCCTTCCCCAGCTCCTTCGACGCGCTGACCGACCTGATCGCCGAGGCGGGGCGCGGCCCACAGGCACCCGCGACGATCAGCGTGCTGTCCGGGGACGTGCACCACGCATACGTCGCAGAGCCTGACTGGTCACGCTGGCCGCTGCCGCCCAACAGCCACGTGCTGCAACTGACCTGCTCGCCGGTGCACAACAGCATTCCGGCGTCGATCCGAGTCGGTTTCCGGTTCGGCTGGAGCCGAGCGGGCCGCCAACTCGGCCGCGTCTTCGCCCGGCACGGCAGGACGGGGCGGGCGGCGCTCGGTTGGCGGCGCACGGGCGGGCCCTGGTTCGGCAACCAGCTCATGACCCTGACGCTGCGCGGCCGGGACGCGAAGCTACGCCTTGATCAGGCGCGCGTGGACCGCTCGGGGGCGGCCAGGCTGGTCACCGCGATGCAACGCACCGTGGGCCCACCGCGCCGCTGACCGCCACGGCACCCGACCGGCACCGACCCACGGCACCCGAGCGGCACCGACCCACGACACCAACCCACGGCACCGCCCTACTGTCGCTCCGCGGTGTCGGCGGCGATAGCCGCCACGGCCTGGGCCACGTGGGCCGTCGCAGCCTCCTTGTCGATGCCGGCATCCGCCAAGACGCCGGCCCCGTCCTCGTGTTCAAGGAGCGCGAGCAGCAGGTGTTCCGTCCCGACGTGGTTGTGCCCCAGCCGCAGGGCCTCCCGGAGCGTCAGCTCCAGCGCCTTGCGTGCCCCTGCGGTGTACGGGATGAGCTCGGGCACCTCGTCTGCCGCCGCAGGCAGCGCCGCGACCACCACCTCCCGCACCCGTTCCAGCGGCACGTCCTGCGCGAGGATCGCCCGCGCACCCAGCCCCTGTGGCTCACTCAGCAGCCCAAGGACCAGATGTTCGGGGCCCACCTCCGCGTTGGCCGCGGCCTTGGCCTCGTTGTGCGCGGCCACCACCGCGTTCTTGGCCCGCTCGGTGAACTGGTTGAAGCCCTGCTGCGGGTTGGGGTCCGCCGACTCCCCCGCGCCCTTGGGCACGAACCGCTTCTGGGCCGCCTGCCGGGTGACCCCCATGCTCTTGCCGATCTCCGTCCAGGAGGCGCCGGAGCGCCGCGCCTGGTCCACGAAGTGGCCGATCAGATGATCGGCCAGGTCCCCGAGGTGGTCGGCGGCCACCACCGCGCCGGAGAGCTGGTCGAGCGCGTCGGGGTGGACCTTCTTGATGGCCTCGATCAGCTCGTCGAGCCGGACGGGAGGCGTCACGCTTAATGGCTTCGTCATGCGTCAACCGTAGGTTGACAGCCTCGACTCGTCAACCGTGGGTTGACAGCCGAAGGACCAAGGTCCGCACCCCTCGGACACCCTTTCCGTGGAGGCACTTCTCGACGGACCGTCGAAATTCGGCCACGCTCGCGTTCACTACACGAACGACCTCAAAGCGAGCGGCCTGAGCCTCGCGAAAAGTCCATACCAACTGGTCGAGACCACTAGGCAGCTACCTGCACGTCGCCGTGGGCTCGACGTGCCGACCGAGGGTGTTCACCGAGTACAGGTGGCGGACGGCGATCCCGTAAGGGGTTGGTGACGCTGCGCGGCGCAGCCGCCGCGATGCGTGCAACGCCACGGGCAGGGGCGATGGACACATACCGCCCTCCACGCCCACTTCCCGCCCCCGCGCGCGGCCGGCAAGGGCTTCTCCAGGCCACATGGAGACAGCCTGGCAGAACTTGAACTTGCAACAATCGGATAGGCGTACCTAACCTGGCCCCCTCGTTGTTTCCCGTCCCCGAAACGAGGAGTCCCCCTCATGCCATATCCCGCCCCGCTCACCGAGCGCCTCGACGCTGCGCGGCCTCACGTCCTGTCCCTGTTCCGGATCGTCGTCGGCCTGCTGTTCGCCTGCCACGGCGCCTCTTCGCTCTTTGGCGTCCTCGGCGGCGTAGGCGGCACCGGCGCCACCATTGACACGGGCTCCTGGCCCGGCTGGTACGCGTCCGTGATCCAACTCGTCGGCGGCATCCTCGTAATGACCGGCCTCCTCACCCGCCCCGCCGCGTTCATATCCTCCGGCTCGATGGCGTACGCCTACTTCGTCGAGCACCAGACCGAGAAGCTGTGGCCGCTCGAAAACGGCGGCGAGGCGTCCGCGATGTTCTGCTGGGCGTTCTTGCTCATCGTCTTCACCGGCCCCGGCCCCTGGGCGCTCGACCGCGTTATCGGCAGCGAGCGCGAGCAGCTCTCGACCGAGCCGCGGCGCCAGCCGACCCGCGTCTGACCACCCGCGGGCCGTCCATCGGCCCGCTAGCCCACCGCTCACCGGCACCTGTGCCGGTGTTGCGTCCGGCACCCCGGCCGCCACCCGATATCGATCGGGTGGCGGCCGGACGCCGTTCAGACCCGACTCGCCCCCTTGCGCGAACGCTCGCCGACCAGCAGCGCAGAGGTGAGCCGCAGGCGGCGGCGCCACCGCCCCGGGCGCCCCGCACGCGGGTGCATGAGGACCGTCAGCTGATGGCTCTACCGATCTGCCGAGGTAACGACGTGGTGACGAGTCGATATATCGAGGTACCGAGATTGGGCGGAATAACTGGCCCGTTATGCGATGTTGTGCACGGTGTGCCCATGCGCTTGGGCCTCATTATCGACACTTAACGACCCTGTCACATGCACCCACAGCGGCCGTGCGGCGCGATCACAGCCTCAGGAGATCAACACCAGCGGCTCGTGCTCGGTATGCTCTTTCGACACAGGCGTACGCTGTATGGCTGTAGAGGCCGCTCCTGCCGCTCCCTTGCGACGTCGCGGCGGGGGATCGGGATCGGGAGAGACGTTGCTAGAAACCTTGGGGTCGTTGGTAAACACCCCGTGGATCTACGTGATCATCGGCATGTCCGTACTCCTCGATGTCTTCCTGCCCGTACTACCCAGCGGCATCTTGGTGATCGCTGCGGCCACGGCCGCAGCCGGCACCACGACCGCCGATGCGGTGGGTGCCGCGCGAGGCGTAAAGCCCGACGCCGACGTGCCCGAGATGCTCGCGCTGGTGCTGTGCGCCGCCACTGCCTCTTTGCTCGGTGACCTGGTCGCCTACCGGCTGGCCTGGCGTGGTGGCGAACGCCTCGACCGCGCCATCGCCCGATCCCGCCGACTGACCGCCGCCCAGCAGAAGTTGGGCACCGCCCTGGTGCATGGCGGAGGCACACTCGTCGTCCTCGCCCGGTTCGCGCCCGCCGGGCGCTCCGTGGTGAGCCTGGGCGCTGGCGCCGCGCACCGTAAGGCTGCTGAGTTTCTGCCCTGGTCCGCGCTGGCCGGGTTGATGTGGGCCGCGTACAGCGTGGGCCTTGGCTACCTGGGTGGCCAGTGGCTCGGTGCCACCTGGCTGAGCACCGCCGTCTCGGTGTTGTCACTGTTCGCGGTCGGCACGATCGCCGGATACGTGATGAGCCGCCGCCCGGCCAACCACGAGGCCCCGCAAGCCTCCTGAAGCGCCATCGGCCGCGGGGTCTACCGCTCACGCATGCGCGCCGCGCCGGCCGGAGCGCGACCTACGACGCCATACGAACGCGCATACGAATCAATCACCCCGCGTCTTCACTCGATTACAGGCACCTGCGTAAATCCGGTTATCGTCCCTCCCATGCTCATCTCCCTCCCTTCCGCTTCAGCATGGTGACCCGTCGCGCCCGGTTCGGTTTCACGGTCGTGGCCAGCGCTGCGCTGCTCGGCGCCGGGATCATGACCGTACGAGAACTGGCTGAGGACACTGCCGACCCATTGCCCACCGTTCCGGACGAGCACCGCGCGGCGATCGAGGCCGCAGCCCGCACCTGCGCCCCGCTGAGCGTGCCGTTGCTCGGCGCGCAAATCGACGCTGAGAGCGGGTGGGACCCTCAAGCGAGTTCCGGCAAGGCCGATGGGATCGCGCAGTTCGCGCCGGCCACCTGGTCCGAATGGGGCCGCGACGCAGACGGCGACGGCAAGGCCGATGTCTGGAACCCCAAGGACGCCATCCCGGCCCAGGCCCGCTATCTCTGCCACCTCTACACCTCGGTCAAGGACGTCCCCGGCAACCCCACCGAACTAGCCCTCGCCGCCTACAACGCGGGCCCCGGCGCGGTACTCCGGGCGCGCGGCATCCCCGAGTTCAACGAAACCCAGGGCTACGTGAAGCGCATCACCAAGCAACTGCTGCCCGAATACGAGCAGACGGAACGGGAGCGGCGCGAAAGGCTACAAAAAGACACCGGCAAAACCGCCAGCACATCCCCTGGTGCAACATCCAACGAAAACAGCGATTAGCGCGGCGGCGAAAGCGGCGGCGGGAGGACCGGAGACACAGCGGGCTCCGGTGACACGGGTGCCACCGGAGCCACCGGAGCCACCGGCAATGCGGATGGCAGCACTGGTTTTGCACTATTCCGCACTGCTCCGAACTGTTTCGCGCGCTCCAAGCTATCCCGCGCTATTTCGCGCTGCCCGGTGCCATCGCGCGCTACTCCATGCAATTTCATGCTATTCCGGGTCCTGTGCGAGGAAATCCTCCACGATCCGTATCAGCGCAAGTGGCGACTCGTCCGCCGGATAGTGCCCCGCATACGGCAAAATCACCAGCCTGGCGGCCGGGTACCACCGCAGCCATGTCTGGCGCATGACCTCGGCCGACAGCGCCGGGTCGTGCCCGCCGACCACCACGCATACCGGCAGCTTCGAGCCGGAGATCTGCTCGTGGAAGTCCTCCAGCGCCCAGGAGTCGAGCCATGCGCGAAGCGCCTGGGGGACGCTGTGTTCGACGGAGTGCCGGACCATGAGGTCGAGCCACACATCGGGGTGACGGTTGCCCGTCGTTACGTCGATGATCGTGCGGCGGTTCTCGGGGTGCTCGGCGGCCGAGGCGAACAACTCCCACTGCTCGCCCTCCATCGGCGCCCCGCTAGCGGGCACCGGCGCTATTCCCACCAGCCGGCGCACCCGGAGCGGTGCCGCCGCCAACACACGCTGCGCGACCGCGGCACCCATCGAGTGCCCCAGCAGCGAGAAACGCTGCCAGCCCAAGTGGTCGGCCAGGGCCAGCAGGTCCCGACCCGCCTCGCTGGTGGTGTATTCGCCGGGCACATCACGCGCTGTGCCGTAGCCCCGCAGATCCGGCATGACGTAGGTGAACGTCCGCCGGTCGATGTGTGGGAGCAGCGCTGCGTACGCGGCACGGTCCGAAAACCAGCCGTGTATGGCCATGACCCGGTGCGGGCCCTCTCCAATGACCTCGTGCGGTGGTACGAAGGGAGCGAGGGGAGCCACGACGCCTCCGGTCCGGGGTTCGATGCGAGCGCCTGGCACACCCGCAGGGCATAACCGTGACCTCAACTCAGCGCGTGGGCAAGCCGCCTGGCCGGATCGGTTGCACCGGTGACAAGGCCGGGGACCCCGTCGATCGGCGCGCCGCGCACCGCCACAGGCCCGCCGCCAGCGCCGTCGGGTTCGTACAAGATCACCTGACGGGGCCGGAACTACGCCGCTGACGTGACCCTCTTCACCACCGGCCCGCCCCCGTACGGGGCCCGGCCTCGGGAGATACTGCGCACAGCCGTACGCGTCCGCCCAGTGGGTCTGCGGCGAACCAACCCGGCAAGCGCAGGGGGTGCGGGGGCGGGGCGTGCACACAAGAGACGGAGCGCGCCCTGGGCGACGGCGGTGGGACTGCTGGAGGCCCGGGCGAGCGCGAAGGAACGAGGGAGCAGCATGAGGATCGGAATCGTCGGTGCCACCGGCCAGGTCGGCGGCGTGATGCGCGGCATACTCGCCGAGCGCGGATTCCCGGTGGAGCAGTTGCGGCTGTTCGCCTCCGCACGCTCAGCGGGGCGGACCCTGCCCTGGCAGGGCACCGAGATCAGCGTCGAGGACGCGGCCACCGCGGACTTCTCCGGCCTTGACATCGTGCTGTTCTCGGCGGGCGGTGCGAGCTCCAAGGTGCTGGCCCCCAAGGTGGCGGCAGCCGGGCCCGTGGTGATCGACAACTCGTCGGCCTGGCGGATGGACCCGCAGGTTCCGCTCGTCGTCTCGGAGGTGAACCCGCACGCCATCGCCGAGCGCCCGAAGGGCATCATCGCCAACCCCAACTGCACCACGATGGCCGCCATGCCGGTGCTGCGCCCGCTGCATGCCGAGGCCGGTCTGACGGGCCTGGTGGTCGCCACGTACCAGGCGGTGTCCGGCAGCGGCCTTGAGGGCGTGAGCGAACTGGATGAGCAGGTACGCAAGACCGCCGAGTCAGCGGCCCAACTCACGCACGACGGCGCGGCCGTGGACCTGCCAGCCCCGCGCAAGTTCGCGCGCCCGATCGCCTTCAATGTGCTGCCGCTGGCCGGGTCCCTCCTCGACGATGGCTCCGGCGAGACGGACGAGGAGCGCAAGCTGCGTAACGAGAGCCGCAAGATCCTGGGCATCCCGGAACTGCTGGTCTCCGGCACCTGCGTACGGGTTCCCGTGTTCACCGGCCACTCGCTTCAGATCAACGCCCGCTTCGCCCGCCCGCTCAGCCCCGAGCGCGCCGCAGCGCTGCTGGCCGCCGCCCCGGGCATTGCGCTGTCCGACATCCCCACGCCACTGCAAGCCGCCGGTCAGGACCCCACATACGTGGGCCGCATACGGCGCGACGAGACCGTCCCAGACGGCCACGGCCTGGCTCTCTTCTGCTCCAGCGACAACCTCCGCAAGGGTGCTGCGCTGAACGCCGTGCAGATCGCGGAACTCGTGGCGGCGGAATCCGCGGCGTAATGCCCGTAACTGGCGCCGTTACGCCGTGTTATCCGGCCGGCTGTCCAGCCGCGCCGCGCTGCGCCCGCCGAAGGGCACATCCGGCTGCGCGTTGTGTAACCCGGCCATGGTGATCTGCACGTAGCGGCGCCAGTCCCCCGTCCCGTTCCTGATGATTGCCGCAAGCCCGCACACGATCATGCTGAGGTCGGCCACCTCCACGTCCGGGCGGATCACTCCCTGCGCCCTGGCGCGCGCGATGAGTTCGGCCGCTATCGCCTCGGTGCGCTCCGCCGCGGCGCCCGCCGGCCTGGCCGACCCGAGCGTTGCCTCGATCGATGCGGTCAGCCCGCGATCGGTGGCCAGCACCTCGCCGATGTACGCGATGTAGCGGGTGAGCCCATCGGCGGCGTCCGGGCATGGCAAACACGCCGTGCGGCCGAACTCGACGATGTCCGCGTGCCGTTGTTCGCCCGCGGCCTCGATGAGCGCGGCTCGGCTGGGGAAGTGCCGGTAGACGGTGCCGACGCCGACCCCTGCGGCCCTGGCGACTTCGGGCATCTGCACATCCTCACCGCGCGCCGTGAAGAGGTCGCGCGCGGCGTTGAGGACGCGGGCCCGATTGCGCTCTGCGTCGGCGCGCGGCTTGCGGCGCCGTGGGGGCGTTGGGGTGGGCACGGTGCCCGATCTTAGTGCCAGCGCTGCCGGCGCGTTCCGTGACCGCATTCCAGGGACCTGGCATACGCGCAGGTCAGAGGCCAATTCAGCGTTCCAGCGTCCCGGATGGATGCGATTCCATTGCGGCTCAGGCTCGTTCATGGCGGAGTTGCCCCATGAACACGCACTCGCACACCGAGACCGCTACTGACGCCGGGACCGGCACCATGGCCGCCCCGGCCAGCACTTCCCGTATCAACTCCCGGGCCCGGTTGGGCCGCCCGGCTGCCATCGGCCTCGCGGTGCTGACCGCCGCCGCCACCGCTACCGCTCTCGCCCCGGCCGCGAACGCAGCGCCGCACTCGGCTCCGGCCCCGGTCTCGTCGGAGCCCGCGTTCCTGGCGCCGAACGAACTGCCGCCGCACCGGACGTCCGCCTGGTACGCCAGCGACGTCACGCCCGGTACGCCGGACCCGCTGCCGTTCTGCTTCGGCCCCTCGCTGCCCGGTGCGACCTCGGTGCACCGCAACTTCTGGACCGAGTACGACACCGGCGCCGTGCAGGTGACCGTCGTAGGACGGGACCAGGCGGACGCCAAGTCACTGGCGGCGCTGTTCAACAAGGCCATCCGCACATGCGCGGACCAGGCCGAGCAAGAAGATCCCGACGTGAAGGCGGAGTTCCGCGACTACGGCCGCATCAACGTCGAAGAAGGCGCGAACGTCTACGGCATCCACACCGCGCACGCGTCGGGCCCCTCCGACATCAACCTCTTCTCGGTCGGACGGGACGGCAGGACGGTCACCGTGGTGAAGTGGGGCCAGATGGGCAACTTCCAGCACGCCCAGGTAGCCGACTTCAAGCGGACCACGACGACGGCGGTCAACAAGCTCTACTGATCCGTAGGGGCGGTGCCCGTACGGCAGCGGCCCGCTCCCCCTCGCCCCATCTGGTGCGCGAGGGGGAGCGGGCCATCGTCGCGTCCGCGGATCGGGGATCGCTGACGCGTGGCGCGGGATCGCTGGCGCGTGGCGCGAGGACCGCTGACGCGTGGCGCGAGGACCGCCGCCGAGCCGGCACGTGAGGAACGAGCCGTCCGGCTCACTCCGTCACTTCAAGAACGCGCCCTTGTCGAAGGCGTTCAGGCCGTTCGCCCAGATCTGGTCCACGCGGCTGGTCTCTTCCTGGTTCGGGTTCGGGTTGGTGCAGGAGGGGCCGGGGCCACCACCGGACATCAGCTCCTCGCACGGGCCCTCGTAGTGGTCCGGAAGCCCAAGGACGTGGCCGGTCTCGTGCGCGGTGACCCGGGTCGAGTCGAACTCCTGGTTCTGCTTGTAGTCCAGGAAGATGTAGCCGCCGCCGTGCCCGTCGGTGCTGGCGTACGAGCCGCGCGGGTCGTCGCCCTCGCGGTACTCGAAGTCGCCGCCCGAGCCCTCCTGGAGCTTCACGTTGGCGACGTGGGAGTTCCATATCTCGGTGCTCTTCGCGATCTGCGACGAGAAGGTGGGCGCCTGGCTGGCGTCGTAGGTGACAGTGACGGCCCGCTCGCCGGTCTTGGCCTGCTTGGCCTTGGCCGAGTTGATGACGGCCTCGAAGAACGCCTTGGTCGCCGCGGTGTCCTCGGCGGAGCCGTTGTAGGCGGCAATGCTGGCAGGGGTGGACCGGTGGGTGGCGTCCGCGGTGACGGAGGCGGAGGCTGGGAGCGCCGTCATGGTGGCCAGCCCGAGGCCCAGCGAAACGGACAGAAATATCTTGGGGTTTTTCACGTGGGGGGATTCCTTTGTGCTGCCCGAAGGTCAAGCGATCGCCGTGGGGTAGCGGTCAGACCGTCCGGAACATTGGTCCCGCCGAGTGTCAGGGAGGTTCCGCTCGATGCGGATGATGCCAATCGGCCATAGCACGAAGCTATGGGGCAACTAAGCCGACTAACAGCGCCTATCTCCACATATCGGCACAGCACGGCATCGAAAGCACCTCGGTACGACGTCGCCACTCATCGCGCCATGCGCCTGCCCCTGGCACAAATGAACGGTTTGTGTGTCTGGTGTGTGTCGTGTGAGCGCCGTTATGCTCCGGCCGTGGAGCTCGACGTGAGACACCTTCGTGCGCTATGTGCTATTGCCGACGCCGGCAGCGTGCGCAAGGCTGCGCTGCAACTGGGCATGACGCAGCCATCCCTCACCACGCAGCTCAGGCGCATCGAGAACGCGATAGGAGGCCTGCTGTTCACCCGGGAGCAATCGGGCAGCCAGCCCACGCCGCTCGGGCGCTCCGTGCTGACGCGGGCCCGACCGATAGTGGCCGATATGAGCGCCTTGGTCACGGCCGCCAAGGATGCCGCGGCTCATGCCAGCGGGGCACATCTGCGCATCGGCAGCACCGGCAACCGCGCCGTGGCGGGCTGGTTGCGCAAGCTGCACGCCCGACTGCCCGACGCGGACACCACGATCCATGTCGATGTGTCGGCAACGATGCTGCTGCAGATGGTGGCGACCCACCAACTCGACATCGCGTTCGTGCACGAATTCGCCGGCTTTCCGCTGCCGGTGCCCGGTGGTGTCGAGCGGCGCATCTTGGTCGCCAAGGAACCGCAGTTCATCGCGCTGTCGGCGAGCCACCCGGCGGCGGGCCGCCCCGTGGTGCGGCTCTCCGACCTGGCCAATGACCGCTGGGTGGTGGACCTGACCGTGGATGACGAGTGCGCCGCGCTGCGCCGGGTCTTGAGCGACGCCGGGCTCAACCCGCGCATGGTTCACGTCAGGGACAACACCACGGCCGCCGAACTGGTCGCCTCGGGCGAGGCGGTCTCGCCGTGCCAGCCCACCACGGTTACGCGTGAGGGGATGGTGATCCGCCCGCTGCTCGACGATCCGCTGACCGTACGGCTGTTCACGGTGTCTCGGCCGCAGGCCACCACTGGACCCGACGCCGACGCGCTCCACGCCGACCTGAAGTCGGCCTATCTCGAACTGGCGTGGGCGAACACCGCTTACCGGCTGTGGCTGCTACGCCACAACAGTGCGCTGCTTTCGCCCGATGAGGTCGCTTCGGATGACCGCGCCCGGTCGGCCACCGCCTCGCGCCTGACACCTACCCCGATCACGCTGCCCGTTCCAGGGCCTGCTCCAGAGTCGGCACCGGCCTGAGCAATCCCGTGAGGTCGGCGATCTCCATCAACCGCAGCGTGATCGCGTGCGCGCAGACCAACCGCAACCGCCCCGCACGACTGGCCATCCGCTCCTCCGCGCGCACCAGCAGAGCAAGTCCGGTGCAGTCGAAGAACGTCGTATGACGCAAATCAATCACCACGAGTTGCGCACCGGACGGCGCGGTCGCCTCGTCAAGGGCGCTCCTGATCTCCTCGGCGGTGGCGAGATCCACATCCCCGGACAGTTCCACGACGGTACTGCCGTGCACTGCGTACGACCGTGCCAGCCGCGCCCCGGCGTCCCTCACGCTCGCCCCACTGACATCGCTCACCTTCACGCCATCCCCGTCGCAACGCCCCGTTTCCCCCACAGCCCGTACGCCCCCCGTTCCCCCGGTTGCTCCCGAATCCTGCGCATTTCCCGTGCCCCATGTCTCCCCCAGGTTTCCCAAGTGCCCCTCAAAGGCACCCGCCCGCCCAGCCTCCATCGAACCGGGAGCCGCTTGCACACGGGAGAACGCGACGATTTCTCCGCGCTCCTCCGTCGCCGTCCTTCGCTGCTGGTCACAGCCCATGTCGAGGTCCCCGTATCCGCCTGTCCTGCCACCTTGGTACGGGAACGCCTAGTGCCCGGTGCCTGGTGCCCCTGGACGTCGATTTCACGCCATCAGGAGCTGGGGTGACAGGCGGGTCAGGTTAGCGGTGTGTGACCACGGGGCGGGATGAAGGAACGATTCTTTCGAGCCAAAGAACACTCGTATGAGTGAAGACACCTAGCAGAGCTTCTTGTTGATGGGCTGTCGAGCAGATGACCAGACAGTGGTATTCACATGACGAAAAGCGAGGCAAGCACGAGCGGCCCGGCTGCTCACGGCAGCCGGGCCGAGCAACCGGGCCGCGCGCGTCCTCCCTTACCCACTCATCCGGGCATCGGCGGCGGTACCAGCGCCGCGGGTGCGGGGCGTCGCCAGCTCAAGCGCGTTGACCCACAGCCCCGTTCGGCGCGTTCCATCTGAATGCCGATGTTCGTCAGGCCGTTGACACAGGTCTGGTAGGCGCCGGTGGCCCCCGCCGCCTTCGGGTAGCGAGGGGGCTTTCGCCATGCTCGGGTTGACGAGCAGCCGTCACCGCAGGGCAGCGATGGCCCGCACGACTAGAGCTCGCGCTTCTGCACCGTAGACCGCCATGCTGCGAAGCCGCTCGAACGCCCGCAGATAGAGTTCCACTTCGGCCGGTTGCGTGATCCGCACACGCGCTGATAGCAGCTCGACGGACACGATCTTGTCGTCGTACATGTGGAAGGTCTCGACCGGCCACTGGTCACGTTGCTGCGTCGCATGCGGGATGACGCCGAGTGAGACAGTCGGCAGCGCTCCCGCTGTGAGCAGGTGACCGAGTTGCGCGGCCATCGCTTCAGAGTCGCCGATTTGGTGGCGCAAAGCTGACTCTTCCACCAGGAGCACGAACCGGCGGCTGGCCTCGTGCATGATCCGCGATCGCTCTATGCGTGCTGCCCCGGCGGCGGAGCCATCGTTGACTGGGATCTCGCGGAAGTCGGCGATCGCGCTGAGCAGCGCCGAGGCGTACCCCTGGGTCTGAAGGAATCCCGGCACCAAAATGGACGAGTACACACGAAAGAGCTTGGTCCGCTGGAAGAGGCTCGTGCTGCTGCCCTGCAAGTGCGCCATGCCACTGCGGACCTGGTGGCGCCATTCGGTGTACATCGACTCGGCGGCCAGCACTTTGGAAAGCAGCCCTTCCACCTCCTCGGGTGCGTCGCACGCCTGACACCACAGGCGAATGTCCTTGGTCGAAGGCGAGGTGCGGGCGTTCTCGATGCGGGAAGTCTTGGAGTGATGCCAGGCGCAGCGGTGGGCCAGCTCAGTCACGGTCAGGTCCGCTCGCCGGCGAAGGTCGCGAAGCTGCCGGCCGATTGCCTGACGCGCTTTTTGGGTGGAAGACACGGACATGAGCCAGCCCAGCCGCTACCTAGCGGATCTCGTACTGCTCGTGTGGGATGGCTCGTTCCCACACCGCTTCGAAGGCGCTGGCGCACAGACGCGCCATATGGGGGTCTTCGGTGACTTCCGGTCCGCCCGACGCCCCGTCACCAGCGAAGTGATTCCAGCGAACTAGGCGACCGTCGAACAGCCAGAAGTCATTGCCGGGCAGGCTGATGTCGGATGCCTGCCGGCGTGGAAGCCACCGCACTTGTTCGCCTGCCGCCACGTTTGTGAAGGTGCCCGAGTGTTCGTAATGGATGTACTCGGACACCGGCTCGGACACGATCCGTGCACGACGTATGGCCACGCCGCGGCCGACTGCCTCGGCCACGAGATCGAGCCACGGCCGCCACCACGAAGCGCGGTCAGCCGGGTCGTACCGGACCCCTGCTCGCCAGTCGGCGAAGGGCCCCTTCTCGGCATCTACGGCGTACCAGTCGCGCATCTCTAGATGGACTGCCGAGTGCTGTGCCTGCCGAAGCTGGTCAGCGAACGGGCTCGGCGGCGGCCCCAAGGGCTTCGATGGCATCGCATGCCTCTCTGATCATGTGCACCATCCGGGCAGGGATACGGATCACAGCCTCGTGATCGGGAATACCGACTGCGTGACCTGGCAGCGAGAACGCGGTGCATTCGGCGTCCTGGTCTGCTTCGGGCTTCCATCCTTGGAATAGGAGTTCCCGCCTTGTTGTATCGATCCACACGGTGGGGCTTTCATCATCCCCCGTGTCTGGGTCGATCCCGATGAACACTAGCGACATGGCTGCCTCCGGTCACGAGCTGTGCCGATGTGTGCACATGCTCCGGCCGCTGGAGGTTAGCGGTCAAGGAGTGCCCGAGTACCTGTCACCCGGTAAGGCGTCGGTCTGCACACATCTGCACATCGCTGGCTGTAGCGCGTGTTGCGATTCTTAGCTTCTGTGCAGCGACGCTCGGCGACCCGGCGCCGGGCATGACCTGCGGAGAGGCTGCGCCATGCCGACCGAAACCAGTACGCCCACCACCCCGCCCTACGACTGGATTCCGCCCGGTGGCGGCATGCGCTGGACCAGCGTTGGTGAACTCGGCTGGCACACCCTCACCTTGCCGATGTACCTGGGCAATCGCGTCCTGGCCGAACTCGGCGACACCAGCGGTGCGGTCATCCAAGAAGACGCCGACGACCGGCTGACGTGGCTGATCGAACCGCACGCACCAGCCGTCCAACACCTGCGCGAGAACCACAACGTCACCCTGTCGGGAGACGACGGCAGTTACGTCTTCGTCCCCGGCATCACCCGTCACCACATCGTGTGGTGGCGCATCGAGCCCACCAGCAACCGGCTACTCACCGAAGCCGGCAAACTCGCCGACGCCATCACGCCGCCACCCGCCAAAGAGGGGCCGGTGCGGCCCAAGGCACCCTGAAGGCGCCCGTAGCACCGTCACGCGGCGGCCCCCGCCAGGCGTTGGCGGGAGCCGGTCGCTGCCTCCCGGGCTGGGCCGGGAGTACCGTTCTGAGTGTCTACTTCGGAACGAGGAGACCGGTATGCCCGAGCCCACTGACATCGGCACGCGCCTCTGCGACATCCGCAAGCGCCGGGGCCTGACGCAAGGTCAGTTATCCGATGCCTCCGGTGTCTCTCTTTCCCTGATCAGAAAGCTGGAGCAGCAGCAGGTAGACCGCACCCGGCTGGAGACGGCCCGGAAGCTGGCCGCAGCACTCCGAATCCCCACCTCACGCCTGCTCGATCGCAGCAACGCCGACGCCGAGCAGCACGCCGAAGGCCCTTCGGCATTGTGGCTGCCAGTGCAGCAGGCCGTCGAGCTACCCCCGCCCACAGACGCCCTCTCCGAGTCGCCGACCTTGCAGAGCGTGCAGGCAGCAGCCACTGCGGTGCGAGACTTTCGCGCGTCTGCGCGGTTGGCCGAGGCCGCAGTCCTTTTACCGCACGCAGTGCGGGATGCTGACGCGCTGGGCGACTCCGCCGAGGCGCGCGACGTGCGCGCTTACGTCCTCCAACTCGCCGGTTCCATGCTCACTCAGACCCACCAGTACGAAGCCGCCTCGGTAGCCCTCCGGCGGGCCCTCGCTACGGCGCAGGACCAGCACCGCGCAGCCTCTGTGGTGGGGACCATGTGCTGGCTGGCTGTCCGGCAGGGGCATCTGGACCAAGCGCGGAAGCTGGCCGCGGCGTGGGCAGACGACGTAGAGCCACGGATGAGTCGCGCTTCAACGGACGACCTCGCCGCGTGGGGCGAGCTGCTGCTGCACCTAGCGGCAGCGTGCGTACGAGACAACCGGCCGGACGAGGCAGCGGATGCGTTGAAGCTCGCCCACGGTGCCGCGGCGATGACCGGCCGAGACCTGCCGCTCGGCCGGCGAATGAGCCCATGGGGCCCGCTGGCCGTGGCGTACAAGAGGGCTGAGCGGCATATGGTGCTTGACCACCCTGACAAGGTGCTGGAGATCGCGCCGAGCGCCGACGCGCGAACACCAGATGCGGGAAGAAAACAAAACGCGTTCAACCGCCACCGCCTGGACGTGGCGGCGGCGTACGCCCGCATGCGCGATCACACGCAGGCCGTCGCGGCCCTATCGGACATCCACGAACGGGTTCCTGAGTGGCTGGCGCAGCAGCGATACGCGCGGGACATCCTGAGTGACGTAGTGAAGCGGCGGCGCATGCTCACGCAAGAAATGCGTCAATTGGCGGACGCTATAGGGCTACCGCTGTAACGCGTGCAACCTACATGCGGGTTACATGGGGGCTAGGCCCGTGCAGAGTGTCCTAGTCCAAACCCCAACCGCACCCTTACGTTCGGTCATCAAGTGATTACCGTTGATGACCCCGGAGGCTGCGCCATGCCGACCGACACCAGTACGCCCGCCACCCCGCCCCATGAGTGGATTCCGCCCGGTGGCGGGGTGAACTGGACCCGGGTCGGTGACCTCGGTTGGCACGCGCTGACCCTGCCGACCTACCTCGGCAACCGCGTCCTCGCGCACCTCGGTGACGGCAGTGGCGCGGTCATCCAAGAGGACATCGGCCGTGAGATGACCTGGTTGATCGCACCGCACGCACCAGCCGTGCAACACCTGCGCGCCGACGACAGGTTCACCCTGGCCGGGGACGACGGCAGCTTTCTCTTCGTCCCCGGCATGACCCGGGACCACCTCGTATGGTGGCGCATCGCCCCCGAGCCGGACCGGCTGCTCACCCCAGCTGCACGCCTCGCCGACGCCATCGCCACCACCCTGCAACGGACCACCCCGCGCCACCGCACCCCAGGCGGCGCGGCGCGATGAACCTCCCCTGGTCCCCACCCGCCAGCACCGACGCCCTACCGCTCCCCGCGGGCCACATCTGGGACGCGGTACGTACCGACGTCGCGGTCGCCCGCTGCGCGTTCGCCTTCCTCGACCACGAACACCCCACCTCCGCAACCATCATCGACGCCTTCGGCGGCTCCGCCTACTGGCTCGTCCCCAAGAGCCGGGCCACCCGCCAACCCGGCCTGCCCTGGGACCGCATGAGCCACCACGTCACCCTCATCACCGGCGAACAAGGTGCCCACTACGTCGCCGTGCCACCCGCCCACCACCGCACCAGCCCCGGCATCTACTGGCGCATCCCCCACACCTGGTCAGGCCACTACCTCACCGACCCCTACACCCTCGCCGCATTCCTCGAACCCGCCGCCCTCCACGTCCACGGCACACAAGCACTCGAAACACAGGCACTCGGGACACAAGCACTCACACAAGGGCCAACCACATGACCCGCAGCACCTACCGCTTCGTAGACATGGCCATCGGCCCCGACCCGCAAGGGGTGCCGTACGCCGTGCGCGCCACCTGCGTCACCTGCGGTGAACAGTCACCGCAACCCGAACCCGACCAAGGGCCGACAGGGCAACACAGCCAGGCGCAGCGCTGGTGCCGCACCCACGCCGCCATCGACCACCCCGGTGGCCGCCACCTCCACTACACCGCAACGGTGACCTTCGGATGGCTGGTCACCCCGGCCGAGGACATCGGACCCGCCGCCGACGAACCCGGGAGCGAAAGGTGGGAACCCATGCGTTGTCGTCATCCCCGCGCCGACGACGTAGTCCAGCTGTAGGCATCGCGTGGGCGGGCCATTCCGCTCAGCCCAAAAACACCTCTGGCCTGGCCTTTCTGGGGTGAAAGGCCAGGCCAGTTTGGTGGGCACAGACGGATTTGAACCGCCGACATCTGCCTTGTAAGGGCAGCGCTCTAACCGCTGAGCTATGCGCCCTGGCGTGAGCCGACAGCGTACCCCGATGCCGCCCCATACTCGCAAACCCGTGCCCCTGGCCCAAGGCGTTACGAGGCTGGTCGGGGGGTTGGTCGCAGGTTGCGGCGGCTTGCCCGGGTCGGGCGGGGCCGCGGGGTGGCACGGGAGGGGCAGCCACAGCAAACCGTGAACTATCCGGGCCGTGTATTCGTCCCTAACGGGTGGGAGAATGGCATTCGGGCCTGGGGCGATTTATCGGGAGAGGGTAGTGACGGCGACCACCACGCAGTCTGTACGGCTAGCACGCCGCCTACTTCATGGCCGACTGCCCGCCCCATCCGTCACCCGCGTCAAGGAGCCCGCCCCAGCCAGCGCCACCACCAGAGATACCAAGCCGGGACCCGCCAAGCCAAGAAACGCTAAGGCAGGAAACGCCAAGCCAGGACACCCCGAGCCGGGCGGCCCTACGGCCGCCCTCGCGGCAACCGGCATCGAGGCAAGCCACTGCGCCACAACCAGCACCGGTACGCGTCGCACCGTGCCCGGAAGGCCCGGCCGCGTGGGCATCGGGCGGGTTGCCGGGGACGTCGTCGCGCTCGCCCTGCTGCCCGTGCCGCTCGCGCTCGCCGCTTGGGCCGGTTCCTTCGCCGGCGGTGGTACGCGGCGGTGGTTCGGGCGGGGAGAGAGTGGGCGGGCCGATGCGCAGGTGGCCAAGGACGCCGCTGCCGCGGCGTTCTACGACTTGGACACCGCCCAGCGGGACCTGCGGATCTCCCTTGAGGTGATCACTGCCGTCGATGACTCCGCCGCCGCGCGCAAGGCCGCCAGTGACTTCGCGGCCATCGGGCAGCGCATCGACCAGGTCAGCCATGAGTACATCACCGCCGTGGACTCCCATGACCTCGACCGGGACGACCTCGAAGCCTCCGCCGCCGCCCGTGCCAGCAGCGAACTGACGCGGGCCAAGGCCGAGCTTGACCGCACCAAGAGCGACCTCGACCGGTTCGCGCAGGGGCTGGCCCCGCTGCTGCGGACGGCCGAAACCCAGCTGGCCCGGCTCGCACCGGCCGTCGAGCGAGCCCGGCAGGCACTCCTTGCGGCCAGCAACGCGCTGGACGCCGTACGGGCATCCGGACTGCGGGCCGACGATCTGGCGGCCCGACTCGCCGCGCTCTCCCCGGAGTTGACCAAGCTGAACCAGGGCGCCGGGCAGCACGGCGTACAGGAGACCATCCGGCGCGCCGACCATGTGCTGCGTGCGGCCGAAGGGGTACGCGGGGAGGCCGAGCGGTTGCCGGCGACCGCCGCGGAGATCGACAAGCGGCTGGTCTCGCTGCGTACCCGCGCCGAGGCCATCACCACCCGTACCGAGGGCGTCGAACCGGTGCTCAGCGAGTTGCGCCGCCGCTACAGCGCCGCCTGTTGGCAGGACCTCCAGCCCGTTGCGGAGCAGGCTGCGGGCTCCGTCACGCAGGCCGAGGCCAAGCTCAAAGAGGCCAGGGCGGCGCGAGACGAACAGCGCTGGCCGGACGCCATATCGCTGTTGTCCACCGCGCGGGCACTGCTCAACACCACCGATGAGGCGGTCTCCGCGGCCGGTGAGCGACTGCGCCGCCTGAACGAGGTCTCGCACGATCAGACCGGCGAGATCGAGCGCACCCGGTTCGCCCTGCGCGACGCCCAGCGGCTGGCCATGGCGGGCCGTAACACCCCCGATCCGCGGCACGCCCGCCCGCTGGACGACGCCGTCGCCCGATTGGACCGTGCGGTCGCCGGCCTGGAGGGGCGCCATCCCGATTGGTGGCACTTCCTCACCGAGACCGAGGCGGTACGGCAGAGCGTCGCCCGCGTCGTACAGGAGATCCGCGAGGAGCGCGGCGCGGCCGGCGGCTGACTTCCCCGCGCCCGGGAACTCGCGCCCGGGAACTCGCGTCCGGGAGCTGGCACCCAGGAGCCCCCGCCCAGGCGAGCGCGCCGTCCGTCGCACCGGGGGATCGCCCCACCCCCGCACCGGGTGGACGGTCTGCGCACCGGGTGGACGGTCTACGGGTTCGGGCCCCGCGGGGTCCGCATTAGGCTGCCGACATGCCTCGTTACGAATACCGCTGCCGCGCCTGCGGTGCGAACTTTGAGCTCAGTCGGCCCATGGCCGAGTCCAACGCCTCCGCCGTCTGCCCCGATGGGCACGACGACACGGTGAAGCTGCTGTCCACGGTTGCCGTTGGCGGGAGCGCGTCCGCGCCCCGTGGCGCCGCCGCCCCGGGCGGCGGTGGCGGCGGGTGCTGCGGTGGTGGCTGCTGCGGCTGAGGTACGCGGGGCGCACGGCGCGGCTCACCGCGCCGCGGGCGCACGCCTACGCGGCCGGGCCGCCCTGCCGGGGCCGGGCCCGCTGGTCAGTTGTTGGGTGGTGGTGGCGTGCCGCGGCGGCGGGCGAGTGAGCCGGACGCGGCCGAGTTGTGCACCGTGAAGGCCACCGTGCCCGGCAGGTAGCGGTCGTCCGACCATTCGATCGGGGCGCCGGCCGGGTCGGTGCTACGCCGCCGCTCACGCAGGAGTGCGTCGCCCGGCCGGCAGCCGAGCAGCCGGGCGTCGTCCGCGTCGGCGCGTACGAGATCGACGGTGTGCTGGGCATCCGCGATCATGACGCCCTGTTCCTCAAGCCGCACCGTGTGCGAGACGGCATCGGGCTTCAGCCGGGCGATCAGGGCGCCGATGTGCTCCGGGTACACCGTGCGCTCCACCATCGCCGGGCGGCCGGAGAGCGTACGAATGCGCAACACGCGGTATACGAACGCGCCGGCGACCAGGCGCAGTTGGTCCCTCTCGGTCTCATCGGCCGGGCGACGGGTGAGACCGACGACCCGGCCTCCCGGCTTCTCGCCGATGGAGCGGGCCCAGCGGGTGAAGCTGAGGAGCTCGCCGAAGCTCTGCACACGTTCGGTGCCCAGCACGACGCGCCGGGTACCTCGCCGGGAGGTGACCAGGCCGTCCGTGCGCAGCACGGACAGCGCCTGCCGAATGGTGCCCCGGGAGACCCCGTACCGCTGTGCCAGGTCGCCCTCGGCGGGCAGCCGGCCGCCGGAGCCGTACCCTCCCTCGGTGATCGCCTGCCGTAGGTCGGCCGCCACCTTCTGGTACATCGTCCGCGGCCGGTCCGCGGGCGCGCCGCCCTGGGTCGCGCCGTCCACCACTGCCGTTCTCCCTGTCTCCCGCGCTCGCCGCGCGCCGGTCCTGCTGAGGCACGTGCCCATCCGCTACGACGATCCGCACCGCCGGCGCTCGTCGCCGGGGTGTCTAGGAACGCGAGCCTAGCGGCGCCCGGCACGGTGGCCGACCGTCCACGGGCCCCGCCAAGGTGAGCAACGGATGGGCGACCCAGCGGGCTACTGCTCTCGGCGGCGGGCCAGGGTCAGCCCGTCGGCCACCTCTAGCAGGACCGAGTCAACGCGGGAATCCGCCCGTACGTGCTCGTTAAACGCATGGATCGCGGCCCCGTTGACCGAGGCGGACGAGGGGTTGACGACTTCTCCTCCGTACAAGACGTTGTCCACGGCGATCAGGCCGCCAGGACGCATCCGGGGCACCAACTCCTCCCAGTAGGCGAGGTATCCCGGCTTGTCGGCGTCCACGAAGGCCAGGTCGATGTGCGGCTCGCTGGGCATGGCGCGCAGCGTCTCCAGAGCGGGCGCTATCCGCAGTTCGATACGGTCCGCGACGCCCGCCTCCTCCCACGCCGCGCGGCCGTACGCCGTCCACTCCGCCGAGACGTCGCAGGCGATGAGCTTCCCCTCCGGGGGCAGTGCCTGGGCCATGCAGAGGGCGGAGAGGCCGGTGAAGGTGCCGATTTCCACGATGTGCCGGGCGCCGGTCAGCCGGACCAAAAAGGCCAGCAGTGGCCCCTGCTCCTGCGCCACCTGCATCTCGGCGTGATCGGGGAGCTGGGCGCGGGTGTTCGCGATGAGCTCGCGCTGCACGGGGTCGGGTGGTGGGTTGTGGTCCAGTACGTAGTCATGGAGTGCGGTCGAGCGCTTCGCGTGCCGGGTTTCGGCCATGATGTGTACCCTCCCGTTGCGTCTCGCTACTTTTCCGGGACGACGCTGCCTAACTACCCACGTAGCGCAGCACGGCAAGCACGCGGCGACTGTAGCCCGACGTTCCGGTCAGTCCGAGCTTGTCGAAGATGGCGTTGATGTGCTTCTCGACCGCGCTGCGCGACACGAACAGCCGTTCCGCGATGGCGGCGTTGCCGTGCCCCTGGGCCATCGCGTCCAACACCTCACGCTCCCGTTCGGTGAGCCTGGCGAGCGGGTCCACATGGGTGCTGCGGGCCAGGAGTTGGCGTACCACCTCGGGGTCAAAGGCCGCCTGGCCTGCGGCGACGCGTTCCAGGGCGTCCAGGAACTCGTCCACCTGCACCACCCGGTCCTTGAGCAGATAGCCCACGCCACCGCCGCCGGCGGTCAGCTCGCCGGTCAGCAGCTCGGTGGCGTAGCGCTTCTCGACGTACTGGGAGAGCACGAGTACGCCCAGGCGCGGGTAGCGGCGGCGGATCTCCAGTGCGGCGCGTAGTCCCTCGTCGGTGTGCGTGGGTGGCATGCGCACATCGACGCACACCGCGTCCGCCGGGTGTGCATCCACCGCGTCGAGCAGCGCGGTGGCGTCGCCGACCGCCGCGACGACGTCGTGGCCCTCCTCGGCGAGCAGCCGGATCAGGCCCTCGCGCAGCAGTGTCGAATCGTCGGCCAGGATTACGCGCACGGCAACTCCGCTGTGATGGTGGTGGGGCCGCCGGGCGGGCTGTCCAGCCGCAGGCTGCCGTCGATCGCTGCGGCCCGCTGGGCGAGCCCGAGCAGCCCGCTGCCCGTGGGGTCGGCGCCGCCGGAGCCGTCGTCGGTGATCCGTACCCGCAGGACGAGTGGAAGCGCCAGGTCGCCGCCGCTGGCGGCCGGATTGGTGGCCTCTGGCGCGGGGCGCGGTGGCTTGCCTGGCAGTGCGCCGGAGTGCGGCCCCGCGAGGGCCGGCACCGGGCGGGTCGCTGGGGCGCGGGTGAGGGCGATGTGGATGGTGTGGGCGTTGGCGTGCTTGATGGCGTTCGTGACGGCCTCGCAGACGACGAAGTACGCGACGGTGCGCACCGGGATCGCGGGCTCGACCGTGAGCCCGTAATCGAGGCGTACGGGCAGGCTGGAGCGTTCGGCGACGGTCTCAAGGGCCGCCCGCAACCCCGCCTCGTCGAGGACCGTGGGGTACACCCGCCACGCGACCTCGCGCAGCTCCGCCAGGGCCTGGCGGCTCTCCTCGTGCGCCTGGACGAGCAGTGCGTGGGCCCGCTCGGGGTCCTGGCCGCGGCGGGCGCGGCCGAGCAGCATGCCGAGCGCCACCAGCCGCTGCTGCACCCCGTCGTGCAGATCGCGCTCGATGCGGCGGCGCTCGTCGTGTACGGCGGCGACGACCCCGGCCCTGCTGCTGGCCAGCTCCTCGATGCGGCGACGCAGCACGTCCTGCGGAGCGACGCCGAGGAAGTGCCAGGCCAACTGGCGTTCCAAGACGACGATTCCGGCCAGGCTCTGCGCGGCGAGGAAGAACAGGAACATGCCGCCCACCGCCGCGTACACATTGGTGAGGAAGTTGCCCTTTTCGAAGATGACCCAGCCCCAGAGCAACAGCGATCCGTACCCCATACCGACCAGCAAGGCGAGCACCACGAGGCAGCCGAGCGCGCCCAGCAGCCAGTGCACCGCCAGGTAGCCGAGCGCCCTGCTGCCGCCGTAAGCCGAGCCGATCTCGACGCGCAGGAAGTACGCCAACCGCCACCGCTCCAGTCGGGCCAGCCGCCGTGCCCCGCACGCCACCACTCCAAGCACCGTCTGCCGGGCCCGCGGCCAGACGAATACGCACAGCAGGGCCAGGCCCGAGACGGCGGCGTAGACGAGTCCGAGCAGGGTCGTGCAGCCGCCGATCGCAAGCCCCACGGATATCCGCAGCCCCTGCCGCACCCACATCCACATCCACATACGGCGCACGCTAATCGCATCGCCCGGCCCGGCACACTGAGGATTTCCGCAGGCCGTGGGTGCGGAGCACGGCACACTCGGCGGGCGGCTCACACCATGGCCGGCCATGGGGCCGAGTTTCTAGCGTTCTTGGCATGACAGATCGCATCACCGACTGGGCGACCGGTCTCATGGATTCCCTCGGCGCGCCGGGCGCGGGGCTGGCCATCGCACTGGAAAACCTGTTTCCGCCCTTGCCGAGCGAGGTGATCCTGCCGCTGGCCGGGTTCTCGGCCGGGCAGGGTGACATGAACCTGCTGGCCGTGCTGGCGTGGACCACCGCGGGCTCGGTGGTCGGCGCGCTCGCGCTGTACTGGGTGGGCGCGCTGCTCGGCCGGGACCGGGTGATCGCACTCGCCGGGCGGCTGCCGCTGGTGAAGCCGGCCGACATCGACAAGACCGAGGCTTGGTTCGTCCGGCACGGCACGAAGGCCATCTTCTTCGGCCGCATGATTCCCATCTTTCGCAGCCTCATCTCCATCCCCGCCGGCGTCGAACGGATGTCGCTGCCTGTCTTCATCGCTTTGACCACGCTCGGCAGCCTCATCTGGAACACGGCGTTCGTGCTCGCCGGGTACGCCCTGGGGGACAACTGGGAGGACGTCTCGGACTATGTCTCCGTCTACTCCAAGGGCGTACTCGCCGTGGCAGCGCTGGCCGTCATCGCGTTCATCGCACTCCGGCTGACCCGGCCGGGACAGGGCAGGCGGCGCGAATAGGCGCGGCGGGGACTCCGTACGGGGCACGGGGCGCGGAGGGTTCCGTACGCGTACGGGGCACGGGGATTCCGTACGGGGCACGGGGCACGGGGCGCGCTGGCCCCGTACGCACCTCGGGGCCAGCTTCGCGCCTGGCGTACGCCCGATCGGGACGTCAGGAACTCCCGCCCGCCGCCTTGAGGAACTGGCGCAAGATCTCCTCGCCGGCCGCCACACCACGCTCCGCGAGGGCGCTGACATGCGGTGCCGACCAGTTCGCTTCGGCCAGTTCGCCGTGCCCCGGGCGCCAGCCCTGGTCGGCGGCGAGCAGCAGATCCGCATCCAGGAGGGCGTCCCCCGCGCCGAGCACCCGCTGCGCTCCGGTACGCCGCGCCACCTCGGCGACGGCGGCGCTCTTCGTCAGCGGCCTGGGCACCACGTACAGCTTGCGGCCCTGGAGCGAGACGCCCCAACCGCGCTGCTCGGCCCACTCCGTCAACTCCCGCACCCAGCCATCGGGCAACAGCGCACGCTCGACCACGAGATAGGCGAACAGGTCCTCCGCGCTGCGCTCCTTGAGCAGCCACGCCGGATCGGCGGTGGCGACCAGGTGGGCGCGTATCTCCGCGAGCCCCGCACACTCGGTGCTCAGCGCCTGGCGGACACCGCGGTGCCAATCCGGGTCGCTCTCACCGTCCACCAGCAGATGGCCGCCGTTCGCGCAGACCGCGTAGCGCGGCGGCGGGCCCGGCAGGCGGATGCGCCCGTACTGCTCCCGAGTGCGGGTCGTGGCCGGGACGAAGACGGCGGCCGACGCGAGCTCGACGAGCAGCGCGGCGGCGGTCTCGGTCAGGTACGAGAGCGGCTTGGCCTGGTACACCTCGACGCACAGCAGCCGCGGCGCCAGCGCATCGGGCACGTCGAGTGCCAGCGCGGCGGCCGAGTAGATGAGCGTCCGGTCGAGATCGCTGGCGACGAGCGTACGAGCCGCCGCGCGGGCCGCTGGGCCCGGGACGGAGCCCGCCGGGGCGGTTTCGCGGCCGGTGGGCGAAGAGGTCACCGGAGCGGTTTCGGGGCCGGTGGGTTGGGAGGCGTGGGGCGTGGTCACGAGGCGACTGCCTTTCCGTCCGCGCCGGTCGCGCCGCGCGTAAAGCGGGGGTGTATCAACCCGACGCAGCTGTACGGCAGGTCATCCACCTCCTCCACCGGGACCCCGCGCTGCTCGGCGAGCAGCCGGACGTGGTCAAGGTCGGGCCCCGCGCCGCGCTGTGCGAGGACCTTCCACGGGACGCGGCGCAGCAGGACCCGGGTGGTTTCGCCGACGCCCGGCTTGACGAGGTTCACGTCGTGGATGCCGTACGCCTCGCTGATCCGCTCGACGGCGGCCCAGCCCTCCCAGGTGGGCGCCCGCCGTGCGGACGCCAACTCCTTCGCGTCGCGGGCCACGTCGTCGGCCACCTCGGCGAAGTGGCCCGCGATCGTGTCGAGGAACATCGTGGAGAGGTCAACACCGGCCAACTCGCGATAGAACTTCGCGCCGTGGAACTGGCCGGGCCGCACCAGGTCCGCGCGGAGCACGGTGCGCGATATGAGCCCGGAGACCGTCGAGTTCAGGCACGCGGACGGGATGAGGAAGTCGTCTCGGGTCCCGTACGTCTCCACACAGCCGCCGGGGTCGGCGAGCACGGCGATCCGCGGATCGAACCCGCGTGCCCCGCCCGTTGCCTCGAACTCCTCGATGGCCTGCGCCAGTTCGCGGGTGATGGCGCCCTTTCCGGTCCAGCCGTCCACGAAGACGATGTCCACCGGGTCATGGTGCCGGGCCAGCCAGTGCAGCGCCGCGGTGTCGATGCCACGGCCGCGCACGATGGAGATTGCGTAGTGCGGCAGGTCGATTCCGTGCGCGTGCTGGGCCCAGCGGCGCATCAGCACGCCGACCGGCGTGCCCGCACGCGCCAGTGAGACCAGCACGGGCCGGGCTTCGGGCCCGCGCCCAGGGCGTGTGCCGTGTTCGGCGAGCACCGTCTCCGTCACCGCCCCCACGGCTTGCGCGATGCGAGCGGCCGAGGTCTTCAGCGCGGCCTGGAACAGCGCGTGGTACGCCTCGCTCGGCTGGTACTCGACGGGCAGCGACTCCGCGTAGTGCGCGCCCCCGCTCTGGATCGCCTCCTCCCGCTCCTCGATCGGCGCCTCCAACGTGACGGCGGAGAAGTCCTGCAACAACCAGCCGACCTCGTCGGCGGCGTACGAGGAGAAGTCGGGCCCGCGGAGCGGCTCTGGCATGGATGGCGCCTGTCGGTCGGGCGCGCCGATGGGCGCGCGCGGGGTGGGGGGCGTGTCGGGCGGAAGAGACGGCCGGGGCTGCGGGTTTGACGCGGGCCCGGGCGGGGTGAGCGCGGGGGCGTCCGGCGCGGTGGGTGGGACGTAGGACGGCACCACGGCGAACAGCAGCCGCTCCGTATGGGCGGCGAGCACGTCCAGCAGTCCGCCCGGCGCGTGCAGTGCGTCCGTATCGGCGGCCGAATCCACGACGGCCACGATGGCGTCGAAGCGGCGCCCCGGGTCGCTACCGGGGTCCACGTTGTACGCGTAACGCGGCCCAGGCCCGTCAGCGGGCGCATCGTGCGCGGGGAACGTGAGGCGGGTGCGGATGGCGTACTCGGGGTCATCGAGCGCCAGCACGGGCGACCTGGTCGTGGTCGAGTACCGCACCTCGGGCGCGCCGGTCCCCGGCCCCTGCGCCGCGTCCTGGAGCAGCAGCACCTCCTGCAACGCCTCGGCCAGCCGCAGCGGCGCGTACATCAACTCTTCGAACCCGAGCACCAGCACGCGCGACACCTCCGGCTGCGCGCCGCGCGCTGCCGCACCGTGTGCGGCCGGGTCTCGGGTCTCGGCTGCCACCGGCGTCGCGGTTGCCACCGGCGTCCCGGTTGCCTCAGCCGTCATCGCTGCCTCAGCCGTCGCCACGGCATCCACCGCCGTGGTACGCACCGCCTTCGGGCCCGTTGCCGCATCGGCGTGGAGCGCCGCGGCGATGCGCCGGGCCATGTCGGGCAGCGCGGACTCAAGGGTCGCCCGGTGCTCCGGTGTGAAGCCGTGCCGACCACCGTCGGGCAGCCCCCGGGGCCAACCGAGTGCTACGCGCCGGGCAACCACCCGGGGGCTTACGCGAACGCCCCCCGCGCCCTGCACACCAGGCTCCGCGGCCCGTACGCCAGCCTCCACCCCGCCGGCGCGCGCCCCATCGGCCCGTGCCCCACCAGCCTCCGGCGATGCCGCCGCCTCGTGCTCGGCCACCAGTGCCTGGCCGCGCGCCAGCACATCGGCCGGTAGCCGCACCGTGCCCGCCGCCAGGGCGATCAGGTCCACCCGGGCGCCCAGCGTGGCCGCGACGCGCTCCAGCTGGGCGCGGTCGGCAGCCGAGCGCATATCGACCAAGGCCACCACGACATACCGGTCCCTGGGGAAGCGCCGGTGCAACACCTCGATGGTGTTCAAGACCGTGCGCCCGGTCGAGAACTCGTCGTCCACCAGGACCAATGGCCCATCGCCTGCCAGCAGTTCAGGGTGCTCCGGTAGCAGCAGATGCGAGCTCGCGTGGCTGTGCTCCTCTTCGAAGCCGCCCACCGGCCGCACCCCGGCCACCGGCCTGCGGGTCGAGTGGAGATACGGGGCGAGCGCGAGCCCGTCCGCAACGCTGTGGCCAAGCCCGGTCGCGGTCTCCGCGTAACCGAGCACGACCGCGCGGGCCGCTTGGGTATCGCCGAGCAGAGCGCGCACCCGCTCACCGAGCCGCACCCCCGCGCCGTAGACGATGGCGGGCCGCTGCGGTACGTGTTTGCCAAGGACGTTGGACACCAGCAGATGGGCCCGCCGAGGATTACGCCGCAACGCGAGCCCCAGCAACCCCCGCAACCGCTCACCAGCACCAGCAGCACCACCGGCACCACCGGCAGCACCCCCGCCCCCGCCCCAAACGCCGCCGTCTCCGGTCAACGCGTCGCCCCCGGTCAACGCATCGCCCGAGCCCGCGGGCGCGTCCTCTAGAGCGATTCCCAGGTGGTCCGCGACCCACTGACCTGACCACATCACGCGCTGCCCCACTCCGTCGTTCCTCATGTCGCCCACATCACCCACATCATCCCGCTCTGCCACATCCCCTCCACCAGGCGCCCGGAACCGGCCATGCGCCCCGCGTCGCACGCGCTCCGGCGTGTACGCGTCCCCAGGCAAGCGAGCGCGGCCCAAGCCGTGCGTGGCCCGCACCTCAGTGCGCAGTGGGCAGCCCCGCCGAGAGCAGTTCCACGAATCCCACGCCCTCACGCGCCACCCCGAACACCTCGGCGCGCAGCACGGTGCGCTCGGCCCAGGCCCGGTGTGGCTTCACCTCGTTCATCTTGTTCGTGTACGCGGAACGCAGCACACCGCCGCCGCAGCGCTGCGGCTGGAGGATGTCGGCCGCGTCGCTGAACTCCTCATGGCTGACGACCGACAACGCGTGCACGGGTGCCACATGGGTGGGATGAATGCAGGTCTTGCCCTGAAGGCCGTTCGCGCGGTCGAGTTCGATCTCGCGCAGCAGCCCGTCCATGTCGTGCTCGATGAGCGCGGTACGCAACGCCTCGGCCTCCCCTATGAAGGGGCTGCGCCGAAGCTGCGGCTTGAACATGCGCTCGTGCGGCTTGAAGTATTCCCACACCGGGCCGGTGACCGTGAACCCGGTGCCGTCCGCGCGGCCGAGCACATTGACCACGTCCGCGATGACTGAGGCGACCAACTGCACGTCGTACGCCGTCATATCGGGCGCCCTGCGCAGCCCGTAGGCGGAGCAGAAGTCGGTGACGCCGAGCCGTAGCGCCAGCACCCGGTCCCGGTATTTGTCCACGGTGCGGGCTATGCCGCCCAGGGTCTCCGCCCGGGTCTCCAGATGCAGCAACTCCGGCGATTCCAGCACGGGCATGGCGTACAACCGCCGCTCCAGGCCCGGATCGCAGGATGCGAGCGCCTCAAGGAACGGTACGCCTCGCTCTTCGGTGAACTTGGGAAGCACAAATCCGGACAGCAGCCGTACCGAGGAGTCGAGCCTTCGGATCAGATCCGGGATCTGCTCGGCGGCCCGTACCCGGATGAAGAGCAGCGGCAACGCGGTGCCGGCGTCCCGTGCGGCCAACTCGGCGAATTGCCGAACCAGGTTCTCCTCGGCTTGCTTCACCTCGCCGTCGTCGATCGAGTCCTCTAGGCACAGCACCATCGAGACCACGCCCTGGCCTGCCTGTTTGATGATGGCGTCGGCGAGGTGGGACCGGGTGGCAGGACTGTAGAGGGTGGCTCCGAGGGCCACGGCGAGGGTTCCGGCCGGTGCGTCGGCCGTGAACTCGGTCGGCTCACGATGGAAGAGGTCCTTCCGCGCTTCCGCCGATAGATGTCCGAAATGACGCATAAAACTCCCTGAGCTGCCGCAGCCTTCCGACAGCCCGACTGGCCGGAAGCGTGGCCGATAATCGTACGACCAATGCGGGTCAAGAGTTCCCCAAGTGCATGAAAGTCCGGTAACTCACATGCATACGCAGGGTGGACTCGCTTCCCGTATCGCTTGGATAGCCACCGCTTACCCACCACTTACCCAGCGCACCGCCCCCACGTTGTTACCGCCCCCATCGGGAGGGCAGGATTGCGGCCATGACGCACGCGATGTCGAAGGGGTCGAACATCCCGCTGGAGGCAACTGCCGTACGGGCGGTGCTGCGCTGGACACCAGGGCCGGACGTACCGGACGTGGACGCCTCGGCCCTGCTGCTCGCCGGTGACGGCCATGTGCGCTCGGACGAGGACTTCGTCTTCTACAACCAGCCGCGGCACCCTTCGGGGCTGGTGCGACATTTGCCCAAAAAACGGCTTACGGAAGGACTTACGGACACCATCGAGGCCGATTTGGCGCCGCTCGATGCGGGGGTGAACCGGGTGGTGCTCGCGGCCTCCGCCGATGGCGGCCCGTTCGGCCGGGTCCGCGACCTGAGCCTGCGGCTGTACGACGCCTCGGCAGCCGATGGCACCGAACCCATCGCGGTCTTCGACGTGACCGCCGAGACAGGCGAGGAGACTGCGCTCATCTGCGGCGAGCTGTATCGGCGCGGCGAGCGCTGGAAGTTCCGCGCGCTCGGGCAGGGCTACGACTCCGGACTCGTGGGCCTGGCCACGGAGTTCGGCATCTCGGTGGACGAGGCCGAAGCACCGCCCGCTGCGCCGCCCGCCCCGCAGCCGGCCCCGCACAGCACCGACACACCGGGCCATACGGGCGCCACCATCCCGGCGGGCCCCTCGTATGCCACCGGCGCACCAGGCCCAACGGGTGCTCCCGCGCCGGGCGGCCCAACCGCAGCGCCGGGGCCTCCTGCCACCCCACCGCAGCGCGCGGCGACAGGGTACGGCTTCCCGCCGCCTCCGCCGGCGCCGCCGACCGCCCCTCCGATCGCTCCACCACAGCCCGCAAGTGCGCCCGCGTACGCCCCCGAAGGCGGGCCAAGGGGGCGGGGCGACGCCCAGTGGGCGGGGTACCCGCAGCACCCACCGGTGCCTGCGCAGCCCAGTTACGGATATCCGCAGCATCCGGCGTATGGCTACCCGCAGCACCCGCAGCGAGTGGTGCCGGTGCCCGATCCCGCCTTTCAACTTCCGCCCCAGGGGCCCCAGTTCCAGCGGCGCCACTGAGCGCCGGAAGCCGCGTCCGAGGCCGCACCCGAGGGGAACCAACGGCCCCGGATGCCGGCCTGGCGCCTCAGACCTTGGCCTTTTTGTAGCCCCGGCCCCACTGAAGTCCCCACCCGTACAAGCGGTCGATCTCCGCCTGGAACCCGTAGACGTACTTCACCTCGCGCCGCACGATGATCTCGCCCTTGACGTTCTCTATGAGCACCACGGCGCAGGACCGCGCCTGGGGGGCGCGCTCGTCGAGGATGATCTCGATGCGCGGACCGTTGCTCGGGTAGAGCGTGACCACTCCGTGCGTCCGGTCGAAGGCGGGCGTGCCGTCGTAGATGTAGACGAAGATCAACAACCGGCTGAAGTCGTCCTTGTGGTCCATGTTGATATAGACCGTCTCACCGGACGCCGAACCGAACCGGTCGTCGCCACTGAGTTGGACATAGGGCGACTCGTTCAGCGATCCGAAGAAGTTGCCCAGCGGCTGCACCACGCCCTTGCTGCCGTTTTGTAGTTCGTACATGCATGCCAGGTCGAGGTCCACATTGACCATCGCGGGCCCCTGCGCCTGCACCATCTCCGGCTTGAACATCTGGAGCGGATGCCGCAGCAGCCCTCCGCGCGGTTTGCTGTTGAAGTCGGAGGTACGCATCCGCCAGGAAAGGTTGACCCGGAGGTTGCCGGTCGCAGCGCCTTGCTTGGTCAGCGAGACGCTCGAATGCCGCTTGGTCAGCTCGACGGCCCCAGAGGCGCCACCGCTATCGAAATTCTGTCCCGCTCCACGTCCCCAGCCGTCCCAGAACGGCATCGCTCCCACCCCCATGTCCGACGACGTCACGCAACTTCGCGGGGCGGGCCGCGAGGTGCAACCTCGCGGCCCGCCCCGTAGAAGCGTTCCGCATCCTGGCCCGGGTCACACTCCGGAGGTGACCTCGGACTTCTCGTTCGAGCCACCCGCGCCACCCTCCGCCGCGATGCGGCGGTTGCGGGCGACGGATGACCAGAACGAGCCGGCGATCAGCGCGATGCCGATGAGACCGGTGATCAGCTCGTGGATGTGCCACTTGATGGTGATCATCAGCAGCGCGGCGAGTGCGCCGATCGCGTAGTGCGCACCGTGCTCCAGGTAAACGTAGTCGTCCAGGGTGCCCTGCCGGACCAGGTACACCGTGAGCGACCTGACGTACATGGCACCGATGCCGAGGCCGAGCGCCATCCAGAAGATGTGGTTGGTGACCGCGAAGGCGCCGATCACGCCGTCGAAGGAGAAGGACGCGTCCAGCACCTCAAGGTAGAGGAACATGAAGAACGCGGCCTTGCCCGCAAGGCCGACCATGGTCGGCTCCTTGCCCTTCTTCTTGGCCTCTTCCTCCGCCTCGTGTTCGCGCTCCTCCTCTTCTTCGAGCTTGTTCTCGAAGTGGCTGGAGAGCCCCCCGACGATCAGATACGTGATCAGGCCGGCGATGCCGGACAGCATCACCGTCGCCGCCTTGTCCACATGTCCGCCGCCGTGTTGCGCGGCCGTTTCGGCCCAGGTGGTGGCGGCGACCAGCAGCACGATGAGGGCCACGCAGATCGAGAGCCCGTCGATCTTGCCGAGCCGCGACAGCGGGCGCTCCAGCCAGCCGATCCACTTGTGCTCACGCTCCCCGAAGATGAAGTCGAGGAAGATCATGAGCAGGAACATGCCGCCAAAGGAAGCGATGGCCGGATGCGCGTCCGTCACCAGCTGCTCGTACTTGTCGGCATCGTTCATCGCCAGCTCGACGGCCTCGATGGGCCCGAGCTGGGCGGTGACAGCGACGATGACGACGGGGAAGACCAGCCGCATGCCGAAGACGGCGATGATGATGCCGATGCTGAGGAAGATTTTCTGCCAGAAGGCGTTCATCTTCTTCAGCACGCCGGCATTGACGACCGCGTTGTCGAAGGACAGCGAGATCTCCAGGAGGGAGAGGATCGCGACAATCGCGAACGCCTCCCAGCCCCAGAAGATCGCGGCACAGGCGAGTCCCGCGGCGGTGACGCCGAAGGACCAGCCGAAGGTTCTCAGGAGCACTGGCCACCCAATCATGTGTGAGGGGTCCCCCGCGCCTCGTGCGCGGTTTTACGAAACGTTGACCCCGAAGTCTAGAGCGATACCTCGCAGACCCGACGCGTACCCCTGACCGACTGCCCGGAACTTCCACTCCCCGCCGTATCGGTAAACCTCGCCGAAGATCATCGCCGTTTCGCTGGAGGCGTCCTCGCTCAGGTCGTAACGGGCCAACTCGCTGCCGTCTGCCTGGTTGACCACGCGGATGAACGCGTTGCTGACCTGTCCGAAGCTCTGTCCTCTGGCGTCCGCGTCATGAATGGAGACCGGAAAAATAATCTTGTCAACCTCGGCCGGCACCTTGGCGAGGTCCAAGATCAGCGACTCATCATCGCCGTCGCCCTCGCCGGTGAGGTTGTCACCGGTGTGCTCGACGGAGCCCTCGGGGCTCTTGAGGTTGTTGTAGAAGATGAAGAACTCGTCGCCGAGCACCCTGCCCGAGTGGCACAGCAACGCGCTGGCGTCGAGGTCGAACGGCGCGCCGGTGGTGGAGCGTGCGTCCCAGCCGAGCCCCACGAGCACCTGTGTGAGATTCGGCGCGGCCTTCGAGAGGGAGACGTTGCCTCCCTTGGCAAGCGTTACGCCCATGTTTTCGTGTCCTCCCCGGTGTCACGGCGCTTCGTACGGCTCGCGCTGCACCACTGCACTGCTCGTACTGCACGCCTCATACTGTGCACGCCCTGCTGGCCATGCCAGCACTGCTCATATTGCTTGTTCTGCTCGTTCTGCTCGTTTCGCGGGCCCGCTAGACCGATGCACCGCGACATTTCCGCACCGGGCCCGCACCGCGCCGGGCCCGCTCGCACCACGCCCGACGATCGCGCCCAGCGTGCCAGCGCCCCGCGATCGCTGCGCCGGATGTGGCGAGCGGGCGGCGCATGGTGCGTGCCGCGCTCCGAACTGGAGCGTGGTTGTGTGCCGCACGCGGCCCGCAGCCTGGTGTACGGGCCCGCAAGCTTGGGGTACGGGGGCTACGCGCCGGCGTACGCCCGTACCGAGCCGTACCACCGCATCCGGCGCCGCACTCCCGGGTTGAGTCGGGCCCCGCGCCAGAAGGCCGGGGTGTGCGGCGCCGGATGCGCTACGGCAAGGCGCTACGGCTCAGACGCCGAGGCCCTAAAGCTCTGGACACCAAGGTCCTGGACCCTGAAGTCCTGGCCCCTCGGGCCCTGGGCCCTGAAAGCCCCGAGCCCCGAAGCCCTGAGCTCCGGGTCCTTGAGAACCTCGCTCAGACCTTGACGCCAAAGTCCTGCGCGATGCCCCGTAGGCCCGAGGCGTATCCCTGGCCAATGGCCCGGAACTTCCACTCGGCACCGTTGCGGTACAGCTCGCCGAAGACCATCGCGGTCTCGGTCGAGGCGTCCTCGCTCAGGTCGTAGCGGGCCAGCTCGACGTTGTCGGCCTGGTTGACGACGCGGATGAACGCGTTGCGCACCTGGCCGAAGCTCTGCTGGCGGGTCTCGGCGTCGTAGATCGAGACCGGGAAAACGATCTTCTCAACATCGGCCGGAACACCGGCGAGGTTGACCTTGATCTGCTCGTCGTCGCCCTCGCCCTCACCGGTGATGTTGTCACCGGTGTGCTCGACGGAGCCGTCGGGGCTCTTCAGGTTGTTGAAGAAGACGAAGTTCGAGTCATTGGTGACCTTGCCCTCGGCGTTGGCCAGCAGCGCGCTGGCGTCGAGGTCGAAGTCATTGCCCGTGGTCGTACGGGCGTCCCAGCCAAGACCGACGATCACGGCGGTCAGGTTAGGGGCTTCCTTGGTCAGCGAGACGTTGCCGCCCTTGCTGAGGCTGACTCCCACGAGTCCTCCCTGGTGAGTTTCGTCAGGAGCACATCGTGCCCCCGTCATACGGTTGCCATCGGATCAACGTTTTGATCCTAGTGAGCGGTTCCCTCCTAGCGGTACGACCGTGCGTCGCCCGGTGGAGGTGTCGCGCCTGATCCGCGGGCCCCGCCCGGCCGCGTCGGGGCGCGTCGATCTGCTTAGAGCGCCTCAAGTGCCTTCGCGTAGTCGTTGAGATCACGGGCGTCCGGCAGCCCATTGACGACCGACCAGCGCACCACGCCCTCCTTGTCGATCACAAAGGTGCCACGTACCGCGCAGCCCTTCTCCTCGTCAAAGACGCCATAGGCCCGAGAGACCTCGCCGTGCGGCCAGAAGTCGGACAGCAGCGGGTACTCAAGGTTCTCCTGCTCGGCGAAGACGCGCAGGCTGAAGGGCGAGTCATTGGAGACCGCAAGAAGCTGCACATCGTCATTGACGAACGTGGGCAGCTCATCGCGGAGCGCGCACAGCTCTCCGGTGCACACACCGGTGAAGGCGAACGGGTAGAAGAGCAGCACGACGTTCTTCTCACCGCGGAATTCGGAGAGCGTGACCTGCTCGCCATGCTGGTTCTTCAACGTGAATTCCGGGGCCTTCGTACCGACCTCTACAGCCATGGGAGACATCCCTTCGAAGAAGCTCAACAGAACGCGTCCACCCTACGCGTAGAGCCCCCGCCCGACCGTCGTCGGATGGGGGCTCTACGCAGCCTCAGGCCGAGGCTATCGGCGGTTCAACGCTTGCTAGAGCGAGCGGACTTCGGGGTGACTAGGCGGCTGCCGCTCCAGTCCTTCGCGGCGCTAATGCTCTTGGTCTGGGACAGACCGGCGGTCGTCGCCGCCTCACCGATGTCGCTGGGCTCCACGTACCCATCGCGACCGGTCTTCGGGGTCATCAGCCAGACCGGGGCACCTTCGTCGATCATGGTGGTGGCGTCCACGAGCGCGTCGGTCAGGTCGCCGTCGTCCTCTCGGAACCACAGCACCACGGCATCGGCCACGTCGCCGTAATCCTCGTCGACTAGCTCGGTGCCGGTGAGCTCCTCGATGCCCTCACGCAGCTCCTGCTCCACGTCGTCGTCGAAGCCGATCTCCTGGACCACCTGCCCGGGCTCGAAACCCAGCCTGGCGGCCGGGTTGGTCCGCTCCTCCGCGTGGTCCGCGGTCGCGCTCACGGATTGCCTCCTGTCATTCTGCGAGAAATTGTCTTGATCGCCTCGCGCGTACGCGGGGCATTGGGCGTAGTCCACACGTGCCGGGCGGTTCGCGCAAGTACCCGGCTGTCGATCCCGCCCAAACGTTGACGACTCGCCGCAACTCACATCCCGACGCCAGTGGTGCAAGTGATTCACAACACAGCCTTATGTCCGGCTTGCGAAGTTCTTTCCCGACGCTACGGCATTCGGGGCCGTATCGGTCACACACAGCCGTACACAAAGGACTTCCATAGTGGGCGTAGGGTTGCCATTTGGCCGTCGCTCGCCGACGGGTCCCGCAGCGCCCGTCTCATCCTGTGGTGGTTACCACCGGGTAGAGATGACGTACTCGCTCACCGCGGTACACGATGGAAGACGGCGCGATTGCAGGGACAGATTGAAGACCGCGTGCGCAGCAGCACTCACGTGCCGAGCACGACACGACAGAACAGCGAAGGAACAGCGTGGCTTCCGGATCAGATCGCAACCCGATCATCATTGGCGGCCTTCCCAGCCAGGTCCCGGACTTCGATCCCGAAGAGACCCAGGAATGGCTCGACTCGCTCGACGCAGCCGTCGATGAGCGAGGCCGGGAACGCGCCCGCTATCTGATGCTCCGCCTGATCGAGCGGGCCCGCGAAAAGCGGGTTGCCGTGCCCGAGATGCGCAGCACGGACTACGTCAACACCATCGCGACCAAGGACGAGCCGTTCTTCCCCGGCAACGAGGAGATCGAGCGCAAGGTCCTGAACGCGACCCGTTGGAACGCGGCCGTCATGGTCTCCCGCGCGCAGCGCCCCGGCATCGGCGTCGGCGGCCACATCGCCACCTTCGCTTCCTCGGCTTCTCTCTACGACGTGGGCTTCAACCACTTCTTCCGGGGCAAGGACGCGGGCGACGGCGGAGACCAGATCTTCTTTCAGGGCCACGCTTCGCCCGGCATCTACGCCCGCGCCTTTCTCCTGGACCGGCTGAACGAGCACCACCTCGACGCCTTCCGGCAGGAGAAGTCCAAGGCCCCCTACGGCCTCTCCAGCTACCCGCACCCGCGGCTGATGCCGGACTTTTGGGAGTTCCCGACCGTCTCGATGGGCCTTGGCCCACTCGGTGCGATCTACCAGGCCCGGATGAACCGCTACATGGAGGCCCGTGGCATCGCCGACACCTCCACGTCGCACGTGTGGGCCTACCTCGGCGACGGCGAGATGGATGAGCCCGAGTCACTCGGTCAGCTCTCCATCGCCGCCCGGGAAAACCTGGACAACCTGACCTTCGTCGTCAACTGCAACCTCCAGCGGCTCGACGGCCCGGTGCGTGGCAACGGCAAGGTCATGCAGGAACTGGAGTCGCAGTTCCGCGGCGCCGGGTGGAATGTGATCAAGCTGGTGTGGGACCGGAGCTGGGACCCGCTGCTCGCGCAGGACCGGGACGGCGTGCTGGTCAACAAGCTGAACACGACCCCGGACGGTCAGTTCCAGACGTACGCGACCGAGACCGGTTCCTACATTCGCCAGCACTTCTTCGGTGACGACCAGCGGTTGCGCGCCATGGTCGAGAACATGACCGACGACCAGATCCTGCACCTGGGCCGCGGCGGTCACGACCACAAGAAGATCTACGCGGCGTACGAGGCGGCCAAGGAGCATAAGGGCCAGCCCACCGTGATCCTGGCGCAGACCGTCAAGGGCTGGACGCTTGGCCCCAACTTCGAGGGCCGCAACGCGACCCACCAGATGAAGAAGCTGACGGTCGAGGACCTCAAGCGCTTCCGTGACCGGTTGCACCTGCCGATCGCGGACAAGGAGCTGGAGTCGGGCCTGCCCCCGTACTACCACCCGGGCCGGGACTCCGAAGAAATCCAGTACATGCACGACCGCCGCAAGTCGCTGGGTGGCTATGTGCCGACCCGCATCGTGCGCGCGAAGCCGCTGCCGCTGCCGGCGGACAAACTGTACGCGGCGGCCAAGAAGGGCTCGGGCCAGCAGTCGATCGCCACCACCATGGCGTTCGTGCGGGTGCTGAAGGACCTGATGCGGGACAAGGAGATCGGCAAGCGCTTCGTGCTGATCGCCCCCGACGAGTACCGCACGTTCGGCATGGACGCGTTCTTCCCGTCCGCCAAGATCTACAACCCGCTGGGCCAGCAGTACGAGTCCGTCGACCGCGATCTGCTGCTCGCGTACAAGGAGTCTCCGACCGGCCAGATGCTGCACGACGGCATCTCCGAAGCGGGCTGTACGGCGTCGCTGATCGCGGCGGGCTCGGCGTACGCCACGCACGGCGAGCCGCTGATCCCGGTCTACGTCTTCTACTCGATGTTCGGGTTCCAGCGCACCGGTGACCAGTTCTGGCAGATGGCCGACCAGCTCGCCCGCGGTTTCGTACTCGGCGCGACCGCTGGCCGCACGACGCTGACCGGTGAGGGCCTTCAGCACGCCGATGGCCACTCGCACCTGCTGGCCTCGACGAACCCGGCGTGTGTGGCGTACGACCCGGCGTACGGGTACGAGATCGCGCACATCGTGCAGGACGGTCTGCGCCGGATGTACGGCGAGACCGCCGATGGCCAGCCGGGCGAGGACGTCTTCTACTACCTCACCGTCTACAACGAGCCGATCCAACACCCGGCGGAGCCCGCCGACGTGGACGTCGAGGGCATCCTCAAGGGCGTCTACCGCGTCAAAAGCGGCGACAAGGGCGCCATTCCGGCGCAGATCCTCGCCTCCGGCGTGGCGGTGCCGTGGGCGCTTGAAGCCCAGCAGATCCTGGCCGACGAGTGGAACGTCACAGCGGACGTCTGGTCGGCGACTTCCTGGAACGAGTTGCGCCGCGACGCGATCGAGGTCGAGGAGTACAACCTGCTGCACCCGGAGGAGGAGCAGCGCGTCCCGTACGTGACGACCAAGCTCTCCGGCGCGCAGGGTCCGTTCGTGGCCGTGTCCGACTGGATGCGCGCGGTGCCCGACCAGATCGCCCGTTGGGTCCCGGGCCGGTACCAGTCGCTCGGCGCGGACGGCTTCGGCTTCGCCGACACGCGGGGAGCGGCCCGCCGCTTCTTCAACATCGACGCCCAGTCGATCGTCCTCGGCGTGCTCACGGAGCTCGCCCAGGAGGGGAAGGTCGATCGGTCCGCCCTCAAGCAGGCCATTGACCGCTACCAACTGCTGGACGCGACCGCGGCCGACCCGGGGGCTGCCGGCGGCGATGCGTAGGCGCTGAGTCAGATCGGCGAATGGCCCGCGCTCGCGGGGTGGTGCTGCCTTGAGAGGCGGCCCGCACCCGGCGAGCCGGGCCTTTCGCTTGCCGGCGGCCCGTTTGTCGGCGGCGCTTACTTATGGGCGCTGGCTTACGGGCTCTCGCTGACGGGCTCTCGCTGACAGCCGCTTGCTTACGGGCGGCTGGCCGCGAGGTGGTCAGCGCTCCCAGATTTTGATGGCCCGGATCTGGTAGGGCGACTGCGGCAGCCAGGAGCCGCTGCCCTTGCCCGGATAGGTGTCGTACTCGCCCGTCTCGCCGCATTCGGCGCTTTGGTACGTCGTGACCGGGCGCCCCGTACGGTTCGCCAGCGAGGCAGCCTTGGCGCCTGCGGCCAGCGGGACACAGCTCTCGATGTCGGTGTTCGACAGCTCGTGGATGTGGCGCGGCCCCGTGAAGTTCGCCCGCCCCCACAGACAGAGCTGACCCGCCGCACAGTCCCCGAGCCGCCCCGTGGCCTGGGTAACGGCGGGCTGCTGTGCAGTGGCCGGTGGCGGCGTCAGGGCCGTCGTCGTGGCCGCCAGCGCCCCCATCGCCGCGATGACCGTGAGTGTTCTCACGGCGGTGACGCGCATGGTCCTGGCACGCGCCGTGGCAGTGGCACGTGCCGTGGTGGCCCGCGCGCTGGTACGCGTCGGCGGAGCCGCTGCGCTGGGCGGCCTGATGGGTGGCGCGCTGGGCAGCGTGATGGGTGGCGCGGTGGGTGGTGCGGTCGTGGGCGTCGTCGTACGCATCGCTGTCACTCCCCGTGTGCTGGGTTGAGGCGCGGGCCGCTGCGGCCCGCCCCGGGGAGCCGTGACCATCGCGGCCAGCAGATGTCTGCCCTGCGGTGCGACTCCCTGTGACCGCAGCCTGCTGGCCCGGCGGGTGGCCCGCCAAGAGCAGTCCTCGCACTCGACCCAGATAGGGGACGACCCCGCCGGCTGACGCCTGGCGAGGCCGTTGACGTGCGATGTTGACGTTGGGTAAGGGGGCGAAGCGGCAGGTCATGGCCGGTTCGATGGGCGCTACGCACCGCTTCGGGACGCGTGGCAAGACTCCTCGACGTACACCTGAATGGGCGACGCCCCGTACTCAGATGTGAGCCGCCGCGGGTGGCCCAACCCCGGCCCAACCCCGGCCCGACCCCGACACACACCGCACACCCGATGCCCCGTATCACGAACGATGCGACCGCAACGATGGGCTGCGCCCAGCACGACCGCGCACGACCGCCCGATCCGATAAACCGGACGAAATCCCCAGAATCCAAAATCCAGAGAAATAGCGACCCGTGCGGACGATGAGGGCTCACCAAAAGGGCGACACCAACCTCATATCCTGCACTCAATTGTCCTGATTTAAACGTGAGATGGCCCACCCGTTTTGGCGACCGCCGGCCTGCTTCTCCTAGGGTGGTCCGCGGTGACTTCTTTTTCGGAGCTCGGCTCCCCCTCTCCCCTGTCATGGGCTTGCACGGCCACGACCTGGCGCACGTTGCTCGCGCTGGCCGTGGTTTTCGTGCTGCTCGCCACCACCGGCTGGTCCGCGGTTCGCCAGCTCAGGGCCGCCCCTGACCCGCTGAGCGCCTCGCTGGCCGCCTGGGGGAAGGGGACCATCGGCGGGCGGCAGCTCCCGGACGCGGACTCCCCGCCGCACCGGTTGACACGGTTCTTCGACTCGCTGACCGGCTCCCAGCTCGCCCACCTGGCCCGGCGCTATTCGCTCGCCGTGGGCAACCTCAACGGCGCCCCGGTGTCGGTGCGCTACCAGGCCAACCGGCTGGCGCTCAACGAGGCCCGGCTAGTGGAGCGCGAGCGCATGCACGACAGCCGGCTCACGCCGTACGGGCGACACGAGGCGGAGCGCCGCATGCACCGCTTCGAGTCGCTGCTGAGTGGCGGTCGGCAGATCCTCGCCTTCAACCCATCGGGTTCGGGACGAGCTGCCGAGGTGTTCGGCCAGCTGGAAACCGCGAAGCGGGTGTCGGTCGTGGTACCCGGTGTGGACACCGACCTCTTGACGTTCGAGCGAACCCGCCAGCCCAACCGTGCGCCGGTCGGCATGGCTCGTACGCTCTACGCCGCCGAGCGGACCGCGAGCCCCCAGACGAAAACCGCCGTGATCGCCTGGGCCGACTACACCAGCCCGGCCGGCATCGGCATGGACGCCGTCACCGGCGGTCGCGCAGGGGACGGCGCCGACCGGCTGCGCGCCACACTCAGCGGGCTACCGAACCGCGCCGACGCCAAGGTCGCGCTGTTCTGCCACAGCTATGGCTCCGTGGTGTGTGGGGTCGCCGCCGACGACCTGCCGCGTGAAGTCACCGACATCGCCGTTTCGGGCAGCCCCGGAATGCGCGCCGAGCACGCCTTTGACCTGGGCACATCGGCACGTATTTGGGCCATGCGGGACCGCGGCGACTGGATCGCCGACGTGCCGCACCTCGACGTCGGCGGACTGGGGCACGGGGCCGACCCGGTCTCGTCCGACTTCGGTGCTCGGGTGCTGTCCGCTGACGGGGCCATCGGACACGCGGGATACTTCGAGCCGGGGACGGCGAGCCTCGCCAACTTCGCCAAGGTCGGAGTGGGCGCGCTCACGTCGGTGAGCTGCGGGGGCGGTGATGCGTGCACCGCGGGCCTGGCCTGACCGCGGGGGAAGACGCAAAGATAGCCAAACAGAGGTTTGACGCGCGTAGCGCACCAAAGGGGGACGGGCGGGCGACCGCAACATACGATGAGCCACATGGGTGATGTGCTGACCGGTTTTCACACGGTCTGGGAGTTCAACGCCGACTCCGTGCTCATCCGCTTCGAACGGGGGATTCGTACGCCGAAGCTGCTCCAGGCTCTCGGCGAACGTCGCATCCCCTACGAGGCGTTGGCAGGAGTCGAGCTGACGCCTGGCAAGCGCGGAACGGTGGTATTGCGCGCGGTGCCAAGGCCCGGCGCCGATCCGCTGATGGACGCGGCGGACGGACAGCTCAAGGAAGGCTGCGACCCGTACCGGTTGGTGCTGCCCGCCGAGCGGGAGACCCTCGCCGAGTACTACGCGGAGGAGATACGGGCCGCGCTCGGCCCCGAGGCCAAGACGCCCGCCGACGCCTACGTGGTGGCGGCGCCTACCGCGCCGATGGCCTTCAAGGCGTACGACGGCAAGGCGTCCTTCGACGGCTCGTCGGTCGCCTTTCGGTGGTTTTGGACGGGTGCGTCCTCCGCCAAGTGGAAGGCGGGTGACCAGCGCTTTCAGGTCGGGGAGCTCACGGGGGTGGAGTGGCGGTCGCCCGAGGTATTCAACGGGCATCTGCGGCTCGTGGCGCGCGGTGCGGAGGGCGCCGAACCGGGCGCGGCCGACCAGAACCCGGCCGCCGTCGTCTTCGGCATGGGTTACGGCCTGGTGCATGACTCGCTGCCGTTCGCGGCGGCCGTCCTTGAGGCGGTACGCACCTCCTCGCCCGCCAGCGGCCTCGCCGGTCTGCGCCAGCATGGCGCCTCGGGTACGGGCCCGGTGGACAACCAGCAGATCTCCGCCCGGCCCGATCCCGGCCACATCGCCGACCGCATCCGGCACCTGGGCGAGCTCCATCAGGCGGGGCTGCTCACGGATGATGAGTTCACGGCGAAGAAGACGGAGCTCCTGGCGGAGCTGTGACCGCGTGCGCGGCGCGCCCGACACCCTTGCGGTGGGCGCGCCCCGCAGCCCCCCGCCCGCCTCGGTCGTTCCCGCCACGCCCCCACGCGCCACCCACCCAGCCCACACTCACGCCCACGCTCGGGGCACCCCCTGCGGCACCGCTCCGCCGCCGGTCAGGCCATACGCTGGGCCCGTCATGCCCTCAGTGCCGCCGGGAGTGCCCCCGGCATCCGCATCGCCGCCGCCGAGTAGCGGCGCGCCGGCAGCGCTGCGCCACAAAGCGGCGCAGGCCCTGCGCCGGGTGGCGCGCGACGTCGCGCACGATCTGACCACCCCGGCGAAGCCGCCGCCGCTTGCCCACAGCGCGCGGCGCTGGTCGCGTCGGTTGCCGTACTTCTTCGTCTTCGTCCTCACCGCGATCTTGCTGCCGGTCACCGGCACGGGGCTCACCGCGGACTACGGGCTGCATCCGGCCGTTTCGGTCCTGCTGGCCACCGCGCAGGTGGCGCCGTTGCTGCTCGCCGTGAACCGGCCGCTCCAGGCGTGGTGGATCATCTTCCTCGCCGACGTCGTGGGCGGGTTCACGCTGCTGTCGGTGGCGCCGAACGAATATCGGTCGTGGCCGTGGACCCCGATGGTGATCATCGGCTACCTCCCGCTTTCGCTCTTCCTCGGGCTGCGTGAGCGGCGGCGCACGCTCGCCACCATCTGGCTGCTGACCGGGGCTGCCGGGACCCTCTTCGAGCTGATCTCGCAGGACCGTAGCGACGGCTCCCCCGTACTGCTCTTCGTCCTGAGCGGCGTGCTGCTGCTACTCGGCGGCACGCTGCGCGAACGCCACGACGTCCAGCGGCGACTGGCCGAGGTCGAGACCATCAGCGAGGCGGAACGCGCCCGCCGCACGCTCCTTGAGGAACGGGCCCGCATCGCCCGCGAGCTCCATGACGTGGTGGCGCACCATATGTCGGTGATCACGGTGCAGGCGGACAGCGCCCCGTATCGCATCGAGGGACTGCCCCCGCGGGCCAGCGAGGAGTTCGGCACCATCGCGGCCACCGCCCGCGAGTCGCTCACCGAGATGCGGCGGCTGCTCGGCGTGTTGCGCAGCGACGGTGGTGGGGACGGCGCCGGGGACCCCGAGCGCGCCCCGCAGCCTGGGCTCGCCCGGGTGCCGCAGCTCGTGGAGGCGACGCTGCGGGCCGGGGTGCCGGTGGAGTGGGACATCTCCGACGCCGTCACCAGGCTCGGCCTGCTCTCCCCGGCCGTGGAGCTCTCCGCGTACCGGATTGTGCAGGAGGCGCTGGCCAACGTCGTACGGCACGCGCCGGGCGCCACCACCCGCGTTTCGCTCACCACCACCGGCAGCCATTTGGGCGTGCTGGTGATCAATTACGCTCCCGCCCAGGTGGCTTCCGCGCCGCTGGAGACCACCGGTACCGGCCATGGTCTGGTGGGCATGCGCGAACGCGTGCGGCTCGTGGGCGGCACCGTGGACATCGGCCCCCTGCCCGATGGCGGGTTCCGGGTGGCGGCGCGGCTACCGCTCGATCCGCCGGAGTCGGGGCACGACAGTGCCACCGGGGCAACTGCCAACGCCCCGGATGCGTCCTCGGGGACGCCAGAGAGCTAGTTCCCGGGTACGTCGCCGTGGTGAGGCCTTTTCGTGCAGCCCCGCGGCGAAGGCCCGTAGCGAAGATTCGCGAACACGATGCGCAGACAAGAGCAGCCAAGAAAGGCCCCACGAACCCATGACCACTCGGGTGATCATCGTTGACGATCAGGCCATGGTGCGGGCGGGCTTCGCCGCGCTGCTCGCCGCGCAGAGCGACATCGACGTCGTCGGCGAGGCGCCGGACGGACGGCAGGGGGTCGAGGTCAGCCGCACCACCCATCCCGATGTGGTGCTCATGGACGTCCGGATGCCCGAGATGGACGGTTTGGAGGCGGCCCGGCACCTCCTCTCGCCGCCGCCCGGGGTGATCCACCGGCCGAAGGTGCTGATGCTCACCACATTCGACGTGGACGACTACGTGTACGAGGCACTACGCGCGGGCGCCAGCGGCTTTCTCCTCAAGGACGCGCCGCCCGCCGACCTCATCTCGGCGGTACGAGTCGTCGCGGCGGGCGAGGCGCTGCTCGCGCCATCGGTGACCCGCCGTCTGATCGCCGACTTCGCTCGGCAGCGCCCCGCCCCGCGCCGCGACCCACAGCTTCGGCTGAAGGGCCTCACACCTCGCGAGACCGAGGTGTTGGAACTGATAGCCCGGGGCCTGTCGAACTCGGAGATCGCCGCCTCGCTGATCCTCGCGGAGCAGACCGTGAAGACCCACATCGGCCGGGTGCTCGCCAAGCTCGGGCTGCGAGACCGTGCGCAGGCGGTGATCTTCGCGTACGAATCGGGTCTGGTCGCACCGGGCGACGCACCCTAGCGCCCACCCGGGCTGACTCGCTGACCTGCGCACATCCGGACGACCCCCTACTCCAGTAGCACCCCGCAGTACCCCGGAGCCACCCGCAGGTTGGCTCCGTAGCGTGATGTACCGCTACCCGTTCGCTTCTTACTTTCCCTCCGCCAGGCCGCCACGCAGGCAGGCCACCGGACGAGGGAGTAAGCGACCATGGCTCAGCTCGGGCCGCACAGCCAGCAGCGGCAGCAGGCCCGGCGACCTCGATGGGGCGCGCGCCGGCGCGACCGCGGCCTCGGGCGCGGCCAGCGGGCCCTGGTGGCCGCCGCCCTCGCCGTCACCGCCGTCACCGGCACGGCGGGCTGGGCCGTCGCCCACGAGCAGCCCGCCATCACCGGACCGCCGCCGGGTGCCGCGTCCTGGCGCGCCGATGATGTGCTGGAGCGCACGCTGCCCGACCCGGCGACCGCTTCGCCCGGCGCCGTCGCCCGCTTCTTCGCCAGCTTGGACGCGCCCGAGCGGCGCACGCTGGCCCAGCGGCATCCGCTGATCGTCGGCAATCTGGATGGCGCGCCGGTGGCGTTGCGGTACGCGGCCAACGCCCGGGCGCTGGCGGCCGAGCGCCGAGCGGAACTCGCGCGTGCCACCGACTCGGCGCTGAGCTCGCAAACCCGCGCTCAGGCCCGCGACCGGGCCGATCACTACGGCGCGCTCCTGGCCAACGGCCGGCACATCCTCGCGTTCGACCCGCGCGACCGCGGCCAGATCGCGGAGGTGTACGGGGATCTGACCAGCGCCCGCCGCACGGCCGTGATCGTGCCGGGCTCCGACATCGACCTCGGCTCGTACGCCGAGGAGATGCCCAAGAGCCCTGGCGACAGGAGGGACGGCGGGGGCAGTGACCATCCGGGCGTAGCCGACGACACGGCGTACGCGACTCCGGTGGGCATGGCGACGTCGCTGCGCTCCGAACTCGTCCGGCAGGCCCCCCACACCGGCACCGCCGTCATCTCCTGGACCGGCTACTCCACACCGGTCGGCCTTGGTCTGGACGCCGCGACAGGGCGGTTGGCGGGGGCGGGCGCGCCGCGGCTCGACCGGTTCCTGGCCGGGCTCGCCGCCGCCGAGGGAGCGCCTGCCGCGCCGCCCACCGTGCTCTGCCACAGCTACGGCTCGGTGGTCTGCGGGCTCGCAGCGCACCGGATCGGCCCCGACGCATCTGACCTGGTGGTCCTCGGCAGCCCGGGCACCCGGGCGGGCAGCGTGGCCGGGTTGCGGGCGGATGCGCGGGTCTGGGCGGCCAAGGACGGCTCCGACTGGATCGGGAAGGTGCCGCACATCGAGCTGCTCGGCCTGGGCCACGGCGCGGACCCCGCCGCCAGTGACTTCGGTGCCCGGCGGCTGTCCACGGCGCGCGTCGATGGGCACGCGGGCTACTTCGCGCCGGGCACGGAGTCGCTGCGTAACTTCGCCCGCGTCACACTCGGGGACTTCGGTTCGGTCCGCTGCGCGGTGGAGTCCGACAGCGCCGCGGCCGAAGCCCGGAAGTGCGCCGATGACCTGGTCTGATCCGGGTGCGCGGCAGTTCTCGGCCCGGCAGCGGCCCGAAGTCCCGGGCGGCCTCGACGAAGCCCCGGGCGGCGGCCTCCACGCGTTCCCCGGTGGCCTTCTCGGCGCCGCCGGCCGCACCGCCCGCCGCATCGACGCGCGCACCCCCACCGATCGGGACCGGGCCATCGACGGGTTGCGGGCCATCGCGCTCGTCGCCGTCGTCATCGGGCACTGGCTACTCGGCGGGCTCACCCGGGGCGAAGGTGGCGCGCTGGACACGGCGAGCCCGCTGGCCTCGCTTGGCCAACTGGCGCCGCTGAGCTGGGTGTTCCAACTTCTCGGACTCTTCTTCCTGGTGGGCGGGTACGCCTCCGTACGGTCCTGGCGCCGGGCCGCCGGCCGTGGCGTGGAGACCGGCGCCTGGGTGCGGGCCCGGTTGGTGCGGCTCGGGCGGCCGGTGGGCGCGGTCGGCGTCGCGTGGGCGGTCTTGGTGCCCGAGCTGCACACGGTGGGCGTGCCGGGCGACACCCTGCGGACAGCCGTCACGCTCGTCGCGCAACCCCTGTGGTTCGTGGTCGTGTACGCGGCCCTCACCGCGCTCACCCCGTACTGCGACCGCGCCGTCCGCCGCGCCGGCGCCTGGTCGGCGGCGCCCCTGCTGTGCTGCGTCGCCGCCGTGGATGTGCTGCGGTACGGGCCGTACGCGGATGCCGTGCCACCCGCGATCGGGCTGCTCAACGTGCTGCCCGGCTGGCTGTTCGGCTACCAACTCGGCGTCGCCTGGGGGCGCGGGCGCCTGCGTCGAGGTGGGGCCTGGCTGCTCCTGGTCGGCGGCGGGGTGCTGTTCGTGGCGCTGGTCACCTGGTGCGGCTATCCGGCGAGCATGGTCGGCGTGCCCGGCGAGGCCAGGACCAACTCGCATCCGCCGTCGCTGCTCGTGGTCGCGCTGGCCGCCACGCAGTGCGGTGCGGCGGTATTGCTGCGCGGGCCGCTGGCCCGCCTGTTGCGGCGGCCGGTGCTATGGGCCCCGGTGGCGCTGATCAATGTGTCCGCGCTGACGGTGCTGTGCTGGCACCAGTGCGCGCCGCTAGCACTGGCGCTCCCCGCCGCCCACCTGGGCGAGGTCCCGGGCCTGGTGGGCGCACCGGACTCGCCGGGGTGGCTGCTCCTGCGGTGCGCCTGGCTGCCGGTGTTCGGGGGGCTGTTGGTGGTGCTGGTGCGATGGGCGCGGCAGTTCGAGCGGGGGCCGGTCTCTCGCCCGGTGTCCGCTGCTCAGAGCGGGAGTGAGCCTGGCGGAGTGAGTAGGTGCGCCCGCTCATGACGGGCCGCGGGCGAGCTCGCACCGACGTTCCCCGGCTCCGCCTTCCCCACCGGCCTACACACCGCCCCTGGGGCCGTACCACTGCAAGGGTTGGCCGGTCACGGCAGCGATGCACTCGAAGTCATGGTCACGATGGAGAAGAGTGAGCCCCTGCAATTCGGCCGTCGCAGCGACGACGAGATCCACCGCGCCTGCGCTGCGGTGCTTGCCCTGCTGGGTAAGGGCCTCCTGAACCCGCCAGGCCCGATCGTAGGCGCGGTCATCGACGGGGACCCAGCCGAAGATCGACCGCATGTCCTCGATGCCACGCTTCCGATCGGCGGTTGACCGGGAACTGTAGAAGAACTCAAGGTCAGTGATCGGGCAGGTGGCGATCAGCCCGGCCGCCGCCGCCTGGTCCCAGCCGTACCGTTCCGCGTCCCCCCGCAGGAAGCCCGCTAGCGCACTGGTATCGATCAGAAACTGGGCCGCGTTCACCGGCGGTAGTTCTTCTTGTCCTCGAAGAGCTCCAGGTCGAAAGCGCCCTCATTGGCTGCGGCGCGGAGCCGAGTGAGGGCCAGGGCGCGGCGCCGGTTCTCCAGGACCTCGCGCAGGGCAGTGTTGACCGTTTCCTTCTTGGTGCCCGTCCCGAGAGCTTTCGCCACGTCGGCGACCAGGTCGTCGTCCAGATCGATAACGGTCCGACTCATTATGCGCCTCCGGATATCAAGAATGGAACACTGTATATATTACCTGGTTCTCCGCCGTGTCGGCCCGTGCGCCGGCTGGCGGTGCCTTCGTTTTTCGTACCGCCACCGCGGCGCGACTGCTCCGACGCCGGAACGCCGTAGGACCCGACCACCGAGCGGTCGGGTCCTACGGCTGTCCAACTAGGCGGCGCACACGACGGGTTCACTCCCAAGAGACGTTGCCCCGACACGCTCGCTGAGCGTGCGCCGACAAAGGGAGCCCGGCGCCGAAGCCCGGCCGGCGCGCCCCATCAAGGCCCCGCCCCATCAAGGCCCCGCTCCTTCGGGCCCGCTCCGTCAGGCCCGCGCCACCGCTCCGCGCCCGCGGCGCCCCCGCTACTCCCGGCCCACCGCTGTGAAGCTCATGTCGGCGTAGCGCCCGCCCGTGACCTGGCCGGCGATCGGCTCAAGGGCGGCCAGTTCGGCGGCGTCGAGGGTGAGCCGGGTGGCGGCGACGTTCTCGTCCAGGCGGGTGCGCTTGCGGGTGCCGGGGATCGGCACCACGGCCAGGCCGTGCACCGCGGCCCGCTGCTGCACCCAGGCCAGCGCGACCTGGGCCAGCGTCACGCCGCGGGCCGCGGCGATGGTGCGTACCGGCTCCAGGAGCGCCGCGTTCGCCGATGCGTTGTCGCCGGTGAAACGGGGCTGGGTGCGCCGCCAGTCGTCGCTGGCCAGTTCCTGTTCGGCGTTGACGAACGAGCCGGTGAGAAAGCCGCGGCCGAGCGGCGAGTACGGGACGAAGGTGACGCCCAGGTCCTTCGCCGCGTCCACCACCCCGTCCTCGACGTCCCGGCTGAACAGCGACCACTCGGACTGCACCGCGGCGATGGGGTGCACGCTGTGCGCGGCGCGCAGCTCGCCGCCGGAGACCTCGCTGAGGCCGAGCTGCTTGACCTTGCCCTCGGTGACGAGTTCGGCCATGGCGCCCACGGTCTCCTCGATCGGCACGTCGAGGTTGCGGCGGTGCATGTAGTAGAGGTCGATGTGGTCCACGCCGAGCCGTTGCAGGCTGCCCTCGATGGACTGCCGGATGTACGGGCGGTCGTTGCGGATCTCCTGGTACGAGGGGTCGTCCTCGCGCCGTACGATCGCGAACTTGGTGGCCAGCGTGATCTCGTCCCGGTGCGCCTTGACGAAGGGCGCGATGAACTCCTCGTTGCGGCCGAAGCCGTACATGTCGGCCGTGTCGAGGAGCGTGACGCCCAGCTCCAGGGCGTGCTCCAAGGTGGCCCTCGCCTCGGCCTCGTCCGTGGGCCCGTACGCGTGGGTCATGCCCATGCAGCCAAGGCCCTGCACGCCGACCTGGGGGCCGTCTATGCCGAGGCTGACGGCCGCGATCTTCTCGTTGCTCATGGCGGTTCAGGCCCTCTCCGACGCCCTATAGGCGTCAGCGTAGATGTCGATCTTGAAGTCGAGGACCGCGAGGGTGCTCTGCAATTCGGTAATCCGCTGCCGTACGTCCTCCCGGTGCGCGGTCAGCAGTTCTTCGCGTTCGGGGAAGGTGTGCTCACCTGCGCGGACCAGTTCCGCGTAGCGGACCATGTCCGCCACCGGCATGCCGGTCAGTCGCAGCTTGCCGACCAGGTCGAGCCAGTCGAGATCACGGTTGCTGTAGCGGCGCTGGCCGGTGTGCGACCGGTCCACGTGCGGCATCAGGCCGATCCGTTCGTACCAGCGCAGGGTGTGCGCGCTCAGCCCGGTCGTGGTGACCACCTCACTGATCGTGTACTGGTCACGGCCGGCTGGTCGCGGGTGCACCACGGGCCCCATACACATCGGCGCCGCCGTGCTGGCCGTCAACTCGGCTTGTGCGCTGTCCATCACGGTCATGCCGTTCACCCTTCGCAGGTTCGTTCCCTCGCGACGTCCTCAACGCTAGAGAGTTGGAGTGCACTCCAAGCAAGCGCGTTGTGGCGGCCATGTGACTCGGCAGGCCCGGCCGGTCAGGGCCTCGCCATCCGGCTCCACCGGCCGGGTCGTAGGCTCGCCGTCATGGAGAGCTTGCGGATGATCGAGAACTGGCCGGTCCCCTCGGCGGCGATTGCCGTCGTACGCGCCGATGGCACGGTGGCCGGATCGTACGGCCCAATTCGCGACCGTTTCCCGCTCGCGTCGGTAACCAAACCGCTGGTGGCGTACGCGGCGTTGGTCGCCATCGAGGAGGGTGCGGTCGAGTTGGACGAGGAGGCCGGGCCTGCCGGGTCCACCATTCGGCACCTGTTGGCGCACGCCTCGGGCCTGACCTTTGACGAGCACCGCACGATGGCCGGGCCTGGCGAGCGCCGCATCTACTCCAACGCGGGCTTCGAGACGCTCGGCAACCACATTGCCAAGGCCACGGACATCCCGTTCCCCGAATATGTGCGGCAGGCGGTGTTCGAGCCGCTCGGCATGGCAAGCAGCGAACTGGCCGGCTCGCCGGCCAAGGACGCGGTGTCCACGGTGGACGATTTGATCGCCTTCGCCGCGGAGCTGCAAAGCCCGCGCCTGGTGGCCCGGCAGTTCCTCGCCGAGGCGACCACGGTGGAGTTTCCGGGGCTGAGCGGCGTACTGCCCGGCTACGGGAACCAAAAGCCCAACGACTGGGGGCTCGGCTTCGAGATCCGCGCCGCGAAGTCGCCACACTGGACGGGCTCGGCGTCCTCGCCGCGCACCTACGGCCACTTCGGGCAGTCCGGGACGTTCCTGTGGGTCGATCCGGCGGCCGGTGCGGCGTGCGTGGCGCTGACGGACCGGGCGTTCGGACCCTGGGCGATCGAGGCGTGGCCCACCCTGACGGACGCGGTACTCGCCGAGTTGGCGCGGGCCTGACGGCAACGGCACGCCGCCACCGGTTCGATCTGCGCGCTGCGCGCGCACCGCGTCAGCGCTCAGGACGTCGCCTTGGCCGCCCGCCACTCCGGCGCGAGTACGGACCAGATCTCCTGGTCGTGCCGCTTCCCGCGGTACAGGTAGCTCTCCCGCAGCACGCCGTCTCGCGTCATTCCCAGGCGCCGGGCCACCGCGATGCTGGGTTCGTTCTCCGCTGAGACCCACCACTCCACGCGGTGGATGCCCCGCTCCTCGACGGCCCAGTCGATGATCGTCCGCACGGCCCGGGTCACCAGGCCCTTGCCCACCGCCGCTGGCTCCAGCCAGCAGCCCGCTTCGGCGGCGCCCTGCGCGACGTTCAGCGTCCGGAAGATGACCGCGCCGACCAGCGTGTCCTGGGTCCAGATCCCGTAGATCCGCCCGGTGTCGGCCGCACTCTTTTCCGCGTACGTCTGGAGGAATGCCCGGCTCGATGCCAGGTCCGTGATGATGTCGGGCAACCCGTTGTGCTGCCCGATGAACTCCCGTCCCCGGTTCACGTGTGCCAGGAAGTCCCCGGCCTGCCAAGGCTCCAGCGGGCGCAGCTCCGCGCCGTCGTCGCCCAGGGATATCGCGTACATCATCGCCCTTTGCAGTCGAAGCCAGTGCGCCCTCAACCTCTCGACCTTCTGCGGTCGCCACCGGTGCACCCCGTGCAGGGATCTTCGCACGGGCGCCACCAGCAGCCCTAGTAGCCGTAGTGGGGCTCCGCGTGCATCTCCCACACCAAGAACTCCGTGTCGCCCACCGCCGTGGCCCGCACGCCGGGACGCTCAGAGAGCCGCGCGGCATCCCCCGGGCCGAGCGTCTCGCCCGCCAGGCGTACCCCGCCGCGTACCACGTGGAGGTAGAGCGACGGCGCGTCGGGCAACTCCGTGTGCTCGCCGTCCACGAGGCGGCGCGGGTGCAGCACCGCCTCGGTGCGCTCCAGCGCGTACGGGGTAGCGTCGGCGATGCCGCGCACCACCTCGTACTCGGGTTCACCGCCCCAGGTGCCGGGCGTCAGCCACATCTGCACGAAGCGCAGCGGGTGCGCCCCCGCGTTCCGCTCGGTGTGCCGTACGCCGCTACCGGCGCTGAGCCGCTGCACATCGCCTGGTCGGACAACCGTCCGGTGCCCGGTGGAGTCCTCGTGGGTGAGCTCTCCCTCGATCACCCAGGTGACGATTTCCAGGTCGCGGTGTGGATGCTCGTCGAATCCGGCCCCGGGCGCGAGGTGCTCCTCGTTGCACGCCGCAAGCAGTCCGAACCGCACATTGTCTGGGTCGTAAAAGCCCGAGAAGGAGAACGCGTGCCAGGTTTCCATGCCCTGCTCCACGCCGCCTCGGTAGCGCTCACCAGCCCTTTGTACCCACGTCATCGGCCCACGGTAGCCCCTGCCGGGACCCCGTGCCCCCGTGTACCTCACCCGATAAGGCAGGCTTGTGCTCGTGCCTGAACCCGCATCCGCCACTCCGCATCCGCATCCCGCCACCCTCCGCAGACTGGAGAAGTCCTCTGGCAAGCTCGCGGCGGTGGCCATCGCCCGCATGGACGAGCAACTCCCGTGGTATCGGGCGATGCCACCCGAGAACCGTTCGTGGATCGGTCTGGTCGCACAGGCCGGTATCGCGGCGTTCACCGAGTGGTTCCGGCATCCGGAGACCCCGCAGGCGATCAGCACCGATGTGTTCGGCACCGCGCCGCGCGAGCTGACGCGGGCGATCACGCTGCGGCAGACCGTGGAAATGGTCAGGACGACCATCGAGGTCATGGAATCGGCCATCGACGAGGTGGCGGCGCCCGGTGACGAACTGGTGCTGCGCGAGGCGGTCCTGGTGTATGCGCGAGAGATCGCGTTCGCGACCGCCCAGGTGTACGCCCAGGCTGCCGAGGCCAGGGGCGCGTGGGACGCCCGGCTTGAGTCGCTCGTGGTGAACGCGGTGCTCTCCGGAGAGGCGGACGAGGGCGCGCTGTCCCGGGCCGCGGCGCTGGGCTGGACCGCGCCGGAGTCGGTGTGCGTGGTGCTCGGTAAGGCGCCCAGCGGCAACAGCGAGTTGACGGTTGAGGCCATTCGGCGCGCCGCCCGACACGCCAAGGTGCAGGTGTTGACCGGGGTGCTCGGCGAGCGGCTCGTGGTCATCGCGGGCGGCTCGGACAATCCGCTCCAGACGGCCAAGTCGCTCATCGGCCCCTTCGCCGCCGGTCCCGTCGTCGCCGGTCCTGTGGTCAACGACCTGCTGTCGGCGACCCGCTCGGCCGCCGCGGCGGCTGCCGGGCTGCGGGCGAGCGCGGCCTGGCCCGACGCTCCGCGGCCGGTCCTGGCAGACGATCTCCTGCCCGAACGAGCGATGGCCGGAGACCCTGCCGCCCGTGAACAGCTAGTGGAGGAGATCTACAGACCGCTGAGCGAGGCGGGCTCGGCGCTCCTGGAAACGCTGAGCGTTTACCTGGAGCAGGCAAGCAGCCTGGAAGGCGCCGCTCGAATGCTGTTTGTCCATCCCAACACCGTGCGCTACCGGCTGCGACGTGTGACCGACGTCACCGGATGGTCGCCGTCTGATGTGCGGTCCGCGTTCACACTCCGCATCGCCCTGATTCTGGGGCGGCTAGCGGACGCCGGAGTCTGAGTTCACGGGTTTGTGGAAGGCCCACAATTCCCTCGTCGGTTCTTCGTCCCTGTCCCCACGGGCGGGAGGGACCCCTCACAAGAGAGAGTGTGAGAGTGCTCGTACTCGTCGCTCCCGGCCAAGGCGCTCAGACGCCCGGCTTCCTGACCCCCTGGCTCGACCTCCCTGGTGTCGAAGACCAGCTTCGTGCTTGGTCCGCCGACCTTGACCTGGACCTGATCCACTACGGCACGAAGGCCGATGAGGACGAGATCCGGGACACTGCCGTGGCCCAGCCGCTGCTCGTGGCCGCCGCGCTCGTCTCGGCGCGACAGTTGTTCCCGACCGCGGATGACTTCACCGCCCAGGTGGGCGCCGCCGGTGGCCACAGCGTGGGTGAGCTGGCCGCTGCCGCGTTGACCGGCGTGTTGTCGGATGAGGCCGCCCTGCGGCTGGTCCGCACGCGCGGCCTTGCCATGGCCGAGGCCGCCGCCGTGACGCAGACCGGCATGGCCGCGCTCCTGGGTGGTGACCCGGATGTGGTCCTCCCGCACCTGGAGAAGCTCGGCCTGACCCCGGCGAACGTGAACGGCGCGGGCCAGATCGTGGCCGCCGGCACCGTCGAGCAGCTCGCCGCGCTCGCCGCGGACAAGCCGGAAGGCACCCGCAAGGTCGTCGCGCTCAAGGTGGCCGGCGCCTTCCACACCCAGCACATGGCCCCCGCGGTCGCGGCCCTTGAGGCCGCGGTGGCGGAGCTGACGCCCGCCGCCCCGCACACCCGGTACGTGTCCAACAAGGACGGCCAGCTCGTGATGTCCGGCACGGACGTCATCGACCGGCTGGTCGGCCAGGTGGCCAGCCCCGTGCGCTGGGACCTGTGCATGGAAACCTTCAGTGAGCTCGGCGTCACCGCGCTCATCGAGGTGGCGCCCGGCGGCGCCCTCACCGGGCTGGCCAAGCGCGCGCTGCCCGGCGTGAAGCACCTCGCGCTGAAGACCCCGGACCACCTCGAAGCGGCCCGCACGCTGATCGCCGAGCACGCTGTCCCGGCCGAATAGGAGTCCCCAGAGCATGACGTCGAAGATCAAGCCCGCCAAGGGCTCCCCGTACGCGCGCATCCTCGGCGTCGGCGGCTACCGCCCGACCCGCGTGGTGCCGAACGAAGAGATCCTCAAGCACATCGACTCGTCGGACGAGTGGATTCGCTCACGCTCCGGCATCGCCACCCGACACTGGGCCGGCCCGGAGGAGACGGTGGCCGCCATGTCCGTCGAGGCGGGCGGCAAGGCCATCGCGGACGCCGGGATCACGCCGGACCAGATCGGTGCCGTGATCGTCTCGACCGTCTCGCACTTCAAGCAGACCCCGGCCATCGCCACCGAGATCGCACACCGCCTGGGCACCGGCAAGCCCGCCGCCTTCGACATCTCCGCGGGCTGCGCCGGTTTCGGCTACGGCCTGACCCTGGCCAAGAGCCTGGTGGTCGAGGGCAGCGCGGAATACGCGCTGGTCCTCGGCGTGGAGCGGCTGTCCGACCTGACCGACCTGAGCGACCGCGCGACGGCCTTCCTGTTCGGCGACGGCGCGGGTGCCGTGGTGATCGGCCCGGCGAAGGAGCCCGGCATCGGCCCCACCGTGTGGGGTTCGGAGGGCGACAAGTCGAACACGATCATGCAGACCGAGTCCTGGGAGATCTACCGGGACGCCACCGACCTCGGCGAACTGCGCTACCCGGCCATCACGCAAGAGGGCCAGGCGGTCTTCCGCTGGGCCGTCTACGAGATGGCGAAGGTCGCTCAGCAGGCGCTGGACCAGGCCGGCGTGCAGGCCGAAGACCTCGACGTCTTCATCCCGCACCAGGCCAACATGCGGATCATCGACTCGATGGTCAAGACGCTCAAGCTGCCGGAGCATGTCGTGGTCGCCCGCGATGTGGAGTCCACCGGCAACACCTCGGCAGCCTCCATCCCGCTCGCCATGGAACGACTGTTGGCGACCGGACAGGCGAAGAGCGGCGACACCGCTCTCGTCATTGGTTTCGGGGCGGGTCTCGTATACGCCGCGACGGTCGTTACCCTCCCTTAGTCCGTACGATCAATCCGCGGATCTATCAAGATCAGCGCAGCCCGGAACCGTCGGCGCTGCGCACCTCACCGCACAACATTGAAGGAGAGCGCCGACATGGCCGCCACTCAGGAAGAGATCGTCGTCGGTCTCGCAGAGATCGTGAACGAGGTCGCCGGTATCCCGACCGAGGACGTCCAGGTGGACAAGTCCTTCACCGACGACCTGGACGTTGACTCGCTGTCCATGGTCGAGGTCGTCGTCGCCGCTGAAGAGCGCTTCGACGTCAAGATCCCGGACGACGACGTCAAGAACCTCAAGACCGTCGGCGACGCGACGAACTACATCCTCAAGCACCAGTCCGCATAGCACCGCCTGTCGCCACCCGAGCGGTGGCGCATTCCGCACCCTCTACCCGTGGAGAAAGAATCCCTGTGAACGCGACCAATCGCACGGTGGTCGTCACCGGTATCGGCGCAACCACACCGCTGGGTGGCGACAGCGCGTCATTTTGGGAGGGTCTGCTCGCCGGCCGTTCCGGCGTCGGCCCCCTCACCCAGGACTGGGCAGCCCAGTTGCCCGTCCGGATCGCGGCGCAAATCGCCGTGGAACCCGGCGAGTCCATCCCTCGGCCGCAGGCCAGGAAGCTCGACCGGTCGGCGCAGTTCGCGCTGATCGCGGCCCGCGAGGCGTGGGCGGACGCCGGGTACACCGGCAAGGCCGGGGGCGAGGCTTCCCTCGACCCGAACCGGCTCGGCACGGTCATCGCGTCCGGCATCGGCGGAGTGACCACGCTGCTCGGCCAGTACGACATTTTGCGGGAACAGGGTGTGCGCAAGGTGTCGCCGCACACCGTGCCCATGCTCATGCCCAACAGCCCGGCGGCCAACGTCGGGCTTGAGGTGAACGCCCAAGCCGGCGTGCACACCCCGGTGAGCGCCTGCGCCTCGGGCGCCGAGGCCATCGGCTACGCCATCGAGATGATCCGTACCGGCCGCGCCGACGTAGTCGTCGCAGGTGGCACCGAGGCGGCCATCCACCCGCTGCCCATCGCCGCGTTCGGCAACATGATGGCGATGACCAAAAACAACGACGACCCCGAGGGCGCCTCGCGCCCCTACGACACGGGCCGCGACGGCTTCGTGCTCGGAGAGGGCGCCGGCGTTGTGATCCTGGAGTCGGCCGAGCACGCCGCGCAGCGCGGCGCCACGGCCTACTGTGAGGCGATCGGTCAGGGCCTGTCCGCCGACAGCCACCACATCGCACAGCCCGAGCCGTCCGGCAGCGGCATCGCACGCGCCCTACAGAACCTGCTGGACGCCACCGACCTTGGCCCCGCCGAGATCACGCACATCAACGCGCACGCCACCTCGACGCCGCTGGGTGATGTCGCGGAGCTCAAGGCGCTGCGTAAGGTCTTCGGCAACGACGTCGATCACATGGCCATCTCGGCCACCAAGTCGATGACGGGCCATCTGCTCGGCGGCGCGGGCGGCATCGAGACCGTCGCGACGGTCCTTGCCCTCAAGCACCGGGTGGCACCGCCCACGGTCAACATCACCGAGCTCGACCCCGAGGTCGATGGGGACATCGTGCGCGACAAGCCCCGCGAGCTGCCCGCTGGCACCATCGCGGCGCTGAACAACTCGTTCGGCTTCGGCGGCCACAACGTGGCACTGGCCTTCCGTACGATCTGAGCCCCGCGACCCGCCGCTCGGCGGGCCCGGGCCGATCGACCCAGCCTTGTCCACCGCGCGCCGTGGCGGGCGTACGACGAACGCTGGAGCGCCCGCACGGTCTACTGACCGTGCGGGCGCTGTGCTGTGCGGGCGCTGTGCTGTGCGGGCGCTGTGCCGCGCCGTGCCGCGCCATGCCGTGCCGTGCCGTGCCACGGATGGGGGCCTACGCCGAGGATACGAAACCGGGGCGTACGGGGTCACCCGCGAGCCGCACGGAGCCCCATAGGGGCTTCGCATGAGGGCATACGGAGGCCGTACGGGAGCTGAGGGCGGATCAGACAGCCTCGTGTGGCTCACACGACCTGATGCAGCCAGCGCACCGGGGCGCCCTCTCCCGCGTACCGAAACGACTCCAACTCGTCGTCCCAGGGCTTGCCGAGAAGCCGGGTCACCTCGGTCGCCAGGTCACTTTCGCCCCGCGAGGCGCGGCCGAGTGCAGCTCGCAGCCGGTCTTCGGGGATGAGGATGTCACCGTGGATTCCGGTGACGGCGTGAAAGATGCCCAGCTCCGGCGTGGAGCTGTAGCGCTCGCCCTCGGCGGTGGCGCAGGGCTCCGCCGTCACCTCGAAGCGCAGCAGGTGCCAGCCGCGCAGCGCGGACGCGAGTTTGGACGCGGTGCCTGCCTGGCCCTGCCACGAGATCTCCGCGCGCCAGGTGCTGGGCGCGGCGGGCTGTCTGATCCAGTCCAGGGTGACGCGCACGCCGAGGACGCCCGCGATGGCCCATTCAATGTGCGGGCACAGCGCGCGCGGGGCGGAGTGAACGTACAGAACTCCACGTGTCGTCACCGGGACCTCCAGTGCGGTTCGAGGTTCGCCTTCCCCAGCGGCCTCGCGCTCCGTACCGGTTTGCGCCCAGGGCAGAGTCATTCTGCCCCAATGATCACACCTGCACCAGCCCCCGAGGCTACCTACAGTAAACACTACCGGGGGTAATTCTCTCTAAATGGGACAGTAAATGACGCGATGTAATCCTCTGGTACCGGAACGCGGACTCCCATGGTTGGAGTCCACCTCACACGGGAAAAGCTACCGCGCGGTGACGCCCGAGGAGTGACGTACCGTCGGTCCCGGATACATATCATTGCTCGGCACGAGGGGGGAACAGCGATGCGGGACCACGCTCGGTCAACTCGGCTCCGACGTTCCACAGCAGCCACTGCGCTGCTGGCCTGCGCGGCCCTACTCGCAGGGTGCACCGGCGATGACGATGGCCCCAGTTCCAAAAGCGGCACTTCGGGTGCCAAGCGCCCCGCGGTGAAACCCACCCCGACGTGGGACACCCGTCCTGGCTCCATTGCCTCCGTCGGGGACTCGATCACCCGGGGTTACGACGCCTGCTCGGTGCTCTCCGACTGCCCGGAAGCCTCCTGGTCCACCGGTTTGGACGTGGACAGCCTGGCCAAGCGACTGCTGCCCAACCCGCAGCAGCACACCTGGAACTACGCCGAGACCGGCGCGCTGATGGCCGATCTACCGGCGCAGCTCCAAACGGCGACGGTCAAGCGGCCCGAGTTGGTCACCGTAATGATCGGGGCCAACGACGCCTGCCGGGACTCGGTCGCCGAGATGACGTCGGTGGAAGACTTCCGGGCCGACTTCACGGCATCGCTGACCGCGTTGCGGCGTGCACTGCCCAAGACGCAGGTCTACGTGGCCAGCGTGCCCGACCTCAAGCGGCTGTGGTCGGAGGGCCGCAAGGACCCGGTCCGGCGGCAGGTGTGGAAGCTGGGCATCTGCCCGGTGATGCTGCGCGACCCGCAGTCCACACACGATCGAGCGAACGAACGGCGCGACCAGGTGCAGCAGCGGGTGCGCGACTACAACACGGTGCTGCGGGACGTATGCGGCAAGCTCGTGCTGTGCCGGTACGACCAGGCGGTGCACCGTTACCGCTTCACGGGCGATGAGCTGAGCAAGTGGGACTGGTTCCACCCCAGCAAGGAGGGCCAGCAAAAGCTGGCGGACCTGGCCTACCAGGAGATCAGCCGGCGCGAGACGCACGCCTAGCGCAACCGCCGCCACCCGGGCCCGTATCCGCGGTGCGTCGTCACCACCGAAACCTAGGCTCAGCCGTACCGTGCGACATCCCGTGGTGCGCCACGGGATGCCGCACACGTGGTGGGTCAGCGGGGGCCCATCGGGTCGGGGCCGTGCGGGCCCGGCCCGCCTGGGATGCCCGTGCCCAGTGCGGTGTCGCCGGAGGCGGGTGGGTCCTGCGACGTCGGCTCCCCCAGCAGATCGCGGGCGAGTAGCGTCGCCCCGGCTACCGCGCCCGGCATCACCACAACGGCGGCCAGGGGCACCAGGAAGAGCAGCGTGAGCGGCACCCCGAAGCCGAGCACGAGGAGCTTGCGAGAGCGCAGCAGGCGCAGCCGCTCGGCGAGCGGGACGCGGCGGCGCTGGAGCGCGACGGCGGTCAACTCCTCGGTGAGGAAGAAGCCGGCGATGCAAAAGCCGATGGCGGGGATCGCGGTCTGGCCGATGACGGGCAGGAAACCCGCCACGAACAGCAGCGTGCCCCACAGCACGACGCGGATGACGACGGTGGTGCTTTCCCGTAGGGCGATGAGCAGTTCGCGCCAGAGCGGCAGTCCCGATTCCGGGGCGTGCCCGTCGAGGGAGAGGTCCACGCGTTCGGAGAGGGATTCGTAGAACGGCTGGCCCACCAGCAGGGTGACGGCGGTGAAGGTGATCAGCGCGAGCAGCAGACAGCCGCCGAAGAACAACACGGCAAGTGCGCCGCGGAACAGCCCGAGCCAGGGGGTGCCCCAGTCATCGGCGAAGGGCGTCAGCCAGGAGATCGCGTCGTCGGTCCACAGGCCGAGTGCGATCAGCGCGGCGACATAGCCGACCAGCGTGATCAAGGCGGGCACCATGCCGAACCCCCAGGAACGGGGGTGTTGGGCCATCCATCGCTGACCCTTGATCAAATAGCCCACACCGGTCGCCAGATCTCGCATTGGCGCAGCTTAAGCGATGGTGAGCGGACCGGCCGGCCAGGGGCGGTGGAGCCGTCTTCGATGCGGCGGGTGGGGCATGGATCGCGTACGCCCGGGCGCCGCCCACGGCCTGCGAGAGACCGTGCGTACCGGCGGGGCCCGGGCGTCAGTCGCTGCCTGAAGGCAACAAAAAAGGCAGCTTGGGGCAGCAAAGGGCAACGAAAGGGCCTCAGTTGGCCGTGAGTGTCACCTGAATGTTGCCGCGGGTCGCGTTGGAGTACGGGCAGACCTGGTGGGCCTTTTCCACCAGGTCCTTGGCCGCGGCGGCGGTCATGTTCGGGATGGCCGCCGAGATCTCGACGGTAAGGCCGAACCCACCGTCCGGCGTCTTGCCTAGGCCGACCTTGGCAGTGACGGTGGAGCCGGAGATGTCGGCCTTCTCGCGCCGGGCCACGACGCCGAGCGCGCCCTGGAAGCAGGCGCTGTAACCGGCGGCGAACAGCTGCTCGGGGTTGGTTCCCGCGCCGCTGCCGCCCATCTCCTGCGGCGGATTGACGATGACGTCGAGCTTGCCGTCGTCAGTGGCGACGCGGCCGTCACGGCCGTTCTCGGCGGTGGCCACGGCGGTGTACGCGACGTCAACGGGCTGGATGGGCATGGTGGTTCCTCCTGGTGGGTGCCGCGGTTCGCGCCCGCGACCGCGGCACTGGGTTGCCGAGCCTCACCAAGCTGGCCCGGGCGCATACGGAGAGCGTCAGTCCGCGAGGCCGACGATCATCTTGCCGATGTTCTCGCCGCGCAGCAGGCCGAGGAAGGCGTCCACGGCGTTCTCGATGCCGGGCACCACCGTCTCGCGGTAGCGCAGGCTGCCATCGCGCAGCCAACCGCCGACCTCGTCCACGAACGGGCCGCGCAGGTCGAAGTGGTCCCTGACGAGCATGCCCTCCATCCGCAGCCGCTTGCCGATGATCAGCGGCAGGTTGTGCGGGGCCGGGCTGGGCTCGGTCGCGTTGTAGACGGCGATCATTCCGCAGACGGCGATCCGGCCGTGCACGTTGAGGGAGCCGATGGCGGCCTCCAGATGGTCGCCGCCGACGTTGTCGAAATAGACGTCGATGCCGTCCGGGGCGGCTTCCTTGAGCTGCTCGGCGACCGGGCCCTTCTTGTAGTTGAAGGCCGCGTGGAAGCCGTACTCCTCCAGCAGGAGTTGGACCTTTTCGTCCGAGCCCGCGCTGCCGATCACGCGCGAAGCACCCTTGAGCCGGGCAATCTGCCCGACCTGGCTGCCGACCGCGCCCGCGGCCCCGGAGACGAAGACGGTGTCGCCCTCCTGGAAGGAGGCGACGCGCAGCAGGCCCGAGTAGGCGGTGAGGCCGGTCATTCCGAGCACGCCGAGGTAGGCGCTGAGCGGGGCGATGTCGGGGTCGATGGCGGTGGCTTGCTTGCCCTCCACGACCGCGTACTCCCGCCAGCCGAGACCGTGCAGCACGTGGTCGCCGGGGCGGTAGCCGGGCGTGTCGGGGCCAACGGCGGCCACGACGCCGACCGCGCCGCCGTCCATCGGCTTGTTGAGCTCGAACGGCGGCGTGTACGACTTCACATCGTTCATCCGGCCCCTCATATACGGATCTACCGACATATGAGTGTTCTGCACCAGGATCTGCCCCGGACCCGGCTCTGCAACGCCCACCTCCCGCAGCGCGAAGTCGTCGAGCGTGGGCCAACCCTGCGGACGGGCGACGAGGTGCCACTCACGGCTGGTGGCGGGGAGACCGGTCGGGTGGGTGACGGACATGCAGCGACCCCTTCAGATACTTCACTAGGTGAAACAACCATGCACCTAGATATTTCATGGTGTCAAGCAACCGGGGGTATCCTGGCGCGTATGGCCCCTCGTACCGACCCACTCACCTTCGAGGTCGTCGAGCTCATCGGCGCCGTCGTGGCGCGCTACCACGAGGAATACGAGCAGGCGGCGGCCAAACACGCGCTCACCGGCGCGCAAGCGCGGGTGCTTGGTCTACTCGCCCGCGAACCGATGCCGATGCGCCGGATCGCGCAGCAACTCAAGTGCGAGCCGTCGAACATCACCGGCATCGTGGACCGCCTCGAAGGCCGGGGCCTGGTAGAGCGCCGACCCGACCCCGCCGACCGCCGGGTCAAACTCGCCGCCACCACCGAGACGGGCCTGAATACCGCGCTTCGATTGCGCGGCTCGCTCGACTTCGCAAGTGAGCCCCTGGCCGGGCTCTCCCATCAGGAACGCACGGTGCTACGTGATCTTCTGCAAAGGATGCTGGGGATCACAGCCGCTGCCTCCCCCGAGTAGTTAGGTTCGGATCATGAGTGATCAGACCACACGTCATTCCGTTGATTTCTACTTCGACCCCGCCTGCCCCTTCGCCTGGATCACCTCGCGCTGGATTTTGGAGGTCGAGCAGCACCGCGACCTCGATCTGCGTTTTCGCGTGATGAGCCTGTCCGTGCTCAATGAGGGGCGGGACGACCTCCCGGAGCGTTACAAGGAGTCCCTTGAGCGGAACTGGGGCCCGGTCCGGGTGTGCATAGCCGCAGCCCAGCAGCATGGCGAGGAGGTGCTGCGCGATCTGTACACCGCGCTCGGCACCCGCATACACAACGAAGAGCGCGAGGTGAGCCGGGTCCTGATCGAGGAGGCGCTGGCCGAGGCGGGCCTGCCAACGGATCTCGCGGACGCGGCGGACAGCACCGTCTATGACGAGGCACTGCGCAAGAGCCACCACGAGGGAATGGACCCGGTCGGCGAGGACGTCGGCACCCCGACCCTGCACATTGACGGTATCGCCTTCTTCGGTCCCGTACTGACGGGCATACCCCGCGGCGAGGAGGCGGTACGCGTCTTCGACGGGGCCCGTCTGCTGGCCGGTTATCCGAAGTTCTTTGAGCTGAAGCGCACTCGGACTGGCGAGTTGGACTTCTCGTAACCCGCACTGACGAGTTGCATCCCTCGTTGGCCCGGCCCGGCGTTGGCGCGGCGCGGCGCGGCGCGGCGATAGTACGGTCCGGCGGCGTCGCGACAGCATGCCGAGACGCCGCCGGGTCGCCGGCTCGGAGCTTGGGGCCGGGGCTTGGGGCTTGGGACTCGGGGCTTGGAACTCGCGGCATCAGGGCTCAGTGCGCAACCTCTTGGCGCTGCCTGGTCCGCGCACCGCCGCGGGTGCGCCACGATGGGAACCATGAACTCCCCGTCTGATGCGGAAGATCCCCGCGGTGACCCCGAAAGCGGCGCCCCGTCGTCGGCATACGCGGGACCCCGCGGCGGTCCTCGGCTCGGGCCCGCTTTCGGGCCGCTGCACTTCCAACTCGTGCTGTTGCGTCGCATGGCCGACCATCAGCCAGACCGAGTCGAGGAAGCGCTGCGGGAGTTGGAGGTGAGCAGGGCCGATTTGCGTGAGGCGAACCGCCGTTGGCAGGCCATGGTGCGCTCGCCGCGCCAGCAAGGTGCCGTACGGCGCTACCGCTCGGTGCTCGGCCCGCCCGATTCGGCGGCCCCGCGCCGGGTCGGCGATCTGGTGTGCGAGGCGCTGAGCTGGCCGGTGCCGCTGTGGCCCGCGCTGCGGTTTGAGGTACTGACCGGGCCGGGTGGGGCGGTGTGGAACGAGTGGCTGGTCCGTGCACCGCAGGCGGCGGGGCCCGCGCTGCGTACCGCGGCGGAGCTGCTGCCCTGGTCGTGCACGGTCGATGAGGTGGCCCGTGCCTTCGCCCCGGCGCGCCCCCTGGAGGGAACGGCGCCCACGCGGTGGCGGCTCGCGTTCACGGCGCCTACGGGGCCGCCCGAAACGGGCGTGGCCGGGACGCCGGGGCAGCGGGAGAACTACGTTGCGGAGTTCACGTGGGGCTTGCTCCAGCGGGTGGGGGTAGCGAAGTGAGAACGGCGCGGATGCCGCCGCGCCGCCACCCCCCTAGAGCCACGCAGCCGTAGAGCCATGCAGCCGTAGCCCACAGCCACCAGCACCTGCCGAAGCCGGGCCAGGGCCAGGGCCAGGGCCTAGAGCCAAGTTCAAGCCCGAGCCCAACCCTTGAGCCCCGAGCCCAAGACCCGAGCCGAACCCGCGCCCAAGCTGCTAGCTGGCGGGGAGGTTCCAGCCGGTGACCGCCGGCCGCCCGTGCTCAAGCCCGATGCGGCTCACGGTCGCCGTGTCCAGCCGGAACAGCGCTCCCGCCGCCGCAGGAAGGCCGAGCCTGCGGGCCGCGAGGACGCGCAGGAAGTGGCCATGCCCGACGAGCACCACATCGCCGGCGACACCGCTGGCCGGGCCATCGCCGACATCACCCTGCGCGCCACCATTCCGGCGCTCACCGGCCCCGCTCACGGCGCCGACACCGGCACTCTCGCCAGCCAAGCTCCCCGGCCCGTTGCTCTCGTCGAGTAGCGGGGCGAGCCGCGCCAATACCCGGTCCGCCCGGGCACCGACCTCGTCCGGTGACTCCCCCGGGTGCTCGGGGGAGTCACCCGCAGGCGCGCCGTCGGTCCACAGGGACCAGTGCGGTCGGGTGCGCTGGATATCGGGCGTGGTGATGCCCTCGTAGCCGCCGTATTCCCACTCCCGAAGGTCGGGTTCGACCTCGGCCCGGTCGAGCAGTCCGACCAGCCGGGCCGTCTCCTTGGCCCGTTCGCGCGGGCTGACCAGGACCAGCCCGATGGTTCTGGCGGCAAGGAGCGGTCGGAGCGCTTGGGCCTGAGCCACGCCCCGCTCGGTGAGCGGAAGGTCGGTCCAGCTCGTGTGCTGGCCCGAGCGGCTCCACTCCGTCTCGCCGTGCCGCACCAAGAGCAGCTCAGCCACGTTGATCCTGTTGCGTGTCCGCCGCGTCGGCAACTGAGGCACGCACCTCGTTCATGTCCAGGGCCCGCGCCTGACCGATGACGTCCTCAAGGCCGGCAGGCGGCAGCGCGCCCGGCTGGGCGAACACCGCGATGTTGTCCCGCACGATCATCAGCGTCGGAATGGACTGGATCTCAAAGGCCGCCGCCAGCTCGGGCTGCGCCTCCGTATCGACCTTGGCGAAGACCAGGTCATCGTGCTGCTCGGACGCCTTTTCGAACACCGGCGCGAACGTGCGGCACGGGCCGCACCAGGAGGCCCAGAAGTCGATCAAGACGAAACCGCTACTGGAGACGATCTCATCGAAGTTGTCCTTGGTGAGCTCCACCGTACTCATCTGCGGCACCCTGCTTTCCGTCTCGGCGGTGATTCCGGCAACCGTAACGAGCCCCGGGCACGCGCTATTCCGCCAGGCAGGCGCGTACGGTGGGAACCGTTGGCCGCCGGGCGTGGTCAAAGGCTCAGGTGTCGGCTGCCCGGAGCCGCGGCGTCCATAACACCTGACGTTATGGGCTTTTGGCATTGGTCGCGAAGCGAGCGGCGCGGGATAGTGAAGCCACGGCCGGGACGCCCGCAAGCCGGTACCTCATGGTGAGCGGTGGACCGTCCGTTGCAGGTCACGGTGTTCCGTGATCGGCGAGCCACCCCCCACGCAAGACTCCAGCGGCCGACAGCCGTGGTCCCATGACTGTCGGCCGCTGGCCCCAAGCACCAACTCCAGCGGTCGTCGGCCGCCGGACGTGGTCGGCTGGCGTACGGACGGCGGACTGACCGGCCTGGCGGGCCGTCCGCGGAACCGGAGACCACCAAGCTCCGGACGGCCGCCCCTGTGTGCGCGCACGACGCCACGTGCGCGCGCACAGGGCTCCGCAGCCGTCGCGGGCACCCGCCGCCAGCGCCCGAGCTCGACCCGTCGGCGTACCACGATCGGCTGCTACGCGAGGGTGCCGCTCAACGGTCGCTACGGGATCACTCCAGGTCTGCCGCGAGACGCCGCCCCGCGAACCCTTCCTTGGCCGCTTCGATCAGCGTGCCCTGGCTGCCGACAAGCCGGCCCGGGTCACGCCAGGCCAGCACATGGCGGACCCGTATCGGATCGCCCGTCAACCGTTTGGCGGCCATCCCCTCTCGCATGCGCACACCGCCCTGCGCCAACGCTAGCGCCGCCCCCTGGATGACCAGGTCGAACGCGGTCCCGGTATCGACGATGTCGTGATCGATACGAGGCGCGAACCCGGCCGCTACACAGATGGCGACAAAGGCCGCGCGGTCGCCACCATCGCGTTCCAGCGGCGACATGGTCCAGCTCTCCTCGGCCAGGTCCACAAGTTCCACCTGCTTCTCGCCCGCCAACCGATGCCCAATCGGCAGGAGCACGAGCGCGGGCTCAACCCCGATCACCGCGTGCACGATGCCGGCCTGCGGCTTGGACTCGTAACCGAAGACGTCGGTGATCGCCACGAGGTCGAGATGGTCATTGGCGAGCCGGTCAAGGGCCCAGGCCGCGGACGGGAACTGGTGCGAGGCCACCGGTGCGTCGATCAGACCCGACAGCCGGGTCGCCAGATGCGAGAACACCGGGCCCGGCGACCCGCCGAGCCGCACGGCCGACTCCTCGGTCGCCGCAGTGCGCTTGCTCTCGCGGATACGGTCGGCGCTGGCGACGGCGTTACGCGCATGGGCGATCACCTCGTCCCCGAAGCGCGTCGGCCGCACCCCCGTCACCTCCCGCACGAAGACGGGCTGTCCAAGCGCCGTTTCGATGCGTTTGAGCTGAGTGGAAACCGCAGGTTGAGATAGCAGCAGCGCGGCGGCGGCCCTGGTGAGACTTCCCGCGTCCGCGATCGCCACCAGAATGCGCAGGTGACGCAACTCCAGTTCCATAGGTCCCGCAACCTATCGCTCTTCGACGTCACCGAGAACCCGTCCACCACTGCGCCCGCACTTCAGCACGGACGCTCTTAGCCATGCACCCGAACTGCGCTAGCCCATAGGCCAGGACGATGATCTGGAAGGACCACCCCGCCACTCCTGCTTCAATGGCTGCGGGGGGTGAGGGACATGGTGTCCATCGACCGTTTGCTTGCTTTCGCCGTGATGTCACTACTGGTGACCGTGGTGCCTGGGCCGACCGTGCTCTTCGTGATCGGTCGAGCCCTGGCCCACGGCCGCCGCACGGCCCTCGCGACCGTCCTAGGCAATGTGCTCGGCTCCTACCTCCTGGTCGTCGCCGTGGCATTCGGCATCGGCTCGCTGGTGGAGCGTTCGGCGGCGCTCTTCCTCACGGTGAAGCTGACGGGCGCCGCGTATCTGGTCTTCCTCGGCGTCCAGGCGTTCCGGCACCGCAACGCGATGAACGTACGCACCGACGCCACCCCCGCAAAGGCGGCTCACGGCGATCTGCGAACGATCCTTGACGGGGTCGTGGTGGGCCTCACCAACCCCAAGGGCATCGTCTTCTTCATCGCGGTACTCCCCCAGTTCACCGTCCACTCAGCAGGCAACCTGCCCGCGCAAATGCTTCTCCTTGGGCTGGTCCCCATCGTGATCGGCCTGATCACCGACACCCTGTGGGGCCTGATCGCCGCATCGGCCCGCGACTGGTTCGCACGCTCGGAGCGCCGACTGTCCCTGGTCGGCGGGGCGGGCGGGGTCGCGATGATCGGCCTCGGCATCACGGCAGCAGCAACGGGCCGCTCGGACTGACCCGCCGCGCACCGCTCCCGGACAACGGCGCGGCAGCCACCCGCGGCATGCGCCACGCGCCGCGCACCACGCACCACGCACCACGCGCCAGAATCAGCACGCGTATCGCGCAACGCACATCGCTCAACCCGGAACGCGGGCGCCGGAACCCTGAGCGCCGGCCAGTCGTCCCGCACCTTCCACACGTACGCAATGGACGCCCGACTCCGCGCCCCTCAGCCCTGGACCCGCGCCGCCGCCGGCTTACGCACCAGCAGGCAACCGAACGGCGCACGCGCGGTCTTCGGCTCCTCGACCAGCCTGGCGTCTACCGTCAGACCTGCGCGGGTAGCCAACTCGGCGAGCCGGTCGGGCGGCAGCCGATAGAGGTCGAGGGACATCTCATGCCCGTACCCGTTCTCCTTGCGCCGTCGCTCATCTCCGACGTGAAAGCCGAGCAGTAGGTGGCCGCCGGGAGCCAGCACCCGGTAAAACTCCTCGAAGACTCGCGGCAGGACCTCCGGTGGCGAGTGGATGACGGAGTACCAGGCGACGATGCCGCCGAGCACGCCGTCCAACAGCGCCAGATCCGTCATCGTGCCCACGTCGAACGTCAGCTCCGGATGGTCCCGCCGGGCCACCGCGACCATCCCGGGCGAGAGTTCGACACCGAACGCGGCCAGCCCCAGGGAATGCAGGAACGCCGTCACATGGCCGGGCCCACACCCCACATCGGCGACCGGGCCGCCAGTTGCCCGTACGAGCCGAGCGAACGCCACTAGCATCGCGCGGCCCACCACATCGTCCTCAAAGACGGGGCGTACGAACTCGGCGTAATCGACAGCAACGGTGTCATACGACGCCCGGACATCTCGCAGGTAGGACGGCTCCGCCATGTGGCAGACCCTATCTGCGCCCCTCGGCGCCACCGGCGACGCGTGGCGTCGCTGCGGGCCGGCCTCAACCCGCTCAGCCAGGCGCGTCGCCGCGGTAGCGCAAGGGACACAGCAGAAGGAGGGTGGCCGCACAGGTGAGACCGCACACGCCCAGCATGGTGAGGCCGGCCCACCACCAGGCCGTACGCGTCAGGCCGATGAGGAGGCCGAAGGCCAGGGCCCCGTTCACCCATCCGCTCAGGGAGATCGCGTAGCCAACCGACGGGGAAAAGCCCATCCGGCCCGCAGCGGTGCACACCCTGGCAGCGCAGCTGTGAATCGCGAGAAGGCCCACAAAGGCGGCCGGGAACGCAGGCCCCCCTGACCACTGCGGCCAGCCGGTAGGCACGTCGTAGATAAACCATCCGAGACAGCCCCCCAGGGACAGGAACAGCACCGAACCGAAGGCCTCACCGGCCGCGTCGTTCTTACCGAACACCGCCATGACGGAGGCCGGGACCACTGCGGCGAGCAGGGACAGCAGTAGCTGCCAACCGGTCGCGAGCGGCGTCAACAAGCGGAGCAGCAGCCAGCTCGCGCCGGCCGCCACCAGCAGAACCCCCGACCACGCCGCTGCGGGACTGGTGAGCTGGCCGGGCAGCACGAGCGGCTGGCCAGACACCGTGGGCAGGGCCGCGAGACGTTCGTGTACGGCCCGTGCGCTGCGTGGCCGGTCCTTGGGCCGCCAGGCGAGGAGGGTGAGAACCAGTTCGTCCCATCCTTCCGGCAGGCCGGGGCGGAGCGTACTCGGTGGTGCCGGCGCGTCCGCTGTGGGGGAGATGGGGCCATCCGGGAACGGCCGCCGCCCCGTCAGCAACTCGTACAACAGGCACCCCAGTGCGTACAGATCGCTTCGCGCGTCCTTGTCGTCCCAGTCCTCGGCCTGCTCCGGAGCTGCGTACGCGAACGCTCCGGCGAGCCGGTCGGCGGACGGGGCGTAGCCGCGGTGGGTGTACCTGGCGATTTCGAAGTCCAGCACCACGGCCCGGCCGTCCTCGCCGATCATCACGTTCGAGGGCTTCAGGTGATCGTGCATTCCGCCGCTCTGCAACGCCATGCAGAGGTCCCGCCCCCACCGGGCCACCTCTCCCACCCCCGGCCTCCCCTCGGCCAACACCCGCTCCAGGGAACGGCCGTGCACCTCCTCCATCACCACGTACAGCACGGTGCAGCCGTCCACCACTTCCTGCCCGCAGTCGTAGACGGCCACGATGTGCGGGTGGGAACCCAACTTGGCGGCCTCGCGCGCGCTGAGCTTCAACGACCTGGTCGCCCAGCGCACATATCGCCGGTATTCCCGGTCCTCCGTACAGGGCCCGATCACCACGTCGGTCAGCGTCTTGACCGCGACATGGCGAGCAACTTGCGCATCCCACGCCCGCCACACCACCTTCGCTCCCCCGCCACCAATCCGCTCACCCAGCCGGTACCGCCCACCCAGCAGCGTCCCGCGCATGCCACGTCACGTCCCCTCATCGGCTTCGTCATGGGCTTCGTCGTCGTCGGCTTCGGCTTCGTCATGGGCTTCGGCTTCGGCTTCGGCTTCGGCTTCGGTCAGGGCACGCCGGACATCTTCGCTGAGCACCAACGGGACCCCTCCCGGCCTCCGGACTCGCCCCCCGTGGCGTGGCAGGGCAAAACCGCACCCGGCCCACACCACTCACAGGCGGAGAAAAAGGCCGTGGCAGCGAGCCGAGACGAACCAGGTGGGCCTCGCGGAGCCGTTCAGCGCCCCCGGGGGCGATCGGATCGAGGATCGTGCCGCATAGCCTCCGCCGATATCCGGCGTATCCATGGAGTTCACGATCGGCGTTTGCGCTGATCCAGATGACGCGTTCGCCCGAGCCGGCCAGTGAGTCGAGAACTTGATTCGGTTGCGGGCCAGCCCCCACGCCACCGGTAAGCACGATCCCGGTCGGGCGCTCGTAGGCAGCGCCGTAGGGTCACGGCGCGGCGGTCTTCTCGGAAGCGGTGTCGCTCTCGGACGCGTGTCGGGGAGAGGGGTAGCGCCGTACGGACAGTGCCATCACCGCGATGGTGATCAGGCCGGCGACGCAAGCGACCATCAGGACGCCGATGCCGCCGCGCGCGTTGACCACGCCGCCGCCGATGGCACCGGCCAACGCGATGCCCGCGTAGAGTCCGCTGGTGTTCAGCGCCACCGCCTCGGTGGCGGCGTCGCCGCCCAGCTGCATGGCGCGGGCGTTCATTGGGGGGTTGTTGCCCCACCCGGGCACCCCCCACAGCACCAACACGGTGCCGACCAGCCACACCGGTACCGCCCCCTGTCCGATGCCGCCGACCACCAGCAGCACCAAGGCCGCCGCCACCACGCCGCCGAACGCGGCCAGCAGGGTGCGGTCCACGCCCCACCGGTCGGTCAACCGGCCACCCAGCACGGTGCCCACCGCGCCCGAGACACCCACAATCGCGATGAAGACGCCCACATGCTGGCCGCCGACGCCGGTGAGATCGTGGGTGATGGGGGCCATGTAGATGTAGGGCATCAGCCCGCCGCAGGCCGCGAGCATCGTGCCGAGCACGCACAGCAGCACCGGGGGCCGACGCAACAAACGCAGCCGTTCGGCCACCCCGACCACCTGGGTGTGTGGTATCCGAGGCATCGTCAGCGCCGTAACCGCGATCGCCAGACACGTGAATGCCCCCACCGCGATAAAGGTGGCCCTCCACCCCGCCACGCCACTCAGCCACGAACCGAAGGGCACGCCGACCACCAGCGACACAGTCAGCCCCGCGGCCACGGTGCCGATCGCCCTGCCAGTGCGCTCCGGCGAGGCCAGCCGACCCGCGACCGCGAAGGCCGCCGGTGACAGCGTGGCAGCCACCAGCGCCGCCACCACCCGAAGGACCATCAGCATTCCGAAGGAGGGTGCCAACGCCGTGCCGAAGTTGACCACCGCGAACACCGCGAGTCCGCCCACGATCAGCGCCTTGCGCGGCACCCGCCTGGTGGCCACCGCGAGGATCGGGCAGGCAATCGCGTAGGTGAGCGAGAACACCGTCACCAACTGGCCCGCGGCGCCCTCGCTCACCTCTAAGTCGGCGGATATTGCCGGCAGAATTCCGGCGATGATGAAGTCATCCGTGCCGATAACGAACGTCGTCAACAGCAACGCCACCAGCCACCCCGAATTGCGCGCGGTTGGCTTCGCCACTTCCTCGTCAATCATGGACACGCCTCGCTCACCTTGAGATCAACCGTTCGTTCTCGGGGCCCGCGTTCGATCACCCTCAGATTGCTGGCGACCTCCGGGAGCACACCGGCGATGACCATGTCGTCGGAGAGCCGGCCGCGAACGAGGCGAGAGCCAGCGGCAGGGCATGAGGAACCGGCGCGGCGCCAGAAGTTGCGGACCGCGCTGCGGTGATTCTCGTCAGTCCTCGCCCTCCACTACTGGGCGAGTGGCCACCGTCTCGTCGATGTGCTTGACCAGCCGTCGCCGGAGCCCCTGAAGCGCGGCGATCTGATCATCGAGCATGGCCAGCCTGTCAGTGGCCAGGATCAACCACTCGTCGGAGTACGGGGCTTGCCGCAGCGGCACGTCCAGGCAGCCCCTCCCCAGAACGGGGCGTACGTCCTCCAGGGTGAGTCCCGCGTCCAGGGCGACCTTGATGTTCGCGACCCGTACGGCATCCAGCCGGTCGTACGCGCGGTAACCGTTGTCGGCGCGCTGCGGGGCCAGCAGACCCTGTTGCTCGTAGTAGCGCAGTGATCGGGGGCTGACGCCGGTGAGGCCGGCCAACTCTCCGATCCGCATCCCGATTTCCTTCGACATGGTGGGGATGCTACGACCTTGACACTGGCGTCAAGGTCAAGCCGATGAGTACGCCGAGCGGCCACTCCCCGAGTGGGACGCGGCACGGTGCCGGGTCGGTCGTACGGATACCAGCTCGCGCATGGCGCCATCCCTCGCCTCGGCTGAAGGGCTGGCAGCCCGATCGCGGCGGGGCGCGGCCCGGGGCGAGAGCCGCGGGCCATCCCCGCGCGTGCGGGGGCGACCCCTTGTTGAGCCCCGTCACCGTCGTCACGTCCGGACCATCCCCGCGCGGCGGGGCCGACACTTGCTGAGCTGGGGCTTTACCGGGCCGGGTGGCCGTTTTCGTTTAGTTGTTTTTTGGGGCGGGCCGAGAGGATGAGCCCGTCGAAGTCAACAGGTTGCCAGCGGTCACGGCCTGCGGTGCGGACAGCCCATCCCTGTTCCTTGGCTGCGAGTTCGATGAGCACACTCTCCACCTCTACCCGAACAACCTCCTGATCGCGACCAAGATGAGGTTCGCCCGGCCGGCCCCGAACATCTGGGTACCACACGGACACCTGGTGTACCTGCGCGCCTACGGCGAGGCGAGTCTGCGCCGCGGCGAAGGCCACAAGGTGAGCGCTGAGACTCGGGCCCGGTGGGCGAGCGTGGTCCCGCTGGTCCCGTCTGCCCGGATGGCTACAGCCTTCAGGCACCGGCAGTTGATCCTGATGCGCTGGCATGTCGTCGTGACAGGGCATCAGCACCAGACCCTACCCCGCAGCGCGGTCTGCGGCGCTCTCGATAGGCGGCGTCCACCACGCAGGAAGTTGCGGGCTCTTAACTTCGTAGCGGACAAGACACGTCGTAGGGGACAAGCCAGGAGTCGAAGCTTTCTCGCGGGCACTCGATGACAAGACGAAGAGGCGTTCCCGCCCACTGTGTGTCCCATCGTTCGTTCTTGCCGACTCCCTCCCACCAGTACGGCGGGTACGTCCGCTGGAGACTGAACTGCCTGCCCCGGCCCACTCGCAGCGCGAGGGGCGCGAGGCGCTGGCCGTTGGGGTCGGCGCCGTCCACCCCAGGCGTGAACGGGTAAGCCCCCAGACATGCGCATCAATGTCTTGTGAGGGAACTGATCCTGCTAGGCGTGGTGCTCGGTCGGCGTCATCGCTGCTGGTGATCGTGATCGTGATGTGGTCGAGGTGCCGCAGAGGGAGCGAGCCAGGGGAACGGCATACGGGGGACGGTAGCTTGACGTGCGGATGCCCTCCCCACTAATCCTGGGCAGGGCATCTGCGTATGCGCGACAGACGGGGATGAAGAGGGCCGGCATGCCGTACGACGGCCCCGGAGCACCGTTCGCGCCGATCACGTGAGCGAGTCGCCCGAAGATCGACACGGTGGGAGCACCGGGGCCGTACGTACACCGGTGGCCCGCGCTCAACCGCGCGGTCCGTCGAGCGCAGCATCAGAAGCAGGTTCTTGCTACGAACTCCGGCGGAGTCGGAGGGGTCCGCCGGAGCTCAGAGCGGGTCAGCTCTTGACGAGCTTGCCCATGGCGTGGGCCTCGTTGACGTCGCCGATGTCGAAGAACTTCCACGGCACGGTGAAGTAGCCGTTGGCGCCCCACCCGGTGCCCCAGCTGTTCTCGATCTTCACACCCTTGCTGTTGTAGCCGATGATGGTCACCTCGTGACCGCCGATGGCCGGGTCGGCGCTGTCGCTACCCGGGAGGTAGCTGTAGTTGCCGGCAGTGGTGGAGTTGAGCTTCTGGAAGCTCTTGTGGACCTCGAAGCCGATCGGCACGGGCATGCCTCGGGAGATCGAGTCCTTGATGGCCGTCTTCGCACTGCTGCCCTCGGTCGGCAGCTTGGTGAAGCCGGAGAGCTTGTACTTGGCCGCGTTGGCGCGCTCGGCGCGGTCCGGCTGGGTGGTGTAGTCGAAGTCGCCCTGCCAGTAGTGGGCCTTGGTGTCAATGCCCTGGTCCTTCTGCATCGGCAGCGCGACGGAGGCCCAGGTGCCCCGGTCGTTACCCTTGGCAATCTGCGCATAGGTGAACATAGGGGCCATTGGGCCGTTAGCGATCTTCTGCTCATTCATCAAAATGCCGTAGCCGGAGTAGCCGGTCGCCCAGGCCACGCAGGAGCCGACCTTGCCCTGGTCGCCGGGCGGCACCGCAAACTCGGTGAGGTCGTAGCTTTCCGGGGCTGCGGCGGTCCGCTTGATCGGCGCGATGTCGTTGAGTGCCGCCTTGGAAGGGGCGGACGCGGGAGCCTTCAAGCCTTTCGGCGGCGCATCCAGCCTGAAGCCCATGCCGTGCTCGGCCTGCGCCTTCTCGGTGGTGCCGTGCTGAGCGGTGACCGACGACTGGGGTGCGGCACCCGACGACTGGGGCGCGGTACCCGCCGAGGCGGTGGTGGCAAAAACCAGGCCGCTGAGGACGAGAGCGGTGGGAATGCCTATTGCTTTGGTCAGTCTCATGGAACTGGCTCCATCTGAGTGGGGTATGGAGGGCAGGCAAGTGTGAGGTGCGTGCCTGCGGGAAGTGGAATGAACTGACAGTGCTTCACATCGAGGTGGACCGCACTGTCGAGCGTTACCGAACCGGTCCGGCCGCCGCTGGCGGGTCCCTTCCTCTCGTCGCAGGTCAGCGCGGCGTTGGACAGTCAGTCCGGGGTCTTCGCGCCCAGGTTCGCAACGTGATCTTCGGGCGACGGGCACAACCATTGCACCGTGACGTGGGCATGTCCATGGAGGGCGGAGCGTTCACAGTTAAGCGTTGGCACCTCGCCAGGTGACCACCGAAGACGAACCCTCCACCTCGCGGCCTCACGGGTGTTCGCCGCTGCGTACCCACCGCTTCCCCTGTCCGTGGGTTGCAGTCGCTATGGGCACACCGCCGGGTCGATCCGTAGATGCACTGCCGACTGACCGACTGACCGCTTCCAGCGGCGTCGGCCGGTCACAACAGCGCGTGGGCACAAAGGCTCACGGGAGCGCGACGGCAACACTGCTCAGCACCCACGTAGCGGAACCGGCTGAACCCGCGCACGTCCGCTCCGCCACCCCTAGCTGCGACCTTGACACATGCCGAACCACGCCCCGAAGCGCGTGAGTTCTCTGTCCACCAGGCTGCACCGGCCGGCCAGTTCGTACTGGAGGTGCAGTGTGATCCCGCCGCGCTGCCTGCCACGTGTTACGCCTTCGGCACACCGTTCGGACAGGGCCCGGATGACCGTCGTCTGCTCCAACCGGCCGACGGCTGCGTGCACGCGGTCGGAACGCTGAAGAGTCCTGTTGCCTTCGGCATGTGCTGGGGCTGACACGTGGCTTGACTCCGTGTGCCGCTGCTGGACCGGACGTATGCCTGGCAGCCGCAGGACGTCGTCCCGCCCTGTTGAACGAACCACGAGGGCCTGGCGTTCGAGGCCGCGGCCCTGGCCGGAATCGACCTGCAAAGGCCCACTCACCACGATGGCCGGTCCAATGCCGATGGCCGCACTGACAGACCCGACCAGGTTACGTAGTCCGGGCAAGATACGTAGTCCGGAAAAGGGACCAAGGCCTCGATCTGGTGGCCGAGCCCCGCCTTTCGATCTCGTCCGTCGCAGCGTCCGCCGAACGCCGCCCGTCAGCCACCTGTCAGCGGACCACCCGTGATCACACCACGGGGCACACAAGGCATGGACGCCATTGCGGATACGTGCATCCATTGCACGTCCACCGAATCGTGGCCTGAAGGAACGAACCGGGGCCGACCGAACCTCACTTGTCGCGAAGCGGGCCATCCCCGTGGAGGCGAGTGCGGGGGCGACGGTCTGCGGGTCGCGTGCCCAGTCGTACGCCTCGGACCATCCGCGCGGCTGCGGGGACGACTTGCCATCTCAGGACCGGATGACCGCACTCCACCTCGCGTGAGCATTCCATTGTGGATGCGCAGGAGCGGTGGCGGCGGCGGGGGCGTGGCAGTTGGTCAGGCGGCGGATCACCCGGCGATGAGACGGGCCATGCGTTCGGTGTCAGTAAGGTCCCCCACCGCCACCGAGGCACCGGCCTCACGCAGATCGTCAGCAGTCGTACGCCCCGTCGCCACGCCGATCGCTCGCACACCACCGCCAAGGCCACCTTTCACATCGGCAGGAGTATCCCCAAGCAGCACTGCATGCCGCGCGGGAACTCGCGCTCGCTGGAGGGCGATTCGGACAAGGTCCGGACGCTCGTCAGCATCCTCTCCGAAAGCAGCGATACTCAGATCCAGGTGACGGCCAAGCCCGAAGGTTGCCAGTTTGACCTCGGCGGCCGACCTGACATTGCCGGTGACCACCGTCTGCCGCACCCCCTGCCGGACAGCCAACATCGCGAGCACCGACGGCACACCTGGCAGTGCATGCCCGCGTGCGCGTAACTCGGCGGCGCGACGCACATGCGCAGCCCCTAACACCTGGGAGAAATCCTCAAACAATGCGCGGGAGTCCTGCACCTCATGGAGCCGCGCAGTCTCGCGGAAGATCACCGGCTCGGCGAGGCCATCAATCCTTGCTTGCTGTTGCATGTCCTGGACCATCCCCGCGCGTGCGGGGCCGACCACCGCTGCATGAGCGCGGGCCCCACGCGAGCGGACCAGGTGATCCCCACAGGTGCAGGGGTGACGCCGACCGGACCCGTATCAACCTCGCCCATCGGACGGGAGCCTGTCGCCGTCGCGAGAAGCGAGCTGCCGGGCAGCAGGTACATCGAGCCGCGGTCGATCGCGGCACCTTGGACACCAGCGGGTCCTGGTGACGCCTTCCACCCGCGAAGTTGCCGGGAGAACGGACACCTCTGTCGAACTGCTGGTGTCACGCGGAACCAGACGCGCGAAAACAGAGGGTCCTTGCCACCTACGATCGGGTGGCAAGGACCGCTGTCAGGCTCAGTCCCCGTATCTGCGTACGAGGCTCTGCGGTGATCTGAGTGGCATGGCGGCTACTTGGTGAGGCCGTGCGCCTGGATGATGGTGTGGTTGGCGATACTGCCCTGCTTGTCGTCGAGTGCCACCTTGAACGAGACAGAGGCCGCGTTCTTGGGATGGCTCAGGTGGAGCGCCCGCTTGCCGCCGATGAACTTGACCGGAGTCGCCTTCCAGTTCTTGCCGCCGGCGTCGGAGACCGTGGACCTTCAACACCTTGAGTTTCGAGCCGTTGGCCGGGCCCCCGGGCACGGTGGTCCCGGAGCTCGGACTCGTCCCTGCCCGTCCCCCTCCGGCCTGTGGTTATGCCTTGCCACCGTCCTTGCCCATGGCTTTGCGGACAGCGTCCCGGGTCCGGTCCATGACTGCGGCCACCGGGCCCAGTGCCATGTTTTTGGCACCGGACTCCACCCCGGGGTGGGGATGGGTTGGTGCCATGGCTTCGGCTGCCCGAACCGCCTTGGCCATGGTGACCAGCCGCTCGGGGTCGGTCGAGCGCCGCAGGTGCGCGAACTCGTAGCGTTCCTCGGATCGCGCGTGTTCCATCACGTCGGTGCGCAGCTCCAGCAAAGCGGGCAAGAATGCCGCGTCCTCGGTGCCCATGTCCTCCAGGGCGCTGAGCTTTTCCTTGGCCAGGCGCTCTTCCTCCAGGCGGTCGGCCACGACCTGCCCGGCGTCGCCGAAGGCCTTACGTGCGAAGGGGTGCACCACTTCTTCCTCAGCGGTCTCGTGGACGGCGAGCATGCGCACCAGCCTACGAAAGGCGTCCTTGCGCTCTTCGCCCGTGGTGGTCTCCACCTGGTCGAACAAGTTGCGGATCTCACCGTGCTGGCGCATGAGCAAGGCCACCACGTCGTTGTCGTCGATCGGCGGGGCGTCGGACTGTTCAGCCTGTTCGGTCATGCCGCTCTCCTTGGTGATCGTCGGCGGGGTGATCGAGCGGGGCGGTGGTCACTTGGCCGATCGCAGCTCGGGAACCGGGTGCTCGCCCTCGGTCTCCAGCCGGTAGTCCCCGCCGATCATGGCGTCGTGCTGGGCCAGAACCTGGTCGCTCGGGGCCGGCTCGCCACCGTGGATGGCCTCCTGCATCGCTTCGAACCGCTCGTGGGCCTCTCGTACGTATCCGGTGCCAAGCGTGGTCAGATCGAGCTGGTTGGCGATCAGCTCCCGCAGATAGCCCTTGTTCGGCTCAAACGTGAGCACGTTGGGCAGGGAGGGCGCACATACCTCGGCTGCCTCCCGGCCGTCGTACCGGCGCATCAGGTCCGCCGCGATATGCAGGTGCTCCAGCTCCATGTTCAGGTGCAGCTCCCAGATGGCCTTGACCTTGGGATCGCTCTCTTGCTGCATGAAGGAGTGGTACAGGTAGCACTCGTTGTACTCGTGGTGGACGAGCTGCTCCCACCAGGATTCACCCGGGTCTACGAGTGACTCGTAGTGGGTGACGTGTTCCTCCTCGATGAGGCCGATCTCCTGGTAGAGCTGCCGCGCGATCGGCTCCATGTAGGTGGGGCCGGTGTTCATGTAGAAGTTCATCGTCTGCTGCTCGGCCGACATGATCGTCAGCGCGTGCAGCCGGGACAGCGGGTTGACGGTGTTCTTGTCGTACGGCTCGCGCACGTTGTCAACCGGGGCGCGGTGGTGCAGCGGAGTGGGGCGCCCAGGCATGACCTCGGTCAGGCCGTCCACGATCTTCTCGGCCTTGCGGTGCTCGATGATCTCGTACAGGTTGGCGTACCGGTACAGGTGATCGAAGTCCTCCAGCACACCGAACTGGTACGCCTGTTGCAGATACGAGTCAGGCTCCATCCGAGCCACCCACGCCGTCAGGTCCACTGCCACCTGCTCGTAGGCGATCGTCGTCTCCAACACAGAGGAAACCCCCGGCAAAAGCCAGTTCACGGCCTTCTGCTGCTGGGCCTCGATGTAGCGCGTGCGTGCGAGTTGCTGCTTAACCGCGAGGTCCGGACAGTGGCGGGCCATCTGGTGGCTGAACATGATCGCTTCGACCTCGATGCCGTTCATCGTGATGATGCGGCATCGGGTGTACGGATCACAGTGATCGGGGTCGATCGGCGCCACATTGAGCTCACGCCAGTTACGCAACTGTCGGTCCAGCGGGATGCCCCGCTGCTCAAGCGGATTGAACGACATGTGTGTCTCCGGGGTCGGGGACTAGATCCGTTCCACGTACCCGGAAATTTGCAACGTAAGGCACGTATTCCCCACACCCTCGGCCCAATGATCAGACCAGAAGTGCGACCTGGAGCCGTCCTCTCAGTTCACGGCCCCGCTCACGCGATCTCCACGTGCTCGGTCGCTACAGCTTCCCCGCCTTCATGTCGGCCCACGGTGGACTGCGGCCCTTGCGCGACCCGGACGGCAGCTGGGCTCGACGACGAGGACGGTGGACAGGACTGACGGCGCTCAGGGGGCCGGCCGGGGTGCCGCTATGACTTCGCCCGAGCGGCCCTCCTGCCCGCACGCCTTCCCCGAGGGCTCCCCGTACGCCTCCCGCCGAGGCTCAAGTTGGCACCGCGAGCGGTCCCCTTGCGGACCGGATCGGGTCAGCCGGCCAGGGTGGCGAGGGCGGCAGTCACGCCGCAGATGTTGGCGGCGGCGGAGAGGTTCAGGCCGGTCGGCGTGCCGAGGACATGACTGGTGCCGTGGTCTGCCGGGCGTGGGCGCGGCCGGTGGTGGCGTACCACTGGACGGCCAGGGCGACGGCGAGGGCGAGTTCGATGAGGTCGCCGCCGTAATACATGACCTGGGCACCGGTGTGCAGGTCTGGGGTGGTGAAAGCAGTACCGGGCGGCGCTGCCGCGTACAGGTTCTTGGCGAGTACGGCATGCGCGGCGCCGGCGGCCAGCAGTGTCGCCCCGCGCAGGAAGAGGCTCCAGCGGCGGCGCACAGGATCGAGCTGGCAGACGGCGAAGGAGAACAGCAGGCCGGCGGCCAGGACGTGCGCATGCACGGCGGCGTGCAACCGCGGCTCGTGCTGCATCGCCTCGAACAAATCGGTGCCGTACAGCAGCCACAACCCTCCGACATCGAGCAGGGCCGCCAGCGGCGGAAAGACCAGTACCCCTGCGGTACGGGAGTGCGCACAAGCCAGCAGCCCCCGGCGCGCCGCACCAGGCTTCAGGACGCGCAGGGCCAGGGTGAGGGGGCGGGCCAGGACGAGCAGCAGCGGGGCCGCCATGCCGACGATCAGGTGCTGGACCATGTGGGCGCTGAAAGGCCCACCCGGTAGTTCGCCCACCGCCGCCCAGGCCACCCCCGCGCCCCCCGCGGTGAAAGACACATCCCGCCACCAGGGCCAGGCGTCCCCCCGCCGCCGCAGACGGGCCGCGGCCACCAGATAGACAGCGGCCACCAGCAACGCCAGGGCAGCGGTGGCCAGTTCGACCAAGCCAGGGCCTGTGGCCGGGCCGGGATGGGCGTGCGCGATGATCAACACGACGCCGTCCTGCCGTGGCGGCCTGCGCGTACAGCCAGCACCACGCCGATCAGCAGCAGCAACAGACCGGCCATGTTCCACGCCCAGTCATACGGGGTGACATCCACGCCGTAGCGAATCTGGTGCAAACGCAGCAGTTTGTGGTCCACGATCCCGTCGAACAACTGGAAGGTCCCCAGGCCCAGGAAGAACCCGGCCCAGGCGCGGACCGGGACCAGGGCACGGCGGCGGCGCAGATCGGCGTACAGGAAGAACCCGGCGACCAGGGCCAACAGCTCAGCGGTGTGCAGCAGCCCGTCCGAGAGCAGACCCACGCTGAGGGTGGAGCGGTCGTAGAAGTGGTGCCAGCCCAGGAGCTGGTGAAAGACGATCTCATCGACCGCGGCCATTACCGCCACCCCGATCACTCCGCACACCACCATTGACCTGCGCGGCTCGGGCCGTGCACCGGGGACCGTGTGCGGGTGGTCCGATGCGCTCATGAGTCTGCCTTCCTGCCGTACCGGGACCAGTTCGCTGCCCGTCACGCCTACCCCCTCGCCCAAGCCGCGCACCCGCCAGCCGCGGTATATGGGCGAATCGTCCGGCGGTGGGGTGGAGTCCCGCCCCGACCGGTGGGTCAGAGCACTGGCACCGGGTACCCGCAACAGCATGATCAAGCGCGCACTGTGGCAGGGACTGATCGCTGGCACCGCCGGCGGCGTCGTCATGACTCTCGGCGAGAAACTCGAACAGGCCATCACAAAACGGCCCGACTCCCACGTACCCGCGCGGGTCCTCCAACGCCTGACCGGCATGCCCGAACACCCCGGAAAGCAGCCGCTGCCGGTGAACTGGGCCATGCACTTCGGCCAGGCCGCCCTCCTCGGCGTGCTGCGCTCGACCATGGCCCACTCCGGACTGCGCGGACCGGCCGCCTCGGCGAAGTTCACCGTCGTACGCCTCACCAACGACCAGATCCTCGAAAACGCCACCGGTGTCGGCGCCCCGCCGCACACCTGGCCCCGCAAGGAACTCGTCATCGACGTGCTGCACAAAGCTGTCTACGCCTTCGCTACCGGCGCCATCGCCGACGCCCTCGCCGCACGAAGCGGCCCCGGCCCCGGACAAAGCCACGCCGCCATTCGCCCCGGTCGGCATGCCGATGTCGGGCCCCTCCCCCGCCACGAGGCTCACGGCCGATAGCCCCGCAGTGCGCCGCATGACGAACCGAGACCCCGCGTCAACCCTGCGCCTCTCTCCACGCACGGTGGAGCAACACATCGCCCGTGCCTTGCGCACAACCGACGCGCTCTCCCGACAAGACGTCGCCCGCCTTCACCTGTGACAAACACCGCGGGGCTCTGAGACGGTTCGGCGCAGCCGGTGACAGGTGCGCGTTTCCCGTCCCGTTTCACAGACGATGTTCTATCCGTCCTCTTCCGAACGGTGAGAGACGGCCCGAGAGCGAGCCGAACCGTCGCCGTGCGTCAGTGCTGCGGCATCTAGGCGTTCCTCGTGGCTTGTCGTTCAGATGTCGGATGAGGCGAAGTCGAAGGCACGGCCGTCGATGGTGATGGTCCACGCCACGGCGTCGCGGGGCCCGGACACGAGCCCGAGGACGATGGCGGGCATGTGCCACTGGTAGGACAGCAGGTGGCCCCGTTCGGGATGTTCGGCACGTCCGCTGAAGAGTGTCACGTCTCCGTAGTTGTTGACGAAGCAGCGGCTGGGCAGGTCGTGCAGTGCGGGCAGCACCGCTTTCCCGGCGGTGCGGAAGGCTTCGTCGCTGTCGAGGGCGGCGATCTGCCGCAGCACGATGTCTTCCTGGGCTCGGCAGTACGCGCGAAGGCCGTTGCCGTCGGTGGAGTGGACCACGTCGGCGGGGACGTTCAGGAAGAGCATGAAGCTGCCGAGGGGGACGGTCGTCGCCCGCAGGGCGTTTTTGACAAAGATGAGGTTTTCGCAACCCCGGCGTGAAAACCGCTGGACCACGTTGTCGAGGTAGGGGCCGGCTGGGGTGGCGGGACGAGTGGATTCTTCGATGGCGAACGGAATCTTCTGGGCGGTGGCCGACTGCGGGTCCTTTTCCCACCGGGGGACCTTCCGGGCCAAATCCGCCACGTCAATGCCCAGTTCATCCAGTCGCTGGGAGATGCGGAAAGTGTCCTGCCCGGCTTTCAGCGTGCTCATGAGCTGCTGGTGGAAGTGGAAACAGCGGTAACCGTCCTGGAGTCCCATCGGGAAGGAGGTGAAGATTCCTTGCAGGGTGGGGTCGCTGCGGAAGGTCACGGACGCCAGGAGGAAACCGTCGGCGCACGCGGGATACCACCGGTTCACCGTGTCCTGGAAGCTGGAGACAGGGAAGTCCTCGGGACTGTCGAACGTCCAGTGCGCGTGGTGGACGGAGTGGAACAAAGGATTCCCGCGCAAGAAATACGCGGCGGCTCGGTCGAGCTCTTCCGCCGAGTAGGGGCGCTCGACGCGATAGAGGGAGAGTGCCGGGTAGAACTGGACCAGGGAGAAGGGAGCCGGATGCGTCTGGAGCGACAGCCGCATGACGGCATCGGCGAGGCTTAGCTGCATGATGCCTCCACGAAAGCGAGCTGCTCGTGCGGCATCGCGGTGAACAGAGCGAATAGGCGGTCGGCCATCGCCACCGCGTCCCCCGGCTGATTCCCGGTCGGCGTGACGGGACTCAGTTCGCGGTCGATGTCGTCGGCGCCGATGGCGTGATCGGTGCCCAGCTCGGCTTGTTCGGCACCGAAGTGGTGCAAGGTGTGCCCGGTGGCGTGGGTACAGGCGTTAGCCGCAGGCAGGAATGCCGGCAAGGTGGTGACTTCGAAGCCTTGTTCGGCACGGTAGACGGCGTGCGTCACGGTGCCGCAGTCCGCGTCTGGGTACAGGGCCTCGTATTCGGCATGGGTCGGTTTCACCTGATTGTCGGCGTGGACTTGTGGCATGACTGGGGCACCTTCGGGTGGGAGCTTTGCTTATCGGATAGGTCCGGGAGCCGGCGGGCAGAGCAGGTAAGCCAGACGTGGCCTAGGTCAAAGCCTTCTCCATACGGTTGAGGGCTTCTTCCGGGAGGAGGAGGCGACTAGTCGCGTAGCTGATGCGGATGCGGGGCGAGGCTGCGGGGCGTACGCAAGGTGAATTCGAAGAAGACTGATCCGAGCAGATTGGGCGGACTGCACGAGCAGTTGACGCTAGTACGCGCGACATCAGCGAGGCGAATGGGTCGGGGGCGAGGCGTCCGGTGGTCTTGCCCATTGGGCAGTACGCGGGAGTGGCTCCGGCTGCCTCAATGGTCTGGCCGAAAAGTGGAAACACGGGGTCCAAAAGGAGGCACTTGCGGCGCAGAGAATCGCGGTAAACGTGGGAGTCGCGCACCACCCGGGTGCCGAGGAGGCGGGCATCGGCCATCATTCTTGCTGGTAGCGCACGGGCGGAAGACGGTCACACAGCTCGGAGGACCGGCAGACGGTGACACGGGGCAGGCCCGGCTGGGTGCGCAGTGAGGCCTGGATGTGGATGCCTCGGGCCAACTCCAGCAGATACCGTAAGACTTGATCGAGCATCGCCAGGTACGGCCCGTGAGGCAGCCCCGTTTCAGTGAGTGCGTGCGGGACACGATCACAGATGACGGCGTCGCTGTCCGCGTAGGGCCACAGCGGCACGTAGGCGGTAGCGGTCGCTGCCTCGGCATGGGTCTACCGTAACCGAACCTCACCTCTAAGTGGTGAAGTTCTGGGGAGAGTTGGCGCCACATCGCCTCACCTGGGCCCGGTCGCGGCTGTTCTGTCTCGCCGCATCGACCGGATTGGTCGGCGACGCATACGACAACACCCTGATGGAGTCCGTGATCGGCCTGTTCAAGAGCGAGCTGATCAGGCCCCGCCGCCCTCGGAAAACACCCTCCGAAGTCGAGCTGGCCACCGCCGAGTGAGTTGACTGACATTGCCACCACCGGCTCCACGGTGGAATTGGGCACATCTCAACCGTCGAATACGAGACCGACTATTACAAAAAGATCGCAAAACGCCAGGCCATAGTCAGATCCCGAGCCTCGATTGCACCCGGAACGACTCACTGTGCCCATAGCGGCAAATGCCGCGCGTCCCCCACCCACTCCCAGCTCAACCACCCGAAATCACAAGCGTTTCGGATCAATAGTCTCGATCGTCCATGAGGGTCTCATGAACGATCGCGGCTAGTCTCCAGAGATCCAAAGATACCCCCTCTGCTTGATTACCTCTTCAATTAGCTTCGCTACTCCAGTAGCTGCCGAACTCAGCTTTGGCTGTTCTGCAGAAATGCGCTCAATCTCGACTAGCAGCCAACGTAGCTGGACGACGTTAAACATGGTGTCACCGTAAACGTGCACACCTGCCAGTTGCCCATGCCCTGCTGCCGCTGATACCAGACTGCTCAGCCACTTTCCTGCCTCGGGGCCCGCGTATGAGCGCCCGTGTACTTGATCTTCTATATAGACTGCTAGTCCCATGCGAAACCCTCTGAGTCTGCTAGTATTTTTCGCCTCAGCTGGCAGGCTTAGATATCGGGTGCATGGTAATCACTCCACCCCACTTGTCCTGCACGACCCGATACCACGTGGTGGGCAACCCTCCGACATCCGGAGAGAGATTGCCAATATCACGCTTGGCATCAACATCACGTTCGTAGAATCCATTCTCGTTCGGGCCGCGAGGTTCAACCTTGCCGGCAGTTTCAACCAGGTCGTCAAGATCTTCATCGGATCTGAATATACTTTTGTCGCTTGTGGCACTTGCGCCGCCAGGCATATGCTTACCTCTAATGTATTCTTCGGATGCGTCATCCAGCCCCGGCTTGTCGCATGAATAAAGGCCAAGGGGGTCAATCTGGCGGAGAGGGTTATCTATATACCTGTGGTGATCGGGACCGGCCGCGAGACCGAGGGGGTCGGGACTGATATAGCGGGCGGTTTCGGGGTCGTAGTAGCGGAAGTAATTGTAATTCAGGCTCGTTTCGCGGTCGGTATACTGGCCCGGGAAGCGTAGCGGGCAATCCACCCCATCCGCCGGGGCAGGCAACGGTGAGCCCCAGAGGTTGGTGCGATGTTGCCAGGCCAGGTTGCCCGCTGGCGTGACCAGTTCCGTTGGGGTGCCGACGAGGTCGGTAATGATGGCGTGGAATTGGGCGTCCACCTCGGTTTTGGAGAGCTTCGCAGCACGGGGTATCGCGCCTTTGCCTGGCTCTCCCTCTCCTGGTTCTCCCTCCCCTGGCGTGTAGCGCGATGTCTGGGTCAGCGGCCGGTGTGTCCCCGGCATGTATTCCCATGTGGTGGTCCGGCCGTCCAGCGCGGTCTGTTCGGCTATGCGTGTGCCGTCCCACGTGAACCGAACTTCCTCCAGCACCGTGCCGTCGTCCGCTATGCGGCGCTTACTGGCTCGGCGGCCTAGCGGGTCGTACGTGTAGCGCCAGACTGCACCGTCTGGGGTGACGGCTTCTGTGAGGCGGTCCTCCGCGCTCCACCGGTAAGTTCAGGTACGGCGCTGGCCGTTGAGTAAGCGACGGGTACGGCGGGTCAGGCGGCCTTGGGCGTCGTGTTCGTACGTGGTGCGATCGACGCGCCGGATCAGGGTGCCGGTGAATACGCGTTGGGCAAAGGAGGGGTGGGCGGGAACATCAGCCGCTGCAGCACGACGCCTGTCCAGCGGCACGCTCGAATGCCGAGGGCGGGGGGCCTGGCACACGGAGCCCACCTCATCAACTGCGGGAAGTTGACCTTCCAGAATGCACTAGCGGCGCCAATCCTGAACATCTTCTTCGCTGGACGCTGGCGCCTGATCATGCTCGTGCACGCTTCGACAAGTGCAACCGTGGGTGGCTTGCCGCCAGGTCATTGAGAACAGCGTTGACTGCGACCAGCACAGATCGGCCGTGTCGAAGTCTGCTCTGTGCTTGGTTCGCTTCTCCGCGAGGGGATGGACCAGGGTGCGATAGGTCCGGAACAGCTCCGATGCCAGCTTGGCGTCGTGGTCGATCCCCTCCTTGGTGTGCGCGTGCTGGACGAGTTCCTGCAACCCAGCGGCTCGTAGCGGCTTGGGGAAGGGCAGGTTTGCCTGCCTGGCTTCGGCTGCATGGACCAGGGCGCCTTCGAGAAGGCTACCGAGCATGACGACCGCGCCGTGTAGGCATCCTGTTCTTGACAGGTGCGTGCCTCATCGAGGCGCAGTTGCACCGCGCGAGCCAGATACGGGTCGGAGACGATGTCGGTAATGGCGACCTTGAGTTCCACACGTTGTACGCGTGGCGGCTCTTCGGGGTCGTACTCGACAAGGAGGGGCTGCCCGCCTCGGTAGTCGATGCGGCGGCCTTCCAACTCCAGAACTTCTTGGAAGCGTTCGATGACAGGGTCGTACTCACTGGGCTGTTGCTGATACTCCCGTCGATCAGCCAGGCGCAGGACAACGTGCTCAATGTCGCCGGCGTTGCCCTCTTTCCGTTCGCGCAGGATGTCGAGGGTCCAACGATGGCGTGGACTGCCGTCGTGATCGGGGACGTCTTCCCAGCCGGTCCGTCGCAGGAAGAGCGCCAGCTCCCAGCCACGCCGTCGTTTCACGCCGGGCTCGTCACCACAGATCAAGGCGGCTAGTTCGTCGAGGGTGCTGTCGTCGAAGTTCTCCATGTCAGGCCGCCTCGCCGTCGTCGTCCGATTCACCGTCGTAGGCATCCATGTCTTCGTCGTCGGGCTCGGCTTCAGCTAGCCCGACCGGTGTCCATGACCCGTGTGGTTCTGCGTCCTCCTCAAGGATCTCCGGCGTAGCGCGTGGGTGAATGGCCAGCTCGGTCAGGCGTTTCCACAATGGCGCCAGGGCCTCTTCCGGCGACATAGCAAAGGCACTGCTGCGTACACGGCAGAATGTCCAGCCAGCGCGCCGGAGTTCACGCTCCCGCTCTGCGTCGTCGTGCATCTGCTGGCGGGTGGAGTGGTAGGGGCTTCCGTCGCACTCGACGGCGAGGCGCCTGTGGTCGCCAGTGACGACGAGGTCGATGTATTTACCGTCGACTTCCCACTGCGGCACCACGTCGTAGCCGCGTTCCTTGATGCGCAGAGAGACGCTCTGTTCGAAGAGCGACTGGAAGGGGGCGCAGACTCGATCGGGGCTGACATGAACCGGCTGGTGGGCGTGGGTGTAGGGCGGAGGCGGGCTCTGCATGTAAGTGAGCAGCGAGTGCCGCAGCTCCTTGCTGCTGAGCTGGTCGGCAGCCATGGAGTGGAAGAGCCACATCTGGTCGCGGGCTCGGCTGGCGGCGACGTTGAAGCGTCGTTCGTGATGGCGGCCAGTCGCGGCGATATCATTGCGGCCATCGAGAGCAGGATGATGTCGCGTTGATCGCCCTGGAACTCTTCGGGTGTGCCGATCTGGATGTTGTGGCGCTCTCGGGCGGGCATCGGGATGCGTTGATCAACGAGGTCTTGAACGAGTCGTGTCTGGGCGCCGTGGCGCAAAATGATGATTCCCATGGTGCGATCGGCGTAGGCCGGGTCCTGTGTGAGGCGGTGAAGTTGGCCGACGACCTCTTACGCTTCTGGCCGGTTGATCAGCTTGTCTCTGCGTCCTTCGCAGTGGCCCTCGGGCACGACCACTTTGACCACGGTGTCCTCGCGCCAGGCGACCGGCGCCGACAGCGGGGTAAGCAGTCGGTAGCGGGACAGGGTGTCGTCCACGTACGCCTGTCCCGCGAGGTGGAGGACGACGGAAGGACCGCCAGTGGGGAAGATTGCCCCTGGGCCTTCGTAGATGGTGACGGGCGGACCGGGCTCGTACTGCCCCGTGTCCGGATTGAAGACCGGCTCGCCAGGCCGATAGATGCGGATCTTGTTGGTGAGGATCTTCTTCTCGACGATCGCGCTGACGGCCCCCAGAGTCAGCCCCTCAGTAGGCACGCTCATGTGTTCGAGCGTAGCCGCGTCTACCGACAGGCCGAATCCTCAAAGCCCGGCTCAACCGGTCGCCGTGTGCAACGCAGACTGGGTGCCCAGAGAGCGAGTGATCACCGCTTCACTGGAGTCGAGCGCGGCGGATAGACCGGCGGACAGATCGTCAGGGAGAGTGCCGCTCCCCAGTCCACAGGACCGAATTAGGTCTCGGCAGTCCCGGGCTTGGTTGCCTGTGAGGAGTGTGCTGCACATAGCGTGGGCCAGAATCTCGCGGGCTGCGTATCCGTTGAGCGTATCCGTCGTACGTCGGAGCAGGTCCTCCACGAGCCGAGGCGCCTCGTAATGGTTCGGGCCGATCACGTCCAGGACTGTGAGGCCGAGGCGGATATCGAAGACGGTCAGCCCTGGTTGCTCATCGTGGTCGAGATAGGTGCTCACCAGTCCGGTCGCGCGGGCATCGAGGTCCTGACTGGTGCCGCGTCGGCACAGTGCGGTGAGACACGCGGTGACAGCCTGTTCCCACGGATCGCCTGGCGTCGTGCTGCTGAGCAGTCCGACAGCGCGTTCGGTGTCGCCTGCGGTGAGTGCTGCGACTACGGCGACTTGGCGTCCGTCGAGCATCCGTGTGCCGACGCCGCGGTGCAGCTCGATGTGCGCGAGGGCTTCGGACCAGCGGCCCGTGGTGGTGAGGCTGCGCGTGCCGTCGGCGAGCACTACGCGCCACAGCCAAGCGTGGACTTCCCGCCGGTCCTCGTCGGAGCGAGTAAGCCTCCCCGGCACGGTGATGCCCTCGAAAACGGCGGTCCGGTCCGCACCGACGGCCTCGTACAGGTCCAGTAGTCGTTGGCGGCCGTCGTCGTTGTGGCCGGCGCGGATCTGCAAGCGTGCCAGGTTGACCAGAGGTTCCAGCCCACGGATGGCGCTCATGGCGGGCAGCGGGCCTGCGCGCAGGTACGCCTCGGCGTGCCAGTGGCACATGGAGCGGGCGAGGTCGGGGAGGTCGATGTCGGAGGCGAGTAGGGCGGCCTGATTGAAGACGGCCGAGGCAACGCCCTGGTCGCCACGTTGCACCGCTTTCTCAGCCAGTTCCACCAGAGCCGTCACGCGGGCGTGCAGCGGCAGGCAGGCGGGCCGGAATCGAGCGACGAGCGGAAAGCGCCTGGCTATCGGGCCGTGCGAGTCCATGTGTGCCCCCTGGAGCAACGTGACGGGATGAGCTGGGGCGAACCGGTGGTGCCCGTCGGATACGCGACGGGCACCACTTCCTTCACTGCCGGGCGGGTATCACCGCCAGTCGACGACGATGCGGTTCAGCGGGGTGTCGAGAGCGAACAGGCCGGGGGCCTGCTCGATGGCCGGGGCGTCGAGGGACTGGATCTCGAACGTTGCTTCGCGGTCGCGGTACTCGCGGTCCCAGGTACGGATGGAGTCTGCGACCCGCGCGGCCAGCTCGTCACTGCCGGGGCCGTGGCCGATGACGCCGAACTCCCACAGCTTGCCGCCCTCTGGAGTCTTCTTCTCCGACAGTCGGCGGGCGAGGTAGGTAACGGCGCCCTTGTCGACCACGGCAGTTGAGGACGGGTAGGGGTCTTCGGTGAGCAGCGCCCCCTTGGCTTCCTTCGGGAACAGCATCCGCATCAGGCCGCTGGGCAGCGAGCAGGTGACGAACAGCTCCATCCACTCCGGGGACTCCATGACGCGGACCATCATCCCGGTCCACTCCTCGGTGCGCGGCTGCTCCAGCACTGCGGCCAAGGCCCCAGCGTCGATGGGCTGTCCGGCGGAGGTCTGGAGCCGTACGGTGCCGTCGGCGCTGAGCGGGATGACGGGTCGGGCGTCGTCGGCGATGCCCCTGCGCAGCGGCATGAAGGTGTTCATCTTGCTGCTGACGCTGGTCCAGCGGCCGTCGCGCTGCTCGTAGGCGATGGATCGGGACACGCTGCCCTTGAGGCGTTGGGGAACCACGAGCCTTCCACCGGGCGCGAGTTGGTCGATCCAGGCGTGAGGGACGCCGTGTGCGCCGACGGTAGCGATGATCCGGTCGTACGGTGCGCCCTCGGCGTGACCGATGGCTCCGTCGCGGGTCAGCGCCTCGACGTTGGTGAACCCGGCTGCGGCAAGGTGCGCACGCGCTCCTTCCACGAGGTCGTCGTCCACATCGATGGTGGTGACGTGGCCGGTCTCACCGACGAGATGAGCGAGCAGCGCGGCGTTGTAGCCGGTGCCGGCGCCGAGTTCGAGGACGCGTTCGCCGGGCTGGACCTCCAACTGGTCCAGCATGATCGCGACGATTTGCGGCTGGGAGGCGCAGGAGATCGACGTGCCGTCGGTGTCGAATTTGACGTCGACCACCGTGTTGGCGTATGCGTCTTCAAGCGTCGCGTCGGGCACGAACAGGTGGCGGGGCACGGTGCGCAGCGCGGTCTCGACCGCAGGGGTGCGGGCGTAGCCGGATTCGCGGATCTTGTCGACCAGGGCGTTGCGGAGCTGGGCCGCGTCGGCCTCGGAGTTGGCGAGCGTGTCGGTATTCACCACCTTGACGCTAGTGGTTTCGGGCGTCCCCTCGGCGGACGACGCGGTGTTGTCACTCGATCCCATGACTGCCTCTCGTGCGATGTTGAACAGGGCGCTCTGGTCATCGGGAAGAAGACCGGCGCGGTTGGCGTGGAAGATCAGGTGGTGGGTGATGACGGTTCGTAGGCCGCGCCTGATCCCACCGTTGGCGGCAAGGTCGGCCAGCGTGGCACCCGCCCGTTCGAAGGCAGCTACCCACTCGTCGTGTCCGGCCATTGGGCCGGCCGGGCGGGACAGGCTGCGCGTGTCAACGGTCATCAGCTTCTTGACCGCCGCGCCCAGGGCAATTGCGCGATCAGGTGGCAGTGTTCCCGGCACCGATCGGAGTGCGGCTGCCTTCGCCCAGACGTCGCCTTGCTCGAACCAGTCCAAGCTGGCGGCGCGCATCATGGCGCTGATCAGGAGGACGGCTGTCTCCAGGCGGCCCACGTGCCCAGGACCTGGCTGATAGATGAGCAGGTGGCGGCTGTCCTCGTGGAACAGTTCGTGGGCGGCGTTCATGGCACATGGACCGCCGAAGGCAGCCGTCTCCGGCTCGTAGATACCGGGCAGCCAGGTCTTCACCAGCCCGCTCTCTACGAGTTCACTCAGGACTGACTGGGCCGTCGGCGACGGCCGGGTGGCGCGATACCGGAGCGGCCAGGGCTGCTTGTTCATGAACCACCAGCCGTCGAGCTCCCCGGCCTCCTCGGCCGCGAGCAGGGCCGGGCCGAGGTGTTCGGCGATGGCGCGCTTGCCGGTGTCGCGGTCGGCGAAGGTGATGTTGTGCTGGTGCCAGCGGTCCGGGGCCATAGTGAGGTCCTTCGGTCGGTGGGTCAGGCGATGAGGAGGCAGGTGTCCCAGCCGGATTGGGGCGGGGCGGTGGTGGCAGGGGCCAGCAGCGCCAGCGCCATTCCGGCGGCGCCGTTCAGGAATCCGGGCCCTGCTTCCTCGTCCTTGATGACCGCCCCTGCTGTCTCCTCCGGGACGGTTCCGGGCGGGCAGGCGGTAGCCAAAAGCGGGGGTATCGCCGCGCGGAGCTACCCGACCGTGGAGGGGTGCGCGTCGTCGGCGATCCGGGCCGCGATGTGGGCGAGGCCGGCGGAGCCGTGGCACAGGCCGTTGTCCGTGGTCGCCTTGAGCTGCGCACGATCGGTGAGGGCGGACACAACCGCGTTCTCCGCTTCGACCTGGCGGCCGGTGTCGCCGAGGGCGAGTGCGGCAAGTTGCCGGGCACGGGCCAGACCGGCGGTTCCGTAGCACCACGACGGTCGCCGCGGCGGGGACGGGTCGAGACGTCCGGTGCGCAGCTCGTCTCTCCTGACCCAGTACGGCCACGCTTCGCCTTGGCCCGTCCTCTCTTGCCACCGGCCCAACCAGGCCAGGATGGTGCGGACGGCGTCTCGGTGGCCACCGACGGTGACGCCCCGTCGGGCGGCGAGGGCCAGCAGGGCGAGCACACCGCCGATGCCGTGCGCCATACCGTTGTTGGCGTGACCGCCCGGATAGCGGTCGTCTCGTCGGCCGGTGGGTCCGCTGAGGGTCCACCACCCCGGCAGGGCGTCGCCGTCGTGGTTCGTCGATTCGGTGAGGCGTACGCAGTAGTCGAGAACAGCACGTACGTCGATGCCGTTGGGGTCTCGGCGCAGAGCGTAGGCACCGTAGCCCGCCAGACCCCGGATCGTGTCGAACTCCGCGTACTCCGGGAGGCGTCCCGTGTCGATGCGCCGGTGCGCGGCCTCCAAGCGGCGGCGGATGTCGGCCCCTACCTGCTGGTCCAGGGTGGTCAGGGCGCGCCGATAGGCGCCGGGAAGCTGGTCAGCGGCACAGGCCATGACGTGCGCGAGGGCGGGCGCACCGTAGAAGGGGTGGCTGTCGGGGCCGCTGGTGATCGGCTGCCGGGTGGCCGCGGCAAGCCAGTCGTGGGCGCGCTGCCAAGGTCCCAGGCCGGCGGCGGCCCGTTCGATGTGCAGCAGGGCAATACCGGTCGGCCCGTACGCGAGGTGCTGGCGGTGAAGCGGCGCGTCCGGCCCCAGAGGTGCGGTCGCGGGGTCGGCCAGGAGGTCGGCGACGGCGTCCGCGGTCTTGAGCGCGACGGGGTGGGTCATCGTTCCCTCCGGGCCATCCAGGCCAGGGCGGCGGCGCGGGTGAGATAGAGGCAGATCTCTTCCTCGGCGAAGTCGACCGCCACGTGCCGTACGAAGTGCACATGCAGGAGCGAAGAGAGGACGTCGTCCAGGCCGATGCCCTTGGTATCCGGGCCGGGGAGGTGCGACCGGTAGGCGCTGAGTGCCATGTCCCGTTCGGCCCACGCCTCTACGATGGTGTGCCCGCCGGGCGCGCCGCGCAGCGCCGACCAGTTGCCGGACGGATCGGCCAGCCGTACGGTCTCGGTGAATTCCGGGCGCGGCACCGTCGCGGGTGCGGCGGGCGGGATGTGGTCGATCAGCCATGGCATTGCCTTCTCCGTGCCACCGAGGAACGCGGAGGCGATGGCAATGGTGTGCGCGGCCACCAGTGCACGTCGAGGCGGACGGTGCGGCTGGGAGAGCTGGGCGACGACGACACGCGAGTCCGCGCGGAACACCTCCTCGGCCGCGTTCCAGGCATTCCCTGAACCCCAGCGCCCCATTTCACGGTAGGAGGTGGGGAAGCGCATGTCCGACAACAATCCGATGGTGCGCAGCTCATCGGCCCAGGTGCCGACCGTACGGGCCGCAGCGGCGAAGGCGTCGGAATCAGGCAAAGCGATCCGCAGCCGCACGTGCTGATCCGGGTCGCGGAAACGGATGCACCACCACGGCGGGCCGCCGAGCCGATCCAGCAGGACCGGGAGGTGCTGGGCGAGCAGGGCATCTTGACGGCGTAAGTCGCCGTACAGGGTGGCCAGCAGCAGGGACGAGACTCCGGGCGTTTGGATCTGCTCCGGCGAGAAAGCGCGGGCTGGTGTGGGGGTCGGCAGCGCGGGCCACGCCGGCGGTCGTGTCGCCTTGAGCGGCATGACGACCTCATGCGCACGGCCGTCGGACCAGCCGTACGCGTCGGTCGCCTCGGCTTCCACGAACACCGCCAGGGGGGCGTGGTTCAGGTGCTGGCGCAGCAGGGTGCGGTGTCCGGCCTGGTCGAGGTCGAGGTGAAGGCGTCGGTCCTCCTCGGCCATCAGCACTCGCTGCGGCATCCGACGCCGCGTCCGCCATTCCTTCAAGACGGTGTCCCACTGGTCCTGGGGCCGGTCGCGGCCGGGTAGCTCGGCCGCCCCCAGCCGCCACCGTGCGGGGGCGAGCACCGTGCGCCCGTAACGGAGCCGGGGCAGGAACGGCATTGCGCTCGCGGCGCCCCAGTTGAACAGGGTGACCTGCGCGCACTGGGCGCGGGACAGCTCCGTGAGGAACCGGACCAGTGGCGGGGTGTGCGTGGTGAGGTTCAGCGCGTGCATCCCCACGGCCTCGACGCGCTGACCGAGTTCGGGTGCCGCCAGATACATACGGCGCCCGTCGCACGCCACCGCCAGGTCGCCGGGCGTCAGGACGTCGCTGCTGGTAGCGCGGTGCTCCTGGACGCTGATCACTGTGGGCAGCACCTGCGGAGTTCGCGTGACGTGGGCGCTGGTGGACAGCAGAGGAGGGAACGACAACTGCGCGGCGATGGTGCCGCCGTCAGCGGTCGGCAGATCGGCCAGCTCCGCCGACAGCACATCGCGGTCCTCGGGAGCCAGCACGCTGAGGAAGCGGCCGGTGGTGACCCCAACACCACGGGACACGCTTGTGATCTCCAAGCGAAAGTGCCCGCGGTGCAGCTCCTCGATGCTGGCCGCGTGCACGTGAACGCCGACCTCTAGGTGCGGCGGCACCCTGGGGCGCTCCGGCCCCAGGTCCATCGCGGCGATCAGATCATCGGTGAGCACCACCTCGTTGCGGCCGTCGAGAGCGGCGGCCTGCGCCAGCCGAACCAAGGTGTCGTCCCGCTCGGAGAGGCGGGAGCGGTCTTCGGCGGTCTGGGTGCCCGGGTACCCGTCGGGAAAGCCGGTACCACTGTCGGCGACGACCTCGCGGAGCGGCACCATCGTGCCGATGCCGTACCGCTCGTAGAACCGCCGCTGGTACGCCTTCCAGGCCGTTGTTCCGTACGGGTGGGCGCTGATCCGGGTCAGGACGCTGGCGGCACGCTCGATCTCCTGCGCCACGGCTTCGGGCAACTCGACCTGAGCGTCCAGCCGCAGATCCAGCGCCAAGGGGTGCCGCTTCAAGTCCGGGACCAACGCCCGCATCCGGGCACTGGCCCGGGCCCGGCCCCTTCGGGAACCGCATCCGCTGAGTTCGTTCTGCACGGCGCGCAGTTCGCGGACCGTCTCAGCAACCGGTGCCACACTGTCGGCACCCACCTCGTCGAGCCGGGTCACCAGGTAGCGCAGAGCGTCGGTCTCCGTACTCGGTGCGTGCAGGTTCGTGATCAGCACCTGGTGCTCAACCAGTTCTCGTACCAGTCGTTGAACCTTCTCCGCCCCTGCTGCGGGGAACTCGGCAGCGAGCTTGTCCGCGAGGATGCCCGCAGGGATCGGCTCGCGTGCTGCGTCCAGGACTGCCCGCACCGGACCGGTCAGAGCCACCGATGCCTCGACCGCGCGCCGACGGGCGCCCTGGGGGTCGGACTTGTACGGCACGATGAGCCGGTCACCGCGTTCCGCCGTGGTGTTGTTGACGGCGACCATAAGCCGTTCCATCAGTTCACAGCAGGACTCCAGCCGTTCGACCACGGCGGTCAGCCACTCCGCACTCGCCCGGCCGACAACCGTGTGGTCCGTGCCCCACGCTGCCTGCGCCCTGTGCCCGACGGTGGCCGGGGCCACGCCGGCGAACAGGCCGAACGGTGTCGCCCGGTGTTCGGCGCGCAGCACATAGCGCGCCACTGAGGCCACGGCGCGCCGCACGTCACGCGCTGCCGGATCGCTGGACGAGCACAGTGCGCGCACCTGCGAAGCAAGAGCAGGGCTGGCGTGCTCCAGAGCCTCAGCGATGTCCGCCTCGGACCACACCTCGCGCAGCCATTTGAGCCGGGCAGCCGTGCTGCGAGGAGAGGGGTCATCAAGGTCCGGGCACACCGAAATGGGAAGTTCCGGGTGGGCGACCGCGCGGAGGAGAACGGCCCTCCCGGCGCGAAACGCAGTGCTCGAAGCCATCACAACCTCCGTGGTCCTGGCGGGCGGCAGGTGCCTTCGCGCGGTGAGTCGCGAAGGCACCGGCCTGAGATGACGTGCGCCTCAGATCAGGCGACGTTGGTGGTGCAGGCGCCGCAGGTCTCGCCGCAGCCGTCGTTCGTCAGGCTGATCAGGCCGGCGGTGTCGGAGACCTCCACCAGGGAGACGTCCAGGTCGAAGCCGTCCGTCGTACCCGAATCCTGGGGGGTCACCTGCGTGGTGTGTGCGATCTGGGGACTCATACGAACTCCCGTTTTTTCGAATCGAATTGCGGATGGTGGTACTGCCGGGCCCTACGTGCGGAGCGTATGGAGACCGCAACGCAGCAGGAGTGCTTCCCGGCCACCCGACCCGGCCTCGGCGCTGATCGCGCGGACGCATCAACTCCGCTTTCCGGAGCGGGAGTGCTACCGCCTCGACGAGCCGGGCTCAGGGCAACCGGCCCGCCGGGGCGGAGTCTGTGGGCGGCAGTCGGCTGGAGGGGTCAGGCCGCTGCCTTGTCCGTGGCGTTCAGCTCGAACTCGTCAGCCATGACCGCGTTGAAGGCTCGGTCGATACGGTCTGCGGCCTCTTCCTCGCGGAAGGAGCCGAATCGCGACCAGTATGAGCGCGCGATGCCGCGGTCCATCAGCCGGCGAACGTTCGTCCGCAAGGACTGACGATCGAGCAGGCCGACGCGGTACTTCACCGCGAGGAAGGCGACCAGGCGGTTGCACTGCGCGTACTCCTCACCGGTGGCCTCTCCGGGGATGGCCCACACGGCCTGATGGTCGGTGTCGGCGGCCACGTCGGAGATCCACTTCGCGTGCATGGACGCGGCGTCCAGAGCGAGCTTCTGCCGGTGCCGGTGCTGCCCCCCGGAGAGCACGAGTTGCGCGGTGCCGACGGCGGCGACGATCAGCAAGGCGTGCGCCAACTTCATCCAGCTTGGCCTTTCATCGTTGTGGGTGCGGGAACCGCCCCGGTGACGCCGCAGAAGGGGCACGGCACCTGGTACTTCTACTTCGAACTCGAAGCCGGGGAGGGCGGCAAGCGTCGGCACGTACGACGAGGGGGATTCGCCACCAAGAACGACGCGAAGGCGAAGGCCGAGGAGATCTACCGCGACGCTGTCGGAGGCGCTGACGTCCTCAGAGACGCCACCGTGGGCGAGGACCTGCACACCTGGCTCAAGAGGAAGAGGGGCCTGGCTCGCACCACCCGGCACGGGCACGAGGAGCACATCGCGCTCTACCTCGAACCGCACCTCGGGCACATCAAGCGTCGCGACCTCAAGCTGCGCCACGTCGAGGCTCTGTACGACGCGATCGAGCGCGAGAACTCCGAGCGGCTGCTTCACTACGCCAAGATGGTCGAGTTGCAGGAGGCGCGCCCTGTCGCCCATACCGCGTGGGTCCGGTCCGCGGGCAAGAAGGAGGAGCGGCGGCGCACGCGCCGGGCCTGCCTGTGCGCCAACGCCGCGCTGCGCGAGGGCCGCAAGGGCAAGCGAAAGATCACCAGCGCCGCGACGATGCACCGCATCAACGCCACCCTCAGCTCGTTCCTAGGCAGCGGCATCAAGCGCGGCGAGTACGCGACCAACTGGGCGGCGATGGTCGAGCTGCCGGCGGTGAAGCGGCCCAAGGCACTGGTCTGGACGCCGGAGCGAGTCGAAGAGTGGAAGCGGACAGGCCAAAAGCCCAGCCCCGTCATGGTGTGGACACCGGAGCAGACCGGCCAGTTCCTCGACTCCATATGCGATGACCGGCTGTACGGCATGTGGCACGGGTTCATCTTCCGTGGTCCCCGGCGCGGTGAGATGGCAGCTCTGCCCTGGCCGGAGATAAGCCTGTCCGGACCATGGTTCCGGATCTCCGCACAAACGGTTGAGATCGCGTACCGGCAGTACGACGAAGCTCCGAAGCAGGACAGCGTCCGTACCGTCACTCTCGATGCCCTGACTCGCGGCCATTGCAGAACTGGCGGATCACTCGCAGCAAAGAGCGTGAGCAGTGGTCCGGAGAGGAAGCATGGGTTGAGAGCAACCGGGTCTGGACCCATGAAAACGGCGAACCACTGCACCCCGACTGGATCAGCCGACGGTTCAACCGGCTCGTGCAACTGTCCGGGCTCCCCCCGGTCCGGCTGCACGACACCCGGCACCTGTCGGCGACGCTGGCGCTCCTCGGCGGGGCGGACATCAAGGTCGTCCAGGAGCGGCTGGGACACAGCTCCCGCCAGATCACCTCGGACACCTACACGAGCGTCCTGCCTCAGCTCATGACCGCTGAGGCGGAGTCGACGAGCGCAGTCGTGCCCCGGTCCTCCCAGAAGGAGAAGCCTCCGAACGAGGAAGGCAACAAGCCCGAGGGTGAGAACGAAGAGGGCCCCGACGAGGCACCCGAGGGCGACGACGGTGGCTCGAACGAGGAACTACGTCCCGCCGCTTGACCTGCGTCCTCAATTTGTCCTCACGATCATGAAACAGTGATCGCGAAGGGCCGCCGAGACCCCGTCATACCCGCCCCTGACCTGCTAAGACCCTGGTCAGAACGATTCCTCTGCCACTTGAGGTGGTGGGGCGGGTGGGACTCGAACCCACGACCGACGGATTATGAGTCCGCTGCTCTAACCGGCTGAGCTACCGCCCCGTAACGGCGCGTCGCGCACATCTGTGCGCGCCGTCTGCCGCAGCATAGCCGCTCATACGATCTGCTGCCCCTGAGGGTCCGCATCGCGCATCTATGAGGAGTGTGGGCTGCTCGGGTGCGGTTCCCCGGTGGGAGAAATTCGGGTCTACGGGGAGGTGGGCAGGGCTGCGGGCATGAAAAAAGCCCCTTGCGGGGCTCTTTCTTCAGCTCCCCCGACTGGACTCGAACCAGTAACCCTCCGGTTAACAGCCGAATGCTCTGCCAATTGAGCTACAGGGGACCGAGCTCCCCCGACTGGACTCGAACCAGTAACCTGCCGGTTAACAGCCGGCTGCTCTGCCAATTGAGCTACAGGGGATTGCTCTGTGTGCCTCGATCGCGCTCCTGTCCGGCTCCTCCGGGCGGCGCGCGCTCGCTGCGACACATACATTAGCGCAAGCAGGGGGGTGCTTCGCCAATCGGTTCCCCGTGGATGATCAGGGGGGTGGTCAGTGGGTGATCACCAGCCGCGGCGGGTAGACGGGCAGCACAACCCAGCGGGTCTGTTGTGTTCCGTGTGGTCCAGCAGCGGAGAAGCCAGGAAAGGTGGAGTGATGCGCTACCGGCTGACGTTCATCACCGGAGTCGCCGTCGGCTACGTGCTCGGCGCGCGGGCGGGGCGCGAGCGGTACGAGCAGTTGCGCAAGAGCGCGCAGCGAGTCTCCCAGAATCCGGCGGTCCGCAATACGGCCGAGGCCGCCGCGCACAGCGGGCGCGAGGCGGCGGGCAAGGCGTTCGATGCGGTCAGCGCGAAGCTCGGCGACCGGCTCCCCGACTCCGTTTCGGAGCGGGTCCAGTCGCTGCGTGAGCAACGCAACGCCACGGAAGATGACTGGGGCACGAGCAACACCTAGTGCCGTGCAGCGGCTCACGCCGCTCGACAGTTCACGTCGCGGGCCCGGGGCAGCACGTCCCGGGCCCGCCTCGTCTCCCCGGGGGCACGTCTCGGGCCCGCTCCGGATGCCCGGGGGGGCGACGCCGCGCGGTCATACCGGGTCCAGGTCCGTACCGCACGCCGGCCGGCAGGTTTCGCCGAATCCTGGGATTCGGGCAGGTCAGGAGCCATGCGCGGGGCGGCCTGTAGGGCGTTGACCCTTCCCGCGTGGCGGCGACTGCCGGGCGATAAGGCATTATCGGGGCCCATGGGGATAGTCGCCGGGTTGGACAGTTCGTCTGAGTGCACGCGCGTCGTCGTCTGCGACACGGACACGGGCGCCGTACTCAAGCAGGGTTACGCTCCGCATCCCGCGACCGGGACCGATGTGGACCCGCAAGCGTGGTTGCTGTCGCTGGGGGAGGCCGCGGACGGCGGATTGCTCGAAGGTGTGCAGGCCATCGGCGTCTCCGCCCAGCAAAACGGGCTGCTCGTCCTGGACGCGGGCGGGGTGCTCGTACGTCCCGCGATGCTGGGGAACGACAAGCGTGCGCAGACCGCCGCCGCCGATCTGGTGGACGCGCTCGGCGGGCGGCCCGCTTGGGCCGAGGCGGTGGGAACCGTGCCGCACGCGGCGCAGGCCGTGGCGAAGCTGCGCTGGTTGGCGCGCTCCGAGCCCGATGCTGCGCGGCGGGTGGCCGAGGTGCTTCAGCCGCATGACTGGCTCGTGTGGCAACTCCTTGGGCGGCCGGCGCGACGTACCACTGACCGCGGGGCCGCGTCGGGCACCGGCTATTGGTCGGCCGCGACCGGTCAGTACCGCTCCGACCTCGCCGAGCTGGCGCTCGGGCATCCGCTGCGGCTGCCGGAGGTCATCGCGCCGGCCGAGCCCGCGGGGCACACGCCGGAGGGGCTGCTGATCTCGGCCGGCACCGGCGAGACCATGGCCGCCGCCTTCGGGCTCGGGGTTTCCCTCGGGGACGCGGTGGTCTCGCTCGGCGCCTCGGGTTCGGTGTTCGCCGTCCACCACACGGCGCTGGCCGATCCGACCGGCACGATCACCTCGTACGCGGACGCCACCGGCATGCATCTGCCCGTGGTGCACACGCTCAACGCCGTACGGGCGCTGCGCGGCACCGCCGAGTTGCTGGGCACCGACCTGGAGGGGCTGTCCGAGCTGGCCTTGAAGTCCACGCCCGGTTCGCACGGGCTGGTGTTGCTGCCGTATTTGGAGGGCGAGCGCACCCCGCACCTTCCGCACGCTGCGGGCACCTTGTCGGGTCTGCGCCGGGAGAGCATGAAGCCCGAGCACCTGGCGCGGGCGTCGTTCGAGGGGATGTTGTGCGGGCTCGCGGACGCCCTTGATGTGTTGCGCGCGCGCGGCGTGGAGGTGCGGCGGGTGTTCCTGCTGGGCCCAACAGCCGGGCTGCCCGCGGTGCAGGCCATAGCTCCCTCGGTGCTCGGAGCGGCGATCGTGGTGCCCGAGCCTGCCGACTATGCGGCGATCGGGGCCGCGCGGCAGGCCGCGTGGGCGCTCGGCGTCAGCCACGGCACTCTCGCCCCGCATACGCCGCCGACCTGGCCCGCTGCCGCCAGCCAACTCTTTGAGCCCGGTGACGAACTAGCGGTGGGGCAGTCGGTGCGGCAGCAGTTCGGGACGGTACGCGAACAGACCCACCCGGACGCCTTCACTTGGAATCCAGCGGGATAAGCGAGGTGAGGGGCGCTGCCCTCCCCTCCACGGCAGTTCGGGCCGGCCCCGGATCGGACTGCCTGTCGCCGACCCCGCGTCAGCGGATCGGGGCAGGTAGCCGCGGGCCGCGTTGAGCGGTCGTAGGGGTGGGCGTCAGTCCAGGTAGCCGCGGAGTTGGTCGGCGAAGGCGTGGTCGCGGAGCTTGTTGAGGGTTTTGGATTCGATCTGGCGGATACGTTCGCGGGTGACGCCGAAGATGCGGCCGATCTCCTCCAAGGTGCGTGGGCGCCCATCGGCGAGTCCGTAACGGAGTTGGACGACCTTGCGTTCGCGTTCACCGAGGGTGGACAGGACCGCCTCCAGGTGTTCGCGTAGCAGCAAAAAGGCCGCGGACTCCACCGGGGACGCGGCGTCGCCGTCCTCGATCAGGTCGCCGAGTGCGACATCGTCCTCCTCGCCGACCGGCGCATGCAGCGAAACCGGCTCCTGAGCGAGCCGCAACACATCGCAGACTCGTTCCGTTGGCAGCCCGAGTTGGTCGGCGACCTCGGCGGAGCTGGGCTCGTAGCCCCGTTCCTGAAGCATCCGGCGCTGCACCCGCACCACGCGATTGATCAGTTCAACGACGTGTACCGGCACCCGGATGGTGCGGGCCTGGTCGGCGAGCGCGCGGGACATGGCCTGGCGAATCCACCAGGTCGCGTACGTGGAGAACTTGTAGCCACGTGCGTAGTCGAACTTCTCGACCGCGCGGATCAGGCCGAGGTTCCCCTCCTGGACGAGGTCGAGCATGGTCAACCCGCGCCCCACGTACCGCTTCGCCACCGAGACCACGAGCCGGAGGTTCGCCTCGATCAGGCGGCGCTTGGCCATGCGGCCTCGCACGACCAAGGTGTCGAGGTCGAGGGCGAGTTGGGAGTCCACGTCGGATGAGTTCGTGAGCTTCGCCTCCGCGAAGAGGCCGGCCTCGACGCAGCGCGCCAGCTCCACCTCCTCGGCCGCCGAGAGCAACGAGATTCGGCCGATCTCGCGCAGGTACTGCCGGAACAGGTCCGATGACGGGCCGGAGGTGTCCGGCCGCGGCGGCGCATCCAGTGCGGTGTCCTGCTCGGCTGCACCGGGCTGAGCTTGTGCCTCGGCCTCGACGCTCGGTTCGGTGGCTGGCTCTCCGTGGCGTGTGGGGCCCGTGGCGGCTTCGGTGGCTACGGGGCCGGGAAGATCGCCGGCGTCCGCGGGAGAGTGCGGCTCGGCGGTGGCAGTTAGCTGCCCGGCTCCCGTCTCCGGGTGGCGCGAGGCGAGGCTTTGTGGCGGCACGAGGGGCGCCGTGGTGGTGAGGGTCTGGGTCTGCACGGGGGCGACCTCCAGGGTGATCACCGACAGATCGTGGGCGGCGTTCGGCAGCAGGACGGCTGCGGCCTGGCCGCCATCCGTCCCGTACGTCATGAGGGGATCTGCGGGGGATTCCGGGCCCGCCTGGCCAGCACCGCCACGCTCCAAAGGCTCAGGCACCGGCTCCAGTGTGGGGCACGACACACTGTCGCCACGAGGGGCGTGCGCGCACTTTCTGAGACCGGTGCGTGACCGGGCGGCTACAGTGCGGCGGCCCCGCGCTCGCGCAGCGACTGCCCGTACTGCTGGAGGACCCACAGCTCGTTTTGTACGGCGGTGAGGTGGGCGGGGTCGGCGTGCTGGTCGAGGCGCTGGAGGTTGCCCCGGATCTCGGTGACTCGCTGGTTGACCGCGGCCAGCCGCACGGCCACAAGCTGCACGCCCGCGTAGATCTCATCAGCGTCGCGCCGGGTGTGCAGCGGCTCCACGGCCAGCTCGGTGACCAGCGCCCGCACCGTGTCGTCGGGCGCGGCCTCGCGCACCCGGGTCAGATAGCCCGCGTCGGCCGACGTCACCCCACCGGCCTCCTCGATGACGCCGCGGACCACCGCGTAGGGCGGGGCGGTGAACTCATCCGCGCCGTACGCGTCGAAGGTCGGGGCGACCAGCTCGGGCCGCTGTAGTGCGAGCTTGAGCAGCTCGCGCTCGACGCGGTGGGCCGGGCTGCGGAGGTTGAGCGCGGGACCGCGCGACGTGGGCGGAGCGGCGGGGCGCTGCCCCACTGTCCCGCGCTGCTCGTCGCGTCCTGCCGAGTCGTACGAGCCCGGCCGGCCGTTCTCGCCCCGCTGCTGGCCGTACGCGCCGCCACGGCCGCCGCTGGAACTGCCGCGTTGGCCGTGCTGACGGTTCCACTGGGCGAGTTGGCTCACGCGCTTCACGACGAACTGGTTGTCGGTGACGTAGCCGAGCAGTCCGGAGAGCATGACGGCGTACCGGTGGCGGATGGCGGCGTCCTTGATGTTCGCCACGATGGGCGCCGCTTCCTCCAGCGCCGCCGCCTGCCCTTCGGGCGATTCGGCGTCGTACTTGACGATGACGGACCGGATGGCGAACTCGAAGAGTGCCGTGCTGCGCTCAACGAGGTCACGGACGGCCTCGTCACCTTGGGCCAGGCGCAGATCGCATGGGTCCATGCCGCCGGGGCTGATGGCGATGGACGTACGCGCCGCGAACTTCTGGTCGTCCTCGAAGGCGCGCAGCGCGGCACGCTGCCCGGCGGCGTCTCCGTCGAAGGTGAAGATCACCTGGCCGCGGGAGTTGTCCATGAGGAGTCGCCGCAAGATCTTGATGTGCTCGCTTGCGAAGGCAGTGCCGCAAGTGGCGATGGCCGTGGTCACGCCGGCGAGGTGGCAGGCCATGACGTCCGTGTAGCCCTCGACGACGACCGCCTGGTTGGTCTTGGCGATCTCCTTCTTGGCGAGGTCGATGCCGTAGAGCACCTGGGACTTGCGGTAGAGCGGGGTCTCGGGCGTGTTCAGGTACTTCGGGCCGTTGTCGTCGTCGCGCAGCTTGCGGGCGCCGAAGCCGATGACCTCGCCGGTGATATCGCGGATGGGCCACATCAGGCGGCCCCGGAAGCGGTCGATGGGCCCCCGGCGGCCCTCCTGGGCCAGGCCGGCGAGCAGCATTTCCTTGTCGCTGAAGCCCCGGCCGCGCAGGAAGCGGATCAGCTGGTCCCAGCCCGCTGGGCTGTAGCCGACGCCGAAATGCGCGGCGGCGGCCTGGTCGAAGCCGCGCTCGGCGAGGAACGCGCGGCCGATCTCGGCCTCGGACCCGGCCAGCTGCTCGGCGTAGAACTGTGCGGTCACCTTGTGGGCCTCGACCAGGCGGGTGCGCTCGCCCTGCTGGCGGCCGGGGGTGTATCCGCCCTCCTCATAGCGCAGGGTCACGCCGGCGATGGAGGCCAGGCGCTCGATGGTCTCGGCGAACGAGAGGTGATCCATCTTCATGATGAAATCGACCGTGTCGCCGCCCTCTTGGCAGCCGAAGCAGTAGAAGAGTCCCTTGCTCGGACTGATCTGGAACGAAGGGGACTTCTCATCATGGAACGGGCATAGGCCCTTGAGGTTGCCTCCGCCGCCGTTGCGCAACTGGAGGTACTCGGACACGACGGCGTCGATCGGGACCGCGTCCCTGACCGCCCTCACATCGTCGTCATTGATCCGTCCTGCCACGCGTGAATTCTACGGGCGGCCACCGACACTCCGATCCCGATACGGCTAGAGCTTGCTCACGAAGATCAGATGACGGCCGCTGGGTGCGAGATCGAACTCCTCCCCCACGGCCGTGAAGCCCTCTCGCTCGTAGAAGCCACGGGCGCCGGTGCGGCCATTGCACCAGGCCCAGCGGGCCCCGCGCGCCGCAGCCTCGGCGAGTCCGGCGCGCAGCACGGCCACGCCGTAGCCCTGGCCGCGGACGGCGGGATCGCTGGCCAGGCCCCGAAATTGATGGCACGCCCCGGCCTCCGCGCCCGCTACCGGCCCGGTGATCTCGGTAGCGGCGGCCGGCAGCGGACTCGGGAAAGCGGTCATGCAGGCCAGCGGCCGGTCAGCGGCCAGGAGCCGGCCAGGCCCCGCGAGCGGGTCACGGCCGACGAGCGGGCCGGGCGGGACCGCGCCGTCCGGTGCGGCCTCCGCGTACGCCGCCACATGGAAGACACCCGCGAGGCCATCCTGCGGATAATTAGCGGCCTCGCGGGGCAACCCGGGGCGGAGGACGGACCACCGCAGGTGGAAGATCTCCGCCACCGGGACCACGGACGTACGGATCGACATATGGCCACGCTACGTGAGCGGGCCCGGGTGTGACATGAGCGTCCTCAAGGGGCCAGAGAGGTTTCGGGTATCTCGGGTATCGGTGAGGTCTCTGAGATACCAGGGATCTCGGCGGGTCTTTGGGGTTTGTGGTGTTCCTGCCGTTTCTGGGATTTCTGCGATCTCAGGGTCCGCTGGTATCTCGGGGGCACAGCCCGCTTCGGAGGCGTCAAGGGCATCAGACACATCGCAGGCATCATGGATATCGAGGACATCAAGCCAGCAGTGTGGCCAGCGGGACCGATGGGTCGGCGAGGGCGTGCGGATCGATGGGGGCGCCGGAGCGAATGAGGGCCTGGATCGACTCGGTGACATCCCACACGTTCACGTTCATCCCGGCCAGCAACCGTCCATCGGCGGTGAGCCAGAAAGCGATGAACTCCTGCTTGCCGACATCGCCCCGGCACACCACCTGCGCATAGCTGCCGGGCGGCGCGTAACCGGAATACTCCAGGCCCACGTCGTACTGGTCCGAGAAGAAGTACGGCACCCTGTCGTACGTCACGCCCTGGCCGAGCATGCCGCGGGCGGCGGCCGGGCCGCCGTTGAGGGCGTTGGCCCAGTGCTCGACGCGTAGCAGGGAGCCGTGTGGGGGGCCATCGGGGGACAGCGAGAGCGGAAAGGCTGCCGCATCGCCGGCGGCGAAGATGTCCGGGTCCGAGGTGCACAGGCCGGCGTCCACGGCGATGCCGCCGCGGGAGGGTCCGGTGCGCGGGGCGATCTCCAGGCCGGCGGCCTCGGCGAGCGCGGTGCGCGGGGCTGCGCCGATCGCGGCGAGTACGGCGTGTGCGGGGTGCTCCTCGCCGTCGTCGGTGTGCACGGCCAGGACCATGCCGTCTTGGCCGGTGATTTCGGTGAGCCTGGCCCCGAAGTGGAAGCGGACGCCGTGCGCGCCGTGCAGATCGGTGAACAGGGCGCCGAGTTCGGGGCCGACGACGGCGTGCAGGGGGCAGGGCTCGGGCTCGACGATGGTCACCTCGGCGCCATAGCCGCGGGCGGCTGCGGCCACTTCGAGGCCGATCCAGCCGGCGCCCGCGATGACCAGGTGCCCGTTGTCCCGCCCGAGCGAAGCGAGCACGCCGCGCAGCCGCTCAGCGTGCGCGAGGCGGCGCAGATGGTGCACGCCGGCCAGGTCGGTGCCGGGGACCTCCAGGCGCCGTGGCTCGGCCCCGGTGGCGAGCAGCAACCGGTCGTAGTGGATGCGGGTGCCGTCGCCCAGGCGCACGGACTTGGCGGCCCGGTCGAGTTGCACGGCGGGCTGGCCGAGGTGGAGTTCGATATCGGCCTGCGCGTACCATCCGGGCTCGTGTACGAAGACGCTTTCGCGCTCCTCGGTGCCGTTGAGGAACCCCTTGGATAGGGGTGGGCGTTCATAGGGGTGGTCGCGCTCATCACAGATGAGGATCACCCGGCCGGTGAACCCCTCGGCCCGGAGTGTCTCGGCGGCCTTCGCCCCCGCCAGACCTCCTCCGACGATGACGAACGTCCGATGTGCATCGACCACTTGTCGCCTCCTCGCTCGCGCGCGGTACGCCTGCGCCCCGAGTACGCCCCGGGCACGCCTGTGCGGGCGTACGCCCCTTGGTACACCCAGCATGAACGCTCGGTATACACCCGGTCGTACTAGCCACAGGGAGGGTCCCGCACGGAACGAGCCGCGGGAAGAGGCACTACGCCGGACGGGCCAGCGGATCGCCTGCCCAGCGACGTCGCCGAGGCTGTGCGGCGGGCCGAGTGGGGGCCGGCACGGGCTGTCCGTTGGCCCCTGCGCGGCTGCCGCGGGCCGTTTGCCTGGCTCCTACCGGCGGCTTGCCTGGCCCGTACGTGCTGCGCACCGGCCGCGTACCGGCTGCGTACCGGCCGCGTACCGACAGTGAGTCGGCCGGCCGCGCAGGAAGCCAGTCTGGGCCGGTCGGGTCAGCGGGGGGTGGCCAGGCGGGCGCGCAGGGAGCGGGCTGAGGCGTCGGTGAGGGCCGCGATCTGGTCCACGATCGCGCGCAGCCTGGCCGTATCGTCGGCGGCAGCCGTGAACAGCGCGCGGAATTGCGGGTCCAGGCCGTGTGGGGCGCGGGCGATCAACACGTCGGCCAACTCGGCGATGACGACCCGTTGATCGGCGCGAAGAAGCTCCTGGTCCGCTCGCTGGATGACATACCGGTCGGCGACGGCCTTGAGGACCGCGCATTCCAGCCGTACGGAACGGGGGACGACGAGCGCGGCCCCGTAGCGGGTGAGCCGCCCCGCCCCGTAGCTGGCCCGGGTCGCCTCCTCGGCGGCCAGGCAGAAGCGCCCGATGAGCTGGCTGGTGGCGTCCTTGAGCCGGGCCTGGGCGATGGCGGAGCCGTCATAACCGTGCGGCCACCACTCCTGGTCGAGCAGCCGGTCGAGTGCCTCGGCCAGCTCGTCGTGCTCGGCACCCGGGGCGTACCGGCTTGCGGCGACCGCGAACACCTCGCGCCGCTCCGGCTCGGCGAGCAGCATGCCCGGGTCCAGGTGCCCGGCGTGCAGGCCGTCTTCGACGTCGTGCACGGAGTACGCGACATCGTCGGACCAGTCCATGATCTGGGCCTCGAAGCAGGTCCGGTCGTTAGGGGCGCCCTGCCTGAACCAGTGGAAGACCGGCAGGTCGTCCTCGTACACCCCGCACTTGGGCGACGCGGGATCGGCGGGGTGGCCACCGCGCGGCCACGGGTACTTGGTGGCGGCGTCGAGCACCGCGCGAGTGAGGTTGAGGCCGACGCTCACCGGCTCGTCCCCGTTGGTGCCGGTGACGAATCGCTTCGGTTCGAGCCGGGCGAGCAGCCGCAGCGACTGGGCGTTGCCCTCGAATCCGCCGCAGGGCTCGGCGACCTCGTTGAGCGCCTGCTCCCCGTTGTGCCCGAACGGCGGGTGTCCGAGATCGTGCGCTAGGCAGGCCACCTCAACCAGGTCCGGGTCGCAGCCGAGCGCGGCACCTAGTTCCCGGCCCACCTGGGCGCATTCCAGGGAGTGCGTCAGCCGGGTGCGCGGGCTCGCGTCCCACGCCTGCGCGCTCGTGCCGGGCGTCACCACCTGTGTCTTTCCGGCGAGCCTGCGCAGCGCGGCGGAGTGCAGCACCCGGGCCCGGTCCCGTTGGAAGGCGGTGCGGCCCGGCCGCTTGTCGGGCTCGGGCGCCCACCGCTCCAGGTCAGCGGTCGCATAGCCGGGGACGCCTGGCTTCCTTTCCTCGCCGGTGTCGGCGAAGGGTTGAGTCGCTTGAGCGGGCTGACCGGATTGACCGGGCTCGCCGGGCGCTGTCGGTGATGTGCCGTTCATACCTCGACGGTAACCGCCGGGTGTGACACCCGGTGGGGACGGGCAGGGGCGGTGGCCTCCTCGGAGCAGCGCAACAGCGATCGCGCCGGGCCCGTTCGCCGAGTTGCATCCGCTGCTCGCGGAGCGCATCGGGGCCTCGGACGGCGATGAGCTCGCCGTCGTTTCCCGCCGGGGCCGGGCCGTCGCCCCGGCCATCATCAGCCGTGGCATCCGGCCGGACACCGTCTTCAAGCCGTTTCCCTTGCCAGGCCAGGGCCGCGCCAACTCCCTCACCGACCCCGCCATCGACCCGATGTCGCGGATGCCCGAGCTCAAGGTGTGCGCCGTAGGGGTGGAGTTGGCGCGCGGTACGGCCTAACGGCAGCCCGCCCCGGGCGACGCCACGGTGAGACCGATAAGACCGGTGAGACCGGTGAGACCGGTGAGACCGGTGAGACCGGTGAGACCGGTGAACGCAGCGGAAGCAGTGAGAGCGGGTGCGAGTGCGGGAGCAGGCACCGGATGGTGGTCAGTGGTGCCACGCCTCGCCCCCCGTGTTGTGGATCATCCGCTGGAGCACCTTCAGCGTGGTGAGGTAATCCTGGTCGGGGATGCCCTCGTGCACCGTTTCCCGGTTGGCTACCTGGATCTCGACGGCCTGCGCGTAGACGGCCCTGCCCTCGTCCGTCAACTGAAGCCGTTGGGCCTCGTCCACTACGAGCAGCCCTCGCTCCAGCGTGGCATCGATCTCCGGGCCCAGGGCGTCGCCGACGCCCAAGTACCCCTGGAGGACGGCCGCCACCTCCTCCCGCGTTTTGCCGTGCGTGCTCTCGGCCACCTGGTGCAGCGTCCACCACTGCGGCTGGGTGAGCCCGACCGTTTGGAGGCCGGCCCTGATGTAGGTGACGACCGCCGTGCTCGCGGCCCAACTCCAGTAGCCGATCGGCTGCTTGACCAATTCTTCGTCGCTGTGTGAGAAGTCCATGTCCCCGACCGTAGGAGTTGAACCATTGTTGAAGTCAAGCGGTCGGGGGAACCGCGATGGTGCGCCAGGGGAGCCGCGCCCGGGCCAGACAATTCAGGCGGGGTCGGGGTGGCCGGGTGGCTCCCATCGCGCACCACCTCGCTACCCCCCGTACGCGTCCACCTCCGCCAGGTATCCGGCCCGGGTCTCCTCGTCGATGAAGGCCGCCAGGAACGAGTTCCGGGCGAGGGTGCGCAGCGTGGCGCCATCGAGCCCGAGCGCGTCGCGTACAGCGGTGTAGTTGTCGCCCACATAGCCGCCGAAGTACGCCGGGTCGTCGGAGTTGACCGTGACCAGCAGCCCGGCCGTGAGCATCTCGCGCAAGGGGTGATCCGCAAGCCGCTCGTGCACCCGTAGCCGTACGTTGGACAGCGGGCAGACGGTCAGCGGCACCTGTTCCGCTACGAGTCGCGCCACCAGGTCCGCGTCCTCAAGGCAGCGCACGCCGTGGTCGATCCGGTCCACGCCGAGGACGTCGAGCGCCTCCCAGACGTATCCGGGCGGCCCCTCCTCCCCCGCGTGCGCCACACACTTCAAACCGGCGTCCCTGGCCCGCTCGAAGACCTCGCGAAACTTCGACGGCGGGTTGCCCACCTCTGCCGAGTCGAGGCCGACCGCGGCGATGCGATCCAGCCAGGGCCGGGCCGCCTCAAAGGTTGTCAGCGCCGACTGGGCACTTTCATCGCGCAGGAAGCACATGATCAAGCGGGTGGTGATGCCGTATGTCTGCGGGGCCTCGTCCAGCGCACGCGACAGGCCGTCGATGACCGTCCCGATCGATACGCCCCGCACGGTGTGGGCCTGCGGATCGAAGAAGATCTCGGCATGCCGTACGCCCTGCGCCCGGGCCCGCGCGAGGTAGGCGTGCGCGAGTTCGGCGAAGTCGTCCTCGGTGCGTAGCACCGCCATCAGCGCGTAGTAGAGGTTGAGGAAGGACTGGAGGTCGGTGAAGGAGTACGCGCCGCGCAGCTCGTCCTCGGAGGCGTACGGCAGCGAGATGCCGTTGCGCTGGGCGAGGGCGAAGGCCAGTTCCGGCTCCAGCGTGCCCTCGATGTGAAGGTGGAGCTCTGCGGTGGGAATCGAGGGCGTTGGCAGGTCGGACATGGCACCTATTCTTGCTCTGAGCTGCGGAAAGAAGCTCCAAGCGTAGTTGGTGCCGCTACCGGTCGCCGCCGGCGATCACCGTGCCGAAGGCGCGCCACCGGGCCGCGAGCCGGGCCCCGCACCGTCCGCGCGGCCGGATGGGTGGCGGGCTCGCACTCCCGCGCTCGACGGATGGGTGGCTCACTGTGGATGGGTCTCGTCGCCGACCCACGCCAGGTAGGCCGGGTCGCCGTGGGTGACGGGCGTCGCGATGATCTCCGGGGTGTCGTAGTCGTGCGCCGCACGCAGGTACGCAGCCAGCGCCTCGAACCGTACGGCCGTCGTCTTGAGCAGCACCTGCCACTCCCGCCCGATGATCACCTCGCCCTTCCACCGGTAGACGGAGGTGACCGGCCCGCTGATCTGCGCACAGGCCGCCACGCGCTCCGCCACCGCGCCGCGCGCCAGCGCCTCGGCCTTCTCCCTGGCGTCGATGGTGGTCAACACGGTCAGGACGGCGGTCGGGGCGGCGTCCCCGCTGGGCGGGTTCGCGAGGTCAGAGGCGTTCTCGGCCACGGCTGCGGCTCCTTCGGCTTGAGGTTGCGCGACCGGCCGCCCATGCGGGCGGCGGTCGCGCGGAATGCACACGCACACGCGGGGTACCACGGTAGTCGCGCGGGTCGTCCAGGCCCGCGGTACGGTCAAACCGGACATGCCCAGCGCAGCGAAAGGACGGTCCATGGACGACCTCACCGCACTCGCCCGTGAGCATCTCGACAAGGCCAGGATGGAGTCACACGGGCGCAGCGCGCACCTGTTCCTGCATGACGGGCCCCTGCGGCAGAGCCTGATTGCGCTGGTCGCCGGTACGGAGTTGGACGAGCACAACGCCCCGCCCGCGGCAAGCCTTCAGGTGTTGCACGGCCATGTGCGGCTGGTCGGCCGGGAGAGCGGCGACTGGGAACTGATCGCGGGCCAGATGCAGGCTATTCCCCACGAACGGCACGCGCTACGGGCGGTAGAGGATTCGGTGATCTTGTTGACGGCGGTAACCGCCACCCGCGATTGCGAGTTGGAGCCCTAACGACCGACCCCGTCCGCTCCCATGTCCAACGGACTTCCGCCACCTGCAACCGATCTCCAGCCAGCCCGCCCCATGTCAGGACAAGCCAGTAGCCGGGCCCGGGCCTGCGGGCCCAGCCGCACGAAGGCCACCAGGCCATCGGTTCATAAGGCCACCGGAATCACTGGGATCGCTGGAGCACTGGGATCACTGGGTCTCAGCGCGGCAGGTGGACCGTGCTCGTCTTGCCAAGGCCGTCCTCGTCCGGCGCCACCCGCAGCCCGCCGCCCACCTCGTCGGCGAGGGCGGCCACGATGGCCAGGCCCCGGCCGCCGCTGCCGTCGGGGCGCGCCTCGGGGAGCGGGGCGGGGAGGGTGGGGTGTCGGTCATGGACGGCGATGATCAGCGCGTCCGGCGACAGGGTGAGCGTGATATCGGACAGCGGCGATGACACCGCCGCGTGCCGGACGCTGTTGGTGACCAACTCGCTGAGGATGAGCAGCGCGGCGTCGGCCAGCGGGTGCTCGTCGGCGAGCAGCCAGGCGACCAGCAACTGCCGGGCTTCGCGGCGTGCGGTGGGCACGGAGGCGGCGATGGTGGGCAAGCTGAAGGATCTGTGCGCGAGGCTGGGCGTTTTCGTGACGGTCATAACGCCGAATTCACGTCCTTCACGTCATCAACGGCATCCACGACATCACGTCCCTCACGCGTCCTTTCGGCGTACTTCCGACGTCTCGCAGGCCCCCGAGCGATCTGCTGACACCCCTCGGACGACCTTGAGGCGGTACGAGCGGTTTCTACGGTCCAGACCACTGGGCAAATGGTTCGCTCAGACTTCTCTGGCCAGGATGAATCGGGCAGATGGAATTCCGTGCACCGTAGCGTGAATGGCCATCCGCCGGAATGCCGAAAGCTAGACGATGGCCACAACTAGCCGCCCGCGCTGTGGGTTCCTATGCTGGGCCGATGCCGGATGCTCTGCTAGAGCCCGTGGGGCTCGGCGCCACCGAGAGCGCCCTCTACCTCCACGTACTCTCCACTCCACGATGTACGACCGCGCAGCTCGCTGAGGCCGTTGGGGCAACGCCCGCCCAGGTCCGGCCCTGTCTGCGACGCCTTGAGGACGCTGGGCTGATCTCCCGGCTCGCCGGGAAGCCCGCCCGGTACGCAGCCGCCCCACCCAGTGTCGCCTTCGATGCGCTGGCCGAGCGGCGGCACCAGGAGCTTGAGGAGCTTCGCGAACACATCCGTGAGCTGTCCGTACGGTTCCAGGGCGCGACGGCGAACAGCCCCGGAGACCTGATCGAGTTGGTGGAGGGCCCGCACGCGGTGCGGGACCGGGTGGAGCAGCTTCAACTCGGGGCCCAGCGGGAGATGCTGGTCGTGGACTGTCCGCCGTACTTCAGTTCCTCATCGACCGAGAACCCCATCGAGGACCAGTTGCTACGGCGTGGGGTCGATTGCCGCGTCATCTACGACGCATCGGACCTGGAACTGCCCGGTCGGATGGGTTTCGTCTTGGACTGCATCGCCAAGGGCGAGGATGCGCGCAGCCTGCCATCGGCGCGGCTGAAGATGCTGATCGCGGACCGGTCCAACGCCATGATTCCGCTCGTACTTGAGGCCAGCGAGTCATCGGCCGCCATCTTGGTACGCCCGTCGCCGCTGTTGACGGCCATCGTCACCTGCTTCGACTTGATGTGGGAGCGGGCGTCTCCGATCGCCGTCAGCGCGCCGCCCGATGGCCCGCTGGACGAGCGGGACCGGGAGTTGCTGAGCATGCTCGCCGGCGGCATGAAGGACGCGTCGATCATCCGTGCGCTCGGCATCACCCAGCGCACCATGACGCGACGCGTGGCGCAGCTCATGACGCTCATGGACGCCCAGACCCGCTTCCAGGCCGGGTTGCAAGCGGCCCGCCGCGGCTGGCTGTAACCGCCCACCACAGCGCGCACGCCTACGGGTTGGGGGTGGGGCCGTGCACCGAGGGCTGGTTCAGGTTTTCGGGGACCAGGGTTCCCGAGGTTGAGGTGGGCGGGGTTGTGGTTTTCGGGACTGAGGTTTCTGAGGTGGGGCTTTCTGGGACTGTGGTTGCGGGGGCGGGGGCCCCTGAGACCGGGGTTCCCGGGGGCGATGCGTCGGCAGAGCCCGGCGTCGCGTTCCCCGACCTGGTCGGCTCCGGTTGGTGCGGCAGCGGTTCCTCCGACGTCCGGATGGGCTGCGGTATCGGTACGGAGGGCACGGGGGCCGAGGGGCCTACACCGCCGGCTGGTGGGGCGGGGGTGGTGCGACCGTCGTCGGTCAGCAGGGCGGGCACCGTACAGCCGATGCCGATGACGGCCACCGTGGCCACCACGCCCGCCACCACCCGGCGGCGCGCCGCGCGCTCGGCCGCGGCACGTACGGCGGAGGGCGGCGGAACCGGCCGTGCGGAGTGCCGTGCCAGGTCGGCCGCGTCCCGCAGTGCGCGGGTCACTTCTTCTTCGATGTCGCTCATGGTCACCGCCCTGAAATGGTCGTCGCCGGCAGGGAATGGTCGCGCAGTTGGCGGGCGAGGGCGGCGCGGCCTCGGGACAGCCGCGCCTTGACCGTACCGACCGGCGCCCCGGTCTCCGCCGCGACCTCTTCCACGGGAAGGTCACACAGATGGTGCAGGACGATGGCGCGGCGCTGCTCCGCAGGAAGCCGTTTCAGCGCCTCGATGACCGCCACGCGCTCCGGGTCGGGCCCCTGCGCGTGGGCGGGGGCGCCGTGTCGGCGCCAGGCGTTGAGCGCGGATCGCGCACGGCGCCAGCGGCTGACCGCAAGGCGCCAGGCAACGGTGCGCACCCATGCTTCGGGGGAGCCGGTCGCGCTGAGTTCGGCGCGTCGTTTCCACGCGCGAATGAACGCCTCCTGCACCACGTCCTCCGCCTCGCTGAGATTGCCCGTCATCGCGTAGATCTGCCCGGTGACACGGTGCACGGCGGCGAGGTAGAAGGCGTCGAACTCCTCGGGACTCAGACCGGGTCCCGGCCCGGGGGCCGGCGCGCTGGGCCCCGGCCCCCAGGTGTCATCGTTGACCACGTCAGCGAGCGGGGCGACTCGTCGGCGTCGAGGGTGGCTCCGCCCCGCCCGTGCCCGGCGCGCTCGGCACGGGGCTGCCGGGCGAGACCACCTCTGGGACGGCGGTGGGCACGCTCGGCACAGGGACGGACGTGGCGGTCGGCTCCGGCGCACCATCGGGCACGGTCGGCACGGGGGCGGGCGTGCTCGGCGGCTCCGGAGTGGCGGTGACGGTCGGCTCGACGGGGTCCGGGGTGGCGGTCGGCTCGACGGGGTCCGGCGTCGATACCGAAACGGAGGGCCGGGGCGCGGGCTTGGAGCCGGAGTCGTCGGACGACGCGACGGCAACGCTGGTGGCGACCCCGATGGCCGCGAGGATGACGAGCCCGGCGGTAACGGCTCGGCGTGGGCTGGACAGGCGGATCATGGTGTCCTCGGTCAGGTCGGAGGGGTTCTGTCGTGACCCATACGCACCACCCGCCCCGTCAGGTTGCATCGACTTTTCGCAGGCCCGACATCGCCCTTCGCCCGGCTCGGCCGCCAGGCGCTCGCAGACGGCCGATGTCCACGGGAGCGTAACCCGGGGCGGGCGCGGAGCCTCAGCCGTTGGTTGGGGCCGGGGCTGGTGCTGGTGCGCGGGCTTCGGAGCTGGTTTTCGGGCTTGGTTTACGGGCTCGTTTTACGGGCCTGAGGCTGGGTTTCAAGCTTGGTTTACGGGCTGGGGGCTGGGTTTCAGGCTTGGGGCAGGGCCACGTGGCGTGAGGAGGGCTGGACCTGAGCTGGCTGGCTCGGCGGTGTGTGCTGCGAGCGCCCAGGCTGCGAGCGCCCAGCCCGCTGGGCCTGTGCCCGGTGGGCGCTTGGGCTCACGCCCCGTACCCGCTTGAACGCCACACTCAGCGCGAAGGCGTTGGCGTATCCGACCCGCCGCGCCACGGTCTCCACCGTCGTATCCGGCTCGCGTAGCAAGTTGGCGGCCAGCGTCATCCGCCACCCCGTCAGATACGTCATCGGCGGCTCGCCGACGAGCCGGGTGAAGTGGCGGGCGAGCGCGGCCCGCGATACGCCGGTCTTCGCGGCGAGCTCAGCCACGGTCCAGGCGTGCGCCGGGGCGTCGTGCAGCAACCGCAACGCGCGCCCCACCACGGGATCGCTCTGCGCCCGGTACCAGGCCGGAGCTCCCGCCTCCGGTCGGGCGAACCACGCGCGCAGCGTCGAGATGAGCAGCAGGTCCAACAGCCGGTCAAGGACGATCTGCTGGCCCGGCGCATCCCGCACGATCTCCTCGGCGACGACCGGCATCAGCGGGCAGTCCCAGCACTCCTCGGTGAGCACGATCACCGGCGGCAGCGCCGCGAGCAGCCGTTCGCCCACATCGCTGGTGAGCTGATATCCGCCGCTGAGCAGAAGCGCCGACCCTTCCTGGCTCTCCCCGTAGGTCCGCACGCCCAAGGTCAGCGCCTGGCTGACGTCCTGGCCGTCCGGCGTGGTGCAGCAGTCCGCGCTGTGGATCAGCACCTGGGGCGCGCTGCCGGGCCGGTCGGAGATGGTGTACGGCTGCGGGCCGCGCACCAGCGCGATGTCACCGCTACGCAGCGGCACCGGCGTCGTGCCTGCGCCCGGCGCGATCCAGGCGTCGCCGCGCAGCATGGTGACGAGCGCGAGCGGCGTGCCGTGCAGAAAGCGCAGCGACCAGGGCGGGGTCAGGATGGACTGATGGAACAGGGCCCCCCGGGCCCGTGCCCCGTCCAGAAGATCGGCGAGCGCATCCATGGGCGTCAGCGTAGACGGACACGTGTGCGACGCGTAGACGGGCGGACATGTCACAGAGCCTTTCAACCATGGTTCGTCTACCAGCCGACCGGTTGACTGGGGGCCATGACAGAGAACGATCTTTGGCAGGGGAAAGACCTTCTGGTGCTGGGTGGTACCGGCAAGACCGGGCGCCGCGTGGTGGAGCGGCTGACGGCACGCGGCCTGACGGTGCGGGTGGCATCGCGGTCCGCGGATGGTGGGCGGACGCGCTTCGTCTGGGAGGACGAGGAGACCTGGGGCCCGGCCCTTGCGGGCGTGGCCGCGGTGTATCTCGTACCGCCTGGTGAGCTGACGAGTTCGGAGTCGGCGCGCACGGTACAGGCGTTCGCGGGACGCGCCGTGGCCGCCGGGGTGCGGCGCATCGTGCTGCTGTCGGCGCGCGAGGGAGAGATGCTGATTGACGGCGAGCGGGCGGTGCGGGAGTCCGGGGTCGCCGAGTGGACGGTGCTGCGGCCGAGTTGGTTCGCGCAGAACTTCAGCGAGGACTTCTTCTACGAAGCCATCATCGCCGGCGAGCTGCGGCTGCCGACCGGGGCGGGCCGCGAGCCGTTCATCGACGTGGAGGACATCGCCGATGTGGCGGTGGCAGCGCTGACGCAGGACGGACACGCAGGCCAGACATATGACCTGGCCGGGCCGCGGCTGCTGACCTTCGGCGACATCGTCGCGGAGATCGCCCAGGCGACGGGGCGGGAGATCAGCTACACACCGCTCAGCGATGAGCAGTTCACCACTGAGCTGACACAGGCGAACGTGCCGCCGGAGTTCATCGCGGTGTTGAACCGGCTGTTCACCCAGATCAGGACCGGCAAGAACGATCACCTATCGGACGGCGTCCAGCGCGCGTTGGGGCGCGAGCCGCGCGACATCAGCGGCTATATCGAGACAACGGCGGCCTCCGGGGTGTGGGCAGCGCACGCGGCGTGAACCGTGGGCCGCTTCATGCGGCGTGCGCGCCGTGAGCCGTGCACCACACGCACACGCCATGCGCCGTGAGCCGTGAGCCAGTACGGTGCACTACACGCCGTGCGCCGTGCACCGTGCGGAACCAGCGGGCCAGGAACGGGTGGGCCCTCGCCGGCATGGCGAGGGCCCGTTGTGCCGCGGCCTAGGAGCGGACGTGAACGACCCGCTTCAAATCGAATTCCGCCCATACGTCCTTGCCGATGTTCCGCTCTTGTACGCCCCACCGGGCCGCCACCGCATCCACGATGAGCAGCCCCCGCCCGAACTTGTCCTCGGGCGTCGGCTGCCGGGTTCGCGGCAACCGCTCGCCCTTGGGGTCACTGACGGCGATCCGCAGCACCGCGTTGGTCAACGTGAGCTGCACCCGAAACAACCGTCCGCGCAGCGCGCCATGGAGCACGGCATTGCTGGCCAACTCCGAGACGATCAAGGCCGCGTCGTCCGCGAGGGCGGACTGCCCCCACTCAGCGACGACTCGCGCGGCACGCCGACGAGCTTGCGATACGCTTTTCGGATACGGCGTGTAATCGAATCGGTCATACGCTACGGCGGATTGGCCGGGGTCGCCGTCTAGACCGGACGGGCCTTGGGGCGCCAATGTCACCACACACCTCCAGGAAGAACGGTCCTGCGCACGCCAACTCGGTTCGCCCAGCGATCTCCGCGGGGGCCGGTCGCTGTGCGAGCGATCAACTACGGAATGTAGTGCCACACGGCTGATCCTTTTACTCGCCCGCGAGCCGATTCCCTCCGTTTTCAGCCGCTTGTGGCGCAGCGTGCTCCACCGCCACCCCCGATTCGGCCCACACCCTTCGTGCCGACGCCGCTACGCCAGCGGGCAGCCGGCTGAGATCGCCCGTGCCGACACGTGGCGTCACCGCCACCAACGTGCGGGAACGTGCACGCCAAGACCGCGAGAACCTAGTCCGCGTCCCCTCGGGGACACCGGCGCTCGCGGACACCGGCGCTCGGGCACACCGGCGCTCGGGCACACCAACGATCGAGCACCTCGGCGCTCGGGCCCCGAACGGTCAAGGACGGTCAAGCCACCCACTCGTCGTACCCGAGTTTGCACACCAGCGTCACCACGACCACCACCAGCACCACGCGCACAAAGCCACTCCCCCGCTTCAGCGCCATATGGGCGCCGAGCATGCCGCCACCCAGGTTGAAGAGGGCCATGGGGGCGGCGATGGACCACAGGACCTGGCCTTGGGCGCTGAACGTGATCAGTGCGCCCAGGTTGGTGCAGGTGTTGACCACCTTGGTGGTGGCCGAGGCCGTGACCAGGTCCATGTGGAGGATTGCCGCGAAGGCGATGACCAGGAACGTACCGGTGCCCGGGCCGATCAAGCCGTCGTAGAAACCGAGGCCGAGGCCCGCCACCAAGATCGCCACCAGGACGCGTCTGCGGGTCACCGGGCCCGTACCGGAGACCGCGCCGAAGGTGGGGCGCAGCAGGACGAAGGCCAGCACCACGAGCAGGATCACCATGATCAGAGGGCGCAGGACGTCGCTGTTTATGCCGGCGGCGAAGAACGCACCACCGAGGGAGCCGACGATCGCCGCCAGGCCGATGCGGATGGCGGTGCGTACGTCTACCGGGGCCTTGCGCGTGTAGGTGACCGCGGCGGCGGCGGTGCCGACGATCGACACGGCCTTGTTCGTGCCCAGTGCGTGTGCCGCGGCCATATGCGGGAGCCCGACCAGCAGGGCCGGAAGTTGGAGGAGGCCGCCGCCGCCCACCACCGCGTCGATCCAGCCCGCCGCCGCGGCGGCGAGGCACAACAGGAGAAGCGTCAGCAGGGATATGTCGTGCATCGTCGCCTCTCGGGCCGTCGCGCCCGCACGACCGCCATGGTCCCTACCGCCGGTCGGTGCCAGCGGGTCGGGCCGAACGTCAGCGGGTCAGGCTGCGGCCGTACGCGCGTAGCAACGGCGCAGCCAGCGCGCGTGATCCGGCGCGGCGGGCTCGAAGGGGAGCCGCCGATGCATCACCCTACGGTTGTCAAAAACATGGAAGCCGCCCGCCTCCACCATGATGGGCACCCCCTTGCACGCGGCGACCCGTTCCGCAAAGCGCGTCAGCGCCTCCTGCGCCGCCGCCGTACGGCCGGTGACCCGCCCCGGCCCGTACCGCACACCGGTGTGCCCGTCCGGCAGCGTCCACAGGATCGGAACTCCGCTGCGCACCGGCGGCGCTGCGGGCCGCCCCCCGCAAGGCTCCGACGCGGCCCCGTAGGACTCAGGCGCCGTCACGTCGAAGGCAGGTTGCCGCAGTGCGGTGGCCGTCGTGGCGGGCAGGTCGGCCAACACCTCGTCCACCGGCAGCAACCAGGTCGGAACGCGCTCGGTGTTGCGCATGCCGTAGAAGGAGAGAAAGTGCGGAATGGATTCTTCTGGGGCACCGTCCGGGTGGTGATCGAGCACCGAGTCGTCGGTGTGCCAGTCCAGACCCGTGGCGTAACCCCATGAGGTTTGGCTGCGAGCGGCGCCGGCGCTGGGCGCGACGTTACGGACGAGCCGGCCGTGGTTTTCCCACCGGTACGCGACCGGCTCCAGGCCCAGAAGCCGCAGCAGCCCGAAGTGGACCAGGTTGGGAATCCTCAACAGCGCCTCGTCGCAGAACCCGGCGCGTGGCGTGGGCACATCGGCATCGGTCTGCGGCAGGCCCGTCAGCTCCAGCCATGGGGCCGGGGCGCGCCGCCAATGGGTGAGCCGCTCCAACGTCGCGGTGGGCAACTGCTCGCCCAGCATCCGCGCGCCCTGCTCCAGATAGCGCCCCGGGTCGTCATCAGGCAGCGGCTCATCAGGGCGCGGCTCAAGGAGGGGCGCGTCAAGGAGCGGCGCGGCAGGTCGCGGCGCGTCAAGAGGGAGCCCGTGCGGGAGGGGCGCGTCAAGGGGGCGGGCGTCGGGCAGTGGCGCGGGGGCCGGTGCCGCCGTGGGGTGGGCCGCGGCGGGTCGTCGTTTGCGTAGCGGCCCGGTCGCCGGTGTTGCCGTCATGATCACGAGGGTAGGAACATGACGGCGGCACGTCCGCGAACTGGCTGATTATTGAGGTAGTTCTGAGGTTTCCGATGTCCTGCCTGTCAGCTCTTTTTCCGCCGTACCGTGGTTACGCTGAGCCCCACTGGACTGGCCTCAACGGCCGGCGCGCAACGGGGAGATAGCCCATGACCGATCACCAAAGATGCCCTGTCACCCTTCCGCATCGGCTTGACCCCGGTGGGGCCAACCAGCATGGCGTCAACGCTGGCCTGCGGGAACACGGTGCGGCCGTGCCCATCGTGTTGCCGGGGGAGGTATCCGCTTATGCCGTCGTACGGCACGAGGAGCTTGAGGAGTTCCTCGGCGACCCCGCCGTCGCGAAGGATTCCTGCCACTTCGCAGCCCTGCACGCCGGGGAGTTGCCCGCGAACTGGCCGCTGACCGCGTTCGCCACCGTCCAGGGCATGACCACCGCCGATGGCGACGAGCACCGAAGGTTGCGCGGCCTGGTCACCAAGGCGTTCACGCCGCGCCGGGTGGAGGCGCTGCGCCCGCGCGTGAGGGAGCGGACCGAGCAGTTGCTCGACCAGCTTGCCGATACCGCATCCGCCGCCCCCGATGGCATCGTCGATCTGCGCGAACACTTCGCCCTGCCGCTGCCGCTCGGCGTGATCTGCGAACTGCTCGGTGTGGACCCCACACACGAGAAGCGGCTGCACGAGCTGTCACACGACATCGTGAGCACCGCCGCAACCCCGCAGCGGGCGAAGGCCGCAACCCAGGAGATGTACGGCATCTTGTCGCAGGTGGCCGCCGATCGGCGGGCCGCCCCCGGGGGCGATCTGACCAGTGCCCTGATCGCGGCCAAGGAGGAGGACGGCGACCGGCTCAGCGAGGAAGAGTTGGCCGCAACCCTGCTGCTGATGATCATCGCCGGGCATGAGACCAATCTGCATCTGATCACCAACGCGGTGCGCGCCCTGAGCGGCCACCGCGACCAACTCGCGCTCGTATTGTCCGGTGCGGTCGGTTGGGATGCGGTGGTCGAGGAAACCCTGCGCTACGACAGTCCGGTCAGCTTCTTCCCGTTCCGCTATCCGACCACCGATGTGACCGTCGGCGACACGGTCATCCCGCGCGGGGCCCCGGTGCTCGCCTCGTACACCGCCGCGGGGCGCGATCCGCTGGCTTACGGGCCGGACGCCGACCAGTTCGACATCACGCGCGAGACCGATGTGCGCAACCTTGCCTTCAGCCACGGCGCGCACTACTGCCTGGGCGCCCCGCTGGCGCGGCTGGAGTCCACGATCGCGCTGGAGATGCTGTACGCGCGCTTCCCCGACCTCACGCCGGCGGTGCCCGAGGCCGAACTGCCGCCGCACCCGAGCTTCATCGGCAACAGCACGCACACCCTCCCGGTCCGGCTCACTGGCGGCGACGAGGCGCGCTGAGGGCAACGTTGCCTACGGGAAACGGAGGTGATGCGGCCGGGCAACAGCGGCGTCGCACGCTACGGGGCATGACGTCGCCCACCCGGTCGCACGCCGGTCACCCACGAACACGCCCAGCGCAACCGATGCGCCGCCCGGCACCTCCGCCCGGCACCTCCGTGCGGGGGTGAGACGCGGTGGCGGTACGCGGTGCAGTACTCGGGGCAGGTACGCGGGGCAGGGCTCGGTTCGGTTGACGATCGATCTGGAGCTGCGTATCGGGGCCCGCGCTCCCCGCACAAGCTCAAGTCCGCCGTCTTCGGCTGCGCCCGCGAGTGTGCCGAGGCGTGGCGATCGTCACCGGGCCCCACCGCGACGCCGGCGTCGGTCTGCCCTAAGCTCGTGCCGCGAGTACGTAAGTTACCCGGCGGTTACGAAGCGCGGCGGCCCGGCTCTGTCGGTTCTGGCAGCTCTGGCAGCTCTGTCACCTCTAGCAGCTCTGCCGGTTTCAACAGCTCTGCCGGTCAGGTGCCCGCGCCGCGTACCCGCCCACTGCCGTGCCGAGTGCGAAGGAGAGCCAACACCATGGGCTGGACCGCGCAAGACATCCCCGACCAGAGCGGCCGTACGGCCATCGTGACCGGCGCCAACAGCGGCATCGGCCTCGTCACAGCCCGCGAACTCGCCCGCAAGGGCGCCCACACGGTGCTGGCCTGCCGCTCCGCGGCCCGCGCCCGGGAGGCCGAAGAACTCATCCGGCGCGAGGTGCCCGGCGCGGATATCGCCTTCGCCCCCCTCGACCTCGCCGACCTTTCCTCCGTACGGGAGTTCGCGGATTGCGTGGAGCTCCCGGGCAACCGGCTCGACCTGCTGATCAACAACGCGGGCGTGATGGCGCTGCCCCCGCGCCGCACGGCCGATGGCTTCGAGCTACAGATGGGCACCAACCACCTCGGCCCCTTCGCGCTGACCGGGCTGCTACTGCCGAGGCTGCTCGCGGCCGGCGCCGGCGCCCGCGTGGTGACCGTTTCCAGCGCCCTGCACTACACGGCCAAGGTGGACCTCACCGACCTCCACATGGACCGGCGTTACCGTCGCTGGATCGCCTACGGCCGCTCCAAGAGCGCCAATCTCCTGTTCACCCACGAGCTCGCGCGCAAGCTGCGCGCCTCGGGCTCGGACCTGGTCGCCGCCGCCGCGCAGCCGGGCTACGCGGCCACGAATCTGCAAACCCGCGGCCCGGCGATGGAAGGCCGGCGGATCGCCGAGCGGGGAGCGGCGCTCATGACCCGGGTCGTCGCCCAGAGCGCGGAGGCGGGTGCGCTGCCCAGCCTGTACGCGGCGACCGCGCCCGGTGTGGGCCCCGACTCCTTCATCGGGCCCCGCGTCCAGCTCTGGCGTGGCTCGCCGACGCGTTCTTGGCGGGCGAGGTGGACGCTGGACGACCGGCTGTCGCAGCGGCTGTGGGAGGCGTCCGAAGAGTTGACCGGAGTGCGGTACGGGGCTCCGATCCCGTGAGGCAGCGACCGGGTGCCGGTTCGGCCGGCGGATCGGTGTCCCCGTTGTCTCACGCGCCGTGACACGTCCCGAAGTCAGCTTTGGGTAAAGCACGTATACGCCGCATTCCCTGAACCGTTAATCTCCGGGCTCAGCCGACGCAGCAGCACCCGGTGTGTGAGCCCTACGCAAGCCGCCGTCGGCAGGTCGGCGAGCGCGCAGTCACGGACAGGAGTGGCCATGCCCGTCAAGGATGCCCCGGTGTCGGAAGTATGGGCCGAGTTCGGACGGCAGCTTCGGCACTGCCGGCGGCGGGCCGGTCTGACGCAGCAGCAACTCGGGGTGCGGGTGGGCTTCCACCACAGCCTGGTCAGCAAGTGGGAGAGCGGAAAGCGGGAGCTGCCGACGCCCCTGGTGCGGCGTCTTGACTCGGTGCTCGGCGCCGGCGGCGCGCTGTCGGCGATCGCAGCGGGCGCACACGGCTCGCCCACGAGCTGGCCCGGCGGCTCGCCCTGGGATACCGCGTCGCTGTTCTTGCCGGTGCCGGGCGGGCGGCAGCCCGGGCTGCTGGCTGCACTGTTCGTGGACGACTGGCCGGCCAGCTTGTCCGTACAGGGTCCGCGATGTCCCTTGCATGCGCGTATGGACTGCGCCGTGCCCGCGCTGGGTGAAACTCGCGTGCTGCTGGCCCGGCTGCACCGGGCCGCCGAGGACCGGCTACCGGTGGCCACGGACCCGGATACCGTGCACGGGTTGGCGGGCCTGCTGAGCTGCCAGGTGCGGATGAGCCTGGGCGGCACGCCAACGGCCCTGCTCGTCGGCACCGTCGAACGGGTGCTGCGCTCGGTCCTTTCCTGGGCGGAGTCCGTCCATGCCACGGGCACGTTCCCCACCGCGCAGCTCCGGCTGGCGGCCGACTATGCGCAGTTGGCGGGCCGGCTGCGCATGGAGCGGGGGCAAAGTGCCATCGCGATGGCCTGGTTCTGCCACGGGCTGCGCTGGGCCCAAAGCGCCGACGACGTCGTGGCGCGCGGCATCTTGCCCAGTGATCTGAGCACCCTGGCCCGGCTCGACGGCGATGCGACCGCCGCCCTGGGGTATGCCCGGGCCATCGCGTCGGTGGACCCGGGCCGGGGGTGGATCATGACGCTGACGCATGTGTACCAGGCGCGTGCGTACGCCGTGCTGTGCGATGGCGCCGAGACCCGCCGTCAGGTCACGCTCGCCCGACGTAGGCTCGCCGCGCTGGGCCGGCAAGATGAGGCCGAGGCGCCCTGGCTGTACGGCGCCGAGGGGGTGCTGCGGGTCGAGTCCGCGGTGGGCGGGGCGCTACGAGATCTGGCCGCCGCGACCGGTGACCGGGCGACGGCCAGGGACGCGGTGCAGGCCACGGCCGACTCGCTGGCACAGGTCCCGGCCCGGATGACCCTGGCCCGTCTGTTGTTGACGGTACGTCTCGCCGACTGCCACGCGAGTGCCGGCGATCCGGACGCGGCGCTGGCGCTCGCCGGCCCGGTGCTGGAACAGGCGGGCCGCGCGCGGCAAATGACGATCTCCCGCGAGCTGCACGGCCTGGAGTCTCGGCTCACCGAGCGCTGGGGGCAGCTCCACTCGGTACGCGACTTCGGCGAACGGCTACGAGCCAGCACCGGCTGACCCTGCACTACCACTGCCACCACCCCCGCGCCGGCGATCGGCACCCCCGCGCCCCTTCACACAGCTACAACCGGCATCATGGCGCTGCACGGCCCGGCCGCCCTTGGCGCTTTGCGCCCTTCTCTCCCTGCCCGGTGCCCGGTTATCGGTCAGCACTTTCCGGTTGTTGACAGAAGCCGCTCACGCCCGGCGATCCGTTGACGCCGCAGGCCCCCAGATGTGACGGTGCGGCGGCTTAGTCATGGACATGTTGTGTACGCCGCGTACGACCGTGCCCCTGCCGGTCGGTGAGCGATCCCACACATGGCCCTGACCAGGTGGCTCAACTGAAAAGCTCGCGATCCCCCCAAGGAGCCAATGTGCTACGAAGAATCACGGTGGTCGGCGTGTCTTTGGCCGTCACCCTCGGCATAGCCGCGCTGCCCGCCGTTGCGACCGCGACGGCGACACCGGCGGACACCCCGTCGAAGTCCCCCGCCGCTGCCGCCGATCCGACCCAACGGGCGATCGCCGCAGCCGACAAGGCCACCGCCAGCGGCCTCGACGCGCTGGCGAAGGGCCCGAACGAGCGGTTCGAACGCCGCAGCGTCACCCCGTGGCTGCGCGGCTTGTACTCGATCGCGTACGAGCGCAGCTACCACGGGCTGCCCGTTGTCGGCGGTGACGCCGTCGTCCTCGCGGACAGCAAGGGCTCGGTGCGCGGAACCCAGTCGGCCAGCTCCGGCAAGATCAACGTCTCCACCAGGGGCAAGATCAACGCGGAGTCCGCCGAGAAGATCAGCCGCACCAAGCTGAAGAAGGTGGACCGCCGCGAGTCGCGCCGACTGGTAGTGCGGATCTATGAGGGCAAGTCGCACCTGGCCTGGGAGACCGTCCTCATCGGCTCGACCGCCACCAGCCCGAGCCGGCTGCATGTGTTCGTGGATGCGCACACCGGCAAGGTCGTGGACTCCTACGACGACGTACGCGCCGGCACCGGCAACAGCAAGTGGAACGGCCCGAACCCGCTGACCATCGACACCACGGCTTCGGGCAGCCAGTACCAGCTGAAAGACCCCAAGCGCCCCGGTCTGAGCTGCGCCGACTACAACGGCGGCAGCGTCATGACCAAGTCAACTGACAGTTGGGGCACCGGCAATCCCACCAGTAAGGAGACCGGCTGCGTCGATGCGATGTGGGCGGCCCAAAAAGAGTGGGACATGCTCAAGGAGTGGCTCGGTCGTAACGGGCACAACGGCCAGGGCGGAAGCTGGCCGGTGCGCGTGGGCCTGAACGAGCAGAACGCCTATTGGGATGGCTCCCGGATCACCATTGGCCACAACCGCGCCAACGAGTGGATCTCGGGCATGGACGTCGTGGGCCATGAGTTCGGCCACGGCATCGACCAGTTCACCCCGGGCGGCGCCAACAACGAGGCCGGTCTCGGCGAGGCGACGGGCGACATCTTCGGTGCCCTCACCGAGGAGTACGCCAACGAGCCTTCCCCGTACGACACTCCCGGTGACTACCTCGTCGGCGAGATGATCAACCTGAGCGGCAACGGTCCGATCCGCAACATGTACGACCCCTCCAAGGTCGGCAACCACCCGCGGTGCTACACCTCGGCCATCCCCAACACCGAGGTGCACGCGGCGGCCGGCCCCCTCAACCACTGGTTCTACCTGCTCTCCGAGGGCTCCAACCCCGGGGGCGGCAAGCCGACGAGCCCGACCTGTAACAACTCCTCGGTCACCGGCGTCGGCATCCAGACGGCCGGCAAGGTCTTCTACGGCGGCATGCTGCTCAAGACCAGCGGCATGACCCACAAGAAGTACCGTACGGCGACCCTGACCGCGGCCAAGGGCCTCGACCCGTCCTGTGACCTGTTCAAGAAGACGCAGGCCGCCTGGGACGCCATCAGCATCCCCGCCCAGTCCGGTGACCCGTCCTGCACCAGCCAGGGCGGCGACTTCTCGGTATCGGTCAGCCCCGCAACGGGCAGCGTCGATCCGGGCTCGGCCGCGACGGCGACCATCGGCACCTCGACCACCAGCGGTGAAGCGCAGTCCGTCACCCTGTCCGCGTCCGGCGCTCCGGCGGGCGCGAACGTGACCTTCACCCCGTCGTCGGTCACCTCCGGCGCCAGCTCCACCATGAAGGTCACCACCTCGGCGAGCACCGCCCCCGGCACGTACACGATCACCGTGACCGCCAAGGGCAGCGCCACCCACACCGCGCAGTACACGCTGACCGTGAACGGCAGCAACCCCAGCCCCGGCGCCCCGGACATCGACGTCGCCAAGGTGCAGGCACATCTGTCCGAGTTCCAGAGCATCGCCAGCCGTAACGGCGGCAACCGCAAGTCCAACAGCCAGGGCTATCGCGACTCCGTCTCCTACGCCAAGGGTAAGCTCCAGGCCGCGGGGTACACCGTCACCGAGCAGCCCTGCACCTCCGGTTGCAGCTCAGGCTCGGGCCCGAACCTGATCGCCGAGTGGCCCAAGGGCGACGCGTCGAAGACGTACATGTTCGGTGCGCACCTGGACAGTGTCGGGGCAGGCCCCGGCATCAACGACAACGCCTCGGGCTCGGCCGCGCTCCTGGAGACGGCCCTGGTGCTCGCACAGAAGAACCCGACCATGGCGAACCGGGTGCGGTTCGGCTGGTGGACGGACGAAGAGCAGGGCCTCAACGGCTCGAAGTTCTATGTCGGTTCGCTCTCCACGACGCAGAAGTCGCAGATCAAGGCGTACTACAACTTCGACATGATCGCCTCGGTCAACGGCGGCTACTTCGTCAACCACATCAGCTCCGCCGCGGCGCAGCCGATGAAGGAGTACTGGGAGTCCCTCAACCTTCAGCCGGAGGAGAACACCGAGGGCGCAGGCCGCTCCGATGACTACTCCTTCGAGCAGTCGAACATCCCGACCTCCGGGTACGCCACGGGCGCCAGCTACCGCAAGACCGCGGCCCAGGCCACGAAGTGGGGCGGCACCGCGAACGGCGCTTACGACCCCTGCTACCACCAGTCATGCGACACCACCAACAACATCAACGCCACGGCGCTGAACCGCGGCGTGGACGGCATCGCGTACACCCTGTGGAAGCAGGCGGTCTCCGAGACGGTGCCGGACGACGACTTCTCGTTGTCGGTCAGCCCCGCGACGGGCAGCGTTGACCCGGGCTCATCGACCAACGCCACCGTCGTGACGGCGACCACCAATGGCTCGGCGCAGCCGGTCCAGCTGTCGGCCTCGGGTGCTCCTGCCGGCGTGCAGGTGTCCTTCGATCCGCAGACGGTGACCTCGGGCGGCAAGTCCGCCATCACCATCACCGCGTCGTCGGCGGCCAAGGCCGGTACGTACACCCTCACCATCACGGGTACTGGCAAGTCCACCCACAGCGCCACCTACAGCCTGACCGTGGGCGGCGGCACGCCGGGCTGTGACGAGCAGCTCATCGTCAACGGCGGCTTCGAGAGCGGCAGCACGCCGTGGACCGGAAGCACCGGGGCGATCGGCGCGCACGCGGGCCAGTCCGCGCACAGCGGCAGCCGCTTCGCGTGGCTCGGCGGTTACGGCAACGCCACGAACGACACCATCAGCCAGTCGGTCACCGTGCCCACCGGCTGCACCAATGCCACGCTCAACTACTGGCTGCACGTGGACACCGACGAGACGGAGAACACGGCGTACGACACGTTCACCGTCAAGGCCAACGGCACGACAGTGGCCACGCTTGACAACACCGACGCGGCAAGCGGCTACCAGGAGCGCAGCGTTGACCTCAGCTCGTACGCGGGCCAGAAGGTCACGTTGACGTTCGCCTCCACCGAAGACACCAACCTGCAAACCAGCTTCGTCGTGGATGACGTCACGGTGAAGGTCACCTGACGGCACCACGCGACGAGGTCTAGTGCGGGCGGTCGGTCCCTGACCGGCTGACGGCACATGACCGGCAACGAAACGACACACGGCAAGCGGCGCCGCCATGCGACATGGCGGCGCCGCGAGCATGTGGGGGCGGTCCGCTGGCGCACGCAATGAACGGCGCGCGGGTATGTGCGCGGGCGCCGGTGCGGGCCTGGAGTGCGTGCGCGGGTGCGTGCGCGGGCGCGGGTGCGTGCGGGCCAGCTGGCCGGCCATCCGCCGCCCGAGCCGGGTCAGGCGATGGGGTGAATGTGGGCCCGGGCCGAGTGCCCCGGCGGGTCGCCGGTTAGGCGTCACTGCATGAGACGTGTGTGCAGTCGTACGCGGCCCCTGGGCCGCCACCCCCGGCCCCTCCGCGTCGCCACGGCCGTGTGCGCCCTGGCCACCTGTGCCGCGCTGCTGGCCGGGTGCGGGGACGATGGCGACGACGGCGGCGACAAGCGATCCCCGTCCGCGACCATCGCCGAGCCGTCGAAGAGCGCCCCGTCGAGCCCGAACCAGCCCGGCGACCCCTCGGGCTCGGGCCGGCTCACCGAGGATCAGTCCGAGCGTAAGGCGCTGATCCCGATGGCCAAGGTCGGCTACGCCAAGGCGGCCGATACGGCGGTCGCAAAGGTCCCCGGCGGCCGGCTCGCCGACCTTGAGCTCAAGGGCTCGGGCGGCGGCCACCCCAGCGGCGACGACGGCAGGGCCAACAAGACCAACAGGGTCAACGGGATCAACGGGGTCAACGGGGTCAACGGGGTCAACGGGATTAACAGAGCCGGCAGCCCGAGCCCGACGATGAGCGGGCAGCCGAAGGATGCCGAGTGGATCGCCACGGTCGCCGCCAAGGACGGAACCGCGCATACCGTACGCATCGACGCCGCGTCCGGCAAGGTGCTCCACTCCGCCGCCGAAGCCGACCAGGACGCCGACGACAAGCGGGAGCTGGCCCAGCGGATCGCCAAGGCCAAGCAGACGCCCCAGCAGGCGGCCAAGGTCGCCACCGGCAAGAAGAACGGCACGGTCAGCTCCATCGAGTTGGACGACAACGACGCGGGCACGCTCCTGTGGTCCGTGGATGTCGTCACACCGAAGGACTGGAACAAGACCACCTACGACGTGGACGCAACGACCGGGAAGGTCACCCGCGAACACGTCGATCGCGACTGACGCCACCAACCACCAACCAGCACCCCGCGCCCGACCGCCCGGCCGCCCGGCCTAATCTCAAGGCCAAGGCCAAGGCCCGCGCGCCGGCGCCCGAAGGCCCCCACGCTGGCGCCCGTCGCCCGGGCGCGCGCCCGCGCAGCTCCTTCGCGGGCTGCTCCCGGGCTGTTGCCGGGCTGTTCCCGGGCTGTTCCCGGGCCGCTTACGAGCCCGGTCATGCTGCCCAGAATTAACTCGTAGCGCGCAGGTCGGACACCTCATGGCCCGGCCACGCCCCCGCGCGCACCCATGGCGCGTCCGGCACAGACGCCCGGCCTAGCGCCCTCATCAGGCCGGGGCCAAGGCCGTGCTGGGAGCGAGACGGCGCGTGGCTGCGGGAAGGGGCGGGGTGGGGAAAGGGGGGCGAACTTCAGCCATCACCTCGTACTCGCTCCGCCACCAGTTGTTGCTGCTCCGTCAACACCCGCCTTGTAGTCTCCGCGCCCTGAAGGCACCGCCTACCAGCACTTCCCCCAACGGCAGTTGGGCGGCGTCTGACCGGCAGGCCACCCGGCCGCCGGCCGTCTTCGATCCCGTGGAGTGGACCGTGGAACGACGTACCTTCCTGCGCGGCGCAGTCATCGGCACCTCAGTAGCAACCTTCGGCGGCACGTTGATGCGCGGAGCCGCCTATGCCGCCCCGGCCCAGCCGGGCCCCGGCCCGTACGGGGCGCTTGCCGCCGCTGACGGCAATGGCATCCAGTTGCCCAGCGGCTTCACCAGCCGGGTGATCGCCCGATCCGGCCAACAGGTCACCGGCACCTCGTACACCTGGCACAACGCCCCCGATGGGGGCGCCTGTTATGCCGATGGGACGGGCTGGATCTACGTCTCCAACTCGGAGATCAACCCGGGCGGCGGCGTGGGCGCCGTGAAGTTCAACTCTTCGGGCACCATCACCGGAGCGCACCGCGTGCTCTCCAACACGCGGCAGAACTGCGCCGGCGGCAAGACGCCGTGGAACACCTGGCTGTCCTGTGAAGAGGTCAGCCTCGGTTACGTGTACGAGAGCGACCCGTGGGGCGTCAACGCGGCGACCAGGCGCGATGCGATGGGCCGTTTCAAGCACGAGGCCGCAGCTGCGGACCCGGTCCGTAAGGCGATCTACCTGACCGAGGACGAGTCCAACGGCTGCTTCTACCGTTTCGTCCCCACGACGTGGGGCAATTTGTCCGCCGGCACTCTCCAGGTACTCAAGGCGGGTACGGCCACCTCTGGCTCGTTCACGTGGGCCAACGTGCCCGACCCGGACGGTTCGCCGACCGTGACCCGCGACCAGGTCTCGGGCGCGAAGCGGTTTAACGGTGGCGAGGGGTGCCACTACGCGAACGACACCGCCTGGTTCACCACCAAGGGTGACAACCGTGTGTGGAAGCTCAACTTGGCCTCCAGCACGTACGAGTTGGCCTATGACGACTCGCTGGTCAGCGGGAGCGCCCCGCTCACCGGGGTGGACAACATCACCGGTGCCGCGTCGGGCGACCTGTTCGTCGCCGAGGACGGCGGCAACATGGAGATCTGTGTGCTCACTCCGAGCGATGTGGTGGCTCCGTTCTTGCGGATCAGTGGCCAGTCGGGGTCGGAGATCACCGGGCCGGCCTTCTCGCCGAACGGGCAGCGGCTGTACTTTTCCAGCCAGCGCGGCACGACGGGTAGTTCGTCGGGTGGCATCACCTACGAGGTGACGGGCCCGTTCCGCTCGTAACCACGGGTCTGTCGGCCGGCCGGTCCGCCGCAGGAGGGGCGGGCCGGTCGCCTCGTGGACCACCTGGTCGATCCCCGGAGGCGCCGCCGCGCAGCAAGGCGGCGCCTAGCGGCGTGAGCGTGTGCAGGACGGCGCTTCCTTGGCGCAGCGTGACCAGCAATCCGGCGTCCCGTAGCACGGTGGCGTGTTGGCTGGCGGAGGCCAGCGAGACCCCGACTCTGCGGGCGAGTTCGCTGGTGGTGCATCCGGCGCCGATGCCCTCAAGGACGGCGGACCGGGTGGAGCCGACGAGCTTGACCAGCGAGCGTGCGGGCGAGACCAGCGCGGGGCCCGACGCGTGCTCCAGCGGGTAGACGAGGACCGGCGTCAGCGCCGGGTTGTGATAGGTCACTGGCGTACGGCGGCAGAAGAACGAGGGCAGCAACAGCAGGCCGCGTCCGTCCAGATGCAGGTCCCGATCGACGGGGTAGTCCACTTCGAGCACCGGCGACCGCCAGCGCATGGTGGCGGGCAGCGAGCTCAGCAGCCCGTCCACGCCGCCGTCCAGGAGAGCTCGGCCGCGTGCGGCCCGGTCTGCCTCGACGCGGCCGTGAAGATGCGACCAGTGCGGTGCGATGGCGGCCCGGTGGTAATCGCGCAACGTGTCCACGAGTCGGGCCAGGGCCCGATCTGAGCCGTCCCCATCGGCCATGGGCCGCATCCACGCGGGTAAGGGGCGTCCCGCGGGGAGCTTGGATATCTCCGCGCGTAACCTCTCGGGCGGTGTCGCCCGGACCGCTTCCATCGCCTCCTCGACGCTGATGACGCCCTCTGGTGGCGTCAGGAAGTCAGGAAAATAGCCGCGCTGTGGCACCAGTGGTGCCAGCAACCGGGTCTCGGAATTGAGTCGCGCCCGCGTTTGCGAACGCCATTCACCGAAGACCAACTCTGCTTGTTTCTCACGAAGTCGATGGAAACTTAAAACAGTTTCCCAGAGTGCGTCCGGGCGAGCGGCCATCCGCAGCCGCGCCAGATCCACGCTTGTGAAATGGACGCGCAGCACCAAACCCCCACATGTGGCATCCGTAGTCCCCCCAATCCCTGAGTATGCACCCCAACACAAGCAGTCACCACGCCCTTTTGGCCAGAGTTGAAACGGGTCGCGCTCCAACATGTCCAAGCGGAATGCTGGGACGTGGGAAAAGGCAGGGGCATTTTCCCGGTGGGTGCTCAGGCCGGATTGCTCGTTCCCGTGGGGGGTAACGGGCACCGCATGGCCGTTGAGCATCAGTTGCCGCCGCACATCTGGCTGGCGGTAACGGCTCCCGTGGGGGGAGTAGTAGGGGGCGGCGCCTCGCACAGGCGCCGCCCCCTTTCGTACGCCCGGACCGTCCGCTCGCCGTAGTGCGCCTACGGCCGGGGAGCCAACGGCAGGCACTGAGGGGTGAGGTGCCGCGCCACGATCCCCTTGCGACAGGGAACCGGCTCCCGCGGGTAGGCGGTTCAGCGAGGTGGCCCAACGGGCGTGAGCACGCAGGAGCGGGCGAAGCCGCACAAGGCGCTGGCCCCCGCGACTTCGCCCGCCCCGTGGCGGTTAGCGGCTGTCGCTGCCGGCGGACTCCGCCGCCGCCCGACCCGCCTCAAGACGCGCCACCGGGATGCGGAAGGGCGAGCAGGAGACGTAGTCGAGGCCGACCTCGTGGAAGAAGTGCACCGACTCCGGGTCGCCGCCGTGTTCGCCGCACACGCCCAGCTTGAGGTCGGGGCGGGTGGCCCGGCCGGCCTCGACGGCGGAGCGTACGAGCGCGCCCACGCCGTCTCGGTCGATGGTCTCGAACGGGCTGACGCCGAAGATGCCCTTCTCCAGGTACGCGGTGAAGAAGCTGGCCTCCACGTCGTCTCGGGAGAAGCCCCACACGGTCTGGGTGAGGTCGTTGGTGCCGAAGGAGAAGAAGTCGGCCGACTCGGCGATCTGGCCGGCCGTCAGCGCGGCACGGGGCAGCTCGATCATCGTGCCCAGGGTCAGCTTGAGGTTCACTCCGCGCGCCTGCTCGACCTCGGCGATGACCCGCTCGGCCTCCTCGCGGACGATCTCCAGCTCCTGGACGGTGCCGACCAGCGGAATCATGATTTCCGCGCGCGGGTCGCCCTTGGCGTTCTTCCGCTCGGCTGCGGCCTCGGCGATGGCCCGTACCTGCATCGCGAACAGGCCCGGGATGACCAGGCCAAGGCGTACGCCGCGCAGGCCCAGCATGGGGTTTTGCTCATGCAGCTTGTGCACGGCCTGGAGCAGCCGCAGGTCGTTCTCGTTGGCGTCCTGGCGGGCCTCGGCGAGCGCGACCCGTACCGACAGCTCGGTGATGTCGGGCAGGAACTCGTGCAGCGGCGGGTCGAGGAGTCGCACCGTCACCGGCAGCCCGTCCATCGCCTCGAACAGCTCGGTGAAGTCGGCCTTTTGCAGCGGCAGCAGGCCATGGAGCGCGGTCTGCCGGTCGGCGTCGGTGTCGGCGAGGATCAGCCGCTCGACCATCTCGCGCCGCTCGCCGAGGAACATGTGCTCGGTGCGGCACAGGCCGATGCCCTGCGCGCCGAAGCGGCGGGCGCGTGCGGCGTCCTCGGCGTTGTCCGCGTTGGCCCGCACGCGCAGCCTGCGTACCCGGTCCGCGTACGCCATGATCCGGTGTACGGCCTTGACCAGCTCATCCGCGTCGTCGGCGCCCGCGTGCATCCGGCCCTCGAAGTATTCGACCACCGGTGAGGGCACGACCGGTACCTCGCCGAGGTACACCTTGCCGGAGGAGCCGTCGATGGACACGACGTCGCCCTCTTGGACCACGGTGCCGTCCGGCGCGGTCAGGCAGCGCCGCTTGGTGTCCACCTCAAGCTCCTCGGCACCGCAAACACAGGTCTTGCCCATGCCGCGGGCGACGACGGCGGCGTGCGAGGTCTTGCCGCCGCGCGAGGTGAGGATGCCCTCGGCGGCGATCATGCCGTTGAGGTCGTCCGGGTTGGTCTCGCGGCGAATGAGGATGACCTTCTCGCCGGAGCGCGACCACTTGACCGCGGTGTACGAGTCGAAGACGGCCTTGCCGACCGCGGCGCCGGGCGAAGCGGCGATGCCCCGGCCGATCTTCTCCGCGGCGGCGCTCTCGTCGAAGCGGGGGAACATGAGCTGCGCGAGCTGCGCACCGTTGACCCGCTGGAGGGCTTCGGCCTCGTCGATCAGGCCCTGGTCCACGAGTTGGGTGGCGATGCGGAAGGCGGCACCTGCGGTGCGCTTGCCGACCCGGGTCTGAAGCATCCACAGCTTGCCGCGCTCGATGGTGAACTCGATGTCGCACAGGTCCTTGTAGTGCGTTTCGAGCGTTTCCATGATCCGCATCAGCTCGTCGTAGGACGGCTTGTCGATGCCTTCGAGGTCGGCGAGCGGCACGGTGTTGCGGATGCCGGCCACCACGTCTTCGCCCTGCGCGTTTTGCAGGTAGTCGCCGTAGACGCCCTGGTGGCCGCTGGCCGGGTCGCGGGTGAAGGCGACGCCGGTGCCGGAGTCGGGGCCGAGGTTGCCGAAGACCATGGAGCAGACGTTGACGGCGGTGCCGAGGTCGCCGGGGATGCGCTCTTGGCGCCGGTAGAGCTTGGCGCGGTCGGTGTTCCACGAGTCGAAGACGGCACACACGGCCAGGTCCATCTGCTCGCGCGGGTCCTGCGGGAAGTCGCGGCCGGTCTCCTTGGAGACCAGGGCCTTGAACTCGCCCACCAGGGCCTTGAGGTCGGCGGCGTCGAGGTCCACGTCCACGCTCACGCCCTTGGCGTGCTTGGCGCGCTCCAGCGCCTCCTCGAACAGGTCACCGTCCACGCCAAGGACGGTCTTGCCGAACATCTGAATCAGACGTCGGTAGGAGTCCCACGCGAAGCGCTCGTCGCCCGCCTGCGCGGCGAGGCCGGCCACCGAGTCGTCGGAGAGCCCGATGTTGAGGACGGTGTCCATCATTCCGGGCATGGAGAACTTGGCGCCGGAGCGCACCGAGACCAGCAGCGGGTCATTCGGCTGGCCCAGCTTCTTGTCCATGGTGGCTTCGAGCGCGTCGAGGTGTGCACTGACCTCGTCGCGCAGCGCCGGCGGCTCCTCACCACTGTCGAGGTAGACCTTGCACGCCTCGGTGGTGATGGTGAACCCGGGAGGGACGGGCAGCCCGAGATTGGTCATCTCGGCGAGGTTCGCTCCCTTGCCGCCCAGCAGATCCTTCAGGTTCCTGTTGCCCTCGGTGAAGTCGTAGACGAACTTCTGAGACTCAGGCTGTACATGGGGATCGTTGTTTTCCGACACGGTTCTCGACACCTCGCTGAGGTACCCCCGAACGTTGGCTCGGAGGAAGGCTGCCCTGACGGCGGGGAGCGTACCCAGATCGAAGGTGCATGGGTACGTCCACTTGGCGGTCATTCGGCCGTAACTGATTGGCCGCCACGAGATCGACGGTGATCCACACCACGAGACCTGTGATCCATCGAGAAGTTGACACCCCAAGGTGAGCGTTCAAGCCCCGAAGGCAAGCCGCCCGCAATGCCCGATTGTCAGCACTCACAGCAAGGACACGCAAGCGGAGTGCAGTAATCCGTATGATCCTTTAAGGAATCAAGAGTGGCACTGAGTGCCACGCATTGGAGAGGTGTGTGCGCTCAGACGGACGAGTGGATCAACAAATGAGCACGCTCATCTGAGCAAACCACCGATCACACGTGGCGAGAATCACGTCCGTGTTTCCATGTTTCAGGGAAATTCAGCCGCCCGAGGTACTCAACTCGGCCTCGGCGCCCACCGCGGCCCTCTCGTAGGGATCATTGAGCCAGCCATCCGGCAGAACCACTCGATCTCGGCCAGACGTTCGACCCCTGGGCCCGTCCGCACCCGCAGGCCATGCCTGGTCACGGTCCATATCGCTCATCAGAGCGGCCAATTCCTCCAGCGAGGAGGCGATGGCGAGCCGCTTACGCATATCGGAGCCGACCGCAAAGCCCTTGGTGTACCAGGCCACATGCTTACGAAAGTCGATGACGCCCCGCCGCTCATCCTCAAGCCACTGCCCCAGCAGCTCCGCATGGCGCAGCATCACCCGCGTGACCTCGCGCAGCGTGGGCGCGGCGTACCCCGTGGGCCCCTTGGTGAGCGCCGCCCATGCGGGCCCACCGCCGGCCCCCGGGACCGCTCGGGACACCGCCTGAGCGTTGCCGGTGGCACCCAGTGTCGCGCCGGCGTCGAAGGCGGCCACCAGATCGCCGAACAGCCACGGGCGACCCAGACAGCCGCGCCCCACGACCACCCCGTCGCAGCCGGTCTCACGCACCATCCGCAGCGCGTCGTCCGCCGACCAGATGTCCCCGTTGCCCAGCACCGGAATCTCCGGCACCGCTTCCTTCAGCCGTGCGATCGCCGACCAGTCGGCCTCGCCGCTGTAGTGCTGCGCCGCGGTGCGCCCATGCAGCGCGATGGCCCGTACGCCCTCCTGCACCGCGATCCGCCCGGCGTCCAGATAGGTCAGATGGTCGTCGTCGATGCCCTTGCGCATCTTCATCGTCACCGGCAGCTCACCGGCGCCCGCGACCGCCTCGCGCACGATCGCGCGCAGCAGATGGCGCTTGTACGGAAGCGCCGAGCCACCGCCCTTGCGGGTCACCTTCGGCACCGGGCAGCCGAAGTTCAGATCGATGTGGTCGGCCAGATCCTCGTCCACGATCATCCGGACCGCCTTGCCGACGGTGGCCGGGTCCACCCCGTACAACTGGATGGACCGCGGCTTCTCGACGCCGTCGAAGTGGATCAACCGCATCGTCTTGGCGTCGCGCTCCACGAGTGCTCTGGTGGTGATCATCTCGCTGACGAAGAGGCCCTTGCCGCCGGAGAACTCCCGGCACAGCGTGCGAAACGGCGCATTGGTGATGCCCGCCATGGGGGCCAGGATCACCGGCGGCACGACCGCGTGCGTGCCGATGTGGAGCGGCTGGGACTCGGCGGTCATCGCGGACGCGTCCTTCCGAAGAGGGTGGTGGGAGCAGACCTCTCATTGTCCCCCATGAGCCCGGCGACTCGAAGCGGGTGCCGCTGGGACCAGCGTCCCGGGTGGCCGCCGCTGCGGCCCGCCCCTGTCCGTCGCCGCGCAGCACCCACCCCCTACGTCGCCGCGTACGTCGCCCTGCCCGCTTCCCGCGCCCCTGGGGCACCCGCGGGCACCCGCGCGCCCCCACCGGCCCGCTCACACCCCGGCGAGCGCCCCCGAGACCGTGAGCTCCTGCAACCGCTCAAGCCGGGCCCTTGACTCCTCGTCGGCCGGCACGTAGGCGATCATGCGCGGCCCGGGGCGCGGGCCGAGCCACAGCATTTGGTAGTGCAGGTGCAGCAGCCCGACGTGGGTGTTCAAGAACCGCTTGGTGCGATCTGGCGCCATCCGCATCACCTCGTGCCGCTCCCAGATCTCCCGGAACTCAGGCGATGCCTGCTGAAGCCGCCCCAACAGGTGCTTCCACGTCGGCTCCGCAATGTGCTCGGCCATCGCCGAGCGGAACTTGGCCGCCATCGCCCTGATCACCTCCTCGCGATCCACCAGGGCCTGCGACCAGCCGGGGTTGGTGAAGGCGAGCCACATGCAGTTGCGCTCCTGCGGCGGCAAGGCATCCAGATCGCACAGCAGATTGCCGTAGGTCCGGTTGTACGCCAGTAGGTCATAGCGGCTGTTTTGCACACAGACCAGGATGGGCTCAAGCTGGCGCAGCATCGCGCGGACCGACTCGGAGATGCTGGCGCACTCCGTCCCAGGCGCCGGGTCGGCCACCGCGGCGAGCGTGAACAGATGCGTGCGTTCATTGGGGTCAAGGAGCAGCGCGCGGGCGATAGAGTCCAGCACCTGCGCCGATACGTGGATGTCGCGGGCCTGTTCCAGCCACGTGTACCAGGTGACACCCACCGCCGAGAGCTGCGCCACCTCCTCGCGGCGCAGCCCGGGGGTGCGTCGGCGGCGGCCCCGCGGCAACCCCACCTGTTCGGGGGCGATGCGCTCGCGGCGGCTACGCAAAAAGGCCGCCAGCTCACTGCGCCGTACATCGGTCTCTGCGGCCTGCGCGGTCGTCGTCATACTCCTAGGGTGCGGCAAGCTCGATCCGGTTGCCAGGTACTGCGGGTACCAGAATAGAAGACTCTGGTACCCCTCTGCGGTGTGCGGGATCGTCTTGTTCGTGAGTCAGATCCGCGTGCGAGTTACCGAATCCGTTTCCGCGTCCCCTACCGCCCACTCCGCCGCTTCCACCACTGCCGCCACGGCCGGCGCTTCCGTCATGTCCGGCACATCCGGCACATCCGCCGTCTCCAGCACACCAGGACCAGTGGCCAACGGCGCCCCACCTGGCACCGGCTCGTCCTCGCTCAGCGCGCTCGGCCTGTTCACCGTGCTGCTCGGCGCCGCCCTGCCGCTGATCGACTTCTTCATCGTGAACGTCGCCCTGCCGGCGATGGACCGCGATCTCCACGCCGGTCCCGCCGTTTTGGAGCTGGTCGTCGCCGGATACGGCGTCGCCTACGCCGTGCTCTTGGTCCTCGGCGGACGGCTGGGCGATATGTTCGGCCGCCGCAGGCTCTTTCTCATCGGTATGGCCGCCTTCGGGCTGACGTCGCTGGCCTGCGGGCTCGCGCCCGACGCCTGGACACTGGTGGCGGCCCGTGTCGCACAAGGCGCGTCCGCCGCGTTCATGCTGCCCCAGGTGCTCGCCACCATCCACTCCACCACGACCGGTGGACGGCGCGCCCGCGCGATCGGCCTGTACGGGGCGACGGCGGGCCTGTCCATGGTCGCCGGCCAGATTCTGGGCGGCGTTCTGGTGGCCGCCGACCTGTGGGGCACCGGCTGGCGCTCGGTCTTCCTGGTCAATGTGCCGGTAGCGCTGATCGGCCTGGTGCTCGCCATGCGGTCGGTGCCCGAGACCCGCTCGAACCGTCCCGCCGCCGTGGACATACCCGGCACCTTGCTGCTCGCGGTCTCGCTGATCACCCTGCTGCTGCCGCTGACCGAGGGCCGGGCCGCGGGCTGGCCGCTGTGGACCTGGCTGCTGCTCGGCACGTTCCCGATCGCCGCCGTCCTGTTCTACGTGGTCGAGCGCCGGGCCGACCGGGCGGGGAAGGTGCCGCTGGTGCCACCGAGCCTGTTCGCGCTGCCGGGGTTGCGCCGCGGCCTCGTACTGGTGCTGCCGTTCTCGATCGGCTTCGGCGGCTTCATGTTCGTGATCGCCGTCGCCCTGCAACAGGGCATGGACTACGGTCCGGTGGCCGCCGGCATGGCCCTGGTACCGATGGCGGTGGCCTTCTTCCTGGTCTCGCTTGCGGGCCCGCGCATCGTGGCCAAGTACGGCAGCCGAGTGGTAACGGTCGGCGCGCTGATTCAGGGCGTCGGCATCGCGATCGTGCTGCTGACCGTGGCGCACGGCTGGCCGGACCTGGGGGTTGCCGAACTGGCACCCGGAATGGCGGTGGCCGGCATCGGCCAGGCCATGCAGTTGCCGGTGCTGTTTCGCATCGTGCTCGCGGACGTGCCCAACGACCGGGCCGGGGTCGGCAGCGGCGTCATGGTCACCGCGCAGCAGTCGGCACTCGCCCTCGGCGTGGCCACGCTCGGCACGCTCTTCCTCTCCCGCGCGGCGTCGGTGGGCATGCGCGACGCGCTGATCACCACGCTCGCGGTGCAACTCGCCGGCGTCGCGGTGACCGCGCTGCTCAGCCTGCGACTGCCCCGCGCGGTGCAGTGAGCGCCCCGGGCACCGGCCACCAAGCACCAAGCACCAAGTCCTAAAGTAGAACCAGGCACGAGGACACCGACGCGTAGGAGAAGACTTTGTCCAACGCGGGGAAAGGGACCGTCCCCGAGGCGGAGCAAGGGACCGTGCCCGACGCGTGGGAAGGCACCCTGTCCGACCCGTGGTTGCCCTGGGCGGTGCGGGTAGCGCCGAGGTCGGCCCCGGACGCGTTCCGGGCGGAGGTCCAGCGGCACCGGCTGGACGACGTCACAGTGATCGACCGCTGTTCGGACTCGTTCAGCGGTGCACGCGGGCCCCGGGAAATCGCCGCGACCGACGGCGACTTCCTCGTGGTCCGCATCGTGCGCTGTGGCAACGAGGTATTCCGCCGGGGCGGGGACCAATGGCTACTGGAGGCCGGTGACGCCATCGTCTGGGAGAGCGACCGCCCAGCCCGGTTCGACGCGTGCGGCCCCGTCGTCACGCGCAGTCTCGTCATGCCGCGCCGCAGCTTGCACGATGTGGGTTGCCCGCTGACGGCGAGCAACCCCCCTGCTGCCGGTCGGCTGCCCGCCGTGAACCTGCTGGCCGGCTACCTCGATGCGCTCGACGCGACGCTGCCCGCGTTATCCGGCCCGCCCGGCGTGGCCGCCCGCAACGCCCTGCTGGAATTGGTGTGGGGCGCGTTGCGCCCGGCGACGCCGCTGGACCCGCAAGCCGTACGGCCCGCCCGATGGGCGGCAGTGGAGCACTACCTGGACACCCACTTGGGCCGCAGCGACTTGTCAGCCGACGAGGTGGCTGCGACGCACGGCATCTCGGTCCGCACCCTTGGGCGGTTGTTCACCGAGCACGGCGGGACGTTCACCGGGATACTGCGCGCTAAGCGGATCGCCCGCGTCCGCGACGACCTGCTGACCAGCGACGTCACGATCGAGGCGCTGGCCCGGCGCTGGGGCTTCTTCGACACCAGTCATCTGAACCGGCGGTTTCGGGCAGTGCACGAGCTGTCCCCGCACGAGTACCGCCTCCGCCACCGCGAAGCCGTTTCCGACGTGCAGCGTGTCGCCTCGAAACGGCCGAGCCGTACCCCCTGACGGCGCGCACGTACCCGGTGCCGCCCCCGCCGCACGCCGAGACTCGGCTTGAACGCCCCGGTCGGCGGGGTGTGAGCGAGGGAGTAAAGCGATGACGACCAAGCGCACCAACCGGGCGTTTCGGCTACGGAAGCGCCCAGCGGGCCTTGCCGAGCAGGCCCCGCTGGATCTCGTGGCGGAGGAGGTCGCGCCCCTCGCGGACGGGCAGGCGCTGGTACGGACGCTGCTGCTCTCCGTGGACCCGATGAACCGGATCTTCATGAGCGACATACGGAGCGAACTGCCGCCGGTGGAGATCGGCGAGGTGATGCGCGGCCTCGGTGTCGGCCGGGTCGTGGCCTCGCGCCGCGCGGACTTGCCGGTCGGCGCGCACGTGCTGGGGTGGACCGGCTGGCAGGACTACCGGGTCGTGGACGACGCGGTGCTCGAAGGGACGTTCACCGTGCTGCCCGACCCGTTGCCGGCGCCGCCCGAGGACCTGCTCGGGGTGCTCGGGATGACCGGTATCACCGCGTGGCTCGCCGTGGAGATCGCCGACCCTCGCCCCGGCGAGACGGTGGTGGTGTCCGCGGCCGGCGGCGCGGTGGGCTCGATCGCGGGCCAGCTCGCCAAGGAGCGCGGCGCGCGGGTGGTGGGCGTGGCCGGCGGATCGGAGAAGTGCCGCTACGTCGTCGAGGAGTTGGGCTTCGATGCCTGCGTGGACCGGCGCGCGCCGAACTGGCGCGAGCAGTTCGACGCGGCTACGCCGGACGGGATCGACGCGGACGTGGAGAACGCGGGGGGCGAGGTCCTGGACCACGTGCTGACCCGTATCAACGTCGCCGCGCGCGTGGCACTGTGCGGGCTGATCGCCGACTACAGCGCGGACCCCGCCCAACGGCACGGCCTGCGTAACCTTGTGGAGGTGCTTGAGCAGCGCGCCTCCGTGCGCGGATTCCTGGTCACCGACCACACCGATCGCTATGACGAGATCACCACGGAGTTGGCGGCCCGGCTCGCCGATGGCCGCCTGCGGCACTCGCGGGTCGTCGTGGACGGCCTGGAGCACGCCCCTGCCGCACTGGACCGAGTCTTCCGCGGCGACGGCCGGGGCAAGATCCTGGTCCGGGTCGCGGCGGACGGTTTTTGACCCAGCGGTTCCTCATCCGGCGGCTCTTGGCCCAGCAGCGGTTCCTGACCCCACCGGAAAGCGGACGGCAGCAGTACCCCGACCACCCTCAGCGGTCGTACGGGCCCTACTCATGACGTACCCCGCGCTGACCGCGCCCCGCCACCCACGAAGCCCCGCCACGCGAGGACGCCGGGTCGGCCTCAGCCCACCCGGCGTCCAGCAATCCGCAACCAACTACCCGCAAACCAGCAATCGGCGCCCAGCTACCAGCTACCAAAATGCACGGCCGCGCTAAGGGCTTACTAGCAGCCCAGCAACCGGCTGCCCAGGTATCCCTGGATCTGGTCCAGGGAAACCCGCTCCTGCTTCATGGTGTCCCGCTCGCGTACGGTCACCGCGTTGTCCTCCAGCGTGTCGAAGTCAACGGTGACGCAGAACGGCGTGCCGATCTCGTCCTGCCGGCGGTAGCGGCGACCGATGGCCCCGGCGTCATCGAACTCGATGTTCCAGTTCTTGCGGAGGTCGGCCGCCAGGCCCTTGGCCTTCGGCGAGAGCTGCGGATTGCGGGACAGCGGCAGCACCGCGACCTTGACCGGCGCGAGCCGCGGGTCGAACCGCAGCACGGTGCGCTTTTCCAACTTGCCCTTGGCGTTGGGCGCCTCGTCCTCGATGTAGGCATCAAGCATGAATGCGAGCATCGCGCGGTTCACGCCGGCAGCCGGCTCGATGACATACGGGGTCCAGCGCTCGCCGGCCTCCTGGTCGAAGTACGACAGGTCCTGGCCGGACGCCTTCGAGTGCGCCTTGAGGTCGTAGTCGGTGCGGTTGGCCACACCCTCCAGTTCGGAGAATTCGTTGCCGCCGAAGTTGAAGCGGTACTCGATGTCAGCGGTGCGCTTCGAATAGTGCGAAAGCTTCTCCGCCGGGTGGTCGAACCACCGAATGTTCTCCTCGCGGATGCCGAGGTCCACGTACCAGTTCCAGCGCTGTTCCATCCAGTATTCCTGCCACTGCTCGTCCTCGCCTGGCTTGACGAAGAACTCCATCTCCATCTGCTCGAATTCACGGGTGCGGAAGATGAAGTTGCCTGGCGTGATCTCGTTACGGAAGGACTTGCCGAGCTGGGCGATGCCGAACGGCGGCTTCTTGCGTGAAGTCTGCTGTACGGCAACGAAGTTGGTGAAGATGCCCTGCGCCGTCTCCGGGCGGAGGTAAGCGAGCGAACCGGCGTCCTGCGTGGGGCCCAGGTGGGTCGAGAGCAGACCCGAGAACAGCTTGGGCTCGGTGAAGCTGCCCTTGTTGCCGCAGTGCGGGCAGTTGATCTCAGTGAGACCGTTCGCCGGAGGGTGACCGTGCTTCGCCTCGTACGCCTCCTCCAGGTGGTCCGCGCGGTAGCGCTTGTGACAGGAGGTGCACTCGGTGAGCGGGTCGGTGAAGGTGGAGACGTGGCCGGACGCCTCCCACACCTCACGGGCGAGGATGACGGACGAGTCGAGACCAACGACGTCGTCGCGCGAGGTGACCATCGAACGCCACCACTGGCGCTTGATGTTCTCCTTCAGCTCCACGCCGAGCGGTCCGTAGTCCCAGGCGGCCCGCTGACCGCCGTAAATCTCGCTGCACGGATAGACAAAGCCACGGCGCTTGCTCAGGCTGACGATGGAGTCGATCTTGTCGGCGGCCACGGTGCTCTCTTCATTACGACGACGAAGCGGTCAGTGCGGGGTCCGCCGGGTACTCGCCCGCGCGCCCCAACGAATGACCCAGATTACCGGCGGCGACACCCCTGGGATCAAATCGGTTCTGGAAAGACAGCATTCAACCAGCCTTGTTGACAATCGTTTCCACTTTAGTTGAAAATGACTGTCATGAACGTAAGACGACGCCTCATGCCCGCCACCGCGATAGCCGGCGCTACCGCGCTCTCGCTGGTCACGCTCTCCGCCTGCTCCGACGACTCCGACAGTGCCGGCAAGGACGGAAAGCCGCAGGTCGTAGCGTCGTTCTATCCGATGGAGTTCCTCGCCAAGCAGATCGGTGGCGAGCATGTCCACGTCAGCACCCTCACCAAGCCCGGCGTGGAGCCGCACGACCTAGAGCTCAAACCTCGCCAGGTGGCCGAATTGAGCAAGGCCGATGTCGTCCTCTACCTGAAGGGCCTACAGCCCGCCGTGGACGAGGCGGTCGGCCAGTCCGAGGCCAAGCACAAGGTGGACGCGGCCGAGCTGACCTCGCTGGAGAAGCACGGGTCCGCGGTCGGCGGCCATGAGCACGGCGACGAAGAGGGCCACGGCGACGAAGATCACAGCGCGGGCGAGCACGAAGACGAGCACGGGCACGACCACGGCAGCGAGGCCGGCGGCGACCCGCACATCTGGCTCGACCCAGCGAAGTACGCCGAGGTGGCCAAGGGCCTGAACAACAAGCTCGCCGAGGCGGACCCCGACCACAAGGCCGCCTTCAAGAAGAACACCGACGCGCTGGTCACGAAGCTCAACGCGCTCGACAAGGACTTCACCACCGGCTTGAAGAACCGCACCACCGACACCTTCATCACCACCCACTCGGCGTTCGGCTACCTCGCCGAGCGATACGGTCTGGACCAAGAAGGGATCTCCGGCATCTCCCCCGAGGCCGAGGCGAGCCCGGCCCGGATCAAGGAGATCCAGGAGATCGCGAAGAAGGAGAAGGTGAGCACGGTCTTCTTCGAGACCCTGGCCAGCAACAAGGGAGCCGAGACCGTTGCCGAGGACACCGGCCTAAAGACCGGCGTCCTCGATCCCATTGAGGGCATCAACGACAAGTCAAAGGGCGACGACTACTTCGAGGTCATGCGGGCCAACCTCGCCGCCCTGCGGCAGGCGCTCGGCGCCAAGTAGCGCCACGGTCTCCGCGCCCACCCGTAACACTCGCCGCACACACCCCCTCCCCCACGCAGCCGACACGCCGGCCGCAGCAGCAATTACGGCAACAGCCAAAGCAACAACAGCCACCACAAGAACAACAGCAACAAGAATGACCCAGGCAATAGCGAAAAACGGCCGGCACAGCGGTCAAGACCAACGAGAGATCATCGCGGAGGTAGGCGTGGCGAGCGAGCGAGGTGGAGGGGCCGCCGGAGTCATATCCAATGCGGCCGAGCGGCCCACGACGGAACACGCAGAACGCGCGGAACAGACAGAACACACGGAACAGGCAGCACACGCAGTACACCCAGAGCCTGCGGCGTACGCAGCCAAGTCCTCGGACGAGGAGCGCGAGCCGGTCATCACCGTGCGCGGTGCGCGGGCCTCACTCGGCTCGCGGCCCGTGCTGCGCGGCGTGGACCTGACGGTCCGCCGCGGCGAGGTGGTCGCCCTGCTCGGCGCGAACGGCTCCGGAAAGTCCACGATGATACGCGCCGTCGTCGGTCAAGTCCCGCTAAATTCAGGCGAGTTGGAGCTGTTCGGCATCCCGCGCCGGCGCTTTCGCCAGTGGGCCCGCGTCGGCTATATGCCGCAGCGCACCACGGCCGCCAGCGGCGTCCCTGCGACCGTTCGCGAAGTGGTGTCCTCCGGGCGCCTCGCCCGTACGAAGCTGCGCTGGCCAGGCCGCGATGATCGAGCCGCCGTGGATCGGGCCCTGGAGTTGGTGGGCATGGCCGACCGAGCCAAAGACTCGGTCAACGCGCTCTCCGGCGGCCAACACCAGCGGGTGTTGATCGCCCGTGCCCTCGCCGGCGAACCCGAGCTGCTGATCATGGACGAGCCGATGGCCGGCGTTGACCTGGCCAGCCAGCAGGTGCTGGCGGACGCACTGCGTCAGCAGGTCGCCGAGGGCACCACAGTGCTGCTCGTCCTGCATGAGCTGGGGCCGCTTGAGCCTCTCATCGACCGGGCCGTGGTGCTCCGCGACGGTTGCGTGGTGCACGACGGTCCGCCGCCCCAGGCGGTCGGCCAGCACGCCCTACCCGGCCACGACCACATCCACCCGCACGCCGCGTACGCCGCGGAACCGATCCGGACGGGGCTGCTGACCTGATGGAAATGCTCGATTACGCCTTCATGCAGCGGGCGCTGCTCGCCGCCGTCCTGGTGGGCATCACCGCCCCCGCCGTGGGGATCTACCTCGTCCAGCGCCGCCAGGCGATCATGGGTGACGGCATCGGGCACGTCGCCCTCACCGGCGTCGCGCTCGGCTTCCTGACCGGCAACAACCCGGTATGGACGGCCGTAGCGGTAGCCTCGCTCGGGGCGATCTTGATGGAGTTGATCCGCTGGTACGGGAAGGCTCGCGGCGATCTCGCGTTGGCGATGCTCTTCTACGGCGGCATGGCGGGCGGCGTCCTGCTGATCAACATGTCGGACACCGGCTCCAACGCCAACCTCACCTCGTATCTCTTCGGCTCAATCACCACGGTCTCGCAGCAGGATGTCCGCACGATCTGCGTGCTGGCGGCCTTCGTGATCTTGATCACGCTGGGGCTGCGCCGTCAGCTCTTCGCCATCTGCCAGGACGAGGAGTTCGCGCGAGTGACCGGGCTGCCGGTCCGGTTCTTGAACCTGCTGCTCGCCGTCACGGCGGCGGTCACCGTCACCGTGGCCATGCGGGTGGTCGGACTGTTGCTGGTCAGCGCGCTGATGGTGGTCCCGGTCGCCGCCGCGCAGCAGGCCACCCGCAGCTTCCGTACGACGCTGGCCCTTTCGATCGCAATCGGGCTGTTGGTGACGCTGTCCGGTACCAGCTATTCCTATTACGAGGATGTGCCGCCCGGCGCGAGCATCGTCGTTCTGGCCATCGGTGTCTTCGCCGTGATCACCGTGCTCGCGGCGCCACTGACCCGAAGGCGAGCGCGGCGCGCGGCACTGGCGGAGGAACAGTGCACCGTGGAGGCCCCTGCCCGTCACATATCGGCCAACGACGACGTACGGGTGTGACAGGCGGGGCGGGAAGGCGTCTTCGTGCCGGTCACGCCACCTGGCAGACTGGCACAATGTCCAGCCGGATGCCGGACAGGCAACGAGCAGGAGATTGAGGAGGCAACTGTGGCGACCGCGGGTCCCCCAGTACGCGGCCGAGCAACCAGACAGCGCGCCGCGGTGGCGGCGGCGCTGGACGAGGTGGACGAGTTCCGCAGTGCGCAGGACCTCCACGACATGCTCAAGCACCGCGGCGACTCGGTCGGCCTGACCACGGTCTACCGCACGCTCCAGTCCCTCGCCGACGCGGGCGAGGTCGATGTCCTGCGTACGGACGAGGGCGAGTCCGTCTACCGTCGGTGCAGCACCGATGACCACCACCATCACCTGGTGTGCCGTTCCTGCGGCAAGGCGGTCGAGGTCGAGGGCCCGGCCGTGGAGAAGTGGGCCGACTCGATCGCGGCGGAGCATGGCTTCGTTGATGTGGCCCACACGATCGAGATCTTCGGTACGTGCGGCGAATGCGAGGCGGCGAAGGGCTGAGCGCCCTTCCCCGCTGGCACCTCGGGTAGCACCCGCCGACACCTCGCGCAGCACCCTCTAGCACCTCGCGTAGACCGCGAGCACCCTGCGTTGCCGCCGCTAGTGCTGCGACCACATAGGGGCCGCATACGGGCCGTATAGGGGGTCGTACGGGGACCGCGTAGGCCAGCCGGGTTGGGCGATGCAGGCCATGATTGGCCATGATGACGAGCGGTCGGCCTCCCATCGGATGCCTGGCCCGGTACGGACTTTGGCGCGTTCGCATCGCCGGCACGGCAGTAGAGTGCAAAAGTGACCGCACCGCCGGAAGACCGGCCGCCACTGATCAGCGAGGACGTCCGCGAGACGGGTGTGCGGCGCCTACAGGAGGCGTACGCCGAAGGGCACATCGCGCACGACGACTTGGACGAACGCCTCCACCAGGTGCTCACCGCCAAGAAGCACAGCGAGCTCGTGTCGGCGCTGGCCTCGCTCCCGCCTGAGAAGGCGGCCACCACGTCCACGATCGCCGCCGCCAGCGGTCGCATCCAGCGGCGCGGCGCATGGCGGGTGCCTCGGAGCCTCAAGGTCGAGTCCGCATTCGGCAGAGTGCACCTGAACTTGTCTCGGGCTGTCATCGAGCACGCGGTAGTCGATATCGAGTTGCAACTCGGCACCGGCAGAGCCAAGATCACGGTGCCCCGCGACGCGATTGTCGACGTCGAGGGTCTGAGCACCGGGTGGAAAGACGTGCACTACAAGCCCCCGCGGCGCTCCCGCCCCAGCGGGCCGACGATCCGGATCTCTGGGGCCATGGGCTTCGGACGGTTGAAGATCCGCCACGCGTGGCGCTGAGGTTTCATCCGCCACGCGCGGCGTTGATAGCCCTTCCGCCACGCGCGGCGTCAACGGCCCTCCCGCCTCCGGGACCGGCTGTCCGCCACGAGGACCACCACGGCAGCAACGACAGCAACGACAGGGATAGCCACAAGAGCCCCAGGGGCCAGCACGGAGCGACCGCTAGGAACCCGCTTCGCTGCCCGCCGGCGATCCGTCGGCGCCCGGAAGGCTCGGGTCCGCGCCGCCGAATCGCCGGTCACGCTGCGCGAACTCCAGACATGCGCGCCACAGGTCCCGCCGGTCGAAGTCGGGCCACAACACGTCCTGGAACACCATCTCCGCGTACGCGCTCTGCCAGATCAGGTAGTTGGACGTCCGCTGCTCGCCGGACGGCCGCACAAAGAGATCCACGTCCGGCATGTCCGGGTAGTAGAGGTACTTCGCCAGCGTCTTCTCGTTCACCTTCGACGGGTCGAGCCGTCCCGCCGCCACATCGGCGGCCAGCGCGGCAGCCGCGTCCGCGATCTCCGCGCGGCCCCCGTAGTTGAGGCAGAAGTACAACGTCATGGCGTCGTTGTCCTTGGTCTGCTCTTGCGCGACCTGGAGCTCCTTGGCCACCGACTTCCACAACTTCGGCATCCGTCCGGCCCATCGGATGCGGATGCCCAACTCGTCCATCTGGTCTCGGCGGCGGCGGATGACCTCGCGGTTGAAGTTCATCAAGAAGCGCACCTCGTCGGGTGAGCGCTTCCAGTTCTCGGTGGAAAAGGCGTACAGCGACAGGTTCTTGACGCCCATCTCCAGGCATCCCTTGAGCACGTCGAGCACCACGCCCTCGCCGACCTTGTGCCCCTCCGTACGCGGGAGCCCGCGTTCCTTGGCCCACCGGCCGTTGCCGTCCATGACGATCGCCACGTGCTTGGGCACCAGTTCACCCGGGATCTTCGGCGGTCGCGCACCGGACGGATGCGGTTCCGGAGCCTGGTATTCGCGTCGGGTCCGGCCCATGAATCCGCGTCGTGCCATGCGTGCCACGTCTCCCATACCTCGCTCGTACGGCGCGTCTACGCCGTCAGCCTCATTCGTACCGGCGTCTGCTGTACGCCGTCTTCTCCTACGCCGCGCCGGGCGCGGCCCGCATGCCCCGCCCGGCGCGTCACTCTTCCGCTCGTGTCACGTGTCCGTTTCCGCGTTCGCCACGCACGCCGCTCCCGCAGCTACGCCGCTTCGGCCCGTACGTCACTTCTCTACATACCGCAGCGAGCGCAGGCCCCGCTCCAGGTGCCAGTGCAAATACGCCGCCACCAGGCCGCTGCCCTCCCGCACATGGCGTGCCTCACACGCGTCGGCGGTCGGCCAGTCTCCGGTCAGCAGCGCGCCGAGCAGTGTCAGCGACTCCGCAGAGGGTACGACGCTTCCGGGTACCCGGCAGTCCGCGCAGACCACGCCGCCCGCGCCCACCGAGAAGAATCGGTTGGGCCCCGGCATTCCGCACCTGGCGCAGTTCCCGAAGCTGGGGGCATAGCCGTTGACCGCGAGCGAGCGCAGCAGGAACGCGTCGAGCACCAGGCGGGCTTCATGCTCGCCCGCGGCGAGCGTCCGCAAACCACCGACGAGCAGCAGATACTGCTGGACCGCGGGCTCGCCCTCGTGATCGGTGAACCGCTCGGCGGTCTCCAGCATGGCCGTGCCGGCCGTGTACCGCGCGTAGTCGGTGACGATATTGCCACCGTACGGAGCGATGATCTCGCTCTGCGTACACAGCGGGAGGCCGCGGCCGATCAGCTCGCTGCCACGGGCGAAGAACTGCACGTCCACGTGCGAGAAGGGCTCAAGCCGCGCCCCGAACTTCGATTTGGTCCGCCGCACCCCGCGGGCCACGGCCCGCACTCGGCCGTGTCCGCGGGTCAGCAGCGTGATGATTCGGTCCGCCTCCCCCAGCTTCTGGGTGCGCAGCACGATGCCGTCGTCGCGGAACAGACTCATGCGTTCATTGTCCCGTACGCGGCGAGCCCACCGACCCAGGGTCGGTGGGCTCCTACGGACCGGGGCATAGGCCCCACCCCAGTCCCCGCGCCGCACGATGGCCGCGCGGGTCCTGCGTTACGCGCGAACCACCAGGTCGGAGGGGTCGGTGTTGGCGCCGCACAGCACGGCACACACCCGCTCGCCCGGCGCCGGCCGATACGCCCCGCTCAGCAAGGCGGCATACGAGGCGGCTGCCGAGTGCTCCACAACGATGCGGTGCTCGTCCCACAGCGTCCGACGTGCGGCGATGATCGCCTCGTCCGGTACGAGCACCGCCGACGCGTTGCTCTCGCGCGCCCAGTGCAGCGCGGCCGGGGTCACCAACCGGGCCCCGAGCGCATCAGCCGCGATCGAGTCCACACCCACCTGAACGGGCCGGCCCGCCTCAATGGCGGCGTGCAGCGTCGGGCAACCAGTCGGCTCGACAGCGACGACTCGCACCCCATGCTGGTACGCGGCGGCGGCGACCCCCGCGAACAGCCCGCCACCCCCACAGGCGACGATCACGGTGTCGAGCCTGGGTTCGGTCCGCTTGATCTCGTCGAACAGGGTGCCCGCCCCGGCGGCGACCAGCGGATGGTCATACGCGTGCGACAGGAGCGCCCCGAACTCGGCCGCGTACTCGCGCGACGCGGCTAGCGCCTCGGCGTACTCGGTGCCCACCAGGAACGTGTCCGTACCCAGGGCCCGAATCCGGTCCACCTTGACCGCGGGCGACGTGGTCGGCGTGAACACGGTCGCCGGCATGCCGAGCCGCGCGGCGGCCCACGCGACGGCGAGCCCCGCATTACCACCAGAGGCAATGACGACACCCGCCCGCGGCATGGTCCCCGCCTCCATGTGCGCCGTAATGAAGTTGGCCGCGCCACGCGCCTTGAAACTCCCGGCGTGCTGGAGGTATTCGAGCGCGAACCACAGGCTCTTGCCAGGCCGGGTGAGGGTCACCGGCCGAACATACGGACCGATCCGCTTGGCAGCGGCCTTAACGTCCTCGTACGACACGATCTCCGTCATCGGCGGCCCGATCCAAGCCGATCGAAGGAACCTGCTTTCGCCGCCGCGAGCAACCCTTGAAGCGGGCCCCGGGTCGTGGTGAGGACGCTGTCGGGGTCCTCACTTTCGCGGAGGAGGATCAGTTGGGGGGCGCGGGAGAGTTCTAGGCAGTTGTTGGCTACTTCCCCGGAGTACGAGGACTTTTGCCAGTCAGAGTCGGCGCCCGCGGGGCGGGCGAGTTCGAGGCAGTTGTTGTTGGCTTCGCCCGAGTACGAGGATTTATGCCAGGCCAGTTCGACGCAGTTGCCTTCGCTGTCCTCTGAATACGAGGACTTTCGCCAAGCTATTTCCCACATGGTCACACCTTCAGGCTTGTTTCGCGAGGGACCAGATGACGTCGCGCGTCGCTTCGGGGGCAAGGGACAGTTCCTCCGTCCGGTCAAGAACCCGCTGGTAATTGATTAGATGCGTCTCCGCATCGAGCAGCATCACACCCGTCGGCGCATCGATTTGCACCGTGCCCAGTTGCGGAACGATGGCGCCCACGTAGAGTTTGGAGCTTCCCGCGCTCGGAAAGCCACCTGCCGAGAAGGGGATGACGCGCACGGTTACGTTGTCACGCTCCGACGTACTGATGAGGTGATCAAACTGGCCGCGCATGGTCTTGGCCCCACCGAATTCCAGTCGCAATGCTGCCTCGTGGACAAGAAAGATGCACTGGGGCGGATCATCTCTATCTAGTACGTCTCGGCGCCTGAGTCGATGGGAGAGCCTACGCCGCAATTCCGTGTCCGTAAGTTCGGGTACGGCCGTAGCGAACACGGACTTGGCATAGTCCTCGGTCTGTAGGAGTCCCGGAATGTGCATGTTCTGCACGGACCGCATGCTCATTGCGTGGTACTCAAGTTCGGCCAGATCTAAGGAACCAGCGGAGAGCTTCCCCCGGTAATCCTCCCACCAACCCCGGACTCGCTCCGTGGCCATCTGGGCCAATGCGTCAACGTACGCCGTGTCGCCACACGAGTAGATGGCTGCGAACGTCCTGATCCGCTCCTCGCTCACACCGAAGCGACCAGCCTCCGTGTTGCTGATCCGCGTGCGGTTGACGCCCAACTGTTCGGCGGCCTGAGCCACGTTCATCCCGGCGTGCTCGCGCATCTTGCGTAGCTCTGCCCCAAGGCGGCGTTGCCTTGCGGTCGGAGCGGCCCTCGTTGGCATGCGCGCTCTCCCCTTCGCTGCTTGCTCAAGTCTTGCGTGGGACTGTCCCACACGTCCATCACGGATTACCAGTTATCCGAAGACGCAGAACAAGTTCCCCACGATGCTCTATCGTCATAGTCGCACAGCGCAGCAATGCCATCACGCACCGCGTTGGGAGACCCCACCATGTACGCAGCCATCGACTCCCCGCCGCCCGTCTACCGGCTCAGCGCCCCCAACAGCCCCTCAAGTCCCAAGGTGTGCCGCGACACGATCGCGGCCCTCCTGTGCGCCAACGACCTTGCCCACCTGGTGGATACGGCGAAGCTCCTCGTCTCGGAGGCCGTCACCAACATCACTTTGCACACCTCGACTTACATGATTGAGCTGGACGCGCTCGTCCAGGACGGCTCGCTGCTGGTGACGGTGCGGGACGACGACCCGGACCAGCGGCCCCGGGTGCGTACGCCCGCCAACGACGAGGAGACGGGCCGTGGCCTGCTCCTCGTCCAGGCGCTCTCCTCCACCTGGGGCGTCACCTGGACCGGCGGCAGCCAACCGCCGGGCAAGCGGGTGTGGTTCGAGTTGAACGGCGAGCGCGACGCGACCACGTAGTGGCCGCGTCGCGAGCCTGAGCACATACCCGACTGCCCCTCGCGGGGCCGTGGCCGGGCTTCTCACCCACCAAACGCCCCAGCCAGCAGCGCGAGCAGGCCCGTCAAGAGGCCCATCGTCCCGCCGAAGGCGACCCCCGCACGGGCCGTCGCGGCGGGCACGGTGGCGTTGTCCGCGTATGCCAGGACTCCGGCGACGACCGCCACGAGCAGCGACAGCAGCACCGCCACCACCACGCCCATCACCAGCAACGCCGTCTTCATACTCCCCGTCATGGTCAACTCCCGTTCTCGTACTGTGGGTTACGCGGCCCGTACCGGCCGCCGTGCCCGCCATCCGAACGAGACCCACCGTGCGCGCATGCCTGTTCAGCGGCGTTCGGCCGGGCGAAACTGAACAACGTCCGAACATGGCGGGGCACACACGAGCGCTCGCATGGGCGCGGGCGCCAGGGGCGACGACGGGGGCGGGATGGCAGCGGATGAGCCGCTGGAGCGGTTGAGCACGACGCTGCACGCGGCGCGGATGAAGCGGCGTATGAGCATGGCGGCGGTGACGACGCGGTCTGAACTCGGCCGTACGACGGTCAGCCAGGCGTTCAACGGCCGGTCGGTGCCCAGCGAGGAGACGCTGGTGGCGTTGGCGCGTGCGCTGGGCCTTGAGGCGGGTTCGCTGCTCGCGCTGCGTACCGCGTGCGTGGGTTCCGCGGGCACGGCACCGCGCCGACGTGCTCAGGTCGGGGCGGGTGCGGTGGTGCAGTCGCAGGGCGCGGGGCTGCGGACAGAAGACATCCAGTTCGAGGCCCGGTACCGCGACTACCTGCGAGAACGGCACGGGCAGCTCACCGTGGTCGGCCTCGATCTGCGCGGCGACGCACAGGCATGGTGGCCGCTGGACGCGGCGTATCTCAGTTTGGAACTGGCCGAACGCGACCACGGTCGCGGCGGTGACGCGTTCGCGGCCGGGCAGCAGCGGGCGGAGCGGGCCGAGTTGGCGCTGGCGGGTCGGCAGCGGGTGCTGATCCGGGGGCTGGCCGGTAGCGGCAAGACCACCTTGTTGCAGTGGCTCGCGTGCGCCACCGCGAGCGGTGAACTGCCTGACCCTTTACGGGATCTGCGCGGGTCCGTCGCCTATCTGTTGCCGCTGCGGACGTTCTCGCGCCGGGGCGAGCTGCCGGTGCCGTCGCGGTTTTTGACCGCCGTGGGCTGCGCGTTCGCCGAAGCACAACCCGAGGGGTGGGCCGATCGCGTGCTCGCTTCCGGACGCGGGCTCATCCTGGTGGACGGCCTGGACGAGGTGCCCGGCGCGTTCCGCGAACGGGCCGGCACCTGGCTGAAGGAGTTGGTGGCGGCGTACGGCAGATCGCGAGTGGTGGTCACCACGCGCCCCACCGCCGTACCGGAACACTGGCTTCAAGAAGCGCGGTTCAGCGAACTGGTGGTGCGGCCGATGAGCCGGACCGATGTGGGCGTCTTCGTCTCCCGCTGGCACACGGCGGCACGCAAGGGTGCGGCGAACAGCGACGTACGGGCCCACCTCGACGTCCTGGAAAAGGACCTGCGCGACAAGGTGCGGGCCAAGCGTGACCTCGCCCTACTGACCACGACGCCGCTGCTGTGCGCGCTGATCTGTGCCCTGCACCGGGACCGCAGGGGCCAACTTCCGCACGACCGCGTAGAGGTCTACGAGGCCGCGCTGTCGATGCTGCTCTACCGCCGTGATCAGGAACGGGAAGTGCACCGCCCCGAGGGCATCGCGCTGGGCGAAAGGGAGAGCATCCAGCTCCTCCAAAAGCTCGCGTACTGGCTGACCCTCAACGGGCAGACGGAACTCGCCACAACGACGGCCGCCAGCCTGGTCGGGGACGCGCTCACGAGCATGTCGCCCGTAGCAGAACAGGGCGACGCCGCAGCGATCCTGGGCCACCTCATGGGGCGGTCCGGCCTACTGCGCGCGCCGACCGAGGACACGGTCGACTTCGTCCACCGCACGTTCCAGGACTTCCTGGGCGCCAAGGCCGCGGTCGAGGGTTACCACCTACCGCTGATCGTCAAGAACGCCCACGACGAGCAGTGGGAGGACGTGGTGCGCATGGCCGTGGCCCACGCGCGGCCCGGCGAACGCGCCATGCTGCTCGGCGGCATCATCGAACGCGCCGATCAGGAAACGGAGCACCGCACGCGGCTGTGGCTGCTCGCGCTGGCCTGCCTCCAGCACGCGACGGAGCTGGACGCGTCGATACGCTCCGCGATCGAGACGCGCGCCGCGTCCCTGCTGCCGCCGCGCTCGATGATCGAGGCCGATGTTCTGTCGGAGGTGGGGCCCGTAGTGCTCGATCTGCTACCGCCGCCGTCGGAGTTGGACGAGGACGAGAAGCAGGCGGTCATCTGTGTGGCTCAGCACTTCGGCGAAGACGCCGCCCTGGCGTATCTCACGTCCTTCAAAGGCGTGCAGAGTGGCAGGGTCCGCGCCGCTCTCGCTGCCGACTGGGGGCGGTTCGATGCGCAGGAGTACGTGACGGAGGTGCTGAAGTCAGTGCCCGGCCCGTACGACCTCGTCTTCCTCGAAGACCCGCGGCAGGCACGTGCCATAGCCGCCCTCGATGTGTCGGGGGTCCTCTACGCAGGCAACCAGGACGCCCGCCAACTGAGCCACTGGCCACACGCACAGGCCCTGGCCTTCATCGCGCTCGCCAACAACCAGACCATCACCGACCTGAACTGGTGCACTTCGTTCCCGCTCCTGGGCTCGCTTGGCCTCTACTCCTGCGCCAACCTCCACAGCCTCGATGGACTGCGGCACACCAAGCTGACCGGCCTCACACTCAATGAGATGCCCGCGGACCTCGATGTGCGGGTACTGCGACACCTTCCGACCCTGCGCGACCTCGCCATCCATACCGAACTGCCGTACCGGGACCTTGCGGAGCTGCCGATCCATGACGACCTGCGCAGCCTGGAGGTGGGTCGTAAGTTCCTCCTCAATGCGAAGATCGACGGTCTGTCACGCTGGTCCTCGCTGACCAGGCTGGCCCTGCCCGGCACATGGTTCGGCATGGAGTTCGCAGAGATCATGAGGCTGCCACGGCTGACAACTCTGGAGCTGTCAGACATCGCACTGGAGCCTCAGGCACCGATAGTGAAGGCGCCGCGGCTACCAGGCATCACCCATTTGAGGTTCAGCACCGCGTCCCGCGAGTGTGATCTGTCCCTCTTGGCGGAGAGGTTCCCCAGCGCCCGCTCCATCGTCCTGCAATCGCTCTTTTCCGGCTCATCGGCCGACCTCGCCCCGCTCGCCGACCTGGCCGACCTCCGCCGGCTGACTCTCGACAGCTTCCACCAGGTCAGCGGCGCCTCACTCTTCCGCGACGGCGTGGTCCGCATCTCCCCCACGCCCCGGCAGTGACCCGCTTGCGCCCGCTCAACACCTCCCGTTCCTCGCTGCCCACATCAAGACTCCTCGCCACCCACACCAAGACGGAACCGATTGGTACCATCACTGGTATCGGGGAGGCGCTGAGCCCCGACCCGGGCGCTGAACGAGGGGATCTCACGATGAGCCGCTACGCACATCTGGCCTACACCGACAGCGTGTTGCGCGTACAGAAGGAACAAGGCAGCGCGCTGATGGGGGCGCGTGCGCTCGCGCACGGGGAGGAGCCCGAGCCCCTTGGGGAACACGAGGCGGCGTTCATCGCCTCGCGGGACGGCTTCTACCTCGGCAGCGTGAGCGAGACGGGATGGCCGTATGTGCAGTACCGGGGCGGCCCGCCCGGCTTCCTCCACGTACTGGACGAGTGGACGCTCGGCTACGCCGACGTACGCGGCAACCGTCAGTACATCTCCACGGGGAACGTACAAGCCCGGGGGCGCGTCGCCCTCTTCTTCATGGACTACGCACGGCAGGCCCGCTTGAAGATCTTCGGCCATGCGGAGATCAAGGCCCTCGACGAGCACCCCGCGTTGGCCGAACGGCTCGCCCACGTACGCACCGATGGGCGCGTGGAGCGACTGGTGACCATCCGGGTCGAGGGCTTCAACTGGAACTGCTCCCAACACATCACCCCCCGGTTCACCGAGGCCGAACTGGCGGGTGCGCTGCCGTCGATCCGTGCCCACATCGCCGAAGTCGAACGCAGGAATGAACAGTTGCGGCAGATCATCGACGAGGCCGGCCTCGGGGACCGGCTGCCCAGCAGCTAACCCTCAGCAGGTGATCGTGGGCACGGCCGACCGCCGCCGGGCGGGCGGCCCACCGAGTGCCGGCCTTGCCGGCCCCCAGCTCAGACGGCAGCCTCGCTCGGACGACAGCCTCGCTCAGACGGCAGCCTCGAACAGCCGCTCCGCCTCGGCGACCGCCCGCGTCAGCGCCTCGGGCTCCGGCCGCAGACCGGCGGTGACCGCGTCAATGCCGCGCAGGTCAGCGCGCTGAAGAAGCCGCTTCTCGTTGGTGACCCACTCACCGCGCGCCGCCAACACCGCGTGCCCCGTGCACACGGCGGCGGTGGCCAGCGCGCCCGCAACCTCGGTGACCTGGCCCTTCGAGACGTAGGCGCCCTTGGCGTACTGGAGCGTCATCGTGGCCCGGTCGCGCCACACCGGTGGGGCCGCCGCGCGCAGTGCCTGCGGGTACGCGGGCTGCGGGAGGGTGCCGCGCAGCACCTGGTTGACGGCGAGTTCGGCGACCACCAGGTAGCTGGGGATGCCCGCGAGGTGGAACATCAGCGGCTCCCAGTGGAAGCGGCCCTGCCGCGCCTCGGCGAGTTCGTGCTCCACGACGTCGAGGTCGCGGTAGTGGACATCGACGTGTCGGCCATCGATCGTGAACCAGCCCCCGCCGTTGAAGACCCCGCCACCCCAGCCGCCGAGCTCGGAAACCTCACCGGCCCAACCGACCGCACGCAGTTCGGCCGGTTCGAAGGCACCCCGGTAGTACACGGCCATATCCCAGTCGCTGTCGGGCGTATGGGTGCCCTGAGCACGCGAGCCACCAAGGGTGACGGCCCGAACGGCTGGCAGCGCCGCGAGCCGGTCGGCGACACGGTCAAGGAACGTGGCGTCGGTCGGGTCGGAGAACATGGCGCCGGTCATGGAAATCCGATCGTGCGAGGTGGGCGGTGGGCGGTGCGAGGTGGGCGGTGGGCGGTTAGGCGAGCAATCGCTCCGCGATACTTCGGGCTCGCAACGCCGGTGCGCCGGTGCGCTCGTGCATGGCGGTGACGGTGGCCCCGTCCATCAGCAAGACGAACTCCGCCGCCAGCGCCTCGGGGCGCGGGTGCCCCGCGGCCTTGATGAGGCCCTCGACATAGCCGGCGATCCGGCGCTTGTGCGCCCGAGCGAGTTGGTACACCTCGCTGTGCGTGTCCGCCGTCTCGGCCATGGCGTTGATGAACGCACAGCCGTGGAAAGCGCCGCGTTGCGCGCTGTCGGCGAGGGCATCGAAGACGGCCAGCGGTCCACCGCCATGCCCCTCAACGGCAGTCTCTAGCCACGCCAACCAGTGCTGCCCCCGACGCTTGAGCACGGCCGCCACCAGTGCGTCCTTCCCCGCGAAGTGCCGGTAGAAGGAGGCCCTGCCCACGCCGGACACCACCAACAAACGCTCCACCCCGACCGCCTGGATGCCCTCGGCGTAAAAGAGCTCTTCGGCGGTCTTGAGGAGTCGATCGCGGGCTTGGGTCGGCATCTGACAACGGTAGCCGACCCGACTTTCGCACCGGAGCGCCTTGCCCGGATCAGCGGAACGCGTGCGTGGGGCGTACGGGTACGGCGGGGCGGGCGCGTGCAGCGTACGGGCGCGTGAGGCGTACGCGTACAGGTGAGGTATGTGGGGGTGTGATGTACGTGGGGGTGTGATGTACGTGGGGTGCGTTGCGCGCGGTGCGTCCGCGAAGCGTCGGTGGCCTGCCCGCTCGCATGCGACCGAAGCGGGCACAGGATGTCGGGTCCGGCAGGGTGCCGTGTTCCTAGCGTGGTGAGCGTAAGGGAAGGAGATTGTGTTGCTGGAGCGGCTGAATGAGGCGCTGGAACACATCGAGTCGCATCTCGGTCAACGGATCGAGGTGGGCGAGATGGCGCGGATCGCGGTGACGTCGGAGTACCACTTCCGTCGGATGTTCTCCGCGTTGGCGGGGGTCTCGTTGTCGGAGTACATCCGGCGCAGGCGGCTCACCATGGCGGGGGCCGAAGTGCTCGCCGGAGAGCGGACGCTGCTGGAGATCGCGGTGCGATACGGCTACAGCTCCGGAGAGGCGTTCGCGCGTGCGTTTCGCGCCATGCACGGTGTGGGGCCGGGCGAGGCCCGGCGAACCGGTGCGGCTTTGCGCTCACAGCAACGGATCTCCTTCCGGCTCATCGTCGAAGGGAGTAGCAGCATGCGATATCGGGTGGTGGAGAAGGAGCAGTTCCGTGTGGTCGGCAAGAAGGCCCGCGTTCCGCTCATCCATGAGGGGGCGAATCCGGCGATTGCCGAGTTCATCCGGAGCATCGATAAGGAGACAATGCGGCGGATTGCCGCCCTGTCCGATCAGGAACCGGCGGGGATCGTGGGCGTGAGCGACGGCCTCGACCCGAGCCGGGCGGAGGGGACCGAACTCGACTACTACCACGGCGTGGTCACCCGGGCCGACGCGCCGGGAAGCGCACCGGAAGACCTAGATGGGCTCACCGTCCCGGCGGGAACGTGGGCGGTCTTCGAGAGTTCCGGCCCGTTCCCGCAGACGCTTCAGTATCTGTGGCGGGACGTCTTCACGCAGTGGTTCCCGTCCAACCCGTACCAGAGCAGGCCGGGGCCCGAGATCCTGCGCACCCGGCTGTCGCAGGACGCGGCGCACGCGGACGCGGAGCTGTGGATTCCGGTAGAGCGGGCTGCGACCTGAGCGGAGGCTGGGCCCGGTCGGCGCCCCGGGCCCGAGCACCGTCGTGCCGACGACGAGGTCAGTGAGCCAGTGAGCTGAGCGGGCCTGACGAGCCTGCCCGATGTGCGGACCCGACGAGCCTGCCCGATGTGCGGGCCAGCTGAACCACAGCCAGCTCAGGAGATGATCGAGCGGCCCGTGGGCGCCAAACGCAGCGTTCGAGGGGGTGTTGTCTGGGCTCGCTCGATGCTCGGCACGATCTCGTCCCGAGCGAGGGGGTGGGCCCGTACGGCGGCAAGATGTTGTCGATACGTACTCTCATCGGGGTACGAAGCGAACACCGCGGTGACGTTTTCCCCGGTACGAACGGGCAGCCTGGAAAAGGTGTTGTGCGCTGTCTCGGTGGTGAGGACGGCGAGCGGTGCGGGGCCCGTCTGGCGGAGCACGGGGAGGAGGCCGTCCCGGATCAGCGCGGTGCCGTCGTGTCGTCCGGAAGGGAAGGACCACACGGTGGCGGACACGAAGCGCTCCGGTGCAGGTGCGCCGACGTGGGGCCGCTCGGCCGAGGACGGGGCGAAGCCGTTCTCGGCCGACAGGGGGCGCAGCAGCAGGACGTCGTCGGAGTCCATCATGGTGGCATTGGCCTGGGGTCCGTGCTTGGCCCAGACGGGCCCGTCGTAGAAGGCCGTCAGTGCGCGGTGTCGCGTCGCCATGTCAGGGAATCCGCGTAGCCAGACGAAGCGGTCCGGGTCGTCGAGATCTCGGAACTGGCCGAGTACGAACATCCCGACCGCCTCCTGAGTTTCGAGGAACTCCTGGTCGAAGAGTTCGATGAGTTCGTCGCGTCGGCCGGGCCGCAGCGTGTACTGGCGCAGCTCGATCACGGCGGGGCAGTACCCGACAGGGTGGTCGGTGAGGGGCATGGCGGGCTCCTGTTCGGCGCTCTTGTTGGGCGCACCTGTTGGGCGCTCTAGTTCGGCGCTCTTGTTGGGCGCTCTTGTTGGGCGCTCTTGTTCGGGCTCGGGTTTCCGGCCTCTTCGGTCGGAGTCGGGTGTGGTCTGACGGTAGGGCTGCCGCGTGTCAGGAGCTGTCAGGGTTTCCGGAGAGAATGCGTCCATGTCTGCTGGTCGCCTGCTGTCGGTGCTGCTGTTGCTGCAATCCCGTGGCCGCATGTCCGCGCGGGAGGTCGCCGCCGAGCTGGGTGTGTCGGTGCGGACCGCGTACCGTGACCTGGCGCGTCTCCAGGCTGCCGGGGTTCCGGTCTACGCGGAGACGGGCCGGTCAGGCGGCTACCAGCTACTCGACGGCTATCGCACGCGCCTGACCGGGATGAGCCAGGGCGAGGCACGGGCGCTGTTCCTGGCCGGGCTACCCGGGCCCGCCGCCGACCTGGGGCTCGCGGCGGAAGTGGCGGCAGCACGGTTGAAGCTGTTGGCCGCGTTGCCGGCGGGACTGCGCGAGGAGGCGGCGCGGACCGCGGCGGTCTTCCACCTGGACGCTCCCGCCTGGTACCGAGAACCCGAACAGGCGCCGCACCTCACCTTGTTCGCCGACGCGGTACTCACACGGCGCGTGGTGGACGTGCGTTACCGTCGTTGGCGCGCGCCGCAAGAAGTGCAGCGTCGTCTTCGCCCTTACGGCCTGGTACTCAAGTCCGGTACGTGGTACCTCGTGGCCGCTACGGAGAGCCGGATCGCGACGTACCGAGTCACCCAAGTCCTGGACGCGGTGCTGAGTGACGAACGGTTCGATCGGCCGCCGGACTTCGACCTGGGCGCGTACTGGACTACCTACCTCGCCGACTTCCAATCGCGCCGCTACACCGGCACGGCCACCATTCACCTCTCCCGACAGGGCCGCCGACGCTTGCCGGACAACGTTCCGCCCGAGGTGGTGCGGGCGGTGGAGGCCACCGCGACCGCCGTTGGCGACGACGGATGGGTCGAGGCGGTCATCCCCACCGAGAGCACCGCGCACGCGTGCGGCGAGTTGCTGCGGCTCGGCATCGACGTCAAGGTCATCGCGCCGGCGGAACTGCACCGGGCCATGGCCGACACGGTGGGCGTGCTCGCCAGAGCGTACGGAAGCGACTGCCCTGCCCCGGGCCCTACCTCGGGCTCCGGCTCGGGCTCGGGCTAACAGCCATGCTCAAGTGACAGGTGTTGAGTCGTAGTTAGCTGCTGTACGTGGTGGGTGTGGCTCGGCCGCCCGATGCCCTCGCCGCCCCGGCCGCCAACTGGGGTGTGGGGCGGGGCTGCACGGGGCCCGGCTCCGGTCACGATCGCCCCACCGCACTGGGCCTCGTCACGCCTCGGCCGCCAGCTCGATGACGGTGATCTCCGGTGTGGAGCCAACGCGGATCGGCGGGCCCCAAAAGCCGGTGCCCTGGGTGACGTAGACCTGGGTTGGCCCGACACGGGCCAGGCCGGCGGCGGTGGGTTGGGCGAGGGCGTGCAGCAGGTTTCCGGGGAAGAACTGTCCGCCGTGGGTATGGCCGGAGAGTTGGAGGTCCACGCCGTACTTGCGGGCCTGGTTCACCTGCGATGGCTGGTGGGCGAGGAGGACCACCGGGCGCCGGGGGTCTCGCTTGGCGAGGGCACGTTCGTAGTCGGGGGCGTCGCCGTGCTCTTCACCGGTGATGTCCGTGACGCCGGCCAGGTCGAAGTGCGGAAGGGCGACGCGCTGGTTGCGAAGGGTGGGGATGCCCAGGCCGCGCAGGTGCTCAACCCAGGCGTCGGCATCGAAGAGGTACTCGTGGTTGCCGGTGGCGAAGTACGTACCGTGGCGGCTGCGTAGCTCCTGGAGTGGTGCAACGGCCGAGCCAAGGTCGGCGACCGTACCGTCTATCAGGTCACCGGGGACCACGACGAGATCAGGCCGGGCCGCATTGACCATACGGACAACCTCTAGCATATCGCCCCGGCCCAGGAACGGGCCGATATGCGTGTCGGAGAACAGGGCGATACGAAAACCCGTGGCAGCGGTGGGCAGTCGGCGCAGCCGCACCGTAACGCGCTGCACCCGAGGAGTGCTGAACGCGGTCACCGCGCCATACCCGACGACGGCAGTGGCGACACCGCCAGCGGCTATCGCAACGCCCCGAGCAAGAAGCCGCCGCCGGTCCATTTCCACGACGCTCGCGGATGGCGTGACGCCCTCGGCACCCTTGGCACCCTTGGCACCCTTGACGCCCGTGGCGTCCGTGGTACCCGCCACAGCCACGCTGTCCACCCGGCCCACAGCATGGGACGTGCCCACGGCGCTCATCACATCCGCCGCATCCGCGGCATCTGCCACGCCGGCCGCACCCGGCACACCCGGCACACCCGGCACACCCGGCACACCCACAGCATCCGCTGCGCCCACCGGGCTGCCCGCCCCCGCCGCCGTCATCGCCGGGTCCGGAGCGGGTTGGCGGCGTCGCCGGACTCGACCCGTCAGATATATCCCGAACCGGACTAGGTCTACGGGCACCAGCACGAACAGCAGATACACCACCAAGCCGTACCAAATGAACCCCGGCCACGTTGCCCACCGACCAGCGGTCGAGCTCACCGTGTGCAAGACGATCAGCGCGAGCGGAATGGAGACCGCTAGCACCGCCAGCACCACCGTGCCCAGCCGGCGCGGCCAACCCCCGGGACGGCTGACGTTCACCACCAGCCGCCACCACAGATACCCATGCAGCAGCACCCACAGCACTGACTGCGGCCACACCCACCACGGCACCCCCATTGCAACCCGCTCCTCGCTCCACCCTGCGCCAACTCCGCCACCCGTACGGCGCGACGGCCACAGCGGAATGCACCAGGCCTTTCGAGGCCCGGAGACGATCGATGCGGCGCCGACGCAGGCAGCATCACGCGCCAACGGCACCCCCGTCGTCGTCCCCCCGAAGGCGGCCCACCTACGCCCTCGGAAGTACCACCCACCTCGGATGTGCGTTCACCTCGGAAATACCGGCACCTCGGCACGTCCCAGCATCTGGGGACGTACCGGTTCCTCGGGACGCACCTGCCCCGACGCCTGACGGCCTGATCCGCGAAGGCAGGGGCCCAAGGCCCTGTGCCTCAGCGCTCCCTGGGTAGGGCCAACCAAGTCCGAGCAACGAGCCATGCGAGCAATGAGCCATCCGGCCACGTGCCGCGTTGGGCACCCTCACGACCATTGGCCAGATCGCTAACCCGCCTCCGTCTTGACCGGGGTCACCAGGCCCGACTCGTACGCGGCGATCACCAGTTGCGCTCGATCGCGGGCCATGAGCTTGCCCATGATGCGGCTGACGTGCGTCTTGGCGGTTAGCGGGCTCAGCCCCAGGGCCTCGGCGATCTCCGCGTTGTTCAGACCACGGCCCACCAGGGTGAGGACCTGGCGCTCGCGGTCAGAGAGTATGGCCAGGGCGTCGGGGAGCGAGGCGGAGGGCGACAGAGCGGTGGGGAGCCGGAGAACCCGGGCGATCAACCGGGCCGTGGGACCAGGCGAGAGGAGTGCGTCGCCGGCCGCCACCGTGCGGATGGCCTCCAGCAGTTCGGCCGGCTTGGTGTCCTTGACCAGGAAGCCCGAAGCACCGGCACGCAGAGCGTCCACGATGTACTCGTCTGTGTCGTACGTGGTGAGCACGAGCACCTTCACATCGGCCAACTCCGGATCGGCCGCAATACGCCGCGTCGCCTCTATGCCGTCCAGGTCGGGCATCCGAATATCCATCACCACCAGGTCGGCTTTCACCGTACGAACCAGTTCGACCGCCTCCCTGCCATTGCATGCCTGGCCAACCACCTCCATGTCACGGGCGGACTCAACGAGCATCGCGAAGGCGGCCCGTACCAGCGTCTGATCGTCGGCGAGCAGTACGCGAATGCGACGCGGCGCAGTCATGCTGTGTCCTCCTTGGCTTCCGCGACCGGTCCCCTGGCAATTCGTCGCCAGGGAACCGACGGGTCGATACGGGGCATGGTCCGGCCGCCGTGCGGCTCCGATCCCAGCGGCAGGACCGCCTGCACGGCGAACCCCGGGGCCTCCACGCGCCGACCGGCGGTGACCGTGCCGCCAACGCTGCGCGCACGCTCTTGCATGCCCGCGATACCGAAGCCCTCGGTACCGCCCGAGCCGGTGGCACCGAAGGCACCGACGCTCGGGCCGGCAACGGCCGCGCCGGGACCGGTGGGACTCTGGCCGGGGCCGCCCGGACTTCCGCGTGCCGCGCCCCCTGTGCTGCTCGCGACGCGACGGCCGGCGGTGGATATGGACTCGCGGAGGGGGGAAGCGGGCTCGGGAGACCTGGCGCGCCGCAAACCCTGGGCCTGTGGGTGGCGCGGCCCCTGCGCCTGTGAGTGAGGAGAGCCCTGGGCTTGTGGGTAGGGCGGGCCGTCATCGGTGACCGTCACTCGCAGTGCCTCGCCGTCAGCCCAGGGCAGCGGCACCCGCTCCACCGTCGCCACGGTGCGGACATCGGGGCCCGCGTGCCGCACCGCGTTGGTCAGCGCTTCCTGGACGATGCGGTACGCCGCGGCGCCCACGGCCGGTGGTACCGCGGACGCGTCGGCCGCAGTCAGCCGAAAGTCCAGCGTGACACGGGCCCCCGCCGCCTCCGCGGACTTCGCCAGGTCGGACAAGCCCGCAAGTCCCGGCGGCGGTCGGGTGGCGTCGGATGATGGGTCCGGGTCGCCCGCACGCAACACCTGGAGCGTGGTGCGCAGTTCGGCACGGGCGTCTCGGCAGGTGTCCGCTATCGAGTCGAGTGCCTTGGCCACGGTCTCCCGATCGAGCCGATCCGGATCGGCGACCAGCACATGCGCCGCCACCGAGGTCTGCACACCGATCAGTGTGATGCTGTGCGCAAGCAGGTCGTGCAGATCGCGCGCGATGCGCAACCGCTCCTCGGCGACCCGCCGCGCGGCCTCCTCCTCCCGTGTGCGTTCGGCGCGCTCGGCCCGCTCCACAATGGCTGCCACATAACTGCGGTGGGTCCTGATCGCTATGCCGATCACCACGACGGCCAGCAACCAACCGGAGCCACGCAGCATCTCCGATACGTCCTGGCTGTCTGACGAGCTGGACATCACCAGCGTCATGGCCGCCACTATCACGCTCAGCGCCAACAGTGCCCTAAGCGGCGGGGCACCGACCGCCAACGCATACAGCGCGACCACCCCGGCCGGCACCGTGGCGAAGTGGGCGTAATCCAGCGAATGGTACGGACCGACAGCGAGCACGACGACCACCGTGGTGGCCATCGGGGCAACCCGCCGGGACACCAGCGCCAGCGCACTGATGATGAGCAGTGTCCAGCCAAGGGCGTCGGGCCGGTGACCGTCATTCGTCACGGTCAGCGCCAGCGCGGTCTGCATCGCGAGCACGCCCAGGCCGAGTGTGACGTCCCCCGCCGTTGGCCGGGACATCGTGAACACACGGGCCAGTCGGCCGCCCCGGAGGGCGACACCGGTGAATTCGGTCATTTGCACGGTCCCATCGTGCGGTACAGATCTGACTTTCGCCCTGGCCCCATCTCACCTCTGTGGATAACGGCCTGGTCTTGAGCGATTTGTCGGGTTCGGCATCTTGCAGGGTGAGTTGCTGGCGAGTCCCACCGATCCTCTCGGTCCGCGTGGCCGGCCCACCCCGAGTCCGCCTCGACTCAACTTCTCGCCCAACGCCCCGCCGCATCGCCCACCCGCCCGATGCCGCGCCACCATCCGTGATCACCGTTGCCGGCTAGGGGCTAGGGGCTAGGGGCGAGGGTGGGGAGGGGCGAGCGCGACGGTGGGTGGGCGGATCGTCAGCCGACTGGTTCGCTCACTCGTTCAGGAGCGCCAGTCTGCACCTGCGCCGACTGGCGGCGGAACAGCTTGCCGGGCCACCAGATCCAACGGCCAAGGAGCAGGCTGGCCGAGGTCACCAGGTAGGTGCGGACCAGGAACGTATCCAGGAGAACGCCGACCGCGATGATGAAGCCGAGTTCCAGCATCATCGTCATGGGCATGGTTGCCAACACCGCGAAGGTCGCGGCCAGCACCAACCCAGCCGAAGCGATCACACCACCCGTGGTGTGCAGTGCAGTCAGTGCCGCCTGCGGAGTGCTCGCCCCCTTCATCGCCTCCTCGCGCATCCGGTGCATCAAGAAGATGCCGTAGTCAACGCCCAACGCGACCAGGAAGACGAAGGTGAGCAACGACAGCCCCGGGTCGATGCCGTTCAGGCCGAAGACCGGTTCGAAGAACAGTCCACCGAGGCCCGTCGCCGCACCCCAGACCGCGACCACCGCGAGCACCAACATCACCGAGGCAATCAGGCTGCGCAGCAGGACTATCAGGATCAGCAGCACCGCGAGCATCACCAGCGGGATGACCACCATTCGATCGTCCGCGTTGGTCTTCTCCAGGTCGATCTGTTCCGCGCTGGCACCGCCGACCAGGGCCTTGCCGCCGGCTACGGAGCCCAGCTCGGTTCGGAGTTGCTTGATGGCGCGGACCTCACCCGCCGACTCCGGGGCGTCCTTGGCGAACGCGTTGATCTCCGTCCATCCGTCCCCGCTTCGGCCACGCTCAGCCCTGACTATTCCGTCCTGCGCACGCGCCTTGTCGAGCACAGCATCCGCACTGCCAGTGCGGGCCAGGATGGTGATCGGCTGGCTGCCCTGCTCGGGGTACGCATCGGCCAGCGTCTCCAGGGCTGAGACCGACTCCGGTTTGCTGGTGAACATGTCCTCCTGCTTCAGGGCGCCGGGGGCGTTGAACGAGCCCAGGGCGAGCGCGCCGAGCAACGCCACACCTCCCACCAGGAAGGTGATCGGGCGCCTGCTGACCGAGCCGCCCATAGCCGCGAACATGCTGCGCCGCTTGGTGGGTGTGCTGCCGTACGCGGGAATCAGCGGCCAGAACACCCGGCGACCGAGCAGGACCAAGATGGCGGGGAGCAACGTCATCATCACCGCCAGCGCACACACCACGCCCGCAGCGCCGACCGGGCCAAGTCCCTTGCTGCTGCTCAAGTCGGCAGCGAGCAGGCACAACAGTCCGGCGGCGACCGTCCCCGATGAGGCGATGACAGCTGCGCCGCAGCCGCGGATGGCCGCGATCATCGCGTCGTACGGACGCGGATGGCGGCGTAGTTCCTCGCGGTACCTGGCGGTGATCAGCAGTGCGTAATCCGTGCCGGCGCCGAAGACTAGGACCGTCATCACCGCTGAACTCATGCCGGTGATGGTCACGTCGAACGACTGCGAGAGCCCGTAGACCACGGCCATCGCCGTCATCGTGGCCACGCCGACAGCTACCAGCGGCACCAGCCACAGGAAGGGGCTGCGGTAGGTGAGGATCAGCAGCAGGGCAACCACGGCGGCGGTGGCCAGCATCAGCATGCCATCGACGCTCTCAAAGACCTTGTTCGCATCGCTGCCGAGGGCGCCGGAGCCGCCAACCTCCGCGCTCAGCCCCTGCGGATGGTCGTCAACGACATCGCGGATGTCATCGACCGCCTTGTTCTGGTCCTCCTCGTCCGGTAGGCCGTTGAGCGACACGCCGTACATCACCGTGGCGCCGTCCTTGGAGTCCACCGCCTTCGGCTGCTGGCCGCCACTGAACTCGTAGGTGTCAGCCAGCTGGGCAACGTGCTCGCCAGCGGACGCACGGTCGGCCGCGGTCAACCCGCCATCGCGGTGGTAGACGAGCACCAGATCGGTGGTGTCACCACCGGGCATGGCCTCCTGTAGCTCAGCGACCCGGGTCGAATCGGCGCTCGCCGGAAGGTAGTTGACGGCCTTGTCATCCTGGGCGCCGCCCATCTTGCCCGCGAAGGGCATGGCCACCGCGAGGATGACGATCCACAGAGCCACCATGGCCCACGGAACGCCCCGCCGTTGAGCCTTGCTCGCCGCGGGTCCTGGCGGGCCGCCCTCGCCCATGGGCCCGGCCCCGAATCCTGGCCCACCACCGTCGTCCGACCCTCGCATCCCGTCGCCGCCGCGCGCAGCGCCGCCGCCCCCTATGCCTTCTCCATCCTTCCTGTTCTTTCTGTCCCTCTCACCCTTCCTACCTCTCGCGCTCCTTTCGCCCTGGTCATCCTGCTCATGTTGCACCTCGTGCTCGCTGCCCGGGTGCTGTGCGGCCCCCGCGACCGCGCTGCCCTGAGTGGTCCGTACAACCGCCATGCGAGCCTTCCCTCCTGTGCCTGCTGCGCTGACACAGTCCACGATTCCGGGCTGAGGGGCCCGATTCGTCGGCGTGGGGACGGAGATGAGCGGTACTTCGCCAGAGGGCGCTAACGCCGCGTTACTCCCTGGGGAGTACCTCCCGCAGGGGTACTCCGCACACGGCAACGGCCCTGCGGCGAAGGCCGCGTCTCACCCGTAACCGGCAATGGCCGCACGGGACAACACCAGTCCACGCAGCCGGCACCGGCACCGGGCAACGGGCAACGGGCAACGGGCAGCGGGCAACATGACAGCCGGCAACAGCCCCCGCACGCCTCAGCCCCTCACACGCCTCAGCCCTCCGAAGGCGCAGCGGCCCGCGGTGAAAGCTTCCTGCACACGGCCGAAGGGCGGGGCGAGGTTCAGGGAGAGGCGTGGGAAGCGGCCAGCAGGAGCCGAGCCGTGTCATCGGGACAGAGCGAAAGGGCTCGGCCCACGGTCTCCAGCACGGCGCGTTCGGCGGGGCAGTACGCCCCGTCCGCCACCGCAATGCGCGCTCCCTGGAGGAGGATGCTCTCCCGGCCTGCTGGGGCCAGGTGCGGCGCCAGCGGCTCCAACGCCTCGTGCAGTTCGATGGCAAGGGCCGTGCTCGGGTCGCCCAAGCCGAAGTCGAGTGCGCCGTCGTCGCCGTGCCGGGCGCCGGGCAACCGCCCGGTGTCGGCGGCAAGCGCGGCGATCAGGTTGAGCAACTGGTCCTCGTCACAGTCCGCGTATCCGGCCGCGCGCACGGCACCGACCGCCGCCTGTCGCACCGGGCGTGCCTCGGTGCCGCCCGCTGCCAAGATGGCCAACGCCATGGTGTGCACGGCTTCCCGCAGCATCGCGGAGAAGCGGGTGGTGGTGGGGTGATCGAGGGCTTCGGTGCCAAAGTGGGAGTGACAGGCCGCGCATTCAACGACCGGGGTCACCCAGCCGCGCGGCACCAGGGGAAGGCCAAGGACGATGAAGCGGCGACGTCCCGTACGGCGGCGGTAGTTGCGGTCTCCGCCGCACTCGGTGCAGAAGAACTCACCATCGCCGACCGTGCGCCAGCTCGTACGTACGCCGATGACGCACAGGCTCCGTCCACGTGGGTCTCGCGCGTACATCGCGTGTACCTCCATGACGCTTCGCATCGCTCCGTTGCGCTGCTTCACCACACCTCTGCGCTTTTGTTATGCATCTGAAAGCAGAGGCGCAGCTTGGACGTGATGTTAACCACATCCGAGACGCGGCGTCAGTACCCCGTACGAAGGCAAGTGCGGTGACGCCCGCGGCAATACACATAGCTCCTGCGCACACAAGGGGCCCCGCCTGCCGAAACGGCGAGCGGGACCCCGTAAGGCGCTGGTGCGGGCGAGGTGAATCGGCCGAGAATTGGCGGCCGAAAGTACGGCCTCGCCGCGCGGCCAGGGCGTAGTTGTGGGCCAGCCACAGTCCCAGCGGGCAGGGGCGCCCACTCATCGGGCGTAGCCCCCGGGGGTTTCGGGCCCGGCTGCAAGCCGCTGGACCCGGCATGGCGCGACCGGGAGCGGGCCGCGTAACCACCCGTCAGGGCTCGCGGCCCACCCCCGTAAGGGCTTCGCCGACCGGTCCGTAGGAGCCGGCCCCGTCAGGGCCTGTAGCCGCGCCGTGGAAGGCCCGGCCACGGGCCCATCAGCGCCCGCGTGCGGCGCGGTTCACCGCCGATACGACAGCCTTCAGCGAGGCGCGCGTGGTGTTCGCGTCGATGCCCATGCCCCACAGGACCTTGCCGTCGATCGCACACTCGATGTACGAGGCGGCCTGCGCGCTCGCGCCCTCGCTCATCGTGTGCTCCTGGTAGTCGAGCAGGCGTGCGTCGATGCCGATGGCCTGGAGTGCGTCGAAGAACGCGGAGATCGGGCCGTTGCCGGAGCCGGTCAGCACGGTCTGGGCGCCGTCCACGACTGCCTCGACGGTCAGCGTGTCCGTGCCGTCCTTGTCGGTCGTGGTCTGTCCGTTGCGCAGTTGGATGCGGCCCCACGGACGGTGCCCGTTGCCGGGCTCGGTCGGCAGGTACTCGTCTTGGAAGACGGCCCAGATCTGGCCCGGGGTGACCTCGCCGCCCTCGGCGTCCGTCTTGGTCTGGATGGTCTGCGAGAACTCGATCTGCATCCGGCGCGGCAGGTCCAGCTTGTGCTCGTTCTTCAGGACGTATGCCACGCCGCCCTTGCCGGACTGCGAGTTGACGCGGATGACCGCCTCGTAGGAGCGGCCCACGTCCTTCGGGTCGATGGGCAGGTACGGCACCGCCCACTCGATGGCGGTCACCGGCTTGCCCTGCTCGACCGCCGCGGCCTCCATCGCCTCGAAGCCCTTCTTGATGGCGTCCTGATGGGAGCCGGAGAAGGCCGTGTAGACCAGGTCACCCGCGTACGGGTGACGCGGGTGGATCTCCATCTGGTTGCAGTATTCGGCGGTGCGGCGGACCTCATCGATCTGCGAGAAGTCGATCTGCGGGTCTACGCCCTGGCTGAACAGGTTCATGCCGAGGGTCACCAGGTCTACGTTTCCGGTGCGTTCGCCCTGCCCGAACAGGCAGCCCTCGACCCGGTCCGCGCCCGCCATGACGGCCAGTTCGGCGGCGGCGACCGCGGTGCCCCGGTCGTTGTGCGGGTGTGTGGACAGGCAGATGAATTCGCGTCGGGACAGGTTGCGGCCCATCCACTCGAAGCGGTCGGCGTGCGTGCTCGGCGTGGAGCGCTCGACCGTGGCGGGCAGATTGAGGATGATCTCGCGGCCCGCCTCGGGCTGCCAGACGTCCATCACGCCCTCGCAGACCTCCAGCGCGAAGTCCAACTCCGTATCGGTAAAGATCTCCGGGCTGTACTGGTAGCCGAAGGTCGTCTCGTCGCCCAGGATCTTCTCGGCGTACTCGACGACCAGCCGGGTGCCGTCCACGGCGATCTGCTTGACCTGCTCGCGACTTCCGCGGAAGACCACCCGGCGGAAGACCGGCGCAGTCGCGTTGTACAGGTGCACCGTGGCGCGGTGGGCGCCGCGCAGCGACTCCACGGTCCGCTCGATCAGTTCTTCCCGGCCCTGGGTGAGGACGGAGATCGTCACGTCATCGGGGATTGCGCCCTCCTCGATGATCGAGCGCACGAAGTCGAAGTCCGTTTGACCCGACGAGGGGAAGCCGACCTCGATCTCCTTGTAGCCCATGCGTACCAGCAGGTCGAACATCTCCCGCTTACGGGCCGGCGACATGGGGTCGATCAGGGCCTGGTTGCCGTCCCGCAGGTCGGTGGACAGCCAGCGCGGCGCGACCGTGATGCGCTGCTCGGGCCAAGTCCGGTCGGGGATGTTCACGGCCTCGTAGCCGCCGTAACGGTGGACGGGCAGCCCGGAGGGGCGCTGGGTGACGGTCGCAGCGGTCAGGGGCGTGGGGCGCCCAACGGAGCGCTCCGTACGGGCGGGCGAAGATCCCTGGGCGGGGGTTCGCGAAGGAATGCTGGACGATCCGGTGTTGCTCGGCGTGCTCGATGCGTGCGACATGATGCGCGGGGCTCCTCGGGTATCCGCTGGGACCGGCCGACGGGGCGGGGGAAACCGCAGCACCGAACTCCGCGGGGAGGGGGTCGGCCTACGACTACAGGCCCTCGCCGCGGCAGCTAAGGAGAAGCAGCCCGAAACGCATGATGCGCGTCAGCCTAACCGAGCGGCGAGCGATGCTGTACCCCGTATCACTATGCGGGATGCGGGGGGCGTCACCGGCATACTGTGGTTGATCACTCGATTGCAGTAATCATGCTGATAAGCGGTGACAGCGTCAGGCGCCGGTGCCACATTGCGTGCCATGGACGACTCACGCGCGCGTAACCGCCCATCGCCCGCCGCATCAGCGGCCCAGCCCACGGCTCAGTCCCAGGCAGCCCAGTTCCCGGGGGCCCAGACCCGCCGGCACACCGCCCAGCACGGCGTCTTTTGCACCATCGTCCCCCCGCATGTCCTCGACAAGCTGTCCAGGGCCGACGACCCCGCGCTCCACGAGCCCGCCCGCCGCACCCTGGAGCGGGACGCCCTCCAGCGCACCAGGCGGCGGATCACCACCGTCCGCGGCGTCCGGACGACCGCCGTCGCCGGCCAAAAGCCATCGGACCGACCGAAGCGGACCATCTACGACGCCGCGAACCGGGAGGAGTTGCCCGGTGAAAAGGTGCGCGACGAGGGCGACGAAGCGGGCCAGGACGCGAGCGTCAACCGCGCTTACGCGGGCCTTGGTGCCACGTTCGACCTCTACCTCAAGGTCTACGGCCGCCGCTCCATCGACGACAACGGCCTGCCGCTGGACGCGACCGTCCACTACGGACAGGAGTACGGCAACGCCTTTTGGGACGGCGAACGCATGGTCTTCGGCGATGGCGACGGCGAGGTCTTCCGTGACTTCACGCTGCCCCTGGACGTCATCGGCCACGAACTCACCCACGGCGTCACGCAGTACACGGCCAACCTGGAATATTTCGGCCAGTCGGGCGCGCTCAACGAATCAGTGTCGGACGTCTTCGGCGTACTGATCAAGCAGTACGCCCTGGGGCAGACCGCGGAGCAGGCCGACTGGCTGATCGGGGCCGAACTGCTGACGGACCGGGTCACCGGGGAGGCGCTGCGCTCGATGAAGGCCCCGGGCACCGCGTACGACGACGATGTGCTCGGCAAGGACCCGCAGCCCGCGACGATGGACGACTACGTCGAGACCAGTAGCGACAACGGTGGCGTACACATCAATTCCGGCATCCCCAACCACGCCTTCTACCTCGCAGCGACGGCCCTCGGCGGCCAGGCATGGGAACGTGCCGGCCAGCTTTGGTACGACGTGTTGACGGGCGGCGAACTCACCACGGATGCCGACTTCGCCGACTTCGCGCGGCTGAGCGTGGCAGCGGCCGTCGCCAGGTACGGGGCGGGCGAGGAACAGCAGGCGCTGCTCAAGGCATGGACGCGGGTGGGGGTGGAGCCGGCCTGAGCTGACCGTACGGACGCCACTTTCGGGCCGGCGGCGCGGCGCGTGCCCCGCGCCGGCGGCCTGGATAACCAGCCCCGCAGCCGCGTGCCCGCTCTCAAGGTCAGCCGCTGCGGGTAGCCAGCAGGGCCGCCGGCCCGGTAAAGAAGAGGCCATGCGGATTACCGTCACCAGAACCGGCGGCTTTGCCGGCATCCCGCGCCGAGCAGAGCTCGACACCGCCGGCCGACCCGACGCCTCCCACCTGGAGCTCCTGGCCCGCACCACGCTCGCGGAGGGCGCGCCCACCCGACCGATGGGTGTCCCCGATGGCTTTCAGTACGGCATCGACGTGGACGGCAGCACGGTCTACTGCGCCGACCCGCGGCTCAGCGACGTACAGCGGGAGTTGATCACCACGGTGCTCAAGGAAGGCGCATAGTTGGCGCCCGGCTGGCCTTTTCGCGGGGAAACCCGGTGGCTCGGGCCCCGGGGTGTTGCTTGTATCGCGGCATGACCTCTCATCACGCGACGCTGGACCGCCTGGAGCGGTTCTACGATGCGGTTCCGCGCCATGGCGCCCGTGCCGAGGAATTCGGGCCGCTCACCCTGTTCGTGCGGGAGGGGGAGGGCTGGCCCTTCTACGCCCGGCCTGCGCTGGGGCAAGACGGCCCCGTCGATCCGGGCGATGTCGATCGGGTACGCGGCAGACAGCGCGCACTCGGCCTTCCGGAGAGCTTCGAATGGGTCGCCGAGACCTCGCCTGGACTGCGCAGCGCCGTGGAGCGGTCCGGGCTCGCGGTGCGCGAACATCCGCTGCTCGTGCTGCCGCACACTGCCCTGCTGCCGATCGTGCGGCATCGGCCGGACGGCGTCACCATACGGATGGTGGCCCCGGCAGATCCCACGCTGGCCAGCGCGCTGACCGTGCCGCACCTGGCGTTCGCCGAACCGGGCACTCGGGTCGGCGTGGCGGGCCCGGCGGAGCTCACCGCGGCGTTGCCCCAGTACGGCACGGACAAGGCGGTACGCATCGTCGCCGAGCGCATCCGCGCGGGACGGACCGCGCTCGCGGCTGCCGTGGACGACGACAGCGGGCTCGCGCTCTGCGCGGGTCAGCGGCACGTGGTAAACGATGTCAGCGAGATCGTCGGCGTGGGCACACTGCCCACCGCCCGCCGGCGCGGGCTCGCGCTCGCCGTGACCGCGGCGCTTGCCTCCGACGCCCGCACCCGCGGTGTGCGGGCCATTTTCCTGTCCGCCGGGGACGCCGACGTGGCGCGGCTGTACGGGCAGATCGGCTTCATCCGTGTCGGGACGGCGCTGATCGCGGAGCCACCCACCTAGCCCGCTAGCGGGGGGCGCAGTGCGGGAGCGTCGGTCGGCGGGGTGCGTGACGGAGTGGATGTCGGGGTAACCCTCGCCCGCCCACCGCGCGACTGGCGTCCGCGCGTCCGCGCGTTAGAAGCCGAGCTTGCGGAGCTGCTTCGGGTCGCGCTGCCAGTCCTTGGCGACCTTGACGTGCAGGTCGAGGAAGACCGGCGTGCCGAGCAGCGCCTCGATGTGCTTGCGCGACTTCACTCCGACCTCCTTCAAGCGGGCGCCCTTGGGGCCGATGATGATGCCCTTTTGGCTCGACCGCTCGATGTAGACGTTGACATGGACATCGAGCAACGGCTTGTTTTCGGGACGACCCTCGCGCGGGATCATCTCCTCGACCACGACCGCGATGGAGTGCGGCAACTCGTCCCGTACGCCCTCCAGGGCCGCCTCGCGGATCAGTTCGGCGACCATGACCTGCTCCGGCTCGTCGGTGAGATCACCCTCGGGGTAAAGCGGGGGGCTCTCCGGGAGTAGCGGAACGAGCAGGTCTGCGAGGAGGCTCACCTGGGTATCGCCCACCGCTGACACGGGCACGATTTCGGCCCACTCGAAGCCGAGCTCCCGGCTGAGCTGATCAATGGCGATCAGTTGCTCGGCGAGTTGCTTGGAGTCCACCAGGTCGGTCTTGGTGACGATGGCGATCTTGGGCGTCTTCTTGATCCCGGCCAGCTCGTTGGCGATGTAGCGGTCGCCGGGGCCCAGCTTTTGATCGGCGGGCAGGCAGAACCCAATCACATCGACCTCGGACCAGGCGGCCCGAACGACGTCGTTGAGCCGCTCACCGAGGAGCGTGCGCGGCTTGTGCAGACCGGGGGTGTCCACGAGGACGAGCTGCGCTTCGGGGCGGTGCACGATGCCACGCACGGTGTGCCGGGTGGTTTGCGGCCGGTTGGAGGTGATGGCCACCTTGGTGCCGACCAGAGCGTTCGTCAGGGTGGACTTGCCCGCGTTCGGGCGGCCAACGAAGCAGGCGAAGCCCGCGCGATGGGGGGCATCGGAAGAGGGGATACGAGCGCTCATACGGCCATTCTCCCCGATCGGCGCGGCGGCACCGACCATCCGGGGCCCGCATTCGCCTGCCCCGCCCTGGTACGGGCCGACGCCCCCCGCGGCCTAGCCCGCACCGGCAAGGCTCCCACCTGCGGGGCACCGGTCCGGGCGGGCCGATGGCGGCCTAGCTGGGCTAGCGGTCGCGCAGCATGACTCTGCCCAACCAGGACGCGCCCGTCAGAGTCAGGAAGACGGTGGCGGCCAGCACCAGCCAGTCCGTGCTGTGCCCCCGCGCCCAGTCGGTGATCAGACCGGCCCAGCAGAGCGCGGCGGCTACGGCCGCGCCGCCCAGCGTGAGCGGGCGCAGTCGATCGGCCCGGCGGATGTCGCCGTGGCTGGTGAGAACCTGGCGCGCGCCCTGCGGCAGCAAGATCAGCGTGAAGGCGAGGGTCGCCCAGGCAAAGCCGTCACCGAGCGCCGCGTCCACCGGGACGCTCACCAGCAACACCGTGCCGCTCACCAGCACCGCCCAGCCTACGAACGAGCCGCCACCTGCCGGGGCGGCGGAGGGAACGGCGGCGGAGGAGGGAACGGCGGCAGTGGAGGGGGCGGGGCTGGCCGACTCTGAGGCCGCCGATGCTGCACCGAACGGACCGGACGGACCAGACGGACCAGACGGCCCGGGCGCATGGGGCGAGCCGGACGAGCCGGACGAGCCACTGACCATCGAGTCCTCGTCGGCGGGGCCCGAGCCGGGGTGCGGTTCGAAGGGCTGGGGCCCGGCCGGGTGGGGCGGCACGGACTGCGCGGATCGCTCGCTCCGGGTCACCCGGCAGCCACCGTGGCGCGCGGCGTGCCGTCCGGGCCCGCGAGGAGCACCGGCGTCTGTGGGCCCCCCAAGTCCCGTACGGCCGCGCGGTCTTCGTCGGACACCTCCGCGGCCTCGCTCACGACCGCGGCAGCCTCCAGCGAGGTGGCGCCACTGGCGACCGCCATGGCTACGGCGGTGCGCAGGGCGCTCAACTTCAGTGAGTCCAGGGCGACCGTCCCGGCCACGTAGGTACGGCCCGTCTCATCGCGGACGGCCGCCCCCTCGGGCACACCGTTGCGCGCTCGCGCGGAGCGGGCCAGCGTAATGATCTTCTGGTCTTCCGGGCCCACCGGGGTCGTATCGCTCATACGCACGAGGATACGGTGATCGCTCAACCGGGGCCGGCCCGGCCCAGCGGCGCTGGTTGGCAGCGCTGGTTGGCGGCGGCGCCTCGCCTTGACCACCCCTGACCAGCGTCGCGGTGCGCTGAGCCGTGGGCCTTGGGCGCGGACCATGAGGCCCGCTCGATGGCCCGGGTACGGTCCTGATTCGGGTGAAACGGCCCCGCCTGCCGTCGCCGGTGTGCTAGGACTGTCGTCTCGCAACTCCCGTGGCTCCGGTCGCGGTCCCACCCGGGCCCGTGGGTCAGTCTCCGGTCCACGACGACGGTCCCGATCAGCGGCTCAGCCCGGCCCCCGCTCCCAGGCTCTTTCTCGTACTGCTTTCTTGTACTGGTTTCTCGTACCGGTTTCTCGTACTGCGTTCCAACGCTATGTGGCATCCGCGCTGCGCCGATGAGCGGGACACCGGCCGGGAAAAACCCGACATCCAGCCGTCACCAAAGGACAATGTGATCCGCGCTCTGGCCGGGTCCGTTGCCCGCCATGCATGTACGGCCCTCAGCCTTCGCCGGCTTTCCCAGTGATCCGACAGGAGTTGTTTCATGCGCGAACACGCATGGCCCGGGTGTCGTTTACGCCGTTTACCTGGCGGTCGAGGCAGAGCCGTGATCGCTACGGTCACGGTGGTCACCGGCGTCGTGACGGTGGGAGTAGCGGCCCCGCCCGCGGCGTCCGCCGGCAGGACAGACCATGTTCAGCGCGCTGTGCACGCGTTGGTACGCGCTGACGGCATGCCTGCCGCGCTGGCCAGCGTCACGGACCGCGCCGGGCGGACCCGTAACCACACCGCCGGCGTCGCCGACCTGGCAACCGGGTCGAAGGTGCCTCGGGATGGGCAGGTGCGGATCGGCAGCAATACCAAGGCGTTCACCGCTGTGGTCGTGCTGCAACTGGTCGGTGAAGGAAAAATCGACCTTGCTGCCCCCGTCGATACGTATCTGCCGAATGTCCTGCGCGGAAACGGAAGTGACGGGCGCAACATCACCGTCCGCCAACTCCTCCAGCACACCAGCGGGCTCCCCGATTACATGCATTCCCCCAACTTCGCGGACTTCACCACCGTCCAGTACCGGCACTTCGAGCCGCGCGATCTCCTCGATATGGCCCTCGCACGACAGGCTTTATTTTCACCGGGCTCGCCGGGCTCACCGGGCTCACCGGGCTCACCAGACTCGCCGGGCTCACCAGACTCGCCGGGTTCGAAATGGCGGTACAGCAACACGAATTACCTCGTCGCGGGCCTGCTGGTGCAAAAGGTCACCGGCCGGCCCATCGGGGAAGAGATCACTCGGCGCGTCATCGATCGCATCGGACTGCGCCACACCTATTTCCCCACCGCCGGCGACACCACCATCCACGAGCCCCATCCCCGCGGCTACTTCAGGGACGTGGTCGGTGGGCCTTCGTACGACTTCACCGCGATGGACGCGTCCATGGCGTGGGCGGCGGGTGCGATGGTGTCCACGAACTCCGACCTCAACCGGTTCTACGCCGCGCTGCTCGCGGGCCGGCTGCTCGCCCCGGCGCAGCTCGCTCAGATGCGCTCCACCGTCGCCGCCGACGCTCTCGGCCCGGGGGTGCGCTACGGGCTGGGCCTACAGAGCAAGCGGCTGTCGTGCGGCGGCGTGTACTGGGGGCACGGCGGCACCACTCCGGGATACCGATCCCGTGGCGGCGTCACCGAGGACGGCCGCGCCGCCAGTATCACGGTGACCACGGTCCCGGTGGGCAGCGCCGCGCAGCACGTGGAGAGCGCCGTGGACACGGCCCTGTGCGGGTGAACCGCGAATAGGTGTGACCCGGTGTGACCCAGTACGTACCGCATGGCCCGCCTTCCACCCCGGGACCGCATCTGGCCAAGCCAGGGGCAGCGCATGGGCGGCGCCGCTAGCGGTGCCGCTCTGGCTCCACGCCCTCCTGCTCGCGCTCGCCGGTAGGGACCTGCGAGGCGCCCGTGGGGCGGACCGGCTCCACGAGGACCGTCATGATCCGGTTCCGCCGCCCGGCCGGGGACTCGGCTGTCAGGCGCAGCGCGGTCAGGTCGGGATCGGTGGTGTCGGCGCTCAGATCAACATCGGCGACCGCACCGGCGATCGGCACCCGGCCGAGCGACTTGGCCAGCAGGCCGCCGACCGTCTCCACGTCCTCGTCATCCAGGCGAAGCCCGTACAGCTCGCCGAGGGTGCCGATATCGAGGCGGGCCGTAACCCGGTAGCAGTGCTCGCCCAGGTCTTCGACCGGCGGCAACTCACGGTCGTACTCGTCGGTGATCTCACCGACGATCTCCTCCAGGATGTCCTCGATGGTGACGACACCGGCTGTGCCGCCGTACTCGTCGATGACGACGGCGACGTGATTGCGCTCCTGCTGCATTTCGCGCAGCAGATCGCCCGCGTTCTTCGTGTCCGGCACGAAGGTCGCGGGCCGCATGGCGGTGGAGACCAAGTCGCTTTCGGACTCTCGATTGATGTGCGTCTTGCGGGCGAGGTCCTTGAGGTAGACGATGCCGACCACGTCGTCCTCGCTGTCGCCAGTGACCGGGATGCGGGAGAAACCGGAGCGCAGCGCCAGTGTGAGGGCCTGCCGGATGGTCTTGAAGCGCTCGATGGCGACCAGGTCCGTACGCGGCACCATCACCTCGCGCACCAAGGTGTCGCCCAGTTCGAAGACGGAGTGCACCATGCGGCGCTCCTCGTCCTCGATCAGCGACTCCTGCTCGGCCAGGTCCACCATGGCCCGCAGCTCGGCCTCCGAGGCGAAGGGGCCCTTGCGGAAGCCCTTGCCGGGGGTGAGCGCGTTGCCGATGAGGATGAGGAGTTGCGGGATGGGGCCCATGATCCGGGCCAGCGGCAGCAGTGCGTACGCCGCCGCCGTCGCGGTGTTCAGCGGGTGCTGGCGGCCGATCGTACGAGGTGAGACGCCGACCGCGACATAGGAGACCAGGACCATCACGCCGATCGCGATGGCCAGCGCCTCCCAGGTTTCGTCGTACGCCCGGACACAGGCGTAGGTGACGACGGCACCCGCCGCCACCTCGCAGGCGACGCGGACCAGCAGGGCCACATTCAGATAGCGGGTCGGGTCCTCGGCGACGGCCATCAGCTTGGCGCTGCCGCGCCGCCCCGAACGCACCGCTTCCTGCGCGCGAAAGCGGGTCGTACGGGCGAGACCCGCCTCCGCGCAGGCCGCAAGCCAGGCGATGACGACGAGCAGGACGGCCGAGGTGATGAGTTGCGCGGTCATCGGGCGGCGCTCACCGGGTGGTGGGGGCCGGCGACGGGCCCTCCATGCCGCGCTCGGCGCGCCAGCCGTCGATGATCGCCTTTTGCAGGCTGAACATTTCGGCCCGCTCGTCCGGCTCCTCGTGGTCGTAGCCGAGGAGGTGAAGGCAGCCGTGCACGGTGAGCAGCTGGAGCTCCTCGTTCATGCTGTGCTCCGTTGGGGCCTCTGCGCCCTGCTTCTCGGCGACCTCGGGGCAGAGCACGATATCGCCGAGAAGCCCCTGTGGTGGATCGTCGTCGTCCTTGCCCGGTGGACGCAGCTCATCCATCGGGAAGGACATGACGTCGGTCGGCCCTGGCAGCTCCATCCACTGGAGATGGAGCTGCTCCATGGCGTCGGCGTCGATGACGATGATCGACAGCTCGGCAAGCGGGTGGATACGCATCCGGGCCAAGGCGTACCGGGCGACGTCCAGCACCGCCTGTTCGTCGATATCCGTGCCGGATTCGTTGTTGACGTCGATCGCCATGGGGCTGCTGATCTCTCCGATTACCGATGCCAGTGAGCTCGTTGTACCGCGGCACACCGCGACGGCTAGGTCACGGCGAGCTCGCGCACGGGCCTGCTAGTGCGACAGCCCGTTGCGGCTGTCGTACAGGTCGTACGCATCGACAATACGGCCGACGAGCTTGTGCCGAACAACATCCGTGCTGGTGAGCCGGGAGAAGTGCACATCATCCACCCCTTCCAGGATGCCCTGGACTTGTCGCAGACCGCTCTTCGTGCCCCCCGGCAGGTCGATTTGGGTGACGTCTCCAGTAATCACGATCTTGGATTCGAAGCCGAGGCGAGTCAGGAACATCTTCATTTGCTCGGGGTTCGTGTTCTGCGCCTCGTCCAGGATGATGAAGGCGTCGTTCAGCGTCCGGCCGCGCATGTACGCGAGCGGGGCCACCTCGATCGTGCCCGCGGCCATCAGGCGCGGGATGGACTCGGGGTCAAGCATGTCGTGCAGCGCATCGTAGAGCGGGCGCAGATACGGGTCGATCTTCTCGTAGAGCGTTCCGGGCAGGAACCCGAGCCGCTCGCCCGCCTCGACCGCGGGCCTGGTCAAGATGATTCGGGTGACCTGCTTGGCATGGAGAGCCTGGACCGCCTTGGCCATGGCCAGATAGGTCTTGCCCGTACCGGCGGGACCGATGCCGAAGACGATCGTGTGCTTGTCGATGGCATCGACGTAGCGCTTTTGGTTGAGCGTCTTGGGGCGGATTGTGCGACCCCGGTTGGAGAGGATGTTTTGCGTCAGGACCTCGGCGGGGGTCTCCGTCTGCTCGCCGCCGTTCTCCACCGCGCGCAGCATGGCGATCGAACGCTCCACCGCATCCTCCGTCATCGGTTGACCGGTGCGCAGCACCAGCATCATCTCGTCGAAAAGGCGCTGGATCAGGGCGACTTCCTGCCGGTCGCCGACCGCGCTGATCTGATTGCCCCGGACATGGATGTCCGTTGCCGGGAACGAGTCCTCAATCACACGCAGCAGGGAGTCGCCTGAGCCCAAGACCATGACCATCGGGTGCTTGGCCGGGACGGTGAAATGGGCGCGTGCCTGCCCCTGCGCGGGGTTTTGGGCTGTGGGTGTCTGCGTCATGGGCCGGCTCTGGGGCCTGCTCATCCCTCTTTCCGTGATTCAGCGGCTTGGGGTACCCAGCCTACGTCGCCCCACTGACAAGGCCCGAGCCCTTTTTCGGGACCGGCCTCGACTTTCGCGCGCCGCGGGGCGAGCCAGCAGCCCACGTGCCGGGGGCAGCCATGAGCACAAGCCGCCGGCGTCACGGCTGACGGAAGCCGATCGTGGGCACCGCGCGGCGCAGCGGCCAGGGGCGCTGTGCCGAGGGGAGCAGCCCGTCCAAGAACGCGTAGCGGCGCAGCGCACTGCCGTGCCCGGCGACCAGGCTCTGATCGTCGAAGGCCCGTACGTGCTGCCACCAGGCGGCGATCTCCACCCAGCCGGGCGCGGACAGCGAGCCGCCGAACTCCTGCACCGACAGGGCGGCGGTCAATCCGGCGAAGGCGAGCCGGTCAGCGAGCGGCCAGCCGGCCAGTGTCCCGGTGATGAAGCCGGCCACGAACACGTCCCCCGCGCCGGTGGGGTCCAGCGCTTCGACCGCGATGGCGGGCACTTCGGCGCTCTCGCCGGTGCGGCCGTCCACCGCGTACGCCCCCTCGGAGCCCAGCGTCACCACGGCCAGCGGCACCTTGTCGGTGAGGGCCCAGGCGGCGGCGCGCGGGCATTCGGTGCGGGTGTAGCGCATCGCCTCGGCCGCGTTCGGCAGGAAAGCCTCGCAGTGCTCCAAATCGGCGAGGTCAGCCGGGTCCCAACGCCCGGTGTCGTCCCAGCCCACGTCGGCGAAGACCCGGCTGCCCCGGCGTGCGGCGTGCCTGATCCACTCCTCCCGGGTTCCTGGCACCAGGGAGGCCACGCAGGCGCGTGCCGGGGGCGGGCACTCCGGCGCAGGCTCCCCGTCGAACGCCCCCTCCACGGGCGAAGCGGCCTGCGTTGGCGGGGCCTCGTGCCCGTGCGAGACCATGGTGCGCTCACCCTCGTACGCCATGGAGACGGTGACCGGAGAGTGCCAGCCGGGCACCGTGCGGGACAGCGACAGGTCGATGCCCTCACCGCGGTCGAGGGCGTCCCGGCAGTAGTCCCCGTACATGTCGTCGCCGAAGGCCGCGGCGAGCGAGGTGCGCAGGCCAAGGCGGGCCAGCGCGGTGGCCATGTTCGCGACGCCTCCGGGGCTGGAACCCATGCCCCGGGCCCAAGACTCGGTGCCGCGCACCGGAGCCGAGTCGAGCCCCGTGAAGATGATGTCCAAGAAAATGGGCCCGGTCAGATAGACATCGCAGGCGGGGTCGCCCGGGCTGCGCACCGCGGCGAGCGGATCGACCACGGGCCGCAGCACGCTCTCGGGGAAGCCGGCCGCGCCGCCTGCGGCGGGCCCGCCCGAGCGGCCACCCCCGCCACGCTGGCCGGGGCGCCGCTCATCCCCGTGAGCAGCCGCCTGCGGCCCTGAGCCGTGCGACGCGGCTTCGTAGGGCGCATCCGTCCGTCCGTTCCCACCCGCGGCTCCGCGCTGCCCGGAGCGGGCTGCTCCGTGGGCGCCGCTTCGGGGCTCGGCCGGTGGCTCGCAGTGCGCCGCGCCGTCGCCGTTCGCCCGGATGTCCCCGTCTCCGTCTCGCCGTGTCACGGTGTGCTCCCTCGCCGTACCTCGCCGTACTGCCTTGCACTACCGCGCCGCGAAGGTCCGGCCATGGCCGCCGGTACGCCCCCACGGTGCAGGTTCGGCCAGTCTGCACGATTCCGCTCCCAGCACCGCTCCCCCGCATCCCACTTCACAGGCATCACACCGGCACCACGCGGCCAACCCGGTTCGGGTCGCCGGCCCCTGCACGGCCAAGGGCCAACCCGGTTCGGGGCGTCGGCGCCGTGGCGGCCCTCCCTCGCCGGGGGTTGCCGTTACGGGCCCTCGCCGGGAGCTGCGCAGGGCTCCTTGGCGGCTGGCGGAAGCCCGGTGGCTAGGCTCAGCCCTTCGTCGATTTCGGCCCCTTAGTCGATTTAGCCGATTTCGTTGATTTCGTCGATCACGACCGAAGGGGAGCAGACCGTGCGTAACGCCGCCGTGACGCCCGAGGGCGACCACATCCGCTGGGTCGAGCTGCCGGGCCAGCAGCCGACGCGCGTGTACGTGCATGGTTTGGGCGCCACATCGCCGGCTTACTTCGCCGCGGTCGCCGTCCACCCCCTGCTAGCCGGCCGCCGTTCGTTGCTGATCGACCTCTTGGGGCACGGCATCAGCGACCGGCCGCAGGACTTCGACTACACCCTGGAAGCGCACGCCGATGCGCTCGCCGCGGCCCTCACCCACGCGGAGGTCACCGGCGCGGAGTTGATCGCCCACAGCATGGGCGGCTCCGTGGCCATCGTCTTGGCGGACCGGCACCCCCATTTGGTGTCCCGCCTGGTACTGATCGACGCGAACCTCGACCCGATCGCGCCCAAGCCCGGCGCCGGAGGCAGCAGCGGCATCGCCGCCTACTCGGAGCAGGAATTCTTGGCCAGTGGTTGGGCCGAGGTCCGCGACCGGGCCGGCGCCCACTGGTGGTCCACGATGCGGCTGGCCGACCGTGCCGCCCTGCATCGCACCGCGGTCCATCTCACCCGCGAACGGGCCCGCACGCTGCGTGAGTTGCTGCTGGGCCTGGCCATTCCCCGTACCTACCTGCTGCCAGCGGCCGACGCTCCGCTGCCGGGCGCCGATGCGCTCGCCGCGGCCGGGGTGGCGCTCGTCGCCATCCCGGACTGCGGCCACAACATCATGCTGGATAACCCCGATGCCTTCGCCCGCGCCACCGCCGCAGCGCTCACCGACCAGGGCCGGGTCGAGACGAGTCACTCATAAGCCCTTCAAGGCACCCGACCCGCCCCAATCAGCCGCCAGCCGCTGCTGGCCCGCCTCGCCGGGGAACGGGGACCCGCAGCAGGTCGTGGGCGACCACGAGGTCCCCGTCGAAACCCGCAGCGCGGGCCTGCCGTGCGAACTCGGCCGGTTCGCTGTACCGCTGCGAGAAGTGGGTGAGCACCAGCTGCCGTACGCCCGCGTCCGCAGCGACCCGCGCCGCCGCACCGGCCGTCAGGTGGCCATGCTCATGGGCGAGCGCCGCATCCTCGTCAAGGAAGGTGGACTCGATGACGAGTTGGTCGCACCCTTCGGCCAAGGCGTACACGCTGTCGCACAACCGGGTGTCCATCACGAAGGCGAAGCGCTGCCCCCGCCGCACCTCGCTGACCTCCTCCAGCGCGACCGTACGCCCCGCCACGTGCACCGTGCCCTCCCGCTGGAGCGTGCCGACCAGCGGACCGGCCACGCCGTGCGCCGCGAGCCGGTCGGGGAGCATCCGGCGGCCGTCCGGCTCGACCAGGCGATAGCCGTACGACTCGACCGGGTGTGAGAGCCGCTGCGCGCTGAGCGTGTACGCGCCACAGACCGCGAGCGTGCCGCCCGGCCCACGGACCGGTTCCTGGGCCAGCTCCACCGTCTCGCGGTAGGCGGTCGCGTACCGCAGCCGGTCGAAGAACCGCTGACCACTGGCCGGATAGTGCGCGGTGATCGGGTGCGGCACCCGGTCCAAGTTGATGCGTTGGATGACCCCGGCAAGGCCGAGCGAGTGATCACCGTGGAAGTGCGTGACGCAGATGCGGTGTAGGTCGTGGGCGGCGACTCCCGCGCGCAGCATCTGCCGCTGGGTACCCTCGCCCGGGTCGAAGAGGATGCCCTGGCCGTCCCAGCGCAGCAGATAGCCGTTGTGGTTACGGTGCCGGGTCGGCACTTGGCTGGCTGTGCCCAGGACGACCAGTTCACGTACGGACAACTGAGTTACCCGGGAGGCCAGTTGAGGCCGCGTCCACCGAGTACGTGAGCGTGCGCGTGGAAGACGGTCTGTCCGGCGCCGCTCCCGGTGTTGAGCACGATGCGGTATCCGGTGTCGCTGATCTTCTCGTCCACGGCGACCTGGCCCGCCTCGCGCAGCAGGTCCGCTGCGGTCTCCGGCTCGGCGGCGGCGAGCGCTGCGGCGTCCGGGTGGTGGGACTTGGGGATGACGAGGATGTGCGTGGGGGCCTGCGGGTTTATATCGCGGAAGGCCAGCGTGGTCGCGGTCTCGCGGACCACAGTCGCCGGCACCTCCTTCTTCACGATCTTGCAGAACAAGCAGTCGGCCTGCGGTGCTCCCGCCATCGCCCGCGTCTCCTTCGCACCGTCCGTTGGGATACCTCGCATGCTAGCGGCCCCGCGGCGCGGACCCGGCTTCGCCCCGTTCCCCTGCCTCCTCGGTTCCTCTATTTCCCCTATCTCCTCTATTTCCTCATTCGTCTCCCCTTATCGCCGCACGTCCACTCAGGGGGCCTGTTCCCCGAGGCCATCAGAAGTTGCTGGGGCGCGGGTCAGTGCCGGGGGCGCGCTTGGGCCGCGTGCGGGGCGGCGGGTGGACTAGGTCTTGGTGGGGCGGTTGGGCTGCCCGCCGGCGCACTCGCCGATCAGGTCCGCTTCGAAGACCACCCGGCCCTCCAGGGTTCCGGTCAAGTCACCGCGTACGCAGCGGTCTTCGCGTACGTACGTGACCAGCCCGTCAATTTTCAGGTCCTGGTTGCCGTTGGTCTCGCCGCGGCAGGAGACCTGCGCACGGCCTTCGTTGCGCGAGCGCGGCGCCTTGGAACGGTCGTTGCCCTTGCCGTCGTCCTCGCGCTTGATTTGCGCCGTGCAGGTCAGCCACTGCACATCGATTCCACCGCGCTCCAACGCGCGGGTGCCTACCTTGTCCGTGGTGACCGCTACGGTGGTCGCGCGCAGCCCGCCCTCGACGTCGTCACAGGCCGCCAACGTGCCAACCGCCGTACCCAGCGCACCCAGCGCGATGACCGTGTGCCGCCATCGTCGTGCTTGTCTCGTTGCCCCCATGGACGGCAAGCCTGCCAGCCCCTCCCACATGCACGAAAGGGCTCCCTCAGCCACTCCCCCGTTCGTGGGACACCCACACGGGTCGGCGGGCCCCTACCCCCAGCGTCCCGTCCGGCCGAGCAGCAGCGCGACCGCGGCCGTCCCGGCCGTGGAGGTCCGCAGCACGCTCGGACCCAGCCGGTACGGTCCGGCGCCCGCGTCGGCGAACACCGCCAACTCCTCCGGGGATACGCCCCCTTCGGGCCCGACGACCAACACGAGATCACCCTGGTCCGGCAGCGACGCTGCGGCCAACGGCTCAGAGCCCTCCTCGTGCAGGACGGCGGCGAACGTGGCCCGCGACAACAACTCGGCCACCTGGGGCGTGGTCATCGCGTCGGCGACCTCGGGAAAGCGCAGCCGGCGCGACTGCTTGCCCGCCTCTCGGGCGGCGGACCGCCACTTGGCCAGCGCCTTGGCGCCCCGCTCGGCCCGCCACTGGGTGACGCAGCGGGCGGCGGGCCACGGCACGATGGCGTCCACGCCGGTCTCGGTCATGGTCTCCACGGCGAGCTCGCCCCGGTCGCCCTTGGGCAACGCCTGGACGACGGTGATCCGGGGCAGCGGCGCCGGCTCGACGCGTACCTCCGCCACCTCGACCGTCAGCCGGTCCTTGCCCTCGACGGCGGTCACCGCGCCGTACGCGCCCAGGCCGGCGCCATCGGTCAGCACGACCTGCTCGCCAACCCGAAGCCGACGCACCGCCACCGCGTGCCGCCCCTCGGGGCCGTCCAGCGTGAGCGTGGTGCCGACCGCGGCGCCGTCCAGGGGGCCGGTGACAAAGACCGGGGCGGTCACGCGGCCCCGCCCTCTGCTGCGTAGCGCTCTCCGGCGTAATCCTCTTCGGCGTAACCCTCTTCGGCGTAACCCTCTTGGACGTAGCCGTCTTCGGCGTGCCGCTGGGTCGGCGCGTGCCCGGCGGCGGCGGTCAACTCCATGCGGGCGGCGTTGAGTTCGGCGACCAGCGCCGCCACCAGGTGTTCCGCCGGCAGCTCCCTGGCCAGCCGGTGCCCCTGTCCTGCCCACAGCGCCATGCCCTGCGGGTCGCCGGCCTTCGCGGCGGCCTTCCGTAGCCCGGAGGTGAGGTGGTGCACCTGCGGATAGGCCGGTGGTGCATACGGGCCGTGCTCGCGTAGGAAACGGTTCACCAGGCCGCGAGCCGGGCGCCCGGAAAAGGCCCGGGTCAACTCCGTACGCGTGAAGACGGTGTCGGTCATGGCCCGCTTGTGCAGGGGGTTCGCGCCGGACTCGGGACAGACCAAAAACGCGGTACCGAGCTGCGCGGCGCAGGCGCCGGCCGCGAGTACGGCGGCGATCTGCGCGCCGCGCATCAGCCCGCCGGCGGCGATGATCGGCAGCGGCACCGCGTCCCGTACCAGCTCGATCAGCGACAACAGCCCGATCCCCGAGCCGGGGCCCTGGGCGTGCGGGTCATCGCGGTGCGTGCCCTGATGGCCGCCCGCCTCGATGCCCTGCACGCAGACGGCGTCGGCACCCGCCGCGTGTGCGGCGAGCGCTTCGTCCACGGTGGTGACGGTCACCACGGTCACCGTGCCGACCTTGGCGAACGCCTCGCACACGGCGCGCGTCGGGCAGCCGAAGGTGAACGAGACGACTGGCACCGGATCTTCGCGGAGGATCGCGAGCTTGGCGTCATAGGCATCGTCGGTGCCCGCGTCGGGATCACCGAGCGGCGTCTCGTACCAAGCGGCCTCGCCCGCGAGCTGATCGCGGTAGACGGCGACGGCGGAGGGGTCTGCCGTGGCGGGCTGCGGCATGAAGACATTCACGCCGAACGGCGCATCGCTCTGCGCGCGCAGATGCTTGATCTCCTCGTACATCGCCCCTGGCGTCTTATACCCGGCGGCGAGGAAACCGAGCCCCCCGGCCGCTCCCACGGCGGCGGCGAGCTGCGGGCGCGAGGCACCACCCGCCATGGGGGCCTGCACGATCGGATACCGGTAGAGATCGGTCAACGCGGAGGACATGACCACATCGTGTCACGCCATTCACAGCAGCGGGTAACACCCCTGGGCGTCCACCCACCGAACATCGGCCACCCATTCTCCACCGCTACATCACGCCTCTTCCACGCCGTGCACACGGCTTCCGCGCGGATGGACGCCTCCATCAGCAGCGCGCACCGCCCCCGCTTTCGCGGCACCGAACGGCTCGGGCGCCGAGCCCGTACGCGACGGAATCGGCGCCCAGCAGTGATACAGGGATCGGGCGGCACCGTCCGGCTTACGCGAACGCCATGCCACTATTCGAGATCACGAGGCCCGGGAGCAGTCACGGGGCAGGGGACGGCGGGGTTCCCCTCGCCATCCCCGTACCCGAGTGCGGTGCCTCACCGCCCGTTGAACGCGTCCTTCAGCCGGGAGAACAGGCCCTGCTGCCCGGGCTTGAACTCGCCCAACGGGCGTTCTTCACCGCGCAACTTGGCCAGCCGGCGCATGAGTTCTTCCTGCTCCGGATCGAGCTTGCCCGGGGTGGTGACCTCAACGTGAATGATGAGCTGGCCTCGGCCACCGCCGCGTAGATGCGTGATGCCACGCCCGTGCAGCGGGATCGACTGGCCGGACTGGGTGCCCGGGCGAATGTCGATCTCCTCCAGGCCGTCCAGCGTCTCCAGCGGCACCTTCGTGCCGAGCGACGCCGCCGTCATCGGGATGGTGACCGTGCAGTGCAGATCGTCGCCACGGCGCTGGAACGCCGCGTGCGGGGCCTCGTGGATCTCCACGTACAGATCGCCGGCGGGGCCGCCACCGGGGCCGACCTCGCCCTCGCCCGCCAGTTGGATGCGGGTGCCGTTGTCCACGCCCGCGGGGATCTTGACGGTCAGGGTGCGGCGGGATCGCACCCGCCCATCACCCGCGCACTCCGGGCACGGCGTCGGCACCACGGTGCCAAAGCCCTGGCACTGCGGGCACGGTCGCGAGGTCATGACCTGGCCCAGGAAGGACCGAGTGACCTGCGAAACCTCACCCCGACCGCGACACATGTCACAGGTCTGGGCGGAGGTACCGGGCGCAGCACCCTCGCCGCTACAGGTCGTGCACACAATGGCCGTATCGACCTGGATTTCCTTGGTGGTGCCGAACGCCGCCTCATCCAACTCGATATCGAGCCGGATCATGGCGTCCTGGCCGCGCCGGGTACGCGAGCGCGGGCCGCGCTGCGAGGCGGTGCCGAAGAAGGCGTCCATGATGTCGGAGAAGTTGCCGAAGCCGGCACCGAAGCCGCCCTGGCCACCACCCGCCGCGCTCGACAGCGGGTCGCCGCCGAGGTCGTAGACCTGCTTCTTTTGCGGGTCGGAGAGCACCTCGTAGGCGGCGTTGATCTCCTTGAACCGCTCTTGGGTCTTCGGATCGGGGTTGACGTCCGGATGCAGCTCACGCGCGAGCCGTCGGAACGCCTTTTTGATCTCGTCCTGAGAGGCATCGCGCCGTACGCCCAGGACGGCGTAGTAGTCCGTCGCCACTTACGACTCCGCGAGGATCTGTCCGACGTATCGTGCCACTGCGCGTACCGCTCCCATCGTTCCGGGGTAGTCCATGCGGGTCGGTCCGACCACGCCGAGTTTTGCGACTGCCTCGTCGCCCGAACCGTAGCCGACAGCGACTACGGATGTGGAGCTCAGGCCCTCGTGAGCGTTCTCATGACCGATTCGTACGGTCATGGCCGAATCCTCGGCTTCGCCGAGCAGCTTGAGGAGGACGACCTGCTCCTCAAGGGCCTCCAGCACTGGCCGAATAGTGAGCGGGAAATCATGGCCGAAACGAGTGAGATTCGCAGTGCCGCCGATCATCAGCCGCTCCTCGGTCTCCTCGACCAGCGTCTCCAAAAGAGTCGCCAGCACCGTGGAGACCGTGCCCCGGTCCTCCTGCTCGAAGGACTCCGGGAGGTCCTGCACCAGTTGCGGCACGTCCGCGAACCGGCGCCCCACCACCCGGCTGTTGAGCCGCGCCCGCAGGTCCGCCAACGCCGTCTCACCGACCGGCGCCGGGCAGTCCACCATCCGCTGCTCGACCCGGCCCGTGTCGGTGATCAGCACGAGCATCACGCGCGCGGGTGCGAGCGCGAGCAACTCGACATGGCGCACCGTGGAACGGGTCAACGACGGATACTGCACAACCGCGACCTGCCGGGTGAGCTGCGCCAGCAGCCGCACCGTGCGCCCCACTACGTCGTCCAGGTCTACCGCGCCGCCCAGGAAATTCTGGATGGCCCGGCGCTCCGGCGATGAGAGCGGTTTCACACCGGCGAGCTTGTCCACGAAGAGGCGGTAGCCCTTGTCCGTGGGAATGCGGCCGGCGCTGGTGTGCGGTTGAGCGATGAAGCCCTCGTCCTCAAGCGCGGCCATGTCGTTACGCACCGTAGCCGGCGAAACGCCGAGCTGATGCCGCTCGGTGAGCGCCTTGGAGCCCACCGGCTCCTCCGTACCGACATAGTCCTGGACGATGGCGCGCAGTACCTCAAGCCTGCGTTCACTCAGCACCGCGCGCACCTCCAGTCAAACCGTCTATCGGGTGATTTTCCCTGGCACTCATCGGGCCCGAGTGCCAACTCTCCTGGGCCAGTGTACGGCGGGTAGCCACGGTCCGGGCAAGAGTGTCCACAGTCATGGGCGCGGAGGGCCGGAAACCACCGGGGACCAGCCAAGCGCGGTGCTGCTTCGCGAGCTAGCGTCATCCCATGGAGAGCAGCGCGGAGGAGCCCGTACACAGCCGCTGGGAGATGCTCGCGCCGGGCGTCGCTCGGCGTCGGCTGCCGGGCTGGGATGCGACGGTCGGCGCCGTCGCCGGCGCGACGGGAGTCCTGGTCGTGGACACCGGGGCAACGCTGGGTGCGGGTGCCGAGATCCGCCGCGAGGTGCGAGCGCTGTTCGGCCGCCCGGTCACCCATGTCGTGCTCACCCATCCGCACTTCGACCACGTCCTTGGCGCCGCCGCCTTCGCCGGCGTGCAGGTGTACGGGGCAGCTGGGCTCGACGGCGTACTGCTTCAGGAGCGGGAGGCGCTGTGCGCCGATGCGGTACGCCACGGGGCCGAGCCCGACGCGGTGGCGGAGGCGGCCGACCACCTGGTGCGCCCGGGCCACTTGGTGTGCGGCGAACTCACCCTTGGGCTCGGCGGTGGGCGCGAGGTGCTGCTGGCCAACGTCGGCCCCGGCCACACCGCGTACGACTTGGCCGTCTTGGTACCGGGTTCGCCGGAGGTGGTCTTCTGCGGCGACCTGGTCGAGGAGTCCGACGAGCCCCAGGCGGGCCCGGACGCGCTCCCCGCACAGTGGCCAGCGGCCTTGGACCGGCTGCTCGCCCTTGGTGGTGCGGACGCGATGTACGTGCCGGGGCATGGGGCCGTGGTGGACGCGGCATTCGTCCGCCAGCAGCGCGAGACGTTGGCGCGGCGCTTCGCAGTGCCGTAGGCCGAGGCTGCGGGGCGGACGTAGGGGCGGGACGTAGGCGCGGGACGTTGGGGCCAGGCGTGGGGGGCGAGTCGTGGGGGCCGGCGCCAAGGGGCCGGCGCGGTGCGAAAGCTATCGTCTTGCGCATGCGCAGCAGACAGTACGGGCCCGATCTGACCCCGCCCTGGAAGAAGCCCACGGCCGTGCCCGAGGTGGCGGCCGAGACGGACCTGGTGGTGGAGGAGGTGACCACCGGATTTTGTGGCGCCGTCATCCGCTGTGAGAAGACTGCCGAGGGGCCCACGGTCACGCTGGAGGACCGCTTCGGCAAGCACCGGGTCTTCCCCATGGGCCCGGCGGGCTTCCTCATCGAAGGCCGCCCCATCACCCTCGTACGACCGCGGCCCCGAGCCCAAGCCGCCGGGAACGGGGGGCGGGCCCGTACCGCCTCCGGCTCGATCGCTGTACCGGGGGCGCGTGCGAGGGTGGCGCGCGCCGGACGCATCTATGTGGAGGGCCGGCACGACGCCGAGTTGGTAGAGCGGGTGTGGGGCGATGACCTGCGCATCGAGGGCGTCGTCGTGGAGTATCTGGAGGGCATCGACGATCTGCCCGCCATCGTCCGGGAGTTCGGCCCCGCCCCAGACGCCCGGCTCGGCGTCCTCGTTGACCATCTGGTCCCCGGCTCCAAGGAGTCCCGGATCGCCGCGGAGGTCACCGGCAGCGGCGATGGCGGTGGCGGTGGCGGTGGCCACAGCAACGTCCTAGTCGTCGGGCATCCCTACATCGATATCTGGCAGGCGGTGAAGCCCGCGACGCTGGGCATCGAGGCCTGGCCGGTGGTGCCCCGCGGCCAGGACTGGAAGACGGGCATCTGCCGCGCCCTGCGCTGGCCGGAGAACACGGGAGCGGCCTGGCAGCGGATCGTGGGCTCGGTCCGCTCGTACAAGGACCTGGAACCGGAACTCCTGGGTCGGGTGGAAGAGCTGATCGACTTCGTCACGGCTCCGGCGTGACGGCGGGGGCACCAGGGGCCACAGGCGTGGCGGGGGCAACGGGGGTGACTGGGGCGACGGCAAGTCCGGTAGCGGCCAGCGGAGCGGCCGGGAGGGTGCCGAAATCCGTGGTGTCCAGCGCGAGGCCGAGCGCGCCCAGCGGGACCGCCTCCCCGAACGCACTGGTCCGCTCCGTGCGGTAGTCGGCCGCCTCGCCCGCGCCGGATGGCTCGGACAGCAGGACGCACCGGGCCTCGTACGGATCGACGATCAGGTAGAGCGGAACCTGGCCCGCGGCGTACATCGACCGCTTGGTCACATAGTCACGGAGCCTGCTGGTCTTGGAGACGACTTCAAGCACCACGGTCGTCGCGGGGGCCGGGACGAGTCGGCCGGGCCCGTCGAACGCCCCGTGCTCGATGACGACAAGGTCGGGCTGGGGTTCGCTGGCCTCCCCCGGAATCGCGATGTCCTGCGTGGTCACCGGGTGCCAGCGGTCGCGGGAGAATTGATCCTGGATTCGCAGAACGATCATGTTGTGGACCCAGTCGGGCACCGCCATCATCACGATTTCCCCCCGCAGGAGCTCTGCCCTGTACCCCTCGGGAACTTCTAGGTTCTCGAAGTATTCAGTGATCAGCCGATCTCCCACAGCGGTCATCTTCGTGGCCCTCCACATCCGCCGCTTCGCGCAACGCAGCCTACGGACAGCGTAGGCAGCCGCATTGAGAAGCGGCACCGGTTCACCTGTTCGAGCGCATCAGTCCACCAGGTCCCGTACCACCGCGTCCGCGAGGAGCCGGCCGCGCAGCGTCAGTACGGCCCGGCCGCGGGCGTACGGGCCCTGCTCCAGGAGCCCGTCCGACAGGGCGCGGGCCGCCGCGCGGGTCCCTGCCGGGGCCAGGATGGCCAGCGGGCAGCCGTCCGCTAGCCGCAGTTCGAGCAGGATGCGCTCCACGCGGCGGTCCTCGGCGCTCAGCACCTCGCGGCCCGCGCCCGGCGAGCGGCCCTCGGTGAGCGCCTGCGCGTACGCCCCGGGGTGCTTGACGTTCCACCAGCGCACGCCCCCCACATGGCTGTGCGCCCCAGGGCCCGCGCCCCACCAGTCGGCGCCGCGCCAGTACAGCTCGTTATGGCGGCAGCGGCCCGCTTCGGTGGTGGCCCAGTTCGACACCTCGTACCAGTCGAAGCCCGCGGCCGACAGCATCTCCTCCGTGATCAGGTAGCGGTCGGCGTGCACATCGTCATCGGTCATCGGAACCTCGCCGCGCCGGATGCGGCGGGCGAGCTGTGTGCCCTCCTCGACGATCAGCGCGTACGCCGACACATGGTCGGGCCCGGCGCCAAGCGCGGCGTCAAGGGAAGCCCGCCAGTCCGCGTCGCTCTCCCCCGGCGTTCCGTAGATCAGGTCGAGGTTGACGTGCTCGAATCCGGCGGCGCGGGCCAGCTCCACGCAGCGCTCGGGGCGGCCGGGGGTGTGGGTGCGGTCGAGCACCTTGAGCACATGCTGTCGGGCGCTTTGCATGCCGAGCGAGACCCGGTTGAAGCCGCCCGCGCGCAGTTCGGCGAGGTAGCGCTCATCGACCGACTCGGGGTTGGCCTCGGTGCTGACCTCAGCGCCGGGCGCGAGGCCGAACTCGTCCCGGATGGCAGCCAGCATGCGGACCAGGTCGGCGGCGTCGAGCAGGGTCGGCGTCCCCCCGCCAACGAACACCGTCTCCACCGGCCGCGGATCGTCCCCGAGTACCTTGCGGGCCAGCCGTACTTCTTCGATGACCATGTCCGCGTAGTTGTCCCGAGAGGCGAGCGCGCCGCCGGAACCGCGCAGCTCGCTGGCGGTGTACGTGTTGAAGTCGCAGTATCCGCAACGGGTGGCGCAGTACGGAACGTGCAGGTAGAACCCGAGCGGTCGCGCCCCGGCCCCCTCCAGGGCGTGCTGCGGCAACGCCCCGTCGTCGGGCATGGGCTCACCATCGGGCAGTACGGAAGGCATGGGCCCCATTGTCCGGCATCCGCGCCGGCACTGGGCGCGCGGACTGGGCGTGCGAGCTGGGCGCGGGCCGGGCGTGCGGGCGGGCGCACGAACCGGGCCCACCGCGCGCCGCCCCATTCGCTGCCCGGCTCCCTGTGTGATTCGCCACTTGATGGGGGGCGCGCGGCGATGACTCGCTACCGCGCCGCCTGGAGCACCAGCATCGCCAGGTCGTCACCCGGGGGCGAGGCCGCGAACGCGTGCACGGCGCCGCGCACCCGCTGTGCCACCTCCTGCGCGGTCAGCCCGTCGCACGCGGACAACACTCTGGCCAGCCCGTCATCGTCATCGAACTGCGCCTCGTTCGATCTGCGCTCGGTGACGCCGTCCGTCACACAGAGCAAGGTCTCGCCCGGCAGCAGGTCAAAGCTCTCGCTCTCGTACCGCACATCGTCCACGACCCCGAGCAGCAGCTGCGGTGCCGCGCGCACCGCCACCTCGCCATCGGCCCGCAGGAGGAGCGGCAGCGGATGCCCGGCGCTGGCCAGCGTGCACCGCACCCCGCGCCCCTGCTCACGGTCGCCGTCCTCCGCCCGCGCGCGGCAATCGCTCCCCGCACCGCGGCCATCCGTCGAACGAACAGCGCCGTGGTCATCGTTTCCCGCCGTACGAACGGCCCGTGCATGACGGGCGTCCCTCGTCGTCACCACACGAGCTGAGCCGCCACCGCCTGCCCCGCGCTCAGAACCTGAGCCACCACCGCTCGCAGCGACCTCAAGGTCCGGGCCATCGGCGCTCGCCGCATCCCCGGAGCCCGGGCCATCGGCGCTCGCGGAATTGTCCGCGCCGGCGTCCTGGCCAGGGTTCGCGCCGTGCGCCGTCGTGGTGCTCTCCCCCACGTCGTACGGCACCAGCTCGCCATAGAGCAGGGACAGGAAACGCGACTCCCCCGGGCCCTCGGCCGCGACGTCGGACGCCGCCACTTCCACGGCCTGCTCTCCGAGGGTGCGGTTGAGCCGGTCGAGTACGTCGCTCACGCCATAGCCTTCGCGGGCCAGTAGCCGCAGCACTGGGCGGGCCAGGCCCGTGACGACGGCTGCCTCTGGGCCGTTACCGCACACGTCGCCGAGCGCAAAACACCAACGCCCGTTCCCAGCCGGGAAGACGTCGTAAAAGTCGCCGCCCGCGCACGTGCCGCCGGTCGGCTCGTACACGACCGCCGTCTCCACGCCGGGGATCTGGGCGAGTCCGCTCGGCAGCAGCCCACGCTGCAACACCTCGCTGATCTGCGCCTGTCGGGTGTATCGGCGGGCCGCAACGAGCGCGAGCGCGACCCGGCGGGCGAAGTCCTCGAAGAGGACCACCACCTCATCCGGAATCCGGGTCAGCCCGCTCCGGCCGATCAGCAACGTGCCCACCACCCGTCCACCCGCGACCAATCCGCACGCGAGGGCCGCGCCGCCCGGCCCGTAAGCGGAGGGGCTACCCGGCCACGGCCAGGCCATCGCTCGGCCACGAGCGGCGGCCGGCAATCGGGGCGGCCCCTTCTCCACCTGGCGGCGCAGCTCTGCCGTGCGGCTCTCACTGGCGTGCCAGACCCGCGACAACTGCGGTTCAGCGCCTGGCCTCTCCAGCCACACGGCACACCAGTCGGCCAGCTTCGGCACCAGAATTTGCCCCGCCAGCGAGGCCACCTTGTTCTCATCGAGCTGCCCTGTCAGCAGGTCAGAGGCCTCGGCGAGAAAGGAGAGCGCGCCGTGGCTGGGCCAACCCGGTGCGCTGCGGTGGATCGCGGCGCGGCGCGGTGCAGGCGCCAGGATGTCGGCAACCCGAAGATCACAGAGCAGCGCCCGATCGCCGGCCCCCCGCTCGCGGTCTCCGGCGCCGGCCCCGCGCGCGGGGTCGAGCCCAGCGCCGGCGCGCGCGCCGGCTTCGAGAGCCAAGGGCAGCCGGAACCATACGGACTTGCTGGCTCTGCGGTAGCTCGTGCCCCAGGACTCGGCGATGGTGCCAACCAACCGCAGCCCGCTACCGACCCGGCCCCCACCTTCCGCCGACTCCGGCGCAAGCCCAACACCGTCCGCACCGCCCGAACCACCCACACCACCCCCACGGCCCTCACCATCCGCGCCGTCCGCACCCCCCGCACCACACGAGGCACTGATAGCGCACGCAGGGCCGCCACTGCCGGCGGGCCAGGCTGATCCGTTCCGCTGCGGCTCGCCCGGAGGCGCTCCGACTCGTTGTGGCCCGCTCGGCGGCGCTCCGTGCTCGTGCTCGGGGACCGGGGCGTCTCGGCTCGGTGTGGGCTGGCTGCGTAGCATCCGGGCCGGGTGGTGGTCGGTCACCTCCGCGTACAGCGTCGCGCCCGGCGCCGCGGATTCCGAGGTTTCCAGGGCGCAGCGTACGACCACTGCGGTGCCCGCGTGTATCACGGCGTTGGTCACCAGTTCGCTCACCAAGAGCACGGCGTCGTCTACGAGTTGGCCGGCGATCTGTTCGCTACCGGGCAGCCCGCGCGCGGCCCAGTCGGCCAGTGCGGCACGTACGAACTGGCGCGCGGCGGCGGGGGCCAATGGGTTGCCGGGCAGACGAGTACGGCACATGTGCCCGGTGGACCTGTCGGCGTCGGGTTCGGGCCCCGCGGGGAGGTCCGGTGCCGGGTATGCCACGGCGCACACCTTCCCGGCGTCAGTGGACCTGGGCGCGGCCTCGGCGGTGGCTTCGACGATCGAAGAACACCCGCCATGCGGCTTTCACGTTCTGGCATAGCACCGAGTCCGACGCCGACAGCCTGACAGACCGGCCGTGTCCCCATGCACCGAGTGACGTAAGTGAGCTGTGATGAGCAGAGAAACGACACCTATGGCCACAACTGTCTCCGAGATGGCCTCCGTTACTTCAACAAGCAACGAAAGGCAGTCGGCTTCGCCGTTCCGCACCTCCTCGCAGAGGCGGACCCAAAGAGACGCGCCGGCCATGCACAGCCGGGGGATAGGGCTGTGCGTCGAGCCAGGTTCGCCGTACGGACACACGCCAGGGGCGACTTGGACGAGCGCCTCGCGTCACACCCTCGGCAGGGGTGCCTTGACCCACTGCCGAGGGTGGCCCGTTCGCCCCTTGACCTGCCCGCCCGGCGGGCTTCGACGAAAGTCGCTCGGCGTCGCCGCCTACGTCTCGCGCGAGCCCGTGTACATCTCCTCGATCAGGGCACCGTACTCCCGCTCCACAACCGGCCGCTTGAGCTTGAGGCTCGGCGTCAGTTCGCCGTGCGCGATGTCCAGGTCGCGGGGCAGCAGCCGGAACTTCTTGATCGTCTGCCAGCGCTGTAGGCCCTCGTTGAGCTGCTGCACATAGCTGTCGATCAGCTCGTAGGTCTCCTTCGACGCGGTGACCTTGGCGTAGGACGCACCGTCCAGGCCCTGGTCCTTGGCCCATTCCATGATTGCCTGCTCGTCCAGCGCGATGAGCGCCGTACAGAAGTTACGGTCCGCGCCGTGCACCAAGATGTTGGAGACGAACGGGCAGACCGCCTTGAACTGTCCCTCGACCTCGGCCGGCGCGATGTACTTCCCACCCGACGTCTTGATCAGGTCCTTCTTGCGGTCAGTGATCCGCAGATAGCCATCGGGGGACAGCTCGCCGATGTCGCCGGTGTGGAACCAGCCGTCCGACTCCAGCACCTCGGCGGTGCGCTCCGGCAGCCCGTGGTAGCCCTGCATGATGCCGGGGCCACGCAGCAGGATCTCGCCGTCGTCAGAAATGCGCACCTCAAGGCCGGGCAGCGCCTTGCCGACCGTACCGGTGCGGTAATCCTGGGTATTGACGAAGCTGGCGGCGCTGGACTCGGTCAGTCCATAACCCTCCAGGATGTTGATCCCGGCGCCCGCGAAGAAGTAGCCGATGTCCGGCGCAAGTGCGGCCGAACCCGAGATGCAGGCGCGCAGCCGCCCGCCGAACGCCTCGCGCAGCTTGGCGTAGACGAGCTTGTCGGCGATGCCGTGCTTGGTGCGCAGGCCCAGGGGCACGGTGGCGGAGCCGGTGCGCCGGAAGTTGTCCTGGGAGGTCTTGGCGTACTCGCGGGCGACATCGGCAGCCCACTGGAAGATCTTGTACTTGGCCGCGCCGCCCTCTCGGGCCTTGGCTGCGACCCCGTTGTAGACCTTCTCGAAGATGCGCGGCACGGCGGCCATGTAGGTGGGTCTGACCACCGGCAGGTTCTCGATGATCTTGTCAATGCGGCCATCTACGGCGGTGGTGTGCCCGACCGCGAGCTGTCCGGCGACGAGCACCTTGCCGAAGACGTGCGCGAGCGGCAGCCACAGGTACTGCACGTCGTCGGGTTCCAGGAGCTTGATGCCCTCGATCGCGCGGGCCATGTACGACCAGGCGTCGTGCGGCAGCCGGACGCCCTTGGGGCGCCCCGTGGTGCCAGAGGTGTAGATGAGGGTGGCGAGTTGGTCGGAACGCAGCGCGTGCACCCGGTCCCGCACGCTGTCCGGGTGCTTCTCCAGATACTTCGCACCGCGCCGTTCCAACTCGGCGAGCGAGAGCACCCAGCCCTCCGGGTCCCCCACGGCCGACACCGCGTCAGCCTCCTCTATCACCACCACGTGCGCGAGTGCAGGAAGCTCGGCGCGGCTGGCGCGGGCCTTGCGAAGCTGCTCGGCGTCTTCGGCGATGAGCACCCGGCTACCGGAGTCGGAGAGGATGAACGCCGTCTCGTCGTCGTTGGTGGACGGGTAGACGGTGGTGGTCGCGGCGCCAGCGCACAGTACGGCCAGATCCCCGAAGATCCACTCGACCCTGGTGCTGCACGCCAGGGCCACCCGCTCCTCGCCCTGCACCCCTAGGTCGATAAGGCCGGCCGCGATGGCGAAGACCCGGGTGGCGGACTCGGCCCAGCTCAGCGGCTGCCAGTCAGCGGGCCCCTCGCCCGATGCGGGCGGTACGGGATAGCGGTACGCCTCTGCGTCCGGTGTGGCCTCCACCCGCTCCAGGAAGAGCGTGGCCATCGACGGCGGCCTGTTGTCGAGCAAGGCTTGGGTGTCGGTCACAGCATCCTCCGGGGCCCGCCTCAGCGTTAGTGACTCATGAGTAACCTACGAGTAGTGATCAGACTAGATGGCCGCGCCTCAGCATGTAAGAGGCTGTGGTCGGCTCGTTGAAACAGTGGTCGGCGCCGTCCGGTGGCCGCTGCACACGACGGGCCCGCAGCGCAGCGCTGCGGGCCCGGACACCCCTGTCGGCACGGAGCTTGTGCCGTTTCTTACTTCTTCGCCTTGGCCTCGCCGCCGCTGTCAGAGTCCGTGGACAGCACCGCGATGAAGGCCTCCTGCGGCACCTCTACGTTGCCGACCATCTTCATCCGCTTCTTGCCTTCCTTCTGCTTCTCCAGAAGCTTTCGCTTGCGGGAGATGTCGCCGCCGTAGCACTTGGCGAGCACATCCTTACGGATCGCGCGCACCGTTTCACGGGCGATGACGCGGCTGCCGATGGCTGCCTGGATTGGCACCTCGAAGTTCTGCCGGGGGATGAGCTCACGCAGCTTGGCCACCAGGCGCACGCCGTACGCGTACGCCTTGTCCTTGTGCGTCACCGCGGAGAACGCGTCCACCTTGTCGCCGTGCAGCAAGATGTCCACCTTGACGAGCGCGGAGGTCTGCTCGCCGGTGGGCTCGTAATCGAGCGAGGCGTAACCGCGCGTCTTGGACTTGAGCTGGTCGAAAAAGTCGAAGACGATCTCGGCGAGCGGCAGTGTGTAGCGCAGCTCCACGCGGTCCTCGGAGAGGTAGTCCATGCCGAGCAGCGAGCCGCGGCGGACCTGGCAGAGCTCCATGATCGAGCCGATGAACTCGCTGGGCGCCAGCACCGTCGCCCGCACCATCGGCTCGTACACCTCGGCGATCTTGCCGGTGGGGAACTCGCTCGGGTTGGTGACCGTGTGCTCCGCCTCGTCCTCCATGATCACGCGGTAGACCACGTTGGGGGCGGTGGCGATCAGATCGAGGCCGAACTCGCGCTCCAGGCGCTCGCGGACCACGTCCAGGTGCAGCAGGCCAAGGAAGCCGACACGGAAGCCGAAGCCCAGCGCGGCGGAGGTCTCCGGCTCGTAGACCAGCGCGGCGTCGTTGAGCTGGAGTCTATCCAACGCCTCCCGCAGCTCCGGATAGTCCGAACCATCCAGCGGGTACAGCCCCGAGAACACCATCGGCCTGGGGTCCTTGTACCCGCCGAGCGCCTCGACCGCGCCCTTGTGGAAGGAGGTGATGGTGTCGCCGACCTTCGACTGCCGGACATCCTTCACGCCGGTGATCAGGTAGCCCACCTCGCCGACGCCGAGCCCGTCGGACACCGTCATCTCGGGCGAGGAGACGCCGATCTCCAAGAGCTCGTGGGTCGCGCCGGTGGACATCATCCGGATGCGCTCACGCTTGCTGAGCTGGCCGTCGATGACACGTACATAGGTGACCACACCGCGGTACGAGTCGTAGACCGAGTCGAAGATCATCGCGCGAGCGGGCGCATCCGCGACGCCGACCGGCGCGGGAACCAGCTCCACCACGCGGTCCAGCAGCTCCGACACGCCCTCGCCGGTCTTCGCCGACACCCGCAGCACCTCGCTCGGGTCGCAGCCGATGAGGCGCGCCAGTTCGGCGGCGAACTTCTCGGGCTGCGCGGCGGGCAGGTCGATCTTGTTGAGCACGGGGATGATCGTGAGCTCGTTTTCCATCGCCAGATACAGATTGGCGAGGGTCTGCGCCTCGATGCCCTGGGCCGCGTCCACCAACAGAACGCAGCCCTCGCACGCGGCGAGCGACCGGGACACCTCGTAGGTGAAGTCCACGTGGCCCGGGGTGTCGATCATGTTGAGGATATGAGTCGAGTTCTGGAGCTCGCCCTCGGTGGGCGCCCAGGGCAACCGGACCGCCTGGGACTTGATCGTGATGCCACGCTCACGCTCGATGTCCATGCGGTCGAGGTACTGCGCACGCATCTGCCGCTGCTCCACCACACCCGTTAGCTGGAGCATCCGGTCGGCGAGCGTGGACTTGCCGTGGTCGATATGCGCGATGATGCAGAAGTTACGGATGAGAGCCGGGTCGGTACGGCTCGGCTCCGGCACGTGAGGAGGGATCGCGGGCACGCAGGGTCCATTCGGTGATTGAACGCAGCTAGCAGCTAGGCGGGACGTGGTGACAGTTCCACCCATCGTCCCACGAGTGGCGGCCACAGTCCGGTTTGGGAGGCCCCAGCGGCTGCTGGTAGCCTGGACGACTGTGCCTCGTGCACTCTCTGTATGCACCCCCTGTATGCACGCTCTGTGTACGAGGCGCCCTCGGAGAGAGTCCGAGGACAACCGAGAAATCCGACGAACCTGCAAAGGCTCCTTCGTGGCGAACATTAAGTCCCAGATCAAGCGCAACAAGACGAACGAGAAGGCGCGCCAGCGCAACAAGGCCGTCAAGTCCTCGCTCCGCACCGCCATTCGCAAGTCCCGTGAGGCCGTGGCCACCGGTGACCTGGAGAAGGCCACCGTCGCCTTCCGTGAGGCGGGCAAGAAGCTCGACAAGGCCGCCAGCAAGGGCGTCATCCACAAGAACGCCGCCGCCAACAAGAAGTCGGCGCTGGCCGCCCAGGTTTCCGCCCTGAGCGCCTGATCCACCGCCTCACCAGCGGCCACGGCCGACCTTGGCCGGCCGCGAACCGTGTGTGACGACCGCGCAGTGATCACCTCACTCGCGGGCTTTCCGGCACCGCACGGCGCATGACCGAGCTTCGTTTTCCAGTCCGGTACGGACCCCGCGGACCCTCTCTACCGCGCCGTCCGACAGTCGTCCAGCCAGGCCCGGAGCACCGCCTCCGCAGGCCAGGTACGACGACATCACACCGCACGCGGCCTGTTCGCCACGCGCGTGCGATGTGCTTAGCTCGCGGATTCTTCGCCGAAGGCCCCGCGCCTGTCCGATTCCCCCGGACGGCGCGGGGCCTTCGTGCGTACCACCATGGCGGGTGGGCTGCGGGTGGGCTCTGTGCTGACGTGGGCTTCGGGCTACGGCGTGGGCCCCTTGGGTTGCGCAACTCTTGTGCCGGCTGCCGGCTCTCTTGCTACCGGCGCGGGCCTTGTGGTGGCTGCGGGCCTTGCACTGGCGTGGGCCTTTGGGTTACGCGACTCCTGTGCCGGCCACGGGCCTCTTGTGCCCCCGGCCCTGCCGGGCCGAGCCTGGCCCTGGCCGACCCCGCTTCGAGAGCCGCGCTGTCGGGCCCGACGCGTGCGCTGTACGGGATGGTGCGAGGGGGAGGTAACCCCGGGATGGTAGCGGCCCTGCACGGCGTGTCGGGTAATGTGCCCGCCATGTCGATACCGGGGGATCAGCCCAACCCGTACGCGCAGTCGCAGTCGAATCCGTACGGAGACGTCCCACCGCAGCCTCCAGGTGGGCAGCAGCAGCCAGGCCAGCAAGACCCGCGCCAGGCTCCCAATCCCTACGCTTATCCGCCCACCCCGGCCGGCCCCCAGCCGGGCCCCGTGGGAGCGGCAGCGCACCCGACGATGCCCGGCGGTGTGCCCACGCAGCCACCGGGTCAGGTCCCTGGGCAGGCGGGACACCCCATGGGGCAGCCGCAGCCTCCCGCCCCCTACCCCGGCCAGGTTCCGGCTGGCTATGGCCCAGGCGTACCGACCCCTAGCGCGCCCTCCGGCAGCACGAAGGGGCGCGGCCTGCTGTGGGCAGCCGGTGGCGCGGTCGTGGCCTCGGCCTTGTGGGCGGGTGGTCTCCTCGCCACGGGCGGCTTCGGCGACGACGAGGCGAAGGCCGACCTCGCGGGCTATCAGTACACCGGCAATCTGTGCGGCTCCACCGACTACGCCCCGTTTGAGGAGGCCGGGTTCAAGAAAGACGAGTCCACCTCGGGGGACAAGAACCCACGCGCGAGCGGCACCGAGCACGAGGCCCTGGACTCCATGGACTGCAACACGGACCTGAAGGCGAGCGAGTCCTCTTCCTCCTCCGACTACTCCTCGACCTGGGTCGCCACCTCAGCCCACCTCCACCACAAGACAGACCCGGAGCCGGAATTCGAGGCCAGGTACCGCGCCTACGAGAATCAAAAGGGCTCCACGTACACCTACAAGGTCAAGCCGGTCCCGGACCTCGGTGACGAGGCGTATCTGGTGACGCAGGAGGAAAAGGACGGCGACGACGAAGGCAGCTACGTCATCCTCGCGGTCCGCGACGGCTGGATGACGTACCAGACGTCCTGGTCCAACTACGTGTCCGGCAGCTCCAACTCGACCCCGCCGAACAGCGAGAAGGTGGGCAAGATGCTGTCGCAGAGCGCCAAGGTGACGATGGAGCGGCTACAGAGGTAACGACGGTCGCCGTGCCCGGGGCGTGTTCGAGCCCTGCGGTGGGCCGCGGCTGGGAGCCGAAACAGCTTCCGGAGGCGGCGCGGGGCCGGGCGGCGTGGGGCCTGGCGGCGTAGGACCGGGTGGCGCGGGACCGGGTGGCGAGCGGAGGTTAGCCGCGGCCTGAACGCGCGGCTCGGGCCACGGCTACTACGGCCTTTTCCAGTGCGTACTCCGGGTCGTCTCCGCCGCCCTTCACGCCCGCATCGGCGTCGGCCACTGCACACAGGGCCGTCGCCACCCCATCCGCCGACCAGCCACGGATCTGCTGCCGCACCCGGTCGATCTTCCACGAGGGCATGCCCAGATCGCGGGCCAGATCGCCGGAACGCGCGCCGCGCGGCGCCGAGGCCACCTTGCCGATGGAGCGCACCCCCTGCGCCAGCGCACTGGTGATCAACACGGGCGCAACTCCGGTGCTGATGGCCCAACGCAGCGCCTCCAGAGCCTCCGCAGCACGTCCCTCGACGGCGCGGTCGGCAACGGTGAAGCTCGACGCCTCGGCCCGGCCCGTGTAGTAGCGGCCGACGATCGCCTCGTCGATGGTGCCCTCGATGTCGGCTGCGAGTTGCGTGCAGGCGCTAGCCAGTTCCCGCAGGTCGCTGCCGAGGGTATCGACCAGCGCCTGACACGCCTCGGGCGTGGCAGAGCGGCCGATGGCACGGAACTCCGACCGAACGAAAGCGAGCCGATCGGCCGGTTTGGTCATCTTCGGGCAGGCGATCTCACGAGCCCCCGCCTTACGGGCCGCATCAAGCAGCCCCTTACCCTTGGTTGCCCCCGCGTGCAGCAACACCAGCGTGATCTCCTCGGCCGGAGCCGTGAGATACCCCTTCACGTCCTTGATGGTGTCGGCCGAGAGGTCCTGCGCGGAGCGGACCACCACGACCTTGCGCTCGGCGAACAGCGACGGGCTCGTCAACTCGGCGAGGGTGCCTGGCTGCAACGCGTCGGATGTGAGGTCGCGCACATCCGTGTCGGGGTCGGCGGCGCGGGCTGCCGCCACTACCTGCTGCACGGCGCGGTCGAGCAGCAGGTCCTCCTGGCCCACGGCGAGCGTCACGGGAGCCAGCGGATTATCGGTCGTCGTCTTCTTGGCCATCGCGGACCAGCATCCCACGCACCACTGACAAGCCGGGCAGCCGGGCGGTCAGCCCCCGCACCCAACATTCAGCCGCGCCCCCACCGCGTACGAGGTCACCACAGCACAGGGCCCGTGGGGCACAGCGGCGCGTGAACGCCTTACCCCGCGCGCCGGTCCGGTCGCGGGCCGCGTCACCAGCCGGCTCCAAGCCCTCGTCCACGGTCCCGCACAATGGGCTCGTGAGTAGCGCACGCCCCCTTGCCGACGAAGAACACGAACCCGTCACCCGACACTTGCTGGTGCTCCCCGACCGCGATGCCGCCGAGGACGCGGCCCAGGCTGTTGTGCACCGCTTCGGTCTGGCTGAGGAGCCGCGGGTGGTACGAGAGGCGCTGGCCGGCGAAGACGACGCCGAGGACGCTCAGTGGCTGGTGGTGATCGAGGACCCGGCAGCACTCCTTGAGACGGCAGCGCTAGACGCATTCGCCGCCGAATACGAAGGCTGGCACGAGGCGGAGTAGGGAGCAGGAGTTGGGCGTTGGGAGTTGGGGGTAGCTGGTGGGAACGGTGGCGAAGGGCAGCCTCGCCTGAGGCTCTTCCCCGCCCCCTCCCTCCCCCACCCCACCCGCCCCCGTACAACGTTTAGCCCGGCGTCTCGCTGGCCTCGGTGCATGGCCCGGCCGCCTCACTCACAGCCTTACTCCTTCCACCCTGCTCAACCGCCTCCAGCGGTTCAGTACGCCCAGTCAGCTCGGCGGGCTCGGTCGGCCTGGCCGCCTCCCCCACCGGCACGGGCACGGGCACGGGCACGGCCAAGCCGCTGGGCCCGAAGTCGGCGACGATATCCAGGCCGGGCTCACCATGAGCGGATTCACCATGGCTGGGCACACCCGCGCCCTCACCATCGAGGTCGCGGCCTAGCTCGGGGCCAGCCTCGGGATTGGGCTCGGGCGTGGGCAGGTCGCGTATGTGTGGGACCGGCGACGGCAGCACCCACAGCAGGCTCAGCACGGCGCCCGCGGTCCCGATCCACAGTGTGGGACGCAGCCCGATGGTCGATCCGAGCGCTCCAGCGGTGAGGGCGCCCAGTGGGCGAACGCCGTGAGTCAGCATGCGGTAGGCACCGGTCACCCTGGCGCGTAGGGCATTCGGTATCAGCGCGGCATGCAGCGAATTCATGGCTATGTCCGCGAACATGGCACCCACGCAGCAGCCGAGTTCCGCGAGGAACAACAGGGTCAGAACCAGCGGCGTAGGCCCATCTGCGAGCGGCACCAGAAGCAGCGGCATGGAGAAGAGTGCGAGCCCGAGGATGGCGGCGCGGCCGATGCCCAGTCGCCGGATGACCCGGCCCGCGGTGGCCGCGCCGACGAGCCCGCCGACCGCGCCGACGCCCAAGATGGCGCCGAGCACGCCCGCGCTCAGTCCGAGTTCCGTGGTGACATACAGGACGAAGAGGGTGTGGAACATGAAGTTGAAGAACTGGATGGTGGCCGAAGCCGCGAAGGTGGCGCGCATGACCGGCGAGCCGACGACCCAACGTAACCCGGCGCTGAAGTGCCCCTTGGCCGGTGTTGAGGGCGGGGGTTCGGCGGGGTCGATGCGGGTGAGGCAACGCGCGGAGATGAGGTAAGTCAACGCGTCCGCGACCAGCGCGAGCGGAGCGGCCAGCAGTTGAACCAGGAACCCGCCCACGCTCGGGCCCGCCACATACGACAGCGAACGACTGCCGTTGATCAGCGCGTTGGCCTCGACGTAACGCGTGCTGGGGACCAGCGAGACGAACAAGGTGGCATTGCAGACATCGAACAGCACGGTCAGCGAGCCGACGGCGAAGGCCGTGACGTAGAGCTGAACGAGGCTCAGCAGATCGAAGGCGTACGCGATGGGCAGTGACGCTATGAGCACAGCGCGCGCCAAGTCCGAGACGATCATGAGGCGTCGGCGCTGGGCGCGCCGATCGACCCAGGCGCCGGCCGCGAGCGAGAACAGCAGAGCAGGCAACAGTTGCGCGGTGGCGAGCCAGCCCATCTCCGCGGCGTCGGCGTGCAAAATGATCACGGCCGCGAGTGGCAGTGCCAGCATTGAGATCTGATCGCCGATCAGAGAGACGCTCTGTCCGGTCCAATACCGCCGGAACGGCCCTTGCCGCAGTAGCTCCGGGACAGCTCTCGGAAGGGCGATCTTGGCACTCACATGCCCTCCGCCTTCGGAGCGTCGCCCGTTCCAGCGATGCCAGTCGTTCGGGGAGCATCTGCCGGCGTTGGCACGTCGCCAGCCACCGGGTCGGCGTCCGCGATCGGGGAGTCCTCCTCCATGGGGCCTCTTTCCGTGCCCGGCCCCTGCGGCAGCGGGAAGCCCGCCTGGATGATTTGCACGAGCCTGGCCCCCTCCGGCCGGGCCCCGGGCCGCGCAGTGCGCTCCTCGTAAGGGCGGAGCAATGCGCCGATCTGCTGCTGGATGACGGAGAGTTCCTCCGCGGTCAGGTACAGCACGTTGTCGCTGACCCGCTCGGCCTCCTGCCATGCGCGCGGTAGCGTACGGCGCGCCTCGACTGCGGCGCTGAGCTGCTCGAAGTACCGCTGGGCAAGGGCGTGTTCCAAGGCGTCCGTCGCCTCGGCCATGACCGGTTCCGTGGAGTAGGAGGGCCATTCCGTAAAGCGCGCGGTGGCCCGCCACGGTTTCTCCCTGCCCTGACCGCCCGCGGCCACTTCGACCAGGCCGTACTTGGCAAGCATCCGCAGATGGTACGAGCAACTGGCGACCGACTCCCCGGTCAGGTCGGCCGCCCGAGTCGCGGTACAGGGGCCCTGCGTACGGAGCAGACCGACCAGCCGCATTCGGGTGGGGTGGGCGTAGGCGCGCAGTGCGCGCGGGTCGGTCAGCCGCATTCCGCGAGCCGGTTCGTCCGACGCTGGCGAGGCAACCGGCGGAACTGCTTCCCGGCCTGCTTCCTCTCGATTCTCCGACATCTTCTAAAGATAGCTTTAGAAAGGTTTCTTTACCAGGTCTTCTTTGCAAGGGGACGGGCGCATACCAGCCGGGCACTCTTGGGAGGACAACGGATGAATCTCTGGCGATATCCCACTCAAGCGGGAGCGGAGTGGGTACGTCCTTCGTACATTTCTCGCGTCCATGTACGACCATGTGTGCGAGGTTGCTGTGGAACTGCCTGACACCGGGACGATCCTGACGGCCCTCGGCCTGGTGGCAACGGGCGTGGTCTGGGCGGTGGAGCGTTTCCTTCCGGGGCGTAAACGCATTGGCTACCGGGTGCAGTTGGACACCGCGATCGGCATGAACCCACGAGCGGCCCATGACATCGTGCAACTCCGGGTGTTGTGGAGCGATCAAGAGGTCACGGACGCGACCCTGGCGTTGCTGCGTGTCGAGAACGACGGCAGCAAGGACATCGTGCGGCACGATTACCAGGAACCGCTCACCGTCGAGTTCCCCGGCCGCACGATCGTTGGGGTGGAGGTGACGGAGACCAGCTCGGCCTTGCGCACCATACTCACGCGCAACGGTGGCCTCCGCCCGGAAGGCGGCCGGTTGGTGCTCCCCAGAGTGCCGCTCAACCGCAGGGACCACTTCAAGCTGCTCGTCCTGCTGACCGGCAACGGCAACCAGGTGACCATGGACGGCTTTCTCAGCGGCGGCTCCATCAGACTCAACGCGGCGCGCCGCGGCCCGCGCAAGTCGAGCCTCGTCCTGGGCGGGGTCTTCATCATTTTGATGGGGCTGCTCGGTGGTCTCTTGCTCAGCAACTCCAACGAGGGAGCCAACGACCCCGTGTGCGCCTCCGGTGAGTTGACCATCGACGGCTCGACCGCCTTCGCCCCGCCGATGCGCGCAATCGCCAAGGACTACCAGAAGCAGTGTCCGGGCGCCGACATCGAGGTACGCGACAACGGAAGCCTGAATGGCCTGAAAAACCTGAGCCGAGCCGGCCAGGAAACGCCCGACCCCGTGCCCGCCTTCATTGCCATGTCGGACGTCCGGGCACCGGGCATCAAGTTGTACGAGGAGTTGACGGAGCACCCCCCGGTGAGCGTTATCCCGCTGAGCGTGACGGCCAACCACGAGAACGGCGTGGACAACCTCACCACGGACCAACTGCGCAACATATACAGCGGCAAGTACACCAACTGGACGCAGGTAGGCGGCAGCAACCTGCCGATCAGCCTGGTCACCCGCGACTCCCAGTCGGGGACCCGGATCACCTTCGAAAAGGAAGTGCTGAAGGGCATGCGGAGCGGCAAGCTCGCTGGCCTCTCCGACTGCACCACCAGGGCCAACCAGCCCTCCACCCATCCTCAGCACTGTGAAGCCGCAGACACCGAGTCCGCCCTGGAGACCGTCGGCAAGGTGCCGGGCGCCATCGGCTACGCCGAAACGTACTCCGCTGGCACCAGCCGCAACGTCGTCTCCGTCCGGCTGGACGGAGAAGCGCCAGTGCTCACACTGGACAAGCCCCAGAGCTACCCCTTCTGGGCAACCGAGCGTCTGTACACCTACGGAGAACCCAAGGACGGCTCCCTGACCGCCAAGTTCCTGACCTTCATGAACAGCGACACGGCACAGACCCAGATGGGCACGCACAAGCACCTCCCGTGCTCGGAGGCCAAGAGCTTCTACTCCCGCGCCTGCGCCCTTTGATCGACGCCCGAGGCGCGCCACCTGACCCGGTGATGGCCACCGCCCCGTCAGTGTCGGTGCGCAGGACCCGGGCCCCGTACTCGCGCAACGCCGCGAGGGTGCGCGGTGCCGGATGGCCGTACGGGTTGTCCCTACCGCAGGAGATCAACGCCAGTCGGGGGCGGAGTTGGCGCAACAACCTGTGCTCCTGGTGCGCCGACCCGTGGTGCGCAACCTTGAGCACATCGACAGGCCCAAGGCCGGGGTAGGCCGCCAACAGTGCGCTCTGTGCCGGCGGTTCCAGGTCCCCCAGGAACAGCATGCTCAACCCAGCCGTGCGGACGAGCAGCGTGACGCTGGCGTCGTTGGCCCCCGTGACGGCCCCCGCTCCGGTGACACCCAGGCCGCCATCCGCGGGGACCGGATCGGCGCCGGGCCCCGTGGCGCCCTGTGGCCCTTCCCTGCCGTCTGTGGCCGGGGGCGCTCCAGTCGGCAGCCCATGTACGCTCGACGACCGCGGGGGCCACAGCACCTCCCAGGACAGCTCACCGGTGCGCCGCCGCTCCCCCGGCGACGCCTCGACCTGGTCCACGCCCGCCTTGGACGCCACCCTGCGGACGAACTCGGCCTGCCCCGGCGGCTCCGCGCGGCTCGTCGTCTCGATCACACCCACGGCACGTCCCCGCAGCACACCAGGCAACCCCGCCACATGGTCGGCATGGAAGTGGGTCAACACCAACAGTGGAATTCGCACCACTTCCAGATCCCGTAAACATCGGTCCACCGCTCCCGGGTCGGGGCCCGCATCCACCACCACCGCCGTTCCATCGCCAGCGGCGAGCACCAACGCGTCGCCCTGCCCCACATCGCATGCCACCAACCGCCACCCAGGCGGCGGCCACCCCGTGATCACCCGTACCAGCGGTGCTGGGCGGACGATCGCAAGGAGCAACAGCAGCACACAGACCACACACAGCCAGGGGTGACGTGGGGCACGGCGGGCCAGCAGTACGCCGACGACCGTGAGCCCGGCCAACAGCAGCCCACCGGCCCAGCCGCCTGGCCAGTCCACTCCCGCGCCCGGCAACCCGGCCCCCGTTCGGGCCACCGAGGCCAGCCACTCCACCGGCCACCCTGCGCACCAGGCCAGACACACGGCCACCGGCGGCGCGGCCGGCGCCACGACGAGGGCAGCGAATCCCAGGACGGTCGCGGGCGCCACGGCCAACTCGGCCAGCAGATTGCAAGGAATCGCCACCAAGCTCACCCGCGCGGCCAGCACCACGACCACAGGAGCACACACCGCCTGAGCCGAAGCAGCCGCGGCCAACACCTCGGCCAGCCGACCCGGTACGCCGCGAGCCCGCAACGCGGCGCTCCACCGCGGGGCGATGGTCAGCAGCGCACCGGTGGCCAAAACGGAGAGCAGAAAGCCATAACTGCGGGCCAACCACGGGTCGTACAACAACAACGCCAGTACGGCGGTGGCAAGCGCAGGCAGCAGCGTACGCCGGCGCCCCGTACCGATGGCGATCAAGGTGATCAGCCCGCAGGCGGCGGCCCGTAACACGCTCGGCTCGGGCCGACACACCACCACAAATCCCAGCGTCAGCACACCCCCGAGCAAGGCGGTCAACCGCAACGGCGCACCCAGCCTCGCTGCCAACCCGCGCCGCTCTGCCCTGATCGCCAGATGCGGCGGCCCGATCAGCAACGCCAGCACGATCGAGAGGTTGCTACCCGATACAGCCAGCAGGTGCGTCATATCGGTGGCCCGAAACGCCTCGTCGAGGTCGGGCGGCACCCGCGAGGTGTCGCCTACCACCAGGCCGGGCAGCAGCGCCTTGGCATCCGCGCTCAGCCCCTGGGATGCGGTACGCAGCCCGGCCCGTAGCCGCCCTGCCGTGCGCTGGAGGTCGGTCGGCCCGGCGATGACCTCGGGCGGCGCCTCGCCCTCGACTCGTAGCACGGCAGCGATCCGGTCCCCGTTCCTCGTCGGCGGCACCACCCGCGCTCGCACCCGCAGGCGCGTGGATGGCAGGAGGTCGTGCCACTGCGCACCCGGCAGATCAGCACGCTTCGCGGGCAGCGCGTCATGGTCAAACCGTGCGCCGCCGTCACCCCTCGCCTGGTCCTGGCCCCGCGCCGTGAGCGGCTCAGTGCCGCGCGCGCTGTCTCGGACCTGCACGATCAGCAGCACCGGCGCGCGGGTGCGCTGCACCCTGAGCCCCAAGCCACCCACCGCGGGACCCGAGGCAGTGCTGCGCGCGCTGACTCGGGTCGCCACGGCATCGATGGCGATGGCTGGTGGTGTGGGCGCGGGACCCTGTACCCGTGGCTTGATCGGGCGTGGATCGCCCGTGACCGTGAGATCGAGCACCGCTTCGGCACGGTGCCGAGCCAGCTCGGGCACGGGCCCTCGATAGGTATCGGCCGCATGCAGACCCGCCACGGCTGCCGTCGTGACGGCACAGAGCAGCGTGGTCGCAACCGCCGTCGCGCCCCGACCCACTCCCCGGCGCCCGGCCGCCGCCCCGCTCGCCTGGCCATGCCGCCTGCCACTGCGCCATGCCGTCCACAGCAGGCCCACCGCCCCAGCGACGCCCACCGCGCAGCACACCGCGATCAGCGTGGGTGGCGCGCCCAGCGCCAGGGCCGCCGCCGCCCATGCCGCGAGAGCAGGCGGGATCAACCGCAAGTCGGAAGCGCCCTCTTGACCCATCGTGCCGACTGCGCTCCCACGACTGGCCCGGCCGTCCGCAGCGTGCACAACAACCGCCCCGGCGGCAGCCCCACCTACCACCACCGCGGTGCCTGCGGTGCCTGCGGTGCCTGCGGTGCCTGCGGTGCCTGCGGTGCCTGCGGTGCCTGCGGTGCCTGCGGTGCCTGCGGTGCCTGCGGTGATCGTTTGGCTCGTAGGGCTTGTGCGGTTCGTTGAGGCCGTGCCGTCAGCCGGCGCAGGCGTGCGAGTCGGTCCTCTTCGGGGCAGCGGTCGGCCCCGTTCCCGAGGCGGGTGACGCGTCATGGCTGAACGAGGGGGCGTAGATCGGCGAACCTCTTGTCGCCGATGCCGTTGACCTCGCGCAACTCCTCGACGGAGCGAAAGCCGCCGTGCTGGGTGCGGTAGTCCAGGATGTGGCGGGCGAGGACGGGGCCGACACCAGGGAGGGTGTCGAGTTGCTCGACCGTAGCGGAGCTCAGGCTGATGGCGGGCCCCGGAGCGGCAGCGCTTCCGGCCGCTGACCCTGCACCAGCGCCTGTCGGCGTGCCCGGTCCGCTGGCGCCGAAGGAGGCAGCGCCACCGTTGTTCGGGGCGCTGCCCGCCGCAGCTCCGGCGGCGCCCGGCGGCGCGCCGACCACGATGTGCTCGCCATCAGTGAGCACCCGGGCGCGGTTCAACTCGCTGGTCCGCGCGCCCGGTTCCACCCCGCCCGCCGCCTTGAGGGCGTCGGCCACCCTGGCACCCGCAGGCAGCCGTCGCACGCCCGGCTCGCGTACCTTGCCCGTCACGTCCACCACGACGACCCGGCCGGCCCCTGCACCCATCGCCGGAGCCGCGCCCGCGCTGGGACTTGGCCGTCGCGCGGCTGGGTCCACCGCGTCGGATACCGCACCCGTGCGCGGCTGTTGGGCCGGAGGACTCACCGTGTGTGGACGGCCAGTCCAAAAGTGGTACACGGCAAAGATCACCGCCACCACCAGAACCAGAACGATGACCCCCAAAGCCTTCGGCTGGATACCGCACCGCGGTTGCAGCCATAAGGGCAACCGCTCCACCAGGGCTAGCCGCCATCCCGGGGGCGGGGCCCCCGGATAGCCAGTAGCCCCGTCCTCCCCCGGACGCACAGCATCAGGTCGTGGCTCCAGTACGACTCCACCGCTCCCACCGATTGGCCCGCCGCTGCCTTCGTCAGGGGAGGGAGCCGGTTCGCCGACGCCAGGCGGGTCCACACCGGCCGATACGCCGACTGGAGGCCACTGTGAATCGGCGACTACCGGCGGCCCCGCCTTAACCGGCCCCCTGGCCTTGGCCGGCCCCTTCGACCCAGGCTGCCTTGCAACCGGCTGCACCTGTGATGGCTGCGCATCGGGCGGCTGGCCCACATCGCGCACCCTCATCAACTGCGCAACCGATGGCAACAGCCCTGTCGCCCGCGCACGCCCCACTCCCACTCGCGGCTTCCGCAGCCCTCGCCTACTACGGTCACCGCGATCGCCACCATCGCCGCGGCCGACTTCCGTGGTGCGGCCGGGCCCACGTGGCCCAAGGCCGAGGCGCCGTTCCGGGGCTGCGTCGTCGTACGTACTCGGTGCGCCGAGTGGTCCCACAACGCGGCCCGTGCTCACTGTCTGTGATCGATCGCTCATGTCGATCGACGATAGAGATCCGTCAGCGATCCCGCCGAGACGCCTCAGTTTCCGTGGATAACCCGGAAGTCGTGGAAAATCTCGTCACCCACACGAGCACACTGCCGTGCACATCCACCCACGGCCAGGAGCCTGAACTACAGCGTCCGTCCCCTCGTCCTCGCCGTTCGCTCCTCAGCGCGGCGAGACCACCGCGCCAAGGAGCCCGGGCCCCGTATGCGCACCGATCACCGCGCCCACCTCGCTGACATGCAGTTCAGCGAGGCCGGGAACTCGCGCCCGTAGCCGGTCCGCGAGCTGCGCAGCCCGTTCGCCCGCCGCCAGATGGTGCACAGCGATGTCCACTTCCTGCACTCCCGACCGCTCCACGACGATGTCCTCAAGGCGGGCGATGGCCTTGGATGCCGTACGTACCTTCTCCCGCAATTCAATGCGGCCGTCGTCGAGTTGCAGTAGCGGCTTGACCGCCAGCGCCGATCCCAGCAGGGCTTGCGCTGCGCCGATACGGCCGCCTCGACGCAGGTAGTCGAGGGTATCGACGTAGAAGTAGGCGGATGTTCCCACCGCGCGCTTTTCGGCCGCGGCGACCGCCTCATCCATCGTGCCGCCCGACTCCACTGCCTCCGCAGCCGCCAGCGCGCAGAAACCGAGTGCCATGGCCACCATGCCGGTATCGATGACGCGCACCGGAACGGGCGCCTCCTGTGCGGCGAGCACGGCCGCGTCATACGTACCCGAGATCTCAGCCGACAAATGGAGCGAGATGATGCCCCGGGCGCCTGCGTCGGCGGCCCTTTGGTACGCGGCGGCGAACACCGCGGGGCTTGGCCGGGACGTCGTGACCGGAGTGCGCTTTTGCAGCGCCTGGGCGACGGAGCGGGCGGAGATTTCGGTGCCCTCTTCCAGCGTCTTGTCACCGAGCACGACGGTCAAGGGAACCGCCGTGATGTGATGCCGCTCCATCGCCTGCTGTGGCAAGTAGGCCGTGGAATCGGTGACGATAGCGACATGGCGGGACATGACTGGCAGGCTATCGGTGGACGCCCAGCACCGATAGCTGGGGGTGATCGATGCCGGTCACGGCCCGCCCCTCACGCGACTGATAGGCCACGCCGACAGCGCCGATGGCAGGCCCATTGCTCACGTGGTGTTCTCGGGGCGAGCAGCGCGCTGCCACGAATAAGTTTTCCGTAGCCGCGGATCGCCGGCCGTCAGGGAAGGCGGCCCGGAAGAATCCGGTTCCGCCTCCGGTGTCGGCTTCGATCCCGTTCCCGCAGTGGTGGCCGCATCGCCCTGGCCAGACACCGCGGTCCCTGTCGCGTCCGTTTCGGCCGCCGCGGCACCGCCCGGCGGCCTCGCGCCGCTCGCCGCACGCTCGGCAGCAGAGCCCGAAGCGGAAGCAGACTGCGAGGTAGGACGCGGTGTGGGGCCCGAAGCACGGCCCGCAGCGGAGCCCCCACCAGGCGTACCAACAAAACCAGACGCACCCCCGGCACGGGACTCGCGCCCGGCACCAGACGCACCCGCAGGGCCGCCGGATATATCCGCGCCCCAGTCGTCGTCCGTCAGCGGGCCGGCCCCCTTCGCCGCGCGCTCCGCGCGCCAGTGCCGCAGCGCGGCGGCCTCCAGTTGGATCTGGTCGCCGAGGTCGGCGAGGTCACCCTCGGCGAAGTGGCCGGCCCGGTCCTGGATCGCCCAGCGCAGCGAGTCGGCCGAGTGCGTCACCCGTTCCGTACGCTTGCGCAGCTCTGGAAGGCGAGCGGCTATCCGGCTACGGTCGGGCTCCGACTCAAGCCGTCGTAGGTCGTCATCCACCTCATGGCCATGCGTGCTGAGCCGTTCGAACAGGGACAGCGATTCCGAGAGCGAGGAGTCCTCAACCGCGGCGGCGTCCAGCGCCTGCCGGGTTGCCCGCATCGACGTACGCAGCGAGATCCGCAACTCGGCGATCTCCCCGGCCGCGCCGGGCTGTGTGTACTGCTTGGCCCGGAGCCTGGTGTCCTCGACCGTGCGCCGCGCCTGGGTGACCGTGCGGTCAACGCGCCGCTTCGCCGCCTTCGCCACCTTCACGGTCGCGTAGACGCCGATGACGACACAGAGCAGGAACACCAGGGCCAGGATTCCCACTACGGCTTCCATCGCGCTCCCGCGGGTCTCGGAGGTCCAACAACACACGGCACGACGCCACGGCGCCACCCGAACCCCGTAGGGCGGGGCCCGACGACAGCCGTCGCTTCCCACCGTAAACGGATCGGGCGGGTTACGGGTTCCCTCGGAACCCGTAACCCGCCCCTAAGTGCCATCCCTGATACGCCTGCTACCCCTGCTGCGACCAGGATGCGCCCAGCCCGCTGCGCCCGCTGAATTCGCAGCCGCGTGGGCCCTGACTCACGCCGGGACGATGTTCACCAGCTTCGGCGCCCGCACGATCACCTTGCGGATGCCCGCGTCACCCAGCGCGGCGACCACCGCGGGGTCGGCCAGCGCCAACCGCTCCAGCTCCTCGTCCGAGATCGTCGGAGGCACCTCCAGTCGCGCCTTGACCTTGCCCTTGAGCTGGACGACACAGGTCACGGCCTCGTCCTGGACATACGCCGGGTCCGCGACGGGGAACGGCGCGTGCACGACCGAGGTCTCATGGCCCAACATGCGCCACAGTTCCTCAGCGATGTGCGGGGCCAGCGGCGCGGTCAGCAGCACCAGCGATTCGGCCACCGTACGTGGTACCTCGCGCACCTTGGTGAGGTGGTTGTTCAGCTCGGTCAACTTGGCGACGGCGGTGTTGAATCGCATGTGGGCCAGGTCCTGCGAGAGGCCGTCGATGGCCTTGTGCAACGCCCGCAGGGTCGCCTCGTCCGGCTCCGCGTCCACGACCGAGACCTCACCCGTCGTCTCACTCACGACGTTGCGCCACAGCCGTTGCAGCAACCGGTACTGACCGATCACCGCCCGCGTGTCCCACGGCCGGGACACATCCAGCGGGCCCATGGCCATCTCGTACAGGCGCAGCGTGTCGGCCCCGTACTCGGCGCAGATCTCGTCCGGCGTGACCGCGTTCTTCAGCGATTTGCCCATCTTGCCCAGCACTCGGCTGACCTGCTGGCCCTGGTAGTAGTAGGCGCCGTCGCGCTCCTCCACCTCGGTGGCCGGCACCGCGATGCGCCGGCTGTCGCGGTAGACGTACGCCTGAATCATGCCCTGGTTGAACAGCTTGTGGAACGGCTCCGAAGAGGCGATATGCCCCAGGTCGTGCAGCACCTTGGACCAGAACCGCGCGTACAGCAGGTGCAGCACGGCGTGCTCTTGGCCGCCGACGTACAGGTCCACGCCGCCGGACGGCTGGCCCTCGCGCGGGCCCATCCAATACTGCTCGACAGCTGGGTCAACCAGCCGGTCGCTGTTGTGCGGGTCCAGGTAGCGCAGCTCGTACCAGCACGAACCAGCCCAGTTGGGCATGGTGTTGGTCTCGCGCCGGTACTGCTTCGGGCCATCGCCCAGGTCCAACTTGACGTTGACCCAGTCCTCGTTGCGGGACAGCGGGGTCTCCGGCGAGGTGTCGGCGTCGTCCGGGTCGAAGGTGCGCGGGGAGTAGTCCTCGACCTCGGGCAGCTCCAGCGGCAGCATCGACTCGGGCAGCGCGTGGGCCACGCCGTCCTCGTCGTAGACGATCGGGAACGGCTCGCCCCAGTAACGCTGGCGGCTGAACAGCCAGTCACGCAACCGGAAGTTGACCGTCCCCTCCCCGATCCCGCGCTTCGCCAGCCACTCGGTGATCTTCGCCTTGGCGTCCGTCACGACCAGCCCGTCCAGCGCGACACCGGCACCCGACGAGTTGATGATCTTCGCTTCATACGAGTCGAAGGAATCATCCCAGGTGCTGGGGTCACTGCTGCGGCCGTCGCTCGGCTCGACGACGCAGCGCATCGGCAGCTCGAAGGCGCGCGCGAAGGCAAAGTCACGGCTGTCGTGCGCCGGCACAGCCATGATCGCGCCGGTGCCGTAGCCCATCAGGACGTAGTCGGCGATAAAGACGGGGACCTGCTCGCCGCTGACCGGGTTGGTGGCGTACGCGCCGGTGAACACGCCGGTCTTGTCCTTGGCCTCGGCCTGCCGCTCCACGTCGGACTTCGCGGCAGCCTGCTTACGGTACGCGGCGACGGCCTCGGTTGGCGTCGCGTAACCGCCGGTCCACACGTCGTGCGTGCCCTCGGGCCAGGCTGCCGGAACGATCCGCTCTACTAGCTCGTGTTCCGGAGCCAGCACCATGTACGTCGCGCCGAACAGCGTGTCCTGCCGCGTGGTGAAGACCGTGATCTTTGCGTCGCCGTCAGCCGCTACGGGAAAGTCAACCCGGGCGCCCTCACTGCGGCCGATCCAGTTGCGCTGCTGCAACTTGATGGCCTCGGGCCAGTCCAGGCCGTCCAGGTCCTCGATCAGCCGGTCCGCGTAGGTGGTGATGCGCATGTTCCACTGCCGCAGCTTGGCCTTGAAGACCGGGTAGTTGCCGCGCTCCGAGCGCCCCTCGGCGGTGACCTCCTCATTGGCCAACACCGTGCCCAGGCCCGGACACCAGTTGACCGGCGCGTCCGATGCGTACGCTAGACGGTACTCACCCAGCACGCCCGCGCGCTCGACGGCACTCAGAGCGTTCCAGGGGCGCCCGTCGGGAGTGGCACGCTCCCCCGCCTCGAACTGCGCAACCAGCGTGTCGATCGGGCGAGCCTTGCGGGCCTCCGGGTCGTACCAGGAGTTGAAGATCTGGACGAAGATCCACTGGGTCCACTTGTAGTACGCCGGGTCGATCGTCTCGACCGACCGGCGCTTGTCGTGGCCCAGGCCCAGCCGACGCAATTGGCGCCGCATGTTCGCGATATTGGCCTCGGTGGAGGCCCGGGGGTGCGTGCCCGTCTGCACCGCGTACTGCTCGGCGGGCAGCCCGAACGCGTCGAAGCCCAGCGTGTGCAGCACATTGTGGCCGGTCATACGGTGGAATCGGGCGTAGACGTCGGTGGCGATGAAGCCCAGCGGATGGCCGACGTGCAGCCCCGCCCCGGACGGGTACGGGAACATGTCCATGACGAACTTCTTGGGCCGCTGCGCCAGCCCGGCGCCGCCCTCGCCCTCGGTCAGGTCTCCGGTGGGGTTGGGCGCCTCGTACGTACCGTGCTCGTCCCAGAAGTCCTGCCAGCGTGCCTCGATGTCAGCGGCCAGCGCGGCCGTGTATCGGTGCGGTGCGGCCACCTCGGCAGCGGTGTGGGTCTCGCTCATCGTCTTCTAGCTCCATCGATCGTCTCTGCCAGCGGGTACGTACGGAAACGAAAAATCCCCTCGCACAGGAGGGGACGCCGCGCCGATGCCGACCGGATTTCACATCGGTCGGTACTGATCAGCGCGGCTCGCTAAGCAGAAGGCGTACGGCACGCATGGGGACAGGTTATCGCAGTGGCCCAAGGCCCCGCATCGTGCGCAGCCCGGACGCGCCCCAAGGCGCCAGCTCGCCCCACCCACCCAGCACCCCGCCCACGGGCCCGGCCCCGCCCCGAGGCCGGGCCCAGCCGAAGGCGCCCCACGAACACACCCCAGCCCCACCCAAAGGGGGCCGCGGGTGGCAAAGCCCCCACACAGCGAGGCAACACCGAGCAAAAACGACGAAAGCGACCCCGTCCGCGCTTCCCGCGGACACAAGCCCCACCCACACACCCGGCCCCACCCCAAAGCACCCAAAAGGGGGCCGCGGGTGGCGAAGCCCCCGCACAGCGAGGCGGAGCCGAGCGCAAACGACGAAAGCGACCCGGTCCGCGCTTTCCGCGGACACAGGTCGCCCTTCGCTTTTGTGGAGCTAAGGAGAATTGAACTCCTGACCTCCTGCATGCCATGCAGGCGCTCTACCAACTGAGCTATAGCCCCAGATTGTTCCCCGTCGTGGTTTCCCTCGGCGGCATCGCCTACATTACACGGACTGGCTGGGCTTCTGCCAAATCGGTTGTGCGTGCTGGTCCATGCATCTACGGAGTGGGAAGCGGGGTTCCCTGGCGCCCCTTGGACGCACGGTCCAGTACCAGCGGACGCCCCGTGGCGGTAGGTGGCGACGTGCGCGGATCGCGGGTGCGGCTAGGTGCCGTCCGCCGCCATACGTGCCTCATGCAGGGCGGACTTGCGCGGCGCATAGCGCCTGTGGCTGCACGTATGCCGCCTTCGTGCCGTGCGCATGGGCGTCGCCGTGCCGGCACTCATGCCGTAGCGAACGAGTAGAACCGCTTCAGGGTGCAGTGCTCGTCCAGCAGCCGTCCGTAGATCGGCTCGCCTTCGAGTTCGCGGTAGGTCTCGATGGGATCGCCCTTTATGATCAGCGCCCGTGCGCACTCGACGCACCAATACTGATAGTCCGCGTTGAGCGGCTCCATGTCGCGGACGATCGGCGTCCCACTGCCACACCAGTCGCATTTCCTGCTGTGCGCACCCATCAATCAGCTCCAGCTATGGCCGCAGGACGTGCACACGTAGGAGATCCCGCCGTTGTCACCCAGCACTTGCGCCACGTGCGCCGAGCCGCAGGCCGGGCACTGCAACACCGTGACGTTCCTTTTCGTCGCCCGCGTTCTCGCGGGAATCGCGTCCCAGGAGCCGACTGGGCAGGTGAAGCGCAACGCGTACTCCGGCAGCCAGTCATATCCCTGTGCTTCGGCGATCTCCAGCAGGTCGTTGACCTCCTCCAGGATGCTGGTCGGCATCGCACCGCCCCCTCCCATCGGCGCCGTCCCCTCGCGGCGGTCCGATTCTGTCATGGGACGGCGCGCGGGTCAGCGTCGCGGTCGTAGCGCGCTCGTGGCGGCGCCGCACAGCGCCGCACCTGCCAGTGCCAGCGTCGTCAGCCACAGCGCGTCGGCTGCCGGGTGTGCCCCCGCGCCCTCCGCGCGGTGGAGGTAGACGGCACCGTAGGCGGCCACTCCGATCAGCATGCCGAGTTGGATCGAGGTGACCAGCACTCCGCTGGCGTCTGCGGCGTCTTGCGGACGTACCCCGGCCAACGTGCGCGTGAGCACGGGACTGTAAGCGAGTCCAAGGCCAAGCCCCACGCCCAGCAGCGCCACGTAGAAGCCGGGTCCGGCCGCGCCACCGTCGCGCAGTGCCAGGCCGACGCCCGCGAAGGACAGCGCCGCCAGCAGGAAGCCGCCGGGCACGAGCATGGGCTGCCAGCGGGAAGGCAGTCGCCGCCAATTGAGCCCAACGATGCCGAACGCGGCGGCAGTGGGTACGAAGGTCAGCCCGGCGCGCAGCGCGCTGTAGCCAAGCGTTCCCTGCACATACAGGGTGAGGGCGAAGAGGAACCCGGCGTTCACCGCCATGGCCAGCACGATGCGGACCACCGCCACTGACACGCCGGGCGCGCGGACCACATGCGGAGCGATCAGCGGCGCGCCACCACGCCGCGCGAGCCGCGTCTCGTACGCGGCGAACAGGCCGGCCAACAGCACGCTGGCAGCCAGTGCGAGCCAGCCCCACAGCGGCCAGCCCTGTTCCTGACCGAGCACCAGCGGCACCGTGAACAGCGTGACGGCACCTGCGAGGAGTACGAGGCCCGGCAGATCGAGTGGGCGGGGGACACGGTTAGTGGAACCGATGGCGCGGGACGCATCACGCGGCATCAGGCGTGGCCCCAGCACGAGCAGCAGCAGGCCGATCGGCACATTCACCAAGAAGGCCGGACGCCAGCCGGTGCCGAACAGGTCGGCGCTGACCAGCACGCCGCCCGCGATCTGCCCTGCTGCCGCGCCGGAGGCCAAGACAGCGGCGTACGCGCCGAGCGCGCGGGCCCGGGACGTGCCGGTGAACGTCTGCTGGATCAGGCTGAGCACCTGCGGCAGCATGAGCGCGGCACCTGCACCTTGCGTAAATCGGAAGGCGATCAACTGGGTCGTGTCCGCGGCCAGTCCGCACGCCAGCGAGGCAGCGGTGAAGACCGCGAGTCCCGCCAGGTAGCACGTGCGGTGGCCGAGCCGGGCGCCCAACCGTGCGCCGGTGATCAGCAGTACGGCGTACGCGATGGTGTAGCCCGCGATGATCAGTTGCAGCTCGGCGCCGGACGCATTCAGGTCGCTGCGCAAGGTGGGAGCCGCGACATTGACGATGAACACGTCGAGCAGTGCCATGAATTGACCGGTCAACACGATGGCCAACAACCATCCGGCCCGTGGACCGGCAACCTCCGGCCCATCGGGGCCACCCGGATGGGCGGCGTCGGGGCCATTGTCAGTGCCGTGGTCTTTACTACGGAGAGTAGGTCGAGAAGGAAGCGTGGAGGACATGACGCTGAGCCTGACGGCGACTTGGTACCGGTAACGAGAGCCCGTCGATGCTGGTACTGACAGCACCTGTTTCCGGTCGGCGGCTACAGCGAAGATGGAGCGGTGGGTTGATCGTGAGGGGGTACGGCTCGATGACTGAGGCGACGGTAGCGGCCGAGCGACCATCGGCAGCAGGGGCGGGCGGGTCGCGTAAGCGCCCCGAACTCACCGTGTTTCTCCGTAGCCGCCGGGCCAGGGTCTCGCCTGCCGCGGCCGGCATTCCACCCGGCTTCCGGCGTCGCACGCCTGGACTGCGGCGGGAGGAGGTCGCCCAGCTCTCCGGTGTTGGCATCACGTGGTACACGTGGCTTGAACAGGGGCGTCCAATTAACGCCAGCGCGCAGGTGCTGGACGCGGTGGCGCGTACGCTCCAGCTCGATCCCGCCGAGCGCGAGCACCTGTATCACCTCGCCGAGGTGCCGTACGTGCCCAACCGGAACGGCGACACGCAGTCGGTGAGCCAGGACCTGCTCGGCGTCATCGAGGCCCTGGACCCGCTGCCCGCCGTCATCTACAACGCCCGGTACGACATCTTGGCCGCCAACACCGCCTACCAGCAGCTGTTTCCCATGGCCCGCACTGCGCCGGGGCCTGAGCGAAACGCGCTTTGGCAGTTGTTCACCCGGCCAAAGTGCTGCTGTCCGGTCCTCAACCGCGAAGAGGAGATACCGAAGTTGGTGGCCACGTTGCGTGCGGCGTACGGGCGGCATGTCGGTGAACCTGCGTGGGAGTCGTTCCTGAGCCGGCTGTCGGCGGCGAGTGAGTGGTTCGCCCGGTTGTGGGAGCACTGCGATGTTGCTCCGCCTGGTCACCGCGTCAAGCTCATCTCCCACGCTTCGGTGGGAGAGATACGGCTGACGTCCACATCGCTGACCGTGGGCAGTGCACCTGAGACTCGGGTGGTCGTCTACACGCCCAACGACGAGGAGAGCCGCGACCGCGTCACCCGGCTGCGCACCGTGGAGGACCCCCTGGTGGGCTGCCCGAAGCACGTCCGCCCCATCTCCGCCCTTCGCCCCAATGACGGCGCTCTTTAGGCACCCCGGATCGCCCCGCTATCTGAGGCCCCAAGCGCCAGGACTCCCCCGACATGAGGCAACACCAGACGGGGCAACCAAAGCCCCCACAACGCGAGGCGACGCCGAGCAAAAACAACGAAAGCGACCTGCGTCCGCGCTTTCCGCGGATACAGATCGCCCTTCGCTTTCGTGGAGCTAAGGAGAATTGAACTCCTGACCTCCTGCATGCCATGCAGGCGCTCTACCAACTGAGCTATAGCCCCGCTGTTCCGTTACGGAGGTGAACCCATTGGGTGGGGCTCACTTCCGTGTCGTGAACGAGAAGAAGCTTAACCGGTGACCTGGCCAGATGTGAAATCCGGAGGCCGTGGGCGGCGCTGTGGGGCGTTGCCCTAGTCGTCGTCGCCGAGGACGGGCTCCGGGAGCGTGCCCGCGTTGTGCTCCAGAAGTCGCCAGCCGCGGGCGCCCTGGCCAAGCACTGACCAGCAGCAGTTGGTGAGACCGCCGAGCGACTCCCACGTCCCGGGGGCGAGGCCGAGCAACCGTCCGATGGTGGTGCGGATGGTGCCGCCGTGGCTGACGACGACGAGGGTGCCGTCATCGGGCAGTTTCTCGACTGCGGCCTCTACCAGGGGCGCTGCCCGGTCGGCGACCTCTGTCTCCAGTTCTCCGCCACCGCGCCGTACCGGCTCGCCGCGCTTCCACGCCGCGTACTGCTCGCCGAAGCGCGCGATGATTTCGTCGTGGGTGAGCCCCTGCCATTCGCCCGCGTACGTCTCGCGCAGGGCCGCATCGTGCGCGACATCGTGGCCGGTGATGGCCGCCAGTTCGGCGGCGGTCGCGGCGGCCCGCCGCAGGTCGGACGCGATGATCGCGTCCGGCTTGAGCGCGGCCAGCAGTCGCGCCGCGCGACGGGCCTGAGCGACGCCGGTCTCAGTCAGCTCAATGTCCGTGGAGCCTTGGAAGCGGCGTTCGAGATTCCACGCGGTCTGGCCGTGCCGCCATAGGACGATGCGGCGGCCACGACCACCCTGGCTGCCGCTCAGCGGAGCTCACCGTCCAGGCCGACCTCACCCTCGTCCGCTGTGGACTGCGCCCTGGCGTACTCAACGCCCTTGCCCTGGGTGGCCAGCGCGTCGGCGGGAAGCTCAAGCTGCGGGCAGTCCTTCCACAGCCGCTCAAGGGCGTAGAAGACGCGCTCCTCGCTGTGCTGGACGTGCACCACGATGTCCACGTAGTCGAGCAGCACCCAGCGGGCGTCGCGGTCGCCCTCGCGGCGGACCGGCTTGGCGCCGATCTCCTCGCTCAGCCGCTCCTCGATCCCGTCGACGATCGCCTTGACCTGGCGGTCATTCGGCGCCGAAGCGAGCAGGAAGGCGTCGGTGATAGCCAGGACGTCGCTGACGTCGTAGGCGATGATGTCGTGCGCGAGCTTGTCGGCCGCCGCCTGAGCGGCGGCCTTGATGAGCTCGGTGGAGCGGTCCGTGGCGGTCACAAGCAGGGCTTTCCGGTTGGTGGTAACCCCCGAGCTGAGGCCGGGGGCGCGATACCCCAAGGGTCTCACGCCCCACCGACACTTCCGCCAGCCCTTTCTCACACCGCCCCGCCCGCCGACCAGCCACCCCCGCCCCCGCCTGCCGCCCCCGCCCCCGCTCCAGGGGACGGTTCTGCTCGCTCACCACGGGCCAGGCAGAGCGTCAGCCCTGCCGGCTCGTGTAGTCGCGGCCGAGGATGACCGTGATGTCCGCGTTGGCCGCGCCCTTGGCCTGGCGCACCGCACTGTCCGGGAGCCCGAGCGTCGCCGCGACCTCTTTGGCCTGGCCTGCCTGTGCCGCATCCGCGTAAGTGACCCGCGAGGTGGCCTCGGCCGAGCCGTTGCCGCCGCCGACGACCGTAAAGCCGCCGTTGACCAGTGCCACCTGGGCAGAGCTCGCTTTGCGCTCATCGCCGGTCACGTTGCGTACGCTCACTCGTGGCGTGCCGCTCTCGTCGGGATTCTTGACCGAGCCGCCGAGGATGTCCTTGACCACGTTCTCGGTGGCCGTCTCGCTCAGCGTTCCGTCGGGTTGTACGGGAAGTAGCTGTGTGTCGTACGAGCCGTCCTTGGCCCGTTGCGCCAGTCCGGCCAGCGATGCCCCGAGCTGCTTCTCCGATAGGGACGGGTCGGGGATCTGGGCAAGCCGTTCCACGGTGGTGGTGGCCTTTGCCGGATCGGTGGGAGCCTTTTTCAGTACGGCCTCCATCACCTGGCCGAACCGGGCGAGCTGCTTGCTCTCGTCCTCGCTCGGCGCCTGATGAGTGGCGTAAGCAACCGCGCCCTGACCGTTGATCTGCACCCCCTTACCGCGCTTGACCAGCGGGTCGTCGCCCTTCTTGGCGCCGGGGATGAGTACATCGGTGTCCATGGTGATGCCGCCGACCAGCTCCACCAGGTTTTCCAGGTAAGGCGTGTCCAGCCGCCAGGTGCCCTGGATTTCGGAGCCGAGCAGCGTGGTCAAGGAGTCCCTGGTGCCGCCCGCGCCCTCACCCTCGACGGCGTTGCCGAGGGTGGTGGTGCCGCTTTCGGCGGAGACGGCTAGCGCGTTGGGCAGCAGCACAGTGCTGCCCTTTTTTGTGGTCTCGTTGTCTACCAGGAGCGCGCTGGAGCTGCGGCCACCCTGGGTCTCGCGCAGATGGACGACGATCACCTGGCGCTGCTGTGCGCCGCCCGCCGTCGCGTCGGCGTCCGCGCTGTCGGACATGCCCGGCAACTTGTCCGCGTACCAGAGGTAGCCCACGCCGCAGGTGATGACGAGAGCGAGCACGCCCACGAGTCCGATCAGGCGGGTGCGCAGCATCCGCTTGCGTTCGTCGCGCCGCTCCGAGCGGGTCTCGGCGAACTTCAGCCAGTCGATGACGTCTTCGGATTCCTCGTCCGGCTCCTCGATGAACGAGAACTGCTCGGTCCGGTAGCCCTCGTCGTCATCCGCTCCGTCCGCACGCGCACCGGCGCCCTCCGCTTTCGGGGCCTCACGCGGCGCTTCCCGCGCCGGGTCCTGGTCTTGACGCTGCGTGTGCTGCCCGACGTGTCCGGCCTGCCCGGCCTGCGCACGCTGCCCGCGCCTGCGCCGCTCGGCAGCCCGGCCCTGCGGTCGTGGAGCAGCCTGCGTCTGTGGATCGGTCGGGGCTTGGGCGTCAGTCGAGGTTTGCGCATCGGCTTGGGCCTGCCGCGGAATCCAAGCCTCCGCCGATGCGCCGCCCCTGTGGCCGAGCTGCTGAGACGCATCGGGCTGCTGGGGTCCGCGCGCATGGTGCGCGTTGGCTGGCAGCGCCGATCCATCGGGCCGCCGGGGCTGCTGTTGCGGCTGCCCCCGGTGCCTGGGCTGCTCCGGGTATCCCTGCCGGTCCTGATGCCCCTGTGGCTCCCGGTACTCCTGGGGCTGCTGCGGCGCGTACGACTGTGCCTGCGGCTGCTGCTGCGATGGCTGTGCCTGCGGCTGCTGCTGCAATGGCTGTGGCTGTGGCTGCTGCGACGCGCCGTAGGGGTCGGAGCCGTACGCGGACGGCTGCTGCCCCTGCCCAGGCTCCGATCCCGCACCCTGCGAGAGTCCCTGACTGCCGTGACTCTGGCCGCCCTGGCCCTGGCCGTGCTGTGGCGTCCCCTGGCCATACGGTGCGTAGCCGCCGCTCACGCCCTGGGAGGGGTCTTGCGGGTATTCCTGCTGGTAGCCCTGCGGCTGGTAGAGGGGCTGGCCGTAGGCGTCGTAACCGTAGATCTGCGGTTGCTGGTAGCCGCCGTCTTGCTGGTACGGACCGCCAGGCTGGTACGGGTCACCTGGCTGGTACGGGTCACTCGGGGCGTACGCACCATTCGCCGCATAGCCGCCATTCGCCGCGTACCCATCGTGCGGCGTGTAGCCACTGCCCGCGCTACTCGCGCTACCGGGGTCACCTGCGGCATAGCCATCGCTCGCGGCATAACCCTCGTTTGCGGCGTACCCATCGGTCGCCGCGTACGGGCCACTGTGGGCGTACGGGTCAGGTTGGGCGTGCGGATCGTGCTGTGGGTTCCCGGGCCAGTCGTCGGGCGGAGGCGGGTCCTGTCGGTCGTTCACCGGTGCCCCTTCAGCCGTCGTCGCGGTACAGCTTGCGCTTGTCGATGTAGCGCACCACGCCGTCGGGCACGAGATACCAGACCGGATCGCCCTGCGCGACGCGGTCTCGGCAGTCCGTTGACGAGATCGCCAGCGCCGGGACCTCGATCAGCGACACTCCGCCCTCGGGCAGTCCCACGTCGGTCAATATGTGCCCGGGCCTGGTCACCCCGATGAAGTGCGCGAGGGAGAACAGCTCCGCCGCGTCGTGCCAGGTCAGAATCTGGGAGAGGGCATCGGCTCCGGTGATGAAGAACAGGTCCGCGTCCTTGTTCTCAGCACGCAGGTCGCGCAGCGTGTCCGCGGTGTAGGTCTTGCCACCGCGGTCGATGTCGATGCGGCTGACGGAGAACTGCGGATTGGACGCGGTGGCGATGACGGTCATCAGATAGCGGTCCTCGGCCAAGGACACCTTCTTGTGGCTCTTTTGCCACGGTTGTCCGGTCGGCACGAACACCACCTCGTCCAGGTGGAACTGTGCGGCCACCTCACTGGCGGCGACCAGGTGTCCGTGGTGGATCGGGTCGAAGGTCCCGCCCATCACGCCGAGTCGCCGCTTCGCGGGCGCTGTCTGTGCTCCCATGCGTGCAGACCCTACTAAGCGAGCCCGTAGCCCGGTGCCGAGGTCATCGGTCCCGGTTGAAACGCGTGGTGATCCACAGCATGAGCAGCAGGAAGACCAAGGTCCCGCCGCCGGTCAGGTAGGGGTTGAGGTTGTCGTGTTTGCCGCTGTGCTCGCCGCCTTCGGAGGCGAGCGTGGCCAGGGTCGCGTGTGCGGTGTGGAATGCGGTCATCGTCGGCAGGACCTATCCGGAGCGGTCCCCAGGCCACGCGGCTCGGGGAGGGTCGGGCAGAAGACTTCCGGCACATCGTATGCGGCAGCGCCGCGCAACCTCACGCCGACTCCGCACGTCTTGTGGACTACCGGGCCGGGGCCGGGGCCGGCGGGGTTCAGTCCTGCCCGCCGTCGCCTCCGTATCCGCGCAGCAAGAACCAGGCGAGCAGGGCCGCGCCCACGACGGCGACGACGATGACGATGCGCAGCAGCGGCCCGGCTCCGTCGTCGTGGGAGACGGCGAGAACTTCGCTGAAGCCAGTGAGGTAAGGCATCACTCCACGGTAGTCACACCATCCGAACGTCCTAGGGTGGGGTGGGGCCGAGGGGCATCACGGGCCACGACCAGCAGCCCAACGAGGGGGCACGATGAGCGACAGCAACACTCACGGGCACGAGCAGGTGCCGAGCCGCGAGCGCAGGCGATTCCCCGGAATCTCCTCGCGCGCCTACGAACATCCGGCGGACCGGTCCGCGCTGGTGGCACTGCGGAAGCTGACCGGCTTCGACACCGTTTTCAAGGCGCTCAGCGGCCTGCTTCCCGAGCGCAGCTTGCGGCTGCTGTTCCTGTCCGATTCGGTACGCGTGAGCGATCGGCAGTTCGCGCACCTCAACGACATGCTGCGGGACGCCTGTTACATCCTGGACCTGGAAAAGGTTCCGCCGATGTATGTCAGCCAGGACCCGTACCCGAACGCGATGTGCATCGGTCTGGACGAGCCGATCATCGTGGTCACCACCAGCCTGGTCGAGCTGCTCGACGAGGAGGAGTTGCGTGCGGTCATCGGCCATGAGGTGGGGCACGCGCTGTCCGGGCACGCGGTGTACCGGACGATACTGCTGTTCTTGACCAACTTCGCGCTGAAGATCGCCTGGATTCCGCTGGGCAACGTCGCGGTGATGGCGATCGTGACGGCGCTGCGCGAGTGGTTCCGCAAGTCGGAACTCTCCGCTGACCGGGCGGGGTTGCTGGCTGGTCAGGACTTGCAGGCGTCGATGCGCGCCTTGATGAAGCTGGCGGGCGGGAACCATTTGCACGAGATGAACGTGGACGCGTTCTTGGAGCAGGCCGAGGAGTACGAGGCAGGCGGTGACCTGCGGGACTCCGTACTGAAGATCATGAACGTGCTGCCGCGCAGCCACCCGTTCGCCACGGTGCGCGCCGCCGAGTTGAAGAAGTGGGCGGCCAGCCGGGACTACCAGCGGATCATGGATGGCCACTACCCGCGCCGTGACACGGACAAGGACACCTCGGTCGCCGACTCGTTCAAGGAGTCGGCCAGCCACTACGCGGACACCGTCCGCAGCAGCAAGGACCCGCTGATGGGTCTGGTGCGCGACATCGCGGGCGGCGCTGGTGACCTCGGCGGCAAGCTGCGCGACCGATTCACGGGCGGCGGCAGGGCCAGCGGCCCCGCAGCCGGACCCACTGATGGGCCCGCAGCCGGACCCACTGATGGCCCTGGTGATGGGCCCGCTGGTGGCTCTGGTGATGGCCCAGCCGGCGGCCCGGCGGGCGGCAGCGGCGGCACCACTGGCGGCACGGCTGGCGGCACCTCTGGCGGCAATGCGCACGGTGCCGGCAGCGGCAACAACAACGGCAACGGTGCCAGCAGCAACGGCGGGCCCGCTGATGGGCCCGGGGACGGTCCGGACGGCGCTAGCGGCGACTCAGGCCCGACGGCTGGGCGTTAGGCGCCAGCACCCCGCACAGCGAGTCGGTCGGGCGCCCGGTCGCGTACGGATTCGTACCGGCCGAGGTGTCCGACGGTGCGCTCTGCCCGGCGAACAGCGGTCGCAGGTATGCCGCGGCGTCTGCCGCGCATCCCTGCGGCCCGGCCTGTAACGCGCTCTCCAGGACCTCGACGTGATGGTCGCGCAGGTCGTCGCGGTCAAAGCGGAACCGCGCCTCGCGGCGCACCGTGAACAGCGAATGCGGCCCGGTGCCCGGCACCGCGACCGGGCCCACCAGGTCCCTGCTGTCGCCGCTCACCGATCCCTCACTCGCACCGGAGGCATCGGCTCCGGTGCGGGCCCCCTGAGCTCCCTTGGCGGCACCGGAGTCGCGCGGCCCCTCGGCGGCGGACGCCGCGCCGCGCTCGCCGGCCTCGGCGCCGGTGCTCTCGGCGTTTGTGGCGCCCTTGGCGCCGTCAGCCTTCTTGGCTGCGCGCCGCACCGCGTAGACGTACGTGTGGTCGGCGACGACCTCCAGTGCCGACGCGCTCACCTCAGTCACCGCAAGCCGGCCCTGCACCCGCACCGGCTCCTCGGCGAGCGAGACCCGCTGGGGATCGAAGCGCATCACCCAGCCGGTGGCCGCGTGCCGTCCGTCGTCGGAGGGACGGGCCAAGCTCTCGTCGAACTGGCCGATTTGCTCCGGGTCGAGCAGGAGCCGCACCGCGCGGGCATCGCCACCCGCCAACGTGTCCGGGTCGAGAGCGGAGTGCACCAAGAACTCCTTGGCCGTGACGAGCGCATCCGTCACCTGGCTCTCGGAGAAGTGCGGGGTGCTTTTGGTATCGGGCAGGGTGACCCCGTCAGCGCCGATACGGAACGTCTTGGCCGGGCTGTTGGCGTACAAGTCCTTGGCCGCGCCGCCCGGCACCGCACCGCGTGGGGCCAACGGCACGAGCGTGCTGCGCAGGGGCCCAGCCAACTGCCCCGTGGGCCTCTCGTACGGATGCTGTACGCCCATATAGACGGCCGCCGTAAAGGCCACGACGATCAGCACCATCAGGGCGATTGCCTGGCGTGATGAGCCACGCTGCCGACGCCAGGGACGCCGGCTGCGCACCGCAGGTGTGTGATCGCTGATGCGCTCTCGCGCCGAGAACTCCTGTAGCCGGGCAGCTTGGACGAACGACTCATCGAACACGACGGAGCGGTAGTCGTCGTCACCGCTTCCCGCGACGCTCTCAGGTGTCCCCTCGGGAGGATCTCCAGGCCCGGTCATATCACCAGAGTAGGTCGGTACGGACGAAGATAAACGTCCTGAGTGCTCGACAAGTTCGGACGAAATTTCACGTCGTCAGGGGGACCGCGGGCCGGTGGTGGCCGTGGGCACTGCGGAGTCAACAGACAAGGACGGCAGCGAGTTCTGTTGGCTGCCGGGCGCGCTGTCCACTCCGGTACTGGTCGGCGCCGGGCTGGGGTCCTGCCGGTTGCCGCCGCCGGCGGCGCCCCGGTAGACGGCGGTGAAGGCCAACGCCACCACTCCTATGCCCATGAGCACGGCCAGCACCCAGGCCACCGGGCGCTGCCAGTGCGCATGACCGCGGTAGGGGCGGCCCGCCTGGCCATATCTGCCGTACGGGCCGAACGCCTCGTCCGCTTCGGAGTCGGCGCCGACGTACCCGTAGCGGCCCTCGTAGCGCGGGTCATCAGGGTCGTAGCCGAACTCACCGTCCGGTCCGTACCCGTCCTCGTAGGGATCGTCATCGGGCGCGCCACCGCGCGATCTGATGCGGGCGGCCTCGGCCTCGGCGCGCGCCTGCGCGGCGGCCAGCATCCGCTCGACGGCGCTGGGCTCATGGACTTCGGCGGACCGCACGAAGTCCTCGTCGAAGACCACGGAGGCGAACTCGCCCTCCTCGCCAGCCTTCGGCGAAGAAGGGCCCAGATCCGCAGCCCCGTGGTGGTAGTCGTCGGGCTCGTCGCCGTCCGGGAACGGCCTGCCCCCCACGTCGTCCGGCACGCGTCCAGGTTAGCCCTGAGCGGTCGATTTGGGCAGGGCGAGCGGCAATGTGAGCTAGTCCACCCAAACCGGCTTCCCACGGCCCACGGCCACGGGGCGGTGGGCCCGGGGTTCGCCTGCCGCACCCCGGGCCGTCGCTTATCGAAGCGGAGCCGCGGCTACCGTACGTGTCCGTCGCCGGTCACGATGTACTTCGTCGAGGTCAGCTCCGGTAGCCCCATCGGTCCTCGGGCGTGCAGCTTCTGCGTGGAGATGCCGATCTCGGCGCCGAACCCGAACTGGCTGCCGTCCGTGAACCGCGTGGAGGCGTTCACGGCCACCGTGGTGGAATCCACCAATTGGGTGAACCGGCGTGCGGCGGCCTGCGCCGTGGTGACGATCGCCTCGGTGTGCCCGGAGGACCAGCGGCGGATGTGCTCGACCGCGGCGTCGAGCGAGGGGACGACACCGGCCGCGATGTCGTACGAGAGGTATTCGGCGGCCCAGTCCTCGTCGGTGGCCGCGACGACGGTCGCGGTGGACCCGGCGCGCTCGGCGGCGGCTCGTACCGCCGCATCGCCGTGCACCGTGACTCCGGCCTTCGCCAGCGCGGCAAGCGCCCGGGGCACAAACGCCTCGGCGATGTCCTGATGCACCAGCAGCGTCTCGGCCGCATTGCACACGCTGGGCCGCTGCGCCTTGGAGTTGATCAAAATGTCCACGGCCATGTCCAGGTCGGCCTGAGCATCCACGTACACATGGCAGTTGCCCGTTCCGGTTTCAATGACCGGAACCGTGGACTCCGTGACGACGGTACGGATCAGCGAGGCCCCACCGCGCGGGATCAGCACATCCACAAGACCGCGCGCCCGCATCAACTCGCGCGCTGCCTCGCGGCTTTCGCCCGGCACCAACTGCACGGCATCCGCCGGCAGTCCCGCCCCGGCGATGGCGTCGCGAACCACCTTCACCAGCGCGGTGTTGGAGTGGTACGCCGACGAGGAGCCGCGCAGCAGCACCGCGTTGCCGGACTTCAAACACAACGCGGCGGCGTCCACGGTCACATTGGGCCTGGCCTCGTAGATGATGCCCACCACGCCGAGCGGCACCCGAACTTGCCGCAGGTCGATGCCGTTCGGGAGCGTCGAGCCGCGCACCACCTCGCCGACCGGATCGGGCAGCGCCACCACATCCCGTACGTCGGAGGCGATCGCCAGCACCCGTTCCGGGGTGAGCGTCAGCCGGTCCACGATCGCCTCGGAGGTCCCGGCCGCCCGCGCCCGCTCGACGTCGTCGGCATTGGCCTCGATGATCTCGGCGGCCCGGGCGCTCAGTGCGTCGGCGATCGCGAGCAGCGCCGCGTCCTTGGCCGCGCGGGGCAGTGGCGCAAGCTGCGCGGCGGCTTCCCGGGCGCGGCGTGCGGACTGGACGACGGGTGACACTGCGGATTCGCTGCTGCTCATGCCCGGCAGCCTAGTCGCGCTGCCGCCTGGGCCCAGTGGCATCTCGCTGACCGGGACGGGGGCCACGGCGCGTCATCGCGTGACGCATCGGCCTCCCCCGCCGCCGGCTCAGCTCCTAGTACGGATGCACCCCCACCGGAGTCGCCGGGGCCGGGCCGTAGCCCTCGGTGATGCGGTGGCGGTAGGTCTCGCGGTTGATCACCTCAAGGCCGACGATCTCCCAGGGCGGCAGCTTGGCTGTCGAACGGTGCTCACCCCACAGCCGTAGCGCGAGGGCCGCCGCATCGTGGAGGTCGCGCGCCTCCTCCCAGTAGCGGATCTCGGCGTGGTCGTTGGCGTACCTGCTGGTCAGCAGGAAGGGGTGGTCATACGCGAGTTGTTCCAGGCCCCGTCTTAGGTCGCTGAGCGCAACCGCGGGGCCCGAGACACTCAGCGTGATGTGCCACAGCCGGGAGGTCTCGCGCTCCCGCGCGGCACCGCCCATCGCCGTGCCGCCGACCGCCGCCACCTCCGCGGCCTCGCTGCCGCCCTGTTCCCCCGTGTCCACGCTGGTTAGCGCACGTTCCTCGGTCATGATTCTGCGGGTGCGGGAGGCTCCCCCACCCCGGGGCTCCGCCCCTGGGCGCCCTCGTCTCACCGGCGGCCTCCTGTTGCTCGCCGCTCCGCTCGTCTCCGGGCGGAGCCGTGTCGTGCCGTGGTCGCTGTGGAGCACTGTGGAACCGCTCCCCGTGCGACCTTGTGCAACAAAGTTGACCAGCCTGTGGGTGGCCATGGGGCGGTTTTACGCAAGGTCTCCGTGGAAAGGTGGCTCTTTTGCCGCTTTCCCTTCGATTCGTTTCGCCGGTGATGCGAGGGTGACGCTCGTCAGGGGTGCAGCACGACCAAGTCGTCGCGGTGGACGACCTCGCGTTCGTACGCGGCGCCGAGTTCGCGCGCGAGGTCGCGGGTTGACCGGCCGATCAGCCGGGGCACTTCCTTCGCATCGAAGTTGACCAGTCCCCGCGCCACCGGGCGTCCCGTGACGTCCCGCAGTTCGACGGGGTCACCCGCGCTGAACTCGCCCTCCACCGCGCAGATCCCGGCCGGTAGCAGCGAGGTGCGCTGCTCGACCACGGCCCGTACCGCCCCGTCGTCAAGCACCAGCGCCCCGCACGGGGTGGAGGCGTGGGCGAGCCACAGCAGGCGACCGGCTGAGCGACGCCCGGTGCGGTGGAAGTAGGTGCCGGTCGGGCGGCCGATGAGCGCGTCCGCGGCCCGGCTCGCCGAGGTGAGTACGACGGGGATGCCGGCCGCGGCTGCGATCCGGGCCGCTTCGACCTTGGTGACCATACCGCCGGTGCCCACACCCGCCCGGCCCGCGCTGCCGATGGTCACACCCTCCAGATCGGCGGGCCCGGCGACCTCGGCGATGCGGGAGGCGCCTGGAGTGTTCGGGTCGCCGTCGTAGAGCCCGTCCACGTCCGAGAGCAGTACCAGCAGATCGGCGCGTACGAGGTGGGCGACGAGCGCGGCGAGCCGGTCGTTGTCGCCGAACCGGATCTCGTCCGTGGCCACGGTGTCGTTCTCGTTGACCACGGGGATGGCGCCCATGGTCAGCAGCTGGTCCAAGGTCCGGTAGGCGTTGCGGTAGTGCGCGCGGCGGCTGGTGTCGTCGCTGGTGAGCAGCACCTGGCCGACTCGGCGCCCGTAGCGCGCGAAGGAGGCGGTGTAGCGGGCCATCAGCAGGCCCTGGCCCACGCTGGCGGCGGCCTGCTGTCTGGCCAGGTCACGGGGCCGCTTGGCCAAACCGAGCGGCGCAAGGCCGGCGGCGATGGCGCCGGAGGACACCAGGACGATTTCGCGGCTGCGGCCGTGCGCCGTGGCGAGGACGTCCACGAGCGCATCCACCCGGTCGGCGTCCAGCCCACCGGCCGCGGTGGTCAGCGACGAGGAGCCGATCTTGACCACGATGCGACGGGCGGACACCACCTCATCGCGCTCCGCGCCGTCCGCGCCCGTTTCGGCCTCGGCCGCGGGCTTGCCACGCGCGTCGCGCTCGGCCCCGGCCCCCGGTGCCTCCTGCGCCGCGCGCCGCGCTTCGGCCCCCGGCTTCCCACGCGCGCCCCGTTCGACTCCAGCCCCCGGCGTGCCTTGCGCGTCCCGCCGCGCCGACGCTCGTTGCCCTGCCACGGCCGTCCCCACCTGTCCCTTGTGCCCGCGCTCATCGCTGCTCACCAGCGCAACCGCTGGGGTGAGCGCTGCTGGGCAATGTACGGCAGCGGCGCGCGCGGTCGCCCGCGCGTTTCGTCCGCTGGGACGGCGCCCCGGCAACCAAACCCCGGCAACCACGCCCGGGCCGCCGCAGGCGCTCTGCGGTCGCCGCTGCCACGTGGGCGTCCTACCGTGAGAGCCATGCCATGGCGTGCGCCACCAACCGCCGCCCGTGCGTCTCGCCTCTCCACAGCCGCCGCCCCTGCGTCTCAGCCATCGTCGGCCCTTCGGTGACCCTTCGATGACCCTTCGATGACCCTTCGGTGACCCTTCATGGTCCTTCGGTGGCCCTTCGATCGCCCCCAGCAGTCCATCGATAGCCCATCGGTTGCCCATCGATCATCATGTAATTGGCCTGGTTCGCGGCTATTGCCCCCAAGGCAGATTGTCACCGGACCTGGCCACGGCATACGGTCAGTGGTCGATCCGTATCCAAACGCTGTCTCGTAGGTGACGGTGCGTGGAACGGTTGGCCAACACCTGGCCGCACTGTTCGCTTCCCTTGTTTCCGTCGCTCTTCTCTGCCAGGAGCTCACCCCGTGCCCTCTGCCGGAATCGCCCCCCGCCGAGTCGTACAGTTGGCGGCACTGCTCGCGATGATGGTGTTCTTCACCACTCAGCTCGTCGGCGCCCTGCTGCCCAATGTGCCACTCCTCATCATCGCCTCGGCGGCGGGTCTCGCCCTCGATCTGTATCTCCAGCACAAGCAGCCAGGACTGCTGTCGCTGCTGAGCAAGATTCGTTTCGATGTCACGGTGCGGCAGTTGCTGCGCGACATGATGATCATGGTCGGGCTGTTGCGCATCGACGGCATCGACCCCACTCATGTGCAGGCACCGCTGACCGTGGGCCTGCTGCTCTTCTACATCGCGCACTTCGTGTGCCAGGCGGTCGCGGTGCTGGTCAAGCGGCGGCGTCTGCTGCCGTTCGTGACCCGCAACATCGACGCGAGCGCGCTGCATCTGTCCACCGCACCGCCCCGGTTGCTGGCCCGCCAGCCCGCCAGGCGACTGCTGCGCTTCGCCATCCCGGCCACCGCCGGTCTGCTCGCCACCGCGGCCACCAAGGACGCCGTCTGGGGCTGGATCGGCCTCGGCATCGCGCTGGTCCTCTCCCTGAGCGGCGTCGCCTGGCTCAGCACCTGGCTGCTGACGCGCAAGCGGGTGCTGGACGAGCAGCAGGCCCTGGAATGGCTGGACAACTGGCTCGCTGAGTATCAGCCAACGGTTGGCATGTACTTCTCCGGCGGCACCTCATCCGCGTACCAGGCGAACATGTGGCTGTCCACGCTCGCCTCGCTCGACGGCAATCCGATCATCGTGCTCCGCGAGCGGTTCATGGTGCAAAAGATCGACGCCACGGACATCCCGATCGTGTGCATCCCCAAGGTCGCGCATCTGATGCGGCTTGAGCACTCGACGCTGAAGATGCTGCTGCACCCCGCGAACTCCGGCAAGACCTCGCAGATACTGCGCATCCCCTCCATCAAGCACGCGTTCACCAACCACGGCGAGAGCGACAAGCTCTCCAGCTGCAACCCGTACGCCAAGGCGTACGACGAGGTGTGGGTGGCAGGACCGGCCGCCCGGGAGCGCTACCAGCTCGCCGACATCGGCGTCGAGGACAAGGACGTCGTCGAGGTCGGCCGCCCGCAGCTCGCCCCGATCACCCCGTACACCGGCGCCCCCGCGGGCGAGTACCTCCAGGTGCTGTACGCCCCCACCTGGGAAGGCTGGGACGGCAACCCGGGCAACACCTCGGTCATCCTGGCCGGCGAGAACATCGTCCGTGCCCTGCTGGCCGATCCGGGAGTACGGCTGCTGTACAAGCCGCACCCGATGACCGGCTCCGTTGACCCCCGCGCGGGCCTCGCCAACGAGCGCATCCAGGCGCTGATCGCCCAGGCCAACACGCGGCGCACCGGTGCACGGCCGGGCCCGGAGGCTGCGGCCGAGCTGGCACGGCGTGCCGAGGTGCTGGAAGGGCTCACTACGACGTCCTTCCGGCCCGACACGGACGAGATCGAGCGGATGCTGCTCCAGGGCACCCCGGACAGCGACCGGGCCGCGGCCGTCGAGGAGGCCACCGCCGCCTGGGAGAGCGCGTACTGGTCCTCGCTGCCCGAGTGGGAGCACCAGATCATCACCGGGCCCCGTCCGGCGATCTTCTCCTGCTTCAACCACTCCGACCTGCTGATCTCGGACGTCTCCAGCGTGGTTTCGGACTACCTGAGCAGCGCGAAGCCGTACGCGGTGGCCAACACCAGTGGGCTGTCCGAGGCGGAGTTCCGGGAGGGGTTCCCGACGGTGCGCGCGGCGGCGATCCTGGCTCCGGAGGCGGACGGCGTCCCGGCGCTGCTCGACGCGGTACGCAATCCCGAGCACGACCCGCATGTGGCCGACCGCGCCGAGCTCAAGGTGCATCTGCTCGGCCCGTCCGACCCGCCGTCCCTGGTCCGCTTCAACCAGGCGGCGCGGGACCTGTGCGCACAGGCCGAGGCGCGCCAAGCCCGCATGGAGGCCCGCGCATCGGCTGACCTGCCCGGGCTGCTCGGCGGAGACGCCGCCGATGAGTTGGCCGCCGAGGCCGGCGAGCTGCCCCCGGAGACGAGCGGTCCTGCGGACGCCGAGTCGGAGGAAACGGCCGGCGTCTGACGGCCTTGGCCGGCGGGCCAGTCCCACCGGCCAAGGCTCGCGCCGTACGGGACGGCTGAGTCCGTACGGCCAAGGCTCACGTCGTACTCATGGCGTACTCACGGCGTACGAGAAGGCCCCGAGAAGCACGTGCTTCTCGGGGCCTTCCCATCTGCTTCGTACGAAATCTGCTTCGTACGAGATCTACCGCGTACGAGATCTACCGCGTACGAGGTCTGCCGCGAGAGCTACCGCGTACGAGAGCACGGCGCGACATCGCGTCCCTCGCACCGCGGAGACGCATCCCTTCGGTTGCCCGCCCCTGGGGCGCCAACGCGGGCCCAGGGGCGTGGGTAGGCATTAGAAGGGCTTGAACTTCTTGAACTCCTGATCAGCATCGTCGCGCACCGCGTCCCGCTCCCTACGCCGCTGCGTGGCGGGGCGAGGCTCCTCAAGGCGATGGTCCTCGCCACGCCGCCCCAGCATCTCCGCACCGGCGGCCATGGCCGGCTCCCAGTCGAAGACGACCGCGTTCTCCTCGGGGCCGATCGCCACCCCGTCGCCGGTCCTGGCGCCCGCCTTGACCAGCGCCTCCTCCACCCCGAGTCGGCTGAGCCGGTCGGCGAGGTAGCCCACGGCCTCATCGTTGCTGAAGTCGGTCTGGTGTACCCAGCGCTCCGGCTTTTCACCGCGCACCCGGAACAGGCCATCTTCCTCGACGGCGACGGTGAACCCGGCATCGTCCACGGCCTTGGGCCGGATGACGATCCGCGTCGCCTCCTGCTGGGGCTTGGCGGCGCGCGCCTCACCGACGATGCCCGCGAGCGCGAAGGACAGTTCCTTCAGCCCCACGCGGGAGACCGCAGACGCCTCGTAGACCTGGAAGCCACGCGCCTCAAGGTCGGGCCGGATGATGTCGGCGAGGTCCTTGCCGTCCGGGATGTCCACCTTGTTGAGCACAACCATGCGCGGTCGGTCCTCAAGGCCGCCGTACGCGGCGAGCTCGGCCTCGATGGTCTCCAGGTCGCTCAGCGGGTCACGCTCGGCCTCCAGGGTCGCGGTGTCCAGCACATGCACCAGGACGGAGCACCGCTCGACGTGGCGCAGGAACTCCAGGCCAAGGCCACGGCCCTCGCTGGCGCCCGGAATCAGCCCCGGCACGTCCGCGATGGTGTAGACGGTCGAACCGGCCGTCACCACACCGAGGTTGGGCACCAGCGTGGTGAACGGATAGTCGGCGATCTTCGGCTTGGCGGCCGAGAGCACGGAAATCAGCGAGGACTTGCCAGCGCTCGGATAGCCGACGAGCGCCACATCGGCGACGGTCTTCAGCTCAAGCACCACATCCCCGGCGGTCCCGGGCTCGCCGAGCAGCGCGAAGCCGGGGGCCTTGCGGCGCGCGGAGGCGAGTGCCGCATTGCCAAGGCCGCCACGGCCGCCCTGGGCCGCGACGTAAGTGGTGCCGTGGCCCACCAGGTCGGCGAGCACCTCGCCGTTCTTGTTGAGCAGGACGGTGCCGTCCGGAACGGGCAGCACCAGATCGCCGCCGTCCTTGCCGGAGCGGTTGCTGCCCTCGCCGGGCTTGCCGCTGGTGGCCTTACGGTGCGGGGAGTGGTGGTAATCGAGGAGCGTGGTCACCGACTGGTCTACGACCAGGATCACATCGCCGCCACGACCGCCGTTGCCGCCATCAGGCCCGCCGAGCGGCTTGAACTTCTCGCGATGGACGGAGGCGCAGCCGTGGCCCCCGCTACCCGCGGCGACGTGCAGCTCGACGCGGTCCACGAAGGTGGTCATGGAATGTGCCTCCAGTTACTACGTACAGAAATGTCTACGTGCTGTCTGCCTGCACAACACGCGAAAGGCGGACCCTCTTCCCGCGCGGGACTCCATCGGAATCCGTACGGGAAGGGAGGTCCGCCTCCGGAAAGAACCGTTACGCGCGGTCCGCCGTGATCCGCTGGATCAGGCGACCGGAACGATGTTCACGACCTTGCGGCCACGGTGAGTGCCGAACTCCACCGCGCCGGCGTTGAGCGCGAACAGGGTGTCGTCCCCGCCGCGGCCGACGCCCGAGCCCGGGTGGAAGTGCGTGCCGCGCTGGCGGACCAGGATCTCACCGGCGTTGACGACCTGACCGCCGAAGCGCTTCACGCCGAGCCGCTGAGCATTGGAGTCGCGACCGTTCCGGGTGGACGATGCGCCCTTCTTGTGTGCCATCTTCTCAGTCCCTTACTTCGCAGCCGTCGGGATGCCGGTGACCTTGATCGCCGTGTACTGCTGGCGGTGGCCCTGGCGACGCCGGTAGCCGGTCTTGTTCTTGTAGCGAAGGATGTCGATCTTGACGCCCTTGTGGTGGTCCACGATCTCGGCCTCAACCTTGATCCCGGCCAGCACCCACGGGTCACTGGTGACCGCATCGCCGTCAACAACGAGCAGGGTAGAGAGCTCTACCGTGTCGCCAACCTTGGCAGTGGGAATCTTGTCAACCTCAACGATGTCGCCGACAGCAACCTTGTGCTGGCGACCACCGCTGCGCACGATGGCGTACACGCGGACTCGCTCTCTCCTAGTAAACGGGACCCCTGACGCCAGCCGCTCACATGAGCCAAAGACTCATGAGATCCGAAGGAACGAGCGGCCTCTCACGATGTGTCCGACAAAGCTCGCTCATCAGGACAGATCGGAAGGTGGAGTGCTCAGGGGTTGGCGTACAGACGCCGACAGTCAAGATTACGGCCTGCCCGACCAGGGGGTCAAACTGAGCCACCGGCCGGCGCCGAGGCCGCGGGGCGGGCCTGCCGCCCCATGGGTCGGCCCGGCGCCCCATGGGCCCAGGGGCCGGGCCTGGCGCCGCCGAACGCCGCCGAACGCCGACTAACACCGACTAACACCGGCTAACGCCGACAGACGCCGCGGCGCCCCGGACCCTAGCGGGACGCCGTGAGCGTCCTTGCGGGTCCGGGGCGCCTTCGGTTGGAGGGTCAACCGCGCTAGCGCGGTCAGTCCTCCGTGGTGGCCGACACGGCGGAGTCGGACGGCTCCGTCGCTGCGGTCTTCTTCGCTGCCGTCTTCTTCGCCGTCGTCTTCTTGGCCGCGGTCTTCTTGGTCGCGGCCTTCTTGGCGACGGTCTTCTTCGTGGCGGTCTTCTTGGCCGCCGGCTTTTCGGCTGCCTCCTTGGCCGCCGGCTTCTCGGCCGCCGGCTTTTCGGCTACGTCCTTCGCCACCGGCTTCTTGGCCGCCGCCTTCTTCGTGGTGGCCTTCTTCGCGGCGGTCTTGGCCGTCTTCTTGGCCGCACGCTTCGCCGGCGGCGCCTCCTGAGCCCCTACGCCCGCTTCGACTACCACGTCGGCCGCAGCGACCGCCGGCGTACCCGGCTCGTCCGTCTGCGGTGCGCTCGGCGGCGTCTTGGCCACGGGCTCAGCGACGGGCTCAGCCACGGTCTCGGGCTGCGCCTGCGGCGCCTCCTTCGCGCCTCGCGTGCCGGACGAGCCGACGACCACCACGGCCGCTTCCGCCTCGGGCGGCGGGCCCGCAGGAGCAGTGGCCTTGCGCGTCGCCCGGCGACGGGCACGCGGCTGCGGAGCAGTCGCTACGGGCTCCGCGGTCTCGCCGGCGGCAGCCGCACCAAATGCCGCTTCGGTAGCGGGCGCCGCGGCAACGGTCGGTTCGGCAACGGCCGATCCGGCAGGCTCGGCGACCGGAGCCGCAGCCTCCACCGTGGCTGGAGCGATGGGCTGCGCCTCGGCAGCAGCCGGTGCCGCCACGTCATCGGCGGACCGCGGCGAACCCGCGGGTGCCGACGCCTTGCGGCTGGCGCGGCGGCGACCCCGACGCGAGGACGCCGAGCCGCGCGTCACCTCGGCGGCGGCCTGCGCCTCTGACGCGCTGCCGTACCACTCGTCGTCCACGCCCGACGCGGCCGGGACCGAGTCGACCACTGCGGCCGGGGCCTCGGGCTCGAACAACTCGGCCGGCACCTGCTCGTGCTCGGCGGCTTCGTCACTGTGGACGTGCTCGTGCTCGTGATCGTACTGGTCGGCGGCGCCCTTCTTCTTCTTGCCGCGCTTGCCACCGCCACCGCCACCAACCGAAGTCGGCTGGTCCATGTGGACGATGACGCCGCGCCCGTTGCAGTGCACGCACGCCTCGGAGAAGGACTCAAGGAGCCCCTGCCCCACACGCTTGCGGGTCATCTGCACCAGACCGAGCGAGGTCACCTCGGCAACCTGGTGCTTCGTACGGTCCCGGCCAAGGCATTCCAGCAGCCGACGCAGCACCAGGTCCCGGTTGGACTCAAGGACCATGTCGATGAAGTCGATCACGATGATGCCGCCGAGGTCGCGCAGCCGCAGCTGGCGCACGATCTCCTCGGCCGCCTCCAGGTTGTTCCTGGTGACCGTCTCCTCCAGGTTGCCGCCCTGGCCGGTGAACTTGCCGGTGTTGACATCGACGACGATCATCGCCTCGGTCCTGTCGATCACCAGCGAGCCACCACTCGGCAGCCAGACCTTGCGGTCGAGCGCCTTCATGAGCTGCTCGTCGATCCGGTACGTGGCGAAGACATCCACGTCCGACGTCCACCTCTGGAGCCGATCGGCGAGGTCGGGCGCGACGTGCGAGACGTACCCGTGGATGGTCTCCCACGCTCCGTCACCACTGACGATGACCTTGGAGAAGTCCTCGTTGAAGATGTCGCGTACGACACGGACGGTCATGTCCGGCTCGCCGTACAACAACGTCGGAGCGTGCGAGCTGCCGCCGTTTTGCGCCCTTTGCTGAATCTCTTCCCACTGCCCCTGGAGCCGGGCGACGTCGCGAGTCAGCTCGTCCTCGCTCGCGCCCTCGGCGGCGGTACGCACGATGACGCCCGCGTCCTCGGGAACGATCTTCTTGAGGATCTGCTTGAGCCGCGCCCGCTCGGTGTCCGGGAGCTTGCGGCTGATGCCGGTCATCGAGCCCTCGGGTACGTACACGAGGTAGCGGCCGGGCAGCGAGACCTGGCTGGTCAGCCGGGCGCCCTTGTGTCCGATCGGGTCCTTGGTGACCTGGACGAGCACGGACTGCCCGGACTTGAGCGCGGTCTCGATGCGGCGCGGGCCGTGGCCCATGCCCAGCGCCTCGAAGTTGACCTCACCGGCGTACAGCACCGCATTGCGGCCCTTGCCGATGTCAACGAACGCGGCTTCCATCGACGGCAGAACGTTTTGGACCTTGCCCAGATAGACGTTGCCGACGTAGCTGGTGGCCTGCTCCTTGTTGACGAAGTGCTCGACGAGGACGTTGTCCTCCAACACCCCGATCTGAGTGCGCTCGCCGCTTTGCCGCACCACCATCACGCGCTCGACGGCCTCGCGGCGCGCCAGGAACTCGGCCTCGGTGATGATCGGCACACGGCGGCGGCCCTGCTCACGGCCCTCGCGACGGCGCTGCTTCTTCGCTTCGAGGCGCGTGGAGCCCTTGATGGACTGCACCTCGTCGGACGGCTCACTGTCCTTCGCACGGCGCTCGCGCGGCTCACGGATCTTGACGACCGTACGCTCCGGGTCGTCGCCCTCGACAGCCTCCGGGCCGTCCCCGCTCCGCCGCCGCCGCCGACGCCGCCGACGGCTGCTGCTGGAGCCCCCACCGGCCGAGTCCGCCGCGTCATCCTCGTGGTCGTCATGGTCGCCGTGGTCGCCGTCGTCAGTGCTGGTACCGCTGTCACCGTGGGCGGCCGGCTCGGCGTGTTCGGCCTCTTCGGCGTACCGGTCCTCATCGGCGGACTCGGCCGCGGACTGCTCGCCTTCGGCCTGCTCATCGCCGTTCTCGGCGTCGAGCGCCTCGCCCCTGCGGCGGCGACGGCCCCCGCGGCGGCGACGGCGCGACGGGCGGTCGCCCGACTCCTCATCGCCCGCGTCGGCCTCGGCGTCCGGCTCGGCGACGGCCTCGGGAGCGGCCTGCTCGACGGCTCGCTCGGGCCGCTCGGCCTCGACGGGAGCCGCGGTCACGGCCGCCTCGACGTGCTGCTCGTCCTCGGCGGCGCCCCGGCGGCGACGCCGGCGACGGCTGCTGGTGGTGACCCGCTCGGCGGCGGGCTCCTCTTCCTCGTCGTACGCGTCATCGGGGCGCCCCGCCGCTGCCGCCGCTGCGGCAGCGGTCTCCGGCGTCTGGAACATCGGCTCGGTGAACACCGGCGCCTGGAACATGGCGGTCGGCGGGCGCACGGCTCGGCGCCGCCCCCGCACCGGCTCCTGCGTCGCGGCGGACGATGTTGCCTCGGTCTGCTGCGGCTCGGCGCTCTGCGCCGCGTTTGCGGCGGGCGCGACCATCTCGCTGGCCACTCGCTTGCGGGTACGCCGCGACACGGAGGCCGCGGGCTCCGGCTCGGCGGCAACCTCGGGCTGTGGGGCGCTCTCGGCAGCGGCTTCGCGCGGCTCGGCGGCGGATGCGGACTTACGCACCGCGCGGCGCCGGGACCGGGGGCGAGGCGCGCTCTCGGCCTCAGCGTCCTCGCCCGTACCGGTCTCAGTCCCACCGGCCTCACCCGTACCGGCGGCGGCGCCTGCCGGCGACCGGTCCACGGAAGCGGCTGCCGGCTCCGGGGCCAGCTCTGGAGCCGGGGCGCTCGCAGCGCTCGTGCTCCGGCCGGTACCGGCGGTGGCAGCGTCAGTGGCAGTGGCGGTGGCGGTGTCGGTGGCGTTGGGGGCGCCGGCCGGGGCGGTCGCCTTACGGACCGCGCGACGACGGGTCCGCCCACGCGGCGCGGCCTCGTCGGCGGCCTCCGCGGCGACGGGCTGGTCTACGGCGGCGGCCCTCCCCTGGGTCGCGTCGGCGCCAGTCGGCAGCGCATCTGCGCCCTGCTGCTCTTCGTCTTCTTCAACTGCTTCGGCCGGGCCAGCCGATCCGGCCGCTCCAGCCGTTTCGGTCGGGCTGGGCGTCGCGTCTGTGGCGGCGGCGTTCGGGGCGCCGGCCGGCGCGGTGGCCTTACGGACCGCGCGACGGCGGGTCCGCCCACGCGGCGCGGCCTCACTCTCATCGGTGGCTTCCGGCGCACCCGCGCCCGCAGCTGCGGCGACGACCTGCTCACTACTGGCGGCGACCGGGGCAACGACCTCGGTCACATCGGCAGCAGCGGACGGTTGCGCGTGCGCGCCGTTTTGCGACGTGGCGGTCTGCGGCGCCCCGGCAGGGGCGGTGGCCTTACGGGTCGCCCGACGGCGCGGACGCCCACGCGGTGCGCCCTCGGCGGCGTCGCCAGCGCCGGAAGAGTCACCGCTGGAAGAGTCACCGCCGGAAGATTCGGCGGCGCCCGCACCGGTTTGGGCAGGCGTCGCGGACCCGGACGTCTCGCGGGCCGCAGCGGCTTCCGCCGCCGCTGACGTCGTTGGCGTCGTTGCTGGGGCAGCGGATACGGGAGCGGGGGTGGACTCCGCACTTGCCGCCGGCTTGGCGTCGTCGCTGGTCAGCGCCGTTTCTGCGCCGGGTGGGCCAGCTGGCCTGGATGCTGCGCGGCGCCTGCGGCGCGGTGGCAGGGTGCCGCTGGGGCTGTCCTCTAGCGAGTTGCCGGCACTGGTTCGTGCGGCCGGCTCGGTAGATCCCTGGGAATCGTTGGGCTCAATTGGTTCGAGCATGCGGGCGGTTCTCCCGTCACGCTCCCGGGCGCCGCGCCTGAATCCGGCAGCGGCCCCGCGTGATGTGCGCGGTACCGCCATCCGGGGCGCGGGCGCCGCACGGGAGCTGTCGTCTCGCTCGCCGGGTCCTTTTTCTAGGACCGGCGAAAGTCTCCTGGTCAGTGCGCCTGCCGCAGCCGGGTGGTTCCCCGTACAACGGCGGCGCGGTGACGACCATCCCTAACCGGGACCATCCGGCGCTCCCCCGCAAGCGGGCGTTGCCCCCATCGCGGCGGCCATCCCGGCGGCCGTAAGTGGGGCGGCCTGGACTGCCTCGCGGTCGGGTGCGAGCGGATCGGTCACCGTGCCGGACTCCTCATCAAGCAGCCCCTGCGCCAGCCTGGTCACCGCAGCGGGGACCGGCGGCGCCAGGTCGGCCGTTGCGCGAAGACCGGACAGGACGTCGTCAGGTCGAACGGCAGGTGTCAAGTGCCGAACAACCAGCCGCAGTATCGCACAGCCTTCGACGCCCGGCCTATCGGTCTGACCTGGGAGCGCCTCCAACGCGGTCACCGCGGCACGGGCGTCGAAGGTGCGCATCCCGTTTTTTGTGCGGCGTTGTACCTCTACGGTGTCCGCCGCGAGAAAGGCCGCGACGGCCCGCTCGGCAACGGCATGGTCCACGCCATCGAGCCGGATTTCCCATACCGAAGCCTGGAGCCGATCGGCCAGTCCCGTGGTCGTGGCCTCCACCGCGTCCGTGACGTCGAGCCCGTCCGGCAGCGACGTGTTGAGCAACGCCCGGACCTGGTCCGGGTCGCGTTGCTCGACGAGCTGGATCTCCACGTACTCGGCCTCGCTGCCGGTGCCCGTGGGCGCGGCATTGGCGTACGACACCTTGGGGTGCGGGGTGAAGCCCGCCGAGTACGCCATGGGCACCTCGGCACGGCGCAGGGCCCGCTCGAAGGCGCGCTGGAAATCACGGTGACTGGTGAACCGGAGGCGGCCTCGCTTGGTGTAGCGCAGTCGAATGCGCTGCACCGCAGGTGCGGGCGGTGGGCCTTCGGGCTGTCGCTTGCCCAGGGTGACGTCTCCTTGCGTAGGCGGGCCACGGCACCAGCCCGCGCGCAGGGGGCCGCACCGGCTGTCGCCTGCCCAGTTCGTCCGGTCCGGCTCACTCCCGCGGTGGCGAGAGGGTCAACGCACGAACCTCGTGTCCAGGGTACGCGGGTCTTGTGGTTCGGGTACCCGCCGGGGCTCGGCGACCGGCACCGGTTCGCCGCGGGCCTCCCCCAGCGGCTGGAGCGCGGGCCGGGCCTTCTCCAGCGTTACGGGCCCGGGGCGGGGCTCGCTCAACGGCGCGGGGCCGGCCTTCCGCAGCGACATGGGCGCCAGTGGCGGCCCGACCGGGGCCGGCTCCCACCCCATCGCCGCCGCCGGGGCGCCAAGACCCAGGTCCTGACTCCGCTCAGGCGTGCGTGCGGCATCTTCCCGGGGCGCGCCGAACAGCGTTCGCCGCACATCGGCCCGCGCCTGCCGGGCACTTTCCCGGGCTGCGGCCAGGGCCTGGCGGCTGGCCCGGCCCGCCTCTCGTACGGCCCCCGCCGCGGGGCGCCAGATGTTGTCGCGTACGACGCGTACCGCCGGGCGCCAGACGTTGTCGCGCAGCGCGTGGCCCGCCGGGCGCAGCACCTCGTGCCAGGCCCAGACGAAGGGCGCGACGAACACCCAACGCAGCAGCCGCACCATGCCGCGCCCGACCGCCCGCGACACATATCCGGCTGCCCGCCAGGCGTGCCCGAAGGCCGAACCGACCTCGCGTACGCCGACCTTGCAAGCCCCGGCGAGCAGCAGCCACACGGGGCGCAGCACATACCGCCACACCGCAACGATCGGCACGAGGAAGACATAGCGTACGAACCCGGTGATCAGCGCCCACAGCGCGGCGCCCACGGCGGCGAGCCCAGCGCCGGCGGCGCGCAGCAGCCAGGTTGCGCCGTGCCCGATGGGGGCCAACAGATAGCGATAGGCGGCGGAGCACGGCACGACGAAGAGGTAACGGCCGAGCCACCCGAGCGCCGCCACGCCGCCACGGCCCACGGCGGCCACGCCGGAGCCGATGGCCCGTACCAACCAACTGACGCCGTGCCCCACCGGGGTCAGCAGCGAGCGGTAGATCCATCCGGCGGGCCGCGATACGAGTTGGCGCAGCAACCAGCGCCCACCGGAGCCGGTGGCGCGTGCCCCCGTGGCGATGGCCACGGCCACCGAGCGCCCCAGCCACCTGATCCCGTGTCCGATGGGGGTGAGCACCGAGCGGTACGTCCATCTCAGCGGCGCCACGACCAACGTGCGGGCCAGCCACATTACGGCGGTCGCGGCGCCAAGGGCGGCGGGCGTCAGCACGTGCCGCCACAGCGCCACCCACGGCCAGACGAACAGCGCCCGCGCCAGCCATGCCACGACCACGACCAGGCCGCGCCCGGTGGCACACGCCGCGGCGCCCACACACCGCGCCAGCCATCCGATGCCGTGTCCGATGGGGGTGAGGACCGCGCGGTAGAGCCACCTCAGCGGGGCCACCACGAGGGTGCGGCCGAGCCAGCACAGCGGGGCTATCACCAGGGTGCTGCCGAGCCAGCCGAGTGCGCTGCCGATGGCCCGCAGCGGCGTAACCACCAGCGTGCGGAAGCACCATCCGATGGCGCGACCGATGGGCCGCAGCACGGCCCGATTGAGTGCCGTGCCGAGGCCGACCACGATGTCCCACACCATGCGCACCGGTACCACCACAACCAGCACGACGATCCGCACCGGCAGCCGGATCGCCGTGGTCAGGCACCCCTCCCCCGGCCCGTAGGGTGCCTCGGCCGCGGTGGTGGCCCTGTCCGTTGGTCGCCGCTGTTCTGTCGAGGCGTGCGCTATGAACGACTGGTCACGGGTGGTCAGCCCGCTGGTGTCGTCCGTCCCCCTCGGCCGAACGGCACGCGTGGTGTCGTCGTCCATGGCGGCACAGTAATCGACGGCGAGGGCGGGGGATCGGGCGGCGCTGCTGAGTGCAAGTGGGCCCGCGGCGAACTCACGGTCCGCTGGCCGGGCCTTCCCACAGCCGCGAGGGGCGGCATCGTCACCCCGGTTGGGCCGATTCGCCTATGGAGGTCGAGTTGTGGGCGACTCGCGCCTGGCACATCCGGCGTGTGGCACGCGTACGAGCGTCGATGGCCGGCGCTTGCACCTTGCTACTCGACCAACGCCAAGAGGATGGCTCGGGCCTTGCTCATCACCTGTGGTTTATCGAACGTCAGATGCCCGACATGGCCACCAAGTGCGTTGTACGCGGGGGCCTTGATGACTGCCGTCTTAGTGACGTCCACGGTCTAGGGGTCGCCATCCGTGAACAAGGCGGTCGCGCTTGGGCGGAGCCCGGCCACGGAGCCGGGCCCCCTGTCGAGTGGTACTCAAGCGGCTCCGCCCTCCCAGGGCGCGAGAGGTGGTCTCTCTCCGTCTCAAGCGCCGGGGCCGGGCTGGTGACCCAGTTGCGCTTCACCGACCTCGACGGGCTGCGGCTGACCTGCTTCGGGACCAACACCAAAGGCGGCCAGTTCGCCGACCTTGAACTGCGTCACCGCAGACGGACCCTGGCTGACCAGCCACTCGACCGTCCCGACAACCCGCACCACCACACGGGGGAAGTGGAACCCGGCGCACACCCGACGCAAGAACCGGGCCCTCGCCCTGCCCCAGACCCGAAAAGACCGCACCACACAAACGCAGAGTCCCCGTCAGCAAACCGACGAGTACTCATGTAGGGTCGAGGGCTGGCGCGGTTGCGGAGTACGTCCGCCCCGTTTCCAGCCCCCGCCGCATCGAACCGTGCATGCGGTTCTCCCGCACACGGCT